>NZ_CP118892.1:0-4770596 GCF_029025845.1 Acinetobacter sp. TAC-1
ATGCTTTGGACGGACTGCTTAACTCGCTTGCGACAAGAGCTCTCTGATAATGTCTTTGCCATGTGGATTCGTCCTTTGGTTGCAGAAGAAGTCGAAGATACTTTAAAACTGTATGCACCCAATCCATATTGGACTCGCTACATTCAAGAACATCATTTAGAACTGATTTCTATTTTGGCAGAACAATTATCTGAAGGTCGTATTCGTAAAGTCGAAATTTTAGTCGACTCGCGTCCTGGTGCAATTCTTTCTGCTGCTGAACAGCCTGCTACCACAACGGCGGCGCTTGAAAGTTCTCCGATGCCTACACAGCATGTCAAAGCCAAAAAAGACAAAGAATATGAAGTTGTTTCTGCAAAAAATGTCAAGAAACGTCAACTTAACCCATTATTTAACTTTGCTTTATTTGTTGAAGGTCGTTCAAACCAAATGGCGGCTGAAACTTGCCGCAAAGTTTTAACACAACTCGGTGAATCTCAACATAATCCACTCTTTTTATACGGCCCTACAGGCTTAGGTAAAACGCATTTAATGCAAGCGGTTGGGAATGCATTATTACAGGCAAAGCCAAATGCGCGTGTGATGTATATGACTGCGGAAAGCTTTGTCCAAGACTTTGTCAGCTCTTTGCAAAAAGGCAAGGTTGAAGAATTTAAAAAGAATTGCCGTTCTTTAGATTTATTGTTGGTTGATGATATTCATTTGTTGGCAGGTAAAGAAGCCAGTCTTGTTGAATTTTTCTATACATTCAATGCTTTATTGGATGAATCTAAACAAATTATTTTGACCTCTGACCGTTATCCAAAAGAATTAACTGAATTGGATCCGCGTTTAGTCTCGCGTTTTTCATGGGGACTATCGGTTGGGGTTGAACCACCAGATATTGAAACACGTATCGAAATTTTGCTGAAAAAAGCCGAAAGCAGTGGCATCGATCTGCCTCGAAATTGCGCTTTATTTATTGCACAACAGGTTGTTGCCAATGTGCGAGAGCTTGAAGGTGCTTTAAACAAAGTTGTGGCAATCTCACGCTTTAAGGGGTCTGCAATTGATCTAGAAGTGGTTCGTGAATCATTGAAAGATGTTTTGGCGATTCGTGCCCGTACCATCAGTACTGAAAATATTCAACGCGTAGTGAGTGAATACTTCCGTATTCCATTGAAAGAATTGGTGGGGCCAAAACGCACACGTATTTACGCACGACCACGTCAGTTGGCGATGGGGCTTGCGCGTGAGCTTACTGGAGACAGTTTCCCTGAAATTGGGATGGCTTTTGGCGGTCGTGACCACAGTACGGTCATGCATGCCTGTGAAAAAGTGCAAAGTTTACGCGATGAAGATCCAATTTTTAATGAGGATTATAAAAACCTCATGCGCCTGTTACAAAGTTAAAATTTGTACAAATTATGCGCTTGCAATGCGGCATAAACTGCCGCATAGTACGTCATTAAAAAAAATTTATTACCCACATTTTTGTCATATTTAGTTAGAGGAATTCCACCGTGCGTTTGAAAATCGCGAAAGAGAGCTTACTTAATGTTTTGTCCCATGTGGTTGGAGCAGTTGAACGTCGCCATACTTTAAACATTCTTTCAAACGTGAAAATTCAAGCTACAAATCAAGCCCTTACGATTACAGGATCGGATTTGGAAGTGGAGCTTGTGGCAAGTACAACTCTAGCTGAAGGTGCATGTTTACAAGCAGGGGAAACTACAGTTCCTGCACGTAAGTTGGTCGATATTTGTAAATCTTTACCAGCAGCAGCTTTGATTGATTTGCAGATCACTGAAGATCAACGCTGTATTTTAAAATCTGGAAACAGCCGCTTTGTTTTAGGAACCTTACCTGCTGAAGATTATCCATTGTTAACCAATGAAAATAGCCAAGGCACTCAAGTTCAAGTCACTGAGCGTGAATTAAAACGTTTATTTGAAAAAACTTCATTTGCCATGGCTGTGCAAGATGTACGTTTTTACCTGACAGGTACATTATTGGAAATTGATGAAAATCAATTACGCGCAGTCACTACCGATGGGCACCGTTTAGCGCTGTGTGAAACATTGGCGTCTTCAACCGCTGCACAATTGGTTCAAGCCATTGTTCCACGTAAAGCAGTCGGTGAGTTACAACGTCTTTTAAGTATCGAAGATGAGCAACTGACCTTGTTAATTGGTCGTGAATTGTTAAATGTTACCATTCAAACCTCTAGCCGTGACAAAGAACAAGGCGATATTACAGTACGTTTCACAACAAAATTAATTGATGGGAAATTCCCTGATTATCGTCGTGTGATTCCACGTGGCGGTGACAAAGTGGTAAATATTCCACATGATGTATTTAAGCAATCTTTACAACGTGTTGCGATTTTAAGTAATGAAAAATTACGTGGTGTATTCTTAAACTTTAATGCTGATTCTTTGCAATTACGTGCCAATAACCCTGAGCAAGATGAAGCAATTGAAGATTTAGCTATTCAATATGCCAATGCGCCGATGGAAATGTCGTTTAATGCGCAATATATTTTAGATGTATTAAGCGTTTTAGATGGTGATGATGTCGCAATGACAATGTCTGAAGCGAATCAGTCGGTATTGGTACAAGATCCAACCCAATCTAATCAAACTTATGTTGTGATGCCGATGCGTGTTTAATTGATTTATTTTTAAATCATAGCCATGCATATTACGCGTTTAAATATACAACGTGTTCGAAACCTCAAGACGGTTGCTCTGCATGAGTTGCAACCGTTTAATGTTTTTTATGGACAAAATGGTTCAGGCAAAACTTCGATTTTAGAAGCCATTCATTTATTGGCAACAGGTCGATCTTTTCGAACACATATTCCTAAAAATTACATTCAAAATAATCAATCAGACGCCATTGTTTTTGCCCAATCTTTGACTGAAAAGATTGGTATGCAAAAGCTGCAAAGTGGTGAGCAGTTAATTAAAGTCAATGGTGATACTGTTGCAACCCAAGGGCAGCTTGCCAAAATCTTACCGTTGCAACTGATTGACCCATTAAGTACCGATATTATTGATCATGGGGCAAAACCACGTCGCCAATTGTTGGATTGGCTCATGTTTCACGTGGAACCAGATTTCTATCATGCGTGGCAATATTATTCACGCGCTTTAAAGCAAAGAAATAGCTTACTTAAAACCAAACGTAATCTAACTTTGCTCGATTTAGAGCCGTGGAACAAAATGCTCAGTGATTATGGTGAAATGTTGCATTCTCAACGGGTCGAGATTGTTGAGCAATGGAAGCTATATTTGCAAGAAGATTTGGCGCAGTTGCTACCCGATTTAAAGATTGAAATGGAATATAGTGCAGGGTTCCATGTGGAACATGGTTTGGCCAATGACCTGATTCAATATCACCAAAAAGATGTTGATCGACGTTATACCGAGTATGGACCGCATCGTGCAGATATCCGATTAAAAACCCCATTAGGCGAAGCGGATGTGGTACTGTCTAGAGGGCAGAAAAAGTTATTGATAATGGCTTTAAAACTATCACAAATTGCCATGTTACATGCCTGTAATAAAGAAACTGTGGTATTATTAGATGATGTGACAGCAGAATTAGATTTAAGCGCACAACAACGTTTAATTGAGCGATTGAGCCAACTTGGTAGTCAAGTTTTTATTACCACACTAGACCATGAATCAGTAAAAAAACATTTACATGATTTGTCTATTTCCTACCAGTTATTCAATGTTGACCAAGGTCAGGTAAGTGTTGTTGCAACATGATTTTAGATTTTAGCCAATTTTGGAAAGACCTATTTTTCACTAGGGAGAAACCATGAGTTCAGAAGATCAAATAGCTTCTCAAACAGAACCAACCATTGAAAAGGCTTATGATTCCTCTAGTATCAAAGTATTACGTGGTCTAGATGCAGTTCGTAAACGCCCAGGTATGTATATTGGTGATACTGATGATGGTTCAGGCTTACACCATATGGTATTTGAGGTCGTCGATAACGCGATTGATGAAGCTTTAGCTGGTCATTGTGATGAAATTTTAGTGACGATTCATGAAGATGAGTCAGTCAGCGTTGCAGATAATGGACGTGGTATTCCAACCGATATTCACCCGGAAGAAGGTGTCTCTGCTGCAGAAGTAATTCTTACGATTCTGCACGCAGGTGGTAAGTTTGATGATAATAGCTATAAAGTTTCAGGCGGTTTGCACGGTGTAGGTGTATCTGTAGTTAATGCACTTTCAAGCAAACTTGAACTTACGATTCATCGTGCTGGTCATATTCATCAACAAGAATATAAACATGGTGATCCGGTTTATCCGTTAAAAATTGTGGGTGATGTCGAAACCACAGGGACCATTGTTCGTTTCTGGCCAAGTACTGAAACGTTTAGCCAAACGATTTTTAATGTCGATATTTTGGCACGTCGCTTACGTGAACTTTCATTCTTGAACGCGGGTGTACGTATTGTCCTACGTGATGAACGTGTTGCCTTAGAACATGTCTTCGATTACGAAGGTGGTTTATCTGAGTTTGTAAAATATATCAACCAAGGTAAAACCCATCTCAATGAAATCTTCCATTTCACCACTCAAGCTGAAAATGGCATAGGTGTTGAAGTTGCTTTGCAATGGAATGATACCTATCAAGAGAATGTTCGTTGCTTTACCAACAATATTCCACAAAAAGATGGTGGAACGCATTTAGCTGGTTTCCGTGCAGCGTTGACACGTGGCTTAAACAGCTACATGGAAAATGAAAACTTACTCAAAAAAGAGAAAGTTGCGGTCACTGGTGATGATGCGCGTGAAGGCTTAACGGCAATTGTTTCAGTTAAAGTGCCTGATCCTAAATTCTCATCACAAACCAAAGAAAAATTGGTGTCGAGTGAAGTTAAACCTGCTGTCGAGCAGGCAATGAACAAAGCCTTTTCTGAGTATTTATTAGAAAATCCTCAGGCTGCAAAATCTATTGCAGGCAAAATCATTGATGCTGCACGTGCGCGTGATGCTGCGCGTAAAGCACGTGAAATGACACGTCGTAAGAGTGCGCTTGATATTGCCGGTCTTCCAGGTAAGTTGGCAGACTGTCAGGAAAAGGATCCAGCACTTTCAGAATTATACTTGGTCGAGGGTGACTCTGCGGGGGGTTCTGCAAAACAAGGCCGTAACCGTAAAATGCAAGCCATTCTTCCGCTCAAAGGTAAAATCCTGAATGTGGAACGTGCACGTTTCGATAAGATGATTTCATCACAGGAAGTGGGTACGCTGATTACTGCATTAGGATGTGGTATTGGCCGTGAAGAATATAACCCAGACAAGTTGCGTTATCATAAAATCATTATTATGACCGATGCTGACGTGGATGGTTCACATATTCGTACCCTGCTTTTGACTTTCTTCTTCCGTCAAATGCCAGAACTTGTGGAACGTGGTTATATTTATATTGCACAACCACCACTGTATAAACTGAAAAAAGGTAAGCAAGAGCAGTACATTAAAGACAATGATGCTTTAGAAACTTATTTGATTTCAAATGCGATTGATGAACTTGAATTACGTGTCAATGCTGAAGCGCCTGCAATTCGTGGCGTAGCATTAGAGAAAGTGATTGCTGATTATCAAACCTCCCAAAAGAGTTTGCAGCGTTTAACCGTACGTTATCCTGCGACCTTGCTGGATGGTTTATTGAGTCTTGAGCATTTTAAACTTGATCAAAATCATGACCAAGATTATGTACAACAATGGGGTGAGAAACTTCGTGCTGCGATTGAAACAACGCAACCAAGTTTACGCCCAGTGTTGAGCTTGGAGTCGTTTGATAAAGAAACTGCTGATGGGCTTAAAACGACGATTTATTTCCCGCGTATAACGATTTATGTGCACAATTTACCGCATAGCTATTTATTAGACGCAGGTTTATTGGCATCGGGCGAATATAAGCGTTTATTGCAAAACTCGAAGAGCTGGTTCACTTTGTTAGAAGAAGGTGCTTATCTGCAAAAAGGCGAACGTAAAATCAACGTTTCGACTTTCCATCAGGTTTGGCAACACATTTTGACAGATTCACGTCGCGGCATGATGATCCAACGCTATAAAGGTTTGGGTGAGATGAATGCTGAACAGCTTTGGGAAACCACAATGGATCCTGAAAACCGTAATATGCTGCAAGTGACCATTGATGATGCAATTGAAGCCGATCGTATGTTTGCATGTTTAATGGGCGATGATGTAGAACCACGTCGTGCGTTCATTGAAGAAAATGCATTAAATGCAGATATTGATGCTTAATTAAACTCATTTAAATCAATAAAAGGGAATAAACCTCGGTTTATTCCCTTTTTTATATCCGCTATTTTAATTTTGATAGTGCGACTGCTTCTATTTAAAAATTTCAAGCAAAAAAACCAGCTTATTAAAGCTGGTTTTTTTGTAGACTTTAGCTTATTTCAGCTAAAGTATTATTCACCACCAAGCGTACATTCAAAGTTGGCTTTATCTACTGAACAACGTGCCTTTTTCAACACAGACATCATACCTGCATCATAAATACCTTGTTTAGTTAGTTCTAAACGGCCATCACGCATTAATTTTTGATATTTCAGCTTATCTTCAGCGGTTAAATTCATTTTGTATTTTGCTGGAATAGTCGCTTCTAGGCGATTAATCATAGCAAAGCTTTTTGGCAAGTTTTTCACAAAATAATCACGAGATTTTTGACCAAAACCTGCAGGGAACTTTTCAGGACGGATGACAAAGTCAGCAGTTACTTGTAATACAGGGAAGTTAAACATTGCCCCATTTGCGCCTAAACCTTTTTGAATTTCAAGCGGTTTGTAGGCATAAGCTGGTGCACCGACCATATCAACTTGACCATTGTTGAATTTTGCAACAAAGTTGGTGATATCTGAAGGAACTGCTTGTGCACCAACACGTTGTACTAGAATTTTTTGAGCGCTGTCATAGCTTAACACAGCAAACTTTTTCCCAGCGGCTTTTTCAATCGAGTTGATATTTTTATCACGGACAAAAATAAATGCTGAACCAAGTGGTGCAATACCAGCAACTTCGTATTTTTTACCACCCAAGGTTGTGGTCATTTTTGCAGCATTACGCGCATCTAAGGCAAAAGTAATGGCTTTTTGTGCAATCGCATTACTTGGCACACCACCAATAGAGTCGATTGAACCCACAAATTTATTGTATTGACGCGCACGCATTGCAGTCATAAATACGCCATCGCATTTGCCTGCTTTAAAGTCGTTATCTGCAACAGCCTCATCTTGTTTTGGAATGAGATTGATATCAGCGCCCCAGCTTTTTGCTGATAATGCCCATTCTTGTGCCATTTGAAATGATTCACCTGACTTACCTAATAAGTCAAATACGCAGACATCTGTCGCAGCTTGAGATGCTGAACTAAATCCAACGATTGAAGTTGCAGCAATAGCGAATGCAATTTTTTTCATATTTTCGTCCTTATCTATTTATCCATCTTTAGGAACTTTTCCATAAGCGCAATATTAATCAGCTTTGTTTGAAAAAAATAGAGCATTTACTCCATTTATTATTTTTTTTTTGACAATTATTGTGAATTAGCGACTTAACTCTCATTTCATCGACAATCTTTTTATAAGTAAATCAGTTTTTTAAGTCTGAGTTATGCTTTTTCATTACAAATTGTTCGAAATTCATGATCTATGTAATTTTAAATAATTTTGCTGAAATCAAAAAAAATTAGATGAATGTTCATTATAAAAAGCGACGAACGGTTAAATTTTGCACTTGAATTTTGTTCTATTATTAACCAAAATAATGTTGATAAGTATGTGGGTAACTTTGCAATTAAGCCTAAATTCGATCAATACAGACTGATTTAATCACATATAAAACTTCAAAATCATTAAAAAATGCTCTCAAAGAATGAGTTAGAAGAACTGTTTTAAAATTTTAACTTATCCACAAGCAATTGATAAAAAACATTTTTAAATTCAAATGAATTGTCTTTTTTAAAGTCTTTTTTGCTATTATTTAGGTGTACTAATATGTTCCACGGTGGAAATTGTCTATTATAAATAAAAGTTATGATTGTATTTTGTCGATTTAAAGATGCTTTTAGGCTTGGACGCGGCTGTTGGATGTGGTTTGGAGGTTGAATAAAATAAGCTTATGATTTTTATTGGATTATTGTGATAAAAAGCCTTCTTTTTGATCTGGGGAAATCTAAAGTAATGAGAAACAACACCTGAGTGTGTTTGCATAGCGTGGCTATGTATTGAATTACTGATGATTTATGAGAAGAGGTATAGAACTTTAAATTTTGTTAAGGCGATGAAATTGCGGTTAAAACTTTAAATAAATAGTTTTATTGATTAACTTATTGATTTTTAATTTTATTTTATTAAAAAGCTAGAAAAGGCATTTGCCTATTTCTAGCTAATTTGAGGGGCTTACTGTCTTTAAAAGCACTTTTTAATTAAAAGCGCCTTTTAATCGAAAGAGCTTTCTAATGTTTCTAGTTCCATCATCAGTTCAAGCATTTTTTCTTCAGCTTGTTCTAATTTTACTTTTAACTCTGTCTGTTCATTCATGAGTTTGAGTAAATCATCTTTACGGTTTGCCTCATAAAGGGCTGAGTCTGCAAGTAATGTTTCAATTTCTGCAAGTCTAGGTTGAATTTTTCCAATTTGGCTTTCAATTTTCTCGATATTTTTACGAATAGGACGGCTCAGTTCGCGTTGACGAGCAGCTTCTTTACGTTGTGCTTCTTTATCGAGTTTTGAAATACTTGGCTTTTCAACCACCTGAGATTGAACAGGTGCACTAGGCTGTTGTCCATTCTTGATCATATCGATACGTGCTTGACGTAACCACGTTGCATAATCTTGTAAATCTCCGTCAAATTCCTTGCTTTGACCTGCATGAACCAAAATAAGTTCATCACAGACTGAAGCGATCAGCTGACGTTCATGGGAAACTAAAACCACAGCACCTTCAAAATCCTGTAAAGCCATCGTCAGTGCATGGCGCATATCTAAATCTAAATGGTTAGTCGGTTCATCGAGAATTAAAACATTTGGACGCAGCCAGACGATTAAAGCCAAAGCCAAACGCGCACGTTCACCACCAGAGAAGCTTTCGCTTGGGGTGTCCATACGTTCACCACTAAAGCCAAAACTTCCTAAAAAGGAGCGTAATGCTGCTTCACTGATCTTTGGGTCAGCAATGCGAGAAAGTTGTAACATCGGGCTGGCATTGCCATCTAAAGCATCCATTTGGTGCTGGGCAAAATAACCAATGTTGAGTAACTCAGAATCTTTACGTAAACCTTGAATCAGCGGTAAATCACCGACTAAAGATTTAATTAAGGTCGATTTACCTGCACCATTCATTCCCAGTAAACCGATACGACTGCTTGGTGTAATCTGTAAATTTACATTGGTGACAATTAATTTATCGCCATAGCCAATATCTGCATGTTCGAGTGTGAGCAGCGGTGAACTCATTTTGCTTGGTTCACGGAAACTAAAGGTAAATGGATTATCGACATGCGCAGGGGCAAGCTCTTGCATACGTTCAAGTTGTTTAATACGGCTTTGCGCTTGTCGTGCTTTAGTCGCTTTGGCTTTAAAACGGTCAATAAATTTTTGTAAGTGCGCTTTAGCTTCTTGTTGCTTTTCAAACGCTTGTTGTTGTTGTGCTAATCGCTCAGCACGTGTGGTTTCAAAAGTAGAATAGTTACCAGTATATAAAGTCAGTACTTGATTTTCGATATGTAAAATATGATCTGTGATTGCATCTAAGAAATCGCGGTCATGTGAAATTAAAATGAGTGTGCCTTCATATGCCTTGAGCCAATCTTCTAACCATAAAATTGCATCTAAATCTAAATGGTTGGTCGGTTCATCGAGTAATAGTAAGTCTGAGCGACTCATCAGGGTGCGAGCAAGATTTAAACGCATCCGCCACCCACCAGAGAAACTTGAAACCAAGAGTTCTGATTGATGCTCAAAAAAACCTAAACCGGCCATCAGTTGAGATGCTTTAGATGCAGCTGTATAGCCATGAATTTCTTCAAAACGGCTATATAAATGTGCTAACTCATCATTACTCAAATCTTCAGAATGGTTTAGTTTGTCTTGTATCAGCCAATATTCTTCATCACCAGATAACACAAAATCAATAGCTTTCATATCTAAGGCTTTGATTTCTTGAGCCATATGGGCAACGGTCCATATATTTGGACGGGTTAAGCTACCGCTGTCTGACTCCATTCCACCCAAAAGTGCTGAGAACAATGTGGATTTACCCGCACCATTTACACCTGTTAAACCAATTTTCCAACCAGGATGAAGTTGCATAGACGCTTTTTGGAATAAAATGCGTCCACCACGGCGAATTGAAAGTTGGTCTAACTGAATCATAGGAAACTGACTATTGAATATCGGATGCGGTATAGTAAAGGATAAATGGTAGAGTTCAAAAAATGTATTTGATAAAAGAAGTGACAAAATGTCTTTTCTTGAGTGAAAAGCACAATAAATTGGGTAAATAGGATCAATTCAAAAAAACAAACAATGCTTTATTGTGAATGCTTCAATAAAAAATGCGTATATCTCCCAAATCAGCAGCAATCATTAGAATATTTTAATTTTAAAACCGCTCAATCAAATCAGCTCAGCCGCTTATTTTTATCAGAGTTTTGTCCTGAATTTTTTATCTCATCTAAAAGTTGGTTAAAAAACTAACACAAAATATTCAGTTTATGTAGAATTAATCACAGTATCACCTAAAAATGTGTAGTTAAAGTAAAAGACTCGGATTGCTTTTACATCTACAAGGATAAATCTATTTATAAAAATATGGACGTTAGATGATGAATAAAATAGGATATTTACCGATTGTTTTTTCAGTTTTTTTTTCACCTCTGCTACAGGCAAAACAAAATGTGTGTGTGTTTGATTTACTGGGTAAAGCGGGTGAGTCTTATAAACTCATGGAAGAATGGGCTTTAGCAGCCAAAGCATGGGGCGCTGATATTAATTTAACCGTGTATCAGTCAGAAGAAGCCGTGGATAAAAATTTTAAAACCAATAAATGTGATGCCGCGGCAATGACCACGATGCGTTCACGTGAATACAATAAATTTGGTGGTTCTATTGATGCTTTGGGCGGAATTCCCAACAATGAAATTGCCAGAAGAGCGATCAACTATGCCTTGGATAAACGCAATGCAAAAAGATTGGTTTCTGAAAAAAATGGGCTCAAATATGAATTGGCAATGATTACCCCGATTGGTATTGCTTATATCTTTGTTAAAGATCGCGCAATGAATACTTTAGAAAAGGGCAAAGGTAAAAAGTTTGCCTATCTGCATTATGATCTTGCACAAAAGGTTGCCGTTGAACGTGTAGGCGCAATCGGGGTTCCTTCTGATATTTTTAATTTTGTGAAAAAATTTAATGATGGTGAAGTGGATGCGATTGCTTCACCAGCCTATGCCTATAAACCATTGGAAATTTATAAAGGTTTAGGTAGCAATGGTGCAATGTTTACTTATCCCGTAGTGAATGTGACTGCCGATTTAATTATTAAACCTGAGCAGTTTCCAGAAGGTTTTGGTATTAAGTCACGTGAGTGGGCTGTGAAGCAGTTACCAAGTTCATTTAAGAAAATAGAAAAAATGGAAGCTGAAATTCCAGCAAAATATAAATTAAATGTATCTAAGGATGATGCACTCCGTTATCAGAAATTATTGCGAGAAGGGCGGATTGAGTTAACAAAAAGAGGGGTGTACGATCCTGTGATGATGTCGGTACTGAAAAAAGCACGCTGTACGGTAGATCGCACCAACTTTGAATGTTCACTTGCAGGTGAATAAATTTATTCAATAAAAAAGCCATCAATGTTGATGGCTTTTCTGGTTTTATTGGGTTAGACGGGACTAATCGGTAAAGGTCACTTTTGCAATGGCTTTTTTACTTGCCTGAATAACTAAAGTAACATTTTCTTTCACAGTGAAGTTTGCATCCACAACTTCCCAATCTACTTTTACGGCTCCACGTGAAACAGCATCTTTAGATTGTGCTGAATTCTTGGTTAAACCTGCGGCACGTAGAATAGACACAATCGAGATTTCTCCATTGTATTCACCACGAGAAATAGTCACTTCAGGCGTACCTTCAGGTAGCTCGCCTTCTGTGATTAAGTTACCCGCACCTTTATGTGCATGTTCAGCAGCTTCTGCGCCATGGAAGCGTTCAACCAACTCAAGTGCAAGAATTTTCTTAATGTCTTGCGGATTACGACCTTCAGCCATTTCTTTGAGAAGAACGTCAATTTCGTTCATAGACTTAAAGCTGAGTAATTCAAAATAGCGTTCTATCAGGCTGTCAGGCATAGACAATACTTTTTGGTACATTGCGCCAGGGGCATCAAATACACCAATATAGTTGCCTAAAGACTTCGACATTTTATTAACGCCATCCAATCCTTCTAGGATTGGTACGGTAATACATACTTGCGCTTCTTGATCATAACGACCTTGCAGAGTACGCCCCATAAGTAAGTTAAAGGTCTGGTCTGTACCACCAAGCTCAACATCGGCTTCAAGCGCGATAGAGTCGTAACCTTGAACCAAAGGATATAAAAACTCATGAATAGCAATCGGTTGATGGCTATTATAGCGTTTAGTAAAGTCATCACGTTCGAGCATACGCGCAACAGTTTGCTGCGAAGCCAATTGAATCAAATCAGCAGCGGTTTTTGTTGCAAACCACTCAGAGTTAAAACGAACTTTGGTTTTATTTGGATCAAGAATTTTAAACACTTGTTCTTGATATGTTTTGGCATTTTCTAAAACTTGTTCACGCGATAGCGGTGGACGAGTCGCACTCTTACCTGTTGGGTCACCAATCATGGCGGTATAATCACCAATCAAGAATGTGACATCATGACCAAGATCTTGAAATGCTTTTAATTTGTTAATTAAAACAGTATGACCCAAATGTAAATCTGGGGCAGTTGGATCAAATCCTGCTTTAATTTTTAAAGGACGATTTTCTTTTAGTTTCTTCAGAAGATCTTCTTCAGAAATAATTTCGTGAGTGCCTCGGCGAATGAGGGCAAGTTGTTCTTCAGCCGGCAGGAAATTTGACATTACAAAAACCCAAATACTTCAGTTAGACTATTTGTGCGATATACTAACATTTTTTCAGCATAATGCAGGCGAAGAATATCTCATGACAACAATCTATATTGGCGTAATGACTGGAACCAGCATGGATGGCGTCGATTTTGTTGCTGCTTCATTTGATCCTTTACATATCCATGCCACGCTTACAGTCGCTTTTGATCCTCATTTACGCGATGAATTGATGGCATTGACCTTACCTGATGATAATGAAATCGATCGAATGGGTAAGGCGGATGTCGCTCTTGCAACTATGATTGGCAATGGCATTAACCAACTTATACAAGAAAATAATTTAGATAAAAGCCAAATTAAAGCGATTGGTTGTCATGGACAAACTATTCGGCATCGCCCAGAACACGGGTTTACTTTACAAATTGGTGATCCAAATATTATTACGGAAATTACTCAAATTCCTGTGATTTCAGATTTTCGTCGTCGTGATATGGCGGCAGGTGGGCAGGGTGCTCCTCTAGTTCCAGCGTTTCATCAAGCTTTATTCCAACATTCAACCATTCATCGAGTGATTCTCAATTTAGGGGGGATTGCCAATGTCAGCATGCTGCCTGCTGGTGATGAGCAGAATGTTTATGGTTTTGATACAGGTCCTGCCAATATTCTTATGGATGCGTGGTGTCATCGTTATACTGGGCAACCTTATGACGAAAATGGCAATTGGGCAGCTTATGGTCAACCGATACGTTCATTGTTAGATCGCCTTCAATCAAATGAATACTTCTCTAAAGAACCTCCAAAAAGTACAGGGCGTGAAGACTTTAACTTGGAATGGTTAGATGAGCAGATTTTAGATTGGCGCAATGATTTAGAATATGATGAATTAGAAGATACCCCTGAAAATATTCAGGCAACGTTGATGAAACTCACGACACGTGCCATCAAGAAAGCCATTTATCGTTCGCCTCTAGATACGGGTGAGGTCTATGTTTGCGGTGGAGGTGCTTATAACTCACATCTACTTGAACAACTCCGTTGGCGTCTACGTAAGCACAATTGGTCTGTACAATTGACTTCTGCATTGGGCTTAGCACCGACATGGGTAGAGGCAACCGCATTTGCGTGGCTCGCCATGCGTTTTGACCAACAGTTAAGTGGCAACCTACCTGCTGTTACGGGGGCAAAAGGCTATCGTATCTTAGGCACGATTACAGCAGTTTAAAACTGAAATGATTGCTAAGGTGAGTGATACACCTTAGTAATCAATATTTAAAACAAGAACAAGTGCGGTATAAAAACAAATGAAAGCAACCAGAATGGGACAAATTTTGCTGATCTATAACGACTACTGATCATTGTTCTTGAAAATGAGAATTCATTTTTGCTTGGTAGCCTGAGATATTTTGTAGAACAATGATCGACCTGTTTAGCGCTGAGATTGTCCTTTACTGCTGTTAAAAAATAGCGCATAAGCTTCCACTATCAATAAAAATTAAAACTGAGATCACAATGAACTTAGCGATACAGAAACAGCGCATAGAATCATTTCAAAGAGAAGGCTTCAGCTTTGATGTGATAGATTCGGGTCCTTTAGATGGACAGCCTTTTGTCTTGTTACATGGTTTTCCTGAAACCAATAAAAGCTGGCAAGAAACTGCAGAGATCTTGAATCAAAACGGTTATCGTACTTTTGCTGTTAATCAACGTGGTTATAGTTTAGGCGCACAACCGCAAAACCGCCGTGATTATAGAAGTTCTACTTTGGTTGAAGATGTAAATGCTTTAATCGATATGATTCAACAACAGGTTTATTTAGTTGGACATGATTGGGGAGCTGTAGTGGCTTGGGATGTTGCTCAACGCTATCCTGAAAAAATAAAACATTTGATTACGATTTCTGTACCGCATAAAGCAGCATTTATGCGTTCGATGTTCAGCAGTAATCAATTGTTAAAATCTTACTATATTGGTTTATTCCAGTTACCTAAAATTCCAGAATTATTATTCGAGAAATTACCGAAGTTGGGTCTAGGTTTATTAAAAGATTCAGGAATGACCGCAAAACAACTCGAAGATTTCCAACAAGACATCGTGGTGGAAAAGCGTCTAAGTTCTGCATTAAATTGGTATCGGGGACTTCCATTTAGTTCAAATAAAAATTTAACCCAACCAGTTTGTGTGCCGACTTTATTTATTTGGGGCAAACATGACTCGGCGATCGGTTCTAAAAGCGTTGCCTTAAATCATCATTATGTAAAAGCAGCTTATAAAGAAATTGTGATGGATGCGACGCATTGGATTCCAGTGCAGAATGCAAAACAATTGAGCCAACATATTTTAGAAACGATTTAAGCTTGATGTCTCAACCATAAAAATGCCCTCATAAGAAGAGGGCATGATTTGATTCAAAATATGCTTTGAATTAAATGGAGAATGATGAACCGCAACCGCAAGTTGTTGTTGCATTCGGGTTTTCTACAATAAAACGTGAGCCTTCTAAGCCTTCAATATAGTCAACTTTAGAACCGACGAGATATTGATAACTCAACGAGTCAACCAACATTTTTACATCACCATTTATAAATTCAGCATCATCTTCATTCATACTTTCGGCAAAGTTAAAACCATAAGAAAATCCTGAACAGCCGCCACCCGTTACATAGACACGTAACATCAGATCTTGATTACCTTCGCTATCACGAAGTTGGCGAACTTTATTTGCAGCATTGTCAGTCAGCTCAAGTGCTTGGGCGGTCATGATATTGTTCCTCAGATTTCAAATGGCTTAAATGAAAAGACCATATATTCAGTATAACATACTCAATATATGGTCAGTGAGTGAACTTTAAAGTAAATTCAGACTAAATTTATCGGATTTAATCTAGAATTATTTGTAGTTCTCATCTTGTAGCGCACATTCAAAGTTTTTCGGATCGTTTTTACAACGGAATTGCCAAAGGATTTTCATCATTTGTTTGTTATAAACGCCTTGTTTGGTCAAGCTGATACGCGATTCACGCATGAGTTTTTGATAACCAGGCTTATCACCATCTGGAACTTGCATCCAGTATTTCGCCGGAATATCTGCTTTCATTTTTCCAATGATAGTGTTTGCACGAGGCAATTGCGTTTTAATCCAATCACGAGATTTTTGACCATAGCCAGCAGGGAATTTATCTGGACGAATGATGATATTACCTGTGACTTGTAGCAGTGGGTAATTCACAATAGCGCCTTTGGTTCCTAAACCCTTATGCAGCTCTAAAGGTTTAAATACCGCTGCAGGTGCACCAATAATATCAACCTGACCATTATTGAATTTACTGCCAAAATTTGTAACATCCGCGGCAACTGCTTGGGCACCAATTTGTTGAACCATAATTTTTTGTGCTTGATCATAGTCGAGTACCGCAATTTTTTTACCTGCTGCTTTTGCAACGGTATTGATATTGCGGTCATTGACCATCAGGAAAGCATCACCGACTGGAATAACACCAACAACTTCATATTTTCCGCTGGTCATGTATTTTGCAAAGTTTGGATTTGCTAAGCCTTGCATGACTTTTACCGCGAGATTGAGATCTGGAATCGCACCAATTGCATCTAAAGAACCGGTGAAACTATTAAATTGGCGGCCACGCATACCTGTGATACTGACAGCATCACATTTACCCGCTTTAAAATCTTCTGCAATAACAGATTCATTTGAATTCACTTTTAATTCCAGATCCGCACCCCAGTTTTTCGCTGCAAGTTGATAATCTTTCATTAAGGTAAACACATCACCATTTTTGCCTACTAAATCAAATACACACATGACTTGTTTTGCTTGAGTGGCAGATGTTGCAAGCAAAAGACCCGCAGCAGCAATGAGAGCATTAGACCATTTCATTATTTTTTTCCTTTCCATGATCAATATTATTCATGTTCAATTGAATCGAAGAGCTTCGACCAATAGAACTTTGTGACATCAAAAATGTATCTAGTTTAGAAAATCGTTTATTGCTAAACCCAACATGATCTATTCTGAACAATCGATTTTCCAAATCAATTGTTCGAGTTCAATGATGAATTGATGTTATTGAAATCATTACTTGAAATGAGTCGGTTCGCAATGACCCAAATGACAAAATTTCCTCAGCAAAGAAGAAATGTCAGAAGCTATTAATTACTGAGGAAAATCATTACTTTTGCTTTTATAAATGAATAAATTGTTTGCTAAAAAGACAAAAGAATCTGGGTTAGCCCCAGATTCTTGAAGATTAATCTTGGTTTTGATCTCTGTTTTTACGCTCATCACGTCTTTTATCACGTTGCTGTTGTTGATTTTGACGATCACGCTGTTGCCACTGTTTTTGATCAGGTCTATTGTCCCAGCGATGGTCACGATTTGATTTATTGTTCCAATCTTTTCTATGTTGTTCCCATTGCTGCTTTTTCATTTGATCACGTTTGGCTTGTTCATATTGCCAGCGTTGTTTATCCCAGTTCTTTTGGCGCCGTTCTTGTTCAATGCGCATTTGTTGTAAACGATAAGCTCGCTCGCGTTCCCAACGTTGGCGATCATTGTTTCGGTCATATCTTGGATCATAGCGTTGTCCATAGCCATAATCTCGATATACGGGTTGCCCATAGCCGCGAGAGTCATAACCATCTTCAGGAAATGCAACACAACCAACAGCAATAATAGATGTTATGAATGAAACAATTAATGCTTTTATAGCCATAAGTTGTCTCCATTTAACAAGCAAAATAGCAAAAAAAAATTCAGATATAGCAAAATAGTCAATGACAAGTCATTTAACTCAGATTAGCGTATTTAAAAATTATATTTGTATATCGATGATGAGACTTGTATAAGATTATAGTCAGTCGATGCCTGATCATGTAGACAATATGAAGAATTTGAACATTTAAGGAAGAAGCGTAATGGTTGCTTTTCAACGTAGTATTCATGATTTAGTCGAAAAAGGGCAGGGTTCGGCAGGTAGGGCTTTAGATCGTTTGCCTACATTCGCTCAAGAGTCATTAACCAAGTTATTGGGTTACCCGTACCAGTTTCCTCAATTGGATAGTTTCACCAAATGTTTGATGGCAGCTCAACTTAAACAGGGCAAAGTGGGTTTTATTGGCGCAGATGTAGAGCGCTCTAGAAAGCAATTTGAATCACAAATGCAATCTATTATAAACAAACCGACCCATATCCAATTTGTTGAAGATATTCGTCTTCCGCTACAAAGTGGCAGCGTCTATGCACGCCATTACCATCCTGCACCAAATAAAAAATTGCCAATGATTGTATTTTATCATGGCGGTGGTTTTGTGGTAGGTAGTGTAGACACCCATGATGAAGTGTGTCGCTTAATTGCTGCTCATGCAAAAGCTCAGGTTTTAAGTATTGAATATCCACTCGCACCTGAGGTTGGCCCACGTGACTTAATTCAATCTTGTGAAGATGCTTTGGCTTGGGTGTATCAAAATCGCCGTCAATTTAAAATTCTCAAAAACCGGATTGCGGTTGCAGGAGATAGCGCGGGCGGAAATATTAGCGCTGTTGTTGCACAACGCACAGTCAATACAGTGTTTGCGCCTCAAGCCCAGTTCTTGATTTATCCTGCCGTTGATTTTAAGAGTCGACATCCATCTTTCTTTGCTTATAAAGATGGCTTGGTGTTGACAGGCTCAGATATTGATTATGTGACCGACTATTATGCGACACGTTTTAATATGGCATTGGATGATCCAATCATTTCACCGACCAATGGGCAGTTAAAGAAACTTGCCCCTGCATTTGTAGTAACGGCTGGACATGATCTTTTGCATGATGAAGGTAAAATTTATGCTTATAAGTTACGTCAAAATGGGGTAAAGGTTCATTATCAGGATTATGAAGATCAAACCCACGGATTTATTAACTTAACCCCTGTTTCACGTAAAGCTAAAAAGTACGTTATAGAGATGAGTAAAGAGTTCCGTAAATTCTGGGATAAGCAATAACATAATATCCACTTGTACAAGTCACTTTTGTTTCACGTGGAACAAAAGTGACTGATTAAAAAATAATCAAATAAGAGTAATTGTTCTATAAAGGCTAAGCACACGGATTTATCCATACAGTTCTTTTGTTGATAAAGCATCATCAACATATTCAACAACCAATAAGGCTTATGACAGCTATATAGATATAGTCGTGAATACTGTTGAGTATTGGTAAACGTGTTTAAATGTCATTTTTCAACAGAATAAAAGCAGACTACTATGAGAGGCTTATTAATTTAAAATGTTTAAGGAAAAGAGAATGATCAAAAAAATAGGCATCGGTCTTGCTTTAGTGGTTTTAGTGAATCAAGCGTTCGCCAATACAGATATGCAAATTAAAACCAATTTAGGCAACATCAATATAGAGCTTTATGATGATCAAGCACCGATATCAGTAAAAAATTTTAAGAGCTATGTAAATAGTCAATTTTACAACGGCACCATTTTCCATCGTGTTATCCCTGGTTTTATGATTCAAGGCGGTGGCTTTGATAGCAACATGAAAGAGAAGGCTACTCAACCAGCGATCCAGAATGAATCTAACAATGGCTTAAAGAACGTTCGTGGGACTTTGGCTATGGCACGGACTAATGCGCCAAACTCTGCAACCAGTCAATTCTTTATTAATGTTGCAAATAACGACTTTTTAAATAAGTCTGCTGGAAACCCTGGGTACGCCGTATTTGGTAAGGTGACACAAGGACTGGATATCGTCGATAAAATCGTACAGACACCAACACAAACAGTGGGTATGCACCAAGATGTACCTAAACAAGCTGTAAAAATCATCAGTATTCAAACAATAAAAACAAATGTGAAAAAATAGTTAAAAAATAAAGCAGAAATATTTTGTTCATATTTCTGCTTTAATATTAAAAGCTTACGCGACAAAAAGCCTAAAAATGAACCAAAACAGTGCATAAAAATACAACACTCAATAAAACAATCAGTTAAAAGCACTTGCGTGTGTAAGAAATTGCCCTATAATGAGCTCATCCCGACGCGATACAGCAAACGAACTTAGCTTAGAGGGTTAAGTTGTTAAATGTTTATTGCGTCTTATTTATCACTGACGAAGTGATAAATTAATCATTAAGAGAATATGAAGAACAACTTGTGTGGATTTTTACTGATTGATTGATCGAAATATTATCATTGATTGATTGGTTTAAATTACTCGAAGTTTATTTGAGAGAATTTGTCAGTACATTGATGAGCCAGAATTGTGACCTTAAGTCACTAATGATTTTTAACTGAAGAGTTTGATCATGGCTCAGATTGAACGCTGGCGGCAGGCTTAACACATGCAAGTCGAGCGGGGGAGATTGCTTCGGTAATTGACCTAGCGGCGGACGGGTGAGTAATACTTAGGAATCTGCCTATTAATGGGGGACAACATCTCGAAAGGGATGCTAATACCGCATACGCCCTACGGGGGAAAGCAGGGGATCACTTGTGACCTTGCGTTAATAGATGAGCCTAAGTCGGATTAGCTAGTTGGTGGGGTAAAGGCCTACCAAGGCGACGATCTGTAGCGGGTCTGAGAGGATGATCCGCCACACTGGGACTGAGACACGGCCCAGACTCCTACGGGAGGCAGCAGTGGGGAATATTGGACAATGGGGGGAACCCTGATCCAGCCATGCCGCGTGTGTGAAGAAGGCCTTATGGTTGTAAAGCACTTTAAGCGAGGAGGAGGCTCTTCTAGTTAATACCTAGGATGAGTGGACGTTACTCGCAGAATAAGCACCGGCTAACTCTGTGCCAGCAGCCGCGGTAATACAGAGGGTGCGAGCGTTAATCGGATTTACTGGGCGTAAAGCGTGCGTAGGCGGCTTTTTAAGTCGGATGTGAAATCCCCGAGCTTAACTTGGGAATTGCATTCGATACTGGGAAGCTAGAGTATGGGAGAGGATGGTAGAATTCCAGGTGTAGCGGTGAAATGCGTAGAGATCTGGAGGAATACCGATGGCGAAGGCAGCCATCTGGCCTAATACTGACGCTGAGGTACGAAAGCATGGGGAGCAAACAGGATTAGATACCCTGGTAGTCCATGCCGTAAACGATGTCTACTAGCCGTTGGGGCCTTTGAGGCTTTAGTGGCGCAGCTAACGCGATAAGTAGACCGCCTGGGGAGTACGGTCGCAAGACTAAAACTCAAATGAATTGACGGGGGCCCGCACAAGCGGTGGAGCATGTGGTTTAATTCGATGCAACGCGAAGAACCTTACCTGGTCTTGACATAGTAAGAACTTTCCAGAGATGGATTGGTGCCTTCGGGAACTTACATACAGGTGCTGCATGGCTGTCGTCAGCTCGTGTCGTGAGATGTTGGGTTAAGTCCCGCAACGAGCGCAACCCTTTTCCTTATTTGCCAGCACTTCGGGTGGGAACTTTAAGGATACTGCCAGTGACAAACTGGAGGAAGGCGGGGACGACGTCAAGTCATCATGGCCCTTACGACCAGGGCTACACACGTGCTACAATGGTCGGTACAAAGGGTTGCTACCTAGCGATAGGATGCTAATCTCAAAAAGCCGATCGTAGTCCGGATTGGAGTCTGCAACTCGACTCCATGAAGTCGGAATCGCTAGTAATCGCGGATCAGAATGCCGCGGTGAATACGTTCCCGGGCCTTGTACACACCGCCCGTCACACCATGGGAGTTTGTTGCACCAGAAGTAGGTAGTCTAACCGTAAGGAGGACGCTTACCACGGTGTGGCCGATGACTGGGGTGAAGTCGTAACAAGGTAGCCGTAGGGGAACCTGCGGCTGGATCACCTCCTTAACGAAAGATTGACGATTGGTAAGAATCCACAACAAGTTGTTCTTCATTGATGTATCTGAGGGTCTGTAGCTCAGTTGGTTAGAGCACACGCTTGATAAGCGTGGGGTCACAAGTTCAAGTCTTGTCAGACCCACCAAGTCTACTGAACACAGAAGAGCAGATATATTAAGATCTTAAGCTGGGGACTTAGCTTAGTTGGTAGAGCGCCTGCTTTGCACGCAGGAGGTCAACGGTTCGACTCCGTTAGTCTCCACCACTAATTAAAGACTAAGTGATTACAGAACTTAGTAAGCCGATAGCTTATTAAGTTCTGTGATTTATCACAGTTAACTACTCGCTGACGAGGCGGTAGTGAATCATTAACAGAATATATTTGAGTTGAAATAATTGTTTAAACTCGTTTTAGTTGATGTTAGCAAGTAATTGTTAATGTTGAGTGAAATGAGCACTAGCGATAAAACTGAATCAAGCGTTTTGGTATATGAATTAAATTGAAGCTGTATGGTGATTAAGTTCACAGGCAACAAATAGAAGTGATTAAGTTCACATTGTTGATCCTCCTTGTAGGGATTAACGACTGTTTGGGGTTGTATAGTCAAGTAATTAAGTGCATGTGGTGGATGCCTTGGCAGTCAGAGGCGATGAAAGACGTAATAGCCTGCGATAAGCTTCGGGGAGGCGGCAAATATCCTGTGATCCGGAGATTTCTGAATGGGGAAACCCACTTACCATAAGGTAGGTATCGCATGATGAATACATAGTCATGCGAGGCGAACGAGGGGAAGTGAAACATCTCAGTACCCTTAGGAAAAGAAATCAATTGAGATTCCCTCAGTAGCGGCGAGCGAACGGGGATCAGCCCATTAAGTTATATGTGTTTTAGCGGAAAGCTCTGGGAAGTGCTACCGTAGAGGGTGATAGTCCCGTACACGAAAGGGCACATATAATGATGACGAGTAGGGCGAGGCACGTGAAACCTTGTCTGAATATGGGGGGACCATCCTCCAAGGCTAAATACTCCTGACTGACCGATAGTGAACCAGTACCGTGAGGGAAAGGCGAAAAGAACCCCTGTGAGGGGAGTGAAATAGATCCTGAAACCGCATGCATACAAGCAGTGGGAGCCGACTTGTTCGGTGACTGCGTACCTTTTGTATAATGGGTCAGCGACTTATATTCAGTAGCAAGGTTAACCGCATAGGGGAGCCGTAGAGAAATCGAGTCTTAATAGGGCGTTTAGTTGCTGGGTATAGACCCGAAACCGGGTGATCTATCCATGAGCAGGTTGAAGGTTGGGTAACACTAACTGGAGGACCGAACCCACTGTCGTTGAAAAGCCAGGGGATGACTTGTGGATAGGGGTGAAAGGCTAATCAAACTCGGTGATAGCTGGTTCTCCCCGAAAGCTATTTAGGTAGCGCCTCGGACGAATACCATAGGGGGTAGAGCACTGTTTCGGCTAGGGGGTCATCCCGACTTACCAAACCGATGCAAACTCCGAATACCTATGAGTACTATCCGGGAGACAGACTGCGGGTGCTAACGTCCGTAGTCAAGAGGAAAACAATCCAGACCGCCAGCTAAGGCCCCCAAATTATAGTTAAGTGGGAAACGATGTGGGAAGGCATAGACAGCTAGGAGGTTGGCTTAGAAGCAGCCACCCTTTAAAGAAAGCGTAATAGCTCACTAGTCGAGTCGGCCTGCGCGGAAGATGTAACGGGGCTAAAACTATATGCCGAAGCTGCGGATGTATACTATGTATACGTGGTAGGGGAGCGTTCTGTAAGCCGATGAAGGTGTATTGAGAAGTATGCTGGAGGTATCAGAAGTGCGAATGCTGACGTGAGTAACGACAAAACGGGTGAAAAACCCGTTCGCTGAAAGACCAAGGGTTCCAGTCCAACGTTAATCGGGGCTGGGTGAGTCGACCCCTAAGGCGAGGCCGAGAGGCGTAGTCGATGGGAAATTGGTTAATATTCCAATACTTCTGTGTAATGCGATGAGAGGACGGAGAAAGTTAAGTCAGCCTGGCGTTGGTTGTCCAGGTGAAAGGCAGTAGGCATGCATCTTAGGCAAATCCGGGGTGCTCTATGCTGAGAGCTGATAGCAAGCTAGTTTACTAGCGAAGTGGCTGATACTATGCTTCCAGGAAAAGTCTCTAAGCTTCAGTTACACAGGAATCGTACCCTAAACCGACACAGGTGGTCAGGTCGAGTAGACCAAAGCGCTTGAGAGAACTCTGCTGAAGGAACTAGGCAAAATGGTACCGTAACTTCGGGAGAAGGTACGCTGCTGACGGTGATAGGACTTGCTCCTTGAGCTATTGGCAGCCACAGAAACCAGGCCCCTGCAACTGTTTATTAAAAACATAGCACTCTGCAAACACGAAAGTGGACGTATAGGGTGTGATGCCTGCCCGGTGCTGGAAGGTTAATTGATGGGGTTAGCGTAAGCGAAGCTCTTGATCGAAGCCCCAGTAAACGGCGGCCGTAACTATAACGGTCCTAAGGTAGCGAAATTCCTTGTCGGGTAAGTTCCGACCTGCACGAATGGCATAATGATGGGGGCGCTGTCTCCAGCAGAGGCTCAGTGAAATCGAAATCGCCGTGAAGATGCGGTGTACCCGCGGCTAGACGGAAAGACCCCGTGAACCTTTACTGCAGCTTGACATTGAACTTTGATCTTACTTGTGTAGGATAGGTGGGAGGCTTTGAAGTAGTGACGCCAGTTGCTATGGAGCCATCCTTGAAATACCACCCTGGTAATATTGAGGTTCTAACTCTGTCCCGTTATCCGGGACGAGGACCATGTCTGGTGGGTAGTTTGACTGGGGCGGTCTCCTCCTAAAGAGTAACGGAGGAGTACGAAGGTGCGCTCAGCGTGGTCGGAAATCACGCGTAGAGTATAAAGGCAAAAGCGCGCTTAACTGCGAGACCCACAAGTCGAGCAGGTACGAAAGTAGGTCTTAGTGATCCGGTGGTTCTGTATGGAAGGGCCATCGCTCAACGGATAAAAGGTACTCTGGGGATAACAGGCTGATACCGCCCAAGAGTTCATATCGACGGCGGTGTTTGGCACCTCGATGTCGGCTCATCTCATCCTGGGGCTGAAGCAGGTCCCAAGGGTATGGCTGTTCGCCATTTAAAGAGGTACGCGAGCTGGGTTTAGAACGTCGTGAGACAGTTCGGTCCCTATCTACCGTGGGCGTTGGAAATTTGAGAGGATCTGCTCCTAGTACGAGAGGACCAGAGTGGACGAACCTCTGGTGTACCGGTTGTGACGCCAGTCGCATCGCCGGGTAGCTATGTTCGGAAGGGATAACCGCTGAAAGCATCTAAGCGGGAAGCCTACCTCAAGATAAGATTTCCCTAGGACTTTATGTCCTCTAAAGAGCCGTTGAAGACTACGACGTTGATAGGTTGGATGTGGAAGTGCGGTGACGCATGAAGCTGACCAATACTAATTGCTCGTGAGGCTTGACTATACAACACCCAAGCAGTTGTATATGAAGCATCATTTGATTCATAAAAGATCAAACATACTTGATTTAGTTGAAAAGCTAGTTACAATACCCAACTCAAATGTTCTGTTAAACTCATTTGGTACGAAGTAAGGCATTTAAATAAGACCCGAACAAGTCCATAACAGTTTGCTGGCGACAATAGCAAGAGTGAACCACCTGATCCCTTCCCGAACTCAGAAGTGAAACCTCTTAGCGCTGATGGTAGTGTGGGGTTACCCATGTGAGAGTAAGTCATCGCCAGCTTTTAAATCTAAAACACCCCGATCTCTAGCGAGAGCGGGGTGTTTTTTTATGCGTGGTGTTTATTAGCGAAATGAAACAGATCTATTTATATTGAGCTAATTGATGACTGAATTCATTGAATAATGAACTGTTGACCTTTAAAATTTTTAGCTAAATAATAATTGAACAAAAATTTGGTATTTCTTATGAAACTTAACTCATTCTCACCGCTTCCTAATAATGATGAAGAATTACATCTTCCTGAACTGGTGTATGCTGCATCTTTAGGAGAGTTTGAACAGGTCGAACAACTATTATCACAAGGTGTTGATGTCAATCAAACTGATGATGAGGGCTATAGTGCGCTACAAGCTGCGGCGGAAAATGATCATTTAGATATCGTTAAATTATTAATTTCTAAAGGCGCAAACAAAGACTATAAAAGCCAATTTACCGCATTAGAGCTTGCAGAAATGGCTGAAAATCAACAGATTATTACGTATTTAAATGGTTTATAGATTCTCAAACAATATGATGTGAATCAGATATTCTATAGATATAAAAAGAAAACCCCATCATCCTGATGGGGTTTTCTTCGTATTGGTGTGTTAGATCTGACTCCTGTCGAATCTCACGTTCCTGATGCTCAGACGCTTTATTGTTGTTTTATGTCTGGGAAACTTCCTGTTCCCTATAACTATAGAATATAAGACTAGGCTTTGATCGTATAGATGACAATCGCTGTGATTGCTGTAAGCATTTTCCTACACAGACAACATGGCTATTAATTTACATCGATATTATTTGCCATAAGCCCTTTGCCTTGTGCTTCAGCAATCAAGCGTTCAGCAGATTCACGGTTTTTACGCAGTCCTGGCATACGGAACTCAGTATGACCATAGTCGTGAATGCGTGTCCAACGCCCACCCCATGTTAAACCTACAGATTCAGCAACAACCCCATACAATTGATAACCTTTCCATGCCCAAGGATCTCGTTCAGAAATAACAACTTTACCATCTCGTTTAAAGGCAACATCGGCTGCTAAACCAAATTGATGATAACTTTGATAGGCTTTGGCTAAAGTCGTGGCTGTGTTGCCAGATAAACGAGTTTGACGTTCTGGACTACGATAACCTTCTAAAAGCACCATTTCATAACCATGGCGCTCTTTCATGATTTTAAAGACCATGAGTAAACGCTGCTTATAACTTGGATGCATTTTGTCCCATTTACGGTCAACCATTGCTGTATCGAAGCTGCTACGTTGATCTCCAATCCCTTCATTATCTATAGCTGATGGATTTACACTCGGAAATTGATGATTTGGAACAGGATTTTCTCTTTCCAATATCTGTGCTTGAACAATCGCAGCATCAATTAAGCTTTCATCCACTGCTGGAGGAGGGGTTAAAACCTCACCATTTAATAGCGCATAAATTTGAGGGTCAGCTTTTCTTAAATATTCTGCTTCAACCTTTGTCGGATCAATTGGTCGTGTAAATGCAAAAACAAGAATGCTGGAAAGTAAAAAGAAACCCGCAATTAAAATCCACCATTGCTGTAAATGCCAATGGGTTTGGGTTTGATTGGCTGAGGCTGCTTGATTCATTTGTTCTGCAAAGTGCTTTGCAGAAGCCAGCTTTCTCTTACCTTGTGGTAAAAGTGTTTTAAGGTAGTCTAAAGTTTTATGTCTAATTTCATAAGACATCAGAAAAGTTAGACCAAGCACCAAAAAGATAAAACAAATGACAACAAACAAAATCATGGTTTGTTTTCTATGACTTTACGGTCTATCGTCACTTTCACTGTACCTTCAGGGGAAGCTTCTTGCGCTTCCTCTTTTTTAGGTGCGGCTTCTTTTTCAGTAGGTTTAGCCGCAGTTTCTGCTTTTGCTTCTACTTTCGCTTTTGGTACTGGTTTTGCGGTTATTGCAGCTTGTGGTCTGGTTGCAGCTGGCGGTGGCACTGCTGGTTTCGCCTCTGGTTTTAGCATTTGTTCAAACGGGGAGGCATTCGGATTTGGATTTTTCTGAGCAGCAACCTTATTTTCATGTTTAAAAATCTGATTGAAATCTTTTTCATTGATATGCTGCTTATATGCACCAGCATTTTCATCGTGATGATTGGTTGCTGTTTCTTCAGCATGCACATCGCGTAGTTCAGGTTCTTGTGTTGCAACCGACTCCGTATTGGTACTGTTATTTTCTGTTGGGTTGATATTGATAAAAACAAAAAAGAAAATAGCAGAGATAACCATCCCAGCAATTAAACCAAGTAGAAAAACAGATGATTTCCCCAATGTTTTTTTAGCGGGTTTACTTTGTAATATACGAATAGATGTTTGTTTTTCTTGTGTCATAATTCAACCTGTCAAGGCAATTGAATAGTGATATGTGCTTGTTCAGCAGGTGCAGAAATCACATTATTAAATTTCGCAATAGAAGCATTTTCCGTCTTATTCAACATGAATTTTAGGCCAGCGAAAGCCAGTACAGCAAATAACAACAGGAAAATTAAAATCCAAACAAAGGGTAATTCTTTATGAATAATATTTTTGATTTGATCTGGTAAAGCCGCAAAAGGAGAAAAGGCCGTCTTTTTGCCTTTTAAATAATCGATTTCATCACCGACTCGTGCCACAAGATGATTTAAACTTTCAATTGATTCAATACGATACTTACCTTGGAATCCAAGCAATAAGCAATAATGAAAAACTTCGAGAGAAGCCAATCTTTCTTTACCACGAGCACGAATCAGTTCGAGAAACTCAAAGAAACGATAACCTGCAAGCTGTGAACCAAATAAAGTTAATTGGAGTGGACTGATTAACCAATGATTTTGTAGGTTAAAGAATGATGGATCTTGTTGAGTAACAATGGTTTCATCAATTAAGGCGCAATATGCATATTTTGCATCATGAATATCTTCAGGAGAAAACTGCAGTTTTTTTGCTTGATGTTCAAAACGATTCAACAAGTCTAAAATTTTGTCTTTAAAGCCGTTTGCATTTTCTGGCACATACTGATTCTTTAATAAGAAAACAATATAAAATCCGTCATGTAGAAGGTCGACTAAATTGGTTGCTTGTGTGATTTTGGACTGTTGCGGTAAAGATCCTCCACCAATTTGTCCATCATCAAACAGTGAGGGGGCAATATTATTCTGGCTCATGATATACTCCTCGCTTAACCATTCATCACTGCAATTAATTCAATACTGATATCTTGGAAACCTGCAGGGACATATATACAGATGGTTTCAGAATCAAGCATACGTTGATACATTTCATGATGTGGTTCAATTTCAAAATAATTCACACCAGAACGTACCGGGATAGCAGTTGGAATTTGGACTAAATGATGAATTGGGATTGCAGGAAGTGCTGCAACAACACGTTGTTCAACATCGACAGTATTCCCGACTTTGAAACGCAGTGGGACAATTTGAATCAGTTCATGGGTTTGCATCATGCTACTAGAAACAGCGATATAAAGTCTTGATTCTTTAGTGATTTTATCTGTTTCTAAGCTTCCCACCCAATAAGATGGGCGAATTTCTTTTAGCGCAATACTGATATAACGACTTGAAATAATCGTATCGAGCAATTCGCGTAAAATTTTATCAAGCTGGCTAAAGCTATCTTGCAAGTTATGATGTTGATATTGTGGTAAATGTTCAACTTCATATGCGGTCGAGAATGTCAGCAATGAACCCGTTAAACGCAGAAGTTCAAAAAATAGTTTTTCAGGGTGAATCTGCGGATTTTGTAACAGATGATTCAAGGTCGCATGAGCAGTATTTAGTGCATTGACCAACCAGAATGAAACAATATCACCCGATCTAAACTCAATGAGCTTTTGTTCATTTTCACGGTTATTGGTTTGAATCATTTTAATTTTGGCACGAACAACGTTCAACGTTCGCTTCAAATTTGCCAATAAGGTTTCATTTGACTGAATATGTAAAATTGGTGGGATATATTTTGAATCAATCTCAAAATTCCCTGAACTATGACGTCGAATTTTTCCGATGGCGAGATATAAAAAACCATCTAAATCTTGATTTGGATCTGCTTGAACATCAAAAAGTTTAAATTCCGTTCGGCGTCGAAGAAATGTAATTTCAGCAGGGGATGCGTCTGTAAAAAGATCGTGAGTTTCATTCAAATATGAATGGTAGCGAGCAGGTTGTTTATCCTGTTCATCAGAGATGTTCTTCTTATTCGGTTGTAAAATAGGCAATGCTAAGTAGATTAACATTTCCCCACGTAAGTTCAGTTCATCCAATAAAATCGGTTGTGGTAACAGATCTTTGGCCGGCGCTTGGTAAATTTCACCATCCTGCCAAATCATATCAATTTGCTCTAAAGCAAGCACATGTGTGCCCAGCTGTGTTTCGTCAAATCGAAGATTTTTAATTCCATAAGGATAAGGAATCGTTGAACGAATGGTGTGGTTAAGTCGTTGTTCTTGATACGTATCTTGTAATTGGAAGTGTTGTGGTCTTAAAAATAAACCTTCACCCCAAAGAACTTTTTCTGCTTTAAACATAGATGATTACCATTCAGAAGATTCATTATTTTGGTTTACGCCCAATAATTCTTGAATAGAATCAAGGGGATTATCATTTTTAATGACTTGAGTTAACCATTCATGTAAAGGCATTTGGCTCCATTTAATTGTTTTTTGCAGCATATAACTCACAGGACTATGCGGCTCATTGGTTTGAAAGTAATCGGCAATCTCTTGTAAAACCCGCATTGCCTGTTCACGGTTTTGTAAATGGCTTTGTGGTTGAGGTTGAAATGTTTGCGCTTGTGGAATTGGCGCTGAATGCGTTGTTTCTGTTACTGGCATTGTCATTTGAGCTGGGGTATCTTCAACTGCAGCTGTATTGGTGTTGTTTCCAAATGAGTCTGCTTTATAGATTTTTTTCAGATTCATTTGAATATTTTCAAACTGTGAATCGATGCTCGCAAAACTTGGTGCTTCCAGCTCCATCAGTGCATCTAATGTTTGTTTGATAATATTCCAATGCTGCAAAATTTCTTGAAATTGCTGATAATTTTGATATTGAAAAGTGCGTGAGGTGTTGAATAGCGCCTGATTGAATTGATCTAATTCTAAGGACGCTTCTACACTGTCAGAATCTTCGGCTTGCTTACGACGATTATTCTGTAAATGTAAGAATTTTTCGTATTGGGCAAGTGAATAAAATGGTTGAATGTTGATGAGCGGAACATTCTTTACCAAGCTCGGTAATTGGGTGGTAAAACCTTGCAGTAAGCCTAGGCGTTGATCTAAGTCGTCATCTTCAATTTCAGGATGAATCTTTAACCAGAACTGTTCTAAAACACGGTGACTCAGTTCCAGTCCTTTGATTAGACCTTCAAAGCCATAGAGGTTTGTCCAAGCTTCAGTAAGCCATGTTAATAAACGAATATCTTTGGTTTTTTGCGTGAGTAATTGGATTGATTTTTCTGCAACAAATGACCAGTCGGCTTGCTTTGGCTCAGAAATCCAATCACCTTGGTCTAATAAAGGATCATCATGGGTACGTGCTTTTTTAATTTCGTGAAACTCATTGGAAAAAGATAAATCTTCTCCACACGGATGAGCATCAGAAATAGGCTCTAATAAGACGTCTAAATTTATATCCATTTTCTATACTCGTATATATTAAGCTTCCACAACTTTTGACTTTTTGCTCGACTTTTTCTTTGCTGGCTTCGCTTGTGGATCTAATAGGTAAATGATTTCATCATCTTTCGTATCAATATGAATGACTTTTGGTATTTTTTGTTCAGCCAAAGCCACCAATATTTCAGTGGCCAAAGCAGGTAACACTGAGGCATTTAAAATGTTATTAACATTACGAGCGCCACTATCAACTTCAGTACAACGACTTAGAATTAATTCGATTAAATCATCGCTATATGTCACTTTGGTTTCATACTGTTTTTCGAGTCGTGCTGTAATTTTTCCTAGTTTATGCTCAATAATTCTGACTAACAGATCATCATGTAATGGGAAATAAGGGACAATTCGCATACGGCCTAAGAATGCCGGCTTAAATTGTTTGTATAAGCTTGGTTTGAGTTGTTCAGTCAGCTCTTCAGCACTTGGCCATTCTTCGACAGGTTGATTTAGGCATGCCTGCATGATGGCATTTGAGCCCGTGTTTGACGTCAGTAATATCGTGGTGTTTTTAAAATCAATCACACGACCTTCACCATCTTCGAGCGTACCTTTGTCAAAAACTTGATAGAACAGTTCTTGGACATCGCTGTGTGCTTTTTCAATCTCGTCTAATAACACAACGCTATACGGATTACGTCGAACGGCTTCAGTCAAAACACCGCCTTGACCATACCCGACATATCCTGGAGGCGCGCCTTTGAGTGAAGAAACCGTATGCGCCTCTTGGTATTCAGACATATTGATGGTGATTAAATGTGACTCACCACCATAAAGTTCATTGGCAAGTGCTAAGGCAGTTTCTGTTTTACCTACACCACTTGGACCAACAAGCATGAAAACACCCTGTGGTTTATTTGGGTCTTCTAAACGTGCTTTTGATGTTTTAATACCTTGAACCAACTGATGTAGGGCATAATCTTGTCCCATCACACGTTTTTCAAGTTTTTCTTCCAGACTGAGAATTTGCTTAATTTCATCATTGACCATTTTGCCAACAGGAATACCCGTCCAGTCTGAAATAATTTCATTAATAATTTGGGCATTTACACGTTCAAAGACCAATGGCTGCTGACCTTGTAGCTCAGCTAACTGCGTACGTGTATTGAAGATCTCATCTTTGTTAGAATCAGCCTGTTCAGCAGTTTCTAATGCTTGGATTTTTTGAATCAGTGCCAATTCAGCTTGCCATTGTTGTTCTGTTTGCTGAATTTCTTGATCAAGCAATTCCAATGATGATGTTAACTGAGCTAAACGTTCTTCATGAATTGGCTGGTGGCGGTGTTCATTTTCAATAATATTGAATTCAAGATTTAAATTATGTTGTTGTGCTTTAAGTTGATCGAGTTTGACCGGTTGAGCATTTTGGGTTAGCGCAACACGAGCCGCAGCGGTGTCAAGCACACTAATGGCTTTATCCGGGAGTTGGCGACCACTAATATAACGATGTGAAGAATGAACAGCGGTGATAATTGCTTCATCATCAATGCGTAAATTAAAGTGACTAGCCATCACTGGAATCATGGCGCGTAGCATATCGATCGCGACTTCTTCAGTTGGCTCTTCTACTTTGACCACTTGGAAACGACGACTTAAAGCAGCATCTTTTTCAAAATACTGTTTATATTCAGCCCAAGTTGTTGCTGCAATTGTGCGTAACTCACCGCGTGCAAGTGCAGGTTTTAATAAGTTCGCAGCATCATTTTGCCCAGCTTGGCCGCCTGCACCAATCATGGTGTGAGCTTCATCAATAAACAAAATAATTGGATGAGAAGACTGTTGCACTTCTTGAATCACTTGTTTTAAGCGGTTTTCAAACTCACCTTTAACACTTGCACCTGCTTGTAACAGGCCCATATCCAAAGAGTGTAATTGGACATTTTTTAACGCATCGGGCACTTGGTTCTGTGAAATTTTTAATGCCAGACCTTCCACAACTGCGGTTTTACCCACACCAGGCTCACCCGTTAAAATTGGGTTGTTTTGACGACGACGCATTAAGATATCAAGCATTAAACGGATTTCATATTCACGACCAATGACTGGATCAATCCCACCTTTTTGGGCTTTTTCAGTCAAATTAATGGTGAACTGATCTAATGCAGGCGTCTTTTTGCTTGAAGCAGAATGGTCTGTTGGTTGATTCTTAAGTTCAGCTTCTTGTTCTTGAGCGGTTGTTGGAATATTTTCAGCGCTGTTTACACAAATTTCCAAAAATTTATGCTTCATCGTATCAATTGGAAACAGATCAAATAAACTCGATGCTCGAATGGCAATTTGATAAAGATCAGATGCTGTTAAAAGCGCAATCAATAAATGACCGCTTCGGATCACTGGGTCTGGTTCAGCCGAAGCAAGTAACCAAGCTTGCTCTAGAAGTCTAACAATTGATTTGGAAAAAATAGGTGTGCGGGTATTTCCTTTAGGAAGTTGAGAAATACACTCTAATAAATCCGTTAAAAGTGCATCTTTTGAAATTTTGTATTTATTAAGTAGAAGTTCAAGATCATTGGATTGTTGTTCTAATAATTTGACAAAAAAATGTTCGATTTCGATTTCAAAATTTTGATGGTTTACACATAAATTGGCGGATTGTTCTAAAGATGTACGTGAAGATGCTGATAACTTTTTAATCAAAACTTTTAGATCTGTCATTTTCTGTCTCTCTCAAAAAACTTTATTTCTAGGCAAATAAATTCTAAATTTTCTAGCCTATAAATTTGGCATTAAAATTAGTATATTGAAATCAAATATTTAATAATTTTTTAAAAATCACTGGAAATATTTTACATAAAAAAAAACTTTTGTGAAGACAGGATATTATGTATATTATACAACCAATTAAAAAAGTCATTTTTATCAAACGGTTAAAATATTGATACGAAATTTAACTTGACGAGAGCACGTTTTTTTAGTCTTATTTTTAAGTCTTTAACGAAATTGCTTAATTATACATATTTATAAAACATCAAAAGTAAATCTATTGAATAACTGAATCAAGTAAATATTGAGGTTGGATTTTGAAGAATTTTATTCCATATATTTTAGTTCTTGGAGCATCATTGGCGACTACATTGGTCTACGCGGATGATGAAATCAAACTAAAAAGATCCTGTATAAAAGATTACCCAATGGTCGAGGGAGAAACCAATCCTGAGTTGTTGGCGGTCTATTCACAATTGTGTGATAAGAAAAATAAAGACAATAAAAACAAACTGTTGGTCTCGGCGGCAGAAAAGTTTCAGCAAATTGGGAAAAATGATAAAGCCATCCAAATTGTCAATTATTTAGAAACGCAAAACATCCAAAGCAATGAATTAACAGATGTCAAATTCCTTGCAGGAATTGGCTTAGCTTCTGACGCGTTGAGTAAAATGCGCACGCGTGAAATGAGATATTTGACCGAGGATAAAACCTATCCTGTTGCGAAAAGTTTTACTGACGCAGTTAGACAAGCAATGCCAGCAGCAGTTTTGGTTGAAAAAAATCAGGAAAGTGCCCCAGTTGTAGAGCGTGCTCGTCCTCAGAAGGTAAGTCGCCCTCAGAAGAGCCGTACTACACCAACACGCTCAACGCCTGCTGCAAAACCAGCGACAAAGCCTACTGCGACGCCTGCAAAACCAAAGCCAGCAACGTCGAATCCAGCAGCGAGACCTAATTTCCCAACATAATTTATTGCCCAAATTAATGGATAACAAAAATGTCAAAACGTGAAAGTGTACAGAAGAAATTACAGCGAATCCGACCACCACGTGTTCAACTGACTTATGATGTTGAAGTCGGTGATGGTAAAGAAATTAAAGAGTTACCTTTTGTTGTCGGTGTTTTAGGTGACTTTTCTGCTGCTTCTGAGTTAGAAAAAACCAAATTAAAAGATAAAAAATTTATCAATGTCGACTTAGAAAACATTGATGAAGTGATGGAGTCGTTGTCTCCACGTGCTGCATATCAAGTTGAAAATACGCTAACTGAAGAGGGTGGGCGTATGTCGGTCGATTTAACCTTTAAATCGATGGAAGATTTCAGACCAGAACAAGTGGTACAACAAGTAGAACCATTGAGAAAATTAGTTGAAGCTCGTGAACGTTTAACGGATTTGAGAAATAAGATTTCAAATAGTGAGCGTTTGGAAGATTTACTTGATGAAGTCTTACAAAATACTGATCAGATTCGTAAATTAAGCGCTGAGGCGGGTCCTGAAAATGAGTAATTTACAAACCAATACCGTGCAAGATGCAGCCGTAGAAGAAGTAAGTTTACTTGATTCTATTGTGGAGCGTAGCCGCATTGCACGTAATGACGAAGAGCATGACCGTGCGAAAAGCTTGATTGGTGAATTAGCCAAAGAAGTGATGGCAGGAACAATCACTGTTTCAGAAAATATGTCTTTATCGATTGATAAGCGTATTGCTGAAATAGATGCGTTGATTTCAAAGCAGCTCAGTAAAATCATGCACAATGAGCAGTTTCAGAAAATTGAATCGACTTGGCGTGGTTTGTATTACTTCTGTCAGGAGTCACCTTCAAATCCATTGATCAAAATTCGTATGTTAAATACAACGAAAAAAGAATTGGTTAAAGATTTCCAAGGCGCGACAGATTTCGATCAGAGTACCTTGTTTAAAAAAGTTTATGAAGAAGAATACGGTTCATTCGGTGGCGCACCTTATGCGACATTGATCGGTGACTTCGAGTTTGACCGTACTCCTTCAGACATGTATCTGTTAGAACAGATTTCACATGTTGCAGCAGCGGCACATGCTCCGTTTATTTCGGCAGCAAGCAGTAATATGTTAGGCCTTGAATCATTTACAGATATTGATCGTCCTCGTGATGTTTCAAAAGTATTTGAAACAGCAGAATATGTACAGTGGCGTTCTTTCCGTGAAAGCGATGACGCTCGTTATGTTGCGTTGACAATGCCACGCGTTTTAGGCCGTTTGCCTTATGATCCAAAAGAAGGTTGGGCGACTGAAGGCTTTAACTTTGTGGAAGAGGTTTCAGGGCAAAACCATGATGAATATTTGTGGATGAATGCCGCGTATGCGTTCGGTACTCGTTTGACCAATGCATTTGACCTCCATGGTTGGTGTGCTGCGATTCGTGGTGTTGAAGGTGGTGGTATGGTCGAAGGCCTACCAGTACATACTTTCAAAACCAATGATGGTGAAGTTGTATTTAAGTGCCCAACTGAAATTGCGATCACTGACCGTCGTGAGAAAGAGTTGAGTGACTTAGGTTTTATTCCACTTGTTCATTGTAAAAATACAGATTACGCAGCATTTTTTGGTGCACAGTCTACGCAAAAACCGAAGAAGTATGACAGTGATACGGCAAATGCGAACTCGTCATTATCGAGCCAGATCCAATACATCATGGCAGTTTCTCGAATTGCACATTACTTAAAAGCAATGATGCGAGATAAAGTCGGAAGCTTTGCTTCAGCGGGTAATGTAGAAGCATTTTTAAATGAATGGCTATCACAATATGTATTGCTTGATGATGGTGCTTCACAAGAAGCTAAAGCGCAGTATCCATTGCGTGAAGCTTCTGTAAAAGTTGTAGAGAATCCTGCAGAGCCAGGGCACTACAAGTCTGTGGTCTTCTTAAGACCGCATTTCCAGCTAGATGAGTTGTCGGTTTCTTTGCGACTTGTCACTGAGTTACCTCAGTCCTCGAATTAAAATAGAGCGTGGCTAAATAATAACTTTAAAAAATAAGGGTAATCCAATGAAAGATATATACGTTCAATTTCAAGGCAAGTACAAGGTTGATGGCGAGTCACGTGATTCTGAGCACAAAAATTGGCTAGAAGTTAATTCTTGGTCTCATAATATTCGCCAGCCGAAATCTGCGACTTCTTCAAGCGTTGGTGGTCATACTGCTGAACGTGTAGAACACTCAGATATGCTTTTTGTTAAAGATTTGGATGCAACTAGTCCAAAACTTTGGGAAGCTTGTTCTGCGGGTTATACATTTGATGAAGTTCAAATTGACTTCTACCGTGCAAATGGTGACAAACGTATTAAGTACCTTCAAATCAAACTTAAGCATGTACTTGTTTCAAGTGTAACGCCTACGGTAAATGAAGAAGGTGTTCCAACTGAAGCATTTGGTCTTAAATATGCTGCGGTTGAGTGGACTTATAATCAACAAGATATTAACGGTTCTGCTAAAGGTGCCGTTACTAAGAAATGGTCTCTTTCTAACAATACTGCATCTTACGCTGCTTAATTGTTTGTTGGAACAGATAGGGACTCGGGTCCCTATCTGTTTCATATTATTAGAATATACATTATGAATTTAGATCAACTATACCCATATGGATTTCGATCTACACTATTTGATCGTTTAATTGTTGAAGATGATTATATCAAAGGGCTTTCGATTCATGAGTTAAGAGAGTCTGTTGCTCATGATTTAGAAGACTTATTAAATACACGCATTGCCAAGCTAGATTTGGAAATCGATGATTTCCCTTTAGTAAAAAAGTCTATCATACAATTTGGCATTATTGATTTTGTTGGGCTTTCAACAGCGAATCCAACCGATCGAGATACCATCTGCCAGTCCATAGAACAATCGATTGCTGCACATGAACCACGCTTAAAACAAATTAAAGTAGAAATGCAGTTAGATGACCAAAATGTTGGTTCGTTATGCCTAAGCATTCAAGCTTATTTAAATATCCACCCACTTTATGAACCTGTAATTTTTGATGCCTTACTTAAGCCAACAACACAGCAATATGTGATTTCTGCCAGATCTTAAAATAAAGTAGGTATGTCGTGATAGAAGAACTTTTACCGTATTATGAAAAGCAATTACAAGAATTTGGACAGCAGTCGCGTGCCTTTGCAGATAAATACCCAAAAATTGCACAACGATTATCTTTAAATCAAGAACAAATTGATGATCCACATATTGAACGCCTGATACAGGCATTTTCTTTAATTGCCGCACGTATTGATAAAAAGTTAGCGGATAGTTACGACATCTTTACACGCTCTTTATTTGAGGTGATGTTTCCTCAATATTTACGCCATTTTCCGGCGTGTTCAGTTGTGAGTTTTGAAGACTTAAACAAACAAAAACAGTTGACAGATGTTCATATTATTCCCAAAGGGACCACTTTAAAATCGAGAAGTTTCAAAGGTGTCCAATGTGAGTTTAATACCAGTGCTGAAGTTAAATTGCTGCCGATCCAACTGGAAAGCCTGAGTTTCCAAACCAATCCTAGTGCACATATTCATTTAAACCAAAATGCGACATTAAATTTAAAATTTGAGTTATTAAACCCTGCTAAAAATTGGTTGAAAAATGAAAAGCTGCCCATTTATTTGGATGCGATTTCAAACTTTCCTTTGCAAGTCTTGGATCATATTTTTCATAAAGAGACCAGTTTTAGTCTTCGTATCAATCATAAAGTTGTAGCGATAAAAAATCCGTTTGAAGTGATGGGCTTTGATGAAAATGAAAGTTTATTGCCGGTTGATCAACATACCCATCATGCTTACCGATTATTAATCGAATATTTCTGCTTTCCTGAAAAGTTTAGTTATTTAAATTTGAATTTAGATTTTTTAAAATTATTAAAAGAAGATAATCTAAGTTTTGAAGTGCAGATCCATTTAAAACTGAATTTAAATGATCAAGCCATTATTCGCAATTATTCAGAATTGAATGTGGCAAATTTTAAGTTATTTACTAGCCCTGTCGTCAATTTGTTTGAGAAACAAGCTGAGCCACAAAAAATCAATCATAAAAACTTAGAATATCCTTTGATGACGGATGCACATCATCCTGAGTTCTATCAAGTGTATTCAATCGTTGAAATGAATTTGATCCGTGAAAAAAGTAACCAAGATCAAGTGGTTTATCCGATTTTACCTTTCTTTGCCATGAGTCATTATCACGGTGACGATATTCAGTTTTTTTATGCATTAAATCCAACCGTTTTACAAAATCAATATGTCGAAACGGGCTATTCGATTATTTCTAAACAATTAGAACCGCACAGTATTAAGTCTGATTTTGTCAGTTGTAAATTGTTATGTTCCAATCGTGAATTACCGCACGAAGCTTTAGGCCAGTCAAATAATGTCTTGAATTTGAATGACAGTACCGTTGCTCGTCGTGCATTGGTGTTAAAAAGACCTACTGCACCGTTCCAATTTGAAAAAAATAAGAATGAACAATGGCGTATTATTTCGCATCTTTCATTAAATACTTTAGCGTTAATGAAGGGTGATGCTGTCAGCCATATTAAAGAATTATTAGAGCTTTATAACCTACCAAAATCTAAAGAAAATCATTTAATTATTGATGCAATTAAAAAAATTGAGTTTGAAATCACCAATAAACTGGTTGAAGCCAAACCCTTTCCAATGTTTGTACGTGGGGTGAAGGTTTTAATGGATGTAGATGTCCAAGTCTTTAGAGGGCATAGCTTATATATTTTCAGCGAATTGATCAGTCATATCTTTAACTTAAAAGTACAGATGAACAGTTTTGTTGACGTTTTTGTTCGAGATTTAAATACAAAACAGGAGTTATACCAATGCGTACAGAACGTTGGTGGCAAGAAGCTTCTGTAATTGATGAGCTTTTTAAAACCCCTACAGCTTTTGAATTTATCCAAACCACACGATTATTTAGACATGCGCCCAATACTGCTGTTTTAAAGAATTGGTCTGACGATTTTCTTTTTGAAAGTTCATTAAATTTGAACTTCCCAAAACATGAAATTGAATTACTCGAACAACAAGATGAAAAAATTCATCTTACCAATTTGATTGTCGGTTTAACTGGTATGCAAGGCGCAATGCCGTATACCTATACCAATAAAGTGAAACAAGCACCGCGTAAACAGCGTGTTGAAGTTCAAAAGTTTTTAGGCTTATTTAATCATAAGCTTACAGCTCAATTTGTTGAAGCCAGTTTAAGTTATAACCTGCCTGTACGTTATGAGGTTGAGAAAGAAAATAATTACTTAGAAATCCTGCATGCATTAAATGGTTATATTCGGACACAACATCAACAGAGTGATTTAGACGATTATTTTGCTGAATTTTCTGGGCTGATGCAGGGGCAAAACAATACAGCCCATGCACTAAAGACAATGCTGACCTGCGTATTCAATCAACACGTTGAAGTCAAAGAATATATTACCGAAAAGTTTAAACTCGGCGATGATCAGAAAACTACTTTGGGAGGCAAGCAGCCTTTTTTGTTAGGTGTAAATACTTTTTGTGGAGAAACGATCCGACAAATTGATGGGAAAATTGAGATTCAAATTGGACCATTGAGCCATGCACAGTATTTAGAATTTTTACCCAAGAAAAAATTGAGTAAGAAGTTAAAGAAAATTCTGCAAAGTTGGTGTAGTCCCACCTTACTTGTCGATCTACGTTTAGTCTTGGCAAAAGAGGAAGTCCAGCCTTTACAACTGAGCTCAACAACACAAATCGGTTTGGCACAAGGTGCTTTTGTGATGCCAAAAACTCAAAGTGACAATGATGAAACCTGTTATGCACTGATTGGAGTGTCATAAGTGATCAAAATAATTTTAGGAACTTTAGTCAGCACAATATTACTGGTTTCGGTAATCGTGGTGTTTTATTGGCGTGATATTAAATATGACCCAAATGGGCAAGATTTTCTGATTTTCTTTGGGGTGATTCCAGCGGCGATTACTTTGTTAATTCTAAGCCCAATGTTGATCAAAAAGATTTATCAAAGCCGCCAAGAGAAGAAAGAACAACAAAGAATTGAGGCAGAACAACGTTCAGAACAACAACAAACCACTGAAGCTAAAGTTGAAGAAAAAATTGAATGGGTAGACTTGAAAGTTTATTCAGCGACAAGTTTAAGTGCCTTAGGCGAAAATGAAGCACAGCTTGATCAGCTTCAAGATGTGGCAAGTCCTGAACTTGATTCGCAATTGGTCAATGGCTATGGCTTACCGATTCTTTCATTCCGTGTTCAAGAGATTGAAGAACCGTTAGAGGATGAGGCATCTAGTCTTTCCAGTCGTCAAAAACGTATAAGTGCATTAATTCAGCAGCAATTAGAACAGAATACTGAAACGTTGTATCAAATTGCAGAGCACCTAAAAAACTCAGCGCTCTTTTATGATGCCAAACTTGCACATGAATATCGTATGCATCCTGCTTGGATTGACCCTCATCGTGACTATGAGGATGAGCCGATAGAACAACAGGTCGCAGAAGCAGTGCCGCGACTTAATCGTTTGAATATCCATGTTATTTTGCCAGAAAACTTATTCCATAGCTGGGATGAAAGTTCAGCTTCAGAGTTGGTTCACCACTATCTTACTGAGCTGGGCATTCTCGATCAGCAATTTGGCACTGAATATCATTATTGGGGTGAGACAACCGCATATAAAGATTGGATTAAGTTGCTGAAAAGAACCCAACTCTTAGATGCTGAGGCATCACTGTTTATTGCAGTAGATTCAGAAATTGATCAAGAAACCATAGATGATCGGACGTGGATGACTGAAAAATATATTCCATCTGAGTATATCAGTACCTGTTGTATGACAAATACCCAGGTCGAATTGCAAAATTTACAAGCAATAAAGTATATTCGAATTGCTTTAAATTCTGATCAGGCATCTAAAACATTAAAAGAGTTGAATTTAGACCAAGCAGAACAGTTTGATCAAGAACAGCCCTTTGTCTTGGTCTTAGACGACCCAGCAGAGATCAAGCTGTTAAAGAAACTTGAACAAAACTTTGCCGAAACAGCGATTGAAGCGCATCATTATCTTTATAGTAAAAATAGCCTAGGCCATACCCAACCCTTAGCCAAAGTTTTTGGTTTTATGTTGAGTTTGCACTTTAAAGATGAGTTGTACGGTTATGTTTATAGTGCTGAACATCAGCAAACCCAAGTGCTTGTTGGGACTGAGTTTGCATAGAACTTACAGATAAATTTAGAAAGAAATAGAGAAAATGATACAAACAATTTTAAGCTATGCATGGCAGTACATCACAAACCCGAAACTGGTGATTGCGCTTTCGATTCTGGTTGCGCTCGTTTCTTCATATAGTGTAGTGCCGCGTCAGTACTTCTTTATGATGGTTGCAGCTTACATTCTTGGATTGGTGATTTACGGCATCTACTGGTTGATCCAGCGCCGTAAACATGCAGAACAAGGTGAAGCATTGGCTGAAGCGATTCAACAAGACACCACTGCTGAATATGGAAAACAAAAAGATAAAGAAGAATTAAATCTGATCAATCAGCAGATGAAAGATTCGATCCAATTGATTCGTAAGTCTAAATTGGGTGATAAAAGTGGTAATGCGGCACTCTATGAGTTGCCTTGGTATATGGTGATTGGTAACCCTGCTGCGGGAAAAAGCTCGGCAATTTACCATTCTGGACTAAAATTTCCCTTTGAAGAGACCCATCAAAAAGTGGTGTCTTCAGGACTCAGTGGTACCCGAAACTGCGATTGGTTTTTCTCAACAGAAGGGGTCTTGCTGGATACAGCTGGTCGATACTCTGTATATTCTGAAGACCATTCAGAATGGTTAGGCTTTTTAAATATTCTGAAAAAGAACCGTTCTAAAGCACCGATCAATGGCTTAATTGTGATTGTTAGTGTGGCTGAGTTGGTCAGTCAAAGCCCTGAAAAATCAATCAAATTGGCGAAAAGTTTAAGAGCGCGTATTCAAGACTTAACTGAACGTTTAGAAATTTTTGCACCTGTTTATTTGGTCTTTTCTAAAATGGATTTGATTGCAGGATTCACTGAATTTTTTGAATGTTATGAATCTGCTGAGTTTGATCAAGTGTGGGGCGCGACCTTACCCTATGATTCTGAATCATCACAGAATGCCGTAGAACATTTCGAGAAGCACTACAATATTTTATATGATGGATTAAAAGGGGTCAGTACCACCCATTTAAGTCGCCGTCATGCGCAAAATATTTCGCCAAGTGTGATGACTTTCCCTCTTGAATTTAAGACCTTAAAACCTGTATTAAAAACGTTTATTGGTACTTTATTTGAAGAAAATCCGTATCAATTTAAACCGGTCTTCCGTGGCTTTTACTTTACCAGTGCTTTACAAGAGGGCGTGATAGAAAGCCCGATGACTGAACAGATTGTTGATGATTTTCAGCTGACTAAAATCCCCAACAGCGAACATGGTATTCCACAAAATTCAATTTCTCAGAATCATGGCTATTTCTTAAAAGGGCTATTTTCAGAAGTCATTCTCAAAGATAAAAACTTAGTCAAACAACATATTAACCCGACCACAAAACGTAAACGTTATTTGGCGTTTATTGCATCATTATTGGGTGTTTCCATCATTTTAGGTCTATGGGTATGGTCTTATCGTAATAACCAACAATTGATTGCAGATGTTCAGGCCGATTTAAATAAAGTTGTGCAAATGGAGCAAACTTCGGGTCAAGAGCTCTCTACCCAAATCGATGCTTTACTGATTTTGCAACAACGTTTAGAGCAATTGGATGATTTTGATCAGCATCGCCCGTTGAAGTTTTCGTTTGGTCTATATCAAGGCAATGACTTAAAAGAAAAATTAAAAGCTGAATATTTAAAAGGTGTGAAACAAATTGTTTTAGCGCCGAGTCAGCAAAACATTGCGCAATATTTACAGCGTGTAAAAGGCAATGAGCAGACACTAAAACAAAATCATGTCAATGTAGAAATTAAACAAGCATCTTCGACACAGATTGCATCAGAACCTTCTGATACCAATCCACAAGATGCCTACAATGCGTTAAAAGCCTATTTGATGATGAGCAATCCACAATATATGGATGCGAGTCATTTAAGTGACCAAGTCACTCGTTTCTGGCGTTCATGGTTAGACACCAATCGTGGACAAATGCCACGTGGCGAAATGATTCAAAAAGCTGAAAAAATATTGAGCTATTCAATGACTTTAGCCAATGATAAGAAGTTTCCAGTGTTAGAGTCTGATGCGCAATTAGTCGATCAAACCCGTCAAGTGTTGCTCTCTGTTGTACGTGGAATGCCAGCACGTGATCGCGTTTATAATGAAATTAAAATGCGTGCGGCTGTTCGATTCCCTGCGGTGACGGTGGCGCAAATTGTCGGTGAAACCAATCGTAATGTCATGCTCGGTGGTTATGCATTGCCTGGTATATTTACCCAAAAAGCATGGGATGAATATGTCGATAAAGCGATTGAAGAAGCTGCGAATAAGCCAACAGATACCAAAGATTGGGTGTTGAATAGTACCCAGTCCGATGATTTAACTTTTAGTGGTAGTCCTGACCAAATTCGTAAACAGTTAACCCAGTTGTATAAGCAAGAATATATAGCTGAATGGAAGAAGTTTATTAATGCTACCCATTATGCGAAAGGTGCTGATTTTGTTCAGCAAGCCAAGGTCATGGATGTGTTGGGTGAGCCACAAAACTCTCCAATCCGTACCTATATTGACCGTGTTGCAAAAGAAACCAGTTGGGATAATCCAGTCGTTCAAGCTGAACTTGCTGCACCACAAACTGGCTTTATTGCTTGGTTTAAGCGTAAAGTTTTAGGTCAAGGTAAAACGGATGATATCCAACGTGCATCTAATCAAGCACAAGGGCAGATTTCTCAACAATTCCAAGTATTCTACCAATTGGTCCGTAAACGTGATGATTTACAGAACAAATCACTGCTGGATGATTATTTACAGAATATGGCGCAAGTCAGAAGTAAGCTGAATGATCTACGCAGTGCAGGTGACTTTGGTCCAAGTGCTTTGGCCTTAGCGAAACTGACCATTAATGATCAAAGTTCAGTTTTCAACACCACTCAAAAAGTCGTCGATGAAAAATTGACGGTTGGTTTGGGTGAGTTGGATCAGCAAATGGTTCAAAAATTGTTGGTGAGTCCATTAACGCAATCTTTTGACAGTTTGTTGACCCCAGCACAGGACGAAATTAATAAACTTTGGACTTTGCAGGCTTTCCAACCGTTTAGCCAAACACTTTCGCAAAAAGTGCCATTTAACTCATCTGGAACGATTCAAGCGACCAGTAGTGAAATTAGTCAAATTTTTGGTGATAACGGCAGCATTTCTAAATTTGTAAAAGAAACCCTTGATCCATTTGTTATCCGTCGTGGTTATACGTTGTCATCGAAGACATGGAAAAACATGGGTATAGGTTTAAATCCTGAATTCGTGATGAATTTTGAGCAATATACCACCCCAATCAATGGTGCTTCTGCGGGAGCAGCAGGTGGTGCTCCAGTTGCAGCCAATCAGTCAAATTTCCAATTCTATCCAATCCCAAACAACAAATTATTGTCCTATACCATTGATATTGATGGGCAGCGTTTGGTTTATGAAAATGGCATCCAGCAATGGGTTAACTTCATGTGGCCAAATCCTGGTGCAATACCGGGAGCACGGATTACGGCAATCGATTTAGATGGACAAACCCATACTATATTTGATGAGCCAGGTGAATACGGCATCAATAAATTAATTGATAGTGCACAACGTAAGTCATTGAATGGAAGCTTTGAAATGACATGGGCAAGCAAACAAAACAGTGATTTGTTTGTGAAACTTCAATTCCGTTTAATTAGTGGTAATGCTTCAAATCCAATTGGTTCTAATCGTGGCTATGTTGGATTAAAACTGGTTGATCGAGTCACAAGCCCTAAAGCACCATTGGTTGTTGCAGCACAGGCAGCGCCTGTTACCGTGAGTGCAAACTCACCAGCGGCTTCACCATTTGGCGGTGCGACTGCACCGACAGCAGCTGCACCTAAGCCTCAGACAACTGCACCAGCAAGCCCAACTGCGGCACCTGCTGGCAATGCGGCAAATGCTGCTGGAAAAGGAGTGGCTCAATGATTAAAGGGAACGATTTGACGCGAGGGATTAAAGTATGCAAACGATAAAGTCTACACCGTTGTATTATGGAAAATGTCCCGCACGTGGTGATTTTCTGAAAACAAAAGGGCAATATTCATTGATTCAAGTGATTGATCAATGGATTACGGAAGCTTTAGAGCTTGCAATGCGAGAAGAAAATTTTAATCAAGCTTATGAATCATTAGCACCTTTAGACTTCTTTATCGCAAACCCTAAGGAAAGAATGTTTCTTGCAGCAAATATGGTGACCAGTGAAGACAGTTCTGGTCGTCAATTTCCAATGGTTTTAAGCCAGTTATTAGAAGTTGATCACCCTTTTCAAAACTTACTCTATGCACCGTTTAAATATAAACCTGTATTGATTGATTTATTTCAAAAAAATCGAAGCATCCGAACCATTCGTGATCCAGAAGTATTGATCAATAAGCTGGGTGAAATTGATCATGAAATACAGGTCTTGCCTGAATTAAAAACGCAGGACTTTTTTGAAAATCATACCATGCATTCATTTGCACAAATGATGAAGATCACGCCGTATGAATTGGCGCAAAGTATGCTGGGTTTGGGCTTATTACTACAGCCTGTGCTTAAACACGGTACCAGTAAGTTATCTAAGGTGCTTATTTTACCGATTAATAATCATAATTATTGCTATGAAATTGCCGCATTTTGGGTCAACTTAATCGGACGTTTTTTAGAAAAAAGTAATACAGAGATCTTAATTGGTATTCTTCACCAAGAGTCTCCAATTTTATTATTTGGATTCCAAGGGGCAGATATCACGGCTTTGAGTAATATTTTCACTCAAAATATGCAAAATGATCATTGGGTATCTTTGGTCAAACCGCTATGGATTGATGCCTATTTGGAACAGAATGCAGGTCTAGCAGCACTTGAACAGTCTTTATGCGAACGTCAATTGAGTCTGGTTCAAGGCATGAAAATTTTTAGACAAACATTTATAGATGAATAATGATATGAAAAATAAACAAGTCAAAATATTGAAAAAATTTGCGCTTATTTCTAGCTTATTTTGTTCATTCAATGTGTTTGCTGCACCGATTGTGGTTGAAGGTGCTGTGCCGAATGACATGACCAAACAAGCAATCTTGGCGAAATTAAAAGCGGTTTATGGCGATGATCAAGTTGTTGATAAAATCCAAATTCGAGCCGTATCCGCACCAAATGGCTGGAGTGATTCGGTTACACGTGTGATTACTCCAGATTTAAAGAAGATTAGCCAAGGTAAACTCTCTGTACGAGGCACACAAGTTGAATTGGTTGGAAAAATGGGTGTGCAAACTGATATTCAGCCAACCACCAGTTTATTCCAATCTTTAGTTCAGCCACCTTATCGATTTAATTCTCAAATTTCAGTGAATGCTGCTGAGCAATCTGTGATTGATAATGCCCTAAAAAATCGAATTATTGAGTTTGAATCTGGCAAAGCTGTACTTACCGCAACAGGTACACAAATCTTAGACGAGATGGTGGTTGCATTAAATAAAGTCCAAGGTAAAAATGTTAAAATTGTGGGACATACTGACAGCCAAGGTAATCCACAGAAGAATCAGGATTTGAGTTTGCAACGTGCTGAAGCGGTGAAGCAGTATTTAACTACGAAAGGCATTGCACCGACTCGTTTAAGCACAGCTGGTCTGGGTTCAACCAAACCGGTTGCTGATAATGCAACTGAAGATGGGCGTAAAAAGAACCGCCGTATTGAGTTCGATGTTTTATAAATTTTTATTCCATAACAAAACAATAAAAGGTAGGCACTATGGCACTTCCATATATCACGTTAGGGTCACCCACGACAGGTGGTGGAAAAATTATTTCTGCACAGTCTTCTTTTCTGATTGATGGTAAAGCGATTGCATGTGTAGGCGATAAGGCGACTTGTCCCAAGCATAAATGTGTCGCCAGCATTGTTGCTGGTGATAATCATATGTTGGTGATGGGAAAGCCCGCTGCACAGCATAATTCACCTTTATCTTGCGGATGTAAATGTATTGGTGACCAGTCATTAACCGTCGGGCAAAATTAAATAGTTCAGCGTATAAAAAAAGCCCCATCATCCTGACGGGGCTTTTTCGTATTGGTTCGCTAGGTAAACTCCTGTTCTACCTCACTTCCTGATGTACAGACCGATTATTATTGTTTTATGTCTGGGAAACTTCCTGTTCCCTATGACTATAGAATAGGGGATTTGCTTCAACTTCCCTAGCCGTCAATGCATGCAAGTGATGTAAGCTAAAGCGTACAATGTGATTTTAGACATTGGCATATTGGATGAGTTTGTTTACCACAGACTTGACTGCTTTATTATCAAACTCATTTCCCTCAAAGGTTTCACTCTTACCACGTTGCCCAATATCTCGCAGTTCAATGACTGCATTAGAGTCAATCATGCCAATAAAAGCACAGACTTGTTTGATTTGATCAATTGAACGTGAACCGTTGGTACCGCCATAACTGACAAAAGCCGAAGGTTTGCTTTGCCATTCTTTATAAACGAAGTCGATGGCATTTTTCAGTACAGGACTATAGCCGTGATTGTATTCTGGGGTAATGAAAATAAACGCATCTCCAGAAGCAATTTTTTTCGCCCATTCTTGCTGTTTGGGCTGATCATAGATTCCTGAGGCGGGTGAATTTTTCCCAGCAAAGAAAGGTAAATCCCATTCTTTTAAATCTACAATTTCAACATTGAGGGTACTAAAATCGAGTTTTTGGATTTCTTTAAGCAACCATTCTGCGACTTTAATGGCAACACGACCTTCTCGAATACTGCCCACGATGATTTGGATATTCATTTATTTTCATCTCTATTTTTTCTATTAAAACATTATGCGCAATCAAGGTCATAGGTACAGTAGTGATTTGTATATGATTTTAAAATTTTGAGTTAACAATAAGATTGATCAGGATTTGAATTTCCATTCTAATAAGTAAAATTTTAATTCTGAATCGATATGAAAGACGACATTGCACTGATTATGGCTTTACCCAATGAATCTAAAGGGTTATTTGAACAAGCAGGTATCACTGTCCATTATAGCGGGATTGGCAAGATTAATGCAGCCTATACGGCATTCGATGTTATTCAAAAAACCGGCTGTAAAATCATACTGAATTTAGGTAGTGCAGGAAGTTCTTTCTTTGATGCCCATGAGTTGATTGAGGTAAAAACCTTTGTGCAACGTGATATGGATGTTTCCCCACTCGGTTTTGATGTGGGCGTTACGCCAATGGATGAGCAGTTTCCACGCGAAATTCATTTAGAATCGTATTTTCGACATTTAGCGCAGGGTGTTTGTGGTACAGGGGATAGTTTTGAAACAGGACAACCCAAAGTGAGCTGTAACTTGGTCGATATGGAAGGCTATGCACTGGCTAAAGTCTGTAAAAAATTAGATGTGCGTTTAGTTTCGATTAAATACATTACAGATGGTGCAAATGACACCGCACATTTAGATTGGGAAGATAATTTATTATTGGGTGCACAAAAGTTGTTAAAACTATATCAGTCTATTTATTAAAGACTTAGTTTGTTTGAGTATTATATAAAGTTTAAAATTGAGTCTTGGCGACCATAGAACTCTATGGCCGTTTGCCAAAATAACCAATAAGTATATTGGATGATTAATTGCGCGGTAACACACCATATAAAGTCATATGGATTGTATGTTCAATTGCGCGTTGACACATACTTTTATTACGCAAAGTTTTACCAGTCACCATTTCGATTTGAGTACTAAAGTCTGCATAATTTTGAGTCAATGCCCAAATATTAATAATCAGCAATTCGGCATCGATTTGATCTGATATTTTACCTTGCGCCTGCCAGTTTAAAATCACTTTAGCTTTGCGTTTAAAGAGCTTTTTAAGCGGGCCTTTGAGGATCGGTAAAATATGTGGTGCGCCTTGAATCACTTCTAACGCGAAAAGTTTTGAAGCTTTAGGCTGAGTTCTAGAGATTTCAATTTTGGTCATGATGTAATGTGACAAAGCTTCTGTCGGTTCCAATTCTGACTCAAGCGACTGCAACGGTGCTAACCATTTCTGCATAACTGTCGTTAGCACTTCAACATATAAGGCTTCTTTATTTTCATAGTAGTAGAAAATATTGGATTTATGCATATCTGCTAATTGAGCGATTTCATCTAGACTTGCGCCGTTGAAACCATAGACAGAAAATACGTCAAGTGCAGCATTGAGCAGCTGCTGGCGTTTTTGAGCACTCTTTTTTTGTTCCATCGCATCTTTAATCGAAAAACTGATTATTAAATTGTACGGTAAAATGTTTGATTTGTGCACAGAAAGCAGCATTATTTTGGTATATTTCTGATAAATAATGATGAAGTTTTATTATTAAGTCGATCGTAGATCCCTATTATCTAATTTTGCACTAAACTGGAGCAAATCTTATTTTAAAATTCTGTCAGTTATGACTTAATATTTAAATTTTGTGACATTTTTTAGTATAAGGTTAATTTTTGAGTTAATTTAAAAATTAGATAATCTTAAATAGCATGATTTAATTTTCATTTAAGAAAACTGACTTGCTTTAAAATACCCAGCTCATTTTTAATCAATAGAAACAGTTGAAAACTTAAACATATTTGTGACAGCGAACATTTTCTATCCGATCAAAATGACAAAATATTCGATTTAATTATTCAAGATCAGCAACATGGTTCCGCAAGGTTGGGGTTTGTTGGCATTTCATAAATGGTTTGCGTTGTAGGTTAAAATTGAGCATGAGACGTATACGTCGTAAAGCATGAATGAGAATAGCGAGACTATTTTCGAGTTTCATAACGAAGACTGAGATAATTTTAGCCACAACCCTGAGCAAGAACAAAGCACTGCTTTGTTTGCAGCGCAAGGCGCAGCGGGGGACTTGTGTGTTTTTTGCCGCTACTTCGTTACCTTGCGAAACGATGTTTCTCATCATTTAGAATGACTAAATTTCGTATTTCGCGCCTAGTATCGACTAAAAAATACACGTAGTCGCAAACATAGACGAATTGCCAGCAAACCCTAATATGTAAAGACAAAAATATTCTGCCCGACAATACCTTGCGTTACCAACAAAAGGGTCTTTTGTTGCTGTTCATGTCGCAAGCACAGCACTGAGTACCTGTTGTTCAAGTTCTGCAAATGCCACACCTTTTTGACGTGGACGTGGTAAATCGACTTGAAACTGTTGTGCAATATGCCCTTTATCCAAAAGAATAATACGATCTGCGAGTTGAACTGCTTCATTAACATCATGGGTAACCAGAATGGTGGTAAAGCCTTGTTCTAACCATAACTTTTCAATTAAATTCTGCATTTCTAGTCGCGTCAATGCATCTAAAGCACCTAAAGGTTCATCCAGTAATAAGACCCGCGGTGTATGTGACAAAGCACGAGCAAGCGCCGTTCGTTGACGTTGTCCACCAGAAAGCTGTGATGGCCAAAGTCCAGATTTCTCCTTTAATCCGACCTTTTCTAATAATTGCTCAGCTTTAGAAAATTGGTTTTTGGCTAGACCCAATTGCACATTTTTTAGGATACTTTTCCATGGCAATAAGCGTGGATCTTGGAACATCACCCGAATATCATCTGCAATGATCCCTTCACGGAAATTTAATAAGGATTTAAATTTGATTTCACCATAACTGGGTTGTTCTAAATCGGCAATTAAACGCAGTAGGGTACTTTTACCACAACCACTACGTCCCACAATTGCAACGAATTCACCAGCTTCAATGTTTAAATCTAAGTCCTCAAGAACTTTAACTTCACCATAATATTTATGCAGTTGTTCGATCGAAATTTCTGCACCAATTTTTGCTTGTTGTTCTTCAACAATCTCGGTTGGTGCCACCAAGTCATTGGCATATTGGCTAATGCTTAAATCGGTCATATCAGACTCCTATTTTTGATAACCTGCGTGCCAACGCAATAGGTATTTTTCTAAAAATTGTGCAAATACATCGGCAAGTTTGCCTAAAAGGGCATACAGCAAGATACCCACTAGCACGATATCTGTTTGTAAAAATTCACGCGCATTCATGGTCATATAACCAATTCCAGATTGTGCGGAAATTGTTTCTGCCACAATCAGCAGTACCCAAACCAACCCCAGTGAAAAGCGTAAACCCACTAAAATTGAAGGCATTGCGCCTGGTAAAATAATGTCTTTATACAATTGCCATCTGCTTAATCCATAGCTTTTTCCCATTTCAATCAATTGAGGATCAACTGAACGAATTCCATGATAGGTATTGATGTAGATCGGGAAAAACACACCGACAGCCACTAAAAAGAGTTTTGCAGACTCATCAATTCCAAACCATAAAATAACCAATGGAATCAGCGCTAATGCTGGAATATTTCGGATCATTTGCAAGGTGGTATCCAATAAGTTGGATGCAACTTTTGATGAACCATTAAGCAGTCCCAAAAATAGACCGAGCCCACCACCAACTAAGAGGCCAAGTAGCGCGCGACCAGCACTGACTTTGACGTGCTGCCAAAGCTCACCGCTGACCAAAAGTGTCCAAAATGCAGAGACTACCGCTGTCGGTGCAGGTAAAACACGGCTTTCAAGCAATCCTGTTTTAGACGCAATTTGCCAAATGACAATCAGTAAAATCGGCACAATCCAAGGCAGCAAACGCTGCCCAATTTGTTTCGTTCCACGTGAAACGGCAGTGCTTTTGGCTGGAGCAGCATTGTTAATTAAGGCATTCATGCAGGCTCCTGTAATGGTTTTTTATTTTCTTCAGGGATGTAGTTATTGGCAACGATTTCGCCAAATGGTCCAGTCAAATTAGGTTGCGTGAGTTTCTTGCGTGTTTCCAACGGCAGTAATGGGAATACCAGTTCAGCAAAGCGAATGGATTCTTCTAAATGTGGGTAGCCTGAGAAAATAAAGGTATTGATGCCTAAATCAGCATATTCTTGGATACGATCTGCAACAGTCTGTGGATCACCAACCAAAGCAGTACCTGCACCACCACGAACGAGTCCAACTCCTGCCCAAAGATTTGGTGATACTTCAAGCTTACTACGATCACCATTATGTAGTTCAGCCATACGGCGCTGACCGACGGAATCCATTTGTTTAAATTTTTTCTGTGCAGCGGCGATCGTCGCATCATCTACATATTGGATCAGTTCATTGGCGGCTTGCCATGCTTGTTCATTGGTCTCGCGAACAATGACATGTAAACGAATACCATAATTAAGTTGACGACCTTTGGCATCGGCTTTCGCTTTCACTACTGCAATTTTTTCTTTGACCGCAGCAGGTGGCTCGCCCCAAGTCAAATAGGTATCAACTTGCTCAGCAGCCAATTCAATCGCATCTTCAGAAGAGCCCCCAAACCAGAGTGGTGGGTAAGGTGCTTGAATCGGAGGATAAAGCAGTTTGGCATCATCTACACTTAAACGTTCGCCATGGAAGGTAAATGATTCACCGGTATGTGAACGTTTTAAAATTTCACGCCAAATCGTGGTGTATTCAGCTGCTGTTTTATAACGTGAAGCGTGGTCTTCGTATACGCCATCACCTTTCAATTCTTGCTCATCACCACCTGTAACGAGGTTGAGTAAAACCCGTCCATTGGATAGACGATCAAAAGTTGCAGCCATACGTGCTGCAAGCGCTGGTGTTGTTACGCCTGGACGTAACGCAACCAAGAATTTTAAATTTTTAGTCGCATCAATCAGGCTCGCAGCAGTAATCCATGGATCTTCACACGAACGTCCCGTGGGAATGAGTACACCTTCATAGCCCAAATTATCCACAGCTACAGCAATTTGTTTCATATAAGCATGGTCCACTTGGCGAGCGCCTTTGCTTGTACCTAAATAACGACTGTCACCGTGAGTAGGAATAAACCAGAAGATTTTCATTTCATTCATCCTTAGAAAAATATTATTTCGCTGTCCAAACGGCTTGTTTGATATCAATGCTGTTTGGAATAATTTTGAGTTCGCTAAAACGATTGGCCAGCTGTTGTTGATCTGCAATCACTTTTGCTGAAAGCGGTGCTGCACCCGAAGGTCTTGGGCGTCGTTCAATAAAAGTTTGACTAACTTTCGGTTTTAAACCAGTGCTTTGCCCGATGGCTTGCGCTGTTGCAACACGATTGGCTTGTACCCATTTATCAGCAGTATTAATTTGCTGGATAATGCCTTTAATAGCTTGAGGATATTTTTTTACAAAATCTGGCGATGCCAAATAGAAGGTATAATTTGGACTTAAACCCTGCCCAGAGGCGAGGATACGCGCTTGATCTTCGACTTGAGCAGAAGCAAAGAATGGGTCCCAAATCGCCCAAGCGTCGACAGCACCTTTTTGAAATGCAGCACGAGCATCCGCAGGGGTTAACCAAATTGGTTGAATGTCTGACCATTGCAAACCAGCTTTACGGACAGCTTGTACCAATAAATAATGCGCACTTGAGCCTTTCTGCAACGCAATACGTTTACCTTTCAACTCATTCAGTTTGGTGATTTTTGAATCTTTAGGCACTAAAATTGCTGAAGCCAACGGCTTGGCTGCTTCATAGGCAATGTAGTACAGCGGTTTATTCGCAGCTTGAGCATATACTGGTGGAGTATCGCCAGTGACACCAACATCCAACGAACCTACAGCAAGAGCTTCTAAAATTTGAGGACCCGCAGGGAATTCATTCCAAGTGATTTTGGCATTTGGGAATTCTTTCTCATACAGCTTTTGTTGTTTGGCGATTGCAAAATTAATAGAACTTTTTTGAAAGCCAATACGTAATTCTTTTACCGTTGGATCGATTGCCCATACAGAGGCTGAACCCAGCATTGCGCTACAGATCAACATCGTGGTCATGGCATGAGTCGTTGCATTGAACCTTGATGCTGTGTTTTGTTGTGCGATTTGCTGGGTCATATTGATGTCCTCTTTAACGGCGCTGTTGGCGAAATTAGTTCGCTAAAACAGCTGCTTGAATGTTGATTTTATTGGGAATGAGTTTTTGTTGATAAAAAGCATCTGCGACAGCTTGCTGTTTCTTTACCACGTCGTTAGAAATTGGAGTCACACCAAAACCCATACGAGAAATTGAGGTATTCAAAATATCAAGCGGTAAGCCTGTCGGTTTTTCTAAGAGTTTTGCTGCATCGGTTTGATGTTGAGACACCCACTGCGTTGTCGTATTCAGTTCATTGACCACAATTTTTAAAACATCAGGATGTTGTTCAGCAAACTTACGATCAGCCAAATAGAATTGATGGTTGTTGACCAAGTTTTGACCTGTCGCAATGACTTTGGCATTGAGTTGTTTTTCTGCAGCAGCAAAGAACGGATCCCAAATGACCCAAGCATCTACAGCACCTTTTTCAAAGGCAGCACGTGCATCAGCTGGAGGTAGGTAGACCACTTGAATATCATCAAGTTTTAAATGATTTGCTTCTAAAACTTTGAGTAAAAGATAATGTACATTTGAACCTTTATTCAAAACTACACGCTTACCTTTTAAATCTTGGACTGATTGAATGGCTGAATCTTTTGGCACAATTAAGGCTTCAGCCAAAGGTGCAGCAGGTTGATTGGCAACATAGACCAGATTTGAGTTTGCAGCTTGGGCGAAAATAGGCGGTGCTTCCCCAGATTCACCAAAGGCGACACTACCGACATTTAAACCTTCTAGCAGTTGAGGACCAGCAGGGAATTCAACCCATTTCACATTTACCCCTTTTTCCTTTAAGGCTTTATCTAAGTCGCCACGTGCTTTGATAATGGGCAAGACCCCATATTTTTGAAAACCGATATTTAAGGTTGTGGTTTCTTGTGGTTTTGAGCATCCAGTAAGCATCATGATGGTGGCAAGGCTAGCACTCATAAGGGTGATTTTTTTCCACGAAGGTTGAAATAAGCTCGCCATGAGTCACGATGCTCCTATAAAGTCAGAAAAAGGCATGAGCATCAGCTTAAAAGGCTTTGTATTTTCAAAAAAATAAGTTTTTAGTGATTGCTAATGAAAAAAAAAGATAAATAATTAACTGCTAAGCTTAGCTATAAATGAGAAATATAAAGTGGATATTCTATAAAAATATAATGTTATAAGAATTTGAAAATTATGATGTTATTTGTATTATTCAATCGCCATATATAGATTCCACCCTCAAGAATAAGAAAATATTCTGCTTGATGGAATCTATAGCGATAAGCTTAGCAGCAAATGTGATAATTGATTGAGAATAAAAAAATTCATCAATTTTAAGCAATTGATTTTTTAAACACCATCGAATTACGTTGATAGTTATACAGCGCTTGTCGCGCTTCGGGTAAATCATCAACATTGGCCAGTTCAAATCCATGCTCTAAGAACCAGTGTGCGGTTCGCGTGGTTAATACAAACAGTTGTTGAATACCCAATTGACGTGCATTTTCTTCTAGGAAATGCAAAATTTGGCTACCACGATTAGATTTGCGATAGCTTGGGTGTACGGCTACACAAGCAATTTCGGCCGATTGCACTTCATTGTCTGTTGATGGAATCGGGTAGAGCGCTGCACAGGCGAGAATTGTTCCATCTCGCTCAATGACGGCAAACTTTTCGATTTCATTTTCTAAACGTTCACGTGAGCGATAGACTAAAATACCTTCATCTTCTAGAGGGCGTAATAGATTAATCAAACCGCCAACATCACCAATATTTGCCATACGAACTTCTTCATAATGGGCATCGGTGATCATGGTGCCATGTCCATCACGGGTGAAGAGCTCTTTAATCAATGCACCATCATCGCTATAGGAAAGCAGATGAACGCGATTTACGCCTTTTAGTGAGGCTTCTTTTGCATTGTGCAAATGCAAAGCGATTTCAAAATTTGAATCTTGGTATTTTTCAATATGCTTATCGAGTTGCTGCGGGGTAATTTCACGTCTCAATTGCCCATATTCATCCATTAAGCCTTGTTGATTGCCTAAAAAAATCAATTTATCGGCTTTGATATGAATGGCCGTTTTTGTCGCAACTTCTTCTGCAAGTAAGTTAAATACTTCACCCGTGGTGGAATACCCTGTAGGGCCAAGTAACACAATATTTTGATTGCCTAAATGGCCTTGAATGGCTTCAGTATCAATCGTGCGGACTTCGCCAGTGAGTTGGAAATCGACACCATCACGAATGCCATAGGGCTTTGCTGTGACAAAATTACCTGAGACCACATCAATGCGTGCGCCAAACATGGGTGAATTGGCAAGCCCCATAGACAATAATGCTTCGATTTGTAGACGAATCGAACCAACGGCACTCATAACACAAGGCAGCGATTCACGTGTGGTGACACGACGATTGATATGGATCGGGCTTTGAATTTTATTGTGAAGCAAGTTGGCCGTAATTTGCGGGCGAGCGCCGTGGACTAAAATGAGTCGTATGCCCAATGAATGCAGTAGCGCAATATCATGAATAATATGCTGAAAATTTTCATGTTCAACAGCTTCACCACCAAACATCAATACAAAAGTTTTACCACGATGGGCATTGATATAGGGTGCAGAGTGACGAAACCAATGCACGTATTCTTGCGTTGTGCTTTGTATTGTTTCTAAACTGTCGGTTTGCATGCCTATCTCAGTATTGATGATTGCGATACAGCGATTCTAAACAAAAATAGTGCAAGAATAATAGGGTCTGCTGACAATTCGTCTATGTTTGCGACTATGCGGTTTTTTAGGTGATACGAGGCACGAAATACGAAATTTAGTCATTCTAAATGAGTAGATCGTAACGAAGTAGCGGCAAAAAAACACGCTAGTCCTGAAAGGTTGTAGCTAAAATTATCTCAGTCTGCGTTATGAAACTCGAAAATAGTCTCGCTATTCCCTTCGTTTCCTGCCTTGCCTGCTCAATTTTATTCTACAACGCAAGCCATTTATGAAATGTCAACAGACCCTAATCAATAAAAAAAGCACTCGAACGTGGGAGGACGAGTGCAAAAGGGTCATATGAGTGTTGCGATTCAGATTAGATTATTGAGTTAAAAACCAAATATTTTAAGGATTACTGTTCATTGAAATGACATAATCTAATCTTTTAATTTTGAACAATTTACTGAGGATATTTGCCTTTTTAGCTAATTCAATAATTAACCAGTTCAGATTCAATCTAATCGTAAAATATAGAGAAACTATGGAGATATAAATGAAAGTGTGTAGTTTATTTATTTGCCCAATCAATTAGATTTTAATCATATTCTCAAAATGTGAAAAAACCCAAGCTGAGTTGGGTTTAAAAGTTAAAATATAGACATTAACCAATCACACGAATAATACGATTATTTCGCTCATTTACCAGCACATAATCACCATTTACTTTATACCATTGCTGATATCTTCCAGGTTTAGGTAACTGGCGGTAGTTTTTATAATTGACATGATAACGCGACGAATTGAATTGAGTCGGGAAGTATTGCCCAGAGCGCCAGCGCTGACTCGAATTTACTCGGTTGTCATAATGGTTGTTGTTATTCCAACGATTGTCATATTTATGATCCCAATGGTTTTGTTGATAGCGATTGTGATCATTTCGATGATAATCATGCGGTGCAGCCATCGCAGACGTTGCAATCAGCGCACTCATCGATAAAGCCAGTGTCGTTAAGATATTTTTCATTTGATTCACCTGAATTGAACTTTTGTCCTTTGATCTAATCAAATTACTCAATAATTTGAGATAAACGGTGAGCAAGATTTAGGTGAATTGTGAAATGTATGAAGACTTGATGAAGAGACCCATTGGGTTTTTTCTTTTCATAAATAAAAAAGCCCAAAAAAGAATTTGGGCTGTAAATATTGTAGTTTGGATATTATCGAATCACACGGATAATATGATGGTTGCGTTCATTAACCAGTACATAACGACCATCTACTTTATACCAGCGTTCAAATTTAGCCGGTTGATGCAGGTTTTTGTATGCACGATAATCATTTACGTAATAGCGATTGTCATGGTAACGATCAGGTAAAATGACACCTTCTCGCCATTCAAATTTTTCATGTGATGCAACAGGGCGATGATTTTGACCATGATCCCAGTCAGCCATTGCTGAAGTAGCAACTAAGGCACTGAGTGATAATGTGATTGCGCTTAGAACTTTTCTCATTTGAATCGACCTTTTCAGACGGATGCTTTATCCGATCATTCAAATTACAATTTAAGTTAAGATAAAAAATGGAGAAATATCATCTAATTGTCAATTTTATGGAGGTTTCTAGCGTTTTTTAAAAACAGATTGTAAAAGCTGAAATTTAGACAAAAAAAAGCTCAAACAAAAAGGTGTTTGAGCCTATGAAACCAAAATATTTAAAAACTACATTCCTCGGATATTCACAATATTATTATTGTCTGAGTCGACCAAGATATAGTCATTGTTAATCTTATACCACTGTTGATTACGTGAAGGTTTTGGAAGATTTTCTTCTTTATAATCAACTTTATAACTATTACCACGATAATGCTGTGGCATTACATAACCCATTTGCCATTTGTGCTGTTGCAAACGTTTTACACCACGTTCTTCACGTTCACGACGTTGTTCTTGAATGTTGTCATCGTCATTACCACGATCACGATGATTGCGTCCACGATCTCCACGGTCACTTTTGCCACGATCAAAACCATTGTCATCGTCAAAATGAGGACCTGCACTGCTGATCTGAGCCGTCAACAGCGTTGATAAAGAGATGGCGATGATCGCTAAAATCTTTTTCATAATCGTCCTCGCTTATTCAATATGTTTATTTTGACCTCACTACTGTACTGCTAAATTGCAGAGAAACTGTGAAGAAAGTTCAGTTTTTCATTTAAAATGACAGACATAATAAAAACATATTTATGTAAAAGTGAAAAGGGTTATTGCAAAGCTTTGAGCTGTAATGCATCGCAGCAAATTTTTTTTAGCGGAATATGTGACTAAAAAATGTAAATATTTATGAAAATAAACTTGTATGCAGGCTTAGAGAGATGACCCCGCTATAAATTGAGCCTGAATGATTAATACCACTGCTGATTCATCTGCTTTAAACAATTGATTGCTTTGATCATCTCTTTAGCTTGATGGGCATCATCTAAGGCCTGAATAAACTGATTTGGGAGCTGTAATTGTTCGATAGAACGAATCATCTCTACTTTATGTTTTAAATCTTTCATAAAAAAACGCCTCAAATTGATCTGCTTAACTTGAGTACCACTATAGAGTAAGCGTTGTTATTTAAGAAACTGAATAAAATTATCATTTTTATTGGGTAAAACGATTTTTATATGGGCTTTTATTAAATTTTTATTTTGACTCTATGACCAATATTTTAAATGACAGAATCCCTTATGATTTTCTCCACACTTCGAAAAGTGTGGAGAAAGAGAGATGTCAATAGACCCTAATCTTGTGCGTCGATACTCTCACCATTCAACGCAAGGCTATCATCTCCCATAAGGTAGAGATAAGCAGGCATGATGGCTTCAGGTGATGGTAAAACCTTTGGATCCTCATCAGGATAAGCTTTGGCACGCATAGCGGTACGGGTCCCACCTGGGTTGATACAGTTATAACGAATATTTGGATAAGTATTTTCTTTGGCAAATATTTTACTAACCGCTTCAATCGCAATCTTTGAAACTGAGTAAGCGCCCCATTGCGCACGTGCTTCGCGTCCTACACCAGAGCTGGCGAAAACGACTGATGCATTTTCAGATTTTTCCAGTAAAGGCAGTAATTCTTGGGTGAGCACAAAGGGTGCACGTAAATTCACCGCCATAACATCATCCCAGACTTCTTCTGGATAATGTGCCAACTCAACACGCTCGCCTAAGATTCCGGCATTATGCAAAATACCATCTAAGCGGCCAAATTGTTGCTCTAGAGTATCGACGAGCAGTTCATAGTCACGTGAAGAGGCAGTAGAAAGCTGCAAAGGAAGAATGGCGGGTTGCGGGGCACCAAGTGATTCAATTTCATCATAAATGACTTCAAGTTTATTGAGCGTGCGACCATGTAACACGACTGTTGCGCCGTGTAAGGCGTAGCTGAGCGCAGCTGCACGTCCAATACCGTCTCCCGCACCCGTAATGAGGATAATTTTATCCTTCAATAAATCTGGGCGAGGTTGATATTCTGAATACTTCATGGGAGACCTCCTATAGTTGTTATGATGTCATTTAGGCTTTAGACGCAATGTCGTTACCCGATTAAACAATGTTTCTCATCATTTAGAATGATTAAATTTTATATGTCTTACTTTGCCTTGTTAGAAAAGTACTGCTTCTCGTAAAGCAAGTCGAAGTGCCAACAGCGCTATCTTCTATATAAAAACATTGAAACATCATATTCAAGATGTTTCAGTGTTATTTATCATGTTGTTGGGTAAATTGAATGATTTTCTTGGACTTCAACTATTCACAAGTTTTCGAATAACTTGATGTAATTCATCGACATTCTCTACGATACAGTCGGCTTGCCAAGCATTTAAATCATCTTTGTACTGTAATGGTAAATAACCATATGCTGCGAGGATTGTATACATTTGCGCATTACGTCCTGCATCAATATCTCGCGGATGATCACCGACATAGATACATTGTTCAGGTGCAATCTCAATTTGCTTTGCCGCCAGATACATTGGCTCAGGATCTGGTTTGGTCTGAGCGACATCTTCAGGGCAGACCAGAACAGCGCAACGTTGTGTGAGGTTCAATGCGTTCAATAATGATTCACTTAACCAACGTGGTTTATTGGTCACAATACCCCAAGGGATCTGTTGACTTTCTAACTCTGCCAAAAGTGGATACATACCCGCAAACAGATCTGTGTCTACAGCAATGTCATCACCATACTGATCTAAAAAGCGTTGGCGATGCGCTAAAAAGACTGGATCATCCACTTCAAGTTCTGGATAAACCAGTTTTACCATTGCACGAGCGCCTTCAGACACCTGAGTGCGGATCAAATCCGCATCAACCACTGCACGTCCTTCTTCTTGACACATATTTTGAATAATACGGATAAAATCCGCAGCCGTATCAATCAGTGTCCCGTCTAAATCAAAAAGAACAGCTTGCATCAAACACCTTCATTCACAGTATAAACCATGTAATTCACATCAACATTGGGCGCAAGCCAATAATGTTTTGTGAGTGGGTTGTAGTGTAAGCCAGTCATATCTTTAAGTTTTAAGCCTGAGTTACGAATGTCATCTGCAAGTTCAGACGGTTTAATAAATTTATGATAATCATGAGTGCCTTTTTTCAATAAACGTAATACATATTCCGCACCAATAATTGCGAATAAATAAGACTTAGGATTACGGTTAATTGTTGAGAAAAACACATGACCATTTGGTTTAACTAACTTTTGACACGCTTGGATGATAGATGCTGGGTCAGGAACGTGTTCCAACATTTCCATGCATGTAACAATATCGTATTGTCCTGCTTGTTCTTCTGCGAGTTGTTCCACAGGAACTTGGCGATATTCAATATTTTGAACATTTTCCTGTTCAGCGTGTAAGCGAGCCACATTCAATGGTGCTGCACCCATGTCGATACCTAAAACATCGGCACCACGACGTGCCATACTTTCAGCCAAAATCCCGCCGCCACAGCCCACATCAAGAATTTTTTTGCCTGTAAGACCATTGGCATGTTCATCAACCCAATTTAAACGCAGTGGATTGATTTGATGTAAAGGTCTGAACTCAGAGTGTTGATCCCACCATAAGGCAGCAAGTGCTTCAAATTTAGCAATTTCCTGTGGATCAACATTAAGTTGCGACATGCCGGGCACCTCTAAGTAAATTGTTTTAATCAAAAATTAAGTTCAGTTATGCTAGTGTTTGTTAACACTTCGTCTATTTATGAAATATCAACAGACCCTAGTGTAACCATAAATCCAGAAAAAGCGATGAATCGTGTAAAAAACTTCACAGAAGGAAAACGATTTTCCCATATTTGTTTTATAGTGAATGCATAAGCTATACGAGATGACTACGAGGACAATAAAGTCAATGAAAAAATTTATTTTAGGTGGCATGACTGCCATGGTGATGGCATTTTCTGTAAATGCCATGGCTGCCGATTTTGTTGCAGGTAAAGATTATACCGTGGTGCAAAACCCAGGAAAAGTTTCAGTTCCGGGTAAAATTGAAGTACGTGAGTTTTTTTGGTATGGATGCCCTCACTGCTTTACATTAGAACCGCATATGCAAGCGTGGTTAAAGAAGATCCCTAAAGATGTTAACTTTATCCGTACACCTGCAGCAATGAATCCATTATGGGAACAAGGTGCTCGTGCATATTATGTGAGTGAAGCATTGGGTGTACGTAAACGTACGCATTTGCCTTTATTCCATACCAATCATGCAGGTAATCAGCAAGTTCTACAAAAAGATGCTTTTGCTAAATTCTTTACTCAGTACGGTGTGCCTGAGGCGAAATTTAACAGTATGTATAGTTCTTTTGCGATCACTGCAAAAATTGCTGAATCAAACCAATTGGCACAACAGTACCAGCTTTCAGGGGTGCCTGCTGTTGTGGTAAATGGTAAATATGTGGTTCAAGGTGAAGATGGTAAAGTGACGCAAGTTGTTGACTATCTGATCAATAAAGAACGTAAAGCCAAATAAGCTTTGCTGTTTTTAAAACCCGCAATTGAATTGCGGGTTTTTTATTGCTAGTGATATAAGGGGAGGAGTTTGTGAGATAAATTAAGCTTTATCTCGGTCCCAATTTTCGATGCCTTTAAAAATTAAGCGGATTTGCGTCACCGATTGTTTTTTAAGCACCATTTTTTGTAACTCAAGTTCTATGCCAGAGTATTGGCGAGATAAGTTGATCCATGACATTGCCCAAGTAAAAGATAAATTAATCAAAATATTGGTGATCACTTTTAAATCATTTTCATCATGAAAATTTGCGATAACTTCAAACTTTTTTAACGCGTTGGCAAGATCATCATTCAGAAAGTCAATTTCACGAGCGATGGCTTTACGCACCACCTCTGAACCACCCCAACGTTCTGCAATCATAAAAATCCATTGTTGCGGATTGCTGTCTACAGCCTCAAAAAACAGCGCCATGCTGGTTTTGGTTTTCGCTTCAGGATGCGCTAGGCCTTTGCCTAATTGATGTAAGACATTCTTTAAATAAAGCGCAACTTGATCCACCAGCTCTTTACCCAACTCATCCATATCTTGGAAATGGCGATAAAACGCTGTCGGAACCAAACCGACTTCACGGGCAACTTCTCGCAAACTGATACTCGAAAATGAACGACCCGATGTGCTTAGGGTTAAAGCAGCATCAAGTAAAGCCTGACGGCTTTGTTGTTTTCGTTCATCGCGTATCGACATTCTGATATCCAAAGATTTTTGTTGTGATGAGTCTATCAAAAATAAAAACAAATTAAACGACGAATGTCAGTGTACAGCTGTTGACTGAATTTAAAAAATGATTATAGTGTACATATGTTCACTAAAAGAACGTTTGTTCACTCAATAAATAGCAAGCACAAAGAGGAACGTCACATGAGTAGCTATATGCAGTATCAGCCAGAATGGGTTCGTGAGGATTTTGTCGATTTTATCGCTGAAAAAATCAATCCTGTTTGGGCTTGGAAAAAGGTAAAAGCCACGATTATTAAAACTCGTGCATTAAGCCCTGATTTTTATCAAATTCAATTGCGTCCAAATCGTAATTTTAAGCATCAGCAGTTTAAAGCGGGACAATCTGTTCTTGTCACTGTTGAAATTGCGGGTATACGTCAACAACGCAGTTACTCTGTGGTTAAATTTTTGAATAATGGCGATATGATCATTGCTGTAAAACAGCAGGGTAAAGTCTCCAATGCACTGAGCCAAATGGCTTTTGGTAGCATTGTAGAACTGTCACAAGCTCAAGGTGATTTTGTTTTAGCTCAAGACGCATCACCATTGTTATTGATTGCGTCAGGCAGTGGAATTACCGCAATCCACTCTTTATTGCTTGAAGCACTTAAAGATTCAAATCGTCCAATTGATTTAATTTATTTTAGTCGTGACGAGGCTTTTCATGCAGATCTAGAACAGCTTTATCAGCAACATGCGTTGTTGAATTATCACTATATTCACACAGCTCAGCAAAAGCAGCATTTAACTGTCGAGTTATTGGAAAGTTTGGTTCCTGATTTCAAGCAGCGTCAAAGTTATGCGTGTGGTGCACGTGCAATGATGCAAAGCATCAATCAAATTTTTCAAGATTTGAATATCACAGATCGTTTGAAACAAGAGTATTTCCAGATTGCGGTAGATGAAAGCCTAGAAGCACAACCGATTGTTTTTTTACGCTCACAACAAGAGTTTGCTGCGAAATCAAACCTACTTGAAAGTGCTGAACAAGCGGGATTAAAGCCAACTCATGGTTGTCGTATGGGGATTTGTAATACCTGTACTTGTACCAAAGTGAGTGGTTCGACCAAAAATATGCTGACAGGTGAAATTGACCATGCTTCAAATACACAGATCAAATTGTGTATCAGCCAAGCGATAAGCCCTGTGGTCATTAATCTGTAAATTAAAACAATCATTTCAATAAATTAAAACAACTTCTCGGTCTGTTGAACCTAGGCGTAGGAAGTTGTACCCAAAATTCAGCTAAGGCTTCTAAAAATGAAGCGCTGAGGAGCAAGACAATGAATATGTCAGTTACTTTTCCAAACAGTAAATCGAAACATTTAAACGCAGAACAAACCGCAGAATTTGGTCGCCGTGTTGATGAAATCCGTCGTGAAATCATGGACAGTTTAGGTGAACAAGACGCCAAGTATATTTATAAAATCCGAAATTTTGTTCGTTATAGTGAAATTGCTTCACGTGCTATGTTGATGTTTGGCGGATGGATTCCACCCGTTTGGGTGGTGGGTACGGGATTGTTGGGGATTTCCAAAATCGTGGAAAATATGGAGCTGGGGCATAATGTTATGCATGGTCAATTCGATTGGTTAAATGACCCAAGTTTGAATGGTGCAAACTACGACTGGGATACCATGGCAACAGGTGATGATTGGAAATATACACATAATTATGTGCATCACACCTATACCAATATTGTCGGTAAAGATCATGATGTGGGTTATGGTTTACTCCGTGTTAGTGAATCGCAAAAATGGGAACCGCGTTTTTTGTTTAACATCCCTTTAGCGATTCAATTGATGGTGTTTTTTGAATGGTATGTTGGCTTACAAAATCTACATTTGGAAGATGCACTGATCTATAAAACAAAAACATGGAAGCAGGTCTGGGCAGATGCGGCAAAATTTCGTAAAAAAGCCCGTCGTCAAATTCTAAAAGATTATGTGTTTTTTCCTGTGATTGCAGGGCCCAATGCTTTGCCAGTGTTAGCTGGGAATGCCATTGCCAATGTGATCCGCAGTTTGTGGTCTTCAGCGGTGATTTTTAATGGTCATTTCACTGAAGATGCAGAGACTTTTGAAGCAGATAATGTGGAAAATGAAACCCGTGCTGAATGGTATTTACGTCAGATTCGTGGTTCTAGTAATTTTACTGGAACAGACTGGTTGCATATTTTGAGTGGGAATTTAAGTCATCAGATTGAACATCATTTGTTCCCTGATATGCCAGCCAATCGTTATTCAGAAGCTGCTCCAAAAATTAGAGCTTTATGTGCAGAATATGGCATCAACTATAATGAAGCAGATTTCCTGAAACAGTTTGGCAGTGTATGGGTACGTTTAGCCAAATGCTCTTTGCCAAATAGTTTAACAACCACCATTACTCAGTCTTTACAAAAGTTGAAGGGTATTTTTGCTTAAACAAAGTTTTTGCGATGTGTAAGCATTGGTGTTGCTAAGGTGTTTATCTCGCTTCATTCAACTGGTGCAATAGCTGTTGAAAATAGCTTCTCAATTGTTGTTAGAAGAACCTTATTGAGTTAGATAAGGTTCTTCTATTGCTTTTAAAGTGAAGTTTAAATTCGGTGATTTTTAATTTTTTGGCTAAATTTCGAAAATTTTAAAACGTGGTTTGTATATCTGTTTGTATAGACGTTTATTTAAGTCGCCACATATAGATTTAGCGAGCAATTTCAAAAACCACCATCTTGTAACAAAACCATCGCTCTGTGATCTGTTATAATAAGTCGCAATATTTTTTGAATCCCATAAGGACAAGCTATGCGTATCGACCAACGTGCATTAGATCAATTACGTGAAGTTAAAATTACCCGTAACTACACCCGTTATGCGGAAGGTTCAGTATTGGTTGAATTTGGTCATACAAAAGTGCTGTGTACTGCAAGTATTGACAATTCAGTGCCACGGTTCTTAAAAGGTCAGGGCCAAGGCTGGGTGACTGCGGAATACGGTATGTTGCCACGTTCTACCCATACACGTAGCGACCGTGAAGCTGCTCGCGGTAAGCAATCTGGTCGTACTCAAGAAATTCAACGTTTGATTGGTCGTAGCTTACGTGCAATGGTGGATTTGAAAAAATTGGGTGAAAACACCATTACCATCGACTGCGATGTGATTCAGGCAGATGGTGGTACACGTACTGCTGCAATTACAGGTGCTGCGGTTGCATTAATTGATGCCATGAATGTACTTCTTGAGAAAAAGAAAATTAAGCACGATCCATTAAAAGGCCTCGTTGCTGCAATTTCTGTCGGCATGTATCAAGATGAAGTATTGCTTGATCTTTGCTATGAAGAAGATTCAAACTGTCAAACTGACTTGAATGTGGTGATGACTCAAGCAGGTGAATTTATTGAAATTCAAGGGACTGCAGAAGAAAAACCATTTACCCGCGCTCAATCCAATGCAATGCTTGAAATGGCTGAAAAAGGTATTCAGGAATTGGTAAAAAAACAACAAGAAGCGCTTGGTTGGTAATTCGAAAATATTGATATATTTTTATAAACAAAACGCATCTTCGGATGCGTTTTTTATTGCATAAAATTGTTGTAACCTATGTCGCTTATTTATAAATTAAAACAAATATTTGATATTTATCATATTTTAGTAAATATTCATCAAACTGCCATAAAAACTTCACTCTAGCGTCATACCAGTTGTATTGACTATCCCTACCTTTATTTCATGGATAGGACAATGCGAAATTTTTTGCTGATTTTAGTGACCAGTCTGAGTGTCTTACTCAGTGCTTGTAATGATGATAATGAAAGCTCAACGACGAATCCACAGCCACCCGCTGCTTGTAAAGTACATTGCGCACCATAATAAAAAATAAGGAAATAGAGATGAACCGTCGTGATTTTTTAGTCAATTCAACAAAAACAATATTTGGTACAGCCGCTTTAGCCAGCTTTCCAGCCAGCATCCAAAAAGCCTTAGCCATTGACGCCAAAGTCGAAACAGGCACGATTAAAGACGTAAAACATGTCATCATTTTGACGCAAGAAAATCGCTCATTTGATAATTATTTTGGAACATTAAAGGGTGTTCGTGGGTTTGGTGATCGTTTTACGATTCCGCTATCCGATAACCGTAAGATTTGGGAACAATATGATAAAGATAAGAATAAAATCTTTCCCTATCATTTAGACAGTACGCGTGGCAATGCACAACGTGTTAGCGGTACGCCACACTCATGGACTGATGGGCAATTTGCTTGGAACCATGGCCGTATGGGCAATTGGGTACAATATAAACAACCCCAATCTATGGGATATTACAAACAAAAAGAAGTTGAATTTCAGTTCTCACTTGCCAATGCCTTTACCCTGTGTGATGCATATCATTGTGCAATGCATACTGGAACCAATTCGAATCGTATGTTCTTATGGACAGGTTCAAATGGTCCTAAAGCTGCGGGTGTTGCCAGTGTCGTCAATGACTTGGACAGTATTGGTGCATCAAGCACAGGCTATGATTGGACCACCTATCCTGAGCGCCTACAACAAGCGGGTGTGACGTGGAAAGTTTATCAAAATATGCCCGATAACTTTACCGACAATCCTTTGGCTGGCTTTAAACAATATCGCCGTGCCAATGAGTTATCTGGTAAACCTGTAAACAATGACAGCACGTGTCCTGCTTATGATCCTGCTATTGATGCAACACAACCGTTGTATAAAGGAATTGCCAATACAATGCCTGATGGTGGATTCCTTGCTTCATTTAAAGATGATATTGCCAAAGGTCAATTACCTCAAGTCAGTTGGATGGTTGCACCTGCGGCCTATAGTGAGCATCCAGGACCATCAAGCCCTGTACAAGGTGCTTGGTATATTCAGGAAGTTTTAAACGCTTTAACGGAAAACCCTGCGATTTGGAGTCAAACGGTTTTATTGGTCAACTTTGATGAAAATGATGGCTTTTTTGACCACGTTCCATCACCAAGCGCACCTTCAAAAGATGCTTCAGGTGTAATGCAAGGTAAAACCACTTTGAGTGATGAACAAATCTCATATGAATACGCTACGCATCCTAAAGCTTCAGCAGGGCAACCTAACTTTACTGATCCTAAAGTCAGCAATGGCGTGGGAGTCTATGGTCCAGGAATCCGCGTACCTATGTATGTGATTTCTCCGTGGAGTCGTGGTGGTTGGGTAAATTCACAGGTTTTTGATCATTCGTCTGTTATTCGTTTCTTAGAGCAACGTTTTGGCGTGCAAGAACCGAATATTAGTCCATATCGCCGTGCTGTATGTGGTGATTTAACCACAGCTTTTGACTTTAAAAATCCAAATACCACCGCTATTTCGGACTTAATGGGTAAAAAAACCAAGAATGATGCAGATGCGATTCGTAATGCGCAAGCATTATTGCCGCCAGTTTCCCGCCCTTTAAGTCAGGTCTATCCTGTTCAAGAGTTAGGAACACGATTGTCTCGGGCATTGCCTTATATTTTACATAGTAGTGCGAAAGTTGATGTGGCAACAAAAACGGTGAAGTTAATGTTCTCCAATACAGGAACACACGCCGCAGTTTTCCATGTTTATGACAAATTGAATTTAGATGCGATTCCTCGTCGTTATATGGTTGAAGCTGGTAAGCAATTGGACGATGTATGGAACGCTTCAAATGGACTCTATGATTTATGGGTATTGGGTCCAAATGGCTTCCATCGTGGCTTTGCAGGAGATTTAGTCAAGTCTGCACAAATAGAGGCATTGCCAGAAGTGCGTGTATGTGTTGAAGAGTGTGATCCTAAACTCTATTTAAAAGTTCGTAATGACGCTGCGAAAACAGCAAAATTGACAGTAAAAGCCAATGCTTATCTACCCAATAAGACATGGAATATCGAAACGGCTTCTACAGAAAAGGAGTTGAATTGGAATATGTCTGATTTCGGTGGTTGGTATGATTTTACTGTAACAATAGAGGGTGATAGCACCTTTAAACGTCGTTTTGCTGGGCGTATTGAAACGGGTAAAGACTCATTTTCTGACCCTTATATGGGCTTCATAGAATCTTAATTTTAAATAGCTAAATTTTTATGATTTAAATAAGGTGCGCTTTGCACCTTATTTTTGAGTTGATAAAAGACCACATAATTTGCGCAGACTTACATGATTAAGATTCCAATCATCTATTTACGTCAATAGATACATAAATCAGCTGAAATCCCTTGTTTCGTATACAGACTCTACAAATCTTTTCATCAACCGATATTTAGAATATTTCAAACTTTAGCAAATGGCAGGCTTATGAAAATACTCATTGTTCTATTCGCCGTGATTACCTTTGTATTGATGGCTGGAGATCCACGTCGTGAAGATTTCGAAAGCAAAGAATTTGACGCAAAAAATAATGAACCACAACAACATGCTGAACAGCAGCATGATCAAGAAGACTCTGGAGAATCTTCTTGATCATTTGGATAGGACTAGCTTTCAGCTTTTGATTTTAACATCTGATAAGTGAAATTCTTACCATTTAGCACATCCATATTCATGTCTTTATACTGTTGTAGAATCTCTGTTTGATCAAATTCACAAGATTTTTGCGTTTGCGTGCCTGTCTGATGCACGGTCGTATAACAAGCGCTCACCTTATTTACAAAAGCATAGTAAGGTGAAAGGGGGATATGCGCAGCTTCTAATACTTTGGGTGCTAAGAAATGTGCTGCCACAAAAGGCCCTTTAAATTGCTTTTGATCAATCGGGAAATTTGCCCAAACTGCAAGCGGTGTTTCAAAGAAGCGCACATCTTTTTTCTCAGCTTTTTCTTGCTCTGATTTAAAGAAGCCATACTCATCGTAAACGCTTTGTAGGTTGGGTAAATGGTCACCAAAGAAAATCACAATTGTTGGGCGATCAAGCTGTTTAACATGCTCAATCAGGGTTTTAAATTTATCGTCAGCACGTTGCATACCCGTTAAATAAGTATTCAGCGCGCGTTTACTGTTCTCACTCACACCATCTTTGGTGATTTTAAAATGGTCTTTACCAAAGCGATCATCACTGTACATTGGATGATTTTCAACACTGATCGCATAGATAAATTGCGGTTTATCCGTATTTTTAAGCTGATTTTCAATGCTGTTATAAATTAAATCATCAGTAGCCCAACCCGCAGCATTGATATATTTGGCGCGGTCAGCCATGTTGATCATATTTTCAATTGAAGTAAAACGGTTAAAACCTAGATTTTGATAAACTGCGCTACGGTTATAAAAATATTTGCCGTTGTTATGCATTGCAGTTGTTTCATAACCCAATGTATTTAAATACATTGGTAATGAATAAGTTGGACGTTTTAATTTTGAGACATAAGCCAGTTCATTATGATTTAAATAGGTATTTAGACTGGTTAATACTTCAAACTCAACATTAGCAGTTCCTCCACCAAAACTTGGAGACAATAAGCTAGAGACCTGATTTTTAGCAATTGTTGGAGTGATGTTAGGTGGAATGCTTTTGTCTAATTTTCTGGCATCCCAATGCGACTCGCTCATCACAAAAACGATATTTGGCAATTGTTTTTGTTGTGACTGATCATCTGATGCTAGATTCGATGTAGGTTCTTCATCATGCTCAACCGTCATTGGTTGATAAAAAGCAGCAACTTTTTCTTCAGGAATAACTTGTGTTTGGAAAATTTTATTGTTTAAGCCATCTACGGTTTTGGAAAAAAAGAAGGTCGAAAAACCTAAGTATTTAATGGTTAAATGATCACCGATCCAGTCACCACGGGTATTGGGTAAATATTTTGCATATTGGCAAAGTGAGTTTTTTGCTGCATTGGCACAAGCTTCACTAAAATTATTTTTAAAATTCGCAGTGATAAAGAAACCAAGGATGGCAAAAGATAAAATGCTGTTTGTCAGGAGAAGAGGCTTCGTCCCTAATTTTTCTTTTTTATACAGAAATACAAATAGTCCAATAAACACTGTAATTGCTGCAAAGACTGCAATTTTGAGCATGATTGGAGAGGCGATAAAGGTTTCTTTGAATAATAAAAAATCACTAGGAACCAAGCTTGCAGAAAGATATTGCTCTTTCTTAATATTGATAAAGCTCAGTAAAAAAATAATAAATTGACTAAGTAAAATGGTCGCAAAGGTTTTTCTTAAGATTAAATAAAATAAACTAATAAAGGCGTAGTTTAAGAGAATTGAAAAACCATATTTATACAGACGTGGTTTTAGATAGATGTCACGTAATTGAAAGAAACGCGTGATATCTTCTTGGTATAAGAAAAAAGCAAATACAGATAAAAAAGCGACAAGTAAAAACAAAACTTGTTGTTTCAAAGTCTTCATTGGCCTAATTACAGGAATGTATTGGAAGCCAAAGATTATAGGCTTATTCAGACGGCTTTTCTATGTAAAAACTGCTTGTTTTGTAAGCAAAATTAAAACTAATCAGTAAAAAATAACAAACTAAAGCCTCAAAGTTGCCCAAAGAATGTAGATATCCTTTGGGCAATTTTTTTACGGGCTTACACGTTGTATCGCTTCATCATAAGTCGCGCTTGGTTTGTATTGATTGGCCAATTGGTAATGTTGCTTAGCTTGGGCATAATCTTGATTATTTTCATAGATTTTACCCATATTATAGTGAGAATAAGCTTTGGTATTGTTATTGGTTGCCAAAGCAATGGCTTTTTGATTTGCCCATAAAGCTTCTGAGGAACGATTGAGCTTTTGATAAGCAACGGCAAGATTACTATAAGTCTGGCCAACATTTGGATTGTAGTCGATAGACTGTTGATAGAGCATTGCAGCTTGTTCAATCTGGTTGTTTTGATAGGCTTTATCCGCACTTAAATTAAGTGTCTTGGCTCGTTTTTGCGCATCTGCTGAGACAGGAACGATATTTACCCGAGTGGTTTGATTTTGATAATTTGATACTGTTGAACCTACTTGGCTTGCATTAACCGTGGTTCCTGAAATACGATTGATATCTTGAATTTCACCTTCAGGGCTAATGCGGAATACCGTCCATAAATTACCCGTTTGACCAGTTGGAATATAATAAGAACGAATCAGTGATTCACCTGCATAGACCATGACTTTGGCTTGGCTATTGGATAAATTAGTCGTAGTTGGTTGAGTACGATCAGAAAAGTCATGTACTGAATACACATAATATTGACCTTCTAAACGTTTATCGATAGTGACGGTTTCAGGACCATAAGAGTCGGTGTCATCCACATCCAGATTTGCAGCCAAACCTTGTTTACTGTCCCAATATACATGCTGATTTTTATAACTTAAGTGTGAATCGAGATCTAAAGGGTTTTGCCCCCAATTCAGTACAATTCGCATACTGTTGAGATCTTTGAGTACAGGACTTAAGGCGTAGGTCATACCATCACATGGACATTTTGCAACCAGTGTTGAATAACCTGATTTTTTGATAATCAGTAAATTATCTGAACTGTCTATAGTATTACTATTGACTGAGGCTCGGCCGCTTGTATTGGTAGAACTTGAGGCAGAGCGCTCACCATTTTTTTGCAAAATTACTTCCGCATTGGCAATATTTTGATCTTTGACTGTTGCACTTAACACATGCACATTGACTGTGTCTGCATGGCTCAGGATCGGAATAGATAATGTGAATAGTGATGAATATAAAATATGTTTTTTCATTGTTTATCTCTTTTGTTGGTACACATAATTTGATTGTTATTTAGAAGATCTTTTGCATAAAATTAGCTGATTATTTATTGACTCATCGTTATATTTTGTAATAAAAAAGCAGTATATAGATACTGCTTCATGGCTCATATGCTTGAGTGATTAGGCATTAAAACGCATAGATAAATCAATCGCTTTAACATCTTTGGTTAATACACCCATCGAAATATAGTCAACACCTGTTTGTGCAACTTGACTTAAATTCTCAAGGGTTATATTCCCAGACGCTTCTAATTTACAGCGCCCTGCAACATGTTTAACTGCATCAATCATTTGTTGTTGGCTAAAATTATCTAGCATGACGATATCTGCTTTGGCTTCAAGTGCTTGATTCAGTTCATCCCATGTTTCAACTTCGACTTCAACAGGCTTACCTGGTGCGATTTGATGCGCTTTGGCAATTGCTTGAGCAATACCACCTGCAGCCATGATGTGATTTTCTTTAATTAAAAACGCATCGAATAAACCTAGGCGATGGTTTTGCCCGCCACCTACAGCAACTGCGTATTTTTGTGCAATCCGTAAACCCGGCAAAGTTTTACGCGTATCTAACAATTTGGTTGGAGTACCTTCTAGATATTTTACATATTCAGCCGTTTTGGTTGCGACCGCAGACAGGGTTTGCACAAAGTTTAATGCAGGACGCTCAACAGTCAGCAAACTACGCGCAGAACCTGCCAATTTATAAATGGTTTCATTCGCTTTGACCCAGTCACCATCATTTTTAAGCCAAGTAATTTGTACGCTTGGATCATACGCTTTGATCAGTGCATCGACCCAAGGTTGTCCCGCCAAGACCATATCTTCACGCGAAATGATCGTGGCTGTCGCTTGCTCATCTTCTGGTGTGAGTAGGGCAGTAATATCAGCATCGCCAATATCTTCTTGGAGTGCTTGTTGAATATTAATTTGAATAGATTGTTCAAGCAAAGATTCAGGTATGCTCATGGATATCCCTATTTTAGTCACCCTTAAAAACTGAGCGATATATTAGCACTCTCGTTGCAAGTTTGAAGAAGTTTTTATTTTATACAGATAAGAGTACACTAAAATATTGAAAATCAGCTTTATTGAAAATAGAAAAATTCTGTAGGAATAAGATATGCAATCTGCACCACAGTTTCAGGTCGTGAATGGTCAATTGATTGGCGCAAGACAGGTCCCATCTCCTAACTATAATCAACGTCCTGAAAATACAGAGATTCAGCTGATTGTGATTCACAATATTAGTTTGCCACCGTCACAATTTGGTGGTGGTTATATTGAACAGTTTTTTCAAAATCAACTGGATTGGTCAGTGCATCCTTATTTCCAAACCATCGAGGGTATGCAGGTTTCTGCACATTTATTGATTCTACGAACTGGTGAAATTATACAATTTGTTAATTTTAATGATCGGGCTTGGCATGCAGGACGTTCAGCTTATCTGGGTAAAGTTGAGTGTAATGACTATTCAATTGGGATTGAACTTGAAGGAAGTGATGATCGCGATTTTGAAGCGATCCAATATCAACAACTGGTTGATGTGGTTGCCGCTTTGCAACGCGCTTATCCAAAAACTGATCATCATTTAACAGGGCATTCTGATATTGCCTCAGGACGAAAAACTGATCCTGGACCACATTTTCAATGGCAGCAGTTTAGAGAAAGTTTGAATCAGAAAAAATTAAGAGTAGAACAACCGAAGTAAATAAGCGTTTGTTTATGATTTAACAACGCAATTTTAAGAATATTTAATTACAATAGCGACTTTATTTTAACTAGGTGAATACGATGGCGCTGTGGCGATCCACCTTTATTGTCAGTGCAATGACCATGTTGTCACGAGTCTTGGGCTTAGTCAGAGATATGGTTTTGCTCAATGTGTTTGGGGCAGGTAAGGATTTTGACACCTTTGTGGTTGCTTTTCGTATTCCCAATTTTTTCAGGCGTTTATTTGCAGAAGGAGCTTTTTCGCAAGCCTTTATTCCCGTACTCACCGAATATAAAACTACAAAACTGCATGCGGAAGTACAGATTCTCATTAGTCGTGTGTTTGGCTGCCTGTTAATGGTGATGTCACTGTTAACCTTGATCAGTATGATCATTGCACCTGTGATCTTGTATGTCTATGCACCCGGTTTTCATAACGATCCCGCAAAATTTGATTTGGCTGTAGATATGTTTCGTTTAACGATTCCCTATCTGATGTTTATGTCGTTGACTGCATTTGCCAGCAGTATTTTGAATAGTTATGGATCTTTTGCTTCGCCAGCGTTTTCGCCTGTATTACTCAACGTGGCAATGATTGCTGGTGCTTGGTGGTTAGCCCCGCATATGGCTCAACCGATCATGGCTTTAGGATGGGCCGTGGTTGCAGCAGGGGTTTTACAACTTGCCATTCAAATACCTGAATTATGGAATAAAAAATTACTGATTCCACCTAAAGTTGATTTTAAACATGAGGGTGTAGATCGAATTCTAAAACTGATGCTGCCCGCTTTGTTTGGTGTATCAGTCACTCAGATTAATTTATTGTTAAATACAATCTGGGCGTCATTCATGCAAGATGGTTCGGTGTCATGGTTATATAGTGCTGAACGCATGACCGAGTTGCCACTTGGATTGATTGGTGTTGCCATTGGTACCGTGATTCTTCCGTCCCTTTCCGTGAGTAAAGCAGAACAAGATCAGGCCAAGTTCCGTAGAATGTTGGATTGGGCTGCTCGTGTGATTGTCTTAGTGGGTGTGCCAGCCAGCATTGCTTTGTTCATGTTATCTACGCCAATTATTCAAGCACTTTTCCAGCATGGTGCTTTTGATGCACGTGATACGCAAATGACCGCTATGGCGTTGCAATGTATGAGTGGTGGTGTACTGGCATTTATGTTGATTAAAGTCTTTGCACCAGGTTTTTATGCAATTCAGGACACCAAAACACCTGTACGCGTTGGCTTAATGGCGGTTGCAGCCAATGCGATTTTAAACATTATCTTTATCGGTATTTTTAAATTGATTGATTGGCAAGCTGAGCATATGGCCTTAGCCATTGCTTCTTCAGGCTCAGCTTTGGTCAATGCAGGGATGTTATATTTTTATTTACATAAGAAAAATATTTTCCGTTTTGGTGCGCACTGGAAAAAATTATTTGTTCAATTTACCATAGCCAATATTGTGATGATTGGCGCGCTATGGTTTGCTTTAACTTGGTATGATGGCACAGCCTCACAATGGCTTCGAATTCTTGAAGTTGTCGGGTTATGTTTGGTGGGTATTGTGGCTTATGGTATTGCACTGCTTGCTGCAGGATTTAGACCAAGACATTTAAAGCACTAAAATTAAGACCAATCAACAGAATATAAATGAAACCGCTTTTACTTCGAGCATCATTTAATCATAAGTGATGTATCTAACGCATGGTGACAAGGATGTCTCCCATAGCGTGTGGGATAGAATTTAAATTCTAAATATAAAATACAGTACTGTAAGTTTGACCAAGGGATGAATTTACTTTTATGAAATATCGTAAGATTTTTATTATTAGGCCAAAAAAACATCGCAATTGAGCGATGCTTTTTTTGTTTTTAAAACTATTTCGCCTTGAAACTAAGGTAAAACTTTTAATAGTTCTACATCAAAGATTAATGTACTGTTTGGACCAATTGCATCACCCGCACCAATCTCGCCGTAGGCAAGTTTTGCTGGAATAAAGAAACGATATTTCGCGCCTTCTTTCATCAGTTGCAAACCTTCAGTCCATCCTTGAATTACTTGGCTAACTTGAAATTCTACCGCTTCATTTCGTGCAAAAGAACTGTCAAATACAGTGCCATCCAATAAACGACCTTCATAGTTTACAGAGACTTTAGATTTTGCAGAGGGTGATTTTCCAGTACCTTGTTGTAAAACACTATACTGCAAACCACTTGGGCGAGTAATTACACCTGTTTTCTTCGCATTTTCTACAAGAAAAGCTTCACCTTGTTTGGCATTTACATCTGCAGCTTGTTTAAACTCTAGCATTTGTTTTGCTTCAGTTTGCTGTTTATATTGTGCAAGTGCTTTTGCCATTTCTTCATCAGTTAAGCTTGCTTTCTGACCTGTAGAGCCTTCTTTGATCCCTTGGATAAAGGCATTTAAATTAATTTGTTTTAAGGTGTCAGCATTGGTACGTCCCATGACATAACCATAGCTATAACCCAGTTGATCTTGTTGGGAGCTTTTATTGTTAATCGGTGCTGAGAAAGCTGCGCTACTAAGCATACTAAGACTAAGCACAATAAGTGTTTTTTTCATAATTAAAATCCAAAAAAGGAGAGTAAATCTCTCCTTTTCTTAAATGTTATTTAACTTTAACAAGTTCAACATCAAAAATTAAAGTGCTGTTTGGAGGAATCGTGCCAGGAACACCTTGTTCACCATAAGCCAATTTTGCAGGGATATATAAGGTTGCTTTACCGCCTTCCTTCATGAGTTGTAAACCTTCAGTCCAACCTGGAATCACTTGATTTAAAGGAAACTCAACTGGTTGACCACGATCATATGAACTGTCGAATACTTTGCCATCTAACAACTGACCTTTGTAATGTACAGTGACTTGTGAAGTAGCAGCAGGCTGTTTACCCGTACCTTCTTTAGTGATTTTATATTGCAATCCTGAAGCTGTTGTTTTAACACCTTCTTTTTTCGCATTTTCAGCTAAGAATGAGTCATTTGATGAAGCTGTTTCTTTGCTTTGTTGTAATTGCTTTTGTTGCATTTCTTTTTGGAAGTCAACATACGCAGCTTGTAATTCTTCATCTGTATAGGCACGTTGTTTTTTAGCATGGCCGTCACGAATACCACTGATAAATGTATTCACATCGACTTCAGGTGGGGTTTGGCTCGCAACTTCATAACCAAGTGCATAACTAATTTTTTCTACAGGTTTAGCATTTTTTGACATTGAGTGACTGTTTACATCAGCAGGATGTTGAGATGCATAATAAACAGGTACAAGTGCAGCACCACCTAAGATTACAGCAATTGCGATGGGTAAGGCTTTACTCATAAAAATTTCCAAATTTTAATCTTTTAAGAGGCTAATTTGATCATTAGCATAATCTGCTCAAGCATATAACTTCTTCATCATAAACGATATAGTTATCTGATGACGACAACTAAAAATATACAGTTATATTGATCAAAAAATTGGCACAAAAAAGCCAGATTCAATCTGGCTTTTTTGCTACTCATTTGATATCAATCATCTTTGGATGCGGTGTAGGCATAAGCATAATTATAGCCATAATTACCGGCTACAGTTGCTCGGACATCATTGAGAATAATACCATTCACTTTGCTTCCCGCTTGTTCAAAGCGATTAATAGTTAATTCAAGTTCTTTCATCTGTGTTTTTGCATAGCGCGCAACAACAAGGTTTACACCCGCAAATTGAGAAATGATGATGCCATCAGTTACCGCTAAGATAGGAGGTGTATCAATAATAATATGATCATATTGCTCAGAAAGCTGTTCTAATAATTCGCTAAAACGATCAGAGTTGAGCATTTCAGAAGCATGGTTATGATTTTTACCACGTGGCAGAAAATCTAAGTGATTTACAGTGTCTGAATGGACAATACATTGTTCAAGCGTGCTTTGACCTGCTAAATATTCAGTTAAACCTGGAAAGGTGTCATGGCTGAAATATTTATGTAAGTAGCCTCGGCGTATATCTGCATCAATCAATAAGACTTTCTTATTAGCTTGTGCAAAAATTGCTGCGAGATTGGTAGAAATAAATGATTTACCAATTTCTGGAGCTGGTCCAGAAACTGCAATAATGTTATTTTTGGCTTTATTTAATGCAAAATGAATCGTGGTACGGATACTACGCAAGCTTTCAATCGCAATATCTTCACTATTTTTAGCCGCAAGAATAGGAATCGATTTTTTCTTTTTCAGTAACTGTACTCGGCTTTCTTGAATTGGAGAGCGAGGCACAGTGGCATAGACAGGGAGATCAAGTTCATTTTCAATTCGGCTTGAATCTTTAATCCCTGATGAAAGCATATTACGTAGTAGGGCAATCAAAACACCAATAAATCCACCCACAAAAATGGAGAGAAATAGCACAATCAATTTTCTAGGTTTAATTGGCTTAACAGGCTCTACTGCAGTATCAATGATACGCACATTACCAATTTCGCCCGCTTTTACAATTTTTAATTGCTGGTAGCTGTTTAAGAGTGATGTATAGAGTTGAGTATTTACTTCAACATCACGATAGAGCTGTAAATATAAACGTTGAGTTTCAGGTAAACGTTTAATCGCTTGATTCAGCTCCGTAGATTTTTTATCAATCGCAGCAAGCTGTGCATTGATTTCAGTCATTAGAGGATGGTCAGGAGTATATTTAGCAGAATATTCAGCTTGTTTTTGTTTTAACTCTATTCGCATTTTCTCTAATTCAATATTTTGCTTTAACATCAGCTCTGATTCTTGAGTGACATCCACAGTATTGTATTGTTCACGGAATTTATTAAACTTAATCTCGGATTCTTCAAGTTGCTGTTTTAGCTCGGGTAGTTGTTGGTCGAGAAAGCTTAAGGTTTGTTTAGATTCTAAGGTTTTACGTTCAATATTTTGTTGATGGTAGACACTTAAAATATTATTAAGAACTTGAGTAATATGCTGTTGATTATTTCCGCTATAACTCAGGCCAATAACACCTGTCATTTTACCTTTTTCAACAACCGAATAATTTTCTTGCATCAGTTTCACAGCTGAAGGAAGTGAAAGTTTAGTGATGGTAAAGTCTTGTTGAAATGGGGTGATACTATTGACTTGAACAGACCACAATCCTTTATTGTCTTGAGCTTGATTGAGCTGGTTGAGGGTACCTTTAAATACAACTTGATCTTGATAACTTAAACTAAATTGATTTTTATCAATAAAGTGTAGAGTGAGTTTTTTATCATAATAATATTCGGGAGTATCTAACTTTAAAATAGAAAAACTAGACTGTTTTTTTTGAAAAACAACCGCTTTGGCTGTATAACTGAGCTGAGTTTTTTCTTTAGAAACTAATTTATGTAAAAAAGTATCTGCATTGTCTTGAATTTGAATATTTAAATTCAAATTCTGAATCACTTTTCCAAGTACAAGCCGTGAATTTAAGATTTCAATTTCAGCATCAGCTGGGGATTTCTGTCCTAAGCCACTAGAAATGTCTTTTAACTCACCCATCAGAGCAGCGGATGCAGCACTTTTACCATCTTCAACCTGAACCAGTGCATCAGTAGAATAGACTGGAGAAGTTACACGTAAATAGAGTAGAGCGCAGATTAAAGTTAAAATGACACAAAGGACAATCACTTTCCATTGAGCGATTAAAGAGAAAAACAACTCTTTTAAGTCAATCGTATCATCATTAGTTTTTGAATTTTGGTTCATAGGTAAACAACTAATTAAAATTTATAGATGTGATTGCCAGTCATTGGCATAAGCTTGGATATTTTTACATGTTTCGTCAAAAAAAGCTTGATCATGTTGATATGGGTCAGGCACATTGTGACCTTGCCAATGCCCTAAACGAAATACCTTGCCTTTAGCAAAAGGCCATTTCTGCTCAATATGTTGTGATTGATTTTTGCTCATCACTAGAACGAGATCAGCCTTTTTGATCAACTCGGCATCAATTTGGCGTGCAACATGGGAACGCATATCAATATTTAAAGCATCCATACATGCAATGGCTTTATTATCAGCTGGATGACCAACCATCGCAGAAAGACCAGCTGATTCTATATTTAAATTTGGATGACTTTGTTTTAAAAAAAATTCTGCCATTGGGCTACGACAGATGTTTCCAACACAGACTATTAATATGTTTTGAATCTGCATCTTATTTACCCAGTTGATCAAAGCTATATAAAGCACTTGAGAATGGAATCACTTGATTCATAATACGTTGCCAGCGGGTTAGACCTGTAGCATCAATATAAACAATATCATTTTTTTGCATTGCAAATTGATTTGCTAAGGCTAAATTGCCTAAGCTGCTTAAGTTAAGATGATAAATTGTTGATTGCTTGGTGCTAAGGTCAGTACGCATTACATAAATACGTGCAGCACTTGCTGAATAGGGACTAATACCTTCACTTTCACCCAGCACATCACTTAAGGTCATTCCTTGATCGCGGAGAGTTAGCGCTTGACTGCGACTTGATTCGCCCATGACATAGAGCTTTTGATCTTGTTTAGTATTCACAAAAATCGTGTCATTAGGTTGGATTAATAATTGATGTAGGGACAATCCTTGTTTTTCTAACTGAATGGTATTTAAATTATAGGTCTGTCCATTTCTGATCAGTTGGATATTGGTGGTATCACCTGTTTTGGTGTCTACACCACCTGCTTTACCCAATGCAGTATAGATACTGATCGGTTGGTCATTTAAAGTATATTGACCACTCTTCATCACTTGACCATTAACAAAGTAACGACGTCCTTCATAAGAAAGTACACGAACCACAACATCTGGGTGTTTTAAATATTTTGCAAATTGCTGGCGTAAAAAACGATTGGTTTCAGCTAAACTTTTACCTGCAATATAGACTGAACCAATTAAAGGTGCTTGTATATAACCATTTTGGTCGATTTGAAATCCATTTGCTAACACAGAGGTGTCATTGGTCATTTGAGTTACTGGAGGGGTTATTTCTGGGTATGCCCATAATTGAATTGATAAGATATCACCAGGGCTTAAATGATAAGTTGTATTTTTTGGACTAAATAAAGACACAAGGTTGTTTGAATTTAATCGATCAGCTGTATTTGGATTTGGAATGTTATTTTGATTAAGTTGTACAACTGAAAGTTCCGCCCCCTGATCTGTTTTATATTGACCTTGTTCAGGTAAATCATAGGTTTGAAGGCCTGAAGTGATCGCACAACCAGAAAAAGAAATCGAAATGGCTAAAATTGTAAACAGTGATGTGTACGGATACTTCACATTCAAAACCCTTATTTTATATTGCGTTGTTGCTTAGAATCTAATCTTGAACGTAAATTGTAAGCTAAAAAAGACCAGTTGGGTATCTTATTGTTTAAATGTAATTGTATTAAGTACGAAAATGTATGTATTTCTTTGTACATGATTTATCAAGAAACAATACTAAGTATTTAAACAGTATAAATAAAAATTAGCTATATTATTTTAAATGAAAGTTTCTTACAGATAAAAACTATTTTGAAGGTGAATTTGGATGTGTATTTTGCGTATAATGTCTTAGAATGTATAGTTTTGCAAAAAGTCACTGACAATTTTAAATTGTAACTTTGTTTCAGACAAGTAAGTGCTTTTTTGTTAAAAGTTTTTATTAAAAATGAAATTGTAATCAAAATTGAGGAAAAGATGGAAGCTAAAAAAGTTCAAGAACTGTCTGATATGTTTAAAGAAAAAACACTTTTGATTACTGGTGGTACTGGTTCATTTGGTAACGCGATGATTAAAGGCTTTTTAAATTCACAGCTTAAAGAAATCAGAATTTTTAGTCGTGATGAAAAAAAACAAGAAGATATGCGAATTGAGTATAAAAATGAGAAGCTTAATTTTATCCTTGGTGATGTAAGAAATTTTAATGATATAAATCAAGCAATGATGGGGGTCGATTTTGTTTTTCATGCAGCTGCTTTAAAACAAGTGCCTTCATGTGAATTTTATCCAATGCAAGCGGTTCAGACTAATATCTTAGGCGCAGAAAATGTGCTTGAAGCTGCTGCTCGTAACAATGTACAACGTGTTGTCGTTTTGAGTACAGACAAAGCAGTATATCCAATTAATACTATGGGAATGTCCAAAGCATTAATGGAAAAATTGGCAGTATCTAAAGCAAGAGATACGCGAGTAAAAAATATAGACGCAGTTTATACCGCAACGCGTTATGGTAATGTGATGTGTTCACGTGGCTCCATTATTCCATTATTTATTAAACAAATTAAAGAAGGTCTGCCTTTAACTATTACTAATCCCAATATGACACGTTTTATGATGTCACTACAGGACTCGGTAGAATTGGTTATGTTTGCTTTCAGTCAGGGTAATCCAGGTGATATTTTGGTGCAAAAATCACCAGGTGCAACAATTGAAGTTTTAGCTCAAGCACTTAAAGAACTCTTTAATGCAGACAATGAGATTAAAATTATTGGAGAGCGTCATGGAGAGAAACTGTTTGAAACGCTTTGTTCTAAAGAAGAAATGGCGAAAGCTGATGATTTAGGAGACTTTTACCGAATTCCTGCTGATTTTAGAGATCTAAACTATAGTAAATATGTGCAAGAAAATGCCCCAGCTTTACTTGATGACGAATATAACTCACATAATACGCATAGATTGAATGTAGAGGAGCTAAAAGAATTATTGCTCACTTTGGATTATGTTCAAGAAGAATTGAAGTCACATCAAGGATAATAAAATGTTGCCGCTTATAAAAACTAGTTTACCTGATAGAGATCTTTTAATCCCCCGCTTAGAGCAAGTTTTGTATAGTGGGTATATCGCTCAAGGCGAAATTGTTGAGAATTTTGAAAGAAAATTCGAAGAATATATTGGAAGTGGAAATACGCTGTCATTAAACTCAGGAACTGCGGCATTACATATTGCATTGATATTGGCTGGGGTTAGGCAAGACGATGAAGTAATTAGTACAGCATTGACTGCTGAACCGACCAATGTCGCAATTAAAATGGTTGGGGCAAAAGTTCGTTGGGCTGATGTCGATTATGAGACTGGCAATATATCACCCGACTCGATTGAAAAAGCAATCAATGCTAAAACGAAAGCAATCATTGTTGTAGACTATGCGGGTATTCCTGTTGATATAAAGAGAATTCAGGAAATTTCTAAAAAGTATGGCATTCCTGTAATTGAAGATGCAGCACATGCAATAGGTGCTAAATTTGATGGCAAAAAAACAGGCAATCATTTTCCATTTACCGTATTTTCTTTTCAAGCAATAAAACATCTAACTACTATAGATGGCGGGGCTTTACAGATTCAAGATAAGGCGCTTTACGAGCGCGGTAAAATTATAAGATGGTTCGGATTAGATAAAAAGAAAACCAGATTAGATAATAATATAACTGAGCAAGGCTATAAGTATCATATGAACAATGTGAATGCTTGCGTAGGTCTTTTACAGTTGGAAGGAATTGATAAAATTGTTGATAAGTATGTAGAGAATGGTAAGTACCTTGATCAAAATTTAAAAGGTGTACAAGGTGTAGAGTTACTTAATTACTATGATAACTCAGAGCCATCTTATTGGTTATATACATTAAAGGTTGAGAATAGGGCTGGCTTTATTAAAATGATGGAGGCAAATGGAATAGCTGCTTCTGAACTTCATAAACGCAATGATTTACATGAATACTTAAATGATAATCCTGTGGAACTACCAAATTTAGATCAGTTCTATGAAAAGATGGTGCACATTCCATGTGGGTGGTGGGTCACTAAAGATGACTGTGATAAGATGATTGAATTGATTCGGAAAGGCTGGTAATGATACCTATTTTTAAACCGTATATGCCAAATGATATTTTGCCTGAACTAGAGAATATTCTATATTCAGGTCAATTAGCATATGGAAAATATGGGAAACTATTTGAATTAGAATTAGCAAAATTTATAGGGAATCCGCACGTAATTTCTGTAAATTCTTATAATCAAGCTATGCTATTAGCCTTATCGATATTAGATTTAAAGCCAGGGGACGAGGTAATCGCCTCTCCTGTAAGTTGTTTGGCATCGAATCAACCATTTGTGATTAAGGGGCTCAAAGTTATTTGGGTCGATGTCGATCCAAACACTGGTTCTATCTGTGTTGAGGATGTCAAGAAAAGAATCACTGCAAAAACAAAAGCAATATTTCATAATCATTTTTGTGGTTATTTAGGTGATATATCAGCAATCAATCAAATAGCTAAAGAATATGATCTTTGGATTGTTGATGATTGTATTGAAGCATTTGGCTCAGAATATAATACTCAAAAAGCAGGAAATTTAGGTGCTGATTTAAGTGTATTTTCTTTCCAGACAGTTCGATTACCAAATACTATAGATGGCGCTGCAATAAGTTTCTCTTCTAAAGAGTTATATGAGAAAGCAATTCTCATGCGTGACTATGGTATAGATAGGAAAAACTTTAGAACCTCAACGGGTGAAATTAACTCAAATTGTGACATCACGTTAGAGGGCTATGGTGCAACTCTTAGTGAAATTAATTCATATATTGGTTTGAAGCAAATGTATAATTTGCCTAATTTGTTAGAGAAGCAGAGAAAAAATGCGATAGATTGGAATAATAAAATTCAAGAAATTCCATCTATAAAACCTCTAGAAATAATATCTGATACTCAGCCAAATTATTGGGTTTTTGGTGTTTTATGTGAGGATAAAGCACAAGCACTACAAAATTTCCGTAATCAAAACTGGTATGCAACTGGTGTTCATATCAATAATAATATTTACTCTGTTTTCAATAATCTTGAAAGCCTCAACGGAGTTAATGAATTTATGAATAAATTTCTAGCTTTACCATGTGGTTGGTGGGTACAGGAAATATAAAGATAGGTTAGTTAATATGTTTCATATCAAATTGATAGCACACAAAGAAATAACTGACGATGAGTTAAATGAAGTTATTAAAATTAAATCTGCTCAATGGCATTATAGTTATGAAGATCAATTACAGTGGATAAAGAAAAATATAAAAGATGCAGATATTCATGTACTGTTATATTTTAATGAAAATAGTGTGGCTTATTTAAATTTGATAGATATCGATTTAAAGCTGGGCGAAGTTTTTGTAAGAGGCTTTGGGGTAGGGAATGTCTGTGCAGTAGAAAAGGGAAGAGGATTTGGTTTTGAAATCATGAGTGAAGTAAATCGTTACATTTTAAATTCAAATAAAGTAGGTCTACTATTTTGCAAAGATCAACTATTAAAATTTTATCGCTCTTTAGGTTGGAAGGAGTTAGAGCCAAATGAATATAAGGTAAAGGGTGATAACTTAAAAGTTATGGCTATAAATATACAATGCTATACAGAGCTTTTAATTGAGTATGATGGTATTATTTTTTAAGATTAAGTGGATTGTTCAATAGAATTACTTGTTTAGATAGCTCAAATAATCAAAAAAATAGGTTTGAATCTTTTAATTTTTGTATTTAAGTGTTTTAAAGGTTAATTAAAAGGTTTTTATGAAGTGAATAAAGTAACTAAAAATATCATTGCAAACTATCTAGGTAAATTGTGGGGTTTTGTCTCTATATTTATTTTTGTTCGGTTTTATATTGATATACTTGGTGTTGAATCTTATGCCATTATAAATTTTTACACTGTGATATTAGGATTACTTGTATTTGCTGATGCTGGATTAACTGCTACATTAACAAGAGAGTTAGCTAGAGATATAAGTATGCAAGATAAATCCAATCTTGTATACACATTTGAACGAATTTATATTTTTATATGCCTGTTAGTTGTTTCTATTATAATAATTTCATCAAATTTTATAGCAAACAATTTTTTGTTGTCAACAACATATACGCCGAATTCAGTTGCATATTTTATAAAATTAATAGGGGTGGGGATTGCGATACAGTTATTTTCAACCCTATACGAGGGTGGATTGAATGGGCTCCAACAACAAGTTTTAACTAATAAAATTAGAATTATTTGGAGTTTATTTAGATCAGGGGTTGTTTTAATACCAATTTATTATTATCCAAAATTAGATGTGTATTTTTGGTGGCAAATAATATGTAATTTAGTTCTTTTATATATTTTTAGAAAAGCACTATATCAACTACTTTCAAGTAAAGAGTTGGTTTTTTCATTGGATTTGATTAAATCTACTGGAAAATATGCTCTGGGAATGATGGCAATTGCATTTATTTCAGCAATTAACATTCAAATTGATAAGCTGGTTACTAGTAAATATTTCTCAATGGAGGATTTTGGATATTATTCAATAGCTAGTACATTAGCGCAATTACCGAGTATGGTAGTTATGCCAATTATAATAGCGATTTTCCCTTTATTGTCACAATTTGTCTCTCAGCGAAATAATGGGGAGGTATCGAGAAACTTTCATAAATATTCTTTTTTAACATCAAGTATTGCAGCACCATTAGTATTTTGTATTGCTTTATATTCAGTTTCAATAATTACATTATGGACTGGTCGACCGGAAATAGCGTTGGCAATAAATTACGTTGTTAAAATGCTACTTATTGGAGGGTTGTTTCTATGCTTACAACTTACTCCATTTTATTTGGCACTCGCAAATGGATTTACGCGAATAAACTTATACTCAGGAATCGTTGGAATAATTATAACTGTTCCTCTAATGGTTTTTTCAATTCAGAATTATGGAATGATTGGTGTAACATTTCCATGGATCTTTATAAATGTAACTACTTTTTTTGTAGTAGGAATATTTATTGTCAATAAATTTTTACCTAAACAAGTGTATAATTGGCTGATATGGGATGTTAGTATTCCTGTAGTTGTAACATTATTGGTGATTTTTGTTGTTGAGTTTTCTTTTAAAGCTTTAAGTAATGATTATTTATTTATTTTTAAATCAATAATTATTGGCTTAATAAGCATTATTTTGAATTTATACATAAATAGCAAAAAATATCCAAATAGTCTATTTTTAAAACTTGTATCGATATTGAAAAAAGTTAAAGGAAACAGTAAGTGAAACCATTGATAAGTATTCTTATTGCAACAAAGAATAGACAAAAGTATTGCTTGAGTGCGGTTAAAAGTATATTAAAACTTCCAAACACTAATATTCAAGTTGTAGTACAAGACAATAGTGATGACATTACATTGAGTGAAATGTTAAAGCCTTTAATAAGTGATAGTCGATTAGTTTATCGGTATACGCCACCGCCGTTTTCATCAATTGATAATTTTAATGCTGTAATTGAATTAGCTACAGGAGAGTATATTTGTTTAATTGGTGATGATGATGGCATTAATCCTGAGATTATTGAAGCGACCGCATGGGCTAAATTAAATAATATAGACTGCTTAGTTGGTAATTTAAAAGCTAATTATCGTTGGGAAAATACTGGTGAAAGACAGTTTTTACATCTTAAAATAACTGGAAGTTCTCTAATTCTCGGTGATTTTAATGGTAATGCCAAACGCGTAGATGCAAAAAAATCTTTAGAACAATTGGTAAGAAATGGATGTACCAATTATATGGAGTATGACTTCCCTAAGCTTTACCATGGAATAGTCAAGAGAGATATTTTTGAAAATATAAAAGAAAATACAAGTGCTTATTTAAAGGGATTAAGCCCAGATATTTATGCAGCTATTTCTTTAGCATTTACTATTAAAAATTTTGTTGTTATTGATTATCCCTTAACAATTCCTGGAGTATGCTCAGTAAGTAGCTCTGTGCAAGAAGGGGAGCAGAAATCTAATTCTAAAGATATAGAAAATATTCCTCATTTAAAAGGCAGAAAAATCCCTTATGTATGGGAGGAGAGTGTGCCTAAAATTTATTGTGTGCAAACTATTTGGGCTGATTCTGCATTTGCTGCAATAAGAGAGTTTAAGCAAGAAAAATTATTAAATAACTTTGATAAATATATGTTATGTGCAAATATTTTAGATGCAGATTCCACTTTAAAATCAAGAGTATATGATTTTCTACACGTTTCTGAACCAAGCTTAAGTAAGCAAGCTTTAAACCAGAAAGTTAAACAAGCTATGTTTAAAGGCCCTTATAAGAAAAAAATTATAAGAATAATTGGGAGAATTAAAAGGGTATTAGGCTTTGAAAAGTATATTATTATTAATAATATAAAAGATATTGTCGATGCAACTAAAGAGTTGAATGTTTATTTAAAGGGAACTAAAATAAATATTATTGATAAATTGGATGAGTGTTTGTAAAGTGGTATTTATTTTTTTGGTGTGGATGAAGGTATAGTTATATATACCTTATATTAATTTGATCTGATGTTTTTAATTGGTGAGATAAAAGTTGATCTTCTATATTCTACCTTATAGTTTAATAATTCTGTTATCTATTTTATCTTTAAAAATTAAAGGTAGCGGATATAAGTTTTTGTTTTTAATATCACTTATTCCTGCTACCTTGGTTGTAGTACTTAGAGGGTTAACTGGTACAGATACTGCAACATATATAAGTATATTAGATCAGAATATTTATGATATTAATGAAAATATTAGAGATATTGAACCTTTTTTTATGCTTTTTGCTAAGATCAAATATCATTTAGATTTAAATGCACAATTAGTTTTAAATTTTTTCTCTTTTCTTATTATATTATTGCTTTATTCATTTTTTTCAAAGAGTAAGCACCGGTTTTTAATTTTTTCTTTTTTAATTTTTCCAATATTTTTTTATGACATGACCATGAATGGTCTTCGTTATGGAATGGCATTTGCATTAGCTTGTTATATAATTGTTGAACATAATAGTTTTTTATATAAACTTACGAAAAATAAATTTTTATTTATTTTTTCCTTTTTAAATCATAAAAGTTCGATAATTTTTTTGATTATAAAATTTATGCAAAATTTAAACTTTAGAACTTTTTTTCTTATTTTGGTTGTTTTTTTAACAGGATTTACCTTTTTAAATGATTACTTTATCTATAAGTTAACTGATTATTCTGAGCTATCATCACCATCAGTTTTTTCTGGTGCTCAACCGTTAGTACTTGTTACTTTAATTTTATTTTTTAACTCTATTTTCTTTAAGATTAATTTAAAAAGAAATTTATATTTATTTTTAATTCAATTAGCTTTTTATATTGTTACTCAATTTAGTTATGCTGGAATTCGCTTTCAGTTTTTAGAGTTGTTTTATATTTTAGTTATTCTTACTCAGGATGATGATCAAGTTCCTAATTATAAAATATACTTAAGTTTATTGTTTGTTGTTGGTCTTTTAGGTTTTTGTTTAAGGTTGAATAATTTTTATTCAGACTTTGGGGAGGGACTCTCTCCATTTTTACCATATGCATTTTATTGGGAAAACTAAATGAATGATATATCAGTTGTAATACCTCACTATAATAATGGTCATGAAATATGTAGAGCTTATAATTCAATTTTAGCTCAAAGCATTTTACCTAGTGAGATAATTATTATAGATGATTGTAGTTCGGATAAGAGTTTTTTGCAGGATATTGAAAAGAACCATAAAATTTTAGATGTTAAACTACTTATTCTATATTTAGAAAAAAATTCTGGTCCTTCAGTTGCTCGAAATATCGGCATAACTCACGCAAAATCTAAGTATATAGCCTTTCTTGATAGTGATGATGCATGGAATGTTGATAAGTTAAAGATACAATATGAAATTATGGAAAAAAATAATTTAAATTTTAGTTTTCATTTATACTCTGCATTTTATAATAATATCCATGTATCTAATAATTCATTGAAGAAAATTAGTTTACTAAATTTAGCAAAAAAACAAATAATTTGTACTCCTGCTGTTATGGTTAAGAAAAGTGAATTATGTGCATTTGATGAAGATATTAAATATTGTGAAGATTTTTTGTGCTGGGTTAAAACGAATAATAATGACTATTTTTATATGATTGACAGCGTTTTAGCATATGGTTTTAAAAATCAATATGGAGATTCTGGTCTTTCATCGAATATGAAAGCAATGCATTCAGGTTTTCTTCATGTATGTGGGAACTTATACAAAGAAAATTATATAAGTTTTTCGACATATTTTGTATTTATTTTATTAGAATATATTAAATATCCATTGCGATTAATTAAATTGAAGATAAGTTGAGATTTACTATGTCATCTAGAATATGTATTATTGGTAATACGGCTACAAGTGTTTTAGGTTTTCGTATTGATTTAATTAAAATGTTAGTAGCTAATGGGAATGATGTTTATGCTTTTGTTTGTGAATATAAAAGTCATGATTTAATGAAAATCAAAGAGCTAGGTGTAACACCAGTTATCTATATGATGAAAAGAGGAGGTTTAAATCCTTTTGCTGACTTACAATCTTTACGCGAATTAAAACAAAAAATTACAGAAATTAAACCTGATATTGTTTTTTCGTATTTTACTAAGCCAGTAGTTTACGGATCTTTAGCTGCAAGATTAAGTAAAACTCCAAAAATTATAGGAATGATTGAAGGCTTAGGAACCCCTTTTACTGTACATAAAAATGGACAAAGTTTAAAAGTCAAATTAATTCGTTTTATACAAATAAGGCTATATAAAATTGTTTTTCCATTTTTAGATAAAATTATTTTTCTAAATCCCGATGATCCTATAGACTTAATCCAAGAAAATGGTATTAAATATAAAAAAAATGCTATAGAAATTCTAGGACCAATTGGTTTGAGTCTAAAAGAATTTCCATATACTAAGTGGGATGATAGTCAGCAAGTTTCATTTATATTTGTTGCTAGATTATTAGCAGAAAAAGGTATATTTGAATATATAGATGCTGCAAAATTAGTTAAAAAAAAATATCCTAATATAATATTTAAAATTATTGGTGGCTTAGATACTGAAAATCCATATGGTTTAACTAAACAAGAGTTAGATGATGTGATATTTTCAGGGGCAGTAGAATATTCTGGTTTTGTAACAGATGTTGCTAAACGTATACAAGATAGTGCAGTTTTTGTTTTACCTTCTTATTATCGTGAAGGCGTACCAAGGAGTACACAAGAAGCTATGGCGATAGGACGGCCTGTGATTACGACAGATGTTCCTGGTTGTCGTGAAACTGTTGTAGATGGTATAAATGGTTTTCTTGTCCCTAAGTGGAATCCAGAAGCTTTGGCAGAAAAAATGTGTTACTTTATAGAGAACCCTGAGCAAGTGAATATAATGGGGTTGAAGAGCTATCAAATAGCTCAAGAAAAATTTGATGCTGAAAAAGTGAATTCCAAACTTATAGAGATCATGGGTTTAAAAGATCTAAATGAAAAGACTTGTTGATATCATTATTGCGTCAATAGCACTTTTATTACTGTCGCCAATTTTTCTAATTGTGGCATATAAAGTACGTAAGAACTTAGGCTCTCCTGTTTTTTTCTATCAAGAGCGCCCTGGAAAAGATTGTAAACACTTTAGAATGATGAAGTTTCGTTCTATGAAAAATGCTTTTGATAAAGATGGTCAACCCTTACCTGATGATCAGCGTATTACGCCTTTTGGAAAAAAGCTACGTTCAACAAGTTTAGATGAAATGCCACAGTTAATTAATGTCCTTAAAGGCGATATGAGTATTGTTGGACCACGACCACAACTTTCTGAATTTGTGGAACACTATACTCCTCATCAATTGCGCCGCCATAATGTTAAACCAGGGATGACTGGTCTTGCTCAAGTGAGCGGACGTAATAATCTTTCTTGGGAGGAAAAATTTGATTTAGATGTACAGTACGTTGAAAGACAATCAACGCTTCTCGACTTTAAAATTATGTTTAAAACAGTTGAAGTTATGTTTAAAAAAGAAGGCATAGATTCACCAGATCAAGCTGTTGGAGCAAGCCGTTTTTCAGGTTCAGATACAACTGATACCAAATCGACCAATCATTAATAGTGTTAAAGTAAATCATGATCAAAAAAGCCATTCTTCCAGTTGCTGGGTTAGGTACTCGTTTTCTACCTGCAAGTAAATCAATTCCTAAAGAAATGGTCACAGTGGTTGACCGTCCTGCAATTGAGTATGTTGTTAAAGAAGCTGTGGCTGCTGGCATTGAACAAATCATTTTAGTGACGCATTCTTCTAAAGCATCAATAGAAAATTATTTTGATCGTAATTTTGAACTGGAAACGACCTTAGAAAATAAGAAAAAAATTGATCTACTTAAAGAAATTACTGAAATTTTACCTAAACATGTCAGTGTGGTCAGTGTACGTCAACCTCAACCATTAGGTTTAGGGCATGCTGTTTTATGTGCAAAATCTGTGATTGGAAATGATGACTTTGCTGTGTTATTGCCAGATGTGTTGGTCAAAGAAGATAGTACAGAAAATGATTTAGCGCGAATGATTCATCGTTTTAATACATCTAAAGCATCGCAAATTATGGTAGAGGCTGTTCCAGATCATCTTGTGGATCAATATGGTATTGTCGATGTAGCATCTTTACCTGTTGAGGGTGAAAGTATCGTGATGAAAGGGATTGTCGAAAAGCCTGCAGTTGGTAGTGCACCTTCAAATTTATCTGTGGTGGGGCGTTATGTACTGCCTGCTAAGATTATGCAGTTATTAGAACAAACGCCCAAAGGTGCGGGCAATGAAATCCAATTAACTGATGCCATTGCTGCATTACAAAAATTAGAAAATGTCGAAGCGTATCGTATGAAAGGTCAGACTTTCGACTGTGGGAGCAAAATTGGTTATTTAAAAGCAGTATTACACTATGCTGTGGAGCATCCTAAGTTGGGTGAAGAATTCAAACAGCTCATCAAAGAATTGAATTTATAATAATTGGATCTGATATGAATATTTGTGTATTTGGCACAACACTCCAAGCTGGCGTACTCGCTGGCTTGTTTGCTGAATATGGGCACCGCGTGTATTGGTGTCCCCGAGTAGGCGCTGATCATCAATCCTCAGTACACTACCAAGATGAAGATTTAAATCAACTCATTCAAAAACAGATTAAGAATAATTCCATTCAATTGGTCGGGTTAAAACAACTTCAATTACAAAGTGAAGTTTTTTTATTTAGTTTTAATCCTTCTGAATTTGACCAAGCCAAACACTTGGCTGAAGAATTAAAACGTTTTCCTATCATTCATCCAAGACTGATGATCAATGGTTCTACATTCGGTTTACAAGGTACTGAAGAACTAAAACAAATTTTAGTGGCTGATCATTGGGCGTATTTGCCAGACACCATTCAAGAAGGTAATGCGATTCAAAGTTTTATCGATCTAAAGCAAGTAATTGTGGGTGTAGATCAACCTGCGACACAGCAGATTATCAAAGAATTATTAAGACCCTTTTTTCAGTTAAAACATCAATATTTGTTTATGCCATTTTTAGATGCTGAATTTACCAAGCTGAGTATTTCAGGCATGTTGGCTACACGCATCAGTTATATGAATGATATGGCGCAAGTCGCTGAAAAATTAAATATTGATATTCATAATGTTAAACAGGGATTGGCATCTGATAGTCGAATTGGCGCATCATATTTATCTGCAGGTGTGGGTTTTGGTGGAGAAAATTTCTCCCACGATATTTTAACCTTAACTGGTACAGTGGCGGGTTCAGGGATCAAAAGCCAATTACTGGATCAGGTTTGGAATATCAATGAACAACAAAAAGAAATTTTATTTAGAAAACTCTGGAATTACTATCAAGGGCAGTTAACAGGTAAAGTTGTGGCGATTTGGGGTGCTTCTTTTAAAGAAAATACCTCAAGTATTGAGAACTCACCAATTCATGCCATGCTTGCAGCGCTTTGGGCACAAGGCGCGATTGTACAGTTACACGATCCACAAGCCTTAGAGCGGGTAGCAAATTTCTATGGTGAACGCGCTGATTTGATTTTATGTCATGATCAATACCAAGTGGTAGAAAATGCACATGCATTGTGTTTATTGACAGCTTGGAAGCAATATTGGAGTCCTGATTATTCACAACTTTTACAGAAAATGGCCCATCCTTTGATTCTCGATGGTCGTAATATGTTAGATCCAGATTTCGTCAAAGCACAAGGTTTTGCTTATCAGGGTGTAGGGCGAGTATGACAAATTCTATATTAGACAATGATCAAAGAGAGCAGCATTTAGTACGATTGCAAAATCTTGCTAAAGAACAACAGCAATTGTGTTTAACCGATTTATTTGAGCAAGATCCGCAGCGGTTTGATAAGTTCTCAGTAAATTTTAATCAACTGAGTTTTGATTATAGTAAACATCGTATTGACCAAAATGCATGTGATGCCTTGTTTAAATTTGCAGATTTAAAACAATTAACGCAATGGATCAAACGTTTATTTACTGAAGAATCGATCAATTATACGGAAGACCGATCAGCAATGCATTGGGCATTGCGTTTACCGAAGCATGATCAAGATTACCCTGAACTGGCTGAATTGGTACATCAACAATTAGATCGCATGTATCAGCTTGTCGATAAAGTCCATGCAGGACAATGTCGTGGTTCGACAGGTGAAGTGATTCAAGATGTGGTCAATATCGGTGTGGGTGGTTCTGATTTAGGACCATTGATGGTGAGTCATGCTTTATCAGACTATAAAGTAAGTACCGCTAAACCATTAAAAGTACATTTCGTTTCAACTATGGATGGTAGTCAGCTTTCTGATTTACTACATCAATTACGCCCTGAAACTACCTTATTTATTATTTCGTCCAAGTCTTTTGGAACTATTGATACTCTATCCAATGCTCAAACAGTTCGGCAGTGGTTAGAAAAAGATTTGGGTACGCAAAACAGTGTGATCCAACATCATTTTATTGGGGTTTCAACCAAGCCTGAGAAAATGACAGAATGGGGAATCGCAGCAGAAAACCAGTTCTTACTTTGGGATTGGGTTGGTGGTCGTTACTCGTTGTGGTCATGTATTGGTTTACCGATTGCATTGCAAATTGGTGTTGATGGGTTTAAACAATTGCTCGCAGGCGCTTATGCGATTGATCAGCATTTTCAAAAAGCCTCATTTGAGCAAAATATTCCCGTATTGATGGGGTTACTTGGGGTTTGGAATAATAATTTTTTAAATATTCAGACCCATGCAGTATTGCCTTATGATGGTCGCTTAAAATATTTTGCCTCTTATTTACAGCAACTTGAGATGGAATCGAATGGAAAGTCGATTCAAAGAAATAATCAAAAAGTTGATTTAAACACCTGTCCAATTGTCTGGGGTGAAGTGGGGCCAAATGCGCAACATGCTTTTTATCAGCTCTTGCATCAAGGAACCCATGCAGTCAGTTGTGATTTTATTGCGCCAGTGCAGCGTTATAATTCGAATCAATTTACTTATGCCGAAAGTGCAGAATCCTTAATTGAGCAACATCATTTGGCTTTATCCAATTGCTTGGCCCAGTCGCGATTATTGGCTTTTGGTAACACAGCATTAAATGCCAATGAATTATCAGACCTACCCGTATATAAACAGTATGAAGGTAACCAACCAAGTTCGACATTGTTGTTACAAGAACTAAGCCCTTATAGTTTAGGTATGCTGATCGCATTGTATGAACATAAAGTGTTTGTACAATCTGTCATTTGGAATATCAATCCATTTGATCAATGGGGCGTTGAAAAAGGCAAAGAAATTGCCAATCAATTACTTCCTATCCTCAATGGTAAAGAAAAAGACGTGTCTCAACTGGATGCTTCAACACAAGGTTTAATTAAGATCTTGCTGGGTAAAGAGTAGATATACTGGAAAAATTTATGGCAAATATTTTAGTAACAGGTGGCGCGGGTTATATTGGATCACATACTTGTGTGGAGTTACTTGAAGCTGGGCATGAGGTTATTGTTCTAGACAATCTATTAAATAGCTCTGAAGAATCATTAAAGCGTGTCCAAGAGTTGACTGGGAAAACACTAAAATTTGTTCAAGGTGACATTCGTTATCAAAAAGATTTAGATCAAGTTTTTTCAAGCAATAAAATCGATGCTGTGATTCATTTTGCAGGTTTAAAAGCAGTGGGGGAAAGCCAACAAATTCCACTGACTTACTTTGATCATAATATTGCAGGATCAGTTCAGTTGGCACAAGCGATGCAAAGAGCGGGTGTTTTTAATTTAGTTTTTAGTTCATCTGCAACAGTTTACGGAGAAAGCAATTCTTCCCCTTATCAGGAGGATATGCAACTAGGTCTACCGAATAATAATTATGGTCATACAAAGCTAATCGTTGAGCAATTATTGGAAAAACTATCAATTGCGGATAAGCACTGGTCGATTGCACTATTGCGTTATTTTAATCCTGTTGGTGCGCATAAGAGCGGTCGTATTGGCGAAGATCCATTAGGTATTCCAAATAATCTTATGCCTTATTTGACTCAAGTCGCTGTAGGTCGTAGAGAAAAGCTTTCTATTTTTGGAAATGATTACCCAACTCAAGATGGAACATGTGAAAGAGATTTTATTCATGTTGTCGATTTAGCAAAAGCACATGTTTTAGCTGTTGAAAATAGAATAAAAAGCCAAGGGTGTCGTGCTTGGAATATTGGGACTGGTCTGCCTATTTCAGTACTACAAATTAAGAGTACTTTTGAAAAAATAAATAATATCAGTATAAATTCAGAATTTGTAAGCCGACGAGCTGGTGATTTGCCGAGTTTTTATGCTAATGCATTGCGAGCTAATATAGAATTAGGTTGGACGCCAAAATATACTTTGGAAGATATGTTGGCAGACAGTTGGAATTGGCAAAAACAAAATCCAACAGGCTATCAAGTATAAATTTAACAGTAAAAAATAGGCGCATTAAGCGCCTATTTATATTATTCAATATTTGGTTTTATGTAGTTATTTACCACATAAATTGATCCTTTTTTACTCAAATGACCATAATCAACTTGAAGTAGATCAGAACCTATCTTAGTTTCACAATAATATTTCGAACTCTTTAAGTCACACATTTGGTTGATAAGGGATATGTATTTGATTTGATGATCATTCAAATTGTTAACTATAATTTTTGCTTTAGCATCATGTTCTATAATATCCATATCCAGACCAGTATCATTAATTTTTGACACTATGGAATCAAAATGGGAATCTTTTACAATAACTTTAGGTAAAGATGGTCGCCATTGCGGTACAGCGCCAACAATCAATATTTTTTTTACGCCTAAGGATTCTAGCTTCTTTGTAATCGATTTCCAATCAGATAGATCATGACTATCAGCCTGAGCAATAATAACAAATGAGGGCTTTAATCGCTTTATTTCCTCTAAAGCTAATATATTGACTTTATCACACGCCTGTTTAAGCGCTCCTTTAAGTGTTTCAGTTGGAGTTAAAGATGCTTTACAACCTGAGGAGCCAATCTGATAAAAACTATAATCATTCAATGTTGTCCTAAGTCCAAGTGATAATGCTTGAGAGTGAGAGTCTCCCCATAAAAGGATTGACTTGGTTGATAGTGGTTGATTGATACAGGACTTATCAATACCATTAAATCCATATTTTGTTAAATTGGAATAAGCATCACACTGTAACCAATAAGCATCATCAAGATTTTTATGTTCATTAATGTATTTTTCAATCAAAAGAGCTTGAGGAGTATTTGCTGCACCTCTTATGCTTGAGTTACCTCCATTTGTTTTAAAAATAATTAAACCCAAACCAATAATTGATATACAAGACATTGAAATAATTAAGTTTGACTTGAATAGAGATGTTCCTTTTAATTGATTTCCAATAAATTTTTCAACGTATGTTGCTGATAAATAACCCAAAGCAATTGAAATAATAATACCTACTAATAGATAAATAATATTATTTTGTTGGTTTTTATGGAATAACCAAAAAACAATTGGCCAATGCCATAAGTAAATTGAATAAGAGGCATTACCTAAGAATTGTGCAATTTTATTGTTTGTAAAAATAGATTTTTGGTTTTGTGTATAAAGAATGAGAGCTGTCCCAATCGTTGGTACTAAAGTATAGATACTTGACCATGGGGTTTTCGCATTGAATAAGTATAGGGATGCTATTATTAAAGAAAATCCTATGATTTCTAATAAATATGATGTTGCATTTTTTAGATTAGGTTTAGGTAAAAAGTATAAAAAACCACCTAAAACCATTTCCCAAGCGCGAGTTGGTAAAAGGAAAAAAGAAGCAGATGGTCGATATGTTGAAATAACATGTGCTAAAGCTAGCGAGCAAATGAATAGAAGAATAAGAGAGTAAATGGTTTTATGTTTTAATAATTTATATGCAATGATTAAATATATTGGCAAAAATAAGTAATGATGTGTGCTGAGAAAACAGGAGGTTTTAACTTGGTAAACTATAGACACTCATCAGGAGTTTACCATGAGCAAGAAACAGAAGACTTACACCGCAGAATTTAAAGTTGAAGCAATAAAATTGATTGAAGCCAATCAAGGCAATGTATCGGAAACAGCCAGACAACTTGGCATTTCAATGCAAACTCTTTCAAATTGGAATAATAAAGCAAAGACTGGCACCTTAGCAGGCACTAAACAATATTCACCTGATCTAAATGCCTTACTCGAAGAAAATAAAAAGCTCAAACAACAGCTCAAAACAGCTGAAATGGAACGTGAATTTCTAAAAAAGGCAGCAGCGTACTTTGCGAAAGAAAGTCAGTAAGGTACGCCTATATGAAACAGCAAAGATATTTATTCCCGATTAGCTTTATGGCTAGATTACTTCACGTTTCAGTGTCACGATTTTATGATTGGCTAAAACGAGGCATGAATAAAAGATTGGTTCAGCGAAATCAACAGACAATTTTGGTCAAAATAGCTCATGAGGAAACTAAACAAAGCTATGGCTATATTCGATTAACTAAGCATTTACAAGCGCAAGGTATCAAAATCAGTACGTATGCTGTACGTCAAATAAAAAAGCTCAACCAGCTGTATTGTAAGCGTCATAAGCGTTTCAAAAGAACTACGAAGAGTGATCATAATCGAGCGATCTACGCAAATTTACTAGAGCAACAGTTTTCAATGACTAAGCCCAATCTTGCATGGTCAAGCGATATTACATACATTTGGACTGCTGAAGGTTGGTTATACTTGGCAGCAGTAAAAGACCTGTACACGAAACAAGTGGTTGGCTATAGCTTAAATGAGCGTATGACCGCACAACTTGTTTGCAATGCACTGACTATGGCGATTCGTAATCAAAAACCAACGAAAGGCTTAATTATTCATTCGGACAGAGGCAGCCAATATTGCAGCCATGAATATCGAAAGATACTGGAAAAATGTGATTTTCAAGGTTCAATGAGCAAACGTGGGGACTGTTACGATAATGCACCGATTGAAAGTTTCTGGGGCATACTCAAGAATGAATTAGTGCATCATTGCAACTATAAAACCAGAGATGAAGCTAAAGCAGATATTACAAAATACATTGTGTTATTTTATAATCAGCGAAGAATTCAAAAGAGTTTGGATTTTAAAACGCCAAATCAAATAGCAGAGAACTTTTATCGGTTAGCTGCCTAGCATATCCCAAGTGAAAGTCTCCTGCTAATTCAGCACATATCAGTAAAATTGCCATTCAACAGATAGAGACCATGTATGTAATAAAATTTTTTCATGTGAATCAACATCAAAATAACCAGACTCTTTCCAATAAATGATATTAGAAACAAATAAAAGACTACCGATTACATGTTTACTTAATGATCTATAATCTGAAGGAATGAGTTCAAACCATCCTAATACCAGTAGAAATATGCACAATACAGCTAAAGCAGGAATGATACGAACAGCTCGATTCGTATAAAATTGAAGAATAGAGAAGTTATTTTCTTGTAGACTGTCCATGATGATTTTTGTCATCAAAAAACCAGATATAACAAAAAAAACATCGACTCCAATAAATCCACCTGTAAAACCGAATATCCCAAAATGGAAAAGAACTACAAACAAAACTGCGTATGCTCTTAATCCATTAATATCGTATCTAAATTTGTTCATAATTTTTCACTAAAATGAGGAAACTGGGTCGTATATAGTTGAAGTAATATAAATTCTATGGCTCACTCTTTTTATTTTACATCATGCCGCCATACTCTGAAAGAATCGGGGTATGGCTTATAGCGATATTAACCCTGAATCAACTGAGTTAACTCATCTACATAGTTCTGCATTGGTTTTGGATTTTTATCTGCACGGCTTTCAATATTTAAGCGTAATAATGGCTCGGTATTGGATGCACGGACATTTAAACGCCATGCACCAAAATCAAGGCTAACGCCGTCTGTTTGATCAATTGCAGGGTTTAAATCAGCAAAATGATCGAAGATTTTTTTAATAGTTTTTTGCGTATCTTCAACTTTAAAGTTGATTTCACCACTGCAAGGGAAACGTTCAATCATCCCTTCGACCAGACTGGATAACGATTGTTGGGTTTCTGATACCACTAAAATCGCCAATAACCAAGGGATCATCCCGCTGTCACAGTAAGCAAAATCACGGAAATAGTGATGTGCACTCATCTCTCCGCCATAAGCTGCATTGTGTTCACGCATCACATCTTTAATAAAAGCATGTCCAGATTTAGATTGAACAGCAATCCCTTGATATTGCTCAATGATATCCAGTGTATTCCAGACTAGGCGAGGGTCATGTACGATTTTTTCACCCGCTTGTTTTAATAAGAAGGCTTGGGCTAATAATCCAACAATATAATAGCCTTCAATAAATTGTCCTTTTTCGTCGAATAAGAAACAACGGTCAAAGTCACCATCCCATGCGATCCCCATATCCGCATGATGTATTAAAACTGCATTGCGGGTGCTATCTCGATTTTCCACCAAGATTGGATTAGGAATACCATTTGGGAAAGTACCATGTGGATGATTATGGATTTTAATAAACTCTACTGGGATATTGAGCGCTTTGAATTTTTCTTCGATTGCGTCAACAACATGACCCGCGGCACCATTGCCCGCATTCATCACCAGTTTAAGTGGGCGGATTTTGCTTGGATCAATATAGGTGAGTAGGTGTTCAATAAATTCAGGGAGGATATTATATTTTTGAGTTGTACCCTTTTTCTCAACTTCAATGAACTGTTCAGATTCAGCCAACGATTGGATATCTTTTAGTCCCGTATCTGCACTGATTGGTCGAGCATTTTCACGAACCAATTTCATACCATTGTAATCCATCGGATTATGGCTTGCTGTGATTTCAATACCACCCTGAACATCGAGATGAAAAGCACCAAAGTAAACTTCTTCTGTTCCAGTCATGCCAAGATCAAGAACATCTACTCCAGCATCATTTAAACCACGAATCGTTGCTTGTTTTAAGTCTTCGCTGGTTAAACGGACATCACAACCAATGACAACAGTTTTGGGTTGATAGATTTGACCATAAGCACGGCCTATTTTATAAGCGATTTCTTCATTTAGCTCTGTGCCAAGTTTGCCTCGAATATCATAGGCTTTGAAACAAGTCAGTTTATTCATGTTCATCTTTATATTGTTTAAGGTTGGCTGGTAGTGAAACATCATTTTAACCTTAAAGTGTATAAGAAATTATATTGGAAGATGTAAATTTAGTTTGAAGAATAAAATTGAATACGTTTCGATTACACCAAGCCTCAATTTTAATAAGGTGTTTGCTCATCCATGATAATTTGCACATTGTGGATTTACAGCTTTTGCGATGATCTATGTAGAATTTTATAATTCATGTGATAATGTTCACATTTTTTCGCTGTTAGTATTTGAATTTAAAATATTTTATTAAAGAAATTTAACTTTAAAAAGTAAAAATAAGCATTTGATTAGGTTTTATAATGTGTAGAATAGAAATGAGGTAGGGAAATAATTCAAAATAATTCAATACCGATAATTAAAAGCTTTTCTAGGTGCCATTCGCGAATGTTAATAGCAAAAAAGCCCACTATATTGTTAAAAAGTTTGAGTGCTGTGAGTTTATTGGTTCTATTGCAGAACAATGGTTATACACAAGAAACAAGCTACTTAAAAAATATCAAAGAAGGTGTGACAGGGTTGATAAAACCCAAGGATGATCAGTCATTTAGAACTGTCCAGCTTAAGGATTTGACCGATTTTAAATATCAACCCGATGCACATATAGGCAATCAGAATCAACTCCCTGTTGTAAAGCCATATACTGGACAAAAGGCTTCGCTCAATAATTTATATTTAGAACAAGCGCAAACACAAACAACCCATGTGTATTCAAACCAAGCAAAAATCTTAAGTCTTGAAGATGCGATTCAGATTGCAGTAAAAAGAAACCCCAATATTGCTCAAACAATTTCAACACTGGCAGGACAAAATGCCAATATTGATGTGGCAAAAGCGCAATATTACCCACAGTTAAAAGCGGGTATGAATACAGGTGATTTTACATCCAATGATAAAGGTCGCCAATTGTATTCAGTTGAAGCCAACCAACTGCTTTATGACTTTGGTAAAGTAAAATCCAGTGTCACCACGCAACAAAATAAATTGGCAGTTGAGCAAGCCAATGTATTAATCAGTATTGATGATATATCGACCCAAACCGCACGAGATATTTTATCCTTATTGCGCTATCGCAATATTATCAAAATAGCGCAAGATCAATTTAATGGGGTTAGTCGTTTACATGAGATTGCACGCTTAAGAGCAGACGCAGGAATTAGTAGCAATGCCGATCCTGTGCAAGCACAAAGCTATGTTGAGTATGCACGTTCCTACTTAATTACTCAGCAAAATTTTTTAAAACAACAAGAACAAAAATTACGCACATTATTGGGTTTTGATGTGAGTCAAATGGATTTTAATATTCCTGATGAGTTTGTAAAACAATCAGGTCTTTATGATGATCCTGAAATGAATACCATCCCCACGATGATCGCAGCAAAAGCAGAGATTGATGTTGCACAGAGTCAGAAAAAACAAACCCAATTGAGTGCTTATCCCACAATTTCATTGGTGGGATCAGTCAGTAAAGCATTGAATGGTCAAAATCCAAATACCGGTTTAGAAAATGATACCGATGGTTCTGTTGGCGTGCAGATGTCGAGTAATTTTTATCAAGGCGGTGCATTGGGATCTCAAGTCAAGGCTGCAAATTTTGCTGAACAGGCTGCACGGGCAAAGTTGAATGCAACTTACTTAGATATTATGGATCAAACACAAATTGCACGAGAAAGTATTGAAAACACGGATAAGCAAATTTGGGTTCTATTGGATCGGGAGCGCTCAACAGCAAAAACTCGTGAGCTGTATGAAGAACAATATAAATTAGGCAAGCGTTCGATCTTAGATTTATTAAGTTCAGAACAGTCCTATCAAAGTTCAAGAATAGAAAGGGAAGCGGCACGTTTTGATATCTATGACACGATCGCGGTGTATATCAAGGTAACCGGTAAAAGTAGAAATGCTTATCATTTAAATAACATTCAAATTCAGGGGTTTGAAGTTCAACCATGAATACAAAAACATTAAATTATCAACCCTGGTTACAAGCGATCATTACGGTTGCGCAGCATTATCGAATGCAACCTGCTGAAGAACAAATTCGTCTGCAACTGGATTGGAATAAATACACAAATATTGACGACATGTTGTCCATTATTACCCGTCAAGTGGGTTTGAATGTTCGCAAAGCAGACTTTAGCACGGATGTACTGAATCCATGGCGATTGCCCGTTGTTGTTGAATTTAACAATGGTCAAGTTGCAGTTATCGAGAAAGTCGACAATGAGGGCAATGCAAGCTTACAGTTAAGTGGTGATCAAGGTCTTTCACAAACTTTTAATTTGCATGAACTTCAAGCCAATGCCAGTCGCGTTTATATTTTTCGACCAGAGACATCGATTCCCGATGCTCGTGTTGATGAATATATCAAACCTTATGAAAAAAGCTGGTTCTGGGACATCGTTTTAAAAGATTGGAAACGTTATACCGACATCATGGTTGCTTCAATGATTGCCAATATTCTGGCATTGGCGACCATTATTTTCTCTATGCAAGTCTATGACCGAGTTGTGCCTTCTCAGTCTATTCCAACCTTGTGGGTACTCGCGGGTGGGGTGTTGATTGCAGCTGTTTTTGAGTTTGTGTTGCGCATCGCACGGGTTTATTTGTCAGACATTATTGGTAAGCGTGCAGATCTCAAGATTTCAGACCGCGTTTTTGGTCATGCACTGCGTATCCGTAATAAAGATCGCGCCCGTTCAACAGGTTCGTTTATCTCACAGATTCGTGAACTTGAAGGTGTTCGTGAATTGGTGACTTCAACAACGATTAGTGCAATTGCAGACTTACCGTTTTTCTTCCTGTTTTTAGTGATCTTCTGGATTATCGGGGGCAACATCTTTTGGGTGATGTTACTGGTTGTTCCATTGATGATTATTCCCGGATTTTTGGTACAGAAAAAGCTGGCTCAGTTGGCCACTGAAGGGATGCGTGAGTCTGCGATTCGCAACGCGATTTTGGTCGAAGCGGTTCAAGGTATTGAGGATATTAAGTTATTACGTGCTGAAGCCAGATTTCAAAATCAATGGAATCACATGAATGAAGTGTCTGCAGATGTCAGTATGCGGCAACGTAAAATTGTGGGTTGGTTAAATGCTTGGACACAAAAAATTCAAGGACTGACTTATGCAATTGTGGTTTTAGTGGGGTGTTTTGCGGTGATGAAAGGGGATATGACCACGGGGGCTTTGGTGGCGTGTTCGATTTTATCTTCACGTATGCTTGCACCGATTTCACAAGTTACTGGGGTACTTGGTCGTTGGCAGCAAGCCAAAGTGGCTAAAAATGGTTTAGATGAGCTGATGCAAAAGCCAGTAGACCGTCCTGATCGAGCACAATTGATTCAGCGTAAAGTCCTCTCCGGTGATTATGATTTTAAAGGTGTGGTATTTAAATATACCGAAGATGATCCACGGCCAACTTTAGTCATTCCGCAGTTAAAAATCCATGCAGGTGAAAAAGTTGCAATTCTTGGACGCAATGGCGCAGGAAAATCCAGCTTATTACAGCTACTTTCAGGAATGCAATTGCCGGTACAAGGCAAGATCAGTTTGGATGGTGTCGATCAATCTTTGCTTGATCCCGATGATATTCGTCGTGATATGGCATTGCTGAATCAAAATGCGCATCTATTTTTTGGGACCATCCGTGAAAATTTAACTTTGGGTGCACCATTGGCAAGCAATGATGAAATTATCCGTGTATTACAAATCACCAATGCTTTAGAAATTGTGGAACAAAAAAAGGAAGGTCTAGATCATCTTATTCTTGAAGGGGGTGTAGGATTTTCTGGTGGTCAGAAACAAGCATTGTTACTCACACGATTATTGCTCCGAAATCCAAATATTGTGTTGTTGGATGAACCGACTGCTTCGATTGATGATGTTTCTGAAAAAGTATTGATACAGCATTTAAAAGAATGGCTAGGTCATCGGACCTTAGTGGTGGCGACGCATCGTCCTGCTGTTTTGCAACTTGTTGATCGTATTATCGTTGTGCATGAAGGTAAGATTATCAAAGATGGGCCACGTGATGCCATTCTAAATCCTGCACAGCAGGCAAATGCAGGAGGGACTTCCACATGAGTCAAGAAAAAAATGACCCAAATATCACAGTTCAAGAGGCTGAACCTGCTCAAGTCGACCATGCATCCAATATTTTACAACGGCCAACCAATCCCTCTGCGTTAAAGTTCTCAGAACCACCGTTACCCAAATCCACATTTATTATTTGGATTGTTGCCATCGGTCTGCTGGCTTTCTTGATTTGGGCTTGTTTATTCAAATTGGAAGAAGTTTCTACAGGGACAGGTAAAGTTGTTCCGTCATCCAAAGAACAGACGATTCAATCTTTAGATGGTGGTGTGTTGACCAGCTTGGATGTTAAAGAGGGCGATATTATCCAAAAAGGACAGACCCTTGCACAAATTGACCCTACTCGATTTGAGTCCCAAGTCGGTGAAAGTCAAATGAAATTACTTGCGACATTGGCTACAGCAGCACGTCTAGAGGCTGAGGTGAATGGTACCGCAATCAAGTTTCCAAAAGAGGTTTTGGCCGTGCCTGCTTTGGTGAGAGAGGAAAGTGCACTATATACTTCGCGTCGCGCAAATTTGGATGAATCAATTACTGGTTTAAAACACGCATTGTCTTTGGTTCAAAATGAATTACAAATGACACAACCTTTGGTGGCGAAAGGTGCTGCTTCTGAGGTTGAAGTGTTGCGTTTAAAACGAGATATCAATAATTTTGAAAATCAAATTAACGACAAGCGGAATGACTACTATGTAAAGTCACGTGAAGAATTGGCAAAAGCCAATGCCGATATCCAATCATTACAGCAAGTTGTTGCTGGTCGTAATGATTCGGTGAAACGCTCTACTTTTAAAGCACCTGTACGTGGTGTGGTAAAAGAAATTGCGGTGACAACCATTGGTGGGGTTATTCCACAAAATGGTAAATTGATGACGATTGTACCGATTGATGAGCAGTTATTGATTGAAGCGCGTATTTCGCCGCGAGATATTGCGTTTATTCATCCGGGTCAACCTGCATTGGTAAAAATCACAGCATATGATTATTCAATTTATGGTGGCTTAGAAGGGAAAGTGACGGTGATTTCTCCTGATACCATCCGCGATGAAGTTAAACAAGACCAGTTCTACTATCGAGTCTATATTCGGACCGATAAAGATAAGCTGACCAATAAGGCAGGGAAATCTTTCTCAATAACACCAGGTATGGTGGCAACAGTAGATATTCGTACCGGTCAAAAAACAATTATTGAATACTTGTTGAAACCGTTTAATAAAGCCAAAGAGGCGTTAAGAGAACGATAATTGCATCACATGGTGATTATTTTAAAAACCAATCTTCGGATTGGTTTTTTTGTGCTTTTACAGTTTTGTGATCAACACGCTGATTGAGTGAATACAGCATAAAGTGTGTAAGTATATTTTGATGATTTATAAACCAATAATGCAAAAAAAGCCCCAATCTTTCGATCAGGGCTTTTTAAATTTGGAGCGGGAAAGGAGACTCGAACTCCCGACCCCAACCTTGGCAAGGTTATGCTCTACCAACTGAGCTATTCCCGCGGAGTCTGTCCAATTTTTTAAATAAAAAACTGAATAAAAAAATTTTGGAGCGGGAAAGGAGACTCGAACTCCCGACCCCAACCTTGGCAAGGTTATGCTCTACCAACTGAGCTATTCCCGCGGAGTCTGTCCAATTTTTTAAATAAAAAACTGAATAAAAAAATTTGAGCGGGAAAGGAGACTCGAACTCCCGACCCCAACCTTGGCAAGGTTATGCTCTACCAACTGAGCTATTCCCGCATGCGGTGTATAATACATCAACAGATGGTAGGGTCAAGATTTTTCTGCAAAGGAAAATACTAATTGCATAAAATAAAGACATTTTTATGAAAAAAACTTCAAAATTTAATTTAAAAAATCAAATCGAACAGCAAAAGCTTTGCTGAACACACAGCGATGCTCAAAGAATCCGCTATACTATGTCATTCACCCATTGATCGATCTCTAAGGAATCAGCATGAGTTTAGAACAACAATTGATTGAAAGTTTAAATCAACTTGAGCCATCACATTTAGAAGTGATCAATGAGTCTGCTGGTCATGGCGGGTATTTTCCTGGAAAAGAGTCGCATTTTAAAGTGATCATTGTCAGTGAACAATTTGCAGGGTTACGTTTGGTACAACGCCACCAAAAAGTGTACGCAGAAGCCAAAGCCTTACTCAGCCCTGGAAAAATTCATGCCTTAGCCATCCATGCTTATCTTCCTAGTGAGTGGCAAGGTCAAGCCCCAGCAAGCCCAGACTGCGCTCATGCACCTAAAGCATAAAGTGCAGAGTAATTAAAATGGATACACATTTACTGATCAAAATCATTCATATGACCAGCGTTGGGTTATTAATCCTGGTTTTTGTTTTACGCGCTTCAACATTATTTATTGGAACACACAACCAGCAGCCGAATCCTAAAGGGCGGGTGGCTTTTGTTGCCTTGCAACATCTTTCCCTCACGGTGGTTATATTCACAGGGCTAACCTTATTAATTATGAACGAGTTTAAAGTGCAGCCGTGGTTCTATGCGAAAATTATTTTGTTTATGGTTTTTCTTTCCTCACAAATAAAAGCCTATAAAAAGGATGATACCGTTCTTTTAACACAACGCAGAGCAGGTTTAGTGATTGGTGGAATTGCTTTGTTTGCAACTTTAGTTTTGGTCGTGCTTAAACCAGTTTTTAGTTGATTGTTAGACATGAATTTCACACTTGTATAGCGTCTAGGTTAAACTAGATACAAGTTTAAAAATAATGATAGCTTAGGGAACTTGTATGCTAACTCGTGTGGTATTTAACCAAAAAGGCGGTGTAGGAAAATCAAGTATTACGGTGAATCTTGCTGCGATTAGTGCGTATCAAGGTTTTAAAACATTGGTGATTGATTTAGATCCTCAAGCAAATTCTAGCCAATATCTTTTGGGTGATGACGCCACCTATTCTGCTGAAAAAACGGCATTAGAGCCGAATATTGAAAACTTTTTTAATGACGTACTTGGGAATCATCAACAAAAAGGATTGATTGGCAATGCCATTGGTAGCCTTTTAAAAACAAAGAATAAAGGTTTTGAGCAATATATTCATCGTTCACCTTTTAAAGATTTGGATGTATTACCCGCCAGCCCGAGCTTAGGCGAGTTAGAACATGCGTTAGAATCAAAACATAAAATTTATAAGTTACGTGATGCGATTCAGACCTTAACCAGTCAATATGAGCGTATTTATATTGATACACCGCCAGCATTTAACTTTTTTACCTTATCGGCACTGATCTCAGCGGATCGTGTTCTAATTCCGTTTGATTGTGATGTATTTTCAAAACGTGCATTACAGACGCTTATTCAAAATGTCATTGAAACTCAAGATGATCATAATGATCGACTTGAAATCGAAGGGATTGTGGTCAATCAATATCAAGCTCAGGCAAAATTACCGCGTGAAGTGGTCCAACAGCTTAAAGATGAAGGTTTACCGGTTTTAGAAAATATGTTGCCACCTTCTGTATTAATGAAAGAATCGCATCATAAAAATCTGCCATTAATTCATTTGGCTACAGATCATAAATTGACTCAAGCCTATCAATCATTGTTCAATGAGATTGATAAAAAATAATTTCGAGATCGGGATGAAATCATTGAAAATGACTTCTGTTAAATTATCAGTCGTTGCCTTAACGGCGCTTGTCGTATCTGCTTGTACGACGACGGTTAAACCCACTTATGTGTCGCCTACGCAGTATCAGGCGATGAACTGTTTGCAATTGACGACAGAGTTTAATCGTATTCAGCAATACATTAATAATGGCGTACAACCTGCGAAACGTACAGGCGTGGGTGTTGGATTAGGTGTTGGTGGTGGTTGGGGCAGCGGTGGCTGGGGTTGGGGGATTGGTCCAAGTATTTCTGTAAACTTAGGGCAATCTTCAAATACCAAAAATACTGAGCTTTCCCGACTGTATGGTGAGCAAGATGCCTTATCTCAGGCGGCTCAATTTAAAAATTGTCCTTATGTTCCTAAACGTCAGGAAGTTAAAAAATAACGGGTTTTACCCTATAAAAAAGCCGATTTTAGAAATCGGCTTTTTTTATCATCTTTAAATATGCTGTTTATTGATTATTGGGCATTTTATTTTTATTAAAAAATTTATGACGTATATAACCAATCACACCAGGTAACACACTGAGAATAATGATACCGAAAACCAAATGGGTGAAGTTATCTTTCACAATTGGCATATTCCCGAATAAATAACCCAAGGTAATAAACGAGCCAACCCAGCAAATTGCACCGACTGCATTATAGGTTAAGAAATATTTATAATTCATGCTTCCTGCACCCGCAACAAAGGGTGCAAAAGTACGGGCAAAAGGGATAAAACGGGCAAAGATAATGGTTTTTCCACCATGCTTTTCAAAAAACTGTGAGGTTTTTAGCAAGTGTTGTTTGTTGATAAATTTAGAATCAATTTCAAAAACACGCGGTCCGACATATTTCCCAATATGATAATTGAGAGTATCGCCGAGCACTGCTGCAATAAATAGCAGAGTGATTAAAACCACAGGATCCATTGCACCCGTCGAAGCAGCTAAAGCGCCGGCAGCAAAAAGTAAGCTATCCCCAGGCAGGAATGGCATTACCACGAGACCTGTTTCAACAAAAATAATCAGGAATAAAATTCCATACACCCAGATACCATAATTTCTAATAAATTCAAACAGGTGTTCGTCTACGTGCAAAATAAAGTCAATCAGATCCATAAGGCAGAAACTATGCGAATTGGTGCACAAATCCTAGCAGTGTGAGTTATGAAAGTCAGTATTAAAAAGTAATTTTTTAAAACTTATTATTGTTCTTAATTTGCAACGATGAGTTTAGTTTTTAAGTATTTAACTTGAAATGTTTAGTGATTAATATGTATACATCTTCAGAACGAAATACAAATTAGGTCACACCATGTTTAATCCAAATGTTGTTGTTAAAAATATTGTGAATCAACCCACCGCCAATGCGAGCATAGCATTGATTGCACGTATTCTTATGGCATATATCTTTCTTGTTGCAGGTTGGGGCAAAATCACGGCTTACAGTGCAACTGTCGGTTATATGGAATCAATGGGTGTACCAGGTGCCATGTTACCTTTAACCATTCTGGTTGAGTTCGGTGGTGGTCTGGCATTGTTATTTGGTTTTCAGGCACGCTTTGCAGCATTTGGTTTGGGCGTATTTAGTTTGATTACTGCATTCCTATTTCATGGTGGTGAAGCAGATGCAATTAACTTTATGAAAAACTTCGCAATGGCAGGTGGTTTGTTTTTCTTGATGTTGCATGGTGCAGGGAAATTGAGTCTTGACTATGTAATAGAAAAATAATTTAAAGATAAATAAAGCTTTGAAAAGCCAGATCTGTATCTGGCTTTTTTGTGTGTTCATTTAGCCTTATTCAAATGGATCAATTGGTTTATGCTATCTAAAAATATTCAATTCAGTTTTAACAATGAAAAAAGAAATTCTAGACAGAATAAAAGCACTGGGCGGTAATATTGATCAAGTCAAAGGTGTGTCATGGATTGATGATCTGTGCGCTATTACCTTTAATACCGTTTTATATGAACGGCCTCAGGATACACCTTGGGCGGCAGCCGATGATCAAGAACCGATTTATGGCTTGGGTGATTATATTGATCAATATCAAGCCGAACTAGATCTAAATCCAGATGGATTTTTTAATCAACTGATTCAAGAGTATTATCAGTTAACAGAAGAAGGGCGCGGACAAACCTTTTGGCAAGCTGTGCGCTTTACTCCATATCAAGCTGGTACAGCTGATTTTGATGAATGGAACCGTGATTTTTTAGAGGATGATATTGATCTCAAAGCAGTGATTCAGCTGACCCAAAATCCAAAACCTGATTTTCTACAGTTGTTTTATCGTTATAGCTTCCCTGATCGATACTATATCTGCTTGTCTGATCCAGACCCTGAAAATCCAACATTATTTGGCACAGATCATGAAGTGTTTTTTACAGAAGTGACCGACGAAGGCTCCTTAGAAGATTTTTTAAATCGTTGTATGACCCCCAGTGAACTGATGAGCATCATTAAAGCCAAAATGAACCTATAAGCTGATTATTTAAAATGATTTTTTACAAAGCTAAGGAACTTGATTGAATGGAGTGCGTATGGCTTATAAAAATGATAGAATATGGCGCTTATATTCGTTTGCCTGCATAGTTGTTGACTCATGACTACCAATACTCAAATTACTGAAGATCGTATCCTTATCTTGGATTTCGGTTCTCAATATAGCCAGCTTATTGCACGCCGTGTACGTGAAGCTGGTGTATATTCTGAAATGTATGCTTTTGATATGTCTGAAGAAGACATTCGCGCGTTTAATCCGAACGGTATCATCTTATCTGGTGGTCCTGAAAGTGTGCATGAGGAAGGTAGTCCACGTGCGCCAGAAGTTGTGTTCAACTTGGGTGTACCTGTATTGGGGATCTGCTATGGTCTGCAAACCATGTCAGAACAACTTGGCGGTAAAGTAGAGCCAGGGACTGTACATGAATTTGGTTATGCAGCAGTTGACGTTTTAGTACGTGATCAATTGCTTGGTGATTTAAATGATGGTGATGACAAACTCAATGTTTGGATGAGCCACGGTGACAAAGTTTCTGCGATTCCAGCAGGTTTTAAAGTGACTGCAAGCACACCTAGCTGCCCATTTGCTGCCGTAAGTGATGAAACGCGCCGTTTCTACGGGGTGCAATTCCACCCAGAAGTAACACATACTGCCAAAGGCGCAGAGTTACTGTCTAACTTCGTTCATAGCATTTGTGGTTGCCGTAATCTTTGGAATTCTGAAAACATTATTGATTTACGTGTTGAACAATTACGTGAACAAATTGGTGATCAAAAAGTTCTTTTAGGTCTTTCAGGTGGTGTTGACTCATCTGTAGTTGCAGCATTGTTGCATAAAGCAATCGGTGACCAACTGACTTGTGTGTTTGTAGACAATGGCTTACTTCGTTTAAACGAAGGTGAGCAAGTGATGGACATGTTTGCGAAAAACATGGGGATCCGTGTGATTCGTGCTGATGCAGAAGAACGTTTCTTATCTGCACTTGCAGGCGAAGTTGATCCTGAGAAAAAACGTAAAATCATTGGTCGTGAATTTATCGAAGTTTTTGCTGAAGAAGCACGTAAGCTTGATGGCGTAAACTTCCTTGCGCAAGGTACGATTTACCCTGACGTGATTGAGTCTGCGGCAACTAAAAATGGTAAAGCGCATGTGATTAAATCACACCATAACGTGGGTGGTTTACCTGAAGATTTAGCATTTGAATTGGTTGAACCAATTCGTGACCTATTTAAAGATGAAGTACGTCGTTTAGGTACAACTTTAGGTTTACCACATGAAATGCTTTATCGTCATCCATTCCCAGGTCCAGGTTTGGGCGTGCGTATCTTGGGTGAAGTGAAAAAAGAATATGCTGATATTCTTCGTCTTGCTGATGACATCTTTATGCAAGAGCTTCGTGCAAGTGGTTGGTATGACAAAACTGCTCAAGCATTTGCAGTATTCCAACCAGTAAAATCGGTGGGTGTTGTGGGTGATGGTCGTCGTTATGCATGGGTCATTGCACTTCGTGCCGTGGAAACGGTTGACTTTATGACAGCTCGTTTTGCCCATCTTCCATATGAGTTGGTTGATAAAATCTCAACACGTATCATGAATGAAATTAAAGATGTTTCTCGTGTGGTGTATGACGTTTCTTCTAAACCACCAGCAACAATTGAATGGGAGTAATTCAGGGATTTCAAGAAGCGAAGCTTCTTGCCTGAATTACGCCAAGGGCTATGCCCGCGGCAGCAGGGTTTCAAAATGCAACGCATTTTGCTGATTTTACGCCAAGGGCTATGCCCGCGGCAGCAGGGTTTTAAGAAGCGATAGCTTTTAGCCAAATTTACGCCAAGAGCCGTGCCCGCGGCAGTTAGGGATTTCTGTCCAAATTTCCTTTTAAAAAGAGCGCTTAGGCGCTCTTTTTCTTTTATACTTGAATTATTTAAAGCAAAAAATATTAAGAGAAATAGAATGTCTTTGCCTAATCATCAGGAATTAATGCTACCACTATTGAAACTCCTCAATACGCAAGGGCAAGCCATCCAAATTAGTCAAGTTGGTAAATTGTTGGCAGAACAATCAAATTTGACTATGGATGAATTAAATCAAATGATTCCAAGTGGGAAAAGAACAGTTTTTTATGATCGTGTGGGATGGGCCAAAACATATTTGGTTAAAGCAGGTTTAGTTAATCAGCCTGATTGGGGGATGTGTGAATTATCTGAAGAAGCGAAAAAATTAGATTTAAATGTATTAGATAAAATAGATAATAATTTTTTAATGCGCTATGAAAGTTTTCGTGAGTTCAAGGTTCCAACAAAAATAAGGCAGAATAAAGAAAAGATTATTTGTATTGAAGAAAATGATGATATTGAAACACCTGAGGAATCATTACAAAGAATTAATGAAATACTACTTACCAATTTGAAAGATGATTTATTGAATTTGATTCAGACAAAAAATCCATATTTTTTTGAAAGATTAGTTGTCGATTTACTGGTTGCTATGGGCTATGGCGGCTCACATCAAGATGCGGCACAAGCCATTGGTAAAACAAGTGACGGCGGGATTGATGGAATTATTAGTGAAGATCGTTTAGGTCTAGATAAAATTTATATTCAAGCCAAACGTTGGAAAAACACTGTTGGACGACCAGATATTCAACAATTTAAAGGTGCTTTAGCAGATCAAGTCGCTAAAAAAGGGGTGTTCATTACGACCTCAAATTTTAGTAAAGAGGCTGTTGAATCTGCAAAGAAATCGGGAATTGTTTTAATTGATGGAGATAAATTGACTTCTTTAATGATTGAATTTGGTTTAGGTGTTCAGGTTGAAAGAAGCTTTAATATTTATAAGATAGATCAAGATCGGTTTGATGAAGACAATTTTTAGAAGTGTTTAAAAGAATTTTAATATTCTGACATTTACTACAAATTTATTAAAACGTATTTAATTAATGATGCATACACATATAAAAAAGCCAATCAACGCATTGATTGGCTTTTGTTGCTCCAAAAGAGCGATTGCTAAATGGATTTAAACTTAGAAACGGTATCCAGCACGAACGCCGTAAGTGTTGTAGTTATCACCAAAACCTACACGACCTTCTAAGCTAACGTTTTGATTAAAGAATTTCTTCGCAGAAATACCCCATTCATCACGATCAGTTAAATCATTGTTGTAGTAGTCAGCACCTACACTTAAAGTCTTATCTAAATACAAGTCACCACGTACTTTGTACTCATCCAAGTCCCCGAATGCACCAAAAGCTTCAAAGTTAGCGTCATATTGACCTACTTTGGTTACATATTTAGCACGTACAGTTGGGTCTGCGCCGTCATCACCATTTTTAACATCATAACCCGTTACACCAAGTGCAAGTAATAAACCAGGAGCTGGTAAATAACCCACTTCAGCGCCGTAAGTTGTTACTTTATTGTCGATGTTAGTGTTATCAACTTCAAGTTCATCACGACCTACACGACCACTTACATAGAAGTCTGAGTTAGGTACATAGTATTCAAGACCTGCACCATATTGACTATCTTTTACACCATCATTTTTGGCATAATTTACATTGGCTTTTACATTACTTGCGCGATCTAAGAATGCAGCCTCATTAAGTGGTGAATTACGAGTTTGTACTGGTTTGAAATAATAAGTACCATCTACACCAAAGCTATGAGTTGCATCAAAATTATCTGGATCATTATATGTATATGAACCACCAACTTCGGCTTGGTAAGCATGTGCAGTGCCAGTTAAAGCGGCTACGGAAAAGATTGCAGATGCGATTGCTAATTTTTTCATGGAATTCGCCCCTATGAAGAATTGATTGATTTATACATGTTTAGTTACAATTTTGAGTCTAGGGCAAATATAAAAATCGTCAACCACGCTATAGTAACTGGAATGTAATATTAGTGAGTTTATGTAACAATATTGGATTAAGTTATTGAAAATAAATACATAAAACTTATGTGTTGTTTTATTAAAATTGTGTAGATAGTGTGGATATTGGTACGCTTTGAGTAAGAGCTGGACATAATTTGTAATAAAAAAGCATTCAGAAATTAAAATACTCTTAAGCAAATGATCAATTGTAGAATTTATAAACATAAGTTTTGACTACGATAAGATGATCTTTCTAATTGCAAAAAGCAATTCATCTCACTTTTCTTGTTACAGCATGATTGAGCTATAGGTGGATCTATAAAATGCCATATCTCAACTTTTTCCACTCTGTGGTAGAATGCGTGCGAATTAAAAGACGTCAAATGTGAGATTAAAACTCGTGGAAATTAATCCTTATCTAGTTCAGCTAAAAGACTTAAATGACCGTGGTCTAACACTACGGGGGTATCTTTGACTACGATCTAAAGAAAGAGCGTTTAGAAGAGGTTCTCCGCGAGTTAGAAGATCCAGCGATATGGAATGATCAAAGCCGCGCACAGGCGATGGCAAAAGAAAAAGGCGAGCTTGAAAACGTGATCAACGTTTTAGAAGGCTTGGCGACACAGCTTGATGATGCACAAGCCATGCTTGATCTTGCTGTTGAAGCAGATGATGAAAGCTTATTGGCAGATGTTCAGTCTGAATTGACTGCAGCAGAAGAAGAGTTAGCAAAACTTGAATTCCGTCGTATGTTTAGTAATCCAATGGACCCAAATCCATGTTATGTGGAAATTCAAGCTGGTTCAGGCGGTACTGAAGCACAAGATTGGGCTTCAATGTTGTTACGTATGTATATGCGTTGGATCGAACGTCATGGCTTTAAAGCAGAATTGATGGAAGAATCAGATGGTGATGTTGCAGGGATTAAATCTGCAACAATCCGTGTTGAAGGCGAGTATGCTTATGGTTGGTTACGTACCGAATCTGGTGTACACCGTTTAGTACGTAAGTCACCATTTGACTCAGGTAATCGCCGTCATACCTCATTCTCGGCAGTATTTGTATCACCTGAAGTGGACGATAATATTGAAATTGATATTAATCCTGCTGACGTGCGTACAGATACATATCGTGCATCTGGTGCAGGCGGTCAGCATATTAACAAAACCGACTCAGCAGTACGTTTGACTCACGCACCCACTGGGATTGTGGTGGCATGCCAGAACCAGCGTTCACAACATGCAAACCGTGATCATGCTTGGAAACAGTTACGTGCAAAATTGTACGAACTGGAAATGAGTAAACGTAATGAAGCTGCTCAAGCACTTGAAGATTCAAAGTCGGATATCGGTTGGGGCAGTCAGATTCGTTCATATGTACTGGATGACTCTCGTATTAAAGATTTGCGTACTGGTGTTGAGAACTCGAACACGGGTGCAGTATTGGATGGCGATCTAGATAAATTTATTGAAGCCAGCTTGAAACAAGGTCTTTAATTTAAATTTTTAACAAAAGCAAAGCTTTATCCGTATTTTTGCAATATATCTAAAAAAATCGATATTAAAATCGAAAAAATGCGATATATTGGGTGCAAAGATGCTGAATGGAGCTTTGCTCTGAATTGAATGTGTCTAAGATGGATATTGATTTAATTTCTAAAGCATTAGCGAATCCGACTCGCCGACAGATTTTGGAATGGCTCAAGAAGCCACAACAATATTTGTCGGAAGAGCAGTGCGGTGGCTTTGGTCGTGGTGTCTGTGCAGGGAATATCGAGAAGCTCGGTAATGTCTCTCAATCTACGATGTCAAATCATTTGTCTGTTTTGCAACAGTCAGGATTAATTCAGGCCGAGAAATATGGTCAATGGTCATATTTCTCGCGTAATGAAGCTTTAATTCAGCAATATATTGATTATCTACAAAACTCGCTTTAACACCTGATTTCAATCAGAAAGCGAGTGATGAGGCAAATATGGCTGAACTTAACTCTCCCCTTGTACTTGGCGATTTACATTTAAAAAATCGTGTCGTGATGGCGCCTTTAACCCGTAGCCGTGCTACCGCTGATCGGGTACCCACGGCGATCATGGCTGAGCACTATGCACAGCGTGCCAGTGCGGGTTTAATCATTACTGAAGCAACAGTGATTTCTGAACAAGCCAATGGTTATTTAAATACACCAGGGTTATTTACCGATGCACAAGTTGAAGGCTGGAAGTCTGTAACCCAAGCGGTTCATGAGCAAGGTGGTTTGATTGTGGCGCAGTTATGGCATGTAGGACGTGTTTCACATCCAGATCTACTCGATGGTGAAACGCCTGTATCTGCAAGTGCAATACAACAAGCTGGACAAGTCAGCTTATTACGTCCAAAACGTGACTATGTTGTGCCACGCCCTTTGGAAATCTCCGAAATTCACACCATCACTGAACAGTTTAAACAGGCTGCAATTAAAGCCAAGGCGGCTGGTTTTGATGGCGTTGAATTACATGCTGCCAATGGCTACCTGATTGATCAGTTCTTACAAAGCTCAACCAATCATCGTGAAGATGAATATGGTGGTTCTGTTGAAAACCGTGCACGTCTTTTACTTGAAGTAATGGATGCTTTAATTGAAGTATGGGGCGCAGGCCGTGTGGGCATACATTTAGCGCCTCGTGGCGATGAGCATGATATGGGGGATGCTGATCCACGTGAAACCTTTGGTTATGTCTTGGAACAACTAGGTAAACGTAAAATCGCGTTCTTCTTTACACGTGAATATTTAGCCGATGACAGTATCAGTGAATATATGAAACAACGTTCAAATGGTGTGCCATATATTGCCAATATGCGTTTAAGCCGTGAAGATGCCATCAAACTCTTGGCATCAGGTCAAGCAGATGCGGTGTCTTTCGGTAAAGCTTATATTGCCAATCCTGATTTGTATGAACGTCTAATTCAAGACGCACCTTTAAATGAATTGGTGTTTGAAAATATGATTGGTTCACAAACTGCGGAAGGCTATATTGATTATCCTGCTTTAGGATAAAACAAAGACTGTATTTTCTCTGGATGTGAATGGAATACCCATTCACATCCACAACTCAGATAAATTTAACCAGTTTTCTTTTTGTATCGTTGAATCTTACAAGGCATATCTATTGTACATGGCATGGATATCGCCATTGGTTAAGGCGTATAACACGACCTCTTAACCAAAAAACGTTTTTTCATCCTTGTGAAGCCAAGTTTTGCTAGGGTTGTTGCTGTTTGATGGATCAGATTTGCTCTAGCATGTGGTCGACTACCTTGCTGACAACAAATCGTTAAATATTATTCATTAACAACTGAATATGGCTCTGTTATATTTGCCCATTCATCTATATTGAGACATTCTGTTTGGCTACTCCTTTTTGGTATAACACAGCACTTAAAATCGTTAAGCCTTTGTATCAATGGCGTATCAAAAAACGTGCGAAAGATAGCGCAGAATACCAACAAGAATGTCTTGAGCGCTTTGGCCCCTTTCAAGATGTAAAGAATCAGCATGCCATTTGGTTTCATTGTGTTTCAGTCGGAGAAACCAATGCTGCTCAGCCTTTAATCGAACATTATTTAAAAGCAGGTCATGCTGTTTTAGTCACCAATACGACAAAAACAGGCCAAGCACGTGCCAAATCGTTATTCTTAAAAGCACCTTATCAAGTATTATTTCAAGCGGTATATTTGCCTGCCGATCAACGCTATTTAGTTGCTGATTTTTATCAGAAATACCAACCCAAATTGCTGATTTTGGTTGAAACTGAACTATGGCCAAATCTTATTGACCAAGCTCAACAGTTTAAAGTGCCTTGTATTTTAGTGAATGCACGGCTTTCGGAAAAATCTGCCAAAGGCTATGCCAAAGTTCCAAGCCTGACCCGGCCAATGCTACAGAAATTAGATCAGCTATTGGCGCAAGATATTGCAACGCAGCAACGCTTTATTGATCTGGGTATGCCACAAAATAAAACACAAGTACTTGGAAGTATTAAATTTGATATTTCTACACCTGAACAATTTATCCATAAAGCACAACAGTTGCAGCAGGACTGGAACTTAGCAAATCGAAAAATCATTACTATCGCCAGTACACATGCACCTGAAGAAGAAAAATTATTTCTCGCATTTAAAACCTATTTAGAACAATATCCAGATTGGTTGTTGATCGTTGTCCCGCGCCATCCTGAACGTTTTGATGAGGTTTTTGCTGCTGCACAAAGTTTAAATTTAACCACACAGCGCCGTAGTTTAGAGCAAGCAATCGAGTCGGATACCCAAGTCTATTTGGCAGACAGTATGGGTGAAATGTGGCTGTGGTATGCATTAAGTCAGGCATGTTTTGTTGGCGGGTCGTTAAATGAACCCGGTGGTGGGCATAATATTTTAGAAGCTATGGTTTTAGATGTACCCACCGTGATTGGACCGCATTATTTTAATTTTCAAGCCATTGTGGATGAGTTCTTACAGGCAGATGCCTTAAAAGTAGGGCAAACTGTTGATGAGGTGGTTCAGTTATTGGTGCGCTGTTTGGAAGATCAAGCTTTTGCCCAGCAATTAAGCCAGCATGCGATTGATGTTTTAAAGCGTAATCAGGGTTCTTTATACAAACATATTGCAGTGATTGATCAGTATTTATAATTTATACATTGTTGATGAATAAACACCATCAGCTAAAAGTAAAACGAACCAGAATTTTTTATGAACATCGTCCTTCTTGATCCTCGTCAAACACAAGCTGAAACTTGGACAATCAGTTCAAAAAGGCAAGTTGAACATTTGCACACGCATCTTGCTGCCAAAGTCGGAGATACGCTTAAGGTTGGCATCCGAGGTGCCAGTCGTTATTTAACTGAAATTGTTGATATTTCAGAACATACGATTTTACTTCGACCGATTCAAGAAGAGCCAGTTCCTGCAAAATTACCCGTAACTTTAATTGTGGCATTACCTCGCCCCAAAGTGTTACGCCGCTTAATTATGGATGCGGTGACACTGGGGGTAGAAAAATTAATTTTGATTCATAGTTATCGGGTCGATAAGAGTTATTGGCAAAGCCCTTTTTTACAGCAAATTGATCATTACATCACCTTGGGATTAGAACAGGCAGGAGATACCATCGCTCCTCAAATTGAACTATATAAACGCTTTAAACCTTTTGTTGAAGATGTCTTACCTAGCTTCATTACGCCACAAAATCCTGCTTATGTGGCGCATCCGTATACTGAACAGAAAATGCCATTTGCTATCGATCATTCATGTACTGTGATCATTGGACCTGAAGGGGGTTTTATACCTTATGAGGTGGATTTACTGATAAAAAACGGCTGCCAAGCAGTGAGCTTAGGCAACCGTATTTTGCGTACTGAAACCGCGATCCCTTATGTATTGGGGCGCTTATTTAGCACGAGCTGATTCGATGTCATCCGCTGATGGATCACCGCGGTAGACTTTGACTTCCTGAACAGGATAAGGAATCGAAATATTATTATCCGCAAAGGCTTCTAGCACACGTTCTTGAATTTCACTGATCGAAGCCGCTGTAACCACTTGGGTGGTATCTACCCACCAACGAACGGTTAAATTGACAGAGAAATCCGCCAAAGCAGAAACATTCACAGTAAAGCCCGGCTGGCTTAAAATACGTTGATCTTTATCAAGCAATTTAAGAATAATGTCTTTGGCTTTCTGTACATCGTCTTCATAACCAATCCCAACCACAAACTCACAACGACGGCGTTGGTAAGCGGTATTTACCGTCACGGCACTGGTATACACAGTTGCATTTGGAATCACGATACGTCGCCCGTCAGGGGAACGTAAAAAAGTTGCACGAATTTGAATGTCTTCGACAGTACCTTCCATATTGTTGACGATGATGTCATCACCAATCTTGAACGGTTCACCCAAAAGAATCAAAATTCCAGAAAGTAAATTTTGGAAAATATCTTTAAATGCAAAACCAATCGCGACCGAACCAATCCCCAAAGCACTCATCAGTTGAGCAGGAGTAAAGCCTGGAATTGCGATAACCATGGCAATTAAGAAACCAAAAAAGATAATTGCGGTACTGCCGACACGATTCAGTACCAGAACTAAATTTTGGCGCGTATAGGTACGGTTTTCGAGTGTTCTACGGACAAAGAATTTAAAAAGCTTAGACAGCAACCAGAAAATAGTGATGACGATCAGCGCAATACATAAATATGGCATACGCTCCCAAAAACCATCAACAAACTTGTCGATGGTTGAGTATGCGTCTTTATATTTTTCAGTATGTTGAATCACTGTTTGTGCAGTTTTTTCGCCTGCAGAATGGATCAATTGAGTCGTGTCTTGTGCAACGGTACTCAATGCATTTGCTTCTTCAGCCACAATCATGTCCAATAAAATAATTGGCATATTTTGCCTGAAATTTCAAAGAAGTTAAGCTTTGATTACAGTTTTTCTTATGACGGACAAATAAAAATAATATTTGTGAATCAATATTCAACTCATATTAATGCATCATTAAGGATTAATTCTTCTTAAAAATATTTAGTCCCTTTTTCAATGATTGTTGTTGGATTTTCAATTTCTCCAGTCCCCAGCATAAATGACACTACGCTTACAGAGGTCAATAAGCTGATGATAAAGCCGATTAGCATCAGCCAAGCCATTAATTTTTCAATAAAAGTCGATGGGCGTGGGTGACCAAAACGATTGGCGCGATTACAACCACGTGCAAGGAGTAAATACAGCAGCATCAAGAATTGCACAATGGGAATCAGCAATAACAGAATAAACCAACCAGATTTATTACGATCATGCAGCCTGCGAATAATCACAACCATCATTCCATATAAATAAAGACAGCTGAGTGCGAGGTAAGTGAACTGTCCTAATCCTGAAAGTGAATTTATCGCATGTTGGCTGAATTGCAGTGAATGTAAATTCACAATGCCAAAGACTAGACCGAGGGCAAGCAATGCAATGCTAAAAATGAGATGCAAAAATCCAAACCAAGCAATATAACTCAAACGATTAAAGCGGCCTTGAGTAGAATGGGGATGATCTACTGGTGATACTTGATGCTTTGAAAAAAAAGTCGACGATTCTTGTATTTGCATGACGATCGCGTCCAGTTGAATGAGTTCGGTAAGGAAATGTTTTTTTCTGAAAAAAACCATATGCACTTCTGAATACAAATTATAAGATCAAAAAAACTCCATAGATATTGAAAATTCGAATATTTTGGCAAATGACTTAAGATTTTCCGATGGTTAAAGTGACCCCCGTGTCTACGACCAAAGCACAATTGTTAACCGAAATGCGCTATCGTAATACTGAACACATGCAGCAAATAAAATCAAGAACGTAGGCATACATCTCGTGATGAGGTGACAAATCAAGGAAGCAGAATATGAATGAAATCTATCCAGTTCCAGAACAATTTGTTAAAACAGCAAGGACCAATGAACAAGAATACTTCGATCGTTATCAACAGTCAGTAGAGCATCCAGATGAGTTTTGGGCAGAAGCTGCAAAGAAATTGGACTGGATTAAGCCATTTACTCAAGTAAAAAACACCAGCTACGACAAAGATAATTTTAAAATTGAATGGTTTGCAGATGGGCAGCTGAATGTCAGTGCCAACTGTTTAGATCGTCATTTAAAAGAGCACCCACTGAAACCTGCAATTATTTGGGAGGGGGATCATCCATCTCGCCATAAAATCATTTCTTTTGAGGAACTGCATGATGAAGTGTGTCGTTTTGCCAATGTCTTAAAGAAAAATGGAATCGGGAAAGGTGATCGAGTCATTTTGTATATGCCGATGATCCCTGAAGCGGCGATTGCCATGCTGGCCTGTACCCGAATAGGGGCGGTGCATTGTGTGGTATTTGGTGGGTTCTCACCAGACTCATTGGCAAGTCGGATAGACGACAGTCAAGCCAAATTGGTGATTACCGCTGACCAAGGTATGCGTGGTGGCAAAACGATTCCGTTAAAAGAAAATGTAGATGCCGCATTGGCGCTGGATGGAACCACTTCGGTTGAAAAAATGATTGTGGTACATCGTACAGGCTATGCAATAACAATGCAGGAGGGGCGTGACCTGTGGTATCACATGGAAATTATGACGGTCACAGATATCTGTCCGCCAGAACCAGTGAATGCCGAAGATCCTTTATTTATTTTGTATACGTCTGGGTCAACAGGAAAGCCTAAAGGGGTGTTACATACCACAGGTGGTTATTTAACCTATGTCAATTCAACTTTCCGTGAAGTTTTTGATATTAAACAAGATGATGTGTTCTGGTGTACTGCAGATGTGGGCTGGATTACGGGGCATTCTTATGTACTTTATGGACCATTATCCAATGGTACAACCACGGTCATGTCTGAAGGCATCCCGCAATATCCAACATGGGCACGTACAGGGCATATTGTAGATAAGCATAACATTACCATTCTCTATACTGCACCAACAGCGATCCGCGCCATGATGCGTGAAGGTGATGCTTTTGTGCGTGAAAGTGACCGTAGCAGTTTGCGTCTATTGGGAACCGTGGGTGAGCCGATTAATCCAGAAGCATGGAATTGGTACTATACCGTTGTGGGTGAAAGCCGTTGTCCAATTGTGGATACATGGTGGCAAACTGAAACAGGCGGTATTTTAATTTCTCCACTGCCGGGTGCAACCCCACTTAAACCGGGTTCGGCTACTCGTCCATTGTTTGGCGTACAACCGGCATTGGTTGATGCTGAGGGTCAAGAACTTGAAGGTGAAGCAGAAGGCAATTTGATTATTAAGAATTCTTGGCCGGGGCAAATGCGGACCATTTGGGGCGATCCTGAGCGATTTATTGAAGCGTATTTCTCAACCTATCCAGGCAGTTATTTTACTGGTGATGGTGCGCGTCGCGATAAAGATGGTTATTACTGGATTACAGGCCGTGTAGATGATGTTCTGAATGTTTCGGGTCACCGTTTGGGCACTGCTGAAATTGAAAGTGCCTTGGTTGCGCATGCAAAAGTCGCTGAATCAGCTGTTGTTGGTATGCCACATGAAATTAAAGGGCAAGGCATAGCGGCCTATGTGACCTTACAGGCAGGTGAAGCTGAAACTGAAGAATTACGTAAAGAATTGGTCAGTTGGGTACGTAAAGTGCTGGGACCTGTGGCAACACCTGATGCAATTTATTGGGCACCTGCTTTGCCAAAAACCCGTTCTGGAAAAATCATGCGGCGCATTTTAAGAAAAATTGCTGCCAATGAGCTAGATAGTTTAGGTGATACTTCTACTTTGGCTGATCCCGGTGTGGTAGATCAGTTAATTACGGAGGTTAAGGCCAATTCTTAATGATTGAAGCCTCTTGATTTTGCTAGCCAAAAGTTGAATACCGTTAGAGAAATTCTAGCGGTATTTTTTTGTTATTGATTTTCAAACCACAGAATAAGTAATGCAGGCATTGAGATAAGGAAATCTTACTTGATTTGATAAGCTCAAGACACTGGGAATAAGAGTAAATATGATGAATGCACCTCAACAGGCGGTAAACCTTTCTGCTTTAGCAACGGCAAAGCAATTGGCAGAACAATTTGCGCAGACTGCTGCTGAGCGTGATAAAGCAGGTGGTAATCCAAAGCTGGAACGGGATTTGATTCGTCAAAGCGGCTTATTGGGACTGTCTATTCCACAACAATATGGCGGGCAAGGAGCGAACTGGAAAACAATTTTCCAGACCATTCAAAGTATTGCACAAGTCGATAGCTCCTTGGCACATGTATATGGCTTTCATCATTTATTAATCGCCACCGTACAGTTATTTGCTCAACCTCAACAATATTCGGCATGGTTTGAACACACTGCCCGCAATAACTTGTTTTGGGGCAATACGTTAAACCCTTTAGATCAGCGCACGAAGGTACAACAACTCACTGAGAATGACTTTATTTTTCATGGTGATAAAAGCTTTTGCTCAGGATCAATAGATTCAGACATACTGCTTTGTTCGGGCTTTAATGATGCTGGAAAATTACTGATAGCTGTGATCCCAACACGTCGAGAAGGGGTCAGTTTTTTAGGCGATTGGAATAATATGGGGCAGCGTCAAACGGACAGTGGAACCAGTCATTTTGAACAGGTCAAAATTCACAAAGATGAGTTATTGTTAAATCCAGGACCATTAAGTACACCTTACTCCAGTTTACGACCTTTGATCGCGCAATTGATTTTTGTGCATCTGTTTTTAGGCGTTGCTGAAGGTGCCTTTGACCTTGCAAGACAAACAATACAAAGTCAGAAAGCATGGTCAACGTCTTTGGCTGAAAATGCGGTGAATGATCCATTTACCCAGAAGCATTTTGCTGAGTTTTATGTACAGCTTGAAAGTGTACGTTTACTTGCCGATAAAGCCATTGCAGCATTGCAAACGGCTTGGAATATTGGTGAGCAATTAACAGCAGAACAACGTGGTGAAGTCTCAATTGCCATTGCGACTGCAAAAATTGCTGCAACCAATAGCTCACTGTTTATAACACAGAATATTTTTCAAGTAATGGGTGCTAGAGCGACAACAGCCAAATTGAATTTAGATCGTTTTTGGCGAAATGTCCGTACTCAGACTTTGCATGATCCGATTGATTATAAGTATCAGGAAGTAGGGGAATGGGTATTGACTGGGAAAGTGCCTGATCCAAGTTTTTACGCTTGAACCTAAGCCGACCGATGACATTTTATAGACGTTCATTCCTAGCGCTTTAGCGTTGGTATTGCCATATCTTAGATTGAAAAAATCTGTGTTGGATAAGGGGTAGCTGTTATACCCCTACCAACACCGACAATTATGTTGCCATGCAATAGATACAGTATGAATGATTTAACAAAGCACAAAGTACAAAGCTAAAGCCTAGCCCGATCTGACGTGTTTTAGCATCAAGGATGGGATTTTTGCTTTAAGCTATTGAGCACTTCATACGCTGCCTTAATTCGCTCAGCGTTGGGAATTTTTTTATTCATTAACATCACCAAGCCAAAGTTCTCTTGTGGAATATAAATCACATAGGTCCCAAAACCATTGGTAGAGCCAGTTTTATGAAAGACTCTTGAACCAGTCTTCACGAGGGTTTTTTCAACGGGGTTAGATTGCATCACAACCCGATCAGAATTGCTTTCTAATAGTGTGTTTAATGTGGCTGGGTAGCTGAACGATTCCCAGCCAAGGGCTTGGGTCATACCACCCATTTTAAAGTAACCGGTATGTGTCGCTAGAATTGCAGGTTTAATCGCTGCTTTGGCTTGATCTGGATTTAAGTTTAAATTTAAAAAATGTAGCATGTCAGGTAGGCTAGATTTCACCCCATAGGCTTGCGCATCAAAAGCGCCAGCAGTGACCCGAAGCGGGTGATTATTTTGATCATAACCAAAAGCATAGTTGCCTTGTTGTGCTTTAGGAACTTGGACATAAGTATGTTGGAGTTCTAGTTTGGGGAAGATCACTTGTTCTAATAAAGCACTAAAAGGCATATTCATCGCTTTAGCGGTCGCTTCACCGAATAACCCTATGCTTGGATTAGAGTATTGTCGAAATTGACCAATCGGGTTTTTGACTTTCCAATCTTGAAAATATTTAAGTGTTTGCGCATCTGTTTTTATTTGATCAGGAAATTGCAATGGAAGATTACCACTGGTGTAGGTGGCCAATTCTAAGAGTGTGACTTGATTAATGTCTGAGTTCTTTAATGCGGGTATATATTTACCAGGATGGTCTTGAAGAGAAATTTTACCTAAATTTTGTGCATAAGTGCCTGCTGTTGCAGTAAATATCTTACTGACTGAGCCTAATTCAAAAAGGGTATTTTTATTTACGGCTTTCGCATTCGCAAGTGATTGTACGCCGTAGTATTTTTCATAACTTTTTCCGTTATACAAAATACCTATTGCCATACCGGGCACTGCATAAGTTTTCATTAATGGCTGAAATGCAGTATTCATTGCAGTTTCAACCTTTATAGACGTTGCAGGTATGTCGTTGGCGTTTACATAGCTCGTCAAGCTCATACTGCCAATGAGGACGCAAAATATCGTTTTTGTTTTATTTAAAACTACCATGCCCACTTTTTCCATCTATGCTACAAAAAGGGCGTATTTTAAAGTTGAAAGAAATTTTTTCCAAGATTACGGTTGTTGAGTATATGTATAGAACAAATACACTCGATGATTCAATAAAACAAAAAGCAAAAGTAGGCTAATTTATATAAGGATAATTGTACTGATTTATACGATTCTATTTTTATAAATACTTTTTATTTATTCTAAAAAAAATCCCTCAAGCCGAGTCAAGAGGGAAAGCTGCAAAGCTGTTTTAGTTATTTATTGTTGTTTTCACAGCACCATCAATGAAGAGATAAACCTTAAGCTGATTTTGCAGTAATTTGATCTTTTTGCGCTTCTTCAATTTGACGAACCAAAGGCAAGACCTTTTCACCGAAATATTCAACTTCTTCAATAAAATGTAAAAAGCCAGATAACACCAGATCTACCCCTACATTTTTGAGCTCAACAATACGTTCGGCAATTTGTTGTGGTGTACCAATCAGATTGGTTTTAAAGCCATCGTTATATTGCACCAAGTCTTCAAAGGTTGATTTTGCCCAGTTACCTTCACCTTCTTTAGATGCTGCGCCTGCTTCACGGGTTGCATCGCCAAAGGCATTGACCGCTTCAACATTGGCTTGGTCAATAATCTCTTGTAGCACTGCTTTAGCTTCTTCTTCAGTGTCACGAGCAATGATAAAAGCATTAACCCCGATTTTGACTGAGTGGTTATTTAGCTTGGCTTTTTCACGAATATCATCGATTTGTTTTTTGAGTTCCTCAGGTGTATTGCCATTGGTAAAGTACCAATCCGAAACACGCGAAGCCATGTCACGTGCAGCACGTGAACTTCCCCCTTGGAATACTTCAATATGGGGTTTCTGCAAAGGTTTTGGTTTTAAAGTGTAGTCTTTAAACTGATAATATTTACCATCAAAGCTATAGTTATCCGTTGTCCAAATACCTTTTAACGTACGAATAAACTCTTCTGAGCGAACATAGCGTTCATCATGTTCAGGCCATGGCTCACCAATAGCATCAAACTCGCCACGGAACCAACCACTTACCACGTTAATCGCAATACGCCCATTGGTCAGATAGTCAATGGTCGCCAACTGTTTTGCGGCTAAAACAGGTTTCCATGGTCCCGGAAGAATTGCTGCAATCACTTTTAATTTTTCAGTCTTGGCTAAAAGTGCATGACTAAAACTCACAGATTCATGTTGATTTTCAGCGCCATACCCTGCGGTAAAACGAATTTGGGTGAGGGCATATTCAAAACCACTTTTTTCGGCAGCTTGTGCCAAACGGACATTGTAGTCATAGCTCCAGTCTGTCCGTTGTTCAATATTACTGACCACTAAGCCGCCACTGACATTGGGAACCCAATAGGCAAATCGAATTGCTTGGCCATTATTCGATGAAAACTGTGACATATCATAACCCTCAATTTTTTATGATTTATTCATAACAAGGTTGCGCTTAAGCAACCTGTGATTGTGGTGTTTTGGATTTTGCATGTAGACGAGACTCTGCCGCATCCAAGTCTGGTATCGCCGCGGAAGGAAGCACATCATCTTGCTCAATCTGTTTGTTGATGCCTAAATTTTGATTGGCTTGCTCTGTTTTGGCTTTGACCACTTCTGCTCGCTGACCTTTTGCAGGTGCCCATTCTAAAATTGGCAATGCACGTGCGACAGCTAAAGTGATACGGTCTTGGATGTGTTCACTTTTAATGGTGTACTCAGGTGTGAAGTCACGATCTGTTGCATAGACACCAATAGGCAGCGTTTGCGCTTGAAAGAAGCTAAATAATGGACGTAACTGATGTTCTAGAACTAAAGCATGACGGTCACTACCACCCGATGCAGCAAGCAATACAGGAACATCGACTAGCGCTGTTTGTTCAACAAAATCAAAGAAATGTTTAAATAAACCAGTAAATGATGCACGATAAACAGGTGTTCCCACGATGAGCGCATCTGCTGCTTCTACGGCAGCTAAGTCATCTTGAACACGTTGTGGCAGTTGGTTGCGATAAATTGCGCCCCCTAACAAATGGCCTATTTCACTGAATTTAATAAAGTGAACATGAATCGGTGTTGCCTGACCCAGCTCATCTAAAATCGCTTGCACTAAACTTTCGGTTTTTGAAGGGTTATTTAATCCCCCTGAAACAGCAACAATATTTAATGGTTTTTGTTGAGTATAAATAGACATGTTGGCAACCTAATAAATTGAATCTCGGAATGCCATTCATTAATCTATATTTGACGAAGCGCTGTAAAATAATGAAAAACAGATTGGTTATCTGTTTTTAAGATAAACCGGAAAGACATGGAATAATGCACGATTTCGTCTTTTAAGTATTTGAAGTTAAATAATATTCTTAAAATGAATAAGTAATTCATTTTTAACTGTTTATTTTATATTTAAAAGTGATATTCAAATCTTAATTTCGATAAATGACCTAAAGATTGTAGGGAATTTTAATTAAAGCCGACAAATTATTCAAAAATTCGTTAATATTTACGTATCCTAAATAGCAATAGTGCGGTTAGAATGAAATAACTGCGCTAGAGATCTCTCGCTTCGCTTATGAATATTTTAATCGTTGATGATCATCCACTGTTTCGCCATGCGTTAATTCAGGCGGTTCGTTATAGTTTGCCACAGGCTCAAATTAGTGAAACTGCGGCTGTTAATGAATTTTATGAGCGTTTGGAAAATGGTCCAGAACCAGATCTCGTCTTGTTGGATTTAAATCTGCCAGGCGCATCGGGTTTCTCTGCATTGGTACATGTTCGTGCACAGTATCCTGCACTTCCTATTATTGTGGTTTCTGCTCACGAAGATGCGTCCATTATTCAACGTGCAATTGCACATGGCGCAATGGGCTATATTCCTAAATCTGCGCATCCAAGCCATATTGGGGAAGCAATTCGCCAAGTGCTGGATGGTGATATTTGGTTACCGCCAAACTTACCCGCAGCGAATATGAATTTTGATCCGCGTGCTGCAGATGAAACAGCTTTGGCTGAACGTATTCAATCGTTAACACCTCAACAGTTCCGTGTATTGATGATGGTTGCAGAAGGTTTATTGAATAAGCAAATTGCTTATGAACTTGATGTTTCGGAAGCGACCATTAAAGCGCATGTGACGGCAATTTTCCGTAAATTAGGTGTACAGAACCGTACTCAAGCGGTACTCGCAATCAATGCACTCAATATTGAAGAACGAAAAGTTTAAGATTCTTGCTGGTTAAATTTAACCTCAATATATTGAAAAATTACGAGAAGAGTGTATTAAAAATACGCTCTTTTTTATTTTCTGATTTCTGCATTTTCTCATATAATTTTATTCTAAATCAAATATTTAAGATTTATATCCGACTTGAATCATCAAGGTATAGTCTGCAATAAAACTTTAGCTTTTATCAAGAGTTAAAAATAGGCGTATACTGAACGGACATGAGGAATAATTATGTCTGAAGCACCTGAATCTACAGCTTATATTGAGTATGGCACTCGGCCTTTTATCGCAATTTTACTTTCATTGTTTTTAGCTGGCTTTGCTGTATTTTCATCGTTGTACTGTGTTCAGCCGATGATGCCGTTTTTGGCAAGTTTTTTTCATGTTACACCAACCCATAGTAGTTTCCCGCTTTCATTTTCCACCATCGCCTTAGCCTTAGGGCTTCTTTTTGCAGGAATGATTTCAGATCGTTATGGTCGTAAGCAGATCATGGCCATTTCTTTATTTTCCACAGCAAGCTTGTTATTGCTGAGTTCGTTTTTACCGTATTGGGAAATATTTCTTGCAACACGCATGATGATTGGCTTGGCTGTCAGTGGTGTCGCGTCTGTCGCAATGACCTATATCGGTGAAGAAATTGCACAAAAAGATGTTGGCTTTGCCATGGGACTGTATATTTCAGGGACAGCAATAGGGGGAATGGGCGGGCGTTTGATTGCAGGGGTATTGCTGGATTATATCTCTTGGCAAACTGCGACGATGATTATTGGTCTACTTAATTTATTGATCGCGATTACATTTTATATTGCCTTACCTGCCTCTAAACACTTTAAATCTTATCCCATTCAATTCACACGTTTTATCGAATCTTTTAAGAAAAATCTTTCTGACCCAAAGCTCAGATTATTGTTTGTAGAAGGTTTTATTCTGATGGGATGCTTTGTGACCGTGTTTAATTACATGAGTTATCATCTGTTAGAAAAACCTTTTGAACTGTCACAAACTTGGATTGGTTTGATTTCGATTGCCTATTTATCTGGCATTTATAGTTCACCTCGTGCAGCCAGTTGGAGCCGTCAATTTGGACGAGGTAAGGTACTGATTGTGATGTTCTCAAGCATGATTCTGGGGTTATGGATGATGCTGATTCCATCACTATGGGTGATCTTGATTGGTCTATTGATTTTCACGTTCTCATTTTTTGCCGCCCATTCCACATCAAGCAGTTGGGTATCGGTACAATCCTTACAATATCGTGCAGTCGGTTCTTCGCTTTATCTATTTTGTTATTATCTTGGTTCAAGTTTCTTGGGCAGCAGTAGTGGTTTAGTCTGGGAAAAATATGGATGGTTTGGCCTAACAGTTACGATGACTTGTGTACTTTGTATCGGGCTCTTGGTGGCTTTAAAACTCAATCAAACGCAGCATAAAGATTAGGCAAAAGTATGAGCGGCTGCATCTAAATAGCGTTAAATAAGCTTTTCTATTCAATTTCTCTGCGCTTTTAAACAATCCATCATGATAGGTCAATTTTCCTTTTATAACGTATGACGAATACATTTAACATCTTAAAAAGCTATCAATAACAGACTAAATAGAAGACCAAGAAGAAATGTTTACTTTTTAATCAAACAACATGAGTAAAATTCATGGTAAAATGATCAACTTTCATTTTAGATCTCTCCCGATCGCCAACTGCCAATCGAGAAACTCATCATGTCGACCGCTTATACTGCTCAGACAGCGCCTACTGCGTTGTTTGATTATGACAAATATTGGGCATCGTGCTTTGAACCAGCACCATTTTTGCCAATGTCACGCGAGGAGATGGATCAACTCGGTTGGGATAGTTGTGACTTTATTCTGGTATGTGGTGACGCTTATATCGATCATCCATCGTTCTGTTCAGGAATTATTGGCCGAACGCTTGAAGCACAGGGTTTCCGTGTCGGGATTATTGCACAACCAGATTGGACTTCTGCTGAAGCATTTAAAGTGTTAGGTAAACCGAATATTGCATGGGGTGTGACCGCGGGTAATATGGATTCTATGATCAACCGCTATACGGCTGACCGTAAAATCCGTTCTGATGATGCATATTCACCAGATAATCTACCCAATAAACGTCCTGACCGTGCTGCAACTGTATATTGTCAGCGTTGTCGTGAAGCATTTCCTGATGTACCCGTATTATTGGGCGGTATCGAAGCATCATTACGCCGTATTGCACATTATGATTACTGGTCAGACAAAGTTCGTCGTTCAGTGCTGATGGATTCCAAAGCAGACTTATTGATGTATGGCAATGGTGAACGGTCTGTTGTTGAAGTTATGCATCGTCTTGCCAAAGGCGAAAAAATTCATGAAATCACCGATGTTCGTGGTACTGCATTTATCGTCAATAAAATTAATCGTGTTTCTAAAGCCAAGTTTGTTGAAATTGCATCGAATGATGTCGATGCGATTGGTCGTGTTGATCCAATCATCAATCCTTATGTAATGACTGAAGATTTAGATGGTTGTGAAATTGAACAAGGCAAAGGAAATTCTTTAACCCAATATCAAAATTTCCAAAAAGAATTGGTGGCAAATCCTGTTGTTCGTGAAGGTGATCAACTGGATGAGAATACCCAGATTGTACGTTTATTGCCGACATCCAAAGCGATTAAACATAAATTACCACCACGTGAATTGGCTGTGATTCGTTTGCCTGCTTTTGAAGAAGTGGCAACTGATCCTGTACTTTATGCACATACCAACCGCATCTTGCATCTTGAAACCAATCCCGGGAATGCTCGTGCATTGGTACAAAAGCATGGTGAACGTGATGTATGGTTAAATGCACCACCGATTCCATTGACCACCGAAGAAATGGATTATGTGTTTGACTTGCCTTATGCGCGTTTACCACATCCAGCTTATGGTGAAGCGCGTTTCCCTGCATTTGATATGATCAAATTCTCTGTAAATATCATGCGTGGTTGTTTTGGTGGTTGTACATTCTGTTCGATTACCGAACATGAAGGTCGTATTATTCAAAACCGTTCAGAAGAATCAATTTTACGTGAAGTTGAAAAAATTCGTGATACAGCCCCAGGTTTTACAGGCATCATTTCAGATTTAGGTGGCCCAACTGCAAACATGTATCGCTTGCAGTGTAAAGATCCTGAGATTGAAAAGAACTGTCGTAAACCTTCTTGTGTGTATCCAGGTGTATGTCAAAATTTACATACTGACCATGCGCCACTTACTCAACTTTATCGCAAAGCACGTTCATTAAAAGGCATCAAAAAGATTCTGATTGGTTCAGGCTTACGTTATGACCTTGCGGTATTGAACCCTGAATATGTCAAAGAACTGGTTCAACACCATGTTGGCGGTTATTTAAAAATTGCTCCAGAGCATACCGAGAAAGGTCCATTGTCGAAGATGATGAAACCGGGAATCGGAACCTATGATCGCTTTAAACAGATGTTTGATCGTTTTAGTAAGGAAGCGGGTAAAGAACAGTATTTAATCCCGTACTTTATCGCTGCGCATCCGGGAACAACGGATTATGACATGATGAATCTTGCGATCTGGCTTAAGAAAAATGGCTTCCGTGCCGATCAGGTGCAAACCTTTTATCCATCACCAATGGCGACAGCGACCACGATGTATCACACGGGGAAAAACCCGTTGGCCAAAGTGGCTCGTTATACCGAAAGTGTGGATATTGTCAAAGGTGAAAAGCGTCGTCGTTTACACAAAGCCTTCTTGCGTTACCACGATCCAAACAACTGGCCATTACTACGTGATGCATTACGTGAAATGGGCCGAATAGATTTGATTGGTAATTCTAAGCATCATCTGATTCCAACTTATCAACCGCAAGGAACAGAAGGACAATACCAATCTGCGCGTAAGAAAAACTCGACTGTAGACGGTGATTCGCAAAAGCGTACTGGGGATAGCCGTAATTCACAGGCAAAAACGCAATCGCGTCCTTCCAATACCAAAAAGCGTCCTGAACGTGGTCAAATATTGACGCAACATACAGGTTTACCGCCGCGTGAAACGGGTGATAAAAAACCATTTGCTGGAAATAGCAAAACAAAGTCTAAGTCAAAAAGTAGAGCTTAGTTGCTGTTTGAGAAAGTAATAAGAAAGGATGCCTAAGCATCCTTTCTTAAATTAGCAATTGAATAATAAAAATACGCAACTGTGGATAACTCTCTGTAAACTGTTGAAAACTTTAGTGTACTAAAAACACACAATTCTCGAATATCCTTGTCCTACAATAGTACGCAAGATTCATTAAATTCAGTTGTATTCGCATTCAATACACGCTATATATGAGGTGCAATTCAATTCATTTGGTTGAAATACCAAGTGAATAAAACAAATAATAGTTCAATAAATAAGTTAAAAATGTGATTTATTTGATTATTTTGAAAAAGCAAATATGAGAATGCGTCTGGCATATTACAAAATTGAACTGATTAAAAATAGTATCTTTGATACACAAGAACTGGTCGTAGACCAAATTATAATAAAGAATTAGGAAATGAAAAATGGACATGATAATCGTTGCGAGTCTGATATTACTTGCTGTCGTGATTGGTGCTGCTTATAAAGGATTGAAAAATAAGCAACAAGCAGATAGTGCTTTACGAAGAAGAGCAGTATTTAACTCACATGAACAAATTACGTTTACGCGTTTAAAAGAAATTTTACCTGAAGCCAATATCTTGGCTCATGTATCTTTTGATGCCTTGTTAACGACAAAATATTTACATACACGTCGTAAGTATCAGCAAATGTTTGCAAATTTTGTTGTGCTGGACAAAGATTATAAAGTTTTAGCTGTGATTGCTTTAGATGATACCAATGCGATTAAGCGTTCGAATCAAAATACCTATGAAGATGCTTTGTTACAGTCGGCAGGTTATCGCGTGATTCGTTATATGGGAATTCCAGAATATCAGGATTTGCGAGAAGATTTTTTAACAGAATTTTCAGAAATGAACCATTCGCAAATGTTGGAGGAACATGTACTGGGGAAGTTTGATCTGTACTCAAATCGCGCATATAGCTAATCAAAAAAATGCATGTTTAAACATGCATTTTTTACGCTTTCCAAAAATTAAATAACGAGTTTATTCTGGTTTGACCGCAACAACCGTCATTTCAACTAAAACATCAGGTCGATAAAGCTTTGCTTCTACACAAGTTCTCGGCAGAGCTTGCATATCTGAACACCATGTATCCCAGATTTCGTTCATTCCTGCATAATCATTTTCAATATCTTTTAAAAAAATCATCACAGACATAATATGCTTTTTATCTGTGCCCGCATCTGCAAGAAAACGATCAATGATATCTAAGGTTTGTTGAGTTTGCCCTTTGATATCCAAACTTAAATCCGTAGCCAATTGACCCGCCAAGTGAACTAAATTTCCCGAAATTGCGATTTCAGAAAAGCGTTTTTCTACGTGCAAACGTTGTACAGTCATGATCATTCTCAAAGTTTGTTTATGTTTTAAATTTTACGTCATGATTTACAATCTGCAAATCAACTTTGTTGCTTGTTGGTGAATCTATCTATACGAATGAGAATTTTATACTTAAAAATAATCAAACAGTTATATTCTGGGCAAATAATGAAATTGCCTAAATTTAAAAATTGAATTTGCGCACCACGTAACTGATTTAAACAAAATGCAATTGAACATTGCAGAGGACAAAGTTGTTGCAACTGCTTAAAGTTTTGTTGCTCCTGTAGTATGGAAATATTCATTGAAATACCTATTATTTAGAATCTATTTTAAAGCCAGTGAATCGCTTTGAGCTATTCACTGTGCCGTTATCAAGCTTGCGGAGGTGTATAGGATTTGAGTTTTTGTTCAGGCTTATTGTTGATTTGATACCAGTCGATATGCCGTGTAATAAACATCACCACAGCAAGTAAAACAAATGAAATGATAGAGCCAATTAGGAAGGTTTTGCCTGAAGATTGCAACAGCATATACATCACGGCATAAAGTGAACTCAGGATGATGCTAAATAGGCCAGCGGCTTTAAAACCTTTCATCACATAGTATAAGTACCAGCTCATGAGCCCGACACAGGCAATTCCAGCAACGAAATAAGCCCATGCAAAGGCATAGTATTCACTGATCGAAAGCAGTAAAACAAAGAACACCACTTGAGCCATCGCCACCAAAGAATATTGAATGGGGTGAATCCGTAAGCTTTTAAGCACTTCAAAGAGAAAGAAACAAGCAAAGGTGATGATGATAATCACGATACCGTATTTAATCGCACGATCTGTTTGTGTATAGACATTGACTGATTCTAGGAATTCTGTTGATAAACCAATACTTTGACTAGGTTCACCCATATAAGCTGGCTCTTGGGTAAAATAGCCATTACTAAACTGGCGAATACACTCATTGTTGTCGCAATCAATCAATTTACTGATGTTTTGATGACCTAGAGCAATATTTTTCCATTGTGCGGTGAATTGTTGTGGTGTACTGGTTTTTGCAAAAGGTAAGTTTTGTCCTGAATATTTGGTATCCGCCCAATTGCCTTTGGCCTGATAAGTGACGCTACGACTGGTTGGGATCAGGGTGAATTTCCCCAGACCCGTAATATTGGCGGTTAAATCAAAAGTAAAACCATTTTGAATGGCATTGATTAATTCAGGATATTTTTTTGCAGAAATATAAATAAAATCAAAACCAGAACTGTTACTCCCTTGAGCACTCATTTCAAAGGCATAAGTTTTATTGAGCATGTTTAAGCTCGGTTGTGTATCTAAGCCACGAGGATCATGTACAGGGAAGATAATTTCAGCTCGGTCCCATTGGTAATCTTTCTTTTCAAGTGTTGGTTTTTGGAATACCCCTTTGGCCATGAGATTGGCGGTATAGCTAATTGCTCGATAGATGGTACGTTTATAAGTGTTGTCCGAAACATTAAAGTTGGATGACCATTGTGTGCTGTCAGCACTGATATATAGCCATTGTTCCTCAGTACACAAATAGGCCACCTTTTTTTCATCGAGGCAGTTTTTTTGCTCATTGTAGGGCACACGGATATACGGTGAAATCACGGTTTGAGGACTAATATTGTTTTGTGCAATTTCTTTCAGAAATGCCCGTTGATAATCTTGTCGTTCTGAGACCAGACTGGTAATAAAGAGTAAGCCTATCCAAAATAAGGCAACTAAAATTGCGATTGCAATAATTTTGAATGTAATAAAGTTGGAGCGCATCGCTGTTTTCCTTCGCCGTTGTTTTTTGTCAGTGTTGAGTGTGCGAAACAGCAATGTGCTTTGTTTGAGGTGTATCGGTTTTTTATATGAATTTTAAGTGAAGTTTGGCCGTGCTAAGGCAATTGAATTTTTACCAATACACCTTTTTGGTGGGGTTGTAAGATGGTGATTTCATTTCCTTGAATATTGCCAATGTGAATCTGTCCATGGTGTTGTTCAATGACCTGTTTAACAATGCTCAGTCCAATACCAGAACTGCGTTGCTGGCTAATCGGACGAGGCAAGGAAAAATAAGTATCAAACACTTGCGTAAGTGCATAATCTGGAATCCATTCGCCCTCATTAAAAACCTGTAATTCTACTTGTTGGTGTGTTTGACGATGAAGCCGAATCAGGATTTTTGCTGAATCTGCAGAAAAATCTAGGGCATTATCTAAAATATTGGCAAGGGTTTGTTGAATCCAAAATCGATCTGCACCAACCATACAATTGGCTTCAATATCCAGTAAACACTGGATTTTTTTGGCCTGAATTTGACTGGCATGTTGGTCTAAAGTTTGTTGAATCAGTTCAGATAAATTGAAATTTTGCATTTCAATTTGATGTTTAGATTTTTCCAGACGGGTCAATAAGAGCATCCGATCAATCAGGCTACGTAAGCGCTGGCTTTGTTCATGAATATGCGTGGCAAATTGTTGTTGATCATTTAATGGTAAATCTTCTTTGAGTAGTTCTGCGCTGGCTTGAATTGCGGTAAGTGGGCTTTTGAGTTCATGGGTCAGTGTATTGACATAGTGTTCTACATAAGCACGATCTTCGAGTTTTTCTCGCATATTTTCAACGGCTTGAGCAACTTGATTGAGTTCTTTTGCTGAACGAAAATAGGGCGTTTGATTGACAGGGGCAAGTGCCTGCGCGTATTTACGCACACGGTCAATACTGTGTTTTAGCCAATAGGCCACCAAACTGGCAAGAAACAGACTGAGTAATGTAATCCAAGCGGCTTGTCGGATCAGCTGATTTTCAGCGCGCTGAATATAAGGCTGTACTGAAATATTGGGCTTTCCAATGCTGACAACGCCAATCAATTGCTGTTGTTGACCAACTTGATAATAGATTGGCGCTGCAATAAACATGGTGCTGCTATTGCTGTCCTTTTCATAACTGCGTGTAGAGCGAACCCCGTATTTTCCCTTTAAGGTTAGGTAAACATCATTCCATCGTGAGTAATCTTGTCCTGTGGCGATACCTTGTGAGTCATAAATGACGATACCTTTGTTGTCGGTAATATAGATTTGTTGATTGATCTCATTTTTATTATGTTTCCAGATCGTGGCATTGAGTTTTCGATTCAGTGCTTTTTGAATTTTTTCATCAAACTGAACGGTACTGACTTTATTTTCATAGACATCTTCAGCCACTAACATCGCGATAATATTAGCATTTTCCGCAAGAGTATCTTCTACGACCTGTCGTACATTGGGCTTTACTTGTTGATTGAAGGTATAAGACATAAACCATAAACCCAGCAAGATGATCAATCCAAAGAAGAACCAAATACGAATAAAAATGGACATGGTTTAGCCTTGCCTTTTTAAACTATAGCCAAAACCTCGATGGGTTTCGATTGGGTCTTGCTCAGGAGAGATCTGCTTAAGTTTATTGCGAATACTTTTGATATGGGTATCGACAGTTCTTTCTAAACTATGTTCAGGGTGTTCCCATACATGATCCATCAATTGTTGACGGCTAAACACCTGTTCAGGGCGTTGAATCAATAATTTAAGTAAGCGATATTCATAGCGAGTCAGCTGAAGTATTGTGCCTAAGTAATGGATTTGTAAAGCCTCATCATTGCATTGCCAAACTTTAGCTGGCGTTGTAGAAAGCTGTGTATTTGGCTGTGAAATGTGCTGTAACTGATTCTGTATCTCCATTCTGCGCCAAATGGCTTTAATCCGAGACACAATTTCACGCGAACTAAATGGCTTGGTACAGTAGTCATCTGCGCCAATTTCTAAGCCCACAATACGATCTATTTCATCATCTCGTGCGGTTAAAAATAGCAAGGGTGTATGATTAAAGAGACGAATTTTTTTACAGACATCAAAACCATTTAAATCAGGTAGTCCGACATCTAAAATAATAAAATCAAAGGGTTTCTGTTGAATAAAATCAATGGCTTGCAGGCCTGAATTGGCCCAAGTCACTTGCCAGTCTTCTCGTTCAAGTGCGTAACGTAACGGCATAAGAATAGCAGCATCATCTTCTACACATAAAATCTGTTTTTTATTATTCATTGCATTTAAAAACTCATAATCTCAATAGGAGTGTACTCAAATTGAAATACTTAGGCGAATGAATTTTCAGTGAAGTTTAGATGAACTGTTTTATTGTTTGAAATTGGCTGAATGCCTATTGGTGTGGGCTTTTACCCATGTGAATTTCTGAGCGTCCTGTAATCTTCGGATTTGATCGTCACGCCAATCACAGGACAGCAAATCAAAAGTATTGGTGACTTTTGATATCTCGGCAACGACATGGGTAATGTATTGCGGAAAATAGATTACTCTAATTTTGATCAATTTGGGTAAATTTTTATCGAATTATATTTCTTTTGAGTAAAAATTATGCAATTTGCCCACATATCTAAATAAGGTTAAAAAACGATTTTAAAGAATAAAACAGGATGCCAAAGCATCCTGTTTTAACGATTGATTGATCAGGCCATACCTGAAAATTGCATCAGCGTTTAACCACAATAGAGTCAATACCGCTATGTTGTAAGGTTTGTTGGGCAATCACTGCTGCATTTTGTGATTCATAAGGGCCTGAAATCACACGATACCAAGTTTTTCCAGCTTCTGTGCTTTGAACCACATCGGCAGATAAACCATTTAAGATAATTTCAGCACGACGTGCATCGGCAGCATCAGGATCATCATAACTACGAACTTGTAAAATATATTCGGGTTGAACAGGTGTTGTACGTTCAGCATTTACACCAACATCAACATTTTCAGACTGAGCAGGTGCTTCAACAATTACAGGTTGTTGTTGATTTCTGCTTTCAGGAACAGCTTGTTCAGGAATAGGGGTAACCTGTTGTTGAGGTAACAGATCATAAAAACGATAGTCTTTGTTGGTATCTTCTTGATAATGCTCAGACGTGATTTCGTTTTTGGGTTGGACGGGCGCCCACGGTTTCCAGAGCATCAGTGCGACACCAAAACTTAACACGATTAAAATGACGACAAGCATCCCTAACCATTTAGGAATCAATGGTTGTTTAGGTTTGGTTGGCCTTTCTGAAACACCGCGTTGCGTTTTTCCAAACACGTGGAACCCTCTTATTATGTATTGCTTAGATCGTGTTCAAGCATAGTTTTGCTTGAACACGATGTAAAGTAATGATTTATTACACACTTCAATGCTTACTTTGAGCCAGACCTTGGTCTTGGGAACATGTAAAGCAATTCTTGACTTACATACTTTCAGGTGCAGATACACCCAATAATTCAAGACCATTATGTAAGACTTGTTTGATATTTGCTGAAAGCAATAAACGGGCTTGAGTCAATTCCGCATCATCACCCAATACTTTATTCTCGTTGTACCAACCATGGAATAAAGCAGCAAGTTCTTTCAAATAATTACCAACTTGATGTGGTTCATAATTATTTGCAGCGCGAATAAGCACTTCAGGATAAGCCGCGAGTTTCGCTAAAATTTCAGTTTCAGCATCAAGTTCTAATTTTGCAGCAAATTGACGTGCATTTTCAGTATCAAATTGAATATTTGTTGTTGCTGCTTTTTCTAACATACGACAAATACGAGCATGTGCATATTGAATATAATACACGGCATTGTCTTTGCTTTGAGATACCGCTAAATCTAAATCAAAATCAATGTGCTGTTCAGATTTACGCATCACATAATAAAAACGAGCTGCATCATTGCCGACTTCTTTACGAAGATCGCGTAATGTCACGAATTGACCTGAACGAGATGACATTTGTACCATCTCACCACCACGCCATAAGCTGACGAACTGTACTAAAAGTACCGTCAATTTAGATGAGTCATAGCCCATCGCATCAATTGCAGCTTTAACACGTGCAATATAGCCATGGTGGTCTGAACCCCAGATATCAACAAGGTCAGTAAAGCCACGTTGTAATTTATTTAAATGATAGGCAATATCAGAGGCAAAGTACGTGGTTTGTCCATTACGACGTTTGACTACACGGTCTTTTTCATCGCCAAATTCAGTTGATTTAAACCAAATGTTGCCATCTTTTTCATAAAGAAAACCACGTTGGTCTAATGTTTGTAAGGCTTCATCAATTTTTTCAGCCAAAGATGCTTCACTAAACCAGTGATTAAACGTTACGCCAAACTCACCAAGGTCATCTTTAATGTCATCTAAAATGGCATGTAAAGCTGCTTGATGGAATACACGATAACCTTCACCCACTAAAGCTTGTGAGTTGTGAATTAAGCCATCAATGTGCTTTTCTTTATCGCCTGAAATAACCACTTTATTGCCATCGGCATCAAGCTCTTCAGCATATTGCACATCTTCTGGAACATCTTTGTAAACATCAGCCACACTACGTACATAAGCATCAGCATGTTTGTCGATGATACCTTGGGCGATTTCTTTAACGTAATCACCTTGATAAGCATTTTTAGGAAAAACTAAAGTTTGGCCGCTTAATTCTAAATAACGTAAATAAGTTGATGTGGCGAGGATGTCCATTTGACGGCCAGCATCATTGACATAATATTCACGTTCAACTTTGGCACCTGTTGCTTCAAGTAAGTTTGCAACAGTCATACCATATGCAGCACCACGACCATGACCTACATGCAGGCTAGAGGTTGGGTTTGCAGAAACGAATTCAACCTGAATTTTCTTGGCTGCATTTGCTTGGGTTTTACCAAATTGTTCTTTTTGTGCTTGGATCTGATCCAACACAGTAAAGCGTTGATCGGCATTTAAAAAGAAGTTGATAAAACCAGGACCCGCAATTTCAGCTTTGGCAATATCAACCACTTCGGGTAAATTTGCCAAAATTTTCTCTGCAAGATCACGTGGTTTCATACCAGCAACTTTAGCGCCCATCATGGCAATGTTTGATGCGAAATCACCGTGGCTTCGGTCTTTAGTTCGCGTTAAAACACTCGTGTTTTTCCAGTCAGATGGAAGAGTCCCTTCAGCTTGTAGGGATTGCACTGCATGATCAAGAGCTGCTTGTATGGCCGTATTCATAATCTATAGAGAAATAAATGTCGCAGAAAAACGCTAAATATAGCAAATTTTGCGCCTTTTAGGTGAATGCATTTGTATAGAATAAAACTTATTCGATAAGAAAAATGTCGGTATGCTCAATTTCACTGTGTATTGGCGTTTAGATTTCAAATGGACTTGACGGATTACACTGCTTTAATCACAGGATAAAAAATATGTTTGTGAGTTTTTTAGATCAAATCGATCATGAGATTTTAGAAAAAGAACAAGTTATACAGTTGTTTGCGAAGATTCAGGCCACAGACTTGGAATATTCAAATTCAGGTTATCTTGCGCTAGATATGCCAAAACAAGGTCAGATCATTTTATTGTTTTGGTGGGTAGATACGACTCACTTGATTTTGCGTTACGATAAAAATATCCCTACTGTCCAACAAGGTGAGTCGTGGTTGTCTTGCAATGAAGATCTGAACTTAACGTTATTTGATGTTGGTGATGACACATGGCTCCCTTTAAATTCAATTATTTCACTCGATGATGCAATCAATGTGATATCTGAGCTCTATGATCAGCCTTTAAATTTGCCCAATCAAATCAAATGGCAAAATGTGGCCGATGTTATGTGGAAGGATTAATTGTTTCAGGTCCATTAAAAGAATAAAATGTGTCCTGTTGGTAAATTTAGAGCGATATATGTCAAATACTCCTCCCACAATTATTGGCAATATCCCAAAACTCCCTGCAAAATTTGCAGCATGGATTATGCCGTTGTTCTTATCTTGTTTAATGAGTGGCATGGTGTCATTGATTAATATGTTGATCAATGTGGGTTTGATTAACGGATTTTGGACCAAATGGCTTGCTGCATGGATGGTATCATGGGCTGTGGCATATCCTGTGGTTCTGATTGTTTTACCCTTAGTACGACGTTTAACCGCCGTATTTGTGGATATGCCTAAATAATGGATCTACTCTTTACATGTGACAGGCTTGCTAAGCAATTCAGCATGGCCATTTGTAAAGGTATAAAGTTTGGAATTGTTAAAGATTTTAATCACTTTGGCTTTGCTCAGTGCCGTTTTAAATGTCGGCATTTTTTTCGCATTGACTAAGTCAAATGGATTGCCATAGTTGTTATTGTCGATTAAGAATTGAACTTGACCCGTTTGCGCATCATGTGCTTTAAGCAGCTCTTTGCCATCTTTATCTTCAATTGTAAAACCAGACTTCTGCGAAGGAATCTTACAATTCAAACGCAAATATAGGACGTTTCCATCACTGGATTTGTTTTGTAAGGTGTAAATACCTTGAAGATCATTTTCAATATAGACCCATTGTCCAGTGGGCATATTGATCTTCATTTGTTCTAGTTTTTCAAGGGTGGCTTTACTGACATCAACCACGCCTTGTTGATCAACTTCTGGAACTTTGGTTTCGCCTAAGCCCACCATATTTTTGACTTTTTCAGTGGTTTTAGAAACACCAGAAGATACTTTTTTTGCAGTTTGGCAGCCAGTACATGCAATGACTGTGCTAAGAAGGAGTAGAGAGATCTTTGTGTTCATTGTTATTGGTTTAGCTTCATCGTATTTTAAACAAAATAAATCTAAACCGAAAAAAAATCAATGATTGGTCAAAATTGCGTACAAATATGCAGTTTTAATGGCGGGATCATGGCTCATTATTTTAGGGGAAAATATTAAATTGCTTAAAAAAGAGAATTTGATCCGCAAAACTGAGAATAATTTATCATTCTGTAAAATACTTTGAATATCATTATCACGTATCTAAATACCCATTTAGTCAAAAATAGGCTTAAGCTTGTATCAGACCAAAGTCGTAGCTTAGCAAAAGATAGAAGCAGGCAGTCTGCTTCAATGAGAATGGAAATGCCAACGGAAACCCTGAAAAAATATCCTCTATATATTCATTATGCAGGTAATGCCTTATTAGAGCTGCCTTTATTAAATAAAGGTTCAGCCTTCACAGAAGAAGAACGAACTCAATTTAACTTACACGGTTTAATTCCTCATGTGATCGAAAGTATCGAGGAACAAAGTCAACGTTCATACCAACAGTTCTGTTCTTTCAGTGAAGCGATCAATAAGCATATTTATTTACGAAATATTCAAGACACCAATGAAACGCTGTTTTACCACCTGATTGAAAACCACTTAAGTGAGATGATGCCGATTATCTATACACCGACAGTGGGTGAAGCATGTCAGCGTTTCTCCGATATTTATCGCCGTCATCGTGGAGTATTTCTTTCCTATCCTGACCGTAAATACATTGATGAAATCATTCACAACGTAAACCGTAAAAACGTCAAAGTGATTGTAATCACAGATGGTGAGCGTATTCTTGGTTTAGGCGACCAAGGTATTGGCGGCATGGGTATTCCAATTGGAAAACTGTCTCTTTACACCGCATGTGGTGGTATTAGTCCAGCCTATACATTGCCGATTACCATAGATGTGGGAACCAATAATCAACAATTATTGAATGACCCGATTTATATGGGATGGTCGCAACCTCGTGTCAGTGGGGATGAATACTATGAATTTGTCGATGAAGTGATTGCAGCGGTTAAACGTCGTTGGCCAAAAGCATTGATTCAATTCGAAGATTTTGCACAAAAAAATGCCATGCCTTTACTTGAAAAATACCGTGATAAGATTTGTTGTTTTAATGACGATATTCAAGGGACAGCGGCAGTCTGCGTTGGTACTTTAATTGCTGCGAGTAGAGCCGCAGGTAAACAGCTCAAAGACCAGAAAATTACTTTCTTAGGGGCTGGTTCAGCAGGTTGTGGTATTGCAGAACAAATTATTGCACAGATGGTTGCTGAAGGCCTGACGGATGCTGAAGCGCGTGCCAAAGTATTTATGGTGGATCGTTTTGGCTTAATCACTGAAAATCAGCCAAACTTATTAGATTTCCAACGTAAACTTGCGCAGAAACCTGAAGATGTTGCACATTGGGGCAATGCTGAGGAAATCATTTCACTGCTTGATGTTGTGAAAAATGCCAAACCAACCGTATTGATTGGGGTATCCGGTCAACCGGGTTTATTTACAGAAGAAATCATTAAAACGATGGCTGAAAACTGTGAATATCCGATTGTATTGCCTTTATCCAACCCAACTTCAAGAGTTGAAGCCGTGCCAGCTGATATTATTCAATGGACTGATGGTAAAGCATTGATTGCGACAGGTAGCCCATTTACCCCTGTGAATTATCATGGTGAAACCTATCAGATTTCACAGTGCAATAACTCTTATATTTTCCCTGGTATTGGTTTGGGTGTGGTAGCAGTTCAAGCAACCCGTGTTACGGACAATATGCTGATGGCTTCAAGTTCAGCTTTGGCAGATTGTTCACCGAAGTTGCAAGATATCCACGCAGATTTATTGCCTGATTTAAATGAATTGCAGCAAGTGTCTAAAATTATCGCATTTAAAGTTGCTAAAGCCGCTATTCAAGATGGTGTAGCGCCGATGATCAGTGATGAGCAATTGCTAGAAAGTATTGAACAGAACTTCTGGAAACCAGAATATCGTGATTATAAACGTGTTCCGTTCTAGAGTTTTTTGGATGTTGTAAAAAAGGGGCTATACGCCCTTTTTTATTAACCTTAAAATAACCTTAAGTAATCATGTTATTTATTTAGTTATTTGTAGTTTTTTTATAAAAAGTAATTTAGGTCTGTTTATATTTTTTGAACATTAGTTATAATACTATTATACAAAATTTAACATTTAAAAATAAAATGCTTAGAAATATTAATACTTTACTTGAAAGTTTTGGCTTGGGACTACAAACACGAGCGATCCACGTTCAATTCTCAAATCAAGCCTTAAACAGCAGTGTATTCTTGCAATGCATTCAGGGGCAACAACAGATCAACCAAGGCTTAAAGGCAGAATTACTCTGCCTTTCAACCAATGCGCATATTGCTTTAAAACAATTTATCGGGTGTCAGGTTGCAGTTGATCAAGTCACCGATTTTGGTGAACTGTACCGAACCACTGGAATTGTAACAGGGGCAAGCCAAGGGCAGAGTGATGGGGCGTTAAGCGTTTATAAATTAACGCTTGAAGATGCAACCAGTCTTTGGCATAAGCGTCGTAATAGCCGTGTTTTTATGAACAAAAGTGTTCTGGAAATATCAGAAATCTTATTTAAAGAGTGGCAAGCGAAAAGTGCCTTATTTTCTGCCAGTTTAAGTCTGGACAGTAGTGGTTTAAAAAAACAATACGATATCCGTCCTTTTGTAATGCAAGCCAATGAAACGGATTATGAGTTTTTAACTCGCTTGTGGCGCAGTGAAGGTATTAACTGGTTAGTTGATGAATCTGTACGAATTGTGCCTATTTCGGCAACGCAGATTCAGGCACAAAAATTACGTCTCATTGATGACAATACGCAATATGAGGCAATGCCTAGACGAAGTATTCGTTTCCATCGCAGTCATGCAACAGAACGCTTTGACACGATCACCAGCCTCATTGCCCAGCGCTCAATTCAATCAACAGCAATACAAGTACAACGTTGGCAAGCGGATAGCCTTTTACAAGATCAGGGCGATAGCCAGTTAAGTAATCACCAACATAGTGATCAACAAGACAATGAAACTTTAAGCTTAGAGCAGGCTTGGACAATTAGCCCAGCTTGGACCAGTGATCTCAATGGCGAAGATCAAACCACAGTTTCCAGTTCAGCTCAAGTTGATAAATTAAATACCCAACTAACACAATACCAAGAATTACAGTCCAAATATTTTACTGCAACCAGTTCAGTGCGTGATGCGCAAGTTGGCTATTGGTTTGAATTAAGAGAACACCCTGAAATTGATCAACATGATGGTTCGGATCGTGAGTTCTTAATCTTAGGTAAGACTTTTTACAATCAAAATAACTTACCTAAAGAGTTACAAGATCAGTTATCCAAGCTGCTTAATTTAAATTATTGGAACCATTTAATTAAAGACCAGCGTCAAGCCAATGAGTTGTCCTTGGTACGCCGTAGAATCCCGATCGTTCCTGAGTATAACCCTTTAGCACATAGACCTTCTGCATTTCCACAACGTGCCAAAGTGGTTGGCCCGCAAGGCGAAACGATTTATGTCGATCAATGGGGGCGGATCAAAGTTCGTTTCCTCTTCACCCGTACCGATGACAATAGTCATGATGGTGGTGCAGGCTCGAATGACAATGATACAGACTCAGCTTGGGTTGATGTATTGACCTCTTGGGCGGGAGAAGGTTATGGCACAAGATTCCACCCACGAATTGGTGAAATCGTAGTGATTGATTTCTTTGATGGCAATGTCGACCGTCCATTTGTGATGGGACGTTTACATGAAGCAGAACGTCATCAAACCATGTTTGATATCAAAGGCCAGTTGCCTGATACCAAAAAATTAAGCGGTATTCGCTCATCGGAAGTAGGTGGATCAGGTTTTAACCAACTCCGCTTTGATGATACAACAGGCCAAATCAGCACGCAGCTACAAAGTAGTCATGCAGCAACACAACTTAACCTTGGGAACTTAAGCCATCCGAAAGATAAGGAAACCAGCAATGGGCGTGGTGAAGGTTTTGAGTTAAGAACCGATGCTTATGGTGCCATGCGTGCAGGCAAAGGCATGCTTATCACGACGTATGCCCAAGAAAATGCGATTGCAGACCACTTAGAAGCAGCACAAGCGCAGTCCTTGTTAAATCAAGGTGCAGAAAGTATGAAAGTGCTGAGTGAAATAGCAGTCAAACAACAAACAGATGCCTTGAATGTTGTCAATCGTTTACCGAAACTGATTAACTCTTTAGAACTAAAAGGTGCAAATCAGGCTTTACAGGCAACCGTGGGTTTATTTAAAAATGCTGTGGGGAATGATCCAATTTCAGCACTGAAAAACAGTGGTGATTTTATCGAGGACATCCAGAAATTTGGTAAAGATACCAAGAATATTGTAGATGAATTTAAAGACTTTTTTAATGATTCCAAAGAGTCGATTGAGAACTTAAAGAGTTTTATCGAAAATATTGAAGAACATGGTTCAGATGTTTTAAAAGGTAAATTAACCAGTTTAAAAGACAAATTTGATTCAGAACCATTAAGCGCTTTAAAAGACGTGGGTAAGGTAATTGCCAATGTTGAAATTAAGGATTTTGATTTAACCAGTGTTTGTGGAACTTTTAATAAAGGCAGTAAATTGGATGTGAATCCGATGCAGGCTTTAGGCTCTTTACAGGGCTTTATGGAGAGTTATACAAAAGACTTAGAAAATAGTGGTGATAGTGCCAAACAAGAGCAAGGTAAGATCTTTCGTCAGGCATTGATGTTACTGGCTTCACCCAATGGGATTGCACTGACAACCCCAGAAGATATTGTCTTACAAGCTTCACAAGATATTGCTGAAAGTGCGCAAGGCTCAATTAATTTAAGTGCACAGAAGAATATTGTCGGTCATGCACAAGATAAGATCAGCTTGTTTGCAGCACAGAAAGGTTTAAGTGCTTTTGCTGCAAAGGGTCCGATCAAAGTTCAGGCGCAGGATGACTTGATTGAAATCATTGCGAAGAAAGTGATTAAACTGATCGCGACTGAAGATAAGATTGAGCTGACCAGTTCTAAAGAAATTGACTTAAAAGCAGGTGGTACTCAGCTGGTTATCAATGGTAGTGGTGTCTTTATTAAAACTGGTGGAAAGTTTGAAGTGAAGTCGGGGCAACAGTTGTTTACCAGTGGTGAGAAGGTGTCTTCGGATATACCTGAATTGCCGAAGGTTGGTCCATCTGCAATTAAATTTTTATTTACTTCAATATTTGGAGAGGCAATTCCTGAAGCTAAAGTTATAGTGTTTGATGACTTAGAAAAACAGACACTATGGGAAGGATTAACTGATGGAAGTGGTTTAACAGCCTTATTAGAAAGCGACGATGCTAAGAAATATTCTGCATATTTAGGTTTTGATCAATGGTCTAGCTCTTTTTATGATGATGAAATCGATGATGAGAGTAGTAACGATATGATTTTAGAACCGGGCGACCATGGTTCACAACTTGATTAAATTTTAGTGGGTATGAATAAATGAATAAGAAGATACACAATGTTGCAAAAGGTGAAACACTTTGGGGGATATCAAAACACTATGGAATTCCTTTAAACAATTTAGCTGACTGGAATAACTTAACTGGGCGACGAATTCATAATATAAGTATTGGGCAAAAAATATATTTATGCCCACCTGAAGAAGAAATTGACACATTTCTAACTATTCGATTACTGGATTTAGCATTTAATCCAATTAATACAGCCATATTAAATTTAGAATATGATGGTATAAAAAAGGAAATTGAAATATTAAATGGAAATTCTTCTGTAATTGCTGTTAAAGATCATACTAAAGGGATTAAAGTTTATTTTAAAAGTAACCAAAAAGGCTTTTATTTAATTGCTGATCATAAGAAATTGCCTTTAGGGAAAAAGAAATTAATTTTAACTTCAAGAATGATGAAATCATACGGTGTATATGGTTATAAAGAGGGTACTGAGAATCAAAAAGTAAAAGATGTTAAAGTTGATTTAAAAAATAAGAATAAAGAAATAGCAAAGAAGCAAGATGTAACATTATCCTCAGGCCCTCTAGTAGTTGAAGATAATAAGGAGTTAAATAATCAAAAAGGAGTATTGGTTGCTAGTGGGGAGAAGACTCCAGCTAGTGGGAGTTTACAAAAACCAAAAGAAAAACAACCTCCAACTAATTTACCTGAAACAATCGACAAATCGATTAGAACTGAAGGAGGAGAAAAAACACATGCTATTGCTAAGGTCGGAATTGAAGGAAATTTGAGACTGGTTGCTGCAAATGAAGTTTATAGAAAAGATATTCTGGATGCTGAAAAAAAATATGGCATAAATGCAGCGACAATAGCAGCTCTTATTTGTATCGAAACAGGTGGAGGGAAAGTCGAAAATAAATGGGATTCAAAAGCAGTAAATCCAGAAGGAACGGGAGTCGGTTTAGGTCAGTTTTTTACACCAACTTGGTTGGAATTAGCAACAGATAAAACGGGTAAGCTTAATCAATATATAGTTAAGAAGAAAGGGTATAAGGTGTTAGTTGGAAGTGGTCGTTGGAGAAACTATACGCTTTCTGATGACCAGCGTACTGAAGAACAAAAAAAGAAGAAATTACAAGAACCTATAGTTAAGTTGAATAGCAATGATATCAACTGGATAAACTCACTAAGAACAGATGCAGGATTATCAATTGATACTATAGCTTTGTCTGCAAAAAAAAATTTAGAGGGCTTAAAGCGCAGATTAAAGAAGAATGGTTTAGATACTAGTGGGGTTGATAGTTTAAATCCATTAGAAATGAGCAAGTTGATATATTTTTGTCATCATGAATCATCTGGAACAGCATATTTGATCATGAGAAATAGTATTGATGAAGATACGGCCAAAAAGAACTTTAAATCGAATGTGAGTGCAAAAGTTCAAGCTAAATACTTAAAGCAAGGTAATAATAATTATATTCAAGCTTATAAAATTTGGATGTATGAAAATTTGATTGATACAAAAGTTCATACCTTAGAATTTATGTTAAATACAAATGGATTACATGAATCTAATATGGTGGATATAGAAAAGAAAGTTTTAAATTCTAAACAGGAACAAAAACAGGAACAAAAACAGGAACAAAAACAGGAAGCAAAACAGGAAGCAAAACAGGAAGCAAAACAGGAACAAAAACAGGAAGCAAAACAGGAAGCAAAACAGGAAGCAAAACAGGAACAAAAACAGGAAACAAAAATTGGTGGAGCAAATGTCTGGTTTGATCCATTAAGAGTAAATAGAATGAGGTCTGCAGGAAAATATGCTGCAGTTGCAAAATCTTGCACATTTGGCATGGTCAGAAATGGTGGAACAAGAGCGCATCAAGGTATTGATTTAGAAGCAAAAGTTGGAGATGAAATAAAGGCTGTTGCTTCAGGAACTTTATATGCTGTTAATAGGGATTTTAATGCTAAAGGAGATAGTAGTTTTGGAGCATCTATTACATTGCAAGTAAAAGTAGATGATTTACCAGATAAACAAAAATCTTACATAAGAAAACGCTATCCGGATATAACATTTGTTTGGTTTTTTTACGCCCATTTGAGTCAAATCAATAGTTTTGAAAGTGATGAACAATGGATTGATGCTGGCACTCCATTAGGAAAAACTGGCTGTAGTGGAAATGCACATGTAATGCCAACAGTTGAATTAGGTAGCCATTTACATTTTGAAGTTTGGTATTTGAAGGATCATGGGAAAGGGAACAAATCATTACCAACAAAGGATCAAGATGGTAGAGGTCTAGTTGGGCGTTTTGATCCGTATCCTTTACTTAATAACCCATTACCTCCAACTAAAGAAAAACGATGAGATTAGATATGTATTTAAGAAAAATATTTTTAATATTAGCTCTGTTGATACCAAGCTTTTTGCAGGCGAAAAATATTATTCTTTATGATGATTCAAATAGTGGTATTTCTCAAGGCTACAAAAGTATTAATGAACTTGGGCAGTCTGTAAAAATAGATAAAGATTATGAGATTATAACTAAAGAAAACTCTTTGAATTCTGGCGATAATAATGGTGCTAATTCTTATAGTATTCTTTTGAAGAAAGGAGATGTTTTATATACTTTAGATAAAAACAAAATATATGGTTTGAATAGGTATGTTATTTCACCTTACTTTTCTGATAACAATTTTATTGGTTTTGTACAATATACGGAAAACATATTAAGAGGTGATTTTTATGTTATAAAGAAATTTTATATTTTTAATAAGAAAGCAAAAGAAGTTGCTGTTGTTAAAGTAAATAACACAAGTGTTTCTCGTAATAAGAATGGTCAGTATGATTATAATTTTCTAGATCAAAATTATATAAAAAGAATTAGCGTAGATGATTCTTTAAATACGTACAGTGTAGATTCTGTATATGAGCAGAACAACCCTGCTATTTGGGCAGTTTTATCAAAAGAATTTAAACCAGGGCATAAAATTAATAACGGGTTTAAATTTAAGTTAATGAAAAATAATAAAATTAAATGCGAGGACTTAAAAGGTTCAATTCTTGAATGTAATGAAGGTTTTATGCAAATTCAACAAATAAAATGAAGGTTTTAAAATCGCAGTCTAATTTTTAGAGTGCGATTTTTTAATAAATACTGAAACTAATGGATAGATAGCTAATAAATATAAGAGTTCTGTTTTGATTATACTGATTTTTCATTAAGATTGCTTGGTTTTCTGTAAGATATTATTTTCAAACACTGTAATTAATAAATTTATTATTAATTGATTTTACCAGCCTTCCAAAATATCTTTATTTGTTGTAAAAATAAGCACTATACATAGGTGCTATTGTTATGATTACAAAATACTATTATGAAATTAGTGCCAATTATTCAAACTCAAGTTCTACATAAATGGTTAAACAAATTTTAGAAAAGATCTATCAATATCATCAGCAGCACAAAAAGTGAGATGGCAAGTGAAAAAGCAGTTTGGAATATTAATATTTTCTAGTTTTTTTGCAATTACAGGTTGTAATGCGAAATCTGTTGAGAAGGATGTTACATCAAAAATAAAAGTTGAACCTTGTGGTTTTGATTATGATGTGGATAATTTTTATTGCAAAGCAGATAAAATTAATTTATACAAAAAAAATGTTGGGAATAAACCAAATTTTAATAGTAATTATACAATAATTAAAATCAATGACGGAAAATATTTTAGAATAGTTGCACTAAATCAAAAAGATTTAAAAGTTTATCCTTTAAATTATCAGATAGATTATAAATCCAAATTTGATTATTCGGTGAATAATGATAGCTTGTGTGTTACAGGCGATTTTTATGCATATAGAGATGATTATAGTAATTCAAAGTTATGTTTCAAGGTGATAAATGGAAGTTTTGTAAAAACAAATATTTCTGAAACTTCACCCAAAAGTACTAAAGAAAGCAATTTGAAAAAGGTATTAATTCCTAATTTTTCAAATTACTTCTTAAAGTGTTTAAAAAGTAACTCTCAAAGTAAATGTGAAAAGTTGAGTGATTCAGAGAACCATGTATATAAGTTGGACGATGTGAAAAATATATCACCAGAAATTTATGGTGTATTAAGTGATAATAAAATTAATAATTTAAATTTGGATGGGGTTAAATTTCTTCCTAATATTGGAAGTTCACAATTTATTATTGGTGAAAAATATCATGATACAGATAATGGTTCTACTACATTTTTTTATTTGATAAGAATAAAGCCAAAAGTTGATGTTTTTAATCTTGGAGAAAGCTACTCAATAGATGGAAAATATAATTTAAACTATAAAGATTCTATGGGGAATAACAAAAATATAAAATTAAATTGATTTTCTTTGAGATTCGATACCTAACCTTTGAAACTAATAAGCAGCTTTATAAAGCTGCTTATTTAATGGATTTCTTTCAATCTTCCAAAATCTCTTCCAACACTTCTTCATTCGGCGCAAAGAAATAAGCACCATCCATAGGTGTTACAAAGTGCAGCAAACGGTCATGAATCCCATCGCCTTGAGTACCAAACATATTGACTAGCATACGATCAATACGGGTTAAGTCTTTGGTATAGGCAATAAAAAATAGACCTTGCTCGCCTTGACCATCGCCATAAGGAAGAGAGTGGCGTAGGATTTCTAATTCTTCACCTTCATTATCTTCAATGACAACACGAGCAATATGGGCATTTTCAGGTTTGTGTTCATCGTCCATCTCAATACTTTCTAATTTAGAACGACCAATCACATTTTCCTGTGCATCAACTTTTAAACGTTTCCACTTTTCAAGTTCATGTACATAACGTTGTGCAAAAATAAAAGATCCATCTTCAAAAATACCTGAATCTTCACCTAATAACGCAGTCTCAGCACGATCATCAGGGAATTGAGGATTTTCAGTACCATCAATAAAACCAGTCAGGTCACGACCGTCGAGATAACGGAAGCACACCCGTTCATCCAGAACTTCAACTTGATTTTGGATACCATCAAAAAAGGATTGGCTAAGCGCAAAGCAAATATCTGTACGTGCAGACGCAATATGAATCAGAACATCAGCAGGAACCACTGGCATCTCAAATGCGCCTTGAATCGGTTCTAACTGTTTAAACCCTTCAGGAGTTGTATGATAAAGTTTTGCCCAAAGTTCAGGACCAAAAGCGATTGAGGTCTTGATTTCGGCTTCAGGATGTTGAGTGATTAGGCGATCACGTGTACTTAACAACGCATTGAGTTGTTCTTTTAAACCATCAATAGACAGATTTTTTAAATTTAAAACAATGAAACGAGCATGATTAGAAGGTAAAGGTAGAATTACAGATTGGGCTGTCATATGGTGATGGCTCCTCAATTTTTATTTATCAATACTCTTATTGTGCATGATCAAGCAACAGCTGAATAGTAAAGTCTTATACTTTTTACCAATTAAATTAATCGAAATGTATCGTTTTAAAACCGCTATAATAGCGTGTTAAAAGTTTTCTATCCTTTTGTTATGTCGTATCAAGTCTGGTTTGCCTATATGTTGGCGTGCTGGGTGATCAGTATTTCACCTGGTGCGGGTGCGATCGCGTCTATGTCGAGCGGTCTAAATTATGGTTTTCGCCGTGGTTATTGGAATGCAATCGGTTTACAACTGGCATTGTTGGTTCAAATTGCGATTGTCGCAGCAGGGGTTGGGGTATTGTTTGCAACCACACCGCTGGCATTTTTCGTGGTGAAATGGTTTGGGGTTTTATATTTACTGTATTTAGCCTACATACAATGGACGACGAAAACACAGTCGATAGATATCCCAACTGAGCAACCGACAAAATCTATTCCCAAGCTGATCTTATATGGCTTTATTGTCAATATCAGTAATCCAAAAGCTATCGTCTTTTTACTTGCCGTTTTACCACAATTTCTAGACTTGTCTAAACCACAATGGATTCAGTATGTGATTATGGCGGTGACCATGATTACCATTGATTTGATTGTCATGGCTGGTTATACGGGATTGGCAGCCAAAGTGTTAAGACTATTAAAATCACCAAAACAACAAAAATATATGAACCGTACTTTTGCCGTATTGTTTAGTTGTGCCGCTGGCTTATTAAGCCTGGTGCACCAATAACAACATAGGCGATTAAATGAGCTATGTGTTAGAGATTTGACCATATAAATAAGCCATTGTTTCGAGGATGCTTTGAATTATTTAGAATTTTATTTGTATGCCATTAGTGTGATTATCATGATTGCAACGCCTGGTCCAGTCATGATCTTGGTTGCAAGTGCAGGTTTAAAAGGCGGCTATCGACAGTCTTTACTGACCATTATTGGGACAAATTTGGCTTCTTTGGTACTTATCACAGCCTCTATTTTAATTTTAAAAGGCATGTTTAGTGTCAATGAAACCCTTTTCTTGATCATTAAAGTTTTAGGATGTCTTTATATTGCCTATCTAGGTTATGGAATTCTAAAAGAAGTGTTATCCCAACAGGAGCATCAACTCAATACGATGTTGTCGCCTGTGGATGGTGGTCTCAGCAAAGGCTTTTTAGTGGGTATCTCAAATCCTAAAGATATCATTTTCTTTTCATCATTTTTTCCGCAGTTTATTCATATTCATGCTGATATAAATACCAGTCTGGTTATCTTAGTCGTGACATGGATTATTTTAGATTTTCTCACGTTATCTTTGGTCTATCTGTCGTTTAATAAGCTTTCTAAAAGTCAAATTTATCCAAAAATATTAGGGCTTTGCGGATTAATTTTGATTGTCATTGCTATATATGGATTATATGTTTCATTAAAAAGCATGGTTTAAATATTGATTGGGGCCTAAAGATGGAATTGATCAATCAAGCCATCTTTCTTACTTTCATTACACAGAAAATCACAGCAAACAGCAAAGACATGGTTAATACGATGCTTAGCCCTGTAGAGATGTTCAGGGCTGCACTTGACCATAAACCCACAGTCACACCAATTTGAGCAATCACAAACGCCCCCATCACCATTTGTTTCGGTGAGTGAGAAATAAGACGTGAAGCCAGTGCGGGGATGACCAATAACGCCCCCATCAATAACGAACCGACGGCACGTAAAGCGAGTACGGTGAATAAAGCCAATAACAACATAAAAATTAAGCGTTGCCATTTGGCGTTTACGCCTTCACTTACTGCAATATCAGGATCAATCGCAATTTGAATTTGTGCTTGCCAGTAACGGTAGAGAACAGCTAAAGCAACAATAATCACAGTTGCAAAAATAGGTAGGTCTGACCACTCAATTGTTAATAAATCACCAAATAAATAACTTAATAATTCAGGACGTAATGCGGGTAAATGTTGAATTAACAATAGACCAGAACAAAGTAAGGTCGCAGCACATAATGCAAGTAAGGCGTCGTTGGGTAAACGCGGGTCATGTAGAACCCAAAGTACCGCCACCAAGAGGATCGCAGTAAAGGTAACACCGACCCAAAGCGGTAAAGTTAAAACAGCGGCTAAAGCGACACCCAGCAAGGTACCATGTGCCATCGTGTCAGCAAAGAACGACATTCTGCGCCATAGCATCAAACAACCTAGCGGAGCTGTTAGAAACACTAAAAGTGTTCCCATAATCCATGCAGGTAACAGTAATTCTAACCATTCCATCATGGTTTAAGCTTCCGGTTCTGGGTGAATGTGTGGATGTGGGCCATGTTCACAAGTTTTGGCGGAGTCACCATGTGCACAATGGTCATGATGGTGTTGGTAAAAAGCGTGGTATTTTCCAAAGGTATCACCAAACAAAGCTTGATACTCTGGATGCTGCTGAATACTGTCAGGTAAACCACTACAGCAAATGTGCTTATTTAAACAGACAACTCGTTGAGTGCCTTGCATGACCCATTGTAAATCATGAGACACAATTAAAATGGCGCAACCATAACGTTGTGGCAGGCTACGTACATATTCATACAGTTCAGCTTCAGATTGGATATCTAAACCTTGCATAGGTTCATCTAAAACCAAAATATCGGGTTGGCGTAATAAAGCACGCGCCAATAAAACCCGCTGACGCTCACCACCTGAAAGTTGTTGTACTTTGGCATACTCTAATTTGGCAATACCAGTATCTCGAATGATTTCAGCTTTAATGGCCTTATCACATTTCTCAAGATCAAGCAGATCTTTAACTCTTAAAGGCAGACTATGAGAGGGATTAAATTTTTGTGGTACATACGCCAGTTTAATTTTTTTTGAGCTGATAATTTTGCCCGCATTGGGTTTTAAAATACCCAATAACACTTTGATCAGGGTTGATTTGCCTGCGCCATTAGGACCAATAAGCGTGACAATTTCTTTTTCTTGTAATGAAAAATCTATATTTTTTAGAATGTCACGATCATCAATTCGGACATTAATTTGTTGCAGTTGAACGAGAGGGGAGTTTACGCTTTGTTCGAGCACTGCTGACATATTCCTGAAATCTCAATAATACTGTGATGTGCATTGAAGTGATCTGACGCGGCTAAGTGGTTTAATTCTTGAATCAAACCTTTTGCTGAAGCTTCTTTCACTGTATGACATTCAGTGCAAATTAAAAATGCGGCTTGATGTCCTTCACGTGGGTGACAACAAGGGATATAAGCATTAATAGAGGTTAAACGATGAATAAAACCTTTTTCTAAGAGAAAATCTAAGGTTCTATACACGGTAGGCGGTGCAGCTGGACGTTCTGCAGCACCTTTCATCTTGGCTAAAAGATCATAAGCACCTACAGGACCTGAGGCATTCAAAATTAATTCAAGTACTTCTTTACGCAAAGGGGTAAGGCGGGCACCTGAGGTTGCACAAAGGCTTTCTGCTTCTGATAAACGAGCTTCTACATTGAGATGATCGTGTACACCATGCAAAGTATCATGCTGCTCGTGTGAACATAAGCTCATATCAGACCTCAAAACTTGTTATTTGAATGGAAGAGAATCGCAAATATTAACATGAAGCTCTATCAACTTACGAATGGCGTAGGTATTTTTTAACTTCTGTTATACTATAACATAAATTTTTTTTGGTAATACACTCCCATGAATCGCATTATCGCCTTTTGCTTATGTGCATTATTTATTAGTGTCACTTGGGCTCAAGCGCCTTTAGTGGTGTCAACTCATCCTATTTATTTGATTGCAAAAGAAATAACAGAAGGCGTAGAAGAGCCTGTTTTGCTTTTGGGAAATCAAACGGGGCATGATGTTCAACTTACACCAGATAATCGCAAAACGATTATGGATGCTTCATTGGTGATTTGGCTGGGAAAAGAACATGAAGCGCCTTTGGAAAAGGTTTTAGGCGAGAATGCAAAAGCGATTTCAATACTCAATTCAGGTATTATCCAAGCACTTCCTTTAAGAAGTCCAAAAGGTGTTGCACTGAAAGATACGATTGATACACATGTGTGGTTAGATCCAAATAATGCTGTGCGTATTGGTTTCTTTATTGCAGCCTTGCGTTCACAACAACATCCAGAAAATAAAGCAGCATATTGGAATAATGCGAAGAAGTTTGCCAGTGAAATGCTGCGTGTTTCACAGAAAAGTATCAGTGCTGGTAGCGCACGTCCATACTGGGCTTATCATGATGCTTACCAATATTTAGAACGTTCATTAAACTTAAAATTTGCAGGTGCGATGACAGATGATCCGCATGTTGCGCCGACTGTGACTCAAATCAAGTTTTTAAATGACACGAGACCTTACAAAAAAATGTGCTTGCTGGCAGAAGGCAGTGCAAGTCCAAGTCAGTACCGAAAATTGGGTGAAATTTCATTTCAAGCGGTAGACGAAACTTTGGCTAAACAACAAGATTTTGTGGTTGCATGGCAGACTTTGGCTCAACAAACACAAGCTTGCGTACTTAATGCACGGAAATGATGCAAAAATTAATCAACAATTGTTCATATGCAAAGCAACCTGTATATCGAAAAAAACACGACTAAGGTCGGGAAAAGATTGCATGTTCAGGGGTGTAACTCTATAATGCCTGCGATTAAAAACGATCATCAGCTAAACTTGTCAAGCATTTATGCTGTGAGTGGATAAAAAATGAGCCAAACTAGTCGCTTGATTGACCGACGATTAGCAAAAGCTTTGGTCTATTTGCAAGCGTTTATGATTCCTGTTTCAGCCTTGGTAGCGTGGGTCTTGAAAGACTCGACTGCGGCTCTGAGTGCAGCGTTAGGTGCACTGATATGTTGGCTTGCCAGTTGTTATTTTTCTTGGCAGTCGTTTCGAGCAGCAGGGGCACGTGCTTCAAAACAGGTTCTTTCGAACATGTATAGAGGCTTAATGGGCAAATTTGCAATTGTGATCGTTGGTTTCATTTTAATTTTATGCAATGTCAAACCGTTATCTCCGGTGGCATTGTTTTGTGGTTTTATTCTCGTTCAAGCGATGTCGTGGATTGCACCTTTTTGGGTAGCACGACAACAAAAACGAGTATAAGCGCAGCAGAAATTGAAAATTTTTTTGGGGATTAACGAGATATCATGCAGCACGCGATATTCGTTAACTCTATTTATTATTTGACATTGACCAGGTGTGATTTATGGCTGCTGAAGAACATGCCCTGACTTCGACCGAGTATATCAAGCATCACTTGACCAATATGACCTATGGCAAAATGCCAGATGGTACTTGGAAATTGGCTGAAAGTGGTGCAGAAGCTCAACAGATGGGGTTCACTGCTATCCACTTGGATTCAATGGGTTGGTCAATTGGCCTTGGTGTGATTTTCTGTTTGATATTCTGGTGCGTAGCGAAAGCTGCAAACTCTGGTGTTCCTACCAAGTTCCAGTCTGCAATCGAAATGATTATCGAGTTTGTTGACTCAAGTGTTCGTGATACGTTTCATGGTAAATCACGTTTAATTGCGCCTTTAGCCTTGACCATTTTCGTGTGGATTTTCCTCATGAATGCGATGGACTTAATTCCTGTTGACTGGATTCCGTATACAGCTCAATTGATTGGTGCAAACGTATTTGGTATGGACCCTCACCACGTTTACTTTAAGGTTGTTCCATCTACAGACCCTAACATTACCCTTGGTATGTCTTTGTCTGTATTTGCGTTGATCTTGTTCTATAGTATTCGTGAAAAAGGCATCGGCGGTTTCGTTGGTGAATTGGCACTTAACCCATTTAATCCAAGTAACCCAGTTGCAAAAGCGTTATTGATTCCAGTGAACTTAATTCTAGAATTAGTAACATTCCTTGCACGTCCAATTTCATTGGCACTCCGATTATTCGGTAACATGTATGCGGGTGAGTTAATCTTCATTCTTATCGCGTTGTTACCTTTCTGGATCCAGTGGGCGTTGTCTGTGCCTTGGGCTATCTTCCACATTCTTGTTATTACATTGCAAGCCTTCATTTTCATGATGCTAACAATCGTATACTTGAGCATGGCAAGCGAAAAACATTAATGGTATTGCCTAACTGTCATCCGGTGGTTAGGTATAATTTTTTTACTTTAATTTGGTATAAACCTAACCTCTGAGGAATTATCATGGAACTCACTTTAGGTCTAGTTGCAATTGCATCTGCTATCTTGATCGCTTTTGGTGCTTTAGGTACTGCGATTGGTTTTGGTCTTTTAGGCGGCCGTTTCCTTGAAGCTGTTGCTCGTCAACCAGAATTGGCTCCACAACTTCAAACTCGTATGTTCTTAATCGCAGGTCTTCTTGATGCTGTGCCTATGATCGGTGTTGGTATTGGCTTGTTCTTCATCTTCGCTAATCCATTTGTAGGTTAATCAGCTTAATTCCGAAATTCACTATTTGAGGAATTTGCAATGAATATCAACCTCACATTGTTTGGCCAAGCGATTGCATTTGCGATATTTGTCGCATTCTGCATGAAGTTTGTATGGCCACCACTAATCAATGCGATTAGTGAGCGTCAGCGTAAAATCGCTGATGGCTTAAATGCTGCAGAGAAAGCGAAAGCTGATCTTGCTGATGCACAAGCACAAGTTAAGCAAGAAATTGATGCGGCGAAAGCACAAGCGGCTCAATTGATCGAACAAGCGAACCGTCGTGCGGCACAATTGGTCGAAGAAGCGCGTACTCAAGCATCTGCTGAAGGTGAGCGTATTCGTCAACAAGCGAAAGATGCTGTTGACCAAGACATCAATTCTGCTCGTGAAGAATTACGTCAACAAGTTGCTGCTCTTGCAGTTGCTGGTGCAGAGAAAATTCTGAACCAACAAGTTGACGCAGAAGCTCATAATGCCATGCTGAATCAGCTGGCTGCTAAACTTTAAGAGAGGCGAATATGGCTGAATTCTTGACGTTGGCACGCCCATACGCTAAAGCAGCATTTGCTTATGCATCTGAGCAAAATGCAACTGACGCTTGGTCAAATGCATTACAACTGCTCAGTGCTGCGGTGCAAGATGAAGCATTCTCCGCTTATTTAAATCGCCCTGAGTTGACACCTGCAGAGCAGGTTGATCTTTTTGCGAAAGTTTTAGGTAATGAACAAACTGCGGCTGTGTCAAACTTTTTGACACTTCTTGCAGACAATGGCCGTTTAGCATTGTTACCTGAAATTGACACAGAATTTGAGCAACTCAAATCGCAAAATAACAACACTGTAGATGTTGTGATTGAATCCGCTTTTCCATTGGATTCAGTACAAGAACAGAAGTTGGCTCATGCGTTAGAAAAACGCTTGAACAGCGCTGTGAAAATTACAGTTGAAGTAAATCCAGCATTGATTGCTGGTGTTGTTATTCGTGCAGGCGACCAAGTGATAGATGATTCTGCGCTTAGCAAGCTTGAAAAAATGCGGACTCGTCTTCTAGCGTAATTGTTAAAAATAACTACGTCTAAAGAAGACTGAACTTTAAAAAGATTGAGGTATAGCGCAATGCAACAACTGAATCCATCCGAGATCAGTGCGCTCATTAAACAGCGTATCGGCGATCTGGACACCAGCGCGACCGCTAAGAACGAAGGGACCATTGTTATGGTTTCCGACGGTATTGTGCGTATTCACGGCCTTGCTGATGCAATGTACGGTGAAATGATCGAATTCGACGGCGGCTTATTTGGTATGGCACTGAACCTAGAACAGGATTCAGTGGGTGCCGTTGTCTTAGGTAACTACTTAAGCCTTCAAGAAGGTCAAAAAGCTCGTTGCACAGGTCGTGTATTAGAAGTTCCGGTTGGTCCAGAACTTTTAGGCCGTGTAGTAGATGCTTTGGGTAACCCGATTGATGGTAAAGGCCCTATTGATGCAAAACTTACTGATGCTGTTGAAAAAGTAGCACCAGGTGTAATTTGGCGTCAATCAGTGGATCAACCTGTACAAACTGGTTATAAATCAGTAGATACAATGATCCCTGTTGGTCGTGGTCAGCGTGAGTTGATCATCGGTGACCGTCAAACTGGTAAAACAGCAATGGCGATCGATGCGATCATTGCTCAAAAACAATCAGGCATTAAGTGTGTATACGTTGCGATTGGTCAAAAACAATCAACAATTGCAAACGTAGTACGTAAGCTTGAAGAAACTGGCGCTATGGCGTACACAACTGTTGTAGCAGCTGCTGCAGCTGATCCTGCAGCAATGCAGTATCTTGCTCCATATGCTGGTTGTACAATGGGCGAGTACTTCCGTGACCGCGGTGAAGACGCACTTATCATTTATGATGACTTGTCTAAACAAGCTGTTGCTTACCGTCAAATTTCATTGCTTCTTCGTCGTCCACCAGGTCGTGAAGCTTACCCAGGTGACGTGTTCTATCTTCATTCACGTCTACTTGAACGTGCTTCTCGTGTATCTGCTGACTATGTTGAGAAATTCACTAATGGTGAAGTTAAAGGCCAAACTGGTTCATTAACTGCATTGCCAATTATTGAAACTCAAGCGGGTGACGTATCTGCATTCGTACCGACAAACGTAATTTCGATTACTGATGGTCAGATCTTCTTAGAAACATCATTATTCAACGCAGGTATTCGTCCTGCTGTGAACGCGGGTATCTCTGTATCGCGTGTTGGTGGTTCTGCTCAAACGAAGATCATCAAAAAATTGTCTGGTGGTATCCGTACTGCTTTGGCGCAATACCGTGAATTGGCAGCATTTGCTCAGTTCGCTTCTGACCTTGATGAAGCAACTCGTAAGCAACTTGAACATGGTCAACGTGTAACTGAATTAATGAAGCAAAAACAATATGCTCCATATTCAATTGCTGACCAAGCTGTTTCAATTTATGCATCTAACGAAGGCCACATGGCTGACGTTGAAGTGAAGAAAATCGTAGACTTTGATACTGCGTTAATTTCTTACTTCCGTTCAGAACATGCTGCGTTAATGCAAAACATCGATGAAACTGGTAACTACGACAAAGACATCGAAGCTGCAATCAAAGCAGGTATTGAAAGCTTTAAAGCGACTCAAACTTACTAATTTCAATGTATGTTGTTGTTAGTTATGGTTTGGTTCACGGATCAACCTTCGGAAGCTCGAAAGGGCTTTCGAATACTAGGTTAAGCGTATGGCAAATTTAAAAGAAATTCGCGCCAAAGTAGCTAGTATCAAGAGCACGCAAAAGATTACTCGCGCGATGCAAATGGTAGCAGCTTCTAAGATGCGTCGTGCGCAAGAGCGCATGGCTCAGGGCCGTCCGTATGCCGAAAATATGCACCGTGTAATTGCTCATTTGGTCCAAGCGAATCCTGAATACAAACATCGCTATATGGTTGAACGCCCTGTAAAACGCGTTGGCTATATCATTGTTTCTTCAGATCGTGGTCTTGCTGGTGGTTTGAACATTAACTTGTTCAAAAAAGTGGTAAAACACGTACAACAGCAACAAGAGCAGTCAATTGAAGTTCAATTTGCTTTAATTGGTCAAAAAGCGGTTTCGTTTTTTAAAAACTACGGCGGTAAAGTACTTGGCGCAACTACGCAAGTAGGTGATGCTCCAAGTCTTGAACAGTTAACTGGTTCTGTACAGGTGATGTTAGATGCATTTGATAAAGGCGAGTTAGATCGTATTTATCTTGTGTCAAACGGCTTTGTCAATGCCATGACTCAAAACCAAAAAATCGAACAACTTGTTCCATTAGCTGCGGCTGATACGGACGAGGATCTTAACCGTCAATATGGTTGGGATTATCTATATGAACCAGAAGCTGAAGAGCTTTTAAATGGTTTATTGGTTCGTTATATTGAGTCTATGGTTTATCAAGGTGTGATTGAAAACATCGCATGTGAGCAGTCTGCTCGTATGGTTGCAATGAAAGCTGCAACTGACAACGCAGGTGATCTTATCAAGAGCCTACAACTCATTTATAACAAGCTGCGTCAAGCCGCGATTACTCAGGAAATTTCTGAGATCGTTGGTGGTGCCGCTGCCGTTTAACATTATTTTGAATTGAGGAGACAGCAATGAGTAGCGGTCGTATCATTCAGATCATCGGCGCGGTTATCGACGTCGAGTTTGAACGCAATAGCGTTCCTAAGATCTATGACGCTCTCCAAGTTGACGGTACTGAAACTACTTTAGAAGTTCAGCAACAACTTGGTGATGGTGTAGTTCGTACCATCGCAATGGGATCTACAGAAGGTCTTAAACGTGGTCTAAACGTATCTAATACTGGTGCACCTATTTCTGTACCTGTAGGTACTGCATGTTTAGGTCGTATCATGGACGTTCTTGGTCGCCCAATCGACGAAGCTGGTCCAGTTGCGACTGAAGCGCGTTTGCCGATTCACCGTCAAGCACCTTCTTATGCTGAACAAGCTGCTTCTACTGACCTTTTAGAAACTGGTATTAAAGTCATTGACTTACTTTGCCCGTTTGCTAAAGGTGGTAAAGTTGGTTTATTCGGTGGTGCCGGTGTTGGTAAAACTGTAAACATGATGGAATTGATCAACAACATCGCGAAAGCTCACTCAGGTTTATCTGTGTTTGCTGGTGTTGGTGAGCGTACTCGTGAAGGTAATGACTTCTACCACGAGATGAAAGATTCTAACGTTCTTGACAAAGTAGCAATGGTCTACGGTCAGATGAATGAGCCACCGGGTAACCGTTTACGCGTAGCGTTAACTGGTTTGACCATGGCTGAATACTTCCGTGATGAGAAAGATGAAAACGGTAAAGGCCGTGACGTATTGTTGTTCGTTGACAACATTTACCGTTACACATTGGCTGGTACTGAAGTATCTGCTCTTTTAGGTCGTATGCCATCTGCAGTAGGTTACCAACCAACGCTTGCAGAAGAGATGGGTGTTCTTCAAGAACGTATTACATCGACTAAGTCTGGTTCGATTACATCTATCCAAGCGGTATATGTACCTGCCGATGACTTAACAGATCCATCGCCTGCAACTACATTTGCTCACTTAGATGCAACTGTAGTATTGAGCCGTGACATCGCATCTTCTGGTATTTACCCAGCGATCGATCCACTTGACTCTACTTCACGTCAGTTAGATCCACTTGTTGTTGGTGCTGAGCATTATGAAATTGCACGTTCTGTACAGAACGTATTGCAACGTTATAAAGAGCTTAAAGACATCATCGCAATCTTGGGTATGGACGAGTTAGCAGAAGAAGATAAGTTGATTGTTTACCGTGCGCGTAAAATCCAACGTTTCTTCTCTCAACCGTTCCACGTAGCTGAAGTGTTTACTGGTGCTCCTGGTAAACTTGTACCACTTAAAGAAACAATTCGTGGCTTTAAAGGTCTTCTAGCTGGTGAATACGATCACATCCCAGAACAAGCGTTCTATATGGTTGGTGGTATTGACGAAGTGATCGCTAAAGCCGAGAAGCTTTAATTAGCAACTCTAATTTAGGAGATTCACATGTCGACTATGCAATGTGATGTTGTAAGTGTTAAAGAGTCTTTGTACTCAGGCACTGTGACAATGCTTATCGCAAAAGGTGCTGGCGGTGAATTGGGTATCATGCCTGGTCACGCTCCGTTAGTCACTTTGCTCAAGCCGGGCGCAATTCGCGTTCTGCTTGAAAACGGTACAGAAGAGTTAATCTATGTATCTGGTGGTGTTCTAGAAGTTCAACCGCATGTTGTTACTGTGCTTGCAGATACTGCTGTTCGTGCTGACAACTTAGATGAAGCTGCAATTCTTGAAGCACGTAAAAATGCTGAACAATTGCTTGCAAATCAAAAAAGCGATTTGGACTCTGCTGCTGCTTTGGCTGCTCTTGCAGAAACTGCTGCTCAGTTGGAAACCATCCGCAAAATCAAAAACCGCGCGCTATAAGACGCAGTTTGAGATTGAAAAACCACCCGCGAGGGTGGTTTTTTTATGCAATTAATTTATGGATGGTTCAAATTTATATTGGTTCAACATGCTATAAACTTATGGTTGGGGAGTGTCCAATAAAAATTGTGTTTGTATAAATTGACTATAATCCTCTCCCAAAGGTAATTCATAGTCTTTAAAAATGTGACGACGAGTTGATACTGTCGGCTGTTTAGTTTTCGGATTAAAACTACTTTTTTCAATTTCTGTCCAATATAAACCTGTGCCACGCTTTTGCCATGATGGCAATTCATTGAAGTTAATGTCACGGCTAAAGAGTAAATCATGCTTTTCTTGGCGAGATAATCCTTTTACTTGGTCGGTTGCATTTTTTACATTTTTTCCTTCCTTGCGTAACATCCAATAGCAATGTGCATTGAGTGCGTTGCGATGAGCATCTTCATGACGCCAACGAAAATAATCTTCAACAGTTTTTGCATTGGGCAGTATACAAATTCGAGCATCAAAAGTTGCCATCTCACCATGTAATACACTGAATTTTGCACTGGCTTCTGCGGCTAAAATAGAAATAATTTTTCGTGTTTTACGATTAAAGCTGTCATCTTTTAAATGAAACAGTAAGGAGATTTCATCGCTTTGTGTATAGCCATAAATAATATTAAAGCCACATTGCATTAAGTGAGCTGTTGTTTCGACCATCAAGTCCCTAAAACGAAGGTCAAAGGGCGCTTCAAATTTCCAAATATCTTTGGTGAGTTTGGTAAAGCCACGTCCATCCAAACGCACAACGATATATTGTTCTGGCGGTACACAGAAATCATAAGCTGTTTCATAAACACGTAATCGTGTATCTAGATCATCAAATCTCATGGTTAAACTTCTTCGTTATTCTCATGCTAAAGTTATATTTCATCACTGACTAGTTTTAGCATAATCTAAATAATAAAAAAGGAGATATAGAAGACAATGTACCTCATCGAACAGCAAGCGCACTTTTGGGAACTTTATCAAACGCAAGATGACTACTATCTCAGCATTGCCGTAGATATGAGTTCTGTTGTTTCATGTTGGGATATTTATTTAACCGAAGTAGAAATTCTGGCGTATCACAACAAAGGTCGAATTGCGATCGAAGATTTGGCAAATTCAATTGTGGCTGAAACCTATCGTGGAGATTTTTCCAATATAGCAGCTCGTAAGGTACCTAAAGAAATACAACAACAGATGCAAACCGCATTTAAAACATGGCGGTTGGCCCAACATTAAATTTTTATTCAGTTATGAGTAATTGAAAAGCCATTATTTTCTATCATATTTACTTTAAACAGCGCATCAAAACCTTCTGAACGATTTGGGACTTCTAATTTATAAAAGGTGGCTTTGACGCCTTTTTCAGCAATATTGGCTTTACCCTCACGTTGTGCATTACGCTGTAAAGTGCTGTCTAGATCCGTTTCAAAATAATATGAAATGATCTCGAAGCCAGCAGTTTTGGCAAGTTGAATATAACGGGCTCGATCGGCTTTGCTCATGTTGGTGTTATCTATCACGATTTTGGTTTTAGAGGCTATAGCTGCTTCAAACAGTATCTTTTCACGATGGCGTGTTTTTAGCATATCGAGATTGATACGTAGATGTGTATGGTAAAAATACTGTTGATAAAAAGTAGATTTGCCCGAAGCTTGTACGCCTGTGAATAAAATCAGTTGCATGAAACACTACAAAATACGCTTAATCTGCTATTAAATCATGTTCATGAACTTTGCTACAATCCATTCATTGTTGTAGAAAACCAATAAATTTAAAATGAAAAAATTAGTTCAATGTCGGTATTTATTTTCTGTACTTCTACTGAGTGCTGTTTCAGCATGTCAAAGTCAATTTGTCACTACACCAAATGCACCCACTGAAGCAAGTTTGGTGGCAAATTCAGTGGGAAATGGTTTAGAAACAGAGTTAGATATCGATTATGTTATCGCATTTAAAAATTTGAAAATGGCCTATGGGCAATGTGTTGCATTTACTGGCGAAAAAGATTTTGTTTTTACCGACAATCGACTAGAACGAGATTTAGAAATGGGAACCTTGTTTACCCGTACAGAGGGTGGGGCGTATTTATCAAAAACCTTGGTGGAATCCATTGGAAAGAATAAAACCCGTTTAACGCTATTTTTACCCGCAAGTTATAAGTCTGCTCAAGCTCGTTTTAAGTTGGATGCTAAACGCGCGCTAGGACTAGACCCATCATGTAATGTCGCAAAGCCAAGCTAAGGCTGCTCTGTTCAAATTTAATTAACGCTGTTCAGTGGTTTGCTCTGTATTTGATCCAGGAATCATCATGCCTGCCAGTTTAAGCATATCTAGTTGGATGGTATTCATTTGTTGTTCGATTTTCTTAAAATCAACTTTTGAAATGTCTAAATCACCATTTAACAGTGCTGAGTTAAGCACTTGCTTATTGGCTTGTAGCACTTGTTGGCGGATACCATCAATCTCTTGGCTTTTTAAATCTAATGAAATCAATGCTGTATTAAAGCCTTGTAGTTCACGGGTCAATGTTTTGACAGATTGTTGCAGCTCAGCTTGATTTTGTGATTGTATGGCTTGTTGTAAATTAGCTTGGCTTTGCTGTAATTTTTCAACATAGTCACCAGTTTTCAGTTGTACGTTGGCAACATCACGTGCGATATAAAACATATTGCCTTGTTTTAAATCCTCAGTGCTTTTTGCTGTTGATTGATTATTATTATTTGAGTCGGATGTATTTTCACTCATTTGCGCAGTTTCAATCGCTTGAGCGTCATCTTGTTGACGTGATTGTTCAGCGGCTTGATTACAGCCTAGCAGTAACATGCCAGAAATAAAAATAACAAAAGGCAAAACCGCACCTTGTAAAAGCTTTTTCATCGTTGTCCAAAAGTAATTTAATCGGTTATGAATTCACTATAATTTGCAAAAGTGTAGAGATTGAGGATTGTTGCAAAGGGCATACAGTCTGTAACTTTAGAGATTCATTTCTACTCAAGCAAAAGCAAAAAAGAATGCATTTTTAGACTCTATTGAAGATGGTTGAAATTTTAAATTGTGAATAAAGCTAGAGGGATTTTGATCGAAAATATAAAATTTTCGATCAAAACTGTAAAATATAAAAATTTATTTAAAACATAGCGTTGTTAATGATCGATCTATTTTGCTAATTCAGCTTCAATCGCAGATGTAATTCGTGGATCATCAGCAGTGATATCTGGTGCAAAACGTGCCACGATTTCACCATTTTTACCGATTAAGAATTTTTCAAAGTTCCAAAGGACTTCAGGTTTAGGGTTTGGGGTTAGGCCATAATCGACTAAGTCTTTCCACCAAGGGCCTTCACCAATACGCTCAGGGATTGCATGAATTAAGCTGTCATAAAGTGGATGCTTGTCATCACCTGCAACTGAAATTTTAGCAAAAAGTGGGAAGTCGACATTGTAAGTTAAAGAGCAAAATTGCTCGATTTCATCATTTGTTCCAGGCTCTTGCGCAAGAAAGTTATTTGCAGGAAAGCCGAGGATTTCTAAACCTTGATCTTTCTTTTCAGTATATAGTTTTTCTAAACCTTCATATTGTGGAGTGAGGCCACATTTAGATGCAACGTTAACGATTAAAAGAACTTTACCTTGATATTGATTCAAGGTCGTCGCTTCACCTTTGATGGTATTGACTGGAATGTCATAAACGGAATTGCTCATAGGGGGTATCCTTAAAAATCAAAAGACAGTGATTAGAAATATGTCTAATGTTTTAGCGATATTCCAAGATTTCAGCAAGTTACATTTGTATATAAGTGTAATAAAAAAAGCAGATCATAGGATCTGCTTTTAAAAACTGCATCAAATTTAATCGATTATGGTGCAGCGTTTGCTTTGGCTTGAAGTGCTTGCATTTCAGTTAACAGGCTTTGTTGTAACTCAGTACCTTTCTTTTGTAGTTCCATGATTTTTTGTGGATCTGGTGAAGTCGCTAAACCAGCTTCAGACATTTCAACGCCTAGGTTATTTGACTCTTTCATTTTGTCACGTACAGATGCAACTTCAGTACTTTTAAGTGCTAAACCATCAAGATCTTTGTTGAAACCGTCCACATAAGTTTTCATTTTATCGACAACACCTTTCAGTGCATCTTTATCACCCTTTTGTGCAGCTTGCATCACTTCTGTTTGGAAGTTCAAAGCTTCTTTAGCTTTCGCTGTAGACATTGTTTGAAGTGCAGTTAAATCGCTTTTGATATCAGCAGTATTGTTGGTACTTAAAGAAACCGCAGCTGCAGCAGGTTTGCTCTCAGTTCCTGAAGCTGAATCAGCTGGTTTTTTATCACATGCAGTTAAAGCAAACGCTGAAGCACATAGTGTAGCTAGTAGTAATTTTTTCATTTATTCGAACCCTTCATTATTTAAAATTCTTATGAATTTGACGGTAATATATACAAATTCAAAAAGTTATATGCTTAATCTAGAGCATAAGATGCAAAATGCACAATTTTAAGGCAATTTTCCATAGTATTTTTGTATATAAACTTATCAATAAAGTGGAAATAGATTGTTTGAAAAATGTCCTAATCTTAAAGATTTCGCATTTGTGCTGGGGTTTGATGGGTATAACGTTTAAAAAACTCAATGAAGCTAGACGTGTGTTGATAGCCGAGATCTAAGCTAATTTTTTTAATTGAGATGCCTTGTTGGATCAATGAAATTGCATAAATAATCTTGGCACGATTACGCCATTCAGACAGCGAAAGTTTAAGGTGCTCTTGGCTAAGTCTAAGTGCGTGCCGTTCAGTAATTTGGAAAGTATCGAGTATTTCTTGAAGGCTTTGGGGAAAGCGTGTTGTATCAGACAAATGCTCAAGAATAGGTTTGAGTGTGGGGTGGTTGGTTTGCGGTAAATAATGCTCATAACACACACTATTTTGGATTTGATCGACCAACAGTTCTAATAAGTGTTGATAATAGGGAGATGATGGAATCCCTTGTTTCTGCTGCTCTAAAACTTCTTCAATGGTATGACGTAAAAAGGGGCGAATACTTAAAGTCTTTGTGCTTTGGGATAAGCTTTGACAAAGCTGAGGATGAATACGGATGCAGATATAATGCGTCAGTTGATCGTCCACAGCAGTACAACAATGTTCGGTTTGCGGTGGAATCCACAAACCATAACTTGGTGGGGACAGATAGGTTTGTTCTGCAACGTTGAGTTCTAAAGTCCCATTTAAACTCAAATTAAAATCACCCCATAAATTTGAATGGGGTGTCACCACATCATGCTTTTGGTAGAAAAATTCTTCTACAGAAATCAGCGCTGAATACATAGTTGAAAAGACTTAACTCTCACATTGGATGGCAGTGTTTTCAGCTTTGGGATTATTTAATCCACGACTCAACGTGAAGATTGAAATAAAGGCCAAAAGAATAAAACTCAGTACGCTATACAATAAAATGTTGGCATTAAAATGGTCAACAACATAGCCACCGATTAATGCACCTGTTGCAATCATGACTTGGAAGAAACCAACAAATAACGGCATACCTTTTTCTACGGCTTGAGGGGCGTGTAAAAACATCCAAATATTGGCAGTGGTTGGAAATGCACCAAATGCAAAACCCCAAAGCGCTGTAAGAATAAATGCGCCTGATGGATGAATGGCAAATAGAGGAAAGCCAAAGAATACAACCGCAAAACAGATGGCAACGAATGCAAAGGTATAACGCACATTCAAATTACCGCTATAACCAGCAAAAGCATTACCAAAGATACCGGCGATACCAAATAATAACAGTAGTGAACTGATGGTAGCACTGTCAAAGCCTGCTGAATTTTTAAAGAACGGGGTCAGATAGCTATATGATGAAAAATGAGCTAAACCAATCAACAAAATAATAATCAAACCTTGTCTGGCTTTACTGATTCTTAGCAATGCAGGTAAGTCTTTAAAATGAATGGCAGACTCTGGTTTTAAACTCGGGATAAATTTAATTCCCAATAGTAAAACAACGAAGCCGATGGCGGAGGTAATTCCAAATGATGTTCGCCAGCCGTATGCATCACTTAACCATGTCCCAATCGGTACACCAAGAACAGTGGCTAAAGTTACCCCAGCCATGACAGTTGCTGTTGCTTTCGCAATAGGTAAATGGGTTGGTGCTAAACGACCACTTAAGGCAATCGCAGTCGCCCAGAATCCACCAATCGCAAATCCAAGAATGAAACGGCTCAGCAATAAAATTTCAAAAGTTGATGCAATTGCAGTGATGGCATTGGCAAACACCATCGTTGCAGACAGTGCCAGAAGTAAGTAACGCCGATCTAAATTTTTGACTAGAACCGGAAGGAGTGGTGCTGCTATGGCGGCCATGATGCCTGGGAGGGTGATCATCAAACCTGCTGTACCAACAGACACATGCAAATCACTGGAAATATTGTTGAGTACACCGATTGGGAGAAACTCACTGGTGACCAAAGCAAAAGCAGTAATTGCAACGGTTAATAGCGCCAACCAGCTCCCTTGGCTACTGGGGGGAATCTCAGAGGGCTGTGGTTCAGAAACTTCTGATTGCATCATATTCATGAAGATATATTCCTGCTGTAAAGCGAAAGCATATGGAGGTATTTTTTAATTCATTAACGATCGTTATAAAAATAAAATATTTGATTAATTTTGTGTTGTCAATTAATTTAATAATGTTCGTTATAAAAATATATGTGAAAGTTATGGCTGATTCTGAAAAACATGCTTTAGTCGCTGAAAAACAAGCACCTAAGCGTGGGCGTGGTCGTCCTAAATGTTTTGATGAACAACAAGCGCTACAAAAAGCCATGTTGTTGTTCTGGGAATATGGCTATGAATCCACATCGATGAGTGATTTAACCAAAGCCTTAAATCTTACTGCACCCAGTATCTACAGTAGTTTTGGTGATAAATCACAGCTGTTTCATGCCTGTTTGGAATACTACTTAAAGCATGAGGCATGTCCTTTGGAAGTTATTTTTCAACAAGCCAAAACAGCAAAAATCGCCATTGAAATTTATTTGTATGAAAACCTCAAAAAACTGGTTCAACAGAATAAACCGACAGGTTGTATGTTGGTGACCGCAACCATGAATTGTTCACAAGAACATGCACCGATTCAGCATGATCTTTTGCTCAAAAGACAACAAGTCAAAGAAAATATCTACCAACGTTTGCAACAGGGTGTCAAAGAAGGTGACTTAAACCCACACGCCAATATTCAAGCGATGACAGATTATTATTCAACGGTGATCCAAGGTTTAACCATGCAAGCCCGTGATGGGGTTAGTGCTGAACAGTTACAAAGTGTGGTGACTTTAGCAATTAAAACTTGGGAATTATTCTAAGTTTAAAAACGCATAAAATAGCATTTGTCTGAAAAGCCCTATAGATGTCTGAAATGCCATATTTAAATTTATTCCGACTTCATCGATAATCATTTCCAGATCCTATTCGACAGTCAAAATTATGTATAGCAATTCAAAACCCATGTGGTGGGCAATCAGTTTACCGATCATTGCAGTATTGATTTGGTCAATGAATATTGCAGTTACACGTTATGTTTCGGATTATATTTCACCTGTCAGTATTAGCTTTTATCGCTGGTTAGTGGCATTTATTATTTTGACCCCATTTATGTTGCCCCAAGTGTGGAAGCAACGTCATTTGGTTAAACAACATTTTATGCAATTTGTGGTGCTGAGTGCTTTTGGTATGTTCTTGTATCAAGGCTTGGCATATAGCGCAGCGCATTACACCACAGCAACCAATATGGGCATTATCAACGCCTTTATTCCAGTATTTACCATTTTTGTTTCGATTCTTATTTTACGTGAAATTCCCAATCGCTTCGCTGTTGTCGGCAGTATCTTATCTTTTCTTGGTTTGCTGTATGTGATTGGCCGAGGGGATTTTAGCAACTTGACTCAATTGGCAGGGCACTCTGGTGATTTGATCATGGTTTTGGCCGTGTTCTTTTATGCTTTTTATGGAGTCTTTCTAAAAAAATGGCAATTGAAAGTTCCATTACTGCTGAGCCTCTATGTGCAAATTGCGTTGACCTTGGTCTACCATTTACCGTTTGTGCTTTATTATGGCATTGATGCGATTAACCAAGGCAATGTCGCCAGCGTTTTATATGCGGGTATATTACCTTCTCTTGTTGCGCCTTTATTGTGGATGATGGCTGTACAATATCTAGGTCCAAATCGAACCAGCATTTTTATGAATTTAATGCCAGTATTTACTGCAATCATTGCCTACTTCTGGCTGCATGAGGCTTGGACGATGTCGCATACCATCGGTGGTATTGTCATTTTAGTGGGAATTGCATTGGCACAAAAAAAGTCACTTAGTGTCAAAAAAAGTACATTATTGAGTTAAAATTCAAAGTATTTTGGGTGAAAAATGTTCATTTGGAAACTTATTTTTTACCCTTTTAAAGTATTAAATCTGAGCAAAATCTGTTTTTTAATTAGTGATTTACCTGTTAAAAATGCAAATAGTAAAACAAATTTAAACACTTAGTTTTATTATTGAAATTCCAGTTATTTGCAATTCATTTAAATGAACAGATCTTGCTCAGAAGAATATATTTGTATTCAAAAAAAATTTATAGGATAATATTTTCATCGTAGCGAATTAAGAATTTCTTAATTAAATTGTTCTACACTGAATTTTTCATACCCTCTGGATGTGTTTAACGCATCCTTTTTTATACTCAGCCAACCCTATATGTGGCTGAGTTTTTTTTTGCCTTTTTATTGGTAATATTGAGGGTCTGTTGACAATTCGTCTACGCCTTGCGCTGCAAACAAAGCAATGCTTTGTTCTTGCTCAGGGTTGTGGCTAAAATTATCTCAGCCTTCGTTATGAAACTCGAAAATAGTCTCGCTATTCTCTTCGTTTCATGCCTTGCCTGCTCAATTTTAACCTACAACGCAAGCCATTTATGAAATTCCAACAGGCCCTGAACTCATGTTTGAGTGAATATTTTAAAGTGCTTAAGCGCGAATCACTTGCGCTGTAGATGCGTCAATGATTTTGCTTGGTTCGCGACTTAAACCAAGATCACCATTTAAATAATTCAATTCAGAACCAAAATATTGACTGGCTTGTTGTAAAGATCTTGCTGGTTCTAAACCTGCTGAATTTGCACTGGTCGACACAATAAAACCATTAAAGGCATTACATAAGGCAATGCACAAAGGGTGATTGGTTACACGAACTGCAACCTGAGCATGCTGGCCTTTAATCCATTGTGGAATTTTATCATCAGCTGGAAGTAGCCAAGTTGTTGCCCGTTCTGCTCTAGAGCGTTGCGTCCATGATTGAATGATTTGTTCACGAATAATAGGGTCAATTTCTGTTAATAGATGCTCAACTTGTGAGAGCTGTCCTGCCAATAAAATCACGCCTTTCTCTATAGGGCGTTGTTTAAGCCTTAAAATTTCTAAAAAAGCCTGTTCATTGAACGGATCACAGCCTAAACCCCATACTGCCTCTGTTGGATAAGCCAAGACTTTACCTTGTTGAAGAATTTGTGCAGCTTCAGCAACTGAGGTTGTAATCATCTATGTTTACCTTGCCATTTCGTGGAATAAGCTACTATTGTGAACCTTAATAACTGACTCGGCAACGTAAGTACCGCCCAGATTGTTGAATACAGTGACCCAAAAGTTCTAATTCCATAAGATCGCTTGTGAGTTGTGCAATGTCTAAATTTGCGCTTTGAGCAAGCGTATCTAAGTCTTGCCCAATCCAATCCAGCAACTGATATAGCTTAAATAAATGCTCGGGAATTTCTGGCATTGGGGAGCGTGATTCAGACTGTTGAGCGCAATGCCATTGGGTGGGAAGTGCTAAATCTTCAACAATCTGTTCTGGATGATCAACCAGAATGGCCCCTTCACGAATGAGCTGATGACATCCTTGATGATGCTCTCCATAAATATGCCCTGGAATTGCAAAAATCACTTTACCTTGTTCTGCGGCAGCTTGTGCAGTAATCAGTGAACCACTACTAAGTTGGGCTTCTGCGACAACAACACCTAAGCTCAGACCACTGACTATTCGATTTCGATAGGGAAAATTGCGCTGAATAGGTTGGGTTTCTGGCAGGTATTCAGTCAGAATCGTTCCTGAATGCTGCAAAATTTGTTCTTGTAACTGTCTATTTTGACTAGGATAAACCAGATCTAAGCCTGTACCGATCACCGCAATGGTTCGATGGTGTTTTAGTCCACCCATATGTGCAGCGGCATCAATTCCCAGTGCTAGGCCACTGGTAATAAAAAAGCCCTTTTCACTCAAATAGTAAGCAAAATCATAAGCCACTTGTTTGCCATGCGGACTTGGCTTTCGGCTACCCACAATAGCGATTTGTGGTTGACTTAGATTCTGAAATGCACCTTTACCAAATAGAATTGGTGGATGATCAGGATAAGGTAGCAGTTGTTGAGGATAATGAGGGTCGGTATCTAAAACAATAAAATCTGTATGTTGTTGAATTTTATCGAAGCAAACTTGAAATTTGGATTGCCCAAGCGCAGTGAAAAATTCACTGGCTCTTTCAATATGGTTTTTATGAATTTTGGCTTCAGACCAGCGGTTTAAATTTTCAGCTTGCAGCGCTTTTGCGATAGAACCAAAGTGTGTTTCTAATTTACGAAAAGCGCTGAGCGAATGTTGAACCAAATACCAAAGTCTGATGGCATCATATTGGTCATTGGATATCTGCTTCAACATATTTAAATCACATCATGAAAAACTTAGTTATCTGCAATTGCAGGTGGTTTAATTTCAGCACCCATTTTAATTGGTAAATTACTTTCCAAAATATAGGCATAGCTGAGGTGATCAAAACTCTTAAAGATCATCAGCGTACCAATTTTTTGACTTGGTAATTTCACAGACTCTTTGGTTTTTGGGTCACGGACTGTTTCACCTTGTTGGTAAATACTAAAGACTTGCCCAGGTTTAGCACCTTGTAAGCTACCACGGTCAATGGTGACTACACTATATTGCGCTGCTGTACCAATTGAACCTTGTACACGAACCACTTTACCGCCATTGCTGACTTCATTGGTGGTGGTTGGATAGAACAAACTCGGCAATTCAGCATCATAGCTTGGTAGGACATAGTCGCCCTTACGCACTTCAGCATTATAACTTTTGGTTAACTCAAGGGTGGTGACATCATTTTCACCAGCCGCCGCAGTTGCAGAAGCAACCTCAGTTAATTCCATGCCTGCATTAAACTTTTTGCCTTCAGCATTGAGGAAAGTATAAGGTTTGCCTTCACGATAGATCCCATAACGTTGACCCACGACTAAGCCATTTCCACGCGCATAAACGGTTTGTCCTGCACCCGTTATCACACGATTATCAGCAGCGCCGATGGTATAAGGGATGTTCTGTAAAGATTCAGGATTGACCACAATACTGTGTTCTAACCATGGTTGAATATCTGATAATGGAATCACTGAAATCGCATTATTTAAGGATTCAACGCGTATTTGAGGGCGTAAAGATGTCCCACCTTGATGACGACGAATAATTCCATCACAACCATCACCTTCATCTACACCAATCAATGGGCGACCATCTAAAGTACACAACAATAATTTATCGCCTGGATAAATCCAATGTGGATTTTTAACATGCTTATTGCTTGCCCAGATTTCAGGCCAGCGCCAAGGCTTGCTTAAAAATTTCCCCGCAATATCCCATAAAGTATCACCACGTTTCACCACATAGACATTGGGTGCACTGGATTTAAGTGCAGGTGGATTGGTATTTGGACTTGCGTGTGTGATTTCCATGTAAGTGAATCCTGCACTTAAACATAGTGTCACAGCAAGTAATTGTTTCTTGAACCCCTTGGCATGAAAGTTCGTTATGCCAGTTAAAACCTTTTTCATTATCATAATTCCTAAAATTATGTCTCTATATGCGTTATAATACGCATATTACACACATTTTTTTAATGAAGCATATTCTTCATTTAGTTTTAAGATCAATGGCATAGCAACAGAGGGTACAGTATGGCCTTATTACCTATTTTAAGTTTTCCTGATCCCCGTTTACGCACCATTGCAAAACCTGTCGATGTGGTAACTGATGAAATTCGCCAGTTAGCAGCAGACATGTTTGAAACCATGTATGAAGCGCCAGGTATTGGTCTGGCTGCTACACAGGTCGATCAGCATATTCAGCTTATCGTAATGGATCTGTCTGAAGACAAAGACCAACCTATGGTGTTCATTAACCCCAAAATAACACCGCTTACAGAAGAAACCTTATCTTATGAGGAAGGCTGTCTTTCTGTTCCTCAAATATACGATAAAGTTGAGCGTCCGTCACGAGTTAAAATTGAAGCAATTAACCTTGAAGGTCAAGCTTTTGAAGTCGAAGCGGATGATCTATTGGCGGTATGTATTCAACATGAAATGGATCACTTAAACGGTAAATTATTTGTGGATTACTTATCCCCTTTAAAGCGTCAACGTGCGCGTGAAAAAGTGGAAAAAGTGGTTCGTCAGCGTGAAAAGCAAAAAGTTCCAGCAAAACGTTGATCTGAGTCAGTTGAATTTTAAAAACTTTTAAAATTTTCCTGCAATACAAAGCCCAATTTTGTTTGGGCTTTGTTATACTCTGGCTCGAAAAATGTTGAGACGAACGTTTTGTTGAGAATAGGTTTACTGCTCGGTTTTACCGCAGTTTTTTTACAGATTGCTGTATTTTTACAGCCTTTGCTACCGAAGCAATATCAAATTGCGCCGGTCTGTGAAACTATTACTCAAGCTTTAGTACAAAGTCATTTCTACGAAAAGCATCAACATAGCACCCATCATCAACATCAATCTGCATCTTCTGCACATGAAGCTGCCAGTCATGAGCATCTGTTGGCCCATGCTGAGCATGCAGTGCCAGAGCAACCAAGTTCACATCACCATGATGCGGGTCACCAGTGCCAATACTGTACAGTCTATGGCAATCTGGTTTTACCTCCTGAACTTGAAATCAAAGAAATATTAGATCGCATTCAAGTGCGACTGGTTGCATTTCAAAAAGCATTTCGACATGTCTATTTTGTATTGCAACGTTTGTTTTTACTTCCCCAAGGTCGAGCCCCGCCACTTTTCGCATAAATCAAAAACTTAATTTTTAGGGTCTTCATTGACTCCAGCCTTGTTTAATTTATGATTTAAGAGAAAGAAAATGGCTCAACCTCAATTCTTTTTACAGCCTTTAGCGGCTGCGGTTTGTGTTGCTTGTTATTCTACAGCGACGTTTGCACACGATCAGGAACATGCAGCTCAACTTGCTCCAATCGTGGTTACAGCACAGTTAAATAATGATGCCAATGGTTTGATTATTCATGCTGATCCAAAACAGCCGATTCAACCTGTACCTGCCACAGATGGTGCTGATTATCTGCAAAGTATTGCAGGCTTTAATTCGATTAAAAGCGGTGGAACCAATGGAGATGTCACATTCCGCGGCATGTTTGGTTCACGGATTAAAATTTTAACAGATGGTACCGAAAATTTAGGTGCATGCCCAGCACGCATGGATGCACCTACGTCGTATATTCAACCTGAAAGTTTTGACCGTATTTCGGTGGTAAAAGGACCTCAGACAGTCCAATATGCCAATACAGGTTCAGCAGCCACGGTTATTTTTGAACGTCAAAAACCAACCTTAACAGATGATAAAAATTATCAAGGTCAAGCCAGTGTTTTAGTCGGTTCTTTTGGACGTTTGGATCACAACATTGAAGCTGCTGTCGGTGACAGTAAAAAATATATGCGTATCAATGCCAATCGTTCTGAGTCAAACAGCTATGAGGATGGTGATGGTAATAAAGTGCCTTCTTCTTGGGAGCGCTGGAATACCGATTTAGCCTTAGGCTGGACACCGGATGAAGATACATGGGTTGAACTGACGGGTGGTAAAGCCGATGGTGAGGCTGAATACGCAGGCCGAACCATGGATGGTTCTCAATTTGCACGTGAAAGCCTAGGCTTACGTGTTGAAAAGAAGAATTTAAGCCCTGTGATTAAAAAGCTCGAAGGGCAAGTGAACTATAGTTATAACGACCATATTATGGATAACTTTAGTTTACGTACACCACCAATGACACATGATATGAATACACATCAAATGGTGTCGAATCCAATGGCAATGCAGGTGACACGCCGTACTTTAAATAGTCGTTTAGCCATGACCAGTGAATGGGATAAGCTCAGTTTAATTACTGGGGTGGATTCTCAGCTGAACAAACATGGTGGCAGTATGTCATCACCCACCATGCCATCCATGAATGTTGCATTTAGAGAGGATATGCGCTTCCAATCTTATGGTGCTTTCGGAGAAATGACCTATCAACTCAATGATGCTTATAAGTTGGTGACAGGTGCACGTATCGATCAAGTTAAAATTGATGCCTTAAAACTGAATGATCAACGTAAAGAAACTTTGCCAAGTGCATTTATTCGTTTAGAAAATCAATATCCTGAGCATAATGCCAAATCTTATATTGGTTTGGGTTATGTGGAGCGTGTTCCTGATTATTGGGAGCTATTCAGTACTGCACATGGTAATACTGGTATGTCTAAACCGACGTTTAATGATCTAAACACTGAAAAAACTTTACAGTTAGATCTCGGTTATCAATACCAACATGATGCATTGAGTGTATGGACATCAGCATATGCCGGGTTGATTAATGACTTTATTTTATTGAGTTATCATAATCATCCAAAAGCTGGAATGGGTGGGCATGATCACGGTTCTTCATTCAGTGCTGGGGCAAAAAATGTCGATGCTACTATCGCGGGTGCTGAAGCGGGGATCGGTTATCAATTTACCGATGCGATTCAAGCGGATTTAAGTGCAATGTATGCATGGGGCGAAAATACCGATACACATAAACCATTGCCACAAATTGCGCCTTTAGAAGGTCGTTTGAATTTACGTTATGTTCAAGATAAATATTCTTTAGGTTTATTATGGCGTGCAGTGGCGAAACAAGATCGTATTAGCTTAAATCAAGGTAATATCGTGGGTTATGACACTGGTGAAAGTAAAAGCTTTACCACCTTGGCATTGAATGCGTCATATAACATTCAAAAAGATTTAAATCTTGCTGTTGGTGTCGACAATGTCTTAGATAAAACCTATACCGAGCATTTAAACAAATTGGGTGTAGGTGCGGATGGTCAAGTCGGTACTCAACAATTTAATAATACAGGGCGTAATTATTGGGCTCGTATTAGTATGAAATTTTAATTGATTTAAAACTGAATTTTTACAGAAATATGAGGATGTTCTATGAGTAATGACAGTAATAAGTTGTCACCTGAAAAATCGTTTTGGGGATGGAAATTGCTGATTATCGCAATTATTTTAAGCTGTATTTTTATGGGAATCTTCTATTTGGCGATTACCAACGAGCCTGACTATATGCCAAGCCAAAAACAGAATGCAGCTCAGCAACATGATATGTCTAAGATGAGTCATGAAAATATGCCAAACATGGATCATTCGGCTTCTGAAGCAACGCATTCTCATTGATCAATGGGTAATGTGACGCGAAGTCATGTAATGTAAAACAAGGGGAGGCCAATTGGCTTCCCTTTATTTTTTTGTGTTTTTTTTAATGATGAAGTACGTTTGCTGGGTAGATCTTACTGATGCATACTCGCTAATTGTTTCCCAGCATTTTGATAAAGTTTGAGTGCATATTCTTGTTCTGCACGACCATTCTGTTGTAAATATTGATCCAGTTTGTCGATATGTTTAGCACCACGGTAGAGCAGGGTGTTTTTTGCAATTAAATAAAGCGGATACCAAGCCAAAGTACGTGGCTTGAGTCCTAGGTTTTTCATTTTACGTTGCCCAATAAAAAACTGGGTAATATCCAAGTGATTTTGATAGGCTTTTTTCTGCAAAAAAGAATTGAAGTGTTTGTAATGTCGTTCAAAAGGCTCTTTGGATAAGCTGATGGCTAAAGCTTTGCTACTTTCATCGGCCTTAGGGTGGGCATAATTCATCCATTGCAGTAGTTTCCATGCGTCAGACTCTTTGCTGACTAGCCATTTTTCATCTACTCCCATTAACCAGCCCGTATATTTCCAAAAATGCATGATGGCTTCTGATTCGGTCTTGCTTGGAAAAATGCCAATGGCTCTGACACCGAGAAGTAACACCGCACTAAATGCAATGTTGGTCATGGCTTGATCATATTGATTGATCGGTGCTCCCCAAATATCGTTATCCCAGTCTTTGGATTTATTGAGTTGATGCCGTACCAACGAATGAATAAAACGCACATAAATGGTTGAAGTAAAACCATTGTTAAAACGAGAGAAACTCTCTTGTTGATTGACATCAAGCCACCATTTGTGGGTTTCAGCTAAGCGTTTTCCAGCGTATTTATGTAAAGCACCCGTCATAATTAACGGTTGATTAAAACCAGGGTATTGATAACCCGTCATTAAAGCCACATCGCGTAAAATAAAAGTGCCATTTGTCCCTAAACGATGGGTGAATTTGATCGCCGTTTCAATTTTAGCTGGATCAAGCCAGGTAGGCGCTTGCTCAACCATTTTAAAAAAATCAGTTAATTCAGGGATTTCATTGGGAAGTTTATCCAAACCTTGATACAAGGCTGTTTCAAAAAGTTTTCTATTTTGTCTCGGATTGGTCATCACCCAATTCATAACTTTGTCCATCGCGATATCACCAGTCTGTAAGGCACGATTGAGTGAAAGATATTCGTCATAACTGGGTTGTAACTGCTGGTCTGTAAAATAATAAAAAAGCTTAGACTTCATATTTGTTTGTGCCATGGTCTCAAATGAGGCAAGGCGTTGTGGCTTAATTAATGTTTGCATTTTGAGCACGACCTGATTATTGTTTAGTCAAACTCTAATATGAATAATTATTCGCATTCAATTCGCATTTTGGAGTGAACCGCAAGATGAGAAAACAACCACAACAACAACGTGCTCGGAATGTCGTAGATAGTATCTTAGAAGCAACTCAATTATGTGTTGCTGAATATGGCTTAATCAACGTCACCACACCCAAAATTTCAGAAAAATCAGGTGTCAGTGTTGGTTCTATCTATCAGTATTTTGGCAATAAAGAAGAAATTATTCAGGAGCTTTTAAGTCGTAAAAGTGAGCAACTGGGGCTTGCGCTGAAACACATTGCAATTAGCCAAGAAGGATTGAGCTTAGAAGAAATCATTCCACTTAGTCTTCAATTCGGTTTTGACATGATGAAAGCCGATGGCGGTTTTTTTATTGAAGTGCTTAAACATTGGCATGGCTATAACAACTCAGAAGCAGCAAAAGTGTTAGAAAAGCATTTCTATGAAGTGGGATTGTATGTGTTTAGCCGTTTTTTTAATCATTGGAGTTTTGAAGTACTTAAAAATAAATCCTTTGTGATTATCAATAGTACGCTTTTTACCATGATGCGTTATGTCAGTCATAATAATTTTCTAATTTCAGAACAGCAGCTAAAAAAAGAATTAACTTTGATGATCTTGGCTTATCTAGAGCAAGGCGCCAGCCCTAATCCGCTTTAAGATCGTCTTTAATGGTGGTAGGGATCCATAGATTGTACTCGACTTATATAGACATACATCCAAATACAGATAGAGCTTGGTTTTATAGAACCCGATTTTATAGAGTTGGTTTTATAGCGTTGGTTTTAGCGAGTCTAATTGTTTGAGTTGGGATAGAACATTGATCTCTTTATCGGGAAGAGTTCGATGCTTCTACTCAATAGTAAGCTGACCCATCTCCTTTTATGGATTTTACTCGCCGTATCCCTATTAAATTGCATTTATAACAATGCTAAAGGTATACAAGAGGCCGTTTTAGTTGTTTTAGCAAATGTATGATGGGGGTATTGGTTTTTTTATTGCTGTGTTTTTATGCAAAAAAGCAGATTTTTAAAGAAAAAGTGCTGTTTTAGAAGAATAAATAAGCAAGTGATAGATAAAATGAAAAATAATTAAAAAAAGGGGTTGTGTTGGGTAAGGAATGCTGTAGAATGCACATCCATCGGCGGTGATGTTAAATAAAACTTCTGATAAATCAGGCACTTGATTAAGTTGTTAAGATTTCGAATTGAGATTTTAAGATGAGATTGGAGTTGGGTTTGTTGGAAAAAATAATTAACATTATTGATTGACTTTTTAGAGATAGAGAGTAGTATAGCCGACCTAGCTTGATGCTGACGAAGCATTGAGAAGATCATTAAGAGAATATGAAGAACAACTTGTGTGGATTTTTACTGATTGATTAATCGAAATATTATCATTGATTGATTGGTTTAAATTACTCGAAGTTTATTTGAGAGAATTTGTCAGTACATTGATGAGCCAGAATTGTGACCTTAAGTCACTAATGATTTTTAACTGAAGAGTTTGATCATGGCTCAGATTGAACGCTGGCGGCAGGCTTAACACATGCAAGTCGAGCGGGGGAGATTGCTTCGGTAATTGACCTAGCGGCGGACGGGTGAGTAATACTTAGGAATCTGCCTATTAATGGGGGACAACATCTCGAAAGGGATGCTAATACCGCATACGCCCTACGGGGGAAAGCAGGGGATCACTTGTGACCTTGCGTTAATAGATGAGCCTAAGTCGGATTAGCTAGTTGGTGGGGTAAAGGCCTACCAAGGCGACGATCTGTAGCGGGTCTGAGAGGATGATCCGCCACACTGGGACTGAGACACGGCCCAGACTCCTACGGGAGGCAGCAGTGGGGAATATTGGACAATGGGGGGAACCCTGATCCAGCCATGCCGCGTGTGTGAAGAAGGCCTTATGGTTGTAAAGCACTTTAAGCGAGGAGGAGGCTCTTCTAGTTAATACCTAGGATGAGTGGACGTTACTCGCAGAATAAGCACCGGCTAACTCTGTGCCAGCAGCCGCGGTAATACAGAGGGTGCGAGCGTTAATCGGATTTACTGGGCGTAAAGCGTGCGTAGGCGGCTTTTTAAGTCGGATGTGAAATCCCCGAGCTTAACTTGGGAATTGCATTCGATACTGGGAAGCTAGAGTATGGGAGAGGATGGTAGAATTCCAGGTGTAGCGGTGAAATGCGTAGAGATCTGGAGGAATACCGATGGCGAAGGCAGCCATCTGGCCTAATACTGACGCTGAGGTACGAAAGCATGGGGAGCAAACAGGATTAGATACCCTGGTAGTCCATGCCGTAAACGATGTCTACTAGCCGTTGGGGCCTTTGAGGCTTTAGTGGCGCAGCTAACGCGATAAGTAGACCGCCTGGGGAGTACGGTCGCAAGACTAAAACTCAAATGAATTGACGGGGGCCCGCACAAGCGGTGGAGCATGTGGTTTAATTCGATGCAACGCGAAGAACCTTACCTGGTCTTGACATAGTAAGAACTTTCCAGAGATGGATTGGTGCCTTCGGGAACTTACATACAGGTGCTGCATGGCTGTCGTCAGCTCGTGTCGTGAGATGTTGGGTTAAGTCCCGCAACGAGCGCAACCCTTTTCCTTATTTGCCAGCACTTCGGGTGGGAACTTTAAGGATACTGCCAGTGACAAACTGGAGGAAGGCGGGGACGACGTCAAGTCATCATGGCCCTTACGACCAGGGCTACACACGTGCTACAATGGTCGGTACAAAGGGTTGCTACCTAGCGATAGGATGCTAATCTCAAAAAGCCGATCGTAGTCCGGATTGGAGTCTGCAACTCGACTCCATGAAGTCGGAATCGCTAGTAATCGCGGATCAGAATGCCGCGGTGAATACGTTCCCGGGCCTTGTACACACCGCCCGTCACACCATGGGAGTTTGTTGCACCAGAAGTAGGTAGTCTAACCGTAAGGAGGACGCTTACCACGGTGTGGCCGATGACTGGGGTGAAGTCGTAACAAGGTAGCCGTAGGGGAACCTGCGGCTGGATCACCTCCTTAACGAAAGATTGACGATTGGTAAGAATCCACAACAAGTTGTTCTTCATTGATGTATCTGAGGGTCTGTAGCTCAGTTGGTTAGAGCACACGCTTGATAAGCGTGGGGTCACAAGTTCAAGTCTTGTCAGACCCACCAAGTCTACTGAACACAGAAGAGCAGATATATTAAGATCTTAAGCTGGGGACTTAGCTTAGTTGGTAGAGCGCCTGCTTTGCACGCAGGAGGTCAACGGTTCGACTCCGTTAGTCTCCACCACTAATTAAAGACTAAGTGATTACAGAACTTAGTAAGCCGATAGCTTATTAAGTTCTGTGATTTATCACAGTTAACTACTCGCTGACGAGGCGGTAGTGAATCATTAACAGAATATATTTGAGTTGAAATAATTGTTTAAACTCGTTTTAGTTGATGTTAGCAAGTAATTGTTAATGTTGAGTGAAATGAGCACTAGCGATAAAACTGAATCAAGCGTTTTGGTATATGAATTAAATTGAAGCTGTATGGTGATTAAGTTCACAGGCAACAAATAGAAGTGATTAAGTTCACATTGTTGATCCTCCTTGTAGGGATTAACGACTGTTTGGGGTTGTATAGTCAAGTAATTAAGTGCATGTGGTGGATGCCTTGGCAGTCAGAGGCGATGAAAGACGTAATAGCCTGCGATAAGCTTCGGGGAGGCGGCAAATATCCTGTGATCCGGAGATTTCTGAATGGGGAAACCCACTTACCATAAGGTAGGTATCGCATGATGAATACATAGTCATGCGAGGCGAACGAGGGGAAGTGAAACATCTCAGTACCCTTAGGAAAAGAAATCAATTGAGATTCCCTCAGTAGCGGCGAGCGAACGGGGATCAGCCCATTAAGTTATATGTGTTTTAGCGGAAAGCTCTGGGAAGTGCTACCGTAGAGGGTGATAGTCCCGTACACGAAAGGGCACATATAATGATGACGAGTAGGGCGAGGCACGTGAAACCTTGTCTGAATATGGGGGGACCATCCTCCAAGGCTAAATACTCCTGACTGACCGATAGTGAACCAGTACCGTGAGGGAAAGGCGAAAAGAACCCCTGTGAGGGGAGTGAAATAGATCCTGAAACCGCATGCATACAAGCAGTGGGAGCCGACTTGTTCGGTGACTGCGTACCTTTTGTATAATGGGTCAGCGACTTATATTCAGTAGCAAGGTTAACCGCATAGGGGAGCCGTAGAGAAATCGAGTCTTAATAGGGCGTTTAGTTGCTGGGTATAGACCCGAAACCGGGTGATCTATCCATGAGCAGGTTGAAGGTTGGGTAACACTAACTGGAGGACCGAACCCACTGTCGTTGAAAAGCCAGGGGATGACTTGTGGATAGGGGTGAAAGGCTAATCAAACTCGGTGATAGCTGGTTCTCCCCGAAAGCTATTTAGGTAGCGCCTCGGACGAATACCATAGGGGGTAGAGCACTGTTTCGGCTAGGGGGTCATCCCGACTTACCAAACCGATGCAAACTCCGAATACCTATGAGTACTATCCGGGAGACAGACTGCGGGTGCTAACGTCCGTAGTCAAGAGGAAAACAATCCAGACCGCCAGCTAAGGCCCCCAAATTATAGTTAAGTGGGAAACGATGTGGGAAGGCATAGACAGCTAGGAGGTTGGCTTAGAAGCAGCCACCCTTTAAAGAAAGCGTAATAGCTCACTAGTCGAGTCGGCCTGCGCGGAAGATGTAACGGGGCTAAAACTATATGCCGAAGCTGCGGATGTATACTATGTATACGTGGTAGGGGAGCGTTCTGTAAGCCGATGAAGGTGTATTGAGAAGTATGCTGGAGGTATCAGAAGTGCGAATGCTGACGTGAGTAACGACAAAACGGGTGAAAAACCCGTTCGCTGAAAGACCAAGGGTTCCAGTCCAACGTTAATCGGGGCTGGGTGAGTCGACCCCTAAGGCGAGGCCGAGAGGCGTAGTCGATGGGAAATTGGTTAATATTCCAATACTTCTGTGTAATGCGATGAGAGGACGGAGAAAGTTAAGTCAGCCTGGCGTTGGTTGTCCAGGTGAAAGGCAGTAGGCATGCATCTTAGGCAAATCCGGGGTGCTCTATGCTGAGAGCTGATAGCAAGCTAGTTTACTAGCGAAGTGGCTGATACTATGCTTCCAGGAAAAGTCTCTAAGCTTCAGTTACACAGGAATCGTACCCTAAACCGACACAGGTGGTCAGGTCGAGTAGACCAAAGCGCTTGAGAGAACTCTGCTGAAGGAACTAGGCAAAATGGTACCGTAACTTCGGGAGAAGGTACGCTGCTGACGGTGATAGGACTTGCTCCTTGAGCTATTGGCAGCCACAGAAACCAGGCCCCTGCAACTGTTTATTAAAAACATAGCACTCTGCAAACACGAAAGTGGACGTATAGGGTGTGATGCCTGCCCGGTGCTGGAAGGTTAATTGATGGGGTTAGCGTAAGCGAAGCTCTTGATCGAAGCCCCAGTAAACGGCGGCCGTAACTATAACGGTCCTAAGGTAGCGAAATTCCTTGTCGGGTAAGTTCCGACCTGCACGAATGGCATAATGATGGGGGCGCTGTCTCCAGCAGAGGCTCAGTGAAATCGAAATCGCCGTGAAGATGCGGTGTACCCGCGGCTAGACGGAAAGACCCCGTGAACCTTTACTGCAGCTTGACATTGAACTTTGATCTTACTTGTGTAGGATAGGTGGGAGGCTTTGAAGTAGTGACGCCAGTTGCTATGGAGCCATCCTTGAAATACCACCCTGGTAATATTGAGGTTCTAACTCTGTCCCGTTATCCGGGACGAGGACCATGTCTGGTGGGTAGTTTGACTGGGGCGGTCTCCTCCTAAAGAGTAACGGAGGAGTACGAAGGTGCGCTCAGCGTGGTCGGAAATCACGCGTAGAGTATAAAGGCAAAAGCGCGCTTAACTGCGAGACCCACAAGTCGAGCAGGTACGAAAGTAGGTCTTAGTGATCCGGTGGTTCTGTATGGAAGGGCCATCGCTCAACGGATAAAAGGTACTCTGGGGATAACAGGCTGATACCGCCCAAGAGTTCATATCGACGGCGGTGTTTGGCACCTCGATGTCGGCTCATCTCATCCTGGGGCTGAAGCAGGTCCCAAGGGTATGGCTGTTCGCCATTTAAAGAGGTACGCGAGCTGGGTTTAGAACGTCGTGAGACAGTTCGGTCCCTATCTACCGTGGGCGTTGGAAATTTGAGAGGATCTGCTCCTAGTACGAGAGGACCAGAGTGGACGAACCTCTGGTGTACCGGTTGTGACGCCAGTCGCATCGCCGGGTAGCTATGTTCGGAAGGGATAACCGCTGAAAGCATCTAAGCGGGAAGCCTACCTCAAGATAAGATTTCCCTAGGACTTTATGTCCTCTAAAGAGCCGTTGAAGACTACGACGTTGATAGGTTGGATGTGGAAGTGCGGTGACGCATGAAGCTGACCAATACTAATTGCTCGTGAGGCTTGACTATACAACACCCAAGCAGTTGTATATGAAGCATCATTTGATTCATAAAAGATCAAACATACTTGATTTAGTTGAAAAGCTAGTTACAATACCCAACTCAAATGTTCTGTTAAACTCATTTGGTACGAAGTAAGGCATTTAAATAAGACCCGAACAAGTCCATAACAGTTTGCTGGCGACAATAGCAAGAGTGAACCACCTGATCCCTTCCCGAACTCAGAAGTGAAACCTCTTAGCGCTGATGGTAGTGTGGGGTTACCCATGTGAGAGTAAGTCATCGCCAGCTTTTAAATCTAAAACACCCCGATCTCTAGCGAGAACGGGGTGTTTTTTTATGCGTGGTGTTGATTAGCGAAATGAAAAGAAATCTGAAGAATTGAAGTGCATAAACAACTGAAAATAAATAGATTTTTTAGATACAAAAAGAAAACCCCATCATCCTGATGGGGTTTTCTTCGTATTGGTGTGTTAGATTTGACTCCTGTCGAATCTCACGTCCTGTGTGTTTTTTTATTCTCAATGAGACTTCCTGTCTCTTTATGTTTGCTATCATAAGCGCAATGCCTAAATCAGTATATTCGCTAATCACTACGATTGTTGTAGGTTAAAGCTTACAAGATGATCCAATTAAAAATTAAGACCCAATTCGCTCAGTTACCAATATGACATGGTGAGATGGATACTTTTGTTTAAAATAAATCGATAAGTCATAACAATATTGAGGGAATCTAAAATGAAGGCTTTTCGAGAGTGCTTAATCTATTTACCCCTATTGCTCAGCTGTAGCGTGTTAAGTGCATGTAATGCTCAAAATAATCAAACCACTACGGCTAATTCTTTGATTAACCAGAGCTATCAGATCCAAAAAGTCGCGACATTTGATGAACCTTGGGCAATGACTGAGTTAGTTGATGGACGTTTACTGATTACTGAAAGGAGAGGGAAGTTAAAACTGTTTGATCCTTCCACATTGAAAAGTATCGAAATTTTAGGGCTTCCTGAAGTGGCTTATGGTGGGCAAGGGGGCTTAGGCGATATTGTTCTACATCCTGATTTTGCAAACAATCATCAAATTTATTTAAGTTATGCCGAAACAGGAAAAGGGGGATATGGTGCGGTTGTGATTCGTGGTGAATTAAATCTTCAAGAGAAAAATCCCCGAATAATCAATATCAAAAGAATTTGGGAACAAGTTCCTAAAGTTTCAGGGCAAGGGCATTATGCACATCGAATGATTTTTGCAAAGGATGGCAAGCTCTGGATTAGTTCTGGTGAACGCCAGAAATTTGATCCTGCTCAAGATATGAATTCCAATTTAGGAAAAGTTTTAAGACTGAATGATGATGGTACTGTTGTTGCAGATCATCCATTTACTCAGCAAGGTGAGATTGCAAAACAAGTATGGTCGTTGGGTCATCGTAATCCATTAGGTATGGCTTTTGATGCGAAGGATCAATTGTGGGTGGTTGAAATGGGGCCTAAAGGAGGAGATGAGTTAAATCTGATTAAGAAGGGCGAAAATTATGGTTATCCGATTGTTTCCAATGGTGATCATTATTCAGGAAAATCCATTCCCGATCATGCGACGCGTCCTGAATTTAAGGCGCCAGAAATCAGTTGGACACCAGTAATATCACCCTCCAGTTTGGTCTTTTATCAAGATGAATTATTCCCGAAATGGAGTCACAAAGCCTTGATTGGTGGGTTATCCTCAGAAGCGATTATTGTGGTTGATACTGAATCGAAGCCTGTTCGTGAGGTACAGCGTTTAAACATGCAGCAACGCATTCGAGATATCCATCCCGCCCATAATGGTTCGATTTGGGTTTTGGAAGATGGAAAAAATGCGGGGCTATTAAGATTGTTACCTAAGTAAAAAATTAATTTAATTCAATGGATTATTATATTATTGAAAAGATGTGGAAGCAGCTGAATTGATATCAGTTGAATTGTTAGGGTTGTCTATAAATTATGCTATTCTTTCGATTTAAAATAATATAAATCGAGAACAATAATGCCAGCAACTACAATTGAAGTTCGCTATCAATATTCTGTAGCGCAAGAAGTGGACTTCATCGATGCTGTTCATCGTGCATTGGTGAGCGCTTTTAAAATTCCTGAATATGATCGTGATATTCGTTTATTGGTGCATGAACCGCATCGCTTTCAATGTCCACCGAATAAGCTTTATCCTGAAAAATTCACCCTGATTCGTATTGATTGTTTTGCTGGGCGTACACTGGATACCAAGCGAAATTTGTATCGCAGTATTGTAGAGAATCTATCTGTATTAGGGATTCCCAAAGATCATATCAAAATTTTATTAAGAGAAATTCCCGCTGAAAATTGGGGAATCCGTGGTGGTCAAGCTGCCTGTGATATGGATTTGGGGTTCGATATTCAAGTCTAGCTCAACCTAATATGAATCAAAGTAGATAGAATAGATTACTCTGTTGATAATATTATTTAAATTCAATATGTTAATTCAGCTTGTGCGCGCTTATAAGGTGGAGTATATGCTGCGTGAAGCATATCTACGTATCATTAAACTGACGTAATATTGTCATTGAAATGACCTCAAAATGTCATGCTATTGGTTTCTAATAAAGCTCATTTAAATCAATAAAAAAGACCTTTATGAAAAAAATTGCTTACTCTGTTTTAGCGTTAGGCGTATTGGCTTTAACCGCATGTAATGATGATGACAATGATTTCTCATTTGAACCATCTGTTACTGTACCGACCTTGGTTTCATTTGCCAAACTTGATGTCGAAACTTATGCAGCCGGTCCAAACTCAGGTGCATTTGTAAAGGGCGCCAATGGCATATTTCCACCTTTTAAAGGTCAGCCAGTTCAAGGCTTTTCGGGTGCTGTAAAGAACGGTGATGGCACTTATATGGTCATGGCAGACAATGGCTTTGGTACACAAGACAATTCATCTGACTTTTTACTCCGTGTTTATCAAGTAAAACCTGATTTTCGGACGAAATCGGCAGGATCTGCAAAAGTTCAAGTGATGAGCTTTATTCAGCTTCGTGATCCCAATAAATTAATACCATTTTCAATCGTCAATCAAAACAGCACAGATCGTTTACTCACTGGGGCGGATTTTGATCCTGAATCGATTCAACGTACTGCGGATGGTACTTATTGGATTGGGGATGAATTTGGACCATATTTACTGCATTTTGATAAAGATGGAATACTGCTTGATGCGCCGATTGCATTACCTCATCCATTGAAAGCTGGTGTGGAATTGCGTTCTCCGCAAAATCAATTCAATAAAGCCAACATAAATTATGTAGAGCCTTTGGTTCAGCAAAGCGGTGGCTTTGAAGGAATGGCATTGTCTAAGGATGGTCAATATTTATATCCTTTGTTAGAAAAACCGTTAAAAGGCGAGACCACACAACAGTTGCTTATCTCACAATTTGATGTGAAGAAGAAAGCGTATACTGGTCGATATTATTATTTTACCTTGAATGCCAAGGCGACCAATATTGGTGACTTCCAAATGTTTGATGATAAGTCTGGCATTATCATTGAGCGTGATGCGAGTCAAAACAAGTTAGATGGTTATAAGAAGCTGATTCAAATTGAATTAGGGGATTCTGGTAAAGCGGTAAAACGTTCTGACTTAGTTGATCTTATGAATATCGCCAACCCGAATAATTTATATGGGACAGCGCGAGATGGAGATATTGGTACAGCAACAACTTTTGCTTTTCCATTTGAAACCATTGAAGATGTGATTATTGAAAATAAAAATACCTTAACTGTTTTAAATGACAATAACTTTCCAGGTTCATCAGGACGAAATGCAAAGCGTGCGGATGATAATGAAATTATTCAGATTAAATTGCCTAAAGCATTGTATTAATAAGCGATAAAATGCTTAGCCTCCACGACCCGAAGCTAAATTATTCTTAGCAAGGGAAAACGCCCTTCTTTTTAAAAGGAGGGCTGGGGAGGATTAAAACTTAAACTGATCAATATTAAGTGAAATACCTGACTTTTTATTGAGGGTAAAGCATCAGTACATACCTTAAACTAGCTGAGCAGATATTCTTATTTTAAAGTACGAAGTAATCTTTAAGCTAAATCGCAGAAAGCCAGTCAATTGACTGGCTTTATTTATGCATCATTCAAGCATGAGGATTAAGCTAAACAGTCTTGTTTCGAAACTTGATCAGGGCAACCCAATGGATTTAAAGCACATTTTAAATCTTCAATTTGTTCATGGGTGACATAGCCTTTAGATTTTAGATAATCTGCAACTCGGTCATCACGTAGACTTAAGAATGCTGCATCATAAACACCTAAATCTACAAATAAAGCAGCTGCTTCTAAGCTATTAAAACGGTCTAGAAACACATCATTGCCATACATTAGGAAAACATGGTCGTAATCCGCATGTGCATCGATTTTTAAACGAGCTGCCAATGTTGTTGGTGAGGTTTTGATAAAAAGCAAATCTGATAATTCATCGAATTGGGTCATATCTAAGATATTTTCGCCGGTTTTTACTTTACCTAACCATGCTTTAAAGACCAGTACCGCACCGCCACGTAGTAACATGCTCCACACTTGATGACGAACTTCATCATTTAAGCATTCGCATTCATCTTCGAGACGTTGAACCAGTTTTTCTTCCTGTTGCGCTAATTTATCAAACAGACCTAAGCCTTGAGGATGATAAGCAACAGGGGTAAATACATCAAATTTTAATTCCTCAAACACTTGAAGTGCTAAAGGCACAGCTGCTTGATAAATCGTGTTGAGTGCTTGTATTTGTGTGTCGTGGAGTTTGCTGTGTTTAAACAGATCTTGCCAATCAATTTCAGGCAGGATTGCATTTGCACCATATTGACGATGAAATTGTTGAGCTTGGTGTAGCCCATGTGGAACAGTTTCTGAAATATTCATGGTTAAAAATCCTATTTAAAATTGAATTCAAACGCTGTTTTTGTTTTCCTAAACATGAGCGTAGTTTTGTCTTGAAGTAATTTTTGATTTATCTGAGATGCAATAGGAATACGACTAAAGTTGTAGACAGGGTGAAAAGTAGTTTTTTATTTTTTAAAATCATATAAATAGAAAATTGTAACTAACTATACAAGTGTATATTTACTATTTTGATGTTATTTGCCATAGAAAAGAGGGCTTTGAAGTTTTTAGTCAATAAATGGGTTCGAGTTTTGCTTTTTTTTGAATGCTTTTGCACAAAGCTTAAAAAAAATTGCTATTCCACTTAAAAAATTGCGTTACAAAACCTCTAGAACGCAATGGTCTAGAGGTTGTAAATGTTTCAAAACATTAAAGAAGAACGTGATCAATAAACTGAAAAGGGTTGAACGTAGTGGAAGATTATTTAGAAATCTTCAAGCCAGATAACCATGCACGTAGAGAAGCAGGTTTCAATGGTTTCTTCAACAACACCACATTGAGGTCTTTAACACGCTCTGGTAATTCAGGATCAGAATCTGCAGTAATCAGTGCTGAAGGAACATTTTCCTGACGGTTTTCAACAATAAAATCTAAGCCAATTTTGCCATGATTTAAATGCTGATCAACCAGCCAGACTTGAATATTTTCTTTTTGAATAATTTCCAAAGCTTGTTCAGGTTCAGTGGCTTTAAAGACTTGATAACCCCATTTGGTCAGTAGCGTTGCCATACCCTCCAAAATCGTATCATCATTGTCCAAACATAAGATTTTATAAGCTTTGGCTTTTAATGGTACCGCTTGTACAGGTGATGAAACCAGTTTAGGTGCTGCTACCATTGGCACATCAATCATAAAGCATGAGCCTTTACCTAGTTCAGAGTAAACATGCACAGGATAATCAAGCAAACTGGTCATACGTTGGACGATTGCCAGACCAAGTCCTAGACCTTGCTCACCCCATGGTGAGGTATGTCCACAACGCTCAAATTCTTGAAACAGCTTAATGCGTTGTTCTTCTGCAATCCCTGGGCCGGTATCCCAGACACCGATACGGATATGATTTGGCCGATTAGACGCGCGTAATACACCAACAATCACACGTCCACGAGCAGTATAACGTAAGGCATTGCTGACAAAGTTTTGGATGATACGACGGATCCATTGTGGGTCGGTATCAATCCAGAATTGAGCATCATGGACACGCAATTGGATATTACGTTGTGCGGCGATTGATTTAAATTGCAGTTCTAAATCACTTAATAAATCATGCAGTGGATAAGCTTGGCGTTTCGGTTGGATTGAACCACCTTCCAGCCGTGCAATATCCAAAAGGGCAGACAACATGCTTTCGGCACCATGTAAGGCACGATCAAGTTGTTGTAAGGTTTTACGATCTTCATCCGATTGTACGCTTTGTTCTAAAGCAGTACTGAATAAGCGTGCTGCATGCATCGGCTGAAGTAAATCGTGACTGGCTGCTGCAATAAAGCGACTTTTTGACATATTGGCTTTATCGGCTTGCTCACGTGCCAGTTGTTGTTCAGATAAGGCATTTGCAAGCTGTTGGGTACGATCAGACACACGTGCTTCAAGTACCGCTTCATTTTCACGGAATGCAGTAATATCCGCAAAGGTTGTAACAAAACCACCACCTTCAATGGGATTACCACGCATTTGAATCACACGGCCATCTTTACGAATCCGTTCAAACTCATGTGCGCTCCCGACTTTCATCCAATGAATTCGCTTACGTACATGTTCTTCTACCGAGCCTGGACCACATTCGCCACGCTCTGCGTTATAACGAATCAAATCGGCAATTGGGCAGCCGACATAGACTAAATCTTTTGGATAATCAAACAGCTTTAAATATTGATTGTTCCACGCGACCAAACACATGTTTTCATCAACCACACTGACGCCTTGGGTCATGTGGTCAATCATGGTCATGATAAGATTTTGGTTAAAGCGTTGCCATTGTGACGCTTGGTCGAGAATATTTGCCACTTGGCCCAATGCCAAGCCATTATTGACCATAGCCGTGGTGAGTAATGTCCGTGCAGAGGCTGCCCCGATTGTGCCTGCGAGGTATTGTTCAGTGAACCGCCACCACATCCCATTGGCACTGCTATTTTCATTGAGCACCACATTGTTCATGGTACAAAATTGCTGAAAGGCATGGGTTGCTGGGCCTTCACCAGTAATCCGTTTGGCTAGTGCAATCAGATCACCAACTTTAAGTTTAGCGACATCATGGTGTAAATAATTAATATCGGTAGAGGTGTTTTGTGCAGGTAAGGGCTTGGTTTCATAATAGAAAAAGCTTTCTGCCTGTATTTGTTCAGCAATACTAGGACGATAAATACGAGAGACCCAAATATATAAGGTAATATTTAAACCAAGTGCCCAGATTACACCATGGGTAAGCGGGGCAAAAGATTCAAAACCAAATAAGGCTTCTGGTCTTAACCATTCAATATTTAAAGGTCCAAACATCAAAAATTGATGTGCAAACTGGCTATATTCAACAGGTAAGCTACGTAAAATCGTTGGCAATAATAAGGTATATGACCAAAGGATAAAGCCTACAACCAAGCCTGCATACACCCCTTGGCGACTTCCGCCACGCCAGTATAAACCACCAATTAAAGCCGGTGAAAATTGTGCAACCGCACTAAAAGCCAATAGTCCGAAGGTAGATAATTGGTCAATATCATTAAAGAAGTGGAAGAATAAAAATCCGAGTAACATTACCGCTAAAATACACACACGACGGGTAAATTTAAGTACTTGTGGTAAGCGTTTGTCATGACGAGAAAGAATGCCAAACTTCCATAGAGAAGGCATAATCAAGTCATTACTGAGCATGATGGACAGTGCCACAGAAGAGACTAATAGCATCCCTGTTGATGCTGAAAAACCGCCTAAAAATGCCAGTAAAGATAACCAGTCTTGGTTATAACTAATCGGTAATGAGAGTACTGCAACATCAGGAATGGTCAGATACTTAGGTGCTGCATGCAGTGCCCAACTGGCGATTGGAATAATGGCAATAATGGTCAGAATCAAATATGCCGCAAACCACCTTCTTGCACCACGAATATGTTTTTCATCGCGTAACTCAACCACGGCCACATGGAACTGACGCGGTAAACAGATAATCGCCAATGAAGCAAGTAATGTTTGAACCCAGAAGGTGTCTGGCACACCAAACAGTTGTACCTCATGAAAAGTCTTTTGCACATCCTGTGAGATTTGTACGATATTTTGTGGATGATCAAAAATAAAGAAAAAGGCCACGCAGAGCAGGGCAAATAGTTTTACAAATGATTCAAAAGCAACGGCAAGCATTAAACCGCCATGTTGTTCGGTATTGGCAATTTGTCTTGTGCCAAACATCATGGCCAAGATCGCCAATACAGCGGTAAGACCAAGCACACCATTGGTGGTGGTGGAGACCACTTGGGTATTGTGATCGAGCATGACGGAAGCGCTAAGCGCAATGGCGCGTAATTGTAGTGCTAAGTAAGGAATAATGGCGATTACAGCCAAGATGGTCACTAAGGATGCTAATGTTCCACTTTTACCATAACGTGCTGCGACAAAGTCGGCAATCGAAGAAATCGCATGATGTTGTCGAACGCGACCTAAACGGCGCCAAATGTCATAACCTAGCCAGACAAATAATAAAGGTCCTAAATAAATCGGAAGGAAAATAATCCCCTCACGTACTGCAGCACCTGTTGCTCCATAAAATGTCCAAGATGAGCAATATACCCCCAATGTTAGACTAAAGAGAAGCATCCTGCCGCGCGTGCTTAATCGACTCGCATGCTTCTCACCAAAGAAGGCACAAACGAATAGAATGAGGATGTAAAGGGCCAGAACCCCTATAATTAACCAACTGTTCATAAGGACTACAGTATAAAAAGCTGCGCCTATAATAACGCATACATGAACTGTCTCGTTTATTTTGCTCAAAATTTAACGACCAAAGTCTAAGTTACGAGAACCCCACAATATTGTTAATTTTGACCATGTAAAAAAAGACTAAAAAAAGCAACCAGCGTTCTGGTCGCTTATCAAGGAGCATGGTTATGGATGAGAGACAGGTAGAGGCGATTCTACAAAATCCAAAATTCAAGGAAATGGTTGCTAAAAAAAGTAAATTAAGCTGGACATTAACTGCAATTATGTTGTTCGTTTATGTTGGATTTATGCTTTTAGTTGGCTATAACAAAGAATTTTTAATGAGTTCATTTAGTGGTGGTATCACCACTTGGGGAATTCCTTTAGGTCTAGGAATTATTGTTTTATCTTTCGTATTGTGTGGTGTGTACTCATATATTGCCAACAATAAATTGGATCAATTGAATGCAGATGCAATGAAAGAAGTCGAAGCAATCGCCCACGAAAAAGGACTGCACTAAGATGAAATGGAACTCTTTAAAGACTAAAGCAGCTCTTGCATCTACTGCACTGCTTTCTACTGTTGCACAAGCAGGCCCAGATTTAGGTGAAGCTCAGCAGCAAGCGACCAACTGGCATGCAATCATTATGTTTGCAATTTTTGTTGGTTTAACCTTATTTATTACCAAATGGGCTGCAAAACAAACCACCAATACTGCAGACTTCTATACCGCTGGTGGTGGTATCTCTGGTTTCCAAAATGGTTTAGCGATTGCAGGTGACTATATGTCTGCTGCATCGTTCTTGGGTATTTCTGCATTGGTGTTTAGCTCAGGCTTTGATGGCTTGCTTTATTCACTGGGTTTCATGGTTGGCTGGCCAATCGTATTGTTCTTGGTTGCTGAGCGCCTACGTAACTTAGGTAAATATAACCTGTCTGACGTGGTTTCGTTCCGTTTAGAAGAAAAACCAGTACGTACACTTGCAGCAATCAGTTCGCTTGTTGTTGTGGCTTTCTATTTGATTGCTCAAATGGTGGGTGCTGGTCAGCTGATCAAACTGTTATTTGGTTTGAACTATAACATCGCAGTTGTGATTGTTGGTCTTCTGATGATGGCTTATGTGATCTTCGGTGGCATGTTGGCAACAACTTGGGTACAGATCATTAAAGCAGTGATGTTACTTTCAGGTGCAACATTCATGGCGTTCATGGTGATGCATTCTGTCGGTTATAGCTTCTCTGAAATGTTCAGACAGTCTATTGATGTATTTGCAAAAGTACATGATGTCAGTCTTGATGATGCAACCAAAATTATGGGACCAGGCAGTTTGGCGAAAAACCCACTCGATGCTTTGTCACTTGGTTTAGCACTCATGTTTGGTACAGCAGGTTTACCACACATTCTTATGCGTTTCTTTACAGTTAAAGATGCTAAAGAAGCGCGTAAATCTGTGGTTGTTGCAACAGGCTTCATTGGTTACTTCTATTTATTAACTTTCATTATTGGTTTCGGTGCGATCCTTTTCGTATCAAACAACCCACAATTTATTGATGTTGCTAAAATGGCTGTAACTGGCAAACTAGAATTAGTTGGCGGTAACAACATGGCAGCGGTACACCTTGCAGATGCAGTGGGTGGCGATCTGTTCATGGGCTTTATTTCAGCAGTTGCATTTGCAACGATTCTTGCGGTAGTTGCAGGTTTGACATTGTCAGGTGCTTCAGCAATTTCACATGACTTGTACGCAAACGTACTGAAAAAAGGTCAAACTACCCCTGAATCTGAATTACGTATGTCGAAGATTGCAACACTTGGTCTTGCGATTTTTGCGATGATTTTAGGTATTTTGTTCGAGAAGCAAAACGTTGCCTTCATGGTGGGTTTAGCATTCTCTGTCGCGGCGTGTGCAAACTTCCCAGTATTGGTTCTTTCAATGTTCTGGAAAGGCTTAACTACACGTGGTGCTGTTGTAGGTGGTGTTGTCGGTCTAGTGACAGCGGTGACTTTAATTATCTTATCTAAAGCAGTTTGGGTAGACACATTAAAAATCTCTGATACTCCGATCAACTCATTCAATGGTCCTGCAATCTTTGCTATGCCATTAGCATTCATCTGCTGCTGGTTGTTCTCTGTGACAGACAAATCTGCACGTGCAGAAGCAGAGCGCAAAGCATTTGATGCACAGTTTGTACGTTCACAAACAGGTATTGGTATCTCTGGTGCTTCAGATCACTAAGTGATTTGAGATCAGCTTAAAAAACACCTTCTCGAAGGTGTTTTTTTATGGGCGATGCAAAGCCAGAACTCCATCATCCCAGTTTCAGCTTTTAAGCGATATAAAGCTTGTTTTATGCTGATAGATCAGTTGAATTATCACGAAAAATTGAAAGGATTTAAGAAACCCCATGAATATGTTAATTTGAATGTTTAAAAGAACAATCAGAATCAGAAAATATGCGTTCAATGATCGAATTTTGGAAAGGTTTTAAACAATTACCGTCAGCATGGTTATTGTTGGTCCAACTGCTTATTTTAGTTTTATCTGTCTATACCAATGCCAGCAGAAGTTATCAAATTTTAACTTGGTTACTCGGTGTCTCTGCATTACTGATTATTGCCAAAGTGATTCGACAAACACCGACATTTACACTGTTGGGCTTAACTTTTGTCACGGGGGCATTTGTACTGTCCTTTCTGATGCTGATCGGTTTTCATTCTGTTACTTTGCAAATCTTTGCACATTCATTTGAAGCAGCTGCTTATTTTTGTGCAGCATATGGCCTAATCCGCTATATGTTTGCAGATCGTTATTTAACCAAAGATGAACTGTTTGCTGCGGGTGCGGTATTTACCCTGATCGCATGGGGATTTGCCTTCTTATACAGTATTTGTCAATTGCTGGTTCCGCAGAGTTTTCAAAACCCAAATCATGTTGCGGACTACCAATCTTGGCTGGATTTATTGTTCATTAGTTTTAGTTTGCAATCGGCAACGGGATTGTCCGATTTGATTCCTGTTGCACCTGCTGCGCGGGTGATTTCAATGTTGCAAATGTTCTGTGGTGTGATGTATTTTGCCCTGATCGTCTCACGGATGATTGCCTTGCAATATATTGAAAATAAACCAAAATCATGAGCTAATGATCTTGTTACATTTAGTAAATTGTTGAAAATGTTAATTTAAATTATAATGTGGCCTGAATCCAATCGCTGTTCTACAGGATTCGTCTTTTTTCACACCTGTGAATGCCTTTTTTTGACTTTAAAAAGTCTGTCCATTGAGTATAAAAACCTGGAGGAAATATGCCTTCCAAAAAAATCACTTGGTTTGACAATGTCAATCCAAATGTTTTCTTGAGCACTGTTGGAATTATTGCGCTTTTTTTAGCCGTTGTTGTCTTTGCACCAAATGCCTTTGAACTGATTACTCAAAGGATGAACCGCTGGATCACCGATTCATTTAGTTGGTTCTATGTTTTATCTGTCGCAATATTTTTAATTGTGCTGATTTTTATTGCCTTTTCTGACATGGGTAAAATCAAGCTTGGACCTGATCATAGCCAGCCTGAGTATAGTAATGGGTCATGGTTTGCCATGCTATTTACTGCGGGTATGGGGATCGGGTTAATGTTCTTCAGTGTTGCAGAACCTGTCATGCATTATGTCAATCCACCTGCCGGTGATCCACAAACCATTGAATCTGCCCAAGAAGCAATGAGAATTACCTTTTTCCATTGGGGCTTACATGCTTGGGCTATCTATGCGGTTGTGGGTTTAACGCTGGCTTATTTTGCTTTTCGCTATAACTTGCCACTCAAAGTTCGTTCGGGTTTATTTCCGATTATTGGCCAACGAATTCATGGTCCAATCGGAGATGCGGTCGATACCTTTGCCACCATTGGTACCGTATTTGGTGTAGCTACCACGTTAGGATTTGGGGTAACGCAAATTAACTCTGGCTTAAATTATTTATTTGGCTGGGAAAGTAATATTAGCACCCAAATCTTTTTAATTATTGTGGTGAGTACGCTGGCTTCATTGTCGGTTTTCCTTGGATTAGATAAGGGAATCAAACGACTTTCTGAACTGAATCTAATTTTAGCCTTGGTATTACTGGGCTTTGTATTCCTTGCCAGTTCCAGTATTTATATCCTGCAAGCAACCATTCAAAACGCTGGGCAGTATATTTCGAATTTGTTTAGCATGACCTTTAATTTATATGCTTATCAATCGAATGGCTGGATTGGGGGGTGGACCATTATGTATTGGGCATGGTGGATTTCTTGGTCACCATTTGTCGGTATGTTTATTGCGCGTGTTTCAAAAGGTCGAACCATTCGAGAGTTTATTGTCGGTGTACTGCTTATTCCGACAGGCTTTACCTTGATCTGGATGGGATTTATTGGCAATGCTGCCTTGTTTAGTATTATGGAACAAGGGCAGACGGGGCTGATTTCTGCGGTACAAAAAGATTCATCAGTTGCATTGTTTGAGTTTTTAACCCACCTGCCTTTTTCAGGTGTGTTTAGTCTTATTGCGACACTGCTGGTGGTATTGTTCTTTGTTACCTCTGCGGATTCTGGTGCATTGGTGACCGATTATCTCACTGCGAAAACAGAAAATTCGCCGATATGGCAACGCTTGTTCTGGACTGTTTTAATGGCGGTCTTGTCGATCCTCCTATTAATGGTTGGTGGGCTAGGCGCACTACAATCGGCCACCATGATGAGTGCCTTACCATTCACCTTTATTATGCTGTTGTTGTGTTGGGGCTTAGTCAAAGCATTGCGCTTAGATGTCACCAAGATGCAGGCTTTACAAGTGGCAAGAATCACGCCGAGAGCTGTGCAAAACCCACGTAGTTGGCAGCAACGTTTGGGCTTAATCATGCACTATCCGCATACGTTAGCTGAAGTACAACATTATATTCAGATTGATGTGATTAAGGCTTTTGAAAGTATTCGTTTTGAGTTTAAACGCCGTGATTTAAATGTGGTGATTAAAGAAACCGAAGACGGTGTTCAACTGAGTGTGGATCATCATGATGAGTTCAATTTTATCTATAAAGTCATTGCACGCAAAATGGTTGCGCCAAGCTTTATGATGAATGAAGAACATCAGGAAACCGATGATTTTTATCAAGCAGAAATATTTTTAAGAGAAGGTGGTCAAAACTATGATGTAATGGAGTGGACGCAAGAAGACTTGATTCAAGACATCATTGATCAATATGAACGCCATCTACATTTCTTAAATGTACTGAGAAACTAAGTTGTTTATTTAAAAAACAAAGGCAATAAAAAAGGACTCGTATGAGTCCTTTTTGATTCAATTTCTAAGCAACTTAGAAACGGAATTTAGCGTTTAAGCCAACAGTTTGCGTATCACCAACATACGAAATTGCTTGGCCTTTATTGTTTTCGTAGTTTGCATTTACGTAGCTTGCACCAACTGCAATCGCAGGCGTGATGAAGTAGTTTACGTTTGCACCCCAAGCTGAATCAGGCGTACCTTCGTAGCTAGACGCTGCGTAAGAAGCACCAACGCTTAATTGTGGGTTCAAATAGAAATCAGTTTTAAACTGGTATGCAGTCGCATCACCATAGATGATGCCTGATTCAAACGCTAAAGACATATTTGTACCGTCAATACCGCCAACGTATTTAGCACGTGCAGTGATTGCGTCTTGGTCTTCACCAATTGTTGCAGCTTCAGCAGTCGCTTTAGCAACGCCGTTACCCATAACATTGAATGCATCTAAAGCAACTTGGTCAGCAACGTTAGTATAACCAACAGCGACTAAGAAGTTTTGAGTAGGAAGAGCACCCACTTCTAATGCAAAACGATCGCCTTGATCATTTGGCAAGCCATTTTTACCGTCAAGGATTGTGTGGCTATAAGAAGCACTTGCGTATGCAGGTACATATGGAGTAGGAACATAAAGTTCAGCTTTAGCGCCGTAGTTATGTGCAACTACACCAGCGTCTAATTCGCCATAGTTATATGCTAAAGAAACATTTGATGCTTGGTTTAAGAACGCTGCTTCAGCCAATGGACCTTTTGAAGAGTCAACATTTTTGAAGTAGTAAGTACCTTGCAAACCACCAGTGAAATCTTTGTCATTTTCAGTTGTATCGATATACTCTGATTGACCTTGAATTTCAAATTGGTATGCTTGAGCGCCGGTCATGGCTAATAATAAAGCAGTGGCTAAACCGAGTTTTTTCATAATCTTTTCCAATAGGAGAAATTGGTGAAACAGACGGCATTGTATTGTAACAAGATATTAAGTCAATGACGTTTAAGGCCACTGTTTACAAAGTAGATACATGAAATTTACATTGTTTAAAAAACGTACATTTGAACAGCTTTACGTCAACCTAGAAAAAAACTTAATTAGAACAACAGACTAAATTCAGACAAAAGTTTTATTTCATATAAAACAGATATCAAATTGTTAAATTAATACATTCATTTTACTGTTTATTTGTGTTTTTTAATCGATATTACCGATGGTTGTTTTGCGATCAATGTCAAGAAAATGTCATTAAATTCTGCTTATTTTTAGAATTAATTTGTGATTGTATAATCATTTCATGTGAATATTGTTGTTTTATTCTCAATTATTCATAAAAACGATAATTTATTTATATCCGATCAATTTAATAGGTTTTACAAAGTAAAAGATATTTTGAATAATGAGTCAATAAAGTTCATTCATTTTAAATGAATTTTTTTGAGATTTTGAGTTTATATGCCCAGCTTTCCCCAAGGTTGGGCTTTTTTTTATTTAAAAATTCAAAGCAAATCGCATTAAACAGACAATAAAAGTATTGCACCAATATGTAGCATAATTAAGCAAAAGATGAATTGTGTTGGCATGATTCTTGCCAAAAAAAATCCCAATTTTCAAAGAAAACTGGGATTTTTCGCCAAAATCTGGAGCAAATCAATAAATTCTGCTGAGGAATATTAATAAATTGCCCTAATGAAGTGCATTATGCACCAATATATTGCACCTGTAAATATTTTCTTACATTCAATTTAAAAAATAATTCATGGGCTCATCTACACTATTTCAGATTGAGTCAATGCCTAAGTAAAGTTTATGAGTAATTACCGATTTAAATCTAAAATAAAAAGCAGTGTATTGATCATTCTGAGTAGTGTGGCATTTTCAGGTTGTGTTTCTAATGCCAATTTGCATGATCCAGCGTCATCACAAAGAACAAGTGAAATCCCGTTGTTGTTTAATTATGCGCAAACTCAAGCCGTCTTTGTGACTTATGATGGAACTCAATTTAAACGTTATGGGAATGATTTAAATAGAGCCAAGACTGCCTATATTCCAGCCTCTACTTTTAAAATGTTGAATGCCTTAATTGGTTTGCAACATGCGAAAGCGACGAATACAGAAGTATTTAAGTGGAATGGAGAAAAAAGATCTTTTCCTGCATGGGAAAAAGATATGACCTTGGCACAAGCAATGCAGGCTTCAGCCGTACCTGTATATCAGGAGTTGGCACGACGTATTGGCTTGGATTTGATGAGTAAAGAAGTCAAGCGTGTTGGTTTTGGCAATACACAAATTGGTCAACAGGTAGATAATTTCTGGCTAGTCGGCCCATTGAAAATTACCCCAGAGCAAGAAGCTAAATTTGCTTATCAATTGGCAAAGAAAACATTGCCTTTTGATGATGCTGTACAGCAACAAGTTAAAGATATGCTCTATGTCGAAAGACGGGGTGATTCCAAGCTTTATGCCAAAAGTGGATGGGGAATGGATGTGGAGCCACAAGTGGGTTGGTATACGGGATGGGTGGAACAGCCGAATGGTCAGATCACCGCTTTTGCTTTAAATATGCACATGCAGACAGGGGATGATCCTGCTGAACGCAAGCAACTGACATTAAGTATCTTGGATAAATTAGGCTTATTCTTTTATTTGAGATAAATGCAGTAGATAAAAAAATGCCCAGTTTATTGGGGGAAACTGGGCAATAAAAAAGGTATATTTTCAAATCATGAGAATTTCTATCTAAGTCCAATTTTATGCAAATTCTATTTATATGTAAAATGTGAATTTTGAATATTACTCATCTATAAAAACGATAATATAAAGGCGTTGAACGCTGTAGATTAAACTTGATTATGTGGAGTAGTTTATGTGTATATATTCTATAATATAAACAAAATTTCTTTAGCTTTATAGCGATATAACTTCCCACAGGACCATGGTGATGGTGCATGAACTCAGATCAGAACAAATAAGCACGCGTTTGCTTATCCTCATGTCAGTCATCATTTTGTCTGTTTTGTTGATTGCTGTTCCACAAATCATCAGTAATTATCGAGAGTATAGCCGAGCAAATCGAGCTTTAGTCAATATTCAAGCCTTGCAAGTTTTTGCTGAAACATCCAATAAAATTTCACGGGAAAGAGCGCCAACAAATAAAGCAATGTCGAGCACGACAGCAAATTTTCCAGACAGAATAAAAGAATTACAGGACTATCGTAAGGACGTAGATCAGCAGATTAATTTAACCGTCGAGACCTTAAACAAGGCGGGGTTTACCAGTTTGGCGGATCAAGTTGATGTTCAGTTAAGACATGATTTGAACATCGCCCGCAAACAAGTCGATGCTTATTTAGCCTTACCATTAAAAGAACGTAATTCGGTGCAAATGGATCAAGTGATTCAGGGAATGTTTCGGGCATGGGACAGTTGTAGAGCCATGTTGCAGCAATTAATTAACCATTCAAAAAAGAATAATAGTGATGTGACGGATTATGCTTCAATTGTGCTGATATTGGCTGATTTACGAGATCAATCTGGACGAGTTGCGTCTAACATCATGGCACCCCTGAGCTTTTCCGAACCACTGCCTGAATATAACAAAGCACGCTCATTACAAACGCAAGAACAGGTTAAATACTTATGGCGTTTGATGGATACCATGCAAATAGAGTCTTTAAAAACGCCAGAGTATCTTTATTTATATGGTCAGGTGAAAACTCAATTTATTGACCAAGGTTTACCCATCGTAAATCGTTTGGTGCAAGAGAGTAGAAATCAGCAGCCTTATTTTTTAACGGCAAACCAACTGACAGATGCAATCGTGGATAAGTTTACCACGGTGGTAAATTTACAAAAATATCTACTTGAAACTCATGCCTTAAGTGCACGTCATCGAATGGAATCGGAGCAACGTCAATTTTTTATCACGCTCTTTATTTCTCTTTTGTCATTGTCGGTCGCAGTTTTTACGATGTTATATACACGTAAAAAGTTATTTGAACCCTTGATATATGCAAGAAATATGATTTTGGAACTGTCTCAAGTACAAGAACGTGATTATCTAGGGGATGCTTCGATACAAACCAAAGAGGTGCATACCCTAACTGATGCGCTTGATAAATTAAAAGAAATGCTCAAGCAACGTGATGCTTTTGAATTTCAATTACAAAATAGCGCCAACACTGACAGTTTAACCGGTGTCTCAAATCGATTGGCTTTAGATGTTTATTTAAAAAATATTGCGACACAAACCGAGCGGTTTCAAGAGTTGACCTTGATCATGGTGGATATTGATAATTTTAAATATGTGAATGATCGCTTTGGGCATATTTTAGGTGATTCGGTTATTGTTGAAATTGCTCGATGTTTAAAAGCAAATATTGCGCAATCTGATTTGATTGTACGTTTTGGTGGCGATGAGTTTTTGATTTTGATTGATCGTATTCAATGGGATTGGGCGTTGCAAATTTCTGAAAGCATTTTGGCTGATGTCTCACGGTTAAATTTTAACAGTTCAATGTCTAACGAACAGCTGAATGTTTCTGTCAGTATTGGCGTGGCAACTGGGGCAGAAAGTTGGGAAGCTTTGTTTAATCGGGCAGATGCATCGCTATTTAAGGCCAAAGCACAAGGTCGAAATAAAGTCGTGGGATGATCGATAGGATATCTTGATGATGATTAATCGGTTTGAAAATATTGATTTATCATCAGTATTCAATGATAAGAATATTGAATTATTTTGCAGTGACTTTACGTAACTCAGCATACAATTGATTTAAAAATCGTTGCTGTTCTGGATTGTCTTGAAAGTGACGTTGATACAGTACACTACAGCTTTCTACATCAACAATATTATTGAGATTAAAAGACCAATCCTCTGTATTTTTAATACCAATCCCCAGATCATCACCACAACGTTGCCACTGTTTGGAGAAGCCAGAGTTTTGATTGGGAGCAAGCTGCTTAAATTCTGCTTTAAGGCTAAAGCCGCGCATTTCTGAGTTGGTGAATTTGTTGATTGCACTGATTGGTACACCACCCCAAGTGATGGTTTGTCCACTCGGCATTGAGATGCTTTGCAGTTGACTTTCATTCATTAACTGACTTTGTCTACCGGTTTTAAAGCCCTGTTTTTCGTAGGTCAAAGTAGAGCCAACAGGAAGCTGTATTTTTTTAATTAGTAAGGGTTGGGTGGTGATAAAATAAGGATTGTCAGGTCTGCCATTACCACCGGCAATGTTTATACTACAACTGTTGAATAAACAGATACTTGGGACTAAAAAGCATAAGTAAAAAAGCTTCATAAGGAAAATATCCTGTGCTATGCATTGATCTTGCCTTGTTTAAATTAGAAATGCAAAATTTGCTCAGCAAATCCTCAAATTAAGCCAATGATTGTTGGAATATAAAGGCGCGAATCTGAGTTTTATAAAAATTATATGAGTTATTTAATTTCGAGCTTAGATGATTAATCTCCCCCTAAGTCCTGTGGGATAAAGAGAAACTCCCCCCCTTATTTAAAGGAGGGAGGGGAAGATGCAGGGAATTACTTCAACAACGGCTTTAAGAACTTCGCTGTATGTGAAACTTTAGATTTCACCACTTGTTCTGGGGTACCTTCCGCAATAATCTGACCACCCCCTGCGCCACCTTCAGGGCCTAAATCAATCACCCAGTCCGCCGTCTTAATCACATCGAGATTATGCTCAATCACCACAATGGTATTGCCCTTATTGCGTAGTTCATGAAGAATATCGAGCAGTTTGGCAATATCATGGAAATGCAAACCAGTGGTTGGCTCATCCAGTACATACAAGGTTTTACCTGTATCGCGTTTTGCCAGCTCACGTGCCAGTTTGACCCGTTGCGCTTCACCACCAGATAGCGTTGTTGCAGACTGACCTAAGCGGATATAGCCTAACCCGACTTGGTTTAAGGTTTCCAAACGACGGTGAATCACTGGGATTGCATCAAAGAAATGCATCGCATCTTCGACGGTCATTTCCAATACATCAGAAATATTCTTGCCTTTATAACCAACTTCTAAGGTTTCACGGTTATAACGCTGACCATGACAGTTATCACAAGGCACGTACATATCGGGTAAGAAGTGCATGGCAACTTTGATCATACCATCCCCCTCACACACCTCACAGCGCCCGCCTTTGACGTTAAACGAGAAACGACCTGCAGCATAACCACGGGCTTTAGCTTCAGGGGTTTGTGCAAACAATTCACGAATCGGGGTAAACAAACCGGTATATGTCGCTGGGTTGGAACGTGGAGTACGCCCAATCGGACTTTGGTCAATGTCTACCACTTTATCAAGGAACTGTAAGCCATCAATCGAATCAAACTTTTCAGCAGTTAAGGTGGTTGCACCATTTAATTGCGTCGCTGCAAGTGGTAACAGGGTACGGTTAATTAAGGTGGATTTACCTGAACCTGAAACACCTGTCACACAAGTCATTACACCTAAAGGAATCGTCAAATCAACATTTTGTAAGTTATGCCCTGATGCGCCCATCAGTTTAATTTGTTCTTCAGGCTTAGGCGGTTTAACTCGCTCTTTGGGCACTGCAATTTTTAACTTACCAGAGAGGTATTTTCCTGTTAGAGAGTTCTCATTGGCTGCAAGTTCATCATAGGTTCCTTCGGCAATGATATGACCACCATGCACACCAGCACCCGGACCAATATCAATAATATGGTCGGCTGCACGGATTGCATCTTCATCATGCTCAACCACTAAAACTGTATTGCCCAGATCACGCAAACGAACCAGTGTTTCCAATAAACGATCATTATCGCGTTGGTGTAACCCAATGGATGGCTCATCTAAAACGTACATCACCCCCATTAGACCAGCACCAATTTGTGAGGCTAGGCGGATACGTTGTGCTTCACCACCTGAAAGTGTTTCAGCAGAGCGAGATAGGCTTAAATAATTTAAACCGACTGATACAAGGAAGTGCAAACGCTCGCGAATTTCTTTAAAAATTTTATCGGCAATTTCACCTTTGGCACCTTCAAGATTTAAATCTTGATAGTAGCTTTCAGCATCACCAATCGACATTTTGGTAATTTGGGCAATGGTTTTGTCTTTAACACGGACATGACGTGAAATTTCATTTAAACGTGAGCCGCCACAAGCATCACAAGCGGCATTGGATAAGTACTGCGCCAGATCATCACGGACATAATTAGATTCAGTTTCACGATAACGACGCTCTAAATGAGGCAAAATACCTTCAAAAGGTTGTACCCGATTGTGTTTACGACCACGCTCATCGATATAGCTAAGATCAACTTTTTCTTTGCCTGTACCGTAAAGAAATTTCTTTTTCGTATCAGCGTCGAGTTCATTCCAAGGCGTGTCTAAAGAAAAGCCAAAATGATCTGCAACTTTCTGAATCATGCTGTAATAGTATGGACGTTGTCTGTCCCAGCCACGGATTGCACCTTGGCTGATAGAAACATCTGGGCTTGGAATCAGTTTTTCAGCACTGAAATGACTACGGGTACCTAAACCGTCGCAGACAGGGCAGGCACCAAATGGGTTATTGAACGAGAACAGACGTGGTTCTAGTTCAGCAACAGCACGGTCGCATTCAGGGCAGGAATGTTTTGCTGAAAATACACGGTCAGGATGTTCACCACCCATCCACGATAAAATCGCCAGATCACTGCCTAAACGTAAGGCAGTTTCAAAGCTTTCGGCAATTCGGTTACCTAAATCATCACGGACTTTAAAACGGTCAACCACAACTTCAATGGTGTGCTTTTTCTTTTTATCGAGTTCTGGTGGTGTATCGATATCAATCACTTCACCATCCACGCGCGCGCGGACAAAACCTTGGCTCTGTAATTGCTCAAACAGGTTGCTGTATTCACCTTTACGCTCACGAACAACCGGCGCAAGGAGCATCAACGCTGTGCCTTCCTCCAGTCCTTTCACTGCATCGACCATTTCAGAAACAGTCTGTGCAACCATCGGCAAGTCGTGCTCTGGGCAGTAGGGTGTACCAACACGTGCATACAGTAAACGTAAATAGTCGTAGATTTCAGTAATGGTTCCCACGGTTGAACGGGGGTTATGGCTGGTAGACTTCTGTTCAATCGCAATCGCAGGGCTTAAACCTTCAATTGAATCAACTTCAGGCTTTTCCATTTGTGAAAGAAACTGACGTGCATACGCAGATAAAGATTCGACATAACGGCGCTGACCCTCAGCATATAAGGTATCGAAAGCCAGAGATGATTTCCCTGAGCCTGAGAGTCCTGTGATGACCACAAACTTGTCACGTGGAATATCGAGTGACACATTTTTTAAATTATGGGTACGTGCGCCTCGAATACGGATATGACTTTGACTCATAAAAGCTTTCTCGAAATTATGCGAATTAAAGGGGTATATGATAGCGATTTAATTTTGTTCAAGCTGTAAAAAATAGTTTTTAAACGACAAATTGTGTCATGTAACTGACCATTTAAAACTGTGATGGAGTTTGAGTTTTTCAATAAAATAATAATATTCATATGTTTATGATGGTTTTCAATAATTTTTAGGGTCGCATTCAGCTAATTTAAAATCAAAGCTATAATTTATTTAAAATAAGTTATTGAAGAAAAATGAGATATGCAGTCAGCTTTAGATGCTGTGCTGATTTCTGAGTACTTATTGCGATATTGCATAGGGTAGAACGAATAAACCAGATCAGCTTTAAGATTGGTCCTGTGATGGAATCAATAACCATTTATCTAAAAAAGAGAATTGTTAGACAAAGGTTCTGTGATTAACCATTGTTTTTATTATAAAATATGTGATATCTATCGCACTTGTGGAGGGCTCGAAAATGAATATACGAAAAATTATATCAGTTATTTGTTTTGCATTTTCTTGCAATGTCTTGGCAGGCGAGACTTCACAAGTTTTATTTGATCAAGTGTTAAATTTAAAACCCAATCAATTGTACGAATTAGAATTAGAAGATGTACAAGCGGGGGATCAGATTTGGACGGCGGTTTATTTGGTTGGACGACAAAATTATCCGGGACTTACTGCAAAAGTTGAGTTTGTCATGGACAATCAAGGCCTGTTAAATAAAGCCAATCCCAGTGAGCATACTGTATATCAAACACTGATTGCAGAAAATTTGACGCAAACAAATCAATATTCATTTAAGCAATTCAAAGGCTTAAACACATTCATTGAAGATACTTCAGAACAGCTGATTACAGATCCGATATTGGAAAAAACAGATAGCATTCGTATTTATAGTCAAGTGAATGACTGGATCCCTGAATACAACACTTATGAACCCACCAAAGTGAAATTTGGCATTCAAAATCCTTTGGATTTTGACATTGTTGCGGCTTATGTTTTGGTGGGCAAGGGGGAAAAGCCTGCTGAACTCAGTGAATTAAATTTTAAAAATATTCCAGCCACTTATGCCTCACCTTTGCCTCCAGTACCAGCTGATTTTACCCAAGCTGAGGTGAATAAATCTGAGACGCACTTGAGTAGAAGTGAGCTAAAATTTATCTTTTTTATCGTGATGGCGATTGTCATGGGTTTGGTTGCGTTTATTAACCGTGGCAAATTAAAACGCGCTTTTTAAAGCTTTAACTTATAGCGGATTAAATTTCTAATATTTTAGATTTCAAATTTACACGCTTGGCGTAAACTCTTGCACTGATCATGTGTTCGAGTAATTTTAGATGTTGTCTTTATTTTTGAAATGTATTCTGGGTGCAGCAGTGGTTTTGTTGATTTCAATTCTTTCAAAAAGTAAGGCATTTTATATTGCAGGTTTAGTCCCACTTTTTCCAACATTTGCATTGATCGCACATGTGATTGTGGCGCAGGAAAAAGGTGCTGAAGCCTTAAAGCAAACAGCTTTATTCGGGCTATGGTCATTGATACCTTATTTCATTTATTTGTTCACGGTTTATTTACTGGCAACTAAGCTTTCGATGTGGTCTTGTTTAGGGATTGCAACGTTATGCTGGATTGTGGCTGCTGCTGTTTTGATTTATGCATGGCAATTGTTTCAGAATGGATCGGTTTTATGATGTATTGAATCAATAAAAAGAGTTGCAATGAATACTTTTGAGTGGATTGTAAAGTTAATGAGCCTTTGATCAAGGCTCATTTTTTAGGGATATATTTTAATAATCAGCTGTTTAAACAATAAACTGTTTTGGGCTTTCTAGGTTCTTAATGGCATTGTAAATTTGATCTGCATGATTACACACAATCAGTTTTGCCCGATGTTGAGGCGGTAAAAAGCCTTCAATAACAGCATGGTCTAATTGCGCAATCAAATGGTCATAGAAACCATTGACGTTATATAACATCATCGGTTTTTGATGTTGATTCAATTGTCCCCATGTCGCGACTTCTAAAATTTCTTCAAAGGTACCAAAACCACCAGGTAGAGCGACAAAAGCACTCGCGCGTTCAGCCATCATTGCCTTACGTTCATGCATGTTTTGTACAATATGTAATTCTGTTAATTGGTTATGGGCAATTTCATAATCCAGCATAAATTCGGGAATAACACCCACAACATCACCGCCATGTTCAGTGACCGTATCTGCAACTTGGCCCATTAAGCCAATACTTGCACCGCCATAGACAATTCCAAAACCTTGTTCTGCGATGCCTTGGGCAAGTTGGATGGCTTTTTCTCGATAGGTGGGATTATTTCCAGGTCGGGAGCCACAATAGAGCGCGATTAAACATTGTGTGGCTTTATGTTGTTGTTGATCTAATTCGAAAGGTTTATTCATCATTACAGGCAATACACTATTCATAATTTATTTTTTCACCTTAACTTATCATGTTCTTATACATTTCTACTACTTTAAGTAAGAAATGTGACAAAAACATGTTGTGTTATCGGCGCTTTTGCAATGATTTGTATCACTTTGATTTTGTATTTAATTTTAGATAAATCAGTAAAAATCCTGATAAATGAGATGAAATTCCTATCTGGATTGCCTATAATTAACGCTTATTTATCAACAAATGAATCATCATGGGTAGTGGTTGTAGTCGCTCCGAAAATGCACAATCTTTAGACAAAATAATAGTTCAAAATACACTAAAGTTTTCTTCTCAATTCCGAAATTTACAGTTCACACATGCTGAAAATAGCTATTGCACATTTTCAATGGAGCAAGATCAATGATACTTGAGTGGATGTCTGATCCTTCTGCATGGGTTGGTCTTGCAACTTTAGTTGTTTTAGAAATCGTTTTGGGTATTGATAACCTTGTATTTATTGCAATTTTGGCAGAAAAACTTCCGCCTGAACAACGTGATAAAGCAAGGATTATTGGGCTTTTACTTGCCCTCTGTATGCGAATGGTGTTACTGGCATCCATTGCATGGGTGGTGACATTAACCGAACCATTATTCCATCTCTTTGAGCATGCTTTTTCTGGGCGTGATCTGATCTTGCTGTTTGGTGGTGTGTTCTTATTGTTTAAAGGCACAATGGAACTACATGAACGTCTTGAAGGTGGTCAGGATCTTAAAGAAGAAAATCCTGTACATGCTGTATTTTGGATGGTCATTGTCCAAATTGTTGTTTTAGATGCAGTATTCTCCCTAGACAGTGTGATCACCGCGGTGGGAATGGTGAAAGAACTTTCAGTGATGATGATCGCTGTGGTGATTGCCGTAGCTATTATGCTGTGGGCATCAAAAGCCTTGATGGACTTTGTCAATAAGCACCCAACAGTCGTGATTCTATGTCTTGGCTTTTTGATGATGATCGGTTTCTCATTGATCGTCGAAGGTTTTGGTTATCACATTCCAAAAGGTTATTTATATGCAGCGATTGGTTTCTCGGTGCTGATCGAGTTTATGAACCAAACCATGCGTAAAAACCAAGAGAAAATGGTGACAACGACCGACTTACGTTTCCGTACAGCTTCTGCGGTATTGAAAATGTTAGGTGGAAAAAGTGCCGATAGTCAAAATGGTAAAGCGGATGATGTGATCGCAACACAAGCACTGGCAGATGAAATTTTTGATGATGAAAATGGCGCTTACCATAGTGTTATGGTTCAAGGGGTCTTGGGGCTATCAGAACGTCCAGTAAAATCGGTCATGACACCGCGCCCTGAACTAGAATGGTTAGATTTGGATGAAGACGAAGCCAGCATTAAAGAAAATTTGATGGCAATGTCACATTCACGTTTAATTTTGGCGCATGGTGAATTGGATAATATCGCGGGTATTGTTTTAACCCATAAAGTTTTAAATGATTATATCGAAACGGGTGTTTTAAATTTTGAAAAACACTTACGCGAGCCTGTGATTGTGCATGAAAATGCGCAAGTGTTGATGGTGATGGAACAACTGCGTCAGGCACCCTTACAAATGGCGATCGTACTAAATGAATATGGGTCAATTGAAGGGATTGCAACGCCGATTGATGTGCTTGAAGCAATCGCAGGCGAGTTCCCTGATGAAGATGAACTAGAAGCTGCTGCGGAAAGTCTTGAAGATGGTTCGTTGATCCTTGAAGGTTCAACCGATATTCGTCATGTTTCTTTGCTGTTAGGTCGTGATTTAGTCAATGAGTCAGAACAATACTCGACCCTTTCGGGTTATATATTGTTCCATCTCGGGCGTTTGCCTGAAAATGGTCAAAAGCTTCAAGTTGATGGTTATGAGTTTGAAGTGGTAACGATGGATGGGCATAAAATTGAGAAGGTGCATATTATGGCATTAACAAAATCTAAAGATGCCGAGTCCTAATGGATTTGTTGTAATGAAGCCAGTCGAAAGACTGGCTTCTTTTTATTTTGTTTTTGAAAATAATGATTTAAACCATATCGTTAAAATGATGTCTGAATGGCATCATTCATATAGAAAGAATAGGTTTCGATTTTCTGCTGGGTTGGATTATCATTGAGCCTATTCAGATTTTGAGTATTTTCATGTCCAATCTATCCTGTCCATGTGGTTCAGCACTTTATGCTGAATGCTGTCAGCCGCTGCATTTGGGGAAGAACAAAGCCAAGACAGCAGCACAGTTGATGCGTTCGCGTTATAGCGCTTTTGCCAAACATGAGATTGATTATATTGTTCAGACCACTGCGCTTGGACAGCAGCAAGCTTTGGATGTTAAAGCGATTTCAGACTGGAGCAAAGCCAATCAATGGCTCAGTCTTGACGTGGTGCAAGCCCAAGAAAAGCTCGATAAAAATCATGCTCAAGTTGAATTTAAAGCACATTTTCATGATGGTCAGCAGGCTCAAATACACCATGAAGTTTCACACTTTGTGCAGCATGATGGTGTATGGTATTTCTTAGATCCAACCACAGATCAGCCAATCACCATGAAACAGCCATGTATTTGTGGATCCACCAAAAAATTTAAGCAATGTTGCGCACAATTTTTATAACTTTTAGTTCATTTTTGACTTAAAATAGCGCGCATCTTTTCCCATCAGTGGATGAAGGGCAATGTTACTGACGATTATTTATATTATAGCCATTACAGCAGAAGCCATGACTGGAGCGTTGTCCGCAGGACGACGCAGTATGGACTGGTTTGGGGTGATACTGATTGCCTGTGTCACTGCACTCGGTGGCGGTTCTGTGCGAGATGTTTTACTTGGACATTATCCACTGACTTGGGTGAAACATCCTGAATACCTTGTCCTGACATGCTGTGCTGCCTTTGTCACCATTATTATTGCCAAATGGATGAAGCACTTACATTCCATTTTCTTATTGTTGGATGCTTTAGGCTTAATTGGTTTTACCATTATTGGCTGTCAAATTGCCTTGCAAATGGGGCATGGTTTTGTGGTTTCCGCGGTTGCTGGGGTATTAACAGGGGTATCTGGTGGTATTCTACGAGATATTCTGTGTAATGATGTTCCGTTGGTATTCCGTCGTGAACTGTATGCGTCGATTTCCTTTGTTGCGGTAATTTTCTATTGGTTCTGTATAGATTTTGGTTTATCGCTTGAAATTACCGTGGTTTCTACTTTAGTTTTTGGTTTTGCATTACGTTGTGTGGCGATTTATTTTGGTTTGGAAATGCCGAAATTTATCTATAAAGATCATGATGAACAATCGGCATCTTCTAAAGATGAGTCCTAAGAATGGATGCTTGAACAGCAGCTATTGACTGTGAATCGCTACGTTTAACTTTGAGCTTGGTATGTCATATCTGATTCAGCAAAATCTTAAACTTGAAAAATTTACTGAGCTAGATTTTGCTGTGTATTTTGAATTGGTCAAAAATATTAAAGTCATGCAAATGATTACCGAACGAGCATTAACGCTTGAGGAAGCGCATACGGAATTTGCCAAGATTTTATCCAAGAATGCCTATGATGTAGCATTGGGAAATTATAAAATTCTTGATGCTCAAACAAATGACTTTATCGGTTTAGCCAAACTTGAGTTGGATCGGCCAACAGCAACAACTGCGGAATTGGGCTATATGCTTTTACCCGAATATTGGGGGAAAGGTATTGCCAGTCAGGTTGTTACATTTTTAATTGAGCATGCAAAACAACAAGCATATTTAAAGGATCTCATGGCTATTATTGATCCCGAAAATATAGCTTCAAGAAAAATATTGATAAACAATGGTTTCCATTCTCAAGAGTTTAAAGATTTTGACGGACTAGCAGGAGAAATTCTGCTGTTCAGTCTTTAAAATTAAACAACGAGCCAAAGGTGTTTCTGCTTTTACATATTTGTTGAGTGCATTATGGATTTAGTATCACGTGTACAACGCTTACCCATAGGTAAATTTCACTATACCTTACTCTGGGTGATCGGACTGGGCTGGATGTTTGATGCCATGGATACAGGACTGATCTCCTTTATTCTCACCAAAATGGCAGAAGAATGGCAAATGACCCCTACTGAAAAAGGCTGGGTAGTCTCCATTGGCTTTGTGGGTATGGCAATTGGTGCTGTATTTTCAGGTGGTTTGGCTGATCGAATTGGTCGTAGAACAGTCTTTGCGATTACTTTGGTGACCTATAGCATTGCAACCGCGTTATGTGCTTTTGCACCGAATCTGACTTGGTTGTTACTGTTCCGTTTTATTGTCGGATTAGGGCTGGGTGGGCAACTTCCTGTGGCGGTGACTTTGGTCAGTGAATATATTCCTGCTCAAGTACGTGGTCGATTTATCGTACTTTTAGAAAGTTTCTGGGGACTTGGCTGGCTTGTTGCTGCGCTTATTTCTTATTTTGTAATTCCTGATTATGGTTGGCATATAGCATTTTTGATTGGTGGTTTACCTGCAATTTATGTTTTTATGATTCTCAAAAAAGTGCCTGAATCGGTTCCTTATTTGATTAATCGTGGACGAATTGAAGAAGCCCATGCACTGGTACAGAAACTGGAACGGCAGTGTGGGGTAGAAGTGATTGAAACCATTGAAGTCAAACCTGTTTCAGCAAAACAAACGATTTCATTTTCACAGCTTTGGTCAGGTGCTTTTGCCCGTCGTACTTTGATGCTGTGGTTGATTTGGTTTGGTATCGTCTATTCTTATTATGGCATTTTTACTTGGTTACCAAGTTTGCTGGTCAAGCAGGGCTATACCATTGTGCAATCTTTTGAATATGTGCTCGGGATGATTTTGGCACAATTACCCGGTTATGTGGCTGCGGCTTGGTTGGTGGAAAAGCTTGGACGTAAAGTAACACTCGCTGGTTTTATTGCTATGTGTGCGCTTTCTGCTTACTTCTTTGGTCAAGCGACTTCAGTCAATATGATTATGTTGTGGGGATGCTTAATGTCGTTCTTTAATTTGGGTGCATGGGGGGTGCTATATACTTATACACCTGAACAATACCCAACCAATATTCGTGCTTTTGGCTCAGGTTGGGCATCTGCAATCGGTCGTATGGGGGGGATTGTCGCACCGTTGGTGGTGACCCATATGATGGTGGCAAGTGATGGATTTAGTTCCGTCTTTATGATGTTTACGATTGTATTTTTCGCTGTTGCAGCTGTGGTTTTGGTCTTGGGTGAAGAAACCAAAGGTAAGACCTTAGAAGAGATTGGGTTATAGTGGTTTATTGAAATATATAAAAACATAGCGCTAAAAAACGATAACAAAGAAAAAGTATACAATGGCTGATATAGGGTTAATCTTGCCTCTCAGCCATTTTAATTTATCTAACGTTAAAATTAAAAAAACCAATCATTCATAGCGATATTATCAAATAGATCAGACCAGTATTGAGGGCGGAATAATGAAAAGTAAAATAGGATTAAGCTTTTGTATTGTTTATCTTTTGCTTACCGCATTTTGTCTTTATATCGCGTTAGATCCAATGACGGATAACAAAGGAAACTTTGTTTTCTTACAATTACCGATAGGTTTTCAAGTCTCGGCATTTAATGCAATTGGCTTAGGCCCTTTATTCGATCGGCTGTCTTGGACGCAAGCGTACAGTTTTGTGGTTCCTGTTACTTTACTGTTTCTATATGGGATCGGGTGGTTGTTGAGTTCGAGCATTCATTCTATAAAAACGCGAAATGGACCACTTCAATAAGTTTCAGCATTTATAAATTTCATTTGAAATAAAGCGCATACCCCAATTTAAAAATAGCAGTTTAAATAAAAGTTGCTCATTTCTTAAAAAATGGATAATTTTACGTCATTAGAAAGATCTAAAGACGCAATTTGTCGTTGTAGGGTACACTTGCACTTGTGTAGTCAGACCCTGCGACTTAGCATAAGAACGTAGATACAAAACATTTATTTAGAACGCACTTATTTAGGATAAAAGGTTGTTATGACAAGCCTTGCGCATCATGCGACAGAAAATCGTTCCGTAGCAGAATTTACTGAACAAGCTTACCTCAACTATGCCATGTACGTGATTATGGATCGTGCATTGCCACACATCAGTGATGGTTTAAAACCTGTACAACGCCGTATCGTTTATGCGATGAGCGAATTGGGATTAAAACCAAGCGGTAAGCCGAAAAAGTCTGCGCGTACAGTCGGTGATGTATTGGGTAAATACCATCCGCATGGTGACTCAGCCTGTTATGAGGCCATGGTGTTGATGGCGCAGCCATTTAGTTACCGTTACCCATTTATTGAAGGGCAAGGGAACTGGGGTTCGCCTGATGATCCTAAATCATTCGCAGCCATGCGTTATACCGAAGCCAAACTCTCACCTTATAGTGATTTGTTGCTTTCTGAATTAGGGCAAGGAACCTGTGATTGGCAAGATAACTTTGATGGTTCAATGAAAGAGCCTGTCAATTTACCAGCGCGTGTACCAAATATTTTACTCAATGGTACCACTGGTATTGCAGTGGGAATGGCAACGGATATTCCGCCACACAATTTACGTGAAGTGGTTAAAGGTACGATTGCTTTAATCCGTAATCCAAACTTAACAGATGAAAAAATTGCAGAATATATTCCTGCACCTGACTTACCGACCAAAGCAGAAATTATTACACCACGTGATGAATTATTAAAAATTCAAATGACTGGACGTGGTAGCTATCGTACCCGTGCCGTATATACCATTGAAAAAAATGAAATTATCATCACTGAGCTGCCATATCAAGTTTCTGGCTCAAAAGTCATCACGCAAATTGCAGATCAAATGCAAGCCAAAAAACTGCCATTGGTCAGTGACTTACGTGATGAATCAGACCATAAAAACCCAACACGGTTGGTGATTGTATTACGTTCAAACCGTATCGATGCCGATGCAGTCATGAGTCATTTGTTTGCGACAACCGATTTAGAGTCGAGCTATCGTGTCAATATGAACATGATCGGTGCTGATGGTCGTCCACAAGTTAAATCAATCCGTCGCATTTTATTAGAATGGATTGAAATTCGTAAGAGTACTGTCACACGTCGTCTGCAATATCATTTGAATAAAATTGAAAAGCGCCTACATATTCTTGGTGGTTTGATCATTGCGTATTTGAACATTGATGAAGTGATCAAAATTATTCGCGAAGAAGATCAACCTAAACCCGTATTGATGATGCGTTTCAATATTGATGAAGTTCAGGCAGAAGCAATTTTAGAGCTTAAGTTACGCCATTTGGCAAAACTTGAAGAAATGGAAATGCGCCGTGAGCAAGAAGAACTTGAGGCCAGAGCAGCGGTAATTCGTGAACAACTTGCAAATCCAGAGTCATTAAAATCTTTAATTATCGAAGAACTTAAAGATGATGCGAAGAAGTTTGGTGATGATCGTCGTTCACCGATTGTGCAACGTGAAGAATCACAAGCCATTAGCGAACAAGATTTAATGCCAGCTGAAGCGGTAACAGTGATCCTTTCTGAAGCGGGCTGGGTTCGTGCAGCCAAAGGTCATGATATTGATGTTGAAAAATTAAATTTCCGTGCTGGTGATCAGTACTTGAGTTCAGCACAAGGCAAGTCCAATCAGAAAGTATATATTTTAGATGAAACTGGACGAAGTTATGCTTTGGCCATCAATAGTTTGCCATCGGCGCGTGGTTTAGGAGAACCGTTGAGTTCAAAACTTTCTCCAGCCAATGGTGTGGGCTTTATGCAAGTCCTGATTGAAGATGAAGAAAAAGAAATAGTTGCTGTAAGTTCAAAAGGTTATGGCTTTAAATCGCAAGCTAAACAATTGGATACCAATGCCAAAGCGGGTAAAACATTCCTGACAGTTGCTGAAAATGCGACAGCAATGCCAATTGAAGTCGTTGAAAATCATACTCATTTGGCTATACTCAGCTCAGCAGGACGCCTACTTTTAATTGAATTATCTGAGTTGCCAACGCTGAATAAAGGTAAAGGAAATAAGTTGATACAACTTGAAACTAATGAGTCTGTTCAGTTTATGTTAACTTTGAATTTAGATGAAGTAATACAAGTGCTTGCAGGGCAGCAACAATTAAAATTAAAAGGGGAAGATTTACAGAAATATATCGGTAAACGCGCATCAAAAGGTCAGTTGTTACCGCGCGGATATCAAAAAGCAAATAAACTGTTGATTCAAAGATAAAACTAGCATCCTTGGATTGAAATACGTTATATATGCAAAGTGTTCGTGAAAATGGATGCAATATTGAGCACAAAGAAGCCAAAAAATTATGTTCAATATTGAGAAAAACAGTTTAAAACTAAGGATTACTGATTGGAGATTATGGCATTATGGAAAAAGTTTGGTTCGCTGAATATCAAAAAACTGGAATTCCAGAAACAGTAGAATTGCCACAGGAAAATAGCTCTCTTATTGATATTTTTGAGCGTAATTTCCAAAAATTTGGTTCACGTGATGCCTTTATCTTCATGGATAAAGTGATGTCATTCAGTGACCTTGAATTGGCAAGCCGTAAATTTGCGACTTATTTGCAAAGTTTAGGTTTGGCAAAAGGTTCACGTGTCGCAGTGATGATGCCTAACGTCCTTCAGTATCCCGTTGTTGCTTTAGGTGTATTCCGTGCAGGTTTGGTACTTGTGAATGTGAATCCACTTTATACAGCACGTGAATTAGAACACCAACTTAATGACTCAGGCGCTGAAGCTTTGGTCATTGTTGAAAACTTTGCGACTGTTTATCAAGCGATTATTGGCAAAACACCTGTAAAACATGTTGTTGTTGCATCCGTTGGCGATATGTTGGGTACTTTAAAAGGGACTTTGGTGAATTTTGTTCTACGTAAAGTGCGTAAACAAATTCCAGATTGGAATATTCCAGGACATATTAAGTTTAATGCAGCATTGGCAAAAGTAAGCCCAAGCAATTATAAACGTCCAACCATGACCCTCAGTGATACTGCTGTACTTCAGTACACAGGCGGTACTACGGGTGTTTCCAAAGGGGCGGAACTGACGCACCGTAACTTAGTAGCAAACTTGCTGCAATGTGATGGCATTTTCCAAAGTAAATTTGGTCAAGGTGATGGCGCGAAAGATGATCGTATCTTCTGTGCTTTACCGCTTTATCACATCTTCGCATTCATGGTGTGTGCGATGTATGGTATGTATAAAGGTCAGGCAAATATTCTGATTCCAAATCCACGTGATTTACCTGCGGTGATTAAAGAATTACGTAAATACCAACCGGGTTTCTTCCCTGCGGTAAATACTTTGTTCAATGCGTTGGTACATAATGAAGAATTTAGACAGCTCGACTTCAGTAAGTTAAAAATGGCGATGGGTGGTGGTATGGCCGTGTTGCCGTCAACCGCTGAAGAATGGAAAAAAGTTACTGGAACCATCATTATTGAAGGTTATGGTTTATCTGAAACGTCTCCAGTTGCAACTGCAAACCCGCCTGCAACGACTGAGTTTAGCGGTACAATTGGTATTCCTTTACCACTGACTGATGTTGCGATCTTAGATGATGATGGCAATCATTTATCACAAGGTGAGCAGGGTGAAATCTCGATTCGTGGTCCTCAAGTGATGAAAGGCTATTGGAATCGCCCAGATGAAACTGCAAAAGTCATGACAGCTGACGGTTATTTCCGTACTGGTGATATTGGGATCATGGATACCCGCGGTTATTTCAAAATTGTCGATCGTAAGAAAGACATGATTTTAGTATCAGGCTTTAACGTCTATCCTTCTGAAATTGAAGAAGTGATTGCGCAACATCCAAAAGTGCTTGAAGTGGCTGCAATTGGTGTACCTGATGAAAAATCGGGTGAAGTGCCAAAACTATTTGTAGTGAAAAAAGATCCGTCTTTAACCACTGAAGAAGTTCTTGAATATGCAAAAGAAAACTTAACTGGTTATAAACGTCCGCGTTATGTTGAATTTATGGATGATTTACCAAAATCAAATGTAGGTAAAATCCTACGTAAAGATTTACGTAAATAATTGAAAAGTTAAAGATAAAAAAGCGCCAACAAGGGCGCTTTTTTATGCTTGAGGTAAAACAATCGATCGCTTTATATGGTGATTTTATTTTTTATGCGAACGAATATACCAACCGTCAATATAGGGGCGGCTTAAGCCAACAATTGCTGTAAAGGTTAGCATGGTGCCCATTTGACGACCCAGTGCAGAAGGATGAATACTGCCATAGCTAAAATAAATATCGATTAAACAGTATACGACAATAATGGCTAACCAAAAGTATAGATTCATACGCTTTATGCCGACCGCAAAAAAGGCCACCACCAAAACAATAAGCGTCCCCAATGTGGATTGCCAATTGTAATTTGCACAAATCACGCACAAGAGAAAAGCCAAAATTGGCAATACAATTTTAAGAATACGATCAATCTCCGCTTGTTGATGGCGCTGCTTTTCTAAAACCTCAAACAATTCATTTTGATCTGGTTGCACGTTATTGTCCTCACTACACAATTTTGCAAAACTCTGCATTTAACAAAAAATATTCTGTTCATGCCATGCTATGATAACTCGCATTAACACTTCATGAGAAAAAATCATGTCTGGGATAGATGGCATCATATATTTAATTCTAATTGCCTGTTTACTTCCTTATGTTTTTACCATTATTGCGAAAGCGTCTGGTGGTTTTAAAGCTGCTGATAATCAGAATCCACGTGAATTTTTAGCCAAAACCACAGGCTTGGCGGCACGTGCCAATGCAGTACAACAGAATAGTTTTGAGAGCTTACCTTTATTTATTGCTGCGATTTTAATGGCAGAGTATATGGTGGTATCACAACATCTGATTATGATGTTAGGGATCGCCTATATCGTGTTACGCATTATTTATGGGATTTGCTATCTAGCCAATATTTCAGCGCTACGTACCATTATTTGGGCTTTGTCCTTAGCTTGCCCAATTATTTTATTGTTATTGGTTATTCGCATCGTCTAAACAGTTTTGATGAAATTCATTCATTTTGATGATGCAAAATGTATAATCCGCATCTGTTTGCGCAATTTAGCGTTATAATCGACAAGATTTTAAATAAGACCTCACTTGAAAGAGTATCCTATGAGCTATAGCAATATTCCTGCTGGTAAAGATGCACCAAATGACATCTACGTAATTATCGAAATCCCAGCAAATGCTGCACCGATTAAATATGAAGTAGATAAAGATTCAGATGCTTTATTTGTAGATCGTTTCATGGGTACAGCAATGTTCTACCCAGCGAACTATGGTTATGTACCAAATACATTGTCTGAAGATGGTGACCCATTAGACGTATTGGTTGTAACTCCACACCCATTGGTACATGGTTCAGTGATTCGTTGTCGTCCTGTTGGTAAATTAAACATGGAAGATGATGGTGGTATCGATGCGAAACTGATCGCAGTTCCACATGACAAATTGACTCCGCTTTATAAAGATGTGAAAGAATATTCAGATCTTCCTGCTTTATTATTGAATCAAATTGAACATTTCTTTGCACATTACAAAGATTTAGAACCTGGTAAATGGGTTAAATTGACAGGTTGGGAAAGTTCAGAAGTTGCCAAAGCTGAAGTCTTAAAAGCAATCGAAGCTGCAAAATAAGCCTGATTTAAACGTGGTTTGAAGATTAAAGAATGTTCAAACCCATAAAAAAAACCTGCATCATTCAATGCAGGTTTTTTTGTTTCTGTAGACTTATTCTAAATTAGAAAAATTTCACAGGAATATCTAAGAAAATACGCCATTCATTGGTATCACCAATATAGACAGGATTATACGCTTCACTTGCACGGTAGTAAGAGTGACGTAGACGTAAGCTCGCATCTTTTGCAAAACCGCTTTGCATGGTGTATTTCACCTGATTAAAGAATTCACGTTCTTGTGCATCATCAGTTACATTGCGGACTTTAATATCCCAACCATAAACAAATGCTGTGGTCCAATTTAAGCCAGCAACACCATAATTGCTAAAGTCTAGGTTATATTGAACTTGTGCTGATTTTTCATGGTTACCAATAAAATCAGACATATAAGAGTTTGGTAAATAAATACTTTGGAAACCGTCAGCATTTTGACCATAGTCATAACCCACATCACCCGTATTTTGTTGGTAAGCCAACATCACAGTGTGCGGACCTTGATTATAAGTAGAAGACAATGCCCAGATATTATTGGTTTTTTCTACGCCTGCTTTACCTGTGCTTGCATAATCCACATCGACAGGACCAGTTGCAGAATAGGTATTGGCATTTTTATCAAACTTGGTGTGATAACCACTGAAATCGAAAGTTAAAGAACTTTGATTTGCCAATGGGTATTTATAATTTGCATTGATATAATGACGTTCTAACGCATTTTTAGAATCTAAACCATAATAAGACGCGCTAAGCTGGTCATCAAATTTGTATTTAGCACCCCAAACAATCGCATCATCTAATTTATTACCATCAGTACTGATCTGATCAGACATTTGGTCTTTAGTGAATTTACCCGCAACAAGTTCTAAATTTTTAATTTCATGGCTGGTTAATAACGTACCTGTAAAATATTCAGGAACAAGACGTGTTGTATTACTTGCCAGTACAGGTAAATCTAAAACTTGCGTACCATAACGTACAGTCGTATTTGAGAAACGAGCTTTTACGTTTGCACCACCACGCGTCCATTGATCATAAGGATCAACTCGACCATTTGCATCTCTTGCACCATTATTTTTAAGTGCAATCATATTGTTGCCAGCATGGGTATTTGGACCGATTTTAAAAGAAAAATCACCAACTGCACCAACACCAAAACCGACGATACCTGGAGTGAAGCCTGAATCTAAATCAAAAATTGCCGTTTGTGCAAATGAGCTTTGATCATCAATACCATGTTTTTTATCGCGAAGAATATAACCTGTACGAAACAATACAGAACCTTTGGCATCTTCAACGAACCCTTTTGCTTCACTTTGTTCGCTAGCAAATGTAGGGGATATTAGAACCGCGTTAATTAATACAGCTAAAGTAAGTTTTGGAGCATTCAACATGAATTGCCTCGTGAACGAGAATAGATTGCACTGACTGATTGAATTCAGAACAGATTGTGGATGAATTGTATATTTAATCTATAAAAAGGGAATCTCTTTTGATCAAAAATATTACATTTCTGTAATCTTTTACGCAATATTAATTTCTTTACTTATGAGAAAAAGTTCTAAAGATTTATTAAAATGATGATTTTATGTGAAATGTAAAATAAATTAGAAAATATGCTGAATTTATCTCCATGTTTTTTACCAAAAATTTAAAAACACAGTAAAATTCGCCTTTATTTATACGCCCACCTGTTTGCCATCATGAACTCACTTATTTCTAAACTGTTATGGGCAATGCCTATATGTATCGCGTCGTGCCCTACATTTGCTGACGAATCAAATGTCTTGGTTAAAAATGGCACGATCTCTGGAAATGTGGGACTGGTATCCAAGTATATCTATCGAGGTGGAGTTGAAAATGATGATATTGCTGCACAAGGCGGTTTAAGTTATGCACATAAAAGTGGCATCACAGTGGGGTATTGGGGTTCTACACTGAGCTATAACCCCGCAGATGATACGCAAAATCATGGTTTTGAAAATAATTTTTATTTAGCTTATGCTCAGGAAATTGCGCAAAATTGGAGCTATAACTTAAAAACCACTGCATATGTTTATCATAAAGGCGGTACTGTTTATGCCGATCAAGCTGATCATCGTAAAACCACCTATACCGATTTATCTGCTGAGCTAAGTTATAAGAATCTAACTGCGGGTGCTTCAGTGATGTTAGCTGATGCATCTTCTGCCAATGCTGGTGATGTTTATCTCAGCATTGCGTATCGTCATGCGTTGGTTCAAGATTTTATTTTTAACACTTCTATTGGTGCATCTCTATATAACAGTCATCATGATGACAGTATTGTGCAAACCGAACAGAATTTTGCATTGAGCGAAATACGCTTGGGAGTCAGTAAAGCCATTGCCAATACAGGTGTTGCTGCTTCATTAGACTATGTGATTGGCGGTAAAGATCGTTTAGGTGAAGCGTATAAGGACAATCTGGTCTTTGGTTTAGCTTATAGTTTTTAACATGAATATGCGTGAGTCATTCAGCCTGACTCATTTTATTTAAGTGTATGACTGAACATTGGGCATGCACTTTTTTTAGGCATTTTTTAAACTGTGTGCTTTTTCTGAGCAAAAACAATATCCACCCCTAAAATCATCCTATATAAAAAGCCTAAAGCAATATTTATACGCTTTTTATGATAACAATAAAGCACATTATAGAAAATTTACGCTTAGATTTTTCATACTACTTTGCATTAAAACCATGTTTAAAGTAGGTCGGTATGAATCAGTTCCATCAAGTGATGCTTGAAATAGCATGTGTTCAACAATTGAAGAATAAAAAAAATTATCCACAATATTTTAATTTTAAAATATTGATAATCAATAGATTACTGCGTATTTCTGAATTTTATAAACAGCTTGAGTTTCATCTTGGCATGGCAATTGCTAATTGCTTAGGGAGTTCATCAAATTTTAGCATAACAAATAAACATCGTATGATGGGGGAGCACTTAAGATGAAATTCTCAACTAAAGCACTAACATTGGCAGTTCTATCGTCTACAGCAACAATGGCAATGGCGGAAGACAACGCACTGTCAAAATTAGGTTTAAGCTTTTCAGGTAGTGCTGCCGTAACGAGTGACTATCGTTTCCGCGGTATGACTCAAACATTAAGTGACCCAGCAGTACAAGCGGGTTTTACCTTGTCGCATAGTTCAGGTTTATATGCGGCTCTTTGGGGTTCAAATGTAAATTTTGGTGAGGCAGATCCACATTTAGAATTAGATCCATCTATTGGTTATACAACAGCATTGGCATTATCTCCAACCTTTAAACCGACTTTGGATGTTGGTGTTGTTGAATATAATTATCCAAGTGCAACAAGTGATTTTAACTGGACTGAGTTTTATGCAAAATTAATATTTGCCGATGTATTGGTTAAAGGCAGTAGTTTATTGACCAATGTGAACTATACCAATGACTGGGCAGCAGTTGGTGGAAACAGTTGGAATTTTAACGTTGGTTATTCAGCGCCATTTGGTGATACAGGGTTTGGTGGGCTTGCCAATGTGGGCTATACCACAATGGATAAAAAAGCATTACCTGATGGTAAAGACAATTATGTCGACTGGAAAGTTGGGGTGAACTATGCAGTTAAATCTATTCCAGGAGTAACAGCGGAACTTGCAGCAGTCGGAACCAATATTGATACTGATGGATTCACTAATTCTGGGAAACGTGGTGTTGAAACAGGTGCGGTGTTTACTTTAACTAAAGCGTTCTAAGCGCAAATTAAAATCTATAAAGGTGACCTTGAGTCACCTTTATTTTTTGCGATTTTGAAATAAATTAGGCTTTCACTTCAAATGCTGGATGATATTTTACCGTTCCTTGTGGAATGCTTTGGTCAAAGCTAAGGACTTGAAAATATTCAGCAGGGACACCTTCAAGGATCAAACTGTCATGTGGTTGAAAGCCAAATTTGGAATAATAGGTAGGATCGCCAAGGACCACACACCCAGCAGCGCCAAGTTGTTTTAGTTGCTGTAAGGACTGTTGTATTAACGCCTTACCCACACCTTGGTGTTGGTGTTCTGGTGCAACTGAAATTGGACCTAAACCATACCAATGTTGTGCGCCAGAAGAAATCTCCACAGGTGAAATTGCCACATGCCCAATAATCTGTTGATCCAATTCAGCAACAACTGAAATGGTTAATTGATTTGCCTCTCTGAGTGCATTGACGATCAAGTGTTCTGTATGGTCAGTATGCGCTGCATTTAGAAAAGCCAGTTGAGTGACATTGAAAATATTTTCAATGTCGTCTGCATGTTCGTTGCGTAGGGTTAGATTTAGCATGTCATTTATCTTCTATACGTCATAGTTTGGATTCTAAGATTGAGTTCCCCGATATGACAAGGCTTCGGTTAAATGGGTACTTTGGATTTGCTCACTTTGAGCCAAATCTGCAATGGTCCTTGAAACACGTAAAATACGATGATATGCCCGCGCAGATAAATTCAAACGTTGTTGTGCCATTTCCAGCATCTGCTTGGATGTTTCATCTAAAATCACATATTTTTCTAAGTCTTTTGGCGATAAGTTGTGATTTAAATAGCCTTGTCTTTGAATTTGAAAATCGCACGCATCAATCACCCGTTCCCGTACTGTTGCTGAATCTTCGACAGGCGTTTGATTCTGTAATTCTTGGGCTTTTAATGGTGGCACATCGATATGTAAATCAATGCGATCCAATAATGGACCTGAAATTCGATTTTGATAGCGCTTAATTGCTTCAGCCGAACATTGGCAGCGACTGTCTTGATTAAATGCATAACCACAAGGGCAGGGGTTCATTGCTGCAATCAATTGAAAGTTGGCGGGAAATGTAATTTGGCGTGATGCTCTAGAGATAACGATTTCTTTAGATTCAAGCGGTTGCCTTAAAACTTCGAGCACTTTTTTGTCAAACTCAGGCAGCTCGTCTAAAAATAGCACCCCTAAGTGCGCCAGCGTAATTTCTCCGGGTTTGGGATTTGAACCGCCACCGACAAGAGCGATTGCAGACGCGGTATGGTGCGGGGCACGAAATGGGCGCTGTCCAAAATGGTGTTTGGTCTTGGCAATTGAATAAATACTGGCAACTTCAAGATTTTCTTGTGGATTTAAGGCTGGCAAAATACTCGGTAAGCGTGACGCTAACAGGGTTTTACCTGTACCCGGTGGGCCTTTAAATAAAAGCGAATGTCCACCTGCTGCTGAAATTTCTAAAGCGCGTCGTGGGCGTAATTGCCCTTTGACATCTGCCAAATCAAATTTGTAGGTATTGTCTTGCGGTATTTTTTGCCGAGCGGTTGCATCAATTTTTTGTAAATTTAAGAAATGCTCACAGACTTGTTTTAGGTGCTGTGCAGCAAATACCTGAAACTCAGGCAATTGCGCTGCTTCAGCAGCATTTTCCTGCGGCAACATCAATTGATGCTTGGCCATTTGACATGCCATTGCAATGGTTAAGGTCCCTGTAATTGGTCTTAAGTGTCCATCCAACGCTAATTCACCAATAAACTCAAAATGATCTGTGACATTTTCAGGAAGTTGCCCTGTGGCAATCAAGATACCGAGTGCAATGGGCAGATCTAAACGAGAGCCATCTTTAGGAAGATCCGCAGGTGCGAGATTGATGGTTAAGCGCTTGGTAGGGAATTGATAACCACTATTAATAATGGCAGATCGAACACGATCCTTACTTTCACGAACTGCTGCTTCAGCTAAGCCAACAATTGTTAAAGAAGGCAGCCCTGCACTAACATGGACCTCAACTTCAATTAAAGGTGCATGCAGCCCGAGCAAACCTCGGGTATAAATTTTGGCTAAAGACATTGTTGTTTTCCACTTTTGCTTTATTTTTAATCATTATTATATTTTTTGCACCAATAATGTGCAAATTTAGTTTATTTTTTATCCTGAATCAACACCTCAAGTGCTTTGACCTGTTCTTGTAAATCGGTCAAGCGTAAATTGGCATTATTTAGTGCAGTTTTTTGACGTTCAATTTCGTCTTTTGAAACGATATCCATTTTAGAAATGGCTTCATTCAGCAAGGCACGTAAATTATGTTCTATATCTTTTTTAGGCTGATCAACCTGTTCCAAAATTGCTTGTAATAATGTTTCAATCATGAGGAATCCAAATGAGTAATGTTCTTTGCCTAGTGTAACATCGCGTATTGATTTTATTTAAGTAATTTTTTATCCGATGCGTAAAGCATGATGTCTCCTATAATTTAGCAATGAAATCTAAAAAAACACGCAATATTATGTGTTTTTTAAAGTTGCAACTTCACCTAAGTATATACAATAGGTTATAAAGGCAATGCATGTTGATTGAATTAATCACCCCAACCATTAATAAGATTGGCATGAAAATTGAACATAAAACCTTACTGGTGAAATAAGCCGAAGGAAAACAATATGAAGCTCGTAACTGCAATTGTAAAACCGTTTAAATTAGATGACGTGCGTGAAGCACTGTCTGATATAGGCGTTCAAGGGATTACCGTAACTGAAGTTAAAGGTTTTGGTCGTCAAAAGGGGCATACTGAACTTTATCGTGGCGCTGAGTATGTTGTTGATTTTCTGCCTAAAGTGAAAATCGAAATCGCAATCAGTGATGATATGGTAGATTCAGTGATTGAATCTATTACACGCGTTGCTAGCACTGGCAAAATTGGTGATGGAAAAATTTTCGTGACTAATTTAGAGCAAGTAATTCGTATTCGTACAGGTGAAACAGGTCCAGACGCTGTTTAATTTGGCACGAAGATTGCTGGTTATGTATATCAATACATAACTCACAAAATTAGGTTGGGGGATACGAATGAAAAAAATGCTATTAGCGCTCAGCCTGTCTGGCGCACTTCTTGGCGGATCAGTTGCGTGGGCAGAAGAAAACGTAGCTGAGCCTGCATCTACAGCTGTTGCAACGGCAAGTGATGTGACTGCAACAGTCGCCGATACATCGGCAACCGTTGCGCCTGAAACGGTGACTGCCACAGCTGCGCCAGCAGCAGAAGCAGAAAAACCAACTTTAAATACAGGTGATACAGCGTGGATTCTTGTATCTACAGCACTTGTATTGCTAATGACAATTCCCGGTTTAGCATTGTTCTACGGCGGTATGGTTCGTAAGAAAAATGTGCTTGCCACCATGGCGCAAAGCTTTACTGCCGCAGCAGTGGTCAGCATCGTATGGGTGGTCATTGGTTATTCACTTGCATTTGGTTCTGGTAATGCTTTTATTGGTGGTTTCGATAAAATCATGTTATCTGGAATTACAACAGATGCGCTGAGTGGCACAATTCCAGAAATTCTTTTCGTTATTTTCCAAATGACTTTTGCGATCATTACCGTTGCCATCATCAGTGGTTCTGTGGCTGATCGTATGAAATTTAGTGCTTGGATCACATTCATTACGATTTGGGTCATTATTGTTTATGCACCGATTGCACACTGGGTGTGGGGTGGTGGCTGGTTAATGAATGATGGCGCGCTTGATTTTGCTGGTGGTACTGTTGTTCATATTAACTCGGGTGTTGCCGGTCTAGTTGCTGCGTATTTACTGGGTAAACGTATGGGCTTAGGCAAAGAATCTATGGCACCACATAACTTAACTTTAACTGTATTGGGTGCAAGCTTGGTATGGGTCGGTTGGTTTGGTTTCAATGGTGGTTCTGCTTTAGGTGCCAATGGTTCAGCAGCGTATGCTTTGGTCACAACTCAAATCGCGGCCGCAGCGGCAGCAATTGCTTGGTTAGTGGTTGAAAAAATTGTTCGTGGTAAAGGTTCAGTATTGGGTGCAGCATCGGGTGCAGTTGCTGGTCTGGTTGTGATTACGCCAGCGGCAGGTTTTGTGACAGTAAGTGGTGCGTTGATCATGGGCTTAATCGGTGGTGTGGTGTGCTTCTGGGGGATCTCAGGTCTTAAACGTATCCTTAAAGCAGATGACTCATTGGATGCATTTGGTTTACATGGTGTAGGTGGTATTGTTGGTGCGATTTTAACAGCAGTATTTGCCAGCTCATTCATTATGGGCGACAAAGCACCGACAGATGTCATGCATCAATTATGGGTACAAGTTGAAGGTGTGTTAGCAACAATCGCATACTCAGCAGTTGTGACCTTTATCCTACTTAAAATTATCGATGTGGTGATTGGGATCCGTGTTGAATCTGATGATGAACGTATGGGTCTTGATTTAAGCCAACATGGCGAACGTATCGAATAAGCAATCTAATTAGAATAATAACTATATATAGTATAAAACAGTCCGTAAGGGCTGTTTTTTTTCCATATCTTGCGAAAGGCTCAACAAAATCTGGTTTTTTTGCTACACTAGCTGAAATCATGAATTTTGTTCAATAAAACCACTATGCATTGTCCATTTTGCAACGCTGCAGATAGTAAAGTAATCGACTCTCGTTTGGCCGCTGAAGGTAGCCAGATTCGTCGACGTCGTGAATGTATCAGTTGTGGCGAACGTTTTACGACATTTGAGAGTTATGAAGTGGTCATGCCACGCGTGACCAAGTCAGATGGTAAAAATGAACCGTTTGACGAAGCAAAATTACGACGCTCTTTAATGCACGCCTTACAAAAAAGACCCGTGACTCAAGAACAGATTGAAACCGTCATTAGTGATATTCAATTGCAAATTCGCCGCCTCGGTGAACGTGATGTACGTTCACGCACCATTGGTGAAATTGTCATGAAATCTTTGTTTGCATTGGATCATGTGGCTTATGTGCGTTTTGCATCGGTGTATCAGGATTTCCAAGATATTGATGCGTTTCGTCATCAAATTGAACAAATGCAAGATCGTGGGCAAGACCACTAATTTATTTTTGAACGTTATTGATTAGGAATTTTATGTCTGAGTTTGATTCAAATTCTAAACCCGAAGATTATGTCAACATAGATCAGGTTTGGATGCAGAAAGCAATTGAGCTCGCGAAGCTTGGACAATATTCCACACGACCAAACCCGAACGTCGGTTGTGTCATTGTAAAAGATGGGCAATGGGTGGGAGAGGGTTTTCATCCTAGAGCTGGTCAACCTCACGCCGAAGTTTTTGCCATGCGTCAAGCAGGCGAGTCTGCGAAAGGTGCAACCGCTTATGTCACTTTGGAACCTTGTGCGCATTATGGTCGTACACCACCTTGTGCCAAAGGCTTGGTTGAAGCAGGTGTCAGCAAAGTTGTCGTTGCATGCGCTGATCCAAATCCTTTGGTGGCGGGAAAAGGCGTGGATATTTTACGTCAGGCAGGGATTGAGGTTGAAACTGGGGTTTGTGAGCAACAAGCGGCACAACTCAATCAAGGCTTTTTAAAAGCAATGGCAACGGGTGTGCCTTATGTACGGTTAAAGGTGGCGTCAAGTTTAGATGGCCGTACGGCAATGGCGTCTGGTGAGTCTAAATGGATCACTGGGGCTGAATCACGTCAAGATGTTCAGCATTGGCGGGCCATTTCAGGTGCAGTAATTACCGGGATCGATACCATTTTGGCAGATGACCCTCAATTAAATGTGCGTTCATTGGGCGATATTGATATTGCAACGATTGTCCAGCCTAAGCGGGTGATTTTAGACCGACAAGGGCGTTTGCCGCTCAATGCTCAAATTCTTAGCGCACCTGAAACAGTGATGGTTATGGGACCATTTCGTCAAGAACTTGCCAAGCTGGGCGTGGTACAATTAGAAGTTCAATCTTTAAAAGATTTGCTTACGACTTTAAAAGATTTCCAAATTTACGATGTGTTGGTTGAAGCAGGTGCGACATTATCCACTGCATTTTTGCAGGAAAAACTGGTGGATGAATTAATCAGTTATGTTGCGCCAACCTTTTTAGGACAATCAGCACGTGCCATGTTCAATGCCGAATTTGAAACGATGGCACAACAATTACGTTTTAAGTTACAAGATGTTCATCAGTTTGGTGATGACATTCGCTTAAGACTTATCCCTTCACAAGAGTCAGTATGAATCCAGAGTCAACATCATCGGTTTACCATAAACGTCGTCATGCTGCGCGTACAACAGATGAATATCTTTTTCATCAGTTGGTTCCCTATTTGGGAAACAAACGTCGTTTGTTGCATCTGATTCTTGAAGCGCTTGAAATCACAGGTACTTTGAATCCTAAGGGTAAACGTGCCCCGATTTTTGCCGATTTTTTTGCAGGCAGTGGGGTGGTTTCACGTTTAGCACGTCAAAATGGCTATCGGGTGATTGCCAATGACTGGGAACCGTATAGTCATGCATTAAATCATGCTATTTTGGCATGTACAGATGCACCTGCATTTAAAGAATTGGGTGGGTATCAAAAAGCCATCGATTATTTAAACCGCTTGCCTGAAGTGAAAGGATGGGTTACGCATAACCTTTGTCCGCGGAATGATGAAATTTATGACCCCGCACGAGACCGTTTGTTTTTTAAACGCCGTAATGGGATGCGTATAGATGCAATTCGCCAGCAAATTGCCACTTGGCAAGCACAGGGTGCAATTGACGATGTAGAAATGAGTGCCTTATTGGCACCTTTGCTCTATTCAGCAAGTTTTGTCAGTAATACCAGTGGTGTATTTAAAAGCTTCCATCATGGTTGGGGTGGTAAGACTCAAACTGCGCTGGAGCGGATTGAGTCGTTATTGTGGCTTACCCCCAGCCGCTTTAGTGAAGTTGGGCAGAATAAACAGAAAACCCCAATGGCAGAAGTGTGGTGTGTCGATGCACAACACTTGGCAAATCAAATGAGTGGTTTTGAAGTCGATGTGGCTTATCTAGATCCACCGTATAACCAACATGCCTATAGTAGTAATTATCATGTACTCAACTCGCTAACATTGTGGGATCAAGTTGATTTACCGACACCGGATACCAAAGGTTTTAAAAGCGGGATTGACCGTGCATGGCGTAAAGAACGTCCTAGTCCTTATAATTCTTCTAAGCATGCACAAGAAGCTTATGAGAATTTGTTGGAAACCATTAATGCGCGCTATATTCTCACCAGTTACTCAACCGATGGAAATATTGAGGCCAAAGACTTATTGGCGGCCAATCTGAAACGTGGCAAAGTCACCTTATTGACTCAGGATGTGCCTCGTTATCGTGTCAGTAAACAGCGTCAGTCTGAACGTGCACGTGTGCTTGAGTTTATTGTGATCACTGATACCCATGCCAAGTCTGGACCACCATTGCGTCAGCTGTTGGGACAACTTTATCATTTTGCGGAATTGGGTGGTGTGGATACTTCGGGTGTAAGTACACAACTGGCCTTATGGTAACAACTCGCCTTTACCATTAAAATATGGGGCGAGTGCAAATAAACACGATTGAACTTCATCAGTTCCTCTCACTGCAGCAGTAGGTAGAATTATGTTCACAGGTATCATTGAAAGTTTGGGTAAAGTCGAGAGTTTACAAAATGTAGGCGGTGATGTGCGCTTACGCATTCAGACAGACTTGGATATGTCTGATGTACATTTGGGCGACTCTATTGCAACCAATGGCATCTGTTTAACTGTGATCGACTGGGGTGAAAATTGGTACGCAGCTGATGTATCCCGTGAAAGCTTAAATCGTTCGACTTTAGCAAGTTGGAAAGCGGGGCAAGCGGTCAATGTGGAAAAAGCAATGTTGCCGACAACACGCTTCGGTGGACATATCGTCAGTGGACATGTCGATGCTGTGGGTGAAATCACCGTAGTGCGTTCAGATGCTCGCTCACTGTATTTCGAAGTCACTGTACCTGTTGAAATTGCTAAATATTTGGCTGAAAAAGGGTCTGTGACTGTAGATGGAATTAGCCTCACCATCAATCATTTACGTGGAAATATCTTAAGTTTAAATTTAATTCCACATACTGCTGAACGGACCAATATTGCAACGTGGAAAGTGGGCTCTCAAGTCAATTTAGAAGTCGATGTATTGGCACGTTATATAGAAAGGTTGTTGCTTGGTGATAAAGCTGCTGAGCCAAAAGCAGAGTCTAAACTCAGTATGGAATTTCTGGCAGCTAATGGTTTTTTAAAGTAAATAAAAACCAAACCCGATTAAAAAAAGCCTAATTTATTTAGGCCTTTTAATATATACATGATTAAATTAGGCTAATATATCGTGAATTCTTCTGTAAGAGAGTTGAGTATTGCTTGAATTTTTATTGCATTTAGAACAATTATTGCCCACTTTTTTAGAAAATTACGGGCTGTGGATTTATGCCATTTTGTTTCTAATCATTTTTGCAGAAACTGGCTCAGTCTTTATGTTTTTTCTCCCAGGCGATAGTCTATTGATCGCTGTTGGTGCTTTATGTTCTACCGCTGAATCTGTGCATTTGCACTATATGGGTGTGTTGCTGATTATTGCTTCAATTTTGGGGTATATGGTGAACTATTATACGGGACGTGCGCTGGGTTTTAAGTTTTTCCACGCGCATTCACGTTGGTTTAAGCCTGAATATATTAAAAAGACCAACCATTATTTTGAAAAGCATGGTGGGAAAACCATTCTGGTTGCCCGTTTTGTGCCTTTTGTTCGTTCTTTTGCTCCTTTTGCAGCGGGTGCAGGGCATATGAAAATGCCAGTATTCATGTTGTATAACATTTTAGGCGGATGGATTTGGATTGCGCTGTTGCTTGGTGCTGGTTATGGCGCGGGCAATTTATTATCTTTGCTGCTCGATTCATTTTAATCAGATTCAAACCGTCGTAAACTGCCCCGATGAATAAGCCGAATGCTGATCCTCAACATTCGGCTTATTTATATTGAGAATAGAATAAAACCACTCGTGGTTTTATTTAAGAAATCAGCTGTATTTATTAGAATAATCTGCTGCTATTTTTACGCACTGACACAAAAAAATAGCCAGAAAGTGCAAACAGAAAAAGCTTTCAAATCGCCAAAGTGCTAACATTTTGCAAGTTTTAAAATCTTAATGCTGGTGAGCAAAAATGTTAATACAACGTGGTGGGTTAAAAGTTGTGGCTGGGCTTGGAATTTCAGGCGTTTCAGCCGTAAATTTTCTTCATGAAAATGGCTACCGTGTTGCAGTCACAGATTCTCGTGAAGTTCCACCAGGACATGAGCAAATTCCAGCAGCAGTTCAAACCAGCTTTGGTCAACTCGATCAAGATTTACTTTTACAAGCTGAAGAAATTGTCATTAGCCCGGGGTTAGATCCTCAGTTGCCAGCAATTCAAGCTGCGATTGCAAAAGGTATTCCCGTCATCAGTGAAATTCAAATTCTCCGCCGTGCTACAGATAAACCGATTGTGGCGATTACTGGTTCAAATGCAAAAAGTACCGTGACCACTTTAATTGGTTTAATGGCACAAGACGCAGGGGTTAAGGTTGCGGTAGGGGGTAACTTGGGGCGTCCAGCTTTGGATTTAACCCATGATGATCCAGATGTTTATATCCTTGAACTTTCCAGCTTTCAATTGGAAGCAACCTCAAGTTTAAATGCAGAAGTGGCTGTGGTCTTGAACATGAGTGAAGATCACTTGGACCGTCATGGGGATATGGCAGGTTACCATGCGGCAAAACATCGTATTTTCCAAGGTGTGAAAAAAGTCGTATATAACCGTGACGATTCATTGACGCGTCCATTGGTGCCAGATGTCACACCAATGCAAAGCTTTGGGCTCAATGCACCTGATTTAAAACAATACGGTATTCTAAGAGAAGATAACGGTACGATTTGGTTAGCGCGAGGTCGTGAGCGTTTACTTAAAAGTTCAGAGATGTATATCCAAGGAACGCATAATGTTGCCAATGCTTTGGCATGTTTAGCTTTGGGTGAAGCGATTGGTTTACCAATGGACAAAATGCTTGAAACCTTAAAAACCTTTAAAGGTTTAGAGCACCGTTGCGAATTCGTTAAAGAAGTGAATGGCGTTCGTTATTATAATGATTCTAAAGGCACCAATATCGGTGCAACTTTAGCAGCATTGGACGGCTTAGGTGCTGCAATTGAAGCTCAAGGTGGTCAGGTTGCAATTATTTTGGGTGGTCAGGGCAAAGGGCAGGACTTTACTGCACTACGTGAGTCTCTGCAAAAATATGCCAAAGTTGCGGTACTGATGGGTGAAGATCGCTCAATCATTGAAAATGCCATTGCAGGGACAACAACGCTGCTACATGCAGCATCTTTGCAACAAGCTGTAGAACTTTGTCAACAACATACGCATGCGCAAGATGTAGTGCTATTATCACCTGCATGTGCAAGCTTTGATATGTTTACAGGCTATCCTGAGCGTGGTCATCGCTTTGTTGAATATGTAAATGCTTTAAACTAAAAAGAATCATAAGGAAATAAGTATGGCTGGGTTAGCTCAGACGACTATAAGTAAGATTCACCAAGTGTATGATCGCTGGATGCCAAAATTGCCGGCAGAGATTACACCGCGTAATGTACTGATATTTTGCGTCATTTCATTGTTGTGTATTGGTACGGTGATGGTGGCTTCGGCTTCAATGCCTTATGCCGAACGGATGCATGAAAACGAATTTCACTATGTGATTCGTCATGCAATTTCGATCGTGGTGGCTTTTGTTGCGGCGGCAATTACCTATCGAGTTTCACTCAACCTTTGGTTTAAAAATACATTTCCATTGTGGTTGATCACCATTGCTTTATTACTCGCCGTCTTGGTGGTGGGTACAGAGGTCAATGGTTCAACACGTTGGATTCGTGTAGGTGGATTTACCTTGCAGGCAACCGAAGTCGCCAAGGTGATGATGGCCATATTTACCGCAGACTATGTGGTTCGTCGTGCTGAAGAAGTCCGTAATAATATTAAGGGCTTGGTACGTCTAGGTGTGGTGATGTTGCTGACGGTCGGACTGATTATTGCAGAGCCTGACTTAGGGGCAACGGTGGTGATTGCTGTTTCGATGCTGGGTGTGTTCTTCTTGGCTGGCGCACCCATGATTCAGTTCGGCTTTGCATTCGGCGCGATTTTGGTGGCATTTGTATCCTTAATCGTGTTTGAACCATATCGTTATGAACGCTTAATGTCATTCTCAAACCCTTGGGCTGATCCGTTGGGCTCTGGTTATCAATTGTCAAATGCCTTGATGGCCTTTGGTCGTGGTGAATGGTTTGGGGTGGGCTTAGGACATAGTATTCAAAAAATGTCTTATTTGCCTGAAGCACATACTGACTTTATGTTGGCAATTTTAGGTGAAGAATTCGGTTTCTTTGGTATTTCGACCGTTTTGCTGCTCTCGTTTGTGATGTTGATTTGCTGTATTCGTATCGGTCAGCGTGCGCTCAATCATCAATATTTGCGCGCAGGTTACTTGGCTTACGGGATCAGTATTATTTTCTTATTACAGATCTTGGTGAATGCGGGTATGAATATGGGCATGTTACCGACCAAGGGGCTAACGCTTCCATTTATTAGTTATGGTGGTTCATCTTTAATTATGTGTGCGGTGATGATCAGTTTAATTCTCAAAATTGATGCAACCACCAAGGATGCCAATCCAGCGCGAGAAGAGTCTAGTTTTTAATTTTTTATTGAACTTAAATAGACAAGCCATTTGATCACAAATGGCTTTTTTTATGGGTAATTTATTTTGGATTTTGCGTATTGCAATATTTTAATGCTGATCGGGTGGTCTTAAATTTTACCCAATCCCAAGTTTGATAACCGGACTCACTCAGTCGTAATACATCTATCGCTGTTGGGGAATAATAAAACGAAGTTTCCAATACACCATTGGCATAAATCTTGATCTGATGTTTTCCAGAGGTATTTGCAAGTTTAAGTTTGATTGGGGTTTTGTGATCGACCTTGATGATTGCAGAGTGATCAACTTGAACTGAATAAGTTGGTAATGGTTTACCCCATTGTTCACGTGGCGCGCCACTCATTTCATCAACAACAGCAGTTTTAGAAATCGGGGAAATACATAAAATTGCCATTTGTGCATAGACCTGTGTAAGGCCCATGAGCATGAGAAAACTCAGCGTTATTAGTTTTTTTAAAAGGTTCATCTCAATCCTGAATGATGTTGGTATTCTTATGTTGGTATTGTTGCTTAATCAGGGATTACTGATAAATGGATTGTAGCGTTGTCCCTTGAGGAATGCGAGAGATATCCCATTGAGCGACAGCTTGAGCCAACATGAGATCTGGCTGATCTAGGTCTACTGGAGCTTGTCCAAGTGCTATAATCGCTTGTAACAGCAATTCAGGTGCATGTTTGAGATCAAGCGCTTGCGCTAGGTTTTGTTTAGAGAGTTTCTGCCCCAAATGATTCATGGCGAGGGGTAAGTGCATATATTCAAGAACGGGATAACCCAAAAGCTGTCCTAGCCAAATTTGACGTTCAGTATTATCCAATAAATCCGCACCACGCACGACATGGCTGATTTCTTGTAAATAATCATCGACAACGACTGCCAGTTGGTAATTGATAATGCCATCACGACGTTTAAGTACAAAGTCACCCAAATCGTGTTGTAAGTTCGCGCAATGTTGTCCTTGTAAGCGGTCATTGAAACAAATGTTTTGATCAGAAACTTTTACACGAATGGCTTGGTCTTGAAAGTCGAGCTGTTTGTCTCGGCAGGTGCCAGCATAGATATGATTTGAGCCTAATATTTTGCGGGTACATTCACAGGCATAAACACAATGTTTTTGTTTGAGTTGTTCGATTACAGATTGATAAATGTCTAAGCGATGTCGTTGATAAATGATTTCAGCATCGGATTGGAAGCCAAAAGCATCTAGGCATTTTAAAATATGCTGTTCACTATCTGGGTAAATACGTGGGATATCCGTGTCTTCGATACGGACGATCCATTGCCCATGATGCGCTTTAGCGTCGCAATAGCTCGCGACAGCGGTCACTAAGGAACCAAAATGTAACGGCCCTGTGGGTGAGGGTGCAAACCGACCTTTGTATACGGTACTCTTCCTCCCTCCCTTTGGAAAAGAGAGGGTTGGGGAGGAATTTGACACAGTATTAACCGTTATTTTGCTTCTCTTTGATCTCTGCAAGGGTTTTACAGTCGATACATAAAGTTGCAGTTGGTCGTGCTTCTAAACGGCGTAAACCAATTTCGATACCGCAAGTTTCACAGAAACCATAGTCATCATTTTTAATCGCTTCAATAGATTGCTCTATTTTACGAATAAGTTTACGTTCACGGTCACGGGTACGTAATTCGATGGCAAACTCTTCTTCTTGCGTCGCACGGTCATTTACATCAGGTAAAGAAGAAGATTCATCTTGCATTGTATTTAGGGTGCGATCCACTTCCGACATCAATTCTGCTTTCCATGCCAGCAAAATTTTACGAAAATGTTCGAGTTGCCCCTCAGACATGTATTCTTCATTTTTCTTTGGCTGATAAGGCTCGATACCGAATAGACTTGCTGTAGTACCGTTTTCATTGGTCTTCGGCTTGGTTTTACGCACTCGCTTTACAGACTTATCATCTGCAATTGCTGTTTGTTCTTCCAAGACTTGATTTTGGTTGTCATTCGCCATAAAGGGCATTCCTCATCATATACGTATTATCTATACGCAAAAAATATGGTGATATGCAAGTATTTTTATCACTACCAACAGAATGAATCTATCGGGGGCGTCATCATATAGATTTTTTTACCAAGATGAAAGTCACCTAACCCTGAATTCGACTTTCTGCATATCTCGTTGGACGAATAACTTAATAGAAAAAAACCAAAATGAAAAGCTAGTAACCTGAAATTTCTTCATTAATTGTAACTTTGAAGTGATCCAAGCGGTGTACAGAGGTCTCAAATTCACCATTGGCTTTTAAATGTAAGCAACGGTAACCAGGTGCAATCGGATCAAATGAAAACTCTTGGCTGAGGGGTTTAAATTGTACACACGTTGCAGGAGTAGAAATAAACTGTATTCCATTCCACAAGTTATAGGATTCTTGATGGACATGACCATGTAACACAGCTTTGATATTATCAAAGGGTTCGAGTACGGCCTTTAATTCATCGGCATTTTTGAGCTTATGTTGATCGAGCCATTTGGAATGCATATCAAAAGGATTGTGATGACAGGCGATAAGGATAAACTTGTCACGCAATTGTTCCAATAGCCGTTTTAGATGGACCAATTGTTCTGTTTGAATGTTTCCATCGGTACGTCCACCCACAGCACTATTCAACAAAATGATACGCCATTGATCTAACTCAATCACTGCTGGAATAGGTTCTGGCGAATGGAACGGGAACAAGTTTATATTGTCGTGATTTCCCGGAATTTGGTAAAAATCGACACCAAAACGCTGCATATATTCTAAATAGCGCGCATAAGTTTCTGGAAATGCAGCTTGAGCCAAATCACCAGTATGTAAAATCAGATCGATATTTTTATAACGTTGCTGAATATCATCCATGACGGCATGAAAGCTTTCTTCAGGATTAATCCCGACAAACTCTGCATCAGGTTTATCCATCAGGTGTGTATCTGTGATTTGGATAATCACTCTATCTTTATCTGTTTGCGGCAATATCTCTGATTGCATGCCTTTCCCCTAGACATCTTCAAATGCATGCAAGTGCTGTTGTAGCCATTGCAAAGCCATAATCACAGGTGCATTTTTTAAACGATTACTTTTTAATAATAGACTCAAATCTGAATAATCAATGATATGAAGTTGGATATTTTCACCTTCATCTGGCATACCAAACACACCACCTTCAGCAGGTAATGCGGCTTGTGCTACATAGAGATGAAAGATTTCATCACATGCGCCAGCAGATGGATAGAAGCTAAACAGGTGTTTGATTTGGTTTAATTCACATCCAGATTCTTCGATGCTTTCCCGTCGAATGCAACTTTCTGGAGATTCATCTCCATCAAGTACGCCTGCAATGATTTCGAGTTGCCAAGGTGAAATTTCATCATCAATTGCCCCTACACGAAACTGTTCAATCAATGCAAATTTTTGTTGTTGATCATTATAAATCAGTACACCAGCAGCTTCTTTACGGCGAATTAATTCACGTTGAATGGCTGAGGTATATTCAGTTTGATTAAATAATCGGTGTCGCAAGCTCACTTTTTCGACTTGAACAAAACCTTTAAAGGCATATTCACGAGATTGTATTTCTACATCATTATGGGTGTAGGTTGCTTGCTGAATGATGTTCATGTGCACAGTTAGGATGAAACATATTCACTTCATCCTAACTGAGAAATAGTGAAAGACAAAAGTTTTTTTTAATCTTTACACTTTATGGTACAACTTTTGCCCTTGTTCCTGATAAACGGATTTCATGGTTTTGAGACCATCTTCTATAAGCGTTTCGCTATTTACAGGGTGGGCTGCATTTTGTTGATTTTGTGCATAATCTCGCACGTTTTGGGTGATTTTCATCGAGCAGAACTTAGGTCCGCACATTGAACAGAAGTGCGCAGACTTATGTGCTTCTTTAGGCATCGTCTCATCATGCATCGATCTAGCAGTATCTGGATCTAAGCTGAGATTGAATTGATCTTCCCAACGGAACTCAAAGCGTGCCTTAGATAAAGCATTGTCACGAACTTGTGCGCCCGGATGACCTTTGGCTAAATCCGCTGCATGGGCTGCGATTTTATAGGTGATAATCCCGTCTTTAACATCTTTCTTATTGGGCAGACCCAAATGCTCTTTGGGAGTCACATAACACAACATTGCAGTGCCGTACCAACCAATCATCGCTGCACCAATTGCCGAGGTAATATGGTCATAGCCCGGAGCAATATCGGTGGTGAGCGGACCAAGAGTATAGAAAGGTGCTTCCTGACAAACTTCAAGTTGCAAGTCCATATTTTCTTTGACCATATGCATTGGCACATGGCCTGGCCCTTCGATCATGACCTGAACATCATGCTTCCATGCCCGATGGGTCAGTTCACCTAAAGTGCGTAATTCGGAAAATTGCGCTTCATCATTGGCATCCTGAATACAGCCCGGACGTAAACCATCGCCTAAGCTGAAAGACACATCATAGGCTTTCATGATTTCGCAGATTTCATCAAAATGCGTATAGAGGAAGTTTTCTTCATGATGTGCCAAACACCATTGCGCCATGATCGAACCGCCACGTGATACGATCCCCGTTAAACGATTGGCTGTCATCGGCACATAACGTAATAAGACCCCAGCGTGAATGGTGAAATAATCGACACCTTGTTCAGCTTGTTCAATCAGGGTGTCTTTAAAGATTTCCCATGTCAGGTCTTCAGCAACACCATCGACTTTTTCAAGTGCTTGATAAATTGGTACCGTACCAATTGGAACTGGTGAGTTGCGGATAATCCATTCACGGGTTTCATGGATATTTTTACCCGTCGATAAGTCCATGATGGTGTCAGCACCCCAACGGGTTGCCCAAGTCATTTTCGACACTTCTTCATCAATCGATGAACCCAAAGCTGAGTTGCCAATATTGGCATTGATTTTTACCAAGAAATTACGCCCAATGATCATGGGTTCGCATTCAGGATGGTTAATATTGGCTGGAATAATGGCACGGCCTTCAGCGACTTCTTTACGCACAAATTCAGGGGTAATCTCCATGAGGTTGTGTGCACCAAAATTTTGTCCTGCATGCTGGCGCATATCGACACCTTCATGCTGGCGCTGATTTTCACGAATCGCAATGTATTCCATTTCAGGCGTGATGATGCCTTGTTTGGCATAATGCATTTGTGTGACATTGTTGCCTGTTTTTGCACGACGTGGTTTTTGAATATGGGCAAAACGGATTTCAGCAGTACGAATATCTTTCAGACGTTCTTGGCCAAATTTAGAGGTTAAGCTGGCTAAATGCTCAGTATCGGCACGTTCTTCAATCCAAGTTTCACGGACATTGGGTAAGCCTTTATTCAAATCAATGTGTACGTTGGGATCGGTATAAACACCTGAAGTATCATAGACCATAATTGGTGGATTTTTTTCACCACCAAGGCCTGTCGGAGTATCCGTGAGTTCAATTTCACGCATCGGTACTTGAATATCTGGGCGTGAACCTTGAATATAAACTTTTTTAGATGCGGGTAAAATTCGAGTCAGATCTTTGGCTTCTTGCTCGTGTTGAGCCAATTGATCAGCAGGGGATAGATTCGTTAATTGGTTCATTACAATGATCCTTATGAATGACATCAACGAATCAAGCACGACCAAAAACGGTGGCAAATTTAGTCTATTTTATCTGCTAAATCCATCATCAGAATAAAGCGCTATTGCGAAAAAATAGATAAATTATGGGCTGTCAGTTTTTAGATGCTTGATTCCTACGCAGGTCTTAACCTGATCAGGTTCAACGGTACTTTAGTTTAAGTTTTGGCAAGGAGATGCAAAACTGACTAAATCTCAGCGAGGAATTACTCGCGCTCCGTCAAGCGATGTTTAAATCTTAGCATGTTCTCATTGAAAATATGCTGGCATGCAGATATCAATTTCAATTATTTTTTTGAGCCAGAATTTCCTCGACAGATTTTCTAATTTTTTGTTCAAATGCTTCACGTTGTGCTCGGATCTCTTGCTGTTCAGGTGAGTTATCTTCAGGATACTGTCTAGATGGTTTTGGCATTTGCTGCCAAAGCGTTTCACTTGCGTTGATTAAATTCACAAATTTCTGTGCAGTTTGGCTACTTGCAGTTTTACTTTTTGCAATTTTTTCAATCGCTTTGATTGCTTGTTCATCTGCAATTTTATCGTCATCGAACCAAAGCGTACGGGTGTTGTCGTCGCCTTGAAAAAGTGCACTACGGTATTGTTCAATGTTCTCTACGACTTGAGGTTTAAAATGGTTGTTGGGGTAGTCTTTATTAAATTTTTCCCAATATAACAGTCGATTGGCCACTTCATCAAAACTAATTGCTAGCCCTGCATCCATAATATAGTTAGCACCTGTATACTCTTTACGGATCTGTTTAAAGTAGACCTGATCTGATTTTTCTAAATAGGGTGCAAAAATATCCAGATTATATTGTGGATGCTGTACAAAGGTGTATTCACCTTCACCGATATAAAATTTTGCTAAATATAAGTCCTTTGCGTGATCAACTAAATATTTCTCACGCGGTTTTAACTTTTTATACAGTTCTTGTTTTTGTTGAGCTGTCATAGACTGACCGTCTGCAAGTGTATCGGTCATATATTGAAAGACTTCAGGCGAGGCATCGGCAATGAGTTTTTGATAAATGTTTTCAATTTTTGCTTGCCATTGATAACGTGTTTTTAACGGTGCAGATGCGAGGCATTTTTTTAGTAATTGATTGAGGTCATTTAAATCTTCAACGATGACCGTTTTTTCTAATTTTTTGATGCTTGTATCTATCTCGTTACAGTCTTGTGGAAGTGCTGGTATTTCAGCTGTACTGGTCTGAGTCGCTTTAGAAGCTGCTTTAGTTGTCTCAATTGTTTGATTGTTCTCGTGCTTTTGGCAAGCGCTGAATAGGGTACACAGGCAGAGTGTTGTGAGTGATAGATGTTGTTTTAAAGCTTTCATAGTATGACTGTTGTTGTGTATTTTTGAATGTCACAAGGATAATAAAAATTGAGCTAAAATAACATCTAACTGTTAGAACAAATCGCATCACTAAAGCAATCTTTTTTAACATGCTTAAAGTCGATCGGGCTTAAATTTAGATATTGATTGAGCTGGGACAGCGCCAATAATTGAGGGATATTTTCCAGTTTAGTGCGTTCTTTTTCACTAATTTGAATTTTTTGCTGTCTTTGCTCTTTGCTCATCGCTAAAAAATGAACAAACTTCTTGGCCTGAGCTGAAAGCTCACCATCATTGGATTTTGCCAAGCGTTCAATCACCAACCAGCTGGCTGCATCGATATCAGTTTGATTTTCAAAACTGCTCGATATAGGTGCTTCTTCAGTGCCTAAAAACAATAAACTGCTATAGGCATTTTTTAAGAACTGCGCATCATGTAAAAAAGGGCTATTGGGATAAGTTTGCAGATATTCTTGCCAAAACTTAGCTCTTTTTGCAATTTCTTCAGCCTCAATATCGGGTTTGTGGTTTTTAAAAAGCGGTTGGGTATTTTGTTGTGCAAGATTTTCGATAAAAACTTGTTCAGGTGCAGTCAGATACGGCGCGAAAACTTTTGCTAAATATTGTGGGCTTCTCCGATAGACAATTTTATCATCTGTTTGTTCGGTCAATTCGATATACGCTTGGCCTTTGTGACGTAATAAATATTGGTCACGCAGATTAAGTTGTTCAAATTTACTCTGTTGAATGGTCGGGTATGCAGCTTGATCTAAAGCATAGTTTTCAAATGCTTGTTGTTGTTCTGAAGTGCGCTCAATTTGTAAAAATTGTTGATACATACGTTTCGACTGATGCATCAATTCCATTTGTTCCGCAGGTTTCATCAAGGGCAAACACATACGAATATCTTGATTGACTTGTTCTATCGCAAGCGTGGTTCTTTTTGCATTGATTGCCAGCATCTCATTTTTGAGATTTTGGCAAATTTGGGTTAAATCAGGAATTGGATTTTCTTTTTGCGGCGCTTCTTTAGATTCTTTGACAATGTCAGTTGTGGGTTTTTGACACGCGATAACCACCATGCAACTCAAGATAACGAGTATGCCTGAAATGAGAAAATGAAGGGTATTGCGAGGAAATTTCATTCGACCAGCATTTAAAAGAAGCTCAGTTTTGTTCGATGCCATTGTCGCTGAATCGAGGCTAAATAAATGAAATATTTTGTAGTTTTGTGATAATGAAACGTTACTTTTTGCAAGAAACTGAGTCATGTGTCTGATTTAAGATCTGCAAAAATTAAGCTGAGTACAGCATCGTGAATTTGCGATAAATGGATGCTCACAGCAAAGTGACATATGTAAATTCAGCAAATTGTAGTAGTATCTTTACTCTAAATTGCTTTGATCAGAAGTGAAATGAGCGATATTGAGAAATTCATTTGAAAGAAAAATACTTGTCATAAAACATTCATAATGAATATGCTTTAATATTAACCCATAAAAATAGTTTTTGTTGCGTGTGGAGCATCTGACCTTGAGCCCAAGTAATCCTGTATTAAACCATCATATATCTTCTCAATTTAATGAGGACTTACAGGATGTGAATACCAAATTTATGACCATGGGCGGTTTGGTAGAACAACAAGTCGCAAATGCAGTGCATGCTTTATTGGATACCAATGCCAATATGGCGATTGATGTTCAATTTCAAGACAATACAGTCAATCGTTATGAACGAGAAATTGATGAAGCACTGACTTTGATTTTGGCGCGTCGTCATCCAGCTGCAATCGACTTACGTATGGTGATTGCCATGAGTAAAGCCAATACCGATTTAGAGCGTATTGGTGATGAAGCTGCAAAAATTGCCCGTATTGCACAGACTTTATGTGAAGAGGGCGAATCGCCACGTGGCTATATGGAAACACGGCATATTGGCAATCAAGTGCGTGTCATGATTCATGATGCTTTAGATGCTTTTGCGCGTGTGGATGCAGAACAAGCATTAAAAGTTTTGTTGGCCGATGCCGATATTGACCGTGAATATCAATCCGCGACGCGTACACTGATGACCTATATGATCGAAGATCCACGTCATATTAGTCGTGTCATCAATGTGATGTGGGTATTGCGTTCACTGGAGCGGATTGGTGACCATGCACGTAACATCTCAGAACAAGTGATTTATATGGCAAAAGGTTTTGATGCGCGACATACTAGTGTTGAAGAGATTGAGCAAAAAGTTCAAGGTAAATAATTGAATTTAGAATAAGCAAAAAGACCTGAATGATTCAGGTCTTTTTATTTGAAAAATTTAAGATCACAAAAAGAAAATTACACTTGAGCAAGTGCTTGTTCTAAGTCTGCAATCAAGTCATCAATATGTTCAATCCCCACAGATAAACGCACCATATCAATACTCACGCCTGCTGCTTTTAGCTCTGTTTCATTCAGTTGACGATGAGTGGTGGTTGCTGGATGACAGGCTAAACTTTTTGCATCGCCAATATTCACCAGACGCGTAAACAGCTGTAATGCATCGATAAAACGGGTGCCACCTTCACGACCATCTTCAACACCAAAAGACAGAATTGCAGATGGTTTACCTTTGACGTACTTTTGTGCCAAAGCATGTTGTGGATGATCTTTTAAACCTGCGTAGTTGACCCATTTTACTTTTGGATGTGCCTGTAAATATTCAGCAACTTTTTGTGCATTTTCAGTATGGCGTTCCATACGCAAATTGAGTGTTTCTAAGCCTTGTAAAATTAAGAATACGCTGAGCGGGCTGATCGCTGCGCCTGTATTTCTTAATGGAACAACACGTGCACGGGCGATATATGCCGCAGCACCTAAAGCTTCTACATAGTTCACCCCGTGATAACTTGGATCTGGGGTATTTAAGACTTTGAAGCGCTCGGGATATTTGCCCCAAGGGAATTTACCACTATCGACAATCGCACCACCAATTGAATTACCATGACCGCCAATATATTTGGTCAATGAATGCACCACGATATCTGCACCATGTTCAAAAGGTTTTAGTAGAGCAGGTGTTGCAACGGTATTATCCACAATCACGGGTACACCATATTCGTGTGCGATTTTAGCAATAGCATCTAGGTCAATAATATTACCCAGCGGATTGCCAATCGACTCAACGAAAACCAACTTGGTTTTTTCATCAATCAAGCCGCGCAATGCTTCAGGATCTTGGTAATCAAAGAAACGTACTTCAATGCCTTGTTTTGGCAAAGTGTGGGCAAATAAATTATATGTTCCACCATAGAGTGTTGAAACCGATGCAATATTGTCACCCGCTTCTGCAATGGTCTGGATAGAATAGGTGATCGCAGACATACCTGAAGCCAATGCTAAAGCACCAATACCGCCTTCAAGTGCGCTCAGACGTTGCTCAAGCACAGCGGTCGTTGGGTTCATGATCCGTGTATAAATATTACCCTGAACTTTGAGGTCAAATAGATCCGCACCATGTTGGGTATTATCAAAGGCGTAAGAGGTGGTCTGATAAATTGGAACGGCGACCGCTTTAGTGGTTGCTTCTGGTTCATAGCCTGCATGTATGGCAAGAGTTTCGTCTTTATATGTCATGTTCTTCCGTCAACTTTTTATTAAATTTCAATAGAGTGTAACAAATAAATATATGAAGTAAACAAGGGTTTATATATTTTAAAATCATAAAAACAGATAAAGCCAACAATACAGCCCGAGATAAATTGAGTTTCAGCGAGGAAAAACAGACCGAATATGGCTGAGTTTGTGAGCTGTCATTGTGGTGTCATTTGCTGAAACTAGCATAACAAATTCCATAAATTCAGTTATTAAAAACACAATGAAAAAAGCAGCAATAAATAAACTGACCCGCCATAAAAGCACTTTAACTTTAGTCCTCTGTAGTTTACTGGGTTTGACCGCATGTTCTGATGATGATCAAGATTCAACAACACAGAAGACCTTAACCCAAAATATAACATTGGCATTTGGTGATGAAGCCTGTGTAATGGGGGGAACACGTATTCAGAGCGGTTTAGATCGCAATGGCAATGGCAAACTTGAAGCCAGTGAAATCACTAAAACCGAAAACAGTTGTAAGCCCAATTTGTTTGCACAAGGTGTAGCATTGCCATTTAACGTACTGGGACGTTACTCTGCGAATGGTACGACCATTGATAGCTCGTTTGATATTCGTCAGGGTGGTTTTGGTTCTGATGTTGCTGCACATCCAAGTAATAAAAGACAATTTTATGCATTGACTGATCGGGGGCCAAATGCTGACTTTACTGATAAATTATATGGTGCTGGTAAGGTTTTCGCCATTCCAGACTATGTGCCGAAAATTGGTTTATTTGAAGTTCAAGACAATGGTACTGTGAAATTAATTAAAACCATCAATTTAAAAGATATTAATGGAAAAGACATCACGGGATTACCCAACACTTCTGCTTTAGGCGGCACAGGGGAAACACCGTATGATGTCAATGGGAAAGTAATTACTGTAGATCCAACCAAGCCTTACGATGTGGTGAATAATCCAATTCGATTGGATGATTATGGCTTGGATAGTGAAGGGCTCACTGCACTTAACGATGGAACGTTCTGGGTCAGCGATGAATATGGACCGCATATTGTGCATTATGATGCCAATGGTAAAGAAATAGGGCGTATCAACCCATTTAAGGCGGATAAACGCAACAATTGGACTTTGCCGAATGAGTTTAGTTATCGCCGTGCCAATCGAGGGATGGAGGGCTTAACCATTAGCCCAGACCAAAAAACTTTGGTTGGGATTATGCAATCGACCATGAGTTTACCGAATAAAAATGTCAATAAATCAACGTTGACGCGTATTGTGACGATTAATCTTGAAACAGGCAAAGTCGCACAATATTTATATCAGCAAGAGATAGCTGAAAATTCAAACTCTGCCATTATTGCCCTCAGTGCAACACAATTTCTGGTTTTAGAACGAGATGGACTGTTTTATAAAGATACGCCCAATGTGATGAAAAATGTCTATCGTATTGATTTAAGCAAAGCCACCAATTTAGAAGATATTCAAACACAAAATGATGTCAAACAAGATGAAAAGCTTGGTTTAACCATTGCGGGCAAGACCTTAGAAGAATACCAATTGGATAAAGGCTGGGACGGTTTAAAAGCATTTAATATTGTTCCTGCACCTAAAACATTGGTACTGGATATGGGGAAAGCGGTTAAATATCCACATGATAAAATGGAAGGTCTCTGGTTGATCAATAGTACGACACTTGGGATTTTAAATGATGACGATATGGGGCTTTGGAATAATGCCAAAGGCATGGAGCCAAAGTATCTGGATGCGGCACGTACACGTATTGATATCAATACCTTATACATCATGGATAAATTGAATTTAAAAGGTCAATAGTTGCATAACAACAGCCGCCCAAGAGGCGGCTTTTTCTATAACCATCATTTAAAAATAATAGGTTCCTCAATGAAAAAAATAGCCATTCTCACCGTTCTAACAAGTTTAATCACTACAACTACTTGGGCTGTACCGCAAGTGACATCGCGTGAATATAAATTGTTGTTACAGCCAGACAAATTTAGCTATGCCAATGAGTCCGCTAACGTAAATAGCTATATGCAACAAGCCAAAACGGTTATTGCACAACAAATTAACCGTACAGTTTCAGGAACGATGATCTTAGACAAGCAACGCCAAATACGTTTTTATGATTCACCCAGCAGTTGCCTACTCAATAATATGGGCTATAGCTTTCGAGAACGGATTGAAAACGGAGCATCTGAAGTGACGCTTAAATTTAGAAGCTATGATCATTATCTGTCTGATTTTTCCGATTTGAGTAGCTCGACTGCGGGAGCCAAAACCAAGCTTGAAGATGATATCACGCAAACAGCAACACAAGGATTTTTGGTGGGTTCCAGTAAATCCACCACAGTGGCAAATACACGGACAATCAATAAGTTTTTAGACATCCATACGCATTTTCCAAAATTTAAAGAAACCTTTGCCATCAGTGATAATCAGCTGTTATCACCTGTAGGTGGACTCACCCTTTATGAACGAAGTTATCGTGGGGTCAGCATTGATTTAGGCGAGTTTGATGCAGAGGTAGATATGAGTTTATGGTATACCCAAGCACCTTATGCGGGATTAAAACCTGCTGTAGTTGAAGTCTCGTTTAAGTACCAAGACCCAAATGCAAATTACACCAATAAGGTTGTACAACGTGCTGCTATTAGTTTTTCTGCTTTGAAATCATTGTCAAACTACAATGCGCCAAGTTCAACTCAAACCAAGACGCAATTTGTATATCAGTATCAGCCGGATTTTTGTTCGTGATCATGTGTGAGATCGCGATTTGATTACATGCATTGGTGTGGAAAAATGTTTTCTTGATGCTTTTAAAATATCTCAATCAATTGGACAAATCTGAACAAAAATAGATAAATTCAGCGTATAATTGACGGTATTTATTTATTCGCATTTTGCGAATTTCTATTCATTATAGAGGAGTCCTACGTGGCCCAATATATTTACACGATGAACCGTGTGTCGAAGATGGTTCCGCCTAAGCGCGAAATCCTAAAAGACATCTCTTTATCATTTTTCCCAGGTGCAAAAATTGGTGTACTTGGTTTAAACGGTGCAGGTAAATCTACCCTACTCCGTATTATGGCTGGCGTAGATAAAGATTTCTCAGGTGAAGCTCGTGCGCAACCAGGTATTAAAATCGGTTATCTAGAGCAAGAACCACCATTAGATCCAAATAAAGATGTGCGTGGAAACGTTGAAGATGGTTTACGTGAACCATTAGATGCATTGGCACGTTTAGACGAAGTTTTTGCTGAATATGCAGCTGAAGATGCTGACTTTGATGCACTTGCAAAAGAGCAAGAGAAATTAGAAGCAATTATTCATGCTTGGGATGCACACAATCTTAGCAACCAAATGGATCAAGCTGCAGCAGCATTGAATCTTCCAGCATGGGATTCTGACGTAAGCTTACTTTCAGGTGGTGAACGTCGTCGTGTAGCATTGTGTCGTTTGTTATTGTCTAAACCAGACATGTTATTGCTGGACGAACCGACTAACCATTTGGATGCAGAATCTGTATCTTGGTTAGAACGTTTCTTAAAAGACTTTGCTGGTACAATCGTTGCGATTACCCATGACCGTTATTTCTTGGATAACGTTGCAGAGTGGATTCTTGAGCTTGACCGTGGACATGGTATTCCTTACCAAGGTAACTATTCTTCTTGGTTGGAACAAAAGAATGCACGTTTAGAGCAGGAAAATAAACAAGAAGAATCTTTTGCTAAAGCATTGAAAAAAGAATTGGAATGGGTTCGTTCAAATGCTAAAGGTCAGCAAAAGAAAAACAAAGCACGTATGGAGCGCTTTGAGGAGCTTAACTCACGTGAGTTCCAACAACGTAATGAAACCTCTGAAATCTATATTCCACCTGGTCCACGCCTAGGGAATAAGGTTGTAGAAGTTGAAGGCATCAGCAAATCGTTTGATGGCCGTCTACTCTATGAAAACTTATCGTTCACAGTACCACCAACTGCGATTGTTGGTATCGTTGGTCCAAACGGTGCGGGTAAAACCACTTTATTCCGTATGATGACAGGCGAACAGCAACCAGATACCGGTACAGTTGTATTGGGTGAGTCTGTAAAAGTTGCTTATGTTGGTCAGATTCGTGACACTTTAGATAACAATAAAACAGTTTGGGAAGAAGTTTCTGGCGGTTTAGATATCTTAAGAATTGGCGAATACGAGATCGCATCTCGTGCCTATATCGGTCGCTTTAACTTTAAAGGTCAAGATCAGCAAAAACGTGTTGGTGAATTGTCAGGTGGTGAACGTAACCGTTTACAACTTGCGAAGATCCTTCAGATGGGCGCCAACGTAATCTTACTGGATGAGCCATCAAACGACTTGGATATTGAAACTTTACGTGCGCTAGAGGATGCAATTCTTGTATTCCCTGGTACTGTCATGGTGGTATCGCATGACCGTTGGTTCCTTGACCGTATTGCTACACATATCTTGTCATTTGAAAATGAACAGCCAGAATTCTACGAAGGTAACTATGCTGAATATGAAGCATATCGTTTAGCGCGTTTGGGTGATGCTGCTGTGCAAAAACGTACCAAATACAAAAAAATTGGTGGTTAATCACTAATTTTGTAGATCAAAAAAACCAGCTTTCGAGCTGGTTTTTTTATTGTAAATAAAGCCGATAAAGTTGGTGTTGTGCTTCGAGATGACCTTGATTTGCAGCAAGCAATAACCATTTGTATGCATTCTTTTTATCTGGCGATAGGCCGAGTTGGCCTTGTAGGTAAATCATGCCCAATTTATATTGGGCCGTGCTATATCCTTTAAGTGCTGAATGTAAAAAATACCAAATCGCGTTGCGTTGATATTTTTGAATTTTTTCATTTAACAGCTGATCTAAATCAAGAGGGTCACGCTGGTTAAGCGCCAGATGTTCATAACTGGTTGCGCGATGGTAAGTATGCATTGATTCAGACATTTTAAATGCATGATAGGGGCTGGAATAATGATATTTATGGCTGACAATTTGGTTGAGCTTCCGTATTATTTTTATTAAATCCATAATGATTCACGCTTATTTTTATGAAATTACCCTTATAAGATTAAAGCAAATAACCAGAATAAGTAATCCCAATAATCATGATTTTTTTTCATATAAAAGTATTGCTAAACTGATTCGAGATTAATCATTTATTCAATTTTTGATGGCAGTAGGCTTCTTTGAAATTTTTTAAAACCATAAATCAATAAACAGCCCCCTCATCCTAGCCTTCTCCCAAAAGGAGAAGGGACTTTCAATACCAATATGATTCACTCTAAATGATCGTTTTTTGATTGATGAACTAGTAGGCCTATTGAGTTTAAGGCTTGGTACTTTGTATAAAATGAGCTACGAGGAGCTATTTAAAATCATATGGATTGTTTATCAGTTTTATCTTGGTGTTTTAATTCTCGGTATTTTAATTTTTGCTATTTGAATCAGACTAAATCAATTGCATATATAAAAGAATGCCAAAATAACATTCTTCTATATATGTGCGCTCACAATCAATTAGAGGCGCATTTCAATCCCTTGTTCAGCAAGGTATTGTTTCGCTTCAGGAATAGAGTATTGACCAAAATGGAATATCGAGGCTGCCAATACAGCATCGGCACCACCTTTTAAAATACCATCTGCTAAATGTTGTAAATTACCCACACCGCCTGATGCAATGGTCGGAATGGTGACACGATCATTGATTTGACGCATTAAACCAATGTCATAACCCGCTTTCGTCCCATCCGCATCCATAGAGGTAACCAATAATTCACCTGCACCGAACTCTGCCATTTTGACCGCCCATTCAATCGCATCTATGCCTGTTGGTTTACGACCACCATGGGTGAAAATTTCCCATTTATTTTCACCCGTTCTTTTCGCATCGATTGCCACAACAATACATTGTGCACCAAAGCGCTGAGACGCTTCTTGAACGAACTCAGGATTAAATACCGCAGCAGAGTTGATGCTGACTTTATCTGCGCCTGCATTTAATAACAAACGAATATCTTCAACTTTACGAACACCACCACCGACTGTAAGTGGAACAAACACACTTTCAGCCATACGTTCAACCGTACGGTAAGTGGTATCTCGGCCATTTGATGTTGCGGTAATGTCTAAAAAGGTGATTTCATCTGCACCTTGCTCATTATAACGACGGGCAACTTCTACAGGATCTCCTGCATCACGGATATCCAGAAACTGGACACCTTTCACCACACGACCATTATCTACGTCCAGGCAAGGAATAATACGTTTAGCGAGCATAATTTTTTCCAAAAATAACAGGCGATTATGAAAGTTCGTGACTTAGGTGCTACACCTCGATAGTCGAAGCGGTTATTCTATCAAACTTATGTAAGTTTTTTCGCAGGTTTTCTATGTCGGTTTATACCACTTTGAGTTTAAAAGAAGTTCAGCACTTTGCAGCACCTTATGGATTAGAGGTGGTTGAACTTAAACCAATTCAAGGCGGTGTGCAAAATACCAACTATTTTATCATTTGTGCTGATGGAACACAGTTTGTATTAACATTATTTGAAAATATGGATGCACAAGCAGCAGGGGAGTTAATTCCTGTCTTAGAACACTTGGGGCAACAAGGTTTGGCAGTTCCTGTTCCGTTAAAACATAGCGGTCAGTCGATTCATAGCTTAAAAGATAAGCCTGCACAAATTGCGCCACGGATGTCAGGTAAACATCCCATGCCTTCTACAATCGCTCAAGTTGAGCAAATTGCTGTAGCACAGGCCAAAATGCATGTGGCGTTACAAGACTTCCCATTACAGCGTCAAGTGGCGCGTGATCATGCCTATTGGTATAACGTTGCTCAACAAATTAAACCAACGTTGGATGTGGCGGATAGTGCTTTGCTGAATAACCTTTTAGGTTTATATGAAGCACTGACCATGATGTATCCAAATCGACCGAAAGGTTTTATTCATTCGGATTTGTTCCGTGACAATACTTTGTTTGAAGGTGATGAGTTAAAAGGCATTCTTGATTTTTATGAAATGAATCAAGATGAATTACTTTTTGATATTGCGATTACCTTAAATGACTTTTGCACAGAATATCCGAGTGTTCGCTTGAATGAAGCCAAAGCAACGGCTTTCTTAAATGCATATACTTCGATTCGTCCTTTGACTGAAGATGAAAGAGCTTGTTTAGAGTTATATTTGGCGATGGCCGCAGGTCGCTTTTGGATGATGCGTTTACAAATCGCTCAGATGAATGCCGCTGAAGCACGCACAGGTGATGATATTTTGCAGAAAAATCCGCAAGAAATGCGTAATATGTTGATTGAAAGATTAAAGTTCGTGACTGCTTAATAGTTTTTTGTGGGAAATAAAATGCGTGATCAAGGTCGTTTAGTTGAATGGTTCGATGATAAAGGCTATGGCTTTATTCAACCAAATGATGGTGTAAAAGATCGCGTATTTTTACACATCAAAGATTTTGCACAAAAAGGGCCACGCCCAATCGTGGGCTGTGCCCTTGAATATGTGGTGCAATTAGATGGTCAAGGGCGTTATAAAGCAAAACAAGTCACGTATTTAAAAGCCACACAAATGGCGAAAGTGACAAGCCAGCAAGCGGCTAAAGCCAAGCAGTTGCATGCAGCAAAGCAGGCTAAATTACAGCCGATGCAAATTCTGTGCGCTGTTTATATTATTGCTTTGGCAATCTTGAGCATAAGCGGTTTGCTCAATGGTATGTTTATTCTTTTTGTCAGTATTATCAATGTGATGACCTATTGGTTTTATGCACAAGATAAAGAAGCCGCACAGAGCAATCAGCGTCGTGTTCCTGAAAATACCCTGCATATTTTAGCTTTTTTAGGTGGTTGGCCTGCAGCTTGGTTAGCACAGCAACGCTTACGACATAAAACACAAAAACAACCCTTTAAAAAGATTTATTTGTGTACCATATTCTTTAATATTTTATTGATTTTATGGTTAATTTCGCCTTTGAATATGTTTAAGATTTAAACGGGCGTTAGCAAATTGAAAAGGGCTTACAATGAATAATTATGTTGATCCAAATAATAGTAAATCTCTGACTTTAATTTTATATATCCTTTATATTGTTGCAATTTTTTCTGCGGGAATTCTTGCAATCATTGCATTGATTATCAATTATGTAAAATTGAATTCAGTCCGTGGTACGATTTTCGAAAGTCATTTTAGATGGCAAATTCGCACTTTTTGGTGGTATTTAGTCTGGACGGTAATTGCATTTATTCCGTTTATTTTTCTATTTTTCACCATGGATAATGTCAATGCCTTTGCCGGTGTTGCTGTGGGTGCTACAATTTTTTGTGCTGCCACTTTATTTATTTCTTGGATATGGATTGTCTATCGCGCCATTCGAGGCATTATTGCGCTGAATGATGATCAAGCCTTACCAATATAACTGAATCAATAATGCTTGATGGATCTTGTTGCCGAGCAATACAGCTTGATCAAAGCGTAATTTTAGTGAAAACAGCGTTCTGATTAAGAACGCTGTTTTTCTATCTCAACTGAGTTTTCTTTAAGCTGCCGTGTGTATAAAAATTTGGGTCTCCATTCACTGATGATCACCCCCAATACCACAAGTAAACCGCCAAAAAGAGCCAGCAATGGCAAGCGCTCACCTGCAATTCTGCCAAATAAAGCCGCCCAAACTGGTTCGCCAGCATAAATCACGGCCGCTTGAGAAGGATCGACAGAGCGTTGTGCCCAATTCATCGTCAATTGTAATAAAGCACTGGTTAAGCCCAGTCCAACTGCAAGCATCACCAATTGCCATGAAAAGGGTGGAATATGCAGCTCACCGACAAAAGGCATACTGGCAAATGAAATCAATGAAGCAAAGGCAAGCTGAATCACCGTTACACGCTGAATATTGACCTTCCCTGCAAAGTGCCCGATGAGAATAATCTCCATAGCAATTGCAAACGAACCAACCAATGTAACGATTTGCCCCGTATTTAAATCAATGTGATGAAAACCATTTCCTGTCAAAAAAATTAAACCGATAAACGCCAGTAAAACACCGAGCCAAGTCATGATATGTGGTCTTTTGCGAAAAATCACCCAGATAAGAATCGGTACAAGGGGGACATATAATGCTGTTAAAAAGGCAGACTCACTGCTGCTGATGGTTTGCATACCGACAGTTTGCGAGCCATACCCTGCGGCAATCATACCGCCAATCAGTGCACCAGCGATGAGTTCTTTTAAATTGATACCTTTTAGATATTTATAAGACAGTAATCCAACAGCAATAGTCGCTGCAGCAAAACGACAACCGACAAAAAACATAGGAGAACTATAGTTTAGGGCATAATGTACAATGACAAATGTACCACCCCAAATCATGGTCATCAGAATCAGTGCAATTTGAGGCGTTCTAGACTTTAAAAATAAAGCGAGGGGAGAGGAAGACATAAAATAAAGTAATGTAGAAGAGCAGGGCTATTTTACGCGAAAGCGCAGTATTGTGCAGATGTTAAGCTGAGTAATCGGGTATTTAAATCACTCAATTGTCATGCAGTCGTGCTAGCATATTGAATTAAAATTTTGATAAAGAGAAATAAATCATGGTGATCGAACAGGCTTTATTTCATATTGTTGATGGTCAACAAATGGCTTTTGAAAAGAAATTTTATGAATTATCAGACACCTTCCGGAATGCCCAAGGTTGTGAAAAATTTAAATTGATTCGTGGTATAGAAGACAATCAAAAATATATTCTACAAATTCACTGGATTGATCTTAAAACCCATACAGATGTTTTTATGAAAACAGATGAATTTAAACAGTGGTTTACGGCAATGAAGCCCTTTTTAGCAAGTAAAATTGAAATGCAACATTTTGAAAATACATTGGTTTAAATATCGATATGTTGATTTAAAGACCACTTTTTAACGCATAAAAAAGAGAACATCTCGGTTCTCTTTTTTAATCCAATCTAGGCTGGGAACTTAAAAGCCTTGTTCATCCAATAACAGCTGTGCTTCACGTAGGTTTAATGTGCCTTCGTAAATTGCACGACCTGTGATCGCACCTAAAATACCCGGTTTACCTTTTAAATTACGCACATCATCCAGATTGGTTACACCGCCTGAGGCGATCACTGGAAGACCTGAGTATTGTGCGAGATTTACTGTCTGTTCAACATTGACACCCTGCATCATACCGTCACGTGCGATATCGGTATAAACAATACTCGATACACCGGCATCTGCAAAACGTTTTGCAAGATCAGTGGCTTTTACATCAGTGACATTTGCCCAGCCATCAGTTGCAACCATACCATTGATCGCATCAATACCGACAATAATGTGTCCCGCAAACTTCTTACAGGCTTCTTCAACAAATTCAGGATTTTGAACTGCTTTGGTCCCGATGATGACAAAAGAAACGCCCGCATCTAAATAATGTTCGATTGTTTCCAAAGAGCGAATACCACCGCCAATTTGGATTGGCAGTTCAGGCTGTGCTTTTGCAATTGCTTCAACGACAGGTTTATGAATTGGTGTTCCAGCAAAAGCCCCATTCAAATCAACCAAATGCAAACGACGAGCGCCTTCATTTACCCAATGCTGTGCTGTTGCAACAGGATCATCAGAAAATACGGTATCGTCTTCCATACGACCTTGTTTTAAACGAACACATTTACCATCTTTCAGGTCAATTGCCGGGATGATCAGCATGCTTTCGCTCCTTGCTTAATCTCAATGAAGAATTTATTGATCTTCATCTTAGCAAAAACTTGATCAATTTCTAAGTGTCAGTTTAGGCTTTTATTGGCGCGAATGCTCAATTTAAGCTGAGTATGTGTGATCGTGTCAGGTATTAAGTCTAAATCCAGTAAGGCTTCGAAAATTAAGAGTGCGGCATAGGCATCGGCTGCTGCATATTCAATTTGTGGCGTTGTGAGGATTTTACGTGCCCAATTTGAGGTGCTAATTGATTTACTTTTAGGGAAATTGACTTGAAATAGCAATGCCATGGCATTTTTAATCCCTAAAGGATTATTGAAGCCAAAACTCGAAAAGCATTTTGAAAGTTCGATGACACTGTTGAGTTGCATGCCTTTTTTACGAAATAAATGTGCATCATTTTTTAAGCCAAAACCGACTTTAATCTGATCAGGATTTTCAAAAAAGGGCGCTAGAAAAGCCAAAATATCTGCTGAAACTTGAAATAAATAGGCTTTTTCAAATGTCGCCAGTTGAATAAGATGTGGGCCAGTTTGTATTTCACCTTTATTAAAGGTAGGTTTGGACTCAGTATCGAAACCAAAAATGTGCGCCGTTTTTAGTTCTGCTTCAATTGCTTGGCATTGTTGCAAGCTATTAATCACAACAATGTTACTCAAAGGCAAATTTTGAAAACGGGGAAAGCTCTGAATTTGTTCTTTACTAGGAAGTTGCTGAGTTTGAATATTCACAAATTTAAGCTCACAAATTTTAGTCGACCAGTTTAAGCATTAAAAATATTAACCATATTGTGTTATAACAAACTTTGAATAAAAGATGATAGTTTTGTGGGTCAAAAACACAGGAATAAATTGTATGGTTGAAAAAGATGATGATCTTTTTATAGAAGGCGCCAAGCGTTTAAAGCAATTAATTCAGGATAAAAATATAAAAGCCAGTGATATTGTTAACGTACTCGAGACTTCAAAAGGAACCATGACCAAATGGTTGCAAAACTCAACACCGTCGAGTGCGCAAAGCTTAATTGAATTGGCGCGTTTAGTTGGGATGACTGAACGCTGGAATATGGAATCTAAACAGCAAGATAAAGCAGATCTGGTGACCAAAGCGTATGCTGAGTCTGAATTGGATTTAAGCCATGTCACCATGGAACAGTTGATTAACGAAATTAAAGACCGTTATGCAGCTTTAAATTTAAAGGCAGATATTAAAATTAGTGTTGAGCCATTAGAAGGTGGTTTTGTCACCAAAGAGTAAAATAACCACCTTATAAAAATAGGGTGGTTATTTCGGCTGATTTATTCAGATTGATTGATTTGTTGTTGATATTGCTGAAATTGTTGCGCTTGGTCAAGGTAACTTTGATATGCTGGAATTGCTGTAACTGCAAGAATTAGAATACTAATCGGGAAGATCACAATATAAATCCAAGCCAATACTTTTTCCCAACCACGAGTAATTCGAGGTGCGCCATAGTTATTTGTCCCAGCATCTCCTTTTGCGCAGCTTAAATAAACAAAAAAGAATAAATTCACCAAAGGTAAAAGCATAAGAAGAGATAACCAGCCACTTTGGTTTTTGTCATGTAAACGACGGATTGTAAAAATAAAACTAAAGTAGATCACTGCGATATAAATAATAATCGCAACTGCGCCGAGTATAAAGATGAGCGTATTTGAAGGTGAGTTACTTAAAGCTGGGATGAATAGTGCAGCGATAATACCCAGTACAAACATAGATAGACCCAACAACATATTCCAGCCCAAATAGGATAATCGACCAAAACGGCCACTGGCACTTAAAGCTGAATCATGGGTTTGAAAATTAGAAGACATTGTTATGTTCCTAGAATGAATTAAGGTTTTTAAATCAATTTTTAAAATCAATTGTTGGATTTTTATTCAATTTGGTTGAATCATAATAAACAGACGATAAAAAATAAAGTCAAAATAGAATAAAAAAATCAAGCCAATCTCAATTGACTTGATTTTTAGAGATATAAATTGGGATGAAATTGACCTGAATAAATCAGATTTTCCATTCCACAAAGTTTTTCAGTAACTGTAAACCTGCTGTATGGCTCTTTTCAGGATGGAACTGTGTCGCAAATAAATTTTCTTTATGAATAGCCGTACAGAACTGCAAACCATAATCACATGTTGCAGCAACAAGAGAAGAGTCTTTGGGTTCGACATAATAGCTATGTACAAAGTAAAAACGGCTATCTTGATCAATATCTTTCCACATTGGATGATTTGGATCTGCCTGATGGACTTGGTTCCAGCCCATATGAGGGACTTTTAAGCCGTCCATATCTGGAAAATGTTTTACCACACCTTCAAAAATACCCAGTGCTTGAGTGCCTGCATTTTCTTCTGACGATTCAAGCAAAGCTTGCATGCCAACACAAATGGCAAGTACCGGTTTATTAAACGCAGCATGGCGCACAACCTCATCAATACCTGCTTCATGCATCCCCTGCATACAATCACGCATTGCCCCTACACCTGGAAATACGATTTTATCTGCCTGAGCGATTAATTTTGGATCATTTGTGACATCTACAGTTGCGCCAACATGTTCGAGTGCTTTGGCTGCTGAATGAAGATTTCCCATGCCATAGTCAAGAAGGGCAATACGGGTCATTACAAGGTTCCTTTCGTCGATGCAACAGTATTTTCTGCACGCGGATCAACTTCACAGGCCATGCGAAGCGCACGTGCAAATGCTTTAAAAACACTTTCAATTTGGTGATGGCTATTTTTGCCTTTTAAATTGTCAATGTGCAAAGTCATTAAAGCGTGATTTACAAAGCCTTGGAAAAACTCGGAAAATAGATCCACATCAAAACTGCCGATACGGGCGCGTGTAAATGGGATATCCATCCATAAACCTGGGCGACCTGATAAATCAACCACGACACGGCTTAAAGCTTCATCAAGTGGTGCATAGAAATGACCATAACGTTTTAAGCCTTTTTTATCACCGAGTGCTTGCGCAAATGCTTGGCCTAGTGTGATTCCACAGTCTTCTACAGTATGGTGATCATCGATTTCTAAGTCGCCATCACAATGAATATCGATGTCAAATAAACCATGACGCTTGATTTGATCAACCATATGGTCTAAAAAGGGAACACCTGTATTGAGCGTGCCTTGACCAGTACCATCAAGATTCACACGAACTCGAATTTTAGTTTCGTTGGTGTTTCTTACCACTTCACTGATACGTTGCGCCATAGACACGTTCCTCAAAAAACGTCAAAAATTAAAAGTTTGATGTAAAGATATTTCGCTGTGACGAAAGTGACAGCATATTAGATTGCTCAGGAGGGTTAATCAATGCCTATTACCGTACATGCTAAAACTTCACTAGAAAATGAAGAAGTTCGCGATCAGCTTGAGCGATTATATGACACCAGTCCCGAGTTTGGGGATGGTCATGATGCCATAGAACAACTTGAGCAAAACTTGGCTCATTATACCTTACTTTATGTCGCAGAATTTAATACAAAGATTATTGGTGCGTTATGGTGTACGGGACAAGGTGAAAGTCGGACTTTGGAAAATATTGTGGTACATCCTGCTAACCGCGGACGTGGTGTTGCAGAGCGTTTGGTCGAAGAAGTTTGTCGTATCGAGGAAGAAAAGGGCATTAAAAACTTTGAGCCGGGCTGTGGAGCAATCCATCGTTGTTTAGCTCACTTAGGTAAAATCTAAGATGATCTTGGAGCTTTGACCAATTTAAGCAACCTGATCCGGTTGCTTTTTTATTTGGCTATTTTTCCATAACTATAAAGTTAAGCTGATCTCAGTAGCATATTGCAGTCACGAGCAAAACACTTTGGGGAATAATTAAATCGAGTTTGCAAAACTTAAAGCAAGGAGGAGTACCTTCGCTCAGCAAATTAAGCGTGCCAAAATTTGCGTTCCAAAGCTGAAAAATGTATAAAAAACAGCCTTATTTAGAATAAATAGGTGGTTTTTGTTGTAAAAATAAACTATTGAATGATTTTAGTGATTTCAACGCTTGACGACTAAACCATTAAATTGTTTAATACGCCCCATCGGCGTGATAGCTCAGTAGGTAGAGCAACGGATTGAAAATCCGTGTGTCCCCAGTTCGATCCTGGGTCTCGCCACCATATTTAAAATCTTTGAGATTTCAATCCCTGATCCCATCAGGGATTTTTTTTGGGTAAAAAATATTCGGTTGAATAAAAAAGTCATGATTTTTATTGACTATTGAACTGAGATACGGCTTAATACACCGCATCGGCGTGATAGCTCAGTAGGTAGAGCAACGGATTGAAAATCCGTGTGTCCCCAGTTCGATCCTGGGTCTCGCCACCATATTTGAAAAACCTCAAACATTGTTTGGGGTTTTTTATTGCCTGCTTTTTATCTTCAATTCAGAAATTGATGTTCATCATTAAAACAGCATGTCATTTTGAATGCGTAAATTGAACCCATTGTCTTACAAAATATCTTGCTATGGACTATAAATATCGTAAGATAAACCTTTGGTAAGTGAAATAGATTGTTATAAGAACAATGAAAGATTTATTTTCATCAGGCAGCCAGCTTTATCTGCAAGCTCGACCGAGTTATCCGCAAGAAGTGGTTCAGGAAATTTTAAATCATGTTCCAGAGCGCGGTTTTGCTTGGGATTGTGGTGCGGGTTCAGGTCAATTTACTCAATTGCTCAGCCCCTATTTCGATCATGTTGTTGCAACGGATATGAGCGAAAAACAATTAAACCTTGCGCCTTATTTCGACAATGTCAGCTATCAAGTCCAGTCTGCTGAACAGACTTCATTTACAGCACAGAGTTTTGATTTGATTTCAGTGGCTCAGGCTATTCATTGGTTTGATTTTGATGGTTTTTATAAAGAAGTTGAACGCACATTAAAACCACAAGGTATTCTTGCTGTGATCGGTTATGGCTTAATTCATGTCGAAAATGCAGCCATCAATACCATGATTCAAAACTTATATGCTGAAAAACTAGATGGTTATTGGGATGCGGAGCGCCGTTATATCGATGAAGAATATAAAACCATTCCCTTTCCTTTTGATGAAATAAACGTTGCTGAGTTTAAGATGCAGTATCAGTGGTCCTCTGCACAACTGTTAAAGTATTTATCTACTTGGTCTGCAATTAAACACTATTGTGAAAGAAATCAGGATCATCCATTACTTGATCTAGCTGAAGCATTAACCAGCGAGCTTGCAGATTTGACCATCACATTCCCAGTTTTTTTAAGAGTGGGTAAAATTAAAAAATCAAAGAAAAAATGCTTTATGCACAAATAAAATAAGGATCGCATTTTATCTTCGATTACAACAGATATAGCTAACAATATACTTACTTATATATTATTTAAAAGTAAGATAAATCATGAAAGCTCCAGTTAAAATATTATCCATTGCTGTATGGCTATCGGCATTCAGTTCTACCGCTTTTGCAACGACAGGCTATTTTATGCATGGCTATGGGGTAAAAGCCCAAGGCAATGCAGGGACTTCAATCGCTCAATTTCAAGATGCATTAACGATTACCAATAACCCAGCAGGTTTAAGCTGGATTGGTGATCGTATAGATGTGGGTGCAACCGTGTTTTCACCTGATCGTTCAGCTGAGATTACCGCGAATCAAATGCCACAAGCTTACCCCAACGCCAATGGTCGATATGATGGCAATGGACGCAAATACTTTGTACTCCCAGAGCTTGCATTCAACCATCAAATCAATGACCAAGTTGCTTTAGGTTTAGCAATATATGGGAATGGAGGAATGAATACGGGGTATAAAAATAATCCATTTGCAGCATTTGGCAACAGTGGAACAGCAGGAGTGGATTTAACCCAGGTTTTCATTACTCCAGCAGTTGCTTGGAAATATGCAGAAAATCAATCTATCGGCATTGCAACCAATATTCTCTATCAACGTTTTGAAGCACGGGGAATTGCTGGGTTTAGCGGATTTTCAGCCGATGCTTCAAATTTAAGCAATCGTGGTAAGGATTCTGCGACTGGCATTGGTGCACGTATTGGTTGGGCTGGAAAATTCTTTGATCAACGTTTAACCTTAGGCGCAAATTATTCTTCAAAAATTAATGCAGATCGCTTTGATCGATATCGTGGGTTATTTGCTGAACGCGGTGACTTTGATGTTCCTGAAAGTTATGGTGTGGGTGCAGCTGTCAACATCACACCTCAATTAACAGTGGCTGCGGATATACAACGAATTAACTATTCGGATGTGAAATCGGTAGGAAATCCTTTTGATCTTGCACAATTACAACAAGGTCATGCTTTTGGTACATCACAAGGGCCAGGATTTGGCTGGAATGATATCAATATCTATAAACTGGGTGTGTCTTATCAAGCCCATCCAAAACTCACACTAAGAGCTGGTTATAGTCATAATGATCAACCGATTCCAGACAGTGAAGTGTTTTTAAATATTCTTGCTCCTGGGGTAATTCAAGACCACCTCAGCGTGGGTGCAACTTGGAATCTCGATCAACATCAAGAAATCAGTATTGCCTATACACATGCCTTGGAAGATGAAGTAAAAGGCAAAATTTCCCCTGCGTTTGGTGGGGGTGAAGCGAAACTCAAAATGAGTCAGGACATTTTAGGGCTGTCGTATGGCTATAAATTCTAAGTTTTTCTGTCAATCGCCATGAAAGCAGATGGATTCGAGAGATTTTTAATCTGAAATAAGACGTTTACCCAAACACACGACTTCGATTTCTTCATAGCCGAGTTGCTCATAAAAGCTTTGCACATCAATATTATCCTTACGGATTAACAGTTGCAGTTTGGGGCAACCTAATGCAACTAAACGCTTTTCAAGTTGTTGTATCAATGCCGTTGCAACACCATTACGTTGATCATGAGGATGGACAGCAAGATAATTGACCCAGCCCCGATGCCCATCATAGCCCCCCATAACCGTAGCGATCAATTGATCATCTTTGACCGCCAATAGAAACAATCCGTCTTTTTGTGCGACTTTACGGAAGATATCAATTTCTGGGTTGTTCCAAGGACGGGTTAAATCGCAGACTTCCCACAGTGCGATGACTTCGTCTAAATCGGTTTCCTGAAACTGTCTGATAATAAACATAGAATTTTTATCTCTTGTTTTTTAAAACAATCTTTACAGCAGATTAATATAAAAAACCGCAGTTGATAAGTTTATTTTTTAGACAATGCGTAAATACTTTTTGCTGAGTTTGTTAACTTATAAAAACGTTATAGGCTGAGAATAGTGATTTTTTATTGATTGAAAGTGTGCATAATAATGGAGGCATAATTTAAAACAAAAAAGGAACTTCACGTGAATAAACAGGAATTTGATTATATTATTATCGGTGGTGGAAGCTCAGGCTGTGTGTTGGCTGGGCGTTTATCAGAAAACCCGCAAGTTTCTGTTTGTCTGCTTGAAGCTGGGGGCTCAGGAGAGGGTTGGAAAGTAGAAGTTCCTTGTGCAGCAGTGATTAGCATTCCAACCAAGATCAATAACTGGGCCTTTGAAACTGTACCGCAAAAGGGCCTAAATGGTCGTAAAGGTTATCAGCCTCGTGGAAAATGCTTAGGTGGTTCGTCGGCAATTAATGCCATGGTGTATATCCGTGGGCATCGACAAGATTATGATGATTGGGCAGCCTTAGGCAATACCGGTTGGTCATATGATGAGGTCTTGCCTTATTTTATTAAGTCTGAAAATAACCAAAGAATTAAAAATCAATATCATGGCAATGCTGGCCCACTTTCAGTTATTGATTTACGTAGTGATAATCCCTTACAGCAAAAATATATCGCAGCTGCCAAAGAGCAGGGTTATCGAATTCTGGATGACTTCAATGGAGAAGAGCAGGAAGGTTTAGGCGTTTATCAAGTGACCCATATCAATGGGGAGCGTTGTAGTTCTGCGCGGGCTTATTTATTTCCACATCGAGATCGTAAAAATTTAACGGTGGAAACCCATGCACAGACTCAGCGAATCTTGATTGAAAATGGCGTGGCTGTTGGGGTGGAATACAAGCAAGGCGGTCAGCTGAAACAAATCTTTGCACGTCGAGAAGTGTTATTGAGTGCGGGAGCGATGCAGTCGCCACAGATTCTGATGCTGTCAGGTGTTGGCGACCAACAAGAACTCGCGCAACACGGCATTGAGGTAAAACAACACTTGCCTGGTGTGGGTAAAAATTTTCACGATCATCCTGATTTTATTTTTGGTTATAAAGTCAGTGAAATTCAAGGCACCTTTGGCTTATCTATTCCAGGTTCAATTGATTTATTTAAACAAATTGGACGTTATCGTAAAGAACGCCGTGGCTTGTTGACTACGAATTTTGCTGAATGTGGCGGCTTTATTAAAAGTTCAAATGAGCAAAGTCTACCGAATTTACAATTACATTTTGTGATTGCACTGGTGGATAACCATGCACGAACCATGCACACAGGGCATGGTATTTCTTGTCATGTCTGCCTTTTAAATCCAGTCAGTCGTGGTTCGATTAAGATAAGTGGGCCAAGTATCGATGATCCTTTATTGATTGATCCGAATTTTTATGGTGAAGAATCTGATTTAGAAGAAATGGTAAAAGGCTTTAAACTCACTCAGAAATTAATGCAATCTGATGCTTTTAAAAGCATGATTAAAGAAGATTTATTTACAGCCACGGTAAAAACAGATGAGGACATTCGCCAAGTTTTAAGAGATCGCTCAGATACCGTTTATCACCCTGTGGGAAGTTGTAAAATGGGGGTAGACGATATGGCTGTGGTTGATCCACGGTTACGCGTTTATGGTATTCAAAACCTGCGTGTGGTCGATGCGTCAATCATGCCAAAAGTGGTGAATGGCAATACCAATGCCCCTGCAATTATGATTGCAGAGAAAGCGGTTGAGATGATTAATCAGGACCAAGCTGGTGTGGCGTTTATTGAAAAGAAAGATAAAGTGCGTGTTGCAATCTGAGTCTTTAGATATTTAAAAAATCAGTGGGTGGGCATTCAAACCCAAATAAGCCCATAAAAAAACGCCCTGAAGGGCGTTTTTACTTTTTATATCAGATTTAAAATCTTATGCAGATTTTTTAGCTTGATCTTCTAAAGAAGCAAGCATATGGCCTGTTTCTTCAAAGTTATAGTGCCAAGAAAGTGCTTCGCGAAGAATATGCGGCGTTTGACCGCCTTTTTCACATGCACGATCAAAGTAATCATTCAATGCATCACGATACATTGGGTGAGCACAGTTGTTGATGACTGCACGAGCACGTTCACGAGGCGCTAAACCACGTAAGTCAGCAAGACCTTGTTCAGTCACGAGAATATCAACATCATGCTCAGCATGGTCGATATGTGAAGCAAATGGAACAACAGAAGAGATGTCGCCACCTTTTGCAATTGATTTGGTCACGAAGATTGCTAAATGTGCATTACGTGCGAAATCACCTGAACCACCAATACCATTCATCATCTTGGTACCGCAGACATGGGTCGAGTTGACGTTGCCGTAAATATCGAACTCAAGTGCAGTATTGATCCCGATGATGCCTAAGCGGCGAACCAATTCAGGATGGTTTGAAATCTCTTGTGGACGTAGAACCAGTTTGTCTTTGTATTGTTCTAGGTTGTTAAATACTTTTTCGCCATATTTAGCAGAAAGGGTAATTGATGAACCTGAAGCAAACTTCATTTTACCCGCATCAATCAATTCGAAAGTACAGTCTTGCAGTACTTCTGAATACATCACCAAATCTTCAAAGTTAGAATCTTTAAGACCAGTTAATACCGCATTGGCAATCGAACCGATGCCTGCTTGTAAAGGACCAAGATTCGAAGGTAAACGACCTTCTTCAACTTCTTTTTCAAAGAATACGATTAAGTGGTTGGCAATACCTTGAGTTTCATCATCTGGTAGTGTCACTGTTGATGGAGAGTCATGATATTCGTTGTTAATTACGATACCCACGATTTTTGCAGGATCAATATTGATTGCAGGTGTACCAATACGTTGATCAACATGCGTCAAAGGAATTGCTTGACGTGTTGGGCGGTAAGTTGGGATATAAATATCGTGTAAGCCTTCAAAAGCAGGGCTTAAGTTGGTGTTGATTTCAACAATCACTTTTTCAGCAAAAATTGCAAAGCTTGCAGAGTTACCCACAGATGTTGTTGGAATGATGCCACCATCTTCAGTAATCGCAATCGCTTCAATCACCGCAACATCAGGTTTTTTCAACTGAAGGTTACGCATTTGCTCAACAGTTTCAGACAAATGCTGATCGATGAACATCACTTCACCGTTGTTGATGGCTTTACGTAAAGTGTTATCGACTTGGAATGGTAAACGACGCGCAAGTACACCAGCTTCAGTTAATTGTTTGTCTAGGTCATTACCTAAACTTGCACCTGTGATTAAAGTAATCTTCAACGGATTCACTTTGGCTTGTTTTACCAGCGCTAAAGGTACAGCTTTTGCTTCACCTGCACGAGTAAATCCACTCATCCCCACAGTCATCCCATCTTGGATAAAAGTTGCAGCTTGTTCTGCGCTCATGACTTTGTCATGGAGAGATGCTAAACGAATACGATCTAAAGACATGGTTTACGCTCAATTCTTGTTCAAAACTAGACGGATTGTACCGCCCTCAAACTGAATTGTGCATGCCTCTAATGCTAAGGTCTAATTTTTTCAATAAATGCAGGTATAAATTCTGATGATGGTTTTTAAGTTATTATTTATTAATAAAATAATGATAGCTGTTTGTTAAATAAACAAAGTTAAGTGTTGGTTTATTGAGCAATCACTAAAAGTGATCACTCAAGCTTTGTTTGATTTTTTGAATTGGATTTGTAGGTATCGGTTCTTCCTCAACTTTTATTGAAGTTGGTAGTGAAATGATGGCTTGTAAGCCGCCTTCAGGACGGTTGGAAATCAACAGTTCACCTTGATGAATATCAACAATTCGTTTGACAATGGCCAAACCTAAACCACTCCCTTGCACTGTACGTGCAGCATCACCACGGACAAAAGGCTGCATAAGCCCTTCAATTTGGTCTTCGGGAATGCCTTCACCATTGTCTGCTACACAGATTTTAATATGCTCATCTTCTACAAAAGCACTGAGTTCAATGGGTTCTGCACCATAGCGTTTTGAATTGTTGATGAGATTACCAATCAAACGTTTTAACGACAGTGAGCGCGCGGTAATGACGGGTAATTCTTGCGGTGTGAACTGAATATCTAAGGGTTTAAACTGAATGATCAGCTCTTGTAGCAAAGCATTGATATTGGTGTCTTGAAGCTCTTCATCTGAGCCATCACGCATATAGGAAATAAACTGGCTTAAAATGGCATCCATATCATCGACATCATAAATCAAACCTTCTTTTAAGAAGTCATCATCAGACATCATCTCTGCACTTAAACGGATCCGTGTTAGCGGTGTTCTTAAATCATGCGAGATACCTGCCAACATGATTTGGCGATCACGTTCAGTTTGTTCAAGTGTATAGATCATCTGGTTAAAAGCTTGGTTTACCTCACGGATTTCTTGTGGTCCATGATTGGTTTCCAAGTAGGGCGCTTTCCCTGTTTTACTGTAGCTATTCGCAGCATGTTGTAAGCGACGTAAAGGGCGATTAAGCTGTCTGACCAGTGTCAGGATGATCGCCGCAGCAATCAGTGGAATACCCAATAACCAAGCTAAAATGAGTTCAGGACTATAGTTGGCATAGGTATTCAGAGGTTCACGGACCCAATTGCCATTCATTTCAGGGGTTTGGACCCAGATGCGTGGACTGGGTTTAAACTGGAAATAAACCGTCACATCTTTAATTTTTAATTCTTCTGCAAGCTGATTCTCAATACGATTGGTAAAGAAATCTGCAATAATTTTGTCTTTTACATTTGGGTATTCTTTGGGATCTGTAACATATTCAACCCCAACCCGTTGCTTTAACCATTCGTCAATATCGAGTTGAATCTCATCATGGTAAATCTGCAAGCGCGGATTATTAACCATTTCCAGCTCAACCGCCAAAAAACGTGCATGCTGTTGAATTTCAGGTAAATAAAGTGTTTTCCAAAAAAACCACAATGACATAAATAGGCTAAAGAACACCACGAATACCACCAATACCGTAGTACGCATTGCTGCCGAACGCGGTTTAACTTTATCGAGGAAGCGTTCCCAAGGTGTACGTTTGCGTTCTTTGTAGCTGACAAAGTCGGTAAATTCTTGTGGGTCTATGGGTTCTAATTTCACAGGAGCATTCCAATCTGTGCGATATTGTTAATCTATGGATTTCAGTTTAAAGGATGGCAGATTTATCGCAATATTAAAAATGTTAGGTTACTCGGCTTTAACTTATTTATGGTCATAAATACTCGGATTTAAAATATTTAAACTCAACAAAATAAGAGATGCATGGCATTGAGGTCACACCGTTTTTGTAGAATCGCCAAATATGCTTATATTTAAAATACCAGTGAAATCATCAGTAAAGCGTCGCTCTAGGGCAAAGCCATCAAGACTATTGTTTTGGATGAATAAATATGGATAAAAAAATACTGGTCACATGCAAAACCAAATATGTGACCAGTACTTTTGAAACTGATTCATGCTATCGAATCAAGATCTATTTATTCCGCACCATCTGGAACGAACACATAACCTACGCCCCAAACTGTTTGAATATAACGTGCACGTGCAGGGTTTTCTTCAATCAGACGACGTAAGCGAGAAACTTGAACATCGATTGAACGTTCCATAGCACCCCATTCACGACCACGTGCAAGATTCATCAACTTGTCACGTGTTAATGGTTCACGTGGGTGCTGAACTAATGCCTTCAAGACCGCAAACTCACCTGTGGTTAATGTGACCACTTGCCCTTCACGCGTCAGGGTACGTGTTGATAAATCTAAAGACCAAGGGCCGAAAGACACAACTTCTACGTTTTGACTTGGTGCACCTGGAACTTCACGAACCTGACGACGCAGTACGGCACGAATACGTGCTAATAACTCATTTGGATTAAATGGTTTTGGCAAATAATCATCCGCACCAGCTTCTAAGCCAGCAATACGGTCAGAGTCACTGCCTCGTGCGGTCAGCATAATGACAGGTGTATCTATATTTGATGAGCGTAAACGTCTACAAATACTTAAACCATCTTCTACAGGAAGCATAAAGTCTAAAACGATGAGTGAAAATAACTCACGTTGTAATAGGCGATCCATCTGCGTTGCGTCGTGGGCCGTTTTTACCACAAAGCCTTTATCTTCAAGGAAACGCTGTAAAAGGGTACGTAAACGCACATCATCATCGACCACTAAAATGCGTTCGACACGGTCAGTTTCGTTTTGTACGATATCTGTATTTTCAGCAGGTACAACCAAACTCATGATGTACTCCCTTAATGTTGTAAATTATAAATATTCGTCAATCTCAGTATACTGCCTAAGCTCTTGTTAAGACTATGTATCAAATTGCTCAAAAATACAATTTTCAGGCTGTTTTGAAACCAAAAAACAACATCTATAACGATTTGAGATGATTCTATGTTTATAAATAAAAAGATATACCATATGCAAATGAAAGTTTTATGTATTTTGGCAATAAGTTTTGCTTTAAGTGCATGTATTAGCCGACTTTCCAGACCTGAAATCTCAGGACAAGTGATTGACCAATTTGACCAACCGATTGGTCAGGTCCAAGTCGGTGAAACGCAAACCGACATGCAAGGCAACTTTCGACTCAAGGAGCGACGCTATGCTGCATTTTTGCTGAAAGAAATCATGTATATGGAAGCGCCACCAGTATTTGTACAAGAACGGCTAAATAAACAGGGTTATCAGCCATGTGATTTGCAATATTTCAATTCTCATGGCGGTGGACAGCGTAAAGGCGCGCAGTGGAAAGTTGGAAAAATTATTTTACAAAGCAATTTAAATACAGCAAAGCAGGATGAAATACCCGATTGCACTGTAAAAACTCAAGAAAAATGATCTTTTATCACTTTTTTCACTGCTAATTTGCAAAACAATTGTGGATTTTATGGTCTTGGTCTTTATAATCACTAACTTTTAGTCCTTATCCTTGTGGAATTAAACACGATGACTGACTTAGTTCAGCAGTTGGCAAGTGAACTTGCCGTACGTCCAAACCAAGTAGAAGCTGCCATTAAACTGATAGATGAAGGCTCTAGTGTTCCATTTATTGCACGTTACCGTAAAGAAGTAACGCAAGGCTTAGACGACATCCAATTACGCCAACTTGATACACGCCTTGTTTATCTACGTGATTTATTTGAACGCCGTGAAAAAGTAATCGAATCATTAAAAGAACAAAATAAGCTCTCTGATGACTTACTTGCTCGGGTCAATGGCGCTGAAACAAAAAATGCATTAGAAGAACTTTACGCACCGTACCGTCCAAAACGTACCAGTAAATCATTCAAAGCAAGAGAAGCAGGATTAGGGGAATTTGCTGAGAAAATTATCGCAGAGCAAATTGATCCGACTGAAGCTTTGGCTGGTTTTAGCCATGAAGAATACCCAGATGTTGAAAGCCAATTAGACGCGATTCAACACATCATCATTGATGACTGGGCACAAAATATTTCATTAACCACAGAACTTAAATCAACATTCGCCAAAACAGCGATGTTAAAGAGTTTAGTGGCGTCTGATGAGAAAAAAGAAGTCGGTAAGAAATTCCGTGATTACTTTGATTTCTCTGAAAATTTAAATAAAGTGCCTTCGCATCGTTTATTGGCAATGCTACGTGGCCGCCAAGAAAATGTATTGGGACTTAAAGTTGATGGTGATGATCATGCACCACTTGCACGTATTGAAACTGAATACGCGCTTGAAAGTGTGCAACCACAAGCACGTCAAGATTTCTTAAAGCAAATCGCAAAGCTGTTTTGGTTAGGTAAAATTCGCCCAACGATAGAGCATTCTTTGTTGACTGAAAAGCGCCTTGCAGCTGAATCAGAAGCAATGGACGTGTTTGCAGAAAACTTACGTCATTTATTACTCTCTGCACCTGCAGGTTCACGTACAACTTTAGGTGTTGACCCTGGTATTCGTACAGGGGTGAAACTGGCGGTTGTTTCAAATTCAGGTGATGTGCTTGCACATAGCACGATTTATCCATTTGCACCCAAAGAAGATAAAGCCGGCTCGATTGCTGAACTTGCACGTCTTTGCCGTGAATTTAATGTGGATTTAATCGCGATTGGCAATGGTACTGCGAGTCGTGAAACTGAAGCTGTTGTTGCAGAAATGATGGCTGAAAATGCGGATCTTACATTAACGCGTGTTTCAGTAAGTGAAGCGGGCGCATCTGTTTACTCCGCATCAGAATTGGCTTCTGCTGAACTGCCTGAGCTTGATGTTGCGATTCGTGGCGCTGTTTCAATTGCACGTCGCTTACAAGATCCATTGGCTGAACTGGTAAAAATTGATCCTAAATCTATTGGTGTTGGTCAATATCAGCATGATGTGAATCAAACCAATTTGGCAAAAACATTGGATGCTGTGGTTGAAGACTGTGTGAATGCGGTAGGTGTAGATGTAAATACAGCCTCTCCAGCAATCTTGGGCTATATCGCAGGTTTAAATAAAGCCATTGCTCAACAAATTGTAGATTATCGTAAAGAAAATGGTCGTTTTGACAATCGTCAAGCATTGAAAAATGTACCACGTTTAGGCGAGCGTACCTTTGAGCAAGCTGCTGGTTTCTTACGTATTCAAGATGGTTCAGAACCTTTAGATGCATCATCTGTTCATCCTGAATCGTATGGTTTGGTCAACAAAATTGTTGAAGCAAAAGCGACTACAGTGAAAGATATCATTGGTAATACTGAAATTATTCGTCAAGTGAAAGCAGAAGATTTTGCGGACGACAAATTTGGTCTACCGACGATTCAAGATGTGTTAAGCGAGTTGGAAAAACCAGGTCGTGACCCCCGTCCAGAATTCCGTACAGCAAAATTCCGTGAAGATATCACTGAAGTCAGTCAATTGACTGAAGGAATGCAGCTTGAGGGTGTGATTACCAATGTGACTAACTTCGGTGCATTCGTCGATGTTGGTGTACATCAAGATGGTCTAATACATATTTCAGAACTTGCCAATGAATTTGTTTCTGATCCACATAAAGTGGTGAAACCAGGGCAAATCGTACAAGTACGTGTATTGACTGTAGATGCTGAGCGAAATCGTGTGAATTTATCGATGCGCCCAGAAGGTTCGGAAGCACCAGCTAAAGCACCACGTCAAAAGCGTGAGTTCAATAACAATGAACAACGTGGTGAGCGTAAGCCTCAGGGTAAACGTCCACAGCAAGGTCGTCCAAACCATGACAATAAAGACAAAGCACCACGTCATGACAAGAAACCACAAGCAGCTAAACCTCAAGAAAACAAAATTGGTGGTTTAGGTGCATTGTTATTACAAGCAGGGATTAAAGGGTCTAAATAAGCTTTAATTTCTCCATAAAAAAACCGCCGTAAGGCGGTTTTTTTATGGATTAGACAATTGCAGAAAGATCACAATCTTTTTTAAATGGACATGCTTCCCCAACCACAAGATTTTCAAGTAGATTTTGAATATTCTGTAATTGGAGAATTTTTTCACCAATGACACTGAGCTTGTCTTTTAAAATCATATGAAATTGTTCTGCTGGAATTTCATTAACGTTGACCAAGTCTAAAATCTGTTTAATTTCAGCCAAAGTAAAACCTAGATTTTTAGCGACTTGAATCAGTTGTAATTGCTGTAAGTCTTGTTTTGAATAATCCTTATAACCATTATTTCGTGTCAATGGGCGGATAAGATCAAGCTTTTCATAAAAACGAATGGTATCCCGACTGAGATTTAATTGCTCTGATAATTCACCGATTAACATCACTTGCTCCAAATTTTATGTATTTGCAAGAAACACTTGACTGTGGAGTGTACTCCATCCTTTAGCTTAAGTGCGAGCATATAAAGGGTGTATAAAGTGATGCAAAATAATCAAAGTGTAGAAAAAGTTGCCTTGGTGGTTGGTGCAACAGGGTTTATTGGTAAATTTCTTGTAGCGCGATTACTTCAAAGCAATGACCAAGTTTTTGCCTTGTGCCGTCGTCTCGATCAGCAAGAGCCGAGTTTGAGAATGTGGCTGGAAAAACAAGGAATAAACCATCAAAAATTATTCTGTTTACAAGGCGATGTTACCTTGCCTGATTTGGGTATTTCAGTTGAAGATTGGAAACGGCTTGCTGAGCTAAATTATTTATTTAATACCAGTGCATTATTTGCATGGAACCTTTCAATACAACAGGCAAGGGAAGTCAATGTTAAGGGCTTAATCAATTTACTTGAATGTGTGAACGAACATTGCCAATTGAAACGGGCAATTCATCTTTCTGGCTATATGTTGACACTCACTCAGCACTTACAGGATGCTGGAGTCTGTTTAGAAAATATCGAGAGTACGAATTGGAGGCAGGTGTACCAAAAACTGGGTGCTTATGAGGCTTCTAAAATTGAAGCTCATTTTGCGTGGGTGAAATGCGCTCAACAGTTGAACATTGACTGGACAGTGATTCATCCTGCAACAGTAGTAGGGGATGAAAATTATGGTGAAATTGCAGAAAACCAGCCAATTGCTCACCTGATTACCCAGCTTAAACAGGGTAAAATGACCGCAATTCCTGCAACCCCTCAGCATTATTTACCTTTGGTTTCCGTGACAATGTTGGTCAATGCGATATGCAAAGCATCTCAGGATCAACTTGCAATTCATCAAGCTATATTGATTGCCAATCCTACTCAGATTTCTTTACAAGCGCTTATTCATAATGCAGCTCACAGATTAAATCTAAAAGCACCGCAATATTTCGTCTCGCTGAGCATTTTAAAAGTGATTTTAAAATGGAAGTGGCTTGCTCAAAAGCTGGATCTATCTGCTGAGATGTTGAATTTCATCCGAACTGAGCAATTAAATATGGATCAGTTTTTAACATTAAATCAGAAATGGCAAATACCAGAAACCAATCTTAAACAGAGCATTGCACTGACTGCAGAATGGGTGGATCAGAATCATCAGATCTAGCAATAAATTGCCCATTTCAATAAATGGGCAATTTATGATTATCGTGTCGTATAACCACCATTGGCAAAAATAGTCTGACCTGTAATCCACCAACCCTCTGTCACTAAAAAACGTACCAAAGGTTCAATATCTTCAATCTTGGTTAGACCACCCAGTGCAGAGGCAGATTTATGATAGGCCACCGCTTCAGGTGCTTCTTGTCCATAGAAAAATGGTGTATCCATTGGACCCGGTGCAACAGCAGTGACGGAAATACCACGATCGCCGTACTCTTTCGATGCTGCACGTGTATAGTGCTCGACAGGTGCTTTTAAGCCTTCATAGGTTGAATACAATCCTGTATAGGCTGCTAAAAGGCTGGTCACGATAGAACAAATTTTTCCACCATTGTTAAGATGTTTACCCGCAGACTGAATGAAGAAATAGGCAATTTTATTGTTAATGTCATTCATCGAATCAAACTCTTGTTCAGTTGTTTCAATCAATGGTTTTTTGAGTACTCGCCCTACGGTATTAATCGCGATATCGACACCACCAAAGATTTCTTTGGCTTTGATGAACAATGTTTCGATATTTTGAATATTGGAGAGGTCTGCTTGTATCAAGGTTGCATTAACGCCAAGTTGTTCAATGGCTTTGAGTGTTTCTTCGGCATCTTTTTGGGTTTCTAGGCTGTTGTAGTGAATGACAAGATTTGCACCTTGTTCTGCAAATTTACGTGCGATCAGACCACCTAGGTTTTTAGCGCCACCTGTAATAATCACTGTTTTGTCTTTTAAATTGTGCTGTGCCATTGTTATTTTCCAGTTTTGATAAATGATGCTGAAATTCTAAAAGCTATTTTTTATTCTAAATAGTGATTAGAATCGAATAGATTGTTTGAAAAAATTGAATAATAAATGGATAAAATTGAACGGCTAAAAATTTTTTGCTTAGTTGCAGAAAAGCATTCATTTGCCCAAGTTGCTAAAGCGCTGGATTTACCACGTTCAACAATTACCTATGCAATACAAGGCTTAGAAAAAGAATATCAAGTCTTGTTGTTTAATCGCACCACGCGGAAAGTTAACTTAACCAATGATGGGGTTCAGTTTCTTAAAGAAGTTCAACAATTGATTTTTCAGGCTGAAGGGCTGAATAAGTTTAAATTAAAAAATCGCCAATATAAGGGGCAAGTTAAAATTGGCTTACCATTAAGAATAGCAACGCAATATCTTCTCCCTGATCTGCATGAATTCTATGCAAAGTACCCCAATATTAAAGTCTCAATTTATAGCCACGATCATTATTCAGATTTAATTGAACAACGACTAGATTGTGTGCTTCGTGTTGGAAATGTGATGAATGAAAATCTAATTGTGAGACCTATCACAGAGGTTGATTTATATACGGTGGCTGCTCCAAAATACTTAAATACATTGGAGAATATTCTAGAAACAGCGCCGTTAAATCAACATATTATGATCGGTTATCAAATGAAAAATATGGATTCAGATTTTGGAAGTCTGGTATTTAAAGATAGCCAGATCAAACTTCCTTATCAACTTTCAGTTGAGGATACCGAAAGTTATTTACATGCGGGCTTGCAAGGGTTGGGGATTATCCAGATTCCAGCTTTTGATGCAATCCCGTTTATCGAGACCAAACGATTAACTCGAATATTTGAGCAAGAAGCATGCTTAAAAATACCCATTAATTTTCTTTTTTTAGAAAGAAAATATCGACCCGTATATTTTCAATTCTTTATTGATTGGTTAGAGAATTTATTGAAACAGAAGCTTGCGAATCATACTGAGCTGTTGTCGTTTAAATCGTGAAAATTGTTGCTGAGTAATAGTTTCGGTACTCAAGGTGGGCTTAATAGATTGGTCAGGTAGTTTTGTTTAAGTGTTAATTGTTCAATGACCAGTTGTTCTGAGTCATGATTATTTTTGAGTAATTCAATATCCGCAATCGTTTGAGACAACAAGGCTTGAAAATCATCTGCTTGTAATAAATGTTGAGAGAGGGTAATTGCATCTGTCTTAAAATCATAATTTAGACTAATTTTTTGCAGGAGGTTTAATGCAAAAGGCGGACAAAGTAGCGCATCGATGAAAAGATAGCTGAATTTTAAGTTGGACAAGTATAGTTGTTTTCGTTGAACAAAAATCCAAGTGATATTGATCAGGTTAATCGCATAAATGCTCAGGATTAAAATTGCTAAATATAGATAACTGCTTTTATAAATCAACGCAATAGGTAATAAAACCAGTGTTAACACTGTATTTAAATAAATCATCGGCTGCAACGGTTTTAAGATCTTTTGTAGATTTAGAATAGCCCCGATCTCGTTGTCCGCAACTTGTTGGTGATCTTGATGATGGGTCAGTTGCCAGCGAACTTTAAAGCATAAATAATGTGGGCAAAATGGCTGAGGAATAATCAGAAATTTTTTGAAGATGCTGACGTGATTGACCAGCATCTGTGACTTAAACTTTGCGGTAAAACCGTTGAGAAGATAAAATTCATTATAGAAACAAAGTTTGGCCGAATCATAGAGATAAAATCCGACTAAACCCAAAATAATAAGATAATCAAATGCGATCATTATTCTTTATTTCTTTTAAAAATCTTCCCGATAAAACCAATGCAAGCAGCAACGCCAACAAGGATAAACTTCCAAGTCGCTGCAAAGAAAGCAGCAATGACCGCCCAAAAACCTTTTTTAGTCGCAACGGCGGCAGCACCACCTACCACTAAAGCAGCTAGACCATATTCTGCTACTTTGTCGCCTGCTTGGAATTCGGTGTAACGTTCGCCTGAGTTATATTGGAAGCCTTTGATGGAGTTTTTAAAGGCTTGAATATTTCTATCTAGATTTTCAGGATCCGATACCAAGGTTGCACTCATTACACCGGTACGCCCCAGAAGACGTACGGTATAGTTTATGGTTTCCATATTATCTTCACCACGGACTTTTAATGCCCATTCAAGATGTTTAGATACAGGATCATATTTTGGAGGGACAGCCCAACTATCTGTATAAAGTTTATCAAGCCCTAAACGCACACGTTCAGCATTGGCTGCTTCATCATAAGATTTTAATTCTTTTAACAATGCATCAGCATCAATTTTCTCATCATCTTTGACGTAGCCTGACGGTTCAAAGTCAAAGGTCGCCCACCATGAATCATCCTCTGCGACCAGTACATTGGTACTGCCTGAAGTGAGATTACCAGTAAGCTCTAAAAATTTATCTGAATTTGAAATATCAAGAAAACCATCACCTTTGATTGTGTTTAGTGTGGCGACATCAGCAAGATTTTCCTTTTTGGGTCCAATTTGCCAATTCAGTTTGGAATATGGGCTTTCTTGCTGCGTTTGTGTACTTTGGTCAGGTGTCGTGCTTTGTTCTGTTGTTGTGGTCGTTTCCGCATAACTATAAACAGGTATGAGTGTGCTCGTGCTTAAACTTAGACAAAGCAAAACGGCATGAGTAACAGGTTGAAGCTTTAAGTTAAATTGTTTTTTTAACATGGTGGTCTCATTTTCTAATTGGTTATGTCTCTGATTATTTGAATAGCTTCGTGTTGTTAAATTTAAAATCAATGATTTTTTCTTTAATATTGAATGCGTGAAGTTATTCTTAGTGCTTAGTTTTTCTAATATTATTTTATTTATTCAAGATTTTCAATGTCTGTATTTGAACGGATAGTCTACTCAGTCGAATATCCGTTCAATGGCTTAAATTACCAATGTTCACCAGGGAACAAACGCGCATATGCTCTTTGTACCAGATTCAATTTTTGTTGCTCACCTACAGAAGCAGTCGAACTTGGGAACAAATTAAAGCCAATTGACATTAATTTGTTATTGATTCCAGGTGCAATCGAATACGTAATAGAAGCTAAACGGCCTAAGTTTGTCGCAACTTTCTTCGGACGTTTCACAATCGCATAAGCCACTAAATCTGCTGCTTGTTCGGGCGAAAGTGTTGGTACATATTTATAAATTTTAGTTGGTGCAATCATCGGCGTGCGAACTAAAGGCATATAAACTGAAGTAATCGCAATTTTATGAGAATGTACTTCCGCAGATAAACAACGGCTAAATGCATCCAATGCTGCTTTTGATGCAACATAAGCAGAGAAACGAGTTGCGTTTGCCAACACACCAATTGAACTGATATTGATAATTTGACCGTCTTTACGAACCATCATTTGCGGTAAAATATTCAAAACTAAACGAACTGCGCCAAAGTAATTCAGCTGCATCGTACGTTCAAAATCATGGAAACGATCAACAGATTCATGTACCGCGCGGCGAATCGAGCGACCTGCGTTATTGATCAAAATATCAATATGATCAACAGAGGCAATGATTTGTTTAGACACTTCATCAATAGCATCCATATCATTTAGGTCGCAAGGGAAAATATCAGCCTGTCCACCTTCAGCCTGAATTTCAGCTTGAACTTCTTTCAATGTTTCTTCAGTACGAGACACTAAAAGTACATGTGCACCTGCTGCTGCGAGTTTTTTTGCAACCGTTAAACCGATACCACTAGATGCACCTGTGATTAGTGCAATTTTACCTTGAACCTTTTTTTGAAAAAGTTGCTCTAATTTTTGATTCATAGCTATTTTCCTGATTCTACTGGCATAAATATATGCTGTATTTTTTTGTTTCGGGTGATTGGGTCTTTGTTTAAAAGATGATCACTTTTGTTGGAAGGCAATAATATACAAAAAAAATAAAAATACTAGTATTAAGTGACTGAATTTATAAAATATTTTTAGAGTAAATACTCTATTATATTTTTACTTATTTCGTGATTTTTACCATATAAAAATGAGTATTAAAAGCAAAAAATCAATCTTGCTGTATAAAACATAACCAAATAAATTCACTTGAAAATTTGAATATATTTTTAAGTAAACAGAGTTGATTTCAACTCTGTTTATAGATGGATATATGTAATATTTTTATCGTGATTTACGAAAAAGCAAGCTCATCATATGCTTTTTTTAATTGTTCTTTGGCGTGGGTATGACCTTGATGTGCAGCTTGTTCAAGCCACTTTTCTGCATGACTATAACTTCGGTCTAACCCAAGTTGTCCATTTAAGTAGCTGAGTCCCATTTTATACTGAGCTTCTTGATCTCCACGCAAAGCAGCTCTTAAATAGCACCACATCGCATTACGATTTGCGATTTCATCTAAACTTAGATTTTGATCTTCAAAATGATGTGCTTGCGCTTTTTCGAGAGCAGCTTCGGAAGCATTCTGTTCAAATGCTCGACGAGATGTTGAATCTCCTAAAAAACGGTTAAAAATATGTACCAACATATACAACCTCCTTGCTAATCCATTAACAAAGTAAAAGAGACTGCTAATCACAAAAAAATGATTAGATATAATTAATCTAGCTGATTTTTTACACTTTGCAAATAGTTAAATGTAATTTGTCAATTGCGATTTTTACACATTTGTTAAAAAATACATTATTTAACAAACCAACAATTTTTATTTAAATGATTAAATCACGCACTGTAATTTTATTACATTGAGAAAATTTGCTATATTTAGGTTGTTTTTTGATTTCGGATAGAATCTGTGAAACGCTCAAGTGTTTTCATCACAGTCTTGCTTAGTTTGTTTATGTTCCAAAGTCTTTGGAATGTAGCGGCAGCTTTTTGTGATCATGAAAGCACTACACTTCCATCGCAAAGTCTGATGAGTCAGCATTTTGGACACCATAATGCACCTGATTGTACTCAGGATCAGCAGCAGCATCCGCAGCTATTGGATGTGTATGGGATAGATAAACCGATTTCAGATCAGTCCGCATTCAAACAATTATCAGCACATCAACATGATGTGCGTTCCAGTGATTTCCTCAATCATATAAATGATGATCATCGTGACCATTTGCCTTCCTTTGCGCATTTTATTGTGGTTGATGATCAGCAACAAACAGCGCAGCCTAAGTTTATAGGCTACCCTGAATCTCGCTTTATTGGCTGGAATAATTTGTACCAGTCACCTGATCTATATTTGCCTAATCCTCCGCCTCTCTCATCCCCGCTATAAGGTGGGGTAGCCAAAAAGATTGCCCACCGCTAATGGTTTAATTTAGTGGGGCATTTTTATGTCAAAAGAAATACGTAATTTAGTACAAAAGCCTGTATTTGGTTTTAGGCCGTCTTTGCTCAGTGCACTGATGTTGAGTGTGATCTCATCTTTTAGTTGGGCAGACAACACATCTCAAGCATTAACCTTACAACAGGCAATTGCAAAAACTGAGCAATATCAGCAAACGCAAAATGTCTGGCAAACGCAGCAGCAAATTGCAACAGCGAACATTAAACAAGCAAAACTGTGGACAAATCCAGAGTTATCCGTATCGCAAACGGGTTTTGGTTCCAATCAAGATCAAGAGCTTTCAATTGGTGTTTCTCAACGATTGGATATTTTTGGTGAACGTAAGTCAGCACAGAGGTTGGCGCAACTTTCAAAAGATCAAAGTGACTTAAATCAGCGGATTTATCAGGCTCAACTTGAATTGGCTGTGAAATACCAATGGTCACAGCTGGCGATTTTTGAGTTAGAACGCAACGTGGTCCAAGAGCAGCTCAACGTCAGTGAAGAAAATCTGAATGCGATTCAGAAGCGCTATCAAGCGGGGAGTGTGGCTCAGGTTGATGTAGATCGTGCCAGACTGAGTCATGCAGAAAATGCACGCTTATACCGTCAAGCCGATTTGCAGGTGCAAGTTGCCAAGCAGCAATTGTCCAACCTTTGGGGGGATGCTGATAAATCGATTCGTATCGGTTTAAATCCTCAATCTTTATGGCCGTCTTCGACACACCAACAGGTACAAGAATATCTCGCAGACAATCTTTTTGAAAAATCACGTCAGTTACAGGTGTTGCAAGCAAAAGCGACAGTGGCGCAACTCAAAGCTTCGGCACGGCCTAATCCAACTGTGAATTTAGGCGTGAATCGTACTCGATCACCTGAAACCTCGACTGACAATGCTTTAGTTGTGGGGGTTTCTATCCCATTGAATATTTTCAACCGCCAGCAATATGGTGTGCAAATTGCGCAAGCAAAGCAGGATTTACTCAGTAGACAACAGGAATTTTATCTCCGCCAAAATGCTTTGCAGGTGGGAACCTTGTTGACTGAATTGCAAGGACTGGAAGTACAGTTTAAAGCAGTCGATGAGTCTCAGATTCCGCTTGCAGCTCAGGTTCAACGTAAAACTTTGCAGGGGTTTACTGTCGGTAAATTTGCCGTTAACGATGTGCAACTCGCAACGTTACAGCTGCAAGAAGTGCGTTTGAGAAAAGTGCAATTATTGAAAGATGGCTGGCAACGTGCCATTGAAGCGGAAAGTCTGAGTCTCGGTATTGAACCAAGTCAAATCATGGCAAAAGACGCTTTAGCACAGATCAATCAGAGTTTATGGCAGGACACACAAGCTTTACCAATCGTGGGTGGGGGAAAATAATATGCTGAATCAATTTAAATCTTTTAAACTTCAGAAAGGCAAAATTTCTCAACGCCTACTGATCATCATCACTATTGTGATGACTGCTCTTATTGCTATGGGTTTGTTCTTTTCATCTAAAAAAGCAAGTAGCAAAGATGCTGGTGAAAATGAAGCTGGGCATGCTGAAGAAGGGCATTCACATGAAGAAAATGCTAAGGGAACCACCAAAGACGGTGCGGAAGAAGCGAAGCACAGTGAAGAAGAGGGTGGCGAGAAAGAGAATGCTGAAGCCATTAGCTTGACCGCGCAACAGATCACTGAACAAGGAATCAAACTTGCTAAAGTAGAGATGGGGACCGTTATAAAATCGGCTTCTTATCCTGCAAAAGTCATGGTCAATACCGATCGTCAAGCACATGTATCACCTGCATTTAGTGGGCAGGTGGTTGCCGTCAATGTTGAGTTGGGACAGCGTGTGCAAAAAGGGCAGGCATTGGCGACCTTGGTGGTGCCTGATTTGGTTGATCAGCAGGCAAATTTACAGGTTGCACAAACAAGCTTAGAGCTGGCACGTCAGGACTATGAACGAGAGCGCCAGTTATGGTCACAAGGTATTTCTGCCAAGCAGGATTATCAACGGGCTTACAATGCTTACAAGCAAGCACAGATTCAGGTACAAGCCACCAGATCTCGTTTATTTGCTTTTGGTGCCTCATCAAGCAGTAATGGTCGTTATGTTCTCACAGCACCAATTGCAGGCATTATCAGTAAAAAAGACTTGGTCATGGGTGAAAATGTACAGCTTGCTAGCCAGTTATTTATCATTGATCAACTGGATCAGCTATGGCTTGAATTTATTGTACCAAGTTCTGAGTTTTCAGCGATTGCACCCAATCAACAGCTTGAATTTAAGTCACTGCAAACGGGGAATACTTTTAAAGCACAGATTCAAAGTTTAAATAGTGAAGCTGATGTGCAGACTGGACGTTTACAAGTGCGTGCCAAAGTGCTGTCAAATGCAGCTGAATTGCGCCCGAATTTGATGGTCAATGTTCAGCTACAACAGCAAGGCACTGCTCAAGCATTACGTGTACTCAAAAGTGCCATACAGAAAGTTGAAGGAAAGGATATTGTTTTCGTTTCCAGTGAGCATGACAAGAAAATCGAGTTTACTGCACAGCCTATTGTACTGGGTCAGGTATCCGGTGATGGTCAGTGGATTGAAGTGAAGTCTGGTCTGACTCAAGGGCAGCAATATGCTGCTCAGGGCAGCTTCTTGCTGAAATCTGAATTAGAAAAAGGAGAGGCGAGCCATGGGCATTAATGATTCTTCTGATTCTAAGTTAGATCTCGATGCGGATTCAGCATTACCTCAACCTGAAGGATTATTTGATCGACTGATTCAATTTTCGATTAAAAATGCCATTTGGGTCATGCTGTTTATTGTGGCATGGATTGGCGTAGGGATTTACGGTTATCAAAAATTACCGATTGATGCTGTACCCGATATTACCAATACCCAAGTGCAAGTGAATACCCAAGCGGCTGGTTTTACCGCATTAGAAGTTGAACAAAGGATTACCTATCCCATTGAAACTGCGATGGCGGGTTTACCCAAGCTAGAATTGACTCGTTCTATTTCCCGTTATGGTTTATCGCAAGTGACCATTATTTTTAAAGATGGGACGGATATTTATTGGGCACGACAACAGATTAATCAACGCTTACAAGAAGCTCAAACCGAACTGCCAGATGATATTGCACCGACAATGTCCCCTGTATCGACAGGGTTGGGTGAGATTTATCAATGGGTGATCAAGGCTGAGCCGAATGCGAAAAAACCTGATGGTACACCCTATACCGCAATGGATTTACGTGAAATTCAGGACTGGATTGTACGACCACAGCTACAACGGGTTCCCGGCGTTGCAGAGGTCAACTCGATTGGTGGCTTTAATAAAACCTATGTGGTCACACCTGATTTAAATCGTTTGCAACAATTACAAATCCCTGTCAGTGATCTACAAAACGCTTTAACTGGAAACAATGAAAACCGTGGTGCTGGTTTTATTGAAACCAATGGGCAGCAATTGACAGTGCGTGTTCCAGGAACCTTAAACAATATTGAAGACATTCAAAATGTAAGTATCGGCAATAAAAATGGTTTTCCGATCCGAGTTGCAGATGTAGCGACTGTTTCGATTGGACATGATCTACGTACAGGTGGTGCAACTTACAATGGCGAGGAAACAGTACTCGGTATCGCCATGATGATGATGGGTGAAAATAGCCGTACTGTGGCGAAATCAGTGGATGCCAAAATCAAGGAAGTTCAGCAATCTTTACCGAAAGGTATTGTGATCCAAACTGTATATGACCGGACAGCTTTGGTCGAACGTGCGATTAGTACAGTGCAGAAGAACCTTGTAGAAGGGGCAATTCTGGTTATTGTTATTTTGTTCCTATTTCTTGGTAATTTCCGTGCAGCGTTAATTACTGCATGTGTGATTCCGTTATCGATGTTGTTTACTTTGGCGGGTATGGCCGAGCAGAAAATTAGTGCCAATCTGATGAGCTTAGGCGCACTGGATTTTGGGATCATTGTGGATGGTGCGGTTGTTATTGTTGAAAACTGTATTCGGCGACTGGCAGAGGCACAGCATGCAAAAGGCAGATTACTCTCACGAGCAGAACGGTTTAAAGAAGTTTTTCTTGCGGCTAAACAGGCACGTCGCCCTTTAATCTTTGGTCAATTAATTATTCTGGTGGTGTACTTACCTATTTTTGCCCTGTCTGGTGTTGAAGCGAAGCTCTTTCACCCAATGGCTATGACGGTGGTATTGGCACTGGTGGGTGCAATTATTCTTTCAGTTACTTTTGTCCCTGCTGCAGTGGCCTTATTTGTTAATGGTGAAGTTAAAGAAACAGAAAGTCGCTGGATGCTGTGGTTAAAGCAAAAATATGAAAAACTACTCAATTTAGCCTATAACTTTAGAATGTTAGTCGTCACCCTTGCGGTGAGTATTCTGTTTTTAACGGGCGTGCTTGCCACGCAAATTGGCAGTGAGTTTGCACCGACCTTGAGTGAGGGCGATTTTGCAGTGCAGCAAATGCGTTCGCCAAGTACTGGTCTAGAGCAGTCTTTACGTATGCAGGAGAATACTGAAAAGTTATTGCTCAAAGAATTTCCAGAAATCAAAGCCATATTTGCCCGTACAGGGACGGCAGAAGTGGCAACAGATGTCATGCCACCTAATATTTCCGATGCTGTGGTACTGTTAAAGCCACGTGATGAATGGAAGAATCCAAAGCAAACCATTGATGAGCTACGGCAACGTATGATTGCATTTCTTGGTACATTACCCGGAAATAATAGTGAGTTTTCTCAACCGATTGAGCTGCGTTTCAACGAATTAATTTCTGGTGTGCGAAGTGATGTGGGGATCAAGATTTTTGGCGATGATATGGAGGTGTTGAATCAGCAAGCCACTAAGATTGCACAACAAATCAAAGGGATTACTGGCGCAACTGCCGTCAATGTGGAACAGACTTCAGGCCTACCACTTTTAAATGTTGAAGTGAACAAAGCCGCGGCAGCGCAATATGGTCTATCGGTGAGAGCGATTCAAGACTTGGTGGCAACCAGTGTCGGCGGGCAGAATGTTGGTCAAATCTTACAAGGTGACCGTCGTTTCGATTTTGTGATTCGTCTGGATGATGCTCAACGTACACCTGAGCATCTGGCCGTTTTACCTATTCAAACACCAAATGGTGGTCTAATCCAACTTCAGGATGTGGCTAAAGTTGAAAATATCCTCGGTATTAATCAGGTCAGTCGTGAAAATGGTAAACGTCGTGTGGTCGTGACTGCCAATGTCGAAGGGCGCGATTTGGGCTCATTTGTCACCGAATTACAATCGACTTTGGCGAAGCAGGAAATGCCTGCGGGTTATTGGTTGAGTTATGGTGGACAGTTTGAAAACCTAACCTCTGCGAAGGCACGTATGCAGCTGGTCGTTCCGCTGGCACTGATAACTATTTTTGTGTTGTTGATGGCCGTTTTTCATAACTTTAAGGAAAGTTTGCTGGTGTTTACCGGTGTGCCATTTGCACTGTGTGGCGGTTTGATTGCACTGTGGCTTCGCGGTATACCATTGTCGATGTCTGCAGGTGTGGGCTTTATCGCGCTCTCAGGTGTGGCAGTATTAAATGGTTTGGTAATGTTGACCTTTATTAAGGAATTACGTCAACAACTCGATGTTTATCAGGCCACATGGCAAGGTGCAATTTTACGTTTAAGACCCGTATTGATGACGGCTTGTGTGGCATCGTTAGGTTTTGTGCCGATGGCGTTGGCTACAGGGACGGGTGCGGAAGTTCAGCGTCCACTGGCAACCGTGGTGATTGGCGGCATCATGTCATCCACTTTACTGACTTTGGTGATTTTACCAGTGATTTATCGTTGGATGAATGAACGTAAAGTTAAAGCACAAACGAATGGTTGATCATTAATTTAAAAATAACCTCACCGTTCTTAGCCAAGAAGGGTGAGGCATTGAAACTGTATAGACAGTTTATTATTGACTGACAGGCAATACACCTAAACTAATGATGGTGTAATTTTGATTTACAGGTTGAGTGGTTTTGTTAAATGCTTCACTGACTTCAAGCAGATATTGCCCTGAATAAGGAAAAGTGACTATTGCTGAACCATCTTGAGCAACTGGAACTTTTTGTGCTTGTTTATCGGTTTGCCCTTGAGCACGGATGAGCAGTTCAGCATTTTTGAGTGCTTGTCCTGATTTTTTAATCAAGATTTGTACAGGTTGCTGCGCAGTAATGCTGTTGGGATGGGTTTTAAATTCGACTTGTATTGCAGCATCAGTGTTGTTTTGAATAGGTGACGTTTTTTCTTTAGAAATATAGCTTTGGATTGACCATTCTCGGTTAATGGTGATTGGTACAGGCGGTTTCTTAAAGTCAGCAGGAATCACATATTCGCGTTCAGCGATCTTACCTGCTTTCTCAGCAGGGACATCAAAAAGCATTTTCCATTCTTTATTATGTTGGACATATTTGAGTGGGAAAGACGCTTTACTGAACAGGTGATAGGTGCCTGCTTGTGGTAAGGCTAAGTCAAATACTGTAGCCGATTTTAAAGTGCTTGCAGCTTCAACTTGTAACTTGCTTTGATTTGGTTGAATCACGTTGAGCGCGGTTTGTTTCATGGCATGTTCTGCATTCAGTGCTTCTTCAGCATAGGATGCAATCACTGGGATTTGTGTATTTGTGGTGTTATAGCCCAGAGGTGCAACATAGGGTTCATGTGCATAACTATAAGAGCAAAGAAGTACAGAAAGGTAGAGGTATTTTTTCATTGTCGATATTCCATTAACAGGGGTATTTTAACTGTGGAAAATATAGTCGCTATTATATAGAAGAAACTTTATTATTGATAATAATAATTATTATCAATAATAAATAGAAAAAATATTCAATATTTTGATAAAACAAAATCAGAGGTATCAACATGAGTGAACAACAAGGGCATGATCATAGTCATGCTGTCGCCACAGAAGGAAATGTAAAAAAACTAACCTTTGCATTGGCGTTAACCAGTACCTTTTTAATTGTTGAAGTGATTGCGGGTTTCATGACGCAAAGCTTGGCTTTATTGTCCGATGCCGCACATATGTTTACTGATGCCGCAGCATTAGCAATTGCATTGGTTGCGATCAAAATTGGTAAATTACCCGCAGATGATAAACGGACCTTTGGCTATCAGCGTTTTGAAATTTTAGCAGCGTTGTTTAATGCCATGATGTTGTTTGTCGTTGCAATTTATATTCTCTATGAGGCGTATCAGCGCTTTAGCCAACCCCCTGAAATTCAGAGTGTTGGTATGATGGTTGTGGCGGTTATTGGGTTGGTGATTAACCTCATTTCAATGAAGATTTTATTCTCCAGTTCAAAGGAAAGTCTCAATATCAAAGGTGCTTATCTGGAAGTATTGAGTGATGCACTCGGTTCCGTGGGTGTGGTTATTGGGGGGGCAATTATTTATTTCACTGGCTGGATGTGGGTGGATACGATTATTGCTGTACTCATCGGCTTCTGGGTTTTACCACGAACATGGGTTTTGCTAAAACAAAGTATCAATATTTTACTGGAAGGTGTGCCTGAGGAAATTGATATTGAAAAATTACGTAATGATCTTTTATCGGTTAAAGGTGTAGAAAGTATTCATCAACTTAAGGTTTGGGCCATTACATCTAAAAATGTCCATCTGACAGTGCATTTATTTGCACCAGCAGCGGATCGGAATCAATTGTACCAACAGGTCATGGAAATGCTCAGTCATCAACATGGGATTACTGAGATGACGCTACAAATTGAAGACAATGCGTGTATGGTGCATTCGCATGAGTCAGATGGGCATGATCACAGTAACGCTGATGAAACACATACAGATGAAGCAAAAAACCATTCACATTAAGGTGAATGGTTTGATTTGAACATCAGGCAAAGCTGAAGAATTAGATTTGCCATTCATGATTGCAGTCACGGCACTTCCAGCTTTTATTGGCTTGCATAAATGACTGCATTGAGATTTTAAAATCGGGCAGATCACGCCAAAACATTACCCCTGCAATCACAGCTGCAATGAAGACCACGACTGTTGCAATTTGCAATGTTTGACCTGCGCCGTTGCTGAAAATCCACATCACAATACTAATGACAACCAATAACAATAAAATAAACAGTAATGGAATCAAAAATACCAAGCTTTTTGGAACAACAGGGCGTACAGCAGGTGTATTCCCATGGGTAACAGGCAAGATTTTTCGACTTTGGCACTTTGGGCATTGGTATTGCATGGTGGCTCCACATTTATAATCTAAGCATATTCTAATCGTTCTATTTTAGAATGCAAAAAAGACTGAATAGCAGCTTAAAAGCAAAATTTAGGCAATAAAAAACCCAAGTCACGATGCTTGGGTTTTTTACAAAGATGTCGCCATCTTGAATATGGCGTCCCTACGGGGATTCGAACCCCGGTTACCGCCGTGAAAGGGCGATGTCCTAGGCCTCTAGACGATAGGGACAAGTGAGGCAACACAGGTAAAACATTTGGTGGAGTCAAGGAGGATCGAACTCCTGACCTCTACAATGCCATTGTAGCGCTCTACCAACTGAGCTATAACCCCCAGTCTGTGTGAGCGCAATATTAGGGATATTGCGCTCACACGTCAACAGAAAATTTAATTAAGCTTCATCAACTGCATCATTTTTCGGCAATTTGATGCTTTCGTTCAGTTTTTCCCAAACTTTTGCTTCTTTTTTGCTCGGACCACCCACAATTTCAAGTGCATGACGTAAACGGGCAAAGGTTAAATCAGGGCCAATGGTGACCATCGATTGCATCACAGGAGTAGATGATGTTGAACCAGCAATTGCGATAAAGAATGCTGGCATGAAATCACGGAGTTTGATTTCCATTTGATTCGCCAAATCCATCAAGGTTTGGCTTACAGTATCGTTGTTCCAAGTAAACAAGCTTTCTAAACGCCAAATCGCAAATTGTAAGCTTTGACGAACTTGTTCTTCAGTCAGCTTTTTGCTGTCAAATTGCTCTTTGGTCAATGTTGGGAATTGGTTGAAGTAAAAACCAGCCCAATTTACCGCTTCAGACAGTAAGTTAATACGTGGTTGAATGGCCGCAGCAATATCTTCTAGGGTTTGGCGATCAGATTTCCAAGCCAAAAGTGTATTTAACAGTTCAGCAGGGCTGAGGGCTTTAATCCATTGTCCATTGAGCCAGTTTAGTTTTTCAACATCAAAAATTGGACCACCCAAAGACACACGCTGGATATCAAAGTGTTCAATCATTTCAGCCAAAGAGAATTTTTCTCTTTCATCTGGCATTGACCAACCCATACGGCCTAAATAGTTCAGTAAGGCTTCAGGCAGCACACCGATGTCTTTGTAGTAGTTGATTGAGGTTGGATTTTTACGTTTAGACAATTTTGACTTGTCTGGGTTACGCAGCAATGGCATATGGCACAATGTTGGCATGTCCCAACCAAAATATTGGTAGAGCAACTGGTGTTTTGGCGCAGATGGAATCCACTCTTCGCCACGAATCACATGAGTGATTTCCATTAAATGGTCATCGACCACATTGGCTAAATGATAAGTTGGCAAACCATCTGTTTTGAGTAGGATTTGCATGTCGACTTGTGCCCAAGGGATCTCCACTTCGCCACGAAGTAAGTCATTGAATTGGCAAACGCCTTCTTCAGGGACTTTCATACGGATCACATGAGCTTCACCCGCAGCCAAACGCTGTTGTACCTCTTCTGGGGAAAGTTTTAAGCCACGACCGTCATAACCAGGGGTTTCACCACGGGCTTGTTGTTCAGCACGCATTTGATCAAGCTCTTCCGCCGTTGCGAAACAGTAAAAGGCATGACCCTTTTCAACAAGTTCTAAAGCATATTGTTTATAGATTCCCATTCGCTCAGATTGGCGATAAGGAGCATGAGGTCCGCCGATATCTGGCCCTTCTGACCAATTTAAACCTAACCAACGCAATGAATCTAAAATCATTTTTTCAGATTCAGGGGTTGAGCGGAGTTGGTCGGTATCTTCAATACGAAGAATAAATTCGCCACCATGTTGTTGTGCAAAGCATAAATTAAACAAGGCGATATAGGCAGTGCCTACATGCGGAAAACCAGTTGGAGAGGGTGCAATACGAGTACGGACTTTCATAACTAAATATTATTCAGAATGTAAATTGAAACTATTATAACGAAAAAGCCCAACTGCTTAAGGGTTAATTCACCAATAAACGATTGGGCTTCTAAATTCTTTTGAGGAGCGTAGAATTTATTATTCTAAATCAAATTTTTACAAAGTATGCGGTTGGAATAAAGCTTGTACAAAACAAGAAAATTTCTGATGTTGTTCAGCTAAAAAGTTTTGTGAGGCTGTGGTTTTAATCGACGTTAAAACTTTAAGCTGATCTTTATCTGAGATCAGTTTATTCTCGCCACGCTTTTGTTGATTGAGCGCTTTTTCAATCGGTGATTGTTTATCTACCACAACAATTAACGATTGTATTGGCTTGGTCGTATCTTTAATTGCAGCAGTATGGCCTGTCTGTGCCATCACTGCGAGTCCTAGACTTAAGCCCAAGATCTTTAAATAAGAATCATTCATTCCATCGGCTCCCCTTGATGGTCAAATTTTTGTTCTTGAACATGGTTATTGTAGCAAAACAACTTACAAAAAGCATAACTACGTCACATTTTTTAATAATACTACACAAAAAATGTTTAAAAAACAATCATTGAAACGAAATGTAATATTTTAATTGATAACACATAAATGTGGATGAATCGTGAAGAATTCAAGTTTAGGTTAAATTGTGTAAAAAATATACCAAATAATTTACATGAGTAATACACATTTTTAGATATCTTAAATTATGAATAAGATAGTTTAAATATTTATAAGTAATTGATTGTTAAATTAAAATAATAAAAATATAGTGCTTCTAAATCATTAAAAATCGAGAAAGAAATGAAAAAACTACTGCTTTTAAGTGCGATCAGTTTAATCGTCACGGGGAATGCTTATGCAGCGAAAGAATTTTTAAATGTATCTTACGATCCTACCCGTGAATTTTATCAAGAATATAACAAGAGTTTTGGTCAATTTTGGAAATCAAAAACAGGCCAAGATATTGAATTTAAGCAGTCTCATGGCGGTTCTGGTAAGCAAGCACGTTCAGTGGTAGATGGTTTGCAAGCAGATGTGGTCACACTGGCTTTGGCCAATGATATTGATGAAATTGTCAATGCGGGTTTGATTGAAAAAGGCTGGCAAAAAGAATTTCCAAATAATTCTGCACCCTACACATCTACCGTTGTTTTTTTAGTGCGTAAGGGCAATCCCAAAGCAATTAAAGATTGGAATGATCTGGTAAAACCTGGGGTTGAAATTATCACACCAAACCCTAAAACAGGCGGTGCACCGCGCTGGATTTATTTATCAGCGTGGGGCTATGCATTAAAACAACCGGGTGGCAATGATGCAAAAGCGCGTGAATTAGTCAAACAAATATATAAAAATGTCAAAGTGTTAGATTCAGGCGCACGTGGCTCGCTCACAACATTTGCGGATCGTGGTATTGGCGATGTTTTGTTGTCTTGGGAAAATGAAGCAATTTTGGCGACGTCTGCTCCAGATAAAGACAAATATCAAATTATTTATCCATCCATTTCAATCCTAGCTGAGCCTTCAGTCGCAATCGTCGATAAAGTGGTTGATAAAGATGGTAATCGTAATTTAGCAAAAGGCTATTTAAATTATCTTTATTCACCTGTAGGGCAGGACTTGGCAGCAAAATATAATTTCCGTCCGCGTAATGCCAAAGCTGCAGCCAAATATTCGGCAAAATTTCCAAAAATTAAACTCTTTACCATAGATCAAGTTTTTGGCGGCTGGGCAAAAGCGCAAAAAACCCATTTTGCCAATGGGGGGATTTACGATCAATTTACGGCTGAAAAGTAATTTGAATCAAATACAAACAAGTCCTCTTTGATCAAAGGGGGCTTTTTTTAGCTTTATGCATTTGTGATAAAGAAATAAATAAAACAGACAAAATATAAACCACAGCGATCTTGAGCGCTTTCATCAATTAAAACCATAGGTTGATTTTTAATCTGTGCTAAGTTTGCGGGTATTTCGCTTTTTGATTGAAGTTTATTCGCTTATTTCATATATTTAGAATAATTTTAGCGATGTTAGCACTCATAATATGAAAACTAATTTTAAAGCACTGATGAGTGCTGTGGTTATTGCGACGGGATTAACTGTTGCAACGACAGCAAGTTATGCTGCTGACCGTGAATTTTTAAATGTGTCTTATGATGCAACGCGTGAGTTTTATGATGAGTTTAATAAATCATTTGGCGCTTACTGGAAATCTCGTACAGGTAAGACTGTTGATTTTAAACAATCGCATGGTGGTTCGGGAAAACAAGCGCGTGCCGTGGTTGATGGCTTAAAAGGTGATGTGGTGACCTTGGCTTTGGCCAATGATATCAACGAAATTGTGAAATCAGGCCAAATTAACCCAGGTTGGGAAAAAGAATTTCCAAATAACTCAGCACCGTATACGTCTACCGTTGTGTTTTTAGTACGTAAAGGTAATCCTAAAGGCATCAAGGATTGGACAGATTTGACCAAATCTGGTGTACAAATCATTACCCCTAACCCTAAAACGGGCGGTTTACCACGCTGGATCTATCTCTCAGCTTGGGGCTATGCACTTAAACAACCGGGTGGTAATGATGCTAAAGCACGTGAGTTTGTTTCTAAGATGTACCATAACGTAAAAGTTATGGATCCAGCTGCGCGTGCATCGATGACCACATTTGCTGAACGTGGGATTGGTGATGTTTTACTGACTTGGGAAAATGAAGCCATGGTGAGTAAGAAAGCATCTGGCAATAAATTTGATATAGTCTATCCATCGATGTCAATTTTGACTGAACCGTCAGTGGCAATTGTTGATAAAACAGTAGAGAAGAATGGCAATAAATGGTTAGCAACGGGTTATATTAACTATTTGTATTCTCCAATAGGTCAAGATATGGCAGCACGTCATTTCTATCGCCCGCGCAATGCAAAAATCTTAGCTAAATATTCCAACCAATTCCCTGAACTGAAAACTTTTACCATTGATGAAGTCTTTGGTGGTTGGGCAAAAGCACAGCAAACTCACTTTGCCAATGGCGGTGTTTTTGATCAGATTTATAATAGCAAGCGCTAAGCATCCACTATTTTGATTGAATCAACCTCCTTTTTTAGGAGGTTTTTTCATTCTGTTATGAATCAGTTAGACTAGGGTCTGTTGACAATTCGTCTCTGTTTGCGACTAAGTGTGTTTTTTAGATGATACAAGGCACGAAATATGAAATTTAGTCATTCTAAATAAATAGTTCGTAACGATGTAGCAGCAAAAAACACTCTAGTCCCGAAGGGTTGTGGCTAAAATTATCTCAGTCTGCGTTATGAAACTCGAAAATAGTCTCGCTATTCTCTTCGTTTCATGCCTTGCCTGCTCAATTTTAGCCTACAACGCAAGCCATTTATGAAATGCCAGCAGACCCTGATATCAAAGTGAGTAATCAATTTAAACTATGGATATTACGCTAAGACTCGCGACTAAAGATGATATTGATGTTATTTTTGATATACGAACGTCAGTCAAAGAAAACCATTTGTCAAAACAACAACTGACTGAACTGGGTATCACTGAGTTGGTCATATTGGATTTAATTCAAAATACTTCGACTGTCTGGCTTGCAGAGCTGCAGCATCAAGTGTGTGGTTTTTCGATCGTAGATTTAACCGACGGCAGCGTATTTGCCATGTTTGTCCACCCTGATTTTGAAGCCAAAGGTGTCGGAACTGCGCTTTTGAAAAAAGCAGAAGATTTATTATTTGAATCTTTTCAAGAAATTTGCTTGGAAACCGATCAAAAAAGTCGTGCTTTTGAATTTTATCTCCGACAAGGTTGGCGTGTTTCAGCGTATTTTGACAATGGTGATGTAAAAATGCATAAGACACGATAACGCTTTGTCGCAGGATGGATGCGCTATTTTTTGTACTGAACTTTTATAAAAAGCATTTTAAAACGGTTTTCTCTATAAAAAGTAATATTTCCCTACAAAAAGTCGTTTGGAGCTTTGGCAAAACAAGGTAATAATGTGCAGTTACTTTTTTTGCTTAAACTGAAACCATAATTATGTCTCATATTTCTGTATTACTACATGAAACTGTCGATGCTTTACTTGCAGATCGCAATACAGGAATTTACGTGGATGGGACATTTGGACGTGGTGGACACACCCGTTTATTGTTGTCTAAATTAGATGAGCATTCAAAAGTTTATGCTTTTGATAAAGACCCACAAGCGTTAGAAGTGGCATATCAGTTAGAAAAAGAAGATCCTCGTTTTAAAATTATTCATGCCAGTTTTGCAGATTTACAACAAGAATTAAATCAATTAGATATTTATCAAGTCGATGGGATTATGGCAGATTTAGGGGTGTCATCACCACAGCTAGATCAAGCAGACCGTGGTTTTAGTTTTATGAAAGATGGACCACTTGATATGCGTATGGATAATTCTCAAGGACAAACAGCCGCAGATTGGCTCGTGGATGTAGACGAAGAACATTTGGCCAATGTGATTTTTCAATATGGTGAGGAGCGTTATAGTCGTCGTATTGCACGTGCGATTAAGCAAGCAGGTTATATTGAAACCACTGGAAAATTAGCGGAAATTGTGAAAGTTGCGCATCCTAAGTGGGAAAAAAATAAACATGCTGCGACACGGACATTCCAAGCTATTCGTATTGAAATTAATAAAGAACTCGATGACGTACATACCTTTTTACCTCAAGCCGTAGATTTGTTAAAATCAAATGCACGTTTGGCCGTCATTAGTTTCCATTCACTTGAAGACCGAATTATTAAACAATTTATTCAAAAAGAATCAACGTTGCCAGAAGATAATGGCTGGGGATTACCGCAAAAAGTACAAGATACTCGTCGACTGAAAAAAGTTGACAGAGTTCGTGCCAGTGAGGAAGAAGTCAAAGCCAATCCTCGCTCACGTAGTGCTTGGCTTCGAGTTGCAGAACGCTTAGAACAAAAAGGCGCAGAATGAAACAAGAAATTATAGAAGAATCAAGTCATAAGCTGGCAATAAAAAAAGCGATTGTTTATGGCGTATTGGTTATTGCAGTGTTGATCAGTGCCTTTATGGTGGTGTTGCAAGTCTTTGCTTATCGTCATGATTTTCGTGATTTAAATAGCTATATGCGTGAACGTGAAGATATCAATGCAGAATGGGGACGTTTGCTCATTGAACAACAAACATTTGGTGCAACTGCGCAAATAGGAACACGTGCAGTAACACAATTGAGAATGTATTCACCGCCAGCTGCGCAAACAGTTGTCATTTCATTACCAACTGAATCAGAGCAGAAGAAGTAAGGCATCTGTATGGCAGATAAGCAAACTAAACCGACTCGGCAGCCACGTAAAAAGCAGCCATCCATTACCCAGAAAAGTACTGTATCAATAGATATGTGGCGCTTCTATTTAATGTGGGGCGTGGTGCTTTTATGTTTTGTCGGCTTGGTCGGACGTGCATTTTATGTGCAAGTGATTAATAAAGACTTTTTACAAAATAAAGCCAATGCCAACATTCTACGTTCTGAAACATTAAAAGCCATGCGTGGTGTGATTAGTGATCGTCATGGCGTGCCTTTGGCAATCAGTTCTCCAATCATGAAAGTGGTGATTGATCCACGTGAATATTTTGAGACTAAAAAACAGTTTGATACCATCACGGCTGAATTACAGAAGACACCCAACAGTCGTAAACTTAAACGCCAATTGCCTGATGAAAATTTAAATTTAGATGAATTGGCAGATGCGGTCGGTCTTGATCGTGGAGACTTAAAAAAACGTTTAAATGAACGTCCACGTTCTCGTTATTTGGTACTTAAAAAAGAAGTTCCGCCACCACAAGCAGATTTTATTACCCAACATAAATTTGCTGGCGTTTATGCCGAGAAAACCTATAAACGTTATTATCCTCAGCCACAGCCCAATGCGCAAATTATTGGTCTCACCAATAGCGAAGGGACGGGGATTGAAGGTTTAGAGATGCAGTTAAACTCACGTCTGGCTGGTGAAGATGGTGAGCAAAAGATTTCTCGTGATAAACATGGTAACCGTATTACCACCCCTGAAGTTGTAAAAGAAGTGAAAGCAGGGGAGAATATCACCTTAAGTATTGACTCACGTTTGCAATATATTATGTATCGTGAGTTGACTGCGGTGGGTGTTGCCAATAATGCACGTTCTGCTTCTGCAATTGCTGTGGATGTAAAAACGGGCGAAATTCTGGCTATGGCGAGTTGGCCTTCTTATAATCCCAACGATAAAAATGGCTTAAGTAATAAAGATGCCATGCGTAACCGTGGTGCAATTGACATGTTTGAACCTGGTTCAACCATGAAACCTTTTACCATTGCAGCGGGTTTGGAAAGTGGCAAATATACCCCAAACTCGGTGATTAGTACCAGCCCAGGTTCGATGCGTTTAGGTTCCCATACCATTCGTGATACGCATAACTATGGTTCGTTGACCGTTACTGGTGTGATCATTAAATCCTCGAACGTCGGTTCGGCAAAAATTGCTTTGTCTTTACCAAAAGAAACCTTGCCAAGTTTCTTTAGAAAGGTCGGTTTTGGTCAGCGTTCGGCGGTTAAATTCCCGGGTGAGAGTGGAGGTTTAGTGCTTCCACCTGAAAAGTTAAATTCTTCGCAAATTGGTACAATGGCTTATGGCTATGGTCTAAATGCTACGATTTTACAGTTGGCGCAAGGCTATGCAATGTTGGCCAATCATGGTGTGGAATATCCTTTAAGTCTCTATAAATTAAATGATCAGCCCAAAGGTAAACAGGTTTTAGCGCCTAAAATTGCTGATGAAGTTTTGTTGATGTTAGAGCAAGTTACGATGCCTGGTGGTACTGCAAAACAAGCCAATATTCCCGGTTATCGCGTGGGTGGTAAAACAGGTACAGCACACAAGTTGCGCCCTGACCATAGAGGTTATTCGAATACTGAATACCGTGCTTTATTTGCCGGTGTGGCGCCGATTAGTGATCCTCGTTTGGCGGTTATTGTTGTAGTCGAAAATCCGCGTGGACAATACTATGGTGGTTTGGTTGCCGCACCAGTGTTTGCCCGAATTATGCAAGAATCTTTACGTTTAATGAATGTGCCTTTAGATAAACCTCTTGAAACGGCTAAGGCCAAGCCATAGGTAAACTATAATGATTAATTTTCAAGATATTTATAAAGTTGATAATACAAAGGCTTGGATGTCTGAGTCATTTAATGGCTTTTCTCTAGATAGTCGTTATGTACAACAAGGGCAAATTTTTATTGCTTTGACCAGTTATTCGCAACCAGAAAAAACCGCACAATTTGCTCAAATCGCTTTAGACAAAGGCGCATTGGGCATTATTAGTGAAACAGATTTAGGCTTTGAATCTGCATTGATCTGCCCAGATGTGCGTCAGTTGATGGGACAATGGCAAAAACAATATTTACAAGCGACATCCCCTGTAAAAGCTGCACGAATTCTTGCAGTCACGGGAACCAATGGTAAAACCACGATTTCACGCCTCATTGCTGAATTACTGGCATTACAAAATAAAAAATGTGCAGTAATGGGAACCACGGGCAACGGGATTCTGCCAAACCTAGAAGCGTCTTCGCATACCACTTTAGATGCGTTGCATTTACAAAATCTTCTGCATGATTTTGCTATGCAAGGTGCTGAATTCGCTTCAATTGAGGCAAGCTCGCATGGTTTGGAACAAGGTCGTTTAAATGGTTGTGATATTGAGATTGCTGCATATAGTAATCTAAGTCGAGATCATTTGGATTATCATGGGACGCTTGAAGCCTATGCTGAAGCGAAAGCGTTACTGTTTAAATTTGCTGCGTTAAAAGTTGCAGTAATTAACATAGACGATGCGCATGCAGATCTAATGATGAATGCGGCAAGTAGCAATCTGTCACACCCAAAAGTATTGACTTATTCAACCTCTAAAGCGGCTGATTACCAAGTATTTGGGATTAAATATAGCTTAGATGGGGCAACATTCCATCTCAAAACAGCCAAAGCTGAATTTACCGTGAATAGCCCATTGCTTGGGCATTTTAATATTGAAAATTTGGTGGCCAGTTTAATTGTTGCTGAACAAGCAGGTTTTGATTTAAAACAACTTATCGCAACTGTACCCAACATAAAAGGTGCACCTGGACGTATGCAGGTGATTCGTGATCAGGATCGTCTGTTTGTGGTGGATTATGCACATACACCAGACGCTTTAACTCAGGTTTTAAAAACCTTGAAACGCCATGTTGAAAATCAGCTTTGGGCTGTCTTTGGTTGTGGTGGTGATCGAGATCGCGGTAAACGCCCATTGATGACCAAAGCAGCTTTGGAACAAGCCAATCCCGTGATGATCACATCAGATAATCCGCGTACAGAAAATCCTGAGCAAATTTTTGCCGATATGAAGCATGAAATTGATTTTAGCCAGCATGAGGTTCACGAAATTCGTGATCGCCGTGAAGCAATCAAATATGCAGTAAAGCATGCCCAATCAGGTGATATTGTTGTGATTGCCGGAAAAGGTCATGAAAATTATCAAGAAATTGATGGTGTTCGTCATTGGTTTGACGATGTCGTTGAAGTGCAATCGGCAATAGATGCACAACACCATAAACCCAATTCAGCTTATCCAGCTCATTAGGAATAAGAGATGCACACCTCTACCACCAGTACTGTGCCTTTGGAGCCATGGTCAGCAGCACAACTTGCTGAAGCAACTCAAGGTTATTGGTATTTAGATCAAGCACCACAAGGTGAAATTAAACGTATTTTGACTGATTCACGTCATGCTGAATTAGGTGATGCTTTTTTGGCGCTCAAAGGTGAGCGTTTTGATGCACATGATTTTGTTGCTCAAGTGGCTGCGAATGGCTGCCAAATTGCCATCGTGAGCCATCCTGTTGATGTAAATATCTGTCAACTTGTCGTGGCAGATACACGTTTGGCATTGGGCCATTTAGGCGCGTATCGTCGTGCTCAACATCCACAATTAAAAGTGATTGCACTTACAGGCAGTAGTGGCAAGACCACCACCAAAGAGATGTTGGGGAGTATTCTTTCACGTTTAGCCCCGACCTTGATTACACGTGGCAATTTAAATAATGATCTTGGTGTGCCAATGATGTTATTGGAGCTGCGTTCAGAACATCAATATGCGGTGATGGAACTTGGTGCAAGCCATCAAGGTGAAATTGATTACACCTCAAATCTTGTGCAGCCACATGTTGCCGGTATTTTAAATATTGGAACTGCACATTTAGGCGAATTTGGTGGACGTGATGGAATTTGCCGTGCCAAATCTGAAATTTACCGTCATATTGATCAAGCTGGAATAGCAATTGTTCCTGCTCAGGATGATTTTACCGATACGATTCGTCAAGTGATAGACACTGAGCAAGTGTTAAGTTTTGGTCAGGGTGGTGAAGTCTTTGCGACAGATGTTCAGTTACACGCACAGTCTGCAATCTTTACCCTTAATACACCTCAAGGTGCAAGAACAGTCAATCTTCCTTTTGCAGGCGAACATAATGTCCATAATGCAGAAGCAGCGACTGCATTTGCCTTGGCGATTGGCGTTGATTTAGACGATATTGTGATCGGCTTGGAGTCGGCACAAGGTGCAAAAGGGCGTTTGAATTTTATTCATAAGCACAAGCATTTATTTATTGATGATACCTATAATGCCAACCCGACTTCAATGCGTGCAGCAGCAGAAGTACTTGCGCAACAGCAAGGGATCAAAGTGATGGTGATTGGCGATATTGGCGAACTGGGTGATACTGCTGCGCAGCAACACTATATGTTGGGTCGTGATCTAGTTTCAGTGGATGGGATCCAATTTGTTGTCGCGGTAGGGGAGTTTGCTCCTGCTACACAAGAAGGTGCGCGAAGCACTCAATATGGTAAAAAATTACAAGCTTTTCTTAGCCAAGAACAAGCTTTACCTTTATTGTTAAGTTTAATTGCAACACATCAACCACAGTCCATGAGTTTCCTGTTTAAAGGTTCTCGCTATACCCATATGGAAACGTTGATGGCTGATTTGATGGAGAAAGTTTAATGCTGTATTGGTTATTTCAACACTTGGCGGGTTATGAGAACGCGTTCCAAGTTGTTCGATACTTATCGTTACGAGCATTGCTCAGTGTACTGACTGCACTTGCGATTGGTTGGGCCTTGGGACCAGTCATGATCCGTAAATTACAAGCGCTCAAATATGGTCAGGCTGTCAGTTCATATGCACCTGAAAATCATGCCAAAAAAATGGGTACGCCAACAATGGGCGGGATTTTAATTCTGCTTTCAATCGGGATCAGTACTTTGCTTTGGGCAGATTTATCCAATCCTTATGTGTGGATTGTCTTGGCTGTTATGGTGATCTTTGGTGCTGTAGGTTGGGCGGATGATTGGATTAAAGTCCGTTATAAAGACAATGCGGGTTTACCTGCCAAGAAGAAATTCTTTTGGACTTCGGTTGGCTCTTTGGGGGCGGGTATTGCGTTGTATATCATTGCAACTCAGCAAGACAGCCCTGTACATACAGCGAATATGCTGGATTTATTGATACCATTTTTTAAAAATCTGAGTATTCCATTGTCTTCAATTCCATTGGGTATTGGCTTCATTATTTTTACCTATCTGGTAATCAATGGTGGGTCAAATGCAGTGAATTTGACAGATGGTTTAGATGGTCTGGCGATCATGCCGATTGTTTTGGTTGCCGCAGGTTTAGGTGTTTTTGCATACTTGGCAGGTGATATACGCTTTGCCAATTATTTACATATTCCCTATGTAAAATATACCTCTGAGCTGGTGATTATTTGTGCTGCAATGATTGGAGCAGGCTTAGCATTTCTTTGGTATAACGCGCATCCTGCCCAAGTCTTTATGGGAGATGTCGGTGCATTATCATTAGGTGCAATGCTGGGCACTATCGCGGTAATGGTTCGTCAAGAGATCGTCTTTGCAATTATGGGCGGGGTCTTTGTGGTAGAAGCAATCTCGGTATTCTTGCAAATCGGATCATTACGTATGCGCAATAAACGTGTATTTCTTATGGCACCGTTGCATCATCATTATGAGAAAAAAGGCTGGCGTGAGACTCAAGTGGTGATCCGTTTTTGGATTATCACAATTATGCTGGTAGTTTTAGGTCTAATGACATTAAAATTACGCTAAGCCAAAGTGATTTGAAAAGTCGGCATTTGCCGGCTTTTTTTTATGGCCTAAAAATATCTTTTGGAGAATACAATGAATTTGTTGATGTGCCCTGTATGTCGTGAGGCATTGAGCCTATCGGATCGGACTTGGCGCTGTGTAAATAATCATAGTTATGATGTGGCAAAACAAGGCTATGTAAATTTACATGTAGTACAACATAAGCATAGTAAAAATCCAGGGGATACCCCTGAATCTGTACAAGCACGCCGTGGATTTTTAAGTGGTGGATTTTATGCACCTTTACAGCAAGCCGTGGTTGAGAAAATTCGTGAGTTACGGGTTGAAAACCTGCTGGATATCGGCTGTGGTGAAGGCTACTATACTGATGCAATGCAACATCAAGTGATGCAATGTATTGGGGTTGATATTGCAAAAAATGCAGTTCAGGTTGCTGCAAAACTCAATAAAGATGTGACATGGATTGTGGGGACAGGAGCGACGCTACCTGTTTTGGATCATTCGATTGATTTGTGTACCAGCTTATTTAGCCCGATCCCAGAAGAAGAAATACTCCGAGTACTTAAGCCAAAGGCTTATTTGATGGTGGTAACACCTGCACCAGAGCATTTATATGGGATGCGTGAGGGTTTGTTTGATGAAGTTAAAGCCCATGAGCCGCAAAAGTTTGTTGAGCAATTACAAGCATCTTTTGAGTTAATAGAGCAGCCGATTATCGAAACAACGTTTGAGTTGGATCAAGCACAACTCAAGAATCTAATTGCGATGACCCCTTATGCTTATAAAGCAAAATCTGAAAAGCGTTTAGTTTTGGAAGCACAAGTTAAAACGACGTTAAAGGCGGCCTTCCAAATTTATATCTTTCAGAAAAAATAATAGAAATTTAAGCCATAAAAAATGCCATCAATCGATGGCATTTTTTATTTGAGAAACTAATTATTGAACTTCATTAATCAAATTCTCAAGAGAATCACTTTCTCGTTTCGCACTGCCTTGATTCATTGCCGGCGGTGTTACTTTGTTCGGTTTGAGCGGTTGATCTGTACCTTCATCAGGTAAGTCTTCAAAGTCATTTGATGAATTACGTGATGGTGTAACAGGCGCAGGTTTAAAGATTGGACGTGCTAAAGGTGGTGATGAACCATAGCCTTCGTTTTGAGTCGCACCTTCAACTTGTGTTTGATTACGTTCTTCACGAGAAATTGGTGCTTTGGCATTTTTGTCAAAATGTACCCAAGCAGATGGTGTATCTTTTAAGGCTTTACCCATAAAACCAGTCCAAACTGGCAGTGCTGCGATCCCACCATATTCACGACGGCCGAGAGTGGAAGGCTGGTCAAAACCGACCCAAGCAATCGCAACTAATTTGCCGTTGAAGCCAGCAAACCACGCATCTTTAGCATCGTTGGTTGTTCCTGTTTTACCGCCAATGTCATCGCGACCAATTTTAAGTGCTGCACGACCAGTACCATGCACAATCACATCACGAAGAATATTTGCCATATCAAAAGCAGATTGTGATTTTAAAATCCGTTGTGCTTGACGATATTTACTTTGTTCTTCTTTGCTTAATGGGGTTTGAACCTCATCCACTGTAAGGTTTGTACCTTCAATGGCTTCGTCATCAGGGGTGGTTGCAGTATTGGCCACAGTTTCTTTTTGATTGATACATGGAATACACGCATATTCAGGCGCTGCTTCATAAATGGTTTTGCCATAAGCATCTTCAATACGACTGATGAAATGTGGTTGAATGCGATATCCACCATTGGCAATTGCGGCATAGCCTGTCGCCATTTGCACAGGAAGTACTTGTGGAGTACCAAGCGCGATCGTGAAATTACGCGGGATTTGATCTTCTTGTAGGCCAAAATCCATCAATAATTGGCGCGCACGTTCTACACCTACGCTTTGTAATAAACGCACAGAAACGGTATTACGAGATAAGTACAACGCACGACGCAAAGGAATCATGCCTAAATAACGGCCATCAGAGTTTTTAGGTGTCCAGCGACCAATAGTGATTGGACTGTCATTAACCATGGTGTAAGGGGTCATACCGCGTTCAAGCGCCAGTGCATAGATAAATGGCTTAATGGTTGAACCCGGTTGGCGCCAGCCTTGTATTGCGCGGTTAAATTTAGATTGGAAAAAGTTGTATCCACCCACCACTGCTTCAATTGAACCATCATTGGGGTTGATTGCAATCAGTTGACCTTGTGCTTTCGGGGTTTGAACCAATGACCACGCGGTTTTATTTTCATTGGGACGTAAACGGATAATATCTTTAACAGTTACAATCTGCGAAGCGCGGCTTGGTGCACCACCAACGGCATTGGCATTGATATATTTTCTTGCCCAAGACATACCTGACCAAGGTACAGTCACTGTTGAACCATCTTGCATTTTGGCATCAAAACTATTGCTGCCTACTTTGATGACTTCTGCAGGGTAGGTATTGGCATAAGGGATGAATTGTTTTAAAGGTTTATCATGTGCTTCAGCACCACGCCATCCATGACGACGATCATAATCTTCCAAGCCTTTTTGTACTGCATCTTCTGCATATTGTTGGCGTTGGCTGTTTACGGTTGTATAAACTTTATAACCTGAATCAATTGCTTGTTCACCAAACTTTTCAACTAGTTCAGAGCGAACCATTTCGCCTACATAGGGAAATCGATTACTTAAGCCGCGATCAGGCATACTCAAGTTAATTGGTTCAGCGACAGCTTTTTCGTATTCTGCTTGTTTAAGATAGCCGAGTTGTAACATACGACCTAGAATCCAGTTACGGCGTTCTAAGGCGCGTTCAGGATTCACTACAGGATTGTATTTTGACGGTGCTTTAGGTAAGCCTGCAATCATCGCCATTTGTGCGACACTGAGTTGATCTAAGCTTTTGTCATAATAAATTTTTGCAGCAGCAGCAATACCATAGGCATTTTTACCCAAAAAGATCTTATTGACATATAAAGATAAAATTTCTTCTTTGGAAAGATTTTGTTCTATTTTCCGTGCCAAAAAAACTTCAGTAAGTTTGCGCTTAAGTGTTCGTTCAGGGGATAGATAATAATTTTTAGCCACCTGCATGGTAATTGTTGAGCCGCCTGTTTGTACATTTGACCCAGTAACACTTTCACTCACGGCACGCCCTAAGCCTTTAAAGCTAATCCCGCTATGTTCGAAGAATGATGAATCTTCAGCAGCAAGGAAGGCATGAATGAAATGCGGCGGGATCTGATTGTACTCAACAGGCACCGAAAGCTTGCCACCATATTCAGCGATCAGCTGATTATCGGCTGAATAAACTTGCAAAGGTTTAAGCAATGGCGCCTTTTTTAAAGAGCTCATTTCTGGTAGTGATGGGGCAATATATAGATACATTCCATAAAAGCCCATCGGAATTGCGACTAAAATAATGATAATCAGCAAAAAAAAGGGATGAATATAACCTGAACAAGATAGCTTTTTCATAACAAGTAAGTTTTAATAATAGCTAATGGCAAACTAATTGCGTTCAGTATAGCTTCTCATGTGATGGATTGTTAGATGGGATATTGTATCTGTAAAAAATTAAGACCAAATGCAGTCGGTTTGTGTTATTTATTGGGGATAAAAAAATAATAGGAAATCAATCGTGCTTAGACTATATCGTAAGCCAAATAAGGGGTTAATAGGAGTAGATATTAGTTCTACTACTGTAAAGATTTTAGAGCTCTCTGTTAAGAACGGTCGTTACTGGGTTGAAAGTTATGGATTAAGTCCACTGCTGGATGGGAGTGTTGTTGAGAAAAACATTCTTAATCCTGAAGCAGTTGCTGATGCGTTGGAAAGAGCAGTCAATATTGGCAATCCTCAATCGCAAAATGTCGCGGTTGCTGTACCTACATCTATGGTGATTCACAAAATCATCGAAATGGATGCAGATATGTCAGATGAGGAAAGAGAAGTTCAGATTCGAATGGATGCTGAACAATATATCCCTTTCCCACTGGATGAAGTCAGTCTAGATTTTGAAGTGTTAAAAGATAAGCTGGCAAATCCAAATCGAGTCAATGTGTTACTTGTTGCAACACGTGCAGAGAATATCGATTCTCGTGTTGAAGTTTTAGAAATCGCGGGCTTATCACCTAAAATCGCAGATGTAGAAAGTTATGCAATTGAGCGTGCTTTTGATGTCTTTTCCGATACCTTGCCAATTGGTGTAAATCTTGTGGGTATCCTAGATATTGGTCATACCATGACCACTTTGTCTGTGATGCAAAATGGCAAGATCATTTATACCCGAGAGCAAGTTTTTGGTGGCAAGCAGCTGACTCAAGATGTACAGAACCGTTATGGTTTGTCTTATGACGAAGCTGGTCGTGCCAAAAAAGATCGGACTTTACCTGACGATTTTGAAACAGAAGTCTTGATGCCGTTTTTAGAAGCAGTTGTACAACAAGCTGCTCGCTCATTACAGTTCTTCTTTTCATCTTCTCAGTTTAACGAGATCGACCATATTTTATTGGCGGGTGGTAATGCCAATATTCCTGGTTTGGCAAAATTATTACAACAAAAACTCGGTTATCGCGTCACGATTGCAAATCCTTTCTTGCAAATGGGGTTTTCACCACAAATTGACTTAAAAAAAATAGAAAATGATGCACCTTCTTTAATGGTTGCATGTGGTTTAGCTTTGAGGAGTTTTGATTAATGGCAAAGATTAACTTACTCCCTTGGCGTGATGAGCTAAGAGAACAGAAGAAGAAGCAATTCGTTGCGATATGTGTTGGGGTTGCACTGATTGGTTTAGTGACAGTGTTATTGGCGTGGTTCTATTTCGACCATAAGTTGCAAGATCAGGAGCAAGCCAATCAATTGGTGACCAGTACCAATCAAAATTTAGATACCCAATTAAAAACTTTAGATGGTTTACAAGAACGTCGTAATGCCATTATTGAACGTATGAAACTGATCCAAGGCTTACAAGGTCAGCGTCCTGTGATTGTTCGCCTCGTTGATGAGTTGGTTCGAATTGTCCCTGCACAAATGTACATCACAAAATTTAGTCGTGTGGGTGATAAATTTACCATTGAGGGCAAAGCTGAAAGTCCAAATACAGTTGCTGAATTGTTGCGTGGATTAGAGGCGTCTGAATGGTATCGAAATGCATTTATGAATTCATTCTTAGCTGCAGATGAAAATAAAAATAAAGTGCAGACTTCGGTGATCCCTCGTGTAGAAGAATCATATGGAAGTTTTGTTGTGACTGTAGATATCGGTGAAATAGCAGCGACTACAGATGGGGATACAACGAAAGCTGGACAAGTTCCAGCTGCTGGGGGTGCAAAATGAGTCGTGAAGATTTTGAGCAATTAGAATCATCTGTAAATGATGCTCCAAAAAAGAACAAGATGACTGTTGAGAAGTTTTTTCAACAGTTCAATACCTTGGATATGAATAACTATGGCAGTTGGCCTTTATCCGTTAAAGTCACCTGTTGGGTATTCTTGTTTTTTTTGGTGTGTGCAATTGGCTATTTTTTAGCAATTAGACCTAAATTAGATGCAATTGATCAAGCACGTACAGTTGAACAAAATTTATTAACTGAGTTTAAAGAAAAAGACTCTAAATTAAGAAACTTGCAGCAATATCAAGCACAATTGCAACAAATGGAAGCAAATTTTAATCAGCAATTAGAGCAACTTCCTAAAGAAACTGAAATTCCGAGTCTAGTTGAAGACATTAACGTGACAGGGGTAAGTTCTGGTTTGAAATTTAAAAATATCAAATTAGAACCAGAAGTGAAGCAGGAGTTCTTTATTGAGCAGCCGATCTCGATTGATGCAACAGGGGATTATCATTCATTTGGCAGTTTTGTCAGTAGTTTGGCTGCTTTACCACGTATTGTCACTTTGCATGATTTCACAATTACAGGAACACCTAGTCAAGACAATAAATCTGATGTGCCAGTGATTGACTATACAATTAAAGCAAAAACCTATCGTTATATTGGTGCTGATGAGCAGAAGATAAATAAATCTGCGAATGCTGTAGCACAGAAAACAACGACACCTCAGCAAGGAGGGAAGCCACAATGAAACAGCTCAGTAAAATAGTTTGTGGAATCTCATTTGCAATGCTGTTGGTGGGGTGCGATTCTCGTATTGATGCCGTTAACCAAGAAATGGCAAATATTAGAAATCAGCAACCATTGCCGATTGAACCTGCACCAGTATTTAATCCTGTACCAAGCTTTAATTATTCAGCTCAACAATTACGCAGCCCATTTTTGCCAAATTCATTGGCAAATGAATTGAAAATCATGTCAGGCAAGCGTGTCTACCCGAATTTTTCAAGACAACCACAGCCGCTTGAAAGCTATCCTTTAGAGTCGTTAACACTGAAAGGAAGTATGAAAGGAGCTGTTGGGCAAACAGTGGGGTTGATTCAAACACCTGATGGTGAGATTGAGCGAGTACAACTTGGCAACTACATGGGTATGAATCAAGGGCGAATTATTGAAATTACGCCGACCCGTATTGATTTATTGGAAATTGTTCCAGATGGTCGAGACGGTTATATAGAAAGACCACGGAGTCTAGTCCTAATCGGTCCAATAGATTAAAACGGAATAAAGGAATAAAAATGAAAAAGAGTTTGAAAAATATCTTTAACGGGGATGGTAAGTTTATGAATAGTCAACTTCGTCAATTTACTATGGCGGCAGTGTCAATTGCGATTATGCAGGTTGCAGCAGCGCAAACAACCATGACCAATATTGTACCGATGAAAATACCGGGGCAAGGTACAGAAATTCGTGTGATGTTTAATGGCTTACCGCCACAGCCTCAAGCCTATCAATTGGATAATCCATCTCGACTGATTTTAGACTTTGATCAGGCGAAGCAAACAATCAATCAATCATCCATTGCTGTGGCGAGTGAAGAAGCGTCGACTGTAGATATTGCGGCCGATGATCAACGTTCACGCTTAACAGTAAATTTAAAAAATAGTGGTTCTTTTACAACGCGTGTTGAAGGGAATACCTTTATTTTAAAGATTAACAATGCCAATCAAGCTGCTGCTTTACCGACTTATGCATCATCTGCATCTATACTGAATAAGCAAAATCAAGGCATCGCAGATATCGGTTTTCAGCGTGGCAATGCGGGTGAGGGACAGGTTATTGTAAATCTGTCTGGTGCAAATACACCTGTAGATGTGCAACAACAGGGCAGTAAAGTTGTTATTCGAACATTAGGGAATAAAATTCCAGCACATTTAATTCGTCGTTTAAATGTCAATGATTTTGCGACCCCAGTTTCTTCTGTGGATGCTTATAATGATGGTTCCAATGGTGTAATCACCATTCAATCTTCGGGGAGCTATGAATATATGGCTTTTCAAGCGGAAAATAAATTGACCGTGAGTTTAAAGCGCCCTGTAGAAAATAAAGTAAATCGTCCCAATGTGAGTCAATCTTATACGGGTAAGAAAATCTCACTGGATTTTCAAGATATTGAAGTACGCCGTGTGCTACAGCTGCTTGCTGATTTTACCAGTATTAATATGGTGGCTGCGGATTCAGTTCAAGGTAATATCACTTTACGTTTAAAAGATGTACCTTGGGATCAGGCCTTAGATATTATTTTAAAAACCAAAAATTTAGATAAGCGCCGTAATGGGAGTGTGATTTGGATTGCGCCTGTCACCGAGCTGATTAAAGCAGAAGAAGATGAAGCCAAAGCAATTGCACAAAGTGTAAAATTAGCACCAATTCAAACTGAATATATTCAGCTTAATTATGCAAAAGTTGCAGAAGTTCTTAAATTGTTACAGGACTCTAGAAACCCTAAAGGTGCGCAGACAAATAATACCAATAATACAGATTCTTTAGCTTTAGAAAGTCTACTGAGCTTAAGAGGAAGTGCGGTTGCAGATACAAGAACAAATACATTAATTATTAATGATACTGCAAATAATATTGATAAAATCCGTAAAATGATTGATCTATTGGATATTTCGGTAAAACAAGTCATGGTTGAAGCACGTATTGTTCGTGCTACGACAGATTTTACCAAAGAAATGGGGGTAAAGTGGGGCATTTTATCTCAAGGGATTACCAAGAATAATGATTTGCTGGTTGGTGGAAGTGATCAAACACTTTGGGATTTAAAAACCCCAGATAGTAATGGCAAATATACCATTACTCGCCCTGATAATTTAAATGTCGATCTTGGTGTGACGACTGCGGGTGCAAGTAAGATTGCATTTGGTTTAATTAGTATGTCTGATTTTATGTTAGACCTAGAATTATCTGCATTACAAGCTGATGGTTATGGGGAAGTGATTTCAACACCAAAAGTAATGACTGCCGATAAACAAAAAGCCAAAGTTGCTTCGGGTCAACAAATTCCATATCAGTCAACGCAAACGGCAGGAGGCAGTGCCGTTGCAACAACTGAATTTAAAGATGCTTTGCTCAGTTTGGATGTTACACCAAGCATTACTCCAGAAGGGAAAGTACAAATGCAGCTAAATGTCACAAGTGACTCAGCTGGCCAAATAGTGAATGGAAATGTGGCGATTAACAAGAATGAAATCAATACCAATGTCTTAGTCGATGATGGAGAAACCGTGGTATTAGGTGGCATTTTTGAACAAGAAACTAAAAACAGTCAGACCAAAGTTCCATTTTTAGGTGATATTCCTTATTTAGGACGATTATTTAGAAAAGATGTAAAGTCTGATAATAAACGAGAGTTACTAATCTTTGTGACACCAAGAATTGTTAATGACAGTCGTACCAGAAATCATTAATATACTTTCAATGAAAGCAATTCGATAGGTGACTCCTTGCCAAGCAAAGAGTTGGAAACCCTACCAAATATTTATTTGGTAGGGCCCATGGGAGCAGGAAAAACAACAGTTGGTCGGCATCTAGCGGAACTGTTAAGCCGTGAGTTTTTAGACAGCGATCATGAAATAGAAAGAAAAACTGGGGCATCTATTCCTTGGATTTTTGAAAAAGAAGGCGAACAAGGTTTCCGTACAAGAGAAACAATCGTGATTGATGAGCTCACATCAAAAAAAAATTTAGTGGTTGCAACAGGTGGTGGTGCTGTCACTCAAGCTATGAATCGAGAATATCTCAAACATAGAGGTATTGTGATTTATTTATATACCCCTGTAGAAATCCAATTATTACGTACACATCGAGATAAAAATCGTCCTTTATTACAAGTCGAGAATCCTGAGCAAAAGTTAAAGGATCTACTTAAAGCACGAGATCCACTTTATAGAGATGTTGCACATTATATTATTGAAACCAATCAGGGTGCTGCGCGAGATTTAGCGCTGAGAATATTGCAACTGATCGTTTCAAAAGAAATTATTTAGTCAGTAAATTATCATTCATTGTTATTTGGCAGAATCATGCAAACTTTACATGTTGAACTGGGTGAACGTCGTTATCCAATCTTTATTGGTAGTCATTTGAATCCTCAAGAATTACTTGAACCTTATATTCAGGGACATCAAGTGATGATTGTTACAAATACCACAGTTCAGCCTTTGTATTTGTCGCACTATGTTGAGGCGATTCAACAATTGGGTAAGCAGGTTAAAACATGTATTTTACCTGATGGTGAGAAATATAAAGATATCCAGCACCTCAATTTGATTTTTGATGCTTTACTTCAAGCTGGTTTTAATCGTGATTGTACGGTTTTGGCTTTAGGTGGTGGAGTGATTGGTGACATGGCAGGTTTTGCTTCCGCCTGTTTCCAGCGAGGCGTGTATTTCATCCAAGTTCCGACCACATTATTGTCTCAAGTGGATTCGAGTGTTGGTGGGAAAACCGGAATTAATCACCCTTTAGGCAAGAATATGATTGGTGCATTTCAGCAACCTCAAGTGGTTTTGGCTGATATGGCACAACTTAAAACCTTGCCTGAACGTGAGCTTTCAGCAGGTTTGGCTGAGGTGATTAAATATGCGTTACTGGGTGATTTAGACTTTTTAGCATGGTTAGAAGAGTATATGGATGGGCTGATTGCCCAAAATCCAGAATTATTGGCTGAAGCTGTTTATCGTTCTTGTGCGCATAAAGCAAGAATTGTGGCCAATGATGAGAAAGAGCAAGGTGAACGTGCTTTATTGAATTTAGGCCATACTTTTGGTCATGCCATTGAATCGTATCTCGGTTATGGGGTGTGGTTGCATGGGGAAGCAATTGCAACGGGTATGGTGATGGCTGCTGATTTGTCTCAGCGTATGGGATGGATTTCATCCGATGATCTGGAACGTACAAAAAAAATCATACAACGTGCCCAATTACCTGTAGCATGTCCTAAAATTCCGCTCGATGAATTTTTGGCATATATGTCACATGATAAAAAAGTATTAAATGGTCAACTTCGTTTAATATTGATAAAACAACTCGGCCAAGCCATCATTACTAAAGATTTTGATGTTGAGTTGATGAAACAAGCGATTCTCGCGAATCAGATATAGAAAAGGTTAGTTCCAAATGGCAGCAATTCGTACAAATTGGCAAAATATTCGACAATATATTTGGTTGGTTGGTGGATTAATCTGTCTTTTGGTGGCACTGATTTTTTGGGCAGTGACCGACACCAAAGATCTGGTCACTGTAGTCAATCCGATTGAAGAGTCCCAAGTTCAAATTCAACCTGAAAAAGTTGCCGCAACATCGCATTTAGGCGCTTTGATGGATGAAGTACGTCCACTTGAAATGACCACACGTATTGTGACTGCGGGTAGCCATGATGCAGAATTTCGTGGTACAAAATTTTTTCAAGAAAATAAGAAAGCTTGGACCATAGAGCTATTTAAGACCTCAGATGAAGATGTCATCTTGGGCTTTTTACAGAAACAAGCGGATCGTAAAAATTTTATTTACTTCCGTTTAAGTGGTGAAGATCAAGCTGAGCAATATGTTTTAGCCTATGGTTTATTTAAAAGTGATGATCAGGCCAAGAGCCAGTTACAACAATTAAATCTAAAATTGCCTGCATCTATTCATCCTCAAGCGATCCAGTTTGAAAAATATAGTGCTTTAATTAATGATCTGGGCTCAGATGAAATGGCAAGTGCAAATAAACTCTATCAAGTAAAATTAAAATCTGCACCTTTACCTGTAGTTGATGAAACGCTATTGGCTCAAGCAAAATCGGCCTTGTCTTCTTTAACAGGTTCAGCTCCTGCAAATCAGACCACCAAAACCACAATTACCCGTCGTGATGCATCTGGCAATGTGGTAGATGTACAAAAGTCACAATCTCGTGCACAGCCTTCAAGCAACAATAAAGAAACCGGTGCTACTGCTGATAAAAAGCCAGCTGAGCATGAAGTCAGTGATCCATTTAATTAAAATTAGCTCTAAAATGAAGCAGAATTAATTATTTAATTTTATATTTGCACAAAAATGGTGCTATAAATGCCTTTATAAGACGCTTAGAATTTTAAAGAATATCTTTATTTCACTATCTTTTAGTGATTTGGTGAACAAAAATAAAATTTGGCATATTTTTTGCTTTATTGTTGCGCTAATTGAGTTGATTGTCCCTGTTTTGGAGCGAAATGATTCAGTTGGTGTGCGATTTAAGTCTGATTGAGTGCTTTATTTCAGTGCGGAAGTTGTAAAACAATCTTGCAATTAAAGTAAAAACAGACTGGTATTCGATTCTGACTCAGTGGTTTACTTGAGCTAAGAAAATACTTAAAAATCGTAATTGAGTGTTCGAATGTTTTTCGCCCTTTCATGGGCCTATGTAGAAAGAAGGGTACGCTATGCACATGCCATCGCCTAACACTGTAGCTCCCGCTCAAGGTTTATACCAACCGGATGAGTTTAAAGATAACTGTGGTTTCGGCTTGATTGCCCATATGCAGGGTGATGCGAGTCATGATTTAGTCAAGACCGCGATTCATAGTCTAAGCTGTATGACGCACCGTGGTGGTATTGCCGCAGATGGTAAGACCGGTGATGGTTGTGGCTTGCTCTTGGCTATGCCTAAAGCATTCTTCCGTGAAGAAGCAAAAAAGATCAGTGACATTACACTGAGTGAAATTTTTGCGGTCGGGACGATATTTTTAAATTTAGATCCAGCACTTGCGGCCCATGCAAAGCAAATTCTAACCCATGAAATTGAAGAAGAAGGCTGTCGTGTGATTGGTTGGCGTGTTGTTCCAACCAATAATGATGCCTTGGGTTCAATCGCAATGCAGTCTTTACCTGCATTTGAACAAATTTTTGTCAATTGCCCAATGGGTGTGACTGAGGTTGAATTTAACCGTAAGTTACTTATGGCACGTCGTCGTGCAGAACAACAATTAATAGCTGATCCCTATTTTTATGTGACTACACTGTGTTCTACAGTGATCACCTATAAAGGCTTAATGATGCCTGCATATATTGCAGAATTCTATACAGACCTTGCTGATGAACGTTTGGACTCACACATTGTTGTATTCCATCAACGTTTCTCGACCAATACTTTACCCCGTTGGCCATTGGCACAGCCGTTCCGTTATTTGGCACATAATGGTGAGATTAACACCATTACTGCAAACCGTAACTGGGCAGTGGCACGTACACCAAAATTTGAAAATCCATTATTGCCAGGTATTACTGAACTGAGTCCAATTGTAAACCGTACAGGCTCAGACTCATCAAGTATGGACAATATGCTTGAGTTGCTAGTTGGTGGCGGGATGGATTTATTCCGTGCATTACGCATGCTTGTTCCACCAGCGTGGCAAAACGTTGAAACATTAGATGCTGATTTACGTGCGTTTTATGAATTCAACTCTAAGCATATGGAAGCTTGGGACGGTCCTGCGGGTCTGGTGATCCAAGATGGTCGTCATGCAATTTGTATGTTAGACCGTAATGGCTTACGTCCGGCACGTTGGGTGATCACTAAAAATGGTTATATCACTCTGGCATCAGAAATTGGTGTGTGGGGTTACGAACCTGAAGATGTGATCTCTAAAGGCCGTGTAGGTCCTGGTCAAATTCTGGTGATTGATACATTGACTGGAAAATTGCTCGATACTAAAGATGTGAGCAATCATCTGAAAAAAATGCGTCCTTACCGTGAATGGTTACGTGAAAACTCAGTTCGCTTACAAGGTAGTCCAGAGCTTGAAGAATATTTATGTGATCAAGGCTTAAAAGGTGATGACCTTAAAGCGGCTCAAAAAATGTTTATGGTGACATTTGAAGAGCGTGATCAACTGCTTCGTCCAATCGCTGAAAGTGGACAGGAAGCTGTCGGTTCAATGGGTGATGATACACCAATGGCGGTATTGTCTCGTCAAGTACGTCATGTGACAGATTATTTCCGTCAACAATTTGCGCAAGTGACCAATCCACCGATTGACCCATTACGTGAATCAATCGTTATGTCATTGGAAACCTGCTTTGGTCGTGAGCAAAATGTATTTGAACAAGGTCCAGAGCATGCAGATCGTTTAATTGTATCGAGCCCTGTACTGTCAAACTCTAAAATGCATCAGATTCGTACCCTTGGTCGTAAAGGTTACGAAATTGCAGATATTGATTTGAATTATCCTGTAGCTGAAGGTCTTGAAGCCGCGATTTCACGTATTTGTGAAGAAGCTGCACAGGCGATTCGTGATGGTAAAACCTTATTGGTCATTTCAGATCGTAAAATCCGTGAAGGCTTTTTACCTGCAAATGCAGCAATGGTGACGGGTGCAATTCATCACTTCTTGATTAATGCTGGTTTACGTACCGATGCAAACATCATTGTTGAAACTGCACTTGCACGTGATGCACACCAGTTTGCCGTGATCTTAGGTTTTGGTGCAACTGCGATTTACCCTTATTTGGCTTATGATGTGATCAATGATTTGATTGCAAAAGGCGAATTATTGGGTGATCCAATTCACGCACAAGCGAACTTCCGCAAAGGTATTGATAAAGGTTTACTCAAAGTCCTCTCAAAAATGGGGATTTCAACAGTCGCATCTTATCGTGGTGGGCAGTTATTTGAAGCAGTCGGCTTATCTGAAGAAGTTGTTAGTAAGTGCTTTACAGGTGTGCCAAGCCGTATTAAAGGTGCAACATTCATTGACCTTGAAAATGACTTAAAAAAACTAGCAGATATTGCTTGGAAAGCACGTAAGCCAATTGAACAAGGTGGTTTGCTCAAGTTTGTCTTTGATAAGGAATACCACGCATTTAACCCTGATGTGATCAATGCGTTGCATAAATCAGTGCGTTCAGGCAATTATGCTGACTTTAAAGAATACGCAGAGTTGGTGAACACCCGTCCAATTGCGACGATTCGTGACTTATTAAAACTCAAAACTGATCATTCTATTCCATTAGAAGTAGTTGAATCAGTTGAAGAAATTCTGCCGCGTTTTGACTCTGCTGGTATGTCTTTAGGTGCATTGTCACCAGAGGCACATGAAGCTATTGCGATCGCAATGAATACGATCGGTGGTCGTTCGAACTCGGGTGAGGGCGGTGAAGATCCTGCACGTTATGGTACTATTCGTAACTCTAAAATTAAGCAAATTGCTTCAGGTCGTTTTGGTGTAACACCTGCATATTTAACATCTGCTGAAGTGTTACAGATCAAAGTAGCGCAAGGTGCAAAACCAGGTGAAGGCGGTCAGTTACCGGGCGGTAAAGTGAATGGCTTAATTGCGCGTTTACGTTACTCGGTTCCAGGGGTGACTTTGATTTCACCACCACCACACCATGATATTTATTCTATTGAAGATTTATCACAGCTCATCTTTGACTTAAAGCAAGTCAATCCACAAGCCATGGTGTCTGTGAAACTAGTATCAGAGCCTGGGGTGGGAACAATTGCAGCGGGTGTAGCAAAAGCCTATGCAGATTTCATTACCATTTCTGGATATGACGGCGGTACAGCGGCTTCACCTTTATCCTCTATTCATCATGCGGGTTCGCCATGGGAATTGGGTCTTTCAGAAGCGCATCAAGCACTTCGTGTCAATGACCTGCGTGGTAAAGTACGTGTACAAACTGATGGTGGTTTGAAAACAGGCTTAGATGTGGTTAAAGCTGCGATTTTAGGTGCGGAGAGCTTTGGTTTTGGTTCTACACCAATGATCGCGCTTGGGTGTAAATACTTGCGTATTTGTCACTTAAATAACTGTGCAACAGGTGTGGCAACTCAGCAAGATCATTTACGTCAAGAGCATTATATTGGCGAGCCAGAAATGCTGATTAATTTCTTCCACTTTATTGCGGAAGAAACACGTGAATGGTTGGCTGCTTTAGGTGTTGCATCATTGAAAGATTTGATTGGTCGTACTGATCTACTTGAGATGTTGCCCGGTGAAACGGATAAACATGCACATTTAGATTTAAGTGCATTGTTAGAATCACATCCATCTGCGGAAGGCAAAGCGCAATATTGCCAAGTACAAGGCAATGAACCATTTGATAAAGGTATTCTTGCTGAGAAAATGGTGGCAGAAATGTTACCTGCGATTGAAGCAAGTACCGGTGGTGAGTTCCATTTTACTGTGGGTAACTGTGACCGTTCAATTGGTGCTCGTCTTTCAGGTGAAATTGCCAAACGTTATGGCAACCTCAGTATGGAAGCACATCCTGTTAAAGTGAATTTAAAAGGAACTGCGGGTCAGTCATTGGGTGTTTGGAATGCGGGTGGTTTGCATATCAGCCTTGAAGGTGATGCAAACGACTATGTGGGTAAAGGTATGGCAGGTGGTCGAGTATCGATCTTCCCACCAAAAGGTTCACCATTCCAAACTCAAGAAACGGCAATTATCGGCAATACCTGTTTGTACGGTGCGACAGGTGGTAAATTATTTGCTGCGGGTACAGCGGGCGAGCGTTTTGCTGTGCGTAACTCTGGCGCATTTGCGGTCATTGAAGGTGCTGGCGACCATTGCTGTGAATATATGACAGGCGGTATCGTGACTGTACTGGGTAAAGTTGGACACAACTTTGGTGCAGGTATGACGGGTGGTTTTGCTTATGTACTTGACTTAGATAACGACTTTGTTGATTACTACAACCACGAATTGATTGAATTAAACCGTATTTCTACAGAAGCGATGGAAGAACATCAAGAATTCTTACTTCGTATCTTAGATGAACACATTGCTGAAACAGGTAGTGCTTGGGCGTACAAGATTCGCAACGAGTTTGATTTCTATAGCCGTAAATTCTGGCTGGTGAAACCAAAAGCGGCTAATTTACAAACGCTTTTGAAAACAACTCAAGCAGATCCACAATAATTCCACTACTCAAATTTTAGGTAGGTGTGGATAACTTCGCAGATATACACAAGCGAATGAAGTTATCCACGCTCACCCACGGAGAGAGACATGGCTGAACGCCTGAATAATGACTTTCAATTTCTGGATGTAGCACGCCAAGATCCAGAGAAAAAAGATATTAATGTCCGCAAAGCAGAGTTTGTGGAAATATATAAACCTTTTACAGCGGAAGTTGCAGCAAACCAAACCCACCGTTGTTTAGGCTGTGGTAACCCATATTGTGAATGGAAATGTCCCGTACATAACTATATTCCAAACTGGTTAAAATTGATTGCAGAAGGACGTATTTTCCAAGCGGCTGAGCTTTGCCATCAAACCAATACCTTGCCTGAAGTGTGTGGTCGGGTATGTCCACAAGACCGTTTATGTGAGGGTGCTTGTACCCTGAATGATGGTTTTGGTGCTGTGACCATTGGTAATGCAGAAAAATATATCAACGATACCGCCTTTGCTTTGGGCTGGCGTCCAGATATGTCATCGGTAAAATGGACCAACAAAAAAGTTGCCATTATTGGTGCAGGTCCTGCAGGTTTAGGTTGTGCAGATATTTTAGTCCGTAATGGAGTAAAACCTGTTGTATTTGACAAGCGTCCTGAAATTGGTGGATTGCTTACATTTGGTATTCCAGAATTTAAAATGGAAAAAGATGTGATGAAACGCCGCCGTGAAATTTTCACAGGCATGGGTGTTGAATTCCGCTTAAATACTGAAATTGGTACAGATATCACTATCGATCAATTGCTTGCAGACTATGATGCTGTATTTATGGGTATGGGAACCTATACCTATATGAAAGGCGGCTTTGCAGGTGAAGATTTTGATGGTGTCTATGATGCACTAGATTTCTTGATTGCAAATGTTAACCGTACACAAGGCTGGGAAAAAGATCCATCTGAATACATCAGCGTTCAGGGCAAAAAAGTCATCGTTTTAGGCGGTGGTGATACTGCAATGGACTGTAACCGTACTTCAATCCGTCAGGGTGCAGAGTCAGTAACTTGTGCTTACCGTCGTGATGAAGAAAATATGCCAGGTTCACGTCGTGAAGTGAAAAATGCGCGTGAGGAAGGGGTGGACTTCCAGTTCAACCGTCAGCCAATCGAAATCGTTGGTGAAAACGGTAAAGTGACGGGTGTAAAAGTTGTGACTACCCAGCTGGGTGACCCTGATAGCCGTGGTCGCCGTAGTCCTGAACCGATTCCAGGCTCTGAAGAAGTTTTACCCGCAGATGCGGTATTGCTGGCTTTTGGTTTCCGTACTAGCCCAGCAGAATGGTTTGCAGGTGCAAATATTGGGTTAGATGGTTCTGGCCGAGTCATTGCTGCTGAAAAACAACAATTTAAATTCCAAACCTCTAACCCAAAAATCTTTGCGGGCGGAGATATGGTACGTGGTTCTGATTTGGTGGTGACTGCAATCTGGGAAGGTCGTGAAGCTGCTGAAGGAATTTTGGATTATCTTGATGTTTAATTTTAGACATTAAATAACATCTATTTAAGAGCCCGCAGTCATGCGGGCTTTTTAATGTAAAAAAAATCAAAAAATTAATCTGAGTCAATCGTTTGCAGATAATGACTTAACTTCAAGCTATGTTGTTTTGCTCGAGTTCTGATTTCAGCGTGTGTATGTCCTAAAACAGTTGAAATATCATATAAGAACACGGGTTTTAAATATTCCATTCCGGTATAAAGTGCTGATTTTTGAATTGGAGATAAAAAGTCCTCCAATAATGAATGCTGTTGTTCTGTACTAAAATTCTGCTCAGGTTGGCCAATGGTCATACTCAGCAAAAGCTTTTTATTTTTAAGCTTGTCTCCTTTGGAACCATAGGCGAATTGATAGGTAAATACCTGATCAAACCAAATTTTTAAAATGGCAGGTATACTGAACCAGTACATAGGACATTGTAAAATGATCAGCTCATGTCTTAATAGTGCACTTTGTTCTGCAGCAATATCGACTTGATAATCTGGATATAAATCATGGATATGGCGAATTTCTAAATCAGTTTGAGTTCTTGATAATTCATCGACAATGGTTTTATTTGCGACAGATTCAGTAAAACTGGGATGCGCTAAAATCAGTAATGCCATCTTGGTTTTTCCAACTATAAAAATTATAGTGAATATAAATATTATAGTTTTTATGTACAATAACTATCCATTTTGATAGCTGGCAGAAAAATGAATACTGAGCAAAACACCTGTGAAGTGACTTTTCACGATAAGACCTATCATTGCCCGATTAGTATGGTGATGGATTTAATCGGTGGGAAATGGAAAACCGTGATTCTTTATTATCTAAAGGAGGAGTCAAAACGTTTTAATCAACTTAAACGTGATATGCCAGATATCACTGAAATGACCTTAAGTTTGCAACTCAAGCAATTGGAAAAGAATGGTTTTATTTCCAGAACCGTATTTGGTGACAAGCCTCCAGTCAAAGTGGTGTATGAATTAACTGCATTTGGTCAAACATTTATTCCTGTATTAGACGCTTTATCTGCTTGGGCACATGGCTTTTCAGCGCAAAGCTAATTCAAAGTGATGGCGTTGAAAGAAGCAGTTTTAAGGCTTAAATCGGCTATGGAAAAGCGACGAAAAGTGCAATTTAGCAATAAAATTTGCCAATTACACTAAAGCAATAGTTTGTTTTTTTAATACAAAAAAGTTACTAGACGAATCATATTTGTTTGGGTTCTATAAAACACATGCTTTTTTGTTGAATGTTTATATGACGTTGCAAGCATAAATATTGATACATTGAGTTCTAATTTTGAATGGATCCTATGTGATTGTTTTAAAAATTAAAACACAACTAAACCTGATCGAAAAATGTCATTTGAGTCAATAAAAGCATGCTTATAAATCTCAATTTTAGGCTTTGTGTAAACGATAAAGCACTTTTTTGTGAAGATAAGAAATATATTTATTTTTAATAAATATAATTATATCAATAATTTATATTTTTAATTTTTTTAGGTTTTCAATTGAGCCATGTGTTTTTTTGAAAATGATATTTTAGGTCAACTGTGTGGATGATTCTGCAATATACAAATATTGAGATTGTGCCAATATAGCTTAAATTCAGACAAATGTAGGATTATCCTTATGTCAACAGTTCAAGCGACGGCAGAAAAATCATATTTAAATCGTCCTAAAGCTATTGGTATCAAAGTCCGTAAACCAAGCTTTAACCCAAAAGCAATTCGCAGACATTTTTTTGCCAATTCTCCTGTGATGTCACATTTATTGACTGCGCTTTCTTCAACATTTCCGATTGGTGAGCAGTTCTTTGTACATAGTGTGCGTAATGTACGTGACAAAATCACGGATGAAAAATTGCAAGCGCAAATTGCAGCATTTATTGGTCAAGAGGCCATGCACTCCAAAGCCCATACTGAATTCAATGATGCATGGCGCCGTGATGATTATAACTTAGACAGTTTTCAAGCATGGTTAGCACGTCGAGATGCACTGATTAAAAGTGTACATCCAAAATTACAACTTGCAGTTACCGCAGCTTTTGAGCATTTTACTGCATTATTGGGTGGCTATATTCTTCGTCATCCTGAAGTTTTAAGCACTCTGGATGATGATGCGGTTAAACTTTGGGTATGGCATGCAATCGAAGAAATTGAGCATCGTGCAGTGGCATTTGATGTATATCAGGCGATTTATAAAGATGATCGTACGCGTCGTACAGTGATGCGTAATGTGACTACGGGTTTTGCAAGTTTAACGTTTTATTCGGCTACCCGTTTGTTTATGCAAGATTGGAGAAAAAGTTTACCTAAAGTGCCGCAAAATATCTTTGGGGTATATATGATTTCTAAAATGTTGATTTCATTGATTCCTGAATATTTATCTTATTACAAATCAGACTTTCATCCGGATGAAATTGATTATTCGAAGATTGTGGCGTACTGGAAAGAAAAGCTGGCAGATGATTATGGAATGGAAAGTTTCCAAGAAGAAGTTCATCTGCCGTTATATAGTTAAGACAATGCTTTAGATCAAAGCGTCAATTTATAAGATTGGCTCTTTTAGTTTTCTAGCTGACGTTGATGAATACTTTCTAAAGTATCGACCATAGTGCGGGTCATTTGGTCAATTTCATAATTGAGTTTGCCACCAATTTGGACATGTTTAAATGTCGTCAAACGTAAGGTTTCTGGGATTAAATCCACTGAAATTTCATTGGTTTTCCGATCCACGCGATTGACCGTCAAGCTGCAACCTTGCAGTCCAATAAAGCCTTTTTTAAAGAAGTATTTGATATTGTCATCTGGAATAACGATATCAATGTGTAGTGTTTCACCGGTATGAACCACATTTTTAATGGTTGCCATACCTTCGATATGCCCAAAAATATTATGCCCACCGTTTTCCATACCAGCTTTGATAGATCTTTCGATATTGACTTCATCACCAATTTTTAAAAATTGTAATGTGGTGAGAGACGTGGTTAGTGCGGAAACATCAAATGAGGCTGTATTTGCAACAGCATCAAAACTTGTTGCGGTTAGGCATGTACCATCGATCGCAACACTGGCACCAATAAAAACATCATTTAAAAAGCCATTTTCATTGGAAATATAAAGGGTTGTAAAATTATCACCTTGTTGGATGTTTACAACTTTTTCTAAGCCTTGAACGATACCTGTATACATCGCTGATCTCTTTTATTTAGCTGATTTTTATTGTACAGATTTCATTGAAGAGGACTAGGGCTGAATTTTAGATTTATGTTGTATAGAAGAGCCTAACATCATACTTAGATGACTTTTTAAAAGAGAATGAATATAGCAGTAAGAATTGCACAGGCTTATTTTATAGAGAAAATTTTATATAGTTTGATGATAATGTATTTCAGACGATCTAAACTTGGTTGTGGCTTAAATCGGACTAAGTCAATATGCATTTACACTCAGTCCAATTTAATTTAGCCAACCAACCAATCAACAATTAGTCAGAAAATGAATCAAATCTTATCTTTAAACTGTTTTATGATCTTTTGACGTTGCCATGGTAAAGGACGATTAATTGCTTCAGGTACATCACCAGAGGTTGAACGCAGACGTAAATGAATTGCTGCCTGAGCAATCAAGTTTGCTGATACTGGGGCTGTAATAAAGGCAAGCAGTGTGATCAATAACTCTGCAAAACCTAAACGACTGTTAAATGCTGCGTAAATCATTCCCGCGATTAAAAAGCTGCCTAAACCCAAGGTACTGGATTTTGTTGGTGCATGTAGACGCATAAATAAGTCTGGTAATTTGACCATACCTATGCCACCCACCAAAGTAAAAAACGCACCAACAATCAAGAAGAATGAAACGATGATTTCCATGACTATTTGCATATTATTTTCCATGTACTTTCTCCTTAATCAACCACATGACCCGTTGTAAAATAACGAGCCAGTGCAGCAGTTGAAACAAAGCCCAGCATTGCAACCAATAATGCGCCTTCAAACATTGAGGTACTTGCCCAATAAATGCCAAGAATGACAACTAAGCAGGTTGCATTTAAAAACAATGTATCCAGTGCCAATAATCGATCTACGATAGAAGGGCCCATCACCAAACGAACCAAACATAACAACATGGAGATGGTCACTGCGAGCAGGCAAATACCAAGTGCATAAGGTAAAATACTCATGAACGTGCTCCTCGTTGCAGGTCAAAGATTTCGATTAAAGGAACTTCATAGCGGGCTTTAATCGCTTGAATTTCTGCGTCTACATCATCACAACTTAGTGCATGAACCAAAATATCACCACGTTCTTGATCAATCCCAGCACTGACTGTACCTGGTGTGGTGGTAATGATCATCGCCAATAACGTATTGACATGTTCATGGTCGGTTTCCAAAGGAACTCGAAACCATTTCGGGGTGAGATTTTTGGTTGGGCCTAAGACTTGTTTAGCAACTTTAATATTACTGACGACGATGTCCCATAGCACCACAAAAAATAATTGAATGGCGCTTTTCCAATGAATATTGGGCGTATGAATGATAAAGGGTTGAATCAGTTTAGGAATGATTAATCCCAAACTGATTGCCACAACAAAATCAAAGCTTTCAGCACTATGGTTCAACATCAGCCAACTCATTGCCACAATCACCGACACAAAAGGATGCGGTAAAATACGAGCGAATAATGATTTATTTTGCATTTATTGCTCCATTGGCTTGAGTTGAGCATTTTCAACATGTTGTTGCTGTTCTTGCCCCTGAATTTGGCGTTGCTTAAATTCAGAGATATGTTCACCTTTTAGGGTTTCTGGGCTAATGATATAGGGAATATAGTGTGCATTTGGATCAACCATTTCACCATTATATTTTGTTTCAGGTACATAGTGCGGATCGAAAGGTTGTACACTGATGGTTTCACCATGCCCATCCAATTTTAAAATACGCTGTTGATAAAGTGATGCATCAGAAACTTGCAGCGCAGTTTTTTCAACATAATTTAAAATTGGAGCAGCACAAACGACATAGACAATCAGTCCTGCCAATAGCAGGTAAACGCTTTTGTCATTGCGTGCAGGAGCTTGCTCGGGTAAGTCTTGATAGGCTGTATAAGCCTCTTCTTTCGGGTTGTCCTCAGGTGTCGTCGCTCGCCAAAACAGGATAAATCCGACCCGTGTAAATGCCAGAATACTTAAAAAACTTACAATCAAGATAATCGCAATAATCCAGCCTTGTGCAGCCAAGTTTGCAGTTGCCTGTAAGATTAAGACTTTGCCTAAAAAACCACTAAATGGCGGCAAACCTGCCATCATCAAAGCGATAAGAAAGAACGTCATGGCAATGACTTTGTCTTGCTTCATCTTTGGTGCGACTTTGAGATGATCTTTCATTGCACCACGCTGTGAAGTAATCCAACCACAGAGCAAATAGAACGAAGCGGCAATGATGGTACTGTGAACAAGGTAATACAACCCAGCAGCCCATGCCGGTGTGTTAAACATGGCAATGGCAACTAAAATCGTTCCGACTGAGGATAACACCATAAAGCCAACAAAGCGGCGTAAGCGTTCAGCTGCGAGTGCACCGATCACACCATATAATGATGTGATTAAACCAATTGGCAATAAGTAGTTGCTAAAGATCGTTTGTCCAAGCTGATCATTAAAGACAGTACCATTGACCCGTAAAATTGCATACACACCCACTTTGGTCATGATAGTGAAAATAGCAGCAACAGGTGTCGCGGCAACAGCATAGGTTTTTGGCAACCAGAAACCCACAGGTAACATGGCTGCTTTGATGCCAAATACAACAAATAGAAGCAAACCACCTGCTATAGCAAGACGATGTTGATCATGTTCCAAGGTCGGTAATAAACGACCGACATCGGCCATATTCAAACTGCCCACACTGCCATAAATCATACCTAAACCGATGAGGAATAGAGCAGAAGCCAGTAAGTTGATGGTGACGTAGTGAATACCTAATTGGAAACGGGCTTTGCCTTGACCATGTAACAGCAAGACATAAGATGCCATCAGTAATATTTCAAAGAATACAAACAGGTTAAATAAGTCACCTGTTAAGAATGCACCAGTCAGACCCATTAAAAGAAGATGGAACATGGCATGAAAATAACGCCCACGTTCATCCCATTCTTTGCTGGCAAACCACAATACAGGCGCGGCAAGTGTGTAGGTGAGAACCAGCATTAATGCGGATAAACGATCCAGTACCAAGACAATCCCAAATGGTGCAGACCATTCAGCAAGTTGATAAACAAAGATTTTCCCGGTATTGGCTTGAATCAGGTAAGCAGTCGCAGTGGCGAGTCCAAGCATAACCGAGATTAAGCTAATACCACGGCGCCAAGGTTGTCGCCAATCATGTTTTAAAGCGCCTGAACCAGGATTGCCTAATAAAATCAGCATAAAGCCTGTAAATGCAGGAATTAAAATACTCAGGATTGGAGAATGAGCATACCAAAAATCTAAAAAGCTGGTCATTATGGCTCATCCTCACGTGGGTCAAAATTACTCGGTTCCTCTTTGGTGTCTACATGGTCTGTCCCAGACTCATAACGACTGCGTAATGCCAATTGAACGATAAAAGCAGTCGTTGCAAAGCCAATGACAATTGCGGTTAGCACTAAAGCTTGAGGCAAAGGGTCAGTGACTTTGCTGGCTTGGGTTAAAATCGCAGGTGAACTGATTTGTATTCTTCCCATCGAAAACAGGAAGATATTGACTGCATAGCCAATCATGGCTAATCCAAGAACGACTGGAAAGGTACGTGCACGAAGAATCAGATAAATTCCTGAGGCAACCAATAATCCAATCGCAGATGCAATTAAAAATTCTAAACTGATCATGCATTACTCCTTGGGTACTGGACCAGACATGCTTGAATGTCTAGAGTCGCCTAAAACAGAAATGAGTAACATTGCTGCACCAACAACCGTGACGTATACGCCAAGGTCAAATCCTGCAGCAGAGGCCAGATGAAATTTGCCAAACAATCCTGATTCCACATAAACATGTGCACTGGTGAGAAATGGACGTGCCCAGAACCATGAAGCAAGACCTGAAAGCCCAGCAATGATCAGCCCTAAACCAATCCAAATTTCATATAAACGACCAGATTGAGCACGCAGCATTTTTTCAGCCTGATCTTGTCCAATCGCGATATATTGAATCACCAATGCCATAGAAGTAATTAAGCCTGCAATAAAGCCACCACCTGGATAATTATGTCCTCGTAGGAAAATATACAGACTTACCACAAGTGCGATCGGCAGTACCCATGAAGCCGTCATACGGAACATCAGCGGCGATGGATTGAAACGATAGCTCAGACCTTGAGTGATCGTGGTGCCATGTGCACGCATCCCATCCATCATGCACAGCGCACCAATGGCTGCAATGCCCAATACGGCAATTTCACCAAAAGTATCGAAACCACGGAAATCAACCAGAATGACATTGACGATGTTTGAGCCACCGCCTAACGGAATTGACTGCTGAACAAAGAACCATGAAATCGAATTATGATCACGTGTCATGATCAACCAGGTAATCCAACCAATACCAATACCGCCACCAATTGCAATGACTGCATCACGCCAACGACGGGTTTGGCTGGACTCATAAGGGGTTAATTGAGGAAGCAGTGATAAACTCATCAACAATAGAACTGTTGTGACAACATCCACAGTAATTTGTGTCAGTGCTAAGTCTGGCGCAGAGAGCGTGATGAAAATCATTGTCACGACCAAACCAATTGCACCACTAATCAGAACTGCTTTGATACGTTCATGGTGGAACCACAGCATCATCCAGCAGGCGGAGAACAATAACAGCCATAACACGATTGCAGTAAAGGGTGCATGTGTGAGTTCCCGTGTTCCTGTGGTTAAATTTTGGTTGATCAATGGTGTGGCAACCACGGCAATACTTAAGGCCAAAATCCACAATAAATAATTTTGTAATGAGCCAGTTTCAGTTTTTTTCTTAATTTTGCGTGAAATCAGCAGGAGATTTTTAAGGAAATCTTCAAATAATAATTTGCCTTGGAAACGACCTAAGTGTGGATCAAGATCAATTTCACGAATTCGCCCGCCTTTGGCCAATGCGAAATAAAAAATCACACCACCAATTAAGGCAATTGCACTCATCAGTAACGGTAAATTAAAACCATGCCAGATGGCTAAATGAACCCCTTCAAAACTGGCAATTTGTGTTGATGCGCGTGTTCCGGCATTGACAATGTTTTCAACCAACAGTGCAGGAATGATCCCCACTAAAATACATAAAGTTGCCAATATGATTGCTGGAATTCGCATACCGATTGGCGGCTCATGGGCATTTTTATTGGGAACATCACGCCCCACATCACCATCAAAAAATACACCATGTACCAGACGAACTGAGTAAGCGACCGCAAATAAACCTGCCAATGTCGCAACAATTGCTGCCAACACAACATAGCCACCAGATAAGTTTGCCAATAGCTCAGTAAAAAACATTTCTTTTGAGATAAAGCCATTGGTCAAAGGTACACCCGCCATACTTGCAGCGGTAATCATGGTTAATGTTGCTGTAAATGGAAGAAGTTGCCAAAGCCCACTTAACTTTCTTAAATCCCGTGTACCAGATTCATGGTCAATAATCCCAGCGAGCATAAATAATGCCGCTTTAAAGGTTGCATGATTGATAATATGGAAAACTGCAGCAGCCACGGCTAAAGGTGAGCCTATACCCAAAAGGCACATGATCAAGCCTAAATGACTGATGGTTGAATAAGCCAGTAAGCCTTTTAAATCTTCTTTAAAGATGGCAAAAAATGCTGCCATACATAAGGTCAGCAGACCAATTGTGGTGACAAGATTATGGAACAGTGCCGAGCCAACAAAGATTGGCAGTAAGCGTGCAACCAGAAAAATCCCTGCTTTTACCATGGTTGCTGAATGCAGATAGGCTGAGACAGGGGTTGGTGCTGCCATGGCATTGGGTAGCCAGAAATGGAAGGGGAATTGCGCACTTTTGGTAAACGCACCCAATAAAATCAACAATAAAGCGGGAACAAATAAACCACTATTTTGAATTGTACTCGCCATCATGGTGAGTTGGTCAATTTGATAGGTTCCTGCGATTTGACCAATCAGAATAAAGCCACCCAGCATGGCTAAGCCACCCATACCAGTGATGGTCAGCGCCATCCGTGCACCACGTTGCGCGGCGTCGTAGTTACTCCAATAGCCTACTAACAAGAATGATGAAATACTGGTTAGTTCCCAAAAAACCAATAAAATAATTAAGTTATTCGACAAAGAAATGCCCAACATTGCGGCCATAAACAGCATCAACAATGCATAGAGCTTACTCAGAGAATTTTTCGGGTTTAGATAATAATAGGCATAGATATAAATCAGTGTGCCGATCCCCGTGATCAGCAATGAAAAAATTAAACTTAAAGCATCTAATCGGAAACTAAAATCAATACCAATTTGAGGTAGCCATTGCCACTGCTCTAAAACGGCTTGTCCACTTAATACTGTTTTCGCTTGAGTCAGCAGCAGGATAAAACTGCTTAAACTGACCCCGATTGCCCCTAAGGCTGTTACCCCGCGAGAGAATTGCTTCAGCCACAGAACAACGATAGTGCCAAGTATTAATGGTAAAAGAATAATAATCGGAAGCACACGCGTATCCATTGTCGTGAATAGGTCGTGAAACCTATGTGAATCTTATCTTTCAAGGATTTGAGGAATGCAAGGAACAGTCCAATAACTTAAATCTTGAAAGCCGAATTAAATTAGTAATTAAAAAATGAGTTGTGTTGCGCAACTTGAGAAAGCGATTAGAAAATCAATTTGCATTGAAAAATCTAATTTAAATTGATTTTTTCATCTTATTACATGAGTAGAATAACATCAATTTATTTTGTCGTTTTTTACGCAAACATTTGTAATTATACGCTTCATGTAACTTTTTGCTGCTTGAAAATCATGCGGTAACCATCAATCTAGTGTGTTTGGAATTTTATAGAACAATGAATATGAACGTGAATATATTCATGATTTGAGAATGGAGTATAAAAGACAGTGTCATACGATTGATGATCATTCACTGTCTGCTATTGACGGGTGTAGGCTGAGGTATTTCTATAATAAGAACTTATGTGACGTTTGGTCATCACCAGACTGCATTAAACGTTTTAATTCGGTCTTTTGTTCTTCACTCAGGTGTTTAAACTGCTCAAAAAGCTGTTGAACATTTACTGGTAGATTGGGTTCGGGTTCAAGCAAATCCTGTTCAGCGCTTTTGGGAACTTCTTTGAGCAAGTTTGCATAAATATCTTGGTATTCTTGCCATACTTTATTGTTCTGAATTTCATAAAGCTTTTTATTGTCCAGTTTAAAACATTGATATTCGTCAGCTTGCTCAAGCAGCTCTTCATGACTGGCTGTAGCAATGATCTGTAAACGAGGAAAGGCTTGATTTAAACGATCGAGAATTAACTGAAGGCCAAATTGGTCTAAATCAACATCAATTTGATCAATCAGTAAGATGCCTTCACCTTCTTCACAAGGATAAAGACTTAAAGGATTGAGTATGCACATACGACGCACTAAATCACCGACTAAGGCCAGCCAATTTTTAACCGTATTCGACAGTTGTGAGTAAGTTAGGCTTTGATTTTTATAAGTGACCATCAGTTGTAATTTGGGCTGATACTCTAAATAGAGATCTGTGACTTCAGGAAGGACAATACTCAAGCTTTGCTTTAAGGCTTTTAAGCTGGGTGCATGTAACTGAGCACGGGCTTGAAATAAAATACTTTGAAAATCCTCATCACTTTGATTTGAAGATTCTTTTTGCGCTAAAACACTTTGAAAAAGTTGCGCGATTTGTGCATTTTCGATATCACTGATTTCGCGAAACCATTCGAAAAATCGTGCAAAGGTGGTATATGGAATCGGTACTAACTCATAGGCATTGTGCGCTTGTAAAATAATGGGATTATTTTTATTGAGAATATTCACTTCATTTACAAATCGTTCAGCAGGGTAGTAGGCAATTAAAGGTAAGCCTTGAACAGGATCTTTTTTGAGCACTAGATTATAACGTTCTACCAATTGTTCGAGTTGTACTAAGTCAACTTTACTCAGACCAACACCAGAACTATTTAAGGTTTTATATAATTGCCAATGACAAGTTTGCGGATCTTGTTCTGCTGTTGCAGTGCTTTCTGCGAGTTGACCAAACTCTATTGGGAATTTGATTTTAACATCTATTTTAGATTGCACTCGATCTAACATAATGTCTTGGTCGAGCATCACCACACCAGGTGTGCGCAAATCTTTTAGACGTGCAGGAAACCAAGTCAAAGCTTGGTAAATATTTTTAATAATTGCCGTTTTTCCACTGGCTTGTTCGCCAACAATTAAACTGATTGGTTTGTTTTTATAATTAAAGTCGATTTTTAAATCAGCAAAATGGTATGTATGGCGAAAATGAATTGCTGCTAGTTTCATAGGATACCTGAAAATTTACGGACAGCATAAAAGCTGTTGATATTTTCACCTTGCGATTTTTTCGCTAATACAGATGAACTGCTCAAAACCCTTATGCTGTTGCTTTATTTTTAAATGGCGCTTTTACTTTCAATTGTTGCACGAGATCATAGATGTGATGAATATTTAAGCTGACCTTTGCCCGTGTACAGGCGACATATAACAGTCTTAATTCTTCATCGCTGATTTTATGTTCTAAACCGTTTATTTTAAATTGGTAATCATCTTCGATATGGACACGATTCCATTCTAGCCCTTTGGCCTTATGTGCAGTTGAAATCACATAATCAGCTTGCTCTATTGGGGTTATTTTAGCAAGTGCTTTTTTGAGCGGTTCCGTACCGTGATCGTCAACCAATTTGACTAAGGGTTTGATATCACTACCGTCATTGGTTTCACAGTATTCATGTACATCATGCCAAGAGTTAAACCAAGCCAGTTCAGGCACATCCACAACACGTTTACCTTGTTTAAGCAAACTTGCCGCATCAACAAAACGATTGAGTTTTGCATGATCGGCTTGTAGTCCAACCTTATCGCCTTGTACGAGACCAGAAAGAAGCAACTCCATCGCACGTGCATTGGTGCGACATAAAATCGCATCACGCATTTTAGTATGTGGTTTATTGACCACACTCGATTTCATTTCAGGATTGCCCAATAAAGGCACAGTTTCATCCAATGCACCGAGCAAATGATTGGCCACATCTGCAATCGCATCACCAAAACGGAATGAAGTGGTTAAACGAGATTCAGGGAGTGGCATTTGTTGCATGGCATTGACCGCACCACGCCATGCATAAATTTGTTGATGTGCATCACCCACATAAATCACTTGGGTATTACGCTGACGCAATAAAATACCAAGCATTAATGGATCAGCATCTTGTGCTTCATCAAAGAGCACATAATCTGCTGGAATAAATGGATCTGATAATGCCCAGAGTTTTAAATAAATATCATGCCCTATGCCTGCTTGATGATTGGTATCAATCGATTCTAACCAACGTCTTTCTACAGCAGGGTAAAGGTGTTTTTGTAAAGACTCGATATCATCTGCATGCAGCCAACTTGGTGCTTGGATATGACGTGGTGCTGGGTATTGTGAGCTGGTCGAGCAGAAATAACTTACAGCATTGGCAACTAAACTTGCCAAACGGCTGGGCATTAGCACATATTTTTCATAACGCCCGCCCATTAAACGTCGAAGCGTGATGGGTTCGAGACGATATTCTTTGGCAATAAAACTGGGACTTAAACGCGGCAGACGTAATTTATCGGTTACTCCACGTGAGACACTACGAAACGCCAAAGAGTGGAAGGTGCGACAATCTACATTTTGATGAAATTTATTCTGTGCTTCTGTGGCAATTGCCTTATTAAAGGCCAAATACATCCCACGGCGCTCCGTCATCGCATCACTGATTAACTGCAAAGTCGTGGTTTTACCTGTGCCAGCATAGGCAATCACTTTAAATGATTGTCCTTTTTTCGCTTCTGCGATTGCAAAGCTTTGCTCAGATGTGGGTGTAAAAGAATAAGGCACAGTATTTATAAAATCTTATTAGCTTGAAAATTCAATATGGGAAAGAGTATAGCAAAAATTGCTCAGCACTAGGGTGAAATCTAACAAGATGTTATTTAAACGACTGTGCTAAGAATCTGTGGAGCGTATCCTGATCATTTTTATCATAATATGAGGTATTGGGGCTTTTGTCTTTAAAATGACTTAAAAGTGAAACTAGATTGTCATAACTGCTTTCTAAACTGAGCACGGGAAAATTCTAAAACATATTCGGATAAAGTTATGACAAATTCAGCCAGCCGACATACACGCCGTGAAGTGCTTACTTGGTTAGCCAGCATTCCATTTCTTCCACTTGGGGCAATGGCAACTTCAGCCACACTTGCAGGTTGTAATGATGATGATAAAAATACTGCAGTTAAACCACCGATCAATCCAGCTAAATTAAAATCTGCAACATTTATACCAATGGATGCACCGACAGTTGTTGCAGCAATGGCTACTACAACATGTACTTCAAAACTTTCGATTAATTGGGATGATGGTAGCTCAACTACTTATCAACTGGGATATAAGCCATTCTTCTTAACAGGTACTGAAGTTCCAGATGGTAAAGGTGGTAAAGTTATAGCAGGTGGTTATTATGATATTAAAAACCAACCTATTATCGATAGATCTGTAGCAGGCAAAGAGCGCCAATTTTTCTCTGACTGTCCAGATGGTAGTTCTCTAATCAGTTTTAAACAAGCAACTGGCAAAGACTTTACCGATGCCGATAAAAAAGCTTTGGGTGTAACAGGAAATCCAGTATTCCATGTGGTTCAATTTGAATACCTTACTAAAGATCAAGCAGGCGGAGATACTTACGGTAAGTTGTCATCACCAATTGCAGTCCTTACTCTAGATCAAGATCCTAAAACAGGTCATTTAACTTTAATTAAATACCACAATGTAGATACGTCTAGTGCACATGGTCTATGGATTACGTGTGGTGCGAGTTTATCACCTTGGGGAACACATCTTTCAAGTGAAGAATACGAGCCAGATGCATTTAATCAGGGATTAGGTCAATCAGCAGCGACACTTAAAGCATTCAGTAAAAATATATATGGTGATGAGACCTCTGCAAATCCATATAACTATGGGCATTTGCCTGAAATTACAGTAAAAGCTGATGGTACAGGTTTAGTGAAAAAGCATTACTGCCTAGGTCGTATTTCACATGAGTTGGTACAAGTATTTGCGGATAATCGTACAGTACTTATGGGTGATGACTATACCAATGGTGGTTTGTTTATGTTTGTTGCAGATAAGGAAAAAGATTTATCTGCGGGAACACTGTATGTTGCAAAATACACAACGCAATTAACCGATACAACATCGGGTAAAATTTCTTGGATTAAACTCGGTCACGCAACCAGTGCAGAGATTGAAAACTTGATTAAAAGTGGTATTAAATCCACTGATATTTTTGATTCAAAATTACAGATTGCAAAATATCCAACAGATGCTACGGCTGATGAAAAACAAGCGATTGATGCTTCAAAACCAACTGCTGACCAAAAATTATTGGCAGATGCAGCAAAAGCTCGTTTGAAAACGCAACAGACCAACCAAAAAGCAGAATTGGAAGCTCAAGGTTTTAAATTTACTTATTTAAGTAAAACAGGTGTTTATCTGAAATTGAAAGATAACTCTGATAAAACTAAACTTGCAGCAGCATTCCTTGAAACACATCGCTATGCTGCTTTTGTTGGTGCATCGATGGCATTGACGAAAAATGAAGGAACAACAGTAAATACCACAGATAAAAAAGCTTACTCTGCTTTAGCAAACATTGTTGACTCAATGGTTGAAGGCGGTAGTGGTTATCTTGCTGAGCACAATGTGAAGTTTCCTAAAATTACCGCTGGTGGTATTTTAGAGCATAAATTGTCTGGCGGACAAATCGACAGCACAAATGTAGCAATTAATAGTGAATGGGTTCCAAGTGAATCAAGCGTATTGCTTAAAGGAAAAGACATCAGTTTTGATAGTTTCGGGAATACTGCAGATCCATCACAAATTGCTAGTCCTGATAACTTGAAGTTCTCTGAAAAGTTACGCGTGTTATTTATTGGTGAAGACTCAGGTAATCATTTGAATAATTACTTGTGGGCTTATAATGTAGATACGAAGAAATTGGATCGTGTTTTATCTGCACCAGCAGGCGCGGAATCAACAGGTTTACATGCTGTTGATGAAGTAAATGGTTGGACATATATCATGAGCAACTTCCAGCATCCAGGTGATGAATGGTATCGCTTCTATAAAGATAATGAAGATGGTTCACGTAACGGTTTAAGTAAAGACATGCTTGCTCAACTTGATGCAGCGATTAACACCAACTATAACAACAAGTTCGCAGCGGCTGTTGGTTATATTACGGCAGACCCAATTGCACCTTCGGTTGAGAAAAAATCTTCTTAATTTCGATTTTGAATAAAAAAAGCAGCGATATTTCGCTGCTTTTTTTATAAATGCCAAATTAATGATCTCGATTGGCTTTTTCAACTAAGCCAGAAAGCCCTTGACGGCGTGCAAGCTCGTTGAGTACCAATTGCACGTCCAACTCAAAATAACCAAGCATCACAATGGTATGGAACCATAGATCTGCAACTTCATAAATCAGATCATTTTTATGATCTTCACACGCTTCAGATTTAAAATCTTTAGCAGCAATGATGGTTTCAATACTTTCTTCACCAATTTTCTCTAAGATTTTATTTAAACCTTTATGGTAAAGCTTTGCCACATAAGAAGAATCTGGATCAGCTGCTTTACGTTCAGCCATCATTTTGCCTAAATAACCCAAGACTTCGACTTGTTCAGCCTGCGCATTGGAGCTATTCATGGCAATAGTATGCGAATTCGATGAAGGTTTTTCACCGTATATTGCATTTGGATCTTTTAATTGTGCATCGACAATTTCCCAACCCGTTGCAGTGAGCTTGCGATAGAAGCAAGACTCTCGACCTGTATGGCAGGCGATTCCACCATGCTGTTCAATTTGTAAGACGATGACATCTGCATCACAGTCTAAACGGATTTCATAAACGGTTTGAAAATGGCCAGACTCTTCGCCTTTAAACCATAATTTATTTCGTGAACGAGAAAAATAAACGCCCTGCATTTTTTCAGCAGTCAGTTGTAATGCTTCACGGTTCATCCATGCCACCATCAAAATACGTCCAGTTTGATGATGCTGTGCAATAGCAGGAATAAGTCCTTGTTCGTTAAATTTTACTTCATCGAGCCATTGCAGATTGTTCATAGGATTTCACCAAGTTATAAAAAGAAAGAGCGCTACGTTGACATGGTAGCGGTTGTATAGTGTACGTTATTTCCAGCATTTTAGGAAAATATTGATTATGGATTGAGTCGAGATTAAAACGCTTGTCCACACTTTAAAATTACAGAATGGGTAACTTGAGTGCACATTATTTTTCTCTTACCAAGGATGATCGAGCAATATCTTCATACTTCATTTGGGTAAACATACCTGATTTTAATCCCGACACAGTGATTGCCATTTCTTTACGAAAATAAGGGATACGATACATCCAAGAGAAGCTTAGATCTCGTAAACCGCCTGCCCACCAAAGATCAGACTGGTAAAGGGGCGTGAGTAAACGGCTTAAAAATTGATAGAATGCAGATGAGCTTTTGCGATGTTGGTGATAGCACTGCCATAGCTTTGTATAATCGATCGTTTGATTGTTTCGGGCAACTTGAACTGCTTGTCCCAAAGCCCATGCATCTAAAAGCGCCATATTTGCACCTTGTCCAAGCTGCGGGCTCATGGCATGTGCAGCGTCTCCAATGATACCGATACGTCCTTGCCCAAATTTAGACAGCACTACATCACGATAATGGGCAGAAAGCCATTGTTGCTTTTCTTCAGGATTGGCGATCACTTGCTCTAACCACTCTGCTGCGGGCTTCCAGCGTTTGGATAGCGCTTTTAACCACTCTGTACGGGCTTGTTGATGAGGTAAGAAATTTCCAAGCTGATCGGTTGGAAGACTCCAGAAGATACTGGAAAGTCGTTGCTTGGGCTGAGTGGGAATTGCGCCTGTAGGTAAGATTCCCATCATGATCTTAGAGCGATCATAAAATTGGTGCAAAATTTGAGTATCGAGCTGCAAACATTCAGGCACAATGGTCCATTTCGCGCCCCAAGGGTAAGCTTGATCGATTTTAACCCATTCGATCGGTCTTAATTGGCTTCTTGCACCATTGGCAACAATAACGCTATCAAAGACTTCATCAAAAGACTCACCATTGACCTGACCGAAAACTCGGATTTCATCTGCTGATTCTTTAAGTTTTTCAATATCGGCATTCATGTGCCAAGTGATCAGTTCAGGAAATTCATGGCATTTATTTTGCAAAACATGACATAAGCTTGCTCGATGGATACCTAAACCATAAAAATCGGGATGGGCTTGGGCATAATGACTATCTACCAGTTTAAAGCCATTGGCGAGTTGTCCCTCTAAGCCTGTGACCATTGCACCAAGTTTAACCGCATCATCAAGCACACCTAAGTGCTCAAAAACTGCAAGTCCAGACGGTTGAAGCAATAAGCCAGCACCGACAGGTTCAAGCTCAGATACTTTCTCAAAAATAGTAACTTGAATATTTTGTTGTGCGAGTAAAATTGCTGCAGCAAGCCCTGCTGTTCCTGCACCGACGATGGCAAATTTTGGCGTTTTAGTTTGATTCATTATTAGAGTAAGTGCTTTGAATGATTTAAATTTAACAAAAAGCAGGGAATTAACAAGCAGTAATTTGAATCAAGCTCTTTTTTTACTAGTCCCCGCTGCGCCTTGCGCTGCAAACAAAGCAGTGCTTTGTTCTTGCTCAGGGTTGTGGCTAAAATTATCTCAGTACGTTATGAAACTCGGAAATAGTCCCGCTATTCTCTTCGTTTCCTGCTTTACGACGTATACGTCTCATGCTCAATTTTAACCTACAACGCAAACCATTTATGAAATGTCAACAGACCCTAATGGATCTTAGCCAAAAATCAACGCCTATAGGCGAAACCAGATACGGATTAAATTCAGTAAAAAATAATACGTAAAGCTTGAGCCATGACTGGCTCATTTCTCAGGCTGATATCTCAAGTCATCGAGAATACTGTTGTGATGTATTTAAGTTGTTGAAAATCATATTTATTCACCGTTAGATGAGGTAGTCAATGGGGGAGAATAATTATAAATCTAGCATCACTTCAGCAAAATTTTGTTTCTCCAGCATTTCTAAAAATTCATCACCTAGTCGCTGACTTTCTGCCACAGACTGCTTCCATAATTGTTTTCGCTTCTGATCATCCAGACCTTTCATCACAAAATCTTTGCGATCTGGTAACCGTCCTAAAGGCAAAGATTTTAAATAGTCTTGAGAAGGCGAGATCAGTAAAGTCCGTGCTTGGTTTGCAGGATTGGCTGTGCGAGATTTAAACATTTTGTCAAACCAGCCTGGGATGATACTGTCGGCAAAATGTGGATATAAAACAATCCCTTTACTCTCAAAAGGCAAATCGATGTGATAGTCGATCAAACCACCATCTCGATACGCGCCTTGTGGCGCATCGGCAATATTTTTTACCGCAGGTGTAACTGCCGGAATCGAACCTGAGGCCATCAACCAATCCGCAACATTGTGCTGATTAAAATTTAAATAATGGGTTTTAAAAGCATCATCCTGAATTTTAAATTGTGGGAACTGAGCAGGTTGACAAATGACTCGCTGCATAAATTTATTCAGATGGTTTCTTGAAATTGCATTACTGCCGATAATGCCGAGTAAGGAGCTATACAGTGCAAGCTTTTGATCACTTTGAAATAAATGTTCTGCTTTGGCTGCGATAATCGTAAGGTGATATTCGGGATGTTCGACCAATTTTTGGCTGTGTTGGTCTAAAATGCTGTACAGCATCTCGCGAGATATTTTTTCAATCTCTGCAATGGTCATCTTTTTATGAAAGGGCAAGTTGATATATAACTCTGCCAAACGCTCAGGACCGAGTTGTTCACCTTGCGCTAAAATTCCAGCAAAGCGCCATGCACCAACAGATGAACCAATTAAAAAACGTCGTTGTTTGGCACGCTGTAGAAAATCACCGAAAATCGCCTGATCCAAGCCCATTAAACCAATGCCTTTGGGGCCGCCAGCTGCGCCGGGAATCATATCGACTTGATGTGCAGATAAGCCTTCTTGTTGTATGTGTTGTTTGGCGAGTGAGCCTGCACGTAAGGTGATTGCTGCAGGGCGTTTTTGTAGAATTTGGGTCATGATTTCACTCACTCAAACGAATATTTTTATTTTAGAGTGCGTGATAGATTGAACAATGGCGAGAGCTGTCACTCGGTGACTTAGCAGTCATAGACAAAAAAGCCTATTCATTGAATAGGCTGAATCACTTTATTTGGCAATCCGCCAAACTGCTAAAACAGTGGCCAAGACAATCAAAACAATTGAAATATACCACGGTGCAATGATTGCAATAGAGAGCAAAATCGCCATGATGCTGCCGAAAATCCAGCTACGTTTTTGTTGCTGTTCCACTTCTAAACGCATCATTTGCAACTCATGCAGTTGTTTTGCATGCCATGCAGATTGATTTTTTAAACCATTTAAGCTGTCAACCATCAAGGTTGGGAAATCCTGTGCGCCTAAAAGTAAGTCAGGAATTTTCTGTCCTAACTCTTTTAAGTTTTTCTGAGGATTCATTTGTGCTTTTACCCATTCGGTGAGAATCGGTTTTGCCAGTTTCCAAATGTCGAGTTCAGGATATAAATCGGTACCTAAACCTTCCACATGTACTAGTGTTTTGAGTAATAACATCAATTGTGGTGGAATTTCTAAATGGAAACGACGCGCAATGTCCATGACTTGAATCAAGATACCTGCAAAGTCCAATTCATGCATCGGTTTGGACACCATTGGTCCAACAGTGCGACGCATTTCACGGGATAGCGCATCTTGATCGGTACCCGGTGGAATCCAGCCCGCCTGATGCACAATTTGAATCAGTTGTAAGAAGTCGCTGTTCATGACCGCAAGCAACATACGTGCAACGGTCATCTGATCTTGTTTAGATAGCTCACCCATAATTGCACAGTCAAGGGCAATATAACGAGGGTGGCTTGGATTCAAGGTTTCAACAAATACGTTGCCGGGATGCATATCGGCATGGAAGAAATTGTCACGAAATACTTGTGTAAAGAAAATCGTTAAACCCTTTTCAGCAAGATCTTTACGATCCATTCCGAGCTTTTCAAAGGTTTCAATATCCGAAATGGGAACACCGGTGATCCGCTCAGCAACCATAACATCTTTGCTGTCCATATAGACTTCAGGCACATACATCATGCTTGAACCCGTGAAGTAATGACGCATACGACGGGTGTTGTCTGCTTCTAGCGTAAGATCTAGTTCATTTAAAATCACTTGACGATAATTCTGGATGATTTCAGACAAATGCACTGCACGAGCTGCTTCAAGCCGTTTTTCTAAGCTTGCTCCTAGCCATTGCAGAATTTCAAAATCCTGTAGAATCTGACTGCGAATATCTGGACGAGTGACTTTCACCACCACTTCACGACCATCATGGAGCGCAGCAGTATGGACTTGTGCAATAGATGCAGCAGCCAAAGGTTGTTCATCAAAACGGGCAAAAATTGTAGAAATATTGGCTTTCAGCGATTGCTCAATACGCGCTTTTGCAATATTGACCTCGAAGGGTTTAACCCGATCTTGTAATAAAACCAATTGTTGTAAAATTTCAGGTGGAATTAAATCACGACGCGTGGAAAGTAATTGCCCCAGCTTAATTGCTAAAGGCCCCATTTCTTCTAATGCTTCTTTAAGCTTGAGCGGGTTTTTACGTTCTTTACTTGACCATGCCGCAGGGTGTAAGCGAATTAAAGCTAAAGCATGCCGAGCTTTTTCAGGTAATTCTTCCGCAGGGACCAGTGTGTCGAGTCTATAGTGCGCGGCGATGCGCCAAAGTTCGAATAAACGGGCAATATGCGGAATCATATATTAAATTACCTGATCTTGATTTTGAGTAAAGTGAGATTGAAGTTGCTGAATTTTTGCTTCAAGTCGGTCAATATTTTGGTTCAGTTGGCGGGTATCTTGTTGCAGATCATCCATTTGCCAACGCGGAGCCAATACACCCGTATCTTCTTTTAAAAAGTCTTCCACAAAAAATAAATGACTTTGCAGTGAGCGTTTGAGATGCTTTGGCGCCAGTTGGATTTTGCCAATTTCATGTGCGAGTGCAGGACCAATCCACGGGCTAAGCTGGGCTGCCAAATCAGGCTCAAGCTGTTGGATAATATTTTGAATGTCCTGTAACAGGTGATAATCACCTTGTAGAGGAATATTGCCAATATCATCCGCAACAAATAATTTAGCCAATTCAACAACATTCTTTACATGTAATGTTGCTGTCGCTTCTGCAATCGCAACATTTTTGTCAAAAGGACGTTGTTCAAAAATTGAAGGTGTTTCGCTTTTACCAGTCACAGTCGGTTCAAGACGGATTTTATTTTGATCAAAGTAAACATCGACAGAAAGCTGAGGCGTATCCATCACGACACGTAACAGTTTGCCTTGTAACTGATTAAATTGGATGCGGGTAATTGCATCCAAATTAATAAACTGATTGATTAATCGTTCAACTGCACCGAGTGCCAGAATTGACCACATAATTCAACCTTGCTTGTTATATCTTGAGGAAATTACAGTTTAAAGCCACGGTGTACCGCCACGATACCACCGGTTAAATTGTGGTAATCACAGTTTTGGAAACCGGCATTTTCCATCATACCTTTTAAGGTGCGTTGGTCTGGATGCATACGAATAGATTCGGCCAAATACTTATAACTTTCTGCATCATTGGCAACAACTTTGCCCATAAATGGTAAAGCCGTGAAAGAATAGAAGTCATATAGCTTTGAAAATGGTTCAAATACTGGTTTTGAGAACTCAAGGATCAGTAAACGACCACCTGGCTTTAATACACGATACATCGCTTGGAGTGCAGCGTCTTTATCGGTCACATTACGTAGACCAAAGCTGATGGTGAGCAAGTCAAAACTATTGTCTGCAAATGGCTCTAAGGTTTCAGCATTGGCCAATACAAAATCAACATTGGTACAGCCAGCATCAATCAAACGATCACGACCAACATTCAACATTGACTCGTTAATATCAGATAAAACCACATGACCTGTCGGGCCAACTTCGCGGCTGAAAACTTTGGCTAAGTCACCTGTGCCGCCTGCAATATCAAGCACGTGCTGACCACGACGTACACCTGACATATTGATCGCAAAGCGTTTCCAAAGGCGGTGAATACCAAATGACATTAAATCATTCATAATGTCGTATTTGCTTGCGACAGAATGGAAGACTTCAGCGACTTTTTGCGCTTTTTCTTCACTATTAACAGTTTTGTAGCCGAAATGCGTAGTTGCGCCGACATTACCTGTATTGGCACCACGTGGGAGGTTGTATTTTGGCACAGTCCCTGAAACTGGCGTATCTACCAGTTGTTGCTGCAAGGACTGTTGTTGACCTTGTGGAGTACCTTGCGGTAATGGTTCTGTTAGAAATGGACTCACTTTGTCTGTATTCGTTGCCGTTTCAGCAGGGGCTGTAGGCTTTTGGTTTTCATTCGACATTTGAGTCACTCCTGAACACAAAAATGGGAAATTTTATATTGCTCTGCATAATGACAGATTCTGCATAATTTTGCAGTCCTGATCATGAAATTGTTATGAATAATATACAAAAACCGATCTTAGAGATCGGTTTGATACAGCCAAAAATTAAATTAATCCTGAAATGGATTGGGATCTCCAGCATGCACTTTTTCGACAATATCACGTTCTTTTAGGGTAAATGCATGGATAAAATCAGCTGCAGATTTCATCGGTTTCATCGCAATAAAACCTTCGCCAATAAAGTCATACATCAATTCAAATTTATATTTGATTGCAGTGCCTTTACACATTTTAAATGCAGTATGCATAATAAATGAACGCATGTATTTGTCTAGTGCACCACCCAAATCATCCAATAAACCCAGCTGTTGTTGACGGGCTTCTGCTTGATCTAATTTCAGCAAGGTCAGTCGCATCATTTCATCATCAATCACTTGATCAACAGGGTAATCCTTGAGTAATTGTGCCGCGACTTGTTCATCGAGTTGCATAGCAAGTACCGCCAATCCAACAGATTTTAAACCGGTCTTAATGGCATTTTCAGGGAGAATTTTTTCTGCTTTATGTGCATATTTTAATAAACGTTCAATCTGTATCGCCAAATCATCAAATTCAGGTCCACCATATAAGCGGTTGATAAAATATTTTGCCATCAATTGATTTTCTTTTTGATTGAATAGCGCATGATGGGTCTTTTCAATACGCATTTTTAACCAGTCTTGTGCTTCATGCAGGCGTTTTTCTAGAATTGGGTCAGTGTGATAACTCAATTGTTGATATTGTTCTAAAAGCTGATCAAGTGCAGCAAGTTTTGACATACAAAAACTCTAGATTTCGTTTAGTAACAGCATAAAGGCAGTTGGCACGTATCACTATGACAAAAGTTAAAAAACAATAGAGAAATATGGTCAGTGGCTTTTTAAATAGCCAATATCAAAGATTTTATACAGAAAAATAATATAACTCTATTTTAGGGAATGGGTATACTCAGTTGAAGTTTCAGACCATAGAGAAGCAGATGATTGAAGAACAATTAGCGTTTGCATTACGTGATGAAGAAGAGTTATCCGTTGATCTGATTGAGGCACAATATGCCTTAAAGAATTCTAAAGATAAAAATAATGCCAAAAGCTTGGTTATTTTAGTCAGTGGTATCGAGCTTGCGGGGAAAGGGGAAGCGGTTAAACAATTACGTGAATGGGTTGATCCTCGTTACTTACGGGTTAAAGCAGATCCAGCCAGTTTATTTAGCAGTAAACAAAGTTTTTGGCAGCCTTATGCACGGCACATTCCATCAGAAGGGCAAATTCAGCTGTTTTTTGGCAATTGGTACAGTGACTTATTGTCAACAGCGATGCATGTTTCTAAACCTTTAGATGAAACCTTGTTCGATACCTATATTGAAAATATGCGTGCTTATGAACAAGACCTAAAAAATAATCATGTTGATGTGATTAAAATTTGGTTTGATCTACCATGGAAAAGCTTACAAAAGCGTTTAGATTCAATGGATGCGTCTGAACAGCGTTGGCATAAGTTAATGGGTTTGGATTGGCGGAATAAAAAACAATACGACATTGTGCAAAAATTACGTCAACGTTTTACTGATGATTGGTATGTGATTGATTGCGAAGATTGTGTTGCTCGAGATCAACAATTTGCTCAGTATATTTTGCAAGCGTTAAAGCAGTTGCCTCGACATAAAACAGCAGTGAGAACCAAGTGGAAACAGGCGACTGTACCTGAGTCGTTATTGCAACCTGCTACAGAAGAACTGGATAAAGATCAATATAAAGCTGAATTAAAGAAATTAACCAAAAAAGTATCGGAAGCGCTACGCAATGATTCACGCAATGTCATCATAACCTTTGAAGGCATGGATGCAGCAGGTAAAGGTGGGGCAATCAAGCGGATTGTGAAAAATCTTGATCCGCGTGAATACGAGATTTATACCATTGCTGCACCAGAACAGTATGAATTGCGCCGACCCTATTTATGGCGTTTTTGGACCAAGATTCAACCTGAGGAAAAGATCAGCATTTTTGATCGTACTTGGTATGGTCGAGTATTGGTTGAACGTATTGAAGGCTTTGCCAAACCTGCGGAATGGCAACGTGCCTATGATGAAATTAATCGCTTTGAAAAAGATTTAACGGATAATCAAACCGTGTTGGTTAAATTCTGGTTGGCAATCAGCAAAGATGAACAAGAAGCACGTTTTAAAGCACGTGAACAAACACCGCATAAACGCTTTAAAATTACCCCTGATGACTGGCGAAATCGTGGACATTGGGACGATTATTTAAATGCGGCTGCGGATATGTTTGAACGAACCAATACTGAGTATGCACCGTGGCATGTGGTTGCGACCAATGATAAGTACACGGCACGTATTCAAATCCTTAAAACGATTTTAAAGCAGTTAAAAGCGGATTAGACATGATCAGGCGTTGGTTCCTATGAGAACATTACACAAGATTTTGCTCGATCATAAACAGCACTTAACTCAGCCGAGTGAAAAGTTAGTTCAGCAGTTGATTCGAAAACTAGACAATGATTCATATTTACCTGATGGTAAAAATGTTCATAAATTACACCTACTTTCTACCAGTGAAGTAGATAAGTTTTTACTCAATTGTTTAGCTAAATATCAACTGAGCAATGAACTTTATGATTTAAGCAATCATGATATCGGAAGTTTAAGAGCCGTCTGGGCTGTATTGAGTTTCTCTAAAAATCCTGAAGTCATTCAATATTTTGATGATTTTATTTTAGAAAATATTCGTCATCAGCCTGCGTATTTAGCAAATCTTTTTGAAATTTTTAATTTCTTGGAGGCGCCTCATCCTTCTGTTGAGCAAATTCGACAGTATTATGATCAACGCTTGCCCGAGTTGCCTGCTTATCAATTATTGAAGCGATTAGATATTCATCCAGTTGATCTATTCAATTGGTCAATTTCATTTATTTTAACAACCGATGGTGAATGGTTGACACCAAGAGAACTTACTGATGAAGAAAAGAACCGTCGTTATATATTAGAAATTAGATTAAATTCGCCTGAAGCATTGAATGATACTTATAGGGTCGAGATAATGAATGATTTTTCTTTAAAGAGAAAAAGGATCATTTTAAAACAAAGCGGTACATTTACAATTGATATCGATCAGATGAAATTTCCATCAGTGGATTTGTTGAATTTAAACCTGTTTTTGACGCATATAGAGCAATTTTTAAATATACAATTCAATTTCGAAAAGTTTGCATATCTATCTGTAACGAAAGGGATTCAACGTAAAAAAGTCGAGGCATGGATCAAAAACCGATTTGTAATTTAAAGGGTTATTTTTAAATAATGTTTTGTTAATGGAGAAAGCCTATTGCTTAAAATCTCCTAATCTAATGAATGCCCCAGAATTTTTTTAAGTAAAAATTTTAAAGCAATTTTTTCGGCGGGATTTAATGCAGCGAGGGTTAAGTCACTAATACTTGCAGCAATCGGAATCGCTTGTGAAAGCTCTTGAATACCCGATGGTGTAATATGAATCAACACCTTGCGTTTGTCATGTTGATCAGGATCTTGTGAAATAAAAAGCTTGTCTTTTAATCGCTGGATAATGCCACGAATGGTTGCTTGGTCGATACCAGTTTCCTCAACCAATTCTTTTTGCGAACATTCTTTTAATTTATTGATGGCATAAAGTACAGCGAACTGAACCGAAGTGAGGCGAGTTTCATCCAAACTTTGTTGAAAAATCGTTAAATGATGAAAGTAAGTCCGTCTAAGTAAATATCCCACTTGTTCTTCAATTACATATTCATCATTCATGTTTGACTTCTTTATCATGTGAGGAAAATTAGACCCGAAGATTTAAAATATTGAAGCTTTTTTTAAACTTTAACAGGGCCAGTATAAAAGGATTGCATAAAAATAACGACCATAATGCTACTTGGTCGTTATGCTTTGGTTGGATGTATTAAACATTTGATTTTAATAGTTAGTTTCTTCGCGTTAGCTGAGCGCTATAGGAACGCCTTGATCAACAACCACTAAATCATCGAGTTTCACTGTACAGTTACGAAGTGGAATATCCATATGACATGGGGTCTTACGGCTACCACCTACTTCTGTGTTAGGTCCCGTTGAAAATAAAAAGTTACCATTAAAAGCACGTGCATCCATACACATGCCATCATTTTTATCATGCAAACCCATCGCTGTCCATTGTGCTCGAGGTTGTAAGCCCCAACCAATGTGTGAAATTCCATACACCTCTGGATCATTAAAATATTTCATATAATCACGGAGATATTCTGCTTCAAATCCACCATGAATTTGAGTAATTACCCCCTTTTCGATTTCTAAAGTAACTCTTTCACGGGCATAGGTTTTAAAGGGTAATAAAATATCACCAATATCTAAAACCAAGATGCCTTCTGCCATATTTTCATTGGGCCAAGTGAATAAGAAACCACTCGGCCAGTGATCCCAGCGCCCAACTTCGTCAGCAAAGCCATATTCAGTTACAGCAGGGTATTGCCCAAGCGGAGCATAAAAATCTGTGCCTGCCTTTGAGGTCACATGCATACTTTTCGCTTTCTTTAAGTATTTTTCAGCAGTTTGAACCCGATGTTTGTCTTCTTGTGTGGGCAGCATACGAGCGAGAATTTCTGGGGGTTCCACGGCCAGTAAAATTCGTGTTCCTGTTTTTAAAATCTGTTCTTGTTCTGGTGAGTGCAGCAACATCATGGTGTCAATGATGAGGTCGACAGATTCAAGTGCTTGTTGTGCAGCAAAATTACCCGTTAACGCAGTATCACCACAATAAGCGGTCATATCGTTCCCCCATGGCTTGGGGATGATTAAATGAAGGTAATTCTAAAATAAATACTTTGGCTTTTAACCGACATGCTGCATCAAGTGCGGCTTGAACGGTTTGTTGATGTGAATAATGACTTTTTAAAATCGCCACACTTTGTGTTTCATCGATTTTGGATAAGGTTAAAACATGCTCAAACATTTGGGTCAGTTCAGTGCTATTTACAGGCATGATGGTGCTCCTTTTTCATCGCTGTTTTTTGTATTTTTAAAGAGTATACACTTTGATAAGATGGATTGTACATTTATTACATCATTGTAATTAAATTAATTATTAATAATAAACAAATATTTAATTGATTTTATGGATTGAGATTTGTTTGATAATTTAAAGTGTGTAGACTTTAATATTATCGTGGAGTATATCTATTAAAAGAAAAATTTGTTTGATGGAGTAAACAATGAATAAAGCAAAAAAAATTGCAGTGATTGGTGCAGGTCTTGGTGGCGCTTCAATGGGACTGCTACTACAGAGAGCGGGTTTTGATGTTGATGTCTATGAACAAGCAGCAGAATTTTCTCGTTTAGGTGCTGGTATTCATATTGGCCCAAACATTATGAAAATCTTTCGAGAAATGGGTTTAGAGCAAGATTTGGAAGACATGGGATGTCATCCAACGCATTGGGTCAGCCGTGATGGAAATACTGCAGACTATATGTCCAATGTTGGTTTGACTGGATATGGGGCAACCTATATCACGATCCATCGTGGTGATATGCATGCCCGACAAATCGAAGCATTGCAGCAAGACAAATTACATTTTGCCAAGCGCTTAAGTGCTGTTACTCAAAAGCTAGATGGAGTAACGCTAAGCTTTGAGGATGGCACAGTAAGTGATGTTGATATTGTGATTGGTGCTGATGGGATTAACTCAAAAATTCGAGAAATCATTCTTGGACCAGAAGCCCCTTTATACAGTGGTTGGGTTGCGCACCGTGCCATGATTAAAGGAGAACAATTAGAGAAATTAAAACAGCAATTTGATTTAGATGACTGTGTTAAATGGTGGTATGAGGATCGCCATATGATGGCCTATTACACCACCAAAGAACGTGATGAGTACTACTTTGTTACAGGTGTGCCTCATCCAGCATGGGATTTCCAAGGGCAAAGTTTTGTGCCTTGCTCAAAACAAGAACTATTTGAAACATTTAAAGATTTTCATCCAACCATCCAAGCCATGATTGAAGCCAGTGAAGATATTACCAAGTGGCCATTAAACAATCGTAATCCACTACCGATATGGAGCAATGGCCGGATGGTGTTGCTTGGCGATGCTTGCCATCCCATGAAACCGCATATGGCACAAGGCGCAGGTATGGCGATTGAAGATGCCGCAATGCTCACGCGTTGTTTGCTGCAAACAGGGTTGGACCACTATCAGGAGGCATTCAAATTATATGAACAAAATCGTAAACAACGTGCGAGTCGAGTGCAAGAAGTTTCCAATGCCAATACCTTCTTAAAAAGCCAAGAAGATCCAGCTTGGGTGTATGGATATGATGTATATGCACATGCATTAAATGAGGAGGAGGCCGTATGAGTCAATTCCTGTATGGGTCTAATGTAGCGATCAATCAAGTCCGCTTACATTATCTTCGTTATGGTGGGAGAGGGCATGCTTTGGTGTTGATCCCCGGGATTACCAGTCCTGCCATTACTTGGGGATTTGTAGCGGAAAAATTAGCACAATTTTTTGATGTCTATGTTTTGGATATTCGAGGCCGAGGGCTGTCTTCTTCGGGGGAGCATCTGCAATATGACACCGATACCTGTGCGCAAGATATTCTAGATTTTGTTAAAAAATTGGACTTGGAATCTTATTATTTGGTTGGGCACTCGATGGGCGCGCGTTTTGCGATTCGTTGTGCTGCGTTTGAGCCAAAAGGTTTGAAAAAAATAGTCTTAATTGATCCACCTGTCTCAGGTCCAGGACGACGTGTTTATCCGAGCCAATTATCCTGGTATGTCGATTCTATTCAGCAAGCGATTCAGGGGATGAATGCAGAAGACATGAAGCAATATTGCCCATCTTGGACTTTAGCGCAAAGACAATTACGTGCAGAGTGGCTACATAGTTGTTATTTACCAGCCGTTATCAAGTCTTTTCATGATTTTCATCATGTTGATATTCATCAATATATCTCAAAAATCAAAGTACCAACTTTATTAATGGTGGCTGGCAAAGGCGATGTGATCTCGGCAGGCGATATTGCAGAAATCCAATTGCTTAATTCACAGATTTTGGTGAGCCGTGTGGAAAATGCAGGGCATATGATTCCTTGGGATGACTTAAATGGTTTCTTAGCCGGCTTTTCAGATTTTTTAGGACAGAGGCTTATTTAAGGAGGAATGCTCATGCAACGAATTTATAAAATTGGTCAAATCGTACCCAGTTCCAATACCACGATGGAAACTGAAATTCCAGCGATGTTGAAAGCACGTCAACTGATTCGTCCTGAAACATTTACCTTCCACTCTAGCCGTATGCGGATGAAACATGTCAAAAAAGAAGAGCTTGCGGCAATGGATGCACAGTCTGACCGTTGTGCTTTAGAACTTTCAGATGCCCAAGTGGATGTATTGGGATATGCCTGTCTGGTTGCGATTATGTCCATGGGCATCGGTTATCACCGGGAGTCAGAAAAACGTCTACATCGAGTCACGGTTGATAATGATGCTGCAGCGCCTGTCGTCACCAGTGCTGGCGCTTTGGTTGACTGTTTGAAGCTGATGAAGGCGAAAAAAATTGTTGTTGTTACGCCCTATATGAAACCCTTAACCGAATTGGTGGTGAATTACATTGCTAAAGAGGGTTTTGAAATTCTCGATTATGTGGCCTTAGAAATCGCTGACAACATTGCTGTTGCGCAACATGACCCTGCTGATTTGCCCAACATTGTGCAAAAGCTGAATTACCAAGATGCAGATGTGATTGTGCTTTCAGCATGTGTGCAAATGCAGTCACTTCCTGTAGTCGCTAAAGTTGAGGCACTTACGGGTAAGCCCGTGATTTCAGCAGCAATTGCAACAACCTATCAGATGCTTAAAGCAATGGATTTAGAGCCAATTGTACCGGGTGCTGGTGCATTGCTCTCTGGCGCATATGCATAAGGAGTGTGAAATGAATCAACAATCCCTAAATGATAATTATCAAGGCGTGTGGGGAAATCGAATTGGTTTTGGCAAGAAACCCGTGCTGCTGTTGGTCGATTTTATCCAGTCTTATATTACGGCATCTGAGCCTTTATATGCGCCTGATGTGATTATTGCAGTTCAAGAAACCGAAGCGGTTTTGGCACTGGCACGTGAACAGAATATTTTAGTGATTCACACCAATATTCTTTATCACGCGAAAAACCAAATTGACGGGGGAATGTGGGTAAAAAAATCACCCGTAATGGCAGCGATGACAGTGGGTAATCCAGCCACTCAATTTTGCCCACAAGTTCAACCGCTCGACACTGAATTGGTGATCACTAAAAATTATGCAAGTGCTTTTTTTGCAACAAGTTTGTCATCGGTTTTAAACGCTGAGGCGATAGATACCGTGATTATTGTGGGTTGTTCGACCAGTGGGTGTGTTCGCGCAACAGCCGTGGATGCTGTGCAACATGGATTTAGAACCATTGTGATCCGTGACTGTGTTGGGGATCGTCATCGTGAACCCCATGAAGCCAACCTGTTTGATATCGATAGTAAGTATGGAGATGTTGTATCAAAACAAGAGGTCTTGAATTATTTCACTCAAAACAAAAATTGATGATTGATACAGCTAAAAATTATGGACGTTAGGGTAATAAAAAACCAAGGATAGAATGGTTTTTGGTGATGCATTAAAACAAAAGAGAATGTGCAGATCATCAGTGACATAAAAGCTTTGTTCATTTTGTTCTAAGTATTACAAGAAAAACAACTCACTTGGTTTGTTATCTAAAGGAGTTAGATATGTCTACCAGTGTTGTAAAACCACAAGAAATTTATCCTGAACAAGAGGTTCAGGTTTATAAAAAAGTGATTTGGAAACTGATTCCATTCCTGTGTTTCTGTTATATCGCAGCCTATTTAGACCGAATTAATGTCGGGATTGCCAAATTACACATGTTAAATGATGTGAACTTGAGTGAGGCTGCGTTTGGGTTAGGTGCAGGGCTTTTCTTTGTTGGCTATATTATTTTTGAAGTACCCAGTAACTTGGTTCTGGAAAAGGTCGGCGCAAAAATTTGGATTGCGCGGATTATGATTACATGGGGGATTTTGTCTGGTTTAACCATGTTTGTGACCACACCGATGCAGTTTTATGCGCTACGGTTTCTGCTCGGTGCTGCGGAAGCAGGCTTTTTACCCGGGGTTTTGTATTATTTAACCACATGGTTCCCAACATATTATCGCGCTAAGATCATTGCCTTATTTATGATTGGTTTACCCTTGGCGGTGATTATTGGTAGTCCGCTATCAGGTTGGATCATGACCACCTTTGATCAAGTTTATGGATGGGCAGGTTGGCAATGGTTGTTCTTTTTAGAGGCACTTCCAAGCGTGATCTTGGGTATTTTGACATTTAAAATGTTACCGAATCACTTTTCCAAAGCCAAATGGCTCAATGATGCTGAAAAATCAATCATTGAAAAAAACCTCAATAAAGATTTAGAAGGCAATGACTCTGCCAAACAAAAGCATAGTTTTAAAGATGGATTTTTCAATACCAATATCCTAAAACTCGGTGCAATTAATTTTTCGATGTTGCTGTGTACCTATTCTATGGGCTTTTGGTTGCCGACATTTATTAAAACCACAGGCGTTGCCAATTTATTAAATATCGGATTACTGGTTGCCATTCCAAGTATTGTTGGTTTGATTGCAATGTTGGTCATTGGGCGGAGCTCAGATAAATATAGAGAGCGTCGTTGGCATATGGTCGTACCATTTATTTTTGGTGCAGTCGCACTGTTTTTAACCACAATGTTTAGTAGCAATATTGTCATGACCTTGATTTTGTTCTCGATTGCTGCGATTGCGACCACAGGCACCATCCCCGTGTTTTTTAGTCTTCCTGCAACTTTTTTATCAGGAACTGCGGCGGCGACAGGGTTTGCACTGGCGTGTTCTATTGCCAACATTGCCGGCTTAGTCAGTAACACTTTGGTGGGTTATGCCATTCAGATTACCGGTAAACCAGAAGGCGCACTCATCGTGTTCTCAGCATGTTTATTGTTGAGTTGCTTCATTGTGCTGTCTTTGCCTAAAACATTAGTAAACAAATAAATTAAAAAAATTGAATGGCAATGCGTTCGGGAGAACAAATTGCTGAGGAGGTTCTCATGTTAAAAATTAAATATTTAGGATTAATTGTATCGAGTTTGATCTCATTTCAAGCCTATGCCAATGCACAACCTTCACCGTTCCAATGGGAAACTGAAGATGGTTTAAAACAATTGAAATTAGGCGGTTTTGTCCGAACCAATTATCGCGATGAGCGATGGGAAAGCCCCAATAATGGCAAATTTTTGTTTGATAATGCCCGTTTAAATATTAAGGGAAAATATGATCAATTTTATTTGGATGTAAGTTATGCCTTCCAAAGTGATCATAAACGTTCTGTTGAACATGGTTTTGTCGGGTATAAGCCTGATGACAATAATGATTTTCAGGCCGGAATTATTTATAAGCCTTTTGGAATTTATCCATTCCCAGAGCATGCATGGACTTTCCCGATCCCATTTTTCTTAGGATTTGCCGATAGCGTAGCGCCGGGATTGAGTTGGAAAAATACCTCGCCAACACATGATTTTACCGTGGCGTATATGCCAATCATGAGTCCAGGCAATATTCGTTATTCGCCAGAGTCAGGTTCGGCGGATAAATTGGATAATGTGCTGCCTCACCAACAGCAATATCTCAATGAAAAAAGAAATCAGCTCAATCTACGTTATGCCCATAAAATGGATTTGGAATTTGGTAAACAGGAGTTTGGTGTCAGTGGGGCATATTCACAATTGCGTAATAAAGCGACGGATAAAAATGGCAATTATTATGCATTTGGAGTGCATGGCTTAAACAATTACGAAAAATGGAATGTGCAAACTTCAGCGATTCGCTATAAATATGATGCAAAAAACCCAGAGGGTTTAAATAATGATCAAATTTTAATGCAAGCGAATGGTATAACACCTGCTTATTTTGTCGCAACTGAAGGGACGATTGGTTCTTTTAATATCGGTTATACCCAACCTGTGCAAACCAAGTATTTCCCTAATTTAAAAACTGTAAAATTCTATAATGATTATAGTGTGTTATGGAAAGACAAAGCTGGTTGGGATCGCTCGCAAATGGACACCTTTGGAGTGCAGTTTAATGCAATGCCTTTCTTAATTTGGGTAGATGGAAGTGTCGGGAAGAATGTCAATGTGTTGGGTGGGGCTAAAAACGCAACTGGCTATACCTCGACGAATTCAGACTATAGTAATGACTGGAAATTTAGGTGGAATATCAACGTTGGATATAACTTTTAGTCTTGACCTATGAGGGAATAAATGGAATTGACAGCCAATAATCTGGTCGAAGCAGTGATTTTAAATCGACATTCTGTACGTGCATTTACAGATCAGGCTGTAGATCCTGAGATCATTCAGGATCTGCTGCGAAAAGCCAGTTATGCACCCTCTGGAACCAATACGCAACCGTGGAAAGTCTATGTGGTTCAGGGCAATAGCAAATTGAGGATTAGCCAACAAGTGATTGCAGCGGCGGATTCCATTTATTCTGGTCAAAGTTCAAGAAGTGAATTTACTGCCCCTTATCTTTATTATCCTGAGCAATGGTTTGAACCGTATATTAGCCGTAGACGGGAGAATGGTTGGGGGATGTATGCTGTACTGGGCATTAGTAAACAACAACGACAGGAAATGCATCAACAACACCTTCGAAATTTTAAGTTTTTTGATGCGCCTGTTGGTTTATTTTTTACCACGCATCGTCAATTAGAAGCGGGCGCAAAAATGGCGATCGCCATGTTGATGCAAAATATTATGTTACTTGCAAAAGCGCAGGGTTTAGACACCTGTCCCCAAGCATCATGGAATGATTATCACAAGATTATCATGCCAATTTTATGTGCTACAGATGATGAACAATTGGTTTGTGGCATGTCTTTAGGCTATGCCGATGTGAATGAGAAAATTAATTCTTTTCATCCCTCGCGACTCAGTCTTGAAGAATTTGCTGTATTTTTACAATGAACAAAAAACAAAGAGATATCAGATGATATCTCTTTGTTTTACTAAATATAGATCTTAAAGTGTAGCAGCGCTTAGCTGACTAACTTTTGCGTTTGTTTATTTTGAATATTTTTGGCTAATTTATAACATTCATCTACATGCGCTTCAGCAACTTTTTTCATCACAATATAGCCTAAACTTGCTGCAATGATTGAGCCACCCAATGGGATAAATTTGGTCACTTGTTTGGTAATGATTTTAGCCGCCATATTATTTAAGGATGCCTTTACCGCTGTACGCGCAACCACTAAGCCTGAAAACTCAAAACCACGTTTACGTAATTCATTCCAATGAATTTTCTTGGTTGCAGGATCATATACACTGATTTGATCTGGTGCTAAACCAAAGCGGGCATTGATTTCAGGAATCAGAAGCGACAACATCCCGACATCAATCACCACATCTAAAAACGGAACAGGAATCACTGCGACACCAGCAGAGACATAAGAGCGCTTTTTCACTTGCTCCAAGCATTCATCACGAATTTGTTCTAGGTTTAAGCTTGGATCGATTGCGTCTGGAAGTTTATCAATTTTCATAAAACAATTACCTTTGTTTCAAGCTTTTTTTCATATTTTTGAAAACGCATGTTTAAGCTTGAAATTGTGAAGTTATTTCCAAATAATGTTTTAAAAATGCCATAGTATGGTGTTGTTGTATAGTGGCGAATGTTTATGTTTTGTGCATAAACGTAGACAATAGAAGATTGAAAGTTGAGGAATTATGGCCATTCATGTGATTCAAAGCCAACGCATTGATGTTTTGGTGCAAGGGCTTTTGCAAAATACCATTCGGCCATCCAAGAATCCTTTTGCAGTCTTGCAAACACAACATTTTATTGTCCCAAGCCCTGCGGTACAAGAATGGTTGAGCCAGCGTATTGCTGAACAACAAGGCATCAGTGCCAACAGTCAATTTCATCAACGTATTCGTGGTTTTCAGTGGTTTGCTTATCAGCAAGTTTTAGACGACAAAGACAAAGTCCGTAAAGCCAATATTCCGCGTTTGATTATGAAGTGGCGAATTTATCAAACGTTGAAAAGTTTTATTGAGCAGGATGAAAATAGCTTAGCCCAAGAGCATCCTTTGCATGGCATTATCCAGCGTATTTATGATGCAGCCTCGCAACTGGAACAAGGTTTAGAAAAGCAACTCAAAAAACAAAGTATGTTGTATTGGGTCTCTGAACAAGTGTCAAAATTGTTCAGTCACTACATGCTGTATCGTGGAGACTGTCAACGCGGTTGCCAACAGAACAATGGACAAGCATGTAGTTGCCCAAGCAATTGGCTAGGGCAGTGGGGACGTGGTCAAGCACTTGACCTCGAACAGCAATTCTTTAAAACCAATCAACAAATTTCAGTATTTACTTTAAATCAAGCACAAGAACTGGAAACTTGGCAACGTTGGTTGTGGCAACATACATTTCATGATGATTTTATTGAAATGCAAAGTATTGATCATGATTTTTGGCAAATCATGGATGATGAGGTACAACGCCCTCAAGCCTTAAAGAAATTACCCAGCCAGCTGATTATTTTTACTTTATTGGACTTGCCACCGAGTCAATTACAGTTTTTAAGACGACTGGGACAATATTTGGATGTGGTGATTTTACATTACAACCCATCACAAGAATATTGGGCCGACAGTGTCGATCCAAACTGGAAAAAACAATATGATTTGCGGGTAAAGGCGCGTTTTGTCAGTAAGTATCCCAAAGCGACCGATGCAGATATTCAAAAGTTTTTTGATGAATTTACTTTGAATTTTAATGCGGAAATTCGTGAATCACGACATCCATTATTAACCCGTTTTGGTAAACAAGCCCGTGATCACTTTTCGATCTTGTCCAATCTGTCTTCAGGTGAAGAAGGGCAATGGGTGGATGCCTTTGTCGATGAAGAACCGATTCATTTATTAAGTAAATTACAATCAGATATTTTGTATTTGGTTGAGCCTGAACCGCATGCTTATCTAATTGCCCAAACGGATGACTCGATTCAAATCCATGTGTGTCATTCGTCTTTACGACAGCTTGAAGTGTTAAAAGACCAGTTGGTTGCTTGGTTGATGAAAAGCACTGCTGAACAACCACATCGCCCAAGTGATGTTTTGGTGTTAGTGCCCGATTTAAAACAAATTGAACCACTTATTCGCAGTGTGTTTCCGCATACACCAAACCAAGACAGTATTTATCTGCCAGTGAAGATTGCTGGAGTAACGCAACTGGATGCCAATAATGCTTGGCGTGCTGTTTTAGGTCGGATTCAATTGGTGGAAGGTCGTTTTAGTGTTGAGGATTTCGCAGATTGGTTAAGTTTAAATGCCACGCAATTACGTTATGGTCTGGATATTTCAAATACAGAAAGAATGATTGAATTATTGATCAATGCTGGGTTTAAACGTGGTCTAGACGCACAACATTTACGACGATCTTTAAGTCAGGATGATGAAGATTTCCGTTTTAGTTTTAAATTTGCCCTTGATCGTTTGGCTTTAGGTATTGCGATTCCAGAGCATACGATTTTTGAAAATACTCTAAGTTATGCTCAAATTTTGCAAAGTGATTTTGAGTTAGTGGCTAAGCTGATTCAGATTTATCAAGATTTTGATGTGCGCCGTGACTGGATGATTGCGCATGAGTTGGGAAAAAATACCACGTTAAAATGCAATGTTGAGGCGTGGTTAAAACTGCTGATGCAAGACATTGTTGAGTTTGAACAAGCCGGTGTTGAGTCGTTACAAGTCGTACGTGAAATTGTCAAAAAACAAGAGCGTATGCTGACCTTAGCCAGTTTTTATGATGAGCACGCGCAACCCATTCTTAAAAATATTTATTTACCTTTACCTTATCTATTGAATGAAATTCAAAATTTATTAGAAGGTCAAATCGATCAGGCTTTACCGACAGGACAAATTACCTTTAGCCAAATTGGCCAGATTCGTCCTTTGCCTTATAAGTTGATCGTCCTATTAAATTTGGATGGGGGTAAATTTCCAGATCGAAATGTACATTTACCCTTTGATTTAATGCAAATTCTCAAGCCGCAGTTGGGGGATCGCTCCCGCCTAGATGATGATCAAGGCGCTTTCCTCGATGCTTTGTTATTGGCGCAGGAAAATCTATGGTTATTCTATAATGGCTTTGATGTGAGTGATGGTGAAGTTCGTGAGCCATCCAGCGTGTTACAGGAATTGATCAACCATATTGCCCTGATTGCCCAATCTGAAACGGCATTATCTAGGGACAATAAAGATATCAGTCCTGTTGATCAGATGATTGAGCTGAAGGGGATTCAAGTCCCTGAACATTTACAGTCTTTATATCACATTCATACCTTACAACCTTTTGATCCAAATGGTTTTGAGTCAACAACACCGCTTCGTTTTCAAGATCAATGGTTCAATGTTGCACAACACATCCGTCAAGCGGAAATGCTTGCTAAACGTGAGGCTTGGGCAAATACACAATATCCTGTTGTTCAAGAAGAGCTCACTGTTTTGGATGCGCGACAGTGGATTCAAGATGTCACTTTCCCAGCACAGTTATATTTAAAAACTTTAGGCGTAGAGAATCTGCGCGCAGAAGATATTCCCGCAATGAACGAACCCTTAATTCTGGATGGTTTGGCACGTTATCAGATTCGAGATTTCTTGCAGAAACAATCGACTCATTCTGCTGAAGACTCTTGGTCTCAAGAGATTGGATTACTGCAAAATCAATTACCCATTGGTAAGGTTCAGCACAGCGCATGGCAAATCAGTTTGGCGGAGCAAGACAGTTTAAAAGAGCGGTTACAGCGTTATGCTGCTGATGTGACGGTGACAACGCAACGGCAATGGCGAATTGACGCTGGTTTGGTCATGAATATTACTGTACCTCAGCAAGCAGGGCAGCATTGGGTGAGTTTGGATGCGTCAAGCGGTCGTGCTAAACGTCGTGCCAAAGTTTGGTTAGAATATTTACTTTGGTTAAGCTATTTAAATGTCGATGCTGAAAAGTCTAAAACACTACAACGTATTGCGGTATTTAGTGATGTCACGATCATCAGTACTGGGTTAAGTTCAGAACAGGCGAAAGCATATTTATTGCCGTGGTTTAAAGCATTTGCCTATGCCCAATCGGAACCTTTGGTTCTACCTGCTGCTTTGTTATTAAAGCCCGCTGAAAATAATAAGCAGTTGCAATGGTCACTCGGGACGGTTGAAGCTGGCTTAGCTGAACATCGTTTAAATGAACGTAGTTTAAATGCGGATACACAACATCATGTGGAAAGTATGTTGATCGATAACTTTGCAGATCTTTTAAATGAATGGAATAAAAGCGATGCGTTTCTACCTTATGATTTGACTGAAATGGAATGGAGTAAAAAGCATCGGGATTGGCAATTTATTTTGCAAGAACAAGATGCGACCGCATTGTTAAAACATGCCTGTGATCATTTTGGCTATGCGTTGTATCAGCCGATTTATCAGCATCAATTTGTTGCGGAGGAATAAACATGACTTCCGTAAATTCACAGTTACCGGCAGCACAAAACGGCACAGCCAAAAAAGTTTCGATTCAGCCGATTGAAGATATGCAATTTGCCGGATTGCACTGGATCGAAGCTTCAGCAGGTACAGGTAAAACCTATACGCTCTCAAGCTTGATGGTGCGGATTTTTTTAGAAAAATACTTACCGAGCCAAGTCATTGCAACCACATTTACCCGTAAAGCTGCGGCAGAATTGAAAACACGTATTCGCTTACGATTACAGGAAACATACCGCTATTTTGACTCATGTCGTGAATTAACCGAAGCGCAAGTCTTGACCAAAGCAGCCCAAGAGTCAGATCCATTATTTTCTAAAGTGTTAAAGATGTTTGCCTCACGGATTGCATATGCCTGTGAACGCTTGAAATTGGTGATTGATCAACTGGATGAACTTTTTGTCGGGACTTTAGACAGTTTTAGTCAGAAATTACTGCGTGAGTTTGCTTTTGAAAGTGGCAAAATTGAGCGGGCTGAAATTACTGATGATGCGAAAAGTTATAGTCAGCAATTGATTCATGATGTACTTCGTGCATGGATTCAAAAACAGCCCCAAGATATTGTGGATAGCTTGATGTTTGCGGGCGAGTTACATGGTGTCGATTATTATGTTGCAACGGTGGAACAAAGCTTAAATTTTGCCTCGGCAAATTTTATTGAGCCTAAATTTTCCAATGCAGATGTTCAGCTATTCCAACAGGCGATTGAACAGCTTGCCAAGATTCAACTGGATCAATTGCAGACTTTGCAAAGTTATTATTTATTGGATGGTGAGTTTTATAAATTTGCGAATGGGACAAAATTTAGAAATGATCGATTGAATCGTATTTTTGCCAAGAGCTTGCCGCGAATTATTCAAACCCTACAACAGCATGAATATAAGCATTATCTAAGTTCAAAGCTGAGTGTTGAAAAGTCCGACTTTGCAACCTTGATTAAGGTGATTCGGGAGCAGCAAATTTTTAAAAAAGCCGCACCTGAAAATGTACAATCCGATTTTTATCAACACACGCTTATTCAACAATTACTCAGTATTTATGCGCAGATTGAGATATATGAAAATCAACTGCTTGGAACCAATACGTTCTTAAAATACTATTTGGCAAAAGAAGTTAAAACACGTTTACCTCAAGTGTTACAGCAAAAGGGTGAAACCACCTTTGCACAACAAATTCGTACCCTTGCAGAGGCTTTGCAAGGTGAACAAGGCCAGCGTTTTGCGACCTTTGTACATGCGCGTTATCCACTGATTCTGGTCGATGAATTTCAGGACACCAACCAAGATCAAGATGATATGTTGGCACAAATTTGGCGGCATCCCAATCGTGTCAAACAGGGTTGTATGATTATGGTCGGAGACCGTAAACAGGCAATTTATGGTTTCCGTGGTGGGGACATGTTGACCTTTTTAAAAGCACATCAGGATGTGTTTGGTAAAGCAGGGCATGAATATAATCTGATTTTTAATCATCGCTCAGTCAAGCCTTTGGTTGAAGTGGTTGATGCCTTATTTCAACGCCAGATGGATTTTGGTGAACAGGTCTGGTATACCCCAGTACAAGCTGGTCCTCGTCCGCATCCCGATTTACTGGATCAAGGCCATGTCAATCCACAGCCTTTAAGGTGGATCAAGCTTGAAGATAAAAATCAAGAAGCTGAACAAGTGGCATGGAAAATTCGCGAGCTACTGAATCAGGGTATTCAAGGCAGCTTATATTTTATTGAAAAATCAGTGCATCGTGCAGTAGATGAAAATGATATCGCCATCCTCTCCAAAAACCATGATGGCTTAGATAAAGCACAATCCGCGTTGGAATTTTTAGGGATTCGAACCAGTCGGCCCTCGAAAAAAAGTGTTTTTGAAAGTCAGATTGCAGGTGATGTTGGGGCTGTGCTTGCTGCAATTTTGCATCCTTATCAAGAAGCCAAAGTAAAACGGGCTTTGTTAAGTCGCCTGATCGGCTTTGATTTAAAAGCGTTGATTGCCTTGGAACAACATGCCGATGGTTTGAGTGTCTATATTGAACTGTTCGATCAGATTCGTGAGATGTGGCTCAATCAAGGGTTTTTAACGGCTTGGCAATATCTGCTTAACCAATTTTCTGTCTGGACAAAATTGGTGGAAAAACACAGTCGTGACAATGAACGTGTGGTGGTGAATTTACGTCATTTAACAGAGTTATTGAGCCAGCACAGTGAAGACTATCAAGGTGCACAAAATCTTTATCATTGGTATTTAAAACAACTGACTTCACCGATGGAGAGAGAGTGGGAGATGGAACGGAAACTGTCCAATGAGGCAGGGGTTCAGTTGATGACCATTCACCAATCCAAAGGGCTTGAATTTAAGTTTGTGTTTTTATTGGGCGCTGATAAAGACTTTAAAGAGATCAATAAAACGCTGAATTTCTCGACGGTTGAACAGCTGAATGTACGAACAGGACAGAATGAACAACAGCGTGTGGTGGCGATCAATGATGCCAATCTACTCGATAAAAAAGACATTGAGCAGCACAATGAGCGCGCTTTAGCAGAACATCACCGTTTGTGGTATGTGGCATTGACCCGCGCCAGTTATCGGGTGTATGCAATGCTGAGTGATGTAAAGGAAAAATCTACAACAGGACTGGCATTTTGGCGCGGTCAAGGCGAAAATACGTTTCAGCATGCTGGAACTGCCATGCAAGCTTTATTGACCAAACGCCCACCACGTTTAGAAAAGGCTAAGAGCGATGTTCAATTGCCTTTACTTGCACAAGTCTTTCCTACTCAACGTTTTTATCCGCGGGGTAAAACCAGTTTTAGTGCTTTGGCTCAGCATTTAACTCGGCAACAAATTCAGGATGCTTTGGCCGTTTCTGAACAAAAACAGGATCGAGCAGAAGATGAAATTCAACAACCCATTGTTGAAATCATTACAGATGTGGTTCCTAGTCAACCGCTTGCATGGATCAAAGCCAATTTCCCAATGGGTACAATTGCAGGAAATTTCCTACATGAAATTTTTGAGCATATTGATTTTAAAGATACGCATTATTGGCGTTTGGAAATACGTCGTCGCTTTAAAAATGATTATTCAAGTTTATGGACGGAGTTACTGGAAAAATATCAGCAAGCGTTTCTCAACGACAATTCGAGTGAGGGCATTTCTCAAACAGAACAGGCTGTAGAAGAGACGCTGATTGATTGGATGGCTGAGTGGCTACAGGATGTTTTATCGACTCCGATTCTCAGTCATTTTAAAATGGGGCAACTTGAACCACATGAGCATTTAGCTGAGTTTCCATTTTATCTGGCCCTTTCAGATCGAGTTTTGGCAATTAAACGTATACATCAATTGTTTGATGAGCATGCCATTGCAATGCCTGAGTTTAAAGATGCCAATTCAGCACGTTATTTAAATGGGTCAATTGATTTGGTGTTTTTTGATGGTCAGCAATATCATATCGCCGATTATAAAAGTAATTTTTTGGGTGTAGATCAGCAAAGTTATTCATTTGAAGCTGTTCAGGACAGCATGTCACATGCCAGTTATTGGCTACAGGCTTCGTTGTATTTGGTAGCATTGCATCGTTATTTGAAAATCCAGCTCGAAGATTATCAAATTGATCGTGATCTGGGAGGTGCAACCTATTTGTATTTACGTGGTATGAATGGTCAAAGCGGACAAGGTTACTACTTCTGGCGACCCACGACGGAATTTATTTTAAGACTTGATGCCATATTGGGCTATTTTACTGAGGATAAATCCAGTTGAATCGTGTGAATAGTTGCTTGAACATCTTTGCAAACAATAAGTTATTCTGTGGATAACTCTGTTGAAAACCTTGTAGATAACTCTGAGGATAACCGTGTGGAAAATAAACAGGATTTAGAAAGCCAAGTCCCGCAATGGATTGAGACTTGGAGTAAATACATTTTAGCGCAGTATTCCACAGCTTCAGGATTAGATGAACAGGCACTTGAATTAGTACAAGAAATTTTATTGGCAACCACACAAGGAGATAGCTGTATCTCCGCAGAGGCGCAAAACACCGCCTTATTAAAGCCATTGATTGTAGCGCATGATATTGAAGAACCTGATATTGTAGAACATGGTTTAGCTGAAACAGTGGTTGCACCATTTGTGCAACAGCATGGCTTGATTTATCTATATCGTTATTGGCAACTTGAGCGCCGTTTGGCGATACAAGTGGCACGGTTAAAACAGCAGAAGATTCAACATGTTAGTGTTGTTGCGTTTGATTCGCTTCTCACCGATCCACATCAAAAAGCTGCTTTAACTATGGTGGCAGGCAATGCTTTTAATATTATTACTGGCGGACCAGGTACAGGTAAAACCTATACCTTGGCTAGAATCATTGCAGTATTGCAGCAAACCATTCCTGATATTCGTATTGCAATGGCTGCACCGACAGGCAAAGCCGCACAGAGAATGGGGGAAGCATTACAAAAATCATTGAGTGATCCAAAACTACACAGTTTTGGACTGAACCAACATCAATTTAATCCTATGACCTTACATCGATTATTGGGCTTGGGAAATCAGCATATTCCTCGTTTTAATCTGCGACAGCCATTGCCTTATGATGTGATCGTGGTTGATGAAGCATCGATGCTAGATTTAAATTTAGCCACGATGTTATTTGAGGCGATTCCTGAACATTGCCGTTTAATTCTTTTGGGCGATGCCAATCAGTTGGCTTCTGTGGATGTCGGTTCGGTGTTGGCAGATTTACAGAATGTACAATCATTACAGCACAATCGGCTCAATCTACAGACCAGTCAGCGTTTTAAAGACGGTGCCTTAATTGGAAAAATGGCGCAGTTTATTCAATCACAGAAAAATCAAAGTATAGACCGTGCAGAATTATTGGCGAATTTTGAGCAAGAGATTGTTGAGGCGAGTGCGCTTAAACCCGTTGAACTCAAAGCAAATATGCAAGATGTGATTCAGCTTGAATATCTGCCTGAAAAGATTTTGCCAGCAGATCTAATCCAGTATTACCAAAAACTCAGTTTAGGTTTTCAAGCTTATTTTCAAAGTTTAAACAGCTATCTGATGGCCGAAGAGCCTCATCATCAGATTGAAGCGGTGACACAAGCATTTGACCTCTATCGTATTTTAACGGCTGTTCGGCATGGTGCATTGGGATTGAATAGCTTAAACCATGAAATGGAAAAAGCATTATTTGAATATCTTCCAACATTGGCTCGTTATGGTGATTGGTATGTTGGGCGTCCTGTGATGATGAGCTATAACGATTATCAACTTGGTCTTTCCAATGGAGATATCGGAATTTGTCTAAAACATCGCCAGTATGCTGATCAATTTGAAGTCTATTTTCCCAGTTTAGACAAATGGATTGCTGCAACGCGTTTGCCTAAATCGATGCAAACCGCTTTTGTTTTAACCATTCATAAATCTCAGGGCTCAGAATTCACCCATACCGCCGTGGTTTTGGATGTTGCAGCAACCCGCTTGTTGAGCCAAGAGTTGATTTATACCGCCATCACACGGGCCAAATCAGTGGTGAGTTTACTGGTCGATCGACAAGCATTTATCCACGCTTTAGACACTGCCACAACCAGAATGAGTGGATTGGTTAGCATGATTAACACGGCATAGTTATTTTGTAGTTTTTATTGATAGTTTATCTCTATGTACGAAATTGCTTACATGAATTCGAGAGATTTGCGCATAGAGCTTCTTGTTACTTTTTGAGATGATGAAGCCATAAAGAACTCAGCAAGGATCGTTGAGTAAAATCGCAAAATAATAACAATTTAAAGTCGTGAGACTGCGAACTTACATGAAAGTAAGTGATAAGAGGAAACTTACAGCCGCTAAGCCTTGTAGTTTTGGGAGAGACTACAGGGCTTTTTTATTGAAATTAAATTCTGAATTTTTTACTTCAAAGAGAATCAAATTATTTAAATTTAGTAGGTTTTTTCAAAGGCTACAACCATTGCCTCTATGTACGTTATTTCTCACATAATCTTGCGGTAAATGCGACTTCTGTTCAAAGTCTGTCACAGGCATAATAAGTCACATAAGGACATAATTGGTCACATGGTTGTGAAATGAGTGTCATGTACAAAAACAAAAACTGCTTAGGGTACAAGCAAATACTATAAATAAGATAAGCACAATAACTAAACAAGAAACTACAGCGCAAAGGAAAAGCCCTAAGAGTAATCTTAGGGCTTTTTCATATTTTATCTGTTGCGTTTAAACCAAAATCGCTGTTTAAACTGACAATTTAAACCAATTCGGTTTCTGTTCGATCTGTGCCAAATAATGCTCGACGTTGTGTTTTAGGGATTTTAGGGCACTGGCTAGAAATTTGATAAAGCGTTTGCGCCAGAGCAGGAATATGTGTTCCAACTACAGCTTTGCCTGTATTTAAAATACTGACGCTAATATCACGCTCTGGATCAGCCCAGCAGAGAATATTGGAAAAGCCTAAATGACCAAAAGCTTGCCCCGTCATTGGCCCAAATATACCCACTGGGTTACTGCCGAGCATAGGCCCCAAAGCATAGCGCATCGGTGCAAGTAAGGTTCGGTCGATGTTGGTGGTTGAGGTGGGCAAAGTTGCACGAAATACCGTTTCAGGACTCATGATTTGCTTGCCATTATATTGACCGCCATTCAATAACATCTCAAAGAAGCGATTGGCTTGTTCAGCACTGGTGTAAATATTGCCCGCAGGGCATACCGTATCCATAAAACGTGGATCATTGGTCACATCGACAGCAAGTTGTAAGCCACCACCGAGCACATGGTTTAAATATAAGTCTGTACCGAGTTTAGGGTGTACACCAGTCGGATAATTTAAAGCAACTTGATCTCTATATTCTGGTTTTAAGCCATAGTTAAAAAACTGCATATCCATCGGTTTTTCAATATGTTCATGTAAAAACTGACGAATATCTTGCCCTGTTACCCGCTCAATCAATTCACCTAAAATATAGCCTGCAGTAACAGCGTGATAAGCCAAATGGGTACCAGCCGGTGAAATGGGTTGTGCAGCGTAAAGGTGTTGTAAAATTTGATCTTTGTCAAAAAGCAGTTCTGGAGTGACTTCCATTTCTATCCGTGGAATTCCACCACGGTGGGACAATAAATGGAAAATTGTGGCACGGCGCTTGCCATTTTGTGCATATTCAGGAATGTAATAACTGATCGGATCTAATAGATTGATTGCACCTGTTTCATCTAACATGTGAATCAACATTGCTGTAATTATTTTTGATGCTGAAAATAAGCAAATCGGGGTGTCTGGATTGGCAAGTACTGCATCTGAAGCCAGACCATCGGCAGAATTACCAGATGCATAACCCAGACTACGATTGAGAATAATCTCACCTTTGCGTCTTAAGCACATGGTGATCAGGGGGTGGTTGCCTGTTTGATACAGGTTTTCAATACTTTGCCAAATCTTTTCAATTTGTTGTTGGGTCATCCCTCCCAGTTCTGGAGAAACTTCATTTTTGCGCTGCGTGATACTGCTTAAGTCCTTGGGTACATAGCAGGTATTGGTTGAAAACAATTTCACAATCTTTTTCCATGATTATTTTTATTCCACGGCAGTGTGAACTGAGTTGAGCATGATGTCAGTGTCCCAATTGCCATGCGATTTGTAAAAAAAATGCAATAGTTTTGTAATTAAGCCTTATGGGATATGGTTGTACGATATTTTTGCAATCTCACCCCACTTCCTTTAAAATAGGCGACTGCTGTAGTGATGCACGGCAGTTAAATTGATTTTGAAGAATCAATTTGATTTGTATCAAATATTTAAATTAAGCATCTCGGAGAAATCGAATGGCTTTAACAAACGCAGATCGCGCAGAGATCGTTGCAAAATTCGCTCGTGCTGAAAATGACACTGGTTCACCTGAAGTACAAGTTGCTTTATTGACTGCTCAAATCAATGATTTGCAAGGTCACTTTAAAGAACACAAACACGACCATCATAGCCGTCGTGGTTTGATCCGTATGGTTAACCAACGTCGTAAGCTTCTTGACTATCTTAAAGGTAAAGATGCTACTCGTTACAGCGATTTGATTGCTGCTTTAGGTTTACGTCGTTAATTCGATTTAAACTTTTATTTTCGGATTATTGCATGCTGAATGCTGTACTGATGAAAACTAAAGTCTATCCAGTATTTACTGGATAAAAGGGAAGGGGCGAATATTCGCTCCTTCTTCGTGTTTAAAATTAGTCTAACTAAAGATTTATTGTCTAGTGAGGTCGGCTTCTAAGCTTTGTCATTTATGCGGTTGATGTGAATGCCAAACCTTAGGGGTCTCCACTAGAATAAAATTAGGAAACAAAAATACATGTCAATGTTTAATGTTATTCGTAAAGAATTTCAATATGGTCAACATCAAGTTGTACTAGAAACAGGTCGTGTTGCTCGTCAAGCAAACACGGTTCTTATTACAATGGGTGGCGTAACAGTACTGGTTGCTGTTGTTGCACAACCTACTGCTAAAGCGGGTCAAGACTTCTTCCCACTTACAGTTAACTATCAAGAAAAACAATATGCTGCGGGTCGTATCCCAGGTGGTTATGGTAAGCGTGAAGGCCGTGCTTCAGAAGCAGAAACTTTAATTTCTCGTTTAATTGACCGTCCAATTCGTCCGTTGTTCCCAGAAGGGTATTACAACGAGATCCAAGTTACTGCAACAGTTGTGTCTTCAGACAAAACTATGGACGCTGACATTGCTGCAATGTTAGGTACGTCTGCTGCACTTGCAATCGCAGGTACACCTTTCCGTGGTCCAATCGGTGGTGCGCGTGTTGGTTTGATCAATGGCGAATATGTCCTTAACCCAAATTTAGAACAACTTGCTCAATCTGACCTTGACCTTGTCGTTGCTGGTACAGAATCTGCAGTATTGATGGTTGAATCTGAAGCAAAAGAACTTTCAGAAGACCAAATGTTAGGCGCTGTGCTTTTCGGTCATGACGAAATGCAAATTGCGATCCAAGCGATTAAAGAGTTTGCTGCTGCCGCTGGTGCAACAGAATCAACTTGGACTGCTCCAGTTAAAAACGAAGATCTTCGTGCAAAATTAAAAGACGCATTTGAAGCTAAAATCTCTGAAGCGTATACCATTGCTGTTAAGCATGACCGTTATGCTGCTTTAGATGCACTTCAAGCTGAAGCAACGGCTCAATTCGTTCCTGAAAATGACGAAGCTGGTATTGCAGATGACTTAAACGAATTATTTGAAGATCTTAAATACCGTACTGTACGTGACAACATCCTTTCAGGAAAACCACGTATCGATGGTCGTGATACTAAAACTGTTCGTGGATTAGACGTACAAGTGGGTGTGTTAGATCGTGCTCATGGTTCATCATTATTTACACGTGGTGAAACTCAGGCGTTGGTTACAACGACTTTGGGTAATACACGTGATGCGTTGATGGTTGATACCTTGTCTGGTACAAAAACTGACAACTTCATGTTGCATTACAACTTCCCTGCATATTCTGTAGGTGAAACAGGTCGTGAATCTGGTCCTAAGCGTCGTGAAATTGGTCATGGTCGTTTAGCACGTCGTGGTGTACAAGCTGTTCTTCCACCAGCTGATCGCTTCCCGTATGTGATTCGTATTGTATCTGACATTACTGAATCAAATGGTTCATCTTCAATGGCTTCTGTATGTGGTGCTTCATTATCACTTATGGATGCAGGTGTTCCTCTTAAAGCGCCAGTTGCGGGTATCGCAATGGGTCTAGTAAAAGAAGGCGAGCGTTTTGCTGTTCTTTCTGACATCTTAGGTGATGAAGATCACTTAGGTGATATGGACTTTAAAGTTGCTGGTTCTGCAAACGGTATTACTGCGCTTCAAATGGATATCAAAATCGAAGGTATCACAGAAGAAATTATGGAAGTTGCGTTGAATCAAGCCTATGCCGGTCGTATGCATATTCTGAATGCAATGAACCAAGTGATTTCACGTGCACGTCCTGAAATTTCTATGCATGCGCCAACATTCCAAGTGATCAACATCAATCCTGATAAGATCCGTGATGTGATTGGTAAAGGTGGTGCGACAATCCGTCAAATCACAGAAGAAACAAAAGCAGCGATTGATATCGAAGATAACGGTACTGTACGTGTATTTGGTGAAACCAAAGCGGCTGCTCAAGCTGCGATTGCAAAAATCCAAGCGCTTACTGCTGAAGTTGAACCAGGTAAAATCTATGCTGGTCGCGTAATTCGTATTGTTGAATTTGGTGCGTTTGTAAATATTATGCCAGGTACAGATGGTTTACTTCACATCTCGCAAATTTCAAACGAACGCGTTGCAAACGTGACTGATATCTTGGCTGAAGGTCAAGACGTTAAAGTTCAAGTTGCTGACGTAGACAACCGTGGTCGTATTAAATTAACTATGAAAGATGTAGACCAAGCATAATATTTGCAAGGTTTAAATCCTTTAGGGTTTGATTAAAATTTAATACAGAAAAGATTGCCTTGTGCTTTGCCAAAGTTACAACTTTGGCTTGCTCAGGGCTTTTTTTATGGCATGATGCATAACAAGAAAGACCAAAAATATCGTGAATATGCAAAGCTTTTATTTTTTTCAACACACAGATGAACCTTATACCTGTATACAAAAAGAGCCTGTTTTTAATGCAGAGCAACAATTTGTCTGGGTGGATTGTACCCGTGAAGATGTGGTCAATCGTGCTGAGCTATGGCAAAAAGAAATCTATAATGCGACCGAAATTCACCTCAATGAATACCATATTCGAGATATTTTAAATATCGAACATCCATGCGCATTTGATGCAATGGAAGATTATGATTTATTGATTTTTCGTAAATTAATTACCCCAGATGATCAAATCGATAGTGGCGAAGATGCCCTTGAACAGCATGATCGTGTTTTTGGTTTGGCGTCCTCGCCAGTCAGTTTTATTATTACTTCACAAGCTTTAATCACCATTCATGAAAAGGGCAACCATGCTTTTGAGAGTTATCTTGCCCGTATTTTCAATATCATGAATAAGAGTTTAGAAGAACAGAATAAACCACGTAAATTACCGACTACGCCTTTAGATTTAACACTGCGCTTGTTGAATAGTATGATTGATGGCTATTTAGATTTACGTAATCCTTTGTCTCGTCGCGTTGAATTTTGGCAACAAGAACTATTGCAAGGCAATCGCCGTTTTACCAAGTGGCATCAACTGTTTCAGGAAAATCTGGTTTTTCAACAAATTGAAAATTTGTGCGAAGAACAAATAGATTCCTTACAGGAACTTCGAGATGAAATTGTTGAAAATTATGCGCATTTAAAAGGTAAAAAACGCACTGAGAAGCAGGACATTATGCTGGTTCGCGTGGATGATCTGGTTAGCCATGTTGAGCGTATTCAAAAATATACGGTACGCTTAAGTACCGCAATTCAAACTGCAATAGATTTACACTTTTCTGCAATCGCCAATCAAACCAATGAGAATATGCGAATTCTTGCGATTATTACTGCGGTGTTTGCGCCATTAACCTTATTAACAGGGGTATATGGAATGAATTTTGAGTTCATTCCAGGTCTACGTAGCCCGATAGGTTTCTGGGTGATGCTGGGTGTGATGTTGGGCTGTACGATTGGGCTGTTAATCTATTTTTACCGCCGTCATTTGGTTGGACGCGGTGAAAGAAGTGTGATTGATATGTTGGCACAACAACATAAAAATCAGCACGTCAATTTACTCTGGTTTTTAGATTATGAACCGATCAAACAAACCATGAAAGAAGTCGAAAAAATCACAAAACTGAAATAATTAAGCATTATTCTAGTTGAGGATTTATCTGAGCTGTCTTTTGTAAAATTAAGTAGAGTTGATCTTTTAATCTTAATTTTTTCCGCTTGAGCTGCTCAATATTTTCATGAATATGATTGAGTGGATCAAGCTCAAGGTGACTGATTTCACGATCAAGTTCATCGTGGTCAATCAAAAGTTTAGCAAAATGCGGATCTTCTTGTTTTAAACTACACATGAGATCGCGGTGTTCTGGGAACATGTGTTTCAACTTTTTATTCATTACTTTCGAATTCATCAGAGCTCATTAACCTCTTTGTCAGAAAATTCTAAACGAAAAAACAAAAACGGAGAGACAAGTTCTCCATCATGACAGGTTAAATATTAACCTGTCACTAGGCATTAACATTTTGAAATGAATTAATGAGTATGAAGGTGAAGATGTTTGACTTGTTTACGCAATTGTTGAACTTCATCAAGTAAATCCATCATCTTATTCATTACTTTCGAATTCATCAGAGCTCATTAACCTCTTTGTCAGAAAATTCTAAACGAAAAAACAAAAACGGAGAGACAAGTTCTCCATCATGACAGGTTAAATATTAACCTGTCACTAGGCATTAACATTTTGAAATGAATTAATGAGTATGAAGGTGAAGATGTTTGACTTGTTTACGCAATTGTTGAACTTCATCAAGTAAATCCATCATCATTGCAACGGCAGATAAACTGGCTTCAAAGTCACGTTGTAAACGATAAGCACGACGTGCGCGTGAGATGTCTTCTCCAAAAAATTGATGAATACGGTCTTCAGGACGTGCAGGTAAAATTTCATATTCAAGCAATTGCAAAATCCAATCCGGACTTTGACCGCATGCCTCAGCAAAGTGCTTGAGATCTAGATTTAGGTTTTCATCCACGATTTCTGCATCATGGAAACCGTCATAGACAATTTCACGATATTGAATAGTTGTCATGATTGCTCTCCTTTAGCAAGGCTATGTTGGTATCTATAAAATTATGAACGGGGATTAAAGTCAGTAAAAGCATCAGCAAATTGTTGATAGGCTTTTTGCTGTGTTTCGGTGGTTGCTTTGGGATAAACAATATTGATCACCAAATAAAGATGACCTGGAGTTTTATGCGGTATCCCTTTGTCTTTTAAACGGAGTTGCTGATTGGGTTTGGCATTTTGTGGCACAGTAACTTTTACTTTACCTGCTGGGGTATCAATTTCAATACTTTGACCAAGTGCTGCTTCCCAAGGTGTAACATCAACTGTGTAATAGACATCAGCACCTTCAACACGGATACGGTCAGTGTCTTGGTATTGGATCTCAATATAAAGATCGCCATTTTCACCACCGTTAATTCCAGCTTGCCCTTGTTTTGCAAGACGGATTTGCTGGCCTTCTTTCATGCCTTTCGGGATTTTAACTTGGAGGGTTTTCCGTTGTACCTCGGGTTCACCATAGGCATTATAGGTTGGGATTTGTAAGGTGATACTCTGAGTCGCGCCTTCATAACCAATGCTTACAGGAATTTCAATACTGGCATGTTGATCTTCACCCTTATAGCTGCGCTGTTGCTGAGAGCCGCGTTGCCCAAAATCTTGTTGATGTCCACCGCCAAAACCGCCACCGAAACGTCCAAACAGATCTTCAAAACCACTAAAATCTTGACCACCACTGCTACTGTACGAACGATGGAATTGGCTACCATCAAAACCACTTTGTCCTGTAGATTGCCCTCCAAACCCACCTGTATTGGCATAGGGGTTGTCGAGTTCAAAATCGTATTGCTTTTTCTTTTCTTCATTACTTAAGGTGTCGTAGGCGACATTGATGGTCTGCATTTTTGCTTCAGCATCGGCTTCTTTACTCACGTCAGGATGATATTTACGTGCGAGTTTTCGATAAGCTTTCTTAATTTCGTCTGGTGTCGCATTTCTAGAAACACCTAAATCTTCATAATAATTTTTTGCCATACTTAAGGTCATTATTTTGTTTAACTTTATTCTAGTTTTATGCCTTTTTGGCTACAGATGGAAGAGCAACTTAGTGTGGTTATTGTTTCAAAACTTATCTAGCACAAAAGCCCGCTTATTGCTGATAAAGGTGGTGTTTCATGTTCTAGGGGCTTTGTGTGTTCAGGTTGGTACTTTGGATAAGTAAATGACGATTCCAAATAGCTATTTAACCTTTTAATTTATAAAACTTGCTGATTATGCTTTGAATTTTAATTGAAAAAAAGAGCAAACTGAATTTGCTCTTTTCTTGGTAAAAATCGATAGTTAAATTTCTGCAAATTTAAACCATTCAGATCTTAATAGATTAACTCAAATGCTCACCAAACAGATTCAAAGCTTCTTTTGCAGTGAACTGATATTTTTTATTGCAAAATTGGCAATCCATTTCAATTGGATTTTGAATTTCTAGGGTTTCTTTGACCGCATCTAGACCAATCTGGATCAATGCATTTTTGCATTTATCGCGTGAACAGGTGCAATTGAATTGAAGCTGTTCAACGTCTGGCAGACGAACTTCTTCTTCATTGTATAAACGGTAAAGAATTTCTTGTGCGGTTAAATCCGTCAATTCTTCAGGCTTTAAGGTCTGCGTCAACATAATCAAACGTGGCCATAAATCTTCATCTACACGTTGTTGTTCTTCTTCATTATTACGAGGTAATAACTGAATCAGTAAGCCGCCTGCATTGTGATGGGTACTTGCCAAGACAATACGTGTTGGGATTTGTGCAGAAAGGTCATAATACTGCATTAAACAAGCCGCAAGCGTTGGTTGATCAAGTGGCACAATCCCTTGATAACGTTCACCAAACTCAGGTTCAATATTGATAAATAACACAGGTTGTTGCAACGTGCTGAGCACAGTACTGCTGTCTTCACTCAACATAAAATGCGGATCTTCTTCATAGTCTGCAAGTGCACGTACATCACCTAAATGGTTGCATTCAGCCATCGCCCATTTGAATGTACCTTGTGCTTGAATTTGTAAGCTAATACGTCCTTTAATTTTTAATGTGCTTGCAAGTAATGCTGTTGCACTCAACATTTCACCCAATAAAATGCGCACAGCAGGTGCATAATTACGCTGCGATAGAATCGTTTGTAGTGCTGTATCTAAATGTACAATTTCACCACGTACAGGGCTATCTTCAATATAAAAACGTTGACGTAAATCAGACATAAAATTCTCCAAATCCCTGTTTAGATGGTGGCGATATTATAAATCACAAGTTTATTTCACCTGAAAAACGCTGCATCTTAAAGTTAATTTTCGTCATCACGCATAATATTAATACGATCATGCTTGGCATGTGTGGTTTGAGCTTTTGCTGTGGGTCTTTCTAAGCCTGATTCATCCAAATCTGGAACATCTTTGTATTGTTCAGGATTGTGGTTTTCAACTTGCGCATCGCTTTCAAACAGGTGCTCAAGCTCCGAAATAAAGTCCCGATAGCTTTCAAAAAGCTTTTGCTCATCGGTATAAATACGCTGTTGACGTGTTAACAGTTCTTCATCGTAGTTTCTAAATAGCTCAACACTATCATAGGCCTCTTGTTTACTCATGCCCAGTTCACACAATGCTCGATAACCCATCCCCAATGAAGTTAAATAGGTTTCACGCCAAATATGTTTAACTCCGACATCACGCAGGAGGTGCATGTGATAACGATCTCGTGCTCGAACCAATAAGGTAAGGTTTGGATAATTGAGCAAAATATGTCGCGCAACATTCATTGAATCTTCAACATTATCAATTGCCAATACAAAAACCTTGGCCTGCTCAATTCCGGCTGCACGGAGTAAATCGGGTTGAGTCACATCGCCATAATACAAAGTACCACCATAGCGTCGAACAAAATCAATTTTTTGTAAATTATTATCAATGGCGGTAAAAGTAAAATGACGGATACGTGCCAAACGAGCAACAATTTGCCCTACACGACCAAAACCAGCAACAATAAGAGCAGGGTGTTCGTTGGGAATCTCATCGTATTTCGGCGCACTGTCTTTATTGATTAATGGTAATACTTGCGTACTTACCAGCCAAAAGAAGATAGGGGTCAGTACCATGGATAAGGTCACAATTAAGGTGATGGGCTCCATGATTGCTTCAGCCAGTACTTTTTCGCTTTTTGCCACGTTTAATACCACAAAGGCAAATTCACCCCCTTGGGCTAAACAGGTTGCGACCATTAAACTGTTGGTCCAACTCATTTTTTTATAACGTGCAATGGCTGCCATCACGATCATTTTGATTAGGATTAAACTGACTGCGCCACCAATAATTAGTAATGGCATATCTGCAATTAACGAGATTTGTGTGGTCATTCCCACCGTCATAAAGAATAAACCAAGCAATAAACCTTTAAAGGGCGCAATACTGGCTTCAAGCTCATGACGGAATTCAGAGTCAGCCAGAAGCACACCTGTTAAAAAAGCGCCTAAGGTTGTGCTGATCCCGAGTGTATCCATCAACAACACCACACCCAGCACAATAAATAGGCCAACAGCTGTGATCAGTTCTGTTGCACCACTTTTTGCCACAAAGCGGAAAAATGGTCGCATCACATAACGACTAAATAGAAATAAACCCGTGAACGTGGCGATAATCGCAGCAAAGTAAGCAACGCCATGATGACTCGATTCACTGCCTGCTAAGAGAGGGATGATGGCAAGTAATGGAATCGCAGCAATATCCTGAAACAGTAAAATCGAAAAGGATTGCTGACCATGAGTGGTATTGAGTTGTTGTTTTTCTTCCAAAAGCTGTAAAACAAAGGCGGTTGAAGAAAGTGCTAAGGCAAAACCAATCACAAAACTTGCGGGGAGTGATTGTTGAAAGATTAAATAGATGGTTCCCATCAGCACTAAACCAGTAACCCCGACCTGTAAACTTCCCATCACAAAAATGGATTGGCGCATTTCCCATAAACGCTGTGGGCGAAGTTCTAAACCGATCAGGAACATCAGTAAAATCACCCCAAATTCTGCAAGGTGCATGATTTCCTCTGGATCATTGGCGATGTTAAACGCACTTGGACCCAGAAGTATTCCTGTAAATAAGTAACCCAGTACGGTGGCGATACCGAGTTTTTTCCCTAAAGGAACCAGGATTAATGCTGCACCAAGGAAGATGGTGATTTGGAGTAACAGTGACATTCACTTGCCTTAAGTTTTTTTCTTTCTTTAGAAATTGTAGCGTGATTTTGTGATTGACTTGGATATATTTATTAAGAAATTGTCTTTTTACCCAATAAAAAATTAAAAGTGATGAGAGAGGTAGGGGAGTGGTTCTATAAGCTCACTTAACGATGACATGCTTATCGCCATGTAGTAGATCCATTGCGCGTAGATAAACGATGCAAAATGCACAAGCGGTTTAATTGAGACCAGGTTCATTCTCTCGGTTTGTATAGCAATAAGCTAAATTAAGACTTTAACTCAACTCTTGCGGATCAACATCTATGGTGACTTTCATCGTAGAGGGTTTGCTATGTAACAGCTGTTGCCACCATTGGCGAATATAAAAATGCATTTTTGCCCGATCTTGAGAAAGCAAAACCACATGGGCTTGGTAACGCCCTGCTTTACGTTCCATTGGCGCTGGAATAGGTCCCCAGATATCAATTAAATTCTCTTCGGCAGTTTGTCTAAGCAGCTGCGTCATTTCAGTCAGAAACTTTAAATTTTCTTCCTGATGCTTTGAATCACAGCGGATCAAAGCTGTATAACGAAAGGGTGGAAGCAGTGCGGCTTGGCGATCTTTTAAGGTTTGTTTGGCAAAGGTCCGATAGTCATTATGAATCAAGGTGTTTAATAACGGATGATCAGGTCTTAGGGTTTGTAAATAGACCTCACCTTTCATTTCACCACGACCCGCACGACCTGCAACTTGAATAATCAATTGCGCAGTACGTTCTGTAGCACGGAAATCCACACTCAACAAACCTGCATCAATATCCAAAATTGCCACTAAGGTGACATAAGGAAAGTGATGTCCTTTTGCCAGCATCTGCGTGCCAAGTAAAATGGTCGGTTCGCTTTTCTGGATTTGATCATAAATCTTTTGCCAACTGCCAACCCGACTGGTTGAGTCACGATCTACGCGCAAGACGGGGAAATGAGGGAACAGCTCATTCAAGGTTTCTTCAACTTTGGCAGTTCCCATGCCAATTGGCTTTAATTGTTGTTGATTGCATTGAGGGCAAGCATCAGGCATACGATTAATCGTGCCACAATGGTGACAATGTAAATGCTGATAAGGCTTTAAATGCAGGGTAAAGTGAGCATCGCAATTGGGGCAATTGGCCTGCCAACCACAGCTTTCACAGATAAGCACAGGGGCATAACCGCGGCGATTTAAAAAAATCAGAACTTGTTCTTTTTTCTCTAAACGTTTTTTGATTTCAGCAATCAAAACATCACTTAAGCCATGCTGTTTTTTTGCCACTTTTAAATCAATCAAATGCATTTTCGGCATGATTGCGGCACCAGCACGTTGATTTAACTCAATCCGTGTCAGCTTTTCTTGGCGAGCAAGATAATAACTGTCAATACTAGGCGTGGCAGAACCTAAGATAATCGGGCAATTTTCTAAATGTGCACGATACATGGCCACATCGCGAGCATGATAGCGAAAGCCTTCTTGTTGTTTAAACGAAAGATCATGCTCTTCATCTAAAATAATCAAACCCAAATGTGGCAAAGGTGTATAAATTGCAGAACGTGTGCCTAAAATAATAGAGGCTTTGCCCGTTTGCGCATGCTGCCATGCTTGTAAACGTTTAGTGTCATTTAAGCCTGAGTGCAGTAAGGCAATATTGCAATGAAAACGTGATTGAAAACGGCTGATGGTTTGTGGAGTTAAGCCGATTTCAGGCACTAAAACCAAGACTTGTTTGCCTTGTTTAAGTACTTCATGCATCACTTGCAAATAAACTTCGGTTTTACCACTCCCAGTTAAACCATCCAATAGAAATGCTTGATATTTTTTCTGCGCTTTTAAAATCGCTTGAATGGCTTTCTTCTGATCGTCATTTGGCGTGAGGGGCATCTGTGCCAATTGCACAGGTTCTGGCGTGACATTTTGTGGTTCTAAATCACAACGAACAATGTCTTTTTTCTCAAGGACTTTGAGTGTGGCTGTTTCAACACCACTTAAATTAAGAATATTTTCCTGTGTCCCTTTCGGGTGTAGCTTTAAAATTTTATAGGCTTCTTGTTGTTTTTCAGAACGCTTAACTTTGTCTTCGGCATGTAAGTCTAAAAGTTTCCAGATACGTGCCAATAAATTATAAGGTTTACCTTGGCGTAATAAGGTAGGTAACGCCGTTTGAATCACTTCACCGATAGGAAATTGATAATATTGTGATGACCATGTCAATAAACTTAAAACTTTACTGTCTAGAATGGCCTGTTCATCTAACAGTTCAGTAATGGCTTTGAGTTTAAAATGAGAATCCACAGGTTCATCAATCGGTACTTTCTTAACAATAACACCAATCAGATTTTGTCTGCCAAAAGACACTGCAACACGCGCACCGACTTCAGCTTGCGCATATTGTTCAGCGGTGACTTGGTAATCAAAGCAGTCATTCAAATAGACTGGAACAGCAACTTGAATACGATAAATCGTCTGTGGCGTAGCAAGGGTATTCGACATTTTTAATTTAGTGACTCATTAATTTAGTGAGGCTGTGATGAAATTGTTTCATGTGCAGATTCGGCTTGTGTTAGAGTGTAACAGTCATCTATAAACATGAATATGAATGATTTATAGGGTATGACGCAACAGCCTAATCAAAAAATTTTGGAAAACTAGAGCATAATAATGCCAGCATATCAATTTACTGCAATTGATGCTTCAGGAAAGCAGCAAAAAGGCGTGTTAGAAGGAGATTCCGCACGCCAGATTCGACAACAACTACGGGACAAGGAATTGATTCCTGTCACGGTGGATGCTGTTGAACAAAAAGATAAAAATAAAAGTTCAGGATTTTTTCAACGTAAATTCTCGGCTTATGATCTGGCCTTAATGACACGTCAACTTTCTGTTTTGGTCGCTGCTGCAATTCCTTTAGAGGAAGCATTACGAGCAGTTGCCAAACAAAGTGAAAAAGTGCATGTACAAAATCTTTTACTTTCGGCACGTTCAAAAGTGCTTGAAGGGCACTCTTTGGCTCAAGCGATGCAACAAACAGGACGCTTTCCAGATTTGTATATTGCGACCGTTGCTGCGGGTGAACGTTCAGGGCATTTAGATTTAATTTTAGATCAATTATCTGATTACACCGAAAACCGCTTTGCCATGCAAAAGAAAATTCAAGGTGCGATGATCTATCCAATCATCTTGATGTTTATGTCTTTTGCGATTGTGATGGGGTTGATGACATATGTTGTTCCAGACATTGTTAAAACCTTTGACCAAAGTAAGCAAGCCTTGCCATGGATCACTGTGGCGTTGATGAAAGCCAGTGAGATTATTCGGCAGGCTTGGCCCTTTATGCTGGTGTTTAGTGTGGTTGGGATCTTTTTATTGATTCGATTCCTACGAACTTCTGCGGGGCACTATGCTTTTGATCGTTTAACACTCAGATTGCCATTATTTGGTAAATTATCTCGTGGTATAAATGCAGCGCGTTTTGCCAGTACCTTATCTATTCTTACCCAATCAGGCGTGCCATTGGTCGATGCTTTGAAAATTGGAGCAGCGGTGAGTAGCAATTGGGTGATACGAGATGCAGTTAATATTGCAGCAGAGAAAGTCACAGAAGGTGGAAATCTTGCAACACAATTGGAGCGTTGTGGTTATTTCCCACCGATGATGGTACAAATGATTAAAAGCGGTGAAGCTTCGGGTGAGTTAGATCGAATGTTAAGCCGTGCATCAGATATGCAGGATCGAGAAGTATCCTCATTTATTTCAACATTATTGGCTTTACTGGAACCCTTAATGTTGGTGTTTATGGCTGGTATTGTTTTGGTTATTGTGATTGCAGTCATGTTGCCAATCGTCAATATGAACAATATGATCTAAGCCAATTATTTTTATAAAGAATATATAGAGAGTAAGCAGATGCAACGAAAGATGAATAGGACTCGTCAGTCAGGTTTTACCTTAATTGAAGTGATGGTTGTGATTGTTATTTTAGGCGTACTTGCAGCATTGATCGTACCCAATGTGATGGGACGCGGTGAAAAAGCCAAAGTTGACACCACTAAAATTGCATTAAAAGGTGTAGCGGGTGCTTTAGACCAGTATAAACTGGACAATGGGCGTTATCCGACAAGCCAAGATGGTGGGTTAGACGCGCTTGTAAATCAACCTGCAACAGCTAAAAACTGGTTACCTGGTGGTTATGTTAAAGGTGGTTATCCGAAAGACAGTTGGGAAAATGATATTCAATATGTGATCCCTGGTTCTGAAGGTCGTAAATTTGATTTATATTCTTTTGGTGCCGATGGTAAACAAGGTGGTGAAGGAAATGATGCAGATATTTATTACCAACCTTAATTGAAGATTATTTAAGTTATTATTTATGGGATTAATCACTTCATTTAATCGAGTTAATAAATCTTGTGTGAAGTGATAATCTTTCTTGTTTGCTAAAGTGTATTTAATTTATTGAAATATAACAGCTATTTAAAATAACGATGTTTGAGAGTTATAATAAGAATTATTCCCATATTTAATAGTTACAAGAAAGTTAAATTGTGTATAAAAATAGACTTTTTATTTAATTAAAAGCTTGCATAATAGTTCTCAGGGCAATCTGAATTGCTTAGGAGGATGAGATGAAAGCATTATTATTACCAGATGAAATCAGCCAATTTCATTGGACTATGCTCAAATCTGTTCTTTTAATTTTGAGCCTATTACCGATTAGCCAGTTTTTTCTCAATATTTGGCAAGTTGCCGATGCCAATAGCCAGATCATGATTGGTTTTATGGCGATTAGCGTATTTAGTGCATTATTTATTATTAGTTTTTATAATGCCTTAAATTTGACAGTATTTCAGTTAAAAACTGAATTCTCATCATTATTAGAACAATATTTAGTACGTTCATATCGTTATGTGCCAATGTTATTTTTAGCTGCAATGATGTCTTATTTGGTGACTCAACTTTAGTTGAAATATCATGGAAAACCGAGGGTGTAATCCTCGGTTTTTTTGCACTACAATTTAATGATTCAGGTTTATTCAACTAAGTCGGCTGAACAAGGCTCATGGTGATTTTGCGCACAATAGGTAAGATAAAAAGTAACACTGGAAAGGCAATCAGCCAAGAAATCCCCCAAGCTGAAAGCCATGTATATAGCGAAAAATTCTCAAACCCCATGCTTCTGAATGTACTGATACATGAAACAATAAATGTCATGATAATAGACAGTAACAAAGGTAAAACAATCGCTGCATAGCGATGTGGAATCTTTTTAAAATTAAAATAAGACGATTTAGAATTTTGCATTTTTTACTCCGTAAACCAACAAACGCCAGTGCCGCATCAAAATATTAAAATTTTGATTAAAAATAGCCCCAAGCCTTGTTGGAGATATGTTGGCACGTTGATTGACGTAAACGTTTACGGCTTTATGATCAGCGAAAATAATTTAGCATAAACTTGAAAAAAATATAATAAAAAATGCGCCGAAAATATTTTCAATTTCGTTTTGATAGGGTTTGGATTGAACATGATTGTCTTTTTAACAGGATCATTTGTCTGTTTTGTATAAGGTTGATCGCTTTAAATTTATCTAAAATGATTTTATCTCTTGAGATGAACTGATAAAAATACGAGGACTTAGCAATGCAACAAATAGAATGGAATGACTTTCTTAAAGTAGAGTTACGGGTAGGAAAAATTATTCAAGCCGAAGTGTTTGAGAAAGCGCGTAAGCCTGCTTATATTTTGCATGTTGATTTTGGCGAAGCACTCGGTATAAAGAAATCGAGTGCGCAAATTACCAACCTATATCAACCTGAAGATTTAATTGGGAAGCTTGTGGTTGCTGTTGTGAACTTTCCAAAAAAACAAATTGGACCGATTCAGTCAGAGTGTTTAGTGACGGGTTTCCATAATCAAGATGGGCATGTGACGTTGTGTGTGCCTGATACAAATGTGCCATTGGGAACAAAGTTACTTTAATCATTGAATCAAGCGCTTTGTTGAAGCTGACCTCATCTCCTTAAACCAGAGATGAGGGATTCAAGCATTAACGTCTAGATTTAAAGCTAATATCGACTGCTTTAGGTCGATAGATCCAGCCTAAAATTAATAATAAGAAGGATAGCAATAAAATAGGGTAATCGCTAAAGCGGGTGTACCAAGTTTCACCTTGCATGGCCGGTAAATCACCACGAAGTACAGCTTTTTGATCTACAGGGGCTTGTTTTACAATATGCCCATTGTGGTCAATAAATGCTGTTACACCTGTATTGGTAGCACGAATAAACCAACGTCCATTTTCCTTGGCACGCATTTGCACCATTTGAAGATGTTGTAATGGGCCTGCTGTACCAGTGAACCAAGCATCATTAGAAACAGTCACTAAAAAGTCACTATTAATCGCATTTCGTCGAGTGAGATTCGGATAGGCCACTTCATAACAAATGGCTGCAGCTAAATCATGTCCTTTAATATTAAAAGGTTTTTGATTGGATGCACCTTGTGAAAATCCACTCATGGATGGATCATTTTGTAGCGCAGGTAACACCCAAGCCAACAATCCTGAAAGTGGAATATATTCACCAAAAGGCACCAGACGTTGTTTTTTATATAAGCCTGAAGAATCTGCGCCAGAAGCCATCATACTGTTGTAGTACATTGGATAGCCATTTTTCTGTGACTCTTTTAAGTCCCAATAAGGAATACCCGTTACCCATGCTGTGCCTGAACTTTTGGCTTGTTGATCCATCATATCCAAGAATTGTTGAATATCTGTTTGGAACAGTGGAATCGAGGATTCTGGCCAAACAATCAGATCACGCCCCCATTCAGTACGGCTTAAATTAACGTAAATTTCTAAGGTTTTAACCTGATATTCAGTTAACCATTTTAAATCTTGCGGAATATTGCCTTGAATCAAAGAAACGGAGAGCGGCTTTTCTGCTTTCGGTTGTACGAAAGTGATAAACGATGCGCCCCATGCGCCAAGGATTAAAATGATTGCAGGAAAGATCCAAAAGACTTTTCTATTTAAAATTTCAACCAATGCACAAGCAAGGACAATTACAACAAAAGATACTGCAAACACACCAAACAGTGGAGCATAGCCATCTAAAAGTCGTTCAGTGAATGCGTAACCTGCAAATAACCATGGAAAACCAGTAAAGACCCAAGTCTTCGACCATTCAAAAATAACCCACAAAGGAGCGAAAGTTAATGGCGTTTCAGGGAAGAATCTACGATATACCCAAGTCTGAATCGCGGTAAAAAGCCCCATGACAATGGCCATGATGGCGATCATCAAGACACTCAATACAGCATTGGTATCTCCATACACATGAATCGATGTATAGAGCCAGAATGCGCCAACAAACCATAGACCAAAGCCATAGCTTAAGCCAATCGCAAATGCTTGGCGTGGTGTACGGCCTTTTAAGCAAGCATATAGCAGGGCAGGCGATAAAATTGCCAACCACCACCAATAGTAAGGCGCCAGTGCTAAACTGAACACTGCGCCTGACATTAACGAAATCAATAATGGGAAAATGAAGGGCAGCTGTTTTTGTTGTTGTGATGAATTTAACAGCTTGTCAAAGTATGCTCTCATTTATGTACAGCTCGAATCAGATGAATAGTGCGTGCATCTGCTTCAATAATTGTAAATTCCCAATCCTCAAGCTCAACCACTTGGCCTTGAAGATCACTCACTAGACCAATTTCTTGAAGCAGTAATCCGCCCATAGTCTCTACTTCATCGTCAGGAAATTCAGCATCTAAAACATTGTTAAAATGTTCGATTGGTGTAAGTGCTTGCACAATCCATGTATTGGCTGTGGTATGAGTTGTATCTGGAATGATAAATTGTGCTTCTTCGTCAACGTTATCATGCTCATCTTCAATTTCGCCAACAATCTCTTCCAGAATATCTTCTAAAGTAACCAGCCCTGCTGTTGAACCATATTCATCAATCACAATAGCAATATGGGTTTGAGTGTTTTTTAACATTCTCAAAACTTGGTCGGAACGGGCACTTTCTGGGACAAATAATGGCTGACGCATTAACGCATGCACATCGACAACAGATGAACGATCAGTTAAAAAGGGTAAAAGATCTTTAGCAAGTAAAATACCCACGACGTTTTCAGGCTGATCAGAAGAGAAAACAGGGAAACGTGAATGTGCAGATTCAATAAGAATATCTAAAATATCAAGAAGTTGATCATCTTCTTGCAAACTGACCATCGCTGTGCGCGGAGTCATGACTTCACGGATTTTTGTTGCTGGAAGGTCTAATACGCCTTCTAACATTGCAACAGTATCGGGTTCTAAAAAACGACGTGAATCTTGTACTAATTTTAGCAGTTCATCCCGGGTTTCTGGCGCTGTTCCTAACCATTTGCGTAAGCCACGCATTCCCCACGATGGGCCTGATTCCTCGTGCATGATCTTTCCTAAAGACGCTTAATATCTAGTAAATGTTTTTTTATCATACCGAAGAAAACACAGATGTCTATCTATTAAATAAGGTAAATAGATGAATGTATGTGTCATATTATAGATATATTGCAAGCCTTATTCATTATTTGAGTTTGTGTTAAAATTATTGATTGATTTCGCTTCTTTTTGAGAATAGATAATGTCTGAACCGATGCCTACAGCAAGCATTCAATTAAACACGCGTGGACTACGTTGTCCTGAGCCTGTAATGATGTTGCATCAAGCAATTCGTAAATCTAAATCAGGTGATGTCGTTGAAGTATTTGCAACTGATAATTCAACTTCTTGGGACATTCCTAAATTTTGTATGCATCTCGGTCATGAGTTGATTTTACAAGAAGAAGTACTAGATGATGCCGGAAATAAGGAATTTCACTATTTAGTGAAGAAAGGTTAAAAGATCATGATGGGTGGAAATCAGTCTATGTTATATGTAATGATTTCCCTTTTATTGATTTAAAAATATTGAAATTTATTTAGCCTGTTTTTAATGGCTAATAAATTTATGTTATATGTAATTTATTGAATTTTAATAATTATACTGTGGATATTAAATTATTTTACAAAATTAAAAATGACAGAATTTTGACTTATGATTATAATCTAAACATATTTTTTAATAATAATTAACTCATTCAAATGAACAGCTTAGTAAATAGCATTTATAAAATATTGGATCAGCTTGGACTAAACGCACAAAAACGAGCTTTGCATATCCAATTTAGCAATACAGACTTAAACAACCAAGTCTTCTTACAACGTATTGATGGACAACATGGTCTAAACCAAGGAGTGTCTGTTGAACTGATTTGCCTTGCCACTTCGGCTGCGATTCCACTTAAACAATTTATCGGTAGCCAAGTGGCCATCGATCAAGTCACAGATCATGGACAACTGTTTCGTAGCACAGGGGTGATTACTGAAGCGGCACAAGGGCAGAGTGATGGCGCACTAACGCTATATAAACTCAAACTCGAAGATGCTACTTCATTGTGGCATAAACGCCGTAACAGCCGAGTGTTTATGAATAAGTCGGTTGTGCAAGTCATAGAAACGCTGTTTAAAGAATGGCAAGACAAAAGTCCACTGTTTGCCTCCAGTTTAAGCCTTGATAAAAGTGGACTGAAAAAAGACTACGATATCCGACCATTCATTATGCAGAGTAATGAAAGTGACTACGCATTTTTAAGCCGCTTGATGCGCAGTGAAGGGATCAACTGGCTGATTGATGAAGCACAATTGATTGTGCCTAGTTCTGCGACTCAAATTCAGCCACAAAAACTGCGTTTGGTGGATGATAACAGTGAATACAAAGCACTAGAACGAAGAAAGATCCGCTTCCATCGCAGCAGTGCCACAGAACAACAAGACAGCATCACCAGCTTTATCGGACAATGTAGCTTACAACCCACCGCTGTCCACGTACAACGCTGGCAAGCAGATGTGTTAGAGCAAGAAGAAGGTGCAGGCAGTGTTCAAAGCAAACACCAACACAGTCAAAGCCAAAACAATGCCAGTCTTGGTTTAGAACAAGCTTGGCATATTAGCCCAGCTTGGATTCAAGACCTCAATGGTGAAGATCAAGCAACCGCTTCAAATAACAATCAAATTGAAAAGATCAACCAAAACCTCAGCCATTATTACGATGCCCAATCCAAACAATTTATATCCAACTCCACTGTACGTGATGCGCAAGTGGGGTACTGGTTTGAGTTAAACGAACACCCAGAAATAGACCAACACAATGGCTCAGACAAAGAATTTCTGATCACGTCAAAGACATTCTATAACCAGAACAACTTACCCAAAGACCTGAGCGAACAAATCAATCGCTTGCTCCAACAAAGCAATTGGGTAAACGAAAATAAAGCAGATTCAAATAACCCAGAACGCCAAGCCAATCAATTGGTACTACAACGCCGTAATATCACCACTGTTCCTGAATACCACCCACTACAACATCGCCCTAGTACCCATCCACAACGTGCCAAAGTGGTTGGGCCAAGTGGAGAAGAAATCCATGTCGATGAATGGGGACGTATTAAAGTTCGCTTCCTGTTTACCCGCAATGAAGACCACAGCCATGATGGTGGTGCAGGGAGCAATGACAACGATACTGATTCCGCTTGGGTGGATGTACTGACCCCGTGGGCAGGTGAAGGCTATGGTGCGCGGTTCTTACCGAGGATTGGTGAGATTGTCGTGATAGATTTCTTTGATGGCAATATCGACCGACCATTTGTGGTGGGGCGTATCCATGAAGCGCAACGAAGCCCAACTAAATTTGATGACAAAGGCCAATTGCCTGATACCAAAAAACTGGCAGGGATCAAAAGTCGAGAAGTTAAAGGCAGTGGCTATGGCCAACTGAGATTTGACGATACCACAGAGCAAATCAGCAGCCAGCTACAAAGTAGTCACGGTGCGAGTCAACTTAACCTCGGTAACCTGAGTCATCCTAAAGAAACCGAGACCAGTGAAGGACGAGGTGAAGGCTTTGAACTAAGAACAGACCAATGGGGTGCAGTGCGTGCAGGGCAAGGCCTACTACTCAGTACCTATGCTCAAGATTCAGCTTCAGGCAATCATCTCGATGCAACAGCCGCGAAAAGTCAGTTAGAAAGTAGTCTAAATAACTCTAAAGCCTTAAGTGAAGTTGCTAAGAATCAGCAAACGGATCCTTTAGAAAATTTAGATCATTTGAAATCGTTTATTTCATTTTTGGAAAAAGATGAATCCAGTGAAGCAAAAAGCCAAGCAGATACCTTTAAGCAAGCTCTCATGTTATTGGCTTCACCCAATTCGGTTGCGCTTGCTACTAATGAAGATCTACATCTTTCTGCCGATCGACAAATCTATGAAACTGCGGGTGATAGTATCAACCTGAGTACGCAAAAGAATTTAGTCGCACATGCACAATCAAAGATTAGTCTTTTTGCGGCACAAGAAGGGGCAAGATTATTTGCAGGGAAAGGTAAAGTTGAGATCCAAGCACAAGGCGATGGTGCGGATTTGATTGCACGTAAAGGTATTCAGATTATTTCAACTGAAGATAAGATTGAGATTAAAGCGGATAAGAAAATTATTTTGATTGCAGATGGTTCGCAAGTTGAAATTAGTGGAGCAGGTGTTTTACCGACCACTGCGGGTAAGTTTGAGAGTAAGGCGGGGCAGCATAAATTTTTGGGTGGTGGGAAAGTTATTAGTTCTAGCATCAGCTTACCTAAAATAGGTGAAAAAAATGCATATGATTTGAAAATGCTGGTGAAAGATAATAATGGAAATATTAAGAGAAATATGAAGTATTACTTTTTCTTAGCGAATGGAAGTAAGGTAGAAGGTATAACAGATGATAATGGCTATACTAAAACAATAACAACAATTCAACCTGAAAAAGTGGATTTACATTTAATAAATGATGAGCTTATAAATATTGATGAGATAGATAATGGCTAATTACGATTTTTATCCATATGTTTCTTTGGAATCTAATGTTGATATTAATGATTTGAGATATTCATTGCGAGTTTATGATCCTGTTAAAAATATTAATTATTTAGATCAGAGTAATAATAAAATATCACCATATTCAAAAAATTTATTGATTAAGTCAACTAAGAATTTTAGAACACACATTTTAAAAATAGTTGTTAATGATCCTGCTAAACTAAAAGAATGTATTTTAATTTTTGATTTATTTAGAATGTCTAAGAGTGGTGCTGAAGTTCATGTTATTAAAAGATATTTGAGTGCAAACAGAATTGAAGAGTTTAGTTCTCAAAATAGATATAATGTTAAATTAGATATTGTTAAATATAAAGAAACAAACAATGTTACGAAACAGACACAACCTAATAATCCAAATATTGTGGAAGTGAATCTACCATCGAATAGGATTTTTATTGAAGAAAAATACCCTCTCGGTAATTCAAATGATCCTTTTACTAAAGAACGTGTTGAGACTAGTTTATATAGTAGAATTAAAGATCCATACCCAAATCAACGTAGTACATATTTGTGCGGGCCAGCTGCATTTTTTTATTGCGTTTTAAATAGCAATAAGAAAATATATGCTAAAATAGTAAAAGAGTTATGGGAGAAGGGAGAGGTAAAGGTTAATAATCTTAATATAAAACCTTCTTTAGATGGTGCTAGAAAAGTGAATGGTTTCTATAAGGAGAATAAAGGTGTTAATAATAAAATAACATTAAATCCAAGAATTTCACCAGTAGATTGGATAACAATGGGGAGTTTAAGAGATTCAGAGAATTCAGTTTTTGATTATAATACAGCAGAAAGTCAGAATATTGTAGGTGATAGTTTTAATGGTTTTACGGCATTTACTCTACCATCAGATATGGAGCGTTGGTTAAAGAATATTGGTTATAAAATAGTATATACTGAAAGAAATTACAGTAGCCGTGTTGATAGCTTAATAAAAGCAAATGCATTTTCGATGCAAAATCATTATTTGATAGCATTAACAATGGGTGCTATTGTAGAAGGGCAGCCAGAAATTCCTCGATTTAGCAAACTTAAAGTTAGAGGTCCTTCACATTGGATTGTATTTACAGATAATATTAAAACAAAAAAAGGACAATTAATTACTTCCTCAACTCAACATAGTGAAATAGTATCAGCTTATTGTGCAACTTGGGGAAGTAATCAAAAAATTAAAGATCAAGAACTGAGTTTTTTTTCTAGTAATTTATATTGGTTTATTGTTGTTGAAAAGACATTGAATTAGGAAATTTATGAAAAATATATATTTACTTTTATTGTCAGCTTTTTTTATATTAGGCTGTAGTAATACTCCGACTATAACACCTGATAATTTGCCAAAAGCTTCAGTAGGAAAACCTTATAACGTTAAAATTGAAATTGAGAAAGTTATATTGGTTGATGACTTATTTGTTGATAGCAATATCACTAATGATTCTGGTTTGGTTTTAAATACTGGTGTTGGAGAGCCTCCTTATAGTGATAATACAATTGAAGTTAAAGGGACCCCCATTAAAAATGGAAAATATGAAATTATATTAGAGGGGCAGACTAGAAATGCATATGGTGGTAATATTAATTTTAGAAAAAAATATGATTTGATTGTTTTGCAGTAAATAAAATTAAGTAGGTTTTTTAAGTGATGTATTTTTGTTTAAATAATCTTAATATGGTTGTTTAAATCAAGTCACTATTAATTATTGGATAAAGGAAAAAAATTTAAGTATACAATTGATTTATATGGTTTTTCTAAAGCCAAGTTATTCAATTAGTGAAGATAAAGCCGTCATGTGTATTTATTAATATTTTTTAGTATGCTGTATGAAAATTCTATGGTTGTATTGAAAATAATTTAGTTGTATTAGTAAGGCTAAAATGACTGAAAAATCTAATAATTAAAGTCGAGATACAGGATGATTTTAAAGAAAATTATTCGATTTTTGGTAATCACATTGTTATCGAGTTTGGTCGCTTGTAATTCGTCATCTGAGACGATGAGTAAAAATGAACAAGAAATGAATGAATCTGATTATATTGTTGGTGTTGTGGCTGGCAACCCTAGTGAAAATTTAATTAATAGTAATGCTAAGTTTTTTTCACAATATAGTTTAGGTGTAAGTGTTGGATTTATACGACCAAAATTAAATGTAAATGAAGAAAGTAAACTAAAATTAAATTTAAAAGATGGATATGACCACACAGTTTTAGTTTTTAATAATTTAGAAAATTTGGTTTTTGTCTCAGATGCTAACTATCCAAAACAAGGCGTTACAGATATAGGTTTTGATATTAGTAATATAAAATCTAAAAAAATTAATGAAAAAAATAATTTTTTTTCTTATGAGAAAATTGTAAAGCAATTAAATAAAAATGGTTGGAAAGTCTTTTACTTCGAGTCTGAACCGAGAGTGTTTGGAAAACAATCATTTGAAGCCAATAATAAAATACCTAACTATCAGGGGAGTTTGGATGGGTTTTATTTGGATAGTGAGGAAAAATGGGAGAAGTATTCGAGTGCGTTAAAACGCCAGCCTCTTAGATTTTATAAAAATAATGTCATATTAACGATAAATTTTCGCGAATCTATTGATGAAGTAAAAATTCACTTGGATTTTATTACTTTTTTTTCTCACTATTTTTATCAATATGATGAGAAAATTAGAGATAAAGATTGGAAAGTGTTATTGAGTAAAGATTTAAATAAGTGGGAAAGAGAGAGACAAAGTACAGAAGTTAAAATGGAAAAACTAGGTTATGATATTAAAAAAGAATATCACAACCCAAATGTTTGGGATTTTTTAAAATAGAAAGACATAGATATAAATCATCGTTTTAATAATCTACATCTATGTAAGCAAACTTAAAAATTATTAGGTTTGACATCGCTCTAACGAGATTAAATTAAAAAACCCGCCGAAGCGGGTTTATTTATTTACATATTCGGATAGTTTGGACCACCGCCACCCTCAGGTGTTACCCATGTGATATTCTGAGATGGATCTTTGATATCACAAGTCTTACAGTGAACACAGTTCGCAGCATTAATCTGGAAGCGCTTAGAACCATCATCATTTTCCATAATCTCGTAAACACCAGCAGGGCAGTAGCGTTGAGCTGGCTCATCCCATTTTGGTAAGTTGACATTGACTGGAATCGAAGCATCGGTCAGCTTTAAGTGAGCTGGCTGATTCTCTTCATGTACGGTATTCGATACAAATACAGAAGATAAACGATCAAAGGTTAATTTACCGTCTGGCTTTGGATAGGTCGGTTTAAATGTCGCAGCATCTACAGTTTTTAATGCACTAAAGTCAGGTGCAAGGTCATGTAGGGTAAATGGCACTTTAAAGATATTTTGATCGATAAAGTTAAATGCACCACCCATCCATAAACCGAATTTATGCATTGCTGGACCAAAGTTACGCGAACGATGTAACTCTTCTTTTAACCAACTGTTGTTGAATTTGTCAGTATAGGCAGTCAATTCTTTAGCAAAGAAATCTTCGCCTTCAGCGACACGCGCAACCGCTAAATCACCACCTTTCTCATGACCCGCTTGGATTGCTTCGAATACAGCTTCACCGCACAACATACCCGATTTCATCGCAGTATGAGAGCCTTTGATTTTAGCAAAGTTTAAGAAACCTGCATCATCACCAATTAAGCAACCGCCTGGGAAGGTTAGTTTAGGTAGAGAGTTTAGACCACCTTTAACAACTGCACGTGCACCATAAGAAATACGTTTACCACCTTCAAGATATTGCTTGATTAGAGGATGTGTTTTCCAACGTTGCATTTCAGCAAAAGGATACATGTGTGGATTTTCATAAGATAAATCGACAATCATCCCCAAGGTCACTTGGTTGTTTTCAGCGTGATATAACCACCAGCCGCCTGAAGAACCTGTTTCTGCCAAAGGCCAGCCTGAACCATGCATTACTAAACCCGGTTTATGTTTAGCAGGGTCAATTTCCCAAAGTTCTTTGATCCCGATACCGTAATGTTGCGGATCAGCATCTTGGTCTAAGTTGTATTTTGCAATCAAACGTTTACCAAGGTGTCCACGACAACCTTCTGCAAAAATTGTGTATTTTGCATGAAGCTCGTAACCAGGGGTAAAGTTATGAGTAGGTTCACCATCTTTACCAATACCCATATCACCAGTTTGGATGCCTTTTACAGAACCATCTTCATGATAAAGGATTTCTGAGGCAGCAAAGCCAGGGAAGATAGAAACTTCTAACTCTTCCGCTTTTTGACCTAACCAACGCACGACATTACCCAATGAAATAACATAGTTACCATCGTTGTGCATGGTTTTAGGAACCATCCAGTGTGGTGCTTCTTGTGACTTTTCAGCAGACATGAGGAAATAAGTTTTGTCCTCAGTCACAGGTACATTTAAAGGTGCACCTTGTTCTTTCCAGTCAGGGAAAAGTTCATTGATTGCACGAGGTTCAAGTACAGCACCAGAAAGGATATGCGCACCAACTTCAGAGCCTTTTTCAACCACACAGACGGAAAGGTCTGGAAGATTGTTTTCAAGAGCTAATTGACGAATTTTAATCGCAGCAGAAAGACCCGCAGGGCCTGCGCCTACGATCACTACGTCAAACTCCATCGATTCGCGTTCGATGTGTTCCATGTAGGACTCCTCATATTTCTAAGGGTGGCAACCGTGAGCATTTATTGGGAATTAATAAATCGGTGCTGCCATGAGTGTTCTAAAAATTCCGTGATACGAATTAACGCTCGTACCAATAATATATTTTGCGCTAGTATAGTTAGAAACCCTAATCTAGCCAATTGGCTGAGTCGTATTATTTTTAAGTCAGCAAGGCATAAACCATGGTAAATCAAAATAATTCAACATCAGCGGCTCAAAATCAGCCAGATTCTGATAATAAAAACTTAATGAGCATTGCACAATACTTAAAAGATGTACAGGCGGGTCACAAAAGGTCAATACCCCCTTTAGAGCAGTGGCAGCCAAAGCATTGTGGCAAAATGGATTTGACGGTAAAAGCCAATGGAGAATGGTGGCACGAAGGTCAATTGATCAAACGCCAAGCGCTTTTAGACCTGTTTACAAAAGTACTTTGGAAAGAAGACGGAAAGTTCTATTTAAAAACCCCAGTTGAACAGATTGAAATTCAAGTTGAGGATGAACCTTTATTGGTCAATCAAGTTGATCAGGTGAATCTCGATGGACAGGTCTATTTACAAGTTACCACCACCAATCAAGACATTACACTGATTGATCCAGAACACCCTATTTTTATGCGTGAATATCAAGGTGAGTTAAGACCTTATGTACATATTCGTTTTGGGATAAATGCCTTGATTCAACGTTCTGCTTTTTTCCATCTGATTGAATATGGGAAATTGCTTGAAAATGCACAAGGAGATACCATTTTATCTTTAGAAAGTGGTGATTTTCACTTGCAATTAGGGACTTGAGGTTTAATCTTGTTAATTATTTTTACCGTATGCCAATAGTGGATCAAATGAGCGCGATTCTTCCTCTCTCTCCTCTAGAAAATCCAATGCCAAAAGCCTTGGCAGATGCCCCGATTGGTATTTTTGATTCAGGTATCGGTGGGCTTTCTATTGCACAGGAAATTGCCAATTATTTACCAAATGAACGTATTGTTTATTATGCCGATACTGCACATGTCCCTTATGGCCCACGGACGGATCAAAATATTCGTGAATTAACTGCACAAGCAATTGAATGGTTATATCGCCAAGGTTGTAAAATCGCAGTTGTGGCATGTAATACCGCTTCAGCATTTAGTCTGGATTATTTACGTGATCATTATGGTGAAAATTTTCCTATTGTTGGGCTGGTGCCTGCTTTAAAACCGGCAGTGCTACAAACCCAGTCTAAAGTGGTTTCCGTTTTGGCTACACCTGCCACTTTCCGTGGAAAATTGATCAAAGATGTGATGCAGCGTTTTGCAGAACCTGCCAATGTTGAAGTACTAACGATTACCAATCTTGAACTGGTTCCCTTGATTGAATCTGGACGTTATAACAGTTTGGAATGTAAACACAGCCTGCAAAAGGTTTTAGATCCAGTCATTGCCAAAGGCTCAGATTATTTGGTGTTGGGCTGCACCCATTACCCTTACTTAAAACAAAGTATTCAAGAATTATACGGCCCTCAGCTTAACTTAATTGATTCTGGATTAGCGGTTGCACGACAAACGGCGCGTATATTGTTAAAAAATGAGTTAATATCAAGTAGCTTGCAAGAAAAAGGGGTGCGTTTACAATGTTTTGTGAGTGGGGAAAATGCAAAACAATTAGAAAATGTCATCAAACATCTCATACAACCAAAAATTACATGGTCTGTAGAAAATATTGTTGAAAAACTCGGCTAATTCTTTCAATATTGAACAGATTTAATATATTTTCATAAGTGTAGGGCATATCCAACTTAAAGCTCATGGATGGATTTAAGTAGGGTGTGACAAGAATGGGTTAACCTATGCTCGATAAACGGTATCAAGTTTTTATTACAACATCTGGCAAAGAAATGCAGCCAGAACGGATGGTCGTGTCACAAACCCTTATAGGGATGGGTTTTTTTTCTTGGGGATTAGAGCAACGGACACCATTAAGTACCGCATTTGCACGTCGTCAGATAGATGACTGTGATTACGTTTTATTGTTGTTGGGGAGTCAGTACGGTGAACAATCTGTTTCAGGGGTGAGTTATCTACATCTTGAATATATTTATGCGGTGACCAAACAGAAACCAATTATTGTATTTATGCATGAGAGTCCTGAATTTCGTGAACCGCATTTAAAAGAAGAAAGTACGCTGCTAAAAGAAAAGTTTAATGAATTTAGACATCAACTACAAAAAGAAGTTGAGCAAGTCGTTACTTATCGAACTTTACGAGATTTAGAACTTGCGGTACGTTCATATATGCCACAAATGCTAGAGCGTTATCCTGTCGTAGGATGGGTCAGACCTCAGAATATTCAAGTCTTACAAGATGAGATTGATCGTTTAAAAGCAAAGTTGGCACATGTTTCCGTAGAGCAAGGAAAAAAAGAAGCAGATCCATTTTTAACTTTACCCAAAGTTTCATTACATGAAGTGTTTAATTTTGATTATCGAATGCATGCCTATCAAGATGGTAATTTTAAAGAGTTATCGCCAGCGCGTGAGATGACATGGGCAGAGTTATTGAAAATCTTATCAGTTGAATTTAGACAACCGACGTCTGAGGATTTTTTCTCTAAAGTCTTAAATGAATATTTGAATAATACGGGTTTAACCGATGCGCAAGTGGTGATGCCACGCGCTCATGCTGTGTCTAGAGCGCAGATTAATGTGCGTTCCTTGCATACGATTAAGCAACAAGTCCGTCAAAATGAATGGATCATCCCTGTGGGGCGTGATGATCGTCAGCGTATGCTCTGGCAGATGACGGATAAATGCGTGAAACTGCTTGAAAATTCACAACGTATTAGCAGTCGCTCTTCAATTTTTTAAGTTAAATAAATTGAGTGAGTTAAGATAAAAAATTTTGTTTAGATAAAGACTCTGTTAAGCTGATCATTCGAGATAAACTATTCTGTAAATCGGGTGAAAATGTCTTTATCTAAACCTAAAGTCCTGATTATTATTGCTAATTTAGGGACACCAGATGCGCCTACAGCTCCAGCTGTTCGGGCTTTTTTAAAGCAGTTTTTATCAGATCAGCGCGTCATCGAAATTCCCAAAATTTTATGGGCAATTATTTTAAATGCATTTGTTCTGCCTTTTCGACCAAAGCGTGTTGCCGAAGCTTATGCACAAGTCTGGTCAAATGATTCACCGATGCGTGAAATTCTATTTGAACAAGTTGAATCACTACAAAAAAAATTAATAAGTACCAATGCTGATTTAGATTTAGAGATTGTGCCAGCAATGACCTATGGGCGACCGGGTATCGATGCTGTATTGAATGATGCGAAAAACAAGCAGTATGACCATATTATTCTTTTTCCGTTATTTCCACAGTATTCGGCAACATCAACTGCCCCTTTATATGATGCCGTTGCACAATGGTTGTTAAAGCAACGCAATATTCCGGGTTTAAGTTTTATTCGAGATTATTATCAACACCCACTTTATATTCAGGCCTTAGCCAACAGTGTGCGTGACTATCAGCAGCAATATGGACAAGCCGCTAAACTGTTGATGTCTTTTCATGGGATCCCACAGCCTTATGCAGATAAAGGCGATCCTTATGCAGAGCGTTGTCGTATCACTGCACTTAAGGTAGCACAGGCATTAGATTTAAAAGACGACCAATGGGCGATCAGTTTCCAATCCCGTTTTGGAAAACAAGAATGGGTAAAACCGTATACCGATCAACTATTGCAAGAGTGGGCAGCGCAAGGTGTTGAATCTGTTCAAGTGCTGAGCCCTGCATTTTCGGCAGATTGTTTAGAAACCTTGGAAGAGCTGGCGATTCAAAATGCTGAATTGTTTTTAAAAGCAGGTGGTCAACACTATGCTTACATTCCTGCATTAAATAGCCGTGCGGATCATATTGACTTATTTGAGCAACTTTTACAGACTCAATTGAATACACTCAAGTTTCATTTACAGGTATAGGGTTTTTTAGGAAAATTATCATGTTACAAGTCAAGATTGTACCCGTTACTGCATTCGCCCAAAATTGTTCTATTGTTTGGGATTCGGAAACCAAAGAAGCGGTATTGATTGATGCTGGTGGTGAGCCTGAGAAATTAAAACAAGAAGTTGAAGCATTAGGACTGACAGTCAAAGCATTGTGGTTAACACACGGTCATTTGGATCATGCTGGTGCGGTAGGTGCATTGGTCAAAGAATGGAATGTGCCTGTGATTGGTCCGCATAAAGAAGACCTGTTTTGGTTAGAAATGATTCAAGACGTATCTGCCCGTTATGGATTTCCAATTCCTGAGCCTGTTCATGTCAATCAATGGTTAGAGGGTGGCGAAAAGTTAAACTTAGGGGATGAAGAGTTTGAAGTACGTTTTGCACCAGGACATACACCAGGTCACGTCATTTTTTACAATGCCAAATATGGTGTGCTTTGGACAGGAGATGTGCTGTTTAAAGGTTCAATTGGCCGTACTGACTTTCCAAAAGGCAACCATCAACAGCTCTTAGATTCAATTCAGCGTGAATGTTTTACCCTACCTGATGAAACTCAATTTATTTCAGGGCATGGTCCAATGAGTACCATTGGTTTTGAAAAGCAACACAATCCTTTTGTAGCAAGTAAAGCGGGTTAAGTATTCGCTGTCTGGCTTTATAGTAAAAATAAGAAATGAAAAATGGTGAAGTAATCAATGTTTTACTCACCATTTCTGTTTTAAATGTATATTTTATTAATGATTCAACATTTAGTAAGAATCTGTAATAGTAACGTGAATGATCTGAGTGAAAACAGTTCATAAAACAATGCTGTTTATGCTCATCTTTAAATAACTCCTGCAAAAGTCATTCATCTCATCATTGAAATAATATGCGTGGAGAATGAGAAAATTAAAATTAGACTTCTTTCATAAGTCCTTTTTTAAACTATAAATCAACATAAAATCCCCCTCATCCTAGCCTTCTCCCAAAGGGAGAAGGAACTTTCAATACCCATATGATTCGCTCAACATGATCATTTTTTGATTTATGAAAGAGATCTATAAAATAGTTTAATAATAGTGTTAAATTGATTTAAATCACCGCTACTTTACCATTTCCAATTTGATTAATAAGATGACTATTGCAAATAGAATTCCAATTGCGATAAAAGAAAAATCGAGTGCATATACTCCAATAAAAGTAAAAAATGCACATAAAATCAATAAAATAGTGATAAATATTTTTAAACCTATAAACATTTAAATGCTCCTTGTTTTATCATGGCTGAAAACTAATCAAACTTTTATTATGTTTAAAGTATGAAATAAACCTGTGGTATCAGATCCAAAGTCTTATGAAAAATGAATGCTTACTGTGAAGTTTTAATATAAAGTTTATTTAGTGTATTGTGATAATTGAGTAAGTTCAAGATCAGCCAGTAAAATGATAAAAATCTAGGAAAGTTTAGGAATCCTCAGCTTGCGGTGCATCTTCTGTAGGTAAGGTATAATCTCCATTGGCCCATGCACCTAAATCGATCAATTTACAACGCTCAGAGCAAAATGGACGAAATTCATTACCTTCCCATGTAGATGGTTCACCGCAGCGAGGGCAAGGAAAAGTTTTAGACATTTGGAAATCCTCATTTAAAAAAGCAAAAACCGTAAAGAGTTGTTAAACTTGTGAACGATTTCTTGTTAGTTTGATCTGATTATGTCGATTCGTCAATTTCAAGCACAGCGTATGCATGCTCCTCGTGATTTTCAATGTATTGAAAATAACCCAATTTGTGTGGAAATTGGGGCAGGAAAGGGCAAACATGCCTTGCTCTTTTCTGAACAGCACCCTGAACTGAAATTGATTGCGATAGAAAGAACCCGTGAAAAATTTATTGCCATGCAAAAACAGCATCAGTTGGAAGGTCAAACAAATTTAACCCCTATTCATGCTGATGCATTACCGTGGGTGGTGCATGCACTTTATCCCAATCAGGTACAACAGTTTTTTATTCTCTATCCAAATCCAGAACCGCATAATCCTGCGCAGCGCTGGTTAAATATGCCTTTTTTTGAATTTTTGCTTTCCAGATTATCTCCAAATGGCAGTATCACGTTAGCCAGTAATATTCCTGAATATATTGCTGAAGCAGAACAGCAACTAAAAGATGTTTGGAGGCTGCCTTATGAAAAACAAACGATTGCATCAGATTCAGCACGTACGCATTTTGAAATTAAATATTTAGAACGTGGTGAATTGTGTCAGCAATTGATTATTGCTAAACCTGAACACTATCAAACCCGTTTTGATGAGGTTGGACCACGTCAGGGTCAAAGCGTTGAAAACTTATCAGAGCTGTCTGATGCCAATTAAGAAAATTGCCATCATCGGGGCAGGGCCAGCAGGTTTAATGGCTGCAGATGTTTTAAGTCAGTCTACAACTGATTATGACGTTCATGTTTTTGAACAGAAACCTTCTGCTGCACGTAAATTTTTGATGGCTGGAAAGACGGGGCTGAATATTTCCCATGCAGAAGCATTTGAACAATTTATTCAACGTTATGATCATGTGGAATGGTTAAGACCTTGGGTTGAAAAGTGGGATGCGACATGGATTCAAAGTTGGATGCATGGTTTAGGGATTGAATCCTATGTGGGCAGTTCAGGGCGAGTTTTTCCTGTAGAAATGAAGGCCGCGCCTTTGTTACGTGCTTGGTTAAAGCAGTTGGCAGCGCAGCACGTTCAATTTCATTATCGTCATCAAATAATAGATTTAAAGCAGCAACAACTCGAAATTCTTGATCTAAGAAACAATGCAACACAGCAATTGGATTTTGATGCGATTATTCTGGCTTGTGGTGCTGTGTCATGGTCACGTTTAGGCAGTGATGGCGCATGGCAAAAGTGGTTGTCTGCTTCTGAAATTGAAGCGTTTCAAGCGAGCAATGCCGGTGTGGTTCGGGCATGGTCGAATTATATGCAACCTGTCTTTGGTCAGCCTCTTAAACGTGTAGATGCTTGGGTGGAAAATTCTGCAAAGACACAAGGTGATATTGTGATTACCCATTATGGACTAGAAAGCGGTCTCATCTATAAACAGGGGCGATTATTACGTCAGTTGGTACAGCACAATCAACCGATGTCGATTTATCTGGACTTGTTACCTGATCAAACTGTTCAACAGCTTACTCAGAAATTACAGGCGTCTAAAAAGCAATCCAGTACCAATATCTGGCGCAAAGCAGGTTTAGATGCTGCCAAAGCCAATCTGATTCGTGAATTGGTGGATAAATCAGTATGGAACATTCCTGAAAAACTCGCACAACAGATTAAGCATTTAAAAATTGAGCTTGAGGGGTTTCGTCCGATTGAAGAAGCGATCAGCTGTGCTGGTGGTGTAAAGCAAGCCGTATTAACACAGCATTTACAACTAAAATCCAATCCCTCTGTATTTTGCTGTGGTGAAATGCTGGACTGGGATGCCCCGACAGGAGGATATTTGTTGACGGCATGTTTTGCGACAGGGCGTGCTGCAGGTGAGGGTGTACATCAATATCTCAGTAGATGAGATTAGGCAAAAAAATGATGGTGTTTTGATTAAAAACGCGACTTTTATGCTAGTTTGATGCTATTGCCAATAGCTTTTGAAATAGGGAGATTTTCTCAATGTCTGCTGAAAAAATATATACAGGAAGTTGTTTGTGTGACGGTATTCACTATGAGATTCATGGTGAAATTGGAGCGGTGATCGAGTGTCATTGCCAACGTTGTCGTAAAGCCAATGGCACAGCATTTGCGACCAATGCGCCAATTCAAAAAGCAGATTTTAAAATCACCAAAGGTGAGGAACTACTGAAAAAATTTGCATCGACAGCAACAACAACACGTTGTTTCTGCCAAGAATGTGGCTCACCGATCATCAGTATTAAAGCAGAGACACCAGATACCTATCGTTTAAGAATTGGAACTTTAGATACAGCTTTAGAACAGAAGCCGACAATGCATATTTTTACTGCTTATAAAGCAGAGTGGGATACGATTTGTGACGGTTTACCTCAATATGATGAGCGTCCATAATCGTGTAGAAAGGGATCGAATAGATCCCTAACTTAATTGTATTGTTGTTATTTTGCTGTTAAAGCATCGCCTTCAAATTTGATGCCATTCCAGCCATTTTGCATAAACTGGCGAATGTTCTGATGGTCTGTTGCATCAGGCGTTGCCAAAACAGCAGCATAATGCTCTGCAAATAGATTCAGTGTTTGTTGTTGATCTAAATCATTTAATTGCGCAAAAGAAAAAACTTTGGCACTGCCTTGGTTCTCTGTGGCAGCATTATGCTGTTGACCATTTTGAAATGCAGTCGGGGTGTGGGTATAACGAGCTTCGATATGACTGATGACATCTGCAAATTTTGCATCGCCTGCTTGAAGTTGTTTCAATAATTCTTGAGCCATGATGTGAAAATTCCGTGTTAAATCGTGCCAATATCATAGCCTATGGTTAAATAATTCAGTAATGCTATTTAATATTTTGAGATGGGCCATTCTTTAACCATATTTGCTAAAATAACAGCATCGAAATTCATAAAAATAGGTCGGTATGAATCGTCATAATATTAAAAATAAAGATTCAAACTTTATTTTGAGCCTGATCGGTCTTTTTGCTGAACGCCCATTATTATTAAAACTACGCCGTATCTTGATGGGTTTTATTCCTTTTCTACAGCTACAAAGTCAGGTCAAGAATATTGTGTATTTGTCATGGTTGGTGGATATAGATCAAGTTCGTTCACGCTATCCACAGCCTATTCAGTTATGGGAAAAGCAAGGGAAAACGATTTTTACCATACTGACATATCAGCATGAACATTTTGGTTTTTCTTTTTTAGGTCCATTACGCAAATTGATGCCATCACCGAAACAAAGCAATTGGCGTTTTTATATTGCCCCTACACAACAGGATAAAACGGTGATTTTCGAGCAAGTTGTGATTGACCAGCAGCTTTATGTTTTGAGTGGGCGTTTGGCAAGTGATGCGATGCCAGCACAATATGCAAAGAAATTTGTTCATCAAGTCTCTGAACAGCTGATTCAAACAGAGCTTGAACTTGATCCAGTTTATCAATTATCCAGCACGGTTCAAATCAATACAGATCCGCGCTTACCTGAGGCGTGGCAAAATTTATTCTCTTCATGGGATGAGGCCATTCAATATCTGGCTGAACAAGACCATGCATGGGTAGAATGGGTCGATCAACCTGAAAAACTATCACAAGGGGATATTGAAATGCCTTTTGATTTTAGTCAGGTTCTGCCTGCGCAAGTGCTTAATATTGCTTGCCCCTTGCTAAAACAATGGGGTGTTCGTGAACAAGATGTATTTGCCTTTGTTGTGCCAACTTTGGACTTTTATGTCAGAAATGAGTTGCCACTTAAATTAGATCGTTAAGCTTCTCCATGTTAATCTGTGGATAACTATCCGCTTATACACAAGTTGCTTATAAACAAGCTGAGCTGTAAAAAATCGGATGGTGGGTAAATACGTTTTTTTAAAAGTTTGAAGGATGTCTAAACATGAATTGGCTATTGGTCGCATGCGGTGGGGCAATTGGTGCAAGCTTACGTTATGGTGCAGGATTTATTATTTCTAAACCACATAGCCTATTCCCTTGGACAACATGGTCGATCAATATCTTGGGCTGTTTCTTGGCTGGGATTTTTTTTGCTTTTACCCAACGCTATCCTATTTTACAGAATGAAACTCGATTATTTTTAATGGTTGGAATCCTCGGTGGTTTTACAACTTTTTCCAGTTTTGGTCTGGAAACATTCCAGTTGATTCGGCAGGGACAGTTTCCAATCGCTTTGGCTTATACCGTTTCTAGTGTGATTGTTGGTGTGATCTGTTTAGCGATAGGCTTTTATATTTTTCAAATGCTTTTATCCACAAAATAATTCGCAATATTCAAAAATGAAAAAGCCTAAGCTGAGGGAAGCTTAGGCTTAGACACAACATATAGTTCAATTAACGTTTAAAACGGGCAAAGCGTTTATTGAAGTTGGCAATACGACCCTCATTGCTTGCCTGACGAATTTCACCTGTATAGAAAGGATGTGAAGCACTGGATATATCGAGGGTGACATAAGGATATTGTGTGCCTTCATATTCTTTGGTATTTGTTGTCTTGATCGTGCTACCAATAACAAAGTATGCATTGGCATTGGTGTCATGAAATAACACTTGACGATATTCTGGGTGGATACCTTGGCGCATGGTTTTAACCTCTAATTATTTAAACATGGTGTAATGTTATAATATTACATTTAGTTTGTAAAGTACTTCATTTGATGGGTATTTGTGTTGTCTAGCGGATTTGAAAAAAGTGAGATAAAAAAAGAAGCCTGAGCAGGAGGATCTGGCTTAGACTTCAAATATAAGTTTAATGTAAAGCTCTATCCTTAAAATTAGATGAAGCGTATAACGAAATTTTTAAAGTGAATGCATTGATCATGTTACTTTTAAAAGAACTGGATGCAATCGACTTCAATAAAAAACATCAAGAAAACTTAGTCTTGTAAAGGCACCAGCTCTTCAAAGAGATCTTTTAAATTATCATGGACTTTAAGTTGAATCAGATTCCAGTATTGTCCTGAAATCGTACGATTTACCATTAAAGTATCTGGCGATGGTTTAAATACATCCCAATACTTCAATGATTTTTTCACCAGTTTGATGCCATCATGATGTGCTGAATTTTCAGCAAAATCATAATGTGTAGTCAGCGGTCGTAATAAAATTTCAAGCCATGCCTCATACAATTCTACGGGAAACTTACCTTTTTCAGCTAACGCATCTAAAACCGTTAAATGCTCTTCAATCGTCACAATATCTTGTTTTCGTGCAGCTCTGACCAAGGCTTTAAAATGAGTAATGATTTCATTGGATAAGGTTTTTACACCACCAAAATCGTAAATGATCACACTGCCATCTTCACGGAAAGCAAAGTTGCCAGGATGAGGGTCACAATGGAAACGTTTTAAGAAGAAAATCTGTTGACCCAATGCTAAGATTAAGCGTCGACCAATTTCATTGCGCACAGATAAATCCCAAGTACTTGCAGTCTCAATACTTTCACCTTTTTCAAGGCTTAGGGTTAAGATGCGACGACTCGAATAGTCTGTAAACACTTTGGGAATAATAATTTTTGTGTCCAAAGCTTGATGGAATGTTCTAAAAACTTGTAAGTTTTGTGCCTCAATTTCGTAATTGAGTTCTTCATGTAAGCTGTCTTGAATCTCTTTAAATAAGCGATCTTGTAATTTTTTATCTACTTTTAAAACACCCATTAAGCGTAATGCCAAACGAACCTGTTTTAAGTCACTTTCACATGCTTCATCTACCCCAGGATATTGTACTTTGACCACAACTTCAGTGCCATTTTTTAACATGGCTTTGTGGACTTGACCAATAGATGCTGCTGCGAAAGGTTGTTCATCAAAATGCAGAAAGGTTTGATCAATCGGTTTGCCTAGCTCGCGTTCTACTTGTTGTTTAATTTCAGCAAATGGCATTGCAGGCGCTTGACGTTGCAATTTAGCAATTGCCCGTGCGACTTCAGGTGGAAAGATATCTTTATATTGCGAGGCGATTTGACCAACTTTCATCACAGCACCTTTCATTTCTCCTAAGGTATCTGCAATTTGAACACCAATATCTTGGAACAGCTTACTGCGGGCTTCATTTTTTTGTTCTTCATCCGCATTAAAGTTACGAATTGAATTTGATACCGTTTTCGTCGCGATACTTGCAGTCATACTCGCAAGTTTCATAAAGCGGCGACCTGGGGTACTGGTACTTTTCGACATTCGTAACCATCCTTTAATTGGGATTAGACGTTTAATTCATTTTGATCATAGGCGACTATTGTTAAACTGCCTACTCTAATTTGTTAAGCGTTTGTTTCTACTTGGCTATTTTTAATCTTGAAATACCCAGCATGCTTTAGGTTTCTTCTCAGTAGTTTTGGATTAAAATATTCTTCAATATTTTAATCGTTGTTGGATCATGAAAGTTTATCGTTATTTAACTGGTAAGGATGATGTGAATTTCTGTGCACGGGTCAGTAAAGCTTTAAATGACGGCTATGAGTTATATGGTTCTCCAACGATGACGTTTAATGGAACTGATGTCATTGTGGGGCAAGCCATCGTAAAAGAGGTTGGCAATGAATCTGAGATGTCTGAAAAGTTTCAGCAAGCCTATCAGCTTCAATCTGAGTAAAATAAAGTACACTTATAAAAAATAATGCTGTAGTTAAACAGCATTATTTTTAGATAAACGCATTCAATATAAGCGTTTCTAATTTAAGCCTGACTCAACCTTTTATTGTTCATATACAGGCGCGTTAATAATAAAGCACAGGCGATGGTCAGTCCAATGATCAGTCCTGTCCATACCCCAGCGGCGCCCATATCGGTATGGCGAGCCAAATAAATTCCAACAGGGAAAGCGATGATCCAGTAGGCCAGCATGGTAATCCACATTGGACCTTTGGTATCTTGCATTCCACGTAAACAACCCGCAGCACTGACTTGCCATGCATCCATAAGTTGGTAGCCAATCGCAAATAAAATTAAATATATTGCTGCTTGGGAAACATCATAGTCACTGGTATAAACGGACACAATTTGAGGGCGTAGAATTAACAGGAGTAACATGGTGATGCAGGCAAATAAGGTACTGGTCATTAATCCAACTTTCTGGACTTTACGCATCGCATACCAATTCTTTTCGCCATAATAAGTCCCTGTACGAATCGTCAGTGCTAAAGCCAATGACATCGGAATCATAAACAATTGTGATGTGATGGATAAGGCAATTTGATGTGCTGCAACGGTAACTTCACCAAGCGGACTGAGTACAATTGCACCTGTACTAAAAATACTGACCTCAAAGAAAATCGCCAAACCAATCGGTAATCCCAGTTTGAGGATACGTTTAATCAGTACGCGGTCTATTTTCTCAAACATATTTAAGGGTTGTGTAGCTTGGTAGCGTTTGGCTTTTAAAATATAAATGCTAATCGTGATGAACATGATCCACTGCAACAAAGCTGTTGCAAAACCACAGCCAGCACTTCCCAAGTGTGGAATCGGCCCAATCCCATACATAAAAATAAAATTCAGCGGAATTTGCACCACAAGCGCAACAAGGCTGATCACTGTGACAGGGCGAGGGTAGCCTAAAGCTTCTGAATAGCCGCGTAATGTTGAATACATGGTAAAAGCAGGCATACCAAAAGCAATTGCATGTAAAAATAAACTGGCTTTAGGCAATAAAGATTCAGGCACACCAACCAAAGGCAACAATAAAGGAATGATCTGTAAAACCAGCATGCCAATAATACCCAGCAATAAGGCAACCCATAAAGACTGGCGAACAATCGAAGGGATGTTTTCTGGGGTACGCGCACCGTTGGCTTCTGCCACTAAAGGTGTGGTTGCGATCATGATGCCACTAAACAGCAGCATGACTGGAATCCATAAACCTACCCCAACAGCAATTGCGGCAAGATCTTCGGGAGACATATGCCCAGCCATAATGGTATCAATCAATCCAAAGCCTGCGGCAGCAAACTGAGTGATTAAAATTGGGAGCATTAAGTTAAAGAGTTGCTTTAATTCAAAGCGGGTAGTTGTGGCTTTTATCGATGCAGACACAGTAAATACTCGTTTTAAATGTGCTTAGAAAATAGATTGGTTAGCGTTGTAGAGTGAGAAGCACACCTATAAAAATCACCACGCCACCTAAAAGACGTTGCCAGTTTACTGGCGTTTTATCTGTACCCAGTAGTCCAAATTGGTCAACGATCATCGACATTGCAATTTGTCCAAAAATAATTAAGCCTGACAGGGTTAAAAAACCCAGTTTTGGTGCAGTATAAATGCTCATACTGATTGCATAAACACCTAAGCAGCCACCTAGCCAAAGATACCAAGGTATCACTGCTAAACTTGAAAGGGTTGGTCTTTGTTCAGCTTGTACAATTACTAAAATAGCGAGCAATAGTGTACCAACTAAAAAGGATAAAAGGGCAGCTTGTAATGGAGAATGTAGATATTCACGCAATTGAGTGTTAATCGCGGTTTGAAAGGTCATGGCAATGCCAATACCCATCGTAAGTGGTAAAAGGAACAATAATTGACTCGATAATTTCAGCATTCTTCTTCATCTACTTTTATTGTTAATGTTCAGTCTAAAGCAAATTGATGACTTGTTCTAATCGGATGGTAGAAGTCATGTTAAAATAATCATTCTCTAAACTTGTTCTGAGCTTTCTTTGACTGATTTAACACCTCAAAATATACCTTTGTCGCTTTATATCCATATGCCGTGGTGTGTCCGTAAGTGTCCGTATTGTGACTTTAACTCACATGCTGTACCCGATGGGAAGCTGTCTTTAGATTTAGAGCAAGAATATTTATTGGCACTGGTTGAAGACTTTAAAACCCAAGTGGATTTTGCTCAGGGACGTAAAATTCATAGTGTGTTTATTGGCGGTGGAACCCCGTCATTGATTTCCGCACAAGGTTATCAGTGGCTTTTTACCCAGTTAAAAGCTTTAGTACCATTTGAGCAGGATTGTGAAATTACTTTGGAAGCCAATCCTGGGACGGTTGAACATGATCCATTTGCTGACTATTTAGATGTTGGAATTAATCGTTTATCGCTTGGGGTACAAAGTTTTAATCCTGATCATTTAACAAAGCTGGGGCGTATCCATTCCAATGACGATGCTGTTTCCGCCATTCAACATGCCAAACAAGCGGGTTTTCAACGCGTCAACGTAGATTTGATGCATGGTTTGCCAGAACAGACTTTAGAACAAGCCTTGTATGACTTAAAACTTGCAGTTGAAAATGGGGCAACCCATATTTCATGGTATCAATTGACCATTGAACCGAATACGGTTTTTTTCCGCACTCAGCCTATTTTGCCTGTAGATGATGTTCTGGAAACCATCCAAGAACAGGGTGAGCAATATTTAAAGGCCAATGGCTTTATCAATTATGAAGTGTCTGCATGGCGGAAAGAAAAACCGTCATCACATAATTTAAATTATTGGCAATTTGGCGATTATTTAGCGATTGGGGCAGGGGCACATGGCAAAATCACCCAAGCTGATGGCGTATACCGTTTTCAAAAAACCCGTTTGCCTAAAGACTACTTAGCCAAAGTGCCGGCTGAACATTTGCAATTTAAACGTATTGAAAAACAAGACATGCCTTTTGAATTTATGATGAATGCTTTACGTTTAAATGAGGGTGTTCATGCGCAAATGTATCCTGAACGTACAGGATTGAATTTGTCTGATTTAGATCAGGTGATTGGTTCATTAAAACAGCGTAAATTGATGTTAAATGATGACACACAGTTGGCATGTACAGCGCAAGGTCATGTATTTTTAAATTCTGTGCTGGAAGAGTTTCTATAAATCTACAGCACAACAATTTAGCTTTTGTTATGATCTGACTTAAAACAATAATCTATTAAAAGTTAAGGTCATCACAATGAATAAGTTTCTAATCAGTATGTTATTTGCTGTGGCAAGCATTTCACTGGCATATGCAAAAAACGTTGTACCCCAATTTAGCGACTATCCTGTGAAAGCTGTGTATACAGGCAAGACTGCGAAACTTGATCTTTCAGACCCAAGCGCCAATATGTTTCGTACTCGACTGAGAGATGCATTAACACAAAAACCAGATTTTGCCGGTGAATATGTCACCACCATGTGGGGTTGTGGTGGGGGATGTAGAGTCTATTCTTTTATCAATAAACGTACGGGTCAGCTTTTAGCGGATGGCTTTGGTGGTGAGGCACGTACAGAAGATGTGATTGCAACACGTCCAAACAGCCGTCTCTTAGTCACACAAGAAGAGCATATGGATCAAAACTATGCAGTGGATCAAGTGACTACACGTTTTTATGTGCTTGAAAAAAATCGATTTAAGTTGCTTAAAACCATTACTCAACCCACATCTAAAACTCAATAGAGAGATAGGGTAGGATATGATCCTGCCTGTTCGTTCAACATCGTAACGGGTTTATTTAAATGATTGTTTAAACCTTATAATGTTTGCTTTAGCGCATCCTTGATTATTAAAAACGCGGGGGAAACCAGTTTTCTACTGGTATAAAATAAATAAAATGCTGGGTGGGTAATTGAGTATTCAGGCATGATTTCAATTAAATGCCTCTGATTGATCTGAGGACCTGCCAGATCTTGAGGAATGTACGCAATACCATAACCACATAAGCTTGCTTCTAGAATTTGCTCAATGCTGGTAAAGATCAATTGCCCTTCACCTTTAAATGCAATGTTCTGTCCATTTTCAGTAAAGGTCCAAGACAAAAGCGAATGATCTGTCAGTATTCGTACATGAAGACAAGCATGTTTTTTTAAATCATGGATCGATAGAGGCATTGTATGTTTGGCGATATAGTCAGGTGATGCAACCAAGCACATTTTGATAGGCTCGCTAATCGGAATCGCGACCATGTCTTTCTCGACTAAATTACCCAGTCGTACTCCTGCATCATAACCTTCCTTGGCGATATCAATACGTCTATTTTCTGAAATCAGCTCAATTTGAATATCTGGATAATCGAATACGATATTTTTGAGTTTTTTCCACAGATGATATTTGATGACATAATCATCTGCTGAGATTTTTACCTTTCCTACAGGTTTATCATGCATAGAGCTTAATAGTTCTAAACCAAGTGTAATATCTTCTATATTTTTACCCACCAGCTCAAATAATCGTTGACCTGCATCAGTAACTGTCAGACTACGTGTTGTGCGATTAAACAGTTTGAGTCCAATTTGCTCTTCTAAATGACAAATACTTTGGCTGATAGCAGATTGTGTCACACCAAGCTGAGCTGCAGTTTTGGTAAAATTTTTATTTTGAATCACTGCGGTAAATGTACAGAGATCATTTAAATTTGTTTTCATTATTTATAAGTATCACTAATGATAGCAATCAGATTATAGCAGCTAATTCTGTGAATGTTGCTTTGTTAAGATGTATCTATCGCAACAAAAATCAATTGGATTCAAAATGACAAATGTAAAAATCAAAGCACCGTATTGGGAAATTGCTGCAAATCTATATTTCCCTGAAAATTTTAATCAAACTGAAAAATATCCAAGCATTATCAGCGCTCATCCGATTGGGAGTTGTAAAGAGCAAACATCAGGAAATGTCTATGCTAAAGCATTAGCAAAAGCTGGCTTTGTCGTCATTGCCTTTGATGCCAGTTTTCAAGGAGAAAGTGGGGGCGAACCTCGTTCTATTGAAAATCCAACTTTACGCGTCGAGGATTTTCATTTAGTGGCTGATTATTTGGTCACACTTGATTATGTCGATGAAAATAGAATTGGTGTGTTAGGGATTTGCGGTGGTGGCGGTTATGCATTAAATGCAGCAATGACCGAAAAACGGATTAAGGCCGTGGGTACGGTAGATGCGGTGAATTTTGGACGCCTATCACGTGAAGGGTTTAGTCAATGGAATCCATTGGAAAAATTAGAGCTTATTGCAAAACAACGCACAGCTGAAGCGCGGGGCGAAGTACGACGAGTCGATGGTTTATTACCGAATACGGTGTCAGAAGCACAAGCCGCAGGTATCAATGATATTGATGTACTCGAAGCAACTGAGTATTACAAAACAGAACGTGGTCAACATCCTAACGGTGAATCTAAAGCATTATTTTCTCATTCAGCTGTTTCAATTGGATGGGATGCATTTCATCTAGCAGAAGTATTACTGACACAGCCATTGCTTATCGTCGCAGGAGATAAAGTCGGTGGCTTTGGATCATACCGTGACAGTCTGGAAATCTATGGGCGAGCACGTTCTGAAAACAAACAACTGCTGATTTTAGAAGGGTGGTCACATTATGATTTATATGACAAATCTGAACCTGTTGCCCAAGCATTAGCAAAACTGATCCCCTTTTATCAAAAATATCTTTAAGTTCAGGCTTTCAAAGATAGGCTTCTGCTACAAGTGAATGAATATCACTGTAGTGCAGCTTGCACTGTTATATCTTAAAAACAAAGAGCGCCGTAGCGCTCTTTGTTTTTTCAGAAATCTTAAATTTTAGTAATCAAAACTAAAATGTTCTGCATCAAGTGCCATCATGGTACGAGATGGATTCACCATAGACTCAGCATGACCTTGTGAACGTGGTAATAATTGTTCAAAGTAGAAATCTGCAAGTTTGATTTTTGCTTTATAGAACTCAGGAACTTCCGCACCATTACCAGACGCTAATTTTTCAGAAGCGACTGCTGCTTGTTGCGCCCAGTAGTAAGCCATCATTGCATAACCAGAGAACATTAAGAAATCGACAGAAGCAGACGATACGATTTCACGGTCTTTACGAGCTGCAAGCATGATACGAACAGTCAAAGCATTCCATTGCGCACAGATCTTGGTTAAATCCCAGGCAAAACGACGCATATATTTGTTACGTGCATGTTGACCACAGAATTTCAAGATTTCAGCGGTGTATTCACGAACCACTTTACCTTTAGATGAAAGCAGCACTTTACGACCAATTAAATCAAGTGCTTGAATACCTGTTGTACCTTCATACAAAGTCGCGATACGCGCATCACGTGCAATTTGTTCCATGCCATGCTCTTTGATATAGCCATGACCACCGAACACTTGCATACCCAAATTCGCAGATTCAAGTCCCATTTCTGTCAAGAAACCTTTGAGAATCGGGGTATAGAAACCAAGCTTATCATCATATTCTTCAAATTTTGCTTGATCACCTTGTAACATTGCATCAGTCATTTTATCTGCAAGCTGAGCTGCGTGATAAATCATGGCACGACCGCCTTCTGCAAATGCTTTTTGAGTCAAAAGCATACGACGTACATCGGCATGGTGAATGATTGCATCAGCCACTTTATCTGGATCTTTTTTACCAGATAGGGCACGCATAGACATACGGTCTTTTGCGTATGGTAAAGCACCTTGGAATGATAATTCCGCGTGAGCAAGGCCTTGTACAGCAGTACCAATACGTGCTGTGTTCATGAAGGTGAACATTGCATGTAAGCCTTTATTCACTTCACCAATCAAATAACCTGTTGCGCCATCAAAGTTCAATACCGCAGTTGCAGATGCACGAATACCCATTTTGTGTTCAATAGAACCACAAGTCACAGGATTACGTTCACCCACTGTACCTTCAGCTGTAGGGATGAATTTAGGCACAATAAACAATGAAATACCTTTGGTACCTGTAGGTGCATCTGGAAGACGCGCAAGAACGATATGGATAATGTTTTCAGTTAAATCATGTTCACCGGCAGAGATGAAGATTTTTGTCCCTGTAATTGCATAAGTACCATCAGCATTAGGTTCAGCTTTAGTTTTTACTTGACCTAAGTCTGTACCACATTGTGGTTCAGTCAGACACATTGTTCCTGACCATGTACCTGCAGTCAGGTGTGGCATATAGGTATTTTTTTGTTCGTCTGTACCAAATTGCAGGATGGTATTCATACATCCCATGCTCAAACCTGGGTACATGGTGAATGACCAGTTTGCAGTCCCCATCATTTCAGATTTGATCAGGTTTAATGACATCGGCAAACCTTGACCACCAAACTCTTCAGGATAAGACAGACCTTGCCAGCCACCTTGAATAAATTGGTTATAAGCTTCTTTAAAACCTTTTGGCGTCGTGACTTCACCATCTTTAAAATGACAACCTTCTTCGTCACCCGATTGATTCAGTGGAGAAAGTACATTTTCACAAAAATCTGCAGCACCTTCTAAAATCATATCGACAGTATCAGCATCGGCATTTTCGCCAATTGATAGTGTTTTATAATGTGCAGAATAGTCAAAAACTTCATTCATTAAAAAACGTATGTCACGGAGCGGCGCTTTATATGCTGGCATGTGTTTAATCCTAATTTAAAAATAGTTTTGGATTTTCAATCTATAGCTTCATTATTCATAATCATATGGGAATTACATTGATAAGACTCTCTAAAAAAATTGTCAGAAATGCGAATTTGGTAGAAAAAGCACATGTGAATTTGTTGATTTTTTGATAGTCTTGTACACTTTGTTTTTTATTGTTTCATTGTTATTTTTATTGTCATTATAATATTCACGTGGGTAGATCTATCATGCATTTAAAAAAATTAACATTGTGTTTATTGGGTTTGAGTTTATCAGCATGTTCTACACATGTGATTAAAAGCAATGCTTTAAATGCAGATCAAGACGCTCCGCAACGTGCAATTCAAGGCTTTAATGCCTTATATGAATATCCAAATTTTGATTACCGTGGACAAGTCAAGGTTCGACTTGATAGCGTTCAGAAAGCCAACACAGCTGATACAAAGCAATTAGATCCTACAATTGAAAAAAAGGTCAATCAATACCTGAAAGATCAAAAAATCAAGTTAACCGATGCGCAAAAAAAAGACCTTTATCAAGCAATTGCTAAACAGGACTCAAAGTATTTTAGTCGTTTTGCTGGTATGGGCGCAGATGTTGTACAAAATATCGTGAATGATTTGCAGATTCGTTATGATGGAACGGTAAATTATCGTCAGAAAATGGCATCATTTAACTTAGAGACACAGTATAAAAAACCCAACCTCTCTGTGGAAATGCGTGTTCCTACAGTGTTGGATCTGAATAATTATAAATTCTATACCCATATTTTTTCTTTAATGCCTTATTTGGCCAATTCACAAGATCAGGATAAATATGCCTATTATGATTTTTCTAAATACAAAGATGATATTGCCAAAGTAAATGGAAAAGCCTTGGTTGAGTTCCTTAAACAATCAGGCGCAACCTCTTATTTGATCGCTTCTCCGAATCAAATTGAAAGTCTTGCGGTGAGTTCAGCTGAGAAGCAAGCGGGTGTGGTTGAAAAAATCCGCTTAACTACCAGCATTGAAGAAATGTTTTTGCAAGGGCAATTGTATTCTACAGTGAATCGTCAATATTTCATGAATTCAGTGCTTGGATTGAGTCCTACAAATATTGCAAAACTCTTAGATACTACTGGAGAAAATCAATCAAGTGATGCTGCTAACGAAGCGGCACAAGCTGCAATGAAAGCAGTAGAAGAAGCCTCAGCGGGGATCAATACTGATGATGCGGGAGTGGCTGATGCCGCTAGCGCCATGTATCAACTTTATAGTGCAGTCAATCGTCAATCTCATGACGCGTCTGAAGAAGAGGTGGACGCTGTTTATGCAGATGCACAAGACGCGGCTAAAAAAGCAGTTGAAGATGATGAAGACTATGCCACTAGCCAAGCTTCCGATGCTGCTGAGCAGGAAGATGACAATGTTGAAGCTGAGTCTGAAGACGCATCAGCAGAGCGTCAGAAAATTTTAACTGAACAACAATGTGAAGACTTAACAAAAGCAAAAGCTCATCCACGTTTTGGTGATGTGGAATATTGTCAGTATCATTATGAAATTGATGTTTTAAGTGCTGAAGCAAAGGATGATGCATCTTCAGCCAGTAAAGCTTTACAGCAGCAAAGTAATGCAACGCTTGTCAAAACCTTTACAGGCTATGCGAAAGACCAGTTGGTTGATGCTCAACAATTTAAACAATTGTGGAATCAACATCATACTGAAGTTGAAGCCAGTTTGCCGCCTAAAAATAAACGTAATCCTTTAATCGTCGATCTGTCTTTAGATAACAAAGGACGGGCGGTAAAAGCAGATTATGATTTGGGTGTGGATTTTGATAAATTAAATCGTAAACTGAATGTTAAGATGGATATGCAATTCCTTAATTATGGAAATGCCAGCAAGATCGACCAGAGTGTTTTACAGCAAGCCAAACCATTTAAAGACATCTTTAAAGGCAGCATTATGGAGCAAGCTGTGGGCGGTATTGCGGGTGTTTCAGGTGATACAGGCAGTCGTTCAGAACAAAAATATTTAACTTTAGATGAGCGTTTAGCGCAGTTGGCTGAACAAGTGTATGCACAAACGGGTTCATATGAAAAAACCTATAAAGCCGTATTTATTGCCAAACTGACTGCAGAAAAACCTGAGGTAATCAAACAATATTCTGCTCAAGATTTACAGGAAATTGCGGCAGTCTACGCTTATTCTTATTCTGATGAAGAGATTTACAATCCGAAAGGTCAGGCTTTAAAACAGGTCCAAGCTTTACAGAAAAAGCATCATTTGGAAGATGACCACCAATATGATGATGGACTTGGAAATGCTGTTGATGAGATCGTGGCTAAAGTCTGGAAAGATAAGCAAAGTGTTTTAGAAATTCAGAATTTAGTCAAGAAATACAAAACCACTGAAGCCGTTTTTGCGCAATATTATATGCAGAAGTTTGAAGCAGAAAATGAGATTGAAAAAGGGCGACGCGCTGATTTTATCAAAACAGCGAAGATTTTAGCCAAGTCTTATACTGCATTTAAACGCAATAAATTTAACGATCAGGTTGTAGCTGGCTTGGATCAAGACGCGACTGAATTTATTGATTATGATTTATTTAAGCAAACCTATCAGATCTTGAGTGATGCCAAGTTAAAGTAATTGGTTTTGGTTTGGCTAAAAAGAACCTCAATTGAGGTTCTTTTTTTATGGATTTTTTAAACAAAGATACATCCATGATTAAAGAAAATCTTTTAAATTTGGACGAACCCCATTCCAAATATAAAAGGCTTCGATGGCTTGCCCAACCAACATACCGAAGCCTTCTGAGCTTGGAATCTGGCGCGCTTTGGCTTGATCGATAAAACTTGAAGGTTTGCCATAGGCCATTTCATAAGCATGGTGAAAGGTTAAGGTTTCAGGAAGAATCAGTGCATCACCCGTTAAGCTTGCCGAAGTCGCATTGATAACAAGATCAAATTGCCCATCTAATTCATCTAGGCTACAAGCGGAAAGTTTTGCTTCAGGAACAGCGCTTTGTAAATCGGCCACCAATTGTTCTGCACGTGAACGGGTACGGTTGGCAATCACAATTTTTTTAGCCCCCGCTTTTACCAGAGGGTAAACCACGCCGCGAGTTGCACCACCTGCCCCAATAATCAAAATATCTGTGTTTTCTAAAGTCCAGTCTAATGCTTTAATCGCATCGACTAAACCTTGTCCATCTGTATTGTCACCATGCAATACACCGTTTTCCATCCAAAGCGTATTGACCGCCTTGGCGATTTTTGCACGTTCTGTCAGTTGTTGGCATAAGGCAAAAGCTTGTTCTTTAAATGGCACAGTAACATTCATACCTACGCCATTGTGAGCAAAGAATTCAGTTACACTTGCAGTAAAGCCATCGAGTGGGGCAAGACGTTTTACATAGTTGAGATCAATACCAGTCTTTTCTGCAAAGGCATGGTGTAGTTCAGGTGAACGAGAGTGTTCAATCGGATTTCCAATGACTGCGAATAGTTTACTCATGCCAAATGTCCAAGTATTGATTGTGTTGATTTTTAGAGAATGTCGACAATATACGTGAAAATGGATGATACAACCAAACTATATGCGGTTTAGCTTATGCTAAAATTTGAATAAATTGATGATTTAGAGCGCTTTTTTAATCGCGCTAAAGCTGGTTTTTAAGAGGAAGGTTTTTGGGGAAATGTTGTGCTTTAAAAAAGATGTTTATGGATTGCAAACTGACTCTAAGAAGTCAAGAAAAATCATAGCAAAAACAACAAGAAAGCCAGCAGATAAAACAACACTAGAAGTAATTGAGATGCTGTCAGAGAGATGGTTGTTAGAGATAATGGTGGTTGAAATGGAACATGCTAATAAAAATAAAATACTGAATGAAAGTGTAACCTTGTGATTTTCTAATAAATTCCTCATACCTACCTCTGGTTTCTACCGCTATAATAATCTTTAAACGCTAAGACTTTATCAAAAAATTAAGGAAATTTTAAGGTTGGTATCTTAGTCAGGTTTGAGCATATATTAAATTAAAAAAGTGTCCTTATCGTGAATTATTCTCATTTTAATTGTGAGTAAATCTTTCAAGCGCTATCTTCTCAGAAGGATTCATCGGTAAAGGTTAAAAAGCTATCTTGAATGCAAGATAGCTTGGTCACGATGAAACCTAAATGGCGAGAGATTATTTTAATATCGACAACCAATCTTTAGGTTTTAAATAATGAGCAGTGAGACGTTTTTCTGGGCTGTTTTCATCCCATTCTGGGCGATAAGACCATGCTGCAAGCGGTGGCATACTGACCAGAATAGATTCAATTCGACCACCAGTTTGTAAGCCAAATAAGGTGCCACGATCATAAACCAAATTATATTCAACATAGCGACCGCGACGATACAATTGGAAGTCGCGTTGGGCTTGTGTAAATGGTTTATCCTGATTTCTTTGGAAAATAGGCAAAATAGCATTTAAATAACCATTTGCGACCGCTTGGATATATTCAAAGCACTTTTCAAAATCCCATTGATTTAAATCATCAAAAAACAAACCACCAATACCACGTTGTTCATCACGATGTTTTAAGTAGAAGTAATCATCACACCATTGTTTATGTTCAGCATAAACTTCTTCACCAAACGGTGCGCACAGGTCGAATGCTGTTTGGTGCCAAGATAAAACGTCTTCATCATTGGGGTAAAAAGGTGTGAGGTCAAAACCCCCACCAAACCACCAAATTGGTGCTTGCCCTTCGGGTTCTGCAACAAATAATCGTACATTGGCGTGAGATGTGGGAACATTGGGATTTGTTGGGTGAATGACCAAAGAAACCCCCAAAGCTTGTGCTTTGGCTCCAGCGATTGCCGGATGGCGTTCTGTTGCTGAAGCTGGCAGTTTGGAAATGTTGATGTGAGAAAACATCACCCCGCCTTTTTCGATCACAGTACCATTTTGTAGAACACGTGAACGACCACCACCTCCTTCAGGGCGTTGCCAGTCATCAATTTCAAATGTTGCAGTGCCGTGGCCTATTTGTTCTTGTTGCTCTAGGGTAGAGCAGATTCGAGCTTGTAAATCTGTCAGGAAATCACGAACACGTTGAATATCTGCAGAAGTCGGATTTTGCATGATCATCCTCGAAGGAGAATTGAAAAATTTTCTACATCAAAACATAAAACGCTAAAAAAACAAAACCAAGTCATCATAAAGACAGGTTTTGAACGTGGCGTGAATGAGTCGAATGAGCCTAAAAAATCTGTGGGTATCACGGATACACGCTACGCAATCCCGAGCAATTCGCTAGGTTGAAATCTATCCTTAAGCTCAGCACAATGTATTGAGGATAAATTCAATTTTTGGGTTTATTGCATTCTGAATGTTAATTGCGTATCGAGCAGTGAATATGAGTTGTTCTTTGATTCAAAAATACAATGTTGCTGGACCCCGTTATACCAGTTATCCAACGGTTCCATATTGGGAGGAGGCATCATTTTCGCTGCAACAATGGAAACAGACGTTAAAGCGCTCTTTTGATGAGTCTAATCACGTTGAAGGCATCAGTCTTTATATTCATTTACCATTTTGTGAAAGTCTATGTACATTTTGCGGATGCCATAAAAAAGTCACGAAACGGCATGATGTTGAACAACCCTATATTCAAGCCGTTTTAAAAGAATGGGACTTATATTGTCAGTTGTTAGCAGACAGACCCATCATTAAAGAAATCCATTTGGGTGGCGGGACACCAACATTTTTTTCAGTTGAGCATTTACAACAATTAATTCAAGGTATTTTAGCCAAAGCCAATATTGCAGATGGTTATGAATTTAGTTTTGAAGGGCATCCCAATAATACCACGCGAGATCATTTACAAGCCTTGTATGAGCTTGGTTTTCGCCGTGTCAGCTATGGGGTGCAAGACTATAATGAGACTGTTCAGAAAGCTATTCATCGTGTGCAACCTTTTGAACATGTAGAAAAAGTGACGCAATGGGCAAGAGAGATTGGTTATACATCGATTTCACATGATCTGGTTTTTGGTTTGCCATTTCAAAATTTAGCAGATGTGTTGCATACCATTGATTTGACTAATATGTTAATGCCAGATCGCTTGGCTTTTTATAGTTATGCGCATGTGCCTTGGATTAAGGGCAACGGACAGCGTGGGTTTAAAGATCATGATGTACCTAAAGATGGGATGAAGCGAACGCTGTATGAGGAAGGGAAAAAGCAACTTTTAGCGCATGGTTATCATGAGATTGGGATGGATCATTTTGCTTTAGATCGAGATGAGATGTATCAAGCATTTCATGCAGGTACTTTGCATCGTAATTTTATGGGTTATACCTCATCAAAAACACAAGTCATGATCGGATTGGGTCTATCTTCAATCAGTGATAGTTGGTATAGCTTTGCACAGAATGAGAAAAATTTAGATGCCTATTACACTTGTCTTGAAAATGATGAGATTCCTGTGGTGAAAGGGCATGTGTTAAGTGTCGAAGATTTAAAGATTCGTCAGCATATTTTGAATTTGATGTGCACCTTTCAAACCTCTTGGTCAGATCAGGCGATGGATTTTGCTGAGCGTGGTGATGTGATTCAACAGCTTGTTGAAATGCAGCATGATGGTTTATTGAACATTGAAGCGGATCGGATTGTGATCACGGAGCAAGGGAAGCCTTTTGTGCGAAATATTTGTATGGCGTTTGATTTACATTTAAAGCGTAGAAAGCCTGAAACACAAATTTTCTCGATGACGATTTGATTATATTTTACAAAATATTGTATTTAAAAATTTAGATGAAGAAGTGTAGATGATTCCTTTCCTTGCGCTGCAAACAAAGTAGTACTTTGTTTTTACTCAGGATGAAAAGAAACAAAAATCCTTTGTTGGGCAAAGGGGACTCCTGTCACCCTTGCCCAACGGCGACATCCCTGTCGCCATCCGCGATAGCAAAACCTTTCTTGATGTTTTATTTATAAAAATTAGTGAATTAATAGAGAGGTTATGGTTTTACTGATTTCTTTTGTTCAATTAACTTATTAATGACTTCACCATATACCCAATTATTTAAAATACCATCTGAGCTTTCTAGGCCAATAATATCTAAAAATTTTTCATAGCTAACAGCAACTTGTTCTCTATCATCTGTATCTAGGCTATATGGGTCAATTTGATTGAGTTTTTGCTTTAATTGAGGATTTTTGATCCCAGCATATAAAAAATGGTCTTGTTGTTGGAACTCTCTTAATTGTTGAATGATTACAGATTGGGCTTTTGAATCAGATGCCTGACACTATGCGCTGAGTTAAAGGAGACTGATTGCAAATAAAATTGAGCTTAATTTCATTAGTTCAGTCTCCTATTATTTAACTTAGTGATTATTTAAAAATCATCTTTCTCATACATATGTGACATACGATCATGTTTGGTTTTTAAATAATCTTCATTGAACTTATTTAAGCCCACGGTCAACGGTACACGGTCTAATACATCAATACCTAAATCTGTTAAAGCTTTTAATTTTAATGGATTGTTGGTAATGAGTTTAACTTGTTTGACCTGTAAATGATCGAGCATGATGCTACACATATCATATTTACGTGCATCAGCAGGTAGGTTTAACAATAAATTTGCATCAACGGTATCATGGCCTTGATCTTGCAAAGCATAAGCACGGATTTTATTGGTCAAACCAATACCACGACCTTCTTGGCGCAAATATAAAATCACACCTTGGCCTGCATCATTCATCATTTTCATGGTGTTGTGCAATTGAGGGCCACAGTCACATTTTAATGAACCAAAGGCATCGCCAGTTAAACATTCTGAATGAATACGAACTAAAACGGGGTTTGTAGGCGCGATTTCTAAACCCTTAGAAAGAGCAACATGCTCTTCACCTGTTTGTGGATCTTGAAATACAGAAATTTTAAAATCACCATAAGCAGTGGGTAATTTTGAAGTGGCAACAAACTCTATTGACACAGAATCTTCCATCTATTTGTTTAGAAATTGGCTAAAGTATAGCGTAATGCTTGGACATTGGTAGGTTTGTAAAGCATGTTTTTATAGATAACATTGCTATAAAAATTTCTTTTTTGTATAAAGCACACGATAATAGTTGATATATAGATAGATTATTCATGATAATTGACACCAAGAGCACACTTGCTGACTTGGAAGTTCCAATGACGCATCATTATAAATGTGGCTGATTGAATGTGATATCATTGGTTCTCACAATCATGCTAACCCGTTTACCTAGCTAGATTTGCCAGGCTTTAGAAGGCTTTGCCACATATGTTGTATACCGAAATACCTAGTCATCGTCCTGTTACGCCTTTGTTGAATGAAATTAATCATCCTCAACAATTACGTCAGTTTGAGCAAAGCCAATTGCCGCAGGTCGCAGACGAATTGCGTCAATTTATTTTGTATGCTGCTGGACAAAGTGGCGGGCATTTTGGTGCAAACCTTGGCGTTATAGAATTAACAGTTGCCTTACACTATTGTTTTGAAACTCCACGGGATCGTTTAGTTTGGGATGTGGGCCATCAGGCGTATCCACATAAAGTCCTTACAGGACGCCGTGAGCAATTGATGACCATCCGTTCTAAAGATGGTTTGGCGGCTTTTCCAGCGCGTGATGAATCTGAATTTGATACCTTTGGTGTAGGACATTCATCGACTGCAATTTCTGCTGGCTTGGGTATGGCCTTGGCACGTCGTTATCAAAAAGATCCTTGTGAAGTTGTTGCTATCGTTGGTGATGGTGCGATGACTGCTGGAATGGCATTTGAAGCCATGAATGATGCAGTGGCGCATAATGCTGATTTGATGGTGGTACTCAATGACAATGATATGTCGATTTCATGTAGCACGGGTGGTTTTGCTAAGCATTTAGCTGCAATTTGGGAACAAGGGCAATTCATCAATATTGATGAAGAAGGGCAAGCTTTTGTACAGGATTGCCCTGAATGGAACTACAACTCTCGTTTACATCAATCTGCGACAGATGCTGCGGATAATCTATTTAAAGCCATTGGTTTTGATTATTTTGGCCCATTTGATGGCCATGATGTGGAGCAACTAGTACAAGTCTTTAATGCGCTGAAAAAGCGTAAAGGGCCACGTCTGATCCATGTCTATACCGTGAAAGGTAAGGGTTTTGCACCTGCTGAAGCGGATCAAATTAAATATCATGCGATTGGCAAAATTAATGCTTCAGCAACTAAAAATGTAGCGCCAAAATATTCAGATGTATTTGGGCAATGGCTTTGTGATGAAGCTGCACAAGACGACAGATTACTCGCAATTACGCCTGCCATGTGTGAAGGCTCAGGCATGGTGCAGTTTGCTAAACAATTTCCAGAGCGCTACTTCGATGTTGCTATTGCAGAACAACATGCAGTGACATTAGCTGCGGGTATGGCGTGTGAAGGATTGAAGCCAGTTGTGGCAATTTATTCAACCTTCCTGCAACGCGGTTATGACCAACTGATTCATGATGTTGCTTTACAAAATCTTGATGTGACCTTTGGTATTGATCGTGCAGGTTTAGTCGGCGAAGACGGTCCTACGCATGCTGGTGCGTATGACTATGCTTATATGCGTACTGTACCCAACATGGTGATCATGGCGCCAAAAGACGAAAACGAATGTCGCCAAATGTTGCATACAGCATATCTATACAAAGGCCCAACTGCAGTACGTTATCCACGCGGTAACGGTTTAGGTGTAGAAATTCAACAACAGTTGATTGAGCTGGAAATTGGTAAAGCTGAAGTATTGTTAGAACTTAATACTGAACACGAAGAAGGAATCACAATTTTAGCCTTTGGTAGTCGTGTTCAACCTGCGCTTGAATCAGCAAAACAGCTGGCACCAAAGTTGGATATTGCAATTCGTGTGATCAATATGCGTTTTGTGAAACCATTGGATGAACAGATTATTCGTGATTTGGCAGACAAAACTCACTTATTTGTAACTGTTGAAGAACATGCGGTGATGGCGGGTGCGGGTAGTGCGGTCAATGAGTTCTTGGCACAGGCGCAAATTGTGAAGCCAATTTTAAACCTAGGTTTACCTGATGAATTCCTCGCACAAGCAAGCCATTCTGAAATGCTCCAAGACTGTGGTTTAGATGTAAAAGGTATTCAAAACTCAATTGAACAGGCTTGGTTAAAGCTGGTACAACACGTTTAAGCTCATGTAAAAGTTAAAGTTGTAAAAATTTAGCAACAAAATTTCCCAAAAAGCGCCGATATTTGCTAAAATGTCGGCGCTTTTATGCATTATTCTTTATCAGTATCTTCAAATTTGTAGTGGGTGTTCAATGGAACCTATGGTGGTGATGGCTGCGCGTGCGGCTCAGTTAGTTGGTCAAGAGCTTTTAAAAGCGCATCAAAATCGTCATAAACTCGATCTACAAGTCGAAGAAAAAGGTATTGATGGTCCAGTGACTCGTGTAGATCGTTATATCGAGCAGTTGACTATTGATACGCTTCGTAAAAGTTATAAAAATCACAGCTTCCTTGGTGAAGAGTTTGGACTACAAGAAGGTAAAGGTCACGATGCCGATTGGTGTTGGGTGATTGATCCTCTGGATGGTACTTTAAACTTTATCAATGCTTTCCCACATTTCTGTGTATCTATTGCAGTTCAACATAAAGGTGTAACTCAACACGGTGTTATCTATGACCCTGTGAAAGATGAGCTATTCTCTGCAAGCCGTGGTCGTGGCGCAATGTTGAATCAACGTCGTATTCGTGTGAATGTTAAAGACAGTCTTGAAAATACCTTTATGGGTGTAGGCCATGCTTACCGCGCTAAACGTAATGGTGAGATTGTTTCTTATGCGAAAAACCATTTTGAATCATTATTAAATGTAACTGAAGCTGGCGCACAATATCGTCGTGCGGGTTCTGCTGCATTGGACTTGGCTTATGTTGCAGCTGGTCGCTTAGATGGTTATTTTGAACTCGGTTTAAAACCTTGGGATATCGCAGCAGGCGAGCTTATGGTGAAAGAAGCGGGTGGTACTGTCGTTGATGCTCGTGGTGGTTCAGATTCTATGGAAAATGGTCAAGTGATTGCGTGTTCTATGAAAATGTTAAAACCATTGATGCAAGCTGTTGTTCCTGCTTGGGGTGAAGCTGCGAAGTAATTTATACTTGTGTAGATTGAGTTTTAAAAAGCCTTCATCGTTATGAGGGCTTTTTTATGGGTTGCGATTTAATGCGATACTATTAAGACGGAATATAGTCGTTTAAACATTGGTGAGTGCAAGACCTAGCGAATAGTACTGATATAAAAATAATACAACTTATTGGGGGAAGTTAAGAGCACATATCATTGGCAAACCAATACGATTATTCTCAGCGAGTTTACCGTGGAGTGTTTAGGGGGAGCTGTAGCAGATATTCTTGAGGATGAAAGTTTAGCTGTAGATCAAATTTTTTATTTAATTCCTGATGATAATGAATGACTTAATACAATACAGGAAAAAACAATAAAACTTCGTGACATTATTATAAATTCTGCTATACTCTGCGCACGCACTAAATTTCGTTCATTACCTGAACATTTCTCTTCTATATTGTGTATGCGCGTCCGGTCCAAAGAGAGGACAATATTTCGCGCCCCACCCAATCGCTTAAGCGATTCCTTCAGGTTGCGGCTGTTATCAAATGTGCGTTATACGCATCGTCGTTCTCGGATCGCCGCTGATTCTATATTTTCAGCGATTATTGCTGTGCCGCTTTTTGCCGATGTCCATCAGACCATATATTAATGGAGCACCCACATTAGGGTGAATATCTCTATGAGCAAAACTTTTGCTGAATTTTCATTAGACGAGTCGCTACAGAAAGCACTCGAGAGTCTTGGTTTTACTACGCCGACTCCTGTTCAAGAACTATCTATTCCAGCGGCTTTAGAAGGAAAAGACCTTCTAGTATCAAGCCAAACTGGTTCTGGTAAAACTGCTGCATTCTTACTCCCTACGTTAAACGCTTTAGCTGGTCAAGATACTTTTGTACCATTTAAAGATCGTATGAAAGCAGTAACTCAACCAAATATCTTGGTGATTTCACCTACTCGTGAACTTGCACAACAAGTATGTCAAGATGCGATTGCATTTGTACGCCATATGAAAGGTGTACGTGTTGCAGCAATCATGGGTGGTATGCCTTTTGGTAAGCAAATCCAACAATTAAAAGGTGCACAAGTTGTTGTTGCGACTCCAGGTCGTTTACTTGATCTTGTAAACCGTCGTCAAATTAAACTTGATTTAGTTGATGCTTTAATCGTCGATGAAGCTGACCGTATGCTTGACTTAGGTTTCTCTGAAGACCTAGAAGCAATCAGCGATTTAGCTTTAAATCGTAAACAAACATTAATGTTCTCTGCAACATTTGCACCACGTATCATTAATCTTGCTGAACGCATGATGAACGAACCTGAACGTATTGCAATTGAAACAGGTCATTCTACAAATACTGATATTACCCAAACTTTACATTGGACTGATGGCTTTGAGCATAAGAAAAAATTGCTTACGCATTGGTTAAATGAAGAAGACGTAGATCAAGCAGTTGTATTTGCTTCAACTCAAGAAGATACAGATATGCTTGCTGAAGAGCTTGCAGAAGCTGGTCTTTCAGTTGTTGCGCTTCATGGTGCTATGCCACAAACTGTACGTAACCGTCGTTTACGCAGTATCCGTGAAGGTCGTGCAAAAATTCTTGTTGCTACAGACGTAGCTGCTCGTGGTCTTGACGTACCAACAATCTCTCACGTAATTAACTTCGGTCTTCCAATGAAGAATGAAGATTATGTGCATCGTATTGGTCGTACAGGTCGTGCGGGTCGTACTGGTAAAGCAATCACTTTAGCAACTTACCGTGAACGCGGTAAAATCCGTGCTTTAGAAGATTATTTAGAAGCGCGTTTAAGTGTTTCTGAAATCGAAGGTTTAGAGCCATCTCCACCTCCAGCTCGCGGTAGTCGTGATGGTGGCGGTCGTGGTCGTAGTAACGGTGGCGGTCGTCGTGAAGGCGGTCGTGGCGGTTTCGGCGGTGGTCGTCGTTTTGAAGGTGAATCAAACTTCAAACGTCGTGAAGGCGGTGATGATCGTACACGTCGTAGCTTCGATGACAAACCACGTGGTGATCGTCCATCTTATGGTGATGACCGTCCTAAGCGTGATTTTGGTGATCGTCCACCACGCCGTGAAGGTGGTTTCGGTGATCGTCCACAACGTTCATTCGGTGGCGAAGATCGTCCTAAGCGTGATTTTGGTGATCGTCCACCACGTCGTGAAGGTGGCTTCGGTGACCGTCCACAACGTTCATTCGGTGGTGAAGATCGTCCTAAGCGTGATTTCAACTCTGATCGTCCACGTCGTGAAGGCGGTTTTAACGATAAACCTCGTTTTAACTCGAATGATGACAACCGTGGTAACAGCGTAGATTACAAACCACGTCGTGAAGGCAGTTTTGCTGATCGTCCTAAGCGTGATTTTGGTGATCGTCCACCACGTCGTGAAGGTGGTTTTGGTGACCGTCCACAACGTTCTTTCGGTGATGATCGTCCTAAGCGTTCATTCGGTGGTGAAGACCGTCCTAAGCGTGAATTTAATTCAGATCGTCCTAAACGTGCGTTTGGCGGTGAAGATCGTCCTAAGCGTGAATTCGGTGGTGAAGACCGTCCAAAGCGTGAATTCAATGCAGACCGTCCGCGTCGCAAATTCAACGATTAATTAGATATTTTTAATAAAAAACCAGCCTTCAGGCTGGTTTTTTATTGCAAGTTGAAAAGTATTTGGTAGAATAAAGTGTGACATAGTTCAATTTATTTAATAAAACAGTTAGACTTAACTTATGAAAAATTGAATCTAATAAAGTTGATGATTTCTTTGAGGTAATTATGTTATATATGTTCTCACTTTTATTGATCTCAAATGTTGGGTACTTTTTTTATAGCCTGCTTTTTAGATAATCTATTTGCTCATTAAATAAAATTTAAAAGTAAAAAACTAAAAAATAGCCCAACAAACATTGTTTATAAAGATGAATATTCTTTATGATTTTTTATTATCTTTTAATTACAAAACATATAGATATTTAAGAGTATAGTATGTGGGCTGATAAATGCAGGAAAAAGTTCAGCTATGAATAAACACAGTCATTCCGAAGCTGAAGCTTTAATTGAAGTCAAAAATTTAAGTTTTAACCGAGGTGAACGCGTTATCTACGATAATGTGAGTTTGCAGATTCGTCGTGGGCAGATTACCGCAATCATGGGACCATCTGGAACGGGTAAAACAACCTTGTTACGGCTCATCGGTGGTCAGCTTAGCCCAGATGCTGGTGAAGTACGACTTGATGGGAAAAACATTGCTTCGATGTCACGTAATGAGCTTTTTGCTGCACGTGCGCGTATGGGGATGTTATTTCAGAGTGGTGCGTTATTTACCGACATGACCGTCTATGAAAATGTTGCTTTTCCAATTCGCGCACATACAAAATTACCAGAAAATTTAATTGCTGAGTTGGTGGCACTAAAATTAGAATCGGTTGGTTTGCGTGGTGCTGAAAAGTTGATGCCCGCAGAACTTTCTGGCGGGATGAATCGACGTGTGGCGCTTGCTCGTGCGATTGCGCTTGACCCAGACTTGATTATGTATGACGAACCTTTTGCTGGGCAAGATCCGATCGTGATGGGGGTTTTGACCCGATTAATTCGATCATTACGTGACGCTTTAGATCTAACAACAATTATTGTTTCACATGATGTTGATGAAACATTATCAATTGCTGACTATATTTATGTTGTGGCTGAAGGTAAGGTGCAAGGCGAGGGGACACCTGAGCAATTGCAACAACACGCTTCTCCATTTGTACAGCAATTCTTAACAGGTTCGGTTGAAGGTCCTGTTGATTATCAATTTAGTCATCAAGCCTATTTAAGTAATGAGGTTAGTTCATGAATGCTATTGCCTTATTGGGTAGACGCGTTCTAGAACGTGTTCAGGGCATTGGTGTTGCAATGCTCATGTTGTTGCGCATTTTATTCTCTTTGCCAACAATACTTGGTGTAAAACTTTTCATTTATCAGATGTATCGAGTAGGCGTACTGTCTTTATTGATCATTGCTGTATCTGGGCTGTTCATCGGTGCAGTACTCGGTTTGCAGATGTATAACATCTTGGTCACTTTTGGTAGTGAAGCCATGTTGGGCGCAGCTGTGGCTTTAACCTTGTTGCGTGAACTTGCGCCTGTTGTGGCTGCCTTGCTTTTTGCTGGTCGTGCTGGCTCTGCTTTGACTGCTGAAATTGGCCTAATGAAGGCAACTGAACAATTATCCAGTATGGAAATGATTGGTGTTGATCCGTTAAAGCGTGTGATTTCTCCACGTTTATGGGCTGGTATTGTCAGTTTGCCGATGCTGTCTGTGATCTTTGCTGCGATTGGTATTATGGGTGGCAAAATGGTCGGTGTAGATTTTCTCGGCGCAGATGAAGGCTCGTACTGGAGTGGTATTCTGAGTAGCACTCAGTTTATGAAAGATGTGTTTAACGGGACCATCATTAAAAGTTTAGTATTCGCTTTAATTTGTACTTGGATTGCGGTGTATCAAGGTTATGCTTGTGAACCAACATCTGAAGGTATCGCAACATCTACGACACGTACTGTTGTGTATTCATCGTTATGTGTTTTAGGTTTTGATTTCGTGTTGACTGCGGTCATGTTCGGAGGTGTTTAATGAAATCACGTGCTAGTGAGCTGACCGTCGGTATTTTTGTCATCATTTTTGGTCTTGCTCTATTCTTTTTAGCCATGAAAGTGAGTGGTTTGGTCGGTACAAACTTAAAAGACAGTTATGAAATGACTGCAACATTCGACAATGTGAATGGTTTAAAACCGCGTGCCAAAGTGACCATGAGCGGTGTTAAAATTGGACAAGTTGATGCAATTACACTTGATCCTGTGACACGTCATGCAACGGTTAAATTCGATTTGGATGGTTCATTGACAACCTTCAATGCAGAACAGTTGAAGAAAGTAAAAGAAAATGCGCTAGGTGATTTACACTACAGTGCTGATTATCAGGCTGCGACACCTGAGAAACAAAAAGAAATGGAAACGCAACTGTTAGGTAACATGAAATCCATCACAAATATTGATGAAGATGCTTACATAATGGTCGCAACCAATGGTCTTTTAGGCGAAAAATATTTGAAAATCGTACCAGGTGGCGGCATTAACTACATTAAACGTGGTGAAAGCATTGAAAACACCCAAGGTACGATGGATCTAGAAGATTTGATTACCAAATTTATTACGGGTGGTGCAGGAAAATCATCAACTGGCACATCGGAAGCTAAAGATGCATCTGCATCCACTGAAACAACTGATGCTCAAACTTCATTTGTTGAATAGGCATTAGAGGAGTTATTGAAAATGAACATGCTGTTAAAACAAACTTTTACTGCAACTATTTTGGCAACTATGGTGGCGACTGCAGCTCAAGCTGCTCCAGCAGAAGCACCACCAGTATTTGTTAAACGTGTTGCTGATGGCCTGATTTCGCGCTTAAAAGCAGATCAAGGTAAATTGCAAAACCCTGCTACTGTTAAAGCGATTGTTCGCCAAAACCTTGATCCTTATGTCGATGGTCAAGCGTTTACACGTATTGTGATGGGAACTTATGCAAATAGCAGTACCCCTGCTCAACGTGCGCAATTTGAACAAAACTTCCGTAATACGTTGATTGAGAATTATGGTAGCGCATTTGCGAAGTATTCAAATCAATCGTATTCAATGCGTCCGTATAAGGCAACCAACAGCAAGTTTCCTGTCGTTACTTTAGACTTCAATAACAATGGTGAAAAGATCCCTGTATCTTTCCAGTTGTCTGATGCAGGTAGCCAATGGAAAGTGCGTAATTTGAATGTGTCTGGTATCGATCTAGGTTTGCAATTCCGTAACCAATTTGCTGCGAACGTGCAACGTAACGGCGGTAATATTGACAAAGCAATTGCAACATTCAAGCCTGATGCAGACGCTGCTGTTAAGAAGTAAGCTCATAACATAGATAGGTGCAAGCGAGTGATTGAATTTAAAAATCAGGAATTATATGTTAGCGGTAAAATTGCTTACGAGAATGCTGAAAGCTATTATTTAAATGGTTTGAGAGTGATTCAAAATGAGAAAAATTTTCCAATAACTGTGAATCTATCACAGCTTGAACATGGCAGTACCCTTGCTTTATCTGTGTTTGTGCAGTGGTTACGTCAAACACCAAATCTTCAGGGACTGCAGTTTAAAGCAGTGCCTGAAAAGATGATGAAAATTATTCAAGCTTGCCATTTGCAAGATGACTTGAAATTAATTTAGCATATGCAATATTGATGTAAAAAAGCACCTAAAGGTGCTTTTTTATTGACTCATTTTTCTTTCTGCATTGAGCAGTGCTAAATCTCAACTCAATTCAATAAGGGGAATGCAGTATTTAAATCCATTTCTTCCATCTAAAGTAAGCCAAAGGCCCCACAAAGAAAGCAATTAAGATGCTAATCACCACATAAAAGCTCCAGTGGCCATGGGCAAAAGGCAGAATCTCAGTGTTCATCCCATAAATACTGGCAATCAACATCGGTGGCGCAAGCATACTGGGTAAGATGGAGAAGCGACGAATGGTATCGTTCTGTTCAGTGTTAATAAATCCAGAGGTGGTATCAAGTAAGAATCGTACTTTTTGGAACAAGAACGCGTCATGTTCTACAAGGGAACGTACATCTTCACTTAACTCTCGAATATCTGCATCATAGATATGGCTCCCCAATGCGCGAGGGCGAGACAGAAAGGTCAAGACACGACGTAAGTCAATCAGACAGAGTTGCGCTTTTCCAAGCATATCTTCCTTTTGTGCTAAACGGGTAATCATGTCATCTAAGTCTAAAATCATTTCACGATGACGGACGTTGAGGACTTCTGTGGAATATAACTCTAAGTCTTTGTGGATATCTTCCAAGATATCCGCAAGCTCATCCAGTTTTGCTTCTAATAAACCTAAAAGAATCCATGTCGGATCTTTGTATTCAATTTCATAGTCATTGCGGCGTGCGCGTGCACGAAAGGCACGAAAGGCAACCAGCTTTTCACCACGTAAGGTAAATAAGCGATCTTTATGCAAAATGAATGCAACCGTCTGCACATTGGCAAGCATGTTTGAAGTATCTTCGGGATCGCCTTCAACTTGGTAATTTTTATTTTTTGTTAAAAAATAAGTACTGATATGTAGAATCCCATCATCATCACGGTAGAATCGTGCAGAGGATGAAATGTCTTCTAAAGATTTAAGAGTTGGTAAATTTTGCTGATAAGCATCTAAAACCCATTCTTGTTCTTCTTGTGAAGGTGCAATGAGGTCAACCCATACCAATTCAGGATGTAGGTCGAATCCACCATTAATTGTTGCATCTTCTAAGCTACCGCGCTCAGTGGCGTAAAAGGCTTCAAGCATTATGTCTTTTCTCCCTTGCGCAGTGTGGTGTCAATTTGATGTGTGTATTTTAGACAAGGATTTTAGGAAAAACACTCATTACATTGCTGTTTTGTAAAAAAAATCTTGATTGGCCGTCTGCATTTTTAGCATGACAAAATTAAAGTTAGGTTAAATTTATGAATTCTATTGCTATTTTTTGTGGTTCATCGTTAGGTACGGATCAAATTTTTGCTGATGTAGCAGAGCTGACTGGTGAAACAATCGCCAAGCAAGGGAAAACTTTGGTCTATGGTGGTGGTCGTTCAGGCTTAATGGGCATCGTTGCTGACAGTGCTTTGGCAGCTGGAGGCAAAGTGATTGGTGTGATCCCTCAGGGTTTGGTCGATCGTGAATTGGCTCATCCAGATTTGACCGAGCTGTATATTGTTAAAAATATGCATGAACGTAAAACAAAAATGTCTGAACTTTCCGATGGCTTCATTGCATTGCCTGGTGGTGCAGGAACAATTGAAGAGATTTTTGAGCAATGGACGTGGGCACAATTGGGAATTCATTTAAAACCTTGTGCATTTTTAAATGTTGAAGGTTTTTATGATGATTTATTGAAATTTATTCAACTCACGACAGACAAGGGTTTTTCTAAAGCGCGTTTTACAGATCAGTTGATTCATTCTGCTTCGATCGAAGAAATTCTAACCCAGTTTAGTCGCTATCAAGCACCAGAACCAAAATGGGGTGTAAAAGAACGTGAAGAATTGGTTAAATTAGATCAAGCAGATCGTACATTTGGTTAAAAAACTAAAACACAATATATTGTTTTTAAATTTATTGCTGTCACAATATATTGTGTTTTTATTCTATTTTTAAATCTTATGAATGTAATTACTGTCGCGGCAGCTGTGATTTTGAATGATAAAAATCAATTGCTCTTGGTGAGAAAGCAAAATACACAATTTTTTATGCAGGTTGGTGGAAAGCTAGAACCCAATGAACCACCTGAGCAGACCATGTTGCGTGAGATTTTAGAAGAAATTAGTGTTCAAGCCGAGATTACTCAGTTTATTGGGCGTTTTGAAACAAAAGCGGCCAATGAAGCAGACTTTCAATTGGTGAGTTATCTCTATCTAGTCGACCTAGAGCAAATACCAAAAATCAATGCAGAAATTGCTGAAATGAAATGGATTGATTTGGATGATGCGCAAACGCTTTTAGCGCCATTGACCAAAGAGATCGTGATCCCATGGTGTAAAGCAAATTTAATCCATTCATAATTTTTGCTATGTTTGCTTCACAATGTATGTATCGCTGAACGATGAGGAAAATTTATTGAGCTGCGGCAATGCAGACGCTATAAATCTGCTGGCAGCCCAAGTTTTCTAAAGCATGGGTTAAAGCATGAATTGAACTGCCTGTGGTCACGACATCATCAATAATCAGTACTTTTTTATATTTTCTTTTTTCTGTTTTGATCATTTTAAATTGATATTCAATATTTTCTAAGCGCTCAATTCTACTTAAACCTTTTTGTGAATGTTGTGCTTCTCGAATCACGGGTTGCCATACTGGGATATTTAATTGCCTTGCCATGATTTTGGCGATAATCAGCATTTGATTGTAGCCACGTTCTTTTAAACGAGCAGTAGAAATTGGCATAGGAACAATGGCTTGAATTTTAGGTAGGCTTAAATTCAATAAACTTTGTGCCAATAGTGTCTGATATTGCAGTTGTTGTTCATATTTATAGACTTGGATGATGCGATCAATTGGGAAGTCGTAACGGTGAGCACAAACAATCTGGTGTTGATGCCGTTCTATATGCTGCTTATACCAAGGAAGTTCGTTCCAACACGTGTTACAAAGGGAATGCTGTTGTTGTCGATCTGTTCCACAAAGTAGGCAAGGGGAAAGGCTTTGTACGCTTTTATGGAGAACTCGATTGATAAATTGGAGCATGCTCTGTTCTATTTTTTATTTGTGATTAATTTCGCATAGTGTGCTGAATAGATCAATAGCAGATTTTTATTAAGCTTTATATCGCTTAATCTTCATATCACCATGTAATGACAACTTCCATGTCATCATTTGTGGTTATCGATTTTGATAAGCATCGTTAGACTGAATGAATCAAATATCTAAGCTATGCTGTTTATGCATGGATATTCTAAATACATGTTTAGACATAGGCATATCTCGGTGCTTCAGGTAACCAGCGTTTTAATAAAGCTTCAGCATTTTCTGGATCATCTTTGAGTACTTGACTGGCAACATAATGTGCTTGATTAAGTAAATGATCATCTCGTTCTAGCTTGGCGACACGGAAACCCAAATCTCCTGTTTGTTTGGTGCCCAGTAATTCACCTGGCCCTCGGATTTCTAAGTCTTTTTCTGCAATGATAAAACCGTCATTGGTTTCACGCATGATGCGTAAACGTTCTTGGCCATTTTGTGATAAAGGATGTTTATAGAGTAGGGCGCAGAAACTTGCGGTTGCACCACGACCGACACGACCACGTAACTGATGCAACTGAGACAGGCCTAAGCGCTCAGCATTTTCAATCACCATAATGGAGGCGTTTGGAACATCGACTCCGACTTCAATCACTGTCGTTGCAATCAGCAGTTGCAATTCATTGTCTTTGAATTGTTGCATGACCAGTTGCTTCTCATCGGCTTTCATTTTTCCATGGACTAAGCCAATATTAATCTGTGGAAAGCGATCTTTAATCTCTTGATAGGTGGCTTCTGCGGCTTGAGCATCGAGAGTTTCTGATTGTTCGACCAATGTACAGACCCAATATGCCTGTTTACCTTCAGCGCAGTTGGTGGTGATACGATTCAAGACTTCTTCTCGTCTATCAAGTGGAATCGTGACTGTTTGAATGGGAGTACGTCCAGGAGGCAATTCATCAATCACTGAGGTATCTAGGTCACCATAGGCCGACATTGCCAGTGTGCGAGGGATTGGTGTTGCTGTCATGACCAATTGGTGTGGTGTGGTGTTATCCACGCCTTTATTACGTAAAGCTAGACGTTGATCTACCCCGAAACGATGTTGTTCATCAATAATCACGAGACCAAGTTTGGAAAATTCAACATTGTCCTGAAATAAAGCATGGGTACCCACCACAATATTGGCAGTTCCATCTTTAATGGTTTGTTCAGCCGCAGCGCGTGCTTTGCCTTTTTGTTTGCCTGAAAGCCATGACACATTTAAACCGAGTGGCTCGAACCATTTCTTAAAATTGATATAGTGCTGTTCAGCTAAAATTTCAGTCGGTGCCATCAGCGCCACTTGCCAACCTTCTTCCAAAATATGACAAGCCGCAACACCTGCAACCAATGTTTTACCTGCTCCTACATCACCCTGAACCAATCGCAACATAGGTTTGTTTTGTTTTAAATCTTTGGCAATTTCGTTTGATACACGTTTTTGTGCATTGGTCATTTCAAAAGGTAAGCTTGCCAATAAGGCTTTTGCAAATTTTTTACTGGTTGAAAATGCTGGCGCTGCAATTTGTTGAATATAAGCACGTCGGGTTAATAGGCTGATTTGATGTGCAACCAATTCTTCAAAAATTAAACGTTGTTGAGCAGGGTGAGAACCTTGTGAAAGTTGCAGCATATTGGCATTTACAGGAGGATGATGAATATACTCCAATGCCTGTTTAAGCGCATAACCATTGGTGAATTTTTCAGGTAATAACTCAGGTAAAGCATCAGCGTGCTGGTTTAAAGCTTGCTTAACATATTCGCGTAATTTGGGTTGGGTTAAGCCTTCGGTGGCAGGGTAAATTGCTGTTAGTTGGGTTTTAGGGAGCGCTGTATGTTCGGTAATTAATTGGATCTCAGGATGGTAAAGTTCAAGGCCCCGAGCCCCTACACGGACTTCCCCAAAGATTCTTAAACGATTACCCGCTTTAGCACGATCTGTGAGTGCTTTATAGATATGATAAAAGCGTAAGGTAACCTTGCCAAAATCATCTTGCAATAAAATCGCCATCGATTTGCGTTTACCAGGTGGCATATCGATTGATCTGACCACGCCTTCCATGAGATAACTACGACCGACTTGTAATTGGTTCATGGGAATGATCGTGCTACGATCTTCATAATCACGTGGCAAATGAAACAGTAAATCATCTGTGGTGAAAATATTTAGTTTTTCAAGTAAAGCAGCGGCGGCATTGCCAACCCCTTGCAATTGATGGACGGCAGCCATGTCCCCTCAACTTAAGTTTGATTAATTTTGAAAATCGGTTTCGAAGAATAGGTCGTGTAATGCATATTCTATTTATTGGTTATGGTAAAACATCGCAACGTGTTGCCAAACAATTATTTCAGCAAGATCACCAAATTACCACAGTTAGCCGCGGTGCGAAAGATGATGATTTCGCACAACATTTGATTCAAGACATTCAACAACTCGATTTAGCGCAAATTCAGCCTGTCGATGTGGTGTATGTATTGCTCGCACCATCTCGAAATTCTCCGCTAAGTGCTATCGAAAATTATCAACAAACCTATGTCGACTCGGTACAGCCGATTGTAAGGGCTTTAAAAGACCATCCGCTCAAAAGAGTTATTGTGGTTTCATCGACACGTGTTTATGGGGAAAACCATGGTGAACGTATTGATGATGAGTCAAGGCCTATTCCAAGTGATCAACAGGGGCAGTTGTTATTGGAAATGGAGCGGCGATGGCAACAGGCTTATCCATCTAAATGTGTGATTGTGCGCCCAACTGGGATTTATGGTACATCCGTTGCTCGTATGATTAAACTTGCAGAAACCACACACAGCTATCCCAATATTCATTGGTCAAATCGAATCCATATAGATGACCTTGCAGATTTCTTAGCGCATTTGCTTCACGTGGAACATCCAGAAAAATCATATATTTGTACAAATAATCAACCGCTACCATTGCATGAAATAATTTTATGGTTCCAACAACAGTTGAATTTATCGCACTTAGTTTTAGAAAGTTCCAATCAAACAGGGAAGCAGATTTTTGCGGAGAGGATGCTTGCAACAGGATTTAAGTGGGCACATCAAAATTGTTATCTTGATTATCAGAAGAATTTAAACCTTAAAATATACTAGCTATTTTTAAGGATCATTTTACGTTTTAGATAAGTTTGGAAATAAACTAAAAAATTGTTAAGTATGAAAATGGGTTGGTTCAGTATTGTTCATCATAGAGATATTGAAAAGTTCCCTCTCCTTGCAGGAGAGGGTTAGGGAGAGGTAATCATCCCAACCTTCTCCCAAAGGAAAAAGGTACTTTAAAGCTTTTATTTTTTCTTCCGTTTTAAGCGCTTCTTGGCTTGTTGAGCGGCTAAAGCATCTAAAGCTTCTTTTAACTCCTCATCTGTAAATGAGGTGATATGGTGTAGCATTTGCAAAGTTACATCATCAAGCACCAAATTGGCATATTGCGCAACATTTCTAAACTGCTCATCAAAAACAATGGCATGGTCTTCATTGGTTTTGATATAGCCTTGTTCAGTTAAGACTTTCATAAAACTTTGGAATAACGCTTTATCAAAGAACTCAGGTGAGTTGAACTCATACAACACAGATAAACGTTGCCCAACCAAGTGACTTAATTCTTCAACTTGGCGAATCGAGATATTTCCAGAGCCACGTTGAGTAATTAAAGCCAGCGTCATGTAATAACGTTCAAGACTTTGACGTACTGGCGCAGCCAAAACAGCCAATTGATTATGGTCTTCTGAGTTTGGCGCAGGGCTGAAGATAAAATCTTCATCATCGACAAAAATTAAATTCGCTTGAGCCAAAGCATCGACATATTCAGTCACTTGAGCCTTGATTTCACTATCTTTCCATTTTAAGAACAACTCTGCTTTTAAGAATGGATAAAGGGTACGAATCACATTGAGTAAATCAGACTTACTGATCTTGCCATTGTGTTCGACCAATGCCGCAACCAACGACGGTAAAACAAAGGCATGCAAAATGTTATTGCGGAAGTAAGTCAGTAAAATGGCTTGATTATCTTCAATGGCAATAATATCGCCAAGGACGTGTTGAACACGTTTAATCAATTTCAACTTCATACCATAGGCAATGATTTCTTTGCCTGACAATGGTGTGACCTGAGTACGGCTGTCATAAGGATTTGCGGTTAATAACTTGCGATATGTATCAAGCTGTTTAATGCAGATTTCTTCATCAAGTGTGTGTTTTGGAGTTGCCAATAAAATCAGTGACAATAAAGAAACAGGGTTGATCACCACAGCACGGTTGATATTTTCCAGAATCGCATTTGCCGAACTGGTTACTGCATCTGAGACTTCTTGCGGAATTGGATCATCATTATGTTCAATGGTGATTTGATCAGCGCCATGTGCTTTGAGTAAGTCATCTAAGAAAACAGGCTCACCAAAATTAACATGCACTTTACCAAAAATACGCTCAATTTTTTTCAGGGTTTGCAAGATTCCCCAGATGGATTCAGCTTCTTTTGGCTTACCATTCATTTCGCCGACATAAGTTGCGCCTTCCATCAAGCGCTCATAACCCACATAGGTTGGGATAAAGACAATCGGTTTGGCACGGCCGCGCAAATGACCATGTACCGTCATTGCGAGCATGCCAGTTTTCGGTGGTAACAAACGCCCAGTTCGAGAACGACCACCTTCAATAAAGTATTCAAGAGGTGTGTTTCTAGACAGGATACTAAATAAATATTCTTTAAATACCGATGTATAAAGTGCATTGCCGCGGAATGAACGACGGATAAAGAATGCACCGCCTCCACGCAGTAATTGACCGACAAATGGCATGTTGAGGTTATCGCCTGCAGCAATATATGGCACCATCAAACCACGTTTATAAATCACATAAGACAATAACAAGTAATCGATATGGCTACGGTGACAAGGTGTATAAATCACTTCATAGTCTTTGACTAACTCGCGCACAGTATTGAAGTTATGTACTTCAACGCCGTCATAAAGTTGTGTCCATAGACGAGTCAAAGCCATATCTGCAAAGCGTACAGCCGATGCAGAATAGTCGGATGCAATTTCGTTTACAAAACCAATCGCTTTATGTTCAGCATCAATCATGCTGATTTTTGAGCGAATACTTTCTTTACGAATTGCATCCTGTACATCAGGGGCTTTAATCAGTGATTGCATGACATTACGGCGATCAGATAAATCTGGACCGAGAATGACCTCACGCTGACGATCTAAGTAGTCATTTAACTGATTGACAATATAAGTGGCTGGTGAAATATTGGGATGAGCAATTTTCGCATGATCCACCAATGCTCTAAGTGATTGCGCTTCATGGAATTCAAGGAATGACTGTCGACCATGTAAACCAATGTTCATCAACTGTTTAACTTTACTTGGCGTTGCCCAAGTGTCAGTAAATAACAGCTTAAACCAAGAGTCTTCTTTATCTGGTGAACGTCCCCACAGTACTGTAACAGGGATCAATTCAATATCTAAATCAGCATTTTGATCAAGTGATTCAATCAGTCTAACTAAACGCGGCGGATAAGCATGCGTAGGCGGATTAAAATAATTGTTTTCGTCTTGGTGTTGTAAAAATAAAATCGCAGCTTTTTCGCGACTATTGCCAATCATTAATGGGTCAAGTGCAGGAGGAAGCTGCAAACGACGTGTTTCACCATCAACAACTAAAGCATTACTTCGTGAGTAATTCTGTAGAACATAACAGACAACTTTTTGAGTTGTGGGCTGAATGAGTTCAGAATTTTCAGTTGAAGGGTCTAAAGGTTGAGCTTCTGTAGGAACCTCTCCAAGAACATGTGGTGTTACCACAAGGTCAAGTATTTTACTCGAAAGTCGACGATACATTTGACCAAAGCCACTCTTGGACATAAATACTCCTAGCCAATGGTGAATCACGCAATAAAGCGGATAAAAAATATTTTCTGTAATTAAAGCACAGAACAGTATGTCATTTTCTGACAAACTGCGGGTCGCTTGTCAGATTTTATCGTTAAAAAACGTATTTTAAACAATCCATCAGCACAAGAGAAGTGACAATACAGTTTATGAAAATTTAATGTTTCTCTCAGGACTTATGGCAAAATAGAGTTAAATCTCTAAAATATGGATACTTTGTTCTATCCATTGGAATAAAGTCAGTATTCAGTATATAGAAAGGTCACTTATGAATGCTTTAACCCAAGAGCTTGTAGAGCTTTTAACCCTTGAAAAACTTGAAGAACATATTTTTCGTGGTCAAAGTCGAAATTTAGTTGGTAAGCGTGTTTTTGGTGGGCAAGTTTTAGGACAAGCACTGCGGGCAGCATCATATACCGCTGATCGCCCCGTACATTCTTTACATGCATACTTCCTATATGGCGGGGATATCAATGCCCCAATCATTTATGAGGTTGATCGTTTACGTGATGGCAAAAGCTTCTTGAGTCGTCAAGTACGTGCAATCCAGCATGGGCGTACCATTTTTTCTGCAATGGTGTCATTTGCAACACCTGAAGAAGGCTTGAATTATCAAATTGCTGAGCCAGAATATCCAGCACCTGATGAATTAAAAGCTGAGCAAGAGCTTAAAGAAAATTTAATTAGTTTTATCCCAGAAAATATTCGTGCTGCGTTTATGCGTCCACGTCAGGTAGAAATCCGTCCGATCAATGTGACCAATCCATTTCAACCACAACCTGAAGCGCCGTCTTATGCACATTACTTGCGTACGCATGAGCCATTAGCTGCAGAACAGGCGGATGATATTTCCTTAAATCAGGCAATTGTTGCGTTTTATTCGGACTATACCTTGATGATGACTGCTTTGCGCCCGCATGGTCTCAATTACCTCTCGCCAAGTTTGCAATGTGCCAGTATCGATCATACGATCTATTTCCATAAACCAGTGAAAGCAGATGATTGGATGCTGTACGATATGGATGCAACAGTCAGTGCAAATTCACGCGGTCTGAATTTTGGTCGTATGTGGCAAAATGGCGAATTGGTTTGTAGTACGGTGCAAGAAGGTTTGATGCGGGTACGTGAAATCGAAAACCAATAAGATTTTATACTGATACTCAAATCCTAGAAATAAGCCATCATCTCTGATGGCTTTTCTATTTTTTAGCAGAGCTTGTGACAAAAAAATGCTCGATTCTAAATAACTTCAATGGCATAGTTCAACGTGTAAATATTTATAATAGTCAGCGAAGATGAGTTTAAACACCCAAATTTTTATTGCAGCCATTCTTGGTGTGGCATTTGGATTTTTATTAAATCAATTCCCTAATACTCAATTTTTAGATGCCAGCATTTATGGTTTGAGCATCGCCAGTAGTATTTTTATTGGTTTATTAAAAATGCTTTTGGTTCCACTTATTTTTAGTTCAATCTTGGTGGGTGTTTCAAACTTAGAAGCGGGCAGTCAACTCAGTCGAGTTTGGAAAATAACCTTGGCTTGTTGTGTGACCACAACGACATTGGCACTTATTCTCGGTTTAGCCTCGACACATCTATTCAATGTAGGACAAGGTGTGGACATTGCAATGTTTCAAGATGCAATGAATCAACATAAAAGCCCAGATTCACTGACACCCAGCTCGTTTTTAACCAATTTTATTCAAAATACCCTCATCAATCCATTTAAAGCATTTAGTGACGGCAATGTTTTGGCAGTCGTACTGTTTGCTTTGTTATTGGGTTTGGCACTGGTACATGGTGGAGAGCGCTTTAATTCAATCAAACAACTGGCACGTCAGTTTTTTGACATCATGATGATGTTAGTGGGTTGGGTGATGAAAGTTGCGCCGATTGGTATTTTTGCTTTGATGGCAAAGCTGATTGCAACAGAAGACATCTCTATTTTAAGCCGTCTTGCTGAGTTTGCTATTGTTGTTACGGGAACCACCATATTTCATGGTGTTGTGGTTCTGCCATTGTTGTTATGGATCTTTGGAAAAATGGATCCGATTACCTTTTTTAAAGGAACGCGTGCAGCATTAATTACAGCTTTTGCAACCAGTTCAAGTTCTGCAACCATGCCTTTGAGTTTAAAGTGTACTCAAGAAAATTTAGGCGTGCGTCCACAAATTGCAGGCTTTGTGATTCCTTTTGGTTCCCAGTTAAACATGGATGGAACAGCACTTTATGAAGCAGCAGCAGCGCTTTTTATTGCCAATTTAATGGGTTTAGAATTATCAATCACCCAGCAGGTAATTGTCTGTTTGACCGCGATGATTGCTTCATTGGGCGCACCGGGTATTCCAAGTGCGGGCATGGTCACCATGATCATGGTGCTGCAATCTGTGGGATTACCAGCGGAAGCAATTGCGATTCTTCTGCCAATTGACCGTATTCTCGATACTGTACGTACCGTAGTGAATGTACAAGGGGATATGATGATTAGTGTGGTGGTTGACCGAAACACCAAAGATATGGAAAGTTCAACTTAGTCTATGGTTAGGATCTTGTTCTAAAAGATTGGCCCAAAAAAAGCAGGATCTTAATCCTGCTTTTTTGATTGGATTTCAGTATTCATCACTATTCAATAGTTATTATGCTGCAACTCTAGGCAATGCACGTTTTGCCGCAGGGGATTGATCCAAATAAGCAATCGCATCTTCTGTTTTTGCTTCATGTACTGGATCATACCAAGGCATTAAATAGCCCAATTGCTGTGAAACCAACCATAATGGATGTGGCATTAAGCGATTATCTGATTGTGCGATACTTGCCCATTCACGCCAAATCCAAGGCTTATAGAAAGCAGGTTTTTTATCTGCATAACGTGGGTCTTGCCCCATGATATGTGCAGCACCATCAACCCATAAGCCTAATACAGCGGCAATCACGATAACACTTTGATAATAACGGGAAATATAACCGCCACCTAAATGACGATACAGATCAAAAGCCACTGTGCGGTGTTCAATCTCTTCGGCACCATGCCATTTGACTAAATCAAGCATATTGGGATCTGCACCCAATTCCGCCCATTTTTTATTATAAAGCGCATATTTACCCAAGACACAAGTCATATGTTCAACAGTGGCGACGATACCTAAGCGGAACAAATCCCATTGATGATCAAGAGCTTTGGGTACTTTAAAGCCGAGTGGTTGATCTGCAAGTAATTTACCAAACAAGAAATCCATAATCTCAAGATTACGTTGAATATCAATATTACGCACAGTTAAGTATTCTTTATTTGCCGAAGCATGTGCTTGGGCATGCATAGCTTCTTGGCGGATAAAGGCGCGAACATCTTCAGCTAATTTTTCATCTGTGATTTTGGGTAAAACACGATTGTATAAACGGCAAAACCAAAATTCACCTGCTGGGAGAATATTGTTAATTTCATTGATAAAGTAGCTGACAAATGGCTGATTTGGAATCCAATCGACAGGGGTATCTTGCCATTCAAATTTCACTTTACGTGGTTTGATGTGGTACTGAATAGACGATCCAATCCGACTGTTCTTTAATTTAGCGAGTAACTTCATCACAGTGTCCTAATTTTTCTTTGGTGATTTCACACTTTATTATTCAAGTATAAAAAAATGTCCTAAATAGTTATTAGCAATTTAGGACATTCCAGTATCAATATGTGATGAATTTTGTTAGACAAGACTTTTTTATTTATGCTTGTGGATTTTCATCTACATTTCCATCAATATTTTCACTATTGAATTCGGATTCTTGGTCTTGATCAATGAACTCATCATCCAAATCATCTTCAGTGGCTTCAGGAATTGCATCAATATCAAAATCTAAAGTTTTGTCTAAGGTGTAATTTAAGCGACCGGCCATAATTGACGCAAGTTCTTCTAGACCTTGTTTATTGAGTGATGAAAACAGTTGTATTGAAAAATTCAACTTCATTTTCTTCAATTGTTGTTGTACATCTAACAACACTTTACTGGCAGGACCACGGTTGAGTTTGTCGGATTTAGTCAACAGTACATGCACAAACAAGTGACGTGAATATGCCCATTCCAGCATCATCACATCGAAGTGTTGTAAAGGGTGGCGAATATCCATGAGTAGAACCAGACCTTGTAAACTTTTTCGATGAATCAAATAATTCTCAAGTTCTTTTTGCCAGACAATTTTCATTGCTTCAGGTACAGCTGCATAACCATAACCTGGTAAATCGACAAGGCGTTGATCTGGATTACCTAAACTAAAAAAGTTAATCATTTGCGTACGGCCAGGTCTTTTCGACGCGCGTGCCAATTGCTTTTGATTGGTCAATGCATTGATAGCACTTGATTTTCCTGCATTTGAACGGCCTGCAAAGGCAACTTCATAACCGGTGTCTTCTACACAAAGATTCAGTTTAGGTGCACTCATCAGAAATTCAGCTTTACGCAACCAGTTCAAAGATGAAGTTGAGTATTCTGAAATCGCAGGATCAGCCTTTTTTTCATAACTGATTTTTTGTTTAGGGGCGCTTGAGGTCTTACTATTTTTAGACTTTCCACTGCTGCGATGCATATTTCAACTTCAATAAACGGATAAACAAAGTGCATTATAAAGGAAGTCGGTGATTCAAGCGAATTTTGATCGTGTTAACTGAGATATTGATTATTGAGATGCTGGATGATGAGCTTTTGCGATTTACACATTGAGATTGGGAATAGGCGAGTTTACGATCTTTGGATGTTGTGGTGGTGCATTGAGAACATCGGCAACAGTATAGTGATCTAGGCTTTGATAAAACTGTTCAACGGCCTGATCTAAAATACCCTTTAAGCCGCAGCGTGGACGTAGCACACAAGGTGGCGTATTGCACTCTACAATTTGTGCATCGCGTTGGAGAATTCTTACAATATGTCCTAAGCGAAATTCTAAGATATCTGGGTTTAAGCGCAAACCACCGCCTTTACCTCGTGTGGTAATCAACCAACCTTGTTTTCCCATAAAATGCACAATTTTGACCAAGTGATTTTCTGAAACATGTAAATCTTCTGCAATTTCGGCAATTGTATAAGGCACATCTTTTGGAGGCGCGATGTACATTAAGATGCGCAGGGCATAGTCGGTAAATTTATTTAGTTGCATGTAGGCTGCTCATCTATGGGTAAAGATGTATCTCATCCTGAAATAAATAAGGCCAGTCTATCATAGACCAGCCTTATAAAGAACGAATGGAGATTTAGATACCTGCACCACCCGTACCAAACGCTTCACTATGAATTTGTTCAGGTTTAATACCACGAGCCACCAATGCTTGGTGTTGTTGTTGCATAAATGGTATTGGGCCACAAAGATAATAATCAGCATGGGCTGGGAGTAATGCTGTATCAAGCGTTGCTAAGTCTAAACGACCAGCCACATCATAGTCCTCACCTATAACATCACCGCTATGTGGGAACTCATAAGCTGTAAATGTACTGAGACGTGGGAATTTAGTTTTTTGCTCTTGGATATGTTGTTTCATCGCATGTACTTGGCTACTGCGACATGCATGAATAAAGCTAGCCGGTTGAGGCATGTCTAAAGTCACCAATTGGTTAAGCATTGCAATCATTGGGGTTAAACCTACACCCGCACTAATGAAGACATTACGTTTGCTACTATCAATCAGGTAGAAGTTACCTGTTGGAGCAGACACTTCAATTTCTGAACCTTCAGCTAAGCCATGTAAAGTATTTGATACCCAACCACTTGCCAAATCACCTTTTTCATCTTCACGTTTAACTGAAATACGTAAATAGTCTGCCTGTGGACTTGTCGATAGCGTGTATTGACGTGGTTGTTTTAAGCCTAATGCTTCAACAAATACGCGCACTGAAATATATTGACCCGCTTCATATTTAGGTAATGCACCACCATTGACTGGTGCAAGATAGAAAGAGGTAATTTCTTCGCTTTCATCCACTTTTTTAGCGATTTTAAATTTACGCCAGCCTAACCAGCTGCCTTGAGTTTGTTGGTGCTGTTCATAAATCGCTTTTTCAGTACTGATAAATAGATCGGCCAATTGCCCATAAGCTGCAGCCCATGCGTCAATTAATGGATCTTCCATCGAAATAGTTAATACTTCACTAATTGAATGTAATAGGTTTTCACCGACAATGTTGTAATCAGGTGCTTGAATATTCAGACTGACATGTTTATGGGCAATCAGTTCAACCACAGGCAAAAGTACTGAAGGATCTTCAATATTTTCAGCATATGCTAAAACAGCACCAGCCAAAGCTTGAGCCTGTGCACCACTACGTTGATGCCCCATATTAAAGGTTTCTTTTAATTCAGGATTATTGCCGAGCATGCGGTTATAAAAATAACCGGTAAGTGCTACACCATTTTCGCGAAGAACAGGAACTGTTGCTTTTACAAGGTCAATTTGCTGCGGAGTCATTGTTGATCTCTCTTGGCTGTCATTTATAAGATGTATTTAAAATACATCTTATAAAATGTATTTGCAATACACCTTTAAGAAAAACACATAAAATAATTATGGTTTAGTTTGAGTTTAAGTTTTATTGATTGAAATTATTGAATTTATTTTTAAGTTTTTAGATGAATTTTTTGAATAAGTTTTTAGATATGCTTTTAGATATGTTTAGCGGGCTTGATAAGCGGTATAAGCGAATAAAAACATAAGCAAGAAGATAAGCTATAAAAATGGAGAATAAAAAAGGAGCGCTAACGCTCCTCATATTTGTGTTTAAACGAATCAACGCCCACCAAATAATGAACCTAACAAACCGCGGACCAGTTTTTGTCCTGTAGGACCACCTAAGGTTCTTGCGGCGCTTTTAGCAAAAGTTCCGATCACGTCTTGAGTCAGTTTGGCACGTGCAGCTGCAGCTTTTGCTTCCTCTTTTTCTAAGCGTTCTTGCTCTTTGGCTTGTTGTTTATCGATGGTCTGTTGTTGCTTTGTGAGCTCTTCTAATTGCTTGGCTTGTTGAGCCACTGCATCAAAAGCCACCTGCTGTTGTGAGCTATCAGAAACTTTACGTTGTAGCATTTCATAAGCGCTATCACGATCCACTTCATTATCATAAACACCCGCAACAATACTTTGTGCCATTAAGGCTTTTCGTTCATCTAAAGTGATTGGGCTAAATGATGAGTAGGGTGGCATCACCATCGCTCGTTCAACCACTTGAGGTGTACCTTGTTCATCTAGGCAACTAATAAGCGCTTCACCAACAGCCAATTCTGTAATTGCTTGATCTACTTTAAACTCTGGATTAGCGCGGAAGGTATCAGCAGCAGTTTTTACTGCTTTTTGATCTTTAGGGGTAAACGCGCGTAAGGCATGTTGTACACGGTTGCCCAGTTGTCCTAAAACATTTTCTGGAATATCTAATGGGCTTTGTGAGATGAAATAAATTCCGACACCTTTAGAGCGAATTAGACGGACCACTTGTTGAATTTTTTCTTGTAAAGCTGGGCTGGCATTATCAAAGAGCAAATGCGCTTCATCAAAAAAGAACACCAATTTTGGCTTATCTAAGTCACCGACTTCAGGTAGCTTTTCAAATAATTCTGAAAGCATCCAAAGCAGAAATGTTGCATAGAGCTTTGGTGTGTTCATCAGCTTATCCGCAGCCAAGAGGTTAATATAACCATGTCCATTGGCATCAGTTTGGATAAAATCCATAATATCAAGGCTTGGCTCACCAAAGAAACGTTGACCGCCCTGATCGCCTAAAGCCAATAGATTACGCTGAATAGCACCTAAACTTGCTGGTGAGAGATTGCCGTATTCTGCTTTTAAAGCCGCAGCATTTTCACTGACATAGGTCAGCATGGCTTTTAAATCTTTAAAATCAATTAACAGTAAGCCTTGATCATCTGCAACACGGAACACCGCTGAAAGTACACCTTCTTGAGTGTCATTTAAATTCAGCATTTGCGAAAGTAACAGTGGGCCAATTTCAGAGATTGTGGTACGGATCGGATGTCCTTGCTCACCAAATAAATCCCAAAAAATAGTCGGTGACCCAGCAAAAGGAACACTGTCTACCCCTAAGCTTTTAATGCGTTCTTCAAATTTAGGATTGGTTGAACCTGCTTTGGCGATACTGGAAACATCCCCTTTGGCATCGGCAAGAAATACGGGTACACCAATTCGTGAGAAACTTTCAGCAAGCACTTTAAGGGTAACGGTTTTACCTGTACCTGTGGCGCCTGCAATTAAACCATGACGGTTAGCAAATTGTGAATGTAATACAATATCTTGTGTTGTATCTGAAGTTTTTTTTGCGATGACGATTGGTGTGCCCATTGTTATTCCTATAGCTTTAATTTGAGTTTGGATATTCTTTATCTGACTCAATATTTATATCATTGTTGTTATACAAAATTGCATTAAATGATGATGTTGTAAATCTGTTTTTATTGTTGAATATGACTGTAGGGTGGTGTGGATTGTTTCTTGAAATGCACAGGGAATAAGTAAAAGCTAAATGTACTTTTCGCTGAATGATCTCTGCACTTAATCGTGTTTAAAGGTGAGTGTAGGGCCCTTGCCATCATTTATATAGCAAAGACCCAGAGATTATGTATTAAGCCTGCTGAGTTGAAATATTAAGCTTGAATGGCTTGAAGTGCGTTTTGAATATCTTGGATTAAATCGTCTGGATGCTCTAAGCCAATACAGAAACGAACCAATAGACCTTGCTCTAGATGTGCGCGTTCTAAATGACGCATGTCAGTCAGATTATAAATCATGACTAAGCTGACAGGACCACCCCAACTAAAACCGAGTTTAAATAAAGATAAATGATCACAAAACTTTCTGATTTTGTTGATATCAAACTCAGGTTTAAAAATAACACTAACCAGGCCAGCACTTTGTCCTGTTTGACAGGTCTGGTTCCAATAGGTGTGACTTATATTGTCAGAATCCGCAGGGTGTAAAACTTGAGCAAACGCATTTTGACTCTTTAACCAATTTAAAATCTTTAAAGCACTTTGCGACTGATGCTCATAACGAATTTGCATTGAGACCAAACTACGTTGCACTTGTGCAGCATCATCACCTGAAATCGCGATACCTTGAATGGCATGCATACGGAACAGCTTATGATGTAAGGCTTTATCTTGAGTGACCACAGATCCCATTAAAATATCGCCACCACCACTTGGGTATTTGGTTAAGGCATGTACACTGATATCTACACTTAAATGTTCATGACTAAAATCAAAGGCATTAAACGCTAGGCCAGCGCCCCAGGTATTGTCCAAAGCCGTGAGGATATTTTTTGCTTTGGCTTTTTTGACTAAACTCACCAAATCAGGAAATTCGAGTGTGACTGAACCTGCGGCTTCTAGCCAAATCAGTTTGGCATTTTCATTGGGTTGGAATGTGTCTGCATCGATAGGATTATAAACTTGAACAATAATGCCATAACTTTTTTCAAGATGACGTAGATGTTCCATGTTGGGACCATAGATATTGTCAGCGACCCAGACTTCATCTCCATGGCTCAAAAAACATGAATTAACCAGATTAATCGCAGATAAACCACTGGGTGCAAGCAAGCAATATTCACCACCTTCTATTTGGGCAATGTGATCGCCTAGGGTAAATGTTGTCGGTGTGCCATGTGTGCCGTAACTATAGTCATAACGATCTGTCCAATGGCGATTAAATAGTGCATCGGTATTTTCAAATATAATTGTTGACGCACGAAATAGGGGAGGCTGTATTGTATTTATATATTGTGGTGCTTTACGAGAAGAATGAATTAAAGCAGTAACTGGTTTTTGTTTCACAGGAATACTCAATTTTTGTTAATAGCTGGACTAAAGTAAGCAAAACATAATCGCTCAGTGACGAAAAGCAATAAATTGTGAAAAATAATAAATAAAATTGATATTGGCTTCATTTTTGCATTTATCCAACTATGTTTTGTGGTTTGTAGCGTAATTGATACAACAAGAATAGGTGATAACATGAAAAAACTTAAAGTGCATTATTTTCAGCATATTGCAGGTGAAGGCTTTGGTAGCTGTTATGAGTATTTAAAAGCAATGGGCGCAGAAATTACTGCAACAGAATTTTTTGCTTTACCCACAGATTCACAATTAGAAATAGAAGCTTTGCCGCATGTCAATGATGTGGATTTACTCATCATTATGGGTGGGGAAATGAGTGTAAATGATGAAGCCAACTATCCTTGGTTAAAGGTCGAAAAACGATGGATTCGCCGTTATTTGGCTTCGGAAAAGCCCGCAATCGGGTTGTGTTTGGGTGGGCAGTTGATAGCCAATGCTCTAGGTGCCAATGTTCGACGTAATACTGTGCAAGAGATTGGCTGGACCTTGGTCAATAAAAGCAACCATGTGCCAGAAGGTTATTTCCAATTGCCTGAGCGGGTCAATGTCATGCAATGGCATAGTGAGACCTTTGATATTCCTAAAGGCGCAATTCGTTTGGCGGAGAATCCAGCATGTCCCAACCAACTTTATCAGATTGGTAAAAATGTATTGGGGTTTCAGTTCCATCCAGAAATCACCCCGCATAGCTTAAAAATCTTCATTGAGCATGAAGAAGAAGATATGGTGTTTAGTGGAGTACACAGTCAATCATTATTGAAGCTAAAAAAATCGCAACAAACGGATTATGTGATTGGGAATCAGTTGCTCAATCATGCGATTGACTACGTTTTAAGGGTTTAAGCTGGTGTTTAAATAATAAGCGCTTTATTTATAATTAATTACTCAAAAAAAGGTAAAAATGTCCAAATAAGTTTGCTTAAGTGTTAAACAATCGTTATAATGAGCGACCCTCCGATATGGCGGGGTGAATGGCGAAGAAAGTCATTCAGATCGTTACAGTCGTGGCATCGATCACGACCTTAGTGATTTTCACTGCCTTTGACACTTACCTTATTTAGTGGGGTGAGATGCGTCAAGGGTGATTCTTTATATATTTGGCTTGGAGTTAACTGGTATGTCTAACCAGAGAATTCGTATCCGTCTTAAGTCTTTTGATCATCGTTTAATTGATCAATCTTCTCAAGAGATCGTAGAAACAGCAAAACGTACTGGCGCACAAGTGTGTGGTCCAATTCCGATGCCTACTCGCATCGAACGTTTTAACGTTTTAACATCACCACACGTGAACAAAGATGCGCGTGACCAATATGAAATCCGCACATATAAACGTTTGATCGACATCGTTCAACCTACAGATAAAACTGTAGATGCGTTGATGAAGTTGGATCTTGCAGCTGGTGTTGATGTTCAGATCGCATTGGGTTAAGGCTTTCGGTTAATTAACGCTCTATAAGTTAATTAGGCCGCTTTTTTAGAGGTTTATGCACATGGCTATTGGTTTAGTCGGTCGCAAGTGCGGTATGACACGTATCTTTACAGATGCTGGTGTTTCTGTGCCTGTAACAGTGATTGAGGTTGATCCTAACCGTATCACTCAAATCAAAACGCTTGAAACTGATGGTTATCAAGCGATTCAAATCACTACTGGTGAACGTCGCGAATCTCGCGTAACAAATGCTCAGAAAGGTCACTTTGCGAAAGCTGGTGTTGCTGCTGGTCGTTTAGTTAAAGAATTCCGCGTTGCAGAAGCTGATCTTGAAGGTCGTGAAGTTGGTGGCACTATCGGTGTTGATTTGTTCGCAGTAGGTCAAGTTGTTGACGTTACTGGTCAATCAAAAGGTAAAGGCTTCCAGGGTGGTGTTAAGCGTTGGAACTTCCGTACGCAAGATGCTACACATGGTAACTCAGTATCTCACCGTGTAATTGGTTCTACAGGTCAAAACCAGACTCCTGGTCGCGTGTTCAAAGGCAAAAAAATGCCTGGTCACTTAGGTGATGATCGCGTAACTGTACAAGGTCTTGAAATTGTATCTATCGACGCAGAACGTTCAGTTCTTGTTGTTAAAGGTGCGATTCCTGGTGCTACTGGTGGCGACGTTATCGTTCGTCCTACGATCAAGGCCTGAGGGGAAATAACGTGAATTTAAAAACTGTTTCCGGCTCTGCTGTTGAATTGTCTGAAGTTGCTTTCGGACGTGAATTTAATGAAGCTCTTGTACACCAAGTTGTTACAGCTTATTTAGCTGGTGGTCGTCAAGGCTCTAAAGCTCAGAAGTCACGTGCAGACGTTTCTGGCGGTGGTAAAAAACCATTCCGTCAAAAAGGTACTGGCCGCGCTCGTGCTGGTTCTATTCGTAGCCCAATCTGGGTTGGTGGTGGTAAAACTTTTGCTGCTCGTCCACAAGATTGGTCTCAAAAAGTAAACCGCAAAATGTACCGCGGTGCAATGCAATGTATCTTAGCTGAACTTGTTCGCCAAGATCGTCTTGTATTGGTTGAAGAGTTTGCAGTTGAAGCTCCAAAAACTAAAGAATTGCTTGCAAAACTAAACGGCTTGAACGCTACTCGCGCATTAATCGTTACTGAAGCTGTAGATGAAAATCTATATTTAGCTGCTCGTAACCTTCCACACGTTGATGTGGTTGATGCTGCTGGGATCGATCCTGTTGGCTTGATCGCGTTTGATAAAGTTGTTATGTCTGTTGCGGCTGCTAAGAAGATTGAGGTAGAACTCGGATGAACAACGAACGTATCTATCAAGTCCTAAAAGGGCCTGTTTTTTCAGAAAAAGCACAAGTTCTAGGCGAAACTGCTGGTGTTCAAGTTTTTAAAGTTGCTATCGATGCAAACAAACTTGAAATCAAAAAAGCAGTAGAGCAATTATTTGGTGTAGAAGTTGTTAAAGTTAACACGACTATCACTAAAGGTAAGACTAAACGCTTTGGTAAAACATTAGGACGTCGTTCTGATGTTAAAAAAGCATACGTCACCCTGAAAGCTGGCCAAGATGTTGAAATGGCTGACTTGGGCGATACCGCTGAAAGCACAGCGGAATAAGGACGAAAATTATGCCAATTCAAAAATGTAAGCCAACGTCTCCAGGACGTCGCTTTGTAGAGAAGGTGGTTCATAATCATCTTCACAAAGGCGCGCCTTATGCACCGTTGGTTGAAGCTAAAAAACGTACTGGTGGTCGTAATAATAACGGTCACATTACAACTCGTCACGTTGGTGGTGGTCATAAACAAAACTACCGTATCGTTGACTTCAAACGTAACAAAGACGGCATCCCTGCTGTAGTTGAACGTATTGAATACGATCCTAACCGTACATCACATATTGCTTTATTGAAATATGCTGACGGTGAACGTCGTTATATTATTGCTGCTAAAGGCTTGCGTGCTGGCGATAAAGTACAATCTGGTAACGATGCTCCAATTCGTCCAGGTAACTGCTTACCGCTTCGTAATATGCCTATCGGTTCTACATTACATAACATTGAGCTTAAAATCGGTAAAGGTGCACAATTAGTGCGTTCTGCTGGTACTTCTGCTCAGTTGTTGGGTCGTGACGGTTCTTACGCAATCATTCGTCTTCGTTCAGGCGAAATGCGTAAAGTACACGTTGAATGTCGCGCTGTGTTAGGTGAAGTATCTAACTCAGAAAGCAACCTTCGTTCACTTGGTAAAGCAGGTGCTGCACGCTGGCGTGGTGTTCGTCCTACCGTTCGTGGTATGGCGATGAACCCAGTTGACCATCCACATGGTGGTGGTGAAGGGCGTAACAAAGGTATTCAACCTGTAAGCCCATGGGGTCAAAAAGCTAAAGGGTACAAAACTCGTACCAATAAGCGTACGACTAAGATGATCATTCGCGACCGTCGCGTTAAGTAACAAGTAAAGGAATCTGACAATGCCTCGTTCTCTGAAAAAAGGCCCATTCGTCGATGCGCACTTGTTCGCTAAGGTTGAAGCGGCTATCGCGGCTAATAACCGTAAGCCGATCAAAACTTGGTCGCGTCGTTCGATGATCCTCCCGGATTTTGTTGGTTTAACAATTTCTGTACATAATGGTCGTAACCATGTTCCAGTGATCGTATCTGAACATATGGTTGGTCACAAACTCGGTGAATTCGCGCCAACTCGTACCTATCGTGGTCACGGTGTTGACAAGAAGTCTAAACGTTAAGGTGCTATGATGGAAGTTACTGCTAAATTACGCGGTGCCGCTATCTCGGCACAAAAAACTCGTTTGGTTGCAGACCTAATCCGTGGCAAATCTATTGCTCACGCGCTTAATATCTTAAACTTCAGCAACAAAAAAGCTGCAGTTGTAGTGAAAAAAGCATTGGAATCTGCAATTGCAAACGCTGAACACAATAACAGTTTAGATGTAGACGACCTTAAGGTTACTACGATTTACGTTGATGAAGGCACTAGCCTTAAACGTATTATGCCACGTGCTAAAGGCCGTGCAGATCGTATTACTAAGCGTACTTGTCACATTACCGTTAAGGTAGGGGTTTGATATGGGTCAGAAGGTTCATCCAATCGGTATCCGCCTTGGTGTTGTAAAACGTCATAACGCCAACTGGTATGCGAGTCCGAAACAATACGCTGAATACTTGCTTAAAGATCTTCAAGTTCGTGAGTTTTTAACTAAAAAACTTAAAAGCGCGATGATCAGCAATATTCTTATCGAACGTCCTACAGGCGCTGCTAAGGTAACAATTAGCACTGCTCGTCCAGGTATCGTTATCGGTAAAAAAGGCGAAGACATTGAGAAATTACAGCGTGAACTTACCAAGATTATGGGTGTTCCAGCGCAAGTAAGCATCAACGAAATCGATCGCCCAGACTTAGACGCTCGTTTAGTTGCTGAAGCAATTGCTTCACAATTAGAGAAACGTGTAATGTTCCGTCGTGCTATGAAGCGTGCGGTTCAAAACACTATGCGTGCTGGTGCTAAAGGTATCAAAGTTGAAGTTTCTGGTCGTTTAGGTGGTGCAGAAATTGCACGTACTGAATGGTATCGTGAAGGTCGTGTACCTTTACATACACTTCGTGCTGACATCGACTATGCAACTATGCGCGCTGAAACTACTTACGGTACGATTGGTGTTAAAGTTTGGATTTTCCGTGGCGAGATCTTAGGTGGCATGAAACAAGTCATGAACCCTGCTCCTGCTGAAGAACGTCCAGCTAAACGCGGTCGCGGTCGTGGTGAAGGTCAAGAGCGTCGTGGTCGTCGCAATGATCGTTCTGCTGAAAAAGGAGAATAATCCATGTTGCAACCTAAACGTACTAAATTCCGTAAGGTGCAAAAAGGCCGTAACACTGGTCTAGCGCATCGTGGTAGCACAGTATCTTTCGGTACAATCGCACTTAAATCTGTTGAGCGTGGTCAAATGACTGCTCGTCAAATCGAAGCTGCGCGTCGTACAATTAGCCGTCGTGTTAAACGTGGTGGTAAGATCTTTATCCGTGTTTTTCCAGACAAACCAATTACTGAAAAACCATTAGAAGTTCGTATGGGTAAAGGTAAAGGTTCTGTGGAATACTGGGTTTGCCAAATCAAACCAGGTAAGATCTTGTACGAAATGGATGGTGTTAGTGAAGAATTGGCACGCGAAGCGTTTACGCTTGCAGCTGCTAAGCTTCCATTTAAAACCACTATCGTTACTAAGACGGTGATGTAATGAAAACTAAAGATCTACGTGAAAAATCGGTAGAAGAGTTGGCAGCTTTGCTTGATGAGCAACAGCTTAACCAATTCCGTCTTCGTATGGCGAAAGCAACTGGTCAATTGGGTAAATCGCATGAAGTTGCGTTAACTCGTAAGACTATTGCTCGTATCAAGACCCTCCTTACCGAAAAACAGGGGAACGCACAATGAGTGAGCAAACAGTTCGCACGTTAACAGGCAAAGTAGTAAGTGACAAAATGGACAAGTCTATTGTTGTACTTATTGAACGCCGCGTTCAACACCCGTTGTATGGCAAATCAATCCGCCGTTCAACAAAATTACACGCTCATGATGAGAACAACACTGCTAAAACTGGCGATGTTGTAACCATTAAAGAAAGCCGCCCAATTTCAAAAACTAAAGCTTGGACTTTAGTGGAAGTTATTGAAGCAGCTGCTGAGTAATTAGACGTTCTTGTTGCATCATCGGTCAATTTCGAGTACTCTTTGAGCCTTTCGAAATTGCGACCGGTGATGCTCGGTTTTGGAGTAGGGCAATGATTCAGACCGAAAGTATGCTAGACGTAGCAGACAACAGTGGTGCTCGCCGCGTACAATGTATTAAAGTACTTGGTGGTTCACATCGTCGTTATGCTTCTGTTGGCGACATTATTAAAGTTACTGTAAAAGAAGCAATTCCGCGTGGCCGTGTTAAAAAAGGTGACGTGATGAATGCAGTTGTAGTTCGTACTAAATTCGGTATTCGTCGTCCAGACGGTTCTGTGATCCGTTTCGATGATAATGCTGCAGTTATCTTGAACAACAACAAGGCTCCGATTGCCACTCGTATTTTCGGACCAGTGACTCGTGAACTTCGTACTGAACAGTTCATGAAAATCATTTCATTGGCTCCTGAAGTTCTATAATAGAGGCAATCATGGCTAAGATTAGAAAAGGCGATCAAGTAATTGTGATCGCAGGTAAAGAAAAAGGCAAACAGGGTACTGTTTTGTCTGTTTCAAATGACCAAGTTAAGGTTGAAGGCCTTAATTTAGTTAAGAAGCATCAAAAGCCGAACCGTGCAACAGGTGCTGAAGGCGCTATTGTTACACAAGAAGCTTCGCTTCATATTTCAAACGTGGCAGTTTTTAATGCTGCAACCCAAAAGGCTGACCGTGTTGGTTACCAAGTGATTGAAGGCGTGAAAACTCGCGTTTACAAATCAAATGGTGAATCAGTGGCGGTAGCGAAGTAATAGGTTGAACTAGGCTATGGCCAGACTTAAAACACGTTATAACGACGAAATCCGAGCTAAGTTGAAAGAAGAACTTGGTTTGGGCAATGTGATGGAAATTCCTCGCATTACTAAAATCACCATCAACATGGGTGTTGGTGCGGCTTCAGCTGACAAGAAATTGTTAGATGGCGCTTTGGCGGATATGCAAGCTATTGCTGGTCAAAAACCAGTTCTTACATTAGCGCGCAAATCAATCGCTGGTTTTAAAATCCGTGATGGTTGGCCGATTGGTTGTAAAGTAACTTTACGCGGCGAACAAATGTACGAATTCTTAGACCGTTTGATCTCTATCGCTATCCCTCGTATTCGTGACTTCCGCGGTTTTTCTGCGAAATCATTCGATGGTCGTGGTAATTATTCAATGGGTCTCAAGGAACAAATTATGTTCCCTGAAATCGATTTTGATAAGATCGATCGTATTCGTGGTATGGATATTACTATCACTACGACTGCTCGTACTGATGACGAAGGCCGTGCGCTAATCCGTGCATTCGGCTTCCCGTTCAAATAAGAGGTCGATATGGCTAAGAAAAGTATGATTAATCGCGAATTGAAACGCGAAACTACAGTTGCTAAATACGCTGCAAAACGTGCTGAATTAAAAGCTACGATTGCAAACGTAAATGCATCTGATGAAGAACGTTTCGAAGCGATGATGAAGTTACAAGCATTACCACGTAATGCGTCTCCAGTACGTCTTCGTAACCGTTGTGGTTTAACTGGTCGTCCTCATGGTTACTTCCGTAAGTTCGGCTTAAGCCGTAACAAATTACGTGACACAGTAATGCAGGGTGATGTACCGGGCGTTGTTAAGGCAAGCTGGTAAGGAGCGACTATAAATGAGTATGCAAGATACCGTTGCCGACATGCTAACACGTGTTCGTAACGCACAAATGGCAAAGAAACAAACTGTTTCTATGCCTAATTCTAAGTTGAAAGTTGCAATTGCAAACGTACTTCAACAAGAAGGTTACATTTCAAATGTAGAAGTTGCTGATCTTGAAGGCAAAGCTACTTTGACAATTACTTTAAAATATTTTGAAGGCAAACCAGTTATCGAAACTGTGAAACGCGTAAGCCGTCCAGGTCTACGTCAGTATCGCGGTAAAGATGCACTTCCGAGCGTTAAGCAAGGTTTAGGTATTGCAATTGTTTCTACAAGCAAAGGCATCATGACTGATCGCGCTGCACGTGCTGCAGGCGTTGGTGGTGAAGTTATTGCTTTTGTTTCTTAATAGGTGATTCCTCATGTCTCGTGTGGCTAAAGCCCCAGTAACTGTACCTAACGGTGTAGCAGTTACTCAGAACGGCCGGCAGGTCGAAGTGAAAGGCAGCAAAGGTACGTTGTCTTTCAACCTGCATGCGCTGGTCGAGCTTAAACAGGAAGAAGGTCAACTTCATATTGCTCCAGTTAAAGAATCTCGCGATTCTTGGATGCAAGCTGGTACTGCTCGCGCTGTTCTTAATAACCTTGTAAAAGGTGTTAATGAAGGCTTCGAACGTAAGTTACAACTTATCGGTGTTGGTTATAAAGCTGCGGTTAAAGGTACAGTTGTGAACCTTAACCTTGGTTATTCTCACCCGATTGATTACGCTCTTCCTGAAGGTGTAACTGCTGAAACTCCGACTGCTACTGAAATCATTTTGAAATCAGCTAACAAGCAATTGTTAGGTCAAGTTGCTGCAGAAATCCGTGGTTATCGTCCACCAGAGCCGTATAAAGGTAAAGGTGTTCGCTATTCTGACGAAGTTGTTCTTCGTAAAGAAGCTAAGAAGAAATAAGGCGCGAGGTTCTTATGAACGAAAAGAAACAATCCCGTTTGCGTCGTGCGAAAAGCACACGCTTGCACATTCGTGCATTGGGTGCGACTCGCTTGTGTGTAAACCGCACGCCGCGTCACATCTATGCTCAAGTTATTTCTGCAGATGGTGGCAAAGTATTAGCGCAAGCTTCTACTTTGGATGCATCTTTACGTAGCGGAACTACAGGTAATGTAGATTCAGCTACTAAAGTAGGTGCTTTAATCGCAGAACGTGCAAAGGCTGCTGGTGTAACTAAAGTTGCATTTGACCGTTCTGGTTTTAAATATCATGGTCGTATCAAAGCCTTGGCTGATGCTGCTCGTGAAAACGGCTTGGAGTTCTAATCATGGCTAAAGTTGAACAAAACGAAGGTCTTGTTGAAAAGCTGGTTGCCGTTGATCGTGTAGCCAAAGTTGTTAAGGGTGGTCGTATCTTCTCTTTCACAGCATTAACTGTTGTGGGTGATGGTAATGGTCGTGTAGGTTTTGGTCGCGGTAAAGCGCGTGAAGTTCCAGCTGCTATTTCTAAAGCACTTGAAGCTGCACGCCGCAACATGATCACTGTTGATCTTGTTGATGGTACTGTACAACATCCTATTCATGCTCGTCATGGCGCTAGCCGTGTTTACATGCAACCTGCATCTGAAGGTACTGGCGTAATCGCTGGTGGTTCTATGCGCGCAGTTTTAGAAGCTGCTGGTGTACGTAACGTATTGACGAAATGTTATGGTTCTACTAACGCGGCTAACGTTGTAAATGCAACTTTTAATGGTTTACGTGATATGACGTCTCCTGAGAAAGTTGCTGCTAAACGTGGTCTTTCAGTAGAACAAATTTTAGGGTAATCAATCATGAAAACGATTAAAGTTACCCAGACTAAATCTTCTTCGCATCGTTTGAAAAATCACAAACTTTGCCTACAAGGTTTAGGTCTGCGTCGTATTGGTCATACAGTAGAAGTAATAGATACACCTTCTAACCGTGGTATGATCAACAAAGTCTACTATATGGTTAGTGTAGAGGAATAAGCCATGACTCTGCGTTTAAATGAGCTTGCACCTGCTGAAGGTGCAAAACGTGATAATCGTCGTTTAGGCCGTGGTATCGGTTCTGGTGTCGGTAAGACTGGTGGCCGTGGTGTCAAAGGTCAGAAATCACGTAAAAGTGGTGGCGTTCGTCCAGGCTTTGAAGGTGGTCAAACTGCGTTATATCGTCGTTTACCTAAATTCGGTTTCACAAGCCAATTGGCTTTGAAAACTGCTGAAGTACGTTTGTCTGAACTTGCTAAAGTTGAAGGTGATATTATTTCACTTGAAACTTTGAAAGCTGCGAATGTTGTACGTAAAGATATGTTGCGTGCTCGTGTTGTTCTTTCTGGTGAAATCACTCGTGCATTCACTGTTCAAGGTGTTGCATTGACTAAAGGCGCTAAAGCTGCTCTTGAAGCTGCTGGCGGTAAAGTCGAGGAGTAATCGCGAGTGACTATGTCTCCTAGTTCTTCAGGTCATGTTAACATGATGAAAGGTCAACCATTTCATGTGAAATATCGTGAAATTATTCGCCGATTAATGTTCTTGATTGGTGCATTGGTAGTCTTTCGACTAGGAGCGCATATTCCGCTGCCAGGTATTGATAATGTTGCTCTAGAACGTTTTTTCAAAGCTAATGAAGGTACTTTTTTAGGTTTGTTTAACATGTTCTCGGGTGGAGCATTAGAACGAATGTCCATTCTGGCGTTAGGTATCATGCCGTACATTTCTGCATCTATTATTGTGCAGTTGATGTCGACCGTGGTGCCTTCGTTAGAAGCATTGAAGAAAGAAGGCGAGCAAGGTAAGCGTAAGATTAATCAATATACGCGTTACGGCACCCTTTTACTCGCATTAGTCCAAGGTATCGGGATGTGTGCTGGTCTAATCAGTCAAGGTATTACTTTGACTTCGGGACTGGCTTTTTACATTCCAGCGCTAACATCGTTAGTTGCAGGTACCATGTTCTTAATGTGGTTAGGTGAGCAAATTACTGAACGTGGTGTTGGTAACGGTATCTCAATGATTATCTTTGCAGGTATTGTTGCTGGTTTACCAAACTTAGTGATTCAAGCATTTACTTCGGTAGATAATGGCCAATCAAGTTTAATTGGTTTGGCTATCTTTGGATTGCTATCAGTTGCTGTTTTAGCAGCGATTGTGTTTATTGAAAAAGCTCAACGTCGTATACCTGTGAACTATGCTCAAAAACAGCAAGGTCGTCGTGTATTCACTGCACAGCAAACGCATTTGCCATTGAAGATCAACATGGCAGGGGTTATTCCAGCAATTTTCGCAAGTTCGTTATTGTTGTTCCCTGCAAGTTTAGGTCAATGGTTAGGCAGTGCTGATCCAAATGCAGGAATTGTAAAACGTAGCCTACAAGATTTGGCATTGGTATTATCGCCTGGACAACCGTTGTATTTAGTGCTCTTCGGTGCGTTAATTATCTTTTTCTGTTATTTCTATACGGCGCTTGTTTTTAGCCCGAAAGAAGTATCAGAGAACTTGAAACGCAGTGGAGCTTATGTACCTGGTATTCGCCCAGGTGAGCAAACTGCTCGTTACTTAGATCATATTCTTAATCGTTTGACGTTTATTGGTGCAATCTACATTACAGTCATCTGTTTAATGCCGATGATTTTACAAAGTTCTTTTGGTATTCCATTCCATTTGGGTGGTACCTCATTACTTATCGTAGTTGTTGTTGTTATGGACTTTATGGCTCAGCTTCAAGCCCATTTGACATCACACCAGTATGACGATCAATCGTTAATGAGAAAAACGACTGCTCATCCTAAGGGATAAGCGCACTTAGAAGGTTTCATCATGAAAGTACAAGCTTCTGTAAAGAAAATTTGTGGTAGCTGTAAAGTTATCCGTCGTAATGGGGTTATTCGCGTAATTTGCAGCGCAGAACCTCGTCATAAGCAGCGTCAAGGTTAATTTAATTAAGACCTGTTGATTTCAGTAGGCTAATTAGGTTATTATCCGCCCCTCAAGATTTTTGTGGGGCGGTTGATTATCTCTACTGCCTTTTTGGAGAAATTTGAATGGCTCGTATTGCCGGTGTAAACATTCCGGATAACAAGCATGCTGTTATCTCTCTCACGTATATTTTTGGTATTGGCCGCCACACAGCTAAAAACATTTTAGCTGCTGCAGGTATTACGACTACTACTAAAATTCGTGAATTAGATGATGCTCAGCTTGATGCGATTCGTGCAGAAGTTGCTAAGGTTCCGACCGAAGGTGACTTACGTCGCGAAATTTCCATGAACATTAAACGTTTAATGGATTTAGGCTGCTACCGCGGTCTTCGTCATCGTCGCAGCTTGCCTGTTCGCGGACAACGCACCAAAACTAACGCACGTACCCGTAAAGGTCCGCGCAAACCTATTAAGAAATAAGATTTCTGGAAGCTAAAAGATGGCTAAAGATACTCGCACACGCAAGAAGGTCACTCGTACCGTCTCTGAAGGTGTTGCACACATTCACGCTTCTTTTAATAACACCATTGTTACGATTACTGATCGTCAAGGTAATGCATTGGCTTGGGCTACTTCAGGTGGACAAGGCTTCCGTGGATCACGTAAATCAACTCCGTTTGCTGCTCAGGTAGCTGCTGAAGTTGCTGGTAAAGCTGCTTTAGATTACGGTTTGAAAAACTTGGACGTCCTTGTAAAAGGTCCTGGTCCAGGTCGTGAATCTGCGGTTCGTGCATTAGGTGCAGTGGGTTATAAAATTAACAGCATTACCGATGTGACACCGATTCCGCACAACGGTTGCCGTCCACCTAAAAAACGTCGCGTGTAAGGAGAAACATTCATGGCTCGTTATATTGGTCCAAAATGCAAACTCTCTCGCCGCGAAGGGACAGACCTGCAATTAAAATCTGGCGTTAAACCATTTGACGTCAAAACAAAAAAATCTGCTAAAGCTCCTGGTCAACATGGCCAAAGCCGTGCTAAACAATCAGAGTATTCACTACAATTACGTGAAAAACAAAAAGTACGTCGTATGTACGGTGTTTTAGAGCGTCAATTTAGTAACTACTACAAAGAAGCTGCTCGTGTTAAAGGCGCAACAGGTGAAAACTTGTTGAAATTGCTTGAAAGCCGCCTCGATAACGTTGTTTATCGCATGGGTTTTGGTTCTACACGTGCAGAAGCTCGTCAGCTGGTATCTCACCGTTCAATCACTTTAAATGGTCGTCGTGTTAACATCGCGTCTATCCAAGTTAAAGCGGGCGACGTGATTGCAGTTCACGAAAGCGCTAAACAACAATTACGTATCAAAAACGCAATTGAATTAGCTGCTCAACGTGGAACAGCTGCTTGGATTGAAGTAGATCATTCAAAACTTGAAGGTACATTTAAAGCTGCACCAGATCGTTCTGATTTACCTGCTGAAATCAACGAAAGCTTGATTGTAGAATTGTATTCTAAATAATCCTTGAGGTAGCAATAATGACGCGTACTGCAAACGAGTTTCTAACTCCGCAAGCGATCAAGGTCGAAGCGGCAAGCGGGACCTCGGCAAAAGTGATTCTTGAACCATTAGAGCGTGGCTTTGGTCATACTCTTGGTAATGCTTTACGTCGCATCCTTTTGTCTTCTTTACCTGGCGCAGCCGTGGTTGAAGTAGAGATAGAGGGTGTCGAGCACGAGTACAGTACTTTAGAAGGCTTGCAGCAGGACATCGTCGAGCTCTTGCTGAACCTAAAAGGATTGTCTATTAAGCTGTTCGATCAAAACGAAGCATATTTGACATTGGAAAAACAAGGTCCTGGCGATGTAACTGCTGCTGACCTTCGTTTACCACATAATGTTGAAGTGGTTAACCCTGAACATCTGATTGGTACTTTAAGTGCTTCAGGCTCATTAAAAATGCGCTTGAAAGTTTCTCAAGGTCGTGGTTATGAAACTTCTGACTCACGTTTCCCTGAAGGCGAAACGCGTCCTGTAGGTCGTCTACAGTTAGATGCTTCTTATAGCCCGATTAAACGTGTGTCTTACACAGTTGAAAATGCTCGTGTAGAACAACGTACTGACCTTGATAAGCTCGTCATTGATCTTGAAACGAATGGAACTGTAGATCCTGAAGAAGCTATCCGCAAAGCGGCAACAATCTTGCAACAACAAATTGCAATTTTTGTTGATCTTCAGAAAGATCAAGCTCCAGTTGCTCAAGAGCCACGTGAAGAAGTTGATCCAATCTTGCTTCGTCCAGTTGATGATCTAGAGCTTACTGTTCGTTCTGCTAACTGTTTGAAAGCAGAAAATATTTACTACATTGGTGATCTAGTACAGCGTACTGAGGTTGAGTTGCTTAAAACTCCTAACCTTGGTAAAAAATCGCTTACTGAGATCAAAGATGTTCTGGCTTCTAAGGGCTTACAGCTCGGCATGCGTTTAGAGAACTGGCCACCAGCTAGTCTCCGTATGGACGATCGTTTCGCCTATCGTAGCCGTTAATTAAGTAGGACTATCACCATGCGTCATCGTAATAGTGGTGTGAAATTAGGCCGTACCAGCAGCCATCGTAAAGCGATGTTTCAAAACATGGCTAATTCTTTGTTTGAGCATGAGTTAATTAAAACTACTGTGCCTAAAGCAAAAGAGTTACGTCGTGTAGCTGAGCCTTTAATCACTTTAGCTAAAAACGATACTGTAGCAAACCGTCGTTTGGCGTTTGCTCGTACTCGTTCAGCAGCAACAGTTGGTAAATTATTTACCGTTCTTGGCCCTCGTTACAAAGAACGTAACGGCGGTTATCTACGTGTTCTTAAAGCTGGTTTCCGTGCAGGTGATGCTGCACCGATGGCTTATGTAGAACTTGTGGATCGTGAAGTAAACTAATTACTCACGTCACAGAACAATCGGTTGTTCGAAAAAGGTCGGTGTTTCACCGGCCTTTTTTTATGCTTTTTTGTTGGACAATTTATGGTTTTGTCCCAAATTGACTTAAATTTCGTCAGAAAAATGCAAACTTGACATTGCGTATTGTCAGATTTGTGCTTTAATAAAAAAGTACTCTTAAAAAGGTTATAAAAACAACATGGAAAAGCAAGTTGATATTCTTATCGTTGGTGCAGGTATCTCTGGTATTGGTGTAGCTGCGCATCTTTCAAAACACTCACCACAACGTTCATTTGAAATTATTGAGCGTCGTGAGAGCTTCGGTGGAACTTGGGATTTATTTAAATATCCGGGTATCCGTTCCGATTCAGATATGTCTACTTTTGGGTTTAATTTTAAACCATGGCAAAAAGCCAATGTCTTGGCAGATGGCGCTTCGATTAAAGGTTATATTGCTGAAGTTGTCGATGAATTTAAATTAAAAGATAAAATTCATTTTAATCAGCGTGTACGTACTGCAAATTATGATTCATCAATTAAAAAATGGGTCGTACAAATTGAAGATGAAAATCAAAAACTCAATACGTGGGTTGCAAACTTTGTAATCGGATGTACGGGTTATTATAATTATGACCAAGGTTATCAACCTGATTATCCAGGTAAAAATGATTTTAAAGGCGAATTTATTAACCCACAATTTTGGCCTGAAAACTTAGATTATACGGGTAAAAAAGTGGTGATTATTGGTAGTGGTGCAACAGCTATTACCTTAGTGCCTGCGATGTCAAAAGGTGGAGCAGGGCATGTGACCATGTTGCAACGTTCACCAACCTATATTGCTTCAATCCCATCTATTGATTTTGTCTATGACAAAATGCGTAAGGTTTTACCTGAAGATGTGGCCTATAAGTTAACCCGTGCACGTAATATTGGTATGCAACGCGGTATTTATGCGCTTGCACAAAAACAACCGAAGTTACTGCGTAAGTTCTTACTCAAATCGATTGAAATGCAATTAAAAGGCAAAGTGGATATGAAACACTTTACCCCAACATATAATCCGTGGGATCAGCGTTTATGTGTTGTGCCAGATGGCGACTTATTTAAGATTTTACGCTCTGGTAAAGCCAGTGTTGAAACAGATCAAATTGAGAAAATTACTGCAACAGGTATTCAATTAAAATCTGGTAAGCATTTAGATGCAGATATCATCGTTTCTGCAACAGGTTTAGAAATCCAAATCTTGGGTGGTATCAAAGCTACAATTGATAATAAGCCAATGAATACGTCTCAGCACATGCTGTATCAGGGTGTGATGGTTAGCGATGTGCCAAATATGGCAATGATCATTGGTTATATCAACGCGTCATGGACATTGAAGGTTGATATTGCAGGTGAGTATATTTGCCGTCTTGTAAACTATATGGACAAGAAGGGCTATGACGAAGTTATTCCACAAGGTGATGCAACTGAATTGATGGAAGATACGGTGATGGGTAGTTTAAGCTCAGGTTATATTGCTCGTGCGGCGGATGTGATGCCGAAACAAGGTAAGCATGCACCTTGGAAAGTGTCGAATAACTATTTAGCAGATCGTAAAGAACTTAAAAATGCCAAGTTTGAAGATGGTGTTTTAAAATTTCATAAGCGTGAAGCACAACTCGCAAAAAAGCCTAAACTGGTTTCTTAATCAAACCTAGAAGCAACCAAACTAAGAAATAGCAAAATAAACAAGCTATGAAATAAACAAGGAGCGTAAGCTCCTTTTTTATTGCGACATAAAAATTGATTTAAAAAGAATGCTTGGTGATAGAAAAAGGAGCCAAAGCTCCTTTAATAGTAATTGGATAAATTATAAAGAACGGGAAATCAGTTCTTTCATAATCTCGTTTGTACCTGCATAAATACGATTTGCCCGATTATCGATATAAGCACGTGCAATTGGATATTCCAGCATATAACCATAACCACCATGTAATTGAAGGCATTCATCAACCACATTAGAGAATACTTCTGAAATTTTGTATTTTGCAGCAGCTGCAGCATCAACACCTAAGGTGCCTTCAAGTTGTAATTCCATACAACGATCGAGGTAAGCACGGCAGAAATCAATTTCTGTGCGCATTTCAGCAAGTTTAAAGCGTGTATTTTGAAAAGCACCGATCGGTTTACCAAACGCTTTACGGTCTTTGGTATATTGAACGGTGTGTGCCAACGCTGCTTCTGCGCCTGCTTGGCAGATAATCGCGACCAGCATACGTTCCCATGCCAACTCTTTCATCAGCATGATAAAACCCATGCCTTCCATACCCAATAAATTTTCTTTTGGTACACGAACATCTTCAAAGAACAATTCACAAGTATCTTGTCCTTTCATACCAATTTTATTGAGTGGTTTGCCTTTGCTAAAGCCAGCACGGTCAGCTTCAACGATAATCAAAGATAGGTTGGCAGAACCTTTCTCTGAACTGCCTGTTTTACATACCACAATTGCCATATCACATAGATAACCATTGGTAATAAAGATCTTAGAACCATTGATCACATATTCATCCCCGTCTAAAACGGCGGTGGTGCGAACACCTTGTAGGTCTGAGCCTGTTCCCGGTTCTGTCATCGCAATGGCTGTGACGGTTTCTCCAGAAGCCATTTTAGCAATCCAATGTTTTTTCTGTTCTTCATTACCAAAGTTGTTGATGTAGTTGGCAACAATATCCGAGTGCAAAGAAAAACCTGTAGAAGAGTCCATTGCATAGGCTTGTTCTTCAATCAGAATCATACTGTAGAGGCGATCTACGCCATAGCCACCATATTCTTCAGGCATGGTTGCGCAGAGCAGCCCCATTTCACCTGCTTTGTTCCATAAATCGCGATCTACATGTTGTTGCTGTTCATATTTAGCAATATTTGGCACAACTTCTTTTTCATAAAATTTACGTACTGTTTCACGAAAAGCATCGTGATCGGAATTAAACAATTTACGAGGCAACATATTGGTTAAAGGTCGGATAGCACCTGATTGCATTTTTATAATATCCATATGAGTTTTAGTGAGTTGAAATTATGTGAATTGCTTATGTGTCGCAATGAGATGAATGCTCAAAACTCATTTTTAAATGATGAATTTGGTCATTTAGAAGAATTTAGCGAGAAATTGATCGGGAATCGGGTAAACTAAGTCAGAATTAACCATTGGGGGAAAATGATGTCAGAAGAACTTACTTTAGAAGAACGTAAAGTGATTTATCGTGCTCGTCGCGGTTTAAAAGAGATTGATGTATATTTTGACCCATACGTAAAACAATATTACTTAGCAGCAAGTGCGCAAGAAAAAGCCTTGTTTAAAGAGTTAGTTGATCAGGAAGACCCAGATTTATTGGATTGGTTTATGGAAGTTTCAGAGCCACCTCGACCTGAACTCAGAAGCTTGATCAATAAACTTAAAGATTATGTCCACGGATGAGTTAAAAACTCACCAACGATATCAATTCAAACCCAGTCGTATTGCACTGGGTTTTCAGCTTTTGTGTTTAACAATTATTTTTATAGTGCTGTACTCGATTATCACTGTATGGATAAGTGGATTACTGCTGTTGTTGGCATGCTTCAGTCTAAAAATATTTAGAATGCGTCCACAAGTCCGAAGTTTAGAACATTTTGATTTAGATCAGTGGACCCTACAATATGAGGATTCCAATCAAATTCATCATGTGCAAATTCAGCAAATGATTGATCATCGATTTTATATCGCAGTGTATTTTTGTGAGAAAAACAATAAAAGTTTAATTATTTGGCAAGATCAAGTGAGCAAAATACAGTGGAAATCTTTAAAATCTCGGGTAAAATTAAGTTAATTGTCTAACAAATATAAAAAATCTAATTTAAATTTAATCCAAATAAAACATAATCTTATTTGTATTTTTGTTTATTTAATATCCATTGTTAGACCAAATATATACAAAATAGCGCAATTGTAAAATTGTCAGACAATTATCTCTGTAAAAATCTGATTTTGCATGTAAATTAAAAATACCAACAGCGAGGAGGAATTTCCAAATGGGTGAAATTCATACGTTTTGGTTCTTAGTGGTTGCAATTGTTTTTGCAATTATATTTGGAAGACTAGGAACTATGCTGAGGGAACAGATTGAGAAAGCTAACGCTAACAGTGTTAACGGTAGCAAATTTAAAAGACTTAAAACCAATAAACTCTCTTAAAGAGTTTACCTTTTAACAAGTAGCATGTGCTGAACCGTCGCAATGCTACTTTTTTTTGCTTAAAATTTGTATAAAAACCAGATTAGGTCAATTGAATACTTTCTATATTGTGGCAAATTCTTCAGATGAAATTAGAGCTATTACTCTGTTATTCAGAGATTGCATCTGATATTGTTATTTTAAAAGGGATATAAACACAATTATATAGAGGACAGGAAGTATGTCTAAGGTCCACAAGCTTGGTCAATTGATGCTGACCGCTGTTGTTGCCTCATCTGTGTTATCAGGTTGTTCATATGTTGTAAAATCAGGTGCCAATGTTGCGCTTGGCTTTAGTGAAAAACATATCGTCCCACCCATTTTGGCGGGCAATGATACAGATATGGCGTGCAACTCAGGCAATGCATTAACGCCAGCGATTATGGCAACAAAAGATATGGGGGCCGACCCCACCCGTATGGCGGTATTGTTATATTCAGCTGCGGGGATGTGTGCAGAAAATCGTGCTTTGGATGCAGAACTCAGATATTTACGTGCTTCAAAAGATGGTAAAGTGACTGAAGCGCAAGATGCTCGTATAGAACAAAAACGTTGGGCAGCCCTTGCCGCAGAACGTCAATACACGGGTTATCAATTATTTGCAGAACGTTGGCAGGCAAAATATAAATATACTTTAGGTGATTCTTGTCCAACCATGCGTAAGGACTTAGATCAAACCATCTATTTAATTGGTATGCTCAGTGGTTTGCAAGCGATGACCAATGACATTAACTCTGGTGGTGCAGTCAATGTACCGAAAGATATTGCTGCGATTGTTGAACGTGGTATGGCATGTCTAGACAATAACAAATTCTGGGGTGCGCCAATGGCGACCCGTGCAGTGATTTGGATATTATTACCAGGTGCAGGAGATGGTAAGCCTGATCCAACCCAGACCTTACAACAATCAATGCAAATCGCAGAACAAAAAGGTGTTCGTCTAGCATTTGCAATGAATGCCGTTGCAGCACAAGCCAGTGGTGATGACGCTAAATTAAGAGCGGCGTTAAAAGCTTATGCCGCATCGCGTGCAGATGATAAGCCAGTAAACCCTGAATTTAGATTGTTAGATGGTATGGCGGGTCAAATGGTTCAAGGCATTGCAGATCGTTATTGGACTGAACATACTGGTGTTCGTGCAGCAGATGATGGAATGACCACATTCTGGGATGAACAAGCATCTACGGGTGATGATGAATTGTTTAATGATTTACCTGCACCGACTGAAGAGCCAAGTGCTTCAGCTGACGAACCTGCAGCAAATCCGTAGTATTCAATTGCATGAATTGGTTAGAATTGAGGAAGAGCGACAGCTCTTCTTTTTTTATGGTGTAGCATGGAACAACACAAGTTAGATAAAAATATATTGTTTATTGCAACCTGTATCATTTTTTTTGCAATTCTTCAGCTTTTTCAAAATCATTTCATTTATCAGCATGATGTTTTTTTAAGCCAGCCTTGGCGTTGGTGGACAGGGCATTGGGTTCATGTGGGATGGATTCATTATGTTTTAAATGTTGTGGCTTTGGCCTGTTTACCCTTTTTATTTCCAAACATTAAAAAGCAAGTTTTTATTGCTTTATTGCTTATTTTACCGCCTTTACTCAGTCTCTGTTTTTATCTGATTTATCCTCATATTTTTGCTTATGCAGGTTTGTCTGGGATTCTTCATGGTCTGTTTGTATTTTGTGCGATCGTCAGTTTAAAAGAAAAGCCAGAACGAAATTTTGCCTTCATCGTACTGTTATGCATCCTCGGCAAAATCGCTTGGGAACATTTTTTTGGTGCACTACAAACTGAACAATTGATAGGTCATCCTGTTTTAATACAGGCGCATTTGCTTGGGGTGATTTTTGGAAGTATTTGTGCCATTTTGAGCTTAATTTTTCGCCTTAATGTCATCAAATAGAAAGCAAATCAACGCTATTATTTGTATGAAATATTATTTTATAAAATTTCATTATTTTGATGAGGTTAAGCACATAGCATTGTAAAAATATTTAAAAAATAAATTTGAATAAATGCTTTGTAATGAATGGATAGTGATTCTCATTTGTGGTTAATTATGTGAATATTACATCTATTTTAGTGATAAAAAATATAAGTACTGAGTTGTTTTTTCACATTTAATGATAAGACTATAGATGAGTTGACAAAAAGCTCGCCAAAAAAATTAATCTTTGTCATGTTTTTCTTAGGAAAATTAAGGCAAATTTGAGTAGTGATGATAGGAATGGGTATTGGTAAAGGATTTTACCTCTCACCTAATAATAAAAGATAAGCTGTGCAAGCGATTGTACACTGGTTATAAAAACTGGAATAACAATGCAAGAACCTGTAAATAATAGATCGGGATTAGGTCTACTCAGTTATCTCTGGAATGAGTGGTTCTCAACCTTTTCCATCCTTATTCTGCTTCTCCTGACCTTGATCATTGGGACAGGGGATATGATTCATGGGCAAATGCTTCGTTTAGGTGAACGCCTATATGGAGACGAAAAAATAGGAATGCAATATTCCTTTTTACGTGCTGAGCCCAACAAACCTTCATGTGACCGCAATGTAGATATCGATAAGCTTGTCAAAGAAAAAATGCAACAGGAAGCCAGTGATCCTGATGCGGCATTTTTTGGTTTAACACCAGAAGCAGATGTTCGCGCTTCATTCGTTTCAGCTCAAACGGATTGTGAACAGAAATATGCGTTCTATGATAAGTCGATCAAACATATGGAAGATCATCCATCCCTTCGTACATATCGTTCGATGGAAACGGGGTTCTTCTGGATATTAAAATGGGGCTCTGAACATCGCGTACTCATCCTGATTTTGATGGTGGTGATCGCGGCAATTACAGCATCATTGAAGATGCATCATATTGGACTACGTCCAGCGCGTACCAAGCTTGATTTTAAAGTCTATAACATTGCGATGGTGCTGGGGAATGCCTTACTGAGCTTCTCGGTCATTAGCCAATATCGTTCAGTACTCAATTCTGGTGTTGAATCGACCCTTGAAACGATTGGGGTCTATTGGTTATGGATGATCCTGTTTGTAGTCTTAACAGTCATCAGCCTGTTTAAATTATTCCGGACACCAGAAAATGCTGAAGAAGGCGGTAAATTTGGCCTTGCGCTGTTGAGCATACCTTTATATGCCTTTATGGCAATTGTGACAGGTATTGCGTTTACTTTCTTTATGGACTACCCAATGGGGCAAGGTATTTACCTTGGCTTGTTGACTGAATTTTCAAATATCTTCCTTAACTTAGCACTGTTTATTTGGGCAGGGATGTTATTGACCCAAACACGTGTGATGGATCTTTTCTTAGCGATTCTTCGTCCTTGGAACTTAGCGCCTGAAACATTGACGTGGATCATTTTGATTGGTGCTGCAATTCCAACCGCATATACAGGTGCTTCGGGAATCTTCGTTGTTGCTGCTGGTGCAATTATCTATAAAGAAGTGTGGAATTCAGGTGCTCGTCGTCAATATGCACTTGCGGTTTCAGCAATGTCAGGTTCGCTGGGTGTTGTACTACGTCCGTGTCTCTTGGTGATCTTAATTTCAATGCTGGATAGCCGTCATGTAACTTCAGACGAGTTATTTAATCATGGTATTTATGTATTCTGGTTAACCGCATTTATTTTCTTAGGGGTGTCGTTATTCCTTGCTGAGAATAAGTTCCGTATTAACTCACCGAAAACCGCTGTCCCTGGTATGTTGCGTGCTTTCGTTCCAGTGCTTCCATATATCTTGATTGTTGCTGTCGTGATTGGCTTCTATCAGTTTGGTCTGGACACGAAAATGGATGAATTTACTGCACCTGTAATTCTTCCAATCATGTTATTGGCATTTATTTTATTTGATAAGTTATTTGGTAATAAATTACCGATACCAGAAAACCCAAATAAAGCGCTTGCTCTAGAACATGAAAAAAATTCTGAATACTTACGTGAGCATGGCGATACCGCTGAAACAAAACGTGGCTTCCGTAGCGCCATTCGTTTTGCAACATCGGAAAGTGTTGGTCATATTGGTGCGTTAATTATCTTAATGGCATTGTCTGCAAGTGTTGGTGGTCTGATTGAACGTAGTGAGATCGTGACCATGGTTCCAACGCATCTGGGTAGTATCTTGGTAACACTCGGCTTTATGGCATTGTTACTTGCATTAATTGGTATGACAACAGATCCATTTGGTGCGGTGATTCTTGTTGCTGCGACGATTGCGCCAGTTGCATTTGAAAATGGTATTCATCCGATTCACTTCTGGATGATTGTACTGGTTGCATTTGAGTTTGGTTATGTTACGCCACCTGTTGCGCTCAACCATTTGCTGACGAGGCTCTCGGTCGGTGATGCAGAGGTTGCCGCCGCCGATGCAGAGGCAAAAGCCAAATATACAAGCTTCTACTATCGTTATGAGCGTTGGATCTTACCAATCGTGGTGCTGTTCTCAGCATTGGTGATTGTGACCTATGCGCCGTACATGTTTAACCTGTTTGACTGGTATGCCAGTAAATAATTGAATGTCTAAAAAGCGCCTTCGGGCGCTTTTTTTCTGTCTGTAGATTTTGAATAGATTTAGTGATCTTCAAATTGAAACTGCTGAATGTACTCACTCGGCGTCAAACTGGTTTCACGTTTAAACATGGCACTAAAGGCACTGGCACTGTCATAGCCCAAATCCAGTGCAACATTGAAAATTGATTTATTCATTGCCAAATCAGTCATGGCTTGCATCAACCTTGCCTGCCGTACCCAATGACTAAAATGCATATTGGTTTCTTTCTGAAAATGTCGAGTGAGGGTTTTCGGACTAACATGTAAAAATTGGGCGGCATGTTCGAGTGTCCATGTATGGCTAAGATCAAGTTTGATTTCAGCACAAAGCTTTTGCAATTTAATATTTTGTGGCTCAGGTAAATTAAATGGTAGAACAGGGAGAAGCTCCAACTCATCTAAAATCAGTTCAAGCAATCGTGCTTCACGACTTTGAGGATGGATCGTGGTTTGAATCTGCATCGCGGAGCGAATAAGCTCTTTTAGCAGGGGTGAGATCGTGACAACACGACATTCATTGACTAATTTTAAACGTGCGTCTGGCTGAATAAATACACCATAAGCTTGCACATCACCACTGATCAGTAAGGCATGAGCCTTATATGCTGGAATCCATACACCGCGTCCCGGTGGCGTGACCCATGTTCCTTCTGTCGTTTGAATACGGATAACCCCAGAAAGCGTATGAATCAGTTGGATACGCTCATGGCTATGCCAATCTTCAATATGCCCATGGGAATAATTTTCAGTAAAGGCATAAATTGGATAATCTAAAAATCCATGATCATAATTATTCCCCACGATTTACTCCTCAATCAATACGGCACTGCCAATCATATATTCGTGGAATTGGCTTAGTCCTCAAGCATAATGTTCTTTTTGCGATAGTTATTGTCATTTTGTCGTACAAATACAAAATGATTATTTTTTAACATGGTTGAATCTTTCTGTATAGGCAGAGCAGCATGTTTCAAAAAGCTTATTTCTATCCATTGTTTGCCATTTTATTTTGGGCTGGAAATGTGATTGTGTCTAAAATGGCAAGTCATGCAATTTCACCTGTGGCGATTACATTTTATCGTTTGGTTTTTGCGCTCGCGGTGATGAGTACTTTTGTATTGATTCCCACGTGGAAAAATCGCCATATTATTCGCCAGTATTGGAAACATTTGGCTTTAGGTGGATTTCTTTCTGTATCCTTATTCCAATTTTTGTCTTATCAAGCAGCGACAACCACAACAGCGACCAATATGGCGATTGTGACGGCATTGATTCCATTATTGACGATTATTTTAAGTACATGGATTTTAAAGGATCAGATTAGCTATGGCTTAGTGATCGGAGGCTTCTTATCATTCTATGGTATCTTGTATTTATTGAGTCATGGGCATATTGCTCAAGTTTTTAGCCAAGGGATGCATCTTGGCGATGGCTTGATGTTACTTGCCGCAATCGGCTACGCCTTATATGGTGTGCTGTTAAAACGTTGGAAAATGCCGATCCCTGCATGGCAATCGAATTTTGTGATGTCGAGCTTTGCCATCTTATATGTTTTGCCGTTTTTTATCTTTTTACCTGCATCGCAAATGCAACTGAATCAACAGACCATTCCTTTGATTTTGTACGCCAGTATTTTCTCATCAATTTTATTGTCTTATTTATGGATTGAAGGTGTAAGACATTTGGGACCCAATAAAAATAGTATTTTTATGAATTTATTGCCCGTGTTTACAGCTTTAATTGCCGTGGTGCTCTTGGGTGAACATTTACAAGTTTTTCATTTGGTTGGTGGTGGTTTAACACTCTGTGGAATTTTATTGGCGCAAATTATTCAAAAGCCAATCCAATGGAAAAAATCAACACAGCAGTCATTGGACTCACTTTAAAATATTGAAATGACTATTGTTCAAATTAAAAAAAGCCTTAACTTATAAATAAGTTAAGGCTTTCTGATATCAGATCGTCATTTTTGCACATGATCAAAAATTATTGATTTTGTGCGGCCATTTGCTGTTGAAGTAGCTTGATTTGCTCTTCCTTAAGTTTAATCAATTGATCCGCATCAGCATGTTGTGATTTGAGGTTTTGTTGCTGATCATCAAGTTGTTTTTGGATGTCTTCTAGTTTAGCCACTTCTTCTTTCGCTAAACTGGCATTTTCAGGAATTTTATCTTTTAAAATGGATGCTTTGACCAATTCTACATTGGCAGCCTCTGAAGCAGCACTTTGTTCAACAGACGTTGCCACAGGTGGTGCCGTTGTTTCCACTTTCTTCGCAGCAGGTGTAGTCTGGTTCAATGGCTCATTGATTTGGGTGCTTTCAGAGGTGTTATTTAACCAGAAAAAAATAGCAATTAAAACGATAACTGCCCCCAACCCGCCTGCAATAATCCACATTAATTTTGAATTGTTTCTTTGTTCTATATGCATTTTATTCGGTCCGATCTATTTTGAAGAGCGAGGCTTGAATTGAATGACCCCAATTTCATCAGGTATAGCAGGTTCTTCAGGCGCATCTACATGGGTAGGGCGATTTTCAGAATATCCACACTCGATGCATTCAATCCATTCAGCATCGCCTTGGGTGAGCATAACAATACGATCCATCGCTTCACATTTTGGACATTTTGCACCAGCAATGAAACGACGTCTAATATTCATACACCCACCACACTTTAAACAATTTTGGCCGTTAGTTTAAGCGTTTTTTTAGCTATTCGTCCAACCTTGATGACGTAATAATGCATCTATTTTAGGTTCACGACCCCGGAAATTGATAAATGCATCAAGTGCTGTATCTTTTCCGCCAACTGCAAGGATTGCCTTACGGAACTCTTGTCCAGTTTGGGTATTAAACACACCTTCATGTTCAAAGCGGTCAAAAGCATCACTTGCTAAAACTTCTGCCCATTTATAAGAATAATAACCCGCAGCATAACCACCCGCAAAAATATGACTAAAGCCATTCTGGAAGCGATTATAAGGTGCTGTTGCTAAAACGGCATACTTCTGGCGAATATCATCTAAAGTTGCTTGGATTTGTTCAGCATTTAGGGCAGGTGTAAGTTTATGAATGGTTAAATCGAACAATGCAAACTCAATTTGTCGTAAAGTTTGCATACCTGACTGGAAGAAACGAGCATTTAGTAAGGCTTTTAAAAGATGCTCAGGAAGTGAGTCTTTAGATTCTATATGTTCACTGATTAAAGCCAAGCTTTCCGTATCCCATGTCCAAAATTCCATAAACTGGCTAGGTAACTCCACGGCATCCCATGCAACGCCGTGCGTTCCAGCAACTGCAATATTGTCTACTTCGGTCAACATATGGTGTAAGCCATGACCAAACTCATGAAATAAGGTATTCACTTCATCATGCGTTAATAGGGCCGGCTGATCACGGACAGGTGGGGTAAAGTTCCCAACCATATAGCAGATTGGTTTTTGTAACCCCGTTTCGGTTTGCATACGCGAGCGGAAACCACTCATCCATGCACCACCACGTTTACCGTTACGTGCATAGAGGTCAAAGTAAAAACCACCAATCACAGTGCCTTGGTCTTCTAGTTCATAATAATGGGCATCTGTATGCCAAAGTGGTGCTTGGCGTTCAATGACTTGAATCCCATATAAACGATTGACCACATTAAATAAGCCTTGAATCACTTTAGGCGCAGGGAAGTATGGTTTTAAATCTTCCTGAGAAAGGTTGAACTGTTGAACTTTTAGTTTTTCAGAATAATAACCGCTGTCCCAAGGTTTTAGCTCATCTATGCCATCTTGTTTGGCAATGGCTTTGAGTTCTTCGATTTCTTTTAATGCAGGTGTACGTGCATGCTCTGCTAAATCAACCAGAAATTGATCAACAGTGGCCACATCGGGTGCCATTTTTGAAGCAAGTGAGTATTCTGCAAAATTGTCAAAACCTAAAAGCTTGGCCATTTCCTGACGTAAGCTGAGGATTTCAACCATCACGGGTGCATTGTCAAATTGCGTATCGCTGGCTTGATCTGAGGCGCGTGTAACATAAGCGTGATAGATTTCTTCACGGAGCGCGCGATCTTCTGCATAGGTCATGATGGCCAAATAAGATGGAATATCTAAGGTAGCAACAGGCTGATCTAGTTCGCGTTGTTGACCATATTGTTTGAGTAATTCAATACTGCCTTGCGGTAGACCTTTAAGCTGATCCGTGGTTAAAGTTTTGCTATAGGCTTGGGTTGAATCCAAAACATGATTAGAAAAATCAGAAGACAATTGGGATAATCGTGCTGAAATTTCTGCATAGCGTTTTTTAGCCTCACCTTCGAGGGCAACACCTGAAAGTTTAAAATCACGTAAAGCCAGCTTAATTGCACTTTGTTGCGCCGTTGGCAAGTCGCTAAAAATCGCATGATCATAAACATTTTGATAAGTTTGGAACAAAGCAACGTGTTGACCGATCTGGGTGTAGTATTCACTTAGACCCGGCAATAAGGCTTGATAGACTTCACGCGTTTCAGTGTTATTCATCACTGCGTTGAGGTGTGACAAAATTCCCCAAGATTCACTCATGTTATTTTCAAGTGAATCTACATTTTCGATCACTGCAAGTTGTTGTTGAATGCTTTCAGGGACTTGCACCAAGTCATTTAAAAAGTTTTGACCGTCTTGGATGGCTTTTTCAATATTTTGTTTGAGTTGATCTAAACTAATTTGATCAAATTGCGGTACTGGCAACGTTGCCTGTTCTAGTGTCATGAGCTTTATGCCAAATCATTTCTTAAGTTATAGATAGATGTAGGGCTTCTGGCAGGGGAAATCAAGGTGTGACAATAAAATTAACACAGATGTTAATGGACTTGTTTGGTTTTGAGGTTGTATTCAAAAGGGATAGAATATGCGCCCGCATCAAAACTGATGCCCAAAATATCTTTTTTAAGATAAAAGCCATTTGCATTTTTTAGCGCAATAAAATTTCGATCTTCAGCATAGTATCGGTATAGGTATTGCAGATCTGCGCTATCACAGTCATTAGACGTTTTAGAAAGCGTTGCTGTTTTATTTTCAATACATGGGTCAAGTTGCTGAGCAATTTCATTTGAGATTTGTGCTGCAGACAATTGATATTTTTGTAGTATTTGGGACAATGTTGCGAACTGTTTATTTTTTAAATCGATCACATAATACTTTTCACGATAATAGCTTTGTCCGCCTTCAATTTCTAAATGGGTATAAACACTTAAATAGTTTTGATCCTGATAGATCTTTCCTGAACTAAAGTCGATACGTGTAGCATCATCTGCCAAAAGTTCGTGTTTGATCTGTTGGTTGATTTTTTCAAAACCTTTGCCTTGGATAAAGGGAATATTTCCTGAAAAATTCGTATATTGGGGGGGAATAGTTTGGGTTTTAAAGGTGATGGTTTCAGCAGAAGCTACAAAGCTGAGTAGCAGTATTGAGAGTGATAGTATATTTTTAATTTTCATGCTGTTATTTCTAGAGTTATTTGAGTCGCTATGCATGCATTATAAAACAAGGAAGATTCTATGAGGGTACAAGAAAAGTATTTTTAGACGTATTCAAATTTAAAATTTTAATGATAAAAAAGAGAGCCGAAGCTCTCTGATTTTACGGTAAGTCAAAATTACTCAGTCTTTGCTTTTGCGTTCGACTTTTTCTTTTTTGCTTTAGCCTTTTTCTTCACTTTATCTTTAGTCTTTGTTTCAGGCTGAGTTGCAGCACTTTTTCCAGGTTTTTTATTGTAAGAGCTGGGTTTTCCTTTGGGCTTTTTCTTTCGAATGGGACGTTCCCCATCTTCGCTGGCATTCCCACTGTCAGATTCAGATTTAACTTTGACAGGACGTTCAGAAAAAACTTCTTCTTTGGCAACGGGTTTTGCAACACGTGGTGCACGACTACGGATTACACGGCCCGCATGCGACAGTTGTTGTAACAATTCAAAATCAATCTTACGTTCTTCTAGGTTAACCCCAGCAACTTTAATTTTGACTTCGTCACCCAAGCCAAAGGCTTGACCACGATTTTGACCGACTAAATTTTGACTAACTTGATCATAAACAAAGTAGTCATCGCCCAATTGACTCACGTGAATCATACCATCCACATATAGATCTTTTAGGGTTACGAATAAACCAAATTCAGCAGTTGCACTGATCACACCAACAAATTCTTCGCCTAAATGTTGCTGCATATAGTGACATTTCAGCCATGAAGTAACCGAACGCGAAGCTTCATCTGCACGGCGTTCAGTTGCAGAGAAATGTTCACCCGCATCTTCTAACGCTGCACCTGAAAGAGGATACTTTTTGTTGGTTAAACTGGCTTTAATCGCACGATGTAATAGCAGGTCAGGGTAGCGACGAATTGGTGAAGTGAAATGGGTATATGCTTCATAAGCCAAGCCATAGTGCCCCACATTTTTTGGACCATAGTAGGCTTGCATCATTGAACGTAATAACACCGCATGAATACTCGGTGCATCAATACGATCTTTGGTTGCTTCAATCACCGTTTGATAATCGGCTTGTGTCGGTTGGTCAGGGAATTTAAAGCCCAATAATTTCACAAAGTCTTTTACTTTTTGAATGCGTGAAAACTCTGGTGCTTCATGCACACGATACAACATTGGAACTTCATTTTTTAAGCAATATTCCGCTGCTGCAACGTTAGCAAGCAACATACATTCTTCAATAAGCTTATGCGCAACATTACGTGAACGCGGTAAAATTTCTTTAATTCCACCCAATTCATCAAAAGTCATGTAGGTTTCAACGGTTTCAAATTCCATTGCATGACGTTGTGCACGTAAACCTTTTAAAGTTTCATACAATTGGTAGAGCGTATTGACTGACTTACGGACATCACGATCTTCAGGAATTGCATTGCTGTCGCCATCCAAATATTGTGCAACTTGGGTATAGGTTAAACGTGCTTTTGAATGCATCACTGACGGATAAAATTCAAATTTAGTCACTTTACCAGCACGACTTAAATTTAAATCACACACCATACATAAACGGTCAACATGTGGATTTAAAGAACATAAACCATTTGAAAGTGCTTCAGGCAACATTGGTAATACATAGTGTGGGAAATACACCGATGTACCACGTTCTTGCGCTTCATCATCTAAAGGTTTACCAACACGGACATAATGACTGACATCTGCAATCGCGACAACGACACGATAGCCACCACCAGGACGTTTTTCCGCATAGACTGCATCATCGAAATCACGTGCATCTTCACCATCAATGGTGACTAAAGGCAAATCTCGTAAATCTATACGGCCTTGACGATCTTTTGCAGAAGGTTCTTTAAATGCTTCAGCTTCTTTGATGACTTCTTCTGGGAATTCATAAGGTAAACCATATTCTAAAATGGTTTGCGGGATAATGATTTCAGTATCGGCTTTATCCGCCATTGATTGAATCACATGACCTGTCGCAAATTCATCTCGTGTTGGATAGTCATCAATTTCAACACGTAATGCATCGCCGACTTTGGCTTTGGCATGTTCAATCAGTTCTTTTTCTAAAGTTATGGGTTGATGTGCATTGGGAGGTGCAGGTTGAATAAAGTATTCACCTTCAAATTCTGCAACTTTACCGATCAGTTGTTTAACTCGACGTTGAGTCACTTCGGTAATATAGCCCCAAGCTTTACCTTTACGGTCTACAGAAGTTTGTTGGACTTTAACGCGGTCACCATGGAAGACTTGACGTAATTCGCGCTCAGGCAGAAGGAATTCATCTTTCTTACCATCTAAGCTTGCAACGCCTAAACCTTTAGCGTTGACATAAACAGTAGCGTCTAGGGTAGGTTGATCTGCCATCAGCTGATATTTAAAACCATCTTTCATCAACTGACCATCACGGACCATTGCACTTAAACGATGGCTGAGCGCATCTATACTTTTTTGATCGACAATTTCAAGCAGTTCAACAAGATCTGCATGTGACAATGCTTCTTGTTTTCGTTCAATGATTTCTAGGATAAGGGTACGACTTGGAATGGGATTGTCGTAACGCTCAGCTTCAGCTTTGGCTTCAGGATCGACCCAATTTTTCATGATGTATTTGGTTTCTAGTCAGAAGATAGGATTAGCATAAGACATACAGTGGAATACTGCACGTAATTGATTGCAATATTGTGTTTTTAATTTAGTTTTTAGAGAATTTTTCTTGGTATTTGTAGATTGTGATTATTTTACAGCATAAAAAAACAACAAAATGATGAAAATCGCTTAAAAAGTATTTAATTGAGTAAATTTCTCTATTTTTTTTAATGTCATCACTTGCCGAATCGGGTTTTAGTTTGTATTATGGCGGCTCGTTACGGTGAGATGGGTGAGTGGCTGAAACCACATCCCTGCTAAGGATGCATACGGGTAACTGTATCGAGGGTTCGAATCCCTCTCTCACCGCCAACGATTACTTATGACGCGCTCATAGCTCAGCTGGATAGAGCACTTGGCTACGAACTAAGGGGTCGGGAGTTCGAATCTCTCTGAGCGCACCAATAAGTTAATCATGATGTAACGAATGCCTTTTGGCAACACAAGTATTGCGCTCATAGCTCAGCTGGATAGAGCACTTGGCTACGAACTAAGGGGTCGGGAGTTCGAATCTCTCTGAGCGCACCAACTTGAAGAATTAACCGCATACCTTGCGGTTTTTTTGTGCCTGAAATTTAGATCGATGATTTTAGCTCATTGAATATCTTGATTCTCTTGGCTATTTTTCGAAAAATAAAATAGCTAAATGCAATAAGCCCAATAATAATGCCAGTGATCTCTAAATAGGAAAAAGTGCTAATTTTAAAAAGAAAAAAGATGCTGATTAAACTTAGACTAAGCCACAATAAACAGAAAATAGCATTTCATTAAAGAAGAATACTTGAAAGAGCCATTTGCGTAATGCCTTATTTTTAATTCGCGTCAGAAATAAAAACCGATGTTTAAAACCGAATGAACTGTTTGGCGAGATTTCAGCTTTGGACAGCAGCATTCGATAAAAATGGATCTCATCAAAAGACGCATTGAGTTTATTTTTAACAGGCTGTTGTGTCTTTTCATGATTATTTAACCATCTATCCACCTCACAACAGGGCAGTAAAGACTCTCCAAAACCATCGATATCTAAATATCGATTTTGTGGTGTGTTAAGTTCAAAAGATTTTGGCAGCCAATATTTGGATGGTGATGGACTTTTGGGATCTCGATGTTTTTCTTCGATGAAATGGATCATATCCGCCATTTCATTGTTAGCTTCTATGCTAAATGGATCAATCATCATTGCCATAATATCGGTAATATTAAGCTCGACTGAAAATGTTGGAGTACGTTGCAAATATTGTAAAAATGATTGCGCTAAAATGGCTACTTTTTCATCATTATAGAATGCTGACCATATATTGAGTCTAGATTTAAACGTTTCAGAGCTTTTTAAGATCGTTGCCCGAAAGGCGTAATAGCTTAAGCCATCTTCATCTTGAAGAGTGGTAATGTCTTCAACTTTAAATAAGGCCAACCAAAATAATGGAATCGAGTATTTAACTTCTTGATAGGTTTCATTTTCATCCATTTCACCCGTGGTTCTATCGAGATCGGATGAAATTAAAAGTGTTGAGTAATGTCCCATTGTTTCCTTTTATCATCTGAGTTTTATAGTTTATTAAACAAATTTGAAAAAAATTCTTTTAGTTGATTTTTAGGTTTTTGATTTACCGTTTGCGATTCAGTTTTAATAAATTGGACCATATCAGCATCTAAACCATTTCGCATATTCTCTTCTAGATATAGTTCAACAGATAGAGCTAAGTAACAGTAAGCTTTAACCTTTTTTAGGTTAGGTTTTTTAAGGAGTTGAGGGTAAAAATTTAACATTTCAATTAAAATTGAGTATACGTTTGGGGTGTCAGGTTCTTCAGCCATCGCAAATAAATCATCAAGTCTAAGAATTATATATTCTTGACTTTGGCTTTTTAAAAAATCTAGAAATAATTGAGAGAGCTGTAGTGCTTCCTGACCAAAGTGGATCCATATCCCAAAATATTTTTGAAAATTATAAATAGCATTTAATCGATTGGTTTGTAAGTAATAATAGGAATATTCATCCTCTATGTGAGATTCATAAAGATGGATATTTTCTTTAGAAAAAAGTGCTAACCAAAATAAAGGGATTAAATTTTTCGATGCAAAGTATGGCGTATCGGCATCATTGAAATCGTATTCAGGGGAGAGACTATTCGAAAAATGCAAAGTAATATAACAGCTCATTTTTAATATAGTGGCTAAGAATTATTAATTAATAAAACTACAAAATTTAAGAAAAGTCTACACCTATAATTGCAATTAAATCTACACGTCTATTCTTGTCGCAGAGTAAGGATTGCAACATCTATTCTAGAGCTAAAAACTTTAAAATAATAAAATAACCGAAGCTTTAGAAAGAAGAACATGAAGAAATATACAGATGGATATTATATTTACCAGCATGTTGATTTTATTTGTCATTTCAACCTGCAACAGTGTGATGGCTGTAATCGCACGCTGACAGGTTTTGTCTATGAACTGCAAATCCAAAGTTTAGAAAATGAATCTGTCATCTTCTGTGCTGAATGTATGGAATTGTTAGACGTGGTGAATGCCGAATAATTGCTTCGGGTCGATGACTGTTTAATTTTAACATTGCTTATTTTTTCACCGCAAAAAGTAAGCATTATCCAGCATTATTTTTATAGAAAAGCTTATCTGATAATCATATTTATTTAGAAAAAATTCTCGCTGTAAGATAGTTCCAAATCATTTTTTCTGCTTTAGAGCGTAACAATAAAATAATTATTTTGGACGATTTCTTTGAATTGGCAATATATCTACAGTGTGATGCCACAGTTTGCTTCGGCAATGGTGACCACACTCAAAATCTCAATCATCAGTATTATTCTCGCAATATTGGTTGGTTTAATTTGCAGTATTCTCATTACCTATCGGGTACGGGTCTTTGACAAAATTGCCAAAATTTACATTGAATTATCACGCAATACACCCTTATTGATTCAGCTATTTTTCCTCTATTACGGTTTACCAAAACTGGGGATCAAAATTGATGGATTTAGCTGTGGGGTCATTGGTCTAACTTTTCTAGGTGGAAGCTATATGGCTGAAGCCTTTCGCGCAGGCTTACAAGCTGTGGCCAAAGGGCAAATTGATTCGGGTGAAAGTATTGGACTGAATCCACTGCAAGTTTTTCAATATGTGATCTTCCCTCAAGCTCTAGCAATTTCAATTCCTGCAATTGGTGCAAATTGTTTATTTCTGATTAAAGAAAGTTCTGTGGTGAGTGCCATCGCAGTGGTGGAACTATTGTTTGTCACCAAAGACTTAATTGGTATGGATTATAAAACCACAGAAGCATTGTTTCTCTTGATCATGTCTTATCTGATTATTTTATTGCCTGTGTCTATTCTCACCAGTTACCTGGAATACCGCAGTCGGAAGGTGAGCCATGGAATTTGATTATCTGTTTCAACCCAGTCATCTTGCACGATTACTGGAAGGGCTGTGGGTTACTGCAAAAATTGCCTTTATATCAGTATTTTTTTCAGCAATTTTTGGCACGATTTTCGGTGTCATTATGACGTCAAAAAATTTACTGATTAAAAGTTTGTGCCGACTGTATTTAGAAGCGATTCGGATTATTCCAATTCTGGTTTTATTGTTTGTTTTCTATTTTGGCTTTGCAACATGGTTTAACTGGCAGCTCTCAGCGGTACTGGTATGTATTGTGGTTTTTGTATTGTGGGGGACTGCTGAAATGGGCGATTTAGTCCGTGCTGCCATCACATCGATAGATCAACATCAACGCGATTCTGCACATGCACTTGGTCTGAGTCCTATGCAAACTTTGGGCTATGTGATTTTCCCGCAGAGTTTAAAAAGAGTCACACCGGGCGCAATCAATTTATTCACGCGTATGATTAAAACCAGCTCCTTGGCAGTGCTGATTGGCGTGGTCGAAGTGATTAAAGTTGGACAGCAAATTATTGAAAATTCGCTGTTAATTGTTCCGAATGCATCTCTTTGGATTTATGGTTTGATCTTTATTTTATATTTCATCATTTGCTATCCCTTATCCCGTTTAGCGACGCATTTAGAAAAAGTTTGGGAGTAATCATGACTTTGTTATCTATACAACATTTACAGAAATCATTTGCAGAAAGTCATATTTTACAAGGCATAGATTTGGACGTAAAACAGGGTGAAGTCGTGGTGATCCTTGGTCCATCGGGATGTGGGAAAAGCACATTGTTACGTTGTATCAATGGCTTGGAAAAAATTCAGGGTGGCACAATCAATTTAGCTGGCTCAGGTGTATTGGGCAAAGATTTAGCGTGGGTGGATGTACGTCAAAAAATTGGCATGGTGTTTCAAAACTATGAACTTTTTGGGCATATGAATGTGATTGATAACATTTTATTAGGCCCTTTAAAAGTTCAAAAACGAACAAGAGCTGAAGCTGAGAAAGTCGCAGACGAATTATTGAAACGTGTCGGTTTATACGATCGTAAGCGAGATTATCCGCGACAGTTATCGGGTGGGCAAAAGCAACGTATCGCAATTGTGCGTTCATTGGTGATGCAGCCTCAAGTGATTCTGCTAGATGAAATTACTGCTGCTTTAGACCCTGAAATGGTCCGTGAAGTATTAGATGTGGTTTTAAAACTTGCGTATGAAGGGATGACCATGTTGATCGTGACTCATGAAATGTCTTTTGCCAGAAAAGTCGCAGACCGAATTATTTTTATGGATAAAGGCAAAATTATTGAGCAAGCCACACCTGAACAATTTTTTGAGCATCCACAGACTGAACGGGCAAAAGCCTTTTTAAATATGTTGAATTACTAACAGTAATTTAGACATCAATATTCACCCTAATAGCAACACAGAATGATCTATAAAAATGAGGATGTATGGCTTTATCTTATTTAACTCAACCATCGATTTTTTTTAATATTTCCAACGTTGTTCGAACATTGAGTGTGGCCTTATGTATGGGAATGTTGAGCGCATGTAGTCAGCCAACTGAACCAAATGCATCAGCGGAGAAAAATACCCAGAATGATCAATCTTTAGATCAGATTAAAAAGCAGGGCGTGTTTCGTGTGGCTGTTTTTGCAGATAATCCTCCATTTGGTTATGTAGACAGTGCAGGTAAACCACAAGGTTTTGATATCGCTTTAGCAAAAAGAGTGACCAAAGATTTGCTTGGGGATGAAAATAAAGTTGAATTTGTGGTGACTGAGGCTGCTAATCGGGTGGAGTTTTTAAAATCGGGTAAAGCAGATGCGGTATTTGCCAGCTTTTCAGTCACTCCTGAACGTAAACAAGTGGTTGATTTTGCTCAACCGTATTTAAAGGCAGCTTTAGGCATCGTATCGCCTAAAGCCAAGACGATTACAGATATTCAGCAGCTCGAAGGCAAAACCTTGATCGTCAATAAAGGCTCGACATCAGATATTTATTTCACTAAGAATTACCCAAAAATTAATTTATTAAAGTTTGAACAAAATACCGATGCCTTTAATGCCTTGAAAGATGGTCGTGGTGATGCAATTTCTCAAGACAGTACTTATGCCTTGGCATGGGCAGCTGAGAATCCAACATTTACGGCGGGAATTCAACAAATTGGTAATCAAGACTTTATTGCACCTGCAGTGAAAAAGGACAATAGCCAACTTTTAAATTGGCTCAATACTGAAATTTCAAGCTTACAAAAAACAGGTGAAATTCAGAAGATTTATGATCAGACCTTAAAGCCTGTTTACGGTGGAACTGTGGATGCTCAAGTCTTTTTGGATGTGACACCGAAATAAAAATTGCATTAAAGCGTTTAACTACGAAAAGAAATCATCGTTTAAATATGAAAATAGATCAGAGGAAAATTAAATGAATATATCAATAAAACAGCTGACTCATCTACTTGCGGCTTCAGTGCTTAGCTTAGGGTTGGCGGCGTGTAATAAAAACGCGCCAACAACTGAAAAAGCTGCTGAACCTGAAAAAACCAGCTCAAGTATCGAGCAAATTAAGAAAAATGGTGTGGTTCGTATCGGGGTGTTTAGTGATAAGCCGCCTTTTGGTTACTTGGACGCACAAGGTAAAAACCAAGGTTTTGATGTGGAAATTGCCAAGCATGTTGCCAAAGACCTATTGGGAGATGAAAACAAAGTTCAATTTGTTTTAACGGAAGCTGCCAATCGTGTGGAGTACCTTAAAGCCAATAAGGTGGATATTATTTTTGCCAATTTCACCGTGACACCTGAACGCAAGGAAGTTGTCGATTTTGCCAAGCCTTATTTAAAGGTTTCTTTGGGCGTTGTATCACCTAAAGCTAAGCCAATTACTGATATTGCACAGCTTAAAGATCAGATTTTATTGGTCAATAAAGGCACGACAGCAGACTCATTCTTTAGCAAATCACATCCTGAAATTAAATTACAAAAGTACGAGCAGAATACAGAGACCTTTGATGCGCTGAAAGATGGACGTGGTGTGGCTTTGGCACATGACAATTTATTGGTACTGGCTTGGGCAAAAGAGAACCCAAATTATACCGTGGGTATTACCAGCTTAGGTCAGCATGATTTAATTGCACCTGCAGTCAAAAAAGGCGATAAAGAATTATTGGATTGGTTGAATCAAGACTTAGAAAAATTATCTAAAGCAGGGGTTATCCAGCAAGCCTATGAAAAGACGTTAAAACCTGTCTACGGTGATAGCATTAATCCAAAAGATTTATTGGTTGAGTAAAACCCTTAAAACTTAAGTTTGCTCTTTAAAAAATATCATCGACTTTAACTGGGAAAACATGATTTGCATTTAATTGATCTTTTTCACAAAGGTCTCTTGTGCAAGTAGATGTTTTCCTTTTTTTGTCATAGGTTGCATAAGTGCCAATTCATCACCTGTATTTTTCTCGAGTAAAATAGAATGTGGTTGATCCTCAGCGAATAAAAATTGCTCACCCCATTGACGTAATGCCACGATGATCGGGAACAGTGCATAACCTTGTTCAGTGAGCACATATTCCAAATAGGCTGAGCCATTAGAAGCAGGTTGGTTCTTTAGAATTTGAGCATCAATAAGTTTAGCTAAACGATCAGATAAAATATTTTTGGCGACATTTAAATTTTTTTGAAAATCACTAAATCGTTTTACCCCATCAAAAGCTTCGCGAATGATCAATAAAGCCCAACGATCTCCAATCAATTGCACTGACCGCGCAACTGGGCAAGCTTCATATGTGTCTTGATTCATCAGCTGTTCCATCTTTCATCTTAAAAATAAGACTATAAATCTAGTTGCAATTTAAAACAAGATTGCGTAATTTAATCTAGTTGCAAATTAAAACCAGATTGGTGCAGAATGAACAAAACAGATCATCAACAGCGCAATAAAACAAGAGAACAGCAGAGATCCCATCTTTCTCCAGCTTTGGTGATGCTGTTGGCGTGTGCTGCTGGAATGAGTGTTGCAAATGTTTATTATGCACAGCCATTGCTGGATCTGATCGCCCAAGATTTTAAATTAGATTATTCGTGGGTGGGGTTAGTTGTTTCATTGACTCAAGTGGGATCAATCATTGCATTAATTTTTATTGTGCCTTTAGGCGATTTATTACCACGAAAATCTTTGATGTTGTTTCAGTCCATCATTTTATGCCTCGCTTTAATCTTGTTGGTTTTTTCAGATCATATTTTCACGTTGTTATTGAGTATGCTGATTGTGGGCATGTTGGGCACAGCGATGACCCAAGGCTTAATAGTTTATGCATCAGTTTTGGCCGCTGCTGATGAACGCGGCAAAATCGTCGGTACAGTCCAAGCTGGTGTGTTGATTGGCATACTTTTATCTCGGGTACTGTCTGGTAGTTTAGCGGATTGGTTTGGATGGCAAGGGGTATATATATTCTCAGTACTATGTATGAGTATGATCAGTGTGTTTTTATGGAAATACTTAGTTTTTATCCGTATCGAAAAAGATCCTATTCAGCAATCCACTTATTCCCAGATAATCTTTTCATTGTTTGAACAATTGTTTAAAAATAGAGTGTTACAGATTAGAGGCGTACTTGCTTTCATCATTTTCGTCAATTTAAATTTGTTTTGGAATGCTCTGGTATTTCCTTTATCTGTTCAGCCTTTTGAATATTCACATAGCTTGATTGGTTTTTTAGGCATCATTGGTGCTATCGGTGCGGTTATGGCAATCCGTGTCGGTGGGTTGGCTGATAGAGGCTATGCGCAGCGTGTTACACAATATGCGTTTCTATTACTGATCGGAGCTTGGGTCATTTTAACCTGCTTATATTTTTCAATTTGGATTTTTATTTTAGCGATTATTTTATTGGATGTGGCTATTCAATCAGTTCATGTGATTAATCAAAGTCTGATCTTCCAAGCGGATATTCGATTACATGGGCGATTGGTTGGTGCTTATATGTTGTTTTATGCATTGGGCAGTGCTGTGGGATCATTACTGGCAACAACACTCTATGGTCATTGGGGATGGTATGCCGTGTGTACGGCTGGAATATTATTGAGTGTAGTTGGCTATTTATTTTGGTTGTTTACCGAAAAATATTTAATCCAGTTTCAAATGAAACAGCATGCAAGCAGTGTATAAATGCATAAATCCTAGGTTTTTTGTCGATTTAAAGATAAATAGCCCAAATACTAAACACTTGGTGTTTAACTATTGAAATAATCCTTAACAAAAAAATGAAAAGGCGTATAATGCGTCCCATCAAGACGTCGCGCTCATAGCTCAGCTGGATAGAGCACTTGGCTACGAACTAAGGGGTCGGGAGTTCGAATCTCTCTGAGCGCACCAACTTGATAAAATATTTAAAAAAAACCGCTTTATTGCGGTTTTTTTGTGCCTAAAAAATGGCACAATGAGCGAGATAATAAAAATAAGGCCAATCATTCATGCATAAGTATTTCTCATTGTTTATCGTGCTGGTCATCAGTCAAATGATCGGATGTACCGCCATTCTGTGGAATAACAGTGACTCTGGCAGGTTGGCGACGGGTAAAGTGGTTTCAACCCATGCAGATCGTGTGATTGTAGATCAGGATCAAATTGTCGGTTTTGCCTATTTAATAGAAAATGCCTCCTCAAAAAATAGCCATGATAGAAACAATGTAGATCGCTCCTTAATCGTGGTGGGGCAAAAATATGCGTATATGATTGATATTGGAAATAAGGAAATTTTAGAGACCATTCAATCTGATTTAGACCCCAAGTATTGGCGGATCAAACCAGTCCATCCGAGTGACAAGCATTTTAGCTTATCTTTAATGCCTGAAAGCGATGATCAAAAAAATCCACAAGCAGCTCAATTTAGCGGTGATATTGAACTGTATTATGCAAAAAACAATTTAACTCGACTGGAAGAAAATAAGTTATCTCGACTTGGACTGAGTCAGTACGAGTATGGTCAGGAAAACTCTGAATTTTATCAAAGAAAAATTGGATTGGTTGGGCGTGTTGTGGGCTTAAACGCTGAAATTAAAAATATGAAATTTCAAAACTTTAGTCAAAATTATACGATTGCGATGTATACACAAGGAAAAACCAAATACTCACTACATTCTAAAACATTGTTGCAGAAAATCGCCTTAACCCCAGTCACTTTAGTCGGTGATCTGGTCGCAATCCCGTTATATTTCCTATTTAATATTGGTACAACAATTAAACATCTGGCTGATTAATTGAGTTTTAAAAGTTCAATCAGCACTACTTTACTTTTTGAGCAAAAATTGCATTTGCACCCAGTGCAGGTAACATTTCATGGTAGGGTAAACTGCGTGCTGCTTTGAGTAGGAATGGTGCTTTTTCATCAATTTTGATGGTGGTGGTCATTTTGAGTAAGGTGTTATTGCCTTGGGGTAAAAATTGAATTTGACCTTTGAGATAACGTAAATCACCGCCATTGGCATAGAAGTTATTTTCAGTGGCTTTGGGATAGCTAAAACGCATTTTAAAATCAAAAGGGATACTAATAACCCCCAATCCGACACTGACTTTAAAGTCTGCATCTTGTCCTTGTGTGTTGATCGCTGTGGTTTTAATGCTTTTGATTTGTTTTGGAAAAATTTCTTTATAGGATAAGGGTTGTGTCCAACGTTGTAATTGTTGCGGGGTGGCATTTAAATATTGATAGCTTGTGGTAAAACGTAAAACTTCCCGCCCATGGGTATAAGGTACAGTGACAGGATTAAGTACAATACTGACGGGCTGTTGTGCGTTGGCACTGACCTGAACAATTTTATTGATTTGAGCTGTATTTAATTGTGGGCTAGGTAGTTGCCCTGCATTTAATGCCGTCACTTTTTTAGCCGTATATTTATTTTTGAGTGCTTCTAAAACAAAGGCGCTCGAACCATTTGGAATCGCCAGTTTTACTTCAGGGAAAGCATTTAAAATTTTCTTAAATAGGAAACCTTGCGGTTGGTTTAAATCGCCCCATTGTGTCAGGGTCACTAAGGTTTTGTTGTCAGCTAAATTGAACCATTCAAATTTCCCTAATGCATAAGGAATTGGGCCATCAATCACCATGGTTGAAATGCTATTTTGTCCAATTTGATGTTGCATCACCACATCTTCATTAAAATTCAATACAGGTATCGGTGTCGGGATGGAAATACGATATTTTAATTGACTGACAGGTCCTGCTGTTTCGATGACTTTTGCTGATTTTAAAGTCGGGAATAACCCAACATATTGGGTGTAATGGCTTAAAGTTTTAGCCACTTCTTGGCTACTTACAGGCACAACAATGGCTGCTGTTGAAAATTTAGCTATAGGTTGGGGCTGTTTGTTGAGTGTCGGTAAGGAGGTCTTGGTCGCTGGATGGGCATAAATTAAAATATTGTCTTGTGCAATTGCCGCGATTTGCTGGGCATTATTGTCAAATGGTTTTAACGCACTGGGAATATTATCGCTCCAAGTGACCAATTTCGCGAAACTGATTTGACTGATACCGATTAAGAGCACGAGACTGATATTTAAATAAAAAACTTTCATCACAATTCCTTTTGCGCCTTGATAAGCGGCAATCTTTTGTTCTTATAAAAACCATTTGTATGAAAGACCCTAAAAGGATTCACTTTTAAAAAATAGAGGTGTTCTGTAAAACAAGATGAAAATCCGCATCTCGCTGGAAAAATCTAGTGTAATATCTTGGCATCGTAAAATATTTGTATTGAAGCAACTATGTCAGACACCCAGCCTGCATTATCTGCACGTTATTATCTTAATTTAGAAGAATCTCAAGACGGTTTTAAACTGGCAACTTTTGGTAAAAAGCAAATTAGCCAATTTCTCACGCCTTTGGTCAGCATCGGAATCATGGTTTGGGGGATTTACCTCGGTTTAGAGGGGGTGGGTAAATATTATGTTTGCTTAGGTGCTTTTTTCTTAATTCTGCAAATGCTGATGCGGTATTGGTTTTTACCGATGATGTTTAAACGCCAATTCGTTAAATATCAATTTGGTAAAAGCGAACAAGGTATTGAATTATTTCAAGACTATATGGAATTATTCAGTAGTGGTCGTCCAAAGCAAGTTCATCATTATTCAGATGTAGATAAATTTGCAGAAGGCAAGCTTACCTATATGATTGAATTAAAAAATCGTACTGTGGTGATTGTGCCTAAACGAGCATTTGCGACACCCGCAGATCAAACGATTTTTATCAATACTTTTAAAAAGTAATTTGGAATTATAAAGTTTTTAACGCTGATCAATAAGAAGGGAACAATATGAGTACACGTCCATCTAAAATTGTATGTGTCGGTCGTAGTTATGCAGCGCATGCAGCAGAATTAGGTAACGCAATTCCAGATCGTCCAGTCTTATTTATCAAGCCGCCCAGTAGTTTGATTTCATTGCAAGACGGTATTTCTTGGAATGAGGCGTGGGGAAATTGCCACCATGAGTGTGAACTGACGTTACGTATCGACAAGTCACTTAAGGGCGAAACCAATTTAGATAAAGTATTGGATGCGATTGGTGCGGTGACTTTAGGCTTAGATTTAACTTTACGTGATCTCCAAGATGACTTAAAGGGCAAAGGCCAGCCTTGGGAACGTTCAAAAGCTTTTGATGGTTCATGTGTACTGGCAGATTGGGTCAGTGTGGATGAGATTAAAGATTGGTCGGCTGTTACTTTTGAATTTGCAGTAAATGATGAAGTTCGTCAAAAAGGCGATACGGCTTTATTGATTTTTGATATTGCTTACTTACTTGCAGACATCTGCCAAGTATTCTCTTTAGAACCAGGGGATGTAGTGATGACAGGGACACCAGCAGGTGTTGCAGCATTGGCTTCTGGTGATCAATTGAGTATGACTTTACATGGTCAAAGCCAAGATTTTGTTTGGAAAACTTTTGTAAAATAAGCATTTAAAATGCAAGCAACCCAGTGTTTATTTATAATCAATACGCATTGGGTTTTTTATTATCTACAGTTTTATACAACAACAATTATCGCTAACTTTTGCGATATATTCTGCTTGATTTATCCGTTGAAATTTACAGCCAGTTAAAATTTACAGTATTGCTATTTTTTAGCTGTTGTTTGAATCGTATTAAAATCGCCAATTGATTCGTCATAATAAAATTACCAATGGATGACTTTGGTGAATTAATACATAAACCAAAATTAAATTCAGCCCATGCATTTTTAGATCGACATATAGATTGGTCGGGAAGATTATTGATTATCAGTATTTAGATCGCTCTACTTCATCTATTTAAAATGTAAAAAGTTGATTTAGTGATGCAACAATTTTCTAAACTGATCTGGGGTACGCATCATCCAACGTTTAAACATATTGATAAAAGCAGAAGCATTGGCATAACCTAAATCCAGTGCAATGCTTTCAACCGTTTTTCCCTCATTGAGCATAGACATCGCTTTCATGACTTTAAGCCGTTGTCGCCATTCATTGAGTGACATTGCCAACTCTTTTTGACTCAGCCTTGCCAAGGTACGTTCAGTCATATTAATCCGTCGGGCTAAAGCCTCTAGGGTACTGTGGTCAGCAGGGTGGGCATGTAAAAAATCCAAAACTTGTTTTAAGGCAGCATGATTGGTATGGGGTAAATAACTACCGATTAACTCAGCATGTTGTAACTGATCAAGTAACACCTGTAATAGTCGCAAATATTCAGGCTCAGATGCTTGCATTGGGTGTTGTTTGATGTGCTGTAAAATCGCTGAAACCAAGGGTGAGGTTAAGAGAATCCCTGCTTGTTGAGGTAAGGCACTACATAACGATTGGTGGATATACAAAGTTGCATGGGAAACAGGAGTCCGATTCAAACCACTGTGTTGCGTATTTGGCGGTAACCAAACTCCATATGGAGGTGGCGTAATATAATTAATTTGATCAATATTGACTTCCATCACCCCATTAAAGGCATAAATAAATTCGCCCCAAGCATGCCCATGTTCAGGATAAACAGACAGTGCAGGATCATGTCGAAAAATAAGCCACAGCGGTGCAACAATTTCATCATTGCTACTGAGTTGAGTCAGTATATTTTTATCGCTTTTTTTTGTTATCGTCATGCAAAGATTGCCTGAATAAAAAGATCTTTTGTCTACTTTGAATTATATCCTATAAAAAAGACAGGTTCATACCATTGAGGTGTCTTTTATCCGCTTTATGCAGTGGTTTTGACTATTGCGAAATTATAACACTTCATCAAAAAAGCAATATCACCTCCCTTTCCAATAAATATTGCTTGGAAAGGGAGGTTGTTTATCTATCTGGGTTAAAATTACTTATCATCCAAAATGGTTGAAAGTGGAATTGATAATTTGGCTGCCAAATATTCATCGGATTCGATTAAAGTTGGACCGATATGCTTCATCCAAACATCATCATCATGGACATGTTCAACATCATGACGACGAGGGAGGGTATAAGGTAATGATGTATAGAATGACCAGAAATCAATTTCATCTAAATTTCTGACCAGCACATATTCATTATTGTCAGTGCATTTAACCAAATTCTGTTTTTCTAGAAGTTGGATATAAACTGGCCAACGTCCAATTTCACCACGACCTAAAATATTTAATGCTTCTGCATCAGTTACCACTTCACCGGTTTTTTGTTTTTTATAAAATAATTCCAGAATATCGAGCATCATCAACACAGGATGGCGGGTCTGGATTTTACCTGTATGAAATGCGGTAAGCGCATAACTGATTTCCACACCCAATAAGACGATATTCCACGATAAAAAGATCCACAATAGGAAAATTGGCACAGCAGCAAAAGCACCATAAACAAGGGTATAGCTGGTGAAATTTGCCATAACAAAACCAAATAGGTTTTTAAGTAGCTCAAATGCAATCGCACCAAAAAGACCTGCAATCGCGGCCGCTCTAACAGGAATACTACGATTTGGAATCGTCCAGTATAGAATGAAAAAGCCTAAAGTGGTCAGTGCAAACGAAATGACCCCAAATAACGCTGTACCATCAACTTCATAACCAGCAAAGTTATTACTTAAAACATTCATAGAGGCCAATGTGGATGAAATGACAAAGGCACTCCCCAATAAAATTGGGCCTAAAGAAATAATGGTCCAATAACGCATAAAGCCAATGATGCCATTACGCGTTTCTTGAACACGCCAAATCCGATTAAAAACCGTTTCAATACTGGTAAGCATCAGTACTGTGGTAATGAATAAAAACAGCACACCAATAACAGTTAAATTACTTGAATTCTCGGTAAAGACATTAAAAGCCTTATCAAAAGCAATGCTGGTTTTTGGCAAGAAATTACTATAAATCATTTGCTGGAGTTGCTGTCTAGCAGGCTCTAAGGCTTTGATTGATGAGATAATAACCAAGAAAACAGTCAACATTGGAACAACAGCAAATAATGTCGTATAGGTCAGCGATCCCGCTTGTTCACGACAACGATCTGCTTCAAAACGACCAAGTACAAAAAGAATGAATTGAAACCAAGTTTTTTCATAGAAGGGGAGTTTTTTAAGTAATTCAAGCATATATATCTTTGATCTCAATTATTTTTCGGCATATCTTGCATTTTCATTGTCTAGCTTACCCAAAAAAGCAGAAAAATACCGTATAGTTTTATTTTCTTATGTTGAAATCAAGAAATCTCTATGCAAGCTTATGTTCTCGTACTCTATTACAGTAAATATGGATCTACCAAAGAGATGGCACACTTGATTGCCAACGGGGTAGAAGCAGCAGGTGTCGCAGTAAAAATTCGGACTGTGCCTAATCTTTCAACTGTTGTGAAAGAAGCGGAAGCCAGTATTCCAGAATATGGCGATATTTATTGTACATTGGATGATTTACAAAATTGTGCAGGATTGGCTTTAGGTTCACCAACACGTTTTGGCAATATGGCATCTGAAATGAAATACTTTTGGGATCAAACCACTAGCCTTTGGTTAAATGGTGCATTACATGATAAACCTGCTTGTGTATTTACCGCGTCAGGGTCAATGCATGGAGGGCAGGAAAGTACATTATTAACGATGTTACCGCCATTGTTTCATCATGGCATGATGATCATGGGGTTGACCAATGCCAATCCAGCCTTATCCAATACCAAATCAGGCGGTACGCCGTATGGAGTCAGTCATGTCAGTGGACCACGTCATGACCAAAACTTAAGTTCCGATGAAAAAACTTTATGTGCTGAACAGGGCAAACGTCTAGGTGAAATGGTTAAAAAGTTAAACCCATAATTTTTGATGCTCTTGCGAGATCTAGATAAAAATTCAAAGACTTCTCTTTTATCTGGCGTTTAGTGGATAAAAAGAGAAGTTCTTTATCATATTGATATTTTAAATTTTGTTATTTTAGATTAAAGCGATGGTTACATTTTTTACATTGGTAATCAAAAAAGATATTTTGGTCAACAATCACGCCAGCTCGTTTACCAAAGCGATTTCCTAAAAATCCACCTGTAATTCCAACACTGATTGCGCCTACGAAGGTTCCTACAGTTCCACCGACAATAACGCCTAAAGGACCTGCAACCGTTCCGATAGCTGCACCAATAGAAGCACCAGAGGCAGCGCCACCTACAGTTCCTGCTGCTGCACCCGCAGAAGTCAATAATACACTGCCTGCTTTGCCTAAAAGTTGTTCATGGTCACGGCGTTCTAAGTCTGTAGCGCCACACTTTGGGCACTTTACTGTTTGTTCATCAGTCATTGATTTTTACTCACTCAACAAAGTCTATTTGTCTTCGTTAAGTTATGGTTAAGCGTTATATTCACGTTCACTACTGGCATTTTTGTCATGCTTATCGCTATCGTTACAATCATGTCAGGGATATGACATGATTTTGATTGTAACTGAATACCGTGATCAGTCTTTATATTTTGTGTGAATGTAATCTCTAGAATGATTGACACAAGCTTATAGAAACATCTTGTTATTGTTTCAGCCGCATTAAACTTTCCTGATTAACGCTACACACCAATCGACCATCTTGCCACATCCGGCCGAAATTAAGCCCTCTGGATTGGCTAGATACTGTGGCATTCATATCATAAAGTAGCCACTCATCTACTCTAAAATCTGTATGAAAATAAATGCTATGGTCTAAACTTGCACTACGTACACCGCCGTTCGCATAGCTGACACCATGCGGTCTAAGTGAAACCGTCAGTAGGTTATAGTCAGAATAATATGCAGCAATGGCTTGGTGCATCATGGGTGTATCTTGTTGAGTGGGAATCGTTTCAAAGGTTTGAAAATATTCAGCATAATTTGTGTCTAATTTTATCGGTTTAAATGGATTGAATGGCTGTACAGGATGGATGTTGATCAAAAATTGACGCATAAATATTGCGCGTGCAGGTTCAGGAACATCCTCATAAATCATTTGTTTAAGTTGTTGTTCTGGGATCAGTTCATCTGGCGAAGGGTAGAGAGGCGGTTCAATCTGATTTTCTAAACCCTCTTCAATATTGGCAAATGAAACCATGGCCGAAAATATAATATGGCCGTTTTGCCAAGCATGGACTTGGCGAGTCGAAAAACTTTTGCCATCTCTTAAATTTTCAACTTTATATAAAATCGGAATATCTGTGCGACCACTGCGAATAAAATAAGCATGTAATGAATGTGCTGGTCGATTGGTGGTTTTTGATGCGGCAATCAATGCTTGTGCCACCAATTGCCCACCGACAAGGTGTGATCCAAATAAACGTGTGTTTTGCCCTTGAAATAGACCATCATCCAATTGTTGTACGTCGAGTAGATCAACTAATTTTTGAGTGATTGATCTCATTTATTATTTACCTGAGTTATCTCTTTATTTACACAATATAGCTGAGGGCTTGAGCAAAATAAAAGGCAAAACAAAGACGCTACTGATCAAAAAGCAAAAAAAAGAGCGCCTAAAGCACTCTTTTTTAATGAAAACTTTTGAAGTAAGACCAGCTTATTCTTCTACAAAGCTTACCGTACCGTTTGCCAAAGATTCAACACGTGCCAAAGATTCAACACGGTAGCCTTTATCTAATAACAATTGACGGCCTGGTTGGAAAGATTTTTCAATCACAATCCCAATACCCACAACTTCTGCATCCGCTTGATGAATCAAGTCAGCAAGACCTAAAGCGGCTTGACCATTCGCTAAGAAATCATCAATAACCAAAGCTTTATCGCCTTTGCTAATATGTTTCTTAGAAATCGCAATGGTGCTTTCAATTTGCTTGGTAAAAGAGAATACTTTTGAACGATATAAATCATCTTTAAGGGTTAAAGACTGATATTTACGTGCAAAAATAACGGGTACACCAAGTTCCAAACCAGCCATCACAGCAGGCGCAATGCCTGATGCTTCAATTGTGATGATTTTGGTAATGCCGGCATCTTTAAAAAGACGAGCAAACTCTTGACCGATGAGCTGCATCATCACAGGGTCAATTTGGTGATTTAAGAAAGAATCGACTTTCAGAACTTGATCAGATAGAACGATACCTTCAGCTAAGATTTTCTGTTCTAGTGCGTGCACAGGGAGAATCCTCTAGAGGCAAGGTGCTTTTTAAAGCAAAGGCGTATTTTAAAAAGCACTAAAAAAAATGCAAGCTGAAATTGATCAAAAGGTGAAAAATGTCTTACTTTTTGTAACTGGTCAAGGTTAGGTTATAAGATGTTTTACCATCAACATGTGACATTTTCACGGGTAAATAGTCTAATTGAGGCGCTAACCAGAAAATTGAACTCTTTTCACCATTGTCATGGGTGAGTACAACTTTGACCGTGTTATAGGTTCCCGCAGGGGTTTTAATTGACTCTGTGCCTTGTTTAACAAAGCGACGCGCATCTAAACCTTTTGCATCTGCAATCAAATAACTTGATTTTAGACCTGCACCTTTTAAGTCTTCACGTACTTGTAATTCAGCATTTAACTCATCTAAAGCACCTGCTTTCCATGGGAAAGAACGTGCCTGATCTTTTTTCTTGGTGTTAATGGTTTTGCTGTTTGGATTAAAGTTAATGGTCATGGTGTCATTATGTACCAACACTTTACTGGTACGACTAAAACTACTTGAGTTAATTTGACCATTGCTAAAGCTAAAACGGCTTGTTTCACTTGCAGAAGCAATTGCTGCTGCTTTTGCTGCAAATACATAGGTCCAGTTATTGCCACTTTGACTCAATGTACGGGTCGCAGTACCTAAGTTTTTACCATTATAGGCAAACTGGTAGCTTGCTTGGAACGGACTCATGGCAAGAGCATTGCTTGAAAATCCAACCAATAACATTGCAGTTGAAACACCAGTTGCGATACTTAATGTTTTAAATAACGTTTTTGCCATCATTAAATGTCCTATGCATTTAAAAGTATTTTTGGATATGACACCTATTATGCGGTGTAATTAAAGAGAAAATATTCACTTTATTGCTAATCCTGTGAATTTATGTATACATTTTGATTGCGATAACTTGAAGTCTAATCTGCAATTTGAGACTTAACTCTTTTGCTCAATCGGTGTAACTTCAGTTTCAAGATAATCATCTTCGTCCCAGTCTGGGTCTTTATCTTCTCTAAATTTACTCAATAAAGCGGTTAGGTTTACATTACCAATCACCACCAACTCAGTTTCACGTAATTCTGCATGGTTCACATGGACTTTGTTTAATGTGTCCATAATAGAACGATTTTTTCCTAACCAACGATTCAGGTCTAAATGAAGTAATTCATCTTTTACGGTAATGACATTAAATTTTTCTAGGATCATTCCTAAAGGATCTTTTTTCAGTACCTTTTGATAGAAGAATAAAGCAGTATTTACGCCCATCTTATACCAAATACTGGGATAGCTGGCTTCGATCACTTGGGTGTTGCTGATTTGTTCAAAAACAATCAACTGCATATCTTTGTTGAGTTCCATTTGAACTAACTTAAGATCAACCGAAAGAACCAAATGCATGCCTTTGACATTGAGTGTGGCATAAAGTTTTAACCAATCATCATGCAGATCGGCATGTAAATCTTCTAAAATTTTGACGTTGTCAGTGACAAAGCGTTTAAAGGTCGCATTTAAAAATACTTGTGATACTGGAAACTCGCGTTCTTCTTCTATAAAACCTTCTGCTTTTTGGTATACTTGTCGAATACGTTTAACAATGTTAGAAAGTAGCGTCGGCATAAGTATTGTCCCAAATCATCATCATTTTTTAAGGCGATAAACTTGTCGATTATTAAAAAAATACAAGTCTAACGATTGCAGTTTAACAAAAAACATTGCACCATTTTGAGTGTTTTAAAATTACGTTTTTACTTTTACTAAATAAGTCACAAAGTTTGTGAATAATGTAAAGTTAAACTTATTTTAATAAATTTTAAATTTGGCGATTGGGGAATTTTGTCGGATTAATGTCATGATAAAAAAATTATTTGCCAATACACAGCATTCTGAGTATTGGTGGCAAGACGCATTATTTGTTGGAGCTGTTTCTGCAGCTGTCATTGCACATGTACTTTTTTTATCTGTTCAATTTGGAATGCCACAAGAAAATAATACCAGCACAAAAGAAATCGCAATCAGTATTCGCCCAAGTGAAGATGAAATTAAAGATGCAGACTTTTTAGCGCAAGCAAATCAGCAAGGTTCTGGAACATTCCGTAAAGAGCATCGTATTTCAAGTGATATGCCAGCGCAAGCAGAAGACAAGAGTGCGGGTGATCAGCAACTGGAAGCTTTAGAACAAATACAGCAAAAACGAGAATTGAAATTCGAAGAAAAAGTATTAATGACGGTTCTTAGCTGGCAAAAGCAGGCCGAACAAAACGATCGCAAAAAGGCCATGGAAGAGTTGCAGAGCCAGATGCAAGCTAAAACGGCAATGGTGGCGAGTTTAGAAGCTCAATATTTACAGAAACAACAAAATTTTAGTAAACAACAAAAAATTAAAACCTTAGATGGTATTCAAGCCAAACAAGATGCATCTGCTGGATATTTAGATAAATTTCGTGAAAAAGTTGAGATGTATGGAAACCGATATTACCCAGACCTTGCCAAACAGCAGCGTCTTTCGGGTGAGGTCCGTTTAATGGTCATTCTCAATAATGAGGGTGGGATTCGTGCTATACGATTGATTGAAAGCTCAGGTCATTCAATCCTCGATGAAGCTGCCAAAAACTCAGTGCGTAAAGGGGCACCTTTTGGACGTTTTGATTCAAAAATGAAAGATATTTCTGAACTGCGGATTGTGCGCACTTGGCGTTTTGACCCAGCTGAATCTGAATTTGAAGTGCGCTAGAAACTGAACCAGATTGAATGGGATTATCTTGATTCTATTTTTTAGTATCTACCTTCATAAATAGACCGATTTTTAAGTGATCTAGAGTTAATAGCTTTTTTGAATTTGGCAAATCTCAACACTAAATTTTTTATACCACTGTTGTTTACCAATTCGTTGAGCTGCTTGATGTTCTGCATCTTTATGCCAAGCCTGGATATCTGCAAGTGTATTCCAATAAGAAAGCGCAATTTCAACGTCATTTTCACAAAGAGACTCAAATTTTTGACAGTTAAACTGGCTCAATGCTTTCTCTCGTAAAAGTTGTGCAGTTTGAAAATACTGTTGATCAAGCGTATTGATCTATGCCTTAAAGATAACCACATATTTCATTTTCAGTGCTCGGCCTTTACTTTAACTTCTCTTTAAAAAGGGCAATAAAATCAGAAATTGATGTATTAAAGTAAATTGTGATCATGGGCTTGAATCGGTGGAGGAGTCGGTTTCCCTAGAGTTCCCAATAATTCAATTTCAATCATTCTTACCATTGAATCTAAAGGTAAATCATTACTTTGCGTACCAAAAGGTTCTTCTATCTCGGTACTTAAAGCATCTAGCCCCAGAAAAGTATAGGCTAAAATACCCACCAGCAAAGGTGTTGCTAAACCCAGTAATGAACCTAAGCTAAAGGGCAACATAAAGCAGAAAAAATAGACCGTACGATTCAATAAAACTGAATAAGCAAAAGGCAAAGGTGTGGTTGCAATACGGTCACAACCGGTTTGTACCAAACTGAGCTCATTCACATGTTCATTTAATTGGGTATAGATAATGTCGGAAATTTCGCCTTCTTTGAGCGCTTGCATCAATTCCCATTGGATCAAACTCAGCGTGTATTGCGGCGCATTGGTTTGTTGATACAACTGTGTCAGTGCCTGTTGACTCATACCACTGGTTTCCACCAGCGCATCTGGATTTGCGGTTTGATGTCTCAGACGATCTCTTAATAAGTTTGCAAATACAATCACATGTTGAATGATCCGTTCACGACGCCCTTGAGGGAATATACGACAATCACGGTCAAAGTGACGCGCATTGGCGATCAGCATTCCCCAAAGTTTACGCGCTTCCCACCAACGGTCATAACAGGCGGTATTTTTAAAGCCTAGAAAAATAGAAAGCACCACACCAATCAGGGTAAAGCCAACCAAGGGTAATTCTGGAAAACGATATAAATTGGTATACTCAATGCCACCCACAATTGCAGAAATCAGCATCACAAAACCAAGCGGTGGCAGCACTTTGGGTAAAATCGTACCACGCCAAGAGAGTAATATTTTAAGGGTATCGTTTTGATCGCGGACAATCATACTTTTAAATCTATATTTTTTAGTGATCTTCACCGCTTCAAAGGTGCTTGTCAATCACATTTGTAGGGAAAGTTTTGGGTTTGATGAGTCCGTGTTCAGCAAAGGAGTAGCTTTGCTCAGCAGCAATGATCATATGATCCAATAATTCTATTTCAAGCAGTTGACAGGCTTTTAATATTTCTTGAGTTAAATCGTAATCTTCACGTGAAGGTTTGGCAAAACCTTTAGGGTGATTATGGGCAATAACGATAAAAGTCGCATGTTTTTGTATGACATATCGTAATAATTGATTGATGGAAATATTGCAGTAATTGATTGAACCATAAAATAGTTTTTTAAAACTCAATTTACGTAACTGGCTGTCTAAACACAGTACGGCAAAGACTTCTTGAGATTCTCCGATCAATTCATAACGTAAATAATCTCGGATTAAATCAGAACGACTCAAGTCTAAACCTTGGTTTAGTTGATGTTTCAAGTAACGCCGTCCCAGTTCTTTCACTGCCATGAGTTGTGAATACTTGCTTTCGCCAATGCCATGGAATTGTTTTAAATCATCTAAAGACGAATCAAATACAGCATTTAAATGACCAAAATGTTGAATGAGCAAGCGCGCTAATTCAACAGCGGAGTGTTGTTTTGAGCCTGAGCGTAGAAAAATCGCCAGTAATTCTGCATCAGATAAGCTGTGCGCCCCTTGTAAGAGTAATCTTTCACGTGGACGTTCTTGTTCAGGCCATTGTTTGATTGAATGATTCATTATTTTTCACATTTTAAAATTATTTTACTTCTGATTTTTCTCCCTTGAATGACTTGGGAGATAGACTATTTAATGATATTGTGAGCGCCACTGCAACTGAAAGGTAGCCTGATAGTGAGTTTTGATCTCAGTGTATTTTCTAATAAAAATATTATCCTCGCTGTAACAGGCGGTATTGCCGCCTATAAAAGTGCAATCCTGGTACGTCGTTTAAAGGATTACGGCTTTAATGTACGCGTGGTAATGACCAAAGGTGCACAGGCATTTATTACCCCTTTAACTTTTCAGGCCTTATCAGGCAATCCCGTTCATACCGAATTATTAGACCCTGAAGCAGAAGCGGGAATGGGGCATATTGAATTGGCGCGTTGGGCTGATTTAATTTTAGTTGCACCTGCAAGTTGTGACACCATTGCAAAGTTTGCCGCGGGTTTGGCTGATGACTTGCTCAGTACCTTGTATTTGGCAACCAAAGCACCTGTTTGGGTTGCGCCTGCAATGAATCAGCAAATGTGGGCAGCTAAGCCGACACAACGTAATCTGAATACCTTAGTTGAAGATGGCGTACATGTGATTATGCCTGAAGCGGGTTCACAAGCTTGTGGTGATGTCGGTTTAGGGCGTATGCCTGAACCTGAAGATTTAGCCGAACAAGTTAAAAATTACTTCCATCAAGCACAACGTGCGATTGCTGAGAAGTTTGGCTTGCTTGCTGGAAAACGTGTGGTGATTACTGCGGGACCAACACGTGAAGCGATTGATCCTGTACGTTATATTTCCAATCACAGTACAGGGAAAATGGGCTTTGCCATTGCAGCAGCCTGTTATTCAGCAGGGGCAAAAGTGACACTATTGGCTGGTCCAGTCAGTTTGGATACTCCGAATGGCGTGCGTCGTATCAATGTTTCTTCTGCAATAAAAATGCTTGATGAAAGCATGCATCAGCTTGAGGAAGGCTGTGACGTGTTTATTGCAACTGCGGCTGTCGCTGACTATCGTGTGGCAGAAGTTGCGGAACATAAGATTAAGAAAGCGGGTGATGAGCTGAATGTTTCGTTGGTGAAAAACCCTGATATTGTGGCGACCATTGCACAGCAGTCAAAGCGCCCATTTATGGTGGGTTTTGCGGCTGAAACCCGTAATGTAGAGGAATATGCAGCAGGAAAACTGGTTGCCAAAAAACTCGATATGATTGCCTGCAATGATGTCTCGCGTGCTGATATTGGTTTTGCTTCTGATCAAAATGCGATGACCGTGTTTTTTGCAGAACAGTACCAGATGGAAAAGCGTGATTTAGAAAAAGCCTCGAAACAAGAGATTGCACAACAATTGGTTGAAGCGATCCACGATGCCTTACATCATGAGATTGAACCAATTTAAGTCTTTTTCTGATTATTTCTGAATATAAAAATGCAACGAATTCGTTGCATTTTTATTTGCTATTTTTTGTGCTTTTAAACTATGTTTAATCTTGGAAATGGACAATAGCCACAATGGGCTTTTTTACACCCAACAATAGCCACAGTTTTAAGGAAGATCATAATGATCAAAAAAACTTTAGCCACCGTCATGATGATTTCTGCTTTAGGTTTCAGCTCAATGACTTTTGCTGCAACGCTACAACAAAATATGCAGGCATTAGGTAAAAACTATAAAGCATTTAATCAAACCAATAATGCTGCTGAAGCAAATAAAGCTTTAGATAATATGCGTGCTGCTGCAACGGACGCTAAAAAAGTCAAACTTAAAGGTCGTGGTGATGCCAGTGCTCCGACTTCGACTCAGTTATATGATCAATTGATTGCGCAAATTGATAAGACTCAAGCGCTAGTCAAAGGCGGTCATTTAGATCATGCCAAAATGGAAGGCAAGAAAATTGCTGAAATACGTGATCAAGGGCATAAGATCTATCAATAGTCTTATTGCGCAAATATGCATTTAGATGATTTATAAATAAGGTCAAAATTATAAATCATATATTTATATACTTTCATTAACGTGATTCATATGGTTATAACGCTTGCAATGCCACACTTTACAATTAAAGTTTAAATAGCTTTGCGTAGGCGATGCCTCACTTTTCAGAGATGAAAAGGTGACAAAAATCTTCCGTTGGGCGAGGGGTACGTCCTGTACCCCCGCCCAACAGCGACATCCATGTCGCCACAGGATAGATCGACCATGTACGATTCAATAATACAAAGAATCAGGTAAATTTATATAAATTGCGTATGGACTACTTGTTTTTTGACGAACGTAATTTCGAAGAATAGATTTATCCATTTAAAAGCCGTTAGTTTTAATGACTAACGGTTTTTTATTGTGAGGAGGTTTTTAACGATATTGAATCACTAAACTCAGCATGATTCGGATTTGCTCATTGCATAACAACTGTTAAGTTAGATGTAGAAAAGTGAGGAGAAATGCGATGCAACAGCACAATCAGTTTGAACGTATTGCAAAAGCCATTGAATACATTAAACACAATTTTAAAGCACAACCGAATTTAGATGAGGTGGCTGCGCATATTCATTTAAGCCCTGCACATTTTCAACGTTTATTTACAGAATGGGCTGGAACCAGCCCTAAGAAGTTCTTGCAATATATCAGCATAGAACATGCAAAAAACTTGTTAAAACAAGAGCATTCGGTATTTGATGTGACTTATGACACAGGACTATCAAGCACCAGTCGTTTGCATGATCTATTTATACAAATTGAAGGGATGACACCTGCTGAATACAAAAGTGGTGGGGAAAACTTAACCATCCACTACCAGTATGCTGAAACACGCTTTGGAATAGTTTTAGTGGCTTCAACAGCCAAAGGGATTTGCTTTATGTCTTTTGTGGAGCATGCGCAAGATGCCTATAGCGCACTCGTTGAAAAATTTCCTAAAGCAAGATTTTATCAGCAAGCAGATGCCTTGCATGAACATGCTTTGGCCATTTTCTCATCTGAACAAAAACCATGGAGCCAAATTAAGCTGCATCTAAAAGGTACTGATTTTCAGCTTAAAGTTTGGGAGAGTTTGCTTAAAATCCCGATGGGGCAATTGGCGACCTATGCAGACCTTGCGGAACAGATTGGAAATCCAAAAGCTTCCCGTGCAGTCGGTACTGCGATTGGCAATAATCCAGTGGCTTTTTTAATTCCATGTCATCGTGTGATTCAAGCGACAGGTGTTTTAGGTGAATACCATTGGGGTAAAACACGTAAAGCCGCTATGATTGGCTGGGAAGGTGTGCAAGTACATGCCAGCGTTTAATTCACAACAAGCAACAGCGTTGCTCAATAAAATTGAGGGTTTAGATTGGGAGTCAATCCATGCTCAGATGCATACACAAGGCTACTCAATCCTTAAAGATTTTTTATCTGATGAATTGTGTGAGCTGATCAAAAGTCATTACAACCATCAACAACTGTATCGAAAAACCGTCACTATGCAGCAACATCGTTTTGGATATGGCGAGTATAAATATTTTAATTATCCATTACCAAACTTGCTTCAACAGCTTCGAACTCAGTTTTATCCCTATCTGGTTCCTATCGCCAATGCTTGGTCTGATGCTTTAAAGTTGGATCGACAATATCCAGATTCACATCTTGAATTTTTACAACAATGCCAACAAGCGGGTCAAAATAAGGCCACTGTTTTGATTTTGCACTATCAGCAAGATGGGTTTAATACCTTACATCAAGATCTATATGGCGAGGTCTATTTTCCGATCCAAATGGTATTTGTTCTTAGTCAAGCCAATAGCGATTTTACCGGTGGTGAGTTGGTGTTGACTGAGCAAGTACCACGAGCACAGTCAAAAGCCATTGTTTTACAACCTGATCAAGGGGATGTGTTAATTTTCACCACGCAGTTTAGACCGAAGAAAAGCACTCATGGCTATTATCGAGTCAATATGAAGCATGCTGTCAGTCAGGTGCGTACAGGGGAGCGTTATACATTGGGGATTATTTTTCATGATGCTGTGAGTTAAATGATGATTAAGCATGATGACATTGAGCGTTTGGCGTTATATCGAAAAATCAGGAATGCTGAAATTTTATTTGCAGGCAACCAAAAGCTAAAAATTTATGGACGTTTAAACTGTGGTTCGGGCAAGCGTATGTTAAAAGCCAATCGGGTGTTCTTTAATAGTGAAGCCGAAGCCTTGGCATTGCAATTTCGCCCGTGTGGACATTGTATGAAATCAGCCTATGTGAAATGGAAAAATGCAACAACTTGAGTTTCTAACCGATCCCCATGAGAACTTGCTTCCACAAGATGGAACAGTGAATTATTTCGGAAAAATCATGGATGAAGCCATCGCCAATGATTATTTTGAGCAACTGCTAACGCATATTGAATGGCAAAATGACCAAGCGATTATTTTTGGCAAAAAGATCATCACCAAACGGAAAGTGGCTTGGTATGGAGATCGCGCTTTTGAATACACTTATTCAAATAGCTCCAAATATGCCTTGCCATGGACTAAAGAATTACTCGAACTGAAAAAACAGATTGAATTGATCACGGGTGAAACATTTAATTCTTGTTTGCTGAATCTTTACCATACAGGTGAAGAGGGTATGGCATGGCACAGTGATGGTGAAACAGATCTAAAAAAGAATGGTGCAATTGCATCTTTAAGCCTAGGCGCAGTTCGAAAATTTGCCTTTAAACATAAAAATAGCCAAGAAAAGATTGAGGTTTTTCTCGAAAATGGCAGTCTGCTGGTCATGAAAGACACCACACAAACATATTGGTTGCACCGCTTAGCCCCAACAAAGAAAGTGCATACGGCTCGGATTAATCTAACCTTTAGAACAATCGATGAATCATGATTTTTCCTCACGGATAAGCCAAACAATTGCGGCAAAAATAAAGCCAGGGTCTGTTGACAATTCGTCTATGTTTGCGACTACGTGTGTTTTTTAGACGATACTAGGCACGAAATACGAAATTTAGTCATTCTAAATGAGTAGTTCGTAACGAAGTAGCGGCAAAAAACACACTAGTCCCGAAGGGTTATGGCTAAAATTATCTCAGCCTACGTTATGAAACTCGAAAATAGTCTCGCTATTCTCTTCGTTTCCTGCCTTGCCTGCTCAATTTTAGCCTACAACGCAAGCCATTTATGAAATGTCAACAGACCCTAAACTTCCATAAAAAATAAAATTGTAGGGAATCATGTTGAGTAAAACTTGAGAATAACTCAGCGGATAAAAGGGATACATATCTGCATGCATCAACGCATCTAAAAAAACATGACTAAAACTCCCGACCAAAGCACTGACTGTCGCCACTTGCCATGTGATCTGCCAGTTTGCTTGTTTGAATAAGTTGCGTAAGCAAAACTCACTCATCACTTTACCTATGGGGACTGCAAGCAAAGCGATCAACAAAGCACCAAGTAAATTATGGGTATATAAATGGAGTGTGGTCCAGCCTCGAATGATGCCAATTAGAGGTTCTATATCCATCAAAACCTGAACACCAGAGAAAATTAACAAGCTAAATTTTTTATTTGCAATGGCTTTACAGCTTGCGCCTAAGCCCAAATGTAAGGGAGTAAATGGCATTGTTATTGTTCATGCTTATTATGATGTTTAAATTATAAAAAATTGCATCACCCACGGTTGTGAAGTTTGGGTGATTTTTATCTGATCAAACATAAAAAAGACCGCATAGTGCGGTCTTTTAAACTTAATTATTGAGAAATTAAGCTTGGCCTTCAGCAGCAGCGCCTTGGGCACGTTCCATATTTGCTTCAAACTCTGCATCAAAATTGATTGGCGTAAGAAGTAATTGAGGGAAGCTACCTTTCGTTACAAGATCATTAACTGCTTCACGCAAGAATGGGAACAAAATGTTCGGGCAGTAAGCACCTAAGATGTATGGAAGACGGTCTTCTTCAATACCATCAATCAAGAAAATACCTGATTGTGTTACATCGACGATAAATGCTGTATCGCCTGCATTGTTCGCTTGCACAACAACTTTTAAAGACACTTCAAAGTGGGTTGCATCCACTTTTTCAGCAGCAGAAGACAAGTTGATGTTTAATTCAGGTTGCCATTCTTTGGTAAAAACTTGAGCCCCAGGTACTTCAAAAGAAATGTCTTTTGTATAAATACGTTCTAAAGCTAGTTGTGGTTGAGCTTGTTGTTCTTCACTCATTCTTTATTCCTTAAATTTTAAGAAGTGATTCATTAATTAAGTTGTGGATTAACCAAGTAACTCATCGAGTTTGCCGGCTTTTTCTAGAGCATAAAGCTGGTCAAAACCACCGATAAATTCATTATTAATAAAAATTTGTGGCACTGTACGGTGTCGAGTTTTCTGGATCAGCTCAGTCTTAACTTCAGGTGCTTCTTCATCGAGATTGATTTCGGTAAAAGCAACACCTTTACGCTCAAGTAGAGATTTCGCACGTACACAGTATGGGCAAAAAGTTGTTGAATATACTTTTACTTCAGCAGTCATGTTGAGCTCCTTAAGCCTATTTTTTAGCTTTAACTAATGGCAAGCCTTGGGCTTTCCAGTTACTGATACCACCATCAAGACGATAGCTGTCTGCATGGCCGACTTGTTGTAAAGCACTTCCTGCAACTTGACCTAAGTTACAGATAAATACTAAAGGACGGTCAGCAGTTTTTAACTCTTCAATGTGACTGGCAATTTGACTGTATGGAATGTTGCGACTGCCACTCACATGACCTTCACGGAAATCTTTAGCATCGCGTAAATCAATCAACATCGCATTTTTAGCCTTCACTAAAATACCAAGTGATTGTGGTGAAATCTTACGACCACTGCGTTGTCCTTCAAAAATAAAGAACAAGATCGCCAGTACCCCTAAAATACCAAATAAGAAGGGGTGATTCCCCATAAACTCAAACCAACGTTCCACAAGTCACCTAATTACAATCAAAAATTGCGTCGAGTATAGCGTATATATATGGTGATCAAAATCACCGCTTCAAGGTTCTCAAAGAAGAAATTTAATTTTTTTGTTGCGCATCAGTGATTTCTTCAATTAAACGTAAATAACTTTCATGTCGTCTGGCTAGAATTTCACCATTTTCTACCGCTTTTTTAATTGCGCACTGTTTCTCATGTGTGTGGGTGCAATTACGATATTGGCAATGTCCAATCAAGTTAGAGATTTCAGGAAAGCCTGCATCAATCTTTTCTAGGCTCAAATGCCAAAGCCCAAATTCACGGATGCCAGGCGAGTCGATCAAGGCACCATTTTCACCAAAACGAATCAAACGGGTAGAGGTGGTTGTATGTTGTCCGAGTGCTGAGTTTTCAGAAATAATATTGGTCTTCTGCTCTGCATCAGGAACGATGACATTAATCAGGGTACTTTTGCCGACACCTGATTGCCCAACGAAAGCAACAGTTTCGTTGTCGAGTCGTTGCTTTAATTCGCTAATATCACCTTCAGACTGAGTGATCAGTACTTCATAGCCCAAGTCTTGATATTCTTTAATGAGATCTAAAATAGGATCATTTTCTTTGAGTAAATCTGATTTGTTTAACACCAAAAGGACTGGAATATCCGCATCTGCACATGCCACTAAATAGCGATCAATCAGCGTGGGTGCTGGCTCAGGCAGAGTTGCAAAGACAATGACGATTAAACTGATATTGGCTGCGACAGGTTTAACTTTATGATAACGATCGGGACGCGTTAACAACGAGGTCCTTGGGTGAATGGCAGTGATGATACCTAAACCTGTATTTGGATCTGCTTGCCACTGAACTTTGTCGCCCGTCACTAACAGCTCTAAATTGGTTCGTGTATGACAGCGCCAAACACTGCCTAATTCAATCGGTTTCCAAAAGGGTTCTGGATCACCTTCATTGACGATGGGTTTTTGCGGATGTTGAGTAGGAACAGAAAGGGCTTGTACTTCGAGTTGTCGTCCATAATGCTGAACAACAAGACCTTCAAGGTCATTGGAAGTGTCGATTTCTTCTTGACGTGTTTTATGTTGTTTCTGAATGCGGCGTTGCTGCTGTTCAGTTAAACGACGTTTACGAATTAAAGCCATTCATATCCTAAAAACCTTAAAAATGAGAAGGCAAAAATACCATGACAGGCGAATGAATTACAGCGAAGATGCAAGAAATTTGCTACTATTCATTTTTTATTGGCCTAATAAGATTGCACTATATGAGCAGCACTCCGGATACCCGCTTAATTTGGATCGACCTAGAGATGACAGGTTTAGATACAGATAATGACAAGATCATTGAAATTGCGACAATTGTAACAGATGATCATTTGAACATTTTGGCGGAAGGCCCTGTGCTCGCAGTGCATCAATCAGATGTTATCCTCAATGCAATGGATGAGTGGAACACCAAACAACACGGTCAGTCAGGTCTGATTGAACGGGTACGTCGTAGTAAACTCACAGCGCAAGATGCAGAGCAGCAAACCTTAGAATTTTTGAAGAAATGGATTAATCCTAAAACTTCGCCAATGTGTGGTAATTCAATCTGCCAAGATCGCCGTTTTATGCACCGTTTAATGCCTGAGCTTGAACAATTCTTCCATTATCGTAATTTGGACGTGTCTTCAGTGAAAGAGTTAGCAAAACGCTGGAGACCTGAAATTATGAGCGGTCTAAAGAAAAATGCTTCACATTTGGCAATGGATGATATCCGCGATTCGATTGCTGAACTTAAATATTATCGTCAGTATTTCTTTATCGCCAATCAAGATTAATCATTTGAGTGGTTAAATCTCATTACATATCAGATTGAAACAAGAGGCTTTTTAGCCTCTTTTTTTGCTATGCATTTTGGTTTTTTAAGCTATACTAAAGCTGATGTCCTCTGACAACTCGTTACAAAAAATAGCAAGCGGTTCAAATTGTTTGCATAAAAAACGTTTTAATATCCTTATATATATTTGAATTATTACAAAGAGATTGACTATGCAAAGTAATAACCCAATTTTAACGCGTGCGGAAACGTATGCAGATTATGAACAGCCAATGACCGTACAAGGCGCAATTCAAAAATCAGTTTTATTGACTGTTATTGCGGCCATACTCGGTGTTGGAATTTTTTTCTATAGCTTTACCACAATGAATGTTGGAATTGCCTATGCTGCCGCAATGGTCGGTGCAATTGGCGGTTTGATTCTTGGATTGGTTGCTACATTTAAGCCGAATACAGCACGTGTTTTAGCTATTCCTTATGCATTCTTTGAAGGTGCATTTTTGGGTGGTGTTTCAGTGATCTTCCAACTGAAGTTTCCGGGCGTACCATTACAAGCACTTTTAGCTACATTTATCACAACTTTAGTGATGTTTGGTTTATATAAATTCCAAATTATTCGTGCAACTGAAAAATTTAAATCTATTGTGATTTCAGCATCTATCGCAATTGCATTAGTTTTTGTGGTGCAGTTTATTATGCGTTTGGCTTTTGGTTCAAGTATTCCATTCTTATTTGAAAGCAGTATTTTAGGTATTGGTTTTGCTGCATTTGTTGCAGTGATCGCATCATTGAACCTGATTCTTGATTTCGATTTGATTGAGTCTGCTGCAGCTCAACGTGCACCAAAAGCTTATGAATGGTTATGTGGTATCGCTTTATTGGCAACATTGGTATGGATGTACTATTCATTCTTACGTTTATTGAGCTTGTTGCAAGGTGATGATTAATCATTCCCTTTATATCGATTGATAGATTTGAAAAGGCGCACTCGATTCAGTGCGCTTTTTTTATGTTTTTAGTAAACTTTTAAAAAAAGATGCATTATGCAATTTAGTTATGGGTCAAGACTTGGCATTATGCTTACAAAATTGATCAGGTGAGAATTTCATGGCACAAGGACTATTGGCAGGTAAACGCTTTTTAATCGCGGGTATTGCAAGTAAATTATCCATTGCATTTGGTATTGCTCAGGCATTACATCGTGAAGGTGCAGAACTCGCATTTACTTATCCAAACGATAAACTAAAAAAACGTGTAGATGATTTTGCAGAACAATTCGGTTCTACTTTAGTTTTCCCTTGTGATGTTGCTGTGGATGCTGAAATTGACCATGCATTTGCTGAATTAGCAAAGCATTGGGATGGTTTGGATGGTGTTGTACATTCAATCGGCTTTGCACCTGCGCATACACTTGATGGTGATTTCACGGACGTCACAGATCGTGAAGGTTTTAAAATTGCCCATGACATCAGCGCTTATAGTTTTGTTGCTATGGCTCGTGCAGCAAAACCTTTATTGTTGGCTCGCCAAGGCTGTTTATTGACTTTAACTTACCAAGGTTCAGAGTCTGTTATGCCAAACTATAATGTTATGGGTATGGCGAAAGCATCTTTGGAAGCTGGGGTACGTTATTTAGCATCAAGCTTAGGTGCTGAGGGTATCCGTGTAAATGCAATTTCAGCAGGTCCAATCCGTACTTTAGCGGCATCTGGGATTAAATCTTTCCGTAAAATGTTAGATGCCAATGAAAAAATTGCACCGTTAAAACGTAATGTTACGATTGAAGATGTTGGTAATGCAGCCTTATTCCTATGCTCACCTTGGGCAAATGGGATCACTGGTGAAATTCTGTATGTCGATGCTGGTTTTAATACGGTCGGTATGAGCCAATCAATGATGGATAGCGAATAAAGTTAAGTTTATTTAACTGGTTGAATTCAAAACATAAACCTCAATATTTAAACGTGAATATTGAGGTTTTTTTACAAATTTTAAAAAATTAACCGATCAATAAACTAGGATTCAATCGTTTTTTTTGATTAAATATTCATAAATATTAATATTATTTTAAGTTTGATAAAAAAATGAATTTTGCCAATATATTTTCGGCTCTGCAACACCTTGGATTGACTGCGCAAAAACGAGCCTTGCATATCCAATTTAGCAATCCTAATTTGACTGCTCAAGTCTTCTTACAACGCATCGATGGACAACATGGTCTAAACCAAGGCGTGTCTATTGAACTGATTTGTCTTGCCACTTCGGCTGTGATTCCGCTTAAACAATTCATTGGTAGCCAAGTGGCGATTGATCAAGTCACAGATCATGGACAACTGTTTCGTAGCACAGGGGTGATTACTGAGGCTGCACAAGGGCAAAGTGATGGTGCACTGACGCTATATAAACTCAAACTTGAAGATGCGACCTCATTGTGGCATAAACGCCGTAACAGCCGAGTGTTTATGAATAAGTCGGTTGTGCAAGTCATAGAAACGCTATTTAAAGAATGGCAAGACAAAAGCCCACTCTTTGCCTCCAGTCTAAGTCTCGATAAAAGTGGTCTTAAAAAAGATTACGATATCCGACCATTCATTATGCAGAGTAACGAAAGCGACTATGCATTTTTAACCCGCCTGATGCGCAGTGAAGGGATCAACTGGTTGATTGATGAAGCGCAATTGATTGTGCCTAGTTCTGCGACTCAAATTCAGCCACAAAAACTGCGTTTGGTGGATGACAACAGCGAATACAAAGCACTAGATCGAAGAAGGATCCGCTTCCATCGTAGCAGTGCCACAGAACAACAAGACAGCATCACCAGCTTTATCGGGCAACGTAACTTACAACCCACCGCTGTCCACGTACAACGCTGGCAAGCAGATGTGTTAGAACAAGAAGAGGGTGCAGGCAGTGTTCAAAGCAAACACCAGCACAGTCAAAATCAAAACAATGCCAGTCTTGGTTTAGAACAAGCTTGGCATATCAGCCCAGCATGGATTCAAGATCTGAATGGTGAAGACCAAGCAACTGCTTCAAATAACAATCAGATTGAAAAGATCAACCAAAACCTCAGTTATTACTATGATGCTCAATCCAAACAATTTATAGCCAATTCCACTGTACGTGATGCGCAAGTAGGCTACTGGTTTGAGTTAAACGAACACCCAGAAATAGACCAACACAGTGGCTCAGACAAAGAGTTTCTGATTACGTCAAAGACATTCTATAACCAGAACAACTTACCCAAAGATCTGAATGAGCAAATCAATCGCTTGCTCCAACAGAGCAATTGGGTCAATTCAAATGTAGACTCAAATAACCCAGAGCGCCAAGCCAATCAATTGGTGCTACAACGCCGTAATATCACGACTGTTCCGGAATACCACCCACTACAACACCGTCCAAGTACCCATCCACAACGAGCCAAAGTGGTTGGGCCAAGTGGAGAGGAAATTCATGTCGATGAATGGGGACGCATTAAAGTTCGCTTCCTGTTTACTCGCAATGAAGATCATAGTCATGATGGTGGTGCAGGAAGCAATGACAACGACACTGATTCCGCTTGGGTGGATGTACTGACCCCGTGGGCAGGTGACGGCTATGGTGCGCGGTTCTTACCGAGGATTGGTGAGATTGTCGTGATAGATTTCTTTGATGGCAATATCGATCGACCATTTGTGGTGGGACGTATCCATGAAGCGCAACGAAGTCCAACGAAATTTGATGACAAAGGCCAATTGCCTGATACTAAAAAATTAGCAGGAATCAAAAGTCGAGAAGTTAAAGGCAGTGGCTATGGCCAGCTTAGATTTGACGATACCACAGACCAAATCAGCAGCCAGCTACAAAGCAGTCACGGCGCGAGTCAACTTAACCTTGGTAATCTGAGTCATCCTAAAGAAACTGATACCAGTGAAGGACGAGGCGAAGGCTTTGAACTAAGAACAGACCAATGGGGAGCAGTACGTGCAGGGCAAGGTCTACTACTGAGTACCTATGCTCAAGATTCAGCTTCAGGCAATCATCTTGATGCAACTGCGGCGAAAAGTCAGTTAGAAAGTAGTCTAAATAACTCTAAAGCCTTAAGTGAAGTTGCTAAGAATCAGCAAACTGATCCTTTGGAAGTGTTGGAAAGAATAAAAGGATTTATCAATACACTAGACCAACAAGATCCGAAAAAAGCAGATGCATTTAAGTCTGCAGTGATGATGTTGGCTTCCCCTAATTCGATTGCGCTTGCCAGTAACGAAGATATTCATCTATCAGCAGATGGGCAAATCAGTCATACCGCAGGCGACAGTATCAACCTAAGCACACAAAAGGCTTTGATTGGGCATGCCAGTGCTAAGATCAGTCTTTTTGCGGCACAGGAAGGGGCAAGGTTATTTGCTGGAAAAGGCAAAGTTGAACTTCAAGCTCAAGATGGTGGTGCAGATGTGATTGCACGCAAAGGGATTCAAATCATTTCGACCGAAGACGCGGTTTATATCATTAGTCCGAAAGAGATTAAGTTGATTGGTGATGGTTCTGAATTAAAGATTAATGGTTCAGGGGTATTTTCAACTACAGGTGGTTTGTTTCAGGTGAAGTCGGGGCAACAGAAGTTTACCAGTGGTGCGAAGATTAATTCAGACATTCCTCAGCTTCCTATTTGTGAAATGCGTGTTTCTGGTGCTGCGGCAAAAGGTGATGCTTCTGTGGAGCTTTCATAATGTTATTAGAGCCTATACATCCAAAAGAGGTGATTGAGTATGATTACGTCATTATTGACCCGAATCTAAATGCGCAATATTTTTATGAAGTGGAAGCTCAACTTAAGTCTTTAGCACCTGATTATGCGAAGAATGTACAGCATGTTTTTCCGTATTTATTGCGCTTAAATTCAGTTGATGCTTCGCTTGTTGATGAAATAAAGCAACATGATCAAAATCAGATCAAAGCGGGGCTTTCACCTTTTTTTCTAATGACGTTTAAAAGTGTTCCAACTCGAGAACCTGATATTGTTAATCACTTAAAACAAAATTTAGTCTATGAAGTAGGCACTAAGAAGTATTTGTATCGGTTTTTTGATCCGAAAATTTGGATGCTACTCAATTATTTTGAGAGTCAGGATTTTTTATGGATCAATAAATATTTTAAAAATATTGAATTTAATTTCTTAAATGAAACATTGTGCTTTGACGCTGGATCTGAGGGGGATTTTATTCAACAGCCTGATCATGATTTATTGGAAAAAATCAGTGTAAACAACAGAGTATTTGAAAAGTTAAAATTCAAGACTGACGACCTGCCAGCATACTTTTTAAAAGTAAATCAGATTTTTAATTATGCAGACTTAATAAAAAATAAAGGAATTTTGATCAAGGATGATGCTGTAGCATCCATTTTTCATGCAGATTTAATCGGTGAAAGCTTTCTTGAAACCCACTTTTTTCAACGTTTAACAGAAAGTCCCAAAGGCTATGAACAGGCAAGCAAACAGCTTTCAACGTCTGAGTGGGATGATTTTTTTAAAAAACAAAATATTGAAGATGAAAATTTAAAAATTAAGGTGATGTATGGATTCTAAGAGTTGTGATTTTTGTAAAAGAGATATTGGCTTAAAGATTTTTGTGAATCGCTATATATTTTCATCAACAGGTACAAATATTCCACTTGATATGGCTGAAAATCAAAGTGAATTGTATGAAATAGAGGATATAAAATCAGATATCAAAGAATATTTATCGGGTTTAGAAGAAACCAAGTTTGATTTTATTAACTCCTATAAGCCACCTAGTCCGCAAGCTTCAACAGCCACGTCAGCTTTAGAAGCATCTAGTCATGATTCAGAAAATAATCTTGAAGCACCAGTTGAGTCTCTGAATACGATTAGGGTAACAGCCACAAAGGGTAGTTATAGTTATCCTAAACACAAAACTGAAACATCAATGAAACAGTATGGTTTTACAGGGAGTACTTTAAGAAAAGGCTTTTTATATGTTTATCTAAAACACGTAAACCAATGGCAAGAATATAAAATTTCTGAAAAGGGATTTTTAAAGCGTATTAATGAATCAAATTATGATCAAGATTACTCATCTAGACCCTTAGTTTTAATGGAGCAGGGTGATGAGCCTTGCATGAATATTAAGCATAGAGCAAATGCTTTAACGATCGTTGTACCCAAGCCCAATGAAGCCTCTTTTGTATATTTGAAATATTCTGAAAACGCATGGAGCAAAGCAACGAAGCTGAGAAATAAGTCACCTGAATTTTACGAAAAATATATGGATAAATTTGACGTAAAAAAATTTATTGCAGGACAATACGAAAAAGGCACATTCCCAATGAAGGCGGGAATTGAGAATTTTTGTGCAGATTATATAACAATATGGAAGTCGGGTGAAAAAGGTGAAGGGATTTTAGAAAACAGTCTATTAAAAAATAATATATCAAAAGAATTATTTTCATATTCAGAGTATTTTTCCTATCTGTCAGGGAAGACACCTACAGATATACTTGAAGATACTATGTCTCAAAATGAAGATATTAACCAAGTTAAAACTAATAATTTAGCTTATAGAATATTTTCAGACTCAAGTTTGGATGATTCATTTCTTAAAGAGCATAGCAAAGAGGAACTCACCGAGGCTTTATCAAATGATGCAAAAGCAAGAATACTTTTTGGAGCTGTATTTGCGATTGATGACCCTGTTGGCGTAGTGATGGATATTTCAGCTCAAGTCGCAAATCAAATGATGAGTGACGAAGATTATACTGATGATGAAAAAACCGTAAATACATTAGAAGTGTTAAAAAATAACTTTGGGATTAATGATTATCCTTACTTTACCAATGAAGAATTAAAACGAAAAGAAGAAGCGAAAGAGCTTAATCGTATGCTTAACGGTCCTGAAGGAGCTTATGGTGAGTTAATATATGAGATACAAAATGAAAAAAAATCTGTAGAAGTACTCAATGCCGAGGAGCGAGCGCAAAAAGCAGCAGAACAAATAGGAAAAAATAAAGAATGGAATACAAAATATATTCAATATATTGATTCAAATAGATTTAGTGCGGGTTTAGCCACGCTTAAGCAGAAAAAGCAACAGCAGACAACCTATGCGGATGAATTGGATGGAATAGGTCAAGAGTTTCTTAAAGAAAGCATAATTGCGGATCATTTTTTCTTTAACCAAGAAAAAGATAATTTAGTTGATGGTGTTTCTCTTGGCATGTGTGTCAATCTAGTTTTAGAAAGTAGCAAATTATGTCCAAAAATGAATAAATACATGGGGCAATACTTATACAACACGCGAGATCCTAACAATTACTTTTTAAATTTTCTTGCTTTAAATTCAAATGGACTTCGTCAAAAGTTAAATGAACAAATTAATAAATGGTCACTGACTAATTTAAATGGAGCTTTTGCTACACAGCCTTTTGGGGATTTCATCAATTCCTTTCATGGCTTTTTAAGTACAGCTCGAATGGAAGAATTAAAATTTACATTGTTGACAAATATCAGCAAAGCCTTTTTAAATATTACAGGTATAACACCGCCCAATGCTTTAGCTGCTCATCCATTACAACCCTTGATGATTTCAATGTTTAGTTTGTCTGAAATCAAGTCTGAGCGTATTACTTTTAATAGTTTGAGCGATTTCAACTCGAAAATGCGAAATTATTATAGATCACATCAGAATATCGTCGGAAAAGATAATGGTCTGGGCAATGCCATTAAAAAAAGTGACTGGTACTATCTATATGAAAAATATAAGCATCTTAAATATATAGATGTGCCACGTTTAGAAGTAAATCCTGAGTTTGAGAGAAATTTACCAAAAAACTTTAGAGAGGCTGTAAAAAAGCATGCTGAGTTATTAAAAAAACAAAGCGCGATGAATGTCAGCATTATTGCTGAAGATGTTATAGAGCCAAGCCCAAGCTCAGATTATTTTAAATTCTTTATGATTAAAGTCGCAATTGTTGGTTTACAAGGCTGGGCAATTTGTACTGTTTTTAGTCAAAGTTTTGACAATAAATATGAAAAAATTGGTCGCAGAAGTGCTGCTGTGGTTGGTCTCACCATGTCGACTGTAGAAGCAGTGGGTGCACTGTTGAATTCAAGTGATAAAATCACGTCAAAATCACGGCTGTTAAAGTCAATGAATAGTTTTATTCTTGAATTAACGACATCAAATAAAAACAGTGTAAAAGGGTTGGTATGGCGAGGTTTTGGATTATTTGCAGGATTAATTTTTGGTGGATTTGACGTATATAATGGATATATGGCTGCCAGTAATGGTGAGAAATCATTTGGAATTGTGTTGGGTTTAAGCGGAGTTTTCGTTATCGGTGGTTCTATAGCCATTTTCTTACTGAATCCATTAGGATGGATAGCAATTGCTGTAGGGATTATTCTTTCTTTAATTGCCTATTTTGTAAAAGAGAACAATATCCAAATATGGATTCAACGATGCCTACTATCGACCAATACTGAAAAGAAAAGATTTAGCGATATCTTCGAGCAAACAGATCAGTTAAAGACGATTGTACCCCCTGCAAACAAATAATTTATAATGGCTCTCTTATGAAAAGTAAAATTAAAAAACATGTGTTTGGTTATGATGTATTTAAAAAAAACATACCTTTTTCCAAATTAGATGAAGGTGATGTACTTTTAAATCCTCATGATGAGTTTAAACGTAATCATAACTGGTCTTTTCTAAGAATGAATGATGATTATATAGAACTTATAGATCAGTCATATGCAAGACTTGGAAAAGGCTTAAGCCCATTTATATTTGTAATTCCACTTATGTTAATTGCATTATATTTTTTATACTTATATTTTACTCTTGGTGGTGATAGTAATGATTCAATATTTATAACTTTCTTGATTGTAACTTCTGTTGTTTTTATAATATGGTTTTGCTTTTTTGTTTTTTTTCGTCCTTTTTATAAATATGATTATAAGAAACCATTATGTAAACCGATCTTGTTTAACCGAAAAACTGGTAAGGTATTTTTTTATTTAACTGATGCTGAGTATATCGAGCGAGATTGGAAGGATGTTGTTTATGTGATGGGGAATAGCTTTGGTCTTTCAGGTGCACCTTTAAGAGAGCTTAGAGCGCATATCGTTGAAGAAGGTATTTTAAAACATACTTTTGTTATTGGCTTCCCAATGATGGGTATATTCCGTACCCAAGGTTTATGGTCATTTATATGCCATTTTATGCATAAAGGACCAGCAGAATTGTATCCAAAGCCTAACCCAATGTATGGAACAATAGACCCGTTTACGCAGTTAACGTTTTGTCAACAGGTCATTGGAGAAAAAGAAAGTTATCGAGATACATGGAAGTCATTTCGAATCATTTATCATGATAACTGGGTTCCTGCTTTATTTTCTTTTCCTTTTGATCTTGGTAATTTTATTGCAAGACGAATATTGCTTAATATAAAGCCTCTACCTGTCTGGCATAAAGAGGTTATCCTTAAAAATAAAATGGAAAAAGAACGACCAGAGGAAATTAGTTTTAAAGACAGCTTTGAATTTAGTATGTTTGAGATGAAAGATAAACGATAAAGCGCGTAAGCGCTTTGATCTTTAATGATTAAAATGAAAATTATATTTTTTTGTGAGCTTAATATTTGGAAGCATCAGTAAAATGGTTGCATGATGAAAAGTAAAATTAAAAAACATGCGTTTGGTTATGACGTATTTAAAGAAAATATACCTTTTTCAAAATTAGAGGAAAATGATGTACTTTTAACGCCTTATGATGAGTTTAAACGTAATCATAACTGGTCTTTTTTAAGCATGAATGACGACTATATTGAGCTTATCGATCAATCATATGCAAGGTTAGGGAAGTCATTAAGTATGTTTGTATTTATTTCACCATTAATAATACTTTTATTTTGCATTCTTTTTTTTATTTTGTTTTATCCTGTTAATGATAAGGGGTGGTTTATTTATGGATTTATTTTAATTTGTAATATTTTTTTAATATGCTTTATATTATATTCTTTTTTGAGCCCATACTTTAAATTTGATCATAAAAAACCATTATGTAAACCGATCTTGTTTAACCGAAAAACTGGTAAGGTATTTTTTTATTTAACTGATGCTGAGTATATCGAGCGAGATTGGAAAGATGTTGTTTATGTGATGGGGAATAGCTTTGGTCTTTCAGGTGCACCTTTAAGAGAGCTTAGAGCGCATATCGTTGAAGAAGGTATTTTAAAACATACTTTTGTTATTGGCTTCCCAATGATAGGTATATTCCGTACACAGGGTTTATGGTCATTTATATGTCATTTTATGCATAAAGGACCAGAAGAATTGTATCCAAAGCCTAATCCGATGTATGGAACAATAGACCCGTTTACTCAATTAACGTTTTGCCAGCAGGTCATTGGAGAAAAAGAAAGTTATCGAGATACATGGAAGTCATTTCGAATCATTTATCATGATAACTGGGTTCCTGCCTTATTTTCCTATCCTTTCGATGTATGTAATTTTATTGCAAGACGAATATTGCTCAATATAAAACCTCTACCTGTATGGCATAAAGAAGTCATTCTTAAGAATAAAATGGAACAACAACGCCCAGAGGAAATCAGCTTTAAAGACAACTTTGAATTTAGTATGTTTGAGATGAAAGATAAATGATAAAGCGCGTAAGCGCTTTGATCTTTAATGATTAAAATGAAAATTATATTTTTTTGAGCTTAATATTTGGAAGCATCAGTAAAATGGTTGCATGATGAAAAGTAAAATTAAAAAACATGCGTTTGGTTATGACGTATTTAAAGAAAATATACCTTTTTCAAAATTAGAGGAAAATGATGTACTTTTAACGCCTTATGATGAATTTAAACGCAATCATAACTGGTCTTTTTTAAGCATGAATGATGACTATATTGAGCTTATTGACCAATCTTATGCAAGGTTAGGGAAGGGAATCAGTCTTTTAGTTTTATGTTTTCCTGTATTGTTATTAATATTTCATATCCTATATTTGTATTTTACACTTGGTGGAGGTCCTAACGAGTCTATTTATTTTTCAATATTTGTCGTTATTTCTGCATTGATTACCTTCTTTTTACCACTATACGCATTTTTGAATCCTTTCTTTAAATATGATTATAAAAAGCCAATATGTAAACCGATCTTGTTTAACCGAAAAACAGGCAAAGTATTTTTTTATTTAACTGATGCTGAGTATATAGAACGAGATTGGAAAGATGTTGTTTATGTGATGGGTACAAGCTTTGGGCTTTCAGGTATACCACTGAGAGAGCTTAGAGCACATATTGTTGAAGATGGTCTGTTAAAACATACTTTCGTCATTGGTTTTCCTATGATTGGTATATTTCGTACTCAAGGCTTATGGTCATTTATATGTCATTTTATGCATAAGGGACCTGAAGAACTATATCCAAAACCTCATCCGATGTATGGAACGATAGATCCGTTTACTCAATTAACATTTTGCCAACAGGTCATTGGTGCAAAAGAAAGTTATCGAGATACATGGAAGTCATTTCGAATTATTTATCATTATAACTGGGTTCCTGCTCTATTCTCCTATCCTTTTGATCTTGGTAATTTTATTGCAAGGCGAATATTGCTCAATATAAAGCCTCTACCTGTATGGCATAAAGAAGTCATTCTTAAGAATAAAATGGAACAACAACGCCCAGAGGAAATCAGCTTTAAAGACAACTTTGAATTTAGTATGTTTGAGATGAAAGATAAATGAAAAATCCATGGTATTTTGTTCCTCGTACTAGAGTCGGAGAAAGTGTAAAAAAGTATCAACTTTTTAAACTGGATACTTTTGAACTCAACCGAGTGATCAATCATAATTTTTCATTGGTTCAAATGAATTCTGGTTATATTGAATTAACAAATAAAAATTACGCGTGGAAGGGGAAAGTATTAATATTTTTATCTGTTTTTGCTTTGCCTATTTTTCTATTAATTATTTATCTATTATTTTTTACTTTAAGTGATGGTGTTGAAGATGAAAAAATTATTATTTATTCGAGTGCTATATTACTAGCATTTGGCGGATTATACGTTTTTTTTACAATGTTAATTCCTTTTTTGAAATTCGATTTTTTAAAGCCTATTTATTTACCAGTCGTAATAAATAGAAAAAATAAGACAATGACTGTGTGTTCTGATGGGAATAACACCACTCAGTTTTTATTAAACGATTTGTATTTTGATATCGTTCAATCACAAGGTGTAGTGGGACTACCGCTATATGAGTTACATGCCTATATACTTGATGGTGAAGTGATAAAACATGATATACAGTTGGGTACACCCAATATTCATAAAGACTATATAGAAGGCTTTTTACTATTTATAAAAACTTATGCAGAACAGGGGCCTGAACCACTGTACTACAGAAAAGGGATAGATGATCCTGAGCAAGATTATAAAAGCAAATTAACATATTGCTATGATATTCAAGAAAAAAAAGAATCCTTTAAGCAAAGTTGGCAAACCGTGTTTATCAATCATTTTCAGACACCACTCTATGCGCTTATTTTTGCCATACCTGAATTTATTCGGTTCTTTGGACGACGAATTACAGTTCTTTTTTCAAAATCATTCTATTGGAGCGAACAGCTTAAAAAGGATAATCCCGTAGATGAAAATGATCCCTATATAGTGACGTCGAAAGACAATTTAAAATTTGGTTTCTTTAGTGTGAAAGATAAATAAAAAGATTAAAATTAATTTTTATCTTTAATTATATTAATAGGTTAACTATGTTTAATGGTACTTTGCAATACCCAGTTTATAAGAATAGTAGGGTATTTCCCAAAAAGAAAACATAGCATTAAAAAAAAGCCCCTCAGGGCTTTCTTATCTCAACACATTCTTAAGGTAATTGCTTAATCGGACTGCCACCCAAAGCTTGCATCAAAGTGACATAAGCATTGTATTGGCTTTGCTTGGCTTGGACTAAAGACAAACGAGCACTACGTGTGGTTTCTTGGGCATCCAAAACATTTTTTAAAGCAATTGCACCATTACGATAACGTACATTGGTCAAACGTTCTGTTTTTTCCGCAAGTTCCAAGTTCTTTTGTTGAAAGGCGACTTGTTTATCTAGCTCAGTACGATTCGACAATGCATTTTCAGTATCTGCAAAAGCTTGGTACAAGGTATTGCGATATTGAACAATGGCTTTTTCATAGTCCAGTTCACTGATTTTTAAATTCTTTTGCATATCATTATATTGTAAAAACGGCAGGCTTAAGCTTGCGCCTAAAGACAGTGCAGGATTTTTCAATAAATTTGTCAATGATGTGCTGGTTGAACCTAAATTCCCCGTCAAACTGATTGAAGGATAATAGCTGGCTTTGGTGGCATCTTTGGTCGCCAAGGATTCACGTAAACGCAATTCGGCTGCTTTTAAATCAGGACGGCGCGACAAAATATCTGCTGGTAAACCCGCTGAGATATTGGGTAGACTGATCTGCGGTAATTGCTGTGGTTCTTGAATATTTAACTGTTGCACAGGTATTTGTAATAACACTGCCAAAGCGGTACGTGTTTCAACACGTTGCTGTTCAATTTGGCTTAAACTGGCTTTTTGGCTTTGTACCGATTGCTCAGCTTGGGTCAAATCTAGTCCTGAAACAGCGCCAGCACGATATTGAGTACGCACCAATTCAAAGGTTTTTTGAGTAGCAGCTAGGCTTTGTTGGGCAGAGCTATAGCGTTCATTTAAATAACCCAATTGCCAATATAAATTTGCGGTTGTGGCAATTAAGGTCTGCCCAGTCGCTTGTAAGTCTTGTTCAGTGGCTAAAGATTCCCACTTCGATGCTTCAGTTTGACGTGCTAATTTTCCAAACAAATCCACTTCATAACTGACACCCGCACTGAGAGATAGACCTTTGGCAGCATCATCACCTGAATGAAGGTCAAAGCTATGGCCTGTAGATACTCCAGAATTAACACGAGGACCTTGTTGGTCTCGCGCTAAGCCAGCTCTTAAACGGGCTGTTTGTAAGTTAATCCCTGCAACAGCTAAATCAGCATTGCGTTGAATCACTTGATTGACCAGTTGATTTAACTGAGCATCACCAAATAAGGTCCACCACTGATCTGCATATAAATCTGCCTGAACGTGTTTAGATTTTGCATTGTCATAAACAAAACCATTTGGAATTTGCACAGCAGGGGCCTCGTATGGGGTTTTAACCACAGCCGCACAACCGACCAATGAACTCCCAAGAATCAAGGCGCTTGCAAGTTTGCTTAAATTCATTTGCATTAATAATTTCCTTATTCTTCGGTTATTCACGCGAAAGTGCATCAACAGGATTGAGCTGTGCTGCATTGCGAGCTGGGATAAATCCAAATACCACACCAATCAAGGTTGAACATACAAATGCCGCAATGATTGAGGTGCTTGAATACGCCATTTGGAAACTGCCTTTGGCAATATGCCCAATTAACTGTCCAATGCCTAAAGAGAGCAGAACCCCTAAGATACCGCCCAAAATACACACCAAAACAGCTTCGATCAGGAACTGTTGCAGAATGTCACTTTGCCGAGCACCTACAGCCATACGCACACCGATTTCTTGGGTACGCTCAGTCACCGACACCAACATGATGTTCATTACCCCAATACCACCGACAACCAGTGAAATCACCGCAATAGCTGAAACCAATAAAGTCATAGTTTGTGTGGTCTGTTCAATGGTTTGACGAATACTGTCAGAGTTTTGAGTAAAGACATCTTGTGCGCCATGACGTTGTTCCAACAAACTTAAAATGGCATTTTCAGCAACCGCAGTTGGATATTCATCTTTAATACGTACGATGATGCTACGAACATTGGATTGTCCTAACATTCGGCTCATGACGGTTGAATAAGGCAGATAAACATTGAGACTGTCTGAGTTGCCCATAAAGCCTTGCTGTGCATCAATCACACCAATGATTCGGCTTGGAACACTCCCCAATAACAGCACTTGCCCTACAGGGTTAGTGCCATCTGCAAAGAAAGTCTTTTCAGTATTGGCATCAATCACCACATCCTGCGCTCGCCCAGTGATACTGTTTTTATCAAAAGCTTGCCCAGATTTAAAGGTCATACCACGCACATAGAAGAAATCAGCACTGACACCATTGACGGTTGCAGAAGCTTCGGTGTCTTTAAAACGTGCTGTTACGCTACTATTGACTGTTGGACTGACTGCTTCGACATACGGTTGCTCTGAGAGTGCGTCAGCATCTGCTGGAACCAAGGTTTTAAACTGTGCTGTTTTCGAGTTATCACCAAAGCCACGTCCCTGAAAGACGGTAATGGTATTGGTGCCTAAACTGCTGATGTTATCAAGAATCTGCTTTTGTGAGCCATTGCCCAAAGCCACCACCGAGACCACAGATGCAATCCCGATAATAATACCCAGCATGGTTAAAAAGGTACGCATACGATGGGCATTCATTGCCAGCAAGGCCATACGGAAGGCTTCTGCAAAACGATCTAATGCAGAACGCCATTTAGATGACTTTTTACGATTCGATTTAGGTTCTGGATCGACAACAATATCAATCTCATCATCATGTTCAGGAACATTTGGCTTATCCGCGATGATGTTACCATCACTGATTTCAATGATACGTGTCGCATTTTTTGCCACATTCATATCATGCGTAACCAGGATGATGGTATGCCCTTTGGCATTGAGCTCACGTAAAATACGCATAACCTCAACACCACTGTGCTTATCTAGTGCACCAGTTGGCTCATCCGCAAGGATGACATCACCACCATTCATCAAAGCACGGGCAATTGAAACACGTTGTTGTTGTCCACCCGAAAGCTGATTTGGACGGTTTTCAGTTTTTTCACCGAGTCCTAAGTCAGTCAAGATTTCATGTGAACGCTTTTGACGCACACTCGGATCCATACCAGCATAAATCGCTGGAACTTCAACGTTTCCTGCGGCATTTAAATCACCCAGTAAGTGATAACGCTGGAAAATAAAGCCAAAATATTCACGACGTAATTGCGCGAGTTCATCGGGTTCAAGTTGACCTGTTTCACGTCCATTGACTTGATAACTGCCTGATGTGGGTTGATCAAGACAGCCCAAGATATTCATCAATGTCGATTTACCCGAACCAGATTGCCCTACAATAGCAACCAGTTCACCGGGGTAAATTTTAAGGTTAATACTCTTTAAAATCTGAATAGTGGATTCACCCGCAGGGAACTCACGAATCAGATTACTGACCTCAAGTAGAGGTTTGATCTGATGATTGTTCTGATCCATGCTTAGAGTCTCATTGGGCCACTGTTTTTATTGCTTCGTTTTGCAGAGTCATTGGATGTATCTGAACCATCTGCTAGTACAACTTGATCACCTTCATTGAGGCCGCGCAGCACTTGGGCGGTTACACGGTTATTTAAACCAATTAAAACTTGTTTACGTTGAGCACTACCATCCGCCTGTAAAACACGAACAATCGAAACCGAAGCTTTACCTTGATCAATCAAAGTCTTTTCATCTGCGGTGAGTTCAAGGCGTTCTGGGCGATCAGCAGCATTTTGTCCATTTTTATTTGCTTGACCTTGAGGTGCAGATGCTGAACGAGTTGAATTTGCAGCAGATGCGCCATTTGCGGATTTATTGGCACGTTGTGGGCGGTTTGAAGACTGTAATGCCGCAGCAGGAACAGTCAGTGCATTTTTGGCTTCAGCCAAAATGATATACACCTGTGCGGTCATATCAATTCGGAGTTTACCGTCATCGTTTGGTACATCGAATAGGGCATTATAATAAATCGCTGTACTTGATGATGAGGAAGATGAATTGCTTGATGTTTCAGTATTAATTGATTCTGGTGCAGGCTCTACTTGACGCAGTGTTGCATAGCGTTTTTTCTCACTGTCACCCAGTGTGGTGAAATAAACTTTTTGACCTTCTTGAACTTTCATGACATCTGCTTCAGACACTTGTGCCTTGATGGTCATAGTGTCCAATTTTGCAAGTTTCACAATAGTTGGTGCACTTTGGTTGGCGTTTACCGTTTGACCTTCTTCGGTCACAATGGCTACCACGGTACCATCCATAGGAGCAACAATACGGGTATAACCTAAGTTTTCTTGTGATGTTGCAAGTGTAAGCTTGGATTGTTCAATTTGTGCATCCATCGAAGCAATATCAGCTTGTGCTGTTTTAAATGCCGCTAAGGCACTGTCATAATCTGCTTTAGAGGTTGCATCTTGTGCAAACATATTTTTTTGGCGGTTATATTCTGCCTCAGCTTTGGCTAAAGTCGCCTGTTTGGTTGTCAACTGAGCCTGTTGATTTTTAATATTGGCTTCAGCCGTTTTTAAATCGTTGCTTTGACGCACTGAATCAATTTGTGCAATCAGTTGACCTTGTTTAACTTGGTCCCCCAGCTTGACGTACATTTTTTTAACTTGACCTGAAACCTGCGCACCAACGCTCACCATCTTGGTTGCTTCTAAATCACCTGTTGCAAGAACTGCATCTTCAATATCACCACGTGTGACTTCTGAGGTTATATACTGCGGTTGTGTATTTTTAGGCTTTAATACGTACCATGCGATTGCGGCAATGATGGCAAGACAAACCGCTATAAGAATGGCTTTGGCTGGTTTTATTTTTGGCATAGCGATAATTGGGCTGAGAGAAAAATTGATCAAATTATAATGATTAAATAAGGATAAAGCGTGAATTTTTTAAAATAAATGGAAATGAGAATTATTCTGTGTAATATTTACCTAAGCATTGATAAATAAAGTTTTTCCACATAACTCAGCAATACATTGTTGAATGATATGTTCTGGACTTTCTTTGCTGAGTCCTTTGATTGCAGCATCTACACGCAATAACAGTTGTGGCCAAGTTAAAAATGAATGTGGATTTAAGCGTCTAAGTGCTTGTTGATACAACGAAATTTTGGTTTTCCAGATGCCGAGCTGTAAGGCATTTTGTGGTTGTTCATACAATTGCATCAAAAGACGCATTTCTTTACTAATTGTCCATAAAATTAAACTGTTGGGTTCGCCTGACTCTACAAGATATTGGAAAATTTTAATCGAAAGTGCCAAGTTTCCAGCAATCAATGCATCACTTAAATCAAAGGTGCTATAACGTGATTGATCCTGTAAACATTCTTGTAAATGTTCAATTGAAATCTGCTTTTGATCTGGGAAGGTGTCGGCAACACGCATCAGGCTATTTTTGGCAGCCAAAAGATTATGTTCATGATGTTGTTCAAGCCAGATCCAGGCATCTTGATTTAACTGGACACCGAGCTGATCTGCTTCGATTGACAATATTCGTTGACGGTCTTGCGGGTAATTTGCGGTTAAAGCTATCACAACACCATTGGCTTCAACGGTTTGAAAGAAACTTGACTTTAGACTACTTGAGTCTTGTTTGGGCATAATGATCACAAGCAGGTTGTGTTCATTATGTTGAATATAGTGTTTGAGTTGTTTGAGTCCATTGGCATCGGGTTTGATATTACCATGGACTTCAAGTGCCAGATTTTGAGAAAATAAAGATAAGCTATTCAAAGCATTAAAGACATTTTTCCAGTCGGAAACGCTATTGAGATCATAGCGTTGTCTTTCTACTTCATGTTCTGCCCAGCTTTTTCTTAAAGCATCGAGTAGGTTTTGTTCTAGAAGTGGTTCTTGACCATGTAAAATCCAAACACCTCGCGCTTCATCAACACGTTTAAGGGCTTGTAAATAGTCAAGTTTCATAGAATTATTGCGCTACAGGTTGGGTCGAAAGAGTACGTGCTTTAGGTAAGCGATTGGCTGCAATTTGACGTGACATTTGTTGTGCAATGTCATCAATCAAAATTTGGCTCAGATATTTATATTGTTGATCATCTGTGTTGACCGTTGCAACATCATATTGATAACTACGAGATGCATTTAAGGTTCGAGGTTCAGTAATCGGATTCCCTTGTTTATCTTCAATCTGGAAAGTAACACTTAGACGGAGTAGTGTTTCTACCAATTTACCATTTAACTCATGACGAACGGGTTTGTAGTCTAATACTCGTAATACATAAGCATCACTTGAATTACTCAGTTGGACACCTGTCGCGGTTAAATAAACACTGAGTTTCTTTTCAAGATCTTCAGTATTCGCTGGTAACACCAGTTGTAATTTGGTGTAAACCAAAGGCGTTGCTTGGGCATTGGTGCCCTTTAAATGAAAGCCACAACCTACTAAGCCCGCACTCAGACCCAAAGTTAATACAACTGCAGCAACACGTTGAACTAAATGCATGCTTTGTCCTCATGAAATTCCATTGGATATGGAATATTTAATCTTTATAAATTCACGCCATTTTAGAATCAAAGCCCGTTGAATGACAACGGGCTTTGTTTGGGTTTTGTTTATTGCATTTAGTCCCCCTCTTTTTAAAGAGGGGTTAGGGGAGATTTTTTTCATAAAATCCCTCCAAACCTCCCTTTTAGAAAGGGAGGCTTAAAAGCTTTTTAAACCACCAAATTCACAAGTTTATTTGGAACCACAATTTCTTTCTTGGTTGGCCCCGTTAAGAATTGTTGAACCTCAGGCAATGCTTTAGCCAATGCCAATAATTCATCTTTCGATGCATCAACAGAGACTTCTAACTTGCCACGAAGCTTACCATTGACTTGAACTACGATCGTTTGTGTATTACGTGTTAATGCAGACTCATCAACCGTAGGGAACAGTACCGAAGTTAAATCGATATCAAACTCAGTCAATAAGGTCTGACTTAAGTGTGGTGCAAATGGTGCAAGCAAAGTCAATAAAGTGGTAATCGCTTCACGTGCTACAGCAACATCGTTGTCATCTTTTGCTTCAAACTTATTGCTGGCATTGAGCAATTCCATCAAAGCTGCAATCGCAGTATTGAATGCATGACGACGTTCGATGTCATCACCCACTTTTTGAATCGTTTCATGAGTTTTACGACGTAGATCTTGCGCTTCAGTAGAAAGTTTCGAAGCATCAATTGCTGTTGCATGGTTGCCTTTTTCAAGGAAGCCTGCAACTAAACGCCATACACGTTTTAAGAAACGGTTTGAGCCTTCAACACCCGCATCAGACCATTCTAAAGATTGATCTGGTGGTGCAGCAAACATCATAAATACACGTGCGGTATCCGCGCCGTACTGGTCAATAATCGCTTGTGGGTCGATACCGTTATTCTTCGATTTCGACATTTTCTCTTGACCACCAACCACAACGTCTTGACCGTCACCTGAATATTTAGCAGAAAGTACACGACCTTTCTCGTCTTTTTCTAACTCAATATCCGCAGGATTAAACCAAGTTTTTTTGCCACTTTCCGCTTCACGATAGAAGGTATCCGCTAAAACCATACCTTGAGTCAATAAGTTGGTAAATGGTTCATTGCCTTGTACCACACCCTCATCACGCATAAGTTTATGGAAGAAACGTGCATAAAGTAAATGTAGGATGGCATGCTCTACACCACCAATATATTGGTTTACAGGCAACCAAGATTTTGCAGCTTCAGGTTTAACCAAACCACCCGTGAAATCAGGAGAAGCATAACGTGCATAATACCAAGATGACTCTACAAAGGTATCCAAAGTATCGGTTTCACGACGTGCATCACCACCACAGCTTGGGCATTTTGTTTGATAAAATTCAGGCATTTTATTTAAAGGATTACCTGAACCATCTGGAACCACATCTGTTGGAAGAACAACTGGCAGTTGATCTTCTGGAACAGTGACTTGACCACACTTGTCACAGTTGATCATCGGAATTGGACAACCCCAGTAACGTTGACGAGAAACTCCCCAGTCACGTAAACGGAATTGAACTTTAGCGCTGGCAAGACCTTGTGGTTCTAATTTACTTAGGAATGCATCAAAAGCAGCTTGGAAGTCTAAACCGTCAAATTCAGCTGAATTGACCAATTTACCTTCTTTAGAACCGTACCATTCCTGCCATTCAGACGCAGAGTATTCAGCATCATCTGAGCCTTTGGCATCAATGACTTGTTTGATTGGTAAGTTGAATTTATTGGCAAACTCAAAATCACGTTCATCATGTGCTGGAACGGCCATCACCGCGCCTGAACCATATGACATCAATACATAGTTTGCGATCCAAACAGGGATATCTTGACCCGTAACAGGGTGTTTAACAGATAAACTTGTTGCCATGCCTTTTTTCTCAGCAGTCGCAAGATCCGCTTCTGCAACAGAACCCATACGACATTCTTCAATAAAGGCAGCAAGTTCTGGCTTGCCTGCTTCAGATTGAATCGCAGCAGCTTTGAGCGCTAGAGGATGTTCAGCTGCAACCGCAACATAAGTTACCCCCATCAAGGTATCGGCACGTGTGGTATAAACCGTTAAACCATCTGCATAAATTTCAGGATTTGCCGACGGGAAGGTAATGTCCATACCCGTTGAACGACCAATCCAATTGCGTTGCATGGTTAAAACTTGTTGTGGCCAACCGTCTTTTAAGGTATCTAAATCGTCTAATAATTCTTGTGCATAATCGGTAATACGGAAGTAATACATTGGAATATCACGTTTTTCTACCAATGCACCTGAACGCCAACCACGTCCATTTTCAACTTGTTCATTTGCAAGAACAGTTTGGTCTACAGGATCCCAGTTTACTGTAGACAGCTTGCGATAAATCAAGCCTTTTTTATAGAGCTGTACAAATAACCATTGTTCCCAGTGGTAATACTCTGGTGTACAGGTGGCAAATTCGCGATCCCAGTCGACAGATAGACCAAGTTTCTTCAATTGATCGCGCATATATGCAATGTTTTCAAAGGTCCACTTTGCTGGCGCAACTTGATGGGCAATCGCTGCATTTTCAGCAGGTAAGCCGAAAGCATCCCAACCCATCGGTTGTAGCACAGTTTCACCTTTGAGACGGTGAAAACGGCTGATCACATCACCAATAGTATAATTACGCACATGACCCATATGCAGTTTGCCGCTTGGGTAAGGGAACATCGAGAGGATATAACGACGTGGACCTTCTACAGTGTCGGCAACTTTAAACGATTTGCGATCTTCCCAGTCTTTTTGGACTTGAGGCTCAATCGCATTTGCTTGATATTCAGGGTCAATATGAGTAGTCATAAATGTATTTGAGAATAATGGTTAAAAAACTGTGCACACAGCATAGCGCAAAATCCATCTAAAAGTGAATTTTGCGCGCTTTTAAATCTGAAAAACTTGTGATTTTTACTTTTAATTTAATTATTGACTGGGGCAACACTAATAGGTGTATTTTGCCCATTTTGTGGAACAACATTCGGCTGTTGTGTATTCGGTGGGTTAACCACTGGTGCTGGGGTTACCGGTTGAGTACCTTGTGGTTGCCCATTTTGTGGCTGATTTTGTGGTGTATGCGGCTGAGCTGTTGGTGCTGAGTTGGTGGGTGTTGAATCTCCATGATAGCCATAAGTATTCACCTTGCTTTGGCTACGCGCATTCTTCGGCGGTGGTGTGGTGGTGTAATGGGTAGAGCCTTTGCTGTCTACCCATTTATAATACTGTTTTGCATGACTGGCGCTGACCCCAACCACAGAGAATAAGGCAAAAATTGTCGATACAAAAGCCGTGTGTGCAAAGCGTTGACGTTGTTTCATTTTATAAAACCTTTGAGTCATTTTTTATTCAGATGAAAACGAAAAATCATTCTGCTATCTAATATACATCGGATTGTTTTCGCTTGATCTGGGTGTTTTAGAAATCGTATTTATTTTATACAGAAAAATAAAATTTTAAATAATTCTTTTGCAATTTTATTGGCTTATAAGTCTTTGAAAATTTTATTTATAAGACAACCAAAAAAAAGGAATAGTTTTAAAAATAAACGCTTGGTAAATAAACAATAAAAAGCCTGATAGAAACCTTGACTTTGTTCGCTAAAACTACAAAAATGCTTGCTTTAGTTTCAGATGTTTTTTTCGATCACCCTTCGAGTAAAAATATCAAAGCAAGCAATAACATTTTCTCTAAGCCGAGAAAATGACTCTACCGAAGCATGTTTATCCCAACATATTTCAGTGATTCATACAGCTCAAACAGCTGCGTGACGATTTATTTTTTTATTGCTGCAAAAACTAGTAAATATGTGTGCTATAACAGAGCGCACAATCAATGAATGAAACACGGCCTGTGTCTCCCATAGCGCTGTGGAATAAAGATTAGGGTGAATACGTTGGAACTTTTATCTGGTGGTGAAATGCTCGTTCGTGCATTGGCGGACGAAGGCGTTGAACATGTTTTTGGATATCCAGGCGGCGCAGTATTACATATTTATGATGCGCTATTTAAACAAGATAAAATCAATCATTACCTCGTACGTCATGAGCAAGCTGCTGGTCATATGGCAGATGCTTACTCACGTGTGACGGGTAAAACAGGTGTAGTGCTGGTCACTTCTGGACCTGGCGCAACCAACACTGTAACACCAATCGCTACAGCCTATATGGACTCAATCCCAATGGTGATTTTGTCTGGACAGGTTGCCAGCCATCTTATTGGTGAAGATGCATTCCAAGAAACAGATATGGTCGGTATTTCTCGTCCGATCGTAAAACATAGTTTCCAAGTGCGTCATGCAAGTGAAATTCCTGCCGTTATTAAAAAAGCATTTTATATTGCTGCTTCAGGTCGTCCGGGTCCTGTTGTGGTTGATATTCCGAAGGATGTCACCAATCCTGTCGACAAATTTGCTTATGAATATCCTGAAAAAGTGAAGATGCGCTCTTATCAGCCACCTCACCGCGGTCATTCAGGTCAAATTCGTAAAGCCATTGATGAGCTGATTAATGCCAAACGCCCTGTGATTTATACAGGTGGCGGTGTTGTTCAAGGCAATGCTTCTGCATTACTGACTGAATTGGCGCATTTATTGAATTACCCAGTGACCAATACGCTGATGGGTTTGGGTGCGTTCCCAGGCGATGATGAGCAATTCTTGGGTATGTTGGGTATGCATGGTACATACGAAGCCAATATGAGTATGCATAATGCTGATGTTATCTTGGCGATCGGTGCGCGTTTTGATGACCGTGTAACCAATAATCCAGCGAAGTTCTGTACCAATGCGAAAGTGATTCATATTGATATCGACCCAGCGACGATTTCAAAAACCATTATGGCGCATATCCCAATCGTGGGTGCGGTAGAGCCAGTACTTCAAGAGATGTTGGTTCAATTGAAACAAATGAATGTTTCTAAACCAAACCCTGAAGATATCTCGGCATGGTGGTCACAAATCAACGAATGGCGCAAAGTACATGGTTTGCGTTATGCGCCAGGTGAAAATGGTGTGATGAAACCACAACAAGTGGTTGAAGTATTAGACAAAGTAACCAATGGTGAAGCGATCATTACTTCTGACGTTGGTCAGCATCAAATGTTTGGTGCGATGTATTACAAATACAAACGTCCACGTCAATGGATCAACTCAGGTGGCCTAGGCACAATGGGTGTGGGTTTGCCTTATGCCATGGCTGCAAAACTTGCATTCCCAGATCAACAAGTGGTGTGTATCACAGGTGAAGCATCGATTCAGATGTGTATCCAAGAGCTTTCTACATGTAAGCAATATGGCTTAAATGTGAAAATTCTGTGCTTGAACAACCGTGCTTTGGGGATGGTAAAACAATGGCAAGATATGAACTATGAAGGACGTCATTCAAGTTCTTATGTTGAGTCATTACCCGATTTTCCAAAATTGATGGAAGCTTATGGCCATGTAGGTATCCAGATTGACCATGCGGATGAGCTTGAATCTAAGCTTAAAGAAGCAATGGCGATTAACGATAAATGTGTATTCATTAACGTGATGGTTGATCGTACCGAGCATGTATATCCGATGCTTATTGCAGGTCAATCTATGCAAGATATGTGGTTGTCTAAAGGGGAGCGTACTGAATGAGACATATTATTTCTGTACTCGTTGAAAACGAAGCTGGTGCGCTTTCTCGTTTAGTGGGGTTGTTCTCTCAACGTGGTTATAACATTGAAACTTTAAATGTCGCACCAACTGAAGATCCAACCATGTCACGTTTGACATTAACCACTTATGGTGATGACCATAAAATTGAGCAAATCACCAAACAGCTGAATAAGTTGGTCGAAGTGGTTAAAGTGGTTGATTTGTCAGAAGGCGCACACATTGAGCGTGAACTGATGCTGATTAAAGTCAAAGCATTGGGTTCTGCACGTGCTGAAATTAAGCGCACAGCGGATATCTTCCGTGCTCAAGTGGTTGATGTTACACCAACGACTTATACCATTCAGATTGCGGGTACAACTGAAAAAATTGATGGCTTTATTGATGCACTTGCAGAAAACACAATTTTAGAAGTTGTTCGTTCTGGTGTATCTGGTATTGCTCGTGGTGAAAAGGTTCTTTCACTCTAGTTGCACCTCAACCAGTAATTAATTATTTGATTTTTTATTCCCTCATGTATAACCTCTCCTCGCAATGGGAGAGGGACTTAGACTAGAAGATTCAAAACAATAATCTTCAGGATAGGAAGAGGAAACACAGCATTTTAGCGGAGACAGCAATGCAAATTTTTTATGATAAAGACTGCGACTTATCTATCATCCAAGGTAAAAAAGTAGCGATCATTGGTTATGGTTCACAAGGTCATGCTCACGCGCAAAACCTTCAAGATTCAGGTGTAGACGTTACTGTTGGTTTACGTGCTGGTTCTACTTCTTGGAAAAAAGCTGAAAATGCAGGCCTTAAAGTTGCTGAAGTTCCAGCTGCTGTTGCTCAAGCTGATTTAGTGATGATCTTGACACCAGATGAGTTTCAATCACAGCTTTATCGTGACGTGATTGAGCCAAACATCAAAGAAGGTGCGACTTTAGCATTTGCACATGGTTTCGCTGTACTTTATAACCAAGTTGTTCCACGTAAAGATTTAGACGTGATCATGGTTGCACCAAAAGCACCAGGTCATACTGTACGTTCAGAATTCCAACGTGGTTCAGGTGTACCTGATCTTATCGCGATTCATCAAGATGCTTCTGGTAATGCACGTAACGTTGCACTTTCTTACGCTTCAGGTGTAGGTGGTGGTCGTACAGGTATCATCGAAACTTCATTCCGTGAAGAAACTGAAACTGACTTATTTGGTGAGCAAGCAGTACTTTGTGGTGGTGCTGTTGAATTGGTTAAAATGGGTTATGAAACGCTTGTTGAAGCGGGTTATGCACCTGAAATGGCTTATTTCGAATGCTTGCACGAACTTAAATTAATCGTTGATTTAATGTTTGAAGGCGGTATTGCGGACATGAACTATTCAGTATCTAACAATGCTGAATACGGTGAATATGTGACTGGCGTTGAAGTGATCAACGAGCAATCACGTGAAGCGATGCGTAATGCACTTAAACGTATCCAATCAGGTGAATATGCGAAAATGTTCATCCAAGAAGGTGCATTGAACTATCCATCTATGACAGCTCGTCGCCGTCAAAACGCAGCTCACGGTATTGAAGTGACTGGCGGTAAATTACGCGCGATGATGCCTTGGATTCAAGCCAACAAAATCGTAGATAAAGAAAAGAACTAATTTTTAGTTTTTATCAAAGCCCACTCTTTTGAGTGGGTTTTTTTATGTTATATTTTAGCTAAAGTTAATAATAAAACAGAAAATAACATGACATTAAAAACATATTTAGTCAGCATTAGTATGCTTGGCTGTAGTGCTATATATCCCGTATATGCGCAGAATGCGAGCGTAGACGATTCTATGCAAAAATCTAGGCAGAATTATGATCAAGTTCAAAATACCCAAAATAAATTACTCGATGAAAAGATTGCGTACAATGCTTTAGAAAAAGCCAAGCAGTCTTTAAATGCGGGGCATCCACAACAGGCCATCGCAGCATTACAGACTGCAATTCAGTATTTTGAAAAATACCAAAACAATAGCCACGATACTCTCTATGCAGCCAATGGCACTGCTGAAACCTTGCTATACCTGATGCTTGATATAGGAAAGCAAAAAAATATTCGAGTTTTTTCAAGTTGTTGGGCGGACTTATACTTTCAAGCCGCTTATGCATTTATTGAATTGAATGATTTAAAGAATGCTCAAGTAAAGTTAAAAAGTGCTTTAACACTATCACCTTTTAATAGTGTGTATTTAAAAGAGGCAGGCTTTATTCAGCAAGCACAAAACCAGTGGCAAGCCTCATTGGAAAGCTATAAAGCTGCTGAACAGCATCTGTATTTGCTTGAGCCTGAAGAAAAAAGATTGGCAATTCAACAGAGTGTAAGACGCAGTTTAGGGGTGAGTTTGATTGAATTAAATCAACTGGATGAAGCTACTCAATATTTTAATAAAGTTTTAAAGGTTGATCCCTCAGACGCAAAAGCGCGTAATGAATTAAAGTATATTGAGGAGTTGAAGAAAAAAGGTCATGTTGCCAAACAGCCAATTGGTCGCGTCTAAATCGCGCTTTTTAAAATCATCTTTAGGGTAGCAATTTTTAACTAATAAAAATTTATTTTGTGATAAATTACACATTATTGATTCTGGTTAAACGTGGTATTCAAGCATGAAATCTAAACTTCTCATCGCAATGACGACTTTGTCTATTTCATGCTTTAGTTTTGCTGAAACGCAGTCCACTTCGAGCAACACTGCGCTAAAACCGTTGAGTGGCGTACGTGTATCGATGCAACGTATGCTTAAGTCGAGTGAAGGTCGATACTTTATGAACCTTTATGCGGGGATTGCCCATCCGCACGGTGTGTTGACGGATTTAATGGATGGTACAACAACAGATTTTAAAGGGACACAAAAAGCTGATCAGTTGGATTTAAAGTCGATCACTGCTCAATCAGATTCTTCTGCAAATGGTAGTGATCAATTAACTGGTCTATTAAATGCAAATACAGGTGTGTTTAAAGCATCATTGTTAAAGAAACCAAATACAGCTTGGCAGTCGATACAGTTTGAGCCTGCTTTTAAAGTCAGCAATAAACCCGTTTTTATCTTTAAATTTTATGCTCAAGATGATGCCAATAGCCCTTATGGAAAAACCTTAAAACGTGTTGATGTGTTAAATAAAACCAACAATACAGTGGTACAGAGCTTGACAGGTTTTACTGGTTATCCAAACAGTATTGGCTATATGGATATTAATTTTGATGGTTATTATGATGTCATTGTGTCGGACTTGTCACAAGGTCGTACAGTCGATGATAAGCGCTATATTTACTGGATGTACAATCCAAAAACACAACAATTTCAACGTTCTCCGCAACTTGAGAAAATTGTTGGTTTCCCAAGTTTACATAGTGAAAAACAACAAATTGATTTTGGTAATGGACAGCTTTATCAAGTTCAGAATGGTTTGTTAAATCGTATTTCTGATGAAAACTGATAATGGTCAAAAAACTGTCATTAAATAATCATTAAAATGTCAAAAACTTAGCCTAATCTATTCAAAAATGAAGAGATTAGGTATCGTATGAATAAACCGTACGCGAACACCTTGCAATTTAAACAACAAGATTTTCCCGATAACTTCAAATTTTATTTTAATCCAAACAAGAAAAAAATCGATACGAATAAAGACCATCTTATTCGTGACTTATCCCGACCTCGACTAAAAATTGCAATCGTGACTGAAACATGGCCACCAGAAATCAATGGTGTTGCTTTGTCTTTAATGCAACTGTGTAAAGGCTTGCAGAACCAAAGCCATAAAATATTACTAATTCGCCCTGCACAAAAGACCCAATGTCAAGACTTTAGCCCGAATAAAGAGTGCTTGGTGACTGGGCAATCAATTCCTAAATATCCAGACATGAAGTTTGGCTGGCCCCAATTTCTAAAAGTCTCTCAAGCGATTTCGGCATTTTCACCTGATGTGGTACATATCGTGACTGAAGGGCCTTTAGGCTTTACTGCGCTGCATGCGGCAAAGACACGACGAATTCCGGTATCAAGTGGTTTTCATTCACAATTCCAAGAGTTTAGCCGCTTTTTTGATTTAGCGTTCTTGGTCAAACCGATTCAAAGTTATTTGCGATGGTTCCATAACGCAACGCAACTGACTTGTGTGCCAAGCCGTGATACAGAACAGGCATTACGTGAGTTTGGTGTGACCTGTCCATTGGTTGTGGTCGGGCGAGGAATTGATACAGAACGCTTTTCATCACAACGCTACTCCGAACAGTTGAGACAACAGTGGGGTGCAGATGAAGACACCACAGTCTTGATCTATGTTGGGCGTTTGTCTTCTGAAAAAGAAGTCAATGTGGTGATTGATGCCTATTCTGAACTGCGAAAACAAGCACAACGAAAAGTAAAGTTGGTGTTGGTAGGGCACGGTCCAGATCGTGGTCGTTTAGAAAAAATGCCGGGTGCTGAACATGTGATTTTTATGGGCAGTCTAACTGGCACGCAACTTGCTGAAGCCTATGCGAGTGCAAATGTTTTTGTTTTTGCAAGTCAGGTAGAAACCTTTGGGAATGTCGTTATCGAAGCGATGGCGAGTGGTTTACCGATTATTGCTTATGACTATGCCTGCGCTCAACTTCATGGCAGACATGCGCAGAATGGCTGGTTATGTCCAATTGGAGACATCAAGCAATTCACTCAACATGTATTAGATATTCCAGATAACAGCACACTCAAACGTTTCGGGCAACAAGCGATGCATGATGTGCAAAGCATCGGATGGCAACATCCCGTACAACAATTCGAAGAAGCACTATACCAGGTAACGCAGTATGCAAAACGACTGACCTAGTTCATCTCAAATAATGAGAGGAGAGTGGAAAATGAATTTTAAAAATACCAAAATAAAAATGCTCGATCTTGACCTTAGAGGTTGTTTATATCTCAATAATTTATCGCATACCCAAAGTATTGCGACGTTCTTTAAAACTGTGAGCCGTTTGGGAGATGGTCCTTTCTGGTGCGCAATGTTGGTTCTGATTTGGCTACAAAAGAGCTGGAACTATGGTCTGCAACTTCTTTATGTTGTTGTTATGGGACTTTTAGGAACAGGAATTTATAAGTTCTTAAAACATAAAACAGTGCGACCACGACCTTATCAAGTTCATCAAGTCATTATTCTGGGTGAACGACCATTGGATCATTTTAGCTTTCCGTCAGGTCATACATTACATGCGGTCATGGTCACAATTGTGTTTGGCTATATTCAACCGGTTATGTTGTTCATTATGATGCCTTTTACCATTCTTGTGGCGTTATCTCGGATGGTTTTAGGCCTGCATTATCCAAGCGATGTCATTGTTGGCGCACTGATTGGTGCAAGTGTCGCGAGTTTGATTGTGTTAAGCGCACCATATTTAGGAGTGATGTTATGATGGTTTATTTACTGCTGGTCTGTAATTTTATTTTTAAAGAATCTGATGATTTTGATCATCAAGGTTTTAACTTTGAATAATTGCTTGATTCATCCGTTTTGTAAATTAAACGCTTGAATCCGTGGTGAATCTTGTAAATGTCTAGAATGATTTATTTCTGAATGAATTGAGATTTGATACAGTAGCAGAATTAAATTGAGCAAAGGAAGACCTGATATGGGCTTACGTTGGACAGATACAATTGATATCGCGATTGAACTCAGTGAAGCGCATCCAGATGTGGATCCACAATGGGTGCGTTTTACCGATATGCATGCATGGATTTGTGCATTGCCAGAATTTAGTGATGATCCAACCAAATCGACTGAAGGTCTGCTAGAAGCCATTCAAATGGCATGGATTGATGAAGCGAATTAATGGCTTGAGATGTTGCTGAATGATGCTAAACGTCACAGCGCATCGAAAAATCCAAATTTTTTACAGATTAAAAGCAGAAAATTGTTCATTATTCGGTATAATGCGCCCAAATTTTCGTGTCAATTTGACTAAAGGAGCCACTCATGGCTATTGAACGTACTTTATCTATCGTAAAACCAGATGCAGTTGCTAAAAACCACATTGGTGACATCTTTGCTCGTTTCGAAAAAGCTGGTCTTAAAATCGTTGCGACTAAAATGAAACACCTTTCTAAAGCAGAAGCTGAAGGTTTCTATGCTGAGCATAAAGAACGTGGTTTCTTTGGTGACCTTGTTGCATTCATGACTTCTGGTCCAGTTGTAGTATCTGTTCTTGAAGGTGAAAACGCAGTTCTTGCTCACCGTGAAATTCTTGGTGCTACAAACCCTAAAGAAGCTGCTCCTGGTACAATCCGTGCAGATTTCGCTGTAAGCATCGATGAAAATGCTGCGCATGGTTCTGACTCAGTTGCATCTGCTGACCGTGAAGTAAATTACTTCTTCGCTCAAACTGAAGTTTGCCCACGTACTCGTTAATTCGACGTATCTAGGGTCTCTTTTTCTACACGAATAAATCTCCGATTTATGAATTGATAACAGACCCGAAACCAGATAGGTGATATACTACTTGTCTGGTTTTTTTATTTTTGTTGCTTTATTTGGCTAAATATTGGTCAATATGTTTTATTACTACGGCATGATTTAGGTAATCCCCATGAATTCTGAAGTTGTCGCTTCATCGTTAAATCTAGATGAACAGCAGCCTGCATCATCAAAATCTGTACAGGCTGATCGTATTCAGACTGCAAATGTGCAGAAAGTGAATTTACTTGGCATGTCACGTCCGCAATTGGAAAAATTCTTCGAAGAAATCGGCGAGAAAAAATTCCGTGCTGGGCAGGTAATGAAATGGATGCATCAATTTTTTATCACTGATTTTGCTGAAATGACCAATATTTCAGGAAAGTTGCGTGAAAAACTAGAAAGAATTTGTGAAATCAAAGCGCCAGAAGTGGTGCATCGTAACTATTCGAAAGATGGAACTCGTAAGTGGGTATTCCGTGTTGGTGATGGTGCGGGCTCTTTGGTTGAAACGGTATTGATTCCAGCAGAAGATAAAACAGGTTCACGTAAAACACTGTGTATTTCATCACAAGTGGGTTGTGCTTTAGATTGCTCATTCTGTTCAACAGGAAAGCAAGGTTTTCAGCGTGATTTAACCCCCGATGAAATCATTGGACAGTTATGGGTGGCCAACTATTCTTATATGGAAGAAGTACCTGTTGCTGAACGTGAACGCTCAGTGACGAATGTGGTGATGATGGGAATGGGTGAGCCATTACTCAACTATGATGCTGTATTAAGCTCAATGAATATCATGTTAGATGACTTTGCTTATGGCATGTCTAAACGTCGTGTTACATTATCAACCTCAGGTGTTGTACCGAAAATCGACCAATTGGCACAAGATATAGATGTGGCTTTGGCGATTTCTTTACATGCGCCAAATGATGAATTACGTAATGAATTGGTGCCGATTAATAAAAAATATCCATTAGCACAATTGATTGCTGCATGTCAGCGTTATATTGCCAAAGATGGTAATGAAAGCTCTCGTAAACATGTCACTATTGAATATGTGATGTTGGAAGGGGTGAATGATCATCCTGAACATGCACAACAAATGATTAAGTTACTGAAAAACTTACCAAGTAAAATTAATTTAATTCCATTTAATCCATTTCCGCATGCGCCGTATGGCCGTTCAAGTCGAAATCGTATTATTTCTTTCCAAAAAACTTTGTCTGATGCAGGTTTTGTGTGTACGATTCGTCAGACACGTGGTGATGATATTGATGCAGCATGTGGGCAGTTGGTCGGGCAAGTGGCAGATCGTACCCGTCGTGCAGAGCAGTGGAAAAAGAAAGTTGCTGAACGTGGTGAGATTATTCGTTCATAAGCTTAAAGATTTGTAGACATACATTTATATCAACAAATAATCAGGGGCTGACTTTGAGAAAATCGATGTATCAAAAAGCAGTTGTAATATTGGCAATTGGTTTATCTGCATTGGTCGTACAGGGTTGTCAAACGACAAATTCAGACACAATAATAAAAAAAGATCCTGAAAAAGCCGTTAAAGTACGTACTCAGCTTGCTGCTGAATATATTCGTACAGGTGATTTAGATGCTGCAAAACGCGCACTAGACCAAGCTTTAGAAACTGATTCACGTGATTCTGCGGCAAATATGATGATGGGTGTCTTACTGCAACAAGAAGGCAGTAAGATCAGTATGGAAAAAGCAGACGGCTATTTTAAGCGTGCAATTTCCAGTGACTCAAAAAATGCACAAGCTCGTAATAATTATGGAACATATTTATTTGTTACTGAGCGCTATAATGACGCGATTGAACAATTGAGTATAGCTGGTGCTGCGCTTGGCTATGATCAGCGTTACAAGGCTTTAGAAAATTTAGGTCGGGTTTACTTAAAAGTGGGTGATGTGGCAAATGCTGAAAAAGCATTCAAACAAGCTTTACAAGTCAATCGCGATTCGATTATTTCTCTGGTAGAGTTATCAGAAATTTTCTATTTGCAACAAAAAAGTGCGCAAGCAAGTCAACTCTATGAGCAATATGTTCGTTTAGTAGGTCAGGACAAACAGGGTGCGAGAGCGCTTTGGATTGGTTTACGTATTGCACGTGCCAATAATGATCAGATGGGAATGCAAGTGTTGGTCAACCAACTGCGTGCATTGTTCCCGGACAGTAAAGAATATCAACGTTATCTGCAATTACAGTACAGTACTGAGGCCGTATGGAAGTAAATCCTAATTCACAGCAACCTACAGGTTCAAACGTAGCATCTAATGGCTTAGGAAATGTTCAACGTCCAGGTGAGTACTTGCGTCAAATTCGAGTATCCAAAAACCTAGACATTCAAGATGTTGCAAACGAACTAAAAATGCCTGTAAAAACCTTACAAGCATTGGAACAAGATGAATATAAGTCTTTGCCAGAAGCAACCTTTATTAAAGGTTATTATCGTTCATATGCCAAGTTTCTAGGTGTTGATGCAACGGTAATCATTCAACGCTTTGATGAAATTTATCAAAATGATACTGGGCTTTTGCCAAACCATGCATTGAACAACTCTCCAATCAAGATTATGGGGAAATTGCCTGGATCAAACAGTGATCGTAATAAAAAATGGTTAAAGCGAATTTTAATTGCCATTGTTGCGCTTGCGGTGATTTGGGCTGTGATTGCTGGAATTCAAAAAATGACATCGGGTAAAAGCGCTGATGTCGATGCCAAACCACAAGCCTCAGAAGTAGAAGTGTTGAATTTAAACAATGCAACTGCGACTTCAGGTGATCAAATGGTATTGAATTTCAGTCATCCAACTTCTGTACATATTGTAGATAGTACAGGAAAAGTTCTGGCGACTGGTCGCCAGTCGGCTGCTTTAACCGTTAATGGCCAATCACCATTCCAAATTCGTCTCGATGATGCAACTGCTGTGTCATTAAGCCTTAATAATGAACAGATTTCATTGTCTCCATATACAGTGAACGGAAAAGCAGAATTCCGTTTGTCACGTTAATGGGCAAGAGTAGATAAGATCATGATTGAGAATCCAATCAAGCGCCGTCCTACACGTAAAATACGTGTAGGTTCAGTGTATGTCGGTGGTGATGCACCGATCAGTATTCAAAGTATGACCAATACTGAAACCTGTGATGTCGATGCAACAGTTGCGCAGATTCAACGCTGTGCAGATGTTGGTGCGGACATTATGCGGGTATCGGTACCGACTATGGAAGCTGCTGAAGCTTTTGGTGAAATTCGTAAACGTGTCACGGTACCATTGGTTGCAGATATTCATTTCGATTATAAAATCGCATTGAAAGTTGCAGACATGGGTGCAGACTGTTTGCGGATCAACCCTGGGAATATTGGTTCTGAAGCCAAGATTCGTGAAGTGGTTGCTGCTGCACGTCATCACGATATTTCTATGCGTATTGGTGTCAATGCTGGATCTTTAGAAAAAGATATCCAAAAGAAATATGGTGAGCCGACAGGTCAGGCATTACTTGAATCTGCAATGCGTCATATCGACATATTGGATCGTTTAAACTTCCATGAGTTTAAAATTTCAGTAAAAGCATCAAATGTATTTTTAACAATGGATGCTTATCGTTTATTATCTGCACAAATTGATAATCCATTACATTTAGGTGTAACAGAAGCAGGGATTTATCGTACGGGTTCAGTGAAATCTGCGATTGCTTTAGGTGGTTTGCTGTTGGATGGTATTGGTGACACCATGCGTATTTCATTGGCGGCTGAGCCTGAAGAAGAAGTAAAAATTGGTTTTGATATTTTAAAATCCCTGAGCCTTCGTTCAAATGGGATTAACTTTATTGCTTGTCCAAGCTGTTCACGTCAGGAATTTAACGTGATCAAAGTGATGCAGGCTTTAGAGGAGCGTTTAGAAGATATTCGTACACCAATGGATGTGTCTGTCATTGGTTGTAAAGTCAACGGTCCGGGTGAAGCAAAAGAAGCTGATATTGGTATAGTCGGTGCAAGTCCGCGCTCACTCGTGTATCGTAATGGCGAAAAGAGTCACTTAATAGATACAAATCAGTTGGTTGATGAAATCGAAAGCATGGTTCGTCAACGTGTTCAAGAGCTTGAAAAAGCTAAAGCTAAAGAGATTATTCGTAGTTCATCATGAGTTCAATTGTCGCAATTAAAGGTTTTAATGACTTTCTCCCATCGCAAACACCTGCGTGGAGACGTCTTGAGCAGCATTTAGCATCACTTATGGATGCATACGGTTATCAGCAAATCCGTTTGCCGGTGGTTGAACATACCAATCTGTTTAAGCGTTCAATTGGTGATGCAACTGATATCGTTGAAAAAGAAATGTACACTTTCTTCGATAAGGGTAATCCACCTGAATCTTTAACTTTGCGTCCAGAAGGCACAGCGGGTTGTGTACGTGCAATGTTGGAACATAACTTACTCCGTGGTGCAAATCCACGTGTTTGGTATGTTGGCCCAATGTTCCGCTATGAAAAACCACAAAAAGGTCGTTATCGCCAGTTTCACCAATTTGGTGTAGAAACTTTTGGTGTAGCGACACCTGATCAAGATGCTGAACTGATTCTCATGACTGCGCGTTTATGGAAACGCATGGGTGTTGCAGATAAAGTTCAACTTGAACTAAATACCTTGGGCGAGTCTGATGAACGTGCAGAGTATCGTGCTGCATTGGTTGAATTTCTTACAGCGCATCACGCTGATTTGGATGAAGATTCGCAACGTCGTTTAACCACCAATCCATTGCGAATTTTAGATTCGAAAGATGCACGAACTCAGCAAATTCTTGAAAATGCCCCTAAGTTGCATGATTTCTTAAAAGAAGACAGTTTGAATCATTTTGCTCAATTGCAACAGTATTTAACTGATGCAGGTATTGAGTTTGTCATCAATCAAAAACTAGTCCGTGGTTTAGACTATTACAACAAAACTGTTTTTGAATGGACAACGACACATTTAGGTTCTCAAGGAACGGTGTGTGCGGGTGGTCGTTATGATGGTTTGGTTGGACAGCTGAAAGGTAAGCCTGATCAATCTGTACCAGCAGTTGGTTTTGCCATGGGTATGGAACGTTTATTATTGCTTCTTGAACAAGTTGAAGACAATACACCTGTGCGTGAATGTGAGTTATTCTTGTTGTCAGATCCTGCAACACAAGGTCAGGCTTTGGTATTGGCTGAACAAATTCGTGATCAACTTGAAGCTGTAAATAGTACAATTCGTTTGAAAACAGGTTCACAGGGTTCAATGAAGAGTCAAATGAAGAAGGCAGACCAATCGGGTGCCATCTATGCTTTGATCTTTGGTGAGCGTGAGGCTGTAGCGCAGCAAGTTTTAGTCAAAGAACTTGCGACAGCAGAACAATATGAAATTAAGGCCACTGAAATTGTGCCTTTTTTCATTGAAAAATTTTCGTCAAAATAAGCCGATAATCATAAGGAAAAGGGGAGTCAAATGAGTGCAATGACTGATGATGAGCAACTGGATAGTGTGAAGTCATTTTTTAAGAAATATGGCTCGGCTATGGTGACAGGTGTCCTCATTGCATTGATTGCCTTTTTCGGTTGGGAATATTGGCAAAAGAAAACTTTGGCTGAAAATCAAAATGAAACAGCCAAAGTTCAGCAATTGATGGATGAGGCGCGAGCAGCCAATGGTGATGCTAAAGTCACTGCTGCCTTAGTCGCGTCAGCAGATAAAATTGTCAAAGACAATCCAGATTCTGTTCATGCAATTCAAGCTCAAATTGTCATGGCAAAAGTTGCCTATGATAAAAATGACTATGCATTGGCTGAGCGTGAACTGAAAAAAGTTGAAAATTCTAAAATTAAAGACGCTGGTTTGTTACAAGTTGTAAAAATCAAACTTGCTGATGCACAATTGGCGCAAAAGAAGTTTGATGAAGCCTTGAAAACCTTGTCAGCTGTGAATGATCCTGCTTTTCAGGCAAGTGCTGATGAGTTAAAAGGTGATATTTATGTGGCAAAAAATGACACTGAAAATGCAAAAAAATCGTATCAAGCAGCATGGAATGCGGTCGTTGAGCGTAAACAAGAACGTCAAATTTTACAAATTAAACTCGAAAGTGTTGGCGTATTAGTAGAAGATCCTGATCTTGAACGCCCAATCTTAGCAACACAAGTGGATGAGTCTTAATGGATAGAAATTTTAAAATACCTTTTGCTTTAGCAATCTTATCAATCGCTTTAATCGGCTGTTCAAGTAATAAGACGAAAGAAGTGAAGATTAAGCCTAATCCACTGCCTAAAGTTGCACAAGCTTCGAGCTTGGTTCAAGTATTTTCGACCAGTGTTTCTTCGACCAGCAGTGAAGATGCATTACGTTTACGTTTAGATACAGACAATGGTGTTGTGTTTGCTTTAGATCCAAAAGGCGAAGTGGCTGCCTATAAAGGCAAACAGCGCTTATGGAATGCTAAAGTTACTAAAGACGGCTTAAGTTCTGGTGTTGAAGCAGCAGATGGTGTGGTGATTGTTGGTAATCAAAAAGGCCATGTTTTTGCATTAGACCAAGCAACGGGTGCGACCAAATGGTCTGCGCAATTGTCGGGTGCAATTATCAGTTCTGCTTTGATTCAATCTGGTCGTGTGATTGTGGTTGCAAATGACGGTACGGTTTATGCCCTAGATGTTGCGACAGGTCAGCAAGCGTGGACTTATAAATTACCAAGCGCTTCATTTAGCTTAAGAGGTCAAGCCACTCCAGTTAGTTTAGATCCACGTACCGTGCTTATCGGCACTTCTACTGGCTATATTTTTGCAATAGATAGCCTTGCAGGTGTACCGCGTTTACAACGTCGTGTTGCGGTATCTGAAGGTCGTTCTGATATTCAGCGTTTGATTGATGTGGACAGTGAGCCTGTTGTTTCAGGACAATATGTGGTTACGACGAGTTTCCAAGGTCAAGTCACTGTTCTAGATTTGGCTTCACAACGTGTTTTGTGGAGTGAAAATTCAAGCAGTATCAACCGTCCAGAAGTGACCGATGGTAAAGTCATCGTATCGCAAACCGATGGTCAAATTATTGCGTATGACTTGATTACAGGTCAGCAGCTTTGGAAAAATGAGCAACTGCTCAATCGTAACTTAAGCAATCCTGTATTGCTCGGTTCAAATCTTGTTGTGGGTGATTTAGATGGTTATTTACATCAAATTGATCCAAATACAGGAACAACGTTAGGTCGTGCTAAAACCAGTGGTGAAGTACGTACGTTGAGAGTGATTGATAATCAAGTTTATGTTTCGACACGCAAAGGTGCAATGAGTATCTGGCAAAGTCGTTAACAGTTAATCAACAGACACGATTAGGATTCTCTATTTTTTTAGTCTTGTGTTAAAATAGAGCAATCCGTATGAATTCCATACACGGGGTGATTGAAAATCAATACCCCGTGTTTTTATTTTAGGTTTTTCCTATTCTTCTTCCTATACATTTCTGATGTTCAGACCAGTCATACTGGCTGATCTTGAATAAAGGTTATTTTATGAAACCCGTAATTGCGCTCATTGGTCGTCCAAACGTCGGCAAATCAACGTTATTCAACCAGATTACCAAGAGCCGTGATGCACTCGTTGCTGATTTTGCTGGTCTTACCCGAGATCGTAAATATGGTGATGCAACTTATGAAAATAAATCTTTCATTGTCGTTGATACTGGGGGTATCGGTGAAAATGAAGGTGGTATTGACTCATATATGGCAGAGCAATCAAAAACTGCGATTAATGAAGCCGATATCATTGTTTTTGTTGTCGATGCACGTGCTGGGCTATTGGCTTCTGATGAGCAGATTGCCCGTGAGTTGCGTACACTTGGTAAAAAGGTTTACTTGGTTGCCAACAAAGTCGATGGTGTACATGCTGAAGCTGCATTAGTTGAATTTTATAAACTTGGTATGGGTGAACCCTTACAAGTTGCGGCAAGTCATGGTCGTGGTGTTCAACAAATGCTTGAGGATATCTTGGTGGATGTCCCTGAAGATGAAAACCCAGAAGAACACGATAAGGCAACAGGGTTACGCTTAGCAATTATTGGTCGTCCAAATGTCGGTAAATCTACTTTGGTTAACCGTTTGTTAGGTGAAGATCGCGTTGTTGCATTTGACCAACCGGGTACAACCCGTGACTCGATTTATATTCCGTTTGAGCGTGATGGTCGTCAATATACCTTGATCGACACAGCGGGTGTACGTCGTAAAGGTAAAGTTGATGAAATGATTGAGAAATTCTCAATCGTTAAAACCCTACAAGCGATTAAAGATGCACATGTCATCGTGGTGGTTTTAGATGCACGTGAAGGTGTGGTTGAACAAGATCTACATTTGATCGGTTATGCACTCGAAGCTGGTCGTGCCATGGTGATCGCCATTAACAAATGGGACAACATGACTGAGTATGATCGCAAACAATGTAAATTGGATGTTGATCGTCGTTTTGACTTTATTCCTTGGGCAAAAGTACATTTGATTTCTGCTTTGCATGGAACAGGTGTCGGTGAGATGTATCCAACTATTCACCGTGCTTATGATTCATCACACTTAAAAGTTTCACCTGCAAAATTAACTCAGATTTTGAATGATGCAACTGAAGCACATCAACCGCCAATGATCAGTGGTAAACGTATTAAGATGCGTTATGCCCACATGGGTGGACAAAACCCCCCAACGATTGTGATTCATGGTAATAAGGTGGATAAGACACCTGCGGACTACCGTCGTTATTTGGAAAATGTCTTCCGTAAAGTGTATAACCTTGAAGGTACACCGGTTCGCGTTGACTTTAAAACAGCTGAAAATCCATTTGAAGGCCGTAAATCTCAAATTGATGAGCGTGTTGCAGCACGTCGTCGTCGTTATGTACAGAAATTTAAAAAGGCTGAAAAGAAATTTAGAAGCTAAATTTAGCGTTGAACACATCAAAACCCAAAGTGATCTTTGGGTTTTTTTGATTTAAGATAATGAAAAATGTTTGGGAATGGATTGTGAATCGTATTATTCAATTGGATGTTAATTCTATTCAAAATATTCTTCCGACTTACCATTCGAGCGATCGAAAGGGGCAGATCCAAGAATTGAAACAGGCGATCTATCAATATAGAAACCAATTATTGTCCGATATTTTTTCAGTTGAAATCAGTAACCACTCTTTTGAAAAAACAGATTTTGGTAAACCCTATTTAATTGATTATCCAAAGTTTCACGTGAATCATTCACATAGCCAGCACCATTATGCTTTGGCGAGTAGCCAGCAGATCCAAGATTTGGGTGTGGATGTTGAGGACTTAGATCGAAAGGTGCGCTTTGAGGCTTTAGCTAAACATGCTTTTCATCCCCAAGAATATCAGGCTTGGCAAGCGTTAGACTTTGATCCTACTTTTTGGTTTAAGGTGTGGACCACAAAAGAGGCGATTTTAAAAGCATCAGGCTTAGGGATTCGTTTGAGTCTAAATGAGCTAAATACTGGAGTGCATGTGATGAATGATGGTGGGATCTCTACGCATCCGTTATTGGGCAGCTTTGCCTATCAAAATCTCCAGCTGAGCAGAGTCATGCTGACGGTGGCATGGCGTTCTGAATTATCCTGTAAGGGCTTTGCATTTCCACAGATTCAAATCATTCAACATGGTTAATTAAAGATTGTATAGACGTTTTCATTCTGCATAACACATAAATTGCAACAACGTTATTCCATATTAGAGTGTGGCATCTATACGTCTAAGTGCTGAAACTTTCAAGCTTAAGCCACCTGTATTGCAAATCGGCATTGTTTAATAAAACCAGTTAAATGTAAGCTGTTTATCTTTAAATAAAAATAAATAGTACTTGATCACCATCATAACAATCTTGCTCGTCGTGTGTAGTTTGTAAGCTATATTTTTTACATAAAAATTAGTTTATTTCTCCATGAAATTCTCTATACTTGATAAATTAAATGATAATTAAGTAGCGAAAATACTAATTATTGTGAATTTAAAGCGATGAAAAAGCGATAGGTTAGGATTAATTATATAGTGCGATTTAAATACTTCATCAGCTTAATTTGCATCATATTTTTTTATCCAAATTTTAGTTTTGCTTCAAGTTTAGAAAGTGACCTTGCTGCTTTTAATCTCATTACCAACTACGAGCTTTTATTCTTTGGTGGAATATTTGTCATTTTGATGCAAGCTGGTTTTGCTGTAGTTGAAGGCGGATATGAAAATACCTATAAGTCAATTTCCGCATTATTGGTCAATTATGTTTCAGCAGTTTTAGGAACGCTTATTTTTGGTTTCTTCTGCGCAAAAATTCTTCTTGCAGGAGATGCCAGCTCCGAAAAATATATGAATGGCATGCTGCATGGCTGGCATTGGAATCTATTATTTTTTTATACCCTAATGGCCACCACAATCACCACTGTGGTTGGGCGAGTGATTCCAAGTAAAGTTCCCTTATTCGTCAACTGGATAACCGGTTTAATGATCGCAGGTGTGATCTTTCCTTTCTTTAGTAGCTGGACTTGGGGAAATATCTTATTTGGTAAGGGCTGGTTAAAAGAGTTAGGATTTATTGATTTTGCGGGTTCAACAGTGGTGCATTCCACGGCAGCATGGATTGTTTTGGCAGGCTATTTAACTTTAAAACCTCAAGACCGACAAGAAATCTTAAAAAAAGACTTAATCTTTGAAGATTATAAAATCTTATCTTTGGCATTGGCTGGCTTTATTCTTTGGCTGGCATGGTCAGGTCTAAATGTAGTTTATATCTCAGCACTCTATGCGGATATTGGAGTCATTGTTGTCAATGCCTTTGCTGCACTCTTTGGGGCAATGATTGCACCCTTGGTTTTTTCCTTGGTACTCAACAATAAAATTATTTCATGGGTTGAAATGATTAAAGGTGCATTGGGTGGCTTGGTGGCGATCACGGCAAGTTGTGGTTTAGTGAATTTATCATCCGCATTGATTATTGGCTTGGTTTCTGGATTATTCACAATCTATTTACCCCGTTTATTGACCTATTGGATTGATTCTAAGCATATTCGTGAAGTTGTTGTGGTACATGGTATTTGTGGAGCATGGGGCACACTGGCTGTTTCTTTGACAGATAACCCCGTGATTAATTTAGCCAACAAAGCCAGTGTTATCGATCAAAGTATTGGGATTGCGGTAAATTTCGTGTGGAGTTTTGGCGTTGCATTCTTAGCATTTAAACTGATTTGTAAACTGCGTAATGCATACTCAATTAAGTCGTTAAAAAATTGAGTACTTAAAAGCTTTGAAAAAAGCCAAGCACTAAAAAAAGCGACATAAAGTCGCTTTTTTCATATTTAAGTTCTGTATTAAACGTTAGGCAACACTTTCAGGTGTCGCACGCCATAAACTTTCCAGATCATAAAATTTACGTGCTGTTGGTAGCATCACATGTACGACTACAAATCCTAAATCGATAAGGATCCATTCAGCGTCTCGTTCACCTTCAACACCAATTGGGCGAAAGCCTGCTTTACGTGCTTCTTCAGCGACATTGTCAGCAAGTGCTTTAACATGGCGTGTTGATGTCCCGCTCGCGATGACAATTGCATCTGAAACGTTGCTAATAGTGCTGACATCAAGTTGAATAATATCTTTGGCTTTTACATCAAGTAGAGCTTCTTGTACGACTTTTAAACAAGTCTGTACGTCTTGATTTTGAGTGTTCATTGCAAGTTCGTGAGAATTAGAAGCGCTGGGCGATGGTTCTAAATTCATATAAGGTATATTTTCCAGAAAATATCTCATCTTCTAATATAGCGCTTTTGTCTAAAAAATACAAATTATACAATGCAACCGTTTGCTTAAGTAAACACCTATTTAATAGCTATGGTTGTTGGAAAAATATTTTTCTTTCCATGCAAATGACTGATTTGAATGCGATTGTGGCTTGTATTCTGCTGCAATAAAGCCCGTATAGGCGCTTTGTTTTAACCAAGAAAAAATTGCAGAATAATCAATTTGTGCGGTATCTGGTTCGTGACGTCCTGGGCAGTCAGCAAATTGTATATGCCCAATCCAATCAATATTTTCTTGTAAGGCTGCCAGTACATCTTCGCCCATCATCGCCATGTGGTAACAGTCAAATTGCATTTTTAATGCAGGATGCTGTACTGCTTCTAACATTTCTTGGCCTTGTGCAATATTTTGAACCAAGAAACGTGGCATGTCTGTACCATTGATCATTTCAAATACAGGCTGAATATCACGATTAGAGAGCAGATGACAAGCCAGTTTTAAATTGTTTGCCAAGGTGTTTAAACAGGGGAGTAAATCGGCATCTTGTGGTTGTTTACCTGCCAAAATATTGACGTTTGGAACATTGAGCGCTTCTGCATATTCAATTGCAAGTTCCAAGGCTTGATGAAATGCCAGTTCTTGACCAGGCACACCAGCAAGTCCGTTTCCACCTTGCATCAAGTCACCGGTGGGAACGTTGATGAGGCAAAGGCTGAGGTCATATTGTTCAAGTTGCGCTTGAATCTCTTCAATGCTTAATTCATACGGAAATTGAATTTCTACATTGTGGAAGCCATGAAGATGTGCCAAAGCAAAGCGTTCAATGAGCGGCACTTCAGTAAAAATCAAAGATAGGTTTACTGCGAGTTTAGTCATAAGAACGCTCCTTGCTATATTTGGACTCTCATCTTCAATGTAGTAGGCAATAGATTATTTTTCAACTTATTTATGTGTAGTTCCGTGTATTTTAACCCGATTTATTTTCCACTTGATGAATGACTGTGGCTAAATCCGACTCAGCAAATCCGTTGTTTTGATGGCTTTGTAATTGCCCAAGTGCACGTTGAGCCACAGGGATTTCTAAATCAAATAGTTGTGCAAGTTGAATAGCATTATTTAAGTCTTTAGAAAGCGTTTGTACTTTCCATTGTACTGGCTCAAAAGTATGTGTTGCCATGCGTGGGGCTAAAATTTGGAAAGGTTTTGAGTCGGCAAAACCACCAGCCAAAGCTGGTGCCAATAGGGCTGTATCTACACCTGCTTTACTGGCAAGCGCAACAGCTTCCGCGATCAAGGTGCTATTGGCAGCAACGATAAGTTGGTTACAGATTTTAGTGGCTTGTCCAGTACCTGTTTCACCCATACGTGTGACACGCTGTGACAGGATATTGTAAACGAGGCTCAGTGCTTGGATCACCTCAGCATTGCCCCCAGCAAAAATAACCAGCGTGCCATTTTCAGCGCCTGCTGTTCCACCTGAAACAGGTGAGTCAATCCAAATCACCTGTTTTGTTGTGGCGCTTTCCGCCAGTTGCTTGGTTTTATCCACAGATAAACTGGAGAAATCCACAATCACTTGCTTGGCTTGTAAATAGGGCTCAATGTGCTCATAGACCAGCTGTACAGCGTTATCATCAGCAAGGCAGCTGAGAATAATCGGATATTCTGCAATATTCTCAAGCTGTAATGGGTGAGCGCCTAGATCAATAAGGGCGTCACAAGCAGATGCGGTTCTGTTCCAGACAGCGACATGCAAGCCTGCTTGGATTAATCGGGTTGCCATACGGCTACCCATTAATCCCATCCCTAAAAATGCAATTTTACTGTTACGATCAAAATTCATTTTATAACTCAAAAAGCTTTCAATAATAATTTTGGATTATTTGTATTGGCGCGGTAAAAATTTTAATTCAGGATTTTTATCCTTTTTACGTGCAATTTGACTATTTTTACCCAAGAGTAATTTTAACTGCCAAATCTTCTCTAAACGTAAAGATTTCTGAGGTTGATGTTCCATAGCATCTAAAACACGTTTAGCAGCCATCAGCGCATCTGGCGAGCGTTGCAGCATCTCTTCTGCAATGGCTTGAGCTTTTGCCAACGGTGAGTCGTCTACATGCGTCACCAAACCAATGTCTTTGGCATAATTGCCATCAAAAATACGTGCAGTGAGGGTAAGCTCTTTGGCTAAATCAATACCAATCACGCCCTTGATTGAACGGGTTAAGCCCATGTCAGGCACAAGCCCCCAACGGCTTTCCATGATTGACATTTTAGTCTCTGGGTGTGCAATACGAATATCTGCAGCCAATGCAAGTTGCATCCCAGCACCAAAGCAGAAACCTTCAATTGCTGCAATGACAGGGACAGGTAGTTCTTGCCAGATTAAAAATGCTTTTTGGAATAGGCTTTGACCGGGTTTAATCAGTTCCCAAGCAGCAAAAGCTGTATTTTTAGGGCTATTTAAGTCAGCAAGGTCAATACCTGCACTAAATACATTGGCTTCACCCGTCAGAATCACCACACGAATGCTGCGGTCTTTTTTAATCTGTTGTGCGGCGCTTACCAATTCACGGAGTAAAGCAAAACTCATGGCATTGCGTTTATCTGGACGATTTAATGAAACTGTTGCGATACCATTGTTTTTTTCTATATGTAGTAGTGCCATGATCTTGACTCATTTTTTCCTTGGTCATCAGCATAGCATGTGAATTGAATAGTTACATGACAGTAGAGTCACCGAAACTGTGTTGATGTGCCAATTGGGTAGTAAAGCCAAAACAGGATTGCAATAAAAAGATTGTTCTAATTCATGCTGTTTTAAAGAAGCAATAAAAGCCATACGCAGGATAAAACCTAGAGTCAATTTGGGTTGTATCCTGCGGATTTAAAAACAGCTTAAAACGCGATAAGAAAAGCATTTATAACGCTGAATCGGGTAGAACTGCACTGTATTTATGAAACGGGTAAAATCTGCTGTGCAGCTGTTTCAACTTCATGAATCGCCAATTGAAGCTCATCAAAGCGTTTCATCACGTCTTGGATAAAGGCTTCATCTGCTTTACGGCGCTCTTTGCGTAGCATAGAAATAAATTGTTCAAAATCACCCGTAATGCGTTGCAATTTTGGTGTGCCGACATAACGGGTAGCACCATATAAGCGATGTAAGACATGTTCTAATTGCGGGAAGTCCTCAAGCTCAATGAGTTGCTCGATTTCAGCCAGCTCTGTTGGAAAACTGTCGACGAGCATTTTTAACAAATCTTGTGCGAGATCTTCTTTATTGGCTGCTAAAGCAAGACTTTGTTTCCAATCTAAAATATACGCATCCAGCGCCTCGATATATACTGTATTTTCGATAGGCTGCTGATGTTGAATAAATTTATCGCTTGTCCAATTGGTGAGAATTTGAATAATTTGTTCAATCTGGATCGGCTTGGTTACATAGTCGTCCATACCCACTTTGAGTAGTTTTTGTTTTTCATCGGCCAATGCATGAGCTGTTAACGCAATAATCGGCATCCGCATACCATCTAAGGTAGATTCCAAAGAGCGAATCGCCCGTGTGGTATCAATCCCAGACATGACTGGCATTTGAATATCCATAAAGATAAGATCAAATGGTTTAGCGCCTTGTTCAACTCCTTGCTGAATAATGGTTAAGGCTTCTTGACCGCTGAGTGCCTTGGTGGTTTTTACATTGAGCTCGCCTAATAGCGCTTCTAGTACGATCAAATTTGGTAAATGATCATCTACTGCTAAAACGTGTAAATCTTGCCCTTTAAAGTCTTTATGATGTTCTTGTTCAAAAACAGGCTGATTACTTAATAGTTGAATCACTGAACTACGGCTCAGTGGTTGATACAGCGGACGCGCTTTATATTCAGTCAACATATTTGGATCAAGTGACATTTGATAACCATATACCGCCAAATGACCTTGATAACGACCACGAATTTCTTTAAGTAAGGCTTCAGTATCTCCACTGTGATCAACGATCAACCAAGTATTTTCAGTATTTTTTTCTAGGCTATTTAGGCGGCTAAACAGATCTAAAATCGATTGTGCTTCGGTGTGCTGAACTTGATAGTCTTCTAAGTAATGACGTAATACGTTGGCGGTTGCAGGGTGTGCCAAGAAAGACACCACATTTAAGTTTTTAAATGATGGATGAACAATTTCTTCATCTTCATTTACCGTTAACATGGCGGTAAACCAGAAGGTTGAACCTTTTTCTGTGGGTGCGCGTTCTTGGTTATCTTCAAAGCCAATTTGACCATGCATCAAATGTACAAGTTGCTTGGAAATGGCTAAACCGAGTCCTGTACCACCAAATTGGCGAGTGACAGAAGCATCACCTTGAGAGAATGATTCAAATAGTCGTTTACGATCGGTGCCACTTAAACCAATACCACTATCTTGTACGCTAAAGTGCAGCAAACATTGTCCGATATCATCATGTTCCATCCGCGCACGAACAATAATTTCACCATCAGGGGTGAATTTAATCGCATTGGAAATAAGATTGGTCAGCACCTGTTTAAAGCGTAAGGCATCACCAATGACATGTTTAGGCACATTGTCTGCAAAATAGAATGCCATCTCGATATGTTTTTGCGCTGCCAATGGCGAGAGCATATCCATCACATCGAAAATTGCTTCTTCAAGATCAAAAGGTGCGGTTTCGAGTTCTAATTTACCTGCATCAATTTTCGAGAAATCGAGTACATCATTAATCAATGCCAATAAATGTGCAGAAGACTTACGGATGGTCTGTAAATATAAACTTTGATCATTGCTTAAATTGTCTTGGCGCAACATCAAATGAATAAAGCCATCAATACTATTTAATGGGGTACGTAATTCATGACTGATATTGGCAAGGAAGACCGACTTCGCCTGATTGGATGAAATCGCCTGATCACGGGCTTGTTTATAGGTAATGTTTTGGACTTCTAAGGTGTCTAATGTACGACGTAAGTCATCTTCTGTTTGTTCCGTATGTTCTTTTAGCTCAAGGAAGCTGAAATGTAGCCGTTTCACCACATTGGCAATATCACGCTGTAATAAGCGCAGTTCCCCAGTACTGTTGATCACCATATGTTGATCAAGCGTATCTGCATTTAAGCGTTGCAATTGCATCCGAATTTCGTACATCGGTGCAATCCAGCGTCTTGAATAGAAGTTTAGACACAATAGAAGCAACAAGAGCGTTAATAAGGCAGTCGTAATCAATACGATCATGACACGATAATGTGAAATTTCTAAAGGTTGATTATCAAGTTCAATCACCAACCACATATTTTCAGCAGATTTGGTGGGGTTTAGTTTAATCCCATAAATATTGTTGTACTTATTTTGAATTGGTCCAAAGAAAGTGCCTGATTTTGGAATTTTTGGCCAAGCACGTTGATTTTGGTAGCCTACACTTAAATGATTGACATTATTTTCATCTAAAATCGCTGCGCTGAGTAAATGCTTTTCGTTAAACATTTTTTGTAAAATGCTTTCAGCTTTGGCGTGTTGAATTGGATCTTGTTCCATGACTGCGGTGAGTTGCTCAGCAGTATATTGGTAACGGCTCAATATCGCGATGGCTTGGAAGCGCTGTTTGGACTTGGCCGCAGCTGATGTTTCAGAAAGAACCAGTGCTGTTCCAACACATGCCAAAATCATAATTGGCACGAAAATTAACGCAATAAGTTGACCATAAGCGTGATTGAGTTTTAAGCGTTTAAAGAGTTTTTTATTGAAATTCGACATTGTTCCAGCAACTCATTGCCCATGGCAAAGATATTAACATGCTTTAATCATCCTGCATGACAATATGACTAAAAATCTTGTGAATTGAAAATGAGTTATGCTGTTTTATAGATAACTTTATCATTTCTAATTCTAAGTAAAGTTTATTTTTTTATATGTATTTAATTTTATTCAATAAAGAAAATCATGCTCCTGCTTGGGTCTGTTGATATATATGAATTTAGTTTGATCATTCCAAGTAAAATGAAGCGGAAAGATGTGCAGTATGTTTCTTTTTTTCATACAATATGCCCACCTCGATATAGGTGCAACCGATGAGTCACACACAACCTGATTTCTTAGCCGACGAATTTTTGTTAGATCACTATGTAGGAAAAACTCCTTTGGTGCGTTTACAACGTTTGGCAAGTCATACTCAAGCAACAGTATTGGCAAAGCTAGAAGGCAATAATCCTGCTGGTTCTGTCAAAGATCGTCCTGCATATAACATGATCATGAAAGCTGAACAGCGTGGTCAAATTAAGCCGGGTGATACGTTGATCGAGGCGACGAGTGGAAATACTGGGATTGCGTTGGCAATGGTCGCCGCAATGCGTGGTTATAAAATGAAATTGATCATGCCGGGGAACTCTAGCCAAGAACGTAAAGATGCAATGCGTGCCTATGGCGCTGAATTGATCGAAGCAACCAATATGGAAGTTGCGCGTGATATGGCTTTGCAAATGCAAAGTGAAGGCCTAGGTTTAGTATTAAATCAGTTTGGCAACCCAGACAATGTAGAAGCACACTACCTGACCACAGGTCCTGAAATTTGGCAACAAACCGCAGGGAAAATCACCCATTTCGTGAGCTCTATGGGCACAACGGGCACGATCATGGGGATCTCTAAATATTTAAAAGAACAAAATCCAGATATTCAAATTATCGGATTACAACCTTCAGAAGGTTCAAATATTGCGGGTATTCGTCGTTGGCCTCAAGAATACTTACCGACTATTTTTGATCCAAGCCGTGTCGATCAGATCATGGATATTCCGCAAATTGAAGCAGAAAAAACCGCACGCCGTTTAGCACGTCAAGAAGGCATTAGTGCTGGGACCTCTTCAGGTGGTGCTGTATGGGCATCGGTTAAAATTGCTGAAGAAAATCCAGATGCAGTGATTGTATGTATTGTCTGTGACAGAGGTGATCGTTATCTTTCTACAGGTTTGTTCTCTGTTGAGGATCAAGAATAGTTGCTTCGAAGTCATAAATTGCTTCATGATGGCAAACTTGAGTATTGAGTAAAGCTTTTATGCGTCTTCCAGTTTTAGTTTTTGATATCGAAACCCTGACCGATCTTAAGTCAGGGGCGCATTTATATGGCTTGGATTTACCACAGGACGATTTAGAACAGGCGTTGGCAAAACTACGCCGTCAAGAATCGGGGATGGATTTTCAGCGCTTGGCTTTACATGAAATTGTCTGTATTTCAGGATTGTGGATTGATGAAAATGGTGTGATGAAACTGTTTTCATTTAGTCGAGAACATTATACTGAAACTGAAATTTTACAAAAATTTTTATCTATCTTTGATAAAAGACATCCAACACTCGTGAGCTGGAATGGTTCACAGTTTGATTTGCCTGTGATTTTATTCCGTGCCATGTATCATGGACTATCTGCACCAAGTTTGTTCGATCAAGGTGAGATTGACACACAAAAAAGGTATAATAACTATCAGAACAGATACCACAACCGTCATGTCGACTTAATGGATGTCATGGCGATGTTTAATGCACGTCATTTCCAGAAATTAGATGATGTTGCGCATTTATTGGGTTATCCCGGTAAACGTGGTATTTCAGGTTATTTTGTTCCCGAATATGTGAATACACAGCAATGGTTGAAACTCACCAGCTATTGCGAAGGTGATGTTTTAAATACATGGTTGATTTTCTTAAGATGGGCTTTGCTTAAAGGTCAGATTTCTTTGCAAGATCACCGTTTATGGATTCAAGCCTCGATTCATTATTTGCAAGGACAAGCTCAACAACATGAGTTTTTAAATGTTTGGCGTGAAACCTCACAGCGAACTGAATTTACTCAAGCAGATTTTTCCTCCACACCCGATTAGGTATCCCTTTGAAACATAGAGCCAAACCTCGACCATCTCAGCTTCCACAATATATTTTTAAAGTTGAAAGATTGTCACACGAAGGGCGAGGGATTGCGCATTATGGAACAGAACTCAATCATCCAAGTGAAAAGCAGGGTAAAAAAGTTTTTATTCGCTATGCACTGCCTGGTGAAATCGTAAAAGCTCAAGTGACGCGTCAAGTATCCAAACTTGAAGAAGCGGACAGTATTGAATTACTCAGCGAGCCAAATCCATATCGTATTCAACCGATCTGCCCACATTTTGGTACTTGCGGTGGATGCAATATGCAACATATTCATCCAGATGAGCAAATTCGCTTAAAACAAGATGTTTTAAAATCACATCTTAGCCACTTTGCAGGCTTAGTACCTGAACAGTGGTTAGTGCCATTGCGTTCAACGCGTACCGACTATCGGCATAAAGCCCGAATAGGGGTGCGTTATTTAGCTAAACAAAATAAATTATTGATGGGTTTCCGTGAAGCGCAGAGCAATCACTTAACTGCAATTGAAACCTGTAAAATTTTAGATATTGAATTAGATCAGGCCTTACCTGAAATCAAGGCATTACTCGAAAGTCTAAAAGGCAAAAGCAGCATTGGTCATATAGAATTAGCCAAAGGCGATAGCGAAATTTCATTATTGGTTCGCCATACTGAAAAATTAAAAGCCCATGATGTCAACCTATTGCAACAATATGCGTTACAGAAACAGTGGCAGTTGTATTTGCAACCTGCGGGTGTGGAAAGTGTACAACGGCTAGATGATGCTCAGGCAGACATGCATTTGCATTACCGTTTAAAAGATTTTGATATCGAGTTTGCGTTTAATCCAACAGATTTTACCCAAGTGAATCCCACTGTAAATCCACAGATGGTTAATCTGGCATGTGATTTGCTTGAGTTGAAAGCAGGTGAAACTGTTTTGGATTTATTTTGTGGATTGGGGAATTTTTCTCTGCCGCTCGCTCAACGTGTGGGTGCTACAGGAAAAGTCATTGCTGTTGAAGGTAGCGAAGCGATGGTGAAGCGTGGTACAGAAAATGCACTGAACAATCGCATAAGCAATGTTAAATTCTATTCACAAGATTTAACAAAAGACTTTTCGCATTATTCTTGGGCAAATCAAGGATTTGATGCATTATTGATTGACCCTCCTCGTGCGGGTGCAGAACAAGTTATGCATTATTTGCCCAAATTTGGTGCGCAAAGAATCGTTTATGTGTCGTGTAATCCAGCAACATTGGCCAGAGATGCTGGAATTTTGGTACAACATGGTTATCAGCTCACTAAAGCCGGTGTGATGGACATGTTTACGCACACAGGGCATGTAGAATCGATTGCTTTGTTTGAAAAGAAATTAGAGATAAACGATTTATAATGAAATATAGAGTTAGAGGAGTAGGGTATGGTCACAGTACGTGAGCAACTTCCTGATCAGCTCAATGAGCTATCAGAGGAAGCGACTGTAGAACATGCCGATGAAGCGCAACAGGCTCTAGCAACTTGGCTAGATCGAGTGCGTGGAATTTTAGACGGTGCTGAACTTAAGCAGTTAGAAGAAGTCGCGCAATTAGTATTACAAAAAGAATTGGCGACCACAGTAAATTCCAGAACCAATACCTTTGCAACAGGCATTGGGATGGCCGATATTCTCGCACATTTACATGTCGATGAAGATACGCTGGCAGCAGCTGTGCTTTATCGTAGTGTGCGTGAGGATCTCACCACCTTAGAGGAAATACAGCAGCAATGCGGTGAGCAGGTTTACAACCTTGTCAAAGGCACTTTGGCGATGGGTAAACTTTCTGAACTGATTGAAAAGAATAAACGTTTAGAAGATCACTTTAATAATAATCAGCGTGAACATCTGACGGGCATCTACAAGATGTTGATTTCTGTGACAGAAGATGTCCGAGTGGTCTTGATTAAACTGGCTGAACGGACCTTTGCTTTACGTGAATTGGCGCATTCTTCAAAAGAACGTCAAGAGCGTGTTGCACGAGAAATTCTCACCATCTATTCACCTTTGGCGCATCGTTTAGGCATTGCCCAATTAAAATGGGAGCTCGAAGATCTTGCTTTCCGTTATTTGGCACCAGAACGTTATAAAGAGATTGCTTCTTTACTCAATGAAAAGCGTCTAGAGCGTGAACAATATATCCAGTTTGTGGTGGATAAACTCAAAAATGAGTTGGCTGGGCATGATATCGAGGCCGAGATTTCAGGTCGGGTCAAACATATTTATTCGATCTACCGCAAAATGAAGAGTAAAAATCTAAGTTTTGATCAGCTTTATGATATTCGCGCGTTACGGGTCTTGGTTAAATCTGTCGCAGAGTGTTATCACGCTTTAGGCATTGTGCATCAAATTTGGCGTCATATTCCTCATCAGTTCGATGACTATATTACCAATCCCAAAGCCAATGGTTATCGCTCTTTGCATACTGCGGTGATTGCAGAAAATAAATCTTTGGAAATCCAGATCCGAACCAAAGAAATGCATGAAGAAGCCGAGTTGGGCGTGTGTTCACACTTCAATTATAAAGAAGGCTCGAAAACCACTGACTATTCATTTAATCATCGTTTGCATTCTTTACGTGCAGTGCTTGAACATTATCAAGAACGTACCGAAACCAGTGCGCATCCCAATGAAGATGAAACAGAAGATTTTGAACAAATTCAAGATTTTGAAGGTTTTGAAAAAATCTATGTGTTTAGTCGTGATGGCGATATTAAAGAATTACCACGCGGATCGACGGTGCTTGATTTTGCTTATCATGTGCATACCGAAGTCGGCAATAAGTGCTATGCATCACGGGTCAATCAACGCTATGTGCCGTTAACCTATACCTTAAAAACAGGTGAACAGGTTGAGATTTTAACCAAGAAAGATCGTGAACCCAATCGTGATTGGTTGGTTAACTCTTTGGGTTATATTAAAACAGCGCGTGCGCGTGACAAGTTGCGCCACTGGTTTAGACAACAAGATCGCAGCAAAAATCTGGAAGTTGGGCGTGAGTTACTTAATAAAGAACTTTCACGTTTAGCGATTCACCCGAAAAGTATTGATTTAAGTGATTATTGTAATCATTTCAATGTGAAAACTGGGGATGACATTCTTGTGTCATTGGTGAGTGGGGAAATTAGCCTGCATGCCTTGATCAATCAAGTCAATCGCCACATGCACTTAGATCAGGATGAACCAGAGCTGGTTTTAAAACCAACATTAAATCCACGCGCAAGTCATACCTTGTCGGCGCATGGAATTTTAATTGATGGTTTGGACAATGTTGAATTACATATTGCACAATGTTGTCAGCCTGTTCATGGTGAATCGATTGCTGGATATATCACATTGAATCGTGGTGTCAGTATTCACAAGGTTGCATGCCCAGATTATATGCGCATGATCAAGTTAGAACCTGATCGTGCGGTTGAAGCGGATTGGGAGATGCAACCGACACGTGGGCAAAGTGTGCAAATTGTGGTGGAAGCGTATGATCGCCGTGGTTTGTTAAAAGATTTGACCCAAGTGATTTTTTCAGATCAGATCAATATCCGTCAGGTGAATACGATTTCTGAAGCAGATGGTATTGCCAATATGAAATTGTTGATTGAAGTGAAAGGCTTGGCGCAATTGTCTCGCCTCTTGGCAAGATTGGAACAACAGCCTGGCATTATCAGTGCTCGACGCTTGGTTCAAGGCAATTAGTTCGCTGTTCTGACCTCATGTATTTCAAAAAAACCTGCACAATGCAGGTTTTTTGATTTGAAATCACCCTATAAAAATTACACGCTACATTTTTTTGAGTTTTGGTAAATGGCGATATTTTCTATGTTGGCTTGAGCATCAGTCATAAGTTGAGTATCGACTTGACCAGGATCTGACTCAGTCGAGACCTTATTGGCAAAGCCTCCAGCTTTGGATGCTGTATCAGAGCCCCCACCAAAAGCATTTAAAGCACTACTTGCAAGACCCGCCCATTTACTAATGGTTTTGCCTGTTGCCTTAGTTTCAGAAGTGGAGAGCACGCGGCTTGCATTGGCTTTTTCAACAGCAAGCGCGGCACAATCCATACTTTTTAGTTCAGTAGTACTCAGTGGGGCAGCAGTTAGGATTGTGCTTGATACAAGTATGGTTATTGTTAGGAGTGTTTTTTTCATTGTTTATTCCATTTGCACATTGGAAACAAAACTATAAATTAAAATAACAAAAACAAAAATTACAAAGCTGTCAGGAAGCGAAATAGGCGCTTCCATAAGGCGGCATTACAATCAAAATCTAAAATATTTTTATATCAATATAAATGACTTAAGCCTATAAGCCATAATTTTTTTATGACCTATAGGCGAGCAAAAATTACTTTTTGGTGAGCAGTAAATTGGCTAAACGATTGACAAACTGGGGGCTGATTGCAGAGAGTTGGAACATAATTTTGGTTTTCAATCCCACAGGCGTATGCGTAGCCGTTAAGATGCTTCCTTTGGCTTTGACTAAGCCAAACACTTGTTCGGCAACATCTTGGGGCGTGAGACTGACCCCAATGTTTTGAATCGCGCCTGCATCCATGTCTGTCACCATCGCTGTTTGGACAAAAAGCGGCATCACATCCAGTACACGAATGCCGTATTTTTGCCATTCGATATCTAGCCCTTCTGTAATACCGCGTACGGCAAATTTACTGGCAGAATAAGAGACTAAATCTGCTTGTCCATAAATGGCTGATGCTGAGGAAAGATTGATGATACGCGCAAATTTTGCTTCTTTCAGATAAGGAAGTGCGGCATGACAGCCATTTAAAACGCCATTGACATTGATATTGATTGTGCGGTGATGGTCACTAATCTGAGTTTTTTCAAAATCTCCAGAATAAAGAATCCCAGCATTATTGACTAAAATGTTGAGGCCATTTGCCCATTGAGAAAATTCTTTAAGCGCGGTTTGCCATTGTGCATAATCGCTCACATCTAATTTGCCCGCTTTGGCATTGTCACCCAATTGATCTGCTAAAATTTGAGCCTGCGCTTCATTGATATCATAAATACCAACTTGATAACCTTGTTGGTAGAATAGACGTGCAATCGCAGCCCCAATCCCTTGCGCAGCACCACTAATGAATATGCTTTGACTCATTGCAGCATCCTTTTTAGTTTATTTTGATTGCAAAGAGTTGAACATAAAACATGCATAACAACAAGTGTTGTGCAGTCATTTGTTATTGATCTTAAAGGACATAAAATGCAACAGCTATTCGCCATCATGAAACAATTACGTGCAGAATGCCCTTGGGATCGTGAACAGACACCTGAAAGTTTAACGCGCTATGCGATTGAAGAAGCATATGAGGTAGAAGAAGCAGTACGTTCTGGTGATATAGATGAAATTAAAAATGAATTAGGTGATTTATTGCTGCAAGTGGTTTTTCAATCACAGATGTACAGTGAGCAGGGGGCTTTTGATTTTAACGATGTTGTCGATGTACTTTGTCAAAAATTGATCCGACGCCATCCACATGTTTTCCAAAAACAACAATTTGATAATTTAACGCCTGAACAAGTGTCGGTGTTGTGGCAGGAAATTAAACAACAAGAAAAACAGGGCAAAACTCAATCTCGATTAGATGCGGTAAAACATGGTCCCGCTTTATCTCAGGCAGAAAACATTCAAAAAAATGTCGCAAAAGTAGGCTTTGATTTTCCTGATGTGGCGCAGGCCTACGATAAAGTCAAAGAAGAACTGGCAGAGTTTGAAGAGGCGCTGCAATCGGAAAAACCTGATGAAATTATGGATGAATTTGGTGATTGTTTATTTTCTTTAATCAATGTAGGGCGTAAACTAGGCATTTCAAGTGAGATGGCGCTGTTAGGAACCATTTATAAATTTAAATCTCGCTTTGCTTATATTGAAGATCAAATCAATTTTAAAAATAAAAGATTAGAAGATGTGTCTTTAGAAGAAATGGATCTTCTTTGGGATCAGGCAAAGCAACAATTAAAATCACAGGTTAGCAATGAGTAATCAGCATTTTTATTTTAATCGTGTAGTAAAACTAATTAAATCGTCTTTTTTATTGGTGCTTTTGAGTTGCTCCTTGAGCTTGTATGCACAACAGTTTGATCAAGCTTATCTCAACTGGAAAGCACAACAACAGGCCCATGATGCACAATTAAAAAAAGTCGACGATCAATACTATCTTTCACGACCGAATAGCCAAAAATCGCCATCGAACAGTAGTCACAAAGGCCCTTCATCATCTGCCCAGTCTTCAAACAGCTCAGCTTTAAAAGTCAGTTTAAATTCTGCAAATGCTGAACAATTACAACAGCTCACGGGTGTGGGGGCAAAGAAAGCACAGGCGATTATTGCTTATCGTAATCAGAATGGCGGATTTAAAAGTATCGATGACTTAAAAAAGGTCAAAGGGATTGGCGAGAAACTTTTCGAGCAGAATAGAGCACGGCTGAGTTTATGATGGGTTTAACAGCCTGTAGATCGACGAATTATCAATAGTCCATAAATTCAAGTGAAGTTTGCGAGAATCAAATTGCCCTTTAGCTGTGTAAGCGATATCATTAGCACAATTATGATTTTTACGTCCTGACGTAGGAGACAGTGTCTTTTGCAAACTTTGCGTGCGTCAAAGTGTGGGTTATCCACCGCTCAATTACCTTCCTCCATTTTAGATGTTATTGATTCTTTAACTAAAGCTGGCTATGAAGCTTATATAGTCGGTGGTGGTGTACGTGATTTAATGCTTGGCTTAAATCCGAAAGACTACGATGCTGTGACCAATGCAACACCTTCACAGGTGAAAGAGGTATTTGGTCGTCGTTGCCGAATTATTGGGCGACGTTTTGAATTGGCACATGTGTACTCAGGTCGTGAATTGATTGAGGTGGCGACATTCCGTGCCCCACCGAAAAAAGCCATTACCTCTGCACAAGGGATGATTTTACGTGACAACAATTGGGGAACAATAGAGCAAGATTTTGCTCGACGTGATTTTTCCATCAATGCCATGTATTACCAACCTCGAAAAGGGGAAGTGCTCGATTTTTGTCATGCTATTGATGATATAAAAACTAAAACTTTAAGACTATTGGGTGATCCAGCACTTCGTTTTGAAGAAGATCCAGTACGGATGTTGCGTACATTACGTTTTGCTGCGAAGTTAAATTTTAGTATAGATCCTAAAATATTAGACGTTTTTACCCAAGAAATGACGCAATTGCTGCGTGATGTTTCTCCACATCGTTTATATGATGAGTCGCAAAAATTATTCACCATGGGGCATTTGCATCGTGTGATGCCGATGTTGATTGAATTTGGTATTTGGAAGCAATTATTTGCTGATATTAGCCCTGAGATTACCCAATTTATAGAGCGTGCAGCGAAGAATACCGATCAACGGATTCAAATGGGTAAAACCATTAATCCTGCATTTTTCTATGCGGTATTGCTCTGGAATAATTTCTTAGCGCGTTGTGATTTCTACCATGCTAAAGGTGTGGTTGCTGCAGAAGCACGTGCTCAAGCAGGTTTGGATGTGTTAAAACGCCAAGCGACACGAACCATTATTCCTCGTTTTGCCGAAACCTTTATTCGTGAAGTCTGGGAAATGCAAAGTCGTTTGCTCAACCCGAAACCACAACAGATTGAAGCGCTTTCAGGTCATGCACGTTTCCGTGCAGGATTTGACTTCTTGCTGTTGAGAGAGAAGTCAGGTGATGCTTCTACTAATGGTATGGGTGCATGGTGGGAAGCTTACCAAGACATGTCGACTGATGAGAAAGAGCGTGCAATTGGCAGCTATAATCGTCAGCGTGCCAAGAGTCGTAAGAAACTTGCTGAAGTTGCCCCTGTTGAAGATGTAAAAGCAGCAGCTTCCACGCAAATTGAACCATTGGTGAAAGAACAAGAATCTCGTAGCCGTCGTTCGCGGACTAAGCCAAATTCAACATCATCTCAAGATTTTAGAAGTAGAAATGATGCTCGAACAGCAGTAAACAAAGGCGAGATCACAGCGGATCATCCAATTACCAAGCGTAGACGCGTACAACGTGATTTAAGCAGTGTGATTTTTGGACCGACCCAATCATGATTAAAACCTATATTGGTTTAGGCAGTAATCTAGGTGATTCTGAGCAAATTTTACGGGAAGCTGTAGAAAAACTCAGAAACTTAGGTGTTGTTATCGTTTCAAAGCTGTATCAAAGCCCGCCGATGGGGCCTCAAGATCAGCCAAATTATCACAATGCAGTTGCAGAATTACACACCGATTTAGCGCCTTTGGCCTTGCTGGATGAGCTGCAACGTATTGAAAATGAATCAGGTCGAGTACGGTTACGCCGCTGGGGTGAGCGTACTTTAGATCTAGATCTTTTGCTTTATGCTGAAAAAAACATTATAAATGAGCGGCTCACAGTACCGCATATCGGTATTTTAGAGCGTGATTTTGTGGTGATTCCATTGTTGGATCTCGATCCTGAGATCCAAGTCAATGGACAATCATTGCAAAAGTTAGATTTCGTGCAACATTCAACCCTTCGTGTTTTAGCAGATCAGTCATGGGCTGATTAAAGGATTGAATGGGCAGAGGAACTCTCATTGATAGAGGAATATCGTCATGATTAGCCTAAGTGATTTAAGACAATTCAAAACTCAGGGACGTAAATTTTCATGCTTAACTTGCTATGATGCAAGTATGGCAAAAGGTATGGAAGTTGCTGAGATTGACACCATTTTGATTGGTGACTCTTTAGGGATGACAATCCAAGGGCATGATTCTACCTTGCCTGTGACTGTTGCAGATATGGCTTATCATACTGCGGCTGTACGTCGTGCAAATCAACATGCGTTTGTCCTGTGTGATTTACCCTTTATGAGTTATGCCACGCTCAATGATGCGTTGCTCAATTCAAAAACCGTGATGCAAGCGGGCGCTCAAATGGTGAAAATTGAGGGCGGTGAGTGGCTGGCTGAAACTGTAGAAGTTTTGACACGAAATGGTATTCCTGTTTGTGTACATTTGGGTTTAACACCACAATCGGTGCATGTTTTTGGTGGTTATAAATTACAAGCGAAAACGCGTGAATCAGCAGATCAACTGATTGCGGACTGTAAAGCTGTAGTTGAGGCAGGTGCCGCTGTGTTATTGCTTGAATGTGTTCCGGCACAGATGGGTAAAGAAATTGCTGAATTGTTCCCACACGTTCCTGTGATTGGCATTGGTGCTGGTGCAGATACCGATGGTCAAGTACTTGTGGTGCAAGATATGCTTGGTTTGACGTTTGGTAAAGTGGCACGTTTTGTACGTAATTTTATGAAAGAACAAGCAGGGGAAACTGCAATCGTGGATGCATTTAAGGCATATCATGTTGCTGTACAAGAGCAATCATTCCCTGCCAAAGAACATACTTTCCAAGTAGAGCTGTAAACATGAAAACAGAAACGACCATTCAAGGATTAACAGCATCACTTCAACCTGCTCGATCGGCACGTAAAATCATTGGTTTTGTACCGACGATGGGAAATCTACATCAAGGCCACTTAAATCTGGTTCGTGAAGCGCGTAAATTATGTGATGTGGTGGTGGTCAGTATTTTCGTCAATCCAATCCAATTTGGACCGAATGAAGATTTTGATAATTATCCTCGTACACTTGAGCAAGACAGTAATTTACTTGCTGAAGTGGGTTGCGACATTGTTTTTGCACCTTCTGTGGAACAAATGTATGGTAAATTCCCACGCTTAACCAATATTAGTGTGGGCGAAATTACCAATGACTTGTGCGGATTACAACGTCCAGGTCATTTTGATGGTGTTGCTGTTGTTGTCACCAAATTATTTAATATTGTACAGCCGAACTTTGCATTTTTTGGACAGAAAGATTATCAACAATTGGCTGTGATTAAGCAGGTTGTTCGTGATTTGAATATGCCAATTGAAGTGATTGGTGTGCCAATTGCACGTGCTGAAGATGGTTTGGCCTTAAGTTCTCGTAATGGTTACTTATCTGAACAAGATCGTCAAACAGCTCCTGTTATTTTTAAGAGCTTAACGACTGCTGAACAAGATTTACATGCAGGTAAAACACTTGTAGATGTCTTGGCGCAAATTCGTGAAAGTTTAAATGATGCAGGGTTGATTGTGGATTATGTCGAAGCACGTAGTCCAACGTTGCAAAAAGTTGAACAATTCGACCAAGATGTTGTATTGTTTGTTGCAGCGAAATTAGGCAAGACTCGTCTGATTGACAATTTACAAGTAAAACATTTTACATAAACTTTGCTTTTAGGATCGCCATGCCATGAAGCGCATACTTATCGTAACAGGACAGTCTGGTTCAGGTAAATCATCTGCTTTGCAGGTGCTTGAAGATTTGGGTTATTACTGTATCGATAATTTGCCTTTGGCATTGCTTCCTGAAATCGTTGAAAAGCTGGATAGAGAAAACAATTTAGAATTATTGGCACTGGGTGTCGATGTTCGAAGCGCCAAAGAAGATTTACAAGGTTTTGATCAGGTTTTTCAACAGTTACAGAAACATGGCAGCGTAGACGTTATTTATTTAACGACGCGTGATCAGGAGTTGATTTCACGTTTTAGCGCATCGCGACGTCCACATCCTTTGTCAAACCGCTTCCAAAGTTTGAATGAATGTATTCAAGAAGAAAAAAATTTATTGCTCCCCATTCAACTGCGAGCAACAGTACATATCGATACAACGGATAAAAGTGTACACGATTTAAAAGATACCTTATTGTCCAAACTGGGACAGTCCGATAAACTCATTTTAATTTTGCAATCTTTTGGTTATAAACATGGTATTCCATTAGATGCAGATTTTGTTTTTGATGTAAGGCATTTGCCGAATCCACATTGGGATTTAGAGTTACGTAAATATTCGGGTTTAGATGAACCAGTACGTAAATTTTTAGAAGCCAGCGAGCAAGCAAATGAGATGTATCAAGACATCTATCAGTTTTTAAATAAGTGGTTGCCTGCTTTTTCGGAAGGTCATCGTCACTATATTACAGTGTCAATTGGCTGTACGGGGGGGCAACATCGTTCGGTTTATATTGTGGATAGGTTGAAAAAGGCTCTTGAGTCGAAATGGACTATTCAGGTATTACATAGAGAAATGAAGCACTGGTCATGATTGACACAACTGTTGACGTAATTAATAAATTAGGATTACATGCGCGTGCATCTGGAAAACTAATCGAAGTCACGACTAAATTTAAATGCTCTATTCAAATTGGTAAGGGTGACAAGTTAGTCGATGCCAAGAATATCCTTTCTTTACTTATGCTCGGAGCGGGTAAAGGAACCACCTTGCGTCTAGTGATTGATGGTGCAGATGAAGAAAAAGCTTTGTCTGAAGTTCAAGCACTGTTCGCAGATAAATTTTACGAGGCAGAATAATCGTGGCACGTCGTCCGCAACGTTTTACTGAAGATGATTTTGAGTCTTTAGAAGGGCGTGCAAGTAAAACCGAACAGAAAAAAGCTGTACAACGTATGGCTGCTTTAGGTGAACAACTCGCAGAGTTGTCGAAGAAACAAATTGAATCTTTACCTGTTGAAGATCGGTTGATTGAGGCTTTGCTTGATGTGCAATTGATCACGTCTTTTGAAGCACGTCGCCGTCAATTTCAACGGATTGGAAAGCTTTTGCGTAATGAAGACGAAGCTATCATTTTGTCTTATTTAACCCCTAAACAAGGGATTAAAAAGTTGGCGCAATTGGATCGTTGGGTTGATCGAATGATTGAACAGCGTGATCCTGCAATTAAAGAATTCTGTAAATCTTATAATGCTGCAGAAAGTCATTCTTTACGTCAGCATGTATTGCGCATTCATCGGGATATCACCCGTCAAGCTACTGCTGAAGAATTAGCGGCTTCTAAACTTAAGCTATTAAATTATGCCCAACAAGTGGCTTTGATTTCGGATAATTCCAAGTAAACTCAAATAAATGTTCGTGGCAAATAAAAAACGACCCTTTTGGGTCGTTTTTTATATTTAACCGAGATAGGAATTAAACTTTTGATGGCATCATGGGCATGTTTTCGCCTGGTTTAAATTCTGGTTGGAATTTAACAACACATTTACCATCGATGATTTTATCACCCATTTTTACTTGGATTGCTTTGCCATCAGTCTGGCCTGCACATGATTTTTGAATCGCATCCCACTGTGCTTTACGTTCTGCACGTTTTTGTGCAAATTCTTGCTTAATTTGAGCACGTTGTTCTTCGGTCATGTCTTTCATACGTGGCCCGTCATGACGCATCATATGGCCACGTTGTTCTCCATCACGACGGAAATCTTGTTTCATCTCTTTCATCGCCTTGTGATCAGGCTTGAATACGATATTACATGTACCATTAATATTTTGCTGACCTGCTGTCACCTGAACCGTTTGACCAATTGCTTTACCATCACAGGCTTTTTGCATTTGTTGGCGTAACGCTTTATGTTGAGCACGCTTCTGTTTCATTTCTTCACGTTGTTCTGGTGACATTTTATGATGCTCACCATGCATCATTGGGCGACCATCTGGACCGTCTTTAGGACCAGGATTGGATTGGCAGGCTGTCAAAGCCCCCGCAGTTAAAATACTTGCTGATACCAGTGCGATTTTTGTCATTGCTTTCATTGTTACTACTCCAATGAATATTTTGATGTTCTGTTGATACAGTAAAGATTAAATAATAATGATGTAGAAACAATGGAGAGAATTTTGAGCAACTGTTGGGTACAATGTTGAAATGAGAAGAAAAACGTGAGACCAGTTTTGAAAATACGTCGAGTTCCCATTGCATTACGCTTATTTCTGACTGTTTTGTTGACAACTTTAGTCATTACAACAGTGAGCTTGGGTGTCTTACATTGGACCATGCAAAAGAACTTTGCCAGATATGTTGCAGATGTTGAAATGCAGAAACTTGATCATCTGATCGAAAACTTGGCAGATGTATATGGGGTCTATCAAGACTGGGGTAACGCGGTTCAAGCACAGATTTTGCAAATTGAAGGTGATGCTGCGCCTGATGATTATGATAAATTATCACGCTGGTGGCTACGTCGTCAGTATGATATCGCTTTACAGCAACGCTACTTTAAAGAACATACAATGGTGACGACTTTGGGACAAACGGACGGTGCAGTTCATAAGTCTCAGCTGGATAAAGAAGAACTGAAAATTCTCGAAGAAAATTTACCCTCGGCTTATCAACCTTTTGAAGGTTTGAAATTTCCGCTTAGTTCAAATCAAAACTTATATAGACCCTCAGATCGTAAAGCAAATAAACCGCCTATAGGTAAAGATAAAAGTCATCTTTCAGCAGGACACGAAGCAGCAGCTTCTGCAGCGAAAGAAGCATCAACGCGAGATCCGATGCGAACGGTAAATCCGCAGAATGGCAAAAAGATATTTGTGTCATTGCCTGACCGTTTGGGACTGAGTTCACGACTTTCTTTATATGATGCAAAACAACAGTTTATTTTAGGTGAACCGTCAGATGATCAGGTGTCTTATCGTCCGATTTTAGTCAATGACGAAGTGGTCGGTTACTTGGGTTTAAAACCAGTTTTAGATCAGGATGATGCGCTGAGTATTAACTTCTTTAGTAATCAAAAGCGTTATTTAGTGCTGATTTATATCTTCACCTTCTTATCCAGTTTGGTTGCAGCATTGTTATTGGCGACTTATTTTAAAACACCGATTCAACGTTTATTGAACGCAACTCGCGAACTAACCAAAGGTAACTACCAGCATCAAGTGGTGATTAACCGCAATGATGAATTAGGAGACTTGTCGACAGAGTTAAATCAGTTGGCCGTCATTCTTGACCAGCATGAAACATCACGCCGTCAGTGGGTTGCAGATACTTCACATGAGTTAAAAACGCCATTAGCAGTATTACAAGCACAGATTGAAGCCATGCAAGATGGGATTCGCAAGCCGACACCTGAACATTTTGAAGCGATGTTACGTCAGGTTACGAGCTTGAAAAAGTTGACACAGGATTTAGCCGATTTGGCGCAAGCTGAAGCACAACAATTAAAATGCTACTTTGCAGAAATTGATCCTTGGTCGGTGGTTTTACAAGAAATAGAGAATTTTAAACCTAAATTTGAACAGGCTGATTTAACAATTTCTGCCACAGGTGAGGGAGCGAAATTACAATTAGATATAGATCGCTTTAAGCAAATTATGGTCAACTTACTTGGAAATAGTATTCGCTATACTGAGGCAGGTGGTGAAGTCCAAGTGCATACAGAGCAAGATGCAGATTCTTGGAGTGTGATCGTCGATGATAGCCCATTGGGTCTGAGTGATGAACAGATTGCACACTTGGGCGAACGTTTCTATCGTGTGGATAATTCACGTACACGTAGTACGGGTGGTACAGGATTGGGCTTGGCTTTATCAGGTAAAATTGCACAAACACTCGGTGGTCAGCTTACTTTTGATCATTCGCCATTAGGCGGTTTGCGTTGCAAACTGACATTTTCAAAACATACTAAAGTTTAAAAGGAATAGTACAACATGAAGCATATCATGCTGGTAGAGGATGAAGTTGAACTTGCGCAATTGGTGCGGGATTATCTAGAAGCAGCGGGCTTTGAAGTCAGTATGTTTCATGATGGTCAAGAAGCTTATGACAGCTTCCTGCAACGCAAGCCAAGTTTAATGGTGTTGGATTTGATGGTCCCGCGTATGGATGGTTTGACCATTTGCCGTAAAGTACGTGAGCAAACCGACTTACCGATTATCATGGTGACTGCACGAACTGAAGAAATCGATCGTGTCTTGGGTTTAAATATGGGAGCAGATGACTATGTCTGCAAACCTTTTAGCCCAAAAGAGTTGGTGGCACGTGTACAAGCGGTATTACGCCGTTTAGAACGTAAAGCTGAACCTGAAGCCAATGACTTATTTCGTATTGATAAAGCACAACAACGTATCTGGTATCAACAAAAATCGTTGAATTTAACGCCAACTGAATTCCGCCTTTTAGAGCTTTTCCTCGAACATTTGGGACAAGTCTATTCTAGAGCGCAACTTTTAGACCATATTAACCCAGATAGTTTTGATGTTGCTGACCGTGTTATTGATAGTCATATCAAGAACTTACGTCGTAAAATATCTGAAGCTGCGGAAACTGGAAATCGTCATGAATGGGTACAAGCTGTTTATGGCGTAGGCTACCGTTTTGAATATCCAGAAGATTAAGTTTTCAACATTTTAAGTTCATCATTGTGGATAAACACAGGTTTATCCACAGATATTGTGGGTAAATGTTTATAAATGTAAAAAGTTATGTTTGAAAAATAAACATATAACTTTATGTTTATTGATACATTCTGATTTTGACTGAATCGTGGATAGATAGAGCTTAGGTCTGTTGGTCAAATGTGCGATCCAAAGCCCGCTAATTATTTAATGTGTTGATAAACCGCCAATACCTGCTTTTGGGCTTTGGTCAGGCTCTTGCTCACAAGCTCATAAGAGCCTTCAACTAAGTCTTGAATCAGATCAGCACTGATCTGTTCGCCTTCATAGACTGAAATCCAATGACGTTTATTCATATGGTAGCCCACCTGAATCGAGGGGTAGAGATCTCTCAACATTTCGCCATGATCAGGTTCAACTTTTAAATTAATCAGTTTTTTGCCATGCAGTTCAGAGCCTAACATAAACATTTTTCCCATCACTTTAAAAACAGGAACATCCTCACCAAAAGGATAGTCAGGTTCGGATTTAGGTAAATGTGATGCAATCTTAAATGCTAAAGTTCGGATTTCTTCACCAGTCATCATTGTCTCTTTTTAAAATATTCTTTATGAATAAATGCTAATCACTGTTCCATCATCGACCAGCTTCCAAATTTCATCCATGTCTATATTTCTAACGGCAATACACCCCCATGTCCAGTCATTTCTAGGTAAGTAGGTCATTAAACTAGGCAGCTTTTCCACTTGTGAGCGTGTTGCTGAACCATGAATCATAATGTCACCACCAGGAGAAACACCGAGTTGGTTGGCTTTAGATTTATCCTGTTGGTTTGGATAGGACACATGCAGCGATTTATAAAATGCACTATTGGGATTCCGCCAATCTAGAATATAACGACCTTCAGGGGTTTTTCCATCACCTTCTTTAACTTTATGTCCAATAGGATCAAAGCCTAAGCGCATTGGATATGTTCGTATGTCTTGATCATGATGCATGAGTTTAACAATACGATCTGATTTATAAACTTTAACTTCGGTGATTGGCGTGTTTTGACGAAGTCGTTGAATCTCTTGCTCAGATAAATTCTGCACATGTATAGCAGCATTTGCGGTTGGAATAAATTGATTATATTTTTGATAAGTCCAGACACTTGCTATAGCTATAGCCAAAAGAATCAAGCATGGAATGAGGTATTTTTTATTCATTTTAGAATACTAATGTTGTAAAACCCTGTATTGCCTAAATTTTATTCATTCTAAAGACAAAAGCTGTAGTTAATTTGTGATTGTGGATTTATCCTGTGGATAAACACAAGTTTATCCACAGAAATTGTGGGTAACTATGATGGGTCAGATCAAAGAAAGTGATTCGGCAATTTATTTGATCAAGACGAACAACTCACCATCACTTCAGGAACGTCGCTCGGTAAAGGCGCTAAATCTTTGGCTGTTTCTAAATCCGTTTGTTTGGTAAAGGGATGACTAAGCAATTTAAATAGACGATCAACCTCAGAAAAATCATCACGTTCAGCCTGTTCAATGGCTGTTTGTAGCATATGATTTCTTAAAATATAGACTGGATTGGCCTTTTTCATTTCTGCATCAAGTACATCAATATCTTGCTGCTCACGAATACTGTGATATTGCGTCAAGAAGTTTTCAAATTGAAAGCGATCTAGGCAATCATCTTTAATAGCTTCGTATTCTTTATTCTGTAAGCGAAGAAAACTGTCGGTATAGTCGAGTTGCTCACTTTGTAGAATTCTTAAAAATGCCATACCACAATCAAAACTATCTTTGTGGAAGGCAGGTAGTCCAAGTTTTTGGCATAGCCCATGGGTATAATGTTCTAGAAAGGTCGGTTCAAAATGCTCTAAACATTCGACGAGGTCTTGCTTAAATTGTTCTTTATTTTCTGCTTGTGCCAGTGGAATTAAATTGTTTAACCAATTCCATAAGTTCCAATGTGCAATACTCGGTTGGTTTTGGTAGGTATAACGGCCATTGTAATCACTATGATTGTTGATCCAATTGGGACGGAAACGCTCCATAAAGCCATAAGGGCCAAAATCAAGGGTAGAACCTGTAATATTGAGATTATCCGTATTCATGACCCCATGCGCAAAACCTACCAATTGCCATTTTGCGATCATGACAGCGGTGTTTTGGATCACTTGCGTTGCAAATGCTAAAACAGTGTCTTCAAACTTTTGCTGTTCAGCACTTAAACATTGTGGATAGTGCCATTCAATACATTTTTGGGTAAATTCAGTGAGTAACTCTGGCTGATATTGATTGATCCATTCAAAATGCCCTAAACGGATGTGGCAATCCGAAGTGCGTAACATCATTGCACCAAGTTCAAGTTTTTCTCGTTGTACACCTTGGGTTGAAGAAGTAAAGCCTATGGAATTGCTTGAAGCAACCCCCAGTGCATTGAGTGCATGACCTGCTAGATATTCACGAATCACAGAGCGTAATACAGCACGTCCGTCTCCCATACGAGAGTAAGGGGTTGAGCCTGCACCTTTTAAATGGAGGTCAATGGTTTGACCTTGTCGATTTAAAATTTGCGCTATCAATAGGCCACGCCCATCACCCAATTGACCTGCCCATTGTCCAAATTGATGCCCTGCATAAACCATGGCAAGGGGATGAAATTCAGCAAAGGTTTTTTGTCCGCTACAAATCTCGACCCATTGGGCTTTTTCATCTTCAGACCATTGTAATTCATCCGCAAGCGCAGCATTAAAATGCCCAGCCTTTGCACCTTTCAGTGGGCTAGGCATTTGCTCATGGTAGAGCTTTGAATCGAGAGATGGATAACGTGGGGCAAATTGCATAGCGATCGGTCACAATGGTTTTACTTGTCCCTCTCAATATAGCAAAGTTTTAAGCTGTTGAGATAATGTCGACTGTTTTAGTCGACAATAAATAGCTTTGCACCAAATGCGGTAGAAGAACGATGCGCTTCAGCTTGATCTGCAACTTGATAACTCATCCCTGCTTTTAAGGTAAAGGTACGTCCATCATCAAGTTCAGTGTGCAACTCACCTTCCAAGCAAAACAGGATATGACCTTTTAAACACCAGTGGTCAGCCAAATAATCGACAGAATATTCGACCATTCGCACTCGAATATTGTCAAATTGCTGTGTGCGCCAAAGTGCAAAACCTTGCTCACCCTCATGGCGTGTTGTTGGAACTTCTGCCCAGTTGGTAATACCAAAGGGGATGTTATTAATTTGCATATTATTTTCTCTCAATATTCTCAGTATGAATGTCTGTAAAAATGGATAAAAGAAAAGCCCCTTTCGGAGCTTTGCTTTTGATGTGTATTGAGAATTAAGAAACAACGTTCTTTTTGATTCCACGCATCAATGTTTCTAAGCGTTCACGATGGAAAGCAAGTTTCTGTTCGACCAATTGGAAATCAACTTTGAGTTTGACATCCATTTGGTGGATCTTTTCAGCAACAGATGCTTTTTTCGCTTGTAGCTCTTGTTCTTTTAACGCAGCCCAATCATTTAATGTATTGGTGAATGCTTCATATTCTTGCGATACTTTTTGTTTCATCGCGATAATATCTGCATTGACGTTATGACCATAAATCGCTAAATCCTGTTCAGCATATTTAAATCTCATCGCCAATTCCGCTTTTTTGATATTAAAGCTTGGGATACGACGTAGGTTCTTGGCTAAACCGATTTTAGAGCACGACCAAATCAACCATTTTGTTGGATCATATTGCCACCATTTCACCCCATTACGATAATCGTATTGGAAAATATGGTGATAGTTATGATAACCCTCGCCCCAAGTTGCAATGGCAAGAACAAAGTTATCACGTGCAGTATTTTCGTCAGTATAAGGACGTTTGCCCCACATATGGCAGAGTGAGTTGATAAAGAATGTTACATGATGGCTAATGATTAAACGGAGCAAACCACCTAAGAGTAATACGCCCCACATGTCTCCTACAGCCCAACCCAGTGGAACTAAAATCGCAGCATGTACAGCAATCACAAGTGGAACATAATACTTGTCTTGGAACATAACCACTTTGTCATTCAACAAATCAGGTGCATTTTTATAATTTGATTCAGCAGCAGGATAATTACGTAACATCCAGCCAATATGAGCGTACCAAAAACCATTGTTAATCGAATACGGATCTTGATCTACATCATCCACATGGCGGTGATGTGTACGGTGACCAGAAGCCCAGAACAAAATACTGTTTTGAACAGCAAAAGTTCCCATGATCATCAAAATGATTTTAAGTGGTAAAGTCGCTTCGTATGCACGATGTGCCCACAAGCGATGATAACCTGCAGTAATACCTAAACTACTGAGACCGAGTAAAACGAATAAACTAATCCAAGCTGCCGCACTAAAATCATGGTGGTAGGCATATAAAGGGATCGCAATTACTGCCACAAGGGGTAAAAACACCAAGGCAAAAACACCGATCCAATTTATTGGGGCTTTGGGTAGGGGAGCATTCATCTCCAACAGCACTCCTAAGAACCTTAATCAGGTAAAGTTAAACGCATAGCTTCAGCATTTTTCTAGGCTATACTTTCACAGATATTATCATGGGCGAACATGTGTTCACTAGTATTAGTGTACATCTGTATTGTATAAAACAGTAACAGAATAAAACATGAATTCTAGCGGTTTGATCGAAAAAAATGAATGGTTAAAACGTCGTATTTAAATGTCAAAATAGTGTAAGAATTTTTCTGTCTTATCCAATTTGATTTTTAGGGGGTTAGACAATTGATTCTCAAGTTAAATTTTAATTTTGGGACTCTCTAAAGTTCAAAATAAAATTCTACTTTATTGTGTTATTAAGGGCGGTTGAGTTATTGAATTTGTGCTAAGGCAAGCTGCATTATTTTGGGGAAATCAGTAATTAATCCATTGATCCCCAAATCTCTTAAATGCTTAGCGCGCTCAATATCATTGACGGTCCAAACACTGATGTCCAAATCTGCACGCTGAGTTGCTTGAATGAGCTCATCTGTTGCCAATTGATTCATCCATCCAATCTGGCAGCATCCCAGTTGTAATGCCTGTTCGATCGCACGTTGTTGGATGTCATCTTCAATCAGTAGACCACGTTTAAAACTTGAGTTTTGCTGTTGTAAGGCTTGATGTATTTTTAAATCAAAACTGGTAATCACTGCAACATTTTCAAAACTTTGCAGTTGTTTTTGTAATTCGATGATGAGTTTTTCAGCGTGTTGCAATGTTTCTACAGCTTTCACTTCAACTTCAATATGCTCAAAGTCCTGCATAATCTTTAGGCTTTGGCTTAAGGTTGGGGTAATTTGTTTTTCCCAATCCATCCAGATATTGGCTTGGTTATAGGCTTCTAATTCAGCGCTGTTTAAATCATACAGTGCTTGATCTATTCCAGTTGTTCTTAAAAAATTATCATCATGCATGATAATGAGTTCATCATCTTTTAATTGTCGAACATCGAATTCAACTGCACGGATACCTAAATCGTGAATATATTGAAATCCAGCTAAGGTATTTTCAGGTGCTTCACCACGCGCGCCACGATGTCCGATAATTCTCATAATGAACTCACATACTCATTTTCATCTGTCTAGTAATCGTTTAAGTCTTACTTTTAGCAATAACTTGATTTTATCATACTGTTAAAAAATTACTTTTAGACAGTGATTTATCGTTAAATCGTGTCATTGATGTTCTTTTGCCAAAGCACTTCACTACCGCCTTCTGCGCGTTGTAAGGTGCGTGAAGCAACAAAAAACCAGTCGGATAATCTGTTAATTAATTGTAGAGCAGTTGCTTGAATATTTTGATCACGACTGTGTACAGTCATTAAGCTGCGTTCTGCTCGACGACATACAGCACGTGCTTGATGCGCATAACTACATGCTAATGTTCCTGAAGGTAGAATAAAGTCTTTGAGCATTGGTAAGTCTTCATTCATTTTGTCGATTTCTTTTTCAAGAAATTCAACACAAACAGGTTGGAGCAAGTTGTAGTTAGGAATACAGACTTCACCACCTAAATCAAATAGCCAGTGTTGAATCAAGCTCAGTGATTTATCCCAATGGGCTTTATCGACGATGTTACTCATTGAAATTTGTGAACGTAATACACCAACAATAGAATTTAGTTCGTCTACATCACCGAGAGCGTTAATACGTAAGTCATCTTTCGCTACGCGAGAACCATCTCCTAATCCTGTGGTGCCTGAATCGCCTGTACGGGTATAAATTTTACTTAAACGATGTCCCATAATTTTGTCCTAGATAAAAATGTAAAGATAAAGAATAAAAAAGGATAATGTCGGTCAAAACATTATCCATAAACTGCGCTGTTTTAGATATTTTTTTTGGGTGTCGCTTTTAGTAGCGGAAAGTTACCCCAACTGAAGCTTGGCGGCCACTGTTGATATACCAATCTTGTGCTGGATAATTATTGAATACTTCACGATACTCAACATCACCTACATTTTGAATGTTGGTAAAGACTTTAACATTTGGCGTTGCATTCCAATAAGCATTTAAGTCCACAGTTGCATAACCTGGAACGCGAGTTTTATTCGCAGCATCTACATATGCTTTAGCACGTGCAATTAATGAAGCACTGATACCATAAGTTGAATTTTCTAAACCTGTGGTTAAAGTGAGTGTTTGGCGAGGACGATAGGCAATTTCATTACCATCTTTGCCATTCTCTGTCTTCACATAAGCATATGCGGTAGAGAGGAACAGGTCATCTTGATGCCATTTAACTTCTGCTTCACCGCCAGTAAATTTAGCTTTATCAACATTTTCATTACCAGCAGGGTAATTGAAAATAATCAAGTTTTTAATTTTGGTATGGTATGCAGAAAGATTTGTACTAATATTTGAGGTTAAATCGTAGTCAAAGCCAAGTTCATAAGAGGTACTCTCTTCAGGCTCTAATTTTTCATTACCACCCCATTGTGAATATAGTTCATTTAAGGTTGGTGCACGGAAAGCACTTCCGATATTGGCATATACACTTGCATTAGGTAAGAAATGATAACGTACTGCACCTTGTCCTACAGTGTGAGTACCAAAACGTTCATTATCTTCTACACGAATACCAGCTTGGGTGTCAAACAACTCATTTTTGAATTGGTGTTGTAAATAGTAACCTGTGCTATTCACACTTTGATCATTTTTCAAGATGGTATTACTTTTATAATTCGCATCATTATATGTTGCACCAACCAAGACATTTTGATTTGGTGTGAATTTCCATTTTAAGTTTAAATCACCTTGGTTGTTTTCAGTATTGTAGTGAGATGCATAAGCTGGAACATTCTGTTTATCTTGAACATTTGCATACTGCGCATTCAAAATTAAATCAGGCAAAATATTATAAGCAACTTTGGCATTGATCACACGGTTTTCAAATTCGCGTGGTGCAGTATTGACAATATAGTCATTACTAAAAATATTTGTGCCTTTATTTTCACTAATCGAAGCATATGCATCAACTAGGTTTTCTTGTGAATAACCAAATTTGGCATTGTAGCCTTTTTGGTCATAGCTTGCTTTTTCATTTTTAGGTTGGCTTTCAAAGATACGTGTTCCATCGCTTTCTAAACGTTGACCACCGACCTGTGCATAGAAGCCTTGATCCGTCACTAAATTTGCTTTGGCAATCGCTTTATAAGTATTGTTTTCACCATAAATACCGGTCACTTCCGCACCAGATTTTACAGGTTTTTTTGAAATAAGTTGAACAACACCGCCAATTGCATCACTACCATACTGAACAGATGCAGGACCTTTCAAAATTTCAATTTGTTGAACGTCTGTTGTATCTAGAAAAGCAGGATATAGAGGGCCTAATTCATTTTGGCTATTTAAGCGAGCGCCATCTTTTAAAACTAATGTATGTACAGCTTTCGTACCACGAAGTGCAATTTCTGAAACTTGCCCAATACCACCACTTTGCTTAATGTAAACAGAGGGATCACGTTGGATAATATCAGAGACATTGAGTAAAGGATTTTGTTCAATTGTCTTTTGTTCAATAACTGTGAGTCGAACTGGGACATTCTTAAGGTTTTCTTCTGAACGAGTGGCTGTCACAACAATTGGTGACAATGATGCTGTCGAATCAGAAGTCAGATTTTGATTTTCTGCAAAAGCAGTAGAAGATAACCCCATCGCAATAGCGACAGCACCTACAAGTGCAGTAGGTTTAAAAATAACAGACATGATATGCTCCATACATTCACTCCCCGTGAATGATTGAGTTTAAGGGCACAACAAGCTGGTATCCGGACTTAAATATAGAACCTAAAGCGATTCAGATTATTCCACCTTCCCACAAAACATTGCAGTGGTGTAAGTCTTTTGACTTATTAAAGAATAATATTTTCATTTTACCGTTGCGGGGGCAGTGTTGGATTTCCACCAACTTCCCAAAGCCTTAAGCTAGACTTGTTGCATTTGTGTGCAGTATAAAGTTTGTTTAGTGTATAAACAATGTAAAACAGATAATCCTATAGAACTTTAACGCAAGTGAATAAATTTGCTTTACAATGATTTGCTTAAAATACTGAAAAAATCAGTTTGGTCTGAACAAATTCGAGTTCAAAGCTATGCGTACCCGTGCCAAAATTTGTGGGATTACACGACCACAGGATATCCAAGCTGCTGTACAAGCAGGTGTGGATGCGATTGGTTTTGTGTTTTATGAACCTAGTCCACGTTATGTCACGATTGAATTGGCTCAGCAATTGGCACAACTTATTCCACCGTATATCAACATTGTTGGATTATTTGTTAATGCCAGTGCACAAGACATTGCACAAGTATTAGAACACGTGCCTTTGGATATTATTCAGTTTCATGGTGATGAAACTGCACAACAATGTCAGCAGATCGCACAGTATAATAAGCGCCGTTGGTACAAAGCGATTCAGATTAAACCTGATGCAAAAAATTCAGATATTATTACGACAATTCAGCAATACCAACAGGCTGGTGCGAGTGCTATGCTTTTAGATGCATGGCATCCTGAACTGAAAGGAGGGACTGGACACAGTTTTGACTGGTCTCAATTCCCTAAACTCGATATTGCTTTAATTTTGGCAGGTGGTTTAAAACCTGAAAATATTGAAGACGCTATACAAACGACTCAAGCGTATGCAGTCGATGTCAGCGGAGGCGTAGAATCCGCAAAAGGTATCAAAGACCAACAACTCGTAGAACGATTTATGCAAGGAGTCCAACGTGGATCAGCAAAGTAATCAACAAAATAGTGTGATTGACTATACCCAATTCCCAGATCAAAACGGGCATTTCGGTATCCATGGCGGACGTTTTGTGTCAGAAACTTTAATGGCAGCTTTAGAGGATTTAGAGAAACTCTATTTCCGTATGAAAGATGATGCGCAGTTTCTGGCAGAATTCGACCGTGATCTCGCTTATTATGTCGGACGTCCTAGTCCGCTTTACTATGCTGAGCGATGGTCGAAAGAGTTGGGTGGTGCGCAAATTTATCTTAAACGTGAGGACTTAAATCATACAGGCTCACATAAGGTCAATAACACCATTGGTCAGGCGCTACTTGCGAAGCTTTCTGGCAAAAAACGTATTATTGCGGAAACGGGTGCAGGTCAACATGGTGTGGCAACTGCAACAATTGCCGCGCGTTTAGGTCTTGAGTGTGTGGTATTCATGGGTGCTGAAGACGTAAAACGTCAGGCCATGAATGTCTACCGTATGCGCTTGCTTGGTGCAACAGTTGTGCCTGTAGAAAGTGGTTCTAAAACATTAAAAGATGCCATGAACGAAGCGATGCGTGATTGGGTAACTAATGTAGATTCGACTTACTACGTGATTGGTACAGTTGCAGGTCCGCACCCATATCCACAATTGGTACGTGATTTCCAATCGATCATTGGTCGTGAAGCACGTAAACAAATTCAAGAGCAAGCAGGTCGTTTACCAGATGCTTTGGTTGCATGTGTCGGCGGTGGTTCAAATGCAATGGGCTTGTTCTATCCATTCTTAAATGATCAAGACGTCAAAATGTACGGTGTTGAAGCCGCAGGTTTAGGCATTGAAACAGGTAAACATTCAGCACCATTAAATGCAGGCCATGTTGGTGTTTTACATGGCAACCGTACTTATTTAATGTCTGATGAGCAAGGCCAGATTATTGAAACACATTCAATCTCAGCAGGCTTGGATTATCCTGGTGTGGGTCCTGAACATAGTTTCCTAAAAGACATGCATCGTGTGAATTATGTGCCAATTAATGATACAGAAGCACTTCAAGGCTTCCGTGATTTGACTCATATTGAAGGGATTATTCCTGCATTGGAAAGTTCACATGCAATGGCCTATGTGACTAAACTTGCGCCAACAATGTCGAAGGATCAAATTATTATTGCGACGGTATCGGGTCGTGGTGATAAAGATTTAATGACTGTTGCACGTATTGATGGTGTTGAAATGGTTGAGATGTAATTCATCTCACTCGATTAATTTAAAAGCCTCTTTTATAGAGGCTTTTTTATTTCTGGACTAGACAGGATCATAGGGAAACTCTACAAAAAGCACATGGAAATCATGAGCTAAATTACCCAAAATTTAATGAAAATAATCGGTTAATTTTTTATATGCATTTTTTACAACGGGTTCGAGCTGAACCTTTTCCTGAAAAAATTGTCTGGGGATTGAAAGACACATTTGCGATTTGTATCATCCCTTTAATTATTTTAAATGGCTTTATTTTAGAAAAAATATTTGGAATCTCGATTGCTGTTAGTATGGGCGATACCATTTTAAGAGGCGTGCTGTTTATTTTAGTGTGCTACTTATATAAGGAAATGTTGCTTACGCATTGGCAAAAGTATAAACAGGCCTTTTGGCGCTCAAGTGTCTTGGTGGTGGTTGGTGCAATCGTGCTACAAGTGGTGATCTCACTGACACGTCAGCTTTTACCCCTCGGGCCGAGTACACAAGAAAAAGACCTGATTGATCCTGAACATATTCCTTTTCTCAGTCTGTTGATCATTAGCTTGGGTCCGTTATTTACTGCGCTTTTAGAAGATATTGTGTTTCGCTATACTTTATTGCAAAAGTTATTTATCCAACCGTGGCTATGGCGCATTGTACTGATTATATTGAACTCTATATTATTTGGTTTGATCCATTATCATAATTTTGATGGAAATTTAATCGCAACAATCAGCTTTATGAGTGCAGGTTTATTTTTAAATCTGATCTATTTGTGGACACGCAATATTTGGCATGTATTACTCATTCATTTTTTGAACAATGCCGTATTATCTGTGGGTGGGATTTTATTATTAAAACTTGTTCAAACATTAACTTAGTGACTGAATATGTCTAGTTTATTTATCGTTATGTTGGGTGGCCGTCATGCACGTGCCAATGTTGAAGTTCATGATGTGGTTCTTGCCGTAGGCGATTCGCTTGAAGAGGTTTATCCTCAATTAAAAAATGCATGGTTTGGTGAGCAACAGGGTTTACACATCGACGCATGGCAAAAATTAAATACTTTAGTGTTTGAAAATAAGAAATATCAAATACATTTTACTGATGCGCAACCGAATGCATCAGATCAGAAGCTTTGGCTGATTAATTTAGGCGGTTATGATGCAAATGAGTTTGGTGAGTTACACCGCTATATCCTGATTGTTGCTCAAGATGCGATTGAAGCGAAAGCCAAGGGTAAACAGTATTTTGCAGGGCATTGGCAAAAACCACACACTGATCGAGTTTTAGAGGTCGATGATTGTCTGGCGATAGATCAGGTATATGGCCGTTATGTGCAATTGGTTGAAGTAGATTTGAATGCTGATTCTCATACAGAGCTTGACCAAAGTGTTTGGGAGAATACCTATTTGACCATCTGAGTTGTCATCGCTTGATCTGCTTAAAAAGGGCGCTGTATTGCAGCCTTAAAAGATTAAGCGGATCTTAATTTTAAAAAATTGACATCAATCATTGCATTGCTCTCTCATAATCTAGTCATTGAAACAACAGAATCTTCGCAATGTTTTCAACAAGTTTGCATAAATTAAAAACTCAAACAAAACACTGCGGAGTGTGATCAATGAGCGGTTTATTAGACGAGTTAGGTAAAATTGCAGGTGCAGTGATTGCTGAGCAAAGTGTCGATAAGTTAGACCCTGATGCTGGCTTTCTAGAAAAAGCAGCTGGCGCATTTGCAGGTTATGAAGCCGCAAAAATTGCCGAAGATAAATTAGAAAATAGTGATGAGCAGCAGAAATCAGAGGATTAATTCAAAATCGGTAAACTTAGCTTTGGGCATTGATCTTAATCAATCCTGTATAAGCTAAATAAGCTACAGGGTTGAATAAGTTTAGTATTGGGATGACAGCTGTGATCAACGAGAGGGCATATTCGATATGCTCTTTTTTATTATCTAAAATAAAGATAAGCAATGAAGAAAAACATCCATAACGTAATAAAAGTATGCTTTGCCCGTAAAGCATTGCCAATTCGATCTTTGCACAATGCTTATCAATAAAACCGCTATAAAATATGGAAAAAAAGCATTTCTTTGATAGATCAATACTCGTTATATTGTGCATCGTTATAATGAAACTACTAGCTGTACGCCATGTATTTATATACTGATTTCGATCAGCAACTGATCAATGAACGTGTTGCACAATTCCGTGATCAAACGGAACGTTATTTAGCTGGAAAACTCACTGAAGATGAGTATCGTCCATTACGATTACAAAATGGTTTATACGTACAGCGTTATGCGCCAATGCTACGTATTGCTGTACCTTACGGTTTAATGAACTCTAAACAATTACGTAAAGTTTCAGAGCTCGCCAAAGAGTATGACCGTGGTTATGCACACGTTTCGACACGTCAGAACATTCAGTTTAACTGGCCTGCGCTAGAAAATGTGCCTGATATGCTAGAAGGTTTAGCTTCTGTTCAGATGCATGCGATTCAAACTTCAGGAAACTGTATCCGTAATACCACAACAGACCAATACGCTGGTGTTGTTGCTGGGGAAATTGCAGATCCACGCCCGACGTGTGAATTGATTCGTCAGTGGTCTACATTCCATCCTGAGTTTGCATTTTTACCGCGTAAGTTCAAAATTGCAGTTTCTGCACTTGAAGAAATTGATCGTGCAGCAACTTCATTCCATGACATTGGGGTGTATTTAACTCGTAATGAAGCGGGTGAGTTGGGTTATAAAATCAAAGTGGGTGGTGGTCTAGGCCGTACACCTATCATTGGTTCTATGATTCGTGAGTGGTTGCCACGTGAAGATTTAATTGCTTATTTAGAAGCGGTTCTGCGTGTTTATAACTTGCATGGTCGCCGTGACAATAAATATAAAGCTCGTATTAAAATTTTGGTTAAAGCATTAACACCACAAGTTTTTGCTGAAAAAGTTGAAGCTGAATTTGCTGAAACAATTAAAACTTTGAAAGTTCAACCTGAAATTTTGCAAAAATTAGACGAAGAGTTTATGCCGTTTGATTATCAAAATTATGTAGATGAAGATTTCAGTGGCCTATTTGCTGAGTATCCAAAGTTTAAACAGTGGTTCAATATCAATACCAATGCACATAAAGTTGCAGGCTATCGTATTGTTACTATTTCACTAAAACGTGCGGGTATTGCACCAGGTGATATGACTGTTGAAGAAATGAATTTGATTGCAGATCTTGCAGACAAATATACATTTGGTGAATTACGGACCACACACGAACAAAATATTTCATTGGTTGATGTACCACAGAAAGATTTATTTGAATTGTGGCAAACCCTTGAAAAGAATAATCTTGCTCGTGCACATATTGGTTTTATTACCGATATTATTTGCTGCCCAGGTGGTGACTTCTGTTCATTGGCAAATGCGAAATCTATTCCAATTTCTGAAGCCATTACACGTCGTTTTGATGATTTAGATACAGTCTATAACTTAGGCCATATCGACTTGAACATTTCAGGTTGTATGAATGCTTGTGGTCATCACCATGTCGGCAACATCGGTATTTTGGGTGTGGACAAAAAAGGTGCTGAATTCTATCAAATTACCTTAGGTGGAAATGCAGACCATGATGCTTCAATTGGTGATATTTTAGGACCATCATTTGCAGCAGAATCTGTACCTGACATTATTGATGAAATTTTAAATACTTATCTTGATCTTCGTAACGAAGGTGAAGAATTTATTGAAACTTATCGTCGAGTGGGTATTCAACCTTTTAAGGAGCGCGCATATGCTTAATACCGCACTTCAAGTCCTCTCTAAAGATGGCACTGTTGCAGACAATACCTATCAAATCATTGCTGAAGATGGTGTATTGCCACAAGGTGATGTGTTGTTGACTGTTGAGCAGTTGGACCAGCTTGCGAATGTGACGGGGAAAAAAGCACTATTTCTTACCGTAGATGCTTCACCTGAAACCAATGCGTTTCCATTAGATCAGTTAGATGCGATCTTTATTGATTTTGCAGGTTTTAATGATGGTCGGGGTTATTCATTTGCTGCGTTGTTACGTCGCCAAGGCTACGCAGGCGATCTTCGTGCAACAGGCGATGTGTTTAAAGATGTTTTGAACTATATGAAGCGTTCTGGTTTCGATACTTTTGTTGTGAAAGAAGGTAAAGATATCCATGAGGCAGCAGCAGGTTTAGGTGATTTTACGCACCCTTACCAAGCATCTACAGCTGTACCAAAAGCGCATTATCAAACAGGTGCTTGATTGTATTAAGTACTGATTTTGAAATGAAAGCCGAACGAAAGTTCGGCTTTTTATTGTTCTCAAGTTAAAGCTGGTGTAGCCATTGCATATTGTGAATATGATATCAATGATATAAATCGGTATTCGGCTTTATTTGTATCGTGCCCAAATCAACATTGATTCAACATAACATCATTAGGTCGTAAAACCTTCTCTACTTAAAAGCATCTACAAAAAATCATCGTTGCATTTTTGCAATGTTGTAGGCTGGAAAGTCTATGTATCTATAGCAATGAACAGCACATAATTAAATAAAGATGATTCATGGTGGATGAAATGTTAAATCAAACAATGGGTGACTTATCTCTACTCAAAGGCTGGAACGCAACTTTACCCAATACTGAAGTCATGCCTGTACTATTTTTGGGTCATGGCTCACCCATGAATGCAATTCAAACTAATGATTTTACTCGTTCATGGAATCGTATTGGCGCTGAAATGAGCACACAACCGACAGCAATTTTATGTATTTCTGCACATTGGCTTACCCAAGGTGGTACAGCCGTCACTGCAATGCAACAACCGAAAACTATTCATGATTTTGGTCGTTTCCCTCAAGCATTGTTTGATGTGCAATATCCTGCTACTGGAAATAAAGCTTTGGTTGAGGCAACAACTGAAGCAATTCACAGTATAGAAGTTCATCATGATCATAGTTGGGGATTAGATCACGGAACATGGGGTATGTTATGTCATGTATTTCCACAAGCCAATATTCCTGTTGTTCAATTGAGTGTCGACTATAGTCAAGGTGCCCAATATCATTATGACTTGGCTAAACAATTGGCGCAGTTACGTCGTAAAGGGGTATTGATTGTTGCTAGTGGTAATCTCGTACATAACCTAAGCAAAATTGCCTTTGATAAATTTGATGACCATTATGGTTATGATTGGGCTTTAGAGGCTGATGCAAAGATGAAAAATTTCTTAGCGACACATAACCATCAAGCTTTAATTGATTGGCAAAAACAAGGTGCTGAGTTTTTATTGTCGATTCCCACACCTGATCATTATTATCCTATGTTATATGCCTTAGGTTTGCAGGAAGAGAAAGATGAGTTACATATTTTTAATGATCAAGCCGTCGCTGGTTCATTAACCATGACCTCATTTCGACTTGATCAACATTAATGTCAAATGTTAAGAATATAAAAGTTGGGTCTAAGGATTCAGCTTTTATAGTATTGGTGAAATTGAGTTAGTCATATTTATTCTCTCAAGATAGAATTCTTGCAAGATCATTACGCAATTTTCAAATATTGATGTCTTACTTTCTTACAGAGCAGTTTAGACATCAATGAATCCATATGAAATTTAGAATAACGGTGAATTAATAAATTTATAGAAAAACGCTGTAGCTAATGATGGTTCTAATAGTAAAGGAAATAAGAAACCATAGATTGCACCAGTAATATGTGCGCGGTGATCGATTAATGGAGAATGTCCTGAACGGATCGCATACAGGCTATAGCATAAATAAATCGTCCCAAAAATAATTGCGGGTACAGGTAAAATATAGATATAAATCATGCTCCAAGGGTTAAACAGAATCGCACTAAATAACACTGCATTAACGGCACCCGAAGCCCCTAAACTTCGATAGGAATTTAGGGTTCGATTATGCAAATAGCTGGGAATCGCAGCAATGATGATGGCGCTACAATAAAATAAGACAAAGCCCATACCACTTAAGTAATCACGGAAAAACCGTTCAACATTTCGCCCAAAGAAGTACAAGGTAAACATATTGAAAAATAAATGCATACCATCTTTATGGATAAAACCATGGGTTAAAAAGCGATCATATTGACCATGCTTAATCGCTGAAACATTGAAAATCAAACGATTCATTACATTGCGTTGCTGCCAAGCAATAAAAGAAATCGCAAGTGTGATTAAAATAATCAGAAGGGTATGGGTAAGACCAGTGATCATATTGTTATAAATGAGGTTGTTATCGTAATAGCAATATAACCTATATCATTGTCAATCAATAGGCTATCGCAATATTCTATTCATTATCCTTCATTCAGTTGGCAGTTCACCATCCAGCGAATACCAAACTGATCGGTGAAAGCACCATATAAAGCACCCCAAAATGTAGGTTCTAGTGCCATTTCAATATGACCATTGGCAGAGAGTGCTGTAAATAATCGCTGAGCTTCATTCGCTTCGTGAGCTTCTAAGTTGATCGAAATATAATGGTTGGTGCCTTTGCTAAATGGCGCACTATTAGGTGCACAGAACTGCTCGCTGGTGTCTGAACCCATCAATACAGTAAATTCATTAATCGGCAGAGAAACATGTAAAATATAGTTTTTCTCTTGGTCTGGCACTTGGACATCGGGCAGTTCGGAATAGCGTTTTAAAAATGAAAATTCACCGCCAAAAACAGATTTATAAAAATTAAAAGCAGCTTCGGTCTGGCCTTCAAAGTTTAAATAGTGATTGAGTTGCATTGTGATTGTCCATTTTGTTGTTTTGAAGTGATTAATTTATCAGCTCACGGTTTAAAACTTGATGAATATTTTGTAATTGAAAATAAAAATCCCTCAATCATAAATGAGGGACGCTTGTTTTCTAGATTATCGCTTTGATCTGCTTAAAGCTGTTTATCTTGTTGTTGCTCTAATTTTAAATCCTGTTTATTGGCGTAACCGTCAATATCTTCATTTTGAAGAACTTCATTTGGATTTGGACGATCTACAAAGCCAATTTTTGGTACAGGGATTTCAATCTGATTTTCCACAAAACGATTGCGGATTAACTCATGAATTTCATCTTTAACTTGTAAGTAGTTTGCTTGCATACACCACAGTGCAAATAAAATTTCAATGGAGGATTCTCCAAAGGCTGAAACAGTCACACGTGGTTTAGGATCTGCTAGAACTAATGGGTAATCGTTGGCAACATCAATTAAAACTTCACGGACTTTATTGATATTTTCATTGAAGTTAATTGCAACTGTAATCGACAATCGCCGTATCGGGAATTTTGATAGGTTATGTACGGGGGCGCGAATCAATTGCTCATTGGGAAGGCGCACATAGACATTGTCCATGGTCAAAAGTTTCACTGAAAGTAAGTCAATCGAAATCACTTCACCTTCAATGGTATGTCCACGAATCAGGGTGATTTGAATCGTATCGCCAACTTCGAAGGAACCTTCACCAATTAAAAATAAACCACTAATTAAGTTCGATGCAGAAGTTTGTGAGGCAAAACCCAATGCAACAGTTAAAATCCCTGCTGCGCCTAAAAATACGCTGAGTTTAAAGCCCGCTTCTTTTAAGCTGGCAATCACAAACAGTAAGAAAATAAAATAAAAAATACCTCTACGCCAAACCAATCGTTGATGCGCATTAAAGCGCGCACCGATGGTACGGATAAAGGTATTGGAAATGACACGTGCCAGCACAAAACCCACAAAGCAGAGGATCAGAGCAACAGCAATTTCACTTAAGCGGTCGACATTTACATTGGTAAAGATGCCTTTTAGGCTATTGGCAATGTCTTTGGGAATATTGGATTCAGCCATTTTTACCTCATCCCTTAGAAAAATGAATCAAACATATTGAACAAAGCGCCGCCTGGTGAGCGTGGTGGATGCACATAAATCACTTCGCCGGCCAAAGGTGGTGTACGATTTTCAATTCTTACACGGGCAGGGCGATCATTGCCTTCATAAACAACCTTGATTTGTGATGTCCATAAACGTCCTGTGCTTTCACTATAAAATAAAGGCAGTGCAGGAACAGGCACATTCATACGGTCAAATCGAAGCTGATGACTACTGACATTGTGGAAATCAATCGGTGTTACTGCACGAAAGGCACGTGGACGTAATAAATTTAATTCGGTACGACCATCGACTGAGGTGGCATAACACATTTCACCTGTACGGTGATCAGGGCCAAACCATGTATCCTTAGGTAAAATTACAGGAATATCAAATAAGGGTTCTTTTTGGGCTTGTACAAAACCTGAAATCCACAGTGGTGTACTGATATAGAGTGTGCCGCGTTGGCCTGCGGGAATATAAATTGGATCGACAGGACGAATCACCACAGAGCGATCGGCTAAACGGGGCATGAGTTGAAATGCTTTATGGGTCTCGCGAAACATATAGCGTTCAACATGTACAGGTTCAGGAAAACCAAAGTTTACATCATGGATTTTATGCCATTGCTGCTCATAGTCATATTGGAATTTTGGACGATAATATTCCAAGCGCCATTCTTGTAAACCACGAGTAATGCGCATCATCATAGAACCAAATTGCCATGCTTTGGATTGGTTCAATTCAAACAGTTGTTCTCCCCACCACTTTAAATCAGGGAGTTCTGGTTCCAGATGTTCTTTCTTCTTAGACAAATGTGTTTATCCCATTCATAAAATCATCATCAAATCTTTAACAAACAGACTTCACGCTGTCATGAGCATAGAGTACACTCAAAGCAATTTAAATCATTAATATAAGTTGTAATGCAAGTTCTCAAACAATTACAAATACCATATAGTTTTGCAAAACGGCATGGAGTGCTGTTGCGTTATGAAGGTGATCAAGTTTTTATTGTTCGCCGTCAGGATACCGCACAAATTGCGATTCAGGAAGCCCGCCGCTATCTCGGTCGTACAGCACAACATCAATTATGTAATGAAACTGAGTTTAATCACATGCTCAGTTCAAGCTATGCTGGTGAAACGGGCGAATCGCAACAGGTTGCCGCTGGTCTTGAAGATCACCCTGATCTATTGAGTCTGGCCGATCAGATTCCTGAAACTGAAGATTTGATGGATCAGGAAGATGATGCACCAATCGTGCGACTCATCAATGCTTTATTGTCTGAAGCGATTCGAGTCGGGGCTTCAGATATTCATATTGAAGCCTTTGAAAAGAAATTATCTGTTCGCTTACGGGTAGATGGGCAATTGCGTGAAATCGTACAGCCTCGTCGTGAACTTGCGCCATTGTTGGTATCGCGTATTAAAGTTATGGCAAAACTCGATATTGCAGAAAAACGTATTCCACAAGATGGTCGTATTTCTTTACGTCTTGCAGGACGTGAGGTGGATGTCCGTGTTTCGACCTTACCATCGTCGCATGGTGAACGTGTCGTTATGCGTTTGTTGGATAAACAAGCGGGTCGACTCAACATGACCCATTTGGGTTTAATGAAGCCTGACTATGAACGTTTAACGCAATTGGTTCATCGTCCACATGGCATTATTCTTGTCACTGGCCCTACAGGTTCGGGTAAAACGACGACTTTGTATGCCGCGCTTTCTGATTTGAATGATGGCTCTAAAAATATCCTCACTGCTGAAGATCCGATTGAGTATCAACTTGAAGGGATTGGGCAGACTCAAGTGAATACCAAAGTGGATATGACCTTTGCCCGTGCGTTAAAAGCCATGCTGCGTCAAGATCCAGATGTGGTGATGGTGGGCGAGATCCGTGATTTGGAAACGGCTGAAATCGCAGTTCAAGCGTCTTTAACAGGTCACTTGGTTTTATCTACGCTGCATACCAATACGGCAATTGGTGCTGTGACCCGTTTAAAAGATATGGGGATTGAACCCTTCTTATTATCCAGTTCATTGATTGGGGTAATTGCCCAGCGTTTAGTTCGGACATTGTGTTCTCATTGCCATACATGGCGTGAAGCAGATGACTTTGAAAAAGATGTATTTAAACCTGTAAGTCTAGAAACGAATTTAAAACTGCCTGTGCCGAATGGTTGTGATTTTTGTTCCCATACGGGCTTTACAGGACGTACTGCGATTTATGAAATTGTTCCGATTGATGAGCAGATGCGCCGTTTGATTCATGGTAATGCAGCAGAATATGAGCTTGAAGAATATGCACGTAAAGACGCAGGTTCAATTCGAGATGATGGTTTACGTAAAGTATTGGCGGGTAAAACCACAATGGAAGAAGTTTTACGGGTGACCAATGAAGCGGCTGAGTAAGCCTGATTCTTTAATAGTTTATATGTTATTTCCTAGCCCTTAATAATCGTTTATCAAAATAGATATTTAGCTAAAGCAGCTTTTTTTGATAAGTATTTATTTAGGGTATGGAAATTTATGTTTGGATTTTCGTCATCTCTAAATGAAAATCATCCTTGTTCTGTTAACTTTTTGTTCTTCAAATCTAAAATCATATGGAAATAGATCAGAATCATCTTTTGTACATTTCATAAAATGCCTAAAAACAGTTAACTCCACTGCCTCATTTAGTTCTAAGTCTTGTTGATTTAACTCTTCCGTGAGTTCTATTGTTGGGGAGTTTAGGTTAAATCTCCCTGTTACGTTATAGATGTAAGAGTTTTCTGTTTCAATATCTAATCTTAAATCGGTTCTCCATTGTGAATTACTTCCCCATCCTTGAGATAAGTCAAAGTATTTTCTATTTTTACGTCTGAATGCCCAATAAATTGAAGCCTTGTTTATTAAGTTTAAATTGAATTTATCTGGATTGAGTAAAATTTTCACACCAGCTTTTTTTATCATTAAATTATTTAGTTTTACAGCAGGAAAGTTACACTCAATAATTTCGAAATCATTCATTCCTATTTGTGCTTCTATTATTTCACAATTAAAAGGTTTGAATGAAAAGGGTGTATTTATTTCAAGACCAAGAAGGTTATTAAATTCAATGTATTCCGCTACTGTAATTCTTGGTCCTTTCCAATCAGAATCATCAGCATCATTGTCAGTTTGAAAAGGAAGTGTCAGTAGGTCTAATACACGAGATAATGCATAAAGCTCCCAAATATCTTCTTGCAATAATTCATTTTTTCTACCACTTATTTTGTTGGATATATTCGAAATATAATTCTTATAGTCATTTTCAACAATCCATTTTTTAATTACAGATTCAAAAAAATCTTCAGCTTTAAAGTCTAATATTGTTTCAAAGTATAATATTTTTTCAAAGTCTAATATTTTAAAATATAAATCTTTAATACTAAATGCCATTGTTTACCCTAAGATTTAGATACATAAAATTATACAGAACGTTTTTTTAGCGAATAAATATACTTGGGTGAAAATTCAAACTGATTTAAATAGCTTTGTAAATTACCCCTACCTAAAAATAAATTTATACTTCTAGGTAGGTTTTATCATAACATTAAACAATCACATTTAACGTAACATCAATATTGCCACGAGTCGCATTTGAATATGGGCAAACGATATGTGCAGCATCTACTAATTTCTGTGCTTCTTCTTGCTCTAAACCTTCTAAATGAATATTTAAAGTCACTTGAATACCAAAACCAGTAGCGATTGGACCAATACCAACATCACCTTCGATATAAACATCTGGGGTAATTTTTAAATGATCACGGTTAGCAACAAACTTCATCGCACCAAGGAAGCAAGCAGAATAACCTGCTGCAAAAAGTTGTTCAGGATTGGTACCGCCACCAGCACCACCCATTTCTTTAGGCACTGCTAATTTAACATCTAAAATTCCGTCTGATGATGTTGCACGACCATCACGACCGCCAGTTGCTTTTGCATGTGCTGTATAAACTACTTTTTCTAAAGACATCGGAAATCATCCATTTTTGATTGCGTTCAATTATATCGTATACGATATAAATATTTAAACAAGTAGCGTTTGTGTAAAATTTGATAACTTTATTTTGAAATGTTTTCGCGTAAGTTTGAAAGAAGATCTTTCAATTGAGTAATGCTGTCTAAATCACAAGCACTGGCTTGAGCAACTTGTAACGGAATATCCACGGCTTTTAATTTTAGCGCATGGCCCTGAACAGTGAGGCTAATAATCACTTGACGTTCATCTTTCGTGGAACGTTCGCGGTTAACAATACCATTACTTTGTAATTTTTTGAGTAAGGGGGTAAGCGTAGATGATTCTAAAAAGAGTTTTTCTCCGATTTCAGATACAGTTAGACCATCTTTTTCCCAAAGCACTAACATGACCAAATACTGTGGATAGGTCAGTCCTAGTGGTGTGAGTAATTTACGATAAAGTTGATTTAATGCTAAGTTTGTAGAGTAAACAAGAAAGCAGAGTTGATGATCAAGATTTAAGTTTGAATAGTCTTGTTGCATGCTTGTCTCGTGAAGATATTACGCCTCACAAGTATAACGTTGTTTTGTCTCGTTCAGGAAATAAAAGTCATTAATGGCAATACAGGCTTAGAATGACATCAATTTGCGATGTTGCATTAAAGGCATTGATTCACGAATTGAGCGCTGCTCATTCAAATCAAAAGGAACCGTCATCAATTGCGCGCCTTCTGCATCTGTAATCGCTAAAATCTGCCCACGACTATTGGTTGCACCAGCATGTCCCCAGGTTTGACGTTTTTCACCATGCCAACCTTGTTGTGCTGCACCTAAAACATGACATTGGCTGTCCATCGCACGTGCTTGAAGTAATAACTGCCAATGCATTTGACCTGTGGTATAGGTAAATGCAGCTGGTGCAGTCAAAATATTTGCACCTTGCGCTCTCAAGGTGAGTGCAAGTTCTGGAAAGCGTAAGTCGTAGCAGACCATCAAACCGATTTGTCCAAAAGGTGTTTTCGCGACAACAATATCACTGCCTGGTTCAAAAAACTGAGATTCTTGATACCCACCAACAGCATCACCCACTTGTACATCAAACAAGTGGATTTTGTCATAACGTGCTTCAGTACCTTCTGGACTGATACATAGGCTGACAGTACGAACTCGACCGTCTGCAATAATTGAACCATCTGGACGGAAAGGGCAAGGCAATGTCCCAGCAACAATCCATATTTGATAATGATGTGCTAAGTTTTCTAAACGCTTTTGAATTTCTTCAAAACGTGCAGCAGTTTCCCGTTGTTTACCTGCGGCAAAGCAGACAAAGTTTTCAGGAAACACAATCAAAGAGGCACCATCAGCTTTACTTTGTTGTATCAACGACTCAATCACACTGAAGTTTGCTTCAATGTCATTTTGAGAGTTCATTTGAACAACGGAAAGTAAAGTCATGGGCTATCCCTGATAAAGCAATTTTGAAATTATTAAGCGTTTTGCTGGTTTGAAGATACACATTCCATTGTATCTTGCTGCTTTTCAAGTTGTTTAACTAATGGCTCGAACATATTTTGGTTGTTTTCATTGAGCTTCATTAATGTTTTGTGTGCATCGAGAACGGTACACAGCATTGTGCTGTGATTAACATTATCGTCAATCAAAGCATTGGTGCACACTTGAGGGTCACCACAGTAATTTAAAATGACAAAAACCTGCCCTAAGCCCATGCTATTGGCTAGAGTGGTAATATCTGGATTTGTGGACAGCATCACCGCTTGGATGTGGTGTACTTGTTTCAACTTTAAGCCAAGCTTGGCAAGTATTCCAAGAACTGTACTATCAATAAATGTGGTTTGGGTTAAATCAACAATTGCGCCAATGACGTTTTTCTGTTGTTCAATCCTTGCCAAAAGTTTGTCTAAACTAATACAAGATTGGGCTCGCACTTCACCAATAAGTTTGAAAATATGCGTTCCATTCAAGCTTGCATATTCAACATGACCTGTTGACATATAAATGCCATTTGCAGAGAAGGATAGGAAAATTATCACATAGCGCAAGTCTATACTCAAGCGTTTGCGTATAGGTTATTAGTCTAATTTATTATATGTATTTGATTATATTGTTAATTCATTCTGCGGAGACTGAGGATTGCAATGTCATCTGCTACATGTTCTGGTGCGCGGAATGATTGATTTTGCAAATGATAGACCAATTGTGAGAACTGTTCATTCAAACCACCAGAGAATGGTTCAAGGGCACCGTCAGAACAAATAATGAACCGTGCATGCTTGGTTAATGTACATTGGAATTCTTCAACCTCTAAGTCTTCTGTGAGTCCTAAAGGAAAACTGCTGGTATTCAAGACACGAGGGGCTTGGTTGGGTTCAAAAATGATGGGGGGAGGGTAATGTCCCGCACTTGACCATTTTAAAGCATGTGTTTCTAGATTTAGAATGCCAGCCAACATTGTGATGTGTTTTTCAATGTTTTCTTGAACCAGCATACCATTGAGTTTTTTAATCAATTCTCTTGGTGTTTTCGAGCGACCATGAAAGGCAGCCATCCAAGATGTCAGTAAGGAGCTGGTTACCCCATGACCCGATACATCGGCCAAATAGAACATGATTTCTTTATCACTGATTTTCCAGTAGTCATACCAGTCACCAGACAAATACGCAGAAGGCTGGAAAAGCGTTTCAACTTTATAGTTTTGCAGTTCAATTGGATTTGGAAGAAGTTTCTTTTGTAGTTCTGCGGCAGATGGTAAATCACGGCTATCTTGATTACGTTTATATTGCGCATCAATTTTTAATAAAGAATCTTCAAGATTGGCTGGAAGCTTGGTCCAGATCCAACCAGCAAGAGCACCAAGTTCCCATGCTTGAGAAAGTTCGCTTCCTTCATTTTCTTGTGCAATGACAATGGTAGGTAAAGCCCATTGGTATTGTAAAAAATCGTGGACGTCTGCAATTGCAATAATTGTTGGATCATAACGATGAATGTCTTCAATGGTAATCATCTGCAAGCTAGGAAGCGTATCTAATACTTGTTCTAAGCTTGAAATTTGGCGACTGGGTTGAATGAAATACATAGAAGAAATGAATGATCCTTAATCGGTATAAAAGCATTATCCAGTAGATTTACTATAGATGACACCACAATGCTAGTAAAACCATATGAATTACTAGCAAATAAGTTTAACAAAATATTGTGGTTATTTGTCTGCGTTTGTATCAGTAGGATGATTGCTGTCGTCCTCATCATCATCTACAAATGCGACAGCTTCCTGTCCACGGCCTTTTTTCTCAGCAATTTGGAATGCTAAACGTTGTAAATAGATATCGCGAATTGCTGAGTAACGATCACCTTGCAATACACTTTCAACATCTAGAAGTTTAGAACGGGTATTAATCCCACCTAAAGCACGATTACCCCAGATTAAACCTGTTTGATGGTTGTTATCCATTGGATAGGTAAGCGGATTGGCATAACCTTCAGCAACATAATCAACTGAGTGACGAAGTGTGCTTGGTCCTAAGATAGGCAGCATGACATAAGGGCCACTTGGAATACCGTAGTAACCTAATGTGGTACCCAAGCTTTCTTCTTCAGTTGCTAAACCTAAGCGAGTTGCAGGATCAGCTAAACCTAAAGAGCTGACGGTGTTAATGGTAAAACGACCTAGAGACTTGGCTGCACGACTAAAGCGCCCTTGAGCAAGTTGGTTGACCGCATTCCATGGTTCACTCAAGTTTTTACGAAATAAACTATATGAAGAACGTACATCACCAGGCACTTTTGCTTTGTACTGAACAGCAATAGGTCGAGCAACATTGCGGTCGATCATGTCATTAAATGCATAAATTTCACGGTTCAATGGTTGTAGTGGATCTTTTACAGCATCTGGTTGCGCTGCATTGGCATTCACTTTTAAGTCATTTTTTGTGATGTTTTTAAGCTCTCTAAGGGCTTCAATTCTTGGGTGTTTAGAAGCTGCTTCGTTTTCTAGTGCTGAAGAATTCTCTTGAGACGACTTATCATCTGAATCAGAGTTTGTAGAAACAGCATTGTCCGAATTCTCTTGAGCAGATAATTCGTCTTGAGCAAATACATGGCTAGTCAGACCAATGCTAAGTAAACAAGCCCAAAGTACATGATAAGGACGCATAGAATTCCTTGAAATATTCTTAAAGTAAAAGTAGTCGATAACGATATAGCTATATTAAAGACTTCATAATCGTATTCTAACAGTAGTTATTGCATATGTATTAAAGCAAATTTGATTAAAAAGTGTGAATAAATATGATAAACGAACATTATTTGTTCGAACAATTAAAATAATTAAAAAAAGGGGTTGTGTTGGTTTGTGAATGCTGTAGAATGCACATCCATCGGCGGTGATGTTAAATAAAACTTCTGATAAATCAGGCACTTGATTAAGTTGTTAAGATTTCGAATTGAGATTTTAAGATGAGGTTAGGGTTGGGTTTGTTAGAAAAAATAATTAACATTATTGATTGACTTTTTAGAGATAGAGAGTAGTATAGCCGACCTAGCTTGATGCTGACGAAGCATTGAGAAGATCATTAAGAGAATATGAAGAACAACTTGTGTGGATTTTTACTGATTGATTGATCGAAATATTATCATTGATTGATTGGTTTAAATTACTCGAAGTTTATTTGAGAGAATTTGTCAGTACATTGATGAGCCAGAATTGTGACCTTAAGTCACTAATGATTTTTAACTGAAGAGTTTGATCATGGCTCAGATTGAACGCTGGCGGCAGGCTTAACACATGCAAGTCGAGCGGGGGAGATTGCTTCGGTAATTGACCTAGCGGCGGACGGGTGAGTAATACTTAGGAATCTGCCTATTAATGGGGGACAACATCTCGAAAGGGATGCTAATACCGCATACGCCCTACGGGGGAAAGCAGGGGATCACTTGTGACCTTGCGTTAATAGATGAGCCTAAGTCGGATTAGCTAGTTGGTGGGGTAAAGGCCTACCAAGGCGACGATCTGTAGCGGGTCTGAGAGGATGATCCGCCACACTGGGACTGAGACACGGCCCAGACTCCTACGGGAGGCAGCAGTGGGGAATATTGGACAATGGGGGGAACCCTGATCCAGCCATGCCGCGTGTGTGAAGAAGGCCTTATGGTTGTAAAGCACTTTAAGCGAGGAGGAGGCTCTTCTAGTTAATACCTAGGATGAGTGGACGTTACTCGCAGAATAAGCACCGGCTAACTCTGTGCCAGCAGCCGCGGTAATACAGAGGGTGCGAGCGTTAATCGGATTTACTGGGCGTAAAGCGTGCGTAGGCGGCTTTTTAAGTCGGATGTGAAATCCCCGAGCTTAACTTGGGAATTGCATTCGATACTGGGAAGCTAGAGTATGGGAGAGGATGGTAGAATTCCAGGTGTAGCGGTGAAATGCGTAGAGATCTGGAGGAATACCGATGGCGAAGGCAGCCATCTGGCCTAATACTGACGCTGAGGTACGAAAGCATGGGGAGCAAACAGGATTAGATACCCTGGTAGTCCATGCCGTAAACGATGTCTACTAGCCGTTGGGGCCTTTGAGGCTTTAGTGGCGCAGCTAACGCGATAAGTAGACCGCCTGGGGAGTACGGTCGCAAGACTAAAACTCAAATGAATTGACGGGGGCCCGCACAAGCGGTGGAGCATGTGGTTTAATTCGATGCAACGCGAAGAACCTTACCTGGTCTTGACATAGTAAGAACTTTCCAGAGATGGATTGGTGCCTTCGGGAACTTACATACAGGTGCTGCATGGCTGTCGTCAGCTCGTGTCGTGAGATGTTGGGTTAAGTCCCGCAACGAGCGCAACCCTTTTCCTTATTTGCCAGCACTTCGGGTGGGAACTTTAAGGATACTGCCAGTGACAAACTGGAGGAAGGCGGGGACGACGTCAAGTCATCATGGCCCTTACGACCAGGGCTACACACGTGCTACAATGGTCGGTACAAAGGGTTGCTACCTAGCGATAGGATGCTAATCTCAAAAAGCCGATCGTAGTCCGGATTGGAGTCTGCAACTCGACTCCATGAAGTCGGAATCGCTAGTAATCGCGGATCAGAATGCCGCGGTGAATACGTTCCCGGGCCTTGTACACACCGCCCGTCACACCATGGGAGTTTGTTGCACCAGAAGTAGGTAGTCTAACCGTAAGGAGGACGCTTACCACGGTGTGGCCGATGACTGGGGTGAAGTCGTAACAAGGTAGCCGTAGGGGAACCTGCGGCTGGATCACCTCCTTAACGAAAGATTGACGATTGGTAAGAATCCACAACAAGTTGTTCTTCATTGATGTATCTGAGGGTCTGTAGCTCAGTTGGTTAGAGCACACGCTTGATAAGCGTGGGGTCACAAGTTCAAGTCTTGTCAGACCCACCAAGTCTACTGAACACAGAAGAGCAGATATATTAAGATCTTAAGCTGGGGACTTAGCTTAGTTGGTAGAGCGCCTGCTTTGCACGCAGGAGGTCAACGGTTCGACTCCGTTAGTCTCCACCAAATTTGAGGAAAAACAAAGCAACGCTTTGTCCGAAAATTTAAGCAAGAAGCTATGCTTCGCGCAGGCACCCATTTGAAAGATAAGATTGATTATAGAATTTAATGAACATTGAGTTTATTAACTTCTGTGATTTATCACAGTTAACTACTCGCTGACGAGGCGGTAGTGAATCATTAACAGAATATATTTGAGTTGAAATAATTGTTTAAACTCGTTTTAGTTGATGTTAGCAAGTAATTGTTAATGTTGAGTGAAATGAGCACTAGCGATAAAACTGAATCAAGCGTTTTGGTATATGAATTAAATTGAAGCTGTATGGTGATTAAGTTCACAGGCAACAAATAGAAGTGATTAAGTTCACATTGTTGATCCTCCTTGTAGGGATTAACGACTGTTTGGGGTTGTATAGTCAAGTAATTAAGTGCATGTGGTGGATGCCTTGGCAGTCAGAGGCGATGAAAGACGTAATAGCCTGCGATAAGCTTCGGGGAGGCGGCAAATATCCTGTGATCCGGAGATTTCTGAATGGGGAAACCCACTTACCATAAGGTAGGTATCGCATGATGAATACATAGTCATGCGAGGCGAACGAGGGGAAGTGAAACATCTCAGTACCCTTAGGAAAAGAAATCAATTGAGATTCCCTCAGTAGCGGCGAGCGAACGGGGATCAGCCCATTAAGTTATATGTGTTTTAGCGGAAAGCTCTGGGAAGTGCTACCGTAGAGGGTGATAGTCCCGTACACGAAAGGGCACATATAATGATGACGAGTAGGGCGAGGCACGTGAAACCTTGTCTGAATATGGGGGGACCATCCTCCAAGGCTAAATACTCCTGACTGACCGATAGTGAACCAGTACCGTGAGGGAAAGGCGAAAAGAACCCCTGTGAGGGGAGTGAAATAGATCCTGAAACCGCATGCATACAAGCAGTGGGAGCCGACTTGTTCGGTGACTGCGTACCTTTTGTATAATGGGTCAGCGACTTATATTCAGTAGCAAGGTTAACCGCATAGGGGAGCCGTAGAGAAATCGAGTCTTAATAGGGCGTTTAGTTGCTGGGTATAGACCCGAAACCGGGTGATCTATCCATGAGCAGGTTGAAGGTTGGGTAACACTAACTGGAGGACCGAACCCACTGTCGTTGAAAAGCCAGGGGATGACTTGTGGATAGGGGTGAAAGGCTAATCAAACTCGGTGATAGCTGGTTCTCCCCGAAAGCTATTTAGGTAGCGCCTCGGACGAATACCATAGGGGGTAGAGCACTGTTTCGGCTAGGGGGTCATCCCGACTTACCAAACCGATGCAAACTCCGAATACCTATGAGTACTATCCGGGAGACAGACTGCGGGTGCTAACGTCCGTAGTCAAGAGGAAAACAATCCAGACCGCCAGCTAAGGCCCCCAAATTATAGTTAAGTGGGAAACGATGTGGGAAGGCATAGACAGCTAGGAGGTTGGCTTAGAAGCAGCCACCCTTTAAAGAAAGCGTAATAGCTCACTAGTCGAGTCGGCCTGCGCGGAAGATGTAACGGGGCTAAAACTATATGCCGAAGCTGCGGATGTATACTATGTATACGTGGTAGGGGAGCGTTCTGTAAGCCGATGAAGGTGTATTGAGAAGTATGCTGGAGGTATCAGAAGTGCGAATGCTGACGTGAGTAACGACAAAACGGGTGAAAAACCCGTTCGCTGAAAGACCAAGGGTTCCAGTCCAACGTTAATCGGGGCTGGGTGAGTCGACCCCTAAGGCGAGGCCGAGAGGCGTAGTCGATGGGAAATTGGTTAATATTCCAATACTTCTGTGTAATGCGATGAGAGGACGGAGAAAGTTAAGTCAGCCTGGCGTTGGTTGTCCAGGTGAAAGGCAGTAGGCATGCATCTTAGGCAAATCCGGGGTGCTCTATGCTGAGAGCTGATAGCAAGCTAGTTTACTAGCGAAGTGGCTGATACTATGCTTCCAGGAAAAGTCTCTAAGCTTCAGTTACACAGGAATCGTACCCTAAACCGACACAGGTGGTCAGGTCGAGTAGACCAAAGCGCTTGAGAGAACTCTGCTGAAGGAACTAGGCAAAATGGTACCGTAACTTCGGGAGAAGGTACGCTGCTGACGGTGATAGGACTTGCTCCTTGAGCTATTGGCAGCCACAGAAACCAGGCCCCTGCAACTGTTTATTAAAAACATAGCACTCTGCAAACACGAAAGTGGACGTATAGGGTGTGATGCCTGCCCGGTGCTGGAAGGTTAATTGATGGGGTTAGCGTAAGCGAAGCTCTTGATCGAAGCCCCAGTAAACGGCGGCCGTAACTATAACGGTCCTAAGGTAGCGAAATTCCTTGTCGGGTAAGTTCCGACCTGCACGAATGGCATAATGATGGGGGCGCTGTCTCCAGCAGAGGCTCAGTGAAATCGAAATCGCCGTGAAGATGCGGTGTACCCGCGGCTAGACGGAAAGACCCCGTGAACCTTTACTGCAGCTTGACATTGAACTTTGATCTTACTTGTGTAGGATAGGTGGGAGGCTTTGAAGTAGTGACGCCAGTTGCTATGGAGCCATCCTTGAAATACCACCCTGGTAATATTGAGGTTCTAACTCTGTCCCGTTATCCGGGACGAGGACCATGTCTGGTGGGTAGTTTGACTGGGGCGGTCTCCTCCTAAAGAGTAACGGAGGAGTACGAAGGTGCGCTCAGCGTGGTCGGAAATCACGCGTAGAGTATAAAGGCAAAAGCGCGCTTAACTGCGAGACCCACAAGTCGAGCAGGTACGAAAGTAGGTCTTAGTGATCCGGTGGTTCTGTATGGAAGGGCCATCGCTCAACGGATAAAAGGTACTCTGGGGATAACAGGCTGATACCGCCCAAGAGTTCATATCGACGGCGGTGTTTGGCACCTCGATGTCGGCTCATCTCATCCTGGGGCTGAAGCAGGTCCCAAGGGTATGGCTGTTCGCCATTTAAAGAGGTACGCGAGCTGGGTTTAGAACGTCGTGAGACAGTTCGGTCCCTATCTACCGTGGGCGTTGGAAATTTGAGAGGATCTGCTCCTAGTACGAGAGGACCAGAGTGGACGAACCTCTGGTGTACCGGTTGTGACGCCAGTCGCATCGCCGGGTAGCTATGTTCGGAAGGGATAACCGCTGAAAGCATCTAAGCGGGAAGCCTACCTCAAGATAAGATTTCCCTAGGACTTTATGTCCTCTAAAGAGCCGTTGAAGACTACGACGTTGATAGGTTGGATGTGGAAGTGCGGTGACGCATGAAGCTGACCAATACTAATTGCTCGTGAGGCTTGACTATACAACACCCAAGCAGTTGTATATGAAGCATCATTTGATTCATAAAAGATCAAACATACTTGATTTAGTTGAAAAGCTAGTTACATGAGCGAGGAATAAACAAACATTAATTATGTTTGTCCGAGCGCAAGACATAAAGCTATGCTTTATGTTAAAATCAACTCAAATGTTCTGTTAATAACTCATTTGGTACGAAGTAAGGCATTTAAATAAGACCCGAACAAGTCCATAACAGTTTGCTGGCGACAATAGCAAGAGTGAACCACCTGATCCCTTCCCGAACTCAGAAGTGAAACCTCTTAGCGCTGATGGTAGTGTGGGGTTACCCATGTGAGAGTAAGTCATCGCCAGCTTTTAAATCTAAAACACCCCGATCTCTAACGAGAGCGGGGTGTTTTTTTATGTGCGGTGTTTATCGGGAAGAACTAAGTATAAAATCTAGATCAAGAATTTTTTATCATTAAATGATAAATTAATTGCTATACCTAACATGAAAAAAATATAGGAATATAAAAAATGTTAGAATACACCTTGCCGCATTTTGGAACACTGCAATTAGAATCACTAGAAGAATATTATCAAGTTGATCTTGAGCTTAATGGCAAAGCCGTTCAAGTTGATTTAAATTTTGAAGCGAATACTTTGGATGTAGAAACTTTTCAACGAGTTAAGTCTTTTATTGAAAATATAGAAAAATTTGATCAAAAAAACCAAGATTATATTCAACAAGATTTTGAAAATGAAAGGGACTGTTAAAGAATATGTGGATTTTCATATTGAAGAATTAGGCGATGATTTCTTAGAAAAAATTGGGATTTCTAATTCAATAGACAAAGCACAGCAGTTTTTAACCAAATTATATTTAACAAGAGTTGGGCTTTATCCAGATGGAAAATATGATACATCATATTTTGCTGTCTTTGATTACACTACAAATAGAGACTTAACTGATCAGTTAATCGTCGTTAAAACAGATGATCACGGTAATTTGGATCATTTAAGTTGGGAAAGCTAACGATGCAGTAAAGTGAAGCAGCCGTATTTAGAAGTCTATAGATTCTAAAACAATGTAGGTATAAAAAACAAAACCCCATCATGATGACGGGGTTTCTTCGTATTGATGCGTTAGATCTAACTTTTGTTAAATTTCACACCTTATCTTTAAAGTTTCAATCCAACAAACTCATGACATCATCTTCAGATAATTTCACTTCATTTTCATGATCAATACTTAGAATAGATTTGGCAAGATCAGCTTTATTTTTCTGTAATGCTAAAATCTTTTCTTCAATACTCTGGTTGGTAATCAACTTATAAACAAATACAGGTTTATCTTGACCGATACGCCATGCACGATCAGACGCTTGATCTTCAGCCGCTGGGTTCCACCAAGGATCATAATGAATCACAGTATCAGCAGCGGTGAGATTAAGCCCTACACCACCTGCCTTTAAGCTGATGAGGAAAACAGGAATATCGCCTGCTTGGAATGCGGTGATCACTTCATCACGTTTCTTGGTTTGTCCAGTAAGTTTTACATTTCGGATATTTAAGGTTTTTAAATGCTCTTCAATGAGTTGTAGCATCGTGGTGAATTGAGAGAAGATTAAAATTTTACGTCCTTCCTCAACCATATCTTGAACCATTTCCAATAAATGATCTAATTTTGCTGATTCAACATTTTGATTCTTGACTTGATCAAGTTGTAAAAGGCTTGGATGGCAGCAAACTTGTCGAAGTTTAAGTAATGCACTTAAAATTTGAATCTGGCTACGATGGAAGCCTTTCGCTGCAATCAACTCACGAATATTCTTTTGCATTGTTGCACGAACAGCTTCGTAGAGCTTAGATTGCTGTTCATTCATATCAATATTGACTTCAATCGTAGTTTTTTCAGGAAGCTCTTTCGCCACCTCTGTTTTTAAACGACGCAACATAAACGGTTTAATACGAGAAATGAGTTTGGTTTTAACCTGAAGATCTGCATGTTTCTCGATAGGATTGCGATATTTTTTATTAAACAGTTCCTGACTATATAAAAAACCAGGCATTAAGAAATGGAACAATGACCATAACTCACCCAAATGGTTTTCCATCGGTGTACCAGTTAAGCATAGACGATGTTTTGCTTTGATTTGTCGTACCACTTGAGAGGCTTTGGCGCGTGGATTCTTAATGTTTTGCGCTTCATCCAAAATCAATAAATGATATTGATAGGGCAGTAAAAATTCTTCATCACGGCCCAAAAGCGGGTAGGTACTGAGCACAATATCTACGTTTTTAATCTCTTGAAAATGCTCGACTCGATCATGTCCTTGTAAGACCAAAACTTTTAATTCAGGGGTGAATTTCTCAGCTTCTTTACGCCAGTTATGCATTAAAGAGGTTGGTGCAATAATCAAGGCTGGGCGTTGATTTAATCGGCCTGCCTGCTTTTCTAATAGAATATGCGCAAGTGTTTGTGCTGTTTTACCGAGCCCCATATCATCGGCAAGGATACCGCCATGTTCAGTTTCACGTAAAAACTGTAGCCATGCTAAACCTTGTTGTTGATATGGGCGTAGTTCACCTTGGAAACCTTGTGGTGTACAGATCTGATCTTGATAACTATTTTGAAGCTTTTCAGCAAATATTTTCAGGCGTTCGTTGGTGCGCCAAGGCATGCCCAAATGATGCTGTAAATCTAAGAATTGAGCGGCATCGTATTGATCTAATGTTGCAGATTCAGGATGTCGTAAAATTTCTTTTAAATAGATCAGAATGGGCTTAATTTCTTGATTTCTAAGCGCCAGTTGTGTTTGAGCTTCTTTTAAATGAACAATTAAGAAGCTGTCACTGTCCATTTTTTCAATATAGTCATCTTCTAAAAGATGTGGATTATGCTGTATCGCATAGCCAAGAAGATCAATCAGGTTATAGGTGTTGCCATTCATATCTTGAATCGTCGCACCGACATTAAACCAGTCTTGTTTTTTTTCAGATTCATTTAATGAGAGTTGCAGGTTTTGTGTTGCACTTAAATTGAACTGACTATCTAGGGTATGTTCAACTTTCCAGCCGAGACCTTCGATTTTATTTTCAGGAACCAGCTGCTCAACCCAAGCCATGGGATCTGCATAGACAATTGAGTTTTCAGTGATGTCATCAAAAGCAGGGCGTTTACTCTTTGGTAGCTTGCTAATCCGTTGCATGGATTTAACTGAATGAATTAATTCATCAATATGTTTCTTTTCAGCAACTAAATCGCGTTGTTGGCGAACCGCTTTTTCATCAATATTGATAATGAAACTGTCATCAGGGAAACCCGCTTTAATTCGTCCAGCTGAGTATTCAAATTCAATTTCAGCAATTGCATAATGATGCATATGACCAAGACGATCATATTGCGGATGTGTTCCAAAACGTAAAATAGGTGTGGGTTTACCTTTTAATATTTCTATACTTTGTGTAAATGGCGCTTGAGGTAAATCTTCAAAAAATGCATAGGGTTGAATCACTTGCTCAAATTCAGCCATTAATTCCACAGGCATTTGTGGCATATTCAGCAATTCTTCGATCATTTCACTAGAATATAACGACTCAAGTACACCGACTTGATTTTTAAGGGTATCGAGATAACTTAATGGATGAGAATGAATAATATAAATTTGTTCAGCATGGTCAGGTGAAATTTCTAGATGATTTTCATCAAAAAATTGTGCTTTAAGTTTCTCTGTTTGTTGTTCTGTACGTGTTTGCCAGTTGAATTCAATTTTATAAGCTTGATCAGACCATGTTAAAGGTAATCTTTGTACATCTAGTGCGTAACAAGCGCTACTTTGAATAGCCGTTCTTAGATGTTCTTGATAGATTCCTGAAATATCCCATGACGCTGGATAAAAATGAACATCGCTAAAATTTAGCTTAGCGAAAAAGTACAAATGACTAAAGATTTTCTTTTCTTCTTTGCTCACTTTAAGACGTTCATTTAATACATTGTCATAACTGGTGTAGAGCGCGGTATCTCTAATTTTTCCATCTTTGTTACGACGAACTTTAAAAACACTAAGTTGTAATTTGGCGGTGTTATTTTTTGGTTGGAAAATATAAATAAGTTGGTGCTGTACTGGCGTTTCAGTGCGTTGAACTTGTGCCAATTGTTGTTTAAATTGAGCGAGCCAAGCTTTTGCCGTGGTGTGGGTAGAGCTATTTGTTGTGGTTTGAGCTTGGTCTAATGGGTTTAGTTTTTGACGTGCAGCGGAGTTTGAAAGTTGTTGATCATAAAAATAACGTGCAAGTGCAGCCGAATGCTTACAATCGTAACCAACAGGGCAACTACAGTCGGTATCCACAATTTTATTGGTTAAAGGATTATAGATAACAGCCGTTTCATAATAATCCGTTCCCTGAATCTGTGCTTCGATGACTAAATTATCCCGATCAGGGTAGACCTCTAAGGATTTTAGATCAATTTTTTTGACATAACTCAAGCTTCTTTGAATGGTTGCAGGGTTAAAACGTGATAAAAATTGATTCAATGTCGCCATTATTTATAGAGCTAAAAATTAAAAGGAAATTACTAACAGTGTAACGGATTTTTGATCATGAATCTGAAATTAATATATGAGTTTTGATCAAAAATGACATGTTTTTAAATACAAATTGATCGTTTCTGCAACTTTAAATTAAATAAAATCTGTCAGTATAAGTTTTTCAAAATAATGCTGGGAAGCAAATCAAGATGAAGCATAATCCAATTTACTATACAGATCAGCATTTTGCATTTGCAGATTCCATTCGAAAGTTTGTTCAAAAAGAATTAATGCCACATATCAATCAATGGGAAGAGGCAGAGACCTTTCCAAAAGAACTTTATAAAAAAGCCGCAGATATCGGCTTATTGGGGATAGGTTTTGACGAAAACTATGGGGGAATTCCAGAAACCGATGCTTTTCATGTGTTGTTGTCTTCGATTGAGTTAGCCAAAACCGGTTCAGGTGGTTTATGTGCCTCCTTATTGTCACACTCGATTGGCGCACCTCCGATCAATCATTTTGCTTCAGATGAGATTAAACAAACTGTACTGACTCAAATTTTAGCAGGCAAAAAAATTTCAGCGTTGGCGATTACTGAACCCACGGGTGGTTCTGATGTAGCAGCACTTAAAACCAAAGCTGTACGGGATGGTCAAGACTATATTGTCAGTGGCGAAAAAACCTTTATTACATCGGGCATTCGTGCGGATTATTATACCGTTGCGGTACGTACAGATCCTGATGCCAAAGGCCCGAATGGTATCTCGATGTTATTGATGGATGCTCATAGTGACGGCATAAGCAAATCAAAACTCGACAAAATGGGATGGTGGGCTTCGGATACGGCTCATCTCCATTTTGATCAGGTTCGTGTTCCTGCAAGCAATTTGTTGGGGGCGGAAAATATGGGCTTCCTTGTGATTATGAATAACTTCAATATGGAGCGGTTTTTTCTTGCTGCCAGTAGTTATGGTTTTGCATTAGCCTGTTATGAAGAAGCATTGGAATGGGCACAAGAACGAAAAACCTTTGGTAAACGTTTAGTTGATCATCAAGTGGTTCGGCATAAATTAGTCGATATGGCGACTCGCTTAACCACAACACTTGCTTTATTGGAGGATACTGCTTATCGCTTAGGGAAGCCTGAAATGCAGGGCAATGAGTTGATTGCGCAAATCTGTATGCTTAAAAATGTGGCCACTCAAACTATGCAATTTTGTGCCGATGCAGCTGTACAAACTTTAGGGGGCATGGGCTTTATGCGAGGCACCAAGTCTGAACGGATTTACCGTGATGTTAAAGTCAATATGATTGGTGGTGGGGCGGAAGAAATTATGAAAGACCTCGCGAGTCGTCAATTGGGCTATTAGAATATCGAGAATGGATTAAACTAGAACTGTACACAATAAATCGCAATAAAAATAAGCAGGGAACAACAAGATATGGATCATTTAAATAATCCGATTTACTACACCGCTGAGCATCGTGCATTTGCAGACAGTGTGAAGAAATTTGTTGAAAAAGAGATTTCTCCTTTTGTCAATGAATGGGATGAGGCTGAAACTTTTCCTCGTGCGCTTTATCAAAAGGCTGCTGCAATTGGTCTATTGGGTTTAGGCTTTGATGATGAGCATGGGGGAATCTCAGATGCAGATGCATTTCATGTGTTCTTAGCCGCAGTTGAAACAGCCAAAGCAGGCTCTGGTGGCGTACATATTTCTTTGATGATTCATACCATTGGTACACCACCAATTCATCATTTTGCCCAGCCGCATATTCGTGACAAGGTGATGCCACAAATTATTTCAGGCGAAAAAATTTCTGCACTTGCGATTACTGAACCAAGCGGCGGTTCTGATGTTGCTGCATTACAAACCAAAGCAATCCGCGAAGGTGATTTTTATTTGGTCAGTGGTGAAAAAACCTTTATTACTTCAGGTATGCGCGCAGATTATTATACGGTAGCGGTGAGAACCGATCCTGAAAATAAAGGTGCGAGTGGTATTTCGATGTTATTGGTCGATGCACACAGTGATGGCATCACTAAATCACCTTTAAAGAAAATGGGTTGGTGGGCATCAGATACTGCTCATTTGCATTTTGACCAAGTGAAAGTTCCTGTAGAAAATCTTCTTGGTGAAGAAAATGCAGGCTTTAAGGTCATTATGAAAAACTTCAATATGGAACGCTTTTGGTTGGCCTCTATGGCCTATGGTTACGCCTTGGTCTGTTATCAAGAGGCTTTAGAATGGTCTAAAGCGCGGAAGACTTTTGGAAAACGTCTAGTTGATCATCAAGTGGTACGTCATAAGTTGGTTGATATGGCGACGCGTTTAACCACAACACGGGCATTATTGGAAGATACTGCGTATCGTATGGGGCAGGCTGAATTACAGGGCAGTGATTTAATTGCACAAATTTGTATGTCAAAGAATATCGCAACCCAAACTATGCAGTTCTGTGCAGATGCGGCAGTGCAAACTCTAGGTGGCATGGGCTTTATGCGAGGGACTAAATCTGAGCGTATTTATCGCGAAGTCAAAGTAAATATGATCGGTGGCGGTGCTGAAGAAATCATGAAAGATTTGATCAGTAAGCAGTTGGGGTTTTGATGACAAATTTTTAAGTGATAAAAACTTACAATGCTGGTTTCAGCTAAAAATAACCATAGGTGCGCTAGAGGCCTAGGGTTATTGTCAATTTAAGGAGTCTTTATGGAAGTAACAAAGGTTTTTCAATTAGGACATAGTCAGGCCGTTCTTTTACCTACGGCATTTCATTTTAAGGGCAAAGAAGTTGTGGTTAAACACTTTGGTAATGGTGTTTTACTCTTACCTTTAAATCATCCTTGGGAAATCATGCAAGAGGCTGTGTTTGAGTTTGAAGATGGTTTTTTGTTTGAGCGGGAAGATCAAGGTACTTAAAGTTGAGAAAAATTGTTGTGAATTCTCAAAAGTTTTCACTTTTAGAACAGCTCAATGCCTAGATCTAATGCTGCTCTTATTGTGTGATTTTTAGATGATTCCGAAGTTTAATTTTACGTAGATATGGCGTTATTCTCCAACAAAGATTGTAAGCTGAATTTCCACATGCCCAATAACAAATGGTCGTTGCATGAATGTCTAGATTGTCTTGTAAAATTTGAAGAATCGCCATCCATTGTTGATCTGAACCTAGTATTTTCGATGATTCCTCAAATGATTGTAAAAGTGTTTCCATAAGTGCAAATTTTTCGTCATCGTTAAGTTCATTTGAAAGATAAACATGCATAAATTCATCAATACGACTGGGATCTGCAACTTCATATTCCCAATCTTGCATATAAGGATCAATAGGTAAATTGAAACGTTGAGCTAATCCGTTAATTGCCGAAGCTGTAATGTACCGTTGAGGGTATATTTTATAAATTATTTCTGTCTGTTTTATCATGCAAGCAAATGTTAAGTTATTTCGGTTCTATAGAACTTAGAACAAGTGCAGCTGAGAAATCAACCATTGCTTGTCAATCTTCGGCCCAATCCTCATTAATTATCGCCCAACGTTGATGATCCATCCATTGCTGACCACCAATCCGCAAATATTGTCAAGAAAAGCCTTCCTGAATAAAGCCAGCACTAGCAACAAGGCGAATGGAAGCAGTATTCTCAGCTTGTATATTTGCCTTTAAACGATACAAATTTAAATCATGGAATGCTTCATTCAACAATAAATTAATGCCTAAACGCATGTAGCCATGTCCTTGAAAAGGCTCAAAACCCTCATAACCTAAATAAGCAGAAGGAAGATAACCGCGAATGATATTGGAAATGTTAAAGGTACCAATAATTTGATGGGTTTCAGTCAGACAAAGGAAATATCTGCTTTCTTATTGTAAGTAATGTTGAAAATCAGTTGGAGGATATGTCCAAGGATGATGAAGTGTTTGGCTTTTTTTATAGGACTTTTCGATTTCTTCAAGATCTGAAATGTTGGGCTTGCGAAGATAAATTGTGCTCATTTCAAAGCCATTTCTAAAACGATTTCAGTCAGTTCATCTAAGCTCATTTTACCATTGGGATTATACCAAGTGACGGTCCAAGCAATCGCACCGCCCAACAAACGGCGCCAAATAAAAGCATCATGCTTAATTTTACCGAGGTCGCGCAATTTCTCAATCACAGCGAACCAGATATCCTCATAATCATTTCGCAGTTTAAGAAGTTCATCTTGCCGTTGTTTCGACAATGCAAACCATTCATAAACTAAAACAGCCATGGCTGAACCAGTATCTCCAGTAATCGAAATTAACTCAGCTTTGATCAAGTGTTTTAACTGTTGTTCAGCATCATCCGATTTTTGGATTGCATCAAGCATACGGGCATGATTGTAAATAATGGTTTCATGCATGACATTGGCAAGAATATCATCCTTGCTTTTAAAATGATGAAATAAGCTACCCGATTGAATTCCAATAAAATTTGCCAACTCACGAACTGTGGTTTTGGCATAACCTTGCTTATGAAATAAATAAGCAGCACCAAGTAATAAACGACCTTTAGGGCTGTCATCAAAACATGCGATTGGTTGGATATCATCGATTGAGTGAGCAATCATCGGATCATTTTTTCCATAAAGTTAAGCAAATTATTCATTGTTTAAAACGTGTTTTAGCACATTTGCCAATTCAGGATAACATTTTGCCCTTTACAAACCAAGCGCTTGCTTGGTAGATTGATGTATAAATTTTATTCAGAACAATGAAAACAAGATAGGTGTGAAAATGGAAGATCAGCGTATTGTGAAAATTGGATGTGCTTCAGGTTTCTGGGGGGACACCAATACCGCAGCATTTCAGTTGGTACATTTGTCTGACATCAATTATTTGGTTTTTGATTACCTTTCAGAAATCACCATGTCTATCATGGCAAAAGCGATGATGACCAATCCAGAACATGGTTATGCTTTGGATTTTGTCAGTCGGGTGATGACACCGCTGCTTAAAAAAATCAGTGATAAAAAAATAAAAGTGATTAGCAATGCTGGTGGTGTCAATCCATTGGCATGTCGTGATGCCTTGCAGAAAGTGCTTGAAGCACAAGGATTGGATTTAAAAATTGCAGTGGTATTAGGGGATGACCTAATGCCACAACAAGCCGAATTAAACACGCAAAATATTAAAGAGATGTTTAGTGGCGAAGATTTGCCTAGCCAATTAGCCAGTTGTAATGCATATCTAGGAGCTGTTCCAATTCGAGACGCACTTGATCAAGGTGCAGATATTATCATCACTGGGCGAGTGGTGGATTCAGCTGTGGTGCTTGCACCTTTGTTGCATGAATATCAATGGTCCTTAGAGGATTATGACAAGCTGTCCCAAGGTTCTTTAGCAGGGCATATCATTGAGTGTGGTGCACAATGTACAGGTGGCAATTTCACCGATTGGCGCTTAGTACAAGGCTTTGACAATATGGGGTTTCCAATTGTTGAAGTGAAAGCAGATGCATCATTTATTGTGACTAAACCAAAAGGAACCGGTGGACTGGTTTCGGTTGCAACTGTTGCTGAACAAGTTGTCTATGAAATTGGCAATCCGCAAGCGTATTTACTGCCCGATGTCACAGCAGATTTTAGCCAAGTGAAATTAGAACAGGTGGGTGAAGATCGAGTTTTAGTGATTGGCGCAAAAGGTAGAGCACCGACACAACAATATAAAGTCAGTGCAACCTATCCCGATGGTTATCGTGTTTTGGTGAGTTTCCTGATAGCAGGACGCGAAGCTCCTGAAAAAGCCCAAGTAATTGCAGATGCAATATTAACTAAATGTGAGCGTGTTTTAGCATTACGTTCAGTTCCGCCATTCTTAGAAAAATCAGTTGAAATATTGGGTATTGAAAGTACTTATGGCGCAAATGCACAGCAGATCAATAGTCGAGAAGTGGTTGTCAAAATCGCTGTAAAGCACATGTTTAAAGAAGCATGTATGTTCTTTGCTTCTGAAATTGCCCAAGCATCTACCGGAATGGCATCTGCATTGGCTGGAATTGTTGGGGGGCGTCCCAAAGCTTCCCCTGTGATTAAGTTGTTCTCGTTTTTAGTGGATAAATCAAAACTAAGTGTTGCGATCGACATCAATGGTCAGCGTCAAAATATACCGATTCCATCAGGTTGCTCAGATCAATCTTTTGATGTTGTTGCAGTGGGTGAGGTGGCTCAATTTACGGGTCAGGAGATTGTAGTTCCTTTAGTTGAAATTGCCCATGCTCGGAGTGGCGATAAAGGCAATCACAGCAATATTGGAGTGATCGCACGTCAGCCTGAATATCTACCCTGGATTCGCGCCAATTTGACTGAGGAAAAGGTCAAAGAATATATGCAGCATGTTTTAGACCCTGAAAAGTCTAAAGTGATTCGTTATGAAATCACAGGGTTTAATGCCTTAAATTTTATGCTGGAAAATGCCTTAGGTGGTGGAGGAATTGCCAGTTTACGTATTGATCCACAAGGCAAAGCTTTTGCTCAGCAACTTTTAGATATGCCAGTCAAAATCCCAGCGAGTTTAAAGTCCTTCTAATCCTTGTTTACGAACGTGGGGCGAATTCCTCGCTTTTAAAAAGGGAGCTTAGAGCGAGATTTAAGCAAGTTAAAAGACAACAATTTGGATATAAAAATGCATTATCACTCAATATTTAGATCGGATGCTTTTCAGGACCAAGTCATCATTGTGACCGGTGGTGGTTCGGGTATAGGACGCTGTACTGCTCATGAACTGGCTGCTTTAGGGGCTCAAGTGGTGATTACAGGGCGGAAAATTGAAAAACTGGAAAATGTCAGCAAAGAAATCATCGAAGATGGTGGCAAAGTTCATTTTATCGTTTGTGATAATCGCGAAGAACACAACGTGAAAGAGATGATTGCTGAAGTGATTGAAAAATTTGGCAGACTTGATGGTCTTGTCAATAACGCTGGCGGTCAGTTTCCCTCAAATTTAGAAGGCATTTCTGCCAACGGGTTTGATGCTGTGGTACGCAACAACCTACATTCAACTTTCTACTTAATGAAAGAAGCCTATAACCAATGGATGGCAAAACATGGTGGCAGTATTGTCAATATGGCAGCTGATATGTGGGGTGGCATGCCGGGGATGGGACACTCTGGTGCAGCCCGTGCTGGGGTAGATAATTTAACCAAAACAGCAGCAGTGGAGTGGGGACGTTCTGGGGTACGTGTTAACTGTGTTGCACCGGGTTGGGTTGTTTCTTCAGGAATGGACAATTACACCGGTGATTTTGCCAAATTTATCATTCCAAGTTTGGCGGGGAATGTACCCCTGAAACGGATGGGGACAGAGTCTGAAATTTCTTCAGCGATCTGCTATTTGCTTTCAGAAGCAGCAGGTTTCATTTCTGGCATGACGATTCGTATTGATGGCGCTGCGTCCTTAGGCACTCGAATGTATCCATTGGCAGATGCTTCAAATAGTGAGTCGTTTAATGGCTTCCATCGTGCCTTTATTCCAGATGTATTAAAACAACAATTGAGTGATCAAACCAATAACCAGCAGACAGGAGAAAATTCATGACTGTTCTCCAATCCGAAATTGCAGTTGGCAGTGAGCAATTTGAACAGAACAAGCAGGCATTACTTGCTCAAATTGCCGAAGTGCGTGCAGTACAAAATAAGAATATTGAAAAATCTTATGCAGCCAAACCCAAATTTGACAAGAAAGGTAAAATTTTACCGCATGAACGTGTCCGTTTAGCTCTTGATGCTGATTCACCATTTGTAGAACTGTGTGGCTTGGTGGGTTATGCCATGCATGATGATAAAGATGGTTCAGATGCAGGTGGTGGGATTATTTCAGGGATCGGTTTTGTCAGCGGTGTTCGTTGTCTGATTTCAGCAAGTAACAGTGCAATCAAAGGCGGAACAATGTCGCCGATGGGCGTACAAAAAACCTTACGTCTTCAAGCAATCGCTTTTGAACAGAAATTACCGATGCTGACCCTCACCGAAAGTGGGGGTGCCAACTTAAATTATGCAGCTGAAGTATTTACTTATGGTGGAATGACCTTTGCCAATCAGGCACGACTGTCTGCTGCAGGTTTACCCCAAGTCTCTGTGGTACATGGCAATGCAACAGCGGGTGGAGCGTATCAACCGGGTCTATCTGATTATGTGATTGCAGTTCGTAAGCAAACTGAGATGTTACTCGCAGGGCCACCTTTACTTTTGGCGGCAACCGGAGAAGTGGCAACAGCAGAGGAACTCGGTGGTGCAGAAATGCATGCACAAGTTGCTGGAACAGCAGAATTTTTAGCCGAGAATGATGCCGATGGGATTCGTATTGCCCGTGAGGTTTTTGAGCATCTTAACTGGAAAGAGCAAACTCAAAAGTTAAACTTAAGCTATAAAGAGCCACGTTATCCTGCCGAGGAGCTGTTAGGGATTATTCCTGCAAGTCCGAAGCAGCCTTTTGACATGAAAGATGTGATTGCACGAATTGTTGATGACTCTGAATTTTTTGAAGTAAAACAAGAATATGATGCATTGACCGTGTGTGGTTGGGCAAAAATTGGTGGATTACATATCGGAATTATCACCAACAATGGACCGATTACCCCACAAGGCGCCACTAAAGCTGCACAGTTCATTCACCTCTGTGAACAGACCAAACGCCCCTTACTGTTTTTACATAACACCACAGGCTTTATGGTCGGAACTGATGCTGAACAGAACGGCATTATTAAGCATGGTTCAAAATTGATTCAGGCCGTTGCCAATACTACTGTACCGAAAATTTCTATCGTTGTGGCTGGTTCTTATGGTGCGGGCAATTACGCCATGTGCGGACGTCCATTGTCACCGCAATTTATTTTTGCATGGCCAAACTCGCATGTGGCAGTGATGGGTTCAGCTCAGGCAGGCAAGGTATTACGTATCGTAGCGGAAGGAAAACAAAAAGCTTCAGGGATGGAGCCTAACGAGCAGATGCTGGATTTCTTAGAGCAAAGTACAGCAGCAAAATTAGAACAGCAGTCAACTGCCTTATTTAATACGGCCATGTTGCATGATGATGGCATTATCGACCCGCGTGATACACGCAAAGTCCTGATCTTCTTATTAGAAACAATTTATGAAGCAGAACATCGCAAACTAAATCCAATACGATTTGGTGTATCGAGGCTTTAAAAGTCCTCGCCCTTTGCAAAACTCATCGTTCCTCATCTTTTAAAAGTGAGGTGTTCTCCGCTTTATTAAAGCGAGTTAGAGAAGATTAAATTTAAGGAAAAAAACAATGAAATTTACAACAGAGCATGAAGCACTACGCCGTACCACACGTCAGTTTGTTGAGACTGAACTCAATCCTTATATTCCGACATGGGAAGCTGAAGGGCGATTTCCTATTCATGATGTGTTTAAAAAACTGTCGGATTTAGGTTTGCTGGGGATTTGTAAGCCTGAAGAAAATGGCGGATTAGGTTTAGATTATTCTTATAACCTTGTGGTTGCAGAAGAATTAGGGCGAGCCGCCTGTGGTGGTGTACCTTTGGCGATTGGGGTGCAAACGGATATGGCAACACCAGCCTTGGCACGCTTTGGTAGTCAAGAGTTACGGGATGAATTTTTAACACCTGCAATTGCGGGTGAATATGTCGCTTCGATTGCTGTATCGGAAGTACATGCAGGTTCAGACGTCGCAGCCATCAAAACCACCGCAAAAAAACAGGGTGATGATTATGTGATTAATGGCAGCAAAATGTGGATTACTAACTCCCTACAAGCTGACTTTTTTTGCTTATTGGCCAATACCTCTGATGATAAACCGCATGTCAATAAGTCCATGATTATTGTTCCTGCAAAATCCGCAGGCATCTCTTTCTCTGAACCCCTTAATAAACTTGGAATGCGTTCAACCACGACAGCAGAAGTCTATTTTGACAATGTTCGTGTACCACAACGCTACTTGGTGGGTGCAGAAGGTATGGGCTTTATGATGCAAATGATGCAGTTCCAAGAAGAACGAATGTGGGCGGCTGCTAATGCAATTGGTGGTTTGGAAAATGTGATTCAACAAACGATTCAATATACCAAAGAACGAAGCACCTTTGGACAACCGTTGATTAACAACCAATATGTACATTTTCGTTTTGCGGAGTTGATGACCGAAGTGGAAGCTTTACGTGCCTTAACCTATCGTGCTTGTGAAATCCACATTGACGGCGGGAATGCAACAGAAATTGCCTCTATGGCAAAACTTAAAGCAGGTCGTTTGACGCGAGAAGTTGCAGACAGTTGCTTACAGTTCTGGGGTGGAAATGGTTTTATGTGGGATAACCCCGCTTCTCAGCTGTATCGTGATGGCCGTTTAGGTTCGATTGGTGGCGGTGCAGATGAAATTATGCTTGGAATTATTTGTAAGTTGATGGACATCCTTCCATCTAAACGTCAATAACAAGGAGAATAAATATGGCACTTTCGCAATCTCTAACAACACAACAATTTGATCGCAGTATTGAGCTTGAGCAAGAGGGCAGCATTTTAACTCTATGGCTCAATCGACCTGAGAGTCGCAATGCCATGAGTTTGAATATGGTCAAAGCGATTCAACAGGTGTTTAAAATAATTCAAGATGACATAACTATTCGTGCAGTCATTTTACGTGGCAAAGATGGACATTTTTGTGCAGGCGGCGACATTAAAGATATGGCTCAACTGCGTGGTGAGGCAACCAGTGTTGGTTCTAATCAGCCTTATGTTGATTTCAATCGTCAATTTGGACATATGCTGGAGCAAGTGGATCAAGCGCCACAAACTGTTGTCGCGGTTTTAGAAGGTGCGGTATTGGGTGGTGGTTTTGGCTTGGCCTGTGTTTCAGATATTGCAGTCAGCCTTGCCGATGCCAAATTTGGTTTACCTGAAACAGGATTGGGGGTTATTCCCGCCCAGATTGCCCCATTTGTGGTAAAGCGAATTGGCTTAACTCAAGCGCGCCGTTTGGCTTTACTTGGCGCACGTTTTGAGGGGCATACCGCATTGAAGGTTGGTGTTGTACATGAAGTGGTTGAGAATGAAAAAGCACTGGAAGTTTTATTGATCGAAACCATTCAGCAGATTAAACGTACTGCCCCACAAGCATCTCGTGTGACCAAAGCTTTATTGCACCGTACTTTAAATGAAGCTTTGACGCCTTTATTGGATGATGCCGCACAGCAATTTGCCAATGCTGTGGGGGGCGAAGAAGGTATAGAAGGCACAATGGCCTTTATCCAAAAGCGTCATCCAAATTGGTTTGATGCATAAGTCTGACAATGCGGATCACTGATCTTGATTGAGATCGGTGTGATTCAACCAAGATAATCAAGTGAATATAAAACCAAAAATAGGGAAAACGAGAATGGCATTTTCAAAAATATTGGTGGCGAATCGTGGTGAAATTGCTGTTCGCGTGATGAAAACAGCAAAAGCAATGGGCTATCAGACTGTGGCTGTCTATTCAGATGCAGATCGTTATGCGCGTCATGTACAGCATGCAGATGAGGCTGTATATATTGGTGCTTCAAAAGTTTCAGCGTCCTATTTATCTATTCAAAATATTATCGACGCATGTAAAAAAACGGGGGCTGATGCTGTTCATCCCGGTTATGGTTTCCTTTCTGAAAATACCGATTTTGCAGCAGCCTGTGAGAAAAATGGAATTACCTTTATTGGCCCACCTGCACCTGCAATTGAGTTGATGGGCAGTAAACGCCTGTCAAAAATTGCCATGATTCAGGCGGGTGTACCATGTGTACCGGGCTATGAAGGTGATCAGCAAGATATAGAGTATTTAGAACAACAAGCCAATAAAATTGGTTATCCACTGATGGTCAAAGCTTCAGCAGGCGGTGGTGGGCGCGGTATGCGGCTGGTACAGCAATCTGCTGATATTGCTGAAGCCTTAAAAACAGCGCGCTCTGAAGCAGAAAATGCCTTTGGTTCAGGTGAGCTGATTCTTGAAAAAGCTGTGATTGCTCCACGCCATGTTGAGATACAGGTGTTTGGCGATACCCACGGCAATTATGTGTATTTATTTGAGCGTGATTGTTCGATACAGCGTCGTCATCAAAAAGTGGTTGAGGAAGCTCCATGCCCAGTGATGACTGAAAGCTTACGCCAACAAATGGGTGAGGCTGCTGTTGCAGCCGCGAAATCATGTGATTATGTCGGTGCAGGAACGGTTGAGTTTTTATTGGATCAATCAGGTGAGTTTTATTTCCTCGAAATGAATACACGTTTGCAAGTCGAGCATCCAGTAACAGAGCTGATCACGGGTTTAGATCTGGTGGAATGGCAACTGCGTGTAGCCAATGGTGAAACCTTGCCCTTACAACAGTCTGAACTGACCTTGTCTGGGCATGCGATAGAAGTTCGCTTATATGCAGAAGACCCCCGCCAAGACTTCTTGCCACAGACTGGTCAAATACAGCGCTGGCAAGCTGCTGATTTACCCAATGTTCGAATTGATCATGGTTTGTTGCAACAGGATGAAATTAGTCCGTTTTACGATCCAATGGTGGCAAAAGTCATTGCATATGGTCAAACCCGTCAGGATGCCATTCGGCTCTTGGCGCGTGCTGTAGATGATTGTGTATTGTTGGGGGTAAATAGTAATAAGCAGTTTTTAGTGAATTTACTTAGACACCCTATTATTGTCAAAGGCGACACCAATACTGCCTTTATTCAAGAGCACTTCCAAACAGATGCCAGCTTACATAAACAGGCTTTGGGCTTAGAAGACCTAGCTGTTGCTGCGGCACTGTTGACCAATGCTTCCAGTCAAAGCAGTTGGAATACCGGAATTGCGTTATCTTTACCTTTAAAACTCAAGCATGATGATCAGTTATTACAGCTTTTGGTGAAACGTGATCAAAACCAAGTGAACGTTGAAATTTGTGGGCAGACACTTGGGATCAGCATTATTGAACAGCAAACAGAAAAATTCATTTATGAGGTGGATGGTGTACGCCGTTCGATTGACTATGTCTTAGATGGAAATCAGCTATACTTAGATGCGGTGAATGGCAATATCAGCATTGAAAATATCACCTATGCAGCACCTGAAACTTCCGATGTCGCAGGCGATGGTCACATTCGTGCACCAATGGATGGTGCAATTATCAATATCCTGGTAAATGCGGGTGATACGGTGACTAAAGGTCAAACTTTGTTGATTTTAGAAGCGATGAAGATTCAGCAACAGATTAAGTCTGATGTTGATGGGGTCGTGAATGAGATTATTGGGCAAGTTGGACAACAGGTAAAGAAACGTCAGTTGGTATTGAATATTCAGGCTTGATTGATCAGATCAAGCGCATTGTATAGGGACTTAAAAACTTCAATATTCTTGTGTATTGGAGTTTTTTTGATTGCTGAAAATAATAAAGCATGTACATGCTTGACAGCTTTTTAGTCTATTGTTATTTTTCGGCAATTCTTCTCAATATGCGATCCACATGCCGATTGATGATGGCTTTGTTTATCAGCCTCCTTTAGATCCACTTGACATTATTTTTGAAGATAATGACTTTGTTGCCATCAATAAACCCGCAGGGTTACTTTCAGTTCCGGGGCGTTTGCCTGAACATCACGACAGCGCTTATTTTCGAGTATTAGCAATATATCCAAATGCCAAGATTACCCATCGTTTGGATATGGCAACCTCGGGCATTCTGTTGTTCGCCAAACATCGCGATGCAGAAGTTGCAGCAAGTAAAATGTTTCAAGCGAGAACTGTTAAAAAAATTATATTGCTTTGGTGCAAGGGCAAATCAATAGCAATGGTCGTGTGGATGTGCCTTTGATTACCGATTGGGAAAATCGTCCACGCCAGATCGTGCATTTTGAGTTAGGCAAACCCGCACAAACTTTATTTGAATCTGTAAGCTATGATGCTGAAAAGGATGTAAGTCGGGTGCTACTTACACCGATTACAGGACGTTCTCATCAATTACGGGTGCATATGCAATATATTGGGCATCCGATTATGCGCGATAAGCTTTATCATCCTACGCCGTTTAACACCGACTTAGCGCGTATGGCATTGCATGCAAGCTATTTATCTTTTATGCAGCCTTTTAATAATTTACTGGTTGAGATTGTATCTGAGCCTGAGTTTTAGCATTTGGCTAAATCAAAAAAGCCTGCAAAATTGCAGGCTTTGCTCATAGAGAGGGGATTAAACTTGGTTGTTAACATCATCATGTTTTGTTTCACGAATGGCCAAGAATGCCAACAGTGAAAGAATGGATGCTGCTGTCAAGTAGTAACCCACCGCTTGTAAGCTATATTTGGTTGCAAGTTCAGTTGCGATCAGAGGTGCAAAAGATGCGCCCAAAATACCTGCCAAGTTAAAGGTTAATGCAGAGCCTGTATAACGTACAGAAATCGGGAAAATTTCAGACAAGACCGTACCAATTGGACCGTATGTCATTCCCATCAATGCTAAACCTACACATAAGAACAAGAACACAATCACTGTGCTACCTGACTCAAGCATACTGGCAAATACTAAACCAAAAAGTGCAGAGGCAATACATACCCCAATAGAGGTTGCTTTACGCCCAAACTTCTCAGCAAATACAGCAGAAAGCGGAATAAATGCCGCAAAACACAGTGTTGCGACCAGTTGCATCTCTAAGAATTCTGCACGTGAGTAACCCAGTTGTTTAGTTCCCCAGTTGAGTGCAAATACTGTTGTGAGATAGAACACCACGAATGTACATACCGCAGCAATTGTGCCGAGGAAGAGCATTTTATAATGTTTGGTCACAACTTCTTTAAATGGAACATTAACTTCTTTTTGTTTGTCTAATACTTTCTGGAACGCTGGGGTTTCATGCAATTTTAAGCGAATATATAAACCCACAATCACCAATGCAGCACTTGCAAGGAATGGAATACGCCAGCCCCATTGCATAAAGTCTGCTTCAGACATCAATGCGCCAAGACCAAGGAATGAACCCGTTGCCAAGATAAAACCGATCGGTGCGCCCAGTTGCGGGAACATCCCATACCAAGCACGTTTGCCTTCAGGTGCATTTTCAGTTGCAAGCAAGACTGCACCAGACCATTCACCACCGAGACCTAAGCCTTGACCTAAACGACAAAGTGCAAGTAATAGCGGTGCAACGATACCAATCTGTGCATAGGTTGGAAGTAGACCAATACATACTGTTGAAACACCCATGGTCAATAAAGCCGCGACGAGAGTTGCTTTACGACCAATACGATCACCTAAGTGACCAAAGATTGCTGCGCCAATAGGGCGGGCAATAAATGCGATGGCAAATGTTGCGAGTGATTGAATTGTTGCCGTCATCGGATCTGTACTTGCAGGGAAGAACAGATGCGGAAAAATGAGGACTGCAGCAGTTGCATAGATATAAAAATCGAAGAATTCGATTGTTGTACCTACAAGACTTGCGAAAAGAACACGAGTCTTTGAATTTGTTTGAATTTCTGGAGTAGCAGTAGATAATGACGCCATGGTGAACCTTACACTTTTAAAAGTAAAACGAGTCTTTAAAGCGTAATCTTTTTAAAAAAGGCGTAATTTCTTAAAAAAACAACGAGATCAACCCAAATTCACTCCATCAGGGTCACTGAATTTTGAGTGTCTATGAATTAAATGACGTAAAGATAGATTGCAAGGAAATGTGATCCTGCACCGACCAAAACAAATATATGCCAAATAGCATGAGTGTATCTTACTCTTTTTAAGGCATAAAACAATGCGCCTATTGTATATGCTAAACCACCAATGACCAATAATTTTAATGCTTCTGGTTTTAAAAACTGTTGCATATCATCCATTACAAGCACGGCAAGCCAACCCATGACCAAATAAGCAATCAGTGAAATTTTTTCAAAACGATGAATGAATATTAACTTGAATAGTGTTCCAATGGCTGCGATGACCCAAAGTGCAATCAATAAATAATGTGCTTTTGCTGTTGGGATGGCAATTGCCAAAAAGGGCGTATAGGTTCCCGCAATTAAATAATAAATCGCGGTATGATCCAGCTTCTTATACCATTGGCGTTTCTTTTCATCGACAGAAAAATGATAAATTGCTGAACTGGAAAACAGTAAAATCATGCTTAGACCATAGACAAGCAATCCAAAAAATTGCCATCCATGTAGATAGTTGCCTTTAATCAGCATCAAAACAGTCGCTATAGCAGCCAAAATTGCACCGAATGCATGACTCAACGCATTAATACGTTCTTCTTGTGGTGCATAGATGTGAATCAATTTATCTGTCGACATTGGATCTTATTATCCTAAAATACAAATGTATAGTAATGGAGTTTTACCTTTAAAGTAAGACGTCTTAAAATAGGTAACTTAATTAATACGAGTTTTGATTATGTCCAATGTGGCAAGCTTATCTGTTCAGGAACAACAATTTTTTGATAGCGTACAGCAAGCTATTGATAATCAAAGCTTAGATCGTTTGATTTTAAGTCAGTATAAAGGAGAATTGGTTGATTTAGAGAAAATGACCTTTCGCGTCATTCAGCTACAGAATGAAACCGTTCTAAGCTGTCTATATCGTTATAAAACCAATGATATTACTAAAAACTATCCACTTACCCATGCTTTAACCACGATTCAGGGGCTGGCAGAGGATTGTAAACAAGCCAATTTATTTACCCATGAGGCCGAGACGCAGCTGAAGAAAAATAAAAAGAAAGCCTTGCTGACCGTCAGTAAAAATAAGCTGGATAAAACCACTAAAAACCAACAACAAGGGCATGATCGTACAAAACATCGTTTTGTCGACCAAGAAAGTTATTTTCTCCAACCGCTCGGCATTACCGATGCCAATGCACAGATTATTCCAAGCATGGCACGTAAGTGGAAGCAGATTAACAAATTTGTTGAAATCTTTTCAGGTGCTTTGGTGCATATTCAACAGCCAGAGATTTTAGCGCATGATGGAAAAACCAAAGAGCAGGCTTTAAAAATTGTCGATTTTGGTTCAGGAAAAGGCTATTTAACGTTTGCTTTATATGATTATTTGGCAAAACAACATCAAACTCCATTTGTAACGGGTGTTGAGCTGAATGACAAAATGGTGAAATTTTGCCAAGAGGTTGCGCAAAAGTCTGATTTTAATCAATTGGATTTTTTCCAAGGTGATGTGAGAACGTATCATCCATCCCATTTGGATATTATGATCGCCTTACATGCGTGTGATGTTGCAACAGATTTTGCGATACATACTGGTATTCGTTTAAACGCTCAAATGATTATGTGTGCACCTTGTTGCCATAAAGAATTACGCCCACAATTGAACAGTCCACAAGTGTTACAACCGATGTTGCAATTCGGTATTCATGCAGGACAACAAGCTGAAATGCTGACAGATACCATTCGAGCTCTGTTGCTGAAAGCGTATGGTTATGAAACCAAAGTCTTTGAATTTGTGGCATTAGAACATACCAGTAAAAACAAAATGATTTTGGCAACCAAGCGTAAAGATTTCACTGCACCTGATCAAACAGTCTTGGATCAAATTCGTGCTTTAAAAGAGATGTATGGGATTCAAAAACAATCCTTAGAATTATTATTGAATGATCAGTGGGACCAGCAAGACATTGGCGCTAAGTGCTAGCGCGTTGTGAGGAGAGAACGCAGGTTTAACTGCTTTCTCTCTTGGTACTATTTAGATAAATTATTTTATTGCTGATTCATTTCATCAAGCTCAGCTTCGCTTGAGCCCGTGGTTTTTTGAGAGATCGTATCTGGAAAATATTGCGGATCATCCATTTCTGGAATCAATTGTTCACCCATTTTATGAATCAAGATACTGGTTTTTAATGTTTCTGTTGGGGCTTTAATCAGTAGTTCTGTCAGAAAGTCTGTTGCTTTAGCTGCAAATTGCGCATCACTTTCTTTGTTACCACGTTCAGGCATTTGAACATTGTCTAAATTAAGCACAGGGACTTTACAGGTTAACGGTACTTGAAAACTTTGACTATTTTCAATAATTTTACCATCCTGTTTACAGCTCTGATATGCAGCACTTTGAGCTTTCATTTGGCGCTCAAATGCTGGCGCAACAATTTTAAAATCGTTGGCATTAAATTGTTCTTTAAGTATTTCCTTCATCTTTTCAGATGCAGTGGCTTGTTTTTCGCCACTTTCATCGCGGTTTTTTTTAGCTTCAGCTTCTGAGATACCTGCAATTGCGGCACTCATTTTTAAATTAAGCTGATCTTGATTTGGGTCTTGAGAAAATAATCCAATCATGCTTTTTGAGATAATGTTCACACGATTTAGCTCGGATGTTTTTGCATAAATACTTTGAGTCGTCAGTAAAATTGCGCTATAAATAAATACTTTAAATTTATGATTTAGAAACATAATTATTCTACAAGTTTAGTTAAGTTGGTGAAAGTGAACGCATTGTCACTGTGCATTACATTAGCATAATTGCAAGAATGAAGGATCAATTTCTCAACCATTAGGATTTAAATAATGAGCCAATTTGTCATTCAATCTGGGCCGTGGAGTCAGCTTCAACATGATGCGAAATTGATTCGAAGCATGGTTTTTATTGAAGAACAACACATCAGTGAAGCAGATGAATGGGATGAGCAGGATGCCATTTCATTGCATTTTGTTGTATATGCACAAGATAAACCCATTGCAACAGCGCGGTTATTGGAAAATAACAGTATTGGTCGAGTTGCTGTGTTGCAACAATATCGAGGTGAGGGGATTGGTAAACTGCTCATGCAACATATTATTCAAGTAGCAAAGCAGCAAAATAGAGCATTTCTTCAATTGTCCGCTCAAGTCTATGCAACGCGTTTCTATGAAAACTTAGGTTTTCAGGTACAAGGTGAAGAATATTTAGATTGTGAGATTCCACATATCGATATGGGGTTAAGTTTAAAAAATGACTGAATTGAAATAAACCCACATTGAAATAAACCAAGATTGAAATAAACCAAGAGAATCGATTTGCCCATGCTCAGTATAAAAACCCCGTTAATTCAATCTTTAGTTTTAAGCCAACTGAATCAATGTCAGGTGTGGTTAAAAATGGAAGCCTTACAACCATCGGCATCATTTAAACAACGAGGCATTAGCCATGCCTGTCAAAAATATTTTGAGCAGGGTGCCCAGCGTTTTATCAGTTCATCGGGTGGCAATGCAGGCTTAGCTGTTGCTTATACAGGTCGACAACTGGGTGTTCCTGTGACCGTCGTGGTTCCTGAAACCACAGCACAACGTGCGAGAGAATTAATTGCCCAGCAAGGTGCAGAAGTTATTGTACATGGCGCTTCATGGACTGAAGCCAATGCTTTAGCGCAGTCTTTATTAACACAGCATGATGTATTTATTCATCCTTTTGATCATCCATTGTTATGGGAAGGCATTATCCCAATGATTGATGAAGTCATTGCAGATGGCGTTACTCCAGATGCGGTGGTCTTATCTGTGGGTGGCGGAAGTTTACTTTCAGGTGTGGCAGCAGGATTAAAAAAACATGGTTTAGCCCATATTCCAATTTATGCGGTTGAAACCCAAGGTACAGCATCCTTACATGCTTCGATTGTGGCTAAACAACATGTTGAATTGGATCAAGTGAGTGGTATAGCAACAACACTTGCAGCAAAAAAAGTCTGTCAAAATGCATTTGAAGTGAGCCAAGCACTTGAGGTTCGTAGTTTGGTGGTTTCAGATCAAGACACTGTAGATGCCTGTTTAAAATTTATAGATGATCATCGTATTTTGGTTGAGCCAGCATGTGGTGCAACATTATCAGTGCTTTATGATCAGGCGATTCAATTTAAACCCACTGATCAGGTCTTGGTGATTGTATGTGGTGGCGCAGGGATTACGCTAGAAACACTACAAGCATTCAATGGATAGAACGGACTGAATAGACAATTAATGATCATAATCTATTGATCCTTTAGCAAGTCTTTTCGATTTAGAGGATGGTGAGATGATTCAAGTTGTACTTTTTGATTTAGATCAAACCTTACTTGATCGCACCTCCTCCCTAAAGGCTTTTTTAAATTGGCAGGTAAATTTCTTCGAGCTGGTTACGATTCAACAGAAACCACAATTTATTCAGCGTTTTATTGAGTTGGATAACAATGGTTCTGTATGGAAAGATCAGATATATGCTCAACTTATTCAAGAGTTTCAAATATCCAGCTATTCGACACAAGCGCTATTAAAGAATTATATTCAAGACTTTAATAAATTTTGTCGAAGCTTTAGCGATGTTGATCTGGTTATTTATAGCTTGTTTAAGGCAAATTTTTCTCTTGGATTAATCTCTAATGGAAAGACACCTTTTCAGGAAGATAATTTCAAAGCCCTAGGTTTAAGTGAGTATTTTTCGAGTGTGATTGTGTCAGAAGCTGTTGGACTGCGAAAACCTCATCCAGAAATTTTCCAATTGGCATGTCAGCAGCTCGGTGTTATTCCTCAGCACTGCATTTTTGTTGGTGATCATGAGATAGCAGACATTCGCGGCGCAAAAGCGTTGGGCATGAAAACGATCTTATTTGATCCTCAACAAAAAGAAACATCGACACAGGCCGATCATCGTGTAAAGTCTTTTCAAGACATACTTAGTATTTTAAAAATAAAATGAAAAGATTATATAAGCACGGTAGGGTACAGTTTCAGGTTTTATTTTTATTTGGAGTAGTATCTCAATTCAGTGTATTTGCACAAGCCGAAACAGATAAACAACAACCGTTAGCCTATGAGTTGCAGGTGGAAACAAAGCCAAAAACTTATGATCCAGCGACACAATCACGGATTCGGGTCTATCGAAAGGGTGCGACAAAAACTTTAATTCAACATTCATTTGATTGTGCTGGAAGAAAAGCTGGGATACGGGATTACTTAAGTGGAAATGGTGCATTATCTGCGCTAAAAGCGTATGCCAGAATTACCTTTAATATCGAAGAAGGGATGCCTCGTAGTGCGATTCAGAAAGAAGCTGAAAGCAATGCTATGCGGACTTACCAACTGATCTCTTATAAAGAGTTTATTTTAAATGCCGACCAACCTGTGAATTTATATGGTTTTGTATTTGGAGCGACTGATTCATCTCGGACAAAAGCACAAGTGATTGATCAATGTGTGGATGCTGTTGCTTCGTTCAGACCACAGGCTGGACACGATTATGAAATTTTAGGTAAATATCAAAATAACCAATGCCAATTTCAAGTATTTGATCTCAAAACCAATGATCAAATCCCTGTTTCTGACAAGCTTTATACTTGCCCTGAAAAGTCATGGAAGTTTTGGAAAAAGGATCAGTAAATGAAACGTGCAATACTCGGTATTTTTTTGATGATGGGGCTTATTGTACCCAATTTGACTTGGGCATCTTATCTCAATAAATGTCTCTTAACGGTTAAAGTCTTAGAAGAAACTTCAACCATGACGATGGCAATCAATGGGCCACAAGGTGAGTTTGAAAAAAGTAAATTGACGATGTATATCAAAATATTAAAAGCTGAAAAAAATGGAAGAGCTGATAGTGGATGTCAATCACTGGTCAATCAACGCATGCGAATTACGATTGAACAGCCACCTTTGACCAGTTTAGTCAAAGGGCAAGTTGTACAAGTAGAAAGCATCACTCAGGATGCTTTTCCACAAGAAGGATATGTCACGCAATACAAGCTAAAAAATTAGTCTGTTGGGAACTTCGCTTTTAGCCTTTGTGTGTGTTGCTCCAGTCTTCTATGGCTTTTTGTCCGCTTTCTAAGCCAACTTCATAGGTATATTGCAATTTGCGTTTATCTTTACATAAACGGCCTGCTAATTTTTTATTGTCAGGTGGGCAGACTTCCAAAATGCTTTGTTGCGTATTTTGGCGGATAAAATCGACAGTTTGGTTATAACGAGTACAACGCTTTTTAAGGCTATCTGCAAAGCCAGTATGTTGATTAAGCAAATATTTTGCCAAGAATTGATCGGCTTTACTGCTGGCTTTAAAGTAGTTTTGTGTACGGGTACGAATCACCAAGAGATTTTGAATATTTGCTTGTTGCGCTGCCCATTGAACAGGGAGGGCATCTGCGACACCGCCATCAAAATAAGGCTCTCCAAAAATTTCTACAGCCTGTCGTGTTAGATAGGGAATAGAACTAGAAGCACGTAATCCATCGATAATATTGTCTTTCCCAGCACGTAAATATTCAGGATAACCTGTACGAGCATGAGTCAAGACCATATAAAAGTCAGGATTTTGACTAAATATGGCCTGTTGATCTAGAGGATTCTCTTTCTCGACAATATCCCACATCCATTGCATATCCAGTAAATCCCCACCTTTTAAAAAGCGAGCATAACGAATAAATTCAGGTCGAAGTGAGTGATCTAAATAGAGTTCGATATTACGACCTTGTTGTCGAGCAAGGTAATTGGCGAGGTTTGTTGAACCAGAAGACACCCCAACAAAAAGATCAAAAGGGTTAAAATTTTGTTGTAGGAAAGCGTCAAGTACACCGCAGGTGAAAGCCCCACGCATACCACCACCTTCTACGACAAGCGCATTACGTGAATCATTGATCATAGATTGTTTAGTTTGCATGTTCTGGCTGAGCTGAGTTGTGTGACATGTTTTTCATTTCATCATTCGGCATTTGCTGCGTGTCATGTGGAGGTGTTGTATCGGTATTCTCAGTCTGAGGCGTCTCTACCTGCTTATTTTGCTGACTCGGCATATAATCTGGTTCATTGGTTACAGCCATATAGAAGAATACAAGAAATAAACAGCTAAAGATTGTTGCGAAAATTACTGCTTTAGATTTCCACAACGGTTTTTTGGGAGAGTTAACATCGTTCATAGGAAAATTCCTAAAAGAATGAAATGTGTAGCTATTTTATAACATAAAGCAGTTGTAAAGTTGGCATTGCTATAAAAGACATAAATTAAATGAGGCTTATGTATATAAACCCAACATGAATTGATCAGTATTGAATACATATCAGACATAACAAGCAGGCTGAGATTAAAATTGAAATCAAGCATATAAACAAGATTATTTTGAGCTTGATTTTAGGTGTTTATGGAAATAAATAATGTTGATTTATTAGAAATATATGAATATTTAAACTACATTTTTAGTGAGATTATTTATTTAATTTTTCAACAATTAATCAAAAAATCTATTTGAATTTAAGTGTTTTTAGTAATGAAATTGTTTTTTTAAATAGAAAAATTTTAGAATTAATTTATAATAGAGGCAATTAAAACGAATAAATTATTAAAATGAACAGCTTAGTAAATAGCATTTATAAAATATTGGATCAGCTTGGACTAAACGCACAAAAACGAGCTTTGCATATCCAATTTAGCAATACAGACTTAAACAACCAAGTCTTCTTACAACGCATCGATGGACAACATGGTCTAAACCAAGGTGTGTCTGTTGAACTGATTTGCCTTGCCACTTCGGCTGTGATTCCGCTTAAACAATTCATCGGTAGCCAAGTGGCCATTGATCAAGTCACAGATCATGGACAACTGTTTCGTAGCACTGGGGTGATTACTGAGGCCGCACAAGGGCAAAGTGATGGTGCACTGACGCTATATAAACTCAAACTTGAAGATGCGACCTCATTGTGGCATAAACGTCGTAACAGCCGAGTGTTTATGAATAAGTCGGTTGTGCAAGTCATAGAAACGCTATTTAAAGAATGGCAAGACAAAAGCCCACTCTTTGCCTCCAGTCTAAGTCTCGATAAAAGTGGACTGAAAAAAGACTACGATATCCGCCCATTCATTATGCAGAGTAACGAAAGCGACTATGCATTTTTAACCCGCTTGATGCGCAGTGAAGGGATCAACTGGCTGATTGATGAAGCACAGTTGATTGTACCTAGTTCTGCGACTCAAATTCAGCCACAAAAACTGCGCTTGGTGGATGATAACAGTGAATACAAAGCACTAGAACGAAGAAAGATCCGCTTCCATCGTAGCAGTGCCACAGAGCAACAAGACAGCATCACCAGCTTTATCGGGCAACGTAGCTTACAACCCACCGCTGTCCACGTACAACGCTGGCAAGCAGATGTGTTAGAGCAAGAAGAAGGTGCAGGCAGTGTTCAAAGCAAACACCAACATAGTCAAAACCAAAACAATGCCAGTCTCGGTTTAGAACAGGCTTGGCATATTAGCCCAGCATGGATTCAAGACCTGAATGGTGAAGATCAAGCAACCGCTTCAAATAACAATCAGATTGAAAAGATCAACCAAAACCTCAGCCATTATTACGATGCTCAATCCAAGCAATTTGTTGCCAACTCCACTGTACGTGATGCACAAGTAGGCTACTGGTTTGAGTTAAACGAACACCCTGAAACAGATCAACACAGTGGCTCAGACAAAGAATTTCTGATCACCTCAAAGACATTCTATAACCAGAACAACTTACCTAAAGATCTGAACGAACAAATCAATCGCTTGCTCCAACAAAGCAACTGGGTAAACGAAAATAAAGCAGACAACAACAGCGATGAACGTCAAGCCAATCAATTGGTGCTACAACGCCGTAATATCACCACTGTTCCTGAATACCACCCACTACAACATCGCCCTAGTACCCATCCACAACGTGCCAAAGTGGTTGGGCCAAGTGGAGAAGAAATCCATGTCGATGAATGGGGACGTATTAAAGTTCGCTTCCTGTTTACCCGCAATGAAGACCACAGCCATGATGGTGGTGCAGGGAGCAATGACAACGATACTGATTCCGCTTGGGTGGATGTACTGACCCCGTGGGCAGGTGAAGGCTATGGTGCGCGGTTCTTACCGAGGATTGGTGAGATTGTCGTGATAGATTTCTTTGATGGCAATATCGACCGACCATTTGTGGTGGGGCGTATCCATGAAGCGCAACGAAGCCCAACTAAATTTGATGACAAAGGCCAATTGCCTGATACCAAAAAACTGGCAGGGATCAAAAGTCGAGAAGTTAAAGGCAGTGGCTATGGCCAGCTTAGATTTGACGATACCACTGACCAAATCAGCAGTCAGCTACAAAGTAGTCACGGTGCGAGTCAACTTAACCTCGGTAACCTGAGTCATCCTAAAGAAACTGATACCAGTGAAGGACGAGGCGAAGGCTTTGAACTAAGAACAGACCAATGGGGAACGTTACGAGCTGGGCAAGGTCTACTACTGAGTACCTATGCTCAAGATTCAGCTTCGGGTAACCATCTCGATGCAACTGCTGCGAAAAGTCAGTTAGAAAGCAGCCTAAATAACTCTAAAGCCTTAAGTGAAGTTGCCAAGAATCAGCAAACTGATCCACTGGATGTATTGGAAAATCTCAAGCAATTTCTTGATCAAATTGAAAAAGGTGAAAAAGACAAAGCGGATGCATTTAAACAAGCTTTGATGGTTTTAGCTGCACCGAATTCAATCGCATTGGCAAGCAACGAAGACTTATATCTTTCTGCGGATAAACAAATCAGTTATACAGCAGGTGATAGTATCAACCTGAGTACGCAAAAGAATTTAGTTGCACATGCACAATCAAAGATTAGTCTTTTTGCGGCACAAGAAGGTGCAAGACTTTTTGCTGGAAAAGGCAAAGTTGAGATCCAAGCACAAGGCGATGGTGCGGATTTGATTGCACGTAAAGGTATTCAAATCATTTCGACTGAGGAGATGATTGAGCTAAAGAGTCTCAAAGAAATTATTATCACCTCTGGTGGCTCTCAATTAAAGATTAATGGTTCAGGTGTATTTGTGACCACGGCTGCTAAGTTCGAAGTGAAGGCGGGGCAACATAGTTTTATTGGTGGAGCAAAAGTCGATTATTCACTTCCATCATTCTATGAAAATATCTGTAAGCCTTGTTTGTTAGATGCTGCAAAGTTTGGAATGGCATTTGTTGATAAATAAAATGAAAAGAGAAATTGTTCCATTTAAAAATATAAAAAGTTGTATCGAAGATGATCGACTTGATTTGAACATGTATTTAATCTTGGATGCGGCGCAAGTTTCAGATCAAATTTTGCACTTTATCAATACATGGCGAAATGACGCAAGGCTAGAGTTTTATTCATTATTCTCAGGCACAACGGAGGGCAATGCACCTTTTGAAGTTGCCCCTGTACTCGTCTTAATCAATGATTTAGAGGTGCTCGAAGAAGAAGGATTTAGCTTTATTCATCAAACATGGAAAGATCAACAGGCTTTAAATCTGGTATTCAGTTCATTGGATTTGGCTCAGTTTGTTAAAAAAATGAAACGCTATCTCACAGTAGAATTTCCTGATGGTACACAAAAATTATTTAGATGGTTTGATCCAAGAATTGTCAAAAAAATTCATAAAATACTGACAGATCAACAAGAAGATGAGTTTTTTGAGGATATTACAAAATGGATCATTTCAATTCGAAATTATCAGGATGTAGATTCTAATCAATTAATGGTATTGGAGAATGCATAATGTTCATACTCAGCCAAGAAAAATTATATGAATTAGATGTTGAGCAAAATAAAGAATTTTTATATGACCTTGTCTATGAAATTATAAAAGAAAACCCAGCCCTTAAACTGAATGGGCAATTTGATCAGCTATTAGAACCGGTCCAAAGCCTGATCAATCTATATATTGAAAAAGGCATCAATCAAATTTATACACTCAAATATATGGTGAAGAGCCATGTTTATTTGGGAATAGATTATGCAAATGATCCGCAATATCTTTGGCTCCAAAATGAAATGCAGCATTACAATATTGCGGAGCAAGTGTCCTATGTAGATGCTTTTTATAAACTTTTGGAAAGCTATAAAAGTGTGGTTTTAGGGCATGATTTTAAATTTGTTTTTAAAGCAATAGACCAGTTAAATCAGAGTTTTAGTCATTCCAATCTTCAAGAAAATCTTTCAATTATTTATCCAGAAAAAATAGAGTTTTTAAAACAAAAAGATTTATTGGGTTCACTTCAAGAAAATTATTCCAATGATATCCAATCATATAAAGAGTATGTATTGGGAAAAGAATTTCATCATAACGTTTTTATAAAAAATTTGATTAATTTGGAGGTTTAAGATGGGTGTTGGTGGTGCAAGTCCTACAGCGGGCGCTTCATGTGCAACGTGTTTAAGGAAGTTTACGGTTCATTTTCGGAGACCCTATAATTTTCAAAAAAGAACAAAAGAATATAAGGGAGAGTTTGGGTTTGATTGGTTAAGAGATGAGTACATATTTCCTGTTTTTGAAATAAATAGAAAAATGCAGCCTGCGTTAATTAATAAAAATTACATTAGTGGTTTAAAGAAAGTATATATAGATGGTACACGGAAAATAACCCCTTGGGGTATAGAGTACATCCCATCTCATTTAGCAATTTTTGCAACTAAGGTAAAAGATAAAAATGCAAGTTCTAAAATTAATGTAGATGGTGCACTATTATCTATTGAACTTCACCAAGTTGTCGGGGATGATGAAGTACCTCTACAAGATGATGGTACAAAAATAATATTTGAAACTAATGAAAAATGTATAAAAATTTCTACATCAACTGGTAATGAAAAAAGTAATCGTCTGGAGTTACCAATTTCTTTTTTCATAAAAAATAGGAAAAAAACAGATTTGGTAGATCAGTCTAGGTGGAGTTACAGTACTAAAAATGCAATTAGAATATCTTGTGAAGGAGCAACAACTAAAGGTGCTCTAATTAGTGTAAAAGCAATAAAAGGGAATAATATTTTTGAAGTTGGGCAAATGAGCGTTTTTGCAAATGATAAAGTTCCAATAGCTAAAATATGCTTTGTTGATGTTAGTTTTAATCAAAATAAAGTTCAACGGCCTACAGGTACAGGATTGGAATATAGTTTAAAATATGAATCTTTTAATCAAGCACTTATACGACCTAAAATAGTAAGAGATACAATTTTTAATATAAAGGACATGTTAGATAAAAATAAAACATGGGACTTGGAAGGATTTTATAATAAATATTATGTAAATCAAACGAAAAACAGTTTAGGTAATAGTATAATTAGCAATACTTTAGATGATGAATTTAAGCACGATTTAATCTTTTTATTTCAGAAATATGCAAAAGTTAATGGTTTAATAAATTCTGATTCTAATGATGTTACATATGTTTTTTTTACAAATACACAATGTTCATATACCAAAAACGGTCAAATTTTTAATAGAAAAGGTAGTGCTATTTTTGCACCTGAAGCAGGATCTAATAGGAAAAAAGTATGGGGGAACTCAGTTGTTATTTATCATCATGGAGCAACTGAATTGGAGACTGTCGTCCATGAAATAGTTCATAGCTTTGGGTTATCCCATGTATTTCAAAATGAGAAAGATATACCATATTGTTTTCATAAAGGTTTTACCGATAATTTTATGGATTATGAGGATACTGATGAAGATCCACCTAAAAAATCGCTTTATAAAGGTAATCAAATAGCTTTATTTAGGCATCAATGGTTACTTATGCGTAACGATAGAAGCTTAGATTACAATGGATAAAGATATTATGAAATTTTTGATTTTATTAGTAGTAATTTTAAGTCTGTCTGCTTGCTCATTTGACTCAAATAAGGATAATTGTAGTTTAAAAAATAGTGAAAATATAAAAAATGAAAATGGCTATGATGTTCGAGTAGCTAGAGATATATCATCATTTGTTGAAAATAATAAAATTTATTTAAATTATGATCAAAATGAAATTATTAAAAGATATTTTGAGTTAAATAGTCAATATTTAGTATTGAAAGTTCTAGATAGTCTTTCTCCTGAAGTAGGTTTTAGTGATGGTACTGTTAATAATAATGTGAAGAAGAATTTTGATTACATTTCCCGTCTTTCAGCTAATAGTAATTTAAAGGGTAATCATATGTTTTTTAGTAGTGATAACTATGTTCCTTATAGTGAGCAATTAGAAGAAGAAATTGTATCTATGGTTAAAGATCAGATTTATGTGGTAAGTGGTGATAAAGTGGGTGGGGTAGATTTGAATAGTAAAGTTAGTACTTTTATAAAAAAACTAAAATGTAGTAATTCAAATGAGCCTGAAGTAGAAGAATGGAATGTAAATGATATGCACATTGTTTTGGAAGCTGATGGAAAACAAATTAAAAATAGGAAATATAATAGTTTGAATTTTTTTATTTATTTTACAAAGAAAACGGATAAAAAATATGAGACATCAATATATTAGTGTTTTATATCTATGGTATTGAAAATCATATAAAAATTTTATATCTTTGATAAGGCTTAATGAGTTATGAGGAAAATTTTAACTATTTTTATATATTCTTTTTTTCTATTTGCATGTGCTCCTAATGAGCCATTAGATCATCTATGCCAGATAAATAAAAAAACTAAGAAAAGCGATACTCAAAGTGACTTAAAGGACATGTCGAGAGATATTAATTTATTTGTTGTTAATCATGATTTGTATTTGGACTATAATTTTAAAAAAATATATAGCAAATATAAGGAAATGAATTCAAATTATTTGAAGTTAAAAGTTATAGATCGATTATCTGCTACTCAAGGTTTTGATAATGGAATAGTTCACAATGAAAATTTTGAAGATAATTATCATCATATGTCTACATTAGAAGTACGAACTACAGGACAAGGTCCAAATACAAATTATTATGCTAGTGATAATTTCGTTCCATTTGATGAAAATATCCATAAAAATATCTATCTATCAATTTATGATCAAATTTTTTTAATAAATTCAGCAGCTTTAGATAAAAGTAGTCTTGATAACTTCATAGAAAATTTTTTAACTAAAGGGCGATGTCAAGGTGGGGATCAGTACGGAAAGGTTATTTCTGAAAAGAATTTTAATGGTGTACATATTATCTTGGAATCTGAACCTGAATGGTTTGTAGGGAAAGGCCAAGTCAATAGTTTTGCTTATACTGTATACTATACAAAAATGACAGATAAAAATTATGAAAAATCATTATATTATTAAACTTAAAACTGTATTCCTGATAAGTTTTTCTATGACATCCTATAGCTTTGGAGCGAATGTAGAAAATCGAATTTTTAATTTTGAAGATAAAGAAATATCGGCTTTATCTTCTGAAATAAATTATTCAAGATTTGCACCAGTAAATCAGCTTAATTTAAAAGCAATGTTTGTAGATTTAGGTGAAATAATAAAGAACCTTGCAAAAATAGGTTATATCAATAGTGGTACAGTCTCGAATAGTAAACGCTATGAAGTGCTATCCTATGGCTTGACGACCAAGAAAATTTATTTTTTTAATAATAACAGTCAAACACCTGATTTCTTTTCTGAGATTTATGCAACGAACTCTAAATTTAATCAACTCAAAAGTATTCGTCTAGGGTTAAGTGTTGAATACAATGGGAAAAGATTTAAAAAAATGAATACAGATCCGATTGTTCCCACAAGTTTTATTTCTGCTTTGAATGTAATTGATGAGAGGAAATCAAAAGAGGTGTATGTTTCACTCATGAAGCAACATATTTTAAATATAAAAAATAATGTGAATGAGTATTGTGAATTTTTAGTGACGACGAGAGTAAATGTTAAGGATTATTGGTTAGAATTAAATACTGAACTCACAAAGAATAATACTTATTTCAATATTTACCAAAGCAAAGGAATTCCTCAAAAATGTAATTTGTGAAATTCTTTGTTTGGATTTTTTGCTTAGTCCCTTTTCTGGCATCCTGTGGTGATTATAGAAAAACTAATAGTGATGGTGATTTCGTATCCCCTCAGCAGTAGATGCTTTATGAATATAGTTTCCTAAACGAGATTAAAGCTTTTATAATAATTTAAATTCAATAACTTAAATCTTGATAATTTAAAATTCGAAGCTTTAGGATATCCAATTGAGCACTCAGGTCAATTCCATATCTACCGTGAATAAGCTATATTAATGGTACCAAAAAATAGACAATCAACAACATGCAAAATTTACAACAACTCTTTATCAACACTCAAGAAAACTATGAATTGATCCCTGATTTTATCGATCTGCTTTTAGCATCGGATATTTATTGTTTGGGAACACAAGATCAGCATAAAAAAATTCAATTCCGTATTTTAGAAACACCAGAAGGTGATCAAGCAATACCATTCTTCATAGAACTAGAAACCATTCAAAATGATATTGGAGTCGATGCTGAATATATCACTTTAAATACACGGCAGTTTTTTGAAATGACTCAGGGGGCAACATTGGTATTGAATCCAACTTCTGAATTATCAAAAGAATTTCAACCTGAAGAAATTAAAGCAATTTTAGAGATTGATGAAGCAATTTAAAAATGTGCAGGATTCAATTTCTCCAGCACTTCATCAATTTTTTTTAATCGTTTGATTTCATCCCATAAGGCTTTGGCTTCAGGGTAATGCTTAGACATCATCCCAATCCATTGTTTATAACGGCCGACCATGTTCAGCTCTTTTTTATATGGGCCATTTAAAAAACGAATTTGTAAATTTAATAGTTCAGACCAAGTGATAAGTGGTTCATCCGTATTTTTACGAATGCACTGTGTGAGATCTGGTGTAGTCACAGCACCACGACCAATCATCAAATCTTGACAGCCTGATTCAAGTTGGCATTGCTTCGCATCAGCATTGGTCCAGATTTCACCATTGGCAATCACATTGATCTTGAGTGCTTCACGAATCGGCTGTAGCTGATCCCAAAATGCTGGTGGGGTGTACCCATCAGCTTTGGTCCGAGCATGGACTGTGACCCAAGCTGCGCCAGCATCTTCAATGGCATGCGCATTTTCAAGGGTAAAATTTCGATCCATATAACCTAAACGCATTTTTGCAGATACAGGGATGTGATTGGGTACAGCATCACGTACAGCCTTGACCAACTCATGTACAACCTCAGGCTCATCGAGAAGTACTGAACCGCCTCTATGACGGTTTACTGTTTTGGCAGGGCAACCAAAATTCATATCGATTGCAGGAGCACCTAATTCAGCAGCGCGTACCGCATTGGCTGCGAGCATTTCAGGATTATTTCCTAAAAACTGAACATGTACTGGTGTGCCAGCAGCTGTCTTGCCTTGATTGTTTAATTCTGGACAATAACTATGATAAACATGGTCAGGTAAGACCGAATCCGTTACACGGATAAACTCAGTCACGCACCAGTCAAAGCTACCGACATGTGTGAGAACGTCACGCATGATAGGGTCGGTTAAGCCTTCCATTGGGGCGAGTATAAGTTTCACAGTTGTTACCTGATGAAGTAAAAAAAGCGTTATACGGTTTTTTTAATTAGATGTCTAGTAAATTAATTAAAGTATAATGGATTAAGTTAATGAAAAATATTTTTTTCTACATTTAGAACTTGTTCGCTATAAATAAGAAAATACTATAATAGTAAAGTTTTTTGAAATTTTTTGTTAAAAATAACTTTATTTTTAATGTTTATATTTAAAAAAATAAATTTTAAAATGTAATTAAATAATAAAAAAGGAGGTCAGTAGTTAAAATAATTTTTAAAAGCGTATTTATATAATGAAGTAATAAGAAGGGATTATTATGAAGTATTTAATATATTTATGTGGATTTTTTTTTCTAACAGGATGTACTAACTTAGTGACTCAAAAAAGAGCTTTAGTTGTAACTGATACAAAGAATCCTAATGTTAAAACGATGAGTATTCCGATAGATATACGTTTGTCACGTAGTATTACAGCTTCAGACGGAAAAATTTATACTTGTGACCAGCCTATGCCAGATGTCGCTAGATCAGATTCTTTTGGGTCAAAAGGAAATCTAACTGCAAAGCTGGCTGATTCAGGAGGAGTATTGAAACAAGATATAGGAGGAGAAGGTAACATTAATTCATCAACAGCTGTTCTACAATTGAATGGCCGATCTTCCGCAGTGTTATTAGCTCGCGATTTAATGTATCAAGTATGTTTAAGTTCAGCAAATGGTACTTTTACTGCTCAGGAAGAATTTTTTAAAGGCATTTTAAATATTGTGGATAAGGTCGCCGATAAGGAGAAAGCAACAGCAGAAGCAAATCAGTTAGCAACTCAGGCCTTAGTTTTGAGACCAGAAATTGTTGAAAATAATAGAAAATCTTTACTTGGAGTAAGCTTAGTTGGTATAGCAAAAAACTATCATACATGTTCAGTTGATGCGGAGAAAAATAAAGATCAGCCGAATAATTGTGATAATGAGTTAAATAAGGAAATTAAGCTAAAAATAGAGGGGAAATAAAATGAAAGCAGAAGCCTTAACAAATGAACTGTTAGATTATTTAATGACGCCTCCAAAAACTTTTTTATATTGGCGTATTAAAGATACCTATCTAATTGTTGCAATTATTGAAGAATGGGATAAAACGACAATCACATTAAAAACTGAAGAAGGAATGGTTTCTAAAGAAAAACGTGTAGATGTTAAAATAATGGTTCCTTAACACTTATGCCTTATTTTCTTTATAATAAAAGAAAATAAGGCTGATTTTATTCAAGTTACTTATTACAAATAAATTTAGAAAGCATTCAGTAAAATTAGTACATAATTTAGCGATGTAAAATCATTTCCAAAACAAATTTAGAGCCAATAAAGCCAACCGCCAATAAAAAGAATCCAATCATGGTAAAGCGAATGGCTTTTTGACCACGCCAGCCAAACTTATAGTGACCAATTAACAACGCACCGTAAACAAACCAAGACACAATACTAAACACGGTCTTATGTGCTAGGTGCTGTGCAAAGAAGTCATCAATGGTAAAGAAACCAAAACATAGGGCGACAGTTAATAAAACAAAACCAGTAATGAGCATATCAAAAAGTAAGGATTCCATGGCTTGATATGACGGTAAGAAGTTGACCCAAATACGTTTTTTTTGTTTCTTTTTGAGTTCACGGTTTTGAAACCAAATCAAAACGGCTTGTATGGTTGCCATGAGTAAAACAGCATAAGCAGATAAAGACAGAATGATATGGATGTCTAAACCGATAGAATGCTGTTCAATAAATTGATCTGGTTTACTAAAACAAAAACCGAGAATCAAACCAAAGGCGGCAACAGGAATTCCAATCAAATTTAGTGAAAGAACAGGACGATAGGTACTATAAAGCATACTTAGAACCAACATTAACGCAGAAGTAAAAGACATCAAGTTAAAGACGTCGTAATTAATCCCTAGTGGTGTAAGTATGTCGTTATGCAGTACACTTGCATGTAATATCAGCCCTAAACCTGACATGATGCCAATAAACCAAGGGTTTGCGGAACGTTTAGCCATTAAGTGCATGAACAAATACCAAAATGAAGAGGTATAGGCAATTAATGCTAAAATCGTATAAACCAAGGGTAGGCTAATCATGTCAAACCTTTTTCAGGATGATGAATATTCATGTTATAAGATATAAATTCCATGTGAACTACAGTATCCTATAGCATCTTGAGCATAAATTTTCTATTTTAAGAAAGATTTTTTTGCTACTAGCTATTTTAAGCGGATTTTGCAATGTTTGATACCTTAACAGAACGACTCACGCAGAGTCTCAGAAATGTTACTGGCTCTGGGCAGCTAACCGAAGATAATATTAAAGATACCTTACGTGAAGTGCGTATGGCACTTCTTGAAGCCGATGTTGCTTTGCCTGTAACTCGTGAGTTTATTGCGAAAGTTAAGGAAGAAGCATTGGGTCAAGAAGTTATGACTCAGCTTTCACCAGGTCAAGCTTTCGTTAAAATTGTGTATGACGAACTCACCAAAATGATGGGTGAGGCAAACGAAAGCCTAGATTTAGCTGCAAAACCACCTGTTGTGATTCTTCTCGCAGGTTTACAAGGTGCTGGTAAAACCACGACAGCTGCAAAACTTGGACGTTTCTTAAAAGAACGTCAAAAGAAAAAAGTGGCGATGGTTTCTGCCGATGTTTACCGTCCAGCTGCGATCAAGCAACTTCAAACAGTTGCTGCTGAAGTGGGTGTTGATTTTATTGAATCGGACGCTTCTGAAGATCCGATTAAAATTGCACAACGTGCAATTGGTCAAGCCAAAATTAACTTTAACGATGTCTTGATTGTCGATACGGCAGGTCGTTTGCATGTCGATGATGACATGATGGACGAAATTAAAGCATTACACGCTGCAATTGGCCCAACAGAAACCCTATTTGTCGTTGATGCAATGACAGGTCAGGATGCGGCAAATACTGCCAAAGCTTTCAATGATGCATTACCATTAACGGGTGTTATCCTCACCAAAACCGATGGTGATGCACGTGGTGGTGCGGCGCTTTCGGTACGTGCGATTACTGGTAAGCCAATTAAATTCTTAGGTATGGGTGAAAAACTCGATGCCTTAGAGCCATTCCATCCTGAGCGTGTTGCACAACGTATCTTGGGTATGGGTGACGTACTTTCTTTAGTCGAAGAAGTTGAACGTAAAATCGACAAAGAAAAAGCCGAAAAAATGGCGAAAAAATTGCAAAAAGGCGGGAGCTTCAACTTTGAAGACATGCTGATGCAATTTGAACAGATGAACAAAATGGGTGGTATGATGGGCTTCTTGGATAAGTTGCCTGGCATGAGCAATTCAGGCATTCAAGATGCGATTGCACAAGCAAATCCTGAAAAGCAAGTGAAAAAGATGGAAGCGATTATTCAATCGATGACCATTAAAGAACGTCGTAACCCAGACTTAATGAATCCGAGCCGTAAAAAGCGTATTGCAGCAGGCTGTGGTATGGATGTGGTTGAAGTCAATAAACTGATCAAACAACATGCGCAAATGGCGAAAATGATGAAGAAATTTGCCAATCCATCGGGTATGGCAAAAATGATGCGCTCATTGGGTGGAATGCAAAAACAGTTTGGCGGTGGCGGCGGTATGGGACCATTGTTTGGTAATAACGATAAAAAATAAGTCTCATTTTTTTTATAAAAAGCGCCTTAGGGCGCTTTTTTGTTAAATAAAAATAACATACTTTTGTTGGCTGTTTAGATATTCTGAGCCCATTATTTGAATATGATTTAAACAATAATTGATAAGAAGTTGATTTATGAAAAAAGTATTTATCGTACACGGTTATAAAGACTCCCCTGAATATCATTGGTATCCGTGGCTAAAGCAACAAGTATTGTCTACAGGGCATGCATGTGAAGTGATTGATCTAGAACATCCAGAGCAGCCCCAATATGAGCTGTGGAAGCATAATATTACGCAGCAAATTAAGTCACTCAATGACGATACCATCATTGTGGCACATGGCTTAGGAGGGATTGCCAGTCTGGATTTTCTTTCAAGTGAATTATTGGGGCGAAAATTAGGCGCTTTATTTTTGGTTGCGGGATTCAGTAAAAATTTAGCCGTTTTACCTGAACTTAATTTATTTTTACAACACGCTCGGGTCGATGATGCGCTGCTCAGAATGAATATTCTGAATCGCTTTATCTTTTTCTCCAACAATGATCCTTTTGTGCCAGCGCCTGTCAGTATTCAATTGGGTTATTCGCTGAATTCACAAATGATTGAAGTGAAAGGTGCAGGGCATTTTATGGCAACAGAGGGCTATACCAGCTTAACTGTACTTTGGGAAAAGTTAGCAGTTTTATTACAACCTGAATCTCAAACTGGTACTCAGGCTGCATATTCGATTTTATCGTGATGCTGTTTTATTGATTGAGCTTTTGATAAAGCTCGTCAAGAATCTCCTGAGCGTGTTGCTCATCTTGAATCAAATTGCCTTGTTGATCCCAAACCTTACTGTCCAGAATCGAATAATCTTCACTTGGGCTTAATTTTAGTTCAGCTGCAGGTTTGCCATCTTCATACCATACCTTTTGAACGATGGGCTGATCATCTGAATATTCTTCCTGTAGCCCAAGTTGACCATTTGAATAGTACGTTTCAGTTTTTCCAACTAATCTCTGGTCTTGGCTGGTCGATTTAAAGCTGACTTTTCCATTTTCAAAATAGCCCACAACTTCACCGTCTACATATTTACTATCAAAGCTATTTAAGCCTTGAGGGGCTTTAATCCAAAATGGGTCAGATTGTTTTTTACGACTATTTTGATAGAAGTCCTGAACTAAGAAACGGCCATCTTTATCACGACCTAATAATTTTCTGAAATATCCATTTTCTACAGGTGTGAGTGAATAACCCTGATCCATGACTAAGCCGCACTCACAGGCTTCTTCACCTGCATCTGGAGCAAAGTAAGCAATAACGGGTTCAGTTGTTGCCATGGTTGTTGAAGGTGAGTGCGTGGTTTGTAAACTGGTACAACCCACCATTGTGAAGCTCATTAAACAGGCACTAAGCAGTAAGGGTATCGTTTTCATAATGATTGCTCTTTTATCGTGTTTATGGTTGTGTTTATTTATTAAAAATGGAAGATTGCTGATCTTCCATTAAATTGTATTTAGGTTTAAGCGGTTTGTCGATCTATATAGAACTGTAAGCCTTTGAGTAATAAATCTGATTCAATTCTTGGTTGATATTTCTCTAGAAATTCTGCAAATAGATTGGCATCACCACCTGTTAAAATAAGCTTGCGTGGTTGTTGCTCAAGCACTTTTTCAATGGTGCTTAACAGCCCCAAGAAAATGCCATGATGTACTGCATCTATGGTATTCCGACCAGGACTTAGCTCTGAAAAAGCCGCATCTGGAATTTTAATACCTTTGGTTTTTTGAATCAAAGAATCACGTTGTAAGTAGAGGTTAGGCAAAATATAACCGCCTAAATGTTGTAAACCTTGGGTTAAATCAATTGTTAAAGCTGTGCCGCAGCTAATCACACACAAGTCATCATCAGCTTTCGCCACTGCCAAAACTTGTAACCAACGATCGATCCCAAGTTGTTCTATATGGTCATAGCCACAACGTAATCCTGCATATTCAGCATGCACTTTGGCAAAAGTTACCGGAATATCGAGTAATTTTAAAATTTGGACAATGCGTTCGTTGTTCTTTTTATCTTGGACTGAGGAAATTCCAATTTTGTCTAAGCCTAAACCACGGAAATGTTGAATTAAACCCAGTAGCAGATCCGCAGGGGATTGGAGATGTAATTCTGCTGCCTGTTGGATAATTTGATTATTTTCAGTAATCCAATATTTTAGACGGGTATTTCCAATATCTAACCAAAGTGCTTTCATGATTTTGCCTAATTGAAACTGAACACAATCTGCATAATTATTTTATTTGAAAATATTGAACGACTTAGAGAGCATCTCAATCTGATCAATCAAATAGGGCAAATAACCTGCGGTTCATTTTGCTGAACGTTGTTCCGTACTGTTAGTAACTGTTTGCTATGATCTTTGGATCAATACGATTACTGCGCAATATATAGCGAAATGTATAGCGAAAAAAGCCCTGTTTTAAATAATTGCTGATCACTTTTTCACGATACATCTGATCAATCCATCTCATTTTAGACAACGGATCACCTCGTTATTTATGCTTCAGCTAAGCGTAAACGCCCTTGATAGACATTGACTAAGCCTTGAGCTGTCAATAAATTCAGTGCGCCATCATCAGAAATTCCTTTGAAAATACCCTCAATTGAATTTTGAATTTGTTCAAAATAAACCTGTTGATCCATAAAGGCAGCATAGTGATTAAATCGTGCTGCAAGGTTATAGCAACCATGATCAAACCATTGTCCAGCTTGTTGAATTGCCAAATACATTTCTGCAATGATTTGGATTCGATTTGGAAATTGTAGGCCTAATTGCATTATCGAGGTGGTTTGTTGGGTGACATTTTCTTTGGGGATCGGAAATAAGTTGATCCCGATTCCAACAATGGCTTGATGTGGTGAAATGGGCTCAACCAGAATTCCCCCCCACTTTCCTTGAGAGCTATATAGGTCATTGGGCCATTTAATTTGTAATGCTGGTAAATTCTTAAGTGTTGGCATTTGTAAGATATTTAAAGCAATTTCCAATGCTAAACGCCCATCTAAGGGTGTTCGAGTTTCAAGCAATGTGCTTAAATAAATGTTACCAATTGGCGAAACCCATTCCCGTTGGTGCTGACCTCGTCCTTGAGTCTGAGTTTCACTACAGACCAAAACTGTCTTGACGCCGCTGAGCGCAATTTCACGCACATCATCATTGGTCGATGCTGTCGTCTGCTTTAAAAGCAGCACTTCAGGGAGTTCATTTGCTTGTGTAAGAAGTTGTCTAAGATGACGAGTCTCTAAATCCATGTTGAATCTGAGAAGAGTGAAGGAACATTTATGGAGTTAATCATATATTTAGGTATTGGTGCAATCGCAGGATTTGCTGCTGGGCTATTTGGTGTTGGTGGTGGCTTAATTATTGTACCAATTCTCTATGTGGTCTTTACCAAAATGGGCTATGATCCTTCGGTCATTATGCACATGGCATTGGGAACTTCACTTGCAACAATTATTGTAACTTCAATTAGTTCCGTAACAGCGCATCATAAAAAAGGTGCAGTACTTTGGAATGTTTTTAAAAACTTAGCCCCAGGTTTGGTGATTGGCTCATTTATTGGTGCTGGCATTGCAGATATTTTATCAGGTCAGCATTTACAGCTGATTATTGGTGCTTTTGCAATTTGGGTGGCATTTAAAATGTTTAAGGGAGCCAATGTCAAAGTCGATGAATCTAAACAATTACCAACTGCACCTATGCAAATGCTGGCTGGTGGGGGAATTGGAGTTGCATCGGCAATTTTTGGTATTGGTGGCGGAAGTCTGACCGTTCCCTATCTCAACAAAAATGGTGTGGTGATGCAAAAAGCCGTTGCAACATCAGCAGCTTGTGGTCTACCGATCGCAATTGCGGGTGCGCTCGGTTTTATGTTCTTTGGTGCACAAGAACCAACCGAAATTAAAAATTCAATTGGTTATGTGCATATCTATGCCTTTATTGGGATCAGTGTAATGAGTTTTCTCACTGCCAAATTTGGCGCAAAGGTGGCGCACGCACTTTCTCCAGCGATGTTGAAAAAATGCTTTGCATGCTTACTTACAGTGGTCGGTCTTTATTTTATTTATCAAGGTATTACTAAGTAGATTCCGATCAATGGTACTTTTTCTAAACACTGAGTTGACTTAAAATACATTAAAATTGTCGGACAATGTCATGGTTTCAATTGAATTAAATCAGGTACAACTAAAATAATGACAATTGACATTGTCCAAGTAAAGAATAATAAACCAAGATAGGAATTATATGCATTCGGAAGAAGTGGATAGCCTTTCAGAACAGATTGCCAAACATATTAGTGAACAAATTATTAGTGGCGAGTTGGTTGAAGGGGAAAGAATACAAGAACTACGTATTGCCAAAGAACTGGATGTCAGTCGTGGCTCGGTACGCGAAGCCCTTTTGCTTTTAGAAAGAACCCATCTGATTGAAATTTATCCTCGTCGTGGTGCAATTGTCTCAGAAATGTCAGCACAACAAGTCCGTGCATTGTTCGATACCAGCGCATTGTTATTAGGTCAAATCGTGCAACGTATGAGTGAAACATGGCGCAATCATGAAGCTGAAGCGATTCAGCAGATGATGAATCATTTGGTTGAGCAGGTGAAACAAGGCAATACTGAAAAGTTTTATGATGGCATATTTCAATTTTTATCAGGGCAACAGGACATGGTTGGGAATCCCTACCTGATGAAATTTTATAAAGAGTTGTTACCATCCCTGCGAAGAAGTTATTTTTTAACCTTAAATACTTCAAGACGCGAGCTTCAAGAAGCTTTAGAATTGCTTAAGTTGGTGATTGACGCAATTTTAATCCGAAAATCACAACAAGCTACTTTATTTATGGAAGATTTTTGTCGACACTTACGTAATCTGGTGTTGGAATCTCTGACACGGATGAAACAAATCGAACTCGCTTGGGCGCGGAGATCGCGTCGGTAATTACTAGGACATTATGCGTTTAAGCAGCTTAAAACTTTCAGGCTTCAAATCTTTTGCCGATAGTACAACACTACAATTCAAAGATAACCGTACAGCGGTGGTAGGTCCTAATGGTTGTGGTAAATCCAATGTGATTGACGCGATCCGTTGGGTGATGGGGGAATCCAGTGCGCGCCAGCTCCGTGGTGGCAGTATGCAGGATGTTATTTTTACAGGAACGGCAAAACGTAAACCTGTAGGTATGGCAAGTGTAGAACTGCGCTTTGAGAACACCTATGGCAAATTAGGTGGGGCTTATAACGCGTATACTGAACTTGCTGTTCGCCGTCAGGTGAATCGTGATGGAAAATCTGAATACTTTCTCAATGGGACGAAGTGCCGACGTCGTGATATTACCGACATTTTCTTGGGTACAGGTTTAGGTCCTCGTTCCTACGCAATCATCGAACAGGGAATGATTAACCGCTTGGTTGATGCCAAACCTGAAGAAATGCGTATCTTTCTTGAAGAGGCTGCTGGGGTTTCTCGTTATCAGGCTCGTCGTCGTGAAACACTACAACACTTAGAACATACCACGCAGAACTTAGACCGTCTCGAAGATATTGCTTCAGAACTCAAATCACAGCTTAAAACCTTAAAACGCCAGTCTGAAACTGCGGTTCAATATAAGACTTTAGAAACTGAAATTCGTACGTTAAAGATTGAAATTCTATCTTTCCAGTGTGATCGTAGTTCTCGTTTGCAAGAACAATATACGGTTGAAATGAACGAATTGGGAGAGCACTTTAAACTGGTGCGCTCTGACATGAGTACTTTGGAACATGATCTGACTTCAACCAATGAGTTGTTCCAACGTTTGATTCAACAGTCCACGCCTTTGCAAAATGAGTGGCAACAAGCTGAGAAAAAACTCTCTGAGTTGAAAATGACTTTGGAACAGAAACAAAGTTTATTTCAACAGAACTCAGAAGCTTTGGGTAATTTTGAACAGCAAAAAGCTCAAACCAAAGAAAAGATTCAGTTGATGGAATTGCAATTGGAAACCCTGCACAGTCAATTGGAGCAGCAGACTGAACATTTACAACATGCTGAGTCTGAAACACAACAACGTAGCCAAGCCTTTACCGATTTAAAAGCCCAGCAATTGCAAGCACAACAACAGTATGAACAGGTTAAAGTTCAAGTTGAAAAGCAACAGCAGCAAAAAGCACAAATGCAGGCGCAAATTGAACAACTTGCAAAAAATGTTGCGCGTATTGAGCAGCAGAAAGATACCTTAAAAACCCAAGCTGTTCAGGTTCAAAGTCAATTTCAAACTGAAGATGTTCAACAACTTGAGCAAGATAAATTAGCAATCCAAGCTGTAATTGTTGAATTAGAACAAAAAATTAATCAAGCAAAGCAGCAGTTTGAACAACTACAGGAAAGCATTAGTCAGCAAAAAACTCAGATTTCAGCTTTAAAATCTGATGTACAAGTGTTGCAATCTGAACAGAAAAACCTCACCCAATTAATGGCGAAAAGTGCTGTAAATAGCAAGGCTGATACGGTGCAATTGATGCAGGTATTAACGCTGAATGCACAAGGCAAAGCACATGCGCAGCTGGTTGAAAAGTTTTTAGCCAAATGGTTGTCCGCCCATATTGTTGATCAAGATGCAGATTTTGCAGAAAGTGTGGCACGCCAGCTTAAAGCATCAAGCTCGCAAGATAAAATTCAATTGAATGGATTGGCATGTTTAGCAGATTGGGTTGAATCTCCACAGTATTCATTGTGGAATCAAGTCGCTGTAATTGAAAACCTTGCTCAAGCTTTAGCTGTACAAGCACAGTTAAAAGCAGGACAAAGCATATTGACGCTGGATGGTTATCATGTCGGTCAAGATTGGGTGATTGGTCTGTTCTTTGATGAGTCGAGCCAAGCCGCACAGGGTGCACTCAGTCATCGTATTCGCCTTGAAGAAATTGAAACACAACTTGCGCAGCTACAACCACAGTTGATTGAAGCTGAAACTGTATTGCCGAGTTTAAATCAGCAATTGTTGGACCTGCAAAAACAGATCCAAACAGAGCAAGACACGCTAAAACATCAGCAAAAACAGCTACAACAGTTTGATGTGCAAATTGCTAAGCAGCAAAGTGCTTCACAAGCATTTGAGTTGCAGAAAGTTCAGCTGAATAGTCAATTGCAACAGTTAGATGAGCAACTTGAAGAAGATGCAATGCAGAAAGATGATCTCGAAATCGATATGCACTCGGTCATCCTCAAGCTTGAACAAAATCTTCCTGAGTTTAAAACCTTGCAATTCAAATTGGATGAGCTCAATGAGCAGGTTGAAGAACAGCAACAGCAATTACAGCTTAAACAGCAAGACACCGAAACCACACGTCGTCTAGCTGAACAAAATAAACAGCAAATTGAATTATTAGACAAAGACCTCTCCTTCTCTAAAACGCAATATCAACAAATTATTGCGCAAATGGAGCAAGCCAAGAAGTTTGTAGATCCAATTCAATTGGAATTGCCGAGTCTAGAATCGCAATATGCTGAGCAGGCACAACAAACTGAAAAACTGCAAAAAACTTGGAGTGAGTGGCAAGTTGAATTGAATAATATTCAATCCAAACAGCAACAACTTACAGAAATGCGCCATTTGCATCAGCAAAATGATGAGCAATTGCGTACAAAACTGGAAGAGCGACGTTTGGCTTGGCAATCGGCAAAATCAGATTTACAGCATTATTCCGATCAACTTAAAGAGATGAATGCTGAAGTTAAGCAAGGCGTGTTGATTGATTTACCTGTACATCAAGAAAAATTTGAGAAAGCACAACGTCAGTTTGAAAAATTAGGCGCGGTCAATTTAGCCGCTTCAGCAGAATATGAAGAAGTTTCTAAGCGCTTTGAAGATCTAACCCATCAGATGCAAGACTTGGAAAATACGGTTGGGCAATTGAAAGATGCCATGAAGACCATTGACCAAGAAACCAAAAAATTATTTATGGGGACTTTTGATCAGGTTAATGCTGAATTAAAAGTATTATTTCCAAAAGTCTTCAATGGTGGTGAAGCCAGTTTAAGTCTTGAAGATGACTGGCAGTCTGGCGTGAAGTTGATGGCACGACCACCCGGCAAGAAAAATAGTTCATTGGCTTTGTTATCTGGTGGTGAAAAAGCATTAACGGCATTGGCTTTGGTATTTGCTATTTTCCGTTTGAATCCTGCACCTTTCTGTGTTTTGGATGAAGTTGATGCACCTTTAGACGATGCTAACGTTGGTCGTTTTTGTAATTTAGTAAAAGAGCTTTCTGATCAAGTCCAATTCATTTACATTACACATAATAAAGTTGCAATGACGATGGCAACCGATTTGCTGGGTGTGACGATGCCTGAACCAGGCACATCAAAGCTCGTCACTGTGAATTTGGAAGAGGCAAGAGAATACGGTTTAGCCGCGGAGTCGTAGTATGGAAGTCACCACAATTATTGGAATTGTTGTTGCAGTAATCATCATTCTGGTGGGTTTAAGGATGGTGCTACGAAAGCCCAATGATGCCGCACCTTCTTTAGAGTCTGAATTGCATATCAATGAAGACTGTAAACAACCGGTAATTCCTCGTCATGTACGAGATCAATTGCGAACAGACCGTGAGTCTCAAGAGCAAGTGCGTGTTGAACCGAATTTAACTGCTTTAGACTCGGTCGAAGTTGCAGATGAAAAACAGCAAAAGATTGAGGATGTAGCAGCGGAGTCGAATGTTGTTCAGTCAACTGAGCTTGAGCATGCCGCAATTACACAACAAACTGAAAAGACGGAAACAGTGGCAAGCACTGAATCCGCAATAGAGTCTGTAAAAGCACTTGATGTGCAAACACAACCGACGACTCAAACTAACGATTCTGCCAAAGCCGTAGTCAGTCAGGACAAAGAGGAAGCGTTTCAGTTTAATGCCAATGTTGAAACAGCTGAAATCAAAGAGTTTGATGAGGAAAGTAGTATTTTAGATGTTCATTTAAATGAGCAACAAAAATATGATGATGAAAGCGTATTGTCTACGGCTGAAACCATTATTGCGCTGAATGTTTATCCGAATCCACGTAAAGCACTGTCTGGGGATAAAACCTTAAAAATGTTGCTCAAATATGGTTTACGTTTTGGTGAACTCTCTTGCTTCCATCGTTATGAGAATCCAGAGGAAGAAAGCCATTTACTGTTTTCTGTATTACGTGTCACCGACAATGGTCCAGATGGTTTTGATTTAGAAACCTTATCGACTGAACAAGTTCAAGGTTTGGCTTTCTTCTTGGCACTTCCTCATTCAGATGTGCAAAAAGGCTTTGATACCATGGTCAGTATTGCTGGCTTAATTGCCCGTGAAATAGACGGTACGGTCTATGATGAAAACAATCTTGAATTTACCCCACAACTGAAAGAGCATTGGCGCCATAAAGCGATCGATTATCGTTCAGGACATGACGCTTAGCATAACGTCATATTTACTTTATAATTGGTATTCAGAATTTTAGGCGGAGTATTCCGCCTTTTTATGGTGAAAAAATTTATGGAAAATAATCCTGTCGTGACGCAAATGCGTCAATTGATTCAACTCATTGCAAAACATAATCATGCTTATTATGTGATGGATCAGCCGAGTATTGAAGACAGTGAATATGATCAGTTATTTCACCAACTCAAAGCTCTAGAGCAACAACACCCAGAATTGGTTCAGGCAGATAGTCCAATCAATAAAGTAGGCGGAAAACCGCTGTCTAAATTCGAAACCATTACCCATACTGTACCGATGCTGTCCTTGGGTAATGTATTTAATCAGGACGAGTTATTTGCCTTTGCCCGCCGTATCGAAGAACGATTGCCCAATCAAAAGATTCAATATGATGTCGAGCTAAAATTTGACGGATTGGCGATTTCGCTCTGGTATGAAAATGGTGTATTGACACGTGGCGTAACCCGTGGCGATGGTGAAACAGGCGAAGTGATTACGCAAAATGTAAAAACCATTCGTAATTTACCGAAAGTCTTGTCTTCGGATAAAGTGGCAGTGCCACGCTTGTTGGAAGTTCGTGGTGAAGTATTGATGCCAAAAGCCGGCTTTGAACGACTCAATGCTGAAAATGAAGCGAAGGGTGAAAAGACCTTTGCCAATCCTCGAAATGCTGCGGCAGGTAGTTTACGTCAGCTTGATCCAAGTATTGCAGCATCTCGCCCTTTGGCATTCTATGCTTATGGTATTGCACAATGTGAGCCACATCATGGCATTGAGTCGATGTCAGCGAGTCTTGAATGGTTGACTAACTTTGGTTTTGCTGTGGGTGAACGTCATTTTATTTGTGAAAGTATTCAAGAAGTACAAGAAAAATATCAGCAAATCAACCAAGAGCGCCCGAACTTAGCGGTTGAAATTGATGGCATGGTGATCAAAGTTGATGATCTTCAGCAACAACAAAAGCTGGGCTTTTTAAGTCGTGAACCGCGTTGGGCAACAGCGTATAAGTTTCCCGCAGTTGCAGCATTAACAACGGTTGAAAATATTGATTGGCAAGTCGGACGTACCGGGACTTTAACCCCAGTAGCACGCTTGAATCCTGTGGCTGTGGGCGGTGTAACGGTTTCCAATGTAACTTTGCACAATATTGGTGAAATTCACCGTCTGGACGTTCGTATTGGCGATACGGTCAGTGTTTATCGTAGCGGTGATGTGATTCCCAAAGTTGAAAAAGTATGGTTAGAATTTCGTCCAAATGACGTGACAGAAGTGCATTTACCTGAAAACTGTCCAGTATGTTCTTCTCCAGTGGTCATGCCAGAAGGTGAGGCTTTGGCACGTTGTTCGGGTGGTTTATATTGTTCTGCACAACGTATTGAAGCCATTCGCCACTTTGTTTCACGTAAAGCGATGGATATTGAAGGTCTCGGTGATCGTTGGGTAGAGTCACTGTTACATCTTGATCTGTTAAAAGATGTCGCGGATATTTACCATTTACATGAGCATCGTGAACAGTTACTGACCATTGAAAAAATGGGTGAAAAATCTGTCCAAAATTTATTGGATGCGATTGAGAACAGTAAGAAAACCACACTTGCTGCATTTATTTATGCCTTGGGTATTCGTGGTGTAGGCGAGACGACTGCACGTATGCTTGCCAACACTTTCCAGACGCTGGATGCGATTCGTCATGCTGATCTTGAAGCATTGAAGAAAACTCCAGATGTTGGTGATATTACTGCTGAGTGGATTGTTGATTTTTTCCAAGCTCCACATAACCTTGAAGTGATTGATCGTTTGCTTGCAGCAGGGATCCATTGGGATGCACCAGTTGCACCCACCCGTCAGCCTTTAAATGGTGAGAGTTGGGTGATCACAGGCACATTGGCAACCATGGGGCGTGATGATGCGACTCAAATGCTACAAGCACTTGGTGCGCGTGTCAGTGGCAGTGTATCGAGCAAAACCAAATGTGTGGTTGCGGGTGAAAAAGCCGGTTCTAAGCTTGAAAAAGCAGAGAAACTGGGTGTCGCTGTACTGAATGAGCAGGAGTTTTTAGCATTAATGGCTGAGTATGGGCAGGCATAGTTTCGTTTAAATTAACTCTAAAATTACTGTAAAGATACAATTGTTGTATCTTTGCAGTTTTCAAAAATTAAAATCATCATTTCAAGATTGATGCGATAGCAAATCAACAAGTCATCATTTTTTAATAGAATTTTTCGCACTGTATTTTAGCGATTGCATTTCGCAAGGTTGCTTGCTCTATCATTAGTGCGCTATATGATAATAATTCTTATTTATTAGAATTTTCCATTAAACTTAACTTTAGATGAGAAATTACAATTCTTAACAATAGTGAAAGTCTATATAATAATCATTATCATTTGAAAAGTGTCTTATTATTTATATGAAAAATTTTTCTCGAACATTTCTAGTCAATTCTATTTCTATCGTGCTTTTTGGTGGGGGACTTACACAAACAATTTGGGCAAATGATGAAATTACTGCTTTGCCTACGATTAAAGTCGCTGCTGAAAAAGAACAAGAAAAATCAACATTTGCCAACGGTGCTTTGCAAAAAAATACAGATTTAGGGCCATTGGGAAATAAGAAAATTATAGATACGCCGTTTAGTATCACGTCTTATTCAGCACAATTAATTGAAAATCAACAAGCAAACACGGCGGGGGAGGTGTTAAAAAATGATGCCAGTATTCGAACCACAACCAATCAAGGGCATTTAAATGAAAACTTTAAAATCCGTGGCTTCGATGTCAATCATGAGGATTTAAATTATAACGGCTTTTATGGTGTTGCACCTTATGGTCGGATGCCTACGGAATTTTTAGAGTCAGTGACTGTACTTAAAGGTCCAAATGCATTGGTTGCAGGTGTTGCACCTACAGGCAGTGTGGGCGGGATTGTGATGGGGCATTCTAAACGGGCAGATCAAGAACTCACCCGAGTTTCTGCATCGTTTCAAGATGAAGGATATTATCAATCAGGCTTTGATGTATCTCGTCGTTTTGGTGAGAGCAAGGAGTTTGGTGTGCGTGTGAATGGCGCTTATGCTGATGGCGAACATATCATTGATGGAATGAATGATCGTCAAGCTCTAGGGGCAATTGCTGCGGATTACACCACGGATAAACTAAAGATTAATTTAGATGCTTATGCGGTCAAAGGAAATCGTAAAGGTGGTTCACCTGCAATGGTCGCCATGGGTGGCAAGGGCAGTGTTAATCATGTACTTGCAGCACCTAAAGGGGATTTAAACTACTTTTCAAACTTAGAAGGCAATACCGACAGTCAATTTGTAGGCTTGTCAGGTGAATATAAATTTACCCCTGATTTAAAAGCTTTTGCAGGTATCGGATATGTAGAAAAATCATATGATGGTCACCTTTTTGGCACACGTATGATTGTCAATAATTTAAATGGAAATGCAACCTCACAATATTATCGAGTGGGATCAAAAGAACATAATACTGCTGCTAATGCAGGCTTTGAAGCAAAATTTGATACAGGTGCGATCAAGCATACTTTGGGATTGCGTACTGACTATTTAACCCGCAAATATTCACAACATAAATCCGCAACCAGTTCGGGGTTTACGACCAATTTATATGATCCATCAAATACAGGAACAATGCCAACAACCTATCCAGAAATTGTTCCTTATGGTGATAATGAGTATGTGAGTTATACCTTAACGGATCAGCTTTCAATGTTGGATGATAAATTACAACTGATTTTAGGTGGGCGTTATCAAGATATCGATACTAAGAATCTTGTCAAAAAATCAACTTATAGTGCAGATAAGCTATCACCAAGTTTGGGGATTGTTGTCAAACCATTTGGTGAGGATTTATCTTTTTATGCAAGCTATGTCGAGGGCTTAGCTGAAGGGATTACTGTCTCAGAAACGACCTATCCAACTGCGACAAATAGAGGTGAGACACTTGCACCTTATCAAACCAAGCAATATGAGTTAGGTGCAAAATATCAGTTGGGTTCGTGGTTAAATACTTTGGCACTTTATCAGATTAAAAAGCCTGAGGCTTATCTGGACAGCATAAGTAATAAAGTCAATGATGATGCTGAAACGCGCGCTCGTGGGGTGGAATGGTCATTCTCTGGCAATGTTACAGATACTTTATCTGTGATGGGGAATTTGGCCTTTATCGACGCTGAATATGTGAAATCAGCGAAGGTCGCTTTCGAAGGTAATAAAATATATGGTGTACCCGATTTTACTGCTTCTTTAGGGCTTGATTATGCCATTCCTAAGGTTGAGGGGCTGCATGTCAATACTCGTGTAAGTTATGTGAGTGAGCAATATTTGAATGAAGAGAATACGCTAGAACTACCAGACTATACGATTGTTGACTTAGGCGCTCGCTATAAAACCAAACTTGGTGGGGTAAATACCACATTCCTTGCCAATGTTGATAATGTTGCCAATAAAAAATATTGGGAAGGTGTATTTAATTCAAACTATGCTTTAGTCGGTGGTGCAAGAACTTATAAAGTCGGTGTGACTTTTGATTTCTAAGCCTTAGCTGATGTTGAACGCTATAAGCCAAAAAGCCTTTTTCATATTTGAAAAAGGCTTTTTGGCTTTAAGATTTAGTTGAGCTGTTATTAAATATATTTCTTCACCACACCGTCATCAAGAAGCTGCTGGAAATGCTCGACTAAACTGGTTTCAATATTACGATAACTCATCCCCAATTCCTGTTTGCTTTTATCAGCATTAAAAAAGATAGGGTAGCCCATATTCTTTTCAATAAAATCACGCGAATAGCCAAATACAGGTCCAATGAATTTAAATGCTTTTTTCGGGACTTGATTGCGTGGAAAAGGAAATTTTTGTCCAAAATTTTGACGTAAAATTTTACCCATTTCCAAAAGGCTGAGTGAGCCACCACTAATAATGTAACGTCCAGATGCATTTTCCTTGAATGCTGCCAAAATATGCGCATCAGCAACATCACGAACATCCACAATACCATTCCACATCGGTGGGACACCGAGTAAGGTCATGCCGTTGGCAAATTGCTCTAAGACTTCTACGCTCCCTGACTGTGTATTTGCGGTCAGTGATGGGCCAAGTACCAATGCAGGGTTAACACAGACCAGCGTCCAACGATTTTGTGCTTCCGCCATTTCCCATGCTTTACGCTCTGCCATAACTTTTGAATAAGGGTACGGTTGGTGCGTGGTTGAGCTGGTGGTATTCCAGTGAGATTCATCAAACTGATTATGCTGTGTTTTTAAAATATCAATTGCATCACCATAAGTAGACGCGATACTTGAAGTCACAATGACTCGTTTGACAGACTCTGTTTTATTGACACTATTTAAGACATTTTCCGTGCCTAAAATTGCAGGTTCAATAATATCTTTAACAGCATCTTTATAATTGGTCACAACAAATGGCGAAGCCATATGTAACACAACTTCACAGCCCTGCATGGCTTCATCAAAAGAACCATTTTCTAAAAGGTTGGCTTTAAATAGTTTTAGTGTGCCAGAGCTGGCTTGTGCGATTTTCTCTAAATGTGCAAAGCTTTGTTTCTTATTAAGATCACGTACAGTGGCATGAACGGTATAACCTTGCTCAAGTAATTTTTGAATCACCCAACTGGCGATATAGCCTGTTGCACCTGTAACTAGAATCGGCGCTGATGTGTTTCCCTGAGACATTATTTTTTTCCTGCTAATTGTTAATATTCAATATCATAAATATTAAAGTTAAAATTGTCTTGAAATATTAGCATTAAAAAAAGCCAAGAAGATAAAGTGAGGGTTCTGTCATTGAAAATGAACAGAAAATGGAATAATGAAGGGGAATAAGAAGCATTTTTAATGGTTACAAAATAAATCATTTTGAATTTTGATGAAAAATCACCAATAAACCATCAATGAAATTTTGTAAGCGGTTATTTTTTATATGAAAAAATACTTATTCAAATTGCAAATGCGTATGTTTATCATTTTAATTTTATAAAAATCATAAACTTACACATTTTGTCTTTTGCAAAACTGGTAAAATTTGTCCATACTATTGCAAAAGAATGTGGAGTAATTGAAATGCGTGGCAATCCAGAAGTCATAGACTATCTAAATATGTTGATCGGTGGCGAACTGGCTGCTCGTGATCAGTATCTTATTCATTCGCGTATGTATGAAGATTGGGGCTTAAGCAAAATTTATGAACGTATTGATCATGAAATGCAAGAAGAAGCTTCACATGCAGACGCTTTAATTCGCCGTGTACTTTTCCTTGAAGGTACCCCGAACATGAAGCGTGATGATATTGTTACAGGTGAAGATGTTGTAACCTGTTTAAAAGCCGATTTGGCATTGGAATATCACGTACGTGAAAAATTGGCGAAAGGCGTAAAGCTATGTGAAGAAAAAGGCGATTACGTGACCCGTGATATGCTGCGTCAACAAATGAACGATACTGAAGAAGATCATACTTATTGGCTTGAAAAACAATTAGGTTTGATCGAGTTAATTGGTTTACAGAATTATATTCAATCTCAAATGTAAGACACATTAAGCTTTTTGCTTAAGGTGAGACGTTTTAGATTAAAAAAGCCTTTAGACATTCATCTAAAGGCTTTTTTAATGCTTCAGTCGTTATTTTTTTGAAAACTTCTGAATATCCGCTAAGACTTGATCGGCATGTGTTTGGGTATTTACACTGCTATAGTGATACACAATCGTTCCTAGTGGATCAATCAAAAAAGTTTCTCGTTTTGCTATTTTAGCAATGCCCAAGTTTCGGATGATTCCAAATTGGTCTGCGAGTTGATGATTGCTATCGGCAAGAATTGGGAAATTTAGTCCCAGCTTTTCAGAGAACTTTTGATGTGATTGCACATCATCCAAACTGACACCAAGCACCACCGCATTATTTTTTATAAATTGTGGGTAGAGTGATTTAAATTGATTGGCCTCTTGTGTACAGCCAGGTGAATCATCTTTTGGGTAAAAGTAGAGAACAACCCATTTACCTTTATATTGACTCAGTTCGTGCCATTTTGAATTTTGATCTTGTAGTTTAAAACTTGGTGCAGGCTTACCTACCCATTGCTTTTGGTTGGAATCCAGTTTGGAGAGAATAGAGCTTTCCGCATGGCTGGCCGTGTTCAATATGCATAAAGCTGAAACGGAAAGTAAGCTAATACTGAACAGTCGTGATAGTTTCATGACAAACACTTTCCTAAATTGATCCTGATTTGATCTTAGCAAATTTTAAGGTTTTGGCGGTATGTAAAATGTTTGCAATTGTTCACATGCCATTTATGATAAAAGACCGTTTAAAATAAATAGAACGTAAAATTATGGACGTTGGTGCAGTATTGATTCAACTAAAAGTAGCCATGATGGACGATGTTGTCGCATGGCAAAATCAATTGAATAGGCGTAAGCATGAGGCAATTGAAACACTTCAGGCTGAAGGTGTGCATGTTGAATCATGGTTCCATGTGGAACTGGATGGACTAGATTATTTGATTGCTTATACACGGGCAGATGATATTGCAAAAGCACATGAAATTTCGAGAAAAAGTCAGTTTGCAATTGATCAAGTACATCAGCAATTTAAACGCACTTGGCAAAAAGTGATTCCAGCCAGCTTATTGGTCGATTTACACCATCAGAAATAGTTAGAAGTCCGATTGTCGTTCAATTTTAAGCATGATCTAATAAAACATCGTTATTGTTTTATAGTGGCTTAAATTGAATCAACGTATTTTGCTGATCACAGGTTGGGGCGGTGGAACCAAACTACTCAATGCTTTACAACAGGCTTTACAACAACAAGGCCATGAAGTTGTATTGATCAATATCTTTAATGCGCTGGATCAAAGTGTTTTACAACAGCAGGTGGAGCAAGCCAAAGATTTTGATGTGATTTGTGGTTGGTCTTTAGGGGGGCAATTGGCAAGCTTGCTGGTCGAGCAAATTAAACAGCAATACCAACAACAAAAAGTCTTGATTACACTGGCTTCAAATCCTTGTTTCGTCGCAAATGCTGAGTGGCAAACGGCAATGAGCCAAACAACCTTTCACAACTTTAAACAGTCCTTTGAACATGATGCGATTGCGACATTAAAGAAATTTGGTTTTATGGTTTGTCAGGGCTCCGCAACCACGCGAGAAGATTTTGTACATTTGCAAAGTTTGATTCAGCCGCAAAATTTAGAATTATTAAAACAGGGGCTGGCGTGTCTTGAGCAATTAAATAATGTCGCGATCTTAAATAACTATGCCGGCAAACAGTATCATATATTTGCTCAACAGGATTTCTTAGTTAGTCACAAAGTCTATGAGAAATTTAAAAATTTCACAGCAAAGTTTTTAGATGTCGAGCTGGTAAATGGTTCACATGGCGTTCCAGTTTTTGATTTTTTAAGTCTAAGTGACAAAATCTGCCAATATTTACAAAAAATAGAATAAATCTATGGATCAGTGGTGAATCTCGCAATTTATTTTTATTGCGTGCAGGTTTAACATCGCTAAACTGTTTTTTGCTGTAATTGTAATGCACATGGAGTGAACGGATGACCGATTTAAACAATGGGTTTGATGATGTTGATCTTGAACAATCAGAGTTAGATGATCTGGACTTTGATCGGCAACATATTTGGCATCCATATACCTCTATGACCAATCCCTTACCGACTTTTAAGGTTAAAAAAGCCTATGCTGCGACCATCGAACTTGAAGATGGTCGTCAATTGATAGATGGGATGTCTTCATGGTGGTGTGCGATTCACGGTTATAATCATCCAGAGTTGAATCAAGCAGTGACAGATCAGCTACAGAATATGTCGCATATCATGTTTGGTGGATTTACCCATGATCCAGCTATCCAGCTTGGAAAATTACTGGTTCAACTGACCCCGCCTCATTTAGATAAAGTGTTTTTTGCCGATTCTGGTTCTGTCGCTGTAGAAGTGGCATTGAAGATGGCGGTACAGTTTTGGTCTTCACAGGGCTATACAGAGAAAACTAATTTTGTTACCCCTCGATCTGGCTATCATGGCGATACTTGGAATGCAATGTCTGTCTGTGACCCTGTAACGGGCATGCATCAAATTTTTGGTTCAAGTTTGCCCAATCGCTTATTTGTTCCAGCCCCTCAAGTCGGATTTTATGAGCAATGGGATCAAAGTGACATTGCTGAACTTGAGAAAAGCTTGGCTGAACAGCATGCAACGATTGCAGGTTTAATTCTTGAGCCGATTGTACAAGGTGCGGGAGGGATGCGTTTTTACCATCCTGAATATTTGCGTCAAGCCAAACGACTTTGCGAAAAATACAATGTTTTGCTGATTTTTGACGAAATCGCTACGGGTTTTGGGCGTACAGGGAAACTATTTGCATGGGAGCATGCACAAGTTGAGCCTGACATTATGTGTATCGGTAAAGGTTTAACCGGTGGCTATATGACGCTTTCTGCGACATTAACCACCACACATATTGCTGAAATGATAAGTCAGGGTGAAGCGGGTGTGTTTATGCATGGCCCAACCTTTATGGCAAATCCCTTGGCATGCGCCGTTGCTGTCAAAAGTACACAATTATTAATTTCTCAAGATTGGCAGAGCAATATTCAACGAATTGAAGCTCAGCTTAGACATGCTTTACAGCCCTTACAGTCCCTTAATCATGTTCATGATGTGCGAGTTCTTGGTGCGATAGGGGTGGTTGAATTGACTGTGAATGTTGATATGAAAACCTTACAGCAGGAGTTTGTACGTCGTGGTATCTGGATACGACCATTTGGTAAATTGGTCTATGTGATGCCTCCATATATCATCACAGCACAAGAATTAAAAACCTTACTGGAGCAATTGGTTGAGGTGGTCAAGGCTATGGAGCAAAGCACATGAGCTTGATCAATACCCATCTTGAACATTTTTCACAGCAGCTTGACGTGCTTAAACAGCAAGGCAATTTACGCCAATTTCGTTCGAATGTTCAACAAGGTCGTTATATTCGCCTTGATCAGCATCAAATGCTCAATTTGGCTTCAAATGATTATTTAGGATTGGCATCAGATCTCACATTACGTGAACAGTTTTTTGATGAAACACCCAATGATCAACGACGAATGAGTTCTTCGTCTTCACGCTTGTTGACTGGACATTTTCCAGAATATGAACTGCTTGAAAATAGTTTAACTCAGGCTTTTCATGGTCGGGCGGCATTGTTATTTAACAGCGGCTATCATATGAATATTGGTATTTTACCTGCACTTGCAGACAGTAAAACGCTGATTCTGGCAGATAAATTGATTCATGCCAGTATGATTGATGGGATCCGTTTATCCTCAGCCAAATATGTACGTTATCGTCATAATGATTTAAATCATTTGACTCAGCTTTTACAAAAATATCATGCAGATGAGGCTTTCGAGCGCATTATTGTCGTGACTGAGTCGATTTTTAGTATGGATGGTGATGAAACGGACTTAGCAGCATTGGTGAGTATTAAGCAACAGTTTTGCAAAGTCATGCTCTATGTAGACGAAGCACATGCAATTGGAGTACGTGGTGCGCAGGGCTTAGGTTGTGCTGAACAATATGCGGTGATTGATGATATTGATCTGCTCGTTGGGACTTTTGGTAAGGCAATCGCTTCAGTTGGTGGTTATTTAATTTGTCATGCGGTGATTCGCGATTATTTGATTAATGCGATGCGCCCATTGATTTTCAGTACTGCACAACCGCCAATATGTATGGCATGGACAAACTTTGTTTTTCAGAAAGTTTTAGGCTTAGATCAGCGCCGCCAATATTTGCAATCTACAAGTCAGTATCTACAACAGGCTGTTCAAAGCAAAGGTTTTGAGTGCCCATCAACATCACATATTGTTCCGGTCATTGTAGGTGACTCGATTAAAACGGTTGAAAAGGCCAAAGCATTACAAGATGCAGGATTTTATATTATGCCTGTACGTCCCCCGACTGTACCGCAACACAGCTCACGGTTACGTATCTGTTTAACTGCTCAAATCACCCAAGCTGATCTAGATCAGCTAATTCCGTTGTTGTGAGTTGAATGTGAAACATCCAGAAATTGATAAATCACAGATTGCCTTGCGTTTTGCTCAGGCAGGGCAGAGCTATACTGAACATGCGGTCGTACAAAAAAATATTGCACAACAACTGTTTAATTTAATAAGCGAATATTGCCCAGCACACTATGAAAATGTGTTTGAAATCGGTTGTGGTTCTGGAAACTTAACTGAGCTTTTACTGCAAAATTTGCAAATTAAACATTTGATTTTAAATGATCTATACCCCGAAGTTCAGCAGCATTTCCCTGCGGATAAACCGATTGAATATCGGATTGGCGATATAGAACAGCTTGAATTTCCAAAACATTTAGACTTAATTAGCTCAAGTTCCGTTTTACAATGGATGAGTGATTTAAATGGTATTTTTCAACAGGCCTTTCATCATTTAAATCCTAATGCGTATTTTTGTTTTTCAACTTTTGGACAGCATAATTTACAGGAAATTAAAAGCTTAACAGGGCAAGGTCTGAATTACCTATCCCTTGACGATCTGCAACAACAATTAAAGCGAAATGGTTTTGAAATTCTACATATTTCAGAGCAAATTGAGCATCTCAATTTTTCTCATCCCAAATATATTTTGCAGCATTTAAAAGCCACAGGAGTGACTGCGACAGCATCTGGCTTTAGATGGACAAAGCAGAGTCTCGCCGATTTTTATCATCACTATCAACAGTTTTCACAGGCTGATCAGTCAGGAAATATACGCTACTCACTGACTTATCATCCTATTTATTGTATTTTGCGGAGAATGTCATGACTGGATCAGTTTACTTTATCAGTGGAATAGATACTGGAATTGGCAAAACCTATACCACCGGGTATTTAGCCAAACTATGGAATGAGCAAGGTCAAAAAACCATTACGCAGAAATTAATCCAAACGGGTAATACCGATATTTCAGAAGATATCGAACAACATCGTGAAATTATGGGAATGGGCTGGTTTCCAGAGGATGAAACCAAGCTCACCATGCCTGAAATCTTTAGCTATCCTGCATCGCCTCATTTAGCCAGCAAAATTGATGGGCGTGAGATTGATTTTGAAAAAATTGCAGATGCTACTCAACAACTGGCTGAAACGTATGATGTTGTTCTGTTAGAGGGTGCAGGTGGATTGATGGTACCCCTAACCACCAGCTTACTTTCAATTGATTATGTGGCCCAGAAAAAGCTTCCTGTGATTTTAGTCAGCTCAGGGCGTTTGGGTAGTATTAATCATACGATTTTAAGTTTAGAGGCTTTAAAAAGTCGTGGGCTTGAGCTTTATGCACTTGCTTATAATTTAAATGATGAATCTCAAGATGAACTGATTTCAAAAGATACCGCAGAATTTTTAAAGCATTATTTGGTGAAACATTTTCCGAACAGTGCATGGATTGATATTCCAGTAATCTGTTAGTTTGTTCATCGAATTGAGTGCTGAAACAGCTGATTCATAGTGTTCCGAGCCTGCTGTTTTCTTGTCGCTTTTAAAAAATCTGAATGCTTTAAATAAGCGACGTGTATAAAAGGTAATCCTGATGAGTTTTAAAATTCGAATTGAGTTATTTAAAGAGCTTGAAATAACTTCTCTTGATTTTGAAAGTAATGCAGCAACGCAAATTTTAAGTCGTTTTGATCAGATTGATTGGATGCAACAAGTCGTCTGGGGATACATGGAGGAGCACCACGGTGATTTTCCATTTTTTCAAATTGAACATATTCAAACTGGACGTAAGTTCGGCGGACTATTTGTGGTTTATAGTCGCAATCAATATAACTTTAATGCACATGCTGAACTCTATCAAAAACAACAAAAATCGCATTTTTTTGGTTTGTTTAAATCTGAAGAGATGCCCAGTTTTGATAACGATGACCTTCCTTTTGCGGTATTTCGGGATTGTTTGGAAAGTTTTTTACGTGGCAATGATTCGGAAATTGAGCGTTTAATGAAAACAGTCTATCCAGGTTATACCAGCACAGGTTTTTTTGATCGCTGATCGTTAGTGACTAAATGCAGAATCTAAATTTAAAGTCATTTTTTTTATGGCTTTAAACTTTATTGTGACTTAATAATAAAAGCATTGTGCTAATTTGAGCGATGTCACTCTGCGGCGTTACATAAACAATAAAGTTATAACAAATTAATCTTTTTTTAACATGAAAAGTCATTTATATTTCATATCAGTAGCGTAATTTATGTCCAACAAGCGCTGTGAAATAAAATAAACCGAAAATAATGAAGAGGTGAACCATGTCAGGATGGTATGAAATTAGTCAAGCTAAAGATGGTCAATATCGCTTTGTATTAAAAGCAGGAAATGGCGAAATTATTCTCACCAGTGAGCTCTATAAAGCAAAAGCTTCTGCACAAAATGGTATTGCCTCTGTGCAAAAAAATAGCCCAGATGATGCACGTTATGATCGTTTAGAAGCGAAAAATGGTAAGCCTTATTTCAACTTAAAAGCGGCGAATCATCAAATTATCGGAACAAGTCAATTCTATTCAGGTGATGCTGCTCGCGATAATGGGATTGAGTCTGTGAAGAAAAATGGCCCTTCAGACAAAATAAAAGATTTAACAGAACAAGCCTAAATCAAGCAAAACAATCCAAAGCAAACAGCAAAAGCATGTCATTGCAATGACATGCTTTTTTTTGAATCTAAAAAACAAATGATAAAAAATAAGTATTTATTTATGGTAATAAAATTCTAATATTTGAATGCTTGCAAAGGGTTTTAAAACATAGAAATTAAACCATAAAAATATATATTATTAAGTTGTATAGAATAATCATTCCAAGCGCAATATATAAACTTGAGTTGGATATCAGTTTAGATTATCTATTTATATCTTCAGTTTTGAGTTTCTTCTTATATTGGAAGGGTAGTATGATTTTTTCTCATAGTCATTTATGATTTTTTTAAAGATTTTTTAAAGTTTAAATATGTTAGGCTAACTTCAATATTAAATAAAAGGAGAATGATTATTTAATAACAGCTTCAACATTAATTAAAAAGATTATTAAATTTGGTTAATAAATTATTGAAGAATTATTAACTAAATTAAGAATAAGCTTTTTATGCTGAAGTACAAATTTTTTATATCTATTTGTATTATTGAGTGATTTATTTTTGTGAAAGGTTTTGGTTAATATCTAAGCAGAATACGGTTGGTTTTATAAACTGCTTAAATCAGATTAATGAACAGTGATTATTTTGATTTAAATTGATTAGATATGAAAAAATAAACAAAACACTTCACATAATACTTATTAAGTGTTAAATTCATCACAAATAAGAATAATGAGGTTTTATGATGAAAATAGCAATCGATGGTAATGTGAAAATTGCCGACGAGATAATATCTCAAATTGAATTATGGGATGCTGCTGTTCTTGGTAATAAAATTGATCATCTATTAGATCAATGTGCGGATGATATCAATATGTTTGATGTGAGTATACAATTAGACGGTATCGATGCGTACAAGAAAGAATGGGAGAAGTTCAGTCCATATTTTAGTGAGAATGTGCAAATTGTGCGTCGCAATATGAAAATCTATGCGTCAAACGATTTAGCTGTATTGCATTGCCATTCAAAAGTGGAAAATTCTGTGCTTAAAGATAAGCTGCAGATGCCATGGTGTCGAACAACATTGTGCCTGAAAAAGAAAGGTGATCAATGGTTAGTCGTACATCAACATATTTCGATGCCGATTGATATGAGCACGGGTAAAGCGATCGTGATCAAGGATATTGCTAAATTGAAATTAGTGGTTTAGCAAGCTAGATTTGTTTGTTATTAAGCCCTTTGATTGGGCTTTTTATTTGTGCATTTTTAAATTAGCGAGATCGATGTTAGATCATTAACAAAATTGTCAAAAGAACTCAGTTTTTTACTTGAATGAAAGATGGAGTTTTGAAAAAATCATGATAATAATCTCAATAATGTGAAAATAATGCCAAATTCATTATTTGTAAAATACGGGTGGTTAAAGCCACTTGCACCACGAAATCCGCACGAACCACATCGCGCCGCAACCTCATTAGAATTGTTATTTGATTTGATTTTTGTGGTCGCCATTGCGACCGCAGGACAACAATTACACCATAGTATTATCGAAAATCATTTATCACATGGCTTAACACTTTATTTTATGGTGTTCTTTGCATTGTGGTGGGCATGGATGAACTTTAGCTGGTTTGCATCTGCCTATGACAATGATGATGTATTTTATCGAATCATGACCTTTGTGCAGATTATTGGTTCACTTGTGATTGCAGCAGGGATCCCGTTTGCGTTTCAGCAACAAGATTTTGACGTGATCATTATTGGTTATGTCATCATGCGTTTGGGACTCGTTACACAATGGTTTCGTGTTGCCAAAAATGATCCTGAGCGTAAACAAACAGCGGTGAGATATGCGGCTGGTATTATCATCGTACAGATTGGCTGGTTACTTTTTCACTTTACCCCGATTAATTTCACCATTTATTTATTTCTACTCTTGGTTATCGCTGAACTGAGTGTGCCGATCTTTGCGGAAGCACATAACATGACGCCATGGCATCCACATCATATTTCTGAGCGTTATGCCTTACTCACCATCATTGTCCTTGGTGAATCGATCATTGGAAGTTTTGCTGCAATTTCTGATGCATTAAACAATCAGTTGTTAAGCCAAGAATTAATCTTTTTGACCATTGGTGGCTTATTGATTATGTTTACCATGTGGTGGGCATATTTTGATCATGATGTGGCTGAACGACTCAATAGCCGCAAACGTGCATTTTCATGGGGCTATGGTCACTTTTTTATTTTCGTGAGTATTGCCGCCCTTGGTGCAGGTTTAGCTGCTGCGGTGGATGTGGTGACGCATAAGGCTGAGATCTCGGCTGACATCGTCAGTTATTTTGTTGCGATCTCTTTGATTGTCTATACTGCGAGCCTTTGGTTACTACAGGAAATTCACCATCTTTCAGGGATCAAAAAATGGTTTTATCCAATTACAGCCGCCATCGTACTCTGTATTCCGATGATCTTTACCCAAGTGGGTTATGCTGTTTTTGTTATGGCAATTGTTTATGCGCTACGTTTAATTTTTTCAAAGTGTTATTTGGCAAGATAATCAATTAAGTGGGTTTTGAGCAATGGGATTTCATGATTTTTATCGTTTGAGTTCGCACGCTGTGATTTTTAATGAAAATCGACAAGTCCTGTTATTGAAAGCGACTTATGCTGATTGTGCATGGGGTTTACCGGGTGGTGGATTGGATCAAGGTGAAACAGTGCATGAGGCGCTGATTCGTGAGTGCCAAGAAGAATTAGGCTGCGAAGTTTTGATCGAATATTTATCAGGGGTTTATTATCATTCTGCAGTAAATTCCCACGCATTTATGTTTAGGTGTACATTGCAGAACGATCAACCAATCAATTTAAGTGATGAGCATTCTGAGTATCGATGGTTTGACTTTGAGCAACTTTCAGCTGTGCAAAAAATTCGTATAGAAGATTGTTTTCATTTTGATGGTCAGGTAAAGAGCAGGGCATTTTAAGGATTGGTTATCGCACGGTGATATGGATATCGCGATCAAACGGGGGATAGAACATCCGTCTCATCCAAAAAGCAGATTCACTTTTATACAAGGGTATGGGTTTAGATAAAGCAATAAAAAACAGGTCATCAAGACCTGTTTTTTATTTACCTCAATTTAAGATTATTTATCTGGTAATGCATAAGCAACGATTGAGTCACCCATTTTGGTACCAAATGAACCGTGACCACCCGCCATGATCACAACGTATTGTTTACCATTGCTTTCATAGGTCATCGGTGTTGCTTGCCCACCCGCAGGTAGACGACCTTTCCACAGCTCATCACCATTGCTGACATTGATTGCTCGGATGTAATCATCTTGAGTCGCACCAATGAACATCACATTACCCGCAGTTGAGATCGAACCACCTAACATTGGCACACCCATTTTAAATGGTGGCAATGGAATACCAGGCATACTGTCACGAATTGTACCAATACGACGTTTCCAAGCAACATCATGCGTTTTCAAATCTACACCAGCAACATAACCCCATGCAGGTTGTTTACATGGTAAGCCAAATGGTGAAAGGAATGCACTGATTTCAACACCGTAAGGAACGCCATACATAGGTTGAACACCCGCTTCTGTACCTGCACCTTTGGCTGTTTGTTTACGGTTCGGATCAGCAGGAATCAATCGACTGACAAAAGGTAGGCCAATTGGATTCATAACTGCGATTTGACGATCAGGGTTAAGTGATAAACCACCCCATTCAAATACACCCAAGTTACCAGGGAAAACTAAAGTTCCGTTTTCTGAAGGTGGGGTATAAATACCGTCATAATTTAACTTGTGGAATGACACACGACAAATTAACTGGTCAAACATGGTTGCGCCCCACATTTGTTTATCCGTTAATTTTTCTTGAGGTGCTAAGTTAAAGTCTGAGAACGGCTGTGTTGGAGAATAGAATTCACCTTTAGTTTGCGGACCACGTTTTACACTTTGTGGTACTGGACGTTCGTTAATCGGTACAATTGCTTTACCGTTACGGCGGTCTAAAACAAAGGCATTACCTGTTTTAGTCAATACATAGATTGCTGGAACAGTTTGCCCAGTTTTATCTTTGATATCCGCTAAGGTTGGTTGTGATGGTACATCCATATCCCATAAATCATGGTGAGTTGTTTGGAAGTTCCAGATCAATTTACCCGTTGTTGCATTGATTGCTAACATTGAGTTTGCATAACGTTCATGCAGTTTTGTGCGGTTACCACCCCAAATATCTGGCGTACCTACACCTGTTGGTACATAAACGATATCGAGTTTTGCATCATATGCAAGTGGAGCCCATGCATTCGGTGAGTTTTGGACATATTTCTGACCAGGACCCGGAATCTGATTTGGATTTTCAGCACCTGTGTCAAATACCCAAAGCAATGCACCTGTATTTACATCATAACCACGGATAACACCAGAAGGCTCTTGAGTAGAATAGTTATCTGTCGTTGAACCACCAATGATAATTGTGGTGCCTGTGACTACAGGTGGTGATGTTGGAATATAACCACCCGGATAAGGGAATGGCATGTCCTTTTGTAAATCAACTTCACCGTTATGACCGAAGTCAGAACATGCTTTACCTGTTTCAGCATTTACCGCAACGATACGACCATCATTGACTGGTAAAATAACTTTACGCGGGCATTCGGTAGACGAAGATTTTTTCGCTTGTAAACTTGCTGCGAAACCAACGGTATTATCTGCATCGTAATAAGAAACACCACGACAAGTTAAATGTTGGAAGGTATTATCAGCTTTGAGTTTTGGATCAAATACCCATTTCTCTTTACCTGTAGAAGGATCAAGAGAAACCAATTTTTGGTGGGTAGTACACAGGTACATGTTATTCCCGATTTTAATCGGTGTGACCTGATTGGTTGTTTCGCCTGAATCATTTTCAGTTTTGAATTCACCTGTACGATAGGTCCAAGCAACTTTAAGATCTTTAACGTTCTCTGAGTTGATTTGGTTCAACGGAGAATAACGTAAACCGGATTGAGTCCGACCATAAGCCGGCCAGTCTGCATCCGCAATACCATCAATCGCTGCTGGCGTTGGCTGTTTACTGGTTAAAGTCCCACGAATTTCTTGTGGATCATTAAAGATAGAATAAGCCATAACCGCAATGGTGATCGCCAATGTACCTGAAAGTGCAATTTTAGCACCTTTGGCGTCGAAACCACGTGTTACTGCTGGAATGAGTAGCCATAAGCCAAACACACCTAAAATATCTAAACGTGGTGCAAGCGCGAAGAAGTCTGAACCGACTTCCCATAGTCCCCAGACAACTGTGCCGAGTACTAATGCTGCATAAACGTATAAAGCAGAACTATTTAATTTGCGTAATAAGATTGCTGTTGCAATGAAAAGTATCCCGGCAATGATGTAGTACCAAGACCCACCCAGTACTGCCAGCCATACTCCGCCGCCTAATAGAACTACACCGAAAACAATTGCAATCACAACTGTTAGGGTTCTGAGTCCTGAAGATGGAGTTTGCATATTGACCACCTATCTATTTGATTAATTTTTTACGCTTTACCTTTCCATTGAGGATTGATGAAGCACATTGTTTAAATTTTTAGATTTTAAATATTTCGATGCGAGGGGAGAGAAAGGGTTAAAATGGCATCGAAATATTTATGATCTATAACACTAGAATGCAGTTTGGAATTTAATACCGCCAACCCATGCATTTTCACCATCTTTATATGCACCAACATGGCGAATATATTGCACATTTGGACGGATCGTCAGCCAATTTGTTGCATGTACACCGTAGTAAATTTCAGTGTTGTACTCTTCATCTTGTTGACGAATTTGAGTGTTTTTCACATCATTGTTGATGCTGATACGAGAAAAACCAATGGCGACATCATCTTGAGGACGCGCATCGAAAGGACCTTTATAGACCAATCCAATATTTTGCATATTGTCGACAGTGTTTGTGTCTGAGTCATGAAGGGTTAAATTAATGAAACCCGTTAAGCCGCGACGTGCATCACCGTGATGTGCTGTAAGTTGTTGCTTGGCAACCAGCCATCCACCTTGTTTATGATCTGTTTCATTCGGATTTTTAATGCGTTGTGCATCGACAGTACTGTAGTAATAGCCCAAACGATATTCGCCTGGTAATTTTGCAGCACTGAGTTTTGGTTGCCAAACCACTTCCGCAGGAATAATTGCACCATGTGAGCCGTTTGTACTTAAGTTAAATCCCTTGCCACGTTCTAAGTTTTCAGGATTGTATTCATAAGCACCGACTTGAGCATATAAATCAGGTTGGATGTTATATTTAACCCGCGCAGCCCATTGGCTAACAGGCCAGTTATACCATTGGTCGCCTACCCAGTTACCCACTTGAGAGCCACAAAGTGCAAGGTTTTGAAAATCACAGTCAAAGCTGTTAAAATCCTCGCCTTCGCCAAAACGGCCCACTTTAATATCTAGTTTTTGATCAAAGAATTTTTTCTTAATCCAAAAATCAGTTAAGCGCCAAGTTTGACCACGCCCCCAAACTTCTTGGGTTGAGCTGAGTTGTCCTGCAAGGGCATCAGAGGTTTGCGACAATGAACGACCATTACGTTCAGTGATGGTGATTTGGGCTTCAGTGTCTTTCCATCCAAGCACTTTTTCCAAGTCTACATGACTACCAATCGCAAACTGATCTGCATACTCAGTTCCATGGCTTGAATGGTTTTTTGAATCTAATAAGGTGGCTAATTCGCCGGTATAGCCGAAGCTGAAGTCATAACCTTTTTGTTGGAGCTCGGTTCTTTTTCCGTTCCAATCACCAAACATCCATGGGCTTTCTGCATTAAATGCTTCAGCTGCATGAGCACTTTGAAAAGAACTACATAAAGATAATAAGCTGATAGCCCAATAAAAGTGACCTTTAGATTTATTCATATTTGGTGACCTTGATAACACTTTGTAACTAATTATTTATAATACTCTCATATTTGTATAAAAATCTATTATTTTTGACTTTTAATTGTAATTAATGTGAGTATTTTATCTCATGGTGATAATTTTTTAATAAATGAATATTTGCTTTATGGCTGTTTTTGGTCAATTTAATCTATTGTTTTTAAACTACTAAATTTTATTTAAAAATTAATTGAAAAACGATGGATTAAAATTGATCTGAAAAGATCAGCTTACCTGTGTAACCTATTTAGAATTAAGATTACACAGGATGCTGAGGTTACAAATTATACAAATTGTAAAGAAGATGACAGAATTGTAATTTTATTTAACTTGAATTGTGTTGTATTAAATGGGCAATTACCATGTCCCTTCACCCAGTTGTTGGCCAATATAGTGATATTGCATTTGTGATCTTGAAAACTTAATTGGACAGGCTAACTGAGGTTCAGTTTGATCAGAATTAGGCTTCAATGGCACATTGACCACCCAATTACGTTGTTGAGAAATTTGGGATTGCAGTGCTTCATCTAAACTCAGTACGGGTTCTACGCAAACGTCCAGTTGTTCAAACAGTTGATTCCATTCAGCCAGATTTTTACTTTTAATTTTATCTCGAATCGCTTGCTTGACCATTTGACGATCTTCAGTATCGAAAGAAGCACCTTTTTGTAGAAGGATTGGCAATTCTAACGCGCTTGCCAGTCCAGTCATAAATTGTGGCTCTAAGCTACCAATAGATAAGTAACGAGCATCGGCTGTTTCATAATAATCATAAAAGGTCCCGCCATTAAGTTGTTCTGATTCACGTTGCTGCTGTTGACCACCCGCCAAACTGGCTGCGGCTGCCATATTATTGAGTCCAACCACACAATCGGTCATGGAAATATCAATATATTGTCCCAGACCACTATTTTGGCGTTCAACTACAGCAGCAAGAATACCGATGACAGCATGTAAGGAACCACCTGCCACATCTGCGATTTGAATCCCCATCGGCGGTGGTCCACTGTCTTGGCGACCACAGTGTCCCGCGATACCAGACAGGGCAATATAGTTAATATCATGTCCAGCTTTATCTTTATATGAGCCTGTTTGGCCATAACCCGTAATTGAACAGTAAATTAAACGTGGGTTAATTTCAGCCAAAGTTTGATAATCCAAACCCAAACGTTGCATTACCCCTGGACGAAATTGTTCAACGACAATATCAAACTCAGAAATCTTCTGTTTAACTTGCTCAATGCTGGCAGGATCTTTTAAATCTAAAGTGACGGATTGTTTATTTCGGTTGAGATAACTGTGTGAAGTCGCTTGTCCATTGGCATAAGGCGGGAACAAGCGCACCAGATCTGGACGCGTTGGCGATTCAATATGGATCACTTCTGCACCTAGGTCTGCAAGGTATAAAGTTGCAAATGGACCGGGTAATAAAGTGGAAAAATCGAGTACTTTCAATCCCTTTAAAGCTGTTGTCATAATTGTTTTTACCAATACTGTCTTGATTTTACACCCATAATAGAAATATAAAATTAACAAAACAATGTCATGTTCAGCCATTTACCTTGATCATTTCGGCAATTTATGATGTAAAAAGGTGATCTGCACTGTTGTAAATCGCCAATAAAACATTTTTTAGCGTCATTTAGGTCAATTGTTAGTGAACATCAAAGAGAGTGAAGGATTTACCATGAGTCGTGATACGATCAGTATCCATTTTGTGAATGCCGCCTTAACAGGTGTGAAGCGTCTAGGAATGGACGTTGACACCTTACTTTCACATGTTGGCATAGAAGCAGAATTACTTCGCCAACCTAAAGCACGTATTTCACCAGAGCAATATACACGTTTTGTGAAAATGCTGTGGATGGTGACCCAAGATGAACATGTTGGCTTTGATATCCAACCTCGTCGTTTGGGATCTTTTGCCATCATGTGCCAATTGATTATCCACGCTAAAACTTTGGGTGATGCTTTAGAGTTATCATCACAATTTTATAAATTATTTGGGGACGAATGGTCGGTCGCGGTTGAACGTGATAAACATGAAGCGCGTTTAGTGCCATTGATTCCAAAAACCATGGATCCTGATCATTTTATTACTGAAAGTATGTTGATGATTTGGCATGGTTTAGCTTCATGGTTAATTGAACGTCGTATTCCTTTAGAACGGGTACATTTTGGTTACCCGCGTCCAAATCATGCAGATGAGTATGATGCGCTGTTCTTTGCACCTGTGATGCAATTTGATATGCCACGTACTGAAATTACTTTTGCCGCAGACTATTTGGATTTACCGATTCGTCAGGATGAAGCAAGTTTAGAAGAGTTTTTAAAAGCTGCGCCTGCTCAGCTTTTGGTGAAATTCAAAAATACCAATTCTTTAACTTCGCGTATTCGTGAAGTCTTAAAGAGTCAAATTGGTGAAGAAATGCCAACCTTAAATGATGTGGCCTCAATGTTGTATTTATCACCACAAACCTTGCGCCGCCGTTTAGCTGCAGAAGGTAAGAGTTACCAAGGTGTTAAAGATGCCTTACGTCGAGATGCTGCAATTCATTTGTTATTAAATCCGGATTTAACCTTGGAAGATGTAGCACAACAAGTGGGCTTTAGTGAAACCAGTACCTTCCATCGCGCATTTAAAAAATGGACAGGGGTTACCCCAGGGCTTTATCGTCAATTGCATGGTTATCATTAATCAAACATAGATGAATTTAAAAGTATTTTTGCTGATCCTAAGCCCAAGTGATACTTGGGCTTTTTTATGCCTGATCATTTCAGCTAAAATTTCTTGTAAGATATAAGCGATAAAGCGAAAGAATTTTCAAGAATAGGGTGTTAAAAAATGATTAGACTTGCTGAGTTTGATGATGTGCAAGTACAAGATTTACTCAGAATTCATTTACATGGTATGCATGAAAACTCACCGATTGAGCATAGTTTTGCATTAGATCTAACTGCGTTACAACAACCCGAAATTAGCTTTTTTACCCTTTGGGAACAAAATGAACTTTTAGCTTGTGGTGCAATTCAAGAGTTGTCATCTACACATGCTGAATTAAAGTCTATGCGGACACATCCCAAACATTTACGTAAAGGTGCTGCAACAGAAATGCTGAAACATCTTTTATTGATTGCACAACAACGTGAATACCAAAAATTGAGTTTGGAAACGGGAACACACTCATCTTTTGAACCTGCAATTTGCTTGTATAAAAAATTTGGCTTTATCAAAGGTGCTTCTTTTTCAGAATATCAAGAGTCTGATTTCAATCAGTTCTATCATTTAGATTTATCCACTCAATAGCGCATTGAATAATCTTCGCTATGATTGTGATGATTGTGAAAAAAGAGAATATCGGACCTGCTTATTTTAGGTTTGAGCTAAGTTGTTAGATGCTATTTAAAATATTTTTGACTGGATATATAGATGACATGTTTGATTAGAAAAATTGATCCCTCAGATATAGCGCAACTGATCGAAATAGAAAAATCTGCTACACAAGCATTTTCAAGTATTCCCGAGTTATCTTGGCTGGTTGAAAGCCCCGTATTGTCAGCACAAGATCACTTACAATTGATTTCTTCTGCTTATGCATTTGTCGCGATTAATCAAAAGAATCAAGCTACAGGTTTTTTATATGCAGAAAGACAAGCGCTTGATTTATATATTATCGAGTTAGATGTGAGTGGCGCATTTCAAAAACAAGGGATTGGTCGGCAATTGATTGAATATGTGATTGCTACTGCTCAGGGAGAGGGCTGTGATGCTGTGACCTTAACCACCTTTCATGATGTGATTTGGAATCGACCATTTTATGAAAAATTAGGCTTTGAAAAGATCAATGCGCTTGAGATGCCTCTCTATCTTGAGCATAAACTTGAGCATGAAGTTGCATGTGGTTTTTCTCGTAACAGCAGATGTGCAATGAGATTGGCACTTAATTGAAATACGTGATTTGTTTTCGTTTTGCCATTCAGAACGAACCAACCAATTGACAAAAAATATCAATTGACTATTTCGTTCTCGTCATTGAACTCTCAACTTTATAACGTACACTCAAAGCAGATAACAACCTAGAAGTCATAAGAAGGAACAGCTATGAGCGAGGCTTACATCATTGATGCCATTCGCACACCACGCGGAAAAGGAAAAAAAGATGGTTCACTGTATGAAGTGAAACCAATTACATTATTAACCACATTGCTCAATGAATTGAAAGATCGTCATCAGCTTGATACTTCAAAAGTAGACGATATCGTACTGGGTTGTGTAACACCAATTGCCGATCAAGGCGGTGATATTGCTAAAACTGCTGCAATTGCGGCAGGTTGGGACAATGATGTTGCCGGTGTGCAAATCAACCGTTTCTGTGCTTCAGGTCTTGAAGCTGTCAATATGGCTGCACAAAAAGTACGTTCAGGCTGGGAAGATATTGTTGTTGCTGGTGGCGTAGAGTCTATGTCACGTATTCCAATGGGTTCTGATGGTGGGCCTTGGGCACTGGATCCTGAAACAAATTTAAAATCACATTTTGTTCCTCAAGGGATTGGCGCGGATTTAATTGCCACGCTCGATGGCTATAGCCGTACAGATGTGGATGAGTTTGCTGCCAACTCACAACGTAAAGCTGCTGCTGCACAGGCCGCGGGACGCTTTGATCAGTCTGTGGTTGCGGTTAAAGATAAAGCTGGTGTTACAATTCTTGACAAAGATGAATTCATTAAACCGACCACAACTGCTGAAGGCTTGGCTAAACTCAATCCAAGTTTTGAAATGATGGGTGGAATGGGCTTTGATGCGATTGCATTACAACAATATCCAGAAGCGCAAAAAATTAACCATGTACATCATGCTGGAAACTCATCGGGCATCGTAGATGGCGCAGCTGTGGTGCTGATTGCTTCTGAAAAAGCAGTCAAAGAGCAAGGCTTAAAACCTCGTGCAAAAGTGTTGGCAACGGCATTGGTTGGAACAGATCCAACCATCATGCTCACAGGTCCTGCACCTGCTGCGCGTAAGGCGCTGGCAAAAGCAGGTCTCACTATTGACGATATTGACCTCTTTGAAGTGAATGAAGCCTTTGCATCTGTGGTGATGCGTTTTATGACTGAACTTAAAGTTCCTGCTGAAAAGGTCAATGTAAATGGGGGCGCGATTGCAATGGGGCACCCATTGGGCGCAACAGGTGCAATGATTCTTGGTACGCTACTTGATGAATTAGAACGTCAGGGTAAAAAACGTGGTCTAGCAACATTGTGTGTAGGTGGTGGCATGGGTATTGCGACCATTATTGAGTTGGTATAAGGAGAATAATAATGAGTGCAATTCAATATGAAAAAAATGCGGATGGCATTGTTATTTTAACGATGGACTCTCCAAACCAGTCTGCAAATACCATGAACGCTGATTTTCGTGTGGCTTTAGAAAATGTTGTGTCTAAACTTAAATCTGAAACCGATTTAAAAGGTGTGATTTATCGCTCTGCGAAAAAAACTTTTTTTGCCGGCGGTGATCTGGATGAGCTGATTGAGGCAACGCCAGAACATGCCACTGAATTCTTTAATATGACTGCCAAGCTAAAAGGTGATCTTCGTACGATTGATACCTTAGGTGTTCCTGTGGTTGCGGCGATTAATGGTACAGCGCTAGGTGGTGGTTGGGAAATTGCGTTAAGTTGCCATTATCGTATTGCTTTAAATGATCCTAAAACCAAATTAGGTTTGCCAGAAGTAACACTGGGCTTACTTCCCGGTGGTGGTGGTGTGGTGCGTATGGTGCGCCTGCTGGGTTTACAAAATGCATTCCCATTCCTTATGGAAGGTAAGCAATTTGGGGTAGATAAAGCCAAGTCTCTAGGTTTGGTCAATGAGCTTGCGGATAGCGAGCAAGACATGCTGGACAAAGCGATTGCTTGGATCAAAGCCAATCCAAAATCTCAACAGCCTTATGATGTGAAAGGTTATAAAATTCCGGGTGGCGATCCTAAAACACCTGCGGTTGCTCAGATTCTGGCAATTGCACCTGCAATGTTGCGTGATAAAACCAAGGGCTGTTATCCAGCGCCTGAAGCGATCATGGCCGCTGCAGTTGAAGGTGCCCAAGTTGATGTAGATACCGCTTTCCGTATAGAGGGGCGTTACTTTACTTATCTTGCAACAGGGCAAGTTGCCAAGAATATGATTGGAACATTCTGGCATGGTTTGAATGCAATTAAAGCAGGTGCAAGTCGTCCTAAAAATATTGCCAAGTGGCAAGCGACCAAAGTGGGTGTACTTGGTGCAGGCATGATGGGCGCGGGTATTGCATATTCGACAGCAATCAAAGGCATTCAAGTTGTGCTAAAAGATGTCTCTGTGGAAAATGCTGAAAAAGGTAAAGCCTATAGCCAAAAACTATTGGATAAACGTGTTTCGCAAGGTCGTATGAGCGCGGAAAAGCGTGATCAAGTTTTAAGTTTAATTACTGCAACGGCTTCTGCAGAAGACTTAAAAGGCTGTGATTTGATTATCGAAGCTGTATTTGAAAATCAAGAATTAAAAGCCAAAGTGACTCAAGAAGCGGAACAATTTCTTGCCAATAATGGTGTCATGGCGTCAAATACATCAACATTACCGATCACGGGTTTAGCCAAAGCCTCTAAAGATGATACGCATTTTATTGGTCTACATTTCTTTAGTCCTGTCGATAAAATGCAATTGGTTGAAATCATCAAAGGTAAAAATACCTCTGCTGAAACCTTAGCAAAAGCCTATGACTATGTGCAACAAATTGGCAAAACACCAATTGTGGTCAATGATAGCCGTGGTTTCTTCACCAGCCGTGTGTTTGGTACATTTGTGCAAGAAGGTCTACGTTTATTGCACGAGGGTGTACATCCTGCACGTATTGAGATGGCAGCACTAAAAGCAGGTATGCCTGTTGGCCCATTGGCGATTCAAGATGAAGTGGCATTAACGCTTTCTGAGCATGTGGCCAAAGAAACTCGTAAAGCCCTTCAGGCTGAAGGTAAGGATTTACCGCTTTCAGGTGCTGATGATGTTATTGAAACCATGATTCACACCTTTGAACGTAAAGGCAAGGCTGCGGGTGCTGGTTTCTATGAGTATCCTGAAGGTGGCAAAAAGCATCTTTGGGATGGCTTAAGCCACTGGAAGAAAGATGTTGATATTTCTGAACAAGAAATGATTGACCGTTTCCTATTTGTTCAGGCTTTAGATACCTTACGTTGCTATGAAGAACATGTCTTGGAATCTGTGATTGATGCCAATATCGGTTCGATTTTTGGTATTGGCTTTGCACCGTGGACGGGTGGTGCGATTCAATTCTTAAATCAGTATGGTTTAGAAAAAGCTTTGCTTCGAGCGAACTCGCTTGAAGCAAAATATGGCGAACGTTTTAAAGCACCGCAAAAGTTAATTGATCAAATTCCACATGGAAAGATTATCTGATTTTTATATATTGCTTTAAAAATTGTAGATGAATGTCTCAAGCATAGATTAGACAATGATTTGCACAGAAAGAGGTCAAGGACCTCTTTCTTTTTTCGAATAGATTTTGCTTTTTACAGAATAAAAGTGTATGAAAAATATGCAAAACCAGTTAATATCTGGCTACAGCTTTAGTACAAAAAATGTCAGTAACACTTATAAAATAAAGAGAGAAAAGCAATGTCACAAAATAAAACCGAAGATCAATATAATGCGATTGATTGGTTTAAAAAATGTTTAAGTAATTATGCCAATTTTTCTGGGCGTGCTCGCCGTAAAGAATATTGGTTCTTTGTATTGGTACAGTTTGCTGTGCTGATCATTGCAGCAATTATTGACTCAATCATTTTTAAGAAACCATCTGTATTGTATTTTATTAGTGCATTAGCGCTGATCGTGCCTTCAATTTCAGCTGCTGCTCGACGTTTACATGATACGGGAAGAACAGGTTGGTGGTACTTGATTGCTTTTGTTCCTTTTGGCGCTTTTGTTTTAATTTACTGGTTAGCTTCAGATACCAAACCTGAAACAAATCAGTGGGGTGGTCCTGCAAAGTAATTTTTGCAGATTAAAAAATAGGGCATTCGCCCTATTTTTTATGAATTAAATCAAGGTTATATTTTATCTGTCGAACGAATGCGCTAAAGGTTAGATTGTGATAAAAGTGGATTGATTTGGTGTGTGATGGTGTTGCTAAATTTGAAAAAATAGCAATAATCGAAGGACCGACTAAAGTCTGATACTTCCCTTATAAAAGGATTGGGAATTCACATGGATTTAATACAAAGCAATGGTCAACCCCGTTATGGGCGTTTTAAAGATGTGCCGAGTAAGATTAATGTTAATCAATATATCTACAAAACCCCGTATGGCAAAGTATTAACAGGTTGGCGTAAACATTTAAAATATAAAAAGTTTAAATTTTGTGGTATCCAGCATGAACACTATTCTATCGGTATCGCAATTGCCGATATTGGTTGGGCAGGACATGGCTTTATTTATGTCTATGACCATTCAACGAATGACGTTTTAGAATGGAATGCCAATACGATCTTAGGGCGAGGGACAAGCTTAGATGAGCAGCCTTTGTATAGCCAAAGTCACTTTAATAAATCACCTTTTGAATTTGAAATGCAACATGCCAATGGTGTGCGTTATATACGGGCAACTCGAAATGGTGAAGAGCAGTTAAAAGCCCGCATTTTTTGTGCAGGAACAGAGCCTTTAAGCTTATGCAGTCCCAATGGTATTAATGGTTGGACCTATACGCAAAAGAAAACCACCTTGGCTGTAGAAGGCTTCTTTATCAATAAAGATAAAGCGCGTATAGATTTTAATGAAAAAACTTTGGCATCTCTCGATGACACCTGTGGATTTTTAAGACCCGAAACAGCATGGTTTTGGTTATCGTGTAACTTTTGGGATACGCAAGGAAACCGTATAGGCTTAAACCTCGCTTCGGGTGTAAATGAGAGTTTTGGCAATGAAAATTGTTTGTGGGTCAATGGTGTTCTATATGCAGTTGCCGATGTACTGTTTGAAAAGTTAGATGCAAACCTGTGGTCAATTCGCTCTTTAGACCAGAAATTAAATCTGACAGTAGAAACCGGCTGGCGGAGATTTGAAAACTTAAATTTACGTTTGGTGGGGAGTCAGTTTAGCCAATGGCAATCACGCATTAGTGGTACGGTCGAATCTGAAGTGGGTGAGTGTATTCAGTTAGATCAAGCCTATGGCTTGTTGGAACAGCATTACGCGAAATGGTAAGGCTGTTCTTATTTAAAGCTTTTTTAACCTTATAAAGCAGCCTTCCAAAATGCTTCACCTGCTTGAATCGGATCATTGGTTTTGGCCAAAACATCGACCCAAACCTGATATTGTCGAATCACAGGATGTTGGCTCGGATGAAAATCAGGCTTAAACCAATCTAAGTATTGTTCACGCATTGCTGATAATTTACCGTGTTTGCCAAAAAACCATGGAATACCTTTGAGTGCAAATTGAACACGTTGCAAACGACTGAATCCATCGTATTTGAGCATGACATTGGCACGGTAAAAGGTAAATCCAAACATTTGTAAAGTGACAAAGGCAAGCGCAAATTTACGCAAGTTTTCAGGAACTTCTCCAACCTCTTTCATGACATCAAAAGCGACATCTCGATGTTCCATTTCTTCGATTGAATGCCAAGCAAATAGAGCACGAACAAAAGGATGGACCTCCGCTAAAGTCTCTTGTTTACTGTAAAAAGTTTCTGCCATTAATGCGGTAAGATGTTCTGCTGCGGCAGTCATGGCAATGTTGTACTGTTTGGAACGATGTTTCAGTATATGCTCGAAATGTGCACCCATAAATTTTACAAACTGATCAACAGGCATGCCTTGGTGCAGCATTTCTTCATTCATTTTGTCATGTGCAATACCGTGCTGTGCTTCCTGTCGAATAAAATCCGTGACACGTTGCTGTAAATCTGGATCGGTGATTTTGTCACGCAGTGCCCGAACACTTTGAATGAAATATCTTTCCCCTACAGGAAAGGTCAAACTCAGTGCATCAAACATACGGGTACGAAAAGGGTCATTATCAAACCAAAAGCGTGGAACTTCATTCAATCTAAAATCTAAATTGCTGCGAACCACAGGATCAACTTGGTGTTTTACATATGCATTCATTGTTTTATTTCTCGCATTATTCAGTTCAAATCCCTATTCAGGATAGAACTGATCGGTTTATATCAAGACAGCTATAGCCCAGCCTGCCAAAATGCTTCACCTGCTTGAATAGGATCATTGGTTTCAGCCATCGTATCGACCCAAACTTGATATTGTCGAATTACAGGGTGTTGGCTCGGATGAAAATCTTTTTTAAACCAGTCTAAATATTCATTTTTCATTGCAGATAAAATCCCTTTTTTACCGAAGAACCAAGGCAATCCTTGCGTTGCCATTTTTAAACGTTCTATACGGCTGAATCCATCATGTTTAAGCATGATATTGGCACGGTAGAGGGTAAAGTTGAACATCATTATGGTGGTAAAGGCTAAAGCAAATCGACGTAAGTTGTCAGGGACCTCACCGACTTGTTGCATCACATCAAAGGCCACATCTCGATGTTCCATTTCTTCAATAGAATGCCACGCCAGTAAGGCCCGGACATAAGGGTGTGCTTCAGATAAGGTTGCTTTATGGCGGTAAAATGTTTCTGCCATCAAAGCGGTGAGATGTTCAGCAGCAGCTGTCATCGCAATATTGTATTGAGGCGAGCGTTGGCTCAATTCAAATTTAAAAATCTTACTTAAAAGTTGGATAAATTGATCGACAGGCATGCCTTGATCTTTCATAACCTGATTCATTTTGTCATGCGCAATACCATGTTGGGCTTCTTGACGAATAAAATCAGCAACACGTTGTTGTAAATCTGGATCGGTGATTTTGTCACGGAAGAGTCGGACACTTTCTATGAAATAGCGTTCACCATCTGGGAAGGTCAGACTGAGTGCGTCAAATAGTCGTGTGCGGAATGGATCTCCACCAAACCAGAAGCGCGGCACTTCCTCAAGTTTAAAGTTGAGCTTGGTTCGAACCACTGGATCGACCTGATATGTAACTAATGCATTCATTTTATTTTACTTGCATCACTGTTGATGATTTCAGTATGTCGGGATTTTGCAAGTTTGTTTTGACAGATATTGCCATTTTTTATACATTTTACGACAAAATGAAAATTTGCAATGTCAATTTTCTAAGTTAAAGGATTAAAAAGAGTGCAAGACGATGCAGGAATTACAGATCCCAAATGGTTATTTTCATCTCTGGCAGATGTATCTGTCTGAACGAGGGATTGATCTTGCGACGCTTGATTTCTTACAAGCGGATGAAAAAAAACATTTAATTGGAATTTTGTCACAGCCGATTGATACACAATCTTCCTATTTCTTCTTTCATCAACTGATTGAAAAAACCAAACAAGCGCTAGATTGCCCTCAGATCGTGTTTGAAATGGCAGAATATGTGCGACCTGAGCATTTTGGTGTTTTGGGCTATATGGCATCACGAAGTACAACCGTGGCAGAAGCTTTACAAAATATTATGCGCTTTAGCCGTTTGGTGATTGATGGTGACGAAGTTATTCCAATGCAAATGCAGCTCAAGGGAGAATATGTACATTTAATTTGGCCCTTTCATCATGAAAAATATATTCTTATTAATGAATTTACCAATGCGTTAATGATGCATCTCGCGCGTAAAATTGTACCGCCAAATCAATTTCCATTGCATGCGGTGCATTTTGCTCATGCACCACAGATGGCAATCTATCATTATCAAAAGTTCTACGGCTGTGAAGTCTCTTTCCATCAACCGCAATATAGTTTTGTCTTAGCCTCAGCAGGTTTAAATTTAAAAATCCAACAGGCAGATCCATCCTTAATGCAGCTTTTGGTCAAACAAGCAGAGGAGGCTATTGCGTCTAAACCTCGCTATGAAACCATTGCTCAACGCTTACATTTGATTGTGGCAGAATATTTAAAGTTAAAACAACACGCCCCAAAAATCGAAGAACTTACTCAAGAACTTCATATATCCACACGGACTTTACAACGACAGTTAAGTGACTTACAGACATCGTTTAAGAAAATTGTAGAGATTGAACGGATGAAGCGTTGTGAGTTTTTATTGGAAAGCCACATGCCGTTCAGTGAAATAGCGATGCAGTTAGGTTATTCAGATCAGTCAGCTTTAACCAGAGCATATAAGGCCTTTAGTGGGCAAACCCTGCTCGAGAAAAAACAACAGTTGAAGTCATCGTGAAAAACAGTGAAAAGAAAGTATACTTTAAAAACCAAATACTTAGATAGTGTTGCTGCTATCTAAGTGTTTGGTATGATTGTGATTTTTTAATTTATGCTCAAAACACAGGTTGATCTGATTGTTGAATTGGTTTTTTAAAACCATGATTCAGCATGATTTCAAGTTGTCTTTAACTTGGGAAATCTAAATACGATTGCCAAGACTGCAAATATTGCCAATACCCAACAATAATAAATCGAACCAATCAGCTCAACAGGGGACAGTTTGGCAATTGAGCATGCAAGTAATAGTTGTGCACCGTATGGAATCAAGCCCTGAACTACACAAGAGAAAATATCCATAAATGCGGCTGCACGTTTGGGATCAACAGCATATTCTTTGGCAACTTCTCGTGCCATGTCTCCAGATAAGATGATGGCAACCGTATTATTTGCGACAAACACATTCGAGAAAACCACAAGGAAGCTAATTCCAATTTCTCCCGCGCGTTGTTGACCGATTTTAAATCGACGGGTTAAGGCGTAAATACGTTGAATTAACCATTCTAAACCGCCTTCTTTTTGCATAATGGCAGATAAACCACCTAAGAACATAGAAAGTAAGGCAACCTCAAACATACCCACAAAGCCATCATAAATAGCGGCATTGTATTTAAGTAGGGTAAATTCAGGATTTTCAATGATGCCAAGACAACCTGAAAGTACTATTCCGATGGTCAGTACTGCAAGTACATGTAAACGTGTAAATGCTAAAAAGAACACGATTACATAAGGCAAAATAAGCCATAAGTTATAACTTTTATATTCAATAGTTTGCGCATGATGACTGGTCAAAATGTAAATCAATATGGTGATAATCGCAGCAGGCAGTGCAATCCAGATATTCACTCGAAATTTGTCACGCAGTTCTACATTTAGACTTCGAGTTGCTGCAATGGTGGTGTCTGAAATCATGGATAAGTTATCACCAAACATTGCCCCACTGACCACAGCACCAATTGCATAAATGGGCTGAATATCCGTTGCTTGAGAAAAACCAAAAGCAATCGGCGCACATGCAGCAATGGTTCCCATCGATGTTCCCATTGCCGTGGCAATAAAGGCAGAAATGATGAAAAGCATCGGCAGGACAAATTCAGATGGAATAATCGATAAACCAAATTGAACAGTGGAGTCCACACTACCGATGGCACTGGTTACGCTGGCAAAGGCACCTGCAAGCATAAAGACCATAAACATCAAAATTAAATTGGGATGGCTTGCACCATGCAAAAATGTTTCTATAGCGGCATTGATTTTCCCTCTATACAGCAGGATGGCTAAAATAATTGCAGGAAGAGCAGCAATAGGGGCTTTCACTTGATAAAAAGCAAACTCAGTACCAATGATCGTGTGATAAATACCACTGCCTAAAAAAATGGCTAAAAAAACAATAAGCGGCAAGAGCGCAAGCACGCTGGCTTGCACTTTAGCCTGAGAATGTGTGGTCATAAGAGGAGATAAAAAATCAGAATCCTGACTAGTATAAACAGCTTTTGCAATTTCTGAAAAATAATTAAGTGATGTAGGTGATAGGGTGTTTGGCTGTAGAGTGATGATTTAACTTTATTTTTTACTCATAATGATATTTTTTTACAAGCTTGAAAATAGGTAGCTTTGATCATTGTCCTCAACTTGAAAATAGCGCTAAATGTATCCATGGGTTGTTTTATTATTGGTGATATAAAACAAGATACGCGAGAGCGACTATGTGACTCTATCCTTTGAGTAAAAAATAGCGTTACAATGCAGTGTCTTGTATTTATACATTTGGATGATTAAACCGGAAATAAATCCATTTTGAATTTATTTACTGGTGTTTAATGATCTAAAAACTCCTCAAGTTTGAACAATTCAAGGAATGTACAATCCTATGTCACGTTTAGCCACTCGTTTTGCACAGCTTAAATCTCAACAGCGTAAGGCTTTGGTTTCTTATGTTATGGCGGGTGATCCTCAACCACATGTAACCGTACCATTGTTACATCAAATGGTTGCAGCAGGCGTAGACGTAGTTGAACTTGGATTGCCATTTTCCGATCCTATGGCAGATGGTCCAGTGATTGCACTTGCAGCAGAGCGCGCTTTAGCTGCGGGTACCAATACCTTTGATGCCTTGAATATGGTTAAAGAATTTCGCCAAAAAGACACAACAACGCCAGTTGTTTTAATGGGGTATTTAAACCCTGTTGAAGTGATTGGTTATGAAAAGTTTGTGGCTTATGCGAATGACTGTGGTGTTGATGGCGTACTTCTTGTGGATTTACCACCTGAAGAAGCACAAGATTTAGATGAAGTATTGCAAAAGTACAATATGGATCAAATCTTCTTGCTTGCACCAACCTCTACCGATGAACGTATTCAGCATGTAGTGAAACAAGCAAGTGGCTTTATTTACTATGTGTCTCTAAAAGGCGTAACGGGTGCAGCAACATTGGATACAACGGAAGTTGCAGCACGTATTGAAAAAATCAAAACCTTTACCGATATTCCAGTTGGGGTAGGTTTTGGGATTAGTGATGCCGCTTCTGCAAAAGCAGTAGGTCAAGTTGCTGATGCAGTGATTGTCGGAAGTGCTTTTGTCAAACCATTTGCAAATCTTGCACCAGAACAAGCTGTTGAAGCAGCAGTGAATAAAGTCAAGGAGCTTCGAGCCGCGCTCGATGAGTTAGTATGAATCAAGAAGTGAAATCAGGGAAAATCCTCAGCGCAACAACGCCGTGGACAGATCGTACAGTTCCAGGCATTCATATGCCTGACCAACAACAAACACTCAAAGCGACGTTTACAGAACCAACCATTGAGTGCCCTGAATGTCATGCACTCGTGACTCGTACTGCAATGTCTTTCAATGCTTATGTTTGTCCATCATGTGATGAACATTTGAAAATGAAAGCACGTGATCGTTTAAATTGGTTTTTTGATAATGTGACCACTGAACTTGGTCAAGAATTTGCTGCAAAAGATCCTTTACATTTTGTAGACAGCAAGCCTTATCCAGAGCGTATTAAAGAAGCGCAGGAAAAAACAGGTGAAACTGAAGCCCTTGTGGTGATGCAAGGTCAAGTTAAAAATATTGCAATGGTTGCATGCGCATTTGAATTCGACTTTATGGCTGGATCAATGGGTACTGTGGTCGGTGACCGTTTTGTACAAGCTGCTGAAAAAGCGATTAAAGACAAGCAACCACTGATTTGTTTTGCTGCTTCAGGTGGTGCTCGTATGCAGGAAGGTATGTTGTCTTTGATGCAAATGGCGCGAACCTCTGCGGCGATTCAAAAAATCAAAGATGCGCATCTTCCGTATATCGTGGTATTAACCCATCCAGTGTATGGTGGTGTAACAGCATCATTGGCAATGTTAGGTGATGTACATATTGCTGAACCTAAAGCGATGATCGGTTTCGCGGGTAAACGTGTGATTGAACAAACAGTACGTGAGAAGCTGGAAGAACCGTTCCAACGTGCGGAATTTTTGCTTGATCATGGTGTAATCGATCAAATTGTTCATCGTCACGCATTACGTGATACTGTATATCGTATTGTAGCGAAACTGATGAATTTGCCTTGAACAACCAAACAGCACCTTTAAATACTGATGATTTACAAACATGGCTCGATTATTGGAGCCATGTTCACGTTACAGGGATTGATTTAGGCTTAGAGCGCGTGATTCCTGTGGCAGAACAACTCGGGGTGATTAACCCAAAAGCCAAAGTGATTACCGTTGCTGGAACAAATGGCAAAGGTTCAACCACAACAACTCTCGCTGCGATTTTGAATGCGCAAGGGTTGAATGTTGGTTTATACCAGTCTCCACATATTTATCGTTTTAATGAACGGGTTAAGCTGGCTGGACAAGAAGTTAATGATCAAACTTTGATTGATGCTTTTGTTGCGGTTGATCAAGCCCGCCGTATTTGTAACTTATCTTTATCTTTTTTTGAAGCCACGACTTTGGCTGCATTTGTTATTTTTAAACAAAAACAATGTGATGTTTGGGTACTTGAAGTCGGTCTTGGTGGTCGTTTGGATGTGGTCAATGTGATTGATCCAGATGTGGCTGTGATTACCAATATTGGTTTAGATCATACCGATTGGCTGGGCGATACGATTGAAAAAATTGCTTATGAAAAAGCCGGTATTATCCGAGCAAATATCCCTGTTATTTTTGCCGGCGCACAAGATATACCACAAGCGATACAACATAAAGTACAAGAAACCAATGCCACGCTGTATGCGTTAAACCATGACTATTTTTATGACAACTCAGAAGATGGTCAATCTTGGAATTTTGCAAGTTCAGGAACGACGTTAAAACTTCCTTTGGGACATTTGGCACTGGAAAATATTTCTACGGCTGTCGCTGCAATTTTGGTGAGCGGTTTAACGGTTTCACAACAGGCGATTTCGCAAGGTATTCAGAACGCACAATTGTCAGGGCGCTTTGAAATTAGAAAAATACACGATAAAACAGTAATTTTTGATGCGGGACACAATCCGCATGGTGTAGAATTTTTGTTAAAGCAATTGCGAAAATTCCTAGAATACAATAAACAGTACACAGAAGTTGTCTCTGTTTTTTCAATGTTGTCCGACAAAGATGTAGATTCTGTGGTCAAGTTGTTGAAAAATACTGTATTAAAGTGGAAAATTGCACCGTTAACTGTGCCTCGTGCGGCATCATTGGAACAATTACAAACTGCTTTACAGCATGAGACAGTTGAACAGTTTGATTGTGTACAAGCAGCATTTCAATCAGCGCTTGCAGAAACCAATAATAATCAGCTGATTTTGGTGTGTGGTTCATTCCATACCTTAGAAGCGGTCTGGGAGTATTTAGACGAATGTCAATGAATAACAAACAACGCTGGATGGGTGGTGTTGTTTTATTAAGTGGTGGTGTTCTATTGGCGGCATTGCTTCTAAAAGGTAAAGAAGAAATCCACCAAAGCCAAGCAGAGACACAGCCGACAAGCCAAGCTCAGCAAAATAAAGCGACACCTGCAGGTGAGCCTGTACAATTGCAGCCATTGACTGTCGATGTTGCGACTGAAAAACGTCTGTTAGAAGAGCAGAAGCGTGCCCGTGAAAAAGCGGTTGCTGAACAAGAAGCAAAAGCAGCAGATTTTTTACGTACGCAACAACAGGCAGAAGCAGATGCTGCACGTAAAGCAGCTGAAGAGTATGCCGCTGCAAATGCAAGACGTGGTGCAGCTGCTGCGGCAGCACAGGAAGGGGCAGATATTCCTCCTGAGCTGGTACAGGATGAAAAAGCCAAAGCACAACAGAAAGCAGCAGAGCAGAAAAAACTTGAACAGCAAAATGCTCAATTAAAGCAAAAAGCTGATGCTGAAAAAAAGTTAGCTGAGCAGAAGCGTCAAGCTACCGCAGAAGCAGATAAAAAAGCCGCTGAAGAAAAGAAACGTAAATTAGAAGAACAACAAAAAGCAGATGAAAAACGTAAGCTAGATGCGGAAAAGAAAGCCGCTGCTGAGAAAAAGCAAGCGGAAGACAAGAAAGCAGAAGCGGATAAAAAGCACAAAGCACAAGAAGAAGCAAAGAAAAAAGCGGAAGCTGAAAAAGCACGTGATTTGCTTGAAAATGGTGATAAGCAATGGATGGTACAAGTTGCGCTTGCCGCCAATGAAGCCAATGCAGATGCTGTCGCTGCTAAACTACGTGCCAAGGGCTACAAAGTGACCAAGAGTCCAACCTCAAAAGGTATTCGTATTATGGTTGGACCATCGAAAGATCGAGAGACAGCGGATTCAGCACGTAAGAAGATCAATTCTGATGCGAGTCTAGGCATGAAGTCGGCTTGGGTAATCGAGTGGGTACCTCTAGACCGACGTTAAACGCTATGAGTTAGGTATTTGTGGTTAAAGATGGATTCGCGAGCTGCTCACGGATCCATTTTATATTTTCAGGGGTAAAAAGTTTTTCAATATTGCCCCAGATTGGATGAAAGCCATAACCGCCATGCTTCATTTCATTTAAAGCATCATTCACAGACCAGTTCTCAAAAATAATTCGGTACATTGCAACACTTGCCCCAGTACGATCAGAACCATGATAGCAATGGATTAAAACCTTCTGGTTGTGGGCTTTTGCGATTTGAATTGTTTTCATGACATTGAGTAGATCATGACGATCAATTGCCCAAGTATTGATTGGGATATGAACCAATTGAAAGTTCTGTTTTGAAAAGACGGTTTTATCTTTATTGCGACTTCTTAAATTAATCACGACATCAATTTGATTGGTTTTTAACTCAGGAATAAGTTCAGCACTGGGTTGTTCACTACGAAAAACGGTGTCACTGATCCGATAAAAATTATACTGTGGAGCAACGATAGTTCCCCATTGTTTTGGGCGCTCATGATCTGGAAGTGCAGCAGTTGTCATACAGGCTGAAAGCTGTACGCTGAGTGCGAAAATAGTGGTATAACGTAATAATTGAGATTTAAGCATGTTTTAAATATCGGTCTAGTTCAACAGGATCGTGGGCACAGATAATTTCAATTTTTGCTTCATTCTGTGCAAGCTGTTGCAGTTGTGATAAGGTTTTTAAGCGCAATGTATTATCTTCCGCTAGGAGATATTCAATTTTGTCGAGCGCGCGTAATTTATTCTTAGGGTTGAGTTCTAGATGATTAAAATAAGCATCGCCACAGAACAATAACCATCTATCTTGTTGTTTGATCGCTATACCGCAATGTCCTACAGTATGACCGACTAAAGGAATCAATAAAATTTCATCATTGAAAATATTAAAACCTTGAACTTTTTGGAAGTTAAACCATGCTTCGCCATTTTTAGGTTCAAGAAAATTCCAGTAACGATGATTTTTAAATTGTTGTGGTCGATAACGCAATTTATTCATGACTGAAAGTTTCTGTGCTGCATTAAACTCGCTGGATAAGATGTGAACCGTGGCATTGGGAAAGTCTGAAATACCACCTGCATGATCTAAGTCTAAATGACTGACCAAAATATGTTGAACATCGGATGGTTTAAAACCCAATTGTTGAATTTGAGAAATGGCTGTGAGATTGAAATCAGCTTGTATGCCACTGATTTTAGTAAAAGCTTTACCTAAACGTGTTTGCGGATGTAGGTAGTCTTGCATCCCAAAACCGGTATCGATCAATACAAGACCTTTGTCTGTTTCAATCAATAGGCAATGACACACCATTTTGCCATACAAACCTTTTTGTCCGTATAGTGGTGCACACATCGGACACATGGTTCCACAATGTAAATGATGTACCTTATAAATCATAATTAAGCATTTGTTTTTAGGATTGTGCTTTGTTTATAAACTGAATTGAGAAAAATTCCAATCTAAAAATGATAGAGTTATGGTAATTCAATTATTCTTGTTGAAATTAGGGGGAGCAGTTAAAGTTTCAAAATTGGATATTTAAAAACTTTAACTTTATCACGTTAAAACAAAGTATTGATTAACTCGGTGTAATTTGAGCTAATCTAAGGAAAAGTGGATAAGCGCTTATTCAAAAGCGCTTACATCACCTACACCACGACGGATAATTTCAGGGTTCGCTCCTGATAAATCAACGATACTGGTGGTGGTTAAGGTACCTAAACCACTGTCAATAAACACATCAATACGTTTTTCCAATAATTGTTCAATATCGTAGGGATCATCCATTGGTGCATCTTGACCAGGTAAAATTAAAGTACTGGTCAGTAAAGGTTCTCCCAACTCTTTTAATAGCATCTGACAGACGGGATTACTTGGAACACGTAAGCCGATGGTTTTTTTCTTAGGATGCATCAAGCGTCGCGGAACTTCACTGGTTGCGGGTAAAATATATGTGGTTACGGCTGGGGTATTGGCTTTAAGTAGACGATACATTGCATTGTCTACTTTGGCATAGGTTGCAATATCAGATAAATCTGCACAGATAATCGCGTATTGATGCTTTGCCCCTAGACCACGGATCTGAGCAATACGCTCCATTGCACTTTTATTTCCAATCTGACAGCCGATTGCATACGCTGCATCAGTTGGGTAAACCACAACATCACCTGCTCGAATTCTTTCGACTGCTTGGCTGATTAAACGTGGTTGAGGATTGTCAGGATGTACTCTTAAATGCAGCATATTTATTCTCCTGATTTATTGTTAATTCAATTATTACTTGGGAAAGTAAATCGTTGCAATCAATGTTTTAAAAAAATTACGGGTTTAATCAAGATCGTTACGATTAAATTCAGTGCTTTGTAATGTTTTGCCACCTCGAGTACATAGACAAATACATTGAATGAAGTGTTTTGCATCGTGTGGAAGTTTGGCTTTACCTGAAAAAAAATCCTGAACTTGTGCATAAACATTGTCTTTAAATGTCGATCCGTCACCACCTTCACCCGTCAGATTATCCAGCGAAACTCGAAATTTTCGTCCAAATGCTTTGGAAAATAACCATTCAATGGCTTGAGGCTTGATTTCAACCTGCTCAAATAAGGCTTGTTGTTCAGCTGTACGACCATCGGGTGCATACCAATAACCGAGATCAGGCAATAAACGGCGTTGTTCTCCGGCAATGCTCCAATGACTGATTTCATGCAGGGCGCTGTTGAAAAAACCATGTGCAAACTGAATACGGGCAGGGCTGTGTTCGCTAGCAGGGAAATACTCTGGTTCAAAATCACCACGAACAAGCGTCACATTTAGGTGGGAAAACCAGTGATTAAAGTGTAAGATAAGCCAATCAACGTGTTGCACTTCTGTTTGTAAGTTAGCCCATGATAAGCGTTGCACATCGGCGGCTTGCAATGTGTTTTCAGAAGTTGAATGCGTATTGAATTGTAATGAAGTAGTGACTTCAGGTTGCGGCTGCAACTGATGCATGGCTTGTATTACTCAAGAGATCTGTCTAAATAAGTACAAAATTGTATCTTAATCTTTGACAGAGTACCTATGAATTTGTAGAATTGCCGCCTTAATTATGTCAGCAAATACCTTTCCGGCACAGATAGAGCCGTTTAAATGGGCTGAACAAGGCTTTACATGGTCAGGTACCCTGCCATTGTCTCGCTTTGTTCGTATTTCCCGTGAAGCTGTTGGATCAATTGATGATCAATTGATCAATATAGACTGTAAGCTATCAATGGATGCGTATCATCGTATTGTTTGGCTAGATGGTCATGTAGATACTAAAGTTCCAATGGAATGTCAGCGTTGTCTGGATTCTGTTGAAATTACACTAGTTTCTGACTTCCATTTGGCTTTAATAGATGATGAGTCACTGATAGAGCGCTTGGATGAGGATGCTGATTTCATCGTACTAGGTGAAAGTGAAGCAACAATTAAAGGGGATTATTTAACCAATACTCCTTCGACTGTTGATTTACTTGCACTTTTAGAAGATGAATTGTTATTGTTGATGCCTCTGTCTCCTAAGCATGACGCTTGTGAACATAAGCATCAACCAGCCGTTCAGGACACTGTTGAAGAAAAACGGGATAATCCGTTTGAAGTTTTGGCAGGTTTGAAGGGTAAACTTAACTAAATTTTGTGTTATACTGTTAAGTTAAGACAACCGAATTTGTTCTGATCCATTTTTTCGATTTGTAAGGAGCCATCATGGCCGTTCAGCAAAACCGTAAAAGTCGCTCTCGCCGTGACATGCGCCGTTCACATGACGCTTTAACCGAGAATGCATTAACTGTAGACCAAACTACTGGTGAAACTCACCGTCGTCACCACGTGACTAAAGATGGTTTCTACCGTGGTCGTCAATTATTCGCTAAAGCAGCTGATGCTGAATAATTGGTGAACTATTAAGCGCAAGCTTAGTAAAAAAATGGGAGCGAAAGCTCCCTTTTTTTGTTTTCAATGACTGGGTTTTTTGTTGTATTTCGCAATTAAATAAATTTTTTTTTAATGTAAAATTGCGCCATCGGAAACGATCAAGATTAAATAAGGGACTTTTTATATGTCTGCCAAACGACTCGAACAAGCAGCTCAAGCAACAAAAACTGCATTTTTGTTTCCAGGTCAAGGTTCACAAAAAGTGGGTATGCTTGCTGAACTTGCAGAACAGTTTAGTGGTGTACAAGAAACCTTTACTGAAGCATCAGATGCCATCGGTTTTGATTTATGGCACATTGCACAAAGCGGTGAAGGTTTAGATCAAACTGAAAATACTCAACCTGTTTTATTGACAGCAAGTATTGCTTTATGGCGTGTATGGTTAGATCTTGGTGGTGTTGTGCCAAAATACCTCGCAGGTCATTCATTAGGCGAATACAGTGCTTTAGTTGCTGCAGAGTCGATGACTTTGGCAGATGCAGTCAAGTTGGTAAATTTACGCGGTAAATTGATGCAAAGTGCTGTGCCTCAGGGGCAAGGCGCGATGGCGGCTATTCTCGGTCTGGATGACGCGAAAGTACTTGAACTGTGCGAGCAAGCCAATGTGCAAGGCCGTGGTTCTGTTGAAGCTGCAAACTATAATGCACAAGGCCAAGTTGTTATCGCAGGTGATAAAACTCTAGTCGAAGCTGTCATGACCGTTGCCAAAGAAAACGGCGGTAAAGCAATTGCATTACCTGTATCTGTACCATCACATTGTTCTCTAATGAAACCTGCTGCCGAACAGTTTGCAGAAGCTTTGGAACAAACTGCCATTGAGCTACCAAGCATTCCTGTAATACAAAATGTCAATGCTGGAATCGCGACAGATACAAGCCAATTACGCTTAGCGTTAACAGCGCAATTGTATCAGTCAGTACAGTGGACTAAAACCATGCAATTCATCCAAGACCAAGGTATTCAGTATGTTGCTGAATGTGGTCCAGGTAATGTATTGGCGAATTTAGCAAAACGTTTACCAAATATCGAAAAAGCATTTCCACTCGATACACAAAGTCGTATGGAAGATGCACTGAATGCTATCTTAGTGGCTGAAGGGAAAATTGCATGACACAAGAACGCAAAGTCGCATTAGTGACAGGCGCGAGCCGAGGGATTGGTGCTGCCATCGCTCAGCAATTGATTCAAGACGGTTATTTTGTTGTAGGTACGGCAACATCAGCAGCGGGCGCAGAAAAACTTTCAACAGTTTTTGCTGAAAACGGTGCTGGTGCATTACTTGATGTACGTGATGGTGCTGCAATTGATGCATTGGTGTCTGACATTGAACAAAAATATGGTTCAGTGATGATACTTGTGAACAATGCAGGGATTACCAAAGACAATCTACTGTTACGTATGTCTGAAGATGATTGGGACGATATTCTCAATATTCATCTTAAAGCTGTATTCCGCTTATCTAAACGTGTATTGAAAGGCATGACCAAAGCGCGCTTTGGACGCATTATCAATATCAGTTCTGTTGTTGCGCATTTTGCTAACCCAGGACAAGCCAACTATTCTGCTGCAAAAGCAGGGATTGAAGCTTTCAGTCGCAGTCTTGCAAAAGAAATGGGAAGCCGTCAGATTACAGTTAACTGTATTGCGCCTGGTTTTATCGCAACAGAAATGACTGAGCAGTTAAGTGAAGATATTCGCAAAAAAATGAGTGATCAAGTTGCGTTAAACCGATTTGGTCAACCAGAAGATATTGCAAATGCAGTAAGTTTTTTAGCTTCTGACAAAGCCAGTTACATTACAGGCACAGTATTACACGTAAATGGTGGTTTATACATGGCGTAATGCGATGTATAAACTTTGAAAAAAGTAAATATTCAATTAAACTATCAGGCAATTAAAAGCCGCCACAAGCAATGAGGAGAATTCCTGTGAGCGATATCGAACAACGCATTAAACAAGCTGTTGCAGAACAATTAGGTATCAAAGCTGAAGAAATCAAAAACGAAGCATCTTTCATGGATGATTTGGGTGCTGATTCTCTAGACCTAGTAGAACTTGTTATGTCTTTCGAAAATGACTTCGACATCACTATTCCAGATGAAGATTCTAACGAAATCACAACTGTTCAATCAGCTATCGACTATGTAACTAAAAAACTTGGTTAATGTGTTGATTGTATAGCACGTTGTTGTTATACGTAAAAAGACCACCTTTAGGTGGTTTTTTTATGCCTAAATTTAGCTGTATTGAGTGAATGTTTGCTTGGCGATGCCTTAACCTAAAAAGCAACTAAATAAGTTTAAAATCAAAAACATTGGTTACATACCGTTACCTTTTTATCACCAATGACAACGCACACTCTGACACTTTTTCGCTATAAAAATAGAGTTCTTAAATTTGTATAACAGTTCACAGTAATACATTCTCAGTAAAACAATTTTCAATAATGATATGGAGTACGACATATGGGTCTTTTTGATTTTATTAAAGGAATTGGCAAGAAAAATACTGCACCAGCTGAGCCACAAGCGGCACCAGCAACGCCAGCAGAACCATCTGCACAAGAAATTGCCAATAAGTTGTTGGGGCACATTAAAGCGTTAGGCTTGCCAGTAACAGGGCTTTCTGTAAGTTATAATAGTACTTCTGATTTGGCCACGATTCACGGTCAGGTACAAACTCAGGCTGATAAAGAGAAAATCATTCTTGCTGTGGGGAATATCGACCATGTGGCGCAAGTTGATGATCAAATGACAGTGGCAGCACCTGAGCCTGAAAGTAAGTTTTATACGGTTAAATCAGGTGATAATTTGTCTAAAATTTCAAAAGAATTTTATGGTGATGCCAACCAATATAATAAAATTTTTGAAGCGAACCGCCCATTGTTAAAAAATGCGGATGATATTTTCCCAGGACAAGTTTTACGTATTCCTGCATAACATTTGTTCACTGATCTTTGATCATAAAAGGCACTTCGGTGCCTTTTCTATTTTTAAATGATTTTGTTTTTATTTTAGTATTTGTTGTTTGGTGTATTTTGAAGGGGAAAAGAATTTCGTTGCAATCAGTGGATCTTAAAAAAAGACCACATCAAGCTTGGATGTGATCTTTTGGAGTTAGTTAGCTCTAATCTAAAAAATTCAATATTGCATATTATTTATTAGGTTGTGGGGTAAGACGAAGATAAGGCTTAACCGCCGTATAACCTTTTGGGAAGCGTTCTTTAAGCTCCGCTTCATCTTTGATCGACGGGACGATGACAACATCTTCACCATCTTGCCAGTTTGCAGGTGTGGCAACTTTATAATTGTCAGTTAGTTGTAATGAATCAATCACACGGAGAATTTCTTTAAAATTACGTCCAGTTGATGCAGGGTAGGTAATGATTAAGCGAACTTTCTTATGGGGATCAATAATAACTAAAGAACGTACGGTGAGGGTTTCGCTGGCATTTGGATGAATGAAATCATACAGCGTCGATACCTTACGATCTTTGTCTGCAATGATTGGAAAGTTTACAGTGGTATTTTGTGTTTCATTGATGTCGTTGATCCAACCTTTATGTGATTCAACATCATCGACTGAAAGGGCAATGGCTTTTACCCCACGCTGTTCAAACTCATCTTTTAATTTTGCGGTATGGCCCAACTCAGTGGTACATACTGGCGTATAATCGGCAGGGTGTGAGAATAAAACACCCCAACTGTCACCCAAGTAATCATAAAACTTAATTGGACCTTCACTAGATTCCTGAGTGAAATCTGGTGCAATGTCACCTAATCGTAAAGTCATTTTGAAACCTCAATATCTAAAAATGTTGTTTGTTATTTGGCTCGTCCAAACTACTATTACCCAGTTTTTTTATAATTAAAAATAGTGTTTTTGTATTTCTTTATGAAGAAAATAGATATTAATAAAAGAAGCATATGAAAAAAAACATAGAATTGATCTCTACCTCACTGCAAATATCGGTTAAATTTGCTACATTAATGCGCCTTAGCTGATACGTGCTAGAACTAATCGTCAGATTTTTTTGATTGGATTTGTGCAAAACCCTTGTACTTCAAATTTCTACCACCATAATATCGTCTGAGAAAAATTTATTTCACAAAGATTTAGAGAGTTTATATGTTGGCAAGTCTGATCGGAGGAATCTTCGGTACTAAAAACGAGCGCGAACTAAAACGTATGCGTAAAATTGTCGATAAGATCAATGCGCTCGAGCCGACGACATCTGCACTCAGCGATGCAGACTTATCTGCAAAAACTGAAGAATTCAAACAAAGATATAAGAAAGGTGAAAGCCTAGATAAATTAATGCCAGAAGCGTTTGCGGTGTGTCGTGAAGCAGCAAAACGTGTCATGGGTATGCGTCATTATGATGTGCAGCTCATTGGTGGTATTACTTTGCATGAAGGAAAAATTGCAGAAATGCGTACAGGTGAAGGTAAAACCCTGATGGGTACTTTGGCTGTATATTTAAATGCAATTAGTGAACAAGGTGTTCATGTCATCACGGTCAACGATTACTTGGCACAACGTGATGCTGAATTAAACCGTCCGCTTTATGAGTTCTTGGGTTTAAGCGTTGGTGTAATCTATTCGATGCAATCACCAATAGAGAAAGCTGAGGCATATCGTTCAGATATTACTTACGGTACCAATAATGAATTTGGTTTCGATTATCTGCGCGATAACATGGTTTTCTCTATGGCAGAGAAAAAGCAACGTGGTTTGATTTATGCGATTATCGATGAGGTCGATTCGATCTTGATCGATGAAGCACGTACACCGTTGATTATTTCAGGTCAAAGTGATGACTCATCACAGCTTTATGTTGCAATCAATAGTATTCCACCAAAGTTGCATGCTCAAAAAGAAGAAAAAGTCGCAGATGGCGGTCATTTCTGGATTGATGAAAAGCAACGCCAAGTTGAAATGACTGAAGTCGGTTATGAAACTGTTGAAGATGAATTGATTAAAATGGGCTTGTTGGCTGAAGGCGAAAGCTTATATTCACCATCAAATCTAAATCTGGTTCATCACGTGTCTGCTGCAATTCGTGCACATTTCCTTTATCAACGTAATGTTCACTACATCGTACATGATGGTGAAGTAATCATTGTTGATGAGAATACTGGTCGTACCATGCCAGGTCGTCGTTGGTCTGAAGGTTTGCACCAAGCTGTTGAAGCCAAAGAAGCGTTAGATGTTCAACCTGAAAACCAAACTTTAGCAACAACCACATTCCAGAACTATTTCCGTTTATACAAAAAGCTTTCAGGTATGACAGGTACTGCTGATACTGAAGCTGCGGAAATGAAAGAAATTTATGGTTTGGATGTGGTGCTTATCCCAACCCATCGTCCGATGATTCGTAATGACCAAAACGATTTAATTTATTTAAACCGTAATGGTAAATACAACGCAATTATTGAAGAAATTCAGAAAATTCATGAAGCAGGTGTTGCACCTATCTTGATTGGTACTGCAACTATCGAGGCTTCAGAGATTTTATCTGATAAGTTACGAGATGCGGGTATTACCCACGAAGTCTTGAACGCTAAACAACATGAGCGTGAAGCAGACATTATTGCTCAAGCGGGTTCACCGCGTGCTGTGACCATTGCAACCAATATGGCAGGTCGTGGTACCGATATTTTGCTTGGTGGCAACTGGAAAGCAAAACTTGCCAAAATTGAAAACCATACTGCGGAAGATGAAGCTCGTCTTAAAGCGGAATGGGAACAAAACAATGAAATGGTGTTGAGTTCAGGTGGTTTACACATCATCGGTTCTGAACGTCATGAATCACGTCGTATTGATAACCAGTTGCGTGGTCGTTCTGGTCGTCAAGGTGACCCAGGTGTTTCACGGTTCTTCTTGTCATTAGAAGATGATTTGATGCGTATTTTCGCGGGTGATCGCGTTGTTGCAATGATGCGTGCGATGGGACTACAAGAGAATGAAGCCATTGAGCATAAAATGGTGTCGCGTTCTATTGAAAATGCACAGCGCAAAGTTGAAGCACGTAACTTCGATATTCGTAAAAACTTGTTGAAATACGATGATGTAAATAACGAACAACGTAAAATTATTTACTCTCAACGTGATGAAATTTTAGAAGAAAGCTCACTTCAAGATTATATTGAAGAAATGCATCGTGAAGTCGTAAAAGGCTTAATCGAAACCTATATTCCACCTGAATCAATCCATGATCAATGGGATATCCAAGGGCTTGAAAATGCATTGAATGAAGACTTAGGTATTAATCTTCCTGTAAATCAATGGTTGGAAGAAGATCGTCGTCTTGATGAAGAAGCCTTGGTTGAACGTATTTCTGATGAGATTGTCACGCGTTACCGTAATCGTCGTGAACAAATGGGCGATGATACTGCTGCGACACTTGAACGTCACTTCATGCTGGGTTCTTTAGATCGCCATTGGAAAGACCATTTGGCTGCGATGGATTATTTGCGTCAAGGGATTCACTTACGTGGTTATGCACAAAAGAACCCTGAACAAGAATATAAGAAGGAAGCCTTCAATTTATTCGTCAATATGCTGGGTGTGATTAAGTCTGACGTGGTTACTGATATTTCTCGTGTGCATATCCCAACACCTGAAGAGCTTGCTGAAATGGAAGCTCAACAACAGGCTCAAGCTGAATCTATGCGTCTTAACTTTGCACATGATGAAGTGGATGGCTTAAGCGGTACGGTTAGTAATGAGATTGTTGATGCACAATTCACGGATAGTGATGAGATTGCAGCACCAGAAAGCCGTAATGCACCTTGTCCTTGTGGTTCAGGTTTGAAATACAAACAATGTCACGGCAAAATCTAATTGAGTGAATAGACCCTGAAAGTGTTACAAAAAAGCAGAACAATTGTTCTGCTTTTTTTACAAGTTATTACCATGCGTTAATTTTTATTGCAGGAAATGTGATTAAGTGGTATTAAGTTGCTCAATTGGAAAAGATCTTTGGGAAGATAATGAAAAAATTATTAAAACCTTTATTTGTTGCAACTTTAGCAGTTCCAGCATTGGCATTTGCAGATACGGCACCACAAACGACGACAGTGGAAAAAGTACAAGCTGCTACAGGAGCAGTGACAGCCCAAGCAGAAGTAAAAAATGAAACCACGACTGTAATCAGTCCACGTACTGGTATTCGTTATACTTTAGGTAATACAGGCGGACGCCCAATTATTTTAAAAACTGCGGCGATTGCAGCGGTAACACCTGCTACGGTTAATCGCGTTGTTGCTTCAAATCCAGCATTGTCAGTATCTAGTCAAGAAAAAGTAAAGCAAGCATTATTGGCTGCGGATACCACGACTGCTGTTCAACAGTAATACGTTGCTGATGTAATGAAAGCCAGTATATTTACTGGCTTTTTTATTTTATATTCAAATGAATAAGCTTTTCTTATAGTAAAAATAAATAAGCATTTTAATAAGCTCGATTTTTATAGAGAATTCTAATAAGCTGTGTTTTCATTCTAATTCATGTGGACATTTGAAAATGGCTGTTGGTGACGTGTCTATGCCGCATATGCATGTGGTACAAGGTGTAAAAATTGGCTCTGCTGAGGCGTATGTCCGTTATCCAAATCGACGAGATTTAGTTATTTTTGAATTTGCACAAGGTACCAATGTTGCAGGGGTATTTACCCAAAATGCATTTTGCGCAGCGCCAGTTCATGTGTCGAAAGCGCATTTAGCACAAGCTAATCCACGCTACTTGGTCATCAATACTGGGAATGCTAATGCAGGTACAGGAAAATTGGGTATGCAAAATGCACAATTGACCTGTTTAAAGCTTGCTGAGTTAGCGCAGGTAGAAGAATTTGAAGTATTGCCATTCTCTACAGGGGTCATTGGCGAACAACTGCCGATTGAGCGTTTAACGCAAGGTTTACAGCCTGCACTAAATAGTTTGAATGACGCTTCATGGACGGACGCTGCGACTGGGATCATGACCACGGATACCACACCAAAAGGCGCCTCAGAACAGTTCGAGCTTGATGGTATAACGTATACAATGACTGGGATTTCTAAAGGTGCAGGCATGATTCGCCCCAATATGGCGACCATGCTGAGTTTTGTTGCAACCGATGCGCCAATTGCACGAAATCTTGTGCAAAAAATGTTAAAAATTAGCGCAGACCAATCATTTAATCGGATTACTGTGGATGGTGATACTTCTACCAATGATTCATGCATCTTTGCTGCAACCGGAATGGCTGGTGGTGTAGAAATTAGCAGTGAAGATGATGCACGTTATACTGTGGTTTTGGATGTTTTATCGCGTGTGATGAAGCGTTTGGCGCAACTGATTATTCGTGATGGGGAAGGGGCGACCAAATTCATTACTATCACGGTTGACGGTGGAAACGACACACAAGAATGCTGCGATATTGCTTATAGCATTGCTCATTCACCATTGGTTAAAACGGCAATTTTTGCGTCTGATCCAAACTGGGGGCGTATCCTTGCTGCGATTGGTTATGCTGGCGTGAAAGATTTGGATGTTGAAAAAATTCAAGTCTGGTTAGACGACGTGCAAATTTGTAAAGATGGTGGTGCTGCTGAAGACTATACCGAAGAAGCTGGTGCACGGGTAATGTCACAGACAGAAATGACCATTCATGTAAACCTTGGTCGAGGGCAGGCCAAAGATACGGTCTACACCTGTGATCTATCCTATGATTATGTGAAAATTAATGCGGACTATCGTTCTTAACTACTGATTTTTTAAGGAGCCTCATTCGTGAGGCTTTTTTATAACAAAACATTTTTCGTGGTGAATTTATGTGCGCTAAACCGTACAATCAATTCACAAGTGTATAAACGCTAGCATGATGCCAGCGACAAGGAAAGAGAAGACCTCTTATGAATGATGCGAATAATTTAATTGCCAACGAAGCAAAATCGGTTGTGCAAGCGCATTTAGATCGTTTAGGTGAACCTAAGGACAATAGTCTGAGTCCAGCGGTAAAACAGCAGAAGTTTGCGCAAATTAAAGCTGAGTTGCAAAAGAACAATGCTGTTTTGGTGGCACATTATTATTGTGATCCAGATGTACAAGAACTTGCGGAAGCGACAGGTGGTTGTGTTTCTGATTCTTTAGAAATGGCACGTTTTGGACGTGATCATGAGGCATCTACTCTGGTGGTCGCTGGGGTTAAATTTATGGGAGAAACCTCAAAAATTCTTTCTCCTGAAAAAACAGTCCTTATGCCAACTTTGGAAGCAACCTGTTCGCTTGATCTCGGTTGTCCTGTAGATGAATTTACCGCATTTTGTGATGCGCATCCTGAGCATACTGTTGTGGTCTATGCCAATACCTCAGCAGCAGTTAAAGCACGTGCAGATTGGGTAGTGACTTCAAGTTGTGCTGTAGAGATCATTGAACACTTAGACAGTTTGGGCGAGAAAATTATTTGGGCACCAGATCAACATTTAGGCCGTTATATTCAAAAGAAAACCGGTGCTGATATGTTGCTTTGGGATGGTGCTTGTATCGTGCATGAAGAGTTTCGTGCCCGTGGTATTGAAAAGATGAAAGCGCTGTATCCGAATGCAGCTGTATTGGTGCATCCTGAGTCACCAGAATCCGTGATTGATATTGCGGATGCGGTGGGAAGTACCTCACAACTGATCAAAGCAGCTCAAACATTGCCACAAGACACTTTAATTGTGGCTACAGATCGTGGCATTTTCTATAAAATGCAACAAGCTGTACCGCATAAGACCTTGATTGAAGCACCTACAGCAGGTGAGGGTGCAACTTGTCGTTCTTGTGCGCATTGCCCGTGGATGGCAATGAATGAATTAGATGGTATTTTGGCAGTTTTGCAAAAGGCCGATCAAGAAATATTCGTAGATGCTGCTTTGGCTGAACGTGCTAAATTACCTTTAGATCGTATGTTGAACTTTAGTGCTCAATTAAAACGATAGAAATTGTATAAAAAACATCTGAAATGTTTGATTAATATACATTTGACGTGTTTTTTTAACTTTTTTTCAAGATAGGTGTTGACGTCTTGTGGCGTCACGCCTAGAATGCACACCGTACCGCACGATGTGCGATACACAAAAGCTGAGATGAACGGAGCATAGCACAGCCTGGTAGTGCACCTGGTTTGGGACCAGGGGGTCGTAGGTTCGAATCCTACTGCTCCGACCAATTCTTCAAGGCAAGTTAATCTGTGATATTAGTATCATTGGTCATGCGCCTGTAGCTCAGTTGGATAGAGCATCCGCCTTCTAAGCGGATGGTCACAGGTTCGAATCCTGTCAGGCGCACCATATGTTGCTTGATACTATAGATCCTAAAACTTAATGTGACGGTGGATGTAGCTCAGTTGGTAGAGCCCCGGATTGTGATTCCGGTTGTCGTGGGTTCGAGCCCCATCATTCACCCCAATTCCTTAAGTTTGTTGTAAATTCGGAGCATAGCACAGCCTGGTAGTGCACCTGGTTTGGGACCAGGGGGTCGTAGGTTCGAATCCTACTGCTCCGACCATTTAAGCATCAGCTTAAATATAAATTATCCGCTTAAAGGCGGTTTTTTTATGCCTGAAATTTGTGTTTGTCAACGAAGCGTCAAATTCTATAGATCTAAAAAAAGATCTCCGTAGAGATCTTTTTTAATAAAGAGAAGATTATCAAGGAATAATAATCACCGCAACACGACGGTTTTCAGCTTTATTCTCTTCTGAATCATTTGATTTAAGTGGCTGGTCAGCCCCTTTTCCAATCACTTGGATATTTTGTGGATTAAATTTTTGCTCAATGAATATATTTGAAACATTTTGAGCACGTTCTTTGGATAATTTTAAATTGTATTCAGGATTTCCGATATTATCGGTATGACCTACAATTTTAAGTTTATCGAGATGATATTTATTTAATTGCGTGGCTAAACGAACCAATTCAGTTTGGCGCTCGGTATTAATATTTGACTCGTTAAAACCAAACAATAAACGTTCTGGTAGACCTAGACTCCAACCTTCATCCGTTAATACAAAACCTTCTTTCTTAAGTACACGAGCTTGTTTATAGCTCAACCCACCTAGATTCATACAACCTGTAAGTGCTAGGCAGAGTATTGCAAGAATAGAAAGTTGTACGTTTTTTAAAGTCATAAAAACCCCCTAATATTATGAATGGTAAATAAACCAATGATGCTGTAAAGATTTTGCTTTGTACATGGCTTGATCTGCTTGAGAAATTAAGTCTTCTGGGCTTGAGGCCTGGCTAGAGATAGCAATACCGATACTAAAGCTAAAAGAAATCGATTGTCCTTTATAGATTAAAGGATCGTCACAACATTTAATCAGATTTTCCGCAATAGAGATGAGGTGTTCAATTTTAGAAATGGAACGTAAAATAATTGCAAACTCATCTCCTGCAAGACGCGCGACAAAATCATCTTGGCGAATATGGCGTCTTAATCGCGAAGCCATTTCTTTTAAAACTTCATCACCGACCAAATGTCCATATTGATCATTAATAGCTTTAAAATTATTATTATCAATAAATAATAAAGCTAAATTTTCACGTTGATTGGTGTCTTCATATAAATTACATAACACTTGATAAAAATAATTACGATTAGGTAGTTCGGTTAAATGATCATGTTGAACTTGATAAGAAAGTTCACTATTTTCATTTTGAAGATGGGTATGCCAAGATTGAATTTCATCTAAGAGTTGGTTGAACACACTGTTTAAGTCTTGAAATTCTTTTACATCACTTTTTGGAAACCTTAAGTTATACGCCTTTTGATTTCTTAAGAGTTGTGCAATTTGTATAATCGGTAAAAAAGAACCCATAATATGGCGATAGGTTAAGTTTACTGACCACCATACAGCAAAAACCATAAAGAGCATGCCAAACGCTAAGCCGGTAAAAATTTTAAAAATAAACATTAAAATTTCATTGGAACTTCCATATAGCACAACTTGACCAACCAGCTTTCCTTGATGTTGGACGTTTAACTTGATGGAATCTTTTAAAAAGATATGATCAAAAAAGTTTTGAATATATGAATAGTGTTCAACATTTTTTAGGCTTTCAGCAACTTTATGACCTTGATTATCATAAACCTCAATCAGGCGTACTGAATGTTGAAAGGTGTATTCATTGATAATCTGCGAAATCGCGATTCTATCAGAGAACACCAGCGCAGGTTGAACACGTTCAGACACGGTTCGACTGATTAATAATAGGTTTTGTTTCGCATAAGATTCAACGGTAAATACTGAAATCGTGACAAAAGTAGACGTACTAATAAATAAAGTGATTGCAAAGGTCGTAAATTGAGATTTACGAAACAATGTTTGTAGAGAACTCGATTTAAAAAATTTATTCATCATTATTTTAATCCGAATTCTTTGCCAGCAATAAAACACGTGGGTCAACATGTATTTTAGACTGAGCTAAACTATCAAGATTCACTTTAAAAATAGTATTTCCTGTTTTGTTGGTGGATAAGCAAAAAACGCTGCCAATTTCACATTCAGAATTACTTGAGCTAAACGATAAAATAGATGAATTTAATGATTTCCCAATAAGGGCCTGTTCGGTTTGTGCTGAAGTATTGGAAAAAAATACCGCATCACAATGACGATTTTTTAGATCGGCGGAATGTATCGCACTTATATTAAAAGGAGACTTATTTGATTTGATATAAGCAGAAAATTGGTTTGCATAAGATGCATTATCAACGACGCATAATTCTGGATTCGGAGTGTTCCATTTTGCATAACTTAATATCGACAATGTCATCATGAAAATATTATGTGACGAATTGGCTGAGGAATAGTTGCAGCAAAAGAGCAAAATTCCTAAACAGAAGCTTCTTCTATTTATAAAACGGGCCATATTCGACTTAATTTATTAAATGATAAAATTATTTCAAATAGTTTAAAGAAAAAAAACAAATATAAATAGCTTAAAATTTAAATAAAAACATGTTCTGCTTTATTAGTATGAGAAAAAATGGTGCAAAAAATAGCTAAAAATGGACTTTTTTTGCTATTTTGGTCGAAAAAATGTCCAGTTGATAAAAAAGTTTAAAAAAAGGGGTTGTGTTGGGTTGGGAATGCTGTAGAATGCACATCCATCGGCGGTGATGTTAAATAAAACTTCTGATAAATCAGGCACTTGATTAAGTTGTTAAGATTTCGAATTGAGATTTTAAGATGAGATTGGAGTTGGGTTTGTTAGAAAAAATAATTAACATTATTGATTGACTTTTTAGAGATAGAGAGTAGTATGGCCGACCTAGCTTGATGCTGACGAAGCATTGAGAAGATCATTAAGAGAATATGAAGAACAACTTGTGTGGATTTTTACTGATTGATTAATCGAAATATTATCATTGATTGATTGGTTTAAATTACTCGAAGTTTATTTGAGAGAATTTGTCAGTACATTGATGAGCCAGAATTGTGACCTTAAGTCACTAATGATTTTTAACTGAAGAGTTTGATCATGGCTCAGATTGAACGCTGGCGGCAGGCTTAACACATGCAAGTCGAGCGGGGGAGATTGCTTCGGTAATTGACCTAGCGGCGGACGGGTGAGTAATACTTAGGAATCTGCCTATTAATGGGGGACAACATCTCGAAAGGGATGCTAATACCGCATACGCCCTACGGGGGAAAGCAGGGGATCACTTGTGACCTTGCGTTAATAGATGAGCCTAAGTCGGATTAGCTAGTTGGTGGGGTAAAGGCCTACCAAGGCGACGATCTGTAGCGGGTCTGAGAGGATGATCCGCCACACTGGGACTGAGACACGGCCCAGACTCCTACGGGAGGCAGCAGTGGGGAATATTGGACAATGGGGGGAACCCTGATCCAGCCATGCCGCGTGTGTGAAGAAGGCCTTATGGTTGTAAAGCACTTTAAGCGAGGAGGAGGCTCTTCTAGTTAATACCTAGGATGAGTGGACGTTACTCGCAGAATAAGCACCGGCTAACTCTGTGCCAGCAGCCGCGGTAATACAGAGGGTGCGAGCGTTAATCGGATTTACTGGGCGTAAAGCGTGCGTAGGCGGCTTTTTAAGTCGGATGTGAAATCCCCGAGCTTAACTTGGGAATTGCATTCGATACTGGGAAGCTAGAGTATGGGAGAGGATGGTAGAATTCCAGGTGTAGCGGTGAAATGCGTAGAGATCTGGAGGAATACCGATGGCGAAGGCAGCCATCTGGCCTAATACTGACGCTGAGGTACGAAAGCATGGGGAGCAAACAGGATTAGATACCCTGGTAGTCCATGCCGTAAACGATGTCTACTAGCCGTTGGGGCCTTTGAGGCTTTAGTGGCGCAGCTAACGCGATAAGTAGACCGCCTGGGGAGTACGGTCGCAAGACTAAAACTCAAATGAATTGACGGGGGCCCGCACAAGCGGTGGAGCATGTGGTTTAATTCGATGCAACGCGAAGAACCTTACCTGGTCTTGACATAGTAAGAACTTTCCAGAGATGGATTGGTGCCTTCGGGAACTTACATACAGGTGCTGCATGGCTGTCGTCAGCTCGTGTCGTGAGATGTTGGGTTAAGTCCCGCAACGAGCGCAACCCTTTTCCTTATTTGCCAGCACTTCGGGTGGGAACTTTAAGGATACTGCCAGTGACAAACTGGAGGAAGGCGGGGACGACGTCAAGTCATCATGGCCCTTACGACCAGGGCTACACACGTGCTACAATGGTCGGTACAAAGGGTTGCTACCTAGCGATAGGATGCTAATCTCAAAAAGCCGATCGTAGTCCGGATTGGAGTCTGCAACTCGACTCCATGAAGTCGGAATCGCTAGTAATCGCGGATCAGAATGCCGCGGTGAATACGTTCCCGGGCCTTGTACACACCGCCCGTCACACCATGGGAGTTTGTTGCACCAGAAGTAGGTAGTCTAACCGTAAGGAGGACGCTTACCACGGTGTGGCCGATGACTGGGGTGAAGTCGTAACAAGGTAGCCGTAGGGGAACCTGCGGCTGGATCACCTCCTTAACGAAAGATTGACGATTGGTAAGAATCCACAACAAGTTGTTCTTCATTGATGTATCTGAGGGTCTGTAGCTCAGTTGGTTAGAGCACACGCTTGATAAGCGTGGGGTCACAAGTTCAAGTCTTGTCAGACCCACCAAGTCTACTGAACACAGAAGAGCAGATATATTAAGATCTTAAGCTGGGGACTTAGCTTAGTTGGTAGAGCGCCTGCTTTGCACGCAGGAGGTCAACGGTTCGACTCCGTTAGTCTCCACCACTAATTAAAGACTAAGTGATTACAGAACTTAGTAAGCCGATAGCTTATTAAGTTCTGTGATTTATCACAGTTAACTACTCGCTGACGAGGCGGTAGTGAATCATTAACAGAATATATTTGAGTTGAAATAATTGTTTAAACTCGTTTTAGTTGATGTTAGCAAGTAATTGTTAATGTTGAGTGAAATGAGCACTAGCGATAAAACTGAATCAAGCGTTTTGGTATATGAATTAAATTGAAGCTGTATGGTGATTAAGTTCACAGGCAACAAATAGAAGTGATTAAGTTCACATTGTTGATCCTCCTTGTAGGGATTAACGACTGTTTGGGGTTGTATAGTCAAGTAATTAAGTGCATGTGGTGGATGCCTTGGCAGTCAGAGGCGATGAAAGACGTAATAGCCTGCGATAAGCTTCGGGGAGGCGGCAAATATCCTGTGATCCGGAGATTTCTGAATGGGGAAACCCACTTACCATAAGGTAGGTATCGCATGATGAATACATAGTCATGCGAGGCGAACGAGGGGAAGTGAAACATCTCAGTACCCTTAGGAAAAGAAATCAATTGAGATTCCCTCAGTAGCGGCGAGCGAACGGGGATCAGCCCATTAAGTTATATGTGTTTTAGCGGAAAGCTCTGGGAAGTGCTACCGTAGAGGGTGATAGTCCCGTACACGAAAGGGCACATATAATGATGACGAGTAGGGCGAGGCACGTGAAACCTTGTCTGAATATGGGGGGACCATCCTCCAAGGCTAAATACTCCTGACTGACCGATAGTGAACCAGTACCGTGAGGGAAAGGCGAAAAGAACCCCTGTGAGGGGAGTGAAATAGATCCTGAAACCGCATGCATACAAGCAGTGGGAGCCGACTTGTTCGGTGACTGCGTACCTTTTGTATAATGGGTCAGCGACTTATATTCAGTAGCAAGGTTAACCGCATAGGGGAGCCGTAGAGAAATCGAGTCTTAATAGGGCGTTTAGTTGCTGGGTATAGACCCGAAACCGGGTGATCTATCCATGAGCAGGTTGAAGGTTGGGTAACACTAACTGGAGGACCGAACCCACTGTCGTTGAAAAGCCAGGGGATGACTTGTGGATAGGGGTGAAAGGCTAATCAAACTCGGTGATAGCTGGTTCTCCCCGAAAGCTATTTAGGTAGCGCCTCGGACGAATACCATAGGGGGTAGAGCACTGTTTCGGCTAGGGGGTCATCCCGACTTACCAAACCGATGCAAACTCCGAATACCTATGAGTACTATCCGGGAGACAGACTGCGGGTGCTAACGTCCGTAGTCAAGAGGAAAACAATCCAGACCGCCAGCTAAGGCCCCCAAATTATAGTTAAGTGGGAAACGATGTGGGAAGGCATAGACAGCTAGGAGGTTGGCTTAGAAGCAGCCACCCTTTAAAGAAAGCGTAATAGCTCACTAGTCGAGTCGGCCTGCGCGGAAGATGTAACGGGGCTAAAACTATATGCCGAAGCTGCGGATGTATACTATGTATACGTGGTAGGGGAGCGTTCTGTAAGCCGATGAAGGTGTATTGAGAAGTATGCTGGAGGTATCAGAAGTGCGAATGCTGACGTGAGTAACGACAAAACGGGTGAAAAACCCGTTCGCTGAAAGACCAAGGGTTCCAGTCCAACGTTAATCGGGGCTGGGTGAGTCGACCCCTAAGGCGAGGCCGAGAGGCGTAGTCGATGGGAAATTGGTTAATATTCCAATACTTCTGTGTAATGCGATGAGAGGACGGAGAAAGTTAAGTCAGCCTGGCGTTGGTTGTCCAGGTGAAAGGCAGTAGGCATGCATCTTAGGCAAATCCGGGGTGCTCTATGCTGAGAGCTGATAGCAAGCTAGTTTACTAGCGAAGTGGCTGATACTATGCTTCCAGGAAAAGTCTCTAAGCTTCAGTTACACAGGAATCGTACCCTAAACCGACACAGGTGGTCAGGTCGAGTAGACCAAAGCGCTTGAGAGAACTCTGCTGAAGGAACTAGGCAAAATGGTACCGTAACTTCGGGAGAAGGTACGCTGCTGACGGTGATAGGACTTGCTCCTTGAGCTATTGGCAGCCACAGAAACCAGGCCCCTGCAACTGTTTATTAAAAACATAGCACTCTGCAAACACGAAAGTGGACGTATAGGGTGTGATGCCTGCCCGGTGCTGGAAGGTTAATTGATGGGGTTAGCGTAAGCGAAGCTCTTGATCGAAGCCCCAGTAAACGGCGGCCGTAACTATAACGGTCCTAAGGTAGCGAAATTCCTTGTCGGGTAAGTTCCGACCTGCACGAATGGCATAATGATGGGGGCGCTGTCTCCAGCAGAGGCTCAGTGAAATCGAAATCGCCGTGAAGATGCGGTGTACCCGCGGCTAGACGGAAAGACCCCGTGAACCTTTACTGCAGCTTGACATTGAACTTTGATCTTACTTGTGTAGGATAGGTGGGAGGCTTTGAAGTAGTGACGCCAGTTGCTATGGAGCCATCCTTGAAATACCACCCTGGTAATATTGAGGTTCTAACTCTGTCCCGTTATCCGGGACGAGGACCATGTCTGGTGGGTAGTTTGACTGGGGCGGTCTCCTCCTAAAGAGTAACGGAGGAGTACGAAGGTGCGCTCAGCGTGGTCGGAAATCACGCGTAGAGTATAAAGGCAAAAGCGCGCTTAACTGCGAGACCCACAAGTCGAGCAGGTACGAAAGTAGGTCTTAGTGATCCGGTGGTTCTGTATGGAAGGGCCATCGCTCAACGGATAAAAGGTACTCTGGGGATAACAGGCTGATACCGCCCAAGAGTTCATATCGACGGCGGTGTTTGGCACCTCGATGTCGGCTCATCTCATCCTGGGGCTGAAGCAGGTCCCAAGGGTATGGCTGTTCGCCATTTAAAGAGGTACGCGAGCTGGGTTTAGAACGTCGTGAGACAGTTCGGTCCCTATCTACCGTGGGCGTTGGAAATTTGAGAGGATCTGCTCCTAGTACGAGAGGACCAGAGTGGACGAACCTCTGGTGTACCGGTTGTGACGCCAGTCGCATCGCCGGGTAGCTATGTTCGGAAGGGATAACCGCTGAAAGCATCTAAGCGGGAAGCCTACCTCAAGATAAGATTTCCCTAGGACTTTATGTCCTCTAAAGAGCCGTTGAAGACTACGACGTTGATAGGTTGGATGTGGAAGTGCGGTGACGCATGAAGCTGACCAATACTAATTGCTCGTGAGGCTTGACTATACAACACCCAAGCAGTTGTATATGAAGCATCATTTGATTCATAAAAGATCAAACATACTTGATTTAGTTGAAAAGCTAGTTACATGAGCGAGGAATAAACAAACATTAATTATGTTTGTCCGAGCGCAAGACATAAAGCTATGCTTTATGTTAAAATCAACTCAAATGTTCTGTTAATAACTCATTTGGTACGAAGTAAGGCATTTAAATAAGACCCGAACAAGTCCATAACAGTTTGCTGGCGACAATAGCAAGAGTGAACCACCTGATCCCTTCCCGAACTCAGAAGTGAAACCTCTTAGCGCTGATGGTAGTGTGGGGTTACCCATGTGAGAGTAAGTCATCGCCAGCTTTTAAATCTAAAACACCCCGATCTCTAACGAGAGCGGGGTGTTTTTTTATGCGTGGTATTTGGATATCTGGAAGAAAAAAGTCTAAAATAGAATATTAAAAGTACTAGACTTAGCAGGAGCTTTTAAAAATCATTAAAAAGATTCCACCTAAACAATAAAATCATTAATCTTTAAAGTGAGCAGGAATCCATTGATAGCTTTTCCCATCTGCTGAGTAAATATGTCCAATGCCTGGGAATGGCAAATGGGGTGCTGCGATGGTTTGTCCATGTTTTGCATAATCAGCAAACTGCTTTAATCGGGTTTGAACAGCTGTTTTCGGGTCAATATCATATTCTATTGCTGTTTCTGGTTTATCGAATTGTACTGTATGAGAGTGGACAATATCCCCAATAAAAACAATATCTTCACCCGTTGTTTTTAGTTTGTAACTAAAATGTCCTGGGGTATGACCAGCAGTACTGATCACTTCAAATCCGCTGATGTTGTCAGCCAGTTTAAATGTTTTAAACTGTTTTTTAGCTTGATAGGGTGCAAGGGCAGCTTTGATCTTTTCTACAGTTGCTAAGTAATTGGCTCGTTTATCTTGTGCTATTTTTTCAGCTTGTTTTGGATTTAGCCAATAATTTGCTTCATCTTCAGAGACATAGATGGTGGCATTTGGGTAGTTTGCTATGCCATTTTTACTGACACCACAGGAATGATCAGGGTGTAAATGTGTCAGTAAAATCGTATTGACTTGTTCAGGTTGATGACCTGAAGCTTTGAGATTTTTTAATACAGAGCCTAGATGCGCACCGAAACAATCTGCAGTACCGCTATCCACCAAAACCAATGATTTTCCTGTGTTAACTAAAAATGCATTCACCGATGTTTGCACACCTTTGGCTTGATCTGCATGATATTTCTTTAAAATTTCTTGAACCTTATCCTGTGAAATATCCTTAAATAGTGTGGGAGACATAAAGTTGGTGCCATCTAGCAAGGCGGTAATTTGTGTATTGCCCAGCTGATGTTGGTAAAACCCTGCTACTTGCGCTTGTTGTTCAATGATCGGTAATGTTTTGGTGACTTCTGCTTGTGATGTAAGAGGGAATAAGCCGAATAAAAGGACTGATAATGATAGGGCAGTTTTTTTCATTGGAGTTGATCAGAATTAATTTAACGAATTATTTTTTAACATGGATTGGTTCATCACGGCGCTTTTTATATATGAAAAAAAATCTACTTTTGTAAGCGAATTTTTTATTAATATACACAATGATCGAATCAGTTATGTGAGGTCATTCATTGATATCCTGACGATTTCTGGCTCTTTTCCATTCAATAAAAGTACAAATTAGTGTTGTTGGTAGTATAAGGACAAACTGGAGATAAAGAAAAGTCAATAAAGGAGAAGGCGTGACTATAGCAATGATAAGAATAAAAGGGGCTAGCATAAAGCCTAAAAGACACCCATAGATTAAACTATAACGCCAAGAGGCTAACGCTAATTTACTTGCAAAAAAGTGCTTAAATAAGAGGTTGGTAATGATGGCTGGAATGCATCCTAGGAGATAACCAATTGGAGTAATCAAGATGAATGCAGCGATCATTGGAAATATAATAGATGGTGTAATGAGTCCTTTTAAAAACCGCATTGGATCATAAAAAAATAATCCGCTGTGAAATGTGATAATGATAATAAATGTCCCAATGAATGGACCACAGAGGATAAATGCAGATATTTTTCCTTGGTTATTTTTTGACATATCCATATTGAGGCGAGCCCCTTTTTTTCATTTTTATAATGTGAATGTAGTAAAACAGTAGCATAAAAAAAGACTTCCGAAGAAGCCTTTTAGTGATTTATGATCGTCTCGGATGAGATAATCAATAATTAAGAAACTTTATCACCTGGTTTCGCACCAGATTCAGGTGAAATCACCCAAACACCATCACCATTCCCAGCAGCAAGTACCATACCATTTGAAATACCAAAACGCATTTTACGCGGCGCAAGGTTTGCAACCATAACCACCAATTTGCCAGTTAAGTCTTCAGGTTTGTAGAACTCACGGATCCCACTGAATACATTACGTGGTTCAGCTTCGCCGACATTTAGAGTCAATTGAAGCAGTTTATCAGAACCTTCTACTGTTGCTGCTTCTAAGACTTCAGCAACACGCAAGTCGATTTTGATAAAGTCATCGATCGTAATGATTTCTGCTTCACCCACTTTGGCTTCAGGCTTTTTCTCTTTGGTTTTTTCAGTTTTCTTTTCTGCTTTCGCTGGTGTTGCAGCAGCTAAAGATTCTTTTGATGCATCAACCATTGCAGCAACTGCTTTTGGATCAACACGTTGCATCAATGGCTGGAATTGAGCAATTTCATGCGCAACTAAAACCGTTTTTCCTGAAGCAAAATCAAAACTTTCAAGTTTTAAGAAGTCTTGAACCTGTGTCGCCAAAGTTGGTAGTACCGGTGCCAAGTAAACAGCCAATTGACGGAATAGGTTGATGCCAACAGAGCAGACATCATGAACTTGTTGTTCCTGACCTTCTTGTTTTGCCAAAGCCCATGGTTTTTTCTCATCAATATACTGATTTGCACGATCAGCAAGTGCCATGATTTCACGTATAGCGGTTGAAAACTCACGCGCTTCATAAGATTGAGCAATCGAATCACCCGCATCAATGAAACTTTGAACCAGCTCAGGTTCAGCACATGTTGCAGACAAGCTATTGTTAAAATTGCTGTTAATGAATTTTGCACAACGACTGGCAATATTCACAACTTTTCCTACTAAATCTGAATTTACTTTTTGCACAAAGTCATCAAGATTTAAATCAGAATCTTCAACTTTATCAGAAAGTTTAGAAGCAAAGTAATAACGTAAATACTCAGGATTTAAGTGCTGTAAATAGGTTTCAGCTTTAATAAATGTGCCGCGCGATTTTGACATTTTTTGACCATTTACAGTCAAGAAACCATTTACGAATAGACCTGTAGGGGTGCGGTAATTTGCACCTTCTAACATTGCAGGCCAGAACAACGCATGGAAATATACAATGTCTTTACCAATGAAGTGATAGACCTCATTTTTAGAATCTTTTTTCCAGTAGTCGTCAAAGCTTAATTCTGGGCGTTTCGTTTTGATGTAATTTTCAAAACTTGACATATAGCCAATCGGGGCATCAACCCAAACATAGAAATATTTATTTGGTGCATCTGGAATTTCAAAGCCGAAATAAGGCGCATCACGAGAGATATCCCAATCGTTTAGACCATTTTCAAACCATTCATCTAACTTATTGGCGATCGAAACAGGTAAACGACCTTCGTCACGCGTCCATTTTTGCAAGTATTCGGCAAAGTTTGGGAGTTTAAAGAAATAATGATCTGATGATTTTTCAACAGGTGTCGCACCACTTAATGTTGAGCGTGGATTTAATAACTCTGTTGCATTATAGGTCGTACCACATACTTCGCATGAGTCGCCATACTGATCTTCTGATTTACATTTTGGACAAGTGCCTTTAATGAAACGGTCTGACAAGAACATGCTTTTTTCAGGATCAAACAACTGAGTAACAGGACGAATCGCAATATTGCCTGCCTCACGGTTTTTAATATAGATTTCCTCAGAACGGGCTTTATTTTCATCGCTATTGGTTGAATCATAGTGATCGAAATGTACGCCAAAGCCATCAAAATCACGGATATGCTCTTTTTGCACATTGGCAATTTGCGCCTCTGGACTAATCCCATTTGCTTCTGCACGGAGCATGATTGCTGTACCGTGTGCATCATCCGCGCAGACATAAGTCACGTCATGACCCATTGCACGCATGGCACGAACCCAGATATCTGCTTGGATGTAGCCGAGTAGGTGACCCATATGAATAGGACCATTTGCGTATGGAAGGGCGTTAGTGACTAAAATATTTCGCACGGATATAACTCTCTTTCTCAAAGTTAATGCAAGGGCATTGATTTTAGCGTAATTGCTATGAAGATGCACAACAGAATAGGTGAATTCTTTTCAAATGTAGATTTTTATGCATATTCTTATATATGCCAATTCATTATTATAGAATGGTGTATTCGTGTATTTCCCAAGAGCAATAAATCTATGATTGATGATGAATATTTTGATGATGACCAGCCTGTAACCCGTATTCCACAAAATCAAAATAGTAAAAATCTGATTGAAAAAAATATTCTGAAACAAGCTGAACGCTATTTTGCAGATATTTCTGAAGATGAACATCAGTATCTTATTGAAACACTCAATGGGTTTGCTCAAGAAGAGCCTTATTTTGAAGTTTTAGCCAATCAATTGGATCAGCCTGTGGGGGCTAAAATTGCCAATGACGCTCTCAATCTATTGCATTTTTGGCAATTGATACATGAAGCTGAGGATATTGCTCAGTTTAATCTTTTAGATGTGATCAACAGTGCGTTTTTTCAGTCCGAGATGTTTAAAGCTTTTGATCAATTAGCACTGGGTGAGCAGAAGTCACAATACCAAGCTGTGTTAGAACAAAGCTTTAAACTCTATCAATTAGAGTTGTATGCGGGATGTATTCCATTGCTTTATGCCCAATTGGAAGGTTTGTTAACGGCTGTTTTAGTTCAAAATGGTTATTTAAAACAACAGGACACCAAGTTTATTGATGTCTATAAAATCGTTCCTGGGTTAAAAGGTCATGAGATTAAAAGTTTGTGGCATAAAGCTAAAATTGCCAATGAATTGAATCATTATTTTTTAGAGTTGGCTGCTTATAAGATGGATAGTAGTTCAACGGTGAGTATGACACGGCATAACATTCTACATGGTACGGATTTGAATCATTTTAATCAGGGTCGCAGTTTCATATTGTTTATTTGGCTATTTGCGGCAGTCAGTTTTATGGGAAATGTCCGATCATAAAGTTCGAATCGTGATGATTCTTCACCTAAACTTCACATCCTAATCAAACACACTACATTTTAATTTTAGAAACTAACACCAAGATCGAAGAAGGAGAAAATCATGCGGTCTTGGTATGTATTTGTTGCTTCAGCATTTGCAAGTTTAGCTGCTGTTCTCAGTTTAGTTGTGCCATTTTGTCTTTTTCTATATTTTTATCAGGGCGATTTATTTATTTCAGCTTCTGAACGAACTTCAAGCCGAGGCATGGAAGTCGTATTGTATTTAACTCCATTTTTACTGCTGGTCGGGTTTTTTAGTTACACAGTTATTTTTAAAGTATTTAAAGTACCTCAAAAAATCATCGAAACAACACAGATTATAAAATCTATAACTTTGATCTTTATCATGATGCTAAGTTTTTTATTCTTAGTTTTATGTTTAGATGGTGCTCTATCTAGTTTTATCGAGGCATTGAGTTATTTAATCTTCGTTTATTTACTGTTATTGCTCCCGTTTTGTATCGGTCTAGTTCTCGGAAATGCAGTTTACTTCATTTTATGCAGAAAATTTAATGCGCAGAATATGTTTAGAAAACAAGTACATCATTGGGTTTAAATTTGCGTTTCATGTTATGTTCGAACTTCGATATCAATAAGAAATTACCTATGCTTAAACTGATTGCCGAAGACTTTATCCAAGTGGATAAAATTGATTTAGTTTTACCTTTATATCAACAATTAGTTGAGCAAACTAAACGAGAAGCGGGCTGTATTGCCTATGATTTATATCATGATTTACGCAATACAGGGCATTTTGTATTTATTGAGGAATGGGTGGATCGAGCTGCTTTAGATGCCCATGTTCAATCCTCCCATTTTCAGGATTTAGTCCCGAAAATTGATCAACATAGAAGACAAGACGGAATTTTTACCCATATGCAGCATTATGATGAATTGTTTAAAAAATGAATATTTAGCATTCATCTTCAATCATTTTCTTAATTTTGATTGCCTTTTCAAAATGATCAAGCTGATGGGTTTTAATCCACCATTCTGCCACTTGCATTAAGGTTTTTGGGTCATCATTTTTATTGGCAAAGAATGCATAAAAAGATAAACCAACATCATCTCCCTTTTTAGCAATTTTATCATTACAGACTCGGATAATTTTTTCTTTCATTAACTGTTGCATTCGATAAGACTCAGTGTTTGTTTTAATTCAATGATTTTCAATCAATCAGAATAGGCTATTTTATTCATTTTGAAACAAAAAAACACATCGCTACAAACTGTGTATGAATTGTTAAAGAAATGCATCTTTTTACATTTTATGGAGTTTCAGTTGTTATAACTAGGTTGAGACTTAATTAAATAGGAAGAAAATCATGACAAATTTAGACGATTTAAAAAACAAAGCTTCTGAAGTAATTGATGATGTGAAGTTAAAAGCCAAAGAAGCAAAATTAGGTGCTGAAAAGGTTGCAGATGACCTCAAACATAAAGCAAAAGAAACACTGCTTAAAGGTGAGCAAGCTGTAAATGATTTGAAGCACAAAAAAGATGATGAAAAGTAATTTGAATAATCACTGAACAGCGCCACGCTGTTCAGTGATACTGTTTACTTAAGGTTCTTTACGAATCCACTCAATTTCACGAATCTGATTATTCACTACCGTAAAAGTATAAGTTACATTCTCAATCTCATAGATATAGTTGGATACGGTAACCGTCGTTTTACCTTCTTTACGCTCATAAGTGTTCATTGAAATTGGAGATTGACCAATCCGTGTCGACATTTCCGTCAAACTATCACCTACAGAAACCAGTTGTCCTGAAGATGTCCGCACCGCAGTTGTAGAGGTTCCAGCAAAAGCTGAACTCGAAATGATTAAAGAAAAAACTAAAAATAATAGAGACTTCATAGACCTACCTTATTATTGTCAAAAATTACACAAAGTTGTTATGACCCAATGTGACTATAGCTATTTTTTATCCAGTATTTGTATGGGAATTATGAAGACAGCGTTTGTCATAGCAAACTAAATCGCAAAAACTAAAAGTTCATTCTGAACAAGGAGATAAAATGATTAAATGGATTATTTTGGATGCTAAACCAACTAAATCAGTAGGATTAATAACAACATTCAAAAAGCTGAATAGAAGTTTGCTTAACCTCAGGTCAATTTACAGTTAAACTATCTGTTCTCAGTATTTATTGTATTTGCAAATTTGGAGCAAATCTATGTCGTGGCTTTCTTCGCTTAAATCAGTTTTTTCTCCTGCGCAGGAGGTGAAAGAGGAAGAAGTCCAATCTGTTTTGCAAAACTATATTTTGCCAAATTCAAATGTCTTAAAAGATCGTATTACTCAAGTGAATGTTGTAGGCCGAGTATTACAACTGACAATTAATACTTATCCTGAAGAGGCAGATCATTTACAAAAAATTCATGATGATCTCGCCGATGCATTGGAGAAGTGCGGTATTCAAGAGTTGAATCTGCATGTGATCCAACAAAAAATTCAACATGATTCGAGTTGTGGCAGTGACCAACATGGAAAAGCAGGGCATAGTTGCGCTTCAAAGCCCAAAGAGCAACATCCTAATCTTCCTCCAGTTGTCGATGCTTCTGCTAAAATGGCAAATACACAAGAAGATCCTAATAATCCACCGATTCAAAAAGCAGCACCACAACAACGAGATATTCCGAAACACCCTCGAATTCAAAATGTGATCCTTATATCATCGGGTAAAGGTGGTGTGGGTAAATCAACTACCACAGTAAATATCGCATTGGCTTTGCACAAACTAGGCTTAAAAGTCGGGGTTTTGGATGCTGATATCTATGGTCCAAGTATTCCAACAATGCTGGGGAATGCTGGACAAACACCTAAAATAGAAGGTGAAAATTTTGTACCATTAGAAGCTTATGGTATGGCGGTACTTTCAATCGGTCATTTGATTGGAAAAGAAAATACACCAGTTGCTTGGCGTGGTGCAAAAGCCACAGGTGCATTGATGCAACTGTTTAATCAAGCGCTATGGCCTGATTTAGATGTTCTAGTCATCGATATGCCACCTGGTACTGGTGATATTCAATTAACCCTTGCCCAGCGTATTCCTGTAACAGGCGCTGTGATTGTGACAACACCTCAGAATGTAGCCCTGATGGATGCTGTGAAAGGAATTGAACTGTTTAATAAAGTACATATTCCAGTTATGGGTGTTGTGGAAAATATGTCGACACATATCTGTTCAAACTGTGGTCATGAAGAACAAATTTTTGGTACAGGTGGCGGCGATCAATTGTCTGAGCAATATAATATTCCGTTGTTGGGACGATTGCCTCTAAATGTTCAAATTCGTGAAAATGCTGATGCTGGTAAACCTTCTGTGATAGCAGGAGATGTTGCTGCAGAAAACTATATGGCTATTGCTGAAAAAATTGCACAAGCTTTACCTAAAGCCGAAAAAGATCCGCATAGAATTTTCTAAGAATTGATCTCTCAAGCGTCCTCTCTTTATTTTAACCATTGAATTAAGGAGAGGATGGTTGAGAATGAATCAATGAAATATTTAAACTTACTCGATAATAAGATTTTATATGCACTGCCCATTTTCAGTATCCTCAAAAATCAAATAATTAATGCTAAATATGAAGGGTATGGTACAAACGATGTTAAGTTAATTAAAGTTATTCTTAATTCAAAAATAAAATTTAAATCGCCTTCTCTTAACTATCTGTATAAAAATATAGAAAATTGATCAACTGGTATATTCATTGCTTAGGTATAATTTCTAATTTAAACCATTGAGTAGACCATGCTATTAAAAAAAATCTTATGTGCTTTAGGAATCTGTAGTTCGGTGTTCTTGGCTGCATGTAATGATAGTGATTCAGATAAAACCAATTCTAATTCAACGACACAGAAATCATTGCAACCCATCATTATTCAAGGTGCATTACCTGTAGAATCTGAGCAAATGGCCTCAAAACTAAGCAATTCTACAGTCGAAACGTTCGGTGGTTGGACGTTTTGGAAAGGAACCTATCAAGGTTATCCGGTGATTATCTCTAAAACAAGAATGGGAATGAGCAACTCTGCTGCCGCAACAGCAATTGCGATTGAACGTTATAAACCCATTGCGATTATTAACCAAGGAACATCAGGTGGACATGATCCAAATCTTAATGTCTATGATATTGTTTTAGGTCGTTACACCACCAATATTGGTGCGTTTAGAACACCTAAAAAAGCAGTTGGAGAGGGTTCAAATTCTCTTGAATGGACAGAAGCTTTTGATGTGCTGCCTACGGATGAGTCTGATCCTGAACCGATTGCGATTCGTAAATTTGAAGCAGATAAAGATCTGTTATTGGCAGCGCAGCGTGCAAAAACCAATTATAGCAAGGGCCGTGTGGTTGAAGGTACTATTGGTTCAGCAGATGTTTGGAACAATGAGTTGGACCGAATTGCATTTTTCCATAAAAACTATGGCACTTCTGTAGAGGAAATGGAGGCGGCATCTGTGGCACAAATTGCCAGCCAATATAAAGTACCATTCCTTGGTGTTCGTATTTTATCGAACAATATTACCAATGGGGGCGCATATGACCCAGGTACTGGAGAAGCATGCCAGCATTATGTTTTAGATGTGGTTGTTGAATATATGAAAGCTAAACAAGCCGCTTTAAAGTAATTTTTTATCAAAATAAATTGGAGTTTGCTTAGAGAGTTTTGGGCTGTTTTTTACGGTTATTCCACTTTTTAATCACGCTCCAACGCCAGTAAATACGTGTTGCAATAAAGAGTAGCGATGCAAATACAAATGCTTCAATAAATAAACCTGTCGCAAGAATTTTGGCTAGGCTAAAATCAATATGCCCATGCCCAAAGTTTTTGATCCAATGAATGATTTGATGGAAAACACCGAGTAACATTTCCTTATTGATCATATGCACATGATAAATTTTGGAACCAATCCAAAAGGCAAAAATCAAAATTGGCACAATGGTTAAGGGATTCATGATCCAAGCTAAAATTAAACCAATCGGTAAATTAGCTTCAAAGAATAATACTGAAAAAATAATTAATAAGGTGTGGAATGGAATAGGCAAGATACCCCAAAAGGTACCAATAAACATTGCCTTAGAAATTGATTTTCGATTGACATACCAAAGCTGAGGACTTAAGGCTTTATCGCCAAAAATCTTCATGAATTTCAAATTGTTGACTCGCTCTGGACTAGGGAGCCAAGACTGAAAAAAATGCTTTGCCATAAAAGTAGAAAATGCAAGAAAGGTAACTATTGTGCATCAATGTAGATAAAAACGACAACCTTTCTGACAAAAAACCTAATGAGTAAGAGAGAAATATGGATAAAGAATAGTCAATAAAACTGAAAATTTACTTAAAAAGCCCTTGATTCGTACCAAAGATGGCCTTTAACGGAACTACTTGGTATTTTACCGCTAATCAGTGTGCTATTTGGGAATAAACTTACTGATTTAAAAGGTATTATTATTGATTTTAAAGTTTGATTTTGGACATAAAAACAGCATTTCTTCGATCAGTGACTTTGCAGTTCTTATCTGATTTTAAGTTTTCAAAGCATTGAAAATAAAATATATTTTTATTTAGGGTAATGTTCTTCAATAAGTTCTCTTACAATTAATTTTTTGCCAATTCAATTTAAAAGATTTAATCTGCGATCAATCCATTGATGAGGTCATTTAATGATTTCATGGTTTTTTATTGGCTTGGTGGTGACGATTCTTTTGACACCAGGACCAACCAATACGCTTTTAGCATCTTCTGGAATTCAAGTTGGAATTCGAAAATCTCTTGCATTAATTCCAGCGGAAGCGCTTGGCTATCTTATCTCCATTACCATTTGGGGATTAATTATTGGATCTGTGTCTAAACAGTTTCCAAGTGTACCCGTTATTCTTAAATTATTTAGCGCAGGTTATATTTTATTCCTGGCTTTAAAATTATGGCGTACAGCAAATCGAGATGAAAACTTTAATCATGCGACAATTCGGGCGCGTGAGTTATTTTTTGCAACCCTTTTAAACCCGAAAGCACTTCTCTTTGCTTCTGCAATTTTTCCAACACATGTATGGCAAAATGCGTCTGCTTATACTTCACATATGTTGGTGTTTTTATTATTAATCGTACCGATTGCATTTTTTTGGACATTTATTGGTTCTGTGATTTGCAGTAATAAAGTGACTTGGCTCAATCAGCGTAATATGCAAAGAACTGCGTCTTTAGTTTTAGTGAGTTTTACTGTACCACTGAGCTACTCAGCACTTTTAAGCCTTTAACAATCGATTATAGTTAAACTTAAGTTTGTACGTTTACTTACAGACTTGGGTTGCTCTATTTCGTCATAAACATTCCTTTCAAAAGCAATTTCAGTTAAAGTACAGCGCAGTAAATAGCACAGTTTTGGGATAGAGATAAATGGCAATTAAGTCTGATCGTTGGATTCGTGAAATGAGCGAAAAGCACGGTATGATTGAACCGTATGCAGAAAACCAAGTGCGTTATGATGAACATGGTGAAAAGCTAATTTCTTATGGCGTATCTAGCTATGGTTATGACGTACGTTGTGCACGTGAGTTTAAAGTCTTTACCAATGTTCACTCTGCCATTGTCGACCCTAAAAATTTCGATGAGCGTAGTTTTATCGACATTGAATCTGATGTTTGTATCATCCCTCCAAACTCATTTGCGTTAGCACGCACTGTTGAATATTTCCGTATTCCACGTAATGTTTTGACGATCTGCCTAGGTAAATCGACTTATGCACGTTGCGGTATCATTGTAAATGTAACGCCACTTGAACCTGAATGGGAAGGTCATGTGACATTAGAGTTTTCAAATACGACGAATTTACCTGCGCGTATTTATGCCGGTGAAGGTGTTGCTCAAATGCTGTTTTTTGAATCTGATGAAGTTTGTGAAACCTCTTATAAAGATCGTGGTGGTAAATACCAAGGTCAGGTTGGGGTAACCTTACCTAAAGCTTAAATTAAAAATGAGCTGAAAGAAGCAAGTGTAAATCACTTGCTTTTTTTATGTATATATCAACATGATAAATATGTTTAATATATTATTTTTCAATAAAAATTTTTAAATTAAATCATAATTAAACATAACCAAATGAGATTTAAATGTATTTAAAATTATTGTTTTTTATCGGAAAGTGTAAAAAAATCTCGGTATAAATTTTAATCTATGATATAAAAAGATGCTAAATATAAATATTATTTATATCATTTTATTTTTTCAAGATTCGAAGGATAATTTAGCGTTGGTATAAAAATAAGGTCAAGCTTTGCTAAGGATGGAAGCGTACAATGTTCGAAAGAAAATATTTAAGTGTTGTATTACTAATATTGAGTGTTTTAGCAATGAGTACGACTCATGCTGCGACTTTACAGGCATTGACTGACGAACAATTGTCAGAAACGACAGGTCAAGCACTCATGAGTTTGACTTATATTGCACCAACAGATACTGCGAATTTAGAGGCTCGCCGCACAGGTGGGGATAGTACTGTTGGGTTTTATAAACTAGGTTTAGAAGCGACTGTCGAATTAAATGCAAATATCAAAAAACTTCAATTAGGTTGTGGTGGTACCAATGGAAGTGGTGCTTGTGATTTAGATTTAGATAGTGTTTCTTTTGGTTGTATTACAGGGGCAGCAGGCTATTGTATTACATCTGCATCAACAAACCCGAATCAACCTACTGGCATTGATAGTAATAATGCCATTAGTAATCAAAAGAATATGAAGGATTTTGTCTTAACAAATCCTTATTTTCAATTTGCAATTAAAAATCCTAATAGTGCCTCTACTCGAGAAGTTGTTGGTATACGTATAGGAGCAGAAAAAGCAGAAGGCCCATTATCTATCGGTAATTTAAATAGTTTTAGTGGATATTTTACAGGAAAGGCAAATTTAACAATGTTAGGTGAAACAAATGTTTCTCCTGTAACCTCAACAACCTGGAATTCAAGAGCGATATCAACACCTAGTGCTTTTCTAGGATTGGATGATGCTACAATTTTAAACCTAGGTTTAGCTTCAGTAAAATATAGTGAAATTACCGCAAATTATTCAACTGTAAGTAGAAATGGTTTAGCTGTTTCTGTCGTTGGGAACCGTGTTAGTCAAGCAAAAATAATAGGTTTGGACTTAAGTTCAGTTGTAGATGATATTATAAATGGTACTTCAACCACTTCAGCATTGGAGTTAAATACCAGTAACTCTTGTGTAAGGATTATTGGTATTTGTTCTGGATCTTTTGGTGCAAATATTGGTAATGCTTTATTACCAGTGTTAAGAGGTGGTATTTCCGATTATATTAAACAACAGTTAGCAACAGGATTAGGCACTTCTGTTTCGGGATTGAGCACTTATCAAATGCCTTATAATTTAAGTAACGTGCATCAAATAGATGTGAATTCAAATACCTTTGGTATTGCTCTATCTGCACAAAATTTACAATATCCTGATTATGCAGCAGCAGTGAGTAAAGGTTGGAGTATGTATCTTCAAGATGCTTTTACGCTTAATATTTCAGATAAAGTAAGTAATCTTGTGAGTAATATTGCTTCAAGTTCAAATGCGAAAGATGGAAATATTACTTTATTAGAACAGCCTTATCGTAATTGTTATGGTTCATTAAAATTCTGTTAATTTTTTATTGGTTTATAGTGACTTCAAAATAAAAGGACTAAGCCCTGTGCAGTACAGGACTCAGTCCTTGAAAACCCCTTAATTAATCCGTCCAACTTATAGGGGGTAGATCATTCAATGGGTTTTTTATAGTTTAAATTGTATTGCCACAGATGTCTGTCGTTCCAACTGGATAGGTGAACTGAATTTGTGTTTGAGTTGCATCAAAATCATAACTACATGCAGCCCAACTGCTTATACAGATTGAATTTATCATTAAACCGAATATCATTCTTTTCATGGTGTATTCCTTTTTATTTTGAGATTTTACTATAAAGTTAAAATGGAATAGATTTGAAAATATCCGATAAAAAGGTTCAAAAAATTTAAATATTAAATACTTGCTTTAAATAGATTCATTTTAATTAAAATGTTTGAACTATTTTATATCTATCTTTGATTTTTTATTTATATTTGAATTTAAATCGTTTTTTATTCTTGAAAATTTCTATAGATGTTTTTTCATGTGTTTTTATGCTATTTGGTATTTTGGTTTATTAACAAAAATTACAGTCATTTTGTCGGAAATTTAACCTATATTTAAAAACATTATGATAGATTAATCACATTATATTTCTCTATTGAAAACTAAAATACATTTTCATAACAGTAAGAGCCTAAATTTTATGAAGTTTATCTAAGATTAGGTTTGATTATTGGAACAATAGAGTTTCACAATTTTGAACATAATCTAAGGATAAGGAGATGTTCATGCTTAAAATAAAGGCTTTGTGTGCAACACTTTTTTCATTCAGTGTTGTTGCAATATCTGCTGTATATGCACAGTCTACAACTTTAAAAAGTATGTCTGATGAGCAACTCTCTGAAACGACAGGTCAGGCTTTAATGAGTTTGACTTATGTTGCACCCACCGATTCAGCAAATATGGAAGCAAAACGATCAGGTGGAGATAAAAGTATTGGATTTTATAAATTAGGTTTAGAAGCTGAACTTGAATTAAATGCCAATATTAAAAAATTACAGTTGGGTTGTGGTGGTGTAAATGGAGCAGGGAACTGCGACATTGATATTGATAATTTAGGTCTAAGTGGCTTAGGAAATTCTGCAACATCAAATACAGATAGTACTTCTGACCGAGCTGCCCGTGTAGGGTCAAGTGCTGTTTTAACCAACCCTTTTATTCAATTTGCCATTAAAAATCCAGGAAGCGCTTCTACACGACAAGTCGTGGGAATAAATTTAAGTTCAGAAAAAGCAGTGGGTTTGCTGACGTTTGGTACAGAAAATAGCGGTACAAAAAATGGAATTAATTCCTTAAGTGGGTATATGAAAGTCGCCGCAACTACGGGGACTGCTTTGGTCAATGGTTTTGGTTCAAGTTTAGTCTCGGGAGAAACTGCCAGAAGACAGTTGATACAGTCAGATGGTTATAATGCAATTAATGGCCAAGCATGTTGTGCTCTTTTTTTTATCCCTATTGGTTTTACGACAACCGCATATAATTTAAATTTACGAGATAAGGCAACGGGCAGTAATATTTTAAAAGGTGATTTGTCTTTACTGGAACAAGAGATTACAGGAAAACGTATCAATAGTGCGACTTTAAAAGCCAGTGCATTGGTACGAGATATTGATTTAAGTGGTAATATTATTGCAAGAGCACTTGGTGTTATTAACTTGGATAAAGAAACCAGTGGCACAATTCAAAACTTGAATGTGGATGTGACTATTAATGAAGATTTGGGTTATTTTCATAAAGCCAGTTTAAATGGAACACCCGCATCATTGTCATTGCAAGGACAAGATATTCAATGGACTGGAAATAAATCAGTTGCACAAAAAGGTTGGTGGTTAGAATTTTCCAATCCGATTGATATTGGCAAGATTGATCCAACTGATCGGGTCGATATTCCTAAAGCCACATTAAATGAAGTGATGAATCAGGTGAGTACTTATTTAAATGATAAACCAGTACAGTGTGGTAGTTTAGCCTTGGAAAATTGTCTTTTTGGGAGTGCAATCCCTCTAAAAGAAGTGGATTTGAAAGATGCGACTAGACCGAGTATGACATTAACGAACTTGCAACTAGCTAAACAGGATTTTACTCCAAACTGCTATGGCTCATTAAAGTTCTGTTAATCAAATACTTATTATGTTTTGGCAGTAATTATGCTAAACCTTATGGCGAGTTTATTGCTTAAAAAGATTCATTTGTCGGAAATGATAGATTTTAACCAAAAAAACTTTGTCATAATTAAAAAAATTACATAGTATGAAGTGTGATAGACATAACAAAACTGTATAAACAAGGATATGTGTTTTTGTGCAGTTTGAAGTCGGAAATTAAAGAAATAAAATAAAATATGGTGCGGAGCATCGTATAACACAGGAAGGTCGTGGATGACTACACTCAATTATACGGTAAAATTTCATAAAACCGTTTTGGTGAGTTTCATTGGTTTATGTTTAAGCCAATCTTGCTTCGCACTCGAAGAAATGTCTGATGAAAAGTTAAGTGATACCACAGGCGAAGGTATTGCCTTATTGCCTAGAGACACTTATATGGTTTTTCAGGGCGCTGGAGTAAACCAAACTCAAGATACTGTGCTTACAAATCGTAGTTTAGACACCGGCTATATCTATTATGTTCCTGTGGGACCATTATCATCAATCGTTCAAGATACCAATAAAGATGGTGTTGTGAATGCCAGTGATCATTCAGTCGGGAAAGCTGATTTATATCTATATGGTTTAGCGTTGTCTAAAAATGCCAGCAATAATGCCAACCTTAGATTGGATGCGGGATCAACCAATGGCGTAGCGAATGCTGCGATTAAAAGCTGGGGAACTGCAACCAACCCTTGGATATTCAATGTAAAAACAGACCTCAATGTACCTGACTTTGGTGCAGGTGCGGGTTCTGTGACATATTTAAATTTTGAAGCGCCGTTGTATGAAAATTTATATTCATTTGCTGCTGATAAGAAAACAGTGACGACCAGTGCTTTTGTCAATGATGTCGGTGGGGAAGATGCATATAACCTTAAACTTGCATTTTGGGCAGATGGTTTTGTACGCGATCAAAGTAAGGCAGACAAAGATCCAAATCAATTTAATTTAGGTGAGGGGTTTAGTACCACTGCAACAGGTCGAGCAAATCGTATTCGCTTGCAAGGTATCTTTAACGGTTTTGGATTAAATGGCAGTAAAATTCAATTATTCCAAACACTCGGTGGCGCTACAAATACGGGTGGTATGAGTGCTTTTTATAACAATACTTTAGGTTTGGCTGGTGTTATACGATTAAATAGTGGTGATGGTTCAAAGTTATTGGGAACATCTACAGCAAACTCATGGACTACTCCAGCGAACTTGATGAGCCATGTTTTTAGGATTAGCACTCAAGAATGTGGAGTTGGTAACTTAAATGGTTGTACCACACCTTCAGCGCAAGACATCTTATCGACTCCAGCAATTAATGGCGGAACAGCACCGACTTTTTCAGATAAAGAAGGTATTTATATCTATAATTTGAATACCAATTTGGTGCTTGGTTCATTATATCAGCCTTTGATTCTCGGATCTGATGGAACAAACTTTAGTATAGAGCTGGCTAGGATCCCAAATAAAGAATCAATTTATAAGAAGATCTATACAGATTATACAGGGGCGGATACTTCATATACAGGCTCCACTTGTAATGTCTATAACTGCGGCACAAGTTCAATAGCAGGTTATCAAGGCAGTTCAGCAACACACAGTAGTATCAGTATAGGGACTGTTTATAGTATGGATGCAGGGAAGACTTTACTTGCAGATAAATCAGCAGGGGCTGTAGGGGTTTCATTTAATCAATTAAATAATGCCACCAGTTCAAATGCACAGAATAACTTAGGATCTGCCTTGATTGATGGAATGCTGATTCAGCATATGAAAATAACCACCAAAGGCCTATAGGATAGGAAGAAATATAATGAAAAAAACAGTACTTCTTATTTTAACCAGTTTGGTGAGTTTTCATTTGGCAGCGATGGAGGCTTTAACTGATTCAGACATGCAGCAAGTTGAAGGGCAAGCTGGTGCCGATTTATCTTTAAAATTGGTACTGAACCAAATTAATGCAAGTGATTCATATTACACCACAAATAATGCCTATAAGTTTGATAATGGTACTGGCGGTATTTGTGAGAAATTACAATTTTGCCATTTGGCATTGTCTGTCAATAATCGCTATGTTGATGCAAATGGTTTAGCCAGTAGTACTGAAGGGAATAAACTTTGGGTGGTCTTTAAAGGTGTACAAGGGACAATTAATATTCAGAAATTGGGTTTGGACGGTGTTGATTTGGTCTATAAAAATACCACTGCTATGCAGATGATCAAGCCCGCAATTCAGTTATCTTTTGATGCGAATCAACCGATTCAAATTCGTAATTTTGGCTTCAACTCTCTTTCTATCGAAAAAGATGATTTCACCAGTAAGACCAATCCAGATGGAACAGTTACAGAAAATTCATCGGGTGCAACGGAAGGCCAGTATGGTTATTTAAAAGCCAATAAATATGTAGCAAAACCTCAAACAACGGGTGCTAATGGCTCAACGGCAAATAATTATGATGTCGGTCGAGAAACAGGCTTTATGGGTGTACAAATGAACGGTAATCTTGTTCTGCAGGGCAAGCTGATGATGTTTAGTTGTGATTCTACAATGAATAAGCGTTGCTAAAATAAATCTGAGGGTTTAGGGATGAACATTAAAAAACAACAACATGGAAAAAGATTTATTTTAAATACATTGGCTTTGAGTTTGTTGGCTATACATACACCTGTTTATGCATTACAAGCTTTGGATGATAGCGATTTAAGAAACGTAAATGGCCAGGATGGCGTACATATAGAGGCAAGCTTAAAAGAAGCCAATATTAAAACATTATACTGGACAGATCAGGCGGGTCGCGCAGAAGCAGATGCAACCAGTCAAGCGCTCGTTGCAACTGCAGATACGGTTAAAATACAACAGAGCAATACTTCTACAGATCCATTAAAAGCAGATATCAAGCTTAATATGGGAACTGTTGCGGGCAAAACTGGAGTGAATTTAGATTTATCACTCTCTCCTATGCTGATGACCGTCGATTCATTTCGTGTTTGTGATAGTGATCCAAGTGGAGCGCGTTGTAGTGCAAAGTTGGGTAATTTAGCGGTGCAGACGGCTTCAAATACCAGTATTGGATTAAAAACAAGCAATGGGCTTTTAAGTAAAACAGATCAAGTCGAGCTAACTTTAGGGCTTCAAAATGCCAACATCTATTTAGGCCAAAGCAGTGCTACAAATCAATTAAATCAACTGATTTTAAAGAACTTTAACTTTAACTTTAAAGGAAAAGGTTTTGCGTTTATCGATGCAGCTGAAGGCTTTAAATTACAAACGAATTCTGGAAGTAATATTGCGGGTGCAAATCAGGCACCAGATACGAACTATGGTTATGTGGATTTAACCCGTGTGGTTGATCCAGCTTCATTAAAGGCGGGTTTTATAAACACAGGCAGTTATGGAAATGGGACTTCCACAACCAATGCGGGTTTAAATCTTGAAATTATGGTGAATAATAAAGGCACCAATCCTACATCGCTTTATGATGTCGATAGCTATAATACCCCAACAGGTGCTAAAGGGTTGATTCGCGTAGGTGCCAGTGGGCGTATGGTGAATGGTTCATTGCAATTTCGTGGTGTACAGAATGCCAGTAGTTTAATTGGTTCTGCTGTTAATTCGAGTGGTGCAGACACTGGAAAAGATATTGTTGGTGGTTCAGGTATCGCATTTCGTATGAAGACGGATTTCACCAAAGAAGGTGACACCATGCTTGCTGGTGGCGGCGATGCAACAACTTTGGAAATTGGTGGTGCTGGATTAAATAGTTACGGTTTTGAGTTTGGTAATTTAACCGGTTTACAAAAGGGAACGCGTGCTTCTTTTGACACAGGAAATGTTTTTTTAAATCTTACCGACTCTAAGCAAGTTACGATACCGGTAAACACAACCTTCCAAAATTCAAGTTTTGGTAATGGTCAGGCTTTAACCAATTTAAGTGATTATAAACAAGATATTTATACGACCCTATCAGCGGGTAATCGCCCTTATGCTGTGGTCGCTTCAATTCGTGGTGGGGAGTTCCAAGCCATCTCTAGACGAGGGCGATTTACCACTGCCGCTGGTGTTGCTGCTGGTAATTTATTTACCGAGAGTGGTTTAAATAATCAGTGGGGGTTGGCTTTACCTTTTTATAACTTAAATGCCAATTTAGCCATGTATGGCACAACAGTTGATGCTGATAAAGCTTATTACTATTCAGCAGATGGTACGAAAAGCAGTGTTGCAGCTACAGCGGGTACACAAACCTCTAGACTCGGTTTTTCTTTAGGTTTAAGTACAGAGGGGGTGGATAAAAGTGGTACAACTAAGCTTGGCAATAAAACAACCTCGATTTTGGTGATTGATGGTGGTCAGGTAAAAAATGATGCAGGTGTTCCGATTGCCGGTACCTCTAAAGACTATTATTTAGGTTTAAGAAACATCGATATGTTGCTGAAAGGCAATGGCAGTATCGGGGTGGAAAACGGAAGTTTAAATTTAAGTTTAAAAAATATGTTGGTGGTGATGGCAGCTGAAGTTGCGGCAGGTTATTTACCTGGAACAACCTATGCATCATGTGCAGGTGGTATTGCAACAGCAAGCGTCGCTTGTGGCAATAAGGGAGCATCTGATTCCAATAATTTCGCCAAAAGTGATGATGTGTTGTTTGGTCTAAAACTTCGCTTTGGTGGTGATATGGATTTGTCACTTATTCCAAATAGTGAAATGAAAGCGGATGGTACAGGCAATCGTTTAACTGTGGTCGGTGATTTAAAATTAGCAGCTACAAATAACACCATCCAGATTAGTGATCCTGTCAATGGTTCTATACTCGGTTTAGATAACTTGACGGGTGATATTCGCTTTAACAATGCTATTGTGCTCAGTAAAAACTCAACGAGTGGAACTGGTCAGGTTGGATTTAATGCAAGTTTACAATTTAATCCAACACAGTCAGTCGGCGGTGTATTTAGAGCGAGAGATTTAAACTTCTATCCTCCATCTATGAATGGGGCTTTAGTTTCGGGTGCACGCTTAGGTGAAATTGCGTTGACAGGAGGTCGGTTGACCAGTGAATTTAACATTGTTCCTCGGAATTAATGCGTTATTGGTCGGCTAGTGCTTTTATCGTACAGAATTTCTGATTAGACTGTGATGTGGTAGGCAGTATATAAATTTTCCTAAGGATTAGGATAATGAAAAAAAATAGAAACCTAGGATGTATATCATTATTGATACTGAGTCCAATTGCGCTGGCAATGGAACCTATGGATGATCAAAGTCTTTCCCAAACAACGGGGCAAGATGGGATGAATGTTGGTATAAATTTGAGTAAAGTTCAACTCAATCAAATTTCAATTATTGATCGTGACGGGTTAGGCTCAACTGTGAATGATGCAAATAAAGCATCGCTGGTTCTTGCTGGTAAAAGTGCTGGTACGCTTGCTGACCAAACTGTTGATATCACTTTTCTAGGCGCTTCAAATACCCCAACGATGAATATAGTCATGGATACCGATGGGGGCGCTACAGGTGGAGCAAGTGGTAAACCTTTTGCCAATATCGGAATGAGCTTTGCAAGTAATATTACGGGGATTAAAGTTTCACCATTTGCGCTTTACTTGGCTGGAGCGAGTTCATCTTCAGGGCCTGCTGGATATCAATCTATTTTTACAGGTACCAGTGAAAAATCCGATGTCATTAAATTTTTAAAACTGAATGATGGTTTTGATATCAACTTTGCTGCTGCCAAACCCACCATTAATTTACAGTTAGGTAATGCACCTCAAGGGCGTATGATTGCTTTTGGTGGCGCAATTCAATCGATTTGTGGTACGGGATCAGGCTGTGCTATTGCACTTTTATCTGATGATAGCGATATTGGTGCAAATTTTAACTTCCAATTAACTGGAACAGATAAGGTCAATGGTTTTTCATTAAACGGTTTCTATGCTGGCGTTGAACCAACAGGTTTTGTCTTTGGTAATACGGGTGAATCGAGTAAGTTTGATCTGGGTATCAATCAGATGATTATGGGAACGAGTGGGGCAAGTGCGGCAGGGACTTTTAATGGTCTGCAAAATGGCTCGATGGGGAACTTTGGGGCAATCGGAACATCAGTTACAGATTTAAAAGTCAAAATTAATGGTCTGTAATGATGGTCTATAAAATACCAAAGCATAAAAAACCCTATAAGTTGTGTGACTTATAGGGTTTAGTTTATTTCAGGGCTTTTTTAATGCGATTGAAAAGTTACTTCACTAATTTAGCCAATAACTCATCTTTGCTTAAATTTACAGATTCGGCATCTGTGCGACCTTTATACTCAAAAGTATCTGCATCTAAGCCTTTTTCACCAATGACAATACGGTGAGGAATACCTGTTAATTCCAAGTCAGAGAATTTAACACCAGGACGCTCATTACGATCATCCAGTAATACATCATAGCCTGCAGCTTGTAATTCAGTATAAAGCGCTTCAGCTGCTTCAAGTGTACGTGGAGATTTTTGTGCATTCATTGGCACAATTGCAACTTCGAAAGGGGCAATTGCAGATGGCCAAATGATACCTTTCTCATCAAAGTTTTGTTCGATCGCGGAAGCAACTACACGGGTTACGCCAATTCCATAACAGCCCATTGTCACCACTAATGGTTTGCCGTCATCACCCAAAACTTTACAGCCGAGTGCTTCTGAGTATTTGGTACCCAATTGGAAAATATGACCGACTTCAATACCACGTTTAATTAAAATCGTGCCTTGACCATCTGGAGATGGGTCACCTTCAACCACATTACGTAAGTCAAAAACTTCTGTAAATGTTGCATCACGGTCCCAGTTGATACCAGTGGCATGCTTATCTACTTCATTGGCACCCGCAACAAAATCTGAAAGCACAGAGGCTGCACGGTCAACAATCACAGTTAAGCCTTTCTCAACCAGTCCTTGTGGTCCGCAGAATCCTGCAGTTAAACCAAGAGCATTGAGTTGAACATCTGCTGCAAATGTTAAAGGTGCGGCAATCAGTGGATGCTTTTCAGCTTTAATTTCATTGAGCTCATGGTCGCCACGCAGGAATAACGCGATTACAGGAACATGACCCTTTTCATCAGCAATACCTTGTACAAGTAAGGCTTTTACCGATTGCGCTGGATCTGTATTTAAAAATGCAGAAACATCAGCAATGGTTTTTTGATTTGGTGTGTCTACAATTTTTAGATCTTGGCTAGGTGCTGCGCGCTCACCAGTCAATACTGCTTCAGCCATTTCAACATTGGCCGCATAGTCAGATTCGGTTGAGAAAGCGATATCGTCTTCACCACTTGATGCAAGTACGTGAAACTCATGTGAACCTGAACCACCAATCGATCCTGTATCTGCTTGAACAGGGCGGAAGTTTAAACCTAAGCGGGTGAAAATTCGGCAATACGTATCGTACATAACATCATAAGTTTCTTGTAATGACGCTTGATCGACATGAAAAGAATAAGCATCTTTCATAATAAATTCACGCGAACGCATCACACCGAAACGTGGACGAATTTCATCACGGAACTTAGTTTGAATTTGATAAAAATTCATTGGAAGTTGTTTATAACTTTTTAATTCATTGCGAGCCAAATCCGTAATGACTTCTTCATGTGTCGGACCAAGAACAAAGTCATTGCTATGGCGGTCTTTAAAACGCAACAGTTCTGGGCCGTATTGTACATAACGACCAGATTCTTCCCATAGTGAAGCCGGCTGCGTCACGGGCATTAATGTTTCCAAAGAACCTGCACGATTCATTTCCTCACGAACAATCGCTTCAACTTTATTGAGCACACGTACACCCATCGGCAACCAAGTGTATAAACCTGAAGCCAATTTACGGATCATCCCAGCACGTAACATGAGCTGATGTGAAATGACTTCAGCATCGTTTGGGGTTTCTCTTAACGTTGCAAATAAAAAGCGACTCGCGCGCATGGAAACTGTCCTAAAATTTTTAGATTTAAAGGAATGATTATACGATAAAAAAATACGATAAAAAAATAAGCTGAACATTTTTAATGATTGTTTAAATTGAAAACTTTATATTCTTATACTGACGATACGATCAGAGCTCGGTTTTAACTTGAAATTAGCCGATATCGTGAAAGGTTGTTTAAATCATTTATATTGTTTTGTTAAGTTCTTATCAATAATAGAGCCAAGGAATTCCGAATTAAAAGGTGATTATTCAAGTTTTTTAAGGCGGTTAATAATATCATCATAGTAGGTTTGTGTCTTGCGGTAGTTGTCTTGTAGGCTTCCAATATAATTCTTTGTTTTATCTATGTTTTCAGAATTGTATTTGATCCGATCTTTGAGTGTAACAGGAACAGAGTTACCTTTGCGGTAGTATTCCATTTCTTGTCTTTTAAGTATAATACGATCACTTTGAAGCTGTTTAAGTGTTTGGTTTTGTAGCGTTATTTGTTGTTTTATATTGCTTAGAAGTTCATTTCTTTTGTTGACAGCGACAGATGAGTTGCCATAAGCACGCTTTAAGCGCGCATCTTGTTCTAATTTACGCATTTCAGATGCGCGTGATGTCGATTGCTGTAAATCTTTTTCGACATTATAAGCATGATTACGTTTGATCACTTGCATGTTGCGATCAAGCGCTTCATAACCATTTTTTATGTGTGCTGGGGTGACCGAGGTGCTGATATTAGCCACCCCATTTTTATCATAATATCGATACCATACCGCTTTAGCTTGAGGCGTATCAGCATAGACCGATAAAGTACAGATGAGTAAGCTGACTGAAAGGGCGGTATTGCATATTTTTTTTGTTTTTGACGCTATATTTTGGTAATAGATTATTCTATCCATTTAAAGTCTACCATCCCCAAAAAATCAATGTAAGTTATATGATTTTGAAACTATCTTTGGTCATTTTATGTGGTTACAAAATTTTAATAAACAATTAACTTCTAAAAAAAAGCAGAATATTTTTTTTTATGTGAGATTTACTGTGTTTTACTGTTTGAAGTGAGATTTCCGACAAGAAATGTTCATTGATAAAGTGAGTTAATATATGTTAAAAAAACATGATTAATTGTAAAAATAAATCTGTACAGCACAATTCATTCCAAGCTTACGGAAAGGGGCATTAAATGGACGATAAATTTCAAAATCTAAAAGTCATGGTGATCGATGATTCTAAAACCATTCGTCGTACTGCTGAAACATTATTACAAAGAGAAGGTTGTGAAGTTGTCACTGCTGTAGACGGTTTTGAAGCCTTATCTAAAATTGCTGAAGCAAATCCAGATATTGTTTTTGTTGATATCATGATGCCTCGTCTGGATGGCTATCAAACCTGCGCTTTGATTAAAAACTCCCAAAATTATCAAAATATTCCAGTCATCATGTTATCCAGTAAAGATGGCTTATTTGATCAAGCAAAAGGTCGTGTTGTCGGTTCAGATGAATATTTAACAAAACCATTTAGTAAAGATGAACTATTAAATGCTATTCGCAATCATGTGACTGCTTAAATGAACGGTTAATTTGGGGGAAATAATGACAAAAATTTTAATAGTTGATGATTCACCAACAGAAATGTTTAGATTTAAAGAAATTCTAGCTAAGCATGGATTTGAAGTGATTGAAGCAACCAATGGTGCAGATGGTATTACACTGGCGCAAGCTGAATTGCCGGATCTTGTGTTAATGGATGTTGTTATGCCTGGTGTAAATGGTTTCCAAGCGACTCGTCAGATCGCACGTGGTGCAGCCACCAAGCATATTCCAATTGTGATTGTAAGTACTAAAGATCAAGAAACCGACCGCGTTTGGGGAAAACGTCAAGGGGCTTGTGACTACTTAACCAAACCGATTGATGAGAATCAGCTGATCAGTACGATTAAGCAACATCTACAAGCAGGATAATGTATGGCAGCAAATGGATTTATCGAATTACTTCGATTGTCTAAGCGAGGAAATAAAAATTACGCTGACAATGAAAATGAAGTAAACCGATGGTCAGGCATTGCATTTGAAATGATGGGGCAATATTTTGTTGCGCCTTTGGGTGAGGTTTCAGAAGTTATTTATCCGCCAAAATACACACCCGTTCCCAATGTTCAGGGATGGGTGAGAGGTTTAGCGAATATTCGCGGACGGTTATTGTCAGTTTCTGATTTGGCTTTTTATTTAACGGGGCAAAGAAGCCAATTTCTACCTACTCAAAAAGTCTTATGTATTAGTCATAATGACCACTATGTTGGTCTGATCGTAGATCAGGTTTTGGGGATTCAACATTTTAATAAAAAAGGCTTTTTTTCTAAAAACAATCAATTAGAAGAAAACCTTCAAACCTATTGTCAGGGATATTTTCAGCAGCATAATCAGGCTTGGAATATATTCTTGTTTAGTCGTTTGTTAAATGATCCTCAATACATGAATGCATCAGAAAAATTTATAAACTAGCTTTGACGCCTAATGAGAGTTAAGCGAATCGGGAGAAGCTGAATGGGCTTTAAACTAAAGAAGAAAAATACAGGGGATACTGCTCAAAAAAGTAGTTCAGGCGTATTAACCAAAACCAAATCAAAAATTGATGAATTTGCTAAGTTGTTTGGGGAAAGCGACAAATCAAAGCCATTTATTCAAATGGCAATTGCCAGCATCATCGTTGCGATTATTTTGCTTTTGGTTCTATTCTATACAGTTCCTCGAAATAACGACTTAACTCGTAGCTTGGGTGAATTAAAACTTTTATCACAGACCTTATCACGTCAAGCAACTGAAGCCACCGCATCGGGTTCGAAAGACTCAATTGATGCTTTAGTTGCATCGCAAAAGAAATTTAAAGAAAACTTAGATGTCGTCAAAGATATTCATGCGTCTTCAAAACAAGTGGAAGGCGTTGAAAAAACTTGGAAACAAGTTTCTGCTGATATCGACATGATTGCGACACACCAAAAAATCATTAACCAATTATATGACACCAACATTGCTGTTGCGGATGTGATCCCAGGCATGCAGGCGGAATATAACGCAATGGTTGACCAAATGGCACGTGACAACATGTCAAGTACTCAGGTTGTTATCGCGAAAAACCAAGTATTCCTTGCAGAACGTATTTTACGTTCTATTGGTTCAGTATTAAGTGGTTCGGATAATACCCGTGCTTCAGCAGACGACTTTAATGCGGATACTGAAACATTTGGTACGTATTTAAATGCGCAACTCAATGGTAGTGCCGATTTAGGTGTAACACGTATTGATAAACCTGAACTACGTGAGTCTTTAGAAAGTATTAAAGCGGATTACAATGAAATTGTGCAATTGGCATCAACTTCTGTACTAAAGAACTCTGATCAGATTTTTAAAGTACGTCAGGCATCGTCAGACATCTTTGCGCAATCGGATAATTTATTAAAAGGTTTGGATCGACTTTCGGTAAATACTGGTGTGGGTACGATTTTACCTGCATTGATTTTACTTCTTGCGCTCGGCGCATTCTTATTTGCTGTATTTAAACTTCTTGGTTTACGTAGTGAGTCAGATAAAGTTCGTGTAACACGTTTACAAGACGAGTATGACCGTAACCAGAATGCGATTTTACGTTTACTTGATGAAATTGCTGATTTGGCAGATGGTGATTTAAGTTCGTATGCAACGGTATCGGAAGACTTCACTGGTGCAATTGCCGATTCGATTAACTTTGCGATTGACCAATTACGTGACCTAGTATCTCGAATTAATGACACTTCTCAAGAAGTTGCACAATATACGCAGAATACCCAACAGATTACTAACCAGTTGGCTGAAGCTTCTGAGCATCAGGCGCAAGAGATTGCAGGGGCATCAACAGCGATTAATGAAATTGCACAGTCGATTGACCACGTATCTGCAAATGCTGCTGAATCAGCAGAGGTAGCACAGCGTTCCGTACAAATTGCATCAAATGGTGCAGATGTAGTAAACCGTTCAATCGAAGGTATGGATACAATTCGTGAGCAGATTCAAGAAACTTCTAAGCGTATTAAACGTTTGGGTGAATCTTCTCAAGAGATTGGTAACATCGTATCGCTGATTAATGATATTGCCGACCAAACCAACATCTTGGCATTAAATGCAGCAATTCAGGCATCTATGGCAGGTGAAGCGGGTCGTGGTTTCGCCGTGGTTGCGGACGAGGTACAGCGTCTTGCTGAACGTTCAGCATCTGCAACCAAACAGATTGAAACACTGGTTAAAACCATTCAGACCGATACCAACGAAGCCGTAATTTCAATGGAACAAACCACCTCGGAAGTTGTGCGTGGTGCGAATCTTGCAAAAGATGCGGGTGTTGCCTTGGGTGAGATTCAAACAGTATCAAGTAACTTGGCTGGTTTGATTGAAAGTATTTCTGAGTCGGCGAAATTGCAGTCTGCTTCAGCAGGTCATATTGCAAATACGATGAATGTCGTACAAGAAATTACTTCACAAACCACTGGTGCAACATTTGATACAGCCCGTTCGGTTTCTGAATTGGCAAGTATGGCGGATTCATTACGTCAATCAGTTTCAGACTTTAAACTGCCTGACTAAAACGATTGATACTTTATATATGTGCAATATCGACTGTAACAAGTGGCTATTGCACAGAATGGAACGCCTTCTAAAGCCATTCAGCTTGACTGTATTTTGAAAGGTTTTAGTCCCAAAGACGGGAACTAACATAGAAGCCTGAGCTATGAAAGAAATATTAAAACATTTAGTGGAACACGTTACTTTACCTGAAGATGCGTATCTTGGTCAGGATGAGGAAATTTTAGAAATTTTTGTAGAAGAACTTGAAGAAATTTTTGAACAGCTACAAACCTCTCTTGATCGATGGCAACTCGAAGAGTTTAAAGATACCGAATTGGTCAATATTCGCCGTTATTTTCATACGCTTAAGGGGTCTGGGCGTATGGTGGGGGCTAAACGTTCTGGTGAACTTGCTTGGACTGTTGAAGATACATTAAATCGTATTATTACGAAAAATCTGGAACTTACTTCCGAGATTCAACACTATGTAAGTGCAGTATTTAATATTTATAAGTTCAAACTCTATTCAGAGTTTTTAAATCGAAAACCGCATCATTTAGATTTAGCACCTTTGGTGTATTTGGGGCAACAGCTACAACAGAAACAAAGCTTAGAACCTGCTTTAGACGAGTTATTGGCATTATCAAATACACTGGATAATGAAAATGTCATTACTGGTTTGGAGATTGGTGAAGATACTGCAACAGCAGCAGGAACCTCTGTGACCACTCCGCATGTGGTTGATCTCGTTGCAGATAGCTCTACAGATACGACTGAAGAAGAAGTGGTAGTTGAATCGACTGTTGCAGATGATAGTTTAACCTCTGAAACCTTGGAAATCTTTGTTGAAGAGTCAGAGGAGCATCTGGCGGCAATTAAAGAATTTTTGCACTTAGAAGAACATACGCCTGATCAATATAATCGCTTGATTCGTGCCTTGCATACTTTGCGTGGCAGTTCTTCAATGGCGCATGTCAATGAGGTCTTTGAAGCAAGTGGTAAGGTCGAGCATTTATTTAAAGTATTGGTTCAAGAAGATACCGAGTCCTCAAAAAATGAAAATGCGCTACTGACTTACTATGCTGAATTTGTCAGTGATTATCTCTATGTTTTAAAGCTGAAAGGTAATCAAGCTGTTGAGCTACAAACCATTTATCAAAAATTTAATGATGCTTGGGAACGCTATGATTTCCAACATCAATATCAACATTCGCAAACTGGTTTAGTCACACAATTGGTTGATCTTGAGATCGATCTATTGCTTGATGCCGAGTTTGAGTTTGATAAACGCGCCCAAGTTGAATATCCAGCATATTTCCAACAACTGGCTCAACAAGCGCAGATGTTGATAGATCATACTAATAATCGTGCTGCACAAGGCATTCATGATTTTAGTCTTGCTTTAAAAGATGGTTATGAACAAGTTATTCGCAAGCCAGATTTATTAAATACTGATTATGCTTTTGAAATGTTTTCTAAGGCCCATCAGGAATTTATTCATTTATTCGATACTTTGGCCTCAGGACAAAGAGTCAGCCTTAATGAATCAACACAAGCGATTTTGGCTGAGTTACATGACTATTTACACCAAGAAATAGACACTGGTGTTGCTGGTCAAATTGTTGAAACAAGGACTGCGCTAGACACTGAACAGCAGCCAGATACACTCTCAATTGCAGCGAACCCTGTTGAATCAGTAGGGAACTATGTACTGACGCAAATTAATCTGGATAAACAGAATATTGACTCAGAACATAGTCAACGTGAATTTGATGCTGATGTTCTCGACATTTTTATTGAAGAAGCCGACGAATTGTTGGTTGGAATGGACCATGACTTAAATACTTGGTCAAGCCATCCTGATGACACAACCGCGTTAAACAATTTGATGCGTTATTTGCATACCTTAAAAGGTGGTGCAAATATGGTGCAAGCCACCCATATTGGTTTGATTGCGCATGAGTTGGAAACCATTTATGAACGCGTGATTAAAGGTCAACTCAAAGCAGAACCACACATTATTCAAGCGATTCGTTTAATTCAAGATGATGTGGCAGATCGTATTCAATTGATCCGTGAAAAATCAATTGATTATCCAGCTACTCATATTCTCAGTGTTTTACACAATATTGATCAGCAAGGTCCGATTGAAGCTGTTCAAGCATCAACTGCGGTTGAGCCACAATTTAGTCATGATGCAGTAGATTTGCATGAACTTGAATATGTTGTAGATGATATCGTTTTAGCGATTGATCAAACTCCAGAACTGCTTGAAACTGAACCGTTGGATCAAGATCAACGACCTGCAATTGATGATGCTCAATTATTTATAGATGCAAATCAAGATACAGGTTTAGATCCTGTTGAAGTTGTTGCTCGAGAAACCTTTATTGAAGAAGCACGAGAGCTGATTGATGATGGTTTGAGCATTTTATCTCAATGGTTTGATCAGCGTAGCAACCGTAGTTTCCTACTCCAATTACAACGTATTGCACACAGCTTAAAAGGCGGTGCAAAAATGGTGAAATTGGAAGAAGTGGCTGATATTGCATATGAATTAGAAAATGCATTTGAGCAATTTGGTTTACATAATTTTAACTCGAATGTTTATGATGGTTTATTGGAAAAAACCTTTCACTGGCTAGATGCTGCAATCTTTAAACATCACTATGATAATTTTGAAGGCTTAAAGTCGAGTTTACATGGCATTGAATATGTTGATGTTTCTGCACAGCTTCCAGAAAAATTATCTCGAACAAATTTAATCTTTGAGCAATCGATCAGTGAGTTTGTTCAGGGGGATGGTACTGAGCCACCGTCAATGCTGGGTGAATGGGATCTTTCACAAAAAACTGAATCCAACAATGAGATGATTCGTATCTCTGCGGATTTGGTTGAAAAAATGATTGACCTTTCTGGTGAAAACGCGATCAACCGTTCACGTATTGAGATGGATTTGGGGCAGTTAGGGAATACCTTGACTGATATGGAGTTGGCTATTCAACGTTTGGCTGATCAGCTACGCCGTATGGAAGGTGAGTTAGAAAGCCAAATTATTGCAAAACATGGTGATTTAAGCGCTCGCTATGCAGATTTTGACCCTTTAGAAATGGACCAATATTCATCTCTAAACCAGTTATCAAAATCGTTGGCTGAATCTGCATCTGACTTGGTTGATTTTAAGACCACGTTGGCTGAAAAGATTCGTGATACTGAAGGTTTATTGCTTCAGCAATCTCGTATTCAAGCTGAAATTCAGGAAAGCTTGATGCGTACTCGTCTGGTACCATTCTCAAGATTGTTGCCTCGATTACAGCGTTTGGTTCGTCAGACCTCTTCAACCGTGAATAAACCCACTGAGCTTTTAGTCAATAATACTGAAGGGGAGTTGGATCGTAATATTCTGGAAAAATTAGTTTCACCGTTAGAGCATATGTTGCGTAATGCGATTGACCACGGGATTGAAGATGCGGAACAGCGTCAGAAGTCGGGCAAAGCGTTGACAGGTCGAATTGATTTGAATATTAGTCGTCAAGGTACAGATGTGCTTGTATCGTTTAAAGATGATGGTAAAGGAATTGATCCAAAAGTTATTCGTGATAAAGCAATCGAAAAAGGCTTAATCAAAACTGATCAGCAGTTAGAGCCTGAGGAAATCCTACAGTTTATTTTCCATCCAGGTTTTAGTACAGCACAGCAAGTGACACAAATCTCTGGTCGTGGTGTTGGCTTGGATGTTGTGCAAAGTGAAATTAAATCACTTGGTGGACAAGTGAGTGTCAGTTCTGAGTTGGGGCATGGTTCAACCTTTACGATTACCGTACCTACAACAGTTGCGGTCAGCGATGCCTTGATGGTGAAAGTCGGTGATCAGCAATTTGCAGTCCCATTATCGCAAATTGATCGTATTGTTCGAATTTCACCAGCCGCTTTGGAAGAATATTTTGAAACTCAAAATGACTATTTTGATATCGATTTCCAAAGCTATAAGCTACGTTATTTAGGTGAGTTTACCTCGAATCAAGTCACTCCACGGTTACATGGACTTGCACATTCATTACCAGTGTTGTTGATCAAGGGAAGCTTGGGGCAATCCATTGCCATTCTGGTTGATCAGTTAATTGGTTCACGTTCACAAATTGTGGTTAAACCGATTGGTAAGCAGTTTGCTACCATCAATGCGATTGCGGGTGCAACCATTCTGGGTGATGGTCAGGTGTGTTTGATTTTGGATGGACAAAATATTGCACGACAAGTTCAAGCATCTACCCGAGGTGGCGCTGAACATCTTCAACATGATAAACAACGTCATCGTGATCAACGCCGTTTGATTATGATCGTGGATGACTCAGTTACCGTTCGTAAGGTCACTTCACGTTTGCTTGAACGCCAAGGTTTCGATGTGATTACTGCGAAAGATGGTGTGGATGCGATTGAGCAACTTGAAAATGTCAAACCAGACTTGATGTTGCTGGATATTGAAATGCCTCGAATGGATGGTTTTGAAGTCACCAACTTGGTTCGCCATCATGAAATTCACCGCGATTTGCCAATCATCATGATTACGTCACGAACAGGTGAAAAACATCGTGAACGGGCATTTAGCTTAGGTGTGACAAATTATATGGGTAAACCATTCCAAGAAGCTGATTTATTGGAAAATATTGAAGCTTTGTTGACGGTTAAATAGGAACGCTCATGACAAAGAATATTGAAAAATCTGCAATTGATAAAATTAGCACACGGGAATTACAGCATTTAATTACCGTGTCTACTGGGTTTATTGATGCATATATTATTGATTGTTATGATAAAGCACCAATGTTATTACCCCAAAATGTGGTGCTTTCTGCTCAGAATAGTCCAACCTATGTCAATGTCGTGGAATGGCATGAAAAGAAGTTGCCGACATTTAGTGTCAGTGATCCTAAAAAGACCTTGGGTGTCGCACTGATCATTGAAGGGGAAGATGCAGATGAGCGTTTTGCCTTGATGTGCAATGAAATGCCAAGTTCGATACGGCTACGGATTTCAGAGGTGGTCGACGCAGAGGATAGCATCAAAGATAAGACGATTTTACAATATGTGAAAATTGGCGATAAGACTTATCATGTGCCGGATTTGGATCAAATCCAGTTACAGATTGGGATAAAGAAGACTTGATCTGTAATGCTTTCAAAGCTTATCTGTAAAAAAGGACGCATTTGCGTCCTTTTTACTTAGTGAGAATCGCTCAGCTTAAGCGAGTAATTCGACTAAGATTTGTTCGTAGATTTCAGCCAAAGGCTCTAATTCAGCAATATTCACATGCTCATTAATTTGATGAATCGTTGCGTTTAAAACACCTAACTCAAGCACTTGAGCGCCTGTCGGAGCAATAAAACGACCATCAGAAGTCCCACCACTGGTTGAAAGTTCGGTCTCTGTTCCTGTCACATTTTTAATTGCAGTTCGTGCAGCATTGACCAATTCACCGACTGGGGTTAAGAAGGGCAAACCTGATAAGGTCCACTCAATATCATAATCAACATGATGACGATCTAAAATCTCAAGAACACGTAATTTGAGTTGATCTGCAGTTACTTCAGTTGAGTAACGGAAGTTAAAGGTAACGGTCATCGTACCGGGTACAACATTGGTTGCACCTGTACCTGCTTGAATATTGGAAACTTGGAATGAAGTTGCAGGGAAGTATTCATTGCCATTGTCCCATACCGTATCACAGAGTTCAGCTAAGGCTTTTGACGCGGTATGAATGGGGTTGATGGCTAAATGCGGGTAGGCAACATGGCCTTGTTTCCCTTTTACCGTTAACACTGCATTTAATGACCCACGACGGCCATTTTTTACGATATCGCCCAGCGTATCTGTACTTGAAGGCTCACCGACAAGGCACCATGTCATTTTTTCATTACGTGCTTCTAAGGTTTCGACAACTTTAACCGTACCATTGATAGAAGGGCCTTCTTCATCAGAGGTGATTAAAAAAGCAATAGAACCTTTATGGTTGGGATGATTCTTTACAAAACGTTCAGATGCAACCACCATTGCAGCCAATGCTGTTTTCATATCAGCACTGCCACGACCATAGAGTTTGCCATCACGAATTTCAGGTAGGAATGGATCAGACTCCCATGCATCTAGATGACCTGTAGGCACAACATCGGTATGACCTGCAAAACAGAAAACTGGAGATGCCGTTCCGCGTCTTGCCCAAAGATTATCAACATCTTCAAAACGCATATTTTCAATATTAAAGCCAATAGCAGACAGACGATCTGCCATGATAGTTTGGCAGGTATGGTCTATAGGTGTCACGGAAGGCTGACGAAGAAGTTGTAAACTCAGTTCTAAGGTATCCGAATGATTCATGGACATTGATCAAGTAAGTAAATTGAACAATATAATAGAGGAAGATAAAACCGAATGAAAACCTTAAAGCTTGAGAAAGGATAAAACTATTTAAATTGGCATTAAAAAAGCCTTATCTATTGAGATAAGGCTCATGTTGTAGAATGAAGTTGAGTCTTACAATTTATTTTCAACTTTTTCTGCAGAATTCGTAACAGCATCCCCCGCTTTAGATACATCCTTACCAACACCTTTAAATGTGTTGCAACCAGCTAAAACAAAAGCGAATAACATTGAAACTGCTAAAATTTTTTTCATTACTATCTCCGTGTTTCACGCGTTAATTAGAATTTTAGTATACGAGTATCGGGTCAATATATCGTTATGTTTTTATGAGTGGATTGGTTAAACCGTGTATAAGAAACGTGAATAATTAAGCATTTATGTCAAAGAAAAGCGCCAGAGGGGCTTGGCGGTACATATAAAATTGCAGGCTATGGGTATCATGATATAAACCATTACACCAAAATTGGGCAGCAACTGAGCTTTGTTTTAGATCTGGGCAAATCCATTCATGCCGTTGTAGACGGTAAAAATCTTGTGCAATGTGATGTCCCCATTGACCCAATCGACGTTGCGTGTTGATCCATGAGGGCGGTGCAACATCGTCTTTATTGTCAGGCAGATAAAGCTGTCCTTTCATTACAGCCAGTTTCTTTTCAATTTTAAGATCTAAAGCCTCGGTAAATTGAAATTGTTTTTCTGAGAAATGATTCAGTTTTCGTAAAAGGGTGTCGCTACGATTTAGACCATACCAATGCTTTAAGTGTAAGTTTGATTCGCCTAAATAGTACTTTAAAGCAACTTCCCAATGCTCGATCTGTTTTGTGGCCTGATTACGAACAAGGAAATCAATTTCGCCTAATGTATTCTTTGCTTCAATGATTTGGATACTATGCTGAATCAGTTGATAGTGTTGATTGGATTCATCTTGTAACCAGAACCAAAATAAATATTCAAAACGTAAACCTAAACGTGTGCTTTTAAGCTGTTGTACAAATTCAATGAGTGGGGTGGGGGCGTGATCGAGTTGATCTAAGCGTGTTTGAAAATCTATATATTGTTGTTGCCAAAACGCCGAGTTGTGTACTTCAAAACGATTTTTAATTTCTAATTCATCAGGCAGATGCTGAATAATATTGGGACTGGCAATGCAAAAAGCCAATTGACGAACAATAGGGTGTTTGTACTTTAACCAAGGCTCAAAGAAGTCTGTCATTGTATGTTGTCCTAAGCTGAGGACTCACTCAGTTTATTTTTAAAGAAAAGGTTTTTAGTGTGTTGAGATTCAAGCAAATAAGTGGATCAACATGCAAGCTCAATTTGACTGTATTGGAAATGATGAACACCGTGATTTTAAAATACAATGATTTCAATTGATTTAAAATATACTGGCAAAATCATTTGGGCGGTATACTAGTCGAATGGGCAGATTGAGTTAATCTATGAAAGTTTTGTTTTGGCGAACATTGGTGATTGTTTTTATTGTACTCGGGTTTATTGGGGCAATATTACCGGGAATGCCAACGACAGTTTTCCTCATCTTGGCAGCTTGGGCGGCATCAAAAGGTTGGCCACAGGTTGATGCTTGGTTACTCAATCATCCAAAATATGGTGCAACGCTTCGTGCTTGGCGTGAAAATGGGACTGTGCCACGTAAAGCAAAGTGGATCGCCAGTATTATGATGTTGATCAGTGGAGTAATTATGTTATTCACCAATGCACCACTGGCTGTGAAAATTTTTACCGATGTGACCATGTTGATTGTGGCTATCTGGCTTTGGTTGCGCCCTGAACCAAAACCTATTGTAAAAAATCTGAATGAAATGGATAAATCCGAATAGCCTTTATTTGATATTCTTGATCATTCAGTACTGAATATTTTATTAAGTTTAGAGCAAATAGATAATAGGGTTAAAATATTGATTAAATGATCAACTCAATTTAATTAAAATACAGGTTTTAAAACCTTATAAATAGATAAATAATAAACAAAAAACACCAATTTAAACTAAAATGATCTATTTTTTAATCACTCAAACCTAAAATAGGTAAAACATCGAGAAAAGCGTTTGACACTCAGTAAAGATTCTCTATAATGCACCTCACAAACGATGAAGTCGTTAGGGCGCTTAGCTCAGTTGGTAGAGCGTCTGCCTTACAAGCAGAATGTCGGCGGTTCGATCCCGTCAGCGCCCACCAAGCTTTAACGTTGAATTTTTAGTGCAGCGGTAGTTCAGTTGGTTAGAATATCGGCCTGTCACGCCGAGGGTCGCGGGTTCGAGTCCCGTCCGCTGCGCCACTTAAATTCAATCATCGTATGTATAGCAATTCATTTGTTAAAGTGCAGCGGTAGTTCAGTTGGTTAGAATATCGGCCTGTCACGCCGAGGGTCGCGGGTTCGAGTCCCGTCCGCTGCGCCACTTTAGAATGATTTTGCAGTGACATGTAATACTGAATTAGAGTCTAAATAGTTTTTTATTTATTCTAGTTTAGGGCGCTTAGCTCAGTTGGTAGAGCGTCTGCCTTACAAGCAGAATGTCGGCGGTTCGATCCCGTCAGCGCCCACCATATACAATGCAGCGGTAGTTCAGTTGGTTAGAATATCGGCCTGTCACGCCGAGGGTCGCGGGTTCGAGTCCCGTCCGCTGCGCCATTTATCTTATTTCCTGAGATCAAGATATTTGGATGTATAAGAATTTGAAAGGAAATATTGTTTTCTTTTATGTTCTGATAAAGTAATATTGTGAAGATCCACACTCAGGGCGCTTAGCTCAGTTGGTAGAGCGTCTGCCTTACAAGCAGAATGTCGGCGGTTCGATCCCGTCAGCGCCCACCATATACAACGCAGCGGTAGTTCAGTTGGTTAGAATATCGGCCTGTCACGCCGAGGGTCGCGGGTTCGAGTCCCGTCCGCTGCGCCATTTATCTTTTTTCCTGAGATCAAGATATTTGGAATAGTAAGAATTTGAAGTTTTTGATTTTTAAAGATCAAACATTATAGACTTTATATCGCTTACTCCCCATCTTTAGGATAGAACTTAAGATTAAATCATCGATTTTTCTTATAGGTTCAAACAGAGTAAACAACTTTGTTTATCCACACTCAGGGCGCTTAGCTCAGTTGGTAGAGCGTCTGCCTTACAAGCAGAATGTCGGCGGTTCGATCCCGTCAGCGCCCACCAAATTTTCCAATCTAGTTATTTGTTTAGAACTTCTGTATAATATATAAGCATAAGTATTTTAAAAATAAATTTTCTATGCGAAATCCATATCAACGTAAAGCTGCGTCTTCAACTCAAAAAAACTCAGTTCAAACCCTAGACCAATATAAACATTTTGTCGAAATGATTGTTTCACAAACCAAGGTTTTTGTTCTTTATGATGATGGCTGGGCTTTGTGCGCATCACCGACAGGGCAACAGTCTTTAGCTGTTTGGCAAAGTAAAAATTTGGCACAACTTCTGATTAAAGATAACTGGAGCCGTTACGCAGTTCAAGAAGTTGAACTCATTGTTTTTATTGAACAGATGATTCCTTTTATCAAACAAAATAATACCGCAATTTCTATAAATTTAACCCCTGAAGGGCGGAATATTTTAGTTTCGACAAATAAATTTTTACTCGATATCAAAAATTATTTATATCAGATGTATACCACTCAACCTGAGTTATTTCAAAACAATAAACGCTTACCGTTACCACGGAAAATTCGCTTACATCAGTAACGCTGTACAGACAATGATATGGCTTTCTGTGCCTTAATATTCACCGAGCATCCACCCGCTGATATAGGCAAAGTACTCTCTTAACCATGCGTTATAACGTGTCGTGAGTGGGGTTTCAGCACCTACAGTAATGAAGTTATGATAGCCTTGTTTTCTGGCGATTGCTGCGGCACGTAAGGTGTGAAAATCACTGGTCACAATCGCAATTTTAGAGTCTAAAGTTAAACCATGCGCTTTTAAAATCGCTTGGCTATTTTTTAGGTTTAAGTCAGTACTGGTACTTTTATTTTCTTGTAGGATCCTACTGGCTTGGATTTGCATATGCTCTTGTAAATATTGCGACATAATTTCTGCTTCGGTTTTTTCTTCACCAAAATCTAAACCACCACTGACAATGATCAAAGCTTGTGATTGTTGTTTTGCAATTTCGCCGGCTTGATCTAAACGTTTTGCGAGGGTCGGTGAGGCTTTTCCTTGGGTAATCCCACTGCCTAACACAATAATCGCTTGTAGATTGTTTTCTGCTGTATTTTGTTGGGATTTTAAGTGGATATAACCAAAGAAGCCGATTAAGCTGACAGACCAAAGCGTAAATAGAATCCATCCTAAGCGCCAGATTTTCTTTAACTTTAAGTGTTGTGCTAAATACTGCTGAATGTGTTGGCTCCATAGCACTGTAGTGATAAAAGCTAAGCCAATCAGCAAAGGGAGTATTGTTCCTAAGTGGATTTTTTTATATAAAATTAAAATAAATCCATCGAGGAATAAGACAAATCCCAGCAAAAAAAAGACAATGCGGAAGAGTTTATTGTTATACATGGGTGAAAACAAATCATTAAAAATTAGTCTAATTCTAAACGAAATCTGTGTATTTATTATATATGAATCAAAAAAAACCGAGCAATCGAGCTCGGTTTTGGCGGGTAAATTTATTCAATAGACCCTAATAAACGTCACGACGATAACGACCATCTAAACGTAATTGTTCAACTGTGTCTTCTCCAAGGATATCAATTAAAGCGAGATCAACATCAGTTGCCATACCATTGATACTGCCACAGACATAGATCACCGCATCATTGGCCACCCATTTTTTCAGTTCTTCCGCTTGATCACGCAGTTTATGATGTACATAAATTTTTTCAGCTTGATCACGAGAGAAGGCTAAATCAATACGTTTGAGCATCGCTGTATTTTGCCAAGCTTGAATTGTATCTTTAAAGAAATAATCGTTTGCTTGTTGGCGTTCACCAAAAATCAACCAGTTTTCAGTATAGTCCATACGAACACGGGCATGAATCAAACTCATTAATCCCGCAATCCCGGTACCATTTCCGATGCAGATAATCGGACGGTTATCGGTAATTAAATGGAATGATTCATTATTACGAATTCTTAACGCAATTTTATCACGCAATTGTACATGTTCGGTTAGCCAACCAGAACCGAGACCAAGCTCACCTTGAGGATTTTGTTGCTGACGAACCACCAAACGCAACACTTGCTGACTTGGAATACTGGCAATCGAATACTCACGAGTCGGTAGTGTAGGGAGTTGTTCGAGTAAGTGTTCCATATTGGCAAAAGGTTCAACAGCAACAGTTAAATCGCGATTCCAAAGCGCTTCTTGAATGCTTTGTTCGAGTGAATCCACTTTTGTTTCTGCATGAACTTGATATTTATCCAAGAACAATTGAATACGTTCTGGACTATTCCCCGTTTGAATTTCAGCAATATCACCTGCTTGCCAAGCTGTATCATAGCTGGCTTGTAATTCAAGATTAAATGCGGGTGCGCCTAAGCTGTTTGGATTGAGTAATTCTCGTTTTGTCAAACGCCATTGATCAAAAACTTTATCAATAGACATTGTTTGTAGATCGAGCTTTGTGGCTTTTGCTAAAGCATCATTCCAGTGTTGGATATCTGCATTGTTGCCATTATTGACTTCAAGCGTAGCAAACAACTGTTGAGCACCAGATTGTTTTAACCATGCGTCTATGCGATGCCCAAAGCTACAATAGGTCTCAGGATAGTCTTGTGAACCCAATGCTAAAACCGCATATTTTAAATGCGAAAGATCCAATGATGTAGCCATAAGCTTTTTCTCAAAGTGCGAGGCTAAGTCAGGTGCTTCACCTGTACCATAGGTACTTGCAATCAAGAGAATCTGTTTGGCTTGCTTGAGGTCATCTTCAGAGAGTTGTTGTACAGCTTTTACCGTGGTTGGCTGATGGGCTTCTTGTAGACTGGTTGAGGTGCGCCATGCCAATTGCTCAGACATTCCTGTTTGAGAGGCATAAGCAATTAACCAAGGTGTTGCATTTGGATCAATTTGAATTGCTGAACCCGCTTGTTTTGCAGCAAGCGTAAGTCGCTTTTGCTTACGACGTTTTAAATACAGCATCCATCCAGTAACAAAAAATAATGGCATTGCCAATGCCGCAAGCATTGCGATGAATTGAAAAACTGGGCCAAAGAAACTACCACGGTGTACAGGGAGCATACTTCCCATGATTTTTTCATTGAGTGGTTTGCTTTCGTATAAGTCTAATTTTTCAATTTGTGCAGTTTGATAGTTATAGGTTGCTTTATTTCGTGCACGCTCATGTTGTGGAATAGCATCAACAAAAGTGAGTTCAACTTTACCATCTGGCTTTTTAGGGATCGAAACAGTCAGTGTCGAATAGTCACGATTAATTTGAGCATTAAACCCATTCCATGTTTGAGTAAGTACATGTTGAATTTGTTCTGGTTTTAAACCTTCTTTATTCTCATGCTTATTTTCACGGTCTGGTTGTTGATGACCTGTCGTTGAATTTTGCTTTTCGCCACGTTGTTGTGGTTGTTGTTGAGGATTGCCCGAAGCCCCTTGACGTCCTTGACCTTCTCCACCGCGTGCCGCTTGCATTTCAGGCTGAGGTCGTTCAACCCCCATTACTTTAAACATACCATTACGCCACCAGTCATATGACCAATACAGCCCTGTACATGCTAAAAGTAAATAAAAGATCACCACCCACGTTCCGACAACTGCATGTAGATCCCAAAGGAAATTACGACCTTTGAGTTTAGGCTTAATGGCAAACCATTGTTTAAAAGAATGCTTTTTCGGCCAGCGTAAATAGAGACCACTGAGTACAAAGAAAATTAACATCAAGGTACTGGCGCCAGTAATTTGTTTACCGACTTCACCCACAGTTAAGTTACGATGCAGTTGCTGTATAAATTGAAAAAAATCTTTGCCTTTCACTTCAGGAAGAACTTCAGCCGTGTAAGGGTTTACCATCATGGTATAACCTCTACGAGCGCCTTCTTTGACAATATTAATGTTTGAAGCTTCTTCAGCGGCTTTCGCGACAGTAATACTGTTGATCTTCATTTCAGGGTTTTGGGTTTGGAAATGTTGATAAATTTCAGCAGGCGTGAGTTTTGCCTGATTTTCAACTTTTACCGTGTAGCTGTCTGGATTTAACCATCTTTGAATAGGTTGTTCATAAGAATAGATTGCACCAGTCACTCCCATAATTGAGAGAATTAAACCAGCCGTAATCCCTAGAAACCAGTGAATTTGAAAAAAAATCTTTTTAAACATGGCAATGCAAAGGGCAGAATATTTTTGATAGCAAATTATAGCTGAATAAATCGGAGAGATAATGAATTTTGCAGATAATATTTATTCTCATTATCATTTTTATTAAAATAGCGAAGTACAAAAAAACCTCCAAAAATGGAGGCCTTTTAAAATTTTAAATTAAAGTGTCTTGGGTTCACCAACAACTTCTTTTAAATGTTTACGCAGTGTTTCAAAGGGAAAATTCTTGCTATCCATACGTTTAGGTAGAATATATGCGCCTTGTTGGCCTTTCACTTTAAAGTTTACCAGTAAGAATTCAGGGGTGTTGTACCATTCATAAATGTCTTTCCAAGCCACGGTTCCAACACCTTCTTGTACACCCATTTGTTGACGCATCACAATGCCACTTGGCTGTACACCTAATTTTACACCTTTGATTTCCTGAACTGGAAATTCATTCATCTTGCGTTTTACATACCATTCAAGACCGAATTTGCGAACCAAAAGATAGATGGCAACCGCAGCAAGAACCACCCAAAAAATAATGGTTGAATAGTTTTTAATTAAAGCGATGCCAAGTAATGAGAGTATGACTGCTACACCCATGATTGCCCAAGCTTTAATCCCAATTTTATTGGTACTACGCCAAATTGCAAGTTGAGCGCCGCGTTGTTCGGCTTCCGAAACTTCGTACGGAACAGGTTGTAAGGTATAAGCGTAAATATTCTTGGCAGTCATAGTGTCAGTAATGTATGTAAATCTAGTCAGAGTTTAGCACTAAATCTCAAGATTTAGTGCACCTATTGTACCAAATAACGATGCAATTTTGATGCAGATTTATAAAGAAGCCAATTCAGTAGATTGATCATCTCGTTCATGGCTTAAATTCTGTTTCAAGCTACTCAGTTGCTTTAAAATACTGAACATTAATGACAATTGTTGAAGAATAATGAGTGATTTAGAGTCTTCTGACTCGGATTGGCTTAAACGGGTACGAATAGCTTTCAACATATTATGCGCGGTTAAATCAGGCATTTCATCCCGTAATAAAGCCCCAGAGATATCATCTAAAGCTTGATCCAATAGATTAAGCACTTGTTGGTCTTTCACTTGCTCACGATGTGCGCCGAGTGCTGCGATATAGCTAAGAAAGGTATGATTTAGACATAAGAACTCAAAAGCTAAACTTTTTTGACTTGGATCGAAATCTGGTTCAGTGGCAAGGGTTGAAATCAGAGAGGCAACATCTGCATCCCGATTATGTGCAGCACGACGAACAATTCGATACTCTAAACTATTATTGCGCCCCTGATGATATTGAGCGACAACATTGGCCAAATAATTGCATTGAGCTTCAAGTGAACGTTGAATGGTGCGGGGTAAACGACGGAACTTCCAGTCAGGGAAAATAAAGCTGACACCGAACCAGGCGAGGGCACAGCCAATCACTGTATCAATCATACGAGGTAGCGCTGCCTCATAGCCAAGCCCATCCAAGTTAAAATTGATCAGCGCCATGATGGTAATAAAGGCAGTGGCTTGGGCATATTGTTTACTGCGTAAATCAAAAAACAATACACCACTAAGTACGAGTAATAAGAGTTGTCCTTCAATAGAGGGCACAAAATACAAAATTGCATAACCTAAAATAATGCCGCCTAAGGTTCCAATAATCCGTAATCTCAAACGTCGTTTGGTCGCATTAAAGTTTGGTTGGCTGACAAACAGTGCGGTTAATAGAATCCAGTAACCGTATTCAATATTGGTGAGTTGCACAAAAACATAGCCAATAAACAAAACAATCGAAACGCGAATTGCATGTCTAAAAAGTACAGACTCAGGGGTTAAATTTTGTTTGATTCGAATGACAATATCATCCCAACCTTTGAGGTCATCATCTTTAAGTTGGTTTTCGAAATTTTTACTTTGATCGTATTTTATATGGCGTTCAGTTTCGAGATTTTGTAATTGGGCATCAATCGACTTTAAGTTTTGATAAAGCGCAAACAGTGAATTGACCCAAATTAAGTCATAATTTTCTTCTTTTTTGAGTTTATCCAGCGAGTATCTGAGGTTTTTAAAAGCATGCTCAAAACGGACATTATGCTGGTAGGTGGTGCGGTGTAAAATGCTATCACTCAAATCCTTACAGGCTTTACCTTGCAGCGCTAAAATACGTTGGAAACGAAATAACACATCGCTATGTTCAAACATTTTGGCCAGCTTTTGATAATCAATATGTGCCGAATCGGCCCGTTCATGAATATCTTGTGCAACAAAGTAATATTGTAAACTACGACGCGTATCACGTTGTCCTCGGTCACCTTTTAAACGCGTCAACAAGGCGGTACGCATATCATTAAAAATGCTGATGAGCTGTCCATTTTCCATAGACAAACTAATCATACTGTCTTGATAGCTGGTCGGTGTCATATCGACATCAAACAAATTGGATTTGGAAAACAGAAAATTACCTAATGATGAAAAACATTGAGACAATTTGTCTTGAACTTGCCGTACCGGGAACAGTAAAAAACTGATGGTTGAAATAAGCCCATACCAAATTGCACCAATCACCAATAGACTTGGCTGGATATACCATTGATCAAATAAATGCACCCCAAGCATGGAATACACAGAGACCACCAAACAGCCATAAGAAATGGTGGCATAGCGACGTCCCAAAGAACCCAATAGAATCCAACCAATACAAGAAACAATCAAACCTAAGGCAAACAGAATAGGGTATGGAAAGAGCAGGCTCACTGAGGCAGCGGTGATAAAGAATCCGATATAGGTATAGATCAAATTCATGATACGTACAGAGAAGCGATCGTCTATATCACTGAGACCTGCTGCAACCACCCCTAAGGTCAGTGGAATGGTCATTAACTGCTGTCCCAACAGATAAGGTACAAATGCAGTCCCTGTGAAGGCAATGATCATTCTCAAGTTATACATGAAACTTGTGTTGTAGGTTGCTTTTCTGAGTTTTAACAGCCAAGTGTTCAAAGGAAATCCTTGTTAAATCAATAGGGTGTTATGTACTTGGGCAATGCGATTTGACTTATATGGCTTTTCACTTATCTTTGTGACAAATCATACAATGGACAGTGTAAACTTGTCTGCAACATTCCTTATCGAATTATAAACCATCTATGTCTGAAAAAAACGTGGGTCAGCAGTATTCAACGGGCTGGATTATGCTTTTGGCTTTATTTACTTCTTTGGGTCCCTTATCCATTGATATGTATTTGCCAGCATTGCCACAAATGGCGCAAGACTTTAATGTGACAACCCAGCAGATCGCCAATACCTTGCCTGCATATTTTTTTGGTCTTGCTGTTGGTCAATTGATTTATGGTCCAATCAGTGACCGTATCGGGCGTAAGAAACCGCTTTATTTTGGTATGACCCTGTTTGCTTTTGCCAGCTTGCTGTGTGTTTTAGCACCTGATCATTGGTCGTTGATTGCCGCACGCGTTTTACAAGCCTTAGGGGGCTGTGTGGGGGTGGTGATGGCACGGGCTGCAATTCGAGATCGTTTAGATGTACAAGGTTCAGCGCAAGCTTTTTCCAGTATGATGATTGTGATGGGGATTGCCCCAATTCTTGCTCCAACTTTGGGTGCCGCCATTCTACAATTCTTTAGTTGGCAAGGCGTCTTTATCGCCTTGTTTGTGATTGGTTTGTTCTGCTTGTTTTGTGTACACTTTTTATTTAAGGAAACACTCGCACCAGAACGCAGGCTGCATCTCAACTTTAAACAAGTGTTTATTTTATATGCTTGTATTTTTAAAGATCGAAGCTTTCGCTTTCCAATGTTGGCAGGTTGTTTTACTGGTGCAGCACTATTTTGTTATATCAGTTCCGCGGCAGCAGTGTTGATGGATGGTTATCATTTAACTCAGCAACAGTTTGCTATTGCCTTTGGTTTTAATGCTTTTGGTATCATTTTACTGTCTTCTATCAATAAGCGTTTAGCCAACAAACTCTCGGTGATCCTGCGCTTGAAAATTGGTGGTTTGATTCAGGTTACAGGCGCATTGATTATTGTCAGCGCAGGTTTCATGTCTGATGCACCATTGGCGATTGTCATGTTGGGTTTATTTTTCTCTGTTTCAGGGATTGGTTTTACTGGACCGAATGCGATGGCATTGGCGATGTCTGAACAAGGCTCAAGAGCAGGAACTGCAAGTGCAATTATGGGCAGTATGCAATTTGCGTGTGGCTTATTGGGTGGTGTGGTATTGAATTTTCTTGTATGGAATCATTTATTCAATATGGGAATTTTGATGTTGGCTTTTACTGTGGCTGGATTTATGGCAATTTTAAAAGTGGCTCAACAGTTCAAGATGAAACAAATTTAAGCTTATACCAATACTGAACATGAGATCGTCTTGTTGATTTACAAGACAAAAGTGAATTTTGTTTTATCGAATCAAAGACGATCTGTATTTTTTATTCAAGTATGAGGAAATTGACAGGTTCTAAGAGATTGTATTGTTAGAACAAGTACGCGATACACATACACGTGGTCAAAGCAGAAACGATAAAAACACAAATACCAGAAAAACAAAAGCCGACGATTCGAGTGATGAGTAAATCGTCGGCCAAAATACTTCGTTATAAAGATTCAGGCTGCTAAGTTGAATCTTAAGAAGCATAAGTTTTTAGTTTCTCTGAGAGAAGGTCTCCAAATTTCTTTGCGGATGCCGTGCAATCAATTTGGTTGCTGCAGACCTTATACTTATATAACGACAGCAGTTTCAAATTGGTTGACAAGAAAATGAAAAAAAGTTGAAAAAAAATTATAATATTGTTCTTTATGCAATCTAGGCTGTCGTCATGGTGTCTTTAAACAAATATTTTTTGTGGTTTTTGCTGCTTTGTTTAGTCTTGACCATGGTTGCAGGTGTATTGGCTGCATTATTGCCCAATGAAATTGCTGGCGTGTTAACCGCAATACCTTATTTGATTGCGATGATTATCGTGTTATATCGTTTTCTCAAACAACAACGTCGTGCGCCTACAGACCAAGAGCGTAAAAAACTGACCCTTGGTTATACCGCAATATTTTGGGGCTATAATTTACTTGGGGTATTTGCGGGTGTTTGGTTTTTTTCTCAGAATGATCCAGACGTGTGGAAAACTTTTGTGATGTATCTGCAAAATACTCAATTTTTGCTCACTGCATTGATCATGTTGCTGATGTTGGCAATCCCTTTATATTTAATTACCTATTGGTTTTATGGAAAGCAAGCGCAGCGTATGGCAGCTAAAATGTTTGGTCAATGATCTGTTTAAATTGTTGACTTTACTTTGAGAAATCAAAGTCATTGATGAAATCTGCGTCAATACAAATAAGCAAAAAATAAATCTTATTTTTTAAGCTATGGATATGCTGTTAGTGTACGAACATATCCATAAATTCGCGTAATTCTTGAATGGCAATTTCAATGTCTGTGGTTAACCACGTTGGTTCAAAGATCCCTGCATAATGTTCTAAACGATCTTGAGGCACAACAAGTCGTATCGGGCAGTCTTCTTCAAGTAAGCGCCATGGCACGATTGGAACTTCGTTATCCAGAAATGGCACAATATTGCGAATATCAATAATCATCGCATTGATACATTCTGGGAACGGCATAACGGATAATTCATCTGTACGGCGACGGAAATACTCTAAATCACCCCATTTTAGAATATAACTAGGCTTATTAAATTCAATAATTCCAATGAGATGGTCATCTCTTGAGGTATGTGTGAAGCATTGATGCGTGACATCAGTGTCCAAGTCCAACTCGACACTTTGTCGTTGATAAGCCATATCTACAATAGCCAAAAAATGGGGTACATATTATAGCTCATTTATCTTTCAAGAACTGCTCGAAATAAAATTTACTTTTGCTTAAAATATTTTTACACACAGATCATAAATAGCCTGTTAGTATAAAAATACATCAATTCGATGGAGGTGGACGTCATGAAACACGATTTCAATAAACCATCTTATGTAACAAGTACTGAAGATATAACGCATAAGAATCGCTTACCCATTTATATGCTTATTCTTGTGGGGTTATTTCTTGTTTCCTTGCTTGTTTACATGATCGCCGACTGGGTTTAATCCCATAATCATTTATAAAGATTATATTGATCAGACAAACTCTAGCTGCAAAGCTGGAGTTTTTCATTTTTGCATGCTTTTGTTGTATTTATGCAGTTAAATTTGCTCGTTATATAAGCAATAGATAAAGTAGAAGAGTAATTCATCAAGTATCCAATTCAAATAAAGAATGTTGCTTAAAGTCATTTGAGCACGCTCAGATTGTTATAAATCTATAACTTGAGGAAATAAAAAATGAATGAAATTTTACAAACAAGGGGGAGATTTGATGCCATGTATTATTGGGATCAATTCCACCCGATTCTCGCCGCTGTTGCCATCCTTATTGTGGGATGGATTATTGCACTAATTGTTGCAGCAGGAATTAAAAAAATCCTAGAAAAACTAGGTACAAATACAAAATTGTCTTCAGCAACAGGTCATCGTTCAAATATTGAAAGTATTGTTTCTCGAATTGTTTTTTGGGTGGTGATGGTGATCGCGGTGATTGGTGCATTAAATGTGCTGAATCTTACCAGCGTAAGCAGCCCATTTAGTTTGATGATTCAGCAATTCTTATTGTTTATTCCACAATTACTGGCTGCCGTCGCCATTGGGTTTATTGGTTGGATTGTGGCAAATCTGGTTAAAGTCGGCTTGAAAAAAGCTTTGGATCGGACTCAACTTGATGAGAAATTAAGTGCCGATGTTGGGGTCAGTCCGATCAGTCAGAATATCGCTGATATTGTGTACTGGCTAATTTTATTGCTGTTCCTACCAATTGTATTATCAATTTTAGGTTTGCAAGGCTTATTGCTTCCAGTGCAGAACATGCTGAATGAAGCAGTCTCTTATATACCAAATATTTTCATTGCGGGTGTCATCGTTTTTGTCGGTTATATCTTGGCAAAAATCCTGCGCGGGATTGTTGAGGGTTTAATCAACAGTCTAAATTTACAAACTCAAATAGAAAAAGTAGGGCTATTTAAAAACTCAAACCAAGGTTTAGCGAAGTTTTTAGGCTCTTTTGTTTTTGCCGTTGTCATGATTACTGCGTTAATTGTGGCTTTTGAAGCACTTGGTATACAAGCTATTTCACAACCAGCAACCGCAATGCTGGGCGAAATCATGTATGCAATTCCACATATTATTGCAGCTGGATTAATTTTAATTGTGGCCTATGTGGTATCTCGTTTTGTGGGGCGTTTGGTTTCAGAAGTTGTTGCTGGAACGGGTGTTGATGAAATTCCTGCAAAATTAGATTTACAACGCTTTTTAGGTGACACGAAAGTTTCTTGTATCATTGGTTATCTGATTGTTTTCTTTACCATGTTATTTGCTGTTTCTGAAGCGGCAAATCGACTGGGCTTTGAGCAAGTTAGTCATTTGATTTCAATGTTTATTTACTTTGGTGCCAACATTTTGTTAGGCGCAGTGATTTTGGTGATCGGTTTCTGGTTGGCCAATATCGTGGCGAATGTGGTGCAACGTGGTGAGTACAATAGCTCAAGATGGTTAGGCAACTTGGTTCGTGTTTTGATCATGGGGCTGGTGATTGCAATGGGTTTAAAAGCCATGGGAATTGCCGATTCGATCGTTAATCTTGCTTTTGGCTTAACCTTGGGTTCTGTGGCAGTTGCTTTTGCATTGGCTTTTGGCCTAGGTGGACGTCAACCTGCAGAACGCGTTTTAACGGATTTAATCGATAAAGCCAAGAAAGAGGCAAGTCAACCGAATCCTTTAAAGCAAGAAAATACTTATCCATCACAGCCAAGCGGTACAGACGCTACGCAAGTAACCGCAGATACCCCTGCGATTGAAAATGAGTACAAGTCACTTACTGATTCATTGAAACAGGACAAAGATGACCCGAATTAACATTTAAATTCTTTTAAAGATCGATCAGGATTGATGCTTGATCGATCTTTTTATTTTTAGGTCAAAAGTGAGAGGGAATAGAGATGTCTAAGAAAAAGCCAAATAATTTCATTGCACCCATTGTGATTGCAGGAATCACTGTAGGGTTTTTAGCAAGTGCTTATAAGTTTGTGTTTGCAAAACCGAAAAAGCAACCGTCCGAAATTGTTAAGCAACAACATGAATCTCAAAACAAATCTCAAGAGTGATTGTGTTTACAAAGCATGAATTTTATCGGTTTTTTTATAGAAAATAGATAGACATCAGATGATTTATTGTCTAGATTGAATGGGTGAATATGTAGGCAATATAAAACTCACTCATCTGATAAATATCATTTTCAAAGGAATTGAAATGAAGATCATCTATTTTTTACACAAAATTCATCAGTCGTTATTTGCAAAAAACCATGATCTAAAGTCGATGGATTTGGCGATTCAACGAGTGACCCAGAAGCAGCAAATCCAGAACCAACTTATCTTATTTAAAACAGATTATTTAGAATAAGCTTTCTATCTATTAATCAGTTTAAATTAAACATATTCTGAAGCGGCATGTGCTGAAGCCCATGCCCACTGAAAATTAAACCCACCTAAATGACCAGTCACATCTAAGATCTCACCTATAAAAAATAAACCTTTTTGTTTTTTACTTTCCATGGTTTTTGATGAAACTTCAGTGGTGTCAACACCGCCTAAAGTGACTTCTGCAGTCCGATAGCCTTCAGTACCAGAGGGTTTGACTTCAAATTGCTGTAGTTTATTGGCAATCGTTTCAAGTTTTTCATCACTTAATTGCCCAATCGCCGTTTCAGCCCACTCGGACCAAATGAGATTTTGTAGTTCAATCACTACACTTTTCGGTAAAAGTTCAGTCAGTAAGGTTCTGATTAACACCTTAGGTTGGCTTTGCTTTTTGCGCTTTAAAAAATCAAACAGCTCAAGACTTGGTAAAAAGTTAATATGGAATGCTTGTCCTGCATTCCAATAATTTGAAAGTTGTAATGAGCTTGGACCACTTAAGCCACGATGTGTAAACAACAATGCTTCAGTAAATGCGATCAGTTCGTTAGATAGCGTTGCTTCAACCGCATTGCCGCTTAAACGAGTGGTAACTTCTTTAAATTGATCTGAAAAAGTGAAGGGAACTAAACCTGCGCGTGTAGGATAGATGTGGTGACCAAATTGTTTGGCAATCTCATAGCCGATGCCAGAGCCACCCAATGTTGGAATAGATAAGCCTCCTGATGCAACAACAACCGATTCAGCCTGAAAATAGCCTAAATTGGTGGCGACTTGAAAAGTCTGATCGTCAACTGTGTTGATCGCTTTGACTTCACAGCTGGTTTTAATCTCAACATGATGTGTTTTTTCACATTCGTTGAGTAGCATGCTTAAGATTTCTTTTGCGCCATTTAAGGTAAACAGTTGTCCATGTTTGCGTTCTTCATAGTCAATGCCATATTCACAGACCATCCCAATAAAGTCCCAATTGGTATAACGCGTCAGGGCAGAGATGACAAAATGTGGGTTATGTGAAATAAAATTTTCAGGTTCGACATAAAGATTGGTGAAGTTACATTTACCACCACCTGACATGAGGATTTTTTTACCAATTTTATTGGCTTTCTCAACCACTAAGACTTTACGACCACGGGCAGCTGCTTTTGCCGCAAGCATTAAACCTGAAGCACCCGCGCCGAGGACAATCACATCATATTGGTTAGAAGACATATCACACTCATGGAAACTTTGAGCAGGGGATTATAGACAAATTTAAAGTAATTTTCAGGACAATTATAAATAGGTAGGGTTTAGCTACGTCCTTGCAAGCCACCACTATGCAGAATCAAGATTTTTGCATTTTCTTTAAAGTAACCTTTTGAAATTAAATCAAAAATCCCATAAAACATTTTCCCAGTATAAATCTGTTCAAGCGGAATGCGATATTGCTGCTCAAAGTTGTTTATAAAGCTAACTAATTCAACTGTGGTTTTGGCATAACCTCCAAAACAATAATCATCCAGTATTTTCCAATTGCTTTTATGGGTGAGTTGACTGACATCTTGTTGTAAAAAATCACCTTTAAGTGCTGAAAATCCTAAAATTTCCTGCTGTGATGAACTGGCGTTAATCAGCCCAGTGATTGTGCCACCTGTTCCTACCGCACAGCAAATCACATCATAATGATTTAAATCTTCTGGCGTTAAAATTTCCTGACAACCTTGTATAGCAAGCTCATTAGTTCCACCTTCAGGAATAATATAAGTGTTTGGATAATGTTGTGTTAATTCATCGATCCAGTCATGATTATTTTTTTGTCTATATTTTTCACGTGAAACAAAAACTAGCTGCATGCCCAACTGCTGTGCTGTCGTTAGAGTAGGGTTGAGCGGTTTATGCGCTAACTCCTCGCCCCGAATGATCCCGATGCTTTTAAATCCAAATAACTGTGCTGCATAGGCTGTGGCAGCGATATGATTGGAATAGGCACCACCGAACGTCAGCATCTGTTTTAGGCCAAGCTGACGTGCTTCAATCAAATTATATTTGAGTTTAAAAAATTTATTGCCAGAAATTTGTGGATGGATTAGATCAAGCCGTTTAACTGTAAGTTGAACAGATCCAGCAAAATCTAAACTTTGGTAGGGAATAGTTTGGGCAATATGATCAAACATGCTGATTTTTTAACTGAATGGGGGTATATGAGTAGCTTTGCTTTGAATTAAGCCTGTTCAAGATATTCTAATCAAACCTGTAAAGCAAGACAGGTTTGATTGAGTTTCATGTCTATTATTGGGGATAAATTTCTAGGTTTTAACTCAAGCCTTTTTAACGTAAGCTTTTCACTTAGGCGGATCATTGAGTGCTGGTATCGACGGAAGTCACCACAGACATCCCCGGTCGTAAAAATTCTAAACCTTTTTGATTGGGATCAATAGCAATCCGCACAGAAATACGCTGTACGACCTTGGTAAAATTACCTGTGGTGTTGTCAGGCTTAAGCACACTAAACTCAGCACCTGCAGCAGGTGAAATCTGTTCAATACGGCCAGTAAATTTTTGATGTTTCATAGCATCTACCGTAAATGTTGCTTTTTGCCCGATGTGCATATCGGCAATTTGTGTTTCTTTGAAATTGGCAATCACCCAGGTTTGTTGCGGAATTAGATACATTAACTGGGTACCAGCTGCAACATATTGTCCCACACGAGGAGTAACTTCGCCCAACTGTCCATCCATCGGTGCTGCAATCACGCTGTAGTCTTTTGTCGTTACCGCTTGATCAAATTGTGCCTTGGCATTGGTGACTTGTGCTTTTAAGCCCGATTGAGCCACTTGAGCTGTTTTTAATGCTTCTTGAGCAACCAATACATTGGCTTCCGCTTGTTTGAGTAAGGCTAAATTATTTTTTACATCCGCAGCCGCTTTGTCTTGTTCTGTTTTAGAGGTTGCGCCAGTATTTCCTAATTGTTGATAACGATTGAGTTGTGCTGTTGAAAGTTCATAACTTGCTTTGGCTTGTTCAACTTTGGCTTGTGCAGCCACAATATCTGCTTTACGTTGTTCAATCGCTTGGGTTTGATTGGCTAAAGTGGTATTGGCCTGATCAACACCTGCTTCAGCCTGAGTCACTTTCTGATCATAGGTTGTGGTATCAATATGCATTAACGGCTGACCCTTTTTGACATGGTCAAAATCAGTCACCAATACATCTTTGACATAACCATTGATTTGAGAAGATAAAACTGTGGTTCTGCCTTTGATATAACTATTGTCGGTGGATTCTATGCTGCTATCAAAAGGGCCAATTTTCCATGCGCGCATAATCACAGCAATCCCCACCAACAAGACCAAGAGCATCAACAGCAATGTTCTTTTCGCTGTTGGAATAAGCTTACTGGATGGTGGTGGCGCTGCTGCTGTTGCAGGTGCTTGTGGTGGTGTAACTGCTGCTTGCTCTGTTGGTTTTTGATCTTGCGACATAAGAATTCTCAAATATTTTTTAATACATAGCGTGACATCATGGATCATCTGATTTCGGAATAGCCTGAGATCTGTCTAACTGCTATTGAGGACCTGTTGCTGTTTTTTGAGTTGATAGCGTGTCCAAGCAATATTAAAACTACTCCAAATCAACAGTAAAATGGCGAAAATTCCATTTAATGCAATCACATCATTATAGGCACGCACTTGCGCTTCTCGTGTCACAATCTGGTTTAAATTGCGATAAGCTTGGTTCTGTTCGAGTGATGCATCTAAAGTATATTTATTGGCTGCTTGCTGATAGGCTGCAAGTCGTTGCACCACCAATGGATCAGTGGGTGACAAGTCACTGACAATTTCAGCCCGATAATTTTGCGTGCGTAATTGTTGATAGGTTGAAAAGAATGAATTTCCAATTAAACCACCAAAGCTTTGTGTTGCAGAGAACAACACCACAAAAGTGACCATGTGTGATGGACCTTTTTGTAAGGCATTAATAATCCCTGTCAGCAACAATGGTCCGATAAACATACCACTGGCAAAGCCAACGATAAATTGGCTGCGGTAAAAATTCACAGGTCGTACATCACTGGTGAGGTGATAGTCTAGAGCGCAGGCGATAAGAACCAAGACCACAGCACTGACCAATTGCCATGAGATGCGCTCTCTTTTAAAGGTCATGGCGCTAAAAACAGTGCCGAGCACAATGCCAAGAAAAATCACGCTATACAAGGTAACGAACTGATCAGGTCCCATGCCCATGGTTTTTAAAAAGTTAACAGCTGCGTAACTTTGCTCAGACATTAGCAAGCGAATCGCCAACGCACCAAACACAAATTTAAGTGTGGTGGCTGAACCTAGCCAACGGGTAATGATAAGCGGATTGACACGGTAATGTTCATAAGTCAGTCCGATAACAATAAGACTGAATCCTGCAATTAAGGCATACCCTAACCATTTGACTTCAAACCACCAAAGGATTGGGCCTTGGGTCAGGACGATACATAGCAGGGCAAAACCAGGTGCGAGTAAGGCAAAAGTAAAGAAATCCTGTTTTTCAAAGACTTCGATTCTTAAGCTACGCGGCAGTTTTAAAGAAACCACCATAGCCAAACAACATATCGCTAAACCCAACTCAAAGGTATAGAGCACAATCCAGTCATTTACATCGACCAGAGATGGGGAAATGATCCATGCCAGTGGGATACCCAATTGCTGAAAGCCCAGTGCGAGATAAATTCCTCGTCCAAAGTTTTCTCGTTTAAAGGCCTGCATGATGTAGTACATGCCTAAAGAACTCAGGGGGGCGGCAACTAAACCGCTGATCACACGGACAAACAATGCCATTTCAAAGGTGTGCACAAAGATATGCAGCACCAACACACAAATAAAAAGCACTAAACCAATTTCAGAAAAAAGCCGTAACCCATATTGTTGCCGAGCTTTAAACAGAATCATGTTGGAACTAATATTTGCCATCACATAAGCTGCGGGAATCCATGCAGCCTCTGAAGGCGTTAGCGAGTATTCACCCTGAATAAGTGGTAAATTTGCAGTAATAAAACCATTACTTAAACTGCCTGAGATCGCAACAAACAGGCCAATAAAAAAATAAATCAGCTTTTTATGTGTTGGATGTGCAATAGCCGCAGGCGAGCCTGGTAAGGTTGGACGCTCTTCAGGTGTCCAATCTGGGGCAGGTTCAAGTAAACGTGGCGATTTATCCATAAGTGCCTCAATTACGCCTTGATGCCATCAATCAGTAAGTCAACTGCACGTGTGGCCAGTTGAACTTGTTCTTCGTCGGTTAGCCCTTGAAAGGAAGCCCTTAGAATACCAGTAATTAGCGCATAATCTTTTGGGGTAAGATCTGGTCGGCAAATTCGATGGGCAATGGCTTGATCAATCAGCGGTTGAAGAATTGCGTCACGCCGTTGATAAATATCCACCATACTTGGGTCATTACGATCAATCACACGCCAATATTCCATCAAGGCGGTGAGATAAGGCAGATTCTCGACATGATTGCGAATTAACCGAATCAAACCATCAGGATATTCTGAAAAGCTTTTTGCCCGTTCATCTAGACGAGTTAATGCTTGTTCCATCAAGGCGATGACCAACTCACGGCGATCTTTAAAATTACGATAAAAGGTTGCCCGTCCAACGCCAGCTTCATCAATCACAAGCTGTAATGGCGCACGAATCCCTTGTTTACGGAATATTTTCAGTGCAGCATTAAGCAAATCTTCGCGATTTTGTGCCGCTTGTTTTTGACGTATACGCATAGGGGAAATTGCATTAAATTTTATTCTGATATTTAACGGACATTTTTGTCCGTTGTAAATTGCTAACTCTGTGGATTTTTGTAAATTGCAGCTTTAAAGTTGATTAGATTGGTTAGAATGACTTAGGTCAATGATTAATAAATCCTATAAATAGGTTTAGATTTCTAAATATTTACCCTTTAAAATAAAACAATAAGTGTGCTGAAATTGTGAAAATTTTTAAAAATATTGTTATTTCGATCTGCTGCATCAGTGTATTGGTATTAAATGCCTGTACGCCATCTGAGAAAAAAGCAGATCAGGCCGCATCTTCAAGAAAATCATCAGATCATCAGATTGAACAACAATTCAAGCTTTGGAAGGCGCAACAAGACCCCCAATTATTGGCAGATTATTATCAGTTTATGTCGCAGTATTTAAAACATCCGCCTAGTCTGATGGAGCTGACAACCAGCCGAAACTATATGCCAGAACAGTGTTACTCAAAACGTTTTGCCATTCCACCTAAAGCCTTTTGGAAAAATGTGGTGAGTAGTTTGCAATTGGTGGAAAAGTTAAATCGAAATGAATATTTTAAAACATATACGATTTCAGCAATCTATCGTGCCCCTGAATTAAATAAATGCATAGGTGGGGCGGAAAAAAGTAAGCATTTAAGTAATTATGCCGTTGATTTTCATGTGCTATCACCCAAAGAAACCATTAAAAAAGATCGCGAATTATTGCTTAAAAAAATGTGTCATTTTTGGCAAGTGGAAGGCAAAAGTTATAAAATGGGTTTAGGTGTTTATGGTAATAATCGCTATCATATTGATACCCAAGGATATCGTACTTGGGGTAAGGACTTTAAATCGAAAAGTTCGCCGTGTCTAAAAAGTTAAAATTGTATTTTTGAGCAAGAATTGAACTTGAATCTATATTAAAAAATGTTGAGAGATTGGGAACGTTAAGTATGTTGAAAATAATAAAGGGTTGTTTATTTGCTCTGACTTTTTTCGGTAGTTATCCTGCTTTTGCACAAGCTGATGCTGCTGTCGAAGTTGACCCTGAATACGAGGTATTGGGCCGTGCAGGGAAACTGAAAATTCAAAAAGAGTCTTGCACTCAGCATGGTTCTAGTTGTGACTATGTACTCTATGATGCTAAAGGAAAGAAGCAGGTATTAATGGAAAATTGGAGTAAAACCGCAAACGTTTATCAATTTAATCCAAATTTAATGGGGTTTTTGTTAGGGCTAACAGGAAGTGAGTATAATCTCACTGTGATTAACGATAAAAACCAACAAAAAGATTATAGTAGTTTTCTTGCGATGAATGGGCAGCAAAGTTGTTTTGTCACTTTTGAATCGAATTTAAAAAATATGCCGAATTCATTGGTATTTTATAGCATTCCTGATTTTCGAGTACGCTTAGTGCTCAACAACAAAGTGCCGCAATTTAAAAAGCTGAACTATCCTGCAACGGCAAATTTTGAGGATAATGGTGATTTTTCATTTAACTATAATATTAAGATCGGAAACGAGATGGGGGTACAGGATGTTATCATTCAAAACCCTTGTCAGTCTGATTATCGGATAATTATGAGTTAACATAAATAAAATAAAGTTATTAATTTTATTAAAATTCATCATTTTTATTTTTTAATTGAGTTGTCTATTGTCGTTTTATTCGACAACAAGGACACGACAATGACCACTCAACAGCAAGTTAATCAGGCACAATATCAAAATAAATCAGAAGCATACTTAAATAGCCAAGTACATGCACAAGGCATTGAGTTTGAAAAAATGCAAAATTTAATCCAACAGCATCAATTCAAACGAGTTTTGGATCTAGGCTGCGGTGGTGGGCATGTCACGTATCAGATTGCAGCATTCACTGAGCAAGTAATTGCCTATGATATTACGCCTGAAATGGTCAATCTTGTGACCACACAATCTCAACAAAAGGGATTCGATCATGTCATAGGGCAGGTTGGAGCAGCAGAGCAATTGGATTTTCCTGTTGAGCATTTTGATTGTGTGATCAGTCGTTATTCTGCGCATCATTGGCAAAGTATCACTCAAGCAATTCATGAAATTTATCGTGTATTACGTGCTGATGGCAAAGTGATCCTGTTTGATATTATTGGCAATTCTAATCCAATTTTAGACACCTTTATTCAGACCATAGAAACCATTCGTGATCCAAGCCATGTTCGAAATTATAGTTTGGCGGAATGGGTAAAAATCGTAGAACAAGCAGGCTTTAAGGTAGAAACCATTGAAAAGCAAAGTTTACAGTTAAATTTTCAAAGTTGGGTGGAGCGTATGCAAACACCAGTAGAGAGTATCCATACCATTCGCTATTTGCAGTCCAAAGCCGCTGATCAAGTACGACAGTATTATCAGATTCAGCAAGATGGCACATTTACCAGTGAAGCTGTATATTTGGTATTGAGTAAAACTTGATTAGAAATCTGATGTCAAAAAAAATAATCAATACAATATTTCCGATATTATTTAGCATGATGGCCTATTCTAGCAGTGGTTATGCCGAGCAGATTCATCGCACAGTGGCCAAGATAGGACAATTTTCAGTTATTCAGCAAACATGCGATGAAGATGCAAATGATCATTGTGATTTTGTACTCTATGAAGGCGATGATTATAGATTACCTTTGGTCATGAACTGGGAGCGTGGTTTAAATGTTGAAAACCAAACCGAGGATTTCTTGCATTTAAGCTATGGCTATACCTTTAATGTTCATCATAGTCTTTTCATCTCGAAGGCGGGGATCGTTCAGGCTTTAGACAACGTTGTTGCTGTGGATGAAAACACTGGTTGTATCGCTCGATTTGAATTAAAAGATGTCCCTACGATTATTTTCCAAAAAGCATTTACCGCGAAAGTTTTAAACAAAATTCAACTTCAGCCAGAGCAATACCCTAAAATTGAGTCTGTAAGCGTAGATGCTTTTCAATATTTTAGTGACATGGAATTTGATGGAAATGGTGGCTTTCACTACCGTTACAAAAATAAAAATGGTGAAGATCAAGCTGTTTTAATGATACATGCTTGTGACGTATAGCCACTTTCTATAGATAGACACCTTTTGAAATAAAAAATAGCTGTATTTTTAATCAGAACTGTTATGCTCGAACTATAAATAAAACAAAAAATGGAGGAGATGCCATGAAAAAGCTATCCATCAGTTTGAGTGTAATACTTGCAGTATTTTTGGCTGGGTGTGAAAAGAAACCACCTACACCAACAAAAACTGAAGTTCGTTCAATCCATATCGCAGGTATGCCTGTGTATGAAAAAGATTATCGTCTCAGTGCTCGTTCAGTGGATTCACAACCCTGATTTTTATTCAAAATATAAAAACGAGTGCATCAAAAGAGGATGCACTCGTTTTGTTGTAATTCAATTTAACTCAGTTGATTTTAAATGAATTAATGAAAAACAGTTTCTAAAGCTTTTAGTCCGACTTTAGGATCAAGTAATCCATTATAGATCTCAGGAATTTCACGTTCTACGCCAAAGAACTCATAAATTGCAATCATGGCACCACGAACAGAATATTCAACAGTAAAAACCACATCATCTTCAATTTCAACAAATTGTCCCAAAAATGCGAAGTTTTGTGAGCCTTGTGGAATAACCTGTGGGCGGTCACCAGGCTTACGGCAAGCAAATAAAGCTGATGCATAAGGCATCATTGCAGTTGTTACAATGGTATTTGCTAGAACATGCTCAAGAATGTCATCAAAACCGAGTTGTAGAATCAGTTCAGTGAGTATTTCATTGCCTGTTGCTTGTGACATCGGTTTTTTGATGTAGTCACCTGTTTGATCAATTTGGAAACCATAGCCCCAGAGGGTAAAGGTGCCTTCTGGTAAATTTGCAAAATGAGGTTGAGCTGGCACCACAATCGATAAATGCCAACCAGATTCAAACCAAGTCATCAGTGCTCCAGTACCTGGCTGGTTACCTGTGTAATCAATGATGCGATTTAATAGAACATCGTCTTTCATGGTGAGTGTAAAAGACTCCCATTTATGTTCATCAATGTTGCCGTAAAAGGTCATTGGTCGGCCAAAGTCAGGTGCTTTTTTCGCAAGGGTTTCCCATAATGTCCAACCATGATCAAGTCGATCACGAATAAGCGCTGGAACATCATCATTCCCAGCATAACGGGAATCTGCTGTAATTGAACCTAAAGTAAATATGGCAAGATCATTTTCTTGAAGGTTGATTTGCTCAGTACCTTCAGGAAGGTTGACATACAAGCGTGTTGCACGACGTTCTAGGGTTGCTTCATCGGTTTGAAAGTCTGCATCTGTCACATAATTGCCAAAACGAACATCTACGCCTTGTTCAAGCAACCAACGTTGTAGCGGCAAAATCATGGAATCATATTGGTTGTATTTGGTTCTTTTTACCCCAGCGAGGGTATGAATACGTGGTAACTCTTGGATAAAGCGTAAGAAATAGCGACGAAGTTCTGCTGCACTGTGCCATTTTTGAAAGGCAAATGTCGTACGCCACATACGCCAAAAGTTCGTTTCAAAGAAGGTCTCATCGAAAAATTCATCAATACGGCGGCTGCCAATTTTTTCTTCTTTCGCCGCCAATAAGCGTAACATTTGCGCGCGATGGCGTGTATTTAAACCCAGTTTAGCGGCATCTGAAATCACATGCTGCGCATCAATTAAACGGGCTTGTGCATGGGTTTTGACTTGTTGATTAAACTCACGACATTCTTCACGAACAGAAATTTCAGGATTTTCTAAGGATGGAATACTCGAAAATAAGTCCCAAAGACATAAATATGTTTCATCTGTCAGCATCCGCCCACCACGGGTAACCCATGCTTGCGCAGCATGTGGTGTATGACCGCCATCCATTGAACCACCTGAGACATCCAACTCTTCGAGAATGTGAATATTTTTAGCTGGTACTTTGGCATCACGTATGGCAAATGCGGCAGCTGCCATTCCAGCAATTCCACCGCCAATGATCCATAAATGTGCTTGGCTTGCATCTAAACGGTTGGTTTTGTTGTTGTGCATTTTTTACCCCTGAGTATAAATATTGATTTTGGATAATTTAAAACCATAGTTTTATTATGGTTTTTTATAGCCTATAAATACATGAAAATGGAAGTTAATTTTTGTGATTTATATGGTCTATTTTATGGCTTTTTAGGATGTTTTATATACCTTGATGATTTTATTGATATAATTAAAATATTGAAAAATAAATTTTTATTGAGTTTTTACTCTAAAATATCTGTTTGATCTAAGTATGATGATAATACACAAGTGTATTTAAATTTATGATTGAAATTTTGATGAATTTGCATTGAATAAAAGTGTAATCGCGAAATAATAAAGATTTTTATATCTTCAAAAATCGGTTGTAGCGTAAAATATCTATTCTTAAAAATAGTCTGGGTCGGGGTGTCTCTTGGAATCATTATTGATTTTAGGTTCAATTGCATTGGCATTAATGCTAGGTGCAATTAGCCCTGGTCCTACATTTGTTTATGTGGCTAAAAATTCAATTGCGATTTCTCGTAAACATGGTTTGTTTACCGCTTTAGGGACAGGCACGGGCGCAGCTTTATTTGGTTTTTTAGCTGTAATGGGATTACAGGCAATCTTATTGGCTGTACCTTCTGCATATTTAGCTTTAAAAATTTGTGGTGGGCTGTATTTACTTTGGCTGGCTTATAAAATTATTAAACATGCTAAAGATCCTATGGCGCAGGCATCTGACTCATCCACGGTGATGAGTTATCAACAAGCGTTTCGTTTAGGTTTAATTACCCAGTTAAGTAATCCTAAAATTGCGATTATTTTAGCCAGTATTTTTACGGCGCTTTTACCCAAAGACATTCCAACGTATTTTTATTTTGTTTTGCCTATCTTGTGCTTCTTTATCGATGCAGGCTGGTATTCACTGGTTGCTGTTGCGCTTTCAGCGGAAAAGCCGCGCCGTGTTTATTTGAAGTTTAAAAAAGTCTTCGATCGAGTCGCGGGTGGTGTCATGACCTTACTCGGTTTAAAGCTAATTTTTGGTATGAAATGATTGTTTTTACGAGTAAAAATGGTCATGGATTTTATCAGCAGATCTTGTTTGTTAAAAATTAATTAACAGTATGTTTAGTTTGTGTTATATATTTATTCATTATAATGGTTTAGACCTTAGAGAGATGTAATTTTGAAAAAAATATTATTGATTGCTGCCTTAAATGGCTCGGTACTTACGGCTTGTTCTACCACTGAAAGCTCTAAAACCATCCAAGCTCCTCAAGTGGCTGCTGTGACTTCAGCGGTAAAATATTCAGGTGCGAAAACAGCAGTTTCGATTGGTAAGTTTGATAACCGCTCAAGTTATATGCGCGGAATCTTCTCTGATAATGTCGATCGTTTAGGCGGTCAAGCAAAAACGATTTTAGAAACGCACTTGCAACAAACCGGATATTTTTCAGTCTTAAATCGAGACAATTTATCAGAGCTGCAACAAGAGGCTGGTTTTGGTAAAGCAGCTCAATCCATTAAGGGTGCACGTTATGTGCTCACTGGGGATGTATCTGAATTTGGGCGCAAAGAAGTGGGTGACCATCAATTGTTTGGGCTATTAGGGCGTGGTAAAACTCAAATTGCCTATGCAAAAGTCAATATTAATGTTGTTGATGTAAAAACAGCAGAAGTTGTCCATTCTGTGCAGGGTGCAGGTGAATACGCGCTCAGTGAACGCGAAATTTTAGGTTTTGGTTCTACAGCATCTTATGACTCAACCTTAAATGGAAAGGTTTTAGATCTGGCTGTACGCGAAGCGGTTAATCACCTTGTCACAGATATTCAAACAAACAAGTGGTCCGTACAATAGGTTTGAATAAATGAAACGGGTTTTATTATTCTTAAGTTTTTTTACAACGTTAACTTTGCTTGGGTGTGCATCTGGACCACAGTCTTTATATAGTTGGGGCGGATATCCACAACAAACCTATTTAATGCTGGCGGTTCCAGAAAAAACTTCGCCTCAGCAACAAATTTTAGCGCTTGAAAAAGATGTTGAGAAAGCAAAAGCAAAAAATGCCGCAGTGCCGCCAGGTTTATATGCGCATTTGGGCTTGTTAAATCTGAATATTCAAAATGGCCCACGTGCAATTGAATATTTTGAGTTAGAGCGCCAAATTTATCCTGAGTCAACCGTATTGATGGATCGTTTATTGAAGAAAATGACCATTCAATCGACTGAGGTAAATCCCAAATGAAAAATATGAAACAATTATTGGTACTTGGTTTACTGATGATGCTTTTCACCGGTTGTGTGGTATCACCTAAGCAGAATCGTGATTTAGCAGCATATCGTGAGCATATCCCTAAGTCGATTTTGGTACTTCCTCCAATCAATGAGTCTCCTGATACGCGTGCAACCTATGGGTATTGGTCAACAGTAACATTGCCTGTGGCTGAGGCTGGTTATTATGTATTTCCAATTTCTGTTGTTGACACCATGTTTAAAGAGAATGGGGTGACCAATGGATTTGATGCTCAAGCAATTCCACCGCAAAAGTTAAAAGAGATTTTCGGAGCGGATGCTGCGTTATACATTAAAGTTAAAGAGTATGGTTCTAAATATCAGGTGATTCAATCTGTAGCAGCAGTTGCAGTAGAAGCCAAACTTGTAGATTTGCAAACTGGAACATTACTTTGGCAAGGTGAACAGCGACTTCAGCAAGCCAATGATAATAGCAATGCGGGTTTGATTGGCGCGTTGGTTGGTGCTTTAGTTGATCAAATATCCAATCATCTGTCAGACAAAGCCTATACTTTATCAAGTGCTGTAAGCTCGCAATTATATTCACCGAGTATAAATCAGCAAAAAGGTCTATTATATGGACCACGTTCGCCAAACTTTAGCCAAAATGCAGTGAAACCTTAAGCACTGGTATTGTTTGTGAGTATTAAATAAAAACCCCAATTTAAAAATTGGGGTTTTTATGTTGAACGCATATTGCTGATTAGTGCACCATAGAAATCTTGTCTAAGAAGAATTTGGTTCTTTCATGACGCTCATCAGGCTTATTAAAGAAGTCATTTGTTGCACAGTCTTCCAAAATTTTGCCTTGATCCATGAAAATAACTCGGCTTGAGACTTTACGAGCAAAGCCCATCTCATGAGTTACACACATCATGGTCATGCCTTCTTTTGCCAATTGACTCATGACTTCAAGCACTTCACCCACCATTTCAGGGTCTAATGCCGAAGTAGGTTCATCAAATAACATGCACACTGGATCCATACACAGACCACGGGCAATCGCAACACGCTGTTGCTGACCACCAGACAGTTGACCTGGGAACTTATTTTTGTGAGCTGCCAGACCAACACGATCTAAATATTGCAACGCTTTTTTCTCCGCCTCTGCTTTAGAACGATTTAAAACCTTAAGTTGCCCAATGGTTAAATTATCCAAAACAGTCATATGTGGGAACAATTCAAAGTGTTGGAATACCATTCCCACACGAGAACGGAATTTTGCTAGATCAGTTTTTGAGTCTTTTAACGCTGTTCCATCAACAACAATATTGCCTTCTTGGAACGGTTCTAATGCATTTACAGTTTTAATCAGTGTAGATTTACCAGAACCTGAAGGTCCACACACCACCACAACTTCACCTTTTTCAATTGAAGTGGTGCAATCTGTAAGAACTTGAAAATCTCCATACCATTTTGAGATATGTTGTATTTCTATCATTGGCATATTGATTCTCCAATTATCGAATTATTGCTATTTTTTGATGTAAACGCTTCACAAGTCGTGAAAGCGCAAAGGAGATACAGAAGTAAACAACTGCTACAATCAGGTAGAAAGTTGCTTTGGTTTCAGCACCGTAGGTATTTGCTAAGGTATTGGCATTGCCCAAGAAGTCTGGCGCACTAATCACATAAACTAATGATACATCTTGGAAAAGTACGATAGATTGAGTCAAAATGACAGGTAGCATGTTTCTAAAAGCTTGTGGCAACACCACATTGGACATGGTTTGTCCATAGGTCAAACCAAGTGCATAACCTGCATTGACCTGACCTTTAGAAACAGACTGAATCCCTGAACGGACAATTTCTGAAAAGAATGCTGCTTCAAAAATTGCAAAGGTCACCACACTTGAAAACAGTGGACCATAATAGGTATCTGACTGAAACTCAAAAATCTTTGGCAATAAGAAATAGAAAATGAAGATCACTTGAATCAGTGGTACACCACGGAAGAAATCGACATAAACTTTAGCAAAATTACTGGCAACTTTATTGTTGGATAAACGCATCATGGCCAAAGGTGTGCCAATCAGAATCCCGCCAATAATCGATAAAATCGTCACCGTAACGGTAAATTTAAACCCTGCGATCAGCGTTTGAATAACATCTTGATTTTGTAAAATACTAAAATCCATGACTATTTACCCCCCGAGCCTAGACCAGGAACAGCCATACGTTTTTCAATCCAAGCCATGATCAACTTAATGGTATAGGTAATGACTAAGTAAACTGGTGTCGAAAGAATAAGAATAACAATATCTTGAGATGTTTCTTCACGCATGGTTTTGGTATAAGCAAAGAAGTTCAAAACACTCAGCGCATACAGTACAGCAGAGTTTTTGAAAATATTCATTGCTTCAGAGGTAAGTGTTGGCCAGACAATACGATAAGCGACAGGGAGAATGACATAGCGATAGCTTTGGCTTTGATTTAAACCAATTGCAAAAGCTGCATTTTTTTGTCCATTTGAAACCGTATTAATGCCTGAGCGCACTTGTTCAGCAATACGTGCTGCGGTATATAGACCGAGTGCAAACACCCCAACCATTGCGGGATTATCATTGAGAATATTTTGCCACCAACCACCATTAACCATCTCTCCACTACCAGTACTTAAGCTGAGTGGTAATAATTGCGGGAATACGAATGCCCAGAAAAATAGTTGTACGATCAGCGGGATATTTCGGAAAAGTTCGACGTAACAAGTACCAATAAATGAAAGTGGTTTATTGGGTAGTGTACGTAAAATCCCGATCAGAGAACCAAGAAGAAATGCAATGAAAAATGCAGCAATCGCGGTCCAGACCATAGTCCAAACACCTGAGCCTAGGAGTTGTAGCCAGGTTGGTGCATCTGCAACAGGGGAATAACTTTCACCACCAATTGCTTTACAGACAGATTCAGCCCATGCAGCTTTATCAAGACTATATTCATTCGAGGGGAGACAATATGCTGTCCAGTTAAGTGAGCCTACGGACATGTGTGCTCCTTGTGTTTTTAATTTTATAAAAATTTATAGACCAGACTTTAAACCTAATCTGATCTATAAACCGTTTTTTTAAACTACGTTATTAGTTGATACCAGCATCCGTAGGATTGGCTTTAAGCTTTAAATATGATGAGCTCATTGGCATATTTAAATTGACATTTTTAGGTGCAATTGGAGACTGGAACCATTTTTTATATAGCGCCGCCATTTGACCATTTTTCCACATTGTTGTTACTGTTTTATCTGCGATTGCTTTATATGCTGCATCGCCTTTCGGTAACATAATGCCATACGGCTCAGAAGAAAGTACTGGACCTACAATTTTAAAGTCTTTTGGATTTGATGATTTTGCAATTAACCCTGCAAGAATATTGTCATCCATCACAAATGCTGCAGCACGGCCAGAAGCGACCATGGCAAATGAGTCTGAGTGGTCTTTACCGTAAACGTTGTTTACGTTGACTTTTTCGCCTTTCTCACCCATTTTGATGTATTTGTCAGATGTAGTCCCTTGGGTGGTTACAACTGCTTTACCATTTAAATCTGCAATTGTTTTAATTGGTGCACTGGCTTTAACTGCCATGCGTACTTCTGTTGCATAATAGTTGGTTGAGAAGCTTACCTGCTGTTGGCGTTGAATAGAGTTTGTTGTCGTACCGCACTCCATATCGATATTGCCTGCCAACATTTCTGGAATACGCGTAGAAGAGGTAACTGCTTTATATTCAACTTTAAGATTTGGCATCTTAAGCGTTTTTTTCAGCTCATTGGCAAAGTTATTACAAATATCGACAGCATATCCCATTGGTTTACCACCAATCACATAGGAAATCGGATCAGATGACTCACGGTAACCAATGATCACTTTCCCTGATTGTTTGATCTTTGCTAATGTATCTGCTGCTTGAACCTGTGAAAAAGCACCGCCAGCCATAAGTACACCAAGCGCTGTGGTTAAAACTTTTTTTGATAGTGTTTTTGTAGATAGTGTCATTTGAGTTCTCCATTACATGATTTTTTTGGCAGTTTAAGCCGCTCGTTTCTAAAATTAAGCAGTTATCGTGCCAAACCTTTTCCTTGAAACTACGATTCATCATATTTCTTTATATCATTATTTTTATACTCACTATTCCAATAAGTAAAGGATAAAAATAATAAATTTCACAAAGTAGAAATGTGACTGGTCTCACAAAGTGGAACCTATTTTATTTAAATATTTTGAAATAAATAGCCCTAAAGCCATTTATTTTTGCTTATAGGTTTTAAATCTCTATTTATATAATTGATGACTATTTCAACAGATCTGGATCAGAGGTCTTTTTAAAAAATTGAATAAAAAAACGTCATAATTAAAATTTATCTTTAATTGATAAATAACAAACATTTTTATGTAAGGTATTCATTTTTTTTACTGGTCCTAATCCATTTCCTGTGATATAAAAAATCAATAGGCATGAATTTTGCATTGCTTATTCACATAAGATGAAATGAAATAATACAGTGTGGGAATTATGGGTATGAAGTTATCGGTTGGATTAAAAGTTGCAAATTCGTTGTCGCTTACGCCACAACTGCAACAAGCCATTCGATTACTGCAATTATCGAGTTTGGAGCTTGAACAAGAAATTCAAATTCAACTTGATAGTAATCCTTTGCTTGAAAAAGTTGAAGAAGAGACACATGAAAGCCCTGAAAATGTAAAACAAGAACAACAAGAATATGAGCTTTCAGATTCTTTAAATGCCAACCATTTACCCGATGAGCTGCCTGTAGATACAGATTGGGATGATGTCTATACCCATCAATCAACTGCAATGGAGCGCCCTGAGTTTGAGGATCGTGAAGACAATCGTCATTCAGAAGCTTCATTAAAAGAACATATGTTGGGGCAAGTCAATTTATTGCATTTTTCTCCAGTGGATAAGTTAATTGCGTATTGCATTGTCGATGCTTTAGATGAAAAAGGATTTTTGGCTGCCGATATTGAAGAAATTGTCAGCTCAGTACAGCATCTACTACAACAAATGGATTATGACATTGAGGTTGAAGAGGATGAAGTGCTGGTTGTTTTAAAACATATCCAACGCTTAGAACCGATTGGTATTGGTGCTCGTAGTCTTGCAGAATGTCTTTTTGTGCAAATTGAGGCTTTAGCTACCACCACACTGTTTAGGAAAGAAGCGCTAATGTTGTTGAAACATTATGAGCTTTTGGTCAGTAATGACTTAAATAAACTGATTAAGCAAACGGGTTTAAATGCTGAGTTATTAAAGTCAGCAATTGATTTATTGAAAACCCTTAAACCTTATCCGGGTGCTGAATTTGAGCAAAAAGAATCAGATTATCAAATTCCAGATGTGGTGGTGTCCAAGAAAAATGACCATTGGTATGTTCAACTGAACCCAGATATTTTACCAAAACTTCGAATTAACTCATTTTATTCAGGCATGATTAAACGTGCTGATCAAAGTGATGATAACCAATATTTACGCAATCAAATGCTTGAAGCGAAAAACTTTATTAAAAGTGTCGATGAGCGTCATAAAACTTTATTAAAAGTCGCAAGTTGCATTGTGCAACATCAACGTGAGTTTTTAGAAATCGGTGCTGAAGGAATGAAACCTTTGGTTTTGCGAGATGTTGCAGAAGAAGTTGAATTACATGAGTCAACAGTTTCTCGTGTCACCACCAATAAGTTTTTACTGACACCTCGTGGTCTATTTGAGCTGAAATATTTCTTTTCTAGCCATGTGGGAACAACTTCTGGAGGAGAAGCATCATCAACAGCCATCCGAGCAAAAATCAAAAAGCTTGTTGCAGATGAAAACCCACGTAAGCCGTTGTCAGACAATACAATTGCTAATTTATTAAAAGAAGAGGGGATTGATGTGGCACGACGGACAGTCGCAAAATATCGTGAATCGTTACATATTCCGTCTTCATCTGACCGAAAAGTGTTGATCTAAATTTTAAAGTGTGGCTATTCTAATTGTTCATTATGACGAAATAATGAATCGCTTTTTGTCTTTTGGAGTAACTTAAATGATTGCATGATATTGAGCACAGTTTTTTCCTTGGTGAATGCTGTCATGAGATCGTTTGGGTTATGACTTTCATATTCCTATATAAGGAGAGGGATAAAGCTATGCAAATTACAATCCGTGGACATCACTTAAGTATTACACCAGCAATAGAAGAAAATATTCGAGATCGATTTGCCCAGATGACCAAGCATATTGATCAGGTCAATAGTATGCAGGTCAAGCTGAGTAAAGATCATCAATTGGATAAAAGATCAAAAAAAGGCAGTGCAAATCATATTGCTGAGGCAATTGTTCGTTTGCCGGGGATAGAGCTTTTTGCCCAAGCGAGCGCTGATGATATGTATAATGCGATTACAAAATTGACAGATAAATTAAAAAGGCAATTAGATAAACATCGGAAAATGCAGTTGGATTATCAACCAATGGAAGTTTTAGCGACATAAAATTGATATTTTTAAAAGAGGTTGAAAAGACCTCTTTTTTTTATCTATATTTTTTTGTACGAGTTAATGAATTATTTCGGTGAGTTATAGTAAAATATCCCGTTTTTACACTGTCAGTCCTATAAGAGGTCGATGCAATGAATAGTGAACAGCTCACTGAAATCTTAAAAGCAGCTTTTCCTGATGCTGAAGTTGCTGTCAGTGGACAAGCAGGTAAATTTGACCTCCGTATTGTCGATAATCAGTTTGAAGGGAAACGTCCTGTTCCTCGTCAACAAGCTGTTTACGCGCCACTTAATTCTTATATTGCCAGTGGTGAGGTACATGCGGTAACTATTCGTGCAATGACTAAAGAAGAATGGCGCAAAGCCAGTATGTTTGGAGCTTAAGCGTCAATGGATAAATTTGTCATTCAAGGTGGTGTAAAACTCGAAGGTGAAGTTCGTATTTCTGGTGCGAAAAATGCGGCTTTACCTTTATTGGCTGCAATGATTCTTGCAGATACACCGATTACATTAAAAAATGTTCCAGATCTAAAAGACGTTCGCACTTTAGTTAAGCTGATTGGTGGTTTAGGTATCACCATGAGTTATGAGGGCGAAACGGTTATCGCAGATACCTCTACACTGGATAATCAATTTGCGCCTTATGAACTGGTTAAAACCATGCGCGCATCTATTTTGGTGCTTGGGCCACTGTTGGCGCGCTATGGTAGTGCAAAAGTTTCACTTCCTGGTGGGTGTGCAATTGGTTCACGCCCTGTTGATCAGCATTTAAAAGCCTTAGAAGCTTTGGGTGCACAAATTGAGGTCGAAGCAGGTTATGTTCACGCTAAAGTGGATGGCCGTTTAAAAGGTGGTGAAGTCATCTTTGATATGGTGACTGTCGGTGGAACTGAAAATATTTTAACTGCAGCAGTATTGGCAGAGGGTGTTACAACAATTCGTAATGCTGCGCGCGAACCTGAAATTACAGACCTTGCACTAATGCTTATTAAAATGGGTGCAAAAATTGAAGGTTTAGACACAGATACTTTGGTGGTCACTGGTGTTGAAAGTCTACACGGCTGTGAATATTCAGTGGTTGCTGACCGTATTGAAACTGGTTCATATTTAGCAGCGGCGGCTATAACGGGTGGTAAGGTCAAAACCACACATACTGATCCAAATCTTCTTGAATCTGTTTTAGATAAATTTGAAGAAATGGGTGCAGAAGTCACACGCGGTGAAGACTGGATCGAATTGGATATGCTGGGGAAACGACCGAAAGCTGTCAGCTTCCGTACCTTGCCACATCCAGAATTCCCAACAGATATGCAAGCACAGATCATGGCGGTAAATGCCATTGGGCGTGGTTTTGCAACAATTTCTGAAACGATTTTTGAAAATCGTTTTATGCATGTACCTGAATTAGCACGTATGGGCGCAAATATTCAGGTTGAAGGCAATGATGCTGTAGTTACAGGTGTGGAAAAATTATCTGCTGCACCTGTTATGGCAACTGACCTACGTGCTTCGTTTTCTTTAGTTTTGGCTGCTTTAGCTGCTGAAGGGGAAACTATCATCGATCGTATTTATCATATTGATCGTGGTTATGAAGATATCGAAGCAAAGTTACAAGGTCTAGGTGCCCAAATTAAGCGAGTGAGCGAGTAAGTTAATGAGCGATATGAGAAACGATGATCCAAACTTTGACGTAATGGGCAATTTTGATCATGGTTTAACTTTGGCATTGAGTAAAGGACGTATTTTAAAAGAAACGTTGCCTTTACTTGAAACTGCTGGAATTAACTTATTGGAAGATCCTGATAAATCTCGTAAGTTAATTTTCCCAACCACACACAAATCCGTTCGTATTTTAATCTTACGTGCTTCTGATGTGCCAACCTATGTGGAAAATGGCGCAGCGGATATTGGTGTAGCGGGTAAAGATGTGTTGATGGAACATGGCGCTCAAAATGTCTATGAACCATTGGATTTAAAGATTGCCAACTGTAAATTAATGACAGCTGGTAAAGTCGGTATGGTTCGCCCTAAAGGACGTTTAAAAATTGCCACCAAGTATGTAAATTTAACCCGTCAATATTATGCGAGCTTAGGTGAGCAAGTTGATGTGATTAAGCTTTACGGCTCAATGGAATTAGCCCCATTGGTTGGTTTGGGTGATTATATTGTCGATGTGGTAGATACAGGGAATACTTTGCGTGCCAATGGCTTAGAGCCTTTGGAAGAAATCTGTAAAGTATCTTCACGTTTAATTGTCAATAAAGCCAGCTTTAAGCGTAAGCAAACATTATTAAATCCAATTCTTACTCAGCTTGAAAAAGCAGTAGAAGAACGTCAAAAGAGCAATTAATTCATTCATGTTTGTTCTATAAAGATGCCGTCTAATTTTAGGCGGTTTTTTTATGCAATTTATGTTAAAAAATAACCATCCATGATTTAAAAAAAAAGAGTTTATGAAAACACCTCAACAGCGCAAAGAACAATCTATTTTAAAACTTAAAAAGTATTCAATTCCTTATATTGACTGGTTACCTGTGATCGAAGCTGCTGAAGACGTGCAAGCGCGCAGTGCAGAACAGATTGCAAAACGCGCGATTGCTTGTTTGTGGGTGATTCAAGTCGCTTGTGATCTGAATAATGATCAATATGATGATGAAACACAGCTATTTGTATTTGATATTTTGAAGAAAATGCAGGTGCTAGATGCTTTAACCGAGAAAGAACAGGCAATTTTAAAGCGTGAGGCTTCAGCACAAGATATCATCAATATGGTGTGGAAATATGAGGCCTATTGGGTATTGTTATGGGCTTTGGGGATTGTGGATGAGTTGAGTTATCCAGCAGATATCGTTGATTGTGATTTTGCCATTCAAGCCGTATCATCGTGCGATAGCTTTGCAGAATTTATGGCTAAAGTCCAGTTGCGGGATAGCGAAGAAATTTTAGATCAGGCTGATTTAATTTATCGTTATGATTGGGCATGTGTAAATGCGCGTTTAAAGCAACAGGATGCACCTGAAAATTTAAATTCATCTATTGTTGTGGAACGGCATGGTGCATTGAACTGGCTGATTCAGGCAGATAGTGATTGGGATCACCCAGATGTGAGCACCTAAATAAAAGTTTGCTGTGTCAAAAGTGATTTGCAATCAAACTTTCCTATTAAAGTAAGTTGAAATGTTGCGGTGATGTTGCCCACAAGATACTCAAAACAAGGTAAACTAAATCTTTCCTAAACAACCTTGTGGGTAAATTGATGCGACGTTTATCGACTCAAGAGCAGAACTTTAAACAAGTCTTTGCTGACTTGTTAGCTTTTGAAACAGTGAGTGATCCTGAGCTTTTAAAAACAGTAGACCAAATTATTGCAGATGTACGCCAACATGGCGATGCACATGTACTTAAACTCACTCAACAGTTCGATCGACATCCAGCGCATCAATTTTCAGATTTAGAACTGACACAAGAACAACTTAAAGTTGCATTTGAAGGTTTAACCGTAGAAGTACGTGAAGCTTTGGAATTGGCGGCCAATCGAGTTCGCTCATTCCATCAGGCGCAAAAACAAGACGGTTGGTCTTATGTGGATGAATTAGGAAATACTCTGGGTCAAAAAGTCACCCCTTTAGACCGTGTTGGTATTTACGTTCCAGGTGGTTTAGCTTCTTATCCGTCCTCTGTGCTGATGAATGCTTTACCTGCGCATGTGGCTGGGGTAGCAGAAATTATTATGGTGGTACCTGCGCCAAATGGTGATTTAAATCCTTTGGTATTGGCAGCTGCTTATTTAGCAGGCGTAAGTCGTGTGTTTACGATTGGCGGTGCGCAAGCAGTTGCCGCGCTGGCTTATGGAACAGAAACAATTCCAGCAGTGGATAAAATTACAGGACCAGGTAACCGTTTCGTTGCTGCGGCAAAACGTGCTGTTTTTGGTCAAGTCGGTATTGACATGATTGCAGGGCCTTCAGAAATTTTGGTTTATGCAGAAGGTCATAATGATCCTAAATGGTTGGCAATGGATGTTTTGTCACAAGCTGAACATGATACGGTTGCGCAAGCGATTTTTATTACGCCTGATGAACAGCTGTTAAATGATGTCGAGCAAGCCATTGAGGAACATTTGGCTGCACTACCCAAAGCTGAAATTGCACGAACTTCGATTGCAAATCGTGGTGCTTTGGTCTTGGTTAAAGATCGCCAAGAAGCCATTGATTTGATTAATCAAGTTGCGCCTGAGCATTTGGAATTGTGCTTAGATGACGCTGAGCTGATGTCAGAAAGTATTCGCCATGCAGGTGCAATCTTTATGGGGCGCTATACACCAGAAGCGATTGGTGATTATTGTGCAGGACCTAACCATGTCCTACCTACTTCTGGTACAGCACGCTTTTCATCACCTTTGGGTGTTTATGATTTTCAAAAACGTTCAAGTTTGATTATGTGTTCTGAGCAAGGGGTTAAATCGCTTGCCAAGGCCGCAGATATTCTTGCACAACAAGAAAATTTAGATGCGCATGCCCGATCAGCAAGATATCGTTATCAGTAATTCACCAATGGCCCAGTATCCGTAAAAATCCTTCTCCCTTAGGGAGAGGGTGTGGATGAGGGTGTAAAAATTTAACTGACTTAGTTTGGAGATTCTATCGAAATACCCAAACCCTCTCCTAGAGTGAGAGCGCTTATATAAAGTAAGTCAAGTGAGAAAAAATACGAGATAAAAATGCCAAATATTAGCCCTGAGCAAATGCGTTTTTGGAGTCCTGAAGTACGTGAGTTAGAACCGTATGTCCCAGGTGAGCAGCCTAAAATCCAAAACTTATTAAAACTGAATACCAATGAAAACCCATATCCACCATCGCCAAAAGTGGTTGCAGCGGTTCAGTCTGTACTTATAGATTCAGCAGATGTATTGCGACTTTATCCAGATCCAGATGCATCGGCACTCAAACACGCGATTGCGAAACAACAACATGTAGATGTCGCAAATGTCTTTGTTGGCAATGGGTCGGATGAGGTTTTAGCCCATATTTTTAAAGCATTTTTTGTTCAAGATAAACCGATTCTATACCCAGATATTACCTATAGCTTTTATCCTGTTTATAGTCAGTTTTTTGGAATTTCAACCCAAACTAAAATCTTGCCGTTAAATGATGATTTTGAAATTGACGTGGCTGATTATAAACAGCCGAATGGTGGGATTATCATTACCAACCCCAATGCACCAACCAGTATTGCATTGGGGCTGTCGGCAATTGAACAGGTCCTGCAAGCCAACCCTGATTCGGTGGTTGTGATCGATGAAGCATATGTAGATTTTGGTGCTGAGTCAGCTGTGAGTCTGGTTGAAAAGTACGAAAACTTAGTGGTTTGCCAAACGACTTCAAAATCGCGTTCTTTGGCGGGTTTACGCGTTGGTTTTGCAATTGCACAGCCACATTTGATTGCCGCATTGGAAGCTGTTAAAAATAGTTTTAACTCCTATCCAATTGATCGTTTTGCAATAGCTGCAGCTGTCGCATCATTTGAAGATCAAGAATACTTTGTAGCACAATGTCAAAAAGTCATAGTGAGTCGTGACAAACTGGTTGCAGATTTAGTGGCGCTTGGGTTTAAAGTATTACCATCTTCAGCCAACTTTATTTTTGCTTGTTTACCCTCAAAAGATGCTGGTGAATTGGCAAAAGCATTGCGTGAACGTGGCATTATTGTTCGATACTTTAATAAACCACGTATTGATCAATTCTTACGTATCACTATTGGTACAGATGAACAAAATCAACGCCTTGTTGATACGTTAAAACATGAGATTCTAGTCTAGGATTCATGTTGAGGTTGATGCCATGTATTGAGTAAATCAAGCATGGCAGCAACTTTATCAAAACATTCCTGATATTCTGCATCACAATCTGAAGCAATAGTAATTCCACCGCCTGCCCACAATGACACTTCATCTTGATATTTTTGAATTGAACGAATCAAAATGTTCCAAGAGCCGGTTCCATCAAAATTAAAATAACCCAGTGAACCACAATAAGCACCTCTTGGTGCACTTTCAAGTTCTTCAATAATTTGCATCGCACGAATTTTGGGTGCACCAGTAATTGAACCACCCGGTAATGCTGTAAATAAGACCTCAAATGGATTGACATCTGGTTTTAGGGTGGCAGTCACCTCACTCACCATATGATGTACTTGGTTAAAAGATTCAATATTAAACAATTTTGGGGTTTTTACTGAGCCAGTTTCAGCATAGACACTGAGATCATTGCGTAATAAGTCCACAATCATGACATTCTCTGCTTGATCTTTTTTAGACTGAATCAAAGCATTTTTTGATTGTGCATCTAAAGTTGGATCGTCATAACGCGGCATTGTCCCTTTAATGGGTTTGGTGATAATTTTACGCTCAGCTTCGAAATCAATAAATAACTCAGGTGAGCAACTCAGTAATTCAAAATCATTGATTTTTAAATAACCCGAATAGGGGGCATCTGTGAGTGTCCAAAACTTTTCGACGGTATCTAAAAGTAAACCATGTGCTTTTGCAGTGAATTCCTGAGTTAAATTAATTTGATAGCAGTCACCTGCTTTAATATATTCTTGAACTTGTGTAAATGCATGATCATATTGTGGCTTTGTCCACGTCGCAGTACAGTTTGATAAAAGTTTAAAGCGTTGATTCTGGGTGACGGGTGTGGTTAATAAATCTTGTATAAAGTTGAAAAACTCTTCTGCACAGGCTTCTAAACTATAAAAAAAGAATTGCTCATTTTCTCGTTTGATAAATGTTTTATAAATACCCATGTAAAAATTGGGCTGAGATTTGCTTTGAGCATCAACATATTGCTGACTGGCATAGTTATAGTCAATAAAACCCATATATCCACCCTGAAAACTGTGCTGTTTCGGAGCCGATTGAGCGGTGAAGTTAAAGAAGTGTTTTAAATGAGGATCGCTTTTATCTTTTTGATAATGAGTAAAATGATTTCTTGTATAACGATAAAGTTGTTGCTGGGTTGAGATACAGTATTGTTCAGGTGAAAAAGCAACAATGTCTTCACCCGCGTTTTTTAAATAGATACAACCGAATAATGAGTCAAAACGGTGTAATAAATCTGCAGTGCTATTTGATGGAAAATCTAATAACTTCCGAAACATAGGGAGGTTTAACTCAAGCGCAAAAAGGGTTTGTAAGGCACTATTCTACCTGAAAATAGCACTTATAAAAGTGTTTACCGTTTATCGGTTTAATTGGGTTTTTGATAAACAGCAGTTGAACAAAAAGTAACATACCGTTAATTTAAAAGGGCAAAACGGACTACTCAAGGATTGGTGTTCTAAGTTGTAAAACAACTAAAAACAACAGGGAACTATGGAGAGTGGTTAAAAATGAAAAAAAATGCTCTTGGGAGAGTACAGATTATGAAATTATTTACTAAACTTGCTTTAGTTTCCGCAGTGGCTATGAGTTCAAACGCAATGGCAATGCAAGCAATGGATGATGCAGCGCTGAGTGCTACGACTGGTCAAGATGGTATCAGTATTGGTATTGATGCATCTAAAGTTGAAATTGCAAAACTACATGTTTTTGATGGTGATGGTTTAGCAGTAAATCCAACGACTGGCGGTACGGGTAAAGCGGGTGCAATTACTTTAAATAACGTAGTTGTAACCAAAACTGGTGCTTCTGGTAACTTGGCTGACTTGGTCATTGATACTGACGGTGGTGCTACAGCTGGCGCTAGTGGTACGCCATTCCTAAACGTTGCTGCTGCAATTAATGCATTAAAAATTGATTTAGGTAAAATTGAAGTGAATAATGTCACGGGTTCAGCAGGCGCATATAAACCTGATACTGGATCTGCTGAAATTTTAAGTGGTTTGACGATCAATACTGGTGCTACGACAGCAAATATTCAATTGGGTAATACGCCTCAAGGTGCAATGATTAAATTGAATGGTTCGATGGTTGGTGGTTTATCAATCAGTAACTTAGCCTTGAAAGATGCTTCTGCAGCAGGTGGTGGTTATATCGTACTGGGTGGCATTAAAGTGACAGACACCGGTTCTTCTGATTTGGCTTTAAATGCTGATGTGGCTGTAACGAAAGATGGTTTAGCTGTTACTGCAATGAAAAGTTCAACAGGTACAGATATTTACTTAACTAAAGTTGTATTGGGCGGTGGTACTGGCTTTGTACCAGGTGGAACAGCAGGTTCTGGAACAGGTTCTGGTTCGATTGGTGATGTTGCGATTACAGGTATGAAATTCTATAACGGTGGTTCAGCAACGCCGAATGGTGTAAAACTGACGATTTCTGGTCACTAAGCCTAGAATTAAAATCTTAAAAAAGACGCATGCAAAGCATGCGTCTTTTTTTTACAAAAAAGCTGAGAAAAAGCGACAAAAGTTGAAAAAAAGACTGTTTTTTTTTTCAAAAACCGTTATCTTCATAATCACAGGGACGTAGAGTGTTCACTCTAAAAATAAAATCAGCACTTTAGGCAAAATACTGCCGACACTTGATAGTTAAAATTATGATAGAAATTACTTTAGGTTCGGCATTAATGTATTATTTTGCCAACCACGCCTTAGATGTGAAACCCAAGCCAAAGGATGCGATTTACTACACTGAGCTTGCGGATTCTAGAGATAAATCATTTACACGTAATCATCGTGAAATGGTGCATGTTAAACCCGCCTTAGAAAACCAATTCCGTGGCATCGTACGTCAAGGATATGACTATAGCTGTGGTTCTGCTGCGTTAACAACATTGTTAAATGGCTATGTTGGGACAAATTTAACCGAACAGCAAACCATGGAAGGCTTATTACGGTTTGGAGAATACAACCGCATTATTGAGCGACGAAGTTTTTCATTGCTGGATATGAAGCGTTTTGTCGCTGCAATTGGATATGAAAGCGGTGGCTATAGAGGTGAGTTCACGGATTTAATCAATCAAAATCAACCGGTGATTGTGCCAATTTCTTATGCGGGTTTTAAACATTTTGTTGTGTTTAAAGCTTATAAAGATGGTCGTGTTTATGTGGCAGATCCAGCCTTGGGGAATATCAGTTTTGATCAAGAGCGATTTAAGCAAATTTGGGAAAATAACACCTTATTTGTGATCAATGCGCCAAAAGATCAACAACGTAACTTGTTGGCACTACAAGATGCAGATATGCGTCATGTCGATGATGCAACAATCAACCGTTATGCTTTAGTTGAAGCGCAATATTCAACAGATTATACCAATAAATTAGCAGATAAGGCTTCGACAATGCGTAAGGTGATTGACCAAGATACCAAGTCTGCAACATACAATCAGCCAATTACATCTTATATGCGACTCTATTATAAACGTAAGTAAAAGATGGATTAAAAAATTACATAACTGAATTGGAATTTTTGGAATAGGAAGAATATGAATAATCAATGGATGAAACGGACTTTACTTGCAGTGAGTATTCAGTTTGCAATTGGAAGTTTATATGCAGCTGAAACAGAGGCAAGTGCGGATGTCGTAGCAGATCAGGCTGCGAGTACAGACAATGCCAGTTCTGCAACCAGCAGTCAAACAGCTCCAGTTGCAGATGTTGCACAGGCTACAGAAGATGTCAAAATTAATAAAGATGAAACAAAATCTTTAGCACCTAAACCAGGTACACAAGCTGCAGAAGCATTGCAGAAGAAAGAAGGTGATGCTTCTCAAGAAACCAATTTACAAGAAGTTTTTACATCCAATGAACGTCAATACTCTTTAATTAAAAAGGGTGAGTTCTCAACTTTTTATGATTTAGATTATTCTTACTATCGTGATTCGCAATTAAATTTAGGAATTAACGAAGGCACAGCTTATCAACTTCGTGTTGATGAAGATGCAAGTCATACCATTAGTAATACTTTTACTGCACAGTACGGGATACGTGATAATTTAACCTTTACCGCATCTATTCCATTTATTGCTAAATCAGATAGCTTAAAAGATGCCACGGCTGCGGGCCTAGGGGATATTAACTTTGGTGCACGTTGGGAACCGTTCCCGCTGAAAGCAGGGCGTTTACCACTTATTTTATTTGGTAGTTTATCTACTAAGACTGGTGATAGTCCATATGAGATAAACCCAGAAAAAGACCTTTCAACGGGTAAAGGCTATTATTCTGTAGGTGTTGGCGCAAGTACCCGTAAATATATCGATCCTGTTGTACTGTTTGCATCGGTCTCTGCCAATTATGGATTTAAAGAAACTGGCTTAAATCAAGTGCGTGGTGGGGGCAATGCCAATGGTCAAGGTGGTGATCAGACCTATCAGCGCGTTTTAGAAGAGTTTGATCCTGGTATGACCGGTGGTTTCTCTTTTGGTTTTGCTTATTCATTTAACTATGATGTTTCGATGACCATGTCATACCAACAATCATTTAATATGAATACTTCGTTTAAGTATAGACCTACAGCGGGACTTGCAGATTCATATAAAGCAGCTGACCAATCTAGCGGGATGTTTTCCATTGCTCTAGGGGTGCGTGTCAATCCAGATACGATTGTCAATGGTACATTGGGGATCGGCTTAACTGAAGACTCACCAGATATTTCGCTTGGTCTATCTTTCCCATTGGATATTTTAGGCTTTGGTAAGAAGAAAGCGAACTAAAGGAGTGTAAAGTATGAAAAACATACGTTTGCGCCCATTAGTTACAGCGATTTTATTAACAGGGTGTTCAACTCAAGTATTTGCAGCGTTAGGACTTAACCTATCGGTTGATATACGCTCACTAACCATGGGGAATGCAGTAACTGCCGATCCACCTGGAATTAGTGCGATTCATTTTAACCCCGCAGCATTAACGAAACTCAAAGGCTTACAAACTGACGTACAAGCGATTGTTGCAAACTTTGATATACAACGTGAATTTTCTGCGCCACCTGGTTATAACGTATTTGGTTATTCTGATGACCCATTGATCTGTAATGATGCACCAGACAATCCTTCGGGGCTTTGTACAGATTATAAAGATTCAGTGCGTGGCGATGTAGAGTATGCAAGTTTATATATTCCCATTCTAAAAAAAGTCGTGGATTTGGGACCTGGCTGGCCAGTGTTAGCGCCAACGGGAGGGATTTCTTATAATCCTCCAGGTTCAAAATTGACCTATGCAACTGCTGTATATGCACCAATGGTGGCAGGTTTTGGCTCAGAGGATGGTAACCCAGGTAACTATATGGGGCAGCAAGTTGCCATTGAGCGTATAACCTATTTGTCTCCATCTATTGCATACCAAGTCAGCGATGAATTGTCTATTGGTGCTTCGATCGGGATGTCATATAACGCAATGGCATTAAAAACTGATCTACGATTTCCAAATGAAATGATCGGTGTTCTACGATTGATTGATGAGTCTGTTTGTGGGCCTTTCCGAAATAACTCGAATGTAATTACTGACCTTATATTATTTGGTATTTGTAATGCAGATGAGGGTATGAACCCATTTGGTCAATTCGGCAAAATGCAGGTCAGTCTTGAGCAGAGTTTAAGCCCAAGTTATAACTTAGGTTTGATGTGGGAGCCTACGGAAAACTTTGGTTTTGGTATGGTCTATCAAAGTTCCGCCAAAATGCGTATGAAAGGTAAATATTTTATCGACAATGCCAACGCACCACGCGAGCTTATAAAAGGCTTAAACTCTTCAGCAACAGGTCAGATTCTTGCGGCGATTTTAGGTTTTCCAGGCTATATTCCACCAACTGAATCAGGTTTGATTTCAATGGATTTGGAATATCCTGCTCATTTTCAAACCGGTATAAAATATAAAATTTTACCTGATTTACAGGTGAATTTTGATGTGGGCTGGACCGACTTTAAAGCATGGGAAAAGTTTCAGTTTGAATTTGATCGACAAATTTCAGCATTAAAAATTGCCAAATTATTATCCAATCAAGTCACAGATACCTCATTGGCTTTTCCACTCGGCTTTCAATCACCGTGGAGCTGGGGAATTGGTATTGAGTATTCAGCAAATGATCGTCTAAAACTTCGTGCTGGTTATGAACCTCGTGCTAGTGCGATCCCCGATGATAAACGGAATACCATGGTGCCGATTAACAATGCGCAATTATTTGGTTTAGGTTTAGGTTATCGTTTTGATGAAGATAGTGATATTGACTTATCGATCGGTTTCTTGCGTAGCCGAGATAATATTCCAGCAAACAGCAGTAGTTTGGCCAATAAAACAGGGGTGGATAACTTGTTACTCAACCCATATGCTGGTTTAAATGTAAAGACCAATACAAAAGTTACAATTCTAGGGCTTAACTACAGAACGAGATGGTAATGCGTTTGAATGTTGGAAAAAAAACAGTCGTAACTTCTTTGTGGCTAGCTTTAAGTTTTAGTCTAGCCACATCAATTTCTTATGCTGCCAATTTTTATACAATTATTGGCCCTGATGGACATCCGATGATTGTTCAGAAACCTGAAGTAGCTCCAAAAGTAGATGTAAAGCAAAAAAATAAACCAGTACAAGACGTTAAACCAATACAAGAAGTCAAACAAATACAAGAGACTCAAGCTGCCAAGCCTAATGTACCAGTAATAGAAGCTCCAGCCATCGTTAAACAAAGTCAAAAAGAGGGGGCGCCTAAAAATACGCCATCAGCGGTTACTACTGCTCAGCCTGCACGGCAATCCGCTTTAATGGAGCATAAAGCTAAAATTCAAAGCCCTGTTCAGATACCAGATCAGCCTTTAGCACCAGCGTCACAGACGATAGTACCTCAGCTTGTTGTGGAAAAACCGCCACAGCAGCCCGCTGATATTACTCAAAAAACCAATAAGGTTGAGAAACTAGAGAAAATAACGCCAGTAGACCAAACTGCGGTCAAGACCAATAAAGAAGTTGCCCCAAAAAGTACTCAAACGATAGAAGATCAGCATTTCACCGTTATTGATGGTGAACAATATGTCAATAATGAGTATTTAGAAGATCGTGAATTCAATTTAGAAGGTAAAAAAAGATTTTATATGACGCCTGAGATCGGCGCAGTGCATGGTCGTTATGAAACCATCGAACGGCAAAAAGGTTTAAGTAAGAGCCTTTTAAATAGTATTCGTGGCAATTCAGAATCGAAAGAAAAAAAGCCAGTTGTTTTATCATCAAGCTACTTTCGTTTACCTAAAGATGAGGTTGTTCATAATTTAGAACAAGCGTGTTTTTCTGGTAAAAAAATAACTAAAGCAAAAGATTTATCCATAAAAAATCAAGAAGTTGGCTTGTGGCCAGTTGCACCAATCAAAGAGACTTTTGCTTATGAAGTCGTGAAATTAGATTCTCAAGTGCAAAATATTTTATTAACATCCTATGCATCTTCTTCAAAGCTTCAAAGTTATTATTGGCCTTTGGTGGTATTTTTAGATGGACAAGGTTGTGTCCTCGAAGGTGTAAGTGGTTTTAAAAATGAAGAATCCCACGACAATAATTTACAATATGCGGCTATGGAAGGCGTTTTAAGAAAACCTGATCAAGCTGTATATCTATTTTTAACACCACTATCCTCAGCATTAGATGTGGAAAATAAGCAATTAACAAATCATGGACAAATTAAGCTGAGTGTAATTCAGTAAGGATGAAGATATGAAAAAAAGATTATTCGCCCCTTTGGTTTTAACAAGTTTAGGCCTAGCACTCGCAGGGTGCGGTGGTGAAAGTGCAACAGTCAATGAAGACCCAAATAAAGGTATTCCAACCTATTCAAATGGTTGTGATGCAGATTCTACAGAAAAATGTTTAGGTTTTTATGTTGACTATCCAGTGGATGGTTTAAATTTTGATTGTAGTACAGATACCAGAAATCATTATGCGACTAAACTAGAAGGTGGTTTGGCACTTGGTGGCTGTTTAATTGGCGATAAAGCAAAATTTTATATAAAAGGTTCTCAATCAGAAAGAAAAATTGTTTTAGGTGATGTTGACTTAGCAAAAGTACGCCCTTTAAAAGTGCGTGGTCAACCTGCTGCAATTGGTTTGATTGATATTGCAACTGCCATGACAGGTAAAGAACCAACCAGTATGACCATGAGTGATGAGACATTTAAAGTAATGGTTGGATTGGTTCGCGTTTTCCAAGCGATTGGGTTGCAGCAGGATGCCAATCAGGTTGGCGATGTACAACCACTTGAGTTAACAGATAATATTAAAAATAATTTAACAACAGTCAATGCAGATATTGGGGTGGCTGATTTTATCAATGGTAGCTATGTTGAAAAATTAAAACCGTGGGTCAATATTGAAGCGGTCGATGAAGCTTCTGCAGTCGCGACTGCGCAACGCTTGGTTCAACAATCATTGGTAAATATTTATTCAACAAACTTCCTTATTTTCAGTGGTGCAAATGTTGATATTCAGGGCTTTACAGGTAAAAGTGAATTAAGCACCAAGAATGAATCTATCGCCAATATGTATTTAGTCACTGACCGTCAAGGTTATACCTCAGGTTATGCAATGCAATGGGTTGGTGTACCTCAAAAAGTAGAAGGCAGTACAATTGCTGACTCACTGTTAAAGTTTTTATTGCTCAATCAGGTTGTTCCACAAAAACTCAATGTAAATGGTCAACAAGGTTGGATCAATCCACTCACCCGTAAAATTACCTCTCCACTTGTATTTAAAAAAGATCAAAGTTCAACGGATAAACTTGAAATTTTTCAGGGCGCTTTGCTGAATAATACCAATGTCGCTGGTACTGAATATATGTATAAGCGAACAACGGGTGCAACTACGGCACCTGCGGATCCAACGATATATGGGAAATGGCGTCAAACTTTAAATGCTGATCAGCTTTCTGGTGGAATCGATATTTATAAAACCAATCCTGCCAATTATTTAGATCGAAAAGTTTTCCTCACTAAAAATACAGTAAAAGCTGGTGAAAAATACTATTTCCCACTGTATGCGAATATTACATTTGCTTTTGATAACAAAGAAGTTAATCCAAATACCCAAACACTCGGTATTGTGATTGATGAAAATGGAGATATCCGCACCAATTTAGGTAAAAATAGTGCGTTAAATTCAGATACATGTGCTGATGTAGATCCAAACACTTATATTGATAAAGAAACAGGGGTACAACAATATCGTATTGGTACTACGGGTACAGCTTATATAAATGGTAATGTTGAAAAGTCGATTACACTTCGTATGATTTTGGCCAATCCTGTATTTGGTAGTCTTGATGGTGCATTAGCCGGTTTAAATGAAACATTAGTTGTTCGACCAACCAGTGGTACATCTGCAGAAGAAATAGCCAACGCTTCAGTTTCCTCTGGCGGTATACGCTTAAACCTACAACGATTAATCAATGAGCAAAATACAAATAATGGTGTCAATATTACCAGTTGGGATGGGGATAAGACGATTACTGCAACATGGGTAAATTTGCATGCATTTTATCAGTCAGTTTATAACAATATAGAGGCCAATAAGGATAAGACCACTCCTGAGCAAAAAGAGCTAGCAAAGCGTTTATCAGGGACTTTAACTGTAAGCTTACCGCAGTGTTATACCATTAAAACCAAGTAATTTATCTTAATTAAAAAAGCCTCAATTCAAGTGATTTGAATTGAGGCTTTTTTTGTGCTCATATTTTTAATGCTCAACCATTGGTCGAAGCAATATCTATTTGTGATTATCCTGTCTGATCTAATCGGGTGCCTAATGTTTCAAGATGCATTGGAAAGGTATTGGTTTTACGGTCTTCAAAATAATGTCTTAATGTGCGTTCTACACTTGGGAAAGCTAAATCGTTCCAAGGAATCTCATGTTCTTCAAATAAACGACTTTCTATGGTTTCTTCACCAGCACCAAATACACCATCTTTTATTTGTGTTTTAAACAAAACATAAACTTGCCCAATACGTGGAATATTATACATGCAGTAAAGTTGTTCAATTTCAACCTCAGCTTCAGATTCTTCACGTGTTTCGCGTGCTGCACCTTGTTCCATGGTTTCAAAAAGTTCCATATAACCAGCAGGTAAGGTCCATAGTCCATAACGTGGTTCTATTGCACGGCGACAAAGCAAAACTTTATTTTCCCAGATCGCCAAAGCGCCACAAATCACTTTAGGGTTAACATAATGAATGGTGCCGCAGTGTGTACAAACTTTACGGATTTTTTGATCACCTAAAGGAATTTTTTCTATGGTTGGATGACCACAAGCACTGCAAAAACTCATAAGCTTCATTAAAAATGTGAGATAACTCAGCATAACTGAAAAATTCTACTTTCGCATCATTTATAGCCTTATCGATAAAATTTCCTATATGATAGAACGAGAACAAAAAAGATAGAGTGAGATCAATGAAGGATGATGAGCTAACCCAAGTATTGCAAAATCGATTACGTTTTGGCAAAAGAACCTATCCGGCCAATGCCGCAGTACTGATTGCAATTACTCAAGAAGCTGATCCTAAAATTTTACTGACGAGACGCTCTGCCTACTTATCAAATCATGCTGGAGAAGTTTCCTTTCCAGGTGGAAAACGTGATCCAAATGATACCAGTAATATCGTTGTGGCTTTGCGAGAAGCATGGGAAGAAACCGCACTCAATCCCTTTGATGTCAAGCTGATTGGTGATTTACCCATGGAACGGGCGAAAAGTGGATTGACAGTAAAACCTGTAGTTGGATTAATTCCTCCAGATATTCAGTTGATTGCTCAGCCGAGTGAAATTGATCGTATATTCTATGCCCCGATTAAAAAAATGATGGAATCACAGCCTATTCCTTATGAAGTACGTTTGGCACATCAATCGGTGTATTTTCCCAGTCTAAGAATTGAAAATGAAATCATTTGGGGGCTAACCGCCAGAATTTTGATTTCGTTATTTAAATATGGTTTGGATTATCAAAAAAATTGGCCATTTTTATTGAACTCGCCATCTTTTAAATCACAGATATTCAATAAAAAATAATGCTGAAAAGCTATGATCAAAACCAATGCTCTTAAAATATCTCAAAGGAATGTAATACCATGATGTATAAATTTAAAGGTTTTGTGCCAAAAGCATTGCATGCACCTTTTGATGGTTGGATTGCGGATAATGCGACAGTGATTGGTCAGGTTGAACTGGGGCAACAAGTCAGTGTCTGGTTTGGTGCAGTCATTCGTGCTGACAATGCCAAAATTCATATTGGGAATTTTAGTAATGTTCAAGAAAATGCCGTTTTACATACAGATACTGGGATTGAATTAACCGTTGGTGATTATGTAACCATTGGGCATCAAGCCATGTTGCATGGTTGTACGATAGGCGATAACAGTCTAATTGGTATTAACGCCGTGGTTTTAAATCATGCTGTAATTGGTAAAAATTGTATCATCGGTGCAAATAGTTTGATTCCAGAAGGTAAAGTTATTCCCGATAATTCCTTGGTCGTGGGTTCACCGGGTAAAGTCGTGCGAACTTTGGATGAGAATGCGGAGAATTTATTAAAAATGAGTGCCTTGCACTATGCTGCCCATTACAAGAATTTTATTGATTTAGAAGAATTTAAATTTGATTAAAGTCGTGGTTTTAAAATTATCACTTAAATGCCAAGCACAATGTCTTGGCATTTTTATGGATTATTTTGATCTAATGGATTTTATCTAGCAGGCTTTATCTCTAAGCCCTCGCGCTATTGAAATGAGTGGAGTATCATAGGCAGCATTTTTAACACAGTAAGGTTGTGCATGAAATTGCTGGCATTGGAAACTGCCAATGAGCAGTGTTCCGTTTCGATTGTTGATGAAACTCAAACACTCTATTTTCAACTTGATACGCGAGCAAAAGCACAAACTCAAACCATTTTGCCGATGATTGAGCAAGGTTTTGAGCAAAATCAAATCTCCAGTAAAGACTTGACTGCAATTGCATTTAGCCGTGGACCAGGTTCATTTAGTGGTGTACGTATCAATGCCGCAGTGACTCAAGCTTTAGCCTGGGCAAATGATATTCCTGTGATTCCAGTTTCAACCTTGCAAGCGTTGGCGCAAGCTGCTTATCAGCAAGCCCAATTGACTGAAGTCACCGCAGTTTTAGATGCACGTATGCAAGAAGTTTATATGGCAAGTTTTAAGCTTGACCAAAATAACATTATGCAACTTGTAGACGAAGAAAAATTATTAGACTATCAACACGCTGCAGAATATCAAAAATATACCTTGATCGGTTCAGGTTCAGCTTTGGTGAATGTAGAGGCAATCGCGTTTCAGCAGATTACTGCTTCTGCCAATGATATCGCCACAATTGCGCGTCAAAATGCACTGCAAAAGCAATGGTTCAGTGCAGAACAAGCTTTACCTGTATATTTACGTGATAATGCATGGAAGAAAATTCCAGAACAAGGTAAACCATAATCGTTTTTCGCTTTAATTTTTAGGATTTCACAATGGATCTTTTACTGCTACTCAAAGCAGCCATTATGGGTATTGTTGAAGGTATTACCGAATTCTTACCTATCTCAAGTACAGGGCATTTAATTCTTGCATCTGAGCTCATGAATTTCTGGACCAAAGAAAAGAGTGACTTATTTGTCGTTGCTATTCAAATGGGCGCAATCGCTGCGGTGATTTATGAGTATTGGGGCAAGCTTTGGGGCGCAGCAATCGGTCTATTTTCAGGTGAGCCGAAAGGGCGTCATCTTGGAGTCAGTATTATTGCAGCTTCTATTCCAATTATGCTGGTTGGCTTAACCTTTGGTGATATCGTAAAAGAGTTGTTGTTTAATGATATTTCTGTGGCGATTGGTTTAATCGTCGGTGGTTTAATCATTTGGTGGGTTGAAAAAAATCCACCAAAAGTCAATGCGGTTGAAGTGGAAAATATCTCGATTAAAGAAGCAATTTATATTGGTTTAATTCAGGTATTGGCGCTTATTCCAGGGACTTCACGTTCAGGTGCAACCATTATTGGTGGCATGATGCTGGGTGTATCGCGTAAGGCTGCAACCGAATTTTCGTTCTTCCTCGGTATACCTGTTATTGTTGGTGCAGGCTTATTAGATCTTTTTAAAAATTACCATATTTATGAAACAACTCAAGATTGGACCGTATTCTTTGTGGGGCTAATTGTTTCTTTTGTTTCTGCTTTAATTTTGATCCGTGTTTTGGTGGCTTATGTTTCTAAGCGTGATTTCATGGTCTTTGCTTGGTATCGTATTGCTTCAGGTTTGTTGATTTTATTGTTTGCATTAACAGGTTGGAAATTATGGTAAGCGAAATTCGCTTATTTACTGAATCCACATTTTTTGAGAAAGCACAGTCCTACCAAACTGTGCTTTCTTTACGTGGTGTCGTGGTAAACATTGCAACGATTGAAAAACTCAATGCACGGTTTTTAAGACTGAATCCTGAACTTGCCTTGTGTGTTGATGAACAAGGGTTAAGCCTGTGCGCCAATGGCATGAAAATGCAGCCTGATTGGAAAGCTGAGATCCCTCGTTTAAAACGTGCAACTTTAAAATCTGAAATGATTGCACGGGCATGTAATATTTCAGAAAAACCCAATTTAATTGATGCAACTGCTGGTCTAGGACATGACGCATTATTGATGGCACACTTAGGGGCGAAAGTAACCCTGATTGAACGTCATCCAATTTTATTTACTTTACTGGAAGATTCGAAAAAACAGCTGGAAAACGATCCGTTTTTAGCCAAAGTTGTTGAGCGTATTGATTTGGTTTTTTCTGATTCAGCTGAATATTTACAACAATTGATCATCACGCATCAAACTGTCGATGTTGTTTATTTAGATCCGATGTTTCCGCAGCGGGATCAAAATCAGCAAGCCATTAAAAAACAGGCACAAGTGAAAAAGCAAATGCAGCTCTTACACATGCTTTTACCTGAAGATGGTGAAATGGATTTAGGCGATCATCTTTTAGTCTTAGCACGGAAAATTGCCAAGCGAGTTGTGGTAAAACGTCCTAGACTGGCTGTATTTTTAAATGATCAGGCAACCGATCATCAATGGCAAGGTGATGCTTGTCGTTTTGATGCCTATTTTAACAGCAATCTTATTGAGTAATTTGGTAACTGTTTCAATAATAGTCGAATTATTGATATATAGTTAAATCAAACATTGATAATTTTTTAGCCAAGCCTAAACTAGATAGGCTGATTGAAGCCACTGCCTTAACAGAATCTTTATGATAGATCTTAAACCCTCGATTAACTTTTGGCATGATTTGAAAAGTAACCAACGTGCAGGGATTTGGTTATTCTTAGGTTCGCGAAAGTCTTTACAAATTGTTCGTCCATCGATTCTTCAATTGATTTTTTGGGGACTGTTGGGTGCAGGTGCAAATACACTATTTAGCTGGTTAGTTGCCGGTGATGGTGGTGTTTTTAATCGACAAGGTCTAGTCAGCTACGCATTGTGGCCTTTTATTGCCTTGATTGTGGGGATTTTCCTATCACAACGGACCAATAATCCACGTTTGATGTTGGTTCCAGCACTGTTATGGCTGGTACTTGATACGCACATCATGTTGTTTCAATGCTTGCTGCAATATTTAGGCAATCAAGATCTGCTGCCTTATTTCACTTATGATGTGATCCCACTGCTGTTTTTTGCTTTGTTTATTTGGCAAAGCCTTGCTGTGGTGTGGGTATTTTCAAGAGAATTACAATGGCCGTGGTGGGAACGTGCCTTGATCATGTTTGCGACTGTAGCCACTTTGTTTACTTGGCAGGTCTCGATTAAGGAACAGCCGATTTGGAAAGTAGAAGACGTTCCTCCAAGTATTAGCGAAAGTGCTTTTTATGCACAAAGTCATTTACTCAATAAAGCCTTGGAACAGGTGCAGTTTGGCGAGTTTGCACAAACGCATTGGTATTTTTTAGGCGTTGCTGGTGCAAGTTATCAAGACGTGTTTAAATTTGAAATTGATCGAATTAAAGAACAATTTGATACCCGTTTTGGAACCTTTGGACGTTCTGTTGAGTTGGTCAATAACCCACAAAGTATTAAAGACACTCCTATTGCATCTAAAACCAGTATAGATCTGGCTTTACGCCGTATTGGCCAACAAATGAATCGCGAAAGTGATGTATTGTTTCTTTATATGACTTCTCATGGCTTGCCTAATCGTTTTGAACTCGAAAATGAACCGATTAATTTGGATGATGTTGACCCAAAATGGTTAAGAGAAACCCTCGATAAATCAGGTATTCGTTGGAAAGTGATCGTAATTTCAGCCTGTTATTCAGGTAGCTTTGTTTCAGCACTCCAATCACCAGATACCTTGATTATTACTGCTTCTGCAGCAGATCGCGCCTCATTTGGTTGTTCAAATGAAGCTGATTATACTTATTTTGGCCGTGCTTTCTTTGATCAGGCAATGCGTGAACAAAGTTCTCTCAAAGCTGCATTTAAAGAAGCGACTGAAACAGTTGCGAAATGGGAAAACGCACAAGGCTTTGATCCATCTGAACCGCAATGGGTGATTGGGAAAAATATGGAAATGATGTTACCGCAGTTAGAACAACATTTATTTCCACAACAAGGCGTTATTACTACTGCGCAAACCCAAAATGTAAAACTGGATACACAACAAAAGCCATGATAAATAACGGCGCTTTAAATGCGAAAGTAAAAGCGCTTTAATTTATATTGAGTTGAATCTGTTGATGTTATAAGACGGTAGCCCTAAACAATTTAAAGATCAAAATGTGGAGCGATGCGCTGATGGAACTTTTAAGTAAAAATATCTGTTTTGATGGTGAACAAAGAATTTATCAAATTCAGTCAAATTATTTAAAAGGGGCAACGAAGTTTGCGACATATCTTCCGCCTCAAGCACTAAAAGGGCAGAAATGTCCTGCATTATTCTATCTAGCAGGGCTGACCTGTACGGAAGAAACCTTTATTATCAAAGCGCATGCACAGCGCTTAGCATCTCAGCTTGGTCTAATTTTGATCGCACCAGATACATCACCTCGTGGTGAACAGGTTGCACAAGGCGATTCATGGGATTTGGGGCAGGGTGCAGGATTCTATCTCAATGCAACTCAAGCACCTTGGGCTGAACATTTTCAGATGGAAAGTTATATTGTAGATGAACTTTATCCATTGCTAATAAAAAGCTTACCGATTCAATCTGAAGCTGTGGGAATCTTTGGTCATAGTATGGGCGGGCATGGCGCATTAACACTGGCTTGGAAATATCCAAATTATTTTAAATCAGTATCAGCATTTGCACCGATTTGTGCACCGACAGAATGCCCTTGGGGTGAAAAAGCCTTTTCACATTATTTAGGCGCTGATCAGTCTGAATGGGCAAAGCATGATGCGACCCAATTACTGCTTTCTAAAGGTCAGTTATTTGACGAAGTGCTTATCGATCAAGGTATAAAAGATCAGTTTTATAGTCAATTGAACCCTGAGAAATACCAACAAGCCTGTCATAAAGTTGGGCAAAAACTCACATTAAGATTTCATGAAGGTTATGATCACGGTTATTATTTCATTCAAAGTTTTATTGATGACCATTTACAATTTCATGCCTTGCAACTACAAAAATAATTGAATCGTCTAACAAAAATTGGATTTTGAGTAAAAGTAAATCGTTGTTTGCTTTTACTCTATTTCTTTCAGCGCAGAAAAAATATAAACTGCTTTTTGAGGTTTTTTATTTCATATCATTTTAGATTGTCATCAAATAATTTGAATAAAGAGAAGAATATGCAAGAACAAATACCGCCTCCATTTCCGAGTCATTTGAGTTTGGAAAAAGGCGCTACACCACCAGAAATACAGCAGCCCGCAGACCAGCAATATCCTAGAATTCATCGTTTTAAATTTCACGGTGATGCGATGGAATATTTTGGTATATGGATTGTGAATATCTTATTGACCATCATTACCTTAAGTTTGTACGCGCCTTGGGCGAAAGTACGTCGTTTACGTTATTTTTATGGCAATACTGAATTCTTTAAAAGACGTTTTGACTTTACTGGTATCCCCACCAAGATTTTAGTTGGACGTTTGATTGCATTGGGTATTTATGCCGCCTTTTCAATCTCCTCACAATATTCCATGATTGCGACGGTGGTTGGTTTAGTGGTGCTGTATGCAGCAGTACCATGGCTGATTCGGGCAACAATGCGCTTTACCGCAAGAAACAGTAAATTCGGCAACAGTCGCTTTTATTTTGCGGGAACCACAAAAGAATCCTATAAAGTCTTTTTTCTCAGTATCTTAATTTATATTTTTAGTTTAGGGATATTTGCTCCTGTTGCGATCTGGTTGTATAAAAAATACTACATCGATCATTTATATGCAGGGCAGTTGGATTTTAAATTGAATGCTGATTGGTCAGCTTATATGGCGGCAGTTTACATTCCAATTTTTATGTCTTTTGGAATCATGCTGGCATTTGGCATTATCTATTTCGGTATTATCGGTTTTATTGCAGGGTATACGCCAAACTTTTTTATCTTTGGTGTCTTTGCGATGTACGCTGTGGCAGGGTTGTTTATTTATCCATTGATTGCGGCACGTATTTTTATTACCACATGGAACAATACAACGGTTGGAAGCAGTCAATTTAAAACAGATTGTAATCAATGGCGTTATGCATGGATTGTGGCATCAAATTGGCTGGTTAAAATTCTAAGCATTGGTTTAATGTCTGCATGGGCAGCAATTCGTATTCACAAATATCAAGTTGATTCGATGAGTTTAATTTTGCATGATGATCCAGATCAAATGATGAATCTTGCACAGCAAGAGCAAAGTGCTTTAGCTGAAGAAATTAGTGACATCTTCGACATTGATGTTTCTTTATAATGATATGAGTTGAATAATTTATGTCACGACCAATAGAAGTCATTTTCTATGATGGTGTGGTGTCTAAACCACACCATGCCCAACTTTTCGCTCAATCTGAGTCCGAGGTGCTGATTCAGTATGGTGAACGTTTAGAACATCAACGCCGTTATGCATATCGCGATATGGAATTAATTGGCGCACTGGGGCAATTAAATCCTGCGATTGAGCTTAAAGATGACGCTAGGATTGAGTTTCAGGGGGCTTTACCAGAATGGTTTAATTTTGGGACTAAAAATGTTCAGCATTCGATCTGGAAATTAGAACGTTCTCCAAGTTTAATTGTATTCAGTATCATCTTTGTGGTGGCTTTTGTTTTTGCTTTAGTGAAATGGGGTGTTCCAGCAGCATCACATTATGTTGCTTTTCAGCTGCCTGAAAATAGTTTGAATAAATTAGGCGATGAAGCAGAAAAATATGTATTGAACAATTGGACTAATCCTAGTCATTTGGCACAAGGTCAAAAAGATCAAATTTCCAAGCAATATCTAAGTACTATCGCTGAAGGCAGACCAGCAAAATTGGTCTTCCGTGAAGGTGGGCGATTGGGCGCTAATGCAGTGGCTTTACCTAACAATACGATTATTATCACCGATGAACTGATTGAAATGGCGCATAGTGATCAAGAGATTTTAGGTGTATTGGCACATGAGCAAGGGCATTTGGTGGAACGGCATAGCTTACAACAAGGCTTGACCAGTTTGGGGTTGAGTGTGTTGTATATTGCCATGACGGGAGACAGCTCAGACCTATTGACCTCGTTACCTGCCGCGATGATTGGTGCAAATTATTCACGCAAATTTGAAGCTGAGGCGGATATGTATGCGCTGAAATTGATGGATCGTAAAGGCATTGAAGTGTCTCATTTTGCGAATTTCTTACAACGCTTAAGTGATGAAACTGCACTGGAAGAAAAACCAAAGCAGGCAGGCAAAACGGCTGAAGCTGATAAAAAAGCTGACCCAAATAAAAAACAACCTCAAAATGAGTCTAGTGAAAAAGAGAGCTCTTTAGAGATTTTTGATGCCTTGTCTTCACATCCTGCAACTGAAGAACGCATTAAAATGGTTCGTGATTTTGAGAAAAAACAACAGGCTAAACCTTAAACAGTATAGATAAGCGATGTTTATCTATAGATTGTGCAAGGTGGCGGTGACTGGATCTAGGGCTTTATGAAGCCCTTTATTTTTGTATTGTTCTCAAAAGATCAGATTATTCGTTAAAACCCATATCATCAAGTAATAGACAGTCGTTGATTCAACCAGATGATTGCTATGACCTGATAAATGAGCAAGATAAGTAAAACTGTTGCTTTTTGAAACAACCCAATAGGGTAAGTTTGTTATAATGGGAAAAATTTTTATCTTTGCCAGGTTGTTTCATGTCCAAGCCATATCTGATTGCACCTTCAATTTTATCTGCTGATTTTGCCCGTCTGGGGGAAGATGTGGAAAATGTATTGGCAGCTGGTGCAGATGTTGTCCACTTTGATGTCATGGATAACCACTATGTGCCAAACCTAACTTTTGGTGCGGGTATATGTAAGGCATTAAAGAAATATGGGATCAAAGCCCCGATTGATGTGCATCTTATGGTTTCACCTGTTGATCGTATGATTGGTGATTTCTTAGAAGCAGGCGCAGATATTATTACTTTTCATCCTGAAGCAACGCATCATATCGACCGTTCATTGCAATTGATTAAAGATGGTGGTGCTAAAGCAGGTTTGGTGTTTAATCCAGCAACACCTTTGCATTATCTCGACTATGTTTTAGATAAAGTAGATCAAGTGCTTTTAATGAGTGTAAACCCTGGCTTTGGCGGTCAAAAATTTATTCCTACCACTTTGGATAAATTACGTGAGGCGCGTAAAATTATTGATGCTTCAGGTCGTGACATTCGTTTAGAAATTGATGGCGGTGTTGGCCCAGCAAATATCCGTGAAATTGCTGAAGCAGGAGCTGATATGTTTGTTGCTGGTTCGGCGATTTTTAGTAAACCTGATTATCAAGCTGTGATTAACGAAATGCGTGCTGAGTTAGCAAAAGTGGGACAAGTTTCGGCTTAAACTTTTCCACAAATGTATTGTGTGAATTGTGGATAACTTTGATGATAACTATATGGATAACCATGTTGATAAGCATATGGATAAGCTGGGTATAGATTAATCAAAGGGTGATCAATCGTTTATCATACATGCAATTTCTGTTTAAAAAGAGCCCAAATGGGCTCTTTTGTTATAAAAATCATCCGCTATTCATCGATTTAATTATTCATTTTTTATTCAAAGTGCAGTTGATGCAAAATTATTCAGTGATATTGGCAATCTTTCCGCACGATATTTGCCAAACTCGTCATTATTGGCTATGCTCTTAGCTTCATCATAGATTAAAACATAGGTTTTAGTTTTGTTTAGACAACTGCACAAACAGCTTTGGTTTGTTTGTCTTATGGTTTTTGCCATAGGCTGGAGCAGTGTGTCTATTGCATCTGTAAATGTGATGCAACATGAGCAAATGATGAATTCATCACTTTTAGATGAACATCAATCGATGATGAAAAACAGTGCTGTACAAGAAATGAAACAGCATTGTGCCGATATACAACAAAAACAAAATGATCAAAACTCGCACCTCAATCATGAGCAACAGCTACAAAATCTAAAAGATTGCCATAATCAACAGGTTCAATCTCCAGATACGCAGCAGAGCAAATGCCCAGATTGTGCTGCATTCTCATGCCAATCTTCAGTGGTTTGGTTCAATCCTGATATTCCCAAATTGATTGCACCCGATCATCTGCACAATACTCAAGCCTATCAAATTAATTACCAAGCTCAGCACCTCGCAGGGCATTGGCAAGAAATCTTACGTCCTCCAAAAGCTTAATCTGATTTTAGACACTTTTTTATTCAAAGTTGCTTGTTAAAATTTAGGTTAAGTTATGTTTATTCAGTTATCTCAAAAGCGATTAGCTCAAAGCTTGGTTGCGACATTGTGCTTGGTTTCCTCAACTTGGGGAATTGCCGCAATCAAAGAATATCAACTCAGCATTGATGAAGGAATCGTCAATGTAACAGGTAAACCTGTAAAACGAATTACTGTAAATGGCCAGTTTCCCGCACCACTTTTAGAATTTGAAGAAGGTGATGAAGCGGTGATTCGTGTTAAAAATAATTTAAAGAATCAGGATTCATCGATCCATTGGCATGGTCTATTATTGCCCGGCATTATGGATGGTGTACCTGGCTTTAATGGTTATAACGGGATCAAACCCAACGAAGAATTTGTCTATAAGTTCAAAGTTCGTCAGAGTGGAACCTATTGGTATCATGCCCATTCGAAAGGCCAAGAACAGGATGGTTTATATGGTTCTTTAGTGATTTATCCAAAGAATAAAAAACCGCTGGCAGCGCATGAACGCACAGATCGTGATTATGTGGTGATGTTGTCGGATTTTCATGAGCAAACCAGTGACCAGATCCAAAAAAATCTAAAGGTTTCCGCAGAATATTATCAAAATCGACGTGAAACACTAGGGGATGTTTGGAAACAGTTACAACGTGATGGTCTAAAAGCAACGTGGTCTGATCGCAAAATGTGGAATCAGATGCGTATGCTAAAAACAGATATGTCTGATGTGACGGGTTATACCTTTCTTGTAAACGGAAAAACCCCTGAACAAAATTGGACGGGTCTGTTTAAGCCAAATGAAAAAGTTCGACTGCGCTTTGTGAATGCATCGGCAATGTCGTTCTTTGATGTACGTATACCTCAGCTAAAAATGACAGTGGTCAGTGCCGATGGGCAGCCTGTAAAGCCAGTGGCTGTGGATGAATTTCGTATAGGTACTGCTGAAACCTATGATGTGATTGTTGAACCTAAAACCAGTCATTATCAGATTGAAGCAGAATCTATTGATCGTTCAGGATTTGCGATTGGAACACTTCACAATGAATTAACAGCAAAAAGTGCTGCTATTCATATGCCTGCTGCTCGTCCACGTGCTGTGCTAACTATGGAAGATATGGGAGGTCATGGTGGCGGAGGTATGGATCACTCCAAGATGAGTATGGGTGATATGTCAGGCATGGACCATTCAAAAATGAATGCCAACGATATGCAGGGTATGGACCATTCAAAAATGAATGCCAACGATATGCAGGGTATGGACCATTCAAAAATGAATGCGAATGATATGCAGGCTATGGATCATTCAAAAATGAATACGAATGATATGCAGGCTATGGATCATTCAAAAATGAATACGAATGATATGCAGGGTATGGACCACTCAAAAATGAATGCCAACGATATGCAAGGTATGGATCATTCAAAAATGAATGCCAACGATATGCAGGGTATGGACCACTCAAAAATGAATGCTGACGATATGCAGGGTATGGATCATTCAAAAATGAATGCGAATGATACCCAAGCTATGGATCATTCACAGCATCGCAATTCATCGGCAGCGCAAAAAAATGATCAAGTGGTTTATGGTTGGGCAAATGCCTCGACACCGCAAGGAGATAAAGCACTGCAATACAGTGATTTAAAATCACTAACCCCACAACCTGATACTCGGGATGCCACCAGTGAATTGGTGATTCGTTTAGGCGGAACCATGGAACGCTACGTTTGGACGATTAATGGTAAAAAATTCAGTGATGCTGAACCACTCAAAGTGAAATATGGCGAACGTATCCGAATTAAATTTATCAATGACAGTATGATGGCGCATCCAATGCATTTACACGGCATGTTTATGCAATTGGAAAATGGTCAGCCTGCTGTGGATATGCCCAATAAACACACCATTGTTGTACCACCTGCAAAAACAGTTACAGCATTATTAACCGCTGATGAATTGGGTGAATGGGCAATCCATTGTCATTTGCTCTACCACATGAGTGCAGGGATGATGAATAAATTGATTGTTGCCAATGTGAGTGATGGCAAAGTGTCCACCCAGCCAGTTCAAACAACAAATACCACTCAAAAGGCTGAAGTGAAAGGAGACGAACATGCAAATCATTAATCTTTTTTCTAAATCAGTTCTGGCAAGTTCATTACTTATGCTGAGTGGTTTGGCTTTGGCCCATGAAGGGCATCAGATGCAAAGTGATGCGAGTATTGCGACTAAATCAACTGTAGTGACTGATCATTCAAGCATGGATCATTCAAAAATGAATCAGTTGGATGAGCAAAGCAATCCTGTAGATCATACACAGCATCAAGCGCCTACAACCACTACGGGAGAGGGAAGCATAGCTTCACATAGTACCCATGATCATCGTAAAGAACATGGTGCGCAGGTTTATCAGCGAGTGACTATTGATAATGCTTGGATGCTGGATGAAGATGGAAAAGGTACTTTAGATTCATCTTTAGAGTTACGCATAGGTACTGATGAAAATAAGTTATTCATTAAAGGGAGCTCCAGTAAGGCTGAATCAGACAAAATAGAATATGATCTAAGTGCCCTCTATAGCCGTAACATTGCTGATTTTTGGGATGTACAGGCGGGTGTGCGTTACAGTGATAATCCTGAACGAACCACTGATCAGGAACGTGTAGATGCTGCTTTGGGTTTACACGGCTTGGCGCAGTACTTTTTTGAAACAGATGCTTATCTGTATTTCGGACAGGACAGTCGGGTTGCATTTAGCCTAGAAACTGAACGTGATTTACTATTGACACAAAAGCTGATTTTAAAGCCTTATTTAGATTTAAATGTGGTGTTTAGCGATGATTCACGCTATGCCCAAAAAACAGGCCTAAACAGTATTAAAACAGGTTTAGAAACCCGTTATGAAATCACAAAAAAGGTGATGCCTTATGTAAGTGTGGCCTATGCATATTCTAAAGGTAACAAAGAGACAGCATGGCAAACTGCAACCGACTCCGAATCAGGTTGGTTATATGGTGCAGGTCTGCGTTTTAGATTCTAAGCTTTCGTTTTTCATATAAAGCAAAAGGTCACTTCTTTGGGAGTGACCTTTTACGTTTCTGCAATGCCAGCAACACGTTCAAGCTGGTTATTTACAAATTTAAATTCCATTCCATGCTCTGTATCTAAATCATAGTGAATAGAGAGGGTTAAGGTATCGGGTGCACTCACACGCAAATTTAACATGGTCTGTATATAAGGATTATGAGATTCCACATCCTGAATATTCAATGCAGCCTCACCTGATTTTTCTGGATTTTCATAATAATGTGCATAAAGCTTTTGATAGCGTTCAAAAGCATGTTGCTGAATGGTCTGAATATGTTGTTCAATACTATTGATAAATAATTGGTAGGTTTTTGCAAAAGCGTTGAGTTGATCAAGATTGGGCGCTTCTTCGATTTCATCGCCATCTTCATCAAACTCTTCCCCTAAGAAAATCTCCCGATCAGCATTTTGATTAAAAAAACAATGTGAAAAAAATGTTTCTGAACTAAACCCAGCCCAGCTCGGGTGGATATCACCCCAATAATCATGTTTCATGGTTTTGATTCCTGATTTTTATATTTAGCATGCTTGATCATAAAGTAAGCCTCATGAAAAAAAATTATTCGAAATGTAAAAAAGGTCAAATTTTGTAAATTTTAATAAATTCCTCAACATGAGTTGATATAATTAGCGTTCTTCAGGAGGAACGACCTCCCTCAATTTGAGAAAAATCGTCAGGACGGCCTGATTCTAATTTAAATTTGGAGCTGGTCATGGCTTGGGTTTTTCTTATTTTCGCAGGTATCTTTGAAATCGTTTGGGCATATAGTATGAAATTGTCCGAAGGTTTTACAAAGCTTACACCAAGTATTGTCACCTTATTTTTCATGATTTTAAGCTTTGGTCTATTGGCATATGCGATGCGTACTTTGCCATTGGGAACTGCTTATACCATTTGGACTGGGATTGGAGCGATAGGCTCATTCTTGGTTGGTATTTTTATTTTGGGTGAACCTGCAACAGCAATGCGTATGTTCGCTGCTGTACTGATTGTTTCTGGCTTAGTTTTAATGAAACTTTCTTCGTCTTAATTTATTGAAATGTTTAAGTGCTATTTCTGTAGGAGGTAGCACTTTTTTTATGTGTAGTTCATGGTGTAATCAATAGTGGAAACACCCAATAGAAAATGGTGAATGTGTAATGGCATGGGTTTTATTGGCAGTTGCGGGTGTGCTTGAGGTGGTTTGGGCATATTTTATGAAGGTGTCTGATGGGTTTACCAAGCTGACACCGAGTATCTTGACCATCATCTTTATGATTGCAAGTTTTGCATTACTTTCTTATGCAATGAAAACATTACCACTTGGAACAGCTTATACCGTGTGGACAGGGATTGGTGCGATTGGTTCTTTTGCCGTCGGAATTTTCTTTTTAGGTGAAGCAGCTTCAGCGATGCGGATGTTGGCTGCTGTATTGATTATTTCAGGTCTTATTTTGATGAAATTATCTTCAAGCTAAGTTAAGCTGTTGCTGAGTTGGAAAGGGAATAAGGACATGCAACTTTCATTTATGGAAATGAGCTCCCCAGTCGGGATATTAAAATTAGTCGCCCACGATCATGCCTTGGTTGCAGTACTTTGGGAAAATGAAAATCCTAAACGGGTTCGTTTGGCTGAATTAATTAAAAACAATACACATCCAGTTTTGTTGGAGACGGCGAAACAATTGAATGAATATTTTCAAGGAAAAAGAACCCAGTTTGATTTACCGCTAGATTTTGCGGGGACTGAGTTTCAGCAGAAAGTTTGGCAAGCTTTATTGACGATTCCATTTGGTGAAACGCGGAGCTATAAAGAGATCGCAGAACAGATTGGAAATGTCAAAGCAGTTCGGGCAGTGGGCGCAGCGAATGGTAAAAATCCGATCTCTATTATTGCGCCATGTCATCGTGTGGTCGGGGCTGATGGTAAATTAGTGGGTTTTGCGGGTGGGTTGGATAATAAGGATATTCTTTTAAAAATTGAACAAGTGCCATAGACTCAACGCTATTCATTATTACATTATAATTTAAAATGATTGCACAAATTTTTGCACCATTGTTATCAAATCTAGGTTGGATCGTTTTACTTTTAGTTGCGATTACGCTGGTTAAATTATTTAAGCCCTTTTTAAAAGGGAAAATAGGTGAATTTGCTGTCAGCACCCATGTAAAACTCTATTTAGACAAAGAAAATTATATTTTATTGAATGATTGTACGTTGCCTGATGAGCAAAATCAGACCACCCAAATAGATCATATTTTATTAAGTCCTTATGGTATTTTTGTCATTGAAACAAAGAATTATAAAGGTTGGATATTTGGTGGCGAGCGTCAAAAGATTTGGACACAAAAGATTTATAAAAAGAGCTATAAGTTCCAAAATCCATTACATCAAAATTATAAGCACCAAAAAGTTTTAGAAAGTGTGCTTACAGATATTGTTGATTCCACTCAGATCCATTCAATCGTGGTTTTTATGCCTGATTGTGAATTTAAAACCCAAATGCCAAACAATGTCTTTCGTGATGCAGGTTGGACAGATTATGTCAAACAATTTAAGCAAATCAACATTTCTCCAATGAAATTAAAACGTATTCAGTATCGTCTAGAGAAAGAAATTTTAGAAAAGTCGTGGAAAACCAATCGCCAACATATACAAAGCCTTAAAGATAAATATACTGAGAAATGAACATATTACTCATAATCAACATCGTACTGATTAAATTATATTTTTTGTATGATTGGATCCGTATCCTGTAACTGTGGCATTAAGATCAGCAGAGGATGAGGGGAAAAATCACTCATCCGCAGCTTTAGACTTTAACAATTTCCATTGCCCATTTTTAAATAGGTAAGTGTCGATCCACCATCTTGCGCCACCTCGACATGAGCTGGTCATTTGTTGCTTCTGGGGAATCAGTTTGAGATCCATCAATCCAGAACATTGTGCATGGCTAAAATCAAATTTTTCTTGGTCCAACACTTGATAATCTTTACTTTTAGGTCGGTAGAGAAAAATATCAAAAATAGAATAAACCCCCATTCCCATATCAGGTGTAGACACAGCAATATCGGTATATCCATCAAAATTATAGTCTTGAAAATGAATCTGTCGCTTTCGTTCAAATGGTAATTCTGCAAGATCAAATGCTTGCTGTTTAGCCGCTGTTTGAATGATGAGTTGACCTGATTCGTCATCGCCATCTTTAAAAATAAAATGGGTTTTTTGCCCATTCACTACATCGTTAATATTGCGATTTACAGTTTGCTGTTGTGGTTGAGCAAATGCGAATGGGGTTAAAAGTAAATTTGATAGCATTATTGTCGTGAGTGTTTTATGCATTGTTATTCTCATTGTCATTCCCATTGTTTTAGGGGAGTTCCCAAGTTTCAGCTGCTTAGTGAAACTTGGATGCTATTTTCAAAAGTGCAGAGCAATGTTCAACATTTAAAAGCGCTTTGGAATTTTTTGCCCACCTTCAATCGGCGTTTCGGCATTTTTTAATACACCAAATAACCATGTTTCAGCATGTTGTACCGCGATTTTAAGCGGATCTCCTAGTGCTAAACGTCCTGCAATAAAGCTTGCCAATGAACAACCTGAACCATGGTATTCACCTTCTAAACGGGGACATTTAGATTCAGCGATCATTTCACCATTCACATACAAGGCGTTGCGAATATAGTCTGGGGTATCTTCATGCCCACCTTTTACCAGAACGGCTTGTGCGCCCATTTCAAACAGCTTGGCTGTGGCTTTTTCTATGTCTTGTTCTGCTGTTAAGGCACGTAATTCCACAGTATTTGGGGTAATGATTGTTGCCAGAGGAATTAGTTCGATAAAGGCTTTAACCAAGGTCTCTTGATTACCCAGTGAACCACCACTATTTGCCACTAAAACAGGATCAAGTACATATAGATAATCTGGATGTTCACGTAAAAACTCAGCCAGCGCAGCAATATTATCTGTCGTCCCTAACATCCCCGATTTGATGGCTTTAATAGGTAAATCACCGACAACAGCATTGGCCTGAGCAAGCAGTAGTTCTTTGGAGCTGGCTTCAAAACCAAAAACTTGTTGAGAGTTTTGAATGGTTAATGCTGTACAAGCAATTGCCGCATGTGCGCCACTTTGACCAATCGCTTCAATATCAGCCTGTATACCAGCACCACCAGAAGGGTCTAGACCTGAAAAACAAAGTACAGTAGGGCGCACGATGATGTCCTTAATTCACAAATTTACGTTAGTATAGGCAAGTTTACGAGAACACTCGATAGTAATTTGATAATTGTTTCAAACACAGATTTAAAGGATTGGATGGTGATAAAGAATATTTTAATTGATCTCGACGGCACATTAACCGACCCAAAAGTAGGCATTACGACATCTGCACGTTATGGACTTGCAAAGGTTGGGCATCCGATTCCTGACAGTGAAAATATCGACTGGATTATTGGTCCACCGTTAAAGGCATCATTGGCAAAGCTACTCAATGTTGAAGCAAATGATATTTTAGCTGAACAAGCTTTATTGGGTTATCGTGAACGCTTTGCTGTAACTGGCCTATTTGAAAACCATGTTTTTGATGATGTTGCACAAACCTTGGAAGCCTTAAAAAGTAAGGGTTATCGACTGTTTTTAGCTACTGCAAAACCTGAAGTTTATGCACGTCAAATCTTAGATCATTTTGATTTATTAAAATATTTTGATTATCCCTACGGCAGTGAGTTAAATGGCGAACGCACCAATAAAGGCGAGTTAATCACTTATATCCTTGAAAAAGAAAAGTTAAATCCTGAAGAGTGTTTGATGGTGGGAGATCGGGAACATGATATTTTTGGTGCACGTAAAAATGCGATTGAAACCATTGCGGTAGAGTATGGATATGGCTCAAAACAAGAATTGGATGAAGCAGCGCCGAAAGCAAGAATTGCAAAGTTCTCTGAATTGTTAAACCTGCTCTAAATCTGCTTTTAGTTCAGACTTTTGAGATAATTCCAATTCACCTTAATCATCCCCAACATAGAGAAACCATACTCTGAGTTGGGGTTTTACTCGCAATCACATCGTTAGTAGTAATCACATATTTCAACAGGGACTAAATCCCCAGTAATCTTTTAATGTCATTCACTCAATCGGATAGAGATATCGCATGATGTGGAAGCATTAAACGCTTAAACCCATCACCGCTCAATTTACGATCCACTTACAGTAAAACTTGGCTTTAAGGTGGAGAGATATTCAAATCTGCAATGTATCCCATGTCAGTCCGTCTAAAGGTAAAATGATGGAATTAGCGCACATCCAAATACAATGATTCCTTAATTTCCTCCATCACAATATAGCTATGTGAAGAGGCTGAAGACGGAAGTTTTTTAAGTAAATCACCAAGTAAGCGTCGATAAGCGCTCATTTCTTTTAGTCGGGCTTTGACTAAATAATCAAAATCTCCCGAAATAAGATGGCACTCTTGTACTTCTGGTATTTCCATTAAGTCCTTAGCCACTTGTTCAAACACATCACCAGACTTTGCAGATAAACTAATTTCTAAAAAAACCAATAAGTTGCGATCAAGATGTTTCGGGTTTAGACGTGCATGATAGCCCATAATGATACCATCTCGCTCCAAACGTTTGACGCGTTCAGAACAAGGTGTGGTCGATAAACTGACCCGTGAGGCCAACTCGCTGATGGCAATTCGACCCTCATTTTGAAGAATATCTAAAATCATTCGATCTATACGGTCTAATTTACGCATCAATTATTCCCTTTTTTTTAATCATTTTTCACGACAATAAATTAAAACACCTAAATTTTAGCATTAAAAATAGTGAAATAAACTATTGAACCAAAAATATACTAGTGAAATAAACTAGTAAATGCATAAAGGATAAGAAATGCGTGTAATAGTATTAGGTAGTGGTGTGATTGGCGTAGCAAGTGCATATTACCTCGCGCAGCAAGGAGCACAAGTTACAGTTTTAGACCGTCAAGCAGGTCCAGCTGAAGAAACCAGCTTTGGTAATGCAGGTCAAATTTCTCCAGGATATTCGACACCGTGGGCTGCACCCGGTATTCCGTTTAAAGCGGTTAAGTGGATGTTTCAACATCATGCACCACTCGCGATTAATATCGATGGCAGTATGTGGCAGTTACAGTGGATGGCGCAAATGCTTAAAAACTGTAACTCAGAAAGTTATGCGATCAACAAAGAACGTATGACCCGTGTTGCAGAATATAGTCGTGACTGTTTAAGAGAATTACGTAAAGATACTGGCATTGAATACGAAAACCGTTCAAAAGGCACATTGCAAGTTTTCCGTAATGAAGCTCAATTAGAAATGGTTCAGCGTGATATTGCTGTACTTAAAGAATGTGGTGTTCCACATGAGTTATTGCTTAAAGATGATCTTGCTAAAGTAGAACCAGCACTTGAACATGCCAAAGATAAATTGGTCGGTGGTTTACATCTTCCAAATGATGAAACGGGCGACTGCTATTTATTTACCAATGCTTTAGCCAATTTAGCCAAAGGTTTAGGTGTCGAGTTTAAATTCAACCAAAATGTTGAAAGATTGGTGGTTGAAGGTGATGAAATCAAAGGTGTAGTGGTTAATGGTGAAGTGTTAACTGCTGATCGCTATGTCTTGGCTTTTGGTAGCTATTCACGTGATTTCTTAAAGCCGCTGGAATTGAATTTACCAGTTTACCCAGTGAAGGGTTATTCTTTAACTATTCCAATTGTTGATCCAACATTTGCACCACAATCTACAGTTTTGGATGAAACCTATAAAATCGCAATTACTCGTTTTGATCAACGTATTCGTGTTGGTGGAATGGCAGAATTAAGCGGTTTTAATCATGGTTTAAATGCGGATCGCCGTGGCACATTGGAAATGGTGACCCAAGATTTATTCCCGGGTGGTGATTTGGCACAAGCATCATTTTGGACCGGTCTTCGCCCAATGACCCCAGACAGCACACCAATTATTGGCGCAACACGTTTTAAAAACTTATTCCTCAATACTGGACATGGCACTTTAGGCTGGACGATGGCATGTGGTTCAGGAAAATTGATTAGTGATTTGGTACTTAATCATCAAACCGATATTAGTACCGAAGGTTTATCTATTCAGCGTTATCCACACGCTGCTTAAGTACCACTTTATTAAAACAGTGATAAATAAATTGTTTAGCGATAAATAATTTACAACGCCAATCCATATTCAGGGATGAATAAAATGCCTAGACCAATTACTGCCGTCATTCATCAGGATGCTTTGCTGCATAACCTGAATGTCGCCCGTCAATTTATGCCACAAAGTAAAGTTTTTACCGTGGTCAAGGCCAATGCTTATGGACACGGTATTGAACGTGTCTATGATGCATTCAAATCCGCAGATGGTTTTGCTTTGTTGGATATCGATGAAGCAAAACGCCTAAGAACATCGGGATGGACCGGTCCAATTCTGCTCTTAGAAGGCATTTTTTCAACAGATGATTTATTGGATTGTGAAAAGTATCAATTAAGTTTTAGCTTGCATAATGAAGATCAAGTGAATTGGCTAGAACAATTTCAAAGCCAATCTCTCAAAGACAATCCAGCACAGACGCAATTCGATGTATTTTTAAAAATGAATACAGGAATGAATCGCCTTGGGTTTAAACCTGATGTGTATCGGGCAATGTGGCAAAGATTAAAGCAATTCGATGTGGTGAAATCTATCACGCATATGATGCATTTTTCAGATGCAGATGGTGAGCGTTTGGGGCAATCTGGGATTGCCTACCAGCAGGCTATTTTTGAACAAACCATTCAAGATTTAGACGGTGAGCGCTCAGTTTCAAATAGTGCGGCCATTCTCCGACATTCGCAAGATTTACGTTCAGATTATATTCGTAGCGGGATTATGCTGTACGGCAGTTCTCCAGACTATCCAACACATTCAATTCAAGATTGGAATCTTAAACCAAGCATGAGTTTACGCAGTGAAATCATTGCAATTCAAGATTTACAGCCAAGTGAAACAGTAGGGTATGGATCTAAATTCACGGCAACCCAAGCCATGAAAATCGGAATCGTGGCATGTGGTTATGCAGATGGTTACCAACGTATTTCTATGGATGCACCCGTATTGGTTAATTCTGTACGAACCCAAACTATTGGTCGTGTCAGCATGGACATGTTAGCGGTTGATTTAACCCATATCCCAGATGCGCGAGTTGGAAGCGAAGTGGTACTTTGGGGACAGTCGTCAAATGGAACTGTACTGCCGATTGATGAAGTTGCAGCAAGTTCTGGAACCGTAGGTTATGAGCTCATGTGTGGTGTAACTGCACGGGTCAATTTTAAAATTTCAAAATAAGGACATCAACATGTCAAACAACGTTCAACACGCAGATATTCAAAAGCTCAACAGCAATCAAGTGATGAGTGCAGTCACCATTTTCAATAAAGTGGTTTATTTGTCTGGTCAAGTTCCTAAAAATACCCAACAGGATATTATTGGTCAAACTCAAGAAATCTTGGCAACGATTGATCAGTTATTGCTTGAGGCAAATACTGATAAATCACGTTTATTGTCTGCTCATGTTTACATCAAAAATTTGGATGATTTTGCAACTTTTAACACCATTTGGATTGATTGGTTAGAAGGCTGTGTTGCACCATCTCGTGCAACAATTCAAGCGGATTTGGTTAATCCAGATTGGTTGATTGAGATCGCAGTTATTGCGGCGCAGGCATAAATTAATCTCTTGTCATAAAGTAGAATTGATTATTGTCAATAATTAAAGCAGTATTTGCCCCGAATTAAAGCTGGTCACATGTAAACCATGTGGCCCAGTTCGCGTTAGGTAGAACAATAGAACGGGAATGTTCTTATGCCACAAGCGGGTTTTACCTCCAAAAAATTGTCAAAAAGGATATTTTTATGACAACTTCAAGCCATTCAGATGACGTACCATCGTCGCCAAATGAGCTACAACGGAAATTATCCAATCGTCACCTACAATTAATTGCGATTGGTGGTGCAATTGGTACAGGCTTATTTATGGGTTCTGGGAAAACCATTTCCCTTGCAGGCCCTTCAATTCTGATCATTTATATGATCATTGGTGCAATGTTCTTTTTCCTGATGCGCGCATTGGGTGAAATTTTACTTTCAAATCTGCACTATAAATCCTTTATTGATATGGCACATGACTTAATTGGTCCAGGTGCTGGCTATTATATTGGCTGGTCATACTGGCTCGGTTGGATCTTAGTAGGTATTGCGGATTTGGCTGCAATTATCAATTATCTCAATTTTTGGCTTCCTGACGGAACCGCCTTTACCCCCATGGGACAAGCCTTAATTAGTGCCGGATGCGTACTCTTGGTCTTGGGGATTAATCTCCTCACGGTAAAGTTGTTTGGTGAAATTGAGTTTTGGTTTGCTTTGATCAAAATTTTAGCCATTGTCGGATTGATTCTTATTGGTGGCTATATGGTGTTGAGCCATTTCCAAGCACCAACAGGTTCAGTTGCAAGCTTTAGCAATGTCTGGTCGCATGGTGGCATGTTCCCGAAAGGCGCAAGTGGCTTTTTAGCAGGTTTCCAAATTGCCTTGTTTGCTTTTGTCGGTGTCGAGCTGATCGGTACTATGGCGGCAGAAACCAAAGATCCTGAAAAGAACTTACCTAAAGCGGTTAATGCGATTCCGACCCGTATTATTTTGTTCTATGTATTGGCACTCTTTATCGTGATGTCGGTAACCCCTTGGAATGAAATTCCTGCGGATCAAAGTCCATTTGTCACATTGTTCCTACATGCTGGTATTGGTGCAGCTGCTGTGATTATGAACTTGGTGGTTTTATCCTCGGTAATGTCATCGATGAACAGTGGTGTATTTTCAACCAGTCGTATGTTGTTTGGATTGGCCAAAGAAGGGCAAGCACCGACGAAGTTGGCTGAGCTGTCTAAACGCGCCGTTCCTGCAAAAGGTTTGTTGTTCTCTTGTGGTTTTATTATGGCAGGTGCAGCACTACAATATTTTGTTCCAAATACCGTTGAAGCATTTACCTTAGCCAGTTCTTTATGTGTGATTTTATTCATTAGTATCTGGAGTATTATTATGGTGTGTTATATACGCTACCGTAAATTACGCCCAGAATTGCATGAGAAATCAAACTTTAAAATGCCGGGTGGTGTATGGATGTCTTATCTTGTTTTGATCTTCCTTGCCTTTACTTTGGTGATTTTAAGTCTAGAGCCTGATACTTTAAAAGCTTTAATCATCAGCCCATTGTGGGTGATTATTTTAGCGGTGACCTATCAAATGATGTATAAACCGCGTATGAAAAAGCGTAATCAACAGCTTTAATGTTGAATATTCAATTGATCAGGAGATGGTGTTAGATCATCTCCTGAATAACTATGATATGAAAGATTTTGATATAAATTAATTTTAAAAATTAAACACTTAGATTAAATATAAGATACTTAACTTTTTGGTTTTCCCCGTGATTGATTGCATAGATTCAATGTGAAATTTAACAAATTATTCAAAATAAAATACTGAAATAAAAATAAAAAACACGTTTAATAGCATCATTTACGCTAAACAACAGCATATATGCGCAATAACAAGATCGATCTCTTACGTGGAATTTCAATTTTATTGGTACTTCTCCACCATTTTAATATTCCTTATAAACTGCATGACACTTTTCTCGGAATACAAATCTTTGGCGAAAGCTTAAGTACTTTAATTGCTCGCAATGGTAATTATGGTGTGACCTTATTTTTTGTGATTTCAGGTTTTTTAATCACCCAGCATACTTTACAAAGAAGTGGCACACTCGCGCAGATTAAACTCAAAGATTTCTATATTCGCCGTATTGCCCGAATTATGCCTTGTTTGGTACTACTGGTGGTGCTGGTGACGGCACTGGGTGCAATGGGGTTAAAACCCTTTATCAATCAAGCGCCAAACGATATTGAAGTTTCTTACGGCTTAACTGTATTTTCTGCTTTTACCTTTTGGATGAATATCCTGATCATTGAAAATGGCTGGGTGAATTATGCACTTGGCGTGTTGTGGTCTTTATCTGTTGAGGAAGTCTTTTATTTAGTATTTCCGATTTTGTGTGTTGTATTAGGCCGTGGTAAAGGCTTTATTATATTTTTATTGGCAATCATCGTTTATGCACCTTATTTCCGTTCATTACATTTTGCCGAGGAAAGCGGGGCTTATCTTTATCATTACTTCTCAAGTTTTGATGGAATTGCGATTGGTTGCTTAACTGCTTTAATGACTCAGCGGATGAGTCAAAAAATACAGGTTTCAAGAATCGTGGTTCCAATCATTGTGGTATTGATGGTTACTGTTTATTTATATGCACCAATCAAAGAGGTTAGTACGTGGGGAATCAGCCTTTTTGCTCTATTGTCAGCAATGTTGATCTTCTGTTTTGCTCAGAACCCACATACTGAATCTCGCTCTATATTGTCAAAAGGTATAGCGTGGATTGGGCAACGTAGTTATGAAATGTACTTGTTTCATTTGATTATCTTGGGTTTATTTAAAGTTTTTTATTTTCCTAAAGAAACCTTAGCAAGTGAAAAATTAATGCTATTGCCAATTTATTTTATTGCTGTTTTTGTATTGAGTTGGGCCATTGAAAAGTATTACTCAACACCGATGAATGCAAAAATTAGAAATTGGCTAATTAAGCGCCATTGAAAAAATCCTATATTTATTGAGTTTGCACAAGCAAATGGTTATTCGGGAACGGATCCAATTGGACTTGATGTTGAGTGCAATAGCGTGATTGTGCATTGTTTAAGGTAATAACAACTACTTTTTACATTATTGAATCGTGTATGGAGTAATTATCGTATGGCGACATGGATGTCGCCGCAGCGCAAGGTTTGTCATCCCCTACGAAAAGTGGGGCATTGCCAGCTTAAACCTTGTATCTAAGATGTGGCAGTGAAGCCTCTATAAAGGCATGTATTAAGTGTTATGAATGATATTGTTGATTAAGTTTTTATAGTTTCATGTTGTTGAATTTATTAAAAAATTATTTAGGTGGGCCTGTAAATTACATACAATCAATAAAAAACCTCCATTTAGGAGGTTTCTATCTACAAGTTAAAATGTCGGTTTAACGACCACTAAAATCACCACTGCAAATAAAATCAGGGTTGGCATCTCATTGAAAAACCGCCAAAACTTATGCGATTTATAATGTGCATTGCCAATCAGTTTTTTACGGTAATAGCCACAAACAAAGTGGTAAATCACCAAAAGACCAACTAAACCGACTTTTAGATAAAACCATAAAGCTTCATGGTAATGACGTGTTGCATCACCCCAGTCTACGAGAAAATGTGCAGTGATTAATGTTGCGATCATCGAAGGCCACATAATGCCCCGATATAATTTACGCTCCATGATCTCGAAACGCTGATGACTTAGATTGTCATCGCTCATGGCATGGTAGACAAACAAACGCGGGAGATAAAACAGTGCTGCAAACCAACACACGACTGCAATGATATGTAAAGCTTTTACCCAAAGGAAAGCTTCTGAAGGAGCATCCATCAATTTACCCTTTTAAGGGCAGTGTGCGAGATGTTGATCATCCAAACTTATTTTAAATTTGAATGATCAACAATTCTTTGTTTAGCCTTCCCATTTTTTAAAAATGAGACAAGCATTGACACCGCCAAAACCGAAACTGTTACTCATCACAGTATTCAATTTTGTATCGCGTTTTTCAAGTACGATGTCATAACCTTTTGTGCCTTCATCAAGTTCAGTGACATTGATGTTTGGCGCGATAAAGTCATTTTGCATCATCAATACAGAATAAATGGCTTCTTGAACACCAGCAGCACCCAGACTGTGACCTGTCATAGACTTGGTTGAGCTTAATGGTGGAACATTACCTTCACCAAATGCACGACCCATCGCAAGAAGTTCAGTTACGTCACCAGCAGGTGTTGAAGTACCATGGGTATTGACATAGTCAACCTTATCCACGCCATGTTGTTTAGCTTCTTCTAAAGCCATCAAAATACAACGGGTCGCACCTTCACCTGATGGTGCAACCATATCCGCACCATCCGAATTTGCAGCATAAGCAACCACTTCTGCAAGAATATTTGCACCACGTGCTTGAGCATGTTCAAGTGATTCAAGTACAACGAAACCACCACCACCCGCAATCACAAAACCGTCACGGTCAGCTGAGTATGGGCGTGAAGCTGTTTCTGGAGCATCATTATATTTAGAACATAGTGCGCCCATTGCATCAAACAATAAGCTTTGTGACCAGTGATCTTCTTCACCGCCACCGGCCAACATTAAATCTTGTTTACCCAATTGAATCAGGTTGTAAGCATAGCCAATCGCATCAGCTGAAGTTGCACAAGCACTGGTGATTGAATGAGCAACACCTTGTAATTTAAATGCAACACCGACATTGGCAGTAATGGTGTTTGACATATTACGTGGTACGAAGAACGGGCCAATTTTACGCGCACCTTTTTCTTCTAAAAGTTTAACCATCTCTGTAACAGACGCAGTTGAGTTACCACCTGAACCCCCTGCAATACCGTAACGAGGATTACCGCCCAATTGCTCTGGCGTTAAGCCTGCATGTTCAACAGCTGCAAGCGCAGAATTGTAGGCATACATTGCACATACGCCCATGAAGCGCTTGAGTTTACGGTCAATACCATCAAAATCTTGTTCTGCTGCGGCACTGACATGACTTTTAAAATTAAGTTCTTCGTAAGTTGAATTATGACGTGTCCCTGAAATACCATTTTCCAAAGAGTGCTTAACAGCTTCCAATGTATTACCGATACATGAGTTAATGCCCATACCAGTGATGACAACACGACGGTTCATGCAAAGTCCTTTATTTTAGAATACAGAATGAATGTTTACATTTAAACGCGTTTACTTTTTTAGTTCAATGGCGAAAGATATTGATTCTTGTGCATCATTTAAAACAATATATTGTATGCTTAAAAGTTAATTAAATAACTGAAAATAAATATATTTATTATTTTTATAATAATATGAATTCATGATGGATATTTACATCAATTAGGCAAAACCATCCATAAGCAGGGCTTACCTGAGATGGTTTGAAGCACTATTTTTTGAAATAAATTTTAAATTGCTGAGATGAGCATGGTGTTTTATCCCTATTGTAGAACAAGGCTTCTCTTTACCTGCTGAGTTGAATTATCCATATAACCGATATGATGACCATCAAGACCAATCATATCGGTTGCAATACAACTGTTATAGCCTATTGCAAGCCTAAACAAAATTTCTTTGTCTTTATGAATTACCAAGGCGTTTTCTTTTCCCACTCTGGATCAAAACCTGATGTAGATGCAGCAACTTTTAAATAGTCTGCATAGCTCTCAGCTAATAAAATTGGTGGAATCTGTTTAAGTGGAAGTTCATTGTTATTCCAAGAGCGGCTGGCTTTCTTGCTAAAGGTGAGTTCATAAAGTACAGCTGGAATATTTTCCTCTGGTACATAACTTCCGCTAAATGTAATTTCTACATCGATACCCAACTGTTTATACGGCTTGGTATAGCGGTCAAATGAACCACCATCTTCAATGCTGGCACGTTGGTAGCCTAATTTGGTCACTACACCACGGAGGGTAAAGGTGTCTGTAAGCCAGCCGTTATGATCCTTAATTTCAGTGACATTATCATCTTCAAGCTTCGGCAGGTGGTTAGTCATCTGTTCAAATAAGAATTTCACTTTATAGTCTTTAAAGTGTGCAATCCAATCTTTTGCTTCCTTTTCACCGACCAAAACCGCATGAGAAATTTGAATTTTGCTGTCTGCATTGAGTTCGATTTCATCATCATCTAAATTCAGTAATGCACCATCATCACTTGGTCTAAAACTGATTTTTTCGCCATTGGTTTTGATCTCAAGCCAAATCAGTTTTTGGATTAAGCGTCTCATGATTGGATGGGCAAAGATATACTCTTGCCACTCAGCAACATTCCACTGACGTTCGCTACACATCGCCTCATACAAACGACCTGTTTGCATATCCACGACTTGTTTAAACTCTTTTTTACTGGTGCTAAATAGTGCTTTGGCTTCTTTGATCAGGCTTTCATCATCATTTTGGCGGGCAGCAGGTAGTGCTTTAACTTCTTTACCTTCTTCATTTTTAAGAATGAACTTGTCTTTATCATCGACAATGGCGCTAAAGTTACGTGAGCCATATTGTAGTTGTAACACAGCATTTTCATCTAAACCTGCTGTTGGAATAGTGCGGTCAGCCAGCTCATCACTTGTCCATTGATTGCGTTCAGCAATCTCAGCAACCAATGTGTTTGCAAGTGTTTGTACCGAAGCTGTACGGTAGCGACGTGAAAGTGAAAGCAACAGTTGGGTGATAGAAGGGTTATCGCTAATAGATAATGCACTAATCATGGCTTCTAATTGAGCTCGGCGCGTATAGTGCTGTTTGATAAAATCTTGTATTTGTTTGACAGCAAAACTTCCTTGAGCTGCAAATGCCAGTGCTAAGAAACCTTTACTTTTGATTGCTGAACCTAAAATACAAGAAAGCTGAATGTTTTTGATTTCTGTAATAACTTCTTCAAGTGTAATCGTCCCATAGTATGCATAATAAGTGTCATTTTTCGCCCAAGCCTGATAAGCATTGCGATACTGTTGTAAACGTTGTGGCGCATTTTTAACAGCATATTCTGTTGCTTCATCCAATCTAGGGCCACGAGTATCTTCAGTAATAAAGCTCTGTAGGGCGAAATTTGCAAGTTCTTGTTGGCTTTTTTCACTCAATAATCCTACATAACGTTGTAGCAATTGATTGGCTTTTGGTTCCTTCAATTTTTCTGCCAAAATCGCCCACCATTGTATAATTTTGGGGTCAACATCTGTGTTATTTTGCCATTTCACTTTTGGTAAAGTTTCAAAATCAAACCATTTAAAACTCACTGATAATTTACCTTTTAGCCCAACTTCTGCTTCTTTAAGCAGTACTTCTGGCTTGAGATAAGCATTAATATCCTGTCCGAGCTTTTCCAATGCCGTTAAAAGTGCAGCTCGAACGATTTCTTTTTTCTCTTTATTCAGCAAAGTATTCAGTGGTTTTACTGCATTTTGATTTTGCAAACGCGCCAACCACTCAATTGCAGAAATTCTTACTTCTTGCTTACCAGATTCAAGTGCTGTGATGGCTTGTAGATGGATGTCTGGAATTTTTGCCAAAGCCTGTTGTGCATCAAAGCGTAAGCTCTTATTTTCACCAAGTGCTAATTCTAATAATTTGGGAATAAACTCACTTGGCACTTGTGGAAAATATCTTAAAACATTGATTGCTTTTTGGGGATTAAATTGCTGCCAACTGTCTTTGAAAAGAGAAGGTGTTAAGCCTAAAGCTTCTGTTAAAAATGCTTGATGATCGGCAAAAAATGGCCAAATTTTTTCAGGGTCAACGATATAATGAGACAACATATTGTACTCATCCATTAACATACCTTGAGCAATTAAACGATCAGCTTGACTGAATTTGGTCCGATGCATGGCATCAGCAAGTTGTTTTAAATCGAGTGTTGCTGTCTGTTCTGTTGTTAATATATCAAATAAATCTTCCCAGTATAGATTTCCACGTTCAGAGTGGAATGAACGAAGTGCATGGAAGATCGTATAATTATTTTGTTCTTTTATGCGGTTTTTATAATGAATAATTTCAAAATCATAAGCAAATGATTTACGTTCTATTTCACCATTTAACTGTTGTACAACTGATTCTAAATTGGTTTTTTTGACATATGTCCGATTTTTAAAGTAGTTTTGAAAATGTCGTGATTGATAATCTGAGGTTTTATTTTCCTCAATTTCCAATAATGCTTTTCGCTCTGCTTTAGTTAAAATTTCTTGATAATTTTCCAATATGATTTCAGTAAAAGATTCAGGAAGTTTTTTCTCGACCAACGCTACAAAGTCAGGCAGTTTGACTTGTTCAAGCTGAGTTTTTTCACTTGGTTTTAATCTTTGTAATGCCATTTGTATGGCTTGTTGTACTGACTTTTGTTTTTCTTCATTTAGGGCTTTTTCTAAAAGTTGAGCATGATCTTGCCCTAAACGTGCAAAAAGTTCCGCTGCCGCAGAGCGTTCTTGGCTATTCCCTGAAAATAAGAAATAACGCATATGTTCTTGAACGCTATTTTGATCGATGATGCTCAATAATGGCGAAGCTTTATCACTGATGGCTTTGGTTTTATGCAATGAAAGTCGTACGATGAGTTTGCTAAGTTTATCGTATAAATCGCCATGTTTTTGCAAGAAATCTAAGAATATATGAATTCCGTTGCTGGTTAAATTGGGGATTTTTTCAATTAATTCATTTGCATATTGTGCTAAAAAAGATTCTGTGTCTTTCAAATTGAAAAGCAAATTTAAGCGATCAAAATCGTGACTTCTCAGATTCTTACGTTCAAATAAGGCCAATAATAAATGTTGTTCGAAACCTTCTTGTTCACTTTCGAGCAATTCAAAGAGTTTTTGTAAGGTCCAATGAGATTTGATATTTTGTGACTGTCCTAAAGCTTTAAAACCAACACCATAAGTTGTGTTTAATGCATCGACGATAAAATATAAAAACCAAACAGGTGCTTGTTCATAAAAATTAATAAAATTAAGTCGTTTGGTTGTTGCTTCTAACACTTTTGCAAAACGTACAATCTGCGCATGATCAAGCTCATCAAAAATTACGCCATATAACTTTTGACGTGCATTTTGCGAATGATAAGCCATGTGCTCTTGCTGACGATTAATATGAAAATTGGGTCTATACCAATTGTACGTGCTAGGATTACCCAGTAGGGCAGTGGCTTGATCATCAGGGAGTTTTTGAAAAACAAGTAATATTTCTGGATTTTCACCAGTGATTACAAATTTTAAGGTTTGGGCTGGTAAATCAGCATCAATATCGACTAAAGGTTTAAAAATATCTTGTAAATTTTGAGCTGTATCTAGGCTAAATGGAGCAAATAATTCATTTATTTGCATATATGTCATATCTTGCATTTGGCACCTTATTATTAAATTTCATTTTTGGATCTCATTGAATTTTAATCTAAATTTTTTATGGATGATATCGTGCTTAGTTTTATGACGACATGATGTGTCTTTGTGAATATTAATATTCCATTTTCACAATAAAATATCAAACAGCCAGTTTTGAAAAACTGGCTGTTATCCCTTTTTTAGCGATTATTTATACATTTTGATCCAGATTACCAAGGCGTTTTCTTTTCCCACTCTGGATCAAAACCTGATGTCGATGCAGCAACTTTTAAATAATCTGCATAACTCTCAGCCAATAAAATTGGTGGAATCTGCTTAAGTGGAAGTTCATTGTTGTTCCAAGAGCGGCTGGCTTTTTTACTAAAAGTCAGTTCATAAAGGACAGCAGGAATATTTTCCTCTGGTACATAACTTCCACTAAATGTAATTTCTACATCAATACCCAACTGTTTATAGGGCTTAGTATAGCGGTCAAATGAACCACCATCTTCGATACTGGCACGTTGATAGCCCAATTTGGTTACAACACCACGGAGGGTAAAGGTATCTGTAAGCCAGCCATTATGATCCTTAATTTCAGTGACATTATCATCTTCAAGCTTTGGTAGGTGATGGGTCATCTGTTCAAATAAGAATTTCACTTTATAGTCTTTAAAGTGTGCAATCCAATCTTTTGCTTCCTTTTCACCGACCAAAACCGCATGAGAAATTTGAATTTTACTGTCTGTGCTAAGCTCGATTTCATCATCATCTAAATTCAGTAATGCACCATCATCACTTGGTCTAAAACTGATTTTTTCACCATTGGTTTTGATTTCAAGCCAAATCAGTTTTTGGATTAAGCGTCTCATGATTGGATGGGCAAAGATATACTCTTGCCACTCTGCAACATTCCACTGACGTTCGCTACACATCGCCTCATACAAACGACCTGTTTGCATATCCACGACTTGTTTAAACTCTTTTTTACTGGTGCTAAATAGTGCTTTGGCTTTTTTGATCAGGCTTTCATCATCATTTTGGCGGGCCGCGGGTAGCGCTTTAACCTCTTTACCTTCTTCATTTTTAAGAATGAATTTGTCTTTATCATCGACAATGGCGCTAAAGTTACGTGAACCATATTGCAGTTGTAACACTCCATTTTCATCTAAACCTGCTGTTGGAATAGTACGGTCAGCCAGTTCATCACTTGTCCATTGATTACGTTCAGCAATCTCAGCAACCAATGTGTTTGCAAGTGTTTGTACCGAAGCAGTCCGGTAACGACGTGAAAGTGAAAGCAACAATTGGATGATTAATGGGTCATTACTGATCGATAATGCACTAATCATGGCTTCAATTTGTGAGCGACGAGGGTAGTGTTGTTTCATATAGTTCTGCAATTGTTTTACTGCAAAACTTCCTTGTGCATTGGCAGTCAGTGAAAGCATACCTTTACTTTTGATCGCGGAACCCAGATAAAGTCCTAAACGTTCGCGTTTAATCTCTTCAATCACTTCTTCTAAGGTGATGGTGCCATATTTGGCATAATATTCAGGGTATTTTTCACCATAACGTTTGTATGAATCCCGATAAGAACTTAGACGGCCAGGTGCTTCTGTAGTTGCATATTGCGTTGCTTCATCCAATGGTGTTTGTAAGGTATCTTGGTGAATAAAACTGTGTAATAAATGATTGGCAAGTTGTACCTGATCTTTTTGATCGAGTAAGTCACTATAGCGTTGTAATAAGGCATTGGCTCTAGGCTCTTTTAGTTTTTCAGCCAATATCACCCACCATTTGACAATTCTAGGGTCAACCTCTTTGCCATTCTGCCATTTCACTTTTGGCAATGTGTCAAAATCAAACCATGTAAAACTGCTTGAAAGTTTGCCTTTTAAACCGTCTTCTGCTTCTTTTAGTAGCACTTCTGGTTTGAGATAGGCACTAATATCCTGTCCAAGCTTTTCTAATGCTGTTAGAAGAGCAGCTCGAACGATTTCTTTCTTCTCTTTATTCAGCAAAGTATTCAGTGGTTTTACTGCATCTTGATTTTGTAGACGTGCTAGCCATTCAATTGCTGTGATTCGAATGTCTTGTTTACCCGAATCTAGGGCTTCGATGGCACGTTGATGAATGTCAGGAAGGTGCTGTAAGGTTTCTTGCGCTTCATAACGCAAACGCTTATTTTCACCCAATGCAAATTCGAGTAAGCGCGGAATAAACTGTACTGGTAAGGATGGGAAACATTTAAGTACAAAGATGGCATCGGATGGGTTAAAGCTTTGATATTCATTTTTTTCTAAAGATGGAGAAAGCCCCAGCGCTTCAGTTAAATATTCTTGATTTTCCGCAAAAAATGGCCAAATTTTATCTTTTTCATAAATATGATCTTGTAAACTTTGATAATAGGATGATCCCGCTAGAATCCCTTGAGCCACTCTACGTTTTGGATCATTAAATTTAGCCGCATCAAGAGCCTGAACAATATGGCGAAGTTCATAATTGGCATATTCTTCAGGTTTAAGCATTTCAAATAAATTAGGCCAGTAGATCCAATTTCGATTGCGTATTGCAATGATTCTCATGGCATGATTAATGGAAAACTCAGGATATTTTTTATATTTATTTTTATGGGTAATAATATTTTCAACTTGGTGGACATTTTTAAAAGATGCATCACCGTTCAATTGGTCAACAATCGATGTTAAGGTTTGATGATTGATTTTTTTAAGCTGCTTTAAATGATCTTGAGCCCAAGTTCTTTTATAACTTGCTGTTTTATTCTCTTCAATTTCATCAGCAGCATTTTGTTCAGCTTTTGCCAAAATTTCTTGATAATTTTCTAAAATAACCTCGGTAAAACTTGCTGGAATTTTTTGTTCAACAAATGGTTGAAAGGTAGGTGCTTCAAAGTCTTGCTGTAATTGAGCAGTATCAACAGATCTTAAGCGCTGAATCGCCATTTGTAAGATTTGTTGTACAGATTTTTGTTTTTCCTGTGCAAAAGCTTGTTCTAGTACAGTCAGATTGTCAGCACCTAAACGTGCCAATAGATCTGCAGAAAAGCCACGTTCCTGACTTGAACCTTCCAATAGATTTTGATTTAAATATTTTTGGCTATCTTCTGGATTTAAATTCGTCAATAAACTGGTGGCTTTAGTACGAATGATTTTAGATTTCCCTACAGAAAGTTTTACAATCAAGTCGGGGATTTGTTTGATCAATGTCGTTTGTTTGGCGATATAGTCTAAAAAGTTCTCTTGTCCAATGATGCTCAGTGTTGGAATAAGTTTTCTGAGTTGATCTAATCGGGCTGAAATGAAATCTTGGGTGTCCTTGAGTAATAATATTTTATCTAATTTACTAGAATGATAACTGTCGATATTTTGGCGTTCAAATAAATAAGGCAACAGTTCATCGCCTAAACCCTGTTGATCACTTTCAAGCAAATCAAATAGTTTCTGTTGGGTCCAATTTTGCTTTAACAATTTATTCGGATCTGCTTCACTAAACTGCTGACTATCAAACGCGGTAATAAATGTATCTACCGTGAGATAAATAAACCAAGCGGGCACTTTTTCATAAATATTGGTAAAATTTTTCTGTTGTGTTGCCGCTTCAAGCACTTTGGCAAAACGAATGATTTGTTCAAATTCTAATTCTTCAAAGATCTCACCATAATAACGACGGCGTAGTTTTAGTGCCGCTTCAGCAAGCTTATTTTCTTTTTTATCCAGTGATTGATTGTTTTGAGGCCAATACCAGCTATAGGTACCTGGCTTTCCCAGTAAAAGCAGTGCTTTTTCATGCGGATATTGCTGTAATTTAAGTAATATTTCTGGATTTTCTCCATCCAAAATAAACAAAACCACATTTTGATCTAGTTGGTCTTCAATGACGGCCAAAGGCTGGAAAATATGGTAGAGCTTTTCAACTTTATTTTTTAAATCTTCATTATGTTTTTGAATGTGGTCATGATCAGCGGTTGAGTTTGCTTGTTGCGTTTTCACTGCCTTATCCTCAGGCTTTAAAAACATCGACTCAATTTTTGAAAAAAGTTTATTTAACATCTGTATTCCTTTTGAGCAACTCGCTGTTGCTTTTCTATAGGCGCTAATACTTTAGGCTTTAATACTGTGCTTGGTAGTCCACTAAAATTATAGAAAAATATCATCAATTTAAATAGCAAGCTTAATTTATCACGACGTAACTTGTCCTTCTAAAGCGATTCTATGATTTAGGCGTTGTAGTTGTAATAAAACATGTCGCCATTTTAAAAGCTGACTGGCTAAATTGTGCTGTGTGGAATCTGATTTAAGTGAGTTTTGAATAAAGCTTAAACCCAAATCTGCAAACTTTTCAGCAAAATCATCCAGTTTAACCAGATCATCCATATCCAGTTTTGAACGACCTGTATTTGCATAGAATTCAAACAAGGCTTGTGATTCCAAGATCAAAAGGTCTAATGCAGATAAATGTTGCTGATGTTTCCATTGTTTTTTTTGTTCGAGCAATTTTTCAATTCGACCAGTAATCAGCTCAACCAAGCTACTTTTCTTCTGTACAGGATAATCATAATCCAGACTGAATATTTTTAAACCTTTTGGCGTTGTTAAAAACACACTACATGGAATGAATTGAATCTGTTGCTGTGTTGCTTCGATACGCACCAATGTTGCGATAATTTTTTCATTATGAATCAGTTGGGTGAGATGTTTAATTCGTGCACGGTATTCTGGTTCTATCGGAATGACCAGTTTGAGTGCTCTATTTTCATCGTCAGTAATACGGTATTCAAAATATTGCTCGAGTTCGTTGAGTTCAGGCGCTGTGATACTTTTATGGCGAAGCAGTATATAACGAGATTTAAGCTGTTCTAGGCTTGAATGCGGAACAAGCATTTCCTGTAAAGATTGCCATGTTGAAATGCCAGTATTCATCTGTTCTAAGTCAGATTGGCTGAGTGCATTGAACAAGCCTTTTGGTAAAAAACGAGTATCTGTGCTGGCACTCAGTTGTGTATCTGAACTGGATTTTGCATGGGTTAGTTCAAGTTGATGTTGGAGTAAAAAGCTGAGAGAACTTCCCCAAATTCCAGTATTGGCTGCACTGTGCATATCAAAGGTACGATCTAAATGATTGGCACGTGCCTGAGTCACTTCTTTGAGTTGTTGCTCTTTTACATCCCAGAAGCATACTGTTAGACCATGTGCACCACTCTCTGTATTCCACCATTCACAACCAAGCGGGATCAGATGTGCTATGGTTTCTTGTTGATAGTCGCGTTGTACAGCACCACGAAGTTGTCGCAATGCTTCGGCTTTAACATCTGGATTTAAATGCTCGATTTCTGACAGTGCAGCCAAATAGGCATACAAATGTGCCAATTGATTAAAAATCTGCTGCTCATCTACCTGTACATCTGCTTCTAAAAACTGCTTCATTGAGCCATGTAGGGCACGCAATAAGCTCCCTAGACGTGGTAAGTTTTGTGCGCGTGCTTGCATATTTAAAATATGCAATGACATGACCATTTCTTTGGCCAGATGTGACAAACCTTGCTGAATAAAGTTTTGACAAATGAGTTTAAGTTCTTGGATCAATACCTGATCATCAGGCGAAAGTTGCTGCGTAGGATGGTGTTGTTGCGCTGTTGTATCAATTGACCATTGCCATTTTTCAGGGGCATTTTTTAGAACTAAATAAGCAATACATGCCAAATGCCCAGCAACTTTTTGTTTGTCGGCAATTTCTGACAACATGCCTTCAAACCCTGTTGCAGGGTAGAGAACAACTGGATTGGGACTTAAATCGGTTTGAAAAGTGATTTTATGTTCTTGAATATCAATTTGACAGGGTTCAGGTTGCAGCAACCAATTTTGTACAAATTCATAGGCCAAACGGATATTGGCTTTGCCTGCTTGTTTTTGGATTTTGCTTGGATCAAATTCTAAAACAGTTTCAAGGGCTGATGTTGTGGCTTGCTCAGATGTCTCAGTATGTTGAGATGCTTCCTGTTGAGCTAGCAGTACTGCATTTTCTCGATTATTGTTAGGGCTATTTTCACTTGGGCTATTTGCGGTAGTTAGTAGTGTTTCATGTTCCTGAATCCATAAAATACTGCTGAGAATATGTTTACAACAGCCTTGTGCTGAACAATTACACAGTGCTTTGGTGATGCCCTCAAGGGGCAGTTTAACTTCACATTCTTCGACTTTAAATACCAGTTGATCGTGCTCTTGTTGTATTAGTTCAACAGCATCTAAGGCTTTACGGGCACGACGTAGAAGACCAGCATTGCTATGCATGGTTAGGCTGTCTTCATCGTATTGGGTATAAATATGCCAACTCATTGCATCACCTCTGCAAACCATGTTGCCAAATGTTCAGGGGTCATTGCAGCGATTTGCATACCGCGTTCTTGGAGTTTTTGTGCCATATTGATGTCATAAACAGGATTGGCTGCTTGATCCAGCGCAGCAAGCCCAAGTAATTTGCAGCCTTGTTGGTTGAGTTGGCTGGTGGTGTTGAGCATTTGTTGAACGGATGCACCTTCTTCAAAGTCACTGATCAAGACTAAAATACTGCGATTGGGTTGTTTAATTTTCTTTTGACAGTATTGCAAAGCTTGACCAATGTTGGTTCCACCACCGAGTTGAATGGTCAGTAAGACTTCAACCGGGTCATGTGCCAAATGGCTTAAATCAACAATTTGGGTGTCAAACAGGACCAGACTCATATTGACCGCAGGGAGAGCCGCCAAAATACTGGCACATACTGCTGCATACATGATCGAATCCATCATCGAGCCACTTTGGTCGACACACAGTACAATTTCCCATGGCAAATGTTTCTGTACACGGGCATTAAAATAAGGGGTTTGGATAATCAGTTTTTGTAAATCAGGCTGATAATTCTTGAGATTGGCTTGAATGGTCCGTTTCCAATCAAAGTTTTGTGCCTGTTTAAGATGTGAACGCTTAAAACGATTACGACGACCTTGTAGTGCTTTTAAAAATTGTGTGCGGATTTTTTGTAAGAGTTCTTCCACGACTTTTTGAATTAATTCTCGAATCGCATCCTTCATCTCATTGCTTAAACGTCCACGCATACTCAACAAAGCTTTAGCCACCGCAGGGTTGGGTTCAAGTTGTCTTACATGCTCTGGATTTTTAAATAATTCAGTTAATTCATAACGCTCTATGGCTTGTTTTTGCATACGTTCAAAGGTCGATTTTGGGAACAGTTTTCGACTTTGGTTGAGCCAGTTAATCGCGTTAAGCTGCGAAGCTTCCAAACCGCCATGGCGATTTTTCCCTTGTTGGATGCCACGACGCTTATATTCATTTTGGTAAAGATAATCGAGATTGCGCTCAAGTTTTAGTTGATCGCCTGACAATGCCGCTGCTGATAAATTCTGGTCGGCATAGCGACCGAGCATCAAACGCCAACGGCGTGCTTGATCCATTGCATCAAGAGAAGCGGGGGTATCTGAGTTTTCATCAAGATTTGGTTCAGGAGGTAATTGACTCATTTATTCACTCCTTGTTGTTCTGGGTTGAGTTGCTTTGAGCGATTGCTTGCCCAGCGATCTAAGTGATCATATTCAAATATTTTTTGCAGTTGCTGGTTAAGTTGTATGCCTTGGAATACATCCTGTTCCCCAATATGACTAAGCACCTGATCGAGAATGATATCCTCGCCAAGTCCTGTGGTTTTTGCGATAATTTGCGATACTTTGGTGCTTTGCTTTGGGGTGAGTTGACTAAAGATATAGCGTAAATCAGGTAAAATCCGAATAAAGGTATTTTCCGTCCAATGACTGACCAATTGGTGAAGTGCATCAATTGCAACCTTGGATTGCACAAAGATTTCAGGCGCAATAAAAAACATGCCATGTAGGTATTGCACAGCATCTTCAGGATCACTTCCCACTGCAAAAGCCAGTTGTAATTGTTGTTGAAGCTGATTTTGTTCAATTTGATGGTCTAAAAACTGCAAAGTATGCAGCGCACCTTTGAGTGAACTAAGATGAAATTCATCAATTTTTGCCAGATCAATTTGGCTATACATCAGTTCCAGTAAATCTACATCTTGTGCATTTACAACTGCATGCTGTAGTGAAAGATTTCGTTGCTTGATATTTAAAATCAGCTCATGCAAGGTTTTTAAGTTGCTAAGATTTTGTTCAATTTTTTCTTCATGGGTATCGTAAATTTGATCAAGTAAAAAACAGGCCTGATAGACGGCAAAACTTAAACTTTGTATCACGATATTTTCGGGTAAATTTAACAGCTTGTGACCATGCCACAAATAATACAATTGCTGTGCTGCACCAATCACCGAGGCAAGGTTTTGATCGCTTTCTAAAAAAGTATCGAGTTGTTGACTAAGCAATTCTAAATGTTGCTTTAATCCTAAGCGACACGCCAAAGCCAGCAATTTGGCAGTTTCAAAGGCAGATTGCCCGACACCTTTTGCTTCATTTTCTTGCTGTAGTTTAATAATTTTAAGCAGTGCAATTTGTTCGAGTTGATTGCCCATTTCAGCCAGTTCAATCAAACGCGCTTCGACACTGGGTGTCCATGCATAACGCCATTCCTCAAACAGCAAATCTAGACTGGCACCTTGAACAAAATCTGGACCCGAAATACGTTGGGCAAAATTACAGCCAACAAACTCCAGTAAATGCAAATATTGGCTAATGTCCTGATGTAAAGGTTTACGATAAATATCGAGTTTTCGATTGCGTAAAATGGTGTCATTTAAATTAAAACGATAGGCTTTAATCTGTTGATAGGTATTTTGTAATAATGCAGGGCTGTGCTGATTTTGAGCAACCTTACCAAGTTGTTGTCCACTTAAAAATTGAAAAATCAGGGTAAATAAATGCTGTTGTCCATCATCCATTTCCCCTTTGATTAAGGCGGATTGTAAGGCATCGAGTAAATCATAACGGCTCGGTTGATAATGCCCTCGAAGGCAAGCCAATTGCCAAGCAAGTTCAGCGGTATTTTTTAGCGCGATATAAGGCGTTACATCCAGTGCATTTTCTTGGTTTAAAAAATGGCATAACTCATTTAAATATTGAAAAAATTGCAGTTGCGTTTGTTCAACCGTTGGATTGTTTGCAGATTTTAAATTTTGCCAATGTTGTTGATAATATGCAGGTGAGGGCATACCTGAAGCATAGCCATTTAAAGCATCTAAACGATCGAAACTATAGCGAATCAGCCAAGCTTGCTCTTGCCAGTTTTGCTTTTGATCTTGGACAATAAAACGTTCTGCTTGCTGTGGGGCTGCTAGATTTTCAATTAAGGCAAGACTATGAAAGCCACCCGTGATCACCAAAAGTTTATGCTTGGGATCAATACTGTCTTGGATGCAATTCCACATCACATCTTCACGATGTAATGAAGCATCTTGCAAAAGTACCTCACGCTCATAATCCAAACGTGCCAATGAACACCAAGCAAAAACATCATCAAAAAATGTTTGAGCATGCTGCAGTTGTTCAACACTTTGCAGCTCGAATAAATGATCCCAAAGTTCATCGTGATTTCGGCAATGCATGGTTTCAGCAAGTTTTTGGATATATTGGCTATGCGCAAAATAACGTTCAGACAGCAAACTTTTTTGTTGCCAGTCCAAATCGGATTGTTGCGTTTTTAAGGCACTTTGTTTTGCCCAATCCAAGTCAATAAATTTAACATCTGCTTGAATGAGTTTTGCCTGTTGGATGGCGACCCATTCAGGTGAGTATTCACAAAAAGGGAAGTAGGCAGAAAAGATTTCTGGTTGAACCTCGTCATCACTTTCATGTTCTTCACCAGCACTCTCTTTATTTGCAGCGCCTTTTTTGGGTGAGGTTTTATTTGAAGAGCGTTGTGCTTGTGCAAATATAGCCACAGGAGGCTGAGTGGCTTGGTTCTGTAAGCTTTCAATTAAGAATTCAAAACTTGTTGGTGCTTCGATTAAAATGTGTGTGGGCTTCAGTTCATCGATATAATGTTTTAACGCGTATGCACAAGCGGGGCTATGATGGCGGATTGGCGCAAAAAAAACGTTTTGCTCTGCCATTTGCTGTTTCAGGTGAAATGCCTGTTTTAAGCGTTCAGGCATTTCACCTCTCTCTATATTTCGATCCAACAGCTGCATGATTAAAACTCTCGGCTGGCGTCATAGAAACTTTTCCAGTCGGCATCTTTACGTGCACGCTCTTTCACCACAGTATCCAGATAGTAACGTAGGCGTTTAGCGTCATCTGGATTATCTTTAAACACAACCCCAATTAATTGTTGTGCGAGGTGTTCTGCTTTTAATGTTCCATCACTGAGATAAATGGCTTGTAGACCTGCCGCATGGGCAATATTGACCGCTTCAGCAGTAGACATAACAGCATCAGGCGTTTTAAGTGTTGCGCCTTGCAGACTTTGTCCTGTTCTGAGCTCATTGAAAATGGTCACCAAGAGTTCGATAACTTCTGGGCGAACTTGGATTTCACTGTATAAATCAGCAAGCTGGTTCTTAAGTTGTAATCCCACCAGTTCGATTTCAAATTTTTGATCACGAATTGGTTTTACTGTTTCAAAGTTAAAGCGGCGCTTTAATGCTGCTGACATTTCATGTACGCCACGATCACGCAAGTTTGCTGTTGCGATGATGTTAAATCCTTGTGTAGCTTGCAAACTAAAATCTTGTCCCATTTCAGGGATCATCATTTGCTTCTCAGACAGTAAAGACACCAACACATCCTGAATTTCAGGTGGACAACGGGTGATTTCTTCAAAGCGGGCAATTTGTCCGTTTTTCATGGCATAGAAGAGCGGGGAGGGAATCAGTGATTTATCTGTTGGTCCTTCCGATAAAAGGAGTGCGTAGTTCCAAGAATATTTAATATGGTCTTCGGTTGTCCCTGCTGTCCCTTGAATTGTGAGCTGAGAATTGGCTGAAATGGCAGCACTAAATAGCTCTGAAAGCATCGATTTGGCTGTACCTGGTTCACCCACCAGCATCAAACCCTGATTGCCCATCAACGTAACCAAGGCACGGTCAACTAAAGCATCATCACCATAAAACTTTTTTTGAATATCCAGCTTGGCATCACCCAAGATAAATGAGCGAACAGCGTAGGCAGAAAGTTGCCAACCTGCTGGCTTTCTATGTTGATCTTGTTCTTTTAAGCGTTCTAGTTCCGCTTGATATTTTTGTTCTGAACTGTGCTTAATTTGATTTTGAAAATTTTGCTTCATAATGATTCTATATATATTTTATCCAATGAATCTATCATAACTGGCAAAGGCTGAGATGACCACTGGTACATAAGTTGTTCGCGACAAATTGTGACATCTGTTTGTTATAAAAAGTATTTTTAAGTAAATTGAGTGCTGTAATTGCAAGTGAACTAGGGTTAGATTGTTTATAATTGTATAGTATGATGATCTGTATTGAAATTTTGTGAAATAGTGATTGTATTGATTCGTAAATCAGTACATTAATGTAAGCGTTGAGAAACTATTTAATACAAGCTTTAGTGTTTGAAAAACCACAGTTACGAGGGTGCACATGGCAAATTCTAATAAAAAACAATCAGGCGGATTTATTTCAAATGCTTTTGGCGTGGCCAAAAAGCTAAGCGAAACAGGCTTAAGTGTGATCAATCATGTTGCTCCTGGTACGGTGAGTAAATTGAGCCACAGTCTTAAAGATGAATCCGTTGTACAAGGCACTGCTCAAGAAAAAAGTGCTTTTGAACGTAAACAATATGAAAATCCTCAACAAATGCTACGGGAACATCTCCCCAATGTAACTGGGCAGCTTTTGGGGAAACATTATAAAAAAATCAATAATGTCGCTTCGTTTATTTCACCAGATTTAAACGATAAATTGTCTGATTTTATTTTTGATAAGCTCAATGAGTTTGTTTCAGAACTGACTTCTGTAGAAGCCGTTCTAAAAGAAGTGGGTGCAAAAAGCTTGGCAGAATTGGCCAAGGATCCTGAACGTTCACAACGGATCAGTACTGCGCTGGCGAATCAGAATAAAATTATTGCTGCAATTCAAGGTACAGTGACAGGTGCGTTTGGCGGCTTAGGCGCAATTCTTGATGTACCTAGTTCACTGGCTTTGGCACTCCGAAGTGTTTATCACACTGGGCGAGCGCATGGTTTTGAGTTGAATGCAAAAGATCATGCTGTTGTTGAATACATTTTTAAACAAATTGATCTAGGCACTGTTGCTGAAAAACACGCATTGATGGCGGCAATACGAACTTTTGCAGGGGTGTTGCAAACCCACAATGTGAGCCAATTGCAACAGCTATTAGGTTCAAGCAATGATATAGAGCTGTTAAAAAAATGGGTGGCAAATGAGGATGGTACATTTAAGTTGCCATGGATGAATAATCTTCCACATTTTAGCCTGTTGACACGACTTACTCCCTTAGCCACGATGGGCATTAGTGCTGCATATAGCTGGAAACTGGTCGATGATGCTACCGATAAAGCACAAATCGTATTTTCTGGTGCAAGGCAATATCTGCTACAGCATTCTGATGAAAAAATTGATGTATTAGATGCTTATGAAAAATTTAGTCAATTGATCTCAGACGCGCATCCCTTGCTTTTAGAAGCCAGCAAAGCAGAAACGCTTGCAGAGAAAGTCGAGTCTCAGGTTGAAAATGAAGCAATTACTCATGTTGAAGTGAAGGAAAAAACCAGTGAAGCTGTTGAAGAACCCAATGCTGAGCAAAAAGTTGAGCAGGGGATTCAAAAACTGGCTGAAACGCACATTGAAGATAAACATGCGACTCAGCAGCAAGACAAAGCGACACCCGTAAAACCTCGACGTACCGCGCAAAAGAAAGGCGCAGCAGTGGATACCACTACAGCGAAAGTAACTGATGTGGCGAAAACATCGACAACTGCAAAAACTGTAACAAAAAAGCACACCCCGGCAAAAGCCAAAGCGGCTCCTGAAAATACGGTAAAAGCGTCTGAAAAAACGCAAGAAGCTACTGAAACAAAATCAGAAAGTAAGCCTGAGTAAGTTGAATCATTGATTTAGCCAAAGCTTGAAATGGTCAATATTTGACACCATGTTGAATGTTGACCATTTTTACTTCTTGGCTTACAATTGCATGCCCTCAAAAAGTGGTAATTTTTTGAGGCTTTTTATTAACGGGAGAATTGCCATATGGCAACAACAAATCAGTTGATCCGTAAGGGTCGCACAACTTTGATTGAAAAATCAAAAGTTCCTGCGTTGAAGGCTTGTCCACAACGTCGTGGTGTTTGTACACGTGTTTATACAACTACACCTAAAAAACCTAACTCAGCAATGCGTAAAGTTTGCCGTGTTCGCTTAACTTCAGGTTTCGAAGTTTCTAGCTATATCGGTGGTGAAGGCCATAACCTACAAGAGCACAGTGTTGTTCTTATCCGTGGTGGTCGTGTTAAAGACTTACCAGGTGTACGTTACCATACCGTTCGTGGTTCTTTGGACTGTGCTGGTGTTAAAGATCGTAACCAGTCTCGTTCAAAATACGGTACTAAACGTCCTAAGAAATAATCTTTTAAAGATTAGCTTCTTAAGAATATAGAGCCGCAATCCTTTATCGTCTCGCTTGTCTGATTTCTGCATTAATTTTGTGAAATTCAAGCGACGTGTAGTAAGGCCAGCGAATAGCACACGACACTTTGTGCTGATGCTGGATAAACCTGAAGTGTCATATTTATAGGTAGATTAAAATGCCAAGACGTCGCGTAGTCGCTGCTCGTGAAATCCTTCCGGATCCTAAGTTCAGTAGCCAAACAATCGCTAAATTCATGAACCACGTAATGCAAGATGGTAAAAAGTCTATTGCTGAAAGTATCGTTTACGGTGCTTTAGACCGCGTTCAAGAAAAAAATAAAGTAGACCCAGTTGAATTTTTCGAGACTACTCTTGAAAAAGTTCGTCCTATGGTCGAAGTAAAAGCACGCCGTGTTGGTGGTGCTACTTATCAGGTACCTATGGAAGTACGCCCATCCCGTCGTACTGCCCTAGCTATGCGTTGGTTGGTAGATGCTGCTGCTAAGCGTTCTGAAAAAACTATGGCGTTACGTCTTGCTGGTGAGTTGCTTGATGCAGCTGAAGGTAAAGGCGCAGCGATCAAAAAACGTGAAGATGTGCACCGTATGGCTGAAGCTAACAAAGCCTTCTCTCACTACCGCTTCTAAGCGGCTAAAACAGTCCCTAATCAGGAGAATACTCATGCGTACTGCAGCACGATTTAACATCGCCCTCTACCAAAGTGGGGGATTTGCGGGTATTTAAGTTGCCCATTACGTATCGAGTATCCGTACGCATCAATGCTTCATTGATGCGTCCTGTTTTAAACAACAAAATTTAGGAATGCAAGAAATCATGGCTCGTCAAACCCCAATTTCTCGTTATCGTAACATTGGTATTTCTGCGCACATTGATGCCGGTAAAACTACAACTACTGAACGTATTTTGTTCTACACAGGTGTATCTCACAAAATTGGTGAAGTACATGACGGTGCAGCAACAATGGACTGGATGGAACAAGAGCAAGAACGTGGTATTACAATCACTTCAGCTGCTACGACTTGTTTCTGGTCTGGTATGGGCAAGCAGTTCCCTGAACACCGTATCAACGTAATTGATACACCGGGACACGTAGACTTCACAATCGAAGTTGAACGTTCTATGCGTGTTCTTGACGGTGCGTGCATGGTTTACTGTGCTGTAGGTGGTGTTCAACCTCAGTCAGAAACTGTATGGCGTCAAGCAAATAAATATAAAGTGCCTCGTTTAGCATTCGTGAACAAGATGGACCGTACTGGTGCAAACTTCTTCCGTGTTGTTGAACAAATGCGTACTCGTTTAGGTGCTCATCCTGTACCTGTAGTGATTCCAATTGGTGCTGAAGAAAATTTCCAAGGTGTTGTTGACCTGATCGAAATGAAAGCAATCATTTGGGATGAGGCTTCTCAAGGTATGCAGTTCGAATATGGTGATATTCCTGCTGATCTTCAAGCATCTGCTGAAGAATGGCGCACCAATATGGTTGAAGCTGCTGCAGAAGCATCTGAAGAGTTGATGGACAAATACCTAGAAGAAGGTGATCTTTCTAAAGAAGACATCGTTGCAGGTATTCGTACGCAAACTTTGGCTGGCGAAATCCAACCAATGCTTTGTGGTACAGCATTCAAAAACAAAGGTGTTCAACGTATGTTGGATGCTGTAATTGAATTCTTACCATCGCCTACAGAAGTTAAGCCTATCGAAGGTATTCTTGACGACAAAGCTGAAACTAAAGCGATTCGTGAAGCATCTGATGAAGCGCCGTTCTCTGCATTAGCGTTCAAAATCATGAACGATAAGTTCGTAGGTAACTTGACTTTCGTACGTGTTTATTCTGGTGTTCTTAAACAAGGCGACCCAGTATATAACCCAGTTAAGTCTAAACGTGAACGTATTGGCCGTATCGTACAAATGCACGCAAATGATCGTCAAGACGTTGAAGAAATTCGCGCTGGTGACATCGCTGCATGTGTAGGTCTTAAAGACGTAACAACTGGTGATACGCTTTGTGATGAGAAAAACATCATTACACTAGAGCGTATGGAATTCCCAGAGCCAGTAATTTCTCTTGCTGTTGAGCCTAAAACTAAGGCTGACCAAGAAAAAATGTCTATCGCTCTTGGTCGTTTGGCTAAAGAAGATCCATCGTTCCGTGTACGCACAGACGAAGAATCTGGTCAAACGATTATTGCGGGTATGGGTGAGCTTCACCTTGACATCCTTGTTGACCGTATGAAGCGTGAATTTAACGTTGAAGCGAACATTGGTAAACCAATGGTTGCTTACCGCGAAACAATCAAAAAGAGTGTTGAGCAAGAAGGTAAATTCGTACGTCAAACAGGTGGTAAAGGTAAATTCGGTCATGTATATGTTCGTTTAGAGCCTATGGATGTTGAAGAAGCTGGTAAAGAATACCAATTCGCTGAAGAAGTTGTAGGTGGTGTAGTACCTAAAGAATTCTTCGGTGCGGTTGACAAAGGTATTCAAGAACGTATGAAGAATGGTGTATTGGCTGGTTACCCTGTTGTGGGTATCAAAGCGACATTATTTGATGGTTCTTACCATGATGTCGATTCTGACGAATTATCGTTCAAAATGGCAGGTTCTTACGCATTCCGTGATGGTTTCATGAAAGCAGATCCTATCTTGCTTGAACCAATCATGAAAGTTGAAGTAGAAACTCCAGAAGACTACATGGGCGATATCATGGGTGACTTAAACCGTCGTCGTGGTATGGTTCAGGGTATGGACGACTTACCTGGCGGTACTAAAGCAATTCGTGCTGAAGTTCCACTTGCTGAGATGTTTGGTTACGCGACTCAAATGCGTTCTATGTCTCAAGGTCGTGCGACATATTCTATGGAATTTGCTAAATATGCTGAAACTCCACGTAACGTGGCTGAAGGCATCATTTCTAAATTCCAGTCTGGCGGTAAAAAAGGTGACGACGAGTAATCTTTCGATTACTATAAGCCCAAACTAATTCATAGTTAAAAACCAAGTGCTCATGCAGTGACCCTGCATGAGTAGTTTAAAAAGGAAGCTCTCATGGCTAAGGCTAAGTTTGAACGTAATAAGCCACACGTAAACGTGGGTACAATTGGTCACGTCGACCATGGTAAAACAACTTTAACTGCTGCAATTGCAACAATTTGTGCAAAAACTTACGGCGGTGAAGCTAAAGACTACGCAGCAATCGATTCTGCACCAGAAGAAAAAGCACGTGGTATTACAATTAATACTTCACACGTAGAATACGATTCTCCAATTCGTCACTACGCTCACGTAGACTGCCCAGGTCACGCCGATTATGTTAAAAACATGATCACTGGTGCTGCTCAGATGGACGGTGCGATCCTAGTATGTGCTGCGACTGATGGTCCAATGCCACAAACTCGTGAACACATCCTTCTTTCTCGCCAAGTAGGTGTACCTTATATTCTTGTATTCCTTAACAAGTGTGACCTTGTTGATGATGAAGAATTACTTGAATTAGTAGAAATGGAAGTTCGTGAACTTCTTTCTACTTATGACTTCCCAGGTGATGACACACCTATCATCCGTGGTTCAGCACTTGCTGCACTTAATGGTGATGCTGGTCAATATGGCGAATCAGCTGTACTTTCACTTGTTGAAGCGCTTGATTCTTATATTCCAGAACCAGAACGTGCTATCGATAAAGCATTCTTGATGCCAATCGAAGATGTATTCTCTATTTCTGGTCGTGGTACAGTGGTAACAGGTCGTGTAGAATCTGGTATCGTTAAAGTCGGCGAAGAAGTTGAAATCGTTGGTATCAAAGATACAGTTAAAACAACTGTAACTGGCGTAGAAATGTTCCGCAAACTTCTTGACGAAGGTCGTGCGGGCGAGAACTGTGGTGTTCTTTTACGTGGTACTAAGCGTGAAGACGTACAACGTGGTCAAGTACTTGCTAAACCAGGTACAATTAAGCCGCACACTAAATTCGACGCAGAAGTATATGTACTTTCTAAAGAAGAAGGTGGTCGTCATACTCCGTTCCTTAACGGTTACCGTCCACAGTTCTACTTCCGTACAACTGACGTAACTGGCGCAATCCAATTACAAGACGGCGTTGAAATGGTTATGCCAGGTGACAACGTTGAAATGTCAGTAGAACTAATTCACCCAATCGCAATGGACCCAGGTCTACGTTTTGCGATCCGTGAAGGTGGTCGTACAGTTGGTGCTGGTGTAGTTGCTAAAGTAACTGCATAATCGCTGATTGTGTAAAAGAGCGCTCCTTTGGAGCGCTTTTTTTTGTGGATAAAATAAAGCGTCTATAAATTGTTAGACAATACCCATCAAAAGCTGTCCTTAACTGATATTTGTGTGACCTAATCTGCAATTATTAAACTTTCATAAAAACGTAATATAAAGAAAGAGAAAAACAAACATAAAGAATTTAAGTGAAACTCACTTAATAGGAGGAATCGCAATGAATGCAAAAGTGAATATTTCAAACCGTGCTGGTGCATCTTTCCCTGTACGTCGTATGGATTTTAATTTTGACGATGTACCTGAATATTGGGCAAGTGGTTCAGCGGGTATTACACATTTCATGACTGCATTGTCAGCATTGTTCCCAGATGGTGAAAAACTTTTTATTGATTCTGTGCGTGCGGTACGTTATCACCCTGCGATTAAGGACAATGAAGCATTACAAAAAGAGATCAGTGCTTTTATTGGACAAGAAGCCATGCACACCAAAGAGCATGAAAACTTTAATGCTTCAGCAAAAAAGTTTGGTCATGATGTTGAGAAATACGAGCGTGAAACAGGTGTGTTAATTCAAGGCGCACGTAAATGGTTTGCACGTGTAGTCAAGCCTTTTGGTATGACTCAAGAAATGGTGGATTTAACCGCGACCACTGCATTAGAGCATTTTACTGCAACAATTGCTTCGCAACTGTTGGTCAATGGACATATTCAAAAGTTAATGACTGATCCAACCATGTCGTATATGTGGTATTGGCATGCTGTAGAAGAAAATGAACATAAAGCAGTGGCTTATGATGTTTATGAAGCGGTGTTTGGTAAAGGTATCAAAGCTTATGGCTTACGTACCACGGCTTTAGTTTTTGCAATGGTACTCATCTTTATGGCGCAATCATCTTTTGTGGTGCGTTTATTAAAAGAAGATGGCAAGCTCAACCTAAAAGAGCTCGGTATTATTTATAAATATGCTTATAGCCCATCTAAAGGCATTATCACAGGAATGACCAAAGAAATGTTGGCATACTTTAAGCCAGGTTTTCATCCAAATGATCTCGATACAGTGAGTTTGCTTGAGACATGGAAAGCAAAACTGGGTCTGTAACGCGTTTTAAAGTCAGCATTTTGATTAAGGAGCAACAATTGTTGCTCTTTTTTATTAGACTTATTGGTTTAATTTCTTATAATTCATTTTTAATATTGAGTTGATGAACGCAGATGATTCGTTTAATGCAATCTTCAGATCTGCACGCTGTTTCTCAAATTGAAGACTTGGTACAAAGTCATCCTTGGAAAAAAAGTCAATTTGAAGAGTCTATAACAAGTTATTTAAGTACGGTGATTGAGCAAGACCATCAAGTGGTGGGCTTTTGTATTCTGCAACCTGTTTTAGATGAAGCCAATTTATTACTTATGGCGATTCATCCGAGCCAGCAGGGTAAAGGATTAGGCTATCAACTGTTAGATGAATCGATTGCATTATTAAAAAATAATCCAGTGCAAATCTTTCTTGAAGTGCGTGAGTCAAATAAAGCTGCGATTGCGCTGTATGAAAAAGCCAACTTTCATCAAATTGATTTAAGAAAAAATTATTATCCGAATCAACAGGGTGGCCGTGAACATGCAATTATTATGGTCAAAGCCTGTAGTGATGATTTTTCAAAGTTATTTAAATAAGTCTAAGCAATATCGAGAATGCGAACAGCGAAAGCCGATTATTTAATAATCGGCTCATTCCATTCTGAAGGCAGGGTGGTCATCAACATATCGCCCAACTCTTGAATTTCTTTGGCTTCCAAATGACGATTGATCCGTCGCCATTGTCCATCTAATAATAATTCAAATGGTGCATATTGAGATTTGTAATTCATTTTCTCGGCATGTGGAACCCAATACCCGAGGTAAACAAAATCTAGATTCAACGATTTTACATATTCAATTTGTTTGAGAATCGCAAAAACCCCCAGTGAACGCTTACTTTCATTTGGATCAAAGAAGGTATATACCGCAGAAACGCCATCATCCAATTGATCACAGGTAGAGACACTAATTAAACGATCATCTTTCCACAATTCAAGGAAAAAGCTGTTGGTACAACTGTGAATCAGGAATTTTTCAAATTGGTCATAACTGGGTGGGAACATATCACCATCGGCGTGTCTTTCAATAATATAACGCTCGTACAGATGATAATGCGTTTGTGTGGCCTCTTGGGTCGAAATAATTTTAACGGTTAAATCTTGATTGCGTTTCCAGGCTTTTTTCTGAGCACTGCTCATTTTAAATTCAGTCACTGGCACCCGACAAGATAAGCATTGGCGGCAAAGATGACATTCAGGGCGATAAACAAAATCACCACTGCGTCTAAAACCTACACGCGATAATTCGGAAAGTGTGACAACATCAATACGATGTACAGGGTCGAGAAACACCATACGTGCAGATTTATTTTCTAGATAACTGCAATCATGCGGTGGTGTAATATAGTACTGTAAGTCGTTTAATAGGGACTTAGGATGATAAGAATTCATAAATCATGTCCCTCCTTTTATTTTCATTCCATTAAGCGCGATAAAATCGCTATTGTTTTACTTGAAAATACACGCTCTTGATAACTTTTCCAATCTATAGAGGGTTGTTTTATTACATCTTGTAACGATTTAAGGTATTCATGGCGAGAAAGTGTACAAGCACCAAGGCTGAGTAAGTGATCATTGACCAACTGACAGTCAATCCACGGTAAATTATTTTCTCGGCCCAATAACATCAGTGTGTAAAAAGCCATTTTGGAAACATCGGTTTGAGTGCTAAACATCGACTCACCAAAACAACCATGGCCAATTGTCACACCATACAGCCCACCTACAATTTTGTCTTGATCCCAGACTTCAACACTATAGGCATAGCCAGCTTCAAATAGTTGGCAATAACCGTGAATAATCTCCTCAGAAATCCACGTTTCATCCGCATAGCTACGTGGGAGCGAACAAGAACGAATGACCTGTTCAAAAGCATGATTGATGGTAATTTTATAATCAAACTTTTTCATATTTCGCAGTAGTGATTTACTTGGGTGATAATCCTGAGGGCGAATGATGCAACGGGGTTCTGGACACCACCAACAAATTGGTTCACCTTCGGAAAACCATGGAAATAAGCCATGCGTATAAGCTTCATATAATGTAGAAGGCGCTAAGTCTGCACCTATACAAATTAAGCCTTGTTCATCTGGATCAGCTTCTATTGGATCTGGAAAAATAAATTGTGAAAGGGGGAGTTGATTCACGAGAATTCATCAATAAAAAAGATCAGCTTTATCTTAGCTGATCATGTGATTAAATGTCTAAACAGACCTTATGCAAAAAGTTTCAAATGTTTTGCAATTTTCAGTTTGTCACTATCTAGAAAGAATTGGGCTTTTTCTTGAATGACTTCAAGGCTGGTTTTTGGATCTGAAACGGTATTGCCTTGTTGATCTAATACTAACCAGCCTAGTTGAGTTAGCACATCCCAAACATATTGTGCAAATTCTGTGGCAGAGTCTAAACCATCGATAAAGTGAGCGCGGTAGAAGAGTTGGGTAAACTGATCGGCTGGAATACCAATCCCTGTGAGTGGACAGGCCAATACTTGATAATTGGTATGATAGCTGGCTTGTTCAAGGAAATAACGATTTAATTTCTGAGCATGTTCAACCATATCTTGATTTGAAGCCGCCTGACAAGGTTGTGCCAAACCTAAGTGGCATAAAATCACCAAGGCATTGAGCAGCTTTGAATAGGTAATATCAGGAATGGCCTGTTCAAGCTCTGCAATCGTCTGTGGCTTATAGTCACATTGCTTAAAATAAGCACCGAGTGGTTGATAAATCTCTTGGATTAAATCGAATTCCCCTAAGTATCCTGAAATTGTTTTTGGCAATTTTTCTGGTGCTGTTAATAAGACAAAGGCTGTATTTCTCAAACGATGCTGAATTTCTAATGCAGTTAAGGTATTTTTCCCGCGGATATATAAATCTTTTCTAAATTGTGTATTGGCAAAATAATCACGGCATTGCTCTTTAAAAACAGGATGTTCAATGGTGTTTAAAAATTGCTGATGTTGTTCACTAAAATTAATGTTATCTAGATGTGAATTTAAATCTGTTGAACCCGCATAGGTCAGTTTAATTTCTTCTAAAATTCGCACCACTTGTTGAAAAGAAAAACACTGCCAATCTTGATTTAAGTATTCGTGGATCAAATAGTTTGGATTTTGTTTTTTTAAATCTTGCACTTTGTTGAGTGCATTTGGATTTCTCTGAGCAAAGAGGGGATTTTGCGCTAATAGCTCTTCACTAAAGTTAAGTGAATCATTTACTTTTTGTAGCGGGTTGGTACTGGTGCTATTAAATTTAAAATGACTGTGAAATAACTCGCGGACTGGCATATTGGCAGCCCAACCGGTCAGGCAGTTATAGCTGATATAGACAATCCCATTGGGACTTAAAAATTTTCGGATAAATTGCAAAATTATATGTTGGTTTTCGTGGCTAATCCAACTCCAGATTCCATGTAAACTAATCGAGTCAAACATCGGTAAGTCTTTGTTGAGTAACTCTTCAAAACTTGCATCATAGAAGTGATGCGGAACTTGATTTTGTTCAGCCAAGACATTGGCATGGGCAGCATGAGCAGGGTTAAAGTCTGTACCAAAAAATAAACCAAAACTGGATGCAGCATGAATATTTAGACTGACACCTTGACCAAAACCGAGTTCACAATGTTTGTGACGTTCATTGGTGGGTGGGCAATCAACCCCATTGAGTAATAAGCAAAACTTTTGGTAATTCGGGCTTAAGTCTCTATAGTAACCATAGGTGTAATTTACTTCTGTCTGGTAGCCATCGGTCCACGCTGTTGTCATGTTTTTTCCTATAATTTGTATTCGTTTAAAGTCATTGCTCTTGTTTATTTATAAATCAAAAATAAACAAACCGCCATGTAGGCGGTTTGTTTTTACACAAAATAAATCAATTATTCTAAGCCATCTAAATAGCGGTCAGCGTCAAGTGCAGCCATACAGCCTGAACCTGCAGATGTGATTGCTTGACGATAAACATCATCAGCAACATCACCCGCAGCAAATACACCCGCTACAGATGTCGCTGTGGCATTGCCCGCAGTACCACTACGTACTTGAATATAGCCATTACGTAGTTCAAGTTGATTTTCAAACATTGCCGTATTTGGTTTGTGACCAATCGCCACAAACATACCTGATACGTCAACGTCTTGAGTTGAATCATCTTGGGTAGACTTAATACGTACAGAGGTCACACCAGAATTGCTGTCACCTAAAACTTCATCAACTTGATGGTTCCAGATGATCGAAATTTTACCTTCTTTAACTTTTTCATTGAGATGGTCTTGAAGGATTTTTTCCGAACGTAATTTGTCACGACGGTGCACAAGGGTAACGTGTGAAGCGATATTAGAAAGATATAGTGCTTCTTCAACGGCAGTGTTACCACCACCCACAACCATCACTTTTTGGTTTTTATAGAAGAAACCATCACAAGTTGCGCAAGCACTTACACCTTGACCCATATAAGCCTGTTCAGACTCAAGCCCTAAATATTGTGCTGTTGCACCTGTTGCAATAATTAACGCATCACAGGTGTACTCGTCCATATCGCCTTTAAGCACGAAAGGGCGTACCTGAAGATCAACTTCATTGATATGATCGTATAAAATCTCAGTACCAAAACGTTCAGCATGCGCTTGCATACGATCCATTAACGCTGGACCTGTTAAACCTTCAGCATCGCCAGGCCAGTTCTCAACATCAGTCGTGGTGGTTAATTGACCGCCGAGTTGCATACCTGCAATTAAGGTTGGTTTTAAATTTGCACGCGCTGCGTAAACAGCAGCACTATAACCAGCAGGGCCAGAACCTAAAATAATTAACCGAGAGTGACGAGCGCTCATGAGTCATCCTTTTTTATGAAAAATATAGAAATTGTTTGAATTATACGTGAAACTTTATCAAAGTTGTGTGGCTTCAATGTCGATAATATTGATCATCTAAATCGAATTGAGCTATATAGAATAATCAAATAATATTGTTTGGCATTTTTATCGAAATAAAAGCTTAAATTTCTAACAATGCTTTACAACACAAGTAAATAATAGTGCATCTTTTTTTTAAGAACAGGTGCATAATATAAAAATTTCTTCTCTCAAGAAAGCTGATCAAGCTTCAGAAAAGAGTAATTTGAACAATTGGTTACAGGATAGTATATGACTGCGGTGTCAAATGTTTATGCACAGCGCTTTTTAACAACAATATTCTTGATTTCATTTGGGATATATCTGTTCCTTGCAACAGTCACATATACCCCATTTGATCCAGGCTGGATGCATATTTCGAGTGATACACAACAGGTTTCAAATGCCAGTGGTGTAGCGGGTGCTTGGATTGCTGATTTGTTGTTTGGTTTTTTAGGTTGGGCAAGTTTACTCATTCCTGTATTTATTTTTATAGAAGCAGTCCAAGTATGGTGGCCACGAAGTTTTGTGAGTCGTCCGTTTCGTTATGCTGCTCAATTTTTTATTTTGCTTGCAACCTCAAGCCTATTGTACTTGCTTTGGAATGTACCAGCAGACACATTAGCCAATGCTTCTGGCGGAATCATTGGTTATGAGCTCGGTGAAAGCCTATCTCAACTGATGAGTATTTATGGCGCAGTTGTATTTATCTTACTCTTGCTTGTTGTTCTATTTACCTTAGCATTTGGTATTCAATGGAATAGAACATGGGCAACATTGAAAGCCACGCCTGCTTATTTACAAGATTTGTTTTATAAAAATGTTCCTGAAAGTGAATCTGCTTTTGATTTGACATCTCCGCAGAAAAATAAAAACCACGCGCATACGCATAAGGCTGAACCAATAACAGCTCAAGCTGAATTTGTCGAAGCTGATGATCAGGCATCAGTAAAAGAGCATTTGGTTGTTAAAAATACGAAACACAATCAAACAGCTGAACGCTTATTTGATGACATGATTGAGCAAGAAAATAAAACTCAACATCATGTTCAATTTGATCAAGACGATATTGATGATTTGGAATTAGAGCGGACTTTAGAAAAAGCACATCGTCTAGAACAAGACAGTCAACGTACTGTTTCATCTGGTGAAGTATGGAAAGCCTTACATCAAGATCAAGACCATAATCGTGATATTGATGCCTTGATCAAAGCGTCAGAAGATCAAACTGAAGATAAATATGCAGATCATTTGCCACGTGTGCATCAACATGATGTTGATCATGTGCAGATCAATAAAAAATCTTCACTTGATTGGGATGATGACCAAGTGTTTGATGAATTGTTGTCAGTTGTACCAAATGGACAAACTGCCACAGATATCCATAGCCCATTTAATACTCCTACGGCGCAGACTCATATTGAAGCAGCTTATGTAAATACTGCTGTTCAGGGTGGGCAAAGCGTTGCGAGTGGTGTCGCAGTAGCGGCAACTTCAGGCGTGGCAATACAAAATTTAGCCAATGAATTAGATGAGCTTGCATCGCTTGCAGATGAAGAGCTTCCTGAAAGCCCAACTGCGTACCAACCAAATCAGCAATCTGTAGATGTTCGTACAACTAGTAATTATGCGCAATCTACGCCATTTACCCGTGCCAATATTCAAACCAATTTAAATGCATCAACCTTGGTCAGTGAAGAAGAAAAGTCTTTAATTGCTGCAGATAAAGATGCATTTAGAGATGCTTGGCAAGAAACTGCGGGTAAACCTCAAGACGAATTGCAAAGTGAGTTTGCAGAACTTGAAGATGATTTCGACTTAGATGCACCATTAACCGATGCATTTGGTCGTCCGATGTCACGTGCAATGCAAGTTGCAAATAAGCGTCGAGACTTACCAACATTGCCGGGTTATGAACTGTTAGATAAAGTCGATCCAAATAAAAAAGTCAACTTTACCGCAGAACAATTGTCACGTTTATCTGAACTGTTAGAAATTAAACTTCAAGAGTTTAACGTCAAAGCCAAAGTCATCGAAGCTCAACCTGGACCAGTGGTTACACGTTTTGAGTTAGATTTGGCACCTGGTGTAAAAGCCTCGAAAGTGACCAATATCTCCCGAGATTTGGCACGTTCTATGTCAATGGCATCTGTACGTGTGGTTGAAGTGATTCCCGGAAAACCTTATATCGGGATTGAAGTGCCGAATAGCAGTCGTGAAATGGTACGCCTGATTGAATTGTTAGAAACTCCCGTTTTTAAAGATCCAAATGGTTTGCTTTCAATGGCAATGGGTAAGGATATTTCTGGTAATCCTGTGATCACTGACTTAGGTAAAGCGCCGCATATGCTGGTTGCGGGGACAACAGGTTCAGGTAAATCAGTTGCTGTAAACTCAATGATCCTGTCGATGTTGTTGAAATATACTCCTGATCAATTGCGTTTGATTCTGATCGATCCAAAACAATTGGAATTAGCGAACTACAATGATATTCCTCATTTATTGACACCTGTTGTGACTGACATGAAAGATGCTGTCAGTGCATTGAATTGGTGTGTCAATGAAATGGAACGTCGTTATAAGCTGATGTCTTTTTTAAAGATCCGTAAATTAGCCGACTATAACCGTAAAGTGGAAGAAGCCATTGCAAATGGTGAGGATCTCATTGATCCGACGTGGAAACCAAGTGATTCTGCAACACAAGACAGAGCGCCACGTTTGCAACCATTGCCTTCGATTGTGATTGTTGCCGATGAATTTGCAGATATGATTATGCAAGTGGGTAAAAAAGCGGAAGAAATGATTACCCGTCTGGCACAAAAATCTCGTGCAGCAGGAATTCATTTACTGTTAGCAACGCAACGTCCATCGGTAGATGTCATTACTGGTTTGATTAAAGCCAATATTCCAACCCGTGTGGCATTACGTGTAAACAGTAAAATTGACTCGCGTACCATTCTGGATGGTGGTGGTGCAGAGGATCTCTTGGGCCATGGTGATATGTTATTCCTCGGTCCTGGTAAAATTGATCCTGAGCGTGTACATGGTGCATTTATTTCCGATGATGAAGTCAACCGTATTTGTGACGCATGGCGTGAACGCGGTGAACCGAATTATGTTGATGAAATTCTCACGCCGTTTGACGAAGAACCGACCACACGTGGTTTCGAAGATGGTGATGGTGATCCGAACCGTGATGCACTCTATGACCAATGTGTTTCATTTGTCTTAGAAACACGTAAGGTGTCGGTATCTTCACTGCAACGTAAGTTTAGCTTAGGTTATAACCGTGCTGCCCGTATTGTTGATCAAATGCAGGAGCAGGGTATTGTCAGTGAACAAGGACCGAATGGTAAGCGAGATATTTTGGTCTAATTTAAACAGCTTGCAATGAGCTTAGGCTCATTGCAATGATGTAGGATTGAGAAACAGAGCGAGTAAATACAAGCACCAAAAAATAGAAAATAACACGATAAGTATCATTTGAGCTTTACTAAATTTCTTTTGTTCAATGACCACAAATTGATTGGATTGTTGTTTGGCAAAATTGAGTGCCTTAAATGCCGGTATTAGAAAAATGAAATTCAATACGGTAATCAGATCATAAGGCTCAGGCAGTTTAGTCAGCACTGAAAAAAATATAAATCCTATAAACATCCAGCCTGATGAGAAATTTTCTGTATATCCTTGTTGCTTGGCATAGTTATTTATTTTTTTTAACAAGGGGTAAAGGAAAATAATATAAAGGACTGTCCGAAAAGCCGGCATGATGTCTAATTTGTCTTTTTGCATAAAGAAGCGCCATGCTTTAAACATCCACCAAATCAGATATAAACCCATCGTCAAAAAACATAAGAGCATAAATTTATTGATGCTGATGATCTTTTGCACTTCCATGGAATGATGTGGTGCTTGCTCAATGAGCGTGGTTGAATTTTTTTCTAAATTAAGCATGATTTATTTTTTAGTTAGGTTTTAGTTTTTGATTATAAAGATAAAATACTATTTTCTCCAATAATTAAAATCCGTCTTTTTAAAAGATCGTTAATTTTTATTTGTGATGTAGATTCATTGACGTTCAGCCTAAAGGATTTTATTGAAGTACAGATATCGATGGAAAAACATGAATTTTCACACTAATATAAATCTGTCTCGCTGAACGGAATCTAGTCCATGTTGATCGCATTATGTACGTTAATCTTTATTCATTTTTGTGCCCTGATTACGCCAGGCCCTGATTTCTTTCTGGTCTCGCAAACCGCAATTAGCCGTTCAAGAAAGCAATCTATTTTTGTGGTTTTGGGGATTACCGCAGGGGTGATGTTTTGGGCTTTTTTAGCTTTGGCGGGGTTGAATATCATTTTTGAAAAAATGGCATGGTTAAAGCAGGTGATGTTGGTTGTTGGTGGGATTTATCTGTGCTGGTTAGGCTACCAAATGCTTAGATCAGCTTTGAGTAAGAAAGAAAATGTATCACAGCATCATTTTGAGTTACCACAAAACAATCTACGTTTTTTTCTCAAAGGTTTCTTAACCAATTTATCAAACCCGAAAGCGGTGATTTATTTCGGTAGTGTATTTTCAGTGTTTTTAGCCAATCCACATTTAGATGGTGTGCATTCATTATTATTTATAATTGTTTCCGTGGAAACGCTGATCTGGTTTAGCTTTGTTGCCTTTGTATTTTCATTACCTAGCTTTAAAGCCGCTTACCAAAATGCCTCAAGATGGATTGATGGTATCTCAGGTGGGATCTTCACGCTCTTTGGTGCATATTTGATTGGTCATCGCTAAAAGCATGCTCCCAAATTTAAAAACCTGCTTGAAGCAGGTTTTTGTGCTCTTATTCGGAAATAATTTTTAAATTATTCCACGTCTTTGGTTAATTGATAAAGTTCAGCATTTGGACCCTCAATCTTTTCACCCGTTGCAAAACTACGTGCTTCTAAGATATTTTCGCCAACAAAGTATTTGCGGTTATCTGCATTTTTATCTAGACCGATAATCGATCCAGATTCATCAAAACTAAAATGACCTTGAGTTTTAAATTCTTTGCCTTCACCTTTAACCCCTTCATATTCTTCAGTCAGTTCATAAGTGTGATCTGATTTTAGGATGAGTTTGGTTTTGATTCCTGAGCAATCAGCACACGGAAGCAAACCTTTGTATTCACCAGCCCAATCCAAGCTATTTTGAGCATTATGTTCTGAATCAATCGTTGGGCTTGCTGCTTCATGCGATGCAGCAGCCTGTGTTTGTGCTGTCGCTTTGATATCCTCTGATGCATTATGAGTCGGTTTAGAACAAGCGCTTAATGACAGCGCTAAAATAGACATAACGAAGAGCGTTTTTTTCATAACATAACCCAAATGAATAAATAATTATATGTGAATGATTTTATCCAGAATATAAATTATCTCCCTGATATGAAATGTGAATTATGTAAGAAATTGCTGAGTAATGTAGTTCGATGTTAAAAAGTTAGGCTATTATAGGTGTTCTCTTAGTGTCCTATTTTAAGTATTCGAATCTATGTCTCATTTGGCTGAATATGTTGCTTGTATTTACAATGAAAAAAACGACAATCAAAAAAGCAATGATCAAATCAAAATTGAAAATGTCACTTTGCAATGCGAAAAAAATTATGAGCAAGATATAGAGATCACTCAGACCACCAAAATTTATACATTTTCAGATGGCACACAATTGAAACAAACCATAGAACAAGACAATCAGTTGTTTGAAGTGGAGTCTTGTCTAGAAAGCTGGATTGAATATCAGATCATCCAGCAGTCAAATACGAATATTCAGCCACAAAAAATTCATTTTGATAATCATTGTCGTGAATTACATTGGATTAACTATTTTAACCAAACGAAAAATTGATATATGCAAATTCATTGCAGAATTTAATCAAAACTGAATATTTACTGACAAGTTTTACAATGAATTAATTTTATACATTTATATATTAATTGCTGGTTTTCTATACAAAGTGGATTTTTATCTGATCTATTGGTTGTTACAATCCAGCGCGAATTCTTTATGTTTTGGTGTGCTGGGTGTTTGAAAAATTAGCTGAACAAAGTTTGGGCTGGATGGGATGGCAAATTGATAACCATTGGGATTTAAACATCGACCAATGTGTCATGATTGCAGCGCCGCATACCAGTAATTGGGATGCACTCTATGCACGTTTAGCGCTGAAAGCTTTGGGCGTCCATGTGCGTATTACCATTAAAGACAGCTATATGAAATTGCCTTTTGGACCTTTTGTGCGTGCTATGGGTGGAATCGGGATTGATCGCCGTCCCAAGCAGGATGGCGAGGAACGTCCAAGTATGGTTCAACTGATGAGTGAGCTGTTTAAGACACATCCTAAATTGGTGATGCTGGTGACGCCAGAGGGAACGCGTGCAAAGCAAGAACAGTGGAAAACAGGCTTTTATCATGTTGCTACCAGTGCTGGCGTACCTATTGCACTGGCGTATATGGATTATAAAAACAAGAAAACTGGGATTGGGAAAATTGTTTATCCAACTGGAAATTATGAACAGGACATGGCTGAAATCATGGAGTTTTATGCTCAGATCAATCCGAAACATCCAGATTTATTTAGTATAGATACCCGATTTATTCCAGAAGCTGAGTTTTGATTCGATAGCATCTTTGAAAACTCAAATACAATGGATTTAATTTTGATATGGGAAGGGTGATTTGGCACATTCCCATATTTTATTAGGGTTAAATATTTGCTTTTGTTCGGTTGATACAGCATCTACGTATTTAGATATTATTTTATTAATAACCTATTTTTTAGCTCAATTAAAATACTACTTTAATAATTCAAAAGATCTACATCGTTATTTAAGAATTACTTAATTTTTTAAAATGTCGTATATAAATAAATTGTTGAAATTGGCTTTAAGTTGAAAACAACTTAAAGCCATGGTGTAAATAATTCTAAAAGTTAAATTCAACATTTATTGGGCATAGACAGGGATAACAAGATGAATAATAGCGTCTATTACAATGCAAAATTTCATACTGTGAATCAACTACAACCTTGGGCAGAAGCCATGTGGGTAAAAGACGGTAAAATTTTAGCGATTGGCGATCAGGATGAAATTCTGAGTTTGGCAGCGGATGCTGAGAAATATGATTTAAAAGGGAAATTGGTGATGCCTGGCATCCATGATGCACACACGCATCTTTTGAAAGCGGCACTTCTTCGATTGGAATATTCTTGCCAATTAAATGATCCGCAAACCTTGCAAGAATTGGCACAGCAACTCAAAGCATATTGGGAAAAATATGCCTCCAAACGAACATGGATTTTTGCAGGGCTCTATAACCCATTGATTTTTACCGCTGAGCTACTGACACGAGAATGGTTGGATCAAGTCATTCCAAACATACCTATTGTGATTCATGATTTTTCATTTCATAACGTCATGGCGAACAGCCAAGCACTACATCTTGCAGGAATCACCCGTGATACACCGAGTACGACCCGCGCAAAAATTGAAAAAGATCCTATAACAGGTGAACCTACTGGAATTTTGCGTGAAGGTGGATGGGTAAAATTATATATGGTCGCACCCACAGAGACCGATGAGGAAAATAAGTTCGCGCTTAAAATGGCGGCAAGTATATGTAATCAATATGGTATTACTTCGGCTCAGGAAGCTTCAGCAACAAGATCATTCCTGACAGCAGCTAAATCTTTGGATGATGACGATGAGCTTACACTGGATTTGATTTGTCATATTCCTTGGAAAGCAGAAATTATGTCATTGAGTGATCGTGAAGAAGATGAAAGGGTAATCGCAGAACGAGCGCAATATGCGTCAAAACGTGTCATGGTGAATGGAATCAAAGTGATGCTAGATGGTACATCTATGGCACCCACCTTTAGCCATGTGCCCTTAGATCCGATTTCAGATGAACCTATTACTTACAATTTACTTCTCGATTCCAATGAACTCACTGAAAAAATTCGTGAATGGACCGAAGACGGCTTAATTGTTAAATCACATTGTACGGGTTATGGTTCTGTGCGAATTGGTTTAGACAATTATGAAAATGCCAACAATGTTGAACGTCAAACAGGGCAATTTCATGATATTGCACATGCCCATTATGTTTCTGCAAAAGATCGTAGCCGTTTTGCAGAATTAGACATTATTGCTGAAATGTCCCCCGCGATTTGGCATATCCCAGAATATCAGCAAGCGCTTGGCAAAGCCTATGATTTCCGAACTTTGTATGATGCTGGTGCAACCATGACGATTGGTACAGATTGGCTTTTGCCACCTACGCCAAATCTTTTTCCCGCACTGGCAGGTATTTTACAGCACGGAGATGAAAGTGTGCCTTTGGACGTGGCAGTCAGGATCATGACGTTGAACGGCGCAATTGCTGTTGGCCATAGTCATCGTACTGGGAGTTTAGAAGTGGGTAAGGAAGCAACCTTTATTGTTTTGGATCGCAATATTTTTGAATCAAGCCCTGAAGAAATTGCTGAGACTCAAGTCATCACCACAGTATTACAAGGTCAGCATGTGTTTCAGCGTGCTAACTAATCTACTGGGTTAAATTATCGTTTATGTGCGTAAGGGAAGACATATATGAGCGGAATAAAACGTATTCCTGTGACCTTACTGACAGGTTTTCTGGGGAGTGGTAAAACAACATTGCTGCATCGTCTGTTGGCCGATGATCGCATGGCGCACACGGCAGTGATTATTAATGAAATAGGTGAGGTTGGCTTAGATCATTTATTGATAGGCCGACTTGACGATGGCATTGTCTTGCTAAAAAGTGGTTGTGTCTGTTGTAGCATGAAAACAGAACTTTCAGAAACGCTTAAACTTCTTTACTGTCGTGCTGAGGCAGGAGAAATTCCTGTTTTTGACCGTGTTATTGTCGAAACAACAGGCATGGCTGACCCGATTCCCTTGCTTAAACTTTTGCTAGCAGATGAAAGTGTCGCGACTTTATTTAGTGTGCAAACTGTGATTGCTACGGTTGATACATTATTGTCCTTAAATGTCCCGCATCAGCGGACGGAAAGACTACGTCAAATCGCTGTTGCAGATAAAATCATTTTAACTAAAACAGATTTGTCGCATGCCTTTACAACATTTACCAAGCGCATCCGTACTCTGAATGCGAGTGCTGAAATTATTGATGGTGCGGATGTGGCGGCTGTTGCTTTGGTTATTTTTGATCGTGAAAAGTATCCAGTAACACGTAATTTACTTGGTACGCAGTGGTTTACACATCAGACAAATTCTCAAAATGCTTTCAATAACGCAGCGCACCATAATATTTTTACGCTGTGTTTATATGCTAACCAAGCTTTGTCTTGGGCGCGTGTGACCCATTTTCTTCAGAAGCTGGCACGACTTTATGGCGTGAACTTGCTCCGAATCAAAGGATTGATTCAGGTGGAAGAGTCATTACGACCAGTGATATTACACGGTGTTCAACATTATCTATTTCCCGAATCTTACCTAAATGCGTGGCCTGATGATGACCACAGATCGAGAATAGTGGTCATTTTTGAAGGGGAAATTCATCAACAGATCCAAGCATTATTTGATGCCATTGTGCTTGAGCCAATGACCACATAGCAGAACGCCTGCACCCATAATCCTCAGCATTTTCAATTGCGCAATTTAAGCGTAGGGGGATTTGCATCTTAAAAAAACAATTTGGTTGATCGTAATTTTTTAACGATTTCTCTATTAGGAGACACTCATGGAAGACAAATATGTTCACTCGATTGAACAACATACCATTCAGCAAATCCCATTAAATGCGCGATACGGTAAGGCTCGGGATCTATTCACACTTTGGTTTGGTGGAAATTTGATGCTATTGACGTTTGTGACAGGATCAGTTTCAGTCACCATTTTTCATCAATCTTTTGTCTCTGCTATTTTAAGTATTATTCTAGGGACGCTTATTGGTGGCATCTTTGCCGCACTCCATGCCGCTCAAGGACCGCATCTCGGTGTCCCTCAAATGATTCAAACCAAAGGGCAGTTTGGTGCATATGGCGCGCTTCCAATCCTTGGAATCGTGGTCATCATGTATGTCGGCTTTCTAGCTTCAAATGCGACGCTGGCTGGACAAGCCATGAATTTGCTTATTCCCTCATTCAGTCAATCATCTGGCATATTATTTACTTGTGTCGTTGCAGTGATCGGCACAATCGTTGGTTATCGATTAATTCATTTATTTACAAAAATAACCTTTGTGATCTCTGGTTTGGCTTTTTTGGCAGCATATGTGTGGGTGTTTTTTATTCAAGGTTTACCTTCAGACTTTTTCGCGCGTAATTCTTTTTCAGCTACAGGTTTTCTCGCTACGCTTTCGATTGCTGCACTGTGGCAGATTGCATATGCACCCTATGTCTCTGATGCTACTCGTCATCTGCCAAAAGAAACAGGCGCTAAGGCAGCGTTCTGGGCGACATATTGGGGATGTGGATTGGGTACCATCATTCCAATGTGTTTAGGGGTAACTATAGGATTGGTGACACCGGGTGGAGATGTTATCGCTGGGATGATCGCTTATGTACCTGAGATGGGGAGCGCGTTTATTTTGATTCTGGTCATTTCCATATCAGCGATCAATTCAATGAATTTATATTGTGGTGTACTGACTTTAATCTCTTTTATCCAGACATTTATCCCATCATTTATGCCATTGGCTAAGGGGCGAATTGCGATTTCATTTTTATTAATTGCTATAGCGCTGTGGATTGGAATCAAAGCATCTAGCAACTTTCTGCCCATATTTATTAATTTTATTTTCTTGCTCATCTACGTACTTATCCCTTGGACGGCTGTAAATTTGGTTGATTATTACTGGGTTCGTCATGGGGAATATGATGTCGATTCGTTTTTCCACCAAGATGGGGGAATTTATGGAAAATTTAACGTTATGGCCGTTTCTGCATATATTTTTGGTGTCATTGTTCAAGTGCCTTTTATTGCGACAGACTTGTATACAGGTCCTATTGCCAAGGCGCTTGATGGTGCAGATGTTTCGTGGGTTGTCGGTCTAATTTTAACCTCTATTTTTTATCTGATGGGGATCAAAATTTTTGGTATTAAAGACCATTCAGACAAGACTAAAAACTAAACTATGGCATGGCAATTGTGATGGGGCAGAAATCATATCACTTTGCCTATATTAGGTTTGCTACAGCCACTATTTTTACTGCTTCTAAGGCTGTTTGATCATCAGATAAAATCTGGAGATGAGATCGCTATATTTCACTAGGGGGTGTATTTAAAAATTCAGTAGCACAGGATGAGGGCCTAGGCAATTTTAAAAATGAACGCTGCTCATCATGATTTACGTTTATGATTTTAAAACACAATCATTTAAAACACGGTATTTTTAAGATCATAAACGTTTTGCAGTATTCAAAAATAATCGGCTTATTTAGCGTTGCTTGTTGTTGAGCGTTGTACACCGCCAAGGGATTCACAGGCTGTTTTATAAATATCATATTGCTGTTGAACCACTTCATCGAGAGGAATTTTAAATAATTCATCTCCAGATTTATAGCGATCGACGTACTCAGTGGCTTTTTCTTTACTCACCGCAAGTGAGCGTTCATGATAAGTATTAATTGAACTGTGGGCCAATTCTGCTGTTTCAATATTATTACATTGAAATTGGCTGAGCAGTTTTTCCGCAGTTTTAATTTCACTAGATGTGCCAAGTACACATCCTGTTAAGAGAATACTGGCACTTAACAAAAATGAGTTTTTCATCACAGATATTTAAGAAAAATGAGTGGCGGAATTGTAGGATGAATCGGTTATTAAAAATAGAGCCGCTCGGATATTGTTTTCACTTTAGTAACCAATTGCTGAATAAATAGCCAGCGAAATTTATTCAACTTTCTCTTTCTTTGTTAAAGCAATGATGTCAGTAATAAGAAACAACCTGAGGCAAATAATAAACTCAGCACCAATTGTTTAAATTGTTTTTCTGATATTTTATAAAACATTTGCGCACCAATAAGCGCTGGAATACTCACTGTGAGAATGATCAGTGCAAAATAGGGGAGATGGACCTTGTGGATGGTTCCTTGGCAGAGATAAATAATAATCGTAAACAACTGAATCGCAAAATTAAAATGTCTTAAAATATAACGCTGTTGTTGTTTAGGCAGATTTTTAAGCATTACCCAAGCTGATGGTGCTGCGCCACAAAAACCACCAAGACCACCTAAAATACCGCCTATAAAACCAATGCTTCCATCTGCAAGTTTCCCCAATGCTTGAATACGAGGAAACACAGGGGCAAAGAACATGGTCGGACACCAAATCACTAAAAATAATCCAAGGATGGTCTTAAAGGTATTTCCATCAATGAGGTGTAAAAGATAGGTACCGAGAGGTACACCGATCAATCCTGCAATGATATAAGGAAGTACTAGGGAAAACGGGAGTTGATGTTTTTGTTCTTTTCCCAATGCAATGATATGGCTCCATAGAGAAGCAAATACCACCAATGGCGCTGCCAGCTGTGGCGGTAATACCCAAATCCAAAAAGACATCGCAATCAAGGCAAAGGCAAAACCAGTTAAACCTTGGACAAAGCCTGCAATCATGGCACCGAGAATAAAAATAAACCAAGTCATTTTTAAATTAAACAAAACTGAATAGGGTTAGAGCATAGCATTGAGATAGTCGATCTTGGTTGAATCAGCTGATTTTAAAAGAAATCGTGAGTTTCCATCATGACTTATTGAGATAAGTATATCTGTATCGTTAACATCTATACCATTAAAAACGATCAGGTGTATTAGATCATGAATAAAAATCCATGTAATAAAAAGCCTCTGATGACAGAGGCTGGTAATTAAGGGATTATGAGGTCAGTTCTATTAGTCATTGCTTGGTTTTAAGGATTGCGTTAAACCATTAATATCTCCGCCTTTAATGCCTAACTCATTCATTAAGCTATCAATCAGTGGGGCTTGAGAACGATAGCGCAGCGCACTATTGACCACTTGATCAGACAAAGCGATTTGATTTTGTTCACCAGATTCACTTGTTGTATTGGAACCTGCCATACCGCCTAAACCATTGACTTGAAGAATCTTGATATCATCAATATTTTCCATTGGTTTAACACTTTCACGAATGATTTCAGGCAAGTATTTCAATAAAGCTAAACGAATTTGCATCTCAACTTGTTCTGTTGAAAGCACGTTATTGGCTTCATTGACTGCACGCGTACCTTCAGCATCAACTTGATATTGCTTTTCTTGTGCCGCAGCAAGCAACATTTTTGCATCTGCTTCACCTTTGGCTTTTAAACGTATTTTTTCAGCATCCGCTTGTGCTGCAATACGCACTGCTTCAGCATCATCTGCAGCTGCTTGTTTAGCGGCTTCTGCTGCTACTGTAATCGCAATCGCATCTGTTTCAGCGACTTGCTTTGCAGCCACCAATTCAACGGCTTTTAAACGCTCTGCACGCTGAGTTTCACGAACAGTTGTCACTTCTTCTTCCGCTTTTACCGCTTGTGCACGTGCTTGGTCAGCCAACGCTTTGGCTTCAGATTCAGCACGTGATTTTTCAGCAATCGCAATTGCACGATCTTGTTCGGCCAATTCAATGGTTTTCTTCTGTTCGACTTGGGCTTTTTGGATCAGCTGTGCTTTTTGAATATTTTCATTTTCAACATCACGTGCAGATGCAATACGCTTTAATTCGACTTCACGTTCAGCAGCAATTTGGGCTTCTTCTGCTTCGCGTTTTTTTGCGGCTTCTTGTGTTGCAATTTCTGCCGATTGCTCAGCTTTACGAATGGCGATTTCACGCTCTTGTTGAAGTTTTGCATATTCTTCTTCACGTAGAATTTGCAAGCGTGCTTGTTCTGTTTCTAAGTTTTTTGCTTTAATGGCTAAGTCATTGTCTTGTTCAATGTCATTGCGTTTTTTACGGCGGTCTTCAATGGTTTCAGTCAGTTTGGTTAAACCTTCTGCATCGAAAGCATTTTGAGGGTTAAAATATTCAAAACTGGTTTGGTCTAAACCTGTTAGTGAAACTGTTTCTAATTCTAAGCCATTTTTAAACAGATCTTCAGAAACCACTTGTTGAACTTTTTGAACAAAATCAACGCGCTTTTCATGTAACTCTTCCATTGCCATTTCAGCAGCAACAGCACGCAGTGAGTCTACAAATTTACCTTCCACCAAATCTTTGAGTTCTTGTGGAGACATGGTTTTTTTACCCAAGGTTTGGGCAGCTGTTGCAATAGATTCAGCAGTTGGTTTAACCCGTACATAAAATTCAGCCATCACATCTACACGCATACGATCACGAGTAATCAACGCTTGATCTGTGGCACGTTTGACTTCAAGACGAAGGGTATTCATATTGACGGGAATCACTTCATGTAAAACTGGCAATACAATTGCACCGCCATTTAAAATGACTTTTTCACCGCCAAAACCAGTACGGACAAAAGAAACTTCTTTACTTGAGCGTTTATACAGGCGGGCGATAATAACCCCGATGACAATCAGTGCCACCAATATAATGCCTGCTAAAACAAGGATTTGATATAAGTTTGAATTCAACATTTTATTATACCCAGGTTTGTTATTGAAAAATTAAAGTGGCGTTGCTTGAAAGCCTAGTTTTGTTCTTTGTGTCAAAATCACACTTTGACCTTGTTGAAAGATTTCATCTAATTCTGGTTCAACCAAAATATAATGGGTCTGTCCAAATTGATCGATGACTTTGGCTTGTGCAGGGTAGTTTTGTTTTGCTTCACCTAAAATAATCTGAGCAGTACGCCCAATCAGTTCATCACGGTGAATCGCAGTGGTTTCATCTTTCGGTAAAATTTTTGCAACGAGTGCTGCACACACTCGGACAATTGGCATAGATAAAAAAAGACTGGCTGGCGCAATCAACCAAATAGAAAAATAATTTCCAGTGAAATTGAAAAATATACTTTGCACAATAAAACCAAATAGCGCATAAACAGTCAGAAAAATGATCAACCAAACCAAGACGGGGACACGACCAAGATAGAGCCAATCTAACAGTTGCACTAAAAGGTTGTGATCTGTATGGATGTCTAGATCCGCATGATGGGTTTCTAACAGTTGATCTGGAATAAACTGGTCTAAAAAACCTTGTGAGGTTGATCCAATAATAAGGAGTAAACACTCCACAATACCCAATAAAAACATCAGGCACAGACTGACACTAAACAGTAAGTTGGATGAGTGTGTAAATAATTCCCACATATTGTTCTACTCAAAATTATTGTTGCGCGTTTTTATAAATAAAATTTTTAATTTGAACTGAATAATTAAATGATCATCAGTTAATTCAATTAATAAATTAAGTTTATCGGTTTTGTCGTAGTATTGCAACAAAATATTTGATGATATTAATTAAAATCAATATCTTATAATTTAATATATTCTTTTATATTTTGAAAATTGCTTGAAAAGTAATGCTTGCATTTTAGCCAACTATTCCTTATAACTGATTGAGTTTACAGAGGGAACTGAAGACAAAAAAATACGCAATGATTGGGGTGATCACTGCGTAGAACAACGAATCTGCTTTCACAGTTCGGTTAAGGAGAAATGTTATGAACTTTGGGGATTGTTCATAACTTAAGTTTGATAGTAGAGGTTCCCCTCTGTAAATTCATTGGTATTCACGTAAACAAGTGTTAAATCTCGTAAACATGATTAAAATGTGAACAACATCAAATAAAAACAAGATGTTAATCAATGTTTTTAAACATATTATTTAAAATAAATAAATTTTGCGCTGTATTTCCTCGATTAATCTTTTGTATGCTTTTTCATGCAAATGTGACAGTTTTTATCAGCTATTTTAGTTAAATTTGCTATCGTTCAAAGCTTAAATTGCAGCTTTCAAAAGTGCTGATTAGTCTATGCTATTGAACTCAATTTGCTATATCGCATCATGTCTGAGTATGCTGATTGAGACGCAGAAATACGATTTTAAAAATCAATACGCTATAAACTGTGATTTAAGGCTAATTGTTTACTTTTTAAGGAATTTATATTGTTATCGTAACGATTATGCAAAAAACAAAACAACAGCATTTTTTGTGAATTTTAATTCAAAAATTATATTAAAGATTTCGTTCTCAATTTTAGTTCTGGTTTTGCTTGCAATCATGCCGTATTTTTTCATAATAGCCTTTCCTGTCTTGATTAGCTTTTTACCATGTCACCATTAGAAATATTCGCGGTTATTATCAGTATTATTGGTGTCACATTGACGATTAAGCGAAATATGTGGTGTTGGGTATTTAACTTCTTTGCCTTTGTTTTATATGCCTATTTATTCTTTGAATTTAAATTGTATGGTGAAACAATCTTACAAGTGTTCTTTATGGTGGTGAATTTTTATGGTTTTTATCACTGGCTAAAAGGCAAGCAGCAAGATCATGAGATTCGAATAGAGCCGATTGCCGTACAAACCGTGATTCTGCAAATGATCATCGCAGCTGCTGGAGGGGTAATATTTGGTTTATCGCTACACTATTTTACTGATGCTGCTTTGCCTATGTTAGATTCCCAACTGGCGGCATTTAGTTTATTGGCAACCTATTGGACCAGCCGTAAACATATTGCGACTTGGGTGCTTTGGGTCTTTGTTGATATCGTCTATGTAGGGATGTTTATGTATAAAGAATTATTCCTAACAGCTGCTTTATATGCAGCGTTTGTTGGACTGGCTGCATTTGGATGGTGGCAATGGGAACAGGTTAAAAAGAAACAATCGGCGAGCATGTATAAAGGAATTTAACATCATTATTTAAGGGGCTGCCATGATTATTGATTTTGTTCAAATACAAAAACAAAAGTTTGAAGAACTTGTTGAAAGAATCATGGCTCAACCTGAGCAATATCTCGACTTTGATTCAGTCTCTGATTTTTACAAAGCCCCATGGTTAGATCAGTTCCCACAGGGCACAATGTGGAGCACTTCTGGTTTGGATGATGGCGCAGAAGAATTTTGTATTCAGATCAAATATAGAGCGCTGATTTTTAATATAGAAATTCAATCAACGTCTATCGGTTTAAAATTTAACAGTAAAACTATCAGAGTTTATAAAAAAATATAAAGCCAAGTTTTTTGGTTAAGTCTTTGAAAAATATTTTATTTAAATCAAGCTTAAAACTGAATTCAAATGATTTTGGGGGGTGCTGACACATTGATGTGTGCACTGAATTTAAATGACCATATTGATGGTGTGCAGTTTAAAACAGTATGACAATCAATACAGTGATTTAAGCCAATATCATTGGATATTTCCAGTTTTGATTCTGCTAAAATGATGTTTCAAATTATGAGCTTTAAAGTTGATTTTTTGAGTATGTTTAAATATAGGTTGAAAATAAATTAGGATAAATTAACAATAAAATTATAAAAGTGAAAAATCTTGTTTTTAAAGTATTTGTATCTAACTTGGCATATAGCCTAAAATAATTTAAATGTTGACGGATATATCCAGTAAAATAAAAAACGATTCAATGCGATTAAATCTTGTCAGCGGAAAAAATTTTGTTTATTGAAATATTGGGAAAAAATTAAAGTTAAAATTGATAAAATAAATGTGATAAAATGATTATTCTTCAGAAAACATTTGCAAATAATATAAAGGATTAATATTCTAATCGTTAGGTTTATTTAGAATAAAAATCTATATTTTAGAAATACACTTATATAAAATTACTGGAGTGTTATATTTAACTGATGAGCAAAGATAAATAAAGCGACGGATAGAAGTTCACAATTTTATGGATTGGTTATTATATGGAACAAAAAAGTAGGATGGCAACACAGTCCTCAACGGAGCACTTCATGCATGATGTCATGATCATGAATTGGAGTAATCTCAAGAAGTGTAGCCTTGTTCTATTCTTAGGCGGTATTGCTGTTTTATTGTGGATTGTATGGTGGTTTTTTAGCAACGCTCAAGTTGAGCTACAAGCTTGGATTAATCAAGATTTTTACCCTATTTATCTACGATTATTATTTTTTGCAGCAATTGGTTTCTTTGCACTTATTTTTATTATTCGTGCTTTAAATAAAAATTCTATTTTTGAAATTATAACTCCGTATATAACCATCGGATATTTTGGTCTTATCTTTGTTTTTGGTGCGCATTGTATTGGCATTTTTAGCCCAGCATCGGTTGCTGGTTATGTCAGCTTGGTCACGGTTGCATTGGTATTATTTGAACGAAAAGTGGTGTATATAATCGTCATTCCAATCACTTGTTTTATGTTAATCAGCCTTGGATTAAGTCTGATGCATAAAATAGCCTATGCACCAATTTTTAGTGAACAGTTACAATCCATGTCGGTATATAAAAATACATTTTGGGTGTTTTGCATGTTGTATTTTTATATTCCGATCTTTTTAGCAAGCCTGATTTTATTTGAAATTCTTTTGACTCAGTGGCGCAAAAGAGAGCAAATGATTCAGCAAATTAGTGTACTCGATCCGCTTACAGGTATTTATAACCGGAGGAGAATTGGTGAGAATATTGACTTATTAAAACAACAGCAAAGTTCTTTTGCGATCGTGTTATTAGATTTAGATTATTTTAAGAGTGTTAATGATCAATATGGGCACGATATTGGGGATGCTGTTTTAAAACAGGTTGCAAAAATTTTAACTGAAAATATTCGTGAGCAAGATGTTGTTGGGCGATTTGGAGGCGAAGAGTTCATTATTCTCATGAGTAATGGCGCATTAGAAAATGCGATGAGTCTTGCTGAACGATGTCGCCAAGCAATAGAAAAGGAAAAAATTCGATTAGATCATCAGCAGACCATCAAAGTGACGGCAAGTTTTGGTGTTGCAGTATCAACGAATCCTTTTTTAACAACAAAAGAGGAGTTGATTCGTCAGGCTGATCAAGCTTTATATCTGGCAAAAAACAATGGGCGTAATCAGGTTTGTCATTTCTTTGAAATAGAGCTTACCCCTTCATTTGGATACAAACAACACCGTTAAACCGTTTCAAATTTTTTGCGATAAACTACACTTGTGATAAGGGTAATTAGACAAAGCACAACAATATAGTACACAGCACCAATATCGCGATATAAACTCAACCATTGTACCAATGGCAGGGTTAAGCCACCTGCAATTGCGTAAGCAACATTGTATGAGAATGAAATTCCTGAAAAACGAATTGGGGCAGGAAACATCTTGACCAAGCTATAGGAAACTACACCGACTGTGCCAGAAAATAGTCCCAGTAACATGTACAATCCGAAGATGGTTGAATGAGCGGCATGACCTAAGCTGTAATAAAAAAGAACTGCAGTGATTGCCACACTGAGCGATCCTAAACAAATTACGCGCCCAGCACCAAAACGATCAGCCAGCAAACCTGCCAATATACAACCCAACATTTGCATTAGAATTGCCATGCTTTGCATTTGAAATGCATCCGCACGTTGAATGTTAAATGTGGTGGTCAGCAAATTAGGGGTAGATAGGATAATCACCACAACACAACCGGTCAAAAACCAAGTAAACAGCATTCCAATGACAACGGCAGATTTATGGGATGCCAAAACTTGCTTGATGGGTAGATCTTTTGAGAGTTCTTTACGCGCTTGCATTGCTTTAAATACAGGGGTTTCTTTCAGATAACTTCTTAGATATAAGGCAATTAATCCAAAAACTCCGCCGACTATAAATGGGAGACGCCAAGCCCAAGCATGGATTTCTGCTTCGTTAAACTTAAGCGAAATAAACAGCGACATCAAAGCGCCCAGTAAGATCCCCAGTGACAAACCTGCGGTAAGCAAACCATTGGCAAAACCAATTTTCTTTGTTGGTACATGCTCTGAAACAAATGTCCATGCCGCGGGAATTTCTCCACCAATCGCAATGCCTTGAACCACGCGCATCAACAACAGTAGCAATGGAGCAGCTAAGCCAATGTCTGTATAAGTTGGCATTAGACCAATGAACAAAGTAGGGAGTGCCATCAGTAATATGGATAAACTAAACAGGCGTTTACGTCCGACAAGATCACCAAAATGCGCCATGATCACGCCACCTAACGGACGGAAGAAATATCCTGCGGCAAAAATTCCGTAAGTATTCAGCATTGCCCAAAAAGGACTTAAAGAGCTGGGAAAAAATAGTTCAGCAATGATTTTTGCGTAAAATACATAAATGACGAAATCATAAAATTCGAGCGCACCGCCCAGAGAAGACAATGCTAGGGTTCTTTTTGCTTCCTTATTGAGGCCCAATTTTTCGTCCATGATGATGCAATGCCTTAAAAGAGATATTGAATGTGAATGTAATCATTTTAATTGACTATTTTTTACTTAAAAAATCAATATTTATTTTTATGCATCCTACTTATTTTTATAGGTGATTGAGGCGGCTTAAAAATCATTTTTGCTTTAAAAGCATTGCAATCAGGTAAATTTTTATAGGTGTAAATACTGATCATTTATATGCGAATTAACCATGGGATAACACTTAGAATAATACCGCATACAGACATAATCATTGTATTTTCAATAAAATAAGGAAAAATCATCAAAGTGATGCCACAAATAAAAGGCATATTCATTCTCTGTCTTTTCCCATAGATAAAATAGCCTAAGCCAATTGAGCTAAAGATCAAGCCTAAGAATAGGGGTGCTGTATTCATTATTTTCAACAATAGACTGGACGGTTGTTATTTACACGATCATGATTAAAAATGGCTTAAAAGACAAGCTGTCATTTGGCTTAGGTAAATAGAAATTCATTTGTACATAACCTACATATTTTTGCACAATAATTGAATTGGAAAGCGCATTTCAAATGCTACACTCATATTTATTTAATTTACATTTGATCAAGGTACAAGATAATGAGTGCCGTGTTACCTGTCGCCCAACGTGGTGAAGACGTTTTAAAATTAATCGCAGCGCCTGTGGCTGAGGCTGAGTTTTCAAGTACTTGGCTAAACGAATTATCCAATGCCTTACAGGCCACCATGTTAGAGCGTAATGGTGTTGGGATCGCCGCACCACAAGTCTATGTTTCTAAACGGGTGATTATTGTTGCTTCAAGAGCGAATCCTCGCTATCCAGACGCACCCGAAATGGATGCAATCACAATGATTAATCCTGAAATCTTAGAGAAATCTGAACAGACCATCTTGGGTGAGGAAGGATGTTTAAGTGTGCCGAATGAAAGAGGGCAAGTGGCTCGTGCTGAAGCAGTTACTGTACAATTTTTTACGCTGACTGGCGAAAAGATTATTCAGCAATTTCATGGTTTTCCTGCACGCATTGTGCAACATGAAATCGACCATTTAAATGGAATACTGTTTGTTGAAAGACTTTAAACTGAGCAAGCTTGGCTAAAAATTATCTTGAATTTTATCTTTAATTTTAGCCAAGCTTTTCTAAGCAGAGTTGTTAATTGGATATTGTTAATTGGACTTCGCGCGCTGCAAAGCACCATTCCATAAGCTTAAATGATATTGTCTTTGGTCTGCGCTCATCTTCGGCTCAAAAGCACGATCTAATTGCCAAGATTCGGAAATTTCACTGAGATTATTAAAAACACCTGCCTTTAATCCTGCCAATGCAGCAGCACCCCAAGCGGTAGATTCCAAAAGTTTAGGGCGTAGCACAGGTACATTTAAAATATCTGCCTGAAATTGCATTAGCATATCATTTTGGCTTGCGCCACCATCCACACGCAATTGTTTTAAGGGCTGTGCGATATCCGATTGCATTGCAGTTAATACATCAGAAACTTGGAATGCAATGGATTCTAAGGCAGCTCTGGCAATATGTGATTTATTGGTTCCACGTGACATTCCACAGAGTAAAGCGCGCGCTTCACTGTCCCAATGTGGCGCTCCTAAACCTGTAAAGGCTGGAACCAAAACGACACCATCTGTAGTGTCAACTTGGCAAGCTAACTTTTCAACTTCAGCACTATTTTTGATAATTCCTAAACCATCTCTTAACCATTGCACAATCGCACCAGCCATAAATACACTGCCTTCTAATGCATAATGAGATTGGTCTTGGCACTTCCATGCTAAGGTGGTGAGTAATTTATTTTTGCTATATTGAATATCTGTTCCTGTATTGAACAGCATAAAACAGCCTGTCCCATAGGTGTTTTTGGCTGTTCCAGCTTCAAAACATGATTGCCCAAAGAGTGCAGACTGTTGATCACCTAATACGCCACAAATTGGAATTTCCGCGCCAAGAAGCCCTGTGGCGGTATTGGCAATATAACAATCGGATTGGATAATTTTAGGCAGAACACTCGCTGGGATATTAAATAATTCAATTAATTCCGCATCCCATTGCTGTGTTTTTAAATCCATCAACATGGTACGTGAAGCATTACTTGCCTCGATGACGTGTTCGGAACCTTGGGTTAAATTCCAAATCAACCAACTGTCGACTGTACCGAATGCTACATGATTTTGTTCAGCCAGTGCTCTTAAGCCTTGCACATTTTCCAATAACCAAACCAGTTTTCCAGCACTAAAATAAGGATCGATTCTTAATCCTGTTTTTTTGTGAATTTTTTCAGATAAATTGTTTTGAACTAACTGATTGCACCAGTCTGTAGCGCGGCGGTCTTGCCAAACGATGGCAGGGGCAAGTGGTTTACCTGTTCGCTTATCCCAAACTACAGTGGTTTCACGTTGGTTGGTTAAACCCAGTGCTTTAATGTCTTTGGCCAATAGTCTTGCCGATGCGATTGCTTGCTGTACGACGGTGATTTGTGTGGTCCAAATCTCCATGGCATCTTGCTCAACCCAGCCCGAATGTGGGGTTTTAATTTGGGTTTCCCGTTGAGCAGAGGCATATACCTTTCCGTGCTCATCGAAGATAATTGCTCTGCTAGAGGTCGTTCCTTGATCAAGTGAGAGTAAATAGCTCATCTTTTTTATATTTGTCCCTTGAAAAATAGTGATAGTAGCGCAATTATAGAACTAGGCGCATCATTTGATATAAATGTAGTGAATTATCTGCTTAATTTGCAACAATTATGTTATGATGGCCGTGTTATCTGGGGATGTTATTGGCTTCGACGCCGATGATGAAGCTCATAGATGCATGCCGAGAGCGCATTTTCTCTCGTAAATCAAATTTGCATATTTTAGTCGCAAACGACGAATCTTACGCTCTAGCTGCCTAAGGGCAGCTTGTCCGCTTCACTGAATACTTGTGGTCAGTGGACCCGACTGTAGCGCACGCACACAAGTCCGTATAAAGTCAAGCCTCGGGGCTTTATACTAAACTTAGAGGATCGCGTTTTGTACCCTGTTCGTCGGGTCACTTAATGTTAAAATAATTGACGATATCTAAGCATGTAGTATTCTCGAGTGTAGTGTTGGCGGACGCGGGTTCAACTCCCGCCATCTCCACCAAATTTGTAAATCATGATCTGTCACTTAGTTATACGATGTATCATGAAACTTAATAAAGCCTTGAAATTTAACAGTTTCAGGGCTTTTTTAATGCCTGAATTTCTATCATGGACATAGACAGGCATTATTTGAAAATCACTTATCTATTTTACATATCGTTTAATTAATATTTGCTAGCAATGTCCAAGTCGATCAAAGCTAATTTAACTTTCATAAAATGAAAGTTAAGTTTCCATAATTAATGTTCTCGTATTTTTTTAATCCACCTAAGCTACGTCTATACCTTTAATAAGTTATGGAGTGGTAAATGAAAGGGAAGATTGCTTTAGAAGAACATTTTGCAATTCAAGAGACACTTGGTGATTCGGAACGATTCTTTGTACCAGATGTTTGGAGAACTAAGCGGAGCCAATTACTCGATATAACTGGTGAACGTTTACGCCGTATGGATGAAACGGGTATTGAATACTCAATCATTTCTTTAAATGCGCCTGCGATTCAAGCGATTGCAGATCCGAAAAGAGCTGTTGAAGTTGCAAAAATTGCAAACGACACCTTAGCGGAATTAATCGCTAAACATCCTGATCGCTTCGGGGCTTTTGCTGCATTACCATTACAAGAACCAGAAGCAGCAACAAAAGAACTCAATCGCTGCATAACAGAGCTTGGTTTTGCGGGTGCTCTAGTAAACGGTTTCTCAAATTTAAATAACGATGAAACAGCAAAATATTATGATGCTGAGGAATATTTAGATTTTTGGGCTGAGGTTGCTAAACTCGATGTACCATTCTATTTACACCCGCGTAACCCACTTTTAAGTCAGCAATTGGGTATCAGAGATCATCCTTGGTTAATGGGTCCTGCATGGTCATTCTCAGTTGAAACAGGTGTACATGCGCTACGTTTAATTGGTTCAGGTTTATTTGATAAATACCCTAATATTAATATTATTTTAGGACACCTAGGCGAGTTAATTCAAAATAATATTTGGCGTACATCGCATTGGGCTTCAGCGAATGGCCGAAATCCACTCGGTGTAAAAGCAGAAAAACCATTTATTGATTATTTCCGTAAGAATTTTTATTTAACAACAAGTGGTAACTTCCGCACAATTACCATGAAAAATGCAATTGATGAAATTGGATCGGATCGCGTTTTATTCTCAAGTGATTATCCATTTGAAGATATGGAAGAAGCGACACATTGGTTTGATCATGCCGAAATTGGTGAGAATGATCGAGAAAAAATAGGTCGTCATAATGCACACAAATTATTCAAGTTAAGCATTTAAAGTAGCTCAAGCCAATAACAATGATTGTTATTGGCATTTTTAATGCAGTAAAAGGATTTTATGATGAAAATAATACTAGATATACAGCAAGCCGTTGATACTAGAAAATTATCTCTGCAACAGTGGATAATATTTATACTTTGTTTTTTGGTGATTCTAGCAGACGGTATTGATACGGGGGTAGTTGGGTTTATCGCTCCTGCATTGTTAGATGATTGGGGGATCACTAAAAATGATCTACGCCCAGTGATGAGTGTTGCCTTAATAGGAATGGCGATTGGAGCAATATTTGCAGGAATATTAGCAGATAAGATTGGAAGAAAATGGGTCATTATCGGTTCGGCATTTATTTTTGGTGTTTTAACAATCCTGACAGGTACTTCAAATAACACGACTGAAATGGTGATACACGAGATGTATGGTTTTGCTTTAGCAACTTTGATGCAGCAAAAAAGACTTTTAAGTTACCAGACAATATTAAAAAAGGTTATTGCCAATATGAAGGACAGGCAACGATTCAAATTAAAGACTATCATTTATTTATAGAGGAAACTGAAGGTTTTGATTCAACTCAATTAGTTTCAGCGACCAATATTACTCCTGCAAAAGCAATAAAATGTAAAGTGCAGAATTAAGACTGTTTGAATAGTGTGATGAGATTTGATCGCCACAGGTAAATAGAGCTTAACTTGGTTAGTCATTCGCAAACAAAAAAGATCGCATGAATGCGATCTTTTTCTTTTAAAACGAATACTTAAGCTATCCATGCTTATTTATTCTTTTTGCTGGCTTTTTTATATTCCAGATAGGCTTCTTCAGCAAATTTTCGTAATGAAGTCCCGATTGCTGCATATTGGAATTCATTTAAGTTGGCAAGCGAGGCGCGTGCAGAAGGGTGTTGAACACCAAAACCTGAACCCGGAAGGAGTACTACACCTGTTTCATCAGCAACTCGGAAAAGTAATTCTGTTGGATTCTTATTTTTCATCACCCAATCAGCAAATGCATCACCATATAGTTTCCGTGAGGTATTTTCTAAATTGACCAAGGTATAGTAATCAACGGCATTCGGATCTTGTGGAACTTCAACCCCAAGCTGTCTATAAAGCGCAGCATCGCGTTCTCGAACCACAGATTTCACTGCTTTTTTATAGCTTTGACGAGAATCCATCATATTAAATAAAGCAAAAAGAACCATTTGTACTTGTTGAGGTGTGGATAATCCAGCTGTGTGATTTAAAGCAACATTACGGCTATCGGCAACAAGGCGATCAATAAACTTAATACTAGATGGATCTGTGGTGAGGGATGAGTAACGTTCTTCGAGTTCTTTCTTGTCTTTTTTAGAAAGCGCCGCAATTTTTTTATCTAAAATATTATGATTACTCAAGGCAATGACCCCAAGTCTCCAGCCAGTTGCACCAAAATATTTAGAGAAAGAATAAACCAGAATGGTATTGTCAGGGCAAATTGCAAATAAGGATTTAAAGTTATCTGCAAATGTGCCATAAACATCATCTGTTAAAATAATCAGGTCAGGACGTTTTTTAACAATATCAGCCAAAATCGCTAAACCTTCATCACTCATTTTAACCGAAGGTGGATTGCTTGGATTTACCAAGAAAAATGCTTTAATCGATGGATCTTCTAATTTACGTAATTCTGATTCAGGGTATTGCCAACCAAGATTAGGATCAGCCTCGATGAGTACTTCTTCGAGCTGATAATCATTGAGTTTTGGAATTTCGAGATAAGGGGTAAAAATAGGCGAACCTATGGCAATACGATCACCATGTGAAATAATTTTATTTTCTTTTAATGAATTAAAAATATAAGCCATTGCAGCTGTACCGCCTTCCACTGCAAATAAATCGAGTTCCTCTTTAGGCATACCTTGTACGCCCATTTCACGTAAAACATATTCTTTAATAATCTTTTCGCTGACTCTTAGCATTCGATCTGGGACAGGATAATTACAGCCAAGTATACCTTCGACCATTTCGAGTAAGAATGCATCGGGATCAAGTCCCAATTGGTCACGAACATAAGAAATTGCTTTACCCAGAAAAACAACACCTGGCTTGTCACGATTTTCTAGGATGAAGTGGTCAAAGCGTGATTGCAATCCTTCCGCACGAGGAAATCCACCAAGTCCTTCTGGCATATAGGAAAAAGAAAATTCTGATTCAGTGGCAGAAAATAAACCCAATTGGAAAAAGGCACGCCGTGGAACAGTTGCCAGAAAGTTTGGATTGCCTCGTCCCGCATTGAGCATCATACGGTCGGTATGGCTTTGTGCCAAAGCAATCAATTCATCTTTAAGTTCAAATGGGCTCAGTTTTGCGTATTTTGAATAATCAACGTTCCCCATGGGAAGTCTCCTTAATTATCTTGAAGTGAATGAGTTTGAAATTTATAAAATTATTTATGCTAAACCGACAATCAGAGGGCCAAGCAAGGTTAAAAATACATTTGCGAGTGCATAGGTAATTGCAAATGGGACGGTCGGAATTGAATTGCCAGCTTTGTCGAGTACGCCACCAAAAGCGGGATTTGCACTGCGTGAGCCAGTTAATGCTCCAGCCATTACGGCGACATTGTTATAACGGAGTACATAACGGGCAAAAAGCATTGAAAGAATCAGCGGTACTAGCGTGACCACCACTCCGATCATAAACAGGGACAAGCCACTTTCTTTAATGGTTTGAATGGCCTGTAAACCTGATTGCAAACCGACAGCAGCAACAAAACCAGCAAGACCTAAATCTTTGAGAAGTTGTGAAGCGGCTAAAGGCATATTGCCGTGGACTTGGTTTCGGCTACGTAGCCAACCAAATAACAGACCTGATAACAGCGCACCGCCACCTGCACCAAGGGTTAAAGGAACATCACCAATACGGACAACAAATAGGCCAATGACTAAACCAACAACTAAGCCTGCACCATGGAAAATCCAGTCTGTTTTTAAGCTTTCGGGTAAGGCTTTACCCGCTTCTTTGACTAAGCGCTCAAGATCACTTTTAGTTCCATATACGGTGACCACATCGCCTTGACGCAGGACCGTATCATCACTTAAAGCTTGCGCTTCACTGTTACGTTTAATTGCAAGCACATAAATGCCATGCTTTAAGTAATCTGGGGTATTGGCTTTGATATCTCCAAGGGTACGGTTGGCATATTTTGAGTTTCGTAATATGACATCTGTGGTGTCCATGATCATTTCCATGCCTTGTGAGGATTGCAACTCAGATCCAATAAACTCGGCAATGGAAACGATACTTGCCCTGCGACCAACGACCAGAACAACATCATCTTTCTGTAAGGTAATTTCTGGCGCAACATCAATAAATTGATCGTTGCGTTTTAATCGTTCAATGGTGACGCTCGGTACTTGTGTTTCGAGTTCGGCAATGGTGTGTCCTGATGCTTGTTTGACTTTGTAAATACGACCAACAATTTCAGGCATAGCTAATTCTTGACCAGGTGCCAGTTCAAATGCACCTTTTAACTGCTCTGCTTGCGCTTTCAAAGCATCATCATGAATTTCTCGCCCCATAAATTTTGGCAAGATATTCACACAGACAATAATTGCGCCTAGAGAACCAAAGATATAGGTCACGGCATATCCAATCGCAACATTGGCTTGAAGTTTTTGAATTTCTGCAAGTGGTAAGTCTAGACGAGAAATCGCATCGCCCGCCGTACCAATAATCGCAGACTGGGTCATCCCACCTGCAGCCAAACCTGCTGCTAAGCCTTTATCTAGATTAAAGATTTTTGCCATGATTAAGACTGTAATGAGTCCACATACAGCCATAAAAATAGCCAGCAAAATTTCTTTAATGGATTGTGGCCCAAGCGATTTAAAAAACTGTGGGCCACTTTCAAAACCGACTGCGTAAATAAATAAAGCAAAAAGAATCGCTTTTACACCATTGTCGATTGGTACGCCAATAAGACTTAGAATAACAGCGACAAGTAGTGATCCTGCAACACCACCAAATTGAAACTTTCCAAATTGAAACTGACCGATCCAAAACCCTATTGCTAAGGATAAAAATAATAGGATTTCAGGACTATGTTTTAATTCACCTTGTAGCCATTCAATCATTTTGCGGCCCCACCTTTATTATTTAATCTATATTTGATTATGAATAGAGTGTTCATTTTTTTACGTTCAATGGAAAATACTATATCAGTCGAGGTTGTGTAAAATATCCATATTTGAAATATATTATTTCATGGTTTTTTTATTTATTTAAAGAATATACCAAATATAGTGAATATTAAATTGTGCTTAAATAAGGAATAATTTAATTATTGTGGTGCCTTTTGCTTGCTTATTTATTTTTAATAAGATTCCATGATTGATAATTTTTTATTAAAAGTTAATTTATTTAAAAAATAGATTTAAAAAAAATAAACAAATTTTTTTGTATTTTTAAGGTGTTTTTATTGATGGTTGTTTTGTCATAAATTATTGAAAATAATATATTATTTATTTTTATATTGGATATTTGTTTTTCTGGTGTTAGCAAAGTGTATCGTTTGGTAAACAGTATGGAAAAATATAAATATATTGTGCATTTTATTTGAAAAGTAATTAATAAATCAAAACATCATTATAAATGCAGGTATATATGTCATGAATAAAGTGTATAAATTGGTCTGGAATACTACAGTGGGAAGCTGGGTTGTAGTTTCTGAAATTGTAAAAGGTAATAAGAAATCGAAAATTAATAAAATTGTGAAAGGTTCGATGTTTTTATTATTTATTGTTAATTCAAATGCTATTTTGGCGCAAGATATTAACGAGAGTTTAAATGTAAGTGGTAGTTTAACTGCAACTGGAGATGTGGTTGCAAATGGTGTTTCATTAACAACAGTAAATACTGATTTAAATCAAACAAAAAATGATTTAAATACCCTTGATGATCAAGTTAATAATACCTCTACGGGGTTGGTCACTAAGGTATCACAGGTTGATTTTGATAGCTTAAATAACCAAGTGAATGATTCAAGCACAGGGCTGGCGACGAAAGTGTCACAGTCGGATTTCAATAGCTTGAATAATCAGGTCAATGATGTAAACACAGGATTAAATAGCAAGGCATCTGCGACGGATTTGAATTCGCTGAAGAATCAAACTTGGAATATACAAAGCAATGGTGGAACGTCGAGCGCCGTAAAAGCTACAGATACCGTGAATTTTGTGAATGGTAAAAATATTGCTGTAACCAATGCGGGTACGGATATTTCAATTTCCACTGTGGATGATCCAGAGTTTAACTCGGTAAAAATTGGTGATACTGCAAATAATACTGTATTGACCAGTACAGCAAATGGTTTAGACCTGGGTGGCGATAAGCTCACAAATTTAGCCAATGGTAATATTGCTGCAGGATCTACAGATGCAGTGACAGGCGGGCAAGTGAATGATTTACTTTTCCAAAGTGGTCAAGGTATCAAATATTTCCACACCAACTCATCGCTTGTTGATTCACAAGCCAATGGTTTAAATTCTCTCGCTATAGGCCCTGTGGCAAAATCTGAAGGTGAGCTATCAATCGCTATCGGTCATCTCTCAAATGCTACAGGACTCAACAGTATTGCTGTCGGAAATACAGCCAATGCCATCAATGATTATTCTATTGCTTTTGGTAAAGAAACAGGTGCACTTGGCGCCAATTCAACCTCTATCGGAAATGGTGGTCAAGCGAGAGCATTGACCCCGACTTATAACGTATCCAATACGCAACTGATTGCAATCAACGGTATTCCTGTCACCGCAATGGGAACGGATCCCAGCACTATTACTGAAATTAATGGGGTTGCTGTCTCTGCAACGCAAGTGAATCAATTCCTTACAGCTTTGCAAAATGGTGCCAATATGTCTGTTGGCGATAAAAGTGTTGCATTGGGGTCCTCTGCATTAGCAGGTGGGCCTTCAAGTATTGCGATTGGGGATGCTGCGATAGCAACAGGAACGCATTCAAATGCAATTGGTCAGGGTGCAAATGCCGTGGGAACCAATGCCAATGCGATAGGAACCTCGGCATCCGCTGCCACCAATGCCAATGCGATCGGAAATTCAGTGTCTGCAAGTGGAACTGCGAGTGTCGCAATCGGAAATCAAGCGACTTCAGGAGGCGCGAGTTCAATTGCATTAGGTGATGGCGCAAAATCTAGTGTGGTTAATGGTGTTTCAATTGGTAGTGCTGCAGGAGTTGGTTCTATTGGTTCAGGTACATTTGACCGCAATGGGCATATCGCCGTTGGAGCAAACGCAGGACAAAATATTAGTGGTAACCAATCGATTGCGATAGGGGTTGGTGCGGGTAGCAATTCAACAGTCAACTCAACAAGTTCTGATTACAATATCGCTTTAGGTAGCGATGCAGGAACAAACTTATCGGGTAATCAGAATATTTCAATTGGTTTTGGCAGCAATAAAGATAGAAACGCCACCATACAAAGCTCAGTGGCAATCGGTGCGGCAACATTTACTGAAAGTTTAGGGGTTGCAGTTGGAACACGAGCAAGTGTTGCTCAAGGTGGTGTTGCACTCGGTTATGACTCGATTGTGACGGGTACTTCAGGGGTTGCAATTGGCTTGGATTCTTTAGCGGGTCAAAGTGATGTGGCACTAGGCTCGGGAAGTGTTGCGCAAAATAACTCACTTGGAAACGGCTATATCACCAATGTTTCTGGTGGTGTGGGGGGCTTTAACATTGTTTCGGTCGGGAATAAAAATGAGCAACGTCGAATTACCAATGTTGCAGATGGTTCAGAATTGCAAGATGCGGTGACGGTCAATCAGATTAAAGCTTTACAAAATGATATTATCCGTGTGATGGGCGCAACGGATGCAAAAGGTAATCCTGCAACTATTGGAAGTGGCGGTACTTTACCTCTAATCCAAGTCAATGTTAAAGATTCTTCAGGAAATACCAGTAAGCTTCCAACAACAATTCAAGATGCTTTTGATTTACTGGGTACAGGACAAATTGGTGGTGTAGTACCTGATGCTGTGTTGTATAACTCAGACAAATCAGTTGTGAATTTAGTCGGTACTGATGGAACGATCATTCGTAACGTAAAAGGCGATGAAAATGATCTGTCCTCAGCGGTGAATTTTGGGCAATTAAAAACAGCTGTTGCGGAAGCAGGACCACAATACTTTTCAGTAAATACCACGGATATCAATAATAAAAACAATACAGGGGCAAATGGCGACAATTCTTTAGCAATTGGCCCGAGTGCCAGTACATCTTCCCTTGCAGCGGGGAGTGTTGCTTTAGGCAGTAATGTGATTGTAGCAAGAGAAAAATCAGTTGCGATTGGTGCGGGTGCGGGTTCAGTGGGGGTTTCTTCAATTTCAATCGGTGATTCTTCGATTGCCACAGGTACAAATAATATTGCGATGGGAAAAAGTGCAGAAAGCCGTGGCGAAGATAGTATTGTCATCGGGAATGGTTCTGAGGCGGATGGAACCAAGTCAAACTATGCGGTTGTTGTAGGAAGTGACGCTGAAGTTAATTCCGCAGATCAAGGGATTGCAATTGGTCGCCAAGCATTGTCTCAGGGAGATAATGCGACGGCAATTGGTTATCAGTCTAAAGCCAATGGTGCACAGAGTGTTGCATTAGGACGCTTTGCCACAGCAACTGCTGAAGACAGTATGGCCTATGGCGATAATGCTAAAGCTTCGGGTGTGAATTCCACTGCAATAGGTTCAGATGCAAACAGTACTTCTCAAGATGGTTTGGCAATAGGCTCTCAAGCAAAAAGCTATGCAGCAAAAGCCACGGCAATTGGGCAAAATGCAGAAAGTGCGGGTGAAAATGCGATAGCGTTTGGTGTTAACAGTGTAAGTCGTGCTAAAGATGCCACTGCGATAGGCAATAATGCAACTTCAAATGGAATCAATGCGATTGCACTCGGTAAACAATCCAATGCAAACGCTTTAAATTCAATTGCGGTAGGTACGGGAACCAATGCACTTCAAGAAGATGCGGTCGCTATCGGAAATAGTGCTTCGGTGAGTGCGAAAGGCGCAACTGTATTGGGTAAGTCTGCAACAGCATCACATGAAAATGCTGTAGTTTTAGGAAATAACTCAGTTTCGGCAGCTTATGTGGCAACCAAATCAGCCACAATTAATGGCAAAACCTATAATTTTGCAGGAGCTCCGACTGCATCTTCTAGTGTAAGTGTCGGAGATGTCGGGGCTGAACGAACCATTGTCAATGTTGCTGCTGGGCGTATCAGTAGCTCAAGTACAGATGCAATCAATGGCAGTCAATTGTATCAAACCAATCAAGCCATTACCGATTTAGCAGACACGCCATTAAGTTTTGCCGGAGACACTGGCGCAAAAGTGGAGCGTAAATTGGGTGAGCAATTAAAGCTCACTGGTGGAGCGACTGGGGTACTTACAGATGGCAATCTTGGGGTTGTAAGTAATGGTACAGATACTTTGCAATTAAAATTGGCCAAAGATGTCAACCTGACCGCTCAAGGAAGCTTAAGCGTCGGCACTTCCAAAATTACAGATGGGCAGGTGGAAATTAAAGACAGTGCCAATAATAGTAATATCAGCACCTCCACTCAGACAGTGATTACTGCTGGGGCAAGCAGTAATAGCATAAATGCCAATACCATTAACTTAAAAAATGCGAGCAATAATGTTGTGTTAAGTGGCACAACAGGTACTTTGACAGGACTAACCAATAAAACTTTAACTGAATCAGACTTTGCCAAAATGGGGCGTGCAGCAACAGAAGAACAGCTTAAGTTAGTCAATGAGGTGGCTGAAAATGCCAACAAAGGTTGGAATTTAACCACCAACAAAGACGTTACAGGCACCACAAATATTGCAGCCACAGATACAGTCGATTTTTCAAATAGTGATGGCAATCTAGCCATTGGTCACACAGGTGCAAATGTCGATCTAAAACTTGCAGAAATCGTTAATGTGGGCGGACTTCCAGGTGGGGCAAACATTGCCATTAATGGCAAAAATGGCACCATTACAGGATTAACCAATACCACTTTTGATCCAAGTAATTATTTATCTGGGCGCGCTGCAACTGAGGATCAATTGGCAACACCAATTACATTTGCTGGAGATAATGCTGGTGTGAATGTCGATCGTAGATTGGGGCAACGCTTGAGTATTGTCGGCGGTGAATCTGTTGCGAGTAATTTAACCGACAATAACATCGGTGTGGTTGCAGACAGTACCGACAATAAACTAACCATTAAACTCGCCAAAGATATTCAGCTCGATAGTGTAAATGCGAGTGGCACAGTGATCGATAGCAAAGGCTTAACTTTTGTAAACGCAAGTGGCGGTGCTGTGCCGAATTCACCAAGTGTGACCGTGACAGGAATCAATGCGGGGACCAATAAAGTGACCAATGTTGCATTGGGTGATATTAGTGATAGCTCTATGGATGCTGTAAATGGGAGCCAGATTAAACAGATTATCGATAAAGGATTTAGCATTAGTGCAAATGCTGACAGTGCAGCAAAAGATACGATTGGTCTCGGTGAAAATGTTGATTTTAGTGCAACCGATGGCAACATTAAAATTACCAACACAGGCAATAATGGAATTAGCTTTGGGCTTGAGCCAGTGGTCAAGATTGGACTTGCCACAGGTGGAAATCCAATAACAGTCAATGGTAATACAGGAACAATTACAGGCCTAAGCAATACAACCACATCCAGTAATGACTTTGCTACAGTCGGTCGCGCGGCCACAGAAGAACAGCTCAAACAGATGCAAACTGGGCTCAATGATGCGGGCTTTGGCTTAACGGCTGGCGACGGCAATACCACCAACAAAAAATTGGGCGAAAGTATTGAGGTTATTGGTGCCGATAGCAATATTGCCACCAAAGTCACTGGTGGCAAAGTTGAAATAGAGCTCGCCAAAAATATTGATCTGAGTAGTGCAGGCAGTTTAACGGTCGGTACCAGTAAAATTTCTGATGGTCAAGTTGAATTAAAGGATGCGGGCAAATCCAATATTAGTACGGTGAATAGTACAATTGTCAGTGATGGTAGCAATAGCAGTACGTTAGGTGCAGGAAATATCAATGTCAGTAATGGCACTTATCAAACCCAAGTCGGCCCAACACAAATTGTTGTAGGTGGTGCAAATCCAGTTACGGTGAATGGTTCAACAGGACGGGTGAGTGGTTTAAGCAATACCACTTGGGATCCAAATGCAATTTATAATCAAAAACAAGCTGCGACTGAAGAGCAGTTAAAACAAGTCAGTGATGTTGCTCAGAATGCCAATAAAGGCTGGAACGTCAAAACGGATGCTATTTTGGGGACAACGCAAGTCAAACCAGGAGATACGGTCGATGTTGGCTTAGCAACAGGTGAAACTAATTTAAATGTCAGTGCAAAAAATGACAGTAATGGAACAACAACCATTGATTTCAGCTTAAATAAAGATCTGAATATTGATAGTGTCACTGCGGGTACCGCAACGGACTCCACTGTACTGAATAAAGATGGTATGACCGTACAAGACGGTAGCACTCAAAGTGTGATCAGTTCTGGTGTGATCAGCGTCAAAAATACGGTCAATCATGTTGTCCTTGATGCCAATAAAGGCACTCTAGAAGGTTTAACCAATAAGACTACATCAGGTAAAGATTTTGCTACCACAGGTCGTGCAGCCACAGAGGAACAGCTTAAAGAAATCCAAACTGGACTGAATGATGCCGGTTTTGCTTTAACCGCTCAGGATGGCAATACAGTAAATAAGAAATTAGGTGAAAGCGTTGATGTAATTGGTGCTGACAGTAATATCAGTACCAAGGTGGCAGCTGGAAAAGTACAGGTTGAGTTAGCAAAAAATATTGATCTTACTTCTGCAGGAAGCTTAACGGTTGGTAAAAGCAAAATCAGCGATGGCAAAGTCGAACTGAAAGATGCTGCTAAATCGAATATCAGTACCGTCGATGGTACATTGGTGAGTGATGCAAATAATAATAGTAGTTGGATTGGTGCAGGCAGTATCAATCTAAGCAATGGCATTTATCAAACCCAAATGGGACCAACACAAATTATTGTGGGCGGTGCAAACCCTGTAACTGTGAATGGTGCAACAGGGACTATTGGTGGGCTGACCAATAAAACATTTAATCCAAATAACTTTGTTAGTGGTCAAGCTGCGACAGAGGATCAGCTTAAAGCGGTGAGCGATCGTATTCAAACAGCAAACCAAGGTTGGAATTTGACCACCAATGGAACCAATAGTAATCCAGTCAAATCAGGCGATACGGTCGATTTTAGTAACAAAGATGGCAATATTAATATCAGTAACAATGCCAATAATGTCAGTGTCGAATTAGCCAAAGATATCCAGGTTGACAGTGTGACTGCAGGCAATACCGTAATCAATAATGATGGTCTTAGCATTACTGGCGGGCCAAGTGTGACTAAAAATGGTATTGATGCTGCGGGTAATAAAGTCACCAATGTTGCAGAGGGGAGTATTGCTCAGAGCAGTAAAGATGCGGTGAATGGAAGCCAGATTCATAATATTATTGGGGATGGTGCATTCCAAGGCGGAGATGGCAATACCATTACCAACATCGGTGGGACAGGTGCAACCAACATTAATGATGCGATTAGCTCAATCAACCAAAAAGCTGGGCAACATTCTACAGTTATTGCTGGGCAGAATATGACGGTCACTGAAACAACCAATAGCCTAGGAGGTAAGGAATATAAGGTTGCAACAGCAGATGACGTAAAATTTAACACGGTTACTGCAAATACGGTTACTGCAGATAATGTCATAGCAAACACAGTCAAAGTGGGTGATGTTGCAATAGATCAAAATGGAATAAATGCTGGGAATAAAAAAATCACCAATGTTGCAGCAGGTGAAGTATCCAGCACTTCAAAAGATGCGGTTAATGGTTCACAACTCAATACATCAAACCAATACATCACCACATCATTAGGCGGTGGCGCAAAATATGAAAATGGTCAGTTCACTCCGCCAACCTACAATGTAAATAACGGCTCATATCATAATGTGGGTGATGCCTTAGGTGCGCTTAATCAGGCTGATATTGATTTAGGTAATAAAATTACCAATCTAGGCGATCGTTTAGAGCAAGTATTTTATGACACCAATGGTCGCATAGATGATTTAGAGAAAAGAGCCAGTGCAGGCAATGCGCAAGCACTTGCAACAGCAGGTTTACCTTAAGCTTATATTCCAGGCAAAAGTATGATGGCAATCAGTGGGGGGACTTACCGTGGCGAAAGTGGGTATGCGATCGGGATGTCATCAATTTCAGATAATGGTCGATGGGTGTTTAAGGTGAGTGGAAGTGGTAACTCGCGTGGTGATTTTGGGGGAACTGTAGGTACTGGGATCCAATGGTAGTTTAGGGAAGCTAAGGCATTTTAGCCATGTAAACAGTGTCTTAGCTTACCATTTTTTGGATTCAAATTAACGAGAACAAGAATTTATGCGAGAGTCGACATATGAAAAATTTATTAATATTGAGTTTAATTGCCGTAACATTGAGTGCTTGTGCCACAGGAACCATTATTTCTAAAGAGGGTAAAACCGAGCAAGCGAAATGGCACAAGGTGGATGATGTCATTTTAAATAAAAAAGCGGGAACATTCCCAAATGTACAGAACTTGAATCAAGTCAGAGCAGGAATGACCAAAGATCAACTTTACGCGCTGATTGGTCGACCTCAATATGAGGATGGCTGGAGAGCTAGAGAATGGAATTATTTGTTCCATTTCACGACTGCAGACCGTACCAATGACACTATTACAACCTGTCAGTTTAAAATTTTATTTGACCAAGAAAAGATCGCAAGAAGCTTTTACTGGAATCCAATACAGCCTAAAGATGGCCTCTGTCCTCCCTCTCTTGAATTAAAGTAACAATCAGTGATTAGATGATTGAAGGCTTTAAAATTGTATACTTTAAGCATTTAATTTTTTGCGTGTATGAAATTCATACCCAAACTACAGTGTGTAAAGAGAAAACCCGCATCGATGTGAACACTTTAAATAAGCGGTCATATCGTTGTGGCACATTTAAATCATATACGTTTTTATGATGATGTTTTAACACGCCATTGAGGATAGATCGAAAGGATATAGTCCTGAAATTGTTGTATCACTTTTGGATTGTTTGAACGCTTTAAATAGTCTAAAACACGATCTAAGTAAGCCTCACTGGGTTGTATCTCAAAGCCTAAATTTTGACTTAATTGAGCATAATGTTGTTTTATAAGATTGGGGTTTTCTGGGATCGCTTTAATATTGACTCGCATACCTTCAAAAATATAACGCAAACCATCAAGATTACCTTTCATTGGCACAGTACCGTGATCTTCACCCTCATACTGGACATATTTATAGTTCAGTTGAGTAAAAGGCTGTTGACTTAAATATTGATTGAACTTTTTGATACCCTTGTAATGGTTGTCTAAACTGTCTGTATTTTCACTGGCACCAACTTGGGTTAAAAATAAAGTTTTATGCTGAAAATCTTGATTGTTCGCTTCCTTAAAACGTTTCAGCATGATCTCATCATCCCACCAAATACTAGGGTCATGGACAATATAGGCTTGGATATTTTGTTGACCATTGAGCATATGATTGAGTGCGGTAATACCTCCGAAAGAATGACCAATCAATATATTTAACCCATTCGTACGATATTTTTTCTCAATATCAGGCATGAGCTCAGATTCTAAAAATTTAAAAAATGCGACATTTCCGCCAGTTTCACCTTCAATTACACGTCCTTCATTAATTTCAGGCTTTTGCTTGGTTGGGGTTAAGTCTCGAGCACGATCTGTATTGACGATCCCAACAACGACCATTTCAGGAATCGAAGGGTAAGGTGACTTCGATAATTTTTCCACAATTCCTGTCAAATAATGGAAGTTAGTTTCGCTATCTAATAGATAAATCACAGGATATTTTTGCTTGGGATATTTGCCATATGTTGCAGGGAGATAGATCTGGATTGGTCTTTTTTCATTTAAAACTGAAGACACGAAGTTGTGTGTTTCTCCAATTTTGATGCTGTTATCCGCAAAACTAGGTATTGAGATTTGCATGATCAACACGCCTAGCGCCAAGTAGAGAGAAGTTTTCTTCAACATGAAAAATGACCTATTCGATAACAGTGATGTGATTACGCATATTGAGAAACTTATTGATTGCTCAAGTATGGGTAGTGATGATTTACAAATAAAAAAAAGATTAAATTCAGTTCAGGTTTTGTTGCTGGCTGTTAGTGCTTTTAGCAGAAATAGGGGTTTTGCAGCATCTGTTTGTATTTTTATAACTGACCAAAGTCATAGAGCTGAGTATACGATTTGCTATTGGCTGAATAAGAATAGATTGGATCATAAAATTGATTTTTATAAATATGCGAATAATAATTATTATCTTTTAAGCCGGTGGTAAAAATCAATATGGATCTTTATGTTTTATAAATTTATATTGTTTTGCGCTGTTATGAACAAGTTAAAAATTATGCGTTTAAAAAAATTAGCCTTTAAGCACTATGGTTCCCATTAAAATTTCTTCAAGGTATTTTTAAACCATACTCCTTAACTCATAGGCTGTATTTCTCAGTAAAGGCAAAACTTGCTGAATCAGCTGTTCTTCAGTGACACGATGTGTTTGTGCAATACAATTTAACGCAGCGATGGCTTTGCCTTGTGCATTTAATACTGGAACTGCAATCGCAATAACCCCTAATTCATGTTGTTCTTTTGATAGGCAATAATCTTGTTTTTGAATTTCTGCCAATACTTGATAAAACTGGACTTCATCTTGAATGGTATAAGCGGTGAGGCGTTTCAAACTATATTTATTTACCCAGTGTTTTTGTTCTTCTAAATTTAATGCTGCCAATAAAACTTTGCCTGTTGAGGTTGCATGTGCAGGCAAACGATTGCCCAAATGCATCCCATACGGGCTGAGGCGTAAATTATCATGTTGAGGTAGGTAGCTTCGCGCAATCGGAACAACTTCATGTTCATCTAAAACCACCAGCGAAAAAGTCAGACTGGTTTGTGCGCTTAACAGGTTGAGAATAGGTTGCACAACTTTAGGCAGATGTGCAGAGCTTAAATAGGAGCTCGATAAGCGTAATACTTTGTGAGTTAACCAAAAGTAGTGATCATCAGTTTCTAAATAACCTAAATATTTTAAAGTTCGTAAATATCTTCGTGCCGCTGTACGACTCAATCCTGTGCGCTCTGCAATTTGAGTCGAATTGAGTTTTTGACGATCAACCCCAAAGGCTTCAAGCAAGCTTAGTCCTTTGGCGAGTCCAGCAATGTAATCATCTTGCTTAATGGTTTCACCTGAAACTTCGTTCTCAATTAAATCGTATCTCATCGTTCATCCATTCCCGATTATAATTTTATGGCCGATATACGGTCATTGTTGCCACTATACGGCGATTATCCAGTTTTCACCATATCAAAAAGAGATCAAAAAAATTAATTTAATGGTCAGGATATGGAGAAAATGTTATGGAAAATTTAACCACACAAGTGGCGATTATTGGTTCAGGCCCAGCAGGGCTATTGCTTGGACAATTGTTGTTTAAAGCAGGTATCTCCCACGTGATCATTGAGCAACGCAGTGCTGAATATGTAGCTGCACGTATTCGAGCTGGGATACTTGAACAAGTATCGGTTGATTTATTGAAGCAAGCGGGTGTGGATGAAAATCTAAACAAGTTTGGCTTAGCGCATGATGGTATTGAAATTTTAACCAATGGCTTAAAGCATCGTGTGGATTTATCTGAGTTAACTCAGGGTAAGCAAGTTACGGTTTACGGACAAACGGAAGTCACAAAAGATTTAATGCATGCACGTGAAGCGGCAGGTTTGTGCACTTACTACGAAGCTGAGAATGTACAAATTCATGATTTTGAGCAAAACCCGTATGTTAGCTTTCAGCAAAATGGTCAATCGTACCAGCTAAGATGTGATTTTATTGCAGGCTGTGATGGTTATCATGGGGTCTGCCGTGCAAGCGTGCCACAAGATAAAATCAAAACTTTTGAAAAGATTTATCCATTCGGTTGGTTAGGTGTGCTTGCAGATGTTCCACCTGTTTCAGATGAATTGATCTATGTGCAGTCAGAACGTGGCTTTGCTTTATGTAGTATGCGTTCAAAAACCCGTAGCCGATATTATTTACAAGTTCCTGTGACGGATCATGTTGATGAGTGGTCAGACCAACGATTTTGGGATGAGTTAAAAAATCGCCTTGATGACGAAAGTCGTAAGAATTTGGTTACAGGTACTTCAATTGAAAAAAGTATTGCACCTTTACGCAGTTTTGTGACTGAACCAATGCGATTTGGAAAACTATTTTTAGCAGGAGATGCGGCACATATCGTTCCACCGACTGGAGCAAAAGGTTTAAATTTAGCTGCATCTGATATCGCTTATTTATCAAATGCCTTAATTGAATTTTATCTCAATGGTTCAGAACAAGGCATCGAGGAATATTCTGAAAAATGCTTAAAACGTGTGTGGAAAGCAGAACGTTTTTCATGGTGGATGACGCATTTACTACATCGTTTTGAAACGGAAAGTGAGTTTGATCATAAAATTAAGCAGGCTGAATTGAGTTATATTTTAGATTCACATGCGGGTTTAACCACATTGGCTGAAAACTATGTGGGTTTACCTTATGAAATTAAAACATTTAATGAGATGCAGGATAGTCGTTCTGACTTGCTTAGTTATTAATTTTAAAAAAATAGAAAGTTACCTATTTTGAGCAAGGTTTTAAATCTTAATTAAATATAGGTGGCTTTTTGTTGCTAACCAAATTAAACGAAAAATAAAAAGCTTGATCTTCATGTTTATAATTAAGCTGAATTTAAAATGATATGGCTTTATTTAAAGTTTTTTTTAAACGTATTTTAAGTAATTTTTTGATAAACAATGAAAAGATATAGTTAAGAAAAGGATACTAAGATTAGAAAAAAGTAGTGTGATTATTCATAAATAATGTGAAAAAAATACTGGAATTTTTGATACTTAAAAAACAAAAGGTTCTGGATGTTACAAATTATTTTATAAAAATAAATACTTAAGAATGAGAAAATACCAAGAATTGGGTATTTTTTTACCAATTGGAAAATAATAATTTATTTACTCCATAACTCAAAGAGTAATTAAAATGACTAATTTAAATATTTTAAGTATTGATCAAAATGAAGAGTACATTGTGGTTTCCCTTAAAAATAATGAGGGTAAAAACTATGAGGTTGGCTATCCAAAATCTGCAGGATATAGCTTAGAACTAGTGACAGATACGTTGAATAAAAAGCAAATTGATAAAGTTGAAGGAAGCCGTTGTGAGTTGAAATGGGAAGTCAATGTAAAACCAGGTTATACATCTGATTGCGCAAAAGCATTAGGTATTGCTGAAGGGAATGTAATAGGCGGTATCAGTAAGATATATCAATGCCGCATACAATTTCGTAATACAAAAGGTTGGGGATTTACATTTTATGATTTAAGTGGTGATGACTATAGTTGTTCAACCGTTTTAAATGGATGGCACTATATTGATTATAATTCTAGCGAGCCTACAATCATCGCTGTTGACTAATAGAATTGTTATTCTATGTAATTGATATATTAAAGATTTGATAAAAAAGCACACGCGTTGCTTTTTTATCAAAGAACTACATCAATTGAGAGGGTATCAATAGTTATAGTTAAGGTTGAATTTAATATTAAGTAGGTTTTATGTCTGTAATGTAACTTCTTAAACCAAAACATTAGCTTCAAACCAAATAGATTCAAATCGAAAATTTGTTTTCATTTTATAGATGAACTTGTTAGCATCAAAGGGTATTTTTGATAGCGTGTGACAGTGAATGTCTTCAGGTCAACAAGTTTTAATTAAACTTAGAAAAATGATTATTGCTGGGGAGCTAGAGGGCGGTGCCAGAGTGGCAGAGATCCCAACGGCTGAGTTGCTTGGGGTGTCCAGACAGCCTGTGCGTATGGCATTTCGTTTGCTTGAGCAAGAAGGCTTGCTGATTAAAAATCCGACTCGAGGTTATACGGTTCGAGAAATTTCAGAAAAACTGATCAATGATGCACTTGAAGTGCGTGGCATCCTTGAAGGACTGGCTGCTAAAACCATTGCAGAACAAGGTTTGACGGAAGAACAGAAAAAAACACTACAAAATTGCATTGTCGAAACTGAAAAACTTTTTGATGGAAAAACTGAGTTTGGTGATCATGAGCTGGAACGTTACCATCACTTTAATGTGATTTTTCACGATACCATTATTCAAGGCGCGCAAAATGTTGCATTGATCCAAGCCTTAGCCAAAAACAATCAATTGCCCATGGCCTCGGCCCAAGCCATTACCTATGACCAAACTCAAGCACTTTCAGAATATCGTCGCTTACATTATGCCCATCTACAACACTGTTCAATTTACGATGCTTTAATGCATAGACAAGCTGGGCGTGCTGAAACATTGATGCGGGAACATAGTAGTGTTGTGGTTTTGGGCGAGACCTTAAGAAACGTGTTGTCTCAATAAAACCGAAAAGAAATATCAACAGACCCTAAGCAGCTCTTTTAATCGAATCAAAGGGCTGTTTTTCATTAGAATTCAATCAGCAAATTTGTAGATTTTGCGCGGGAACAGCAGGGGGTAAACTGGTTATTTAATGCATGTTCTTCGTCAGTCATAAATACATCACGGTGATCTGGAATTCCTGCAAGCACACGCGTGATACAGGTTCCGCAAATACCTTGTTCACAAGAAACAGGGACATCAAAACCGTTCTCAATTAAGGCTTGGGTTGCTGTTTGATGAGGCTGTACTTCGATTCGACGGTCACTGCCTTTGATTTCGATGGTAAAAGCAGCATTGTTAGATACCTCTGACTTTTGTGCGACAAAGTGTTCTTGATGTAGCAGCTCTGCTTGCCAGCCCATATGTTGAGCTGACTCCATCACAAATGCCATAAAACCTGCTGGCCCACAAACATATAAATGTCTATCGGATGCGTTCTGCTCCAAGACGGACGACATATCACATTGAGTTTCTGGTTGATCTTGAATATGAAAATGAATCTGACCTGCAAAGTGTTCGGTTAAATTTCCATAGAAAGCAATCATTTCATGACTACGTACAAAATAATGCAGCTCAAATGGGATCCGCTGAGCTTTAAGTCGATATGCCATTGAAAGAATCGGGGTAATGCCGATACCGCCTGCAAATAAGATTGCCTTTTGGGTATGAGGATGAATTTCAAATAAGTTACGTGGTGCGCCAATACGTAATTGATCACCTTCACGGTACTCGGTATGCATGCAACGAGAACCCCCTCTGGAATGCTCATCATGCAAAACACCAATCACATAACGATGTTTTTCACTACAACAGTTTGAAAGTGAGTATTGGCGTGTTAAGCCATTTTTGAGATGTACATCAATATGCGCGCCTGCCTCAAAGCTTGGAAGGGCAGAACCATTGCTTGAAATCAATTCAAAGGCTCGAATTGATGGAGTAAGCTGGTGAATTTTACCAATAATAACGTCCATGTGTATTCTCCTTTAAATCACCCGAATATTTGGAAACTTATGTTTTGTTGTTTCAGGCGTGAGCGTGCTTTCTTGTGCCAGTAATCGGTCAATCACTTTACGTGACTGTACGCCACCAGCATCGATATTCAGCATCAGTAACTGGCGATGGGGATTTCGTAAAATATTTTGTTGCTGTTGTTCCAGCATTTCTAAATCTTCGGTAAAGATTTTGCCTTGACCTTCGCGAATGAGATCGGTGAGGGTCGGGTTATCTTGTTGGAAATTACGTGCCATTCCCCAAAAATACCAATGCGAGGTTTCTGTTTCAGGGCTAATAAAATCAACCACGATCGATGACACTTTTTTATCTTTAGGGGCATGATATCCGCCATGACCAGCATGAGCGACACCCACTTCAATATGTACATTACTTGGAGCAACGAAGTGACAGCGTTGCCAACGATCTACAGCAACATCATCTGCTAAGTTATTACAACGAAGTGCCATTTGCCAAAATGGAGGAGCGATGACATTTTCCATATAACGTTCAGTAATGACATGATCACCATCGACCTTGGTGACAGGAAGTGCTTCATCAATTTCTTTTTGCCCAATACTGTTCGAATGAACATAGGTTTCATGGGTCAAATCCATAAGGTTGTCGACCATCAAACGATAATCACAATCAATATGGAATAAACCACCGCCATAGCTCCACTCAGGATGATCTGCCCATTCTAGTGTTGGGAGTTTGGACTCATCAGCCAAAGCTTGATCACCAGGCCAAACCCAAATAAAACCAAACTTTTCTATGGCTGCATAGGCTTTATTACAGGGGAAACCGTTTACACGTTGAGCTGGCATAGAAATGGTTTTTCCTTCGCATCCTATGACTAAACCATGATAACCACAAACTAAATTGCCATCTTCAACATAGCCTAATGATAATGGGGCGCCACGATGTGGACAAAAATCTTCAACAGCAGCAACTTGATTTTCTTTGCCGCGATAGAAAACAATTTTTTCACCACAGATGGTGCGACCAAGCGGCTTGTTTTGGATATCTTCAGGATAGCAAGCAACATACCATGCATTTTTTATAAACATTTGTGATGACTCCTTATCACTTATTGGATCCAATTTATATCAACACAAATAAACAGTCAATCCATAAAATGATCATTAAATCCTTTTATTTAGGCTTTGTTATTTTGTTTTTATCAATATTTTGCTGTTTTTATTTAAAAAAATATCTCTGCGATATTTATGTGGTTGATTGTACTTTTATTTATTTTTGGATCCAATTGGTGTTTTTTTTGTTGAATACCTCTCGCATTGCGAAAACTAAAATATTTAAGAATAAGGGGGCTTTTTAATGTCTCAATAAGGTCACTTACTTAGTAGAAGCTAATTGAATTTAATGGATCCATTTTCATGTAATTTTTAAATTTATACATTTGTTCTTTATTGTTTTTTGTTAAAATATTTATATAAATCAATTATATTTTACGTTTAATTTTTATTTTGTAAATATTTTTTAATAATACTATTGATTTTTTGGATCCAATTAATCAAGATGAAATAGAGCAGGACGCTCCAAAAAAATATTCTTGTTCAAAAACGAGTTTTAAAAAATTAAATTATTCCTCTAGGTAATTATGGATACGGATATGCATAACCACCCAACGACGCAGCTCAGTAATGTCGTGTGCGTATCTGATCCAGATTGGGAGATACACAAATGGAAAGAGATGTGCTTGGTGAGATAAGTCAAAATAAGATGAGCCGCTATCAATGGTTTGTGATTTTGATTTGTGTTTTTCTTAATATTATTGATGGTTTTGATGTCATGGTCATGGCATTTACTGCACCTTCAGTTTCAGCGGATTGGTCGCTTTCTGGTGCTCAAATCGGTTTGTTATTAAGTGCTGGTCTATTTGGTATGGCTGCTGGTTCGATTTTTCTGGCACCACTTGCCGATAAAATTGGTCGCCGTTTACTGATCTTAATTTGTTTGGTGATTGCTGGAATCAGCATGCTGGCATGTGCTTTTGTCAATAGCCATAGCATGTTGGCCATGCTTCGTTTTGTCACAGGGATTGGGGTTGGCGGTATTCTTGCCAGTAGCAATGTTTTGGCCAGTGAATATGCCAATACGCGCTGGAGAAGTTTTGCGGTCAGTTTAATGTCTACAGGATATGGGATTGGTGCCACACTTGGTGGGATATTGTCACTGACACTGATTGAACATTTAGGCTGGCGCTCGATTTTTCTTGCAGGTGGGATCACAACTATTGCAATGCTGTTGGTGAGTATATGGTTATTGCCTGAGTCCTTAGATTATTTGTTGGCAAAAAGACCGCAACAAGCGCTAGCGCGAATGAACTCAGTATTACAGCGTATGGGCTTAAATCATCTAGATGCCTTACCTGATTATGCAAAAAGTGATGCAAAGGGTGGCGGAGATTTTGCCAAATTATTTGGTGGGCAACAGGGCTTTCAAACATTGTGTCTATGGGGTGCTTTCTTTCTCGTAATGTTTGGCTTCTATTTTGTAATGAGTTGGACACCGAAAATTTTAATTTCAATGGGAATGTCGGCTGAACAAGGGGTAACCACAGGTATTTTAATTAGTATTGGTGGGATCTTTGGTGCAGCAATTATTGGTTTGCTGGCATCCCGTATCAAAATCTTCTATGCCTTAAGTCTATTTCTAGGACTAACTGCCGCATGTGTGTTTTTATTCGTAGCTGTCTCGGCCCAAGTGAGCGTGGCATTGATTGTTGGCCTATTACTTGGAACGCTGATTAATGGCTGTATTGCTGGTTTATATTCTATTTCACCTACAATTTATGATGCCGATATTCGTAGTCGTGGCGTAGGCTATGCCATTGGTTTTGGACGTATTGGTGCCATTTTATCGCCAACAATTGCAGGCGTTTTTTTAGATAAAGGTTTAGCGCCAGCCACACTTTATGCATATTACGGGGTGGTATTTATTTTGGCAATTGTGCTTATTTTAATGTTGGGTAATGCATTTTATCGACATAAAAATGAAGCAGCCTATACGCTTAAAACAACAACTTAATCCTCTAAAAATTAAATAGTTGAGATAAAAAATGAAAAAAACATCCTTGTGGGTGTGGGTATACTTTTGCCCATTATTCAGTACTCTGGCGCATGCCAATTTAGTAACAGACAGTAGTGCAGAGCTAACGCTTAGAAATTTTTACTTTGACCGAGACTATAAACAAGATCCATATCCTTATACTGCAGCGCGCGATTGGGCACAAGGTATCATCTTTAATGGTCAATCGGGCTATACCGATGGAACAGTTGGTTTTGGTGTTGATGTATTGGCAATGGCTGGATTTAACTTAATTGGAGATCGAGCCGATGACTATGCACGGAGTAACTTATTACCTGTAAATGCAGATAATTCACGAGATGATTATTATGGGAAAATAGGGCTGACTGCCAAAGCAAAATTTAAGAAAAATGAGCTTTTTGTGGGAGATTTGGTTCCACGATTGCCCACGATTTTTTCTTCACCTGCACGTTTGTTCCCTCAAACTTATCGAGGTGCTCGGTTTGTTTCCAATGAAATTCCAAAGTTACAATTGGAAGGTTTTTATGTAGACCAAGTGCGACAGCGTGATTCGATTCATTATAGTGATGTCGGTACAGACAATATCAATCGCCGTTTTGATCAATCAGCAACAACAGATTACTTCTATAGTTTTGGTGGCGCTTATCAACTCAATGATGCGTATCGAATCCGTGCTTATCAGGCTGAACTGCATGATATCTACCAACAGCAATTTTTAGGTTTCAATGGTAAACAGCCTTTAAATGAACAGTTAACTTTTTTAAGCGATGTGCGATTTTTCAATAGTCAGGAGGCAGGTAGACAAAAAATCGGTCATGTAGATAATCAGCATTTAAGTGGATTATTTGGTTTAAATTATCAAAACCATACCCTGTCTTTGGGTTATATGCAGGCCTTTGGTTCGACAGGCTTACCATTTTTATCGGGAACAGAAAGTCCAGTGGTGCTTGATTTTATGAGCTCGGATTATTCCAATAAAGACGAGAAAGTCTATTCACTGCGTTATGAATATGATTTTAAAAATGTAAAATTAGCTGATATTTCTCTCAATGGGCTGCGTTTTATGACCCGCTATGCCAAAGGACAAGATATTGATTTACTTAGTTATGGCGATAAACGTTTTAAAGAAGAATCGATGGAGCTGGATTTAGCTTATAAAATCCCAGAAGGGAAGTTAAAAGGCTTAGGCATGCGAGCACGTTTTTCTCATTACCGAAATGATATGCCAACCAATATGGTCTTTCACTCAGCCAATGAAACTCGTTTAAATATAGATTATAGCTTTAAGTTCTAAGGGTTCTGTATTACGAAACGGTTCTTTGATTTAAAGAACCGTTTTTTAAATCAGTCTAATGGTGAAGAGAATTTTTATAAAAAATCTATGTTTCGTCAGAGTGGATCAAGGATATCTTTCTGACGATTTTTAAGTATGTGAATATAAACCCATTTAAAAGCAGAAGGTAATCGATTTATAAATGAGTACAGTATTGATTTGATTATGGTTTGTTAACAAGTCATTTAGTTCTGACTCATGGTTTGATTTTTGAGCCATAGACTAAAGGCCTCAATTTTTGGCCAGTGGCGATCTTTCAGTGAAGTGATATAGTAATGTTGCTCACAGAGTAAAAACTGATCGGGGAATGGTGCGATTAGTTCGCCATTTTTAATGGCTTTTTCAACCAATCGTTTTCTCCCCATTGTCACTCCAAGGTTATTTTTGGCAGCAATTGAAGCGAGATCTGATCGGTTGAAGTAAAGCGCTGAAGGGGTATCAATATTGATATTAAAATGTGCGGCCCAACTGTCCCATTCCCCCGTTCCAGTCTTATTGCACCATGCATGGCTGTCATGAAGTAAAGTACACTGGTTTAAATTCTGCCAATTGTCTACAAGGTTGAATTTTTCAGCATACTCAGGACTACATACAGGTAAAATATGTTCATCCATTAAGTATTGATAATTCAATTGCGGGCAGGGTTGGTTATCAAAATAAAGTGCTAAATCTATCCCTTCTCGTTGCAAATTAACATTTTCATTGCCAGTCAAAATGGATAATTCAATAAAAGGATAGCGCTGTATAAAGTCAGACAGTTTGGGAACCAACCAATTTTGTGTAATCGATGGCCTAGCATAAATCGTGAGTGGTCCAGATAAAGTTTGATTTTGGATGGCCTTAATTTCAGTATTGAGATGACCTAAAGAAGACTGCAATGCCCAAAAAATGTGCTTGCCTTCAGCCGTGAGTTCAACTTTACGGTGTAAGCGTAAAAATAGTTTTATATTGAGTTCTTTCTCTAATAAATTGATTTGGTGGCTAACAGCACTTGGCGTTAAACATAACTCTTTTGCCGCTAATGAAAAAGACTCATGCCTTGCAGCTACTTCAAATGTATGAAGTTTAGATAATTGAAAACCTGTTAATGACTTATCTAAGTTCATCACTTTATTGCTCGCTGTCATATATTTTATAATTCATGTGAAATATTAAATAAAAATTTTAAAATAGATACTGCTTTCTAAATCAAAATATATTTAAAGATCAATATTTAACCTTATGTTTTTTCAGGTGAATTATTTTAACCTAAAGGCAAATTTTTATCATTTGACGTATGAATCTTAATTCATTATTTTTGCGTACCTTAAATATTAAACCGTGAAATATGTCACGAAAAAACGTGTTTTTAGGTAGCCTTACTGAAATTTAAAGTATTGGTCTCGCTGTCTAAAAGGTTTTTATGTGCAACCTCTACGAAGCTTAAACGTTTTGTTGTAGAGGTTTTTTACTTTTAAATTCTGTAAGGAACAAATTTTAATGATGGTCACAAATAAAGGCTTGTTGGTCACAACACTACTCCTCAGCTCAATCTTGTCTGGATGTGCTGTGAAAGGTGGTAGTAATGGTACGGCTGTTGAAAAGTGGCATAACTTTGAAAATCAAAAAATTAATGAAAAAGTAAATAAAAATAAAGCAAATGTTGTTTTTGTTCGTGATGAGAAAATTGAGGGAAAAGCGGTAAATATTTTTGTAGGTGGAGAATATTTGGCTTCATTGTTACCCAATGCTTATAAAGAGCTTGAAGTTTGTCCTGATAACCAAAAGTTGGTTGCAATTGAAACGGATGTCAAAGATCGCTATGCAACCAAAGAAAAAGGCGGGCAATACTATAATTTACCTCTCGAAAAAACCACCTACTTACGTGTGAGTCTGGATCAGAATGGGCAGACTTATTTCTTAGCAATGAATGAGGATGAAATAAAAAAAGCTCAGCAGCATTTAAAAGAACAAGTCCATACCTTGCCACGTGTTGATCGCGATTTAAAGTGTAAGCCTACTGTTAAAATGTTGAAGAAATTTACATTACAAGCTGGCGCTTTGTTTCAGTTTGATAAATCAGATGAAGCAAATATGTTAACTCAGGGTAAACAAGAAATTAAGGATGTTGCAGATACCATTCGTAATGAAACAGCCGAGATTAGCCATATAGATGTTATTGGTTATACAGATCCAGACGGTACGGAAAGTTATAACCAAGTGTTGTCAGCACATCGTGCGCAAAGTGTAAAAAATATGATGGTAAATTATGGTTTATCTGCTGATTTAATTGCTGCCGAAGGCCGTGGTAAAACAAATTTATTGATCACAGATTGTTCTGAAAAACACACTCAAAATCGTACTGCGCGTTTGGCATGTAATCAGCCCAATCGTCGAGTTGAGATCCTTCTTTATGGTACTCAGCCGTAATTACGCTTCATTTCAAAACTTAGTATTTTGATTCTATTAATTAATGCTTAATTATTGAAATTAAGGAAATAAACGTGACTGTAAAGAATATTGTTCTCAAAATTAATGCTAAAAAATCAACACTCGATACCTTGAATATTGAAGGGGGTGAGTTTGGTCGTGGTTCTCAAGGGAAACCATTAAAAATTGCTGCAAAAGCAAATGTTCATTATGAGTTTACCGATAAAGAGACTTCATTTGGGCCAGAAAATATTGCGACTAAACGCCATGATAAGGATTTGTGGATTAGTTTCGAAGGTGGGGATGTTGATCAGCCAGATCTGATTATTGAAAACTATTATGCTGCAAATGGTGAGTTGGGCTATTCAGAAGGGGAGTCTAACTTACTGATCGGTCAGCATGAAAATGGTAAATATTACCCTTATGTCCCAGAAAGTGCAGAAAAAAGTGATGCAGTAAGTTTGCTTGCGGATCAAGTTGAAGCTGGTCAGGCTTTAGGTGGTGAAGAAGTTGCAGCATTTTGGGCCTTTAATCCATTATGGTTATTGGCTTTGGTTCCGATAGCGGCAGTGGCTATTGGTCAAGGTCATGATAACAATAAAAAATCTCCTGTAATTGAACATCCTCAGCATGTTCCTATCGCAGAAAAAGACAGTGCTGAAACTAAAGAAAATACACCCGTAATTATTGATGTGACTGCAAATGATAGTGACAAAGATGGTGACTTAGATCCAAGCACTGTGGTGATCACGAAACAGCCTCAGAACGGTACGGTCAACGTTGATCCAATCACAGGTGAAGTGACCTATACCCCAAACAAGGGTTATGTCGGTCCAGACCAGTTTGAATATACAGTCAAAGATAAAGCGGGCAATGTCTCTGATCCTGCAACTGTGGTAATTGATATCACCGCCAATCCTGTTGCAGTTGATGATAGTGCTAACACCAAAGAAGACACCCCGATCATTATTGATGTGACTTCAAATGACACTGACAAAGATGGTGATTTAGATCCAAGCACTGTGGTGATCACAAAACAGCCTCAGAACGGTACGGTCAGCGTTGATCCAATCACTGGTGAAGTGACTTATACCCCAAACAAGGGCTATGTCGGTCCAGATGCATTTGAATATACCGTCAAAGACAAGGCTGGCAATGTCTCTGATCCTGCAACTGTGGTAATTGATATCACCGCCAATCCTGTTGCAGTTGATGATAGTGCTAACACCAAAGAAGACACCCCGATCATTATTGATGTGACTGCAAATGATACCGACAAAGATGGTGACTTAGATCCAAGTACGGTGGTGATCAGCAAACAACCACAGCATGGTACGGTCAGCGTTGATCCAATCACTGGTGAAGTAACTTATATCCCAAACAAGGGTTATGTCGGTCCAGATGCATTTGAATATACAGTCAAAGATAAAGCGGGGAATGTCTCTGATCCTGCAACTGTAGTGGTTGAAGTCAGTGCAAATCCAGTTGCGGTTGATGACAGTGCTAGCACCAAAGAAGATACCCCAATCATTATTGATGTGACTGCAAATGATTCCGACAAAGATGGTGATTTAGATCCAAGCACTGTAGTGATCACAAAACAGCCTCAGAACGGTACGGTCAACGTTGATCCAATCACTGGTGAAGTGACTTATACCCCAAACAAGGGCTATGTTGGTCCAGATGCATTTGAATACACAGTGAAAGATAAAGCTGGCAATGTTTCCGATCCTGCAACTGTAGTGGTTGAAGTCAGTGCAAATCCTGTTGCAGTTGATGACAGTGCTAACACCAAAGAAGATACCCCAATCATTATTGATGTCACTTCAAATGATAGTGACAAAGATGGTGACTTAGATCCAAGTTCAGTGGTAATCACGAAACAACCACAGCATGGTACGGTCAGCGTTGATCCAATCACTGGTGAAGTAACTTATACCCCAAACAAGGGTTATGTCGGTCCTGATGCATTTGAATACACAGTCAAAGATAAGGCTGGGAATGTGTCTGATCCTGCAACTGTGGTAATTGATATCACTGCCAATCCAGTTGCAGTTGATGATAGTGCTAACACCAAAGAAGATACTCCAATCATTATTGATGTGACTGCAAATGATACTGATAAAGATGGTGACTTAGATCCAAGCACTGTGGTGATTAGCAAACAACCACAGCATGGTACTGTCAGCGTTGATCCAATCACTGGTGAAGTAACCTATACTCCAAACAAAGGTTATGTTGGTCCAGACCAGTTTGAATATACCGTCAAAGACAAAGCTGGCAATGTTTCTGATCCTGCGACGGTGGTAATTGATATCACAGCCAATCCAGTTGCGGTTGATGACAGTGCTGAAACTAAAGAAGACACCCCAATCATTATTGATGTGACTGCAAATGACACTGATAAAGATGGTGACTTAGATCCAAGTACGGTGGTGATCACGAAACAGCCTCAGAACGGTACTGTTAGTGTTGATCCAATCACAGGCGAAGTGACCTATACCCCAAACAAGGGTTATGTTGGTCCAGATGCATTTGAATACACAGTTAAAGATAAAGCGGGGAATGTTTCTGATCCTGCGACTGTGGTAATCGATATCACCGCTAATCCAGTTGCAGTTGATGATAGTGCTGAAACCAAAGAAGACACGCCTATCATTATTGATGTGACTGCAAATGATACCGACAAAGATGGTGATTTAGATCCAAGCACTGTAGTGATCACGAAACAACCACAGCATGGTACGGTCAGCGTTGATCCAATCACAGGCGAAGTGACCTATACCCCAAACAAGGGGTATGTCGGTCCAGATGAATTTGAATATACAGTCAAAGATAAAGCTGGGAATGTGTCTGATCCTGCGACTGTAGTGGTTGAAGTCAGTGCCAATCCTGTTGCAGTTGATGATAGTGCTGAAACTAAAGAAGACACCCCAATCATTATTGATGTGACTTCAAATGATACCGACAAAGATGGTGACTTAGATCCAAGTTCAGTGGTAATCACGAAACAACCACAACATGGTACTGTCAGTATTGATCCAATCACAGGTGAAGTGACTTATACGCCAAACAAGGGTTATGTTGGTCCAGACCAGTTTGAATATACCGTCAAAGATAAAGCGGGCAATGTGTCTGATCCTGCAACTGTAGTGGTTGAAGTGAGTGCTAATCCAGTTGCGGTTGATGACAGTGCTGAAACCAAAGAAAACACGCCAATCATTATTGATGTGACTTCGAACGATACCGATAAAGATGGTGACTTAGATCCAAGTACGGTGGTGATCACGAAACAGCCTCAGAACGGTACTGTTAGTGTTGATCCAATCACAGGCGAAGTGACCTATACCCCAAACAAGGGTTATGTTGGTCCAGATGCATTTGAATACACAGTTAAAGATAAAGCGGGGAATGTTTCTGATCCTGCGACTGTGGTAATCGATATCACCGCTAATCCAGTTGCAGTTGATGATAGTGCTGAAACCAAAGAAGACACGCCTATCATTATTGATGTGACTGCAAATGATACCGACAAAGATGGTGATTTAGATCCAAGCACTGTAGTGATCACGAAACAACCACAGCATGGTACGGTCAGCGTTGATCCAATCACTGGTGGAGTAACCTATACTCCAAACAAAGGTTATGTTGGTCCTGATGCATTTGAATATACAGTCAAAGACAAAGCGGGGAATGTGTCTGATCCTGCAACTGTAATGGTTGAAGTGAGTGCAAATCCTGTTGCAGTTGATGACAATGCTGAAACTAAAGAAGACACCCCAATCATTATTGATGTGACTTCAAATGATAGTGACAAAGATGGTGACTTAGATCCAAGCACTGTGGTGATCACGAAACAACCACAGCATGGTACGGTCAGCGTTGATCCAATCACTGGTGAAGTAACCTATACTCCAAACAAAGGTTATGTTGGTTCAGATGCATTTGAATATACCGTCAAAGACAAAGCTGGCAATGTATCGGATCCAGCTCACGTAACTTTAGATATAAGCCCTACAGGTACCTTAACCGAGATACTCAAAGAAGCTGATTTAGGAGATGGTTCAACAGCCGCTGTTGTAAATGGTGAATTGAGTTTAGATAACCCTAGTAATGCTGACATTAGCGATATTTTAATGACATTGCCAACAGTGGATGTCACTTCTGGTGGTGAGACAATAAACTGGACTCAAACAGCAAATGGCGGCTTAGTTGGAACCACACCAAGCGGTCAAGAAGTGATGTCGATTACTTTGGGTACACCAGTGACCAGCAATGGGAAAACCACAATTCCTTATGAAATTGGTCTTAAAGCACCAGTGGATCATGTTGGTGAGAACAGTGAACGTTTAGATCTTGATTTTGGTATCAATACCAATATTGGCGATGCTAACCTCATTATTACTGTGGAAGATGATAAATCAGTAGCAGCGCCAATATCTGTAGTTGCAGATGGTGAGACGACTTTTTATGCGAACGTGATCATTAGTCTGGATCTCTCTAGCAGTATGGGTGCAAGAGATAGCGGTATTCCAGATCCAGTAAATGGTGGCGAGAAAATGCGTATGAACGCAGCTGTCGAAGCGATTGAAACGATGCTAGATAAGTATCAGGAGCAACTTGACAGTGTAGCCCCAGGCAATGGAGACGTGAAAGTGAATATCATTGGCTTCTCAAAATTAGCCAAGCATCTTTCGCTACCTGGTCAAACAGATACATGGGTGTCATTAGACGACGCCAAGAAAATTGTGAAAGGATTATATAATTTTGGCACTCGACCAAAAGATATTGGTGTAGATACCAACTACGATGCGGCTTTACAAGAAGTTATTCATAGTTATTTAAATAATCAAGGTGCAGGTCCAGTTGTCGGTGTGGACGGCGCTAAGGTGAACAATAGTTTGCTCTTTGTCAGTGATGGTATTCCAAACTTTGGTAATGGCACTGATGGAGTACGTGGTATCCAACCAACGTCACCATCAAATTATAAACCAGGCAATCAAAATATCGATATCGGTGAAGATAAGTGGACAGCGTTCTTAAAAGAACAAAACATAAAATCTATTGCGATTGGTATTGGTCCTCAAATGGATGAGGGTGCAGATTTCTTAAAACCAATTGCTTTCGATGGCGAAAAAGGCACCAACAAAGATGGTTCGAGTGACATTATTATTTTGAAAGATATGTCTGATCTCGGCGGTATTATGTCTGAGTTGGTTCCAGAAGCTACTGATACTCAGGGGTCTATCCGTACGGATGATGTGGGCAATATTGTTTCATCTTTCGGTGCCGATGGTGCTGGTCAGTTAATCATTCAGATTGATGGGTATGACTATACTTATGACTATGCAACAAACCAAATCACCAGTAGCAATAGCAATGCGAGTATTTGGCAAGATGCTGGTAATGGTGTACTGATGGTGAAAACAGAGATCGGTGGTAGCTTTAAATTAAATATGTCTGCAGATAAGTTTGGTGACTTTAGCTATAACCCAGCTCCGACTCGTCCTGTAGGTAAAACCCAAGAAGAGTTTACATTTACACTTGTCGATAAAGATGGCGATAAATCTAGTGATAAATTGCTCATTGATATTCAATTAATTCCTGAAGCAAGTGCTAGTAAAACAGCACTGAGCATGAGTAATCAGTTGGATCATTTAGAGGTTTTTAATGCAGTTGGTCATACTTTAGATGGCTTTGCCAATACGCCAAATCCAGCCGAAGTTGTGAATACACACCATATCAATGTCTCACAACATTTAGAGCAACTCAGTGTTGAGCAGCCTAACTTAATTTAAGTCTAATTAAGCCGTACAAAAAGCATTTTCTACATCCTGTAGCGAATGCTTTTTGTATATTTATCTGGGTTTTTTAGTGTGGTTTGGCATGCACGTGATGGTGCTATACCACATTTAAATAATACTTCAATGCAAATTTATTGAAAATACAGTTAAAACAAATGGTTATGTTTATAGCCATTGATTGTATTTCTGGTAGCCGATAGAACTCATCAATGCAAATGAATAGAAAACTGACGCGGTCAATATCTCTGTGTTTTATAGGGATGTTGGCAATACATGGTCCATTGGTACATGCAGCGACGTTAAAAGAGATACTCAAACAAGCGCTGGTCAATGATCCTGTGATACAGGAGGCTCAGGCAAATGTGTCTTTTGCACATAGTACGATGCAGACGACTAAGGCTGAACATTATCCGATTGTCAGTGCTATAGGGACTCAAGTACTCGGTCAACAACATAAATATGAAAGTAATGCGCGAGAAACGCATTTTGCTCCTGGTCTACGCGCGACCGTCAATGTTTATGCTTGGGGTGGGATCGAAGCAGCCGTTGATCGAGATAAGAAAAAGGAAGCTTATTATCAATATACTGCTGAACAAACCAGAGAAGACCTTGGTTATAAAATCAGTACATTGTATTTAACCGCATTAAGGACCAAAGAGTCTTTGGTTGTTGCAGAACGAAATTTAAAACGTCACGATAAAATGCTGCATGATTTAAATATTATTGTGCAACATGATTCAGGTCGGCTCAGTGAGTTGGCCCAAGCTCAGGCACGTCGACTAAAAGTAGAAACAGGTATTGCTGAATTACGACGTACTTTAGGTTTAACTGTGAGTCGATTAGAAGTCTATACGCAAGATTTTTTAGCACCAGATACGATTGTTGATCCTTTTCATGGAATGACATCTCAAGATTTTATTACCCAATACCATCGTGCTGAAGTTGATCAAATACCCAGCTATTTAGCACAAAAAGCAGAACATGAAAGTGCACTTGAAGATATTAAAGTGTCTAAAGCGGCTCAAATGCCGAGTATTAATTTAGAAGGGACGGCAAGTCCAGATAATAAAGAAATCTATTTAAGAATGTCATGGGACATCTTTAACCAAGGTTCAAAGCATAAGATCTCACAGAAAAATCAAACCAAGATCGCTGTAGCGTCGCGTATGCAACAAAGCTTACGCGATACCATTGAGCGTAGTCGAACAGCCATGTTCGATATGTCTCAAAATGAACAACGCGTTAAATTAGTGAATCAATATATTGATGTTCAACAAAAAGTCGTTTGGGCTTATGAACAACAGTTCAAAATCTCTCGTCGAACATTAATTGATGTACTCGATGCTTATAACGAGCTTGCAAATATTGAAGCAACAGAAGTGGAAGCTCGTAATGATTTTAGAGCTGCGACTTTAGAGTATTTATTGGCTCAAGCCAAAATCAGTCAGTGGGCTGGTGTCACAAACTAACTTGGTTTCCCGATTATTTTCAAAGTATTTATTTAAGTAGAACAACATGAAATCTATTATTTCACATATCGCATTAACGACTAAATTATTAGGTAGTCCGATTAGTGAAGCTGCTTTATTGGCACGGGTTGGGCGTGATCAAGATTTAAAGATTGATTATGGCACGCTCACAGAAGTTTTACGGAGTTATGGTTTTGATAACCAATTGTCGAAGCGATCTTTACAAGATATTCCAACACTTGCTTTACCTGCCACGATCTTATTAAAAAATGAAGAAGCTGCGGTGATTACCGAAGTTACATATCATGCTGACGAACGAACTTATCATTTATTGCAAACAGATGGGATGACTAAAGTCATCACTGCAATGCAGTTGGAACAATTGTACTTAGGATTTTGTTGGTTTATTAAGCCAAAAGTTCAATCAGACTTACGTTCTGATTTACCTGAATATCATTTGCCTAAAGCTTGGTTTTGGAAGGTGATTTGGCGATTTAGAAAATATTATTATCAAGTTGTATTGGCAACACTGATGATTAATTTTTTAGCTTTATTAAGTTCACTATACGTTATGAATGTATATGACCGTGTTATTCCAAACCAAGCTTTTGAAACATTATGGGTGTTAAGTATTGGTGTGATCATCGCGATTAGTTTTGAGTTTATTTCTAAATTAATTCGTTCTTATTTAACTGATATTGCCGGTAAAAAAGCAGATTTAATTATTAGCTCAGCACTCTTTAGACGCGTTATGCAGTTACGTTTGGTCGATCGTCCAAGTTCGGCTGGGGCCTATGCCAATAATCTACGTGAGTTTGAAGCGATTCGCGAGTTTATGACCAGTGCGAGTTTACTGACCATTGTTGATTTGCCTTTTTTATTTTTATTTATCAGTGTGATTGGATTAGTCGGTGGCAAGCTGGCCTTTGTGCCCTTGGCCTTAATCCCAATTATGATTGCAGTGGGCTTCTTTGTGCAAAGACCATTGGCTCGCTATATCAATGAGTCTATGAAGGAGTCATCTCAAAGACAAGGCTTGGCAGTTGAAGCAATTGATGGAATCGAGACGTTAAAAACCAATAATGCCACAAATTGGGCGCAGCAACGTTGGGATAATTTCACTGCAAAAACTTCTGTATCTTCGATTAAAGTTCGAAATTTAAGTAATTTGGTGGTGAATTTTGCCGCAAGTATGCAGCAGATAAATACTGTCTTCTTGGTGGTATTCGGAACTTATTTAATTCACAGCAGTAATCCCGATTATAAAATTACCATGGGGGCATTGATTGCTTCGGTGATTTTATCTGGTCGAGCACTTGCGCCATTATCCCAAATAGCCAGTTTAGCGATTAAATTTCAGTCAGCTAAATTGGCCTTACAAGGGATTAATAATATTGTTGCAAGACCTATTGAACGCGATCCTAGCCGTCAATATATCAGTTTAGCATCGGTCGAAGGCCAGATCGCTTTTGAGCATATCCAATTTCAATATCAACGAGATGCAGCACCAGCAGTCAAAGACATAACCCTAAATATTAACTCAGGTGAAAAAGTTGCCATTTTGGGACATATTGGCAGTGGAAAAAGTACTTTATTAAAACTCGCAAGTGGTCTTTATGAGGCCAATGCAGGTCATGTTACTTTAGACAATATTGATATACGTCAAATCGACCCAAATGATTTACGAAGCAAAGTCAGTTTGCTTAGCCAAAGTCCTCGCTTATTTTTGGGTACGCTTAGGGACAATCTCGAATTGGCAAGAACTGATCATTTTTCAACTGATCAACAGTTAATGCATGTCTTACATCAGTTTGGTCTCGATAAGGTGATCAATCAGCATCCGCAAGGCTTAGACATGCAACTCGGTGAAAACGGCTTAGGGTTATCTGGCGGGCAAAAGCAACTCATTGCTTTAGCAAGATTAACCTTACGAGATCCACAAGTTGTACTGCTTGATGAACCCACCACTGGACTAGATCAAGAAACAGAATTATCTGCCTTAGATGCGCTTCAAAACTGGGCAAAACAAAGAACATTATTGGTGGTTACCCATCGTCCCCAAGTCCTTGCATTGGTTGACCGTATTATTGTGATGGAAAATGGTGCCATTACGATGGATGGTCCTAAAGCAGAGATTCTTGCCAAATTAGTTCAACAACAGCCGCAAAATATTCCTTCTGTAAAACCCAAAGTTCATCGAGTGAGTGTCAGTGCTCGGATCCGTAAATAACCTGATGTTTTAAACGTCAAAATTTGGTCGGATGAGAAACGATGTTGTTATGATTATGCAGATTAAGTAAGTGAAAGAAATGAAAAAACAAACTAAACAGCCCCCAATCAGCCAATCTGATTTGAAGCTGTTAAATGATTTGAATGGCGCTTTACAGCAAGAAAAACACTATGGCTATTTCGCGGTAATTGTTTTGCTATTCGTGTTAATCGTCGTATTTTTAATTTGGGCGTATAACAGTACCTTAGAAGAGGTGACGCGAGGTCAAGGAAGTATTATCTCTAGTAGTCGTGAGCAAATTATTCAAAGCTTAGACCCTGGGATTATCATGGAAATGAGAGTGAAAGAAGGGGATGTTGTTGAAAAAAATCAAATTCTACTCAAACTGGATGATACTCGCAGTTCTGCTATTTTAAGAGAGAGCGAGGCTAAGGTTGAAAATTTAACCGCAATTGCAGCACGACTGAAAGCGGAAACTACAGAGACGAAGCCTATATTTCCTCAAGAGATTTCAAGTGAATTAAAGCAAAGAGAATATCAGGCTTATACGGTAAGACGACAATCGATGGTCGATGCGATCGAAGCATTAAAAGCCAGTAAAAGTTTCTTGGATCATGAGATTTCGATTACCCAACCGCTGGCACAGCAGGGATTGGTTTCAAATGTGGAAGTATTGCGTATGCAACGACAATCCGCAGATCTGGGTGCGCAAATTTTAGATCGGAAAAATCGCTATTTAACCGATGCGAATAATGAGTTGGTAAAAACAGAAGCTGAATTGGCACAGGCGCGAGAAAATATGGCGATGCGTGCCGATCCTGTTGACCGTTCATTTATTAAAGCACCACTTCGCGGTATTGTGAAAAATATTAAAATTAATACAGTGGGCGGTGTGGTCAATGCAGGACAAGATATTTTAGAAATTGTTCCTTTAGATGACAAACTTTTGGTTGAAGCTTATATACGCCCACAGGATGTGGCTTTTCTTCGTCCCGGATTGCCTGCTGTCGTTAAAATAAGTGCCTATGATTATTCGATTTATGGCGGTTTAGAGGGGGTGGTGACACTGATTAGTCCAGATACCCTGAGTAATGATAAACGTAATAGTGAATTGAAATTAAACCAGAATGAAGTCTACTATCGTATCTTGGTCAAAACCGATGCAAATAGTTTAGTGGATAAACAAGGGAAAAAGCTTCCGATTATTCCCGGCATGGTGACCACTGTTGATGTAAAGACCGGTGAGAAGACCGTATTTCAATACTTGATTAAACCGATTACGCGGATGAAACAAGCTTTACAAGAGAGATAAAGCCACTTACTTAAACGGTTAAGTTAGAGTCATTTCATGTTTTATCTATCCCCCAAATATGACCTTGTCGTTGATAGGTCAAGATTGGGGGAGGTGATTTTTGCTGAAATGAAAACTTCTTTAAACAATAGAATAGTTCATTGTTTAATGCTGAGTTATCGCGTTCAAATAGCCTCAATCTTGTATAAGTTTATTCAATAACATTATTTCGAGCTAAACCAATAGCGGTTAATTCAGCTAACTCGATGAGGCTAAATTGACCAATGTTTCATGTAGATAAACCCAATAACATTGACCAGATTCAACTTTGATACAAGCCGTCGATATGCGTAATGTATCAGGTTCATGGCTTTGTTGATGTTCTTGGTATTGAATCCAGCAGTGGTTGTTTGCTTCAAATAAAGCACGTGTATTCAAGATTTTAATTTTTAACGCAGGTTTATTACCTACATTTTGGCTAAACAAGGCATTTATTTCGGGTAAACCAATGACATTGCCTTGTGTCGTAATCATTTTAAAATTTGGGTCAAAACTGGCTAAGAGTTGATTCAAGCTTTCTTTTGCATTTTGACCTGTAAATACGTTTTCAATCAAAATATGTAAATCGATGACATGTTGTAATGCATTGTCCATAGGATTAGACATGGGTTTTCTCCTTAAAAATGGAAATTAATGATAAGAGGCACAGCACAGCTGCAAGCAAAAAAGTATGCTGATAACGTAGTAAGTCATTTGCAGCAGGCAATAGACTAAAGATTGAAATAAGGACAACTGTACCTAAACTAAAAGCGACTTGTCGATTAATGTTCCACAGCACACTGCCTTGTAATAAGTCTTGGCCGTTAAAATCGATGAGGGCACTGATTTGGGCAGTATTGGCACTTAGACCACCACCCATTCCCATCAGTAGATAAGCAACAATTAAGGTACTTAAATCATTGGCATTTGAAACCCAGAACAACAGTGAAATTCCTAAACTATGTAGCGTAATACCGATTATAAAAAGCTGCTTTTTACTGAGATGACGATAGAGAAGCCCACCACTGGTCATCGATACCAATGCACCCACTGCATAGAGCAGCATAAATAAGCCAGTCTGTTTTGCATTAAACCCAAGGTTACGTTGTAAATTAAAGATATTCAGTAAATTCACACCAGTAAAAATACCGGGTACTGCGTAATAAACGATAAATGCATTGCGTAAATTATAATTTTTTAACAATTGCAAATTAAGGATTGGATGAGCAGATCCTTTCGCGTATTTGAGATAAATCAGAAGCATTGTGACGGAAAGTAGAAAGCTACTGATCGCGAGTACAACACTATGGTAATCATTAAATAATGAGAAAGAGAGTAACAAACACAACAGGCTGACATTGACCATAAACAGTCCTAAAAAGTCAGGTTTCCCAGACGTTTTAGCTTGAGTTTCTTTGATCCATCGCCATGCTAAAAAAGCAGTGATCATGGTAAAGGGGATATTGGCAAAAAACACCCAACGCCAAGATAAAGCATCAATAATTATGCCGCCAATCGTTGGTGAAAAGGCGGGTGCAATTAATGCGATTGCCATGATCATTGTGGAGATACGTTGCCGTTCATGGTTTGGAAACAGTGCAAATACCAATGCTTGACCGACAGGGATTAATAATCCGCCAGCAACACCTTGAACAAATCTCCAAAAAATTAAACTATGGATTGATTCACTCATGCCAATCAACCAAACGCTGACGGAAAAGAGCAGCATTGAATAACACAGCAATTTCCGATCACCCAATACGCTTGCTAACCATAAGCTCATGGGCATGATTAAAACCAAACCTAAAATATAAGCATTGCTTACCCATGCAACCATCGATGGGCTGACTGAGAAAGCTGTTGCTATATCGGGTAAGGCAATTGCTGACATGAAAATATTGATGCAATCAATAAAGAACCCAAGTAAAAACACTGCTGCTATTTTATAGCGATATGACATAGCGACCTCCAAGATGCAGGAGGGTACGATTCAGCCCTTTTATTGTCGATGCATGCGAAGTAAAATCATTGTTTAATAATTTCAAACAATCAGTGTGATTATGCAAAAAAACCTAAAACAGATTATCAGTTTTCTGCAAGTGGTTGATTCAGGATCATTTACCAAGGCAGCGGAGATTTTGGGTTTAAGTCGATCGATGGTGAGTATTGATATCAAGCATTTAGAACAGCATTTAAATGTGAGTTTGTTGATTCGTAATACGCGCAATATCGCACTGACTGAAATAGGTAAAAGCTTTTATGAGGATTTCAAACACATTCAATTGCAAATCGAAGAAGCTTTTGAGCGCAGTCAAAACTTAGCCACAAGTATCACAGGGATATTGCGTTTTTCATCAACCAATGAATTTGGACGAAAATTCATCTTACCTTTGCTGGGTGAGTTTTGCCGCCAATATCCTCAATTACAACTACAATATTCATTTAATTCTTCCTTAGATGATTTAGTCACTGAAAAATTAGATTTGGTCATTCGGTTGGGAAACTTAAAAGACTCATCAATGCGGACACGAAAAATTGCTGAATATCCGATTTATTTGGTTGCCAGCCCTGAATTTTTACAACGTTATCCAATCAATAGCATTGCTGATTTAGCACATGTTCCTTGGATTGGTCATCGCTTATTGAATTGGCAGGATGCGCAATATGTTTTACAAAATGATCAAGGTGAAAAACATACATTGCCTTTTGTTAGAAGTCAGTATGAATCTAATTCGGCAGAAGCGATACATCAGATGACACTTGCTTCATTGGGCGTTGCGATATCGCCAGCTTGGTTGGTCGATGAAGATATTCAGCAAAATCGTTTAATTCGGGTGTTAGCTGATTTTGATTTACCTGTACAAAATGTCCAATTGCTCTATCCGAATACGGGAACCTTGCCAGCAAAAACCCGTGTCTTTATCGATTTTTTGGTGCAACGACTGTGTCTTTAATCATGTCAAAATAGGCATTTGCTATTGCAAACAGATAAAATGCATGGTCAATTGTTAGACTAGATTTCGCCAGATCAATTGTTTATATAAAACCAACAGGATATCATCAAAAAATATCACAACTCATCTGTATACAGCTCAGTAAAATATAGCAAGATGAGCTTCGGTCTAAAAAGAATTTATAAAATGGTGTTGATGTTCTATGCGTGAACCGTCCTCCTGTCCGCCAGTTTCTACCCCTATGAATCAGCAAGCATTGATTCAAAAGGCTGATATTGCAACGCAAACGCTGGTTGCCTGTGAGGAATGTGACACGCTCTATCATCGAATTCAGCTGACCCAAGGTGAGCGTGCTTATTGTCTCTGTTGTGGTGCTGAGCTTTATCGGCAAAGCAAGCCATTTAGTGTCTTACTGGCAATGGTAACAACAGCGCTGATCGTATTTGTGATTGCCAATAGTTTTCCGATTGTTAAGGTGGAATTGCAGGGGAATGATTCCCAGACAACATTACTGGGTGCAGCATGGGCAATGTTTCATGCCGGGCAAGGGCCAGTAGGTGTGTTGATTCTTATCACGACTTTCGTGGTGCCTCTATTGGATTTATTACTGCTGTTCTATGTACTTTCATCAGTTCATTTTTTTAAAGTTCGGCCTCGTTATTTAGTTGCAGCATTTCGTACTCTGTTTTTATTTAGAACATGGGGAATGGTTGAAGTATTTTTGATTGGGGTATTGGTCACCTTGGTTAAACTGGTCGGGATGGTTGTGGTGATTCCAGGTGTTGCATTATGGGGATTCTCCATACTGAGTGTGTTGCTGGTTTATATTGCCTCAGTAAAAGTCAAAGATCTTTGGGATGAGATCGACAGGAGACTCTCATGAAAACTGAACAGTCTCAGGCTAATTTTTCAAAATACTCAGCGCATATCGACAGTAAAAATTCGCTGCAATACCCAAGAGCCAAAGATTTGTCTTTGGTGCTTTGTCATTGCTGTGGAACACTCAATAAACAGCTTTCAGAGGTTGAAGAAAAACATGCTTCACATTGCTTGAAATGTCATAGTGTGCTGCATCAACGTAAACCAAAGAGCTTAGACAGAACCCTTGCTTTGGTGATTGCGGCGAGTATTTTATATATTCCAGCCAATGTACTTCCGATGACCGTCACAGATTCTTTGTTAGGCAGTCAGCAAGATACGATCATGAGTGGTGTGATCTATTTTTGGCAGAATGGGGATTATTTGGTATCTGCTGTTATTTTTATGGCCAGTATCTTTATTCCCATGTTAAAACTTTTAATTCTGTGTTTTCTGTTGATTGCAGTAAAAATGCAGTCTTCTAAACGTTTGCATTTTTCACCTGAGCATTGCTCAATGCTTTATCGGATTGTCGAGTTTATCGGTCGATGGTCGATGATTGATGTTTTTGTGGTGGCTTTATTGACCGCCCTGATTCAGATTCAATCACTGGCAACTATTCTCGCTGGGCCGGGCGCGGTTGCTTTTGGTGCAGTCGTGGTTTTAACCATGTTTGCTTCACTGAGTTTTGACCCGCGTATTATTTGGGATAATTATTCTGCTGCCCAGAATACGCGCAACAAGAACGGGCTTTCCCTGCAAGGCTCAGATGTGATTCACGTGGATCATGCTCCCTTGAATCATGATTTATCCAATTCCAGTCAATAAAACAATGATGGGTGTGTATGTCTGAAAATAAAACCAATAACGAAAGCTCAGATCATCAGGATCCTCATGCTGTAGATGAAACGCAGCAGATTTTGCCTGAACCTGAGAAAAATAAAGGACGCTGGCGACCATCGTTGATCTGGCTGATTCCGTTTATTGCCTTGCTGATAGGACTGTCGTTGGCAGTCAAAGCGGTATTAGATACTGGTCCGACCATTAATGTTGCTTTTAGAACGGCTGAAGGGCTGGTTGCAGGTAAGACGACTGTTCGTTTTAAACAAGTGGATATCGGTCTTGTTCGCCAAATTGATCTTGCCGATGATCATTCACATGTCATTGCCAAAATTGAACTGCGTAAGGATGCCAGTAATTTTGCTGCAAAAGACTCACGCTTCTGGGTGGTTCGCCCACGCATTGGTGCCAGTGGCGTCTCAGGAATTGATACCTTATTGTCGGGTGCTTATATTGAGGTCGATGGTGGTAAGGCAGAACAAAAACAGGATGAGTTCACTGGCTTAGAAGTTCCTCCAGTCATCTCATCAGATGTACCAGGTAAAATCTTTTTCCTCAAAGCCAATAACCTAGGCTCATTGGATATCGGTTCTCCTATTTATTATCGTCAGATCAATGTGGGGCAAATCACGGCTTATCAGTTGGCCAAAGATGGTAAGAGTGTTGAGTTACAGACCTTTATTCAAGCACCTTATGATAAGTTTGTGACCACAGATGCGCGTTTCTGGCAGGCCAGTGGTGTCGATGTCAGCTTAAGTGCATCAGGATTTAAACTAGATACCCAGTCTCTGGTGAGTATTATCGCTGGCGGGATTGCTTTCGGTTATCCTGAGAATTCACATGCTGCTGTTGCTTCGGATCAAAGTCGTTTTAATTTATGGGATTCTCGTACTGAAGCTTTGAAAGAGCCAGATGGAAATCCACATCGTATCATCATGTATTTTGATCAGTCTTTACGTGGCTTGTCAGCAGGTGCACCGATTGACTTTATGGGGATTGAAATTGGTAATATTCAGTCGATTAATGCGGAGTTTGATGCAAATTATACTCAGATTCGGATGCGCGCTGAGGGGGTCATTTATCCATCTCGTTTAGCCAATGGCAAAGAACTTGATCCTGATGGTGTGATTTTTAAACGCTTTATCGAAAGAGGCTGGCGTGCTCAGATGCGCACTGGAAATCTACTGACAGGGCAGAACTATATCGCCTTTGATCTATTCCCTAAAGCAAAACCAGCAAACTTAATCATCAGATCAAATGGTGTGATTGAGGTTCCAACCACACCAACCGAGTTGAAGGGATTACAAGCACAAGTATCGCAAATTGCGGATAAACTGAATAAATTCCCATTGGTGGAAATTGGGCAGGATGTACGTAAAACCCTCAATAATATGAATTCAGCGATTAGCTCTACAGATAAACTGGTGAAGCAGTTAGATGGGAAAGTCGCACCAGGACTACAGGCGACTTTGGATGATGTACGTAAAACCATGCGCTCTACTGAAACCATTCTATCCAGTGATGCGCCAATGCAACAGGATGTACGCCGTGCTTTACAGCAAATGACACGTGCTGCCGCATCTTTACAGTTAATGGCTGACTATATTGAACAACACCCAGAATCACTCATTCGTGGGAAAACGCCTGAGGTTAAGAATGCTAAATAAAAAAAATAGCTCACATTTTCTGTCCTATTTGCCGCAGTCTAGTCGAGCAGGTTGTGGTCTGTTACTGGCCATTGTGGGTTTAGCTGGCTGTTCCAGTTCGCCTACACCAAACTACTATAGTTTGACGCCAACGGTTAAACCGTTGGTGAGTTCAAATGTACGGGTGATTGAAGTCCTGCCAGTGGGATTACCCGACCGTTTAAACAGGGCGCCTTTGGTCTTACAGGACAGCAGTGGTAAATCTAATGTATTGGATAACGAACGCTGGACGTCCACGTTGGGGGCAGAGTTACGTGATGGTTTGTCTGCGGGTTTGCAACAGAAATTAGGTGCTGTGGATCGTTACAGCAGTGGTATGACGGGTGGCAAAGTCTCTTACCGTATTGCAACCGACTTTTCTCGGTTTGATATTATCGAACACTCCAACACACGTTCGTTAATGGGTGCAATGAATCGGGATATTGAGGTGGCAGTTGCTTGGATTATTAAACGTGATGATCCAGCCAGACCCTTAAATCAGCCAACAGGTGTACAAAATGCAGTTTTGCCGAACCGACAACTCAGTTGTCGAATGGCATTTACCGATGCAGTTGGTGCAGATGGCAATAAAATTGTTGATATTGTCAGTGTTTCACGGCAGTCATTGAGTAAGGTGGTTGAAGCGATTGCCGCTTCTGTTGTTGCGACAGAAGCCAATAAAGCTGTAGTGATGGAAGGGGTGACTTGTTCCTAAGCAAGCACTATAAAAAAGCACCCCAGTTTTAAATAAATCTGGGGTGCTGTTAAATTTGATTCAGTGTTAACAATCTAAAAAACTGAATATTTAAAATTCTTTAAATATTAAACCATCGCTGGATCACTGACAGAATCTGCACCTGTTTCAACGCGTCCTGCAAAGCGTCGATAAAACTTAGTATCCTGAGTACAGGTTACGGCAAAATCATACCATTGCCATGTATCTTTCAATTCCCAATGTCGCGTTGATGTTTGACTTGCTTTTACAGTGATTTTTAACGCTGCATCACTACGATAGACGACTGGGCTAATGACCAATTCAACATCTTTTATGCCCATGTTGGTTAGGTCTAAATAAACATTACCATTGGCAATATCATAACACACTCGAATTTCAGGATTGATTTGCAGGCTTTGATTACGATTTAAATCACCTTTGAAATGGCGATGAAAACCATTTGGTCCCATTACCCAAAGATCATACAAACCTTGATTATCCTTTTTCACATTCCAAACATCATCCAGTGTTTTACCCGCTTCTACAATGTAACGACGTGGGACACGGCTGAGATTTAACTTATCATAGACATGAAAAACTGCACCTTGAGTCCCTGTATTCGAGAACAAGAGTTTGACTGTTCCATCATTTTGACAACGTGCACTGGTATGTAATTCATAAGGCAATGCTTTAGATGGGCGAATACCACTGGCTTGAATTGGAAGTTGTAAATTGGTTGGAATCGGAACATTTGGTAATTTCTGCTGAGCTGAACGAAGTTGATCTGCTTGCTCACGGGTTTGTTTACCATTTAATTCTGGCAGTACATCTTCATTTGGGGTTTTAAAATTAAATGCTGAGGTTAAATCACCACAAATCGCACGACGATAAGGACTGATATTCGTTTCTTTTACCCCAAAGCGTTGTTCTAAAAACATTAATACTGACGTATGATCAAACACTTGAGAGTTAACCACACCACCACGACTCCATGGTGAAATTACAAAGAGTGGTACCCGTGGGCCTGGTCCATAAACACCATTGTCTTTTTTAGGCTGGCTGCTGCTGCCTAGTGGCGCGTCATGTAGATAATATTCATGCTGCATATCAGCTTGGCTAAGTGTGGATTTACCTGCATAAGTATTGTCTGCTTGTAAGGTCGGTGCTGATGGAGAAGGAACATGGTCAAAATAACCATCATTTTCATCAAAATTGATCAAGAAAACGGTTTTACTCCAAACCTCTGGCACTGCTGTTAAAGCATCTAAGATTTCTTGAATAAACCAAGAACCTTGTACTGGGCTGGATGGACCTGGATGTTCACAATAGATAGAAGGTGCATTGATCCAAGACACTTGGGGAAGTTTGCCTGTTTTGATATCATTTTTAAAAGCATCTAAAAATTCTTCGGGTTTATTGCCGGGCAGGGTGTTTGCAATACCTTTATACAGTGGATTTTTAGCATTATCGGTTGTGGCATCATAAGCTTTATAAGGTAACGGTTGCGCTGCTTTATTGTATGGACTATTTGGCGCACCACCACTTGAAACTGGATAGCCTGAAGCAATATTGGCTTTTTTAAAGGTACGGAATGCACCGAGCATGTTATCGCCCCATTCATCCGGCATATTTTGATAGCAAATCCAGTTAACACCTGCCTCTTCTAAACGTTCAGCATAGGTTTTCCATGTGTAGCCGATATCTACATTTTGGGGATCGCCATCAATCCAGTCCCATTCATTATTCACAAACGCAGTACTGGTCGGTACTGCGCCATTGGTGCCGGTTAAATGAAATGAACGATTGGCATCTGTACCTGTGTGCATTGAACAGTGATACGCATCGCAAATGGTAAAAGCATTGGCTAAAGCGAACTGATAAGGGATTTCCTGCTCTTTAAAATAACCCATTGCATAATCAGTTTTATGGGTTGGCCAATTTGACATACGGCCGTTGTCCCAAGCTTTTTGGCTATCCACCCAAGTATGATTTGTACCGGGTGCACGTTGTGCATTATTACTCGATCCATCTAAATGAAAAGGGGTTAATAAGGTACCGTTACTTCGTTGTTGTTGCCATACAGTACGATCATTTTGCAAAGGAATGGTTAAGCGGTCGGCAAAACCACGAACGCCTTTTAATGTACCAAAATAATGGTCAAATGAACGGTTTTCCTGCATCAGGATCACCACATGTTCGACATCCTGAATGGTTCCTGTTTTATTATTTGCAGGAATAGCCAATGCTTTTTGAATGCTGGCTGGAAATGTAGATAAGGCAGCAGCACCAAAACTTGTTTTAAGTGTATTTGCTAAAAATTGACGACGATTAATCACAATATTTCCCTTTAGTATTTTTATGTTTATGGTGCACAACGCATTAATGGTTTTTTAGATCCATCAGGCTGTGTGCTGGTCTTATCATCATTTGAATCATTACAAGCTGTGAGTGCCAGTAAAATGGGGAAAATATAAATGTAGGATAGCCATTGTTTTGATTTTCTTAACATGTGTTTCATCCATTATAAAGATGCCCACACATTAGACAGCACTTGTGACAGCAAGGTGTCACCTTTATGACAAATCATTGACATGGCAATAGCGCTAGAAATTGAGACAGAAATCCAGATAGAAATAGAAAATAAAACTGGAAAAGCTTAATCAGTTTTGATGGAGAGATTAGAGGGAGATGTTTAATTTTAATTTGAACTTTTGTTGAGATCTAAGATATTTATTCAGTATTTTCTTTTAAGTAATTAATTTTATTAGTTATATTTTATAGGGTGAATAATCATGCATCAGGTCAAAATACGATGGGTGAAAACAGCTTTTAAGTTTTTGGCTTAGATCGATTGTCTTTATAGGAATGATACTGTCATTTAAGGACAACCTGAAGCTTTAACGTATTCACATCATTGACAAGATCAACGTGGACCATTATTTTAATTTTACAAGTTCTTTTTTGGAACTTATTATTTTAAGATAAATTCTTGAGGTGAACCATGTCTATATCAGCGGTGAAAGAAAAATCAAAGCAAAAAACACCTGCATCATTTCCAGTACGTCGTATGGATTATGAATTTCAGGATATGCCCAAGTATTGGTGTAATGACGAACCAACCTTTACTCATTACTTCACAGGTCTATCGACGCTTTTTCCTGAAGGTGAATCGTACTTTGTCCGTTCAGTACGCGCCTTACGTGGAAAAATTAAAAACAACCCACAATTAGACCGTGATATTGGTGCCTTTATTGGACAAGAAGCCATGCACTCTAAAGAACACCATGCTTTTCATGTCAGTGCACAACAATATGGTTTAGATCCTGAATCTTTAGAAAAAGCCACGGGGATTATATTAAAAGCGGTAGAACGTGCCTTTCCTAAAAAATGGAATCTCTTGGTCACAGTGGGTTTGGAACATTACACCGCAGTGTTGGTGGTGGAGATGATGAAAAATGTCAATGAGTTAATGACCGATACCACCATTCGTAATTTATGGTTATGGCACAGTGTTGAAGAAACCGAACATAAGGCTGTGGCTTATGACATGTATGAATACTTATATGGTAAGGGCTTAGATGCCTACATTCCTCGCGTGGCGATTTTTACATTTAGTCTTGTGCTGATCACGCTATTTTCTAATGTATATCAAGTGGTGTTAATGTCGAGAGATAAACAATTATTAAACCTTAAGTCTTGGACTAAGTTTGCTGGGTTTACAGTGCAAGCCTATCGTAAGCTGGTACCGCAATTTTTCTCTTATTATCAGTTTGATTTTCATCCGAATAATACCGATGAATCCGAAATTGTCGCACAAACTAAAGTAAAAATTGGCTTATCTCCTGAACAATCAACCCTTCTCCAATAAGTATTTTATTTATCAAAATAGGAAATAGTGATGAATCCACTCAATATGACTGGTCTGGAAATTATGCAAGCATTCCAAAAAGGACTGGTGCCAGCGCCTGGTATTGCAAAAACCATGGGGATGGAGGAAGTAGGAGACGTTGAATATGGTCGCATTGTATTTATGGCCATTGCGGATGAACGTCATAGCAATCCATTGGGTGGGGTACATGGTGGTTTTGCCGCAACGATATTGGATTCAGTGACAGGGTGTGCCACACATACCGTCTTGACTGCGGGTGAGGGCTATGGAACTACTGATCTTGCGATAAAAATGTGCCGTCCAATGCCGTTTAATAAAAAGTTAATTGCTGAAGGTAAAGTCATCAACGTAGGGAAAAACTTAGTCATTTCAGAAGGCTATCTTCGAGATGAAGAAGGAAAATTGTATGCACATGCAACAGCAACCAATATGATCATCCGTCGTTGAAAGATTCTATTTCTGCATCATGGTTTTGAACTTGAATTTTTGGATCATGGCTTTAAAAGCAGGCCTTTGAAGTATTAAGTGCTGATCCTGTGATGTAGTTTATCGAATATCAATCGACCCAACGTTAAGCTGAGAATATAAAATGAATTCAGTTGTATTACATCAATGGGAAATCTCACCTTTTTGCCAAAAAGTTGCCAGGATGTTGCAATTTAAAGGGATTGCTTATCAGACTGTGGATTATAACGGTGTACTGGGTGCAAAAGTGCCAATGCTCAGTAAAGCAGGCAAGGTTCCTGTTCTAGATATTGATGGTCAACGTATTCAGGACAGTACCCGTATTGCACGTTATCTTGATGATGCTTACCCAGACTTACCACGATTATATCCTGCTGATCCTTTGCAAAAGGCCTATGTTGAACTTTGGGAAGATTGGTCAGACGAGTTGTTATATTTTTATGAGGTGCACTTTCGTGTCAGTGATGCTGATGCCTTAGATCATGCGGTTGAAATGAGTGCAAAAGGTCGCCCCAAACATGAAATATATCTGTTAAAACCCTTGCTCAAAGCAACATTAAACCTGCAACTTAAAATGCAGGGGACAGGTCGCATGGCCAAGCAGGATATTGAGGCGGAATTTATTCGTCATTTAGAGCGTATCGAATTGGTGTTGGCGCAAACAGGGTGGTTGGTTGGCGAGGGTAAAACACTGGCTGATATTGCGGTTGGTTCGCAGCTTTTAGAGATTGTCCGCACCAGTAAAATTTGGGGCACTAAAATTAAAGCTTATCCTTCTATTGCTCAATGGATAGACTTGCTATGAATACGCAGAATGCAACATCTCAAAATATAGCAACACTTCCATGTGTGGTTGTTATGGGCGTAGGTGCTGAACAAGGAATTGGAGCAGCAGTTTGTCGTCGTTTTGCTCAAGAAAAATTAAAAGTACATGTTGTGGGGCGTACTTTAGCGAAAGTGCAAGCTGTGGCTGATTCAATCAATGCGCAAGGTGGACACGCCGTAGCACATGCTTTGGATGCTGAAAATGAACAACAAGTGCAGACTTTTTTTGCGGAGAGGAATGCGCAAAAGGAGCATCTCGTCGCTGTTATTCATAATGTGGGGGGCAATATTCCCTCAATTTTTTTAAAGACCTCTCTTCAATTTTTTACTCAAATGTGGCGTTCTACTTTTTTATCGGCTTTTTTAGTGTCACAACATGCCTTAAAAATATTTGAACAACAGCAATATGGCACACTGATTTTTACCGGGGCAAGTGCATCTCTTCGTGGTAAACCTTTTTTTGCGGCATTTACCATGGGCAAATCCGCATTACGTAATTACGTACTGCATCTCGCCCAGATATATAAGCCTCAAAACATCCATGTTGCACATATTATTGTTGATGGCATGGTCGATGGTGATCGTGTTAATAAAGCTGTATTTGGTTTAGGACGCTTACTGAGACTTACACGAGGCACAGGTGGGTTAAATATCGAAGCGATTGCTGAGAATTATTGGATGCTTTATCAACAAAATCGTGATTTATGGACCCATGAGCTGGATTTACGTCCTTATCAGGAGAAATTCTAATATGTACAATTTAATTCCCCCATTGCTGAGAAAAAAATCCAAACTACAGGGCTGTATTGTTGTTATTGGCAATGAAACCCACTCGCTCAGCCAGCTTTTTGTGGATCAAGCACACAACAGCACAATGCTTGTATATCAAGTTCAGCATGATCCTACCCAAACCAATCTAAAGATTGAGCAACAAGATTCAGGACTAAAGCGGGTTCGTTTGAATCTGATCAATCCGACTGCTTTAAAAAATTTAGTTGGCTATATTCAACGAGCAGGGCATTCAATTGAACTGTGTATTTTCCAAGCTGATTTTTCAAAATCATTGTCGAATTCCGATGCTTCAGCCCAACAGGTCGAACAGCTTTGGCAAAATACTGGTTTGGCTGCGGTAAATATTGCCCAAGCGATTATTCGACAGATGTTGATAAAGTCACAAGGAACTTTAATCTTTCTAGGAACACAGCCCAACCTGATCGCTGAAAATAATGGCTTAACTCAGAGTATGTTTGCCAGTATTCGGGCATTGGCACAATCTTTGGCAAGAGAGTTTCATCCTAAAGGCATCCATATCACTTATTGTATGTTGGAAAGTTGGCATAGTCAGAATGTTGTCTTGATGGATTCGGTTAAAAATATGTGTTGGCATCTTTATCAACAACCTGATTCAACTTGGAGTCAGGAATTGAGTTTTGGTGTATAAATGCTATGGGGATCAATGCGAGAGAGCGCTAGTTAATCATATCCATCAAGCAGCGTGATTTAAACTTCAAAGCAATGGATTATCCTGAAACAATCGTACAATCCATTCGATAAAAACTTTTTGTCGTGGTGAAACCAGTGTTTTTGATGGATAAAGTAAAGAAATAGGCAGGGATGGAACAGGATAGTCAGTTAAAATTTGACAAAGTGTGCCTTGCTCTAGCTCAGATAAATAACCATAACGCGGTGCTTGGATGATCCCCAAATGCTGTTTGGCTGCTGCTGCATAGGTATTTGCACCATTGACTTGAATCTTTAACGGCAACTCAAAAAACTGTGTTTTCTTCCCTGTCAGAAACTCAAGCGGCAGTGGCTTTTGTCGAGCAGAAGAATAAAATCCGACCATAAAATGTGATTGCAGATCGTCTAAGCGTTGTGGTGTGCCATATTTTTCTAAGTATTTTGGACTGGCTAATGTCACTTGTTGAATATCGCCCAGATGCCTAACAATTAATTCACTATTATTGAGCTGACCTATACGAATGACACAATCAATGCCTTCTTTTATCAGATCTACATAACGATCGCTTTCAGTGAGTTGCAACTGTATCTGTGGAAACTCAGTTAAAAAATCATCTAATTTTGGCAGAATAAAATGCGCAGCAAAAATACCATGAACTGCGATTTTTAAAGGTCCTTGAGGTTTTGCATCAAGAAAATCATGATCAGACTCATTGATATAACCCAAGATATATTTGCAGCGCTCATAATAAATATGGCCTTCATCGGTTGCTTTTACCTGACGAGTGGTACGCAACAATAAGCGCGTATTGAGTTGGAATTCTAATTGTTTAATTGCATCGGTCAGCGTTGAGCGTGGCAGATTTAAGATCTGCGCAGCTTTGGTAAAACTTTGTTGTTCAACCACATTGACGAAAGCAGACATTGCATTGAGTTTATCCATACGCCATTCCAATTGTTCGATTTATTCGGATAAAGATGTCAGGTTTAACTAGATTATCTGGTTTTATCTGAACAGTATCATAGAAGCGATTAGAGGTATATTTTATTCCATGAGGTCATCACGATGCATACAACAGATCAAACACAGCAAGAAAAAGTGATTTTAATTACAGGCGCTTCTCGCGGGATTGGTGCATTTACTGCCAGCTTATTGGCACAACAAGGCCATAAAATCATTATCAATTATGCCAGTAACGATAAAGAGGCGGAGCATGTCTTGAGTAGTATTCAAGCGTTAGGTGGAACAGCGAGTCTCTTTAAAGCCAACATCAGCCATTCTAATGAAGTGACTGCATTATTTGATTATGCAATTCAAACCTATGGTCGATTGGATGTGCTGATCAATAATGCAGGGATTTTGAAATTAAGTAAGATTGTACAATTAGACGATGAAAGTATTGATCAAGTTTTAGCAATTAATATTAAAGGCCCTTTATATACCATGCGTGAAGCTGCTAAGCGACTGCAAAAGGGCGGTAAAATTATTAATTTATCCAGTAGTGTGGTGGGGATGAAACTCGAAACTTATGGTGTTTATACTGCATCAAAAGCTGCCATAGAATCCTTAACGGCAATTTTAGCCAAAGAGTTAAGAGGAAAAAATATTACGGTAAATGCAATTGCACCTGGGCCTACGGCAACTGAACTTTTTCTTGAAGGCAAAAGTGATGAATTGATTGCTCAGTTAAGCAAAGCTGCACCTTTAGAGCGTTTAGGCACTGTAGAAGATATTGCCGCAGTGTTGGATTTCGCAGTAAATGAAGCGAGTAATTGGGTCAATGCCCAAGTCCTTCGGGTCAATGGTGGGATCGTTTAATTCCATAGGGAAAATCCTGACCCAAGTCTTTAATTGGGGCGATAGAGGATAATCACTTTATTTATCTGCTACCGCCCCAGATTCTGATGAGATCAAGACCTGTGCGAATCAAGTCTATACAGATTATTTTTTATAGGCTTTCGCTTGGGTTAAGTATTTTTCCATTTCTTCATCTGGAACCATTCCTCCTCCAGTCCCCCAGACAATGTGATTGGCATTTTCCAATTGCTGTTGGCTAAAGTGATGTAGTGCAGCATAGTCTTGATGTTGATTGGTCAAAATTGGCCCAAGCATACCCGCCAGCGCAGAAGGTTCTAATTTAAGCTGTTCTGTATCATTGAGCATGCCCAAGAGTACATACATGGTTTCATCCGTTAATGTATAAAAACCGTCTAATAATCTTTGCATTGCTCGACCCACAAAGCCAGATGCTCGCCCAACAGCGAGGCCATCAGCAGCGGTGATATTGTCTATACCCAGATCTTGAACTGAAATTTCATCATGTAAACCCGTTGCAACACCGAGTAACATACACGGTGAATGAGTCGGCTCGGCAAAAATACAATGTACATGATCACCAAAGGCCATTTTTAAGCCAAATGCAACGCCACCGGGACCTCCGCCAACACCACAAGGTAAATAAACAAATAAAGGATGTTGTTGATCAACCAAAATATTTTTTTGTTCTAATTGTTGTTTTAAACGCTGCCCAGCAACTGCATAACCTAAGAATAAGGTTTGTGAGTTTTCATCATCGATAAAAAAGCAGTTTGGATTTTCTAATGCTGCCTTTCTGCCTTGTTCTACGGCAACACCATAATCTTCAGCATATTCAACTACTGTGACATTGTGCGCACGTAACTTATCTTTTTTCCATTGACGTGCATCTGCTGACATATGCACAGTCACATCAAAGCCTAATTTTGCACTCATAATGCCAATAGAAAGGCCTAAATTTCCGGTAGAACCGACCGCAATACTGTATTGACTAAAAAACTGTTTAAACTCTGGACTATCCAGTTTTGCATAATCATCTTCAATGTTTAGGCGTTGTGCTTGAATCGCAAGCTTTTCAGCATGACAAAGTACCTCATAGATGCCACCACGGGCTTTAATTGAACCCGATATAGGAAGATGACTGTCTTTTTTAAGCCATAACTGACCCTGGATCGATTGTCCAAAATACTGTTCTAACTGTTGCTGCATTTGAGGAATTGCTGCCAGTTCGGACTCTATAATACCTTGAGATGCCGCTGTTTCTGGAAAGGCTTTCATCAAATAAGGTGCAAAGCGTGTCAAACGTGCACTGGCATCATCAATATCTTTTTGGTCCAACCCGACATAGGGCAGCCCTTCTACCAGTGAGGTAAAATTGGGATTAAACCACGCCACTTCTTTGAGTGCGATAAGGTCTTTAACAATCGGATATTGGGCAATCAGCTGATTAATCTGTTGAGCGTTCATAAAATACTCCTAAAGGCTTAAATAAAATGAGAAAGCAGGAAGGTGCAGCCCAATGCGGTGAGGGAGGCAAGGAAAGTTGCAGAGGTATAGTATTTAAAGGTTTCGTTTAATGTAGCACCACAGTATTGTTTGACTAACCAAAATAGAGAGTCGGTCACAATGGTAAAACCGATGGCACCTGAACCAATCGCAATCGCCATGATTTCAGGACTAATATCCGGATAGAGCGGTAACATTGGCGCAACGATTGCAGTTGCACCCATCATTGCAACAGTGGCAGAGCCTACAGCTGCATGTAAAATCAGCGCAACCAACCAAGCAAGTAAAATTGGATGCATATGCAAGTGGGAAAGCGTAACAGCCATTGAGTCAGCTAAACCACTGGCTTTTAAAATACTGTTAAATGCACCACCAGCCCCAATGATGAATAAGATGTTGGCAATTGAAGAAAATGAGTCTTCTGTAGCTTTTAATAAGCTTCCCATCTGCATATTACGACGTAGACCAAGGGTGTAGTAGGCAACAAATACCGCAATAAACATGGCGGTGATCGGATTGCCGATAAAGCCTAAAATGTGTGAAAGCTGAGTGGATGTATGGGGATTTAATTCAGCCACTGTTTTGATTAACATTAATCCAATTGGAAGAAATACCGTAAATAAGGTGATTTTTAAAGAGGGTAAGCTATGTTCTTCTTTCAGGGCGAGCTTTGAAAACTCGACAGGTACTGCTTTAAACGGTAAACGTTGACCAACTAATTTTAAAAACAGTGGGCCACCAACCAGTGCGGCTGCTAAACCCACCATTAAGCCAAAAATAATCACGGTACCGACATCAGCCCCTAGTTTATTGGTGACATAAAGTGCGGCAGGGTGTGGCGGTACCACACAATGTACAGCCATTAATGCTGTGCATAATGGAATCGCCAATTTAAACAATGAGATTTTGGTATGCTGCGCTATAGAAAAAGCCAAGGGAATTAATAACACCACACCAACTTCTACAAATAAAGTGATGCCACAAAATAGCCCAATCAGCACCATGACCACATCACTGGATATCCAGTGATACCGTTGCAAAGACAGGGCGATACGTTCAGCAGCGCCAGAAATTTCCATCATTTTGCCGAGAATGGTACCCAGTGCAATGACTGTGGCAAGGAAACCCAAGGTGCTTCCAATCCCATTTTCAATTGCATTGACCATATCCAGTAATGGCATTTTCATTGCTACACCGACAAAGAAGCTTGCCAGAAGCAAAGCTAAAAAGGGATGCAGTTTAAATTTTAAAATAGTGAAAATTATTAACCCGATACTGGTTAATAATATACCGACATCCACGAAATTGGTTTCCATACCATATATCTCTGTGACAAAAGTTGTTCTTTGTCTATTGAAGTTAAACCAGAGAAATCCGTCAAACGATGATATTTGATCTACGGGTTAAAATAATTCACTTGAAAAATAAATCCTAAATAAATTTTGATTTTTAAATGATTTATACGTTATTTATATGGGCATAGGACAGCAAGAAGCATGTGATCAATCATTTTGTTTCAGCAAAAAGGAAAAAGGCATGACCAACGCACATAAAAATCTAACCGGTTTTCAACTCTCAAAACTGTATACATTTGAAGTTGCGGCTAGACATGAGTCTTTTGCACTTGCTGCTGAAGAATTGTCTTTAACCCCAAGTGCGGTAAGTCACCAAATTAATTTGTTAGAAAAAGAACTTAATATCAAACTGTTTTTACGTTTGCATCGTAAAGTAAAGTTAACCACTGAGGGACAGCGGATTTTAGCTGCTTTACAATTTTCATTAGACTCGTTAAACGTTGAAATTAAGGCACTGCAAAATCAGCAACTTGTTGGCTCACTCACGATTTATGCAAGACCATCGATTGCTCAGTGTTGGTTAGTGCCTCAATTGCCTGATTTCATCCAACGCTATCCATTGATCCAACTTTCAGTTTTAACGGGTAATGAGGATGTAAATTTTCAACGTAGCGGAATTGATATTGCGCTTTATTTTGACAATCAACCGTCTTTTCAGTTGAATTATCAGTATTTAATGGACGAATATATTATCCCGGTATGTAGTCCTGCATATGCGGAAAAATTTAACCTCTACGATCATCTAGACAGCTTAAAAAACTGCACATTGCTCCATGACTGCCAAGCATGGAGTAACGGCACAGGCGCAGATGAATGGAACAGTTGGACGCAGCATTTTAATGTAAATATGGATCATTCTTCAGAGATGAGTTTTGACCGATCTGATCTGGCTTTGATTGCTGCTAAAAATCACTTGGGTATTACCATGGGACGTAAAAAACTAGTAGAAAAAGACTTAGAAAGTGGTGAGCTAGTAATGCCATTTAAAAACATGTATTTAAAATGTGATCAGCACTACTATATTACATCATTGAAAAATAATGAATTACCTAAAGTTAAAGCATTTAGTGACTGGATAAAAGCACGAGCAAACTCAGAAATAGGGCATCAATGAAAAACTCTAAACCCTAGAAAAAGCCGAGCAAGCCTTAAATAAAAAATCACGAAATCAATTTTATGCTAAAACCTAAAAATTAATATTTTTTGCTGTTAGAATTTTTATAATACTTGATTATTATGGTGAATATTTGAGTGTTTATATTTTAATAACGCCAATCAGAATAAAAAATAAACAAACCTAAATATAACGAGAAATTAAAGAGAAATAAAAAGGAAAGATGTAATAAGTTTTTATATTAACAATAGGATGATTGAGGTGGAAAAGCTAAATTGAAAATGACATTTTAAAATATAAACAACAACAAAATATACGAATTTTAAGACAGTAAGATCATCCAAAAATACAGATTCTCCCTCTAAAGTCATGTTCAAATTTTTATAAAAAAGTGAAGTTTAATTATAAATATTTATTATTTTTCAATATCTTGATGGATTTTATTGAATGTTGAAAAGCAGATCTAGCAACATTGTTATTGTAAATAAAATTGTAATTGATTATTATTCTCATTTGTTGATTATGTGTGTATATTTGTAATCCATATTTTTACTTCTGATTTGAAGATACTGGATGACCTGAAATATACACATTTAATGATGATTAATATCATTGAATAAGATTTCTCCCTCATCAATCTAAACCCTGTTGAGCTATATGAATAGGGGCATGATGAGGGTAATCTATATAACAAGTATCGAATTTAAATATTGATTTTTTAAATAGCAAAATGGAAAGAATTTTTTAATTCAACAAATATTCACCTCCAAGGAAACGAACATGAAAAAATTGGCGCTATGGATGACCAGTTTAACTGCAATGGCAACTGCTGGATCAGCGATTGCTGCTACAGTCGATCAATCCAATGCTTATCAACAGGCATATGCATTATATGTGCTTTACCATCCTAATAATAAAGAGCAGAACAGTAGCACTTTAATTAAGCAATATACTCAGGACTATGCCGAATTGTTTAAGGCGAATAAAAAAGTCAATCAAGTGCAGTTTGTTCAATTCGAGCAAGCACGTTTAGAGCCATTACTTAAACAGCGCCGTGAAATGTCAGAAAAACAGGCGCATGTACGTTATGGCATTCTCGATAATAATAAAGACCAGAAACTGACTTTAAAGGAATTTCAGGAGACAGGTTTAAAAACCTTTAATGAGTTTGATAAAAACTTGGATGGTTTAGTAAATGCAGAAGATGCCAAATTAGCGGGCAATAGTAATGCAACGCATGATGGATTCCGTGTGAAACTACCAATTTCGATGCCGATGCCAAGTAACATCAACGAATTTATTAGCCAATATGGTCAAGGGAAAAACTATGTAACGCTTGGAGATTATCTAACAGCGCGTGACAAACAATATTTTGCAACCGATGTGAATGGTGATCATATTGTCACTGAGAAGGAATATGTGGATGAGTTTATGCAACGTTTTGATGCCAATATTGCAACAGGTAAAGTCAAAATGCAGGAAACGGCAGCACAACAATTTCAAGTGATTGGCAAAGGTAAAACAACAATTCAAGCCAGTGATATTCAACAATTTGCTAAAAATATGGATCAAGCGATCAGTCAATAAATTATAGTCAATACGTAATAAACAGTTTCTCGGCCATCTTGAGGATGATCGAGAAATTTGTTATTTAAAAGCGATAAACTTTTGATAAAAGTATAATAATTTTAAATTAAATGTTCTTTTAGAATTACCATATATCCCATTCGAGTATGTTGCGTAGTCTTATAAATGAGTTGGATAAATTAAAAAATTCAATTAAAAGGGCAAACTGAGCTCTCATTTTCTTTATTTTTTTGCTAAGATATTGCTAATAATTCTCATTCTCTTTAAGTATGTCTGATCCTATTAGCACACTATATCGTCATCACCATTCTTGGTTATATCAATGGTTAAAACGTCGCCTCAACCATAGTGAAGATGCCGCTGATTTAGCCCATGATACTTTTCTGCGTATCTTAAAGCGTAAAGATGAATTGTATTTTGATCAGCCGCGTGCAATTTTGACCACAGTTGCCAAGGGAATCTTGATTAATTGGTATCAACGTAAATCGATTGAAAAAGCCTATTTAGAGGCGCTTTCAAACAGACCTGAATATGATGAAATTACACCTGAGCAAAAAATATCGGCAATTGAATCTTTATGTTTGATTAATCAATTACTCAATCAATTGCCTGAGCGCCAGCAACAGGTCTTTATTTGGTCACAATTAGAAGGGTTGACTCAACAGGAAATTGCAACACGTTTAAATATTTCTACCCGAACCGTGATGCGTGATCTGGTTTCAGTACTGAGTCAATGTTTAGCTGTTATGGATTAATGCCTGCATGTTGCATGATCAAATTTATCAAGAAACAGCGCAATGGATCATTAAAATCCAACACGCACCATTGAATGAAACTGAACAGCTTGAATTTGAACAATGGAAACAGCAAAGTTCCCAACACCAAGCTGCATGGTCTAAAGCCGAACGCTTATTGTATAGCCTTGAGAAATTTCCCGAAGATGGGCAGCAGCTGATTCAGCAAGGCAAGAAAAATGCCCAATTTAATTTAAACAAACAACTGGTGCTTGCCTGTTTACTGTGTTTTGGCAGTGTCATGCTATGGAACTCGGATTATCGCTATATATGGTTATCGGATTATCGTACTGCGGTGGGTCAGCAGAAACAGGTTGAGCTGGAAGATGGGACACAACTTCAATTAAATACCCATACGGCTTTGGACGTGCGTTATACAGCGCAACAACGTATTGTAAAATTACATTATGGCGAAATACAAATACGTACGGCCAAAGAAAAAAATCATGCTTATCGCCCATTCTTGGTCGAAACTAAATCGGCAAATCTGCAAGCGCTTGGCACTGTATTTAATGTTCAGTATTTCAACAACAGTGAAAAGCAAACCTGTCTAGGCGTCATAGAAAGCGCAGTGAAAGTCAGTTTGAACCAGTCCAAACACACTAAAATTGTCCATGCTGGTGAGCAGCTCTGCTTTGATGATCGCAATTTTAAAGTATTACAAAGTTTAGATCCAAATATATTGGCGTGGAAAAACCATATGGTCATGGCTTTTGAAATGCCGTTGGAAAAATTGCTTCAAGAGATTGGGCGCTATCAACACCAATATATAGACATTGACCCTCAATTGAAGTCGTTAAAAGTTTCAGGTTCATATCCAGTCAATGACTTTGGCACCTTACAAACAGCATTGCAATTCAGCTATCCAATCAAAGTAGAACGTTATTTTGGGGATCGTGTGTTGAGCATTCAGCCGAAAGCTGAAAATCAGAAAAGTAAAAATAATTAAGAAATGATGTCAGTTTTTACAGACAAGGCGGGTAATACAGTTAAACCAAACAAACTGGAGAAAATTGATGAGCACGTCATTCACACTCAACCGCCTTGCATCTCGTTTAAAAACAGAGACAGCCAGTCAACATGAATATATGCATCAATTAATGGAAAAAGCCCAAGTATTTAAAGATGTCGCACATTATGCAAAATTTACTTTGTCACAGTATTATTTTCAAAAAAATGTCGAATATTTATTTCAACATCCCAAGGTTGCAGCCTTGATTTCAGATTTAGATATTCGTGGGCGTTCACAAGCGGCTTACTTAGATCTACAGGATCTTCAGATCGAACCAGAGTCGTTGGCCTTGGTTACTGAAACTGTCGGCTTTCCTGAAGCGCTGGGTTGGGTCTATGTATCAGAAGGTTCTACGATGGGTGCAGCATTCTTATTTAAACAAGCGCAACAAAGTTTGGGGTTTTCCGCAGATTTTGCTGCGAGAAATTTGGCTGCTTATCCAGAAGGGCGGGCCAAAGTCTGGAAACACTTTATTGAGGAACTTGATCAGGCTGACTTTACTCAAGATGAGCAAGATCGTGTCATTTACGCTGCTCAACAAGCATTTGATTATTTTGGCGCATTATTAAAAGACATTCATTCAACATGAAGAAAGCGTCTTCTGTCAGCAATCACACACAAGGCAAAGACTTAACGCTGTTAGCGTCTTTGCCAGTAACGCCATCCGCAAATTTACATTCATCCTCAGTGGTGCGTGTGATCTGCATCATCTTGGCAATTTTGTGTCTTGTTCTCGCTGTGGTGGGCATTGTATTGCCAGGGATTCCAACTTTTGATTTTCTCTTTTTGGCAACAATTTTTGCCTCAAAAGGTTCAGCACGCTTGCATCGTTGGTTACATCAAAATCGTTATATTGCAATGTTGCTCGCACAATATCATGGCGGTTTTAAACAGATTTCGCGTTCACGTAAATGGATGATGACATTGAGTATTTTATTCGGTACGACAATGTTAATGGTGTCTTCACTGCATCTGCACTTAAAACTTAGTCTGTTGGTCATTTTGCTGATTGGGTTGATCTGGATTTGGACCAGACCAGAAAAAATATAAATTTTCATGTCATGTTTTAACAATTCACTGGGTAATGATTATTGAAAATGAAAATCATTCACAAGTGTGGGCGTTCCTATGAAGTTTAAAAAACAAACTCTGGCCATGTTAATACAGTGCTTTTGCATCAGTGGTGTTTATGCACAAATTACTCCCAATGTTTCGATGGCAGCGAAAAAAGCGCCAGAAAAATATTATCAAATTTCAGAGAACCAATTGGGCTATGTGCTATCAAGTTTTGCAGCACAGTCGGGTATTGCCTTAAGTTATGATGCAAATATTTTAAAAGGGTTAAAAAGTAAAGGAATTACCGGGCATTATAGTGTAAAGCAAGGCTTCGATTATTTGCTTACAGATCACCCTTTTCGGGTAGAGCAGCAAGGTTCGACTTATGTCTTAATTGCTAAATCTGGCTCAGCTAAACCGAATACAGAGAAAAACACTGCGATTGCAAATACAAGCACTCCGTTAAATAACCCTTCACTTTTCAATAATACGGACAGTGACGTTGTTACGCTTCCTCAGATTAAAGTCAATGCTGTACAACAAAAACAAAAGGTCAATACAACACAGCTGAATCGTGAACACATTAGCCGATTTAGAGGCACGGGGAATGGTGATGTGTTTTCTGATATCGCTGGTGTACAAGTCAATAGCCTGCGTAACGAAGCGGGTGCAATTGATATTGGCATCCGTGGAGTACAAGGTGAGGGGCGTGTTCCTGTAATTATTGATGGTAGCCTACAATCCAGCCATACCTTTCGAGGCTATCAAGGAGAGAGTGACCGAACTTATATCGATATGGATTTGATTAGTCAGATTGAAGTCGAAAAAGGCGCATCGCGAGCGAAATTTAGTGTGGGCGGTATTGGCGGAATCGTGAAAATGCGTACACTCAGTGCAAACGATATTTTGCTGCCTAATCGTCAATCAGGTGTCATGCTAAAAGGCAGTTTTTATAACAATAACAAAGCACCACAGACCTCAGATAATGAGCGTGAGCAGATGTCTTATCTGCTTCGTAATAAACTGTCCTCGAATAATTTTCAAAATGGCGCTGGCACAATCGCTGCTGCTTATCGGAATGATGTATTCGATCTGGTGGCTGCTTATAGTAAACGCGAAGTCGGTAATTACTATGCTGGAAAACATGGCATTGATTATTATGAAGCGCGAGATATTGTTGATGTTGGACCCGGTCAAGAGGTGGTAAACACCAGTTATAAAAGTGATTCAGGCATCATCAAAGCGGGTATGAATATTACAGACGAACATCGTGTTGAAGTGAATATGCGCCGCCATATACAAAAAGCGGGTGAGGTCATGGCTTTTTATTGGAATAGATCGCAAGTGATTGATCCCAACTCTCCACCTTGGGGATACATCGATGGTGATTATGTTCTACCCAAATATATAGAGGGTGCATATACCATGCCACAATGGTCCCTTGGAACCGCAGCGATTAATGCATTCAGTGCCAACTATACCTATAAGGCCAAGAATAATCAGTGGTTTGATTTAGAGTTAGGGGTTTGGCATACCAATGCCAAATATCGCCAGCACAATGGCATGCTTGGCATAGCCAATTCTTATTATGGCGACCAATACTGGGGAAGTTTTCAGGACTATCGTAGTGGGATTAATTTAGAAAACACCAGTAAAATTGATGCTTTAACCTTGAATTATGGTCTGACATATGACGAGCAACGGATGAAGCCACAAAATCTTATTGATACTGAAATCGCACGTGATGGATTACGTCAAGAATCCTCTTTATTTCTCAATGGCGATTATATCTTTAAAGATTTTACCCTGAGTTTAGGCAGTAAATGGCATAAGGCAAAAGTTAAGGATTATGGAGACCAGTATGTCGCAATGAGACCGGTCGCCAATTCCGATTTAAATGACAAAGGCTATGCGCTTCGAGATTATGACGGAAAGATCGACTGGATGGCGCAGCTGAATTATCAGTTGCTGAATGGTATTGATGTCTATGCAAAACTCTCCAATATGTACCGCAGTCCAAGTTTGTTTGAATCGACAGTTTCCAAACAAACCTTTAGTTATGATCCAGATCTGCCGATTAAATCAGAGAATTCTCGTCTTGTTGAGTTTGGCTTTATTGGGCACAACGATAACGTATTCACTGAAGCAGATCAGTTAAAATTCAATATCAATTATTTCCGTAATCAAACCCAAAATTTCCTGACCCAAGGGGTCCAACGTAAAGATATTGTTAATGAGATTACGCCTGATTTTATTTTGCCTTATACCACCTCATATACTTTCCTAAATTATGAGCAAGTTGTATTGAAAGGTTTAGAGTTTAATCTTGCTTATCAGCATCCAAGTTTCTTTGTGAACATGAATGGAACTTTATATCAAGCACCGAAAGTATGCCCAGCGACGAAAGATGATTGTAATGAGGTCGGAGATTCTTGGAGTCTGATTTCAACACGCTTGCCACCACGTAAACTATTTAATATTAGTTTAGGCAAGAGTTTGTTTGAAAATAAACTGAATGTGGGGGTACGTGCTAGATATCATTCTGAAAAGAAAAATCCTAAAGGTTGGTTACAGGGTACAGGGGTGAGTGGGCGTGCGGTGACTGAAATTTCTTCGGAAACCTTAGTTGATATTTTTGCGAGCTATAAACTGAATCCAAATCTAAATCTCTCGTTTAATGTTGATAACTTAACCAATCGTTATAACTTTGACCCTGGTACAGTGATCGGTATGCCGATTCCCGGCCGTACCATCAAAGCAGGGTTCGAAATGAGATTCTAGAATCATAAAACAATCAAATCGGCAAAACCTAACTGTAAAAATATGAGTGAACAAAGTAGTGAAAAATCAGTCGCTCTAAATCATTAGCTCTAAATCAGTGGTTAGAATCACGCATTAAAAAATTGATAAAGTTCTATAGATATAGAACTTTATCAATAAAAAATTATATTCAAGCGATCTGATCATACACAGAAGCTTAGACAGCAGCATGCTAGTTGTTCAGCCCACTCAACGTCATGATTTTTGCTCATGTTGGTCAATCTGTTGTAGCTCTCGTAAACGGCTAGAGTGAAGGTCTTGATTGTGTTGACGAGCCAACAGACTGTAAATTGTAGGTAAGACAAAAAGCGTAAAGAAGGTCCCGATCAACATACCACAGACAATTACAAGCCCTAGACCAAAGCGACTATGTGCGCCAGCGCCTGTGGCAAAAAGGAGAGGAATCAGCCCAAACACCATTGCCGCCGTGGTCATCAGAATTGGACGTAAACGAATTTGAGCAGCTTTTAGAATGGCCGCTCGCCGATCTAAACCTTCATGAACTTGTAATTCATTGGCAAACTCAACCATTAAAATACCATGCTTACTAATCAGTCCAATCAGTGTGACTAAACCAATCTGAGTGTAGATATTGACTGTGGCAAGTCCAAAAGCCAAGGGGATTAATGCGCCACAGATCGACAGCGGAACCGTAATTAAAATAATAAATGGATCCATTAGGCTTTCATATTGAGCGGCTAAAACCAGATAAATCACAATCAGCGCGGCTAAAAATGCAAACATCAAAGCGTTACCTTCCTGTACATACTGACGTGCATCGGCTTGCCAGTCATAACTAAATCCAGTCGGTAACTCAGATGCAGCCTGTTCCAGAAAACTTAAAGCTTGACCTAAGGAAACCCCAGCGGCGGGGATTGCCTGAAAAGTTGCAGCATTTTGTTGATTAAATTGAGTGAGTTTATTGGGTTCTACCTGTTCACTTAGACTGACCACAGTCGATAAGGGAATCAGTGTGCCTTGGTCCGTACGAATAAACTGTCGTGTCAGTGCTTGAGCTGTCAAACGTTGTGTATTGATGCTTTGAGGAATCACATCATAGGCACGACCTTGCATACTAAAACGATTGATATAATTCTCACCAACCAATGTCGCCAAGGCTTCACCGATATCTTGCATACGAATACCCAGACTATTGGCTTTGGCCCGATCAACCTCAATTCGAATCACGGGGTTATTAAAGTCAAGATCACTGTCGACCACCACAAAAAGGCCACTTTCACGGGCTTTTTGCTTGATGTTCTGCATCGCCTGATAAATGGTTGAATAGTCTTGTGCACTACGCAACACCATTTGTAAGGGTAATCCACCTGTTGAACTGGGAAGCGCAGGATTTTGGAATACAAAAATACTGCTGCCTTCTACATCACCGACTTTGGCTTGAAGTTGCTGTTGAATTTCATCCGCAGAATGCACTCGCTCAGACCATGTCGAAAGGGTTGTTCCACCAAAACTTGATGCAGGCCCATCTGTACCATTAATAATCCACGTGGTACTGGTTTCGGGGAAAGTCCAGAAGATTTCATCGAGTTTTTGATTAAAGTGCTCAGCATAATTCAGATTGGCATGTTGTGGTGCTTTGATGGCTGCCAATACACTGGCTTGATCTTCATTGGGCGCCAATTCTTTTTGAGGAAGTTGGTAAAGCAATGGAAGGCTAATAAAAATAGCGATCGCAAAAACCACTGTGATCCAACGATGATGTAATGAAAAATTGAGCAATTTACTGTAAAGCTGAGTCAAATGTTCAAAGAACCATTCGGCTGCTTTTGCCATTTTACCTTCCTGCTGTTTGGATTGAAGCAGAAATGAACTCATAACAGGAGATAGGGTTAAGGCAATAATCCCTGAAACCAAAACTGCGCCTGCTAAAGTAAAAGCAAATTCTTTGAATAAGGAACCAGTTAATCCACCCATTAAACCAATCGGAGCATACACTGCGGCCAGTGTAATGGTCATTGCAATTACAGGGCCTGCGACTTCTCGTGCCCCGATCAGAGCTGCTGCAACAGGGGATGCACCTTCTTCAATATGTCGATGGACATTTTCAACCACCACGATTGCATCATCTACAACCAAGCCGATGGCGAGTACCATGGCTAAAAGCGTGAGTAAATTGATGCTAAAGCCACATAACAGCATTAAACCCAAGGCACCTAACATTGACAGTGGAATTGTCACTACAGGGATCAAGACACTACGTAAAGAACCTAAACACAGATAGATCACCGTAATAACAATAATCAGCGCTTCGATAAAAGTATGTAAAACTTCATCAATAGAGGCATCAATAAAACGGGCTGTTTCATAGGCAAGATTGACTGTAACCCCCGGCGGTAAGGTTTTTTGGATCTCAGGCAATTTATCTTTAATTCCCTGTACGATCACCAGGGGATTACCTGTAGGCGTCGCTTGTAGACCGACAAAAATTGCAGGTTTACCATCCATAGAGGCACTTGTTTCTGTCGAAGCAGCGCCAACTTCAACTGTTGCCACATCTTGTAGACGAATTAGATTTTGAGCATCATTGCGTATCACCAGATTTTTAAAGTCCTGAATACTGGTGAGATCTGTGGAAACATTGACATTTGAAACCACCAATTCGCCTTTGACCTGACCCGGTGCGGCTTGATAGTTATTTTGACGGATCGCATTGGCGACATCGGCGGCAGTTACACCACGACTGGCCAAACGATCGGCATCCAACCAAATCCGCATAGCCAAACGCTGACTGCCATAGGTCTGTACCTTAGCAACGCCATCAATTGTAGACAGCATGGGCTCTACCACCCTAGACAAATAATCTGTTAATTCAGCCAAGGACAGTTGTTCGCTGGAAAATCCGATATAGGCGACATCGGTAGATTCACCTGAAGAACGTTCAATGACTGGATCAAATGCCTGTTCTGGTAGTTTGTAACGGACTTGATTAACCTTTGCCATCACCTCTGTTAACGCTTGGGTTGAGTCACGATTTAATTGCATACGTAACGTTACAGCACTGCGACCCTGTACAGTAGAAGAACTGAGATAGTCGATGCCTTCCACCGAAGATACTGCTTGAGCAATGGGTTGCGTGACAAAACCTTGCATAAGCTCAGCAGATGCACCGGGATATTCTGTATTGATACTTATCGTTGAGGTTTCAAGTAAAGGATACTGTCGGATAGGCAGTTTATTCAGGGAAAACAAGCCCGCCAGCAAGATCAAGGTGCTGACAACCAAGGCCAATACTGGGCGTTTTACAAAAAGGTCAGTAAATTTCATTCGCTTATCTCCCTAGACTTTGGGCTTGATCGAGGAAGATTGGGGATGCTCAAGTGTATTTACGGTCGGCTCAACTTGCATACCATCACTTAATTTAAGTTGTCCTGATACAACAACTTGATCACCTGCTTTGAGCCCAGATTTGACTACAACTTTGGCTTGATGGCGCTCACCGAGCACTACCGCCACACGTTGCACAATCAGCTTTTTATGGTCTTGTTTTGCAAGGAAGACAGTATTGCCATAAGCCGTATAGGTAATTGCAGTTTCAGGAACGACCAAGCTTGGGCGTTCAGATTCTTGGATGTCTAATTTGGCATACATGCCCGGTTTTAACTGTTGGTCATGGTTATTTAAAATTGCTTGCCCCTGTACAGTTCGCGATGTTGTAATCAGCGGTTCGATTGCACTTACCACAGCTGTAAAGGACTTTTCAGGAAATGCATCAATTTTGAGTTGTACAGATTGTCCGATTTTTAATCTTGATGCCAATTGTTCATCCAATGTGAAATTGGCAAGAATTTGTCGAAAGTCGACCAGATTAGCAATACCAGTGCCTGCCTCTAAATATTGTCCTTGATGTACTTGGCGTATTCCCATGACACCAGAAAAGGGTGCGCGAATCGCTTTTTGTTTTATGCTGGCTTGTAGCTGTTGGATTTCTGCACGCGTCATATCTCGATCAGCCAATGCTGTATCCATTTCTGCCTTTGAAATCGCATGACTATCAATCAGGAGTTTGCTGCGGTGATAGGCCATTTCGGCTTGTTTCAATTTGGCTTGCAAGCGACCTAATTGAGCTTGTTCAACATCGGTATTGAGTTGAACCAGTATTTGACCTTGTTGAACAGCTTGTCCAGATTGGAAATAAATCTGTTTGATCATACCTGTTGTTTCTGTTGACACTTTGACTTGTCGGATTGCTTCCAACTCACCAATACTGGAAAGCACTTGTGGAATATCTTGTTCGACCACTGTATTCAAAGCTACTTTGACTGGAGGATAAGTGCCAGATTGATGCGTTTCACTTGAACGAGAATTTAAATAAAAATAGATTGCGACACCCACGAGAATTAAAGTGATCGCGATTAGAAAAAGCCATTTGTTGTTTTTCATGCGACAACTCCAAGGTTGCGGAGTTGTTGTCGAAAATGACTGGCAATGGTCAGCGCTAAAAGACCGCCAATCACTGAAATATGTTCAAGTGCAAAGTAAAAGGCAATATTGGCCTGTATACCAGTCATGTTCCAAAAGTGATGCACAATCACAATTGTCAGTGCTAAAAATACGGAAAGAATCAGTGTGCCAAACCACATATGCCGCTCAAATAAAATACAATAGGCGCCCACAAGCAGAATCAACGCAGAAGCATAATTAAATAACCACGCAGGCTCTAGACCAGCAGCCTGCATTTCCAAAAATCCTGTTTCAACAGCAAGAATTTTACTAAGTCCTGAACTTAGAAATAGAAGCGCAAGACAACATCTGCTGATGGCCCACAGCCATTGGCTTTCTAAACTTAATTTAATGAAATATGGCATGAGAATATTTCCTGAAGAAATAAGACTGGATAATTAAAACCTTTAAAATGAATAGCTTGTTGTTATTCATAACAGCTGTGGCAAGCAGTCTAAAACCTCAAGTTATATTTAGGTCAATGGGCTTTGATCAGAAAATTTGTGGAGAGATAAGATTTTTACAATGGCTTAAATTGGCGATAGCGTTTTTTGTATTTTGAGTTGTAATGATGAAAAGCCATGGCAACTAAGATCAATTGACAAATGTACTTTGCTGAATTATAAAACCTCAAGTAATGTTGAGAAATATCAAAATGCAGGCAGAAGAAAAAATTGATTTTAATCGAATGATGACAGTCGGAGAGGTGGCTAAACGGAGTGGTGTAGCCGTTTCAACCTTGCATTTTTATGAGTCAAAAGGGCTAATTAAAAGTATTAGAACAAATGGAAATCAGCGTCGTTTTCCATCAATTGTCTTACGTTATATTGGAATTATTAAGGTTGCACAAAAAGTCGGAATTTCTCTGGAGGAAATTAAAAATGCATTAAGTGTTTATCCTATGGGAAGCAAATTAACCGCAGAACAATGGTCAGTGTTATCATCGCATTGGCGTAAGGATTTAGATGAGCGTATTCAAAAACTAACACGTTTAAGAGATGAAATGGATTGGTGTATCGGTTGTGGTTGTTTATCTCTAAAACAATGTCCTTTACGTAATCCAGAAGATGTATTGAGACACGAAGGATCTGGTCCCCGTATTTTAGAGCGTGAATAAGAACCCAATATTAATATTGGATACGTTTGATATTTTAGCTTTTTATCTTGGGCTGTTGATCACTTATGTTTGGTGAAAAAACTGTAAGTGCACTTTCAAGTTTTTAATCAGTGCAAATGACCATTATCAATAATGATATTGAGCTAAAAAGGGCATATTCAAAACCTAGTCAGTGTTGTGTAAATAACCAGTAATAAATAGACAGGTCTGTATAGACAGTCCGCCTAACTTTTTAGTAGAATACATCACAATTTAAAATTAAATAATAATGCATGTCTAACAATATTTACGCTGCTTTGGAGCAGCTTGGCTTATCAGCACAAAAACGTGCGATTCACGTACAATTTTCTAATTCGGCGTTGAGCCAGCAAGTATTCCTACAACGTATCGATGGAACACATCAAATCAATGAGGGTGTTCGGCTCCAACTCATCTGTCTTGCAACGTCAGCAAGTATTCCTTTAAAAAGCTTTATTGGAACTCAAGCTGCGATTGATATCGTCACAGATAAATCCGAGTTAACCCGTATTTCAGGAATTGTGACCCAAGCCGATATTGGCGCATCTGATGGTTCTCTTACCATCTATCGTTTGACTGTAGAAGACCCAACAGCACTTTGGAAACACCGTAGAAACTCTCGAGTATTTATGAATAAGTCGGTTGTGGATGTGATCCAGACCGTATTCCAAGAATGGGCACAACGCAGTCCACTGTTTGCTTCAAGTCTGACATTGGACAAGAGTGGTTTAAGCAAAGACTATGATGTACGCCCATTCATTATGCAGGCATCTGAAAGCGACTTTGACTTCCTGACCCGTTTGATGAGAAGTGAAGGGATTAACTGGCTGATCGATGAAGCACAACTTAAAGTGTCGAGTTCAACAGAACAAATCCAAGCACAAAAGCTTCGTTTAATTGATGATAATTCGCAATTTAGTGCCTTAGAACGCCGTAATATTCGCTTCCATAGAAGCAGCGCCGTAGAAAAAACTGATTCAATTACCAATTTTATTGGTCAGCGTTCCATTCAACCGACTTCGGTACATATCCAGCGTTGGCAAGCTGATGTATTGGATATTGATGAAGGCGCTGGCAGTGTCCAAAGTAAACACAGCCATAGTGAAAATTATGACAATGCCAGTCTAGCTTTAGAACAAGCATGGCACTTTAGCCCTGCATGGATTCAAGACTTGAATGGTGAAGATGGCGCAACGCCATCGGGCAACAGTCAGATTGAAAAATTTAACCAAAACCTCAGCAACTACTACGATTCACAAGCCAAACAATTTACAGCAACGTCAACAGTGCGCGATGCACATGTTGGCTATTGGTTTGAACTAAATGAACACCCTGAGATAGATCAACACTCAGGTGCAGACAAAGAATTTTTAATCACGGCTAAAAGCTTTTATAACCAAAATAACTTACCCAAAGATCTCACTGATCAAGTCACCGCTTTAGTCCAACAAAGCAATTGGCAAGCGACCCAAATCAGCAGCAACACGAGTGATGAACGTCAAGCCAGCAATTTAACCATTCAACGTCGTAATATCAGCACGGTTCCAGCCTATAACCCATTACAACACCGACCGATTGCATCACCACAACGGGCCAAAGTAGTGGGGCCAAGTGGAGAAGAAATCCATGTTGATGAATGGGGACGTATTAAAGTCCGCTTCCTGTTTAGCCGTAATGAAGACAATACCCATGATGGCGGTGCGGGTTCTAATGACAACGATACAGATTCAGCTTGGGTCGATGTTCTAACTCCATGGGCAGGTGAAGGCTATGGGGCGCGATTCTTACCGAGAATAGGAGAGATTGTTGTTATTGATTTCTTTGATGGCAACATTGACCGTCCATTTGTGGTTGGGCGCATCCATGAAGCACAACGTCATCCAAGCAAGTTTGATGACAAAGGTAAACTGCCTGACACCAAGAAGCTGGCAGGAATAAAAAGTCGAGAGTATCAAGGCAGTGGTTACAATCAACTGAGGTTTGACGATACTACTGGCCAAATCAGCAGCCAGTTACAAAGTAGTCATGCCGCCAGCCAACTTAACTTGGGCAAACTGAGTCATCCTAAAGACAAAGCGGAAAGTGATGATCGTGGTGAAGGCTTTGAGCTGAGAACTGACCAATGGGGAGCACTTCGCGCAGGGCAAGGTTTACTGCTTTCGACCTATAAACAAGACCAAGCCAAAGGTGACCACCTTGATTCAGAGCTTGCCAAAAAGCAACTTGAAGGTAGCCAGACCAACAGTAAAGCCTTAAGCGATATTGCCAAGAATCAAAAGACGGATGAAATAGAATCGATTGAGCAACTCAAAGAATTTACAGAACAGCTCGAGCAAAAAATTGCTAAATTTAATAAAGCCTTGCTTTTATTAAGCTCACAAGATGGGATTGCCCTAAGTACTCCTGAAGACATTCATATCTCCGCAGATTCGCAGATCAATCAAATTGCAGGCGATAGCATCAACTTGAGTACGCAAAAGAATTTGATTGCACATGCGCAAAACAAACTCAGTTTATTTGCTGCTCAAGGTGGCATTAAAGCCATTGCAGCGCAAAGTAAAGTTGAAATTCAAGCACAGTCCGATGCTTTAGATGTATTTGCCAAGCTGGGGATTAACATTTCATCTACTGATGACAAAGTTGTGATTAGTAGTCCTAAAGAGGTTGTGATTACAGGTGGTTCATCGCAAATTGCATTGAATAATTCAGGAATTTTCCCAAAAACAGGTGGAAAGTTTGAAGTGAATGCTGGGCAGCATGTGTTTCAGGGTGGGGCAAGTGTTAGTGCTAAGTCTAGCCTACCACCACCACCGAAACGTGCTTCAGGCGTTTTGGAGTTATTACATGATTATTCGCATGGTGAATTTGTTAAAGGGGCAGGCTATACCGTCACAGACACATTAGGCAAAGTGGTAAAAGGTAAATTAGATGATAAGGGTTTTGCCAGAGTTTCAGGTTTAGCGACTGGTTCAGTCAAAGTTTTATTTGAGCCTGATCCTCGTGATCCATGGGATGAATCGAGTGATTTTAAACGTAAAGTAGATTGGCCAAATAAAAATGATAAAGAAGGGAATATTGGTATTCAATCTGGCACTAAAGGTTTAACGGATACTTTGAAAGATGGTTTTAAGCAATTGAGCCAGCTTGCGAGTAATGTTAAATCGGTACAACAAAAAATTGAATCTGTTAAAAAGTTGAAAGACCAAGGTGCGAAAGCTTTATTACCAATGGTGATGCAACAGTTGCCAGATATAAATAATATAACCAATTTAGGGCAAACTTTAGAGGGTAATGGTTTTGTTGCATCTAATAACTCATTACGTGAATTGACTAAAAATAGTTCAAATAATTTAACAAGCAACAACATTCAATCCCCTTTTAAAACATTTTTATAATTAGAGAAAAATATGGCTCAAAGTACTTCGAACGGTGTAGTTGCACCCTTAAACACTTTTAGTGTGAAAGATATTAATGCGTCTAAACAACATATTGATAAATGGCTAAGAAAACAAACACATGATGTTGTAACAATAGATCGTTTAGAGATGATTGGCCGAAGTATCCCAGTTATGGGAAGTGTGTTTGCGATAGCAGATATTATTTCAGATATTATTGCTATTATAGATAAAGGCACTGCAAATGCTGATTTTTTTGATTGGGTGAATTTAGGAATTGATGCTATAGGACTTGTACCTATAGGTGGTGTAGGACCAGCAGTTAGAACTACAGCAAGACCTGCTCTATCATTTGTTAAACAAGAAGTTAAAAAAATAACTCAAGCAGAAATCAAGAAAATAGGTAGACAATTATCTAAAACGGAGTTGCAAACTGCATTAAAACGGGGACTAAAAACAGCAGCAATTGATGTTTTAGAAACAATGCTTACAGAAGAGTTAGCAGGTGGGATTGAAAAATTCGCAAAAACTGGAATGCAAAAACTCAATCAAATTCTTGCCGAAATCGGGAATTGGATTGTAAAAGCAACAGTCACGATTGATCAAGGTTTAAAACAAGCTGTAAACGGTACACAACTTAATGCTGGTGCAAATTTCAAACGAGCGGGTGAACAATACGTCGGTTATATAAAAGGTGTGTTTACTTTAGACGTAGGTAGAACATTTGAAAATGCAAAAGGCGTTTATAAAAATGTCGCTTTTGGTGCAGGGAAAAGTGTAATTAACACAAATACTCAAGTAATCAGTTGGGTGGTGCCTGATGAGTATAAAAATGAAGTACTTGCAGTCGGTAAAAAATTCATTGAATTAGGCAAGACCGCACAGCAGAAAATAAGTGGGTTAGCTGATCCTGAAACAATGATGTCAATTGGATGGCTATTCAGTATCCTACTTCTCAGTGTAAACAAATTTAGAAAAAAACAAGCACAAATTAAAGCACAACAAACAGCTAAAGCGAAGGCTCAACATCCTACAGGTAAAACTGAAAAAATAAATAAACAAGCTCCTGCGGATAAAAATGCGAATCAATGTAAAAACTGTATGGGGAGCACTAGTGGTGCAATTACCTTTGCAATGGGAACAGAATTTTTTACTCATTTTGATGCTCAGATTGGTAGCATAATTCAAGACAGTATTAATCGTACCTATGCTTCAAACCTGTATCAAATGGATGACTCTATTTTTGGAGCACGTTGGATTACACCATTCACCACTAAAATCTCACGTAAATTCAAATATGATCCTAAAAATAAAGAGCAAAAAGACTACCAAAAAGGCTTGGAATATATCGGTTTGGATGGACGACCAATTGATCTGCCTGAGTTAAAGAAAGGTCAAAGTATTTATGATCCAGTCGAACAGCACACTTATACGGTACTGTCAGATCAATTACATCTCATCGCTTATGGTGATGATGAAAAGCGATTCTATGAAAAATATGGTGAAGACTATCGCCTATCTTATATAGAACGTAAACATGGATTTAAAGTTGCACTACGCTATGACCATGTCAATGCAGAGAAGAAATCTATTCTTTCGGACATTCTATTCAAACAGGACGACCGTGAACTGGCACATCTCGCTCTACAGCTCACTCCACAAGGCTTAGTTTCTGATATTTGGGTAGTTAAAAAAGGTCAGTTAGATCGTGTATTAGCCAGCTACGATTATGATGAGCGCGGTGACTTAATCAAAGCCACCAATGAATTTGCTGCATCCTACCATTACCAATATAAGCACCACCTTATCACTCGATATACTGATTTGACCCAACGTGGTATGAATCTGAAATGGGATGGTATTTTACCGACATCTAAAGCCATTGAAGAATGGGCAGACAATGCCAGTCGTGCTGCAAAAATTGAGTGGGATCAAAACATTCGTAAAACCTATGTGATGGATGTTGAAGGTAATATCACTGAACATTTTTACGATATCGATGGTTATACCTACCGTATTGTCTATCCCGATAATTTTCAGGAATGGTTCTTTAGAGACAATGCCAAAAACATCACTTTGCATATCGCTAAAGATGGCTCAAAAACCTCTTATACTTACGATGAGCGTGGTAATGTCTTAACCAATACCCAAGACAATGGTGCAACCAGTTATTTTGAATATGATGACAAAGATAATCTGATTGGGATGGTTGATGCAGAACAAGGTCGTTGGTTTAAGCAATACGATAGTTCAGGCAATCTGATCAAAGAGATTGATCCACTGAAACATGAAACTGCTTATGCTTACAATGGCATGGGTTTAGTGACTTCAATCACCGATGCCAAAGGTGGCTCTAAAGCCCTGAAATACGATGATCAAGGTAACTTACTTAGCTATACCGATTGTTCAGGCAAAGAAACAAAATGGCAATACGATGAACGTGGCCGTGTTAAAAATATTGAAAATGCTCTAAAACAAAAAGTTGAATATTTCTATACTGAGCTGACCACTGAAAAAAGAGAACCAATCATCAAAGGCTTACCTTTAAATGCCTTTGGTCAACTGGAAAAAATCCAACATGCTGATGGCGCAGTAGAACACTTTGTTCATGATGCTGAAGGACGCTTACTGGTTCATATTGATCCAAAACAACATCAAACACGCTATGAATACGACGAAGCAGGTTTAATCCTGTCACGTACCGATGCACTGAACCATAAACTGAAATACACGTGGGATCGCCTTGGACGTTTGACCCGATTGATTAATGAGAACGGTGCAAGTTACCAATTCTTCTACGATCTTGGTGGACGCTTAATCAAAGAAATTGACTTCGATGATAAAGAAACTGTTTATCACTATGATGAAGGCACAGGACAACTTGCGACCAGTATCGAAGTTGCTTCAGCACATGGGCAAGACTTCAAAGACCGCGCTGCCCCAAAAGATCGAATTCAACAATTCATCTTTGACAGTATGGGGCGTTTGGAACAACGAACAGCAGGCTATGGTCACTACGGCTTAGAACTTGAAGCCAAACAGACTGAAGAATTTGCCTACGATTACATGGGGCGTATTTTGCATGCCAAGAATGCAGAGACTAACCTACAATGGTTCTACGATGCTGTGGGCAATGTGGTCAAAGAACACCAACAGGATTACAAGAGTAACAAAACAGCAGTATGGAAACACAGCTACGATGAAATCAATGATCGAATCAAAACCATACGCCCTGATGGACAAAACATTGATTGGCTAACTTATGGTACAGGGCATGTACAAAGCCTGATTGTCAATGGACAAGACCTTGTCAGTTTTGAACGAGATGACCTACACCGTGAAATTGTACGTCACTACGCCAATGGCATCAGTCAAGAACAACAGTTTGACCTTGCTGGACGCTTACACAGCCAAATCATGCTGAATGAACATGACAATGGCTACCAAAACCAATACTCAGCGCAAAACCAAACAAAAAATAATGCACTGCAACATACCAGTCAATTGGTACAAAGACTGTATCAATACGATAAAACAGGTGAACTAACAGGCATTAAAGATACCCGTCGTGGCAACATTGCCTACAAATACGATCCTGTAGGCCGCTTACTTGAAGCAAGCAGTAAACTCGGTAAAGAAACCTTTAAATTTGACCCTGCCAGTAACATCATAGATCGCTACAATGATGACAAAGCGCAAAATCATGAGCTAAGCCATCAACAAACAGCAGAAGAAAAAGGCTATGGCTACAATCGTCTAGTCAATAACGTGGTCAAAGAATACCTAGACCAACAATACCAATATGATGCATACGGACAATTGGTTCGACAAAAATCAACGCAAGGAGATTTAAATCTTGAGTGGGATGTTTATGGTCGAATGATTAAAAGCCGTAACAGCCAATACACAGCAGAATATCGCTATGACGCTTTAGGACGAAGAATACAAAAACGTAGTAAGCACCACCATACAGGTGATGAGTACAACATCATCTATGGATGGGATGGTGACACATTGGCTTATGAGTCAACAGAACAAGCCACTAAACACTATATCTACGAAAAAGATAGTTTTGTGCCGATGCTGCAAGCCGTCTATCAAAGCCCTATAGAACTACACCAAACACCTGATCGGTCAGACAAGCCGTATAGTGTACATCGTGACCCATTGTGGAAAACTACCAAACAAAGCAAAGGCTTTGATGATGTATGGTTCTATCATTGTGACCACTTAGGTACGCCACAGGAAATGACAGACCACTCAGGGGCAATCATCTGGAAAGCACAATATAAGGCTTGGGGTGAATGTCAAACAGAGAAAGCGAAGTCTAATTTCTTTGAAAATTCAGAAATCATCAGCAATAATATTCGTTTCCAAGGTCAGTATTTCGATTTAGAGACGGGTTTACACTACAACCGCTACCGTTATTACTCGCCTTATATAGGTAGGTTTGTTAGTCGGGATCCGATCAAAATATTAGGAAGCTATAATATTTATCAATACGCCCCTAATCCAATAGAATTTGTAGATCCAATGGGGCTAGAGTATCGTGAGTATTTTTGGAAGCATGTAGGTGATGGTCATCGTGATAAATATCAAGTCCATCATATTATTCCTCAGAATATTTTTAATAATAAAAAATATAGCAAAATGCTGGCATGTGCAGGAATGGAAAAAGATGGGGCAGATAATTTAATTGGCTTGCCAAGAAAACAAGAGAATGCTGGATTAAGGACAGGGCGATATTTTGGACAAGTTCAACATAATAGTTCTCATGGTGGTTATGATGATGCTATTGCATTTTCGTTGGATGCAATTGGCAAAATTAAAGATTGCAAATTACGTAAAGCGGCACTTCATGGAATGCAAGAAACATTGAGATCAGCCTTAAGACGAAAGCAAAATACATTGATGCCTAAACTTGGAGCTACTGCTGACCAATGGAAAGAAATTTTAACTAAGTTTAAATAAAAGGAGCTAGAAGATGAGTGAACTTGAAATATTCACCAAGATGGACAAAGTAGTTTCTGATTTAATTAATCTAATTCAATCAGAAAATTTTCTTGATGGTATGTATATTGATTCAAAAAGTATTATTATTAACGATACTGAGGATGCTATTACGTTTGCTACAGATCAGGATGTAGACTATGTTAAAGGAAAAGATTATCAATATTGGACTCATATTATTGAAATGCAAGGAGATGGTGCTTATTTACATGATTTTGAATTAGAGTTACCACAAGATGTTTATGAAAAATATCAAGATAAGCGTTCACAATCATATGAAAGAATAAACAAAGTATTATTTGAAATAGCTGATAATAAAAAAATTGATGAAGATCTCCAAAATTGTTTAAGCGGAGAATTTTTCTATTTATTCAAATATCTTGTTTTTGTAGATGCTTTACCAGAATTTTGGGAAAATATACTCAATATATTGAAGAAAGGGGGGATGCCATGTGGATGGAAAGGCGAGTTTCCAAAAGGTCAAATGATTGTTTATAACCATAAAGATTAAGCTTTATACATATAATTAAACCCAGTCAAAAACTGGGTTTTTATATTTTATTATTGTAAAAACACAGTATATTTCTACATCTAGAACATATGCACAAGCAGTAGCAAATTCAGCTAAATATGGTACTGCTAAAGAACGGATTATAAGTACTGATTTAAGTCAAGTTAAAGATTCAACGGACTTAAATGGTCCATGTAATCCATTGAAAGGAAATACTGCAATTAATAGAGCAAAAGCTTCTGGTGAAATATTAATTATTGGACATATCCCTGCATCGGCTATTAAAATTGTCAGACCATAAAGGAGTCAATATGAACACAAACGGTGCAATTAAACTATTTATACAAAAATATTTAGATTTTGATTTACTGATAAGAGAAAAAAAAGGGTTTGATGATGCTTCATTAAATGAGTTAATTACTTTATTAATTAAAATAAAAGAAAACTTAATTCACAGTTATAGCATTCCAAAAGAATTAGCAGAAATTTTTTTGGATGTGTGGGGAGCTTTGACGAGTAGTGCGGATTTGTATGAAGAATCTAAAAAGAATCAAATCTATGAAGCTGCGGATTTGCTTTGTTATCATGCTAGAAATATATGTACAAGTTAAATTTGATGAGCACAAGTTGAGTTTTATATGGCTAATAGACCAGTATTTATACCGAAGCAAGATGGTAAACAGTTAGTTGAGGTTAAATATATAGATTTTGAATGGTTTGCTGGACTGCACTATTCCCAGAAACAAAAATCTATTCGTTCCTTACATGATGCTTTTTTAAAAGAAAGTCCTTGCGCTCAAATTTTAGAGGTTTCAAGTAAGTCAGAAAACACACTAGGCATTGATCTCAGTGCTTTCAATTTAATTTACAATTCTCAAAATAATAAAGATATAAGTGTTGAAGCCATTTTCCAATCTTCTAAAGTCTTTTCAAAAGGAGCTCCATATAAGGACATATTAGAAAAAAACTCTAAAGATGCTAAAAGGGATGAAAGGCTTAGAACTTCAGGAGCATTAATTTCATTCGAATGTGATAGTGTAAATTGGGAACTGGAACCTAAAACTGCATTTTATGATTGGATTTATCTGAATGCTTTAGATAAAAATAGCCACCTTAAAAAACAAGTTTTAGTATACGATGCTTTTACTGATATTGAATTTAATCCTAAAAAATCCATAAATTGCCAAGCTTATTCATTAGCATTATATGTCTCTTTAGTAAAAAGGAATTTGGATGTAACAAAAATTATTTCTGAAAAGAAAAGTTATTTATCTTTAATAGAAAGCTTTGAAATTTAAGCATCTTTGAAAACTCTGAAATTATCAGCAATAACATTTGTTTCCAGGGGCAATATTTCGATCTAGAAACAGGACTTTATTATAACCGTTATCGTTAGTATTCGTATAATGTTGGGCGATATATAAGTAAAGATCCAATTGGATTGTTTGGTGGATTGAACAAATATCAATATACACCAAATTCTACACAATGGTTGATGTACTTGGTTTAAATAAGTATTTCATTGGCAGTATGGACCAAATGCCTTTTAAAGCTTCTGCGTTAAAACCATTAGTGCCACACTCTAAAGAATGGATGGAAACTTATAACAATTCCAAGTTAATTTTCATTTTGTTCAATCCATTGAACCAAATCATAAATTTTTTCAGCGACTTCAACTCCTTTATTTTCAGATAAAGAATATTCTACATGTGGCGGAATAATTGGATATTCCTTACGAATCACAAAACCATCATTTTCCAAATCACGTAAAGTTTGAGTCAACATTTTTTCACTGATACCATCAATTCTACGTCTTAACTCACTAAAACGATGTGTTCCTCGTCTTAAACAGAACATGACCAGAACGCCCCAACGATTGGTTAAATGCATAAGCTTAACCCGAGACGGGCAATTCTTTGACAACACATTTGCGGCTAAACAAGATTCATCAGTATTCATAAACTTTCCACGACTAAAAAACACTTACTTTTTAGTAAGTACTTACAAAAAGTAAGTTTATTATTTACTATAACAAATATCAGCAAAACTGTGTGGCTTTTCACATATTTTGAATCATATATTTATAGATGAGAGTTAATTTATGGCTTCTCCAATTCTACACTGGATTATCGACCCGATCTGCGGCTGGAGTTATGGTGCACTGCCTTTAATTAATGCAGTCGAAGAAAAATTTCCAAATCTACAACATCTACATTTTGGTGGACTTTATAGTGAAGATCATCAACCACAAATGACAGCAGCAATGCGAACACAGATCATTCACTATGATGAACAAATCCATCAACTCACAGGTGTTGATTTTGGTGATGATTATAAAAATGGTTTGCTTAAAGACAGCACACTGATCATGAACTCTATCCCTGCAACTCATGCTTTACTGAGTATTCAGCAGGGGTTAGGGCATAGCGCGATGATATCGTTATTAAATTTAATACAACAGGGCTACTATCAAAAAGGTCTAAATGTCACACAATATAGTGTACTGGCGCAATTTGCTGTCGAGTTAGGACTGAATAATGACCAATGGTCAAAATATTTAGATGCGATCGTTCAAGATCAACAAGATGAATATATTCAGCATGCACGCCAATTATTATCCCATGTTCGAGGACAAGGTTTTCCAACATTGGTGTATGAAAATCAACATGGTGAAATGGGCAAAATACCGCTTCATGGTTTTTATAATAAATCAGAGGATTTTGTACGTTTTTTAGAGCAACAACTACTTAAATCTTAATTTAATTCTAAAGAGAGCCAACAATATGAAATTATTCTTAAAAACACTTCTTGCAAGTTCAGTGATGTTGAGTGCTTCTGCATTTGCAGCAGAGTTAAGCTTTAAAGTTTATAACCCACAAGCTCAAGGCATTTTTCCAGTTACATCTACACTTATTTCGGGTGAAAAAGATGCCGTGCTGGTGGATGCGCAATTTAGTGTCAACGATGCAAAGAACTTGGTTAAAATCATTCAAGACAGCGGTAAAAACCTTAAATATATTGTGATTACAGCGGGTGATCCAGATTTTTATTTTGGTTTAGAGCCACTGGTACAAGCGTTTCCAGATGCAAAAGTAATTGCAACCCCAGAAGTTGTTAAACATATTGAAGCAACCAAAGAAGGTAAGTTTGCTTATTGGGGGCCTATCTTAAAAAATGGTGCGCCATCTCAAGTGATTGTACCGAGTGCCAGTGAAGATAAAACCATTGTGCTAGAAGGTGAAAAAATTGAGATCAAATCACCGGGTAAATACGCATCTTATCTTTGGGTTCCAAGCAATCGTACAATTCTAGGTGGTGTAGGGCTATCTTCAGGGATTCATGTGTGGACAGCAGATGCACAAACTGAAAAAGAACGTAACGAGTGGCGAAAAACGCTAAAACAAATGAATCGTTTAAATCCACGTGCAGTGATTCCTGGACATTATATTGGTGATATTCCAACAGGAACTCAAGCAATCGACTTTACTTATCAATATCTTGTGGATGTTGATCAAGTTTTAAAAGATCATAAAGATTCAGCATCAGTCATTGCTGCTTTAAAAGAAAAATACCCGAACTTGGCTGAAGAAAGTTCTTTGGAGTTAAGCTCTAAAGTGTTGACGGGTGAGATGGAATGGAAATAATTTAACGATGACCCATTGTTTTAAATTCATGAACTTCGTCATTGTTGGTGAACGAAGATAATGGGTTAAGCTAATCAGGTGAAACTTAAGCTAAGATCATGGTTAAGTTTCATCATTGAAGCCATTGATTTTTTCTAAGCGGAATTTTGAGTTTCAAAGTCTAATACACAATCAACATTTAAAAAATCTCTCACAGTATTTCATTTCATCTCTACGTTGTATTTCTGTATCGAGCGTGAGTATGGATCGTAGAAAATATAAAATTTTCTTAAAATTTAATTAAATAAAAATCAGATACTTAATTTTAATAAAACAGGGTTTATTGGCAGCGATAGCGTGATTAAAATTGAATTCAGCATATGTTTTAAAAATGTAGGAATAGGGGTTTTCCCTCATTCAAAAATCTTTTTAGGGCAGAATATACTGTGCATGTTGAATATATCCTCTATAAGAACGCTTGGAGTAAAAAATGACTGAACTAAGTAAAATACCTACACCAGATACTGCTGAAGATAATGCATTTTTTCCATCCCCTTATTCTTTAAGCCAGTACACCGCATCGAAAACAGATTATGACGGTACGACTTATCCCAATCCATATCGTGGCGACAAAAAAATTCTGATGATTGCAACGGATGAGCGCTATATCCTGATGCAAAACGGTAAATTCTTTTCTACAGGAAATCATCCAGTTGAAATGTTACTTCCGGTATTTCATTTAGACAATGCAGGCTTTGAGTTTGATATTGCAACGCTCTCAGGCAATCCTGCCAAGTTGGAAATGTGGGCGATGCCGAATGAAGATAAAGTGGTTTTAGATACTTATGCAAAGTATGCTGAAAAACTTAAAAACCCGTTAAAGCTTGATGATATTTTGGACGAGATCATTGCTGGAAACTCGCCATATGGAGGGGTTTTCATTCCCGGTGGTCATGGTGTACTCGCGAAAATTCCTGAAAGTAAAAGTGTAAAAAAAGTTTTAGAATGGGCGATAAACAACGATAAATATGTGATTACACTGTGTCATGGACCCGCAGCTTTACTTGCCGCAGCCGTCGATGAAAAACCAGAAAACTATATATTTAAAGATTATGAAATTTGTGTATTTCCTGACTTTTTAGATAAAGGCGCAAATATTGAAATTGGTTATATGCCTGGGCCATTACAATGGTTGGTGGGTGAAAATCTCGATAAATTAGGCGTTAAAATCCTAAATAAAGGTATCACAGGGCAGGTCCATAAAGACCGAAAACTTCTGACTGGAGACAGTCCTTTGGCATCGCATAATTTAGGTAAGTTAGCCGCTGAAACCTTATTGGCTGATCCTGAATTGGTATAAGCATCAATCAAGAGGTTGTTTCTATTTAGACGCAATTTTTTATCTCAATATTGGAGATCTAGAGGCGATTTGCTACTGATCTCCAATATTTTAGTTTTAAGTGTTCAGTTTAGTGAGAAGACGGCTTTATGAGACTTGCAAGCAATCAACTGGCCGATTTATTGTTTCAGACTGTTCACCAATTGAGACAAGCACGTGACCTCGAAAGTCTATTTAAAATTCTGGTGGGATTTGCTGCTCAGCTAAATTTTGATCGGATTATTGTATGTAGTGTTTCACCTCTAAACCAACATGAATGGATTGATGAAGTTTTCTTTGTGCATGGCAATTGGGTTGATCGCAGCAATATCGAAGAGCGTGAAGTATATTTACGCCGCTGCCCAATCACCAAGCATATTTTTGAATACGATGAAGCCTTTTTTTGGGCAAAGAGCTTGCATAAAAAAACTGCAAAAGAAACCTATCGGATTATCAAAAGCCCTCTGCATCTTGGTGAGGTCAATGGAATACAAGTGCCCGTATTTGGTCGAACAGGTTTAGAGGGTGCAATTTCATTTGCGGGTGAAATTTCGGATATGGGTGCTGATTTTAAACTCACAGTACAGATGGTTTGTAATATTGCCTTTGGTGAAATTTTACATAAACAAAAGCATAGAATTGCGCATAAAAAAATACTGACCAAACGTGAAAAAGAAGTTTTAAAATGGGCAGCAGTGGGTCAAAAGCATTTTGAGATTGCCGACATTTTAAAAATTTCAGAGAGAACTGTTGAAAATCATTTACGCAGTATAAGAAAGCGCTTAGGAGTAAAATCTACTGCTCAAGCAATTGCTTCTGCCATCATCAGCAGAGAAATTGAATTATAAAGCAGCTCGATGTTTGCGACTTTTAAACATTCAGGTTTAGCCAAAAGCGCAGCGATTCTTTTAAGAAACATAGCGTGAGCATTGAGATTTTAAGCCCCCCCTCAAAAAAAGAAGAAAAGAAATAAAATAATAATGATCACCAAATAAAAAACCAGAAGGATTCTTTATTTGGCGTGTATGTGTAGAAAATTTGGTTAGTCTTCCCTATGCCCAAATTGAAGTAATTAGATTTATAAATGCTTAAAAATAAATAAATTTTGAAATTTTATCGGCATACTCAACCACATTTTGAGAAATTTCACCTCTAAATAAATCTTCACTATAAGTGCTTAATGGGCAGCTTACAGATAATACGGCAGCGATTTCTTGAGTTGCCTGACTATAAATAGGTGCAGCACTGGCAGCCATATCGGTATTAAAGTGCCCCCAACTGATCATAAAATCCTGACTGCGGACATAGTTTAAACGTTCTAATAAACTCGCCAAATCACGTGGTGTACGATCAGAATAGACTTTCCAATCGGTAAAATGTTCATAGCGTTTAATCACTTCAGCCTCAGAAAGGCGAGATAAAATTAATTGTCCAATTACGGTGGCATGGGCATGCCAACGTGTACCAATATGCACATTACTGGTAAATGAACCAATAGATTGGGCATTGCTGATAAAGACGATATCAGTGCCTTCTAAAATCGAAAGATGCACAGCGATTTTAATTTTATCGCGTAATTCACGCATGATGGGGCTAGCCAAATCAGTCAGCGATGATTTGGATAAGCTGTTAAAACCAAGTTCCATCACGTTGCTGTTCAGCGCATAAGTCTTTTGCGACATTTTTCTTAAATAACCACAAAACTCTAAGGTGTGGATTAAACGAAAAGCACTCGAACGGTTTACATCTAATTTTTCTGCGATTTCAGAAATGGTCATTTCCTGATGCTGTTGATCAAATAATTTTAAAATGGCTAAGCCACGCACCAAACCCGGTACTAAATAACGTTCATCATTATTGGGTTCAGCATTTTGCTCCAAGAGAGCATCATTTATTAAGTTCATTGCCAAGTTGCCCTATGTTTATTTTGCAATTCCTGCACATGGAATACCACTATAGTAATCATCAATTTTTCTAATCTCAATGTTTATATATAAAACATTTTTTTGATTAAGAAACATCTAAAAATATAACTTTTTATTAATCCATTGAAAAAAATAAAAATATAGTATTTGACAAGCAAAATGATCAAAGCTTATGCTATTCATTATGTTTTAAATGCTAAATTAAGTTTTATATATAAAACAAATAAGGATGCAAAAATGAGTTGGATCTCAGTTTGTCAGCAAGATGACATTACCGAAGACGAGCCGAAAGCCATAGAAGTCGAGGGTAAGAAAATTGGTGTTTTTTTTATCGATGACAATTATTTTGCGATCGAGAATGTTTGCCCACATGCCTTTGCGTTGCTAACAGAAGGTTTTATTGAAGATCAAACCGTGGAATGCCCATTACATGAGGCAATTTTTGATATTCAAACAGGTGAGCTAAAAAGTGGACCGGGATGTCGTGATTTGTGTACTTATCCCGTACGTGTTGAAGGGCAGGACGTTCAAATTCAACTATAAGTCTTATTTATAAGGATGGAATCTCATGAAAACATTTAATGAGAAGCTAGCGAACTGGATTCATGCCACGCCAGCGACCGAAGCAGGGATCAACAATATTCAAATACCGGGACAGCCAGAACTTCTGGTTTGGCAAACACGCTATAAAGTGCCAACAGTCTATGAGCAGGATTTTGTTCAACATTTAATTCAAGCCTTTTCTTCAGGCGTAACAGAACTTACTGATTTGGTTCAATCTTTAAATCAACAAGGTTTTCGTTGCGAGTCTGGTGAACTTTGGACTTCTGAAACATTTTCTGAAGAAATGCAACGTTTAGGTTATTGATTCAAGGAAGAACAGTGATGAATGCAGCAGTAACAGTGACTCCGAGTGTTGAGGAGTATTTAGATTTAGGTTTACGTGATCAATGGCATCCTGTACTGGCAAGTTGGGAAGTCGCAGCCAATCCTGTGGGTATTACCCGTTTAGGTGAAAATATCGTGGTTTGGCGTGATGACCAAGGTCAGGTGCATGCTTTAGAAGATCGTTGTCCGCACCGTGGTGCGCGTCTTTCTTTAGGTTGGAACTTAGGTAATCGCGTGGCATGTTGGTATCACGGCGTTGAAGTTCGCCATGATGGCAAGGTTGAAGATGTACCCGCAGTACATGAATGCCCAATGAAAGGCACAACCTGTGTGAAAAGCTACCCAGTGATTGAACAACATGGTGCAATTTTCCTGTGGTTTGGCATTGATCCAAATGAAGTCGCTCAGCCGCTTGATTTTCCTGAGCAATTGGCGAGTGGGGAGTGGAGTTCATTCCTATGCCAAGCGGATTGGAAGGTCAATCATCAATATGCGATTGATAACGTGATGGACCCAATGCATGGCACCTATTTGCATTGTACCTCGCACTCAATGGCGGACGGTGAACGTACTGCAGAAATGAAACACCGCTCAACTGAAAATGGTTTTGTCTTTGAAAAAGAAGGGCAAACAGGGGTCAATTTTGACTGGGTTGAATATGCCAATACCGGTGCAAGTTGGTTGCGTCTTTCGATTCCTTATCGTAAAGATTTTGGTCCAGGCGGTGAGTTTTGGATTGTGGGTTATGCCACACCGATTGATGCTCAAAATACCCGTGTTTTCTTCTGGCGTTGTCGTAAAGTCAGTGGCTGGCAACGTAATGTTTGGCGTTTTCTTTATCGCAATCATTTAGAAAAACTGCATTGGGATGTCTTGGAACAAGATCGAATTATTTTAGAAAATCTTGCGCCAAACGCACGTCAACATGAATTCCTCTATCAACATGATGTCGGTTTATCGCGCTTACGCCGTTTAATGAAAAAAGAAGCGGAAAAGCAGTTAAAGAAAATTGCGAGCTTGAATAGCTCAAACCGTATTGAAATGCAGGAACAAGTTCATGGTTAATGTCGCATTGTTGCAGGGCAAGAAAGTCTTTGTTACAGGCGCAGCAAGAGGCTTGGGACGAGACTTTGCACAGGCCATTGCTGAAGCAGGTGCTCAAGTGGTCATGGCGGATATCTTGACAGATCTTGTGCAACAAGAAGCAGCAGTATTGCAGGCACAGGGTCTACAGGTGACTGCGGTCACGATTGACTTGGCCAATGCTGATTCGATTCAACAGGCTGTTCAGCAAGCAGCTGAACATTTAGCTGGAATAGATGGTTTGGTGAATTGCGCTGCACTTGCAACCAATGTGGGTGGTAAAAGCTTGATGGATTATGACGCCGATCTATGGGATCGGGTCATGAACATCAATGTCAAAGGGACGTGGTTGGTCACCAAAGCATGTGTGCCATATCTCAAGCAGTCCGATGCAGGCAAGGTAATTAATGTGGCATCGGATACGGCTTTATGGGGCGCACCTAACTTAATGGCCTATGTTGCAAGTAAAGGTGCTTTGCTGGCAATGACCCGTTCGATGGCCAGAGAGTTAGGGCCATTTAATATTTGTATCAATACGCTTTCTCCAGGATTGACGTTGGTTGAAGCAACAGAATATGTACCACAAGAACGTCATGATTTATATGTAAATGGTCGTGCGATTCAACGTCAGCAGTTACCACAGGATCTGAACGGAACAGCACTTTATTTACTTTCGGATTTGTCCTCATTTGTGACTGGACAGAATATTCCCGTAAATGGTGGTTTTGTCTTTAATTAAGGAATTGTTTCATGATTACAGGGATCGAGATTTTAAAGTTTGGCGTTGAGGATCGGGCTGCTTCAAATAAATTTTTGGCAGATTTTGGTTTAAAGCCAAGCCAATCAGATATTGAGGGTACGGATCTTTATCAAACCCAGAACGGCAGTAAAATTTATTTATTTGATTGTGATGATCCGCGTCTACCACAGGCCATCGAGTCAGGCTCAACTTTACGAGAAGTGACTTGGGGCTTGGATGATGCAGCACAGGATTTGGCTGATTTAGCGACTCGCCTGAAAGATGTAGATGGTTATCAAGCCACGGCTGACATGCTGCAATGCTTAGACCCAAATGGGATGACCATTCGCTTTCAAGCCAGCTTTACCCAAGAGCTACCTGCGTTAAAAACAGAAGGGATTAATCAATACGGCAGTATCACTCGTGTCAATGCAGCCAGTCCAGTGTATGAAAAAGGGCAACCTGTTGCGATTGGACATGTGGTGTTCTTTACCCCAGATTTAGAAAAAACAGAATCGTTCTATATCGAAAAGCTCGGTTTCTTCTTATCGGATGCTTATCGTAATCGTGGTGCTTTTTTACGTTGCCGTGGCAAAGGCTATCACCATGATTTGTTCTTGCTTTCAGTACCCAATAAGCCTGCTGGACTCAATCATGTGGCCTTTGTGGTGCGTGATATTCATGAAGTGATTGGCGGTGGCTTAAACATGAACCGTTCTGAATGGTCTACTTTTATTGGTCCGGGTCGTCATCCAATTTCTTCGGCTTACTTCTGGTATGTCAACTCACCTTTGGGTGGTGCATTTGAATACTACACCAATGATGATTATTTGACGGAAGAATGGCAACCACGTGTTGAAGAACATTGTTTAGAACTCTTTACTGAGTGGGCGGTTGAAGGTGGTTTAGATGACCACACTCGTCGCCAAGTCAAACCTGTATAAGCAGTTGGAACAGGGAGATTAAGCTATGCAAAGAATTGTCATCGTTGGCGCAGGACAAGCCGCAGGTTGGGCGGTCAGCACACTCCGTCAACATGGATTTCTAGGTGAAATTCATGTGGTATCCAATGAGGAACGGGTATTTTACGAACGCCCACCGCTGTCAAAACAAGTCCTCTCCAAAGAAGCCAGTTATGACAGTTTGCATCTGTTCTCTGCTGAACAGGTTCAAGATTTTAATATCGAGTGGCATAAACCAGCTGTGGCAACTCAAGTGGATCGCCAACAAAAACATGTGGTTTTAGAAAGCGGTCAAGTTTTGCCTTATGACAAATTATTGATTGCGACTGGAAGCCGAGCACGTGTGCCAGTCAATACATGGCAGTTTATTCCCAATGTGGTGACTTTACGGAATGTACAAGACTGTGAACGTTTAGCCGAAATCTTACAACATACGCAAAAGTTAGCAGTAATTGGTGGTGGTTGGATCGGCTTGGAAATTGCAGCAACGGCACGGAAACAAGGCAAACAAGTGCATGTTTTTGAATACGGTGATCGACTTTGTGCACGTAGCGTTAGCCCTGATGTGTCTGAATTTTTGCAAAATATGCATCAACAACAAGGTACTCAGATCCATTTAAATAGTAAAAATGTGCATTTGATTGAAGCCGGTCAACAGCAAGTTGAAGTGGTGAATTATCCAAATGCCAGTGAACTATTTGATTGTGTAGTAGTGGGTGCGGGTGCAGATATTGCCAAAGAGCTAGGTGTGAGTGCGGGTTTAGACGTTAAAGATGGCATTGTCGTCAATGGTTTTGGACAAACTTCAGACCAAGACATTTATGCCGCAGGTGATGTGGCGATACATCCAAGTTTGGGCTATTGCATTCAGTCTTGGGCCAATGCGCAAAATCAAGCCATTGCCACGGCAAAGTCAATGTTAGGTATGGATACGGAATATCTGGATATTCCTTGGTTATGGTCAGACCAGTATCACTACAATATTCAGATTTTAGGGACTTACCAACCTGAAAAAACCAAGCAGATTGTGCTACGTCAAAATGCAGCTGATCAGTGCAGTTATCTTTATCTGGATGAACAAAACTGTTTGATCAATATGATTGCGATCAATGACTCAAAACTGGTCAAACTGGCAAAGCGCTGGATGCAATCCAATACCGTGTTAGACCCCCAATTATTAGCAGACCCTGAATTTAATGTCATGAAATTAAAACCATAAACATTAAATCCGGTTCATGACTCAATCGAAGGAATGAAATATGAGTAATGAAGAAAAAAGTGGATTGAAGCATTGGGTTCCTGCTTTTGTCCTGATGATCTGTGTCGTTCTGGCATTTTTCGACAAAATTAGTATCGCAGTCTTATTTGCGGACCCGCACTTTCAGGGTGCGATGGGGATTGCCCAAGACAAAGCAAAACTTGGATGGTTAATGACCAGCTTTTTATTGGCTTATGGTTTTTCCTCAGTGTTTTTAAGCTTCTTAGGCGATATTTTTAGTCCTAAAAAAATGCTGTTTTGGAGCGTCTTATCTTGGGGGATACTCATGTTCTGTATGGGTTTTACCACCAACTATACAGGGATGTTAATTCTCCGCGTTCTGCTTGGATTAGCTGAAGGCCCATTATTTGCCTTGGCTTATACCATCGTGAAACAAACTTATACAGATCGTCAGCAAGCACGTGCTTCCACCATGTTTTTGTTGGGTACACCGATCGGTGCCTTCTTAGGTTTTCCAATTACCGCGGCTGTTCTCGCAAAGCATGATTGGCATACCACCTTCTTTGTGATGGCTGGTCTAACTGTGATTGCACTGATTGCGATTGTGTTTGGCTTACGTAATTTACAACTCAAGAAAACCATTGAGCTGGAATCGACCAGTAAACGTGTCAATTTTAAAGGGCATATCCACAACACCAAAGTGTTATTACAGAACGGTTCTTTTTGGTTGGTGTGTATTTTCAATATTGCACTGATGACTTATCTGTGGGGATTAAACAGTTGGGTTCCATCTTATTTGATCCAAGACAAGGGCTTTAACCTTAAAGAGTTTGGTATTTATTCAAGCTTCCCATTTATCGCCATGTTGATTGGTGAAGTGATTGGTGCATTTCTTTCTGACAAATTAGGTCGTCGTGCCATTCAGGTATTCAGTGGCTTACTGGTGGCCGGCATCTTTATGTATGTCATGGTCATTATGACAGATCCAATTTTAGTGATTGTTGCAATGTCTCTCAGCGCAATGGCTTGGGGCTTTGGTGTCGCAGCAATATTTGCACTACTTGCTCGTGTGACCACCGCTGATGTGGGCGCGACTGCGGGTGGGATTTTTAATGGACTGGGTAATTTTGCCAGTGCAATTGCACCCGTTCTGATCGGTTACATCGTGATGCAAACCCACAGTTTTAATTTAGGAATTACCTTCTTAGCAGCAGTTGCTGTGATTGGATCGTTCTTCTTGGTTCCTTTACTAAAACGTTATTAATTCAAGATATCTAGGAGTTAAAACATGACTACTCAACAATTCGAATCATGGTCACAGCCTGAAGGTACAAGCTTACAAGATTGGTTAAATACCCGTATCGCACGTTTTGAAACACGTAAATATGATTTTGATGCCTTGAAGTTCCAAGCGGACTATGACCCCAAATATCGCCGTGCCCAAATGCGTTATATGGGTACGGGTGCAACAGGTGTAGTCAATGATGGCAACACTGTTCCAGCAGAAAACTTCACTTTTTCAACCATGGTTTTACCTCCGCAGTGCGAAGGGCCTTTGCATATTCATCATGATGTTGAAGAAGTGTTTTTTATGTTGCGTGGTGAGATTGACCTGTTTATCGAACATAACGGTGAGAAATTTCAAACCAAACTTAAAGAGCGAGACCTGATTTCAATTCCACCTGGAATTTACCGTGGCTTGTTTAATCCGGGTCAGGAAGATGCCTTGATGTGTGTGATGTTAGGTGCGGGTAAACCGACCATTCCGAACTATCCACCAGAACATCCATTGTCGCAAATCAAACGTTGATTGAATCGACAAAGCCCAGCCCTACAGCAAAGGAATCCAGCCATGACATTGCTTGATCGATTAGCCAAATATCCAGTCAAAACCATTGTAGTGGATGGTCAAGTACACGCCTATCGTGAGGCAGGTCAAGGCCAGCCGTTGATTTTGCTACATGGGATTAGTTCGGGTTCTGCTTCATGGATCAACCAACTTGATGTACTGAGTCAGTCTTTTCGTGTGATTGCTTGGGATGCACCGGGTTATGGCTTATCGGAAGGTTTAAATACAGCGCAACCGAATGCAGAAGATTATGCACAACGTTTGTTGGGTTTAATCGACGCTTTGGCAATTCCGCAAGCCATTCTGGTTGGTCATTCCCTTGGGGCTTTACAGGCCAGTGCTTTTGCTCATCTTTATCCTGAACGTGTACAGACTTTGCTGATTGCCAATGTGGCACAAGGTTATCAACGTTCAGATGAGGAAAGCAAAACACAGGTTTATCAAAAACGACCAATGCTGTTGAAAAGCTTAGGTCATGCAGGCATGGCGGCAAGTCGTGGACCGCATTTAATATTTAAACAAGATGCTCATGCTTTGGCTTTGGTCACAGCGGTGATGCAGGATTTGACCCTAGATGGTTTTACCCATGCATCGTATTTGTTGGCCTATGACGAAATTAGAAATTATTTAACAGATATTCGTGTTCCTTGCGTCGTGATTGCAGGCGATCAGGACCAAATTACACCTGCACAAGGTATTCAAGACCTTGCCGCAGAAATGCAATTGAGCCGATGTCATCTGATTACAGATGCAGGTCATCTGAGTTATGTCGATCAACCACAACAGTTTAACGACATTATTTTATCGGCACGTTAAGACTCAAACGAGAGAAAAATATGAGCTTCCAAGTTGAAGGAAAAGTAGCAGTAGTAACAGGTGGCTCGTCAGGCATTGGTTTGGCTGCTGTCGAAATTTTAGTTGCAGAAGGTGCCAAAGTGGCATGGTGTGGTCGGGATGAACAGCGTTTAGCAGAATCAAAAAATTATATTTTGGAAAAGTATCCGCAAGCCCATATTTTTACTCAAGCCTGCAATGTTTTAGACAAACAAGATGTAAAACGCTTTGCACAACAGGTCAATCAAAATTTAGGCAATGTCGACATGTTGATCAATAACGCAGGTCAAGGGCGTGTATCCAATTTTGAAGACACCCAAGATGAAGATTGGATGAAAGAAATTGAATTGAAGTATTTCAGTGTCTTACATCCTGTCCGTGCATTTTTAGATGATTTAAAACATTCGGCGTGTGGATCAATCACCAATGTCAATTCCTTACTGGCCTTGCAACCTGAACCACACATGATCGCGACGTCATCGGCACGCGCCGCTTTGCTGAATTTAACTCATTCCTTAGCACATGAATTTAGCCAATATGGGATTCGGGTGAATTCAATTTTATTGGGCATGGTGGAGTCGGCACAGTGGAAACGCCGTTTTGAAACACGTTCAGATAGCCAAGCGTCATGGGAACAGTGGACAGGCAATATTGCAAAAAACCGCGGTATTCCAATGCAACGTTTAGGTAAACCTGAAGAACCTGCACGCGCTTTGGTGTTCTTAGCATCGCCATTGGCATCCTATACCACGGGTGCAGCCTTGGATGTCTCCGGTGGATTTAACAAACATTTATAAGGTGTGCCCATGAAACAGTTGATGATGATTGGTTTCGGTGCAATGGCAGCAGAAGTGTATGCACATATGCCACAAGATTTACAGCTTAAATGGATTGTGGTGCCTGCACGCAGTGTTGAAAAAGTACAGGCACAAGTATCCGCTCAGGTACAGGTGATTAGTTCGATTGATCAATGCCTTGGCACGCCTGATTATGTGATTGAAGTGGCAGGCCAAGCGGCGGTAAAAGAACATGCCCAAAAGGTGTTAGCCAAAGGTTGGACCATTGGTCTGATTTCAGTGGGAACCTTAGCCGATAGCGAATTTTTCTCTCAACTGAAACAGACTGCGGAACAACACGATGCCCATCTGCATCTTTTAGCAGGTGCGATTGCGGGGATCGATGGTATCTCTGCGGCAAAAGAAGGTGGTTTGGAAAAGGTCACCTATAAAGGCTGTAAAAGTCCGAAGAGTTGGCGTGGCAGTTATGCTGAACAATTGGTTGATCTCGATCAGGTCAGTGGAGCTATGGTTTTTTTTCGTGGTACAGCCAGAGAAGCAGCACTGAAGTTTCCAGCCAATGCCAATGTTGCAGCGACCATAGCACTCGCAGGTTTAGGCATGGATGAAACCATGGTTGAGCTTACGGTTGATCCAAAAACCAATAAAAACAAGCACACCATTGTGGCAGAAGGCGTGTTTGGTGAAATGACCATTGAATTGGTGGGGGTGCCTTTGGCAAGTAATCCCAAAACCTCAACTTTGGCTGCGCTAAGCGTGATTCGTGCATGTCGCAATAGCGTTGAAGCAATTCAGATTTAAAAGGATTTGATCATGGTAAAGGAAATTTATATCGCAGGTGAATGGCGATTAGGTAAAGGCAATACGATTCAAAGTCTGTTTCCAGCAGATCAATCTGTAAATGCTGAAATTTCTACAGCGAGTTTAGATGATGTCAATGAAGCAATTGAAAAAGCAGATTTGGCATGGCGACAAGCAGGCTGGCGCAATAGCATGCCACATGAACGTGCGCGTATTTTGTATAAAGTGGCAGAGATTATTGAAGCGCGTGTAGATGAGCTTGCAAAATTACAAACCCGTGATAATGGTAAGCCACTGGCTGAAACACGTGGTTTAGTGATGAGTGCAGCCGTGACGGCACGCTATGTTGCCGCAGCATGTGAAACGCTGAATGATGAACTCACCACACAACGTGCGGCTGACTTTATGACCATGAGTGTGCATGAACCTGTCGGTGTGGTGGCCGCGATTACACCGTGGAACTCACCGATTGCCAGTGAAGTTCAAAAACTTGCCCCTGCGATTGCTGCTGGAAATGCGGTGATCCTTAAACCGGCAGAAGCAACGTCTTTAATTGCCTTGGAACTCGCCAAAATCTTTGAACAAGCAGGACTGCCAAAAGGCTTACTCAGTGTTTTAGTGGGGCGTGGTTCTGTAATTGGTGATGCCATCGTAAAGCATCCTTTGGTCCGCAAAATTTCATTTACAGGCGGAACCACTACAGGGCGTCATTTGGCTCATCTTGCCGCAGATAAATTGATTACCACCTCATTAGAGCTTGGTGGAAAATCCCCTACGATTGTTATGCCTGATGCAGATATTGAATTGGCTGCTAAAGGGGTGGCTTATGGGATCTTTAGTTCCGCAGGACAAGCCTGTATTGCAGGTTCACGACTCTTCGTGCATCACGGTATTTACGATCAGTTCCTTAAGCGTTTGGTTGAAATTACCAAAGCTTTACGAGTGGGACATCCAGAAACAGCGGGTGTACATTTGGGCTCTTTAATTAATCCAAAGCATTTGGCTTCTGTCGATGCCTATGTGCAATTGGCCAAGCAAGAAGGTGGTCAAGTTATAGTGGGTGGTCAAGCGCTGACGGATGGTGATTTGGCGAAAGGAAGTTATTACTTACCGACCATCATCACGGGCTTAAATAATACTGCACAAACCTGTCAGGAAGAGATTTTTGGTCCAGTCTTGGTGGTGATGAAGTATCACGATGAAGCCGATTTAATCACCCAAGCCAACGACAGTTGTTTCGGGCTTGCAGCAGGAATCTGGACTGAAAACTACCGTAAAGCTTGGCAAATTGCACGTGCTTTGGAAGTCGGTACAGTCTGGATTAATACCTATAAAAAATTCTCTATTTCGGCACCGTTTGGTGGCTTTAAAGAAAGTGGTATCGGGCGTGAAAAAGGGCGTTTAGGTATTTTGTCTTATATGCAGCAAAAAAGTATTTATATGGGATTAAGCGAACAGCCAAATCCTTGGTGTGAATAATAAATTCATGGAATGAAAAAGTTTTTGAGGAATAAACAATGACAGAACGTGTAAATGTAGGCGAAGCAATCGCGCGTGTTTTAGAAGCACACCAAGTGGAAAGTATCTATGGGGTGATTTCGATTCATAACCTACCAATTGCAGATGCCGTAGGGCGTCGTGAAAAAATTCGTTTTGTGGCAGCGCGTGGCGAAGCAGGTGCAGTCACCATGGCAGATGGTCACTCACGCTTTAAAGGTTTAGGGGTTGCTTTGACCAGTACTGGTGCAGGGGCAGGCAATGCAGTAGGCTCATTGATTGAAGCGATGAATGCTGGGAGTCCTGTGTTGCATTTAACTGGGCAAGTTGAACGTGAATATCTTGATCGTGATGCCAGCTTTATCCATGAAACCAAAGATCAACTGACCTTCTTACGTGCTTCAAGCAAAGCTGCATTTCGTATTACCAGTCCAGACAATGCAGTGGGTGTAATTCGTGAAGCAATTCGTGTTGCAACCACAGTACCGATGGGGCCTGTAAGCGTTGAGCTCCCGATTGATGTGCAAGCTGCAGAAATTGACTTGCCATTGAATTTAGGTCCTGTCAAAGCGCTTGAATTACCGCAGGCTGAGCAAGTTGAAATTGATTTAATAGTTGATGAAGTTAAAAAAGCCAAACGCCCCATCTTTTGGATTGGTGGTGGCACGTTAAATAGTGTTGATGAAGTGAAAGCCATTGCAGATCTTGGGATTCCTGTGGTTTCTTCGACTCATGCCCGTGGTGTGTTAGCGGATGAGCATCCACGCAGTTTAGGTGCATTCCATAACTCAGCAGGGGTCGAGCAACTGTTAAAACAGGCTGACTTATTGGTGGTAGTGGGCTCGCGTTTACGCAGCAATGAAACCAAAACCTATTCGGTGCAGTTCCCTGATAATCTGATTCAGATTGATGCCAATCCAGTGGCGCAGCAACGTAATTATAAAGTTCATAACTTCATTTGTGCTGATGCCAAAGATGTATTACAACGTGTGCTCACAGGGCTAAGCGGTATCTCAAAAGTTGATGCAGATTATGATGCAGCGGTTGTTGCGGCCAAACAGTCCGCTATTGAGGCACTGCGTACTCAGCTGGATCAATATGCACTGATCTGTGATCACTTACGTGCGGCACTGCCACAAGACGGCATCTTTGTTCGTGATATTACCATGTCGGGCAGTACTTGGGGCAGCCGACTATTTCCAGTACAAGCACCGAATCAAAATATTCACTCACTTGCAGGGGCAATTGGTCTTGGTTTAGCCACGGCAATTGGCGCTTCTATTGCCAATCCAGATAAAAAAGTGATTGGTCTCGTGGGCGATGGTGGTTTGATGCTCGGTATCGGTGAGATTGCCACCATGGCGCAAGAAAATACCAACATGGTGCTAATGATCATGAACGATGGTGGTTATGGCGTAATGCGTGGTATCCAAAAGAATTACTTTGGTGGGCGTCAATATTTCAACGAGTTGCATACCCCTGATTATAAAGTCTTAGGGGAAGCAATGGGAGTGAAAAGCTGGAAAGTGGGCAGTGCAGATGAGTTTAAAAGTGTGATTCAACAAGCGGTCGATTTTCAAGGGCCAAGTGTGATCGAATTGGATATGAATTCGATTGGACCACTGAACTTTGCAGGACCGCCGCAGAAAAAACTTTATTAAACCCAGTTGAACATTCGATGTTGGCATCGGATGTTCAGTAAATTCACCAGCAATTTTTTTTGCTCAAAATACAATAAAAACTATGTTTTATAAGTAAAACAAAAGTCCAACAGGATCGTTGGAACACAAGGGAAGGACGCAATTATGAAAAAGACAGCTATCGCGATGCTACTTGCAGCATTGTATTTGGGTACCACATCCAATGTTTTGGCGCAAAGCTCAGCATTAGAATGGAAAAGTGAAGATGAGACGGACTCTATAAAATTGGGTGGCGTGGTGCGATTAAACCAACGCTATGAAAATTGGGAAGGACCGAATGATGGCTTTGGCAAACTCTATTTTGATATTTTTAGAGTCGATGTCAAAGGTAAATTTGACGATGCCTATTTTAATGCAAGCTACTTGTTTCAAGACCAAGAGAAACGCTCGATCGAAAAAGCCTACGTGGGCTACAATTTAGATCAACAGAATAGTCTAGAAGCCGGCTTTGTATATAAACCTTTTGCGATTTATCCTTATCCGCAAAATGGTTGGACTTACCATATTCCATTCTTTTTGGGCTATGGCAATAACATTGCGCCAGGTTTGAACTGGAATTTTCATAATCAGGACTGGGATGTAAAACTGGGCTATTACCCTGAAATGCTGGCAGCCAATCTGCGCTATTCGCCCGAAAGTGCCACTTATGATGACCTAGCCGACAATGCATTTCCAAGTCAAAAAGCCTATCAAAATGAAAAGCGCCATCAATTCAATACGCGGATTGTGCGCAAGTTAGACACCAAAGTGGGTAAGCAGGAAGTCGGGGTATCGGGGGCAATTGCGCAATTGCATAATAAAACCACCGATAAAAATGGCCAATATTATGCAGTAGGGGTGCATAGCGATAACAATTACAAACGCTTTAATTTACAAAGCTCTGTGATTCATTATCAATATGATGCAAAGAATCCTGATGGGGTCAATAATGATATGACTTTAATGGGGAATAACGGATTTACCCCTGCTTATTTTATTGCCTCTGAAGCGACAGTTGCCAGTTTAAATCTTGCCTATACCTTACCTATGCAAAATATGGGCAAACTCAAAGCGATCCGATTCTACAATGATTATAGTTATATGGATAAGAAACGTGATGATTGGTCAGATTCTCAAATGAATACCACTGGGATGATGTTTATTGCGTCACCCTTTATGGTGTGGGCCGATTATACTTGGGGGAAAAATGCCAATATTATTGGTGGTGCAATGAATTCAACCGGTTTTAGCTCGACCGTTTCACCCTATAGTGACCAATGGTTGTATCGGATCAATTTAAACCTTGGATTTAGTTTTTAAAAAGCTGATTTGGGAATTGATCTGTTTGTTATGCCGATATTTGCTATGGCAATAACTGCTTTGTTGCATTTAGATTTAAACACCGATGGATGACATTTACTTATCATTTGAGTATTTGTCAAATGAGTATCTGTCAAAGCAGCGGATCGGCTGTGTATGCAACAAAGCATGTTTATCGGATCAATTTTATAACTTCACAAGCGCATACGTCGATGGTTTACGCTTGTTTTGCTAAGGCCATCAACGACTTTAATTGCTGAACTTCTAGTGGAGTGGCATGTTGTAACGGTTTTCTTGGTTCACCTACAGAAAAACCTAATTCATTTAAACCTGCTTTGACTGTTTTCGGTAAGCCGCCTTGTACAATAAAGCGCAACAAAGGCAATTGACGATAAAACAAGGCTTTGGCGTGGTCTAAATCACCATCTTTGACTGCCTGATATAATTGACTTGGTAGCTGACCGAGTAGATTTGGCGCCACAGTACACCAACCACTTGCACCTGCACAAAATGCTTCAAGCGCCAAAGGATTACAGCCATTATAAAAGGGCAACTGTCCTTGGGATAATTCATGAAATTTATGCATGCGCTGAATATCACCTGTACTGTCTTTAACCATGCAAATATTCTCAATTTCTTGAAACATTTTCACGATCAATTCTGGTGACATATCTACGCCACTGGTTGCAGGGTTGTTATAGACCATGATCGGCAGTTTGGTGGATGCAGCAATTTGCTGATAATAATCATAGATTTCTTGATCATTGAGTTTCCAGTAAGACACTGGAATCACCATAATTAGATCAGCGCCAAGCTCCTCGGCTTTTTGGGCTTTTTGAATCGCCATCGCCGTTGTGAGTTCAGAAATTCCCAACATGACCGGGACACGTTGATTAACGACTTCGATACTTTTTTGTGCGACTTGTTGCCATTCTTGCCAAGATAAATAAGCACTTTCACCAGCACTGCCCAATGGCACAATCGCATTACATTGTTGTTCTAGCAGAGCATTTAATGTGATGGTCAGTGCATCAACATCGACAGCTTGTGTGTCTGGGTGAAATGGTGTGATTGGGTATGCAATAATGCCTTCTAATTTCATTTTCATTACTCCTCGATACAGTCCGCATGATTTTTTAAAGCTTTACGCGCATAGTAGGCAAAATTGACATTATTACGCTTGTTGGTAGAGACCCAGTCGTGGGCTTCTTTTGCCAGTTCATGTGGGATAGGCTGAATTTGTCCAGCAGCCATTGCCAAAAGCTGAAGTCGGGCAGCGCGTTCAATTAAAATGGCTAAGTTGCAAGCCTCTTCAATGGTTTTACCTGCTACTAACTGACCATGATGTGATAGCAGTACAGCGCGGTTTTTACCTAAGGCTTCTGAAATAAAAATACCTTCTTCATTGCCGACGGGGACTCCCGGCCATTCTTCCACAAAAGAACAGTCTTCATATAAAGCGCAGGTATCCATTTGTGCGATCGCTAAGGGCACACGGAGCATCGACAACGCTGCAATATGTGTTGGATGGGTATGGATAATGCAATTCACTTCAGGATGTTGTTTATAAATCCATGTATGAAAGCGATTTGCAGGATTTGCCATGCCTTGTTGATCTAGTGGCTTTAGATCTTCATCAACTTCCAATAAGTTTTGCGCGGTAATTTCATCAAAGCCGAGACCAAAACGCTGGGTGATAAAGCTATTGCCTTGCGTGGTACGACAAGTGATTTGTCCCGCTAAGCCAGCATCATGGCCGTGGTCAAATAAAATACGGCAGCTTAATGCCAACTTTTGTCGATCTGTGTAGTTTGAATCTTGAATAAATTGCTGCATATTTTGCTGTGCATTTTGCATCAATTGCTGTTTATCGAGTTGTGCCGTTTGCATAAATAAAACCTCTCGCTGAGTTGATTTTCACATCGCCTAAGTACAGAATAAAAATTCTGTGGATGGATTAAAATATCCAGTTTCTAAAACTTATATGGGCCAGAGAGTTATGCGTCAGCCTTGGAAAATTCGGCTACATTTAGAAGATCGTGAAGAAAAGACCCTTTTTTTAAAGTTGGCAAATCAGATTATTCAAGAGATTTTATCTGGCAGAATTACTCAGGCAACACGCTTGCCAGGTTCACGTACACTGGCGGATGAACTCGGGATTAACCGAAAAACCGTACAATCGGTATATGAAGATTTGGAGGCACAGGGTTGGCTGGTTTCAAAAGCTAGGCAAGGCACCTTTGTCTCTGAAAATTTACCAGACTTAAAAGTGCAGTCATCGCCTACACCCGAACAGGTCGATATCACAGCAGTTTTGCCAACTCAGATGCTGATCAAAAATGATGGTGTGCCAGATAATCGGTTGATCCCGTATGAATTGTTTTCACGGGCTTATCGGCATGCATTGATTCAAGTAACACGCCATCAAACCATGGGATATGGAGATCCGCAGGGCAGTTTAGAACTTCGTCAAGCCTTATTAGAAATGTTGTCTATGGAGCGTTTTATACAGACCTCTATGGAAAATATTTGTGTGGTTCGTGGCAGTCAAATGGGGATTTTTCTAGCTGCGCGGGTTCTGGCTCAACATCAGCCTCAGCGTCATATTATTGTGGTAGAGCAATGGGCTTATCCACCTGCAGTGGAAACATTCCTGTCTAATCATTATCAAATTATTCGCGTGCGTTTGGATAAGCATGGTCTAGATACCGATCATTTAACTGAAATTTTGTCCAGCCATGCAGTTGCTGCGGTATACACCACACCTCATCATCAATATCCAACGACAGTGACGATGTCTATGGATCGAAGATTAAAGCTGTTAGAGCTGTCTAAAGCCTTTGATTTTTATATTATTGAAGATGATTATGACCATGAATTTCATTATGACAGTCGACCCATTCCGCCGTTAATCAGCTTACCGGCAGCAGACAAAGTGATTCATATCGGCTCTTTGTCTAAAGTGTTTGCGCCCAGTTTAAGAATTGGTTATGTGGTGACCAATGTGCAAATTATTCAGGCGATGAAACAAGACATTTTGCTGATCGATAAACAGGGCAATGCGATTACTGAATTGGCAATGGCTGAGCTGATGCAGCAGGGTGAAATTAAGCGGCATATCCGTAAAATGCGTAAGATTTATCAGCAACGTAGAGACTTTGCTGTGAGGGCTTTTCAGCAGACTTTTGAGGAGTGGGTTGAAATAGCCCCACCCGCAGGCGGCATGGCGTTGTGGGTAAAGTTTAAGTTACCTTTTCAACAGCAGTTTTTAACGGTTTTAAAACAATTACATATTGATTCTGAATATGATTTTGGTTCGGAATGGCATCATTCTGATCACAGTTTCTATATTCGTTTTGGTTTTGCAGCCCTGACCGAATTGGAAATCCGTCAAACTGTTGAAAAGTTGTATCAGGTTTTTGTGAGCTGATGATGCTTAAGAGACTTAGAAAGTATTTTGAATCTTGTTTAACTGACTTTAGAACGGTTTAAGCAAAAACCAGAAGCATTGTGTTTCTGGTTTTTTATGGATTAATTTAACGCCATACGATATTCAATGACCCCTGGTTTTTCAGCAATCCAGTCATAGAGTTTTTGTGCAGTTTGATTGCTTTGTTGCGTGTGCCAATACAAGCGCGCGCAGGGTTGAACAATCGCTTGCTGTTGTACATATTCAATCAGACGCTTGCCTACATGTTGACCTCTTGCCTGTGGAGAAACATATAAGTCTTCTAGATAGCAAAAGTTGGTCTCGGCCCATGTCGAGCGATGGATCACATAATGTACAAAGCCGAGAACATGCTCACCTTGTTTAGCAACAGCACAATATATCGGTTCTTGATCATCAAAAAAACGTTGCCAAGTGGTTTGCGTAACAGTATTGGATAAAGCCACTTGGTAAAAGTCTTGATAAGCCAGCCAATACTCCACCCATTGTTTATAGTCTTGTTGTACAACAGGCACAATTTGAACCACTAAATTTTCCACAGGTATTCTCCAGTCATCGGGAAAGAAAGAGGAGAAATGAGTTTAAGTGTGATTGTGGTATTCAAATAAGATACACTTTGAGTATTTTTAACAGTACCAGTTTTACTTATGGCGACAGCAGCATCGGCTTATTTCCCTCATTTAATCTTGCCTAAAGGGGTGATTAAAGAGGGTTTATATAGTGTTTTACGTGATGCAATTTTAGATGGCCGACTGGCTTCTGGAACCAAACTGCCCTCTAGTCGTGTCTTGGCGGAAATGATGTCGATTTCTAGAAATTCAGTCTTGGCTGCAATGGATCGTTTACTGGATGAAGGCTATGTTGTGACCAAGCCAAGCTCTGGTACATATGTCGCTGAGCTGATTCCTGACCAATTAATTTCTATACCAGAGATAGCGACAAAATCTGCATCTGACATCTGTCACAAGCTAAATATTAATCCGCATATCGCAAATTTATTACCTGCTTGGCAGAAACAAAATGTATTTGGGCAGGGTGAAAAAATATTTCATGTCGGCGTTGGCTGTACCGATTTATTTCCCCATTCACTTTGGGGGAAATTATTGGGACGTGCTTGGCGGCAGTCTCATCAGCAATTGGGTCAGTTTCATGATTGTCGTGGCTATTTGCCTTTACGTCAGGCTATTTGTGATTATGTTCGTTCTACGCGGGGGCTAAAATGCGATGTACAACAAATTTTGATTGTAAATGGTACCCAACAAGCGATTCATCTTGCAGCTTATGCATTATTACAACCTTTGGATCAGATCTGTTTAGATGAGCCCGGCTATGATGCCGCTTTAAATATTTTTCGGAGTTTTGGCATTCAAGTTCATCCTGTATCAAGTGATCACGAAGGGATGAAAATTGCTGAGATTATTCAGCATTATTCCGAAAGTAAATTCATCTATACCGCACCCTCTCATCAGTTCCCTTTAGGTGGAACACTCAGTTTAAGTCGACGATTGGCCCTATTGGAATGGGCCGCAAGTCAGCAAAAATGGATTTTTGAAGATGATTATAACAGTGAGTTTAGATATGGAACGCATCCAATTCAAGCCTTACAGGGCTTAGACCAACAGCAAAGAGTAATCTATTCAGGTACTTTTTCTAAAATGATGTTTCCTGAGTTTCGACTTGGATTTATGGTGGTTCCAGAATCGCTGATAGAAACATTGAGTCTGGCAAAATATTATACCGATACGCGGAGTGCTTATTTAGAACAAGCGGCTTTGGCTTTGTTTATCAAAGAGGGGCATTATGCACGCCATGTCCGTAAAGTGCGTAAAGCTTGCCAAGAACGTCAACAGGCATTAATTGCTGCGATTCAACAGTTTCTTGCAGATATATTGACTGTTCAGCCAACCGACTCAGGGATTCATGTGATTTGTTGGCTAAAAGCCCCATGGACTGAGCAAAGCTTTATTGATCAGTGTCTTGCTATTAATCTGGCTGTTCAGCCTTTATCTCGCTACTGTCAACAGCCTTATGAAAAAGCAGCAGTATTGTTTGGCTATGCAGCGCATACTCCAGATGAGATTAGTATGAATATTCAGAAGCTGGCGCAACAGATCAAGCACACCTAATACGGCTTCCTTTTTCATCTTCTATATTTCTTTATTTCCGATATAAATCGCTAGCTGGTCTAGCTGTACACGCATTGATGATAATTGTTGTACATCTGTTTATGCAATGTTATAACATAACAATAAATTACAATCCGGAATCCATGATGCGTCACCATACTTTAGCAATCGCTATTTCTTTACCGGTCTTTCCTGCATATGCGATTGAAAATAAACAACTGACTGTACTTCCAGTGATTCGAGTCAATGCTGAAAATGATCCATTTATCAATCAAAGTATCGTTGTAGAAAATAGAAATGCAGACAATAAAACTTTAGGTGATGCTTTAAAGCATCTTTCTGGAGTACAAAGTAGTGCTTTTGGTCCCAACTCAGGTGCGCCTGTGATTCGCAGTTTGAGTGGAAACCGGGTGCAGATTTTGGAAAATGGTCAGTCTATTTATGGAATGAATAGTATCAGCGGCAATATTAATATTCCTTTTGATCCTTTATTCACTCAATCTGTTACCGTCAATAAATCTTCAGACAGTGTACGTTATGGTGGTAATGCCATTGGCGGAAGTGTGAATATTGATTCTGGTCTAATCGATACAGCGATGCCGAATAAAAGTTCTCAATTAGAGCTTGTAGCGAAAAAGGGCTGGAATGATTTTGATGCCAAAGGCTTTAAACTCAATCTCAATAACCAAAGTAATTTTTCTACCAATGTATTGTTTTCTAGCCAAGATATGTCCGCTTATAAAATTCCGGGAGAGGGTAAAGCGAGCGTATGTAATACTGGTGTATTTCCAACGACGGGTGGGGTAAATACAGCATTGGCAGATGCTTGCCAAAAAGAAGCACGCATTCAAAAAAATTATAATACGGCATCACAGCCTTATATTGACCAATTTATGACGGAAAATCCCGATTGGGCAGATGGTTCATTTTCCTTCTATACAGATAAACCTACCTCAGTTTGGAGTGGAAAAACCTATACCAATCCAGTAAACCCTAAATATGTACCCAATACTCAGCAATATACTGAAAACAAAATTAATAAAGATGTCACACCCAACTATAAAAACAAGTTGGGCAATAGCTATTTAGACAATCAACACTTTGCGATTGGAAGCACTTATTTTCTCGACAATGGACGTATTGGGCTCAGTGCTGATTCAAAAAAAAGTGAATATGGGGTACCCGGATTTTCTCTTGAAAATAAATCTTTTCAATCTACCAGTGACAGCATACCAGTCGGGGTGAAAACAGATCAGCGAAGATATGCCTTAGACAGCGAGTTTAATTTTAGCCCGTTGTTATTGAAACAAATACAATTTGATGTGAGTAAGAGCGTTAATACATCAGGAGAATATTTAGGATCAAAAATGGCCAATAACTATAAATTTGATACCCAACAGGCTGAATTATTACTGAAGCATAGACCTGTTGAATTTTGGAATGGTTTTATTGGCTTTAATCAGATTGATCGTAAAGTGGTAGGACATGGAAATTTACGTTATTTACCGAATATCAATACGCAAACACAAGCCGTGTTTATCAAGGAAAAATTAGACTTTGATTGGCTAGAACTCGATGCTGGTTATCGTAACGAAAAGGTTGAACATAAAATTCAAAAAAGTGATTTTGTACCATCCAGAAATTCACCGAATACAAAACTCACCGATACAAAATTTAATCTTGAAAGCTACAGTTTCGGTTCATACCTAAAATATAATGATCTATTGGGTTTAAAGTTGCGTTATTCAGTGTCAGATAGAGCGCCTGAAATTAATGAACTTTATGCCAGCAATCCACATTATTCAATTATGTTACAAGAAGAAGGCAATCAAAAACTCAAAGAAGAAAGGTCCAAAAATCTTGAGTTAACAGGCCTGTTCAATTATAAAAATTTTAATTTTGAAGCGACTGTATATAAGATGAAATATGACAAGTATTTGTATTTGACCCATTCAGGGGCACAAATGCGTAATCGCTTGCCGCTTAAATATTGGACCCAGACAGATGCTGAAATCACTGGATTTGAAATTGATTTAAAACAAAAGTTTGAACTCAATCAGTATGGCAATCTTTTGATCTCTGCTTTTGCTGACTTGGTGAAAAATAAAAACCTCAATCCAAACAAAACCAGTTTGGCAAATGATGGAAATTACTTACCCAATATGCCAACGAACCGTTATGGGCTAAATCTTGAATGGAATAAGAATGATTGGTCAGCACGCTTATCCAATATTTACTATGATCAAGCTCAGTATTTAGGCAAAAATGTGTCTAAAGAAATTCCATTGCCGTCTTATAACTTGTTGGATCTACAAATTCAGAAACACTTCAAATTACAAAATGCCAATTTTGATGTTTTTCTCAATGGGTCTAATTTGTTAAATGAAGATGCACGACCACAGAACTCGCCATTAAAATACATTGCACCACTTCCTGGGCGTGGGGTACAGCTGGGTATAAGTATGAAAATTTAATCGCTTAACTTTTGTTGACTAAGTCTTATATGCTGGATCTTAACTTAAGATTTATTATCGGGGTCAATAAGTTGCTGTTGTCGAGAAGACTTCAAGCAACTTGTTGGCCCCTTTATTTTGATAGATTGAGAGTAACAAATTGATGTCATTAAATTAAAAAATAGTCTATTCGATTCAATCATTACAGCTTGATTTATTGCTGCACCAATTCCTTAACATGCGATGGCTGCTTCACGTTCAAAAATAGATTCAACACTTTCAAATGCCAAATGACAAGCTTGGTTTTGATATTGTCGAGCATAACTGTTTACTGCACTTTCAAGCACTTGTAAAAAATCATTATAATTCTGTTCAAAGTCTAATAAGTCGAGTAAGTCTGATTTTTTGCTGTTATGGCAGTTATATTTTTGAATAAAATCAAGCATTAATTTTTGAATAGGCGCATGGGTAAAATAAATTAAATAAGTTGCTGCCGAACCACAATGCAAACAACCTTGTTCAAGATAAATTTCTTCACTGTTTAACCAGCAGCATTGTAAGGTAAAAAATGCTCGAATCGCTTCAGTCGCTAGAGTAGGCTGTTCCAAAGTGTTCACCAATTTTTCAGATAATGAAATTGATAATCATTATTAATTAAATTTTGCAAAAAGTCTATGTGATAATCGGTAAATTTTTTAAGTGTTGCTGTGAAATAACGGTACAAATTGATGTTTTGTATATTGTTCGCTTCTATATTTTAAAGGTTTTATATTTGCGCGTATTTGCCTTGTTTGGAAAAAATCATGGAGGTTATTTTGGTGTCGATTCAGTGTCTACATTGTGGTTGATTGCGTTCATTATGAGCACGCTTCAGCTATCGTTTAAGAGACGGATCAAATAGCCCAGTCAACGATGATAGCGCTGTTTGATCCAATAGCTGTTGTCATCGAAGCATGGTGTTAAATGACAGCTTTAAATTTATTTGCTGCCCAAACGATGTCCTGCTTTAAAACCATTTTCATGCGCTAAAAATACAATAGATAAACCCAATAATGATAAAGCGATGATACAAACAAAAAATGAGTCTATGCCTACATTTTGTAGCAGGATGCCGCCTAAAATACCGCCCCCTGCAACCGCAAGATTAAACACCGTCACCAGCATGGATTGGGCAATATCTACATTTTCACCTGCGACATCTGCCAACGCAGTTTGTAGTAGGGTTGGTGCACCACCAAAAGTCATTCCCCAAAGTACGATACCTAGCATCACAAGCCAGATGTGATGACTACTCAAGCCCATGAAAAGGGCAGCGATGGTAAAGCCTGTTAAACTGATCAGGGTTAATTTGCGTAATGATCTATCGATCCAAATACCTGTAATCCAAATGCCGAATATTGAAGAAAGGCCAAAAATAAGAAGAATAAGATCAATATGCTCACTCAGCTGTACAGCAGCCAAATAAGGCGAAATAAAGGTATAAAGTATGTTGTGTGCCAAAATCCAAACAAAAATAACCGCTAAAATTGCGCCTATACCGGGGTGTACCAAGACGTTGAGAATAGATTGTTGTTTGCTTGCTGGTTGTCCTGCCAAATGAGGAAGGCTTATTTTTATCCAGATGATCAGGATTAAAGCAAGTCCTGAAATCATCCAGAAAACCCCACGCCAGCCAAACAGATTGCCCAACCCAATAGCTAAAGGCACACCCAGACATAATGCGATGGGTTGACCCACTCCAACGATTGCCATCGCTCTGCCTTGTAGATGGGCAGGAACCAGACTTCGAGCATAACCTGCCAAGATACCCCAGATAATTCCAGCAGACATTCCTGCAATAAATCGTGAAATCAGGATGATGATATAGCTGGAAGATAGCGCTGTTAGACTATTGAAGACAAACAAGCCTGTGATTGCCAATAACAATAAAGGTTTTCTTGACCAACTCCGTGTTGCAGCAACCACAGGGATCGCTGCAATGACCGATCCTAGGGCATAAACTGAAATCATTTGTCCTGCTAAAGCTTCAGACACCTCTAAGTCATGACTGATCAATGCCAATAAGCCCGCTGGTATGATTTCCGTCATAATGGTAATAAAACCTGCAACCGTAAATGCCAATAATTTCCAAATTGGTAAGCTGAGTGTAGATCGGTTCTGCTCTGATCTGTTGTTGAACTGATTCATGCGCTAAACCTCTGTGTATGATTGACAGAAAGGTCATCTCGTTTAAGGAATATAGGCATCCCAAAATTTTCAAGATTAATATTCATTGTTTACTCCATGTTGTATTTATATTGGAATGATCGTTCCATTTTAAGGTAAATAAAACCCTCAGCGTTGCAAACTACCCAGTCGGCTAAGGGGGTGAAACTAAAAATTAATACAAGGTATTTAGTGCGACTTCAGCAACATTCTCTAGATATTGCTGACGATTTTCTGCGCTACAGCCTTTGCTCAAAACGCGAATGCCTTGAATGGTATTCACGAAAAAAAGTGCTAAGGCTTGTGGAGAATTGTGTAGGGTGATTTCACCAGATTGCTTTCCTCTGATCATGAGCTGTTCCAGTGCGAGCTGTAATCGTTCAAAGTTGTACGTGACAGATTCTGCAGTCTTTTGATCGTGTCCTGCTAACTCCAAACAGGCATTGGCCATTAGGCAACCGCGATGTTGCGGATCATTTAATTCATCTTCAATGATACGAGATAGTAATTGTTGGATAATACTTTTGACTGATCCATCACTAGATAACAAATCAATATTTGATTTACTGATCAGGCGTTGATAGCGAGATAAGGCCTGTTGGTAGAGTTGCTCTTTATTTTTAAAGGAACTATATAAACTGCTGCGTGAGAGTCCAGTTTCCTCAACTAAATCTTGAATTGATGTCGCTGCAAATCCTTTACGCCAGAAAACTTGCATAACCGCATTTTCAACTTCTTCAGGATCAAACTCTTTCGTACGCATAATATTAACTCATATTGGAACAATCGTTCCTAATACTTTATACAAACAATCAATGGCTGTCTAATGAAAATTCAACAGTATGGGGAGATTTGAGTTTGCTTTATTGAAATAAGCCAAGATATAAGTCAACCTGTCAAAAAAGCTCAGACACAAGAATATAATTTCTTTTAATGAATATTTTTAATTAAATCAATTGCATGAGAAAATAAATTATTTAATTATAAAAAGCTTGCAATGCCACACCTTACATTCAAAGTTTAAATAGCTTTGTGTAGGCGATGCCTCACTTTTCAGAGATGAAAAGTGACAAAAATCTTCTATTGGGCGAGGGGTACGTCCTGTACCCCCGCCCAACGGCGACATCCATGTCGCCTCACGGTAGAATCACCATCTATAATTCAAAAGTAAAAAAAATGAATTGATAACCAACAGTTTCTAAAAGCACATACAAAAACATAAGTTCATTTCTGATCAATGACTTGATAGAAATCACTTGTATGAATAATTAGGGGGGTGACTATAGACATTAAAAAACCACGCTCATGGAGGGCATGGTTTTTGGTTGATCTATAACAGGTTACTGAATATCTAAACTTTAGCTTAAAACTTTTTAGTGAGTGAAAAAGTGAGGGTGGAATCAATTGGATTTGAAATTTTGGCATTAGGATTGCCATTGCTGTATTTTTGATAATATCCGTCTTTGTCCCATGCTTTGCTATAACTTAAACTGGAAGATAAGCCATAAGGCAGCGCTTTGTTAATGGCAACACTGGCATCTTGAAAGCTTGCGGCAGAAAAGTTTTTTATACGTTGATTGCCATAATGCATATTCACCGACCAGCCTTGAGCGATGGGTTGTAACCAATTCACATCTAAAAAGCCTGAACCACGAGAGTGCTTATTGGAACCAATTGCTAAAGTGTCAGAATTATTGCCAAAATAATCTTGAGTATAGGTAATTGCATATTTAACACTCAGCGGACCATAGCTGATTTCTGGAATAATTTCACCATAATCAAAACGGGTATGACCTGTTTCAGCAGTGGTTTTTGCCCCAGGATAGTAGTAATAAGCGACTTTAGTACCCAGATTTAACTGACCGAAACTACGGCTATAACCAGTATAGACATCCCATTCAACATTGGCATCACGGATGAAGTTATCACTCACAGTAGAAGCCCAAGTTCCGGCATAAAAACCATTGGGATGAGCATAATCAAATCCGCCTTGTACAGCAGGGTTGCCCCAGGTCTGTTGAAAACCACGTGAGATATATTGGCTGGCTACTGTCAAATTTGCACTATATGGAGACGGCGTTTCTACACCAGATTCATTGGCATGTAGGGTTTGAAAAAATAAACTCAAAGGGATGGTCAATAATAATTTTTTTCTCATTTTATTCGTCCTTGAAAGATGCGACACACTCAGTCAAAACTGAGGTGTCGCTAAAATATGAATACTTTTACACGATCGGACGTAAAGGCGCTTTGCGCACAGGTGCTGTGCCAGCTTTGTAATAACCCGCTTCAGAACGTGGCAATTTTTTGCCACGAATTTGATCTGCGATTTTTTCCGCGATCATAATCGTTGTGGCATTTAAATTTCCAGTAATGATCAGCGGCATAATCGAAGCATCAACAACGCGCAAGCCTTGTAAACCGTGTACACGACCTTGACCGTCAACCACTGCCATTTCGTCTTCACCCATCTTGCAACTACATGAAGGATGGTAAGCAGTTTCAGCATGGTTGCGCACGAAATCATCCAGTTCAGCATCAGTTTGCACCTGTTTTCCAGGACTGATTTCATCGCCACGATATGCATCTAATGCAGGCTGTTGCATGATTTCACGGGTGATACGAATGGCATCACGGAATTCACGCCAGTCTTGCTCAGTCGACATATAGTTGAACAGAATACTTGGATGTTCAAATGGATCTTTAGATTTCAGCTTAATTCGACCACGTGCTGGTGAGCGCATAGAACCAACATGCGCTTGGAAGCCGTGTTCTTTCACTGCATTACTGCCGTTATAGTTAATCGCAACGGGTAAGAAGTGATATTGAATATTCGGCCAGTCAAATTCATCTGAGCTGCGGATAAATCCGCCTGCTTCAAACTGGTTGCTTGCGCCAATACCAGTCCCATTAAATAACCATTCAGCACCAATTGCAGGCTGGTTAAACCATTTTAAAGCGGGGTAGAGTGAAACAGGTTGCTTACATTTGTATTGTAAGTACATTTCCAAATGGTCTTGTAAGTTTTCACCGACACCCGGTAAATCATGTACGACATCGATATCCATTGATTTAAGGAAGCTACTTTCACCAACACCCGAACGTTGTAAAATTTGTGGTGATGCGATAGCACCCGCACAAAGCAAGACCTCACGGTTTGCACGTGCTTGTGTGAGATTGGTTTTATCCGCACCGATGATATATTCCACACCAATCGCTTGCTTTTGATTAAATAAAATTTTATTGGTAGTGGCATGGGTCACGATCGTTAAATTAGGGCGACCTTTTGCCATGTCTAAATAACCACGTGCGGTACTAGAGCGACGGCCTTTTGGTGTCACGGTACGATCCATTGGACCGAAACCTTCTTGTTGATAACCATTTAAGTCATCTGTACGTGGATAGCCTGCTTGTACACCTGCTTCAACCATGGCATGGAACAAGACATTATTGCCATTTTTAGGGGTTGCCACAGATACAGGGCCATTGGCGCCATGGTAATCATTGCCACCAATATCACGGGTTTCAGCTTTTTTATAATATGGTAAGCAGTCTGCATAGCTCCAGTCTTCTAGCCCTTTGAGCGTCGACCAGTTATCTAAGTCCATTGCATTACCACGGATATAACACATCCCGTTAATCAATGAGGAACCACCTAAACCTTTACCACGGCCGCATTCCATACGGCGATTATTCATATGTGGTTCAGGGTCAGTGAGATATGCCCAGTTGTAACGGCGTCCTTGTAGTGGGTAGGCCAACGCTGCTGGCATTTGAGTACGGAAATCTAAACGGTAGTCTGGGCCACCTGCTTCCAAGAGTAAAACAGTAACGTCTTTGTCTTCAGTTAAACGTGTTGCGAGCACATTTCCGGCAGATCCTGCGCCGATGATAATGTAGTCATATGCTTGAGTAGTCATAATTATCCTTTTTGTATTTTTTAAAAGTGCCAATGCAATCAGGTGATGACATGGCACATAGGATTGATATACGGAGAAAGCCTGAGTGCATTAAAAAATGCTTTGATACTCACCTAACTCAACTTGAACTGATTTGATACGGGTGTAATGCCCAAGTGTGGTTAAACCATTTTCACGACCGACACCTGATTGCTTATAGCCACCCACTGGCATTTCAGCAGGGGATTCGCCCCATGTGTTGATCCAGCAAATACCTGCTTCGATTTGATGAATAATACGATGTGCTTTGGTGATGTCTTGTGTCACAACACCCGCTGCTAAACCAAAAGTGGTGTCATTGGCACGACGAATGACTTCTTCTTCAGTTTCATAACTGAGAATGCTCATGACAGGACCAAAGATTTCTTCTTCAACAATGCGCATATCATCTTGGCAGTCACTGAAAACTGTCGGTAACACATAAGCACCTTGCGCCAATTCAGCTTCTGTCGCACGGCCACCGCCAATCAGCAGTTTGGCACCTTGTTGTTTGCCTGACTCAATGAAAGACAAGACTTTTTCCATATGCGGGAAGCTGGTGAGGGGACCAAAGTTGGTTTGCTCAGCCATTGGATCGCCGATACGGATCCGTTTTACCCGTTCTACAATAGCGGCTTCAAAATCTGCCAACAGTGCTTTTGGAACAAAGACACGTGTACCATTGGTACAGACTTGACCTGAACTAAAGAAGTTTGCCATCACCGCAATGTCTGCTGCACGATTGAGGTCAGCATCATCACAAATAATTAAAGGGGATTTACCGCCGAGTTCCATGGTCACTTCTTTGAGTGTAGAACCTGCGGCACTTGCCATAACTTTCTTGCCTGTTTCAACACCACCAGTGAAAGAAATTTTTTCAATAATTGGATGTTCAGTTAACCATTGTCCAATCTCACGGCCTGCACCTTGTACCACGTTAAATACGCCATCTGGTAGTCCAGCTTCAGTATAGATTTCAGCAAGTTTAAATACGCTCAGCGGTGTGGTTTCACTTGGTTTAAAGATCATGGCATTCCCAGCAGCTAGGGCAGGGGCAGATTTCCATAATGCGATTTGAATTGGATAGTTCCAAGCACCGATTCCCGCGACAACACCAAGTGGTTCACGACGGGTATAGAAAAAGCTTGATTCACGAAGCGGAACTTGCTCTCCCTGAATTGCAGTCGCAAGACCTGCGTAATATTCGAGTACATCGGCACCGGTGACAATATCAACGGTCGATGTTTCGCTATAGGCTTTACCTGTATCGAGGGTTTCTAAGCGAGCGAGTTCATCATTACGCTCACGTAAGATGTCGACAGCGTGACGTAAAATACGAGAACGCTCCATCGCTGTCATTGCGGCCCAAATTTTTTGACCTTGTTGTGCGCTTTGAACAGCCGCTTCTATGTCTTGTTGTGATGCTTGTTGAAGGGTTGCGATCACTTCACCGTTGGCAGGGTTAATACTGGTAAAGGTCTTACCACTGGTCGCTGCTACATAGCGACCATGGATGTACAATTGATGAACTTGTGAATCACTCATTCTGTCTCTCCTGCAAAGGTTTTTTCGCAAATTGCAATTGCGTTTTTACATAATCGTAAGCAATGGAACGCGCCAGCTGGCTGTCAAATTCATCATGACTGCTTAAACTGCCACGTAACCATAATCCGTCAATCAATGCCGCTAAACCACGAGCGGCAATGCTTGCCTGTTCTTTGTCCAATAACTTGAGAAAGTGAAACTTCAAGTTTGAATACAGGCGTTGATCATTAATTTGTTGCAAGCGCCCAAGTTCGGGTAGGTGCATGCTTGCAGACCAAAAGTCTAACCAGATGCGCATGGCTTGTTTATTGACCTGACTAATATCAAAGTTAGAATCAATAATCGCTTTAAGTTGGCTTTCTGGATGCTCGTCTGCTTCAGTTTTATTTTGGTCGGTTTTACGACGTAAAACATTCAGCATTTCTTGCATGCAGGTATTTATTAATCCCTGTTTATCACCAAAATAGTGACTCACAATACCTGTGGATAGCTCGGCTTTCTTTGCGATTTGTGCAATGGTCATATTGGATAAGCCCACTTCATAAATCACATCAAATGCGGCGTTAATAATTTCTTCACGTCGCACATGCTCTGGTTTGACTCTACGTTTTGTCATGTATATCCACTTAAAGTGCTGAAAAGGCACTTTTTATTTAACATTACTCAATGTAGAACATCTTAGCATTTTTTTATAATACTTTTTATTGATTGAACGTTCAATCAATAAAAAGTATAATCTGCAAAAATCAATAATTTTTTGATGAGTAATAAGAAATGTAAGTGTATACATCAACATTCTGATCCAACAGGATGTTCAGTAAAAATAGTACATATCCTATTATTTTTTTAAGAAAATACACCGATTGCAAGGAGCAATAGCATGGTGTCAAATAGCCATAAAGGATATTCGTCCGAACGGATTCGATTAAATTTATTTGTGTTTGGAAGTTCTGCAATCAGTATCGGTATTTTTGGCCTATTGTTTGTTTTATTTCCAGAAAGAAGTCAGTTTTGGCTGACCTATGTGCAAGAGCAGGCCAATCAACTCTTTGGTTGGTATTACATGCTGGTGATTGTGGCATGTCTGGGTTTTGTCGGATGGTTGGCTTTTTCACGTGCTGGACAACTTCCACTTGGAAAAGATGGTGATAAACCTGAGTTTGGTTACTTGGCTTGGGTGTCTATGCTGTTTTCAGCAGGTATCGGCATTGCCTTACTGTATTATGGTGTTGCTGAACCTGTCGATCATTTCTTAAGACCACCTGAAGGCGAGGGCGGCACAATCCAAGCTGCCAGAGATGCCATGATGTATAGCTTTTTACATTGGGGTATACATGGTTGGGTGCTCTATGCCTTATTGGGTGTCACCTTGGGCTATTTTGCCTTTCGCTTAGATTTACCTCTGGCTTTACGTTCTGCGCTTTATCCAATTTTTGGCGATCGGATCTATGGTTTGATCGGCGACTTTGTGGATGGTTTTGGGATTTTAGCCACGGTGATTTCTTTGGTCACCAACCTAGGTATTGGTGCACTGGTGTTGGTTTCGGGCATCAGCTATTTAGTCCCAGCCATTCCAGACAACAATGTTACCCTGATTGCAGTGGTATTGGTGATGATGTCTGTTGCGACCATCACCACAGTGGTGGGGATTGAAAAAGGACTGGCTTGGCTTTCACGGATTAACTTACGTTTACTCTATGCGTTACTGTTATTTGTGTTCTTAACTGGACCCACCAATCATTTACTCAATGGTTTGGTACAGAACGTGGGTGACTATCTCAACCATTTTGTCGCGAAAAGTTTTGATGTGTATTTATACAATCCACAAGCGAAAGGCTGGCTCGGTTCTTGGACAGTGTTTTATTGGGCTTGGTGGATTGCTTGGGCACCTTTCGTTGGGATGTTTATTGCGCGTATTTCAAAAGGGCGCACCATTCGTGAAGTGGTCTTGGGTGTGTGCCTGATCCCTTTAGGCTTTACTTTGGCTTGGATTTCAATTTTCGGAAATACTGCAATTGATTTAATTTTGAATCAAAAACAAAAAGTTTTGGGCGATATGGTTCTTACCGATCCAGCTTTGTCTTTGTTTAAATTGCTCGAATATTTACCTTTTAATCCTTATGTGGCTGGGATTGTTGTGGTGATTTGTTTTGTACTGTTCTTGACCCCAGTGGGTTCGGGTACGCTGATGATTGCAAATCTATCTACAAAAGGTGGAAGCAATGAAAGTGATTCACCGATTTGGTTGCGAATTTTCTGGTCTGTGGTGATTACGATTGTCAGTATTGGTTTACTGTTAGCAGGTAGTTTCCATTCGATGCAAAGTGCCGTGGTGCTATGTGGTTTACCATTCTCAGTGATTATTTTGCTGTATATGTTTGGTTTAACCAAAGCAATTAATCAGGACTTAGCCAGCCCGCAACCGCCACAAGCTGTCAATAAAACGACTGATTCTTCTGAACCCGTCAAATAAAAGTCAGAAATTAAGGTCTGTTGACAATTCGTCTACACAGGCTGAGCAATGAATAATAAAAAAGACTCGGATCGCGAGATCCGAGTCGGCTGCTGTCAATTGTGTTCAATCATCATTGAGTTAGGCCATAATAAAGCCAGAACATCGATCTCAAGAATTGAGATTTCCATTTCAAATACTCCCCTAAATAACCGTCTTAAGAAAAGTGAGATGGGGTGATTTAAATCGGGCAATGGCTTGATTTAAACAGGCATATCTAGATCATCAAATGTTTCTAGTGTTTTACCTTGCTCTAGATGTTTTTGATAATATGCGACTCGGCTCAGATCTAATGTTGAGCTGGACATGCCGACATTCCAATAGCCCGCTACACGAATATCATCTTTATTCAAATGACTGTGTTGGGTAAACAGCTTACGTATCGCTCTTGCTTCATTACGTTCACAGGCTGCCCAAACGCTTATATCTTCACGATCTTTAAACTGCGCGGCAACTTTAAGTAGCATGCCCAATTTACCCGCTTGCTGTGGTTTTTTCCGATAGAGTAAATGCATATTTACTCCATGATGTTTTGGCAAATCATCAATAATATTGGCTTCACAACTTTCAATATAAATCTCTCCCTGAATCCCCAGTTGCCAATGCTGTAAAATTGAATAGACGGCAGGAATGGCGGTTTCGTCAGCAAACATCACCATGCGTTTGGCTGGGGTAAAGTTGGGGAGAAAGTGCGGTCTTGGACCCGTAAGTTGAATTTTAGTGCCAATTTTTGCTGAATCTAGCCAAAGCATTGCTGGACTTGGGTCAGCATGTAGAACAAAGTCAATTTCAATTTGACGGGTACTTGGATCAAAGCAACGCACGGTATATACACGTGATATAGGTAAGCTGTCTGCTTGTTGATGCACTTCTAAACGAATGGCAAGGTTGGGTGTTGTCCATAAGTCTGGCTGTGTTGTATTAATTTCCCCCCGAATACGTACAATTGATGGGAAGGGATGAGAAATCGCCGTTATCGTCATCTCAATGACTTCCAGATTCCGCATATGATCATCTTGTTTCAGTATCGTTTTTTGGTCTGATACTGTTTTTTTGTCTGAAACCGTTTTTTGATCTAAAGTTGTTTTTTGATCTGATGTCGTTTGTTGTTGGCTATTCATTATTAAGTCTACCTATATTTATTGAGCAATAAACCACAATTGCCTTTCTTTCAGTGCTGAGCGGATCGAGAAGATCTGTATGGTGTTAAATGTAAAATATAATCATTATCATTTAAATGGTATTTATGTTTAAATTACTTATATATTAATTTTAGCGATTGATTTATTGCCGAGAGTGGTGAGATTGTGAGGCGTTGTAATATTGATCAGGCTCATGGTTTATTTTAATTACGTGAAAAATATATTAATTTTAATCTTGAAATTTTTTATATAGTCAAATCACCTAATTATTTCATACAAGTGATTTGCATCAAGTCATTGAGCATAAATGAAGCTTATGTTTTTGTATTAACTTTTAAAAATTGTTGGTTATCAATTCATTTTTATACTTTTGAATCATAGCTGGTGATCCTACCGTGAGGCGACATGGATGTCGCCGTTGGGCGGGGGTACAGGACGTACCCCTCGCCCAATAGAAGATTTTTGTCACTTTTCATCTCTGAAAAGTGAGGCATCGCCTACGCAAAGGGATTTAAACTTTGAATGTAAGATATAGCAGTGTAAGCTTTTATATAATTAAACAATATTATTTCTTCATATGCTTGATTTAATTAAAAATATTAATTAAGAGAAATTATATTATTGTGTCTGATTTTTTTTGACAGGTTGACTATATTTACCGTGCATTTTCTGTCGTTGGCCTTAAAAATTAGTCTTAGATCGATTCACTTATTATTTTTTATACACAGCAACTTTATAGCCTTAAACATCAGGGCAAAACAGTGCTGTGCTATCAGTTGTGCAATAAAATCTTTAATCTCATTGAGCCTAAAGTAATTTTAAAAAATACGCGCGATGCTGACTTTGTTCAGGCAATAATTCCAGTACCCGTTGTATTGCATCATTGCGTTCAGGAAGACGACTAATAATTTTTAAAAGTGGGTCAATATCCTGAATTTGATAAATCAGATGACTTAAACGCGCATCGAAACAATCACGCCATGTGGTCAAGAAAGGGCTTTCTGATTTTGCCAAAAAACTACCCTTATAAAGTGAAAATGTACTGGCGAGAAAACCTGCATTGAGGGACTGTTCAGCTCTGGTAAAGTCGGTTTGAATCTCACAAACTAACTTATAAGGGCGCGATAAAATACAGTTGGGGAGCAAAGTGCGTAATTGTGACATTTCTGCTTTTAATGTTTTTTCACTAATGTCCCGATCACCGTATAACGCATAGTGCAGTTCATCTAGGTTAATACCCTCTGGGTGTAACACAAGAATGCATAGAATTTCAATTTGTCGATGGGTCAAAGTTAAAAGCTGTTGGTTAAATTGAACTTTGGGTGTACCAAAAACTTTGAGGTAAAGCATGTTTTTTTGTTCAAATTGAATCGCACGTTGAACCAACTCTGCGCAGCGCTCTACAGCCAATACACCCAGTGAAGTATGCTTCTTGTACTTGGTCGATAAATTAATCACACCATGAAATTGTCCAGATACAGGGTCAACAATCGGCGCGGCATAACAAACCCAATCCTGTACACTATTCATCTGATTTTCATGTGAATAAACACAGCTAGAGAGATGATTATTTAAAGCCAAACCAATCGCATTTGTACCGACAGCCTGTGTTGACCAATGTCCACCTTCGACAAAATGCACTTGCTCCGCAGAGGAGAGCATAGCACGGCTGCTCCATGTCCAAAGTAATGTGCCATGATGATCTGTGATTCCAATTGCCATTTCAGAATCATCTGCAATTTTTAGTAAATCCGCATAATTATGTTGAAGAGAACGACGAAACAGTGATGGTTCTGGTTCGGGAGGTAAAGCGAGAAGTGGCGCAGCAGTGACGGATTCGATATTGACAAAATGTGTGGTCTGTAAACGAAGCGCTTGTGGCTGTAATTGATTCAATAGCTTCATATCATATTCCTTTATGATGAATGGTTATGCCATTAATACCTTGTATTCATTTTTATTAATTCATTTGTCTCACTTTAGAAGCTAATGTTTCACTTTGAAATGAGTTTTCTGCTCACAAATGTTAAATAAAGTTACCAATAAAAAGACAGCGTATTCTTTTTATTACTCATTGTTTAATGTTTGGGCGTCCATATTCACTTTAACACTGAATCATCCTAAATTTCTGTGGCAATAATTTCTGTGGCAATGTTTTCCCGTGTAAACGGCTTGGGTACAGGTTCGCCCTTGTATTGACGATCAGCAAAATAGCTGGAACGAACCATTGGCGCACTCCATATATTTTTAAACCCTAATAACTCACCATGTGCTTGATAATGTTCAAACTCTTTCAAAGAAACAAAACGATGTATTGGGGCATGAGATTTAGATGGCTGTAAGTATTGACCTATGGTGACATAGTCTACCTGATAGTCACTGAGGTCATTCAGCAACACAATAACTTCTGCTTCGACTTCACCCAATCCCACCATCAAGCCACATTTCGTTGCGATGTCTGGGCGTAAATGCTTAAACCGTTTTAACAGTTCCAGTGAATGTTGATAATCTGAACCCGGACGCATTGCACGGTACAAACGAGGGACCGTTTCAATATTATGATTAAATACATCTGGCGGGGTTTCGCTCAGAATGTTGAGGGCAACTTCTAATCTGCCCCGAAAATCAGGGACTAAAATCTCAATCAGCGTATCTGGGCTACTTTTACGGATTTCTCGAATACATGCAGCAAAGTGTTGTGCTCCACCGTCAAGAAGATCATCACGGTCTACTGAGGTAATCACCACATAGTTTAAATTTAGATTTTTAACGGTTTCTGCTAAATGTTTCGGTTCATCAGCATCTAAAATATTGGGACGTCCATGGGCCACATCACAAAATGGGCATCGACGGGTACAAATATCTCCCATAATCATAAAGGTCGCTGTTCCACCACCAAAGCATTGTGGCAAATTGGGGCACGCGGCTTCTTCACATACGGTATGTAGTTTTTGTTGACGTAATAAATTTTTAATACGTTGCACTTCTTCAGGCTGGCTGATCTTGGCGCGAATCCATTCAGGCTTTTGTGGGATCTGCTCAGTACTGATAATTTTTACTGGAATACGTGCCAATTTATCTGCACCACGTAGTTTTTGTCCCGTGGTAACTGAAACTTTTAAATCCATTTTAAATAGTCCATTAAATAAAATAATTAAATATAAAATGACATTTTTATCTATGTTGTCAAATATATTTAAAATGTTTATCAATATAATAAAAGAGTGCAAAATATTAATATTATAAAATAAAGGTTGGTTAAAGGTTTGATTTTTTAAATTTTTGAAAATTATAAAAATTTACAAATATTTTTTGCTTTATAAGGTACTGTTTTTAATATTTTTATTGTGTTTTATAAAGAAATATTTTTTTAGTCTAATATTAATTTTGAATGAAATAATTTTATATAAATATACGGATTTTAAACACCAGTGTTTATTTTTAAATATATGGTTTTTACTTTTAACTGTGAGCATGAAGGAATAAGTATATGCAATTAACGGAAGAGCAATTGCTAGCAGCATACAGACGGATGCGAGATATTCGTGAGTTTGAGGATCGACTTCACGATGAAAATAATACAGGTGATATTCCCGGATTTATCCATCTTTACAGTGGTGAAGAAGCGGTAGCCGTTGGGATTTGTGAAAATTTGACCGACAAGGATTTTATTACCTCAACCCATCGTGGTCACGGTCACTGCATTGCCAAAGGATGTGATATTCACGGCATGATGTTGGAAATTTTTGGTAAAGACGATGGTTTGTGCCGCGGCAAAGGCGGTTCAATGCATATTGCTGATTTAGACAAAGGTATGTTGGGAGCCAACGGTATTGTTGGTGGTGGGCCGCCTTTGGCAATTGGTGCTGCGTTAACCGCAAAAACCTTAAAGACGGGTGGAATTGGTCTGTCATTTACTGGGGATGGTGGTTCTAACCAAGGTTTGACCTTTGAAGCCATGAATATGGCTGTGGTTTTAAAACTCCCAGTGATTTTTGTTTTTGAAAATAATGGTTTTGGTGAAGGGACTGCGCATGATTATGCAGTCGGAAGCAAAGATATTGCTGGTCGTGCTGCGGCTTTTGGGATGCCTGCTGAAAAAGTAGATGGGACAGATTTCTTTGCTGTGTATGAGGTCGCCCAAAAAGCCATTGAACGTGCACGTCGTGGCGAAGGCCCAAGTGTGATTGAAACCATTACCAATCGTTTTTATGGACACTTTGAAGGTGACCCAGGACTGATTCGTTCAAAAGAAGAGCTCGATTATGTCAAAGAGCATAAAGATCCGTTGAAAATTTTCCGTGAAAAAGTCAAAGGCAAGATTGCTGAAGCCACACTGGATGCAATTGATGTTGAATCAAAAGCCAATGTCGATGCTGCTGTCGCAAAAGCACGTGCTGCCAATTATCCAGAACTTTCTCAACTTCTTACCGACGTTTATGTCTCTTACTAAAGGAATAGTAAAGCAATGCCAAATAAAAGTTATCGAAACGCGATTAAAGAAGCGATTGAATCAGAAATGCGCCGTGACCCAAGCGTGATTGTTGTCGGTGAAGATGTCCGTGGCGGGCATGGCGGTAAAAATACGGATGACAATAAACTCGAAGGCTTTGGCGGCGTACTTGGTGTCACCAAAGGGCTATGGACAGAGTTTGGCTCTGAGCGTGTGATCGATACCCCGATTACTGAATCTGCAATTATTGGAATGGCGGCAGGGGCTGCTGCAACAGGTTTACGACCTGTGGCTGACCTGATGTTTATGGACTTCTATGGCGTATGTCATGACATGTTGTATAACCAAGCGGCCAAATTTCGTTATATGTTTGGTGGAAAAGCCAAAGCGCCTTTGGTGGTTCGAGGCATGATCGGCGCAGGCTTTTCTGCTGCCGCGCAACATTCACAATCCCCGTATAACGTGTTTGCTGCTGTACCTGGTTTAAAAGTCGTGGTGCCATCTAGTGCGTATGATGTAAAAGGCTTATTGATTCAAGCCATCCGTGATGATGATCCCGTGGTGTTTTGTGAACATAAATTGCTTTATGACATCAAAGGTGAAGTTCCTGATGAACCATATACCATTCCTTTTGGTGTAGCAAATTACACCCGTGAAGGAACCGATGTCACGATTATTGCACTAAGTTTAATGGTGCATCGTGCCAATGAAGTCGCGGATAAGCTTGCCAAGGAGGGGATTTCCGTCGAAGTTGTCGATCCACGAACGATTTCTCCATTGGATGAAGAAGGCATTTTAGAATCTGTCGCGTCAACAGGGCGTGTGGTGATTGTTGATGAGTCTGCTGCCCGTTGTGGTTTTGGGCATGATGTGGCTGCATTGATTGCACAAAAAGGCTTTCATTATCTCAAAGCACCCATTGAACTGGTGACACCACCGCATTCACCTGTGCCATTTTCACCCGTATTAGAAAAACAATGGCTACCAAGTGTAGAACGTATCGAACAGGCTGTACGTAAAACGTTGGAGGCTTAGGATGAGCGAAATTAAAACTTTAGAAATCCCAAAATGGGGTTTGTCGATGGAAGAGGGCACCATTGCCCAATGGTTGATTCAAGAAGGTGAGCAGTTTAGTAAAGGACAAGAAATTTGTGAAATTGAAACCACAAAAATCGTCAATGTCCTTGAAGCACCGTTTGATAGTACCTTGCGTAAAATCACTGCCAATAATGGCGATACTTTAGTGGTTGGCGGGATCATTGCAATTTGTGCAGATGCGCAAGTTTCTGATGCTGAAATTGATGCCTTTGCTCAATCTTTGGCTGGTGCACCTATTGTCAATGAAAGCAAAGCTGTTGAAGTGGTTACTGAAAAGCTGACAGCGACTCAGCCTGAAACCAAGACACAAGCTGTGCCTAAACCGAATCATACTGAGCAGGTATCAAAAGCTGTTGCCCAAAATGGCTATGTAATTCCTGCAGCATTACAAGGTTATCAACCTGTTGAGGATGTTTTTGCAACACCGCATGCCTTGAAATTGGCTGAAAAGCATCAAGTGAATTTGGCGCTGGTTTCAGGCTCAGGGCGTGAAGGTCGTATCAGTGTGCAAGACATTCAAACCGCAGTTCAAGCTGCGGGTGGATCATGGCCCGATATTCGACAGCAACCGAGTGGTAAAGTGGCGAAATCTAAAGCAGATGATAGCCAAGTGTTGGCAACACCAGTTGCACGTCGTTTAGCCAAACAATGGGGTATAAATTTACATGACTGCCGTGCCTCAGGATCCAGAGGGCGTATTTGTAAGGAAGATGTTGAAGCAGTTTATCAGCGTGAAAACCCTGCACCTGCCCAAAATAGCACTGATGTAGCGCTGACGGAAACTGCCAAGGTGACCACCATTGCGATGAATGGTATGCGTAAAGCCATTGCTTCACGCTTACAGGCAGCAAAACGTAATGCACCACACTTCCGTTTAACCGTAAATTTAAATGTAGATGCCATTCAGGGATTACGTCAGCAGATTAATGCCACTGTGCCGCAAGTGAAATTGTCAATCAATGACATGCTGATTAAAGCGGCAGCAGCTGCATTGATCAAAGTGCCACAGGTCAATGTTCAGTTTGATGAAGAGAATCAGCAGATTTTGCAGTTCGATCAGGCGGATATCTCTGTTGCCGTAGCGATTGAAAATGGCCTTATCACTCCAATCATTAAAGCTGCCAATACCAAGTCTTTGGCACAAATTTCCAATGATATGCGTGATCTTGCAACACGTGCCAAAACTGGCAAATTGGCGCCTGATGAATTTCAGGGCGGTAGTTTCAGTATTTCGAATTTAGGTATGCTCGGCGTTCAACAGTTTGACGCGATTATTAACCCTCCCCAAGGTGCGATTTTAGCTTTAGGTGCAGCAGAAAAACGGGCAATAGTTGAAAATGAGAGCATCGTGATTCGACAGATGGTGACCGCGACCTTGTCCTGTGATCATCGGGTAATTGATGGTGCGTTAGGCGCACAGTTCTTGGCAGCATTTAAGCAGTTTGTTGAAAATCCTGCATTGATTTTGGTGTAGGAGCATGAGCATGTCAGACACACAATTTGATCTTATTGTGATAGGCGCTGGTCCAGGAGGCTATGTGGCTGCGATTCGTGCAGCCCAACTGGGCTTAAAAACCGCCATTGTTGAAAAACAGCATTTGGGTGGCATTTGCCTGAATTGGGGCTGTATTCCAACCAAAGCTTTATTGAGTGGCGCGGCACTTGCACAGCAATTTAAACATTCACAACAGTTTGGTTTTTCTTTGGGCGCGATTGATTTTGATATCCAACAACTGGTACGTCATAGCCGTCAGGTGTCTGAACAGTTGGTACAAGGGATTGGGCAATTACTGAAAAAGAATCAAGTTACTGTTTTTAATGCAAGCGCTCAATTTATCGCGAAAGAACGCTTAGAATTGACTGATACAAAGGGTCAAAAACAACAGATTTCTGCACCGCATATTATTGTGGCAACGGGTGCTAGAGCCGCCAATTTAGCGCATGTTCCTGTCGATGGACAGCATGTCTGGAGTTATAAAGAGGCCTTAATCCCAGAACAATTGCCGAAATCACTTCTGGTGATTGGTTCAGGGGCCATTGGCAGCGAGTTTGCCAGTTTATATCAGGACTTAGGTTGCCAAGTCACCTTGGTTGATATTGCCAAACAGATCCTACCCAGTGAAGACCTTGAAGTTGCCAAATATGTGCAAAAGCAATTTGAACAGCATGGCATGACGGTTTTGACTGAAGCGGCTGTACAAAACATCGAAATCGACAAGGGCCAAGTGCATTGTCATGTTGAAACTGCAACTGGTGTACAAATCATCACTGTTGAAAAAGTCCTTTCCGCAATCGGTGTGCAACCCAATACTCAAAATCTGGGTTTAGAAAGATTGGGTATTGAGTTTGAGCATAGTTTTATCAAAGTTGATCCATGGTGTAAGACCAATGTGGTTGGAGTGTATGCCATTGGTGATGTCGCAGGTGCACCATGCTTGGCACATAAAGCCAGTCATGAAGCAATTTTATGCGTGGAGAAAATTGCAGGGCTGGCACATGTACATGCTTTAGATCGTAGCCAAATTCCAGGGTGTATTTTTACCCATCCGCAGGTGGCAAGTATTGGGCTAAGCGAGCAAAAAGCCAAAGCAGCTGGTTTTACAATCAATGTGGGTAAATTCCCTTTACAAGCCAATGGTAAAGCTTTGGCTTTAGGCGAGACCACAGGATTTGTAAAAACCATTTTTAATCAAGAAACAGGGGAATTATTGGGGGCACATATGGTGGGGCATGAGGTCACTGAACATATTCAGGGCTTTGCCATCGCTAAATATTTAGAAGCCACTGATGAAAGCCTAGCACAGGTGATTTTCCCACATCCTACGTTATCTGAGGCGATGCATGAGTCGGTTTTATCGGCAATGCAACGTGCAATCCATATTTAAGGAGTCGCAACATGCCTAGAGGTCTAAACAATAAAGTCGCATTAATTACAGGCGCTGCACAAGGTATAGGACGCGGTATTGCTTTACGCTTGGCACAAGAGGGCGTACATATTGCCTTGGTTGATCTTCACCAAGAAAAGTTAACTGCTGTTCAGCAAGAGATTCAAGCATTTGGGGTAAAAGCCACCACATTTATTGCAGATGTTGCTGATCCTGTACAAATCAGCAGTGCGATTGATCATGCAGAATCGACATTAAATGGCTTTGATATCATTATTAATAATGCAGGCATTGCCCAAGTTCAAGCCTTGGCGGAGGTGAGTCCAGATGAATTTAATCGGATTATGAATATCAATGTAGGTGGTGTGCTGTGGGGGATTCAGGCCGCTGCCGATAAATTTAAACAGCGCCAACATGCTGGCAAAATCATCAATGCATGTTCGATTGCTGGGCATGAAGGTTTTGCCTTGCTTGGTGTCTATTCAGCCACTAAATTTGCCGTTCGTGCCTTGACTCAAACCGCAGCAAAAGAATATGCCAGTGCTGGTATCACGGTAAATAGTTATTGTCCCGGTGTAGTGGGTACAGATATGTGGGTAGAGATAGATCAACGTTTTGCTGATATCACTGGTGCACCCGTTGGTGAAACTTATCAGAAATATGTGGATGGAATTGCTTTAGGACGTGCCGAAACCCCAAATGATGTTGCCGCATTGGTTGCTTTTCTAGCCAGTGAGGATGCTGATTATATTACTGGACAGTCAATTTTGACCGATGGCGGAATGGTTTATCGTTAATACTGGAATGAGGAATGCATCAATGAAAGCAGCTCGTTTTTATGATAAAGGGGATATCCGTATTGAGGATATTCCAGAACCACAGGTACAACTAGGAACTGTTGGAATCCAAGTCGCATGGTGTGGTATTTGTGGCACAGATTTACATGAATTTATCGATGGTCCAATTTTTATTCCTCCGTGTGGTCATCCGCACCCGATTTCGGGTGAAGCTGCACCCGTGACCATGGGGCATGAGTTTTCAGGTGTGGTGTACGCTGTAGGGGATGGCGTGGATGATATTCAGGTGGGGCAACATGTTGTGGTTGAGCCTTATATCATTGCAGATGATGTTCCGACTGGACCATATGACAATTATCACTTGTCAAAAAATATGAATTTTATTGGTCTAGGTGGTCGCGGTGGTGGGCTATCTGAAAAAATTGCGGTACAACGCCGTTGGGTACATCCCATTTCTGACCAAATTCCCTTGGATCAAGCCGCATTGATTGAACCTTTATCTGTCGGACATCATGCTTTTGTAAGAAGTGGAGCACAGTCAGGTGATATTGCCTTGGTTGGTGGAGCGGGCCCGATTGGATTGTTATTGTCTGCAATTTTAAAGGCCAAAGGCTTAACTGTCATCATTACCGAGCTCAGTGCAAAACGTAAAGAAAAAGCCTTAGAAGCAGGTGTTGCCGACTATGTGCTAGATCCGTCTCAAGTGGATGTTGTGGCTGAAGTAATGAAAATCACCCAAGACCGTGGGGTGGATGTGGCTTTTGAATGCAGTAGTGTCAATAAGGTCATGGATACACTGGTGGCAGCCATGAAACCGACCGGTGTGGTGGTGATAGTTTCAATCTGGAGTCATCCTGCAACGATTAATGTGCATAGTGTGGTGATGAAAGAGCTGGATATTCGCGGCACGATTGCCTATGTCAATGATCATCAAGAAACCATTCGCTTGGTTGAGCAAGGTAAAATTAATTTAGAACCTTTTATTACCCAAAGAATTGCTTTAGATGATTTGGTTTCGCAAGGCTTTGAAACCTTGATTCATAACAACGAATCTGCGGTTAAAATTATTGTGCATCCCTAGTAAATTGAGTGTGTCTTTATTCAATGCCAATATTGAGTCAGCAAGCAAATAATGAAAATGATCTGTGAACAAATATAAATGTTGTTCACAGATCGATTTAAGCTGATTTCTGCTGTTGTATTAAGAGTTATTATCACTGAGCTTAACGTTGCTTTGTGAAGCCTTATTCTCTGATGCTTGATGAGCGCCCCAATTAAACTTTTGGGCACAAATCCCAAGACCTACGATAAGTAAGGCCAGTACACTGGTATATGCAACTTCTTTAAAATAAGTTCCTTCAATAACCATTGTAATTAATGCACCAATAATAAAGACAATCACCAGATAGGTCAGCCAAGGAAATAACCACATTTTAAATGGAATATGTTCACCTTCGGCTTCGAGTTTTTTACGTAACTTTAATTGTGAAAAAGCAATTGCGAGATATACATAGAGGGATACTGTACCTGTTGTCAGCATGAGTACATCATAAATATTCATACTTTCAGTCGCGGTAAAATAAACGGCAACGAATGAAAACAGACTCGAAAAAATGACGCCAATCCATGGGCTGTTATTACGATTGGTCAATGCAAAGCTCTTCGGTGCATCTCCTCGTTTAGAAAGCGAATATACCATGCGAGAGCAGGTGTAAAGCGCTGAGTTAAAGCAACTACATACTGAGGTTAACACCACAAAATTGACAATATGACGTGCTTCAGGAATACCCAGTGCTGTTAGGGTTACACTGTATGTCCCCCAAGTTGGATCTTTTAATAAAGGGTTGTTATGTGGAATTAAGCAAACAGTAATCAACATTGAGCCGACATAAAATAAAATGATCCGCCATACGATTGAGTTGGATGCTTTACGGATTTCTTTGGCTGGATTTTTGGTTTCAGCGGCTGCAACAGTCACAATTTCTGCGCCCATATAGGCAAACATTACACCGAGCAAGGCAGTAATGACTGAAGAAAAGCCATTCGGCATAAACCCTTCAGCTGTTAAATATGTAATACCACCGACCATTGCGGCATCACCCCAAGGCCATATATGCAAGATGGCTAAACTTCCGATCACCAAGAATAGAATAATGGCAATGACTTTGATTAAGGCAAACCAAAACTCAAATTCGCCATAGTTTTTAACATCGCGTAAATTAATCCAAACTAAACTTACAATAACAAGGAGCATATAGCCCCAAATGGGAATAAATGGAAACCAGTTATTGAGAATTTTGCCTGCAACAAAGGCTTCCCATCCCATCAGTAAAGTCCAAAAGGACCAATACAGCCAGCCAATTGAAAATCCAGCCCAACGACCAATGGCACGGTCTGCGTAAGTTGAAAATGAGCCACTGTCAGGATTCAGTACTGCCATTTCACCCAGCATACGCATGATCAGTAGAACCAATAATCCGCCGAAAGTGTAGGCAAGGATTGCAGCTGGTCCTGCATCGTAGATCACATTTCCAGAGCCAACAAATAATGCACCGCCAATAACACCGGCAATCGAAATCATAGTGAGGTGGCGGGATTTAAGTCCATTTTTTAAGCCTTGTGGCGAATCTAGCTTGGAAGCAGATTGATTTCCAGTCATATTATTTCCCTTAATATCAAGCATATAATTGCAGTTGAGCGCTATGCTATTTTTTAATGATCTATCCTTTGAAATGCAGCTAAATGATTAAGCACTGAATGAAGATGAGGTTAACTTTGCTCAATCGCATATTTTGTAAACAGGGGAAGGATTACCCTTTGGCGACTAAACTGTTTACATACTTTTTATGTATTCGATTAATTTGGCTTTTTTGTTATCAGGTGACGAGAGCCACTTTTTATCTATTCAAAGGAGCCAATTATTTTAAAAATGTGAAAAGGGCGAGGAAAAAAAATGTACAGAAAAATCAAGTTGCTCAATAAAATGAACAATATTCTATGGTTGTGTTGAGGTTTTAAAGCGGGTAAAAATGAAGTTAAACTTTAAAATGAAATTTTAATGGATCTCTGATTTTTTAATGATTGAGCGTCGGAATACCAACATCACGTAAGCATTTCAGTAAAATACCGAAAGCGACAAAAATGGCTTGTTCATTAACACAGGCGAAACCGAGCAATAGACCTTTCTGTTGAGTAGAGTATTGTTTTGTATAGTATTGTGACAGTGCTCTGACTTTTACCCCTTGATCAAGCGCGTTCGATGCAATCAAGACATCATCACTGTGACTTGGTAATTTTAAAATAAGGTGTAAACCTGCTGCTGTATTGTATTCATGTAGGAAATCTTGACCTAAATGACGGTAAATTAAATCAATTAAAAATGCATGGCGTTTGCTATAAAGTAAACGCATACGTCGAATATGTGCGCCATAATGCCCCTCACGAATAAACTCAGCCAATACTTTTTGATCGATTAGATGTCCACCTCGATAGAGCTCTGCTGAGACGATGCGTAATGGTGAAAACAGTTTTTTGGGCACGACCAAATAACCAATACGTAGCGCTGGATAAATGGTTTTACTGAATGTTCCCATATAAATGACGGGTGAATCTGGTTCTAAGCCTTGTAAAGAGGGATAGGGTTGTCCTGAAAATCTGAACTCACTGTCATAATCATCTTCAACAATCCAGCATTGATGTTGACGTGCAAACGCGATCAGCTGTTTTCTACGTTCAAGACTTAGATGTGAACCCAATGGATACTGGTGAGATGGCGTAACGAAGATCAGCTTAGGCGGGCATTGAGGATGAAGGTCTGGAATAATCCCATCTTGGTCAACTGGCAGTGAACGTAGATTAACCCCATTAATGCGTAGAATATTGCGGGCTCCCCAATAAGCCGGGTCTTCGATCCAAACTTCATCACCGATATCAGTCAAGGTCCGCGAAACTAAATCAATAGCTTGGTGGGTACCTTCGGTAATGATGATTTGGTCTGCATCACATTGAACTGAACGCGCAATTTTGAGGTATTCCGCGAGTTCCTGACGTAGCTCCAAACTGCCACCAGCATTGCTATAAATTAATTGATTAATTTCTGGTTCACGGCTTAAACGGGTCTGAATTCGGCTAAAAATATGATGCGGAAATTCAGTTACATCAGGTTCGCCTGGTACAAATGCCCCCCATTGATAGGGTGATGCAGCGGAATAGCCGATTAAGTAAGAACCACGTTGAGATAAGCTGTAACTTTGCTGAGATTTTTTTTCTTGAATGGGCTGATGGGGATTTTCTGCTTTAACTAAAAAAGATTCAGGTAATTCGTCTGCGACCCAAGTCCCTTGTCCAGTACGGGCATTTACATAACCTTGTGCTTGTAATTGTTCATACGCGCTTAACACGGTATTGCGAGAAACTTTAATTTCTTTTGCCAAGTCACGCGATGCAGGTAAACGGGTTTTAGGTGCCAATACACCATCAATTATGGCATTGCGTAAGCAGCGAAATAGCCGTAACTGCAAGGTTCCATCGATATCTTGCTGCAATCGTTGTAGTAAATAATCTCCAAGCAAGCTACGCAATTGGCTCTCTCCTACAAATTGAAAATGGCTCTCGTGAGCACACTGTCAACACGTGCAAAATGATCTAGTCAGACCATGATTGTTAAAAAAAATTGCTTCATCTCTGGCTGAAAAATAGCAACCCGTAAATGGCAGAAAAAAATATACACAGATCTGACTAAAAGCCCAAGCAAAAAAATCAAGCTTATTTTTTAGCTCAGATTGTGCTGCTAAAACTTAGGGAATCGTAAATATCAACAAGGCTACATCATTTTTAGTTTTTTGCAGTCGCGAGGAAATGCGTCTACATACAAAAATAGGATCATATAATGAACAGGATAGTGAGCGATTTTACACATAAGCAACAAGGGGCAATTACTTGGAATAATGATCTTCAGCCATCTGCATATTTTGATGCACTTAGCGAAGATCAATTTAGCAAAAAGAGAGGCATGCTGAACTGCCAGAAGTGGAGTCTAAGGCCTGATATTCCAGTAAAATTGATTTTGTTGGTTACGCTGCTCAGCGTAATGACGGTATCTACGGCTATTTATGCTGAGGATCTTTCTTGGGGAAATGCTGATACGGCATTGGGGAAACTGACGGTGTCAGGGTGGGTACGTGCGAATTACCAAGATAAAGATTATTCGGACAGTGACCATAAATTAAAATTTAATGCTGCGAAACTCGATTTAAAATATGATGCCAAGACCTTGTTTGGTGGCGTGGAATATCGCTGCTATCAAAATGATACCTTGTGTGATTTTTCAACTTTGGTCAATGCCAATCTTGGTTATAAGTTAAGTGATACGAGCAGGATTAGGCTTGGACTACAGGATATGCCTTTTGGTATAGGTCGTTTCTGGACCAGTAGTTGGTACGGGAGTTTATTGGACAATGCCGGTTTAGAAGATGTGCATAATTTAGGAATCAATTGGCAGCAGCAACTCAGCACCAATACTGTTTTGGACTTGGCTTATTTTGCTCGTGATGGTGGAAGTTTTGCAGGAGGTGGTGGAGATTCAGCGCGTTATGCAGCCAATTATGTTGAGCCTGAAAATACAACGACAGAGAATATCGAAGAAAAAAATATGTGGGTTGCACGGATTAATCAGAAAATTCAGTTCGATGATTATCCTGTTCAATTCAATGTAGGGGGATCGTATTGGTATTCGGATTTGGAAAATAATAGCAATGGACAAACGGGTCATCGTCATGCATGGAATGTTTTTGGTCGCTTAAATTACCAAAAGGCGAATTTAACCTTGACCGCTGGGCAGAATCGTAGTGATACCAAGTCATTAAACGCTACAGATTATACGACGGTTGGTTCATTTGAATCTAAATATCTTGTTGCGAACAAAAGCAACTACTATGTAGCGAATATTGATTATCACATCAATGATTTTTATAGAGATTATGATATTACCCCTTATTATAGCTATACCGTATTTGATAAAAATAAGTCAGGTTTTGCCACATCAACCCGACAAATCCTTGGTGCACATATGGACATAAAGCAATTTTCGTTAGCAGCAGAATATATCGTGGGGAAAAATGATGTATTTATTGGTGGTGATGCCAATTCTCTAGCAAAAGGCGATGCATCAGGGCAGAGTAAACTCCTTAATTTACTGTTTATTTATAGTTTTTAGTTTTTTCGCATAACTTAAACAATGGCACCCTTTTAAAAGGTGCCATTTTTTTATCAGCTAATTTTAAAGCTAAGATTTATCCGTATTTATTGAATTTTAATTTTTTAAAAAATAGAGCAAGTGTATACATTGGCTCTCTCGCACTTAATTAAAGTGGCTCTCGTTTCATACCCATAAAAGCGCACAATAAGACAAATCAACATGTCATTTGCATATCATCAATTGGGTGATATGGATGCTGAAATTTTATCATGTATGAATCAAGATTGAGGATATAAAATGGACAGTAAACACTCTGCTTTGAATACGCGTAAACAGCAGGCAACACCTCGAGGAGTTGGTGTCATGTGTCAATGGTATGCGGAGAAAGCAGAAAATGCGACAATTTGGGATCTTGAAGGCAATCAATTTATCGATTTTGCTGGTGGAATTGCGGTACTCAACACAGGTCATCGTCATCCTAAAATTATTGCTGCTGTTACTGAACAATTAACAAAATTTACCCATACAGCATATCAAGTTGTACCTTACGAAAGTTATGTATCGCTTGCCGAACGTATTAATCAACGCGCCCCAATAGATGGTCCTGCAAAAACTTCATTCTTTTCTACGGGCGCAGAAGCTGTAGAAAATGCAGTAAAAATTGCCCGTTCATATACACGTCGCCACGGTATTGTAACTTTTGGAAATGGATTCCATGGTCGCTCATTTATGACCATGGCAATGACAGGTAAAACAGCACCTTATAAACGTGATTTCGGTGTGATGCCTGGAGGCGTTTTCCATGCGCGTTATCCAGTAGCATCGAAAGGCATTACTATAGATGACGCAATTCAAAGCATCGAAGATATTTTTGCTGAAGATATTGCTGCGCATGATGTGGCTGCAATTGTACTTGAACCTGTGCAAGGAGAAGGTGGCTTCAATGTAGCCCCAGCGGAATTCTTAACGCGTTTACGTGCACTATGTGACTTGCATGGTATTTTGCTGATCGCAGATGAGGTTCAGTCTGGCTTTGCACGCACAGGCAAATTATTTGCTATGAATTACTATGAAACTAAAGCTGACCTCATCACTATGGCAAAAAGCTTAGGTGGTGGTTTCCCTATCTCAGGTGTAGTTGGACGTGCTGATGTGATGGATGCACCGAATCCTGGCGGGTTAGGCGGCACTTATGCGGGCAGTCCAATCGCGGTTGCTGCAGCACACGCAGTTATTGATGTTATTGAAAGTGAAGGTCTATGTGATCGCGCCAATGTATTGGGTGCTGAGTTGGTTTCAGTATTAAATACAATTAAGGCCACCACCAGCATTGTTACCGATATTCGCGCTTTGGGTTCAATGGTTGCAATTGAACTAGAAACAGCTGAACAAGCAAAAGCAATACAGACGCATGCAATGGAAAATGGCTTACTGATTTTAACTTGTGGCCGCAATGGTAATGTCATTCGTTTCTTATACCCATTAACGATTCCAACAGCGCAATTCAAAGATGGTCTCGCTATTTTAAAACAAGGGTTTGCAACGCTGGTTGCAGCATAACTGATTGCATCATAAGAAATGGGGGATTGAAATGCTTCAAGATCATTTGAAATATTTACTACAGCATGCAGATATTCACTTTGAACCACCGTTAAATGATGGCTACATCGAAGTGAGTGATGCTGCAACTCATGTGCCATTAGCATGGGTGAAAGCATCTGATCGTCAGGCGGTCGAACAAGCAATTAGCCGTTCACAAGCTGCACAACGGATGTGGAAAGCAAAAACAGCCTTGCAGCGTGCGGATGTGTTGTGGGCATGGTACAACTTGATTTTGCAAAATCAGGAGCAACTCGCACAAATCTTGACCGCAGAGCAAGGTAAGCCTTTGTTGGAAGCACGTGGTGAAATTACTTATGCGGCTTCATTTATTCGCTGGTTTGCCGAACAGGCGCGTCGTATTGATGGTGAGGTGCTGACCCCAACACAGCCAAATCAGCGTTTGCTGGTTATTAAACAAGCGATTGGGGTAACAGCTGCGATTACGCCATGGAATTTCCCTGCAGCGATGATTACCCGTAAAGCTGCGCCTGCCATTGCTGCGGGTTGTTCGATGCTGGTTAAACCTGCGGAGCAAACGCCATTAACGGCATATGCCTTAGAAGTCTTGGCAGTACAAGCGGGTTTGCCACAAGATGTATTGCTTCATATCAGTGGTGATGCAATTGAAGTCGGTAAAACACTGTGTGAAAGTGATACTGTTAAAAAGCTGAGTTTTACGGGTTCAACTCAAGTAGGCCGTATTTTAATGCAACAGTGTGCGCCAACAATCAAAAAATTATCACTGGAGCTTGGTGGCAACGCACCAGTATTGGTTTTTGATGATGCCAATCTGGAACAAGCCGTACAAGGCATTATGCTGAGTAAATTCCGTAATAGTGGTCAGACCTGTGTTTGCGCGAATCGTATCTATGTACAAGATGGCATTTACGATGCATTGGCTGAAAAATTGACAGCTGCTGTGGCGAACTTAAAAGTTGGCGATGGTCGTCAAGAAGGCTCAACTCAAGGCCCTTTAATTGATGAAGATGCTGTTGCTAAAGTGCAATCACATATTGCAGATGCAATCAGTAAAGGGGCACAGATTAAAATTGGCGGAAAACGTTCAAGTTTAGGCGGAACTTTCTTTGAGCCGACGGTGTTAACTGAGGTGACTCAAAACATGCACGTTGCAAAGCAAGAAACCTTCGGTCCTTTGGCTGCATTATTTCGTTTTAGCAATGAAGAACAAGCTGTGGCAATGGCAAATGATACGGAGTTTGGACTGGCGACTTATGTATTTACACAGAGTTCAGCACGTCAATGGCGTGTAGGTGAAGCATTGGAATATGGCATGGTTGGTATTAATACTGGTGCTATTTCAAATGAAGTTGCGCCATTTGGTGGAATTAAACAATCTGGTTTAGGGCGTGAAGGTTCTAAATTTGGTATTGATGAATATCTCGAAATGAAATATCTATGTGTGGATTTATCTGTATAAATACGTTCTTTTCATCATGCTTTTTAAAAATCAGTCTTGCCCATTCAAGACTGATTTTTTAATTTAGGGAAAATTTAATTTGTAGCTTAGCCATTGCACAATGATCTTAGCGAATCAGCTGTTAAAGACAGCCTGAATCTATAAAGTCTTATATCTGGTTATTTTAAATCATCTCTTTGATTGATCATGGTTAGTGCCCCAATGATTAATGCTTCCATACTCTGGATAAATTCCGCCTCCATTTCTGCTTCTTCAGCGGCACGTTGTGTGTCTTTAATCGGTTCTTTACCCGCCACAGAATAAATCGTATCTGCAACCGCGATACAGTGAAATGCAATGGTTGCATTTAACCAGCCTGCCTGCTTTTCAGAAAGAGAATAAGCCGCCGCAACTTGATGATGATGTTTTTCAATTTTGGCAATCATCGAAGGTGTAGATGCCATGCGACGAATTAAATAGGGGGTAAAACCAGGGTTGGATTTCACCAGTTCCCGAATTGAATGCATAAATTCAAACAGATATTGTTTTAATGGAATCGGATTTTTTTCTAAAGGCTGCGGTATTTCCCAACGAATAAAAATTTCTTCTGCAATCAAATATTTGAGGTCTTCTAAACTGGCAATATGTTTGTATAACGCCATATGACTGACCCCAAGTGCAGCTGCAACGCCAACAAATGTAAGGTTCAATAAACCGATCTCAATCCCAGCATTCATGATGCGTTCATGGGTGATGGTACGTGGGCGACCGCGAGAAGACGGTTTGCTCAGAGAAGACATATTTATTCCGCAAAAATTAATTTTTTAATGTTGCCATGTGAATGGATGAGGGTCAAATCGTTTACTTTGCTTAATTAGTTTACTACAATGCAACTAAATCTATTGATATTAATTCTCATTATTGTTTGATGGCATATCTAGCGAAGTTTTAGGCAGAATCAACTGACCAAAAGCGAATGGATATGAACGATCAGACACAGGATTTTTACTGTTATGTGTGCAAGTCATGTAAAAGAAGTTCAGGCTCAGTATTCAAATCCATTGAATTTTATATTGCATCCAATTCGGCTCAAGTTAATTTTGGCTTCGGTCACGGCAGCGGTTGGTTCAATGCTCACCTTGGTGCCTTTGATCGCGATTACATGGGTGATCAGTACTATATTTACCGAAGTAACCACACTTGGTGGATCACAACAGGGTGACGATAAAATCCTATGGATGATGTTACTCAGTATCGGGTGTTTGTTGCTCGGCATGCTTTTGTTGACTGTCAGTGAGTTAATCGCGCATTTGGCTGATCATGAAATTACTGGGCAATTGCAAAGCAATATAACCCAGCATCTGACCCAAGTTCCTCTGGGTTGGTTTACAGGCAGAAGTTCGGGAGAAGTTAAACAAATCATGCAGGATGACATTGGTCTGTTGCATAGTTTAACTGCACATTTTTATCCCGCTGTTGGACGTGCATTCGGCACAATTAGTGTTGCTGTAATTTTTCTATTGATGATGGACTGGCGCATGGCAATTTTAGCATTGTTGCCATTTTTAGGCTTTGTCATATTTTTACGCAAAGCCATGCGTGCCAGTGGAAATAATATTCAGCAATTTGCCACTCAGCTGGGTCAGATCAATAGTGCCGCTGTTGAATTTATCCATGCGATACCCGTCGTCAAAACCTTTGGCAAAAGTGGTCAGGCTTCACAGGGCTACCAGCAGGCTGTTCATTCCTTTGCAGATGCTTTTCGAATATTTACTCGTCCCTTAGTCAAATCTATGGCGCATGCCCATGCGATGATTTCACCGATTACCATATTAGGTGTTGTACTGCTGAGTGGAACACTATTGATTTCTTTGGGTTGGCTTAAACCCATAAATTTACTGCCTTTTATGTTGATTACACCAACCATCTGTGCCCCTGTTTTATTGTTGCATACCTTATTACATGATCTACAAGCCAGTCAGGCTGCCGCACAGCGAATTTTGGCATTATTGGATACACCAGTATTGCCAATGGCTAAAGGGAATCCACAATTACAGATTAAAGACAGCAGTATTGATTTTCATCAAGTCAGCTATGGCTATACAGCGCAGCATCAAGTGCTATCGGATCTTAATTTTTCACTTAAGTCTGGAACCATCACTGCAATTGTCGGTCCATCGGGTGCAGGGAAGTCAACCATTGCTCAGCTGTTGCTACGCTTTTTTGATCCTGTTGCAGGAAAGATCATGCTTGGTGGCGTAGATCTACGCGATATTCAAACCACCACACTTTATCAACAGATCGGATTTGTTTTGCAGGATACTCGTCTCATTCATGCCAGTGTACGTGACAATATTGCTCTCGGACGTCCAAACGCCAACCAACAAGAAATAGAACACGCAGCAAAGGCGGCAAATATTCATGATCGAATTATGGCGTTGCCGCAGGGCTATCAATCTATTGTGGGGAAAGATGCCCAGTTGTCAGGAGGGGAACGACAAAGGATCAGTATTGCCAGAGCAATTTTACTGGACCCACCGATATTGGTGCTGGACGAGGCCACAGCTGCCGCTGATATTGAAAATGAAATTGCAATTCAGGATGCACTTTCAAAATTTGCTCAAGGTCGAACCCTTTTAGTTATTGCACATCGTTTAGATACCATTATGAATGCTGACCAAATTCTTGTCCTTGATCAAGGACAAATTGTTGAACAGGGGACCCATGAAGCGTTGTTCGCTCAGCAAGGTTTATATCACCAATTATGGTCCTATACCGAAAAGCATGTTCACACGCAAATGGGAGAAGCATCATGCTAAAAACCTTTTCTCAATTGCTGGGTGATGATGTCATTATTCTTCACCGTTATCTGGCGATGGCAGTTGTATATGCTGTGTTTTGTGGTCTGAGCCTGATCATGTTGGCGTTGATTTTGTCTCAATTGATGCTTGCTAATCTTGATCAAATGGCGCTTTGGCTGATCTTATTATTTTTTGCAATCATTCTGTGTTGGTGTCTTCGCCGCGTAGTGGAGCAAATGGGAATTGCGGTTGGTATTGCTGTTTTAGAAAATGCCCGTCTGCGTTTGGGGCATCATGCCGCAAGTCTACCAGTCGGTTGGTTTACCCAACAAAATACCACTCAATTCAATCATCTTGTCACTCAAGGCATGATGTCGGTTGCACAATTACCAGCACACGTTTTTACCCCTGTGATTAGCAGTGTGATCACGCCTTTGGTCATTGTCATCGCATTGTTATGTATACATGGTGTGTTCGGCTTGATTGCATTGGTTGCGCTTCCGTTGATTGTGCTGGTCTTTCGATTGACCAGTAAAATTGCTCGTTTTACAGATGAGCGATACCAACAGAGTTTTGCTGAAACAAGCCAACGTATGGTGGAGTTTGCGCAAGCTCAATCCGTTTTACGTGCTTTTAATGGTGAAGGTCGTAGCACCCGATTTATTCATCAAGCTGTAGACCAGCAACGACATTTCGGTTTAAAGCTTATTTTAATGTCGTCCTTATCTGCGGTATTGAATAGCTGGGCCATTCAAATTGTGTTTGCGGTATTTTTGATTGTTACGGTGTTTTGGCTAAACATCCACAGCGCAAATCAGCTCTTATTGGCAGACATTGTTAACATTAGCGTTTCACTGCTCCTCGTTTGTCGATTTATTGACACCTTGCTTGAGGTTGCAAGCTATAGCGAAGTATTGCGTAGTGCAGGCAGTCAACTTGAAGCCATACAACAGATTTTTAACGCCAAAGCATTAGCACAAGTTGAGATTTCTAAAAGCCCCAATGATGCATCGATTGAATTTAAAAATGTTCAATTCCGTTATGCAGAGGATGAGCCTGATGTCTTAAAGGGTGTGGATTTATATATCCCTTCAGGCAGTATGATGGCGCTGATTGGTGCTTCTGGTTCTGGAAAAACCACTTTAGCCAAGCTCGTTGCTCGTTTTTTTGATGTCAATCAAGGGCAAGTGCTGTTAGGTGGGGTGGATGTCAAGCAATTACGTTATGAACAACTGACTACACAGATCAGTCAAATCTTCCAAGACAACTATTTGTTTTCGGGCTCGATTGCTCAGAATATTCGTATAGGTAAAGCCAATGCAACCGATGATCAGGTAATGCAGGCAGTCCAGCAAGCGGGCATCACAGAAATGCTGGCGCGCCTTCCTGATGGTCTTGAAAGCATGGTGGGAGAGGGTGGTGTACGACTATCAGGCGGTGAACGACAACGGATTACCATTGCACGCGCGTTGATTAAAGACGCACCTATTCTTTTGGTGGATGAAGCAACTGCTGCTTTAGATGCAGAAAATCAGGCGATTATTTGTGAATTGCTGAATCGCTTACGGGGTCAAAAAACAATATTGGTGATCGCACATCAACTCTCGACAATTGCTGCCGCAGATCACATCGCGGTATTGGAAAAAGGCCGAGTGATTGAGCAGGGAACAACCGCACAATTACGCTTGTTACATGGGCATTATGCCCGTTATTTAGCGCAGGGGCAGGCGGTTAAAGGATGGCGACTAGGCAAAAATGTACAGGTCGGAGAGCATGCCTAATGCCTGTCGTTTTATTGTTGCTGTTTGGTATGTTGTGCATCGCATCCTTACTGCTGGGTGCTCAGCAAATCGCATGGTCAGATTTATTTTCTGCATCGAGTGATGCATGGCTCACCCTTAGTGCAAGTCGGATTCCACGTTTGATCACGATTGTATTAACGGGTGTGGGTTTGTCAGTGTGTGGCGTGATCTTACAGCATATTGTCCGAAATCGTTTTGTTGAACCGGGTACAACTGGGAGTTTGGATGCCGCCAAGCTTGGAATTTTAGTGTCATTAACCCTCATTCCAGCCGCAAGTGTACTCAGTAAAATGCTGTTTGCGATGCTTTTTTGTTTTCTTGCCAGTCTGATTTATATCGCCATCATTCGCCGTATCCAATTTAGGAATACCGTTTTAGTGCCCGTGATTGGTTTGATGTATGGCGGCATATTAAGTGCATTGGCAGAGTTCTATGCTTATCGCAATAATATTTTGCAGAGTATGCAAGGCTGGCTGATGGGGGACTTTTCAAGAGTCATTCAAGGCCACTATGAAATGATTTATATCATCTTGCCCATCGTGGTGCTGAGCTATGTTTTTGCTCATCGCTTTACGGTACTGGGGATGGGTGAGGAAATGGCCTCAAGTCTGGGGCTAGGCTATGCAAGGATGGCTGCAATTGGCTTGTTGCTGGTTGCAATCACTGTTGCAGCAACGGTGATTACCGTTGGCGCTATTCCTTTTGTAGGATTGGTGGTTCCCAATCTGGTTGCCTTGATGTATGGCGAAAACTTGGCAAAAACCTTACCCATTGTGGCTTTGGCAGGTGCTTCTTTACTGCTGGTCTGTGACCTTATCGGACGTTCTGTACTTTATCCCTTTGAAGTGCCTATCGGTTTAACTGCTGGTGGTGTCGGTGGGGTTTTATTCCTCATGTTAATTCTGAGGGGGCTTCGATCGTGACAAAGTTGAAGCTATCGCTGCTGGTATTCGGCGTAATGGTGCTGGCGGTATTGTTTGTCTTTCTAAATGCAGGATTTGATTTTGCTTATGTCATTCCGCAACGGCTGGTTCGGCTCGCCACAATCGTGCTTGGTGGAATATGTGTTGCATTTTCTTCGATTATCTTTCAGACCATCGTCGGCAATCGTATTTTAACCCCATCCATCATGGGCTATGAAGCCGTCTATTTGTTATGGCAGGTCATGTTGCTGTTTTTTCTTGGCACTTCTGGATTGTCATGGCTGGGTTTAAATGGAAATTTCTTTGTTTCAATCTTGCTGATGCTGTTTTATTCGTGGGCAATGCACCGTTGGTTGTTGAACCGAGTGCGCAATGATGTCTTTCAACTGCTGTTATTTGGCTTAGTGCTCACCATGGTGATTAGTACCGTCACTCAGTTTATCCAGCTCAAAATAAGCCCCGGTGAGTTTTCAGTATTTCAAGGACTCAGCTATGCCTCATTTAATCGTTCTAAACCTGAAACATTAATTTATGCAGTGGTGACGGTTGTTATGGTTCTTGGGTTACTGAGAAAAAAATATGCTGTTTTGGATGTGATGGTGCTCGGTCGTGAACAGGCAATTTCATTGGGGATTGATCATCATCAATACGTCAAATTTTATCTTGCCTTGATTGCGATCTTGGTTGCAATTTCAACCAGCTTGATTGGCCCTACCGCATTTATGGGGGTGTTTATTGCCAATATTGCTTATGCACTCGCAGGAACACATCAACATAAATTTACCTTAGCTATCGGCTGTGTTGTAGCGATTGCTATATTTATTCTCGCTCAGATTTTAGTTGAGCATGTTTTTAATTATAAAACGACAGTCAGTATTTTAGTCAATTTGGTATGTGGTGTGTACTTTCTTGTACTGACAGTTCGTGCCAGAGGTGTTTCATGATTAGGGTGCGTAATATCCATAAAGCCTATGGGGGAAAAAGTGTGCTTTCGGATGTCAATATTGAATTTCCTGAAAAGCAGGTGACTTCACTCATTGGTCCAAATGGGGCGGGTAAATCAACATTATTGATGATGCTGGCGAATTTATCGAGCCCTGATCAAGGTCAAATTTTATTTCAGCAGAAAGATATTACCCAGATCCGAACGGCTGAATATGCCAAATATGTTGCAACCTTACGACAGTCTCCAAGCTTTAACTTACGCATGAGCGTAGAAGAACTAGTGTCTTTTGGGCGGTTCCCTTATAGCGGTGGTGCTTTGACCGCAAACGATCATCAGGTGATTGATGAGGCAATTCAATTTCTAAATTTAGAAGCATTACGTAAAGCCTATATCGATGAACTGAGTGGTGGTCAACGGCAGATGGCTTTTCTGGCGATGACCATTGCTCAGCAGACTGAAGTACTTTTATTGGACGAGCCTTTAAATAACCTTGATATGAAACATGCTGTTCAGATCATGCATGCATTACGTCGTTTATGTGATGAACAGGGGCGTACCGTCATTCTGGTGATTCATGACATCAATTTTGCAGCGAATTATTCTGACCATATTGTTGCCTTGAAGAACGGCAAACTGCATTTTAGTGGTCCAGTCAAACAGGTGATTACTGCGCAACAATTAGATGATTTGTATGAACTTGATTTTGAAATTACCTACAGTGAACAAGGCTGTATGTGCAACTACTTCAACTCAACAGGAGCTTGAATACACATGAAATGGAAAAATAACGGCTGGACTCTGGCACTGAGCATGATAGCCGCAATCAGCTTATCGGGATGTGACAAAAAACCTGCTGCTGATGCGAACCAAGGGGCTCAAAAATTAGCAACCCCGATCATGGTTAAACATGAACTAGGAACCACCAGCATTGCCTATCATCCTCAACGTGTTGCGGTATTGGATATGAATGAAGCTGATTTTCTTGATCAACTGAGTATTCCTATTGCGGGTATGCCCAAAGATTATGTACCGCATTTTTTGCAAAAGTATAAAGATGATCAAAAGGTTCAAGATCTAGGTGCGATTGTTCAACCCAATATGGAACGGATTTACACACTCAAACCAGACATCATCTTAATGACGCCACTGCAAGCAAATCAGTATCAAGCGTTGAGTAAAATTGCACCGACTGTGCACTATGACATCAATTTCAATAACAGTCAGCAGCATCACATTGAGACGATTAAAGCGCATTTGATCACTTTAGGCCAGATCTTTAATCAACAGCAATTGGCAACGCAAAAAGTAGATGCATTGGATGCCAAATTAGCAGAAGTACGCAAAATAACTGCAAATCGTCCTGAAAAAGCTTTGGTGGTCTTACATAACAATGGTGCCTTTAGCAACTTTGGGGTTCAGTCACGTTATGGCTTTGTATTTAATGCATTTGGAGTAAAACCAGCCAGTACAGTGGTAGATACAAGTTTGCATGGTCAACCGATTTCTAGTGAATTTATCAAACAGGCTGATCCCGATATTTTGTATATCGTCGATCGTACAGCCGTCATGGAACATCGTCCTACGATTGATGCTGAGCGGATGAGTAATCCTTTATTACGCCAAACCAAAGCATGGAAAAATGGCAAAGTGGTTTTTGTTGATGCAGATGCTTGGTACATCACTGCGGCAAGCCCAACTTCCATGCATATTTTAATTGATGATGTCATCAAGGGGTATCAGCTATGAATTAGGTCTTTACACGATAAATTTATAGCCAGATAAGCTCTAGCCAAAGCACCCATACCGTGAACAAGTGACTACAGCATACTTTTCAATAAAAAAAGTGTGATAGGGAAACTTGTGCTTAAAAAATGAAAGGAAATTTGTATATGAAATATGGTCGTCCACTTTTTCAGCATGCTTTGAAATCACAGTGTCGAGATTCAAGCCCGCAATTTAAACTGAAAAACTTGATTTCCGCTCAACTGTTGTTGGGTTTCGGATTAACTTTGGTGATTCCGATCTCAACAATTCATGCGCAAACACCTGATCTGCCATCATCAGATCACGAGGGATTGCAAAATTTACCCACCATCCATGTACAAGCTGTGAATGAAAAAAACAGTGTTTTAGCGGGGCAGATTTCTTCGCAAAATAAGTTGGGTTTTTTAGGTGAGAAAGGCTTTTTAGAAACGCCATTTAATAGCATTGGCTATACAGACCAATATATTGAAAATCAACAGGCAAAAGATATTACCGATGTCATTGCTAAAACCGACCCTTCGGTATTTACCAATGGCGCCAGTGGCGGCTGGAGTGAAAACTACTATATTCGTGGCTTTGCTTCGAGTACAAGTGATATGTCAATGAATGGTATGTTTGGCATCACACCTTTTTATCGAACCTCTCCTGAAATGTTTGAACGAATCGAGGTCCTTAAAGGACCTACAGCATTACTCAATGGTATGCCGCCAGCAGGATCTGTGGGGGGCATGGTCAATTTAGTCAGCAAGCGTGCAGGCGATGATCCATTGCAACGTTTTACCGCGACCTATATGTCTGATTCACAGTTTGGTGGTCATCTCGATATCGGCAGACGTTTCGGTCAAAATAAAGATTTTGGTGTACGTTTAAATACAGTATATCGTGATGGAACAGGGGCAATTAAGGACCAAGATAAAAAAACAGCCTTAGTTTCTTTAGGTCTGGATTGGCGTGGTGAACGTGCACGTATTTCAGCAGACCTCTATACAGCTGAGGATCGAGTAGATGGTGTCAACCGTGGGATTAATTTACTCTCAGGGGTTGCGATTCCTAAACCACCAAAACCAGACACACTATTAAATCCAGACTGGTCTTTTGTTGAAACCAAAGATAAGGGCGCTATGCTTCGTGGCGAATATGACTTGAGTGATCGAGTTATGGCATATGCCACTTATGGACAAAGTAAAACCGATTATAAATATAATGGTGCCATGTCGGCGACCGTGCTCGACAGTCAAGGCAGGCTCGAAACCAAGATTGGTCAGTTGGCTTTTGATCTTGAAAAGAAATCAGCTGATCTGGGCATAAAAGGAAAATTTGATACAGGATCTATTGGTCACCAATGGGTTGTCAATGCAACGTATTACCAACATGATCAAAATGACTATGGGGTAAGAAACGTGGCTGGGGCTGAATGGATCACCAATCTTTATCATCCAGTTTGGGGAAATCCAGTTCGCTTTAATGCGCCACATATTTCTAAAACAGCATCTCGTTTAAACAGTTATGGGATTGCGGACACCTTATCTTTTGCTCAAGATCAAGTCCAATTGACCTTTGGTGTACGACAACAGAATGTGCTGAGTGAAGCTTTTAATATTGTTACAGGCAGTCGAACATCACGTTATGATGAAAGTGCCACCACACCTGGGGCTGCGATATTGTTTAAAGCCACAGCGCATATTTCCTTATATGCAAACTATATAGAAGGCTTAAGCCAAGGCTCAACCGCACCGTATACTGCGGCAAATGCGGGTGAAGTTTTTGCACCTTTTAAAACAAAACAAAAAGAGCTTGGGGTTAAAGTAGACTTGGGTAAATTCTCAAACACTTTGAGTCTGTTTGAAATTGAAAAACCAAGTAGCTATACCGATCCCATCAGCAATGTTTTTACTGCTGATGGCGAGCAGCGCAATAGAGGAGTTGAATGGAGCTTCTTTGGAGCACCTATTGCGAATCTTCGTGTAATCGGTGGTGTTGCCTATATTGATCCTGAATTGACCAAAACTGCAGGTGGTAAAAATCAAGGCAATACTGCGACTGGGGTTGCCAAGCAACAGGCGAAATTAGGCATGGAGTGGGATATTTCGATGTTGCAGGGTTTAACCTTGACTGGAAATGCCACAGCAGTTTCAAAGCAATATATCAATCAGGAAAATACATTACATGCTTCTGGACGGACACTGTTTGATGTTGGGGCGAGATACAAGACCAATGTTTCAAGTTTTCCTCTGAGCTTAGCTGCGAGTATCAATAACGTGACCAATAAGGCCTATTGGGGCATGCCACAATTGTCCAGTTTAGCCTTGGGCGCACCTCGAACTTATATGCTGTCGGCTTCTATCGATTTTTAATTTAAGCGATACAGCACTATATTTTTATATGGTGCTGTATGTTGATTCAATGAGGCGCTTTAAATCATTTAAATCTGTTTAATCAAAAATAAAGCGGATGGTTTTTTTTGTCTCAGGGCAGGCTTGCTTAAAGTGCTGTTGATAAAACAACACTAAATCTAAAACAAGTGATGAAATCTAAACATTTATTAAAATTGAATTTTGAATAAGTAATTGAAAATTATAAAAATAAATATTGGCATAAAAGCTGCTCAATACAAGTGATATGAAATTGGAAGTATCTTAAGGAATACCTATGTCACTTGTCGTCGATAAAAAAGAAAATTCTAAAGAATTTGTAAAAAGTACTTTATCTGAAATTTGGGTCACACGATGTCCAGTACCCACTGCAACAGGAATCTCATTAAAGCGCGGCACCTTAGTCGAAAAATTTGAGCGACATGGTATTGATGTTGCGGTATTGCAAGATGCGCGTAAAGGCTTGTCTGTGCATCATTTTGATCATCAGCTTCCGGCTTTATTCCGTGAGGGTGGCAATGTACCTGCTTTGGCTGCACGTTCAGAAGGTGCCCCAAGTCGTCTGATTGGATTAACTTGGATTGATGAATGGCAAGTGATTATTGTTCGACCTGATTCAGCAATTCGTCAACCTGAAGACTTAAAAAATGCCAAAGTGGCTTTACCTGAATATGCTGACAAACGTGCAGGCAGTATTTTTAGAGCCATGTCATTGCAAGGTATTCGAGGGGCTTTACAACTTGCAAATTTAAGTTTTCGTGATGTTGATTTTATTGAAGTTCCTGAGCGAGCTGAATCGAAACAAGATCGTGATGCCAGTGCCTATTGGTCAGGCCTTGATGCATTGATTACAGGTGAGGTGGATGCCGTGTATGTCAAAGGGGCATCGGCTGTTGAGGCAGCCACCAAACGTGGTTTAAAAGTCGGTATCGATTTAGATCAATTTGCAGATGTGACTTCGCGTGTGAACAACGGGACACCTCGTCCTATCACGGTACATGAAGATTTATTGGAACATCACTTTGATGTCGTCGTGGATTTTCTGGAAGAGCTTTTTGATACCGCAGACTGGGCAGAAGATCATTTAGATGAAGTGCTGGTTATTCTACAAGATGAAACCATTGCGGGTGCTGAAAGTGTGGCTACAGCGTATCGTAATAATTTCCATAAATCTTTACATCCTTCATTAAGTGAAGAACGCCTTGAGCTTTTAAAACAACAAAAAGATTTTCTTTGGTTACATGGCTTCCTTGAAAAAGACGTAGATCTTGATACATGGGTCGATCATCGCCCATTACTCGAAGTTTTAAAGCGTCGCCAAAATAAACAACGTTAAAACAGGATATTTATCATGACTACACTGATTCAATCGCCACTTTCCCCTGAACTCAATGATTTTATTGAACGCAACCGTGAAAAAGCTGAATTTGCATTTGAAGTGTTCCGTGAGACGGGCACAATCACAGCCAATGGCACGGTCAATTTTGTTGAACGCGCCCCTGAGAATACCTTGGTGACCTTTAACTATGCAGGTCCTTGGTCACGAGATAAAAAAAGCAAAGTACTGGTAGAGAAACTTGATGGTGAAGTTTTATTGGGACGAAAAGGTGCTGGTGGCCGTTATAACAAACTGTTTCGTGAACATGCAGATGTCACCACAATCTCTCATGTACATGCACCGAATTTAGGTGCTTGGGCCCAAACACACCGGACCCTACCGATTCGATATGTGCCTGTTCAGCGTTTTCATTTATTTAATGAATTACCGATTTATATCGATCGCCGTCAGGCAGAAGTCGATTTCATTTTAGATCAACTCAAGATTGATATTGAGCATCGGGCTATTTTGGAAGCCAATGGCGGTGCCACAGTTTGGGGGCGTCAAGGTCTACAGGAAACTGCTGAATTTATTTTATTGCTTGAAGAGGGTGCTCAAATTCAACTGTTAGCAGAACTGGTTGGAGGAAGTCGTGAATATGGGCAAGGGGTATTACAGCAACAGTGGAAAATGAGCGGATTGACTGAAAAAGCCAAATCACTGGGATTACTTCCACTCCATTAGAAACATGATTTAAAAACAAATATAGAGAATATTATGGCTGTAAAACTTTTATGGTATCTCACCTCTCCTGATGGTCCCTATCCATGGTTGGAGTCGGGACGCTGGGATACCGATTATGAACATTTGCAACAAATTGCAATTACCGCAGATCGTCTGGGGTTTTACGGTTCGCTCATGGGTACAAGTGAGTATGAAACACTGGCGGTTGCTGCGAGTTTAATTCCTTTTACTGAACGCTTGAAGTTTTTGGTTGCACAGCATCCAGGCGAAGTTCAACCCGCAGTTTTAGCCAAATATGCACAAACTTTTGATGCATTCTCTCAGGGACGTTTGTTGTTTAATGTGGTCAATGGCAATGATCAGGGACTTGCCGCATTGGGTATTCATTATTCACATGATGAACGCTATGACTTTAGTAAAGAATACTGGAGCACATTTCAACAGAATTATTTAGGCGATAAATCTGGTTTTCAGGGTGAGTTTATTCAAGTGGCTCCACGTCAAGAGGGTGCTTCACCGATGTCAAAATGGCATGGGGCAACCCAAAAACAAGGCGTACCACTGTGGGGCGCTGGCACATCAGCGAAAGGGGTACAACATTCAGTGGAATTGCTGGATGTGTATTTAAGCTTTGCCAACACACCGCCGCTGCTGGGAGAAAAATTCAGTAAGGTTGCAAAAGAAGCCGCTAAAGTTGGGCGAACTTTGCAGTATGGAACTCGCTTACAAATTATTGTTCGTGAAACCGAAGAAGAAGCGTGGCAATACGCGCAGTCTCTACTCGATAAAATTGATGTGAATTATGCGATTGAAGCAGTAAAACGTCAGCTTCCACCCAATGAAACTTTTGAAAGCTATCAAAGTAATAACCCGATTGTTCAAAAAAATTTAGAACGCTTACGTCAGGGGATATTACCTCAAGCTAAAGATTTTGAAATTTATCCAAATATTTGGACAGGGCCATCACTGTTTGGTTTTGATATCTTAAATCCCGCTGCGGGGACCGCATTGGTCGGGAGCGCTGAAAATATTGCTCAACGTATTAAAGAATATGAAAGCTACGGTACATCTGCATTTATTTTGTCGGGTTTTCCTTTAATTACTGAAGTTTACCGTGTTGCAGACTTGTTGTTTCCTCTACTTGAGCTCGATCATGGTTTTGAGTTACCGAAGTTAAAAAAACGCTCCTCTGTAGATTCTCTGTTGAATCAAGAAACTGTAGTTTAAAAGGAGAATCCTATGAGTAAAATTACGCGTAGAGCATTAATTAAAAATACTGGTTTAGGTCTAGGTACGATTGCAGCAGCAAGCCTGATCGGGTGTTCTCGTTCCGATTCCTCAGCAGCAAATGAAGCTGCTGCACATACAAGCCAGCATGCCACACCGCAAAAAGGTGGAATGATCAAAATTGGGGTGATTAATGGTAATCAAGCTGGAAATTTAGATGCCCATAAGCCAATTGGAATGTCGAGTGCCTTTAGAGGTTGGCCGTTATATGCCAAATTATGGGAGTGGGGGCGAGATATTCAACCTAAATTGGCGCTTGCTGAATTTGCAGAACCCAATGAGGATGGGACTAAATGGACGATTCGGTTAAAGAAAGGGCTTGAGTTTCATCATGGTAAAACCATTACAGCCGATGATGTCATTTTCTCTTTACGTCGTTTGACCGATCCTAAACTGGCGTCTCCCTTTGCTGCTTATTTGTATTCATTACAGCGCGAAGCGATTAAAAAGCGTGATGATTACACCGTTGAAATTCCATTTGCTCAAGGCAAAGGATTAGTAGCCTTACCTGAAGCATGGATGAGTTGGGGTGGTATTGTTCCAACAGATTATGATCCAATCAAGAATGTCGTCGGAGCAGGCCCGTTTAAACTGGAAAGTTTTACCCCAGGTCAACGTTCCCGTTTCGTACGTTTTGAAAATTATTGGAAAGACAATCAGCCTTATGCAGATGCCATTGAAATTATAGATTTTAAAGACCAAACCGGGCGTCTTGCTGCTTTGCAATCAGGGCAAATTGATATTGCATCGGGTATTAGTGCCGAGCATTTATCTTTGATTCAAGCCAATAAACGACTGAATGTTGTTTCATCTGAAACAGATGCTTGGCAATCCTTTGACATGAATACCACTAAAGCACCGTTTAATGATCCTCGTGTCAGACAAGCATTTCGTTTGATTGCCAATCGGGATGATTTAGTGAAACGGGCATTGGCGGGACAAGGGCGAATTGCCAACGATCTGTATTCATTTAGTGATCCTGTTTATAACCATGAAATTCCACAGCGTAAGCAAGATTTAGCCAAAGCTAAAACACTATTAAAAGCCGCTGGTTTTGATCAAAACTTAAAAGTTGATTTATATACAGGACCAGATAGCAATGCCGCCTTGGTGTTTGCGCAACATGCAGCGCAAGCTGGCGTGATTGTAAACGTTAAACAAGTTGAAGCTGCAACATTTGCAGATGCAGTCAAACAAGATTGGGCATTGAGTACAGGTTCAAATGTTTCTCGTCCATTTTTATTGACGGTATTGCAGATTGATGGACCCGGTGCAGCCAATAACAAAACCCGTTTTAATCAAGCCCGTTTTACGGAGCTGGTGCATCACGCATTGCAACAGCCTGATCTGGAAAAACGCAAAGTTCTGGTGCATGAGGCACAGCAAATTCAGCATGAACAAGGTGGCTTACTGATTTGGGGTTTTAACAATGTTTTAGATGCACATTCTCATCAGATTGGTGGTGTAACACCTGATCGAACCGGTTTTGCAGCATGGCGAACTGATGAGTTTTGGCGTAAAGGGGAGTGATAATGACGACTCAAGCCAGCAAAATTGAAAGCTCGATTCAACATCCAGCTATCGCCAAGTCGTTTGAATTTCCTGCATGGTTACCTTGGTTTTTGACCCGTATCGTGTCAGGAATTTTAGTGATTTTTGTGATTAGTTTAATTGTATTTATCGCGACTCAAGCGCTTCCATCTGACCCTGCACGGGTCATTTTAGGACCAGAAGCACCAGAAGCTACGGTTCAAATACTGCGTGAACAATTGGGGCTGACTCAACCGATATTGGTGCAATACTGGAATTGGCTGACTCAATTATTACAAGGTAATTTTGGACGCTCAATTGATTCTAATGTATCTGTATTACAGATTATTCAAAACTATTTTGGTAATACGCTTGCTTTGAGTAGCTTGGTGGTGGCAATCACTGTACCGATTTCAGTTTTACTTGGGGTTTGGTTATCGCTACGTCGTGATAGCAAACTAGACCGAATCATTGTATCTAGCTCGATTATTTTTAAAGCAGTACCCGGATTTGTCATTGCCATTTGGCTGATGATGTTATTTTCAACTTCGATCTTGCATGTATTACCTGCTGCATCATTGCTGATTCCTGGGCAGTCTCCGTTTAGCCAGTTAGAGTTTTTAATTTTACCCATTTTAACGTTAGCTTTATCGCTTATTCCTTATCTCATGCGTCTTGTGCGAGGCTCAATGATCGATGCCTTAGAGTCTGATTATGTCACCTCAGCACGATTACGCGGTATTCCAGAGCGTCGCATTATCTGGAAGCATGTTTTACCTAATGCTTTAGTGCCTGTGGTACAAGGCACGGCATTGACCATACGGGTTTTACTCAGTGGGGCTTTAATTATCGAGGTTGTATTTAGTTATCCCGGAATTGGCAATGCATTGAATGCAGCAATTGAAATGCGGGATATTCCTACCATTCAAGCGATTGTGTTATTGCTGACCATCTGTGTGGTGGTGGTCAATTTAATTGCAGACTTAATGACCACTTTACTCACACCGAAAATACGCACTGCAAAAAAACATAAAGCCCGCTCACCTGGTTTACGTCAGGCATTACGTTTATGGAAATCTGGCCGACCGATTACGGTAAAGCCTGTCGATCGCCGTAATGCCTTGAAGAATATCAATTCAGGAGAGGGGAAATGAGTACACTTCATTGGTATCAACGTAAGTTTTTCAAAGCCTTGATTTCTGAGCGACAAGTCCGTTTTGGTTTTGTGGTGACAAGCTTAATTTTGATATTTGCGCTTATTGGCCCAGTGCTGGTTCCTTTTGAACCAACTGCATTAGTGGGCATGACCTATGGTGCGCCTGAAGCACAGGCTTTTCTTGGCTATGACTATATTGGGCATGATGTTTGGTCTCGTGTATTAGCGGGTGGTGCTTCAATTATTTGGATGACCCTCGCTGCCAGTCTGGTGGCTTTAATTATTGGTTCCAGTTTAGGCATATTGGCTGCTTTTGCACGAGATAAAGTTGACCAGTTTGTGACTTGGCTTACCGATGTTTTTATGGCATTTCCTGATCTGATTTTAGTGCTATTAATCGTTTCGATGTTAGGGCGTGAGCCATGGCTGATTGTGCTCACAGTTTCGATTGCTTTTATTCCTGGGGTAGTACGTCTTGCACGAAGTGTTGCGCTAAATCTGGTTGAGCAAGAGTATGTAGAGGCCGCCAAAATTTTAGGTTATTCGAAAAGCTATATTTTATGCCGTGAAATCCTACCCAATATGCTGACACCTTTATTAATTCATCTTGGGGTGATGTTGACGTGGGCTGTTGGCATGTTATCTGGTCTGGCTTTTCTTGGTTATGGTATCGCACCTCCTGCAGCCGATTGGGGCCTGATGATTAATGAAAATCGTGCTGGGTTATTGGTTCAACCGTGGGCAGTATTTGCACCAGTGATTTTAATCGCTTTGTTTGCGCTGGGAACCAATGTGTTGGCTGAAGGTGTAGGGCGTGCCGCAGCGCGGATTGAGGAAAAGTAACCATGACAGAGATTTTAAAGAATACGGTACTACAGGTAAAAGACTTAACGGTGGCATTGGTCAACACAGGCAATCATGTGGTTTCGAATATTTCTTTTCATTTAAACGAGGGCGAAGTCCTTGGGTTGGTGGGAGAAAGTGGTTCAGGTAAAACCACATTGTCGAGTGCGTTATTGGGCTATGCACGACATGGTGCCAAAATTATTCAAGGCACAATTGCGCTGGATGGACAAGATATCCTCAGTCTTGACGATCACGCCTTGCGTCAAATTCGAGGTTATAAAATCAGTCATGTTGCCCAAGATCCGGGAACGGCACTAAATCCAGCATTAACAATTGGACAGCATCTACTTGAGTTATTAGAAGTTCATCAATCAGGCTTATCCAGTAGTGAAAGAAATCATAAAGTTGCTAAAATTTTAGATGAAGTGGGATTGCCTCAGGATGATGTGTTTTTAAAACGCTATCCTCATCAGCTTTCCGGCGGGCAACAACAACGGATTTTATTAGCATTGGCATTTTTGTTACAGCCTCGCTTAATTGTCTTGGATGAACCGACAACAGCATTGGATGTTACGACCCAAACTTTAGTGCTGAATATTATTCGTAAATTATGTCGCGAATATAATGTTGCAGCAATTTATGTATCACATGATTTGACTGTGGTGAAAGATATTGCAGATCGCGTAATCGTCCTGTATTCAGGCCAGATTGCAGAAGATGCTGCATTAAGCCAGTTATTTGAAACGCCAAAACATCCTTATACCCAAGGTTTACTCAATGCCATCCCCGATGTGTCGATTCGTAAATATTTATCCCCCATCGAAGGACATGCACCCGCACCGAATGACCGTCCAACAGGATGTGCCTTTGCCGCAAGATGTACTTTCGCTAGCGAATTATGTCATCAACAGCAACCGAAATTAACCCTGTTATCTCAAGCATTTGATCCACATTTTGTTGCTTGTCATCATTGGGATGAAGTGGGCGTGATCAATTTTCAAGAGCTTGATCCGCATCTGATTGAATTAAAAACAGATCAACAGGCACTGCTTAAAGTAGAACATATCAATGCTTGGTATGGCCAGCAACAAGCACTTTTCGATGTTTCTTTTCAAATACAGCGTGGAGAATGTTTGGCCTTAGTCGGGGAGTCTGGTTCAGGTAAAACCACACTGTCTAGAGTGATTGCTGGACTGAATGAAAATGCAGAAGGTCAGGTGATTTTAGCAGATGAAGTATTGTCCTTGCAGGGACAAAAACGTCAGTTAACACAACGACATAAACTGCAGTATATCTTTCAAAATCCATATAAAGCCTTGAATCCAGCACATACCATAGGACAGACACTCACTAAAGTGGTTCAGCACTTTTTTGCTACATCTCAGCAAGAAACTCAACAAAAGGTCGTTCAGGTACTTCAACAAGTATCGCTTCCTCCACAGGTTCAAGAACTCTACCCAAGAGATTTATCTGGCGGAGAACGGCAACGTGTAGCGATTGCACGAGCGCTGTTATGCCAGCCTGATGTTTTGATTTGCGACGAAATTACTTCTGCTCTAGATGTGTCAGTACAAGCATCTATTTTAAAACTGTTGCAACAACTGCAAAAGCAAGGCGTAACTTTACTTTTTGTGACCCATAACCTTGGGGTAGTTCGAGCAATTGCTGATCGAGTTGCCGTTTTAAAAAATGGCCATCTGGTGGAATACGGTGAAACCGATCAAGTACTGAGTCATCCGCAACATGGGTATACCAAAACTTTGCTCACACATGCACCCAGCTTATTTAAGACTACAGCACAGCGTATCTGTGCATAAAAAACAAGAGATTTTCCGGAGTTAAAATGAACGATATTCAGCAACACAATTTTTTAGAATTGGGCAGTATAAGACATATTCAAAGTGAACAAGAAGCATTGGATATTGCCAAGGCAGTAGCAAAACAACTGACTGAATTTGCTCAAGATCCTCAATATAACAAAAGTGTTCCTTATGAACAGGCCCGCTTAATTTCAGAAGCAGGTCTGACAGCGATTATTGTTCCTCAACAATTTGGTGGTTTAGGTGCGAGTATTACCACATTGGTCAATGTGGTAAAGATCATTTCATCTGCAGATGGTGGTGTGGGGCAACTTCTACAAATTCATTTCACCATGTTTCGAGGAATTTTAACGGGTTATGAGGATGATATTCGCGATCAATTATTGCGTGATGTATTGAGTGGTAAACGTTTAGGCAATGCACTCGCAGAAGTGGGCGGAAAAGATAAATTTCAGCATAAGACTCGTGTAGAAAGAAATTCACAAGGGCAGTTAATCTTAAATGGCAGTAAATTTTATTCCACAGGCTCTTTATTGGCCGAGTGGATCTCTTTATTTGCAGGCAGTGATGATGGACCTGTTTCGATCTTGATTCATCGTGATACGCATGGGGTAGAACTGCTCGATGATTGGGATGCAATGGGGCAAAACAATAGTGTCAGTGGCACAGTCAATTTTAAAGATGTTGTTGTCGATGAACGCTATGTTGCCAAGCGCAATACTGGTGGTTTAGGGACAGTGCTACGCACAGGTTTAACTTGGCCTCAGATTTTGCATGCAGCTATGGATACAGGTATTGCCAAAGGTGCACTTGAAGGGGGGATTGGTTATTTGCAACAGAATGCTCGTCCTTGGGTGGAAAGTGGCGTCGACTCCCCGACACAGGAACCGCATATCATTAAGCAAATTGGTGAGTTTGCAGTTTTGGTCCGTTCAGCAGAAGCACTTTTAGATCGCTCAGCAGCGATTTTTGAGCAGCATTTAACCAATCTGGAAGATGAAGCCTTACAAACTGAATTGATTTTATCTGTGGCTGCCACACGTAGTCAGTCAGACCATGCATCTTTGAAAATTTCCAGTGAAATTTTTGGCTTACTTGGAGCAAGCTCTACTTTGTCAAAATGGAATTTAGATCGTTTCTGGCGTAATGCACGTACGCATACCACACATGATCCGATTCGTTGGCGTTTATATCATGTTGGAAATTATTATTTAAATAATATCCCACCTGGTGAATATAACTCTGTGCTTTTAAAGAAACAGGCTGAAAATGTGACCAAATTTAAGTCATAATTTGAGTTCGACAAAAATATGCTATTCGGAAACCTCATCCACAACTGTTTGAGGCAGTACTTAATCGCATATGTTTTTTCGGTGAGAAGCAGCGTTTTGTGCGTTGAGAATAGTCAGAAGCTTTTGTATAGGCGATGCCTTAAATTTGGAAGCTGAAAAATAAAAGGTTGTCATCACGACAACCTTTTATTTTTCGTATTGTTAAGCCACTTGTGCATGAATAGCAATGTCTTGTGCTAGCCATTCACGAACATTAATTTGAGCTGGAATAAACTTCCAGCGATAGAGAAAGTCACTGAGGTCTTGTAAGGCAATAATCGATGTTTCATCAAAATTGGTATTCAGCTTGAGATGTGCATCTGCGCCATAAGCTGCATGGACCCATTGTTCACTGCTATTACATTCTTTAGCCAGATAGCGGTGAGTTTCATCTGCATGCACATGCGCCCATTGTTCAGCTTGTAAAACCGCATCGACGATGGATTGAGCTTGTTGTGGATATTGCGATAGAAAATCTTCATCCACAGTTAGTGTTCGAGGGGTACCATTATTTGAACGTAGGATAGGGTCGGGATGTGAACCAATATCAATAATGGTATGCAGGGCAAAATCATGGGCAATTTGTGCTGCATGTGCGCCTTTTAAAAAGATGGCATCGACATCCCCTTTGATTAAAGCCACAATCTCTGCACTTGCGCTCAGTTTATTACGATTGCTAAAGAAACTCGCATCATTTTCTTCGGTATGATTTTGCTGTTGCGCCACTAATATATCAGCACGCAGACAATCCACCAGTTCCAGATCACTGACCTTAAGATTTACTGTTTTTAATGCATTTTCTAAACCGCGAATGGCTTGAGCACGAGAGAAATCGATGATGGCATCTTGATTTAGTGGGAGTCCAAAGCGTTTACCTTTTAGATCCTCAACCGTCTTAATTTGGGAATCATATCGAGTCAGCAGTAATTGGACTTCATCTGCCCAAGATAAACCGATGACTTTGGTTTTTTGTCCAGAAGCATATGCCCAAATTGCAGGAATACTGCCACCATGCCGAACTGAATTGGCAAGGGTATGGTTAAAATGTGAGTTACGAACCTCTTTTGAGTTCGATTCACGAATTGATTTAATTTCAATTTGTTGCTCAATAAATTTTTCTTTTAGCCAGCCTTTTTGAATCGAGATTCCGAGCCCTGTAGGAACTGGACAGCGTGTATACCAAAGTGTATTTAATGGTTGCGTTTGAAGTGTTGTCATTGTGACATCCTGTTGTGATTTGAATGCTTTAAAGCAATATTGATGCCATTGTTTAACTTGTTGATATTTAAAATATATTTTTAATATCTATTTTTATGATGTTGATATATCAAATGTTGTTGCAATAACAACAGAGAATAAGTGCGGATGTTTTAAATCAAACATCTCATCAAACACGTTTTTTAAAAAAACAATATAAAACAGTGGATTAAAATATTTATGCCTTTGAAAAATTTGGCATAGATCTCGCAGTGAGCTATAGATCTTTAGTTGTTGTTTTATTTTTATGTTTAAAAATTATCCACTGCTGCGAAGTTTGGCCTTATATCGTTTTATGCCATTTCGCTTTGTATTGACGGCAACATTATTTGTCCTTGCCAATTTTGGCTTAGCACTACAGCAATATTCAATCGGACATGCGATTGATACGCTAAAACACAGCCAACCTGAAAGTTTATTTCAGCATGCTTTTACAGATCCGTTAAATCCGTGGTTTTGGTTTATTCTACTGACGAGTATCGCTTTACTTCGCGCCATTATTCAATATTTAGCGGGTTTAAGTGCCTTGATGATTGGACAGCAATTGTTAAGTATTTTAAGAGAAAGAATCTTTAGCCAGGTCCAGCATTTAGATGTTTCATGGCACTGGAAACACGGATTAGGTGAAGTTTTATCAAGAACCACCCGAGATTCAGATAAATTAAAAGAAGCTTTAATTAATTTTTGGCGACAAGTGTTTGAATCCAGTCTAGTGGTCGCCGCAACAGTCGGATTGTTGTGTTGGTATCATCCTTGGTTGGGAATCGTCCCGCTTATTTTTATTTTTCTAGGTCTAGCTGTGCTGTTTAAACTGACCAATCAGTTGGTGGTGCTGGATCATCAAGTTGCCTATGCCTATGAAAAAGTCAGTGATACTTTGGCTGAAAGCGTCAATGGCATTCGAGTGGTCAAAGCCTTTCAACTTGAGGAAAAGCTCTTACAACGTTTTGATGCTGCAGTTGATAGCTTTATTCGTCATTCCATTCAAACCATTCGCACCAGTGCACAACGCTTACCGATTCCTCAAATGATTATTGCCTGTTCCTACTTATGGGTGATTGGGTTTGGTGGCTACTTAATTGGACAAAATCAATTACAGATTGGGCAATTTGTGGCTGCTGTACTTATGGCAAATTTATTGGTGTTTCGTATTGAAAGTATTGGACAGGTCTTACATATTTTTGCAGATGCACGTTCATCGGCAACTCGAATATGGCAAATGCTAGATGAGAAATCAGCAATTGTAGATGCTGCATATGCTTTGCCACTACAAAGGGATGCTGATGGGGATGAAGGTGTAAATATTCGACTGGAAAATGTCAGTTTTCAGGATCGAAGCACAGAAAAGTATATTTTAAAACAGTGTAATGTTGAATTCCGAGCAGGTGAAATCGTCACCATTGTGGGGAAAACTGGAGCGGGAAAAACCACACTGATGAACTTGCTCAATCGTTTTATCGATCCAACCGCAGGGCAGGTCTGGATTGGTTCAGATCAACGCGGTTGGCTCAATCTTAAAGATATTAGTTTGGTTAACTTACGTCATATGGTTCAGATTATTCCGCAAGATAATTTCTTTTTCTCAGGAACCTTGGCGGATAACTTAAAAATAGCCAAACAGGATGCGACTGAACAGGAGATGCGAGATGCGTTGCATTTGGCTTCAGCATCTGAACTATTACAGCGACTCGATGCTGGTCTGGAGACACGAATAGGGGACAAGGGAGTCACCTTATCTGGAGGGCAAAAACAACGGATTGCACTAGCACGGTCAATTTTAAAAAACTCGTCAATCTTGGCGCTTGATGATTCAACCAGTGCTTTAGATTCCACTACAGAAAAACAAGTATTACAGCGTTTATCAGGCTTGGCTGACAATAAAAATCAGCTCAAAAGAACCATTCTGATCAATTCAAATAAACAGACCACGATTTCTTTATCAGATCGCATTATCGTATTAGATCAGGGACAAATTCTTGCTCAAGGGAGCCACACAGAATTGCTCCAGCATTGCGTATTTTATCGGGAGTTGATGGGCTTTCAAAAAGCGCAACAGGAGATTCAAGCATGAATACCACGGTTAAAAATTTCCGTCCGCTGGCGAAAATCTCTGATCTGCAGATCGAAGAAAACTTAGCAAAAACCGCACTACATCGCGGAATGTTAAAAAAACTCATTCCTTTGCTTTATCCGATTCGTTATTTAATTCTGGCCATGATCTCAGTAGAAATCTTACAAGTGCTGAGCATCTTTGTACGTCCATGGGCAGTCAAGTACATTTTAGATTCTGGATTTCAGCAAGTGGCTGGTAAACTGGTGTTGTATCAGCCAGTACTTTTTATAGCAATTGCTATTCTGGCATTCAGCTGGGTGTGTCGTTTTGGATTAGCAGGTGTATCAAAATACTTGTCTGGAAAAGCGGCTTTAAGCGTCATTAATGATCTAAGACGTTCATTATTTCAACATATTCAAGCTTTAAATATTGGTTATTTTGATCGAACTAAAGCCGGCCGAATTATTTCACGAGCGGATCGTGATGTGGATACTTTAGAACCAGTATTGATACAAGGACCACCTGAACTACTTTCTGCGATTTTACGTTGCGGATTAGCATCTTTGCTTTTGTGGCATATCTATCCCCCATTTTTCTGGTGTTTATTTGCAACTTTGCCGATTTTATTGACAATGACTGCAATATTTAAAAAGTCATCACAACGGCATTGGGGACGGGTTGCCGAAGAACGCAGTCGATTTACTGCACATTTGGTTGAAACGGTAAATGGTGCCAAAATTATTCAGCAATTAAATTATAGTGAAACCAATCAACAGCGCTATCAGCAGCTCTTAAAAGATTTTAATGATTCTATTATTTATGGAAGTAAGCGGACCAGCTGGTTTGCACCATTTACAGGATTGCTTTCGACAGTGGCAACCGCGGTTTTTATTGTGATTGGAAGTTATGCTTATAGTGAAGGTGTCATCAGTATTGGACAGTTTGCCGAAAGTATTTTTTACGTGTTTTTATTCTTGGCACCTTTACAGGAATTGACCGATTTATTTGAGCGTTATGCCAATGGTGCAGCGTGTGCACAACGGATATTTCTACTTTTAGATACCCAATCTAGCATTCAAGATTCACCACATGCGTTGAAATTAGGGCAACTTAACGGGCATATTCGTTTTCAGTCTGTAGATTTTGCTTATACCACCAAAGCTGTTTTACAAAATTTTGATTTAGAGATCGACGCTGGAACGGTGGTTGCGATCGTGGGGCCGACAGGTCATGGTAAAAGCACGATTGTTCAATTACTGACACGGTTTTATGAGCCTCAGCAGGGTGGGATTTTCTTAGACCGTTATCCGATACAGGATATCCATCTGGACAGTTTAAGACAAAATGTCAGTATTGTTTTACAGGACAATGTCTTGTTTAGCGGCACAATTTTAGACAATTTACGTTTAATTCAACCCGAAGCTACAGATCAACAACTGATTCAGGCGATTGAAGAACTTGGTGCAGATGATATTCTAGGACAGCTTCCTCATGGTTATTTTACTGAAGTTGGAACACTCGGAAAAAATTTAAGTCATGGGCAACGCCAACTTGTTTGTCTGGCACGTGCATATTTGGCTGATCCTAAAATTTTAATTTTAGATGAAGCGACCTCTGCAATTGATATTTATACGGAACAGAAAATCCAATATGCCCTTCGACGCTTATGTAAAAATAGAACCTGTATTGTGATCGCACATCGCTTAAGTACCATTCAAGAAGCAGACAAAATTGTGGTGATTGAGAATGGGGCTGTAGTGGAACAAGGTGCTCATGAACAACTGATTCAACAGCAACAATCTTACTATCAGTTGTATCAATCTTATTTACACAATCAACTTGTATAAGCTTATGCGCCACTAGCAAATCTGTGGTTTTATAAACATTTTTTCGAATCATTGTTTAAATATAAACAATGATTTTTTTATTTTTAATGACAAGTTTTTGATATTCAATAATAAAAATTTTGGCATTGGCTTTGCTATATCGGTGCAGATCGTTAAGGAAGCTTATATGCGTACATATTTTTCTCAATTCATTCTTCATTCTTCTGTTTTTGCGTTCAGTACACTTACCGCCTCAATCACTTTGGCAAATGAACAAAGGCCTGTATCAGAAAAAGAGGATGTCGTGACATTACAATCAGTTGTTGTAACGGGTTCTCGGCGAGCTATCAATAGTGCTTTAGAGGCTCCTGCTCCAGTAGACATTGTGACAGCCAAAGAACTACAAGAAACAGGGGCAGGTGATCTTGCAGCTGCATTAACACGCTTATCGCCGTCAGTGAGTTTACCAACATCACCTGCGGGTGGTTTCGGTGCATCGGTGCCGCCGAGTATTGCATTGCGAGGTTTATCTGCAGATCAAACCTTAATTTTGATCAATGGTAAACGTCGCCATACAGCGGCTTACTTCACTCGACAAGCGTATGCTGGGGGGAGAGGTGCTGCGGTAACAGATTTAAGCCTAATCCCGATTAGTGCCATTGAACGTATAGAGATTTTACGAGATGGTGCCGCAGCTCAATATGGTTCTGACGCGATCGCGGGCGTGGTTAACATTATATTGAAATCACGTGATCATGGTGGTGGCGTGAGTTATCAAACTGGAGGCTATACACAAGGGGATGGTGAACAGCATAAAATCAATCTTTGGAAAGGCTTTGAATTACCCAATGATGGTGCTTTAACTGTTGCCGTAGATTTAGGAAAGCGTGAAGCTGCAAGTAATACTGCACCAGATACGCGAACATTTTATGATGGTTCAACCCAAGCCCAATATACCGAGCAGAACACACCATTTAGAACTTGGAAATTTGGTTCTCCTGAACAAAAAGACCAAATCAATATCACTGCGAATTTAGATTTACCTTTAACTGATGAAATTGCCTTGTATGGTTTTAGTAGTTATGGGCATCGTAAGACCATCGGGGAAAATTTTTATGAACCTCCAACCACCAAAACAGTACTGAATCAATCCAGTTATTTTAAGCAACGTTATCCTGATGGACGCTCACCTTTGAGTTTAGTCAGTGTGGATGATTTTGCGACCACGTTTGGGGTTAAACAAGGCAACCAGACTTCAGGAAAATATGACCTGTATGCCACTTATGGACAAAACAAAGTCAGCACTGAACAAGGCAATGGCATTAACCCAAGTTATGGTGCAGATTCACCCTCTCATTATGATTTAGGGGAAAACATTTTTGCCCAACTCAATACAGGACTGGACTATAGTCGTGATTTTGCAATTGATGGTTTAGCCAGTCCATTGACTGTTTCGACGGGAGCGCTATACCGTTGGGAACAATATAAACAAAATGCAGGCGACCCCATTGCCTATACCCGTGGACCCTATTTTAATCCAAGTACGGCTTTAGGTACGGGTATCCCAGGTATATACGCGGGTATTACAGATCAAGACCAACGCAAAATTAGTCGAGATGTGTACGGCATTTATTTGGATCTCGAAGCCGATATTGTAAAAGATTTAAATGTTGGTGCTGCTATTCGAACAGAAAAATATTCAGACTTTGGTTCGACAACCAACGGCAAACTCTTTGCCAAATATGATATTTCTCCGCAGTTGACCCTTCGTGGATCTGTCAATACAGGTTATCGCGCACCGTCATTAGCCCAGCAAGGATACTCCGCTTATAGTGTACAAACGGTGCAAACTCCGACAGGTTGGCAAGATGTACAGCAAAGGACTTTAGTTGCGGGAAGTGAAGCGGCTTTACTGATTGGTGGAACTTCACTTAAGCCTGAGAAATCCACCAATTATTCTTTAGGTTTGGTACTCAAACCATTTATCAATACCTCTGCAACTTTAGACCTTTATCAAATCGATATTCGAAATCGTATTTTACTTTCAGACAATATTACTGGCAGCGTGATCAATAATGCTTTTGCAAATACGCCGTATGCAAATATTGCCAATGTGGCGTTTTTTAATAATTTATTAGATACGCAAACGCGTGGTTTGGAGTTCGCGTTAAAACATGATCTTGATCTTGAACAATATGGCAAGTTAAAGCTGAATTTAGGCTTGGCTTATCATAAAAATAAAATCACTGACAGCCGAGACTCAATCACTGCAAAAGGTGAGCGAATTCCAGTCTCTAGTATTGCTGGTCGAAATACCCAAAGCCTAATTGAATCTACAGCGCCAAAAACCAAATTAGCATTGGGGGCACTTTGGTCAAATCAAGCGTGGAGTATCAATGCCGCAGTCCGTCGTTATGATAAATGGACCACTTTAAATAATACCAATACTTCATTGGATCAGACCTTTGATCCGCAATGGATTGCTGATTTGGACTTTGGCTACAAAGCAGATGCGTGGGTAAAAGGGCTGAAATTCAATCTGGGCGCAAATAATTTATTTAACAGTTACCCAGACAAAGCCAAAGACTCATCTGTAGGGAACATCGTCAAATACAGTTTTAATGCGCCAGAAGGTGCCTTTGGAACGTATTTATATGGCCGTGTAAGTTACGACTTTTAAATTAAAAAATAAATTTTTTAAAACAGTTTTTAAATAGGTTTCAAGATCATGAAAATGCAAAATACGTTTATATCTAATGTGGTTAAATCCGTTTTTGTCGCAAGCATACTAACGTCTGCTGGAATGGCAAATGCCCAGCAAGCCCCTCAGCCTGAAGATCGTTATGGGGATGGACGTGTTTCAGCATTTTATACATGGAAAGCTGCGATTCCAGAACAAGCTGGAAAACTCTTAAAGACAGAGGACATCAGCAACCCTTATATCCGTTTGGACAATGATAGTACGGCCATTCGTATTTTATATAGTTCAACAAGTGGACGGGATAGTAAGACCCCCATTGTGGTTTCTGGGACAGTACATCTTCCTAAAGGTACGCCACCGAAAGAAGGTTGGCCTGTTGTGTTATGGGCACATGGTACGGTTGGTCTAGCCGATGCCTGCGCACCTTCTTGGAATGGACGATCTTATCGAGATGTACAATATTTAAACCGATGGTTAAAAGAAGGATTCGCTGTAGTAGCAACTGACTATGAAGGACTTGGTGTGGCTGGCCCGCACTTGCTGATCAATAATCCAATGCTTGCTTATAGTATTTTAGACAGCGGTCGAGCTGCGCTTAAAACGAAATTACCTCTAGCAAATCGTTTTGTTATTGTGGGGCAATCTCAAGGTGGGGCGGGGGCTGTTTCAGCTTCAGCTTATTCAGCAACCTATGCACCAGAGTTAAATATTAAAGGATCTATTGGCACAGGGGTGATTTATCAGGACCCAGAGGCAACAGCTGAAAAGAATCAGTTAAAGTTAAATCCTTATGAAGTCAGTCCATCCTTAGCATATGGTATTTATAGTTTTTTAGTGACGCAAAGCTTATTTCCTGAAATCAAAACTGAAGATATTTTTACCGCTGAAGCAGTGCCTTTGGTGGAACAAGCAAGAAATGCCTGTTTGACCAGTTTTATGGGAGATATTCAAACAGCAGGACTTTCACCTGCGCAAGCCTATAAGGCGAATCCACCATCGATCTATAAAAAATTACAGGAAAAACAATCCAATGATTATGGTTATTACCCGACCTTAAAAATCAATCATCCATTATTTATTGGCACTGGGGCAAATGATCGTACACCAGATGCACGTAATCAAATGAAGTTGGTGGCGGATGCATGTAAGGCAGGTACAGTCGTTGAAGGGCATTTGTATCATGGATTGGGACATAGTGAGACAGTGAATGCTTCCCTACAAGATTCTGTTCCATTTGCCAAAAAGGTGATTGCAGGGGAGAAGATTCAGTCCATTTGCAAACCAGATTTACAATAGAAAATCAGAAGAAAATAACCATCCCTCATAATGATGCTCATGGTTATGACAAGACCTTAAATTAGCAAGCAATAAAAACCGCTCATTCAATCCGATTAAATGAGCGGTTTTTATTTAGCTTGAGGACTTAGGCAATCTGTTTGTTTCGCTTGGCCGCCTCAGCTCGTACCGCAGGAATAATATAACGACCATAGTCCACAGTATCGTAAATTGGATCATAACCACGATTTAAAAAGGTGGTGACGCCCAGATCTACATAATCAAGTAATGCGGCAATAATCGTATCAGGCGTTCCGACAAGGGCGGTGGTATCACCATAGGCCCCAACTGCGCTTGCAGTTGGCATCCATAAGGCTCGGTCATGGCGATCACCTTGTTGTGCTGCTGCCAGTAACCGTTGTGAACCTACGCCTTTAATTTTATGTCCCGAAAGTGAGCCATTATTTTGGAAGGTTGGATTTTGCTGAATATCAGCTAAAATTTGTTGTGCTCGTTGCCATGCGAGTTGTTCTGTTGGCCCAATAATAAGACGTACTGATAAACTGACCTGCGGCTGGGGTTTATTGGCTGCTTCTGCTGCCTTTTTAAGTTTATTTATCTGCTCTTTCACGCCCGCTAAGGGCTCACCCCAAAGCGAATAAAGATCTGCATGACGCACTGCGATATCGTAGGCAATATCCGAAGAACCACCGAATGAAATCGGAATAGAAGTTCCATTGACCGGTTTTAAAGGGCAGAAAGCATTTTCCAGTTTAAAGTATTTGCCTTCATAGTGAATCGGTTGCTCACTTTTCCAAAGCTTTTGGATGATATCTAGATATTCACCCGTGCGTTCATAACGTTGAATTTTATCAACAATATAATCACCTTCTTGCGGTTCAGCGGTAATTCCCGTAATGGCATGTAAACGAATGCGTCCTCCGCCAGTGGTATGGTCCAGTGTGGCAAAGGAACGTGCAGCCAGATTAGGCGTCATCAGCGCAGGGCGATGTGCAATCATAAATCCAAGTCGTTCAGTCTGTTGTGCCAGATAAGCTGCGATTTGGGTACTATCAGGGCTACTTGGTCCATTGGCGATTAAAACTTTATCAAAACCTGCATATTCATGTGCACGAGCATGATAACGTAAATATTCGAGATCAATTTTATGACCAATTCGGGTTCCTTTGGTTTCAGACCATTGATTTGGAAAAACCATACCCACAAACTCTATGCTCATCATTTAACCTATGCTGTAAATTTTAAATAAAAGAGCAAAATAGGTGCCAAATAGTGAGGGGAGATAAAATATATAATTTTTTCAAAAATATTATTGTAATCTGTTTATATATGATCAATTGACAGACATATTGTTTAAAAAGCAACATTGCATAAAAATAGAAATACATTGATTATAAATGCATAAGCAAAAACGCCTATTAAATCATTCAATATATAAATTTAGGATTAAATATCTGTAATTATTATTTATCAGCTTTGTAATAGAATTGTACTATTCTATTTTAATATCCTCCTCAGCTATTTAAAGGGTTAATTATGAAATCCTATTTGGATAATGATTATAAAGTAATTACCTTGCCTGATAATGGTGTGCCAATTAAGCCAATAAGAGCAAAAGCGATTATATTTTCTGATCAAAACTCTCGTAAGCTATTAAGCCAAGTTGAAACCATTGCACCAAGTTCTGCCAGTGTGATCATCCAAGGTGAATCAGGTACAGGTAAAGAATTAATCGCACGTGAAATTCATTTGAAAAGTGATCGCCAAAATAAGCCATTTCTTGCTGTCAATTGTGGTGCTTTAGTTGAAACACTTGCAGAATCTGAATTGTTTGGTTATGAAGCAGGCGCATTTACGGGTGCGCATAAGACACGCCCTGGTATTTTTGAAACAGCCGACGGCGGAACTTTGTTCTTGGATGAAGTGGGTGAGTTGCCGTTGTCTTTGCAAGTAAAACTGTTACGTGTATTGCAAGAAAAGGAAGTTGTTCGGGTCGGTGGACGTAAACCGATCCCGATTAATGTACGCATCTTGTCTGGTACACATGTTGATTTGCGTAAAGCTGTCGCGGAAAATAAATTCCGTTTAGATTTATACTATCGCCTAAATGTGGTTGTGCTAAATATTTTACCATTGCGAGAGCGTAAGGGTGACATTTTGCCTTTGGTGGATTTTTTCTTAAACTCCTATTCGCAAAAGATGATTACGCCGAAACCCAACATCAGTGATCGCGCCAGAAATGCGCTGCTCAACTATAGTTGGCCGGGAAATATCCGTGAGCTTGAAAATAATATCCATTATGCACTGCTCATCAGTGGTGGCAAAACCATTGATATTGAACATTTAAGGTTTTCAGAGGAGGGTGGCTCAAGCGTTTTACCAGATAATGATTTGATTCAAGAGTTTGAGGATGTACTCAAGCGTTTATTTCAAGAATATGATGGTGAAGCATGGCACATCATTGAAGATAAAATCGTCAATACCGCTTTTTCAAGTTGCTGGAATAATCAGGTTAAGACTGCAAAAATGTTAGGACTGTCGCGCAATGTTTTACGTAATTTGTTATCAAGATATAATTTATTACCAAATAAAAATGAAATTGTTTAATTGGGCTGTGCAATAGAAACATCCATTTTACCCATGGATGTTTTATTTTGGGCTGGTCATTTTTGTGATCCATAAACCCAGTTCAAACAAAAGCCACATTGGTACTGCCAGTGCAAGCATGCTAAAAATATCAGGGGGTGTAATAAACATTGCGATAAAGAAAAATAAAACAATGATGTGTTTACGGTAATGTTCCAATTGTTGAATAGAAAGAATACCAATAAAAATAAGAATGTATGTGAGTACAGGGATTTGAAAGGCGACACCAAAAGCCAGAAAAAGCTTGAGACAGAAATCAAGATAACTGTTGATATCAGTCATCGGTAAAACATTATCTGGTGAAGCTAAGACAAAGAAGTTTAACGCCAAAGGCAGAATCAAATAATAGGCAAATAAGATGCCAAGATAAAATAAACCGATGCTGGAGAGCACAAGCGCCACGCCAAATTTTCTTTCACTTTGATATAGAGCAGGTGCAATAAAGCGCCAGAATTGATAAAGAATAAAGGGAATCGCCAATAAAATTGCAAAATAAATATTGAGTTTAAAGGGCGCTAAAAATGTACTCATCACATCTGTAGCTATCATGGTTGAATTTTTAGGCAATCGGGATATTAAGGGTTGAGCCAAAAAATGATAATTGTGTTGTGCAAGGGGCAATAAGAGTAAAAAAATAGTTAAGACTGTAGCAATGCTATAGATCAAACGCTTTCTAAGCTCTTTTAAATGTTCTCTATATTTCATTTCAGTGAGTGTTTCACTGAGTATTTGTTCGGTCATGCAGCTTGATCCTCACGCAAGATATTGGATGATGTTGTGTAAATTAAAAAGGGTACTTTTAATTCACGCGCAGAGATTTGATAAACATAATCATGTGTGGGATAAGGGGGCGCTTGATGTGCTATAGCAACAGCGCTATGTACACTTTGGATTTCGTGTTGCATTTGTGCAAGCTGCTGTTTGAGCAGCTCTTCGTTTTGTTTTATTTTGAGCAGCTCTTCTTGCATGATCCTTTTTAGTTCAAGCAATTCCAGTTCATTTTCTAACTCTAGCTGGATTTTGTTAAGGTTATTTTTAAGGGCTCTGTATTTAAGTAATCCCACCCTTAATGTTTGAGGGAGCTTTTCAGGTCCCAATATAATCAGTGCAATAACAGCAAAAGCCAAGAGTTCACCAAAACTGATATTGAACATAATGATTTAGTACTCACCGGTTAGTGTTTTTTTCTTTATTTAAATCGAGATGATGAATTTCTTTAGGCTGATTTGATTCAGACAGTTTTTGATCATCAGAATGAACCGAGTCTTTAAAATCTTTAATTGCACCACCTAAATCCTTACCTAAGTTTTTAAGTTTTGATGTACCAAATAATAAAATAACGATCACGGCAAATAATAATATATGCCAAATTGATAAACCCATTTCATATTTCCTTAATAATTTAAAACTAGTTGGTATACATATCATGCTTGAATATATTTTCTAAATAATATTTATATCGATGAATATTCGATTTCATTATGCGCTATGGTCCAGCATATTGAGTGCTTGATTACGATAGTTAAATAATAATTCGCTGTCTTTATGTCTTGGATGGGTCAAAGGAACTTGAATGATTTGTTTAATTTTTCCTGGTCGAGCAGACATTACGATCACGCGATCACCCAGATAAACCGCTTCTTCTATATCATGTGTAACTAGAATCATGGTGATCTTTTGATCTTGCCAAATACGTTGTAATTCAGTTTGCAGATGGCTACGTGTAATTGCATCTAAAGCACCAAAGGGTTCATCTAAAAGTAAAATATCAGGCTGATTAACCAAGCCTCGTGCAATCGCTACCCGCTGCGCCATACCACCCGATAGCTCATGTGGATAAGCATTTTCAAAACCTTTTAAACCCACCATTGTAAGATGTTCTGCCACACGGGCATTTTTTTCAGCACGGCTTAAGTCGGTTTCTTCGAGTGCTAAATGAATATTTTCGGAAACACTGAGCCAAGGCAATAGACGATGCTCCTGAAAAATTAAACCTCGTTTTAGATCTGTCCCTTGTATTGGTGTTTGATTCAGTAAAATCTCACCTTGATAGTCTTTATCTAATCCTGCAATTAAGCGCAACAAGGTCGATTTACCACAGCCACTGCTTCCGACAATAGAAATAAATTCTCCTTGCTGAATATCGAGATGAATACCATCTAATACGGTGAAAGTTTGTTGATCTCGATAAAATGATTTATTGAGTTTTTTAATCGAGAGTAAGGAAAAGCTCATATCAATATCCTGATGAGATGGATGATTCAGTTAAACACGCCATTGCAGTAGTCGTTTAGAAATCAAGTGAATACAAAGCGTCATGCCAATACCGCTGAGTGTGACCGTGATTGCACACACCAACAAAATATCCATTTCGGCATTGATTTCAGCTTTCATCATTAAATTGCCTAAGCCTGCACCAGCATTGAATAACAGTTCACTGGCAGTTGTGGTAATCCATGTAAAAGGCACCGCTAAATTCAACCCCGTTAAAATATATGGGAGAGCTTGAGGGAAACGGATTTTTTTAAATTCCTGCCAAAAAGATAATTTGTAAATACGAGCGACTTCACTGTATTTCTGGTCATAATGACTTAGCCCTTGAAAGCTGTTAATCACCATCGGGAAAAAAGAAGCAAGCGCAATAATAAAGATTTTTGCCTGCTCACCATTGCCAAACCACAGTGCAATCAATGGGGTTAAACCAAGTAAGGGTACTTGGCGAATGCTATTAAATAATGGTGAAACCAAGGCATTTAAAATTTTTGAATAGGCAAGTAAGGCACCGAGTAGTAGCCCTGTTGTCGAGCCAAGTAAAAATCCCAATCCAGCTTTTTTAAGACTTCCCCATGTGTTTAACCATAATTCACCTGTTTCAAGCAGCTGAATAAAAGCAAAATACACCTTCTGTAAAGGCACAAATGCATAGGCATGACTGGCACCTAAACTTGAATTGTATTGCCATAAAGCCAGTAAAAGGAACGGGAGCAGTAGACCTTTGATCAAGATCAATGGTTGCGCAAAAGCACTTTTTAAGTTCAGTGGATGCTGTGACATTATTTCCCCCTTGAACTCAATGCAGGTGATACAAGATATTGTTCGAGCTGACGTAAAGTTTTATCTAAAGCAAAACCAATGATTCCTGTAATAAAAACTCCGACCATGACAACGTCTAAACGTAACATTTGTCGTCCGAGCTCCATCATTTGACCAATGCCAGTGCCTGCAGCAAGTAATTCAACGGCCACCAAAATCAACCAAGCACGACCTAGAGCAATCCGCAGTCCACCGATTAATGGTGGGAGGATGCAAGGGATGATGATGTATCTCAACCATGCTGGAGTTTTTAGTTTGTAGATCTGGCCCAATTCAATATATTTTTTAGGAATATTTCGAACAGCATCCGCTGTTGTGAGTGCGATTGGAAAAAAACAGGCTTTAATAATCAGTAAAATTTTAAATAGTTCACCAATGCCAAAAACCAAAATAAAAATAGGAATAAGCACAAAGATTGGAATTTGATAAAGGATATTGAACAAAATATAGGTGTAATGACGGAAAGAGCTGAGTGATGCATAGGCAATGCCAAACAAAATCGCACAGGTGGCCGCAAGTGAAAAACCCATCAGCAGTCGAGAAAGGCTATCTTTTAAATGCAGTTGGAGTTCACCACTTTGCAACAAGGCAAGAAATGTCTGCCATACCGTTATAGGTGGCACTAAAATTTGGGTTGGAAAAATCTGTAAATAGCTAATCAATTGCCAAACCAGTAACGCCAAGATGGGTGAAAGGAATGAGAGCAAGCGATAGACCTGCTCAGAAGACAATCGCCTCCATAATGGTGCTTTGATCGCCACGATTTTTTTTTCGATAAGCGGATTTACGAGGATTTTCATGACCTAGTTTCCTTGCTTATGTTGAATATCAAGTGGTTGTAAATTTTGAATGGCTTCACTGGTAAACTGAGCATTGAGCAACTCTTCAGCTTTGATTGGCGTTTGAATCAATTGGTTTTTTACAGCATGGTCGATGACTTTTGCATAATGCTGTTTAAGAAAATCCACTTGGTACTCAGGTGACCAATCTTGTTGCCAGTTACTGCTGGTATTTTGACTTTCGCGTTGAATCACACTTAGAGGCTGACCAAATTTGGTTTGGCTTTGTTGGAATTCATCTTGATGCTGTGAAATCCACTGTATTGCCCGTACTGTCGCATCAGCAAGTAGTTGGGTTGTGTCTGGATGTTGATCCAGATAAGTCTTGCGTCCCCAGAGTTCAGCACGCATTTTCCAGTCAGCGGGTAGACTTTGCGATGACCAAATAATTTTGCCAAGATGGCGATCTTGTAAAGTGAGCGCATCACTTAAGGTAAAAAATGCATCGACGCTTTTAGCGGATAAAGCCGCAGCTCCCGCCTGTGGATTGAGATTGATGATTTGAAAATCTTTAAGCTTTAAACCTTTGCTCTGTATCAATTGAGCAAAATTAATTTCCCAAGGACGACCACGATGTAAGGCAATCTTTTTACCTTTGAGGTCCTCAATGGTTTTGATGGGTGAATCCGCTGGAACCACCAAATAAACATTATTACCGACTCCGCCAGGGACGACAATTTGTGTTCTAACACCAGTGGCATTGAGTACTACCGCAGGAAGATTGCCATAAAAAGCAAAATCAATTTTATTGTTGATAAAGCTTTCATTGACTAAGGTGGCCACAGCCGCAGTGGTTACAGGTTCCCACTTTAATTCAATATTTTTCTGCTTTAATGCTTTTAGAAAAATGGGGTCCTGTGCAATAAGTTGTGGTACACCAATAAAGTCCAGACCGCCAGAAGTTCCATTGGCCACAACCGCAATACGAAGCTGTTGTTGACCGGTTTTACTTTGGTTTGGATCTTCGGTTTTTTGTACGCCACAAGCAACCAATCCTAAAAGGCTAAAACTTAAAAAAAGACCAGAAAAAATACGCATATCATCATAAAAATTTAGAAATATAAGGGGATAGAGCAAGAACCAAGCCAAAATAATTATTTTATATAAATCAATTTATTATGTTTTTATGATTGGTGTTATTTGGGTGGATCAAACAGGTTATGTTGTGAAACCGACAGTATTGGATGGATAAGTGTTGAAATTTCAACACCATGTTTAGCTGGGTTTTTATAATATTTAGATAAAACAACAATATAGATGAATTCATTATTGAATAAAAAACGGCATGGTTTCTGCTCATGAGTTGTATCACTCACGATAGCGTGTAAAACCTTTAAATTATTGAGAAGTATTATGTCTGTTGAATTTTTATGGAGAATCCCTGTGCATGGGGATGGTCGTCGAGCACATCAGTTACATACACGAGGTGAATGGAACCAGTTGGGCCCAGCAGTACAATCCCCTCAACGTGTGGCACCTCAACATCAAGATGAATTGTTTGCCTACTATGATTATGTACAACAGGTAGCAAAAGCCGCAGATATCGTGGGTTTTCACGGCGCATTGATTCCTGCTTTTCCACATACTGAAGAACCGTGGGTGCTGGCATCGGCATTGGCAAGAGAAACCAAAAGACTCCGACTATTGATTGCGATTCAACCTTGGTTTATCCATCCTGCATACGCAAGCCAAATGGCAGCAAGTTTGCAGCGTCTCAGTCAGGGACGGGTTGAATGGAACGTGATTTCAGGTGGCGGTGGGGCACAGCAACGTGCCTATGGTGATTTTATTGAACATGATCAGCGCTATGCGCGAACCAATGAATTTTTAGAGTTTGTAAAAGGGTATTCGCATCAGGCACCTTTTGACTATGATGGAAAGTTTTTCCACGTTGAACAAGGTGGTTTGAAATACCCGATGAATCAATATGACGTTCCTCGTTTGTGGTTAGCGGGAGCAAGTCCAGCGGCACTGCAAGTTGCAGGTCGGCATGCCGATATCCACTTAACCTGGGGGGAACCTGTTGAACAGCAGAAAAAAGTGATTGAACAGGCGCGATCCTTCCTTGCACAAAATACCCCAGACCATAAGCTAAAGTTTGGTATGCGTATTGATATTTTGGCACGCCCCACACAGGAACAAGCGTTTCAAGAGCTTAAACAGATGTATGAAACCATTGCTATTGATGGCAATGCATTTGAACGTAAAGATACTGAGTCGGTTGGTGCAAAACGTCAGCAGGCCTTAGCACAAGGCAATCGTTTTGAAGACTTATTTGTCAGTCCAAATGTTTGGGCTGGTATGTCAAATGTAAGGGGTGGGCCAAACTGTATTTTAGTGGGGAGCTATGAACAAGTGGCACAGCGCTTACAAGAATATATCGACATTGGTGTTGGGCATTTTATTCTCGCCAGTAACCCACATTTGGAAGAAGCATATCGGGTTGCTGAAGAAGTCTTACCCTTGGTTGGATATAAATTAAAATAATAAGTTTAGATCCCTTTGAGATATCAGAGGGATCTTGTTGTTTCAACAGCATAGAACTGTCTTAAAACCAACAGCTTTGCTGACAAATCGAAGAGTGTTTTTAATTAAATTTATAAAAATTAGTAGCTTATATTGTTGGCATGACTTGTGCAATTTTCAATACAGTATTTTATTTTTTAGTTTAAATTGCCATGAGTGAACGAATATTTAATCCCCATCAGCGGGCGTTGCTATTTGAGCAATATGCATCTGCTTCAACTGCAACTGGCATATCAGACCCATTTACACGACATCATTTGGATGTGAGTCAATCACCTCCAGCAAAATTGAATAAATTGTGGATCGCGATCATTGCGGTTGCTGCAGCACATTTGGGTATTTGGTATATCGCAAAACAATTACCGACACCAGCTTTGGACATTGCAAAGCCAGAACCCGTGGTGATTGAAATTGTCAAACCAGTGGAACCACCTAAAGTCATTGAACCTAAAATTCCACCAGTGACACAAAAACCCAAAATTCCGCCTGTGGTCGAAAAACCAAAACCGATTGCGAAACCTATCGAACAGCCGAAACCTGTTCAAAAAACTGTGGAGCAAGCCAAACCGATTGTAAAACCCATTGCGCAAGACACAGTTCAAAAAACTGAGGAACCTGTTGTAAGCAAAAAACTGAGCGCTGAACCTGCTCCAAAAACAGCAGAACCAGTGAAGCCTGCTGATGACAATTTACCTGTGACAGAAGCCAAGGGTTATGCAGGTTATCTAAGCAACCCCGCAGCAGAGTACCCAGAACAGGCCTTAGAACGTGGTTGGGAAGGCTCGGTGATTTTAAGGGTCAAAGTATTGCCAAACGGTAGCCCAGATAGCGTAACAGTCAAACAAAGTAGCGGCAAAAAACTTTTAGACAGCGCGGCTGTAAGAACAGTAAAGCAATGGAAATTTTCACCGGCCTTAAAAGGTAAAACACCTGTCGAAGGTTGGGTTGATGTTCCAATTCATTATCAATTACCGAAATAAACTATTTTAAATTAAGAGGATATCTACATGACAGACATAAATTCATTGATCCATGACGGCACAATCTGGTTATTGGTTGCTTTCTCCATCGTCACATGGGTGTTAATCGTGGTTAAAGTGGTACAGACACAGAAAGCCAGCAAGCAAAGTAAGATCTTTGTCGAAGCCTTTTGGAAAGCCAAAAATTTGCCTGAGGCAGTGACTCAATCACAACAGGGGGAAGGCCCTTCAGCCCGTGTTGCAAATGCAGGTTTTCAAACCTTGATTGAGGCAGATGAAAGGACTCATCAAGATTTGCAAAACAGTTGGAGTCGTCAGGATTTATTAGAGCGTCATTTACGCAAGCAAATTTTAACTGAACGTCGTCAATTGGAAAAAGGTTCTGCATTATTGGCTTCGATTGGCAATAACGCACCGTTCATTGGACTATTTGGAACAGTGTTTGGGATTATTCATGCTTTACAGGCCATTGCACATTCAGGTAATGCAAGTATGGATGTGGTTGCAGGGCCAATTGGTGAGGCCTTGATTGCCACAGGTATTGGTATTGCTGTGGCGGTACCCGCTGTGTTGGCTTATAACTATTTCATACGTAAAGTTAAAACCATCGGTGCAGACCTCGATGATTTTGCCACTGATTTTGTCAGTTTAAATCAAAAAGCGGGCTTTCAGTTACCTGTCGCTAAGCCAAAAAATACCACTGGAAATACTGTAGTCAATCATGATGCATCCAGTAAAGAAGTCAAAGAAAAAGGAGTGTTTGCATAATGGCCGTTTCAACCTCCCAAGAAGATGATGTGGTAAGTGAAATTAACATTACGCCATTGGTTGATGTGATGCTGGTTTTACTCATCGTGTTTATCGTTACAGCACCCCTGTTAACCAATACCGTGAAAGTAAATTTACCCAAGGCTGCACCGACGCAGTCAACGGATCAGAATAAAGCGGTTGTCATTAGTGTTAATCCGCAAGGAGAAATCTTCCTTGACAAGGATAAAGTAACTTTGGCAAGTTTTGAAAAAGAGATTCAGTCACGTAAAAACAGTAACCCTAAATTGGCTTTGAATTTAAATGCCGATGAGACCATTCCTTATGGGACAGTTGCAAAATTACTTGCCAGTATTGAGCGAGTAGGGGTAGAAAAATTATCCGTGATTACCGTACCCAAGTAGTCTTTGGATGCTGAATGAAATAGCTGCTACGGCAGCTTTTTAGTGCCTAAAAATATGATAGTTAAAATAAAAACAGCGTTCAAATTTTATTGCTTTGTATAAACATGATTTATATAAGCCTGATTTTTATAAACTGAATGTGTCTAAAATGAATGTGTTATTCACGATTTTGATCAGCAACATTAAGGTCGTTGTGTTGGGCAGTAATAGTCGGGATGCATCATCAGAGCCCCATAGTGGATTGACTTTTCGTCCTTGAAAAGTCAGAAGATCGCTGACTACAGCAGATGCTTGCTGGTGTTAAGGCTCTGCAAATTTTATTTTAGGCTTGATTGTTCCATAATTTCTCAAAACGCCACGTTGGGAAAATAGTGTGTTCTGCCGCTAATCCTCCGATCTGTTTCGATGCAGCATCTATGCTATGGCTAAAACCCCAAATCAGCATTCCACCGCGTTCATGTTGAATTTTTTGTGCCTGAGCCAAATACACTTTACGCTTGGCTAAATCGGGTTCAGCCAGTGCTTTATAAAACAGCTCACTATATTCTGGGTCTTTAAAGTTGACACGATTGGTTGTTGAAATTGGCGCATCATTCACTACAGCAGTGGATAAATACGGTGTACCCACGTTGGTTGCATTACTGGAGAATTGCCATTTACTCCGATCAGGTCCATTAAAGGTAGCTAAATCAACTTGTTTGACCCGAATACTGACATTGGCTTTCTTTGCTTGTTCTGCAAATATTAGGGCAGGTTGGGCGTTGCCAACGGGGGTAATCAGTTCAACGCTTAAGCCATTTTTAAAGCCCGCTTGAGCCAATAAATTCTTGGCTTCCGTAATGTTTTGTTGACGTTGTGGCAAATTTAGAAATGCTGGATCCTGTGGCGAATATAAATCATTGGCGATGCGTCCCTGACCGTTTAAACCCCGTTGTATCAGCTCTTGACGATCGGCGATTAAACGAAATGCTTGGCGGACTTTGGGATCATTAAATGGTGCCTGTTGAGTATTAAAGTCAAAACTATTGTGGGTATTGGTTTGAGAACGAACCGTTTGAATATGTTTTGCTTGCTCTAAAATTTTAATGTATTCAGGTGAAATCGCATTTGCAAGATCAATTTGTCCTGCCAATAATGCATTTAGTCGAGAAACTTGATCTTTAAAGTCAATGACTTCAAAACGATCTGCATAAGGCCGATCTGCTTTAAAATAGTTTTCAAACCGAGTAAAGACTGAACGTTGACCGGGGATAAATTCTTTGACTTTATAAGGACCTGCGCCCACAGGGTTATGAATGGGATCAAAATCAGTGGGGACAATACCGCCAAAATTGACCCAAGTTTCAGGCAGCGCCACAAAGCCAGCAATTGAACTAATAAAAGGGATGCGTACTGTATATTGATCTAATTTTTGAATACGATCACGATCAATCCATTGCACAAGATTTCGAAAAGGTGAGGCAAGCTTTGGATCTGTTAAGCGTTGCAATGAAAAAATGACATCCTCTGCGCTGACGGTTTTACCATGATGAAACTCTAAACCTTTACGCAGTCGTATGGTCCATTCGCTGGCATTATGATTAGGTTCTGCAAATTCAGCCAAAGCAAGACGAGGAAGCATGTTTTCGTCCCATTCCCAGAGCTTATTATAAATCGCAAATCCACGGGTAATCCCACTTCCTGATGTTGAAAGGTGAGGGTCAAGGCTACCTGATTGTTGTCCACCAATCAGCCCTAATCGAATTGTTCCACCATGCTTAGGGGTACTGGAAAGTGAACTTTGGGAGTCAGCGCTAGGTTGTGGAGATTGTCCACAAGCAGATAAACCACTGATTAAAGAAACGCCACCGAGCGCAGTAAGACTCTGGGTTAAAAATTTTCGACGTGAGAGTAACAAGGTTTCATGTGTCATTAAAAATACTCAGTTAGAACGTATCCAGAGGAGATTGCACAATGAATGCCAATTCTTTTTTATATTTTTCTAATATTTATCAATTAATTATAAGCGTTGTGTTTTTTTTCACTGTTGCTTTTTCAGCATTTCTGTTGAAAAAATAAACATGAATAAAAGTTGTATATCAATGATGGTTGTTTAAAAGTAATAAAAATCAATGTTTTATATTTGAGTTTTGCCTATTTAAAGATTGGCATAGGCTTTGCGTAACGCAGTGTAAATGTATTTTACTGAGTGTGATATGAAACAGAACTTTCAATTAAAGCCACTGGTGATTGCGCTAGGGCTATTTGGGGCAATTTTTCCATGTGCTATTTTTGCTGAAGAAACCTCAGAGCAAGCCAAGGATTCTGATGGTGATGTAATTACCTTAGCTGATGTTGTGGTGACAGGAGCAAATAAAAAAACCACCATTCTCCCCAAGCGTAAAGTCACTTCGATTTATGGGACGGATAGTTCTGTATTAGATACCCCACGTGTCGTTTCACAAGTATCAGAACAACAGTTTCGTGAAGATGTTATTCGTAGTGCAGATGATTTGGTTAAGTATGCTCCAAGTATCACCAGAGGAGGTGGGCAAAATGCCAATTTCGCGCCACAGATACGAGGGCAAAACTCTGAAGTTTTTCAAGATAGCCAACGAATATACAGTACCCGACATCCGACCAATTTAAATGCCTATGAAGCTGCTGATATTGTTGCAGGACCAACAGGGGTAATTTTTGCACCGACCTCAGGTTCAGGGGGATATATTAATTATCTCACCAAAAAACCGAATTTTAATAAAGCTGAAACCACGATTTCGGGATCAGTGGGTTCAATTTATGCAGGGCAAGGTGCTGAGCCTAATTTCTCAGTCAGTATTGATCATACTGCACCTATTTCTAAAGAATTGGCATTTCGTGTCAGTGCAACAGCACAACGAACAGATGACTATTATGACAATGTAAAAAATAATTTTAATGCATTTTATGGTGCTTTGGCTTGGCGTCCAGATGACAGTCTACGGGTTGACTGGAATATCAGTTATGACGATTATTCAGATTTTAATGTGACGCATGGTTGGAACAGAGCGACACAACAATCCGTTGATCAAGGGCTTTACTATAAAGGCAGAGCGACCCCGATTATTCAAAACGGTTCAAACTTTTGGTCTCCAGTCTTTGAGTCTGGTGCAGCTCACTCTAAAGTGATTGGTTGGCAAACTCGGCAGAAGAATGACAAAAATCAATATATTGCTGTAGGTCCAGTACAGACTTCTCCTTTGCCAAGTTCTACTGCTGATCAAGCGGGTACAATTCGAGGTTGGGTTTATGATCCATCAATCGCAGGCAATGGCTTAGTCAAATTAGATGATGATGTTTCTGGTCGGAGCGAAGATAAAAACAGTGCAAAGCGCTTTAGTACACAATTTAAACTGGTCAAAGATATCAATGAAAATTGGTCTGTGGCCAATAGTACGCTATATCAAAAGAGTCGTGATTTGGGTGATTCTGTTGGGAGTTTCTTTACCGATTTGGACCATGAATTATTGGATAACCGCTTAGAGTTTTTAGGCGATCATGACGTTGAGCTATTGGGTGTCAAAATCAACAATAAAAGCAGTACAGGTGGCGCTTATCGGCATGAGAAATTTACCTCTCTCGCAGCAAACAATAGTTTTAATATCAATCCCTATGATTTAACCAATGATCCATCACAGAAAAACCCTGGAGATTTATTGGGGTTGGTCAATCATGGCGGTTCGACTGGAAGCTGGATTGGGCAGGCTGGTGTTCCACAGTATTCGCAGTATTTTGGCTATTTAAATCTACCTCGAATGTACCCTGTGGGTCATGGCTTATATGCTGAAAAAGGCGGTTTTCCTCCCAATGGAGGTGGTGCAGTTTATACAGGAACAGGCTTTTGGGACACTTACAGCGTATTTACACAGCAAAATTTTACCTTTAATGATGTTTTTGGGATTAATCTGGGAATTAACCACAGTTCTATAAAAGCAAAATTAGAGAATCCACTGGTTTTAGTCCCTACAGATGTCCGCTCAGATTCCAATAAATATAGTTTGCTCAGCTATCAAGCCAGTACCTTTATTAAACCTACTGAAAAAAGTACCCTATATTTTACTTATGATAAAAGTACAGCATTGAATACGGGTGTATTTGGTCCATTTTTAATTTGGGGCGCTGGAAATCAGCTAAATCCTTTGGCTTTTGACAGCCAAAGTGAATTAAAAGAAGTGGGAGTGAAATACGAGCCGATCACTGATCAACTTCTGTTAACGCTCAGTGGTTTTGAACAGAAGCGCGATTTATCACCTGATACCAATGGCAATATGGCGCGTTTTGAAATCAAAGGCCTTGAATCATCATTACGTTGGCAACTACAAAAAAATATCGCGATCGGGGCAAACTTAACCTATCTCAATGCTGAATATTCTTCCATTATTCCGGCTAGTTTTTCACCTTTTGGTTTCCATGCAGACAATGCGACGGTATGGGGCGATAGCAATGCTTTAAACCAACGCAAAGCAGGACGTTATGATGCAGCAGGCATTCCTAAATATTCTGCAAGTGCTTATGTGGACTATCAACACCAGTCAGGTTTTGGGCTAAACCTATCGGGCTGGTGGACAAGTAACTGGTATACCAATCTAAGTCAGACCGTAAAGGTACCCAATAATTATAATTTAGATTTGGGACTTTATTATCGTCAACCGCAGTGGACAGTGGGCTTAAATATTCTTAATTTGACCAATGAACGTAATTTCGTAAATGGTTTAGCTGGTGCAAATAGCGAGTTTTTACAGCCAATGCGTCCATTGACGATACAAGGACAATTTAGCTATAAATTCTAAATTAAACAGATTTTTATTTTTGATTGCATTAGCCATACTTTTGTATGGCTTTTTATAAATTTATTCTTAGTAGATATCATTAAAAATAAAAAACAGCAAAATGTTGAAATAACAACAATACGACAATTAAAAATGTCTATCTATCAGCAAAAATAAATAATTTTTTTATAATTTTTTATATAACACTTTGAAAATATTTAAATAAATGGAATGGCACAAAAGTTGCCAATAACAAGAATAGATTTATTTAAATGGAGTCAGCATGTTTAAGGTTACAAAAATTAGGCAGAGTATTTTAACTGCTATGTGGGGCGTAACGGCGAGTGTTTCAACACTGGCTATTGCAAATGAAGAGATCGAGACTACACCAGCACAACAAGCACAGGTTGAAAAAGCCAAAGATGTCAAAAAATTAAGTGATGTGATCGTCACTGCACAATATCGGGCGCAAAATATTCAAAAAGTTCCAACTGCAATTACTGCTGTTTCGGGTAAGGACTTGGCTGCGAAAGGCTCTACTTTTATTGGGGATGTTTTAACCTATACACCAAATGCTGCAGCTGAAAACCCAGATGGGGATAGTCGTCCACGTTGGTATATTCGTGGTCTAGGTACGGGAGATGTGGCTGCATCGACAGTATTTCCTGTTGGCGTGTATGCAGATGGGGTTTATTTAAATGCGCCAGTTGCAGGTGCAGGTGACTTGTTTGATTTAGAGCGTATAGAAGTTTTACGTGGTCCACAAGGTACGCTCTATGGGAAAAACACCACTGCGGGTGCAGTCAATTATATTTCTAAAAAGCCTAATTTTTCAGATAAACCCAATGGATATGCAACCATTGGTTTAGGGGATCATAACCTGCGAACATTTGAAGGTGCTGCAAACGGCAAAATTTCGGAAAATGTTGCGGTGCGCGGGGCTTTTTACTCTGAAGACCGTGACGGATATGCAAAGAATATTGCCAATGGTGAAGATTATGGCAACGTGGATAAAAAATCTTTTCGTTTCCAAGTGCTAGGCAAAATCAATGATGAATGGGATGCCTTGGTCAATCTACACAGCCAAACTTATAATGGTTTAGGCAGTAATGGTTCCTTAAGTGTGGGTAAATACTGGGGTATTTATGAAAGACCTAAAGGACGAGACACCAATTTAGATTTAGATGAAAACAATAAGATTCAGCATGATGGTGCGTCATTAACCTTAACTGGAGATTTGGGGAGCGGATATAGCTTTACTTCGATTACTGCCTTTGATAAGACCACACAAAAGTCGATTTCAGATGGTGATTACACCCCTTATGATGTCGCACGAAGCTATAGTGATAATGAGTGGCGTCAATATAGCCAAGAGTTCCGCATTGCTTCTGATGCTGAAAAACGCTTAAGCTGGATTGCAGGATTTCATTATTTCAATGAGGATTTAGATTCCACTGGAGTCAGTGCACGTGTCAATAAAACATTGCCAAATGGCGCTGCTTCTCAAACTGCGTCTACGCCAGCATTTAGAGATATAACCTATAACCAAGCCACTCAAAGCTTTGCACTTTTTGGTAACAGTACCTATAAATTTACAGATAAATTTAAAGTGACAGGTGGTTTACGTTGGACCAGTGAAGAAAAAGATATTGATCTCAATCTGACTCAGATCACAACGGGAGACTATACAAAAGGCAGCTGGTGGAAAAAAGATGGTTATAGCAATGCTGTTTATAACCCAACCCCAAATGCAAATGGGTCAACAAGTCGCAATAAAACTTGGAATGAGTTGACCTATGACATCACCCCAGAATATGAAATTAATCCTAATTTAAATACTTACTTTAGATTCGCACGCGGTTTCCGTTCAGGTGGATTTAACACAGGTTTATCCAGCAGTTTAACCCAACTTGCCGACGTGAATCCTGAATACTTAAATAGTTATGAACTCGGTTTAAAGTCTACGTTATTGGACGGAGATTTAATCGCAAATGCCAATATTTTTTATTATGACTATAAAGATATTCAAACCAATTTACTGGTTGCAACAGAGGGACAAGGTGGTGGGGTGACCTCTGTTCTCGCCAATGGACCAAAAGCTGAAGTTAAAGGTGCTGAATTAGAATTAGATTATTCAGTGACTGAAAATCTACGTTTACGTTTTGCTGGTGCTTATCTTGACAGCGAATATACCGATTTCGTCGATAAAAACCCGGTAACCAATGTAGTTAATGCAGATAATACAGGCAACAGTCTAGTCCGTTCGCCAAAATACACTGTCGGTCTGGGTGGAGAATATACTTTTAATCTCAATGATGGTGCTCGTGTTGTTGTAGGCACAGATGCCAGCTACCGTGACCGTGAGTTTTTCCTCGTAAACCGTCAAGATTATTCGGTAGATCCAATCTTAAGCCAAAAAGCATATACCTTATGGAATGCCAATGTTGGCTACCATAGCGCAAATAACAAATACCAAGTCAATGCTTACGTTAAAAACCTATTGAATGAAGAATATCAAGTACACGGCCGTCCAAATGGTCCCGCTGGACAATATGTTTTAACTTATGGAAACCCACGTCAAGTTGGTGTTTCTTTGACTGCTAAATTCTAAGTTATACGGAGAACATCATGGGAATTGAATTTTTTACCCGTCTACCACTGCATGGTGAAGCAGAGTACTTAGCAGGTGATCCACGCAATCGTGGTGATTGGTCACGTGTCGCGGGTGTAGACAATACTGGTGCAACATCGAATTACCAAGTTGGTGATGACTTTACCTATATCGACTATCTTAGCCAAGTGGCTCGTGCGGCTGAAATCAATGGTTTTGCAGGCGCACTGATGGTGAATGCACCTACAGGTGAAGAACCATGGACAGTGTGTTCCTTATTGGCAAGAGAAACCAAGCGGTTAAACTTTGTGACTGCATTCCAGCCTTATCATTTTAGTCCTTATAATGCAGTACAAAGTGCAGCAACGTATCAGCGTGCCACAGGGAATCGTTTGGTCTGGAATATTATCAACGGTGGCTCTGAGATTATTCAGCGCCAAGTTGGGGATGCTACTCCGCACGATGACCGTTATATCCGTGCGACTGAATTTTTAGATGTGGTGAAAGGGTATTGGTATAATGAATCATTCCATTACCAGGGCAAATATTATTCTGCTGAAGGTGGCGGTTTAAAATATCCTCTGAATAAAGCTGAACTACCGATCATTTGTACGGCAGGATCGTCTGAGGCTGCCCGTGAGTTTGGTGCGAAGCATGCTGATTATTATTTAATGCGTGCTGAAAAACCCAGTGAAATTGCTGAATTGATTGCAGATGTGCGCAAACGTGCTGCGAGATATGGGCGGGATAATATTAAATTCGGCTTATCCATTGATACGATTGCACGCCGTAGTGAACAAGAAGCGTTGGCAGAGGCACAACGTTATTTGGATGAAGCTGCTGAAAAACAACGCTTACATGCGTCTGCTGCACATGCAGGTTTGAGATCGGCACGTGTATTGAGTTTTGAAAAAGAATATAGTGAAAAAGCAGGCAGTAAAAACGTTGATGATTTCTTTATTCATCCCAATGTTTGGTCAGGCTTTGGCTATATTGGTATCCCACCAGGTGTTGCTTTAGTGGGAAGTTATTCGCAGATTATCGAGCGGATTCAAGAATATAACAGTATTGGGATTGATCTGTTTTTCTTGGCGGGCTATCCACATTTAGAAGAAGCTTATCGCCTTGGCGAACATGTTTTACCTTATTTTAAAAAACAGCGTCAGGCATTACAGCGTATTTCTGAAGAGGCAAAATATCGTATCGCCTAACTTCCATTGCAACATGTTAAAGCCAAGATTTTTAAACCAGTCTTGGCTTTTTTATACCAATAAAAAATACAAAGCGTGGCAGTGTAAACTTGATTTTCATACTCTTCTTTCTATGCAATGATCAAAGTTTGATGCCTGATAAAGCTTAACCACATTTAAAAATCATTCCGAAGCTTAATTTCGTAAGAGCTATACTGATTATAAGTAAATAAGTGAATAATAATGCTTACTTGCATTTTTTACACAGTTTCGTATATTTGATAGTTGTGCTTCATTTTATCAACAACAATAACCTGACAAACAAACATGACCATTGAGCAGGAAAAATGAAAGTAATTAATATCCATAAAAGAGAAATTCAGCAATCAAAGGCTGAAATTGCTAAGTTATTCAGGACTTTGTCAACAGATAATGATTTGATGTTAGCAACAGACAAATGGCCACCCATGAAGTTGGACAATGGATTAAGTATGGGTTCAAAAGGTGGGCATGGACCAATCAGATATTCTGTGGCAGATTATCAGCCCGAAAAATCAATCACTTTTCAGTTTGACTTAACAGGTTTTAATGGTTTTCACAGATTTAGCATCAATGAATTAGACCCCAACAAAACAGAAATTTCACATATTATTGATATGAAAACAACAGGTTTAGCGACTTTAAAATGGGCCTTAGCAATTCGTTGGTTGCACGATGCCTATATTGAAGACGCATTTGATAAAGTTGAGAATCATTTTACAGCTGACAAGAAAAATAGTGAGTGGAGCTTATGGGTTAAATTATTGCGAAAAATATTGAAACCTAAAAAGAAATAAAAACCAACTTCATATTGTCTAAGCCCCTTGCAACAGGTTAAAGCCAAGATTTTTAAACCAGTCTTGGCTTTTTATATCCATTTTTATCTTAATAAAAATACTGTGGGTTGTCGTTGAAGCTTTGAACAGAAAACCTGTAATGGTTTAAATCATGTAACGACATAAAGCCTCAACAATCCTATATAAAAAAATAAAGCTGTTTTCTTTCAATAATAAATCCTGATATTTGCGTATTTTTATTTTTTATAGATTTACATTTCTGCTATCAGAAAATCACCAAAAGCATTGACCTTAAAGTTAACTTTAACCTTAGTATAGAATGACGGTCCATACGAATCGTATCAAACATTGTAATTTACTGACATGAATGAGAACGGCAATAAGTTATTCAAAGTGTAAATCATACACAGGAGAAATTAACATGGCATATGTTACGACAAAAGATGGTGTTGATATTTTTTATAAAGATTGGGGACCGAAAGATGCCCCAGTATTATTTTTTCATCATGGATGGCCATTAAGCTCGGATGACTGGGATTCTCAGTTATTGTTCTTTTTAAATGAAGGTTTTCGTGTGGTTGCACATGATCGTCGCGGACATGGACGTTCAAGTCAGGTCTGGGATGGTCATGATATGGACCACTATGCCGATGATGTTGCAGAAGTGGTCAAACACTTGGGCATTAAAAACGCAGTACATATTGGTCACTCCACTGGTGGTGGTGAGGTTGTTCACTACATTGCACGTCATGGTGAGGAAAATGTATCCAAGGCCGTATTGGTCAGTGCTGTACCTCCAATTATGTTGAAAACGGAAAAAAATCCGCAAGGCTTAGCCAAAGAAGTCTTTGATGACTTACAGAATCAGCTTTTTAAAAATCGTGCTCAATTTTATCATGATCTACCTGCGGGACCGTTTTATGGTTTTAACCGACCAGATGCTCAGCCTTCAGAACCTGTCGTATTGAATTGGTGGCGACAGGGCATGATGGGTGGAGCAAAAGCGCATTATGATGGAATTGTTGCATTTTCACAGACTGACTTTACCGAAGATTTGAAAAAAATCTCAGTGCCTGTTTTAGTCATGCATGGGGATGATGATCAAATTGTACCTTATGAAAACTCAGGGGTACTTTCTGCCAAACTGGTTCAAAATGGCCGATTAAAAACCTATAAAGGTTATTCACACGGTATGTTAACTGTCAATGCCGATGTAATTAATCCAGATTTATTGGCGTTTATTCGCGAGTGAACAGTTGTCGTTTGATCTAAAACAGAATATCAATAGAGGCCTTGCGGCCTCTTTTTTTATTAAAGTATCAGGTGGTTATTATCTTATTATGATGTAAGCCTTTGAATAAAATTAGTTCTTAAAATAATAAAAATTAAATGCGAAAAAAGGATTGACATTAAAGTGAGCTTTAATCTTAAAGTAAGTCCATACTCGATGAGGCTATAAAAATGAACATCTTTGAAAAATTAGTTTTACCCAATGGTACTCAGATTCCAAATCGTATTGCAAAAGCTGCGATGGAAGAGAATATGGCAGATCTCAATCATGCACCATCAGAAGAGCTCATGCGTTTGTATCAGGCATGGGCAGATGGTGGTGTTGGTTTAATCATTACAGGTAATGTGATGGTGGATCGCCGTGCGATGACAGGACCGGGTGGGGTGGTCTTGGAAGATGAACAGCATTTAGCGCACTTCAAACGTTGGGCGAAAATCGCACGTTCTCAAGGCGCGCAAGCATGGTTGCAGATCAACCATCCGGGCCGCCAAATGCAGTCAAATTTAGGTCAGCCAACGTGGGCACCTTCTGCTGTGGCTTTAGATTTAGGTAAAATGTCAGATCGTTTTAATACTCCAATTGAAATGACTCAAGCCATGATTGACGAAGTGATTCAACGTTTTGCCAATACCGCACGTTTGGGTGAAAAGGCTGGATTTACTGGTGTAGAAATTCATGCAGCTCATGGCTATCTACTCAGTCAGTTCCTTTCACCTTTAAGCAACCGACGTCAAGATCAATGGGGCGGTTCATTGGAAAATCGTGCACGTATTTTGATTGAGATTGTCAAAGCAGTACGTGCAGTGGTGTCATCAACATTTACAGTTGCTGTTAAACTGAATTCGGCCGATTTTCAACGTGGTGGTTTTAGTGCTGAAGATGCGCAGCAAGTGGTTCAAATGTTAAATGATCTGTCAGTTGATTTGGTTGAATTGTCAGGTGGCAGTTATGAAGCACCTGCTATGCAAGGTCAAGCTAGAGATGGTCGGACTTTGGCGCGTGAAGCTTATTTCTTAGAGTTTGCTCAAGAGATTGGCAAGATTGCCCATATGCCGATTATGGTGACTGGTGGTATTCGCCGTAAACCCGTTGCAGAACAAGTCATTGACAGTGGGATCGATATGGTCGGAATTGCAACAGCCTTAGCAATTGACCCTAACTTACCCAACGAATGGAAACAAGGTCAGAATATCGCACCTGAATTGAAACCAATTCACTGGCAAAATAAAACCTTAGCTTCACTTGCCAATATGGCAACAGTCAAATTCCAGTTACAGAAACTTAGTCGTGGGAAAACACCGAATCCTAAGGTTTCACCTTTATGGGCCTTGATAGTACAACAGACAGAAACGACATGCCGCACACGTCAGTATAAAAAACATATGCGTGAGTATTCACATTCAGCTTAAGTACAGTGCGTTGTTCAGATGTTGGATGTGATTCGACAGACTGTACTGCGGCTCGAAGACGCTTTACTTGGTGCTTAGGTATGATCACCCATTAAAGTAATGATGAGAATACTGATCAATCTTTTTGCAGACTCCAAGGTTTGAACATCATAGATCACTTATCAATGACCTATGCACAATTCTGAGCTTAAAGTAAGATTTAAGCTCAATCGCTTTTACGATTTAGCGATAAGCTAAAGATGTCTAAACTTTATCATTGGCATAATAAAGATTCAGTAAACGGTTGGCGTTTTCTTCACAGGTGATTTCATCAGGCTTACTATTGATTGCAGTGATCATGCTGCGTAGGTTTTGCTTACTGATCAACAACTTTTGTTCTAGATCTTCAATATCTTTGATTTTACTTTCAAGTCGCCCAATCAGAATATTATGATCCCACTTACCTACATTTGACGGTAGAAAGGCTTTGATTTCAGCCAATGAAAATCCAACTTGTTGCGCTTGCTGAATTAGAAATAATTGTTTGAGGTCATTGTCACTATATTCACGATAACCATTAGATTTGCGTTTTGCCTTGGGAAGCAGTTTGATTTGTTCATAATAACGAATCGTTGGGGTACTTAAACCACTTAGCTTGGATAACTCGCTAATGTTCATTTTACTGGCTTCCGCTTGACATTAAAGTTAACTTTAGGCTTATAGTCGGGTAAAAGCAAGATGAAAAATAACGTTAAAGTTGAGGTCAATCAGGTTTAAACGAATATTGGGAGTCCTTTCGGTGGAAATTCTCCCATTGAATCAAAATCATTAAACATTTGTCGTGATGAATGATTTTTAAACTTAAAAAATATAAATTTAAATATCAAAAGTTTGCAATAAATTCATGCCATTTATTCGTTACTTGCTATGTTAACGATTAATTTCAAGTTGTTGTCCTTGACAATTTAAAAACAGCTGTTGTTGATGCCAAGCAAGTTGCCCCGAAACAATTGTGGTGCTGACCTCATAAGCAAATGTTTTATGCATAAATGGTGTCCAATTGCATTTCATATAGTTTTTTTGATCTTTCACTGCAATGTGTTGCTGATTTTCTCGAAGGATCACTAAATCAGCCCAGTAACCTTCTCGAATATAACCACGGTCTTTGATCCTAAATAGGTCTGCCACTTGATGTGCAGTTTTTTGAACCAATGTTTCAATACTCAGTTTACCTGCTGCAACCAGTTCCATCAGTGCAGGCAACGCATGTTGTACCAAAGGCAGGCCAGAAGGAGCATAAAAATATGACTGGTGTTTTTCATCCCAAGTATGTGGGGCGTGGTCAGTACCAATAATATCCAAGCGATTACTATTCGCAAGGGCATTAATCAAAGCATCTTTATCTTGCTGGGTTTTAATGGCGGGATTACATTTAATTAAGTGGCCCAAAGTAGCATAATCAGCATCATCAAAACTGAGATGATGGATACACACTTCTGCTGTGATATGTTTTAGATTTAAAGGCAGATTTTTAAACAAACAGAGCTCTTTCGCGGTGGTGATATGTAAAACATGCAACTGTGTGGCATATTTCTCGGCCAAAGATACAGCCAATTTTGAGCTTTCAAAGCAGACATGTTTATTTCTAATCTGCGCATGAATTTCTGCTGGAATATTTTCCCCATATTTTTGAAAATAGAAATTTTCTTCGGCTTTAATAGCAGGGGTAAACTCGCAATGAGTCAATAAAACCGTTGGAACATTTGCAAATAAGCGTTCCAAAACTTTAGGATCATCGACGAGCATATCACCCGTAGAAGCGCCCATAAAAACTTTAACACCGCTGATTGATTTGGGATCAAGCTGTTCAATAATATCTAAATTATGCGCACTAACTCCAAAATGAAAAGCATAATTGGCCCGACTATGTTGTTTTGCAATCTGCTTTTTCTGGGTCAAAGCGTCTAGAGTTAAGGTGGCTGGATTGGTGTTTGGCATATCCATATAGCTGGTGATTCCACCAATCGTTGCTGCCATTGATTCCGAAGCAATATTGCCTTTATGCGCTGCGCCGGGATCTCGAAAATGAACTTGGTCATCAATCATGCCAGGAATTAACCACGAACCTTCAGCATCTATATTTTTCGCATGATAAGCCCCTGTAATATTAGGATGAATCTTTTCAATCCGTCCATGTCGAATCAGTACATCTGCATAATACTGCTTGCCTTCATTGACAATATTGGCATTACGAATAATAAGATTGGGCGAATTTTTAAAACTCATTGTGCAATGCCTTATAGCCTTGAACCAGTTTGATATTGGTACTGACAACGCTTTCTGAAAACTCACTGATTGAAATATCAATGGGTGGAAATTGCTTTAAATCGGTTTTGGGATTGATATAACTCATTGCAGGTACATAAAAATGATCGGGTAAATCACGCCCATCAACCACTGCATTGTGACGAATCGCGCTGTGATGACCCACTGTGCAATTAAATAACACACTGTTAAAGCCTACAAAAACATGATGTCCAATTTCACAGGGACCATGAATAATAGAGCGATGCGCGATTGAAGAATTTTCACCAATGATCACTGCTGCCCCCGCTTTGGAATGAATCACCACTCCATCTTGAATATTGGAATTTGCACCAATAATGATGGGTTCCATATCACCCGCGTCATTGGTTTCATCTGCTCTGATCACTGCATAAGGTCCAATAAATACATTGGCATGGATAATGACTTTTCCGCAAATAATCGCTGTTTGGTCAACATAGGCTGATTGATCGATAACAGGGAGATCACCAGATGGGTTTTTTCTAAGCATGACTAGACCATTTTAAATAAGTTAAACAATGAGGGTGGTTGAGATAAGGCATTACCATTGCCAAGCGCCCTGAGCAACTGCGTCATGAGCATGTAAACTTTCCGCATGAATCACTTTAAAGTTAAAGCCTAGAATGCTGGGATGATGGATAAATGTGGCATACAAGCGTCTTAATGCATCTTCACAAAACATCAGGTTTTGACCATTCGCAACAGCAAAGGCTTGTTCATCGATACGTTTTACTGCTGTTTGTACGGGTGTCATCAAGGCTTGTTCAGCCTGATTAATAAATAAAATCAGTGGGATATACTGAATGTTTTGATCTAATTTGAAATTTAACTGAGCAAAACTTCTTTGGCTGTGAGGTGTTGCTGCAATTGCATCTGTGCTATTTAGCCAACTGAGGATTTCTTGTGGGTCTAACTGAATCTCATGATTTTCCAATGCGGATGCAAATCTTTGTTGAATGATGTTTCTGGCAAGTGCTGCGGAACAAGGACAAGTAGATGAATAGGGAATTTCGACTTTTAATTCAGCATAAAAATCATCTTTTAAAAGCTGGCAGGACAACACAAAAGGATAGCTTTTCCAGCCAGACAATTGGCTGACTAAGGCAGGGCGCTCGATATAAAGCTCACTATGAATTTCGATTTTGGCATGTGCTGATAAATCTTTATGGCTGGCTAAGAAATCCAATAAAGCGTCTTTAATATCAAGTAGCGCTAAATTTTTGATCGTGCTCAATTTCAAAAGTCGGGTATACAAGCGCGACATATGAATACCTTTGGCAAACACATCATCCAAACTGACATAAGCATTTACTTGGCTTTGGCAAAGACTATTTTCGAGATAAAGCGGAAGCGCGATTTTTTCCATACCGACCCAATCGAGTGGGTAGTAATAGTTTCTTGTGAGTGAGGATTCAGCCGAAACATCTGGAAGAACAAGATTCATAGGGGGAATAGCTTAAGTTGAAATACATATTGTTATGTTATAACATAACAATATTAATCAACACTACTCATCTGAGTTAAATTTACGCTATGAGATCATTGCAAATTGAGATGAACAAAAAATATTTGATCGGATTCATACTCTGCCTTTCTGCATGTAGTCAAAACAACTCAAATACAATTCATGCTATGCGTACAGTTCAGCAAGCGTCACCACAAGTGCCATTAAAGGTAGACTTTCCTCAGCAGCAAGGTATTTTAAAACAAGAAAAAAATCTGCCGCCTGCTTATTTAAAATGGCTTAGTGAACCGGAAAATGCTGAAAAAGTTCAGGCTTATCAGCGCTTTTTAAAGCAACAAGGTATTTCTGCTTATATTCCTACTTTTGAATTTTTACAGACAGCCAGAGATTGGCAACAATGTGATGCATCTGAATTTGAAGTTCCGCCACAAGAGCTGTGGGGCAATATTGTGCCAACATTAAAAATTTTAAATCGTCTTGTGGATGAAAAAATTTTAACCCAGTTTAGCGTGACTTCTGTCTATCGAAATTTCAAGCTTAATCAGTGTGCAAAAGGCGCTGCTTCATCCAAACATATTTTTAATGCCGCATTAGATTTTCGTATTGGTGATGAAAATCCGGACTTAAACCAACAGCTGATGATTCAAGAGCGCAAAGCAAAATTATGTCAATTTTGGCTGGATTCTGGTGAGGAACTTCACATGGGCTTAGGCGTCTATGCATCAGGACAGATTCATATTGATAGTGCAGGTTTTCGTACTTGGGGGGCAGACCATCGCTATAGCTCATCACCATGTATCAATAACGCTTTAATTGGCAACAATAAAAAAGTGAGTGAATCGCCATGAAGTCAAATTTCATCCGTGACATCAGACAACTTTTAATACGAGAAATTCAAGCGACACATATGTATCCGCTATTAAACAATCTAAATCCTGATGTTTTTCAATCCTCAGCTTAGATTTATAGCAACTTGATAAACGCTGTAATCATCACCGAATGATTAAAACCGAATCATCAAATTGCAGTGTTGAAAATGTATGTGCAAGCACAGCTAAAATTTAACTCTAAAGCGATCTGTTTGGAGTTATTCAGTCAGTATTTTCATGTCGATCTCGATATGAAAACACAAAAATATAAAGTGAGAATGCCAATGAATACTCTTTTAGCCACTCCGCAAAAACTTCCCGTCACCGTGCTTTCTGGATTCCTAGGGGCTGGAAAAACCACCTTACTCAATCATATCTTAAACAATCGTGAAGGCCGAAAAATTGCAGTGATTGTGAATGATATGTCGGAGGTCAATATTGATGCTGCTTTAGTTCGAGAGGGCGGTGCTGAGCTTTCAAGAACAGATGAAAAGTTAGTTGAAATGAGTAATGGTTGTATCTGCTGTACCTTAAGAGAAGACCTACTGGTTGAAGTACGTCGTTTAGCACAGGATCAGCGTTTTGATCAATTGGTGATTGAATCTACAGGGATCTCTGAACCACTCCCTGTTGCAGAAACGTTTACCTTTGAAGATGAAAATGGGATTTCTCTCAATGAGTTTGCCCGCCTAGATACAATGGTGACCGTGGTCGATGCTTATAACTTTTTAAAAGATTATAGTTCGCTGGATAGCTTACAAGCGCGCGGTGAATCATTAGGTGAACAAGATGAGCGAAATGTTGTTGATCTACTGATTGATCAAATTGAGTTTTGTGACGTGATTCTATTGAATAAAACAGATTTGATTGATCAAGACGAGCAGGAAAAATTATTTGGCATTTTGCAGTCTTTAAACCCAAGAGCAAAAATTGAAGTTTCTGCGTTTGGCAAGGTGAATCTTGATCGGGTGTTAAATACCCAGCTATTTGATTTTAACGAAGCGGCACAAGCTCCGGGTTGGTTAAAGGAATTAAGAGGTGAGCATACGTCTGAAACAGAGCAATATGGAATCAATAATTTTGTTTATCGAGCGCGCAGACCTTTTCACCCAAAACGGTTTTTTGATTTTATCAACTCCGAATGGAAAGGCGTAATCCGTTCCAAAGGCTTTTTTTGGTTAGCCTCAAATCCCGAGTTTGCTGGATCTTGGTCTCAAGCAGGGGCGATGGCACGCCATGGTGTTGCTGGATATTGGTGGGCAGCAGTGCCAGACGAACATTGGCCTACGGATCAACAAAGTCGAGATGCAATTCAACAAAGCTGGGATGCTCAAACAGGTGATGCACAACAAGAAATCGTGTTGATTGGGATGCAGATGGATCAATCTGAACTTATTCGTCAATTTGATGATTGTTTATTAAACGATGATGAAATGGCGTTAGGCGCAGAAAAATGGCAAGAGTTTGAAAATCCTTTTAGTGGGTGGACTGATTCTATCATTAGCCATTAATTCATTATGATCCATTCAATTCAGCCAAAGCATTGCCGAGAATACTTGCAAGCATGAGCGTTTTTAATTATACGCTCATGCTTGGCTTTATATTTTATTAAAATTTCGCTCTTAAGGTGAAAGTCACATTACGTGGTTCCCCCCAATAAACACCATTATAGAAACCTACATTTAAATAGTATTTTTCATCAAATAAGTTATTGATATTCACACTTGCAGTCAGTTCATCACTTAACTTATAACTGGCAAAAGCATTGGCCAATACATAGGCCTTTTGTGTGACTACACCATCGTTATAGGCATTTGCAGGAGCTCGCCCCCATTTTTGTGAGATTTCACTTTGCCAATTCAATCCACCACCGAAAGTTAGTTTTTCTGAACCTGTCCAGAGGTTCGCTGGAAGGGTATAACTACTAAATAACTTTAACTGATTTTGTGGAGTAATTGTTAAAGCATTAGAAATTGCAGAACTCACGCTATTTACATAGGTATAGCCGAAGCTAAGATTCCAATTTTCCTGTAACTTTCCAATGGCTTCTAACTCAATACCATTGACTTTAAGTCCTTTGCCTGATGACATATAAGCGGTTTCCATACCATTGACTTTGGGAATAGTGCCGTTTTGTACGTCATCGGGATATTCTGCATCTACAACGGCAAGATCTTTGACACTTGACCAAAATAAAGCAGCACTGGTCAATAACTTACCATCTAATAGATCTGCTTTAATTCCTAGCTCAGTGGTGCTTCCCATTTCAGGATCTAAATAGTCACCGTAACGATCTTGTTTGGATGAAGGGTTAAACACATTGGTATAGCTGGTATAAGCGGTATAGGTATCATTGATGTCATACAAAATTCCTGCATAAGGAATCAGTTGGTCAAAACTACGTGGTTTTGTAGGGAGAGTATTGCGATTCCACTCATCGACTTTATAATCATATGAGCTATAACGTGCACCTAAAATAAGTTTAAGTGGATCTGCCAAATTTAACCGCAAAGTCGAATATAAACCATATAGTTCAGTTGTTGTTTTCTTTCCAGCCCCATTCTTTTCATAAGTGGGCTTTGGAATATTACCTGTCCAATTATGATAATCTGGTATGACTGCTGGATAATTAATACTTGGAGTCACATCTAATTCAGTACTTTCACCTTTAAAACCACTATAGCCAATAATTAAATCATGTTGGCGATTTAACAATTGAAATGGCCCTGTTGCATAAAGATCTAAATTGAGTTTTTTATTTTCAGCATAAGGGCTGACCATACTCCATAGACTTAAGCCTTTACCTGTGTTTGGGTCTGGAAAGCCACTACCACCATAAGCCACGATCCAACTATTATCCGAGGAACTGTGGGCAATCGCTGCTTTAACCAGCCAGTCATTGGTAAAAGTATGTTCAATATCGGCAAAAACGGTTTTATCGGTATTAGCAATTGAACTCCAGTCCGCAGATAAACTAAAGTTTCGCGAAAAATTTGCTTTGCTTCCATCAGCATTGAAATATGGCACTGTACCCCACGTTGAGCCTTTAGGATCGTTGTCTTGATATTGAAATCCGACTGAGGCTGTTGTTGTTGGGGTTAAATCTGCACTGATAATCCCCATTGCGGCTGTGGACTTGAGCTTATAACGATCCATATAGGATTCTTTATCGGTATACGCTGCCATGAATCGACTTCGAACACTGCCATCTTGAGTTAGTGGAATGGATACATCTGCTTCAACACGGGTATTGTCCCATGAGCCATAAGTTGAGCTGACATTGCCCTTAAACTCTTTTTCAGGACGCTTACGTACCATATTGATGGTTGCAGAAGGGCTGCCTGTTGAACCAGTTAAGCCAGAAGCACCTTTGATCACTTCAACTCGGTCAAAGAAAAAACTATCAAAGCGGGGAGCATTGTCTCCTACAGGCATACCATCAATTTGCCTATTGGTAATTTGAAAACCACGGGAATAGTAGTTAGAACGTTCACTGTCATTTTTAGTCGCGGTAACGCCTGGTGTTGCGGCAAGAACATCATCCAGAATGGTCAGCCCGCGTTGTTCAATTTGTTCACGGGTGACGACGCTTACAGATTGTGGTGTTTCTTTTAAAGATAATTTTAATTTTGATGAGCTTCTTGAAGATTTTGCTTTAAAACTTCCGCTTCCCTCAGTTTTTTCATCCTGAGCATCTGCTTTAACTGTAATGGTTGGGAGTACTGAAGTATTCGCTTCATTACTTTTTTGCTCTTGTGCAAAAGCACTATGGGAAATAGCACTGCAAATAAGAATTGATTTTATTGCAATGTTTAATGCCGTTTGTTTACGTAGATTGTCCATAAGAATAGGAATTAGTAAATAAGAATCGTTATTATTATCAATAAGAATACAAAAAGATACAAATAGAACATAATTTTTAAACTTTTTATTGGTGATATAAATACAAGATATAGTTGGTTTTTTAATTTAAATATGTGATTTTTAAGTGTAAGTTATGAAGTGGTGGGTGTCATTTTTGAGTGTAGATTTACACTAATAAATTGCGAAATAATAAGCTTATATCTTTTTCCATTGTCGGTTTTCTTCTGAAAAATTAACCAGAAAAGAAATACCTGATTCATCACCAACAAGATATGAGGATGGATTCACCATCAGTACCTTTAATAAAGTCCCAGTTTCAATAGTAATTGGTTCTAAATTATCTTTATTTAAGGTAACGGGTTGGAGTAATTCAATGATTTCCACTTTGATACTAACCTATTGTTTGAACATAAAATTCTATAAATAATTATTACATAGCGCGATGAGCTTTGCTGAGATACAGCGTTAAAAAACGCAACATTGATGGGGCTTTATGTAGCCTAAACATTTTTAAAGTTTCACTGTTGTATAAGGCTAAGTTTTCTCTCAGCGGAAAACTTAGCTTAGACAGTTTTAAATTTTATAAAGTAATCGTTGCACCAAGCGCTTTAACAAATTGGGCTAACCAAGCAGGATGTGCTGGCCATGCAGGTGCTGTTACCAGGTGTCCATCTGTGACTGCTTCAGTGACTGCAATATCTGCATATTGCCCACCTGCAAGTTTAACTTCTGCGGCACATGCAGGATAAGCGGAACATAAGCGTCCTTTTAATACATCGGCTGCGGCAAGCAGTTGCGCACCATGGCAAACAGCGGCAATTGGTTTTTTAATCGCATCAAATTCACGAACAATTTCAATTATTCGGTCATTCATACGTAAATATTCAGGTGCACGGCCACCCGGAATCACTAATCCAACGTAGTTTTCGCTGTTGACTTGGTTAAAGTCATAGTTAATTGCAAAGTTGTGACCACGCTTTTCGCTATAGGTTTGCTCACCTTCAAAATCATGAATCGCCGTTGCAATTGTATCGCCAGCTTTTTTATCAGGGCAGACTGCATGAACACTATAGCCCAATCCAGTGAGGAACTGAAAAGGAACCATGGTTTCATAATCTTCAACATAATCACCCACTAACATTAGAATTTGTTTAGACATTTTTACACCTTTTGTTTAAATTTTATGATTTATTTCATGTAAAATAGCATGCTCTAGTTGCAGTTTTAAGTTGAATTTATACGGCTTTAGTCTTAATTTAACAGACTTAACTGTAATAAAAATTGTATTCAGTGATGAATGAGAAAAATATGAAAAAGTATCTATTGGGTTTAGTGATTGCGGCGGCTACCATGAGCAGCCATGCTGCGGTAGAAGAAACAGTGTATAGAGGAATGGGCGAGGCATCTGCACAGTTTCCAAGCTTTAAAAAGATGCAAAAGCAGGGGCTCATCAATAAAAAACCGGATATTTCAAGAAATGACTATAATGATGTATATAAATTAAAAAAACCGCTTCAATTTATGGGGCAAACGGTTGCACTGCTATCAGACGAATATATGACACAGTATGCTGGATGTTGTGTCAGCGAGGGCTGGGGAGCGGTTTTAGCTAAAAAGAGTGATATGAAACTCTTGACTCAATTTGTCAAAACCAACCAGTGTTCATTAAGCAAAGTAGAAGCAGATGCCAGTAATTATTATGGTTTTAAACTAAAAGCATTACCAACAGCAGAATATTATGAGCTTTCTTGCCGTGAACGTGATTTAGAAAATCAGTAGTAAAATAGATAAATTAAGCTCTATAGAGCAGTCGCGATTTAAATCTCTTATGCATTATAAATTTTCTCCCTCTTTGCTTTGTGTGATACATGGCTTAGAGGGAGGGAGATGTCTTGACTGAATTTTTATGAATGAACCTGCGTAGGTGGTCTTGATCAATATCTACAGAATTAAAGCACCTGTACCAGCACCAATCACCATTAACCAAACTGGATGAACATTCTTAAACAGACTTAGACAAATGGTGATGGCGACGATTGCGATCAGTAAAATATTTTGAGCAGAGGCTTGGGCAATAATCCAAGCACTGACTAAAACCAAACCGACTGTAATAGGTTTTAACGCCTTTTCAAATTTCGCCCGAAGTGGATGACTTTTAAAATTATTCCAAAATTTAAGTGCATAAATGGTGATGATTGAAGACGGACCAAACTTTGCAAAAGACGTCACGATCAATCCCATAGGCCCTGCGACATGCCATCCCACCAAGGGAACAATCATCATGTTTGGACCTGGTGCAGCTTGTGCCATTGCAAACATAGAGCTGAATTGCTCAGCAGTCATCCATTGGTGAATCACAACCACCTGATGTTGCATTTCAGGTAAGATGGCATTCCCGCCACCAAAGGCCAATAAAGACAGTTGAGTAAACACTAAAGTCAGTGCGATGAGAACATACATCTTATTTTACTCCTGAGTCACTTTAGTTTGATTAAATGCTAAAACTGCCATATTCACGGTAATTAAAATCAACAGCGTCAGTGCCAAGGGCAATTTAATCAACAGCATAAAAATAATGGTCAAGATAATGGTGAAATAGGTCAGCTTACTTTTCATAATTGGTTTTAACATCTTAAAACCTGTCGAAAACAGTAGACCCGCAGCAGCGGCAGCTAAACCTTGAATCATGTGTTGCACCATTGGGATATCTTGAAAGCTGCTATATAGCTGGTACAACGAGATAACAATAATGGTCGGGGCCAGCATAAGACCAAATACCGCACTAATCGCACCTTTTACTCCAGCAAAGTCATAACCAATCGCCACTGCCATATTTACAATATTTCCACCGGGTAAGATTTGGCAGACACCCAACAAGTCGGTAAATTTTTCAGATGTTAACCATTTCTGATCTTCTACAATTAAACGATGTGCGAGAGGGAGTACCCCACCAAATCCCATGAGGCCAAGTTTCATAAAGCCTAAAAATAATGCTTTGCAATTCGGTGTGGTCATGGATTGTTCCATTGGGATTGCTTCAGTATTCATTTAGACCTCTTCAATTTGCTGTGATGTACTTGGCTTGAATGTGATTATCTGCTTGTTGAGTCATAAAGAAAAATGCTATTTTTGCTGTTATTCATACCTAAAAAGTATGCTTTAAACGTGAATTAGCACGATAAAAATGAAAAGATCGATATTGAGGCGAAAAGATGATTGATATTCATAAGCTTAATGCGTTTGTGGCTGTGGTTGAGGAAAGTAATATTTCTCGGGCAGCGGTACGTCTGAATATGCAGCAACCGCCTTTAACACGAATTATCAAAAACTTAGAAGATGAATTAGACACAGATTTATTGAAGCGTTTACCGCGTGGCGTAGAAGCAACTGAAGCGGGTAAGGCCTTATACCAAGAGGCACTTACCATACTTGCGCATGCACAAGCTATTCCCAAACGTGTGCAAAATATTTCTAAAGGTTTGGAAGGGCAAATCAATATTGGTTTTACCAACTCAGTCGGCTTACATTCCTTTTTGCCTGCTTTACTGCGTAATTTTCGTGAAGTATTTTCAGCGGTGTCTATTCATTTGGAAGAAGATGGCAGTAGCTCATTGATTGATTCGATTATCAATGAAAAGAACGATATCGTTTTTTTGCGTAAGCCTGCGCCGATTGGTTTGGGACTCACCAGTTTGCATGTACTTGATGAGCCTTTAATTGTGGCACTGCCCAATAATCACCCCTTAGCTGAACATCCAGATGCCATCCAATTACTTGATTTAGAGCCTTATGATTTTGTACTGTATCGCCGTTTAGCAGGACAAGACTTGTTTGATAATATTTTGGCCAGCTGTTATCAGGCTGGATTTAGTCCAAAGATTGTTCAAGAAGCCCCACGTTTAACGTCGAGTTTAAATTTGATTGCAGCAGGGATTGGTTTGTCGATTGTTCCAGAGGCCATTCGAGATTTTTGGAACAAGCAAATTATTTACAAAGCGCTTAAAGCGGATACGCCGTGTATTGCACCAATTTATGCAGTCTATAAGCAGGATGCAGAAAATATCCGTTTAAAACATATTTTAAATTTGCTCGTTTAATTTATAGGTTGACTTGCTAAAGCTCCAACTAAATAAGTGGATTTATATATTTTGAATGTTTGAGCTATTTTGGAATAATTTATGCTTTGAAACTCTATCTTTAAAACAAAATCAGTGAATCATTGCATTTTTGCTACACATAAAGTCTGAGCTCAAGATTACTATTATTGTTTTAAATTCAAACCTTAGAAATAGAATTGAGGATATCGCTTTGAAACTTGGATTTGTAAAAAGTGTTTTAGCATCTGCAATCATGTTGTCATCTGCACCAGTATGGGCTGAAACAACAGGGCAAATCACTCAAACCACTTCAGCTATTGTGAAAGATCAAAAAAAATCGGGGATTGATCATCAATATTTTGATCAAAATGTAAAAGGAAATGATGATTTTTATCAACATGTAAATGGAGGATGGCTGAAAAATACCGAAATTCCTGCGGATAAATCACGTTGGGGAACTTTTGATATTTTGCATGAAGAATCATTAAAACAATTGCATGATATTGTCGATGAGCTTTCAAAACAGCAATTGGTGGAAGGAAGTTCAGAGCAAAAAGTGGCAAGTCTATATGCCAATTTTATGGATGAAAAAAGTATTGAAGCATTGGGTATTCAGCCGATTCAAGCGGAAATTACCAATGTTGATGCATTGAAAAGTAAAAAAGATATTGCGCAATTGGCCGCACATTTTTCACGTATTGGTGTAACCAGCCCTTTTGATGTGGGTATTGACCAAGACATGAAAAACTCAACTGAAATGGTGGCAATGCTTGGGCAAAGTGGTTTAGGGTTACCTGATCGTGATTATTATTTAAAAAATGATGCCAAATTTAAGAAAATCCGTTCGCAATATTTAAAGTATATTGAAAAAACTTTAAGCCTAGCTGGAGACAAGCAAGCCGCCCAGCATGCGCAAGGGATTTTAAAATTAGAAACGCAAATCGCCAAGATACAATGGAGTAATGTTCAAAACCGTGATGTAACAAAACTCTATAATATTTATAAAACGCAAGACTTAGCCAAACTTAGTCCAAAAATTGATTGGCAAACTTATCTAGAAAAACAAGAATTGTCCGATAAGATTAAAACCATACAAGTCATTCAACCAAGTTACTTCAAAGGGTTAAGCCCAATTGTTGACAATACCTCACTAGAGGTTTGGAAAGCTTATTTTAAATTTCATTTAGTCAGTGATTTTTCATCATTGCTTAGTCAAGCTTTCGTAGACAATAGCTTTGATTTTTATAGCAAACAGCTCAGAGAAATTAAGGAGCAGAAACCACGTTGGAAGCGTGGTGTGCAATTGGTTGAGGGAACTTTAGGTGAAAGTTTGGGCCAGATTTATGTGAAAAAGTATTTTTCTGCTGAGAAAAAACAACGCATGGAAGTCTTGGTGCAAAACTTAATGAAAGCTTATTCTCAAAGCATAGACAAACTGGATTGGATGAGCCCAACCACGAAAGTTCAGGCGCAGAAAAAGTTAGCAAGTTTTGCGGTGAAAATTGGCTATCCAAACAAATGGCGTGATTATTCAGCTTTAGAAATCAAAAATAATGACTTGATTGGTAATGTGATCCGTTCACGTGAATTTGAACATCAATATGCCTTGAATAAATTGGGCAAGCCTGTTGATCGTGATGAATGGGGCATGACACCGCAAACCATCAATGCTTATTACAATGCTTCATTAAATGAAATTGTCTTTCCAGCAGCCATTTTACAACCTCCATTCTTTGATATGGATGCCGATGATGCAGTGAACTATGGTGCGATTGGGGCAATTATCGGACATGAGATCAGTCATGGCTTTGATGACCAAGGCAGTCAGTTTGATGAATTGGGCAATATGAAAAATTGGTGGACGGCAGAAGACCATCGAAAATTTAAAGAAAAAACCAATACATTGGTTGCTCAATATAACGCTTATGAGCCAATCAAAGGTTATCATGTCAATGGTGAGTTAACCTTAGGTGAAAATATTGCTGATAACTCTGGATTGGCGATTGCTTATAAAGCTTATCAACTGTCTTTAAATGGCAAGGCTGCGCCAGTGTTGGATAATTTAACAGGTGAACAACGCTTTTATATTGGTTGGGCACAAGCATGGCGTTCTAAAATTACTGATGCAATGCAAGTTGAATTCTTAAAAAGAGATCCGCATTCACCTGATAAGGTTCGTGGCAATGCCACCTTGCTAAATCAAGCGCCATTTTATGATGCTTTTCACATTCAGCAGGGCGATAAAATGTATTTACCTGCCAATAAACGCGTGACCATTTGGTAATAATCTGACCTAAAAGCCTGCCAAGCCGTATCAAGATTTGGCAGGCTTTTTTATATTTTTTTCACATGTTGTATAAAAAATGGCATTGGAATAGATGTCTAGATAGAGCTTTTTAAGTTTTAACTTAATTGATTATCTCTAATCATTTTTTATGTGATTTTCTTATCACTTTATTTCGATAAATAGTCAATAAATTCAATGTAATAAGTTTGTTGTTTTGGGCATTTTAAGATATTTTTATGCATAAATATAATTGAGAAATGTCCGGTGAATTTAAAAACATTCTTATTGTTGGGTGGGGTCGCTTTTGTATTGCAGGGTTGTACAACCATAAATACATCAACATCAGATGCTTTTAAACAATATGCTTCTGCTCAAGAGCTCATTGATAAGCACAATATTAATGAAAATAATAGTGCATCTAAAGAATATGTTTATGATTGGGGATCAAAACAAAGCGATCAGCAGGTGCAGTCTTTAACACCGAAAAGTTACTTAAGCCGTTATTGTAGCGCCAAAGGTGGTCATTTTTCTCAAGTGCAAAAAAGCACAATGAGTTCGGTTAAGGATATTTGGGCAAAAAAATTATTAAATACTTATAGCAGTGTTAAACAGGGGATCGGTGCATACCAATGTACTGAAAGTAATGGTCAGCAATGGTATGTATCCATCGAACCTTTATCTGAACGTAAACTCGACCAAACTGGAACCCGAGTTGTAAATTTGCAAACGAAAGTTTTATCTTTGGATGAGCTTAATAAATTCTATAACAACAAAAGCAATATGGCGGCAGTTGCCCAAGAAAAGAAATCTAAAAATAGTCATTCAAAAAGCAGTGATGTAAAAAGCACTGATATAAAAACAAACAATTCAAAAAATGCTGCTATCAACAGCGTAGCAAAAACTGCCCCTGTTAAAGTCATGGAAGAAAAAAAGCCAGTCGCCGCAGTTGCAGAGGAAGTGAAAGAAAAGCTTCAGCCTGAAAAAACAATAACGACACCGCAGTCACAACAGATGCAATTATATATTTCTGCGCGTAAAGAGTTAGGACGTGGACAAAATCAGATCAATGCCTGTAACAATGCTGAACGTGCTTATAATTATGGGCGCTTGCATGGAACAAGTGGAATTAATGTCTATGCTGAATCAGGTGTATTGGTAGCAAGATGTTTAACCAATGTGCCAAGTTATAGTCAGCGCTTTTCTAATCCGCAAGATCGAGCCAAACGAATTTTGCAGAATTTGGCGGGTAATCAAAATCATGCAGTTGCTAAACATATGCTAAAGCAGATTAAGTAATGGAATAAGGTGTTTCACCTCAACGAAGTGAAACACCCGAATAAATGAAAAGCGTTATTCATCATTCAACGAACATTCAAAACTACTCGGATTTTCTTTACAACGAACTTTTTTGAGGAAATTCATCATTTGTGGATCATAATTACCTGATTTAGTCAGTGCAATACGAGATTCACGCATCATTTTGATATAGTTCAGTTGTTCATTGGCAGGGATATTCATCCAATATTTTGCAGGAATTTCTTTTTCATATTTGGCTACGATGCTAAATGTTCTACCCAATTGGCTTGCGACCCAAGTTCGAGATTTTTGTCCAAAGCCTTGAGGGAATTTGTCTTTGCGAATAATAAAATTGGCCGAAATTTGAGTCAGTGGGAATTTTACGATGCCGCCTTTTTCTCCTAAGCCCTTATAGAGCTCAAAGGGTTTAAATGCAACAACCGGTGCAGGAAGGATATCAATTTCATGATTGTTAAATTTAGCGCCTGCACTGGTGACATCAACAGAAACAGCTTGTGCACCCACTTGTTGAACCAATTTTGGTTGCGCTTCGTCATAACGGAACACTCCAATTTTTTTACCAGCAGCTTTGGCTAATGTGTTGATATTTTTGTCATTTACAAATAGATATGCTGGTCCAATTGTACCTAATCCTGCAATTTCATAAGGGCCATTGATCATCTTTTCCGCTGCTCGGGGTAAAGATAATAATTTATAGGCTGAAATGGCTGTTTTCATATCCGTTAATGCACCGATCGCATCTAAGGAGCCAATATATTTATTAAATTGGCGACCACGTAAACCACTGATAATGGCACCATCACATTTACCCACTTTTAAGTCTTCTGCAGCGAGCCTTTCGTCAGTAACGGCTCTTAAATCTATATCAGCACCCCAATTTTTTGCTTCAAGTGCATAATCTTTAGCTAGGGCATATGCATCACCTGCTTTACCAACCGGATCAAAAACACATACAACTTGCTTTGCAAAAGCAGGCATCGAAAGTGCGAATAAAGTAGTTATTGTGAGAGTTTGAACCATTTTCATATATATTTCCCTATAAACAGTTATGGCATATCTTATTAAAACGTATGTGCTATTGATGAACTAATGACCATGAGGATTGTTTTTTATGTCAGAAAATCCAACAAATGTAGGTTTTTTGGGTGTGGATTATCTATTGAGATTTGAGATGCTTTCTATTTTTAAATACAACATAAATATTGAATCCAGTTTAGTACAGCAAATAAGCCACTATTTTATAGCAAATTTATCTAGTCAAAAATTCGAGCAATTAAGTGAAATATTGCTTTAACTATATTGAGAATAGATCGAATAATTAGTTGACCAATTATTTCTGCAATAAATTCTTTGAGAAAATTCCATATTTTTTTAAGAATATAGGCGACCCATTGAATTAAAGCTATGATCTTTCTACAAATGAAATTGAATATTGCCATGAAAGGATTGCGTTTATTCGACTGCCACCATTTTTGTAGTTTTGTCAGGTTAAGGCGAAGTACGTTTTCGTAGAAAATAAGCGCATAGAGCCAAATACAGAATAAAATACCTAAGCAGGAAAGCGTAATTTGTAGAATTGTCATTGAACGTTGTTTTTAATTTTGAATATAAAGTTTGGACCTATTCTAAACTGTATTTTTAATTATGTTAAGGCGCGATGATTTCACTCTTTTAGGTGAGGATTGTCATCTGCCTCTATCGGATGATTATGGAAAGTTCAGTTTTTCCATTTATCTAGTATTTGATTTTATCTTGTTGTAATGAGAAGTAATTCAAGTTACAGAGTCATAACAGGCGAATAGGTAGCGCTTGTGATACAAAGGATTTAATTTCGAATTGGACTTTGTTTATGTCACGCCAAATTTTCTCCTCAATGCATTCTAAATTTTCCCATATGGGTCGTTCTGTATTTATGGCGACGGCATTAATGGGAACAGCACAATTTGCTGTCGCAGGGCCAACTGTTGATCAACTTAGCGATTGTTTGGTAAAAGCAACTACAGCAACAGATAAAACTACAGTATTGCAGTGGACCTTTGCTGCACTATCTACGCACCCCGATCTAAAAGCATTGAGTAATGTCAGTGATGCGCAAAGAACACAACTCGATCAAAAGTTTGCTCAGGTTTTACAACGGGTGATTGTAGAGCAGTGTGCCGCACAGACCAAAGCAGTGATTGCAGCTGAAGGTGTGCAAGCAGTAGGTGACAGTTTCCAAGAGTTAGGTCGTACGACAGGTGAAGATATTATTAAAAACCCTGAAGTGAAAAAACAGTTACAGGGTGTATTGCGATATGTCGACTTAAATAAATTGGTGATGACTTTTTTAACCCCTGATATTTGGAATAAGTTGGGTGTGATTCGTCCATAAATCACTTTACCTTTACGGAGCAAGACTTCTTCTCTGTTTAAAGGAGTGGGAATCTTCATGATTCAATTGAAGTCATTATAGAAATCTCAAAGCAGCTCCTCCTCTTACTATTGAAAGGGTTTGGGGAGTGGAATGAATGCATCAAGAAAGCTTGTTTAAAGTGGCATTGTTAAAATTAGATTGAGTTTTGGTCTGTAAAAAATTGGTGATTGAGGGTATTTAAAAGATCGGGTTTTTTCAGTGATTGCATGTTATCTTGATGATTTGATTCAAAGAAAGCTTTAGGTCAATTTAATGAATTTTGAAAAACTCTTTTTATATAAACAATGGTCAGATCAGCGCTTATTTAAAGCCGTAGATCAAATTGATCAAGTGCAATATTTAGAAGATTATAATTTTGCCAAGCAACAATTCAATCATATGATCATTGTCGAAGAGTTATTTAGATCTCGGCTAGAAAACAAAAAAGCGTTGCACACCCAAACCAATACAGAATTTTTACCCTCCTTAGATGAACTCAAGGATCGAATTGATAAATCACATTTATGGTTTATTGAATTTGTACAAAATATTGAATCGAATCAACTTGCTGAAATTATTCATTTTCAATTTATAGATAAAAAAACGGGCAGTCTTTCAATAGAAGAGATCCTCTTTCATATCATCAATCATGGAACATACCATAGAGGCAATATCGCGCATGCTTTACATCATGCTCAGGTGGTTCATCCTGCTGATACATATACGGTCTTTATTCATCAGTATGAACCTGAGCGTAGAGTGGGATAAATCATTATCATGATATATGTAAGATGTTGAATTAAAAAATTTAAGTGAATAGATAAATAAACATGGACAAGAAAGCAGTCAAAATTTTACTTAAAACTATTAAAAGCTCGCAGGATCAAAATTTAGAGCGCTGGTTTTATTGGGATACATACATGCAATTCATTACTGAAGATGAGTTTGAATATGCAAAAAGCCATTCCGTTATGTTTGAACAAGAAAAAATAAGTCACAATGAAATCTGTCGAAGAATAAAAACAGCAGTTAATCAAATTGAAAAGCAATCTGTGGTGGATGCATTTATTTACAGTCTAAGTACAAGACGATTGGAGTATCGATCTTTTTTATCAAGTTACTGTATTGGTAAAAGTTTGATTGAACATGACTTTGTTTCCAGTCCAGAACCAAACTCAAATATATGTGCAGTTTGTGGGCTATATACGTATGAGTTTGAAAGACTCATTGAGTTTAATACACTCAATTTCTTTAAATACAAACATGGAAGCTGTACAGACAATTTGATTTCTGTTTTATTTGATTTGGAACAATTTCTTAAATTTCCTGTCGTTGAACCAAGCGATGAAGATTACAACATTCTCAATGAACTCAAAACGATAATAGAAACAGCTCAACCCAATGACAGAATAGTTCAACTTAAAAAAAGTATTTCTAAAGCACTCAAGTCCAATGACGATGAGCGTTTGGGGCTTTTAGAGATTTTTGGAGTGATTGGTATTTTGCATGATGATAAGCATTTTGGCTATGCAGATAAATATGTGACTTATCCAGAAAGGGTACATCGCCCAATTAGAAATGATGATGTGAACTATCCAACACGATGGTGGCAAGGCCAGTTTGGCGTTGATCGTGAGAAATGGGATTATTGGTTTAATAATAAATGATCAGTATCGCTCCTCATCTCGTAAACGGAGGGAGAACATTCATTGTTGGATGAATAGCATGATTAAGATCATATGAAGCTCCCTCTGGGAGAGGGTTGGGGTGAGAGAACCTTCTCACAAAAAATGACATCGAAAAGAAATAATCTATTTGGATATCTGGGAGAGATTTTAAAAACTCAGGGTATATATTTTATGAACTATAAGATTGCTATTGAATAGTATCATTCTGCCCATACATATACGGTCTTTATTCATCAGTATGAACCTGAGCGTAGAGCGCTTTGATAGTTTAAAAATAACAGATGATTTTTGTTTTCTGATATTAGAAATAAGTTAGGTATTGTGAAATCAATCGTTGTCTAATTTGGTTAAAATTTAATTGTTAAAAATTAACCAATACGTATAATTAATTAAATGATACGTATGAGGTGAAATCTTATGCAAGCGAAATTGACCTTGTCTATAAATAAAAAAGTGATTGAACGGGCGAAACTTTATGCTCAGGAACATGAGCAGAGTGTTTCGAGTTTGGTTGAAGCTTATTTAGATCGTATTTCAGCACACACTGAAATTTCGAGTGATGTTCAAGCGCCTATTACTGGAAGTTTGACGGGGATGTTTGCCATTCAAGACCAAGGGCAAGATTATAAGGCATTGCTTTCTGAAGCTCGTATGGAAAAACATAAATGACCGAGCGAATATTTATTGATTCTGATGTAATTTTGGATGTGGCTTTAGCCCGCCAGCCTTTTGTTGAGGCAAGTCAAACTGTTGTAGCACTGTGTGAGAAAGGGCATTTTACAGGGTGTATTTCTTCGAACAGTGTTGCCAATATTTATTATATTTTGCGTAAGTTGGGCTGTGATGAGAAAGCGCGTCTTTTTATTCAACAACTTTTAAAATTCTTGGTGATTATCCCTGTTGATCATGTTGGGATTTCTCAAGCGCTGGTGTCTAAGTTTTCTGATTTTGAAGATGCAATTCAATATTTTTCTGCGTTGAGTTTTGGTTGTAGCAAAATCGTGACGAGAAATATTCAGGATTATAAATTTGCTGAAATAAGTGTTGTTTTACCGAGTGCTTTTATCGGCTGAGGGTATTTTGCCAGATAAAAAAATGAGAAAAATAATAGATTTAAATGTATGCCAAATTTTAAAAACTCAACATATAAATCCTTTAAACAAAGAAAACCCGCTCTAAAACGGATTTTCTTTTAAAATAAAATCAGCTTAACCAATCAATATTTTTTTAATGCTTTGGCTTAAAGTAAGGTTGGCTTAATTTAATGAGCAGGCTTTACCCTGATACTCATAGCGATTTAGCTCATAACTTTTACCATCCCAACGATACACCGCAAAACATAAACCTGGACCTCCATTTTCAATATCAGGCCAACCATCTTTGCCTGTGCTTTTTAGAAAGGTCGGTATACCCGCGTTTTCAAAAATAGTTTTCCATTTCCCATTTTTTTGTTGTGCAATAAGGTGGTATCCCACACCTGTATTGCCATAACACATACTGCTGTAGTCTGAAATAACAGCATCATTTAGACCATCTTTATTTAAATCCCGATATACAGTAATTTCACCTGTTTCGCATTTTCCTTCCCAACCATGCTTTGTTTTTGCAAAACCTGCTGCTTTAAAAATCAAGCTGGCTTCTTTTGACGGAACATTAACTTTCGTTTCTGCAAAAGTTGTAGTTGTGAAAAGGACAAGTGTTGAGAGAGTTAGAATAGATATTTTCATTTTGACCTTGAATTTTGCGCGGTAGATTAATGTTTTTAAAGTAATAACAGCAAAGATTTCTTTTGAAAGTGTAACTGTTTCTGGAAAATAAAAAAGTAATAGTGAAGATAAAATGCCTCTTTGCCTCTTTGCCTCTTTGACTCGTTATGCTTCTTATCTCGTAAAAAGTATGAGATTAATAATATGATTAAAATCAGATGACGCTCCCTCTCCCTCCGGGAGAGGGCTGGGGTGAGGGCGCTTTCCCAGATAAAAAATTTTGAAAGAAAATAATAGATTTGAATATAACCAAATTTTTAAAAAGCTAAACATACCAACGCTTTAAACAAAGAAAACCCGCTCTAATGCGGGTTTTCTTTTAAAATTAAATCAGCTTAACCAATCAATTTCTTCATCAATTCATTGACTTGAGCAGGGTTGGCTTTACCACGAGAGGCCTTCATTACTTGACCAACTAGACCGTTGAATGCTTTCTCTTTACCAGATTTATACTCTTCAACCATCTTCTCATTGGCAGCAAGCACTTCTTTGATGATGGCTTCAATGGCACCTGTATCAGTTTCCTGTTTCAAGCCTTTTTCAGCAATGATGTCATCTGCAGTTTTGCCTTCTTCCCACATAAAGCCAAACACTTGCTTAGCAATCTTACCGCTAATCGTGTTGTCAACAATACGTGCGATCATCCCGCCCAGTTGTTCTGCTGAAACAGGAGAGTCTTGAAGTTCAAGGCTGGCTTTATTTAAAGCACCTGAGAATTCACCCATCACCCAGTTTGCAGCCACTTTACCTTGAGCCGTGCCGCCAGAAGCCGTAACAACCGCTTCATAGAAATCAGCCAATTCACGAGATAGAGTCAGTACATGTGCATCATATTCAGTTACAGCAAAGTCAGCGATAAAACGCGCACGACGTGCTTTAGGTAACTCTGGAAGTGCAGCACGAGCAGCTTCAATTTGCTCATTTGCAATGATCACTGGAAGCAAGTCAGGGTCAGGGAAGTAACGGTAATCGTTGGCCTCTTCCTTAGAACGCATTGAACGTGTTTCCATTTTGTTCGGATCGAACAAACGGGTTTCTTGATCAATACGACCGCCATCTTCCAAGATGTCCATTTGACGTTGAATTTCAACATTGATGGCTTGTTCGATAAAACGGAATGAGTTGAGGTTTTTTAACTCACAACGGGTACCAAATGGTTGCCCCGGACGACGTAACGATACGTTACAGTCAGCACGGAATGAACCTTCAGCCATGTTACCGTCAGAAATCCCTAACCAACGCACCAAAGTGTGAATCGATTTGATATAAGCAACAGCTTCTTCAACTGAACGCATATCAGGTTCAGACACGATTTCAAGTAAAGGGGTGCCAGCGCGGTTTAAGTCGATGCCAGACATGCCTTCGAATTGATCGTGAATCGATTTACCTGCATCTTCTTCCAAATGCGCACGAGTCACGCCTATACGCTTCACTGTGCCATCTTCAAGCTGGATATCGATATGACCTAGCCCAACGATAGGATTGTCCATCTGGCTGATCTGGTAGCCTTTTGGCGAGTCTGGGTAAAAGTAGTTCTTACGCGCAAATACAGAGGCTTGGTCGATATAGGCATCAATCCCCAAACCAAAACGAATTGCAAGATCAACCACTTCTTGGTTTAGCACAGGAAGTACACCCGGCATTGCTAAATCAACAAGGCTGGCTTGAGTATTCGGGTCTTGACCAAATTCAGTTGATGAACCTGAAAAGATTTTAGACTGAGTTGCAAGTTGAGTGTGAATCTCAATACCAATAACGACTTCCCAACCGTCAATTAGCTTTGACACGGATGGTGCTAACTTTTGAGCTTCAGTCATTATGCATTCTCCTCAGCAATAGCCGCACGTTTAGTATGCCAATCTGTATTTTGTTGATATTGATGCACAATTGAAAGCAATTGTGATTCTGACCAATAGTTACCAATTAACTGTAAACCTACTGGGAGATTATTCGTATCAAAACCAACAGGTGCGTTAATGGCTGGTAAGCCCGCCAAGTTCACCGCAAGTGTATAGATATCGCCTAAATACATTTCGGTTGGACTCAAGTTCGCACCGATTTTGTATGCTGTCGTAGGTGCAGATGGTGCTGCAATCACATCGACATTCTCAAAAGCTTTTAAGAAATCTTGTTGGATTAAACGACGAACTTTTTGTGCTTTCACGTAGTAAGCATCGTAATAACCAGCAGAAAGCGCATAAGTTCCAATCAAGATACGACGTTGTACTTCTGCACCAAACGCTTCTGAACGAGAGCGTTTATAGAGATCTAAAATATCCGTTGGGTTTTCACAACGGTAGCCATAGCGAACACCGTCATAACGTGACAAGTTAGAAGACGCTTCCGCAGGCGCGATCAAATAATAAGTTGGTACATAGGCTTCAGTCATGTTGAGGTCAATCTCAACCAATATCGCGCCCATGTCTTGTAATTTTTTCAAAGATTCTTCAACACGTGCCTTAACTTCTGCATCGAGACCTTGAACATTGAAGTATTGTTTTGGAATACCAATACGTAAACCTTTCACTGCTGTTGCATTTAAGTTTGCAACATAGTCATCTACTTCTTTGTTGATTGACGTTGAATCTTTGAGATCATGTCCAGCAATGGTGTTCATCAAAAAAGCACAGTCTTCAGCAGAACGTGCCATTGGTCCACCTTGATCCAGTGATGATGCAAATGCAATCATCCCGAAACGAGAGACACGGCCATAGGTCGGTTTAAGACCGGTTAAGCCACAGAAAGAAGCAGGCTGGCGAATTGAACCACCTGTGTCGGTACCTGTTGCAAGCGGGGCAAGATCAGCTGCAACAACAGCCGCAGAACCACCAGAAGAGCCACCAGGAACATGTTCTAAGTTCCATGGGTTTTTAGTCGCGCCGTAGAATGAGCTCTCAGAGGTTGAACCCATTGCGAATTCATCCATGTTCACTTTACCTAAAGTCACTAGGCCAGCTGCTTTGGCTTTCGCCACCACAGTTGCATCATAAGGTGAAATGAAGTTGTCCAGCATTTTTGAACCCGCAGTGGTTTTAATCCCTTGGGTACAGAAAATATCTTTATGCGCCAGTGGAACACCAGTCAATATGCCAGCAGTTCCAGATTTTAGTAAGTTGTCAGCAGCATCAGCTTGAGCCAATGCTTGTTCGGGAGTGACCGTTACATACGATTTGACACGATCATCAATTTTCGCAATACGGTCCAAATAATGCTGAGTCAATTCACGAGATGAAAATTGGGCAGATTTTAAGCCTTCTGTCATTTCACGAATCGATAAACGGTGTAAATCAGTCATGAGTACAATTCTTTACGATTAATTTTTTAAAATAAGTTCATTTGATCAAATATTATTCAATCACTCTCGGAACGAGGTACAAACCATCCTGAGTTGCAGGAGCAATGGCTTGATATTCTTCACGATGGTTCGCTTCAGTCACGACATCTGGACGAAGTGGTTGCGGATTATCAAATGGGCTCTTAAGTGGCTCAACACCATCGGTATTGATCGCTTTTAAGGTCTCCATCATCCCTAAGATTTTATTTAAACTTTGAGCATATTCAGCAGATTGCGTATCATTCAGCGACAATCGAGCAAGATTGGCGATTTGTGATACAGTTTGTGCATTTAATTCTGCAGAATGCTGAACATCTGAACTTGACATGATGTCTCACCTAATCAGTTTTAAAAAAATTCAAAATATCGTGCGTTATAATAAGCGATTGACTTGTTCAAATCATCACATTTAGTTAAAGTTGCCATCTTGCGTCCATATAAAGTTTAAACTGAGAACGACCCGTGATTCTAAAACGACTAATTGGCTTGTTTTCGCCAGATCTCGCCATTGATTTAGGTACTGCAAATACACTTATTTATGCACCAGGAAGGGGCATTATATTAAACGAACCGACAGTTGTGGCGATTCGTCACAGTGGTTCGCAGAAAATTGTTGCAGCTGTGGGTTTAGATGCTAAGCAAATGCTTGGTCGTACCCCAGCCAATATTTCTGCAATCCGTCCGATGAAAGATGGTGTTATTGCAGATTTCGAAGTTACTGAAACCATGTTAAATCAATTTATTGGTAAAGTGCATGAAAAACGTTTATTTCCACCTGCACCTCGTGTAGTGGTATGCGTACCATGTAAATCAACATTGGTAGAACGCCGTGCGATTCGTGAAGCTGTGTTTAACGCAGGTGCACGTGATGTACGTTTGATTGAAGAGCCTATGGCTGCTGCGATTGGGGCGGGTATGCCTGTTGAGCAAGCGTGTGGTTCTATGGTCGTAGATGTGGGTGGTGGTACAACTGAAATTGCCATCATTTCCTTACAAGGTTGTGTGTACGCAGATTCTTTACGTATTGGCGGTGATGTTTTTGATGAACAAATTATTAACTATGTACGTAAAGCACATGGTTGTGTAATTGGTGAAACAACAGCTGAAACTATCAAAAAAGAAGTGGGTATGGCTGTTGCTGACGGCACAACTTTAGAAATTGAAGTTCGTGGTCGTAACCTTGCTGAAGGTGTACCGCGTGCTATTACGGTAACTTCAGATGAAATTACCCAAGCGATTTCTGATCCATTACAAAGTATTGTTTCTGCTGTGAAATCAGCACTTGAGCAAACTCCACCTGAGTTATCTTCTGATATCGCAGAGCGTGGTATTGTGTTGACAGGTGGTGGTGCATTACTGCGTAACCTCGATAAGTTGCTTGCCCAAGAAACAGGTTTACCTGTTGTTGTAGCAGAAGATCCTTTAACTTGTGTAACGCGTGGTGGCGGTAAAGTCTTAGAATTCTTTGACAATCCAAACCATGATATGCTTTTTGTAGGCTAAACTATACTCGATTAAGTTTAAGGATGAGGCGGTGCAACCGAATCTCTTTTCAAGACAACCGCCATCTTTTCGCTCGTTCATCATTGCGGTCATCACTTGTTTGGTAGTGCTGTTTTTTAACTGGCGCATGCCACAAGTGATTCAACCTGCAAGAGATGTCTTGTATGCGGCATATAATCCAATTTATGCCTTAGCAAGCTATCCTGTATTGTCGAAAGAATGGCTAAATCAACAAACTAAATCTGAGGCTCAGTTACGTCGTGAAAATACTGCGATGCAAGCTGAATTGCTTCAGGCTCAAGTACGTCTGCAAAAACTCTCTGAACTTTCTGCTGAAAATACCCGTTTACGTGGTTTGCTCGATACACCATTGATTATCGATGGGCGTATGGAAATTGCAGAAGTGATTGGAACCGATGCTGACCCATTGCGCCATATCATTATCATTAACCGTGGTGAAGCTAATCATTTAAAAGTCGGGCAAACCGTTTTAGATGATAAAGGTATCATGGGGCAAATCATCAACGTCTATCCACATAGTAGCCGTGTCATGTTGCTTTCCGATAAAGAACATTCTTTATCTGTACGTTTAGAAAGCTCAGGTATGCGCGCCATCGTGACGGGAACTGGTGATTTAGGACATTTGAAAATGGAATATGTTCCAACAAGTGCCAATATCAAAGTGGGTGATAAAGTTTATAGTTCAGGTTTGGGGCAACATTTCCCAGCAGGCTATTTGGTCGGTTCTGTATCTAAAGTTATGCGTCATAACACGGGTGAGTTTGCGCAAATTGATGTGGTTCCCGCTGCACAATTAGCAGGTGGTCATCATGTTGTGGTACTTTTCTCTGATTCTTTAGCGATGGAGCAGCCAAATGTTGATCGCTAAGAAATTACCTTCTGAAAAGCAACGTAAAGATCCATTATGGATTATTGTTGTCTCAATTATTATTGGTTCAATTTTAGTGGTTTATCCGATGTCCTATGCATTAGCAGGATGGCGGCCACTGTATATGTTTTTAATCATGCTATTTTGGGTGCTGTGTCAGCCTACATGGTGTGGAATTTGGTTTGCATTTACCATGGGGCTATTTACTGACTTATTGTTAGATGCACCTTTGGGGATGAATGCATTGAGCTATGTGTTGATTGCATTTTTAACTCGCTATTTTATTCGAGAAAGACGTGTACTGACATTTAGTAATCTTTGGATTATTAGTATGTTTGCAATTCTTGCGCATTTGGTCTTTACCTTTATGGCACAAGTGATGGCAGGTACGCATTTTTCGATTACCCGTCATTGGCAAACATTGGTTTCGAGTATTTTTTGCTGGCCAGTTCTTTATTATTTATTAAGAAGATGGCGCATTTAATTCTGGCCTCAGGCTCACCAAGGCGTAAAGAGCTGCTTTTACAAGTGGGCTTGGATTTTAGCATCCACAGCCCAGATATTGATGAATCTGTCTTGGAACATGAACAGATTGAGCAGTATGTACAACGTTTGGCTGAAAGCAAAGCCAAAGTGGTATTGGCGTTGCATCCACAAAGCACTGTTATTGCAGCAGATACAAGCTTGGTTTTTGCCAATCAAATTATTGGGAAACCAACATCTAAGCAGCATGCTTTTGAAATATGGACATTATTGTCAGGTCAAAAACATGAAGTGTTGACAGGTGTTTGTGTTGCAAATGCACATCAATTATTGAGTGTCGTGGTTCGCACGGAAGTTGAGTTCCAACAATTCAGTCTGAATGATATGGAAGAATATTGGGCTACAGGTGAACCTTTGGGGAAAGCTGGCGCATATGCAATTCAAGGCATTGCGGCAAAGTATGTGACAGGTATAAAGGGTAGTTATAGCAATGTGGTTGGGCTACCGTTGCATGAAACCATACAGTTACTTGATCGTATAGATCAGCGCAGTTGAGGCACTAAATTAACTGCTGAAAAGAATTTTTATAATGTTTTGAGTTTAGTTATGTCTGACGAGTTATTGATTAACGTCACACCTATGGAATGTCGTGTGGCGCTAATTCAAAATGGTACGGTCAACGAACTGTTTGTTGAACGAACTGTTAAACGCGGGTTAGTCGGGAATATTTATAAAGGAAAAGTTGTCCGTGTACTTCCAGGGATGCAAGCAGCCTTTGTCGATATCGGGTTATCTCGTACTGCATTCTTACACATCAATGATATGATTTGGCCGCGTAATCAACCTACGCCAAATGTCTTTGAGTTATTACAACCTGGTCAAATTCTGACGGTTCAAGTGATGAAAGACATGTTGGGCACCAAAGGTGCGCGACTCAGTACCGATCTTTCTATCCCATCTCGTTATCTTGTCTTGATGCCATATGGCAGTCATATTGGTGTATCGCAACGGATTGAGTCTGAAGAAGAACGTGACCGTTTACGCTCGATGATTGAAAGAATTCAAAGCGAGCATAAGTTGCCGGGTTCAGTGATTGTACGTACAGCCGCTGAAGGAATTGAAGAGGCTTCAATTGCTCAAGATATGGCATATTTAGCCAAGCTTTGGGAATTTATTCAGAAAAAACAAAAAATTATTGCAGTTCCTTCGTTGATTTTTGAAGAGCTTCCTTTACCACAACGTGTTATTCGTGATTTAGCCAATGATGATACGGCAACGATTTATGTCGATTCACGAGAAATATATGCCAAGTTGCAAGAGTTCGTTTGTGAATTTGTACCGAGTATGGAAAGCCGCTTGCAGCATTATCCTGGTGAGCGTCCACTTTTTGATTTGTACAATGTCGAAGAAGATATCCAAAAAGCATTACAAACCCGTGTAGCTTTGAAGTCAGGTGGTTATCTGATGATCGACCAGACTGAAGCGATGACCACAATTGATATCAATACAGGTTCGTATGTCGGTGGCCGTACGCTAGAAGACACTGTGTTTAAAACCAATATGGAAGCGACACAGGTGATTGCGCGCCAATTACGCTTACGTAATTTGGGTGGCATTATCATTATTGACTTCATTGATATGCAGGAAGCTGTACATCGTGAAGAGGTCATGAACCAGTTTGATAAAATGCTGGAACGTGACCATGCAAAAACCAAGATTACCCAAGTCTCTGAACTTGGCTTAGTTGAAATGACACGTAAACGTACGCGTGAATCATTAGAGCATTTGTTGTGTGAATCATGTCCGACCTGTCAAGGGCGCGGATTTGTGAAAACAGCAGAGACAGTATGTTACGAAATTTTTCGAGAAATCTTAAGATATACCCGTGCTTATGAGTCTAAGAGTGGCTTTACTGTTATCGGTCATCCATCGGTGATTGATCGCCTATTAACTGCGGAAGCCCCAGCTGTCGCGGATTTAGAGCATTTTATTAATCGCGTGATTAAATTCCAAGTCGAAAATTTATACACGCAAGAGCAATACGATATCATTTTGAGTTGAAATTGTAACAGGATGTCGTTAAACAGTTGTTACATCTGAAATTTTACTTTTTCAACTGATTTCACAATACTAGATTACAAAGGTAGCCAAAGACTTTCTCCCTTTCACAGTCTTAGCAAGTGAGGTCATAAAATGAGTGTAAGTGAACAATTAATCAGTCGTAGTATCAAGCATGTGTTGGAAAGCCAGCCTAAAAATACATGTGTTATGTTAGATGACAATGGTCAAGAAGTGAAAATCACCAAAGACATGGTGGTTAATGTCTGTCATCAACTGTTAAATAAGTGTCGTAATGTTAAAGATTAAGGGGCATATATTAGCCCCTTAATTTTTGAATCAATTTATGTTTTTATCTCTCAAGCAACACTAAAATCAATTATAAAATCCTATACTAACTTTCGTGCTGCAACAGATTCCTTCGCTACATCTTGAGTATCCATTTTTGTCTTGGCTTGAGCGTTTGGCTTTTTATCGGCGAGTTCTAGTGCATTTTTCTCTGCAATAATTTGCTCAAACTTTTGGATTTCATTTTCCAAATGCGTGAGAAGATTCTGCAATTTAGGTAGAGATTTACGGCAACCCGTTAAACCGACTTCTAATTTATCTAAATAACTGGTCATGGTGATATTGAGTGCCTGACCATCCAAAACAATAGAAACAGGGTAGAGAGCATCTAATTTAGCGCCATTCCAATACAAAGGTTCACGTGGTCCAGGTACATTGGAAATGATTACGTTAAACGCCTGACGTTTTGGCATAAGTCCTGATGCAATATTCACACCTGCCGCACCAAAAACGAAAGCACTATAATTTAAGATTTGATCAGAGCTCATACGTTTAAAACGATTTTTTGCATTTTGTACACTGCGTTTAATGATGTCTAAACGCTCTAAAGGACTTTCTTTATGTGTACCTAAATTTGCCAAAATCATGGTGATACGATTACTCATATCTGAGTCATCATCACGTAATGAGGCAGGAACCATCGCAATCAGCGGTTTTTTCGGTAAAGCTTCTTGTGTGATTAAATAATCACGTAATGCACCTGCACACACCGCAAGTACCACATCATTAATCGTAACACCAAGGGCTTTGGAAATATCTCTAAAACGATCAAGTTCAAAAGACTGAGCAGCGAAACGACGTGATGAACTTACTCGTTGGTTAAATAAACTACTCGGGGCTTGAAAGCTTGAAACATAATCGGGGTTTTTCCCCATTTCTTTAAATACAGTTTGGAACAGCTCTTGAGTCACTTTAGGTGCTGCTTCAACTTGCCCTTTTAAGGCAGAGAATATTTTTTTAGCTTTATCCAGTTTGGTTTCTTTTAAACGTTTTGCTCGTTTACCTTCGACACACCAAGGCGGAATAATGGTTTTGGAGTCAGCATCTTTTGAAAATGATTTTTCCACCAGACGCATACCAGCCACACCATCAATCATGGCATGATGGATTTTAAAATACATAGCAAAGCGATTGCCTTCAATCCCTTCAATAATATGACAGGTCCAAAGCGGCTTTGCTCGGTCAATCAACGAACTGTGTTCTTGTGAAATATAAACCAATAATTCACGGATACGTCCCGGATGAGGTAATGCGATATGACGGAAATGATGGTCGATATCAAACTCTTCGTCTTCATCCCAAAACATGCCACTTAAGCGGTTGTTAAAGGGTGGAACAGGAATAGATTTTGAATTACGAATATCTGCAACAAGATCTTGAATGAAGGTAGAAGGCGCATGTTCTGGTATTTCAAATAAGAATAACCCACCAACATGCATGGGTTGTTGACGTTTTTCTAAATTTAAAAAAATAAAATCAATAGGGTGTAATGGGCGCATAGTCTTGGATTGCCTCACTGCAATTTCTACAACAACTCTTTTATGAGCTGGTGAATTGTTAGAATTATAGAACCGTGTAACTTGGGTCTGTTGATCATTCGTCCATGTTTACAACGATGTGATGTTGGAAAACATCAGGTACATCGTTACATTTTGTGTTGCCAACAATGCAGCGCTTTGTTGGCATTCTGGGTATAGCTAAAATTTCTCAGTTTGAGTGATGAAACCTGAAAATAGTCTCACTATTTTTTCATGCCTTTGCCTACTCAACTTTAGCCTATAACACAAGCTATAGATGAAATATCAACAAACCTTAGTATAAAACTTTTCTAAGCGTAAAATCCAAGCATTTCGATGAACGTTAAGTTAATAAAAATTCATGAGTTTTAATGAGTTTTCCTGATATTACTTTTTTAAATTGCCTGCGTGTAAGCCACATTCTTTATGTGTTGCTTCTTCCCACCACCATCGACCTTCGCGTTCATGTTGATTTGGCAATACTGGACGGGTACATGGTTCGCAGCCAATTGAGATAAAGCCTTTTTCATGTAATGGATTATAAGGAATCTCCATCATACGAATATAGTTCCATACATCCGCACTTGACCAATTGGCTAATGGGTTGTATTTAATCAGTTGTTTGCCTTCACCAGAAAAACCGCTATCCGCTTGAATGACGGGGATTTCCGTACGTGTGCCTGGACTTTGATCTTTGCGTTGTCCTGTAATCCAACCATCTAAAGTGGCTAATTTTTTACGTAGTGGCTGAACTTTTCGGATACCACAGCATTCTTTATGGTCATCTTGATAGAAGCTAAATAAACCTTTTTCATTGACCAACTGTTGAACGGCATCGGCTTCTGGAAAGCAAATCTCAATTTTAATCCCATAGTGCTTACGTACGGTTTCAAGAAATTGATAGGTTTCAGGGTGTAAACGCCCTGTATCTAAACTAAAAACACGAAATGGTTTACCTAAATTGTGTGCCATATCGATAAGAACAACATCTTCTGCGCCAGAAAATGAAATTGCAATTTCACCTTGCTGAGAAAGCGCAAGTTCTAAAATTTCAGAAGGTGATTTGTCGGCATACTCAGTCGCAAGTGCGTCCACAAGATCTATGGTTGGAATGGCGGTCATATCTGCTCCTGGCAGTTAGCTTGAAGCTACAATTTTCGTAAACATGTTCAAAAGATATTTGAATTTAAGCATTTTGGCAAAAATTAGCGCAATTCAACTTATGTGAATTGCTGCTTTTGACGATCCAGATATTTTAAAGTAAATGAAATATGCTACTTAGCAGATTAATTAAAATGCTTATGAATAAAACAGATTTGTAAATATTGACAAGTCTTATGTATAACCAAATGAAATGGGTTTGCTGTAAAAACTTTCAGCATTCTTTTTAAACTTTAGTGCTATGATAAGCCCAAAATTTTTAACTGACATTTGGGAGAACCCATGGAAATCGTATGTCTTGATCTTGAGGGTGTATTGGTACCAGAAATCTGGATCAATTTTGCTAAAAAAACAGGAATCAAAGAATTAGAAGCAACAACTCGTGATATCCCTGACTACGATGTGTTGATGACTCAACGCTTAAATATTCTTAAACAGCATGGTCTAGGCTTAAATGACATTCAAGCTGTGATTGCAGACATGGGGCCATTTCCGGGTGCAAAAGAGTTTGTAGAATGGTTACGTACCCATTTTCAGTTGATTATTCTTTCAGATACATTTTATGAGTTTGCACATCCGTTGATGCAACAGTTAGGTTGGCCAACAATTTTCTGTCATAAATTAGAAACTGATGAAAATGGTATGATCACTGCGTATAAATTGCGCCAACCTGATCAAAAACGTGAAGCTGTAAAAGCCTTACATGGTCTAAATTACCGTGTAATCGCAGCAGGCGATTCGTATAACGATACAACCATGTTGGGTGAAGCTGATCATGGTTTCTTATTTGACGCGCCTGAAAATGTGATTCGTGAATTTCCACAGTTCCCGCCAATTCATGGTTATGACGCACTGAAAGAAGCAATTCGTAAAGCATCTATTCGTGATATTCCAGCTTAATCTAAGATTTAAACCCAAAGGCGCTCAATGCGCCTTTTGTTTTGCTTTGATTTTTAACACGCTTTAATGAATGTTCTGTTTATTTTTAAACGCAAAAACAAACGCCAAGCTGGCTAATAAGATAATCATACAAATATAGACATCTGCAGTAAAAATTAAACCTACTTTATTGACAAAGTATCCAGCAATAATCGCAGGTATACTAAAGGCCAAATAGCTTTCAACAAAAAATGCGGCCATTAAACCTGCACGTTGTTCAGGTAAAGCTAAGGGCATAACAGCACGAATTGCACCCATAAAACCTGTACCAAAGCCAACCCCTGTTACTACAGCACCAATAAACAATAAGATTGGTTGCACCAGATGAATGCCAAGCAAAATAACACTTGAGCCCGAGACAATTGTAATCGCAGCAGTGATTAAAATTTTAAATGTGTGTGCATTGCGCAAAGTTAAAATCCCAACAGCCCCTGAAACTGATAGAGTAATAAACATCATGCCATTCAACCATGCCGATTGCACATGGAAAGCTTGAGCCAGCAATGAAGGCATTAACGAGAGGAAGAACCCACTAACCATCCATAACGAGATATTAATTGGACTTACAATTAAGAGTGCTTTTCGGGTTTGTACTGGAACAGTCAGTTGCGGTTTTAATGATGCCAAAGCACCCACACGTTTAGTTGCGGTTTCAGGGCTAAAAATGGCGATAAATGTGGTAGATACAAAAAGAAAGATGAGTATTTCAAAAATAAGTGTCAATGGAACAGTCGAAAACTCTAAAACAATACAGGTCATCAGCATACCCGCAGCCATACCAAGCATTGGAGAAATACTATTAATTAAAGAACCCTGTGTTTTACTCAGATCAAGCAAAGCTGCTCCAAACGTAGATGCGGCTAAAGCCGTGGCAATACCTTGCAAACCTCGTGCGATAAACAGCATTTCGATATTGGATGCAAACAAGAAAAAGCCCATGGACAGAATTTCTAAAATCAAAGCCACAAAAATAACCGGCTTACGTCCAATATAATCAGACAATGATCCTGCCACCAATAAGGTTAATAGCAATGCAAATGCATAGGTGGCAAAAATAAGCGTTAATAAAACAGGAGAAAAATGGAAGTGTTGTTGATACAAGCGATATAACGGTGTTGGTGCGCTTGAGGCTGCCAAAAAGGCCATTAGGGTAAAAGTATGTGTGTACAGTGCAGCATTATGGCTTAATTTATAGGAAGTCACTTGACGATTAAAATTAGGGTTGCGCATAATCAACATGTACATAAAAGCTATTAATTAGCTTTTATACCGTATTTTGGATTAAACACAAAGGTTTAGCTAAGATGATTTTTGATTAAAGCTGTTCTTCAAGCATTAACCCATTGATAGATTTTCATTTATAGATTTGTAGTGATTTACTGATGACGAAAGTGATTACAGGTTTGCGTCCCGGTGGGCGCAGTGCACGAATACAAGCTGCAGTTCATAATGCTGTGCAAACATTACAGCACAATGTTGCTGTGGCAGATTTGACGATTCCGATGATTGCTGAATATGCAGGAGTCACCCCCTCTACGATCTATCGACGTTGGGGAGATTTATCTCAACTGCTTGCGGATGTTGCCTTTAATATTTTACATCCAGACAATGTGCCTGCGGATCTTGGGAGTTTTAAACAAGACTTATATGCATGGATGGAGCAATATTTTGAGGAATATGCCTCACCCGTTGGGCGTACAATCTTAAGCGATATTGTGGCGGAAAATGATTCGCCGACCTCTGGTAAGTGTTATGACTTTTTGATTCAACAGTTAGACATTATTCAGCAACGTGCCCAGCAAAGAAATGAAACAAGCATCGACAATCAACTGATTATTGAAATTGTGATTGCACCCATGTTGCATCGGATTCTATTTACCGAACAAGAATCGAGTTTGGACTATATTCACCACTTATTAGCGCGTTTGTTTAATTTTGCGGATGTCTTAAAAAACACGACATCCGATTTTGAGTCGTAAACAGGTGCAATCATTTCGGCTTTGAGAAAAACTTAAAGCGCGCCTCGAATCAACGGATAGACATTATCGAGTAGAATTTTCTGTGCAGTTGCATTGGGATGGATCAAGTCTTTTTGCATCAAACTTTTATTGCCTGCAATTCCATTCATAAAAAACGGATGCATTTTTACTTTGTATTGTTGGCTTAGGGTTTGGTAATTTTTCTCAAAAGCTTGGCTATAAGCTGCACCATAATTTGGTGGAATTTTCATTCCCAATAAAATGACCGTGGCTTGGCTTTTTTGGCTTTGTTGAATTAATTGCGCAAGATTTTTTTGAATCATTTGTGGCGGTTGACCGCGTAGACCATCATTGCCACCCAACTCAATCACCACAATATCAGGTTTATGGCTTTGTAATAGTTTTGGAAAACGCGCCAAGGCACCACTGGTGGTTTCACCACTTACACTGGCATTGACCACATTATGTTGTTTGGGAAATTGTTGGTTTAAACGTTGCTGTAGCAAGAAAACCCAGCCTTGTTGAGGGCTAATACCATAACCCGCACTTAAGCTATCACCTAAAATCATGATCGTTTTTGCAAAACTACTAACGGGCAACAGACAGATTATGCTAAAAAATAAACAATGAATTAGATTTTTCATCATTTTCAAATTTAACAATTTTTTGATTTGCATATAAGGTACTTTATGATGTCTAAGGTTCAGGATGATTCAACTTCTCCCATCATGCCACAAGTGATAATTTCTGCACAGCAACTTACACAAAAGATAGAATTACCTCATCAAACGCTTACAATTTTTGAAAATCTAAATCTTAATATTTATACAGGTGAACAGGTCGCGATTACTGGACGTTCTGGTTCAGGAAAATCAACTTTATTGGGCATCCTTGCTACTCTCGATCAAGCCAGTGCAGGTCAACTCAGTGTTTGTGGTGAAGCGATTGAGCATTTAAACGAAGAACAACGTGCGTTGATTCGGCTTCAATATATTGGTTTTGTATTTCAATCTTTCCAGTTGCTCCCACATCTCTCTGCCTTAGAAAATGTGATGTTACCATTACGTTTACAGAAGAATTTTAACTATGCACACGCAGAACAAAAATCCTTAAGCTTATTGGCCAAAGTCGGTTTAGAACGACAAAGCCAGCAAACCCCGAAAGTATTGTCTGGTGGGGAGCAACAACGGGTTGCCATTGCACGAGCTTTAATTTCTGACCCCAAAATTATTTTTGCCGACGAACCTACAGGCAATTTAGATGAACATACTGCATTTGAAATTGAACAACTCTTGTTTGATTTAAATAAAGAGCTCGGTACAACTTTAGTGCTTGTCACTCACGATTCGCAATTGGCCGCACAATGCCAACGTCATTATGAATTAAAAGATGGTCAATTGATTGAACATGTGCAGACTCCTCAATCGAATGAGGTGGTGTAATGTTGACCTTGTTTAAACCCTTATTTAGGCAAAGTTTTGCCAGTTCAGGCATATATCTGCTGATTATTGCATTAAGTTTAGCCATTAGTGCGACCACCGCATTAAAGTTTAGTAATGATCAAGTCAAACAGGCAGTGACCTTACAAGCTGCCAAAATGCAAGCTGCAGATTTACAGCTTAGTGATACAGATCCGATTGACCAACAATGGATCAAACAGGCTAATGATTTAAAATTAAAACAGTCCCATGTCACCATTTTTGGTTCAATGGCCTCTACGCAGGATCAGTTTGTTATGGTCAATGTGAAAGCCATTGACACAGCATTTCCCTTACGTGGTGAATTAAGGATTGCGCCAAAACAAGCCTTACAAAGTGGTGGGGTTTGGTTAAGCAAACGCGCACAAGAATTATTAAAATTAAACCTAGGCGATAGCGTTCAAATTGCCAATGGTCAGTTTAAAGTTACTGGTATCATTGAACATGATTCAAATCAAGAATTAGGCTTTTCTGCCTTTTCGCCAACCGTGATTATCTCTCAAGCAGATGTTGCAAAAACGGGTGCAATTCAAGTTGGAAGTCGAATTGAATATCGTTTGTTGATGGCAGGGGATGCGGAGTCGATTGCAACATATCAGCAATTTTTTAAGACTTTTAAAGCGCAAGAAAAGCAAAATGTGAATCCAAAGATTGCACAAAATTCGGATGCAGATTCAGCTTTAAGTGCATCAAGTGCCAATACATTGACTGAAAATCAGCCAGCAACACACTCACAAACAGATCAATCCATACAAGATCAACAAAATGCGGATAATGAATTAGATGCACAAAGTAATTTAAGACTACGTAATGCAGATGAGGGCAATTCACGCTTACTTAAACCAATTGAAAACCTCGATACTTTCTTACAATTGGCCAATATTCTGACGATTCTTTTATGTGGTTTAGCCATCGCTTTAACCAGTCAGCGTTATGTACAGCAGAACCAAGATCATATTGCGCTGATGCGTTGCATGGGTGCAACGAAACGGCAGATTTTTCAAACCTATCTCGGGTTGCTGAGCGTTGTTATTTTAATCGCCATTGTCATTGGCAGTATTTTAGGACTGATTTTAGGTTATTCATTATTGCAATTGATGTTGCAGATGATTCCGAACCTAGAGTTGCAATTTTCAATGTTGCAGATGCTGGTTGGTCCTTTACCTATTGCAATTTTTACCAGTGCAATTGTATTGATTGGATTTATTTTACCGAGCTTGTGGCAACTGTTAAATACACCGCCTATTCGGGTGATACGCCAACAAGAAAAGTCGGCACGTTCAATGTTGTGGATGATGGCTACAGGTTTAGTGAGCTTAATTATTTTTAGTTTGGTCTTGACCGAAAATCTGATACTTACTGCGTTGGTGATGGGTGCAGTCATTGTGTTAACAGGTTTGTTATATGCAGTGGTTTGGATGATTTTAAAGACTTTAAAATCAATGAAAAATAGGCTCTCAGCCTATATCCGAACCCCTTCGCAAACCGCTTTACAAATTACCGCTTTGGCATTGGGTTTAAGTCTGATCACGGTACTTGCTGTATTGAGAACTGATTTATTAGAGCGTTGGCAGCAACAATTGCCTGAGGGGACGCCTAACCAGTTTATTTATGGTCTACCACCATTTGAACTGGAGGCTTTTAAACAACAATTGGCACAGCAACACTGGAAAAGCACACCGTTATATCCCAATGTAAAAGGGCGCTTATTGGCAAAAAATGGTCAAGCTTTTCCTGCCCAATTGGTGAAAACCAATAATTCTTTACGTCGTGAGTTAAATCTCACCCAAGCAGATCATTATCCACAAGACAATATCATTGTTGCTGGAGAGGCTCAATTGACTCAAATTGGGCAGGTGTCTGTAGAGGCCAAACTGGCTGAAGAATTGGGTATTAAAATTGGTGATCGTTTAACCTTTAGTTTGCCTGAAGGAAATTTGAACGCGCAAGTTGTGAATTTGCGTACAGTGGAATGGCAAAGCTTTAGCCCAAATTTTTTCTTTATTTTTACCCCAAAGACGTTAGATGAAAACGCAGGTAGCTATTTAGGGAGCTTTTATGTGCCGCCGAGTGAAAAAATTAAGATGGTTAATCTGATTCAGCAATTTTCCAATACGGTCTTTATTGACGTCACTTTAATTTTTGATGAAATTAAAAACTTGGTTTCTGTGTTGGTTAAAATCATTACGGTTTTGGCAGTATTGGTGAGTTTATCTGGCTTTTTGGTACTGATTGCCTGTATCAATTTGCTGATGGATGAGCGTAAAAAAGAAGTGGCATTGTTACGTTCTTTTGGTAGTTCAAAGCGTCAGTTAAAAAATATGATGAGTTTTGAAATCGGTTTTATTGGATTATTGGCGGGAATCGTTTCCTGTTTCTTTGCGGAGGTGATTAGTGCCGTTGCCAGTTATCGTATGGAAATGGTGATGCAATTACATTGGGAAATTTGGTTGATTTTACCAATTTCGATGGCAGTGTTGTGTGCATTGATTGGGCGTTACCGATTGAGCTATTTATCTGAAATTCCACCATTGCAAAGTCTACGAGAGTTGAATTAAACCGCTTTGTTTAAGTGGTTTTATCTGGCTGTTTAATTTCAGTTGAGTCTTTAAAAGACTGCCCAGTGAAGACAGTAAATTAAAAAATGGCGACCTATAGGCCGCCATTTTTTATGCTTCTTGAATTGAGTGTACTCTGCAATGTTTTATTACGGCATAGACAAGCTATTTTAGAGATTAAAAGTTTAATTGCTCACGCATTTGTGCAATGGCTTGTTGCCAAAGTGGGCTAAGTGGTCCAACGAGATGCTGGCAATAGAGATAAACGCCATAGGTTGCTGCAATCCCTAAAATCACAATGATAATATTGGCAGCTTTACCCATTTTGGCACGTTGTGTTGCATACCAAGCCAAAGCCATAATCGCACCCATTAACATCCCACCGATATGGGCAGCATTGTTAATTCCAGAGGCTAAAAAGCCAAAAGCTAAGTTGATCGCAAGTACGGTTAAAAGTGATCTTTTATCTAAAATGAATCTTTGATTCGGGGTAGGTGGGAACAACGACAGGAGTGTCAGTGCACCACCAAGTCCCATTACAGCACCCGATGCACCTGCAGATACATGAGGAAAGAGTTTTTGATCAAAATTTTGCAGCAGTTCGTAGCTATTTCGAATATCCAAATAACCACTTAATAAACTTCCCATGAGTCCAGCAAGGATATAAAGTCCAAGGAAATAAAACTTTCCTAAAGTTTTTTCAGCAACATCACCAAAAATATACAGTGCCCACATATTCATCATTAGATGCAGGATACCAAAGTGAAAAAACATACTGCTGAATAAGCGATATGGTTCCTCTAAGAAGGTTAAAGGTGCATAATCAGCACCCCAACGCAACGCGTCCAACGTTGTCGGGTCAGTAATGTTGACACCTGATAAGACTTGGATGGCAAATAAACCGACATTGATGGCAATCAGCAATAAGGTTATTTTACCAATAGAATTGGGTTGGCTATAAGTTGAAAGATCTTGATATTTAGACATGCTATTGCTTAGCTTTTTATAGATAGATTCAGCTTAACATGAAACGTCAGAATTTTCGGAGTAAGCGGCTGACATGAAAGCTTTTATTGTTCGTGCTTTGTTAATTGTGGTCAGTATTTTGATCATGATTCAGCTATGGATTTTCTCAAGTTTAATTTATTGGCGTACTCATGATGTAGAAACCACCATGTTTATGCGTTGGACATATTTGTCTGATTTTGAGCCGATTCAACATCAATGGCGCGACTATGACAAGATCAGTGATAACTTTAAACATGCAATTGTCGCAGCCGAAGATGCCAAATTTCTCGATCATCATGGTTTCGACTGGGATGGTATTGAAAATGCACTACAACGTAATCTTAAAAAAGACAAAGTAGTCGCCGGTGGTTCAACGATCTCTCAACAATTGGCTAAAAATTTATTCTTCTATAATCGTCGCTCATTTATTCGCAAAGGTCAGGAAGCGATTGCCACCACCATGATGGAGCGGATGTGGACGAAACAGCGCATTTTAGAAGTCTATATGAACTCTGTTGAATTTGGAGATCATATCTATGGTGTTGAAGCTGCATCACAACATTACTTTTCTAAGAGCGCGGCAAGTTTAAGTCGTGAGCAGGCCGCATTTTTAGCAGTGATTTTAACCAATCCGAAGTATTATCAAAAAAATCGTGATGATTCTAAGCTTCAATACCGTAAGCGTTTGGTTTTGAAGTATATGCGTTATACCCGTATTCCAGATTGACGCTAAATAAATGAATTTAAAAAAGCACAAATTGATGTGCTTTTTTTATGAAGCGATGCTTTTTTTATGAAATTGTCACAAATTTGAAGCATACTAGAATTAAGACATTTTTTTTGATGCAGGTTTATTGCATGAATACCGCAGTGACGACAACAACGCCTACAGAATATTCTTATAATGAACGATATATAAATCGTGAGCTTTCAATTTTAGATTTCCATTTACGTGTTTTAGAGCAAGCTGTTGATCCTTTACATCCCTTGCTTGAACGTATGAATTTCTTATTGATCTTTTCTCGTAATATGGATGAATTTTTTGAAATCCGTGTTGCAGGAATGATGGAGCAATTAACTTTAGGGAATGAAAGTCGTTCACCAGATGGCTTGACGCCAAAACAAGTTTTAGACCAAATCTCTAAAACTGCACATGAAGCGATTGAGCGTCAGTACCGTATCCTCAATGAGGAAATTTTTCCTAAGTTACGTGAAGAAGACATTTGCTTTTTACGTCGTGGCGAGTTAACGCCTGCACAATCTGTGTGGATTAAAAAATATTTCCAAGAACAAGTTGCACCAGTGCTTACTCCGATTAGCCTTGATCCTGCACATCCATTCCCACGATTGGTCAATAAAAGCTTAAACTTTATTGTGACTCTAGAAGGGAAAGACGCATTTGGTCGACAAATTGATTTAGCAGTTGTACCAGCACCACGTTCGCTTCCGCGTGTAGTGCGTTTACCTGATGAGCTTACAGGCGGCAAAGAACATTTTGTGATGTTGTCTGCGATTATTCATGAGCATGTATCGGATTTGTTCCCAGGGATGACAGCTACAGGTTGTTATCAGTTCCGTGTTACACGTAATGCAGATTTGGCACTGAATGAAGATGTAGAAGACTTAGCCAAAGCATTGAAAGGTGAGTTGAGTTCACGTCGTTTTGGTCGAGCAGTACGTTTAGAAGTGACAGAAAACTGTCCAAAACATATTTATGAATATTTGCTTGAAGAATTTGATCTAGAACAAGAACAACTTTATAAAGTGGATGGGCCGGTAAATCTGGCACGCCTTGTGTCAAATTTTAAACGTCCACATATGCGTTATGACTCGCATGTGCCTGCGATTCCAAAAGTATTGAAAAAGTCTGAAAATATTTTTTCAGCAATGCAAAAACAAGACATTCTTTTACATCATCCATTTGAATCATTTGCACCAGTTATTAACTTGTTGCGTGAAGCTGCACGTGATCCCCAAGTGCTAGCGATCAAACAAACCTTATATCGTAGTGGTGCTGACTCTGAAATTGTTCAGGTACTTGCAGAAGCGGCACGTAATGGTAAAGAAGTCACCGCTGTGATTGAGTTACGGGCGCGTTTTGATGAAGAATCGAATATCGCCGTTGCCAATGTATTACAAGAAGCAGGCGCTGTTGTGGTTTATGGCATCGTGGGCTATAAAACCCATGCCAAAATGATCTTGGTGGTACGCCGTGAGAATAATAAGTTAGTACGCTATGTGCATTTGGGTACGGGTAACTACCATGCAACGAATGCACGTATCTATACCGATTATGGACTGCTCACTACAGATAAAGAGCTTTGCGAAGATGTACACCGTATTTTCCAAGAATTGACCGGTATGGGGAAAATGGCGAAGTTGAAAAAACTGTTACATGCGCCGTTTACGCTACATGCTCAGTTAATTGCTTTTATTGATGATGAAATTGCCAATGCCAAAGCGGGCAAGCCTGCACAAATTATTGTTAAAGTTAACGCGTTAACTGAAGTTCAATTGATCAATAAATTATATGAAGCTTCGCAAGCAGGGGTACAAATTGATCTGATTATTCGTTCAATTTGCTGTTTACGTCCTGGGTTGCCAAACCTGTCTGAAAATATTCGAGTACGTTCAATTGTTGGGCGTTTCTTAGAACATACCCGTGTTTATTATTTCGGAAATAATGGCAATCCACGTATTTACTGTTCAAGTGCAGACTGGATGGATCGTAATTTATTTAATCGTGTAGAAGTGTGCTTCCCGATTGAAGATCCAGCATTAAAAAAACGTATTTACCAGCAAGGTTTAGTCAACTACTTAAAAGACAATATCCGCGCTTGGCTGTTGCAAGGCGATGGGACTTGGACTCGTGTGCAACCTAAAGAAGGCGAGGCAATTTACAATGCACAACAAACTTTGCTTGAGCACTTTGTAAATGGTTAAGCCAAGATAATTTGATTGTCTTAAGCCCGATTAAAATTAATCGGGCTTTTTTGTATCAATCAATCGGATTTTAATGAAATTGAATGACTTGGTTGCTATAGATTTAAGTTTTTAAATCAGAAACTAACGCTTCTAATAAAGCATTGACGTTCTTAAATACTAGGATGACTTAAGCTGTTGTGGTTTTAAACTTGATAAAATTGCAGGTAATGCAATTAAATAAATCATCGCGACAACCAACCATATAGCGCCAGTCCATCGTGTTTGGAAATGAAAGTAAAGTGTAGAGAATAACAATGGGGCAATAATCGAGGCCATACTAATGGTTGAGGCGATAACACCTTGAAACTGTCCTTGCTGTGCAGCTGGGATTTTTTGTGAAACAACAGCTTGTAGTGCAGGAGTGCCGATACTTCCTAGGGCAAAGATCGGCATGATTGCAAAAATGATCCAAGCGTGTTGGGTAAAAGCCATGATGATTAATGCCATACATATACATGCCAGACCGATCAGCACGGTATTTCTTTCACCAAAATATCGGACGGCATGTTGCGGTATAAATGACTGAACCAGTACTTGGCATAAACCAAAAGTGCCTAAAGAAAGACCAACCCAAAATGTATTCCATTTAAAGGTATCGTGTCCCCAAAGTGCCCAGCAGACACCATAAGCTTCACCGCAGGCCCTAAACAGAAAAAATATCAGCAAAATCGGTAATATACCTTTTTGAGCAAGGATAAAACCAAAACTTTTCAAGGGATTTATTTTTAAACTCGAACGTTGCGAAATAGAAGCTTGAGGGGGGACTAGGAGTGGATTGTTGCTTCGGGATTCAGGGAGTAGCCCGAATGCGATAAGCAAGTTAACGCTTGTTAAAATTGCCGCAACGAAAAAAGGTAGCCGTAACCAATACCCGCCCAATAATCCACCGAGTATAGGACCGATAATAAATCCAATACCAAACATGGCACTCATTAAACCGAAGTATTTTGCTCGATTTTCTTCTGACGTGGTATCAACGATATAGGCTGAAGCCACGGGCATATTGGCACTACTTATTCCAGCAATGATCCGTCCAATGAACAGCAAGATAAGAGAGGGTGAGCAAGCAAGAAACAAATAGTTGATTGCAGAACCCGCAAGGGAAATCAGCAGAACAGGTCTTCGACCGATACGGTCACTCAAAGCACCTAAGATCGGGGAGAAAATAAATTGCATAAGCGCATACAGGCTTAGGAAAACCCCCATTAACAAGGCAACATTATGCTGATGGCTCAGGTCTTTCAGTAGTGAGGGAAGCAGAGGGAATACGATGCCAATGCCAATTGCATCTAAGACAATCGTTGAAAAAATAATATATAAAGGTCGGTTCATACGCGTCCTATCGAAAATTCAGGCACAGAAAACTGTGGAAACCTGTTAACGATGCTTGAAAGATTCAAGCCCTGTGGAACGCTGACCAATGCGAAGAATTGGATATGTGTCGACGAGATGGATGCATGCTTTTAAAAAACAAGCTGAGGATAGGTCGATTTTTCGCGATTTTTATCGTAACAATACATACAAAAATAAGCGATTATTTTTGCATTGGTCAAATATTATCATGCTTGATCCAGTAAAAACAAGATCGTTTTAATTTTGCTTATGCTGATGTGATCTATAGGCTTTTTAGATATTCAATAAAAAAGGAGTCAATCATGACTCCTTTTTAGTATTGGAAAATTAACGTAAATTTGGCGTGATTTTTTGAAGAATTTGTACCAACACATCAAATTCACTTTGTAGTGGTGTACTTTTACGTGTAACTAAAGCCAAAGTGCGTGATGGTGCATTCTCAATAGGTTTAACCACAATCTGATCATTGTTTTTCAGCATATGTGCATGAATTGCAATCTCAGGAAGCAGTGTATAGCCTAAGTTTGAACTGACCATTTCCACTAAAGTTGGCAATGAGCTTGCTTTTAAACGGTGATCATTTTTACGCTCACCGATTGGGCAAACACTTAAGGTATGATCACGTAGGCAATGACCTTCTTCAAGGAGCATAAGATGAGAAAGATCTAAATCATCTAAGCTTCTTGCATTCATCGCATTTTGATCTGCTTTATTGCAGACTAAGAATAAATCTTCTTTCGCAATTTCAGCAACTTTCAAACCACGTGTGTCGAATGGTAAAGCCAGCATGATCACATCTAGATTGCCATGCTCAAGTTTTTCAACAATTTTTTCACTTTGTGCTTCATGCAGATGCAACTGAATTTTTGGAAGTTGTTTATGCACTTCTTCCAAAAGCTGCGACAAAATGAAAGGGGCGATGGTTGGAATAATCCCTAAATGCAAATCACCAGTTAACGGTTCACTCATTTCTCGACTTAACCGCATCAAGTCCTGAGCATCGGCGAGTAGAACACGGGCTCGGGCAACAACTTGCTCACCTAGAGGAGTTAAACGTACGTTTTGGCGATCACGTTCTACGAGTACGCCACCCAATAAACGTTCTAACTCCATGATTCCACCAGATAAAGTAGATTGAGTTACAAACGAACGGCGCGCTGCTTCAGTGAAGTGCAGCGTCTCAGACAATGTCACTAAATATGACAACTGTCTTAGGGATGGTAATGCAGCCATAGTGTCCTAATGCTTATGATTTAAAATGATGTGCAAATAACCCGCTAAGTTGAGGAACAAAATGCGGTGGGATATCATGCCCCATTCCCTCAATTAATTCAAATTTAGCGCCTGAAATTGCTTTAGCAACAGCCTTACCATGACTTGGAGGTAGTAACCGATCTTTAGAGCCATGTAACACTAAAGTTGGCTTTTTGATCTGCTTATCCAATTTAAGTAAGGAACCTGTACATAATATTGCTAAAAACTGTTGAAGTACACCCGCTGGATGATAACTACGACGATATAATTTACGTGCAGTTTGAATTGCTTCAACTTGGTTGATATAACCAGGTGAACCAATCATATGAAAAACCTTCAAGGAATGATTCACAATTCCTTCTTCATCACGTGATTCAGGTTTACCAATGAGACTAAAGAGTTGTTTTGGAAATGGTGGAGGTAGCAAAGGTTGATTATTACTGGTAAAGAGTAAGCCGACTTTATCAATTTTCTCAGGATATTTTGCAGCTAAAATTTGAGAAATCATACCACCCATTGAAGCACCCAAAATATGTGGTTTTTCAATACCTAAACGATCAATCAATAATGCAACATCATCCGCCATATCAAATAAGTTATAAGGCGCGCCGTCATTCGGTAAGCCCAAAGCAAAGCGACCCATCAGCTTATAAGAGTTTAAACGTGGACCTTGGTGGCGAATTTTTGAAGATAAGCCAATATCACGATTATCAAAGCGGATCACATGAAAGCCTTGATCAATCAGTGATTTACAAAAAAAATCAGGCCAAAATAACATTTGCGCACCCAAACCCATAATCAACAGAATGGTCGGGTGTTGTGGATTTCCACCAGTTTCAACATGAAGCTGAATACCATTACCTAAATCGACTTTGGTTTCATTCATGAACGATGCATAAGGTGAAACTTGAAATTGAAGTGCGCTATTCATTGTTATTTTCCTAAGCAAGGATATTCTTTGATTAAAAAATATCCTTACTATTAAAACCTTAAACCGATGCAGGAATCAAGTCTGGAACCAGTTTTGTTAATGTTAAACGCTGTTTTCCAGCAGTTGCACCTAACAATACAAAACCACGTAAGGTACCTTCAGCATCTGTTGCTTTAGATAACATCCCATCTTCAAACTCTTCATTCTCCCATGTAACATCTACATCAATTGGAGCAGGAAGTACAGTCAAAGGTGCTGCTGGGGTTTTCACCGCGACTGGCATTGCAGGGTAGTGTACAGTGGTGGTTTGTCCACTCAAGGTTTTGGCTAATGCACGCGCTTGTTGCATGATTGGCATGACAAATGGCAAGAGTGTTCCATTCACTTCGGCACAGTCACCGATGGCAAAAATATCTGCTTGACTGGTTTCGAGCAAGGTATTGGTAATCACACCACGACTGGTGTTGATTTCTGTAGCTTTGGCCAAGGCAATATTAGGTTGTAAGCCAATTGCAGAAAGCACAACATCCGCGACCAAGGACTGACCACTGGCCAATGAAACGATATAACCACGCTCAGACTTAGAGACTTTTTCTACAGTGGTGCCCAAGGCAAATTTGATTCCTGATTGTTCAAGATTGTCTTTAAACGCTTGTGCAACATGATTAGGCAGTAAACGCCCTAACGGCTGTGGTGCTAAGTCGATCACCGTAACCTGATGCCCAGTATTTTGTAAGTCATTGGCAAATTCACAACCAATTAAGCCTGCACCTAAAATCACCACACGCTTGTTACCACATTCACCCGTGCTGCAATTGTCTAAAGTTTCACGGAATGCGCGATAGTCAATCAGTGAGTTAACCACATGAATATCATCACTCCCATCACCAGCAATCGCTAATCGAATCGGATTTGCGCCCACGGCGAGAATAAGTTTTGAGTAGCCTTGAGTTGAAGATTGTCCATCTTTTTCAAGGGTTAATTCATGTTTCTCTGCATCAATACTTTTAACCCATGTTTCTTTTTCAATCCGCATGTTCAGTTGGCTACTCATCTTTTCAGCATCGCCTAAACCAATTTGTTCAGGCGCTTTTTTTCCAACCAATGCGTTAGATAGGGTAGGTTTTGCATAATTCACCGCATCATCTGCGCAAATCATCACCAATTCCTGTTCGGTGTTTAACTTACGAAATTCTCTTGCAAGGGTATAACCCGCCATGCCAGAACCTATGATGATGATCGGTTGCATATCTTTCTCCATACCTGTTTCAAATTTAGAGGTGAATTGAATAATTTTGTATTGTTGAAAATAAATGTAAAAAAGACCATGTAAACATGGTCTTTACGCAATATCTTAGATTTCTACCATTTCAAAGTCTGCTTTAGAAACACCGCAGTCTGGGCATGTCCAGTCATCAGGAATGTCTTCCCACTTGGTACCTGCTGCGATGCCATCTTGTGGCCAACCTTCTGCTTCGTCATAAATCCAACCACAAACGATGCATTGATATTTCTTCATCTGATTCTCCGATATCTGACAGATGCATTGTTTTTTCTGTCAGTAAAATTCCTTCTGCTGCTTGACTCAAATAATATGCAAATAAAATGTGTACATATTCCTCTAAATTCTTACGCAGTTCTGTATCTAAAGTAAAGTAAATATCGGAGTTTATCTAACTAATCTTAAAGCTGAATGGCAGCTCAGGACAAAAGCGATGTTTATTATGCCAACTTTGTCAGACAATTTTAATTACAACACTGTCATAACAAGGGATGAGCACTGATATAAAAGTTTAAAAATATTTGAATTTAGACAAAGGTCTAGATGAATATTTTAGCCAAAAATATTAAGCTAGAATTAGCTCATTCTATAGCCATTATTTTGTGTGAAAATGGACTTAATAAATTCAACAACTTAGCGTGACTTTAATATTGAACAGGTAGCGGGTTGCTGTCAATTTTGGCTAATAAACGTTAAAATTCACGTATTATTTATCTTTTTTTTAAATCTCCCCCCATGATGAACATGTCTACTGCTTTGTGGTCAAGTATCCGTACTGTCCAAAACTTCCCAAAACCAGGTATTTGTTTTTATGATTTAACCCCATTGTTTATGAACAATCTTGTGGCGTTAACCGATGCCTTGATTGCAAGTATTCCTTTAGAGCAATTGGATGCCGTGGATAGTTTTGTTGCAGTTGAGGCACGAGGTTTTGTTTTAGCCAGCTTATTGGCACAACGTACCGGCAAAGGCTTATTGTTGGTTCGTAAAGCAGGGAAGTTACCACCTCCAGTGATTGGTGTGGGCTATAGCTTAGAATATGGTTTAGATCGCTTGGAAATGTCAGCGGATATCGCAGCACAAAAAGTGATTATTGTAGATGATGTATTGGCTACAGGTGGTACTTTAAAAGCAGTCCATCAATTGATGCATAAATGCCAACATACGGTATTGGGTGCAAGTATTTTTCTTGATCTGCCTGATTTACATCAAGATCTTGGTTTAAAGATTTGGTCAGTGCTTGATGAGCATTCCAAGCCAGTTGAAAAAGCGGTTGCTTAAAGACAATAACAAGTTAAGTTTTCGGGCTACCTGCTTGTGATTAAATACTTAAATCATTTGTTTGTCTGTCTTCTCGTAAAAAAAGCCTTGTAAATACAAGGCTTTTTTAGTTGGAGAGCAGCGAACTGTACTTTGAATATTTTATTTCAAGCAATAAAGGTTTGTTCCATATATTCAATTAAATGATTTAGGTTTTCAGGTTGGACTAAACGATGGTGTCCACCTTCAACAGCTTCAATTTGCATATATGACTCTAGTTGCTCAAGTACTTTATACATATCTAAAACCTCATCACCCAGTTCCAGATAAGCAATTTGTGGAATGTCATGGTCTAAATCATGTTCATCAATCGCTGCATAGTCTTCACGGAAATCTGGATTTAAGCTCGGATTGGCGAGGATTGCAGGAATTCGATGTTGCTGTGACATTTTTAATGCCCAATATCCACCTAAACTATGACCTACCAGTAAATCGGGTTTAATCTTTTCGATAATATCGTGATAAAAACACTCAACCGTTTTGTAGTTAAGATTACGATAATCCACGTTAATACAATATTTTTTTTCAGCATTTATGGCATGGAATTTTGTCGATTCTTTAGATGAATCTAGTCCATGTAAAAATAAAATTTTAGAATGAATACTCTTCATTGTTATCGTTTTCATATGGTCTTTCTTTATTGAGCAAAGGTAGAAATTAAACAAAGCTAGAAAAAGTTATCAATGGATTTAAAATTTTCCATTTAACTATTTTTATATTCAAATATTCTACTTAGCTGCACTTTTTTAAAAACTTAGATTTTGGTCTAAGAGTGTTGTGTAACAGATCAATATGCTTGTTATTTATTGTTTAACATATTGAATGTTTAGGTTTAAATTTTTTAGGTGATGGATTTTTATTAACAAAAATTAATCATTCTGGGTTTTTATTGTACTAAGCTATAGATTGGATCAATAAAATAAGAGAAAGAAATGATGATTTTAAGCTATGACATTGTCATTCAAGCGAATGCACAAACAGTATGGAATATCCTGTGGGATACCCATACTTATTCCAAATGGACCCAACCGTTTTCGGAAACTTCGCGAATGCAGTCTGACTGGAAAATTGGCGGGGAAACCTTATTTCAGGATGCCAGTGGTAATGGTATGGTCGCCACCATTGTAGAGTTAGAGCAATTTAAAAAAGTGGTATTTAAACATTTGGGTGTTTTGAAAAATGGTGTTTTAGATTCAACAAGTGAAGATGTTCAAAGTTGGAGTGGCTCTTTAGAAAAATATTTCTTAAATGAACAGAGTGCAACAACCACATTATCTGCTGAAATAGAAACCTCTGAGGAATATAAGAACATGATGGATCGTGCTTTCCAGCAAGGGTTTGCCATAGTCAAATCATTGGCTGAACAAAACCATTGAGAAACTTAGCACTTTCATTATTGTTTAATGGCATTGAATAATCAGGGGTTGTTCAATAGAAAATGATTTTGCCACACCATTTTCATTACGTGGTTGGAAGCGAATTTTTTCTAGTAAAGGTTGCAGTATCGACTTCATTTGTTCGTGAATTAAAGGGGTGTAACGGATATTTAGGATTTGCCCTTGTGCATCTACCAAAAATTTTGCTGAGAGCGAGATATTACCTTGTTGATCAAATTTAATTTTATTCTGAGATGGTGTCTTACTTTGATCACAAAAGGGTTCTAAAGCACTTTGTACTTGTGAAAAGTTGGGTTTTATGGCGTATTGGATGCGGGTTGGAAATTTAATAAACAGAATGTATTTCCCATAATAATATTTTATTTTTGCGATGTTTTGTTCATCAACATTGAGGGTTTTATTTTTAAAATCATTACTGACTTGTGGTAATTGATCCAGAGTGAGTTTTTTTGCCAGTTCTAAAGCCCTTAAATTGAGTGCTTTTTGAGTGGGGTGTGGATTCATTAATTTGACTTGGCTTTGCAAACTGGTTCGATTTGGAACGATTTCTAATTGCCAAATATAATCTTGATTATTGAGATTGGTGCTTTCAATTTTTATAGGAAGATCTTTTTGAGTATTGCTCATAACAACGATTTGCTCGGCATCAACCACAGTTGAAAACCACAAAACATTGAAAAGAATGATACTTTGGGCGAATCCTTGCCAGTATTTATTCATGATTTTTAATTTTTACATGGTTCGTAGAGTTATATTCATACGCATTATGTTGTAAATCTGCTATGCTATGCAACTTCCGTTTTTTAATATAATCGAGGCAGAGATGACGCAACATAACGCTCAATCGACTTCTGAACAACACATTTCCGAAAACGATTTAATTGCACAGCGTCATGCCAAGTTAAAGCAAATTCAAGATCACGCCAAGGAAACCGGTGTTAGCCCATGGCCAAACACATTTAAGCGTGAGCATTATGCGCAAGATCTACAAGAACAATTTGCAGATCAATCTAAAGAACAAATTGAAGCAGGCGAGCAAGTTCATGTATCTGTAGCGGGTCGTGTGATGTTGAACCGTGGTTCATTCATCGTGATTCAAGACATGACCGGCCGTATTCAATTGTATGTGCCACGTAAAGAGCTTGCACCTGAAGTTCTAGAAACTGTGAAAAGTCTAGATCTTGGCGATATTATTGCTGTTCAAGGTTATATCGGTCGTTCTGGCAAAGGTGATTTATATGTTCATATTGAACATTTTGAATTATTGACGAAATCGCTTCGTCCACTTCCAGACAAGTTCCATGGTTTGAATGACACAGAAGTAAAATACCGTAAACGTTATTTAGACTTAATTGTGAATGAAGAAACACGTAAAACTTTTGAAATTCGTGCAAAAGTTGTGTCAGGTATTCGCAACTATCTCATCAATGAACGTTTTATGGAAGTTGAAACTCCGATGATGCATGTGATTCCAGGTGGTGCGTCAGCGCGTCCATTTGAAACACACCATAATGCATTAGATATGCCATTATTCTTGCGTATTGCACCTGAGCTTTACTTAAAACGTTTGGTTGTTGGTGGTTTTGAACGTGTATTTGAAATTAACCGTAATTTCCGTAATGAAGGTGTTTCAACGCGTCATAACCCAGAATTTACCATGATTGAATTCTATCAAGCTTATGCTGATTACAAAGATCTCATGGCTTTGACAGAAGGTATGCTTGAAAAATTAGCAATCGACATCTTGGGTTCAACAGATGTTCCTTATGGTGAAGAAGTGTATAGCTTCAAAGGTCCATTTAAGAAAATCTCGATGTTTGATGCGATTCTTGAGCATAATCCAAATTTCACTGCTGAAAATGTTTCGGATCGTGAATTCTTGGCAACATTTATTCGTGAAGAGTTAAAAGAGCAAGTTAAGCCAGGTTTTGGTTTAGGTCGACTACAAACCATCGTATTTGAAGAAACTGTTGAAACTCAATTACGTCAGCCGACATTTATTACTGAATATCCTGCGGAAACTTCGCCGTTAGCACGCCGAAATGATGATAATCCACATATCACTGACCGTTTCGAATTCTTTATCGGTGGTCGTGAGTTGGCAAATGGTTTCTCGGAATTAAATGATCCAATTGACCAAGCTGAACGCTTCCAAGCGCAAGTTGCTGAAAAAGATGCGGGCGATGATGAAGCAATGCATTTCGATGCTGACTTTATTGAAGCATTAGAATACGGTTTACCTCCTACAGCAGGTGAAGGTATTGGTATCGATCGTTTGGTGATGTTATTTGCCAATGCAGCAAGTATCCGCGATGTGATCTTATTCCCACATATGCGTCATAAAAATTAATTTATGATGTTATAAAAGATGTTGTAAAAAAAGCCACTGAATTCAGTGGCTTTTTTTGCTTAGACAATCAGCACATTTTAGAAATGAAATACGCCTAAACCATTTTTGATTTCATCTAAAGTATCTTGAGTGATGATACGGCATTTTTCCGTACCAGTTTTTAAGATATCCATGATGTAATCTGGATCTTTGGCAAGTTCCATACGACGCTCACGGATTGGTGTAATCAACTCTTTTAACACACCTTCAAGACGTTTTTTCACAGTACCATCGCCTAAACCACCACGACGATAATGCGCTTTAAGTTCTTCAACTTCTTCTTTATTTGGATCAAAAGCATCTAAATAAGTAAAGACAATATTTCCTTCAACCTGACCTGGATCTTCAATACGCAGATGGTTTGGATCGGTATACATTGCATTGACTGCTTTTTTGATGTCTTTATCTGTTGCATCTAACACGATGGTATTGCCCAATGATTTCGACATTTTGGCTTTACCATCAAAGCCAGGTAAACGGCTCATATTGGATAAAAGCGCTTTACACTCAGGTAAAACTTCTTGTCCAATTTGACGGTTTAAACGACGAACAATTTCATTGGTCTGTTCGATCATTGGAATTTGGTCTTCACCAACTGGCACGACAGTGGCTTTAAATGCAGTAATATCGGCAGCTTGTGCAACAGGGTAGCAAAGAAAACCTGCTGGAATATCACGCTCAAAACCCCGTAATTGAATTTCAGCTTTGATGGTTGGGTTACGTTCTAAACGAGAAACCGTCACAAAGTTTAAATACAACATGGTGAGTTCATTCAACGCGGGTAAGCAAGATTGAACACAGATTGTGGTTTTTGTTGGGTCAATGCCGACTGCTAAATAGTCTGTTGCTACTTCAAGAATATTACGACGAACTTTTTCAAAGTTATCCGCATTATCTGTTAAAGCTTGAGCATCTGCGAGAAGGAGGTGTTGATGATGAGAATCTTGTAAGCCTACTCGTGAGCGCAAAGAACCTACAAAATGTCCCAAATGTAGTTGTCCAGTAGGACGGTCGCCTGTCAAAATCACAGGACGATTATCTTGATTCGTCATTATCGCTTCCAAAGTCTTTGTATAGACAGTCGTGTTTTATGAATGGGCACTATTGTACGAGATAATTTATTTTAATGTCAGCGAAAAATGGTGTAGAACCAATTTTTATCAATAAATGTGAAAATCTACAAAATTTTATATAGAAAAATGAATTTTCACTTTAAAATGACAGGATAACTAAAATTTTGGATAAAAAATGGCAAGTAGTCTATTAATATTATTAGATGATATCGCAGCAGTGCTCGATGATGTTGCCGTCATGAGTAAAATGGCGGCTAAAAAAACTGCGGGTGTTTTAGGTGATGATTTAGCACTGAACGCACAACAAGTGAGTGGTGTAAGAGCAGAGCGTGAGCTTCCTGTGGTATGGGGTGTCGCGAAAGGCTCCTTTATCAATAAATTAATTTTAGTGCCTTTGGCTTTGCTGATCAGTGTGGTTGCACCGTGGTTGATTAATCCATTGTTAATGATTGGTGGTTTGTTTCTTTGCTATGAAGGCGTTGAAAAAGTTCTACATAGTTTGCAGCATAAAAAAGCCAAAACAGGTGAGGCTGCACAAGAAGAATTACAACAAATCGAAACTGATTTAGCCACATTTGAAAAAGATAAAATTAAAGGTGCGATACGCACAGACTTTATTCTTTCTGCTGAAATTGTGGTGATTTCTTTAGGCACTGTTGCGACGGCAGCATTTGGTACCAAAGTGATGGTGCTATCTGTCATCGCAATTTTAATGACGGTCGGTGTTTATGGCTTTGTCGCCATGATTGTAAAGATTGATGATTTAGGTTTGTACTTAACTCAACAAGCATCAAATGTTAAACAAAGCATTGGCCGTGGTTTACTGGTATTTGCACCAAAGTTAATGAAAACCTTAACGATTGTCGGAACCATCGCAATGTTCCTTGTCGGTGGGGGGATCATCACCCATGCGGTATCAACTTTGCATCATTGGTCAGAAGAAGCCGTTGATCATATTCAACATATTCCAACTGTTGGTAGTGTTATTGGTGCATTAACGCCAACGTTAATCAATTTACTGATTGGTATCGTCGCAGGTTTAGCCGTGGTATTGGTTGTTGGACTTATTCAAAAAGTTCGTGGTCAATCCACAACAGCCTAAATGCAAAGCACATCCTAAACGATAGCCAATTTAAAATAAAAAGGACCGATCTATGCGTTGGAAAGGACGTAGAGAAAGTGATAATGTCGAAGATCGCCGTGGCGGTGGTGGCGTAAAAGCAGGTGGGATTAGTATCCTAGGCTTAATCGTCGCTTTTGTTGCATGGAAATTCTTTGGTGTTGACCCACAGCAAGCCTATCAAGCGACCAAACAGGTGACTTCGGCTGGAGCAAGTCAAAATTCTGCACCCACCAATTTAACCCCTGAACAGCAGGAAACGGCATCTTTTGTTAAAACCGTTTTGGCAGATACCGAAGATACTTGGAAACCGATTTTCCAACAACAAGGTGTACAGTACGTTTCACCTAAACTGGTAATGTTTAGTGGTGCGATACAATCAGGCTGTGGTACGGCTCAATCTGCGATGGGGCCATTTTATTGCCCAGCAGATCAAAAAGTGTATATCGATACCCAGTTCTTTAAAGATATGCGCCAACAGATGGGCATCTCTGGAGAAAAAAATCAATCCGAGCTTTCAGCTAAAGATGAAGCGGGTGATTTTGCACAAGCCTATGTAATTGCGCATGAAGTTGGGCACCATGTCCAAAACTTATTGGGAATATCGTCTCAGGTTCAACAAGCACGCCAGCGTGCCAGTGAAACTCAGGGCAATCAACTTTCAGTACGTTTAGAATTACAAGCGGATTGTTTGGCTGGGGTTTGGGCCAATCGTACACAACAACGCACCCAGTTCTTAGAACAGGGTGATATTGAAGAGGCGATGGATGCTGCTGAAAAAATTGGTGATGACTACTTGCAGAAAAAAGCACGTGGTTATGCGGTACCAGACAGCTTTACGCATGGCACCAGTCAGCAACGTATGCAATGGTTTAACATTGGTATGAATTCGGGTGATATCAATGCGTGTGATACCTTTAAATAGATAGCTAGGGATTGTTGGGTTAAAGAAGAGAACATCATGTTCTCTTTTTTTCTCAATCAATTTTTTTTAAGCGCTTTTTATGTTAAAAAATATAACCAGTAATCATCATATTTCAGTTTTTTTTGTACAATTATCTAGATTGTTAAATGGTCTCTTATTTTATATTTTATAAAAAAATGATTGAGTGTTTGATGTGCATTTAAATTAAAAATCTAAAACAGGTTTCGGATGGGTAACTATTTCTTTCTTCAGGTCTTTACAGTCATTTTTGCGCTTTCTATCGCGACTACAATTTTTAATAAGCGAATATTAGGTTTCCCTCAAGCCATTGGTGTTCCCATTGTTTCTGCAATTTTTGTCTTTATTTTGCAATGGGGTGCCAGCTTACTCAATGGCAATCAATTTATCTCGATTAACATCCATAATATTGAAGAAGCTGTACGGCATGTCGATTTTTATGATTTTTTAGTCAATGGTGTCATTTGCTTCATTTTGACCTCTTCAGCACTTAAATTTAAGGTTTCAGATTTAAAAGTTTATTGGAAGCCGATCAGTATCTTGGCAACAATTGCCTTACTGCTCTGTGCTGTATTTTTTGCAGGATTGGTGTTTGGTTTCCAATTCTTGATTGGCAATCCCGTTCCAATTTTAGTTTTGTTGTTACTGGGTTCTGCCTTAGGTGCGACAGACCCGATTGGGATCAAAGGTGTCCTCAGTTCAGTACGTGCGCCGCATCATCTGATTGTTAAGTTGGAAGGTGAGTCCTTATTTAATGACGCAATGTGTATCGCCGTTTTCATGACTTTATTAAATGTTCTTGAAGGAGAGCATTTTAGTTTAGCTGCAACACTACAAACTTTCTTATATGAAATTGTGGTTGCGGTGATTATTGGTTGGGCTTTTGGTCTGGGAATCTTGCGTTTATTACGTGGTAAACATGAGATGGAGTCCTTGATTCTTACCACTGCATTATTGGCATGTGGTTCTTATCTGGTTGCATTATTTGCCCATGCATCCGCTCCGATTGCCTGTGTGATCGGTGGTTTAATTGTCGGTAATAAATGGAAAGAAATTTTACAGGATCGTGAAATTCGTGAGGTCAATCATTTTTGGCATACAGTAGAAGGGATTATTAACTCTTTTCTCTTTACCTTGATTGGTCTAGAAATCTTTATTTTAGATTTAAGCACAAGTCTGATTCTTGGTGGTATTTTTGCTTTCTTTGCCTTGCATCTCTCTCGTTTTGCCGCAAATTATTTAGCTTTTGCATTTTTCCCATCATTCCGCAAAAAAAGCTATAACGGTAGTCTGGCTATTCTTTCTTGGGGAGGGGTTCGTGGGGGGATTTCACTTGCACTGATTCTTGCTGTGGCAAACGTCCCTGAGTTACGTGACTACAGTAGTATTCTAATTGGTTATACCTTTATCAGCGTATTACTTTCAGGTGTCGTCTGTGGTTTGGGTTTACCTGCAGTCATGAATGCCTTTTATTACAATCCAAATGAAGAAACCCAAGGTTTCAAAGGTTGGTATCAGCGCATGTGCAATAAAATGAACCGTAAAGGCATCAAATATATTGTGGGTGAAGATAACGAAGGGCATGAAACCATCACCATTTATAACCCAGAAGCCTTGGTTGACAAGAAAGCTGCAGATGGTGTGGCCTCTGTACATCATCCTGAAAAAGCGCAGGAAATGAAGCGATTGGAAAATCCTGGTAACTTCTAAATGCAGTGCATTCAGTCAAATGAATAGTTAAGGTATAAAATTAAGAAGCTAAAACTTCAATATTCTTAGGCGTTTGTCGCAATAAAAAAGCCAGTAACAATACTGGCTTTTTTATTGGAGCTGTTATTTTGCGTTTTTGCCTAAGAAATCGAGGTAAGGTTTCACCAAAAGTTGCTCTTGTTCTAAAATCGGTAAATGCCCGACTCCTTTGAGAATGATTGGCTCTTGTGCATTTTTCAATAAGCCTTTGAGTTCAGCCGCAGCTTCAACATTGATAATTTGGTCTTTATCTCCCCATGCAATCAATACCGGCTGGTCAATAGAACGTGCTGCAATGGCAAAAGAATCTGGGGTAAATAATTTAGACATGACAATCAGTTGCTCAACCAATTTGGTGGTGTTTGCCGATTGGCTAATCATCAATTTCTCTTGAGCATCTTTTAATTCTTTAGGAATGAAAGGCGGTAGACTGGTGGCAATTTTCATTAAACGATCAAAATCGCCAGGTTTGCTGACAATCATATTACGTAAAGTTGTCGGATCTTTTAAATAAGGAGTATTGGCAGATTTAAATACACCTGCACTATCAATTAAAAATAAAGATTTGGTATCAACAGGGTATTGTGCTGCGTAAAGTAAGGAAATCGAACCACCCATCGAGTGACCAGCGACATTTAAGCCATTGTCTACTTTAATGGCTTCAGCAAAACGACGTAATTTTTCAGTGAGATTGGGCAATGAATAATCAAAATCGTTAGGGACTTTACTGTCACCTTGACCAGGAAGATCAGGAATAATCACATGGTAATAAGGCGTTAAGTAACGTGCTACACGATTCCAGTTGTCACGACTTCCAGCTAGGCCATGAACAAGCATAATGGTTGGTTTGCCAGCTGGTCCGCCTTCACTATAGGCCCAATCAATATCACCGACTTTTACACGTTTGGTTTCCATACCCGCCCATGCACGTTCTTGTTGAAGCACACTTTGAATGTCAATCGCTGGAGCAGCATAGCTTGTGGTCGATAAGCCTATTGTTACCACAGAACCCATTGCCAATGCCGTCGATAAAATCAGTTTGTTGAAGATTCCTTTCATCTTTGAATACTCTTGTTGTTGTATTTGAGGTACGATTTAAGATTAGATTATGTACAGTCAAATTACATTTGCCTAAAATGTTGAAAGCCTATTTTCAAAGTCAATTTAACCCCGTTTGCCAAGATGCTTATGAATATTATTTTTTATTACTTGATTGATCTAAAAAATGTCAAATCATGAACTCGTTCAGATGATTTTAAATGTCATCATACAAATTCCCCAAGGTAAAGTTGCCAGTTATGGTCAAGTTGCCAAATATGCAGGCTTACCCAAACATGCACGGTTGGTTGGGCGTGTATTAGGACAGTTACCTGAAGATCATGATATCCCTTGGTATCGCGTGGTTAATTCACAAGGGCGAATCAGCTTAAAAAAGCTGGATGAAAAGGGAATGTGTATTCAGACTGCAAAGTTATTGGCTGAGGATGTTGTGGTTATTGATGGCAAAATAAATCTAAAAAAATATCAATGGGCACCTTAGTTCCTCACTATAAAGATAGTGAGGAATCTTTAAAACAAATGGTGAAAATTATTTAATTACTAAAACAGGGATTTGTAATTCAGTTAATAAGCTTTGCGCTACGCTACCCATAATGATTTTTTTCAGTCCGGTACGACCATGTGAACTGAGGATGACCAAATCAATTTTTAAATCCTGCACAGCTTGATTTAAGGTATGTGCAATATTTTCACCTTCGAGTAAACGTGTTTCAACATGCACACCTTCTGCAGCAAATTGATCTTTTGCTACATTGATATTGGATTGAATAAATTCACGAGCACGCTCAATCAGCATATTGCTTTGACCATGCGCCAAATATTCTGATGCAATATAAGGGTCTAAAGTCATCACCTGTACAACCGTGATTTTACTGTTAAATGCTTTGGCAAATTCAACCGCATGTTTCACAACAGATAATGAAGTTTCTGAACCATCAACAGGAACGAGGATATTTTGATAAGCCATGTCTATTTTCCTTATTTTACCGAAAAGCTGAGTTGAATATTTATTACAATTCTAAGTCTATAAAGTCATCATAACGTGAATATGAGATGAATAAAACCGAGTAAATGTGTAGGGATAATTCATATAAATATCATAAATTTAATTAAAAGCATTGGCATCAAGTTACATCGTTTTTTTGCTTGCAAATGCAGCTGAATAAAAAGATAAATCAATCAATAAAATAAAGATCGAGATGCAATCAAGCATGATCAAAATAAAGCTTTAAATTGTTTAAACAAAAGCCATACACAATTGAGAAAATAAAGAGGCTGAATGAAACAATTGGCAAATTGTAAATCCAGTTCTTCCTTTAAAATGTTTTAAATATACATACTGAAAATAATAGGACATTACAATTTAAACCATGGATTAAAAGGAAAAGACAATGGAATATCAAACAATTATAGTCGAAGAAAAAAATGCAGTTGGATATTTGAGCTTAAATCGGCCTGAACAATTCAATAGCTTTACACCGCAAATGTGCCTTGAAATTGTAGAGGTCTTAACACAATGGAAAGATGATACCGAAATCCGCATTATTGTGATTGCTGCGATTGGAAAAGCATTTTGCGCAGGTCAGGCGATAAACCCAGATTTATTTGATGGCGGTGCTATAGACTTGGGTTTGGTCTTGGAAAAAAACTTTAATCCCTTATTAGCGCTCATCAATACACTACCAAAAGTGATCATCTGTGCTGTAAATGGCGTTGCAGCTGGTGCGGGAGCGAGCTTAGTATTGTTATGTGATATCGTGATTGCAGCAAGGTCTGCAAGCTTTTCACAAATCTTTAGTAAAATTGGCTTAATTCCAGACTGTGGTGCAACTTGGTTATTGCCGCGTATGATCGGCTTTGCCAAGGCCAAAGCATTGATGCTGACTGCCGAAAAAATCAGTGCAGATGAAGCTGAACGATTGGGAATGATTTATAAAGTGGTAGAAGATGATCAGTTACAGATTGAGGTTGTTCGCTTAGCTGAGCATTTGGCAAGCCAAGCCAGTCTGAGTTTTGCCTTGATTAAACAAGCGATGCGGGTCAGCATGCAAAATGATTTTACCAGCCAAGTTAAAGTTGAGCAGGATTTGCAAAGACAGGCAGGGCAGTCAGCAGATTTTTTAGAAGGTGTTCGCGCTTTTTTAATGAAAGATAAGCCAAATTTTAAAGGACGATAAATAACGATGTTTATCCATAAGATGCAATCGATCAAGACATTAAAATGGATGATGTACGCTGGACTCTTGTTTTTCTCACAGCAGGCAATTGCGGATCAAATCAAAGCAATTCCATGGGTTAAAATGAATACTGAAACAGCTCAAGTCACGCACATTTGCCAAGCATTAAAAATAAGCTGTACTAACAATGCAGAAGTCTGGAAAAAGAAAACCATTAAAGATAATCACTTATATTTAATAGACAAAACACCTCAATTAATTGAATTCGTAAAAGAAAATAATCAGTATGTCATGCTGAATTCTTGGAATTTCAAGCATTATCAACACCATAGTAAAAGTCCTATGGATGAAGTGTTAAGTAGTGATGGTATTCGTATTTATCCAGCATTTTATCCTTTAAATCGTCAAAAGTTCGCCATTGCTGTGGTAAAGCGCTGGAGCGTGAGTTATTCAGGCGGTGGGCGATTGGAAGAGATTGCAGACTTTGTCATGTTAGAGCCGAATGGTGTATATAAACTGGCTCTGGCTGATACACCTTTTCATTCTTATGAGCGGATTCGAGCGTGTTTTTCTCAAGAGGAATATGAAAACTCAACAGATTGCCATGATGAAAGTAGTTCAAATTTATCTATTGAGTTTAAGAACATTGGGAAAACGTATTATCAATGGATATTGAATTATAACGATTTAAGTTGGGAAGCGTTTTAACCTGAAACATCAAAGCTAGTAGAAAAGTCTCATAATAATGTAATGCTATTTGCGCGAGAATAGTATGCTCGAGGTTATTAGAATAAGAAATAAAAATTACACATAACATAATTTGATTATGTATTGCATAAATTTAAGCTTTCTTGTAGGATAAATTTAGAGTTAAGCGTCAGTGTAAATGCAGCTTAAGGTTAGCGCTTTACATGGACTAAATTATGGAAAGGAAGAGTTCAAATCAGGATATTTTGTTGATTGACCTAAATACCTGTGATCTTTTCTCGGCATTAAAAAACGGATGAATTTATTCAAATAAGGGAAACTAGATGGATATTTTAGATAACCCATTAGAACTATGTGGCTTTGCATTTATTGAGTTTGTTTCGACGGAAAATGGATTAGATCAAATCTTTGAAGCAATTGGTTTTGCTAAAGTCGCAAAGCATAAATCAAAAAAAGTTTATTTATGGCGTCAGGGTAATATCAATATTATCTTGAATTATCAACCTGAATCTTATGCATCATTCTTTTTTAAAGAACATGGCCCATCAGCATGTGCAATGGGGTTTAGAACACGTGATGCAGCCAAAGCTTTTAAAAATGCAATTGAACTTGGCGCAGAGCCAATGTATTCGCAAGCAGGACCAATGGAATTAAATATCCCAGCGATTAAAGGGATAGGCGGTATGCCAATTTTCTTGGTCGATCGTGATATTTATGAAAATGATTTTGTATTCTTTGATGACGAAAATCGAAATCCACGTGGTGCTGGTTTAAATGAAATTGATCATTTAACCCATAATGTCTATAAAGGGCGCATGGATTATTGGGCTAATTTCTATGAAAAAATCTTTAACTTCCAAGAAATTCGCTATTTCGATATCAAAGGTGAATATACGGGTTTAACTTCTAAGGCGCTGACTGCACCTGATGGGATGATTCGTATTCCTTTGAATGAAGACTCAGACAAAGGCAATGGGCAAATCGCCGAGTTTTTGACTGACTTTAATGGTGAAGGCATTCAACATATTGCTTTTATTACCGATGACTTAATTTCAACATGGGATAAGTTAAAAGGTTTAGGGCTGAAATTTATGACGGCACCTCCTGAAACTTATTATGAAATGTTAAAAGATCGTTTACCTGATCATGGTGAACCGACAGAAGAGCTGCAAAAGCGCGGTATTCTGTTAGATGGCAATACCAAAGACGGTCAGAAAAAACTGTTATTACAGATTTTCTCTGAAAATATGCTTGGACCTGTATTCTTTGAATTTATCCAACGTAAAGACGACGATGGTTTTGGTGAGGGCAACTTTAAGGCATTGTTTGAATCAATTGAACGTGACCAAATCCGCCGTGGTGTATTAGAAGCCAAATAACAAAATCGTACTCAATAGAAAAAAGCCAAGAATTAAATTCTTGGCTTTTTACGATCTTTCACTAAAAAATTAACGTGTTTGTATGTATTGATTCATCGCAGCAACTTCACGTTTAAATAGTTCAAGTTTTTCACTACCCGCGTTGACTGGTAAAAACATTTCACTGTCTAATGCAACAATACAAAATTCCATTGCAAGATGCGCATTGAAAATAGGTAAACCTACAGCATTAATACCAACAAGTAAGTCACCTTGGGCAATTGCCATACCTTGCTGTAAAGTATTTTCTTTTAAAACAAGAAATTCGTCCCAGTTGGTGGGTTTGACCTGACTATGGTTCAGTGTTGCTTTTTCCCATTCGGCGTGCATCAATGGTTTGGTTAGTGCTTCGGGTAAATAGGAGGCAAAAACCCGCCCAGCAGCTGAATTGACTAAAGGCATGATCGAACCGACTTTGGTCACAATTGAAATCGGATGATTTGATTCAATCGACTGTACAACTAATGGGCCTTTAGGTGACCATTTGCTGATTTGAATCCCGCAACCAATTTTACTTTGTAGTTCATAAATAAGATGCTGAACAAGCTGTAAAACATCGGTGTGTTGGATACAGTTTAAACCTAAACGCCAAGCTTGATCACCAAGCGCATACTGACCATCTTCAAGTTGTTTTGCATAATTCATCCGAATTAGACTGACAAGATAACGGTGTACCTTGGCTGGATGCATATCAAGTTTACTCGACAGCTCTTTTAAAATAATCGGCTTATTATGTTCCAAAAGGGCATTGAGAACGGCTAAGCCCACCTCAAGTGATTGAACCCCACCAGACAACTTTTCTTCAATCATTGAATAACCCTTAATCTGCATACGATCTAGCAGTGTTGATGTGCTGTCGATATTTGATTTACATATTTAACACATAGTGCCTGAGCATTGTACAAAATAGAACTTATCTTTTTAAATGAAATCTCAACAGAGCCTCAGTGAATGTTATCAGCATACAATTGTTTTTGTAGTGCTGCATATGATTTATTAAACAACAGTACATCATCAAAAGGTCTAGACCATTAAAGTTGAGCCGATAAAAATCGGTATTGGAGTCACAACGCTTCAATACCGATGAGTTCTAGCATTGTCCCACAGCAATATTTTAAATACTGATTGCTGTTGTTAGTTGAAGGTTACATAAGTTCCAGCAAAACGAGCATTGTGTGCCATTAAAGCTGCTTAATATCGTGTTCAACTAGATCTAGGATGCCAAATCACGAATCATTCGATTAATAAACTTAGTAAGTACTCAGTTGGCTTTGGCCCCCCGACATACTCAACTGAGCATGATTATGCTCCCAATTCGTCTTCATGCAAAAAATGAGTATGCTGAGGCGCACGTTTGGTACGGCTCCACTCTTCCAGCATTTCTAATTTCATTTCTTCGGTAATTCGTGCAATTTTTGCATCTGCATGCACATCGTTATAGGTCAGTTCTAAACGATGACCATTGGGGTCAAAGAAATAAATCGAGTGGAAAATGCCATGGTTGGTGACACCAAGAACTTTAACACCCTGTGTTTCAAGATGTTCTTTTGCAATCAATAACGTATCGAGGTCTTCAACTTCAAATGCGATATGTTGAACCCATTGAGGGGTATTTTCGTCACGCCCCATATCGGGTTGAGTGGGCAGTTCAAAAAATGCCAATACATTGCCTTGTCCAGCATCTAAGAATAAATGCATATACGGATCAAAGGCTTTAGTAGAAGGCACATGGTCTTCAGCAAAGGCCAAAATAAAATCCATATTGAGCATTTTTTTATACCATTCCACGGTTTCTTTGGCATCTTTACAACGATAAGCAACATGGTGAATTTTTTTAATCGCAAAGCTCATGATAAAACTCCTTTATCTCTATTCCCAATCTGGTTGTTGTTCTGGGGCTGCATTGAAGAAGGCAGGAAGGGTTAAACAGTGTTGACTAATCGACTCAATCTTTGCAAAAGCGCTTAAATCAATTTTAAAGCGTTTGGCGTTATAGACTTGAGGAATCAAACAACAGTCTGCAAATGTTGGTTGTGTACCAAAACAGAATTGCCCATTTGAATCTTGTAGTTGGGCTTCTAAGCTATTAAAGCCCGCTATGATCCAGTGTTGGTACCAGTGTTTTTTTTGCTCGTCACTGAGACTGAGATCATGTTGTAAATACTTTAAGACTCTTAAATTATTTAACGGATGAATATCGCAGGCGATCGCTTGTGCAAAAGCACGTACTTTACTGCGCGTGACGATATTGTCAGGCAATAATGAAATTGCTGGATAACGTTCTTCCAGATATTCCAAAATACTGAGTGACTGTAAAAAGCTTTGATCCTCATCCACTAAAGTTGGAACACATTGGCTTGGATTAACGGTTTGGTAACACTCTAGCAGTTGCTCATTCTTGACCAAATGCACGGGCTGTATTTCATAACTCAGTTGTTTGAGGTTCAGTGCAATCCGAACCCGATAAGCTGCAGAGCTACGAAAATAACTATACAGTTTCATAGCTCAAGTCTTCTGTTTGATGAAAGCTAAACTGGCGTGCTGGTAAAATGCTATTAGCAACCTCACCAAAGCCCACTCTGATCCCTGCTTTTTCACAATAGCCTTTCATCACAACACGGTCACCATCTTGCAAGAAACCACGTTTTTCGCCATTCGAGAGGGTTAGCGGTTTGGTGGTATTCCATGTCAGTTCAAGCAAACTACCATACGCATCTTCTGTAGGACCTGAAATTGTGCCTGAACCCATCAAGTCACCGACTTGGACATTGCAACCTGCAATCGTGTGGTGGGTGAGTTGCTGTGCCATTGACCAATACATATATTTAAAGTTGGTTTGGCAAATTACATCAGCGTGTGCTGATTGAGGGCTTTGAACTTCAATACTGAGGTGAATATCATAGCTGTTGGCAATGTTTTCTTCTAAATAGCAAAGTGGTTTAGGCTGTTGTTCTGGACCTTTGACTTTAAATGGTTCCAGTGCTTGCATGGTCACTACCCAAGGTGAAATTGCACTTGCAAAAGTCTTGGCGTTAAACGGGCCTAATGGTACGTATTCCCATTGTTGAATATCACGTGCCGACCAGTCATTGAGCAAAACCATACCAAAAATATGCTCCCAAGCATCTGCAATCGCGATAGGCTCACCCAATTCAGTCGCTTTACCAACGATAAAGGCAGTTTCTAATTCAAAATCGAGTTTACGTGTTGCAGAGAAAACAGGGCGCTCTTGATCTGGTAATTTGATTTGGCCAGAAGGGCGAACAATATCTTTGCCACTGACAATCACAGAGCTGGCACGACCATTATATCCCACAGGCAGTTCGCTCCAGTTTGGAAGCAATGCATTCTTAGGATCTCTAAACATGGTTCCGACATTGGTGGCATGTTCTTTGGACGAGTAGAAATCTGTATAGCCAGAGACTTGAATAGGTAAGTGCAAAGTGACTGTATTTTGCTTAAACAATGCGTTTTGGCGTAAAACCACATCATCACGAAGTGTTGGATTTTCAGCAGAGAGTAGACTTTGTAATGTCGTACGAACCTTTTGCCAGTTGTGTTTACCCGTTTCTATAAATTTATTCAGTGTCGCTTGATTAAAACAATCTTGATGTCCATTGATCGCTAATAGTCCATGTGCCTCTAAGTGGGCAAGGTCTATGACCCAATCTCCAATGGCAACACCCACTCGTTTTGTGCCTTGAGGTGTTTCACTAAAAATACCGTAGGGCAAATTATGTATTGTGAAATCTGATTGTGAGTCAATTTCAAGAAAACAAGTTAAATGTGAGCTCATGATTTGCTTTCCTTGTCTTTAATTTTGTTAGGGGTGATCAAAATCTTTGATATTTTTTCTTAAGTATTTGAAAAACAAATAAATATAAAGTTATTTAGATGCCTTGTTCAAATGACTCAAGCAAGTTGTCAGTGTCTTATGATTTCTATCATACTGAAAATATTTGATTACGCAATACATAATTTAATTACATAATTCATAATAATTGTTATTTGTTGAATTTTCTGCTTATATGCGCGGTTATGAGAAAAGTAAATCAATTATTTTTCGATTAGATATAGGCATTTTTGATTAACTTATGATATACGTAATTTTGAATACAAAAATTACGAGACAAGGATGAGAATAATCATATGTCAAAACATGAGCAAGGAAACCTGAAACATGGTTTAAGCAATCGGCACATCCAGCTTATCGCGCTAGGTGGTGCTATTGGTACAGGATTGTTTCTGGGTATTTCGCAATCGATTAAGCTTGCAGGTCCTTCAGTCATACTCGGTTATGCGATTGCTGGATTTATTGCGTTTTTAATGATGCGACAGTTAGGTGAAATGGTGGTTCAAGAACCCGTCAGTGGTTCATTTAGTCACTTTGCCTACAAATACTGGGGCTCATTTGCAGGTTTTATGTCTGGCTGGAATTATTGGGTACTCAATGTTTTGGTATGTATGGCAGAGCTGAGCGCAATTGGTCTTTATATTCAATATTGGTGGCCTGAAATTCCAACTTGGATTTCAGCATTGGTGTTTTTTGTTTTAATCAACGGTATCAACTTATTGCATGTAAAATTTTTTGGTGAAATGGAGTTTTGGTTCTCTATCGTCAAAATTTTGGCAATCCTAGCCATGATCGGCTTTGGTTCCTATCTACTTGCAACAGGTACAGCAGGGCCACAGGCAAGCATTAGTAACCTTTGGGCATTGGGCGGGTTTTTCCCATTTGGTGTGGAAGGTTTAGTCATGGCAATGGCTGTGATTATTTTTGCCTTTGGTGGGATTGAGCTATTTGGTATTACTGCAGCAGAAGCGCGTGATCCTGATAAAACTCTGCCTAAAGCAGTCAATCAAATTATTTATCGTATTTTGATTTTTTATATTGCAACACTGTTTATCTTATTTGCACTTTTTCCATGGAACCAAATGGCAGAAGGCGGTAGCCCATTTGTAATGGTATTTGCTTCACTGGATAGTCATGGTGTTGCGACCTTACTGAATTTTGTCATTCTTACCGCAGCTGTTTCGGTGTATAACGGGACCAGTTATTGTAGTAGTCGAATGTTACTTGGTTTAGCACAACAGGGTAATGCACCGAAGTTCCTTAAGCATATTAATAAGCGCGGTATTCCAACCAATGCGGTTTATGTTTCAGCTTTTGTCACAGTTTTATGTGTACTACTCAATTATGCATTTCCAGAAAAAGCATTTGGTTTATTGATGATGTTGGTGGTTGCTGCAATTGTGATTAACTGGGTAGTTATTTCATGGACGCATTTAAAGTTCCGTAAAGCCATGCAAACACAAGGGCAAACCACCAAGTTTCCAAGTATTGCTTATCCATTCAGTAATTATCTTTGCATTATCTTTATGTTGGGTATTCTGGTGGTAATGTCATTCACCGAGAATATGCGTATTGCGGTAATGATGATTCCAGCATGGATTCTTTGTTTGATGCTTGCTTATTATCTGAAACAACGAAAGTTAAAAAATGCACAGCAAAATGTTGTGTTAAATTCTGATGTATAGCAAAAGATTTTAATCTTTGCAAAAGGGCTAAATTGATATTTAGCCCTTTTGCTTTCTGTGTGATTATTAACCTATACCGAGGAAATTATTCTGCTGCTTTTAAAAACTCAATCAATTGATTGATATCATCACTTTGTAATCGCTCTCGAATTTTTAGAATTTGCTTCTCATCTAAATCATACAATTTAACTGACTGTAATTTTTCAATCTGATCTTGAGAAAACCGATATTTAATAATTTTTGCCGGTACACCACCGACAATTGCATACGCTGGCACGTCTTGAGTGACGACTGCACCTGTAGCAACGATGGCACCTTCACCTAGTGTTACCCCTTGCATAATCATGGCACGACTGCCAATCCAACAGCCATCGCCAACCACCGTATCCCCAGCGGGTAAAAAGCTACGGGTATCAAAAGGAAATGTAGAGATCCAGTCAGGGCGATGTAATTGATTGCCACCCATCATGACCACACATTCCGCCCCAAAACAAACAAAGTTACCAATATATAACTGGTCAATTGGTTTCTCTACAGTTGACGGCTTATCATGCAAATAACGCACCACGCAACGTTCAAATCCCTGATCCCAATATGCTGAATAATACGAATAATTTCCTTTAATATGAATATTGGGATTTTTCACAGTTTTAGAAATAAACTCAAATTCGCACCAGTGTTTTACGGGGGAGTGAATAGCGTCAGTCATGGGAGTACAAAAGCTTAAGTGCAAAGGCTAGAGCGCGCATTGTAACCTTAGATTGAACTTAGATCTTGATCAGCAATTAAAAAATATTCAGTGTATTGGGTTTAAACATCAATTCTTCAGCTATTCCTTGGCTGGTATTCAAGTATTAACCTATTTTTAAATGGATCAAATGGGTGGCATGGGTATGACGGATATGATCAGCACGATGGTTAAAGTAACGATGGGTAATGTCTTTACCTGATAAATCTTCAACCACCTGATAACCCATCATTGCAACTGCATGATGCAATGCTTGCGAAGCAAACGCACCAATCAAAGGCTCTTTTAAGAAACGGGTAAACTGTGACACTGCGAAGCTACCCAAACGCTCAATACCTTGTAAAGCTTTGTAATCAATCGAATAATCCATCACGACTTGGCTATTTTTGCCAGTAAAGGCTGCAATGTTGTGTAAGGTTGCCAAGGTTGCTTGTGGGGTTAAATAATGGGTTGTGCCCAGCCATGAAAAGAATGCAGCTTGGGTATTTTGAAATCCACTACGCGCCAAAGCATCAGACAGTTTTTCTTTTTCAAAATCAATGCCGACAAATTCCACGTTGCTTGGGAGCTCAGCTGTATTACTGAGCTTTTTTAATTTTTCTAATTTTGTTCTTTGTGTATCGGGATGATCAATTTCAAATATTTTGAGTTGAGGGTATTGCTGGGCCAAGCGTAATACAAAAGAGTCTAGACCAGCGCCAACCAATACATACTGTTGAATATGATCATGTTCAATGGCTTGCTTTAAAAGATCTTCTGTATAGCGAGAACGTCCAACCACTTGTCCAGTTAATTTACCAAAAGTTTGATTCATCAAATTGGAATTTAACGCTTTACGTAGAAGGGCGTTATTTAAAAGTAAGCGCCATTGTGAATTGGTCATTTCAAATGCATAAGGGTCAGAGAATACTGGATCGTTAGCATTTAAATGGTGATTGGCTCTAATTGCTGCTGCCGCTTCAGCAGTTTTACTTGCTCGTCCTGCTTTCATCCTCGTCCTCAATGAATTTTAATTTTTCCTCAATGTAATGCATAGAAAATATTTAACAATGGCAATTTACTTTGAGCAGTTGGTGAAAATTGCTAGTTTTCTTGGTATCTATATGGCCGAGGCATTTTATTTAGCTTGGCGCAAGATCTGAGCGATGTATAGATGATGTTTGATATTTATTCAATGGATAGGCGAGCAGTGTTATTTTCTGGGTGAATGTAGGATTATTCTGATCTGACTGTTTTTAAATTTTTTATCTATAGTCACCCTTCACTTGTATGAATAATGAGGTGGTTTGACTATATATCTTGAGTTTTTGACAAAAAATATTTGAGTCTGTTTTTCTTAGTCAATGATTGATGACTGAATATAAAAGTGATTCGTTTTTTGTTATAGATATTATATTTTTAGCCCAATAAAAAGGGCTGAATCATCAGCCCTAGTATGTGTTAAATATATTCAACACTTACCACTTCATATTCCACTTCACCCTGTGGTGTGGTGATTTTGGCTTCGTCGCCTTCATTCTTACCAAGAAGACCACGCGCAATAGGTGAGTTCACTGAGATCTTATTGATCTTAAAGTCAGCTTCATCATCACCTACAATTTTATAGGTTTTCTTTTCTTCAGTATCCAAATTCTCAATGGTTACTGTCACACCAAAAACCACACGACCAGTTTGTTCAAGTCCTTTAACATCAATGACTTGGCAAGCACCAAGTTTACCTTCGATGTCTTGAATACGACCTTCACAAAAACCTTGTTGCTCGCGCGCTGCATGGTATTCTGCGTTTTCTTTTAAATCCCCATGTTCACGTGCTTCTGCAATTGCAGCAATAATACGTGGACGATCAACAGATTTTAGCTGTTGCAATTCTTTCTCTAAGGCGACCTTGCCTTCAGGAGTCATAGGATAACGTTGCATTGTTGTCCCTCAGTTCAGTATTTTAAAAAATACAGGTTTATAAAATGAAAAAAGCCCGCCACCGATAAGATGACGGGACTTATCGGAAACGAATTAACCTAGTGTTTGCAAATCTTGCAAGCGATATACATCCATTGGCAATTTAATTGCTAAAGCTTGGCATACAGCATCAGCACCATTCAAGGTTGTTGTGTAATACACTTTACCTTGAAGCGCAGAGCGACGGATTGAGAATGAATCCTGCTGAGCTTGTTTACCTTCTGTAGTATTGATAATGAGGTGAATCTCGCCATTTTTCAAGCGGTCGACAATATTTGGACGACCTTCTGTTACTTTATTCACACGTTCACATTCAATACCAGCGTCTTTAATGACATCATAAGTACCGCCAGTTGCGATAATTTTGAAGCCCAAATCCACCAATTGTTTCGCAATACCCGCGGCACGAGGTTTATCTGAATGACGTACTGAAATAAATACGTGCTTCACTTCACCTTCAGTTGGTTTACCCGGTAAGCGATCATTAGAGCCTAACACAGCTTTATAGAAAGCTTCACCAAAAGTTGTACCAACACCCATCACTTCACCAGTAGATTTCATTTCTGGTCCAAGGATAGGGTCTACACCTGGGAATTTGTTGAACGGGAATACTGCTTCTTTCACAGCAAAATGCGTTGGGATAATTTCTTTTGTGAATCCTTGAGATTCTAAAGATTGACCCGCCATACAACGTGCTGCAACTTTTGCTAATGATTCGCCGATACATTTAGAAACGAACGGTACTGTACGAGACGCACGTGGGTTCACTTCAAGAATATAAACGTCATTGCCTTTAACAGCAAACTGTACGTTCATCAAGCCAATCACACCAAGCTCTTTCGCCATAGCAACGGTTTGACGACGCATTTCATCCTGAATCTCTGTAGAAAGAGAGTAAGGCGGAATTGAACATGCTGAGTCACCAGAGTGAATACCCGCTTGTTCGATATGCTGCATAATACCGCCGATCACCACATCTTTGCCGTCAGATACACAGTCAACATCGACTTCAGTTGCATCATCAAGGAAATGGTCAAGCAGTACAGGTGCTTCGTTAGATGCTTGTACAGCATCACGCAAGTAACGTTTAAGTTCGTCGTCGTTGTATACGATTTCCATCGCACGACCACCAAGGACATAAGATGGACGTACAACCAACGGATAACCCACTTTAGATGCTTCAGCCATACCTTCTTCAGCAGATTTAACAATGCTGTTGCTTGGTTGACGAAGATTCAAACGTTGAATCATTTGTTGGAAACGTTCACGATCTTCTGCACGGTCAATCGCATCTGGAGACGTACCGATAATTGGTGCACCTGCTTCTTCTAAAGCACGAGCCAATTTCAAAGGTGTTTGACCGCCGTACTGAACGATAATACCTTTTGGTTTTTCTGTACGTACGATTTCTAAAACGTCTTCTAAAGTGATCGGTTCAAAGTACAAACGATCAGATGTGTCATAGTCAGTTGAAACCGTTTCAGGGTTACAGTTAACCATAATGGTTTCATAACCATCTTCACGCATTGCAAGGGCAGCGTGAACACAGCAATAATCGAACTCGATCCCTTGACCAATACGGTTAGGACCACCACCGATCACCATGATCTTGTCACGGTTAGATGGATTCGCTTCACATTCGTCATCATAAGTTGAGTACATGTAAGCAGTATCTGACTCGAACTCAGCTGCACAGGTATCTACACGTTTGTAAACAGGGTATACACCCAAGTTCCAACGGTGCTTACGGAATTGCTTTTGCGAAATACCCATCAAGTCTGCAATACGTAAATCAGATAAACCTTTACGTTTAAATGCACGGATATTGTCAGCGTTCAAATCACCAAAACCTAAAGTTTTGATTTGCTCTTCAGACTGAATGATGTCTTGGATTTGAATCAAGAACCAACGATCGATATTGGTTGCAGCAAATACTTCATCTAATGTGAAGCCATGACGGAATGCGTCAGCAACATACCAAATACGCTCAGGACCTGGCACTTTAAGCTCTACCAAGATTTTATCTTTCGCGCCTTCAGTACCCACCGCAATTTTCTCATCGAAACCACAAGCACCGACTTCAAGACCACGAAGTGCCTTTTGTACTGATTCTTGGAAGTTACGACCAATTGCCATGACTTCACCCACAGATTTCATCTGTGTTGTGAGTGTTGCATCAGCTTGTGGGAATTTCTCGAAGTTAAAGCGAGGAATCTTGGTTACAACATAGTCGATGGCAGGTTCAAACGATGCAGGCGTTGTTCCACCAGTGATGTCATTTTTCAATTCATCAAGGGTATAGCCCACTGCAAGTTTTGCTGCAATTTTGGCAATAGGGAAACCTGTTGCTTTAGACGCAAGCGCAGAAGAACGAGATACACGAGGGTTCATCTCGATCACAACCATACGGCCATCTTTCGGGTTGATACCGAACTGAACGTTTGATCCGCCTGTTTCTACACCAATTTCACGTAGCACTGCTAAAGAAGCATTACGCAGTAATTGGAACTCTTTATCTGTCAGAGTTTGTGCAGGTGCAACAGTAATGGAGTCACCTGTATGCACACCCATTGGATCGAAGTTTTCAATGGTACATACAATGATACAGTTGTCGTTTTTGTCACGAACAACTTCCATTTCATATTCTTTCCAGCCAATTAATGATTCATCAATCAATAATTGTTTGGTTGGAGAAAGATCAAAACCGCGTTCACAGATTTCAATGAATTCTTCTTTGTTATAGGCGATACCACCACCTGAACCACCCATCGTAAATGATGGGCGGATAATCACAGGGAAACCGAAACGGGCTTGAATTTCAAGCGCATGTTCCATGCTTTCTGCAACATCAGCACGTGGGCATTCCAAACCAATTTTGCGCATTGCGATATCGAAAAGTTTGCGATCTTCCGCTTTTTCGATGGCTTCTTTGGTCGCACCAATCAATTCAACATTGTATTTTTCTAAAATACCGTTAGCATCTAGTGCCAATGCACAGTTTAATGCCGTTTGACCACCCATTGTCGGAAGAACCGCATCTGGGCGTTCTTTCTCAATGATTTGTGCAACAGTTTGCCACGTAATCGGTTCGATATACGTTGCATCTGCCATAGTCGGGTCAGTCATAATAGTGGCTGGGTTAGAGTTCACCAAAATAACACGGTAGCCTTCTTCACGAAGGGCTTTACATGCTTGCGCACCTGAGTAATCGAACTCACATGCTTGCCCGATGACAATCGGACCCGCACCAATAATTAAGATGCTTTTAATGTCTGTACGTTTAGCCATGATCGCTTCCTTAATTACTTCTTAGATGCTTCAATAAGTTCGATGAAATGATCGAACAATGGGGCACAGTCATGTGGACCAGGGCTTGCTTCAGGGTGACCTTGGAAGCTAAACGCAGGTTTATCTGTACGATGAATACCTTGTAAGGTTTGATCGAACAAAGATTTATGCGTAGCTTTGAGGTTTGCAGGTAAAGTTTCTGCATCTACTGCGAAGCCATGGTTTTGAGAAGTAATCATCACTGTACCATTTTCAAGGTTCTGTACAGGATGGTTTGCACCGTGGTGACCATGTGGCATTTTCACAGTTCTAGCGCCAGAAGCTAAAGCTAGAATTTGATGACCCAAACAAATACCGAAAACAGGTAGGTTTGTAGTTTCAACAATGGTTTTTACTGCTGCAATTGCATAATCACATGCTGCTGGATCGCCAGGTCCATTTGACAAAAATACGCCATCTGGGTTTAACGCCAATACTTTTTCAGCAGGTGTTTGTGCAGGAACAACAGTTAATTTACATCCGCGGTCTGCAAGCATACGTAAGATGTTGGTTTTGACACCGTAATCGTATGCAACAACATGAAATTTTGCTTCTGGTTGAGAAAAGCCTTGGCCCAATGTCCATGAGCCTTCGGTCCATTCAAAACCTTCTGGGTCACAACATTCTTTCGCAAGGTCTAAACCATCTAGACCACCAAAGGCACGTGCTTTTGCAATAGCTTCTTCTTCAGTAATATTATCGCCGGCAAGAATGCATCCGTTTTGTGCGCCTTTGTCACGTAAAATACGTGTCAATTTACGAGTATCGATATCTGCAATGGCAACGACATTATGTTGTTGTAAATATTCGCCAAGAGACTGAGTAGCTCGGAAATTGCTGTGTAATAACGGTAGGTCACGAATGATTAAACCATTCGCCCAAACTTTATGAATTCGACCTGATTCAGCGTCTTCTTCATTACAACCAGTATTACCGATATGAGGATAAGTTAAAGTTACAAGTTGCTGTGCATAACTAGGGTCGGTCAAAATTTCTTGATAACCAGTCATGGCAGTGTTAAAAACGACTTCACCAGTCGTACTTCCCGTAGCGCCGATCGATGTACCTTTAAAAACAGTACCGTCAGCAAGGGCTAAAATGGCGGGGGTGCTCAAACCATAGCTCCTGAACTAAAACCACAAAAATAGGGCTGTAAAAAAGCGAGTAGACGAAAAAAAAGGAAGGCTTACTAAATCCTACCCTCCTCTTGTCTGCTCGCTTGTAACTTAACAGCGCATTATACGCATGAGCCTCTCGAAAGTCTATTTTATTTCGAGGGATAATCTAAGATAAATACCTTGCTATTTAGCATTAATTCTGCTTTTAAAGTGAATTGTTTGAAATTGTAAGTATTTAAATATTGTCAGACAAATCAAAATCTAAAATTTATCCTTTCAATGTATCTTATTGACTCACATTCCAGGGGGAATCAATATGACTATATCTAAAGAAACTGTTACAAATAAAGTAACAAAAGAGACTGCGGCTTTGAAAGAAGTTGTAACTGAAACTACAGAAAGTTTAGAGAAGTTAGGTAAAGAAGCACAGCAAAAAGTTGCTGAAGCGGTTACCGAAACTAAAACTAAACTTGAAGCAGAATCAGAGCAATTAACTGAGCAAGTTCAAGATCAAGTACAAAACTTTAAACAAGATTTGGTACAACGTCTTGATGTGATCAAATCACAATTTTCAACTTCACAAAAAGATTTGGTTGAATTGGCTGATTTCTTAAAAGCAGAATTAAGCATTTTAGTGAAAGAGTTAACTGAAGTTGGTAAAGAAATTCGTGAAGATGTTTCACAAATTTCGAGCAAACATAAAGTACAGTTAACTGAAACTTTAAAGCGTTCAAAAGATCATACTTTAGAAGTTTGGAATAAAGTAACTACAAAACAATAAGATATGTAAAGCTTATGTTTTGAGGAAGGCCATTTTTAAGAGAAATGGCAATAAAAAAGTGAGGCTAGTTGCCTCACTTTTTTATTTTCAAGCACAGTTTACATAAGCGTATTTTAAAATGTATGTAACCAATCACGTTTATTGTGAAAGTCGGCTTGTTGGCCACTGTGTTGCATGGCAAAGAAATGTTGACCTTGCGTGGTATTTAAAACAGCGCTTAAACCCAAAAATAAGTCTGACCATTTTAATTTATTGGCAAGCATGAACTCGCTAAGATCTATGCTGACATTTAATCCATAATGCGTGCGCTTTAACTGATTTAATTCAATGTCATAAGCAGCGACTGGTGGCATATTTTCAGGATAACGATATTCTTCAAATTGGTAAGCTTGCCAAGCTTGAGAAGGGGATAGATTAATTTCACGATAATAATCTTCACCTTGCACACCAATAAAAATCTCAAAACAGGTATTTTCCCAAAGGAAATCCTGACGTGGATTTGCTGTAACCAGTTCAGGATAAATTATGAATTGATTGGGATCTCTTAACCAATAACCGACATTGAGTGTATATGGGCTAATTTGTTCAATCGCACCAACTAGGGAGATACTTTGAAAACGACGATCAAATGCATTCAGTTCGAAACTTGCCATGAAAATAAATCTTAATTTGAAAGATGAGCGTGGCGAACTAAATTAGACAATTTTGGATTTTGTTTCGCAGCTTTTTTATAAAGCAATGCAATTTTACCAATTGTTTGAACAACTTCCGCACCAGTGACATTGGCAATTTCAGTAATCGTTGCAGCACGTGCTTCGCGGTCTTCACCTGTAACCTTGACTTTAATTAACTCGTGATCATTTAAAGCACGGTTTAATTCTTCAACGACACTTTCAGTCAAGCCTTTATCGCCAAGCATTACAACAGGGTTTAACGCATGTCCGATTTGACGTAAACGTTTACGTTCTTGGATAGATAGAGCCGCCATAAAAGATAACCTAATTTTAGAAACGACTTAGTATAACAAAAGCCATATCACTACGCTGTAAATTCTGTAGAAATAATCGATGAAGCTTATTCAAAAAAACATATCAATATCTGTCGATTTAAATCAATATGAATACTGCAATGAGAATTTTTTTCACGTACAATCAGAAGTTAGTTATCGGTTTAGATCAAGAGAGTTATGGCTACACGCATTACCAACCAGAAGTTATCCAAAAGTAGTCGTGCGTGGATGAGAGAGCATTTAGATGACCCTTTTGTGAAAAAAGCACAAAAAGAAGGTTACCGCGCTCGTGCTGCATATAAACTTCTTGAAATTCAAGAAAAACACAAAATGATTAAACCAGGGATGACCGTGGTGGACTTGGGTGCTGCGCCAGGAAGTTGGTCGCAAATCGCAGGTAAACTGGTCGGTGATAAAGGTTTAGTGATTGCTTCAGATATTTTAGAAATGGATGCTTTACCTGATGTTACCTTCTTACAAGGTGACTTTAGAGAAGAAGAAGTTTTCGAAAAATTGTTAAATATTTTAAATGGACGCACTGTAGACGTTGTAATTTCAGATATGGCCCCCAATACATCAGGTAATAGGGCTGTAGATCAACCTCGCCAGATTTACTTGTGTGAACTTGCATTAGATTTTGCCAACAAGGTTCTTGGACCAAAAGGGCAGTTTTTAGTTAAAGTTTTCCAAGGAACTGGTTTTGATGAGTTCCGAAAGCAAGTCGTGGATAGTTTTGATGTGTTAAAAACAGCAAAACCAGCTGCTTCACGTGCACGTTCAAAAGAAGTTTTTTTAATTGGACAGGGCCGTAAAAAAGTTTCGCAATAGCTGGTGTTTTTGAGGTATGTTCATTCTTCGTAATGAATTGCCAACAAATGCTTGCCAAGTTGTTAAAAATTGTGCATTTTGTACCTTTTTAACCTTTATTGCGAAATTCATTACTCGCTTTTTGTTACGATCAAGCAAGATTGAGCCTGATCAAAATAGTTATATATGGGAATAAAGCTTTGAGCGATTACTTCAAAAATGCCGTATTGTGGCTGGTCATACTGGGTGTGCTGATCTTAATCTTCAGCAATCTCAGTGACCGCAGTAAGCCTTCTGCGATGAATTATTCAGAATTCGTCACAGCGGTGAATGCTGGTCAAATTAGTAAAGTCACAATTGATGGTGAAAGAATAAGCGGCGAAAAAAAGAACGGTTCGAACTTTGAAAGTATTCGCCCAGCAGTTCAAGATCCTGAATTGATGCCTACACTCATCAAAAATAACGTTGTTGTTGAAGGTACTGCACCTCAACGTCAAGGTTTATTGATGCAACTTCTCATCGCAAGCTTTCCTGTGCTTTTAATTATTTTATTGTTCATGTTCTTTATGCGTAACATGGGTGGTGGTGCAGGCGGTAAAAATGGTCCAATGAGTTTTGGTAAATCTAAAGCAAAAATGCTTTCAGAAGACCAAATCAAAGTGACCTTTACCGATGTTGCTGGTTGTGATGAAGCAAAACAAGAAGTTGTGGAAATCGTTGATTTCTTGAAAGACCCTGCAAAATTCAAACGTTTAGGGGCAACAATTCCTAAAGGCGTATTGATGGTTGGTCCTCCAGGTACAGGTAAAACTTTACTTGCGAAAGCGATTGCTGGTGAAGCCAAAGTTCCATTCTTTAGTATTTCAGGTTCTGACTTCGTTGAAATGTTCGTTGGTGTTGGTGCATCTCGTGTGCGTGACATGTTCGAACAGGCGAAACGCCATGCACCATGTATCATCTTTATTGATGAGATTGATGCAGTCGGTCGTCATCGTGGTTCAGGTACAGGTGGTGGTCATGATGAACGTGAACAAACACTCAACCAAATGCTTGTTGAAATGGATGGTTTCGAAGGGAATGAAGGGATTATCGTCATTGCTGCAACAAACCGTGCGGATGTACTGGATAAAGCATTACTTCGTCCGGGGCGTTTCGACCGTCAAGTGATGGTGGGTCTGCCAGATATTAAAGGTCGTGAACAGATCTTAGCAGTGCATTTGAAGAAACTTCCTTCGGTAACAGGTGTTGATCTTAAAGTATTGGCACGTGGTACACCTGGTTTCTCTGGTGCGCAATTGGCGAATCTTGTCAATGAAGCTGCATTGTTTGCTGCTCGTCGTAACAAGAACACCGTCGATATGCATGACTTTGAAGATGCAAAAGATAAGATCTACATGGGCCCTGAACGTAAGTCGATGGTGATCCGTGAAGAAGAACGTCGCGCGACTGCATATCATGAAGCAGGTCATGCCATTGTTGCAGAAATTCTTCCAGGGACTGACCCTGTGCATAAAGTAACAATTATGCCACGTGGTTGGGCTTTGGGTGTAACTTGGCAATTGCCAGAACATGATCAAACCAGCCATTACAAGTCTAAGATGTTGAATGAACTTTCAATCTTATTCGGTGGTCGTATTGCTGAAGAAGTTTTCATTGATCAAATGTCAACGGGTGCGTCTAACGACTTTGAACGTGCAACCAAAATGGCACGTGCGATGGTGACCAAGTATGGTATGTCAGACAAAATGGGCGTGATGGTCTATGAAGATGAAAACCAGAATGGTTTCTTCGGAAATGTCGGTAGCCGTACGATTTCTGAAGCAACACAACAACAGGTTGATCAAGAAGTACGTCGTATCCTAGATGAACAGTATCGTGTTGCGCGTGATATTCTTGAAAATAACAAAGATATTGCACATGCAATGGTAAAAGCCTTGATGGAATGGGAAACGATTGATCGTGATCAAATCCGTGACATCATGGAAGGTCGTGTTCCTCAGCCACCTAAGGTTTATGTTGCTGAAAATCCAGTGCTTGATGTAACCCCTACAGACGGTCCATCAACACCACCACCATTACCAGCGACCTGATCAGTCAGTGAATAAACAAGAGCCTCAATCGAGGCTCTTTTTTTATACGAAAAAATTCACAGATGAAAAAAAATCACTGTGCTATTGATTTGAATTGTTAAACTAGCCTGAATTGAATACGGAGAATTGACATGCAACTGATGCCACTACCCAAGCAAATTTTGCAATGTGGGCGTTTGAGTCTGGATTTATCGCAAGCACATGTCATGGGTATCTTGAATGTCACTCCAGATTCATTTAGCGACGGTGGGAAGCATGATCAAAAAGATCAAGCTGTTGCTTATGCCAAGCAAATGATGGCTGATGGTGCGACAGTGATTGATGTTGGCGGTGAATCTACACGCCCGGGTGCATCTGTAGTCGAGATTGCCGAAGAAATACGTCGTGTTATTCCTGTGGTTGCTGAATTAGCCAAATTGGATGTCATTATTTCAATAGATACCTCACAGCCCGAAGTCATTCGTGAGGCGGTTAAGGCTGGTGCACATATTTGGAATGATGTCCGTGCCTTAACTCGTCCACATGCCTTAGAGACTGCTGCAGAGCTTAATATTCCTGTGATTATTATGCATATGCGAGGCGAGCCAACCACAATGAATCATCTTGACCAATATGAAGATGTTACTCAAGAGGTAATTGCTGAATTACAGCAACGCGTAGATGATGCACTGCAGGCAGGAATTCACCCTAAAAATATTATGATAGATCCTGGTTTTGGTTTTGCTAAAAATGCGCAACAAAATTTAAAGCTTCTCAATGAGTTTTATCAACTGAACAACATGGGTTATCCAATTTTATCAGCCTTATCTCGTAAGCGCTTCATTGGTGAAGCTTTAGATGGTGCAGATGCCAATCAGCGTGCTGTAGGTAGTGTTGCTGCACACTTGCTCAGTATTCAACAAGGCGCGTGTATGGTGCGTGCACATGATGTAAAAGCAATGTCGGATGCAATTAAAGTATGGCAAGCCATGCGCTCTGCAATTTAATGATGAATGATCAATAGTCCCTGATATTGTTTGATCTTTTTTAAAATTTAGATCATCTACATCTGAAAAATTAATCAGTTAAATTGCCCGATCAATTTGGTGAATTGTATGGTTTGTGTTATATAAGCGCGTGAATTGCTGTTTTATTTTAGGTTGCAATGTTTAACGATCTACTTCTCCCAATGTTCGATGATGAATATTATCCAGATATTCTAGTTGCTGAGGTTAAGCAACTTATTGAAAATTTTGCTAAAAAAGTGGCAAAAACCAGCTTTAGTGATGCAGAAATTTATTCTATGGCAAAACTGACTGTGACTGAAATTAATGAAATGAAGCCACAGTTTGAGGATCTTGATTCTTCTTTGGATGGTACTGCAGCTGATTATATTGCTGAAGCAATGATGATGGTGGTACAAGACCAAGGGTATCTCGATATTGAAATGGAAGAGCTTGTTGCAAATAGAGAGTGGTAAGCCACTCTCTTTTTTTTGCTATCGATTTTTAGAGATTAATAGGAGGAGAGAGCTTAATTCCTTACTTATTTACGATGCTTATTAAGCTGATTTTTTCGATAAAAACATAAATATGTATTAATTTTAAACATTTAAATATCAATTGCTTAAAGTATGATCATTGGTGTGTTTCAATGCTTGACGTAGGGTAGATAACTTTAGATAATGCGCACACAGTTTATGGCTATGTAGCTCAGTTGGTTAGAGCACCGCACTCATAATGCGGGGGTCACAGGTTCAAGTCCCGTCATAGCCACCATTTTTATAGACCATGCTCACTGCATGGTCTCTTTTTTTGTGCATCATCAAAAGACCAGTAGATGTAGATACAGATAAAAATTATCATCGTGCTATGAATATTTAGAATACTGAAAAAATCCAGTTGAATGTTTGATTAAGCTTTTTCTGCTAAATAATTTTCTATAAATCTTTGTGTTTGCGTGTCAAGGTAGAATGGCGCAATCAAGGATTGAATGATCTCATCCAATAAGCCATGCTGATCTAAAGCACCTAGTGTATGTGGAATAAAGCGATCTGCTTCGATAAATAAATCGTTTTGATCTAAACCAACAGAGTGTAGTAATTCTTGTAAGCTATATTCGCCAAAGTATTCATAAAATGCTTCGACAACATTTAAAATAACCTGTTGCATATATTCTGTTTGACGTAATTCTTTCCAAGTTTCATAAACAAGAATAAAGAATTCTTCAAAATCAATCGATTGAACTTGAGAGAAAGCCTCTTTTAATGAGCGTTGCTTAACTTCATTCCAAACATGTGTAGCGATATCTGCCAGGTCTTCATTAGGCAGTAGAATGATATTGCTGAGTTGGCTACGGATAGCAGTTGCGAGTTGCTGTTCTAATTTAAGCTCAATATTGTGTTGTTGATCTTGAATAAAGCTGATGACTTTAGCGCCAATACGGTTATGTTTCACTGTGTATTGACGTAGCTGGTTGAGCCAAGGGGTGTTGCTTTCTAAAATCTGATTGGCAAGCTGTAGGCTAACCTGTTGAATCTGCGGGTTGTGCTGTAAGTTTTCTTGAATATAGTCTCTTAATTGTTCTAATTCTAAGATTTTAAACATCCACAGTTCAAAAGACTCATCTGAGAGTAGATCATTGAAAATGGTTTGACTATGAATGGCATATTGATGAATTTTTTGAGCGACGACACCGATAAATTCAAGAATATCTGCGCCTAAATTCAATTCAAAAGCATATTTTTGCACCACAGACTGCAGTTGCTCAAGTTGAATCACATTTTTTAAAAGGATTTTGTCTGCATTTTGATAAGTTTGGGAAATAAAATTTTGAATAAATTGCGGATTTTTTTGATCTAAGAGTTGTTTTTTAATAAAGCGAACTTGCTCAAGCAAGAGTGCTTGAGCAAGTTCCTGAGCAAAGCTCGAAGGTGGAGGTGAATTATTCACATTCACGAGGCTTATACACCTGCTTTCCAGCCATTTACAATCGGATAACGGCGTTCACGGCTAAATGCGCGTGAGCTGATACGTGGTCCAATTGAACCTTGACGACGCTTGTATTCGTTGCGGTCGACAAGCTGAATGACTTTTTCCACGATTGCACGTTCAAAACCTTTGGCAATGATGTCTTCTTGGCTTTGTTCTTCCTCAATATATGCATATAGAATGGCATCAAGTACATCATAAGCAGGTAAAGAGTCTTGGTCTTTTTGATCAGGACGAAGTTCTGCTGATGGTGGACGAGAAATAACCCGTTCAGGAATCACAGGCGTTTCAGAAATACTGTTACGGTACTTAGCCAATTCAAAAACAATGGTTTTATAAACATCTTTGAGTACAGCAAAACCACCCACCATATCGCCATACAGTGTGCAGTAACCGACAGAAAGCTCAGACTTATTGCCTGTTGCAAGCACAAGGTTACCAAACTTATTGGACAAGCCCATAAGCAATGTACCACGTGCACGCGCTTGAAGATTTTCTTCAGTTGTATCCGCAGGTGAGTTACCAAAGAATGGGAACAAGGTCTGCATAAAGCTATTTACGATAGGATGAATTTCGGCAATACCAAAAGTAACACCCATACGTTTTGCTTGTTCAGTGGCATCTTCCACACTAATTTGTGATGTGTAGGTATAAGGCATCATCACGGCTTGAACTTTATCTGCGCCAATCGCATCAACTGCAATTGCCAAGGTTAAAGCTGAGTCGATACCGCCTGATAGTCCTAAAATCACACCAGGGAAACCAGAGCGTTGTACATAGTCGCGTGTTGCTAAAACCAACGCTTGATAGATCTCAGCCATAGTGTTTAATGCTGGCGCAGCTTCAACCACTTGATAGGCTTTGTTTTCTATTTGGTAGTTAGCAAAGTAGAGATCTTCTTTAAAGCTTGGTGCTTGTAACGCAACTTCACCTGAATGGTTAATGACAAAACTGGTCCCATCAAAAATGAGATCGTCTTGACCGCCCACTTGGTTGATATAAACCACATTGAGGTGGAGCTGTTTTGCCAACTCTTTTAATGTTTCAATACGATGTTGCGGTTTGCCGACTTCATAAGGTGAAGCATTCAAGACCAAAACACTTTCCACATTGAGTTGAGCAAGCTGTTGAACTGTATTTAAAGACCATACATCTTCGCAAATCAGTACCCCGAACTTATGACCTAAGTACTCAAATACAAGATGTTGATGTCCTTCATTAAAATAACGCTTTTCATCAAAAACGCTGTAATTAGGAAGATTTTGTTTGTTGTAAACCCCTAAAACTTGTCCATCTTTCATCACCGCAGCAGCATTATAGCGTTGACCATCGTCAGTAAGATTGGCAAAACCAAATACCATCACGATGTCTTTAACAGTAGACAGTTTCTCGAAAGCTTGTGCAGTACGCTTTGCTAGGCTTGGGCGTAAAAGCAAATCTTCGGCAGGGTAACCGATTATAGAAAGTTCAGGGAAAACAACAATTTCAGCATTCTGTTTTTTTGCATCATTGGCTTGTTCAATCATTTTTTGAACGTTCGACTCAATATCACCAATGAATGGAGAGAATTGCGCGAGAGCAATTTTAAAACTTTTCATTTAAACCAAATCCTATTCCAATAGGGTAATTTATATACAAATTGTTGATTTTTAAAATGTAGTTATTCAACATATGTATATAGATATCACAGAAATTGCCAAAGGGCGAAACTATAAAATCATTAAAAATCATCAAAAATCTTTATTTTCTTGCAAGGCAAAAATTTCAGACATTGAGTATTTTAACTAAAAAAACGTCAGAAGCTAGTGATTCATTAAGTTTATTCAGTACACCATCAATGACCTCATGAATTTAGTGTATTTTTTTTATAGAAACTAGTGATTTTTCATTATTTTTTGGATTTTATATTGGAAAAAATCAGCTTTAAATATTTTTTGTGAAATGTATCACTTAATTTGTTTAAATTAGCATCAAAATAAAGCGCTTAAATTGAAGGATCGACTGAATTTTTATCCAGAATAATATTTTCAATTCGATTTAAATAAATATCTTTGGCGATATCACCTTGTTGCTCAATATTGTAATCGAAATAAGCTTTTCCTTGAATGAGGGTGTAGCGATAAGGGTTATATTTACCAAAACTCAGGTAAAGTGCGGACTGTAAAATCGCCCCCTTAAGTAATACATTCTCATGACGCTGATATTGATAAACATGGGCCATTTCATGAATAAAAACAGCTTGATAACCCAAGCTCATACAGGAAAAGTCTTCACAATAGTCTGCATCTTTTAAGTGAATATAACCATTGGGCGCCATCAAAATCCCAACAGGCTGCCATGGTAAATAAGGATGATTCATCACCTTGACTTGGCTGTAGTCAATTAAATCTCCAAATACACTTTGGCTAATACGAATTTCGCCATCTGTCAATTTACGATATTTGAATTGATCCAATTGAAGAAGCTGTACAAAGCGCCAAATGAAATTGAACATTGTTTTATTTTGTGCTGTGTAAAAAGTACATCATGAAGTTTAGCACTGATTCAGTTTGACCCAAAGATTAACTGTGGCCCAGATACATCACGATTAAAAAAGCTGTCTATTGTATATATGCTGACATGAAGCTTTTCTTGTTGCCTGATTTCAGTTATGTAGCGTATCCGTAGTTAGGGTTCGGTACACCCAAAAATTAAATCATGATTTAAGTAAGCCAAAGCTAATGACTTGTCCGCAAAGGTCATTATTTATCAGTAGAGGCAAGCTCAGCCCTTATTTGTCAGACACTTTATTGAATAGTCATAAATTGCCAATGGATTGACCTGAAATGTCAGTGGTATTTGAATCTAGATGACTTACTTTTCCAACATAAATAGGATTTTTTACTTGAAATGTGAATTTGAACTGGTTTTCAGTCAAATCCTTGATCCCTAAATAAACAATAGGTGCTTCATATGTTACTTGCTAAGCCTGTCAAAAAAGTGTTTGCAAAAGCTTTTCCAAGTCGATTGCCTAATTTAAAAGATCAGATTGCGAATATCCCGATTCGTCACTTCAATTTTAAATTTAGTCCAGATGAGTTGGATGTTAAATTTTTTATGCAAAAAGAGTGGGCGACTGCTTATTTTGCCGCACTGTCAATTTTTTTGACCTATGGTGAAGAGTTGGTGATCGAAACCGCACGACATCATCGTGATCAAATACAAGACCCTGTTTTAAAACAGCGTCTAACCAGTTTGATTGGGCAAGAGGCAATTCACTCAAAAGTCCATGAAGAATACAATGAAACCATGATTCCAAATAATTTGCCTGTGCAGTTATATCGGTTTTTAGCAGAACAGGTTTTTAATCATACTTTTTTAAAATTCCCACAGCCTTTAAAGCTTTCAATGATGGCTGGGATTGAGCATTTCACAGCGGTCTTTGCTCAATATGCCATGACGCATCAAGACATTTTTAATCATTCTCTTGATGAAAAAACACGTGCTTTATGGTTATGGCATATGCTGGAAGAGTCTGAGCATAAAGATATTGCTTATGATACTTATCAAGTGCTTTCTGCAAATTATCCATTACGAATTTCAGGATTCTTTATTGCGTTGATTACTTTGGGTCTAGGCGTAGGTGCTGGCGCATTGATGTTGCCATTTTTACGACGTCCAATGAATAGCTTTAGTCTAAGTTTTTGGAAAGAGGCAAAGGGCAGTTGGGACTTATTATTTAGTCGAGACAATGGTGTTTTTGGTAGCAGTTTAGGCCATATTTTTGATTATTTGCGTCCAGACTTTCATCCTAATGATCATGATACAACTGAGCTTTTAGAATATTTCAAAAAAGAATTACTTGATCCTGAAACAGGCACACTCACCCCTTATTTTGTTAAAGCGTTTACCCCAGCTTTACGGATGTAATTTTATTCAATCTTAGCATTCAAATTTTCTATTCAATATAAAAACGATGTTGTAGATCGATACTGAACTTTTCCATCAATTTTTGAAGGAAAAGTTTTTTTTAAAGCTGTGATTTTAACCAAGCACTTTATAAAAATTGTTTTTAAGGGACATTCTTTATCAGTGGAGGCAACTCTTAAAAGTGATTGTCTGACAATTATCTAAGGTTGTCATAATTTGCAAACCGAATGAATGCATGTGCCAATGGTAATTGACAAAGCATGTCGTAATTTTTAGCCATCAAAGTAGAGTTTTTACTCAAAAGGCGATCTGTAGCTCATCAGCGTAAAGACGATGAAATGGATTGCCATATTAAATGAATAAAGAGTACCAGCTATGTTCGCTAAGCCAATTAAGAAAGCCGTTGCTAAAGTTTTTGCTGCGGCGCCATTCAGTCTGGAAAATCAAACGCCGATTATTCCAATTCGACATATGAAGTTTGATTTTGACCCAGAGCAAGTAGATCATCGATTTTATATGGATGCAGAATTGGCAAGTGCATATTTTGCGTCACTGTCGATTTTCTTAACTCGTGGTGAAGATCTTGTGATTGATACTGCTCGTTATCATCGTGATTTCATTACCGATCCATTATTAAAGCAACGTGTCACCTCATTGATTGGTCAAGAGGCGATTCATTCAAAAATGCATGAAGAGTTAAACGACGCTTATTTAATCCGTGATTTGCCAGTAAAGCTGTTTCGTACTTGGGCTGGCTGGGCATTTGAATATGGGTTTGAGCGTCTTCCACAACCGATGAAATTGTCGTTGATGGCTGGTATCGAACATTTTACTGCGGTACTTGCAGAATATATGATGAATCATGAAGAAGTGTTCTTCCGTTCGCAAGATGAAAAACAACGGGCAATCTGGATGTGGCATATGCTTGAAGAATCAGAGCATAAGGATATTGCTTTCGATGTGTTTCAAGAATTATCCAATAACTATTTATTACGTATTGCTGGATTCTTTCCCGCATTGATCACGATTTTGGTGCTGATTTCAGCTGCATCATTTTTAGTGCCTTTCTATCGAAATCCTAAGAACCTGATTAGCTTACGTTATTGGAAGGAGATTCCATATAATTTTCGCCTGATCTTTGGCTTAAAAGATGGTGTTTACGGCAGTAGCTTTAAACATATTTTTGATTATCTGCGTCCCGATTTTCATCCAAATGATCATGATACATCTGAATTTTTGGACTATTACAAAGAGAAACTGCTGAATCCAAAGACAGGTCTTCTTACGCCATATTTGACGAAAGAATTTTATCCTGCATTGCGTTCATAAAAACCTAAAAGAGATGGATTTAAAGTTTATGGGTATTTTTTCTAAAAAAGTTAAGCCGAGCCAAAATGCTTATGCGGTCGTGACTGGCGCAGGCAGTGGCATTGGACGTAGTTTTGCAATGGAACTTGCAAAACGCGGAGGAACAATTGTTTGTGCTGACATAAATTTGGATGCAGCCAAAGAAACGGTAAGTTTGATTGAATCACAAACTTCAGCTAAAGCATTTGCTGTGCAATGTGATGTGGGTGTGAAAGAGCAAGTAAAAGCACTTTCAGAACAAGCCGAAAAATTAATGAATCATCCTGTAAGCCTGATCATTAATAATGCAGGTGTAGGGCTGGGCGGTAAGTTTGATGAAGTTTCACTGGACGATTGGCAATGGTGTATGCATGTCAACCTTTGGGGGGTTATTCATGGTTGTCATTATTTTGTTCCTCAGTTTAAGCAACAAGGTTATGGGGCAATTATCAATGTTGCTTCAGCTGCGGGTTATACAGCAGCTCCCGAAATGACCGCTTATAACGTGACCAAATCCAGTGTATTGGCATTGTCAGAAACCCTTTCAGCAGAGCTTCGCGGTGACAACATTCGAGTGAATGTGCTGTGTCCAACATTAGTGCCTACAAATATTATGAAAAATGGTCGTTTGCCTGGTCATTATGCGGGTTTAGCAGATGATTTACTGATGAATCATGCATTTACCACCAGTGATCAGGTGGTGATTAAAACCTTAAATAACTTGGATGCAGGCAAGCTGTACACCATTCCTCAGCCAGATGCAAAACTGTTTTGGATATTAAAACGTGCATCTCCCACCTTATATGCCAAAGCGCTGGGTATTGGATATCCATTATTTAACAAATACATCAAATAAGCTGCGAGTAAATCAAGATGACAACAGAAACAACTTTAGCTACGCTGCCTAAAGAGAAAAGCGTAGAGCAAAACTCAACCCAAACTACAGTCGAAGACATTAAACAGGTGACTCAATCGAATACAGCACAAGACAAATTGCTTGAAGCAAAACAGCTTAAAGAAAAAGTACCTGTAGATAAGCAAGTTGAGGCAAAGACTGTTACAAAGCCAGCGAAAGCAAATCACCCTAAAGCTGAAGTCCAAACTCCGGTTAAAGCTAAAAATAAGGCTGAGGTAAAAGTTGAAACACAAATAAGTGCTCAATCTAAAAAGCTTGAACAATCGGCTGAAGAAAAAGCGCCAAAGACTCAGCACAAAGCAGCTGTGCACATCTATGACACCATCGTGGTTGGTGCGGGTATTTCAGGGATTGCTGCTGCTTATAAAATGAATCAAGCAGGCTATAACGATTATGTGGTCCTTGAAAAAGCCAGTCGTGTGGGAGGAACATGGCGCGACAATAATTATCCGGGCTGCGGTTGTGATGTACCCTCAGCACTTTATTCATTTTCTTTCTCACCAAGCCATAAATGGAGTCATTTATTTGCCAAGCAACCTGAAATTCTAAGCTATTTAGAAGAAGTGGTGGAAAAATATGACCTTGGTGAGAAAATTGAATTTAATAATGAATTGATCAGTGCCAAATGGGATGAAGCACAACATATGTGGCATTTAGAAACATCTAAAGGTCAATATCAAGCCAAGACGGTGATCTTTACGACAGGACCGATTACTGAACCTGCTTTGCCGAAATTAAAAGGAATTGAAAGTTTTAAAGGTGAAATGTTTCATTCAGCACGTTGGAATCATGATTATGATTTAACGGGTAAGCGTGTTGCAGTGATTGGTACAGGGGCGTCTGCAATTCAGTTTATCCCACAAGTACAACCTTTAGTGAAACAGCTGATCGTATTTCAGCGTACAGCACCGTGGGTACTACCCAAGGCGGATATGGAGTTAAACGAAACGGCTAAAGGGATCATTTCTCGTTTCCCAATCATTCAACAAACTTGGCGTAATAGCATTGCACAGATTTTAAATGGGATTAACTTTGGATTGCGTAATCCTAAAGTATTGGAACCTGTTAATTTCCTAAGTAAGCAATTACTCAAACTACAAATTAAAGATGAAACCTTGCGTAAAGCAGTGACACCGAACTTTACTATTGGATGTAAGCGCTTATTGTTTGCAAACAATTATTATCCAGCACTACAACAAGATAATGTGAATCTGATTGCACATGGTTTGGTTGAAATTGATGGAAATACAGTGGTTGCAGCAAATGGTGAACGTCATGAAGTGGATGTGATTATTTGGGGAACAGGCTTTGAAGTTTCACATCCTCCGATTGGTAAACGAGTTTATGACAGCAATGGTCAAGTCCTTGCTGAGCGCTGGAAGAATAGTTCACCTGAAGCATATTTGGGTGCCAGTATTGAACATGTACCGAATGCGTTTTTAGTCCTCGGTCCAAACATTCTGGTCTATGATTCATTTATTGGTATCGCGGAAGCACAAGTCGGCTATATTGTTGATGGCTTGTTAAAAATGCGTGAGCAAAAATTCACTCGCTTTGAAATCAAAGCGGATGTGCTTGCCCAGCATAACAAACGTCTGCAGAAACATTTAAAAACCACTGTATTTAATGCGGGTGGGTGTAAGTCTTATTATCTGGACGAAAATGGTCGTAACTTTGCAGCATGGCCATGGTCATTGCAACAATTACGCAACCAATTAAAACAACTAGATTTAAACCATTATAGTGTGAGTAAAAAATAAGCTTAGTATTCAATTGTTGAACACTTTTTATAAGAGCCCTAAATTAATTTAGGGCTTTTATTTTTTGTCTTGTGCGACGATGTAATCGAATAATAATGATTTCAGCTAGGATTAAATTGACCACCCAACCTAACCAAGATTCTAGCTGATAGATGTGAATTGGGGTTAACCAATCAAAATAAGGTTGTAACTGATAAAGCACGATTTTCCATGTCCTTAAGCTCAGCGCTGAAAGACTCAGTGCAAAACTACGGATCATCCAGTCACGATGTAAAATCCAGCGCTTTTTCAATAAAAAGTACAAAGCGGATAGGGTGGTGATCGCCCAGAGTGAACTTAATAAGACAAAGCTGATTTGAGTGGATAACCCTCCAGCCGCTGAAAAAGCTAAAATTAAGCCACTGGGTAAAGACAGCCCCAAAATGGTGATCAGATACAGCCAACCACTCCAGCGATGAATTCGGGGATAACGCGTGCGAAAGACACGGAAAAACTGTGTAAATCCAGCGATGAGTACAAAACTACTGCTGATCACATGGATTTTAAAAGCCACCTGCCAAGGTTGAGTATTGACTACATCTTGCTTTAACAAGAGAAAATGCTGATCAGTTTGCCATGGGAAATATTGCAAACATATTGCGACCATGAGATAGCATAAATAAGCATAGATCACGAGTGAAATTAGACTCAAGCTTGAATATGCCAAGGCGGTTTTTGTTTTGTTCATCACTGCTTATAATGGAATGGTGATTGAGAAATTATAGTGGAAGATAGGTTGAAACAGCATATTTATGTTTGAGGATGGCATAGATTTTAAAATAAACCACAATGAATCCTGATTTATTTATCTTAAAGTAGATCACAAAGCAAACAATTTAATCTAAAATCAATGTGAAAATGCATCCAATATCTTCATAACAAATAGGTATAACAATGAATAAAAGTTTAATCGCACTCGTCGGATTAGGAATGATTGGTTTCCAGAATAGTTATGCACTGGATATTCAACAGTTGCAAAAATCTTGGTCTGGAAAATATGATGAGCAGAAAATTGCTGTTTTCATCCAATCTATCGATCGTAATCAGGTCAAAGGCTATAGTGTTCTTGGTAAAAATAAACAAAATTTTTCAGGGAAAGTACAGACGACTTCACAAGGTTATAAAATTACCGCAACAGAAAGTGGTGCTAAAGCAAGTAGTGGTGTGTTTACGTTTACTGTAAAACAGAATCAGCCGAATGTGTTGGAGTCTAGTTGGGAATCTACAACGGCTAAGGTTAAACCAAAATATTTTGATTTAAAGCCGCAACAGTGTCGCTATCAAAAAGATGTCGGTGATTATCCAGTTGCATCACAACGGTTATTAAAAGATGAGGATCTACAAATTCCTCCTGAGGAACTGGACTGGATGCGTAATGAAATTTATGCGCGTCATGGTTATTCATTTGCCAATAAAGAGATCGCCTCTCAATTTGCTAACGATAATTGGTATATGCCATGCAGTACCAATGTTGAAAATCAATTAACTCAGATTGAAAAGACCAATATCCAACGTATTAAAAAAATTCGCCCGTATATGGCGAAAATGGAATGGGGTCGTTAAGCACACAATCAATCACAAAATCTGAGAATTTATCTTATGCTTCACTATCCTTCAGTTCGATTGAGTATTATGGTTTTTGTTTTAAGTTCATCTGCCCTAAGTTTTGCAGCAACACCTACAGATCAATCAGTGATCAACAGTATAACGAACCTAAACGCTTCTCAAGCTACACCCGCCAAAGCGATAATGATTGATTATATAAAAGAGGTTCGTTTGTTGTCAGGAGAGCTGGCTTATCTCTCTGGTGTAACATTTGAAAATGCAGGACGAAATTTTTGGGGAGGCTATATATTGACGCGCCCAAAACTAAAACAATCTCGAATACTTGAGTTCGGTGGTCAAGCCAATGATTTCACAGTACATACGGTGCAATATCGAGCAAAACCAATCGATTTGATTGAAATAGAATCTGCAGGCTCAGGTCAGGGGCAAGTTTCCCAGACAACTGATTTAGTCTATTTTGATGGATGGAAAGCTAAAATTATTGTAACTGCTGAATCTTCGAGTGATCCGGGGCGTTTTAGTGAGAAGTTGGGTGAGGAAGATTGTAAAACGGGTGGGGAAATTGTTTCAAGTTTAAAGATTTTATCCGCCAGCAATGAAGTGATTAAAACTATTCAATCATCCAATGCGTGTAAAAATGCAAAAGTTACAACCAAAACGGAAAAAATTAAAATCGTACTATAAGTACCCGTGTTGATTGCAGTGCTCGGTGATTCGATCAGATGGGATTCACTTTTTCCATCTCTGAAAAATGAAGCATCATCTGTGCAAAGTAATTAAACTTAAAATGTAAGGCAGGGTAGTCACAGCATTCATATCACCGTCCGATATATTCGACAGTTTATTTTATTATTGAAGATAAACGATATTTTGTTGTATGTGTTTTCCATAAACTCACTATGCTAAAAAGTGCAGAATTTTATCTTTATTATATGCATCAATGGTATATAGATTTTCAAAAAAGCGCACAGTCAAAAGGCTCTGCGCTTTTTTTGATTGATATGAAGAGTTAAATAGCTTGGGTGTTTTCATTTAGCCAGTTTAAAACATCACCTTCTAAGTGAGGTGCTAATCGCTCTCTGACTGTTTGATGGTACTGATTCAACCATGCTTTTTCATCATGACTGAGTAGGTCTAAAACGATACACGTCAGGTTAATCGGGCACAGTGTTAGTGTTTCGAATTCTAAAAATTGACCATAGGTCGTATCTTCAAAATGTTTAATTTTGTTGACGACAAGATTCTCAATCCGAATACCGTACTTGCCTTGATGATATAAACCAGGTTCATTGGAAGTAATCATCCCTTCGCGCATCTTGGTGGATGGTGTGACTGGGGCATAATATGAAATCACTTGTGGGCCTTCATGAACATTCAATGCATAGCCGACACCGTGACCTGTACCATGACGATAATCTAATCCGTATTTCCATAGCGTTTGACGGGTAATTGCATCTAATAGTGGTGATGCAATGCCTTCAGGGAAAACGCTTTGTGCAAGTGCAATATGGCTTTTTAACACCAAAGTGTAATCACATTTTTGTTCCGCGCTTGCTGTGCCTATGGGAACAACGCGGGTAATGTCTGTGGTTCCTTCATCATATTGTGCGCCTGAATCAATCAGCAGCAAACCATCACCACTAATCTCGCTAAAGCTTTCTTCGGTGGCACGATAGTGGGGTAATGCACCGTTGGCATTAAAGCCTGCAATTGTCGAGAAGCTTAATCCAATAAAACCTGCTTGTTGTGCGCGAAAGCCTGAAATTTTTTCGTCGATGGTGAGTTCATTGATCGATTCTTTATCAGCCAATGCGTTATCTAGCCAATGAAAGAAATAACATAGGGCAACACCATCTTTGGTCATCGCACTGCGCACATGTGCAATTTCTGAAGGATGTTTACGTGATTTAAATAAACTGCTTGGATTAATGTCTTGGACTAAATGACTTTGCTGCTCAATGGCCTGTGCATATGAAATTGAGACTTTAGCAGGATCAATTAAAATATTTTGTTGTTTAAGTTCGAGCAAAAACTTGATGCTTGCGTTATAAGGTAAGATTTCAATGTTATCCAAAGCAAATCTTTGCTGCATTTCAGTTGAGAGCTTTGCATCATCAATAAAAAGCACAGTTCGAGAATGGTCAATATATATGTGTGCTAAGAACACGGGGTTATATTCAACATCACGCCCCCTACAATTCAAAATCCAAGCAATATCATCAAGTGCAGAAATAAAATGCCCCGTTGCTTTTTTCTGAATAAGTTTGTGACGGATCGCAGTTATTTTTTCTAAGTGTGTTTGCGCATTTAAATCATCTGCCATTTGCCAAATGGGTTGTAGGGGCAGTGCTGGGCGTTCAGTCCAAATTTCATCAATTAAATCTAAGTCTGTTTGAATGAAGAAATTGTGTTCTATCGCAAGCGCTGATAATGCGCTGTATTGTTGAGTTGAAATGGTATTTCCATTGACAGAGATTTTTGCATCTTTGGCTAAATGTTGTGAAAGCCAAGCCAAATGTGTTGATGATTCATCAGGTGTCTGCTTTTGTAAAACGTAACCTGTATTTTCCAGTTGCTGTTCAGCTTGTACCCAATATCGACCATCTACCCATAAACCTGCGAAGTTTTGAGTGACTACAATTGTGCCGACTGAACCTGTAAAGCCTGTTAGCCATTGACGTATTTTCCAATAATCAGGTAGATATTCTGACATATGTGGATCTGCACTCATGGCGATAAAGGCATCCTGCTGATATTTCTTCATAATTGTACGAAGGTTTTCTAATTTGTTGGCAGGTGACAAACTGTTCATACTTTTTCCAATTGCATATCAATAGATTTTTGAGAGGGGGTCGATGTTTGATTGAGTAATTTACGAATCGGTTTTCTCATTAACCATAGAACGAGTGCGCCAAGAAGTAAAGCGATGACACATCGCACAAATAGCAAGGGTAATTGGTCAACTTCATGGATAGAAACATGACCACCGATTAAACCTGCCATCAAGTTTCCTAAAGCAGATGCTGTAAACCAAAGCCCCATCACTTGTCCACGAATGACGGTTGGAGCAAGTTTAGTCATCGTTGAAAGACCAACAGGGCTTAAGCATAATTCACCTAGTGTTAAAAGTAGGAGGCTTGATGCGATCCACAATGCAGAAACAGTTCCACCATTTTGGGTGATCAAGTAACTGGCAATGCTCATCACGAGAAAACCACCCGCAGCGAGAAGTAAAGCAATAATGAATTTGGTGATATAGCTAGGGTCACGATTTTGTTTGCCTAATTTAACCCAAAGCCATGCGATGATCGGTGCGAAAATAATAATGAAAAGTGGGTTAATCGATTGAAACCAAACTGCGGGTATTTCAAAGCCAAAGAATTGGCGATCTGTAAAGTCTTGGGCGAAAAGATTGAATGATGTTGGTTTTTGTTCAAATGCTGACCAAAAAAGTGCAGCGGTGATGAGTAAAATAAAACAGATAATGATTTGTTTTTTCTCAGTATTATTCAAACCAGCAAAGAGCAATAGATAGCTGAAATATAAGGCAATACAAATACAGATTGTGATCGTGAAATATGTGGCGATCTGAATTGGATTGATGTTAATTATGCCAAGAGAAACTAGACCGATAATCAAGCCAACAACGGCAATAAAACCTATAATCATTTGGGGTGCTTTAGGATTGTAATGTACAGGACGAGCCCAGTTATTTTCATTGCCTTGCACATGATTAAATTGTTTTAATTGAGGCACAGTTATTAACTTAAAAATCAGTAAGGCGATTAACATTCCAACGCCACCGATTCCGAATCCCCAGTGCCAACCATGTTCTTTAACCAATAAACCAGTCAATAGTGGGGCAATCAACGAGCCTAGATTAATTCCCATATAAAAAATGGAAAATCCTGCATCACGCCGTGAATCTTGAGCCTGATATAAAGTGCCAACAATGACGGAAATACAGGTTTTAAATAAACCAGAACCGATCACAATTAAAACTAAACCAAAATAAAAAAAGAAATGTCCAAATAAAGCTGCCAATGCAATGGATAAATGTCCGAGTGCGATGATCAGTGAACCGTACCACACAGCGCGCTCCTGACCGAGATAATTGTCAGCAACCCAACCACCCAATACAGTCATTAAATACATACTGCCTGCAAATAAGCCGACAATTGCTGATGCTGTTGGGCGATCTAAACCGAGACCGCCATCAGCAACTAAAGCCGCCATATAGAGGATTAATAAAGGGCGAATACCATAATAGGAAAAACGTTCCCAAAGCTCGGTAAAAAATAAACCTTTTAATGGTTGGGGGTGACCAAAAAAAGCTTGATCTGGGTCGTGTACTTGTTTGGATAAATGTTGAGGCATCTTCAAGTCCTTTGAAAATGTATTAATAAAAAAATTTTAAACAATATATAAAATAAAGTTATTTGTTGGGTGTTTTTTAAAGTAGTGATTTGTAAGTTTTATAGTAAAAATATAAATTTCAGTTTTCTATGCTTATTATTCGTATTGTTATATTTTGATTTTAGATGAATTTTAAAATAAATAGATTATACCAATTGGTATGAAAATTGGTATGAATATGTAATAAAAAACCACCCCAAAGGGTGGTCTCTTGTTCGATCTGAACGCGTAACGAATTAACGTTTGATATCGCGTTGAGTTTCGCCAGTATAAAGCTGACGAGGACGACCGATTTTGTACGGGCCGCTGTGCATTTCTAACCAGTGGCTGATCCAACCAACTGTACGTGCAAGCGCAAAGATTACCGTAAACATTTCTGTTGGGATACCAATCGCTTTAAGGATGATACCTGAATAGAAGTCTACGTTCGGGTAAAGTTTACGTTCGATGAAGTACGGATCGCTTAATGCAATACGTTCAAGTTCCATTGCAAGCGCAAGTTGTGGATCATTGATACCAAGTGCACTTAACACTTCGTCACAAGTCTCTTTCATTACTTTTGCACGTGGATCGAAGTTTTTATAAACTCGGTGACCGAAGCCCATAAGTTTAACTTCTTTAGTTTTTACTTTTTCCATGAACGGTGCAACATTTTCTACAGAGCCAATTTCATCGAGCATCTTAAGAACAGCTTCGTTTGCACCACCATGCGCAGGTCCCCAAAGTGCAGCAATACCCGCAGCAATACATGCATAAGGGTTAGCGCCTGTAGAACCAGCTAAACGTACTGTAGACGTTGATGCATTTTGTTCATGGTCAGCATGAAGCGTAAAGATACGATCCATTGCTTTAGCAAGAATAGGGTTAACTTTGTAATCACGATCTGCTGGAGTAGCAAACATCATGTACAAGAAGTTTTCAGCATAGCTTAAATCGTTACGTGGATATACGAACGGTTGACCGATTGTATATTTGTAAGTCCAAGCAGCTAAAGTAGGAATTTTAGCAACTAAACGAACTGCAGTGATTTCACGGTGGTCTACGTTTTCAACGTCAAAACCGTTGTGATAGAACGCAGATAACGCACCCACTACACCACACATAACCGCCATAGGATGAGCATCACGACGGAAACCATTGAAGAAACGGCTAACTTGATCGTGAACCATTGTGTGGTTGCGGACTTTGTTTTCGAAGTCTGTTTTTTGTTCAGCAGTTGGAAGCTCACCGCTTAACAATAAATAGCAAGTTTCTAAGTAAGAAGCTTGAGTTGCAAGTTGAGCAATCGGATAACCACGGTGTAAAAGAACGCCTTTATCACCATCAATGAAAGTGATTTTAGACTCGCAAGAAGCTGTCGCCATAAAACCAGGATCAAAAGTAAAGTGACCTGAAGCCAACACATCCTTAACGTCGATTACATCTGGGCCCAATGTGCCGCTGTAAATTGGTAATTCAATTTTTTTGCCATCAAGCTCTAGAACGGCTTTCTTGCCAGTTGCTGCAGACATTCAATAGATCTCCTGTCCTGGTGGATATTTTATCTAACTTGCTGAGTCATCTTGTAATGTACAAGTCAGACGGATCAAAAATTGCTATTTAGCTTAGTGAGTACTGAAATTTTGTCAATTATACTTATGGATGAAAAAACAATGTTTTCATCAGTAGTTAGTCTAACTTTAACCAGTAAGATTGATCATTAAATTTCAGAGTCGGTCAGTATAATAAGGTAAATTCTAAAGAAGGTGCAGAAAAATAATTGTGATTGCTAGACAGGAAATGGCATTTTTGACCAATATTTTGTGGCTTTTGTAAGTTGCGAAATGCATTGTTGCTGTTTTAAAACCATCTGAATTTCACGACTTACATAGCTTTTGCCATTATTTTTGTGTAAAAAACACCCAAATGAGTTGATGAAATATTTATTTTCATTTTAATGCTTAATTGATTAAAAAATAGTTTTTATTGAAGCTTTTAAAGGATAAAAAATAATCGAATCAGTATAAAAATAGGCATTTAGTTGCCTTAGGAATAATCAAATACCATAAAATCTTGCAGCTAAATTATGAATTATTCACAAACTAAGTCTTTCTTTCTTATTATAAAGCTTTCAGTCAAATCACTGAATTAAATGGCACCCATTTAAAATAGGAATAAAGGACTATTTTAAAATAACATGTTGGGTATCTACTAAAGCTTAACCAGCTGATGAAAAATAAAACAGCAGGGAGAAATTAACCACAGGACGATTTTGTCCGTAATGTTGTGCTTTAGTCTAAATTTATAAAAATAATATAAGACGTAATTATGTGTAAAAGTAATATGTTTAAATATCATAAAAAATAATGAGATAGCCTTGAAAAACAGAGGTGGGGGATCTGCTTTATTTTTCAAATGGGTGTAAATGATTCTTATTTGAGTGATTTTTAAAGAAAAAGCCAATTTCGATGGTTTGTATTTTGACAGTGCACGTTTTATAATTCAGTGTCGTTTAAAGTTCAGGCAATTAAATTTGTCTGACAATGCTAGCTTTCCTTCGAATTAATTCCAACAAACTCCGGATGGAGTTTTTACTTACAGGATGCCCGCTGTGAAAAGCAACAGACCTGTCAATTTGTCCATGGGTCAAGTTTTAGATGTAAACTTAAAATCCCCTGTGGCTATTGCATCAATTCTACACCGTCTATCAGGTGTCATCGTATTTTTACTCGTACCGGTACTTTTGTGGCTTTTAGACAAGTCTTTGTCTTCGCCTGAAGGCTTTGCTCAAGTTCAAGCAATCTTTGGTGGCTTCATTGTACGTTTTATCGTATGGGTATTTGTCGCTGGTTTATTATTCCATTTCATTATGGGTATTAAGCACTTACTTGCTGACCTAGGCTTTGCTGAAGAGTTGCAAAGCGGTCGCGTAGCAGCAACTATTGCATTAATCTTGGCTGCGATATCAGTTATCGCTTCATTTGTATGGATCGTTCTCTAATGAAAAGTGCTACAGGTTTAACGGGTTCAGGTTCTCGTGATTGGTATATCCAACGCGTAAGTGCTGTAGTTCTAGCTGTTTATACTGTTGTGGTATTAGGTTGGATTCTGTGCAATGGCGGATTTAACTATGAGCAATGGTTTGGCTTTATGATGACACTTCCGATGAAGATTTTATCTTTATTGGCAGTCTTATCTCTTGTTGCGCATGCTTGGATTGGTATGTGGCAAGTATTCACTGACTATGTGACTACTCGTCAGATGGGTCCTTCAGCTTCAGGTTTACGCATCGTGTTAACTTCAGCAGTGATTATTGCTGTTATTGCATATGCGATCTGGGCAATCCAGATTTTTTGGGCGAATTGATAGGAAAATGTCATGGGCGCTTTAACCCCTAAAGAAGATTATTCAAATATTCCAAGCCAGTTCTTCGATGCAGTCATCGTTGGTGGTGGTGGTTCAGGTATGCGTGCTTCATATCAACTTGCTCAAGCAGGTTTGAAAGTTGCAGTGCTAACTAAAGTATTCCCAACACGTTCTCACACTGTTGCGGCTCAAGGTGGTATTGGTGCATCGCTTGGTAACATGCAAGACGATAACTGGCACTATCATTTCTATGACACGGTAAAAGGTTCTGACTGGTTAGGTGACCAAGATGCAATCGAATTTATGTGTCGTGAGGCGCCTAAAGTTGTTTATGAGATTGAACACTTAGGTATGCCATTTGACCGTAATGCTGACGGTACAATTTACCAACGTCCATTTGGTGGTCACTCTGCGAACTATGGTGAAAAACCAGTTCCACGTGCTTGTGCTGCTGCCGACCGTACAGGTCACGCACTTCTTCATACGCTTTATCAAAGTAACGTGAAAATGGGTACTCAATTCTTCGTTGAATGGATTGCATTAGACTTAATCCGTAACGAAGCAGGTGATGTACTCGGTGTAACAGCAATTGACCAAGAAACAGGCAAGATTGCTGTATTCCAAGCTAAAGCAACATTGTTTGCTACAGGTGGTGCTGGTCGTGTTTACCGTGCATCTACCAATGCTTATATCAATACTGGTGATGGTCTTGGTATGGCTGCTCGTGCGGGTATTCCATTACAAGATATGGAATTCTGGCAATTCCACCCAACGGGTGTTGCTGGTGCAGGCGTATTGTTAACGGAAGGTTGTCGTGGTGAAGGTGCAATCCTTCGTAACAAAGATGGCGAACCGTTCATGGAACGTTATGCTCCAACTTTGAAAGATTTGGCTCCGCGTGACTTCGTATCACGTTCTATGGACCAAGAGATCAAAGAAGGTCGTGGTTGTGGTCCTAAAGGTGATTATATCCTACTTGATATGACTCACTTGGGTGCAGATACCATCATGAAGCGTTTACCATCTGTATTTGAGATTGGTAAGAAATTCGCAAACGTGGATATCACCAAAGAACCAATTCCAGTTGTACCAACAATCCATTATCAAATGGGTGGTATTCCGACCAATATTCATGGTCAAGTGGTTATTCCTGAAACAGCGAAAAATGCAGCAGATTTCTATGCAGGTTTTGATAAAGCTGCAAACGAATACACAACCAACGGTACAATGAATTACACAGTGCCTGTAAAAGGGTTCTATGCAATTGGTGAGTGTTCTTGCGTGTCTGTACATGGTGCAAACCGTTTAGGTACCAACTCATTACTTGACTTGGTTGTATTTGGTAAAGCTGCTGGTGAACACATCATCGATTACGTGACTAAACATCACGGTGATGAATACCAACCACTTCCAAATGATGTACTTGTGAACACTTTGAAACGTATCAATCATTTAGATGATTCTACTTCTGGTGAAAATGCACAAGAAGTTGCGGATGCGATTCGTGATATCGTTCAAGACCACGCGGGTGTATTCCGTACTCAAGCCTTGCTTGATGAGGGTGTTAAGCAGATTCTTGCGATTGAACCACGTGTACGTAACATTCATTTGAAAGACAAATCTAAAGTATTTAATACTGCACGTATTGAAGCCTTGGAAGTTGAAAACTTATACGAAGTAGCGAAAGCAACATTGATTTCTGCTGCTGCACGTAAAGAATGTCGTGGTGCACATACTGTTGTAGATTATGAATTGCCTGCTGATGATGAGCACTATTCATATGGTCGTCGTGATGATGAGTGGATGAAACATACTTTATGGTATTCAGCGGATAACCATCTTGAATACAAGCCAGTACGTTACAGCCCATTGTCTGTAGACCCAATTGAACCTAAACCACGTACATTCTAATCGGGAGAAATAAGATGAGTAGAGGTACACGTACATTCGAAATCTACCGCTATGATCCTGATAAGGATAAAGCACCGTATATGCAGACTTTTAAACTAGAGTTGACGGATAAGCATCGTATGTTGCTTGACGCGCTTTTAGCATTAAAAGTTCAAGACGAATCATTAACATTCCGTCGTTCTTGCCGTGAAGGTATTTGCGGTTCAGATGGTGTGAATATCAATGGTAAAAATGGTCTTGCGTGTTTGTGGAACTTGAACGATTTACCTGAAAAAATCGTCATTCGTCCATTACCAGGTCTGCCAGTAGTGAAAGATTTAGTTGTGGATATGAATCAGTTCTATGATCAGTATGACAAAATTCATCCATTCTTAATCAATAATCAACCTGCACCACCAAAAGAGCGTTTACAATCTCCAGAAGAGCGTGAGCACTTAAATGGTTTGTATGAATGTATTCTTTGTGCATGTTGTTCAACATCATGCCCATCATTCTGGTGGAACCCGGATAAATTCTTGGGTCCTTCAGCATTGTTGAATGCATACCGTTTCATTATTGATTCTCGTGATACTGCGACACAAGATCGTTTATCACGTCTTGATGACCCATTCTCATTATTCCGTTGTAAAGGGATTATGAACTGTGTGTCTGTATGTCCGAAAGGTTTGAATCCAACAAAAGCGATCGGTCATATCCGTAGCATGTTGCTCGATCAAGCGGGTTAATACGATGTGAAAAAAGGGCGTGCATCTTGGGATGTACGCTCTTTTTTTATTGGATTTTTAATGAGATGGTTGTTTTTTGTTCGAGTGAATGGGATCTAAGCTTTAAGCATTGAAAAAGTATCAACAGACCCGATATAAATGGATGGATAATAATAGATTATTTCTTGTATGTATTTCGCTAATTTATAGGTGGTATGTGTCAAAAAAATCAATTGAAGTGACAGATCATGTTACGATTTAACAAACCACTATATGTGAAAAACACACCATGTTTTTGGTACATTTTTTCTACATAAGTGTGATCCAGATCAGTTTATAAATAATTTTATAAGCAAAGATTAGAACCGCTTTAGAAAAAGCAAAAAAGCCTTTGTTTTTTCTAAGTCGATTTGCAAAAAATTGCTCAGCTTCGGTTGAGTATATAAGTGAGTGATGATGCCATTGAGGGCGTTATGATTCATTGTATGCATTAGTAAAAGCTAATGTTTATAACGCCCCTTGGTCATGAGTATCTGATGGGTGAATGTCAATTTACCGATTTGGCATTATCAATCATGGGAGTGCTTAAAAAGCACCCTCTAATGTTTTTGCAATAGGAAATGGGTCCACAAATGCAAGAAGTTGCTGACGCATTGCGTCTTGATACTGAACTTTCCGCTGATAGTGCAGCGTATATTGAAGAGCTTTACGAACAGTACCTTTCTTCTCCAACCTCAGTAGGTGAGGATTGGCGTCAATATTTCGATAAATTCCCTAAAGGTGACCAACCACACGGAAACATTCGTGAGCAATTCTTATTATTAGGTCGTAATTCAAGTCGTGTTCAGCCTGTTGTGCAAAGTGAAGTAAGTACTGAGCATGAACGTCGTCAAATCGGTGTTTTGCAACTGATTGCAGCATACCGTAACCGTGGTCATCAAAAAGCGAAGCTTGATCCACTAGGTTTGGCTAAACGTGAAGATGTGCCAGATTTAGATCTTGCTGCACATGGTTTAACCAAGTCTGACCTAGATACAGTTTTCAATGCTGGAAATTTGGCGATTGGTAAAACTGAAGCAACTTTAGGTGAGATGGTTAGCGCAATGGAGGCAACATACTGTGCTTCTATTGGTGCTGAATATATGCACATTGTTGACACCAAAGAAAAACGCTGGATTCAACAACGTCTTGAAGGTGCACGCGGTCAGTTCGGTTTCTCGGCAGATCAAAAGAAACACGTACTTGAACGTTTAACTGCTGCTGAAGGCTTAGAAAAATTCCTCGGTAATAAGTATGTTGGTGCGAAGCGTTTTGGTGTAGAGGGTGGTGAATCTTTCATTCCAATGGTAAACGAACTTATTCAACGTGCAGGTTCTGTAGGTTGTAAAGAAGTCGTAATTGGGATGCCACACCGTGGTCGTTTAAACTTACTTGTAAACATCATGGGTAAAAACCCAGCTGATTTGTTTGGTGAGTTTGAAGGTAAAACTTTAGCTAAAAAAGGTTCAGGTGACGTTAAGTATCACCAAGGTTTCTCATCAAATGTGATGACACCTGGTGGTGAAGTTCACTTGGCTTTGGCATTTAACCCATCGCATTTAGAAATTGTTGGTCCTGTGGTTGAAGGTTCAGTTCGTGCACGCCAAGTACGTCGTAAAGACATTGGTGGTGATGACGTATTGCCTGTAATCGTACATGGTGATGCTGCATTTGCTGGTCAAGGTGTTAACCAAGAAACCTTCCAAATGTCACAAACGCGTGGTTATACCGTAGGTGGTACGGTTCATATCGTAGTCAACAACCAAGTTGGTTTTACTACATCTGATCCACGTGATGCACGTTCTACCGAATACTGTACTGACATTGCAAAAATGATTCAGGCGCCAATTTTCCATGTCAATGGTGATGACCCAGAATCTGTATTGTTTGTTGCGCAATTGGCACATGATTTCCGTCATACATTCCGTAAAGATGTTGTGATTGACATGTTCTGTTATCGTCGTCGTGGTCATAACGAAGCAGATGAGCCAGCAGCAACACAACCAATGATGTATCAAGTGATCAATAAAAAAGCGACTACACGTACGCTTTATGCGGATCAATTGGTACAAGAAAAAGTATTAGATCGTTCTGATGCAGATGCTTTAGTTGAAAAATATCGTGAAGATCTTGAAGCAGGTAACCATGTTGCCAATGCTTTAGTGCTTGAACCAAATGATAAAATGTTTGTGGACTGGAAACCGTATCTAGGCCATGAATATACAGATGTTTGGGATACGACTTTCCCAATCGAACGCTTAAAAGAAATTGGTACAAAAATGCGCGAATTACCGGAAGGTTTCGTGATGCAACGCCAAGTGTCTAAAGTGATCGATGAACGTTTGAAAATGCAAACTGGTGAAATGCCATTAAACTGGGGTGCAGCAGAAACTTTAGCTTATGCTTCTATCCTTGATGATGGTTTCTTGGTGCGTTTGACTGGTGAAGATGTTGGTCGTGGTACATTCTCACACCGTCATGCCAAGCTACATAACCAAGTTGATGGTTCGGTTTATATTCCACTGTGTCATATCAAAGAAAACCAGCCACGTACTGCAATTTATGACTCATTATTGTCAGAAATGGCTGTGCTTGCATTTGAATATGGTTATGCAACAACATTGCCAAAAAGCTTGGTAATCTGGGAAGCTCAGTTCGGTGACTTTGCAAACTGTGCCCAAGTGGTTATTGATCAGTTCATCTCATCTGGTGAAACCAAATGGGAACGTGTGTGTGGTTTAACATTGCTTCTTCCACATGGTTATGAAGGTCAAGGTCCTGAGCATTCATCTGCACGTCTTGAGCGTTTCTTACAGTTATGTGCTGAAGAAAACATGCAAGTGATTACACCAACGACACCTGCACAGATTTTCCATGCAATGCGTCGTCAGGCAATTCGCCCAATTCGTAAGCCAATGATCGTGACTTCACCGAAGTCATTGCTTCGTCATAAACTTGCAACTTCAACTTTGGAAGAGCTTGCAACTGGTACATTCCAGACTGTGATTGATGAAGTGGATCAAATCAACAAACAAGATGTAACACGTGTTGTACTTTGTGGTGGTAAAGTTTATTACGACTTACTTGAAAAACGTCGTGAAGAAAACTTGAACATTGCGGTGGTACGTGTTGAACAATTGTACCCATACCCAGAAAAACGTCTTGCTGAAGTGCTTGCGACATATCCAAACATAAAAGAACTTGTTTGGTGTCAAGAAGAACCGAAGAACCAAGGCGCATGGTTATTCATTGCTCCTCGTTTATACGAAGGTGTAATGAAGTCTGCTCTACAAGTTCAAATTAGCTATGCAGGACGTGAAGCTTCAGCTGCACCTGCATGTGGCTCACCATATTTGCATGCAAAACAACAAGCTCAGCTCGTGAATGACGCACTTGCGATCGTAGCTGAACAATCAGGAGAATCTAAATAATGGCAACCGAAATTAAAGCACCGGTGTTCCCAGAGTCAGTTGCTGACGGAACAATTGCAACTTGGCACAAACAACCAGGTGAAGCGGTATCACGTGATGAAGTCATCTGTGATATTGAAACGGATAAAGTTGTTTTAGAAGTTGTTGCTCCTGCTGATGGTACTATCTCTGCAATCATCAAAAATGAAGGTGACACAGTTCTTTCTTCTGAAGTTATTGCAACATTTGAAGAAGGTGCTGTTTCTGGCGCTACTCAAACTCAAGCAGTTCAATCTGAAGAGAAAGTAGAACAAGCTGCGGCACAAACTCAAGCGGGTAATGCACCTGTTGTTGAACGTGCTCAAGTACAAGATCAAGCACCGGCAGTGCGTAAAGCTTTAACTGAAACAGGTATTGCTGCTGCGGATGTAGATGGTACTGGTCGTGGTGGTCGTATCACCAAAGAAGATGTTGCAAATCATCAAACTAAACCAGCTGCTGCAGCTGTAACACCATTAAGCGTTGCTGTTGGTGAGCGTATCGAGAAACGTGTTCCAATGACACGTTTACGTAAGCGTGTTGCTGAACGTCTTCTTGCTGCTACACAGCAAACTGCAATGTTGACTACGTTTAACGAAGTCAACATGAAACCTGTGATGGAAATGCGTAAGCAATATAAAGATGCTTTCGAAAAACGTCATGGTGCACGTTTAGGCTTTATGTCATTCTTCGTTAAAGCTGTAACTGAAGCACTTAAACGCTATCCTGCGGTAAATGCTTCAATCGACGGTGATGATATTGTTTATCATGGTTACTATGATATCGGTGTTGCGGTTTCTTCTGATCGTGGTTTAGTGGTTCCAGTATTACGTAATACTGACCGTATGAACTATGCTGAAGTTGAATCAGGTATTGGTGCATATGCTGCAAAAGCACGTGAAGGTAAATTAGCAATTGAAGATATGACTGGTGGTACTTTCACAATTACCAACGGTGGTACTTTCGGTTCACTACTTTCAACACCTATTTTGAACCAACCACAAACTGCTATTTTAGGTATGCACAAAATCCAAGAGCGTCCTATGGCTGTAAATGGTCAAGTTGAAATTCTTCCAATGATGTACTTAGCGCTTTCTTATGACCATCGTATGATTGATGGTAAAGAAGCAGTAGGTTTCTTGGTAACTGTTAAAGAGTTACTTGAAGAGCCAGCTAAACTAATCCTTGACCTTTAATTCTTTAGAATAACAACACGAGTTTAGAGTGATCCTTTAAACTCGTTTTTGGAGATAAGCATGTCTCAGTTTGATTTAGTGGTAATCGGCGGTGGGCCAGGTGGTTATGAAGCGGCAATTCGTGCTGCTCAACTTGGTTTCAAAGTTGCGTGTATCGAAAAACGTGTACACAAAGGTAAGCCATCTTTAGGTGGTACTTGCTTAAACGTAGGTTGTATTCCTTCTAAAGCACTTTTGGATTCTTCTCATCACTATGAAGACACTCTTCATGGCTTAGATGTTCACGGTATTACAGTTGAAAATGTCCAACTTGATCTTCAAAAGCTTCTTGCTCGTAAAGACAAAGTTGTAGATAACTTAACTGGCGGTGTTGCTCAATTGCTGAAAGGCAATGGTATCGAGTGGTTACAAGGTACAGGTAAATTACTTGCTGGTAAAAAAGTTGAATTCACACCATTAGAAGGTGGCGATGTTCAAGTTTTAGAACCTAAATTCGTAATTCTTGCAACTGGTTCTGTACCTGTAAATATTCCTGTAGCAAAAGTTGATGAAGACCTTATCGTTGATTCAACAGGTGCGTTAGAATTCCAAGAAGTGCCTAAACGTTTAGGTGTAATTGGTGCAGGCGTAATTGGACTAGAACTTGGTTCAGTATGGCGTCGTCTTGGCTCTGAAGTTGTTGTGTTTGAAGCATTAGATGCATTCTTACCAATGGCGGATAAAGCGTTGGCAAAAGATTATCAAAAACTTTTAACAAAACAAGGTTTAGATATTCGTATTGGCGCTAAAGTTTCAGGTACTGAAGTGAATGGTCGTGAAGTGACTGTTCAATATAACCAAGCAGGCGAAGATAAAACTCAAACTTTTGATAAATTAATCGTTTGTGTTGGCCGTAAAGCCTATGCAGAAGGTTTATTGGCTGAAGATTCAGGCATTAAATTAACTGAACGTGGTTTGGTTGAAGTGAACGATTGGTGTGCAACGTCTGTTGACGGTGTATATGCAATTGGTGACTTGGTACGTGGTCCAATGCTTGCGCATAAAGCAATGGAAGAAGGTGTAATGGCAGTTGAGCGTATGCATGGTCATGCTGCTCAAGTGAATTATGACACTATTATTTCAGTGATTTATACACACCCTGAAGCTGCGTGGGTAGGTTTGACTGAAGAGCAAGCTAAAGAGAAAGGTCACGACGTTAAAACCGGTCAATTCCCATTTGCGGTAAATGGTCGTGCTTTAGCTGCCAATGAATCTGCTGGATTTGTGAAGTTTGTTGCAGATGCAAAAACTGATCGTTTATTGGGTATGCATATCATTGGTCCAGGTGCTTCTGATATTGTTCACCAAGGTATGATTGCACTTGAATTTGTATCTTCAGTTGAAGATTTACAATTGATGACTTTCGGTCACCCAACTTATTCTGAAGTCGTTCATGAAGCAGCGCTTGCTGTTGATGGGCGTGCGATTCACGCGATTCAGCGTAAACGTAAATAACACAAAAAAGAGCGGTTTCGACCGCTCTTTTTACTTTTGATGGTTGTTTTTAATTGAATAATCATCTAAAAATAAAAGAACAAACTTTAATAAATGCCGATAGTTATTGCGATGGAAGTCTAATTATTGGTGTGTCATAACAATGTGAAAAGTAGTAAAAGGTAAAACATGAATCTACATGAGTATCAAGCGAAAACGCTGTTAAAAAAATATGGTATGCCAGTTCAAGAAGGCATTTTAATCACTACGCCCGAAGAAGCATCTGCTGCCTTTGAGCAAATTAGTGGCAAATTCGCTGTGATGAAGGCCCAAGTCCATGCAGGTGGTCGTGGTAAAGCGGGTGGCGTAAAAGTTGTTAAGTCAAAAGAAGAAGCAGCTGAATATGCAAAAAGCCTATTAGGTACTCGTTTAGTCACGTATCAGACGGATGCCAATGGTCAGCCGGTAAATAGTATCCTTGTTTGTGAAGATGTTTATCCTGTAGAACGTGAATTGTATTTAGGTGCAGTGGTTGACCGTTCTAGTCGTCGTGTGACATTCATGGCGTCTACAGAGGGTGGTGTAGAAATTGAAAAAGTTGCTGAAGAAACACCTGAAAAAATTATTAAAGTCGAAGTAGATCCATTGGTTGGTTTACTGCCATTCCAAGCGCGTGATGTTGGCTTCCAATTGGGTTTAAAAGATAAGCAAATCAGCCAATTTGTAACCATCATGACAGGCGCGTACAAAGCATTTGTTGAAAATGACTTTGCACTATTTGAAATTAACCCACTTTCAGTTCGTGAAAATGGCGAAATCTTATGTGTAGATGCCAAAGTCGGTATTGACTCAAATGCACTTTATCGTTTGCCTGAAATTGCAGCGATGCGTGATAAATCTCAAGAAAATGAGCGTGAGTTAAAAGCATCTGAATTTGACCTTAACTATGTTGCTTTAGAAGGTAATATTGGTTGTATGGTGAATGGTGCTGGTCTTGCGATGGCAACAATGGACATCATCAAACTGTATGGTGGTCAGCCAGCAAACTTCCTTGATGTTGGTGGCGGTGCGACTAAAGATCGCGTCATTGAAGCATTTAAAATTATTCTTTCAGATTCATCTGTACAAGGTGTATTGATCAATATTTTTGGTGGTATCGTACGTTGTGACATGATTGCTGAAGCGATTATTGCAGCGGTTCAAGAAGTAAATGTAACCGTACCTGTAGTTGTTCGTTTAGAAGGGAACAATGCAGAATTAGGTGCTAAATTACTTGATGAATCAGGTCTAAAATTAATTTCTGCGAACGGCTTAGCTGATGCTGCAGAAAAAGTTGTTGCTGCTGTGAAAGCGTAAGGAGTATCAATCATGAGCGTATTAGTTAATAAAGACACAAAAGTATTGGTACAAGGCTTTACAGGTAAGAATGGTACATTCCATTCTGAGCAATCAATTGCATACGGTACAAAAGTAGTTGGTGGGGTAACACCGGGTAAAGGTGGTCAAACTCATATTGGTCTACCTGTTTTCAATACAATGCGTGAAGCAGTAAAAGAAACGGGTGCAAATGCAACATCAATTTATGTGCCTGCACCATTTGTACTGGATTCAATTGTTGAAGCAGTCGATTCTGGTATTGAGTTAATCGTGGTGATCACCGAAGGTGTTCCAACCTTAGACATGTTAAAAGCGAAACGTTACCTTGAAACTTATGGTAATAATGCACGTTTAATCGGTCCAAACTGCCCAGGTATTATTACACCGGGCGAATGTAAAATTGGAATTATGCCAGGCCATATCCATCAACCAGGTAAAATCGGGATCATTTCTCGTTCTGGTACATTGACTTATGAAGCAGTTGCTCAAACGACTAAGCTTGGTTTAGGTCAGTCTACGTGTATTGGTATCGGTGGTGACCCAATTCCGGGTATGAACCAAATTGACTGCTTAAAACTTTTCCAAGAAGACCCACAAACAGAAGCAATCATCATGATTGGTGAAATTGGTGGTAGTGCGGAAGAAGAAGCTGCTGAGTATATTCAATCTAATGTGACTAAACCTGTTGTTGGTTATATTGCGGGTGTAACAGCGCCTAAAGGTAAGCGTATGGGGCACGCAGGAGCGATTATCTCTGGCGGTAAAGGTACTGCTGAAGAGAAGTTTGCTGCATTTGAAAAAGCGGGTATGGCATATACGCGTAGCCCAGCTGAACTTGGTTCAACTATGTTTGATGTCTTAAAAAAGAAAGGCTTAGTTTAATTCAAAGTTTAAATTTTTAAGCTAAAAAATGGGAGCCAATCGGCTCCCATTTTTATTGGTTGTAGAGTATTGGTTGTCGCTTCTTGATGGTTAGTGTTTAATCTTGTGATCAAGATAAAGGAGATTTATATAAGATGGGTGATCTGTGATTAGCCTTTGACTAAACCACCATCCACAATCAAATTTTGTCCTGTTACAGCGCGTGACCACGGTGATAAAAACATCAGCACGGCATCTGCAAACTGCTCAGGTGTGGTGACTTCTTGCAAGGGCGTAGAGGCAGCGATCAAATCAAACACTTGATCAGGTGTTGCACTGCTGGCATCAGTCTTGCGTAATAGACCACCTGAAAGCATATTTACATTAATGCCATACTGACCTAAATCGTGTGACGTTGTGCGGGTAAAGGCCAAAAGTGCTGCTTTAGCCGCAGTATAATCATGATAGGGAACCACAGGATTCTGCACAAGATTGGTTCCAATATTGATGATTCGACCAAAATGATCTTTTTTCATATCTTCTAATGCAGCTTGGGTGGTGTTTAAAGCGGCTTTAACTGCACTGTCCAATTGCTGTTGCATACTGTGCCAGCTCAACGTTTCAACTTTTGGACGTAGATCACCATCAAATTTAAATGCCAATAGCGCATTATTAATCACTGAGGTGATTGCATGTCCATAATGCAGTTTTGCTTTTTTAAACATCGTGTTGACTTGATCTGCATCAGTTACATCTGCTTTGTAAATAAAAACCTGTTCGGCATGTTCCTTGGCAAGTTGTTGAGCGGATTCTTCACTATTGAAATAATTCACCACAACTCTTGCGCCTTCACGAATCAAAGCATGGGTAATTGCAAGTCCTAAACCACGTGCGCCACCAGTCACTAAAATAATTTGATCTCGTATTTCCATGTTCAAATCAACTCATTTGATATCAATTTAATTTTAGCACTTTTATTGATCAGACTCTTCGATTGAGAGATGAGTTACAAAGTTTATCAATTGCACCGATGCAAAATTAAAAATATAAAAAACTTCTAGAGGAATTTAAGCATCTTAGTGCATTAATTACATATGAATATTCAAATAATTAAACTTTTTAAATCCTATCGATGAAATGATGGCTCAGAATGATGGTTGATTGGTTTAACATATTGATCATATTATTTATAATTCAAACAAAGCACATTTGATATTGGATGTGCTTCAGCCATTTTGATCTATATGTAGGCTACAATTAGACGGATCATTTAAATTACTTATAAACAAATAGAGGAGACAACCATCTTGTTTTTTGATTGGTATAACTCCGATAAAAATGATGAATTGATTAGCCCAAACATGCGACCAATTTACCTGCTCAATTTAATGGTCATGTATATATTTTTTATAAATTCAAATGTTTATGCTTATGATGATCTGGCACTTATGCCAGAAGAGGCACAAAATCAAGTTGTAGAATATCAAGATGAATTATTAGGACAACCAGATCAATTGCAAGATGAGCAATTATTTAAAATTGAAAATCAATAAAATAGCCTAAGTAATACTGAAATGATCACTGAGCGAAATGATATTTTTTTTGAACAAGATCAATTGCAAAAAAAGTTAGCAGAACAGCATGAGCATGAATTGGCAGATTATTCAATTTTAACCAATAAATTTTATGAAAATGAGCGTATTCGTGTGTTTAATTATACTGCTTATAATGTACAACAATTAAAGACCTCATTGCTCAATCCTTCAAATGATAATCCTGCGTCAAGTGAGCTTTATCTTTCTTTTGGTTATGGTATTGAATTTAAGATCAATGCTTTAAACAAAGTGGGTTATGAATACATCTCTAGTTTTCCTTATGATCGTGGTCAATTATTGCGTCTGTTTTGGATTAGAACGCTGACTTATTAACTATAAATATATTATCGATCATTTTTATTACCATGAAGAAATCATGGTGGAAATACTACAACTTGAAACATAAGCTTGTTTAGCACTACACATTAAAAGACTAACTTAAACAAAATGAGATGAAGAGGTGAGTCATCATGTTAAACAAAGTTATTGTGTTGGGTGTGGTTGCTATTTCATTAACTGGCTGTATTGTTGCACCATTTGATGATGGTCATCGCGGTGGTCATGGTCGTTATGATCAGCGACATGATTCGGATCATCGCTGGGATCAGCGTCGTGATGGTCGTTATGACCGAGATCGCAATGATCGTGACTGGAATTGGAAAGGGCGTTAATTCTTTATCTTCAATATAAAAATGGGCAATCTATGCCCATTTTTTTTAATTAATTTTTATTTTTGTAGGGTGGCACTGCCGCATTTTACATTGAAAGTTTAAATATATTTGTGTAGGCAATAGCGTATTTTTTGTAGGGGATGCCACACGAGAGCGACACCCTATATTATTTTTTTAAATAAACCTGCGTGTACTACACCAGCTTTGGTTTGTTTCTGTAATTGCCATGTTGAAGGTAAATTCAGTTGATTTAAGCCACGATCCGCTTCTACATAAATCAATGCTTGATCAGATAAGTATTGATCCGCTTTTTGAGCCAATTCATCCCATAAATTTAAACTATAGGGTGGATCTAAAAACATTAAATCAAACTGTTCATTTAAATTAGATAAGGCGTGTTGTGCTGTTTGAATTTTCAGCTGACAGTTTTCAGCTTTAAGCAACTGAATATTTTCTTTTAAAAATTTAGCTTGCGTGGCATTGGGTTCAATCATGATCACGTGCCTTGCACCACGTGAAAGTGCTTCAAATCCTAAAGCACCTGAACCAGCACAAAGATCTAAGACTTTGGCATTTTGAATATCCCACATCAGCCAGTTAAACAATGTTTCACGAACTCGATCAGGGGTAGGACGTAAACCATCGATATCAGCAAAAGGAAGAACTCGACGTTTCCATTCTCCACCAATAATACGTAATTGGTTTTTCACTTTATTATTCACTGATATCAGCCTCAGGTACAGGTGGAGGAGTGGGTTGAGCTGTGGTCGTATTATGACCTTGAGCTGGTATACGGTTTTGGCTAGCCGTATTGGACTGTGTATTTGGCTTCGGTTTAGGCAAGGCATTTGGATCTGCTGCAAGTGAAACATCACCACTTGGCAGTTCACCCGGTTTGATGCCTGCTGTCATTAAGCCACCACTGACTTGATGGTTAAGCGGTACAATTGGATTTTTTTTGCGAGTCAGCAACCAGTAATCAAACACAGGACGAGCAATCTTAGCGGCAGAACCACCATGCTTACCATTTTCCCAAATCACGGCAATGGCAATTTCAGGGTTTTCAGCAGGTGCAAAGCCAACAAATAAACCGTGGTCTAACTGGCGTGCTGAAAGTGCAGCTTCATTATAGCGTTTGCCTTGGGCAATACTCTTGACCTGTGCTGTACCGGTTTTACCTGCGATTTGGTACATTGGTGTACGGATACCACGACCTGTACCTGTTTGAATAACATCAACCATTGCATCACGCATTTTAATCCAGTCTTCATCTGTACCACTGAAGTTGATTTTTCCTGTCGGGGCATTGAGTACTTCATGCTTTTTTGCCCCTTTGGATTCACGTAATACATGCGGTGTGACATGTGCACCATGGTTGGCGGTAATTGCTGTTGCCATCGCCAGTTGTAATGGAGTCGCGGTAAACGCACCTTGACCGATACTGACAGAAATGGTTTCACCTTTGAGCCATTTGCTTTTTCGGGTACGCATTTTCCATTCAGGGCTTGGATATAGACCTGTACTTTCGCTTGGTAAATCTACTCCGGTTTTTTCACCGAAACCAAATTGGCGCATCCATTCATTCATGCGATCTATACCCATCTGGTAAGACAAGATATAGAAGTAAGTATCACAAGAAACTACAATGGATTTATGTAAGTTGACTGAGCCATGTCCAGTCTTTTTCCAGTCACGGAATTTATGTGAATCACCGGGTAAATGGAAATAGCCAGGATCGGAAATTGCAGTTCCCCAATCCACCGTTTTAAAGTGAATACCGCCTAAGCCTTCCATCGGCTTAATGGTAGAGCCGGGAGGGTAAGTTCCTTGGACCGCACGGTTATAGAGCGGTTGATCTAGGTTGTCACGCAAGGCTGTATAGTCTGCATGTCCAATACCTGTTACAAATAAGTTCGGGTTAAAACTTGGGCTTGACACCAGTGCTAATATTTCACCAGTACGTGGGTCAATTGCCACGATTGCACCACGGCGATCTTTAAGCTGTTCTGCTGCAATGGTTTGCAGACCATAATCGAGTGAAAGATATAAATCATTGCCTCGAGTTGACTCTTTACGGCCTAAATGACGTAAGACATTGCCATGTGCATCGGCTTCAATCGATTCATAACCTGGAACACCATGCAGTAAATCTTCATAGGATTTTTCTACACCAATTTTCCCGATCAGGTTGGTTCCAGCATAACTATCTTTATCAATTGCTTTGAGTTCTTTATCGTTAATACGACCCACATAGCCAATAACATGGGCAAATAGCTCACCATGTGGATAATAGCGGGTCATTTGTGTTTCGATATCAACGCCCGGAAATTGAAACTTGACTTCACTAAAGCGCGCAATATCTTGTTCTGTTAGGTTTAGCTTTAAGGTGACTCGTTCTGTTTTTTTAGAGGCTTTAATCCGACTGTTAAAACGGTCAATATCTTCTTGATTGAGATTTAAAATTGGAATTAAACGCTTAACCGTATCATCTATATCTTCGACATCGGCTTTGCTGAGGGTTGCAGTAAAAACAGGGTAGTTATCTGCCAGTAAAATCCCATTACGATCATAAATATAGCCACGTGCTGGTGCGATAGGCTGGAGTCGAATACGGTTTTTATCTGAGGCTTCACTAAATTCTTGGTGATGGAAAATTTGCAGATAAGCATAACGTGCAACCAGAAGGCACATAAAAAATGAAACAATACCAATCGCAAAAAAGACACGACTACGAAAGATGCGTTTTTCTTGTTGGACATTTTTTAGAGGAAACTGCTGCTTCATACGTCGTCGGCTTTAGTACTTAAAGATGGGTGAATTTAGGGGTCAAACATTTTACCCCAGATTGAGTCTTAAAAATTAAAAAACACAAATAACTCATCAAAATATATTTTAACTCAGTCTCTGCAACAAATTTGTTATGCCTTATACAGGTCCGTTGACATTTCACCTGAAAAATACGCATCGTTGTAAACATAGAGGAATTGTCAACAGAGCCTATATGGATTTGACCTTAGCGACATTAAATTTATAGCGTTTTGTATATGAGTGCCAAAATAATTCTGTTAAAGTCGAGCCTTAAGGATAAATAGATTCGACCTAAGTTAAGATTAGGGATAATGGAGAAAATAATGAAAAAAATCTTTCCCTTATTAATGTTAGTAGCTGTCGGAAATTTCGCGCATGCTGATGTTAAAGATTATTTGCCAGATATGAAGGGAATTTTACCAGAGGCAAAGTTTAAGCCTGAAGATGCTTCTAAATGGAATATCGGTGCGGGTGTAACGCAACAGATGGTCCATGCGAATGGTGAATGGGTAAATCCTTATGGAATTGCGTATACTAAATTAGGTGTTTTTTATAATGGCGACCATGAATTTGCTGGTCAAGTCGGCTATAGAATTCCTATAGTATTAAATGGTAAAGATAAAAATGGATTCTATCTTGGGGTCTATGGCGGAACACTTAAAAGTAAAAAAGTGGACGGAAGTGATGAAGTCCAATATGGTGGTGGTGCCGATTTATCTTATGTTTTATTGAATAAAGAGCGTATAAGTACATTTAGTGTGGGGATGGGTGCAGGTAGTGAACTTCATAATAAAAATGGAGATATGGTCCTGGAAACTCGTCCACAAATACAATTTGCTTATACCTTAAGTGTCGGGTTCTAAAGTTTTTATGATTTTATCCATATCCTTCGACCGCAAATAGAAATAAATACGAGAGTCATGCATGTTGGAATACGTTAATGGTTTGTGGCACGCTTTTACAGCTCGACCTGATCATCTTGCCATTTTAAGTATCATCCCAGTGACAGCCTTTGTAACGTGGGCACACGTTTGGATGGCACTGAAAATGGTATTTTATCCAATCACGTTTTGGGGATTTCATATTGGTCCCTTACCCGTGGGTTGGCAAGGGATTGTGCCACGCAAAGCTGGGCGAATTTCAGGCATCATCACAGACAATACATTATCCAAACTGGGTTCTTTGCGTGAATTTTTAGATGCAATGGACCCTGAAGATATGGCTCGGATTATCGGTGAACAAGTTGGTTTTGAGCTTGAGCATTTGATTGATGAGGTGATGTTAGATCGTAATGCTGTTTTGTGGGAAAACTTACCTTATTCGATTAAACGACGAATTTATGGCCAAGCGCATAAACAATTGCCGGGTGTCTTAAGAGAACTCGTGACCGAACTGACCATGAACGTCGAGTCACTGGTTAATATGCGGGATATGGTCGTGACTCAAATGGAAGGCGATCGCCGTTTGATGGTCCGTATGTTTTTAAAAGTTGGGCAAAAAGAAATTAACTTTATTTGGCATATTAGTGCTGTAATCGGGAGTTTCTTTGGTATTTTCCAAATGTTTGTGTATGTCTTTGTACCACAACATTGGACGGTACCGTTCTTTGCAGCCGTTTGGGGCTTTTTAACCAACTGGATTGCAATCTGGATGGTTTTCAACCCAGTAGAGCCACATTACGTACGCTATCCCCAATTTTTTGAACGGACAAAAGATCGAAAATTTCCATGGATTAAACCTGTTATTCCAAGAATTGGCACTTATAATGTTCAGGGTGCGTTTATGAAACGCCAAGAAGAAGTGTCAGATGTTTTTGCAAGTGTCGTGACTGAAGATTTGATTACGTTAAAATCAATCATGACTGAAATGATGTATGGTCCTAAGAAAGAAAAAACCCGTCGTATTGTAAAGCGTCATATTAACGAAATTATGGAAACTCCATTGGTTCGGACCTCTTTACAATTGTCTTTAGGACTAAAAGAGTATGCAAAACTCAAGACAGACTTGATTGATCGGTCAATTGAAATTACGATGGTGCCTGTTTGCGACCCTGCGTTTAATGCGAGCCGTGCACAGAAAATTTTTCAGATGTTTAAAGAGCGGATTAGAGAGTTAACCCCAAAAGAGTTTCAAAACCTGTTACGTCCTGCATTTCAGGAAGACGAATGGATTTTGATTGTACTCGGTGGTGTGACTGGATTTTTTGCTGGTCTAATACATTTATTTGTGGCTTTCTTATAAATTTGATGCCATTACGATGATAAGTTTTAATTTGTCATGGCAAACGGTATCATACATATTGTTTTAAATGAGGATGTTTTTTTATGCGCATTATATTACTCGGACCACCTGGAGCAGGTAAAGGTACACAAGCTCAGTTGATCTGTAAGCGCTACAATGTCCCACAAATTTCAACCGGTGATATGCTCCGTGCTGCAATTCGTGAAGGTACTGAATTAGGTCTTAAAGCTAAAAGTGTAATGGAATCAGGTGGTTTAGTATCTGATGAGCTTATTATCGGTTTAGTGAAAGAACGTATTGCACAACCTGATTGTGTAAATGGTTGTATTTTCGATGGTTTCCCACGTACGATTCCTCAAGCTGAGGCTTTAGAGAACGAAGGGATTAGCATTGACCATGTGATCGAAATTGAAGTACCAGACGAAGAAATCGTAAAACGTCTTTCTGGTCGTCGTCAGCATCCAGCATCTGGTCGTGTTTATCACACGATTTATAACCCACCGAAAGTGGAAGGTAAAGATGATGAAACTGGCGAAGATCTTGTGCAACGTCCAGATGACGAAGAAGCAACGATTCGTAAGCGTTTAGGCTCTTATCATAATGAAACTGAACAGCTTGTTGGTTTCTATCAAGGACGTGCAGCTTCTGGGGAAAATGCACCGACTTATAATAAATTGAACGGTTTACGTCCAATAGAAGATGTCCAAAAAGATTTATTTGCGATTTTAGATAAATAAGACCGCATTCAAAGCATTTTTTTAAGCTTTGACAATAACAGAGACCTGATTCATATTAGGTCTCTTTTTTTTGCAAGAGTGGCGTAGAGAGTGAAGTTTGTATTAATTGCCTTGGTCATTTTGAGTATATTGCTTCTTTTAGGCTTATTGTATATGAGCTTTAAATTGCTACGCAAAGCACAAAAAGAAGAGCTTCAGCAACGTCGTGAAATGAGAAAATCAGGTAATTACCAAGTGCATCCACAGGTGGCTGAAGAGTGGAAGCGGCTTGAGAAGTTAAAGAAAGATTTGGAAAATAAAAAGTAAAATAGACAGGGAGATTCATGCTGAGGATAAATTAATCCTTATCTATCATCGTGCTTTATTCTTCCAAATTGATGAATTTAACTGATGAATTTGTATGATTGAGATGTGTAAGCAATTAATTCTAAGTGTTTTGTTTCCATCTACATGTTAAATTCACAGCATTCATATTATAAGAAGACTGTCTAAATGAAATTGATTGCCATAGCAGCACATCGTAGCGAATATTTAGAGCCTATTCATTTTTCAAAGGGGACTTTGCTAAACATAGGCGAAAAGTATCAAGGCTCGGAGAATTGGGACAATTGGTATTTCTGCACAGTCGACAATGGATTAGAGGGGTGGGTTCCTACTCAAATCATTGAATGGATCAATAAGCATCAAGGCTATGCAATCGCAGATTACACCGCGAAAGAACTTAATGTAGATCATGGCGAACTATTGCTTGGAGAAGAACAACTAAATGGCTGGATTTGGTGTAGCAGATTATCTGATGATCAGTCTGGTTGGGTGCCCTTAGAGGTGTTAAGTCAGATTTGATTGAGAACTATTTTAAGATGCTAGCTGTTTCTTCAGAAAATAACTTCCTCAGAAAAATGACAAAGCATGATCTTAATTAAACGATGATTATGCTTTGCTAAAATCTCTCGTTTATTCGTTACTTTGTTTTGACTTCGCGTGCAGCGCCAAACTCATATTTATCAGGCCAATTACAAACATCTGACACAATACATTCATTGCATTTGGGTTTACGTGCAATACAGCAGTAGCGGCCATGTAAAATTAACCAATGATGCGAGTCTATAATAAATTCTTTTGGAATCACTTTAATTAAACGATGTTCGACCTCAAGCACGTTTTTACCTACTGCCAGTCCAGTGCGATTGCCAAGACGGAAGATATGCGTATCTACAGCCATTGTAGGCTGACCAAAGGCGGTATTCAGTACAACATTGGCAGTTTTACGACCTACGCCAGGTAAAGCTTCTAAATCAGCACGATTGTCTGGAACTTGGCTATTGTGCTTCTCAATCAAAATCTTACAAGCTTTAATCACATTTTCAGCTTTGGCATTATATAAACCAATGGTTTTAATATATTGCTTTAAACCATCTACACCCAATGCATAAATCTGTTCGGGGGTATTGGCGACAGGGAATAACTTATCAGTGGCTTTGTTGACACTTACATCTGTGGCTTGAGCCGATAAGGTAACGGCGACAAGCAACTCAAATGGATTTGAGTAATTGAGTTCTGTTTTAGGATTTGGGCGTTGCTCACGTAATCGTTCAAAGAAAATCTGAATCTGCTTTTTGGTCATATTCTTTACAGTCATGATGCATCCTCTTGCAAAACAGATAACTGTTGAATCAATTCATTTAATTGATGTTGCTTATTTTCATCTGCTCGAACACTCAATTGTTTCTCTAGTTTTTTAATTTGAGTGCGTAGCTTAGCCAATTCAATGGTGGTTTTCGCATCTGTAACAATTGGATTTTTTATTGTGGGTTGGTTGATTTCAATGGTAGGTAAAGCCTGACTTTGCTGTGTTATTTGTGCAAAGAGTTCAGTGTCAATTTCTGCACGAACCACAGGACCTTTACGATGGATGCGTTGCTTTTCTTCACGTTGAATATGTGCATAGTAACGACCACGTAAGTCATTTTGTTCTAAGAGACGTTGTTCGTCATTTGGAATAGGCTGAATGTCTTCAACTAAATCAATGCAATCTACTGGACAGGGAGCAATGCATAGTTCACAGCCAGTGCATAGATCTGTAAGTACGGTATGCATCAGTTTACCAGAACCAATAATGGCGTCTACAGGGCAAGCACTGATGCATTTGGTACAACCAATGCATTCATCTTCACGAATAATGGCTTTCATGCGTTGTGGACGGCCATCGCTTTGAATTGGCCAGACACTTGGTTCAGCAATGAGTTTATTACGATTGAGTATATCCGCAAGCGCATCTGCAACAGGCTGCCCACCTGGCACACATTTATTGGCTTCTTCGCCTTTTTCTACAATAGATTTTGCATAAGGTAGACACCCATCACGGTGACCACAGAGTCCACATTGTGTTTGTGGCAAAATGGCATCTATTTGCTGAATGAAGGAAAGCGATGAATTCATGTGAATAAAACTTTAAAGAAAAATGAACAAATGCTTGGTAAAAGCGAAGAATATTTTGCAATTTTAGCATGTTTTGTAGTGAAAATCTTTGCTCTAATTTGGCGCTAAAAATGCGCTAATTTAGATCAAAATATCGAATACTTTTTGGTTAAAAACGCCAACAAATTGACATTTTATTTGGGGGTGATTAGAAATTATCATATTGAATTTAAATATTATTTGAAAAAACATTTGAAAAAAGGTTGTGGATTATATACAAAAGGGATTAAATACTTTGCGCCAAAATTTATCATTTTATTAAAAGGGTTGACCTTTTTTGTATCATTTTCTGCTGAGGAATGAGCGTTGAAATATAATAGCCTGAATGACTTTTTAAATTACGTTAAAGCACGTGATCCAAATCAACCAGAGTTTTTACAAGCTGTGGAAGAAGTTATGACCAGTTTGTGGCCATTTATTGAGAAAAACCCAGAGTATGCTGAGCACGGTTTGCTTGAACGTCTTGTTGAGCCAGAACGAGCGATTCAATTCCGTGTTTCATGGGTAGATGACAAGGGTCAAACTCAAGTTAACCGTGCTTTTCGTGTTCAATATAATTCTGCTATTGGTCCATTTAAAGGCGGCATGCGGTTTCACCCATCTGTAAATCTCTCTATTTTAAAATTTTTAGGTTTTGAGCAGACGTTTAAAAATGCCTTGACCACACTGCCTATGGGCGGTGGTAAAGGTGGTTCTGATTTCGATCCGAAAGGCAAATCAGACGGCGAGATCATGCGTTTTTGCCAAGCATTAATCATCGAACTTTACCGTCACCTTGGTTCTAATACTGATATTCCAGCAGGGGATATTGGTGTGGGTGGTCGTGAAGTAGGTTACATGGCGGGCATGATGAAAAAGCTCAGTAATGACACTTCATGTGTATTTACGGGTAAAGGTTCATCATTCGGTGGTTCTTTGGCTCGCCCAGAAGCAACAGGTTTTGGTACAGTTTATTTTGCTGAAGAAATGCTAAAAACTCGTGGTGAAAGCTTTAAAGATAAAATTGTGGTGATTTCAGGTTCGGGCAATGTTGCGCAGTTTGCTGCAGAAAAAGCCATGTACTTAGGTGCGAAAGTGGTTTCATTATCTGACTCAAACGGTACAGTACATGTAAAAAATGGCTTTACTAATGAGCTTCTTGCTGAAGTGATGGAACTTAAAAACGTAAAACGTGGACGTATTTCTGAGTTTGCTTCAAAACACGGGTTTGAATATTTAGAAGGTCAACGCCCTTGGTCAATTCAGTGTGATATTGCATTGCCATGCGCAACGCAAAATGAATTAAATGAAGAAGATGCAGATGTACTGCTTGCCAATGGTGTAATCTGTGTTGCTGAAGGTGCCAATATGCCTTCAACACTAGAAGCTGTAGAAAAATTTGTAGAAGCACAAATTCTTTATGCACCTGGTAAAGCATCTAATGCAGGTGGTGTTGCCACTTCTGGTCTTGAAATGTCACAAAACTCGATTCGTTTGGGGTGGACATTTGAAGAAGTGGATGAGCGCTTACATGCAATTATGAAAGAAATTCATCGTAACTGTGTGAAATACGGTACTCAAGCTGATGGCACAGTGAACTATGTAAATGGTGCAAATATTGCTGGTTTTGTTAAAGTTGCCGATGCAATGTTAGCGCAAGGCGTGTTCTAATCTCAGTTTGATTTTGAACTTAAAACCGATGCTTTTGCATCGGTTTTTTATTTGAGCGATTTAAAAAACAGCGACAAGCTTATTTGCTCGGAATGGTTTCAACAATTGAGTCGAGTTCATATTGGTATTGAGACTGATCAGCTGCAGGATTGGCAATTTCTGTGCGTTTGACCTTAATAATTTGAGTAGACTTTGAATTATGGGTAAAGCCGTCAATAGAGTCATAAAAATAACTCGCTTCTTTCTCAGTATAATTCTTTTGACCAGTTTCGCTCAATGTTAATTCACGGACTAAAAGACAGGTTTGTGGTGCAACACCAGTACAAGGTCGAGTTTCAGGACTGACCTCTAAAAAAATAATTTGTGGTTGAGTTGCTGTATTTGAAACTTGGGTCTCTATAGATGCAGGCGTTGGAACTTTTTGAGTTGTGGATTCTTGGCTACATGCCATGACGAGCAACGGTAAGAGTAGTGCAATGCTTAATTTGTGATTCATGATTTTACCTTTATCGATCTTGCTGTATTAAAAAATGAGCTTTGCTGCAATCACTATGGATTGTTAAGTTTCTATTATTGAGTGTATATATTCACTGCTTTTTTTAATTATTGTTCAATATTAGATGTTCTGCATCGATTAAAATAAAGATGCAAAGTTTAAGATAGAAATGTTTTGATAGTCTGATTGAAAAAGCATAAAACTGATTTAAATCTAGGTGTTTATAAATAGTTAAACAAAGAAAAGCTGAAGTTCAACTTCAGCTTTTCTATACAATTATTTTACAGTTTCACGTTCGATAATCATGTCTTGTACATAAGCGTATTTAGACTGATCAGCAGCAGGGTTTTTAATCTCATAACGTTTTACACGAACCACTTGGCGCTCAGCAGGGCTATGAGTAAAGCCTTCGATTTGGTCATAGAAATATGTCCAATCTTTATCTACTTGGGTTTTTACACCATTGTCAGCATATTTGATTTCGCGTACTTGTAAACACTGCATTTTTCTTACACCAGCAGAACATTCTTTAGTTTCTGGGCTGATTTCTAAGAAAATTGTTTCACCTTGGCTTTGGTATTTAGTTTCAGGTGTCATTTTACCTGTAAATACAACTTTACCACCTGTCGCGTTTACCAAAGTAAGCGTTGGGCTTTCAGTGTTTGCTGTATCGAGTACAAATGCTGTTTTATTTGATTGGAACAATGCAGCAGCAAAACTTTCTTGTTTCATTAATTCAGGAGAACACATCATATTGGTTGATGCAATATTGCCTGTAACTAATAAACCGTTTTCAACTTTTGCACTGGTCATTAGTCGGTTACAGCCAGTCGCAACACTTAGACGTTGGTCTGCAAAATTAAGTACGATGGGTTGTTTGGTATCTGCTGGTTGATAAGACCATTGATAAGCATTTAATGTTTGCTCTGCATTACCTTGTTGTTGTAATACTTTCACAGCGGTATCACCCAATTTTTGAATATCGCCAGATTGGCAAGCCGCTAGGGCTAAAGGAAGTACAGCTAATGCTAAATATTTGAATTTCATATTCTATTCACGTTTTAAAAAACTATGCATAGGATAAACCATGAAACACTAAAAGATATGGATACAATTTATTAATTCGGTTTCAATATGTATCGATATAACTAAAAGTTAAACAATAATTAACAAATTGTTATCATTTCTGCTGAATTTTGATCAATCAGGTTCTTTAGTCAAAACGATAAATATCCATACCTAGCGCACCCATTGAAAAACTACTGTGCACAATACTAAAGCGATGGCCTGTACCCATTGCAAAGAAAAGAGGCGCAAAGTGCTCAAGTGTTGGGTGATTTTTCTGTAGATAAGGAATGCTATCCCATTCCAATACTGCATCATAATTACTATGGTTGAGTTTGCTCACCACATAATTTCTAAATGTAGATGCCCATTCAGGAACGTTCTCATCTTTGCCGTTCCATGACAATTCTCTTAAATTGTGAGTGATGCTGCCTGAACCAATCAATAAAATTTGTTTTTCACGGAGTGGGGCAAGTGCTTGACCAATTTGGTAGATTTGATCAGCATGCATATTCATCGGTAAAGAAATTTCAATGACTGGAATATCTGCCTCAGGATACATATGTAATAAAGGCATCCATACACCATGATCACGAGGTCGAGTACTATTTGCATGTGCAGGGAGGTGAGCTTCAGCCAAGAGATGTAGAATTTCTTCCGCCAATTCAGGATTTCCTGGTGCGGGATAGCGAATCTCATACAACGCTTGAGGAAAACCACGAAAGTCATGCCATGTTTCAGGGCGTACACCTGTATTGACTTCTAAAGCCTCACTTTCCCAGTGGGCAGACATCACCACGATGGCTTGTGGTTTTGGCAAATTTAGACCAAGACGATGTAGTGCAGGACCGACTTGTTCGGGATCTAGCGCAAGCATGGGAGAGCCATGTGAAATGAATAAACCTGGGAGTGTTTGTAAGTTCATATCTTTGTGCCTAAATGATCATTAAATACAGCGTGAATTGCCCATTCTAGCTAAAATGCATGCTCTCAATAAGCCTTTTATTTCAACAGACTGTTTCAACAATGCAACTTTTGCCCAATTATATGACTAGCCAGCACGATGATACGGATGATTATGGTTAATACTCATCGCACGATAAAGTTGTTCAATCAGCATAACCCGAACCAATGGATGGGGCAGAGTCAGTTTTGACAGTGACCAGTGCCAAGCAGCAGCTTTTCGCACAGCTTCAGAATGCCCATCTGGTCCGCCAATGGCCAGTGCAACATCATAACCTTCAAGCATCCAGCCTTTCATGGTTTCAGCCAGCTTTTCAGTACTAAATTCACGTCCGCCTACTTCAAGTGCAATCAATACTTCATTGTGTTTCAGTTGGCTGAGAATACTATCACCCTCAATTTGGCGATATTTTAAAATATCTGCTTCTGAATCATTTTTGCCACGCTTTGCCATCGGAAGTTCAATAATTTGCGTCTGTACAAAAGGTTGGGTTCTTTTGAAGTAATCCTCAAAACCAGTTAATACCCAAGCAGGCATTTTTTGACCAATGGTCAGAATACGGATTTTCATATTAACAATTTCTAACGTGGTAATTGCATCATTATAGCGTGATATTGGTTATTCTCAGGCGTACAACAAGAACTGAATGTCTAATTGCTGTTTTTTTAAATTATAGCTATACCAACACGCTTTTTAATTGGATTTATACATGCAAATAGCTTATCCAAATTTTTTAAATTTAAACTATCTTTTCATTATATTGCTCAGCTGTGGGCTTTCAACATGGAGTGTCGCTGCAGAACAACGCTATGATCAGCAAGCTGAACCTGATCGTTTAAACAGTTATTTACAACAAGTGATTCACCCACAAGCGTTTCGAAATTATCAAAATATTCAAGAGCTCGATCGAGTTGCGGCATTCATTAAACAACAACTTGAACAGTTTGCGATTCCTTGTGAATACCAGCCTTATCAAGTCAAAGGCAAAACCTATCGAAATGTAATATGTCACTTACAAATGGGTCATGCCAAAAAAGTGATTGTTGGTGCACATTATGATGTTTATGGAAATTTCAAAGGTGCTGATGATAATGCTTCTGGTGTGGTGGGGTTAATAGAGATCGCACGAATTTTAGCAGCCAATAAAGCCAGTCTTAAACAGAATGTTGATTTTGTCTTTTATACTTTGGAAGAACCTCCGTATTTCCGTACTGAACATATGGGGAGTTATATTCATGCACAATCCATTTTAAAACAAAAAGATCAAATTCAAGCGGTGTATATTTTGGAAATGATTGGATATTTTGACCATAAAAATGTTCAGGATTATCCATCGGGATTAGCTTTGTTTTATCCCAAACATGGAAATTTTATTGGCGCAGTGAGTAATTTCACTTCACGTGGTTTGGGCGAAAAATATTGTGATGCCATGAAAGCGTTAAAACGCCTTGACTGTCAAAGATTGATAGCGCCATCATTTGTACAAGGCGTGGATTTCTCAGATCATTTGAATTATTGGCGCTTCGATATCCCTGCTATTATGATCACAGATACGGCTTTTTTTAGAAATAAGCATTATCATACCCAAGAGGATACTGTTGAAAAACTCAATTTAAATAAGATGGCGGAAGTCATCAATGGTGTGGTGTATACAGTTTTACAAGACTGATATTTTTCAATCTGGTTATATCATTTGCTATTTTGATCAAAGGAGAGCTTATGCAATACGGTGCAATGCAATTGCTCTCGATGTGGATTAAGGATCGGAAAATACAGAATCAATCGGTACATACCTTAGATGCTTATTTTCGAGATGTATCCAACTTTATTGATTTTTGCTATGACAAGCAGATTGAGTTAAAACAAGTCGAAGCTGCTGATTTAAGAGAATATGTAGCTTATCGGGTTGAAAAAGATCAGCTTTCGACCAGTAGTTTACAACGACATTTAACTTCAATTCGTCAGTTTATGAAGTGGGCCAAACAAGGTGGTTATTTAGAAATCAATGCCGCGGATGATTTTCAGATAAAGCGGCAAGCTCGACCATTACCAGGGATGATCGATATTGAAACGGTTAATCAAATCATGGATCAGCCCGAACCTGAAAAGCCAATAGAGAAGCAATTGTGGTTACGAGATAAGGCTATTCTCGAGTTGCTCTATTCCAGTGGCTTACGCTTGGCGGAAGTGCAAAGTTTAGCTATACGAGATATTGATTTTACTCGTCATTTATTGCGTATCACGGGTAAGGGGAATAAAACTCGAATTGTACCTTTCGGCTCTAAAGCGAGAGACAGTCTGATTGAATGGTTAAAAATCTATCGAATCTGGCAGGGGGAGTTTAGCCCTGAATCTTTGGTATTTATTACTCAACGCGGTACAAGTATTAGCCCACGTCAGATTGAAAATCGAGTCAAATACCAAGCACTACGTGCAGGGGTAAATGTTGATTTACACCCGCATTTATTGCGTCACTGTTTTGCCAGCCATATGTTATCCAATAGTGGCGATCTGCGTGCAGTGCAAGAAATGCTAGGACATAGCAATTTAACCACAACACAGATTTATACCCACGTCGATTTTGATCATCTGGCACAAGTCTATGATCAAGCGCATCCAAGAGCTGCTGCATCGAAAATAAAAAATTGACCTTGAATATAAGGCTTTATTAAGCGTTGATTTTTGTATTTTGTAGCGAATAGACCTGTTGAGAAGCACTGTTGGTTTTTTAATAAAATGCACAGTGCTTAAACACATTTAGCACAGAAAAAAGTCGAATAGATAATTGTTTTTAAAAATGCTCTCATGTATATCTAGGTTTGGTATTTATTCAATACATTTCTATTGATTCAATTTTGCAGAAAAATTAGGTCTTTCAATGATCCCTGAACTTGAACAAAAATATAAGCAACTGACTGACGCTCAAAAAGAAATTTTTAAGGGCTATGGCTTACGTCAAATTAAACATTTTGTAGAATTCAGCCTCCCCAAAATTGAGGCAACCTTACCGCAAGAAGGAAAAGTATTGGGTATCAATGCTGAGGGTAAAGTTCAAGCTGTAAATACCGCAACCAATCAGACCTATTTATGGATATCAGACCAACAATGGCAAGCGGCTCAAACAGTGTCTAATCATATTGACTTAAAAGAAGACTTTATTGAGATTTGGCAAGTGCTGGAGCTCAAAAATCAAGATTTGATTGATTTAAGCCATATTCATCGCGATTTTTTAGCAAGCATGGCGAAATAGTTCAATACTCAAATTGAAAATCTTGTTTTTGAATTCGATAGAGCTTCTCTTCATGTAGTGGATGGTGCTCATCAAAATCAGGATGTAGAAAGTCATGAGAAAAGCTCATTCCAATTTTTTTCATGACATTTTGCGAAGCAAGATTATGTTTAGCTGTAAATGCAACAATCTCTTGAAAATTCAGTTCTTCAAATGCAAAACTTAGACATGCTTGAGCTGCCTCAGTTGCATAGCCTTTATTCCAAAATTTTGGATCAAGTCGCCAGCCAATTTCTATACATGGTGAAAATTCAAATTTTGAGGGTTGTTGATGTAGTCCCACACACCCAATAAACTCTTGGGTTTCAATCAATTCAACGGCCCAAAGTCCCCAGCCTTTGATTTCGATTAAATATTTAATCTGATTTGCCAGTTCGTCACTTTGCTCACGATTTAAAATTTTGGGGAAAAATTGCATCACTTCAGGATTTGCTGTGATTTTTGCAAATGCATCGTAATCAGAAGCTTGCCATTGTCGAAGTAAAAGACGATCTGTACATAATTCATAAATCATTTTTATTAAACATCCTGATCAAAGCACTGCTTAGATAGAAAAGGGCGATAATTGTTAACGCATTGCCTAAGTCATATTGGGCTCGATATGCAGATCTTTGTTTTACGATATAAAATTTTGCATCGCCCAAGATAACCCACATATTGACCAGCGTTACAGCTTTGGATTTTGTATACGGTAAAGTACATGTTCAGCCAAAGCATGGTTTTTGTCTAAAGCGGGATGCATAAAGTTTTCAACATAATCCATACCAAGTCGTTGCATCACTTTTTCCGAAGCTTGATTCAGTACAGATGTGAAAGAAACAACTTGTTCTAAAGCTAATTTTTCAAATGCAAATGCCAAACATTGCTGAGCTGCTTCTGTTGCATAGCCCTGATGCCAATATTGTTGTGCAAATCGCCAACCAATTTCAACACAAGGAGAGAAAGCATATCTTTCCGCTTGATTGGCTAGACCCACAAAACCGATAAATTGCTGATTTTCTTTTAACTCAACCGCCCAAAATCCCCAACCATATTCGGTAATTGAGTCTTGAAATCGATGTGCCAAAAGGTCACTTTCGTTTTTTGACAAGGTCGTTGGAAAATACCGCATAACCTCTGGATCAGCATTTAAATCTGCAAAAGCTTCAAAATCACGAGCTTGCCACTGTCTAAGCATAAGTCTGGGTGTTTCTAATTGAACGGGGGGATTGAATGTTTTCATATTCACCTAATCGTATTTTTTGAATTACAAATCTTCAAGAGGTAGCTGAAAGCTTTGTTTAATAATTTGACTTGGGACATCCGTTTTTACACTGGTAATACCATTCTTTTTGGTCAAATGTGTCGACTGAAATTTACGATAGCTTTCTAAATCAGGGACCACCACTTTTAACATCGCATCACATTCACCCAGAATAATATAACACTCCATGACCTGAGGCAGTTCTTTCATCGCTTCAATAAAGGTATCAATGGTTTCAGCATCTTGCCCTAACAACCAGATTCTTGAGAATAGCATCAATTGAAAGCCAATTTTTTGTGGATCCACCACTGTTGTATAGTTTTGGATAACTTTGGCTTCTTCTAAGAGTCGAACTCGTCTTAGGCATGATGAGGGCGAGAGCCCAATCTCACGAGCCAGATCATTATTTTGGATTCGACCATTGGCTTGTAAAGCACGAATGATATTTTTATCAATACGGTCTAGCTTGATTAGAATAGTCTTAGATGAAATTTTCATAAATTAGAATTTAATTTGAAAAATAATCATCATTATAGAATATTTGAAATCCTATTTTAAGCATTTTAAAAGATACTGTTTTCTTCTCGCAGTCAAACTTCAGAAAGGGAAAAGAGATGTCTGTATTTGTACTTTTTGCCTTAACGGTACTTCCGTTAATTTTCACACCAGGACCAGATATGTTATTTATCCTGTCACAAGTGATAGGTAAAGATGCGAAAGCAGGTATGATGGCGACAATCGGTATCTGTTCTGGCTATCTGGTTCATTCGATTCTGGTTGCGCTTGGCATTGCCGCAATTATTGTTTCATTCCCAGTATTGTTTGAGACGATTCGATATTTAGGGATCGCCTATTTATTGTATTTGGCATTTCATTTGATTAAATCAGTATTTAGCCAAAAGACATTACGTATTGAGCAGAAAGCAGTTTCAAATCCTATTCGTAAAGGCTTTGTCACAGCATTGTTGAATCCAAAGGGCATGTTGATCTATTTTGCGATTTTGCCACAATTCATCGATAAATCAGGTAACACCGTGTTTCAAGGCTTAGCCTTGTCAGCAATTTTTATTGCTTTGATATTCTTGGTGTATTGTGGTTTGAGCCTTTTGATTGCTCAATTGACCAAAGAGCAGCACATCAATGAACGTAAGCAAAAATGGATTGATGGCGGTTCAGGAGCTTTGTTGACCATTGCAGCCGCATGGTTATTGGCAAATTAATCCAAGCAGAAACAAACGGGTGATTCTGAAAAGAAGCCCGTTTTTGCATATTTAGTATTTTGTTACAAGTTTAATGCCAAAAAGTTCACAAATTTAATCAATAAACATACTTAGAAAAATTGCTGAATCTGTCTAAAATGACAGAGCGTAACAGTATCGATGAAAGGCTAGTGTCATCCCTTTGATTGATTGATAATTTATCTTAATTCTTTTGATTATTTATACAGAATCAATACAAATAATGTTATTTATCAATATATAAATATTGTCGAAATAGTAGCCTTACGTGTCTAAGTTAAATTATTTAGAAAAAATGTGAACTGTACGTTCAAGCTTTTTTATGACTTTTTACAGTAGTTTTGCGAATTGTGACTTGACCGAAATGCCAATCACATTGCAAGATAGGACACCTAAATAATTTTAAATGAAGCGTTATTATAACTCTTCTTAACATTTACTTTTGCTAAAACAGCCGAGGATTACATGAAGGCTCTTGTTGCTGTAAAACGTGTGGTTGATGCCAACGTTAAAGTTCGCGTTAAACCGGACAATAGTGGGGTAGACCTTACTAACGTTAAAATGTCAATTAACCCATTCGATGAAATCGCAGTTGAAGAAGCGGTTCGCTTAAAAGAAAAAGGAACAGTTTCAGAAATCGTTGTTGTTTCTATTGGACCAAAAGAAGCGCAAGAACAAATTCGTTCTGCTATGGCGCTTGGTGCAGACCGCGGTATTTTAGTTGAGGCTGATGACAGTCAACTTGGCGCTTTAGAAGTTGCTAAAATCCTAAAAGCTGTTGTTGAACAAGAACAACCACAACTTGTGCTTTTAGGTAAGCAAGCAATTGATGACGACTCTAACCAAGTTGGTCAGATGTTGGGTGCTTTACTTGGCGCTGGTCAAGGTACATTTGCTTCTGTAGTAACAGTAAATGGTGATAAAGTTCAAGTAACTCGTGAAGTTGATGGTGGTTTACAAACTGTTGAGTTAAATACTCCAGCGATCATCACTACTGACTTACGTTTGAATGAGCCACGTTATGCTGCGCTTCCAAACATTATGAAAGCACGTAAAAAGCCACTTGATACGAAAACTCCTGCAGATTTCGGTGTTACAGCAACTTCTAATCTTAAAACAGTTAAAGTTGAACCACCTGCAGAGCGTAAAGCTGGTGTACAAGTGAAGTCTGTAGACGAGCTTGTTGAAAAACTTAAAAATGAAGCGAAAGTGATCTAATACAGAAGGATAAAATCATGAGTATTTTAGTTATCGCTGAGCACGACAATAAGACACTTAACGGTGCAACTTTAAACGTTGTTGCTGCGGCTCAAAAAATCGGTGGTGATATCACTGTATTGGTTGCAGGTTCTGGTGCTCAAGCAGTTGCAGATGCTGCTGCGAAAGTTGCTGGTGTAAGCAAAGTTTTGCTTGCTGATGATGCAGCTTATGCAAACCAATTGGCTGAAAATGTAGCGAAACTTGTTGCTGAATTAGGTAAAGGTTATTCACATATCCTTGCTGCTTCAACAACAACAGGTAAGAACATCTTGCCACGCGCTGCTGCACTTTTAGACTCAAGCATGATTACTGACATCATTGCTGTTGAAGGTCCTAAAACTTTCAAACGTCCAATTTATGCAGGTAATGCCATTGCTACAGTTCAATCTGACGAAGCAATTGTTCTTGCAACTGTACGTGGTACAGCTTTTGATCCTGTTGCTGCTGAAGGCGGTTCTGCTGCAGTTGAATCAGCGGCTTCTACAGGTGATGCAGGTATTTCTAAGTTCATTTCTGAAGAAATTGTGAAATCAGAACGTCCTGAATTAACTGCTGCGCGTATCGTTGTATCGGGTGGTCGTGGTGTTGGTTCTGGTGAGAACTATCATAAAGTACTTGATCCTCTTGCTGACAAGCTTAGTGCTGCTCAAGGTGCTTCACGTGCTGCGGTTGATGCTGGCTTCGTTCCTAACGATATGCAAGTTGGTCAAACTGGTAAAATCGTTGCGCCTGATCTCTACATCGCTGTAGGTATTTCTGGTGCGATCCAGCATTTGGCAGGTATGAAAGATTCTAAAGTGATTGTTGCAATCAACAAAGATGAAGAAGCACCTATCAATGCTGTAGCTGACTACTGGTTAGTTGGTGATTTGAATACTGTTGTTCCAGAATTAGTTTCTAAACTTTAATTCTCGAATTAAGTTTCAAAAAACGCGCTTAGGATTTCCTAAGTGCGTTTTTTTATTTTAGAAATTTATTGAATACGTAGATGGATGGTGTGCACGGATAAATAAGGTCGTGATGGTGGGTTATTCTCTATTCGAATAAAGAAACTCTGAGTAGCTTCTCTCATCAGTCCTTTTTATAGTCTAAATCAACTTAAAAGTTCCTTTATCGTCATTTTCTCCCATAGGGATAAGGAACCTTGCAAAATTCATATGATTCGCGCTACACGATCTTTTTTTGATTTATAAAAGTGGTTTTAAACATAAGCTGTCATAAAATAAAAATAGTGATCAAAAATGCTATTTTCATTTTTTCGGATCTTAATTTTTATGTTTAAGATGCTGTATCTTGAGTGATTATTTTATCAATAAGTAATTGATGTAACGAGATCAATGCTTTGGCGAAAAGAACAAGAGAGAAACAGTGGATAAATACCTTGAAGTCCAATTTTAAACCCGATAAGATCAAAGCATAAACACAATTAAATTTTCCATCGTATACTGGCGACATACAGAAAATTCCAGTGTAAATCAGCTGTTACAGGCATAACATTGTATTTAATCCTGTAGTGTCTCTTGACCATTCTTTTAATTCTATACTTGTTGGCGCGTTAGACTGGCTGATTCTGTCGTTTTAAATCCTTGCGTTTTTCCATTATTGCTCAATTCCTTATCATCTCACCTAGAATAGCTATAAATATGAAGTGTCCTAAATGTTACGCTGAGAATATCAATGAAGCCATGAAATGTGGTATTTGTGGTACTCGTTTAAAACAGGTTAAACAGACCAACAATTTAACAGGCAATAGCAATGTTGAATTTTCTGTACGTCGTGAAAATAAGCAAGAGCAGTCAAATCCCACGCATAATATAAAACCTCGTCAGACTCCGCCGAACAATGAAACCGAGAGCAATCAGCATGCTTCTGTAGGTGATAAGGCGAGTGCGTTACTTGAATCGTGGCAGCAGAGAGTCGCAAATACTCAAAGAGAGTCGCAAAATCAGCCTAAAAAGAAAAATTTTAAAATTGTCTGGATACTTTTAGCTGTATTTATGTTTGGTCCCGCAGTGCTTGGGGTTATTTCAAGTGTAGTTATTCCTATCGTAATGTCTGTTATTGGGTCATCCAATCAAGATGAGGCCGCTACAACAGATGAAGCACTACCCGCAAGCGAAGAGGTGGTGTCTAATGAATACCAAGCACGTTATTTTGATATGCAAGCTTATCAAGCACGCTTAGCACAGTATTATGATGCCAAGCATCGTTTTGCGACGAGCCTAAAAGATATTGAAAAGTTTGAACAGACCCAGTTTAGTGATTTTATTTTTGATCAAATTGAAATTACACAGCAAGGGATTTTAGTGGGTAAATTCACTGATGCACCTGCAAGTCGAATATATATGGTTCCACAGCTTGAAAATAATCAAATTCGTGATTGGCAGTGTTATCGCGTAGCAATCAGTGATGATTTGCTGCAACACTGTGAATTGCTTCAGTCAGATCCATATAAATTATAGAAATTTACAACACTCTATATTTGGAAGTGTTTAGATTTTTTTGATCAGTGGGGTGGACTTAGTATCACTTTCTCATATTTTTTGCCATATCGGATTTTATATGGCAATTTTCATGTTTGAGTTGTTTTAATCGATCCGAAATAAAACTGTTTGATGTGATTTATTTTTACTGATAAACATCGCAAAAATAGTGAATGAAGCACACCATTGAGTATGATTGGATAGATAAAAATAGGTCAGGTTTTGAGATAAAAATACCTAATCATTTATAAATTTAGCGATGCTTAATTGAGCGCCCAATCAGGCGATTTTTTATTGTCAATAAATCGTTAAAATTGTTTAAAAATACTACAAAAAATCATGATTATAGTGTGGTCGGATAGGCACAAAATCGCTTGGTTTTATGCTATACTGTGCGACTGAATTTTAGATTTTGGCTCAACGCTTTTTGAGCTAAATTTTGACTAGCTAGATTATATAAATGAGCAGTTGCTGCTTGCACTGTTTGTAATAAGGAGTATGCATGAGCGTATCGGAAATTAGACCGATTGCCATTGAGGATGAACTAAAAAGCTCATATCTCGATTATGCCATGAGTGTTATTGTATCTCGTGCATTACCAGACGTGAGAGATGGTTTAAAACCTGTTCATCGTCGTGTGCTGTTCGCTATGCACGAGTTAGGCAACGACTATAACAAAGCCTATAAAAAATCTGCACGTGTTGTTGGTGACGTAATCGGTAAATATCACCCACATGGTGATTCAGCTGTTTATGAAACAATTGTTCGTATGGCTCAAGATTTTAGTCTACGTTATCAATTGGTTGATGGTCAGGGTAACTTTGGTTCTGTCGATGGTGACAGCGCAGCAGCAATGCGTTATACCGAAGTCCGTATGCGTAAGCTCACCCATGAAATGTTGGCTGACTTAGAAAAAGATACAGTCGAGTGGGAAGATAACTACGATGGCTCTGAGCGTATTCCTCAGGTTATGCCAACACGTATTCCTAACTTATTGATCAATGGTGTGACAGGTATTGCTGTCGGTATGGCGACCAACATGGCGCCACACAACATGACAGAAGTAGTTAATGCATGTTTGGCTTATGCAAATAATCCGAACATCTCAATTGAAGGATTGATGGAATATATTTCTGGTCCAGATTTCCCTACAGGTGGCATTATCTATGGTAAATCAGGAATTGTAGATGCTTACCGTACAGGTAAAGGTCGTTTACATATTCGTGGTAAATACCATTTTGAAGAAGACCAAAAAACTGGTCGTACGACGATTGTTTTCACTGAAATTCCTTATCAGGTCAATAAAGCAAGAACCATTGAACGTATTGCTGAATTGGTCAAAGAGAAAAAACTTGAAGGTATTTCAGAACTTCGAGACGAATCTGATAAAGATGGGATGCGTATTGCAATTGACTTAAAGCGTGGTGAAAACGCTGAAGTTATTGTCAATAACTTATTTTTAAATACTCAACTTGAAAATTCATTCAGTATCAACATGGTTTGCCTAGACAATGGCCAACCTAAACTGATGAATTTAAAAGACATCATTGCGGCATTTATTCGTCACCGTCAAGAAGTAGTGACACGCCGTACCATGTTTGAATTACGGAAAGCGCGTGAGCGTGGTCATATCTTAGAAGGTTTGACTGTTGCTTTAGCTAATATTGATGAAATCATCGAAACCATTAAGACTTCTGCGAATCCAGCTGAAGCACGTGAGCGTTTACTTGCTGGCGAATGGGCGGGTGGAAATGTTGTTGCATTGCTAGAAAAAGCGGGTGCAATTTCAGTTCGTCCGGATGAGATCGAAGGTGAAGATCCAAGTCGTCCATTTGGTTTGGATGGTCAGCTTTATCGTTTATCTCCAGCTCAGGTTGGTGCAATTTTAGAATTACGTTTACATCGTTTAACCGGTCTTGAACAAGATAAGTTACAAGCTGAATATTCTGAAATTTTAGCTCAAATTGCTGAACTTACAGCAATTTTAAATGACTTCAATCTTTTGATGAATGTGATTCGTGAAGAACTTGCATTGGTTCTTCAACAGTATGGCGATGCACGTAAAACGGATATTGTTGAATCACGTATTGATTTTTCTCGTGAAGATTTAATCCCAGAAGAGCAAGTTGTTTTAACTGTTTCAAAAACAGGTTATGCAAAAACTCAACCATTGTCTGATTATGCTGCACAGCGCCGTGGTGGACGTGGTAAATCTGCAACTTCGATGAAAGAAGACGATTATATTCAACATTTAATCGTGACATCGAACCATGCAACTGTATTATGCTTTACCAATGTAGGTAAAGTTTATCGCTTAAGAGTATTTGAAGTACCTCAAGCGTCACGTGGTGCAAAAGGCCGCCCAATGGTGAACTTATTACCACTGGATGCAGAAGAGACCATTACAGCGATTCTTCCTGTAATTGATGCTCCGAAGAAATTTACTGAGCGTTTAACTGAGTTTAGAACTTTTGTCCGTGCCAACGTTGCTCAACTGCGTGAAAACACAATTATCGACTCACATTACGAAGCACTAAAAGCTGCGTTTGCAGAGCTTGGTGAGAATCCAGATGACTTATCAGATGCTTTACGTAAGCAACTCAAAGAAATTGGTATTGAGCTTTCTGCTTCTGATCTTGATGATGAATTAATTGCTGAATTTGCTGAACGTGTAGAAAGTGTGCGTAAAAACTTCTATGTATTTATGGCAACAGCATCAGGTACAGTAAAACGTGTTGAATTAGAGCAGTTTGGTAATGTTCGTTCAAATGGTTTACGTGCCATTGAGTTGAAAGAAGAAGATACTTTAATTGGTGTTGCAATTACTGATGGTGAACAGCAAATCATGTTGTTCTCAAATGAAGGTAAAGCAATTCGTTTCTCTGAAACTGATGCTCGTGTGATGGGTCGTACTGCGAAAGGTGTTCGTGGTATGCGTGTGGCATTGGCTGCGGCACAAACAGAAGAAGATGTTGAAGTTGATGTAGATTCAGATGATGAAGATACTGCAGATTCAAATACCAATGTGGTTAGCCGAATCGTTTCGTTAGTTGTTGTACCAGAAACTGGCGAAGTGTTATGTGCTTCTGCAAATGGTTATGGTAAACGTACACCAGTAGATGACTTCCCAACTAAAAAACGTGGTGGTAAAGGTGTTATTGCCATTAAAACATCTGAACGTAATGGTGAGTTAGTGGGCGCTGTTGCCATCGATGAATCTAAAGAATTGATGTTGATTTCTGATGGTGGAACACTGGTTCGTACCCGTGCTTCTGAAGTAGCGCGAACTGGTCGTAATGCCCAAGGTGTCCGTTTGATCCGCTTAGGTAATGAAGAAGTCTTGGTCGGTGTGGTTGCAGTTGAAGCTGTCGAAGCTGATGATGAGATTATCGATCAGTTAGACGCGATCGAAGGCGAGACTGCTTTAGATTCAGAGAATTTAATTGATTCTGAAAAATTAGTTGATGATGAAACTGTTATGGATGAAGGTGAAACTGAGTCTGATAGTACTGAATCTGACGAGTAATTTTTAGAGAAATAAGAAGAGCGCTTAGGCGCTCTTTTTTTTGTATTCTGTCAAGCTTATAAAATCTAAAGTTCTGATTAAATCTTATGAATTGAGCTAACGATACATAGCTTTTTTCTAACGAAACCAAATAAAAAATAAGTAAAAGTAAATATGAACAAAGCTATAATCGAGTTTTTGAATATAAAATAATATGCTTAAACTGATCTACTATGTTCCAGAATCACACCTTGAAGCAACCAAACTTGCAATTTTTCAAGCAGGAGCGGGTGGTATTGGTGATTATGAACATTGCGCTTGGCAAGTGTTAGGAACAGGGCAATTTAAACCGTTAAGCGGTGCAAAGCCTTTTATTGGTGAGTTAGATCATTTAGAGCAATTGCCTGAATGGCGAGTGGAAACCATCGTTCCTGAACACAAGGCCAAACAAGTGGCAATCGCTTTAAAAGCAAGTCATCCTTATGAAGAACCTGCTTTTGAGTTTATTCAAATGATTGATATTGAATAATAGTTTAAAAATCTCAACCCTCTTTTGAACAGAGAGGAGGAATTTATAAGCTAAAATTAAACTTTTTGAATAAACAAATCACGATCAAAACGGTATTGTGGGAAGAATACGCCATCTTCAGCACGTTCACCGGCACTAATCACCATGACTGGAAATTCTTTATCACCTAGATTAAGGATCTTGCGAACTAAGGGTTCATCAAAACCTTCCATCATGCAACTGTCAAAACCATAAGCGCGTAAAGCCAAAACCAAGTTTTCACAAGCCAAGGCTGTCGTTTTACTGGCCCAAAGCTTTGCATCAGCTGGGTTAAACGCAGTAACAGGAAGTTGTTTATCTAAAGTGCGTGCAACTTTGAAAGCCACTTTTTTAAAGTTACCTAAAGCATTCATATAACCTGTTTTATAGTTATATGCGATAAATTTATAATATTGTTTTACCGCTCTTGGCGCTTCAGGCATGGGAAAATGGGTTAAATTGTTTTTTGCCATTTCATCAATACGGTCAATACGTGCCACACATACAATCAGTTCTGCGGCTGTTTTTGCTGATAATTGGCTTAAACAAGCTTTGACCAATTGTTTCTTTTTCGCTTGAGACTGAACCACATAGAACGTCCAAGGCTGTAGATTTGATGAGTTTGGTGCCAGTAAAGCCAAATCTAAACAAGCATCTAGAATATCAGCAGGAATTTGCTTTTCAGTGTATTTACGGACTGAGCGACGACTTTCTATGACTTTACGGAAATTTTCAATATCGATATCTTGTGGAGCGGGTTCGTAATAGCGCTTCTTGGTCGTTGTATCTTGTGACATGATCTTTACCCATAATTAAATGAACAGTTTTATTGGATTCAAAATGAGCAAAGCCACTGAATATTAGTCATGCAGTGGCTTTGATCAGATTCACTCAATTAATTAAATTGAGAGAAGTTTGGCTTACGCTTTTGCATAAATGCAGCAACGGCTTCAGCCATTTCAGGTGATTTAACGCGTTGCATAAAGATCACCGCTTCATCATCTACGCATTGAATAATCTCTTCAAGATTATGCTTCATTAACGCTTTGGTTTGTTTGATTGAAGCCAATGGAAGTGCTGCAAGGGTTTGTGCTTGATGCAAAGCGTGACCATATACATCGTCTTCAATACTATTGATTAAGCCAGCATTGAGTGCTTTTTCACTGTTAAATTTTTGTGCAGTTAACAGTAATTCAGCCGCTTTATGATATCCCGCTTGTTGAATTAAGAGTTTGCTTGAAGCACCCTCAGGAGAAAGTCCTAAGCTGACAAATGGGATTTGGAATAGGGCTGTATTGTCTGCATAAACGAGGTCAGCATGTAAAAGTACTGTTACTCCGATCCCAATCGCTACACCACGGACTGCACAGATCAATGGTTTAGATAAACGTGCAGCAGATTTTAATAATACAAATGGAGGACCATCACCTTCTTTACCTTCAAGTGGTTGTTGAATGAAAGCCATAAAGTCTTTCATATCATTACCCGCACTAAAGTCAGCGTCTGCACCACGTAAGATCACCACACGAACATCACGATCTTGATCAGCTTCATCTAAGGCTTTTGCAATCCATAGATACAATTCACCATACAGTGCATTTTTTGCTTCTGGTCGATTAATTGCTAAAGTCAGTACACCATTCTCTAAATTTGCGTTTAAATGTTGATGTGGCTGTTGAATACAACTAAGTGTCATCGTACTATCCTTGCTTTAAAATTTAATTGGATTTTATGCCCTCATTATGTCGCATATTTGAAATTCTGTTGCAACTGATGAGTTCATAAAAAATTACTTTTATGACTTATAAATTTGATTATCTTGTTTATATTGGACGTTTTCAGCCCTTTCATCTCGCGCATATGCAAACTATTAAAATTGCATTACAACAAAGCCAATATGTAATTTTGGCCTTGGGTTCTGCGCAAAATGAACGGAATACTAAAAATCCTTTTCTGGCATCAGAACGGGAACAAATGATTTTGTCTAATTTTTCTGAAGCGGATCAAAAACGAATCAAATTTGTACATGTTATTGATGTTTATAATGATACTAAATGGGTAGAGCTGGTTAAGTCCTTGGTCAATGCTACAGTTTTAGAGACCGATAAGATTGGTTTAATTGGTCATTTTAAAGATGATTCATCTTATTACTTAAAACTATTTCCAGAATGGCAAATGGTTGAACTGGATAGTTTAGTCGGCTCTATCTCTGCGACCCCGTTACGTGAAGCGTATTATCGTGGTGAAATTTATCAGGTCGAATTTCCTTTGGGCACAGCTGAGTTTTTAGAGAAGTTTCAGAAAACTGAAATTTACCAACAATTAAAGTACAAATACCAAACGCAAGACAAATCAAATCTTTAATGTTTTTTGTGTGCATTGCAATACACTGAATAGAAATATATAGAATATGAATGGAGTATTGCATGCAGTTTAAATCAGTCGCTATAAACGGGGCTTTATTGGGTAGCTTCGTTATTTCGATTTCAAGTTATGCCGCATCTTGGACATTGACACCCAATAGTGATGTTGGATTTCATATCGACTCATTGGGTATGAACATCGTCAAAGGGCAATTTAAGCGTGTGAGTTCTGCCCTTAATTTTGATACGAGCGCTCCGCAAAAGGCATCTACTGAATTTGTGATGGATGTAAATAGCCTAAGCATTAATAAATCTTCCTTGAAAAATATGATTATGGGTGAAGACTTATTCTATGCTGCTAAATATCCTTCCGCTTCTTTTAAAAGTACCGCATTTAAACCGCTTGCTAATAATAAGTATCTAATTTCAGGTAATTTAACCTTGCGGAATGTGACTAAGCCTGTAACTTTTAATGCGACAATTAAACCCAATCTAAATAATCCAAAATTGCTGGATTTTAGCTCTACTACAGTCATAAAGCGTAGTGATTTCGGAATGAAAAAAGCTGTGGGTGGCGTTGGAGAAAAAGTGAATATCCAAGTGTCTGGGCAGTGGAAAGCACAATAGAAAACAGCCGAGATAGAAAGGATCAGGGTGCGTTATTTTCTAATCTTATCGTTATTTCGGGTCTGTTTTTTAAGTCTAATATTTTAGATGTTCAATTAAAAAATCAATGAATAAGCGGATGTGTCGTTGTTCATATTTATTCTTAGGATAAAGCAGGGAAAATTGTCGTTGAGTACCTGAATATTGTTGTAGGACTTCGACCAGCTTTCCTTGTTTTAAATCATTTTCAATAATAAAACGGCAGGTTTGCAATAGACCACCACCATGTTGAACTAAGGTAATGGTGGCTAAAATATCTTCACTGCAATTCAAGTGCCCTTGCGTTTGAATCTCTACAACTTCATTTTCAATGAGCATAGACCAAGGCACTTCTTTTCCTGTGCTGGGTAAGATAAATTGAATACATTGATGATGTTGTAAATCGGCAATCTCAGTAGGTGTGCCATGTTTCTTTAAGTATTCAGGAGAGGCGACAATCAGTAAGTCGGCTTTTTCTAAACAACGAGCAATTAAATTGGATTCAGGCACATTACGCCCCCGAATAGCAAGATCAAAACCTTCGGTAATGAAATCTACATTTTTATTGGTGAGCTGTATATCCAAGTTAATTTCAGGGTAAAGCTGCTGAAATTTAGGTAACAGAGGTAGAACTCTAAAGTGACCGAAAGGTGTTGGTAAACTCATCCTGATTGTTCCAGAAGGTTGAGCTGATTTATTTTTTAATCTTAATTCGACTTCAGCAATTTGTTTGAGGGCCTGCTGACACTCTAAAAAATATTCCTCACCCGCTTGGGTTAAACGAACATTGCGTGTTGTTCGATTAAACAGTTGAATCCCTAAGCGATCTTCTAAACGAGCAATGGATCGGCTTACCGCTGCGGGTGTTAAACCAGCTTGATAGGCAGCCTTGGAAAAACTTCGTTGTTCTGCAACGAGACAAAATATTTCAACACTACTCAACATTGTTCGTTTGAATGTTGTGTTCATTATATACACCATGTAATAACTGAATTGATATTATGAGTATTTATTGTTCATGATGTTAAGAATAGTATGAAGTTAAAGCCACTTAAGGAATAAGCAGATGCAACTTTTCTACACAGCGGGTGCATGTTCACTTGCGCCTCATATCGTATTACAAGAAATTAACCAAGATTTTAATTTAGTGAAAGTTTCTTTTAAAAATCACCAGACGGAACAGGGTCAGGATTTTTTGAAAATTAACCCGAAAGGTCAAGTGCCATTTTTAATCAGTGATGATGACTTGCATTTGAGTGAGGGTGCGATCATTAGCCAGTATTTGGCTGAGACTGCTAAACGTAGTGATTTATTACCTACATTTGGTGATTTAAAGCGCTATAAAGTATTGGAGTGGATGAACTACATTAGTTCGGAATTACATAAATCGTATGCACCATTTTTTCAAAAAGGGTTTGATGATGCGAGTAAAAATATTTTTAAAGAGAAATTATTAAAACAATACACATGGGTAGATGAGCAAATTCATGATTCGGAAAATCTGTTGGGGCAAGGATTTACCATTGCAGAGATTTACTTATTTGTTGTGACTCGTTGGGCAACATTTATCAATTTGGACTTAAGTCATTTGAAATCTTTACAAGCTTTTATGGAGCAAATGCAACAACATCCATCTGTACAAAAAGCAATGCAAGCAGAAGGTCTTCTTTAGGAAAAAATCCAATGCCGTATGTTTTATAAATACTGAGTAAAACTACGGCAGCTCTAAGCTTGAAGTATGTGATTGAAGCAAAGTATTTCTATGATGTTTTAACACAGCTTTATAGCGAAAATCGTGGCTGAATGATTCTAAAAGTTTTTCATTATAAATTATTAAAATAAGATACTTTAATTTGGGTCGAGTCGTGGCTTCTAGAAAGCTTAATCCAGAATAGATTGAGTATTGCGAATTAAATCCAATGTGAGTTTTTCCAGTTGCTTAGATTGTTGTTTCCAATGATGCCAATATAGATGTAAATCGGTTCTTGCTTTGGGCATGATTTCAAGCAATTGTCCTGTTGCTAATTCTTTTTGAATTTGCATTTTAGGTACCATGCCATAACCCAAATCGAGCAAAATTGCATCTACAAAAGATGTTGCAGAAGGAATAAAGTGGCATGGATAGCTGCTTGGCATCAAACCAAAAACGTGTTGTAAAACTTCGGCATGTACATGGTCTTTATCATTAAAAATAACAGCAGGGATATGCCGTAACGTTTCACGTTGAATACCATGCTGAAAGTAAGTGTGAATAAAATTCGGTGTAGCAACCATCCTATAGCTCATTGTACCTAAATGAATCGCCTCACAGCCTTTCATAGGTTTTGATTCGGTCGAGATACAAGCATTGACCAATCCCGCTTCAAGAAGGTGGTGGGTTTGGGTTTGATCATCAATTTTTAAGTCTATAACAATTTTTTCTGTGAGTAAGGTGTGTTGAATTGTCGGTAATAGCCATGTCACCAATGAATCGGCATTAGTGGCGATATTTAATTTAAAAAATTGTGATTGCGAACTTTGTCCTTGAAGATTCTGAATTAAATTTTGTTCCATCAAGCGATGATGTTGCAGGAAAAGTAACACTTCCTGACCTGCTTGAGTAACTTTACATGGCCTTTCTCGAATGATCAGCACTTGCCCAAGTTGTTTTTCCAAAGTTTGTAAACGTAGCGTTACCGCTGATGCTGTGATATTCAAACGAATAGCAGCTTGTTCAAAGCTACCTGTTTCGGCAACCGCTAGAAATGCTTCACTATGCTTACTTTGTAACATGCTGATCCTCAAAAAAATGGGCGTTTTTTATATAAAGATATAAGTTATTTTAAAAATGCCACATCACAAGAAACTAAGAAAAACTTAGCTAAGATGATATTTATTTAGAAATACTCATTTAAAGAGATAAGTTTGGATAATAGCACAGTCCATTCAAAACTTTAAAAGTGTAGTTTTAAAATGTTGCAAAGTTATATGCAGGGGTTGGCTGTTGGGTTTAGCTTGATTATTGCAATTGGCGCTCAAAATGCTTTTGTACTCAAACAAGGCTTAAAAAAACAACATGTATTTTGGGTCTGTGTTGTTTGTGCCGCATCTGACTCGATTTTAATTTTATTGGGTGTACTGGGGTTTTCTAAAGTCATTCAAACGCATCCAGAGTTTGTCGATTGGGCAAAATATTTTGGAGCAACGTTTTTATTGGTTTATGGGGCGCAACATTTTCTACAAGCTTTTAGAGCATCGACAGGTTTAAAACCGAGTGAAAAAAATGAATCCAAGCTTATGAAAATGCTTCTGATTTGTTTAGCTTTAACTTGGCTTAATCCACATGTTTATTTGGATACAGTGGTTTTAATTGGTTCTATATCGACAAAGTTTGAAACTACCGCACTTTATTTTGCGATTGGTGCAGTAACAGCATCGTGGTTATTCTTCTTTAGCTTAGGTTTTGGTGCACGCTTTTTACTCCCGGTTTTTCAAAATCAACGCGCATGGCAAATATTAGATTTTATTATTGCATTGGTTATGTGGGGAATTGCAATCTCTTTGCTGCTTTGATTGGTATTGTTGGATCAAGTCAGAGTAATGATCTTTTTATGAGGAAAGAGGGAACAATCTATATCGGGCTTGAGGATGTTCTCAATAAGAAGATTTAAAGTCCCTGACTCGTTTAAAGTCATGTTAACTTTAGAGCGAGTAGGGACTTTTGCAGTTAAGCTTTTTGTAGTGCTTTTAAGTCTTCTAAAACTTGTTCAGCATGTCCAGCCGCTTTAACTTTACGATACTCTTTAACCAGTTTGCCTTGATGATAAATAAATGTTGAGCGCTCAATCCCCATCACTTGTTTACCATACATATTTTTTTCTTTAATCACATCAAAGTGTTTACATAATACTTCTTCTTTGTCACTGATCAGATTAATGGTCAATGCTTGCTTCTCCGTAAAGTTTTGATGTGCTTTTACAGAGTCACGTGATACACCAATGATGGCGGTATTTAAAGCGTCAAATTGGTCTTTTATACAAGAGAAACCAACCGCTTGAGTGGTACAGCCAGGTGTAGAATCTTTTGGATAAAAATATAAAACTAACCAATCTGTAGAGAGCTCAGTGAGGTTGATCTCACCCGTCGTCGTTGGGAATTTCTGATTCGGAAGTTGTATTTGTTCAGTCATTGTTTGTCCTTAAATGCTGTTGTGTTTAAGTTCAAGTGCTAAAAAGGCATAATTTTCATGATAGAGAATATCACCTTTATTCAGTAAAAGCGGCTTTTTAAAAATTGGACCATCGATCAGCGTGGTATGAAATTCACCAGCTTCACCACATGGATCAATCCCACGTTCGATTAATTCATCCACAAAATCAGCTGTTAAAACTCTACCCAAATCTTCAACCCGCATACCGAGGTTTAAATTAATCGTCACAATGATGCTGACAAAACCCAATTGAATAAATTCACCCACAATGTCGAGCCGAGGTTTTTGCCATAATGGCATACATAACTGCAATTGGCTTTGCTCACAGACAGATTGGTTCCATTGCGCATGTCCAATCAGATCAATATCACCGGTAACAAGTGCTTCTGCACCCAGTTGTTTGGTTTGATTGAGGAGATTTACAAATTGATGTTCATAGTCATTCCACGTGGCTGATGCTTTGAGTATAGGTAAACCAATCAGCTCTGCTTGGGCATCAATGATATCAAGCGGCATGGCATGAGAACGAGATCTTTGTCCATGTTCTTCTAGCATGACAATGAGAGCTACGGCTTGCCCACTTTGCAAAGCGTGATATAAAGCCAGGCTACTATCTTTCCCGCCACTATATGAAGCAACAAATTTTTGTTGCTGTATCACAGTATTCCATTGGTCCTGCATATGGTTTTGTATCATCCAATTGTAAAAAGAGCCTGCATGGGCAGGCTCTTTGCAATGAGAAGAAATTATTTCTTCGCTTGTGCTGCTTTCATTGCTTCTTCAGTTAAGGTTTTTAATTTACCTGTTAACTGAGGACCAAAACATGTTTGAAGGTCTTGGTTATTTTTTTGAACGAAAGCAAGTGTTGCTGGGCTTTTCTTTTGGTTAATGGCACTTTGAATTTGCCATTTTTGATCGTTGGTTAACTTACCATCAGATTCAACAGCACAGCTACAGTATTTACTTACTTCAGCAGACGTTAATTTACCACCTTTAGCTGTTTCCGTTTTACACACGCCAATAAGTGCAGATTTAACATTTGCACTCTTATAGGCTTGTTGAACTGCATTTGATTCAGCAGCAAAAGCCGTAGATCCCATTAAAGCCGAAGCTGAAAATAAAGCAGAAAGAATAAGACTTGATTTTAAATTTTTCATAAACAGTACCTTGTTATTGCGGTATATAACGTGTTGGGTCTGCAATACCTGCATCCTTAAAACCTTCTTTACGAAGTCGGCAGCTATCACATTTGCCACAAGCACGTCCTTGGTCATCTGCTTGATAGCATGAAACCGTTTGACTATAGTCTACGCCATGTTCGATGCCTAAGCGTATTATATTCGCTTTGGATAAATGTAACAGAGGTGTTTCAAATTTAAGAGGTTTTCCTTCTACACCGACTTTCGTTGCAAGACGAGCCATGTTGGCAAAGGCCTCGATAAACTCTGGGCGGCAATCAGGATATCCTGAATAATCAACAGCATTGATACCAATCACGATCGCTTGAGCATCAAAAACTTCTGCGGCTGCAAGTGCATAAGACAAGAAAATGGTGTTACGTGCTGGAACATAAGTTACAGGAATACCATCTGTTTCATGATCAGGAACATCAATGTTAAGGTCTGTAAGCGCTGAACCACCTAAATTACCTAAATCGATATTAATCACACGATGTTCTACACCTGCACGTTGCGTTAAAGCGCGGGCTGCATCGAGTTCAGTGGTAGAGCGTTGACCATACATAAAACTTAGGGCAATACAGTCATAGTTTGCTTGAGCCCAAGCCAAACACGTCGTTGAGTCTAAGCCACCAGATAATAAGACTACGGCACGAGGGCGCATATCCAACTCTCCAAATATTAATAATTGACGATAAATTTAACGACCAGTTTCATCGTTCCAAAGCAATTTATGTAATTGCAACTGGAAGCGAACAGGGAGATGGTCTTCTAAAATCCATTGTGCTAAATCGCGTGCAAGCTGAGGTAAACGTGCCGCACCTTTTTCCACTGCAAAAGCAGGAGAAAACCATACTGTGCTGACTTTTTGCGCTAAAGCGTATTGTTCAACTTGCTGTTTAGACCACTCATAGTCTTCACGATTACAAATCACAAATTTGATTTGATCATGTTGAGTTAAATGATCAAGGTTGCTGAGTAAATTTCGTGCAACCTCACCCGAAGTTGGGGTTTTTAAATCTAAAACTTTTGAAACACGTGGGTCGACTTTAGAGACATCTAAAGCACCGCTGGTTTCTAAAGAAACTTCACAACCTAAATCTGCCAAACGTTGCATTAAGGGTAAGGCATTGGGCTGAGCGAGCGGTTCGCCACCTGTGACACAGATATAAGGCGTTTTATAATCTAATGTTGTTTGAATTATTTGGTCAAGCGATTGGCGTTCGCCACCTTCAAAAGAATAGGTGGTATCGCAATAGGTACAGCGTAATGGGCAACCTGTTAAACGAATAAAAACAGTCGGTAAACCCGCAGTGTTGGCTTCACCTTGCAATGAATAAAAAATCTCCGTGATACGCAGCCCCGCAGACGGATCAGAAACAGGAATAGTCGAAGAACGAAGAGAATTCATGAAATTTACCACAGATTACAAAATGAAAAATCTCTACGATCACGATTGACCGTAGAGATGAGAAGCGATTGCTACGCTAGATAACTAAAATTCCACGAGGGAATATAAATTAGTCTTCGCGAAGCAATTCGTTCAAGCTTGTTTTAGCACGCGTTTTAGCATCAACTTTCTTGACAATAATTGCAGCATATAAACTATATGTACCACATTTAGACGGTAGGCTGCCTGAAACAACGACAGATCCAGCTGGTACACGACCATAATGGATTTCACCTGTCTCACGGTCAAAAATCTTAGTCGATTGACCAATGAATACGCCCATTGAAATGACTGAGCCTTCTTCAACAATCACACCTTCAACGATTTCAGAACGTGCGCCAATGAAGCAGTTATCTTCAATGATTGTTGGGTTTGCTTGAAGTGGTTCAAGCACACCACCAATACCTACGCCACCTGAAAGGTGAACATTTTTACCGATTTGCGCACATGAACCTACAGTCGCCCATGTATCAACCATTGTGCCTTCATCTACATAAGCACCAATGTTTACATAAGAAGGCATCAATACAACATTTTTCGCTTGGAAAGAACCTTTACGTGCAACAGCAGGTGGTACAACACGTACACCAGCAGCTTTAAATTGTTCTTCAGTCCAACCGGTAAATTTAGTCTCTACTTTGTCATAGAAACGAAGATCACATGATTCAATTGGCTTGTTATCGTTTAATTTAAAAGACAATAAAACAGCTTTTTTCAACCATTGGTGAACAATCCATTCACCGTCAATTTTTTCAGCTACACGAAGTGTACCGTTATCTAAGCCAGCAATGGCTTCTTCAACAGCTTGACGTACTTCAGCAGGACAATCTACTGCTGTAAAGTTGGCACGGTTTTCAAACGCTTGTTCAATGATCGTTGAAAGCTGAGACATGATCTTCCTTCCCAAAAAATTTTAAAAGATTCTACACCAAATTCGACTCAGATTAGATATAAAATCTAGTTTCAATCGAAAAAACTAATCTTATAATTTAAAATAAAACAACCAAATAAGTGAATTGTTAAGTTTTTATTTATTTTATTCCTTTTAAAAACAACAATTAATATCCAATTGTATCAAAAAATAACAAAAAGTAATCAATTTCTCTATTAATTGTGAAGAACGAATCACATATGATCGTTTCGAGTCCAACACATTAATGATTAAAGAACAAACTCTATTTTTTGAGGAGACATAAATGAAAGTGTTAAAATTATTGGCTGTTACAGCTGCATTATCTGCTTCTGGTTTAGCAATGGCTGATGGGTCTGTTGTTGACCAAGGTTATGCATTTGAAGCAAACCAATTAATCCCTACAGGCGCTCGTCTTGAAGTCGGTACAACAGGTTACGGTGGTGCTTTACTTTGGACTGCAAACCCTTATGTTGGTTTAGCATTGGGTTATAACGGTGGTGATATTTCTTGGTCTGATGATTTAAAAATCAATGGATCTAAGTATGACTTAGACATGGACAACAAATTAGCGTATTTAAATGCTGAGATTCGTCCTTGGGGTGCAAGCCAAAATGTTTGGGCACAAGGTCTATATGTTGCTACTGGTGTAGGCTATGTAGATAATGAATATGGGTTAGAGCGTCGTATTTCTCAGGGTCGTAATTTCTCTGTGAATAATACTGACTTTAATGCTACATCTGATGTTCAGATAAAAGGTAAGCAAAAATACGATAACCAATTTGCACCATATGTAGGTTTTGGTTTTGCTCCAAAAATCAACAAGAACTTCGGTGTATTTGGTGAAGTAGGTGCATACTATACTGGTAATCCTACTGTTTCACTGCAACAAGTGAGTGGTACAGACCAAGTCAACGGTAATGGCGATCGATTAAGTGATGCTATCCGTGGTGAAGAGAATAAAATTTCAAATGATGACAAATATAAATGGTTACCAGTTGGTAAAGTGGGCGTAAGCTACCACTGGTAATTTATTGTTGATCATGTAATAAAAAACGAGCTTCGGCTCGTTTTTTATTTTGAATTTGGTTTTTTATAGCTGAATTTTTAGATGAATCAAAAGCGATAGCCCACTCGAATTCCATGTGCAAAAGCATCATTATGGCCCACTTCAGATAACGTTGAGTTTTGGACAATTGAAGTATTGGCATCTAAGTTGCTAACTTTTGCTTTATTGAATTTAAAATATTTAACCCCATAAGAAATAAAGCTCTGCGGATTGATGTTATATAAAGCACCCAAGCCTAAAGCATAAAAACCATCTGAAGGATTGAGTGTTCCAGCGGGATTAGCATTGCCTGAGTCCCATGAAATATCTGTGGTGGCAACCCATTGCTGTGAAAATACATGCGCAAGCCCAAGCTTTGCAGACCATTGATCCTTGTTGTAATCAATCAGATTAAAAGGTTTGATCAGTTCAGGGTATTGTTCAGCAGCAATCTTAACCACTGCACCAAATTGTCTTGGTTGAATTTCAAAATCTTTCCAATTGACCCACCTCAAATTGCCATAAAGAATATTCGATGGTGTTAAACCTGTCTGAAGATCCATATTGACGGATTGAGGCGTGGTGATTTGTGTTTTAGCAAAAGGAATAATACTTAAAGCTTGCGCTGAAACATCCTCAGTGATTGCAGATTGATGATTGATCTTGGAACGATAGGTAATCGCAGTTTTTACTGCATAGTCTGGAATTTGATAGCTTAAACCTGCGAGCCAACCATGACCTGAACTTTGTTTTAGCTGTGCATGATAGCCACTCATCGCTGAATAGTTTGCTCCAAAGACTTTGAGTTCACCTTCGAACTGTTGATAAATGCCACCAGCATATATATTCCAATTCGCACTAGGTTGATAACCCAAGAGCATCGAAAGATTTTGACTTTTAAAATTAAATTGCCCCGACTCTAAAAGTTGCTTTCCAGCAAAGCTCTGTGGGCGATATTCATAACTAAGATCAACACCATAAGGCTGATCATAAATCAGTCCAAATGAAAGTTGTGGGGCCATTTGCAGTTTTGCAGTAGCATTGACAAAGTGGTAATTGTTGACAAGGTTGCCTGTTGAAAAATCTTCAACGCCGAGTTGTTTGAATTGCTCATGTTGAGGGAGTTGCCCTGAAACATCTGCATAGAGCTCTGCATAAGACAATTCTACATAATGATTCGGTTCTAAAAAAGCAAGGATAGACTGGTCAGATTTCTCCATACCTGCGGCATGGCTAAAAAGAGGAACAAAACTTCCAAGGGTTAAGCCCCAAGCAATAGAATTCATTCATTCCCCCCGAAATAAATTGATCAGTGATAAAGATAAGACTAAATTTTATACTAAAAAGTCATGCTTATAATAAAATATTAAATAAAATCAAATAGATTAATTATTCTTAAGAGTTTGTGTTTAATTTTTAAATGATAAAAAAGAGAGCCGTAGCTCTCTATCTTTGATCATCATGACTATTTGATGGTTTATTTATTGACGATTTATTCCTTGATGACTTCATTTCTTTCTTAATCATTTATCTCAAAGTTTAATCATCAGGATAGGCGATTTTTTTCAATGCTTTGATATCGGCTTCTGGAGAGCAGAGTGAAATAAACTCATAGCCATAGCCACGAAGTAAGTGGCCTTTACGAACCGCAATCCATGTCGTATTTAAACCAAAAATATCAGTATCGATTTGTTTTAGACGTTTATCGCGTTCTGTGTCATAAGCAACATCATTGACAATACCGACACCCATTCCCAGTTCAACATAGGTTTTGATTACATCGGCATCCAGTGCTGACATGACGATATCTACATCTAAATTGGCATCTTCAAACGCTTTATCAATTTTAGAACGTCCTGTAAAACCGCCGTGATAGGTGATAATTGGAAATTCAGCCAATTTTTCCAAGGTAATCTCTTTAGGATTCAGCTTAGTCAGTGGGTGATCTTGTGGCGTAATGATACTGTGTTTCCAGTTATAGAAAGATACACTGCCCAAATTATCTTCAGTGGTTAGAGATTCAGTTGCAATACCGATATCAGCCAAACCAAGCAATAACATTTCAGAGATTTCAACAGGGCTGGCTTGTTGCAAAATCAAATGAACTTTGGGAAATGCTTTTTTAAATAAATTAACAATCGGTGGTAACACATAACGTGCTTGTGTATGTGTTGTTGCGATTGTAAGCGTACCTTCATCAACTTTATTAAAATCATCGGCAAGACGTTTAATATTGTCAGCATCAATAAGCATGCGTTCAACAATACTCAACAGCGCTTGACCAGGCTCTGTCAAACCTAATAACCGTTTGCCTTTACGAACAAACAGCTGTACACCCAATTCATCTTCTAAATCTTTAATATGCTTACTGACACCAGATTGCGAAGTATAAAGTGCAGCAGAGGCTTCGGTTAAGTTGTAATTTTGACGAACTGTTTCTCGGATAATTCGTAATTGTTGAAAGTTCATGATGTTCGATACCTCAAATGTGGATGAATAGGGGTAATATTCATCCTGTCGTCGATTACGCGACTTGATTTTCAAATAGGTGAAGTGTAGATGCACTTACCCAAACTGTTTGATTTGGTCGATATTGATGTAATTTTGCTTCATCAGGATTTAAAGCAATTTCAATCAGTTGTCCTTGACGATCTTGTAACTCTGCCATGACTTTACCCGCAATCCACAACTCACGTAAGAAGGTTGCTTGAATTGTATTTTCAGTCGGTTGCGTGTGAATTTTCAATTCATTTGGGCGAGCAAAGGCAATCACTTTACCATTTGCGGTTTGTGTCGCCGTAGGCAGTTGGATGCGATCTTCACCAATTTGAATGATGCCTTGATGGTTTTCACCTTCAAAACGGTTTGCTTGACCTAAAAAGTCAAATACAAACGGGGTTGCAGGCTTTTCATAAACTTCACGCGGTGAACCAATCTGTTCAATATCACCTTTGTTCATCACCACGATTTGATCAGCAACTTCTAAGGCTTCTTCTTGGTCATGGGTTACAAAGATTGACGTGATATGTAATTCATCATGTAAAGTCCGTAACCAACGACGTAATTCTTTACGTACTTTGGCATCCAAGGCCCCAAACGGTTCATCTAAGAGCAATACACGTGGTTCAACAGCTAAGGCACGTGCCAATGCAATACGTTGGCGTTGACCACCAGATAATTGTGCTGGATAACGATCTGCCAAGAAACCAAGTTGTACCAAATCCAATAAACGGGTAACACGTTTTTTGATTTCAGTTTCATTTGGTCGAGTCGCCTTTGGACGAACACGTAAACCAAATGCAACATTGTCATAAACAGTCATATGACGGAACAGTGCGTAATGCTGAAATACAAAACCAACTTGACGTTCACGCACGTGAATATTGGTTGCATCTGTACCTTCAAGGATGACTTGTCCTCTATCCGTTGATTCCAAACCAGCAATAATACGCAGTAATGTGGTTTTACCACAGCCAGAAGGACCAAGCAGGGCAACCAATTGACCTTCTGGAAAATCTAGCGATATGTTTTTAAGTGCATGGAATGCACCGAAGTTTTTTTCAATATTTTTAACTTGAATACTCATGTGCAATTCCTTAAGAAACAGTTGATTCTTTACTTTCGCGATCTTGTTTTTCTTGGCGATATTCAACCCATGTTTTTAAAATTAGGGTAATGATGGCCAAAAATGCTAACAATGTTGAGACGGCAAAAGCAGCACTAATCGAATTTGGTTCGTTATATAAAATTTCAATATGCAACGGTAAGGTATTGGTTTCGCCACGAATATGACCTGAAACCACAGATACAGCACCGAACTCACCCATGGCACGTGCATTACACAAAATCACGCCATAAATGAGACCCCATTTAATATTTGGAATGGTAATTTTCCAAAAGGTTTGCCAACCCGAAGCACCCAGCACAATTGCAGCTTCTTCTTCTTCTGTTCCTTGTGCTTCCATCAATGGAATTAATTCACGTGCAACAAAAGGAACAGTAATAAATACAGTTGCGAGGATAATGGCCGGTGTCGCATAGAGGATTTTAATATCATGTTCAATTAACCATGATCCAATCCAACCTTGAGAGCCAAAGATCAAAACCAGCATTAAACCAGCAATCACCGGTGAGACTGAGAATGGCGTATCAATAATGGTGGTTAGGAATGATTTTCCACGGAAATTAAACTTGGCAACACACCATGCTGCTGTAACACCAAAAATCACATTCAAAGGTACTGCAATGGCTGCAGTCAATAATGTGAGTTTGACTGCAGACAGGGTATAAGGGTCAACCAGTGAGGCAAAGTAGACTTGAATCCCTTGTTTAAATGCTTCAACAAAAATAAGCACCAACGGTAGAATTAAGCAGCCTAAAAAGAAAATCAGACCAATAATCAGTAGGGTATTACGTACCCAAGCTGGTTCACGTGTCGCATCACGAGATTGCAGTTTTTCAGCCAAAGCATTGCTGTTGGTATTTAAGCTCATCGTGCTGTTCTCCCTGTACGGCGACTTGCCCAAGCTTGTACCAAGTTAATCAGGAACAAGATAAAGAAAGAAATCACCAGCATCACCACTGCAATTGTCGTCGCACCTGCATAATCATATTCTTCAAGACGGGTAATGATCATTAACGGAGCAATTTCAGTTTCGTAAGGAATATTGCCTGCAATAAAGATGACCGAACCATATTCACCCACACCGCGAGCAAATGCCAATGCAAAGCCAGTCAGTAAGGCCGGAAACAAAATCGGTAAAATGATTCTTGTCACGATCTGAAAACGATTTGCACCCAATGCAGAAGCGGCTTCTTCTAGCTCAGTTTCAAGATCACTTAAAACTGGCTGTACTGTACGAACCACAAAAGGAATACCAATAAAAATTAAAGCAAGCGTAATACCCAGTGAGGTATAGGCAATTTTAATCCCTAAAGGCTCAAGCAAATGACCAATCCAACCTGTTGATGCATATAACGAAGTTAACGCAATACCTGCGACCGCTGTAGGTAATGCAAAGGGTAAGTCCACCAATGCATCTACTATACGTTTACCAGGAAATGAATAACGGACTAAGCACCAAGCCAATAAAAAGCCGAAAATGACATTGATCAAAGCTGCAATTAGGGCGGTGGTAAAACTGAGCTGTAATGATTTTAAAATACGTTCAGAGCTCAAGATTTCCCATAAACCATCCCAACCTACGCCTAATGATTTTATGAATACGGCAGACAGTGGTATCAGTACGATTAATGATAGATACGCTAGGGTGAAGCCTAGTGAAAGACCAAAACCTGGCAGCACTCGGGATCGCTGCGACATGATGACTCCTCAAAAGAGAGAAAGCTTATTGAAATCAATAAGCAAATTTAAAACGATTTTGCAAGCTTAAAAGGCAATGATTAAATTGCAAATTTAAATAACAACTTGTTGTCATCAGCATTACTGATAAAGAAATTTTGCTGATTAAAAATTAAATGATCATAAATTTCAGGAAAGTGTCCAAAGCCTGATGCAACATTGATATGTCCAACCTGACCTAAATTTCGAGGTCGAATTTTCCACGCTTTCGCAAGCTTCTGTGCATCTTCAAAATTTAACCAAGGATCATTTTCAGAAATAATCATTTCAGCAGGGACTGTGATTTTCAATTCGTGAAAATAAGCTTCATAGTCACCCATACTGTTTCGAGCAAAACCAGCCTCACCAAAACGTGCTGGATTGGCTGGTGCAACTAAAATAATTTTTCTTACTTTAGCTGCGATTTCAGGGTGCTGAGCCAAAGCAGCAACCGTGGTTAAACATCCGAAACTATGTGCAACAATTTGAACAGGTTGCGTAGCATTGACGACAGTCGCAACAAATTGGGCAATCCAATCTTTAAGAATAGGTAAGTTCCAATCTTGTTGTTGTACGCGCGAGCAAGACATGAGTTCACGTTGTAATTTAGACTGCCAGTGATCGTTATCACTACCACCAACGCCTGGAACAATAATTGTATGAATCATGTCTATGCTCCTGTTTCCTTTCGCTTAAGTTTATTTTAAACAGTTATTTGCTACTTGCATTGGCTTTTACGATTTGATCAAAAACACCATTGTTTTCAAAATGTTGCTTTTGAACTTTAGTCCAGCCACCAAACTCTTTATCAATTGTGACCAATTTTAATGGTTTGAATGTTGTCGCATACTTTTGCAAGATTGCTGCATTACGCGGACGGTAGAAGTTTTTCGCTGCAATGTCTTGACCAGCAGGTGAATACAGATAGTTTAAATATGCTTTCGCTAAGTTTAAGTTACCGTCTTTTTCAGCATTCTTTTCAACAATTGCGACAGGTGGTTCTGCCAAGATCGACAATGATGGGGTAATGATTTCAAATTTACCTGGTTGTTCACGTGTAGATAAATACGCTTCATTTTCCCAAGCCAATAACACATCACCAATACCGCGTTCTGCAAATGTCGTCGTAGAACCACGTGCACCAGAATCAAGTACTTTAGTTTGTTTATAAATTTGACGTACAAACTCTTGTGCTTTCGCGTCTGAACCATATTTGTGTTTTGCCCAAGCCCATGCTGCTAAGTAGTTCCAGCGTGCACCACCTGAAGTTTTAGGGTTTGGTGTTACAATTTCTACACCTGGTTTTACCAAATCGCCCCAGTCTTTGATGCCTTTCGGGTTACCTTTACGGACGAGGAAAACGATTGTTGATGTGTACGGTGTAGAGTTTTGTGGGAATTTCTTCTGCCAGTCTTTTGGCAATAAATTTGTATTTTGTGCAATTGCGTCGATATCTGCGGCCAATGCTAAAGTCACTACATCTGCTTGCAAACCATCAATAACCGCGCGTGCTTGTTTACCAGAGCCACCATGTGATTGTTTAAACTGGATGTCTTGACCCGTTTTAGATTTCCAAAACGTTGCAAATTGTTTGTTAAAGTTATCGTACAATTCTCGTGTTGGATCATAAGATACATTTAAAAAATCTTTTGCAGCAACGCTGAAAGATGTGGTTGAGATCAGTACTGCTGCCACAGCAAATTTAAGTTTAGAGAACTGCATTTTTTTGCCCCATTTAATTCTGAAGTTCGGTAAGATGGAGTGAGGATAACGCTAGTCTTTATCCATAAAAAATAATAAAAAACGAATTTTATATGAATAAAAGAGAAAAAGAAAATGCTGATATTGCTTATAGTATTCGTGCAAAGCCATAGGAAATTGCTTAATGATCTGTTTTAAAAATGCTCAATTTGTTGATTCTATTTCACTTTTAGATCGAGCATTTCATTATGGAGATGGTTGTTTTAGCACAGTTCGAATACATCAAGATGTTATGGAGTTGGAGCTTTTACATCGTGCTCGATTGAAGTTGGCGGCTGAACGTTTATTTTTAGATGTGAATTTTGAGTTGTTGGATCAGACGCTACAATGTTTAAGACAAAAAAATGGAATATTAAACGGTACATTGAAGATCATCATTAGTCGAGGCGATGGCGATCGTGGCTATGCAATGCCTGAACATGAGGCCGATCTTTATGTGGTTTATTATCCAAAAACAACCGCGTGCTTCCAGCCTGAATTAATTCACAGTGGTGTATTGGACCAAGCAATTGGTTTATTGATGCCGAATTTGGTGGGTTTAAAAACCTTAAACCGTTTAGAACAAGTGTTACTGAAAAAAGAAGCTCAAGCAAAAGGCTGGTTAGAAGCATTAGTCACAGATGTACAAGGTTCAGTTGTTGAAGGTGTGAGCAGTAATTGTTTTATTCGGATAAACAATAGATGGATTACGCCTGAACTTCGTTATAATGGTGTACATGGTGTGATGCGTGCCGAGATTTTGTCACGGATGCAACATTATGGTGTCACCTGTGAACAGCGTTTTATCGATATGGATGAAATTCGACATTTTCAAAGCCTGTTCTTTTGCAATGCCCTCAGTCCAATGAAAGTGGTCGAAACGTTGAGTCATCAACATCTAGACACTCAATCCTGTGTTGAGTTATTTCATACTTTAAATTTAAGTCAGTTTAATTCTCATGCCTAAAACCAAACCTAAGCCAAAATCTAAAAAGAAAACTCAAGCCCAAGTGAGCAATAACATCTATAAAGGCATTGTGATCGTTCTGGTTGTTTTTTTGATCATGACTGCAATCATTTTAAAAATGAGTATTTTTAAAGCGTATCCAGTGACGGGTCAAAAACAAAAGCTGTCTATTTCAAATGGTGAAACCTATACCGGTTTTATTGATCAATTGGCCAAGGAAGATAAGGTTAGTTTTCCAATCATTCTTAAGCTTTATCGGAAAATTTTCATTCATGACACCATGAAAGCTGGTGTGTATGAAGTCACTAAAGGTATGAATGTACGCCAAGTATTAGAAATGGTTTCTAATATTGAAAATGCACAGATGAGTCGACTTTTGGTGATAGAAGGGACGACAGCGAAGCAATTAATTCAGTCATTGAAAAAAGATCCATTGGTTGAAAAATCGGTGATTCAGCTTCCGAGTGGTGAAATGCTGAAAGCCTTAAATATTCCTTATGATCACCCAGAAGGTTTATTTGCGCCTGATACTTATTTCTTTGATAAAGGTGCAACGGATAAGCAAATCTTGACTGACCTGTACCAACGTCAAATGAAAATTTTAGATGAAGCTTGGGAAAAACGTGCGCCAGACTTACCTTATAAAAATAAATATGAAGCCTTAATCATGGCCTCGATTATTGAAAAAGAAACCAGTGTAGACAGCGAGTTACGTCAGGTTTCAGGTGTGTTCTATCGTCGTTTAAAACTGGGCATGCGTTTACAAACCGATCCTACTGTGATTTATGGGATGGGTGATAAATATACGGGTAAGATTTCAAAGCAGGATTTACGTACTCCGAGTGCTTATAATACATATACGATCAATGGTTTACCGCCAACACCGATTGCTTTACCAAGCAAAAAAGCCATTGAAGCGACGATGCATCCAGATAACTCTGAAAACATTTACTTTGTTGCCACAGGTAATGGTGGGCACAAATTTACAGCCAATCTGAATGATCATAATCGTGCAGTGCAAGAATATATTCAAGTTATGCGGTCTAAGAATTAAGGAATGAGCATGTTTATAAGTTTTGAAGGTACTGAAGGTGTAGGAAAAACCACGCTCATTCAAAAGTTATTTGATTACTTTCAACAACAAGGTCAACAGGTTGTTTTAACACGTGAGCCTGGTGGTACGCCTTTAGCTGAACAAATCCGTTCATTATTGCTGTCGGTCAATCATGAAGAACAGATGAGTAATGACACGGAGTTATTGCTGATGTATGCAGCACGAGCACAACATTTGGAAGCTGTGATTTTACCTGCCTTGGCTGAGGGCAAGATTGTACTCTGTGACCGTTTTGTCGATTCAAGCTTTGCTTATCAATGTGCAGGTCGAGGTTTAAGCCGAGATAAGTTACAGCTGCTCAATGAAAATTTTGTTTCTAAAATGCCAGATATTACTTTTTGGTTGGATGCGCCAATTGAATTGGGAATGAACCGTGCCCGCGCACGCGGTGCATTAGACCGCTTTGAACAAGAAAAAGTGGTGTTTTTTGAATCGGTACGCAGTGGGTTTTCTGAAATTCATTTGCGTGATTCTCAACGAATGAAACGCTTAGATGCGACTCAAGCACCAGAGCAAGTATTTGCTGAGGCGTTGAGCTACTTAAAATAAATACCAATTAATCCTCTAAATAAGTGAAATTGAGCAATTTATTCTATTGATTTGAACGATAAAGGGGCTGTTGGCATTTCATAAATGGCTTGCGTTGGAGGCTAAAATTGAGCAGGCAAGGCATGAAAGGAAGAGAATAGCGAGACTATTTTCGAGTTTCATAACGCAGACTGAGATAATTTTAGTCACAACCCTTCGGGACTTAAGTGTTTTTTGTCACTACTTCGTTACGAACCACTCATTTAGAATGACTAAATTTCGTATTTCGTGCCTAGTATTGCCTAAAAAACACTTGTAGTCGCAAACATAGACGAATTGTCAACAGCCCCTAGTGTTTTAAATGGCAAAAGTCTTTATATTGTTTTAGGTCAGGGATATAAAGACTTTAATTATGAAAAGCTCGAAAGCTGAAATCGTACAATTCTTACAGCAATTTTTTTCACCTAGTTTACAACGTTGCGAAATTGAGGAAGTAACTGAAAAAGGGGCTTCTTTGGTTTGGCACGTCAGTGATCAAGATATACGACCAGGTGGAACTGTTTCAGGTCCAACCATGATGGCCCTAGCAGATTTTGCACTTTATGTTGCGATTATGGGTGAAATTGGTTTAGTCGGTTTGACGGTTACGACCAATATGAATATTAATTTTTTACGCAAGCCAACGGGTGGTGTTGATATTCGTGGCGTGTGTAAATTGATGAAAGTGGGTAAAGCTTTAATTGTCGGTGAGGTCTGGATTTATTCTTTAGATTCGGATGATCCTGTTGCGCATGTGACAGGAACGTATTCTGTTCCACCACAAAAATAAATCATTCAGGGATTTTAAAAATGCGTATTGGACGAAATTTTTTATAGTCCTTACTGGGTTTTCTGATGGTGTGTTAATGCTCACTATTTTTAGTGATGGTTAAATTGTTTTGATCATCAATCTATATTTTTGGTTATAGCGTCATTAACAATAGACTTCTTACGTTAGTTCTTTTTAAAGCCATAGATCATCATAAAATCCCCCTCATCCTAGCCTTCTCCCAAAGGGAGAAGGGTCTTTCAATACCAATCTGATTTACTCAACATGGTCATTTTTTGATTTATGAAAGATCTTTAATAGATACTTAGATCATGTATGGGGATGTGAGCATGAATATCAAAAAGAATAATAAACAATCAATTGTATTGATTGATATAGATGCAATTACAACTTGAGTGATATATTGAGTTCTGCAAGGGATAATGCTAATTTATTCATAATAAATAGTTTATTTTGAAAATTAATATAGATTAAATGGAATAAAGAATATGTCATCAGGTCATGAAGTCGTAGATTTGTTTAAGGAACAGGTTTTTCCTTTATCAGATAAATTGACGGAGATGTTGAATGAACACTATTCACATCAAACTGAACGCCGTGGTTGCGGTTATACGCAGGCTACACGCGTATTGGCTGAGTACATTAATTTTCCGCGTGATCAAGTTGAAGCAACTGATTTAAAAATATTTAAAGATTATGATTTTAAGAAATTAAAAAAGATCCTTGAGCAAAAAAATGCTTATGGATTAGACATCGATGATTGGCATAACTTAGATCAAAATAAATCGATTCAAAATTTTCTTACTCAAGCCAAAGATGATGAGTTTAAAGCCTTAGTTGAACAAGAAGTTGCAATCCAAGCAAACTTAAGACGCTTATCGCAACAAGCACAATTAGAAGAAAGCCATGTGATTTGCGCTATGTTGGAAGATGTGATTTTACCCAAAACAGCAGATGAAACAGGTTATGTTGAAATTGCGACGCTTGACGGCAAGCCTAAAGTGGGCTCATGTCCAATGGCAGAAGCATTTTTCTTAAAGATTGCCCATCGTTCCATGTTAAGACAAGGCTCAATCAACATTTTTGTAGATGATCAAAATCGTCCGCTGTTGATCGAAAAAATGAACATGGGGGATAATCATTCCTGTATAAATTTACAACCTTTATTGATGAATGGAATTCGTATTCCGATTGGTTCTTTATTTTCTGTCGATTATGATATTGAACAAATTGCCAACAAAGTCCCTAATCAAGAGTTTAAAGGCTATATTATTCCTTATAAAGAGATTCAAGGTTTTTGGTTTTTGCGATTAACCACTTTAGCCATTTCACCTGAGAATCGACAAAGGGCATTTACGACACATTTTGAACAACAAGTGAATAATGGGCTGTTTAGTCCTGACACAACACTTATAAAACAACTCAATGATGTTGCAAAATCACAATTGAGAGCACTCAGTCTCGGATAGCTTTATGTTAAATGTTTGTTTTTCTCCACGCTATTTTGCTCAAACACATACCAATAGCATGGAAAAACTTGTTGCAGTCGCGGAGCAACTACAGCAATTTAATCATTATAAATTTCATGAACCACAACAAATTGATCCAGAAATTTTAAAAGCCTTACATTCGCCTAAATATGTTGAGGCTTTTTTAACAGGACAACCGGCAAAACTGGCAACGTTTGCTGGTTTTAAGCCTTGGAATGAACAATTAAGGGATGCGGTACTCTCCATCAATGCTGGGCAATTGTTGGCAACTGAACTGGCATTCCAACATGGGATTGCCGCCAATATTGCGCAAGGGTTTCACCATGCCAATTATGAATATGGCGGCTCATATTGTACTTTTAATGGTTTGGCATTAATTGCACAACATTATGCAAATAAGCGCATCTTTATTTTGGATTGCGATCAGCATGGTGGTGATGGGACAGCTGATTTTACCCGCAGATTAGATAATTTATATAATTTTAGTATTTACGGTTTGGCTTTTGGCTACCCCACGTATGAACGTGCGGAAAGCCGCCACATTCATACCAAGCATGGAAGTTTTGCTCAATATACCATGGCATTGCATGAAGCGTTTCAGCGAGCCAATGAATGGAAAGCAGATATTATTATTTATCAGGCAGGGATGGATTGTCATCAAGCAGATCCTTATGGTTCAGCATGGTTTACGACAGAGTTGATTCAAAAAAGAGATGAAATGGTGTTTAACCTTGCTAAACGTGACAATATTCCGATCATGTTTGTACTTGCAGGGGGCTATCAGAACTTAGATGATTTAGCAAAATTACATGCTGAAACTTTTCATATAGCGCATCGTATTTATTATGGAAAAAATAAAGACTAAACTCGCTGTTAAATTTGGCTGGAATACCGTATTTTTTGGCTGAATTTAGTAATGTACGATCTGTATAAATCAATACAATGATAATTATTCTCATTTGTGGTGGTTATCATGTTTATTCAAAATTTAGAAAACTTTCCAATCGTTCGTATTAGTTATCAAGCTGAAGATGCAGTTTCAGTTGATGAAACAATTGCAATTTATGAATCATTATTGAGTCGCAAAGAAACTTTTGTTTTTATCAGTGAAGGGGCCTTTCCTGAACAAAAAAATGATCATGAAGAACGCAAGCAAGTTGCAGCATGGGTTAAAGCAAAACGTGAAATTTTAACCCAATATGTGAAAGCATTGATTCATATTGAACCTGATGAAAATATTCGACTAGAGACGCAAAAATTTGCCAATAACTTTATTAAGTTTACTGGCTATCCGATGTTTATTGTAGACAATCAACAACAAGCGCAGAAAGTCATCGACGCTGTTTTAAAGTGATAAATATATAGGCAAACCATGCTTGATAATGTGGATCCTTTTTTTGTAGATCAAATAGACCAAGCAATTATTGTATTAAAAATACAACAGCAAGTTCCTGATTGGGAGCTTGCGTCACATCAACATGTAAAAAGCCAATTGATGATGACGGTTAATGGCTTAATTACTGTGGAAACACCGTCTGGTATTTGGGTTGTTCCAGCACAACATGCTCTATGGATTCCGTCAAATGTGCCACATAAAGTCAGTAGTTATGGTGTCTCTTCTGGCTATGTTGCATTTATTGACCCCCAACTTGATCATCTTTTAGAACCGAATTGCACCATGTTGCAAGTGACAAATTTACTGAATGCCTTATTGGAAAGAGTTGAAACCTTGTCTGATACGGTACTTTCAGAAAAAGACCTCCGTTTGCAGCAATGTTTGTTAGATGAAATTCAATCAGTTGTAAAGCCAACATTTTATTTACCCATTCCACAAGATCTTCGTTTAGTCAAATTGGCCCACCATTTATTAAAATATCCTGAGCAAAATCAAAGTTTGGCTGAATGGGCAAAATTATGTTGTATGAGTGAACGAAGCCTTACACGAACTTTTCATCAAACGACAGGGATGAGTATTAATCAATGGCGAAGAAAGTTACATGTTGTATTGGCATTACAGTGGTTAACAGAAGGAGATTCAGTACATCAGGTTGCTATGAAATTAGGCTATGATAGTGATAGCTCATTTATTGTGATGTTTAAGAAAATAATGCAGCTTTCTCCTCGAAATTATATGCAGCAAATATAAGGTTTTATTTTTAAGTAGAAGGATTTATTGCATTTTATCAAAATGAATTTATAACTTTATGAATTATTAAAAAGATTTGCACTGTCGCATTTTAGCTTGAAAAATTTAAATTGATTTGGGTAGACGATGTCTGACCTTGCGCTACCACATCCTTGCGCTACTATATCTGTAGCGGTGCCTCTCCTTGCGTTATCACATTCTTGAGCAAGAACAAAGCAGTGCTTTGTTCTTGCTCAAGTGCTTTGTTTTGCTCATTAAGCTCCATTATATAAAAATAGTCAGAATGATCTGACTATTTTTTTGCAATTTTAAAGGGGTTTAAACTGCTTCATTTACCAATGGTGTTTCGACTGTAAAGTTTGGTGGCGTTAATACCGTTTTTCTTAACTCAGGTGAAAGCTCAGGATAATCAAGCGTGTAGTGTAGACCACGTGATTCTTTACGTTGCATGGCACAACGAACAATCATCTCAGAAACCATGACTAAATTACGCAGTTCAATCAAGTTCTTACTGACATGATAATCTTGATAATATTCAGTAATTTCTTTCTTCAACATTTCAATACGATGCAATGCACGTTGTAAACGTTTTGTGGTTCTTACAATCCCGACATAGTTCCACATGGTTTGGCGGAGCTCATCCCAATTTTGTAGGATCACAACATCTTCATCAGGATTGGTCGATTGTGAAGCATCCCATTCAGGCACGGTCGGTATATCAAAGTGAGAATTAAACTTTGCCTCTATGTCCTTGGCAGCACTCATACCATATACAAAGCATTCAAGTAGTGAATTGCTGGCCATACGGTTAGCCCCATGTAACCCTGTATACGACGTTTCACCAATTGCATATAAACCAGCTAAATCAGTTTGGCTATGTTCATCGACCACCACACCACCGCAAGTATAGTGTGCTGCTGGAACAACGGGAATCATATCCTTGGTGATATCAATACCGAGTTCCAATAAGCGCGCATATAAGGTTGGGAAATGTTCTTTAACAAATTCAGCTGGTTTATGACTGATGTCTAACCAGACATGGCGGATGCCTAAGCGTTTAATTTCATAATCAATGGCGCGTGCAACAATATCTCGTGGTGCAAGTTCGGCACGTTCATCAAAGCGCAGCATAAAGCGTTCACCATCAGGTAAACGTAAATACGCACCTTCACCACGCATTGCTTCCGTAATCAGAAATGAGCGTGCTTGAGGATGATATAAACAGGTTGGATGGAATTGATTAAATTCCATATTTGCGACACGACAGCCTGCACGATATGCCATGGCAATACCATCGCCTGTGGCAATATCAGGATTTGATGTATATAAATAAGCTTTCATTGCACCACCACAAGCAAGGGCAGTGAATGGCGCTAAAAAGGTATGAACTTTTTCATTGCTTTCATCAAGTGCGTAAAGACCAACCGCCCGATTGGGCTGTTGTTTATGTCCTAATTTATGTGTGGTGATTAAATCAATCGCAATGTAATTTTCAAAAATATGAATATTTTTCTTTTCTTGAGCACGTTGAACCAGTGTGGTCGAAATGGCTTTACCTGTGGCATCGGCTGAATGAATAATGCGACGTTGTGAATGTCCACCTTCACGAGTGAGATGTAATTGTTCATCTTCATCTAATGTAAACTGCACACCATGGTTGAGTAAGAAATCGACAGAAGGTCGACCACCTTCAACGGTATGTTTGACGGCATCAATCTCACATAACTGTGCGCCTGCAATCATAGTGTCATCAATATGCTGTTGAATGGAATCTGTTTCATCAAGTACAGCAGCAACACCGCCTTGTGCAAAATATGTGCTTGCATCGGTTAAGCTTGATTTCGCTAAAACAGCAATATTAAAATGTTCAGGCAAAGATAAGGCTAAACTTAAGCCTGCACCGCCACTCCCCACAATAACCACGTCAAATTGATGAGTTGTACTTAAATTAGACATGTCCATCAGCTAATTTGAAAAATGTTTGCTAATAACACTCTTTTTTTTAACAAATTACAATAGTCACATGTGTCAGATTTTAGTATAAATAAGATATTCCAAGGCTTTTAATATAAAATTAAGTAAAGTCTTGTTTTATAAAAAAATGTAAACATATTTTTACGTAACGATATTAAATAATATGTTACAAACATTTTTAAGCAAATAATCATCAGATGCAGGTTCGTGAGAAATGAGTAATGGTCTAATACAAAAAGGAATGTATGCAGCAGTATTTACTGTCGCTGCGGCAACATCACAAGTTCAAGCTTCAACACCTGTGGATTTTTCTAACTTGGTTGAACAAGTCAGTCCAGCTGTTGTGAGTGTTAATGTTGTTAAAAAGTTATCTCAGGAAGAGTTGTTACAGCAACAAGTACCTGAAATTCTAAAGCGTTTCTTTGGTAATCAAATCATTATTCCACAACAACGCGCGCCACAAGAAAAGACTGCGTATGGTAGTGCATTCTTCATTAGTAAAGATGGTTATTTACTGACAAACCACCATGTGGTTGAAGATGCATCTAAAGTGACGATTATGCTGAATGATCGCCGTGAAATTGATGCAAAAGTAGTGGGCAGTGATGAACGTACAGATGTAGCTTTACTAAAAGTCGAGGGGAATAATTTCCCATCATTATCTGTGGGGAATGTAGATCAACTTAAAGTCGGGCAGCCTGTTCTTGCAATCGGTTCGCCATTTGGTTTTGATTATTCTGCATCAGCAGGGATTGTCAGTGCCAAGTCGCGGAATATGATGGGTGAAACCTCTGTTCCATTTATCCAAACCGATGTGGCGTTAAATCCGGGTAACTCAGGTGGTCCGCTATTTAACCAACAAGGTCAAGTTGTCGGTGTAAACTCTCGTATCTTTAGTGGTACGGGTGGTTATATGGGCTTGTCATTCTCTATTCCAATTGATGTAGCAATGGATGTTGCTGATCAGTTGAAAAAGAATGGTAAAGTAACCCGTTCTTATCTTGGTGTAATGCTGCAAGATATCGATCGAAACTTAGCAGAAGCTTATAAATTAGATAAACCAGAAGGTTCGTTGATTACCCAAGTTGCACCGAATTCACCTGCAGAAAAAGCGGGCTTTAGATCAGGCGATGTAATCTTAAAATATAATGGTTCGCCAATATCACGCACCTCTGAATTATTGAATTATTTGAATCGTACTCAACCTAATCAATCTGTTAAGCTCGAAGTTTTACGTGACGATAAACCAAAAGTAATTACAGCAACTTTAACTGTTGCACCAGATGATACCCCTGCAAAAGTTGACAATACCAATACTTCGGCTAAGCCAAATAAAGGGCCTATCATTGGTGTTGCGATTCGTGCTTTAACTGAACAAGAAAAGAATCGTTTAAATGTTAAAGGTGGTGTGTTTATTCAAGATGTAACCAGAGGCGGTTTAGCGGCACAGTCACGGATTTTACCTGGTGATGTGATCACCCAAGTAAATAACAAGAAAGTAAATACACCGAATGATTTTGTTGATGCTATTTCAGAGCTACAGAAAAATACGGTAGCGCGTGTAGCGATTGTTCGTGAAGGACAACATGCTATGATTGGATTACGTATTCAATAAATACAACTGATCAGAATCAGCCACTCAAAGAGTGGCTTTTTTATGTCAAACTTATAAGGATGGTTGAAAAAGTGGAAAAGGAAAGAAGATATGAGTTCAGTATTTGATTTAAGAATCAAAGTAAAACCAGAGCATATAGATGTCTTAGGTCATGTAAACAATGTGGTCTATGTACAATGGATGCAGGATGTTGCATCTGCACATATCGAAACATTGGGTGTTGGACTCGATCAATATTTAGAAATGAAACATGCAATGGTAGCCGTAGAACATCATGTTCAGTATCGCAAAGCAGCAATGTTAGATGATGATGTTATTTTGAGAACTTGGTTATACGAGATCAACGCACTTTATTCTTTCCGTCAGTATGCTTTTTTTAATGCTAAAGATCACAGCTTACTCTTTACGGGCAATACCAAATGGGCATGTATAGAAATTGCTTCAGGGCGTCCGAAACGGATGTCACCAACTTTTATCCAAGCCTATCAACCCATTGATCCTGAAATAGATCCTTTTGATTTAAGTTCAATTATTTAAATTACTTGGATTTTTAGATGAAGTGCAATAACACATAAAGAAAATCTTATATTTAATGAAAGCGACCTCTCTGTTTTACACGAGAGGTCGGTAGGTTTTATATCAATTCGACTCGTGGAAAGTCTACTGGCGTATCTAGTGCAATATTGATGTAGTTGGTGAATATATTCAAAGCCACATGCGCCATGATCTCAACGATTTGTTGGTCATTAAAACCTACATTGCGAAGTGTTGTGATATCAGCGTCAGTCATCTGAGCTCGTTGATTGACCACCTTTAAAGCAAAAGTCAGTGCTGCTGCTGTTTTATCATCAGTTGCTTTTCCTATTTGCGCTTCAGCCATTTCAGCAGCGCTAGCGCCAGCATTTTGACCGAGTACAGTATGTGCAGCTAAGCAATATTCACAGCGGTTCAAATTGGCGATTGCAACAGCAATCTGTTCACCTAATTTTGCGCCAAGTGTACCTTTACCTAAGGCAGCAAAAGCGGACCACATGCTTTGTAACGCTGCTGGCGAATTTGCCACTGCCTTAAACATATTTGGAGTCGTACCAAAAGCTTGTTGAATTTGAGTTAATAAAGGCTGACTTGCTTGGGGGGCGAGTTGAGTGTCAAGGTTGATACGTGACATGTTGTTCTCCTTAAAGGATCGTAGTGATAGTAGAAGTGCATCAAACTTTGATTATTATGTGTAAATTTTCTGTATGATTAGATACAATATGTTCATAAAATATATCAATTCGTTCAAATGAAAACTATTCACCCTATTGATCGCCTTTCAGGTCTGCTTGATCGTTTCCGCATGCAGGCAGAGTTGTACCATACTGGTGTGTTATGTGGCGTCAGCCATTTTGATGCTAGTGAAGGGTATGGCTATTTACATGTTTTACGTCAGGGACAACTGGAAGTCAGTCATCCAGCTATGGCGCATTTGCCAAGACGCATGCGTTTTGATGAACCAACGCTACTTTTTTATCCTGGGCCAATTACACATCATTTTCATAACCCGCCCAGAGAAGGCGCTGATTTTACCTGCGCGCGGTTGATACTGGATGGTGGGCAACAGAATCCACTGGTAAGGGCATTACCTGCCGTAATTGCACTTCCTCTAGCGCGTGTACAAGGATTGGATCAGACGCTTGCACTATTATTTGCTGAAACCGTCCATGCTCGTTGTGGGCAACGATTATTAGCGAATCGCTTATTTGAAGTGGTGGTGCTTCAACTATTACGTTGGCTATTAGATCATCCTCATGAAGCAGGGGTAAGCACTGGACTTATTATTGGCCTTTCAGATCCACGTTTGGCGCGTGCGCTGGTGGGAATACATGAATGTCCGGGTGAATCGTGGACACTAGAGCGCATGGCTGAACTGGCATGTATGTCTAGAACAGCTTTTGCTAATACCTTCCGTGATGTGATGGGACAGACACCAGCCGAATATTTAATAGACTGGCGTATTGCTTTGGCTCAAAGTAGATTGCGTGAAGGGCATTCAATTAAAATATTGGCTGAAGAACTGGGTTATGCTAATCCATCAGCATTATCTCGCGCATTTTCAGTCAGAGTAGGCATGTCTCCCCGAGAATGGTTGACCAGCCATCCAGTCTAATGCATAGTTAATGGTGATCTTTAACGAAAGCAAGATTGAGTAAGACAGTTCAATTTATATTGAACTGTCTGAGTTTAATGATCTATGAGTTGAGTTAGCTTAAACACTTCATCGATTGGAAAATTGAGCAGGGGAATCGACCATTACGGCTTCAGCACCTAACTGTTTTGCTATTCGATAGTCTGCTTCAGAATTGATACCGAACAGCACAATACGATTTGCTGCTTGTGTCCTAAAACAGTTCATAATTTCCTTATCCCAAACAAACTCTGCTTTTGAACGGCCTTCACCTAAGGTATAGGTTTCTACAACCTCAACCTGCCGTCTTAACTCCAAGCCGTGCCACCCAATTGGTTCCTGAGCAGCCTGACAATTATGGTTTAACGCGACACGAGCTAAAATATCCCGAGTATCATCTCTTGCAATAAAATACGGAAGTTGACCGACCTGTTTGACGGCATCTGTATAACGGCGTTCAGTGGAGTAGAGCCTAACTCGATTAAGTGAGTTAGTTGAAACGAGTACACGTTTAATAGCCGTAGCAATTTGCACCGGATCTGCATCAGGCGATTTAATATCAATATAAAAAGTGGTTCGAGGAAACTGAGTAAGCACCTGTTGAAGTGTTGGGATACGGATTCCTTTACCTCTCCATGGGTAAATCGTTTGTTGTCCTGCATTGCGGGCGACATTCCATCCAGCATCCAAACCCTGTAATTGTTTTACAGTATATGCAGAGACCAAACCCTGGCCATTACTTAAAGCATTCAGATTATTAGGACGATAGAGTACAGGAACACCATCATTGCTTAACTGTACGCTGATCCAGATCATATCTGCGTGATTTCTTAGAGCGAGATCAATTGCATAGGCTGTGTTCTCAGGCGCATCTGCCGTTCCACCGCGATGCGCAACAATTAGTGGTGATTGACCCGTTTGATTTGAGTAAGGCGCTGCATTTAATGCCATGCTATGTAGTCCATGACCGAATATGCATATCAACATGATGTTTTTAAACACGCTATTTTTCATAATAATATTGCAACCTATGGATTAAAATTTATAGCCATATTGGAGTCTTATGCCATTTTCACTATATTTTTAGCTTAAATTGTCGTCATTTATAAAATGTGACTATTTATAGTGAATAAATTAAACTAATGATTTTGTTTAACTTAAATAAATTTTTCTGTTCAATCATTAGCTTAAGATCCAAAACTGAAAAGAAGATTAGATCTTTATTATTTGTCCTGTGACAAAATAATTAAAACAACAGAACAATATCATGGCATGTCAAATAATTAAATATTCATTAGGGATTTTTGAAAGTTAAATGGTTTTTTAATGCGTAATCTTACATATCATTGACTGACCATCATTATTTCGCATTGATAAAATCCTGTTAAATATACATACGCAGATCAACAAATATTTATTTTAAAAACAGAAGATTAGAGTAGAGATCATGGATTAGATGCCGTGGATATTACGAGCAATTTTTAGCGATTTCGTGATTAAACTCGTTTCCAACTGGATACCACATATTTGTATAAGTCTGCTGTCATCCCATTCATATTGGATCATGCTTTGCGCATACTGAGATAGATTAACGTAGACAGTGGCGACAAGGATGATGGCTTGAATGGATTTATTAACTTATGAATTTTATTATTAATTTGATGAAATTTTTCATGTAGTTAAATACGCATTGTTTCGTTAAACAGCATCTAGAATCTAGTAATTTTTTGAATTAATGAAGTGGTAATCTATGAAAAGTTTAACCAAGAATGTTTTGATCATTGGTGGAAAAGGCAAAAATGGACGACGCGTCGCAGAGAAATTAAAGTCGCATAAATTTAATCCAATTGTTACTACTCGTACCATCAATGAGCATGTAGAAAATGAACGGTATTTTGATTGGAATGACAGCAGTACATTTGGCCCAGCACTGAAGAATATTGAAATTGTTTACATTGTTCATCCAGATACTTCAATGTCAGGAGCAGATCAACAGCTTGAAGGATTAATCACAGAAATGATGAATCAGTCTGTTTCCAAGGCTGTATTATTATCAGGCAGAGGTCAAGCATCTGTTGAGAAGTGTGAAAAAATTTTAATGCAGGCTGAACTTGATTGGACTGTCATTCGTTCAGCATGGTTTAACCAAAATTTCAGTGAAGGTCATTTTCTACATGGCATAAAATCTGGCGAAGTGACGTTTATGGCAGATACTGTAAAAGAGCCGTTCGTTGACTTAGAAGATTTGTCAGACGTGGTGGTTGAATGTCTGACTAATAATGCACATAACGGCAAAATTTATGAAGTCACAGGCTCAGAGTTATTGACTTTCGCTGAAGCGGTGAATGCTATTGGAGTAAAGCTTAAACGAAATATACAGTATCAATACCTTAATCAAGAAGCATATAGACAATATTTAAAGAATGCAGGACTGGATGAATTTATTGCAGCGCATATGGCGCAGGCATTTTCTGAAATTCTCGATGGGCGAAATGAAAATATCGGCAAAGGTGTTACTCAGGTTCTGGGGCGCGATCCGATTAAATTCAATGATTTTGTAAAATCAAATGAATTCTAGTTTTATAATTTATAAGGTAGCAAAGTGATGTCTTTAGAATTATCAGTTTCACAGAAATATTTAACCAAATTGGGCGTAGAAGATAAGTATTTAGCTACGCTTGAGAATCTAAAAAAGTTGTTATTTCTACATGTAACCAGCATCCCGTTTGGAAATATTTCTTCTTTTCTTGGTGATAACGTGTCTATGGAATTATCACAGATCGCAGACAAGTTACTCGATCAAGGAAGAGAGGGCTATTGTTTGGAACAGAGTACGCTGACTAGAACAGTATTAAACGAACTGGGATATGAGGCTTTTAATCTTTTGGGGCGCGTATATTATCAATCTCAACCTATAGAAGCTCCGATTCGTACTCATTTGGTGACTGTGGTAAAACTGGTGGATAAATTATATTTATTTGATCCCAGTTTTGGTGGAACGACTCCGACTGCCGTTCTTTCACTGGATAAGCTCGGGGAAATTCAGAATACACCGCATGAAGCTTTCCGTTTTATTGATGTAAAAGACAGTGGTGTTGCTGAAAGTGCCCTGACGGGTGTGAAGATTATGCTTCAAGCTTATATACGTGATGAGTGGGTCAATATTTATGCACTTGATCCAGAACAGAAAGTCTCGGAGTCGGATGCTGTGATTGCCAATTGGTATATTGCAACATCACCAGATTCTATATTTACTCAACATTTGATGCTTGCTGCAGTTACTCCAGATGAACGAATAAACTTAAGTGGAACGACTGTAAAGATCCATGGTAAAAATCATTCAATAAAAAAAGAGCTCACAAGCGAAGATGAATTTCGCGAATATCTTGAGAAGTATTTTAAAATTAATACGCAACAACTGAATGTGGCTTTCATATTTAAAAAAATAATCAATCCTGCCGAGTGAAAGATGCGCTTCTAAGAACAACAAGCAACGCTTGCAAGCTGTTAAACAGACCTGAATGAATCATCGCAAATAGGCTTAAGTAAGATTCACGATAATCATCAGGTTGCAGCTTGCGCATATTTTCAGCATAGTATGTCAGTGGAATATCATCCTTGGAATTAATATTCAATACATGAATAAATAAGAAATCTCAGAGAAAATCTCAAGAATGAATGGAGGAAACTTTGGGTCTAAAGCTACGAAAAAACCGTGCGCCTTCGCCAAATAATGTCTGTCCCTTGAGTAAAAGTATGGCACTGCTACGGGGCGCTTGGACTGCAGAAATCATCTGGTGTTTAAGTGCTGGACCACGTCGATTTGGAGAGTTAAGAGCTGACTTGCCATCAATTACCGCAAAAGTATTGACAGAACGTCTACGTCATTTGGAAAGTAAAGGAATTATACAACGTCTGCCAATCCCGACATCGCCGCCCTCTGTAGAATACAAATTAACAGTTATTGGTGCAAAATTCCTACCCGCTATTCACGCAATCGCCAAAGTTGGTGATGAACTCAAATTTGGCATGCCAGATTCCGAAACAGACTTAAATGAATAAAAAGCTAACTATTAAAATACTTTGATTTAACAATATTTTGCACAATACATTGTTAATAAGCGCGGTTGTGTTTTATTCCTGTGTAGGATTGTTTTTAAAGGATTCTCTAAACTCAGAAGGTGAGTAGTTAAATGTTTGGGAGAATACTCGGCTGAATGCAGCTTGAGAGGAATAGCCAACAAGCTCAGCAATATGAAAAATACTTTTTTGCGTGGTTAATAGCAATTCACTTGCTAATCGCATTCTCAGCGATTTTAAATATTGTATTGGGGTGGTCCCGACAGATTCTGTAAATTTCTTGTAAAAGCTTGATTTAGAATAATTGGTAGATTTTGCGAGTTCTTCAACAGTCCAGTCAAAATGTGGGTGATTATGCATTAAAGACATGGCTTTACTGATCATCGGTTCCTGTAATGCTGAAATCCAGCTTTTATGATTCGGTTCAACAGTGCTAAGCCAGCACCGAATTGACCAGATAAATAATAGATCAATAATTCTGGTCAGCATAATTTGACTGCCTATCGAAGGTGCTTTAAGTTCCTGTTGAATTGCATGAACAGTGATTGGAACCCATTCTGCAATAATATTTGTGGCTTTACAGGTAAAAGGGACATGAATAAAAGCAGGTAACCCCTCGGCAATGGCTGAGCCATAAATACCTGAAAAATCGATTGTACAGGTGATGATTTTAGCATCCTGAAATGCATCTGTATTCAAGCTTATACTGTGAAAGTTACCAGGTAAAACCACAACTATGTCGCAATGTTTCAATTCCAGATGATGTTCCAGATGATCCATTGTTAAAAGGCATTTTTCTTTCTGAATAATATGTATATAGCCATGATTTGGAGAAAATTCTAGTATTTCTCCAGACAAAAGAGTTGAAATACTATGGATTTTGCCTGCTATACCTGATAACCGATAGATATCAAAAAAAGTATCTGAAAACGAACTAAGCATATTTTTGGAATTCCGAGAAAAATACTGTTTCTGCAAAAACTTTGCATTCTTGGTGATTGTTAGCCGGTAATTTATGCCTAATAATCATTGCAGGAAGCTTTGACTGACCAAAAGTATCAATTATTAATTCGCTCTTAATAGTTATGCCATGAAACTTCTTGAAAAGCTAGATCACTTGAATATGAACATAATAATTTTCTGGAGTAGCAAATGAGTTTAAAACCAACGGTTATATTGGTACATGGTTTTTGGGGAGGCGCAGCGCACTGGAATAAAGTTATTCTAGAATTGGCAGCTAGAGGATATTCATCTCTGCATGCTGTTGAGATTCCGCTGACCTCACTGGCTGATGATGTAGAACGTACAAAAAAAATGATTAAACAAATAGATGGTGATGTTTTGTTGGTTGGTCATTCCTATGGCGGTGCTGTCATCACAGAAGCTGGAAATTTACCCAATGTTGTAGGTCTGGTTTATATTGCTGCATTTGCACCTGATTCAGGTGAAAGCCCTGGGGCGATTACCCAACAGAACTTACCTGAAGCGGCGCCAAATTTAGCACCAGACAGTGATGGTTATCTCTGGTTAAAAGCAGATAAATTTCATGAAAGCTTTTGTCAAGATTTGACTGCGGATGAAGGTTTGGTCATGGCAGTAACCCAAAAGGCACCGTTGGCTAGTACGTTTGGTGATGTGATTACTTCACCAGCATGGAAAACTAAACCATCTTGGTATCAAATCTCTATAGATGATCGAATGATTAATCCTGAGAATCAAAATATGATGTCAGCACGAATGTCAGCTAAAAAAATAATTTCACTGAATGCCAGTCATGCATCTTTAGCATCAAAACCTGTTGAAGTAACAGAACTTATTGATGAAGCAGCTACTTTTCTAGCTGGTTAAAGATTTTCTAAGTATCAGAAAATCTGAGGTTGTGAAAAACATAATAAAATATTGAAAAGAGATATAACATGGATGTTATAAACCGATATAGAAAATTTCTATTACTGGGTTTGGTCGTATTATTTCTTGTCGGAATAGTATGGTATCTAAAGCCAGAAACTCATGCTGTCAGTGACGTATCAAGTTCAAATTCAACAATACAAAATCAGCAGTCAGTGGATACTTTTGCGTCAGTTTCTGATACAAATCAACAAGTATTAAAGTTTCATGGTGTTATGCCTGAGTTGGCACCATCACTGCGGGGGACAGAGGTGAACTGCCCTTTACAGGTTGATACGAAAGGGCAATTGGTTTTGTCGCGTGGCATTCGCGACTGTTTCGATTATTTTCTTTCAAGTATTGGTGAAAAAACTGAAAGCAGTATTGTTGTTGATATTCGTCAATACCTTGCTGGTCTTCTACCAACGACTGCTCAACCATATTCTTATCAATTACTTGATAAGTATATGGATTATCTGCATCAGCGTGAAAAGCTACCTGCAGCTCAGACCAACAGTGCAAAGGACTTTAAAACAGTAGCTTCAGCTATAGTTAAGCTGCGTAGACAGATTTTTACGCCACAGGAAGCAGATGTATTTTTTGCCCAAGAAGAAAGCTATGACCAGTATGCAATTGCACAATACGCGATCAATAATGATAAACGCTTAAACACAAATCAGAAGGCAGAAAAAAGTGCAGCATTGCTGAATGAACAGCCAGAAGAACTGAAAGCAAGTATGCAGCCGATTTTACAATACAACCAATTACAGGAATTGACCACCGAGATTAATCAACGTGGAGGTTCAGCGAGTGAGCTGTACGAGATGCGTAAAAAATTAGTCGGTGCGGCAGCAGCAGATCGCCTCACTCAGGTTGATTTACAGGAAAGCCAGTGGCAAAAAAGAGTAGATAGCTATCTTGCAGCGAGAGCACAAATTACAGCGAGTCAGCAAGATGTGACTCAACAACAGGCTGCAATAAATGAATTACGTAATAAATCTTTTAGCAGCCCAGAAGAACGAATTCGTGCACAGACTTTTGAACAGATGCAGGCTAATTCGAATAAAAAAGTCGCTGAATAGGCAATATGGAAATTATCAATAATAGAAATATAGCATTGAGAATTAAACAAGGAGATTTTCAGGGAAATATTTTGAAGTATCAAGAAATCAATGTAATACAAAAATAATGTTCAAATATATGGAGTCTTGAACAATGAAAAAAGCAATCCCGGCCTTGGTATTTGGGGCCATCATATTCACATCGGTTAACAGCTCAGCAATTGTAACTACAAGTTATCAAAATTGCGGTATCAAAAACGATCAAGCGGGTTGTAGCAAAACATCTGCAACGGATTGGGGACTGTTCTCTAAAAAAACAGATTATGCCAAAACTAAGTATCCCTTGATATTTGCACATGGTTTATTTGGTTTTTCTCAGATTGGACCGATCAATTACTGGCATGGTATTCCTCAAGATTTAAGTCGCCAAGGCGCTGATGTATATGTAACTAACACATCTGCTGCTAACTCTGATGCAGTACGTGGTGAACAATTACTTAAACAAGTTCTCACGATTCAGGCTTTAACAGGTGCAGAAAAAGTTAACCTGATTGGTCATAGCCAAGGTGTGCAAACTGTTCGCTATGTTGCTGGGGTTCGTCCTGATTTAGTTGCATCCGTAACAGGTATTGCGGGTTCAAATAAAGGGAGTCCTGTTGCAGATTTGGTGGAAACATTTATACGTAAACCAGCCAGTGTAATAGGCTTTGATAAAACTATCGGAGCTGTAATCAATATGTTTACAGGTATAGAAAGTTTTCTGGGGGGGACTTCTAGCAATGGTGGTGCATATGATCAAGATGTTTTAAGTGCACTTGCAGGTTTGACCAAGGCTGGGGCTGGTGAGTTTAATGCCACTTTCCCGCAAGGTATTCCAGTGACTGAGTGTGGTTCTGGAGCAGCTACAGTAAATGGTGTGAATTATTATTCATGGTCAGGTAAAGGCGGACTCACAAATTTATTAGATCCTACAGCTTACGGGTTGCTTGCGGGTGAAGCATTTATCAAATTGAGCACTGGTAGTGATAGTGATGGTTTGGTACCAATATGTTCATCTCATTTGGGCAATGTCATTCGCGATAATTATCCACAGAACCATTTGGATGAAGTTAATCAGATTGTCGGACTTGTTGGCTCTGGTGCTGGTGCAGATCCAGTTCCGTTATATAGTCAGCATGCTAATCGTTTAAAATTGGCAGGTTTCTGATTTTTAAATTCAATGTTTTTCATGAAGGAAAGTAGGAAATTAGTTTTCTACTTTTCCTTAGTTTAAGATCGCTATCAAAAAATAATGGATGAAAAGCATAAATTTTAGAGTGTCATTATTTTAGTTAAGATAAATGATAAATCATTGAATAGGTCCATCGCTTTTTGTTCATCTAATTCAGAAGTGGTGATACGTATAGCTTTAATATCTTGGCCTAATGAAAACTCTTTTCCAAGTCTGACTTTCCATCCCATTAGCGCGAGTTGATAGGCTATTTCCTGAGCTTGCACATGTTCGATCCATAGATTTAAACCATCACAATAACTTATATCTAGAAGCTTTTGATCCAATAATTTTTTAACGATTTCTTGATTTTTTGTCTGATATTGTATTTTTGCTTTATTCATTAATTGATGAACTTTTTCCGATGTCATAAGCGAAAAAATCATCTTTTGTAAGATATGACTCACCCAGGTACAGTTTGGATTTAGTTTCATCCTTAGTCTGGTCGCAGTCTGAGGATCACAATTGATAAATGCAAATCTAAAGTCCGGACCTAAAAATTTTGATACAGATCTTATCACCGCCCAATGTCGGGTAGATTCAGGCACAATGTGATAATAAGGTGTTGTGGCAAGTAATGAAAAGTGATCATCAATAATAATGAGTACATCAGGGTATTCAGAAAATAACTGATGTAATTCTTGTGCCGTTTTAGCCTCAAGACTATAACTGGTCGGATTCTGCGCTCTTGGTGTAATAACAATTGCTTTGGCTTTTTGCTCTAGTGCTTTTCTTATACTATTAAGATCATAGCCTTGTGCTGTGACTGGGAAAAACACCATATTAAAGCGATTCACCTGTAAAGTATGAATACTGGTAATGAAACCTGGTTGCTCAATCGCAATACTGTCAGATTGGATTAAATGTGCATTGAGAATTCTTTCAATTGCATCTACCGCACCATGGGTAAATTCAATTTCAGAATTTTGATTATTTACATCAGCAAAAATTTCATTTCGTGCAAACGCTTCAAGCACTGAAAGCTTGGTACTGTCACCATATAAATACGAAGTATTAAAATTAAAGTTGATTTCATTTAATTGAGGTAAAAAATTCTGACATGGATTTCCATGCGCGAGGTCAAAAAATGTTTGATTGGTTTTTTGAAGATTTTCAAAACGATTAATTTGTGGACTTTTGCGAACTTGAGTGCCTGCACGCCCTTTGGATACAACAATCCCCATTAAGGCTAAATCTTTATAGGCGGCAGCAACTGTATTACGATTGACTTCCAGCTCAGTGGCCAAAGCGCGAATATTGGGTAATAATTCCCCCTCCTTCAAAATCCCATTCTGAATAAGTTCTCGAATACTATTTTGAATGTCCTGAGATGTTTTACCTTTAATTTCAGCCATATAGATCCAATCATTTACTTTCAAACCCGATCAAGTTATTTAACCAGTCTTCAAGTACAAGTTTTGCTTTGTCTGCCAGTATATTGCCATAATATTGATTCTCAAGTCTTAAATCCAAAATATCTATCTTATGTTGCTTTAATTCATCAGTATGACCGATGAGCCATCTTTCAAATTGTTTAGGATCTGCTTCAGCATGGAACTGTAATGCTATAATATTATTTCCTACACTAAATGCTTGATTTGGATAATAAATTGAACTAGCCAAGTGTGTGCCAACGCTAGGTAAATCAAAGGTATCACCATGCCAATGTAAAACGTGTATACCTTCAAGAAACCTTAAAGGTGATGCAAATGCCTGAGCACTCAAGGATAAACGCCCCCATCTTATTTCTTTGATGTGACCGGGATATACTCTTGCACCTAAAGCAGTGGCAATCAGTTGAGCACCCAAACAAATACCAAAAGTTGCATAATTGGTTATTAATCGTTGCTTCAATCCCACGATGATTTCTTTGAGATAAGGATAGGTGATGATGTCATATGCACTGATTGGCCCGCCAAGAATGATAAGCGGGTCCTTTTCTTGTAAGATGGCACTTAGGTCATCTACACCTGCTTGAAAAACGCAAATGTCATAGCCCATCTGTTTTAGTACGGGAGTAAAGCTTCCTGTATCCTCAAAACTTAAAAATTGGATCACATTAATAACTTGGTGTTTTATCATGTTCATGTTTGTCTCTCGGTAAAATAAGTGTGGGTCAGCGCTATAAATCAAACTGAATTGGATGACTCTTCATTCTGTTAAAAAACTGAATCTGCAGTTGTATTTTGATAAGAGTATTGAGAGGATAACGTTCTCATCTGACCATTTTGATAGATCAGAACACGCATATCTTCAGTCACTTGTACAAACTCAACTTCAATAGGATCAATTGCTGTCAATGTTGCGATGAGTTGTTGAATGGAATTTTGTGAAGCAAGATGATTGGGTGTAAAAGTACCGAGTAACTTTTTTTCTCGATATATATTGATCTGATAATGAGTTTTCATCGTGATGCTCTATTCAGTAGGCCAGTAATAACTGTCTGGTTTGGAACGTGCGCCAAAAATTGCTTGTCCAATCCTGATATCTGTTGCACCTTCAGCGATCGCAAGTTCAAAATCTCCAGACATACCCATTGAAAGCCGTTGTATCTCTGGATGTTTTTTTGAAATTTGATCTCTTAGTGCTCTTAAAAGCTGAAAACACTGCCTGACTTCAGTAGGGACATGGCTATGTATTGCCAAAGTCATCAATCCAACGATTTTTATGTAGCTAAATGGCTGACATTGTTCTATGAAATGTTCTAGTTCGTGAGGCTGAATGCCATATTTACTGCTTTCGCCTGATGTATTAACTTGGACAAAGACAGGCATAATCCGCTTTTCTTTTTCTAAGGCACTATTCAGTTTGTAAGCAAGTTCGACGCGATCTAAGGCATGGAATTCACTGATAAATTGGGCTACATATTTCACTTTATTGCGCTGTAGATGCCCAATCAGCACCCATTTTAAATTGCTAAGTTGTTTTAGTTCCTCATATTTAGCCTTGGCTTCAAGAACTTTATTTTCCCCGACACAGTCATATCCTAGCGCGTGAATTGCTCGAACATGTTCTGCTGAAAATGTCTTACTGACAGGCAATAATCTGATTTCAGAAGGATCTCGATTCACCTTGTGGCAGGCTTTCTCAATCGTTAATTTAATTTCACTCAGTCTGTCTGAAATAATTTCTTTGAGCACAATATTGACCTATGACAAAATTATTTATTGTATAGAACAATATCATGAGCATGTTCAATAAACAAATGCTTAAAGAACACCTCCACTCAGCAGAATTTATTTTTGCTACCTGAGCAAGAGCAAAGCCCTGCTTTGTTTGTAGCGTAAGGCGTAGTGGGGATTAGCGTGTTTTTTTTGCCAGTAAATGGTACCTGACGAATTGTCAACAGACTCTGGTGGATTTGATCGTAACGACATGCATCTCAGGACTCATCTACACGATTACTGAATAATGTATCGTTCAGCAACAAATTCATTTCGTTAGGACCTGACTTTATTGAGTCAAACCAAATAATATTTTGTGTGCCAAGCTGTCCTGAGTTGGATCCATCACTTGTACCTTCTGAGCTACTTTATATGCACGCTGAATAGCAGGGCGTTCACGGATTGTTTCAAACCAAGATTTAATATGAGGGAAATCAGCAAGCTTTATGCTATGTTCTTCATGGTGAACGATCCAAGGATATGCTGCCATATCGGCAATTGAGTAATCTTGACCTGTAATGAAAGTACGTCCGTCGAGATGAGTATTCAACACTTTATAGAGGCGTCGGGTTTCATTGACATAACGTTCGATTGCATAAGGAATTTTTTCAGGTGCATACTTTGCGAAATGTTGATTCTGACCTAACATTGGACCAAGCCCACCGACTTGCCAATACAGCCATTCCAAGGCCATGATTCGTGCTCTGGGTTCACTGGAGAGAAATAATCCGCTCTTTTGAGCCAAATATTGAAGAATTGCGCCAGACTCAAACACACTCAAAGGCTCGCCACCATCGTCTGGACTATCATCGATGATTGCTGGAATACGGTTATTGGGTGAAATAGCAAGGAAGGCTGATTTTAACTGATCCCCCCGACCGATATTCACAGGTGTTACATCATATTTAAGACCTGCTTCCTCAAGAAAAATAGTGATCTTATGGCCATTTGGCGTTGGCCAGTAATGTAGGTGGATCATAGGATGATGCCTTAATAAGGTTTTGAGCGAAAATAAACTGATTTAAATTATGATCAGAGTGATAACAGCTTCACTTAGCACTAGCTGTATAACCCTGATCTTTTGAGTGGTGGTTATAAGTCGATAACCGTCACGCCATTATTACCATTGAGTCCCAGTACCATACTCTCAGCAAATTGAGGCTTTTTAAGTATTGAAATCACATGATCACCAAAAGCTCTCGGTGGCATAGGTGCCCCAAAGCGGGAGACAAATTCTTCAGGTGTAATTCCCATGGCTGCTGCATAAGCACCTGCTGCTGAGTCGCCAACTCCCGTACCAAGAACCATTAGCCGTGGAACGATGGCCTGAAACTGAATACCAAGATTTTTATCTTGCGCAAACAAATTGGCATATTTGGTCATGAACCAAAGCGCACGTTTAGAACTGGCGTAGCCACCCGTCATTTGAGAACCAGACTCAGCGGCACCACTAGATCCCACTAAAACTCGGCTGCCTGGATCAAGTGGTGTTTTTAATACCGCTTGAAACCAGAAAAAGGCTGCTTTGACATCGGTTTCCCAATTTATAGAAAACTCTTCCCAAGTTAATTCATCCAGAAGCCCCATTCGCGGCGCCGCTCCAGCATTTAACACAAGGACATCTGGACGAATGTCTGCAATGATACGGTGTGCCGCAGCTTCATCCGTAATATCCGCGGAAATGGTATAAACACCTAGCCGTTCAGCGGCTGCATCAAGATCTTTTACATTACGTGCAACCACAGTTACTTTTGCACCTTGATCAACCAGTGCTTCAACTAGACCTAAACCGAGACCACGACTACCACCAGTGACCACGACTTTTTTGTCTTTCAGATTCATGACGATTTCTCCAATGTCTAATAAAGTGATGTACTACTAAAACGATTGAAGCCTTGGAAAAGAGTCAAAAAGCCTCTAAATTATTTTAATTTGATCTAGCGACGTACTTTCGACTCTACTTTTTATATCCGTTGATGGGTCGCTGATCAGTCTGATCATGTGGATGTGTATTGATAACTTGCGATGATGAGGCAGGTGTGGAATCGAAAGATAGTTGACGTGATTTTTTTGGCAGGACATGATTTTTATCATCTACGCTTAAATGTGTTGAATCACTTTAAATCATCATCTACAGCCGAAAAGGCAGGATAATGTAGTGGCTACTTGGCCATACTAGGCAAAATTACAACATCGATTAGAAGGGAATATGGGGGTAGGAAAAATTTGAGCAAGATGAAGAAATAAAATAAAGCTCTCAACGGAGAGCCTATCTGTAAAATTACACATGCAATTGAATAAGTGACATTACTCAATTTTGAGATGTGCCATTTTTTAAACAACAAAAATATATGATTTTAATTTCATACGCTCAGCGGCAGTGTTAAGTAAATATAGTGCAATGAAGCGATGCGGAACTGTCATCATTTTCAAGGTGGGTGTTGAGAACCATTTATGACCGCGGCTAAAGAAAGAAGAGAAGATCACCTGAGATTTGATCAGGTTGATGACCATACATATTTGAATATCAACTGAATCAGAGTGAACAACCATCATGATTAAATCATCTTGCTTGATCATTGTTGCTGATTCTAGTGATTGCCAGTGTGATTCAGATTTAGATTTAAATCCCAAGGTATTCCATGACTGACTAACGATCTGATTGATTGCTGGAGGAGCATTGGCAAAAATCTCATATGCCCATTTTTCAGCGCTGTACTTTTTAGTCATCATGGGAGTCGGAATATCAATGCTAAAAGCATCTTCATAGCCAATATTTTCTAAAGGACATACTTCACGTGCTAGATCTGGAATACGGATTGCTTGTGCTTTCATGGCATTCTCCTTAAGGCATTTGGCTCATCAACAATAGCTATATGCTCAATGGCGAATGGGTTTGAGTATGATGATGAGCCTAATGGTTTATTTATTTGGGGTTAATATCAGCTCTGCATCAGCGGCAACATATCGCACATAGCGGTAATCTCGAATAAAGCTAATCTTGCCTTCTTGCCATTCCAGCCACATGATATAACTTGGTTTGAGGTCTATACGGTTTTCAAAGACAGCAATGACCTCGCGATCTCCAAGCCATGCGGGAACTAGCCAGATATGGTCAATTTTTGCGTAGGCACCAAAGAACATGGAGACATCGGTAGCGCCAACACGGACAGGATGAGTAGACTGACTGAGTTTGACAGCATCAGAAAGTAATGCTTTTAGCCCATCCCAGTCGCGTAGGTTAAACAGCTTTACATAGTTTGCTACTGCATCAGATGTTGGTCGGGCAATGTGTGGTTCCTCAGTGGTTATGTTGATTTCGCGCAGTCGAGCACGTCCACGAGAAAGATGGGCTTTTACTGAGTCTACTGACAGATTCAGCAGGGTAGCAATGTCTACAAGAGGCTCGTCAAGAACATCTTTAAGAATGATGACACTGCGCTGAAGTACTGGGAGTTGCATAAATCGTGAAACCGCCATTTTAATTGTTTCCTCACGCATCAGCATCTCCATCGGATCAGAGGTATTTATATCTTCAATATCGTCAGTAACACTATCCACAGCTTCTGTTATTCGAATGGCTCGACTTCGAAGTAAGTCAAGTGCTCTGTTATGTGCTATGCGGAATAACCAGGCACGTAACATCTGAAAATCTTGTATTTTGTCAATCACAAGCAATGCCCGAGCAAGCGTATCCTGAACGACATCTTCACCTTCAATGACAGAGCCCATCAGTCGCGAACAGTAGCGATGCAATTCAGGGCGAAGCTGTTCTGCCAGATTAATCAGTTGGGTCTGTTGCATGTGAGGCTTAGGATCATGGTCTTTATTCAAATTGTCTCACCATTCAATCATGGTCACAGCGGTATGGCCGCTGCAATCTAAAAGGATATATTGATATCAATGACCTGACTGTTTTGTCATTTTGCGGTCACTGTAATTTGTTGTTGAACAAAGATTTCTATTGAGCATGAATCAAGTGCTTTAGATCCGCCAATAAGGTTAATTTCTATCTGCACAGCACCACGTTAATGTTTTTGTTTAGATAAGCTATTACTAAAACGATTGAGGAATATAAAAAGAGTCAAAAAGTTGTAAATAATTTTAATTTTGTTTGAAGCTGCTGCAATTATTTTATGTGTTTTATTGATATTTAGCAGGATCATTCTTTTTTATCATGAGATTTAATCAGTTATTTTTTTATAGTCTGGCTCAAACTTTTTTTGAGTCCGATCCTGTTTTTATTAAAAAGACGATTATAGATTTTACGAACAGAAAGAACATCGCTTATTTCTGCATTAATGTATTATTCGTCAGCATCTGGAAGTATAAGTACCAAGAAAAAGTGCTTGGTTCTGCTTGTTATTGTGGGTCACCAGATTAAAAGCATGGATTGGCGCAGTTGATAAAACAATACACAGCAGGTCTTATTTTTATATGTAATTACTATATTTTTGACCATGTTCTGCTTATACTGTGCAGCAATTAAGATATTTCATTTTTTGCACGTCATAAGTACTTTTGATATTGAGTACATGATTGTGTACATATTTTTAGAGTAGTGTATGGCAGTAGCTAAGAAATCCGTTAATATCAACAATATACGTAATTTTTCGATTATCGCTCATATCGACCACGGCAAGTCGACACTTGCAGACCGTTTCATTCAAATGTGTGGTGGATTGCAAGACCGTGAAATGCAGGCTCAAGTCCTAGACTCTATGGAGCTTGAGCGTGAACGTGGGATTACCATTAAAGCGGCTTCTGTAACCTTGTACTATACCCATCCAAATGGGCAAGAGTATCAATTAAACTTTATTGATACACCGGGGCACGTGGATTTCTCTTATGAAGTATCGCGTTCTCTTGCTGCCTGTGAAGGTGCATTGTTGGTTGTCGATGCTGCACAAGGGGTTGAGGCGCAATCTGTTGCAAACTGCTATACCGCAATTGAACAGGGTCTAGAAGTACTACCTGTCCTGAATAAAATCGATTTGCCACAAGCAGAACCTGAACGTGTTATTCATGAAATCGAAGAAATTATCGGTATTGAAGCAACACATGCACCAACATGTTCGGCAAAAACAGGTCTAGGTGTAGAGTCTGTTTTAGAGACATTGGTTGACATTATTCCAGCACCGCAAGGTGACCGTGACGCACCTTTACAAGCCTTAATTATTGACTCTTGGTTTGATAACTATTTAGGTGTGGTATCACTTGTTCGTATCAAACAAGGTCGTGTGCGTAAAGGCGATAAAATGTTGATGAAATCAACAGGTCAATCGCACATCATCACTTCTGTTGGTATTTTTAATCCAAAACATACCGATACAGGTATTTTAGAAGCGGGTGAAGTTGGCTTTATCATTGCTGGGATCAAAGACATTTTTGGTGCGCCAGTTGGTGATACGATTACCTTGGCAACCACACCTGATGTTGCAACTTTACCGGGTTTTAAAAAGGTAAAACCACAGGTTTATGCGGGTTTATTCCCAATTGATGCCAGTGATTTTGAACCATTCCGTGAAGCGCTACATAAGTTACAAATTAACGATTCTGCGTTGTTCTTTGAACCTGAAAGCTCAGATGCTTTAGGTTTTGGTTTCCGTTGTGGCTTCTTGGGAATGCTACACATGGAAATTGTACAAGAACGTCTAGAGCGTGAGTATGATTTAGACTTAATCAGTTCTGCGCCTACCGTAATCTATGAAGCATTGATGAAAAATGGCGAAACGATTTATATCGATAGCCCATCTAAAATGCCTGATGGTTCAACGGTTGAAGATTTACGTGAGCCGATTGCTGAATGTCATATTTTAGTGCCTCAAGAATACTTGGGTAATGTCATGACCCTGTGTATCGAGCGTCGTGGTGTGCAAAAAGATATGAAATTCTTGGGTAACCAAGTATCGATTACCTTTGAAATTCCAATGGCAGAAGTGGTTATGGATTTCTTTGATAAATTGAAATCTTGCTCACGTGGCTTTGCTTCGTTGGATTACAATTTCGTGCGTTTTGAGAGTTCATCTCTAGTTAAGGTCGATGTGTTAATTAATGGTGATAAGGTTGATGCTTTGGCAATGATTTGTCATCGTAATGATGCGCGTCACCGTGGTATTGCTTTAGTTGAAAAGATGAAAGACTTGATTCCGCGTCAAATGTTTGATGTGGCGATTCAAGCTGCAATAGGTGCACAAATCATTGCACGTTCAACAGTTAAAGCGATGCGTAAAAACGTATTGGCTAAATGTTATGGTGGTGACGTTTCTCGTAAGAAGAAACTGTTATCGAAACAAAAAGAAGGTAAGAAACGCATGAAGCAAGTGGGTAGTGTTGAAATCCCACAAGAAGCGTTCCTTGCTGTGTTAAAAGTAGAAAGATAAAAACTAGAGGTCTTATTGCTCATGGATTTTGATTTTAATTTAATTCTCGTTCCTGCAACGCTTATATTTTTTGGGCTATGGTTACTGGATAAGTTTGTACTGAAACAACGTGCAACAAAAGGTAAGGGGAATGAAAATGTCATCATTTCATGGGCATATGATTTCTGGCCTGTTCTAGCAGTGGTTTTGGTGTTGCGTTCATTCTTATTTGAACCGTTTAATATTCCTTCTGATTCTATGGTGCCGACTTTAGAAACAGGTGATTATATTTTGGTGAATAAGTTCCAGTATGGTGTTCGTTTACCGATTACCAATACCAAGATTATTGATATTGGTGAGCCACAACGTGGTGATGTTGCTGTTTTCCGTTATCCAGAAAATCCCAAAATTAGCTATATCAAACGTATTATTGGTTTACCGGGTGACCATCTTGAATTCAATAATGGTCAACTTACAATCAATGGTAAAAATGTTGAGCAAGTACCTACTGAGTTTAGTCGTGAAAAAGATATTTTAGATACGCCTAAGTCAATCTACTATTATGAAACGATGGGTACACATAAGCATTTAGTTCGTTTGCTGGAAGGTCAAAATACTTTGATTTCAGCATTTAATTATGCACAGAAAAAACAAGACCTACCTTATGTAGCAACTGCAAATGACCGCTTTGTAAAATCAAATGGTCAAAGTTGGGAAGTGACTGTTCCAAAAGGCCATTATTTTGCCATGGGTGATAACCGTGACCAAAGTGCAGACAGTCGTTTTTGGGGCTTTGTACCTGAAGAGAACTTAACTGGTCATGCAATCTATGTGTGGATGCATAAGGAACCTGGTTTAAAAATGCCTTCATTTAGTCGCAATGGTGCAATTAACTAATCGGCTACAGTTTAGAAAATCAAATAAAGGTCAATTTTTATTGACCTTTATTTTTATCTGTTAAAGCTATAAAGTTGTCTTGATTTATAAGAAAAATGAAATAGAACAAATGATTTAAACTAGCAACTTGATGCAGTTTCAAGGATAATAGCGCGGTAAAGTTTTTTATCACACCAGGGTTTGCAGTGGATAAAAAATTTATAACAATTGAAAATGATCAGTGGGTCTGCAGCAGTGTATTTGACTCAATTATATGATTATTTTCAATTGCGATTAAAGATTATTCATTCTGAGCTGTTGGATAAAAAAAATGCGTAAAAATCAACAAGGCGCTTCATATATTGGAATTTTACTGGGGATAATTGCTTTAGCTTTTATGTTGAAAATCATAGTTGCTGTATGGCCTTTATACTGGGATGATCGTGTGATTAATAATCAAATTGTAGAGCAGATAAAGAATAGCTCTGCTGAAATCACACCAATGAAATTTGCAACAGAAGTTGATAAACGGTTAGAAATGAACAATATCCGAGATACTAAACTTGAGGATATTGCGACTGTATCAACTAAAGATGGTTTACAAGTGACTAAAAAATATGAAGTACGAAAAAATTTCATGCTGAATATAGATTTAGTCCTCACTTTCGAGAAGAGTTTTGATCAAAGGTCAGTTGAAAGTAAGTGATCCTCGCTTACAGAGTAGAATCGGTTACCAGTTTAAACAATACGAGTTATTACAACTCGCGCTGACTCATCGCTCGGTGAGTCACAAATACAACTATGAGCGCCTAGAGTTTTTAGGTGATGCATTGTTGGGTATGATCATCGCAAACTACTTATATCATGCGTATCCTCATGAAAATGAAGGTCGTTTGACGCGTATGCGCGCAACTTTGGTACGCCAAGAAGCATTGGGTAAAATTGCCAATGATTTAAAGTTAAGTCAAAGTTTAATTTTAAGTACAGGTGAATTGAAATCAGGCGGTCATCATCGTGAGTCAATATTAGCAGATACAGTTGAAGCAATTATTGGCGCGATTTATACCGAAACACGAGATTTGCCTTTGTTGGAATCGATTGTTTTAAAATGGTATGAACCGTATTTAGATCATATCGAACCGACAGATCAACTCAAAGACCCAAAATCACGTTTGCAAGAATATCTACAAGCTCGTAAAAAGCATCTCCCAGTTTATGAGGTCGTAGATATTCAGGGTGATGCACCTAACCAGCATTTTAAAGTAGAATGTACAGTAGATGGCTTGCCTAAAATGATGGGTGAGGGATCAAGTCGCCGTTTTGCAGAACAAGCAGTCGCGGCGGATTTTTTAAAGATATTGGAGCAGTAAACTGCATGAGTACACATTCCGATCACAATGATGCTGATCACGAGCCGTCTGAAAGCGGTAATGAGTTAATTAATCAATTTTTTAGCTCACAAGGTACAGAAATCCCTTCGGATTATCGAAGTGGATTTGTTGCAATTGTAGGACGTCCAAACGTGGGTAAATCGACATTGATGAACCATTTATTGGGTCAAAAGTTGTCAATTACTTCACGTAAGCCACAAACGACACGCCATAAAATCATTGGTATTGATAGTCGTGAAAAGTCTCAGGCTGTATTTGTTGATACGCCGGGGATGCACAAGAAAGAAGTGCGTGCGATCAATAAAATGATGAACAAAGCTGCACACTCTGCATTGCGTGATGTCAATTTGGTACTATTTGTTTTAGATGCCCAGAAATGGACACCAAATGATGACTTGGTTTTAGAAAAACTGCAAAATGCAGAAATGCCAGTCGTTTTGATTATCAATAAAATCGATACCTTAGAAAATAAGCGTATGATTTTGCCGTTGATCCAAGAACGTGCGAAGTTGATGAATTTTGCTGAAATTGTTCCTGTTTCAGCATTACGTGGTGCAAACTTGGACCATTTGCGTGAAGCGATTGAAAAGTATCTACCATTCCAGCCACCATTATATTCTTTAGAACAGTTAACTGACCGTTCAGAACGTTTTCTTGCCAGTGAAATCATTCGTGAGAAAATTATGCGTCAGTTAGGCGAAGAGCTGCCTTATGATTTAACGGTTCAAATTGAATCATTTAAAACAGAAGAAGCGACAGTGAATGAAAAAACTGGTCGTCCTAAAGCTGCATGTACTTATATTGATGCCACAATTTTTGTTGATCGCCCTGGGCAAAAAGCCATCGTGATCGGTGAAAAAGGTGCTAAGCTGAAGAAAATTGGTATGGATGCTCGTGTCGACATGGAAAAAATGTTTGAGCAAAAAATCATGCTAACACTTTGGGTGAAAGTTAAAGGCGGTTGGTCTGATGACGAACGTGCTTTAAAAAGTTTAGGCTACAGTGATATTTAATTGACTTTTTGGGAACTGAAATGATTCGAGTTATAGCAATTCTTGCTTGCATAATCATGTTACAAGGCTGTATCACTAAAATTGTGACAGTTCCCGTCAAAGTTGCTTATAAAACCACAAAAGGTGTGGTTAAAGGCACTGCTGCGGTTGTAGGCGCTGTTATTCCTGATGGGGATGATGACGATGATAAGAAAAAACAAAAGGATGATTAAGTTCAAGCTAGATGCGTAATGAAATCTTGCATGGTTATTTAATCCATCATCGAAAATATAGAGAACGTAGTCATATTGTGCACTTATTTACACAAGAGCATGGTCGTGTCGACGGTATTCTTAGACAAACCCCACCACCACAATACCAACCGATTACTTTACAAGCGTCGGGAAAATCCGAGCTTAAAAACTTTTCAAAACTCGAAATACTCAATCAACCGATTTTCTTTTATGGGGATGCTTTCTTTTCGGGCTTTTATTTAAATGAACTGCTGCTTCGTTTATGTCCGCTTGAAGAAATGATGTCTGAAACATTTCAGCAATACCATTTAACTTTACAACATTTACAAAAATTGGCTGAACATCCACAAGCTGATTTATTTCTTCGACAAATTTTACGCCAGTTTGAACACGCACTGTTAGAAGAGTTGGGCTATCCACTGGATTATGGGCATGATTCAAATCAACAAGAGATTATGCTGACCCAGCGTTATCAATTTCAATTGGCGGAAGGCTTTACACCAGTGTCATATACTTCGTCTGGGACGTTGTTGGGCCAACAAATTCTAAGCATGGCAAATTATGAAAAGGGTAGGGATTTTAGCCCAGAGCAGTTACAATTATTGGCTAAACTCTATCGACAAATGATTACTTCACTTTTAGGTGATCGACCATTAAAAAGTCGTCAGCTTTGGGTTCAAAATGCTCAATCTAAAACGTTGAGCCGTTAATTTTAATTTATTGGTTAATTAGGAGAATGTTATGGCTGCATTGCTAGGTGTAAACATTGACCATGTTGCAACCCTCAGACAAGCACGTGGAACGACTTATCCTGATCCTGTGAAAGCTGCATTAATTTGCGAACAAGCAGGGGCGGAAGGCATCACTTTACACTTACGTGAAGATCGTCGTCATATTCAAGATGATGATGTGCGCCGTATGCGCCCTGTATTGACGACAAGAATGAACTTGGAAATCGCTGTAACTGATGAAATGGTTGCATTTGCAAAAGAGATTCAACCACATCATGTGTGTTTTGTGCCAGAGAAACGTCAAGAAATCACCACAGAAGGTGGTTTAGACGTGCTTGGGCATTTTGAAGATGTTAAAGCTGCGACTCAGGCATTAACTGCAATTGGTTGTGATGTATCTTTGTTTATTGATGCTGATTTTGCACAAATCGATGCTGCAATTGCTTGTGGTGCACCCACTATTGAATTACATACGGGTGCTTATGCAGACGCTAAAACTGCTGAAGCTCAACAGATTGAACTCGAAAGAATTATTAAAGGTACTGAGTACGCAGCATCTAAAGGTTTGGTCGTCAATGCTGGTCATGGTTTGAATTTGGACAATGTGGCTGCAATTGCTGCAATTCCTCAGATTCATGAACTCAATATTGGACATTCGATTATTGCTGAAAGTGTTTTTGTCGGTTTGGAACAAGCAGTAAAGGACATGAAGGCCGCACTTCATGCAGCTGGTTAATTTAATTTTTGATTTACGTTGTTGAATATTGATCATGTCGAATATGAATTATGATGAGCTTATGCAACCTGTGATTGCTTTTTTAGGCTGTGAAACGCCAAAAGCATGGTTGGATGAGGCATTGAACAATCTCCCATTGCTCATGCAGGATCATGCGAATTGTGAAAAGAAAGCGGCTGGAACAGCAATGAACTTGATGTTTCGCTACAGTTTTTTTACCGATTTGCAGATCAAATTAGCGCAACTAGTGCGTGAAGAAATGTTGCATTATGAACAAGTGTTAGAGTTTATGAGCAAACGTGGTCAAGAATGGAAAGGTCTGAGTGCAGGTCGTTACGCAGGTGGTTTGCGTAAAGAAATTCGTACTTATGAACCAGAAGCTTTGATTGATGTTTTGGTGATTGGTGCGTTTGTTGAAGCACGTTCTTGTGAACGATTTTATGCCTTAGCACCATTGGTAGATGATGAGTTGGGTCGTTATTACCGTTACTTGCTGAAATCTGAATCTCGTCACTATGAGGACTATTTAGCTTTGGCTTTAGATGTTGCTAAAACTGCTAAATTAAAAGATCCAGAAGAGGATATTCAGCAACGCATCGAATTGATCCGTGAAGTAGAGAAGGATTTGATTTTAACGCCTGATAAGACTTTCCGTTTCCATAGCGGTGTGCCGGTTTAACTGCTTGCCTGATTAAAAACTAAATTTAAATAATAGACCAAAGCATTGCTTTGGTCTATTTCGTTGTGCTGTTTAATAAAAACCAGATGGAACTGTTGCTTTAGTTTGTCACACCCTGTGACTAGTTCTGAAATAAAAAAAGCCCACTTTGATAAGTGGGCTTTTAGAATTTGGCTCTCCAACCTGGGCTCGAACCAGGGACCTGCGGATTAACAGTCCGTCGCTCTACCGACTGAGCTATTGGAGAATCTGAATGCGATTATAAGGATATATCTTTATGGGTCAAGCCTTTCCTGTCATCTTTTCTTCATTTGTACACTGTATGGTTTTTATTTGAGCAATCTATAGATAAATTAAAAAAATTGATTCTGACAGTTGCAATAGTGAAACGGTCTTGTTAGATTAAAACCATAAAGAGTGTTTAAGTTTGACTTAAACAGTGTGGATTTAAAACCAACTTGCCAGCACTAAATGGCTAAACAGGAGACAGCGAATGAATACGCTTACTATTTCTCAAATTTTTGAAAACTTCTCATTCTATCAAGAAAATTATCTTTCAATCCTGCAAGATTCTGAACAATATTTTATCCAAGTTGAACAAGCCTATTTAGATGTTTGGCCATTTACTGAAAAAAAACTGTATTTGGGCGATCTGTTGCAGCTTTGGTTTAGTGAAAAATGGCTAATTAATACACCGTGTCGATTATTAAATTCATCCAGTCAGGTTTCATCAAGTTCAGACAAGCAGGCTACTCAAAAACCAGTTCAACGGACACAAGATTTTTATCTGTTCCAATTGAGTGGAAGTACCTTATCAGGTTCTAACCATGCGCAAATCTGGTCAGTTTCAGAACAAAAAGTGCTTTATGTTTCTTTGGATCGCATCTTTAAATATTACTGCTATTTTGAATCGATTGAACGCCCAAAAAACCATCCTCAAAATCCGTTTAAATTGTTTCAACACGCGATTTAATCAAACGCATTGAGAACGCTTTTAAGTGTGACTTTAAATCTGCTTAAAAGCTTCAATTGCTCGAATACGACTTTGTTTTAAATCCACAATTGGCTTTGGATAATTGAGCTCAATATTGGGATTTTTTGCATAAGGTTCATGAATGGTTTTTGCGTCTAAATGTGCAAGTTCTGGAACCCACTGTCGAATGTAGTCACCTTGTGCATCAAATTTTTGCGATTGGCTGATAGGGTTAAAAATACGGAAATAAGGTACGGAATCAGTTCCTGTAGATGCACACCATTGCCATCCGCCGTTATTGGCAGCCAAATCCCCATCAATAAGATGTCGCATAAACCATTGCTCACCTAAACGCCAATCAATCAATAGGTTCTTGGTGAGAAACATGGCGACAACCATACGGATCCGATTATGCATCCAACCTGTGTGAAGTAACTGGCGCATACCTGCATCAACGATCGGAATCCCTGTCTGACCTGTTTGCCAAGCGCTTAAATCATTTGCAGCATCGCGCCATTGTAGTTGCTGTGTTGGCATTTTAAAGGGCAAGTGCTTTGATACACGCGGGAAATCAAACAGAATATGCTGATAGAACTCACGCCAAAGCAGCTCATCGAGCCATGTTTGTTGACCAACATGATCAATAGAAAAATGTCCGAATTGTGCTCGAAAGAGGGCATTGAAACATTGTCGAATTGAAAGGATGCCTATATTTAAATAGGCTGAAAGCTGGCTGGTGGCTTCAATTTGGGGAAAATCACGTTCGAGTTGATAATGACGGACTTTGTTTTCAATAAAATCATCCAAGACATTCAAGGCATATTGTTCGCCAATTTGCCACTGCTTGTTGATCTGATTCGGATCGAATGTAAAACCAAGCTCGGCCAAAGTCGGCAGGCTATTGTTATTCAACTTGCCCAGATCTATTGCATCATTTAAAGCTTGAGTCTCAGGAATAGGGAAGCATTGCGGGATCGAAATACTCAGTTGTTCATAGCAGTATTTTTTAAATGCACCGAAGACTTGATAGGGTTGATTGGATTTATTGCGAATTGAACCGACAGGGAACAGAGTGCGATCATGATATAAAACCAAATCACGGTTACTTTGATTCAGTTGTGTTTGAACTTGGAAATCTCGATTTAATTCATTAACACCGCACTCAATATTGGCGTGTACATTTTCAATGTCCAGTTTTTGACAGAGTTGATCGATCTCTGTTGCAATGTTTTCCCATAAGGGAACAGTGCGGATAATCAACGGAATTTGAATAGAAGCAAGTTCTTGTTGAATGGCTTGAATTTGACGTAAATAGAAATCAAGCTTAATCGGTGCATCGTCATGCATCCGCCATTGTTCAGGTGAAAGAATCACCAGTGCAATTACAGGACCGCTTTGCGCTGCATGCCATAGGGCAGTATGGTCTTGAATACGTAAGTCTTGACGGAACCAAAGAAGTTGTTTTTGCATAGGATTGATAGGAATTGATTCATTCACACTAGGTTTTCATCAATTTAAACCAATACGCATAAAAAAGGCAAAGTAAAAACTTTGCCTTTTCGATCAGATCAAGTAGATCTTAGTGGTGATGGCCACCTGCACCGTGTACATGACCGTGCTCTAATTCTTCTGGAGAAGCATCACGAACTTCTGCGATTTCAACTTCAAAAGTAAGATCTTGGCCAGCTAATGGGAAGTTAGCATCAACGATGATGTTGTCACCTTCGATTGCTTTAACAGTAACGATTTGAACACCGTCATCAGTTTGAGCTTGGAACTGCATACCAGCTTCAATGTTCTCAACACCTTGGAACATTTGAGCAGGAACTTCTTGAACGAGGTCAGGGTTGTATTCGCCATAACCTTCAGCAGCAGGGATAGTGACTGTAAATTTGTCACCTACAGTTTTACCTTCTAAAGCTTTTTCTAAACCAGGAATGATGTTACCTGCGCCATGTAAATATGCAAGTGGTTCACCTTGTGATTTATCGAGAGTTTCACCCTCAGCGTTAGTCAGCGTATAGTGGAAAGAAACCACGTTGTTATTTGCAATAGCAGTCATGTTATTGATCCATTCGGTAATCGATAATTTTAAGGCTACATCATAAAGTGAAAAGCAATTTTTGTAGACTAAAATTACTAAAAAATTGCATTTTCATCTGTATTTTGACCATTTTTTCATAAATATGGGCAAAAATTTAAATTTCAATGCAATTTTATTTTTGGCGCGATTTTTCGTGTAACAAAATCTTTAGCCGTTAACAAGCCTGCATGAGCATAGCCATATATCGTCGCTTGATGAATACGATATAAAGACACATACATCGATTTTGCCACAAAGCCCTGAACATTGACCTGACCAAGTAGCTCACCGACCGCTTTATTTTCACTAAGTGATACCAGTGAGCCTTTGTCTGCGAACTGGAACATTGGCTGTGGTCGTCCTTTGATACGTGCATTCATTGCATCTACAAGAAACGAAGCTTGTTGACTTGCGACTTGTGCACGTGGACCAAGTGGGGCTTCTCTTGCATCTAAGATACAGTGGGCGCAATCACCAAAGGCAAAAATGTTTGGATCAGCCTGAGTCTGTAAGGTTGCGTATACGTTTAAACGCCCCATACGATCTTTTTCAAAGCCTGCTAAATTAGCAATTACTTTAGGGGTTTTTATCCCTGCTGCCCAAACTTTTAATTGTGCTTCTACGGATGTGCCATCACTAAAATAGACTTTTTCAGCATCTACTTTTTCAACACGTTTGCCCGTTAATACATCTATTTTCATTCGTTGTAATTGCTGTGTGGCATGCTCTGCCATTTTTTCAGAAAGTGCTGGTAAGATACGATCAGCGCCTTCAACTAAAGTAATTTTGACATTGTTTGGGTTAATTTTATTTAAACCATATTTATAAAAGTTCTGTTTGGCTTGAACCAACTCAGCTGAAAGTTCAACACCTGTTGCGCCTGCACCAATCACGGCAATATGTAATTCACGATCAATATTTTTATTTTGTGCATCTAAATACAAGTGCAGTAAGTCCTGCTGGAAGACTTCTGCTTGTTGACGACTGTCGAGATAATGACAAAACTCTTTAACCCCAGGCGTATTAAAGTCATTGGAGACTGAGCCGACAGCCAGAATTAAGGTGTCATAATGCAGTGTGATTTGCTCTTGATTGGATTCATATTTACTGGTTTGGGTTTTGCTGAGCTCGATGGTTTTGTTATCACGATCTAAATGTTCAAAACGGCCCAAGACAAATTCATAGTGATGCTTGGCTGCATGCGCATAGTAATTGGTTTCTTCATCACTTGGGTTCATGGTGCCAGCCGCAATTTCATGCAGCAATGGTTTCCAGATATGGGTGAGTTTTTGGTCAACAAGGGTGATTTTGGCTTTTTTACTCTTTCCAAGCGTATCACCGAGTTGTGTCACCAGTTCTAAACCACCAGCGCCACCACCAACAATCACGATATGATGTAGATTTGACATAGAAAACCTAAATTGTTGTTATGAAAATAGAATGGCATAAATATGCCATTCTATTTAATTGTTTAGGTTTTTTTTGTATTACAGGTTACATAATTATAATAAATCTAAGTAAATTGGTTGGTTTTAATTAAATCCCAAAAATTGACTTGATCCATTCGATTAAACGTTCAAACCAAGAGGCTTGTTCGATATGCACTTCATCTTCAATATCAAAACTTTGAATCAGTTGATTGTTTTGGTAAACATTCACTTTTGCCAAATGCATGATCTTTTCTAAAGGTGCGGTAAGTGATGTCTCATTCAGTTCAACATTCAAATGGGTTTGAGTTGTTGTAAGCGGTTCAACTGCTGCCAAGAGACCATTTGCTTCAGTTTTCATGATACGGCTATTTACAACATCAAAAGTCGCTAAATCAATTGGTGTCGCATCGTTATATAAAGATGTGGTAATGAGTTGAGGTTTTTTTGCTTCAACCTTAAACATTTTTAAGGTGGATTTAACTACAGGAAGCTCAGCAATCAATTGTTTGTCTTTAATTGCGACTTCATCACGGGTGTAGGCATAGCCCAAGTTTAACAGTTTATGTGCAATTTCCGCGCGTTTAACTGCACTTTTTGCACCCATCACTACCACAATTAAACGACGATCAGGAGACTCGGTAATGGCAGAAGGACGATGCGCTGTCAGTGCTAAGTTATAGCCGGCTGCTTTGGTAAAACCCGTTTTTAAACCATCTACACTTGGATCAGACTTTAAAACAAGGTTAGTGGCATGATGAAAATGTTGGTTATAACTAAAACTTGGCATCACTGAATAATGCATATATTCAGGGGTTTGTGATGTTACTGCTTGACCTAAGATCGCCATATCATGAGCTGACGAAAAATGATCAGGCATGGTAATACCCGGAGGGTTGGCAAAATGAGTATCCTTCATTCCCAAGGCTTGTGCTTCTTGGTTCATACGAGCAACAAATGCAGGTACGCTACCTGAGATACGTTCTGCCAGCGTTACTGCTGCATCATTGGCAGACATCACAATCAATCCAGCAAGAAGTTGGTCAATTGAGATTTGCTCACCTTGCTTCAGGTACATTTGAGATTCATCCCATTGTACGATTTGAACTACAGGGGTTGCAGTAATAATCTCTTCTTTTTTGATATGACCTGCTTTGAGTTCTTTCAACGCAATATAGGCGACCATCATTTTGGTCATGGATGCTGGCGCACGCTGTACATGACTATTATATTCAGCAATGGTTTGACCCGATTGTGTATCTAATATTGTCCAAGCTTCAGCTTCAACAGATTGCGGATTAATATTAAGTAAAGCGGCGTTAACAAACGTGGAGCAAACCAAGCCAGTTATCGCGATAAAAGAAGCAAGAATTTTCAACAGATTTACCTTTAAGCCAATCCTATGGCAAGAGTGCATAAACTTTGCGAATGCTATGCCTTTTTTGCACTCTTCGCTAGTCAGAATCGTAGAGAATTGCGACTAAAATCGCCTGACTTTGTAAAAAAATGCTAATCTAATTGGTAATTTCTCACTGTCTATTTTCGAATATATATTTATGTTGCATTATCAGATTGAATTTGACGATTACAGTCAGCACCTCATTCATGTCACATTGCGCTTTCTGGCGAACCCTACTCAAGTTTTGTCACTTCCTACATGGATTCCTGGTAGCTATTTGATCCGTGAATTTTCTAAACATATCGAATCTGTGAAAGCCTATGATGAAGCGGGTCGTCAACTGCAAATTAATAAGTTTGAAAAAAATAAATGGCGTTTATATAACACCGACCATGAACTGATTACTGTTGAATATGATGTTTATGCCTATGACCTTTCGGTACGTGGCGCGTATGTCGATCAAACCCGTTTATATGTCAATCCTGCTTGTGTCTGCCTAGGGCTACAAGACCAAGAAGAATCAGCAATCGAAGTTGAAGTATTTTTACCTGAAGAATTAAAGCATTTTCAAATTGCCACAGGTTTAGAATCAAGAAGCTTGGTGAAAGGGCGCTATACCTTAAAAGCCAACAATTATGCACAATTGATTGATGCACCATTTGAATTGGCGGATCAAACCCGTTTTAGTTTTGAAGCGAACGGGATTCCACATGAATTTGTGGTTTCTGGTCAGCATACAATGAATGCAGCGCGTATGAAGCAAGACCTTGAAAAAATTTGTAGTACAGAAATTTCAATGTTTGGTTCAGCGCCTTTTGAAAACTATACTTTTATGACTATGGCAACTGGTAATAGTTATGGTGGTTTAGAGCATCCTAATAGTACCAGTCTGATTTCACCACGTGATGATTTTCCTAAAGCAAATGAACCTGTAGAGCCTTCTGCGGATTATCAACGCTTCCTTGGGTTGTGTAGCCATGAATATTTTCATTCGTGGTTGGTTAAATTTATCCGCCCTGAAAATTTTGCAAATTATGATTTGGATCAGGAAGGCTATACCTCACTGTTATGGATTTTTGAAGGTTTCACCTCTTATTACGATGATTTGATTCTGTATCGCAGTGGTGTGATTTCTCAAGCATCTTATTTAAAGTTGTTAAAAGGGCAAATTGATCGTTATCTACAAAATCCAGGACGTTTTATTCAATCTGTTTCAGAGTCTAGTTTTGATGCTTGGATTAAATTTTATCGTCAGGATGAAAATTCAAATAATGCTGGAACCAGTTATTACAATAAAGGCTGTTTAGTTGCACTCAGTTTAGATTTAGGTCTACGTTTACGTGGTTCTAGTTTGGATGCCTTAATGCGCCGTTTGTATGAAAATACCCAAAAGGGCATGCAAGTCAATGAGCGTACCATTGTCGAACTGTGCAATGAACTGACTGGCGATAATTGGATTGAACAGATTAATCATTTGATTAATACCACAGATGAATTACCACTGGATCAATTGTTCCCTGAATTTGGTTTGAGCTATAGCTTGCAAAATGAAAAAGCACTTCCATTTGGTTTGAAAGTTGCTGAAAAAGCTGAGGGTGTCATCATTCAGCAAGCGCGTCGTGATGGTGTTGGTGCTAAAGCGGGGCTGTCTGCCAATGATGTGATCATTGCGATTGATGGTTTAAAAGCGTCTGAAAAACTTTTAAACCAATATGCAAAACAGCAAGGTCAATTTACGGTTTATGCATTCCGTCGTGATGAGTTTTTACAATTTGAGTTGCAAGGCGGCGAAGTTGCGTTGACTACGGTTGATTTAACTGTATTAGATCAAGCCAAAGCTGAGAAATGGTTAAAGGCTTAATTAAGTTGTGTATCAAGAAAAACCGATGTTAAAAAAACATCGGTTTTTTTATGCCTAAAATTTAACTTGGTATGATCAATCAATTACCACGATATGTTGAATATCCATAAGGGCTAATCAAGAGAGGAATATGATAATGTTCAAGACTTCCATCAATCACAAAAACCACAGGAACTTCTGGGAAAAAAGCACGTTGGTTATTTTGTTTAAACCATTCACCTGTTTGAAAAGTAACCTTGTAGACACCTTTATCTAAGGCTTTGTTTTCAGGGTATAAGGATGAAATTCGTCCATTACTATCAGTACTTCCCTCATTAATTTTTACCCATTTATCTTTTTGTTGCGCTTCAAGAATGACTTTAACATTGCTTGAAGGTAAGCCATTTTCAAGATTTAATACATGTACGCTTAATGGGTTTTGGGCAAAACAAAGCCCAGAAAATAGGGTTGCTGAAATAGCTAAAGTTAATTTTTTCATCATCAATTTTTACTAAGACTAAAATCACTATGTTAAGGTCAAGTTGAAGTGTTGCCGTTAAAAAAATGTAAAATTATATTAATTGTTAAAATTTAACGATGTATGGGGAGTTAAATAATTTTTATTTAACAATTAGATAGATAGTTAAAATAATAGATAAAACAGTATCGTTGAGAGATTTCTAAATGAAATGCTTAGGCTTGCAAACGAGCCAGTCTAAAAAACGATGCATATTTTATTTAGATGCTTGCATAAGTGAGAAACCGATTTGACTGGATAAATACCCTAATAAAAATTTTGACAGATTTAAACTTAGCTACTGTTCTTGGCGATTTATACGACTATTTATAATGTGATTCGAGACAGTCAAAAAACTGAATCAAACCTTAGCCTTGTGGTTTTTTAAATGGTATAGTCAAAGCTTATTGTTAAGTTTATATAAATAAAATATTAACCAATTATTTGTAGTTAATACTTAAATCTTGTCCTATATATGTTTTGTCGTGGTCTAACACGATGTGCGAATCATACATTCGATAGTGAGAAGGAAAATATAATATGAAAAAATCTCTTTTCAAAATTCCACGGATAGTTTTGTGTTGCGTTTTGCTATTGGCGACATCTGTTGCACGTGCAGACGGTACAGGCAAGCTACAGTTTTTATATACGGCTTATTTAGATGTACCTGCCTTAATTTCAAATATGCTTGCGTCCTGTGAGCAATTTGATCCTTCGACGAGAGTTGAGTTACAACGATTGTATGATCAGTGGAATCAAAAGCATGGACGTTATCAGAAAGAGTTGCAACAGCTCTTATTTAAGTTGCTTAGCGAACAAATGGGAGAAGCAAAAGCACAGGAGTTCATTGCCCACCTTAAAACAGAAGTTCAGAATGAGTTAGGAAGTCTGTATTTTCCGCAGAATCATGCGTGGACTGACAATTGGTCTTGCACAAAGGGACTACCTGACGAATTGACAGGAAAGGGCTTAATGTTGGATTACGCAGACTATGTTGAAGAACTTAAGCAGAAAGTAAAATAACGACACCGCCCTAATTTAAAGCGGCTTTTTGATTTTGAGATCAGTGAAAGTCGCTAAGTCGGCAATGATTTATTTCAACCGAAATCTGCAATAACAGTAAAATGAGGTAAATAAGCTAAAGCGTCATCCATTTTTATATTCACGATTCCCAGTTAAAAGAAATCAACATATTTGTCATTAAACTTTCTAACTGTATATTTTAAAATCATCCAACAATAAATTTATTCTAAATTCATAATACAAAAGGGTAATGTCAATGAAAAAGCGTTTCTTAAAGCTCATCACAATTGCATGTGGTTTAGGCGTAGCTCCACTTGGATTTGCTGCAAATTGTTCAAGTACAATCAGCAATAATGCTGTGGCAAACTTAACTGTACCAGCAGGTGCAACATGTACTTTAAATAGTACATCTGTTGATGGGAATGTGAATGTTCTCAATGGTGGGAGTTTGATTTTAAATAATTCTTCAGTGAGTGGAAATGTGCAAGCCAATACAGCCAAAGTATTAAAGTTAGTCAATTCTTCTGTTGAGGGGGATGTGCTTGCAGGTCAGGTATTGTCAACATTGAGTTTAAATAAATCCATGATTTCAGGAAACTTACAATGTTCCACACTGACGAAACTACAAAGCAGTATGAGCAGTGTTGAAGGTAAAACTACAGGGAAGTGTCGTTAAAGATTAAAAATATCTGTCAAAAAGCACTCAATATTGAGTGCTTTTTGACGTTTAAATTTGTGAACGATGACTTAAGCTTCGATGGCTTGTACCGCAATTTTTTTCGCTGGATCAACTTTACGGCGTACCACTGGAACAGGTTCACCATAATATTGACGATCTGCAAAATAGCTTGAACGAACCATTGGAGCAGCCCAGATATTTCTGAAACCAAGCTTGTGACCGTGTGCAGTATAACGCTCAAATTCTTCTGGTGTGACAAAACGGTCAATTGGTGCATGTTCTTTAGAAGGCTGTAAATATTGACCAATTGTCACATAATCAACACCGTGTGCATGTAGATCATCTAACAGGGCAATCACTTCTTCTTCGGTTTCACCAATACCCACCATCAAACCACATTTTGTTGGCACATCAGGGCAGTATTCTTTAAACATTTTTAATAAGTTTAAAGAATGTTGATAGTCTGAACCCGGGCGCATCGCTTTATAGAGGCGAGGTACCGTTTCGATGTTATGGTTAAATACATCTGGTGGACATTCAGTCATGATACGCAGCGCAATATCCATACGACCACGGAAATCAGGAACCAATATTTCTAATAATGTTTTTGGACTGAGTTGACGCGCTTCTTGAATACAATCAACAAAATGTTGCGCACCACCATCCAAAAGATCATCACGGTCTACAGAGGTAATCACTGCATACTTTAAACCGAGATTGGCGATGGTTTCTGCCATATGACGAGGTTCATCAGGATCAAGTGCATTTGGACGACCATGTGCAACATCGCAGAATGGACAGCGACGGGTACAAATATCACCCATGATCATAAAGGTTGCAGTACCACCACCGAAACATTCTGGAAGGTTAGGACAAGCTGCTTCTTCACACACAGTATGTAATTTTTGTGCACGTAAAGTGGTTTTGATTCGTTGAACTTCATCAGGCGCAGCCATTTTGACACGAATCCAGTCCGGCTTTCGTGGTGCTTCAACCGTGGGAATAACTTTTACAGGTATACGAGCAACTTTTTCCGCGCCACGTAATTTGACACCCTGTTCTGGTTTACGGTTCTCTGACATATTCAACTTTTCCACTGTTTTCTACGGGGGAGATTATGCTCATTATAGCGGAAATGCAAAAAGATAGGGCAAAAACACTATTCATATACTAAATGTCGTTATCACAGAATATATGCATGCGAAATACAGAAAATTGTTTTGGTTTAGGTCATAATATCGCATAAGACAAGATATAGACTGAATTTACTATAAGGAGCTTTGAATGCCACGTAAGAAAGAAGTCGTTAGTGGGAAATTTGTGAAATACGATGCGGTCGTACTTGGCTCTGGTCCTGCTGGTGAAGGCGCGGCAATGAAGCTTGCTAAATCGGGTAAGCGTGTTGCAATTGTAGATATTCGTGAGCAACTTGGTGGTAACTGTACCCATGTCGGCACCATCCCAAGTAAGGCTTTACGTCAGACAGTTTCAAGTATTATCCGTTACCAACGTGATCCAATGTTTAAAAAAGTAGGGGATTGGAAACAATTCACTATGAAGCAAGTTTTGCGTAATGCGCATAAAGTGATTCAACAGCAAGTTGATACACATTCACGTTTTTATGACCGTAACCATATCGATGTATTTCACGGTCGCGCATATATCCAAGATAAAAATACGGTGATTATTTTTAGCGAAGATGGTGTTAAAGAAACTTTAGTTTTCAAACAGCTTGTGGTTGCCACAGGTAGCCGTCCTTATCACCCACAAGGTTTAGACTTTAATCATCCGCGTGTATTTGATTCAGATAAAATTTTAGATCTGGATTATCCAATTCATAAAATTATTATTTATGGCGCGGGTGTAATTGGTTGTGAATATGCATCTATCTTTATTGGTTTAGACCATAAAGTTGACTTGATCAATACACAACATCAGCTGCTCAGTTATCTCGACGATGAAATTGCTGACGCGTTGTCTTATCACTTACGTGAACAAGGCGTGTTGATGCGTCACAATGAGCAAATCGATCATTTAGAAACGTTTGATGATCATGTGGTCTTGTATTTGCAAAGCGGTAAAAAAATTAAAGCTGATGCCATTCTGTGGTGTAATGGCCGTTCAGGAAATACCGATGGTTTAGGTCTTGAAAATGTAGGCATTACACCAAATAGCCGTGGGCAACTTGCGGTAAATGACCAATATCAAACCGAAGTTGAAAATATCTATGCGGCAGGTGATGTGGTGGGTTGGCCATCTCTTGCTTCTGCAGCATATGACCAAGGTCGTTGCGCTGGTTCAAATATGAGCGGCGAAGAAAATGTTAAACCAGTGAAAGATATTCCAACGGGGATTTATACCATCCCTGAAATTTCATTCTTTGGTAAAACTGAAAGTCAGTTAACTGCTGAAAAAATTCCATATGAAGTTGGACAAGCATCATTCCGTCATTTGGCACGTGCGCAAATTACAGGGGATACAGTTGGTGAACTTAAACTGTTATTCCATCGTGATACCTTAGAGTTATTAGGTGTGCATTGTTTTGGCAATAATGCGGCTGAAATTATCCATATTGGACAGGCGGTGATGCAAAGTGGAAACAATACCATTAAGTATTTTGTTGAAACGACATTTAACTATCCAACAATGGCAGAAGCCTATCGTGTTGCAACATTGAATGGTATGAATCGTTTGTTCTAAACAAATCTTCAGAATTAAAAACCCGTAAGTGATCTTGCGGGTTTTTTTATGCCATATTTAGGGTCTGTTGACATTTCATAAATGGCTTGCGTTGTAGGTTAAAATTGAGCAGGCAAGGCATGAAACGAAGAGAATAGCGAGACTATTTTCGAGTTTCATAACGCAGACTGAGATAATTTTAGCCACAACCCTTCGGGACTAGCGTGTTTTTTGCCGCTACGTCGTTACGAACTACTTATTTAGAATGACTAAATTTCGTATTTCGCGCCTAGTATCGCCTAAAAAACACACGTAGTCGCAAACTTAGACGAATTATCAACAGACCCTAAAGATTTGATGTGTGAACTGCATAGTCTTAAGTGGTTCAAAGGTTTATCATAGCGGCAGTTAAACTTGTGGATGACGCTATGAAAATTGTTGCAGATGAAAATCTAGCATTTACTGAATATTTCTTTTCAGAATTCGGAACCATTCATCAAGCAGCAGGACGCAATTTGACTCATCATGATGTGAATGATGCAGATGCGTTATTGGTACGCTCTATAACAAAAGTCAATGAACAGTTGATCCAAGATACAGCACTAAAATTTGTCGGTAGTGCAACCATAGGAACAGACCATTTAGATATTCCAGCATTAGAAAAGCACCAAATCGCATGGTCAAATGCGGCTGGTTGTAATGCGCAAGCCGTTGCAGAATATGTCATCACGGCTTTACTGCATCTCAATCAGGATTTTCTAGATTTAGGGAAAAAGTTTACTTTAGGCATTATTGGTTTAGGCAATGTGGGAACACGATTAGCATATATGGCTCAGTTGTTGGGCTGGAATGTCATTGGCTATGATCCCTTGGTACAACGAGAAAATGTTCAGCAAGTTGAATTTGACGCTTTATTAAAGAAAGCCGATGCGATCAGCATACATGTGCCTTTAACCCAAACAGGGTTGTTTGCAACACATCATTTAATCAATGCTGATGCATTGGCGTTGATGCAGCCTGAAACCATCTTAATTAATTCTGCGCGTGGTGCTGTTGTTGAAGAAGCGGCATTAATGGCAGATATCTTAAAAACACGTCGTAAAGTGGTGTTGGATGTATTTGAACATGAGCCTGAGATTTCACAACGTCTATTGGATTTAATTACAATTGTGACGCCACATATTGCGGGTTACAGTCTGGAAGGTAAAGCACGTGGTACTCAGATGATTTATGACGCATTTTGTAAAACATTTGCCTATACCGCGCATAAGAAATTTGAATCACAATTACCGGCATGTGAACAATATTTTTATGGCAATAACATTAAACAAACGCTAAAAAAATACTTAGCTGAAATTTACAATATTCAGCGAGATGATGAAAATTTAAGAGATTGCTTAAAGGACGGCAAGGTGGATCAAAAAGCCTTTGATTACCTTCGTAAAACTTATCCTTTGCGCCGTGAATGGGCTGCTCATGGAGGGCCAAAAGCATGAGCATAGATTTTAAACCAACATGTGATATTCAGGCGCTTAAAGCACGAGCAAAACTCTATAGACAAATTCGCCAATTTTTTATTGAGCGTGATGTTTTAGAGGTTGAAACTCCGATCTTGTCTCAAGCGGGTGTAACTGATGTCCATCTGGCTTCCGTACAGGCTCAGCGTCATCTACATGGCAAAAAACAAACGCATTATTTACAAACTTCACCAGAGTTTGCCATGAAGCGTTTATTGGCGAGTGGCAGTGGTGCGATTTATCAAATTTGTAAAGTTTTCCGAGATGATGAACATGGGCGTAAGCACAATAGTGAATTTACTATGTTGGAATGGTATCGTCCGCAGTTCAGCTTGAAAGATTTGATGCTAGAAGTCACTGATTTATTAAATGTGGTTTTGGCTGAACGTTTTGGTGAAGTTCGACCAACCGTACTCAGTTATAAGCATGCATTTATTGATCGTTTGGACTTGAATCCACTGCAAGCAACGTTGCAACAATTAAAAGATGCGACACACCGTGTAGGACTCAATCTGGATTTGGGTGATGATCGTTTGGCCTATATTGATTTGTTATTTTCTCATATGGTTGAGCCAAGTTTAGGTTTTGATACGCCGGTATTTTTAACTGATTTCCCCCCAGAATTGGCCTCTTTGGCAAAGACTAAATTGGATGAGGATGGTGAGTTAGTTGCTGCACGTTTTGAGCTCTATATTGAAGGGTTAGAACTTGCCAATGCCTATGATGAGTTAATTGATGCTGAGGTTTTGCGTAGTCGTTTTCAAGCAGATAATGCTGAGCGTGAAAAGCTGGGCCTACATGTGATGCCAATCGATGAGTATTTGCTCGCTGCTTTACCGAATATGTCGGAATGTGCGGGTATAGCTTTGGGAATTGACCGTTTGTTAATGGTGGTGATGAACCAAATGAAGTTGGAAAAGGTGATTACATTTCCTGCGGATGTGTCTTGATATAAAATCGTTTGGGTCATAGGCTGATATTTATAAATGCTATGCTTACAGAATGATTGAATATTATTTAAAAGAAAATACGATATCTAAAATCTAAAAATGCCTCTCAGTAATGAGAGGCATTTTTTTAAACCGTATGATGATGATGACCTAACTCATGCTTTAAATCAGCAATCGCTTCAATACGTTTTTGAATCAACATTTCACCGATATCAGGACCTTGAATATCTGAGGGTAAATCCGATGCTTTAATCGTGCGTACAGTTTTCATTGCATCTAATAGGTAATGCGCTTGTGGGTATTCGCGATTTTCTAAACCTAAACGGCCTTTAGCATCACATTCACAGGCTTGTGCAAAAGCTTCAACACGCTCAGGACGACGTAGCACATCTAAACGCTGTAATAAACGCCATAAGGTGCCTGGTTTTAAGGTAAAAGCCTGATGACATTTTAAATGTTCTTTACATACTGCTAGAGCAAGCTGTTTCGTTTGAGTGGGCACACGTAAACGATCACATACATCTGTGACAGGTTGAATCCCACGTTCTTCATGCATGATATGACGAGGTAATTCATCCTTCGGTGTTAAAGCTTTGCCCAAGTCATGTACCAATACGGCAAAACGAACATCTAAAGAATAATTGGCTTTACATGCTTGTTGTAAAGACATCAGTGTATGAATACCGCAATCAATCTCAGGATGATATTCAGGTCGTTGTGGAACGCCAAACAGGGCATCTATTTCAGGAAAGAGCACTTTTAATGCACCACACTCACGTAACACTTCAAAGTAAACATCGGCATGACGTTCCATTAAAGCACGAGAGGTTTCTTTCCAAACACGTTCAGGTGTCAGTGCTTCTAATTCGCCAGATTCAGCCAGTTGACGCATCAATGCAAGTGTTTCATCGGCAATACGAAAACCATATTGTGCATAACGAGCAGCAAAACGAGCCACACGCAGTACGCGTAACGGATCTTCTGCAAAAGCGTCTGAAACGTGACGTAGGATTTTATGCGCTAAATCATCTTGTCCATGATAAGGATCATACACTTGACCTGCTTCATCCATCGCAATGGCATTGATGGTTAAGTCACGACGAATTAAATCCTCTTCTAAGGTGACATCTGGATCGGTAAAAAACTCAAATCCATGATAACCGTGTCCTGATTTACGCTCAGTACGGGCTAGGGCATATTCTTCTTTTGTTTTGGGATGTAAAAACACAGGGAAATCTTTCCCAACGGGTTGATAACCTTGGGCAAGAAGTTGCTCTGGCGTAGCGCCAACAACAACATAATCCTTTTCGTGATAGGGATGACCGAGTAAATGATCTCTAACGGCACCGCCTACTAAATAAACTTGCATGAAAAAACCTCTATTCTTACTGCCATCATGCAACAGAATAGAGGTTTTCTCAAGTACAGAACTTGAGTGATTGACTAAAGTTCTGCGGTATTGATGTTAAATTGACTTCAAGCTTAGCCTTCAGCTTGTTGAATCTCTGCAACGGTTAAAGCTGTCATATTAACCAAACGACGTGTTGTCGCTGTAGGTGTTAAAATATGCACAGGTTTAGCAGCACCAAGCAAGATAGGACCAATAGTCACATTATTGCCTGATGTTGATTTTAACAAGTTGAATGAAATATTTGCCGCATCAAGATTTGGCATAATCAACAAGTTCGCTGAACCTTTGAAGCGTGAATTTGGGAATGCAAAATGACGAATATTTTCATCAAGTGCAGCATCTGCATGCATTTCACCATCTACTTCTAATTCAGGTGCGATTTCAGTCAAAATTTCAAATACTTTACGCATTTTTTGTGCACTTGGATCATTTTGATCTGAACCAAAGCTAGAATGCGAAAGTAATGCAACTTTTGGCGTCATACCAAAACGACGAACTTCTTCAGCCGCTAAAATAGTCATTTCAGCCAGCTGTTCAGCAGTCGGGTTGGTATTTACATAAGTATCAGCCATAAAGATATTGCGATCTTCAAGCATCAATGCATTAAGCGTAAAGAAGTTATTACGACCTTCTTTTAAACCAATCACATTTCTCACAAAGTCTAAATGGATATCATAACTTGCATAAGTACCGCATAGCATACCATCTGCAAGACCATGACGAACCAACATTGCTGCAATCAAGGTAGAACGACGACGTGTTTCACGTTGTGCATACTCAGGCGTTACACCTTTACGTTGCATCAAGTTGTAATAGTCATCTGCAAACTTATCGTAATCAGGATTCTTTTCTTGATCTACGATGGTAATATTTACACCATGTTCAAGACGTAAACCTAATTTCTTGATATTCGCTTCAATGACTGCAGTACGGCCAACCAGAATAGGTTGTGCCAAACCTTCATCAACTGCGATTTGAATCGCACGTAATACACGAAGATCTTCACCTTCCGCATAAGCAATACGTTTAGGCGCTGTTTTCGCTTGTGCAAAAATTGGTTTCATCATCAATGCTGAATTATAAACAAATTCAGATAGACGTTGACGATAAGCCGAGAAATCCGCAATTGGGCGACTTGCAACACCTGAATCCATTGCAGCTTGTGCAACAGCAGGAGCAATTTCAAGAATTAAGCGTTGATCAAGTGGACGTGGAATTAAGTAATCACGACCAAATGATGCAGATTTTTCACCATAAGATGCGGCATCCGCTTCAACATGTGCCATACGTGCAATTGCATGTACACAAGCAATTTTCATTTCTTCATTAATCGTCGTAGCGCCAACATCTAGCGCACCACGGAAGATATAAGGGAAGCAAAGCGCATTGTTTACTTGGTTCGGATAATCTGAACGACCAGTTGCCATGATTACATCTGGACGTACTTCATGCGCATGTTCAGGTAAAATCTCTGGATCTGGGTTTGCCAATGCAAAGATGATTGGATCAGCCGCCATAACTTTAACCATTTCTTTGGTTAAAATGCCTGCCGCAGAAAGGCCAAGGAACATATCTGCATCTGCAATCACATCTGCAAGTTGAGTACCCTCAATATCTTGCACATAACGTTTTTTAGACTCATCCAACCCTTCACGTTTAGTGGTCAATAAACCACGTGAGTCAGCAACCACGATATTTTCTTTTTTAGCACCAATTGCACACAACAAGTCTAAACAAGAAAGTGCCGCAGCACCTGCACCTGAAGCAACAATTTTGATTTCGTCAATTTTTTTGCCATTCAATTGCAAAGCATTGAGAAGGGCTGAACCTACGATAATTGAGGTACCGTGTTGGTCATCATGGAACACAGGGATTTTCATGCGTTCACGAAGCTTTTGCTCAATATAAAAACACTCTGGTGCTTTAATATCTTCGAGGTTAATACCACCAAAAGTAGGTTCTAAAGCCGCAACGATATCCACAATTTTGTCAGGATCATTTTCAGCAATTTCAATATCAAAAACGTCTACACCAGCAAACTTTTTAAATAATACGCCTTTGCCTTCCATTACAGGCTTAGATGCTAATGGACCAATATTACCTAGACCTAAAACGGCTGTACCATTACTGACCACTGCAACCAAGTTGCCACGAGCAGTATAAAGCGCTGCTTTTGAAGGGTCTTTTTCAATTTCTAAACAAGGCGCTGCCACACCTGGTGAGTAAGCAAGCGCAAGGTCATGTTGATTGACAAGTTGCTTACTTGGCGTAACGCTAATTTTTCCTGGTGTTGGAAATTCGTGATAGTAAAGGGCTTGCTGTTTTAAAGATTGATCATCCATCTGAATCTCGATTATTACATGTTCCAGCGAGGCTGGTGGTTTGACTAAATTTCATCGAATATAACATTTGTTGAGCGATACCGACAGTCAAAAAATAGTTATTTCAAACAAAGTAATAGATATAAAGTCTAAAAAAATTAACAAATCTTTATAAGTTTATGCTGTTCCAAATATTTTGTGCTGTCGGCAGATGACAATGCTTTGGAAAAGTAAAAGCCTTGTAAAATATAACAACCGTGTTTTTGTAAAAATAATGCTTGTTCTTTAGTTTCAACGCCTTCAGCGACCAAGGTAATGCCGATTGCATTGCCCATAGCAATAATTGCATTGACGATTGCTTCATCTTTTTCTTGGCCAATTTTTGAAATAAAAGCACGATCTATTTTTAAGATATCAAAAGGGTAACTGGTTAGATAAGCTAAAGATGAGTAGCCTGTTCCAAAATCATCCAAAGAAATCGAAATATGGCGATCTTTTAATTGTTGTAGGAGAAAATTAACTTCTTCTGATTTATCAAACAAAGAAGATTCAGTCAGTTCTAGTTCAAGCATATCACCTGAAATATTATATTTTTTAAGGGCGTAGTCGATATCTTTGACTAACTGTCCGCGGTAAATTTGTTGTGCAACAATATTAATCGATACCCTAAAATGATCAAAACCAAGGGATTGCCACTGCTGTATTTGCTTACAGGTTTCATGCAATACAATTAAACCAATATCTGAAATGAGGCTGGTTTCTTCGGCAAGCGGGATAAAAATGTCTGGCAAGATATAACCCAAAGTTGGATGTTGCCAACGGACTAATGCTTCAAAACCATAAATACGTTGAGTTTTAACACAGATTTTAGGTTGATAATGTACGGTCAGTTCTTTGTGCTTTATGGCTTTTCTTAATTCGTTTTCTAAGTTGATCCCTTGATTGAGCAACGGCGTTTTTTTGTTTGAATAAAAATATACGGTATTTCCACCTAAACGCTTGGCTTCGTGTAATGCTGATTCTGCATGACCATTGAGACTGTCGAGCTGTAAGCCATGCTCTGGATATAGCGCAACGCCAATAGAAATGGTGATGGTTTGTTCTTGTTCTTTAACATCAAAAGGTTGTTTAAAGGCATCTAAAATATGTTGTGTATGTTGATGAATATTGATGTTATTGCTACTTAAATTATAGATCACTGCAAAATCATCATTATTTAAATAAGCGATCAAAGAAGCATTTGGACAACATAATCTTAATCTGTGCGCGACTTGTTTTAATAATTCATCACCTTCTTTATGGCTCATAAATTCATTGAATAATTTAAAACGGTCAATGTTGATACGTAAAACCGCAAAATTTTTAAATGAATCAGAATAGTGAATTAAATAATTATGCAGTTGTTGTTTGAAATAAAAGCGATTTGGCAAATCGGTAAGGATGTCATAATGTTCTAAATACGAAAGTCGTTGTTCTTGTTTTTTGCGATCAGTTAAATCGGTAATAATGCCGACATAGTTGGAAAATTTATTTTTTTCATCATAAATTGCATTGATGTGTACCCAGAGTGCAAGTTTTTTCCCAGAAGTAAAATCAATCTGTAATTCAGACTCAAATTCTCCTTTTTGAATTAAACTTTGAGTAATCACATTATACATTTGTTGGGTACGAGAATTATTGTTGATCGTGATATCAAATAGATGATTTCCAACGATATTGTGTTGTTTGTAATCTAAGAGTTTTTCAAAATAAGGGTTTACTTCTAAGTAGCATAAATTATTATCTAAAATGAAAACACCTTCAGCCACTTGTGCTAATACATTTGCGGCGAGTTTTAGCTTTTCTTGGTCAGTCTTTTCTTTTTGAATGTCACGTTGGATGCCCACCATTCTGAGCGGTTTGTTATTGGTATTCTTAGAAACCACTTTGCCAATGTCTTGAATCCAGCACCATTGACCATCTCGTTTAACACGGTAGATTGCCTCAAAGCGCTCAGTTTTGCCTTTGAGATGTTGTTTCAGGATGGTTTTATAATTGACAATATCATCAGGATGAACATATTCATCTACGCTATTGTGTTTTAAATTGAGTTGTTTGAATTCTGCACCGCTTTTTGAGTCGGAAATCTCAAAAGTTCTTTTTTCAATATTCCAGACCCAAGAGTGAATACCCGCTGTTTCATGGGCAAAAGCTAAATTGGCTTGATGATTTTCTAAGCGGTCATTCATCTGTTTAAAATCGAAAATTCGTTCTTTTACTTTTTGTTCTAATAAATGATTATGTAACTGCAATTCACTTTTCATGACCTGTGTTTTTGAGATCTCATTTTTGAGTTGTATTTCTAAGCCTTTATAATTTGCAAGTTGTTCTTGTGATTGCTTAAATAAAAACTTATTTTTCAGGTCTAATATTTCAGAATTAATATAAATTTTATGTGAAGCATAAGTGCTAAAGAATAATAAAGAGAACCAAACAATGAAAATGGTGCTATAGATTTCATTGGTATTTTGAGGGAAAAGCAGAGGGAGCGTGAGCACCGGAATCGCAGAAGGCACAAATAAAGCAATAAAATAACTAAATCTTTGGTTGAGAAAATTCATTGCTAAAACATATGAAAAACTCAGCAAAAAGCTAGATAACAGAAATGAAAAAAATGGGTCAACCACATTTGGCATCATCATAAATTCTAAATTGATGATATAAACGCCAATCCCAAATAAGCTTCCTAAGATCAAACAAGAAAACTGAAAGAAAAGATCAATATTTTTAAATACTTGAACTTTATTTTGTTGTAACAGATAGGTAGAAGAAAAAAATCCCGATAATATAAATAAAACAGTCAGAATAAACCAACCGCTTAATAATTCAGAGGAGGTCTTAAATAAGTAAAGATAAATTAAAGCGTCACAGATACACGTAAAAAATACCCAAATAAAAAATATCCGGATATCTTTGGTTATCTTTCTGATGTTCGACGAATTCACATCATATGAAAGAAGCTCTTCCTGAACATCATTCATTAGCGCTTGCACCTCTGCTATTTTTAGAATGTGTAGGTTTAACGGAGCAACTATTTAAAAATTTGCTAATTAATAGTTTCTTTGGAATTAAAATACTGTGAAATCATCCAATTTGCAATTATTTTACATGACATACATCACTTTTTAAAGCTTTGATAATTCAAAATTGATAATGCAACTACAGGTGCTGTTTCAGTTCTTAAAATACGATCACCGATGCACCAATTTTTAAATCCATATTGGTTGGCCTGATCAATTTCAGCTTCATTTAAACCACCTTCAGGGCCAATTAAAAGGGCAATATCTGGGCTTATGTCTTTCAGTACATCTGTCTGCTCTTTTTCAGGCGCAAGAACAAATTTACTCTGCGGTAATTCAGTTTTGATCCATTCATTTAGACTTAATGGCGCTAAAATCTGCGGAACAAGATTCATACCACACTGTTCACAAGCTGCAATCGCTATACCTTGCCAATGATCTAATTTTTTTTGATCTCGATCATATTTTAAACGCATTTCACAACGTTCTGATGTGAGCAGTTGAATTTGAGCTACGCCTAATTCCACAGCTTTTTGAATCGCATAATCCATACGATCGCCCTTACTCATGACTTGTCCAAGTAGCGCTGTAAAAGCAGGGGTACGATTATCTGGATTAAATAAATTGACTAAAACAGAAGCAGATTTTTTAGCGACTGCTGTTAAAGTCACGTCATATTCACCCCCTTGTCCATTGAACAAGGTGGCTTTTTCACCCACTTGTGCACGCAATACTTTGACCCAATGATGAAATACTGTTTCAGTGAGTTCAACCGTAGTTTCGACAGCTAAATCAGTTTCAATATAAAAACGGGGCATGCAGTATTACTCACAAGTTGATGATGCAATTTTGATTTAAGCTAAACCGAGATCAAGTACCAATTGGCGGTTTGGCTCAGTATGATTCATGCTATAGAAGTGCAAACTTGGTGCACCTCCTGCAATAAGGCGTTCACACAGTTTGATCACAACTTCATGTCCAAAAGCTTTGATACTTGCAGTGTCATCACCATAGGTCGCAAGTTGCTTACGAATCCAGCGTGGAATTTCTGCACCTGTCCCATCTGCAAAGCGGATTAAATTGCTGGCATTGGTAATTGGCATAATTCCTGGCGCAACAGGAATATCAATTCCTTGTTTTTGGATACGCTCTACAAAATAGAAATAGGCATCTGGATTAAAGAAAAATTGAGTGATGGCTGCATTTGCACCTGCTTTGACTTTTTCTGCAAAATGCTTAATGTCTGCATCAAAGTTGTCAGCTTGTGGGTGCATTTCAGGATATGCCGCAACTTCAATTTTAAAATGATCACCGGAGTGTTCACGAATAAAACGGACCAAATCAGTTGCATAAGGCAGTTCACCTAGGCCAACTTGACCAGAAGGTAAATCACCTCGAAGCGCAACAATACGATCAATCCCTTGAGCTTTATAGATATCGAGTAATTCAGCAATACGTACTTTGTCATCACCAATACATGAAAGGTGAGGGGCAACAGGTGTACCTTTACCATTAAAGTCAGCAATTGCGGCTAATGTACGTTCACGCGTCGAACCACCAGCCCCATAAGTAATCGAGAAAAACTCTGGATTTAAAAGCTGTAATTCTTGATGAACAAGCTTAAGTTTTTCCGCCCCTGCATCAGTTTTGGTCGGGAAAAACTCAAACGAAATTGGAACACGTTTGGTCATGGTTAAATCCTTTTTTATTCATACTTTTTTAATTTGTTTTAGCCTCTCCGAAGTCCTTTCCTAAAAGGAGAGGACTTCGCCTTTATATTCATTAATCAGTGAATGAATATTGCTTCTCCCTAAGGAAGAAAGCGAAGAAGAGGGGGTTAAAACTTAGTACTTATAAGCCTCAGATTTAAATGGACCTTCAACTGCAACGCCCAAGTAATCTGCTTGAACTTGAGTCAATTGCGTCAATACACCACCAAAACCAACTACCATTGCAGCAGCAACTTCTTCATCTAATTTCTTAGGAATCAGTTCAACACGGATCTGTGCTGCTTTTTGATCTTCTGGAAGATCAGCAAATTTTTCTGCGAATAAGTGCATTTGACCTAATACTTGGTTCGCAAAAGAACCATCCATCACGCGTGAAGGGTGACCTGTTGCATTACCAAGGTTAACCAAACGACCTTCTGAAAGAAGAATCAGGTAATCATTTTCATTTTCTGTACGATACACTTGGTGTACTTGAGGCTTAACTTCAACCCACTTGTAACCACGTAAATAGTTCGTATCGATTTCAGTATCAAAGTGTCCGATATTACACACCACTGAACCTGCTTTTAATGTATCTAACATTGCAGAATCACATACGTGGTAGTTACCTGTTGTTGTAACGATCAAATCAGTATTTTGAAGAAGGTCTAGGTTAATGTCTTCTTTTTTACCTGTTTGTACACCATTTTTATATGGAGAAACGACTTCATAACCGTCCATACATGCTTGCATTGCACAGATTGGGTCAATTTCAGTTACACGTACAATCATACCTTCTTGGCGAAGTGATTGAGCAGAACCTTTACCAACATCACCATAACCAATTACTAGCGCACGACGACCAGATAACAACATATCTGTACCGCGTTTGATGGCGTCATTTAATGAATGACGGCAGCCATATTTATTGTCGTTTTTAGATTTTGTGATTGAATCATTCACGTTAATTGCAGGAACTTTTAAAGTACCATCACGGAACATTTCGTTTAGACGTTGAACACCCGTAGTCGTTTCTTCTGTAATACCATGAATTTTAGCAATAAGTTCAGGATATTTTTCATGAACAACAGCAGTTAAATCACCACCATCATCAAGAATCATGTTGGCATCCCAAGGTGTGCCATTAACATTGATTTGTTGTTCAAGACACCACATGTATTCTTCTTCAGTTTCACCTTTCCAAGCGAATACTGGAACACCAGATGCTGCAATTGCTGCTGCTGCATGGTCTTGAGTTGAGAAGATGTTACATGAAGTCCAACGTACTTCTGCGCCTAATTCAACCAGTGTTTCAATTAAAACAGCAGTTTGAATGGTCATATGAATACAACCCAGAATTTTTGCGCCAGCAAGAGGTTTTGCTGCTGAATAACGTTTACGTAAGCCCATCAACGCTGGCATTTCTGCTTCAGCAAGTTTGATTTCTTTACGACCGTAGTCAGCGAGGGAAATATCTGCAACTTTATAATCTGTAAATGAAGCATTAACCGCGTTCATCACGATCTCCTTTATATTAAAAAAATATTGATCATTCAGTTCGCGGATGCCGTTGTTGATCAGCACGGAGGTCTGACCGAATCGTCGAGCCTAGCGATTTCACATTTATGTGCCTGTGAAAAAGTCGCAGCATCCCTCGACTGGCGACTATTGTACCTAGATTTTAATAGAGTTCAAATGTAGTTGGTTAATATTCAACTAAAAGATAGAATTGTTTTTGAATCGCTAAGCTATGCAAAAATATGATCAGTATTTACTGATATATAAACAGAAATAAAATCAAGATGATGCATTTAAGCGTTTGCCAAGTGATAGAGCTGTGCCACGATGATTGCAGTATTTGTGATTATGCTGCGTGCTTTGCTTTTTTTATCTCTGGGTTTTTTGGTTTAAAAAAGTGAATATAGGGGAGATTAAATTGATGGATATTGTAAAAATAATCGATCAGCATAGCTTTGCATTGCGACAAGCCATTGAGCAGGCTTCTCTTGAACAGCGGAAAAGTTTGGTGAAAGCTGTTTTTGCTTTTTATGAAAAATTACCGAACTTTCAATCTGCTATTGAACAAAATTATCAAATTAAAATTGATAAAAAACAATTGTTCCAGGATATTGATCAAGAGAATTTAATTGATTATCAAAAGCGAATTCGACAATCAAATGCTTCCGTAGATGAATATGCCGATGATTATGAGGAATTAGCGGCCATTGATGTGATTTCTTTGGATGCCTTTTTCTTAATGGTATCAAATCAAAACAAAAGTCAGCATTTAGTGGCTTTGTTTAATGCGATGATTGAAGTACTGGATTATTATGAGAATTTTTCAGAAAACTCAATCTATTGGAATGAAGTTTTAGAAAAAGAAATTCTTTTACAAGAGCAGATTATCAAACAAATTGCTACACATATTATTTTTGATGAATCCATTTATTGTGTGCATTATCAAACAATAGAATTTCCTGATTTGGATTAACTGATTTGGATTAAAGAGAATGAAAAAAATCGTATTGATCACATCGATTCTGACAGCGACATCAGCTTTCGCCAATGATTCTACAGGTTATGTGGGAACAGGGGGAATTGAGTACCTTAAAAATAAAAATATTGCCATGCAAGGTGAAGACTTATTTATTAGTAAAAAATTAATTAAGGTCGATTATCAATTTAAAAACCTCAGTAATCAGGATATTACTGAAACTGTTTTGTTCCCTTTACCACGAGTTGATAATGCTTTTGAATCCGATTTTGCCCACACTGAGGATTTATTAAAAAGTTTTAAAATTCAGGTTAATGGAAAAGCGGTTCAACCGACAATGCATGTGCAGACATTTATACAAAGAGATGAAAAGTCTAAAGCGATTGATGTCACTGAGTTATTTAAACAGTGTGGCTTTTCACAAACTGAAATGTTAAATCCTTGGAATCGCAAAAGTGATGAATATGGGGTATTTGAAAAGAAACTGAAAGGCTGTTCAAACCCTAAAGTAAAAAGCATTTTGCCTAAAAATCCAGATGAAGTCATCAACTGGTCATCACAAGTGGTTTATAGCTGGAAGCAAACTTTTAAAGCCAATTCAATTACACAGGTAAAACATCAATATAAACCTTTAGTGGGTGGTTCGGTTGCACTATATCCAGATGAATATAATCAACAATTTTGTATGGATAGTAATTTTAAGAAAGGCTTGAAAAAAGCACAGTCGGAACATTCGCCTTTTAATGCACTGAGTTATATTTTGACTACTGGGGCAAATTGGGCAAAACCGATTGAAAACTTTAAATTGACCATTGAACGAGATCCGGGAGAGTTGGTATCGTTTTGTTGGAAAGGTAAAGTCAATAAAATTAGCCCGACACAATTCCAAATGGTTGAGAAAAACTTTGTACCTAAACAAGATTTAGATGTAATTTTTGTGCATTTAGGTAATTAAATAAGTGAATCAAATTAAAGCCCATTTTATATGGGCTTTAATTTATAAATTATTCACCGAAGTGTCTTCAGCTGACTTGGCTTTTTCAGCCCAAAAATCAGCTTTTTCTTCATCAACCTCAACGCCCATCCCGTGTTCATAAATACAAACAAGATCACGCATGGCTTGAACTTCACCCAGTTTTGCTGCCTGCTCAACCAGCTCTACTGATTTCAGTAGATCTTTTTCAACCACATCACCACGGCGATAGAAATTGGATAACTCTAAAATCGCAGCCGGATGTTGATGTTTGGCCGCTTGCTCTAACCAGCGATGGGCATGTTCAAAATAAGCTTTGGCTTCTTTAGGATCTTCTTCAAGGATATCTTTTGCATAATAAGCATAGCCTTCACCTAACCAATACATGGCTTCAACATGGCCTAATTGTGCTGCTTTGAGTGCCCATTCTTCTGCAAGTTGATTGTTATCTTCATCTTCACTTTGCATATATATTTCAGCAAGTTCAAATTGTGCAGCTGGATTGCCCATTGCAGCACGATTGAGTAACTCTGAAGGGATTGAAAGTGGTTTAGACATAAAAATACCAATACAAGGCAATAAATTTGATAGAAAAAAAGCCAATCCGCAGATTGGCTTATGATTATAACTGATTTTTGTGAAACAGTTTAAATGAGTAGCATCACACTTGTGATTAAGCTGATACCCACACAAAAGCTGGCAGCCAATTTCATTTTTAAACTGTAATAGCTTAATAACACCCCAACAAATAATGCTGAAAAGGTCAGTACTCCAACCCAAATGCTGAGCATGCTGCTCAGCTGCCCTGACATGACACAAATGATCAGTGAAATCAGCAGTAAAGCCCAACCAGAAATAGAAGCAAGTTGGGTTTGTTTGGGGCTTAGTTCATGTCCATAGATCTGTTTTTGATGCTTTGACATTGCGCTGGCAAGCGCGATAAAAGCCAAGCTAGACAAAGACCAAACCAGTAAGAAGAAAATCACGCTGAAATCTCCTTATTTGAAGGTACATTTCTGGCTTTTTTGACAGGAAGCCCTTTATGTTTTTTAACTTTATAAAATGAGTAGAAAAACAAAATCGCAAGCGACCATGTCATTAAATCAAAAGACGCAATCATCCATTGGTCATTGGCAATGCTGTTCCAAAGTGCTTGACCACCCGTGATAAAATTGACAATAGGCAATAGGGCAAAAGCAGCACCAGAGAACAATAGAAGTTCTAGCCAAGCTTGGCGATGTGGGCGAAGCGCTGCATAAATTAACGTAGCTAACCATACAATAAAGAAGGCTCTAATTTCCCAATTTAAACGTGTTTCTATTTCAAATGGAATGAAACGATTGGCGTAGAAGTAGGCTGCACATGCAATAGGTAATCCAATCACAGCAGCAATATTCATCACTTCAACGAAACGATAACCAAATGATTTATAGCCTTGTTTTTGTTGTTGCGGTGCACGTTTGACGCACCATAAGATCAGCCCCGTTGCAACCATTAAGGTGCCCATTACACCAGAGAAGAACAATAACCAGCGGAAGGTTAAATCAAGACCACGCGCTTCATGCAATACAGTCACCACATTGTATATCCCCATTGGGATAGAGGCATTGTTTGCTTGAGCCGCTTCACTGATGTCTTTGCCAGTCACGCCATCGAATTTTAAAATGGGGTAAACACCACGCTGAACCACACTTTTCGCATATAAAGCGCGAAGTTCAATGGTCGCATTGGATGTATTTGGCGCAATGATTTGAATAGAAGCAATCGGATTTTCTTTCCACTGCGCTTGTGCAGTGGTAATAAGTGGGGTTAAGTCGGTGAGTGGCGCAGGATGACCAACATCTTGTTGATGTTTTTTGCCTCTTTCGCCTCGCGAGCGTTGTTCATTTTGACCTTGAGTTTGACTTGTATTTGCAGATCCAGTACGGTTTTCAACATTTCTATTGCGAGCATTATTTTGCTGAACTGCACCGCCACGCATCTCTTGGAAAAACTCTTGTCGATCTTTATAGACTTGATTGATTCCCCAAGGCATAAACATAAACATCAGTAATAACAAACCACTGAAGGTGATCATGATATGAAAAGGGAGGGCAAAAACAGCTGTGGCATTATGTGCATCTAACCAAGAGCGTTGGCCTTTACCTGAACGGAACGTAAAGAAATCTTTAAAAATTTTTTTATGGGTAATAATGCCGCTGATAATTGCCACAAACATCAGCATCGTGGCTAAACCGACGATCCAACGTGCCCAAATACGATCAAATCCATACAGTTCAAAGTGAAAGCGATATAGAAAACCACCACCACGGGTGTCTCGTGCTTCAATAACTTGTCCAGTTGCACTGTCTATGGTGATTCTTTCCCCACCACGACGCGCTTGTAGATCTTCACCTTGTTTACGAATATTTAATTCAGTTGTGGTCTGTCTAGAATTGGGCAATTGAATCGTCCAACTACCAGCATCAGGATAGTTCTTTTGTAGATAATCTAAGGCAACTTGGGTTTGCTGTACTTGAGAATCACTTGGAACGGATTGATGTATTTCTGGTTTCATCCAAGCCGTTATTTCAGACTGAAAGAAACTCAATGTTCCTGTCAAAAAAATTGCATAGAGTAACCAACCAAGAATTAAGCTTGCCCATGTATGTAACCATGACATGGATTGGCGTGGACCTTCAACTTTTGCATCTACGCGCATCTTAATTCCCCATCATTTTATAAATGACAAATAAAATGATACTTGGAAGAAGTATGCCTAAGCTGGCTTTTAATGTCTTATTGACCATAAAAACCCAAATGAATGCAGCGCAGTGAATACAGAAAGCAAGTAGCGTTGCACTCATCGCAGCCGCGGCACGATAATCAGCAAATGTTTTTGCAATCACTATAGCGGACAAAGACGCAAGCAGATAACCACCAAGAATTGCTAGAGCAAAACGGTAAGCAATCATGACGCGATATTGTATGAGAGAGGGTGCGGATTTAGCTCGTGTTGATACAGTCGGAGTTGAAACTGATGCGTTTAGTACATCGAGTTCAGTCTGGCTATTCATAGGCAATCAAATACGGAAAGGTTAAAAATTAAGTAAATAATAACAATTATCATTTACTTTTTAAATACAAAAGTTAAATTTGATTAAAATAAAGCACTGGATTTATTTCAATTTTTATGTACAGGCTTGGTTACAAGTTTATCCAGAATAATTGAAAAAATTTATATAATTTTAGATGGTTACACGATTTTATCGTGACTATATTTTTGAGCATGTGCCTTCGAACATAAAGCATACAGCGTATTTGGATATTTATTTATATCTTGTAGTGACATCTTCGAAAACAATAATATGGAAATTAAATAATGTTTATTCACGCTGAAGACGCGAAACGATTGGCAGCCAATTCAAACTTAAATATAGAGCTATATAAAGGTCGTTTGGCTCAAATGATTGAAGAGAATGCCAAGCAGGGCAATACTGCTGTTTTTACAGTTTTGCCTAAACATCTAGCTTTAGAGGATATTCGTGGACTTTCTTCTGAGTTAAGCCAATTGGGATATCACATCCGCTTTGAAGTGGATGAGTTTTTTATAGTTTTAATGTGTTTTGGAATTAACTCGGCAATATAGGCCATAGTTTTGAGCATGGCCTATATTGAAGAATTAGCAGGTATTGCTTGTTTATGATTCTTTTTGATATTCATTGATGACTTCGAGCGCGGCACGAAATGCTTCTTGGGTTGTGGGTGCGCCACAGTAAGGTAGGCTGTGTAGTAACACTTCCTGAATTTCTTCAACTGTTGCACCATTATTCAATGCACCACGAATATGACCTTTTAGTTCGGTTGGGCTTTTTTGTGCAACTAAAAATGCAATGGTAATCAAAGAGCGGTATTTACGTGGTAAAACACCCTCACGTTGCCAAGTTGAACCCCATGCATGCTCATTGATCCAGTCTTGCAAAGGTCTTGTAAAAGCAACAGTGTTGTCTTGAGCGCGTTTTACAAAACTTTCCCCCATTACTTCTGTACGGACTTTTAAGCCATTTTCATAATCTTGTTGAGACATCGTCTTTTTTCCTCAGCTGTTATATTTTTAACACTATACCGAAATAGGCAAATAACCCATTGGCAATATGTCTATGTTAAAAACCAGCGATGGTGAATCGCTGTTTATGGTTAAGGTTTTATATTGCCTTATCTGTTAAATGGCATTTACCAAATCGAGTTAAGTTGAGTGAAGATGAGGATTTTCTAATACCAACACCTGCTCTAATTTTTCATCAAAAATATCTGTGAGCATACTGTCATAACGAAGTGCATTATATTGGGTTAATTTTGTGGCTAAATCATCGCTGATTAAGCCACGAGTGACTGCATCCTGTATGCGCTCTTCAAATGTTAGCCCTTGATATTCACCTTTAGATTCTGCTTTTTTAAAGCTGTTCCAATCGTCTTCAACAGTTGTGAGTAGATTGAAGGTGGCTTCCATTCGTCCAAAAGCATCATTCGGATCAACAGTATAATAAACCTGCGTTTTTAAATAATCTCGGAACGGGTTATCTTGCATGAGCAGTTCCGCTGCTTCACTCTTTTGACGATCGCTCGGTTTCTTGATTGGTCGACCAAATGGGAAACAAACAAATTTAACCAGACTTGATGCAATTTGAATCGGAAAATTATCAAATAAGCCATAAAATGCTTCTTGGGCATCATAAAGCGTTTCGTCTAATGCAAGTTTGGCATGTACCTGTTCTTGCGAGGATCTCTGACCATTTTCATAAAATTTGAGAATGGCTGTCGCAATAAACATTTTGGAGTGAATGTCAGCTAATCGCCCTGAGAGCATTTCTTTACGTTTAATATCACCGGCTAACAGTCCAAGACACATATCTGCGGTTAGGGCGAAGTCAGTACTGAATCGATTGATGATTTTATAATAAGGTTGAGTAAAAGCATCTGATGAGTCAGGTCGTTGACTACTTGCCCCAAACCATCCATAAGTAAACGCACGCGCGCCACGGTTTAAGGTGTAGCCTAAATGTTGATATAACATGGTGTTAAATGTATTTAAGGCAGAGGCTTTATCTTCGGCCTGTAACAGTTGTAATTCCTCAAATAAATAAGGATGGCAACGCATTGAACCTTGACCAAAGATCATTAACGAACGGCTTAAGATATTTGCCCCTTCAACTGTTATCGAGATCGGAATAGCTTGATACATATTGGCAAGAAAGTTACGCGGACCTTGTTGAATACCACGACCTCCTGTGATGTCCATACCATGATTGACGATTTTTCGCATCGTTTCAGTGGCATAGTATTTTGCCATCGCGGTCATAACAGCAGGTTTGCCACCTTGACTTAAACCACAAGTGACTAAATAGCGGAAAGCTTCCAGCATATAAGTATGGCTGACGATGTCACTGCTAACTTCTTGCACCCCTTCAAATTTACCTACCGATAATTTAAATTGTTGACGAATTTTAGCGAATGCACCTACAGATAAATACGTCATTTCACCTGCGGCTGTAGACAGTGCAGGAAGTGAAATACCACGTCCAACAGCCAGACATTCCATCAGCATACGCCAGCCATTCCCGGCATTTTTTGCGCCACCAATAATCCAGTCAATTGGAATAAAGACGTTCTTACCTTCAACTGTACCATTCATAAAAGGAGAACCACCCGGATGGTGCCTTGGTCCAACCTCTACGCCTGCATGAGAGGCGGGTATAAGTGCACAGGTAATGCCATACTCAGTTTTAGTTTTATCTCCCAATAAGCCATCTGGGTCATACAGTTTGAAGGCGAGACCAACTACCGTTGCGACGGGCGCTAGGGTAATCCAGCGTTTTGAGAAATTCATCTTTAAGCCAAGCACTTGTTGACCTTCGAACTCTCCATAACAAACCACGCCAGTGTCAGGAATCGCCCCAGCATCAGAACCCGCTTCAGGACTGGTGAGTCCAAAGCAGGGAATTTCTTCGCCCTTGGCTAAGCCGGGTAAATAACGATTTTTTTGTTCGTCTGTACCATAATTCAGTAAGAGCTCACCCGGTCCTAATGAGTTAGGCACCATACAGGTCACAGCCGTTGTTAAAGAGCGTGAGGCAATTTTGCTCATAATGCGACTTTGTGCAAAAGAGCTAAATTCACGACCACCATAAGTTTTAGGGATGATGAGTCCAAAAAAGCCATTGTCTTTAATAAATTGCCATGTCTCTACGTTAAGGTCTTTATTTTGATGAATTTCCCATTCATCTAGCAACTGACAGAGTTGTTCAACCTCATGATCTAAAAAAGATTGCTCTTCATTACTAAGCGTCGGGTAGGGATAATTGTTAAATTTTTCCCAATCTGGCGCCCCCATAAATAATTCTTTTTCCCACCAACTGGTACCCGCATCCAATGCTTCACGTTCAGTGGTACTCATGCTTGGCATTGCATTGGCTAATGTTTTATAGGCCGGTTTAGTCAAAACTTGCATTCGCAGTGGTTCAATCAGTAACACTAAACTGATGAGAATAAGCGGAAGACCAAGGATGAGAGACCATGGGCTGATCACTGCACTCAGAATTGCAATGACAATCGTAGTAATACTTCCGACTGTTCGATGAAGTGCAAAAAAGAAAACGGCCCAGAGTGAGATGATTTGAATAAGTATTGCGATGAGTAATAGCATTAACATATTACCTCTACAGTTTTAATATTAATTTTGGGATCGGAAATACATCATTGAAGCTTATTCTTTCATCAAAGATGTGATGAAAAATTAAACATGTAATTTATTAATAACGATTTTTTGACTTACTATTCAAGGTAAAAGTATTGTTGTTTTGTGAGTATAAGTTAACCAAAGCATATTTATTGTCATATCGTGACCAGAGCATTAGGGGGTAAATAATTTTCCTTTCATTTGCTTATTCATTTTTTAGGCCGACTTGAATGATTTAAAATTTAAACAGTATTTAGCTGATTTTTGCTTGTGCTGTTTGGCTTGTTTTATGTCACTGAAGCGCGTCGATGTATTTTCAATGGCTTTCAATTTGCTGCTCAGTCTGTAAGAATCAGCAAGATAAAATTTTTAATGATTAAAACAATACAGCACAAGACGGCATGGATTGTTGTTGCTCTTGGTCGGAATGGCTATTTTTACAAGAAAATGCTTAATTTTTGTGCAAATATTGATATTAATGCAATATTTGTGATGTACCATTTTTTTACGAAATGTCGTTATCACAGATCTTACGTTGACTGTAATACCAGGAAGGCTGATACTCTTGGGGTTAAATTTAAGCAAGTCGGTTCGTAAGGGCTGGGTCACAAGCTCGGTTCTCAAAACACAATTTAAAGCAAGGGGCTATATATGGCTGGTGGAAAGTCAACAATCATTTACACACTGACTGACGAGGCGCCATTGTTGGCGACTTATTCGCTACTGCCGATCATTGAGACCTTTACTAAGCCAGCTGGCGTAGAGATTGTCAAAACTGATATTTCTGTAGCTGCTCGTGTTCTTGCAGAATTCGCGGAATACTTAAGCGATGAACAGAAAGTATCTGACAACCTTGCGCATTTAGGGCGTCTTACTCAAGATCCAGACACTAACATTATCAAACTCCCAAATATCAGTGCATCTGTTGCTCAGTTGAGCGCATGTATTAAGGAACTTCAGTCAAAGGGTTATGCAATCCCAGACTATCCTGAAAATCCAACAACTGAAGAAGAAAAAGCAATTAAGGTACGTTATAGCAAGTGCCTTGGTTCTGCGGTGAATCCAGTGTTACGTGAAGGTAACTCTGACCGTCGTGCACCTGCAGCAGTGAAAAACTATGCGAAGAAACATCCACATTCAATGAGCGAATGGAAACAGTGGTCACAAACACATGTTTCGCATATGGATGAGGGCGATTTCTACCACGGTGAAAAGTCAATGACACTTGACCGTGCGCGTAACGTAAAAATGGAACTGATCACCAAAAATGGTGAGAGCATTGTGCTTAAGCCAAAAGTTGCATTACTTGATGGCGAAATCATCGATTCAATGTTTATGAGCAAGAAAGCGCTTTGCGATTTCTATGAGAAAGAACTTGATGATTGCCGTGAAGCAGGCATTTTATTTTCGTTGCATGTAAAAGCAACCATGATGAAAGTTTCACACCCGATCGTGTTCGGTCACTGTGTAAAAATTTACTATAAAGAAGCATTTGAAAAGCACGCTAAGTTATTTGATGAGTTAGGTATTAACGTCAATAACGGTATGGCTGGTCTTTACGAGAAGATTGCAACTTTACCAACATCATTACGTGAAGAGATCATTGAAGATCTTCATGCTTGCCAAGAACACCGTCCTGCACTTGCAATGGTGGATTCAGCGAAAGGCATTACCAACTTCCATTCACCAAATGATGTGATTGTGGATGCATCTATGCCTGCGATGATTCGTGGCGGTGGTAAAATGTGGGGTGCTGATGGTAAGCAGTATGATTGTAAAGCTGTTATGCCAGAGTCAACATTCGCACGTATTTACCAAGAAATGATTAATTTCTGTAAGTGGAATGGTAACTTTGACCCACGTACTATGGGTACTGTGCCAAACGTTGGTTTGATGGCGCAAAAAGCTGAAGAATACGGTTCACATGACAAAACTTTTGAGATCACTGAAGCGGGTGTTGCAAACATCACAGATCTTGAAACTGGTGAAGTGTTGATGTCACAAAACGTTGAGGAAGGCGATATCTGGCGTATGTGTCAGGTGAAAGACGCACCGATTCGTGACTGGGTAAAACTTGCGGTAACGCGTGCGCGTAACTCAGGTATGCCTGCAATCTTCTGGCTTGACCCATACCGTCCGCATGAAAATGAATTGATCAAGAAAGTACAAAAATACTTGAAAGATCATGATACCGCGGGTCTTGATATCCAAATCATGTCACAAGTGCGTGCAATGCGTTATACGCTTGAACGTGTTGCTCGTGGTTTAGATACAATTTCAGTGACTGGTAACATTTTACGCGATTACTTAACTGACTTGTTCCCAATCATGGAATTGGGTACTTCTGCGAAAATGTTGTCTATCGTTCCGTTAATGGCGGGCGGTGGTATGTACGAAACAGGTGCGGGTGGTTCAGCGCCTAAACATGTACAACAACTTGTAGAAGAAAACCACTTGCGTTGGGATTCTCTTGGTGAATTCTTGGCCTTGGCTGTTTCTTTAGAAGAGCTAGGTATCAAAGAAGACAATGCACGTGCTAAGTTGTTGGCGAAAACATTGGATCAAGCAACTGGTCAATTGTTGGATAACGACAAGTCACCATCACGCCGTACAGGTGAGCTTGACAACCGTGGTAGCCATTTCTACCTTGCGAAGTTCTGGGCTGAAGCACTTGCTGCACAAAATGACGATGCTGAATTAAAAGCGAAGTTTGCACCACTTGCAAAAGCATTGGATGAGAACGAAGACAAAATCCTTGCTGAGCTTGCTGCTGTTCAAGGTAAGCCAGCGGATATCGGTGGTTACTATGCAGTTGATACAGCTAAGGTTGAAGCTGTAATGCGTCCAAGTGCGACGCTTAACGCTACGCTTGCAACTGTTTAAGTTTTAAATGCTATAAACCAACGATCTTGTTGGTGAGAAAAGCCGATGCATACGCATCGGCTTTTTTATTGATGGCGTAAATCTTTGTTTAAGTTATTTATTTGCAAGTTTACGCATGAATCAATTTAAATGATGAGGGGGCGATTGGTTTTAATTGGTCTTGAGTTTTTTAGTTATAAAATAAAAATGCCCAATGAATTTCATTGGGCATTTTTACAATAAGCGGCAATTGCTTTATAGCTGAGAAGGATTAAATCCTAGCGACCATTACGTCCACGACCACGTGGTGCTTTGGTATTTGGGCGGGTGGTACCATTGGTCTTACGACGTGGTTTTTCACCATCTTCCATTTGCCAGATACGTTTAGTTCCAGATTTCTTTGTTGAACCATCTTTATTCTTACGAACGATCGGTTTTCCACCTGTACCGCCAGGTTTCTTCACATAAGAGCGTGAGCGGTAAGGTTCATCTGCTGGAATATTTTGGAAGTCTGGATAAAGTAATGGTTCAATTTCTTTAGTTTCACCAGGTTGTAAACCCATTTGCACCAAATCAATTGCACCAATCTTGGTACGGATCAAACGTAAAGTCGGGAAACCAACAGCCGAAGTCATACGACGGACTTGACGGTTACGGCCTTCACAAATAGAAATTTCAATCCAAGATGTTGGAATATTGGCACGGAAACGTACTGGTGGATCACGATCCCATAACCATTCAGGTTGTTCAACTTTATTCGCTTGAGCAGGTAAAGTCATACCATCTTTTAGCTCAACACCTTTACGCAACTGTTCTAGGGCTTCTTCAGTCACATCACCATCAACTTGCACCAAATAAGTTTTAAATTTCTTATTGGCAGGATTGGTAATGTATTGATTTAAACCACCATGATCAGTTAAAAAAACTAAACCTTCAGAGTCCATATCGAGACGACCCGCCAAACGCAAAGTCGAGTCATCTACGAAGTCAGACATCGTCATATGTGCTTCGTCTTTACGAAACTGGGAGAGGACGTCATAAGGTTTATTAAGAATGACAATTTTCACTTTAGACCACTAATAAATATCAATAAAATTTTTGAGTTTGATAAAGTTACCCGTTTGAAGAGAGTTGGGTAAAGATAAAGACTACGATATGTGCGCTACTATATCAGATTACGCTTTGTATTCTTCAACTTTATTTATTTACCTAGGCTGAGTTGTAAATACATTTTTCTTAAGCGGGGGATTGGTGGTTTTATCTTGCTAGAATTTACCATTGCGTGAAATGGAGATAGGCAACTTGAAAACAGCATCTATTGAAGCTAAGCCTAATAATAAAAAAGCTGTACCACCTTTGGGTAGTACAGCTTTTTTGAATAGCGTAGATCTCAAGTTTTAATCAGTGATCACAAGCTATTAGTTGGTTGATCATGTTGTTTAGTGGTCATGTTTTAGATATTCAGGTTCTTTCGGTAATTTAAAACTACATAAGAAACAGATCACTAACATGACAATCACATAAAGGAAGAAGGTGCTTTCAATACCCGCTGCTTTGAACTGTAGTGCAACAGATGGCGCAGAACCACCAAAGATTGCATTACCCACAGCATAAGAGAAACCAACACCCAATGCACGAACATGTGGTGGGAACATTTCTGCCTTAACCAATCCGCTGATAGAGGTATAGAAGCTGAGCAACATCATGAGGAAAATAAGTAACAGAGCAACCATCAATGGCGAATAACTGAAATGTGGCATCCAGATCACCATGACTGGATAGATGAAAATCGCCATAGTACCACTGAAGGCAAGCATTGCAGCACGACGGCCAATGCGGTCAGAAATAGCACCAAACACAGGTTGTGCAAGCATAAAGATAAAGAGTGAAGCTGTCATAATGAATCCGACAGTTTTACTATCTACACCCATATTGGTGAGGTAGGTCTTTGAATATACTGTAATCACATAGAAGGTGAGGGAACCCGCAGAGGTATAACCTACAACCAATAAGAAGGTTTTCCAGTGATTCTTAAACAGTTCACTTAAGCTTCCAGATTCTTCTTTATCACTGTCTTCGCTAGATAATGTTTCTTCTAAACGGCTACGTGCAAGTAGAGAGATAATTGCAGCAATACCACCAATGACAAAAGGAATACGCCAGCCACCATCAAGCAATTGCTGCTCTGAAAGGAATGCCAGCATAATAACACCGAGCAAGCTTGCTAATAATTGACCGCCCGACAAGGTGACATATTGGAAAGAAGCAAAAAAGCCTCGTTGACCCTTTAAGCCAAGCTCGCTCATATAGGTTGCTACAGCACCATATTCACCACCTACAGATAAACCCTGTAGCAGGCGAACAAGTAAAAGTAGGAAAGGTGCTGCCATTCCAACTTGTTCATAGGTTGGGAGTGCGGCAAATAAGAAAGAGCTTACTGCCATAAGACAGATGGAAATGACCATTGATTTTTTACGGCCATGTTTATCGGCAATTCGTCCGAAAACCCAGCTACCAATTGGTCGCATAAAGAAGCTGGCTGCAAAGACACCCCATACATAAATTGCTTGAGTACCGGAGTCCATATCAGGTGCAGTTAATGCTTTAGTGAAATATGCCGCAAACACAGCATAAATATAAAAATCAAACCATTCTACTAAGTTTCCTGAAGCTGCGCCGACGATACCGCGTATACGACCTCGCTTCTCTTCTTTAGTGTAAGTTTTATCCATTATTTACATCCATGAGATAGGTTGAATCACAATAAATTCAAAATTCATTACGATTTAAAAAACAGGAATAATGTTAAAGATTTTAAGACTAAATAATAATTGCAAAGATGGTTAATTTGATTGGAGACGATAGGATAGGCAGAAAGAATTAAAAAATGAATTTTGATTTATTTTTTCATTAAAATTCATGTGAAAACATATAGTAAAAGTGAATTACTTTTGTAATTAATCTTAACTTGATTGTGACCTTGTGAAAATTATTTTTTTAAAATATAAATCAATGGCAAAAAACACCAATAATAAAAATAAAATTACCGATTTTTGTTTGTGATCTATTGTGGTGCATAATTTAATGCAATGAAATATATGAATATATTGTGGTTTTAAGGTGGCTGGTTTGGTCATTAATCTATTGTCAAAATGTTATAGATTTTTAAATTAAATGGCGAATATAAAATCAAAAAATTAGAAATCATGTTTATAGTGAAAATGTATAGTAAGTCTCACTTTTAAAGATCTGGCTCTTGGAAAATTTATGTGTATGGAAAAGCAAAGCTAATATTTTTATTTTAAGCATTAGGGATGATTGAGCTTGTCGATTTATATAAAAAATGATGGTTTGAATGATATTAAATAATGAAACATTGTGCTTTATTCAGTAGAGAAATGTTGTTATTCCTCGTATAAATCTCAAAAAATGTACGAATTAGACTAGACTGATATGCGCTAAGAAGGGTTAGAAGTATTGTCTATTTGGCAATTATTTTGGATTTGCCAACTATAATAAAAGGGAGAACCTGAACAATGGGTTATCAGAAGATCGTAGTACCTGCCGATGGTAGCAAAATTACTGTAAATGCAGACTTGTCACTGAATGTTCCAAATCATCCAATCATTCCTTTTATTGAAGGGGATGGTATTGGTGTTGATATTACTCCAGCCATGAAAGCTGTTGTAGATGCCGCAATTCAAAAAGCATATGCTGGCAAACGTTCGATCGAATGGATGGAAGTTTACTGTGGTGAAAAGGCAGATAAAATCTACGGGACCTATATGCCTGAAGAAACTTTTGAGGCACTGCGGGAATTTGTGGTTTCGATTAAGGGTCCATTAACTACACCTGTGGGTGGTGGTATTCGTTCATTGAATGTCGCTTTACGCCAAGAGCTCGACCTTTATGTTTGTGTACGTCCTGTGCGTTGGTTTGAAGGAGTACCGTCACCTGTTCAACACCCTGAATTGACCGACATGGTGATTTTTCGTGAAAATTCCGAAGATATCTATGCAGGTATCGAATGGAAAGCGGATTCTCCTGAAGCGAAAAAAGTCATTAAATTCTTAAAAGAAGAAATGGGTGTAACCAAGATTCGTTTTGAAGATAATTGTGGGATTGGTATTAAACCTGTATCGAAAGAAGGTACTCAGCGTTTAGTGCGTAAGGCGATCCAGTTTGCGATTGATAATGATAAGCCAAGTGTAACTTTAGTGCATAAAGGCAACATTATGAAATATACCGAAGGTGCATTCAAAGAGTGGGGCTATGAACTGGCAATTGATCGTTTCGGTGGCGAGCTGATTGATGGTGGCCCTTGGGTAAAAATTAAAAATCCAAGAACGGGTAAAGAGATCATTATTAAAGATGTGATTGCCGATGCCTTCCTACAGCAAATCTTAATGCGTCCTTCTGAATACTCTGTGATTGCGACACTTAACTTAAATGGTGACTATATTTCTGATGCCTTGGCAGCTGAAGTTGGTGGTATTGGAATTGCGCCGGGTGCAAATATTGGTGGTGCAATTTCTGTATATGAAGCAACCCACGGTACGGCACCAAAATATGCAGGCCAAGATAAAGTCAATCCAGGCTCTATTATTCTTTCTGCAGAAATGATGCTTCGAGATATGGGGTGGATTGAAGCTGCTGATTTGATTATTCAGGGCGTATCGGGAGCGATTGCTGCGAAAACTGTTACCTACGACTTTGAGCGCTTGATGCCAGGTGCAACTTTGCTTCGTTGTTCTGAATTTGGTCAAGCAATTATTGATAACATGGATAATTAATCTAAACACGACTTAATCAAAGGTCTGCCAGGTGCAGACCTTTTTGTTATTTATGGTTTGTCTATTTTATTCTAGAATCTAAGTATATTTATTAAACTTTAGGCTGTGAGTAATTGCACCAACAACTGATTACTGTAGACTGTTTTTAGCGGTTGTTTGAAAAAATATTAATTATATTTTAAGGGGTTAATCGAATGAACATAGAAAAAGATCCTAAAATACTGGTTGCTCCACTTGATCAATTAAATTTTTTACATGAAGCCAAGCAATATATTGATAAAAATCTTACCAGTACTCAAGCCTATTATCTAATGACCAGTAAGCCGCCAGTTTGGTTGAGGGTTGCGTTTAAGCTAAGAGATTTTTTAAGCCGGCATTTAGGTGGTGTGCAACCTATTCAAGGCTTTGGTGAATCAACTAAACCACTTCAAGTCGGTGGGAAAGCAGATTTTTTTGATGTGGTTAAAGTCTCAGATCGTGAGCTTTTTTTACAGTCAACCGATAAACATTTGAGTGTATTGTTGGTTTTGCAAATCGAGGAATATGATGAGCTTAGAAATGAATTAACGATATGTACCAGTGTGGTGACATATAATCTTTTTGGGAAAATTTATATGCTGCCTGTTTCTTTGGTACATGGTTTTATTGTTCAGCAATCACTTAAAAACCTTCAAATTAAATCTTGAAACTGAAGGATTTGACGTATGACAAAATGCTGTAAAACTTGGCAAAAAAAGTCATATTTATACCTTAATTGTAGATGAAAACTCCTGTGAATAAGAAAACTCCTGCGTAAATAGCAATTTAAATCATTTGTTGATATTTTGTTGAAACTTAAATGGAGTGTTGGTTGTGAAAAAAGTATTGTTGGTTATCTTAGCTTTAGGGATTTCTCATCATGTATTTGCTAAAGACGTACACAAATGTGTGGTAAAAGGTTCGGTAACTTACCAATCTAGACCCTGTGCTGGAACTGCTACAGTAAATCCACAGCAACAACTTCAACAAAAATTAACTCAACGAACTGCAAACCAAACTTCGATACAACAACAAAAAACTCAGTCTGAAATGCATCAGTATTCTCAGCAGCAACATCTGCAACGCCACTCTGGAAACGGAACATCTAATGAGATTCCAGATACTGTTGAAGGTAAAAAGAAAAGTTTGGCTATAGCGCAAGAAGCTTATAAACAAACAAAGAATCGATAATTGTTTTTTAAATCTGCTTGGACCTTTTTTGTTTTATGGGCAACTGGTTTTTATTAAAGCTGCTTCTATTAAAGCGGTTTGGAGAATAAGCTCAATATAACAATAATTTGATGGATGAAGAGTATTGGTGGAAGTGATTGCCGAAGCTTCTAAATCACAAGGTGATATGCTTTTTACTTAAGTTTTTCGCTTTCAATAAATAGGGGATTGTAATCCTATGGCTGTAGGCGAGTAATGTATTGGATGGGATTATTCTGTTATATTAACCAGCCTAGTTAAATTTATTGAAAGCCTTGAATTTATGTCACAGACAAGTTCGAAAAAATTTTATATCTTTGCGACATTAGCATTGTTATTTCCAGTATTTTTAGTTGGAATGGCTTTTCTTGCGGCTAAAAGTGATGCTGAAACCAAACGGGAATATGATCAAATTCGCCAAGAACATGCTGAAAAGATTGAGTTGCAAAAACAACAGCAAAAATTAGAGCAACAAAACTTATCGCAGCCTGAAACGAAGAATGCAGTGTCTTGATAAGCAATCTTTAATGAAAAGTCATTAAGGCTAAAGCTAAAAAAACCGCCAATTTGGCGGTTTTATTTTTCATCAAAAATTATTTATTTTTGTCTTTCAACTGAGGGATCGCAGATCCTGTACCGACAGCCAATAAACCAGTATTGGTATAAATACCAAGTTTTGCACGGGTGTCCGTGATATCAAGATTACGCATAGTCAATTGGCCGATACGGTCAGCAGGACTAAACATTGAATCACCTTTTTCCATGGTTAAACGCTCAGCTTCATAAGTGAGGTTTTCTGATTCAGTGTTCATAATCGTGTAGTCATTACCACGACGAAGTTCTAAAGTCACAGTACCTGAGATTGCTTTAGCAACCCAGCGTTGTGCTGTTTCACGTAGCATCAATGCTTGTGAATCGAACCAACGACCTTGATACAATAAACGACCTAGACGTAAACCATTGATACGATATTGTTCAATAGTGTCTTCGTTATGAATACCCGTTACAAGACGTTCATAAGCAATATGAAGAAGTGCCATTCCTGGAGCTTCATAGATGCCACGAGATTTTGCTTCAATAATACGGTTTTCGATTTGGTCAGACATACCTAGACCATGACGACCACCAATACGGTTGGCTTCAAGAATGAATTCAACAGGGTCTTCAATACGTTTGCCATTTAATGCAACAGGAAAGCCTTCTTCAAACGTTACAGAAACTTCTTCAGCTTCAACTTTTACGTCTTCTTTCCAGAACGCAACGCCCATGATTGGCTCAACGATTTTGATGCCTGCATTGAGGTATTCAAGATCTTTCGCTTCGTGAGTTGCACCCAACATGTTTGAATCTGTTGAATAGGCTTTCTCTTTCGACATTTTGTAATCAAAACCATTGTCGATCAAGAATTGTGACATTTCAGCGCGACCGCCTAATTCATCAATAAATTGCTGATCTAACCAAGGTTTGTAAATTTTAAGTGCAGGGTTGGTTAATAAACCATAACGATAGAAACGTTCAATATCGTTCCCTTTATAGGTTGAACCATCACCCCAAATATTAACATCATCTTCTTTCATTGCTGTAACAAGCATTGTACCTGTTACTGCACGACCTAATGGTGTTGTGTTGAAATAAGGAACACCACCAGTGCTGATATGGAATGCACCACATTGAATTGCAGCAATACCTTCCAATGCAAGTTGTAAGCGGCAGTCAACCAATCGGGCTTTTACAGCACCGTAGTTTTCAGCTTTACGCGGAATTGCATCGTAGTCATCTTCATCAGGTTGACCTAAGTTTGCTGTATAAGCATAAGGTTCTGCGCCTTTTTGTTTCATCCACAATAAAGCTGCTGAAGTATCTAGACCACCAGAAAAGGCGATACCCACTTTTTTGCCTACTGGTACATTCTGCAAGATCGTTGCATTATCAGTCATTGCTCGTCCTAACTATTTCGAAAGAGGCACCACATACATGGGTGGCCAAAGAGAATTTTATAAACGCAGTATTGTAGCACTTTTTCAATCAATGTTTTATTGGATTTGAAGGTTAACATTGAAAAAATAACAATTTGTAGAGTGAAATGAATTTACTTAAATGACCTATGCACCTCATGTAAAAACTTATAAGAAAAGTCAAATTAACGAGGTGTGAAATTTAATAAATTGATATAATTTTCTAATTATTAAAAACTTTTAATCCTATGCAATTAAATAAAACGCTCTACTATACGCATAATACTTTGTTTGGCTTTTACGGTATTTTGTTGCTTATATTAATTTTCTGTGCACTAACTTCGGGGTTTAATTCCACTGGTTTTGTAGGTGTGGTATTTGCTTTTGCGGTGTTATTTGGTTTGGCATACTTACATTATAAAGCCGCTATTGAAGTTGAAAAGGGGAGTGAAATAGGGAGATTGATGTCTACCATTATTGGGTGTTTATTCTTGATTGGATTTCCAGTAGGTACTTGTATAGGGCTGCTGATTTTGCTGAATGTGCGTAAGGCCAAATGGCAGGCTGCGGATTGACCTATGTTAAAAGTAGGATAAATTGGATGTATAGAGTTAATTCAATATATCTGATTTGTTCAGGATCATAGCTGATCATTTAAACCAATAAACTGCTTTTCAATCGGGGTAAATACATGTTCACTTCGTGCAATTAGATAGAATCCGATATCTCGATATTGTTCGGGTGTTTCTCGATAATATTGAATATTAAATTTTTTAATCAGTGACTTTGCAATCATTGAAATTCCCATACCCAATTGAGTGAAATTGACTAAGGCTTCATGATCATAAATATGGGTTAATTCACCTTTGGTTAAATGATAATCTGTATAAATATGATCTAAAGTGGTTGCATAACAGCATTCTTCTGAGGCAAGTAAAATATTTTGATGATTGAGACAGTCTTCAAGGCTGTCATGGTTGATGACATTTTTCCCAATAATCACCAATTGATCATCTGCCTTTTGAATATACTGAATATTTTTCTGTTTTGGGTGACCTAAAACATAAGCGATATCTAGATTTCCGCGTAAAATTTCATCTTCAATATAGCCTGTAGCACCTGTTTTCATGGTGATTGAAAGCTCAGGGTAGGTTTCATAAAGTTGACTAAAAGACGGGTAGAAACGCATTCCGCCTAAACTGGTGTTGGTACCAAAGCGTAAATATTTTTCCTGTTGATAGATTTTATTTTCTGTTTCTTCCCACGTGAAGATCATTTTTTTATATTGTTGATATAAATTCATTCCTGATTCGGTCAGCTCAACACCTTTGGGTTTTCGGATGAATAGTTGACGTTTATAGTGATTTTCAATCTTTTTTATTTTTGCAGTCATATTCGATTGTAAATAATTGAGTTTATTTGCTGCTGCGGTAATGCTTTTTAGTTCAGCAACAGTCACAAATGATTTGATATCACCCATATCGATATTCATTTCAATTCCTCAATAATGCATTGAATACGTGCTGACACTAAAGTATCTGCTTTAGCATCAAAAAAAATGATGCGTACATTAAAACATAGCATTATTCATGATGTCATTTATTTTCTATACTCTATGTACTTTCCATCTGTTGAGTACAGCAAATGAATCTTCGAGTGATTGGTGCAATTGTATTATTGTGTCTCGTCTGGGGATCTTTGTGGGGATTGGTCAAACATAGTTTGCAAATATTTCCGCCATTCTTATTTATTTCTACGCGTTTAATCTTAGCTGCGCTTACCCTTATGTTGGTTCAAGTACTGTTAAGAAAATCTGTTTTACCCGCAAAAGGTGAATGGCAAAAACTGATGATCTCAAGTTTGATGATTTGTATTGGTTTTTATGCAACACAAACCTTTGCTATGCAATTTGTTGATTCAGGATTGTCTGCGGTTTTAGTGTTTACTATGCCTATTTTTATTGGTGTATTGGCGCATTATATTTTAGATGAGCGTTTAAATAGCCAAAAAATGATTGGGTTGGTTCTTGGCACATTAGGCTTGATTGCGATTCTTTGGCCACAATTACATCATATTCATTTGAATTTATCGTTAATTGGTCAAGCTTTCTTAATCTTGTCTGGCTTCTTTTGGGCTTTAACCACAGTGTATATCAAACAGAATTTTGCGACTTATGACAAAATCAAATTGACCTTTTGGCAATTGCTGATGGGTGGGGTAGTGATTCTGATCAGCGCTTTAATTTTTGAACCTGTAGATGTTAAAGTTTGGATGAATCCACTGAATGATTCAATCCTGTTCTATATTGCTGTGATTGGGACAGGTTTTGCCTTTGCCTTGTGGAATTGGATTGTGAGTCAGGTGGATACCTTCGTTGCGTCTATTTCAATCATGTGTATTCCTATTCTAAGTTTATTTTTTGGTTATGTGCTTTGGCATGAGCCGATTACAATCAACATTATTATCGGTGCGGCATTTATTTGTTCAGGAATTATTTCAAGTTCTTTAAATCTTAAAATCAAGAAAAAACCTGCAAGCTTATTGAGTTGTGAGCATCGTTAAATCAATGAATGGGCATTGTTGAAGTAATTTATAGTTGATTAAATTTATATAATTTTTAATTAAAGTAAAAAGCAAAATCAGTGAACATTTATTGGTTTTGCTTTTTTTCTTTCTATTTTTACTTGATATTTGTTTGTTTAAAGCGATGCATTGACGCTTATTTTAACTGATTTTTAAATTGGTCTGACTAATTTTAGTTTTGCAGTATTTCTAAACCCGATAATAAACTTAAATCAGTGTTACTAAAAAGTGTATGAAAGAATAGCATACGACTAAAGTTGTAGAAAATTAGTTTAATTTAAAAAAACATAATATAAAACAAATGAGTTGTTCGATTTGAAACCCTGAAATCTGAAGGATTGATCTGTGAATCGACTGAAATACTTGCAATATTGGTCATACCAAAATAATTAATTGAGTGCTAACTATTGATCTTTAAATCAGCAAAAATTAATATTAAGTGGCAGTTAGTGCAAAATTTTTTAATTTAAAACTAAATTGGTCATACCAATTATTGAGAAATAAATGGATGATTCAATGATATTTCACGTTCTAGCAAGCATTTCAAGGAGATGACAATGCTTCAACATTGGCAACAGATTTATGATCCGATGGGCAATATCTGGGTATCCAGTGCCATTGCGCTGATACCAATTATCTTTTTCTTTTTAGCCCTTGCTGTATTCCGCATGAAAGGAAGTGTTGCGGGGACAATTACAGTTGTATTGGCTTTACTGGTTTCATTATTTGCTTATCAAATGCCAACGATGATGGCATTGGCATCATTGGTCTATGGTTTCTTTTATGGTTTATGGCCAATTGCTTGGATCATTATTGGCGCAGTATTCCTATATAAAGTTTCAGTAAAAACAGGGCAGTTCGATATTATTCGTTCTTCGATTTTGTCGATTACTGAAGATCAACGTCTGCAAATGCTTTTTGTTGGTTTTGCTTTCGGTACTTTCTTGGAAGGTGCTGCTGGCTTTGGTGCGCCTGTTGCGATTACCGCAGCGTTATTGGTGGGGCTTGGTTTTAAACCACTTTATGCGGCGGGTCTATGTTTGATTGTGAATACAGCACCTGTAGCATTTGGTGCAATGGGGATTCCAATTATTGTGGCTGGACAGGTTTCTGGTGTAGAAACAATGGAAATCAGTCAGATGGTTGGACGTCAGTTGCCATTTATGGTTCCAATTGTGCTGTTCTGGATCATGGCAATTATGGACGGTTGGCGTGGTGTAAAAGAAACTTGGCCTGCTGTGATTGTCGGTGGTGGTTCTTTTGCGCTTGCACAATATTTGACTTCAAACTTTGTGGGTCCAGAATTACCCGATATTACCGCTTCAATTGCGTCTTTGGTTTCATTAACGATTTTATTAAAATATTGGCAGCCAAAGCATATCTTCCGTTTTGCAAATGAAGATGACAGCATGAGCGAAAATCTTGCTGAACAGAAACAGCAGAAATATAGCCTTGCTCAAATTGCCAAAGCGTGGTCACCATTTGCGATTTTAACTGTGATGGTTACGATCTGGAGTGTAAAACCATTTAAGGATTTATTTACCAAAGATGGCGCGCTGCATGATTTAGTGATTTCTATCAAAGTGCCATATTTGCATCAAATGATTCAAAAGATGCCACCTGTTGTTGCTGAAGTAAAAGACTATGATGCAATTTATAAATTTGATTGGTTCTCAGCGACGGGTACCGCAATTATTATTGCTGCAATCATTACCATTATTTTCTTAAAAATGAAGCCAAAAGAAGCAGTGGTTACTTTTGCTGAAACCGTTAATGAATTAAAAATTCCAATTTATTCGATTGGTATGGTGTTGGCATTTGCTTTTATTGCTAACTATTCAGGAATGTCTGCAACCTTGGCTTTGGCATTGGCACATACGGGTCAAGCATTTACATTCTTCTCTCCATTCTTAGGATGGTTAGGTGTATTCCTTACAGGTTCGGATACTTCTGCAAATGCTTTATTCGGGGCATTACAAGCCACGACTGCGCAACAAATTGGTGTCCCAGAAGTATTACTGGTTGCTGCAAATACCAGTGGTGGTGTCACTGGGAAAATGATTTCTCCTCAGTCGATTGCAATTGCATGTGCGGCGGTGGGGCTGGTAGGTAAAGAGTCTGATCTGTTCCGTTTTACGGTTAAACACAGTATAACGTTTACTGTAATGATCGGTATTATTATTACACTACAAGCTTATGTGTTCCCATGGATGATTCCATGAGCATAAAACGTCACTGAATGAGGAAAGCAGATGAAAGTCTCTGACAAAGTGGTACAAAGCCTTCGTATGTTAATTGAAGAAAAAAACATGCAAGTCGGAGAACGTTTACCTGCTGAACGAAAGTTGTGTGAACAACTGGGCGTATCCCGTTCCTCTTTAAGAGAAGCGATTTCTCAACTGACCAGTACTGGAATGCTGGTCAGCAAAGGCGGGGCGGGGACCTATTTACAACAATTCCCGGTGAATTGGTCGCAAAACCAAATTGTTGAATCTTTAAGTAATTTGATTGATGAAGACCCAGCATATCGTTTTGATGTGCAAGAGGCGCGAACAATCCTTGAAGGTGGTTCAGCTTGGTATGCGGCACAACGTGCAACCCCTAAAGATCTGGCTCAGATTCGCGAATATTATGATCAAATTTCATATTTTCAGTCGATTGGTGATGATGAGCAAGCTTCACTTGCCGATGCTAAATTTCATTTGGCGATTGCTGAAGCATCGCACAATTTAGTGTTGATACAGATGATGCGGGGCGTTTTTGATCTGTTGCAGTTTAACGTGCTCTTGGGTAGACGCAAAGTGTACTCAGAAACACATCGATTTGATCAATTGCATGATCAGCATTTTAAAGTGATGGATGCAATTGAACGTCATGATCCAGATGCTGCAAGAGATGCGGTCTGTGGACATATAGAATTTGTAGTACAGCAAGTGCGTATGATTGATGAGGAAGAAGCCCGTCGTCAGCGTGCGAGCCGATTAAACAGGATATGAGCATGATTATTTCTTCTGCGAATGACTATCGTGAAGCCGCGCGACGTCGTTTACCCCCATTTCTTTTTCATTATATTGATGGTGGTGCGTATGCGGAATATACACTAAAACGAAATGTAGAAGATTTATCAAAAATCGCTTTAAGGCAACGTGTTTTAAATGACATGTCACAGCTAAGCCTAGAAACAAAATTGTTTGATGAAACTTTATCTATGCCAGTTGCATTGTCTCCTGTTGGATTAACAGGGATGTATGCACGTCGTGGTGAGGTTCAAGCTGCTGTGGCGGCAGATAAAAAGGGCATTCCTTTTACCTTGTCGACCGTATCTGTTTGCCCGATTGAGGAAGTTGCACCAGCAATTAACCGCCCAATGTGGTTTCAGTTATATGTGCTGCGTGATCGTGGCTTTATGAAAAATGCTTTAGAGCGAGCCAAAGCTGCCGGTTGCTCAACTTTGGTGTTTACTGTTGATATGCCTGTACCCGGTGCGCGCTATCGTGATGCACATTCTGGTATGAGTGGTCCAAATGCAGCGATGCGTCGTTATATGCAGTCGTGCTTCCATCCGCATTGGGCTTGGAACGTCGGTTTGCTGGGGCGTCCACATGATTTAGGCAATATTTCCAAATACTTAGGAAAGCCGACTGGACTTGAAGATTATATCGGTTGGTTGGGCAATAACTTTGACCCGTCTATTTCATGGAAAGACCTTGAGTGGATTCGTGAATTTTGGGATGGCCCGATGGTGATTAAGGGGATCCTTGATCCTGAAGATGCCAAAGATGCGGTACGTTTCGGTGCCGATGGTATTGTTGTATCAAACCATGGTGGTCGTCAGTTAGATGGTGTCTTATCGTCTGCGCGTGCACTTCCGCCAATTGCAGATGCCGTCAAAGGGGATATTAAAATCCTTGCTGACTCTGGTATTCGTAATGGTTTGGACGTGGTTCGTATGCTGGCATTGGGCGCAGATACCTGCATGCTCGGACGTGCTTTTGTCTATGCATTAGGAGCAGCAGGTGGTGCAGGCGTTTCTAATCTGCTTGAGTTAATTGATAAAGAAATGCGTGTCGCAATGACTTTGACAGGCGCCAAAACAATTGCAGACATTAATGCTGATTGTTTAGTCAAGTTAGACAAAGCATTGGATGCGTGATGTATTTTTGATACGTCATCAAGCTAAATGACAGTGTTCAATTTGATAAACGCAAATGTCATCCATGCAAATTTCATCTGTAGTGCTTTGAGGCAGAACGACCTTATAACATGATGTATTTGCAAAGCATCAAATGAAAAGATGTGATTTAACGAGTTTTGCGGATGAGCATGGTTCAAGCTACTTTTCATCAAAAAAGTAGTTTGAACTGATCGTTGATCCCTCAATACAAATAATATTGAAAAAAACGCTGTCGGAATGAATGCCTTATTGAATGAGATTGAATAAGGGTTCATCAATAGGATAGGGAAAATGCAATCTAATATTGATTCACAACACACCATTCAGCAATTGATCAACATCGTCGGTCAGCAACACGTTTTAACTCATGATCATGCTACCCGCTTGTATCGTCAGGGTCGTCGTTATGGCTCAGGGCAAGTGCTGGCTGTTGTGGTTCCTGGAACCTTGTTTGAACAATGGCAAGTGCTACAAGCTGCTGTAAATGCAGACTGTATTGTGATTATGCAAGCTGCAAATACTGGGCTCACAGGTGGTTCAACACCTTTTGGTGATGATTACGACCGACCCGTTATTTTAATGAGTACACGTCGTTTGGCGGGTATCCAAGTGATTAACCAAGGTCAGCAAGTGATTTGCTTACCAGGTGCAACCTTAGATCGTCTTGAAAAAGAGTTGGCACACTATAATCGTGAGCCGCATTCAGTGATTGGTTCATCTTGTATTGGTGCATCGGTTTTAGGTGGAATATGTAATAACTCAGGTGGAGCATTGGTCCGCCGAGGTCCTGCATATACTGAACTGGCACTTTATGCACAGGTCAATGCGTCAGGTGAGTTAGAGTTAGTCAATCACTTGGGGGTGAATCTGGGTGAAACACCTGAAGAAATTTTGACAAAACTCGAAAATAAAAACTATCAATTCAATGATGTTATTAATAATGCCAGTTGTTGTGCTTCTGATCATCGTTATGCGCATGATGTTAAACAGGTTGATGAAAATACACCTGCACGATTCAATGCGGATCCATCACGTTTATTTGAAGCTTCAGGTTCTGCAGGTAAAGTCTGTGTCTTTGCAGTACGTTTAGACACCTTTGAAAAAATTCCAAGTCAGGTATTTTATGTGGGGACCAACTCACATGATGATTTGACGGAAATCCGTCGTTTCTTACTCAAAGATTTGCCAAGATTACCGATTGCGGGTGAATACATTCATCGTGTTGCCTATGATATCGGTGCTGAATATGGCAAAGATACCTTTATGTTTATCGAGAAATTTGGTACTGCAAAAGTGCCTGCTGCATTTGCATTAAAAGATAAGGTGGATGGGTATCTCGAAAAAATCGGCTTACGCAGTTTGTCTGATAAAATGTTGCAGATGGTGACAAAGCTGCTGCCGAATCATTTACCAAAACGGATGAATGAGTTTCGTGATTTATATGAACATCATTTGATGATTCGTATCGAAAATCAGGATGTTGAGCAAGTAGAACGCTTTTTAAAAGAATATTTTCAACATAAAACATCAGGTGATTTTTTCCATTGTACGGATGAAGAAGGGCGTAAGGCTTTTTTACATCGTTTCGCAGTGGCAGGTGCAGCAATTCGCTATCGTGATACGCATCGTTCGGAAGTTGAAGATATTGTGGCGCTGGATATTGCTTTACGCCGTAACGACCGTGAATGGGTAGAGACGTTACCTCAAGAGATGGATGATTTAATTACCCATAAATTGTATTACGGACATTTCCTCTGCCATGTGTTTCATCAAGATTATATTGTCAAAAAAGGGGTAGATCCTTTGGCGATGGAACATCAGATGTGGCATTTGCTGGATAACCGTGGTGCAGAATATCCTGCGGAACACAATGTAGGACATTTATATATTGCGAAACCTACTTTAAAAAATCATTATCAAAAGCTTGATCCAACCAATAGCTTTAATGTCGGCATTGGGCAGACCAGTAAATTAAAATACTGGAAGTGATGATATTGAGTCGTGTTAATTTGGATTTTTCATGATGATTAATCAGATAAACAGTCTGTTAAAAAAGTGCTAGATGATGAACTGATTTATTTAATGAAAATAGCCATGCAAAAGCATGGCTATTTTTTATTTTTGTTCGCCTAATTTAGAGGAAATAAATCCAAGTACAAAAGCACTGATAAAGAAGGTAACAACCGTGTAGAGTGCAGATTGTGTGGTAAACCAAATTGCAATGGTTAAGATCGTAACGATCGCTGTACAAACCCAAATCGCCAACCCCGAAGTTGCTGAAGGTTGTTGAGATGGAGCAGGGGCAATTTGATCTGGTGTGGACGGATCTTCTTTGGTATTTAAATCGTGAATAGGGGCATGTAGATTCACACCATAAAAGAAATAGGGATGATCATCAAAACGTGCAAGCTCAATACGTTGCATTTCAATAAAAGAAATTTGTTGTGAATGATCTTGTGCTGTATTTTCAATGTGTTGTAACAATTGGGTTAAGAAATGGGCATCATTTAAATCCAAGGGTAAACCACTGGTGCGTAATAAAATGTACTCAGGATAATGTTGTTCGATTAAAGATTTAAAGTCATCAAAATGGTAGCTATTTTCTACCCCAAAAATTTCTATAAATAAGGGTTTACGCGCTGCTAAATTGACGAGTGCTTGCTGTTGATCAATAACTAAATAAGCATACTGACTCTCACCAAAGTCCTCTTGGCGTTCTTCTAGATCAACTTGGTTGCGTTCATCGTTGATATCAAGATCATCTATATATCTTGTCCAGAAAATATTTTCTTGCTTAAACAGCATAAACCATAAAATCGGAATGAATGCATTTGCTTCGAGTTCAAAAGATGCGCTTTGAAAAAACTCTGCCCATTGATTTTGACTACCTCTTGGCATATGGCTAAAGGTAGAACTGGTTAAAAATACCGGGTGGCTCATAAGGTTGATGCCTTTTCTTATTTACTTTTATTCAGCAGTTATATTGCAAAATAACGAAAATTGACACAGAAGATTGTTATAAAACTGTATAACACTTTTCTTTTATTTGAGTCATATTAAGATGTGTTGCTTCTTGCTGTGGGTAAGACAGATAGAATTGACACTATCTACGATGAAAATATCAAAAATTGCCATCAAAAAAAAATTAAAACTCGATAAAGTAGTATGCAACAAGTTGCAAAGCCAAACTTAAAGGATTCATCATGACAAATAGCTATGCAAATATCTTAAAACCACTCCATCTGGGATTTACGACCATTAAAAATCGTGTCGTGATGGGTTCAATGCACACAGGTTTAGAAGATCGTTTTTATAACTACCCAAAACTTGCTGCATATTTTGGAGAACGCGCCAAAGGTGGTGTTGGGCTAATTATTACAGGGGGGATTTCCCCAAACCGCCAAGGTTGGTTGTTGCCAGCCGGTGGTACGATGAATACTTTAGGTGATATTGCACCACACCGTTTAGTCACACATGCTGTACATAAGCATGGTGCAAAAATTCTGATGCAAATTCTGCATGCAGGGCGTTATGGTTATCAACCGTTTGTTGTATCTTCAAGCCCAATCAAATCACCGATTTCGATGTTTAAACCACGTCAGATGAGTGACAAACTGATTCTTGAAACCATTCAAGATTATGCTGAAACAGCTAGTCTGGCAAAAAAAGCCGGCTATGATGGCGTAGAGATTATGGGTTCAGAAGGCTATTTACTGAATCAATTTTTAAGTCGCCATGTGAACCAACGTGAAGACCGTTGGGGCGGGCCAATTGAAAACCGTATGCGTTTGGCAGTCGAAATTGTAAAAGCGATTCGTGCCAAAGTTGGTGAAAAATTTATTATTTGCTTCCGTTTGTCGATGCTCGATTTGGTCCATGACGGTAATACCATGGATGAAGTGATCACTGTTGCACAGGCATTAGAAAAAGCAGGTATTACTTTACTCAATACCGGGATTGGTTGGCATGAAGCACGTGTACCCACGATTGTAACCTCTGTCCCGCGTGCTGCATTTGTAGACTACACTGCAGAAGTGAAAAAGCATGTCGCTGTACCTGTCATTGCTTCCAACCGAATTAATATGCCTGATACTGCTGAGGAAATTTTGGCAGCAGGTAAAGCGGATATGGTGCAAATGGCGCGTCCATTATTGGCAGATGCTTTTTGGGTAAGTAAAACCGCAACCAATCGTGTTGATGAAATCAATACTTGTATTGCATGTAACCAAGCCTGTTTAGATCATAGTTTTCAAAACAAGCGTGCAAGTTGTTTGGTGAACCCACGAGCAGCGCATGAAACTGAACTGGTTTATCTTAAAACAAAAAAACCGAAGAAAATTGCGGTTGTTGGCGGTGGTGTTGCTGGAATGTCAGCAGCTACTATTGCGGCAAGTCGTGGACATCAGGTGACTCTGTTTGAAGCCTCTACTGAGGTCGGTGGGCAGTTTAACCTTGCTAAAGTTGTACCAGGTAAAGAAGAATTCCATGAAACCATACGTTATTTTAAGGTTCAGATTGAAAAAACTGGTGTGGACTTACGTTTAAATACCAAGGTGAATCGTGAGCAACTAGAACGTGAAGGTTTTGATGATGTGGTGATCGCAACAGGTGTGATTCCACGGGGTCTAAATATTGAAGGCAGTAACGCACCGCAAGTATTGTCTTATGCGGAAGTCTTGCGTGGCGCACCTGTTGGGAACAGAGTCGCTGTTGTTGGTGCAGGTGGTATTGGTTTTGATGTGTCGGAATATTTGTTAAAACCTGAGCATCAGCCGCAACCGCAACCTTTGGCAGATTGGCAACGCGAGTGGGGTGTAGACCCAAATCCAAACTATATGACTGAAGGTGGTTTTGTTCCTGCTGAAGTAGAGCAACCAATTCGTCAAATATATTTGATGCAACGTAAAACCACACCTCTGGGTATTGGTTTAGGTAAAACCTCGGGTTGGGTACACCGTGCACAATTGAAAAAACATGCGGTAAGAATGATGCGTGGCGTGCAATACAAGTCTGTCACCAATGAAGGATTATGGATTGAAAGCAATGGTCATGATCAATTGTTACGAGTCGACACGATTGTGGTGTGTGCAGGTCAGGAATCCGTTAAGGACTTAATGCCTCAAGAGGGTGAGTCAACTTTAGCAAATTACCATATTATCGGTGGTGCAAAATTGGCTGGTGAGCTTGATGCAAAGCGTGCGATTCGTGAAGGTGCTGAAATAGCAGCTAAACTTTAATCAAAATCATCTATTTTGATGAAACAATATGCATTTGAATGGTTTAAGTCTATTTTTTTCTTGTCAGAGTTGGAAAAGCTTAGTATTCTTGCGCACATGGAAGCGTGGCAGAGCGGTTTAATGCACCGGTCTTGAAAACCGACGAGGGTGTGAGTCCTCCGTGAGTTCGAATCTCACCGCTTCCGCCAAATATTTAAATAAGCCCTTGTTTTTACAAGGGCTTGTTTTTTATCTATGATTTTACCCCTCAACCTACCCCTCATCAAACATTGGATTAGGTGATATCTAAAGAGACATCTTTTTACTTATTTGGACATCATATTAGTTGAAAGAAAATTTCTAGTAGAATTCCAAACTGATTTTAAGGTGGGGAATTTTGCAAATATCCACTTTGGTCTTATGCTTGAATGGTCTGTTGTATTTGGTTTTTTACTGTTGCTTATCTTTACTTTCATCTTGGATGAGTTTTCTTGATCTTATACATTCTGTTTATGAGATTTTATCGATTCATAATTATGGGCAGACTGTAAAAAAATAAATCTACCCATATTCTTTAGATGCTTGTAAGTGATGTTAAACCCATAAATTTGATGATACTGGTATATCATACGGACTGTTAAGTTGTCTGCATCCTTACAGATTGATGATCTCATATAAATTTTCTGGTGATAAATTTTTCACCATATCATTTAGACCTTTACTTAGACTTGCTTTACTAAATGTATGTTCATAAAGTATGTCCCTCATACCACAAGTGATAAATATTGTTGCTTTTTTAGGCTTTATGGTTTTTATATCTTTATCATTTTCAAGTAATTCATAAAGCGTTTGGAACAAATCGGAAAAATAATCCATGCCTGTATGATTGATTGAGTTGCGACGATCTTGATTGATAGCATTCTCAATTATAGTTTGGTTTGCAGAGCCGTGAATTTCACTTAGCATAAATTTAGAATAATTCGCTGATTCAAACTGCTGGATGTTACCCTTGTTGATCTTTGTTTCAAAAATTTTATCGTAGTAAATCAGGCTGATTAGCGCAGTAAGAATTGCATCAGCTCTTTTGAGTACTTCAAGTGAATTTGCACAATCATCTAAAATGATGCTCAAGCTATGAATTTTTTCAGAAACCTTATTGTCAATAATAGGCTGGGCATCTGTCCCATTTCTCTGATTATCTAATCTTGTAGCCATAAATTCATGTATAAATTTACTTAAAAGCACAGGCAGATTGCTAACATCCTCTTCTAGATTTAGATGAAGATTTATGAACTTTGAAGGTGGCAAATTGGCATCTAACGGAGAGCATCCAATAAATGATTTTGTGGACTTCTGTAGTGGTGTACCATAAATTTTCAATCCTTTAATTGCATTCCTAACTTCGTGATATGAAGGGACTTGAGTTATATTTGTGCCTTTTATATCTTTGCTATTCTTAAAATTATGATATTCAATATAAATTTTAAGATAATCCAAAAATAGAGATTTAATATCCCAGAATGGTAACAAGTCAGGTAAGAAATACTTTTCGTTCAAAATACGTTTGAGGTTTGTCGAAAAATTGGGGAATTGTGTCCATTCTTCATAACTTTTGATGTTTTCCCAAAATATGCAATAAAGTTCTTCAAATATTGATGTTAGTTCATCTGGTTGAAGTAAATGGTTTAACAAAAATATATCTTCATCCACTAATTGCCTTGTTTGACAATATCCCATTACATGGTTGAGTAACTGTCTGCCAAAGACAATTATCTCTACTTCAATCTTGATTTGCTCAATAGGTAGTGACTTTCTTTCTTTATATTTTTCAGTTAGCAGGTTGACCAGTTGCCTCAATATTACATCCCTAATACGTATTAACTCGTTATACAGATTTGGGAAAGTTGCTTGAAACTCTCTTGCTTTTACAGCTTGCTTTACTAATTTTTGCATTACAGGGTGAGCTATTCTGTAAATTTCATGATCGAAGACGGGATTACTCATTTAAATACGCTACTTAACAATTGTGAATCTTGTTTTGCTGATGTTTCTGAGGATTCTAGAGCATATTTATATCCGAAGACATCCACATCAGGTTTAAATCGGAGTAAACAATGCAAACCTCAGAAACCAAAAAAAATCAGATTCTTAGAATGAAAGGAGTAACAGAATTAGTCTGTTTAAGTAAATCAAGTCTGTATGACAAAATGAACCCGAAATCCAAGAGATATGATTCGTCTTTTCCTCGTCCGATTAGATTGGGACTATCAGCCGTTGGTTGGTTAGAGCAGGACATAATTGATTGGATCAATTCAAAAAAAAGCTAACCAGATTAGCAAGATATCTTTACAACTCTCACATACCCTATTAACCCTTATAACACTGTAATTCCTTGATTTCGAGGTCATGGGATTACAGTGATTTTTACGCCTGACCATTTGTGTTACTTATATGATCAGTATATCTAATAATATTAATTATTATATAAATTGACTTAATTAACAAATTGTTAGGTGTAATTACGTACAGAGAAGTTCATTATTATGAATCAATCATCCTATCTTATGAGTAATAATCAAACACCTGCTTTAGCACATGAATACTTAACACAAGTACCTGAACACTTTCTAAATCAGCAGACTGAAATAACTGATACTGATTCATCTAATCAGCCCATTCAGATTACAGCACCATTGGAAGAGCAACAGTCTTTACTCAATTCAATGTATGAAGAATGCTTCAATGCAGCAGACGATCAGCATTCAAGCTCATTGGCATTGGATTACTTATTAGATTTCAACACTGAATATAACCAATATGAAATTCGATCAAATCCTGAAGCTGAGAAAATATTCTCAGAAATTGAATTAGTAAAACAAATCTTAAAACACAACTATGTGCAGGCTTATCGTAAGATCAAAGGCACTCTGTATCATGGATGGTATGAGCCTATTGATAAAAAATTCATTGAATTATTAAAGCAAATACTCATCCAAGGGTTTGATCCTCTAGAGCATTATGATTGTGAGCATCATAAGATTGTTATGCAAGCGTATAACGAAATTCTAAAGGGTTATTTTCATGCTGATTTTTATCTACATTACCCCAATGATATTATTCAGCTAAGAAATACTGATGGAACAATAACTTCAATTTGTTATGCAGAATTAATTAATCTATTCATTGAACGTTTGTATTTGCTAACTCAAGAAAAGGAATTCAAATACCAACAGAAAAAACGAAGGGAACGTTCCCAATATCAGCAAAAGGTCGCTACAGAATGTGTAGATACGATACTGGCTAAACATTCGAGAATTGTCATTGCTCGTGTCGATTTTCGTTATGGAAAAACACAAAACCCTGAACTTGCCCAAGTCAAAGCAGATTTAATCACATGCCTTCGTTATTTAAAGCGTACTTCAAATTTACGTATATTGGGCTATCTATGGAAATTGGAATTTGCCGAAAAAACGGGCTATCACTACCACTGTTTTTTCTTTCTCGATGGTCGTAAACACTCACAGGACATTAAGTTAGCACAACAGATTGGTGAGGTCTGGAAAAGAGTGATTGGTGATGAGGGGACTTACTATAATTGCAATATTGATGCTCACAATGGCAAATACAAAGATGTCGGTATTGGCACCTTACATCGCAGTGATAAACAAAAATACGAGTATTTGATTAAAGCCATCCGTTATATAACCAAAAGAGACCAATTCATTGTGCATAAAAGGATTAAGCAGGATGAAGAGAATGAGCAAAACCTTAGAAATGATAAAGCCTACTTCATACGTGTATTTGGTAAAAATATTGCTAAGGATGTTGCGATAAAAATGGGTAAATCTCTTAAAAATACTGGTCAAAAGGAGGCATGAAATGACTCATTATTCAGCGACTCCTCAAGCACACTATATACCGCAGACACCAATTATCCCATTCATGCTGGATGTTAATACTCATTTGTTCTTAGGACAGAGTATTCAAAATGCAGCTCAAATTGAAAATGGGAAACTAGCGGTTATGGATAAACGATCACCCAAATGTTTGGATAAGAATTATCGTATATTTTTAAATTCTCTACCTTGGCTGCATTATCACCGTTTGGTATTACATGGATTTCAACTAAATCCTTATTGGGCTGCAATCTTTGATACAGTAGGCTTTTCTCATTACGGTAATATGAATTACCTTGTAGAGAATGCAGAGCTTATTCATGATCAATTTAAACATAAGTTTCTGAAACGACGGATTGCACTGGAATATACAAAATTTATTGAACCAATTAATGAAAGTATTAAATTCCAAAAGGCATTGTTTAAACGTTGTCTAGACAAACATAAGCAGATCAATTGTATGATCTATGATTTACCTTGTATGTTTACTATTCCCTTACAATTTGATGCCGAAGTTAAATTACCAAAACTTGCTAGTAAATGGCTGGAAAGATTACATCAATCCGAAGAATTAGCTGGCAAGCTGTATGATGTGCAATGGCGTATTGTGAAATCACTGAATGGATTTTATTCAGTCCATGCCATCATTTATGTGATTGGTGATGAGTGTAAATATTCTGATTTTATCTTACGGGTATGGAGAGGGGCTTGTTTACACAAGGGACATGAGCTTGTGCAAGGATCACCTTATTTGGTTTGGGAAAAACACTGTTACTTTGCGGACAGTGATATGCGTAGCTACTGGAGTAAACAGCTTGAGTTTCTAAATGGCCCCCTCAAACTTTATCGGTATATGAGTCAGCATATTTCCTATTTATGGCAAAGCTATACAGGGAATATCCCTGCTAAGTAAACTTTTCAAATATAAGGCGCTCTGATTAGAACGCCTTTTTTATGCTTGTATAAATCGCTGTGATTAAATCTCTAAAAATTATAGGTATAGGTCAAACCACTGTTGGTGGTGATGGTCACTTCACGGACATATTCAGCGGAACAGCCCAAGTAGACTTTTGCCACTGAGCCATAGCGCATATTTTGGTAATCGTAAGTGCCTTTGCTTCTGCAATTACCACGGTTGATTAAAACCCCTGTGATGGTGGTTGGCGCATCGTTCAAGGACATGATGTTTAACAAATCGGTATAGCCTGTCATGGAGTATTGTGATTCTTCACGACGGACACGGACTTCAAATTGTTCTTGTACAGTGGGTTCAGTCCCTTCCTCAGCATTATATGACTCATCTTCCAGAAAGGATTTATCAACGGCTGGAAAATCATCTTCAGATTGAGGCGGAGTTTCAGTCGCATCAGCAGTGCTATGCTCACTTGTTTGAGTTGGGGTATCCTTTGGTTTTGGTGCATCGTTACCTGAATTACACGCAGTTAAAGTCAGTAGCAACACACTGGATAAAACAATCGATGGAATAAAATTCATTACACATGCCTATATTTAATCGAATATTGTGATCTACAGGGTTGGGTGAAAGCCCAACTCTGTGTATTTAATTGTTTGGTCAATCAATTTTTTACTTTTTATAAAAGTGGGAATTACTCATCGATCTTTTTAAATACCTTTTCGATCGGCGTGTAGTTTTCCAAGCTAAAATCAAAAGGAATTGGCTTTTTCAGTGTCACATCAAATTGCTTTAATCGAGCATTTTCTATGCCGTTGAAATGTTTGCGTTGAAAGGACATGGTGCTCGGTTCAAGGATGGCAATCGGTTCATTCGCAGAATCAGCTTGAGTGTTGTTGGCCTGATAAATGACTAAGCTCTCTAATTCCAATTTATGATTATTGAAGTTAAAAATGTAACCGACATACTTCTGTCCACTAGCCGTAATAATATTTTGTGCTAACTCTGGCGTGGATGGGGCTGTGAAATTCACAATAAGATCAGATGCGAAATTCATATTCTCAAAATGTAATTGTTTCGAATCAGCATCGTAATAAACAAAATTATCAATCGGACCATTTGGTCGATCATTCGGTGTATAGCTGCTTGGCATAAACAGACTTTGACCAGACGTAGCATTTAAACTGAGTTCTAAAAGCTTCAAGTCATAATTTAGATGGGCATTTTTAGTATCCAACTCATTTTGAAGTGTCTGAATACGTTGTTGATATTGTTCTGTACTCTCAAATTGATCTTTTTGTGGTGGAGTCACCTGCATTGTCGATCTTATATAATTGATTGCCGTATCATGCGCTGCACGCAAAGAATAGTCATCACCTAAAGCAAAAGTGAATGCAGGAAACTGTTGACCTGTATTTCCGATCACTAAAACTTGATTGTTTTTTAAAGCCAGCACATTTCTTAAATCATTGAGAATGGACTGGAAATACACGCAGTTTGCACAATAATCTGCAACATCGTCATTTTCAGCAAACATCTGCAATCCATAGATGGTTTTATACGGTGGATAAAAGGAAAAATACCCCTCATCTTTGATGAGTTCCTGAAAGTCTTCTCCAGTCTTTGTTAGCGGAGGTGTAATTTTATTGCGAGCGATAATCAAAGGAGAAGAAACAGCCTGTGCAGGGACAGCATCATTCAATGACATGTTTTCAATCTTTTGAGATAGTTCTTTATTCTCTACATCATCTTGTTGTGGTTTTGAGCAGCCGACCAACGCAAGGCTGGTGAGCAGCGCAATTGAAATGTATTTCATCCTATTATTTTCCCCATCCAATATTTTTTAAGTTTTTAAAAATGAATTATGAAATTGTCTGTAATTTCAAATACATTTTGCTTGGCTGTCATAGGCTCTAGCGATGCTGTTACTGAGCACAATAAGGACAACCAAAATAAGCTGTGCGATGAATTTCATGATTTTTATCCAGCACAAAACACCACTGACCAAAATGGATGCAGCAGTTAATTGATGCCTTGAGTCAATCAGGACACAGTGAAAGCGTGTGATAAATGAATTGGAATAAAATGCCTGAGAGGCAGAGAAAGTGCAGGGGAATAATAAAGCACAGTAAATTGCGTCATGGTTGACTCCTAGATGAATTAGAAGTTCTACCGAATCACTGTCAATTGATTATGGTGGCAGAACGAAAAGGGGTTGACAGACTGGACATCTAGAACCAGCACGCGCGAACGCGTCCCCCTCCCGTTCTACCGCAAAGGGGGACGAGAAGGTTTTTACACATACAAAGAATACTCAGATGAATAAACTCCGATGCGCTAGATGAGCGGTCTGTCAAAACCGACTGACAATGTAGGTCAGCCCTTGCATCATAATCGCTGCTAAAAAACAGGTCAATTGATCTGTTTAATCATCATTCAAAAATTGCCTAAAACTGATGAAAAAAAACGCATTCTAAAAAAATACAAATACATAGCATCTAATTGAGAACAGTGTTTCTCCATTTGAGATAGCACCAATACATGCTTCAGCTACATTGCAATCATTTTGCCTGCTTCCCCAGCAGGTTTTTTTATTCATTTACAGGAAATACCACAATGAGTTTGCCATGTCCTTATTGCCAGTCCCGAGAGACGGTACTGTTTGAATCAACCCAACATTTACCCAGTACCTCAACCAATAACCCCATTTCCAATAGTGTGATGTCACCGATGGCACTTGCCACATTAGGAGTGAGTGTTTCCAAAAGCCTGAATATTCCTCCAATTGCAGGTGCAATCGTTGGGGTACTGATTGGCGGTATCTGGATGTTGATCACTGAAGATGAACAGCAACAACCGCTTCACCCAACTTATCGCAAACAGTATTACTGCAACAACTGTGACCGCAGCTTTAGCCCGAATTTACGCAATTAAGTATTTAGCAAAATTTAAATCGAACCCTTTTACCCATTCAAAATCGATACAGGAATTATTCTTATGGCACATTTAGTTGAAACTATGGCATTCACTGGACAAACCCCTTGGCATGGGTTAGGCAATGAACTCACACCAAACCAACCCATCGAGGTTTGGGCACAACAAGCAGGCATGGACTGGCGGATAGAATCCTCGGATGTCAATTACATGGCACAGAATGAACGTGGACAAAGCATCATCATGCCTTTTGAAGAACAACGAGTGCTTTACCGTTCAGATACGCATGCACCTTTATCCGTGGTCAGCCAACGCTTTCAAGAAGTCCAACCGATGGAAATCCTACACTTCTACAAAGACCTGACGGAGCAATCAGGCTTTGAACTGGAAACCGCAGGGGTACTGAAAGGTGGCAAGAAATTCTGGGCATTAGCCAAGACTGGACAGACTTCAGCACTCAAGGGTAAGGATGTGAGTAATGGCTATATTCTACTAGCGACGGCTTGTGATGGCACTCTAGCAACCACTGCACAGTTCACCAGTATCCGGGTGGTATGTAACAATACTTTGGCAATTGCTCTCAAAGGACAAAATACCAGTGCAGGTGTGGTTAAAGTCCCACACAGCACTCGTTTCGATGCTGAGAAAGTTAAACAACAGTTGGGTATTTCAGTCCGTGCATGGGATGAACACATGTATGAAATGAAACAACTGAGCCAGCGTAAGGTAACTCAGCAGGAAGCAGCAGCCTTCTTTGATGCGGTGTTTAACAATACCAACCTAACTATGGCTGAACAAGATGAAAGCATCATTCAGTTCTATCGAAATGCTGCTATGCCAAACCAAGGCATCAACACCCCAACCAAAGCGGACAATAAAACCGAGCCAAATGGACGTGCCATGTCGAAAGTCATGACCATGTTTAACGGACATGGACGTGGTGCAGAACTGAGTTCAGCCAAGGATACCGCTTATGGATTATTGTGCAGCATCACCGAGTTCTGTGACCATGAACGTCGAGCGATGAGTACCGATCATCGACTCGATTCAGCATGGTTTGGTGCAGGGGCTGCCATTAAACAGCGTGGTCTGGAACAGGCATTGAGAATGATTGCCTAAATTCAGTTTCAATTAAGCCAGCTCCATTAGCCTAAGCATACAGTAACACCGTACAAGCACAGCAACACCTTTAGCCGCACCCTCATGCGGCTTTTTTATGCCCAAAATTCAGCTTTTACGATTTTATCGATACAGGAATAATTGCAATGAATAGTCATACTCAAATTCAAAACACGCTAAATAACCCACCACTACAACCCTATTTACCGAATCTAAATCAATCCATTCAGCAGATTGAGGTGGGAACCCGAACCAAACGAGATCGACCGAATACGCAACCACGAAAGACCAAAGCCCTTACAGCAAAAAGACTTGCCAACACCAAACAGATGAACTATCAACAATGGTTAGAAGTCAGAAAACAGGGTATTGGCAGCAGTGATGCAGCAACGGCCTGTGGACTGAATCCCTATATGTCGATGCTGGAACTGTGGATGATCAAGACAGGGCGGATGCAACAAAACATCGAGGATGAAAGTGCAGGTTACGCACCCTTGTACTGGGGAAAAAAGCTAGAACCTTTGGTGGCTGAATACTACAGCATGCACACCAATCATAAAGTCCGTCGAGTTAATGCAGTATTGCAACACCCTGATGAAGACAAACAGTTTATGTTGGCGAACTTGGATTATGCTGTAGTCGGTAATGAAGAAGTGCAAATTTTGGAATGTAAAACCGTGGGGGAATATGGCGCAAAACTATGGCGAGATGGCGTGCCTTTATATGTGCTGTGTCAGGTACAGCATCAATTGGCAGTGACAGGTAAACAGGCAGCACATATTTGTGCCTTGATCTGTGGGCATGAAACCAAAATCTATAAAGTGACTCGTAATGAAACTGTGATTCAGCACATCATTAATGCGGAACGTCATTTCTGGCAATGTGTCGAAACAGGTATTCCACCCAGTGTAGATGCTTCGGATTCAGCAGCTAAAGCCTTGCAACAACTTTATCCTGAACAGATTCCATTAACAGTAGAAGACCTGACCCAAAATGAACAAGCTAATTATTTGTTTAATCAGTTACTAGAGGAGCGACATAAAGTTGAACAACACCAGCAGTATTTTGATGAACTGAAACATCAACTACAAATGATGATGAAAGAAGCAGAGCGAGCGGTATTTACAGGTGGTTCAGTCACATGGAAGAAATCACAAGACTCAATCAGCCTAGACAGTAAATCATTGCTTAAACAGCATCCTGAATACCTACAGCAATTTCCCCAAACCAAAGCAGGAACACGACGCTTTCAGATTTATCCGAATGGTGGATAGGGCTGATACCCAAGTAACCCATTTCAATTTAACTAACACCCCAACCAACTGATCCCATACCCCAAACAAGTATGGGATTTTTTATGCCCAAAATTTATTTATCCAAATTTAAACGCCATTTCAACATCTATATAGAGTACATCATCATGATTAAAGGTTTAGCTATTACCCCACCTGTGTTGGGGCGTATCAGTATCGGCAAAATTGTCGAAAAGAATGGAAAACGTCTGCCTGAAAAAGATGATCAATTTACCATTACCAGCCAAATCCAAAATAAAGATGGGTGGGTCAAACATCCACTGGATGAGCAACTACGTGCCAAAGCGCCCAATCAGAACCAAAAGCTGAGAAGCATTCCAGTCCGCATGATCTTCAATGATCCCGATCTCAACTTAAGAGCAGAGTACAGCCTATTTGACCGCCAAACTGGACGTTTAATCTGTTCAGGCAATGGCGAAAGCTGTCAGCGACTCGGTCAAAATGGCATTGAACAACATCCTTGTCCATCCCCTGATTTATGTCCATTGGCACAGGGTGGATTATGCAAGCCCTATGGCAGACTCTACGTCAACTTAGATGAATCAGATGAGTTTGGTACTTTCATCTTTAGAACCACAGGCTTTAACAGCATCCGCACTTTGGCAGCTCGACTTCGTTACTATCACGCAGCATCGGGTGACTTACTTTCTTGTTTGCCATTGCAATTGACCTTGCGAGGTAAAAGCACCACACAAAGTTACCGTACCCCGATCTACTACGTGGATCTGACTTTACGTGATGGCACAAACCTGAAAGATGCGATTAGTTCAGCCAAACAGATGGATGAACAAAGTAAGACAGCAGGGTTCTATCAGGAGGCTTTGGATCATGTGGCACGGCAGGGTTATGGTAATGCCTGCTTTGAGGTGGGAGGTGAAGAGGGTTTGGATATAGTGGAGGAGTTTTACAGCGTTGAATCTCAAACAGAGCATCAGCAAACGCATGATCTCACTCATGTTCAAGATATTCAGAAAGGCTTACAGCAGTCGGTTCAAGCTCTGAATTAAATACTGTTGGGGGCTAAGAAGCCCCCAACAGTAATATTGCTACTATTTTTTATTAAAAAATTTGAACTACTTATTGAATCAATAAACATTACTTAAGTATCGTTTATTTGGAGGGCGGTAGTACGTTAGGCTTTTGTAACATTAATCCATTTATAACTTTTTGTTGTCTACTATCTTCATTACGTAGTTGTTTATCTTTAGAATGATGGTCTTTATTCTCTTCGACTTTGGTGTCGCCATGATTATGATCAGTGATATTACGTAATTCGGTATCATCTAAGGAGCGAATCGTTTTTGAAGTGCTAGGTTCAGCCCATGATGTCGTATTCAAAAAAATGAAAAATAATAAATTGTACTTCATCCATGAAGTCATAGCGTGATCCTTTTTTACTCAATACCGACTACAGTGGTGATATAACCAGTGGCTAAAAGAATTGATAGACCTAATGACATCTCAAATAAAATGGCATAGCCCAATTGTTTCGCAAATTTCGGGTCTTGTAAGCGAGGTGTGAAATACCATTTGTTAAAGGCTGCTAACAATAAAATACTTAGGACAAATAATATTTTAATAATAAATCCATGCCCATAAGGTGTATTGATTAGAGTATTAAAATCTTTAAAGAGTAATAAAGCAATACTAAGACCACAAGCGATGAGTATTCCTACAATAAAGGCTGCTATTTGCCCAAATAGATGCATACGTTCTTTAAGTGGTAAGCCATTAATTTTTTTGCTTGTTTTCCATAATGGATAAAGCGACCCCATCCATAAGGACATTACAAGTACATGTATTGATAACAAAGCTTGAGCGAATAAGGGTAAATTCGTGACGTGTCCGAGTTGTGAAAAACTTAAAACGATTGGTGTGAGCAGTATGGTAAAGATTGCTCCTTCAGTTTTGGAAATATCAATCGTCCCTTTACTAAGTTTGACTATCATAAATATGAGTAAAAGTGCAAAACTGATTGATCGAATGATAGAGACATGTCCAGTAGGAGTATTGACTAGTATATTTATATAGTTGCTATCCCACATACCTGAAAGGCCAGTGTTGGCAAAACTTCCTATAAGAATGAAGAAGCCGAGAACACTTGAAAAAAGGCCTAAACCTGTACCAATAGTCATGTATTTTAGAATAGTCTCCTTGATTTCAACATAACGTCCAAGTAAGAAATAGCAGAAAGCACCGCCAATAACAAATGCAATCCCTAAATATAAAATGACTTTAACCAACCATGTTGCATATATCCAAGTCTCAGGAATCATATTTTTCTCCCTTTATTATAGCAACATGCCAGCAAGCTGCTGGCATGTTGACTATTTTCACTCATTGTTATTTTGCCGATTTAATAGTGAAATTATATTCACCATTCATGTTATGGCCATCGGTACCCATTGTGGTCCAAACCACCGTATATTTTCCTTTTTTTAGTTTTGGAACCGCTACGTCAAATGATTTTTTCATATCATGAGTTATTTGGTAGTTCAAAGGGATATCCTTACGTTGGGCATCAAGTAACTTAACGTTCATTAGCATGACTTCTTCACCAAAATTGAGTGTTATGTTTTTTGGTTGACTTGCTACAGAAGCATTGATCGCAGGAATTGCACTTTCAAGTTTCACGTGTGCAAATGCACTTGAAGCAGTAACAATCAGTGTTGCACCTACGAGAGTGTTACGTAGAGCTGACATTTTATTTTTGAAAATTTTCATTTCTTCATCCTCTTTAAACTAATCTTGGGCTCAGTAATGACCGAATGAAATGCATCAATTGGTTGCTTGGTCATCACCTTTCTCATGCTTATTATTAAAGGATGAGAGAAACATCCCGATGACTTCAAAATTACATTTTTGTCATTTTAAAAATTAAAAAACCACAAGTGGTACACTGGCTTTAAAGAAAACAATGATCACTAAACAAACTAATAAGAGGGAGTCTATTTCCATCTTAATGAAATTATTAATTTAAAAAATTAAATATGAAGGAGGCTTTTATGGACCATCATCATGAAAACAAAGTACTCAATAACAGACTTACTGACCCTGTCTGTGGTATGACAGTTACAGAAGCATCCAAGTTTTATGAAGAAGTTAAAAATAGAACTTTTTACTTTTGTAGTGAGAAATGCCACATAAAGTTTAAAAGTGATCCTCATTTTTATATTACTAAAGTTGAGAATGTAGTTACGTTAAAAGAACCACAAAAGAGGGATGGTGAGGATTCAAATGAAGTTAATCAGCCTGCTCATGTTAATACCTTCACGATATACACTTGTCCAATGCATCCTGAAATTAGACAGAACCATGCGGGAAATTGTCCGATCTGTGGTATGTCGTTAGAGCCTTTACTTCCTGACTTAGATGACGCTGATGAAAACCCAGAACTCAAGAATTTTAAGCATAGATTTTGGTGGACCTTACCGCTAACCATTATTGTAGTTTTCTTAGCAATGTTTGGTCATCAATTGAACTGGTTCGAAATGCAGGTGCAAAGCTGGATTGAACTGGTACTGACTTTACCAATTGTTTTGTGGGCAGGAATGCCATTTTTTGTGAGATGTTGGCAGTCAATCTGGAATCGGAGTCCAAATATGTGGACCTTGATTGGAATAGGTACAGGAGCTGCTTTTATATACAGCCTTGTTGGAACAATAGTACCTCAAGTATTTCCAGACTCATTTGTATCTATGGGGCGTGTTGCTGTGTATTTTGAGGCGACCGCAGCGATTATTTCTCTCACATTGTTAGGTCAAGTGCTAGAGTTAAAAGCACGTTCCCAAACTTCAGCGGCAATTAAATCCCTACTTGGGCTAGCACCTAAAACAGCAAGAAAAATCAGTGTTGATGGTATAGAAGAAGATATTCCACTATCTCATGTACACGTAGGCGATTTATTACGGATACGCCCCGGTGAAAAAGTTCCTGTTGATGGAGTCATTACAGAAGGTTCAAGCTCTGTAGATGAATCGATGTTAACTGGTGAACCTGTGCCAGTTACAAAACGTGTGGGTGATCAAGTCATTGGTGCAACAATGAACATGAATGGTTCATTGGTGATGCGATCAGAAAAAGTTGGATCATCAACCGTACTTTCTCAAATCGTGCAAATGGTTGCTCAGGCTCAACGTTCAAAAGCACCTATGCAGCGGATGGCGGATCATGTTGCAGGACGATTTGTTATGGGGGTTATAGGTATTGCTGTTCTAACTTTTTTGGGGTGGGGGCTATTCGGACCTGAACCTAGTTGGGTTTATGGATTAATCAATGCAGTAGCTGTTTTAATCATCGCATGCCCATGTGCTTTGGGATTAGCTACGCCAATGTCAATTATGGTAGCAACAGGGCGAGGTGCATCAAATGGAGTACTTTTTCGAGACGCTGCCGCAATAGAGAATCTACGTAAAATTGATACATTGATTATTGATAAAACAGGAACTTTGACAGAAGGACAACCATCATTCAATAAAGTAGTAGCCACTTCAGGATATGAAAAGAATGAAGTCCTCCGTTTAGCTGCGAGTTTAGATCAGGGCAGTGAGCATCCTTTAGCAAATGCAATTGTACGTGCCGCCCGTGAGCGAAATCTTACTTTAAGTAAACCTACTTCATTTGAATCAGGTTCAGGTATTGGTGTTAATGGAGAGATAAACGGACAAAAATTAGCGCTAGGCAATACGGCACTGATGAAGCAATTAGGGATATCTGTTAACACTCTTATTCCACAAGCAGAGGTATTAAGAGCTGAAGGTGCCAGTGTTATGTATTTGGCAGCCGATGGAAAACTGCTAGGTCTTCTGGCAGTTTCAGATCCAATCAAAGCAAGCACTCCAGAGGCCCTTTTATCGTTGGAAGACTCAGGTTTAAGAATCATCATGGCAACAGGTGATGGGCTAACTACAGCAAAATCAGTTGGGGCTAAGTTAGGAATTAGTGAGGTTTATGGTGAGGTTAAACCTGCTGATAAATTAGATTTGGTCACAAAATTGCAAAAAGAAGGGAGAATTGTTGCTATGGCTGGTGATGGAATTAATGATGCACCAGCCTTGGCTCAAGCTGATATTGGAATCGCAATGGGCACGGGTACTGATGTAGCAATGAATAGTGCCCAAGTTACATTAGTAAAAGGTGACTTACGTGGTATTGAAATTGCTCGTTCTTTATCAGAGGCAACTGTTAAAAATATGAAACAAAACTTGATGTTTGCTTTCCTCTATAATGGATTAGGTATCCCTTTGGCTGCTGGTGTACTGTATCCATTTACTGGCTGGTTACTCTCGCCTATGATTGCTGCATTAGCAATGAGCCTAAGCTCAGCATCGGTAATTGGTAATGCCTTACGATTACGTCATCAAAAATAATCACGACTTACCACTCATTAGCGTAAGTTAATGAGTGGTAAGCATCATTAGAATGAGTGCTTAATAACCGAGATATCACTAATTTTTAAAGATAATTTTAAAAGAAATATGTCCCTCGTTATAAGTCGCTTGAATGGAAGCTCCATGCACATCAAGAATAGATTTGGTAATTGCTAAACCAAGGCCAGTACCTTCTTCAACTCTCTGTCTAGATACATCTGTTCGATAAAAACGATCGAATAACCGATTAAGTTGTTCTGATGATAGTGGGGAGCTTTCATTTTCAATGATGAATGTTGTTGTATCAAAGTTTTGTTGGCATGTGATTTTGATGACCGAATCTGATTTGCCATATTTAATTGCATTCGATAACAAATTACTTAAAGCGCGGCGTAGCATTAAAGGATCACCTTTTATACTACCTGAACCACTCTGTTCGAGTGACATTCCCTTTTCAGCAGCGATAGCATCATAAAAATCAAATAATGCTGAAACTTCTTTAACTAAATTAACCTGTTGTAGGTTAGGTAAATGTAGACCATGTTCTGCTTTTGCCAAAAATAGCATATCAGAGACCATGCGAGCTAAATGCTCAAACTCTTCTAAATTTGAAAATAGAACTTCCTGATAAGTATTAATATTTCGACTACGAGATAAACATACTTGAGTTTGAGTCATCAAATTGTTAATAGGTGTTCTTATTTCATGAGCAAGATCAGATGAAAAATCTGAAAGTTTTTCTACTGCGGCTTCTAGCCGATCTAACATATCATTAAAAGCGACAGCCAGTGATTTAAGTTCGGTTGGAGTATTTTCGACTTCTAAACGTTCAGAAAGATGTTGGGCTGAGATACCCTCTGCTACTTTTGCCATTTGTTGTACTGGACGTAGCCCTCGCCATGCTGCGAACCACCCTAAGAACATTAAACAAATTGTACCCACAAATCCAATGTATAAAAGTTGACGTCTAAAGTCATTTAAGAAATGTAGATGCTCAGAGGTATCGATTCCAACAATAATCTGAGCTGATATAAACGAGTCATTATGATCAAAAGTCTTTTTATAAATTAAGCCACGATAAGTCTTATTTTTAATTTTCCATTCAAGCCATGGATCTTGTTTTGATTTGTTGAGTGCTTGGGGATGAATTACTGATGGTGCTGAGCTAAAAATAACTTGACCTGTTGGACGTTCAATCTGAACAATCAGATCGTGATGTCCAATTAAGGCATCTTTTAAATATAAATTTAGTTCTTGAGAGTTAGATGGGTTCTGTTCAAGTAGATTCTCTATAAGTTGAATTTTGCCTTCTAATTGAGTTCGGTCTTGAGCTTCAAAATGATGCATTACGAGCTTGTGAATAACCAACCCCATAATCATTAAGATGATAACAGTAGAAAGAGAAAAGATGATTGCTATACGAAAGCTGATTGCATTAAACAATTTACGAGTCATCTTCTACCTCTAAAACATACCCCATTCCACGTATGTTCTGTATCAGCTTTGGGCTAAAATTACTGTCAATTTTACTGCGCAAACGTTTGATAGCGACTTCTACAACGTTGGTATCACTATCAAAATTCATGTCCCATATTTGAGAGGCAATGAGCGTACGAGGTAATATCTCACCACGTCTACGCATAAATAATTCCATCAGCGCGAATTCTTTAGCTGTTAAGTCAATACGTTGCCCAGCGCGAGTGACGCGGCGTTTACGAAGATCAAGTTCAAGATCAGCAATTGTAATAAGGTTACTATCTTCTTTTTGTTGTCCCCGTCGGAGTAAGCTTTTAATTCGTGCTAATAACTCAGCAAAAGCAAAAGGCTTGACTAGATAATCATCAGCACCTAAATCCAAGCCTTTCACACGATCTTCAATTTGATCACGTGCTGAAAGAAAAAGAATAGGCATAGTTTTGCCACTTTTTCGGATATCATAAATGATATCCCAACCATCTAGCTTTGGAAGCATCACATCTAAAATGATGAGGTCATATTCTTCGGAAAGCGCTTGATGTTTACCAGATAATCCATCCGTTACCCAATCCGTTATATACCCAGCTTCAGATAGACCTTGTTTAAGGTAGTCACCGGTTTTTTGTTCATCTTCAACTAGTAAGATTCTCATTGATAAAAATCCCATATCACTCATTAAGAACATAATAACGTTATAAATACGTGATTCGTTGTAGATTACAAAAATGTCATTTTCATGTCACATAGATGTTTAGTGAAGGCCTTTAAGGTATTTACATAAAGTTAATTTTTGGAGCAAAACATGAAAACTCTATTCAGCCGTAGCTTAACCACTCTTATGTGTGTTGGTACTTTAATTGTAGGAACTCAGTCTTGGGCAGCAGATGTGAAACAAGGAACTACAGTTGTGTCTGAAATTAAAGCCGATTCAAAGACGCAAGAGAAATGTCAAAAACCTTGTAATATGAAGAATGATGATAAAACCCAACAGGATCATAGTCAGCATGAGCATGGTAACATGACGGATATGTCTCAGATGGATCATTCTAAGATGATGAATATGGGGCAATCTAAAATGAGTAATATGGATAATTCCAGTATGATGAACATGGACCACTCAAAGATGAACATGTCAAATACATCAAATAAATAACAAATACGATAAATGAAAGATCGGGGGAAATTAAAGCGAATAATAGGTTTGCTTGATTCTCCCATCCTTATATTAGATAGGTGAAATAAATGTCTACAAAATTAACGCATGTCCTTTTAATAGGAGTCGGTTTATTTTCATCAACTTGGGTTGTGGCAGCAGTTAAAGAATATGATTTAACAATCGCTGAGCAAACGGTGAATATCACAGGTAAGCCTTTAAAACGAATTACGGTTAATGGGAAATTTGTTGCACCTCTTCTTGAGTTTGAGGAAGGTGATGATGCTATTATTCGTGTCCATAACAAGCTAAAAAAACAAGATTCTTCTATTCATTGGCACGGGTTAATTCTACCGGGCATCATGGATGGCGTACCCGGATTTAATCAGTTTGACGGTATTGCCCCTAATAAGACCTACGAATATAAGTTTAAGGTACGCCAAAATGGTACCTATTGGTATCATTCGCATAGTAAAGGTCAAGAACAAGAGGGCTTGTATGGTCCGTTAGTCATTTACCCCAAAAATAGGACACCTTTAACTGTAGCTGAGAAAACAGATAAGGATTATGTCGTATTACTTTCAGATTTTCATGATTCAACTAGTGATAAAATCATGAATAATCTAAAGAAAGAAGCTGACTATTATCAGAACCGTCGTGAAACTGTTTTTGATGTTTTTAAACAAATTAAAAAAGATGGTTTAAAAGCAACATGGCAAGACCGTTCGATGTGGAACCAGATGCGAATGCTCAAGACAGATATGTCTGATGTGACAAAATATACTTTTTTGATGAATGGTAAGACTCCAGAACAAAATTGGACTGGTAATTTTAAGACGGGTGAAAAAGTACGTCTTCGGTTTATTAATGCCTCAGCAATGTCATTCTTTGACGTCAGAATCCCTAACTTGAAAATGACGGTAGTCAGTGCAGATGGGCAACCAGTGAAACCTGTTCCGGTTGATGAATTCAGAATAGGGACGGCTGAAACGTATGATGTTATTGTAGAACCCAAACAATCAAATTATCAAATTGAAGCAGAATCAATTGATAGGAGTGGTTTTTCAGTTGGTTCCTTACATGATGAGAATACTCCTCCAATAAATCAAATCAAAATGCCGAAGTCACGTCCTCGTTCTTTATTAACTATGGAAGATATGGGGATGGGGCATGATATGTCTTCTATGGCGGGCATGAATCACGACATGTCTTCAATGAAAGGCATGGATCATGATATGTCGCCTATGACAGACAGCTCAAAAGATCAGTCAATGTCTGGAATGAACCATGACATGTCTTCAATGAAAGGTATGGATCACGATATGTCATCTATGACAGACAGCTCAAAAGATCAGTCAATGTCTGGAATGAACCATGACATGTCTTCAATGAAAGGCATGGATCACGATATGTCGTCTATGACAGACAGCTCAAAAGATCAGTCAATGTCTGGAATGAACCATGACATGTCTTCAATGAAAGGCATGGATCACGATATGTCGTCTATGACAGACAGCTCAAAAGATCAATCTATGTCAGGTATGAACCATGGCATGCAAATGACTACATCTAATGCACCTACACAAGAAAAGAATGGTGATGTTGTATATGGCTGGGCAAATGCTTCAACACCTGTTGGTCAAAAAGCACTTCAATATAGTGACTTACAATCTTTAAAGCCTCAACCAGATACTCGTGCCCCTGAACGTGAAATGGAAATCCGTCTTGGTGGGAACATGGAGCGCTATATTTGGACAATTAATGGTAAGAAGTTTAATGAAACAGAACCATTCAAAGTGAAATACGGGGAACGTATACGCTTGAAATTTGTGAATGACAGTATGATGGCTCACCCAATGCACTTGCACGGTATGTTTATGCAGCTTGAAAATGGTCAAGATCCAAGTAATATGCCAAATAAACACACGATCATTGTGCCACCGGGGAAAACAGTTACAACTTTACTTACTGCTGATGAATTGGGTGAATGGGCTATCCACTGCCATTTGTTATATCACATGGCAGCTGGAATGATGAACAAACTCATTGTGGCAAATGTAGATAGCAATGATGATGATACGAAAAGTATCGTTGCCCAACCTCAAACTAGCCATGAGGGAGTGAATCAACATGCACATCACTAAACAGTTATATTCAAAAACAATTTTATCTGTTGCTTTAATTGGCTTAGCGGGTATGGCATTTGCGAATGATAATTCGACTGAAAATCTAAATAAGAGTACGTCAAGTATGAGTGTGCTTTTACGCGAATCAGGCGGATTAGGCTATGTTGAACGTAATACTGATCAAAAGTCTTCAAACAGCAAAGGGTCTGAAACTTTAGCTTTTAGCCAAAATCATATGAACGAGCATGGTGGGCAAATTTATCAGACAACTAAATTTTCCAATGAGTGGATAGTTGATAAAGATGGAAAGGGCAGCTTAGGTTCGAGTTTCGAGGCATTGATTGGAACAGATGAAAATCGAATGTTTGTTGAAGCTAATATGAATAAAGCGGAGAGTAATGATCCCAAATATGATGTATCAGCTCTTTACAGTAGAAATGTTGCACCATTTTGGGATGTACAAGCTGGGGTAAGGTATAGTGAGGACAAAAATAACCGTAATAGTAATCGCATTGATGGCGTTATTGGATTATTAGGCCTTGCACCTTATTTCTTTGAGACAAAAGCCTACCTTTATGGTGGTGAAAATAATTTTTGGGGAGCCAGTTTTGAGTTTGATCGAGATCTATTACTCACTCAAAAGCTAATTACTCAGCCATATATTGCAGCAGATATTGTGTTTAATGATAATTCTGATTTTGCTACAAAGTCAGGTTTGTCTGAGTTAAAGACAGGTCTAAAAACTCGTTACGAGATTAATAAGCGTATAAGACCATTTGTTGATGTCGCTTATCAATATGAAAAAGGACAGAAATTAACAACTTTTCAAGAAGCTACAAATTCTGAAAAGGGGTGGTTATACGGGGCAGGTATTGAATTAGTTTTCTAAATATTTTATTAAGAATGAATAATGGTGATATTCCATTATTCATTCTTAATTATTTTAAACTTACGGATAACCCTTCAAGTACTTTACAAGAGTTAATTTCCAAAAAACCAGAGCATTTGCTTCTTAAATCAGAAAGTTGTTGCTTAAGCTGAATCTGTTTTTGGATATTCTGCTCTAATTGATGAATATGTTTATCAACTAAGATGTTAATAGAACTACAGTTTCCACAAGGTTTGTCTTTGTATGCTAATAAAATTTTTATTTCGTCCAAGCTCATATTCAAAGTTCGGCAATTAAGAATAAATAGAAGTCGCTCTAAGTGGTCTTTGTTATAAAGTCGATAATTAGCTTCCGAACGATTAGGGGCTAGTAATAAAGCTTCTTTTTCATAAAACCGTATTGTAACAACAGGGCAACCGGATAGCTGAGATAATTCACCAATTTTTAAGTTCATTTCAAGTCACCTGATCTATTGACTCTATAGTAGCTATAGGGATTTTAATATGCAATACGTGAAGATATGACTATAGGCACATCAATGAGTGGTTGCGGTTGTAATCAAGAAAGTTCTTGTGAAGACACTAAGCAAAAACAAAATGAATCAAAAACAGATTCTTGTAAAATTAAAGATTTAGCTACAGAAGAAAGTGAAAGTTCTTGTTGCGATAATGAGGTACAGCAAGAACCTAACCCTGATGAAAAAGATTCATGCGGTAGTAAGCAGTCGAATTCATGCTGTGGTTCGGATTCGATAACTTCACCTGAAAAGATTAGGGGGAGTGAAGATACAGCGACTTTCATCAGTGACTATAGCATCCCGAAAATGGATTGTTCCGCAGAGGAACAAATGGTTCGGATGACTTTATCTTCATTGGTAGATGTTAAGAGCTTGGTTTTTGATTTGCCGAACCGAAACCTAAAAGTTCTGCATAATGGTGAAAGTAATGAAATCACTGCAAAACTTGAAGCTCTTGGATTTGGGGCAAAATTAAATAAAACTGAAGCTTATGAAAATAAAGAACAAGCACAAGAAGCTAGTACTTTTCTGATTCCGAAGATGGATTGTTCGGCAGAAGAGCAAATGGTAAGAATGGCACTTTCTCCCTTGCATGAAGTTAAAGGTTTATCTTTTGATTTGGCGCAAAGACAGTTAGTTGTTTTCCATACCAATGGGATTAATGAAATTACCACAAAACTTGAAGCCCTAGGTTTTGGTGCAAAGCTCGTGGAAACAGTAAAAGCCACTGGGGAATTGCCTGAAACACCAGATCCGACTAAGCAGGCGAAAGTCCTTAAATTATTACTAGCGATTAATGGTGTTCTTTTTTTTATTGAGTTCATAAGTGGAATTATTGCCGCATCGACGGGGCTCATTGCGGACTCTCTTGATATGTTTGCTGATGCGGCCGTTTACGGTATAGCACTTTACGCGGTAGGGAAAGCGGCTAAATACCAATTAAAAGCAGCTCATTTTGCAGGATGGATTCAACTTTTATTAGCTTTGATCGTTATTATTGATGTTGTCAGACGTTTCATGTTCGGTAGTGAACCAGAGTCAGATTTGATGATCATTATTGGCTTCTTAGCACTTATTGCCAATGTGACGTGCTTGTATCTCATTTCTGGGCATAGAGATGGCGGAGCCCATATGAAAGCGAGTTGGATCTTTTCAGCTAATGACGTAATAGTAAATATGGGGGTTATTTTAGCAGGTGTACTTGTTGCATGGACTGGTTCAGCTTACCCAGATTTGATTATTGGTATTCTTGTTTCACTGTTTGTACTGAATGGCGCTCGAAAAATTTTGGCGTTGAAGTAGGGTGCTGACAATGAATTTATTTCAAGTAAAGCAAGACCAGACTGTAAAAATCATTGATCTTAAAAAGGGTGAACAGTATCAAGATAAAAATGATCCTGTTCTGGAGCGTTTAGAACTGCTGGGCTTTAGAGTAGGTGAATCCTTACAAGTGCTTGCGAAAGGGCTTTTTGGTGGTGATCCTGTGTTGGTTCAAATCGAAACCTCACGTTTCGCCTTAAGAAAAAATGAAGCAGAACGAATTTTTGTAGAGATTACCAATGGACACTAAAAATATTGCACTTGTTGGTAATCCTAATTGCGGTAAAACATCACTTTTTAACACCCTCACAGGGACTCGTCAAAAAGTTGCAAATTATGCTGGGGTAACGGTAGAACGGAAAGAGGGATTTTTTAAACTGCCATCTGGTGATACCGTTCGAGTATTGGATTTGCCTGGGACTTATAGTTTAAAACCGAGCAGTTTAGATGAGGAGGTAACTAGAGCAGTATGCTTTGGTGAATTAAAAGGCGAAGTTATACCTGATATTTTTGTATGTGTTGTCGATGCTACGAATCTTCATCTTCATTTAAGTCTTGTACTTGAAGTCAGGGCTTTAAACAGACCAATGTTACTTGTTCTTAACATGATGGATGAGGTTAGAAAGCGTGGGATTTCAATTGATACAACGAAGCTATCTCAGCTTTTAGGTATTCCTGTTGTTGAGTCAGTAGCTGTAAAAACAAAAGGCATTCAGGGGCTATTGACCCAATTGGATCAAAAGAATTTGTTTGTTGCCCCTTATCATTCTGATCTGAGTCACTTTGACCAAATCAAATATATTACAAAACAAGTCATCTTGAAAAATGATAATGGTGATAAACGAACGGCTTTCTTGGACAAAATATTCTTACATCCAGTTTTTGGATTATTAATATTGACCTTTACCATGTTTGTAATGTTTCAGGCTGTCTTTATTTGGGCTCAACCGTTAATTTCCTTTGTTGAGGATTCGATTTCATGGTTTGGTGGGGCGATAGGACCTCTGATTACTCATCCACTTTTAAGAAGTTTGGTCGTTGATGGTGTAATTGCAGGTGCTGGTAGTGTACTCGCGTACATGCCTCAAATTCTGATCTTATTTTTCTTTATTTTAATTTTAGAAGAATCGGGATACTTACCTAGAGCTGCTTTTTTGTTAGATAAGCTGATGTCTAAAGCTGGTTTAAGTGGGCGTTCATTTATTCCACTACTTTCGAGCTTTGCTTGTGCAATTCCCGGAGTCATGGCGACTAGAAGTATTAGCTCTGAAAGAGATCGTTTAGCAACGATTATGATTGCACCTTTAATGACGTGTTCTGCACGACTACCTGTATATGCTTTGCTGATCGCTGCATTCATTCCAAACAAGTTGGTTTATGGTTGGCTCAGTTTACAAGGTCTAGTTCTGTTCGGGCTTTACATGTCAGGAATCGTATCCGCTTTATTGGTTTCTTTATTCCTGAAATTAGTCAGAAAAGATAAAACTGAAAGTATTTTCATTTTTGAATTACCTACATACCGTATTCCAGATGTTCGAAATGTAGCTTTGGGGCTTTATGATAGAGCAACTATATTCTTAAAAAGAGTTGGTGGAATTATTGTCGCACTTTCTATTTTATTATGGTTCTTGGTAACGTTCCCTTTACCACCTGATAATCCAACAATGCCACCAATCAATTATAGTATTGCTGGACAGTTAGGGCATCTAATCCATCCAATATTTGCTCCGATTGGATTTACTTGGGAAATTTGTATTGCTTTGATTCCTGCAATGGCAGCTCGTGAAGTGATTATTGCTGCGTTAGGGGTGATCTATGCAATGTCTGGTGATGAAGATGCAGTTACCCAGACTTTATTATCTCAAATATCTGGTCCGGATGGATGGGGGCTAGCGACAGGTATGTCATTGTTAGTTTGGTTTATCTTTGCCCCGCATTGTTTAGCAACACTAGCGACCATTCGAAGAGAAACAGGGAGTTGGAAACAACCAGTCGTAATGGCTGTATATCTCTTTTCATTGGCTTATTTATTTTCCTTTATAACTTATCAAGTTATAAGTCGGTTTTAATTTAGAAGGCGGTTGTTGATATAAACCAACAACCGCTGTTTAATGAATTAGTTTAATTAATTATAGGATTGTTATTTACAGGATAATCTGTAAAACTAAAAAGGTTAAATTTTGGTCTTGATGTTATGCACTTGTTAAGGACATGCTTATCGCTGTTTTTATCTTTTGCTATCCTAATTGTAGGATCGGCAGCAGCTGCTGCATCTGTACATAGCCCATGTTTAATGTCATCTCAAGATACACAATCCATGCAAATGATGAATTCTGAAGATCATGAAAAAGCAAGTGCTATGCACATGGATTGTATGAAAGCTGAGGTAAAGATTAAGAAGCAATTACATGATCCATCATGTATGTCTAAGCAAGATTGTATTATGTCATTTTCTAAAATTGCATATACATCTACAGCGCTGGATGTTTTGCAGTCGATGATTTTTTTACCTGCGGAACAGTCTACTTTTTCTCCATTAAATCAAAATTTCATCTCATCTGATCTTTCCAATTTATGGAAACCCCCACGCTTTAACTAATTTGATGATTCTTCATCATTCATAGAGTTTTCTATGGGTGTTCTGCACGTGCGCGTGTACATCATTTTAGAGCTAAAAATATGAACTTTAATAAAGGAAAGCTGTCCCTAAAATGGGGTGGATGCTCGATTGCGACGATCTGTTTTTTCTTGAGTTATGGACATGCTTATGCCCAGCCACTGACTTTGGATACAGCATTGAAGCTTGCTGAGCGATATGCGCCTGCTCTAAGAGCTAATAGTGCTCAGATTGAAGGTGCTGAGAATATAGTTTCAGCTTCAGGTATTTTGCCCAATCCTAAACTATTTGTGGGTCTCGATAATTACCCTGTATCAGGTGATGCTGCATGGTCTGTCACACAAGAGGGGATGACGATGCAAAAGATTGGCATCATGCAAGATTTTCCAAATCGTGCCAAAAGATTAGCTGAAGTTGAATTAGCAAAAGCTGAATTGGGTTCAGCAAATGCTCAAACAGAAATTCTGCGAATTGAGTTACGTCAAAAAGTAGCATCGGCATGGCTTAAACGTTTTTATCTTGAGCGTAAACTGGCGTTATATGATGACCTTCTTTCAGAAAATGGATTGCTATCCCAGATTACACAAACACAGGTTGCGTCTGGTCGAACCATGGTTGCTAATACAATTTCCCCTAGGCTGGACAAAACTATTTTGCTTGATCAAAAAGATGATTTGCTTCGAGATATAAATAAGGCAAAACTAGAATTACACCGATTAATCAGTGAGGATTCTAGTGGTACAACTGAAATAGAAAGTTTGCCTACTCAAGAACCTATAATTAATTTTGATACATCACGTTTATATCATCATCTGCATCAACACCCTGAACTAAAAGCATTCCAAGCAGAAAAGCAAACTGTTGAAGCAAAGCTTAAGCAAGCCCAAGCCCTTCAAAAACCAGATTGGGGTATTGAGCTTGCCTATCAGCATCGTGCTCCTGAATTTGGAGATATGATTGGTGTACAACTGACAACAGAACTACCAATATTTTCAAAAAAACGTAGTGGTCCGCTCATTCAGGCAGCATTAGCTGAACAAAATCGGATTACAGCAGATCAGGAGATAAAATACCGCGACCATCTCACCATGTTAGATGAGGGGCTATCGGATTTAAAAGCTCTTGAAAGACAAATCCAACGTACCGTTCAAAGTACACTTCCTTTGGCTAAAGAAAAAGTAACTTTACAGTTAGCAAGTTATCAGGCTGGTAAAGCCAATTTGTCAGATGTCATTGAGACACGACAAGCATTACTAAATCAGCGATTACGTCTCATCGATTTACAACAACAGCAAGCAATTATCAAAGCCCAGCTCTATTTTTCTTTTGTAGAACCCACCTTAAACCATGCTGAGGAGTCAAGATAATGTTAAAAAATAAATTGGCATTTGTAATTGCTGGCTTGATTGTGGGCAGCTTGGGAGTCGGTAGTGGGATTGGATATTGGTATGCGCATCAAAATGATGAAAAGCAAACTGTAAGTGATCAGGCAACTGCTAAAGTGTTGTACTGGTACGATCCAATGAAACCAGAACAGCATTTTGATAAGCCAGGGAAATCCCCTTTTATGGATATGCAGTTAGTCCCTAAGTATGCGGATGAAAGTACTTCTGGAATAACTGAAAGTGCAGGAGTAAAGATTGATCCAGCTCTTCAACAAAATCTAGCCATTCGTTATGCCACAGTCGAACAGGCTGTAATGGGCAATACCTTGTTAACCAATGGCATATTACAAGCGAATGAACGACAGGTAGCAATTCTGCAAACACGAGCAAGTGGTTTTGTTCAGCGTGTTTATGGCCATGCAGTCGGGGATATAGTGACTCAAGGGAGTCCGATTGCTGATATTTCAATCCCTGAGTGGACTGGGGAACAGACTGAGTTTTTGGCAGTACTTAAAATAGGAGACCGTTCTCTTATTCAAGCAAGTCGACAACGCCTACAGCTTCTGGGAATCCCACCAAATGTGATCCATCAAGTCGAACGGACACATCAAGTACAGTCTAATATGACTTTGAGTGCTCCTTTGAGTGGATTCATTGACTCACTAGAAGTTCGTAGTGGAATGGCTTTAGCTATGGGGCAAACACTTGCCACCATTAAAGGCGTGAATCCAATTTGGTTAGAAGCAGCAGTGCCTGAAACGCAAATTGCTGGGATAAAGCGAGGAGATAAAATCGAAGCAACTTTTGCTGCGTACCCTCAAAAAGTGTCTGGCAAAGTCATTGATATTTTACCGACATTAGATACTACAAGCAGAACCATAAAAGTTCGTATTGAGTTACCCAATAGAGAGGGGCAACTCAAGCCCGGAATGTTTGCTTCTGTCAAATTTTCCAACAATCCTCAAAGCAGTTTAGTTGTGCCAGAGCAAGCTGTTATACGTACAGGTACTCGTAATATTATTATTGTCGCACATGAAAAAGGGCGTTTCGAACCTGTTGTTGTACAGTTAGGACAGAGTGACGGAAATAAAATAGCAATTCTACAGGGTTTGAACGCTGGTCAGAAAATCGTGATTTCGGGACAATTCCTAATTGATTCTGAGGCCAATTTACAGGGTGTACTGGATAAGCTGAACACTGGACAATCGATTACATCATCTCAAGTGACTAAGGCATCAATATACCAAGGCATTGGTAAAGTGGAAAAAGTTACAGCTCAAGACATTACCATTTCACATCATGCAATTGCTGAATTGGGGTGGGGGGCTATGACCATGAGCTTTAAACAACCAGTACAACCATTTACCCAAATTCAGCAAGGCGAGCAGGTCAGTTTTCGTTTTACACGTGTTGGGGATGCTTATGTTATTTCTGACATTTCCAAGATGTCTATGACATCTATGCAGAACTAAACGGGAGAACCATTATGATCGCCCGTATTATTCGTTTTTCAATTACAAATCGAGTATTTGTCTTATTAGCTGCTGTAGTTCTTGCCGTTTGGGGAACTTGGGCTGTCAAGAATACTCCGGTTGATGCTTTGCCAGATCTGTCTGATGTACAAGTGATTGTGCGAACTAATTTTCCCGGTCAAGCACCACAAATTGTTGAAAATCAGGTGACTTATCCTTTAACAACGACCATGTTATCAGTACCCGGTGTTAAAGCTGTTCGGGGCTATTCTTTTTTTGGTGATTCGTTTGTTTATGTCATTTTTGATGAACATACTGATCTTTATTGGGCACGTTCTCGTGTATTGGAATATCTCAATCAAATACAAGAAAGAATGCCTGCAAATGCAAAATCTTCATTAGGACCAGATGCTACAGGTGTTGGTTGGATCTACGAATATGCTTTGGTTGATCCAACAGGGCAACATGATCTCTCACAACTGCGAAGCATACAAGATTGGTTTTTGAAGTATGAACTGAAGACAGTACCAAATGTGGCTGAGGTCGCCACAATTGGGGGGATGGTTAAACAATATCAAGTTGTTTTAGACCCAACCAAAATGGCAGCATTCGGTATAACTCAGCGAAGCATAATTGAAGCAATTCAAAAGGCAAATCAGGAAACTGGCGGTTCAGTCCTAGAAATGGCTGAAACTGAATATATGGTGAGAGCTTCAGGTTATTTAAAAACATTAGAAGATTTTCGGCAGATTCCGTTACGTACAAACGATTTAGGTGTTCCAATCACTCTTGGAGATGTTGCAACGATTCAACTCGGTCCTGAAATGCGTCGTGGAATTACTGAACTCAATGGACAAGGGGAAACTGTTGGAGGTGTTGTGATTTTACGTGCTGGTAAAAATGCACGTGAAACCATTACTGCTGTAAAAGAAAAACTTGCTGAATTACAACAAAGTCTACCGAAAGGTGTACAAGTTGTTTCTGTGTATGACCGCAGTCAATTGATTGATCGGGCGGTAGAGAATCTCAGCCATAAATTAATTGAAGAGTTTATTGTAGTGGCTTTGGTTTGTGGGCTATTCCTCTGGCATTTACGTTCAGCAATGGTTGCGATTGTTTCTTTGCCTTTGGGAATCTTGTCAGCCTTTTTATTGATGTATTATCAGGGACTAAATGCCAATATCATGTCATTGGGTGGGATTGCAATCGCGATTGGTGCTATGGTTGATGCATCTGTGGTTATGGTCGAAAATGCACATAAGCATATCGAAGCTTGGCAACATGAACATCCTGATCGAGTTTTAGAAATACAAGAGCGTTGGGACATCATTACACGTTCTGCCAGTGAGGTTGGGCCTGCTTTATTTTTCTGTTTACTCATCATTACTTTATCCTTTATTCCCATTTTTACTTTGCAAGCACAAGAAGGACGATTGTTCTCTCCATTGGCATTTACTAAAACTTATGCCATGGCTGCTGCTGCGGGGCTATCTATTACATTGATTCCAGTTTTGATGGGATACTGGATTCGCGGGAAGTTACCATCTGAACAACGGAATCCATTAAACCGTTTTCTCATCAAAATATACCGTCCTATGTTAGATAAAGTCTTAGCTTATCCAAAGACAACGTTATTAGGTGCGTTACTCATTTTTCTTATCAGTCTTTTTCCTTTAACGCAATTAGGTGGAGAGTTCCTGCCTAATATGGATGAAGGTGATTTACTGTATATGCCTTCAGCTTTACCGGGATTGTCCGCAGCAAAAGCTTCTGAATTACTTCAACAGACTGATCGAATGATTAAAACTGTTCCAGAGGTTGCCACTGTATTTGGTAAAGCTGGGCGAGCAGAGTCGGCTACAGATCCTGCACCTTTAGAAATGTTTGAAACCACGATTCAGTTTAAACCACGATCTGAATGGCGTTCAGGTATGACACCAGATAAGTTGATAAAAGAACTGGATAAAGCTGTTCAAGTACCGGGTTTAACAAATATCTGGGTGCCGCCTATTCGTAACAGAATTGATATGTTGGCGACCGGGGTTAAAAGCCCAATCGGGATCAAGATTTCAGCAAATGATTTGCAAGATATTGATCGGGTAGCACAACAAATTGAACAGGTTGCCAAAAAAGTGCCCGGTGTTAGCTCAGCTTTAGCTGAACGACTCACTGGTGGGCGATATGTTGATATCGATATTAATCGAATGGAAGCTGCACGCTATGGTCTCAATATCACCGATGTACAGCAAATTGTGTCATCAGCAATTGGTGGGGAAAATATTGGTGAAACTGTTGAAGGGTTAGCAAGGTATCCTATTAATGTACGTTATCCGCGAGAAATTCGAGATTCACTTGAGGCATTAAGAAATTTACCAATTCTGACTGAATCAGGTCAGCAAATTGTTTTGAGTAGTGTTGCCAACATTCAAATCACAGATGGTCCTCCGATGTTAAAAAGTGAGAATGCTCGTCCAAGTGGTTGGGTCTATGTTGATGTACAAGGACGTGATTTAGCCTCCGTTGTTCGGGATTTGAAACAGTCTATTGACCAACAAGTGAAACGCTCTGCGGGTATGAGTATTAGTTATTCAGGTCAATTTGAATTTATGGAAAGAGCAAATGCTCGCCTAAAGGTAGTAATACCAATCACTTTGATGATCATTTTTCTATTGCTGTATCTGATTTTTAGACAAGTACAAGATGCTGCTCTGATTATGCTGACTCTACCATTCGCTTTAATTGGTGGTATTTGGGCAATGTATTTCAGTGGTTATAATTTCTCAATTGCCATTGCAGTAGGCTTTATTGCACTTGCCGGTGTTGCCGCAGAGTTTGGAGTGGTCATGTTGTTTTATTTAAAGCAGGCGATAGAACATGCTCAACAAAATTTATCATCTTTAACTGAGCAGCAACTCAATGATGCCCTTCGTACAGGGGCAGTACTACGGGTTCGCCCTAAAGCGATGACTGTAGCTGTCATTCTGGCGGGTTTGATTCCTATCCTTTTAGGAACTGGAACGGGCTCTGAATTGATGAGTCGTATTGCTTTACCTATGGTTGGGGGCATGATTTCAGCTCCACTTTTATCAATGTTTGTTATTCCCGCTGCATATCAGCTTTTAATCAAAAGAAAACTATCAAAATCTTGATAGTTTTCTTATTTCGTTCAAAGAGGTTTTATTATGTTTAAATTTATTAAAATTGTCGCTCTTGTTGCCACTGTTACTGCGTTAAGTGCATGTAGTAAAAATGAGGCGTCAGAGCAAAAGAAAGCGGAAGCGCCTATGGAGCAGATGAGTAAAGAATCATCTACAGCAACGACAACTCAAGCAGTTGGAGTGATTACGGCTATTGATACGAAAGAAAATATTTTGACACTCGATCATGAGGCAATTCCTGCGATTAAATGGCCTGCGATGACCATGGGCTTTAAAGTTGCTGATCCTGCATTATTGAATGGGCTTGCAGTAGGGGAAAAAGTTGATTTTGAATTAAAGGCTGAGGGAGAAACATACACAGTCGTAGCTGCTAAGTTAAAAAAATAGGATGATTTAGTAGATAGAATTTTGATAGTAATGAGGTTCTTTTCAAAAGAGCCTTATTCTCTAATAAAAAACAAAACATATGGTATTGCATATATATGGTAATTCGAATATAAAGATATTATAAATTATCAAAAGAGCTCAATTCGATGACAACTTCATCAACTGTGACGATTTATCACAACCCAGCTTGTGGGACATCTCGCAACACTTTGGCTTTGATCCGTAATACAGGGATTGAGCCAACTGTGATTGAATATCTCATTACACCACCTAGTCATGACGAATTAGTTAAATTGATTCAGGATGCAAAATTAACAGTAAGAGAGGCCATTCGCCAGAATGTAGATCCTTATCGGGATTTAGACCTTGATCGTAGTGATTTGAGTGATGAGCAGTTACTTAGTTTTATGCTTGATCATCCAATATTGATTAATCGACCATTTGTTGTTACTGAATTAGGCACTCGCTTAAGCCGTCCTTCTGAAGTTGTCTTAGATATTCTACCATTACCTCAGAAGGGTGCCTTTACGAAAGAGGATGGTGAAAAAGTGATTGATGAAAATGGTCAACGAGTGAATTAAAAATTTTACTTTTTGTATGTGATTATCCGCATATCCAAATAAGTGAATGGGAGTTAAGAATGGACCAAGTTAATTTTTTTAAATGCTTATCAGATGAAACTCGACTAAATATCGTGACTTTAGTCGCTGAGAATAAAGAATTATGTGTTTGTGATTTGACTGAAAAGTTGCAACTGAGTCAGCCAAAGATTTCTAGGCATTTAGCGTTATTGCGTTCTTCTGGTCTCTTACAGGACAGGAGACAAAGCCAATGGGTGTATTACAGCATTAATCCGCAATTACCAATGTGGTGCCATGACGTTCTGAATCTTTTGGTAAGCAGTCAAACCATAGTAAATAAAGATTCCCAAAATATCCAAATAAATAGCTATTGTGAGTAATAGAATATGAAATTTCTTTTTTTGTGTACTGGAAATAGTTGCCGTAGCATCCTCTCAGAAGTCCTTTTTAACAGTCGTGCGCCTGAAGGATGGAAAGCATACAGTGCAGGTAGTAAGCCATCAGGGCAAGTACATCCATTGACTATAGAAACTTTAGAAAATCTTGGTCTCTCAACAGATGGTTTGTGGAGTAAAACCATTGATGACTGCGAACAATATCAACCTGACGTCGTGATTACTGTTTGCGATTCAGCAGCTCAAGAAGCGTGTCCACTTTATTTAGGTGGAGCGATTAAGGCACATTGGGGCTTGGCTGATCCTTCACATTTAGATTTGCCGAAAGAAGAAAAATTAAAAGCATTCCAAGTTACTGTTGATCATATCAACCGCCGCTTAGACGCTTTATTGGCACTAGATACAACTCATATGTCTCGCCCAGATTTGATTGCAGCAATCAATCAAATTTCGCATATTGAATGAGAACATCATGGCTCAACAAAGATTATCTTTTCTAGATCGTAACCTCACTCTATGGATTTTTATCGCCATGGCATTGGGGATTGCGATAGGTGTGTTCTTTCCGCAAGCTTCCGTTACTTTAGACAAAATGAGTGTGGATTCCGTCAATATTCCAATTGCGATTGGTTTGATTCTGATGATGTATCCACCTTTAGCCAAAGTGGACTATGCTACTTTGCCACAAGTGTTTAAAGACAAGAAAACCTTAACTTTGTCTTTGGTGCAGAACTGGGTGATTGCGCCTGTATTAATGTTTGCATTAGCAATTATTTTTTTACATAGCTATCCAGAGTACATGACAGGCTTGATCCTGATCGGTTTGGCTCGCTGTATTGCAATGGTCTTGGTGTGGAATGGTTTAGCCTGTGGTGATAACCAATATGTAGCAGCGTTGGTGGCATTCAATAGTATTTTCCAGATTCTGTTTTTTAGTACCTATGCTTGGCTGTTCCTCACATTCTTGCCACCCTATTTCGGTATTGCAGGGCAAGTGATCAATGTTGATTTCTGGACGATTACCCATGCGGTGTTGGTTTACTTGGGGATTCCATTTCTTCTTGGTTTCTTGACTCGTTTGGTTTTGGTCAAAGCCAAAGGCTTAGATTGGTATCAAAATGTCTTTTTACCCAAGATCAGCCCACTCAGTTTATTGGCACTTCTTTTTACCATCGTGGCAATGTTTAGCCTAAAAGGTGGTGATGTAGTGAGCTTACCATTGGATGTTCTGCGTATCGCAATCCCACTCACGATTTATTTTATTGTGATGTTTTTCATCAGCTTCTTTATGAGTAAATGGATGGGCAATGACTATCCTAAAACCACAGCAATTTCTTTCACGGCTGCTGGTAATAACTTTGAGTTGGCTTTGGCTGTAGCGATTGCAACCTTTGGTTTGGCTTCACCTGTGGCATTTACCACCGTGATTGGTCCTTTAGTTGAAGTACCTGTATTGATCGCTTTAGTGAGTGTGTCTCTATGGCTCAGAAAAAAGTATTTTAAATCGGTGTAATTGTAATGAATCTTCCTAATGTTGATATGGAGCTACTTGAACAGCCAACTTTGGAAAAAGTTCAAGCTAAATCGTTAGATCATGCGCCACGTATTTTGTTGTTATATGGTTCTAACCGTGAGCGTTCGTATAGTCGTTTAGCCGTGATGGAAGCAGGTCGAATCTTGGAACAGTTTGGTGCTGAGGTTAAAATTTTTCATCCGAAAGGGCTACCTTTGCCAGAAGATGCGGATATGGAACACCCAAAAGCAAAAGAACTACATGAGCTTTTGGCATGGTCAGAGGGCATGGTGTGGTGTTCGCCTGAACGTCACGGTTCAATGAGTTCGATCTTTAAGTCACAGATAGATTGGATTCCATTGGCAGGTGGTGCGATTCGTGCCACTCAAGGAAAAACACTGGCACTAATGCAAGTCAGTGGTGGTTCGCAATCTTTCAATAGTGTCAATCAAATGCGTATTTTAGGGCGTTGGATGCGGATGATCACGATTCCGAATCAGTCTTCAATTCCAAAAGCATTTTTAGAGTTTGAAGAAGATGGGCGAATGAAAGCATCATCGTATTACGACCGTATCGTGGATGTGATGGAAGAGCTGTATAAATTCACCTTGCTGACACGGGGGCAAAGTCAGTATTTAACTGATCGTTATTCTGAGCGTAAAGAATCTGCTGAAGAATTATCAAAACGTGTTAATCAGCGAAGTTTGTAGAATGCTGGAGAAAATTAAATGCAAAATCAACATTCTCGTTTAATTATTTTAGGTTCGGGACCTGCGGGTTATAGTGCAGCCGTATATGCAGCTCGTGCCAACCTCAAACCAACATTGATTGCTGGACTACAATTAGGCGGGCAATTAACAACAACGACTGAAGTTGATAATTGGGTTGGCGATGCTGAGGGCTTAACTGGTCCTGTACTCATGGAGCGTATGCAGGCGCATGCAGAACGCTTTGGTACAGAAATGGTCTATGATCACATCAATGAGGTGGATCTCAAAACTCGCCCATTCGTACTCAAAGGTGACATGGGTGAATATACTTGTGATGCACTGATTATTGCAACAGGTGCAACGGCTCAATATCTAGGTCTTGAGTCAGAGGCAGCTTTCATGGGGCAGGGTGTGAGTGCCTGTGCAACCTGTGATGGTTTCTTCTATAAAAACCAAAATGTCATGGTGGTTGGTGGTGGTAACACTGCGGTTGAGGAAGCTTTATATCTGTCAAATATCGCTGCACATGTGACACTGGTACACCGTCGTGACAGTCTGCGTTCTGAAAAGATTTTGCAAGACCATCTTTTTGCCAAAGAAAAAGAGGGCAAAATCAGCATTATTTGGAACCATCAAGTTGATGAGGTTTTAGGTGACAACACAGGTGTAACGGCGGTACGTATTAAATCCACTCAAGATGCAAGTATCCAAGATGTTCAAGTGCAAGGCTTGTTTGTTGCGATTGGACATAAACCCAATACAGGAATGTTTGAAAGTCAATTGAACCTACGTGATGGCTATATCCAAGTCCAAAGTGGAACTACGGGTAATGCAACAGCTACATCTATCGAGGGTGTATTTGCTGCGGGTGATGTGGCAGACAGTATTTATCGTCAAGCGATTACCTCGGCTGGTTCGGGTTGTATGGCAGCATTGGATGCTGAAAAGTATTTAGACAATCAAGAATAATCAATACATTCACTGAAATAAATCAAGCTAACTCCACCTCTCATGGGTGGAGTTAGATTTTCTATATTGTTTTTTTATTTAGCTACTTATAGTGTTACGCCAGCGTTTCTCTATTTCGGATTCGCTTACTTAAAGCGAGTGTGGGATAAGTAAGCAGATCCTTTTTAGTAATTGGTATGCTCATTACAAATTCTTTTGGGAACATCAAATTAGTTGGATGGATGAGCAATTAAAATTCAGATTTATAAGAGATAAAATTCCTTTATCTCTTATTTTTATATTAAGTGTTTTTGTAATTGGGATTGTACTTTTTTGAGCTGTACCACATGGCTTCAGGCTATTTGTGCATGATATATGTTGCCCAATCAGCCATTAAGCCTTTACGTTTTTCTAAATAGCCTCCACGTAAATAAGAAGCTTCAACCTTATCTGGAAGTTTGTGTGCGAGAACATGTTCACACACTTCTCTACGGTAATCTGTTTTGTCTGCCGACCAATCACGGAAAGTAGACCGAAAGCCATGCGTTGTAATGACTCGGTTTTGTTTGGGATCAATATAGCCTAAGCCATTTTCTTTAAGCTTTTGCTCATGCAGTCGTTTGATTAGGGTCGTCAAAGACATATCAGAAAGCATCTCACCACTCCGTGGCGCAGGGAAGATGAAATCTTGAATTAGAGTATGATTTTGAATTGATTCAAGCAAACTTATCGCTTCTTTCGACAAAGGCACATGATGTTCCTTTTCTGCTTTCATACGTTCTTTAGGAATAATCCAGACTTTATTCTTAAAATCAATTTCCTGCCATTTCGCCCCAAAAATCTCACCAGAGCGACAGGCGGTTAAAATTGCAAATTCCAGAGCTTTTGGTGAAATTCCTTTTTTCTGTCTTAAGTGTTGGATAAACTCAGCAACCTGTTCATAGGGCAGGGATGGGTGAGGGCGTGATTCCTGCTTTAAATTACCTAATATAGGTTCAAGATTGCCTTTCCATTCGGCAGGGTTGTCACCCTCAAAATATCCCATTGCTTTGGCATAATCAAAAATGGTTTCTATACGACCACGGATACGTTTGGCTGTTTCGTTTTTCTCAACCCAAATAGGTCTTAAAACTTCAGCAATATCGGCTTTGGTAATGTTACTAATAGTAAGATTGCCCAAAGTTGGGTAAATATAAGTTTCTAGTGTTGATGACCATTGTCCAATATGTTTTTCATTTTTGAGTTCACGGGTTTTATTGGCAATAACAACTTTTGCACATTCCATGAATGTTTTGTTCCGTAGTTGCTGAACATGAAGCTTTGCAAGCTGTTCCTGTTGATGGACAATTGGATCAATACCACTTCGTATTTGTAATTTTAATTCAGTGGCTTTAGCACGAGCTTCAGCTAAAGAAACTTCAGGGTATGGACCAATACCAATATCACGTCGATGAGGTTTTAATTTTCCATCTTTATCCAGATGTTTTCCCACCACCGCACGTAAAATCCAGACACGGGAAGTTCCTTCGACGTTTAAACAAAGACCATCAACACCACCTACGTGATATCGACCAGTCTCTTTAATTTTTGCTACACTAAGCGCAGATAGCTCTTTAGCTTTCTTTGGCATGTTATTGTCTACCCCTCAAATTACCCCTCATAAAATACTGGAAATAGTCGGATTAGACAAGACTGAGTTGGATGGGTGTAATTGTAATTAATTGAAAAATATTAATTTATAATATTGGATTGGACTTCTTAGGATTGGTGTTAGACGGACACCGCTTCCGCCAAATATCTTAAAGGGAATCAAACGAATAGTTTGATTCCCTTTTTATTTGACACAATTTTGGCACTATTTGAAATTATAGCGAAATCTTCTTTATTCTTATCTGAGTTAATTTACTTCCTATAACGCTTTATTAGCATCACCAAACTATGACCCAGCTGTGAAGCCACATAGACTGGATTGAGTCCGTTCATTAAGCACACGGTCGCATAAGTATGACAAGTGTTATAGGCAGGGCGGAATGGGGTATACTTTTTTTGGATTGAATCTACTACTCAATCCAAAAATAAGAAAACTCTAATTTTTTCAAATCATTTAACTTTATACCAGGTTTGGCTTCTACCCAGTGCAGAAATACCGATATAACCTCGACCACTGAGCTTCTTGCCGTCAGGAGATAGAGTTGCATTAAAGCTATAGGTTTTACCTGTCTAAGGATCTAAGATTGATCCATTCGTATATTTGTTTTCACTTGAACTTTTTAAATTTTTGACGATAGTCAGACCAACTAGTGATTTGTTTTGGTAGGCTCCTTCGCACTTACTACATTTATTCGCTTCACTAGGAACCAGAATTTTTTCAATGGTCGCTGATAGAACACCATTTTTATCTTCATTAAATCTTACAAGAGCTCTTGGTTGATTGGTTTGATCATCAATCGTTTTCCATACCGTACCATTGAGCTGGTCTGATGCGTATGAATGAACGGGATGAGCAGCAAGTAAACACAAAAACAAATATTTTTTCATAACAATGGATTCTCTACTTAACAAACAGTATGTTTTTGATAGCCTAAATTGATTTTGCCATCACTACTAAAAATATGAGATTCAATCTGATCACCAATTTTTAGATATTGAGAGCGTTGGGACTGGCTTTTGTTAAACAATTGCCATTTGAGCTTCTCAGGTAAAAGCCCTGTCATTTTTATCAGTGTTGTCGATGGCAATCCAAGTGCACATCCAGATGGTGTACCTGTCATGAGTACATCACCGACTTCAAAATTAGTAATCTGAGAGAATTCAGTCAGTGTCTCAGCGGGTTTAAAGACTAGATTCTCGGTCGAATCCTGTTGACGGACTTCGCCATTTACTTTCAATTTAAGTTGTAGCTTGTTGAGATAATGCATTTCTGCCTTATTCAATAAACAAAGTACAGGACCGAGCGGACAGAATGTACGATAGCTTTTTCCCTTATAAAATTGCATTTGTGGAATTTGTATATCACGCGCTGAAATATCATTGCCAATACATATACCTGCAATATATTCATGTAAGTTATCTGTAGTGACTGTGACACCGCATTGCGTTTTTTTACCCAATACCAGTGTTAATTCAATTTCATAGTCTAGTAAATTAACGTGATTTGGTTTTTCAATCCATCCTGTTGGTCCATGAAGGGATGCCAATGATTTGGTAAAAAACATATTAAATGACTGGGTATCAGGGTTGATTCCCGAATCAAGCATATGCTGGCGGTAATTTGCCCCCTGACATAATATTTGCGATGGATTCGTGATTGGACTCAGTAGCTCTATCTCATTGAGTAAGTATTTTTCTTTACTCTCCGTTGCTAATTTTGCCAGTTCTAGAATGCCACATTGAATAATTTCTTGGGTGCTTTCAAACTCATGCAGCAATGAAGTAATTTGATCTTCCTGAATGAGTCCCCAACGTTTTTTATGTTGAGGATCAATAAAATGAACTATATGTAAAGCCATAACAAATGTCTCAATAAGCCTATTTCGCACGCTTTTTTTCTGCGATTGCGATAATCGGTTGGATCATCCAACGTTTAAATTTATTACCAAAGGATTCTTGTTGGTAAATTGGGCGTGGACTGGCTTCTTCTTTTGCTTTTTTGTATTGAGGGAACAAACTAAGTGCATTTCCTCTTTGAATTTTATAATGATCTGACTCATTAAAAATACTTAACTCGCCAAGGGTCTGTACTTGCATATGAGACACAGGTGCCGGTGCAAATGGAAAATCACTACCAAATAAAATTCTTTCTGAGCCTACAAGTTCCTTTAATGCCGACATGGCGTAAGGAGATGGTGATAAAGCAGTATCAAAATAAAAACGCTTGATGTAGGTCATGATTCCTTGTGGTGCATTTTTATTCATTTCAGTCATTAGGTTACCTAGTGAGACTCGCCATGCAATATAAGGTAGGAAACCCCCTGCATGCGCGAGAATAAACTGGATATCTGGATAGCGCTCCATCGCGCCAGAAGTAATTAAATTAACTGCTGCACGTGTGGTATCAGGTAAAAATTCAAGAATAAATCCAGGCGTGGTTAATCCTAGATTTTCGCTGGTCTCATGCAGATTTGGATGAATAAAAACAATCGCTTTACGTTTGTTGAGTTCAAACATGAGTTCTTCAAAGCGGCTGTCACCAAGAAAAATACCATTGGTACTTCCCAATAAGACAATACCATCCGCTTTCAGGACTTCTAATGCATATATCGCTTCGGCACAAGCTTCTTGGGTCAGTGGCATTGGAAGAACGGCAAAGAATCCAAACCGATTTGGAAAGTTTTGACGCATTTCAGCCGTGTATTCATTGCATTGACGAGCCAAGCGACATGCTTCTTGTACATCTCCAAAATAGACACCGGGAGCGGACAGAGAGACGAGTGCAGTCTCAGTGCCAATCTGATCCATAATGTCAATCGATTGTGTTGGTGTCCATATAGGTAATGGGGCACCAGCGACTTTATCGATGCCTTTATTCAGCATCGCTTCTCTAAAAACTGGAGGAACAATGTGATGATGCACATCAATTCTTCCTTGCTGAAATATTGTGTTTGTCATATCTGTTCCTCAGCAGAGTTGTAATTTTTTAGTCGCTAGTATTTCTAGACAACAAAATATCAATATGCTTATATTAGATCAATAGTGATTAAAATTGAACAATTGTGTTTAATATTTTTGTATTATTTTAATTGGAATACGTTTAGTTTTTTTGAAAAGATAATTTTAACGAGCGGGGGAAAACGTTTATGAAATCAGTAGGGATGATTTTTATCCAGATTTTTCTATTCAATATTTTTATATCAAATACATGGGCTCAAGATATTACGGGGATGTGGAAGGCAATAGATGATAAAAATGGTTATGTAAGAGCCAAGATCAACATTTACAAAAGCTATGAAGGTCAATACGAAGGTAGAATTGAGGAAATATACCCTCTGCCTGGTCACAGTTCGGCTTTAATGGATAAATGTTTTAAATGTAAGGGTGAGTTAAAAGATATACCATTGAAAGAAATGAGGATTCTTTATGGGTTTAAGAAAAATATGAATCGACCTAATGAGTATAATGATGGTCATGTGATTGATCCGATGAATGGTAATATTTATAAAGGAAAAATTAAAATGAATGGGAATGGTACAAGAATAATTTTACGAGGATATATTGGTACTTCAGCCTTAGGTCGAAGTCAGGTTTGGATAAAAATAGACTAAGTGTTAATAACCCAAGTCCACCTTATTTTATAATGTGAACTTGGGCTATATCATTAAAATTTATAATTTAACTGAAGTGAAAAAATATCTGCGTCAGTGTCAAAAGAACCATTGAGTGTCTGCATCGTTGGTTTACCTGCAACAACAGTTGGACTTTCAATTGTTGCCTCATTTGCAAAAATATGTGAATACCCAACATCTATACCGAGGTTTTGTGTCATTTGAAAACCTGCCCCCAATGAAAGCCAGATTCTATCGGCATCTGGAAATCGGACTGTTCGATCAGAGGATGACTCAACAATGGATTGATCATAAGCCATACCGAATCGAAGTTGTGTTATCGGTGTAATTTGATAGAGTGCGCCGATACTTGATCTTAAACCATCTTTAAAGTTAAGTTGTTCCTCGTATACAACGGCATTATTGTTAGGATTTACTGCACTAAAAGCAGGAAGAACAGACCAATCATACCAAGTAAGTTCTGCAAGCGCTGTCCATTGAGGCGTAAAACGATAGGCGCCTGCCAAACTCGCACTTTGTGGCATTTTAACCTCGACCGTAGCTGGATTAACCAATTTTGCAGCAGGTGTTGTGACGGTTAGAGAACCATCCAGTTTTAAACTTGTTTCAGAACGATAAGTTAAACCCAGATCTAACTTATCTGTTGGTCGTAAGAATATCCCTATATTGCCAGCCCACCCATCTCCGTCTCCTTTTAATTCACCCTGAGCATCCCCCAAGTAAAGAGGTGGATTAGTATTGATCAGTGGTGCCGCTTTTCTGGTAAGCGTGGCATCAAAATCAAGATAATTTAATCCTAATCCAACCATGAGTTGCGGATTGATTTCAAATGCCAATGAAGCATTTACGTTCACACCTGTGACTTCAGTTTTAAGCCCTTGATATCGCCCAACAAAATCTTTATCCCACTCACCTTTATTGCCATAAAGTGGAGATACACTCATCCCTACAGCAAATGGTTGTTCACTGCGATATACATATTGGGCACTTGGCACGATAAATTTTCGTTCAATGTTAGCTTCCTCACTCCCTGTTGGAACGATGGGGGAAATTGATGAGTTTTTTTCCCCTTTGAAATTGGTTTGTGCATCAACATAGGATGCTGAACCTGACAAATAATGGCCTGAACTTAAACCCATCATTGCTGCAGGATTATAGGCGACCACACTTGCATTCTGTGCAAGTGCTGATGACCCCGCAAAAGCATAACCTACACCAGATGCAGTCTGAGTATCGACAAAAACACCAGATGCATAAGTTAAAGAGGCTGGGCTTAAAAGAGCAATAAATATTAGTTTTGATTTGAGTGGTCCGATCACAACATCATCCTTAAGTTTTACATGAGTATTTAATATTAAACAAAAGTGTTCAATAATCAATTACTATGTAAAAATTATATTTTTTAATGTTGTTTATGAAGAAATTTTTATAAAAATTATATCTATCTGAAATGTATAAGTTTAAAAAAAGTGAACAAATATTGATTAATTTGAACAGTTGTGTTCAAATTAAGTATATAGAGTATTTGAGAAAGAAAAAATGACGAACACTCATACGTTGACATCCCAAGTGGTGAAATTTGGTCAGAGACAGATTTTCCTAAGTGAACAAGGTGACGGTTTTCCCGTGCTTATGTTGCATGGCGGTGGTCCAGGTGCTTCTGGATTATCGAATTATTCTAAAAATATAGACGCTTTAGCGACTAAACATCGTGTCCTTATCCCAGATATGCAGGGTTATGGGCAATCTTCAAAAGGTGTAAATCGAGATGATCCATTTGGAGATTTAGCTGAAATAATGTTGGGTTTGTTGGATGCATTGAAAATTAAGCAAGTTCACATCATTGGCAATTCACTTGGTGGTGCATGCGGCTTACGCATGGCGCTAGAACAACCAGAACGAGTAGCAAGCTTGATTCTTATGGGACCTGGTGGAATTAATACGACCAAAGGTCTACCGACGAAAGGTCTGAACTGCCTATTAAATTATTACGGCGGTAAAGGACCAAGTATGGATAAGCTCAGAACCTTTATCCGTGAATATCTGGTTTTTGATGGCAGTCAAGTTCCAGAAAGTGTCATACGAGAACGTTTTCAAGCCAGTATTGATCCAGATGTGATCGCGTCACCGCCATTAAGACGACCTACAGGGTTGAAAAGTGCTATTCGCATGGACTTTAGTCGTGATTCACGACTTAAAAAATGTAAAGTTCCAACTTTAGTGGTTTGGGGGGCGAATGATTTAGTGAACCGTCCAAGTGGAGCATTAACCTTACAGAAAATCATGCCAAATTGCGATGTGTATTTATTTGCGAACACGGGTCATTGGGTGCAGTGGGAAAGAGCTGATGAATTTAATCAACTCAGTCTAGATTTCTTTGCTAGACAAGCTATCAATTGAAAAGGTGAGTATATGAATAGCACCACAATAGATCAGGATATTTTTGGTTCAGTCCGTATGGGTTATGTCGTGATTGAATCAAACAAATTAAAACAGTGGAATATGTTTCTGCAACAAGGTTTAGGGCTGCACTTTAACGATGAAGAACAGTCAATGAATGAACTTAGCTTTCGTATGGACCATCATGCCAAACGCTTGATTGTACAAAAAGGCAGTGCAGAAGATTTTATTGCACTGGGCTGGCAGGTGATAGACCAAAAATCACTAGACATTATTCTCAATCGATTGGTTGAACGTGATATTGCCGTTGAAAAAAGTACGCTGGCAGAGGCTGAGCAAAGAGGGGTAAAACAATTCTGGCGCATCTTAGGACCTAAAAAACAGAATATCGAGCTGTTTGTTGAAGCCAACTTGAGTGATGAACCCTTAAATATGTTGACCTCAAGCTTTGTGACGGGTGATGCCGGAATGGGGCATGTAGCGATTACCTCGCGGAAGCCTTTAAAGATGCAACGGTTTTGGCAAGAAATCTTTGATGCAAGATTGAGTGACCAGATTGAGCAAGTCATTAGTGGTGTAACACTGGATGTAACTTTCTTACGTCTAAATGAACGTCATCATTCAGTTGCGATTGCGACAACCAGAGAAGTCGCGCTAGATCCGATTCGGACTAAAGTGCAACACATGAATCTGCAAGGCACTTCTTTAGATGACTTATCCAATGCCTTTCAACGATGTAAGCAGCTTGGTTATGAAATGGCGCATGAGATTGGGCAGCATCCAAATGACAAGGAATTGTCATTTTATGTGATTAGTCCATCAGGTTTTGAAATTGAGTTTGGATGGGCTCCATTGGTGGTAGATGAAAGCACATGGAAACCGACCAAGTATTTTGCAATCAGTTCTTGGGGGCACAAGCCCGAGAATTTAAGCAAGCTGTATATGCTTTCCACCAATTTAAATAATTTGAAACAGGGAATCTCAACTGTGATTCATCCTGAATATTCACCCATCTAGTTTTAGAGGTTCTAAACATGACAGGTCAGAAAATTAAAAAACCAGTATCACAAAATGTTGATGTGGTGATTGCAGGTCTAGGACCAACTGGATTGGTGTTGGCCCATATTTTAGGCAAACGTGGACACCAAGTATTGGTGTTGGAACGTGAACCTGTATTTTATGGCAATGCCCGTGCGGTGTATACCGATGATGAATGTATGCGTATTTTCCAGTCGATTGATATGGCAGAAGAACTGCAAAAAGATATGCTCTTGGATACGCCTGTACAACTGGTTCGTCCAGATGGAACCGTGATTGCACAATACAAGCCGCTTAAACGTCCATTCGGTTGGTCGGTGGTGAATTTCTATTATCAGCCGTATTTAGAAACTTCTTTAACCAATGCTTTAGCCAAATATCCAAATGTTCAAATTTTGCGTGGACGAGAGCTGATTAATTTTAGTCAAGATGCAGACAGTGTGACTGTGATTCATCAGGCAACACAAGTCTATCGTTTTAGTGATGAGACTGATGTTAAAACAGAAGTACAGGGGGATAATGACGTCCAACAAGTTACCGCACGTTATTTGGTCGGCGCTGATGGTGGTCGTAGTACGGTTCGTGCCAAGCTTAGTATTGAAATGTCAGGGAAAAACTTCCCAGAGCCATGGCTGGTTGTGGATCTAAAACAGAAAGATCGAAATAAGGGCTTACGTCATCTACCGTATTTTAATTTTGTAGTTGATCCAGATCTACCAGTAGTGAGCTGTGTACAGCCAGATGGATTCCATCGCTTTGAGTTTATGCTGAAAAAAGGTCAAACCAAAGAATATATGGAACAACCTGAAACAGTACGTATGTTGTTATCCAAATTCGTAAATCCTGATGACTTTGAAGTAAAACGTAAACTGGTCTATACCTTCAATGCCTTGGTTGCAAATCAATGGCGAGATAAACGTGTGTTTCTGGCAGGTGATGCTGCCCACATGACTCCACAATTTATGGGGCAAGGTGCAAGTTCAGGTATCCGTGATGCAGCCAATTTAGGTTGGAAACTCAGTGCGGTACTCAATGGTCAAGCGGGTGGAAAACTATTATATAGCTATGAAAGTGAGCGTCATGATCATGCTAAAGCAATGATACAAGGTTCAGTATTACTCAAAGACCTTGTTTCAATGACCAACCCATTGATTGGAAAAATCCGTGATGGCGTGATTAAAGGAGTGCTTGCTACTCCTAAACTCAAAGAGTGGGGGCAGGAAGGTGGCTTTAAACCAAAACCTGTCTATACCAAAGGTCAGTATTTTGGTTTACCGCGTCAGCATCGTTCGAGCCCAGAAGGTAGTCTTTCACCACAGCCTATAGTTAGAGGCTTTGATGGCAAACAAACTTTACTGGATTCCTTGCTAGGTAATGGCTATGCCTTAATTGGATTAAGTGTAGACCCAACAGAAGGCATGTCTGAAACATTTAAGCAGTTTCTAAAACAGTTGGGGTGTCAGTTTATTACGCTTTATCCCTATGCTGAACGCCCACAAGCACATACTGCACGGAACCTGAACCCTGATGTATTGGAAGTAGAAGATATCGAGGGCAATATGGTGAACTGGTTAATAAAGAGTGGGCAAGATAAACCTGTTGCTTTATTGCGACCTGATCGATTTACCTTTGCTGTTTCTAGACAAGTGGAAATCAATGCAGTTATTCAACAGTTACAACAGCAATTGGGACTTGGTCAGAGAACCACGCATTACAATGAGGTGAGCGCATGAGTATACATTTACATGCAGCAGCAGAAGCCCTCAGACAGGCGCGTGAATCTGGTGAAACAATTGCCCCAATTACTCAGCGTTATCAAGTCTCTGGGTTGGATGACGCTTATACAGTGGCACAAATCAATACAGAATATAAGCTGAGCCAAGGTTCGAGAATTATCGGGAAGAAAGTAGGTTTAACCTCCAAAGCGGTTCAACAACAGCTAGGTGTAGATCAACCTGATTTTGGAATTTTATTTGATGATATGGAATATCTAGATGGTGACAGTATTCCAGTCAGTCAATTGTTGCAACCTAAAATTGAGGCTGAAATTGCTTTTATTGTTGGGCATGATCTCGTTGGACCAATACCATCGTGGGGTGAGTTCATATCTGCATTGGCTTATGCCTTACCCGCTTTAGAGATCGTCGATAGCGCGATTCATGACTGGAAAATCACACTGGAAGATACGGTAGCCGATAACGCATCTTGTGGTTTGTTCGTTCTAGGAAATCAGCCAATCGAAATAGGCAGCTTAAATCTAGCAAAAGTAAAAATGGAACTTGAACACAATAAAGTTCTGGCATCAAAAGGTAATGGAACCGCTTGTTTAGGTCATCCATTGAAAGCCGCTTGGTGGTTGGCTCGTACCATGTGTGAAAAAGGGATTGGTTTAAAAGCTGGTGAGGTCATTTTATCTGGTGCGCTGGGACCAATGGTCAATGTCAAAGCTGGTGATCGGGTGACTGCCTATATTGGTCGTTTAGGTTCTGTCAGTTGCCAGTTGGTATAGGTGGAGAACATGAATAATCAATCAAAAAATAAAATCAAGGCTGCAATTATTGGTAGTGGTAATATCGGCAGTGATCTCATGATCAAGATGTTACGTTATGCTGAGCATCTTGAAATCGCTGTCATGGTTGGTATTGATCCAGAATCGGATGGCTTGGCTCGTGCCCAAAGAATGGGGGTTGCAACCACGTCTGAAGGTGTTCAAGGGCTTATTCACCTACCTGAATTTAAGCAGATCGATATTGTTTTTGATGCCACCTCTGCCAATGCACATATTAAAAACGATGCAATATTAAGACAACATAAGCCAAATATCCGTATGGTGGATTTAACTCCTGCGGCAATAGGTCCATATTGTGTGCCTGTGGTGAATCTTGAGCAACATATCGATCAGTTCAATGTAAATATGGTGACTTGTGGTGGACAAGCAACGATTCCGATTGTTGCAGCGGTCTCAAAAGTTGCCAAAGTCCATTATGCTGAAATTGTGGCCTCTATTTCCAGTAAGTCAGCTGGTCCTGGAACACGGGCAAATATTGATGAGTTTACTGAAACAACATCGAAAGCTTTGGAAACGGTCGGTGGTGCAGTAAAAGGCAAAGCTATTATTGTCCTCAATCCTGCTGAACCTCCTTTATTGATGCGTGATACGGTGTATGTGTTGTCTGAAGCTGCGGATCAGGCTGCGGTTGAAGCCTCGATTGAGCAGATGGTGGCTGAGGTTCAAAAATATGTTGCTGGCTATCGCTTAAAACAAAAAGTCCAGTTCGAGGTGATTCCTGAATCTGTCCCACTTAATATTGCAGGATTAGGGAAATTTTCTGGGCTAAAAACCAGTGTGTTTTTAGAAGTTGAGGGTGCAGCGCATTACCTACCTGCCTATGCGGGCAATCTAGATATTATGACTTCGGCAGCGTTGGCAACAGGTGAGAAAATGGCTGCATCACTCCAATCACAACGTGCATTGGTTGAGGGTTGAACGATGGATAAGATCAAAAAATTATATATTTCCGATGTGACTTTACGTGATGGCAGTCATGCAGTCCGCCATCAGTACTCCATTCAAAATGTGCAACAAATTGCCAAAGCCTTAGATGAAGCAAGAGTAGACAGTATTGAAATTGCGCATGGTGATGGATTACAAGGTTCAAGCTTCAATTATGGTTTTGGCGCACATACAGATCTGGAATGGATTGAGGCAGCTGCTGATGTACTCAACCATGCGAAAATTGCAACCTTATTGTTACCTGGCATTGGTGCGATTCACGATCTCAAAGCGGCTTATAAGGCAGGTGCCCGTGTTGTTCGTGTTGCGACACACTGTACAGAAGCTGATATTTCCAAACAGCATATTGAATATGCCCGAGAGTTAGGTATGGATACCGTGGGCTTCCTGATGATGAGCCACATGACCACGCCTGAAGCATTGGCACAACAAGGTAAACTGATGGAGTCCTATGGTGCACAGTGTATCTATGTGGTGGATTCAGGTGGTGCGATGTCGATGAATGATATTCGCGCACGCTTCCGAGCGATGAAAGATGTTCTAAAGTCTGAAACACAAACAGGTATACATGCGCACCATAATTTAAGTTTAGGCGTTGCGAACTCTATTGTTGCTGTGGAAGAAGGCTGTGACCGTATTGATGCCAGCCTTGCGGGTATGGGGGCTGGTGCTGGCAATGCACCACTAGAAGTTTTTATTGCCGCTGCTGAACGTTTAGGTTGGCATCATGGTACTGATTTATTTACGTTGATGAATGCTGCTGATGAACTAGTGAGACCATTGCAAGATCGCCCAGTACGAGTAGATCGTGAAACACTTGCATTAGGGTATGCTGGGGTATATTCAAGCTTCTTGCGTCATGCCGAAATTGCTTCTAAACGTTATGATTTAAATACCGTTGATATTTTAGTGGAATTGGGTCGTCGTCGTATGGTGGGTGGGCAGGAAGATATGATTGTTGATGTCGCTTTAGATCTTTTGAAACAGCAACAGGCAGGATAACAGCATGTCTCAATTCAAATTAAATGGTAAAGTCGCTTTAATTACAGGTGCAAACTCTGGTATAGGTGCAGTCACTGCAAGAGAGCTAGCCTTACAAGGCTATCATGTCTTTTTAGCGTGTCGCTCTCAAAAGAAAGCACAAGCTGTACTTCAAGAAATCCAAAGTCTTAGTTTTGGGCGTGCAAAGGTGGAGTTTATAGAGTTAGATCTTGCTGATTTAGACTCTGTACGACAGTGTGCGGAACAATTTCTTTCTCGAAATTTGCCTTTGAATTTACTGATTGCAAATGCAGGTTTGGCTGGTCAGAAAGGCATGACCGCTTCAGGATTTGAACTTACGTTTGGGGTTTGCCATGTCGGACATTTTCTTCTCACCCAATTACTCACTGAAAAATTGATTGAATCAAAACCTGCACGCGTGATTGTGGTTGCAAGTAAGGCACACCGACATGCACAGGACATTGATTTTAATACTGTACTGCAGTTCACCAAGAGTTTTGGCGGTTTAAAAGAGTATGCAGTCGCCAAACTCGCCAATATCTTGTTCGCAAAAGAATTGGGACGACGTTTGTACGGTACAGGTGTAACCACCTATGCCATTCATCCGGGTATTGTTTCAACCAATGTATGGCGAGGTTTGCCACAACCCTTAGTTAAGCTCATTAGTCGCTTTATGATTAGCCCCGAGGAAGGTGCGAAAACAACACTTTATTGTGCTACCCAACCGCAGCTTGCTAGCGATACGGGGTTCTATTACGAAGATTGTAAAGTCAAAGTTTCTTCGCCTGCTGCTCAGAATATTAATTTAGCCAATGAGTTATGGGAAAAGAGCCTAGATTGGGCAAAACAATAAACTAAGTTTTAAGAATACAGGGATGTATTCTTAAAATGCCAATGATATTCAGCAAAATACAACTGCGCAGAAATTTCTTAAAACATTTAAACTGAATAATAAGTTAAGAAGTGGAGATATTTTTCCACTTATTTCTACTGGACTAGGATATTTACTGATTCCCAAGCCTCAACGTTTTATTTTAGCTTTGGGGAGTGAATATCTACTTTAGATATTATGCAACAAGGTATATAGCATATTCGTGAGCAAGTTACTCAGTCTATTGGAAAAATGCAGATCAACCGATAAAAGCAAAATTGGGTTGGTTACGTAAGAAACTCACAAAAAGTTTTGATGAATGGTATAATCTGTATAATAATAGTCAAAATTGTTCAAATACTGCATTCTTGTTCAAAAGGTTTAAATTGTGCGTTTATCTTCATCACAGCAAAGAATCCATAAGACAGCATTAAAACTTTTTGCTGAAAAAGGCTCTACTAATATTAGTATAAGTGAGCTCGCTTCAGCTTCTGGTGTGGCTCGTGGTACTATTTATAATAATCAGCTAGATCCTGATACATTGTTCGAAGACATCGCATCTCAACTTGCGGAAGAAATGAATGCACGTGTTATTAAAACACTAGGGAATGAATCAGATTCGGCTATTCGCCTTGCAACTGGTATTCGTATGTATGTTCGTAGAGCCCATGAAGAGTCCGATTGGGGACGATTTATATGCCGCTTTGCTTTCAGTTCAAAATCATTAATGGCCTTATGGTCAAGTAGTGATTCACCATTGCCAGATGTAATGGCTGGTTTAGACAATAAGCGATATACATTCCGTGAGGATCAACTGCTTTCCATCATGTCTTTGATCGCAGGATCTGTTTTGACATCTATTTTTCTCGTATTAGAAGGACATAAAACCTGGAGAGATGCAGGTACTGAAATCGCTGAGTTATTGCTATACGCAATGGGCGTAGATCGTGATGAAGCCTATGAGATTGCAAGAAGGGAATTAACGCCATTATTAGAATTATAATGTTTCATCCTAAAATACTTTGATAGTATTTCATTTAGAACCGAGTGAAGTAATTAACTCGATTCTTGCTTTGATGCAACACCGCAATTAATTCCCATCGATCATAGGAAAGAATGGATGGTAAAGCAGCCATTGTATAAGTAGTAGCATTTTTTTCTATTCACTCAAAGCCCCTGAATTGATTTTTTATCAAAGACTTTGACACAAAACTTGGCACAAACAATAAAATCTAAAAGAATTTAGTGAGTTGATAATTAATGAAAAAATATAATACAACCTATTGAAAAGTGATTTCTTGAGTTCGAATCTCACCGCTTCCGCCAAATTCAAGTTTCTGACACTGTTTAACACTATATAAGTTTATGATTTATAAGGTTAAAGTTGGAAATATACGATATGACAAGCCGTGACGCACTACGCCAATCGGTAGTTATAAAGTAGTAAAAAATGCAGTAAGATTATTTCTTACTGCATTTTTTTATGTCTGAATTATGGCGACTCGTGGAATCAATAAGCTTAGTGCTTTACAAGTTAAAAAAGCTAAACCTGATCCTGACAAGATGTATAAGCTGTCTGATGGGGGAAACCTGTACCTGCGTATTGATCAGAGTGGTAGCAAGTACTGGATATTCAATTACACACGTCCATTTTTAGCCAAACGTAATGATTTATCTTTAGGTACTTATCCTGAAGTTTCACTGGATGATGCTCGCACTATTCGTGATGAATATAAGAAGCTCATTAAGCAGGGCATCGATCCAGCAATGGAGCGGATTGAAACCAAGTCCCAGAAACAGAAAGAAGCAGAAAATACCTTTCGTATTGTTGCTGAAGCATGGCTATATAAACGTGAGCTAGAGCAAAAACAGGATGAAGAGACGATCCGTCGTTTAAAGCACGATGTCTATCCCTATATTGGTGATTTAACCTTTCCACAGCTTACCTTGGAAATTCTTGAGATTAAGGTCTTTAAGCGCATTATTGAACGTGGTGCATTGTCAGTTGCCAAACGCCTAAAATCGGACTTGAACCAGATATTTAAGTCAGCACGTAAAAAGAAGCTGATTCAATACAATCCTATTGAGGATATTGAACTGCCCAAACCACAGGGTGGGAACTTTGCAGCCGTGACAGAGGAGCAGGAACTAGCTCCAATGCTCAATAAAATTTGGAACTACTCCAAACTTTATCCACGTTGTTCACATATCACACAAGTGGCGTTAAAAATCTCCGTGTTGACCTTTCAGCGACCTGGGGAGATACGCAAGCTGAAAAAGGAGTATTTCTATTGTGAAGAAAGATGCTTTAAATTTACAGCTAGTAAAACCAAGCAGCTTCATATTGTACCATTGTCAGATCAGGCCTTTGACTTAATTGATTCAATTATTGATCTGCACCCATACAGTGAATACATTTTCGTGGGTCGGGATGGTAAAACTTTTATTTCTGATAATACGATTAACTCAGCGTTAAAACGCTTGGGCTATGCTGGGAAGCAAACGGCACATGGATTACGTGCAACCGCACGAACCATGTTGGATGAAATATTAGAACAACGTGTAGACTTTATTGAGCATCAATTGGCACATAAAGTAAAAGATAATAATGGTACAGCCTACAATCGAACCAAATTTTTAAACAATCGTCGGGAGATGATGCAGGAGTGGGCGAATTACCTAGAATCATTGCTGGATCAGCAACAGTAAAAAGATGAAAATCCAATGATAAAAAAATAGCCTGTCAAACGACAGGCTATTTAATTTATGCTGCTTTAAGCTCTTTGAGTTCAAGCCATTCAATAATCTGGCTTTCAGCCCATGTGGGCATACTTGCTGTTAAATAGGTAGGTTCAGGAAAATCACCCCGACGAATCATTTTCCAGAAGGTGGATTCTGCAATATTCAATATCCCTTTGGTTGCAGGCTTATAAGATAGCTTTCGTCTGCGACCACCACGATCTACATAGTCCTTGGCAGGGCGTTCAGGGTAGTTGACTAAGTCTTTGACACGATAATGCTGTTCTATCATTTTCCACCTCTAGGATTTTATACACATAAATATTAACAGTATGAAAGTATTGATATTGAACATTGCATACTTTCATATGGCTCATGATAGACAGTGGTATACAGTGATAAAAGAACAGTGCATAATTATAAAAAAACATTACTATTATACATTGTTAACATATTGGAATATAAAAATATGTCTATTATAAAATTTGAAGACTTAAATGAATTGGAACAGGAGTTCATTGATTGTCTGTTTACTTATTATGAATCCAGTTTTTTACAAAATGAGGCATGTGGAAATATAAAAACAGCTGATGAGCCAGAAAAAAGAATCATCGTTGCTGAGTTAAGCGATATACAGCGAAAGGTGCTGAACGAGCGACTACACCTCAATGATTTAATTCTGAAAGAAATAAATGAATTTCATCAACTGATTTTAGGTGAGAATACTGTCATTTCACCTATGCAGATAGTAGTACTATTGGAACAGCTAAATGCATTAAAAGACGAGTTTGATACGCTTTCAAATACAATTCAAAAAAAACGTTATAGTGTCATTTTACAGGCTTATCAGGCTCTGGATGAAAATATTTGCACCCAACGCAATTTAAAGATTTTGAAACGAATGAGAGGTATTCGGGCAGTCAAAGTTCGTAATGATAAGAATGTATACCCACGGCATCAAATTCTGTATCGGGTTTTAAGGGATGAAGCTCATAAAAATGGTCGGTGGGAGAATTTATCACAGGCGGTAAAATCAATTTTGCCAATACTTAGACTTGAATATCAAAAAAATAATCTGGTCTGGATTCAGAATGAAATAGATTCTAAGCTGGCATTGATTGAAGAATTGGAAAAGGGACGACTCATTAATTCCCATAATAAACAGAATGAAAATTATCATGGAAAGGTTTATCAGAATCGTAAATATCAGAACAGGATCGACAAACTTCAGTTAGAAATAAACGAATTAATCATTGCTCAGAAGTCAACTGACCCTGCTTTGCTGCTGGGGAAAAAAATACCCTATAACACCATTTATAATGATGAAAGTATTCTTCACCACTTAAGGGATTGTACTGAACTGTTACAGGATATTCTTATTCAAAAGTGATAAGAAGTACTCATAAAAAACAATCATCAGCTTATTCATTACCAAAAGTATCAGAAGCAATTTGATCAACGGATAGGTGCCTGATTTGCTCTAGCTGAATATTTTTCTGTATTTCCTTTAAAAACTGGAGTTTTAATTTCTGAATTTCACTGGCGTCCTGAAGGGGGCTATTGGTTAATTCATTAATGGTAATTTTACTGTTGATTAATTCATTAATGAGATACTTCTGGATGACTTCATCCTGTTTGCGTACCTGAAGCTGTTTAATATAAAGCATTTTATCAAGGGCTTTGATGCGTTGGTTCAATTCCTCAATAATCATGTCTTTTTCATTTAATTTTTGCTTATAGGGTGGAGGGAGCGTTTGCTTTGCCTCATACGTATTCATCAGGAATTCTAGACACTCTGCCTCAGTTTTAAGTTTGAGCTTTTCAGTCAATGCCTCCATTTTTTTGGCTGTATGTGAGGTTAGATAAAATTGCTTTCTCACATTCGCATGATTTTTCTTGGAATATTTGAAATTTCTGAATCTATTTTTTAGATCGGAAAAATATTTTTCATTGAGTAAAAGTACCCATTGATTCGTTATTTCTGCTACGAGTAATGGGTGGATCATGGTTTCGATGGGCTGAATTTGCAATCGTCCATCAGGAAGCTGAACTATCTGCAGTAGTGCCTGCTCTTTGTTACATTCGTGCTCTAAAAACAAGGATTTTAATGTCTGATCTTTATCAAGCCATTGTTGCAATGTCAGTTGTTTTCTTGCCATTTTGATGTTCTATGATGTTTGAAATTCTAATATGATTATAGATTTTAATTAAGGTGGAATAAACATTTCTAAATACGTTTAGTAAATGTTTATTTGTTTTAAATTTATTTTATAGTAAATATTTGTGCCTATCTAAAAATAATTCTAAAATTTACTAATAGCAATGTTGAATGAATAAAAATGTATGGATGAAATGACAGAAGAGCATAAGCAGCTCATTTTTAATTTTAATGAGTTATCACCACATAGATTAAGTTCCTACGCTAGACTGGTGCTGATTAAATTTATTAGTCTCTTTGGTACACAAAAAACCAACGATTCATTGTTGGAATTGTCTGAAAAGATAGGTGTGCAACATAAAAAATTAAAACTGGTATTGGAGGAGTTATCAGGCTTTGAGATATTGGAGTTTTCATATCCAGAAACAGGTCGGCGGGCAAGAGTTAGAACAATACAGCTGAATTTAGATTATTTAAATCTGCTATTGAGTAAAGTTAATCAACATGAAACATCCCATCATAGGTATGTCCGCCTTAAGAGAGCGATTAAGCAGTTTGACCTTTTAATGCTTATTTTAATCAAATTATCTCAAGTCAGAGTGACCACTAAAAAGTTTGATTTACTACCCGAACAAAAACTGGATTTTAGGGTATTGTTGACATTATCAAACTTGACTCGCTCATGTGATGCTTATGGGGTGATACGTAATATAGGTACAACACAACTGGTTGCTAAAACAGGGTTAAATAAGCAAGCAATATTTGATTCGATCTACTTTTTGAAAAAGATAGGTCTGCTTCGGGTACATGTGCATGGGACGATCAATAACAAATTTATAAAAAATATAACGCCAACCTACGTGTTGAATTTATCTCATACCTTTTGGGGTAATCATGCTCGGTATGGTCGGTTTTATATATTGGAAGCGAGTGAAAGACATCATTTTGAAATAAAAATGATTGCTGATATTTTTACGGTAATTTCTGAGCAGGTGCAGCCGTTGGATTCTGACAACTCACGCGATCTCAATCACCTTACGACATTGGTTCTTAAGGGGCTTGATTCAGATAAAATCAACATTATTTCTGGAACAATGATTGAGCGTATCCAGTCTTCATCACAAGTTCAGGAGACGATTTCTAGTTTCATTAAAGAATGTCTAATTCATTATTTGCAATTACAACAATGCCATCAGGAACAAGGAGATTTGACAGTATTTGCAAAAGTGTTCAAACAAGCATTAATCAATAAAAAGAAGCAACATATCAAGTTGAATGATTTGGATTCAAATTTGACAATGATGCAATGCTATTTTGAATCATGGTGTTGCAGACTGCTTGATCAGCGGGGTTTACGTCAGCATATCTTACAAGGTTCACTGTTATATGGTGTAGATATTTTAAATCGGACTACAATTGAAAAAGATATTTATCCTTTTGTCTTTCAAGAAAAATACCGTTTGGAATTGATTACAAATCCTGACTTAATCAGAAACAGCGATCCAGATGCGGACATCCAAATACAGATTCAGAAGCTAGAGAAACAGGAGCAACGGTTCATCCTAGAATTCTTATTATTTTGTTTGAATTTGATTGCCAAAAATCAGATTTTACCATTTTTAAAAAGTACGCGAAGACTCAGTCATGTAGCAGGCAAGTTTTTTCAAATTATACCAAAAGTCGAGTCGCAGAAAATGTATAGTTGTATCTATGTGCCCGATTCAACACTCACTAAAGATGAGTTTTTTCTGATCGATATCCCTCATCCAATTCGTGGGAAAGAGGAGGAATATTCGAACGAAGACTATTTGCTGAAATTCATTGAACCTAGTGTTGATGACATGAAAAAATATGGATTGCTGGATCAGTTTTATACAGGAGGAACTGAATTGCTGAATAAAAAAGTAGCGTAAGTTTAGCTTCTGTAATATTCCCATAATTTGGTTATTCTCGCTGTATGGCGCAGTGGTGTAATGGTCAGTCTAGACAGGTTTGCTTAACAGGTAATATATATTATTATCTATTAATAATATAAACAATAACTTATATCGTTGATTAAATACAGTGAGTTATTTAGTTAAGTATAGCCCATACTCAAATGGGTTATAGACAATGTATCAATATCAAATCACTAAAAGCATTCTAAATTAACCCTATAGTATGTTCCAAAGTCTCTAAGCATGTTCAGCTAAGCAGGATGACCACAACATCCTGCTTTAGAATCATGATCAGTAAAATTTTACATCTCTCACTTAGATATGAACCTTATGTTTCAGTGAGAACCTAAATGTACCAGAATAATCCATTAGAAAGTGAATCATCCATTCTTATCTCAATCGAAGATTTTATGGTTAGTACATGCCATGAGCAATTTGTTGATGATCATGAAGAATTCAAGCGAGAGCTGTTGGATGCTGTGTGTGCTTTTAAGGTGATTTACAGAGAAGATTTTACTTATTCCAGAATCATTAATGTTTTCAAAAGAGTGATTAATCTCGTAGATTACATTATGGATAAATTGGACTCCCATCTTTATGAAGATATTTTACGATTTGAACTAAACCACATCTTCCATATTCAAGGCATAATTCAACATGAGATGAAAAATACAATACGAGAACAATTCGATTTTCAGCGTCAAGAACAACGTAATCGCTTTAAACTGGAATGCTACCTAAATAAACTGCTTACACACTATGCTAGATTACAGTTTGTTCGAGTAGATATCTCTATTCTTAAAGAATATCAAATCCATTGGGGTATTCAAGACTTTAAGTATGCATTGGATATTCTATGTAATCGTATGTCAAATAAAGATACCTGTTTTAAGCACTTACAAGGTTATGTATGGGCATTAGAGCAGGGTGTAGAAAAAGGCTATCACTGCCATTTATTACTCATCTATGATGGGAATAGTCGTATAGAGGATTCAGGTTTAGCAAAACTGGTGGCTGAGTATTGGAAGCACATCACCAATCAACAGGGTACTCACTACAACTGTAATACCAAAGACAACAAGGAAAAATTTGATAAAAATGGATTGCTTGGGGTTGGAATGATTCATCGTGATCAACCAATACAAGTTACAAATGCGATTCGTGCAGCGATGTACTTGGTCAATCCTGAAAAAGAAGATCAGCGCTTACGGGCTAAAACCTCTCCACAGATGCGGACTTTTGGTACAGGTCAGTTTGAAGTAAAATGGCGCAGAGATATTGAACAAAATGAGTCATTATGATATTAAAAATAGAGAACACGACTATCAGATGTATTCTCTATCTTGTACAGTTTGACATCAAAAAGACAAACTTACATTTCCTTGATCGGTGATTAATTCAGCTTCAAGCACCTGATCACCACGGCATTTCAATAAGTACGATACTGTAGAGCTATAGCTCATTTGCACAGGCATCTTGCTATGAAAGTCAGCGGTGTAATAACCACAACGACCACGATTAATTTTCATGCCTTGTAGAACAAAAGGCTGATTGCTGGTCGATTGAATTTCAAGAATATATTCAATTGCCCCTTGTACATTAAAAGCAGATTGAGATTCTCTAGCACTAATGCGAGCCTTAACATTTAGATCGCTAACTTGTGCAGATTCATTCTCAAGCGGAATGTCAGCAGCTTCCTGAGTGTTGTTTGGATTAAGGTCAGTTTCCATCATGGCTTTCAGCACATCAGGATACTTATTCCATCCACTGATATAAGACTCCGCTTCCTTGACCTCAGCAGGTAAATAGACATGACCATTGTCAATAATCATCTGCATTTCATTGAGTTTAGCTTTAACTGCTTCCTCGGTATAAGGAGCATAGATTGATTGAGTATGCTGAGCAGCATTATTGGTAGGCTCACCTGAAGTATCAGTTTTTGGTGGTTGATTGTTCTGGCTACATGCCATTAACAGGGAACACAAGGCAATGGTGGAAAATAATGATTTCATGATTGCACTCCCTTATAATTTAGGACGAATAACAACAAACCAGACGAATAGTAGAATCAAAATTCCACCAACAATTTTACCGATTACAGGAAACATCACCGCAGGCCACACTAAGCCTTGCCCTAAATTGTAGGTAAATGGCTTATAGTTATACTGCCCCCAGAAATGTTGATAGATGGCAAAAAAGAATCCAATGACCAGATAAGTGCTGATCAGTCCAGCTTTAAGATTAGAATTCATTTACTTCCCCCCCAGTTGCAAATTTTGCCAATGCAATAAAAATTCCCATCACGATCATGAAGCTAATGAAGGGTAGACCCAGTACACAAATCACAGCGATGACGCAGATAATGCCTGCAAGTGTTCTCATGGCTACTCCTTCATACACTGATAGGACACATTGACCATATCCATCTGGAAGGATTCAGTTTGTTGTAAGGTGTAGATATTTTCTTTCAGTCCACCCTCACCATATTTCTTTTCAAGTTTGTCGTAGATGCATGAACAAGTGCTGTCATTAATGCCGCCTGTTTTACAACCACTGATAAACTGGCGTTCGGTTTTGCTGGCACAGCCTGATGCTAGAAGTGCAACTGAGACAACAATGAGTGAAGTTTGAATTTTCATCATTTCCCCTAATTTTTATTGTGTTATTTGATGTGTAATATATTTTGCTGAATTGACTAAAGTGTAGATCTGAAAAAGCTTTCCAAGGCTAGATAGCGTTTAGATCAGTCAAATAAGCAAAAAATTTTGAAAGTTGCTATTGCAACAGAGGAATAGAAAATCGTTTTAGGGAAAATAATATAGATAGAAAGTGCTGAGTCATGGTGACTACTCCTTTTGTATGAAAGAGAGTCTTACCAAATTACTGTCAAATAATGGTGGCAAGACTGGGCGGGTTGACAGACTGATACAAAAGGAAATCAGCGCACGCAAGCGTGCCCCTCCCAGTCTCACCGTAAAGGCGTGACTTAAGAGAACGCACAAAACCATCACAGCGTTGTTGTGCGCCTTTTGTAAACGGTCTGTCAAAACCGACTGACGATGTAGGTCAGCAGTCGAATGATAAAATTAAGGGTGAGTTTAGTCAATCGAGGTTATGAAAATATATAAATAAATCAATAATTTTATTATTTTTAATACACTAGTACTTTTTCAATTTTAAGTAATATAATTCTGGTGTCTAAAATAGTAAATTATCTGAAAATTCAAAAAATTAGGGGGATATATGAATTTTAAATTACTTAAAGTACGACTAGATAGAATTAAAACTCAAAAACATACACTTACTCCAGAAGATATGTTGATGTTAGTTACTCAAGAAAAAGCTGATCTTAATTCGGGGTTTTTCTCTCGCTTATTTAGTGTGACTATTCCACAAAAATGGGAATTTTCTATCAATTCATCTGAGGAAATTGGCGTTGCTTTAGAATTGGTTGAATTGATTGAAACAGTATTTATCCCTCACTATCAGGGGCATGCAAAAAATTATGCTTGGTTAGAGCAATGTATTTTATTCAAACTCAAGCATCAAGCGTCGATGAATATTTCTGAATTAGTCAGTCGGTATTTATCGAAGATTGAAAAAAGTGAACATTTACAGATTAGTCGAGAGATCTTAAAAATTTTATTTGAGCGTGAGCCTAGCAATGCTGTCATTAAAGCACAGGCGATAGTGTACAAACGTAGTCAAATCTATACTAGCGCTATAGAAAAGTTTGAGTACTATTTTGAGCATTGTTCTTATCAAGAAACATTATATTTTGATTATCTTGAATGTTTAATAATGCGGAAGAATGTTATCTATAATCAGGAAAAAGGAGAGTTTGGTGATTTGCAATATGCTGTATATTTACTTTGCTCTATAGACGATGCGAAAGATAGAGCATTACAAGGGAATCTACTCAATCGTGCTATAACAGCCCTTTTACCAGAAGACGTTATTGCAACTCGTCCTGAAGATACGAATTTCTTAGCTGACATGGGACGTGGGCTAAATAGTTTTAGTAAGGGAGTTGGTACATTTTTTGGAGGGCGTGATTCGCAGATTCCATATAGTGAAGGAATTATTGCGAGTGCACCAAAACTTTTGAAAAATAAAAAAATTGTTGAGTGTCTTAACCAAAATCAAAAAGCACAAAAAGAGCTAGAAAAAATATTATCTGATCAAGGGCTAAAGGTGGGTGTGGGCTTAACGGCATCCGCATATTCTTTAGGATTAATTTGGGATTATGCACATATTGATCCATCTGTATTAGATGCATTGAGCTTTGCATCAAAAGGAAATCCTGAAAACTTAAATACTTTACAAGACATTTCAGCGAATACACTAGATAGTGCAGGAGCAGTGACTCGTTTAACTGGTTATGTTGCTGAACAACAGGTTGCACTGAATTTACAACAACAAGGACATACAGTTGAATTTCCCGATAGCGCAAACCAAGCTGGTTATGATTTGATTGTTGATGGCACACCGATGCAAGTTAAGTGCTCAATGGATGCTGATTATGTATTAAGTCATTTTGATAAGTATCCAGATATTCCAGTGATTGTGAACAGTGAACTTGCAGAGCAGCTAGGTAATCATCCGATGGTGTTAGTGGATACCACTTTAAGCTATGAAGCTGTTCAGGAAACTACTGGTGTAGGACTAGAGCAAGTTTCAGATTTTGCGGATGTAGGAGATATGCTACCAATCCCACTATTAACGATTGGTTTAGCGGCATATCGTAATTATGGTGATTTTAATTCAGGTAAAGTGGATGGCGAGCAATACTTAAAAAATGTTGGCAAAGAAACTGCTGCAATTGCTGGAGGTGCAATGACAGGGTCAATGCTACTCGGCGCATTAGCAGGTCTTGCTACAGGTGGTGTTGGAGTCATTGTTGCGAGTGGTATTGGTGCATATATGGGAGGGGTTGCTGGTTCTACAGGTGCAAATAGTATGAATCGAGAAGCCTTGTGTAATCAGAGAGATATCGTAGTGAAATTACTCATTGAATTCGCAGCGTGGTTCAATGAAAATTTATTGGTTCATCGAACAAATGTGCTATTCAAACAGCTACAAAGTTTTGAAACTCATATGTTGAATAATGCTGATCGTATTATTACTTTTAGTACTTTATTGATCTATCAACATGAAGCTTATATGCGTGCCTATCATCTGAACCAATGGATATTACATAAGTTGCAAAAAGGTAATGAAATGGAAAAGGTTCAAGCTGGTTGGGTGGCTATTGATGAGTCAAGTAATTTTATATCAGTTGATCTACAGCCAAAAATTAATGAAATTAATCGTCAATTAGAGATTTATAGGGAACTTGCCAAACCTGATTCAGCACAGCCTAATCGTACTCATCAGCTTAAACCTGCTTGAGTGTTGGAATAATATTGATAGTTGTATTTGAAATAAAAAATTGGAGAGATTATTTACTAATTGAATTAGTAAATTAAAAGTTATTCCAAATAATTTCAGACACATAATATCCTAATGAGAATCATGAAACTCTTTTGAGTTCTTCATGAAAATATGAAAACAAAGTCTGCCATCGAGCAGGCTTTTTTTATGCACAAAATTTAAGGAGTCGAGCTATGAGCTTGAGCTGTCCCTTTTGCCATTCAACGAATGTGATATTGGTTGAAGCAAGTACACAACAATCAAATACGACCTTAACCAATTTGGTCACACCGACCACATTGGGTGCATTGGGAACCACGGTCGCAAAGTCTTTCAATCTGCCACCGATTGTCGGTGGAATAGCAGGAACGGTACTCGGCAGTGTGTTGAATTCATTTACCGAACAAAGCACACCACCACAGCAGAATTTATGCTTCTGCCACAACTGCTACCAAAAGTTTCCAGCGCACCTTTTGCATTAAAGATCGTTAGTAACCACACAAATTCAAATTTCATTTTCAAATTAAAAGGAATAAAACTATGGCACATCAACTTGAACAAATGGCGTATGTCGGAGAAACCCCTTGGCACGGACTAGGGAATCAACTGACACAAAACCAACCGATTGAAGTCTGGGCACAGCAGGCAGGTATGGATTGGCGGATTGAATCTTCTAATGTCAGTTATATGGCGCAGAATGACCGTGGGCAAAGCATCATCATGCCTTATGAAGAACAACGAGTTTTATATCGCTCTGATACCCATGCTCCACTGTCAGTCGTCAGTCAACGCTTTCAGGAAGTGCAACCGAGAGAGATTTTAGAATTCTATCGTGACCTCACCGAGCAATCAGGTTTTGAACTTGAAACCGCAGGTGTACTCAAAGGTGGCAAGAAATTCTGGGCACTAGCACGTACAGGGCAAACATCCATGTTGAAGGGCAAAGATGTCAGTAATGGCTATATGCTCTTGGCAACAGCATGTGACGGAACCCTTGCCACCACCGCACAATTTACCTCGATCCGAGTAGTGTGCAACAATACTTTAGCGATTGCCTTAAAAGGACAGAACAGCAGTGCAGGTGTGGTCAAAGTTCCACACAGTACTAAATTTGATGCTGATAAGGTCAAACAGCAACTCGGTATTTCAGTACGTGCATGGGATGAACACATGTATGAAATGAAGCAACTGACACAACGTAAAGTGAGTCAGATGGAAGCATCCGCTTACTTTGATGCCGTGTTCAATAACAGCACAATGAACAACGTGGTGGATCAGGAGGACAACATCATCCAGTTCTACCGTGATGTAGCCTTACAAGCCCAAGCCAATGGCAAGGACAAAGCTGAACCAAATGCCAAATCGATGAGTCGAGCTATGGAAATGTTTAATGGTCAAGGACGAGGTGCGGAGCTAAGTTCAGCCAAAGGAACAGCCTATGGATTACTGTGTTCAATCACAGAATTTATAGACCACGAACGTCGTGCCATGAGTACCGATCACCGGCTTGATTCAGCTTGGTTTGGTGCTGGCGCATCGATCAAACAACGAGGATTGGAACAGGCACTTAACATGCTTGCATAGTGCGGAATATACATTTTTCAATCATGGAAAGTTAGACCTAACTAAGCATTTTTAAATGGAATTTCGAATTTTAAAAATTATTAAAACCATAGCTTCGGCTGTGGTTTTTTTATGCCCATTTTTTGTGATCCCCATCATTTTACATAGCAAAATAATCAGGACTTCAATATGAATACCGCAATTTTAAATCCATCTATGCAACAGGCAAGTACCCCATTTATTGCCCCAAAATTATTCACAGCCAAACGCTTGGTCAATACAAAGAATATGACTCAAGCAGAATGGCTTGAAGTCAGACGCCAAGGTATTGGCAGTAGTGACTGTGCCGCAGCCTGTGGACTTAATCCCTATATGTCGATGCTAGAACTGTGGATGATCAAGACAGGTCGAGTTAAACAATCCATTGAAGATGAAAGCACAGGTCATGCCCCTTTATATTGGGGTAAACAACTTGAACCTTTGGTCGCTGAATACTACAGCATGCATACCAACAACAAAGTTCGTCGTATCAATGCCGTACTACAACATCCTGATGAGGATAAGCATTTTATGCTGGCTAACTTAGATTACTCGGTGGTAGGTAGTGAGGAAGTACAGATTTTAGAATGCAAAACCGCAGGGGAATATGGAGCAAAGTTATGGCGAGATGGTGTGCCTTTATACGTATTGTGTCAGGTGCAACATCAACTCGCTGTAACAGGCAAAAAGGCAGCGCATATTTGTGTGCTGATCTGTGGTCATGAAACTCGTATCTATAAAGTGGCACGCAGTGAATCAGTCATTCAACATATTGTGAATGCAGAGCGATACTTTTGGGAGTGTGTGGAAAATGACACGCCACCTTCAGTCGATGCCAGTGAATCGGCAGCTAAAGCCATTCAGCAACTCTATCCTCAACATATTCCACTCAGTGTCGAAGATCTCAGTCAAAATGAACAAGCCAATCAGTTGTTTGCTCAACTGATTCAAGAAAAGCATCATATTGAAAAACACCAAAACAGCTTTGATGAAACTAAGCATCAAATTCAGATGTTAATGAAAGATGCTGAACGAGCAACTTTTGCCAATGGTTCAGTGACGTGGAAACGATCTAAAGACTCCATTGCTTTAGATAATAAGGCTGTATTGAAAATGCATCCTGAACTAATCAATGAGTTTCCACAAAACAAGGTGGGGACACGACGTTTTCAAATCTATAGCAATGATGACTGACCCGATCAAAACCATGCATCTATATCGCTAACTATATATGCATGAAATATCCATTCTTCCCAAAAGCGCAAAAAAACCACCCCCGATCTACCGACTCCCGAAGGAGCGGTAGACCAACAATGGCGGTTTTTGCGAAGTCGTAGCTTTTCATATTTCTGTTTACTTACATAGCAAGGGGTAATCAGTAAAATTTTACTTATAGGACAAACAACATGATCAAAGGTTTAGCGATTACACCGCCAATACTCGGCAGAATTAGTATCGGTAAAGTGGTCGAAAAGAATGGTAAACGTCTGCCTGAAAAAGATGATCAATTTACGATTACTAGCCAAATTCAGAATAAGGATGGCTGGGTGAAACACCCACTGGATGAGCAGCTAAGAGCCAAGGCACAAAACCAGAAACTCAGAACCATTCCTGTCCGGATGATTTTTAATGATCCTGAACTCAACTTGCGAGCTGAGTACACTCTATTCGACCGACAAACTGGTCGGCCCATCTGTACTGGTAATGGTGAAACCTGTCAGCGACTTGGACAAAACGGGGTTGAACAGCATCCATGTCCATCACCTGATTTATGCCCCTTGGCCCAAGGTGGACACTGCAAGCCTTATGGGCGGCTTTACGTCAATCTAGATGAGTCGGATGAGTTGGGTACATTCATTTTTAGGACTACAGGTTTCAATAGCATTCGTACCTTAGCTGCACGGCTTCGTTATTACCATGCGGCTTCAGGTGATTTACTTTCATGTTTGCCATTGCAACTGACCTTACGAGGAAAAAGCACAACGCAAAGTTACCGTACCCCAATTTATTACGTGGACTTAACCTTACGTGATGGAATCAATCTACAAGAAGCCATTACTTCAGCCAAACAGATCGATGGACAAAGCAAGACAGCAGGGTTTTATCAGGAGGCTTTAGATCATGTGGCAAGGCTAGGTTATGGTAATGCCAGATTTGAGGTAGGAGGTGAGGAGGGACTGGATATTGTTGAGGAGTTTTATATCAATGAACCAAAACCAGAGCAGGGTCAGCAGCTTAGTGATTTAACTCATGTTCAAGACATTCAGAAAGGGTTGCAGCATTCTGTGCAGGCTCTCAATTGAAATGGACCTAGTTAGAAAAGAGTACTTGTACTCTTTTTTTTGCAGATTTTGGACTGTAGATAAGAAAATACTCACTCCTAGAATTTTTGAGAGATGGATTTACTTTAATAACGCTTTTTAGTATTTTGGTAGCAAATCAGAAGTATGTTCATGACTATGCGTTCAAGTAGGTTTTCTAAGCTTATACTCGCATTTGTCCTGTTTTTGTTTACCATAACAATTACGGGAGTTCATGCGTGGGCGCCTGTTCTACTTGAAAATATTGAACATCAGCATGAGTTGAGTATCATTGTAGAGGATGATGCTTCTAGTCATTGGTCTTTACAGCACTCAGATGATTCTCTAAAAAGTTCTGCTGATCATGATGCAGAAGCACATACGTGGAAGAATTTTGATGAGCCGATCTATCATCATTCAGTAAAGCCAATTTCTTCTGATAGTGATTTCAGCATAGATCCAATCTTTATTCTTAGTTTCGCACTTCCACTAGTTTTATTCTTTTTCCAGCTTTTTGAAAAGCCCGTTTATCGAGTCTTTTTAAAGCGGCGATCCCCTCTAGTATTTAGTAATTCTTATACTTTCTCTAAAGATTTAATCGTCCTACGTAATTGATCTTTCTATACAAAAAATAGTTTTTAATTTTTTTGTATAGGTAAAGTCATGTCTAAAAAATATCAGATATTTCTTACCTGTGGATTTGTAGCAACAGCAGCAAATGTATTCGCAGAAACGAATTATGCAGAACTACAAAAGCAGGTAATCGCAAATGATGCTGTACTCAATAGCTTACAGCAGTCCGAGCAAGCTTATGAAATCAATCAAAAGTTTGCTGGCAGATTAATTAATCCGACTTTCAATATGGAGTTGGATAATCTCGGTAATTCAAAATTGAAAGATTTGGATGGCCCAACAACCTTGCTGGGGCTATCACAAGAGATCCCCCTCAGTAATAAACTTTCCTTGAGAAAACAGATTGCGAGTTTTCAAGGTGATCGTAATCAGTTCGAAATAGCAAAGCGTCAGGCTGAACTCAAAGCAGATTTAAGAATCTGTATGGCGAACTGGTATGTAGCTACTCAGCGTGCTGAAATTTATTCTTCTGAGAGTAAATTGAATGCCAGACAAGCTAACGTTCTTTCCGAACGTCTTAAGTACGGGCGAGTAATTCCTTCCGATGCTCAACTAAGCATAGCACTTTCATCTGAGTCGAAATTGCGCCATCAAAATGAAGTGAAGAAGATTCAGTTCCAGAAAAATCTATGTTCTAAGTTCACTTCCAACCTGCCCAGTAGTGCATTGGAGGTTCCGCTAAGCTTTAATTTCACAGACAAAATAAGTTTGTCTGAGCAAGAAGCAACTTTAAGTTCAAAGCTGAAAAAAGCTCAGTTTGAGTTGGCTCGTAAAGAAGCAATACCAGATATTACTTTGGGAGTAGGGGTTAGAAACTACCAAGAAACCAATGACAAAGTCTTTCAGGTTTCGACATCAATACCCCTCAATATTTTTAGTCGAAATAAAGGCAATATTGCGATCGCTCAAGCAGAGCATACGAAAGCAGAAACACAGTCGGTGCTTGTGAATCGTAATTCTAAAATTGAATTGGAAAACAAGGCTATTGAGGTTTCCAACTTGATTGATGCGATTAAGCAATATGATCAAACGGTTTTGCCCGCAACAAATGAGAGTCTCCGAATTGCTGAAATGGGATACCAAGCAGGGAAAAACTCTTTACTTGAATTCAATAATATTAAGCAAATTTGGTTAGACAAACATCTTGCTCGATTCGATATGTGGTTGGCTTTGCAAACTGAAATTGCAGATGTCGAACGTAACTACATTACTCATTTAGATCAAGAATAAGGGCAAGAATATGAATAAACAAACCAATACATTGATTGCAACTGGTGTCGTTGCCTTACTTATCGTCTTATGTGCAATTGCTTGGTATAAATCGGGCAATAAAACACAAGCGAGCGCACATGGTGAGGTCGCCGAAGAAAAAGTAGCTGTGGCTGGAGATGAGAAAGGGCCTCACGGTGGTCGTTTATATCGAGATGGAGATTTCTCTGCTGAGGTCAAGATATTTGAGGAAGGAGTGGAACCACACCTCCGTGTTTATGGGTATTTGAAAGATAAACTACTTAAACCTGAAGACTTAACAGCAAATATCTACATCAAACGTTTGGATGCCGAGCAAAATATTCAATTTCAACCTGAGAGTGATTACTTAATTGGGAATGAAATTGTTTACGAGCCACATTCCTTTTTAATGATGATAAACGTTGATTATCAAGGGAAAAAGCATACTTGGAAATGGGATACGAAGGAAGGCCGTGTCACCATGTTGGACAGTAGTATTAAGAGCAGTGGATTAGAGCTTTTAAAAGTTGAATCAAAGATGTTTGAAAATGCTTTGGAGTTAAAAGGCGAACTGAAGTTTCCTGATAATTTTGAAAGCTTTATTACGCCTAAAGCCAGTGGGACATTGATCAAAACTTACCGTAATCTAGGTGATAAGGTGAGTCAGGGAGACTTACTTGCTGTAGTTCAAAGCCAAGATGTAATTCGTTTGAATGCCGATCGTAAAGTTGCTTTGGACAGCCTACAGTTTGCTCGTCAAAAAATGGAACAGGAACGAGCGCTATGGCAAAAGCGTGTATCACCTGAAATTGATTATATTTCAGCAAAACGAGACTTTGACGCAGCACAAACTCGTGCAAATGAGTTGAATAACTTAATCAACTCTTATGGTGGTTCTAGTAATGGTACTGTTGAAGTTCGTGCTGCAATGTCTGGAACAATATTAGAAGTCCTTGGTGCTGTTGGATCAAATGTAAGTTCTTCAACACCTATTTTTAAAATCGCAAATACTTCTCAACTTTTAGCAGTTGTTAATGTTCCCGCTGACAGGCTAAATGCTATAAATCCTAACAATAAGGTTAAAGTTAAACCTCAAAGCCCTGTGGATACAGAAGAAGCTTTAGGACGAATTAAATATATCAGTGATGTCATTGATCCAAAGACACGTACAGCACAGGTCTTTATTGAAGTACCAAACCAGTTTAAGTGGCGCTCAGGACAGTTAATCACGGCCCAAATTTTTGAAAATCAAAGTTTGAAGCCGATGGTTGTGCGTGAAGATGCTCTACAGAGCTTCCGTGATTGGGATGTTGTATTCATTCGTGTTGGCAATGATTTTGAAGCTAGGCCTCTGGAGCTTGGTGAAAAGTACAATGGGTATGTGGAAGTTAAATCTGGATTACGCGTAGGACAGGTTTATGCCGCTGGAAATTCATATCTTTTAAAAGCAGAGCTAGGGAAATCTGGCGCTACTCATGACCACTAAGGGGAGTAGCGACTATGTTTGACCAGATTGTTAAGCTCTCGATTAAGAATCGTTGGCTTGTACTTATCGTATTTTTATTTGTTGGTGCATTAGGGGTTTATAACTATTTCAAGTTACCGATTGATGCAGTCCCTGATATTACGAATGTACAAGTCCAGATTAATAGTGAAGCTCAAGGACTCTCTCCAATGGAGATGGAGTCTCAAGTGACCTATCCCATTGAAACTGCTTTGGCAGGTATTCCAAATTTAGACTATACACGCTCCGTATCTCGATATGGTCTATCTCAAGTAACGGCAATTTTCAAAGAAGGGACGGATATTTATTTTGCCCGACAATTAGTCAATGAGAAGCTACAAGGAGTGACACCAAATCTTCCCGTTGGAATTGCAACTTCTATGGGGCCTGTTTCTACAGGACTTGGCGAAATCTTCATGTATACCGTTGAAAATGCCAAGAACAATCCTAATCCACTTTCACCAACGGAATTACGCACCTTACAAGACTGGGTGATTAAACCTCAGCTTCGAAATGTAGAGGGTGTTAATGAAATCAATACCATTGGTGGTTATCTCAAACAATTTGTAGTTCAACCTGATTATGCTTATTTACGTAGCATAGGGCTGGATCAGAAGACAATTTTAGAGGCTATCTCTAAGAACAGCATGAATAAAGGCTCGGGGTATATTGAGAAAAATGGTGAACAGTATTTAATTCGTTCTGATTCTCAAATTAACTCGATTGAGCAAGTCCAGAATATCCCGATTACGACGAGCAATGGTTATATCCTCAGATTGAAAGATGTTGCCAAAATATCTATTGGTCACGAATTACGTACAGGTGCTGCAACTAAAGATGGGCAAGAAATTGTACTGGGTACAGCATTCATGCTTATTGGTGAGAACTCACGAAATGTTGCTCACGCTGTTGATCAAAAGCTACAACAGGTTCAAAAATCATTACCAGAAGGTGTGGAAGCAAAAGCTGTCTATAACCGTACAACTTTGGTTGATGCAACGATACAGACGGTGAAAAAGAATCTTTTAGAAGGTGCGATTCTGGTAATCGTTGTTCTGTTTGTATTTCTTGGTCACTTCCGTGCTGCGCTGATTACCGCTTTGGTCATTCCTTTATCCATGCTGATGACAATCACAGGTATGGTGAACCAGAAAATTAGTGCAAACCTTATGAGTCTTGGGGCACTAGATTTCGGGATTATTGTAGATGGTGCTGTTGTAATTGTTGAGGCCTCCTTAGCAAAGTTGGCAATTAAACAAAAAGAGCTTGGGCGAGTTTTAACAAGGCAAGAACGCTTTACGACTGTGTTTGAGGCGACTAAAGAATCCCGCAAAGCGATTCTCTATGGTCAATTGATCATTATCTTGGTGTATCTACCTGTAATGACTCTGACTGGTGTTGAAGGAAAGATGTTTACACCAATGGCTGCAACAGTGGTTATGGCTTTAGTGGCAGCAATGATTCTTTCAATTACGTTTGTCCCTGCAATGGTGGCATTGGTCACTACTGGTGAAATTAAAGAAGAAGAGTCAAAAATCGTCCATGGCATCAAAAGATTTTATAACCCAATTCTAGATTGGTCTTTAAATCACAGATATTTGCTAATCGCTTTTGTCTCTATTTTCTTTGTTTTTAGTGCAAGTCTTTCGACTCGTTTAGGCTCAGAGTTTATACCTTCCTTGGATGAGGGAGATGTAGCACTACATGCCTTGCGTATCCCTGGTACGTCGTTGACTCAAGCAATTGAAATGCAATACACGTTAGAAAAAGAGATTAAGAAAATTCCAGAAGTTCAGACTATTTTTGCCAAAGTGGGGACTGCTGAAATTGCGACTGATCCTGTTCCACCTAACGTAGCAGATAACTTTGTCATGCTGAAACCTCGTAGTCAGTGGCCTAATCCTGATAAGGAAAAGTCTGCGGTTGTTGCTGAAATTGAACGCGTATCTAAAGGCGTATATGGAAACAATTATGAGTTTACACAGCCGATTCAAATGCGTTTTAACGAACTTATTTCAGGTGTCCGAACAGATGTTGCCGTAAAAATTTATGGTGATGATTTAGAGCAGTTGCTTGAATCAGCAAACGCTGCCGCTAAGATTTTAGAGGGAGTCAAAGGTACTGCTGATCTTAAAGTCGAACAGATGTCTGGTTTACCCATGGTTTCTGTTGAGCTGAAAAAAGACATGATTGCCAACTATGGGCTTGATGCAGAGGATGTACAAAAACAGGTTTCTAGCCTAATCACAGGTGAGACAGTAGGTAAGGTGTTTGAAGGAGATCGAAAGTTCGACATTGTGGTACGTATGGATCAAAACTCGGTAACAGATCTAGAAAAGCTGTATCAGATTCCTGTGAGCTTAGCTGATGGTTCGAGTGTTCTTTTATCAGAATTGATCGAGTTAAAAAACGTTCAAGGACCAAACCAGATTTCTCGCGAAAATGGTAAACGGCGTATCGTCATTACAGCAAATGTTCGTGGAACTGATATTGGTAGTTACATTTCAGAAGCACAATCTAAGCTGAATGCTGATTTTAAATTACCAGATGGTTATTGGCTGACTTGGGGCGGTACGTTTGAGCAAATGGAATCTGCTTCAAATCGTCTTATGGTTGTAGTACCGATTGCTTTAATTCTGATCTTTGCCATGATCTATATGGCTTTAGGTAATGTTAGAAACAGTATCTTGGTATTCACAGGTGTGCCATTTGCACTAACAGGTGGTGTGATTGCTTTAGCACTACGTGATATTCCATTCTCAATTTCTGCGGCTGTGGGTTTCATTGCCTTATCGGGTGTTGCTGTGCTGAATGGTTTGGTTCTTGTTTCAGCCATTCAGCGACTTAGAGTTCAAGGTGAAAGTGTCATTGATGCAGTGAAACATGGTGCAATGGAAAGACTCCGTCCCGTGTTGATTACAGCTTTAGTCGCTTCATTAGGTTTTATTCCGATGGCCTTAAACGTAGGCATTGGCTCTGAAGTTCAGCGCCCAATTGCAACTGTTGTTATTGGTGGGATTATTTCATCAACCTTACTGACTTTGATTATTTTGCCAACCTTATATGTGTGGTTTAACCAAGGTAGGTCAAGAAAATCAAACGAAGCTGCTAAACAGGTTGTTTAGGGGCATCTTTAATGACAAATATATTGCGAGATAAACAAAACAAATTTGTGATGATGTTGCTAGTCTGCATGATCAGTCTCGCTTTATGTTTGCACTTTAAAGAGCATGTAACTGAAAATGAATTTCAGAGACACGTTTCAATTGATGCAATTAACTCTCACCATCATGAGATAAGCCAACAACATTCACATAGTCACCAAGATAATTACTATGAACATTTTGTTGGCTATGACGTACTTAAATCGGCCGCTTTAGCTCATCTCTTAAAAGGGATTTCGATTTTAGATTGGTCAAAAGAATATGTTTATCTGATGGTGAGTCGTATTTTTAAACCGCCCAAAAAGTTAATGGATTTTCAATTCATTTTAAATTTTGGAGTTTGATATACATGCAAATTATTGCTTCACACATTGTGAAATTAAGTGCTTACATAAAGCTATTACTTGCTTTATTCATTACATTGGTAAGCCCTACACTTTTTGCTCATGGAGTAGCGGAAGGTGATAAGGGCTATATTCAAGAAATTTATGGCATTCATGTGATTCCATTCATCTATTTGGGTGCGAAGCATATGGTCACTGGATATGACCATTTACTATTTCTTGTTGGCATTATCTTCTTCTTATACCGAATGAAAGATATCGGCTTGTACGTCAGCCTATTTGCACTTGGGCATTCGATTACGATGCTGGTGGGTGTTTATTACAATATCTCGATAAACGCCTACATCATTGATGCAATCATTGGTTTTTCGATTGTTTATAAGGCTCTAGATAACTTGGGGGCTTATCAGCGTTGGTTTGGTTTTCAACCAAACACGAAAATCGCGACTTTAATTTTTGGTCTGATTCATGGTTTTGGACTCGCAGTAAAAATTCAGGAATATGAAGTTCCGAGTGATGGACTGTTGGCAAATTTAATCTCATTCAATATTGGGGTTGAATTAGGCCAGTTTATGGCTCTGTGCATCATCTTGTTATTAATGACGTTTTGGAGAAAGACACCTTATTTCTTTAAAACAGCTTATCAAAGCAATGTCTTCCTCATGTTCCTCGGTTTTTTACTTGTTGGCTATCAACTTACTGGCTTCATTACTCAATAAGGATCTAAATTATGTATAACGCTGAAATTCCAAAAGATATCGAATTACCTTCATCAAAAAAGTTAATTAAATCAACAGCAATTGCTGCCGTAAGTGCCGTTATTGTGCTAGTTACCTGTGTCATGCCTGCGGAGTATGCAATTGATCCGACAGGTATGGGTAAAGTGCTTGGTTTAACGAAAATGGGAGAAATCAAACAATCACTAACTGAAGAGTCAGAAAATGGTATCAATGCTGCACAGGCAGTGAATAGTGTTGAACAAAAATCAGTAGAAACTTCGACTCAAACGGCAACTGATAATGCTCAAATGATTATGCCTGCTATTAATAAAGAGAGCATTAGTATTGAGCTTAAACCGGGCCAAGCAACCGAAGTGAAACTGACGATGCCACAAAGTGCAAGTGTCAACTTTGACTGGAAAGCTGTTGGAGGTGGTCTTAATTATGATACCCATGGTGATCCAGTGAACGCTCCTAAAGGGTTCTATCATGGCTATGGAAAAGGAAAGAATGAAACAACTCAGCAGGGTGTCTTAAAGGCAGCTTTTGATGGCAAGCATGGTTGGTTCTGGCGTAACCGTACGGAAAATCCAGTGACTGTAACTCTACTTGTAGAAGGGCAGTTTAGTGAAATGAAGAAAGTCTTTTAAGTTTTGATCAATCTCCTTGGAATAATATTCCAAGGAGATTCAATTGCTAAAGAAGTCAGGTTCTAAAAGGAATCCATAAGATGCTAGAAGTACTAAAAAACACAACATATCGGCATTTGTTTTTGGCCCAAGTAATAGCGCTAATCGGAACGGGGTTAATCACAATCGCCCTAGCTTTACAGGCGTACGATATTGCAAAGGGGGAAGCAGCCCAAGTTCTTGGTATTGCATTGGCAATTAAGATGATTGCTTATATCGGTGTAGCGCCTATAGCATCTGCATTTGCTGAGCGATTACCAAGAAAAAAAGTATTGGTTGGGCTAGATGTTATTCGAGCATTAACAGCATTGTGTCTACCGTTTGTGACACAAATTTGGCAAATTTATATTCTCATTTTTATTTTGCAATCTGCTTCTGCTGCATTTACACCAACATTTCAGGCAATGATTCCAGATGTTTTACCTGAAGAAAAAGACTATACCAATGCGCTATCATTATCACGATTGGCCTATGATTTAGAAAATATTATTAGTCCGATGCTCGCGGCATTTTTATTAACTTTGATGAGTTATCACAACTTATTTTTGGGAACGGTATTAGGTTTTATCGGTTCTGCTTTGTTTGTGGTAAGTGCGAAATTACCAGTTGCCAAAGTACCTGCGTTTAGAGGTGTTTATAGCCGTATTAAGCAGGGAGCTAAAATTTATTTTAATACGCCTAGACTTAAAGCATTGCTTGCTCTCAATTTAGCAATTGCGTCAGCAAGCGCTGTAGTGATTGTAAATACCGTGGTATTGGTTCAATCGACATTTAAGCTAACTGAAAATGCGACTACTTGGGCTTTTGGTTTATTTGGATTTGGTTCAATGCTTTCGGCTTTCATTTTGCCTAAGATATTGGATAAGTTCCCAGATCGATCAGTGATGTTGACGGGAACAACAATTCTTGTAATTGGGCTGTTAAGTGGTTATTTCATTACATCTTATAATGGTTTGCTTGTACTTTGGTTTGTGCTTGGTATTGGATATTCTGTTTCACAAACACCTACAGGCCGTTTGATTCGAAAATCTGCATCGAGTGAGAGTAGGACCTCTCTATTCGCAGCGCAATTTGCGTTTTCACATGCTTGCTGGTTAGTGACTTATCCCTTGGTTGGATGGCTCACTACTAACATAGGAACATTACAAACTTTTATACCGATGGCAGTGATTGCAACGATTTCTTTATTACTTGCAATGCGTTTGTGGCCATCACAGGATGAGGCTCTTTTACCCCACAGTCATGATGATTTACCTCCAGATCATGAGCATTTGCAGCAGCATCGAATCAATGGAGTACACGTCCATGAATATATTATTGATGACTATCATGAAAAGTGGCCTAAATAACTCTTTTTCGACTAATGACTTAGAAAGATTCCGTTTGTTTGTTGTACAATTATAAGCTTATTTTATTGTTCAATAAAAAAAGGGGAACAACATGAAAAAACTAATCTTGGTATGTTTAATGGGGCTTGCGGTAACAAATGCTTTTGCTCATTCAGGTGGTACTGATTCTTCAGGCTGCCACACGAATAGCAAGACAGGGGATCGTCACTGCCATTAATAATAAAAATGAGTAGAACATTTTGTTCTACTCATTTTGAATAACGATCTAATAATAATAAGTACTGTTTCATTTCTTCTTCATCAAAATTTTGATCCCCTTTCAATACATGTTCTCTTAAATGTTGTTCAAGAAGTTGCTGCATTAACCCATTAACAGCACCTTTAATTGCTGCAACTTGTTGTAATACTTCAAGACAAGAGCTTTCAGGTGTTAATAATGACTTTTCAACAGAAGTAACCTGTCCTTGAATCCGCTTGATGCGATTAAGTATTTTTTTATCTTGATGCAAATGAGACATGATTTTTCCTAAAAAAAATATATACTGGGGGGAGTATCTTGGAAAGATAAAATTTATGCAACTTCATAGTAACTTAGATCGTCGTCATTCTCATCAATTCGATGAAGGAAATCCTTTAGCACAAAAGAAAATACTGATTGCGACAATTCTTACAGCAATCATGATGGTACTAGAGATATTGGGGGGATGGATTTTTAATTCGATGGCCTTACTCGCAGATGGCTGGCATATGAGTTCACATATGGTTGCTCTCGGCTTAGCTTATTTCGCATATCGAATGGCCCGACATTATGCTCATGATCAGCGATTTAGTTTTGGTACTTGGAAAATTGAGATTCTAGCAGGGTACAGTAGTGCTATTTTACTTATGGTTGTAGCACTTTTAATGGGTATTCAATCTATCGATCGATTAATGAATCCCGTGAATATTCATTACAATGAGGCAATACCAATTGCAATTGTTGGTTTATTGGTAAACTTGGTTTGTGCATGGTTATTACATGACGGAGGCCACCACCATCACCACGAGCATGATCATCACCATGAACACGACCACCACCACGATCATCATGACTTAAATCAAAAGGCGGCGTTTCTGCATGTAGTAGCTGATGCGGTTACTTCTGTATTGGCAATTGTTGCATTGTTTGCGGGGAAATATTTTGGTTGGAGTTTCTTAGATGCACTATTAGGTGTAGTTGGAGCTATTCTTGTCGCTAAATGGTCATGGGGATTATTAAATGAGACAGGAAAGACACTACTCGATGCAGAAATGTCTCACCCTGTGGTTGATGAAATCAAAGAGGTTATAGAGGAATTTCCTCAAGTTAATATTACTGATTTACATGTTTGGAAAGTTGGTAGAGGCAAGTTTTCTTGCATCTTGGCTTTAGAGAGTACAGGTGTAGATTTAACACCAGATGTAGTGAAACAGGCACTCTCTATCCATGAAGAAATTGTGCATGCAAGTGTTGAAATACATTTTATTTGAATTATTGAATGGTTTTAGTTGGACAAATAAGTCCAACTAAAACATTTTTATATAGTTATAAGTGATTAGCCGCTTATCCCGAAAAAGTGAAGAATAATTCCTATAGCGCAGCAACCAGCTAAAGTAGTCATCATTCCAAGTTTGAAACGGAATAAAGCAAGCATAGCTATGATTGATAACATTAGTGACCATGGGTTAATGCTGGATAAAACTGGAACTTGTAAAACCATTCCATATTTATGAATTACATTAACTTCAGCAAATAATGTATGTAATGCAAACCACACTGATAGATTAAGGATCACTCCAACAACAGCTGCTGTAATTGTCGAAAGTATGGCATTTAAAGCCTTATTATTTCTTAATGCTTCAATATATGGAGCACCAATAAAAATGAATAGAAAAGAGGGTACAAATGTTACCCATTTCGCTAATATACCTCCAAGAGTACCAGCCAAGGCAGGATTCAATGATCCTGGGTCTCGATACGCTGCCATAAAGCCTACAAACTGAACTACACTAATCAGGGGGCCAGGGGTGGTTTCAGCCATACCAAGTCCGATCAGCATTTCACTAGGTTTAAGCCAATGGAAGTTTTCGACGGCTTGCTGTGCAACATAAGATAAAATTGCATAAGCACCACCAAACGTAAGTACGGACATTTTGCTGAAGAATAGAGCGATATGCGTATAAACATTATCTTTGCCCATTAAAGTAATAAAAGCTATAAGTGGGCCGAGCCATAAGACCAAACCAATGAGAGTAATTTTTAGAGCTCTTGTATGGGAAGGTTGTACATGCTCTGGGATCTGCTTAGCAAAAGCAGCATCAATAGCTGCTAATGAAGCATTAGAGCTATTAGCGTCAGAATGAGATGAGGAGGCGTTAAATGCTTTACTTCCACTTTTATTTCCGATGTAACCGATAAGCGCAGCAACTAAAATAATAAATGGAAAAGGCAAAGCAAAGATAAAGATGCCGATAAATGACAAGATAGCGACAATGACCATCACCTTGTTTTTTAAGGCTCGACGACCTACACGCATGACAGCTTCAAGAACTACTGCAAGTACGGCTGCTTTTAATCCAAAGAATAATGCTTGAACAATACTAATCTGACCATAACTTGCATAAATCCAGCTTAGTATTCCTAATGCAAGTAGACCCGGTAAAATAAAGAGAGTACCCGCAACGAGTCCGCCACGTGTTCGGTGTAATAACCAACCTATGTATACAGCCAACTTATGTGCTTCAGGACCAGGAACAAGTGTACAGTAATTTAAGGCATGTAAAAAACGCGTTTCACTAATCCATTGTTTCTCTTCAACTAAAATTTTATGCATTACTGCGATTTGCCCCGCAGGTCCACCAAAGCTAAGCGCAGCTACTTTAAGCCATACCCAAAAAGCTTCACGAAATGAAACACCATGAAGTTCATGTGGGGGAATGCTTTCAGCTAAAGCAGTGGAATCTTCATTTGTATTCATTGCTATTTCACCTAAATTTTTGAAATTTAAAAAGTATTTGATGCGTTTAATCATTCAGTACAGAGCTATTTTTATTAAAGCTAGACAATAGGCCATTAAAGATTGCATTTGATGCGACTAATAATTGGTCATCATCTGTAATGTTTTCATGTATTCCTGCAAAGACGGTTTCTATGCCTGAAGCTTCGGGTGGCTCAATCCCGCCAATATCAAGATAGTGGACAATCTCTGCAATTTTTTTCAAAGCAGGTGTTTCTAAATTAAAACTATGTAAAAGAACTTCGAAGGTAACCCAGTGATTGATATGACTGAAAGCTGCACCATCAAAATCGAATCCTAAAGCTTCTTCTGGACATTCACTTGGTGTTTCTAACCAAATAAATGTAGGAGTTGAATCAATAAAAGTCTTGATTAGCCATGCAGAGGCTAGACGATCAATCCAAGGTCTCTTACGAGTTGCCCATATTTTGTTTTGATAACTATTTTTATCTAGAAGTTGAATATGTGCTTGTATTGCTTGAGGCTCATTCACTTCACCAAGTCGAGCTATTGAAAGCTCTAAAGCAGAAAGTTCATTTAGTACCTGTGCTTGAGTCTCATCGGGGTAATAGTCAATTTCTACGAGTGCATCGATACTTTTTCTTAATTTACGGATTTGCTTGAGCAGCTCTTTCTTTTCATCTTTAGATTGACGATCTCTTAACTCAGAGAGTTGTTTATAGAGGACATCGTATTCTTCTTTTCGACTGAAGAAAGGAGCTAATTCAAGGTTTAAAGGCTGCTCCGCATGGAATACATACGCAGAGCCTTGCTCTGAAATAACGTCACTTGCAATAGGATCAAATTTCTCGCTATGAGAAATGGGAAGTAAATACACACCATCTCTAAGGATTGCGGCTCCACTTGCTTTAAGAGAACGCCATACTCTCATACGTGTAGATGTGTTCTGTGTAGGCAAAGAGGATATGAGTAAAGATATTTTCATGTTGTATACTCAACTTATTTGTTAAATATATAACATTAATTTGGCTTGGATACAAATATGAAGAATCGATTTCTTATATCAAAAGAAATATTAAAGGGCGGAAATGGCTAAAGAAGAATTTTTTAAGTTTTTGATTTTATATAAATTATTTGGTTTTATTGTTTCAATATACATCAATATTTGTGAATTCAGTATTACTCATCACAAAAAAAATTGTTTTAGTTATAATTAAATTATTGATTGTAAAGTGTCTAAATTGTAGGGTGTTCAAAAGTTGACTGAGAATTAGGTTATTTGTAAATCTCAGTCAAAATTTTAATTTTTAGAAGGCGCTTATCGATTTAAGATAACATCAGCTAATTGATGGGCAATTTCCTCAATACTATTTACAGAAGTATTTAAGGCGACTTTATCGGCTAAATTCGGACTATAATCTAAAACGTCATTTTTAGTAATTTTGTGCCAAATCGGTAAAATCATTTTATGGCCATTCATTTCTCGAGCTACTAAGCCATCAAGTTCATAGTTGGTCCAGTCTTTCTTAATAAAGTCAGTTGAAAGAACAACGGTACCGTATTTAGAGTTTCGGAGACCACTATCAATTTTTTGACGTAAACTGTCCCCAACTTTTAACGTGAATTCATCGTACCAAACGTTTACTCCAAGTTGCTGTAATGTCTCTGCAAGCGGTCTGACAAAATCTTCTTTATCTTCTGAAGCGTGTGAAATAAACAAATCATATTCTGGTTCCGTCTCAGGTATTGTATTGTTGTAAGATGATATTGAAACATCAGTAATATATTGGGTAGAAGCTTTAATAGCATCAATTTCACGTTTCAGCTTCTTTTGATGTTCAATTTCGTCTTTCTGCTGTTTTTTAGTCAGGACCTCTAATTTTTTTCTTTCCAGTATTTCTTCTTTTATAAGGTTCTGCTTTTCTTTCAGCAGCTTATTATCAATATCAATCTTTTTCTTTTGTAAGTCTGAAAGTTTTGATTGTATACGAGCGTTTTCTTGTTCTTTCCTACTAATTTCTGATAACTTTGTTTTTAATGTAGAGGGGCTAGTTGTCTTCCCGATAGAATTTTGAATTTGTAAAATTTTAGAAATTATATCAGCTCCCTTTTTCTGCTCTAAGCTCATTCGATGAGTAATATCTGCTAACTCCTTATTTAACCTTGTTATGGTACTGCTTATAGTTTGTATTGACATGTTGGCTCTATGATAAATATAAAGGGTAAGATTATTATTTGGTTAGGCGAAATACAAGGTTTATGTGTTACATCACTCTGTAAGCGTAGAGCAGTGCTCTGCCCAATCTGCCATTAATTCTTTACGTTTATCTAGATAATCTCCACGCAAGTAAGAAGCTTCAACTTTATCTGGTAGTTTGTGCGCTAATACATGTTCACAGACTTCACGCGCATAATTAGTTTTTTCCGCAGACCAGTCACGAAAAGTAGACCGAAAGCCATGTGTGGTAATTATACGATTCTGTTTTGGATCAATATAGCCTAAGCCATTTTTTAGTTCTTGTTCATGCATACGCTTGATTAGTGTAGTCAATGGCATGTCGGAAAGCATTTCACCACTACGTGGGGCGGGGAATATAAAATCTTCTAATTGAATATATTCTCGAATGAACTCTTAATTGAGGTAAAATTACATGAACTGTCTTAGAATGGGTAGTTTAAGATGATTTGTAATTTACAATCATTAGCTTACTAAGCAAGAATAGTGTCAGGTGAATGAAATATAAACAAATGATTGGTTGAAATTTTATTGTAGTAAAAATAACAGTAAAAAACTAAAATTAAATTATTTTTTGTATGTTTATCAGTGGTTTGGTTGTTTAATTTGACTAACACCGCTCCCGCCAAATAAAAAGGGAATCAAACGAATAGTTTGATTCCCTTTTTATTTGGCACAAATTTGGCACTATTCGAAATTTTAGCTGATGACTACTCAAGTCCATTGACGGTGCTACACAACATTTGTCTGCTATTGTATTGATCGCGATCTCAGCGAATAGCGGCATCCAGAGCCATTCCAATCTGGACAAAATATTTTTCCATCGATTTTAGTTGCAGGCTTATTCATATAAGAATCATCGTGCTGAATAAGCCTTTAGAGATAGGTTTGTAATAAAACCGTTTCTAAGCAAAATGCTGCTTTAAAAAGGGTATTACGCATTCTGAATATTGTTCAGGGAAATCTCGATAAATATAAGTATGTTCTGCATCCGCGAAGATTTTAATTTCTACTTGTGTTACATGGTCGAGCCCTACTTTAAGCCGGTGGCCAAACTCGGGTGGGGTATAGATATCTTTTTCTCCATACATTAATAAGATGGGTAGTTGATATTTTACCTGTGTAGATTTTGCTAACGGATTGAGTTCCTGATTAAGTTTTGGTAGCACTGTATTTGATACCTTGAGTATTGCATGAGCGACTGGATAATGTTTCCAGAATTCTGGTAAGGTCGGAAATGCGCCTTCAAATACTGCAATTTTATATGGGTGTCCATCTTTTGCTAATGAGCATAGTCCCCAAGCCGCACCAAATGACGCACCAATTAAACCTACATTTAATTCGGGTGTCCGCTTTTGAGCATATATCCCTGCATGATATACATCATTGGGATAGTCAAATGAGAATCCTTCACTTTCTCCAAAACCATTAGCATCATAAATAAGTACGTTATAGCCATTTTTTAAAAATAGATCCGCATGTCCGTAACGAAGCCAAAATGCTTTAGCCGCTTTTCCCATTGGATGAGCAAGTACTAAAGTTGCTTTTGCTGCTGGTGCACTTTTCCAGTAGCCTGCGAGTGTTTGCTGGCCAGTTAAGGGAATAGTGACAGCCTCCCGGTCTTCTTTAGAAATAGCTTGAGGCCAAATCCAAGGTACTTCGAATCTTCCAAAAAATGGCTTTCGCAGAATTTGGTGAGCAATTTTTTTCATTTTGGTTATCCAATATTTTTCAAAGTTTATAATACATAGTAAAGTTCCTTTTTGGAACTCGTAATTCAAAATGTATTACTTATTGATTTCCTTTATGGAAATTGGATATCGCTCATATTTTTAACCATTTTAATGATACATCGGACTAACATGACGAATACGTTGAAATTAAGAAATGGAATAGATCAATTATCATTTTATTTTTTAATTACATATAGAGCGCAATAGTTATAATTCGAGTTGATAAGCTAAATTACTGAAAATAGATTCTGCAACAAAAAAATTGCCGTGGTTTAAAGTCCAAGAAGTGTTTCTGGTATACAGTTGTTTTGCCTTTATGCAGATTAATAAAGGCAAAATCATCATTTGGGGTATGAACCAGTAAATTATGTTTTTGTTAGTGTTAGTATCCGAGACTACAACCAGAATATACAATACGACAAGGCTGTAAATTTTCACTTAAACAAAACACTAATGCACCTTTTTTAGCCCCATCCTCTGAAAAATCCAGTAAAATTTTTGATTTTTGACCATCATTAATTGGATCAGCTATAGCAACACAGCGATTAGAATAGGTTTTAGATACTTCACATTTTTGTCCGCCATCCTGTTGACACGCTTTTAATGCTTTTGCTTGTGCCTCATCTTTAGATTTAAAATTTCTTGTAAAACCAATTGGACGCCCTTTTAAGCCTTTACTTTTATCCTCTGCAATCGCACCCCATAATGTTTCAATCATAGGATACAAAGTTGGATTTTGATTCGTATATCCACCACTTCCTCCACCTGGAATAGGTGCGCAACCTTGAACACCTTGTCCACCTACAGGATAATAGCCTGAAGGACAATTCCCTTCAGCATGTACATTCTCAATAGTTAAATAAATGATAAAAATAAAGAAAATAGATAAATTAAAAATCTGATTATTTGTCAATATCATTCTATAAACTCCTTTAAAATCATTGCTTAATAATAAGGAAAGCTATGAATTATTCTATATAATTCCTATATTTTAAAATGATAATAAGTTCTTTTGTGTTTTTAAATGTCAGTGCATTCTCGGTAGAAAGGATAGCACCTAAATTTTTTAGTTCCGTCTTTTAATGCAATAATTTAGCGAATTGATGTGGCATTAAAATGAACATTGGCTTTCTTTTTATAGAAAAAATCAAATTGTTCGGAAAACCCCCATTTTGAGTTGATTGAATGAGTAGAACACCAAAGTCCTTATACTGTGATCATATGCTGCAGATTGTTTTATAAAAGCTCATATAGTTTTGGCTGACTAAAATATCATTTTCATGTCACTTTAAAGTTTGGCAAATTATTTTATTGTAAAAGTCAACAAACTTAATCTGAGAGAAACTCATGAAAAATGTACTTAGTCGAAGTGTAACAGCTTTAATCTGTATGGGGGCTTTAATGACCACAGTTCAAACATGGGCACATGAGGATGAAGACAAAGTGTTGACTAGAACAGCAGATGAACAGCCAATAGACAAAAAACAAAAGAAATGTGAAAAAAATTGTAAAACAAACAAGGATTCTAAAACTCAAACAAATAACTCAACGCAACATCAGCATGGAAACGCTTCAGAAATGTCACAAATGGATCATTCAAAAATGACCAATATGCCTTCTTCGATGAAGAATATGGATCATTCAAATATGGAGATGCCAAACAAAACAAATAAGTGATTCTTTGAGAAAAAAGATGAGTCTTTTTGACTCAACACATTTCATTGTGATCTCCAAAAGCTCATCAAAAGATGAGCTTTTTAAAACATAAAATTTGTGTATGAACTATGCTTATTTTAAAAATGTCATCGCTTAGACACGATATTTGAGTATATTAGAAGAAATTTTCATAAAATAAATGTGTATGCCTGTTCAAGAAAAGACTTCTCCACGTATTCCCAAATATATTGCCATTCGAGATGCTATTGCCCATGAGATTGAGTCTGGGCAATGGAGTGCCAATACCAAACTCGCTTCAGAACGTGTGTTGATGGAACAATTTGCTACCACACGTGTTGCAGTTCGAGAAGCATTATTGGCTTTGGAAATGGACGGTCTCATTTATCGTTTAGATCGCCGTGGTTGGTTTGTTCGTGCGCCACGAATTATTTACCGTCCGCAATCGACCAAAAGTTTTAACCAATATGTGACTGAGCAAGGGGGTGTACCAAGTACGGAATTGATTTCTGCGGAATTGCTGCAAGCAACCTCTTGGGATGCAGCACATTTAAAAATTTCGGTGGGTGATGATATTTATTCGATGTGGCGACGTCGTAGTATCAATGGTCGTCCTGCGGTAGTTGAGCATTTACGTATCAATGCAAGTTTATTTCCCCAATTCTTAGAACAACAATTAGAGGACTCTATTACGACATTGATGGCAGAGCACTATCAACGGCAATTGACCCGAGCACATATTAATCTTTATCCAACAGTATTGTCAGAACAACAAGCCAAAGCTTTGCATGTCAATGTTGGTAGTATGGGTTTATATATTTGCCGTACCAACTGCGATCAAAATGGAGTAATTACCGATGTTGACCAAGAATATTGGTTACATGATGTACTCGATTTACATTTTGAAGCGTCATAATAAAGAATTAAAATAATCAATCTGGTTTAAACCAGATTAATTAAATTGTCATAAACTTTTGTTGAAATACAGGCTATCAAGAAGCAGCATTCGTTAGGAATGTCATAATGAGCCCGTATCTAAAACAGCAACAAAAAAAGCTCCTCGCCATGGGCACAAGTATTTTCTTTGCTTGTGTCAGCACGGCATGCACCACATCTTCAACCTCGAATGATGTTGAGCAAATCACGGTATATACCGCGGTTGAAGCGGATCAATTAAAGCGTTATCAATGGGAATTACGCAAAGCACATCCTGAATTAAAAGTAAAATGGGTGCGTGATTCGACAGGTGTGATCACCGCAAAATTATTAGCAGAACAAAAGAATCCGCAAGCCGATGTGGTGATGGGACTTGCTTTGACCAGTTTATTGGTCATGGAAAAAAAAGACTTATTGCAACCGTATCGCCCGAAGCATGTCGAACAACTTAAAACCGATTTTTATAGCCAAAAAGACATTCCAACATGGACAGGCATGACCGCTTGGGAGTCAGCTGTTTGTGTCAATACTGTTGAATTGGAAAAGAAAAAACTACCGATTCCGCAAACATGGCAAGACCTGACTAAACCAATTTATAAAGGGTTAATCGTGATGCCAAATCCGGCATCGAGTGGTACAGGCTATTTGGATGTGACTGCATGGATGCAAATTTTTGGTGAAAAGCAAGCTTGGCAATATATGCAGGCACTCGATAAAAACATTTCTCAATATGTGCATTCAGGCTCGAAGCCTTGCAAGATGGCGGCTCAGGGTGAAACGGTCATTGGAATTTCGTTTGGTTATCCGGGCTTTAAGTTGAAATCGCGTGGTGCGCCTTTAGAAATTGTCTATCCGAAAGAGGGGCTAGGTTGGGAAATGGAAGCCTCAGCCATTGTCAAAGGTACGAAAAAACTCAGCAGCGCAGAAAAGTTTATTGATTGGAGCATTAGCCAAGCTGCCAATGAAGCTTATGCACAAAACTTTTCAATGGTGGCACATCAAAATGTTCACAGCAAAAACCAAGACTTCCCAAAAAATCTTGCGCAGCAATTGGTGAAGAATGATTTTTATTGGGCAGCTGAACAGCGTGAATCAATTCTAAAACAATGGTCAGCAAAATTTGAAAAGTAATTGAATCATATACACAAAAAGCTATTCAGAATCAGTTATTCAAAATTAACGATTAAAAACTAGGTGCAGTATGCAAATTCCATCGCATTTACAAAATAGTAGGACAGGGCAAGCCATGCCAAATTCGGCAGGGCATCTGCTCTCAACTTTAAGAACGTTTAAAATGGCAGAATCAAAAACAGTGCTTGAAGTGATGGATATTCAAAAATCTTTTGGTTCAAGCCGTGTCTTGGAACACATTAATCTTGACCTGAAAGCAGGTGAATTTGTTAGCTTTTTAGGTCCATCAGGTTGTGGTAAAACGACATTGCTACGCATCATTGCTGGGCTTGAACAGCCTGATTATGGCAAAGTGATTAAACAACAAATTGATATTACTCATTTTAATACTGCAAAACGTAAATGTGGCATTGTTTTCCAAAACTATGCACTATTTCCAAACTTAACAGTGGCGGAAAATATTGCATTTGGTTTGCATAAAAAACACTGGTCAGCGCAAGAGATTCAATTTCGTATCAATGAATTATTAAACTTAATTGAATTGCCCAATATTGCAGAAAAATATCCCAATCAATTGTCAGGTGGTCAGCAACAGCGTGTGGCTTTAGCCCGTGCGATTGCGCCCAATCCTGATGTTTTATTGTTGGATGAACCTTTGTCCGCTTTGGATGCGTTGGTACGTTTAAACCTCCGCCAAAAAATTCGTACCATTCAATGTCAATTAAATTTGCCTGCGATCATGGTTACGCATGATCAGGAAGAGGCGTTAAGTATTTCTGACCGTGTGGCGGTGATGAATAAAGGTGTGATTGAACAACTCGATACGCCACATAATATTTATTACAAACCGCAAACTCGTTTTGTAGCACAGTTTATTGGTTCGATGAATTTTATACAGACAGTAGCGGTCGATACGCATCGTTTAAAAATGAATGAGCAATCTTTTATTGAATTTCCACATTTAAACTTTGCCCAAGATGAACACTATGAAATTGCTTTTCGACCTGAAAATGTCAATTTAGTTGCTGGAAATGAACCTTCTACTGAATATTTAAATTTAGCTGTACATATTGTCAACACTGAGTTTTTAGGCGCAAAACGTCGTTTATTCTGCGTGGTGCAAAACCAAAATCATGCCGATGACAATATGTTGCAAGTTGATGTGGATCACCAACATATGGCGGTTGTGCAAGATGGAATGTATCTGCAAGTGCCGATTCGTGACTTACATGTGTTTGATTCACGAGGGCATGCGAGATGTTAAATCAGTCTGCCGCAGATGCTTTATTAAGTAGTCAAACAGCACATCGTTTTCGTTATTCATTGCGTTCAAGTGCAGTGTTGTTTGTCGCAGCAATTCTATTCACCTTGAGTTTGATTGCACCCTTAATCGTATTGATGCAAAGCGCATTTTTAAATGAACAGCATCAATTTGTCGGGTTGGATAACTTTACAGCTTATTTTTCCAATCCGGCCTTAATCTCATCGATTTTTAATTCGATGTGGATCGCCATTACAGCCATGTTGATTACGGTGAGCTTGGCAAGTGTTTATGCTTTTGCATTGATCAATTGCAATATTCGAGGCAAAGCTTTCTTTAAAACCGTGGCATTTTTACCGATTCTTGCGCCTTCACTTTTGCCTTCATTGGCTTTGGTGTATTTGTTTGGTCAGCAAGGTGTGTTTAAGGGCATGCTGGGAGAGGTGGAAATTTATGGTCCACTAGGCATTTTGATCAGTTATTGCTTTTGGCTATTTCCTGCCATGGTCATGTTGATGATGGGTGCATTTCGCCATATTGACCAACATTTGATTGAGGCTTCTCATGCTTTAGGAAAAAATACACTACAAACCCATTGGGCTGTGACTTTTCCTGCGATTCGTTATGGTTTAGTCAGTGCCTGTCTGGTGGCATTTACTTATGTCATTACCGATTTCGGAATTCCCAAAGTGATTGGCGGCTCATTCAATATGATGGCGTTGGATGTGTATAAGCAGATCATTGGTCAACAAAATATGAACATGGGTGCCGTCATTTCGATTTTATTGCTCTGTCCTGCGGTGTTGGCATTCATTTTTGATCGATACCAAAGTCGTCATCAGGAACGCTATCAAAATTTCCAAATTCAGCCTTATCGTTCGCGTGCCAATCCTCGAATTGAAAAAGCATTAACTGTATTTTGTGGGGTGATTTCAGGCGGCATTTTACTGATTGTTGTGACTGCGATTCTCGCATCATTCATTCGCTATTGGCCCTATGATTTGTCAATGACCTTAAATCATTATCGTTTTGACTATGTTGATGGTGGTGGTTGGGCAAGTTATTTTAACTCAATCAAATTGGCATTGTTCAGTACAGTTTTCGGTACGATGATAATTTTCATCATTGCCTTATTTAGTACCCGTTTTAAAGCACATCCTTTACTTAAAAACTATGTAAAAGTCTTGGTGTTATTACCTTTGGCTGTGCCTGGCTTGGTGTTGGGTATTGCTTATATCTTGTTCTTTAATGCACCGCAAAATCCTGTGTCTTTCGTTTACGGTACGATGACGCTGTTGGTGATTTCAACCATTATTCATTATTACACTGTGCCACATTTGACCTTAACGCATGCGATTCAACAGATCCCGAATCAACTTGATCATGCTGCACAAAGTTTAGGATCTTCACATTGGACAATGTTCCGCAAAGTATATTTGCCTTTAACCTTTCCTGCGCTGTGTGATGTGTTGGTGTATTTATTTGTCAATGCCATGACTACTGTTTCAGCTGCGATTTTCCTTTATTCACCTGATACCAATTTGGCATCGGTGGCGGTGCTGAATATGGATGATGCAGGTGATACCGTGGCAGCTGTGGCGATGAGTATTTTGATTTTACTCACCTCATGTACAGTCAAGTTGCTGCATTGGTTATTCACTCGGAAAATGATGGCGTCGACACAACGTTGGCATGAGCAAATACATTCATAACAAATTGATCTTTCAGTCAATCTTTTAATTAACTAAACCATTTGAATTGAACGCTTTCTTTTAGGCGCTGGGGATTTTGCGTGCTAAAAAAAGTAGATAAGGTGGAAAAGACAATGAATACAGTACAATTTGACTTAATTATTGTCGGTGCAGGCATTTTAGGATTATCGGCTGCGATCCAAGCGGCAGAGCAAGGCTTAAAGGTACAAGTCTTTGAAAAATATGCACAACCTATAGGTGCGACTCGCCGTAACTTTGGCATGGTTGGGACTTCGACGCTAAGCCGTCCTGATGCGAAATGGCGTGAATATGCTTTGGCAACCCGTGAATTTTATCAACGGATTCAGGCACAAACTGATATTTCATTTCAACAGCGAAATGGCTTGTATCTTGCGAATACTGAACTTGAATGGCAAGTATTAAACGAGTTTGCTCAAGCCGCAGCTGATTATCAGATTCCTGTAAGTCTATTGTCTAAGCAGCAACTGTTTGATCAATATACTTATTTAAACCCAAAAACTGCGCTACGTGGCGGTATGGTATTTCATGAAGATTATTCAGTTGAGCCACATTTGGTGGGACTGCGTTTGTTGCAATATGCCGAAAAACTTGGTGTACACATTCATTGCAATGCCTCTGTGGTACTGACGCAATTTAACCAAGGCATGGCGCATATTCGCTTGGCGTCAGGTCAAACATTTACCGCAAATAAAGTCATGATTTGTCATGGTGAAGAGACACAATTGTTGTATCCCGAGCTCTTACAACAAAAAGGTTTATTGCGTTGTACTTTGCAAATGGCATTAACCAAACCGCTAAAAGTCAATCTCAAAGCTTCGATTTATTCAGGATTGTCGATCTCTCGTTATCCCGCTTTTGAGATTTGCCCAAGTCATCAAGATTTACGCAATGAATCGCAAATCGGTTTAGTTGAAAAATACGGTATTCATATCCTGATTAAACAAAATGAATTCGGACAAATTATTTTGGGCGATAGCCATGAATATTATCCGATTGAAGACCTACCACAATTTAATCAACGTGAAGAAATTAACCAATTCATTTTGCAATATTGCAAAGAAAATATTGGCTTAGAACTCCCTGAAATTGAATCTCGTTGGAATGGTTATTACCTGACTCATCCTACGGAATTGGCATGTGTGATGGAAGCTGAAACCAATATTTTCCTTGTCAGTGCGATTGCAGGCAAAGGCATGACCACAGGCGCAGCATTTATGAAAGAAATGTTAGAAAATTATATTTTGTAATCTGGTTTAAACCAGATTTATTTATACTGTATGAAATTGAACAAAGGTTAGGCGAAATGAACGCACAAATTGAACACGATGTTGAAAATAAATACTTACTGTTGACACCAGGACCATTGTCTACATCGAAAAGTGTGCGTCGTGTGATGCAACGTGATTGGTGTACTTGGGACAAAGAATATAACGCATTGGTTCAGGAGATCCGCAGTCGTTTGGTGGCGTTGGCAACTGCAAAACCTGAACAATATAGTGCTGTGTTGATGCAAGGCAGTGGGAGTTTCTCTGTAGAAGCAGTGTTAGGTTCGGCGATTCCAAAGGATGGTAAAATTTTAATTATCAATAACGGGGCATATGGTGCACGCATGGTGCAAATGGCTCGATGTTTAAAAATTGACGTGGTGGAATTACGCTACCCTGAAATGCAAATCCCTCAACTGGCTGATATCGAAAAAGCACTTGAAGATGACAATATCACTCATGTGTCATGTGTGCATTGCGAAACCACCACTGGTTTATTAAACCCAATTCAAGCGATTGGGCGCATTGTCAAAGCCAAAAACAAAGTGTGGATTGTCGATGCGATGAGTTCTTTTGGTGGCGTGCCAATGGATATTGCAGAGCTCGAAATTGATTTCTTGATTTCAAGTGCCAATAAATGCATCCAAGGCGTACCTGGCTTTGGTTTTATTTTGGCAAAACGTGAGCAATTACAAGCGTGCAAAGGTTTGGCTCGTTCAGTCAGTTTAGACCTATATGACCAATGGAACACCATGGAACAGCATAATGGTAAATGGCGTTTTACTTCGCCCACTCATGTGGTGCGTGCTTTTTATCAAGCACTTTTAGAATTAGAACAAGAAGGCGGAGTAACCGCACGTTATCAGCGTTATTTCAATAATCAACAACGTTTAGCCGCAGGTATGCAAGCGCTTGGTTTTGAAATGGTCTTAGATCAAGATGTACCACAATCTCCAATTATCACTACATTTTTATATCCAAATGAAGCCGATTTTAGCTTCCAAGCCTTGTATGAAAATTTGAAACAAGCAGGGTTTGTAATCTATCCCGGCAAAGTCACCGACTTAAATTGCTTCCGTATCGGCAATATCGGAGAGGTTTATTTAGATGATATTGAACGGCTTTTAACAGCGATTGAGCACTATCGTATTTGATTGGAGTTCACAGTTCCTTTTCTTGTGCCATTTATGGCTCAGGGCGGAGGTTAGGATGGGGAGATTATAAATCCTCTTCCTAGCTCTCCTTTTAAAAGGAGCGGGCGCTGCCATTAAAAATTAAATATTACGCAAAACTTAACTTACGCAAGACAGCTATTTTTAACTTTGAGAAATGAATAGGATAACCTTATGAACACTTCAAATTCAGCATTACAAGCCGTGGTTTTTGATTGGGCAGGTACAACAGTAGATTTTGGTTCACGCGCACCCATTTTGGCATTTATGGCTTTATTTGCAGATAATAAAGTTGAAATTTCAATTGAAGAAGCACGTGCACCAATGGGTTTGGAAAAACGCGATCACGTTGCGGCAGTTTTGAAAATGCCTCGTGTTGCAGATGCGTGGAAGCAGGCACATGGTGCTGAAGTGACTGTGGCGGATATTGACCGTTTATATCAGGACTTTATTCCATACCAATTGAAAAGCATCCCAAGCTGCTCAAAATTGATTCCGGGTGCATTAGACGCATTTGCTGATATTCGTGCCCGTGGTGCAAAAATTGGCAGTAATACTGGTTATGCTTCGATGATGATTGGTCAATTGGTGCAAGATGCAGCTGATCAAGGTTATGTGCCTGACTGTACTATTACAGCCAGTGATGTGAAACATGGCCGTCCATATCCTGAAATGTTGTGGAAAAACTTAATCGAACTTGATGTGTTAGATATTAAAACTGTGGTGAAAGTGGATGATACAGTGGTCGGCATCGAAGAAGGTTTAAACGCTGGTTGTTGGACTGTGGGCTTGGCCGTCAGTGGGAATGAAGTGGGGCTAAGCTTCGAAGAGTGGTCTGCACTTTCATCGTCTGAACAACTAAGTTTAAAAGAAAAAGCATACGCAAAAATGAATGCTTCAGGTGCACATTATGTAATTGATAGTATTGCTGACTTACCTGCGGTATTGGATGCGATTGAACAGCGTTTAGCAAATAGTGAAAAGCCTTAACAGATGATGAATACCAGTCTTTATGACTGGTATTCTTTTAGAGCTGAAATATAAATTTTTTATAAAAGTATTTAAGCGGGTTAGCTGTTCAATAATACCTTGGGCATTGTTGTCAAAGGTCTAAAAGTTGGGCTTAATAAATCTTCATTTTTAATTGGTGTAGCGAAGACTGATATTAAAAAAGCAATTAAACAACAACTGTATAAGTATGGTATTCGTATTTATTCATAATAGATAAACGCTATATTATGATATATCTCTATGCATATAAAATACTTAGGTATATTAAATACTTGGGGTGGATTTTTGTTGTTTTGGTTATGGGTGACTAAGGCGCTGGTTTATTGTGGCAAATTGCTCTCTCAACAAGACAGTCCCTGTTCTGAGCTTTGCCAGAGTTTACTGTTTTTAAACTATATAATAGTCATGGCTATTTGGACTAATTTTGACGATGATTAAGTAAAGATACCTTCAATAGAAAACATACGATGGATGCGTGAAAGAGAATACTATAGGTGAATAAAATGAATTATCCAAGTGTTGAGGTACTCGTAGCGGCAGTGGGGCAGGACTCCGAATCGACTGCTCTTCATCAGCTTTTTTCCGAACTGAAAATTGGTGAAGAAAATCTGGAAAAGTATCCGATGAATCTTGCAGGACGGCGTCTCTGGTGGAATGAAGCTAAAAGATTGCAGTTAGAGTTAAAAAGCATTTAGTTGTTGGAGGATATACCCTCTCACAATATCGACCAAGGGCCTTGGGTTCTGACAAAGCTGACATTCTGGGGAGTTCATAAGAAAAATGGGGCTTATGCTGGTCCTATTCCCTATGAGCTGGACTTTTCGATGGTTCGTGACTCAATTAGAAATAAGATGCTTAATATCGGTTTGGGACAGGCCACGGTTCTTGGATTCTCAGAGGATATGGATATGTGGCAGATGGAGAGGGTGGAAATCACTGTTGAATATTTTGATGACAATGATGCAATCCGGTGTATAAGTATCGGTGTTCTTATTGATCGTAGTCGTGCCTAATGTGGTATTTAGCCAACGGGACGATTTTCTTGGCTTCACACAGCATCTCTAAAGTTGTATCTCAGCTTTTTCAGTAAAATGAACTGATGAGTTACTTTTCATTCTTTTCATATCCAAAACAACAAAATCATCAACGCCCCGTAATATGATTCAGGAATATTTTAAATATTATCAATGGGCTTCTTTAAATTTAAGACAACTACAAAACCAATTCCTTCTGGATGAAGAGCTTAGTGATCTAATTAGATAAGTAAGCGACTTACAAAATTTACACAGTTAAGTGAATAAACGTGATAGATCATGAAAATCTTTCAGCTACTGAGCAAGCTCAAAACTGGAAAAATAATTTAATGTGCTTTTAGAAAGACCGAAAAGAAGAAATTCAGCAACAGTCAAAACTAAAAGATAAGAGGACACTGCGTGATTTAGTCAAACAAATGCAGTTATTTCATTTATGTAATCAACCAGAATAAATGTGCCTACACAACTTTGAATATATCCATAACCAAGGAGGGTAAATAGGATTGAGTAAATAAGGCTTTTAGATGACAGCTTTATTTATGAGGAGCACTATGCAAAAAAACAAAAAATGCATGGTTCATGGTTATAGAGGATTTATAACGTGAATGATGCTTATTTCTAAAGAAAAGAAATCAAGATAGCAGGGAAATATATGAAACAGACTTTACTCACCGCTAGTATTGTGGCTTTGGCCACATTGGCTATGCCAGTTTTTGCTTCTGGTTTACAGAGCGTTAGCAGCAACTATGTGGCTTCTGATTATGCAAAAACCAAATATCCAGTTGTATTTAATCATGGGATGTTTGGTTTTACTCGACTCGGTCCGACAGCTTTTGGGATGGATTATTTTTATCAGGTGCTTCCCGATTTGGCACGGAATGGTGCGACGGTTTATGCGACACAGGTTTCTCCACTAGAATCCACTGAAGTTCGTGGCGAGCAGTTGCTACAACAAGTAGATGAAGTTTTGGCACTCTCCGGAAAGACAAAAGTTAATCTGATTGGTCATAGTCATGGTGGACCAACCATTCGTTATATAGAAGCCATTGCACCTGAAAAAGTCGCCTCTCTCACTGCTGTTGCTGGAACGTTTAAAGGATCCAAAGTGGGGGATGATATGTTGGATAATCCTAGTGAGAAATTTTTATTTACAGTCCTAGGACAGTATATCGTTGCTCCAGTAGAATTACTCTTACAAGGTAATCCTGATTTGCCAATTAGTCTGGATCGCTCATTGAAATCATTAAGTGAAAAGGGTTCTGCCGAATTCAATGCAAGATTCCCAACTGCGGCAATCCCATCTGATTGTGGCAATGGTCAAAAGATTACCAGTAATGGGGTTTATCATTATTCGTGGACAGGTAAAGCTCAAGCAACCAATCTACTTGATGTCATTGACGTTGCTATTTCCACCATGGCACCGAGATCTTATAAAAATAATGACAATGATGGTTTGGTTAACCGTTGCAATGCACATTTCGGCCAGGTGATTCGAGATGACTATAATCAAACACACCTAGATGAAATCAATCAGATTTTAGGGTTAAAAGCATGGTTTGGACCAGATCCTGTGTCACTTTATCGTCAACAGGTCAATCGTCTAAAACTTGAAGGGTTATAAGGGAATATTATAAGCAATAGACCCTAATATTTTCAAAACTAACACTCAGCGTATCATAAGGGAGTCTGAATATTCAGGCTTCTTTTGTTTAGAACACAATGATTGGCTTTAGGTTTAATCTTTTCTAAAAATTTAGATTCTTTCATCTATGAATGGAAAGCTGATAAAGATTTATTAGAGATCCTTGCAAAAGGGGAAGATGACATCCATGTCGATCATTACACTTGTCTTTAAGACTAGCTTTATGCTGATATCCTTATAAAGATCATAACGAGATCATACTGGTACCGACTTTATAAAAAATCCACTTTTCCAGTTTTTACATCATAAATACCACCCGCAATGCCAATTTCACCTTCTTCGACCATCTTTTTCAGTACTGGGCTATTTCTTAAGATATAGGCAATATTATTTTGCACATTTGCAATGGTCACCGCCTGAATGAAATTACTGGTGAGTTGGTAATCAGTCATTTCTTTATGCACGTTTTCTGCCGCCTGCATAATCGGTTTAAGAAAATATTGTACATGTGGGGTTTCGCTGAGTTGAGTGATATCCTTTTTTTGTTCATACATCTGACAAGCAGCTGTCACTGCACCACAGTCTGTATGGCCCAATACTAAAATTAATTTGGAACCCTTACTCTTACAGGCGAACTCTAGAGAGCCCAATACTTTTTCGCCGGCAATATTTCCAGCAATGCGTAGACTAAATAAGTCACCAATACCGACATCAAAAATCCGTTCTGTTGGTGCACGTGAATCCATACAGCCTAGAACTGCTGCAAATGGATGCTGTCCAGATTGTGCAGTGACCTGAATTTGACGAGCAATATTATGATAAATCCGTTCATGATTAACGAATCGTTGATTGCCTTCTTTGAGTAGCTGAAACACTTGTGCAGGTGTAAGTTGTCGTTGAATTTCCTGAGTACTGACATCAATATCCAGTTCTTCTTCTTTAATTTCAGGATAATGTATTTTAAAGCCAATTAGTTTTACATCGATGCCATTTTCTGCAGCTGTTTCATCCCTAAAATCTTTAATCACTTGATATACATCCGGATCAATATAATAGGTATTTGATGCATCAATCACTACAGTATCACCACTGACGATTTTCTCTAAGGCAGAAACCAACGCTGAACGATTTAAAAAACTAATATTGGGTGCCAGTTCAATACGGGTAATATTTCCATGCAAATGTGCTTCGTGGATAATACGAACACCACGGAATAAATTGTTTTTTAATACAATGATAAAACTAATCAACAGCCCTAACAAAATACCGATAAGTAGATCTGTCGCGATAATTGCAACAACTGTTACAATGAAGGGTAGAAATTGCTTCCATCCTTGAGCATAGATTCGTTTAAAAAGTGAAGGGCTTGCTAATTTCACGCCAGTTAAAATTAAAATAGCGGCAAGGGAAGATAATGGAACAACATTGATTAATGGTGTCAGGAATAAAACCGCAATAATCAATAAAATACCGTGAAAAATTGCAGAGAATTTAGTCTTTGCACCACTTGCTGCATTGACTGAACTTCGAACAATCACTGAGGTAATCGGCATACCTCCAATTAAACCAGACATGGTATTTCCGATACCTTGGGCCACTAACTCTTTGTTTGGCGGAGAGGCACGCTTTTGCGGATCCATTTTGTCCGCAGCTTCTAGATTTAATAGCGTTTCAAGCGAGGCGACGATCGCAAGTGTAACAGCGCCTGTATAAATAATAGGATTATTCCATTGAGTGAAATCAGGAAAGCTGATAATTGATTCAACACCTGAAAAGATATTGGGAAGATTAACCAGATGTTCAGTGCTGACTGCGAGGCTGGAATGGGTACTGATAAAAAAATAGTTTAAGAGTCCAGCAAAAATAACCGCAATAAGTGCAGAGGGTACAACCAGTTTTTTGAAAGGTGTTTTATCCCACAATAAAATAATGAATACACTAGAGATACCAATGATTGCCGCACCATAATCAAGATGCTGTAATAGGCCTGTCCCTTCGGACCAACGTTGTTGAAGAATTTCGGTTTTAATCCCAAAGAGCAAAGGAAGCTGATTGATAATCAAGATTAACCCGATGGCAACAAGAAGCCCCATAATCACATTGGTTGGGATAAAATTTGAATAGGTTCCCAACCGAAATAACCCGAAAAATAATTGGATGAGACCCGCTAAAACCAAACAAAATAAAAAAGCTTGATAGTTACCTTCAAGCTTATCTAGCTGTGTTAAAACAATAGCGGTAAGCCCAGCTGCGGGACCTGACACACTGATATGAGAACCACTCAAATAACCGATAACGATTCCACCAATCACACCCGCAATAATACCGGAAATCAAGGGTGCGCCTGAGGCACTGGCTATACCTAAACAGAGCGGTAGAGCAACTAAAAAAACAACTAAACCTGAGAGCAAATCATTTGTATAAAACTTTCTTCTGGGAACCAATTCCTGTTGCATAAATATTCTCGGCAAATTTATAAGTTTGATATGCATCTGGATACAGCCTATTTCATGCTGTATACCAAACTTGCCTAAGTTAGATGAGAATGTGTCGGTAAACTTTAATAAAGACCAAATGACAACAGATTAGGAAAGAAAATCTATATCAGCTTTACAAATGATAAATTTTTCTGAATATTAAAGAAAATCTTAAATATTTATTTGAAAAATTTGATTAAATTATAAGTATTTTAATACGTTACTTTTAATTTGATTTTTGGGTTTTTAAGCAGAAAAAGACTCGAGTACTTCTATGTAACTTATCATTTGATCAATAAAAAATGATGATCTATTTGTTTTTAAATAAGTAAGTTTTACTTGTAAGTCGTAACATCTTTTTCCAAAAGATGATTCAGATGTAAAACTTTTATTGTTTTTATATCGGGTTTTGTAGTGTTTATGAAATATTTTAAAAATATGATTTTTCATGTGAATTTAATTGTTTATTTAAGTGGTTGAAAATGGGAATTATGATGTTTTGACTACACAATGATCTGTTTTGTATTGCTTTATCTGTTTACTTTTTAACAATAGATTGTGTGAAAAAACATGTTATATTTCATTTTAATGATAGATGGTTATTCAAATAATACTGTCTCATTTGGGCAACTCGCTTAGCAGGATGCAGGAGCAGATACGACTTCAAAAAACTTCTTTTTATCTTAACGACTGTTTTAAATATTATTTGCAATATTGATTTTGAACACTTTTGGCTTTTTGGTAATGTCAAAAATTATAATTTGATGGATAACTAGATGGATAATTATTTAAGGGATTATATTGAAGACGATATTCGTTTTTAAAGCTAATCAGCATATTAACAAGTTAGATATTTATAAATTTAAGTATTTTTAATGATTTAGTGTTTATTGATGTGATTCTAAAATTGTATATAAAAACAATAAGGACATTTTATCAATAAATATGTGTAGTGGTGTATTTATGTTTGCTTTATCCTATTTAAAAAACCAAAATAATCATTTCAATGCCGTAAAAAAGCAGCAAATAACAATTGCGGCTAAAGCAAATATTGTTATCTGTATCGCTTTTTGCCTATTTTGGACAATCTATTTTAGCTTTGCTGAGATGTGGTTGATTGTTTGTATTGATATTTTTTTTACAACAATGTCGATCTTCAGCTTATTTTTGATTTATATACATCGGATTTCAGCGGGCATATTGGTTTCACAAATTGTGCTCTTTATTTTTCCTGTGGTTTTTTGCTTAATATTTGATGTCGCTACAATAGATCACCCCAGAGTTGCGCATTTATTTCTTCCAGCAGGGGCTATATTGGGATATTTGAATTATCGAAGAGATCCCAATGCGTTACAACTGATTTTAATTATCTTATCCATTGCCGCTTTTATCTTTTTTAGCGGGAGTGCGTTTACTTTAGATGGAGCAATACCTTTAGCTGAAAGCATTCGAGCTTATGGTGGTTGGATTGCAATATCCGTTGCCACCTTAATGATTTGTATCTCAATTTTTGTGATGCAATTGGAATTGCAGATAGAAAATAAGCTGGTGCAGGATCTCCGCTTGGCACTTTCAAAACAACAGTTTGAGCTTTTTTATCAACCTCAAGTAAATTCTTCTGAAAAAATTATAGGCGCTGAAATTTTGCTACGTTGGTGTCACCCGACACTTGGTTATATCCCTGCAAAAGATTTTATTCCTGTAGCGGAAACTTTGGAGTTAATGCCTAAAATTGGAGATTGGATACTGATTCAGGCAAGCAAGGTATTACAAGACTGGCGTGAAAATGAATCTACAAAAGATCTTACACTTTCAGTCAATATAAGTGCTGATCATTTTATGCAAGAGAATTTTGAGCAAATCGTGACCTCTATGGTGCAGAGAAATGCAGTGCTTCCATCCCAACTCATATTAGAAATAACTGAAAGGGTTGCGTTAAATAATATTGAAAGTGTTATAGAAAAAATGGGCTTTCTGGATAAAAATGGCATTCAGCTTGCTTTAGATGATTTTGGTACAGGTTATTCATCATTAAGCTATTTGCAGAAAATGCCGATTAGTCAACTCAAAATTGATCAGAGTTTTGTGCAAGCGGCTTTAGATGATGAGCGGTGTAATAAATTGGTCTATGGGATTGTTAAAATTGGCCTTGATTTAAACCTGCGTGTTTTAGCAGAGGGGATTGAGACCGCTGAGCAATTTAATCGCTTTCAAGAAAATGGTTGCACTGAATTTCAGGGCTACCTATGGGGGTGTCCAATGCCTTTAACGGATTTTATGAACAAAATAGCTGAGGAAAATCATTAAAGTTTCCGAGAAAAATCATAGAAATAAGAAAATAAGCTGTTTTAGTTCTACCTTTGATTCAATGCTTGTATTGTATAAGTATTTGAAAATTAAACTCTTATAAAATAAATATTTCCTAAATTAGCTAAGTTTTAGTGCTAAGTCTTAGAGGTGTATCTTCGTTAATTTGTTGAGAGAAGTAAGCTATACAATGTTTATTCTCGACTGGAATTATCAATAATTTTGATTTTAAATAACTTTTTTATAAAAAATGATTCCACATAATAGTTTTAATAAAATTTTAGGTAGAAATAAATAAAGTAAAAGTGATGTAGAATTATTTTAGTGTGAGTTGGAGTTCTAGTTTCTATTGATTTAATTAAATATTTTAATAAATAAAAATAATTATAATATTTTTTTAGAGGGTTCGCAGTCGTAATGTCATAAATCAACCTCCTGTTTCTTTTCCTCAATAGGTTTTTATAATCTACTTACTTTAAACTTTTAGTTTTAAAAATTCAATTTAATTAACTATTTATAACTATCTCTATGGCAATAAATTTGCTTATAAAATTTATTGAAAATGTATAAATTATGAGATTAATAAATAAAACATGGAGTATGTTTTAAACTGTTTATTATAAAAAATATTTAAATAATTCAATATTTTTTTATCTGATTTTTTTGCTTTTTCTAATTTTACTTTTAAATATTGTTTAGTTTTTCTATATGGTTGTATATTTAATAATCTATTTTTTTAACATTGAATGTTATTAATGATTATTATGGCAAATCAAAAACATAAAAAAATATATTTTTTATCTATAATTTCGGCTTATCCACTCTGCATATATGCCGCTGACATACCATCGAGATCAGGTATAGTGGATTTAACTCCAGAAATTATTCGTCAAGATCAACGTTTAAATGAGCTTGAAAAAAAGTTAAATGATGAAAATATATTATTAACGCCAAAACAAAAAACCGAAAAACTTGGTCGTGAGCATGTTATTGTTCTCGAAAAGCCATGTTTTAAAATAAAACAACTCCATTTCATCATAAATGATCCAATTCAAAGTAAAAATCAAAATATTTTCAATGGTTTGTTCTATGACTTAAATCAGCCTAATTTTGTTGTAGAGCAATGTATAGGCACTCAAAGCCTGCAGAATCTGGTGAAATATGCGCAAAATGAGTTGATCAAACAGGGATTGATTACCACTCAAATTGCAGTCAATCCACAAGATTTAACTCAAGGTAATTTAGTTTTAAATATACATGTAGGGCGGATTCATCAAATCCTTTCTAAGGATAAAGCTGTAAATAAAATAGAAATATTCAATGCTATACCTTTAAAAAATAATGAAATTTTAAATCTTAAAAAAATTGATCAAGGTTTGGAAAATTTAAAAAGAGTTTCAAATCGAGATGTGGATATCCAGATAGAACCGGCCTTAACACAAGATGGTACAGAACTCGTTGGTTATAGTGATCTTATCGTAACATCTAGACCTTATAAAAAAATAGGATTTAGCTTGGGTGTTGATAATTCAGGTTTAAAAAATACAGGAGAATATATTGGTAGTTTAGGAATTAGTTTAAACAACCCTTTGCATTTGAATGATGTACTCAATATCAACTTAAGTCATTCATTGGATAATTGGAATGAAGACTTTAATCAAAGTATTTATATCCATTATTCAATTCCATTTCGAAATTATGAGTTATCAGCAGCCCATAATGAATATAAATATGAACAAAAGATCGCGGGCTTTAATGCGCCGATTTTATATAGTGGAAAAACCAAACAAAGTCATCTGACACTTTCACGCATGATTGGGCGTGGTACAGGTTATAAAACCAGTATTTATACCAAGGGTTATTATAGAGAAAATCAAAATTTTATTGAAAATATTGAAGTAGGTGTACAGCGTAGAAAAACTGCTGGATGGAATGTGGGAATTCAACATCGACAATATATTGGCAATGCATTACTAGATTTGAATCTTGATTATCGACGCGGTACAGGCGCATTGAATGCACAATCTGCGCCAGAAGAAAGAATTGTAGATATTTTTGGTCGCCCTTTACCTGTAGAGGGATATGCTCGTGCTCCATTGTGGAGTGCTGATCTTCGATACTCCCAACCTTTTACCATTTTAAATCACCCCATCCAATACCGTTTAAATTGGCGGGGGCAATTTGCACCTAAAATTTTAGTGCCTCAAGACCGTTTTTATATTGGCGGGCGCTATAGCGTCAGAGGCTTTGATGGTGAGGTCATGCTGTCTGGGGATAACGGTCATTATCTACAACAAGAATTTAGCTGGAATTCACCTATTCCTGCGACTCAGTTTTATGCAGGGATAGATCAGGGATGGGTCAATGGGCGGAATAGTTATTCTGGTCAGCGTTATCTCATCGGTAGCGTATTCGGTACACGTAGTTATTTTAAAGGTATCTATCTAGATACCTTTGTAGGTCATGGAATACAAGCGCCTAATCACATTAAAAAAGAGTGGGTTACGGGCTTTAACTTGAATTTTTCCTACTAAGCAAAAAGGAATAAAAAATGAATAGAAATTGTTATCGCATTATTTTTAGCAAAGTAAAAAATATGTTTATTGCTGTGGCTGAAAATATCAAAAGCCAGACAAAGACTACTGGGCAAAGCGCTGGCTTAAATCGAGCGGAAAAACCAGAAAACACGTCTTTTCATCAAACATGGCAAGTAAAAGGCTTAGTTGCATCGATGAGCTTGTTTATGTCGTTCGCTCCTGTCTATGCGCAAATACAAGTTGCCCCGAATGCTCAAGCCTCACAAAAAGCCAGCATAGGTGTTGGGCGCAATCAACAAGGTCAAAATGTCCCTGTTGTTAATATTCAAACACCTAAAAATGGCGTATCTCATAACGTCTATAATCAATTTGATGTATTACAACCAGGTGTTGTATTAAATAACAGCCGCAATGGTGCAGGTTCTGTGATTGTTGGGAATGTGGGGGCTAATCCTTATCTACAAATAGGTGAAGCAAGAGTGATTCTCAATGAGGTGAACTCTTCCGCAGCATCGCAATTTAAAGGAAATTTAGAGGTTACTGGACAACGTGCAGATGTGATTATTGCCAATCCATCTGGAATTAATATTCAAGGTGGTGGTTTTATTAATGCCAATAAGGCAATTTTCACCACAGGTAAAATACAGCTAAATCCTGATGGAAGTATTCAACAGTTTGTGGTGGATCAAGGAAAAGTTAATGTTAGCTCAACTGGAAACAACTTAGGACTGGGCGGTAATAACAATAATGCAGACTATGTTGATATTTACGCAAAGGCTGTCGAACTCAATGCTCAAGCGCATGCCAATCAAACCTTACAAGTCATTACGGGATCAAACACGATCAGTAATGACTTAAGTACAATTACACCAACCCAAGTAAACAGTACTAGTCCAATATTTGCACTTGATGTAAAAGCATTGGGTGGCATGTATGCCAATAATATTTTTATCATTGGCACAGAGAAAGGTTTAGGCGTGAGCAATGCAGGGACCATTCAGTCACCACAAAGTTTAGTGATTACCAGCGCAGGTAAAATCGAAAATACAGGGACGCTAAAAAATACCAATGCGCAGGGTAGTCTATTGAGTATCAGTACCGGTGAGGGTGCCGATATTGTCAGTAGTGGGTCGATGATCAGTAATGGTAATTTACTTTTGGAATCGGGCCGAAACATCACTTTTGATCGTGCTCTATTAGAAAAGCAGGGAGTGGATAATCCAAATATAATTTCTGTCAGTGCTAAGGGCGATGTCAATTTTAAGAACAGTAGCAATGTCCAGAATTTTGGTCAAGGTGGGAATCTCTACATTGATGCGAAGAATATCAATCTTGATAGTAATATGAATATTGGGGTCAATGGTAGTATTCAATTGGTTGCTGATAATAATATTCGGATTCAAGACTCTGGAAATTTTTCAAGTATTAACGATATTTATATTCAAGCTAAAAATGATTTAAATATTGAAAATGCAAATATATCGGCTAATCAAGGTGATATTAATCTTGTTGCTAATGGAACTTTAAATGGAAAAAATATTGATATCAATGCTAAGCAAGGAACACTGAACATCCAGTCAAAACTTGATCTAAATTTATTGCCAAAAAAAGAGATCACTTATGATAAAAGAGTTCCAGATTATCCTTTAGACATATATACAAAAAATGTTCTCTCGGGACTCAATGGTGTAAATTTATTTTCTTCTGACTTAGGGAAAGTTAGTCTTGAGAATACAAACATAAATGCTGAAAATGGTATTATTCAAATTTATGGAGGGAATGGAGTTGATTTAAAAAAACAATTTAATAAGTCTATACAGGAGGCTGAATATGGATTTAAATTTTATCTTCCTTTTCCAATATTTGATTACAATGAATTTTCATCGAAAGGGCTTTATTTAAAAAGTAATAAAGATCTCAATATGAAATATGCTTCTATTAATACAATTGGAGGAGGAATAAATATTGAAGCTTTAGGTGAAACTACCATTGTAAATTCAAATCTAAAGTCGGATAAAAATATACAAATTGTTTCAAAGGATATTCTTTCAACAGGTTTAGATATTAATTCAGGTCAAAATATTGCTTTACAATCTAAAGACTTAAATGTAACAGACCGTTCAAAATATAATGCAAATGGTATGGTTTCTTTAGTTAGTGAAGGAGGTGGAGGTAATGGATTAATAGATAGTGAAGTTTCATCGAAAGGATTTTATTTAAAAAGCAATACAGGTTCAAGCTTAAAAAATACATCTGTTAATACAATAGGAGGAAAAATAAATATTGAAGCGGTGGAAGATATTTATTTTGAAAATTCAACTCTAAAGTCAGATAAAAATATTGAATTATCTTCAGATGGAATTTATTCAAATCGTTTAAATGTTAGCTCAGATCAACATATCGCTCTAAAATCTAAAGGCTTAATTTCTTCAAATGACTCAAATTTTAATGCCAAAGGTATTCTTTCTTTAGTCAGTGATGGCGTACATAGCGCATCTGAAACCAATTATAATGGTGGTGCAATATTAGTCGAAGCTAAGAAAATAAATGAAAATAGTGCAGTTTCCTTTAAAACGACGAGTACAGATATTTTAAAAAATGATGCTGATTTAAATAAATTAAATGGAAACTTATCGATACAAACTGAACAAACACTGAAATTAACTCCAAGCATAAATATCAATGCTTTTGGTGATTTGGAGCTTGTGTCTAAAAAAGGAGACTTAGTTTTAGAAAGCAAAGGTGGAAGCAAAGGCCGAGGATCAGAAAGCTTGGTTTCATTGATTAGCAATAAAGGTGGAATACAACTAGAAGGAAATAGTGTCAGTATTGAAGCAGCAAAAATCAATGCTGAAAAAAATATAGAAATAATATCATCTCAAGGAAATTTGAAAATTGATGCAGTTAAAAACACTTTTCAAAATAGAGAAACTCTTTTTAATTCAAAGGAATTTTTAGATGATTATGAAAATTTAAAAATACAATACAGAAAAAATGCTAGTTCATTTTATCTTGCAGAACAAGAGTTTTTTAAAAAATATCCTGTTGTACCTATCTATACTTACACAATTCTGGGCTATCAGAAAACGAGTTTTACTCATTTCTTATCGGGCCAATTTTTACCTGTAGATCAAGTTTATAAATTTAACCTAGATGATAAATATCTTGATTTATTTACTGGTAATAATGGCTATAGTCATACAGGCAGCAATATAACAAGTAACTCAGGCAACATTTCACTAAAATCTAAAAAGGGAATTTCAATTAGTGGCTCTGAGTTAACAGCTAAGGCTGGAACAATCGACATAGAGGCGCAAGGACCTCTAGATCAGACTTATACTGCAACAGCTACACAAGGTGTGGGTGGTCAACCGAAAAGCTTTGATGCGAGTATTATTATAGATGGAACACAAGATTTCTATGATAAAGGCAATGAATATGATGCAAATTATAGTTTTAAAACTTTAGTTAATCCGACTGTTCTTAATGGTTTTAATGGTGTAGATCTAAGAACCGTTGGCAAAACCTCCAAAGATAACTTGGTCTTACAAGCAACAGGTATTGTTTCGCAAAATGGTAACGTTAAGATAGAGTCGTTTAAAAACATTCTTTTTGATGCGGCTATAGAACAAAGCTATGATCGTAGAACGACGACTCAAAAGAGAAGATCATGGGGTGGTTTAAAGAAAAAATATATTACCACGAAAACCGAAAATGATAATATTGATGCTGCATCAGTTGAAATACAAGCAAAAAATATTTCTATAGAAAGTAAAGAGATTAATAATCCTAATAATAGTATAGATATTTATTCAGGTAAATTTAATGCGGAAGGAAATATTTCTATACGATCAGGAGGAAATATTAACTTTTATACTGCGAATAACGTTTCAACAAGCAGGGAAGACATCACCAAGAAGTCCTCATTTGCAGGAATTAAGTACAATCGTTCAAAAACCAATTCTACTCGCTCCCAAGTGTCACAAATTCCAGCAACATTAAAAGCTAATTATATCGGCGTCAAGTCGGGTTTTGATATGGAACTTGTAGGTACAGAGTTTAAATATTTAAGAGGTGCAGAAATTGAGTCTGGTGGGAAAATTTTTATCGCACCTGCAATAACAAGAATTGAAGATGTTGTAAAAAAAGAAAAGAACTCTATTGTTTGGCAGTCTATGCAAGACAAAGGTTCCATCACTGAAACAGCACAATTGCCAAGTTTTAATGGACCAACAGCTCCAACTTTCCAAGCTGATGGCGGTATTAGTGTTCAAATACCAGTAGGCGAAAAAGACCAAAATAAAGTACAAATTCGAGATGAAATTTTAAAGCTGGCAAACCAACCGGGGAATCAATATTTAAAAGACTTTGTAAACCGTACTGATGTGGATTGGAATAAAATCATTCTTGCTCAACAGGATTGGGATTATAAATCTCAAGGTTTAACAGGAGCAGCGGCAGCTATTATTGTGCTTATTGTAGCAATAGTTACTTATGGAGCAGGTACTGCAGTAATCGGAACGACTGCCGCTGGAGGCGGATCTATCACATTTGGCGGAATAACTTTAGCGACAACAACAGCTTCAGGTGTGACAACTTATACAGCGGTAGGGGCGATGGTTAATGCTGCTTTGACTTCACTTGCAACTCAAACTTCATTGAGCTTAATAAACAATAAAGGAGATTTGGGTAAAACACTTAAGGAGTTAGGTTCTAAAGAATATATTAAAAGTTTAGCAACATCTGTTGTTACCGCCGGGATATTGGATAGCGTGAGTAAAACTTTAAACTTACCTACGAATTCTACTGACATAGTCGATAAAATTTATGCAAATACTATTACTGCTTTAACAAGTAGTGTTATTGAGGCTTCAATAAATGGTGATTTGAGTCAAATAGATTTAGAAACAATTCTACTCAATGCTTTATCAAACTCTTTACAAGCAAAAGCAGCAGGCCAAATACACGATCTGAGAGTTGGTAATTCATTAGATATGAATTATGTTGTTAATAAGATTTTGCATGCAGTATCAGGGTGTGTAGCAGCAACAATCTCAAAAAAAGAATGTGAAGCTGGAGCTATTGGTGCAGCGATGGGAGAAATTGTTGCAGAAAATTTAAAGAATGGGAAATATTCTTTTGAATTAAGTGAGAGTGAAAAATTAAAAATTAAAAATTTGAGTAACCTAATTGCTGGATCAACAGCAGCAGCACTTGGTTACGATGTGAATACGGCAGTAAATACAGCAACAATAGCAGTTCAGAATAATGCACTTGCCGATGATCTTAAAAAGCTTTTTAAAGATAGCGCACAACAAGCAGCCGGCGGTACAGTGGGTGCATTTCTTTCATTAGGACAATTAGGATTACCTTTTGTAAATTCTGAAGAAAGAGCAAAAATGATAGAGGGGATAAAAATACTTGCAAACTCTGAGGAGCCATTAGTTTTATTAAAGTTAGGGTTAATTAACAATCATAAGGAATTTCAAGATTTAGATGCACTTATGAGTATGAATAATGATACTTTTGGACGCGCTATGGTGGATGCAAAGTATACAATGGATATTGTTCAAATGTTAACTGGCGTTGCAGCATTACCAAAAGCAGTTGTCACAGGTGGGAAATTAGGAGTCGCAGCAACAGCATATGTTGTTAATGGTACAAAAGTTATTGTTCAGAATGGTGTTGTAAGAGTAGCGAAAACAGCTGAAGACCTTCAGTTTGTCAACAAATTTGAAGGATGGACTTGGTTTAATACTGTTACTCAAAAAGAAACAGGTGTTTCTTGGGGGAAGGGAATTGCTAAGCAAGGGATGCCTTGGGAGGATTATTTGTCTACAAAATTACCTGCAAATTCTAGATTACCTCCGAATTTTTCGACTTTTGATTATTTTGATAAGTCAACAGGAACGGCGATAAGTGCTAAGACATTGGACACGACAACAATTGCCAAAACTAATAACCCTAGCCAAGTATATCAGGCATTAAAAAGTAACATTGATGCAGCATCTGATTTTAAACAAGCGTCTTTATCAGATTTCACTTTGAGTTCATCAATGATAAAAAATAGAGAAGTTAGAGTTGCAATTCCGGATAATACACCAATAGCGCATTGGGAGCAGATAAATAAAGCTATTCAATATGGTCAAAGTAAAAATGTGAAATTATTAATAACGGTGGTTAAATAAAATGAAAGAAAATATTCGAAGCTGTGGTATTTATGCTAATCAATTTATAATTGCAATAAATACAAGGTCGGGTGATGGTATATGGGTACGTGATGATAAAGGTAAAGAGTACTTACTATTTCCTAATATAGAAAATTCCACATTTGGAGAAGCAATAGTAGAATGCTTGAAATTCAGTAGATTAATTACTTCTGAAGAGTCTGATTTTTTTGATTTAAGAAAAGTTTCAGAAAGATATAAAGAATGGGTGCGGCGATTATTGGCATTTACTTCAATAAAAACTAATGAGCGCTTATTCAAGCCGATGTTTAATTTAAGTGTTGAAGAGCGGGATGGGGTTATAACTTTTATTCCACTAGATCAGGTTAAAAGGGAAGCATGGAATGGGAATAGAATAAGCCAAGCGGATTATGTAGAGATTTCCATTAGTAGTAGTTTAGAAGATATTGGTATTGCAGCTCATTTAGCCCTGTCCCGCTGCAAATCAATTTATTCAAAATCCTAAGCTTGACTATTCTAAAATGATAAAAAGCTTATTTGTTCATCCATTTTTATTATAGATGTGGAGTACTAAGAAAATGAATAAAACCTTACTTGCTATGATAACAACAGTATTTCTTTTTACAGGCTGTGCATCAGTTCCCCTTGCTCATAAGGAACTGAGTGCTACTTCAAAACAGTTTAAACTGCCTGAGCAGGGTAAATCTGGATTGTATATCTACCGTGCTGGTGGATTGGGTACGACAATTAAAAAAGACATTAAAATCAATGGTCGTTGTATTGGTGAAACAGCCCCTAATATTTTCTTCCATGAAGAAGTTGCTAGTGGTCAGGAATATACCATTTCAACTGAATCTGAATTTTCACCAAATGACCTTAAACTTCAAGCAAAGAGTGGAGAGAATTATTTTATCAAACAGTATATCAAACCAAGTTTGCTGGTCGGTGGAGCTGGACTGAAATTGGTGGATAATGCACAAGGTCAAAAAGCGATACAAAAACTAAAACTAGCAGAAAAGGGCAAATGCGGTAAATAAAATATTGACGCTTCATCATCTAACGTCGGTTGAAAAATCATGCATTTTGAATGTTATATATCTGAAAATCTGGGCAGCTAACATGATGATCAGCTGCCCAGATCATTTTTAATGACTGCCCATTTTATTGATAATTCTAATAGGCACCACCGTATATCCTTGGCCACTATGAGGTCTTGGTTCTAAGAATGCTTGAATTGGTAGATCAGTAATAGCGTTAGCTCGCCATAATCCCACACCATTTACAAGTTCAGTCACAGGTTTCTTTGTTTCCAAATCATTAATCCAAAATACACAACCTTCTTGTTTATTTGGATTTAATTCATAACCGACTTGGTATCTTTTATTTGGTTTAATATGGACTTTGACTAAATTGGTATAGTTATAAGAACCTTGACCACACCAAATTTGTAAATCATGTTCACCAGCGTGCAGAATTAAAGGCTCTTTGAGCTGATGATAGCCATGCTCTACTTTCTTTTTATCTACTGCAAAGACAAAAGCAATCGTGTCTGCTAAATATTTACGATCATAGAGATCACCAATGATGGTTGCTGTTTGTGATGATGCTTGAGGTGGAGAATAGTATTCAATAGCAGGTGTATTCTTGGATGTACTGATACAAGCAGTAAAAATGATCGGTACACTTAGAATTGAGATTTTAAAAAATAGATGCATATTCAATCCCTCTATTTATTAATAATGACTGGCATATAAATTTGTTGAGGTTGATTTACTACTGTATGAGCAAATTGCTTATCTGTGACTGCTTCACCTGTAGTTAAATCTTCAATCCAAAACTGAATGCCGTGTTTATGGCTGTTTTTATCCGCTTGATTGGTTTTGATTTGATATTTTTGCCCTGTTTGAGCAGTAAAATTGAGCTCACCTGAAGAAAATAATTGCTGAGCATCAGAGGTGAAGCGAACCGTTGTCTGTGTGGGTAGAATGGAATAGATTTTATTCCAGTCTTTTGATTGGTTTAATGTGGCTTTGCCATTGATTTGATTAATATAAATACGAGCTTTTATGAACTTTAAAGGGGTGCTCGTTTCTTGGAAACCTTGAATTGTTGCGAGTTGTGCTGAATCAATATTTTGAGGCGTTTGATAAAGCAGCTCTTTTGGGATTTCTGCAAGTGCAAATGGTGAAGAGCATAAAGCAACAAATAAGGTTATTTTGATCAATTGATTATTCATAAAATAAACCTCTAAAATGAGAAAACTATTTTTAGAATTTTACTAAGTATTCTGACTTAGCAATCTATTATAAAGAGGGTTGGTTTAATATACTAAACCTATAATTATTTTAATGGCTTTTTTTGAAACTTTATTATACCTATAGATAGAACACATTAAAATTTGGGATAAAAAATCCACTCAAGATAAACCATAAAAATTATTCAAATCCATAAAATAATTCAAAAACAGTGTTTTACTAAATTAGCTTACAATTTTAACCACAAGCGTGTCGTAAAATGCTAAGTCAGTGTCGTCTTATGTAAAGTGAGCTGCATCTGCTGTGTTGTAGTTTTAATCATGATTTTTAAATATTGATAAAAATACGGCATGGATAGGGAAATGGCATTGAATAAAGCAATACGGTTTTATGAAACAGGAACACCAGATGTTTTGCAATATGAAGACATCGATGTTGGTGAACCAGCAGCAGGGCAAGTGCGTCTGCGTCATGTGGCAGTTGGATTAAATTATGCTGACACTTATTTTCGCGACGGCACATATAAAATTCCACTGCCAAACGGTATGGGCGTAGAAGCGTCTGGTGTAGTCGAAGCCGTGGGTGAGGGTGTAGATCACATTCAAGTGGGTGATCGAGTCACTTATACCGGCTTTTTAAATACTTTAGGTGCTTATAGCACGGCACGTTTAATCTCAGCTGATGTATTAATCAAACTACCTGAAGAAATTTCTTGTGAAACAGCCGCAGCAATGACCATGCGGGGATTAACCTCGGCTTATTTAATGCGTCGTATTTATGACTTTAAAAAAGGGGACAGCATTTTATTACATGCCGCTGCTGGTGGTGTGGGCTTGATTGTTGCTCAATGGGCAAAGTTACTCGGTTTAACTGTGATTGGTACAACCTCTTCAGAAGAAAAAGCGCAAATTGCCCGTGCACATGGCTGTGACCACGTCATTAATTATAGCTATGAAAATGTTGCAGAACGAGTACGAGAATTAACCGATGGGGTCGGTGTGAATGTGGTCTTTGATAGTGTTGGTAAAGATACGTTTATGGCATCGCTTGATTCGTTAAAACGCCGTGGCTTATTGGTTTGTGTGGGGACTGCTTCTGGTGCCATTCCAGAATTTAATCCCGTTTTGTTGGCAATGAAAGGCTCTCTATATATGACCCGTCCAGCACTGGCAGATTTCATTGCTGATCCTATAGAAAAACAAGAACTTGCCAATGAGCTATTTGATCATGTCCGACATGGGCGCATCAAAATTGAAATCAATCAACGCTATGAACTCAAGGATGCAGTTCAAGCTCACCGTGATCTAGAAGCACGTAAAACTACAGGATCATCAATTTTTGTCATTTGAAGGGATGTCTTATGCAAGTTGAACAATTAAGTTGCAATATCGGTGCAGAATTATTGGGCGTCAATCTGGCAGATGCCATTGACGATGATGGGCTATTTACTGAAATTCGTCAGAATTTGTTAAAGCATCGGGTTTTATTTTTAAGAGATCAAAACCTAAGCCGAGCTGAACATGTGGCATTTGCTGAGCGCTTTGGACAACTAGAAAGTCATCCTGCTGTTGGAAGTCATCCAGAGCATCCTGGACTGGTACAAATTTATAAAAGCCCAGAGAGCCCAATTGATCGTTATGAAAATGCTTGGCACAGCGATGCAAGCTGGCGCAAAGTTCCGCCAATGGGTTGTGTACTACGTTGTATTGAATGTCCGACAGTGGGTGGAGATACCATGTGGACCAATATGGTGATGGCCTATGAAAATCTACCCGTAGAAATCAAAACAAAAATTGCAAATTTACGTGCTTATCACAGTATTGAAGCCAGTTTTGGTGCAATGATGCCGATTGAAAAGCGTTTGGCATTAAAAGAACAGTTCCCCGATGCAGAACATCCTGTGGTACGTACTCATCCTGAGACAGGTGAGAAGATTCTTTATGTCAACGCATTTACCACTCATTTTAGTAATTACCATACCAAAGAACACGTCCGTTTTGGACAAGATGCCAACCCCGGTGCAACCGATTTACTGCGTTATTTAATTACCCAAGCCTATATTCCTGAGTACCAAGTTCGTTGGAGTTGGAAGCCGAATAGTATCGCAATTTGGGACAACCGCAGTACACAACATTATGCCGTAATGGACTATCCACCATGCCATCGAAAAATGGAACGGGCAGGCATTATTGGTGATGCAACTTATTAAGCGTAGCAGTTAACGATTTTATCTAAACCCTAATTTTAAAATACATATGGAGATGTTTATGCAATTCTTTGATGACTCATTGCACCCTGAAAACATGGACAAAGTGGTAATTACGGTAGCACCTTATGGGCCTGAATGGATGCCTGAGGATTTTCCTGAAGATATTCCGGTGACCATGCAAGAACAAATTCAAAAAGCGGTAGAGTGCTATGAAGCAGGTGCTTCAGTCCTCCATTTGCATGTTCGAGAACTAGATGGGAAAGGTTCGAAACGTCTGTCTAAGTTTAATGAACTCATTGCCGGTGTGCGCGAAGCGGTGCCTGATATGATCATTCAAGTGGGTGGATCAATTTCTTTTGCCCCAGAAAGTGAAGGTGAAGCTGCAATTTGGTTAAGCGATGATACGCGTCATATGCTGGCTGAATTAATGCCAAAACCAGACCAAGTAACCGTGGCGATCAATACCACTCAAATGAATATTATGGAGTTGCTCTATCCTGAATATTTAGAAGGCACTTCTTTGGCACATCCTGCAATTCAGGCAGCTTATGCAGAAATGACAGTACCCGCAGGTCCTGCGTGGGTTGCAGAGCATTTAAAGCGTTTAACTGAAAATGGCATTCAACCGCATTTCCAGTTAACTGGGATGCATGGTTTAGAAACGCTGGAACGTATGGTGCGTAAAGGGCTGTATAAAGGTCCGTTGAATCTAACCTGGATTGGAATTGGTGGTGGTTTTGATGGACCAAATCCTTTTAACTTCTTTAACTTTATTCATCGTGTACCTGATGGTTGTACTTTAACTTCAGAGTCTTTACTTAAAAATGTTTTGCCGTTTAACACCATGTCAATGGCGATGGGCTTACATGCACGTGTCGGAAATGAAGACACTATTATAGATCATCAAGGTCAGCGTTTTTCTTCAGTACAGCAAATTCAACAGACCGTGCGTATTGCCCATGAATTAGGTCGTGAAGTCGCATCAGGTAAAGAAGCACGTGAAATTTATCGTATTGGCGTGCAATACGACACGATTGAAGAAACTTTGTTGGAAAATGGTATGGCGCCCAATCGTAAAGCAGGTCAAAAGGGTGTTCCACAGCGTAAATAATGATTTGAGCCAAAAGGATTTTTGATTCAAACAGTGAGAAAAAGATGATTACGTTACTGTGAAGTCGCGTAGTCATCAAAAAATGAATGAGAAATTATAAAAACACAAGGAGAACGTATGGATGCGCATCAATATTCAAGTCCTGCGGACGGTGTAGATACTTCGGTTGGCATACCACGTAAATATGCATGGTTGGTTTTTGCACTGACATTTGGTTTGTTAATTTCTGACTATATGTCACGGCAAGTCTTAAATGCAGTATTCCCACTGATCAAAAGTGAATGGGCTTTGACAGACAGCCAACTTGGATTATTAAGTGGGATTGTGGCCTTGATGGTGGGTTTATTAACCTTACCTTTGTCGATCTTGGCAGATCGTTTTGGCAAAGTAAAAAGCTTAACTTTGATGGCTGTGTTGTGGAGTATGGCAACCTTAGGCTGTGCAGTTGCTGAAAGTTATCAACATATGTTTATTGCCCGATTTATGGTGGGTGTTGGCGAAGCTGCCTATGGCAGTGTCGGGATTGCTGTTGTTGTATCGGTTTTTCCTCGTGATATGCGTGCAACTTTAGCAAGTGCTTTTATGGCAGGTGGTGTGTTTGGCTCATTCTTAGGCATGGCTTTAGGCGGTGTTATGGCTGAACATTTTGGCTGGCGTTGGGCATTTGGTGGAATGGCCGTCTTTGGGCTGATTCTGGCATTTTTATATCCTATTGTGGTTAAAGAAAACAAGATAGGAACCGTTCAAGGCAAAATTAAGACCCAACAGAAACAGGATAAGTCGAGAAGTCCTTTGCGATCGATTTATTCAAGTCGGTCTGTGATCGCCACTTATATTGGCAGTGGCTTGCAATTGTTTGTGGGTGGCACGGTCATCGTTTGGCTTCCCAGTTATCTCAATCGATATTACGGATTGGGGACAGATAAAGCGGGGCTGGTCGCGGCAATGGTTGTACTCAGTAGTGCCGTTGGCACGATTTTATGTGGGATGTTATGTGATCGTTTAGGACGAGATCGACCAGACCGAAAAGTCAGTTTGGCGATTGCATTTTGTTTGATCGGTTGTGTGTTGCTATCCATCGCTTTTGCCATGTCTGTTGGAAATGCTCAATTGATCATGATTTGTATTGGGATGTTTATCGCATTGGGTACCAATGGACCATCCAGCGCAATGGTTGCCAACCTGACACATCATTCTGTACATAGCACAGCATTTGCAACATTAACTTTGGCAAATAATTTTCTCGGCTTGGCTTTAGGACCTTTAGTGATTGGAAAGCTATCTGACGTGATTGGTTTACATCATGCTTTTCAATTGATGCCTCTGATGAGTGTTGTGGCTGCTGCAGTATTCTTCTATGCAAAACGCCATTATGCCAATGATATTAAAAAATTTAATGCACAAGCAGCACAACAAGGTCAAACAGTACAAGTACAGTCATGCAATATGGGTGATCAGTAATGACGCGTAAAATGAATATTGAAGTTTTTTTTGATTTTATCTGTCCTTGGTGTTTGATTGGAAAACGTCATTTACAGACCGCGATTCAAAAATTAAAACAAAGTGATCCAGATGTTGTGGTCAATATACAGTGGCGTGGTGTACAGCTTTTACCCCATATTCCGCTGGTGGGCGTTCCTTTTGATGCCTTTTATTTACAGAGATTAGGCAGTTCAACAGCCGTTCGAATGCGCCAAACTCAAGTTCGTCAAGCTGCGAAGGCGGTCAATGTTGATATCGATTTTGATCGCATTCGCCGTATGCCAAATACAGCAATGGCACATCATTTTTTTGCAAATATTTCAAAGATTTATCATTTAGATCAAAGTGAGCGATTTTTAGATGCGCTATTCACAGCCTATTTTCATCATTCGGAAAATATAGGCGAGTTAGCAACATTGCAGAAAATAGCCATGTATTGCGGTTTTTCGGATGAGGTGGTTGAAGGTATTTTAGCAAAACCATTCGTTCCTTTTATCTCAGCAGATACAGGGGGTAAAGGGGTACCGTATTTTGTTTTTGATGGAAGTTTTGCAATGGCTGGGGCACAACCTGCAAGTGCACTTTATCAAGCAATGCTGGATACGCTTCAAGCACAAGGACAAATGGTATGAGCTTGCGTTTTCAAGTTCCTCAAGAAAAAATCCCAACTTTAGGCAATCGATCCTTTTTGATGATCGGTGACCGATCCCTGATTTTATTTAATATTGCTGAACAATTTTATGCGATTAATGACAGTTGCCCGCATCAGGGTGCCTCATTACTCAATGGGAAATTAGAAGGCAAGGTAATTCAATGTTGTGCACATGGTTTACGTTTTGACTTGGCAAATGGTTATTTACTCAATTCAACACAGCTACAAGTTCAATCATACCCAGTAGAAGTGATTGGCGAAAATGTTTTTATTGGTTTGGATTGTGGAGTAGCGCTAGATGAGTAAATTAGATTCTATGGCTTGGCAGCCACGGCTAAGTGCGCTTATGCCCGGATTTATTGTCAGTACTGTGGTTGCCGCTGCGGCCTGTTTTTTATCTGAGCATTATGGTGCGCCAGTGATGTTATTCGCTTTGTTGCTCGGGATGGGTGTGAACTTTCTTGCAACAGAAGGCAAGTGTAAAGCGGGTATCGAATTTACTGCGCGAGAAGTACTGCGTTTTGGGATCGCCTTACTCGGAATGCGAATTACCCTTGAGCAAATGACTGCGCTAGGTTGGCAGCCCGTTGTTTTGGTCATTTCATTAGTTGTCATTACCATTCTTGCTTCAGTCATCGCAGCAAAAGTGCTCGGGTTTAATAAATTTTTCGGTATGCTGACTGGTGGCGCGACAGCGATCTGTGGAGCTTCCGCAGCATTGGCCTTGTCTGCAGCTTTACCCAGTCATCCACAAAAAGAAAAAGCAACCTTATTCACCGTCATTGGCGTATCTGCACTTTCAACTTTAGCAATGATTGTTTATCCCATGATTGCGCGATGGTTGGAATTGACACCACAACATGCAGGGATTTTTTTAGGTGCAACCATCCATGATGTCGCCCAAGTGGTGGGGGCAGGTTATAGCATGTCTACAGAAACAGGCGATACTGCAACAGTGGTGAAATTGATGCGAGTTGCCATGCTTTTACCTGTCATCATCTGTGCAGCCATGATTACCCGTATGCAAGGCGTACCCTCTACGGGCAAAAGACCGCCATTATTGCCTTGGTTTGCAGTAGGATTTTTAATTCTTGCCTGTATAAATAGTACTGGATGGGTACCTACAGTTGTTCAAACTGGAATGAATGAATTATCTCGTTGGTGTCTGATTATTTCGATTAGTGCGCTAGGGATGAAAACACAATTAAAAGAGTTAGCAACGGTGGGTATTAAACCGATCCTGTTAATGATTGGAGAAAGCGTTTTTCTGGTATTGTTGGTACTCAGCCTGATGCATTGGTTATTTTAGTCGAGCTTTGATTTAACAAAAGTTTTGCAGGATACAACGTTAAAGTTAATTTTCGCAAAACTTTTGTTTTAAGTCGCTTTTCTTATTATTGTTTTGATGTTAGTACCAAGTTAGTCGTACCTTGATTGAATTTATATCGTATTTTCATCAATGATCTCAGCCTTATTGTGGGTACGCCAAGCATTGGGTGTTATACCAAATTGGCCAATAAACCATCGCGTAAAAGAGCTCGGCATAGAGTAACCGAGAATATCTGAAACTTGTGCCAGTGAATAATTGATATTTTTTAAATAGCGAAATACCAAATTTCTACGGACATCATTCATTAATTCACTAAAATTTGTATGTGCAGCTTCTAGACGCCGTTGCAGCGTTCTGACATTGACTTCATGGGTCTGCGCGACTTGATCAATTGTGGCACGTCCCATCGGTAAAAGCAGATAGATACTTTTACGGATATCAAAAATAAGTGATGACTCATTGTCTTTTTGTAAGATATCAATATCGAGATAGCGCTGTGCATGGTTTGCCATTGCTGTATTTGCTTGAGGATTAATTTTATCAAGTTCTGATGATGAACAGACAATACCATTAAACTCGCTACCGAATTCAAGTGAACTTCCAAAGACACGTTGATGCACTGTTAAGTCTTTTGGTGCATCATGGGTAAAATGAATACTTAATGGATGCCATTTTTGAGCTAATAAAGCAGCACAAAAACGATGGGTAATCCCCAAAGCCAATTCAATCGCTTGACGACTATACTTTGCCGAAGCTGAAATCACTTCCACCCGAATAATCACCGTTTTTCCAACTTCCTCGATATATATTTCCAGTGCGTTATTGATGATATTTCGGTATCTTACAATTGTTTTTAAGGCATCACGTAACGTCTGTTGATAGCTTAATAATAAGCTTAGCTCACCAAAATCAGCAATTTGACGTTGTTCGGCCATATGTAGACCAAACACTTCACAACCACTGATTTGAGCAGATTGCTCTAATAATGCCATGACTTTATCGACAGAAATGCGTTGTTTTGAATCATTTAATTGAGCAGAATAAATTCCAGCATCAGATAATAAATGGTATGGATTGAGGTCTAATTGTCGGCTCACATCCAGATAATTCTTGAGTACCGCTGTATGTGCAAGAGGAACCAATTTACACTCTCCTTGTCTTTTTATTAACCATCCTGGTCAATACATCATTGTTTGAAGACTTTACCAATACGCATTTATAAAAGTTTTTGCGTATGTCTAATCTCAATAATTTTATCAAAACTTCTTAAATTTTATCAAAACTTCTTAAAAAGTATCTCAATTCATTACACCTTGAGACCATAGAAATAGAGTATCAAATTTGTTTAACAAAGAGGAGTGTTTTAAAAGGACTGCGCTTTATGGAGTAAAGAACAGCCTTTTAAAACGTATTAATGTGCGACACAACTTAGGGATATTGCTTACACATTAATTCTTTTAGATGGGGCATTGCGACTCATATCGGATTGTAGATATTCAGTACACAATATTTTTAAAATTAAATGGTTGGTAGATATAGGGCTACGATCAGTCCATTTAATTAAAAACGATAGCCTACCCCAAGATATGTGACCAAAGGATCTAAATCAATTTTTGTCGTGGACTTGATCAATTGGGTACTTGTCGATGTATCTGTGACAGTCACAGTTGCTACATTATTAAAGTTTGGCATATAACTTAAAGATCCAGTGGTAAACCAACGATCGGTTAAATCAAAGGTAAAACCTGCTGTGAGTACTGGTGCAAAGGCATCACTGGTTTTAACTTTAACTTTTGGTGTCGCTGTTGAACTGCCTTGACCACCGTGCAATGCTTCACCCGCTCGATCATTGAGGATATTATCAATCATATAACCTGCTTGAATAAGGTCTTGTTCTACACCGTCATTAAGCTTTAACTTATTAAAATGACCATATACAACACCCGCGCCAACAAAAGGTCGGAACTTAGTTTGTCCTGAAGCGCCAAAATGATATTTAACTGTTGCTGCAGGCGTCCATGCAGTCACTTCTGCAACTTTGCCATGTGCACCAAGATCGGTAATTAAGGTATCTTTTAGCAGTTTTAAACCATTTAAATAGGTCGGTGGTGTACCTTTTCCGGGGGTGTTGGCAGTGGAGAGTGCCAAAGCTCTAATTTCTCCAACGCCATCAATATCAATTTTTGGTGGGATACCACCGACTAATTCAAGAGATACATGATCATTTACAAAGTAGCTTAAAGTTAAACCCAATGTATCGGTATCCGCGACTTCCATCCCACCTTGAGCGGTATAATCAGAAATACCAGTGATATCCGATCTGGCTCCAGTGGTTAGACTTGCTGGAACTTTATAGTTGGGGTCTGCTTTACCATTTTTGATAAAAGTATTTAATAAAAGCCCACCCATTCCCTTAATTTCAGATGCATTGGTTTCGTAGTTGGCAATATCACTTCCCCATAATGATGATCCAACGCCATAGCTGCCACCTTCTACAACACTGGTTGTTACATGTGTTGAGTTGGCTTTGCCTTGAGGCATGACATGCATCCAGCCTGCACTGACAGCCCAGCGTTTAGAGGTTGTAGAATCCGCATAACATAAATGAGTTGTTAATAGACATGCCAATGGCACAGCTATTCTACAAATTTGATTCATTTTAATTCCCTTGTAGTTCACTTTTTTTTATGGTTTCAGCGGATCCTTTCTGAAACACGGTCCCATTATTAAAGTTGGCATTGGTTAAAGCAATCTCACCCATTTCATCAATAATATTCAAAATTTTAATGGAAAAATCAGTTAAATTTAAAATAAAACAATAAAATCAATTTCTTATGTGTTTTTTGATGCATGCTCGAATGCTGTATTGGAGCGGTCATTTGTCATCAAATGAAAAGAGGTTGTCATCAAATGTACATCACCAAAATCAACTAAACCGTATTGTGAATAAGCAATTTATAGAATTCATCTTCATTTATTCACTTAAAATTAAAGGTAGATCAATGGAAAAAATACAGACAAAGGCAACCGTTTTAATTGTTCCTGGTTTACGTGACCATGTTGCTGAACATTGGCAAACCTTATTGGAGCAAAGGCTGGTCAAGGTACGATCTGTCCCTGCATTAGAAATAGACAAACTCAACTGCATAAAAAGAGTTAAAGCGATCCAAGCGCAACTTGAAGAAATTGATGGTCCTGTGATTTTAGTTGCACATAGTGCAGGGGTATTAATGACCGTTCACTGGGCAGCGATCTATCAACACAATATTCAAGGGGCTTTGTTGGTGACACCACCCGATTTATCGGCCAAATGGCCTGAAAATTATCCAAGTTCTGCAATGCTAAAACAGCAAGGATGGGATCCTTTACCTAACAAGTTTTTGCCTTTTCCAAGCATTGTGGTCGCAAGTACCAATGACCATTTAGCCAGTTACCAGGCCGTTAGGACTATGGCAAAAACATGGGGCAGTCAATTGGTGAGTTTAGGTGAAGTGGGGCATCTTAATCCTGCTGCTGGATATGGGTATTGGGCACAAGCTGAACAATTTATTCAACAATTAGACCAAGTAGATGATTCGATATGTATCGCTTAGTTCATAGACTTTATATAGCGGAATTTATTGAGAAGTGACTTGGTTCGATTTCCCCGCCGTTTTAAGACAGCATTGCTCATAGGTTAGCAGTATTCATAACAGATTAAACAATTAAAAAAATCATGCATATTTCAAAATAGTCAATATGGCTATTTATGGAGTTAAATCGAATTAAATCATATCGATATGGAGATCGAATGATGCAAAATGTGATATGTAGCAATAACGTGAAACACACGATTATTTTCACTCAAAAGCTGAGTGTCTGTTTAGTGCTGTGCTTAAGTATTTCAAAAGTCTCCGCAACCAGTGTTGAGATCAATGAGGATTTGAAATTTGAAACCAGTACCATGCTCAGCCTAGGTGCAAATTGGAGTACTCAAGATGCTTCAAATCAGTTGGTGTATAAACCTGATGCAAATCATATCGGAAAGGACGGTTTAAGCGTTGATGTGAATGGCGACGACGGGCATGTGAACTTTAGTCAGAATGATAACATTTCCCACATTATAAAAGGTTTGACTGAGTTTCGTTTAAAAGGGCAACAACAGGGGGCAGTACTCAGCACTAAATATTGGTATGACCATGCTTATGAAACTGGTCGTGGAGATTTAAAAGCCTTTGATGATTCTGCGTGGCCTAGATTAGCTAAATTTAAGGGCATTGATCTTTGGGATGCCTATATCTGGAAAAATTTTGCTTTAGAAAATGGTCAAAATGCCAATCTAAAATTAGGCAAACATACTTTAAATTGGGGGAAATCACAGTTTTTCCAAAATGGTATAAATTCAGTCAGTGCCTTGGATTATGCTGCAATCAATCGGCCAGGAGGAGAGGCAAAAGAACGAATCATTCCTGTCGAAATGTTTTCATTTGAGGCTGGAATAACGCCAAATCTTAAACTGGATGGTTTTTATCAGTTTAAGTTTAGACCTTCTGTGGTGGACGGGTGTGGGACGTTTTTTGCAATTTCTGACTTTGTTCCAGAAAACTGTGGTCCGATTATTTTGACCGTTACATCAGGAGATAAGTTGTCTGAAAGTGCTTTAGATGCACAGACTTATATTCCACGGGCAGAAAGTCGATACGCCAAGAATAGTGGGCAATATGGTTTTACTTTAAAGCAAACTTTACCTCGTTGGAATAATGCTGAACTTGGTGCATATTTTGCGAACTATCACAGTCGCAATGCTAATTTTGATGGTACAGCGGTAACTGCATCAGGGCCTGCATATTTTAATACAGCTCGATTTTTTTCAATTTATCCAGAAAATATTAAAATGTATGGATTAAGCCTAGCAGGAAAAGTAGGGACAACCGCTGTTTTTAGTGAATTAACCCATAAACCTAATCAGCCCTTACAATTAAATGGAACAGATATTGTCTATGCCCAAGTTTTAGACAAAAATACGCCTCTTACACCTCCAGGAGTTGCGGCTGAATTTGGGCAATATTTACAAGGTTATGTAAGAACGCCTGTAACCCAATTTTCACTGGGTGCGAGTGATCGTTTAAACAATATATTGGCTGCAAACGCATTGAATTGGGCGGCAGAGTTTGCAGTGAATCATATTGCAGATATTGGTAATCATCGTTTTGGACGGGTCGGTGCATTTGGGCGGAGTGAGCTTTCATCTGGTGCTTATAATCCTGAAACAGGTGAATATAAATGTACGCCTTATGGCACCGCACATCTTGCAAATGATGTGATTGATGGTATGAATGAGCGCTTTTGTAATCGGGATGGTTTTTTTACGCAATGGTCATATGGCTATCGTTTACGAGGGGCTTTAAGTTATCAAGATATTTTACCTGCGACCGTCATCACACCAAGTGTAATCTTTCGCCATGATATAGCTGGATTTAGCCAAAACTTTCAAGAAGGTCAAATGAGTATTGCGGCCACTATTTCAGTGAGTTATCAGCAAAAGTATACAGCTGAACTTGCATATACCAATTTTTTTGGTTCAAATGATTTTAGTACCCTTGATGATCGAGATTTTGCTTCGTTGGTATTAAAAGCTAATTTTTAACATTCAGAAATTGGATGCCATGTTTATTGGAAAGTTTGGCATCCAACATAAAGCGCATCTTTTTAATAATAAATATTTAATTCATTTATACAGAAAATGCTTATACAGCTTTGGCAAAAACTGACTTTTCTGTTGTTTATGGTATTTAATTATTCAATCTTATCGATATTGATGTTATTGGAGCTGCTAAGAGTATTGAAGGGCATAGGCTTTATTATCAGTATAAATATGACCTGTTCAATTGATCAAAAATTGCATTTGTTATTTAATGATAAATTACATGAAATATGTATTAAATTACAATATTTGCATTCTATTTAAAAGTTGGTTTTTAAAAATTATGTAAATTTAAATATTTATTTTTTATAGTGTTTTTTTGTGAATTATGTATTTAATTGTGAATAAAAAAGGTGTGGAAGTTTGCAAAACAGAATAAATAATGATAAAAAAAGTGCATTATCTGAATAACGTAAATGTTTGCTACAGATAGATTGAATGATAGAAATATGAATGTTGGATATAAATAAATAATGAAAGTTTATGAAATGGTGTTTCATAAAGGCATAGACGAAAGCACTCATTTTTTTTATAGTGAAAATAGCTATGCTTCACGTCAGCATTTTATCGAATTAATACGTTTAGATATTGACGCTGAATTGACTAATTTTAAGATGACATGCTTAAGTGATGATCAGTATGATTTAAAAGCATTGTTTGAAGAAGTTCATAAAGAAAGCCATTTGCATGTAGATAAAATGGAAGCTGAGTTTATTCGTAATGCAATTGCTACATTTGATCCATGCATTTGTTTAAGAGTTAAAGAACGGGATGTTCTTAAACCGAGTGGAAATACTTTTCATATTTAGTCATGATCCAAACTGTATACAGAGATTCACGATTTTCGGTCGACATGTTAAAGTGTCATATCGTATCCCATTCTTCACCCCAGAACGAATGGGATTTTTTTATTTTTGATGAGTAGATAAAATAACCGCTAAGTGTTAACTTTTATTGATTAAATCATATTTTTAATAATGTCCCCGTCACTAATTTACAACCTAATTATCGTGATTAATCTAGCAATACAAAGCCATTGTGAGCAATGATTGTAAAAGATTAATTTGGGGGTATTGATCATGGTTACTTTGTTATCACGAGTTTATTAAAAATTAGAGCTTTTGAATTAATCATCATATCTTAGATCAATTGAATGAAATGAGATCTATAAAAAATTGTGAAGCTAATAATTAAATCTAAAAGGCGATTCTAAAATTTTTTAGGCAAAAATTTAAAATATAGATGAGCTGGTAAAGCATTTTTAATAATAAGTTTTAATCTTATAAAGAATAAAAAATATTTAAGTTTATCTTTGTCATATTGAGTTTGGTTTAATCTGTGGAACATAAAATTTATCAAGTAAAATTTTGAAATATAGGGTTTAATTTTGTTTTTATGAGGCTTGATCAAGATAAAATACGATATTGCCTAAGCGAAATTTTAAGTCCTTAGATTGGCATATTTAGCTTGATGTTATTTAAATGAAAATTAAGTTAATTCCACTTTTTACTTTGTTAAATTATCAAGTGAAATGTATTTTTTGGTGTTTTAAATATAATAATAATTTAATTCTACAATTCCAATAAAAGTTTGAATTAATACAAATGTTTAAGTTGGTTTTGTGCTGCTTATTAGTTGATTTATTGAACACTTATTCATCACATGTGATTATGTAAATACTTTCACACTTCTTGTGTAAAAGTTTACGAATAATACAAATCATGGGAATTAATATGAATATTTTTACAAAACTAACACTAACTGCATTATTAAGCACGGCTTATATCGCGACTGCACAAGCAGCTGTTACTGGTCAAGTTGATGTCAAGCTGAATGTTTCGACAGGTTGTACTGTTGAAGGTTCTACTGTTACTGGAAATATGAACCAATTTGGTACATTAGATTTCGGTAAAACTTCTGGTACTTGGTCAAACGTTTTGACTGGACAAGTTGCTTCTTCAGCGACAGGTGGTCATCTCGCTGTAGAATGTGACGGTGCAAACCCTGTTGACTTTACTGTTGCAATTGACGGTGGTGTACGCGCTGATCGTAGTCTTAAACATACAACTGCTGCCGACCTAGTAAACTATAATGTTTACCGTGATGCAGCACGTACCAATCCATATGTGATTAATACAGCTCAGACTTTCACTGCTGCGGTAGGTGTAGCTCAAGAAGTTCCAATCTTTGGTGCAATTGCTGCAAACAACGGCACTGCAAAAGCACAGGGTGATTATACAGACACTTTATTGGTGACTGTTAATTTCTAATCAGTATACGTAACAGTGAACAGGTTTGTTGTTGAACAGGCCTGTTTTTAGGAGGAACGTATGCACCTGTTACTTAAACAAAGCGTTGGATTGCTACTTTGTAGCATTGTATCGTCACTCACCAGTGCTGGGCAGTTGGGCGCTAAGTTAAATATTCAACTTGAACTAGAGCCATCCTGCAAGATCAACAATGAGACCGTGAACAACGGAACAAATGGCTTGAATTTTGGACAGCTGGATTTCGGAGAAACCACAGCTGCATTTAATCAGGTGATAGAGACCAGTTTAAGTCAGGGTTCTACATCAGGTTTGACCATTCAATGCCCTGGCAATGCCCCAATAAAAGTTACCTTTGGTGCGGGGCAACATGACAGCAAGGTACCAGCACCTTTTGGTGCAAATTATTTTCGTGCAATCAGTAATGGCACAGATTTCCTTGCCTACAACATCTTATATGGAACTGCTCGCGAAGCGTTAAGGCCTAATCAAATCATTACTTTGACCAATAATGGTCAGCCACAGACGCTTAATCTCATGGGGCAAACTGTTAATAATGGTCGGTCAGTCTCGCTTGGACAATATACCGACACTATTCCAATTACCATTGAATTTTAAAGAACAAAATCATGAAAAAAATAGGTTTAAGTGTTCTGCTGATTTCGATTGTTCAAAGTGGGTTTGCTGTTGATCCTGTAACTTCGGCAAGTTTTAAAGTGCAGGCGACCATTGAAAATGGGTGCAAACTCAGCAATGTCGAACAGTTACTTGATTTTGGTCGTCATCCTGTTGTGGCACAGGGGCAATTAAAAGGATCCGTCATCAATACTGCGCAAAGCTGGAATATCCAATGTACTGCACGGCTACCGGTAAAGGTGATGTTGAATGGTGGTGATCACTTTTCAAATAACTTTCGGCGGATGAAACATGCCCAGCAGAATGAATTTGTACCTTATCAGCTTTATCAGGACAGTAGTTTGCAAGGTGAATATGCCAGTGGCAGTACTTACTCACTGACACCAACCACTACTTTGAATACCGTGCTGGGTTTTGCAGTCTACGGTGTTGCAGACTTGAATAATAACAATCAACCACGATCAGCAGGCCTTTATAAAGATACGGTCGCAATAACGATTACATGGTGATTCTATGAGCTTAAATAAAATGAAAATATGGTCAGGCAGGACTTTCTCTGCGGCCGCGATATTGATGGTCACTTCACCGGTATTCGCACAAGCCACTTTTTTAATCTGGCCAATCTATCCAAAAATTGAAGAAAACGAAAAAGCCACTGCAGTATGGCTACAAAATACTGGTAACTCTGATGCCATGGTACAGATTCGGGTATTTAAATGGGATCAGAATAATCAGCAAGATGCTTATGTAGAACAAACCGAGGTTATTCCAAGTCCACCCGTGGCGAAGATCAAGGCAGGTGAAAAGCATATGTTGCGTTTAACCCGCTCGGCTGCTGTACCTGATGCCAAAGAACTTGCCTATCGAATTATTGTCGATGAATTACCCATCAAGGTGAATCCAGAAAATGAAAAAGAAACGTCGACAGTCAGTTTTCAAATGCGTTATTCCATTCCCTTATTTGCCTATGGCAAAGGGCTTGGCAGTGGTTTAACTGAAGTTTCACAAAAAACCAATACGAAAAATCCTTTGGCTAAACCGATATTAAGTTGGTGGGTCAAGAATAATGAACAGGGCAAACCTGAACTTTATATTAAAAATACTGGTTCAAAATTTTCACGACTTTCGGGAATTAAATTAACCCCGACTTCAGAGCAAATGGCTTTTGGCAAAACCGCCTTTGGTTATGTGTTGGCAAACAGCACCATGAAGTTTGATCTGGACAACAAGTTACTCAACAGCCTAAGTGGTCAAAGCAGTTTGTACGGGGTTGACAGTTCAGGAGTGAAACAGGAATTGGTTGAGATTAAAAAAGAAGGAGGGGGGTAAATGGGTTATTTATCAGGGTTACATACCCCTTCTTTTTTATGCAAAAGCCTGACATTGATATTGGTTGCAAATATCCCATTGCTCAGCAGTAACGTGTATGCAAATGGTTTACCCCCGCCACCACGAGATGTTTCAGAAGTGAATAGCTTATTTAAGCTTTATCTGGACTTGGTGATCAATCAATATTCGACCCGACAAGTGATACCGGTCATTGTCAAAGGCGATCATTACTTTATTCAGCAATCAAAACTGGATGAGTTACAGATTAAGCTGCCTGCGGATGCACTTCAGCAACAGTCAGAAAAAAACCTGACTGATCTAGATGTATTTACTTTAGGCTTTTCGGGCAAGGCCTTGGATTGGGTCAGCCTCAATCAGATTCCCGAATTGAAGTATGAGTACAATTCAGCGCAACAGTATTTTAGTCTAGATCTTCCTGCCAGCTGGATGCCGGTACAGATACGCGGCTTGGATTCTTGGTATCAACCTGAAACAGCGCAGTCGGGTATTGGTCTATTAAATAACTATGACTTTTATACCTACCGCCCAGAGAATGGTGGCTATAGCAGTACACTCTTTACAGAACAACGCTTTTTCTCACCTTATGGTGTACTGAGAAATTCAGGGGTTTATAGCAAGACTGATTTTAAATCTGAGGGGATTGCAAACGACTCAAATCAAGATAATGATGGCTATCGTCGCTATGACACCACTTGGCAATATGATGACCCAGTCAGGGTACTTTCATTTTTAGCGGGTGATGTAATTACTGGAAGTAAAAACGCATGGGGAAGTTCAGTGCGTTTAGGTGGATTGCAGTTACAACGTAATTTTGGTACCCGTCCAGATTTGATTACTTATCCTTTACCCCAGTTTAAAGGACAAGCGGCTTTACCGAGCACCGTGGATTTATTGATCAATGGACAGAAAGCCAATTCAACCGATGTGCAATCTGGTCCTTTTATTCTAAATAATGTTCCGTTTATCAATGGTAAAGGCGAGGCGGTGATTGTCACCACAGACAGTGTTGGCCGTCAGGTGGCAACCTCAGTGCCGTTTTATATTTCGAATACTTTGCTTAAACCGGGCTTATTAGATTATTCCGTGTCTATGGGACAAATCCGCGAAGACTATGGGATTAAGAACTTTGCATATGGCAAATTTGCCAGTTCAGCGGATGCGCGTTACGGGATTAACGATTGGTTCACGGCTGAAGGACGGGTTGAACTCTCCGATTCAATTCAGTTGGCTGGATTGGGTTCAGTGCTTAAGCTGAATCGGTTTGGGGTATTAAGTGGTTCGGCAACCCAAAGCTGGGCTGATGGAGAGCTTAATCAGTTAAATAATAACTTGAACGGAAATAAAAACCTTAAAGGAAATCAATACACGCTAGGTTATAGTTATAACCAACAACGCTTTGGATTTAGTCTCAATCATACCCAACGCGATCAGGATTATTATGATCTTTCACGTTTGCAATATACAGATTTGATTTCAGCCAACAGTCATAAAAGTTTGGTTGCCAATACTTATTTTGCCACAGAAAAGTCAGGTACTTTTGGGGTGGCTTATATCCGAACCAAGAGCCGAGACATTGAAAATAAACTGATGAACCTGTCGTGGGCACCTGTATTACCGTCCTATCTGCGTGGTGCGACAGTGTCGTTAAGTGCCAATCGGGATTTTGTAGAAAAAGAGTGGAGTGCAGCATTTCAGTTATCGGTTCCATTTTCCAAGAGCCGATCCACAGCCAATCTAGGTTATAGCCAACAATCCAGTGGTGACTATGGTTATATCAACTATAACCGCAGTGTGCCATTGGACGGTGGCGTTGGTGTTGATTTAACTCGACGCTTTAATGAAAACAGCGATGATTTTAATCAAGCGCGCGTGAGCTACCGTAACCAATATTTTAATACCGATGTCGGTATGTCGGGTAACCATGATTACAACTATTGGTTTGGACTTTCCGGTTCAGTGGTGTTGATGTCAGGCAATGTTTTCGCTGCCAATCGATTGGGCGAGTCGTTTGCTTTGATTGATACCAACAAAGTTGCAGATGTACCTGTGCATTATGAAAACAGTTTGGTCGGTCGTAGTAACGCCAAGGGTTATGTTTTTGTACCATCGGTGACCCCATATTACGCGGCTAAATACAGTATTAACCCGATCGATTTACCTTCCAACTTTAATGCAACCCAAGTTGAAAATCGGATTGCGGCAAAACGAGGTTCAGGTGTGGTGATTGGCTTCCCAATCAAACAGTCTTATGCGGCGAATGTGTATTTAGTGCAAAGCAATGGGCAAGCGATTCCAGTGGGTGCGGTGGTACATCGTGCGGATCAAGAGTCGAGTTATGTAGGGATGGACGGGATTGCTTATCTTGAAGATCTGAGTGCAGAAAATACCATTCGGGTGCAACTGCCAGATCAAAGCATATGTGAAGCAAACTTTTCGTTGGATTTAAAACAAGCGCAACAACAGATTGCTGTGATTAAGTCAGTTGTTTGTCGTGAGGTGGCTAAACCATGATTACTTTAAAAAAAATAATACTTGCAGGTCTATTATTCTCTGGATTAATATTGATTACTGCTCAGAGCTATGCGGATTGTAGTGTTAACTCAAGTGGTAATGTGTCTATTGGTAAGGTTCCTTCCATTACTCTGGCAGAAAATGGAGTTCAATCTTCGCAATTCAGTGCAGGTTTATCCTGCGGTGGATTTAGTTTGGCTTTAGCGAATATGACTTATTTGAAATATCGGGTCGATCAGATGCCAGCAAACTATATCAATAGTGTCACTGGTGAACGTCTTATTGTGAATTATTTGGATACCAATAGTAATCCAATTAATGTGGGGCAAGAAAGGGATTTGAGTAGCTTTACAATTATCAATTTCTTTACAGGACCTAATGGTTCATTACCATTTTATGCCAAAATTAATCCTGGACAAACGGTATCACCTGGGATCTACCGATCTGAAACACCATTTAAAGTCAAATGGTATTATTCTGTACCTGCAATTGCTGTGATTGGGATTGGATTCTTTTTTGAAAGTCCAGGTTTTAAACGTCCGGGGATATTTTCAGATCTCAATTGGGGCAGTGGTAGTGATGCTTCATTAAATTTAAGTATTGAAGTTTTACCCGATTGCCGGATTGCGACCAATGATGTGAATTTTGGAACAGCTGCTTTTGCATCGGAATTTCAACCAGTGAAAACCTCGATGGGAATACGTTGTTCTGTTAAGACACCTTATAAAGTGAGCTTGAATGATGGTCTCTACCCACAAAATGGCAATCAACGTGCAATGAAGTCAGAAACGGGTAATAACTATATGAGTTATGAAATTTATAAAAACTCAACCACAGAACGCTGGGGAAGAAATAACGAGCAGTGGTTGAGTGATGTTGCGACTACAAATCCTGGTATTTATGATGGCAATACTCAGCAGGGTTATGCCTTCACAACAAAAATTCTGGATACAAATTCACTAAGTCTGCCTGCTGGTAAATATAGTGATACTGTAACTGTACAGGTCGAATTTTAAGAGATACTCACAATAACATCATGATTTTTTATCATGATGTTAATTATAAAAAAGAATACATATAATTAAATTATTAATTTACACTATTAAAAATACCTAAGCTATATTCTTTTATTTATTTAAGTGGTTTTTTATATTAAATTCCAGTGAAATAAATAATTATTTTTTTTGAAAAAATTTCTTACATCATATTATTTATTTTGTCGCTAATTTCTTGTATTTGTTTGTTAAATATTTTTTTTGTATTTCATGTGCTTAAATTAATCATGCTATTTTTTTATAATGATTCGGCTTTGTTGCACAAACCTATCTGTAAAGGCTTTTTCAGCGATATAATTTTCAAATGAAGAAGCCTACACACAAAATCTACCGCACAACCAATTGGCCCGCATATAACCGAGCACTCATTAATCGCGGAAATATTGCCCTTTGGTTTGATCCTGCTACGCAATGGTATGCTCCATCAAAAGGCAAACAAGGGCGAAATCAAACCTACTCCGACGCAGCCATCCAATGCTGCTTAATGATTAAATCCTTATTCCGTCTATCTTTACGTATGGTCACTGGCTTTGTGCAAAGTCTGATTAAACTTTGCGGATTAAATTGGACCGCACCAGATTACAGTACGCTTTGTAGAAGACAAAAGCATATTGATATTGCAATCAGCTACCAAAAAAGTAGCGATGGGCTGCATCTACTCGTAGACTCTACAGGGATGAAGTTTCTAGGTGAGGGCGAATGGAAACGCAAGAAACATGGAGCTGAATATCGTCGCCAATGGCGTAAACTACATATTGGTATAGATGCCAAAACCCTACAAATACGCGCTATTCAGCTCACAACCAATAATGTCTGTGATTCACAGGTGCTTGGTGATTTACTTAATCAGATTCCACAAGATGAGCAGATTGACTCTGTTTATACCGATGGAGCTTATGACACCAAGCAATGCCGTCAGGTCATTGCAGATCGGCAAGCACATGCGGTGATTCCACCTAGAAAAAATGCGAAACCATGGAAAGATACAAAGAGTAGCTCGCTAGAGCGAAATGAATTACTTCGAACAATTAAACGTTTAGGTAGGACACTATGGAAAAAATGGTCAGGCTATCATCGCCGAAGTTTGGTTGAGACTAAAATGCACTGCATCAAATTATTAAGAGATAAACTCAGTGCAAGGAGCTTTGATAGCCAAGTCAATGAGGTTCATGCACGTGTAGCAGTCCTCAACAGATTTACGGAATTAGGTCGACCACTTACCCAAGTTACGCCTTAAATTTGGCTCAATTAGGGGCGCTTTGCCTTTCAAATCTTTGTGCAACAAAGCCTAATGATTCTGATTTTATGTTTTTAAATCATTAATAGTGTTTAAAACACCAATATAATTTTCAACAGATGTTTTTTTTATTAGTATAAGATTATAATAATTGTTTTAATTATAAGAGGGTTATTTGTTGTGCGAGTCTATGCATATTTTAGAGTGGATGATTTGTCTATAAAAGACAGTAATTATGTCTCCTATATTTCAAACGCTGGTTATGAAATACCAAATAAGCGTGTGATTTTTGAAGAGGTCGAAGCAGGTATATCATTAAAATATAGAAATAAATTTATTAATTTAGTGAATTATGCGATGGAAAGCGGTGATTTATTGTTAATCAATGGCATTGATTCATTAGGTGGTAACTTTAACGAAGTAGCTTCAAGTGTAAACTTGATTTTTAAAAAAAAAATTCGATTAATCTGTTTAGATTTTTCTAAAAATGAAATTGTCGGAGATCTTAAGAAATTATTTATGCATTTTTTAAAGTTATGTTCTGATTTTGAAGAGAAATCTAGTTTTTCTAAAAAGAGCATTATGAATAAAGCAAAAAAGCGTGTGGGTCGTCCTGAGATTTTAACTGATAAGCAAAAGAAAGAAGCTTTGGATAAGTTTAAAAAAGGCCATACGGTTTATTCAATTGCTAAGCATTACTCAGTTACTCGAACAGTCATTCAACGTTTAATTTTAAAATCTTCTGACGTCATTAGTAGTGATGAAAAGTAAATGAGGAGTATAAAACTTCAGAAAAATCATATAAGTAGATTTGCGATTGCGCAGAAGAGAACTGATTTCAACAAAACAATTATTGTCCAATTGGTTTATGTGTTGCGACAAGTAAATCCCAAAAAAGCAAAAAATTTGATGAGTCATTATAGTATTGAAATAAAGTCGATAAATGGTTTGATCAGCTATAGGATTCAAGGGATTAAACATGAGGGAAAAATGATTATCTTTTTATATGGTTCTGATTTATATTTTTTGGATCTAGATAAGTCATTATTTGAACATGAATATTGATTTATTTGTGGTGTGATAAAGTATATGGTTGTAGTTGATTTGTTTGTTGCCTAAAAATAAAATTTAAGATGTTTTTTTTGATATCATATTTGTTTATTATTAATGTGTTTTAAAGTTTATTTTAAATAAATCAATTTTTAATTAATTTTTTATAATGTGAGGGTTTGATTTTATAAATTTTTAAATATTATTATTGAGTTGTTGTATGTTTTTTAATTAAAGGTTTCTTGATTTAATGATGCATAGAAGGAGGGTGGTTTATTTATATTTTGAATTTGGTGAATTGTATTTAAAGGATTAAAATATTTATTAAATTTAAAATATTTTTATTAAAATAATATTTGTATGTGATTTAGAAAGTTACAAGCTCAATTTAAAATTTAAATGTCAAAACATTTGGGAAGTATCCAAAATAGGGTTGAATACTTCCCAACATAGTCAGAGCCGCTTTATCAATAAGCAGTCTAAATTTGAACCATCTTAATTTGAATAGTCCTAATTTAAAGTCGGCATTGAAAATTGTTTGTTTTCTCGGATGTTGGCAGAAGGCCAGCGTTGAGTAATGGTTTTTCGACGTGTATAAAAACGTACACCATCTGGACCATACGCATACAAATCACCAAAGAGTGAACGTTTCCAACCACCAAAACTATGATAAGCGACAGGTACAGGCAAAGGAACATTGATACCCACCATACCTACTTTAATATGATCAGAAAAATAACGTGCTGCTTCTCCATCACGAGTATAGATGCATGTTCCATTACCATACTCGTGGTTATCAATCAGATCCATGGCTTGTTGCATGGTCTCTACCCGCATAATTTGTAAGACAGGGCCAAAAATTTCCTGTTGGTAGCTGTGCATATTCGGGGTAACTTGATCAATTAAAGTGGGCCCCACAAAAAAGCCATTTTGAAAATCGTCAACGCTTGCTTGTCTGCCATCCACAACGATTTTTGCACCTTGTTGCTCTGCACTGTCAATAAAACCAATCACTTTGGCTTTATGTTCTGCCGTAATCACAGGTCCAAAATCATTATTTTTATCGGCAAAATGTCCGAATTTTAATTTACTGATTTCATTTTGAAGTTTAGCAATGACGGTATCTGCAATTTCGTCACCGACTGCAACCGCAACAGAAAGCGCCATACACCGTTCACCAGAGGAACCAAAAGCTGCGCCAAGGAGGGAATTCACCACATTATCGACATCTGCATCGGGCATGATAATAGCGTGATTTTTTGCCCCACCTAAAGCTTGACAACGTTTGCCCGCAGCTGTTGCCGTTTTATAAATATATTCAGCAATTGGGGTTGAGCCTACAAAACTAACCGCTTGGATGCGTTGATCATTTAAAAGTGTATCTACTGCAACTTTATCGCCATTGACCAGATTAAAGACACCATCGGGAAGTCCAGCTTCTTTTAGTAATTGCGCGATATATAATGTTGAAGATGGATCACGCTCAGAAGGTTTTAAAATAAAGCAGTTGCCGCAGACAATTGCCATTGGGAACATCCAAAGTGGCACCATCACAGGAAAGTTAAATGGGGTAATCCCTGCAACGACACCTAAAGGTTGAAATTCACTCCAAGAGTCAATATTCGGCCCAACATTTTTGGAGAATTCACCTTTTAAAAATTCAGGTGCACCACAAGCATATTCAACATTTTCAATCCCGCGCTGTAATTCCCCAGCTGCATCATGGCAAATCTTGCCGTGTTCTAAACCAATCAGCTCACAGATTTTATCGGCATTTTTTTCAAGCAACGCTTTAAACTTAAACATAACTCGCGCACGTTTGATCACTGGAGTATCACGCCATGCAGGAAAGGCATTTTCTGCTGCTGCTATTGCATCAAGTACGGTTTTTTGGCTGGCAATGGCCACTTGAGAATTTGATTCACCTGTGGCTGGATTAAAAACTTTTTGGCTACGACTTGCTTCTATTGAAAGCTGACCATTAATAAAATGTCCGATTGTATTCATTGAGATCTCCTGATTTATTTTGGTTAAAAAATTAACACCATAATTGCTGATAAAGTTTTACGATTTCTTCTTTCGTTGGAAGACGAGGGTTATTACTTGGTGAGCCTGAAGCAAGTGCTTGTTCTGCCATAGTATTTACAACTTCGTCAAAATATTGCTTATCTGCTCCAAAAGCTTCTAAAGTTGGCACTTGAAGTGATGTATTAATGTCTTTTAATGCTTCAATTAACTTGGCATTGGCAGATTCAATAGAATCATTTTGCTGCGCAGCACCCATGGCCTTGGCACAGTTCGCATATTTTTCAGGTTCAGCAGGTATTGAATATTCAATAATCATGGGCAATAACATGGCATTTGATAAACCATGCGGGACATGGAAAAACGCGCCAATCGGTCGACTCATGCCATGAACTAAGGCAACAGATGCATTATTAAAAGCCACACCAGCCAATGTTGCACCCAGCATTAATGCTTCTCGGGCTACTTCATCATTTGGATCAAAATAGACTCTTTTAAGATTTGGGCCAATTAAGCGCATGGCTTCCAATGCTTGGGTATCACTATATAGATTGGCTTTTTTGCTGGTATAGGCTTCAATCGCATGGGTTAAAGCATCTATACCCGTATCTGCTGTGGTACGGGCAGGTAAACTCAACGTCAGTTCATAATCCACAATCGCAGCAATGGGCATAAAACCAGCACCGACACAGAGCATTTTTTCATTACTTTCATCATCAGTAATGATCGTGAATTTGGTTGCTTCAGAACCTGTGCCTGCTGTTGTTGGAACAGCAATAATTGGTAATCCCTGTTCATTGACCTGTCTAGGGAATTTATAATCTCGGATTTTTCCACCATAGCGACCTAAGATGCCAATGGCTTTTGCACTGTCAATTGGACTACCGCCACCCACAGCAATAATTGAATCATATTGATGTGCTTGAATAAACTGAACCCCAGCTTCAATTGAACTAGATGTGGGTTCTGGAATGGTTTGATCAAAAAAGTCTGCTTCAATATTTTCACTTTTAAGAATCTTTTGAATATCGGCGATATAGCCTAACTTGACCATCATTTGATCAGTGATGATCAGTGGTTTATTACAGCCTAAGCTTTTTAAAATATGCGGAATTTTCTCACGGGCATTTTTTCCGACTTCAAGAAATCTGGGCAACAAAATCGTATGTGACATAAGCGAACTCCATTTTAGTTTCATTCCATTTACATGCATTTTGTATTTAAAAAAAGACCAAGTTGCATGCTGTAAATTGGCTTTATAATATTTGTATATTGATATGTATCGTATCAATATAAAATTATATGTAAATAGTGTTTTTATGATTTTTATTTAAATAAAATTATTTATTTATAAATAACAGTAGTTTGATCTGTTTTTTAAAGTGGAAAAGAATTTTGTCTAGATTCATCATTAAAAATTAGATATACATATATATCGATACATTATGTATCAATATAATTAAATAAATGAAGTTTACAATGATAGGACTATTTGGAATAGTAGTGTCCTTGGTATTGCTGATGTATTTAGCTTACAAAGGTTTTAGTGTCATTATTTTGGCGCCTGTACTTGCATTGTTTGCGGTCATTTGGAGTGGAATGACGCATGAATTATTGGGGTTTTATTCGCAAGTGTTTATGAGTGGTCTAGGTGGGTACATCATTAAATATTTTCCACTTTTTCTGTTAGGTGCTGTCTTTGGCAAACTCATGGATGACAGTGGATCAGCTCGCACAATCGCAATTTTTTTTGTTGAACGCTTAGGGCATCAGCGCGCGATGTTATCGATTGTGATTTCCTGTGCAATCTTAACCTATGGCGGTGTCTCGCTTTTTGTGGTGGGTTTTGCTGTATTTCCAATTGCTTCGGCATTATTTAAAGAACTAGGTATTCCTAAACGACTCATTCCTGCGGCAATTATGTTGGGTGCATTAACCTTTACAATGACCGCATTGCCTGGCACACCTGCGATTCAAAACGCAATTCCAATGCCATATTTTAAAACAGATCTATATGCTGCACCTGTACTTGGCATCATTGCCTCGATTTTTATGTTAATCACGGGGATGTGGTGGCTGAATAGAAGAGTCGAACATTCGATAAAACAAGGCGAAGGCTATGGCAATCATATTGAACAGCATAAAGAAATTTTAACCCATTCAGATCCTAGTTTACTGATCGCAATGATCCCGATTGTCTTGGTGATTTTATCGAATTTAATATTAACTAAAGTGATTTTTCCAAGTATGGATACTTCATATTTGGCCACGGCACAATTTGGTCACACCAGTCTAAATTCTGTGATTGGTCTTTGGTCGATTATTACAGCATTGGTGATCGCATGTATTGCCATTATTGTGCTCAATTGGAAACGGATTAACGATATTCGAGACAGTATTCAAAATGGTGTTTCTTCTTCATTTTTACCTATTTTTAATACCGCCTCAGAAGTGGGATATGGCTCAGTTATTGCATCTTTGGCAGGTTTTGTCATTTTAAAAGATTTTTTAGTTGGTTTAGCGCCAAGTAATCCGCTGGTTTCCGAAGCAATTTTGGTCAATGTACTGGCTGGGATCACAGGTTCTGCGTCTGGAGGGTTGAGTATCGCATTAAATACGATGGGTGAAACCTATATGAATCTGGCGCATCAATTTGGCATTTCACCTGAATTAATGCACAGAGTTGCTTCTATGGCTTCTGGATCTTTAGATTCACTTCCTCATAACGGCGCTGTGATTACCATTATTGCGCTTTGCGGTCTCACGCATAAACAGTCCTATTACGACATGTTTATGGTCGCAGTTATTTTTCCACTGCTTGCACTGATCGGGGTGATTACGCTGGGTACTTATTTTGGATCATTTTAATGCTTGAGTTTTAAAGCTAGAGACTTGGGTATTCGAAGTCGCTAGCTTTTATTATTTAATCGATTGAATTTTTAATATAGGTGTTTAAATCATTGGCTGCATCTCTTAATGCATCTTGATAGCTGATTAAGTCATCTAAGGATTTTCGAATACTTGGCGCATGGGTATATAAGCAAGCAATGATTTCACCATTGGGATGGAGTATAGGCACTGAACAGGCCACCATCCCTGCGATAAACTCTTCATTATCGGTGCCTAAATTTGTCACGCCAATACGCTGAATTTCAGATTCCAGCAAATTAAGATCTGTAATGGTATTTTTGGTGTACTGGGTGATTGGAATATTTTTTAGAATATTCTTCCTTTTTTCTGCGGATAAATGACTTAAAAAAAGTTTGCCACTCGATGTACACCAGACAGGCACTGTTGAGCCTACAGGTAAATATACTTGTAATGGCCAGTTCGTCTGTATACGGTCTACATACAGCATATGATTATCTTGAAGAATCGCTATACCACAGGTTTCGCCAATCTTATTTGACAGTTTTTCTAAAATAGAAAACCGTTCAATTCTAAATTTTTCATTTTCCCAAACATTAAATAATAGTTGTTTGACTCTTCCACCCACCAACAAACCACCATGTAAATCTACTTTGACATAACCTTCTTTTTCTAATAGTTGGATGAGTCGATGAATACTGGGCTTTGGAATATCAAGGGCTAAAGAGAGATCAAGTGGAGAAGGGGGATGTTTTGCTTCACCAATCGCTTCTAAAATCTCAAGTACTCGTGTGATTGATGAACCTTTATTTCGTTTTGTATCTTGTGTCATAAAATTTTCCAAAAGACTCTGCTTCATTCATACCCACTTGAGCTTATGGATATTATCATTTGAATGTTATAGATATGAAATTTTTATCTGCCATACTTTACCCTAATCATAGTTTTATCAGTATGCGAAATTTTATATCTATCATGAATGAGAAGAGAACGATCAGCAACTACCCATCAAGCCAGAAGTTTTGTGTTATTCAAGGCTTATTTGATTCAATAAGCCTTTAAAATATTAACGTGATTTATTCCAACTCAAAATTTTAAATAGTCCAAACATCACAATAATCCAAATTGGAATCAAAATGACCGATTCTTTAAAGTTTTGCACCCACATGATATATAGGATCATACTGATAAAAACTAAAACAATATAATTACTTACGGGTGAAAACAATGAGGGAAATTTTACCCTTGTCCCTTCCAGCTTTTTGGCTCGTTTAAATTTTAAATGGGTAAAACTAATCAGTGCCCAGTTTAAAACCAGAGCAGCAACAGCCAAATACATCAGATGACTTAATGCTTCTTCAGGCACAAAATAATTCAGTAACACGCAACCAAAAATTAGGATAGAAGAGAAGATCACCGCAGTGATTGGCACACCTTGTTTGCTGACTTTTGCAAACATCTTCGGTGCATTGCCTTGTACTGCAAGCCCATACAGCATACGACTATTGGCATACATACCACTGTTATATACTGAAAGCGCAGCAGTTAGAATAATAAAATTAAGTAAATGCGCTGCCCAGCCTAAACCCAATTGACTGAAAATCATCACAAAGGGACTTTTATCTAGACCCCCAAGATCAAGTTGATTCCATGGAATTAATGACATGATGATGGCAAGAGAAGCAACATAAAAAACCAAAATGCGGAAAATCACGCGATTGACTGCTTGTGGTATGCTTTTTTCAGGGTTTTCTGCTTCGGCAGCCGTCATCCCAATTAATTCAATGCCGCCAAATGCGAACATTAAAAAGGCCAGCATATAAAATAACCCTGAAAAACCATGTGGGAAAAATCCGCCATGTTGCCAGAGGTTTGCCACAGTTGCAGTTGAATCAGCACCCGCTGTGAGCAAAAGATATAAACCAAACACAATCATTGAAATTACAGCAACAACTTTGATAATGGCTAACCAAAATTCTGATTCACCATAAAATTTAACATTGCCCAGATTAAAACCAGTCACGATGACAAAGAAAAATAAAGCGGAGACCCAAGCGGGGATATGCGGCCACCAATAATGCACATATTTAGCCACCGCTGTAAGTTCAGTCATGGCGACTAAAATATACATTACCCAGTAATTCCAGCCAGATAAAAAGCCAGGAAATTTTCCCCAATATTTTTGTGAAAAATAACTGAATGAACCTGCAACAGGTTCTTCTACAATCATTTCACCCATTTGGCGCATGATTAAAAAGGCAATCAAACCGACGATGGCATAGCCTAAAATAATCGAAGGACCAGCAGATTGGATGACTTGTGCAGAACCTAAAAATAATCCTGTACCCACAGCGCCACCCATAGCGATCAATTGGATATGACGATTTTTAAGTCCACGTTTTAATTGGGAAGATGAGCGATTCAAAATATGCTGTGCTGAATAAAAGAAGCCATTGTAATAGATTGGCTATAGATAACCTAGTTTGAAAACGATGTTGTTGAGGCAATTTTATAAGATATTGAACACTGGAATATTAGAACGCTTCCATCTATTAAAATATGATCATGTTGAGTGAATCATCTTGCTATTGAAAGAGCCTTCTCGCTTTGGGAGAAGGCTAGAATGAGGGGTATCTATACGTCTAAAAAAGACTTATAAAACAAGCTTATTCAGATTGCTCTAATGTGCGCAGTGGGTGCATGCCCTCAACCATTCCCATAAATGGTGGGTAAATTGAGTAACCAACCAAGGCTTGAAGTTCAGGTGAAATCGATCGTATCGTATCTTTGGAAAGTTCAAGCAAATAGTTTTCTTGTTGTCGGACATAGGCTTCACAGTACTGATGAGTAATCGCAAAGCGTGAAGATTTCGAATGATTTTGACCGCCACCATGCCAAGTCGTACCGAGAAAAAAGATCACCGAACCTGCAGGCATCACTGCGGGTAACGCTTCTGATCTTTGTGCAAATCGATCATCTCCCCAACGGTGACTGCCAGGAATAATTACTGTTGCACCATTGTCTTCGGTAAAATCATCAATTGCCCAGACGGTTGCAGCACCAAGTGGCTGACGAGGACGGGGGAGGCGATAAAAAGCATCATCATAATGCAGACTTTGAGCGACTTCACCTGAAAGAATATTAATAATTTGACTCTGAGAGAGTAAGAAGTTGGGTTGGAATAGCCGATCCATAAGACCAAGAATGTGAGGATGTACCGCAAGTTGATCAGTGATTCGCGTTTTTGAGAGAACGTTATAGACACGCTGGGTTTGTTGACCTTCAAATGGGTTACGTCCAGTTTGACCGAGTAAGGCAAGGCCTTCTTGCTTAATTTGCTGGCAGGTTTCTTTACTGATCAGGTTGTTGATGATGACATAACCATCACGCATTAAGCTTTGGAAATCTCGTTGGATTTCTGGCGTATTTCGCTCAGGCCCTGGCTGTAATTGTCGATGGGTCTTTGCGTGATCCTTTTTATTATATTGATGAATATCTAATTTAGACATTGCAAGCTCCTTGATTTAACGTGCTGGGCAGAACGGAACAGTTAGTTCATATTGTTTCCTGCCTTGGTTTTTTATTGGTATCTCCAGATGACAGTGGGCTGAGTTGTAGGGTATTGCTTGTCAGATTCCAGAGTTGTTCGAAGAGTTCCACATTTGAGGGTCTTTCTTTGGCAAGGATGGCTTGATCAATCGCCAGACGTAGACCTCCCATCAGCATTGCCACCGTTGTATTGGGATTAAGATCTGGACTGATTATTCCCAACTTCTGTCCTTGAGCAATGTTACGTGCACCCGCTTCTAGTAATGCCTCCATATGAGCACGTTCGATATCAAGCACTTCAGGTTCACGGGCAAGTCGCCCAGCAATTAAAGGTGCTAGAGGGTGATTATAGAAATAGTCAATGATTGCTTTGGTACGGGTTTTTTCGCGTTCTCTCCATTCAATATTTGTTGGAATGCTGTCACCCAAAGCAAGCGCTCTCAATGGTTCATAGAATTGATCCACAACAGCGGCAATCAGACCTGTTTTTGAGCCAAAGTGATGATAGGTGAGCCCAGCTGATGTATTCGCTCTTTTGGCGATGGCACTGATCTCCATATGTCCATTGTTAGCAATCAATTCCTGTTCTGCTGCAGTGATCAAGCGTTGGTAAGTCGCCATTTTTTTTTCGACCATGATTTTATTCTTAGAAAAACTGAATTGAATTCAATTTAGTTTTTATTGGCGAAATTGTCAACAGTATTACGCCAAGATCAGTTAGAGAAATGGCGTTACCATAAGCTCGAAAGCAAGCTTGACTCTGCATAAATGGTAGTGTTGCCAGTGAGAAATAATTGGAAAAAGCAAATATAAGAGAGTAAAAACGTGGCAGAGATTTTTAATTGATCTCTTTAAAATGAATGGTTTATTTTTGAATTTAACTTTTATTTATTCTTTTCAATATCTTGAGAATGTTCTTTTTAAAAGGGCATTTTTATGGCTATGATTTTTCAATATTTATTAGACCTATAAGAAATTAAGTTAGATTAGAAATCACCAGATCTCCACATTTAATCTGTCCTTAGCTTTTTAATCATTAATTTTATCTACTGTTATTTCAAAAATAGGGCTGCCCCATTCCAAGCAGCCTGATCATGATTGATCGCTAAAATTGCCATATTTTGATAACACCTTTAAGTTTTTCCTTTATAGACTCAAGACATGATCAAGGAAGGAGATCAGCATGTCAAAAGAATATAAATTACAAAAAGGAAGTTTAGGGCTCTGGTACGTTGTGTTTTTTGTGGTGGCTGCAGCTTCACCCCTTACGGGTGTGGTTGGAGCGCTACCCGTGGCCTTTATGGCAGGCAATGGAGCAGGTGTCGCGGGTACTTTTGTTGTTGCAGGTGCGTTGCTACTTATTTTTAGTTTCGGTCTGGTTGCCATGAGCCGTCATGTGGTCAATGCAGGCGCATTCTATTCTTATATTGTCCAAGGCTTAGGGCTTACCTGTGGTTTAGCGGGGTTTAATGTCGCTTTACTTGCCTATGCTGCGATGCAACTTTCTTGTAGTGCGATGTTTGGTTTCTTTACCGAACTCTTTGTCACCAGACATTTTGGTAGCAGTTTACCGTGGTGGGCCTATGCAGCATTTATGCAAATGGCGGTCATTGGTCTGGGTATCGCTAAAGTTGAAATTGGTGGAAAAGTCCTTGGTGTACTGATGTTACTTGAGATCGCCATCGTCTTATTGATGGATGCTGTCTTTATGACCCAGCCGAGAACATGGGAATTTAGCGCTTTTCAGCCCAGTACTGTTTTAAATGGCAATTTTGGTATTGCCATGGTCTTTGCGATTTGTTCTTTTATTGGTTTTGAAGCAACCGCAATTTATGCCGAAGAATGTAAAGAACCTAAAAAAATTGTGGCGAAAGCAACCTTTACTGCTGTGATTTTAATTACTTTTTTCTATGCGTTCACGTCATGGGTATTTGTGCAATATACAGGTGCAAGTCAGATTGCCGCAGAAGCAGCCAAAGATCCCGGTGTTTATGTTTACAACGTGGCTGAGCAGTTGCTTGGTGGTTGGGCGGTTGAAGTCATTTCAATTTTATTGATCACCAGTTTATTTGCAGCAACACAAGCTTTCCATAATTCATTATCCCGTTACCTATTTACCATTAGTCGTGATGGTTTGCTGTGGTCCAAATTGGCCAAAACGCATGCTGTTTATAAAACGCCTTATATGGCCAGTATCGCACAAGGTATTTTTATGATTGCGGCCTTGGTGACGTTTGGGCTGTTTAAACTCGACCCAATGATCAATATTTTTGCATGGGCATCTGTTCTTGGAAGTATGGCGATTATGGTATTACAGTTCGGTGTTTCATGCGCAGTGATTAAATATTTTCGTCAACATAAACACCTTCAGGTTTCACTCTGGAGTCGATTGATCGCACCCATTATTTCCGCATTGGGCATGTTGGTCATACTGTATGTAGTAATTGGAAATCTGGAAATGTTGAGTGGCTCATCTTCTCCCGTTGTACTGTTTTTACCGTGGTTACTACTGGCTTGTATGCTTATTGGCATGATCACAGCTCGTGTTTTGAAACATATCAATCCGCAAAAATATGAAGATGTCACAAATATCGTCATCCATTCTTAATGTCCGAATAGACAAGGAGTTTCTGTATGAATAGTCCAATGGTTCAAACAAAAGATTATCAATTTTGGCATCCAATGACCCATCCCAATAATTGGGAAAACAAGGCGCCATTACGAATCGTTAAGGGAGATGGGCTTTTTGTCTGGGATGATCAGGGACGTAAAATGCTGGATGGTTTTGCTGGGTTATGGTGTGTCAATGTTGGACATAACCGAGCTGAAGTCAAACAGGCTATTACTCAACAAATGGATGAGCTGGCCTACTACCAGTTATTCGATGGTGTGAGCCATCCCAAAGCAGAAGCCTTGTCTAATAAACTGATTGAAATGACAACTCAGGAAGATATGGCTCGGGTACTCTATGGTACGGGTGGTTCAGATGGTATTGAAACAGCGTTAAAAATCGCGCGTCAATATTGGATTTTACAGGGACAACCGCAGCGTACCCGCTTTATCTCATTGAAAAATGCTTATCATGGTGTGCATTTCGGAGGGACATCTGTCGGTGGTTTATCTATTTATCGAATGAATTATGGTCCTGTTTTGGATGGTTGCTCACAAATTGAATCACCGTGGTTGTATCGCAATCCTTGGAACTGTGATGATCCTGAGCAATTAGGACAGTTGGTGGCTGAACAGTTAGAACGAGACATTTTATATTATGGTCCAGATAGTGTGGCTGCATTTATTGCAGAACCTGTACAAGGTGCAGGCGGTGTAATTGTACCTCCAGCAAACTTCTGGCCTTTGGTACGGCAGATTTGTGATAAATATGGAATTTTATTGATTGCAGATGAGGTGGTGACTGGCTTTGGTCGTAGTGGCAATATGTTCGGTTCACGAGGCTGGGGGGTAAAACCTGACATCATGGTGTTTGCCAAGGCGTTAACCGCAGGCTATGTACCGCTTTCAGCAACCTTGATTAATCATCGAATTGAACAGGCCTTTTTACACAACAAAGATCATCGGGGGATTTTGATGCAGGGCTATACCTATGGTGGACATCCGTTGGGTTGTGCAGCAGCTCTGGCAGTACTCGATATTGTTGAAAAAGAAGACTTGCCTGCCAATGCTGACAAAATGGGAAATGTTTTACTCAATCAATTAAAAAGTTTTGAAGAAAAATTTCCATCTGTTGGTAATGTGCGTGGCAAAGGCTTGATGCTGGCAATTGATCTGGTTTCAGATAAGAACACCCGTGAATCTATTGCACCTGATAATAATTTGGCTTGGCGTATTACAGAGGCCTGCCGTAATGCGGGCGCAGTGGTTCGACCTGTTGGGCCAAAAATCGTGCTTGCTCCACCGTTGGTGATTGATCAAGCAGGCTGTGAGCTATTGTTCAATGCATTACAGACTGCATTTGAACAAGTCGATGTATAACACTGTAAATTTATCGGTTTAAAAACAGGATCAAATGTCTGTGGTATACAGCACTTTGATCCTGTTCTACCTGTTCAATAACCTATAAATATAATATTGAGAACGTTACATTTAAGGGCTTGCCAATTAAGCGATTCAACTTAAAATAAAAGTTAGATTTCATTTTTGATTAAAATTTAATGAATTGAAATTTAACAATAAATTTTTTGCATTTTTAGGTAAAAGCGAGGCATGGATGTTAGTCGTTGAACCAGATGTAAATACAGGTTTGTTACATGGCTTTCAAATAAGAGAGTCTTTACAACATACCCAAATTTTAAAGGACTGGTCTTTGTCCTATGATCAGCTTTCGTCAGGTCATTTTGAAAGTCATTTGAATGAACTTTGGTTGGATGATATTCAAATCTATGAAGAAAAAATTAGTCCCTCAACTTTCCAAAGTGGCGAAGGCAAAGCGGACTCATTGTGTTTAGGTGTTTTTTCCAATTTATCTGATCCCGCATTATGGATGGGGCAAGTCTTACAAGGCGCAGAAATTATTTCATTATGCCAAGGCGGTGAAATTATGATGCGAACACCGCAACAGTCTTCCTTTTTATCCTTAAGCTTACCCATGTCTTTATTAGAAGAGGCGGGAGAGATTCCACAAGGTGCCAGTATGTTGACGCATCAGCCCTTGGCACAAGAAATTTATTTTAAACTGACGACTTTATTAAATCATGTATCTAAACATCCGTGCGGGGCAGATTTAGTCAGTATGCAACAGGCAAAATCCGAAATTCTGGATCTTGGTTTTCGATATATTCAAGCCATGCAGCAGCAAAAAAATGAGATTCGCCTATCTGCACGTAAGGCAAAAATTGTGGTGCAACGCGCACTTGATGCGATGCAGTCCTATCAGGATAATCCTTTAACCATGGATGAGTTATGTCAGCTTACTTGTACCTCACGGCGTACTTTGCAAAATTGTTTTGAACTGATTACTGGACAAAGCCCTGCACAGTTTTTAAAACATTTACGACTCAATGGGGTAAGACGTAGCTTTATTCAAAATGCTACATCTGCTTCGGTCAGTGAAGTGGCCAGTGCGTGGGGATTTTGGCATTTATCGCAATTTGCCACTGACTATAAAAAATTGTTTGGAGAGACACCATCGCAAACATTGGCACAGTGTAAATAAATATACAGGTTGTGGTTGCTGTGCATTACTGAATTTTAAAATAAAGTATCAACAATTCAAAAGAATAAGTCGTATTTCGACATCTATTTTGATCCATAAAAACAGCAAGGCCAATCACTCGACTGGCTAAATGCAATGTATGTATGAGATTAATGTTCTGTCGTGTTCTTCTGTATATTGGGCTGTTGATCAAATTTACGATTTAATAAATTAACCAAGATTAAAGAGATCAGCAACATCGACATGGCATAGGTGAGCAATGTGTTAAAACTTGCGGTATGTTCGATAATTTGACCCGATGCGCCAGGTCCACCCCCCCATCCCAATCGCTATCATTAAATTGACATATTTCATAATACTGCCCGTATGATCCATGATGGCTAAACTGCCCAAGATAAATGGGAAAGTAAAGATCCATGCAAATTTAAACACAACAATGGCGGTCATAAATATTGGCGCCGTAATTGTGCCAAACATCAATGAGAGTGAAATAAAGAACAACACAAAGCCGCTGATTATGATCGCTATACGGCTAAGCTTATTTCCAATAAATGTTGCAATAAAGCAGCCTAATATTCCAAATAAAGTGGCAAAGGATAAATAACCATTAATAGAGGCTTCTGGAATTTTTGAGTTTATATATTAAAAATACCGCATTATGAAAATAAATAAAATAAATGTTGTTTTTGTGGTTATTTAAATGTATAAAATCCTATAATAAGGAATAATTATTTTATTATTGCATCTCTAAAGAGGGCACTACCTCACACACATTCAGGGTGAAGTGTAATGAGGCAAAACAACAAGGATGAAAGGAGAACAAGATGAAACATTTAGTTTTAGCTGCCTTGCTGGCGCTAGGAAGCGTACAGGCAGTACAAGCAGAGACAGTTCAAATAGAGGCAGGGTCATCCAAGCCAGAAACATTTATGGATCAGTTTTCTATACATGGCACATTAACTTTATCCTCAGATTACCGCAGTCGTGGTTTTTCCAAGTCAGAGCAAAAACCGTCAGTACAAGGGGGATTGATTTTGGCACATCAGTCAGGGGCTTATTTAATGCTATGGGGCGCAAGTGCAACAACACCAAATGGTGGTAGCGTAGAAGCAGATGCAATACTGGGCTATACATGGCATATCAATGATAAAAACAGTCTGGATTTCTTTTATGCAGACGTGAATTATCCCGGTGGAAATTTTAGCCCAAACGGGAAGTCAGCTGATTTTGGTGAATATGGGGTGATGTACAAACGTACAGGTACATTTGTTGCGCAAGATAATTTCAATGCAGCAGTTTATTATTCACCAAATTATGTGTTTGGTTCAGGCAACGAATATTATTTTAGTAGTGAATACAGCTTTCCTGTTATTGAAAATGTACAACTATTTGGTTCGGCAGGTTATACCAAACAAGACAGTGTTGCGGAATTTCAGTTAGGTTCAGTCCCAGATGGAAACAAAGACAGTTACTTTGATTATAAAGTGGGTGTACGCGGTGATTATAAAGGGATAACCACTGAACTGGCTTGGGTTGGCAATAATATTGACAGTCAAATGAATATGTATGATGACCGCTTATATGTCAGTGTGACCAAGAATTTTTAAATAATCGCATTGCTCTTTATGAGGTAGTTAATAATATTTAACTACCTCATTGTTTTAGAATAAAAATCTTAGATTGACAACAATAGAGATGAATTTAGCAATCAAGCAAGATATGAAATTTATGTTTTGCTTTATGAAAGATTTTTTAATGACACATTTCCTCAAGACTCCAAAGAATAGCTTCTACAATTATTGCTGAAATCAAACGTAGTCGGACTGTTTACTTTGCAAAGTATGCACATCAACTTGTTTGTAAATCATGATCAGATCAAATAATTATTCAATAAAATGACTCGGATATGAAAGTCCGAGTCAGGTTGTATTTCGAGAACATGATTTCAACAACAAGCTATTGCAGATTCAATATTCATTTATGTTCTTCATCATAAGTCGATATTGAATGAACTTATCTAAATTAGCTTTAAGTTCCATGTTGTTTTGCTTCGAATTGCACATACCATGGGTATGCTAGATGTGTAATGATGAGCATTGTATTAAATCAACCTTATTTAAATGTTTTTTGATAACTGAGAAATCCACGATTTTCATTAAAACTATTGCTATTTTTACTGTTGTAATCCGCAAATAAATAGCTGAGTGACCATCCATTGAGTTTTGGATGTGGGAATTTATAATTTAAACCCACATCGAGTTCACTCTCTTTATTGTTGCTAAAGTCTTTATAAATAAAATCATAGCCATAAGAATATTTTATCGTAGCACTTAGACCTTTGAGTGGGCCATCAAATTTGTAGCTGTAAATCGCATGCCATGTTTTTTCTTTCTCTTTGAAAAAACCAGTTACGTTCCAGTTAATAAAATATAATTCAGGTACAAAACCATCAAGCAGGGCATAAGCATTGTCACCGCTGATTTGTTGATAGCCCGCAGATAGACTGTGATTGGCATAATTAAAGCTTTGCATAATGCCAATATTTTGATTGGTAAAAGCATCTAATTTGGAGTTATTGCTTTCGATAGTATGGAAATATTTTAATTTGGTTTTACTTTTAACTTGGTCAAACTGAGATCGATATTCTGCGCCAAAATAGTGACGGTTAAATAAAGATTCGAGCTCTCCAAAATAATATTCCAGATGCCATTGAGGCGTAGGTTGGTATTTTAAATCAATATAATTCAAGCCATCGGAACGATGTGTTACACCATTCAAGGTATAGCTCAGATCTCTAAATTTTTCTTCATTTCGTGGAGATAATTTTTCAACACGACCTAACTCAATATTCACATTGGGCGCTGCTTTAAAAGTTAATTGTGCACCCTGAAAGCTGGTAAATAATTGTCGGCTCTCATCTACAGGAGTGGTTGGTAAATTTAACCAAAGTTCGCCGACTTTTAGTTCAGCCTGTTGGTATTTGGCTTTTAGTGTCGCACCGTATTTCAACTGGTCTTTTGCCTGTTTTCCTGTCGTTGTATTAAAAGGTAATACGGTATCAGCAACGCCTTTATCATCACTTAAGCGAAGTGCATATTGCACACTTGCATCTAAACCAATCTGTAGTGGAGTATCGGTATAGCCAGATTGAATAAATAAAGATGCACTTTGTGACCAGCTTCCAACATCTTTAATTTTGGATGGTTCAAAATCGCGGTCAATATATGCATTTTTAAGCACCAGCCTAGCACTACCATCGAGGACATTGGCGTAGCTGTGTTGAGTGAATACAAAAAGGTTAAAAGTGAATACGGTGATTAAAATTGGATTTTTCATAGGGTTTCTCTTGATTTTTTAGTTATCGCTATTCTTTTGTCACGCTGTGACAAGTGGGTATTACGCTCTACTTCATCTACTTATTCGATTGCTTTTTAGACTTAAAGGCAGATGAAGAGAGGTCTATTTCGTTTTTTGAACAGGTTTTTAACCAGAATTATTGATCATCAGGTTTTTTTTGCCAAACAAGTGGATCTGCCTTTTGCCGTTCTTCATACTCGAATCCTAAAGGCAAGTTACGTCGTTCTTTTAAACAGCTAATGGCAACCAAAGCCAGAATCGTCATAAAGGCTAAGTAGTAGGTGACCGAAGAAGTTTCTCCTGTTGTGGAAATCAACCATGCAGCGATCATTGGTGAAAATGCACCACCTAAAATAGACCCCAACGCATAGGCAATCGATACGCCAGAAAATCGAACAGAGACAGGGAACAGTTCAGCGTAAAAGGCAGATTGAACACCGCAGGCAATACCGACACTGACTGAAAGTAGCAGTAAAGCTAGGCCAATCGACCAGATTTGTCCCATATTTAGTAAGGGGAACAAGACTAAAACTGTCGCAAATTGTAGGCTATAGCTGAGGTAATACATTTTTTTACGGCCAAACTTATCTGACCAACCACCAGAAAAATAAGTCACAATAACCCAGACCACAGCTATGGATGTCATGATACTTAACAATGTAGTACGAGCCATTTGGATTGGACCATTTGGGTCAGTTGCGTAATTTTGGATAAATCCACCGGTGGTCATATAACCGATTGCTTGGGTTCCAGCCAATAAGAAAGAGGCAAGAATAAGAATTAAAAAGTGATTCTTAAACAATTCTTTTATTGGTGTTCGTGTGGCGACTTTACGTTGTTTAATTTCTTTAAAAATAGGGGTTTCATCCAGTGAAATACGAATCCAATGACCGATTAAAACCAGAACGATACTGAACAGAAAAGGAATTCGCCAACCCCATTCAAGAAACTCATCGCCGGGAGAAACGAACCCTGTCATAATTGAGAGAACGGCAGAGGATAGCAACAGTCCAAGCGGAACACCTAATTGAGGGAAAGCACCAAAATGACCGCGTTTACCTTTAGGTGCATGTTCAACCGCCATTAAGATTGCTCCACCCCATTCACCTCCAACGGAAATTCCTTGAATAATACGTAATGACACCAATAACAATGGTGCAGCGATGCCAATTGATTCATAGGTCGGTAATAGACCAATCAGCGTGGTACTGCCACCCATCAAAATCAGTGAAATAACCAGCATGGTTTTACGACCAAGTTTGTCGCCATAATGTCCTGCTAAAAAAGCACCCAAAGGGCGAAATAAGAAGCTAATTCCGACTGAAGCAAAAGCTAAAATCGTAGCAAAAGCGGGGCCTGCTGGCCCAAAGAAAATATGGTTAAAAACCATGCCAGCGATAGCCGCATAAATAAAATAATCATAAAACTCAATTGATGTTCCTATCACTGTGGCTAAGGCAACTTTTCGTTCAGTTTTTTTTCTTTGTCGCTCATCGTTACTTGAATGGTTAGATGAGTTAGGTAAGCTTTCTAATATATTCATATTTGTCTCTTCCTTGAGGTTGCTTAACGACTACGTTGGTCGCTTGTCGTTGGCTTATTTTTAAACCTAGTGTGGGGATAGAGATAAAAGCTAAATTGTCGAGAGGTATTTAAAACTTGATATAATTTCTTCGTTAACTATCGTCAATTTATCTTGGTCGATTTCCCTATCGTCATTTAAATTTTAAAATTGTTGTAACCCTCCGCTATGTAAATAATTTTAGATATTTGAGTAGCAAATGATGGTGGCGTAAAAAACAGAAAGTTTCTCCAAGCCTCTAAATTTCAATCAAATTTTTTGTAAATGGTATTTTGATTTTGACAGAGTTCAATATATGCAGTACAAAACAGGAATTTTTAAGCTTCTGCCGAATAGAGAAAGTCTTGTTAGATATAATCTTGCACCGTGTAATAAAGACCATTTAGGGGTAAAAAAGCAGTGAGTATCCATTGCACATTAACTCCGTTAGAATTCTTATTAAATTTTACACTATGGGATAATTTTTAAAAATTAGCATAATTAATAAAATTAAATTCCATATTGTGGTAAATATTGTTGTTTTGGTTTGACTGTTAGCTATGTACGATAATTAAGCATAGAAATTAACAAAAAGAAAGCATTTATTTTTAAAAAATTCTATATTATGGTAAAAATACAAATAAAATTAGGTTTAATTGCGATTAAAATGATATTTTTTTTAAATAGTGTGAAAAATTAAATTTATGGATTTTTGTGGGTTTAAACCGTAGTTTGAGATAAAATAAAGACCTTGTGCATAGTAAAGAGGGGATGTAAAGCAGGCTATATAAAAAGAGCCGTACAAAAAAGAGTGAACCCATTTTTTCAATATGATTAACAGCCAGCATTAAAGGTATTGCTGTTATTGGTATAGAAAATACTGTGGAATATAAGGTTTTAAAATAAATTTTGGAAAAATAAAGCTTTTGCCCCGTTCTATGTTTGGAGCAAAAGCTCAATATTTAAAAGCAAGAAAAGCTTCCGTATTGCTATTGAGAACGATTGAAAAGTTATCTATATGATTGGAATCATGTCATATAAATCAATATGGAAACTTTTGAAGAATTGACTATATACATCTGCTTTAGATCAAATATGCTCAACTTCTTCCAAATTGATTTGGCTACTATTACTATCCACTTGATTTTGCTGACCCATTGCTTGGGTTAATTTTGCCGATGTATCCAAAAGTATTTCAATAATGGTTTCTTTTCTCAAGAGTTCAAATTGTTCATAAGACCCGACCACACTAATACTTGTATGTGATTCTTTAGAGTTTTGATCAATAAAAATTGGTGCGGCGATGCCAGTTTGCCCTTGATTTAATTCATTGTTGGTAATACAAAAACCGTCTTTACGAATTTGTTTCGCTTGCTTAAGGATCTCTTCTAAAGAATAAATATTCAAAGGATCAAATTTTATTTTCTCCTCATACAAGTCTTTAATTTTTTTTGTACCTTGGAAAGAAATTAATACTTTGGCTTGCGCTCCACGAAATAATGGAAGAGGGCGACCACGGCCAAAGCTATAGTTTAGGTCGTTGTTTGGTGAGAGAATAAAAGTATTAATAATTTTATTATCATAAAAAGCACTGACAAAAACAGTTAAGCCAGTTCTTTGGCTTAATTGTTCAATATAAACACGCCCTGAGCTGAGTACAGGATCATACTTACGCATCATCCAATCAAGTTCAATTAGGCGAGGACCTAACACGTAACCACCGGGGCCACGTTTTGCAATCAAACCAGCATCACATAATTCTTTTAGATAGCGATAGGAAGATGTGCGAGAAAGATCGTATTCATTAGCAATCACATCAGCATCAATAACGAGGCGTTCAGGTGTAAATAAATTTAATACGCTGAGTATTCTTGAAAGGCTGCTGCTCATATTTTTACATTATGGAAATAATTAAATAAATTAGCATTGAATGAGTTAAAAATAAAGAAATTAAAAAAATCCCGTATTATGAAAATAACTATTGAAATAGTTGTTTTTATGTTTTATAAATATCTCAATAAGGGAATAATTAAATTTTTCAGGTGAAGAAGATGATCGGTGCGGAATATTTTGTAAAGACGGCAGCGCAACTTGGCTTTGAATATTGTTTTGCTAATCCTGGAACAACCGAAATTCCGATGGTTGCAGTGATGCAAACGGAAACTAAAATCAAACCTATCCTTTCTTTATTTGAAGGTGTTTGTTCGGGTGCGGCTGATGGATATGGTCGGGTGGCTGCAAAACCTGCTTTGACCTTGACCCATTTGGGGCCTGGCTTTGCCAATAGCATGGCGAATTTGCACAATGCGCGCCGTGCCAATACACCGATCGTCAATATTATTGGGGACCATGCCTCATGGCATGTGAACTATGATCCACCACTTGCCAGTGATATTGAAAGCATGGCAAAAACCGTGTCAGGTTGGGTACGCATGACCCGCAATGCCAACAGTATTGGTGATGATTTACAGGATGCGATGAAAGCTGCTTGGCAGGCCAAAGGGCAAATTGCTACGCTGATTTTACCCATGGATTTTCAAGCCCAAAAAATTCAGTATATCGGGAAGCATTTTCAGGTTACCGCACCACAACGTCACTTTGTCGCCAGTAAGGTTGAACAGGTTGCTCGGCATTATCAGCAGGGTAAATCGCTGGTATTTATTGTGGGAGATACCGGTGTAAATGATGCGGGTTTAAAAGCAGCAGGGCGTTTGGCGCAATTGGCACATGTGCGTATGTTTGCTGAAACATTCCCACGCATCAGTCATCGTGGTGGTGGTTTGCCAGATCTGGATCGTTTGCCCTATTTCCCTGAAAAGGCGATTGATGTGTTGCAACACTATGATTATGTGGTGTGTGCAGGTGTGATTGATCCAATTAGCTATTTTGGCTATGAGGGCTTGCCATCGCGCTTGGCAGAACCAGATCGTTTACTTTATCTGGCTGATGTTGGTGAGGATGTACCAGCGGCACTCAATGCACTGGCGGATGAACTGAATGCACCAGACTTTGTACCTGTTGCGACGAATCCAATCGACTTACCACCCGCACAAGCAGCATTGAGTCCAGCATCTATTGCGAAAATTCTATCTGCAAGTCTGACCGAGGACTGTATTGTCTCGATTGAGGGGGGAACTTGTGGTTATCCATTTTTTACTGCTTCGAATGATGCGCTAAAACATCGGGTCATGACCAATACCGGTGGCGCAATTGGACAGGGCATTCCTGCTGGTTTTGGCGCTGCATTGGCTGAACGTGGTACACGGGTGTTCTGCCTACAATCTGATGGAAGTGCGCAATATACCATTCAAACATTGTGGAGCATTGCCCGTGAAAATTTACCAGTCACGATTCTGATTGCTGCCAATCATCGTTATGCCATTTTGCAAAATGAATTAAGACGTTTTGGTGTAGAAGAATTCAGTGAAACGGCATTGTCTTTAACCGAACTCAATCAACCGAAAATAGATTGGACAGCTTTGGCCAAAGCATATGGCTTAGCATCTACAGTGACGCGAACCAATCAAGAACTACAAACTGCATTGACTCAAACCAATCAAGCAATGCAACCCCATCTAATCGTAATGGAATTATGAGGTGTATCCCATGGCTATAAATGAGATTTTTCCAGAAGTACATCGTTTTTTAGCGAAACCACAACAATTATTTATTGGCGGTCAATGGACGGACTCGGTCAGTAAACAGACCTTTGATGTTGAAAATCCAGCAACGCAAGAGGTGATTGCTCAAGTGGCAAAAGGTGGTGCAGCGGATGTTGATTTGGCAGTCGATGCTGCCAATCAAGCGTTTAAAACCTGGCGTTATGAGATCCCAGCAACACGTGCCAGATTGTTGTATCAATTGGCAGATTTAGTGGAAAAACACACTGAAGAGTTGGCGCAGATTTTAACGCTGGATAATGGTAAACCATTATTGTATTCACGTCATGAGTGTGGCGGTGCAGCGCATATTTTACGTTACTTCGCGGGTTTTGCGACCAAGGTTGAAGGTCGACAAGTACCAGTTTCAGGTGCACCACAAGGCGCATTTTTAAACTATACCTTACGTGATCCTGTCGGCGTTTGTGGTTTGATTGTGCCATGGAATTTCCCACTGACCATGTGTATTTGGAAACTTGCACCTGCAATGGCTGTGGGCTGTACCGCAATTTTAAAACCTGCTGAACAAACACCATTGATTGCAGTGCGCTTAATGCAGCTTTTTCAAGAAGCGGGCTTCCCAGCAGGGGTGGTCAATCTGGTCACAGGTACAGGTCGTGATGTTGGTGAACCACTCAGTGCGCATCTGCAAGTGAATAAAGTGGCATTTACTGGCTCGACAGCGGTGGGTAAAGCGATTGCCCAACAGGCAACCTCGAATATGAAGCGTGTCACTTTAGAGTTAGGTGGTAAGTCACCCAATATTATTTTACCTGATGCGGATTTGAGTAAAGCCATTCCGGGTGCAGCACAAGCCATTTTTTATAACCAAGGACAGGTGTGCACCGCAGGTTCCCGTTTGTATGTGCATGAAAAAGTGCTGGATGAAGTGCTGGATGGTTTATGCAAACAGGCACAAGGCATGAAAATTGCCAATGGCCTAGATGAAAGCTCAACCATGGGTCCACTGGTGTCTGAACGCCAATATGCGACAGTCAATCGGTATATTCAGCAAGCATTAGCGGAAGGTGCTGAATTATTGACAGGCGGCCAACGTCCAACTGGTTTTGATCGGGGTTATTTTGTTGAGCCGACCATTTTTCTTGATCGTGAAGAAAAAGCCTGTATTGCCAAAGAGGAAATATTTGGTCCTGTATTAACGGTGATGAGTTGGTCAGACACGGATGAGTTGATAGAGCGTGCCAATAATTCAATTTATGGCTTAGCTGCTGGAATTTGGACACAGGATCTATCACAAGCACATCAAATTGCAGCCAAATTAGAAGCAGGATCCGTATGGGTAAATTGCTATAACGTGGTGGACCCAGTTTCTCCATTCGGTGGTTATAAACAATCAGGTTGGGGACGTGAAATGAGCCATGATGTGATTGAAGCTTATACTGAAACCAAAAATGTTTGCGTGAATTTGTATTAATTAAGGTCCCTGCTAAGCTCCCTTGAAAAAAGGGCGTCACTTTCCCACTCAAAGTGGGAATGGGGGATTTTTGACTCAAAAAAAGGACTAAAAAATGGATTTAGAATTAAAAGATCGAGTTGCAATCGTTACTGGTGGCGGGATGGGAATTGGTAAAGATGTAGCCCGTCTTTTATCGCAAGAAGGCTGTAAAGTCGTGATCTGCGCGCGCCGTATGAGTTATCTAAATGAAGCAGCCAAAGAGATTGCAACTGAAACGGGTAATGAGGTGTTGCCATTATTTTGTGATACCACAGATATGAAAGCGGTACAGTTTATGGTTGATCAGGCCGTGCAGCATTTTGGACGAATTGATATTTTGGTCAATGGTGCAGCAGCCCCGTCTGGTGTGGTACGTAATGATATTGAACATGCAGAAGATCATGAGCTATTGGGTGATTTGGATACCAAAGTTATTGGCTATTTCCGTTGTATCAAAGCGGTTACACCCTATATGAAAAAGGCTGGTTTTGGGCGGGTCATCAATATTGGTGGCTTAACAGGTCGTGGCAGTAAAGTCATGTCAGGGATGCGTAATCTTGCGATTGCCCATTTGACCAAGACCTTATCTGACCAACTTGGTCCATCAGGAATCACGGTAAATCTAATCCATCCAGGGGTTGTTGATACACCACATATTCAAGAGCTTTATGAACGTGAAGGGATCAAGCAGAACAAAACACCTGAGCAAGTTCGTCAGGGCTATATCGACAGCACGCCAATTCGCAGGACACTTGCGCCTATCGAAATGGGCTACTTGATTGGTTTTCTGGCTTCACCGAAAGCGGGTGCAATCACCGGTGAGTCGATTGGGATTGATGGTGGTTTGACCCGTGGCATCTTTATCTAAGGAGCAGGCATCATGTCAAATGGAACATTATTAGTGGCGACCGTTGGGCAAGCGGTAATCCGTAGTGGTGATGATGGCAAATTATGGCATCGTTTGGGTGTCGGGCAAGATCTAGAATTTGATGCGATTACTCGCGCTTTATCACAAGATCCTGAACAAGCCAACATCATCTATGTAGGCACAGATATTGGCTTATGTGTCAGCCATGATTGTGGTGGGACATGGCAGCAAATGGATACACCGTTTAAAGGTCAAACCGTTTGGAAAGTTGCTGTTGATCCGCAAAACCGACAAAGAATTTTTGCTGGAACAGGAGCACCCTCACGCGCTGTGCTTTGGCGTAGTCTAGATGGTGGGCAGACTTGGGATGCTGCGCCTGTTGAAATTCCAGAATTTTGTGCAGGGGTCAGTCGTCCGCGTTTACTGGCTTTTGCTTATGATCCAACCGATGCCAATAAAATTTGGTTTGGTTTGGAAGAAGGTGGACTCTTTCATTCACAAGATGGTGGTGAGACTTGGCAACGACTAGATGATCGGTTGCTTTGGGATTTTAATTCCGACGTGCATGCGGTTGCAGTGTTGCCAAATCATGGTCAAAAAGTGGTGGTGGTGGTCTGTGTTAATGCGGTGTATCGCAGTTTTGATGATGGACAGACATGGACAGGAATTATTGCCAAAGAAACTTTTGGTTTGTATTACGTGCGTGCAATGTCGGCACATCATCACAGTCAAAGTACTGTGTATATCAGTATCTCGGACGGGACACCGGGAACCACCAGTAAGATTCTGGTTTCTAAAGATGCAGCAGCAACATGGGAAGTCTTGCCTTTACCGCAACAACCCAACTCCTGTATCTGGGCGATTCAGCAAAACTTTAACAATCCAGCGCAGATGGTTGCTGGCACAAAGTATGGTCATCTATTTACCAGTGAAAATGGCGGTAATAGTTGGATTAAACATTGGCGTGAATTTAGTGAAATAGCAGATGTGTTATGGACGCCTGCAAATACTGAAATCAAGGCGCTACATCAATCTGTGATCGAAAAATAATGCGAGCTAAAGATGAAAATAAAAGTATTACGGACGCATCTTTCACTCTTTGTCAGAGATCCTGAAGCATCTGCTCAATGGTATGCCGATGTTTTGGGGATGGTTGAGCATGCGCGTGGTCCAGCATGGATCATGATGAGTTTTGGTGTAAAGCATCATGACATTGCTTTGATCAAGGCAGCGCCTGATGCTCAGCAAGGTGGACTCGGTTTGCAGCACTATGGTTTGGAAATTGAGGGAACATTTGAAACCCTACAAAAATTGCATGGCATGCTGATCCAAAAAGGCGTGGAAGTGGTCAAAACTACAGATCATACCGTCGGCAATGGCCTGTATTTCAATGACCCAGATGGCAATCGTTTAGAGTTCTTTTTAGAAACCATTCATGATGATGCCGAAGCGATTAAAGCTTTCCATGCTGCTGGTGCTCCAAGCAATCCGATTGAAATTAAACCTATTTTTTAAAGGATTCTGATATGAAAAAAGCAAATTTTGAACAGTATCATATTCGTAAATGGTACAGCTTTGTAGAAGAAACACTGGCAAATGAAAGTGGTGTGTTGGCAGATGGTGAACCGATTTATAAATATGCGGTTGCTGTTGCGATCCATAATCCATTTGCGGGTCAGTTTCAGCAAGATCTTAATGCACTGATTGAAAAATCACCTGAACTGGGTCGTGAATTTGGTCGCCGTATACAGGCTTTGGCACAGGGTCGCGCCATTGAAAGTTATGGTAAAGCCATTTTGGTCGGTATGAATAGCGAATATGAGCATGGCAATGCATTTTTGACCAATCCTGCGGCCAACCCAGTACGTGAGGCCATTGGTGGTGGTAAATCATGGGTGCCTTCGACAGGTAAGCGCGGTGTTGCAGGAACCATTATTGATGTTCCTTTAGCACATAAAGATGCGCTTTATGTGCGTTCACACTATGACACATTTTCTTTATCTTTTAATGATGCACCCAATAACGATGAAATTATCGTGATTTGGGCTTTTGCGACTCGTGGACGCTTACATGCCCGTTTAGGTGGATTAAAAGCCTCTGAAGTTAAAGGTGAGGATGGTCTGAATTAAGCTAGCGATAACGCAGCTCAATCTTAGGCATCGCGCATACATATAAGGACATGACATTATGCGAATAGGAAGCCATTTTTTTAAAAACCGCAGTGGGCTTGGTCTGCATTATTTAACTTGGGGCGAACCTGAGCAGCCTATCTTAATCATGCTGCATGGATTGCGTTCCTACGCTGCAACATGGCACCTGCTTGCACCATTGCTTGCGGAGCATTTTTATGTGGTGGCACTGGATCAGCGTGGACGTGGACAAAGTGATTGGGCGGAATATTCAAGTTACCAAACTGAATATTATGTACATGATCTTGAAGATTTGATTGCTGAATTAAAGGTGGATCAAATCATCTTAATAGGTCATTCATTAGGTGGAACGAATGCCCTTGAATTTACCCGTTTGCATCCTGAGCAGGTTCAGGCATTAATTGTTGAGGATATTGGTCCAGGCTCCTCTATACAAGGCGAGGGTGCAGCACGGATTCGACATGAAATGCAAAGCACACCCTTATCTTTTGCTTCATGGGATGAGGCCACAGCATTTTGGCAAAAGCTACGCCCATTGATTGATGAGCAGGGGATTCAGTCGCGTTTGCAACATACTTTAGTGGAAAAAGATGGCCTGATTCATTGGCGTCATGATCAGGAAGGGATTGCCAAGGCGCGTTTGAGTTTTCCATCGATCGACCTGTGGCCTGCGGTTAAAAGTTTGACTTGTCCTACGCTATTTATAAAGGGTGGCTTGTCAGATTTCTTAACCACTGAGATACTCGAAAAAATTAAGGAAAACAACAAACTGGTCAAAACAGTGGAAATTGCAGGGGCATCACATTATGTCCATGATGATCAAGCTGAACAATTTAATCAGACCGTACAGGATTTTTTAAAACAGTTTGCTTAGCGGTATAGGAAGTCCAAGCAAGGGAGCAATAGGGATGAAGCAGGAACACACACAAGTTGTTATTGTTGGTGGGGGGCCAAATGGAATTGCGCTGGCGCATTATATGGGAATGTATGGAATTCAAAGCATTGTGCTTGAAATGAGTCCAGATATTTTACCGTACCCTCGTGCAGTGGGCATGGATGATGAGGCCTTACGTGTCTTGCAAACTATAGGAGTGGCCGATGAAGTTGTAAAAGACATGATCCAAAATGTGCCATTGCGTTATTACAATGCTCGTGGAATTTGTTTTGCTGAAGTAAAACCGTCAGTTGCTGATTATGGTTGGCCGATGCGCAATATCTTTATGCAGCAGCTTTTAGAAAAATCCATGCGGGAAATGTTGCAATCCTATACACAGGTCGAATTACGTTCTGGGCATGAAATGCTCGATGTTTCCCAAACCGAAGAATCGGCAACAGTTAAAGTTAAAGACAGCAATGGTGAAATTTACCAAATCTCAGCCAAATATGTGATTGGTGCAGATGGTGGTCGTTCCTGTGTGCGTAAAAAGGCTGGGATTCAGCTTGAGGGCTTAACCCATCCACATAAATGGATCGTGGTGGATGCAGCACATGATTCTCTGGATGCACCATATACTGCCTTACATGCCGATCCAAACCGTCCATTTGTCTGTATATATTTGCCTTATCAGCAGCGCCGTTGGGAATTTATGCTATTTGATGGTGAAGACGAAGAAAGCATGTGTAAGGAAGACAACATTCGCCAATTGATCCGTAATCATATTGGGGATGCTGTAGATGAACTGGAAATCATTCGAATTCGTGCCTATACCCATAATTCACGGGTTGCCAACCGATTTATTCAAGGGCGAATTATCTTGATTGGCGATGCGGCACATATTACTCCACCTTGGGCAGGGCAAGGCTTAAATTCAGGTATTCGAGATGTAGGGAACATCGCATGGAAATTGGCTGCGGTTTTAAAAAACTACGCCTCGGAAAAAATCATCGCCAGTTATGATGATGAGCGCCGTACTCATGCGACAGAATTAGTTGCCTTGGCAGACAATATGGGCATGGTCTTAGGGTTGACTAATCCACTTATGGCAGGGGTACGTGATTGGCTATTTCAGGCTTTTAACAATGTCGATGCTTTACGCAGCCATTTGGTTGAATTTAAATTTAAACCGAAACCCTTTATTCATAAAGGTTTGGTCTATCATCCACGTCCGCACATCAAAGAAACCGATGTGGTTGGGAAAATATTTATTCAACCCTATGTCGAAGATGCTCAAGCCAATAAGCTGAAATTTGATGAGATTCTGGGTCAATGGTATGCCGTGGTTGCATTCCGAAAAGATCCACTGGAGCATTTATCCGAGCAGACGCGACAATTTTGGCAAAGTCGTGAGACGCGTTTTATTCAGATCAATCGCGCTAAAAGTGGTTTAAATCGTAAGCAACCTTTACATGCTTCCGAGCAGGTGATTTGTGTAGAAGATGTGGAGCGTAAACTAGAAGACTGGTTTGATCTTGCCCGTGATGAGGTGGTGATTGTACGTCCTGACCGCTTTATTGCAGCCACTTGTGCTTTGGAAAAGCTTGAAGAAACTTTGGAGAAATTGGCATGTCAGTTGATCAATTAACCGAGTTACAACATCGCTTACTCGATGCTCGTATTGCGCGACATGTAATGGATGCCAATGAGTTTGAATCTGTTGAAACCGATCAGGCTTATCTCTGTCAGGCTCAACTGATCCAACACTATTGTCAGGAAACTGACACTACAGTTTCAGGTTGGAAAGTGGCACTTTCGGGTGCGCCTGCTCAAGCCAAATATGCTTTGCAACATCCTGTTTATGGTCATCTTTGCTCAGATATGCAATTGGAAAATGGCAGTTGTATGGCGCTGGCAAATCTGTACCAGCCGAAACTAGAAGTTGAATTGGCCTTTATTTTAAAACAGGCCATTAGCAGTACGGATTTAACTGATGCTGAGTTGTTGGCGAAAGTTGGGCAAATACGCCCAGCAATTGAAATCGCAGATACGCGCTGGCAAAACTGGCAATTTAGTCTCGCTCAATTCTTAGCAGATAATGCGGCGGCGCAGTTTTACATTCTAGGCGATGAAGTAGAGCTATCTATAACTGATTTAGATATTTACCCGCTTATTGAACGTGCCAACCTCGACATCATCGTGACCACACAACCTGAAGATCAGCCAATCCGCAACTATCTTTGGTTGGTGCGGACCCTATTGCAACAGGCTAAAAGTTTAAACGTAGGTGATGTGATTTTAACAGGTTCCATCATTCGCCCGATGGATTTAAACATCGGGCAATATGATTTTTCAGTGCTTGGTCAAAAGCTTTCGTTGCAAGTGATTTAAATCGGGAAAGTATTGTTGATGATGTAAAAAGTTTGGTGTTTGGCAAAAATTTTAAAAATAGGAAAACAATAAAATGGCACAACTGAACGATGTGGGTTTATTAAAATCACAGGCATTGATTAATGGTCAGTGGCGCGATGCTGACACTCAACAGACCTTGAATGTGATCAATCCTGCTACAGGTGAAATTATTTGCACTGTACCGAAAATGGGGCAGCAGGAAGCTTTGGATGCTATTACCGCAGCTGAACAGGCTTTAGCGCTATGGCGTAAAAAAACTGCCAAACAACGCAGTCAGATTTTACGTCAATGGTTTGATTTAATCATGCAGCATCAAGATGATCTGGCCTATATTTTAACCTTGGAACAAGGAAAACCTTTAGCAGAAGCCAAGGGTGAAATTGCATATGGGGCAGCTTATATCGAATGGTTTGCAGAAGAAGCCAAACGGATTTATGGCGATATCATTCCCTCAAATGCCGCTGATCAGAAAATTTTAGTCAACAAACAACCCATCGGGGTTTGTGCGGCAATTACCCCGTGGAATTTCCCCAATGCCATGATTACCCGTAAAGTTGCGCCCGCCTTAGCGGCAGGTTGTACCATGATTGTCCGTCCAGCCTCGCAAACGCCATTATCTGCCTTTGCCATTGCTGAGTTGGCACAACGCGCAGGTATTCCAGCGGGGGTATTCAATGTCATCACTGGAAGTTCTAGCGAAATCGGTGAGGTACTGACTACAGACGAACGCGTGCAAAAGTTTAGTTTTACCGGTTCAACTGAGGTGGGTAAAAAGTTGATTGCGCAATGTGCATCAACAGTAAAAAAGGTGTCGATGGAGTTGGGTGGAAATGCTCCATTTATTGTATTTAATGATGCCGATCTTGATGCTGCTGTAACAGGTGCGATTGCAAGTAAATTTCGTAATGCAGGGCAGACCTGTGTATGTGCCAATCGAATATATGTGCAATCAGCGGTCTATGACGTATTTATCGAAAAATTTGTTGCGGCGGTAAAGCAGTTTAAGGTCGGTAATGGTATGCAGGCTGGCGTAGATTTTGGACCCGTCATTGACGCTGCGGCGATCCGTAAAGTGACAGAACATATTGACGATGCAGTAAGTAAAGGTGCTCAGATTGTATTGGGTGGAAAGCCTCATCCATACGGGGCATTGTTCTTTGAACCGACCATTGTCAAAGATGTTACTGCTGAAATGCAAGTTGCCAAAGAAGAAACTTTTGGTCCATTAGCGCCTGTATTTAAGTTTGAAACAGAGGAAGAGGTTATCGCCTATGCCAATGATACTGAGTTCGGCTTGGCATCTTATTTTTATACTCAGGATTTAGGTAGGGCAATGCTTGTATCTGATGCTTTAGCGTACGGCATGGTGGCACTGAATACTGGAATATTATCCAACGAAGTGGCGCCGTTTGGTGGGATAAAGCAATCAGGATTGGGACGCGAAGGCTCCAAATATGGAATAGAAGATTATTTGGAAATTAAATATGTGTTGTTAGCTGGATTAAGCAAATAATTAATTGTGAGGATTAAGCAAATGAGTAATGAAACATTTGAAAAAGGGCTGGCGATCCGTAAACAAGTGCTTGGCGAAGAATATGTTAATCATTCTATGAACAATGCTGATGATTTTAACTTGCCATTATTAGAGTTAGCCACTGAGTATTGTTGGGGTGCAGTATGGGGGCGAGAAGGGCTGACGAAACCTGAACGAAGTCTGATAAATCTCGCTATGATTTCTGCACTTAACCGCCCAAATGAGCTGAAACTACATGTGAAAGGTGCTTTACGTAATGGTGTTCCAAAAGACAAAATTCGAGAAGTTAGGGGCTGTTGACAATTCATCTATGTTTGCGACGACGAGTGTTTTTTAGGTGATACTAGGCACGAAATATGAAATTTAGTGATTCTAAATGAGTAGTTCGTAACGACGTAGCGGCAAAAAACACTCTAGTCCCGAAGGGTTGTGGCTAAAATTATCTCAGCCTACGTTATGAAACTCCAAAATAGTCTCGCTATTCTCATCGTTTCATGCCTTGTCTGCTCAATTTTAGCCTACAACGCAAGCTATTTATGAAATATCAACAGTCCCCATTACAAGTCACAATTTACTGTGGTGTGCCTGCTGGTGTAGATAGCTTCCGTATTGCCAAAGAAGCGATTGCAGAATATGAACGAGAAAATGGTTAGTGTTTATTTTAGATCTGTATTCTGATTAATTTTGATCTATAGGCTTCTTTAAGAGTTTCTTTTTTAAACCATAAATCAACATATAACTCCCCTCATCTTAGCCTTCTCCCAGCGGGAGAAGGAGCTTTCAATACGACTATGATTCACTCCAGATGATTATTTTTGATTTATGAAAGAGTTTTAATCAAACATTTAATTAATGACAATTTTGTAATAAAAATGCTTTATCGAACATTTACCAATATCTTGTTTCTTTTTTGTATAAATGTAATTGTAAATTTAAAAAACTATTATATAAAATTAATCATTAATTTTTAAAATCAGTAGGAATGTGTAAATTCATACAGATATGCAATCGTTTTAATATTATTTTAAATGAATTTCTTGGAATCTATTTTATCTTTGTAGAGCAGTAACTTACTTGGTTGAGTTTTTAAATATCATGAATATTGTTTACAGAAAGTTGTAATGGGAAAGAAGCTGTTTTTTGTTTGGCTATTGATGTTTCAATTTGCATTTCAGAATGTCTGGTATGTGGTTGAATCTTTATGTCTTAATGAAATTTCGACTCAAACCTATATAAAACAAAATATTGATGATAAAGAATCACTTATTGCTATGAGCGATGTTGAAAGAAATATTGAAAAAATAAGATATAACAATGAGATAAATCAGTTTTGTCAAAATATTTGTTTAAGTGATAAATGTAATTTCATATCGAACTTTGCTGATTTAAAAATTGAACGTTATTTTGAAAATACATTTAATCCATTTTTTAATCTTCTGACTTTTCATAGATACAGATGGTTGAATTTATATCAATCTCCTGAATTAAATAACTTATCTCCTCCTCCTAAATTCAAGTAGCTATACGGTGGCTAGCTAAAGCAGCTCCCACCATTTTATATTTTTTGTATATGCTGAGGAGTATTTAAATGTTTAGTCAAAAAAAAGCGATATGTTATTTTGTGGAACCATTATCTTTAAATTCTATTTTTAAAATAAATATTTTACATTATTTAATTTTGATAAGTAACCACTTGGCACTTTATCTAAAAGAAGATGAGTATTTAATTTATTGTGGGAGGAAATAAAATGAGCATTATATTTTCTTCCAGAATAAGGACCGTGGGTTCAAGAGTTTTTGGTTTTATATTGGCATTTATTATTGCTGTTAGTTTTGGTCTATGGCACGACACTTTTCCACTGATTGAGCATCTTTTATGGTTGCTCGGTTGGATTTTAGTGGGAATCGGAGCGATGGGGCGGATTTGGTGCAGTATTTATATTTTAGGCCATAAAAACGCGAAGTTAGTTATGGATGGTCCGTATTCCATCTGTCGAAATCCACTCTATCTTTTTAGTTTTTTAGCTGCGCTGGGGATTATGTTTTTAACCGAAACCTTGTTCTTTCCTGTGGCTTTTAGCGTGTTGTTTTTAGTTTATTATTACTTTGTCATACGTCAAGAAGAGCGTTTTTTGAGGAAAAAATTTGATCAACTCTATTTGAATTATACTCAAACCACACCACGCTTTTGGCCGAGTTTTAAAAACTATTCTGAACCGCAATATTGTCAAGTGTCATCCAAACATTTTAGGTTGTTCCTCACACAGGTGATCTGGTTTTTCTGGGTTGCTGCGTTTGTACAACTGTTTGAAGAGCTTCGCTTGTTAGGGGTTTTTCCTATTTATTTTAATATATTTTAATCCGCTTTTATTTTACTAACCTGAATAGAGGGCAGTTTATACTTAGAGTATCCAGTAAAAATCATGTTATTGGGTACGCTATGGTGCATATATTGGATGGATGATTTTTAAACTGAATATGCATAAATCCAGATAAAATCCCCTCATCCTAGCCTTCTCCCAACGGGAGAAGGGACTTTCAATACCCATATGATTTACTCAAGATGATCATTTTTTGATTTATAAAAAAGATCGAATGTATTTTTATTTTTTTCAATTTAAAGAATTTTTTTCGCCATTTTTCCCTATTTTATTTTTCTTTTAAAATGAAGAATTCAATACAGAGCCGAGATTTTTAAGCGATTTAGCAAGGGTTTTGCTTCATCTGTCTAAGCAATGGATGAAGTATCAAAAACATCGTAGCTGTTAGGTTCTCCTCATTTTTTAATCGCTTTAAACATCAACTGGAAATGCTGTTGATCCATGTCAAAAAGCACTTTTTAAATAGATCAGAAAAAAACCGCTTGAAAATTAATCTAAGTGGATTATTATATTTAATCTAAGTGGATTAAAAGCCAGTCCATTGAAGTGATCAATTAAAATTAAAATGAAATCGCCATCGTTCTAGGATTGAAGGGCATGGTACATAGGAAACATAAGTTATGGAAAAGATGAATAAATTAAAAGTAGGGATACTGCTAACGACGGTTATGGGTTCAATCACTTTAAGTGCTTGTAACGACAATGATGATTCAGAACGTGTAACTCAACCGCCTAAAGCAGAACTGACGGATTGTATGTGGCAAAATGCTGTTTCAAGTAAGGATGGAACAGGTGGTGCCAATCCAATGAATTATGCGCTTCCAGACTCCAATGTAAATTACTGGTCGAGTGAATTTACAGTACCAGAAGGCGCAAAAGTTTTTATCGATGGTGATTATCCTTATGCCCGCCACACCTCTCTGGTTAGCTATACAGCCAAAGGAGAACGCGTTAATTCTCTGGTAGATGTCAATATTAAACCCAATCAAGGTGTGACCAATCCCTTTATTGTGGGTAATAACCGCTTAAATAAAGAAAGAGGATTCAAAGCTGAGTTGGTGTTAGGCGATCTACCTGCATCGCCTAAAGAAAATACCTTATATGCGCCTAAAACAGACAGTAATGAAGTGGCGTTAATCTATCGTGTTTATGTGCCGAATAAAGGCTTTAATGAGAAAGGCGGCGTCAATTTCCCACGCTATAAAGTACAGTTAGCCAATGGTGAAATCAAAACAGGTCCAGAAGTCTGTACAGTCCTTAAAGTCAAAGAAAAAGCTTTGGATAATGTACAAACACCTTTGAGCGTAATTTTAAGTTTATACAATAAACAACCTTATGTAGGTTTCCCTGCACAATTGAAGCCAACATGGTATACCGCCTATAACGGACCTGCGAATATTAGTTGTATTTATAAATATAACTTAGAGCAGTGTGAAGGGTTTAAAACAGAACGTAAGCTAAACCAGTGGGCTACGCCAGATAACGAATATACCTTCTCTGTGATTAGCCGCAAACTTGGTAAGGTGGTCGTGATAAAAGGTAAACTGCCACAAATCGCGGCAACCTCTGGTAACGAAACCACTTTAGCCAAAGGCGATATTCGTTATTGGTCGATTTGTACCAATGAGCTGATTTCGACAGCGACCAACTTCTGTATTTATGACGAGCAAATGAAGCATAAAGACAAAAATGGTTTTTATACCCTGGTTGTATCATTACCCGAAGATCGTCCAAAGAATGCTACAGATGAATGTGGAATTTCTTATTTGCCTTTAAGCCCGCGTGGTGATGGTTATACTGGTCCAGATGCTGTGGAGAAAGGGCACAATGATGTCGGTTTCTTGATTATGAGAAATTTATTACCGTATTCAAGCTTTAATCAAGCAATCCAGAACACTAAAGTTTGGGGAGATGAAAAAACGGTAATGGGTGATTATTTACCAGAGCTTAACTATACATCTAAAGAGGAATTTGAAGCCAAAGGTTGTTCGTAATTCATCCGTTAAAAATAAGCCAATCTGATTCGGGATTGGTTTATTTTTTATCATTTTTGATATAAAAGAGACCTCTCTTTTTATTTTCTCTATGGAATGTGATGAGTAATCAAACCAAAGAAAAGCTTATCGAGGCAGCGATTGTTCTGTTTTCTCAGAACAATATCGAAACTTTGTCTGTACAGAAAATCAATGAAACTGCAAAAGTAGCCAACAAATCAGCTTTATATTACCACTTCAAGTCGAAATGGGGATTGGTTGAAGCTGCACTAGATCATGTCATGACACCCTATGTCAAAGACAGTCTAGCGCTATTAAATGCAATTCAACCTGAACAGGTCCAAGTGTCTGATGTGGTCGATGCCTTGATGAAACCGATGGTGAAGATTCTTTTACAGGAAAATGGCATACATTATTTAAAGTTCTTTTCTAAAACCATTAGTGCTGGAGATGAAGGGCGGATCATTGTTGTAAAAACGCTAGTACCTATTTCAGATAAAGCGGTCGAATTATTACAACTGGCTTTACCCGATGCAGAGCCTGATGCGATTGCATTAAAAGTACTGTTTACCTTCAATACCATTCTCAATGTGGTCAGTGATATTGGTCTTGAGCATTTTTGGCCAACCAAGGTGAAAGATCACAAGCTACTGGGTAAATATTTAAAAGACTATATTGAAGGTGGAATCCGTTTTAAGGTAAATCAACGTTATGATTAGCCTAAACTGATCATTGATTAAAAATGTTGCTAATAAAACGATGTAAGTCAAAAATGATGTGAGCTAAAGACGATCATGAGTTAATTAACGATCATGAATGAACTTATGGAGGAAAAAGGACTTTATAGCGAGATTAAGTCATCGTATTAGATGCCGAATGAAAAGAACAGTACAGATCAGAAAATCAAAAATTATGGATATTTTAAAGAAGGAACGACAATGAAAATTAAATTTTTAACGGTCTCATTGATGTTTATTTTGCCATTTTCTGTTTTTGCAGCAAATGGACAAGTCGAAAAAGCGGTCATTGAATCAAATAATGCGTATAAAACCAAATATAATTTAGACGATATGACAGAGTTTAATTATGCGCAAAAAGGCTTTATTGCCAAGCCAACAGGTCAAATTAAAAGTGAAAAAGGCAATGTGATCTGGGATTTTGATGCGTTTAACTTTTTAAATGATCCTGCACCAAATACAGTTAATCCTGCGCTCTGGCGACAAGCAAAGCTCAATAATAATGTTGGTCTATTTAAAGTTACAGATCGAGTTTGGCAAATTCGTGGTTTTGATTTGGCAAATATGACCATTATTCAGGGCGATACTGGCTGGATTATTGTGGATACATTAACCTCTAAAGAAACGGCGGAAGCAGCACTTAAATTTGCTAGGCAGCATTTAGGTGAGCAAAAAATTTCAGCCATTATCTTTACCCATAGCCATATCGATCATTTTGGTGGTGCATTAGGTGTTCTTTCTACAGAAGAAATTAACGCTAGAAAAACCCCAATTATTGCGCCGCAAGGCTTTATGGAAGAAGCGACCAGTGAAAATGTGATGGCAGGTTCAGCCATGATACGTCGTGCGACTTATATGTATGGAACTTTTCTACCAAAGAATGCGGAAGGATTGGTGGATACAGGTTTAGGTAAGGCTGTTGCTGTGGGGAAAATGGGCATCCTTGAGCCTACACAACTGATCACTCAAGCAGAACAGAAAATGAGCATTGATGGTTTGGATTTTGTGTTCTATAACGTGCCGGGTTCAGAAGCGCCAGCAGAGTTAACCTTCTCTATTCCATCACTGAAACTTTATAATGGCGCAGAAATTCTTTCGCATACCATGCATAATCTTTATACCCTCCGCGGTGCTAAAGTCCGTGATGCCTTAAAATGGGTGGGCTATTTAGACCAAGCAATGCAGCATGCCAAAACATCCGATGTATTGATTGCACAACATCATTGGCCTGTCTGGGGCAATGATAATATTCAAGATTTTATTAAAACCCAGCGAGATGTTTATAAATTCACGCATGATCAGACGGTAAGATATATGAACTCTGGTTTTAATGGCGCTGAAATTGCCGAGAAAATTCAGCTTCCAGCGGCACTTGATCAAAAACTATATGCGCATGGCTATTATGGAACCCTTAAACATAATGTAAAAGCGGTATACCAATACTATATGGGATGGTTCGATGCCCATCCTTCCAATTTAGATCCATTACCGCCTAAAGCTGTTGCAAAAAAATATATTGAGTTGGCAGGTGGGGAGAACAATGCATTGAAAAATGCGCAGGATGCTTATGCTCAAGCTGACTATAGATGGGCTGCTGAGATTTTAAAACATATTGTGTTGAATAACCCTCAGAACCAGCAAGCAAAAGACTTATTGGCAAATACGTATCGACAATTGGGCTATGCAGCTGAGGCTTCAACTTGGCGTAATTTCTTTTTGGTAGGTGCCCAAGAGCTACAAAATAATGTACCCCTACAAAATACATCTGATCCGAGCGATTTATTGATTCACACGCCAACTGAAAGATTTCTTGAAGCCATGGCGACAAATTTAGATGTGGAAAATTTAAAAAATGAAAACCAGTGTATCAATCTGGTTTTGTCGGATACCCAAGAGAATTTTTCATTATGGGTTGAAAACTCAGTCATGCAGTTTAAGCGTCATGATGACAGTAAAGATTTGGCATCGGATTGCCCAACATTAACCGTAACCAAGCCCTTATATCTAAAAATGATTACAGGTCAAATAGAAGGGGTAAAAGTCCTGCTGTCTAAAGACAGTAAAGTCAAAGGCAATCCATTGAAAATTGGAAAATTCTTTGCCATGTTTAAACGTCCAGATTCAATTTTTCCAATTGTGACTCGACCAAATGGTTAGAGGAAAATGACGAAGCTTAAATGTGTAGGCTTAGATCAGTAGAGTTGAATAAAATGAGAGGACTTATAGATTAGTTCTCCCATTTTTTATATCAGTATTTCAATAAAAGCTCTTGTTTCATCAAGCAAAAATGATGATGTGCAGTGAATCATGTTGGTATTAAAAATTCCTTCTCGTTTTGAGATAAAGCTAGTATGGGTGGACGATTTTAGTATGAGGGGGATTTTATATTGCGCTATGCTTATAGCTACATTGATGTAATCAGGGACCTATATTGGCTTGAATTGTGAATTAGCTAGTGCTCATCTATAATTAAATTCTTGCGTGTAGAAAATAGAGAAGTATGTCATCACAATCTCAAGTCGCTTCTACTCAGGTGACAAAAAGGCAAACCAAGCCAGCAGAAGTCCGAATTGATGAGCTGATGAATGCTGCACAAACGCTTTTTTTAGCAAAAGGCGTTGAAGCCACCACCATTAGCGAAATTATTGCCAGTGTGGGCGTTGCTAAAGGGACCTTTTATCATTACTTTGAATCGAAACAGCATATTGTTGAAGCCTTAAAAAAACGTTATATCGATTTTTTTATCTCGGCTTTAGATAGGGCTGTTGCAACATGTGATGCTGAAGATTGGGTCAGTCAATTTAAGGTTTGGGTCTCTGCCAATATACAAACCTACCTCGAAAGTTATCCGATACATGATATTGTTTTTGGTGCACATCACCATGAACGTAAAAATAATGAAAAAAATATGATATTGGAACAATTGCTGCAAATCTTAAATGGAGGGCAGCAGGCGGGTATTTGGCATTTAGAACAGCCAAGATTGACTGCGTTATTGATTTATTCTGGTGTGCATGGGGTTGCAGATGAAGCAATTGCCAATCAACTGCACGATAGCACAGATTTTTCTCAGCAAATTGCGCTGCAATATTTAAAAATGCTCCATCATGATGGCTGACTTTTACCATTATCTTGAATCTTATAAATCGCTTATCGTCTGATATTCTTTTATTATCAATTTTAATTAGAACCCGAAGATATACATTTTAAAGCTAACCATTCTGCTTAAGTTGTGATCAATGGTGATCTTTGAAAGCGCTTTCAAGACTATCTATAAAAAATGAAAGCTTTGGGTTTTAAGTGGGTTTTTATACATTGACCGACGGTCGGTCAATGTATAATATAATGATTCTCATTTAAATGATCTAGGTGATGTATGAATGCATCTCGCCAGCCGATTTATCTTATTTTAGCGCTCTATATCAGTACCTTTCTGTGTTTGGTGGATTTAAGCAGTGTCAATCTTGCACTTGGAAGTATTCAAAACCAATTTAATAGTGACATGGCAGATCTACAGTGGGTGATTGATAGCTATGCTTTAAGTCTATCGAGTTTAATGTTAGCGGTGGGGGCATTAAGTCAGCGCATAGGGCGTAAAAAATTATGGTTGCTGGGTGTGATCATTTTTATTGTGGGTTCATTGATTTGTGCAATGGCAAGCAATTTTAGCTTGTTGATTATTGGACGAATGATTCAGGGTGTGGCTGGTGCAGTTTTAATCCCTTTGGCATTGGCGATCATGGTGCATCATTTTCATCAACCGCAAGACAAAGCACGTGAAATTGGTCGCTGGAGTTCTTTTAGTGCGTTTTCATTAATTGTCGGCCCGTTGATGGGTGGGTTGCTGGTACATCATTTTGGTTGGCAAAGTATTTTTTGGCTCAATCTTCCTGTTGGGATTCTAACGATTTACTTGGGCTATTATGGTATTGAGGCCGATCAGAAATCGGTGCCTGTACCGTTTGATTATTTAGGTTTGCTCTACAGTGCTGTAGCGATCGTCACATTAACGTATAGCATTATTGCATTACAACATGTGCATTTAGCGCATTGGTTTATGCTGAGTATTTTCTTATTTATCTTGGCAAGTATGGCGTTTGTATGGCAGCAAAAACATGCCACTCATCCATTGATACCCAATCATTTATTTAAAAATAAACGTTTTTTAGCCTATAACGCGATTTCTTTTATTTTGGGGTTTGCAGGATATAGTTCGTTATTTATCTTTGCCTTGTTTTATCAAAAGCAGATTGAGTTAACTGCAGCACAGGCGGGCTGGTTGATTGCACCACAGTTTTTAACGCAGGCATTTGTTTCCATCGCTTTTTCTAAACTACACCAACGTTTTACCGTGGCAAGTCTGTTAACGCTGGGCTTGGCAATCGCAGGCACAGCCTTGTTGGCCATGATGAGTTTTCAAACTGATTCATCTTTTGCACTATTTATCTTTTGTAGTGGACTTATGGGAATTGGTATGGGATTGATCGTTCCGGGCTCAAGTACATTGATCATGGGCAGTGTACAAGTGCAAGATGCAAACTTTGCCGCAGCCATTTTAAATACACTACGCCAATTGGGAATGACAATTGGGATTGCAGTATTAGGTACAGCGATGACTTTTGTGACGACTTTATCTCAACAGCAGGGCAATAGCTTACAATCTGCTGAACTGCTGGCTTTCCATACTACAGTCATGTTGATGGGCGGACTTTTTCTACTGTCTATTTTGTTTATGTTGTATAGCCAGAAACAAGCCTCAATTTAGATTTTCTCACTGTCATTTTGCAGGGAGCAACTGCACTGACTCGAATAGAGCCAAATAAAACAAGAGCACTGATTGACACAGTTCTCTTGTTTTATCAGTCCTTTTTAAGACTGTAAATCAACATAAAAGCCCCTCATCCTAGCCTTCTCCCAGTGGGAGAAGGGACTTCCAATACCAATATGATTTACGCCATATGATCATTTTTTGATTTATGAAAGATCTATTGATTTTATGGAATATGATGAGCATATAGTTTGATGATGAATCGCTATACTCAACAATCTTATTAAGACATTACAAGAGTGAGACATTCGACTTCTTTCTTCAGTCCCTTTTAAGACTATAAATCAACATAAAAGCCCCTCATCCTAGCCTTCTCCCGAAGGGAGAAGGGACTTTCAATAGCAAAATGATTTACGGCATATAATCATATTTTGCTTTATGAAAGATCAATTGATTTTATGGAATGCGATGGGATGAGCATATAGTTAGATGACGAATCGCTATACTCAACAACCTTATTAAGACAGTACAAGAGTGAGACATTCGGCTTCTTTTATCAGTCCTTTTTAAGACTGTAAATCAACATAAAAGCCCCTCATCCTAGCCTTCTCCCAGTGGGAGAAGGGACTTCCAATAGCAAAATGATTTGATCCACATGATCATATTTTGCTTTATGAAAGGTCTATTGATTTTATGGAATGCGATGAGCATATAGTTTGATGATGAATCGCTATACTCAACAACCTTATTAAGACATTATAAGAACGAGATATTCGGCTTCTTTCATTAGTCCTTTTTAAGACTATAAATCAATATAAAAGCCCCTCATCCTAGCCTTCTCCCAGCGGGAGAAGGGACTTTCAATACCAAAATGATTTACGCCATATGATCATATTTTGCTTTATGAAAGGTTTATTGCTTACACAAATGAATTAAAATTTTCACTGCAATAGAATTACTTAAGCTGCTCTAAATTGATTAACGCATTGCCAAAATAATTAAATGCATCCAGTGCACCTTGAATAACTTCATCTTTCTGGCTAGGGCTGAGTTCGGCTTGATCTAAAGCTTGAACAAATCGTTTCCAAACCTTTGCTCGACCTTCAGGGTAAGCTGCCAAATTGCGCGCACCATTCTCAGCGCTTAAGCCTAAGCGTTGCTGCGCTTGTTTAAATAAAAATGCCGCGCCTAAAGTTGATCCTTCTGAAACGTAAATCCAGCCTAAAGCAGCAGGGAAAGTCACATTTAAGCTTTCTAAAGTTTGACCTTGAGGTTGAATGCCTAAATCTTGTAGATCTAACAGTGCTTGTGCAGAACGACCACGGATATCAAGGTCGGTAATATGTAAAGCCACTTGATCTTGTTGAAATAAATGTTCGATTTCAAGTTGAAAATAATACTGAGACAGGGTGAATAAGGCGTATTTTTCTACACTAGAAAATACGTCTGCTTTTGCCATTAGCGTATGCATTCTTTCATGCTCATCTGCGGTCTGTAATTTGAGACGCATGGCTAAACTGAGTTCTTGTTGCGGATTGGCATTGGGTTCAGTGATCAGTGCTTGATTCATGTAATTCTCTGATTAAAAAAGTCTATAAAAAAATGGGTTATATGAGAGATGACGAATGAACTGGATAAAAACCGCAACAGCGTCTACAAAAAAGTTCTTTAGGAATAGCATTTACAAATCACAAAATGTAAACGATAATTATTATTGTTTAGAAATTTTAATTTAATTCTATGATCCCAATTCTCCCCACACCGACGCGGCAACAAATCCTGCAAGAGATGTATTTGGATCACCATGATTGGCTGAAACAATGGCTCAACTCGCGTGTCAGATATCCTTTTACTGCTGCAGATCTGGTTCAAGATACTTTTGTTAAATTGCTGCAAACTAAACAGCTTTTTTCAATTCAGGAACCACGGGCATATCTGGTCAATGTGGCAAAACATGTGCTGATTGATAAGCATCGTCGCTATATTTTAGAGCAGAATTATTTAGAAACACTCAAACAGCATGCAGATGATCAAGATCTTTTAATCAGTTCAAATCAAATTGAAGAGGCTGTAGTTATTTTAGATTTTCTCACCATTGCTTTGCAGAATACGACGGCGCTGACTCGAAAAGCCTTTATCATGTATTACTTTGAAGGCTATAGTCAGAGTGAAATTGCCACTGAGATTGGTAAATCATTACGCACGACACAGCTCTATTTAGCCGAATGTTTACAGTTATGTTATGAGGCGAAAAACAACTTGCTTGAGCTAGGGCTAGATGAACGCTAAACAGTTACAGAAAGAAATGGCTTTATGGATTGTTCGTTTAAATACTGATGATTTGCATGAACGTCAACAAGCGCAAATTGAGTTTGAAGCGTGGCGAAGTAAGTATCCTGAACATCATGATCAACTCGATCAAATGCTTAATTTTTCTGAAACAATGCAGCAGTTTTCGACAACGCATGGCATATCCAGCCAAAACGTTCGCAACTCAATGAAAGTCAGCCAGCAAAGTAAAAAACATATTTTACAACTGTTTAGCAAAGTCTTGCTGTTTTGTGTGAGTATCGGCGGTGTTGTTTATTTCGCTGCGAATTCAACAATGATGTCTTACTACATGGCTGATTATAAAACTGAGGTTGGGCAAATGCATTCGATCACCTTGGAAGATGGTTCCAAAGTGACTTTAGCTGCAAAATCTGCCATTAAACTTGATTTTACCGCTGAAAAAAGACAAATCAATTTAGTCCAAGGGGATATTTATATTGATGTTGCCAAAGACCCACAACGGCCTCTGATCGTTCACACAGCTCAAGCGGATTTTAAAGCGCTCGGTACACGATTTATTGTTTATCAGTACGCCAATAGCAGTGTGTTAAATATGTTGCATTCAAAGGTTGAAACCCGTTCGTTGGCTCAAAATTCTCAAGTAAAAGTAGTCAAGCAAGGGGAAAAAATTAGCGCTGACTCACTTGGTTTAAGCCCGATTTCTGAGTTGGATATTGCATCGGCCGAGTTTGCTTGGGATAAACATCAGATCTTGGCAGATCAACTTCCTTTAGCTGATTTACTGACCAACTTAGGGCGTTATCATCATCAATATTTAATATTTAATCATTCGACCTTAAAAGATTATAAAGTCAGTGGTGTGATTAATGCCAAGCAGGATTTAGATCAAACGCTACGTTTGTTGGTCACTCAATACCCAATTAAAATAACCAAGCTTGGCGATCATGTGATTTATATTACTTCAAAATAACAAAAATGTTATTTTGGTTGAGTTTAATATCTTATTAAATGTAGTTTATTTATGTTTAGTCACATTTTTATATGCTGAAAATACTGTTTAAAACTAAAATAATGACTTAAAATTTACCAATTGATTTATTTATTACATTGAATTTTAACAATAAAATTTATACATGATTTTATGTAATGTACTTGTATGATAAAAAGTCAACTTAGAAACTATTGTGGTGTAGATATATTTTTGTCAGCATAAGGTTTTATTTTAAATTAACTGAAATTTAAAATAAATAGTGGATAGCTAAATTTTTAAATCAGCATAGGCTTAAAATAAGCAGAAACATAGTTTAACTATATTTAATTGCATTTATTTATATTGAGATTTTTGTTCCTATAATGTGAATAAGATTATATTTATCGCATGTTTTTGATTCAAACTTTATAAAGGGGTTATTCAATGAAGAAACTGACTTTAGCAACATTGAGTACTTTGGCTTTAACTTTGTCATGCACAAATGTATTTGCGCTAGATGGGACTATTACCGTAAATGGTGTGGTGACGGATCAGACCTGTGTATTATTAGCAAAAGGTTTTGGGGGGGGGCAGGCCAGTGGTCTTAAAGATATAACAATTAATTTTCCTGCTATGCGTAAATCTTTGTTTGTTGTTCCAAATCAATGGCAATGGATCGAAAACTTTAACCTGTATTTAAGAAATGCTACGGATACAGGTCCTTGTGATGCAGCAACAACTAAAGCCTTTAAAGGGATCCATCTCAGTGTAACCTCACCAGATCACTTGCATGCAACCGATAAAACTTTATTAGTGAATCAAGCCGAAGGTGCTTCTGCGGCAAATCCTATTTTTATGCAAATTATAGCTGTACCTGGTGGTACTTTAGTGCCAGTAGATTTTTCTGCATCTTGGGGAACTCAGGCGAAAAGTGTCATCCGTGATGAAGGTGGTAATAATATATCCCTACACTATTTTGCAACGGTTCTTACTAAGACTGGGGTTGTAGATGCTCAGAATTACACGGCAAAAGTTAATTATACCATCCACTATAATTAATTTTTTGTGTTGGTTTTAGTAGAGAAACATAGGTTTGCTGATGATTGAGCAAGTTAAAAATAATTAAAACTTTATGAGAGGTAATTCAATGAAGAAACTGACTTTAGCAACATTGAGTACTTTGGCTTTAACTTTGTCATGCACAAATGTATTTGCAGTAGATGGCACCCTTACGGTTAATGGTGTGGTGACGGATCAGACCTGTGTATTGCTAGCAAATGGTATTGGGATTGGGGGTGGTCAGGCCAGTGGTCTTAAAGATATAACAATTAATTTTCCTGCTATGCGTAAATCTTTGTTTATTGTTCCAAATCAATGGCAAGGGATCGTAAACTTTAACCTGTATTTAAGAAATGCTACGGGTACAGGTCCTTGTGATGCTGCAACAACTAAAGCCTTTAAAGGAATCCATCTCAGTGTAACGTCACCAGATCACTTGCATGCAACCGATAAAACTTTATTGGTGAATCAAGCCAGTGGTGCTTCTGCGGCAAATCCTATTTTTATGCAAATTTTAGCTATACCTGTTGGTACTTTAGTGCCAGTAGATTTTTCTGCATCTTGGGGAACTCAGGCGAAAAGTGCCTTCTTTGATGAGGGTGGTAATAATATGTACCTACAGTATATGGCAACGGTTCTTACTAAGACTGGGGTTGTAGATGCTCAGAATTACACTGCAAAGATCAATTATACCTTGCACTATAATTAAATTTTTTGTGTTGGTTTTTGTAGAGAAACATAGCTTAGCTGATGATTCAGCAAGTTAAAAATAATTAAAACTTTATGGGTGTAATCCAATGAAGAAACTGACTTTAGCAACATTGAGTACTTTGGCTTTAACTTTGGCGTCTACCAACGTATTTGCTGTAGATGGAACCCTTACGGTTAATGGCGTTATCACTGATCAGACTTGTACTTTACGAGCTGAAGAAAATAGCATTCTAAGTGGTTTAAAAGATCTAACCGTTAGCTTACCCACGCTACCTAAATCAACCTTTACACCGTCAAATCGAGAGCCATTTATTATGGGCTTTAATATCTATTTAAGAGATGCGACGGGTTCGGACTTCTGCGACATCGCAACAAGAAGGGCATTTAGAGGTATACATCTCAGTGCGATTTCACCAGACCACTTGGATACAACCGATAAAACTTTATTGGTCAACACCTCGGGCGCTTCTGTTGCAAATCCTGTTTTTATTCAATTTTATACGGTGGATTCAGTACCTGTGGATTTTTCTGCGTCTTGGGCAGATCAGGCAAAAAGTACAGTTCAGCATCTTAGTAATCATACATTTGTATATTATCGTGTACAGTATGCCTCTAAAACGGGGATAGTCGATGCTCAAAATGTAAATGCGAAGATCAATTATACCTTGCACTATAATTAAATTTTTGTGTTGGTTTTAGTGGTGAGGCATAGATTTAATGATGATTCAGCAACTTAAAAATAATTAAAACTCGATAAAGGGAATATTCAATGCAGAAACTGACTTTAGCAACATTGAGTACTTTGGCTTTAACTTTGGCATGTACCCAAGTGTTTGCTGTAGATGGAACCATTACGGTTAATGGTGTTATCGCTGATGGAACATGTACATTAAATGGTGGTGGTTTTGCAATGGGCTCAAAAGATATAAGCATTGACGTGGGCACTATACCTAAATCAAAGTTTACACCTACACTTCCAGACCCAAGGAAGTATGGATTTACTCTGTACTTATCAAATGCAGCGGGTACAGGTGTCTGTGATGCAGTAACAAGTAAAGCGTTTAAAGGGATCCATCTCAGTGTAACGTCACCAGATGAAGACTTGGATGCAACCGATAAAAGGTTGTTAGTGAATAAAGCCACTGGCGCAGGTGGTGCTTCTAGTAAAAATCCTGTTTTTATTCAAATAGATACTAATGGAAATGGAATTGTCGATTTTTCTGCACCTTGGGGAGTTCAAGCAAAAAGTGCAATTTATACGCTTAGAGATGAAACGTATTTACAATACGATGTAATGCCTGCTTCCAAGACTGGAATTGTCGATGCTCAAAATTACACCGCAAAGATAAATTATACCATGCATTATAATTAATTTTTTGTGTTGGTTTAGTTGGGAAGTATAGGTTTGTTGAAGTGCTCTTTTTATATTTTACTGAGATTTAAATGAATAATTCTTTCAAGCGGTCGAGTATTTCCGTTATTAAACTCAATACAAGCATTTGCCATAGAATCAGGACTTATTGTGTTCCAGTCTATTTTGTAGCCGAGGTGATGCAATAAATTATGGATAAAAACCCTTTGAGTTCTCCCATTACCTTCACGGAAAGGGTGAATATTGTTTAACTGACCAAGTATAAAACCAATATAAACTGCCAAATTAGAATCAGACATAGAACTCAGTGATTCATATTGAGTATTTAGTTTAGTGAACAGGTCTTGGAGCTGATCATAAATGTCGTCATGGTGACAAAATTGAGTTTGTCCCTTGCAGATGTCAACTTTACGAACTTCACCAGCCCATGGATAAATTTCACTGAAAATACAACGATGGATAGAGGTATAGTAAGTTAGGTCCACAGGGAAAACAAAATAAGCATCATCAATGAGTTTTTTAATGGTTATGACAGTGAATTTATTTTCAATTATATTCAGTTCAGACGTCGATTGAATACCGTATGAATTTATGAGCACCCCATTTTCATATACATATGGATCACAACTGGCATCATAACCTACGGCATAATAATGATCGTCTAGTTTACTGCGATCACTCATTTATACTTACTTTCGACGATCGATTTTGTATCGCAAATGCTAGTTGAGAGACTTCTTGAATAGCTTGTTCATACGAAATTGAGCCAGACTCTATACGCTGTAATCTATTTAGATCATCGCTATCAACATGAAGATTATCGACAGCCATAATCCCAATCACACTTTGACTATTGTTACTAAGAACAACGACTTGGGAATGTTCTACACACTGATCAGAGACATCAGTGGATGTTGCGCTACGTGAATCTTGATTACGCACAAATGACATAATTGGCATTCTCAAAGCTCTCCGTCCAAATGTTGTATAAAATATATTCAGCATTATATCACGCACTGTATTTTTCGGTCAATTATTTAGAAATGCAAGACTTTTATAACTTTTTGTTTTTTATTGAGTATTTTGAGTTTTTTGCTATTTGAAAGTCAGGAGGTGTATGTTGAATATAAAAGGTATTGTTATATTATATGTCAAATATACTATAATATTTAGCATATAGTATGGGGTCTTAGATATGAGTGTACTCACTTTTATTCATGGTGCGACTGTTTCTGCGACCGATGTTCGTAAGTCATGGAGCAAAATTGTTGAAAGTGTCAAAGAAAACCATAAACCTGTTTTCGTTTGCACGAACAATAAGCCCGAAGCCGTTGTACTGAGTTTTGAAGAATTTCAAAACATGCAGGAAATCGTTGAAGCAGCTCGACGTGAAATGCTTGGACAACAGATGGTTGGTGATCTTTTGGATATTGCTGAGCTAACAGGTTGTCCTATCAAATATATGCGTTTAAATGCAAGCGGTGTGTTTGAGGAAGCAGAAGGGCAATAAACATGGCTGTTGGTGATATCTATCGGATTTTCGTTAAATTTGACTTAGATTCGCTTGAAGGGAAAGAACGATATACGGTTGAAATTGGTAAAACTCATTTCACTGTTGTAGTTTTGGATTCAATTACACGTCAGTACGAGGGCAAATCAGATTTTATTAAGTTGCACTACTATCCGATTCGAGATTGGAGGCAGGCGGGTTTAAAAAAGGCATCTTATATTAATATTAGTAGCACAATCAGCTTTGATTTTCGGGAAATATTAAAAAGTGGAAAATATACAGGTCAGTTAAGTTTCACTGATATTAAAGAGTTGGCTAGGTTCATTCAAACCTACAAAAAACGTTTGGAAGCGTATAATAAAGCTAACGCTAAAGAAAACCCTTAGCAATAAAAAGCGTACTATTACGGTTTTTTTGTTTTGTCACTCGGCTTGTTGTATAAGTCTTTTTTAAAAGCATAGATCAATATAAAAATCCCTTTCATCTTCACTTTTTTGCAAAGAGAGAAAGCACTTTGAATAGCAATATGATTTACGCCCCACGATCATTTTTGATTGATGAACGAAATCGATTGAACATCATTTTATAAAAAACCATAAGTGCTTTAATGAATATTCAGTCAATGATGTTGATGGTAACACTTTGGATGGGTATAGAAGATCTTAATAAGGAAGCTGGATGATGAGGTCATTTATATGATTGCAAATTCATAAAACATATTATTTTAGTCGGGTTAAATCTATAATGAGAAAATGCTTTTATTGATGTTTAGTCATATTTTGATATGTTGGAAATGGTGTTTAAAATTAAAATAAAATTAAATTTTTGATCATTTGTTTTATTTATGATGATGAATTTTAACAATAAAAAATTATACATGATTTTTTGTAATGAATTTGCATGATAAAAAGTAAACTTAAAAATATTGTGATATGCGGATATTTTTGTCAGCATGAAGTTTTATTTTAAATTGTTGGAAATTTAAAATAAAAATAAATATTAAAATAGACTCTAGCTTGAAATAAGCAGAGTTTTAAAGTGAACAGCAACAGCGTTTATATATTTAGACCTATCTATTTTCGTTGAAATTACCATGTCTCCGAATGTGAATCACAGCATCGTTAAATTATCGCATTTATTAAAGCTTTATAAGGCTGATTCAATGAATAAACTGACTTTACCCACATTGAGTACTTTGCTTTTAACTTTGCCGTGTACAAACGTTTTTGCTGTGGATGGAACCATTACCGTCAATGGTGTTATCACTGATGGGACCTGTATATTACAAGGTAGTGGTAGTGGTGTAAGCGGTAATAAAGATCTAACGATTACTTTGCCCACTGTATCTAAATCAAAATTTAATACAGTGTCAGGGAGAATTGATATGGAGTTAAAAGATGCTACGGGTATAGGTTTCTGTGATGCAGCAACAAATTATGCCTTTAGAGGTATACATCTGAGTGCTATTTCACCAACTGATCTGGATGCAGAAAATAAAGCTTTATTGGTCAATAAAGCTGCAGATTTATCCATTAAAAATCCTATTTTTATTCAAATACGTACTGACGGTGTTGGTACTGCTAGTCGAGTAGATTTTTCTGAACCTTGGGGAACACAGGCGAAAAGCTCTATTTCTTATTCTGGTCTTCGTACATTCTTTTATTACTATGTAGGGTACGTTGCTAAGAATTGGATTGTCGATGCTCAAAATGTACAAGCAACTGTAAATTACACGATGCACTATAATTAAATTTGCCTCTGTTGTTTTTGGTTAGGAAGTATACGTTTACTGAAGATTGAGCAATTTAAAATGATTAAAAATTTATAAAAGGGGGATTCAATGAAGGAACTGATTTTAACGGCATTGAGTACTTTGCTTTTAACTTTGCCGTGTACAAACGTTTTTGCTGTAGATGGCACCATTACCGTCAATGGTGCTATCACGGATCAAACTTGTACATTGCAAGGTGATGGTGGTTATGCAATTGGTTCAAAAGATATCGTTTTTCCATTAGGTACTGTACCTAAATCGTGGTTTACGCCTACACTTCCAGTGCCAATGCGTTATGGATTTACGCTACAGTTAACCAATGCAGCAGGTACAGCTCACTGTGATGTGGCAACAAGTAAAGCCTTTCAGGGGATACATCTGAGTACAATTTCACCAGATGATTTGGATGAGACAGATAAAACTTTACTCGTGAATAAAGCCACAGGTGCAGGTGGTGCTTCTAAGGCACATCCTATTTTTCTTCAAATGCAGACTGAAAACAGTAGACCTGTAGATTTTTCTGCGGCTTGGGGAACTCAGGAGAAAAGCTTAGTACGTATCCGTGCTGATGGTGAAACATATGTATATTACATAGTTGCAGTTGCTTCCAAAACGGGGATTGTCGATGCTCAAAATTTCACGACAAAGATAAATTATACATTGCACTATAATTAAATTTTGTCTGTTGATTTTATTGATGAAGTTTAGATTTATTGATGATTGAGAAAATTAAAACTTATTCAAATCTTATGAGATGTATCCAATGCAGAAACTGACTTTAGCCACATTGAGTGCTTTGGCTTTAAGTTTGACATGTAGTCGCGTGTTTGCTGTAGATGGAACCATTACAGTCAATGGTGTCGTGACTGACGGAACATGTATATTACATAGTGCTGGCGGTGATGCAAGCGGTACTAAAGATCTAACGCTTAACTTGCCCACTGTACCTAAATCAGGGTTTTATCCAAATGTAGCGTTAAGTAAAAAACTCATTTATATGGAGTTACTAAATGCTACAGGTACGGGTGTTTGTGATGTAGCAACATCTAGAGCCTTTAAAGGGATTCATTTGAGTGTAAGTTCACCACCTACTGACTTGGATACAGAGGATAAAACTCTATTGGTCAACAAAGCCTTAGATGCTTCCACTACAAATCCTATTTTTTTTCAAATTACGACTAGAAATGGAATACCTGTAGATTTTTCAGCACCTTGGGGAACTCAGGCGAAAAGTCCTGTTTTTGAGGGTGCTTATGCAGTGGCATATTTAAGTTATTATGTAGCATATATTTCTAAGACAGCAATTGTCGATGCCCAAAATGTCACAGCAACTATCAATTATACAATGCACTATAATTAATTTTTGTGTGTTGGCTAAGTAGATAATCATGCATTTGCTGTTGCTTTAGAAAATTAAAATTTAAAAAAACTGCATTTCATTGCGGTTTTTTTGTTTCTGCTTCGTCATATAACTTAGAACACATGAAAACACAGATTATTTTAACTGAATGAAGTTAATGATTATCATTTAACCTTGGGTGGGTAGAGAATGTCTCAATCTTTATATCAGAATGCAATAAAGCCAGTTGCAATGGCTGTTGCAATCGCACTGTCTATGAGTGCAATCAGTATACAAACGCATGCAAATAACGCTTCGCCTGTTGGCTTTTATCAAGTGCAAAGCGGTTCATTGACTCAAGCTTTAAATAGCTTGGCACAGCAAGCCAATGTATCGTTGTTACTCGATCCAGCAAAAACCAATCGTTATCGGGTAAAGACGATGAAGGGTAAATATACCCTAGATCAGGCTTTTGCATTATTGGTGCAGAATACCCCATTCCAGATTCAAAAAACTTCAGCAGGTTATCTACTTATTGAAAAGCCTGTTGCTACACAAACACCTGTAGTCAATACAGCAAACATTGCAACAGGAAAAACAGCAACTTCAACCACAAATGCTGAAAACCAAATTTATCAGATGACCCCAATTGTGGTCGAGGCGGTAAAAAAAGACACCATACAATTTGGTCAGAGTGTACTCAATCAAAAAGCGATTGATCGTTATCAGGCCAATAATGTTGCACAATTACTCGATCATATGCCCAGTGTCGGTTCAGCAGGATCGCCACGTCCGGGAGGGCAAACGATTAATATTCTCGGCATGGGCGGGGTAGCCGATGTACCCATTACCTTGGACGATTCTGTTAAAACCTTTGATAAATATCGACAGGGTTCAGTCTTTATTGAACCTGAGATTTTAAAGAAAATTACCGTGGATAAAGGACCACATAACGTTGAAGTCGGAAATGGTGGTTTTGGTGGTAAGGTTACACTGGAAACTAAAGATGCCACAGATTTACTGGATGATGGTAAAAATATTGGCGCATTTTTAAAATATTCTCGTTTTTCCAATAACAGTCAAAATACCTATACAGGCGCTGTATATGGTAAAGCCGACAATGGGCTGGTCGATGGGCTGTTTTACTATACCAACCGAGACAGCGGCAATGTAAAGCGACCAGATGGAACTGAGTTTTTGTATTCAGGGCAAGAGCAAGAAACCTATTTAGCCAAACTGAACTTTTATCCTGCCGATGGTCATAAAATTTCTTTAAATGCCATGCGCAGTGGGCATGAAGGCTGGGAGCCTTTTGCAGCTATGCGTGATCAAGATGCAGTGCCGACTGAGGCAGATATTGCTAAGTATGGCTATGATGAAGCTTGGAAACGCCGTTTGGTCGACCGTGATCAGGAAGATACCAGTTATTCTGCAAGTTATGAATTCAATCCTGATGCTAACCCATATCTAAACTTAAAAGCTGTCGCATCCTATTCCAAGACCTATCAGCATGATTTACGCTTGCCAAGTGTGACGGGTTCAGCAGCATTGTTAGGCAATGAAAGCTGGGTAACCTATACCAATACAGCATTAAAAATGAGTAATATCAGTGATATTGAAACAAAACTGGGCACGCATAAATTAAAGGTTGGCGCGCAATACCAGAAAATGGAACAAAACTCGCTGATTTATGACAAAAACAATGCCAAAAAGCCAGATTATAATTTTGGTTATTATGAACCGAACTATATGCCTGCTGGCGATCAACAAATGCTGAGTGCATTTATTGAAGATCAATATCAGATTAACAATTTCGTTATTACGCCATCGCTCCGTTATGATCATATTGAAAATAACGGCAAGCCAAATCGTGCATCACGATTTAATGATCCAGCGGCAGGGCATGATTATTCCAGTAAAACTTATACGGGCTGGTCGCCACGTTTGGCAATGTCTTGGAAACAGGCCGACTATATGACATGGTTTGCGAATGTGAGTAAAACATGGCGTGCGCCTCGTGTCGATGAACAATATTATGTGCAATCCGCAGCAACCACTGTTCCCTCAACCAGTCGTTATTTAGTGCCTGAAAAGATGTTGGCGATTCGTGTTGGCAATGAGATGAATTTTGATGATGTATTTAGTGATGAAGATCATCTGCAAGTGCGTTTAACCTATCATCATAATCGCGGGGGCGATGAGATATTTCGCAATCGCTCAACATTTTGTCAAGCACAAGCAGAAAACAATGCAAATACTGGAAAAGGCAGCGTAGCAGACTGTAAAGGCAATTATGATCGTGGTTTTTATCGTAATGTGACTGATTACACCATCAAAGCCTATGAAGCCGAAGCTTTCTATAATCAGCCGACTTGGTTTGCTGGTTTAACCTATTCCTATATTCGCGGGCAACGTGATAATTCCCCTGTAAATCCATGGTTTGATCAAAAAACATGGATGACCAATATTCCGCCTAAAAAAGCCACAGCGACTTTAGGGGTAAATGTGCCTGAACATCACTTAACTATGGGATGGAGAGGGATCTTTGTTGCTGCACAAGACCGAAGCCTTTCGGACAATGATAAGTCGATTGCGGCATCTTCATTTTCATTACCTAAAACCAAAGGTTATTCACTACATAGCGTTTATGCCGATTGGCAGCCAATTGGTGCAAAAGGACCAACGCTGAATTTCTCGATTGATAATTTATTTAATCGTGATTACAAAATGTATTTGGGTGAATATATGACAGGTACAGGTCGAGACTATAAGGTGAGTATTTCGCAGAAATTCTAATAGGTCTGTGTTTAATATTTGACATGACAACATGAGATTGCGAGAAGTAAATTTGATTTAAGGATTAAGTTTTACTTCTCGTTTTTTATAGAATAGTTTTCTTATAAAAGTATATTTTTTAGATGATTTCTAAATGAGGTGAAGTCTTATAAATCATGAAATTTATAGCATTTTATAAAAGATAATTCATAAGACTGAAGAATTTGCACTGCCACATCTTATATTCAAAATTCAAATAGATTTGTGTAGGCGATGCCACACGATAGAACCACCTTGTATGATTTAACAATACAAAAACGCAGGTTAATTTATATAGTAGTCATGACATGGATTGATATTCACTGCTCATTTTTTCATTAACGCAAGGTTTAACAAATCACCATACATTCAAGTGACTAAAATAATAATTTTTTATCAGTAGACTTCTTTCATAAGTCCTTTTTAAATCAACATAAAAGCCCCTTCATCCTAGCCTTCTCCCAAAGAGGAGAAGGAACTTTCAATACCAATATAATTCACTCCATATGATCATTTTTCGATCTATTAAAGATATTTAGTGATTTACCGATCTCGATGCAATATATATCCATTCGGTTATGAATTCTCATCGAAAGATGATTGGACTTTGGCATCTATTCATTCAAAAAATACCTTCAGGCTAAACAGATAAATCACTGTTTATAAATGATCACCAGAGGATTGGTGTATTAGGATCTGTATAAAAGGGACGATGATGAATACAAATAAAAATAGTTCACAGAACGTAAATCAGGCTGGATCCACCATCGCACAAGCTGTCGAGGATCATGCATTGGTCAGTGTGCCCATGGCAGAGCGTCAGAGTGGGTTTAAACTGGCGATGAGTCCAATGGGCGTTGCAACAGCGCTGGTCATTTTTGCCGTTGGTGGATTTACAGTATTACTTTCAGGCTTTTGGATTGGGCTACTGGCAGGATTTATCGCAACCATTGTTGGTTATAGCATGGGTTATTACCTTGGAAAGATGACTTTTCAAACGGGTATGTCGAGTACGGTCACATCACGGTTTTTCGGTTTTGGTGTCAAAGGTTCATCACTGGGGGCAGCTATTTTTGCCTTTATGATTCTGGGCTTTCTGGCATTGGAAAGTGCCTTATTGTATGAAGGAACGCTGCTGATGTTCAACTTGCAAGATACCATACTGGTGAAAATATCCTTGTATGGAGTGTTGACCCTTGCATGGATTTTGTTGGCGATATTTGGTTTGCAACTTGCGTTAAGAGTTTCAAAATACATGATCGTGATTACACTGGTGGTCACGTTCTATATGATTTATCACCTTTATGCTGTGCGCGGTATGGACCCGATGCTGGTTTTTAATTCTACGGGTTCAGTTGCTGGTGGGTTCTGGCCAAAACTCAGCACGGCACTGGTTCTGATGGGGGCAACTGCAGGTACAATTGCACTGGTCACAATCGATTTTGCTAGATATTGCCGTAATACTCAGGATGTTAAAGTTTTGGCGATGGCTGGGCCGATTATGCAAAACCTGATTATGATTGTATTGGGTGGGTTGGTGGTGATTGGTGGCATACCCGAAGTGGCTGAATATCTGATGCATCGTCAAGCGGGTCTGTCACCACAACAGGCGTCTGAAGCCGCTGCTGGTTTTGCCATGACCAATACCGGTGCATTTTTTGTGGTGCTTGCGGGCTGGGTTGGATTTGTCACCATTTATGCTGCACAGGCCAAAGCACAAGCGATCAATGCTTATTCGGGTTCACTTGCATTGGTTAATCTGTTGGATGCGTTGACTGGCAAAAAACCGGGGCGCGCCTTTATGGTGGTGCTTGGTAATATTTTTGCTTTGATGATGATCGGGGCTGGGATTCTAGGTCAGTTTGTCGCTTGGCTCTCTTATCTGGGTTGTATGACCATGGGCTTGTGTGGCGTGATGCTTATTGACTATTACTATGTGAGGAAAGGGCAGTTTTCATTGCAGACGGCAAAGGTTGAAAGCTGCAATTGGGCAGGGGTAATTACCTTGATTATTGCTTCGGGTATTGGGATCGCGTTGATCGCAAGCAAAATGTTTGAACTGGGTTTCTTTGTGACATTGGGCTTAACTTTCTTGTTGTATCCTATACTTAGAAAATTGATGCCAGAAGGAACAGCAACCCATTTTGTCGAGGCTGATGTTGCACTGGATGCAGCGGATTGACACTCAAATTTTGTGCTTTTGAATCCTAGCTGGTTATCCTACCGTGTGGCGACATGGATGTCGCCGTTGGGCGGGGGTATAGGACGTACCCCTCGCTCAACATGAGCAAAAACAAAGCACTGCTTTGTTTGCAGCGCAAGGTTTGGCATCCCCTACGAAAAGTTAGGCATCGCCTACGCAAAGGTATTTAAACTTTGAAGGTAAGGTGTGGCATTGCAAGCTTTTTTTATAATCAAACAATTTATTTTCCATGCAATTGATCTAATTAAAAATATTGATTAAGTGAAATTATATTCTTGGGTCTGAGTTTTTTGACAGGTTGGACTATACAAGATTTATTATTAACTTAAACCCAGTTAAAGGCTGTATTTTAAAACTGGTGTTTTGCATTGCTTACATTCATTGTATTTCAAGTCGCTCAGCTACTTTCTCAAAGTAAGTGATCTATAGTCGTCGTGGTGTAAGTGGAGATTTTCGAATATTGAGCCAAAAATTTTATTCAACTAACGGGTATTCGCACTCAAAAGCCATGTTGTTATGAACGTGGCTTTTTTAATGCTTAAGCAATTTTTATTCATAATAAAAAGGTTATATATGTGAACTAAATACATGATTGGACGCATATAAATAACCTTGTTAACCTCATTTTATGCTTAAAGATTAAGCAATTATAAATAAAGTGAATATAAGGATATGGGACATGAATAGTAAATTAGATACTGAAAGTGTTGCAGTGAACAAGGACTATATTCCATTTACAGGACAGGAGTATTTAGACAGTCTCAATGATGGGCGTGAAGTATGGATTTATGGTGAGCGGGTAGAAAATATTACCGAGCATCCTGCATTTCGTAATTCAGCACGAATGATTGCCAGAATGTATGATGCCTTACATGCACCTGAAACCAAGGATATTTTAACCACACCGACAGAATGGGGTGGTTTTACTCATCGTTTTTTTCGTGTTGCCCATAATGTTGAAGAGCAAGTGGCTGCACGTGATGCGATTGCGGCATGGCAACGTATTTCATGGGGATGGATGGGGAGGTCGCCTGATTATAAAGGCTGTTTTATTGGAACACTGGGGGTAAATGCAGATTTTTATAAAGGTTTTGAAGAAAACGCACGTCGTTGGTATCGAAAAGCACAAGAAAAAACTTGGTTTATTAACCATGCATTGATGAACCCACCTGTTGACCGTGGTCTTGGCGCGGACGCAGGTAAAGATGTTTTTATTCGTGTCGTTAAGGAAGATGAGCAAGGCATTTATGTGTCTGGCGCTAAAGTTGTTGCCACAGGCTCGGCTTTAACCCATTTCACATTTATTGCACATGTCGGGCAAGTGATGTTTCAAGATCCAGCATTCGCCCCAGTATTTATCGTACCGACCAATGCACCTGGGGTGAAATTACTTTGCCGTACCTCAAATGAGTATCGTGCAGCAGTGCTTGGCAGTCCATTTGATTATCCACTGTCAAGCCGCCTTGATGAAAATGATGCCATTTTGGTATTGGATAATGTCTTTATCCCATGGGAAGACGTTTTTATTTATAACAATTTACAACAAGCAAATGCTTATAACACTGAAGCCGGTTATTTAGAGCGTGCCTCTTTACATGGCTGTACACGCTTTGCGGTCAAACTTGATTTTTTAGTCGGTACTTTAGCAAAAGCACTCGAAATTACAGGCGCAGACAAATTTCACGGTGTGATGTCTCAGATGGGCGAAGTGATTGCATGGCGCAATACCTTTTGGGCATTGTCAGATGCAATGGCGAAAAGTGCTGAAGCTTGGAATGGCATGATTCGTCCAGATCCACATCATGCAGGTGCTTATAGAGTCATCAGCCAATTGGCGATGCCAAAAATCAAAAATATCATTGAACAGATCGTGGCAAGTGGTTTGATTTATCTCAATTCCCATGCCGATGATTTTAAAAATCCCCACATTCAAGGTTATCTCGCCACCTATCTTCGTGGATCGAATGGTAAAGATGCGATTGAGCGTGTCAAAGTCATGAAAATGCTCTGGGATGCGATTGGTACTGAATTTGGCGCTCGGCATGAGCTCTATGAAATTAACTATCTTGGCAGTAATGATGTGACCCGCCAGACCAATCTGTTTGCGGCACAGTCTAGAGGGATGCTCGATTATTGTAAGGACTTTGCTCAAAAAGCCATGGATGAATATGACATTTATGGCTGGACCGTTCCCGACCTGATCAACCCTGATGATGTGAGTATTTTAAATAAAAATTAATTCAGCAGCATGCGTCAATAGAAGGACCAAGAAAATGACAGTTGCGAACTTACAGCGAACAACACTGGGTGAAATGGTGAAGATCATGCAAGCAAACCAGACCGATGTGGATTTTACACCACATGAATTTCGCAAGGCGATGGGGAAATTTGCAACAGGTGTGGTGGTGATTTCTTCTTGTCATGATGGACAAACCCATGCCATGACAGCAAATGCATTTATGTCAGGTTCATTGGAACCCGCCATGGTGCTGGTTTCAGTTGGCAATAGCGCAGCATCACATGAAAAAATCAGTTTGGGTGAGTATTTTGGTATCAGCATTTTGCATGAAGATCAGATAGAGGTCAGTAACCATTTTGCTGGGAAGCACGATGAAGATTTTAAGCCCGAATTTGAATATATCGCGGATTTTCCTGTGATCAAAAATGCTGCTGTTCAGGTGGTGACCAAACTGCAGTTTAGCTATCCATGCGGTGATCATACCTTATTTGTTGGACTGGTCACGCATTTACAGCAACAAGACGGGGTAAAACCACTGGTGTTTCACAGTGGGAAATACGCTCAGATTGCAGGCTAACAGGAAAAGGAATTGAAATATGGTGAAACCCATTGAAATTGCTCAGGTGACGTATGCCGCGCCAGATTTGGCGGTCATGGAAAAGTTTATGACGGATTTTGGTCTGAGCTGTGTCAATAAAACTGATGAGGTGTTGTATATGCGGGGCAGTGGCGAGCAACACCATATACATGTGACCTATCGTGCGGAAAAGCAGCATTTTATTGGTGCTTCAATTGAGGTGTCTTGTCTGCAAGATCTGACTGAACTGGCCAAACTTGAGGGGTCTTCAGCGGTACAGCTTTCATCTGAACTAGGCGGTGGCTATGAAGTGGTCATGCACATGCCAGACGGTTTTGAAATCAAAGCCATTTGGGGACGAGACAAACATGTTGATATCACAGAGCGTAAGGCTTTTGACTTAAACAATGCCACCTGTAAACCACGCTTGAATGAATCTATACGGGTAACGTGTAAACCTTGTCAGGCGATCAAACTTGGGCATTTTGTACTGCATGTCAGTCATCATGATGCATCGGTGCAATGGCTTGAGCAACGTTTTGATTTGCTTCCCTCAGATTACTTTGTCCCACCCGGTGAAGACGGGCCGATTGTGGGAACGTTCCTACGCTTTAACCAAGGTGCAGAAAAAGTAGATCATCACTCGATTTTGATTTTGCAGTCGGACTGGGTGGGTGTGCACCACTGTTCGTTTGAAGTGATTGATTTGGATGCGGTGATGACCGCACATGATTATCTTGTCACGCAGGGTTATCAACTGGATTGTGGGGTTGGACGGCATATGCTCGGTAGCCAGATTTTTGACTACTGGAAAGATCCCTTTGGTTTTAGGGTCGAGCACTATACCGATGGTGACATGCTTGATCAGCATGCACAGCCGATGAAATTCAACGGTACTGCAACCGAAACCACACAATGGGGCATGGCACCAGAACTGGAGTTTTTCCAGTAGGAGATCTTATGACATACGTATTAAAGGCTCCGACCCGTGAAAAACTGATGCGGGTGGGTACGGCGAATATTGCCAACGTTTTACTCAAACATGGTTTTAGTAACGTGATTATGCAGGGTATTTATCCCATAAGTACGACTCAGCAACAATTGGTGGGACCTGCTTATACCTTGCGCTTTATCCCTGCACGTGAAGATTTGAGCAGGATGAGCAATTACAGTCGTGATGACAATCTGCATCGCCGTGCCATTGAGGAATGTCCCGAAGGGGCTGTACTGGTCATGGATGCTTTTGGCTGTACTCGTGGCTCCAGTATGGGAGACATGATGGCAGCCCGACTTAAATATCGTGGTGTTGCTGGGGTAGTCACCGATGGTGGCTATCGTGATTCTCCCGCAATTTATGCAGTGGGTTTGCCTTGCTTTCAGAAACACAATGCACCACCAGCAACGCCGATAGCATTACATCCGATCTCTTTGAATGAACCGATTGGATGTGGTGGTGTTGCGATCTATCCCGGTGATGTTGTGGTGGGTGACGGGGATGGTGTGGTGGTCATTCCACAGGCATTGGTGGATCAGGTTGCGGATGCAGCACTGGATGCTTGCGAATATGAAGCTTTTGCTGCGATGCATATTCGACAGGGAAGATCCATTTTTGGGCTTTTTCCCGCCACAGCAGAAAGTCGCTTGGAATACAGCAGATGGAAAGCTGAGCAAAAACAGGAGCAACAAGAATGAATATCAATACAGGAACATTTAAAAGTTTGGAGGTGCTACTCAATACCACTGAACTCAATGATGATGAATGGATTAATTTTCCTGAGTATGGATTTCGTCAGTATTTCCTTTGGAAGAATGTAGACACTGGTGGCACGATTGCACTGCTTGAATTTCAAAAAGGTGGCTGTATCCCGATCAAGCATATCCATGCGTCCAATCAGTTTATGTTCTGCCTTGAAGGTGAATACGAATATATCGATGTGGGTTTTATACTGAAATCTGGCTGCTTTTATATGAACCCGAAAGACCATCCGCATGGCCCTACACTGGCACATCAGTTTAGTCGGCTGATCGAGATTTATGATGGTCCACATTATTACGAAAAGCCTGCATATCACACAGATGAAAGTATTGGTGATTTTGTAAAGAAAGAAAATCAAGAGAATAGGTTAAAACAATGATGAATATTGCACAAAAAAAATATGCAGAAGATGCACTGTTTGATACACAACAGGTGTTAAAAACTTTTGGTTTGGATCAACTGCATGCAGGTTCCTTTGGTGTAAAACAAGGTTGGTCTACGCTTGAAGGGCGTGAACTTATTTATGCAGTTTGTCCGGCTGATAATGAAACAGTGGGGCAAATTGCAGCATCTAACGCAGAAGATTATGAGGAAATTATACAGGCTGCAGTGGCATATCAGAAAACATGGCGCATGGTTCCAGCGCCGCGCCGTGGTGAATTGGTGCAACGTATTGGTCAGTTGGTACAGGAAAACATGCAGGCCTTGGCGGGTATCGTTGCGCTAGATACAGGTAAATCCGTGATGGAAGCCAAAGGTGAGCTCAAAGAAGTGGTCGAGATGGCAACCCTTGCGACAGGGCAGTCCCGCATGATGTATGGCTTTACCTTACAGTCGCAACGGGTGAAACACCGCATGTATGATCAATGGTTGCCATTGGGTGTGGTGGGGGTGATCAGTGCCTATAATTTCCCCGCAGCGGTTTGGGCGCAAAATGCTTTCCTCTCAGCCATTGGTGGCAATACGGTGATATGGAAACCCAGCCCTAAAGTTCCACTGACCGCAATTGCCTTACAGAAACTGGCCAATCAAGCCATGCTGGAAATGAATTTGGAAGGGGTTTTTTCTTTGTTTATTCCTGCGGATAGCGCTGTGGCTGAACTGATGATCCGTGATCGACGTATCAACATGGTGTCATTTACAGGTTCTACGGGTGTGGGTAAAAAAGTGGCAAGTATCGTAAGCGAGACATTGGGGCGTAAATATATGCTCGAATGTTCAGGCAATAATGGTTGTATTGTCGATGAAACTGCTGATTTACAACTTGCAGCGCGTGCCATTACTTTTGGGGCGATGGGAACCACAGGCCAGCGTTGTACCAGTACTCGTCGTCTGATTGTACACCGCAGTGTCATGCATGAACTGATTGAATTGCTTAAACAGGCGTTTGATCAGATCCGTATTGGTGACCCACGTGAACAAGAGACCATCATCGGTCCACTGATTGATGCAGCTGCGGTAGCGCAATATCAGGCAACGATTCAGCGTGCTCAGGAACTTGGTGCTAAAGTGGTTTATGGGGGGCAGCGCATTGACCGTCCGGGGCTTTATGTGGAGGCATGTTTGATTACGGATGTCGAACCAGAATGGGATTGTGTACAGCACGAAACTTTTGCACCGATTGTATTTGTGATGCCATATGACGACCTTGAACAAGCCATTGCTATTCATAATAACGTTGCGCAGGGGCTTGCTTCAGGTATTCACAGCTCAAACCTAAGCAATATCGAACTGTTCTTATCTGCAGCAGGAAGTGATTGCGGTATTGTTCGGGTCAATATGGGAACAACCGGGGCAGATGTTGGCGCGGCATTCGGTGGTGAAAAGGAAACGGGGGGTGGACGTACCGCAGGATCAGACTCATGGAAAGGTTATGTGCGTCGCCAGAGCGTATGCATTAACTGGAGTCGTGAAAGTGCTTGGGATTCACACATTCGTCTTTCATCAGGAAAAGTGGGCGAGGAATATTGAGTTAAAAAATATCGAGTTAGAAGTATTGAGTTAGAAATATTGAGTCAGGAATATAAGGAAAACAACATGTTAAAAGAAAGGATTATTTCTCCAACAGTCAAAGAACCCGCACCGGGCTTGTGGTCAAACTGCCTGAAAGTGGGCAATCAGGTATTTATCTCTGGAATGACTGCACGGCAGCCAGATGGTGAAACCGTGCTGGGTGATGAATATGAACAGTCGCAAGTGATTTTTCAGAAAATTAAGGATTTAATTGAAGCGGCTGGTGGCACGATGAACAATATTGTCAAAATGACCATCTTTGTCACCAATATTGCCAATAACACCGCCGTCTGGAAAGCACGTAAGGAATTCTTTGAAGGTGATTTTCCGGCTTGTACGCTTGTAGAAGTGCAGGCTTTAGCCAAAGCTGAAATCCTACTGGAAATTGAAGCAACTGCAATTCTGGGTTAATCCCTTGATTCGGGCAGTCTAACTGCCCGATGGTTTTATCTATTAAAAAATGAGGAATATCAGAATGTCAGTAGAAACACTTTTCCCAGTTAAAGCACCTGTCCTTATACCGATCGTCAATCAATCCAAAAAATTTCCAGTCAACCGTATCTTTTGTATGGGACGTAACTATATGGCGCATGCTGCGGAAATGGGGGTGAGTGTAGATAAATCGACGCAATCACCTTTTTATTTTTTAAAAGATGCGGCAACTTATGTTCCATCGGGCAGTGAGATTCCCTATCCACTGAAAACCCAAAATTATCACCATGAAATTGAACTGGTAATTGCAATTGGTCGCCCTGGGGTAAATATTCGCGCAGATCAAGCTTTTGATTATATATACGGTTATGCCTGTGGTCTGGATATGACACGCCGTGATGTACAGCTTATTGCACGTGATCAAGGAAAACCGTGGGATCTGGGTAAAAATTTTGATCAGTCCGCAGTGTTATCCGATATTGTTCCAGCGTCGGAGGTAAAAGTGGATGTAAATGCGGTAAATATTGAATTAAGGGTAAATGGTCAAACGACTCAGCGTTCAAATACCCAGCATTTGATCTGGAATATTGCTGAGATGATTGAAGATCTTTCCACTTATTATACGTTGCAAGCAGGAGATTTAATTTTTACGGGTACGCCAGAAGGTGTCGGGCCTGTAGTGGCGGGAGATCTGCTAGAAGGTTCTGTTGAGGGAGTCGCAGAGATTAAATTGCAAATTCGCTAAGATAAAAGAATCGTTAAGATAAAAATATAGTCAAATCACTTAATTATTTATACAAGTGATTTCTATCAAGTCATTAATCATAAATGAAGCTTATGTTTTTACATGAACTTTTAGAAACAGTTGGTCATCAATTCATTTTTAGTACTTTTGAATCCTAGATGGTGATCCTACTGTGTGGCGACATGGATGTCGCTGTTGGGCGGGGGTACAGGACGTACCCCTCGCCAAACAGAAGATTTTTGTCACTTTTCATCTCTGAAAAGTGAGGCATCGCCTACGCAAAGGTATTTAAACTTTGAATGTAAAGTGTGGCAATGCAAGCTTTTTATAATCAAATAATTTATTTCTTGCATATAATTGATTTAATTTAAAATATTAATTAATAGAAATTATATGTTTGTCTCTGAGTTTTTTGACAGGTTAACTATAGATTAAAACAATCAAGCCATCACCAATGGAATGACTTGATTATCGACTTAGAAAACGTAACGTGCTGCAATAAATGGAGCACTATGTAATGCATTTCTATAGGGATCTTTTCGGTTATCAATCTGATACTTGTTACGGAAATATTCATAACCGAAACCAAGTTTAAGGCCGTCTTTAGCGCCAACATCGTACATATAATTCATCTGAAAAAGGGTGGCCGGTTTGGCATCCTCGTTAAAATAGCCTGGACCCGTACTGCCAATAAAGTCGACAAAACCATCAACAAAGCCTTTGTCATGTAAGGGAAAACCAAAGTTGGCCCACAGTGCATAGGTTGGATCGAAATTGAACCGACCACCAGTGAAATTGTTGTTTACACTTTCATAGTACCAGTCTGCGCCGACTTCAAAATAACCTTTGGGAACATTGAAATCCATGCTTAAACCCGCACGAGCTTTAGTTGGGTTAGGTTCCATTGCTGAGTTTTTTAGCCCCTTATCTACCCTTAAAGTCAGGTTGATATCACGGATCAGTTTGTTTTCAATTTTATTGTCAAAAATTGAATTATAGGAAAAGTAACGACGATAGAACGCATAGTATTCAGTCGCGCCACCATCACCATTTGCTTTAGGGTCTTTGTCATTGGATAGAAAAATGTTAGCAACCAATACATTACGTCCATACTGATCACCACTTAAATGGGTGAAATTTAGAATGGTTTTGGATACCTGATCGGGGTTGGCAGGCTCTCGGTATTGATTACTCCATGAAACACTTGTCTGATTGCTTTGCCAGAACTCTGCATGGGTTGTTAAGCTGAAACAGCTTAGGGTCACGCCATATAAAATATGTTTGGCGATATTATGCTTTAAAGATTTAAAATACATAGATGCGTCCTTGATCTTTATATTCGAATTTTAATTTTGACTGAATCTATTTATGCGTCTATTTATATTTAAAGATTGATTTATAATAAAAGGGTTATGGATTTAATTGGATTGTGAATGGTAATTATATATAGTGGAATTTATCTAAAATAAATGGATTTTATATTGGGGGTGATATTATGGCGAAGATTGATCATTATTTACGTTCAAACCTGAAATTAAGACATTTACAATTATTGGTGACACTGGATGAAATGCGACATATTGGAAAGGTCGCAAATTATTTAAATGTTACTCAGCCTGCAATTTCAAAAACGTTGGCAGACTTTGAAGAAGGGTTAAATATCAAACTCTTTGATCGCACCACAAGAGGAATGTTACCCACAGAAGCAGGTGTATGTTTGGTGAAATATGCTAAAAAAATTCTAAATGAAATCGCTTCTGCACGAGATGATCTGGTGGCAATCAGTGAAGGGCGGGCTACCCGTATTGCCATAGGGTTGTTGCCCGCAGTTTCACTGTCCATTCTTCCAAATTTTATCGCAAGAGTGGAAAATGAAATGGTTTCCACAAGTATTAACGCACGAGAGGGCAGCTCAGACGTCTTAATTTCATTGCTTCGTACAGGTGAGTTAGATGTGATGATCGGAAATCTGGCCGCAAAGCCACTGGGCATAGAATTTAGAACCAAGCATTTGTATAAAGATCCGATTGTGGTAGTGGTGAAAAAAGGGCATCCACTGGTGACCAAGCAGGATCTCACTTGGACAGATCTGTCAGAATTCCCAATGGTACTTCCACCTGAATTTGCCACCACTCGAATTGTGATCGAAGAATTCTTACTGTGTCATCAAGTCAATTTATCCAAACGTTATGTGGAGTCTTTATCCACACTGACCAATATCGGGGTGCTTTTGGCAACAGAGTCGATTGGTTTTTTATCTTTTCAACTTGCCGATTATTTTAAAAAAGCCAATCTTGTGGATATTTTACCTTTGACGATGAAAAATATTTATATTGATATAGGTTTAGTTTGGTATACGGAAAGAACATTAACTCCATCGCAATTGAATATTATTTCAATGCTTGAAGATACGGTTTGTATCAGTAACTTAAAATAATAAAAACGCTCTATTTAATGGATTAATTTAAATTATAATTCACATTATTTTTTAGTGTTTAATCACCCTATTATTCCAGAAAATATTTTCTTGATGATGACCTATTTAGATTCAGCACAAAATAATAGGATGGCGTACAAGTTTCTTCAGCATCATCAGATTAAAATTTTACCTGACTGCTTTTTTATAACTTACTTTCGCGCAATCAGCACATCAACTGAGGCAACAGGAAATTGCACATTCTCTATGGTTTCAATGTGCTGACAACCCAGTTGTTTTAAGCTGCGATAAATATCGTCCTTTTGTGGAACGTAATTGCCTTGCATACGCATATTGAGATAATAGCTTTGAATACCTGCATCATATTGAGATGGGTCAATTTCGGCATGACAACAAATCAATACACCATTGGGTGATAGAGCTGTAAGCAGTCTTTGTAAAATTAAAGCATAGTCATCAACAAAATGTAGTACAGATGAGCACCAAATAATGTCGTATTGAGGTTGAGGTTTTAAAGTTTGAAAGTCCAGAGTTTGCAAGTCCGCAGCTAAACAATGTAAGCGTTGGTGTGCTGGATGGTTTGCTAAAGTAGGTCGAATTGCCTCGATGACATGCGGAAGTTCTAAAAGGGTACATTCAAGTTGAGTAAACTTTTCAGCCAAATGCATCGCAACCCGTCCAGCGCCAGCACCGACATCAAGAAAATGCCTTGCTGTTTTAAATTCACGGACTACGTCAGAAAGCACATCTGCAATGTGAACTGTAACAGCGTTTTGTTCTTGGGCAATTTGTATTTGAGCCGCTTGTGCCCATGCAGATCCGATTGTTTCTGGTGTTCGAGATTGGGCTTGGAAATCACGAGAAAAAGACACAGAAAGTTGACCAGCAACAGACTGAGTCACTTGTTGGCGATATAACAACGCATCAGCACAATACTGATCTGATATCGGATCAAAGTAGTCTTTAAGTGCTGGTTTAATACGATAAAGCATAGCTTGTCTGGTTGGGTCAAACTGGGTGTCTAACAGTTGTAAACTGGCCAAGAGCTGTAATAGATAATCGGTATTTTGCGGATGCAAAGCATGTTTCTTTGCTAGGACTGTGGCATCTTCAAATTGAAATAATGATGCAAAGAGCTTTTTTTCAATTGAAAAATCTAAGGCTTGTGCCTGTATTTGTGACAGGTAAATTTGCCAAATGAAATGTAAAGGATGAGGTTGAGTCAGTATGTGTACGGCTTGATTTAGAGAAAGATTCATTAAAAGCACCTTTTAAAATTACATAGGGAATGCCGAGAACATTCAGTCTAGACATTCGATCCAAAGATACGATATGATGACAGAATAAATGAGAATGATTATTATTTATTATATGCGGATTATAGAAAATAGTATGCGGAATGAAGTTTTCAGCTAGATGGAGTGTTGAGTGATGACACAATTACATCATCGTGTGCGGGTTGATGTAGCGCGTTCGGTTCAAGAGATCTCTTCACGGCAACACCGTATTGGCTTGCCTGAAGATTTTGGTCATTGCTATGCAGACACTTTGCAGATTGAAACTGGCTTGCTACTTAACCAATTACACTATTGTCCTCAATATGCATTAGAAGAAGAAACCCAAGCAACACACCCAAACCCCGTGATGGTATTGACTGTTGGATTACAAGGGTGCTCAAAATATCAGAGTAAGAATGCAGAGCAGCTCAGTTTTAAAGCGGACCATATCAGTATCAACACTTTTCCATCCATTGAAGGAATACGTCACTATCAAAAACAACAGACGGTTTCTCAACTTCGCTTGATTATGACTTCGGAATTTTTGAGTAAATATCTAAGCTCACAACAGCTCAAGGCATTATTTCTCCCAAACCATATCAACCCAATCGCTTTTCAGCCTGTTTCAAGGACCAGTAAAGTCCATGCTTGCGCATTGGCACATTCACTGGTACAGCGCGACAACCAACCACAACATAGCTTACAACAACATATTCATGCACTGAGTTTGTTATCAGAACAGTTGCCGTTCATTGCGCCTGATGAATCAGCAGTCTCATCTGCAAACTTAAGTATGCAGGATGTGCAAAATTTGGAAAAAGCCAAAGCTTTAATGATCAATCAATTAGATCAAGCATTGACGATGCAGTATATCGCCGGTGTGATCGGTATGAATGTATATAAATTCAAAGCCTGTTTTATCAAGCTGTATGGGGTCAATCCGACTGAATATTTATTGCAATTGAGGATGCAACAAGCCCACAGCCTCCTTGAGTCAGGTTTGCACGTGGCTCAAGTGGCGTGGCAGGTGGGCTATCAATATCCCAATAATTTTACAGTTGCGTTTACTCGTTTTTATGGAAAATCACCCAAAGCATTATTTGCAAAAAATAAATCTAAATGACATGAGGAATGCGTAATGAAAAAAATATCGCTTAACTTGCAAGATGAGATTGCAGACACGCTACTGATTACCTTATATGCCAAATCCGTTGAAACGCAGAAAAAAAATCCCTTAATCAATGATCAAACAGCCTGTGAGTTGGTGGAAAAAATTGATTATGATTTTTCAAAATATAAAAACAAGAAGGCCACGTCGGTTGGTGTTGCATTGCGTTCAACACATTTTGATCAGAAGGTTAAAGACTTTATTCAGCTTCATCATTATCTTAATCATCAGCCGATTATTGTATTTGTAGGCTGTGGTTTAGATAGCCGTATACAACGTATCGGTAACAGTGCTGAACATGCTGAGTTTTATCAATTGGATATTGCTGAAGTCATTGAGCAACGTCAGCAACTGATATCCGCGCATAAAAATGAACACTTTATTGCAAGTTCAATGTTATCGACCACGTGGATGGATCAATTAAAAGAAACGCATCCCAATGGTCATTTTATGTTTGTGATCGAAGGGGTATTGATGTACTTCAATCAAGCCCAAAATCAACAGGTGTTAACTGCTTTAGCCGAGCGGTTTTCAGGTGCTGAAATTCATTTTGACATGCTCAATGCTTGGATGAGTACTAAGTCTGCTTTACACGATACTGTAAGTAAAACCAAAGCCACATTTAAGTTTGGTTTGGATGATGAAAAAGACATTGAAACATGGCATCCCAAACTTAAGCATGTGCGGACCTATTTGTTTAATCAATTTAAAGGTTGGCATCGAATGGGATTGATGCTCACGACACTAATGTCAATTGTGCCAAAACTCAAAACTTCTTCACGTATTGTCATATTTAAAATTAGCTAGCTTTCTTTTTAAATGTTACTCGATTAAGCCATAGATCAAATTTAAAAGTATCAGCGTTCTATAAAAATGGATTTGTATGATTATAAAGCTTGCAATGCCTCACTTTACATTTAAAGTTTAAATAGATTTGTGTAGGCAATGCCTCACTTTTCGTAGGGGATGCCAAACCTTGCGCTGCAAACAAAGCAGTGCTTTATTTTTGCTCATATACCTCCGCTCAACGACGACATCCATGTCGCCACACGATAGAACCACCATGTATGATTAAACAATACAAACAAAACCGCAGATTAATTTATATGTATTAGAGGTTGATTAACTGTTCATTTCTAGGCAACGCAAGCTCTGTTTATTTGAATCATTTTTCTTGGCTGTGCGTCTGTTAAATCGTCCACTAGCTCCAAAACACTTGGGCGCAAGACATAAGCCTCAAGTCTGTAGGCCACAGTCTTCCTATTGAAATAAAATACTGATTAAAACCAGCGTGAGTAACAGGATATAACCTCGCTCATGCATTTGATTAGATAATTTTCCGGTCCATTGTATTGCCAATTTCATGCCGAAAAAGCCCCCTATAATTAACGCAATCAAAGCAGGGTAGTAAAAATAACCAATAAAATGCGTACCTAAATGTTGTGGTTGAATGATTTGCCCAATGATCAAGGTGATACAACCTGCAATCGCAACCGGCATACTCAAAGGATTGGCAAGGGCAACGGCTGAAGACATATCCAAACCACAGCGCCGGAACAGCGGAACAGTCATTACACTGCCTCCAACACCCAATGCTGATGCAATCCCGCCGATAAAGATGCCGCCTAGGCCTTGTTCTGTTTTGGTGAGTAATCTTACGGCTTGAGGATTTGAGTGGGGCTGTTTAAATTGACGAAGCACACAATCAAAAATTGTTATACACAAATAGAGTGCAAAAGCCCATTTTAACAGGTGTGATGAAATATTTAGGGCGAGTAGAGTGCCTAAAATTGCGCCAGCAGCAATCCAATATGCGATTGGGAAGAGGTATTGTTTGTATATTTTTCGCTGTTTATATTGCTGATAAGTTGCCAATCCAGAGTTGATCACCATCAACAATAATGAGGTGGCAACTGCACTTTTAAAAGCTAAATCATAGGCGGTAGAATGAATTGGATATTGCATACGAATTGTCGAATAAACCAAAGGAACAACAACAAAGCCACCGGCAAAACCAAATAATATGGTGAGTATGCCACTGATAAATCCTGCAACCAATAAAATAAGATAAAGTTCCATACACAGAGATCTTTGAAAATAAATACCAGTTTAAGGATTTCTCGATCGATAAAATTTGTTATATTCCGCATTTAATTACTCAAATCAGACAGGGATATGAAACAAATCTCGATTCATAGTGTTGAGCATTTAAAACATAAAATGATTGCGATAGAAACGCAGTACGCTGAGTATTATGTGTTAAAGATGCACAGCCATAAACGAGCACAATTACTCTATGCAGCTCAGGGTGTGATGCATGTAGAAACACCACAAGGAAACTGGATCATTCCTCCTGAAAGGGCGGTTTGGATTCCACCGCAAGTTCCGCATCAACTGACTTTATTCAATGTTAAAACCTGTAGTTTGTATATCCTTCCTGAAGATGTCCCTAGGCAGATTGAATGTTGCGAAGTGCTGTCAATTTCACCTTTGCTTCGACAATTACTTTTAAAAGCACCAGCGTTAAATGAACCGCTTTCAAGACATGATGAGCTGATTCAAGAATTGATTTTAACTGAGCTGGCTATTTCTGAAAAAATTGAACTGCATTTACCTTTGCCGGAAAATAAAGCCATTTTAGAAATTTGCCAAAAGTTCTTAAAGCAGCCCAATATTCATTTATCACCCGAAGAAATTTCGACACAACTTTATATCAGCGAGCGGCATTTTAGTCGGCTGTTTAAAAGTGAAGTTGGGATGTCTTTTTCAAAATGGCGACAACATGCTTGTGTATTGTTAAGTCTGGAAAAATTAATTCAAAACCAGCCGATACAGCACATTGCTTATGATTTTGGCTTTAAAAATCCTGCTGCATTCACCACCATGTTTCATCGCGTTTTGGGTTTAAGCCCGACTCAATATATGAGTCATCTGCAAAATAAAACATCCAAATAAAATACATTATTGTTTTTGACCAATCGTTATAAAAAATAAGCCTAACTTATCAGTGATGTGATTGATACAGTCGAATTATTAGAAAAAGCATGTTTTATTTAAAGGGTTATTCCTTTCATACATAGGTCACTAAAAGGAAAGCGTAAAAAAATAGTGATAAATATAAATGAAAATGATTATAATTAAGCTTCAAGTTTTTAGGTCATTGTTTAATGCAGTTTAATAAATCCTCCCTCGCATTTTCAGTTTTTGCCATCATGTTATCCACCGCTCATGCTGAGTCAGAATCAGATATAACGCAAAATGCTGTAAGCAATAAATTGCCAACGATTATCGTACAAGCAGACAGTGATAAAAAAGCTTATGCAGCAAAAACAGCAAGTGCGGTATTGCGATCTAAAGCGCCTTTATTTGAAACAGCTCAGTCGATTAGTGCGATCACCAATCAGCAAATTGAACAAAAGCAAGCAAAAACAGTAGCAGAAGCCTTAGAAGGTGTAGCAGGCGTGACCTCTGGTCAATATGGACGAAGAGGCTGGGATGACTTTATTATTCGTGGACAAATATCCAGTTCACAAACTTATATTGATGGGTTACGTATCCAAGCATCGGATAATGTTTTACGAGCGGAAGATATTTCAGGCTTAGAGTCTATTGAAGTGGTCAAAGGTCCCACCTCAGTTGGTTTCGGTTTGGCGCTGCCAGGCGGTTTAGTCAATTTAACCACCAAACGCCCACAAGCAGAAACCGCTTACAAAGGCACATTAAGTTATGGAAGCTATGGTTTAAAAGAAGGTACATTTGACCTAAATTATGCCCCTGATAATCGTGCAAAAGGCGCTTTTCGTATTGTAGGACGGGTCTCTGATCAAGATGACCCGACTGACCATGTTTATTTTAAAAATCAATATATTGCTCCATCTTACAATTTTGATTTAGGCGATAAAGATGATTTATCCGTCATTGCCAGCTATCAACACCGTGAATACATCCGTCAACAGGGCATTCCTTATAGCAAAGGCGATTATAAAAAATACCCTTCAAGCCTATTCTTTGGTGAACCTGATCATGGTTATGACGTCGATGTTTATCGTCTTGGTGCAAATTATGCGCACTACTTTGATAATGCTTGGGTGTTTAAACAAAACTTTGCGGTTACCAAAACTGATACCCAAGGCAATCCGATATTGGCATCAGGTAACAGTCCTCTACCAGACATTAAACGTTCTGTAAATAATCAAGATAAGCAAGATACCAACTATACTTTGGACAGCAACCTGCAACGTAATTTTGATTTTGGAAAGATCAACTACGACGTGATGGTCGGTGTCGATATGATGCGAGAGCGTAGTGATTACTATCGTAGAAACGATACCATCAACTCTTTTAATGCTAACCATCCAGTCTATGGAATCACCAGTACCAAACTGGGCGCGCCAACACAGCAATTGACCTATAGCCAATTTACGGGTCTTTATCTACGCAATACAATTAAAGTAGATGATCACTGGATTATTGGATTGTCTGGTCGACACGATTGGACTCAGGTTGAAATTGACGATGTATTAAAAAATAGCAACAGCAAAAACTCTGACAATGCATTTACGGGCAGTGGATCGGTGATGTACCGTATCAATGATATGTTTGCACCATATATCAGTTATTCAACCTCATTTATGCCTGTAACAGATGCTGGCGAAGATGGTCAATTGTTGAATCCTGAAGAGGGTAAACAGGCCGAAGTCGGGGTTAAGTTACAAGCACTGGATCAGCGTCTACAAGGCTATATTGCCTATTATGATCTGACCCGTAAAAATGTGACTGAAACAGATATCTCTCAGAAATTCTCAATCCAAACAGGTGAACAAGTCACCAAAGGTTTTGAAGCAGAAATTGCAGCGGCATTAACTGATCAATGGAATGCAACAGCAACCTATAGCTATATCCCAACAGCAAAAGTCACTGAAAGTGTGATTGCCAGTGATATTGGCAAACGGACCAATCATGTACCTAAAAATGCCAGTTCATTATCCACCCAGTACTATTTTAGCCCAGATAAATTAGGTTGGAATATTGGCGCAGGGATTCGTTATCAAGGTTCTCGAACAGCGCAACGTAATACAGATTTTGTCTACTTACCAAGTTATGCCTTATTTGATGTAAATGCGGGTTATGAAGCCAAGAATTGGGGTGCGGGTTTAACGATTAAAAACTTATTTGATAGAGAGTATCTGGCAGGCACCACACCAAATGCACAATTGGTCAATTGGGGAGATCCTATGATGGTTCGTCTGAATGTGAAATTTAAATATTAACAGTAGCTTAGTTTAGATACTGTTTTCACTATTTGAATTGAGTAGTAATACATAAGTTTTATGGGTATTGGAAACAATACCCATTTTTTTCAAGATCAAAATACTTAGAACGAGACATACTTAGATTTATTAGAATAATGGCTAATCGAGTGAAAACCTTAAGATATTCAATTTAGAACAACACTATGTCTAATTTCTACCATCGTAATAAAAACAATTGCTCCTATTGAGAAGTGATTAAAAAGCTTAAATTAAGATGCAGTGAATGATGTCGATTATGCAGAGATCTGCTTGAAAAGCATTTTATGATTACAGCAATTCGTTTTAAAACATTCTATAATTCAGGCCTATTTATTTTGCTGTATTTATCTAAATTTTTTTATGTCTCAGCTTTCCCAATACTTTGCTCAAAACCAATTTTGTTGTTTGGTGGAATATTTGCCTTCAAAGCAAGAGATGCTGCCTGTAGCAACACAGCTGGCGGGCTTTCCTGTATGTATGACTTTGTCAGATCGAGTACGTTCAGATGATGATATTGCACCATTAATCGCCGCACAATCTTATCCGCAGCAGATTGAAAAAGTAGTGCACTATGCAGGTAAAGGTCGAGATATACATGATTTCAATCTGTTTTTAACGCAAGCCAAACAACATGGACAACAAAATTTATTGTTACTGACTGGCGATAAGTTAAAACAACATCATGATGGGCGAGGTAGTCATGCTCGAACACGCTATTTAGAATCGGTGAATGCGGTCATCGCTGCCAAACAACAAGGTGGTTTTCATATTGGCGTTGCCTTGAATCCGTTTAAATATAGTCAAGCAGAAAAACAAGCACAGTATTTAAAATTACATAAAAAACTACAAGCAGGTGCTGATTATATTATTACCCAATTGGGCTTTGACCTCGTTGCACTTAAACAAGCACATGAGTTTTTAATTGAAGAAAACTATACACAAAAAATTCTTGCTTGTGTGATGCCGCTGACTTTAGCACGAGCGAAATTTATGCTGAAACATAACGTTGCAGGTATTGTGATTACACCACATATGCTTGAAGTGTTGGCTCAAGAACATGATTCTGATCAAACTGAAAATACTTATTTACGTTGTGCTTTACAAATTTTGATTTGTCAGCATATTGGTTATGCTGGTGTGCATCTTTCTGCGTGCCATAAAGCCGATGAGCAAGCGATTTTAACGGGTTATATTGAACAGTATCGACATCTTGATCTCAAACAATGTCAACAATTATGGGCTCAATTATGGCAGCTTAAAACTGGCAATGAATTACGTCCAGCTGTTGTAGAAAAGTCTAAGCTGCGTAATTTGCAACAGAAAGTGAAATATCAATTTTTAGATACCATTCACAGTACCATGTTTAATTCCAGTTTGGTCAAAGGGCTGGGTGCTTATATTTTTAGTGCGAATTTTTGGAATAAAGCCCTTGCAGCAAAATTACTGTTACAAGCGGAATATTTGAGTAAGCACTTTATTGTCGGGTGTGAGAGCTGTGGTCAGTGTCGGCTGGCTGAAACCTTATATATTTGCCCTGAAACTTGCCCTAAAGGTCTGGCAAATGGTCCATGCGGTGGCACACATTTAGACCGTTGTGAGTTTGGGGATCGAGAGTGTATACACTCTGTCAAAGCTCGATTGGCTGAAGAGGTCGATCAAATTCAGGTATTAAAAAAGCAGCTGATTCCAACTGTACCGATAGAAGTACGTGGAACCAGCTCTTGGAAAAACTGGTATGTGAAGCAATGATAAGGGGAGGTGTCTGGATAAATTAATTTTCCTCATCCATCACGTTGGTATAAAACTTTTCACCTAATTTGATCCGGTCACGACCGTTTTTCATACGCCAGCGATTGGTATCTCGCAGTGAATAAACACAGCCACAGTATTCTTGTTGGTAAAATTCTTCACGTTTGCTGATTTCGATCATACGATGTGCACCGCCGCTTTTGCGCCAGTTATAATCCCAATATTCAATTTGTGGGTAATGTGCGGCAGCTCGAATTCCACAGCCGTTAATTTGTTGCATATCTTTCCAACGCGATATGCCCAATGAACTGCTGATTAAACTAAATCCATGTTCGTGTGCGTAGAGTGCGGTTCTCTCAAAACGCATATCAAAACACATGGTACAGCGGATGCCTTTTTCAGGCTCATTTTCCATACCTTTGGCACGTTCAAACCAATTGTCTGTATCGTAGTCACAGTCAATAAATGGAATATTATGCTTCTCAGCAAAGCGAATATTTTCTTCTTTGCGAATTAAATATTCTTTGACTGGATGAATATTTGGATTATAGAAAAAAATTGAAAAGTCGATGCCTGATTCAATTAAGGTTTCCATGACTTCACCTGAGCACGGCGCGCAACATGAATGCAGCAACAATTTGTCGTGGCCTTGGGGGAGTGTGAGCTTTTGGCGTTCCAGAGTCATGCTAAACAATATAAAAAATGAATAATCTTCTATTGTAAAAGTTTTAAAGTCTTGTGGTGTTTGAATTCACTGAAATGTTTTCAGTCTATGCTGAAAGTTTTTAAGGATGATATTTTAAATCGCCAGATTTAGTTCATTCAATAATGGAGTGATTTAATTGTATGGATGAGTAAGAGCATCTTCAATGTTTTGCTTATTATTTAAAAATGAATAAAAATAACAAATTTTAAATTTAAGTGAAAATAATTAAACATAAACGCCATCAATCCGTTATGCTATAGCCAGATCACCTTTAACATATTAATTTGGTAATGACGGAATGTTAGAACTTCGACATCTAAAAACACTCACTGCTTTACGTGAACATGGTTCATTGGTTGCAGCAGCAGGAGATTTGTGTTTAACACCTTCTGCTTTATCACACCAGCTTCGAGAGTTAGATCAATGGTTTGGTGTCGAAGTGGTGAATCGTCGCTCACGTCCAGTGAGTTTTTCTAATGTTGGTCAACGATTACTGAAACTTGCTGATGATATTTTGCCACAAGTGCAAATTGCCCAGTCTGATATTACCCGAATTGTACATGGGCAAACGGGACGAATCGTTTTCTCTTCTGAATGCCACAGTTGTTTTGATTGGCTTATGCCATTGCTAAACCAGTATCGTCAACAATACCCAGATGTAGATTTAGATTTTGCCTCAGGATTTGAAGCCAATCCGCATGAGTTATTACAAACTGGTGAGTTTGATCTGTTAATTACAGCAGATCCAATTGCGCTAAAAGGGGTAGAGTATTTTCCAATTTTTGAATATGAATCGCGATTGGTGCTCTCAATCACGCATCCTTTAGCACGAATGAAAGAAATTACGGTGCAAGAGTTGGCGGAAGAAACTTTGGTGACCTATCCAGTGGATAAACATCGACTGGATATCATGTCGAGATTATTTATTCCTGCCAATATTCAGCCAAAACATATTCGCACCACAGACTTAACTCAAATGTTGATTCAACTTGTGGCAAGTGGTCATGGTATCGCAGCACTGCCTGATTGGGTGGTCAATGAATATGAGCAAAAGGGCTGGGTGGTTTCTCGCCGTTTAGATTGTGTCGCGCCTGAAGGTTTACGTCGAACCTTATATGCAGGTTATCGTGTAGAAGAAAAAGAAAAAGATTATTTTGATGGCTTTCTCAAGCAATTGGATAAATTCTCGAAAAAAAGAGCAACGTATTACTAAAATGTATTATTAATGAGTCATCGTGTAGTACCTACTTGCTAAGTACGATGAATCATTTTAGCACGCGCTGACTCAGGCTGGTTTTGGCCTGAATCAGTGCGTGTTTCTTATAGTGTGTTTCCGCTATATTCCTGAATTATCTTCTTAAGCAGAATATGAGCAAAAACAAAGCTTGGCTTTGTTTGCAGCGCAAGGTTTGGCATGCCCTACGCCAACCTATCGACGAACTTAAATATTTTTGCGCTGTGTTGTTTCTTCGACACGTTTCTTTTAGAAAAGGATTTTATTAGAGATGACTTTCAATTAGAGATCGTTTTATTTAGAACGGATTTTTATTTGGCGCATCGCCATTTTTTAGCTCATTAATAACTCATTTTTGCTTTCTATGTCCTGAAATGCACTCTTATCGCACAAAATTAGTATTACTAAAGCCTAAAAACGTAATACTCAATTGGCACATCCTTTGCATCAAATAAAATTATAAAAAGTGATCTAGGGTTCCGATACTTGTCTAAAAGAGTATGTCTGGACCGAGAGTTCGCGGTTCGAAAGAACTACACGGAGGGATAAAAGCCCGGGAGGAAGTCAATAAACTATCCGAACAGGAGTGGCTATGCATACGACAAATTATCATGATCAACAGGTCATTTGGTCTGAAAAGTTACCCGGTGGACATCACTGGTCAGGTCGCATTCCCAAAGGAAGCGTACTACGATTTAAAGCGTTATCTGCCGATGCCAATGTCTCTTTATTTTGTGTGAATGCCCATGACAGACTTGAGCGTTTTAATATGCCAGATAGTTTAAAAGGGCAACATACTGCTTTTTTAACTCAAGGTCATGTGTTGTATTCCGATTTGGGGCGGGTTATGGCCTCAATTATTCATGATGATCATGGCTGGAATGACGCTTTGTGTGGTCCAAGTCGTCCAGAACAAATCCAAGCTACTTTTGGAATAAAGACATTCCAAGATGCCCGAAATCAAATGATTCAAAATGGTCTAGATGGTTTGCTGATTGAAATGAGCAAATATTCACTTGGGCAAATCGACCTCAGCGCAACAGTGAATTTATTTTCAAAAGTGACCCCAGATGATGCGGGTGCATTGTCTTATATTGGCTCAGACAATACTGGGCAAATCATTGAACTGCGTTTTGAAATGGATTGTTTTGTATTCTTATCGGCTGCACCGCATGGCTTAGATCATTCAGCGCAATATGCCCCCGCTGATATAGAAATGGGTCTTTTTACCGCATTGCCCTTAACGGAAAACGATATTTGTCGAGACTCATGTCCGCAAAATCAACGTGCATTTGACAATAACCAGCGTTATTACGCGCTGAGTTCATCTCACAACACACGCATTTAAGGACAATCAGCATGAGCATTTTAACTTCAATCGAAAAACCTATTTTAGATCAAGCCTTGTTAAATGAAGTGTGTCCTGCGGGTGAAGCATGGATGGGCGAAGTAAAAAAAGGCCAATATTTCCGTATAGTTGATTTAGAAGGCAATCAAGCCGTCGATACCTTATTTATTTCAGCAGAAAACCCAGCAGAACGTTATAGCGCAACAGATACTCTGGCCATTAATCAACATGTTTACCTTGAAAAAGGGACAACCTTATACAGTAATTTAGGTCGTGCAATTGCGGTGATTGTCGATGATAACTGTGGTCGTCATGACACCTTAGGCGGTGCCTGTTCATGTGAAAGTAATACGGTTCGCTATGCACATAACACCTATCCGATGCACAGTTGCCGTAATAATTTTATGTATGCATTAGCCAAGCATCCGATTGCACAAAAACATCAGTTAAACGTTCGGCACATCGGCCCCAATATTAATTTCTTTATGAATGTGCCTGTCAGCTCGGATGGCCATTTAACCTTTGCTGATGGTATTTCTGCTGCTGGCAAATATGTGGAAATTCAAGCTGAGATGGATTTAATCGTACTGATTTCAAATTGCCCGCAATTAAATAACCCATGTAATGGCTATAACCCAACGAAAATTCAATTGCTGGTACACAACGGTATGGGAGCATAAATATGTTTAAAAAAGTTCTTATTGCCAATCGTGGTGCAATCGCTTGTCGTGTGATTCGTACACTTAAAAAACTTGGCATTGCTTCCGTTGCTGTTTATTCAGAAGCTGATCAGGATTCTTTACATGTGACTTTAGCCGACGAGGCATTTTGTATTGGTGCTGCACCAGCACAACAAAGTTATTTAAATATTGAAAAAATTCTTGAAATTGCCAAGCAAACTGGTGCTGAAGCAATCCATCCGGGTTATGGTTTTTTGTCTGAAAATGCGGAGTTTTGTGACCTATGTGAAAATCAGGGTATTGCCTTTATAGGGCCAACCTCAAGCCAAATGCTGGATTTTGGTCTAAAACATACGGCGCGCGAACTGGCGATTAAAAGCCAAGTGCCACTATTGCCGGGGAGTTCTTTGCTTTCAGGTGAACCAGAAGCAATCACCGAAGCAGCACGTATTGGCTATCCTGTGATGTTAAAAAGTACCGCGGGTGGTGGTGGTATCGGTATGCGTTTGGTTTGGGATGAAGCTGAACTCAAAGACGCTTATCAAACCGTTTCGTATTTGGCCCAAGCTAACTTTAAAGATGCAGGTTTGTACTTAGAAAAATTTGTGCAGCATGCTCGACATATTGAAGTACAAATTTTTGGTGATGGAAAAGGGCAGGTGTTGGCTTTAGGAGAACGTGACTGTTCTGTACAACGTCGTAATCAAAAAGTCATAGAAGAAACACCCGCACCGCATTTAACCGATGAGCAACGTGACTATATTCAAACTGTCGCGATTCAACTTATGCAATCTGTGAATTATCGTTCAGCAGGTACGGTTGAGTTTGTGATGGATACTGAAACCGAGCAGTTCTATTTCTTAGAGGTGAATACCCGTCTGCAAGTTGAGCATGGTGTGACGGAACAAGTCTATGCTGTAGATCTGGTTGAATGGATGGTGACTTTGGCCAGTGGTGATTGGACAGCACCCACTGAAAAATTAGCGTCAAAAGGACATTCGATTCAAGTTCGTTTATATGCGGAAGATCCGATTAAACAATTTCAACCCAGCGCAGGCTTACTGACCTATGTGCAATTTGATCAGAATGCACGGGTCGAAACATGGGTCGAAACCGGTTCAAATGTATCTTCATTTTATGATCCTATGCTTGCCAAAATCATTGTGACGGCGTCAGATCGAGGTGCGGCGATTCAAGCCATGCAATCTAGTCTGGCAGATACACAGATTGCAGGAATTGAAACCAATCTGGAATACCTACAAAATATTATTGCGGGTGAGGTGTTTAATTCAGGGACACAAACCACACGCTTCTTGAATAGCTTTGTATGGAAAACCCAAAAAATTGAGGTTTTACAATCGGGCATTCAAACCGCAATTCAGGACATTACTGGTCGGTTAGGGTACTGGGATGTGGGTGTACCACCATCCGGTGCAATTGATCCTTTAAGTTTAAATGTCGCCAACCAACTTTTAGGCAATCCATATAATACTTCTGGATTGGAATGTACCTTACAAGGGCCAAGTTTAAAGTTTCATTGTGATAGTCAAATTGTGATTACTGGCGGTGACATGCCATCTAAACTGGATGGCGTACTGGTTCCAATGTGGCAAACCGTAAATGTTAAAAAAGGTCAGGTGTTAAAGTGTGGAACAATGAGCACTGGATGCCGAAGCTATATTGGGATCAAAGGTGGTTTCCATGTTCCCGAATATTTAGGATCAAAAGCAACTTTTACACTGGGACAGTTTGGTGGGCATGCAGGGCGTAATTTATTAATAGGGGATATGCTTGCGATTACTGAATATTCATCTGATCAAAGCAAAAGTTTAGCCGCAGATCAAATCCCTAAATTTGCGCGTCATTGGGAAATTGCAGTGATGTATGGTCCGCATGGCGCACCAGATTTCTTTACCAAAAACGATATTGATAGATTTTTTAGTAACCAGTTTGAGATTCACTATAATTCCAGTCGTACCGGTATTCGCTTGATTGGCCCAAAACCTGAGTGGGCACGTGAAGATGGCGGTGAAGCAGGTTTACATCCATCAAATATTCATGATAATGCTTATGCAATTGGTGCGATTGATTTTACAGGCGACATGCCGATCATCTTAGGGCCTGATGGTCCAAGCTTAGGTGGTTTTGTTTGTCCAGCAGTGGTGATTCATTCTGAACTTTGGAAAATTGGTCAGCTTAAAGCAGGCGATAAAGTTAAATTTATTCCTGTCAGTTATGCGCAAGCAAAAGCCTTGGATCAAACATATCATCAAAGTGTTATTTCTTCTGACACAGATGAGGTGAATTTTAATCCTATTTTCCACGCGGAAAATGACACATTAGAAAATGCTGTTTTAGCTACACGCGTAGCACAAGCAGATTTACCGAGTGTGACTTACCGACCCGCGGGGAATAGCTATTTATTAGTTGAATATGGTGATCTGGTTTTAGACTTAAATCTACGATTCCGTATTCATGCTTTGATGCAATGGGTAAAAGAGCAGAATATCCACGGAATTATTGATCTGACTCCGGGGATTCGTTCATTACAAATTCATTTTGATTCAATTCAAATTGATCAACTTGAGCTCTTGGAAAAACTTCAACACGCGGAAGCGGAACTGCCTGATATACACAATATGCAAGTGCCTTCACGGACCGTGTATTTGCCACTGGCATGGGAAGATTCACAAACCCAATTGGCGACTGAACGTTATACACAAATTGTCCGTCCTGATGCACCGTGGTGCCCTGATAATATCGAGTTTATTCGTCGTATCAATGGCCTAGCATCAAAGCAAGCGGTAAAAGATGTGGTCTATAGTGCCAATTATCTAGTCATGGGATTGGGTGATGTCTATTTAGGCGCACCCGTTGCCACACCACTTGATCCGCGTCAGCGTTTGGTCACAACAAAATATAACCCTGCACGGACTTGGACACCAGAAAATGCTGTTGGTATCGGTGGGGCATATATGTGTGTTTATGGTATGGAAGGTCCTGGGGGCTATCAATTTGTGGGACGTACTACACAAATGTGGAGTCGCTATCGTAAAAATGCCAATTTTGAAACTGGCAAGCCGTGGTTATTACGCTTCTTTGATCAGGTTAAATTTTATGAGGTTTCAGAAGCAGAATTGCTACAGATGCGCGAAGATTTTAAAGCAGGGCGTTTGCAACTGCGTATTGAAGACGGTGTGCTTAATCTGAAAGAATACAATGATTTCCTTGCTGCAAATCAAGACAGTATTCGGGCTTTTAAACAGACCCAACAAGCCAACTTTGAAGCAGAGCGCCGTCGTTGGCATGCCGCAGGTTTACAAGAATATGTATCTGAAAGTTTAGATACTGTAGAGGATGGTGAAGCGGTCAGTATTCCCGAAGGTGGTTGTGCAGTTGAATCACATATGCCAGGTTCAATTTGGAAAATCGAATGTGCTTCTGGAGATATTGTTGAAGAAGGTGCAACCCTTGCGGTGATTGAAGCGATGAAAATTGAAATTCCGATTGTTGCACCTGAACGGATGAAGGTAGAAGCCATCACCATTGAAAAAGGCCAGACGGTTAAGACTGGACAAGTGTTGTTTACCTTGGCACCTGTAGCCTGATAAAAATCAATAAAGGAGCATCAGTGATGATGCTCCTTTTCTGTTTTAAACATAGATTAAATTTTTTCTATTTGCTTTACAGCCATAATTCGATGAAGTGTTATAAGTTATAAAGACTTAGCCGATTAAAATTAAAATAGCAAAGGCTTTACTGTAAAACCTATATAACGCTTCGCGCTATGCTTGTGCATTTAATTTATTTTTGCCCAAAAATCATCCATAAATACATGCTAAAACCAGCAAAAACTTGGTTAAAAACTGGCACATTTTCTGCATTGTTATAGCAGTAATACAAAAACCGAATTTGGTAATACTGAGATGGAGTTGTGCTATGAATCAGGTCAAAACAACAGTTAAAAAAACACATCCGCTTAAAGCATTTTTTGTTGATTTATTCAGTGTACGCGCAGGCCTGTATATCAAACAAAATACTTCTGTTAACAAGGTAAAAGGATAAGTTTGTGGCTAAACAAAAGTTGGCTCGAATCAGCATTACTGTACCTGAAGCAACGCTAAATGCACTCGATCAGAAAATTGTTGATCAGCACTACGAAAGTCGCTCTCAAGCGATTGTTGACATGATCAATAAACACCTGATTGCGGAAAAGGCACAGGCAAATGAAGTCATGGTCGGCACTTTGACCATTCTTTATGATGCAGGACAAATGCCGCTTCGAAATCAACTGATTGATTTACAACAACAGTTTTTAACACAAGTGATCAGTTCACTGCATATTCAACTTGATCAACAAAAAATCTTACAAGTCATGCTGATGCAAGGGGCAAGTTCTGAGCTTCGGCATATAAGCCAACAATTTACAGCACTCAAGGGTGTGATCAAAGGGCATCTGGAGCTGATGGATGCTGTGATGCCACCAATTCTGCAAAATGATTAAATCGGGAGTAGAGTGATGCAAGACTTATGGACGATCCAAGACTGGCAAAAGGCATATACCAGTCAGCAAATCAAGATTGAGAGTTTAATCGATTATGTTAAAACCATTCACAATGACGATCATGCTTGGATTGAAATCGCATCTGCCACGCAAATTCAGGTACAAATCGAAGCGTTAAAACAGCAAGATATAGCTGATTTACCTTTATACGGTGTGCCATTTGCTGTTAAAGACAATATCGATGTCGCAGGGTTCCATACCACCGCTGCGTGTAAAGACGTTGAATATTTAGCAACCACTGATGCTGTGGTGATTGCCAAGTTAAAAAAAGCTGGTGCTGTGGTGATTGGAAAAACTAACCTTGACCAGTTTGCAACGGGATTGGTTGGGGTACGTTCACCTTATGGTGCGGTCAAAAATAGTTTTAATCCAGAATATATCAGCGGTGGTTCAAGCTCTGGTTCATCGGTTGCGGTTGCAAATGGTATGGTGCCATTTAGCTTAGGGACCGATACAGCAGGTTCGGGTCGCGTGCCAGCAGGGCATAACAATATTGTTGGTCTTAAACCGACCAAAGGCTGGTTTTCAACCACAGGCTTAATGCCTGCTTGTAGAACAATTGATGTAATTTCTATCTTTGCATTGAGCAGTGACGATGCTTGGACGGTTGCCAGTGTTATGCAAGGTTATGATGAAACAGATGAATATTCACGCACTCACCCCGCCAATGTTCCGACTCAGTTTTCTAAAGGGAAAATTGCCATACCCGCACAGCTTGAGTTTTATGGCGATAGCGAAACTGAAAAAGCTTTCGCAATCGCTGTAGAAAGAATTCGATCACTCGGCTATGAAGTTGAAAGCATTGATTTTACGAATTTTAATGCACTTGCCAAAGCACTCTATAACGAGGCTTGGGTTGCTGAACGAACAGTAGCGGTCGAAAAAGTGGTAACACGCGAACAAGCACATCCTGTTATCGCTGAAATCATTGCCCAAGCAGATAGCTTTAGCGCCACCGATGCACTTCAAGCTGAATATAAACGCGCTGTATTGGCTCGAAAAATTAATTTGGCTTTACAAGGCTATGATGCATTGATGGTACCGACCTCACCCACGATTTATTCTATTGCTGATGTTGAAGCTGACCCCATCATAAAGAACTCACACATGGGGGCTTATACCAACTTTGTTAATTTTGCCGATTTAGCTGCAATAGCATTGCCCAATACAATTCGCGCAGATGGTTTACCCAGTGGAGTGACTTTTATCGCGCCTGCTTGGCACGATCAAGCTTTGGCAAATTTTGCCCAAAAATGGCAAGCACTGACTGCGCTTGCATTGGGGAAATCTCAGCAGCATTATCAAAAAACGCTTGAGATTACTTCGAAAAATTCAGTCAAGTTAGCGGTAGTGGGCGCACATTTAACAGCGATGCCACTTAATTTTCAGCTCACTACACGCCAAGGGACTTTATTAAACAAAACCTATACCGCTAAAAATTACAAATTATTTGCTTTGAAAAATACCAGTCCAGCAAAACCCGGTCTGCAATCTGATGCAACAGGAACGTCTATTGAAGTTGAGGTTTGGGATATTCCATTGGCAAATTTTGGGGCAATCGTTGCAGAGGTTCCAGCGCCGTTGGGAATCGGTAATGTACAACTTGAAGATGGTAGTTGGGTTAAAGGTTTTATCTGCGAGGGCTATGCAATCAATGACGCTATAGATATCAGTCATTTTGGGGGGTGGCGTGCATATATACAGTCGCTAAATCAAACCAATAAACAATTTAAAGGCGAAAAAACAGGGGGCGTTTCTGTATGATCCATAAATCTTTATTATCAGTATCACTATTGTCTGCGATGTTGTTCGCTGGTTGTGACAACACAGCAAAAATTCCAGAAGCGAAAGAAGCTACTCAAGCTTCAGCAAATGCGAAAGCAATCACCATCGGTTATAGTGATTGGCCCGGTTTTGTGGCATGGCAGGTTGCGATTGAAAAGGGCTGGTTAAAAGAAGCTGGTCTCAATGTTGAGTTTAAATGGTTTGATTATTCAGCATCACTCTCAGCCTTTTCAGCCAATCAATTAGATGCAGTATTTGTCACCAATGGCGATAACTTGGTGACGGCGTCAGGTGGTACCCAAGGCATGATGATTATGGCGACGGACTATTCTGCAGGCAATGATGTGATTATTGCCAAAGATGGGATCAATAGTATTCAGGATTTAAAAGGTAAATCTGTTGGCGTTGAAAAAGGTCTGGTCGATCATTTGCTCCTTGCAACAGCAATGTCAGATCAAAAAATCCCAATCAATGAAATCAAATTGGTCAATTCTGCGACCAATCAATTACCGCAAGTCCTATCCAGCCCCGATGTTTCAGCGATTGCAGTATGGCAACCTGTAGCCAGTCAGGCATTGAAAGCGGTTGCAGGATCAAAAATCATTTATACCTCGAAGGATAAACCCGGTTTAATTTATGACACCTTGACCGTAAATATGAGTCATTTAACTGCACATAAAGATGAATGGAAAAAGATCCTTCAAGTGTGGGACAAGACGGTGAAATACATCAATGATCCTGCGACTCATGCAGATGCTGTAAAAATTATGGCAATTCGTTCTGGGGTCGATCCAAAACAATACGAAACGATGGTGAATGGTACCCATTTACTTGATTTGGAAGCCAATCAAAAAGTCTTTAGTAAAGGCAATGGCTTTGATTCGATCTATGGCTCGTCGTATCACGTCAATAAATTTAACGTGGAAAATGGGATTTATAAAACTGAACAAAATGTCGATGGTCTGATTTATCCAACATTGTTACAAGAGTTGAAATAACGTTTTTTCAAAGAGTTGAATAGTTTGAAAATAGCCTAAGCATGTCTTGGGCTATTTTATTTTAGCTGCAAAAGTTTTATATAGAGCATAGAGATTAATCGCAAACTTTAAACAGATTTGAATGCTAGAGCCGCATAAGAAACTAAACAAATTTTAAAATTTTAACTTTAGTAGATTTGATAAAAAAATCAGCAAGTTAAGTTTAAATTGAATAACAAGGGCATCACTTCAATCACATTAAAATATAAATATCTATTGATTATATTTCTGTGCTTTTTGAAAAAAGATGAATAATTAAAATTCCAATAATCATAAATACCAAACCGATGATTGCAGCTAAATCTAAGTGTTGTTTGTAGTAAAAGAAGCCGACTAAAGACACTAAAATAATACCTGCACCCGACCAAAGCGCATAAGTAATACCAACAGGAATCGTTTTCATGGTCAGTGATAAAAAATAAATGGCAATCGCATATCCGATCACGGTGATGATCGATGCAGACAACTGACTAAAACCATCAGATGCTTTCATGGCAGAAGTCGCGATGACTTCTGCCACAATAGCAATGATTAAATATAAAAAAGACATTGCTTGGAAATATTCCTTATAAGGCTATTTTTGCATGATAGAAAAGGTGATTTTCTTCATGATCAAGCCAACTTTGGCTAGCAGTTGAAGTACCCGTCAGTGTTGTAAAGCAAAAATCTGGGTGAAATATATCGAGTGTGAAATATAAACGGCAATGTTCACCATCAATAATTCGCTGTTGTACCAGTGTGTTGTGATCAAGCTGTTGGAAATTTTCAAGATCAATCTTGCTTCCAACTTTGTTGGTGACGGTACTAAGATCAATGATCTGTTGATCAAAACTGATCGAAACCTCATAGTCTTGGATAGCTTCTAGACTGATCTGTTGCTTTGAAATAGCGTCTGTTAACGTCTCAGCAGATTTTAAAGCCTGTTGTATATCGGGATGTCGAGACTTGGCAAAGGCAATAAAATGATCACAAAGGATCAAGCCGCCATCCGTAGGATAACTGGTATTTAACTCAGTATTTTCAATTTTAAATAAACGTAAGCCAAGATATATGCCACGAGTCGCTTGTTGACGCCAATCCTCAACATAAGCATGGCTCGGTGAAAACTCGAGTATGGCATTGCCAATCGAATACAATTTTGCGGGTTCGGGCCATTGCACATGATTTTGATAATTACTGCTGAGACGCCATGAAAGCAATTGATTTTGAGCATCCCAAAGGGTATCGCCAACCCAACCTTGTCGTTCTAAAACGGGTGTTGATTGAGAGTCTTTTAAGCGTAAATCAATGGTAAATGTCTTGGATTGAAACCAATAGACGAGGGTGTTTTCATCGGTTAAACCATTGGCAAAGGTAATGCTCTTACGGCGAAAAGCACCCAATAAATATTGGGGCAATAAGCAGGTTGAGTCATCTGTTGGTTTAAGTTGCGTACAGAGGTCTAATAAGTTCATTTCGACTCCTCATTTTGGCTTAAACCAAATGAATAAAGCGGGCGGGCATTTTCAAGTTGAATTTCGCCCCGTGCCACTTTTTCTTTGAGATACTGAAAGGTTTGTGCGGTTTGATTAAAAAGATGTTCACCACCTTTTAAAGGCGCATATTGTGCAGGCTGATCTTTGATTAAAGGCTGAATTACATAGTCATAATCACAAGAGAAGAAAAACGGGAATGAATAGCGTTCTTCAGCCACTTTTTTTACACGATGTTTGGTTGCTAAATATCGGCCATTGGATAAAATTTCCATCATATCGCCAATATTCATGACCAATGTATTTTCAAGTAGGGGGATATCAATCCATTGCCCCGTTTTATCAAGCACTTGTAATCCGGGCGCTGTGGGTAAGAGCAAAGTAAAACATTCATAATCGGTATGCGCACCGATACCTTCTTTATCCTGAATTTCAGGATGGTAAGGATAATGAATCAGGCGAAGTTGGCTGGGAGCTTTGGAAATATGTGCATCAAAATAATGCTCATCTAGACCGAGTGCCAATGCAAAACTTTGGAAAATTTCATGCCCAACCGCTTTGATATGCTGATAATAGGCAGAGACTTGCTGCTTAAATATCGGGTCATCAGGCCACTGTGTTGGGCCAACCAAGGGGCGACGATCTGCTTGGCTCTGGTGATCATAATTGACATCATAGGCCTCTTTGAGATCATAACTTGTTTCAACAAAGCGTTCTTCACCGATCGGCACATAACCACTATGATTTTCTGATAAGCCAATATAATGCTGCATCTTAATGGCAGTATCTTGGGCAAAGTATTGCTGGGCAGTGTGATAAAGCTTTTGAAATAACTCAGGTTTAAATTGTTCTCCTGTTAAATATAAGAAACCAACATCTTTACATGCCTGATCTAAAGCGTGTGCGACCGTGAGTCGATCTTGAAGCTCAGGGCTGGAGAGTAGAGAAATGTCCACAAGCGGTAAAACATATGTGTTTGACATGAATATCACCAAGGTTGGCCGTCCAACAAAGAATTTAGCGATTTGGGTCGTCCCAAATGCTCTAAAAATCCGTCTGCTTATTGACCTGTACTGACTTGGGTCATACGCGGTATTTTGGGTAAGTCTTGTAGTGATGGATCAAGCTCATCTTCCTGAGCATGGACCAACTGATCCACTCGCGCTCTTAAATGTTGAAAAGCGAGCGTTGCCATAAGATCTAATGAACGCGGGCGTGGTAAATCTACTTCAATAATTTCTTTAATTTCACCGGGATTGGCTTTTAACGCGACAATACGGTCAGCTAATAAAATAGCTTCATCCATATCATGCGTAACAAAAATAATCGTGATATCAATGTTTTGCCATAAATCCATTAAGTGCTTTTGCATCTTCTGGCGGGTATGCGGGTCAAGCGCACCAAAAGGTTCATCCATCAATAAGATTTTTGGTTCATTAACCAAAGCTCGTGCAATAGCAACGCGCTGTTTCATTCCACCTGAAAGTTGATGTGGATATTGGTTTTCGTATTTGTCTAAGCCAATAATATTGATCCATTCTCGTGCATGGGCTTCCGCAGTCATTTGGCTGGCACCTTTCATTCGTGGGCCGAACATGACGTTTTCTTTAACCGTTTTCCAAGGAAATAGGGTGTATCCCTGAAATACCATGCCACGTTCAGGGCTTGGGCCTGTAATAGCTTCGCCATCGACCAAGATCTCACCACTATGGTATGGATCTAAACCTGCAATCACTCGGCTTAAGGTTGATTTTCCACAACCTGATGGACCGATCACACAAATAAATTCACGCTTATGGATTTTAAGATCCAGTTGATTTAAAACGGTTCGTTCAGTTTTACCATGTTTAAATACTTGACTGAGTCGTTTGGCCTCTAAGATGACAGGGCGTGCATAAATTTTTTGAAAATATTCAGCTGAATTAAAAGTTGAGTCATTCATTATTTTGCCCCTGCTTTCCATGCGAACATACGCTCGCCCAATTTCATTAATAACACATCGCAAACCAGTCCAATCACCCCGATAATCAAGATCGCAGCATAGACATTGTCAAAGTTTTGATAGCGTGCTTGTTGGGTAATAAACCATGTAATACCCGAGGTCGTACCAATCAATTCAGAGACAATCAAATAGGTCCACGCCCAACCTAGCAAGACACGTAAATCACGGTAAATATCTGGAAAAGCCGCAGGAATCACCACATTGAATAGGCTTCTAAGCTTATTGGTTCCAAGGGTATAGCCCGCTTCGATTAAGCCTTTATCGACCATACGGGTAGTATTGGCAATAATTAGGATTTGTTGAAATAGCGTTCCAATTACAATAATCGCAATCTTAGGTGCATCATTGATTCCGAGAATGGCAACAGCAAGCGCACCGAATGCAGGTGCAGGTAAATAACGGAAAAATTCAACAAAAGGTTCTGTAAGTAGCGATATTTTTTGTGAGAAACCACAAAGGATCCCCAGCGGAATACCAAAAATTGAAGAGATTAAAAAAGCGGAAAAAACGATTTTAATACTGTGCCATAAGCTTTGATGAAACCATGGTGTATCTGGTTGTTCTGGCGGTGTGGTAAATGCAGTGACCAAGGCTTTAGCCACTTCATGTGGTGCAGGTAAGTAAATGGGATTAACTAAAATACCTTGTGGTGGTGCAGAATGGTGATCAACCGCATTTTGTGCCTCACTATAGAACACACTTTTTTCAACACGGCTGCCAACTTGAAAATACGAGACACTACCAGAATTTGTAATTTGCACTTGAGGGTGCCAAATAAAAGGTAAATAACTGACCGCACACCAGAGCAAAATAGGGATCAGAAAAGAACACAAGCTCAGTAATAGCTTGTTCTTTTGACCAATTTCCTTTGCGACATAACCCATATTTACCGCCCTCATTTTAGCTTGAGTATTACGATTATTGAAAAACGTAATATTTATTAAGCAAAATAAGTGCCATGAATAAACAGGAGGGATTGGATTGATCTGCGTATTTCAGCAGCTCGTGAATACGAGGTGATCAATGATCTTTATAAGTGACTGATAAAGCGCTCAGTAGGGGCTCAACAAAAGGGCAAGATAATCAAGAAACGGATAAAGCAGGAATAACGAAAAAGGAATAATCAAACAAAAGATCATGGGTGGTAAGCAGTTGATTCACAAGTTCAGTGCTTAAGACAAACATCTAAATGCAATCGATAGCATGATCAATTGAAAATTAAATCGTCGTTGTATCGAGGGGAATACAACGACATTTTAATCACGAAATACATATCAAATCATAAACTTCAGTTGAATATTTAAGCAGATCCAATTTTATTAGGTTGGCATCCGCTTAAAGTGGAAGAGGTTCTAAACCTTTGACAATATCACTAAATTCAGAACCATTGAGCCAAAATGATTTCTTTAAAAATAATGTGGTCATGATACTTTCAGCGATATCGCTATTGGTATTTTCACAAAATAAACCATACTGGCTGCCTAACACATTATTGTCTTCAATCAAACGAATATAGTAAGCATGTTGTTCGTCTGCATAACCAAGAATTGCATCACGTTGAGTCGCCATTTTTATGTCTCCACATAGAAAATCAATCAATTAAGTGCTTAAGTGGGATCAGAGAACTTATTCAAAAATATCAATAAATTAACAAGATGTCTGTATTCTAAATTATTGATTTATGATAAGTATATTGATTATCTTTGTCGTCCTTGTTCAAATAGATGTATCAAAACTGATCGATAGAGTTATTGTTATTCAAAAAAAACTTGCCGTCAACTTGAATTTGTAACTTTTTCAAGCTATATTGATTTTACAGGCTTTTATGAAGCATATAGGATAAATAATGTCTAAGAAAGTAGAATTTGAACACGGAGGTGCGAGAGCCAATGCTGGGCGTAAGGCACAGTTTAGTGAGCCGACCAAAGTCATCCGTGTCCCAGAGTCACAAGTAGATTTTATCAAAAACTGGTTACTGAAAAATTTCAAAAACGGCCAGCTCAGTGATTTAAGCTCTAGCATAAATATCCAGACCATTCAGCCTAAGAATGATAAGGTTTATCAGATTCCGCTTGCGACAGAACGAGTCGCTGCTGGCGTGCCATTTTCTGTTCAAGATAGCATAGAACAATCATTGGATATGAATGAATATTTAATTCGAAATGAGAGTTCTACCTTTATTGTTAAAGCAAATTCGCTTTCAATGTTGGATGTTGGTATAGATATTGAAGACCCCTTGATTGTAGATCGTAGCATTTCTGCGAAATCTGGCGATATTGTCATTGCCCGTATTGATAATGATTTTACCGTGAAGCGCTTGATGATTGACAAGCAGTTTGATCCACCGAAAGTTTGGTTAAAAGCTGAGAATCCAGAATTTAAAAATATTTATATTGAAGAAGGGCAAGAATTTGAAATTTGGGGCGTTGTAACTTATAACTTAAAACGGATGCGTTGATTGAAACAATCTATACGGATAAGGCTGAAAGTCTTTGCTATTTTAAAGCAACATTCTTGTTGCTTTTTTTATGATACATTTAAAAGATTTGATTCAATGTCCAAATTTTAATAGGTAGGTCTATGTTTGGGATGTCGAATTATTTGAAAAAGATTCATTTCATCAAAAGTCTTTTTAGTTTTATGTCAAAAATATGCTGATGTTATGTTGAGCGTGTAAACGAATAGGATAAAAAAATCCGAACGTTAACATTCTTTATCAAAAGCCTCAAAAAAACCAACCTAAACATAACAAGTATTCGGCATATTTTTTGCTGTTATTAAATGAACAAATTAATAGAATGGTAAAACAATGAGCTATCGAATTTTTCCTTGTGTTACTCAGCAAGATGCTGAGATTGTCGTTTTATCTTCAGGTTTAGGTGGGCACGCCTCATTTTGGCAACCACAAATTGAAACGTTAACCCAATATTTTCAAGTACTTGTTTATGATCAAGAAGGTTGCCATGCGGATTCTGATGCATTGCCAACATCATACTCAATCAAAAATATGGCAAAACAAATTCTCGATATTCTGCATCAACAACAGATCAAACAATGCCATTTTATTGGACATGCTTTGGGCGCGGTCATCGGGGCAGAATTGGCGGTCTTGGTTCAGAACACAGATATATCATTAACCAGTCTTACTTTTATTAATGCTTGGGATGCGCTTGATCCGCATACACAGAAGTGTTTTCAGGCACGTATGACTTTATTAGAAAATGTAGGTGTTGAAGCTTATATACGGGTACAAGCTTTATTCCTATATCCGCCTGCCTATATTTCAAAACATATTCAAAAAATTCAGGATATTGAAAATTCTGGATTTGATGATTTTCCACCGATCAACAATGTATTGGTACGTATGAATGCATTGATGAATTTTAAAATTTTACCTGAACATGTCGCAGCTTTGGCGAAAACAGATGTGTATTATATTGCCAACAAAGATGATTTTTTAGTGCCATATCAAAAGAGCATCGATCTTAAAAAAGCATTGGGACATGGCGTATTGACACTGTTGGAAACAGGAGCACATGCATCCTCAGTAACGGAGAGTAAGACATTCAATCAGATTTTAATTCAAAATTTAGTAGAAGAGGTTTTATAAACCACAACCTAAATATGGATTCACATCAATAGGTCTTAGTAACCAGTCTCTCAATCGCTGGTTAGATAAGGAAACTAGCGCTGAACAAATTCAGTAGATTTATGATGTAGTAAAAATGGGGCCTATTTCTGCCAATCGTTGTCCTGTACGATTTATATTTTTTGACGATATTCTAGGTCAAAGTAAGATGAAAGCCAGTGCTTTCTTTAGAAAATGAAAGTTAGGAAAAAGCATAACAGCTGCTAATAGGATTATTAATATTGGTTATGGTGATCATAAAGAATATATGCAAGATTGCCTCGATTAGCTGTTGAGGATGCTTATAAAATATTATAAATATTGATTTTGTTATAGCTTTAATTGCGGTTTAAATTTTGATTTTTATTGGGTTATTTATTGTATTGAAATACTGGTTTATTAAAAGCCGATTGTTATTCCATCGAACCGCATTTTTATGCGGTTTTTTATTTTTTGTTAAATCAGATTTTAGAATTTTCAATGATCTAAAATGATGCATTTATGCACTATTTTAGTTTAATTTTTTTGCTTAAGAAATTCATAAATTTTACCAAAAGGTAAAATAAAAAATAATAATTAAAATTTTATCAATAAAAACAATGGTCTAAATTTAGTGGCATGCAGTATGCATTATTAATAATTATAATCTGAGTGAATTTTTAAATTTTTAATCAGATTTTTTTAGAATGTTTTTTGTCCAGTGAGGTTTAGCTATGAAAATTGGTGTGTTTTGTCCGATTGGAAATAATGGCTGGTTGCTTTCAGAAAATGCACCGCAATATAAGCCAACATTTGAGTTAAATAAACAGATTGTACAACGTGCAGAGCATTATGGTTTTGACTTTGCATTGTCGATGATTAAATTGCGTGGTTTCGGTGGTAAAACTGAATTTTGGGATTATAACTTAGAAACTTTTACATTAATGGCGGGTTTAGCTGCCGTCACCAGCAAAATTAAAATTTTTGCGACAGCCGCAACTTTGGTGATGCCACCAGCCATCGTGGCACGTATGGCATCTACGATTGATTCAATTTCAAATGGACGGTTTGGGCTAAATGTTGTGACGGGTTGGCAACCTCCAGAATATACCCAGATGGGGCTATGGCCAGGGAATGATTATTTCTCTAAACGTTATGATTATTTATCTGAATATGTCGAAATTTTACGTGAACTTTGGGCAACAGGAACATCTGATTTTAAAGGTGAGTTTTTCCAAATGGAGGATTGCCAAGTTAAGCCTAAGCCACAAGCTGATATGAAAATTATTTGTGCAGGCCAGTCAGATGCGGGCTTAGCATTCTCAGCAAAATATGCAGATTATAATTTTGTCTTTGGCAAAGGGTTAAATACACCAACCGCCTACGCTGAAATTAATGACCGTTTAAAAGTACATACCGACCAAACTGGAAGAGATGTACAAACCTATGTGCTGTTTATGGTGATTGCCGCAGAGACAGATCAACACGCCATGGCGAAATGGGAGAGCTATAACCAAGGCGCAGATCTAGAGGCGATTAATTGGTTAATGAACCAAGGCGGCAAAGATCAAACATCGGGTACAGATACCAATATTCGTCAAATGGCTTCAAGTGTTTCACCCGTCAATATCAACATGGGAACAATCGTTGGTTCTTATGAAAATGTAGCCAAGATGCTGGATGAAATTTCTACAATTCAAGGTACAGAAGGGATTCTTTTAACTTTTGATGATTTTATACAAGGGGTTGAGGATTTTGGACAACGTATTCAGCCGTTGATGACTTGTCGTGAGGAGGTTGTTGCAAGCTATCAAAAACCAGCTCAACCCGTTTTGGAGAAAAGCGCATGACTATGATGAATGACGCTAAAGCTGTAGAACATCTAGTCTGTACAGATTTTACCGCACATGCTGGAACCGGCAGAGTCTTAAAAGCAGAACCAGAATCAATTCAGCTTGCACCAGAACAAACGGCGCTTATCGTGATTGATATGCAAAATGCTTATACCTCAATCGGTGGTTATTTAGATTTGGCTGGTTTTGATGTTTCAGCCACTCAACCTGTGGTCGCCAATATTAAAAAAAGCATTGATGCAGCACATACCGCAGGCATCCAAGTGATCTATTTTCAAAACGGATGGGATGAGCAATATGTAGAAGCAGGTGGCCTAGGTTCTCCCAACTTTCATAAATCCAATGCCTTAAAAACCATGCGTAAAAACCCTGACTTACAAGGCAAGTTATTGGCAAAAGGGGGGTGGGATTTTGCATTAATTGATGAGTTAAGGCCTCAAGCTCAAGACATTGTGATCGAGAAACCACGCTATAGCGGTTTTTTTAATACGGCGCTGGACAGCATTTTACGTGCTCGTGGCATCCGAAATTTAGTTTTCGTTGGGATTGCCACCAATGTTTGTGTGGAATCAACCCTCAGAGATGGTTTTTTCTTGGAATACTTTGGTGTGGCGCTTAAAGATGCATGTTATCAAGCGGGTCCTCCAGCAGCGCAAGAGGCAGCCTTATATAACATTCAAACTTTTTTTGGATGGGTGTCTGACACAGCGTCATTTATAAAGACATTTAATACTCAACAGGCACAGCCAAATCACCTCACTTTCAGTCGAACGGCTTAATGGTTTTCAACAGGTTAAGTGTCTTGTGCCTTCTCTAGTATTGAAGTCTATGGCGAAGATGCTTTCAGGAAAAATAAAGGAATTCAAAATGTCGAAACAAGTTGTGATCCCAGCAGGTACGGCTAAGCCCCTTGCACCTTATGTGCCAGCAACCAAAGCAGACAATATTGTTTATGTCTCAGGTACGTTGGCTTTTGATGAAAATAATGATGTGGTGTGTGTCGGTGATGCCGCAGGGCAAACCCGGCATATTTTAGAAACCATTAAAAGCGTCATCGAAACTGCAGGTGGGACGATGGATGATGTTACGTTTAATTCAATATTCGTCAAAGATTGGGCGGATTATGCCGCAGTAAATGTGGTCTATGCTGAATATTTTCCCAATGATAAACCCGCTCGATATTGTATACAGGTCGGACTGGTTAAACCTGAAGCCTTAGTAGAAATTGCATCTGTAGCACATGTGGGATAGAGCATGTCTAGATTTGTCTATGCGTTTTAATCATTTTTTTCAAAAAGAATTTTAACCTCGATGAACATTTGCGCATTGGGGTGGGAGCGTCATGATGCAAATGATCAAACAGGAAAGTGCACTTGCTGGTGAAATAATTGAGTTTAACACGCCGTGTGAAGCCAATGTCCATTTAGAAATCGATCAAGCTATCTTTAGACAAGGTATGTCTAATCTGGGTGCAGCGGTCAATGTGATCACCACCAAAGGTGATGCAGGGCAGGCCGGTTTTACTGCATCTGCAGTGTGCAGTGTAACGGATTCACCTCCAACCTTATTGGTATGTCTCAATCGGGCTGCTTCGGTATATCACATTTTTTCTGAAAATAAAGTTTTGTGTGTCAATACATTGGGTTCAAATCAAGCCGAATTATCGAATCTCTTTGGTGGCAAAACACCGATGCAACAGAGGTTTGCACAAGCTGAATGGAGTGAACTGGTGACGGGTTCTCCCGTGTTAGATAACGCCCTAATCTCATTTGATTGTGAAGTGGTATCCAGTCAAGTGGTCGGCAGCCATGATGTATTGTTTTGTCAGGTCAAAGCAATTCGTCACAACCCAAGTTTAAATGCGCTTCTATATTTCAAACGCAGTTACTGTGAACCTCAAAATGTATGTTGATCTCTCAATATGGGGACTTAGAAAATGGCGACAAAAGAACCATGGTTTACATCATTTAAACCATACACAGGAAATTTAGATCAAACCCCTGTGCAAATTGATGAATATTTACCTGTCGGAAAAAGTATCGTTTTGGGCTTGCAACATGCATTTGCAATGTTTGGTGCAACAGTTCTCGCACCTTTGCTGATGGGCTTTGATCCCAATTTAACTATATTTATCACGGGTATCGGCACAATTTTATTCTTCTTGATGACGGGTGGAAGAATGCCGAGTTATCTCGGATCGAGTTTTGCATTTATCGGTGCTGTTGCAGCTGCAACGGGCTATGCAGGTGTGGGGTCAAATCCGAATATTGCCTTGGCTTTGGGGGGGACCATCGCTTGTGGTTTGCTGTATGCCGCGATTGGTTTAATTGTCATGAAGACGGGAACGGGTTGGATTGAAAAGTTGATGCCACCGATTGTTACGGGGGCAATCGTGATGATCATTGGACTAAATTTGGCACCCGTCACCATTAAAAGTGTTTCAGCAAATTCATTTGATACTTGGATGGCAATTCTAACCATTCTGTGTATCAGTGCGATTGCTGTATTTACCCGAGGCATGATGCGTCGCTTATTATTGTTGTTGGGTTTGGTCTGTGCATATGTCTTATATTTTATCCTTGCCAATGTAATGGGCTTTGGTAAAGCTATCGATTTTGCAGTCATCAGCAATGCTGCATGGTTAGGCCTACCACATTTTGTTGCACCTACGTTTAATGCCAATGCCATGCTGTTAATTGCGCCTGTGGCAATAATTCTTGTCGCTGAAAATTTAGGTCATTTTAAAGCAGTATCTGCAATGACGGGTCGTGATTTATCACCTTATATTGGACGTGCTTTTTTTGCCGATGGTGTATGTACCAGTTTATCAGCTTCTGTTGGTGGGACAGGGATGACCACCTATGCTGAAAATATTGGGGTTATGGCTGTCACTAAAATTTATTCAACTACTGTCTTTGTGATTGCTGGGATCTTTGCCATTTTGTTGGGCTTATCACCTAAGTTTGGAGCTGTGATCAGTACTATTCCTGTGGCGCTTTTAGGTGGTGCTTCAATTGTGGTGTTTGGTTTAATCACAGTGGCTGGTGCAAAGATTTGGATTGATAACAAAATTGATTTCACTAAAAACAGTAGCTTAATTATTGCGGCGGTCAGCTTGATCATGGGGGCAGGTAATTTTAGTGTACATATTGGTTCATTTGATCTCGGTGGAATCGGTACAGCAACTTTGGCCGCAATTTTATTAAATCTATTTTTAAATCGTGGAGAAAACCAGCCCGATGAGATCAAGCTAGAATCAAGTGATGCTGCAAAGTCCATATCACAGTCTTCTTAAGGCGAAGGGATAAGATTGTGACTTCAAATGATTAAACAGCAGATTTTACCGTGAAAAGGGTGGCATTTATTGGTTGTGGGGAATGGGATTGCGTATGACATCTCATTGAGCAAAATTTTGTACACGAGTGAAGGTATGAAATCGTGATTTTGCAAAGGTCAATCACATGCACAAAAATTGGGACGCTAGCAGTGAGTTTGTAAGAAGCGCTACAAGCAGAGGTGGGTTTTCCTTGTTTGACTATAAGTACGAGAACAGCATATAGGGGATGAATTCAAGCTTTAATATTGCAATTTTAAAGCGATTGTCGGGGGAAATTCTGATTCATATTTATGGATGAAATTTATACAGATATTACGAGTTTTTATGGTGATGCCCTATGCGACAAATTTTGTCGCATAGGGCATTTTTCTATCTAGCATTTAATTCTCCAATAAATATAATAGAACCTGTAAGCACGATGAGATTTAAAATATGAAAGACTGGATTAAGATACGCGAAATTTTAAAAAACATTCAAAATCGACAAAATAAAAATCAGGCTATTTACTTAGTCGGTATGGTCGACTTAAACGAACTGGATATTTCATGGTTGATTGATGAAGACTATATTGAAATTGATGATGCTATTTCTTACTTAGACAATAGAGATATTGTTTTTATTAAGGATTTAACTTTTAAGGGTAAGAAATTGCTCTATCAGCTCAGTATTTAAATCTATTTTTTATAACAACGAAAGAGGGCGTTTTATAACAATAATGAAGAATTAAAATAAATAATAATTTAATTTTTTAATTTAATAAAAATAAATAAAAGATAAAGCTTTATTATAATAATTTAATAAGTATAAATAATAATAAAAAATATGATAATTAATAATTTTAATCCAAATCAATATTCAATTATTGGTTTGGATTTTTTATATTCTGTAACTCCAAAATTGATGCTTTAGTCGCCATTCACGAATTAAAACTTGTTAATTTGTTGAACTCTCGTTAAAAGTAATGATGTTTTATACATTGGCAATAAAAAGGATTTTAGGATGAAACGTCCAAAGCATATTGATAAGGCTGAATGGGAAGCACGTTGTCAGTTGGCAGCACTATATCGTTTAATTGCACACTATAGAATGACCGATTTGATTGATACCCATATCAGTTTACGTGTCCCGCATGAGCCTGATCATTTTCTGATTAACCGCTATGGTGTGACATTTGATCAGATGAAAGCATCAGATTTGGTGAAGATTGATCATGAAGGGAATATTGTGGCCGATTATGACCAAGGGAAAATGGTCAATGTTGCAGGTTTCGTTATTCATTCTGCCTTGCACCATGCCAAAGATGATATTCACTGTGTTATTCATACCCATACGGCAGATGGGATTGCGGTGTCTGCACAAGAAAAAGGTTTATTACCTTTGTCGCAACATGCACTGAAATTTTATAATAATATTGCTTATCATGAATATGAGGGCATCGCTTTTTCCACCACAGAGCGAGAGCGTTTGGTTGAGGATTTAGGCAATTATCGTTGCATGATTTTACGTAATCATGGTTTGTTAGCCACTGGTAATAGTATTGCAAGAGCATTTCATGAAATTTATTTTTTAGAACGGGCTTGTCAAGTTCAGATCAAAGCCATGAGCAGCTCAAAACTGCATTATCCGAGTAAGCAAATATGTGAATATACGGTCAAGCAATTTGAAAGTGATGCTGCTGAACCAATTATTCAGGCCGCTTGGAATGCTGCTTTATCATTGATTAAAGCTCAGAAAAAAGATTATTGTGCTTAAACACTGCTGCTAACTTATTCAATAAGCTCGACATAAAAAAACCTCCATATATTACATACGGAGGTTTTTTATTGCATACGGATTAGCTGTTTAGATCAAACCAAATAAATTGGCTATCTTCATGTGCAGTAAGTGTTGAATCTTCGTCAAATAAATAAGCATCACCTGCTTTAACGACTTGACCGGCAATATCAATCTCACCTTCGATCACATGTACATAGTTAAATTTTTGGGTTGCTTTCACTTCAAGTGTGTGACCTTTTTCCAAATATGCCGCTTTAATTTCAGCATCTTGACGAATATGCATCGGCGCATTGTCATTTGGACCCACAATCAATTGCCATTCATTAGGTGATTTTTTAGGATCACGTTCAATTTGTTGATAATTCGGTTCAGCATCTTGAACATTTGGAATCACCCAAATTTGTAGCATATGAACGGCTTCATCACCTTGGTTGATTTCACTGTGTTGTACACCTGTACCTGCACTCATCACTTGCCATTCACCCGCATGGATATGACGTTCATTCCCCATACTGTCTTTGTGTGAAATGGTACCTTTAAGTACACAGGTCAAAATTTCCATATTGTCATGTGGGTGAGTACCGAAACCTTTATGTGCTGCAATGGTATCGTCATTGATTACACGTAAAGAACCAACACCCATATATTTAGGATCGTACCAGCTACCAAAAGAGAAACTATGTTTGGTGTCTAACCAACCCATTTTTACGTGACCACGGTTTTCGCTGTGATGTAAAAAAGTATTCATCTCAAGTCTCCAATTCTTTATTTTTTAACATGAGTAAATATTAATATTTAAGTAATTGGGATGAAATAGCAAAATAGCAACATGTTGTTTTGTTTTTGGAACGATAAGGTTTTTAGCTTTTGCAATAAAAAACCAGTGTATGCACACTGGTTTTCATTTCATCAAGTATAAGATTATTCTAAGAATTTAACCGTTACACCCGATTTAACTTTTTTACCTAAGTCATTGGCATCCCAGTTGGTCAAACGAATACAACCATGTGAAGCTGTTTTCGAAATTGCAGATGGGTTTGGCGTACCATGGATACCAAATGATTTCTTACTCAAGCCAATCCAGATGTTGCCTACAGGGGCATTTGGACCAGGTGGTAATGATAATGGTTTTAAGTTTTTGCCTTGTACAAAGTTACTTGGCGAGTAACTATACCAAGGGTTGCGAGCAACACCGGTAACTTTATACGTTCCTGTTGGCGATGGCGTATCAGAACTACCAATTGTGGCAGGGAATGAGCCGACCATTTGGTTTTGCGCATTAAATAAATACAATTGTTTCGCACCTTTATGCGCCACAATTAAATGGATATTTTCAGGCAATTCGTTACGGATATTGGTGACAACGATTTTTTCACCAACTTTGTTAAATGTTGCTTTAGGATTAAGTTTCTTTAAGAACTCTTCATCCATATGGAATTTTTCACCCAACATTTCGGTGACACGGGTGTAGTACAAACCTGGCATTTTTGCTTGTAAAGCATAATCACGCGGAATTGATTTTGCATAAGGACCTTTTAGATCTTCAGCCGTTATCGTGTATTCCACAAAAGCAGGTTTATTGCCTTGTTGAGACACTAATGCATCCCAAGTTTCTTTGGTCAGCTCACCTGTCGGTTTAATACCATTCATTTGTTGGAATGAAGCAATGGCTTTCAGCGTATTCATACCGCTTGAACCATCAATTGCACCAGGTGAAGCATGTGCATTATTTAACATGACATGGGCACGGGCATAGACAGGGAATTGACCCTTGCCAATATTTTCGTACCATTGTGCATTGTTGATCCCATCCAAAGTCCATGATGCTTTCGGTGCATTGGGATTGCTTGCCGTTTTTGCAGTCGTGGTCTGTGGAGACGATGGGGCAATAGCAGTACCTGAGTTTTTATCCTCAGTTTTTTCTAAATTTTGTAGCGTGTTTGCAGCTTTGTCTAAGTCTTGTTGCTCTTGCTGGCTTATCTGTGTTTCTACACTTGAAGCAGAACTGTCAATAGCAAGTGGATCAATAGGATCTTCAACGGGAGCAGCAACTTTTTTAGGCGTTAGAGGTTGCTCAGCTGTAGATGCAGCAAAAGCTGTACCTGTTAATAAACAGCTTAAACTCAAAGCAAGAATTGAGCGAACGAACATGTAGATCAACCTTAAGAATTATTCATAATTTATGACTAAAAATCTGTGTAAGTATTGCAGAAATTATAAGGTGTTGCAGTATTTGTTTTGTGTTAATCATTTTTTTCTATAGACATTTTCTCTGTCAGCTGGTTTTGTTTTATTTTCGTATACCAAACGAAATTTAAATCAAAGCAAGCAAATAAAACTTTATTGAGAAAAATTTTCTAGAAATGGTTATGTAGCAGGCCTTTTTGCTATGATGGGGCGAATTTAATTTTTGATTGGGAAAGTAAATGACGACCTTAAAAAATGATCGTTTTCTACGTGCCTTATTGCGTGAACCTGTAGATACGACTCCGGTTTGGATGATGCGTCAGGCTGGGCGTTATTTACCAGAATATCGTGAAACACGTGCGAAAGCAGGTGATTTTCTTTCTCTTTGTAAAAATACAGAATTTGCTTGTGAAGTGACTTTACAGCCTTTGCGCCGTTATGAGCTTGATGCCGCAATTCTATTTTCAGACATTTTGACTGTTCCCGATGCTTTGGGTTTAGGACTTTATTTTGAAACAGGTGAAGGTCCTAAATTCCATAAAACAGTTCGTACTGAACAGGATGTGGCAAATTTACCCAAATTCGATGCCAAATCTGATCTGGCTTATGTCATGAATGCGGTTTCAACCATTCGTTCAGCTTTGGGTGGTCAGGTGCCTTTAATTGGTTTTTCGGGTAGTCCGTGGACCTTGGCAACCTACATGGTGGAAGGTGGTTCAAGCAAAGACTTCCGTTTTACCAAACAGATGATGTATGCACAACCTGAAGTTTTACATGCTTTATTAGATCGTTTAGCCGATGCTGTAATTGACTATTTAAATGCTCAAATTGAGGCTGGTGCTCAAGCTGTACAAATTTTTGATAGCTGGGGTGGCGCATTGGCGCATCGTGAATATCTAGAATTTTCACTCAAATATATGCAGAAAATTGTTGCAGGATTAAAACGAGAGCATGAAGGGCGCAAAGTACCTGTGATCTTATTTACCAAAGGCGGTGGTCAATGGTTAGAGCCAATGATTGCAACAGGTGCAGATGCATTTGGCTTAGATTGGACAACCCCGTTAAACGTGGCGCGCCAAACCGTTAATGGACGTGCAGCGCTACAAGGAAATTTAGATCCAGCAACATTGTATGGTTTAGCTGATTCTATTGAAAAAGCAACCAAAGCCATGTTGGATGATGCTTATGCCAATGGTGAGAAAACAGGTTATATTGCCAACTTAGGTCATGGTATTACCCAATGGGTTGACCCTGAAAAACCAAAAGCATTTATTGACACTGTACACCAATACAGTGCCAAATACTTAGGTTAACTTATTGTTGTAAATGCATTTATGATCTATTTTAAATCATTATATGAATTTCTATTTAAGGCAGCATCGGCTGCCTTATTTGGTATTTTATTGCTGATTGCATTTGTCATTACGGCAAAGATGGGTAGCCATGAATTTTATGGTTTGTTTCGTTATGACTGCTTATTGTTTTATGCGTTGATCATTCAAGCCTGCTTATTGTATTTAAGACTAGAATCCTGGGCAGAAGCGAAAGTTATTGCTTTATTTCATATCATGGCCATGGGGATGGAAATATTTTTAACACACCCGCAAATTGCTTCTTGGCAATATCCGCAACCTGCCGTTTTTAAGCTTTTGACCGTGCCTTTATTTGCAGGATTTATGTATTCGGCAGTCGGTAGTTTTTTTGCACGTTCACTGCGTTTGTATCAGGTTTCATTTTTAAATTTGCCCAGTTTTGCCAATATGTTGAGTCTGGCACTATTGTCATATATCAATTTTATGAGCAAATTCTTTATTCCAGATTTTCGAAATGTACTGTTCATTTGGAGTGTAGTGATTTTTTGGAAAACAAAAATTCGTTTTAAACTACAACAGCATGAATTTCAGCTTCCGATGTTACCTGTATTGGTTGTTTTGGCATTTATAATTTGGGTTGCTGAAAATATTAGCACTTTTAATAAAATTTGGTTGTATCCAAGTCAAGTAGATGCATGGCATATGGTGGGGTGGGGTAAGCTAGGCTCGTGGTATTTACTGTTACTTTTAAGTCTGGTTTTGGTGCTTAAGATTCTTGGAGATCGTAATAAAAAGGGTGAATGGTCACTAAAAAAGTACAATAAATAATTTCGTAATTGTCACATTTAGATTTGCATATCTGAATTTATGTGATAAATCTAAATAGGTGTAATCAAACTTACACATAATGGAAAATAACAATTTACATATGTTGAATTAAAACAATGCATATGAAAATTCTGGAGAATTATATGTTAAAAAAAATCGCTTTGGCTGCTGTATTGGCTGCGGGTTCAAGTGTTGCTATGGCTGATCCAGATGTGGGTTGTGGTGTAGGTTCACAAGTTTGGGCTGGTCAATCTGGAAAAGTACCGAAAATTTTAGCGGCGACCACCAATGGTCTTTTTACTAACCAATTATTAGGTATTACGTTTGGTACTTTAGGTTGTAATGGCAATGGTAAAGTGACTGCGCAAGTTGTGACCTTTACCAATGAAAACTCAGAAGCACTTGCACGTGATATGGCTGTAGGTCAAGGTGAAAGCCTAAACGTACTTGCTTCATTGTTAAATGTTAAAGATGCAGATAAAGCACGTTTCAATGCTGTAGCGAAGTCAAACTTTGCAAGTATTTATTCAGCAGAAAATCAAAATTCTCTACAAGTATTAGCGTCACTTCAACAAGTGATGGCAAAAGACGAAGTGTTAAAAGCTTACGTTTAATTGCGTCAAAAACCCTGCCTTGTTGCAGGGTTTTTTTATTTAAATTTTATCAAATATACATTATTGAGAAATGAATCGAACATGAGTGAACATTGAGCGAACTCTTGTATTGAGCTGACATTTCTTAATTGCGCAGTTTTATAATATATCTATATAAATTGATGATTGAATGAAATATTTAGCACTTAGTTTAAGCTTACTCAGTTCATTGTTTACCGTTCATTTACATGCGGAATCCGCTTTAGAGAATCAGCACGCATTAGAAAATGCGTTAAAACTGGCGCAACAAAAACAATTAGCCGGTCATATCACCTGGAAACGCTTACTTTATGCAGAAGATGCCTCTGCTAAAGATTTAAATCACCATAACACTAGTCATAAAAGCACAAACCAAAGTGAAGTCAGTTATTCAGGTTATTTTTTTGCTCAAGATGGTCGCCAGAACATCCAAAATGAAATGAATGCAGATATCATTGCACTGTTTCAAGTCGCCGCTGCCAATCAATCCATTCGTTGTAAATTTCCTGCACGTAGCCAATGGTTGATACAACAACTAAATATTTCACAACAACAATTACCTGTTGTGTCCTGTCCTGAGTTTGATCAATGGTATGGACAAATCAAACCCTACCAAGTGACCTTGATTTATGCGACTGATTTTATGGGCAATCCAAGCTCAATGTTTGGACATACCTTGCTTCGTCTTGATCCTAAAGATCAAAAACAGCTCAACTTAGTTTCTTATGCTGTGAATTATGCAGCCACAGTAAACAGCGATGACAATTGGTCTTATGCATGGAAAGGGTTAGTTGGGAAATATCCTGGTGAATATTCTTTAATGCCTTATTATCGCAAAGTGAAAGAATATGGTGATTTTGAAAGCCGTGATCTTTGGGAATATGAACTCAATTTAAATCCTGAAGAGACCGCTTTTTTGGTAAAACATATTTGGGAAATGCAAAAGGTCAGTTTTCCTTATTATTTTGTCAGTGATAATTGTGCCTATCGTTTATTGGGGTTGATTGATTTAGTCCGTCCACGCTCGAATTTACGCAAGCAATTTACATATGCAGCGATCCCAATTGAAACCATTAAAGCCGTAGAGCAACAGGGATTAGTAAGAGAAGCGGTATATCGTCCAGCGTTAGAAACACAATTAAATTCACAGGCCAAACAACATGGTCATGCATTGGCAAAAAAAGCCCATGCAATTGCAGTATTAGAACCACAACAGATGCAAGCGGCTATCGCTGGTTATGATGATCAAGATCGTGCAAAAATATTAGAAATGGCCTATGACGATTTATATTTACAATTCGTTGCTCGTCAGGTCGATGCAAGCTTTACTCAACCGCGTTTTAGACAACTGCTAGGCTTACGTAGTCAAATCCCTATAGAGAAACAGCGTTTAGCACCTGTGCGTCCGAAAGTTGATCCAGTTAATGGACATGATTCACGTAAGTGGTCCGTGGAAGCAGGTGAGGTTCAGGGTGAAAAATTTGTACAAATTGGTCATCGTCAGGCCTATCACGAACTAAAAGATCCGCAGGGCGGCTTCCGTACAGGCACGCAATTGTTGTTTCTGGACGGTGCTGCGCAATGGCGAGATGATCGGCTTAAACTCGAACATCTCGATGTATTAACAGTAAACTCTTATAACCCCATCACCCCGTTTAAAATGCCAATAACCTGGGGTTTTACTTTAGGCTGGCAGCAAGAAGCCATTCAAAATGGACAATTTAGTGACCAGCAACAACATGGCGTAGTCAGTGCAAAAGCCCAATCTGGTTATACACTTGCAGATGATGATCGTAAGCATCTTTGTTATGCAGAACTACAAACACAGCTTCAAGCAGGTAGATCATTGGATAAAGGCTGGCGCGTTGGACTGGGACCAACATTAGGCTGCCAAAATGTATGGTCAGATCGTTTAAACAGTATTGTTCAAGTCGAATTACCCTATTGGCAAGATTCAAGTGAGTGGAATTTACGTATCCAGAGCACACTGCAATATTCGCTTAATCGTCAAAATTCATTAAACGTCAATTGGGAGTACCAACAACAAAACCAACTTGATTGGCAAAAAATTGGTTTAGGCTTTGTACATTATTTTTAAAGGTAGATCTGACAAATCGGATTTTAGAATGTTATTTCGAGAGTAGGGCTTTGAGAATGACATGTTGAGATAAGTATTAATCGATCGCAAGCCAAGGATGTTTATACAAGTAGATTATTGATCCTCATACTTAGAATCTGCTGCCAATTGTTTAGAAAAGGGCTTTTGGTTTTTATAAAGAAATGGCCTTGGTAGAGTTGTTTGACTGTATCAAGATAACCCGCATCGACAGCATCTTCCAACTCTTTAAAATCCGCATGAATTTCTGCCTGTATCTGATAAGTTCTTGCACAGATTAATTCACCCACCTTATTTTTTAAATAAGAAATCTCAGATTTAAGCGTATTTAAGCTGATCTGTTCATCGCCATAGAGATAAATATGTAGCTGTTCTAGGGTTAAGCCCAAAGGATTTAGAATTAAAATACAGATGATTTCAAACTGCCGTGGCGTTAAAAGGATCGACTGATCATTGATCATTATTTTCTGTGGGACTGAAAATGCATGGATAGTTAAACGATTAAAGGGCTGTGTATATAATTTTTGTGCAATGATCTCTGCACATTGCGTAACGGCCAATTGTCCAAAAATATTTGCTTGATTTAAGCTGTGAAATAAAACCACTTCACCACATGCTTCCCCTGATGTTAAATCAAGAATAGGCGCACTATAAATATAGTGATCTGGCTTTGTTTCCAAATTCTGATCTTGCTGGAATCCTGTGAATGGATCTGTATTGGCGGAACACCACAGTAGATTTTTTTGCAGATCTCTAATTTGTATAACAACAGCAGCGAGCAGCGCTGTGTTGAGTAAATCCTGCTGACATTGAATCAGTGCCAATTGTAAAGCTTGCTGGGAACGTGAGTTTGCTTGAGTAGGGTGCAAATTTTCATTTTTGATTATTGGCTTTTTAGCATGTGGTTTTGAGTCCATCGCATAATCCATTTATGCATATATACTAAATAATATCTTAAATTAAATAAACAAATAACAAAGTAAATAAAATATATAAATTTCATTATTTTTCTTTTAATTATTCAATTTTCAATAACTTTTTCCGATTCTCTAGTTTGGTGCTATTCAACTTTTCTCCTACCTTTGTTTGGTAGATTCATTTAAAAGCAGTTTTTAACAACTGATAAGACGTGATGTTCATGGGATTGAACAAAAAACATTGACGTCATCCAAGGAAAGGCACTTTTTTTGCTTATACAAAAGAAGGCAAATTAAAAAGGAACGATGATGGACGCTCGAAATGAACAATCAACTATCGTAAAAACAGAAGATTCCAAAGAATATTTTGCTCAACGAGAATTAAAAAAGGGTGCTGTTGGCTGGTTACTCTTGGTCGGTTTAGGGGTTGCCTATGTGATTTCAGGTGACTTTGCTGGATGGAACTTTGGTATCGCTCAAGGCGGTTGGGGCGGTATGTTTGTCGCAGTGATTTTTGCTGCGATTATGTATCTATGTATATGCCTCTCAATGTCAGAAATGTCGACCATGCTCCCAACAGCAGGTGGTGGATACAGTTTTGCCCGTATGGCTTTTGGACCATTTGGTGGTTATTTAACAGGAACAGCGATTCTGATCGAATACGCTATCGCTCCAGCAGCAATCGCGACCTTTATTGGTGCATATTGTGAATCCTTATTTGGAGTTGGCGGATGGTTAATTTATTTAATCTGTTATTTGGTTTTTATGGGGATTCATTTAAAAGGTGCAGGTGAAGCACTTAAAATCATGTTTGTGATTACTGCGATCGCAGTGGTTGCAGTGGTGGTGTTCCTTGTTGCGATGATTCCTCATTTTAACAGTGCTAATCTATTCGATATTGCAGTTGATTCATCTAAAGCCGGTGCGAGTAGCTTTTTACCCCAAGGTTATTTAGGGATCTGGGCAGCAGTTCCGTATGCAATCTGGTTTTTCCTTGCTGTAGAAGGCGTTCCTTTAGCTGCTGAAGAGGCCAAAAATCCAGCACAATCATTACCACGTGGTTTGATTGGTGCGATGTTGATCTTGGCTGCTTTTGCCATCTTGATTTTAATATTGAGTGCGGGTGCAGCAGGTGCAAGTGTACTTAAAGATTCAGGTGCACCTTTGGTGGATGCACTGGTTAAAGTATATGGGCACGGCATGTTGGCGAACTTTGTAAATTTTGTTGGCTTGGCTGGTTTAATCGCGAGCTTCTTCTCGATTATCTATGCCTATTCGCGGCAAATTTTTGCACTTTCTCGTGCAGGTTATTTACCGACGTCTTTATCATTGACCAACAAAAATAAATCGCCATATTTAGCCGTGATTATTCCAGGGATTATTGGCTTCTTATTGTCATTAACCAAACAGGGAGATTTACTGATTTTGATTGCGGTATTTGGTGCGACGATTTCTTATGTTTTAATGATGATGGCGCATATCAAATTACGTATTTCACAACCTGATGTATATCGTCCATATCGAACACCCGGTGGTATTTTTACTTCCAGTATTGCGTTGATCTTATCAATTGTCGCCGTGGTTGCGGGTTTCCTTGTTGATCCTAAAGTCTGGTTTATCGCTTTGGGTATCTATGTGGTCTTCATTGTTTATTTTCTTGTTTATAGTCGTCATCATCTGATTTCAGGCACACCAGAAGAAGAATTTGCCAGCATTAAGGCAGCAGAACAGGAATTATAATTATGAGTTATCGTTATAGCGTTGCTCAGCAACAATATATTTTCCAAGATTTAAAGACCTTAATGGCTAAGGCAACCCCATTACGTTCTGGTGATGAGTTGGCCGGTGTTGCAGCCAGTAATGCAACGGAACGTGTGGCAGCACAGATGGCTTTGGCAGAAGTCCCATTAAAAACTTTTTTAAATGAAACAGTCATCGACTATGACAAAGATGATATTACGCGTTTAATTATTGATGAACATCGTGCTGATTTATTTGCGCCAATTGCGCACTTTACTGTAGGTGATTTTCGAAATTGGTTGCTGAGTGAAGATGCAACTTCTGAAAAATTGGCCAATTTAGCCAAGGGTTTAACGCCAGAGATGGTTGCTGCTGTGAGTAAAATTATGCGTAATCAGGATTTAATTCTGGTTGCAAGTAAATGTGAAGTGGTGACACAATTTCGCAATACGATTGGTTTAAAAGGCCATTTATCAACCCGCTTACAACCGAATCATCCAACCGATGATGTATTGGGTATTTCGGCCAGCTTATTGGATGGCTTGATGTATGGTAATGGTGATGCTGTGATTGGGATTAATCCAGCCACAGACAACTTACATAATTTGTCGGAATTGTTAAAGTTACTTGACCATATTATCCAAGAATATGAAATTCCCACTCAATCTTGTGTGTTAACCCATATCAGTTCTGGGATTCAACTTGCAGAACGTAATATTCCAATTGATTTAATGTTCCAATCCATTGCGGGTACGCAATTGGCCAATGAAGGCTTTGGTGTTACCTTGGATTTACTTCAGGAAGGATATGAGGCGACTTTAGCACTTAATCGAGGGACAATTGGTCAAAATGTCATGTATTTTGAAACTGGACAGGGCAGTGCCTTATCCAGTAATGCGCATCATGGTGTGGACCAGCAAACCATTGAAGCACGAGCCTATGCCGTGGCACGTAAATACAATCCATTATTGGTCAATACTGTGGTTGGGTTTATCGGTCCAGAGTATTTGTATGACGGGAAACAGATTATTCGTGCAGGGTTAGAAGATCATTTCTGTGGCAAATTACTCGGTGTACCTATGGGTTGTGATATTTGTTATACCAACCATGCCGACGCAGATCAAAATGATATGGATGTGTTACTCACGCTATTTGGTGCTGCGGGAATTAACTTTATCATGGGAATTCCAGGTTCGGATGATGTAATGTTGAATTATCAAACCACATCATTCCATGATGCCTTATATTTACGTCAGTTAATGGGATTAAAACCGGCCCCTGAGTTCTCGGCTTGGTTAGATCAGCAAGGAATTTTGCACCAAGAACAACGGCAAATTCATTGGCCAAGCAGTATGCCAAAAAACTTTGCTAAATTATTATCATAAAAAGGAGAGTAAACCATGAAGCTCTCAAAACTTGAAACTTTTCCAAATGGTTTTCATGAAGATCCTTGGCATAAGTTAAAACAATATACTGATGCCCGAATTGCGATGGGAAGAGTAGGATGTAGCATTCCAACTCAGGAATTGCTTAAGTTTCAACTCTCGCATGCACAGGCCAAAGATGCTGTTTTTCACCAATTAGATACTGAAAATATGCAAGCTCGGCTTAGAGATTTAAAATTTGAAAGTCTCATTGTGGAAAGTAAAGCAACCGACAAAGAAGTATATTTAAAGCGCCCTGATTTGGGCCGTGAGTTATCGGAACAGGCTCAAACTCAACTCACGACTTATGTGCAACAGCACCCACAGCAATATGATGTATGTATCGTGGTTGGTGATGGCTTATCTGCACGAGCAATAGAAGAGAATGCCATTGCCTATATCGATTCCTTACGTGAACATATTGATGCTGAGGGCTGGAAACTGGCGCCGATTGTGCTTGCAACTGGGAGTCGTGTGGCATTAGGCGATGAAGTGGCACAAAGTTTTAATGCACCCTTATTGATTATGTTGATTGGCGAACGGCCTGGTCTAAGCTCACCTGACAGTATGGGGGTGTATTACACTTGGAAAGCGCGAAAAGGCAGTATGGATTCAAGCCGGAACTGTATTTCCAATGTACGACCTGCAGGGCTGAGTATTCAAATTGCCACACAGCGTTTAATGGCGTTGATGCGGAATTCATTTAAATTACAACTTTCAGGGGTCGATTTAAAAGATGACCACGTTGTTCCATTACAAAGCGATGAGCATCCTAAAAAATTATTATTCTAACGGCTAAATTTTTATATCTTGAACAAAGCAGTGCCTTGATGTTTAAGGCATTGCTTTGTAAATACTAGAGTATTTGTTCAAGCTTAAGTGTTGTGAAAACCTTTAAGTTTAAAAAATAAATCAAAAAACTAAATGTATTTCTCTGAAATATCTTACATTTAATTTCTGTTATGACTCGGCGTTTTTTATTGAATATGCTTGATGCAGCATTTCAGCAAAGCCTATTTTTGAACTGAAAAAGGCATTTGAACGACCCACTTTTTGCTCAATTTAGATCATGATGTTGATGGTATCGCAAGCATATATCGACATGCTTTGAGAGACTTATTCAATCAAAATATCATGAAATAGAGATGCAATGACATGTAAATGAGTCGAAATGACCTATGGAATTATACCCAGTTAAGTAAAATTCTAATAAGCGCACCAGCTAAATTAAAAAAATGATAATCAGCCAGAGGCAGGATCAACCATGGGCATTTTAAAAAAATTTATTAAATCGAGTGTGTATCATGAGCCATTACCTATTCGCCGTGATGTTAGATTTAATCTACCTGCAGAGCGAATCGCAGATTGGCATACCGCCGCAGGTCCAATTTTTACCGCATTGCTAAATACTTTTTCTATTGTCTTGCCTATTGGCGAACGCTTCTTTATTGATGCGGTAAGGGCACATCGTGATTTAGTCCAAGACCCAGAATTACAAAAAGCGGTGACGGCTTTTATTGGTCAAGAAGCAATGCATGGACGTGAGCATGAAGAATATAACCAAGCCTTATTTGCACGCTCACCGATTGCACCAAAATTTGAAGCATTGGTTTTAGAGATTTTTGGTCTGCTTAAACAACACTTACCTGCATATTTTTGGCTCAGTGGAACAATTGCATTAGAACATTTTACCGCTTTATTGGCAGATTCTGTATTACGGACACCTGAGTTATTTGAAGGGGCTGAAGAACATTATGCCAATATCTGGCGTTGGCATGCTTTTGAAGAAACAGAACATAAAGCCGTGGCTTTTGATGTATGGAATACTGCAATGGGGCATGGTCCTTATGCCTATGCTGTTCGTAGTTTTGGATTGGTGGTCGCAACGATTGTGTTCTGGGGCTTAGTGATCCCTGTATTCTTGACCATTGTTAAAGGAGAAGGGAAGTTAAGCGATTTATCCAGCTGGAAAAAGACCTATCATTATACCTTTGGCGGCATTGGTGTATTGAGAAAGCAATTGGGAAATTATATCGATTATTTCCGTCCAAACTTCCATCCGTGGGACCATGAGAACCGTCAATACATGCAACAAATGGAACAATTGATTTATCAATTGGCTGAAAAAAAATAATCAAATATCATATTTAAAGGATTGGCTGTGTGTTTGTGATATATCGCACAGCACATGATTTTGAACAGCTTATCGAGCAGTTCATCATGGTGATTTGCTCGACTAGCTTTAAATCTGTATGAATTAGAAAAAACTTGAGAAAAATGATTCAGCTCAATCATTGATACAAACTATTTAAATAATTTGCCTGCTTGCGAAAGGATCTTTTTGCCTTTTTGAGTGACTTCTAATGTGACATCTGGTGTTTCACTTGCACCTAAAACATGACGATAAACCACATATTGATATGTACCACTGTTAAAAATGTAGTGGTGATTGCCGCCTGAACCATCCATTTCAACACGACCTTGATTTAAAATCAGATCAGGTTTTGTCGCTTGCGACTGTTTTGTTCCCCAAGATGCATAACGGTATTTACCATTGGGCATAGCATCTATACGCACTTGAAATTTGGCGGTTTTAAACTGTAATTCAGGTGTTTTAAAATTTTTAAGTGATGAATGTAATTGAATTTTCTGTTGTGAAATCAATTGCGCTTTATATTTTTGTTCAGCATCACTACTGTAGTTGATGGCTTTAATTTTATGACCATCTAACCATAGTGTGCCACCATTGAGCATCACACCATGCCAACCCATACTTTCCCATTGTGATGGTTTTGAGTTGGCAATCTCTTGAATAAGTTGAGTATCAAACACTTGGTTAAAGCGTTGTTTCATCTGGGTTGCATTGGCAATACTTGGGATGGGTTCTTCACGATGTAAGGGGTAGGTAATGTTGTTTGAAATCGCGGTGATATTTTTATTTTTAAATAATTTAATGACACTTTGCACATCTTTTAATTCGTTGGCATTTAGATTGTCGGCAAAGGCGCTAGTGGCAGTTAACGCTGAAATCAAGATCAGTAAATTTTTCATTTAAAATAATGGTATAAGGCTGAGATAATTTAAATCATATAGTTTTAAGTGGACAGTAAGTGAGTGTTTTACAAATATAAGCTATAAGAAAGCAAAAAATATAAAAAAGCTTATATTTGAACCCGCTGATCATCAAAAAAGTCACAAGTTTTACTGGCTTAAACTTCAACCACAACAAAATATTTTTTAACTGCTTCAAGCACTTCAAATGTACCGATAAATGAAGGTGGGATAATTCCTGCTTCACCAGCTTTAATTTCTACAAATGATGATGTGTTTTTATCATGCAAACGTACAGAACCTTCAATCACCTGAAAAAATTCTTGTTTATTGTCTGCAAATTGAATATCCCATGCACCGACTTCGCATTGCCAAATACCACAATTCATATTGGGATGTTCATACAAATTTTGTGTGAGTCGTTTTGGATTTCCTTTAACCAATCGTTCAGCACGAGGATAATCGATAGTGGTTTCACTGTGCGTTAAACCATGACCTACCAACCAAATTAAAGACATTGTAAAACCCTATCGTAAAATAAAGCCTCAATAAAATGAGGCTTTGATATTTATATTGCTTACTGAATGATCAGTCTTAATGTGCTTCAGGCACGGCAGATAAAAACTCACGACGTGCTTCTTTATCTGTTTTAAAATCACCGACAAATGACACGGTACGTGTGGTCGATTCTTGTTTGCTGACACCACGCATCATCATACACATGTGCGCTGAATCAATGACCACGGCAACACCACGTGCTTGAGTAACTTCAGCCACTGCATCTGCAATTTGCTTGGTCAACTGTTCTTGAATCTGTAAACGGCGAGCAAACATTTCTGTGATACGAGCAAATTTAGACAGTCCTAAAACATTGCCAGAAGGGAGATAGGCAATATGTACACGACCATGAAAAGGCAATAAATGATGCTCACATAACGAATAAAATTCGATATTCTTTACCAAGACCATTTCATCATTATCAGAAGGGAAGACCGCATTATTGGTCACTTCTTCCAGCGTTTTGCTATAGCCAGACGTCAAGTACGAAAAAGCTTTAGCCGCACGCATAGGCGTATCTTTCAGACCAGGACGGTCTAAGTCCTCGCCAACGGCAGTTAAAATATTCGCGTAGGATTGCTGCATAGACATAAAACGTGTTCACTTATACGGTTTGAACAAGGACGGCATTGTATCAGAAAAATGAATAATATTTTCTAATTACAAGATAAACCGACACTTAAGAGAGTTTTGATCATTTAAAACAAATGATCATGGATTTCCATTTGATTTTGGATTTCTTTCAGCACGTTTCAGTAAAACCAAAACTGCGCCTGTGCCACCTTGTTTTTCAGGAGCACTGACAAAAGCTAAAACATCACGATGTTGACGAAGCCAGCCGTTCACATAAGTTTTGAGTATGGCTTCTGGACCTTTGCCATGGACAATTTTAATGACATTTTGGTTTTCATCTTTTGCCATTTGAATGATTTGCAATACAGCAGAGCGTGCTTCTTCAACAGTACAACCATGTAAATCAACAGCTTCAAACCAGCGTAGATTACCAGCTTTTAAGTCTTCAAAAACTTTATGTTGTAGTGTTGCGATGCGATAGCTTAAAGCCGCCTGACTTGCAACAGGATTTAAAATCGCTTGAGTATCTGACAATTCTGCATCATTAATTTCAAATGCACCTTCAGCCGCCGCGCGTTTGGCAAGGGTTTTTGCATCTGGTTTTTTGCGCAAATCACTACGCTCGATTTTGGCAATATTGCCGTTATCGAGTTTGGTTACACCGCCGAGTGCGGTTTTAAACAAATCAGCATCATCTAACTCTTCAGGTGCTGTTACTTGTGCATTCTTACTTTCAGGTTGCACTGCAACTTTTGAAGAATGCGGAGGAGTGATTTGTTTTTTGAATTGTTTTAATAAATCAAGCTGTGATTTAGAGAATGTGGAATCAGATTTACTCATAATTGCAAAAAACAGTAAATGGACGGTATTAGGCGCTCAGTATAGTCTGAATCTTGTCAAATTTGAACTGAATTGAATTCACACAGTTATATCTGCGTTGATCGTGACTTGAATGTTGGGAGTTGAAAAATTTATAGGGGTGATTGGGGAAATATGAAAACAGGGTGAGCGAACTCACCCTTTGACTTTTAATTACACTGTTTCAGGCAGACCAAACAACGCATTAAATGCATGATCAGGGCGTGGTTGCTTCATAAAGCTTTCACCCACAAGGAACGAATGAATATCGTGTTCTTGCATCATGCGCACATCATCTGGTGTTGCAATACCACTTTCAGTGATCAGTAAACGTGATGGTGGAAGTAACTTCTTCAAACGCAATGAGGTACTTAAATCGACATCAAAGGTTTTTAAATTACGGTTATTCACACCCAGTAAACAACGCTCTGAAAGTTGCAATGCACGTTCCAGTTCAGCTTCATCATGAACTTCAACCAAAACATCAAGGTTCTGCTCAAATGCGGTCTTTGACATTTCTTCAAGTTGTTGATCTGACAAACAAGCCACAATCAATAAAATACAGTCGGCATGTAAAGCACGCGCTTCGATAACGCCGTAAGGATTAATCAAAAAATCTTTACGTAGCGCAGGTAATTCACAGTGACTACGGGCGATCTGAATATTTTCATCAGCGCCTTGAAAGAAATCTAAATCTGTTAAAACAGATAAGCAGGCTGCACCGGCTTGCTGGTATTGTTGAGCAATTTCAGCAGGGTTAAAATTTTCACGAATGACCCCTTTTGATGGTGAGGCTTTCTTAATTTCAGCAATCACACCTGGGCGTTTACTGTATAAAGATTTTGCAAAACCACGCACAGGTGTTGCAGCTTGGGCAAGCGCCTCAACATCGTTTAAACTACGTTGTTTTAAACGTTGAGCAAATTCTTCGTATTTACGATCAACAATTTTACCCAACATTGTATTGGCAATATCCACCATGATAACGTCCTCTAATCCTTAAGCTTCATACTCTTTGAGTGTTTTGGTAAATTCAGACAAAATGCCCATTTTTTCTAAAGCTTGCCCACCATAGATAATATCATGTGCTAAAGCGACACCTTGTTTATAACTCTTGGTCAGACCTGAAACATAGATACCAGCACCTGCATTTAATGCCAGCATACTGGCTGCTTTTTCACCTTTTGCTGATTTCTTCTTACCGAGCGCGTCTTTGATTAATGCTAAGCTCTCAGCAGCACTATCAACAGAAAGACCAGTTAAGGTTTGAGATTCAATATCTACATCTTCTGGCTGAATCATCCATTCCGTGATTTCACCATTTTTTAATTCAGCAACATAAGTCGAGGAAGCCAAACTGATTTCATCTAAGCCATCTTTAGAATGAACCACCATGACGTGTTCAGCCCCCAGTTGTTTTAAAACTTCGGCCAGTGGACGACACAATTCTGTTGAAAATACACCAATCACATAGCGACGTACCCCAGCCGGATTCGTAAGCGGGCCAAGGAGATTAAAAATACTACGGAAGCCCAATTCTTTACGTGGGCCAGCCGCATATTTCATCGCTTTATGATGGTTTGGGGCAAATAAGAAACCAACCCCCATTTCACGGATGCATCGTTCTGTCTGGTGCATATTTAGATCAAGGTTAATCCCGGCCTGTTCTAAAAGATCAGACGAGCCTGATTTAGAAGAAACACCACGATTTCCATGTTTTGCAATAGTTGCACCTGCTGCCGCAATAACAAATGAAGAGGCAGTAGAGACGTTAAATAGGTTTTGTCCATCACCACCCGTGCCAACAATATCAATTAAATGCGGGATATCCCCCACATCAATTTTAATTGCAAACTCACGCATTACACGTGCGGCAGCGGTGATTTCGTCAATACTTTCACCTTTTAAACGAAGTCCCATCATAAATGCACCAATTTGGGCATCTGTGGCTTCACCACGCATAATGGTACGCATCACTTCCTCCATTTGAGGTTGAGTGAGTTCGATATTTTTAGTGATGTTATTTAAAGCTTGTTGAATATTCATTATCTTGTACTACGCATATTAAGCATAAATTTCTAAAAAGTTTTTAAAGATCTGATGACCATGTTGACTCAGAATGGATTCTGGATGGAACTGCACGCCTTCAATTGGCAATGTCTTATGTTTGACACCCATGATTTCTTCGATAGAACCATCTGCTTCATTGGTCCAGCAAGTGACTTCCAGACACTCAGGCACACTGGCTTGATCAATCACGAGTGAATGATAACGTGTTGCTGAAAATGGAGAAGGCAAGTTGCTGAAGATCCCTTGGTCACTATGATACATGTCAGATAAACGACCATGCATCACCGTTTTGGCACGCACAATTTCGCCGCCAAAAGCCTGACCAATCGCTTGGTGACCTAGGCACACACCGAGTGTTGGAATTTTTCCTGCAAAATGCTGAATTGCAGGGATAGAAATTCCTGCTTCAGAGGGTGAGCAAGGACCAGGACCGATCACTAAGTACTTTGGTTGCCATCGTTCGATATCCTCTAAGGTCACGGCATCATTGCGAACAACTTTAACGTCTTGGTTTAACTCGCCAAAATATTGGACAATGTTATACGTAAAGCTATCGTAATTATCGATCATTAGAAGCATATCAAACTTAACCTTTTGAAATATATCGCTTAATGTGTAGACTGGGTGTGAAGTTACTCACAATGTTACTCACTTTGCTAAGTGTCTATTTAAACAACAGCTTTTACAAAAAAAGCCGCTATCTAAGCGGCTACTTTAGCAGATTTTTTACATTTTGTGGCTACAGCTTCATTAACATAGCTATTTAGCCAAAAACTTAGCACACCATCCTTTTGTGGAGGGGTTAGGACGCCATTATTTATTCGATCCCAAAGGGTGGGTTCTGAATAGCCCATTCGTTGCGCAAACTCCTTCACGCTTACTCTGCGTTCATCCTTAATCGATAAAGATCGCTTTAATTCTTGCATCTCATTGAATATGGCTTGAAGCAGGTCATTGTCTCTTTCTGATTTCATTCAACCTTCCTCCTTTTCTTCTTTAATTTCCTCAAGCTGATAATATGAAGTACAAGCACAGCGCGGGCAGACCAGATCCGTAACTCCATATCCAAATTTTTTACTCGGCACTGATGTTCGCTCACTATGAAGATGTTTATTTCTGCATCTGCAGCATTTAACTAAATAATCAGTCATGACTTTGCTCCTGTGCTTCAATCATTGCTTGCTTGGCTTCATCATAGGTTTTAAAGATTTTAAATTTTCTAGATGTTCCATAGGTGGTTTCAATTTCACACCAAACACCATAAAACTTCTCTTTGGTTAACTCGGCTTGGGTGTATTTGTTCACAACCATTACTTCGCCTTCATCTAAACCATCACCAAGGTTGTCTAGATCTGCCTCATAGGTGCAAAAGTTCTCAGGCTCACTGTCATCTTGGTAAAAAGTGGAGATGTTTTCGGTCGGCACCAAAACAAACCCTTCAGGGGTGGCTTGGGATTTGACCTCTTGTAATTCCTTCCACAACTCATGCATTTCTTCAGGGTAAACATCACGACGACCAGATGCAGACATCGGGCTTACAATAAACTCGCTCTGCATACGATCTACAGCCGATGCCGCACGACAATAACCCCAGTTAAGTTTACGCTGAATGTTTGAAACACTACCGCTCAAACTTTTTCTGACTACTGCTACTGCTTTTTGGTAATCTTCTTCTTTAATATCCATCACAACCACCACGCCATTTGCCAAAGTTGAAAGTAAAGTTTTAGGAGGGTCATGCTGCGAGCTCCTTTTTATTAAGCTGAATAAAGGCGCTATCAATTACCCGGTTAAAAGCAATAACTGAGTTTTCAACACCTTGAATATCCAAATCTTTCGCATAAATACGCTTAATGAAAAGCTGCAAATGCTCAGGAAGTCGTGGATCGTAACTCACAAAATCACACCACTCGCGACGAGTGCAGGCCAATTGCCAAGTGATTTGTGGGATGTGTTCTTCTGGAACTTCTTGCATCAAAATCGTATTTAAATGCGTTGTGGTAGAAGGGCACTTAATCTCAAGTTGCCCATTTTTCCCAACCAATCCATCTGGACTGGCGCCACTCATTTTGATAGCAGGGTGATCTATTAAACCAACATCAGTGACAAATGATCCTGTTTCATTCTCATAAGCAATTACAGCAAATTGCTCTTGATCAATACCCCATTGCATCGGACCAGTGGTTTTGGTTTCTTCCTGAACACCTGTAAGGCGCTCAGAAAGAATAGTTAATGCTAAAGCGTTGTAGCACTTGCCTTTAGATGGTTTTGCGCCCATGTCTTTGATGCGTGATGCGGTAATTTTTCCGCATCGTTGAGCGTGCCAATCATCATTCCGCTGCAGAGTGTTCATAAACTTCCCCTTGTGGTTGATCGGCTTTTTGTGCAGCAGCCTTTAAAGATTCTTTATGCATGGTCCAGAAGTGTGAGCGACATTTACCTTTTGGTAATTCTGCATAACCAGTCTCAAGAGCTTCCATTCCTTCAAATGCCAATTCACGCATATTGTTTAAATGTGCTTCTTCAAACTCTTGATAACCATCGGGAATCAAATCGCCCGTTTCACCCTGAACAGTGCGAACTGTGCCACCATCTTGAATTCGTTCTGCTTCGTCCTGGTCATAAATTCCAACAAAGCCAAAGGCTAAACGTGCACATTGAATAGTCGCTTTGTGTCGTAAAAAACGAGAAGGGTGTGACTGCCATGGGCCAACCACATCGCCATATTTTCCTTTAAATGGTGGGCGATAGCATTCAGCCAAATATTCACGCACTACAGTTGGTCGCTCACGATCTTTTCGGTAAATAATGCAATCCACCCATTCAGGTGCAGCAACCTTTGCACCTTCCATGGTGACCATATTTTCAGAGTATTTAAATTCCAAGCCATCAAAATTAGGGCTACTATTTACGATGCGCGACCAGCCATCAACACCAACAACAGGGATTATCCCTTTATTTTTATCAGGGAAAGCATATATTTCTTTGGTCCACGGATTAAGCTTATATTGGCCTGCAACGATCAACAAAGAAGCCATTTGAGCGTCTGAAATTTCTTTATCACCATTATTAAAAGCAGTAGCAATTAATGTATTTTTTAATTCAACTGGATCAACATTACCAAGGCCTAAAAGATCTGCCATTTGAGTGATTTGAGCCGTTACAATCGTGCTGTGTTGTATAGGTGCATTCATCTTCTAATCCTTAATCTGTATAAGCTATAAACGAAAAGCGGTTTTCAGTAATCCACTCAAAGCGACCACCAAAAGTCCCATCAATTTCTTTTCTTAATTGTGTTCGATCCATTCCACGCGGATAGGCACCAATTTTTTTCATTGAGCTGTTCGAGTGTGATTCTGTTCTGTATTCAACTTTGTCAAATTCAACAGATCGATCATTTAACTGACTTAGGAATTCTTCACGTTTTTTCTTGAGTTCCTTATACCAATCAGATGGTTCTACTGGTGATTGTTGCGCTGGCTCAATTTCAGCTCTTGATTTCCAATCACACGTATCACACTGAACTTCACAATGGCAGTAGCTACAAGGTGCGCTGATGTGACAGCTACAACCTTGAGCATCGGTATCTTTAACAATGGTTCCTTGGCAACCATTACGACCACATGTGTCTTCTTCGCAAACTCCGTAATCACTCATGATTGCACCTGCTTTAATTCATTTACTTTTTCTTCTTCAAAATGCGCCTTAAGCATTTCGTTAAGTGCGTAAACTTGACTATTTGTCAATGCAAATTGAAGTCCATGAGCTGCCAAAATATCATCATAATCTTCAACAATAGGGCGGTGCCAGGTAGCCACTTCAAGCAAGTCATAATCCACATCAACATCGTTTTGTGGATCACTTGTATTGTTCCAAGCAAGCGAACTTCTTGTTTGATTTGCTTCAACAACAGCGGAAACATAACAATCACTGTAGTTTGGTACAATCAGCGAGAAGTAGACTTTTGAGTCTTGAATAACAAACTCATCAGCAACTACAAGATTTTGAAACGTAGGTGCTTCAGGAGCGTAATTAGAAAGCATATTCATTGTTGTGGCTCCTTAAACGCTAGAAATCTGGCAGTTATTTGGAAGTTGAGCTTGTAGCCGCTCAGGTACGTTCCCGATACACCAAAGATTATTTGTTGTTAATTCCTTGGATTGATATTGGATTTTAAGAAGTCGACCACCATGACCAAGCGATTTACCTTGAGTGTTTTCAACAAAACCGCCATCAACGTAAGCAACATTATTAAAAACATATACTTGTTGATCTTTACGAATAAAATGAAAACAAGAATTACACATTGATTCAGTTTTATTTGTGAACCAAGGATCATCAAATTCAATCTGGCAATTAGAGCAAATTTTCACAACTCACCCCCTTACCAAAGCGATATAGAACATCGCACCGATCAAAAAGATGATGATTGAGCCAAGGAGTAAGCTTTGAGCCTTATCCCATAAGCGACGATTCGAAATCTGTTCGATCGTCAGTAGACGTTGTGGTTTTTTGTGTGACATAATATTCTCACTCTTTGAGTAAAAGCACATTAGATTTAGCGGTCGGTGTGCTTTTTTGTTTTTGATGAGATTTATATTAACTATGGTTAATTTATTAGTCAAGAGAAAAGTTAACAATGGTTAACCTTTTTATTAATTGTAGTTTATGCTTTAATAGACAAAAGAAAACCCACACTGGGTGGGTTGGTTGGAGGTTGTTAGTATTACTTGTTGCTTAAAACTTTTGCTTTGGACTCTCTAGCATCCTTGCGATCTTTTAAGCTTTTTTCCAACATTGATATCTCTTTAAGATCACACCAAGCTAAGTAAAAGCTATAAATAGATGTAAATCCTACAGCTAGTATCAATGCCAACAAGTGCTTATCTGACAATAAGTTCAAAGTGCTTAAAACAAACATCACAAAAACAATCAGTACAAAAAGAATTGCCACATAAAGAGATGACTTACTTCTTATATCAACATTTGAGGTTAAACGATCTCTTTCTGATTGGTTTAAACCATCAAGTTTCAATGCATCCAACATCCCCTTATAAGCAAGATATATTTGGCTAAGAGGGAGTAGTAAAACAAATGAAAATTGAGTCAAACTCACATCAATATTTATGGTTAAAAAACTAAAAATTAGAGATAAAATTAAAAAAAGAGCTACTAGCACCAAGGCAATAAACCTAGGATTGTTGTAAAACTTTGAGTAGCGCTTGCTCATAGCTAATCACCAAAATTAATATTGGTTGTCATCCAATTATACAGCTGAACTTTAAGCCCGTCGTTATAAACTTTATTATTGATTGTTTCAACAGAAATCTTTCCGCTCATTTTTAAGTTGTCAGCTGTCACCTTTGTCCCATCCTCAAGAGTGATAACATAGTCATCATTATGCCTCATTGAAGATGCAACAGTATCAATTACTTTCTGTCCACTTTTGGAAGTTTTTCGATTATATGTAAGTGTAAGTTTTAATTTTAAATTTGCATCATCAAGGCTCTCTTCAAACTTCAAGCTGTCTAGATCCACACCGAAAGCTGTCTTTAAAACATCTATAACATTGTCTTCGATTTTATAATCAATTTTAGCTGGCACATTGGATTCAACATGATGTATTGGCTGTAGTTCAGTAGAACCAATCCCAGATGAGATAGAAATCGTTTTAGCAGGTGTAGATTCTAATTTTTCTTTAATTGCTGGGTTTGGTGCATCCTTTAAAATTAAGGCACTGTTATTAGGGAGTGCTTTTGCAGCTTCGCCCAAAAGCCAGCCCAAATATGATTCCAAAGTTCTAGCAGTTAGTGATCTTGATTGAATAATCGCAACATGATTATCAATAACACCGAAATACAAAACACTGTCTATAAACTCTTTTCTCTTAATCTCCTCCTGAGAATCACTTTCATCATCAGGCAAATCTTCAGTAAGATAGGTCTTTATAGGGAATTCCGTGGCATTATCATTATCAATTTTCAAAACAGCTTGAGCCTTTCCTGACTCAATAATAATTAACTCTCCAAAAAACATTGATTGATGAGAGCTTGCATGGTTTATAAGTATAAAATCATCTTGTGTCGCAGACACAAATTGCTGCCGATTTTTAGCTTTACTATAAAATGAATCCACTTCTAAAAGTTGCGCCTTTAATAACTGGCCCAAATTGGCACCCTTTAAAAAATCAACTTTTTTATAGTGTACAGTTTTTTCTTTAGTAGTTGTCTTGCTCATTACTTCCCCCTCCACCCGATCATTCTAAGGACTGCGTCGGGTTCGCAGTTTTATACTTCTCTGTTGTGCCGAACAACCACACCAATAATTGAAATATCTATTTGCAATGAATTTAGTGTTGGGAAGTCTGGGTTTAAAGGCACTAATTCAATAATATCAACACCAAATTCATTAACCCCAATTACTCTATACTTTTTAAAAGTTGTTCTTGCTACACCATGTTGAATTTCCTGAGCAATAACAAGTGAACCGGGTTTAGCTTCCAATGACCCATCAACAACCAATTCATCACCTGGCATAAAAGTTGGCGACATACTCAAGCCTTCAACTTTCAAGGAAAATACACATTCAGGTTTCGCGCCAATATATGTGGTCCATGAAGAGCCGATAGGATTTATTCCGTCGTAACCCACATCATGAAAGAGCCCTGCTTGCACATAATCCAATAACGGTATTTCTCTCAAAGGCGTGCTAATAAATGAGACATTACTTTCATGCTCAACAGAATTAACTTGTTTATTATCTCGTCCAAATAACAACCAATCATCAGTTACGCCTAAAAACTTTGCAATAACTTTTAAATTTTCAGCGGTGGGAACACTTACACCATCAAGCCACTTTTTAGCAGAAACAGGAGACTTCTTTGTAGCTCTTGCCAGATCAGCAGCTCTTAAATTTTTTTCTTCAAGCTTTTGTTTAATACGAGCATGTAAAGACATAAAAAATCCCCAAAAGATTAACTAATGTTAATACGAACTATTGAAACTATGGTTAACAAGTGTTAAATTTGGTTTATTAACCATAGTTAACTTGGTGTATCCGTGAAAATTAACGATTTAATGAATTACCACGATTGCAAGAATCGAAAAGAACTATCCCAAAAAATTGGATATTCAACTGTCACACTTTGGAAGTGGGAGAAATTTGGAATTCCTCTCACAACACAAGCTGTTTTGCAAATTAAAACAAATGGGAAGCTTAAAGCTGACCAACAAGCCTTAGTCGCTTAGGAACCACCATGAGCAAATTATTAATTGAGGAGAGTGCAAGCGCTAGCAATAACGCATCGCTCATTTTGAAAGCAATCAATTCGTGCAATCAGGGTGATGTAGCTAAACACCTAGGGGTGGATGCAAGCACTTTATCTAGAATGAAAAATGATAAGAAATCCAATAACTTGACTGATCTTGAATTTTTAGCAGGTCTATTGAGCGCCATTGGATTAAAGGTGGTGAATGCGAATGATGTTTATTGTTCACCTGAAATGGCAGAAGCAACAAGAGTGATGTTGGCTCATGCATTTACATCACCTGAGTACATGCGGATCTTATTTAAATAAAAACCGCTTCTACGGCAATAGAAACGGTCTGTAATTCATAACTAGATGGAAATGAATATGAAATCAAATTTAGCACATGAACCGCCAGAGCCGCAAGGCGTGTTGGTTTCATTTCCAAAGAAAGAGCGACAAGCTATGTCAGAGAAATTCTCACAAGGCTATGTGCAATCAAGCCAGCTTTACAGAAAGGAGGTCTATCCATTTCTTAGTGATGCAGCACGTCATGTTTATTTTGAACTTGAAAACCGTATTAATGGATTTCAAAAAGATTCTGATTTCGTGAGCTACAGCCAGTTGCAAGGCAATGCTGAATTAGAAGGGGCTAGAGTTGTTGCTCGTGCTTCAATTTCTAAAGGCTTAAAAGAGCTAATTGAGCATGGTGTAATTACAGTTTTAGCAACAGGAAAAAAGGGTAATAAATACCAAATCAATGAAGTCTCATTACTTGGCAAGCAGTACACTAAAAAGACTAGTTCACCTACTGAACTAGTTCACGTAGTAGACCAATCTAGTCTAGCTAGTAGACCGCAACTAGTTCACGTAGTAGACACACAAAAGAAAGATTTAAAGAAATATATTAAAGAAACACACACAATAGAAAATTCGCCTGAAATTCTCGACGATTCTTGGAAACCAAATCTTACTTTCTTAAAAACAATTTTGGTTCAAACAAAATTCAGTCAACAAACAGATCAGATTTTATCACTCACTGATTTCGATTTTCACTTGGGTAATTTCAATGCGCATTGGGAAAACAAAATCAATTTGACTGAAAACCAACGTACAAGAAAATTTGCTGCATGGTTGATTCAAGAATTTGAAAAACATTTGAACAAGGCTGAGCGAGCAACAAAGCAGACAGCCAAGCCAAATCTAAACGTCAACGATGCTTGGGATAATATCCCTCAATTCACTGGTCAAGTAGAGCATGTTGAAATACCTGAGGACTTCATATGAAAAACAGATTTTATCTGCCCTCATCTCATGGGAATCTTGGTTCAAATATGGTGTTTCATCGTCATGAAGGTAGAGGGTATTCAAGCGACTTGGATCAAGCACATGTATACACACTTGAAGAAGCTCAACAGGAGTGGGACTACGGTGATGAAGCTCCAGTATCAGCTGATCATATTGATTCAATGGCTGTTTGGAAGGTGGATCATCAATATATTCCAAACGAAACTCAATCTTTCAATGATATTCACAACACTTACGTTGCATTCAAAAAAGGGATGTGGGATGGAAATGATGTTTATTGGTTAAATACTGATAAATGCAATATATCGACTGACTTTGATAGTGCATCAGTTTTTGGCTATCCAATAGCTAAAAAATTAGACTCAAGTTATGTGGTTATACCATTCAACCTTGCTGACAAGGCTAAGCGTCGTACCTTTGATTTTATAAAATTAAATAAGCGCACCATGATTCAAGGCGCTGGGTTGCGTATGCCTGAAATTGTAAAAAAACAACGTCGCAGAGTTAACAATCCTATGACTCGTTTTAATTGTCCATCATGCGGTCGTATCTCATGGCAAGACAATCCTTATGACTTTATGGGGTGTTGTAATGTTCGGTGTGATGAGTGGGGTATGCACATATGAATGCTATGACCTCAATGGAATTTCAAAAGGTAAGTGCTTACTGCGCTGAACACAATTTTCAAAAGGTACAAGCAGGACCAAATCAAATTTGCCCAATATGTGCCAAAGCTTATGTAGATCAAGTGAACCAAGATCATCACAAAGAAGTTCACAAGATGGTTCGTGATAATCATTTTGCAGGTGCAATGATTCCTGATCGTCATCGAGATTCAGGATTTAAAAATTACAACGTAAATCCAGCATTACCAGGGCAAGAAAACGCTTTATCTCAAAGTGTGGCTTTTGCCAAGTTAATGATTGCAGGTGATAAGCGCAATTTCATCATGTCGGGCAAAACCGGGACAGGAAAAACTCATCTGAGTTGTGCAACGGCTAGAACACTTCTGAACAAGGGTATTTACGTACGCTACATCACAAGTGAAGTGATGGCTCAGAAGATCATGAACGCATGGGATAGAGACACTAAAGATCAATCAGAGCAATCATTGATTTATGAGTTCACTCAGTACGATTTACTCATTCTTGATGAATATGGATTGCATGATCGTGAGAAGCGCAAAGAGCTTGTTCATAAGGTTTTGTACGCTCGTTATGACGCAATGAAATCAACAATGCTGATATCAAATTTCACTCTCAAACAACTCAAAGAAGACTTGGGTGATCGTCTGTGGTCAAGATTCCAACAGGGCGGTTTAACTCTAGTTGAGTGCAATTGGGGTGATCAACGGATGCAAGGGGAGCAGGTATGAATGCGGTTGAGTTAGTAATTAAATTTATACAGCGTCATGGATTTGAAGACACTAAAAAGATTATTGAAAGCATTGATCTTGAGATGACTCATATTACATGTGATGGTCGCATGTTTATGAATGAGAACACTCGGAATTTAGAGAGTCATGTTGTAAATCAACTATCTGAATTAGTGGTGATCCATGAGTTAAAACGCCTTGTCGAGAGCTGGGAGCTGGTTATTGTTTGGCGCATGCCTGAGAGTTGGCGTGATGCATATGATGGAGATGTTTTGGGGCTTGAAGGTGCAAGAATGTATTTAGAGATGTTTGGAAATCATGAACTTACAGGCGAAGAACTAGAACGATTTAAACAAGCCATCGCAGACGTAGAAAGCGTAGGGGGTGGGGTGTGAGAAAAATCACTGAATGCTTTGATCAAATGTTGAGTGTTTTGATTTTCATCACATTCAATTCTCGTGCAGTGAACAGATACGATATTACTGAAAAAGTTTTGGATAAAGAGATCAGAACAGCACAACGGTATTTAAGAGATTTAGAGGAGCTTGGATTTATCCAAAGCAAGCGTCGTAAGGGATATAACACAACGATCTTTTATGAACCAACAGACAAGGCAAAAGAATTATTTAAGGTGGCACTATGACAACTATAAACAACCTAACAATTGAGCAGATGCGAGAGATTGTGAATAGCATTCCTGTTTGGGCACGAGAGCAAAATGGAAAACAAATTGAATATAGCCCAACACATCACAATCTTCATCCACATGCACAAATTAAATGGGTTTGGAATGATGGGTCTATAACTGCAATCTGTCTTATTGAGCAAAACCGACCTGAATATTGGATTGATCTTAACGACCTCCGCACCGCCATTACAGAGCATGACCAAGAGTTTAAGGTGGGGGATAAATATGTGATGCTAAAAATCAGCCATAGTGAACTAATCACTGTAAATGAAGGTGATATAGAACAACCGTTGTGGAACACTCGTATTATCCGCCACGCCACACCTTTAGAAATCAAAGCAGGTCACCGCATTGATGACAACACAGACCACGTCACAGACATTCGCAATCACGTTAGTCCGAGTACGAGAGTGGTGGATTTATGAAATTTAAAAATATGAAGATTGAAGTTACTCAAAATCAATCGGCTATAGCTGTTGTAAAAGAATTGGAAAAACAAGGGTATGTGAAACATCAGTGGTCAGAGAGCATAAATACTGGTGTGGTTTTGGTTTTTGACAATGGGTTATTCACAAACAATTCATATCACTACCCAATTCGGAATTTGCCTCTTTTTTCTTTAAGTGATTTGGAGTCAGAACGTCATGGATAAGTTTAAAGAATGGTTTGTAAGCCAGTATTTCTACTCAAACATGCGGTTTGTGCATGGTGATGCGTTGTTTGATAAAGATGGGGATTTCTTTCGAATATTGGCTGTTCAGATCGCTTGGGAGGCATGGCAATCCCGACAATCCGAATTCGACTCAATGACCGAAGCCCTCTTAAACCAAACTCAGTTGCTTGCTAAGCAAAAGGTGGAGGTTGATGAGAAAGACAAGCGGATTGAAGAGCTTGAAAGTGCACTAACTCAGATTAAATTATGGGAATCACACCCAAAAAATTATGAAACTAACTTTGGTTCATGGGGTTTAAGAGATTTTTACAGGGATTTGGCAGAAAAAGCGCTGCGAGGTGAGCATGAAGCTTAATACTTTGCAACGTGAAGAATTAAAAAAAATGTTCGATGGTCACTGTGCTTATTGTGGTTGCATGCTTGGTGAAAAATGGCATGCAGAACACTTGGAAGCTGTTAAACGAGACTTAAAAACAGGGAAGCCAAAAAGGCCAGAAAACGATGTTATTGAAAATTTAATGCCAGCTTGTACAGCGTGTAATTATAACAAGCGATCCATGCCATTAGAAGCATGGCGTGATTTGCTTGCTCATTATCGAGATGTTCAGATCATCCGCGATTGCCCTCAAGTTCGGCATTTAATGCGCTTTGGCTTGATTGAGTTTGTGCAAAAGCCTGTTGTATTTCATTTTGAGAAAGTGAGAGGCAACAATGCAAATTCCTAAAGGGTGGCAAACGCAGAGCAAACCAGTGGCTAGATCAGTTCTCAAGCCAAGACAAAAACATGAACCATCATTAGGTGAACGGCTCTTATGCCGTCACCTAGACGCTTTGAAAATTGAATATGTGCAAGAGTTTAAGTTTCATCCTGAGCGGAAGTGGAAGGCTGATTTTCGCATTGAGGGCTATCCAATTTTGGTTGAGGTAGAAGGAGGTGTGTTCTCAGGTGGTCGGCACACAAGAGGCAAAGGTTATTCAGCAGATTGTGAGAAATACAGTGCAGCAGCAATCCTTGGTTGGGTAGTGATTCGAGGTACTACAGAACAGGTAAAGAAAGGGATTGTCGTTGGTTGGATTGAAGAAGCGATTAAGAAGTTAAAAGTTTAAGGGGCAATTATGAACGCAGCGGTGAGAATTATGGATTGGTCTAAATACACAATTGATGGATGGCTTGAGCAATTTGGCGCTTGGTGTGAAACCGCTCGTTTGAAAGGTGGTGAATTGCCTGATGGTCTACATGTTAATCAGATTTATTGGTTGATTCGTGAAGCAGATAAAACGCCACGTAACTCGAAGTGTTATATCCGTTGTGAAATTAGTGACTTTGAGGCAGAGCAGGTACAGGCATTGCTGAGAAGTATTTTTAAAAGTGATTCAGTAGATTATCAGGCAAAGTATGCAGTGATGTGTTTGGTTAAGCATAAAGTGGAGAATCGTAGTCTTAGTGCAGTGGCTGAGATTACTAATCAGTCTAAAGGTCAGGTGAATATTGTAGTTGGTTGTGCTAGATATTTTTTACATGCTCACGATAAAAGATTAAAAATATCATGAGCTTAGTGTGTTTTATGGTATAATTATTGAGCGAACTTGAGAGGTGCTACCAACACCTTTCAAGCTCTAATCACATTGAAATTGAGGCTCCAAAATGACTGTGCGCAATAATACTTGTGCTGCAGATGCTATGCAACGTCAGCATGAAAACTTTATGAAATTATGTGAATTATCCTATGAGGGATTTGGATATGATTTTTCATTAACAAATTTCAAGTCAGGAATAAGGTCTGTCGTTGAGGTTGTTTGTCCCAAACATGGAGTATTTAGAACACGAGCTAAAAAACTGCTTGCGGGAAGAGGTTGTACTGCTTGTAATGATCAAAGCTTAATGGATCATGATGGAATGGTTTATGTAATTCGTTGCCAAGGAAATAACGAAATTTTCTATAAGGTTGGAATTACAACAAAAACACTAGAAGTTAGGTTTGGTGAAAGAAATTTAATGCCTTATGAATATGAGGTTTTAAGCTTATTTACTGGTGACCGCAAAAAACTTTACAAGTTTGAAGCAATTTTAAAAAGAAAGCTGAAGCAATTCTCTTATAAACCAAAGATTGATTTTGCAGGGAGTTCAACTGAGTGCTTTAGCTCAATTGAGCCAATAAGAGATAAAATTGAAGTATCTTCAATAATTAGTGTTGACTTGTTTAAACGCCACATATAGTATTCGTGTTATAGTGGACGAAGTTATGGTAATCCACACAGTTTAAATTTCATATACCCATCTATTCCAATACGTGGGTATTTTTTTGATCTTGTAGCTTATCCAGTTAAAGCAGGTAAACAATTACTTGGTGGAAACATAGAAACAAATTCCGAGTGGAAACCTTTAGTTTGGTGCAAGTCCAAGCCAAGATCCTCATTAAGCTCACTTTAGGTGGGCTTTTTTGTTGTCTGAGATTTAAGAAGCATGGGTAACACAGATGAACAAGAAGAAAGAATTAAAAATGTTTAAAAAGGCTTGTCCATCAGAGGTATTTGACCGAATCAAATACAATAAAGATGTTGATCGATTCTTTCCAAAGAAGAAGTATCATGATTCGCAACTCGAAACCAATGTTTCACATGAGATAACTTTTGCATGGGAAATGTGGAAGATTAGAGCTATTGCATGAAAACATTCATATGTATTCTCATTGGTGCTGTATTAGGTTTTATGCTTGCAATTATCAGTAAAAATTTCTATTTCATTATGCAGATGGTTATTTGTATTTTGTGCCTTAGATATCTATTTGGAAAGTTATAAGGAGAACAACATGCTCCGAATCAAACAAATCTTCTGCCGTAACGTTTGGGAATATTCAGATTTCTTTACGGTGAGAGAGTGTCGGAAGTGTGGGAAGGTGGTTGATGTGGTATAGTTTTCTAAAACAATTTGAGTGATTAAAATGATTTTAGATGACATCATGCAAGCAATAGCTTCCAAAGAAGAAAAACCAAATGTTATAAATATATCTAAAGATGGATATGAAGAGTTGTTGAGAGATGAGAGATCTCTTAATCAGCCGTATTTTGGTTCAGGTGAGCGACCACAATTATCAATTTTTGGTGTTATTGTTAAAGTAAATGAGAATCAAGATAAGCTTTATGAATTAAGCTATTAAATTCAATTAAATCAAGCCCCTCCCAAGGGGTTTTTTAATGCCTAGAGGAAAGTGAAGATGTCAGAAAAAACATTACAACCACATGAACAGCGTGTAGTTGAAGAAAAAGAGCAATTGAAAGAACGTCTAGATAAGTTGATGGACTTTCTTCAAAAAGGTCAGCCTAAATTCATTGATGATAAAAATTGGACATTGCTTCAAGAGCAGTGTGACGCAATGAATTGGTATTACACAATTCTAATCAGTCGTATCGAATTGTTTTAATCTTCCGCTACATTTCCTTTGCCCAGAAAGGGGTTTTATTTTGTCTTGGAGAAAGTCATGCGTTTAGGTTGGATTAACTTAGGAATAGTGATTTCTTCAATGCTTGGTGTTTCTACAGCGGTTAGTAGAGGTGCACTTAGAAAGGAAGAGTTCAATCACATTGCAAGTAAAATGCAAAAGAAAGAAGAAAAGACCAGTCACAATAAAATTTCTCAAGCCAAAAGACGTAAGTATAAACGTCAAGGTCGGTTGTGATGAATCGAGTCGAAGCACTAAGAAATCTCAAGCGATATGAATCAGAGATCAATAAATATCAAAGCTTATCTCGTGGACTTATGACTCGTGATGAAATGATTGTCATTGATCGAAAGATTAGTCAGTTAAAAGAAAGAACAAAAGCAATTAGAAGTATGTTGAGTGGCTGATGTTTATTACCAATAGAAAGTGTCTTTAAATATGTTTTAAATTTAAAATATTTATTACTATATATATTAATGGCTTAAGTTGAATTTTTGCATGAAATTTAAAGTCAAACTTTCTCCTCATTTTTTTTACCAATAGAATAATTTATTAAAACAAACTATTAAGGAGGTGAGAATTTTATGCTTATGATTTCCGCTTCTGAGGCCAATAGAATTTCAAATTCGTTGCACAAAAGTTTTTTATTTCAACTCAAATTTAATTTAGTTAGTAGCATTATGGAAAGCATAGGTCGTGGTGATAAATTTGCAAATGAATATCTTCCAAGTGAAATAAGTCGCTCTGAAATAGAAAATTTAACAAATGAATTCAAAGAAAAAGGGTTTAAAGTTAAAACCATACAGGTTGGAGTTGAATTAATTTTCTCAGTTTCGTGGTGATGTGTTTTTAATAATTAATTTATATTGCCTCCTTTGGGAGGTTTTTTATTGGGTGAAGAAAGTAATGCAGAAAAAATAAAAGCCCTCACGGGCTTTCTAAAAAAGATGCAACTGTTACCGCCTCATCTTTTAATCCTAATAAATTAGGGTTGGCGTCCTTCGTTCTTTAGGCTTCCCAAGGAGTTACCTTTGCGGAAGCAGACCAGTTTGAAACTGACCCAACGGCACGGACCCTGTGAAGTATAAATACAACCATCGGGAAGTCCTCGCCCACGCATTAATAATTATATATTAGGAGATTCCTTTATGGAAGATATAGAGCTTCCGAAAGGGAGTGAGCCACTAGCAAATCAGCAACATGAAAATTTAGCTCAAGCCTATGTTGAGACTGCAAATAAGAAAAAAGCAGGGGAAAAGGCAGGCTACACAGATAAATCAAACGCATTTCGAGCAATATTAAGACCTGATGTTCAAGAGCGTATTAAGTTTCTACAAGAAGAACGGGCGGAAGAGTTGGGCATTGATGCTTATTATGTTTTAAAAAGCCTCAAGTCTGTTGCTGATCGTTGCATGCAATCGGAAGAAGTTTTGGATCGTGATGGTTTCCCAGTTTTGGTAGAAGGTCCAGATGGCAGCGTGGCTCCACAATACAAGTTTGACCAGAGTGGTGCTAACAAGTCACTCGAGTTAATGATGAAGCATTTGGGCATGTTGAGCGACAAAGTGAAGCATGAGCATACTGGCGCTGATGGTAAGGATTTAGAAATCAAAGTAATTCGTGAGTTTATAGATTAGCAGGGGTATAACGTGGAGCTAAAAATTAAAACTCCACGTTGGGCTAAACCTTGGTTCAAAGTAGCTCGTTACAAAGGTGTGCATGGTGGACGTGGTTCGGGAAAGTCTCATTTTGTTGCTGAGCAATTAGTTGAAGAATGTGTAATTGATAAAAATTTACGTGCAGTTTGCATTCGTGAAATTCAAAAATCGATCAAATACTCCAGCAAACAATTAATCGAAGACAAAATTAAAGCACTTGGCGTTGAGCATTTATTTGATTGCCAAAGGGATTTGATTAAAAGAATCGGCGGTGATGGTGTAATTCTATTTCAGGGTATGCAAGATCACACCGCAGACTCAATCAAGTCTTTAGAGGGGTTTAAAGTAGCATGGATTGAAGAGGCTAATCGCTTATCAGCAAAGTCCTTGCGATTATTGCGACCAACAATGCGTGCTGAAGGGGCTCAAATCTGGGCTTCTTGGAATCCCGAATCAAAAGATGATCCTGTAGATGATTTTCTAAGGGGTGAATTTGCGCCTGAAAGCGCTGTTGTTATTGAAGTTAACATTACAGATAACCCATTTGCTCCACAAACATTACTTGATGAATATAACGAGGATCGCAAAAGAGCGATTCGTATGCAGAAGTCGGGTGATGAAAATGCTTGGGCTATGTTTGAGCATATTTGGCATGGTTCATATCTTGAGTTTAGCCAGGCAATTGTATTCTCTGGAAGTTATGTGGTTGATGAATTTGAACCAGACCCAAGCTGGACTGAAATCTATTACGGATCGGATTGGGGATTTGCACAGGATCCAACTACCTTAAATAGATTCTTTATCAACAACAGAAAATTATACATTCGGAATGAAGCGCATCAAATTGGATGTGAGATTGATCACTTGCCAAAACTTTTTGATGAGGTTCCCAATTCAAGAAAACACAAAATCCGAGCAGATTGTTCTAGACCAGAAACGATCAGTTATATGAAGCGCCAAGGCTTCAAGATTGAAGCTGCTTCAAAATGGGCTGGTTCGATTGAAGATGGTGTGACATTCATTAAAGGATTTGATCAAATCATTATTCATCCTGACTGCCCTGAAACAGCTAAAGAGTTCAAATTGTATTCATACAAGATGAACAAAGCAGGGGATATTCTTCCTGAAATCTTAGATATGAACAACCATCATATTGATGGAATTCGTTATGGCTTAGAACCTCTAATTAAGGGGAGAAGACGAGCAAAACCAAAGGGCGCAGGCTCAAGAACATATTGAGGAAATTATGGCAAAGTCAAGCAAAGACAAGGTAAAGAATAAGGCTTTGTCTGGTGGTTCTCTAAATACCCACGAGGCTGTAACTCAATTCTTTAATAATATCGGGCGTCTACCTGATATTGATAAAACACTTCGTAAGGCTGGCATTCAACGTCACAACCTTGATGTATTGCTAGATGATGATGAGATTGGGCAGGCGACTGAGACAAGATTAGATGCCTTGCTTGCTACTCCATTTCGCATTGAACCAAGTGATACACCTGAAACTGTATATCTCATGCAAGAGATGCAAGAGTGGTTTAGCGAGATTGCTACAAGCTCATTGAATGCCTTGTTTTATGGATACTCTGTTCAAGAAGCCAATTGGGATTATAAAGATGGCTACATTGGTCTTACTTGGATTGGTGAAAAGCCTATGGAGTGGTTTGAGCCAAAGAATGATGGACGATTAATCTATCGACCTGATTCAACAGGTGTAGAGCGAGAAATAGACCAAACTATTAAATTCTTTTTAACCCGAAGAAAGGCAACGTACAAACAACCTTATGGTAAAGCGTTATTATCTTCTTTGTACTGGTTGTTCTTTTTCAAACAAAATGGGTTTAAGTTTTGGGCCAAGTTCCTTGAGCGTTTTGGTACACCAATATTGCTTGGTAAGGTTGCTAGCAGTGGCTCTGATGATGATGGTGGTATTGATGCAATGAATGATGCATTGCTATCAGCGCACGCACAATCAGTAATTTCCATTGATGCTAGTGATGATGTCCAAATTCTAAGTAATACTCAAGGCAATGCTGGTGCAGCTTTTGATACTTTTCACACTGTAATTTTGAGACAAATTCAAAAGTTAATTCTGGGTCAAACGCTTACTAGTGGTACAGATGGGAATGGATCTAGAGCTTTAGGTTTAGTTCATGAGAATGTTAGAAAAGATAAACTAAAATCCGATATTCGACTTGTAACACCAACACTTCAAATGATTATTAATGCAATGTGCACCCTGAATGAATGGTCACACCATAAAATCATTATTGGTGATGATAAGGCGCTCAATGAAGCACAGGCAAAACGAGATGTTGATCTTAAAAACGCTGGTGCTGAATTTACAAATCAATATTGGACTCGTGAATATGGCTTGCAAGATGGTGATTTGAAAGAGTCACAGCAGCTACCAAGCCAATTCACAGCTATTCCGAAAACAGCCTTTAGTTTCGCAGCTACAGTCAATAAGACTAATCAAGGCCAGCAAGAAATTGATAGTTTGATTAAAGCTCAAAGCTCTACGCTATTGAGTGATTCAGATATCGAAAAGATTGTTGAAAATTCAAACTCCCAAAATGAGTTGATGCAAAATCTCTACTCAGCAAGTAAAGGCGCAACTTTAGAAGAGTTTGAAATCAATCTTGCAAAGGCTTTGTTTAAAGCTGATGTAATTGGGTATGTGCAGGCAATCAAAAAGGGGTAGCTGTGGTGGATTATAGTTCTTCTCTAGAGTATGCCAGAAATCGCAAAGTAGTATTGCCTGATGAGTTTTACACCATGGATCTTCACGCAAGATCCAATGCTGCCACAATTAGTCGATTGGCTTCACTTGAGCAGATTAAAACAGTGCTTAACTTAGCAACCAAATCCATTGAAAGTGGCGGTACATTCAATGATTTTAAAAAGCAAGTTGAAGAGCAGGGTATTGAGCTTTCTGATCATCATTTAGCAAATGTTTACAGAACCAATATTCAGAATGCTTATGCCTATGGTCGGTGGTTGGAGCAGCAAGGAAATAAGGAATCTCGTCCATATTTGCGTTATTCAGCCATCATTGATAGTCGTACTCGACCAACTCATTTAGCATTGAACGACATAATTCGTCATATTGATGATGAATTTTGGAATAAACACTATCCGCCGAATGGTTTTCAGTGTCGTTGCACAGTTGAATCATTGACTGAAAAAATGGCTGATCGAATTGGAATTACACCAGATGATCAATTGGTTGATTTGCCTCAAAACAAATATGATTGGGATTATCATCCGTTTAAGCAAAATACTTATTTAAATGAGGTGATTGATCAGAAATTAGATGATCCATTTATCAATCATACTGAAGCGCAAGAGCTCTTAAAGATTAGAGAGGATGCGGTCATTGAGCAGTCTGCTAATAAATCTGTAATTGATGCCTTAAAGCCACTTGATGCTTCAAATAAAAAGATTTTGGATGAAGCTATTTCTAAGCTTGATGTAAACCCGAGTGATGCACGTATTACATTTGAGTTTGCGCAGAATGATGAGTCATTGTCTGAACTAGCAAAAGAAGTTTTAATTCGAAAGACACATGACAAGAAATCGAACTCCATTTGGAACAAGATTTCTAAGGCCTTTGATTCTATTTTAAGTAAGGCTAAAAGCTTAAAGAATAAGCTTACAGGTAACTCTATCAAAGGTTTTGATTCGTTCAATTTGCAGAAGGGTAATGTGATCGGTATTCAAACACCTACCTTATTCAAAACTGCAGAGAGTGCAGGCAAAACGATCACTATCTTAGATATGAAAGGCCATGCGATTGATCTATCTAAAATTCAAGGTTTAGATGGTGCACTATTGGCACCTGATTTAAATTTACAAGTCGTTGATGTGACCAGTGAATCAATCATACTTAAGCGCACTGAAGAGAAAGCGACTCGGTTATTTATAGCCCGAAATACAATATACAGTGTTTAAATTATTGAAAATTCAAGACCACCTTAATAGGTGGTTTTTTATTGGAGCATGAAAAATGCAACAGGAAGAAAACGAAAGCACCAAGTTTCAATTTACGGCCTTAAATACAGCCATATCTATAAATGGTGAAGATGAAAAAAGCCGACGCAAGTTTGATGCTGAAGTGTATAGCGGTGGTCGGATAGATAACCACTATTACTGGGGGCGCAGCGGTGTTGTTATTGATCTTCAGAACATTCAACTAAAGCCAAAAATTGGTTTGGTTGAAGAACATTTTGGTGGTCTACGCATTGGTGTTGCGACCTCATTTGATATTTCTAATAAGTTTCAGGCTCAAGGTTATTTTCTAAAAAATAAGAAAGCCCAAGAAATTGTTGCAGATATTGATGATGAATACCCATTCCAAATGTCTTGGTGGGCTGACCCTGAAAGCATTGAAGAAATTTCAGCAGGTAAGACTGTATTCGTGAATGGGCAAGAGTTTACTGGTCCATTGCATGTTTTCAGAAATGTTCGCGTGCACGAAATCACTATCTGTGGAATTGGCGCAGATACTCAAACATCAATCCAAGCCTTTTCAGCTAAATCAAATTTAATTCAACAAGAGGACACAAATGTGGACTTAGAACAAGCCAAAGATCGCATTGCTGAGCAAGATATTGAAATCGCAGCTCTCAAGCAACAAGTAACTCAGTTTGCAGCAGATAAGCGTAATGACGCGATTGCAGCACTTGCCAAAGATGTTGGTAAAGAATTTACAGATGACGAAGTAAAGGAAATGAAGGAGCTTGATGAAAAAGCTTTTGCATTCTCTGCAACTCAGCTGCGTAAATTCTCAACAAAAACTGAACCACAAAAACAACCACTTCCAACTTGGATGAAAGAACATCAAGCGGATGGTGGTAATCAAAATCAATTCAATGCAGGTCAGCCTAAAACATTAGCTGATATGGCAGCATCTCGAAAATAAGGTGAATACAAAATGGTTAAAACAGTAGAAAAAGCTGGTGCGACATCTGACTGGTTGGCTTGGGAACTTGAGGGGAATCATCTTCCAAGTCGTGAAAATGTAAGCGTAGCAGCTAGCCAAGACATTAAAGATGGTCAGCCAGTATCTTTCAATGCTTCGGGCGATGCGATTGCCTTTACGGGTGAGGGTGCAGTGGTTGGTATTTGCATTGGTGGGGTTAAGACTGCTGCAGAAAAGGGCAAAGGCGTAATCCTTGCACATCTATCTCGAATTGTGCCTGAAAAACTCACAAATGTTGAAGCGGATGATTTAGCAACAGTTGTTGCAGGTCTTAAGACACTTGGTATTACAGCTGTTCGTTCAGCATAAGGTGAAAAAATGGATGAAATGATTTTTACAACAGAAGAATTAAGCGCTGCAATTACTAATTTGCCAACACGAATAGGTAATCCGAATGACATTAATTTGTTCCGCAGCATTCCAGGCACTACAAAAAATTTCTCTGTGGAATTCTATGCAGAAAGTTCGATTTTAGTACCAACAACTGAATGGGGTGGTGTTGCGCCTAAAAACTCAAGTGGAAAGCGCACAGCTAAGTCTTGGGTTATTCCACACATGCCACTTGAAGACACAGTGCTTGCATCTGATGTGATTGGTGTGCGTGCATTCGGTTCAACCGCTGCAGAAACAGTTCAAGGCAAAGTGCTTGATAAACTGCAAATGATGAAAAACAAAATCGACACTACACTTGCTTATCGTCGCACTAAAGCAAAACAAGGTATTGTCTTGGATGCCGATGGTACAGTGATTGTTGATTACTACGCCGACTTTGGTGTTACAGGTCAAACAGTAGATTTCGAACTTGGCACAGCTACCACAAACGTATTGGCGAAGTGCCAAGATGTAATTGACCTCATTGAAGATGGTTTAGGCCAAGAACTTTATTCAACAGTAGAAGCTGAAGTGGATCGTCAATTCTATGATGCATTAACTTCACATAAAAACGTAAAAGAAGTCTTCTTAAACTGGTCTGCTGCTGAACAGCGTTTAGGTAAATCTAACACTTCAGGCTTTGAATTTGGCGGCATCAAATTCATAGTGAATCGTCATAAAGTTGGTACTGTGCCTTTAATTGGCGTGAAAGAAGGTCATGCTTATCCAACTGGTACTCAGGATGTATTCTTGAATGCTTTGGCGCCAGCTGATTTCAATGAAGCAGTGAATACCTCTGCTTTGCCATATTACGCAAAACAAGACACCAAAAAGTTTGATCGTGGTTTTGATTTGCATGTCCAGTCCAACCAATTGCCTGTGGTTGCTAAACCGAAAGCTTTGGTGAAATTAACCTCAACAAAATAAGGTGTGTTATGTACGCAAGCCGTGATGACATGGTGTTGCGTTACGGCTTGAATCACATCACTCAATTAGAAAGAAACCTTACTGAAAATGAATCAGTAGAATCCTACATACAAGATGCAACCGATATAGCTGATGGCTTCATTGGTGTGATGTATATGGTTCCGCTTGAGTCACCGCCTAAAAATATAACTATTTATATCTGTGATATTGCTCGTTATCTTCTTCATCGCCAAAACCCAAATGAAGAAATAAGAAAGCGATATGAGGATGCTATTAGTTTTTTAAAGCGGGTTTCAGAAGGCAAAGCAACACTTCTAATTAAGAGTGAAGTGACACAGGAAGTAACACGACCCAAAAAGATCAAAGCATCTGCACCAATAGGTACTACTTATCGTGGTGGTGTATTTGGTGACGATGTTTTGAATAACATGCCGAGTATTTAACTATGGCGGACTCAATCCAAATGCATGGTCAGGAGAAGTTGCAAGAGTTTATGCGACGAGTCCTTGATCGTGTAGAAGACCCATCAAAGCTATGGCATGACATCTCAGACCTACTTGTTTTTAATGTTCAGCAACGAATAAAAACAGGCATTGGTACTGATGACAAGCCTTGGCAAAAGTCATGGCGGGCGAAGGTTCAAGGTGGACAGACTTTACGAGACACTGGGCGTTTGTATAATTCAATTTTTGCAAAAGTTCAGGGTAATAAAATCTCTGTTGGCACAAATGTTAAATATGCACCTATCTTACATTTTGGTGGAACCATTAAGCCAAAATCAGGAAAGTATTTAGTATTTAGAACACCTATGGGTGGTTGGAGAAAGATCAAAGCTGTTTATATCCCACCTCGCCCGTATATGGGAATTTCTGTCGATGATTCACAAGAAATACTCTTTGAAATTGAAGAATATTTATACAAGGTTTTAACTGATGCAAAACATTGATAATTATTTTGCGCTAGAAGACGATATTTTGAAACGTATCAAAGCGGAAATACCAGAGGTTGAGGAAATCGTTACGCCATTCAGCGTGGATGATCTCTTTGAATCTATTGTGGGTGATGTGGGAATTGGCATTATTTATGTGGGTGATCGCATCTCTGATACATCGGGAGATGGCAAGGCAAATGCAATCTATCAACAATGGCTAATTGCGCTTGGTGTTTCAGATGCTTCTGCTCAGCAAAGCGAGACAATGTCTATTCGTCAACTAGCTGACCCACATATCAGAAAAATTCTTAGAGCAATGCAAGGCTATCAACCAGATATAGTGGGCTATAAACGCTTTCTGCGGGTTGATGCTGGTGTACCTGTTGGAAAATCCACAGTGTCAGGTCGTGCATTCTTCCCATTCTTATTTGAAGCACAAATGATTAAATCATGGTGACTATGAAAACATATATAGCATTACAGCCTGTAGGTCGCTTTGAAAAAGGCGATATTGTGGGCGGTCTATCAGATGACCAAATTAAGCGATTAGAAGCAGATAAGATCATTGAAGAAGTGAAGCCATCTGCGCAACCAAAACCAAAAGAGGTCAAAACAGATGGCTAAAAAATATATTTCGCTTCAGGGTAAGTTTTACTTATCTGAAATTGCGAATGGTGTTGCTGGCGCTATGCGTCATCTTGGAAACGTACCTGAATTTGAGCTTGAAATCACAACAGATCAGGTTGAACATCAAGAAAGCACATCAGGACAACGCACTACAGATTTTGTATTAACCAAGACAACAGGTGTTAATTTCAAAGGGCAACTTGAAGAAGTAGATGAAGCCAATATGCAATACATCTTGTCAGGTATGAAATCTGAGGTTGCCAGTGTTACAGTTACAGACCAAGTACTTGGAACAATCAAAGTAGGTCAAGAAATCAAACTTGATGGCTACAACTTAACTCAAGTATCTTTTAAAACGGGATCTACGACGATCGCAGCTGATAAATATACGCTTGATGCAATATTTGGTACGATTACATTTAATGAGTTAATTGCGGACCCAGTAACAGCCAGCTTTACCACTGGTGCGGTTAGCCATACAACTATCGCAAGTGAATTCAATAAAGAATACGAGTTGTTCTTTAAGGGAATCAATACTGCAACAGGTGAAAATATGGCTGTACGATTATGGCGTACTAAAAAATCTCCAGAAACTACTTTCCCATTGATTCATGAAGAGCTAGGTCAATATGAAATCTCAGGACAGGCACTTTCTGATACTGAAAATGGTTTAGATCCTACACTTGGTTTATATGGACATGTTGTGACAATTCCAGCAGCATAATTAAGACAACAGGCACAGGGGCGCATAAGCGTCTTTTTTTGTGCCTGCTTTCGAGTAATCAAAATGAATGAGTTTTTTCTAGCTTCGAATAGATATGCATTTAAAGATGAAATTGAAATCCGACAAGTTCTGATGAAAGATTTTGATCAGTGGTCCGAATTTGCTGAGCCAATTAGAATTATGTTCAATAATAATTTTAGTGATGAAGTATTTGTTGATGTTTTTAAAAAACTAAAATTTCAAGTGATCATGGTTGCGTCTTTAGCAACAAATGTCTCAGACTTAGATCCTAAATTATTGGAAAATGAAGGTGAATTACTTGAGTTATTTAAGAGTCTAGTCGAAGTAAATCAAGCATATTTCAATCAAGAAAATAATAATAAAAACGATACCAAGGATAAATACACATGGTTTGATTCATTTCAATTTTTAATTAGTAAAGGGCACAGACATTCGGATATTTTAAATTATAGCTTTGGAGCTTTTAAAGAGTACCTTAAGGCGGCACAGCGAAATGAAAGAAATACATTGTTAAGCGTGGGGAATAGCTTGCGTGTTGCATATCATGCTGACAAAAATGGATATAACAAATATATCGATAGTATGAATAAAGGGTAATTTCACATTGCACAACATCAAAGCAATATATATTCTGTTCAAATAATGAGGGGAATATCATGAAAAAATTATTTTTAGCTTTCATATTTTTAGCTTCTACCAATATATATGCTGCTACTGAAGCACAAAGTGTTAGATCATCAAATAGTTTTGTTAGTAAAGGTGATTCTCAAGGCAATATGATTCAAACACTGGGTAATCCTGAATCTTCCTATGAATATAAAACAAGAGATGCAAACGGGCGTTTAGCTTTTGCTACAGATTACAGCTATACGATTGATAGCGTAAGATACACGCTTACAGTTATTGGTGGAGTTATAACTAGAATTGTTTGGGAGCGTTGATTGTGAAATACCTTGTAGGTGCTCTAATTATTATTGTTTTATTTGTTGGTTATTTTATCAACAAAAGTAATAAAGAGGATATGGCACGATTAAAGCAAGCTGAGGTTGATCAACAGCAAAAAATTAAGAATGAAAAATATACAGCTGAACTAAATCTTAAAATAAAAGAGATTCAATCAAAAATCGATATTGATCAAAATGAAGCAAAGAAGATAATTGAATCTGAAAAAATTTCTAGCGAAGGTAGAAAGTTCTATTCAGATTTAGCTGGACGTTGGGCTGATGCAGTTAAGATCGCAGCATCTACGCCTAGAATGGCTTTGGCTCAACCTGTTAAGGAATTACAAAATATACGAAGAGATTTAGAAGTTAGACAAACTACCAATTATTGTGATGAGACTATTAAGCAGAACCTCTATAAGTCGTTTGACTATGGCGTAGATGGATTCATAGATTTTATGCGAGACAATAAGTTTAAATCAGAAATGAGTAGCGAGTTAAGTTCAAAGTACATGAACAATTCTTTAATCTTAACTGAGTATTGTTATAAGTAGCACAAATGATGATGAGTGCCCCATTTTTTTAAGTATTTTAATTTAATACTTAAAATACACCTACTTGTATATTTACCTATCCTATTTGATACGTTTTTTATACATAAAAACAATAACCACCTTCGGGTGGTTTTTTATTGCCTGCTAAAAAGTTGAGGAATATATGGCTTTAGGATCAATGGATTTTCGCTTAAACCTGTTAGCCAATACTACTGGCTTACAGCAGGGAATGAATGGTGCTAAGTTCGCTGTAAATGCATTGGTTGCTGCAATGGCTGCTGTGGGAGTTGGACTAAGTGTACAAGGAATAGCTCAGGCTGCCGATTCATATACAAGCTTATCAGCACGTATAAATATTGCCACTAAAGATAGTGGTAACTTTAACCAAGCAATGGCTGGTGTCCATCAAGTTGCTTTAGCTACCAATTCAAATCTGACCACAACAGCTGATTTATTCACTCGTTTAAACACTGTGGGTAAAGATATGGGGATGACGCAACAACAAGCGTTAGAACTAACAAAGACGGTTACCCAGGCGATTAAGATTGGTGGTGGCACAGCAGAAGCTGCAGATGGTGCAGTCACTCAATTTATTCAAGCGATGCAAGGTGGTGTTCTTCGAGGTGAAGAATTTAACAGCATCATGGAAGGTGGTTATGGATTAGCTGAAGCTTTAGCTAGAGGCTTAGGTGTAACTACAGGTGAGCTTCGCAAGATGGCTGAAGCTGGCGAACTTTCTTCTGAACGTGTAGTAAAGGCGCTTCAAAGTCAATCCGTATCAGTGCAAGCAACATATGATAAATTCCCAACAACGATTAGTAATGCTTTACAACGAATATCTACAAGTTGGGAGATTCTAATTGGTCAAATGGATCAGGCAAATGGTGCTTCATCTACCGTGGCCCAGTGGCTTGTAATACTTGCCGATAATATTCAAGATCTAGATGTTGTGCTTTATGACATTGGGGAGGGATTTGTCTGGGTTGGTGATCAACTTAAGAAAATTGACCCTGCAACAATTGAGGCACTAAAAACTGCATTGCTTTCAGCTTATGAAGCATTAAAAAACATAGGAAGTGTTTTAGGCAGCACTTTTGAAGTCACCTTTGATTTACTTAATACGGCACTTTCAAGTGTGTTTGATTTCGAAAGTGGTGTTGATGGTTTAACTGATAAAACCAACGGTCTTACAAAACTATTTCAAGCATTAAATGTCGTAATTGGCTTTATTAGTGATGGATTTAGTGGGCTAAAAATTGGTATTAGTTTATTGGCTGGTGCTGTATATGATGTGGCTGCTGCATTTACCTATTGGAAATCTAAACTTCTTTTTGGTGAATACAAAGATGCAGCTTTAAAAGAATATGAAGAATTATCTCAAAAAGCCCAAGGCTATTATCAAAAAGCTTCAGAAGGAGCGCTAGAATTTAAATCCAAAGGAATTGAAGCTCTTGAGTCAATTTCTAAAACTCAAAAAGAAAAAGATGCTGAAATTGTTGCTTCTTCAAAAGTGAAACTTGATCAAATTCTAGCAGACCAACAAACTGAAACGACAGCTAAAAAAGCAAGTGAGGATGAAAAGCTAAAAGCTGTTCAAACATATGCTGAAGCAGCCATTCAAGCCAACAAAGGCGTAATGGATGGTGTATTGCAAGCTGATCTAATTAGTAAAGGTTACATGGTGACTTTAGAGGCATCAGGTAAAGTTGTAGTTACATCAATGCTCGAGGCAAAAAAGGCAACTGAAGATAATGCAAAAGCTATCGAGTTAGCCAAGAAACAATCAATTAAAGCTGAGGAGGATTATCAAACTTTTGTTAAGAGTAGTGCTGCCGAAAGAATTAGCTTAACAAAGCAATTTGAAGAAGCTAGAAAAACTGGGGATTTAAATGCTTTAAAATCTGCGCAAGATGCATTGGCAGCTATAAACACAAAGGAAGAAGAATTAAATATAGCTCGAAAATCGCGATCAGCCGAGGTTGCATCAGGTTTGAAATCTTCCGCTGATGTTGCAAGGAAAGCAGCTACTGCTCTAGATCTAGATTTAGATATTCTATTGAGTAGAATTTCAGAAAAGTTCAAAGCTGGGGAAGTAAATGTTGTTAACTTCTCAAAAAATCTCACAGCTTTGGGAGTTCAGGGCAAGCAAGCTGGTGAAGTCACATATCAAGCGTGGGTAAAATGGTTAGAAACAGCAAAGTCACAAACTGAAATTGATTATGCAAAATCTAAACTTCAAGAATTTGGTGTACAAGGAAAGCTATCTACTGAACAGGTCGCAATGGGAATGCAAGCCATCCGACAAGTTGTTCAGAAATTACCAGATGATCTTAATCCTGTTGAGCAAGCATTTGAACGTCTGGGGATTAAAACTAAAGAGCAGTTAAAGCTTGCAGCCCAATCAGCTTTGGCAGATTTTAATACCATTCAAAGTAGTGGCCAAGCGACCGCTGAAAGTTTAAGACAAGCTTATGAAAGAACCATTCAAGCAGCGATTGCTTCAGGTGATCAAGCTGTAATTGCTCATACTCAAGCAAAAGCTGCATCACTTGGGTTATCTGTTCAAGTTGATGATACAGGAAAGGCAGTTGTACAGTCTTATGATGAAATGAATAAAGCAGCTTCGTCTCATGCTTCGACTGTTTCAAGCGGTGTAACAACTGCCTATCGTGAAATGGGTGCGGTTGCAAGAGAAGAGGCTCAAAATTCAATTGATGCATGGAATGAGGCTTTAAGTGCAAAATCTGAGGCAGAGGCCAGAACGAAAGAGGAAAAATCCAAAAAATCAAATGCCGTTTCAAGTACATCATATACGAAGAGTTATGTACGTGATGAGCTTAAAAAAATGGGTTATGACGATGCTCAAGCAGAGTCAATTGCTCAAAGTATTTTTGGTACCGCACTCGCAAAAGATCAAGATGTTTTGCAAAAGAATCGCAGTCTTGGTGGGCTTACGGATATTTCAGGCATGTTATATCAAGAGCTAAGAAAGAAAGGGTTAGCTGGCTATGATGGTTCAAGATACATCGAACAGGCATTACAGCGTTATTCTGACGGAAAAGGGCAATCAACAATGCAATCATTAGCGCCAAATGTTTATGCAGAAACTCAGAAGAATACTTCAACTGCACTTTCAAGCAATTCTGATCCAAGTAAGACAGTTAAATATAGTTTTAATTTTAATGGGCAGAATATTTCCTTGACGGGAAATGCGAGTCAAGAAGGCGCACTGAACGAACTGTTTAGACAGCTTGAAACAATTAAAAAGAGTAGTTAAACCATGAAATTAAAACGTATATCTACACAAGAAACCGTCACACTATCTGACGGTTTTTTATGGTCTGATGAATTTGATTGGAATCCAATTGAACAGAAACAAGATCGCGCAGTAGATGGAGCCTTGATTATTCAGGAGGGTAAGAAGAAATCGGGGCGTCCGATTACTTTGACAGCAGATAAAAATATGGCATGGCTCAAAAGACATATTGTTAGCAAATTAAAAGACTGGTCAATTCTTCAAGAAAAATTTGAACTTCAATTTAACTATTTTCATGACAAGCGCACGTTCAAGATTGTTTTTAATCATCAAGATAAGGCAATTGAAGCAAATCCTGTGCTTGAGCATCCGACTGTTTCTGAAGATGACGAATATAACGTGACACTAAGATTTTTGGAGATAAGCGATGCCAATTGAAACTAAAGATTTGGTGATTTATGAGCCCGAACGACTTACTGATAATGATGATGGTGGTGGAAAATATAATGGTGAAATCATTGTTGATGGTTTAAGTAATAATCTTTTTGATGATATTTCAGAATTAGACCGAACCATGGGAAATGTATCTTTAAGAAAGATTTTTCCAGCTGTCACAACTGCTGACACAGATAAGCTTATGGGCGCCACGGTATTCGTATCTGAATTGCCGAAAGATCCAAATGTATCAGCACTATTGTTTAGTACAAAGAGTTGGACAGATCAACGCAAGTCAGCGCAGAACCGCATTGAAAATTATTTGGCTAAAGGTGGTCAAATGGCTGGCATCCCACAGGATACACACTATCAGGGTATGAAGACTCTTCAAGCAATTATGTTTCCGCAAGAAGTAGAGTCATCTGTGGGTGATACGATTGTACTCGTATCGAATGAAGGTAAAGCACTGCAACATGAGCAATATGTGCGAATCACTAAGGTTGAAACTCGTATTGCAATCATGATTGTAGATAGCAAACAGGTTGAATATAAGATTGCCACTTACTTATTAAGCGATCCACTTGATCAAGATTATGTTGGACTTTCTGTTAAACAATGGTATTCAGGTGAAAAGAGTCAAACAATTATACGTGACACCCTTGTTGCTGATACAGGATTGTATTATTCATCCAAAAAACTAAAGACAGACGCGCAATTAGGTGAATACACAGTCAATGTTGGCGATGTGTTTACTCAGCTTATTCCATCAGCGCAAACAGAATCACCAATTGTCGATGTGAATGCTGCAGGTGAGAGTGTGGTTTTAGTACCAGGTAATTCAGGCGCAATTTCTGCTAATTTTTCTACAACAATTGGTACAAGCCAAAACCTTTACATTGGTTCCAGCGTAATGCCTTCAAGTGTTTCATTCACTTTATTTGGTCAGCAAGTTATAGACCAAGGCGGATTGCTTAAGAATGTGCAAGGTGCTCAGGTTGGAACGATTGATTATCAACGTGGTTTAATTCAATGGTCAGCATCCGCAGGGACTGGAAGCACAACATTAGTTATTACATTTACACCTGCTGTTGCGCCTAGCCAATATTTTCAAAGCTATTCCATTCCAGTTACTCAAAATAATCAAAGCACAAACTGGACAGGGGTTTTAGTACCAATTCCTGCACCGGGTAGCTTATCCATTTCATACATGGCTCAAGGTAAGTTCTATGAATTAAAAGATGATGGCTCTGGACAATTAAAAGGTTCGAGCACATCGTTTGGTTCTGGACGAATTAATTATGAAACTGGATCTTGGACACTGACAGCTGGTGCTTTGCCTGATGTTGGCTCACCAATTCTGCTGCTTTGGGGCACACCAATTGTTACTTTCGTACGCTCTGGATTGCCAGTCAACAAAGCTGTATTTGCATTTCAGTTAGATAAAGACAGTATTGCACCAGGTGTAACAGTTGATTGGTTATTAGAAGGTGTTGCAAAAAAAGCAATCAGTAATGCTCAGGGAAAATTTACAGGAGATGCGACAGGCTCAATTAATTACACAACAGGTATTGGTGAAATCATTCCTTTGAAATTGCCTCAAATGAATACTGCTTTTGTTGTTACTTATAATTATGGAACAGCCCAATCGCAAACAGTTTCGAATGTTAATCCAGATACAAGTCAAAAATTAACTTTCACAATTGGTACAGGCTCAACACTCCAACCTAATAGCATATCTCTAAAGATTCCTGTCGAATCTACAGATAAAGCAGTGACGGATTTCGTAACCCTTACTGATGTGCCCATTACTTCAACATTGGGAAATCTAGTGGATAGCCAATCCAGAGTTCAAGGTTCAATTAACTATTCAACAGGGCTTGTGGAAGTTACACCAATATTAACCAGAAAAGAATTCGTGTTGGTTTATACAACAACATCTGTCTTTGGTTCAAATTAAAGCGAGGAAATATGGCATTTTACTCTCCACAAACATCCAGTATTGATGATAAAGATATTGAGCTCAAGGCATACACCTCTGTGAATGTTCAAGTTGTATATCGTGATACTTCCGGTTTGAATGCTACGACAGAAAATGTGATTGCCGAGAAAGTTAAGTTTGATCTATCTTCAGGATATGATGAACAAATTTTAAATGGATCAGTCCGTTTCAAAATAGGAAATGATACTTTTCTTGATCGCACAGGCACTTTATATCGAAATGTAGATCCAGCGACAAATAGTGGTATTGCTTCTGGTGTGATTTATTATGGCAATGGTGTTGTTGAACTCGATACGTGGACGCCAAACATCGACAATACTGTTGTGCTTCAATCATTAACAACGACAACCGATCTACCACCAGTTAATAAGCTCAGTTTCAGAACGCCAATCATTCCACTTCGCCCACAATCTTTAACTGTTGTAATTTCTTCATTGGATTTTGGTCAGATGACTTTAACAGCAAATGAAAATGGAGTAATTGAAACAAGTAGGGCACATGGAAAGATTAATTATAATACTGGTTTTGTAGAGATTTATTTTTACACTAAAACTGAAATCACTGTAGCGAATCGACCTGAAATCGAGGCTAAACCTTGGTATGACCCACTACTTGAATATGAAGAGTTAGCTAAAACATATCTGAATGTGCCTGTGTGGATTGATGCATCATCTGCGCGATATAACGCTGTAGCTTATACCTACATTCCCTTAGATGCTGAAATATTGGGTCTATCAGCAACTCGCTTGCCGCTTGATGGTAGAGTACCAATCTTTAGAATTGGGGGTATTTGTGTTGTTAGTGCGAGTAAAGATTATGTAATGCCAGATCATGTAGCAGGTAAAACTTATCAGTTGCCTGAACTTCGTATTTCTTGGTGTGAATTGACTGATTCAAAAGGGGTTAAAGTGCCATTTGATCAATATGTAGTTGATTATGATTATGGCAAATTTACGCTTTCAGGTGACTTTGCGATAAATGCTCTTACACCACCTTTGACTGCTCAATATCGTTATCAAGATATGGGGTTATTGCGTGACGTTCAGATCAATGGGCAACTTACATTTACTAAGCAACTCACACATCACTATGATGCAGAAAATACCATTGTAGGCTCAGCTCTAGTTATTGATGAGATGCAAGCACGTTACACTCAAAAGTTTGTTCAACAGACCTGGAATAATGTTTGGGCAGATGAGGCATCAAGTGGCGTAATTTCCGCAAATTATAATGATGCAATTTATCCTATCCAAATGACGAATAAAGGTGCGATTCAAGAGCGATGGGCGATCGTGTTTGTAAGTGGTACAACTTTCAAATGTATTGGTGAATATTCAGGTGAGGTTGGTACAGGAAGCACAAATACTGATTTTGCCCCAATCAATCCAATTACTTTAGTCCCATACTTTGTAATTAAAAAGGAAGGTTGGGGAGCGGGTTGGGCGAATAGCAATGTTTTACGCTTTAACTCAATCTCTGCAATGTACCCGATCTGGACAATACGCACTGTTAAACAATCAGAACCAACTGAACTGACCGATCAATTCCAAATCATGCTTCGTGGTGATATTGATCGAATTATCTAAACACATTCTACAGAGACCGTATTAGCGGTCTTTTTTATAGGCACAATAATGATGAAACAAACTCAAACAAAACTTATGGAATTATCAGATGTAGGCCTAGATTTTTGTGCCGGTTCTAAAAATTTATTTCCTGATCGCTTCAAGAAAATGTTGGCCACTGGATACAATACTCAAACTGTTTCTTCAGTGGTGGTAAATGGAAATCAAGTTGTCTTAACTTATGGGGTAAATCATGGTTATGTTGCTGACCGGGTGCTTAAAATTAATTCACCTAGTATATTAGGTGAATATGTGATTGATAGTGTTACAAGTAATACGGTCACCTTAACCATTGATAATGCGCCAAATAATATCACAGGTGGATTTACAACATATGTCGCGCCTCTTGGTATGCAAATAGTTTACGAGCAAACCAATATTCATATTTATAAAATCAAAGCATTGGATGAGTCTGAATATTTTATGCGAGTGGTATTTCAGACTGCTTTAAGCCAAAGAAATAGAATCGGTATTTCTATAGGTAAAACAGCTGATCTTTCAACTGGAAAAATTACTGATACAAATGCTAGTCAGGATTATGTAAGCCTAAATACAGCATCAGCCCCATTCGCTCTTGAGTTTGGTGGTGCAGCTTCCAGTGCAGCAAATGATTTTACCTATACTCAGGGTTTTTCCACTTATGGGAAATGGGTGGTGGTTGGAAGTCCTTATCATTTTATTATGTCTGGAAAAATTGGTGTTGGGGGATATGTGAATAGATTTAATGCAATCTTGCCCGTATTCAATATTGGTTATAGTTCGCTAAATTCTCACATTGTTATAGGGGAAATAAGTTCACAGCCCCTAACAAGTTCTAATGCTGGTGATGGGCAGAACGAGGGTGCTCGAGGAGCAGCATATCTTGGAAAATTCAAGGTTGCTTTGAGGGAGTTTGGAGCAATTGACTATACAAGCCAAATATTGGGTATTACAGACAATGCGATTTCAAGTTTTTTACCCGAATCAATTGATACATTTAATACTTCAACTGCAAAAAATATTTTCGTTTACGATGTTGGAACAGGACAAAATTTAGGAGTCGTATCTGGTGGGGCATATGTTGTCTATACTAAAAATACAAATGCACCTTCAAAGGACACTCTGCCAGCATTAATCTCAGAAATTGATTTGAGCACAAAAATTTACTTGTGTGGCATGGCGGGTGGTAATGGAGTTAATAATTACTTTGCTGCTCCTATTGAGGAGATCAAAATTGTCTAACATTAGAATATTACGATGTTTTTATGGAGGGTACATCCCTAATTATCAAAAGTTGAAACAACTCGGTTATCGAGTAGTTAAACAACCAAAACTTATAATGTTGTTTTTAAATTCAGATCAAGGCTTCGGGCAAATCAAGGGGACAACTAAAAAGCTAAATGTGATTTATCCAGGTGTAGAGGTTTGTGTATTTAAGCGAAGTAATAAACAGCTTTTATGGACCACCTTATCTAAGTCAGACGGATCATATACTTTTAGAAACCTAGCTGTCGGACTTGAATGCTTTATAACTGCATTTGATCCTAAGCGAGAGTATAACGCGGTAATTGCTGATGGAGTAAAAGCGAAATGAGTGCAGTAATACCATCAATTGAAGCTGGGCTTACGCAACTTCAAGCTCTGACAAACTATATTGATCAAGGTAGCGAAAATGCTACCTTTGTTTTTTATAGTAGTACTAAGCCAGCAAACACCACTATAGAAGCTGATGAATCAAAGCGTCTGGTTACAATGACATTGCCCAAGCCATGTTTTAAGAAATTAAATGCAGACAGCATTGAACTACAACAAACTGATGCAGCAATCGTGCTGAGAAACGGTACTGCTATTTTTGCTCGTTTATTTTCAGCTGCAGGCAAAGCGGTTGCTGATTTTGAAGTGGGTTCTCATATCACTTTAAACAATCCAACTTTGGTGGCTGGCTCAACATTAATGCTCAATTCCATTGTTTTAAAACCAACACTTCAATAATAAAAGGGGTGTAGATGTGCCAAACTATACGCCACCTGATCCACTGCAAACCAACCTTAATTTTAAAGATGAACTTCAGAGCGTTGATGCTCATAATCTTGTTTTAAATTTTGGTTTAGACGAGATACAAGTAGTCTCATTAATTGCTGAAATTTGCACAGCATTTAATTCAGAAATTTTTGCTGAGAGCTTCACTTTAAATCTTCTTGATGCCGAATTGCAGACGGGCTTTAATGCTGAAATTGAAGTGCTTCAAGGCCAGTTTAGTCAGCTGGTGTGTGAAGTTTCATCAAGTTTTATTGCAATAATTGAAGCCACTAGAATTGATCAGTTCTGCACAATTGAGGCTGACTTTAATACAAGTTTCTCCCCAAGCTTAAATGCACAATTTGATATTAATTTTAATCTAGGAGTCTTTGCTGAACTTAGTGCAAATTATCAACTGACCAAGCAAATCTTTAGAAATAATGGACTAAAGTTTTCAAAACCCATTCTTAAGGCGCTCAATAGTGCCTTTTTTTATGATCATGGTTTAATCATTATTCATGAATCAAAGATTAAACACGATCAAGCATCAAGTCTAAGCCATTCTATTAAGTTGATCATTGAAGAATCTACAGGATTGAAATCAGATTCATGTATTGCTTGGCAAGATAATCAACGAATCAAAATAACGAAATCTTTGGTTTTTAATGAGTCCAATAAATTACATGTTCAACGGTCTATAGATTGGGTTGAATTGGTTCGTAAACGTAAGCAGTTTACTTATAATTTTGAAGTCGCACAGCACTTTGAAAGGCAATATCAAATCGATTGGGATAAAGGCTTGGAGCTAGTTACGACTTGTGACTTTGCTTGGGATAAAGCCAAGCCAGTACATTATAGAAAACACTCTATTACACCTTGGCCAGAACCTGAAAAACCGCAGTTTGAGGGTGATACAGATTTTAATTTTGTTTGTGCTTGCACTGATTTTGATGCTTACAATCTCATATTAAATTTTGGTGTTGATGAATGTATTCCCTCAATTGTTAATAAAAATTGGTGGTATATCGTGAATGAAGTATCGATTGTTAATACACGTACAAATGAAGAAATTAAGGTGCTTAATGGCTCTTACAGCACTGATCGTAGTCGATGGTGTTGGTCATACAGCCTGACAGTTACAGAGCCTGAAATGACAAAACTTGAAAAAGGAGATGTATTGAAAATTAATGTGAATGGGAATATTCACATGATGATGTATGAAGAATATTCAAAATCTCAAAAGTTTGCTGATATTACATACAATTTAACTGGACGAAGTCAAACAGCACTTCTTGAAAGTAAATATTCACCTGTACGCTCTTATTTACAAGAAAATGAGCGAACTTCAGTGCAACTTGTTCAAGCTGAATTAGATCGAGTGAACAGTGAGACTGCATTGAATTGGCAGCTTATTGATGAGCTTGGCTGGATTGTTGAAACCGAAAGCTTGAGCTATACAAATCTTGCGCCAATTGATGCGATTAAGCTTATTGCTGAAGCTGGGGGTGGCTTTGTATATAGTGAAAAGGGAAGTAATACACTTTCAATCAGACCACTTTATAAAAAGACTTTTTGGGATACTCTAAATTTAGATGACTATGATCGAAATTTACCCGAAAGCATTGTGATTCAACATGGCGATAGTTTTGATGAGTTGCTGGATTTTAATGCAATCACATTAACAAATCCTAGAAATGGCAATGTTGGTCAGATCCGCAGACGCAACACTGCTGGTGATATTTTATTAGAGCCTGTAAGTAATCCTTTATTCAATGCTGTAAGCATGGGGGGATTTGGTAAATCTAAACTAGCCAAATCAAGCAATGTTGAATCTCATGATTTTGATTTTCCAATTACTCGTGAAATTGGTGAGTGTGTACCGGGTGAAATCTTGGCATTTAATGGTGAGTGGTGGGGCACAGTTGATGCAGTAAGTGTTTCATTTAATTATGCTGTTGTGAGCCAATCAATTAAGGTGGAGCGCACAGTCAATGAGTAATGCACTAAAACGATTAATGGATTTGATGCCTAAAACACCAGAATTTGTAGGTGTAATCACCTCATCAAATCACCCAAATTACAAAGTCTTGGTTTCTGACAATTCAGGTCTAGTGATGTGCACCAGTTCTGTTGAATACAAGACGGGTGATCGAGTATTTATCTCAAATAATGAAATCAAAAGATCTGCACCGCAGGGCACTGTGGTACAGATAGAAGTTTGAATTATCTATATATGGGCACCCAACCGGGTGCTTTTTTATTGCCAAAAATAGGGGGTATCAATGGCAGATAATCAACAAATTGTAGAGGCTTCAACTGGTGTGGTAGCTGGCAAAGTTATCACATATAGCGGCAGTGCTGGCGGTGCTCTAGCTTGGTTCGCCTCATTGGATATAGCGTTTTGGTTCAGTATTTTGATTGCGATTGCAGGCTTAATCATGAACTGGTATTACGCGCGTAAGAAAGATAAACGCGACGAACTAGAGCACAAGGCCTATATCGCATCACTTCAAATCAAGGGGAAGATTGATGTCAAACAAGACTAAAATCATAGTAACAACATTAAGTGCATCAGCGCTTTTTTTTACATCTTTAATTGGCTATGAGGGGTACAAGTCAAAGCCATATTTAGATAGTGCTAAAGTGGCAACGATCGGTATCGGTTCTACTCAGTACGAAAATGGCACTAAAGTCAAAATGACTGATAAGCCCATTACAAAGGAACGTGCTGTTCAAATTGCCAAATCTCACATAGCTAAAGACGAAGTAGCATTTCGCAAGTCATTATCAGGCGTAAAACTCACTCAAACTGAATATGACGTGTACTTAGACTTCGTTTACAACTATGGTCAAGCAAATTGGAATGGCTCATCAATGCTTAGAAATCTTAAAGCAGGGCAGTATAAGCAAGCCTGTTCATCATTGCTGAAATACAAATACGTTGCAAAGCGTGATTGCTCTATTCGTTCCAACCGTTGCTATGGCGTTTGGACACGCCAACAAGATCGATATAACAAGTGTATGGGGGTGCAATGATGCAGGCATTTTTGGCAAAGTTCTATGAAACCGTCATTATCGCAATGGCGGTTTTTTTATTGTTGGTCATAACTGCGTTAGGCATTCAATCATGGCGTGTAAATCATTTTAAAAGTGAATTTACATTGCTAGATGCAAAATACAAAACCGATGTTGCTGAAGCTAAAGCACTGGCAGAACAAGCCAAAGCCTTAGCCGCAATCAAAGAGAAACGATGGTTTGAACAAAAGTTAAAAGCGGAGCAAAACTATAATGCCAAAATTAAAAAAATTGAGTTTGATAGTCGCCTTGCTAATTCCAGCGCTAACAGCTTGTCAAAGCAGCTCAAAATTGCAAGCAGTCGCTTGTCCAGCGCTTCCAAAGAAACCATCATTGAATACGTCGATACCAGCAATGACTTATTCGAAAAGTGCATCACTGAATATCGAACAGTGGCAGAAAAAGCTGATGGACACGCAGCTGATGCAGAAAGATTGAGGGAGGAGTGGCCCTCTGAGTGAGGGCGAATTCGCATAATCCCCATTACATATTAAATAGTACCCTTAAATTAATAGTTTATAACTACTTTTGATAGTCATAAATAAAAATCTTTTTCGATAAGATAGAATCAAGTTGTACATATTTTATCTTATGGCACTTAGATGGCTGCTTATCTAAAGATTCATAAAAGTCACGCCATGTTAAACCAGATGGAAAAGCTTTATGACGAATTCTTTGGGTATCATAAATATAGTTATCAACATTAAGGTAGTAACCTGAACCATTTTTAGATTTACTTTCCCCTCTAAAATATGCACAACTTTCAATGATATTTTTAGGATTATTTAATTTATATTTTAGTATAGCGTTATAGCCCCATACATTCATAAAGAAGTTAATGGAGATGAGCGCAATACAACCATAGACTATCACTTGATACAGTCTAGACTGAGACTTTATGTGGTGATAATAGTTTCTCAATAGATTTCTCTTATCATTAGTTTTAAATAGAATTACTTATAAGTTAAACTTTTCTAAAGTTATCTTAATACAACTTATTGGAAAATTTAAATATTTTTTTTATCATAATGCCACCTTGCCCTAAACTCCTCAAATTGGAATCAGGGCAAGGCAAAGAAATTACTCTTTGGATTATTGATACAGTTGCAAAATACAATGAGTGTAGCGCTTTGAATGAAGCGAAGAATAAAGCACTTATTTGAGGGGAATTTTCCAAATAAATAATACAGGAAAGAAACTAATAATCATTTGGTTGTATATTTTTAGCACAATATTTGTGGATTTCATTATACAACTCAATAGTTTGTTCTAGCCAGTCATTAAAGCTAACTTTTTCTTCAACATTATTAGTTTTTGCAACAAGGTCACTTCGTGTGAGAAAGTTTAAGATATCTTCAATATTTTTTTTGGTTTCGTCGCTAAGATTTTGCATATATGCATTATTAGCATCAATTTTAAAATCACGCCCTGCACTAGGATATACCTCATTGAGATATTTATAATAATATTTTTGATATTTTTTGGAAAATAATTCCACATAAAAATCTTCTAATATGTAGCATTTTTTATCAAATTTATTATAAAAATCAATTAGTGAGTCATCATTTGTTATATCGCAATAAAGCCTAATGTCTGGATACAGACCAATTATACTATCATACATATTAAATTGATTATGATATAAATAAGTGGTTTTCAGGATGGCAAAATTTTCAACATCACCAAGTTGATGGGCATCGTTCTTAATATTCATAAGTTGTAAGAATATTGGGCTTAGATTTTGAATAATACTTGCCAAGTATTTGCTTTCCAAATCATATCTCTTTTCATCTCGCCAGTTATTATAAAGTTTAGTTGCTATATATGCTGCAAAAAAAGTTCCGCTAGCTGAAAGAATAGCTCCAAATGCTGAAATAAATGAAGAATCATGTTTGAACATTACTTTTAGTGTGAAATAGCTCAAAACTGCGACCGAATAAGCCACTATTCCCCAAAGCAATATTGATAGGAAGGTTTCTTTTTTCATATTTTATACATTTTAAAGATAGTTTATTAATTTTAAATTAATCACTTACAGTCAACAACCCATCCCACGAAAAATAATTCTGTGTCAATTTTTCTCTGTTCATACTCCACTTACGATCTCTCAGCAAACATGGGCCAATAGCTAGTTTCTTGCTGAACTTCTCATTTACTTGTTCAAGCGCAGTTTGAAGATTGTCATTCCTTTGAATAGCATCATAATCTGCAAGGAGATCGGGTATATATCTAGACTTCGATTCAATACAAGTCAGAATCACACCACACTTTTTGAAATCCACACCTTCTTTATATACTTGATCCATTTGTCTAAGGATGTGTTTAATGATTACCGCTGCGCTATCAGTTGGCTCAGGAAATGAAACACTCACTGAAGCTTTATAGAAAGGCTGCTTAGTATCAAATGGGTTTGAATGTGCAAAAGCTATAACGCATCCAGTCAATCCATTTTGTCGTCTCAATTTTTTAACTGCAGCTTGAATATAACAACTCATAGCTTCAGACAGAGCATCTTTATCTGTCACACGCTGCCCGAACGATCTTGAACTAACAATTTGCTTTTTATCAGGTGCAACTTCTTCTAATTCAATACATGCTGTACCTTGTAGCTCTAAAACAGTCCTTTTTATCACAACAGAAAACTGGCTTTGTATAAATGCTGGATCTGCGATAGCTAAATCAAAAACAGTCTTGATATTCAGTGAATAAAGCTTTTTACAATGTTTTCGACCGACTCCCCAAATCTCACCAACATCTATATTTTGAAATAATCCCTCTTTAGAACATGGATCCATTTCAACTAAATTGCAGATTCCTTGAAAGTGTTTATTCTTTTTAGCAATATGATTTGCCATTTTTGCTTCTGTCTTTGATCTACCAATACCAACACATACAGGCAAGCCAAGCCACATCAAAAGGGCATCTTTGATTTTTCCTACAAGTACATTTAAATCTTGATTTGCATAGCTTGTAAGCTCAACAAACGTTTCATCAATCGAATAAACTTCAACATCTTTTTCACTGACAAATGATTTTATGGTTGCAGTGAATCTATGTGACATTTCTTCATAGACTGCATAGTTGCTTGATAGAACAACTACATTGTGCTTCTCAACTATGTCTTTGATCTGAAACAGGGGAACACCCATTTTTATGCCTAAGTCTTTTGCCTCTTGGGAACGAGCAACAGCACAGCCATCATTATTACTGAGTACAATGACTGGCCTATTGTTTAACTTGGGCTGAAACAAGCGCTCACACGACACATAGCAATTATTAATGTCGATGAGCGCGATAATCCTTTCTTTCATGACTTGATATCGTTACATAATCAAATTCATGATAATTTTCTAGTAATTTAAATTCAAATTTATAAACTGTGGATAATCAGGGGTGCGTCAGAATAAGACGTTTTGTTTATGCTTATTTGATGATTAATATTAACCAGCAAAGTATTACTTAAACATACGAGAATAATTGCCTTGCAGCTATCAGGGAGTCAATTGGTTTGTTTAAGTTAATAATAATATAAATATTGAACTCAGAAAATTGCGGATAACCCTCACTATCCAAATAATTAATTTTAATCTTATCCTCAAGCTCCAGGTATCCCTCAATAGGTAATTTTGTTTTATCAAATCTAATTTTTATTAACATATTTGATTGATTTTTAATATCTTTTTTTGATGTTGATAGGGTTGTTGAATTTTTATTTAATCTATATGAGAAATTAAATTTGGAAAGCTCGTTAAGTTCTGAAAGGTGAACCTGCATAAGATCACATGGCGCTATAAGTTTGATGTCAAAAAAAATACTATTTTCATCAGTAGGATGAATTTGGCTAATCTTTGAAACTGAGCACTTTGGGTTATCAAATATAACCCTTAATGCTTTTCTCTTATTATCTCTCTCATCCAACAATAGTTGCAATTGATCTTGAGATACTTTAAGGCCTTTAGCTTGCAATTTGAAATTAAGGATTAGCCATAAAAACGCAAGTGGAGAAAATATTCCAGCTAATAAGCTTCCGAATCCTCCAAAATCAATAGGATCTGTTTTGATAAACACATTTCCAAATAAGAGCTGATCAGGTTCTGCGATAAAACATATATAAATCAGATATGCTAAAAATAATCCAGTGACAATATACACTGCCAATTCAATAGGGTCTTTTTTCATTTTAAATCTTTCCAACTATCTACAATATTCGCCCAATCTTGAATCATTTTTCTTCTTTCATCTAAGTTTTGAGCATGATTATAAGTACCACGTACAATGTTTTTATCGACATGAGCAAGTTGCATTTCAATCCATTCTGAACTGTAATTTTTTTCATGCAAAATAGTGGATGCTGTGGCGCGGAAGTCGTGAGCTGTGCAATTCAAGCCCATTGTTTTTAAGGCCTGATTAATTGTACTTTTGTTCATTACTTTAGACTTATTAAAAACCGAACAAAACACATATTCATCGTTAGATTGGATTTTTTGGTTTTTAAGAATCTCAATCATCTGTCTACTTAAGGGAACCAAGTGTTGACGGTTCATCTTAATATTTCGCTCACCTGCAAGAAGTTGATCTCTAGATGCCGGTGGGATAACTATTAATTCCTTTTCAAAATCAACCCAATCCCATCTTAAACGACATATTTCAATAGATCTCAACATCGAGTACATAAGTAATCGAATTGAGTTTTTAACCATCTCTGTGCTTTTTGATTTAGATAATGCAGCATTAAACTTTGCACGATCTTCCATAGATAAAGGCTGAGCAGTTTGTTTAGGTGGTTTTTCGACAGTTTGTCCAAGAGATATAGCTGGATTATCTTCACACCTTAAATTAGCTATCGCGTAATTAAAAATTGAGTTCACATACTGTCTATTTCTAATTGCAGTTGTTTCACCAGTGCCATGATTCATCTGTTTGCTTATACGTGCGATAGTGTCCTTTTGCATTTTCAGAACATCATAAGGCGTAATAGATCGAATACTTTTATGTCCAAAGGCAGGGAATAGGTCTCTTTCAAAAGCTTTTTCAACATCGCGTCTAAACGACTCTGATCTTTTGCTTTCTTTGGTGCTATACCATTCTAATGCAATTTCTTTAAAGGTGGATTCAGCTGCAAGTTTGGCCCTTTCTTTTTCTTCTAGTTTATATTTTGAAGGATCAATATTTTTATCAAGCAAAGCTTTTTGTTCATTTACTTTTTGTCTAGCTTGGGCAAGAGTTACAACAGGGTATTCCCCCAAACTCAACATAGATGCCTTGCCAAGAAATCGAAATCTATAACGCCACAATTTAGAGCCATTCGTACGCACTTCCAAGCACAAACCGGAGTGGTCTGCGACTCTATACATTTTATCTTTGGCTTTTAATTGCTTGATTTTAGTATCACTTAGCATGCTTGTGAGTAACTTTATTAAAATAGCTGTTACTCACTATCTTACTCACAAACCCTATTAATGTCACTTAGACCTATTTAATGCTATTTTATAGGATGGAGCTCTTTAACATTTTGATTAAATTGTTATTTTTATTCTATTTAATAGTATTTTATGAAATTGCTTCTTTTCGATCATTAGAAGCATGTTGATACTAACCTATAGAAATTTATCAATTTATTTTGTTTAGTGGTTTTGGATACCCGTTAGGTTACCCGTTTTGAAAAAAGTACCTAGTTACAGCACAAAATAAAAAAAGCCTGCTAGGTGCAGGCTATGATATCAGATTCTTGTTTAAATTCTTCCACTTTTTGCTTTACATAGGACTTATACTAGAACACATCTTTTTCGGAAATTCGATTCCGTTGTTTGATATTTCCTTACTTAATTTCAGAGTAAAATTTTTTCTGGCCATATCCGCCCAGTCTTCAATATATTGACCATACATTTTTTCAAGTGATTTGTAGTTAGTTCAGTTAAAAATCATTGGCTTTTGCATTGCTTAGACAAGCTACAGCATATCGGGTGTACTTAATTGCTTCAGATTAAATGGGGGGCAGATTAACTCTAATATTAATAAGCAACGGCAGTTGACTTTAGATGTTGAACCTTACAAATGGCAAACTGCGAAGGATGATTAAATTAAGCAAGTCTTGATTTAATATCAAAGTTTGCTTTATAAACAGATTTACATATTTTGGGTTAGGGAGGCTATTTATTGGATGAAATATATATTTTTCTTAGCAATAATAGTGTCACTACTCATAATTATCTATAAACCTAGTATTCCCTCAGAAAATAAAGAAAGTAAAGAATTTCATAGACTAGGGACAGTACTAACTGAATGCCAGGGCATAGACCCACCCAAAGAGCTGGATAAGAGAAAGTATTACGATTATTGTAAATGCGTTAAGAATCCTGTTGATGCACGTAACAAGGAAGAAAAAGAGGAGAGTTGTATTGAAGATTTAAGAGGCGCGAATTAGTCGGGATTTTTGTTTTATTTTTGGAATTCTTTATATAAGAATTATGAGTGTAGAGTAAAAAGTATGCTCATTGCACGACAATAAAGCTAAAGGATATGAGGGCGGGCGATCCAAATTTTTCGTCAGGATTAAATCAAATTATATTAATTTGGGCTTGAACAATAATTTTACTCATTTTATTAAATCCAAACTTCCTTCGAGAGAACTTTTAATAGGTGATATCAATGGAAATTAAGCAATTGTAACCGATTTATTCAGGCTCTGAATATTATTGTTTTTATTTGGACTAAGCATCTCGGTCTATACTTCGAAAGCCTTCTATTCTCCATTTTGTTAGATTGAACAATAGAGCGTGTATATTTGAAGTTGAGGACATTGGGAAAAATAGGCTAAATTAAATAAGATGAAAGTTTTTTATGACATAATTCTTTCAATGAGAACAACTTTTAAGAAATCAGTATGACAAGACTTCACATCGAAAATAAAAAAAATGCTCATTTAACAGATGAGGCTCAAGAGTTGATTTGCTTTGCAAAAATTTGTGATATTAAATCTTGGGAAGAAGTCCTGAATCAGTATGTAGAACTAAAAGAGAAAATTGCTCCCAAAAAAGTTTTATTGCTGTTAGAAGATATTGGACAATGTAACTATACTTCGATGCATGCTTCTATGGGTGATGGGCTTTACTTTGATGTATCAGAATATATTGAAGAAGGTGAAAACGAAGATGCCAGTTATGAGAATGCTTTACCTTTTGGAGTTCAGTATCATATTGAACAACTCTTAAAGCCAGAGAATCATGTAAGTATTCGTGACTTGCATGGAAAATTCAGTTATAGCCATCAAGATCTCTCTACTTTAATGCAGATTAATATGCATCCTGAGAAAATTTTGGATGAATGTGTAGAGGTAAAAGTATTAAGGAATACAACTGAAACTCAAAAGTTTGCAGCACAGCTAAATGGCTATTTTAGTTGCGATCTCAATCCATTTGAGTCTTTTAGCTTAATTCAATTTTTAGATAAAAATTTTGGCTTAGAGTACATTGGGTTAGGTGCAAGTTTATTATTCTTTATTAAAACACCAAAGTTTACAGCAAGTAGTTTAGATGAACTATTTAAAGAGTTGGATAAAATTTATAGTTTTAATCAAACTATGAGTACACAGTTGAAAGAACATTTTTTAGTTCATGATTATATCATTTTACCCTATGTAGAATCATTGGAAGTATTTGTTTTAGATTAAGATAGTTGCTGGATATGATCGCTCAGTACAATATACACAGTTTGAAAAATCACAATTAAATGTATAGCCAAACCTCCCTCAGGAGGTTTCTTTTTAACCCTATTATTAGTATCTTGGTCTAAATTTATAATTTAGGATAGGTATGAAAAAACTAATAATATATCTCTCTACAGGATTTTTGTTACTTTCTAGTATATCTAGCTTGTTTTATAGTCTTGATTTGTTTGAAAATTACCATTCAAAGGGAAGAGAATTGCCAGATAAAATATATTCTGTACCCTTAGATAGCCATGGCACAGTTCAATATGTATCCAAAGATCAAAATAATAGAATCAATTCCTTTTTTTACATCGCAGGGCTTTGTTTTATATTTTCTGCTGGAGGATTGATTTGGATTCAAAAAAATAAAGTTGGCGGTATTTGAACTGGAAAACTTAAACCAGAATGCCTGAGATATTCTTAAAACAGTATAATCATAAGCACTGGAATAGCTTTTTGCATAGACGGTTTTTGTGCATTCTTCTTAGACTGGTTCCTTTTTATCTAAATTATTAGTATCTTAATCTCATTAATTTAGGGGCATCCCATGAAAAGAATAATTTTAATTTCTGGTTTATTGATTTCAAATTTTTGTTTTGGAGCTAACTGGATAGAGGTTGAGAATAAAGAGGGGAGTTCAGTACAAGTAGATATAGACTCAGTTAAATCTATATCTAGTCAAAAAAAATTGGCATGGACTAGGGTGATAAAAAATGAAGATAATGATTTGATAAACTCGACTATGAACGTTGAAGTAGATTGTTCAAATAAAACTCTTAAAAATAAAGAATTAATTATTCGTGCAAATGAAGAAGTAGTTTTCCAAAATAGTAAAATGAATAATAAAACGTATACTCCAAAGCCTGATTCGGGTGCTGGGTTAATTCTAAAAACTTTATGTTCATAAGCATCGAAATGCATTAGTGCATTGACAATTATGTAACATTCTAAGCCAGTGGTTTTACACCACCTAAAATGTTAAATTTTATCTATTTATAAAACACTAGTTTAAGTGAACTTTATATGAAAATTTTAAATATAATTTTAATTGCATTTTTATTTTGTCTTGGATCGAATGTTCAAGCTCAAGAAGGGCAAAAAATTACAAATGATACAACTTTAGCTAGGTGGATGAGAGCACCAAAAGTTTCGTTTAAAAATGAATTATTAGAAGGCTATGACAGGAATGTTGTAATCTCATTTAAAACTGACGCGAGTGGCAGGGTTGAACACGCTGAAGTGTTTAAAAGTAGTGGATTGGAAGAATTAGATCATAAAGTATTAAGGGCTGTTCAAATGTCTAAATTACGAGTTTGGAATGAAGGAGAAGAGAAAACCAATTATCCTGCTCGTGCAAAGCAACCTTTTCAATTTAATGTTTCAAGAGAAGCTAAATTCAACTATGAACCAAGAATCGCTGTAAAAAAATCAGATTTGGAGGGGGAAAATAGATCAATAACAATCTACTCAGAAGCTGATGACCATGGGAAACTTACCAAAGCAGAGATTACTAAAAGTAGTGGATTAACTAAATTAGATAATTACGTATTAAATGAATTTCGAGAAAAAGCAAGCTTTCAACCATTAAATATTAACGGCAAACCTTATCCAATTAAAAATAAAAAGGAATTTTATTTTTCTTTAGATTCTGCTAATGAAGGGTAGACTGTTTCTTTTCTGCAAAATTTAGTAAAACGAAACCCACTCTCCCGAGTGGTTTTTTATATTCTAAATCCTCAACAATTGCCATTAGTTAATTTTTAAAATTTTTGATAGTTTTCTAATATTAAGTCAAATAAAATAATAGAAACATAAGGGGGAATAAATAAAAAAACTAATTTTATTAGCAACTTTATAGCTAGCGCAAAGCAATACACGCTAAAAAAATCAATTGGGATGCATAGCAATATAAGATTAATTGATCAAATGAAAACAAATTTATTCATGTTATCGATATTAATATACAAATGTTATTAATATTTTTTAATAAAACATTTAGTTTTATTAAAATTGATTGGCATTATTACTCAGCTAAAATATCACTTGCTTAGCTTGATTTTAAATTAAATTGTTGAAATTTAATAACATATTTTATTTGTGTTATCTGGGTTAAATTTTACTTGAGATTTTTTTTAATAACTATTCTTGTATTTTATACGCTTAATAGTATATTAAATTTGTACAAAATTTTTACAGCAAATATAGTGTTTTGTATTTTATTTCTAAATAAAAATGATAAACTGTTCACACTCTATATGGGGCCATGGGGGCTAAATGAAAGAAGAAATAAAAATCGCTATATTCGGTTTGAGTTTAAATGTGCTCGATGCAATTAAGCAGAAAATACGATCTATGTATGATGACTCACTTCAAGTAAGTTGGGCGAATATTGCTGACCCTCATTTAGATATTCTTCTTGTGAATGATATGTTTTTTAGTTCACCAACAATTCAAAATTTGGTCGGTGTCAAAAAAGTCCCTTATTTACGTCTGGTCAATAAGAATGAAAAATCAGGGCAAATAGAAGGAGATAAATTATATTTACCTTTTTCACCCTCAGATGAAATTCGAAAATGGTTTAAAGATCGCTATTTACATGTACCTGTCAGTGATAAAACCGTCAATATTGTCAATCAGATTTCTAAAAAAGCCGATTTAACCAAGGTGGTTCCTGAGCTTTTTAATGAGCGAAATGGCAATGTTCAAGTATTCGACTCAAAAGGCAACATCGCATTAGTTAATATTCGCACACAACAAGTTTGGATAGATCCGCTACGAAAAGTACAAGGGACGGATGTTTCTTTAAATTTTACTTATGCAACTATGCAAATGGCACAGTCTGTGAGTACTTTTCAAGGTATAGAACTTAGATCTTGGGTGTGGAATTTATTGTGGTATTCAGATGATGTCAATATTCCAATCAGTTCTAACGATTGTTATAAACTGCTAGATTGGCCACAACCGAATCATCAAAATGAACGGCAAATGGTTTTTAAAATTGCAGCGTGTTTTGAATTGGGAGCAAGTGTTTCCCAAGTGGCTCAGAAAACAGGCTATAGCAAAGAACAAGTCGCTAAATTTGTTTCAATTGGTGTGTTGACCAATTCACTAAAAAAAATAGCGCTTGAAGATGCAAAACTGCATACTGAGGAAAAACAATCTTCAGGCATTTTACGTGGGTTTTTTGGTAAGTTAAGGAAAAAATTAGGGCTTTAAGTGTCTAAAAACATACAAATCAAATAAGGCTTGTAAAAATTAACCCTTAAATCAAGTTTGTTTAAACTGACACGATAAGCAAATCTATATCCAGTTTATATGATGCAGTGATAAGTTTAAAAAATAGGTGATGATGTGATCTTACAAAAGTATAAAATTGTTTTTGGCGGTAAAATGGGTGCTGGTAAAACAGAAGCAATCAAATCATTATCTGAAATTTCAGTCTTATCTACAGAAGCACAAAATACAGATGAGCAAGCGCACAGTAAGGCATTGACCACTGTCGGGATTGACTATGGTGAAATCAAATTAGATGAAGGCGTTATTGTTGGATTATATGGTACGCCAGGGCAGGATCGCTTTGATTTTGTTTGGTCAGTGATATGTAAAGGTGCAATCGGCGCGGTGGTGTTGATTGACCATACGCAAAAAGATGCACTTGAAGATTTAAAATTTTATTTTCAAAGTTTTAAAGAACATCTCAACAATATTGTGGTTGGTGTGACCCATATAGATGAAAATCCGCAGCACCTATTAAAACCGTATAAAGATTGGATGCAGTTAAATCAATTGACCATGCCAATTTTTGCAGTAGACGCCAGAAAAAAAGATGATGTATTGATCATGGTTGAAGCACTTATTGCAAGAGCCGAAGTCGAATTTGGCTAATTGTCGATATAGGAGATCGTAAATTATAAAATCAAATTACTTTATTAAAGGCTGTATAGAACAATGTTAAAGGCGTATACATACTGAATACGCCTTATTTTAATGCTTTTGAAATAAAAAATTGCCATCATCTTAAAAAATAGTCGATAAAAAGTGTTGTTCGCGTAATATAAGCACCAAGATAAAACATTTTATTCAGTTTGCACAAAAATAGTGCGTTAAAATTGTGCGTAATAATTTTAAAACGAGAAGTGTGTTTGAATATGGTGCAATTCTATTTGCACTCAGTATAATAGATGGAATTTAATTGTTGCTAAGCTTATTTTCTGATAAGAAATTCAATATTTTAGCAATTATTTTAAAAGTTGGTATGCTACTTGCTATATAAATACCAACTACTAACACGCACTTCACAAGTGCAACAAAAATTCATTGGAGCAAAATGAGCATGGCGAACAAGGTCCTTCAACTCATACAAGAAAGTGGCGCAAAATGGGTCGATTTTCGCTTTACTGATACTAAGGGTAAAGAGCAGCACGTAAGCTACCCATCAGACACTATCGATGAAGATACTTTTGAAGATGGTAAAATGTTTGATGGTTCTTCAATTGCTGGTTGGAAAGGCATTGAAGCATCTGACATGATTTTACGTCCAGATCCTGAAACTGCTTTTCTTGACCCGTTCTTTGCTGAAGCAACCATCGTCGTTACTTGTGATGTTATTGAACCATCTACTGGTCAAGGCTATGACCGTGATCCACGTTCGATTGCTCGTCGTGCGGAAGAATACCTAAAATCAACAGGTATTGGTGACACTGCATTCTTTGGTCCAGAACCAGAATTCTTCGTTTTTGATGAAGTTAAATGGGACATCGATATGTCTGGCGCTCGCCATACATTAATCGCAGAAGAAGCTGCTTGGTCTACAGGTAAAGACTACGAAGCAGGTAACTCTGGTCACCGTCCTCGTGTTAAAGGTGGTTATTTCCCAGTTCCTCCAGTAGATTCTTCACAAGATATGCGTGCTGAAATGTGTGCACGTATTGAAGACATCATGGGCCCTGGTCGTGTAGAAGTGCACCATCATGAAGTTGCATCTTGCCAATTAGAAATTGGTGTAAGCTTCAATACGATGGTTCGTAAAGCTGACGAAGTTCAACAGTTCAAATATGCTGTATGGAACGTTGCGCATCAATATGCGAAAACTGCGACGTTTATGCCTAAGCCTATGGTTGGTGATAACGGTTCAGGTATGCACGTTCATATGTCTATCTCTAAAGATGGCAAGAACTTGTTTGCTGGTGATGAATACGCTGGTCTTTCAGAAATGGCGCTTTATTTCATCGGTGGTATCATCAAGCATGCGCGTGCATTGAATGCGATCACAAACCCTTCTACTAACTCGTATAAGCGTTTGGTTCCTCACTTCGAAGCGCCAATTATGCTTGCTTATTCTGCACGTAACCGTTCTGCTTCGATTCGTATTCCATACGTTTCTAGCCCTAAAGGCAAACGTATTGAAGCGCGTTTCCCAGATCCAATGATGAACCCATACTTAGGTTTTGCGGCATTATTGATGGCTGGTCTTGATGGTATTCAAAACAAGATCCACCCAGGTGAAGCAGCTGACAAAAACTTATATGATCTTCCTCCTGAAGAAGAAGCTAAAATCCCAACAGTTGCGCATAGCCTAGATATGGCGCTTGAAGCACTTGAAGCGGATCATGAGTTCCTTCTTAAAGGTGGTGTATTCACAAAAGAAATGTTGGATGCATACATCGAGCTTAAAACTGAAGATGTACGTCGTTTAAATACGACGACTCACCCAGTTGAATTTGATATGTACTATAGCTTGTAATTCGTTTTCGAATTTAAGTGATAAAAAACCTGCCTTGTGCAGGTTTTTTTATGCCTGAAAATTAGAAATTCAGCATTTTAATTTTAAAATTATGAGAGGGGGAGAATTGTCAGTGATGGTGTGTTTAAATTTTGACGATGTTAAGTTTAATGGAAAAAGCCAGTTAGATAACTGGCAATGAATGAAATTTAAAAATATGCTTAATGTGAACCCGTGATATTCTGTTGATATTTCACCATATATTGTTCACGAATTTCATTGCGCTCATCAGATGTTGATGCTTTTTGCATTTTTTTACGCATTTCGTTGCGTTCAGCGGTGCTCATTTGCTGCCAAACTTCACGCATTTTTTGCTTTTCTTGTTCAGGAAGCTGAGTAAACCAATCCATGCGTTGTTGCAGTGCTGCACTTTGATCAGTCGGAATTTCTTTTAAATTTTGATAGCGCTTAATCAGTGCCTTTTGCTCATCCTCAGAAAGGGCATCCCATGTTTCATTGACTTGACTGTTCGCATCTTTAGAAAAAATCCAAAAACGTTCAAATCCAGCAAAACTTGTTTGTAGAAAACCAATAGCACAAAATGCCAAAGCTAATTTTCTAGCTGCCATGAGAATTTTTATCCTCACCAAATACCGATAACATGTCTAAATCTTCCATCATTTGAGGTGAAAGTTTAGGGCTAATCACCACTTGTTGTGGAACTTGCGATTCTGGAGATATATCAAAAGCATTGGGAATCACAACAAAACCAGTAATTGCCGCTGCAAGTGCAAAACCAGTCATTTTCCAGTGACCAAAACGTGAGGTTTGTTTATCTTGGATATGATCAAGCACATTGTTCATCACCACTGCTTTATTGCGGTGATGACGTGCAGCTTCATCCAGTTTTGCCGTCACTTGTTTGGTGAAATCATCATTATTCATGTGATGAACCTCCATACGGATTTAAATGTGAGAGCGAAGTTCTTAGTCCTTGAATAGCTCTGTGATAATGGGTTTTTACACTACCTTCTGTACAGTTCATAATAGATGCAGTGGTTTGAGTATCAAATCCTTCCCAAGCGCGTAACATAAATGCTTGTTGCTGGCGTACAGGGAGGCGGCTAATGGCTTCTTGAATTTCCTCAACGGTGACATCTTGATCTAGAAATTGAAGTGGATTAGGTGTGGATTCATCCACAATTTCCATGGCCTCTTCATCATCAGAATCTAAATCAATTTTTCGAAATAACGAAAATGGAGAAGCGCGTCGTGCTTCTTTGCGTCGCCAATCTTGTAATTTGTTATTTAAAATTGTATAGAACAGTGGATACCATTCATCGGTAGATTTCTCAGCATAAGATTTATGTAAGGAAATAAATGCTTCCTGTACCAAATCCATCGCAATCCCATTGTGACCTTGGGTTGCATTTTCCATCATCACTAGGGCACGACCCGTCACGTCCTGCATAAAAAAACGCAGGCGCTGCTCGCTCGTACTCGTTTGAGCACTTGCTGTTTCAGACTGTGACTTCTTTGGTGCTAAGTCCATAGAGATGGAAAATCCCGTCATGGGTACCCACCATTATTTTAAATTCATATCTCTATAACGTTAAAAAAATGGTTTGGGTTGACATGTAAATCAATTATTTTTTTCAGTTTAAATGATTTTTTCCAATAACGGGCAATATTTAAAATAAATTAACCTTATAGTCGTTGTCTAACCATTTCAAAGAAACAAATCGAGCCTGCAACTGCAACATTGAGGGATTCTTGACCACCGGGTTGCGGAATAGATACCGCTTCTGCACGTTTAAGGGCGAAATCTGAAACACCTTGACCTTCATTACCTAAAATCCAAACACATTGTTTGCGCAGGTTTTTAGTGTAAAGGCTTTCTGCCTGATGTGAACTAGTCACATACACAGGAATTTTAAATTGCTTGAGCAGGTCTTCAAGGATCACGTTTTCATATGTGTGTAATGAAAAATGCGCACCCATACCGGCACGTAATACTCGTGGTGACCATAATGATGCAGAACCTTTGGTACAGACAATTTGTTCAATACCCGCAGCTGCTGCTGATCTAAGTAATGTACCTACATTGCCTGGATCTTGGACATTTTCAAGAATTAGCGTGTCTTCAGTAAAATTCAGTGCCTGAGTTGAACTTGGTAAATCTACAATGGCTAGACATGCAAGGCTGGTCCCAAGGGTACTTAAATCTTTGTATAAAGATTCACCGACTACAAACACGATACCTTGATATTGGTCAAGGATACTGCCTAAATCTTCATGATCTAAGGCATGTTCAGTGGTGAAAATTGAATTAATTTTTCGACCTTTTTCTAACCATGCAAGCGTAAGATGGGTTCCCTCAAGTACAGTTTGTCCTTGTTTTTTACGGTAAGCATTTTGTTCAATTAAACCTCTGAGGTGTTTAATTTTGGGATTGTCTTTTGATTCAAGGAAAATTGTAGGCATGGGAGAGTACGTCCAAAAAATTAAGTAGGGTCTGTGATCATTCTATAAAGAAATTGCAACAGACCCTAGCTGGCGTTACTCCCTAAATAGAGAGTAAGAAAAGAGAAGAATTAGTTGTGGTAGCTGGTCACAAGCTCAACTTCATTCTTAGAACCAATGATAACAGGAACACGTTGATGTAACTCAGTCGGTTGAATCTCTAAAATACGTGTACGACCTGTAGTCGATGCGCCGCCAGCTTGTTCCATTAACATACTCATTGGGTTGGCTTCATACATTAAACGTAGACGACCTGCTTTTTTAGGATCTTTGGTATCGTATGGATATAAGAAAATACCGCTACGACATAAAATACGATGAATATCACCTACCATACACGCCACCCAACGCATATTGAAATCTTTTTCACGTATAGATGTTTTACCTGCTTGTAGTTCTTCGATATAACGTTTTACAGGTGCTTCCCAATGACGTTGATTTGATGAGTTAATCGCAAACTCTTTGGTATCCGCAGCAACTTGAATATTTTCAGAAGTGAGTAAGAATTGCTTTTCTTCAGGGTCGTAAGTGAAGAACACAACGCCCGCACCAACGGTCAAAGCCATCATTGTCGATGGGCCATAAAGCACATAACCTGCTGAAACTTGTTGAATCCCTGCTTGCATGAAGTCTTCAGCTTGCGTTACAGCATTTTGCGCAGGAAGGATAGAAAAAATTGTTCCTACACACATGTTAATGTCAATATTGCTTGAACCATCTAATGGATCAAATAAAACCAAATATTTGCCATTGTCTTGAGCTGGGGTAAATTCATCTAATTCTTCAGATGCGAGTCCGCCTACATTTGGATTGGCTTTTAAAGCATCAATCAAATAGTCATTTGAAATCACATCAAGTTTTTTTTGCTCTTCACCTTGTACATTTTCATGTTGTGCACTCCCCAAGACACCAGCTAAAGCACCTTTTTGTAAAGCCTGATCGATGGTTTTGCAGGTATTGGCAATTGTTTCAATCACATTGGCAAGTTCAGGTGTTAAGTTCCCTTGTTGTTGTTCTAAATATTGGGATAGGGTGCGATATGACATATCAGAGGTGCTCCAAAAGCGATAAATTTTTACAAACCAAATAATGGAGGCTATTTTAGATGAGTTCAGCACAAAATAGAAATTATCCTGTGTTATTTGTCGTGAAATTACCCTTGAAAGTATTTTAGAAAGTGTTATGTTGAATATACGTACAATAGCGTATAGGAGCACTGACATGACAACGACAAAGTTTGAAGCGACTCCGACTCCAAATGAAAGCATTGATTTAAAAGATATTAGTGCTGAAAAAGTGAAAGAAGCATGGAAGAATTACGAAGCTAAGCCTGAATTCAAGGAATTCAATAAGCATGACATGATTGAATCTATGCAAAGCCCCAAGCCAGATGAGTCAAAGGCTTAATCAATAAAAAGCGTTCATTGCGATATGAGCGCTTTTTTCTATTCATATATTTTATATTAACCCCGAACAATAACGCTTCATGATAGAAATTGATCACAAAACAGACATTATCATTCCGTTTAATAAAATTGGTGAACCGGAGTGGGATGTTAAGACTCGCCTAATTTTAGAATCTCTTGCTGATTTAAATGATGATGAGATTGCACCTGCAATTGATGATGAGCAAATTTTAAAACTCGAACAGGGTTTAAATTGTCGCTTACCTGAATCTTTAAAGATCTTCTATCAACACTTTGGGATTGCTGATATTGGTGAACAATTGCAGCAATTTGATGATATTGGCTACTTAAAAGATATTTGGGCAAATGCACCGCAATATGCGCCTGAATTTAGTCAGGCCGATTTAGCAGTTTTACCTCATCTGATTACATTTAGTGATTATCTTGGTAATGGCAATATGTTTTGCTTTCATGACATCAGCAAAGAAATCTATTACTTTGATCATGACGACACGCCTTATTTAAGTAAAATATTGGACTCTGTGGATGACTATATTAAAGGTTGCCTGATTTTAGTACAGTCTGAGTTTTTTGCTGAAGCGCATCCAGATGAGGTGGATGAATGGGTAGAGGAACGGTTTATTGCGTTATTTAATGAGCAAATACTCAAGAAATGGCGTTATTAATATAAATTACCTTGAACATGCTAAGCAGTTTCTTATTTTACTGTACTAAATCAAAATTTTATCTTGAAATAGGAAAGCGCTGAATAAGAATAAGCTCTGGTAAAAATGCCCAATTGAATTGGGCATTTTTTATGGTCTATTTTAATAATGCAACTTTGGCATTATTTTAAAAGAGGAGGAACGGCTTCGTAGTTGATTTCAACACGGCGGTTTTCTTTCCAAGCCGCTTCATCATGACCAGTATTGATCGGCATTTCTTTACCGTAGCTTACTGCTTCTAATTGGTTTGCTTTAACACCATTGGTGATCAGGTAGCTTTCAACAGCTTTAGCACGACGCTCACCTAAAGCCATGTTGTACTCACGCGTACCACGTTCATCTGTATGACCTGTTAATGCCACTTTAGAGTTGGCATTGGCAATCAAGAACTGTGCATGTGCTTGTAGTGTTTGGTAGTCATCATTGGAAAGATCACTACTGTCATAATCAAAATGTACCACACGTTTTGCTAAAAATGCTTTATTGGCTTCAGTCACGCCTTTAGATGAAGCACCATTTAAATTTTGTGCATTTAAAGCAGCATCTTCACTTAAACCACTGGTATTTACTGTCGTCGCACTATTTGGATTGGTTCCTGACTCTACAGTGGCAGCAGGTTTACGGCTTGCACAACCTGTCATCACTAAGCTTGCTGCTAATAAGGGTAAAGCTAGATATTGAATTGACTTCATGTTGATCTCCGGTATTTCAATTTTAAATAAGTGATTTACATCTTGATTAAATTATTTAGGGGCCCAAGCAGGTTCACGTACTTCACCTTGTTCGCTTGGTAAGTTCATGCGGAAGCGACCATCTGTAGACATGATCGCCAATAAGCCACGATTACCCTCACGTGTTGCATAAACCACCATTTGCCCATTTGGAGAAAAGCTTGGTGATTCATCTAAACTTGTTGGTGTCAAAATATTGGTGATACCCGTAGAAATTTCCTGAATGGCAACTTTGTAGTTACTACCAGAAGGGCGGTGTACCAATGCTACATATTTACCATCGGCACTTAATGTACCGCGTGCATTAAATGCACCACGGAAAGTTAAACGCTTGGTCGAGCCATCATCAAAACTATAACGGTAAATTTGTGCTGATCCACCACGGTCAGATGTGAAAATAAATGATTTTCCATCTGGAGCATAACGTGCTTCTGTGTCAATTGCGCTATCGTTGGTCATGCGCTTCACTTGGCGTGAATCTAAATCCATTTGATAAACTTCAGGATTTCCATGCATTGACGCAGTAAACAGCATTGATTTACCATCAGGAGAGAAACTTGGTGCACCATTTAAACCGCGAAATGCAGCGAGTTTTTCTCGTGCACCTGTGGCTAAGTCTTGGATATAAATAGCAGGGCGCTTGGTTTCAAATGAAACATATGCAATTTTTTTCGCATCTGGCGTCCAAGCAGGTGAGAGAATAGGATCTCTTGAACTTAATACCGTTTTAGGCTGCTCACCATCGGTATCTGCAATTTGTAAGGTATAACGAGTCTCTGGTGTTGCAGGGTTACGTAACACATAAGCAATACGTCCTGTGAAGTCGCCTTGAATCCCTGTAAGCGCTTGATAAATTGCGTCACTGATCATATGTGCCGCAGAACGCACACGTGATGCTGGGATTGAGAGCAATTCATTTAATAGGAATTTTTGCTTTTCAACATCATAGAGTTGGTAATGTACTGCCAATGAACCATCTGCATTGGTTTTAGAGTCACCTAAAACCACATAAGGAACCCCAGCCGCTTTCCATGCTTCTGCATTTATATTGTTTATGTTTGCAGTTGCAGGAAGATTTTTTGATGAACTGGTAAAGCGCCCAGAACGATTTAAATCTTGTTCAACAATAGGGTAGATAGATTGATCATTACTAAATGGAATGATGGCAATTTTAGGTGCAGATTCAGGTGCTTTGGCAATTTCTAATTGCAATTGTGCATATGATGTGGTGATCAATGCTGGACTAAATGCAACAATAATTGCGAATCCTAATAGATGTTTAGGCATGATTTTCATTGGACTTCATGTACTCAAATATCAATTTTTAACTATGCTTAGCTTTGTAGCACAAAGACATGATTTTAATCTATATAAAGCATGTAATTGTGAACAAAAGATTATCATTGAACAGATTTACTAAAAAAATTAAATTCAAATTTATTACACCAATGAATTTCGGCTTGATCTTTGGGTATTTTAAATGGTGCAGCTGTAAAAATTACTTTTTTATAGATTTGACAACAATGCCATTTTTGCTGTCATTAAAATATATTATCTCGTGTTGAATAGAGACTTATTCAGCACGGAATTTGATGCGAATCACTTTTAATAATTGATTGAGCGATGACTGTTTAGACATTTCAAAAGGTGCTGTTTGCTGAATCGCCGTTTTGATTGCGTTTGAAAACGCTTCGCTGTCTTGTTCTGTGATTAAAATATCTTTTATATTCCCGCTGTCATCTAAGTAAATAATAACATCGGCATTTTCTTGGATAATTGTTAAATTTTTCAACTTTTTAACAATCCGATTGACTCTAGCGGTATTTATCCGCTGAGCCATTTGACTTTGTTGAAGTAATGCTTCTGTTGTTGGTACAGACGGTTTGTTTTCGTATGATGCAGAAGGTGGGTGTTGTTGCGTATTTACTTCAAGTATTTTTTCTTGCTCGATATTTTTTGCAAATAATAATGTAGTTGGAAAAAATAATGAAATTGCTACAAATATGGGTTTAACTCGCATTTGATTTTTCCGAGTGATTGTTCTTGTATTAAATTACACCCTGCCAAGACAGGGTGTAATTTTAAAATTATTTCACTGTAAAATTTGCACTAAAACTTCGTGCTTCGCGTCTGGCATCTGGATCAGATGGCATTGGGAAAGGTGCAGCATTGCGAACTGCTTGTTCCACACTTGCTTTTACATCTGGGTCTGATGCATTGACAATGATCGAGGCCACAGAACCGCTATCCGTTAGTGTAACACGAGCTGTTGCCTTTTGACCTGTTGAGCCAGCTGGCATACGCCAAGCATTCCGAACTTTACTTTCGAAGTCCTTTTTCGCAGAAGATGCAACTTTTCTCGCTTCTGCCTTTTTATTTGCAGCAGCTTCTTTGGCTTTTTCAGCAGCAGAGGCTTTTTCTTCATCTAATTCGCGTGCTAGATCAGCTTTACGTTTTGCGTCCGCATCCGCTTTGGCTTTTGCAGCAGCATCTGCTTTAGCCTTTGCTGCAGCATCTGCTTTGGCTTTTGCAGCAGCATCTGCTTTAGCCTTTGCAGCAGCGTCCGCTTTGGCTTTTGCATTAGCATCTGCCTTGGCTTTTTCAGCAGCGTCTGCCTTGGCTTTTGCAGCAGCATCTGCCTTAGCCTTTGCAGCAGCGTCCGCTTTGGCTTTTGCATTATCATCCGCTTTAGCCTTTGCAGCAGCGTCTGCTTTAGCTTTTGCATTAGCATCCGCTCTGGCTTTTTCAGCAGCTTCTGCCTTAGCTTTTGCAGCAGCATCTGCCTTGGCTTTTGCATTAGCATCCGCCTTGGCTTTTGCAGCAGCATCCGCTTTGGCTTTTTGAAGCGCCTCTTGCTTGGCCTTAGCTGCTGCATCTGCTTTAGATCTTGCTTCAGCTTCAGCCTTAGCTTTCTCAGCAGCATTTTTAGCCTGCTTTACTTTTTCAGCTGCCTCTTGTTTGGCTTTTTCAGCAGCATCTGCTTTAGCTTGAGAAAGTTTTAAGGCTTTTTCTTGTGCTGCTTTAGCCGCTGCCATAGCCAATTGCTGTTCTAATGCGGCTGCCTTGGCCTGTTCGGCAGCTTTTTGTGCATCTATCGCCTTGGTATCTGGTGTGTTATTTGCTTCAGTTGGAATTTCTGGTGCAGTTTGATCGGGTTCCGCTGTTTGCTGAGTATTTTCTGCAACCTTGCTATCTGCCGTTTCAGTGGCATCAGTTTCTACTAAAGGCTTGGGTTCAGGCGGTGGTAAATCTTCAGGCTTAATTAAAACGGTTTTAATTTGCTTGGGTGGCTCAGGTGGTTGACTTAAACCGAGAAAAAGTAAGCCAGTAATCGCCACCACATGAATACCTAGGGTAAATCCAAGTGCAATCGCTTTTTCTTTAGATTGTGGCTTTTGAATATTTTTCATAACTTACTTTACAGACTCTGTCAGTAAACCCACTTGGCTTAAACCAGCATCTTGTAGTGTAGACATGAGTTTCATGACTTCACCATAAGGGCGTGATTCACTACCATTGATCAAGACACTCAATTGCTTGTTATTTGCTTGTGCCTGTTGCTGGTTTTCTGTAAGTACTGTTTTTAACTCATCTAAAGTTAAAACCTCATTTTTATGGTTTTTGTCTTCAAGTTTAATCGTACCATCTGCTTCTAAAGTCACGATGGCTGGTCGGTCTTCAGATTGAATCGGATTATTGTTTGCTTGAGGTAAATCAACTTTAACACCCGTGGTTATCATGGGTGCTGTCACCATAAAAATAACCAATAAAACCAACATGACATCGATATATGGAACGACATTCATATCACTTTTTAAAGGTTTTTTGACGCGTTCAAAACGTCCAGAACGTTGGATTGTCATTATTCATCTTCCTGTGTAGTTCCCACAGACTGACGTTGTAATAGCGCCACCATTTCTTCTGCAAATAATGCACGATCTGAATAAATTTCTTCGCCTTTTGCAGTGTAATGGTTAAATGCTAGTACCGCTGGTATTGCAGCAAATAAACCAATCGCAGTTGCAATCAATGCTTCAGCAATACCTGGTGCAACAGTGGCTAAGGTAACTTGTTCAACCTGAGCTAAGCCAATGAATGCACTCATAATGCCCCAAACAGTACCAAATAAACCAATATAAGGTGCGACAGAACCGATACTGGCGAGAGAGCTTAAGCCTTGCTCTAAACGGCCTTGGTCACGACTGAGTCCTACACGCAAGATACGTTCAGTACCTTCAATCATCGATGCAGTTTCAGCATGACGTTTTTTAAGTTTTAAAAACTCACTTAAACCTTGATAGAAAATATCTTCTAAACCGCTTCGCTTAGAATTAAGCTGAGCATTGTTATATAAGGTATTGAGTTCAGCACCAGACCAGAAGATTTTTTGGAAATGCTCATCGCCTTGATGTGCTTTCTTATAGCCCATATGCAACTTGGCAATCAAATACCAACTAAAAACGGATGCGAGTACTAAGATTAGCATCACCAATTGAACCACAGGGCTCGCTTGTAAAATTAAATCAGAGATGTGTAAAGAAGATTCTAGTTGTGTTGCCATAGTTACATGTGCCAAAAGTATTTTTTATTCGTGGGCTAATTCTCGAAGAATTAAATCACGGATTTCGTCAGGAATTCTACGAGGTTTCATATCTGTACTTAAACATGCCAATTCCACCTCGCCAGAAGCAAGCATGATTTCACCACGATATATATTCTGTTGCAACACAAATGACGAAGCTTTACATGAAACTACACTTGCTGTAACAGTAATAAGATCGTCCATGAGTATAGGGCGAGAATATTTCAATGCAATTTTATGCACGACAAAATTGTAATCTTTTTGATGCCAATAGTGGTCAATACCGGATGCACGTAGCCATTCTGTCCGTGCGCGTTCCATAAAGCGGATATGATTGGCATGGTATACGATACCGCCTGCATCTGTATCTTCGATATATACACGGATTTGGAATTCGAATTTATTACTCATGTTGCTATGCATTCCTGTGTTGTTTATTGCATATCTATCAATTGCTTGCCAGTATTTACTTGCACTGATTCAATTTCAAATCATTCAGTTGAAAAAACAAGAACTTTATCTTGCTGATCTGATTGCTTGATTGAATTTTACAATATTTATAAGGGAACCTATCAACTACGCCAAAAGCATCTATGAGATGTTTTGAGAGAAACGGAAATCTACATGAACAGCGGACTAGTTGCTTGAACAGTACGTGTATATAAGCTTTAGAGGCTATATTGTAGAAAAGTAAATTGATTTACCCCACTTATAAATTTGCACAAAAGTTTAACCCTGACTTTGGCGCGAATTTTAGCACAAGGCATGCTTTCTCAAATGGCACAAGATTACAATCAGAATGAGTAGAGTTGGGATAACGGCGATTAGCTTGTGGATTCTGTTAATGAAGTGGTATCACTGAGTACTGTATTATCCTCACGACCATACTCAAAAGTTAAATTACAAAATATCGCGCAATGGTAAAGCAGCTGATACAGAAAGATTGATTGAAGCATAGACTTCTGAGTGAGGACGATCACTTAGATGCCCCAGTTTTTATGTGATGTAAACATTTTTGCTATTGCAAACATTCCAAAAACAACAACGACTGCTTCAACACCAGTTGTTTGATGTGTCTCATTTACTAAGATCGCATATGTAGCTAAAAATAATGCAATTGCATATATTAAAAAATCTATTATATTTGCCATTTTAGACATCACTTATTAATATAAATTAAAAATATCATACAAATTCTAAGAGCAAAAATATGAAATTTAAAATTCTATTACTTTTATTGTTAAGTTCTTCTGCTTTCGCAAATGAAGCTGATGAATGCAAAATTGTTGAAGAGACAGCCGACATGATCATTCAAATGCGCCAAGGAGGGATTGATTTAAAGAAAGTATTTGATGATACAAAGGATGGGTTAATGGAACATCAAGTTCAATTATTAGAGGACATGATTGCTGATGCGCTATCTAAGCCCGTGTATGTAACAATGCTAGGGCAGCAGAAGGTCATAAATGAGTTTGTCACTGGCTGGAAAAAATCGTGCTTAAAATCAAATAACGGTAAATAACTCATCCCAACTAAAATAATTTTGAGTAAATTTACCAAAGTTCATTTCATCATTTTCATGTTGTTTTTGAGCATGTTTATACTAATAGGTTGAAAACAATTATTAATATTCCTTATAAACTTACAAAGAGAGAAATATACATGTTTAGAAGAATAGTAATTTTCCTAGCTTCCTTATTATTTTTATTGAATTCAGCATTGGTTAATGCTGTAACAATTAATGGATGGAATCTATTAAATCCAACTGCTGTTGGAGGATCCATCTTATATAATGCGACAAAAGGCCCAGTTATGTCGTCAGTTTTAATTACTCCAAACGCATCGCAAGTTGCTAAAGTTTTACGTGGTGGCTAGCTGGATATGCGCTAACTTTTGCAGTAGAGCAATTATGAGGTGTTGTTGATCGGGTGTTGGATCCTGCGAATAATTCTGTTAAGTATTATCCAAAACCTGAAACATGTACATCTTCAAATTGCTCTAACATCAACTGTATAAAGATTAGAACAAGAAATTAGGTTACGTAATCCTAACTATGATAATTCTCGGATAGTTCTAACAGGGCAACTAACATTCACAATGCAAGAGGTGTATCGAGTACAGCGAATGCTTAATGACCTTACTAAACAAAATAACAACTCAATCGAAAGGTTGTAAGGAGGGGTGAGACAAGAGCGTTTTACAATGAATTGGCAATCTACAAGTCTTAGTAGAACAGTTAGACAATTTGCAGGTAGTAACCCTCGAGTTTATAATAGTACAAATAGAGAAAAAATATTTTGAAAATCCAACAACTGCTATGAGAGTTATTTATGAGATCTTTCAGGGAATTATTTTAGAATAGAGAACACTAATATTAATTCGACAAGGCGGTTTGTGAGATTGAACAGAGAAAGTCTCAGTAATAAAACATTACAAAATGGTAAGCAGATAGGGTGTATAGGCCCTGAATATCAAATGGTATCACACTTTAATGCTTTACCTTAAGAGAATTAAATAATGCTTTATTTTATAGTACCGCATAATCAAGATGCTGTTGAAAAAGACAATTACGGTGTTTTTGATCAAGAAATAATGACTATTGTTCCTTTAGAGGAAAAAAATTAGCTATATTGTGGAGAATAGGTTACTTCAATGAATTAAATAAAAAATTTGATTTTTTGGTGAGTGAATCTGAAGAGGAGATTATCTCTGGACAAAAATGTTTAGAGGATATTTTTCAATTTACAATAGCATATATTGAAAAATATCCTGATGTTGAGTATTTGCATTTGATAAAATCTTTATTAGAAGAAGCGATTATGTATAGAACTCAATTGAATCTATATCTTTAATTTAGTTAATCAAGAAAAAATAATTAGATTTTATGATGCTCAGAAAAATAATTCTATTACGGGTTATTCAGTAAATACGACTGGGTTTATTTATTATCAGTTAATGAGGGAAAATATATGATTGATTTTGAGTCAGCAAAACTTTTAGTAGATAATGAGTTGAATGAAATATCACAAGATAATGGTATGGAATGTATGATTTATAGCATTAAGGGTGATATTGAGACAGGATGGATATTTACCTACAATACAGTTGAGTTTTTGAAAAACCAAAACTTAACGTATGCTCTTGCTGGAAATCTACCTTTATTCGTTTCTAAAGATGGGTTGTTAAGCTATATTCCATCGAATGATGAAAGTAATTAAGTGAAGAATTATACTTATTAAGAATATCTCATATATGAAATTTTTGACTCAAATTAGTTTAACAATATGTTTGTTTGTATATTTACCAAATGTATTTGCAGAAGAATGCCCTAAAAACGATGAAAGTAGAACTGCTGAAATTATTGATGGCATAATAATTCTTGATCTAAAATTAACAAGAGAGTGTGCAAAAAAGGGAAATATACGTGCACAAAAAGATTTAGCCTTAGCATATGCAAGTGGTAGGTATGGAATCGCTCAAGACCGAGATGAAGCATTAAAATGGGAAAAAAAAGCTGCTTTACAGGGCGATCCAGAAGCACAATTTGATGTAGGTCTATCATATGAAATAAAAGAGGACTACAAAAAAGCGATGGAGTGGTATTTAAAAGCTTCTGACCAAAATTACGGACAAGCACAGCTTTATATTGGAATGTTATATGCTTATGGTAACGGTGTATCACGTGATGTTGATACAGCTATAGCCTGGTACAGAAAAGCGGCTGAAAATGGAAATATATCAGCTCAGATGACTTTAGATACTATTGAAAGTAAATAATTTTTTATTTGATATTAGGTTAAGCTATATAAAGTTAAAATTTGGATTTTTAATTAGCCTTGCCCCAAACTCCTTAAATTGGAGTTAGGACAGGGTAAAGATATATGGTTTTGGATTATTGATACTGTTGCTAAATACAATGATTGTAGTACTTTGAATGATGTGAAGAATAAAGCCCTCACTTGATTGAGGACTTTGGTTTTAAATTTTTCAAGGTTATTTAATTAATTCAATATTAGTGAGAGGTTTTTCACTCCCATCTAATTGATATTCAAATATTTGGTAAATGCAACGTCTATTGTCTTTACGAATATAAGTACCATAATTTTTATTTGCCTCAAAATTGACTTTATAAATTCTTTTCCTGCAAGATGTTGTCACATTAACATTTCCTTGTAATTCTGAATATGAATAATGCAGACTTATTATAAAAGGACGTCCTGCTGGAACTTTATATTCAGCAAAAATTCGCTGGTTAGATGGAGTAAATGGCATACCAATAATTTTGGCCTCATAGTCAATAGACATAAGTCCCGAATTAAATCGCTTTGTAGCAACTGAACCACCATTTTTATCATTTCTTATATCAGCTAATTTTTTTGAGTTCGGATAAATATTTACTCTAGATGCATCACTATAAAATGCACGTAAATTAGCTGTTTCGCCTGTTGTTGGTTCTTGATATTTAGATTTAGTGTTAGCAATTACATTATGAACACTTTCCATAGCGATGCACCCACCCATAAATGGCATAATAGTCAAAGGAAGGTATTGAAAGAAACGCATTTACAACCTCTTTAAATTAAAATTTTTTTATTAATACGTATTTTTAATAAAAATATAATTATAAATTAAAGAGTTATGTTTAACAATAAGTATCTTGATTAAATAAATGCACATTAGCGGCCACACAATTCAAATACTCTTTTTCAACTTGGGTGATTTCCAAAATAGTTGGATTCTGTACCACTACACTATCCAGTTGCTAATTCTAATAATTAAGGATAACTAAAAAAGTAGATCCATAGTTGACCAAAAATAAACTACTAAATATTGCTTAATAGTGATAATGATTTTAAATATATAGATATGAAGTCTTTATTTTCTATTATTACTATATTTTCATTAATTTTTCCTACAAGCTTATAGGTTTAGATGTAGCGGCATCATCAAAAAATATCTCAACTAATAAGTTTGATCCGCGAAAGATTCTAATTTTTTAATTAATTGCTTGATGCTTTTACCGAGTGTTACCCACTTTGAAATTTTTGATTATTTATATCAATACTTAGTGGTCGCCTTACCCTAAATGCTAGAATCAGGGCAAGGAAGAAATATTACATCCTAAAAAGTAGGTGGCATATACGTTAAGGTACGTCCAAGAATCCACAATAAGAATAAAACTAAAGGTAAATGGAAGACAAGCTGGGTAACTGTAAACCCAATGACATCTTTAGCTTTTAACTTTAAAATTCCCAGCATAGGTAACATAAAGAATGGATTAATTAAGTTGGGTAAAGCTTCTGCTGCATTATAAATCTGAACAGACCAACCCAAATGTACTTTCAGATCGTGTGCCGCCTGCATGACATAAGGTGCTTCAACAATCCACTTACCACCCCCAGATGGAATGAAGAAACCTAAAATAGCTGAATATAACCCCATGACAATTGCAAAGGTTTCTTTGGATGCAATCGATACAAAAAATTCAGCAATATAATGAGATAGAGATAAATCCTGTGCGTTCATAGCACTTGTCATAATAAAAGCAATACTTCCATAGAGTGGAAATTGAATCAGTACGCCAGAAACCGCAGGGACAGCTTTAGAAACGGCATTTAAAAAATTTCGAGGCGTTCCGTGTAAAGCAATACCGAGCATTAAGAAGATAAAGTTGTAAGTGTTTAAACTGGAAATGGCAATAATCGGATTGCTTTTTGTAAATTCATTAAACATCCAGATCAGACCTAAAACCACAATTAAAATGCTCAGAATAGGGGAGTTTTCCAGCCAGTCACCTGGGCGTTTTTGGCTTTGAACTTCGGTCTTTTCATCTTCAAAATGAATATCAAATTCATCAATGGTTTTTATACTATTCCCTTTAGGTGCAGACCAGAATGCAATGGCAATTGATACGATAATCAATACGGCAGTCATAATCATAGACTGTGGTAAAAAGATCGTTTCAGTAAAAGGAATGATGCCTGTTAAGTTATAAAGTGGTTCAGGTAAGCTCGCTTTGTTTGCCTGTAACTGGGCAGCGGAAGAACTAATACCCAGTGCCCAAGTTGCTCCCATACCAATAATAGCCGCGGCGGCAGCTGCACGATAATCCATATTCAGCTCTTTACGCTTGGATAGTGCAATCACCAAAAGGGCAGTTAAAACTGTGCTCATGGCCCAGTTAATCAGTGAAATCAACAGGCTGACGGTCGCTACAAAAACAATAGCATTCCTTCCAGATGTTGGAATCTGAGCCATTTTTTGGATCAGCATTTCGACGGGTTTAGATACTGAAACCACATAACCAACGACAATCAACATACACATTTGCATCGTAAATGGAATCAAACTCCAGAAACCATTGCCAAATGAAATTGCGACATCTTGAACAGAAGCTCCTATTCCAATCGCAGCTATGGCGACAATGATGACGCCTAACAGGGCAAAAATATAGGAATCAGGAAACCATTTTTCTGACCAATCACTGACTTTTATTGCAAATTTTTGTAATATATTCTGAGTGTTATCCATATTTAAATATCCTATTTATTCGATTATGAAACCAGTACATCCATGTTGAAAATATTGATTTTCGGGCGATAACGATCAATATCAGTGAGTTTGAATATTTATATAAAAGACTCTCGAATGAGCTTTAGGGATATGCACTGTTAAATTTTTTCTAAACTCACATTCCATGCAAGTTCACTCAATTTGATTCCTTTTTTGTGTTGCTCAGTCAAAATTAGCAACTGTCCTTTTATTAAATTATTAACATTGAATTGGCTTTTTTATAAATTTAAAGTTTTAAACGTACAATAAGAAAAACTCATTAATCAAAAGAGTACGCAATCTGTATTTGCTGCGTGAGATAAATGATGGCAATTGAATATCCGTTCGATATTTCATAACTTCAAATCTCGACAAACCCGTTTATTCCAAAATTATTTTTTTGTAATTGTTTAAATAACCAGCATGGTTATATGATACTTTAGTGTTTTTTTTTAACTTTAAACTACTTATGAGCAGCCAATTGAGTGTAGGAGTTTATATCCAGAGCTGAGTGAAAAGGATGTATCGAGGATAATTTTATAAAATAATAAAATTAAATATTAACAATAACTTATTGGTCTTAAATAACAAATTTTTAATGAGATCGATGTAATTAAATCAGTCTATTAAAACCAACAAAAGTTTTTTATTAAGTTTTAGTTAAAATAATGTGTAATAACTCTTTACTATGCTTGTTATTTTTTGTATGCTTTTTATTGCAAATGATAATTCTTATCATTCATATTTAGATGTTTTATTTGTTTTCAATTGTTTATGTCGTCCATCTACTGGAATTCTATTTATGAGTAAGTTTAACCTTCGTCCTATTACAATCGCACTTTTAGGAATTACAACAACTTCAGCCTTTGCAAATAGCAAGGTAGAATCCGATGCTACACAACAACTTTCAACGATTGTTGTTTCTGCTGCGGGTTATGAGCAAAAACTAAAAGATGCACCGGCAAGTATTACTGTGATCACCGCACAAGATCTAAAAGGCAAACGTATAAACTCTATCGCAGATGCTTTAGTTGATGTAGAGGGGGTTGATGTCAGTCTTATGGAAGGAAAAACCGGGGGATTAAATATTCGGATTCGTGGTATGAGTGCAGAATATTCTCTGGTTTTGATTGATGGTCGCCGTCAGAACAGTACTGGAGATATTGCACCAAATGGTTTTGGTGAGTCAAATAACAGTTTTATTCCTCCAATCTCAGCAATTGAACGAATTGAGATTATTCGAGGACCAGCTTCTACATTGTATGGTTCTGATGCCATGGGTGGCGTGGTCAATATCATTACAAAAAAAGTTTCAAATGTATGGACAGGCTCTATCACATTAGAAGGGACGTTACTGCCAAACAGTTCTGATTTTGGTAACCATCGTGCAGCAGATGCTTTTCTTAGTGGACCCATTATTCAGGATTTATTGGGAGTGCAGCTTCGTGCACGAAAGGCTCAACGGAGTCAGTCCAATGTGGGATATCTCGATGTAAATGATAATTCAGTAGAGCTAAACAGGGGTGATAATCCAACCAAATCAGATTTAGAAACTATAGGGGCACGTGTAACATTTACCCCAACTAAACAACACGATCTTTCGGTAGAATATGAAAAAACTGAACAATGGTATGACAACAGTAAGAGTCAACTTGGTACGCTTGGTGCAAATGGTGGTTATGATAAATCGAAAGAATTTAATAGAGATCGACTAACACTTGTACATACATGGCGCAATAAAATAGGGACCTTGGAATCAAGTATTAGTAATACTCAAACTGAAACCATTGGTCGCCTTATTCCAGCACGTGCTCAAGCAGGTTCAAATGTGATCACACCGCGTCTTTTAGAAAGTGAGGATACGATTTTTGATACTAAATTGGCCACTCAATATTTTAAAGGACACAATATTACCCTTGGTGGGCAATGGTGGGATGCAAGTATTAAAGACGGATTAAGGGTAAATAAGGAGGTGTCGTTTCAGCAATTGGGTCTTTTTGCTGAAGATACATGGGCACTTACCCCAGATCTAGCTTTAACAACGGGTTTACGTTTTGACAATCATGATACATTTGGTAGTTTTTGGACACCTAGAGCATATTTAGTTTGGAATGCAAATGACAATTGGACATTTAAAGGTGGCTATAGTGAGGGCTATAAAGCGCCTCGCTTAGAGCGCCTGACCAATGGGATTTATAATGTTGGCGGACAAGGACGAACTCCTCTTTTTGGTAGCCCAAATTTAAAACCTGAAACAAGTAATAACTTTGAGCTGGGTACTTATTTTAATAATGGTTCTAATTTTGATGCCAACATCACAGCATTTTTCAGTCAGATTAAAGATAAAATAATTAATGGACCAGTGGAAAGAACCTGTGATGCCAAGGATCTTAAGGTAAAAGCTGACTGTGAAAAAGAAATGGCAAGACTTGGTACACCATGGCTAATGCAAGCTGGAGATACTGACAAACGTGCTTGGAATATTACTCGTCCGATCAATGCTCAAAAGGCAGAAAGCTATGGTATTGAAACAGGCTTAAATTGGGAGTTTGTACCGACTTGGAAATTTGGCCTAAATTATACATGGACGGAAGCAGAAATTAAGGACAAAGCAAGTGGAAATCCACCTCTAAACGATACACCTAAACATATGGTCAATGCATCATTAAAATGGCAAGCGGATGATAAAATTCAATTATGGGCGCGAGGCGAATACCGGAGTGAACGTGCGCGTTTTACACCAGACTACTATAATAGTCTACCTGTAGTGAACCAAGACGTTTATGATGCACTAGGTGATTTTAAAGCATATGGCTTGATGCATATGGGATCAAATTTTATTGTAAATGATCAGTGGGATATTGCTGTGGGTTTATATAATGTTTTTGATAAAAACTTTGTTGATTATCAAAAAGTAGGCGCAGACTATTATAATCGGTATAAAAATACCCAAGAAGGACGCCGAGTTCAATTGAGCACAACGTTTAAATTTTAATAAAACGCATCTTCGATTAGCATTAGAAAAGCCCTATTTGTATAGGGCTTTTCTATATAAAACTATAAAAGAAATAAGGGAATATTCAATACGCCCTTGTTTCGATTATTTTGGTTCAGGTGGTGTCATTCCAAACTGTAAATAGGCTTGGTTGGTTGCAATACGCCCACGAGCAGTACGCATAGCATAACCTTGCTGAATCAAATAGGGTTCAATCACATCTTCTAAGGTGCCTGAATCTTCAGCCATTGCTGCAGCTAAAGCTTCAACACCAGCAGGGCCGCCATCAAAACGCTCTAATAACATCGATAAATAACGACGGTCTAATGTATCTAAACCATCTTTATCAACATTTAACATATCCAATGCACGTTGTGCCATGTGTTGAGTAACTTCACCTGTGCCTTTAACCTGTGCATAGTCACGAACACGACGTAACAAACGGTTAGCAATACGCGGAGTACCACGCGCACGACGAGCAATTTCTTTTGCACCGTCTGCTGTTGTGGGAACATTCATTAATGATGCTGAACGCGCCACAATATGAGTTAAATCTTCAACTGAATAAAATTCTAAACGTTGCACAATTCCAAAACGATCACGCAAAGGCGAGGTGAGTAGACCAGCACGCGTTGTCGCAGCAACCAAGGTAAATGGTGGTAAGTCTAATTTTATCGAACGTGCGCCAGGGCCTTCACCAATCATGATGTCGAGTTGGTAATCTTCCATCGCAGGATAAAGAATTTCTTCAATTACTGGAGAGAGGCGATGAATTTCATCAATAAATAGCACATCACCTTCTTCCAGATTGGTCAGCATTGCAGCCAAATCACCTGCACGTTCCAATACTGGACCAGAGGTAGATTTAAGATTTCCCCCCATTTCACGAGCAATAATATTGGCCAATGTGGTTTTACCTAAACCGGGTGGGCCAAAGATCAAGGTATGATCAAGTGCTTCACCACGACCACGAGCAGCACCAATGAAGATTTCCATTTGCTCTCGTACAACAGGTTGGCCTATATAATCATCCAAAGAGGTTGGACGAATGGCACGATCAAAATGATCTTCGGGTTTTTCAGCCCCACTGATTAAACGGTCTTGCATGAGTGTCTTAATCTGTCTTATTTATTCATGGATTTAAGTGCAGCACGGATAATGTCGCTTGCTTCAGTATAGTCTGCTTTCACGGCATTAATCAGTTTTTGTGCTTCCAAAGGTTTATAACCTAAAGATTGCAATGCCGCTTCAGCTTCTGCAACAGCAGAATTACCCGTAAATTGTATTTGAGTTGAAGTTGAATTACTCGGTGTAGTACCTGTAGCAAAGGCTTTAAAGCGATCACGAAGTTCAATCATTAAACGTTCGGCTGTTTTCGCACCAACGCCAGGGACTTTAACTAAAGTTTTGACATCACCATTCTCAACAGTATGTACCAACATTTCGACACTGAGTGTAGATAGAATACCTAAAGCCATTTTAGGACCGACACCATTCACTTTTAGCAGGGTGCGAAAGATGGTTTTTTCTTGAGCATTAGAGAAGCCATATAGCAATTGAGCATCTTCACGGACGGCTAAATGTGTCCATAAGGTAACTTTTTGACCTTTTTGTAATTGGCAAAATGTTGAGAGTGGAGTGTCAATCTCATAACCCACGCCATTTACATTTAAAAGTACGGTAGGTGCTTCTAAAGCTAAGACTTCACCAATAAGACATCCGATCATTGAGTTTGTTCACTTATTTGTTAATGGTTGAATAGTAGATGCCATTTGCTCTAAACGCAAAATTGCTTTAAGAATTTCTTTGCGATTTCGGGCAGATTTTATCCAAGCAGGTAAACGATTAAAATAGGTTTTATTGGTATTTAAATAAGTTCTTTGTCTAAGGTTTGCAGAAATATAATCTTTTAAACAGTTAATATGTTCTTGATTATAGGCGAAAACAAGTCCATTTCTTGTTGATACACATAGTGTTAGGCAATAACCAAAATAAGGATCTGTATTGAAGCCGCGATTAAATTGTTTGCGTATATCAAATTGGTTAGGATAGATCCGTTTGGAAATTGGGCAAAAGTTGCAATTCAATTCAATAAATTGAGGAACAAAACTCTTTTTTGCATAGTATTGATGAAACTGAAATTTTCCACGTTTACAACGACAAGTTTCTTCAATATCTAAATAAACCCCAGAGAAATAGCCTAAGTTATTTTCCTGTTTGGCTTTTTGGTCAAATGATTTACAACAATTTTGGCAACTAAAAAAGGGTTGCTCGAAATCAACATCATCAATTTTTTCCGTATAGACGGTGGCATTTTTTAAACAAAATGGACATTCTACTAAAATAGGTTGCCGAGAAAATCTATTCAATGTGATTCCATCATCTACAAACCGTTTCATCAAAAGAATCCTACTTTATTACCTTGGAGTTCTTGCGCTAAGTTATAGGCTTGGTGGTCTGAAAATTTACTCACGATATCTAAGACTTGCATAATATTGTCATAGTGATGATCACTAAAGCGTGCACCAAACCGTTCTAAAATAGACAGTAAACGACCATCTTTAAAACTTAATGTTTTATTCGGTGTGGTAAGGGGAATAAAGGCATCTAAAATATGCTGTAAACTTTGATGGGCAATAATTTCCAAACCTGATTTTTGCGGGTGTTCAAAGATTTTTTCACGGGCAAGGTTCTTTGCTCGATCAATCCCAATCTCAATATCTTCAGCACAGTATTGCAATAACGAACCTTTTAGTTGCCCTGACAAAATTTGATAATGTTGTTTTGCGAAAGCAGTGGTTACTTCATCGACCAAACGTTTCATAACACGACCACGTAAAGCGGCAATTTTTTGTTGCCAAGTCATATACGGCATACTGAGTTCAGCGGGAACGCCATAATCTCCTAATAAATCAAGAAAAATAGGTTCAACTTCTTCATAGCTGAGCATATTGAGAATAATGCCGTCTTCTAAATCAATTAAGGCATAACAAATGTCATCAGCCGCTTCTAGTAAATACGTCAGCGGATGACGACACCAATGATATTCACCCAATTGAATTAAACCGAGTTGATCTGCAATCTGTTTAAGAATTTCTTTTTCAGCTTGATAACAGCCAAATTTAGCACGTTTGCTTGCAGGGGTATTTCCTTGAGATTCGATGGTCTTTGAGAGCCAAGGATACTTTAAGTAAGCTCCTAACGTTGCGTAAGTAAGACGCATCCCCCCATCATGAGGATGATAGTCAATTTTAGTAAGCAGTCTTAAACCTTGGGCATTACCTTCGAACTGTCGTACATCTGCTTGTTGTTCAGGGCTTAGGTCTTGTAAAAAATTTGTATGTGCAGCGTCATCAAACCATTCACGAATCGCATATTCACCAGCATGTCCAAAGGGTGGATTACCAATATCATGTGCCAAACATGCAGCTTGAATAATCGCCCCTACATCTGCTGGGGAGATCCAAACGGGGAGTTCATTTTTGATTTTTTCAGCAGCGAGCATTCCCAAAGAACGCCCAATACATGACACCTCTAAAGAGTGCGTAAGCCGTGTATGAATACCATCATGTTGGGTCAGTGGATGGACTTGAGTTTTACGATTGAGTTGTCTAAAGCTTTGCGAAAATATAATGCGGTCATAATCTTTATGAAATGGACTTCGTGCCTGTTCTGTACTTTGCTTTTTACTACCTAAACGAACTGTTGAAAGGAGTTCTAACCAACGCATTTGAGTCATTTATCATTATTCATTCTTTCGTTAATCGTATGATGCCAAATTTATTGAAAATGTACTAGGGGCGGGCGACATAAGTTGTCTTGGTCGGTTTATATTTGAGAAATATTTTCCCAGTATTTTTCACCCTTATATTTAAAATAATTCATAATGAAGTTATAAAAATTGGCCTCAACACTAAACCAATCATCTCTCGCTGTAATTGGATTCACGACAACAACAGAGCCATAATCAGGTTTTTTAGAATCAAGGCGAATTAAAAGCTGTTCACCATCATCTAAAAATTATCCAATAATACAATCGCCTGTTAATTTTTGATCTTTTCTATCCACTAAATATTGAGCAGTAAATTTTAGAATGATCAGTAAACCAATTTATAATCTAGATAGTCCAAACACTAGGAAAATTTCCATGATTAAAGTTAATATGTTTAGACTTATAAACAGTTAATATGAATAAATATTATCCTTGTATCATTAAAAAATAGAGTAAAGCATGAATAAAAATTTCTTCTTATTAACTATGATTATTCTATTTGCAGCGTGTAGCCCCACTGATAAAAATAGATCCAATCAAAACAAAGAAATCGAAACTCAGAAAAAGATTGAAGTGAGCAAACCTATAATCGAAGAAAGCATTCCTGCGAAGCCTGAACCAGTAGATCAAGCTTTAGCAACCTTTGCTTTTCAAGAAACGCCAGATGGTCATCTGATAAATAATTGTATTTGGACAGATGATCCAAATGCGCAAAATAAACAGTATTGGAGTATCTTACCGAGCAGTATGTTGAATGGAAAAGCTAAATTTACAATAGATGATCTTACGCCTAGCAAGGTGAAGGTTGGACAACCAATTAAAAACTGCAACGAAGCTTATAAAAATGATAGGGCAAACTATGCGTATGCGATCAATAAAAGTGGTGATTTGGTCAATGCGGTGGCACTGAAACTCGATCGAATGACTCAAAATGCGGATCATACCTATACAATTGATCTGAATAAGAACTCGCATCCTGAAAAAATCTATGTGTGCTATAACATGGAAAGTTTAGATGTATTTTTCCTTGACTCTGCATCTCAAAAACCATATTTGGAACATATCAATGTCCGATTATCCTATGATATTGATGGTGAAATCGATCCTGAGATTTCTTGTGGAAAAGTCTTTTATCAAAAAAGTGGAATCATTGCGAAAGAAGATCCTAAAATGGGTGAGTTTCATTATACAGCTCAATAATTCAATTGTTACGAATCATGTTTAAAGACGAAAGTCAAAGTAAATCGGATATTTAAAACCAAGATTTCAGCGTTTTTTAAGTGGGATATGACTAGCTGAAATCTTGCTTTCACAGTAGAATATGCGCTCTCTTCAAGTCACATTGAGGTAGGTTGCCAAAACCTGCCCGTGGAGCCAAAAACAGCATGTTTATCGTTGCCGGTGCACCTGCACACTCTTCTTTTAAGCAAACACAACTATTAACACGCCTTGCGTCGATCAGTTCTGTTCAATCAATAGAAAGCCAATGGGTTTACCTTTTCGACCAAACGCTCAACGAGCAACAACAGCAATCTGCTTTACAGCTTTTAAACGATGGCGCATCGTTTGAAGTTCGTCAGGCTGCAAGTGACGAAGTCCAGATTTTAGTCACGCCACGTGTCGGTACAATTTCACCGTGGTCATCTAAGGCAACCGATATTTTTGCCAACTGTAATACACCTGTACACCGCTTAGAACGCGGTGTTTTGTTTACTTTAAAGGGGATTTCTGAAATCTCTGATGCAGTAAAACAAATTTTACATGACCGTATGACAGAAAGCGTTTTCAATAAAATTGATGACGCAACAGCTTTATTCTCTGAAACTGAGCCTAAACCTTTAAACTCAATTGATATTTTGGGGCAAGGTAAAGATGCACTGGTTAAAGCAAACTCTGAGTTTGGCTTTGCATTGTCAGATGAAGAAATTGATTATTTAACCGCAGCATTTAATAAGATGGGGCGTAACCCACATGACATCGAGTTGATGATGTTTGCTCAAGCAAACTCAGAACATTGTCGTCATAAAATCTTTGGTTCAGAGTGGACAATTGATGGTGAAAAACAACCATTATCATTGTTCCAAATGATTAAAAACACTTATAAAGAATCACCTACAGATGTTTTGTCAGCATATAAAGATAATGCTTCTGTAATTGTGGGTTTTGACACACAGCGTTTCTATCCGAAAAAAGATGAAGCTACGGGTCACCATATTTATAAATATAAGAGCCAAGCTGCCCACATTCTCATGAAAGTGGAAACCCACAACCATCCAACAGCAATTGCTCCATTTGCAGGTGCTGCGACAGGTTCTGGTGGTGAAATTCGTGATGAAGGTGCAACAGGCCGTGGTGGTAAACCAAAAGCGGGTTTAACGGGCTTTACGGTTTCTAACCTTAATATTCCCGGTTTTGAACAGCCTTGGGAAGAAAACTACGGTAAACCATCTCGTATGGCATCACCACTTCAGATCATGATTGATGGTCCTTTAGGTGGTGCAGCATTTAACAACGAGTTTGGTCGCCCTGCGTTAAATGGTTACTTCCGTACTTTTGAGCAAAATGTTAATGGCGAAGTAAAAGGTTTCCATAAACCGATTATGATTGCGGGTGGTTACGGAAATATCCGTCCTGACCATGTTGAAAAAGATGCAATTCAGCCAGGCGATTTACTGATTGTACTGGGTGGCCCTGCGATGCTCATTGGTTTGGGCGGTGGTGCAGCTTCTTCTGTAGATAGTGGTAAATTGGGTGAAAACCTAGATTTTGCTTCTGTACAACGTGAAAACCCAGAAATGGAGCGTCGTTGTCAGGAAGTGATTGATGCATGTTGGAGAATGGAAGACTTTAACCCGATCGTATCTGTACACGATGTAGGTGCGGGTGGTGTTTCCAATGCAATGCCTGAACTTGTGAATGATCACGAATTGGGTGCAACTCTTGATCTTCGTAAAATCCCATCGCTTGAACCAGGCATGTCGCCAATGGAAATCTGGTCAAATGAAGCGCAAGAACGTTATGTGCTTGCCATCAAACCAGAATCATTAGAGTTATTTGAATCGATTTGTGCACGTGAACGTTGCCCATTTGCGGTATTGGGTGAAGCGACTGAAGCACGTCAATTAACTGTAAACGATCCATTGTTTGAAAACAAAGCAGTGGATATGCCAATGCAAGTTATGCTTGGTGGCACGCCACGTATGAGCCGTTCATATGAAACGATTCAACGTAAAGGTGATGAGTTTGATGCATCTAAAGTCGATTTAAAAGATGCGATCTTCCGTGTATTGAAAAACCCGACAGTGGCTTCAAAATCATTCCTAATCACCATTGGTGACCGTTCAATCACGGGTATGGTATCACGTGATCAGATGGTGGGTCGTTGGCAAGTTCCAGTTGCGGATGCTGCGGTAACCACAACAAGCTTACAAGGCTATACCGGTGAAGCAATGGCAATGGGTGAACGTCCTCCAGTTGCATTGTTAAATCCTGCTGCTTCGGCACGTTTGGCTGTGGCTGAGTCCATCACCAATATCATGTGTGCCAATATTGAACAGATCAGCGATATTAAACTGTCTGCTAACTGGATGGCGGCCGCAGGTCAAAAAGGTGAAGATCAAGCATTATTCGAAGGCGTAAAAGCTATCGGTATGGAAATGTGTCCTGCATTGGGTATCGCAATTCCAGTGGGTAAAGACTCATTGTCAATGCGTACGACTTGGAATGACGAAGGCGAAGATAAATCTGTGACTTCACCAATGTCTGGTGTTATCACTGCATTTGCACCTGTGTTGGATGTTCGTAAAACATTGACACCAGAATTGAAAAATGAAGATTCAGTTCTGGTACGTATTGACTTATCTAAAGGTCAGTTCCGTTTAGGCGGTTCGATCCTTGCACAAGTGTATAAGGCAATTGGTTCTGTTACACCTGATGTTGATAACTTTGATGAGTTCAAAGCATTCTTTGCATTGGTTCAAGATTGGAATAATCGCGGTTTGATCAAGGCATATCATGACATCGGTGATGGTGGCTTATTGGCAACTGTTGCTGAAATGATGTTTGCTTCACGCTTAGGTGTAGCACTTGAAGATCAATCTAATGAAAGCTTATTTGCTGAAGAAATCGGCGCAGTATTGCAAATTTCTAAAGCAGACTGGGCAAGTTTGACAGATGAAGTTGCAACTTCTAGTTTAAGAGAAGCAATTCGTGTTGTTGGTACTGTCAATGATTCTGATAAGTTGTCAGTGAATGGTTTGGTACTTGATCGTGCTGAATTGCAACAAGCTTGGACTGAAGTGTCTCATCAAATTCAACGTTTACGTGATAACGTAGAAACCGCTGATTCAGAATTTGCATTAATTGGTGATAAAAACCATAAAGGTATAATTGCATTACCAACATTTGATTTAAATGAGCCTGTTGAAGCACCTTATATCAATGAACGCCGTCCAAACATGATGATTTTACGTGAACAAGGCGTAAATGGTCATGTTGAAATGGCTGCGGCATTCGATAAAGTGGGTTTTAATACTGTTGATGTTCACATGAGTGATTTACTTTCAGGTCGTGTAGATTTAGACGACTTTGAAGGTCTGGTTGCTTGTGGTGGTTTCTCTTATGGCGATGTTTTAGGTGCTGGTGGTGGTTGGGCTAAGTCTGTACTGTTTAATCCGAAACTTCGTGATCAATTTGAGAAATTCTTTAACCGTGATAATACTTTCTCTGTAGGTATTTGTAATGGTTGTCAAATGTTGGCTCAGCTTGCGCCACTCATTCCGGGTGCAGACAACTGGCCACGTTTCCGCCGTAATACTTCAGAAGTATTTGAAGCACGTGTTGTGAATGTGAAAGTTGAGAAATCTCGATCGATTCTTCTAGAAGGTATGGAAGGCTCTATTTTACCAATCGCTGTTGCACATGGTGAAGGTCGTGCAGAAACTTCTGCTGAAAACTTTGCTGCGCTAAATGCGGGTAATCAAGTAATTTTACGTTATGTAGACAGCATGGGTAATGCAACTCAACAATACCCATTGAACCCTAATGGCTCTCCTGAAGCGATTTCTGGGGTGACTTCAAAAGATGGTCGTGCAACGATTATGATGCCGCATCCTGAACGTAATTTCCGTGCTATTCAGCATTCTTGGAAACCTGAAGAGTGGACTGAAGATGGTGCATGGTTACGTATGTTCCGCAATGCGCGTAAGTTTATTGGTTAATTAGACTAGACCAATAGATTAAAAAAGCCCCGTAAGGGGCTTTTTTGTTTTTAAACTGATCAATATTTTCATTATCTCCACTCAAGGGTGAGATTTATGCTGCTACGTGTGATAGTGGCACTATGTATGATTAAATAATGAAACATCAAAATGAGTTGATTTATATAAAGTTAATTATATAGATAAGTATAAGATAATTTTAGTTACAGTTTTAACGTTGGTTTATTTTTTGCATGTTATACATTGTCTATTAAAAGACCGATGTTTTGCCCCAATGATGTTCCATGATGTAGCAAGAATGAGGTGATAAAATGATAAGAACAGTCAATTATTCAACAGCAGATAAGGTCATCCTTCGCCAAAAAGGCTGGAAATGGTTTAGTGTTATTTTAGCTGTACAAATGCTGATTATTCTCAGTGCGTATTTAATTGCATAGCTAAAGAAACGAGTACGTTTTCTGATTGATAATTTTAAATGCTAATGACAAAAGCCACTTTATTGTGGTTTTTGTGCATTAAAGATCTTTCATGAATCAAAAAATGATCATGTGGAGTGAATTATATTAGTATTGAGAGTTCCTTCTCCCTATGGGCATAGGTATCTACACAATTAAATCTATTTAAGTTAAATTGGAGAGCATGCTCTCCAATTTAACATTCCACACTTAGATAACCGATTAGTTAAACGCTACGGACGTCTTGTAAAACTTAATATGAATCCACTTGCTTCATTAGCCCCAGCGCTTAAAGATATTGCCTCTACCCAAAAGACTAGCTTTGCTACAACCCAAGCAGTTTGGCGTTTCTTAAATAACGAAAACGTTTCATTTCAACAACTCAATCAGCCTCTTCAAAAACTTGCGTTTGAACAAATCGCTCTATCGAATCACCACTATGCCTTAGTTGCTCATGATTGGTCTCAACTACAATATTTCAAACATAACAACAAGTTAAATAGATTCAAAAGAACACATGCAAGTGACAAAGGCTATGAATTACAAAGCAGTTTATTAATTGATGCTGAAACGGGTTTACCCATTGCACCATTAGATCAAACTTTATGTGATGCTACTGGACGTTATTCAACATTTACTGATGGGCATAAAATAAAAGAAACCCACTTAAATGCACTATGTGAACAAATCGAACATATTGAGTCTTTACCAATAGAAAAGAAACTCGTACATATTATTGATCGTGAAGGAGATTCAATTGCTCATCTTAGATTATTGAATCAACAAGAACATTTATTTCTTATTCGAGGTAAAGAAGGAAATCGTGTTGAATATCAAGGAGAAGATGTTAAGTTAAGAGACGTATCAGACCAAATACCGACCTCACAAACCCATACAATTCAATATAAAGGGAATTGCGAACAACTCTATGTTGGTGAAACTCAAATCAGTATTACGCGTAATGCAAGACCAATGCAAAAAGACGAAACGGGAAAAAGAGTTCCACCACAAAAGGGAAAGTCATTAACCGTTCGACTGATTGTAGTTGAAGTTAAAAATAAGCAAGGAAAATCACTTTCTCGTTGGAGCTTATTAAGTAATGTATCATCAGAAATTCCAAGTATAGAATTGGCAACTTGGTATTATTGGCGTTGGAAAATAGAAAACTATTTTAAGTTGTTAAAACAGGCGGGCCATGACATTGAGTCATGGCTACAAACAACTCCGCAAGCGATATTAAGACGACTCTTAATTGCAAGTATGGCATGTGTGTTAACTTGGAGAATACAGCGAGAAAATGATGAGAAAAATTCAAGAGTTAGAGTCTTTCTAACACGTCTATCAGGAAGGCAACAAAAAAGAGGAACAAGGGAAAGTGCTCCTGCAATTTTGGCTGGTCTGTCAATATTACTGAATACACTACAATTATTATCTGAACATTCGGTGGATGACCTTAAGCTGATTGCTGAAATTGCATTAGAGTCTCTACAAAAAGATGTGTAGATACCAATGCCCTATGGGAGAAGGTTAGGATGAGGGTGCTTTTATGTTGATTTATGGTTTTAAAAAGGGCTTATGAAAGAAGTCTATTATGAATTTTTATAATTTTTTGTTCATAAAAATAAATGACCTAATCGTGACTTTAGAGTCCTTATAAAGCTTATTGCTTTCACAAACGACTGCTGGAAAATAATCTATGAAACAGTTTCAGAATATAAATAAAATAAGTTTACTAATCGTCGGTTTGATTTCTACACAATTGGTAAATGCTCAGAATATTCACATAGATACACTTATCGATACTAAAGCGATCAATTGTGATGCAATTTTTCAACATCCTGAAAGTAAAATAGCTGTTCTTTTGCAAGATTTTAGTCGTGATGGGCAGAAAAATGTAAAGCTGAATAAATCTAAACAGACGATGATTATTGGAAATAATACATATTATGGCGTGCAAGGTTATCGCTATTATAAAACTGCACACACTGAACAGGATGATTTAGCAGTAGATCGTCATGTTTTTGGATCACAACTGATCAAAATTGCCTTACAAAAACATAAATCGGGTAAAACTCAATCCAATGGCTACTATTTTGTATTTAAGGGTACACCGACAACGGTGCTTTATCATTTACGTAAGGTTGTGGGTGATAATTGGAATATTGAGAACGCTTTAGATGAAACACCACAAGGAAACTCAAAATTGAGCTGTGGCTATACAAGGTAAATGAATGAATAGATATATATTTCTAATACCAATACTGATTTCACTTAGCGCATGTTATCCATATATAGAAAAAACCATACCTGAAATTGAAGTAACTGTAAAAGATTCTGAAGGGAAATTGGTGGATCTTGCTTATGTCGTTTTAACGACGACAGTTAAAGAGGGTAAAACGATCAAAAACTACAAGACCCAATATACTAAAAATGGCAAAGCGTATTTTGATGTTAATAGATCTTTTGCACTGAATATGGGGTTGGAGAGAAAATATACATGGTCGCTCTGTGTATCTAAACAAGGCTATAAAAAGCAATATTATAGTATTTCAGATAAAAGTATTTTTGATATACATTTAGAAAGTTTGGAAGATCCAAAAGTGAATCAAAAATGCCAGAACAATAAACTTAGAATAAGGTGACTATAATTTCCCATATGTTAAAATTAATTTAGAAAAATCAAAAATTTTTTAAATAGATAAGATTATGAAAAGAAACATATTTCTAGTACCAATCCTTATTTTTTTAACTAGCTGTTATCCGATATATAAAACACAGAAGCCTCAAGTGACTGTGACTGTTCTAAATGAGCAGGGAGTAGCAATTCCTGATGTAAAAGTCGTGTTAGTAACGGCAGTACATCCTGCAAAAATAGATGATCAATATGATGAAAAGTTCACAAATAAATTGGGGATAGTGAATTTTAAAAAACAGGCCGAATGGAAAGTTGAAAGCTTAATGATTCATGGGGGGGCAAGTTTACGATTGGAATGTATGCCTTGCAAAAGATGGTTATTTAACCCAAAAATTTATTAAGATAGCTTCAGATTCAAAAATTAAAATAATATTGCTCAAAGGAAACAATCCATCAAGAGAGTTTCCTTATTTTTGTTAATTAATTAGAGAAAATCACAATTAATTTATAATAAAAATATCAAAATTACGGCTGTGTTGAACATGATATTGATTCTGCAACGGATCTAATTTTAAATCTCCAGCTTTTGCAAAGACGACCAATTTTTGCTTAGATTTAATTGCTTGGTTAAATTGTGAAAACTTCCAAAGATACTGCGCTTTGTTGGCTTCAAAAAGTAAGCCATCTTTAAGTTCAAGGGAGGAACTATCAGTATTTACTTTTGCCCAATCTTTTACAACATAAACAGGATTTTTGAGATTCAATAAGAAAGGAACATCATAGAAATAATTATCATAAAAAACGATAGGTAGATTCTTTGGAATATCTTGAACAAAACTAACCTGATTTGAGTTAGATTTAACATCAAAGAATTGCACGCTACTACTTGCCATACTACATAGCAGCATCATACAAGCAACAATAAAGGTAAAAAATTCAATTTTATGTTTTTTAAACAAGACGATTAAGATACCGCAGAGAATCATCACAATTCCTGCAACTGCGAAAATTTGGTTTTTCTCAGCGGAGTAAAAGCCAATATCTCGATGCATGGTAAATGGGGCAACGACTAAGCTACTCGCCAATGCAAATAGTAATGTTGGAAGTGCATAAACTTGGAACTTGCTCAATTTATTTTCTTCAATGATTCGATTTGTCATAAGTGCGAAAATCATTGTAAATGGGGCAATTGAGGGTAAAATATAACCTGCAAGTTTCGATGGTGGGATCGAGAAGAACAATAAAACGGACAACGCCCACCAAATGAGTAAACTAAAAATAGGTTGGGTTGTTTGTGCGCGAATGGCGGTGCTCGAAAATTTGAAGCCATTAGCGAGTATGATTGGTAAAAAATTCACAAACAGTAAGGCAGCATAAAAATACCAACCTTGTTTATTATTAAATTCGCCAGAGTTAAATCGACTAAATTGTTGCTCAATAAAAAAGTAGTGTAAAAAGTTTGGATAATGTTGTTGAACGATAAATACCCAAGGCAAAGCAATTAGCGCAAATAACAAGAGACCAAACGGGTTTAAAACTGCTGGGATTTTTTTCCATTGTCCTATGTAAATCATCCAAGGAAGAATAACCATTCCTGGAATCAGTACACCAATTAATCCTTTACTTAAAAATGCACATGAACATGCAAAATAACCCAAGAATAAAATATTTCTTTTACCACTGAGGATGAAATCTGCAAAGCAAAATACTGCTAAGCTAATCCAAGATGCAACTAATATGTCATGATTAATGTATTCAGCGCAGCCATAAAATAATAACCCAGTTGCTAAAATAGCAGTCGAAATTTGGGCAATTCTTTCATTCACATGTTTCTTAGTAAAAACAAATAAACTGACCAACATGATAATGCCAGCAAATGCAGGAACTAGACGAGCAACCCAAACATGTGAACCAAATATTTCCATTAAACTTGCTGTTAACCAGTGTAGTAAGGGTGGTTTATGCATAAATGGAATACCATTTAATCGTGGTATTAACCAATCACCACTTTCATACATCCAGCGGCTAATATCCCCATAACGTCCTTCATCTGGTACAGACATTGGGCGAATAAAAACTGAGATGAGTAACCAAAGTGATAAGCAAATCAGCAAAGTTTTAGATGAACGAAAAATAGGTTTCATGGCGCTTATCCTGAAAATTTAAAAGCAAAAAACTTGCTTAAAAAAAATGTAAAAATTGCTGTAATCACAATAGTTAAAATGATAAGAGTTGATAAATTTTCAGCATGGAAAAAATGCTGGGTCGTGAGTAGGAATGCTTCGTTAAAGATAAAACCTAGACAAGCAACAAGTAAAAATTTGGGTAATACATGTATATGTCGAGTTTTTTGCGCATTGAAGGTAATAATGCGATGCCCAAAGTAGCTCACCCAAAATGCAATGCTGAACGCGATTAAATTCTCTAACGCAAGTGTTATTGATGTGAGGTGGATAAGCAGCATTAACACCAAATAATGTGTTAATGCTGCAGCGCCACCAACGATACAAAACTTTGAAAACGCATAAATATTTGAATTAACCATATTTTTAAAAGATTTTATTTTTATTAGAAGGTGTGTAATGAAGGTACTTCGTATTGGAGTATTTATTGGAAACAATATAACGAGGTCGATCTTTTGTTTCCGTATAAATTCGGCTGATATATTCCCCCAATATTCCAATAAATAATAATTGAATACCGCCCAATAAGCTGATTTCAACAATTAATGTTGCCCAACCTGGGACTTTTATACCTTCGGCTAAAGTCTCAAAAATAATATAGAAGCCATAAGAAACCGAACAAAGTGCCAACAAAGCTCCAAATGCGATACACGCTCTTAAAGGAAGATTAGAAAATCCTGTAAGTCCTGAAAGGGCAAGGTTAAATAACGCCTTGAAGTTAAAGCTTGATTGACCATTTTTTCTTTCTAACTCAGAGAAGTGAATACCAATTGATTTAAAGCCGACCCACGCATATAAACCTTTCATATAACGGTTTTTCTCGGGAAGTGTTTTAATCGCTTCTACGACTTTTTCATCTAATAAGCGGAAGTCGCCTGCATTTTCAGGAATAACGACTTCTGAACTTAAATTGAGAATTCTATAATAAACATATGTAAATAAACGTTTTAGCCCAGATTCAGTATTTCTATTGCGAATTCCATAAACCATGTCATAACCATTTTTCCAAAGATTGATCATGGTGGGAATAGCATCAAGAGGATGCTGGAAATCAGCATCGATCATTAAGGTTAGATTCCCCGTTGTATGATCTAGCCCTGCACTTAAGGCGGCTTCTTTACCAAAATTTCGTGACAGTTCTAAAATTTTAAGCGGATAGCGATCCAACATACTTTCAAGCACGGTCATGGTATTGTCTTTGCTACCATCATCAATCACGATGATTTCAAAGGAAACTTTTTGCTGTTCCAATGTTGCTGCAAGAGCTGGAATAAATGTTTTTAAATTTTCTGCCTCATTATATGCAGGCACAACACATGAAATAAATGGTTCTAATCTATTCATAGCATTTCTACTCATAGCATTTGGCCTATTGGTTGGAGTTCAATATTGAAAGTTTTACAATCCCGAAAAAATTGTTCAGAGTTGAAATATTGGTACTCATCAATACGAGCATCTTGGATTTCATCAAATTCTTTTGGTTGAGCAGCAGCAGGGTGGCACATGATCAATAACCCATTTTGAGCGGATTTTAGCCATTCATAATTCAGTGCAGCATAATTTTCATTCTTGAAATCATAAATTCCAGCAAAATAAGTATTCGTTTTGAAATGATTTTTTTGATTAAGTTTTAGTGTCTTTTTAGCACCAAGATATTCTAATGTTTTGCTTTTGAATTGATATTTTTGAACAGAAATGGTGTGATCTAGATTGCGAATCCACCCGTTAAAGTTTTTTTCTTTTAATACATCGATTAAAACTTCACGAATGACAGGAAATTGGTGGATATGTTGGTGTCCATCTACAAAATTTGGCTGTGTACCAAGTGCTTCAACAAAAAGTTCCCATTGCTGAATAATGCTTGTTCTTATTTTTTCTTTATTTAAAGTTCTTGACCATGCTCTTAACATGAGTTCATTAAGTGGATAATAAAGGAAGTTGCTATGCTCAAAATAATGGGTAAAGTTAAGATGTAAACCAATTTCAATTGGATGATTTATCTCCGCTTTAAGCGCACGTAATTTATTTGCTTGTTTATGCCAAATTGGTGATTGGGTCATACATGATGTTGCTTGCAAGGCATTTTTTTTAAGAAGTACACATACGGCATGACTGATTTCATCATTCAATGCAAAATCATCAGCACAATAACAAATCATTTTCATGTGTAGCACTTCCAATTGTTTATAGTGATTGAAAATTAAACAAAATTGTATTCCACATGTTCTTAGAACATATTGGACTGCTACTATTAAAAAAATGACTTAAAATAACCTGAATCGGAACTTAAAACGTTTTAAGCAAGAGAAGCCTAATCAATTGTTATAATCTATGTTTATGAAATTTATAAAAATATTAAAATAATTATTTATCTGCAGTTTAAGCAAGTATATGCATTTATTTTGTAAGTAAATTTACCGCTTAAATTTTGATAACTATAGCGTATAAAAAAACCACCCGAAGGTGGTTTCTCTGATCTTAAAAATTAATGTGTGGCATCAAAATTATAAGATTTTTGTTTTTCAGTATCGAATTTGCCTTCCCATTTACTAATCACGAGAACAGCGAGTGCATTACCAATCACATTTAATACAGTACGAGCCATATCTAAAATACGGTCAATACCCGCAATAAATGCTAAGCCTTCTAGTGGGATACCCACGCTGCCTAAAGTTGCCAATAGAACCACGAAAGACACACCAGGAACGCCTGCGATACCCTTAGAGGTAATCATCAGGGTCAAGACCAAAACAAGCTGTTGAGTGATGGTTAAATTAATACCGTAAAGTTGTGCAATAAAGATAGCAGCAATACTTTGATAGAGTGTTGAACCATCTAAGTTAAATGAATAACCGATAGGAACAACAAAACTGGTAATTGATTTTGGCGCACCATAAGCTTCCATTTTTTCCATCATACGTGGTAAAACGGTTTCAGAGCTTGCAGTGGAGTAGGCAAGAATAAGTTCATCTTTTAAGATTTTGATAATTGTCCAGATACTGAAACCACAGAATCTAGCCACAAAACCAAGCACAATAAAGATAAAGAACAGAATTGCCCCATAAACTAAAACAGCAAGTTTAATTAACGGTAATAATGAACTAAAACCAAAGTTTGCTACAGTCGCAGCAATCAAGCCGAATACACCAAATGGTGCAAACATCATGATCATGTGAGTTACTTTGAACATTGTTTCAGAAACAGCTTTTAACACGTCAATTAACGGTTGCTTGGTTTCTTTAGACAATGAACCTAGACCAATACCGAAAATGACTGCAAAGAAAATAATCGGCAACATGTGCCCATCACCCATTGCAGCAAAAATATTCGGTGGGATAAGTGAAAGAACTGTATTCACTAAGCCATGAGCTTCATGGCTGACTTCCTGTGTCGTTTCTTTATATTGCGAAATATCAGAGGTTGTCAGTGTAGACATATCAATGCCTGCACCAGGTTGGAATACATTGGCAGCAACTAAGCCTACAATAATTGCAACTGTCGTAATAATCTCAAAATAAACAATGGTTTTTAACCCAAGTTTACCGACACTTTTACTGTCACCCGCATTGGCAATTCCTAAAATCAGCATGGAAAGCACAAGTGGAATTACAATCATTTTGATCAGATTAATGAAAATCTTACCCAATGGTTGTAAAAAGTTTGCAATGATGTCACCGCGAATTTCAGGTGCGTTGTGCAAAAAAGCACCAACAAGAATACCTAAGAAGAGCGCAATAACAATTTGCCAAGCGAGGCTAATTCTCATTTTCTTCATACTGAGCCCTTAAAATTCAGATTTTGGCGAAAAGGAAAACTCTATCAAAAAAACAGAAAAGAAATCCCGCTAAAGCATGTGGGTGCCTTAGGGTGGGAGATTCTGAGTATTCAGAGTATTTCGAAAATGGCCTATTCTGACGCTATTTGCGTCAGCAATACTAACTTTTTTATCAAAAACGCGTTCAAATGATTAAAAATAGTTCAGTTTGATTAAAAGATTCGATTTTATTGTTAATTTTAATTCATTATATAAATTAAATTTCACACAACTATTCTTATTTTTTATATGTTTGCGTTAGGCGTATATATGCCCATATCATCAAAATTCCTGTTAAGCATACGAGATAAATTAACTTAGGAATAATCACCTGAATCGGCACACCCATTTGATTTAACTGAATAAATAAATTAATCCCTTGAGTGGACGGGAAGAGGTGAGCAAAATACTGCATCCAAGTTGGCATTGCTTGCAGGGGCCAAGCTGCACCTGATAGTAAAAACAATGGAATTGAGGTGAAAACGATCAGATGTCCAGCACGTTCTGAAATATCTAGATAGCTGGCTAAAAGCATTGCCATTGCAATCACGCAACTAATAAAAATTGGAACGGAAAACAGCATGCCCCAGAAATTGCCGCCTCTCGGATAATCATTGATCCAGTAAGTGAAACCAAATAGATAATAGCAACCGAGGCAACCAATCGTGAGCGCTGCTAGATAGATTCCAAAAAACTCAGCGGTTGTGGCTCGCCATCGTCGTTCACGATACCCCGCAATCAACATGCACAGACCTAGAACAATAGTCTGGTGAATGATCAGCGGTGCAATTGCAGGAAAGATATAACTGCCATATCCTGAAAGTGTGTTAAACAACGGGATTTGATGGATCGGAAGCGCGACTTGGAAATGTGAAATTTTGCCAAACCTTTCGGCTTGCTCTGCAACAGCATTTTCAATTGCAGTGGCTAAGCCTAAACCAATTTGTTTGGTTTTAAGAAAATAAGCACTACTCAAATATAAACCAATACCACCAGCCTCACCTCGAACCACACTATTGGATAGGTTCTCTGGTAATAACAAAATACCATCGGCTTTTTGCTCTTGAACCATGCGTTTTGCTTGTTCAAAATTTCCAGTAATTTCAGTAATTTTTACATTGGGACTTTTGGCAACTTCAGTAATGATGGTATTACTTAGATAGCTTTGTTCTTCATCTACAATAATAATTGGCAAACTTTCAGCCGTTTGCGCTTTATAGGCTGTAGGATAAAAAATGCTATAAAAAAATACTGAAAGCACCATGGTGGTCAAAATAGACGAGTTTTTCCCAATATTTTTAAAAGTGTCTATATAGTATCGAGCGAGCGCTTTAAAGAATTTAATCATGTTTTACTCCTTTTAAATTTTTATTGAGGAGTAAACTTGATAATGCAAAATAGAAAATACAATATGCGGCAAGAATAGCTAGAGGAATCATCGAAATAAAACTAGGACTGCCAACAACCCATTGCTCAGTTTGTAATTTCGCATATGGTGTATAGGGAATAATATTGGCCCAAAATTTGGTAAAAATTGGTGCATTATTTAAGGGAAGCGTTACGCCTGCAAAACTCAGCGAGGAGCCACCATAGACTGCAATAAATCCAAAAGTTTTAGATAAATTTTTAGTTGCGAGAACAACGGTACTACTGATCAGTGCATAGGCTGAATAAAGTAAGAACTGTCCAAGTAAAATCATCCATAGACTGCCAGCAATGAACCAACCTCGGATCACCACCAGCCAAAACAGCCATACCCAAGTCCAAAAACAGAAAATTAACACATAGACCATATTTTTTGCCAAAAGTGCATTCAATACAGATTTGTCTTGGACCCATTGATTTAAAGTGCCATATTTCAATTCTTGACCCACTGCAAAAGCCACACAACAACACAGCAATAAGTGCAAAATTGCTGGAATCATAAAGGGTTCTAAGTAGAACTCATAACTGAGATTGGGATTGAACAGGGGAGAAATTTTTATATTTGCGGTGGAAAGTTCAGCATAAGGAATTTTATTTTCAAAATATGAATTTTTGGCAAAATCAGCAATGGCTTCAACTGTAGAGAGAAGCATTGCTGAAGAAATTCCATTACCAATACTAAAATAGGACTGATTAAAAGCAATACTGATCTGTGCATCTTGTGCTTGAACCATGCGTTGTTCAGCACCTGCTGGAATATGCACATATCCCCAAATCTTGGTCTGATTGAGCAGATGCTCAACTTCATTGGGATTGTCTGATACTGTGTAGATTGAAAGGGTATGATTATGACTCAGATACTTTTCTATATTGCGACTCAGTTCACTTTGATCTTGATCAATAATTGCAATCGGTAAATGTTCAGCTTTTCCTGCATAAAACATACTACTGAATAAAATAATCACAAAGAGCGGGGCAAGTGTGACTAAGCATAAATCCCATTTATGCTTGAGCAAATATTGAAGCTCTCTTAACATGCCCGCCCACATGTTTATTGGCTCTCTTTTAATTTAAAGATCACACTCATGCCTACTTTTAATTCAGGCACGGCTTCAGCGGGTGTAAGCTTGACTTTAAAACTACGAATATCATATCCACCTGTCTGACGGGTGGTTTTAATAGTCGCAAACTCACCTTCTGCATCTATATTTTTGATGTTAAATGACACTGTTTTATTGAGTGCGGGTATAAAACCATCTAAGCTTTTTGCTTGATAAACTTGGGTGTATTGATCTTCACGGACATTTAAACTGACCCAATTTTCTTCATCTTGAATAATACTCACAACAGGGACACCAATAGCCACCAGTTCTGAGGGTTTACCATAAGTTTTAGATACAGTGCCGTTTACAGGAGAATATAGTTTGGTTTCTGCCTCTAAAGCATTGGCTTCCGCAACAGCGGCTTTTGCAATTTCGACTTGTGCATCAGCCCCAGATTTTTGTTCAGCGGTACTGCCACGTTTTGCACGTGCATATTGCTGGTAAGCGGCTTCACTCATTTGAGTGGCTGATTGCGCAGCGGCATGCATTTCATCACGGCGTTGACGCGAAATTACCCCTTGTGCAAAGAGGTTAGCACCACGTTGATAGGTCATTTTTGCAAGATTTTCTTGTGCTTTTACACTTTGCCAATTGGCATATAAGGTATCAATATTTTCTTGTTGAGAACCTCTGTCTGCAGTCGATTGTAAGGCTAAGGCGGATTGTAAACTTGCCAGTGCTTGTTGTTTTTTGGCAGCAATTTCTGGACTACTTAGGGTAACTAACAGTTGTCCTTTTTCAATTTTTTGACCATCGCTGACAAAAATGCCTTCTATCCGACTTGGAATTTTAGTGCTGACATGTAATGTTTCAGCTTCAACACGTCCTTGAACATCGACTGTTTTAGGTTGATAACTTTTCCATAGACCAAACGCAATCAATCCCAATAATAGAATTAAAATTATTGCGCCAATGACCAAAATTGTTTTCTTTTTAGAAGGTTTTTGATCAGCGTTGATGTTTGTCGCAGCGCTTTGTTCCTGTGCTGAATCTCTGATTGGTGTCTCTTTTTCAGATTCAATTTGATTGGCTGTAGGTTGTTGCGCTACAGCTGCATCAGATAAAGCAGTCGGATCTGTATTGTTTTGTCTATTCATTTCTGGATGAACTAAATTTTCATTTGATGAAATATCTGAGTTTGCATCAGCTTGCGAAGTTGAAGATGAATCATTTTGTCCATTGTGATGGTCATGCTGTTTTGTCATTTTATGCTCCATCTTAACGAATATAATCTGTATTAGTTTGATTGACGTAGTCTTTAAATTGTTCAATAGAACCATGGCTTTGTAGCAAAGTTGCTAGAGAGAGTACGTATTTATAGGCATTGAGTGCTTTTTCTGTTTTGAGTAGGCTGAGTTGATTCTGTGCATCGATGACTTGAGTGGCGGTGCCCATATCTTCTTTAAATGATAATTGTTGGATTCTTAAATTCTCTAACACTGCTTGTTCATTTTGTTGCAGTAATTGATTGGACTGCTGTGCTGTGGCGAGTTCACTATAGGATTTGTAGATAATATTCTCAATCTCTTGTTGGGTGCGCGCTGTCATAAGCTCTGTTGCATATCTTTGTAATTCAGCGGCTTGGACATTTTTATTTTTATCAATCCCTGAAAATAGGTTGTAGCGAGCAGCAACACCCACAATCCAGTTTTGGTTTTGATCTAAACTATATTCCCCAAACGCAAAAAGGGTTGGTTTTTTTGCGGCGCTCTGTATTTTGACATTCTGATTGGCAAGCTGCGTATCCATTTGCATTTTTCGAACTAGGCTTGAAGTTTCAGGATAAGAAGCAAGGAGTTGGTTGAGTGATTGGCTTTGCTGACGATTGACAAATAAGGGTGTCGTCAGTTGATCAATTTTGGATTTATGCAATAAATTTTGAAGTTGGAACTGACTGGCTTGTAAATTTGCCGAAGCATTTTGTTCTGAACGCTGGGCATTATTGCGCGCAACTTCAAATTGCATGCGCTGTCCTTTGCTAATAAATCCCTGTTTTTCAAGTTTGAGTGAATTGTCATAGTGTTGTTGCATTGCACTCAAATTGAATTGACTGGCATTGAACAGCTGTTGTTGTAATTGCACATTAAAATACGCCTGAATCACTTCAAAACGTTGTGTATCTTGCTGTTGTTTAGCATCGAGTTGACTACGTTCAACTTTTAAATTGGCAATCTGCTTTGTTGTCGAGGTAATCCCGCCAGTATAAATTGGCATCATCACAGAAACTGTAGGGCGAACAACTTCATCTTCAAGGACAACATTGGCTGTATCTGGAATTAAGCCAATACCACTATGAATTCCTTGGTTTAGTCCTTGTTTTAAAGGATCTGTGATATTCGATGGAATGTTCTGTTCAGATTGCCATTGATCAACCCGATCATTCACCCCTTGTGAAAGCGTCTGTTCCAGATTATTTTTGACCCCATTTAGCGGAATATCTGTTTCAGTATGAAACTTATAGGCACGTACATTTAAATCGATGCGAGGTAGACCAATATTTTTGACAGCCTCTGCTTGAAGTTTAGATGCTTGATTGAGTGCTTGATTGGCTTGGGTGGTATAAGAATTTTCAAGTAAATATTGTTCTGCTTGTACATAGCTTAGATTTTCAGCAAAGGTGACAGATACAAAGGCCGTATTTAAGGCTGCAAAACTGCTTACTTGTATCAATTTTGATAATGCTTTAAGTGAATAGCAAGTTTTAAATTTCATCTGAAAAATCATCAGCATTTGTTTAAATTTGAGACTATTCTAACCTTGAATGACTAGAATAAATAATCTAAATGTATACTTTAATATGTGTGGTTTTTGTAGTTTCGATAATCAGTATAAACCCGATTAAATTATAATCAAAACTATGATAATTCAATCAATAAATTGAATCTCAAAATATATCTAGGGAGAATAAAAATGGCAAGAATTACCGTTGAGTCCGTGGTCACAGCACCAATTGAATTGGTTTGGGATATTTATAATAATCCTGAGGATATACAGCAATGGAATACCGCTTCAGCGGATTGGCACACGGTCAATTCTAAAAACGATTTACGTGTGGGTGGTCAATTTTCAAATCGTATGGAAGCCAAAGATGGCAGTATGGGCTTTGATTTTGCGGGTACATATACTGAAATTATTCCGCATAAAAAAATTGCCTATTCTTTTGGCGAGCGAAATGCTGAAGTTCACTTTGCACAGAAAAATGATGCTGTTGTGGTGAGAATTAGTTTTGATCCTGAAACGATCTATCCGATTGAACAACAGCAAGCAGGTTGGCAAGCAATTTTAGATAATTTTGCACGCTATGTAGAAAATAAAGTTTAGTTCTGCACAAACGTACAATACAAAACATTTCCACAGATTTACTTTGAGTTTCTGAAATTCGTTTAGATCAAAGTTGAGTGTTGTTGTGGAAATCTTTCTTTATACCTTGAGTGTGATGTATAGCCCCGGTCCTGTAAATTTCATTGGATTGAATTCAGGACTGCTTGGGCAGCTTAAACAATCCATCGGTTTTTTCATTGGGGTGGGTTGTGCAATGTTATTTCTATTTCTGACCTTGGGCTATGTTGGTGAGGCTGTTATTCCTCACCACTGGCTACACTATATTTCTTTGGTTGGGGCGGTGTATACCTTTTATATGGCTGTTAAAATGTTGACAGCCTATTTAGAAAGTACTGACAAAGCCGAACATCAACTGAGCTTCTTAAATGGTTTCTTAATTCAATTATTTAACCCTAAAGGGATTCTGGTTATTTTACCCGTCACGACAATTATGTATCCTGCTGCTAAAATTACAGGCGTGATGATTTTCGTTGTATCTTTGATCATTTCAATGGGTGCTGCTGGAGCGCCATTTGTATATGCTTTGGCGGGCAGGTTTTTAGGAGATAAAATTTCTGATCCTAAATGGTTTAATTATTTAAATAAAATTATGGCAATCATACTGATTGTTACAGGGCTTGGAATGCTACGCGATTTTATTATAGGAATGCATTTGCTGTGATGAAACACCAGTTTGAAATGAATCTTTATGTATTTTACGCCTAAGGCAAGTGATTGATCTTTTTCCAATGCGCAGGGCTGAGCCCAAACGCTTGTTTAAAATGTCGGGTCATATGGCTTTGATCATAAAATCCAGCATCTGTTGCCGCCGCAACCAAAGAAGCCCCTTTGATTAAATTGATTTTAACTTTTTCCAGCCTGCGCATGGTTAAATAACGATGTGGGCTGGTTCCAAACAATAAACGAAAGTCGCGTGACAAACTCCAGCGGTCGCGTCCAATACTTTTTTCTAAATCATCCAAGCTGATATTTCGTTCAGATACAGCATGAATAAATTCTCGAGCTTGTTCTGCTGCACGATAATCAAAACTCAACCGTTGTGATAATGGTTGAACAGAAATCTCATTTAAAGCCATGGCCAGATCATACAGCGCATCTTCTTCTTCCAAGACTTCCATATGATTTTCGATGCTTTGTAGAAAAGTATTGGTGGCTTTAAATAATCGAGGATCTGTGCTGATCCCGTGTTGGATAAAGGGGAGAGGTTTACCCTTTAAAATAGGTTGAATTTTTGCAGGTTCTATATACACCATACGATAGCGGAAACCGTCTTGAGTACCTGATTCACCATCATGTTTTTCATCAGGATGCAGCACCATGGTCATACCTTGCTGGCTATGTTGCATGACACCTTGATAATGAAAACTTTGAACGCCTGAAAGTGTGCGACCAATGGCATAGGTATCATGCCGATGTGGTTCATAGGCATGATCATTAAAAAATGCTTCGATACGTTCAAATCGATCTATTTCCGATGCTGTGCGAATCCAATCCTGATGATTTGATGTTGGCATTGAACATCACCAATGAATAAAGTTTAAGCTGGATAAATTATAACTGAGTTCAGCTGATAAATTGAGTTTTCTATTGGTATATGGTTATGCGCAACGAATGTTCTAGTCTTGTGCAGTCAGCTAGAAAAGCAGGTCGATAACAAGTCATTGTTTTAGCGTTGTGTTTAAAAATATCAATGAGTAGTCTAGCGACAATATTTTGCTTCTCTCAATATCGATAGTTAATTGAATTATCAACTCTAAATCTCTAAACATATTGAAATATTGACTGACAAAGCTACTGCATGAAAGGTCGATTTGTGGTTAAATGCGCCTATTTCATTCGTTTCACTTTAAAAAAGGGAAAAATCATGCGCGCGTACAATTTCTGTGCTGGTCCTGCTGCATTACCTACTGCCGTTTTAGAAAAAGCTCAGGCTGAGTTATTGGATTGGCATGGTAAAGGCTTATCCATCATGGAAATGAGCCATCGTAGCAAAGACTATGTGGCTGTCGCTGAAAAAGCAGAAGCAGATTTACGTAAATTGATGAACATTCCAGAGAACTATAAAGTATTGTTCTTACAAGGTGGTGCATCACTTCAGTTTTCTGCAATTCCACTCAATTTATTGGGTAAAAATTCTAAAGCTGATTATATTCATACTGGGATTTGGTCAGAAAAAGCCACTCAAGAAGCGCAACGTTATGGCGATATCAATATCGTTGAAGCGGCAACAAGCATCAATGGAAAGCTTGCAATTTCTGAGCAAAGTACATGGAACTTGTCAGACGATGCGGCTTATGTCCATTATGCTGAAAATGAAACAATTGGCGGTATTCAATTTGCCAATATTCCAGAAACAGATAAACCTTTAGTTTCTGATTTTTCATCAAGTATTTTATCTGCACCATTAGACGTATCTAAGTTTGGTTTGATCTATGCTGGAGCACAAAAGAATATTGGTCCAGCAGGTTTAACCCTTGTGATCGTGCGTGATGATTTATTGGATCAAGCAAAACCTGAAATTCCAAGCTTGTTAAAATATGGTTCACAAGCAAAGAATGATTCTATGGTGAATACGCCAGCAACTTATGCTTGGTATTTGTCTGGTTTGGTTTTTGAATGGTTACTTGAGCAGGGCGGTGTAGACGCAATGTATAAAACCAACCTTGAAAAATCTAAATTGCTATATGGTTATATTGATTCTAGTGATTTTTATAATAACCCGATCGCACTTCCAAACCGTTCAATCATGAATGTACCGTTTACTTTAGTAGATGAAGCACTGGATAAATTATTCTTGAAAGAAGCTGAAGAAAATCATTTGCTCAATCTTGCTGGTCATCGTTCAGTGGGTGGTATGCGAGCAAGTATTTATAACGCTGTACCTTTGGAAGGCGTACAAGCACTTGTCAACTTTATGGATGACTTTGCTCAACGTAACGGCTAATCTCACTTCAAAACATTTAAATGATTTGTTGTAGTTGAACAGGACCTTAATTTTTCCTTGATTGAATAAACAGGGGAGGGGAAATTAGGGTCTGTAGACATTTCATAAATGGCTTGCGTTGTAGGTTAAAATTGAGCAGGCAAGGCATGAAAAGAAGAGAATAGCGAGACTATTTTCGAGTTTCATAACGAAGGCTGAGATAATTTTAGCCACAACCCTTCGGGACTAGCGTGTTTTTTGCCGCTACTTTGTTACGAACTACTTATTTAGAATGACTAAATTTCGTATTTCGTGCCTAGTATCGCCTAAAAAACACACGTAGTCGCAAACGTAGACGAATTGTCAACAGACCCTAAAGTCTTAGACATAAAAAAATCCCTCCAGAGTGAGGGATTTTTTTATGTGAGATAAATGTCGTAAAACATTAAGTCGTCGGGAATATGCCTAATATATGGATCATCATTGCAGCTAAAAACATACCTAGAACAAAAAAGCAGCAGGCTCCTTTATCCAAGCGTAAGTGAAAACCACTAACTTGATTGATTAGACTAGTCGATTGTTCAGGTATAATTTTCATTACTGAGCCTAGATTTTTAAATTATTGTTTAAATCCTATTGGTTCGTCGTATTTTTAACATAATTGACTGGTTAAATAAAGTGCTAAATTACATTATTAATATGTTGCGGCTTTTATTATCTCCCGATCAATAAAAATATTATGAATTTATAATCATGATTTTGTGGATACATTGTGGATAACTTGTCTATTTTTTAGTCTTTATATCGAAAATAATCCGATTTAGGTATAAAAACGAAGTCTATTTTTTAACAAGATCATGATATTTATTGGTTTAATTTTTATGCTTAAGCTGCTGTTTTTAAATTTATTTTTGAATTCGTTTTCTTGAGATTTTTCAAATCGGGGAATGTATTTATTATTTAAATAAACAGGCGATATTCTTCAACTTAAATAATTTTAAAAAGGGCTGATTATTTAATTTTGAATTTAAACTGTGGATAACTGGTAATTTTGAATTCAAAAAGATAAAAAGTGAGAGCATCTATTTAGATATAATAGAAATGTTACAAAACATGTAATAAAAAAGCATGATGGGTTTTCCATCATGCTGATCATGTGTTTTTTGAATCAAGCAGCAGAATAAATGTTTGCTTGAATCCAGATATTACCGCGAATATATTGTCCAATTTCAAAATTTTTGAAAGCAGGATTCTTGGTTGCGATACGGACTAAGATTGCAGGTTGGTTCTCTTCAAGAATTAAAGTCACATCATAAAGGGTATAGTCTTGTTGCATAAACTGCATTTGAGTTTTACCGACCACTTTACCTTGAAACCAAGCTTCATCCTCTTGCCCTAGCGTTTCTCCATAGAGGTATGCCACCATTTTAGAAAAATCGACAGTAACAGGTGCTTTATCATCTTCTGACTTCGCTTCCCATGCATCAATTTGCTCTTGAAGGTTTTCAGGTGCAATACCATTATTTTGTGACAGGATATCGTTTAATGCACGATGGTGTTTGATTGAAGCAGGATCATCAACAATGATTTGTTCATGGTCAGAAACTTTTTCAAGTTCATAGGCCCATGCATTCAGTTGAACTTTATATTGCTGATCTTGCAAATATTGGTGGCCGTTTACACTGTACAAGCTGTCAAATGCATAAACTACGCTATTTGTTCCTACTTTTAAGCTAAGTACTGCTTGAGTATTGGTTTTACAGGTAATAATACGGTCAATAGAAGCATTTAATTGATAGGGACTTTCAAAACTTGGGAAAGCCGTTTTTACAGCTTTAGGTTTGTTATTCTCAACATCAATCACTTGACAGAGCTGTACAGAAGAACCGCTTGGACCTTGGATTAACCAAGTTGATACATCCATATCGCATTCTTTTGAACAAAGCCCCATGGGCATCACTGGTGCATCCAAAGCCAAACCTAACCATTTGGGCACTTCGGACGTTGGATTTTCAGTCAATAGACTCCAATGTTCGACATGGCTACCAAAATTCTGATCTTCTATGATAATTGTTTCAGGTCTGTTTTGATTGTTCATTTTCACGATTTTAAATGCCTCTCTTATGCTATTAAATCGAGGATGATTGCTAGATTTCAAGTCCTGAAATGTAAAATCATAAGAAAAACCAGAATATTAAACTCAATTACCATAAACCACGCCCGAAATTGTACTTTTAATCACCAAAAGCGAGATGCAAAGTTTGATTGAATCTGAAAGTCGTTAAAGATTTGCGCAATAAATAAAAGAATATGCATAGGACAGCGAAGCGGCATTTTGCTAAAATGTTGAAAAATCTTTATCAGAGATGTTGTGTGCTGCCATTTAAACTTTGGGTCGATGCAGATGCTTTACCTAAAATTCTTCGTGAAGTGATCTTACGTGCATCAGACCGTTATCAATTAGAAGTTACTTTTGTTGCAAATCAGCCTGTGGGCATTACGCCGTCTGTACGGATCAACTCAATTCAAGCAATGTCAGGTGCAGATCAAGCTGACCAAGAAATTGTTGATCGGATGGGTGAGCATGATATCGTGATTACTCAGGATATCCCTTTAGCGGCAGAGGTCATTGAAAAGGGTGGTGTGGCAATTCACCCACGTGGAGAGGTATACACTTCAGCCAATGTCAAAGCTCGCCTACATTTGCGTGATTTTATGGATACTTTGCGTGGTGCAGGTGTACAAACAGGTGGACCACCACCGATTTCTGAGCGTGATAAACGTGAATTTTCGAGTAGCTTAGACCAAACCATTCTCAAGCAGAAACGTAAGACTTCGATATAAGTTTAACTCATGCTTCGAATAATCATCTGCGACTGATTTTTTCGACCTTTTGAATGACTCGATCTTGCTTTTCAATAGATCTTCACATTGTGTGATTAAGATTTAATTGAATTTGCAAAGATCAATGTAGAAATTCATTTTTAAACCCAGCACATTTTAATTCACATCCAGCAGTCATTTAGGAATCTATATGCCCTCCAAATCCAACCTGATGACGACTTATATTTTATTGGTCTTCATTTGGGCAAGTACGCCTTTGGCAATTGTATGGAGTGTGGCAGATTTACATATGATGTGGGCTTTGGTTTTGCGGTTTTTTATCGCTTTGCCGATTGCTTTAATTCTATTGCTGATTTTAAAAGTTAAATTACCGTTCAATAAAATTGCTTTACATAGTTATTTAGCCGGCTCATTTAGTCTGATTGGTTCGCAAATTTTTACCTATGCTGCGACCAGTTATTTAAGTTCAGGTATTATTGCTTTGATGTTTGGATTAGCTCCAATTATGGCAGGGCTTATTGGTCGTTTTGTTTTTGGTCAAAGATTATTGGGGATTCAATGGCTTGGGATGCTGGTTGCTGTTATTGGCCTCGCCATTATTTGTACCAGTAGTGGGGCAAGTCAACATGTGCATCCTGTTGGAATCTTGTTGATGTTGATGAGTGTATTTACCTATGCTTTTTCGATCTTTTGGGTAAAAAAAGTAAATGCAGATGTTGTTCCGATGGCGCAAGCAACAGGTTCAATCTTGGTTTCTACGCTGGCTGCAATGTGTATTATTCCTTTTATTTGGCAGTATGCACCTACGCATATTCCCGAAACCAAATCATTATTGGCGTTGATTTATACCGTATTGATGGCTTCATTACTGGCGATGTTTTGTTATTTTAAGTTGGTGCAAAATATTAAAGCCACGACTTTATCATTGACGACTGTGATGACCCCGATGATTGCCATGTTTTTAGGTGCGATGCTCAATAATGAAAAACCGACAATGAGTGTGTTTATTGGTGCGGCGGTTTTGATCTTTGGACTAATTTTATACTTCTATAAAGATTTTAAAGCACGTCAATTGCTGGCTAAAAAGATTGAAAATTAGCATCGAATTTTTCTTTTGTTTTTAGATTTTATCCTGAGTGATTAACCTTAAACTAAGTTTGGATTCATGCTTTTTAAATAAGATGTGTTTTTAATTTTTATACTAAGTTAATCATGCTACTTACAAAATGATGAAAGCCAATATGAGTTATTTTAAATAAAGCACTTTGTATAAAATAGTATATTTACTTCACCATTTTAGATAAAAGCAATCATGATAATAATTGAAGATATTGAGATAAAAGAATAAAGATAAATGGCATAGGATAAAAATAATAACCAAAATGAGTTGAAGAGAAATGACGAAGCAGATCCGCTTTAACGCCTTTGAAATGAATTGTATTGCCCATCAATCTCCTGGTTTATGGCGTCATCCTTCAGATCGTTCGACAGAATATAAAGATATTGAGTATTGGACTGACCTTGCTAAAATCTTGGAAAAGGGCGTGTTTGATGGCATTTTTATTGCGGATGTACTCGGGATATATGATGTTTACCACCACAGTGCAGAACATGCATTAACAGGTGCAGTACAAGTCCCGGTCAATGATCCTTTGCAAATTGTTCCAGCGATGGCTGCGGTGACCAAGCATTTAGGTTTCGGTGTAACTACATCAATATCTTTTGAACATCCTTATCCTTTTGCACGAAGAATCAGTACATTAGATCATCTTACCAAAGGTCGGGTGGGATGGAATATTGTCACCTCTTATCTGGAAAGTGGTTCTAAGAACTTGGGGCTAACTACGCAATTAAATCATGATGATCGCTACGATATTGCCGATGAGTATTTAGAAGTGCTGTATAAGCTGTGGGAAGGGTCTTGGGAAAGTGATGCTGTTTTAAGAGATAAGCAGTCTGGAATCTTTGCTGATCATACAAAAGTTCATCCCATTTTACATGAGGGGAAATACTTTAAAGTCCCTGGTATTCATATTTGTGAACCTTCACCACAACGCACGCCTGTGCTATACCAAGCAGGTGCGTCAGCTCGGGGACAAAAATTTGCAAGTCAAAATGCCGAATGTATTTTTATTGCGCCACCGTCAAAAATAGCCGCTAAGAAAATTGTTCAAAGTATTCGTGAAAAATTAAAACAGGAAGGGCGAGATCCTTATGCTGTTAAAATTTATAGCTTATTGTCAATTGTAACGGATGAAACGGATCAAAAGGCACAGGCGAAATTTAAAGAATATCAGTCTTATGGGAGTTATGATGGTGCTTTAACTTTGGTGTCTGGTTGGTCTGGTGTGGATTTTTCACAGTATCAACCACATGATAAAGTTGAGTATATTGAAACCAATGCAATCCAATCAATGCTAGATGCTTATGTCAATGCAGATCCTAAGCGTATTTGGACCATAGAAGAAATTGCCCATTGGAATAGTGTGGGGGGAAATGGCCCTGTATTGGTTGGTTCAGCACAGACGGTCGCTGATGAGTTACAACAATGGGTAGAATATACCGATGTCGATGGTTTTAATTTAGCTTATATTCTTGCTCATCAAACTTTTATTGATATTGTAGATTTTATTGTACCTGAGTTACAACGCCGTGGTGTTTATCAAACAGAATATCGTCAGGGGACTTTACGAGAGAAACTATTTCAACAAAGTGCTTATTTGCCAGAGAATCATCGAGGTGCACAATATCGCAAAGACAATAAGAATAGCTTAGCGCAAGCAAGTTAGTCTAAGCCCAATTTTAAATAAGCATCTAAAATAATTGTTTATTGCATATTGATTGTGCCCATCCTTTAGAAATTAGTCCACATTATGTGGGCTTTTTTTATGATTTTAATAGTTATGAATTTTAATGATAAATTTATGATTTTGTTTTGAATAATAAATGCATTTATTCATATAAATAGTATAAAAAAATAGTGCTAGTTTAAATCCATGCTTATTTAAAAGAGTAACAACAATGACTGATTTAAACCAAAAAAACTTTTCTTCTCAGACAGCGGTTCCTTTGCAATTTTTTGAATTGAATCATGATGCACATGTTATTCAATCAGATGCGGAAGCTATTCAAGTGGCGAAAAATTTGGCTAAAGAATTTGCCAAAGAGGCATCACAACGTGATTATGAACGTCGTTTGCCGCTTGAAGAGATACAGCTCTATTCACAAAGTGGTTTATGGGGAATTAATATTCCTCAGGCATTTGGTGGGGCTGAAGTGAAATATCGTACTTTAGCCGAAGTGGTGAAGACGATTTCTAGTGTAGACCCTTCACTTGGACAAATTGCTCAAAATCATTGGGCTTTTATTGAGCATCTCCGTTTAGATGCCAGTCCTGAACAGCAACAATTTTTCTTTGCTGAAATTTTAAAAGGTCGACGTTTAGGCAATGCGTTTTCAGAAAAAGGCAGCAAGACCGTTGCTGACTTAGAAACCAAAATACATAAAACATCCCAAGGTTATGAAGTTAATGGTCAAAAATTCTTTGCTACAGGGGCTTTATTGGCACATTGGGTACCTGTCGTAGCAGTTAATGAAGATGGGCTGCCTGTGGTTGCCTTAACGCCACGAACCAGTACAGGTCTGGAAATTGTCAATGATTGGTCTGGATTTGGACAAAGAACTACAGCGAGTGGAACTGTGTTACTAAAACAAGTTCAAGTCGATGAAAAATATATTGTGCCGATTCACAAAGCCTTTGAAAGACCTACAGCAGCAGGTGCGATTTCTCAATTTATTCAAGCCGCAGTAGATGCGGGTATTGCTCGTGGTGCAATTGATGAAACGATTCAATATGTACGCTTACATTCACGCCCTTGGATTGACTCAGGTTTAGAAAAAGCCAGTGATGATCCGTATACCATTGCAAGTATAGGGGAGTTAAAAATCAAATTACGTGCAGCCGAGGCTGTTTTAGACTTGGCTGGTGATGCAATTGATCAAGCAATTGCTGATCCATCTGAAGAGAATGCCAATCAGGCGGCATTACTGGTTGCAGAAGCCAAGGTATTAACAACTGAAATTGCCATTCTGGCTTCAAATAGATTATTTGAATTATCAGGTACTCGTTCAACATTGTCTGAATTAAATTTAGATCGCCATTGGCGTAATGCCCGTACTCATACTTTGCATGATCCTGTACGTTGGAAATTTAATTTAGTCGGTAATTATTATCTCAATAACATTCACTTACCACGCCATGCGTGGAGTTAAGAATAACAATAACCAACAGATGGAGAGAAAAAATGGGTAACTTAGATATTCAAAACCGTTTTATTGAAGATTTATCAATCTCAGCAGACTATGAAAAGGTTGCATCAAAATATCGTGCAATTTTTGAAAAAATTGCACAGGGTGTCGTTGAACGTGAGCAACAGCGTATATTGCCGTATGAGCAAATCGACTGGTTAAAACATGCGGGTTTTGGTGCATTACGTGTACCAGTCAAGTTTGGTGGAGATGGGGTGTCTTTACCTCAGTTATTTCAATTGCTCACTGAACTAGCTCAGACCGATTCAAATATTGTACAAGCATTGCGAGGGCATTTCGCTTTTGTTGAAGATCGATTAAATGCACATAAGTTTAAGAGTCAAGAATTATGGTTTAAACGCTTTGTCCAAGGTGATTTGGTGGGGAATGCATGGACTGAAATCGGCCATGTAAAAATTGGTGATGTGATTACCCGAGTGACTCAAAATAATAATCAATTGCTGGTCAATGGGAAGAAGTACTATTCGACAGGCACAATCTTTGCGGATTGGGTTGATTTATTTGCCTACGATGAACGTACGGATCAGCATGTTATTGCTGCGATTTCTCGACATGCTTCTGGGGTTGAAGTACAGGATGATTGGGATGGTTTCGGTCAAAAAACTACGGGGAGTGGCACTTTAACGTTAAGCAATGTTGCAGTCGAAGCAGACCATATTTTGCCTTTTGAGCAACGTTTTAAATATCAGACTGCGTTCTACCAAGTGATTCATTTGGCGACCTTATCAGGGATTGCACAGTCAGCAGTTGCAACATTTATTCATGAAGTACAAAAGCGTGATCGTATTTTTAGTCATGGCAATGCAGATTTAGTACGTAATGATCCACAGATTTTACAGGTGATTGGTAAAGCTTCCGCACAAGCCTATGCAAGTGAAAGCATTACCACGCAAACAGCAGAAGCTTTACAGCGTGCATATATCAGTCACTTTAGTGAATCCGAAGTAAAAAATATTCAAGCAAATAATGATGCTGAATTAGAGGCAGCGCAAGGGCAGGTGGTTATTTCTGATTTAGTCTTGGAGTTAACCAGTAAGTTATTTAATGCGCTTGGCGCATCTGCAAGTACCACCACAAAACAACTTGATCGCTTCTGGCGCAATGCGCGGGTCGTATCTTCACATAATCCAGTCGTATATAAGGAAAAAGTGATTGGTGATTGGGAGGTCAATCGTGAACCATTGCCATTTGTTTGGCAAATTGGAACAAGTCCAAAAGTTGGCGCTGCCTAAAATTTAAATTTTAATCACATTTAGTCCAAAGCTTGCTTATGCAAGCTTTTGATTTTTATAAAGACCATAAAGAACAATAATTATTGTACTCATGAGTATACAAAATGGCAGATTTGGTACTATGAGGAGAAAAAAAAGTTAAGTAGATTAGGGTCTGTTGACACTTCTTCTATGTTTGCGACAACGAGTGTTTTTTAGACGATATGAGGCGCGAAATACGAAATTTAGTCATTCTAAATGAGTAGTTTGTAACGACATAGCGGCAAAAAACACACTAGTCCCGTAGGGTTGTGGCTAAAATTATCTCAGTCTGCGTTATGAAACTCAAAAATAGTCTCGCTATTCTTTTCGTTTCATGCCTTATCTGCTCAATTTTAGCCTACAACGCAAGCCATTTATGAAATATCAACAGACCCTAGTACAGCAAAAAACAAATACAACGAGGAAATCATGTCGCTTAAAGGAAAAACACTTTTTATTACCGGTGCAAGCCGAGGAATAGGGCGAGAGATTGCACTAAAAGCTGCACAAGATGGTGCGAACATTGTGATTGCTGCAAAATCTACACAAGAGCATCCTAAATTAGGAGGCTCGATTTTTACTGTTGCTCAAGAAGTTGAGGCGGTAGGTGGTCAAGCTTTAGCACTTCAACTGGATGTACGTGATCAAGATGCGGTTGTGCTTGCCATGAAACAAGCAGCTGCGCATTTCGGTGGAATTGATATTTTAATTAACAATGCTGGTGCGATTAAACTGTCTGGTGTGGAGACGCTTGACCCAAACCGTTTCGATTTAATGTATCAGATTAATACACGTGCTGTGATGGTATGTAGTCAAGCTGCGTTAGCGTACTTAAAAAACAGTGACAATCCACATATTTTAAATCTTTCACCGCCGTTAAACTTGGATGAAAAATGGTTTGCCAGCTATGCACCTTATACCATTACTAAATATGGCATGAGTATGCTGACTTTAGGAATGAATCAAGAGTTTGCCAGTTATGGCGTAAGTGTAAACTCACTATGGCCGAGAACGATTATTGCCACAGCTGCAATTGAGTTTTCTTTAGGCGGTAAGCAATTATTTAGCAGAGCTCGTAAACCGAACATTATGGCAGACGCCGCTTATCGTATTTTAAACAGTGAGAAACGTGCTTTAACAGGACGGTTGTTGATTGATGAAGAAATCCTACGAGAGTCGGGTATTACAGATTTTTCTGAATATCGCTATGCTGATTCAGAGGATGAGTTGATGGTTGATTTGTTTGTTAAAGAATAATTGCTGAGCGGATCGCGCCAATAATCCGTACCGATTTTAAAATCCTGGTTTGATTGTTTAAAATCGGTACATTAAAACATTGGAAATTTTTATAAAAAAGCAGAAGATATAATATTGAATCTAAAAAATGAGTGAGATGTAATTTCGTGTATGAGTTAGATTGTAAGTTGCTCAGTATTTTTTACTATATCTACAAGTTTAAAAGTGTTTCTGTTGCCGCAGATCATTTAGCGATGAGCCAACCTACAGTAAGCAATATTCTGAACAAAATTCGTGTTCATTATAACGATCCGTTATTTTTACGGATTGGTAATGAAATGGTGCCTACAGAATTATCTAAACAACTTTATCCTTTGATCAGTGAAGCACTGAGTAAAGTTGAAATTATTAATAATTTTAGTGTGGATTTTGATGAAACAGCATCTCAGCAACAATTTACAGTTGCGATGACGGATGTTTCTCACTTAGTTTTATTGCCAAAAATTTCTCAATATCTCAAAGCACATGCACCACATGTCAAATTAAATGTTCGCGCTATCACTTCTGAAACCAGTTATCAGATGGCAAATGGCGAAATTGATTTGGCGATTGGTTTTTTACCGCAATTAGAAAATGGTTTCTATCAACAAAAATTATTCGAACAATTTTATGTGGTGATTGCATCTAAAGATCATCCACGATTAACTCAACAAAGCATGACCGTTGAGCAGTATTTGAGTGAATCACACATCGATATTGATGCGGGTGTGGGGCATTATCACATCGCCAATGAGCTGTTAAATTTGGATTTAAAACGTAATGTATTGATGCGTATTCCGAGTTATCTTGGTGTTGGCTTAGTGGTGCAAGATACTGACTCGATTGCAACAGTTCCTTATTATTTGAGCGAAGTCTTGTTGTCACGAGGAAACTTACAAATTTTTCCAGCACCAATTTCGTTTCCGACTTATTCGATTAAGCAGTATTGGCATATGTCATGTCACCATAAAACCAGCCATCAGTGGTTAAGACATATGTGTTATGAGATTTTTAGTCAGGTGAACTCAATGCCTTTACCCAGTCAGTTGTTAAGCCATGGCGATCAGCCTGAAGTTTAAGGGTTTCTATAATCGATACATCCAGAATGATTGGTATCAACAGCTTGGTAAAATATTGTTGATGAAAAAGATTAATATTTTTGATTTAGAAAAATTTAAACGAGATCTATATGCAGGTCAGCAGTTGAATGGGCGTGTGTATAAACAATATGCACAGGATATTGAAGAATATCTTTTGCAATTAGATCATTTTCCCCATCAAGTCTTTCAAGTTTATCTTGATGTATTGAACTCAAGTTATATGACGCAAGTGCATGGCGCCTATCATTTTTTTAAACAGTTATATTTTGACTTTGAAAAGCTATCACCAGTTCAACGGTACCAACTTAAAAGTGTAATTAATCGTTGTTTAGAACGACCTCTAGATAATAATTTAGAACTATGGCTTTTAGAAATAAATCAAAATAAATTTTAAAAGGACTTTTTAAAGCTAAATAGCTTAAGAACAGTTATCCTTTTAAGATTAATTCGCTTGATGCTCTGAATCGGTTAGCTTATCAGGTGTCATCAATGCTTGATTGACATAGAGTTTGATTAAGCGTTCACGAGAGCCAATAGACTTTTGATAGTGCGTAGAATTTAACAATAATGATGCGCCATAAGTCACTGTCCAGATATAAGACAAGTAATCACGGATTGACATACTACTGTTTAAGGCTTTGAGATGTGCCCCGAAAAGATCTTTAATTTCTAAAATACGTTGCTCACGTATGCTATAAAGTTCTTCGAATAAGTCTTTGAGTTTACGTTCATTATTGGTTAAACGCTCTTCAATCACATGCAGTAAAATTGTTCGATTCGAATTTAACATGTTATATAACATGTATTCGGATACATAGATTTTAATATCATGATGATAGGCTTTAGAAATATCTAAAAGTCGTTTTTCATTCAAAATAATCAGTTCAAGATACAGCTGGTTTTTACTTTTAAAATGTTTATAGATCGTTCCTTTTGCGATATCAAGTTCAGCAGCAAGCTCACTTAACGTAATATCCTGATTATTATCAAGCAATAAGGTTTCTGCCATTGCTAAAATTTTCTCTTTGCGAAGAAGAAAATTCTGTTGGCGCACTGAACTCATTCTATTGATCCAAAACCGCTGATGAAGAACTGGACCCAGAGTATATCAGCTATTTCGCTGATTCAATAAAACTATAGTCCATCATATTCAATAAAATATTTATTTTTTTAATGTATTTAATAATTTAGCTTTTATATAAGTAAATTAGGAGAGATAAAATTTCAACAAACAATTTATAAAACTAAACTTAAGTATGGTCATACGATGAATATAAAGAAACTGTAAGAGATGTACCGTTTAAAAACATATTTAGTCAGCAACGACTTTACAAAAAAACCTGATCATTTGATCAGGTTTTTCTTTTTAATAAAGCTCTTAGAAATTAATCCGCGCGGCGCCAAATGGTACCTTGACGTGTATCTTCCAGTACTACACCTTGGGCAAGCAAAGACTGACGGATTTCATCTGCACGGGCAAAGTCTTTATTTTTCTTGGCATCAACACGTTGTTGAATGAAATCTTCAATATCAGCTTCGGATAAGCCAAGTGCTTCTTGACCAATGTCTGATTTTAAAAAGTCATCTACATTGTATTGAACTAAGCCAAGGATATTGGTCAAGTGGCGTAACGTAGAATAATAAAGCGTAGATTGCGCTGCATTCTCTTCTTTAACCGCACGATTCAATTCTTTAATAATTTCGAATAAAACTGCAATTGCTTCAGATGTATTGAAGTCATCACGCATTGCTGAATTAAAGCGCTCGACGAGCGTTTCATCTAACAGGTCTGTGGTTTTATTGCCATAGACTTGTTGATACGCTTTAAATGCATGATAAAAACGAGAAAGCGTAGTTTTTGCTTCTTTTAATGCAAAGTCCGAGAAGTTTACAGGGCTACGATAGTGTGATGACACAATAAAATAACGAATCACTTCAGGATGGAATTTCTCCATCACATCACGAATGGTAAAAAAGTTGCCTAAAGATTTAGACATTTTTTCGCCATCGACATTGATAAAGCCAACATGCATCCAGTAGTTTACATATTGTTCATCTGTTGCAGCTTCTGATTGCGCGATTTCATTTTCATGATGTGGGAATAAAAGATCTGAACCGCCACCATGAATATCGAAATGATTGCCTAAGCAGCAAGTTGACATTGCTGAGCATTCAATATGCCAACCTGGACGGCCATTGCCCCAAGGTGAAGCCCATGAAGGCTCATTTTCTTTAGCATGTTTCCATAGCACAAAGTCAAATGGATGCTTCTTCTCAACTTCAACATCAACACGTTCAGAAGCGCCAGCTTGCATATCGTCAAGTTTACGTCCTGAAAGTCGGCCATAGTTCTTAAATTTTTCAACTTCAAAATAGACATCGCCATTTGCAGAAGGGTAAGCCGTGCCTTTATTGACAAGGTTGCCAATCATATTCTGCATTTGATCGATATAATCTGTTGCGCGGGGTGCCTCATCAGGTGCTAAGCATCCTAGGTTTTCGGCATCATCATTCATCGCCTTGATAAAACGATCGGTCAAAGCTGTAATGCTTTCGCTATTTTCATTGGCACGCGCAATAATTTTGTCATCGATATCTGTGATGTTACGAACGTATTTAACATTCCAACCTTGACTACGTAAAAAACGAATAATGTAGTCAAAAGCAACCATCACCCGAGCATGGCCTATATGACAGTAATCATAAACTGTCATACCGCACACATACATGTCGATATGTCCTTCTTTACGGGGAACAAATTCAACTTTTTTTCGTTGCTCAGAGTTGTAAAGAACAAATGGTTGCATAGGTTTTCTAAAGGCTTCAACAAAATGATGATTAATCTTAACCTAAGCTCCATATTTCATAAAGTTTTATACGTTATTTTTCTAAGAAAATGAAATTTATACATTTAGGAAAGCAGCCTATTGTATTGCTATGCTAAAATAGCAAAAATATTCCATTCGATATTCAAAACTCTTTATAGAGTTAAGGTTAGCCCATTTTGAATCCTGAAAATAAATCAAATCAAGTTGATTTTCAAAAAGTTGCACTTGAAACTTTACGCATTGAAGAACATGCCATAGAGATTTTAGCGACTCAAATTGATGAACGCTTTACGCGCGCATGTGAAATTATTTTACAGTGCCAAGGTCGTTTAGTGATTACGGGTATGGGGAAATCTGGGCATATTGGGCGGAAAATGGCAGCAACTTTCGCATCAACAGGCACACCATCATTCTTTATGCATCCTGGTGAAGCAGGGCATGGCGATTTGGGTATGTTGGTCAAAGGTGACGTGTTGATTGCAATTTCAAACTCTGGAAAGAGTGATGAGATTATGATGTTGATGCCACTGATTAAGTATTTGGAAGTGCCTTTAATTACCATCAGTGGTGATGACAAAGGACCCATGCCACAAAATGCAGATGTTGCGTTGACACTTGGAAATATCAAAGAAGCATGTCCATTAGGTTTAGCGCCAACCTCAAGTACTACTGCAACATTGGTATTGGGCGATGCACTGGCTGTGGCGCTATTAGATGCACGTGGTTTTACTGCAGATGATTTTGCAATGTCACATCCTGCTGGTGCATTGGGTAAACGTCTGTTGTTACATGTAAAACATTTGATGCGTACAGGCACTGATTTACCTAAAGTATTTCCTGATACACCTATGAATAAAGTTTTGTACGAAATTTCCAATAAGCGTTTAGGTTTAACCACTGTTGTCGATGAAAATGACACCTTATTGGGCATATTTACCGATGGTGATTTACGCCGTTTAATTGATAGACAGCAAGGTTTTGATGTGAACTTGCCTGTTTCCGCGGTGATGGTTCAAAATCCTTCAACCATTTCTAAAGAAGCACGTGCAGTTGAAGCTTTAGAAAAAATGAATGAAAAGAAAATTAGTCAATTTATTGTCGTTGATGATGCCAATAAAGTGATTGGTGTAATTAGTATGCATGACCTGATTCAAGCTGGAGTAAATTAATCAATGGCTTCTTATGTTTTACTGGAACAAGCGCGTCATATTGAAGCATTGGTTTTAGATGTAGATGGAATTTTGAGTGATGGTTTTGTGACGTTGACCAATACAGGGGATGAAATTAAATCCTTTGATATTCGCGACGGATTAGGCATGAAGCTGGTGCAAAAATCTGGAATTAAAGTCATCATTATCACTGGACGTAAAAGTAATATTGTTGAAAAACGTATGGCTGATCTTGGCGTGGATTTGGTCTTTCAAGGTCGTGAAGACAAAGGTGCTGCACTTAAAGAAGCTTGTGCTCAATTCAATTTAGATCCTGAAGACTGTTTATATATGGGCGATGATTGGCCAGATCTTTCAGCCTTTGCAATTGCAGGGATGAAAGTCACTGTACCTAACGGGCATGTAGAAGTGCGTCGTCGAGCAGATTTAGTCACACAGGCAATGGGTGGGCGTGGAGCTGTGCGTGAAGTCTGTGATATGTTGCTGATGGCAAAAGGCACTTACCAAGAATTACTTGAAAAATATACAGCTATACCGCATTAATAGCGTAAATTCAGATTGATCAAATGTTGAATGTAATTTATGGATACTAAGGTTTTATATGTGACTGCAGTTGTCATCGCGGCAATCAGTGGTGGCTATTACTATTACAGTGGGAAAGGCAAAAAGTTGGATGCGAATTCAGCCAAAAGCATGACATATACTGCTGAGGGTATCCAGTTGGTCCAAACAGATGAAAAGGGCAATCTTTATGTTCGTGCTCAAGTGGATCGTTTAGAACAAGATTTACAAAGAAAAACTTCAACACTGAGTAACCTCAATGCTTCGATGTTTCATCAAAATAAAGTTGATTCAACTTTTTTTGCAAAACAAGCACGAGGATTTAATGACAATGAAAAAGTCGTTTTATCTGGACAAGTTAAAGCGACCAAGATTGGTGAACGAGGGACCATGGAATTTCAGACAGACGAGTTAACGGGGTATCCTAAAATACGTCAGTTTGAAACGACTCACCAAGTGACTGTTAATGCACCTGATGCAGAATTTATTAGTCAGGGTTTAAAAGCTGATTTAAACCAAGGTCAATATGAATTTGCACATATTCGAGGAAAGTATGTACCTAACTAAGCCTTTTTTAATGAAACAATCTTTCCTAATAAAAGCGATCTGCACTGCCGGTTTAATGGGCTTGTCTGCAGCAGCATTTGCATTACCGTCAGATCGTAATCAGCCAATCTCATTGGTTGCAGATAAAGCAACCTATAATGAAGCTGCGGGTATAACGACATATACCGGTAATGTCATCATTGAGCAAGGTACAATGAAGCTTCAAGCTGCTTCAATTGTGGCTCAATTGAATAAGAATAAGCAAATTAGTACCATTACTGCCACTGGCGGCCCAGCTAAGTTTCAACAACAAGTTGATACGGCAAAGGGTGTTGCTCGTGGGGAAGCACAAAAAATTATTTATAATGCCGAAACAGGTATTATTAATTTAATTGGTAATGCTTATTTATATCAAGATGGAGCAAGTATTCGCAGCAGTTCATTAAAATACAGTATGAACAAAGGTGATATTGAAGCTTCTGGTAGTTCAAATAGCACAGGTTCAGCGAAAGGACGTGTACAAATTATTATCCCGCCAAATAGTACCAAGTCTTTCCCTGGAGCGCGTGATTAATGACAGCATCGAATCAGCCTCAAGTGCTTTGTATCAAACATTTAGCAAAAGTTTATAGTAAACGTTGGGTGGTCAAAGACGTTTCATTCAGTATGCAAAGTGGACAAATTGTGGGTTTGCTTGGGCCGAATGGTGCGGGTAAAACCACCAGTTTCTATATGGTCGTTGGTTTGGTGCGAATGGATAAGGGCGAAATTCATCTTGATAATGAAGATATTTCTGATTTAGCTATGCATCAGCGCGCACGTAAAGGAATTGGTTATCTTCCACAGGAAGCTTCAATTTTCAGAAAATTGACGATTGCTGAAAATATCATGGCCATCCTTGAAACACGTAAAGATTTAAATAAACAGCAGCGCCAACAACGCCTCAAAGAATTATTGGAAGATTTTAAAATCACCCATATTAAAGATTCTCTTGGAATGAGTGTGTCAGGTGGTGAGCGCCGTCGTGCAGAGATCGCACGAGCACTTGCAGCTGATCCAAAATTTATGCTTTTGGATGAACCTTTTGCAGGTGTCGATCCAATCTCGGTAGGTGATATTAAAGATATTATTCGACAGTTAAAAGATCGTGGGATCGGGGTTTTGATTACCGACCATAATGTTCGTGAAACTTTAGCGATTTGTGAGCATGCTTATATTGTGAGTGAAGGTGCTGTGATTGCGGAAGGTACGCCAGAAGAAGTGTTGGCAGATGAAACCGTGCGCCAAGTGTATTTGGGTGATGATTTTACCGTATAACCACTCAGATTTTTTTAAAAGATGAAGGATCACCTTCATCTTTTTTTTTATTTTTTGAGACCCAAATTTTAAAAATTTCAATTTTGATTCAATATTTTATTAATTATTATTTCATTTAAATTTAACAACATAGTTTTAATGTGATGCTCTTCACATATAGAAAAATGTGTTACATGTTTTGTTTAAAATTTAATCTAAGTCAAATTCTTAAGTTTCTATAATACCCATAAAAATTAAATGGGAATTTATTATTTTTAAGCGCTATGAGCAGTATGGGAATAATAGAATGCTTCTTTTTAAAAAGGTGAGACTATTAATAAAATTTAAATAAATTTATAAAAGTGATCATTGATAATGTTAGTAATGAATATAAAGTGATAATTAAATTTAATCGCAATAAATTAGTAAAATAAACAAGTAAGATTTTAATTAAATGATAATTGCATCACAAAGTAATGGTTTTAAAAAAGATCAATCATTTAGCCATTATAGACAAGCACTGTTTTTTATATGTATATGTGATTTTAATATTAAAAATATACACTTGTGAAATTTATCTCACTTATTTATCTTTTTTGCATAACAGTAAATTATAAGACGGAAAAAATATTATGAAAAACATCACTATTTATGAAAAAGGAACAGCTAAAGTTCTCACTCAAGATTTAGTTAATAAACACTACTCAGTGTATAAAGTAAATCTTGATAGCGCAGAAATAGCCAAGATTGTAAAAGTTAATAATAATTTGGAGGTTTATTTAAAAAATGGAGAAAAAGTTGTTATTGATGATTTCTTTATTGGTGAAAAACCGAAAGACTTTACAATAGAAACTTCGGATGGAAAACATTATTTACTTAACTTTCTTGAATTCGATGCAACTGGCACTGTAACTAAAATTGATTATTTAGGGATTACCGATTTTCAAGAGTTTTTAGTTGGTCATCATGCTGCTGTACCTGCTTGGGCATGGGTTGCTGGGGCTGCTGGGTTGATTGGTATTGCCGCTGCTGCAGGGAGTGGGGGCGGTGGTTCAAGTCATTCAGGGGGTGGGGATAAAACAGGACCAAAACTAAGCTATGATATTTTAGATAATCAGAAAATTAAAATCACCACAGATGAAGCAAGTAAAATTACAATAGTCGATGCGAGTGGCAAAACAATTGGGTCAGGACAGCTAAATCAAGCAGGTGCACTTGAAATTAATTTAACAAGACCTTTGGTTGATAATGAAAAAATTACAATTACAGCAACAGATAATGCAGGGAATAAAACAACTGAAACAATAAATGTTGGCGACGTTACAAAACCTGAAGTCGAAATAAATATTATTGATAATGATACTATTCAGGTCACTTCAAATGAACCTGGTAGTAAAGTTATAATTAAAAATGAAGCAGGACAAATAATTGCTGAGGGTGTAATTGGTCCTGATGGAAAATTAATAGTTGATTTAAATTCGCCTTTAATTGACGGCAGTAAGATTATTGTTGACGTTATTGATGCCGCAGGGAATCAAACAGAAAAAGTAATTACAGTAGGTGATGTAACACCGCCAATTATTAGTACAACTATTCAAGATGCGACCCATATTCAAGTCACTTCAAATGAAGCTGGTCAAGTTAAAATCACGGATGGTCAAGGTAATGTAATTGGTACAGGTACAATTACAGGTAATAACACGGTTGATAATATTCAGTTAACACGACCACTTACAGACGGTGAAACTATTAAGGTTACTGTGACAGATGGTGCTGGTAATCCAAAAACAGTTGAAATTACAGCAGGTGATGTAACTGCACCAGTGATCACTACAACCATTCAAGACGCAACTCATGTTGAAGTTACTTCAAATGAAACGGGTCAAGTTAAAATCACGGATGGTCATGGTAATTTAATTGGTACAGGTACAATCACCGGTAACAACACTGTTGATAATGTTCAATTAACACGACCACTTACAGACGGTGAAACTATTACGGTCACTGTGACAGATGGTGCAGGTAATCCAAAAACAGTTGAAATTACAGCAGGTGATGTAACTGCACCAGTGATTACTACAACCATTCAAGACGCAACTCATGTTGAAGTTACTTCAAATGAAACGGGTCAAGTTAAAATCACGGATGGTCATGGTAATGTAATTGGTACAGGTACAATCACCGGTAACAATACGGTTGATAATGTTCAATTAACACGACCACTTACAGACGGTGAAACTATTACGGTCACTGTGACAGATGGTGCAGGTAATCCAAAAACAGTTGAAATTACAGCAGGTGATGTCACAAATCCACTATTTCAATCTGCGCATGTGGATAGTTCAGGAACACAATTAACCCTGACCTATAGTGAAGCACTGGATAGTGCTAACTTGCCTCCATCGAGCAGTTTTTCGGTTAATGTGGGTGGTCAACTTGTTAATGTGACAGGTATATCAGTCAATGGTAATGTCGTGATATTGACTCTCGGTACACCAGTGACAGCTGGTCAGACGGTTACTGTGGGTTATACCGACCCAACTACGGGTAATGATCCGAATGCGATTCAAGACATTGCTGGTAATGATGCAGCAACCCTTCCACCGACAGCGGTAGACAATGGTTCAACTGTGCCTGGTGGCGATACCACAGCACCGACCTTTGTCAGTGCAACGTTAGATACAGCAGGTACATCGCTTACCTTGACTTATAGTGAAGCGCTTGACGGCACGAACTTACCACCATTAAACAGTTTTGTGGTGACCGCAGATGGTCAGGTGGTGGCTGTAACAGGCGTTACCGTGAATGGCTCAAGTGTGGTGTTGACCTTAGCTACAGCCGTGACAGCAGGTCAAGCGGTTGAAGTGGGTTATACCGATCCAACTACGGGTAATGATCCAAATGCGATTCAAGACATTGCTGGTAATGATGCAGCAACACTTCCACCGACAGCGGTAGACAATGGTTCAACTGTGCCTGGTGGCGATACCACAGCACCGACCTTTGTCAGTGCAACGTTAGATACAGCAGGTACATCGCTCACCTTGACTTATAGTGAAGCGCTAGACGGCACGAACTTACCACCATTAAACAGTTTTGTGGTGACCGCAGATGGTCAGGTGGTGGCTGTAACAGGCGTTACCGTGAATGGCTCAAGTGTGGTGTTGACCTTAGCTACAGCCGTGACAGCAGGTCAAGCGGTTGAAGTGGGTTATACCGATCCAACTACGGGTAATGATCCAAATGCGATTCAGGATCTTGTTGGTAATGATGCAGCAACACTTCCACCGACAGTGGTAGACAATGGTTCAACTGTGCCTGGTGGCGATACCACAGCACCGACCTTTGTCAGTGCAACGTTAGATACAGCAGGTACATCGCTCACCTTGACTTATAGTGAAGCGCTAGACGGCACGAACTTACCACCATTAAACAGTTTTGTGGTGACCGCAGATGGTCAGGTGGTGGCTGTAACAGGCGTTACCGTGAATGGCTCAAGTGTGGTGTTGACCTTAGCTACAGCCGTGACAGCAGGTCAAGCGGTTGAAGTGGGTTATACCGATCCAACTACGGGTAATGATCCAAATGCGATTCAGGATCTTGTTGGTAATGATGCAGCAACACTTCCACCGACAGTGGTAGACAATGGTTCAACTGTGCCTGGTGGCGATACCACAGCACCGACCTTTGTCAGTGCAACGTTAGATACAGCAGGTACATCGCTTACCTTGACTTATAGTGAAGCGCTAGACGGCACGAACTTACCACCATTAAACAGTTTTGTGGTGACCGCAGATGGTCAGGTGGTGGCTGTAACAGGCGTTACCGTGAATGGCTCAAGTGTGGTGTTGACCTTAGCTACAGCCGTGACAGCAGGTCAAGCGGTTGAAGTGGGTTATACCGATCCAACTACGGGTAATGATCCAAATGCGATTCAAGACATTGCTGGTAATGATGCAGCAACACTTCCACCGACAGCGGTAGACAATGGTTCAACTGTGCCTGGTGGCGATACCACAGCACCGACCTTTGTCAGTGCAACGTTAGATACAGCAGGTACATCGCTTACCTTGACTTATAGTGAAGCGCTAGACGGCACGAACTTACCACCATTAAACAGTTTTGTGGTGACCGCAGATGGTCAGGTGGTGGCTGTAACAGGCGTTACCGTGAATGGCTCAAGTGTGGTGTTGACCTTAGCTACAGCCGTGACAGCAGGTCAAGCGGTTGAAGTGGGTTATACCGATCCAACTACGGGTAATGATCCAAATGCGATTCAGGATCTTGTTGGTAATGATGCAGCAACACTTCCACCGACAGTGGTAGACAATGGTTCAACTGTGCCTGGTGGCGATACCACAGCACCGACCTTTGTCAGTGCAACGTTAGATACAGCAGGTACATCGCTTACCTTGACTTATAGTGAAGCGCTAGACGGCACGAACTTACCACCATTAAACAGTTTTGTGGTGACCGCAGATGGTCAGGTGGTGGCTGTAACAGGCGTTACCGTGAATGGCTCAAGTGTGGTGTTGACCTTAGCTACAGCCGTGACAGCAGGTCAAGCGGTTGAAGTGGGTTATACCGATCCAACTACGGGTAATGATCCAAATGCGATTCAAGACATTGCTGGTAATGATGCAGCAACACTTCCACCGACAGCGGTAGACAATGGTTCAACTGTGCCTGGTGGCGATACCACAGCACCGACCTTTGTCAGTGCAACGTTAGATACAGCAGGTACATCGCTCACCTTGACTTATAGTGAAGCGCTAGACGGCACGAACTTACCACCATTAAACAGTTTTGTGGTGACCGCAGATGGTCAGGTGGTGGCTGTAACAGGCGTTACCGTGAATGGCTCAAGTGTGGTGTTGACCTTAGCTACAGCCGTGACAGCAGGTCAAGCGGTTGAAGTGGGTTATACCGATCCAACTACGGGTAATGATCCAAATGCGATTCAAGACATTGCTGGTAATGATGCAGCAACACTTCCACCGACAGCGGTAGACAATGGTTCAACTGTGCCTGGTGGCGATACCACAGCACCGACCTTTGTCAGTGCAACGTTAGATACAGCAGGTACATCGCTCACCTTGACTTATAGTGAAGCGCTAGACGGCACGAACTTACCACCATTAAACAGTTTTGTGGTGACCGCAGATGGTCAGGTGGTGGCTGTAACAGGCGTTACCGTGAATGGCTCAAGTGTGGTGTTGACCTTAGCTACAGCCGTGACAGCAGGTCAAGCGGTTGAAGTGGGTTATACCGATCCAACTACGGGTAATGATCCAAATGCGATTCAGGATCTTGTTGGTAATGATGCAGCAACACTTCCACCGACAGTGGTAGACAATGGTTCAACTGTGCCTGGTGGCGATACCACAGCACCGACCTTTGTCAGTGCAACGTTAGATACAGCAGGTACATCGCTTACCTTGACTTATAGTGAAGCGCTAGACGGCACGAACTTACCACCATTAAACAGTTTTGTGGTGACCGCAGATGGTCAGGTGGTGGCTGTAACAGGCGTTACCGTGAATGGCTCAAGTGTGGTGTTGACCTTAGCTACAGCCGTGACAGCAGGTCAAGCGGTTGAAGTGGGTTATACCGATCCAACTACGGGTAATGATCCAAATGCGATTCAAGACATTGCTGGTAATGATGCAGCAACACTTCCACCGACAGCGGTAGACAATGGTTCAACTGTGCCTGGTGGCGATACCACAGCACCGACCTTTGTCAGTGCAACGTTAGATACAGCAGGTACATCGCTTACCTTGACTTATAGTGAAGCGCTAGACGGCACGAACTTACCACCATTAAACAGTTTTGTGGTGACCGCAGATGGTCAGGTGGTGGCTGTAACAGGCGTTACCGTGAATGGCTCAAGTGTGGTGTTGACCTTAGCTACAGCCGTGACAGCAGGTCAAGCGGTTGAAGTGGGTTATACCGATCCAACTACGGGTAATGATCCAAATGCGATTCAGGATCTTGTTGGTAATGATGCAGCAACACTTCCACCGACAGTGGTAGACAATGGTTCAACTGTGCCTGGTGGCGATACCACAGCACCGACCTTTGTCAGTGCAACGTTAGATACAGCAGGTACATCGCTTACCTTGACTTATAGTGAAGCGCTAGACGGCACGAACTTACCACCATTAAACAGTTTTGTGGTGACCGCAGATGGTCAGGTGGTGGCTGTAACAGGCGTTACCGTGAATGGCTCAAGTGTGGTGTTGACCTTAGCTACAGCCGTGACAGCAGGTCAAGCGGTTGAAGTGGGTTATACCGATCCAACTACGGGTAATGATCCAAATGCGATTCAAGACATTGCTGGTAATGATGCAGCAACCCTTCCACCGACAGTGGTAGACAATGGTTCAACTGTGCCTGGTGGTGATACCACAGCACCGACCTTTGTCAGTGCAACATTAGATACAGCAGGTACATCGCTCACCTTGACTTATAGTGAAGCGCTAGACGGCACGAACTTACCACCATTAAACAGTTTTGTGGTGACCGCAGATGGTCAGGTGGTGGCTGTAACAGGCGTTACCGTGAATGGCTCAAGTGTGGTGTTGACCTTAGCTACAGCCGTGACAGCAGGTCAAGCGGTTGAAGTGGGTTATACCGATCCAACTACGGGTAATGATCCAAATGCGATTCAAGACATTGCTGGTAATGATGCAGCAACCCTTCCACCGACAGCGGTAGACAATGGTTCAACTGTGCCTGGTGGTGATACCACAGCACCGACCTTTGTTAGTGCGGTGGTTGACCCACTCGGACTGAGTTTGACACTGACGTATAATGAATTGCTCGACTTTAATCCACTGCACTTGCCAACAACAGGTAGCTTTACAGTGACTGCTGGTGGTCAATTGGTGACTGTAACCGGTGTTGCGGTGGTGGGTAATAACGTGGTGTTGACTTTAGGTAGCCCAGTGACAGTAGGTCAAGCGGTGACCGTGGGCTATACCGATCCAACCACAGGTAATGATCTAAATGCGATTCAGGATCTTGTTGGCAATGATGCGGCAACGCTTCCAACCACTACAGTGACCAATGATTCAGCTGTGCTTGATACCACAGCGCCAAGCTTTGTTAGTGCGGTGGTTGACCCACTCGGACTGAGTTTGACACTGACGTATAATGAATTGCTCGACTTTAATCCACTGCACTTGCCAACAACAGGTAGCTTTACAGTGACTGCTGGTGGTCAATTGGTGACTGTAACTGGTGTTGCGGTAGTGGGTAATAACGTGGTGTTGACTTTAGGTAGCCCAGTGACAGTAGGTCAAGCGGTGACCGTGGGCTATACCGATCCAACCACAGGTAATGATCTAAATGCGATTCAGGATCTTGTTGGCAATGATGCGGCAACGCTTCCAACCACTACAGTGACCAATGATTCAGCTGTGCTTGATACCACAGCGCCAAGCTTTGTTAGTGCGGTGGTTGACCCACTCGGACTGAGTTTGACACTGACGTATAATGAATTGCTCGACTTTAATCCATTGCACTTGCCAACAACAGGTAGCTTTACAGTGACTGCTGGTGGTCAATTGGTGACTGTAACCGGTGTTGCGGTGGTGGGTAATAACGTGGTGTTGACTTTAGGTAGCCCAGTGACAGTAGGTCAAGCGGTGACCGTGGGCTATACCGATCCAACCACAGGTAATGATCTAAATGCGATTCAGGATCTTGTTGGCAATGATGCGGCAACGCTTCCAACCACTACAGTGACCAATGATTCAGCTGTGCTTGATACCACAGCGCCAAGCTTTGTTAGTGCGGTGGTTGACCCACTCGGACTGAGTTTGACACTGACGTATAATGAATTGCTCGACTTTAATCCATTGCACTTGCCAACAACAGGTAGCTTTACAGTGACTGCTGGTGGTCAATTGGTGACTGTAACTGGTGTTGCGGTAGTGGGTAATAACGTGGTGTTGACTTTAGGTAGCCCAGTGACAGTAGGTCAAGCGGTGACCGTGGGCTATACCGATCCAACCACAGGTAATGATCTAAATGCGATTCAGGATCTTGTTGGCAATGATGCGGCAACGCTTCCAACCACTACAGTGACCAATGATTCAGCTGTGCTTGATACCACAGCGCCAAGCTTTGTTAGTGCGGTGGTTGACCCACTCGGACTGAGTTTGACACTGACGTATAATGAATTGCTCGACTTTAATCCACTGCACTTGCCAACAACAGGTAGCTTTACAGTGACTGCTGGTGGTCAATTGGTGACTGTAACTGGTGTTGCGGTAGTGGGTAATAACGTGGTGTTGACTTTAGGTAGCCCAGTGACAGTAGGTCAAGCGGTGACCGTGGGCTATACCGATCCAACCACAGGTAATGATCTAAATGCGATTCAGGATCTTGTTGGCAATGATGCGGCAACGCTTCCAACCACTACAGTGACCAATGATTCAGCTGTGCTTGATACCACAGCGCCAAGCTTTGTTAGTGCGGTGGTTGACCCACTCGGACTGAGTTTGACACTGACGTATAATGAATTGCTCGACTTTAATCCACTGCACTTGCCAACAACAGGTAGCTTTACAGTGACTGCTGGTGGTCAATTGGTGACTGTAACTGGTGTTGCGGTAGTGGGTAATAACGTGGTGTTGACTTTAGGTAGCCCAGTGACAGTAGGTCAAGCGGTGACCGTGGGCTATACCGATCCAACCACAGGTAATGATCTAAATGCGATTCAGGATCTTGTTGGCAATGATGCGGCAACGCTTCCAACCACTACAGTGACCAATGATTCAGCTGTGCTTGATACCACAGCGCCAAGCTTTGTTAGTGCGGTGGTTGACCCACTCGGACTGAGTTTGACACTGACGTATAATGAATTGCTCGACTTTAATCCATTGCACTTGCCAACAACAGGTAGCTTTACAGTGACTGCTGGTGGTCAATTGGTGACTGTAACCGGTGTTGCGGTAGTGGGTAATAACGTGGTGTTGACTTTAGGTAGCCCAGTGACAGTAGGTCAAGCGGTGACCGTGGGCTATACCGATCCAACCACAGGTAATGATCTAAATGCGATTCAGGATCTTGTTGGCAATGATGCGGCAACGCTTCCAACCACTACAGTGACCAATGATTCAGCTGTGCTTGATACCACAGCGCCAAGCTTTGTTAGTGCGGTGGTTGACCCACTCGGACTGAGTTTGACACTGACGTATAATGAATTGCTCGACTTTAATCCATTGCACTTGCCAACAACAGGTAGCTTTACAGTGACTGCTGGTGGTCAATTGGTGACTGTAACCGGTGTTGCGGTAGTGGGTAATAACGTGGTGTTGACTTTAGGTAGCCCAGTGACAGTAGGTCAAGCGGTGACCGTGGGCTATACCGATCCAACCACAGGTAATGATCTAAATGCGATTCAGGATCTTGTTGGCAATGATGCGGCAACGCTTCCAACCACTACAGTGACCAATGATTCAGCTGTGCTTGATACCACAGCGCCAAGCTTTGTTAGTGCGGTGGTTGACCCACTCGGACTGAGTTTGACACTGACGTATAATGAATTGCTCGACTTTAATCCATTGCACTTGCCAACAACAGGTAGCTTTACAGTGACTGCTGGTGGTCAATTGGTGACTGTAACCGGTGTTGCGGTAGTGGGTAATAACGTGGTGTTGACTTTAGGTAGCCCAGTGACAGTAGGTCAAGCGGTGACCGTGGGCTATACCGATCCAACCACAGGTAATGATCTAAATGCGATTCAGGATCTTGTTGGCAATGATGCGGCAACGCTTCCAACCACTACAGTGACCAATGATTCAGCTGTGCTTGATACCACAGCGCCAAGCTTTGTTAGTGCGGTGGTTGACCCACTCGGACTGAGTTTGACACTGACGTATAATGAATTGCTCGACTTTAATCCACTGCACTTGCCAACAACAGGTAGCTTTACAGTGACTGCTGGTGGTCAATTGGTGACTGTAACCGGTGTTGCGGTGGTGGGTAATAACGTGGTGTTGACTTTAGGTAGCCCAGTGACAGTAGGTCAAGCGGTGACCGTGGGCTATACCGATCCAACCACAGGTAATGATCTAAATGCGATTCAGGATCTTGTTGGCAATGATGCGGCAACGCTTCCAACCACTACAGTGACCAATGATTCAGCTGTGCTTGATACCACAGCGCCAAGCTTTGTTAGTGCGGTGGTTGACCCACTCGGACTGAGTTTGACACTGACGTATAATGAATTGCTCGACTTTAATCCATTGCACTTGCCAACAACAGGTAGCTTTACAGTGACTGCTGGTGGTCAATTGGTGACTGTAACCGGTGTTGCGGTAGTGGGTAATAACGTGGTGTTGACTTTAGGTAGCCCAGTGACAGTAGGTCAAGCGGTGACCGTGGGCTATACCGATCCAACCACAGGTAATGATCTAAATGCGATTCAGGATCTTGTTGGCAATGATGCGGCAACGCTTCCAACCACTACAGTGACCAATGATTCAGCTGTGCTTGATACCACAGCGCCAAGCTTTGTTAGTGCGGTGGTTGACCCACTCGGACTGAGTTTGACACTGACGTATAATGAATTGCTCGACTTTAATCCACTGCACTTGCCAACAACAGGTAGCTTTACAGTGACTGCTGGTGGTCAATTGGTGACTGTAACCGGTGTTGCGGTGGTGGGTAATAACGTGGTGTTGACTTTAGGTAGCCCAGTGACAGTAGGTCAAGCGGTGACCGTGGGCTATACCGATCCAACCACAGGTAATGATCTAAATGCGATTCAGGATCTTGTTGGCAATGATGCGGCAACGCTTCCAACCACTACAGTGACCAATGATTCAGCTGTGCTTGATACCACAGCGCCAAGCTTTGTTAGTGCGGTGGTTGACCCACTCGGACTGAGTTTGACACTGACGTATAATGAATTGCTCGACTTTAATCCATTGCACTTGCCAACAACAGGTAGCTTTACAGTGACTGCTGGTGGTCAATTGGTGACTGTAACCGGTGTTGCGGTAGTGGGTAATAACGTGGTGTTGACTTTAGGTAGCCCAGTGACAGTAGGTCAAGCGGTGACCGTGGGCTATACCGATCCAACCACAGGTAATGATCTAAATGCGATTCAGGATCTTGTTGGCAATGATGCGGCAACGCTTCCAACCACTACAGTGACCAATGATTCAGCTGTGCTTGATACCACAGCGCCAAGCTTTGTTAGTGCGGTGGTTGACCCACTCGGACTGAGTTTGACACTGACGTATAATGAATTGCTCGACTTTAATCCATTGCACTTGCCAACAACAGGTAGCTTTACAGTGACTGCTGGTGGTCAATTGGTGACTGTAACCGGTGTTGCGGTAGTGGGTAATAACGTGGTGTTGACTTTAGGTAGCCCAGTGACAGTAGGTCAAGCGGTGACCGTGGGCTATACCGATCCAACCACAGGTAATGATCTAAATGCGATTCAGGATCTTGTTGGCAATGATGCGGCAACGCTTCCAACCACTACAGTGACCAATGATTCAGCTGTGCTTGATACCACAGCGCCAAGCTTTGTTAGTGCGGTGGTTGACCCACTCGGACTGAGTTTGACACTGACGTATAATGAATTGCTCGACTTTAATCCACTGCACTTGCCAACAACAGGTAGCTTTACAGTGACTGCTGGTGGTCAATTGGTGACTGTAACCGGTGTTGCGGTGGTGGGTAATAACGTGGTGTTGACTTTAGGTAGCCCAGTGACAGTAGGTCAAGCGGTGACCGTGGGCTATACCGATCCAACCACAGGTAATGATCTAAATGCGATTCAGGATCTTGTTGGCAATGATGCGGCAACGCTTCCAACCACTACAGTGACCAATGATTCAGCTGTGCTTGATACCACAGCGCCAAGCTTTGTTAGTGCGGTGGTTGACCCACTCGGACTGAGTTTGACACTGACGTATAATGAATTGCTCGACTTTAATCCATTGCACTTGCCAACAACAGGTAGCTTTACAGTGACTGCTGGTGGTCAATTGGTGACTGTAACCGGTGTTGCGGTAGTGGGTAATAACGTGGTGTTGACTTTAGGTAGCCCAGTGACAGTAGGTCAAGCGGTGACCGTGGGCTATACCGATCCAACCACAGGTAATGATCTAAATGCGATTCAGGATCTTGTTGGCAATGATGCGGCAACGCTTCCAACCACTACAGTGACCAATGATTCAGCTGTGCTTGATACCACAGCGCCAAGCTTTGTTAGTGCGGTGGTTGACCCACTCGGACTGAGTTTGACACTGACGTATAATGAATTGCTCGACTTTAATCCACTGCACTTGCCAACAACAGGTAGCTTTACAGTGACTGCTGGTGGTCAATTGGTGACTGTAACCGGTGTTGCGGTGGTGGGTAATAACGTGGTGTTGACTTTAGGTAGCCCAGTGACAGTAGGTCAAGCGGTGACCGTGGGCTATACCGATCCAACCACAGGTAATGATCTAAATGCGATTCAGGATCTTGTTGGCAATGATGCGGCAACGCTTCCAACCACTACAGTGACCAATGATTCAGCTGTGCTTGATACCACAGCGCCAAGCTTTGTTAGTGCGGTGGTTGACCCACTCGGACTGAGTTTGACACTGACGTATAATGAATTGCTCGACTTTAATCCATTGCACTTGCCAACAACAGGTAGCTTTACAGTGACTGCTGGTGGTCAATTGGTGACTGTAACCGGTGTTGCGGTAGTGGGTAATAACGTGGTGTTGACTTTAGGTAGCCCAGTGACAGTAGGTCAAGCGGTGACCGTGGGCTATACCGATCCAACCACAGGTAATGATCTAAATGCGATTCAGGATCTTGTTGGCAATGATGCGGCAACGCTTCCAACCACTACAGTGACCAATGATTCAGCTGTGCTTGATACCACAGCGCCAAGCTTTGTTAGTGCGGTGGTTGACCCACTCGGACTGAGTTTGACACTGACGTATAATGAATTGCTCGACTTTAATCCATTGCACTTGCCAACAACAGGTAGCTTTACAGTGACTGCTGGTGGTCAATTGGTGACTGTAACCGGTGTTGCGGTAGTGGGTAATAACGTGGTGTTGACTTTAGGTAGCCCAGTGACAGTAGGTCAAGCGGTGACCGTGGGCTATACCGATCCAACCACAGGTAATGATCTAAATGCGATTCAGGATCTTGTTGGCAATGATGCGGCAACGCTTCCAACCACTACAGTGACCAATGATTCAGCTGTGCTTGATACCACAGCGCCAAGCTTTGTTAGTGCGGTGGTTGACCCACTCGGACTGAGTTTGACACTGACGTATAATGAATTGCTCGACTTTAATCCATTGCACTTGCCAACAACAGGTAGCTTTACAGTGACTGCTGGTGGTCAATTGGTGACTGTAACCGGTGTTGCGGTGGTGGGTAATAACGTGGTGTTGACTTTAGGTAGCCCAGTGACAGTAGGTCAAGCGGTGACCGTGGGCTATACCGATCCAACCACAGGTAATGATCTAAATGCGATTCAGGATCTTGTTGGCAATGATGCGGCAACGCTTCCAACCACTACAGTGACCAATGATTCAGCTGTGCTTGATACCACAGCGCCAAGCTTTGTTAGTGCGGTGGTTGACCCACTCGGACTGAGTTTGACACTGACGTATAATGAATTGCTCGACTTTAATCCACTGCACTTGCCAACAACAGGTAGCTTTACAGTGACTGCTGGTGGTCAATTGGTGACTGTAACCGGTGTTGCGGTGGTGGGTAATAACGTGGTGTTGACTTTAGGTAGCCCAGTGACAGTAGGTCAAGCGGTGACCGTGGGCTATACCGATCCAACCACAGGTAATGATCTAAATGCGATTCAGGATCTTGTTGGCAATGATGCGGCAACGCTTCCAACCACTACAGTGACCAATGATTCAGCTGTGCTTGATACCACAGCGCCAAGCTTTGTTAGTGCGGTGGTTGACCCACTCGGACTGAGTTTGACACTGACGTATAATGAATTGCTCGACTTTAATCCATTGCACTTGCCAACAACAGGTAGCTTTACAGTGACTGCTGGTGGTCAATTGGTGACTGTAACCGGTGTTGCGGTAGTGGGTAATAACGTGGTGTTGACTTTAGGTAGCCCAGTGACAGTAGGTCAAGCGGTGACCGTGGGCTATACCGATCCAACCACAGGTAATGATCTAAATGCGATTCAGGATCTTGTTGGCAATGATGCGGCAACGCTTCCAACCACTACAGTGACCAATGATTCAGCTGTGCTTGATACCACAGCGCCAAGCTTTGTTAGTGCGGTGGTTGACCCACTCGGACTGAGTTTGACACTGACGTATAATGAATTGCTCGACTTTAATCCACTGCACTTGCCAACAACAGGTAGCTTTACAGTGACTGCTGGTGGTCAATTGGTGACTGTAACCGGTGTTGCGGTGGTGGGTAATAACGTGGTGTTGACTTTAGGTAGCCCAGTGACAGTAGGTCAAGCGGTGACCGTGGGCTATACCGATCCAACCACAGGTAATGATCTAAATGCGATTCAGGATCTTGTTGGCAATGATGCGGCAACGCTTCCAACCACTACAGTGATCAATGATTCGACTGTACCTGCTGGAGATACTACTCCACCTATATTTGTAAGTGCTGCAGTAGGGGCAAGTGGAACACAATTAACACTAACGTATAATGAACCGCTTGATTTAAATCCACTGCACTTACCAACAGTAGGAAGTTTTAATGTTAATGTAGGTGGTCAATCAGTGACTGTAACTGCTGTTGCGGTAGTGGGTAATAACGTGGTGTTGACTTTAGGTACAATTGTAACTGCTGGTCAGAATGTTAAAGTTTCTTATACCGATCCAACTGCAGCCAATGATCTAAATGCGATTCAGGATTTGGCTGGTAATGATGCAGCAACACTTCCATCAACCACAGTAAGCAATGATTCTCTCATACCAAGCTTTGATACTACTCCACCTGCATTTGTAAGTGCTGCAGTAGGGGCAAGTGGAACACAATTGACTCTTGCTTATAATGAAGCTTTAGACGCAGTGAACTTACCACCACTCGGCAGCTTTAATGTTAATGTGGGGGGGCAGTTAGTGGCTGTGACAGGTGTATCTATAAGTGGTACTAATGTTATCTTGACTTTAGGCACAGCAGTGACTCAAGGTCAAACTGTCAAAGTTTCTTATACCGATCCGACTACAGGCAATGATCTAAATGCGATTCAGGATCATGCAGGTAATGATGCTGTGACGCTTCCATCAACCACAGTAAGCAATGGTTCTCTCATACCAAGCTTAGATACCATTCCTCCTGCATTTGTAAGTGCTACCGTAGGGACAAGTGGAACACAATTGACACTGGTTTATAATGAAGCTTTAGACGCAGTGAACTTGCCTGCAATAGGTAGCTTCGCTGTTACAGTGGGTGGACAGCTTGTCACAGTAACTGGTATCTCTGTTAATGGTTCAAACGTAATATTGACTTTAGGTTCTGTAGTGACATCTGGTCAAAGCGTCCAAGTGGGTTATACCGATCCAACTGCAGCCAATGATCTAAATGCAATTCAGGATCATGCAGGTAATGATGCAGCGACACTTCCGTTAACGACAGCGATCAATGATTCTACAATTCCACCAGCACCAATTATTTTAGGTGCTCAAGACAATGTCGGAAATACAACTGGAAATTTATATTCAGGTGATTCTACAGACGATTCAACGCCAACTTTGTTTGGTCAAGCACAAAGTAATAGTACTGTTACGATCTATGTTGATGGATTAGAGGTTGGAACTGTATTGACAAATGGTGCTGGTAATTGGAGTTATGAACCTACTTTAAATTACTTATCAAATGGTCAAATTACTAATCATAAAATTACTGCTACAGTCACAGATTCTTCTGGACATACAAGTTTAAGTAGCAGCGACTTTAACATTGGAGTATACGCTCCTAGTACAGTTCAAAATCCTATAACAGCACTAAAATCAGGAAGTCTACTTGGTTTAATTGAGCTTGATGCACTTGGATTAATTAAATTAGATAACCAGCCTTTGGCAGCTTATGATGTAAATAATGACTTAAAGAAAATATCCTTAAAATCAAGTGCATTAGTGGGGCTGAATCCGACATGGTCATATTCTCAAGCTGTAGCTGATATCTTAGGTTTAAAAGTTACGCTTACAAATACTGGTATCATAGGAATTATTGCTGCCACTTCAACAATAGAAATTACATCCTTAGATGGAGGTATAGTTGATAATGCTAAGGTGATGGAGTTTTTAGCGACAGTATACAACCCAAATCTCTTAGGATTGGCAAATCTTACTTTATTGGGAAGTATCACTTTGGAAGCTTGGGACTCTCGATACACTGTAGATACCAATATAGTGGGAGGTAATATTGTTGGTTATAGCAAATCAACTGCCGGTTCCGTTGCTGATGTCAACTTACTAGGCTCAACTCAAATTTCATCTTATGATAAGGTTGCTAATTTTGATCAAAGTGCCTCAAATGTGAATGTTAGAATTTATGGAACCAACGGAAGTGATACTCTTCATGGCGGACATAAAGATGATATTTTACGCGGTGGCGATGGTAATGATACTTTAAATGGTGGTGCTGGCAATGACTTACTAGAAGGTGGTAAAGGCAACGATATTCTAATCGGTGGTACAGGTTCAGATACTGCTGTATATCGTTTATTACTCTCTACGGATGCTACTGGTGGAAATGGAACAGATACATGGACGGATTTCCATAAAGGGAATGTTACCACGGATACTGAAGCAGATAAGATTGATATTCGCGAATTACTCGATAGCACTGCCAATATGGGTAATATCTCACAATATGTCTTTACAACTTATGATTCGGTCAATAACAAAACCGTGGTACAGATTGACCGTGATGGTTCTGGTACGACATATGCGAAGGCTGATCTTTTAATCCTTGAAAATGTCAATACAACGCTTGATGAGTTGCTGCACAATCAACAACTTATATTCTAATTGCTAAACTTAAAAAAACCCTAAGTTCGCTTAGGGTTTTTTATTGTCCAATGTATTTTAAAAGCACGTTATAATGGCAATATATTGAGTTTGAATGTTTTATTTTCATTATGGTTTATACACTTGTATCCGAAACGATTTTTGAGGAAGATATTAAAAAGAGTCGATTTCAAGCCATTGCAGCGCCTGTTGAAAATGAACAGCAAGTTAAAATGTTTCTGGAAAAACATTTAGATCTAACAACAACACATCAATGCTGGGCATGGAAAATAGGTCATAATGTTCGTTTTAATGACGATGGTGAACCTTCAGGTACAGCAGGTCGCCCGATCCTTGCGACCATTGAGGGCAATGATTTAACCAATGCAATTGTATTGGTCAATCGTTGGTATGGTGGCATCAAGTTGGGCACAGGTGGTTTAGTTCGTGCCTATGGTGGTTGTGCAGGGCAATGTCTGCTTTTGGCTGAAAAAATAGAACTGATTGAAAAGAAGAAAATTTATTTTCAATGCCAATTCAGCGAATGGTCAATTTTTCAGTATGAATTAAATACCCAAGGTATTGAATATACAGAACAATATACTGCTAATGGGGTTGAAGTTGAGGCATTATTACAAATACATCAAATTGATCCACTTAAGTTAAAAATTCAAGATGTAACGCGTGGGCGTGAGCAACTTAAATTGTTGGAAGACGTTGATGATTGAACAAGACCCATTATTGAAATATCGTGAACAACATAAGCATCGCTTAAATTATATGCCGTGGCTGTATTATTCACTTAAACCGAAAAATCGAGTTTGGGCGGAGCAGTGGCAGCAGCATTATCAAGCGTATTTGATGGCAATGGAAACTGTTGAAATAGGTCAAAATTGTTTTATTTCACCATTGGCGCATATTTTTGCTGAGCCTGGTCGGAAAATTGTCATTGGGGATAATACTTTTATTGCAGCGGATTGTACCTTGCATGGACCGTTAGAGATTGGTAATGAAGTCGCGATCAACCATCATTGTATTTTGGATGGGGGTAAAGTCGGTATTAAATTGCATGATCAAGTTCGTATAGCCGCCTATTGTCATCTTTATGCTTTTGATCACGGGATGGATTTGAGTATTCCTGTTTATCAACAAGCTGTGACTTCCAAAGGCATTGAAATTGGTCAGGATGTTTGGCTGGGCGCGCACGTTGGTGTGAAAGATGGTGTAAAAATTGCTTCACATGCGGTGATTGGAATGAATAGTATGGTCACTAAAAATGTAGCTGAACGAGAAATTGTGGCAGGGAACCCAGCGCGTTTTATTCGTTATCGTGAATGAACGCACAGTTTGTACAAATACATAATTAAATTATGGAATTAATTACATAAAGTTGTCCAAACTTATAAAAACTTATGCTAATTTAAAATAATATAGACCCAAAGCTGTAAAGCTAAAGCGAGGTTAAAATGAACAGAGTAGTGGCTTGTATTGACTCTTCTCCGTGCATCAATGCATTGGCAGAAGCAGCCGCATGGATTGCTCAAAAAACTGGTCGTGAACTGGTTTTATTGCAAGTATTGGATTATTACCCTGCAAGTTATCATTTAGGGGAAATTAGTGGGGTAATTGGCTTTGAAAGTAATGCGATGTTACTTAAAGAGCTGGCTGAACTTGAACAAAAGCAAAGTGAGTTAGCACTGGATTACAGTAACAATTTACTCAAGCATATTTCTGAAATGATTCAAGAAAAATACAATATCACACCAATTCAAATTCAAGCCAAAGGTGATTTTCTCGAACAAAGCTTCAATGAATTGACTGAAGATGATATCGCTGTCATCGGTCGAGTGGGTGAGCGTTCAGCTGAGAAGAATAAAATATTGGGCAGTAATGTTGAAAACTTTATTCGTGGAACCAAAAGTACCGTATTAACTGTTGGGCAAACATTTAAACCACCTACACGGTTTATTTTTGCTTATGAGCTTTCAGAAACATGTCAAAAAATGCTAAAACGCGTTGAAAAAAGTGATTTGCTTAAACTTTTGCAATGCCATTTACTCTATGTTGGTGATCATCCTGAAATTCTCAATGAGCCTGCGCAACGTTTAAAAGATGCAGGTTTAGATGTGGTGGTAGAGTACCGTTATGGTGATGTTGCTGAAAATATTTTGGATTATCAAGATCAGCATCAAATTCAATTGATTGTTCTAGGTGCATTTAGTCATAGTAAAATTCATCAATTCTTTTTGGGTAGTGTAACGACCACTATTTTTAGAAACGCTGCAGTTCCATTGTTGGTTGCAAAATAAGTTTGATTTGAAGATAAAAGACAACGCGATTGAGCAATCGAGATTCAGTCAAATGACCGATCAAACAGAAGAGATGAAATGCCACAAATAATATGATTTGTGGCATTTTTTTTGATTAAAAAATTTGATAAAAATATTGCATTTTGAAATGCAAGCACTTTTTCATGAACCATGAATTTAACTGGTTGAAAATTAATCGACGATTAAAAGTATTTTATTTTCATGGGTTTATTAAAGCATTATTGAGTTATCCACAATTCTACAAACAAGTTCAGGGGATAACTCTCAGGAGAATGATTGAAGCTAAGCTGGACTTGTTAAAATTTTAGCTATAAAAAAACTGCTATCTAAATAGCAGCTTTAAAAATTAAATCAGCATGCTTTATTTTACTATCGCAATGGCAAAACCATCATGTCCTTTGCTACCTACAGTTTGCAAAGCTGTACATGACAGAATTTTAGGATGGTTTTGCATGGCTTTATACATGTCACGGATCCCTTCAATACTTGGTTTGACATTGTCTGGGTCAAGAATGTCACCAGCACGAATCACGTTGTCCAAAACAATCACTGTACCTGAATGCGACAGGTTTAAGCTTAATTCTAAATATTCAGGATAGCTTTGTTTATCAGCATCGACAAAAATAAAGTCAAAAGGTTCTGTAGCTTCAGGTAACGCTTTTAAAATATCAGCTGCACGACCACATTTTAATTCAACAGTTTGTTTGAGCTTGGCCTGATCTATATTTTCTTGACCTAAAGCAGCATGCGTATCACGACCTTCAATTGTTAAAATATAGCCATCTTCAGGTAGCGCACGGGCTAACCACATGGTGCTATAAGCTGCAAAAGTACCTAATTCTAAAACACGTTTGCATTTGTTCATTTGAATCAACATTTGCAATAACATGCCTTGATTTGCGGCAACAGCAAGGTGGTCTGGAAATCCTTTATCCTCAGTGTTTTTTAATGTTTGTATGAGGATTGGATCTTCAGGAATTAAATGTGATTCGATATAGGCATCGATGTCTGACCACATTTGTTGCATGTTATACCACCTAATTGGAGTCACTTCATTTATGTAATGTGCATTTTAATCTTTTAATCGAAGAGTGCAATTTTAATAGAAACTTTTGAGTTAAATTTAATCAACTGAAAAAAATTATAAATATATAGAGCGATACATTCAGGTTTTTTGTTTTAAAGAAGCCTGATCAAGTTCTATAAAACATGGTGATGAAACTGATTTATGCGGCGAATAATGGGCTAAATCCAATTTTCCTTAATAAACGGCGATACATACTTGAACTGCGATCAGCAGGGAAGTGCGCCTCAATGGATAAATCTAAAGGTAGATATTCTGGTTTTTGTGTCTCAACGATCAAACGGTCTTCTTCAAAGATTTTAAGGTTGTATTCGTAAGCATCTTCTATTGGTAAATCTTGATCATAGTTACGACAAATGGGGGCAAATAATCGAGTACTACGTGCAGTCATGGGCGAGGCAGCATTCATAATGACCTGTTTCGCTTGATTGGGGAAATGAATGGTTAATGTTGCGGTAAAAGGTAAATGAATTTCAAAATGGCGTAACCATTGAAAATCCGCTTGTCCTAATTGATCTAGACCAATCGGGTAACGACCTACACTACTGATATAATCAGCACTAAAACCATAGTCTGTTTCTTGCGTGGTGTAATCAGGCACTTCAGTATTTTCTGGGTCACCAAAAGTTTCTGGATGTACCCATGCAAAATGGGCAACATCGATAAAACCTTCCAATTGTCGACCAGCAAAGCATTTTAAATCGACTTGAGGACAAACCAGTTGTTGGTACGTGGTCTCATCCCAATGCGGCATGTTTGGAATATTGGCTATATCCTGTTTTTTTGCTAAAAGTGAACACCAGATTAATCCATAACGTTCAACAGCAGCATAGGTTTTTAGGTGGAAACGGTCCGAAATTTTATGATTTGGGTGCGCAGGGATACGATTACATTTTCCGTTTTCTCCAAAGCGTAAACCATGATAACGACAAACAATACCTTGACCATCATTTGTTCCGATGCTTAAAGGAACACCGCGATGTGGGCAGGCATCTTTGGCAACAATAATTTCAGTATCTATTTTATAAATGACCAATGGCATATCCAGCAACATGGTTCCGAGTGGCTGCTCAGTAATATCTCTTGCTAATGCAATTGGATACCAATATTGGGCTAAAAGCTGCCAATCATGTTCGGAGAAGCTCATATGAACGGGACGGTCTGGATTAAAGGTGTTCAGCGTTTTGCTATTCATATTCAAATCTTTTAGGGAGTGCTCATTTGAATATAAAACAATGCCGTGTTCTTTGAAATTTCAATTATTGTGCGGAATGATTAAGAAAAATAGAACACTTGATTGCATAGTAGGCATGTACAGTGGTGGTCTTTTAGATCTGCTTAGCTGTAATAATCTTTTAACATTTTTCCAAAATTTAATAAAAATGAGCTGACTACAATAAGTGCGATGGAGAAACTGCTGCAAAAGAAAATAATTTTTTGATAATTTAACCTGCAACTATCCATTAAAGGCAAATAGTAGACCTGATACATTGAACGTAAGGTTTGCATGGTTAATATAAATAAACTGATGAAGCTAAAACTAATGACAATATTTTGGATCAGATTGTATTGGCTAATTTGTGCCAATAAAAAGTAAATAATCCAACAACTCATATAGATAATAAACGTGATCATGCTGGCTGAGGCTACCATTTTTAGAAAAGTTTCATGCCATTCTTTACGATTTAATCTGATCATTTAAATTACTCTTTTTTATTTATTTTAAGGGTTTTTAGATGAGAAAATAAGGCTATCACGACATATAGTGTCACTTGAAATGGGTAATCCTTAATACATCTTTTGTGACATACACATGAAATATTACAATTTGAATTGTAATATCCTCAAATTTAAAAAATAGAACACAGTTGATTACATATTGAATTTAAAAGATTTTTAATAAAATCAAATGTGAATTATCAAATATCATAAAAGCGTCATAAAGCTGTAACTTATTTGTCATATTTTAAAATCAAAATGCAGTTATCCGAAAAGTACGACACAACAAGAAGTGGTGTACTTCAAAATAGCAGTTTATTTAAGAGAGAAAAGAATGCGCATTAATCACATCGCACTTGCATTAGCAGTTTCAGGGGCAGCAGTAGCAGCAAACGCTCGTGATACCATCCAAATCGCTGGTTCTTCTACTGTACTTCCTTATGCGAGTATTGTTGCTGAAGAATTTGGTAATACTTTCCCTCAATTTAAAGCACCTGTAGTTGGCTCAGGCGGTAGTTCTGCTGGTCTTAAACAGTTCTGTTCAGGTGTAGGCGATAACACAATTGATATCGCAAATGCTTCACGTAAAATTAAAGATACTGAAATTGCAGCATGTAAAAAAGCTGGCGTAAATAAAATCCAAGAAATAAAAATCGGTTATGACGGTATCGTTTTTGCTTCAAATGCAAGCAAAGCAGCTTATAAATTACGTCCACAACATGTATTTGCAGCCCTAGCAGCTGAATTACCATCAAATGGTAAATTGGTACCAAACCCATATACACGTTGGAACCAAATTGATAAATCGCTTCCAAATGAGCCAATTACTTTAGTTGTTCCAGCTTCTAACCACGGTACACGTGAAGTGTTCCAAGAGAAAATGGTTGAAGCGGGTTGCGAAACTTACGATTACTTCAAAAAGTTAGACAAAGATGCACAGAAAAAAGCATGTTCTAACTTCCGTAAAGACGGTAAAGTAATTGAAATTGCTGGTGATTATACTGAAACTCTAGCACGTTTAAAAACATCTCCAAGTGCGGTAGGTGTATTTGGCTTAGGTTTCTATGACCAAAACAAAGATAAATTACGTGTTGCGACAGTGAACAACGTTGTTCCTTCTGAGCAAACTGTACTAAATGGTACTTACCCTGTATCTCGTCCTTTATACTTCTATGTGAAAGGTGAGCATTTACAGTCAATCAAAGGCTTAAAAGAATATACTGAATACTTCCTTAACAAGAAAGTATCTGGTAAAGGTTCTAAGCTAGACAAAGCTGGTTTGATTTCATTGTCTGACGCTGAACGTGCAAAAGTATTGGCTGGTTTTAAAGCTGGTAAATAATAAAACCGCAATAATGGAGCTGATGGTGGGTGACTACCATCGGCTTTCCTTGCTAAGTAGAGTTTTTTCAAATCATTAAAATTGAAAAAACGGTGGAGAATACATGAATCTGCTACTCATTGGCGTGTTATTGGCTTTAATCGCTATCGCATATCAAATCGGGCTACGAAAAAGCCGAAGCCTAGCAGGTAAGGGAAATAACACTGCAATTTTACATTCACGTCCTGGCTATTATGGCTCTTTGGTGGCGTTGTGGTGTGGAATCCCAGCTTTTTTAATTTTGATTGTTTGGAACTTGGTAGAACCAAGTGTTTTGCAACATCTAATTTTAAAAAATGTTCCAGCAAATATTGCTTCATCGCTAGATACAGCTGGGGTAGATGTACTGGTAGATCGTATTAAAGCAATTGCCTCTGGCTTTGGTGTGACAGATACGCCAGCAGCTTATGAGGTTGCAGCTGCAGAACAACTCTCAAAATTTGAAAGAATTGGCTCGTTTGCAAAGTTTGCTGTGGTAACGTGTGCTGCGATCCTTGGATTGATTTGGGCAAGAAAAAGAATTAGTCAACAATTTCGTGCACGTAACGAAGTTGAAAAAACCATTAACGTTGTTTTGATCCTGTGTTCAGGTGTTGCGATTCTCACGACTGTGGGTATTGTGATGTCGATGTTCAGTGAGGCGATGCACTTTTTCCAGTTTGTGAGTCCAATCGACTTCTTCTTTGGTACAGAGTGGAATCCTGGCTTTAGTACTTCAGGTAATGCTGAAGGAAGTTATGGTTTATTACCATTACTGTGGGGAACACTCATGGTCAGTGGCATTGCGCTACTGGTTGCTGTTCCACTGGGTTTAATGATTGCAATTTATCTTGCTGAATATGCTTCTCCTCGATTCCGTTCATGGGCAAAGCCGACAATTGAAGTTTTAGCGGGTATTCCAACCATTGTTTATGGTGTTTTTGCCATGATGGTGATTGGCCCAATCTTCAAATCAATTGGTGATTCTATTGGTGTTGAAGTCAATGCGACCAGTGCATTAACAGCAGGTTTTGCAATGGGTATTATGATTATCCCATTCGTATCTTCTTTGTCAGATGACATTATCACTCAAGTGCCACGTGCCTTACGTGATGGTTCTTTAGGTTTAGGTGCGACCAAATCTGAAACCATTCGTCAAGTGGTTCTTCCAGCTGCCTTACCAGGTATTACGGGTGCATTCTTACTTGCAGTATCTCGTGCAGTCGGTGAAACCATGATTGTGGTACTTGCTGCTGGTAATAGTCCATTGTTACATATCAATCCACTTGAAGCTGTTTCAACAGTTACTGTAACGATTGTAAAACAATTAACAGGCGACACAGACTTTGCAAGTCCGCAGGCATTGGTTGCGTTTGCACTGGGTTTAACTTTATTTACCATTACATTGTGTTTAAACATTGTCGCACTTTATATTGTGCGTAAATATCGTGAGCAATACGAATGAGTACATCAAATACATCTCCTGTGGATCAAAATGTATTTGATCCTCAAGCTGCCGCTGAGTTGCGAGAAAAACGTAAAGCTAAAATCGCCAGCTCATTGTCAAAACGCCATCGTAAAGAAAAGACCTTCCGTTTTGCTGGTTTTTCAGCAGTGATTATTGGTTTGGCATTTGTTGCAATTTTATTTGGAAGTATCTTATACAAAGGGTTGCCAGCATTTTGGCAAGCAAGTATGACTGTACCTGTGTATTTTGATCCAAGTATGATTGATGCTGGACCAAAACCAACACAAAAAGTGGGCGAATCTCCTGCTGTATTTCAAGAGCGTTATGTCGACTGGCAAACTAAAATGGGTATGGTCGATTGGGATGCATTGATTGTAAATGCAATCATTGCAAAAGACCCTGCACTCGAAAGTCGTCGTGATGATCTTTCAAGTATTTACACCAGTTCAGAAGCATATCGTATCCGTGATATGGTCTTTAAAGACCCAGCATTGATTGGTAAAACGGTAGAACTTAATTTCCTTGCTGATGCCAATATTGATGTGTGGTTGGCTGGTCATATCGATCGTTCATTGCCTGATGAGCAGCAACAACTTAGTCCAGAAGTACGTAAACTTTCTGATGACTTGGCTGCGAAAGGGATTATTAACCGTACTTTTAACACGCAAATGTTCACCAACCCAGATTCACGCAGCTCACCAGCAACAGCAGGTTTGGCTGGTGCATTTATGGGTTCATTGTTCATGATGTTAATTGTGATCGCGATTTCTATTCCATTGGGTGTAGCAAGTGCGATTTATCTAGAAGAGTTTGCACCGAAAAACTTTATTACTGACATTATTGAAGTCAATATCAATAACCTTGCAGCAGTTCCATCGATTGTATTTGGTTTATTGGGTGCTGCTATCTTTATTGGTTGGATGCATTTACCTATATCCGCACCTTTGGTTGGTGGTTTGGTCTTAAGTTTAATGACTTTGCCTACAGTAATTATTACCACACGTGCTTCATTGAAGGCAGTACCACCATCAATTCGCCAAGCGGCGTTAGGTATTGGTGCTTCTCGTTTACAAACAGTATTCCACCATGTATTGCCTTTGGCTCTACCAGGGATTATGACAGGTGCGATTATTGGTATTGCTCATGCATTGGGTGAAACCGCACCATTACTATTAATTGGTATGAGCGCTTTCGTTGCAAATATTCCAGTATCTCCATTAGATCAATCTACGGCTTTACCTGTTCAAGTTTACTTATGGCAAGGTAATGAATTACGTAACTTCTTCGAAGGGCGTACGGCTGCAGCCATCATTGTGTTATTGGCACTTATGGTCGGTCTAAACAGCTTTGCAATTTGGTTACGTAAGAAATTTGAAGTTCGCTGGTAAAAGAGGGCAGAATAGAGATGAATACTGTAGAAACTAAAAATTCCTTAAGACAGGATACAACCGTGAATTCTGAACAATCTCAATTTACATCGACTGATAGTAAGCAAAAGCAAGCAAGCACTTCTTTTGTCTCCCAGTTTGAGTCTTCGACACCGAAGAAAGAAAAAAATACAACTGTGAAACTTAGTGCTGAAGATGTGCATGTTTACTATGGTGACGCAGAAGCGATTAAGGGTATTGATCTTCAAGTTTATGAAAATGAAGTGATTGCATTTATTGGACCATCAGGTTGTGGTAAATCAACATTTCTACGTACCTTGAACCGTATGAATGATACGATTGATACTTGCCGTGTAACAGGTAAAGTGCGCTTAGACAACCAAGACATTTATGATCCAAATCTAGATGTTGTGTTGCTCCGTGCTCAAGTTGGAATGGTATTTCAAAAACCAAACCCGTTCCCTAAATCAATTTTTGATAATGTTGCTTATGGGCCTAAACTGCATGGTTTGGCCAAAGATAAGTATGATTTAGAAGAGATTGTTGAAAATAGCTTGCGTAAAGCAGGTTTGTGGGATGAAGTTAAAGATCGTTTAAGTCAGCCAGGTACAGGTCTTTCAGGTGGTCAGCAACAACGTTTGTGTATTGCACGTACGATTGCGGTAAGCCCTGAAGTGATTTTAATGGATGAACCATGTTCTGCACTTGATCCAATTGCAACAGCAAAAGTTGAGGAGTTAATCTCTGAGCTTTCTACGCAATATACAATCGCAATTGTAACCCACTCCATGCAACAAGCAGCGCGTGTTTCTGATCGTACAGCATACTTCCATTTAGGTGACTTAATCGAAGTGAACTCTACAGAGAAAGTCTTTACTCAACCAGATCACCAATTGACTGAAGCTTATATTACCGGCCGTTTCGGTTAAGTAGAATATTAGTCAAGATAAGTTTAGATGTGAAATTAAAGGGCCGAAAGGCTCTTTTTTTTTATAGATTAAGTATATAAGCATCTGAAGCAATGAATCAAATTGATGAGAATGGTAGATCAAAAACAATTAAAAATTTAAGCTTTAAAATAATGAATGGATCGTCTAAACCTATTCATTGATGAGTACTGAAATAGGGGGTAATACGGTTTTCGTTAAGTCTTTTGAATGAAGTATTTTTGTTTAAGCCTGGTATTATCTGAATAAAACCAATCTATTGAGAATGGGTAAATTAGACAAATGCTTTTCTAAGAAATACATCATTTTAAGCTTTATGTATTAAACCTATTTTTCAGTTAGTGCCTCATTTTATATGCGAATAGCAGTTGATTGTTAGTTGTAATTTTCTGATCTACTCATAGTTGCTTTATATAAAAAAGGAGCTCAAAAGCTCCTTCTTATTACAAATATTGCTTATCGGATGTTTTTAATCGATTGGATCTTCACGATGTTGTTCAACTGCTTTAGCATCATAGTGTGCTTTACTTGGATGAGCGAATGCAGCAGCCAGTTTGTCTTTGTCTAAAGCATTGTCCCAACGTGCCACAACAATCGTTGCACACGCATTACCGACTAAATTGGTCAGTGCACGGCATTCAGACATAAAGCGGTCAATACCTAGAATTAAAGCCATACCTGCAACAGGAACTGCTGGAACAACAGACAATGTTGCAGCTAAGGTAATAAATCCAGCACCTGTAACACCAGCAGCGCCTTTAGAACTCAGCATTGCAACGAGCAATAATAAGATTTGGTCTTGAATACTCAAATCGATATTACATGCTTGTGCAATAAAGAGCGCTGCCATCGTCATATAGATGTTGGTACCATCGAGGTTAAATGAATAACCGGTAGGAATAACCAAGCCAACCACAGATTTTTCGCAGCCTGCTTTTTCCATTTTACGCATCAATGATGGAAGTGCAGCTTCAGATGAACTGGTCCCTAAAACTAACCATAATTCATCTTTGATATAGCGAATCAGATCTGTAATTCTAAATCCATTATAACGAGCTACAGCACCCAAAATAACCAGAATAAAGAGTAAGGCCGTGATATAGAATGTCATAATTAAAAGTAAAAGATTTCCAATACTTTCAATGCCATACTTACCAATTGTAAATGCCATTGCACCAAAAGCACCAATCGGAGCAAATTTCATCAGCATGCCAACTAAATGGAATACGGGTGCTGTAAGGTTATTTAAGAAGTCTACAATCGGTTGACCTTTTTCGCCTACCGCAGCCAAGGATAAACCAAATAATACGGCAACAAATAGAACTTGTAGAATGTCACCACTTGTTAATGGGCTAACGATGGTTGTTGGAAGAATATTCAGTAAGAAATCGACAATCGAAGCTTCATGTGCTTTTTCAGCGTACTCTACAACTTTCTCTGATTTTAATGATGTAGGGTCAATATTTAAACCTTGTCCTGGTTTAATAATATTGGCAACAATCATCCCGACGATTAATGCGAGTGTAGAGAATGTCAGGAAATAAAGCATTGCTTTACCCGTTACTCGTCCTACAGTTCCCATATGTTTCATGCCTGATATTCCAGTGACAACCGTCAAGAAAATAACAGGCGCAATAATCATTTTGACCAGTTTAATAAATGCATCACCTAATGGTTTTAAACTTGCACCAATATCTGGCCAAAAGTGTCCAAGAAGGATACCAAGTACAATGGCAAAAATAACCTGAACATAGAGGATTTGATAAAACTTTTGTTTTTTAGGGGGTAGGTGTTCATCGTGTGAGGAGATATCCATACTCAATCCTTATCCTTGATGTTGATAAAATTAAACATTTTTTAAAGAAATGACACGTAAATGTTCATAAATTTGAAAAATGTAATTATTCTTTTTAACGTGTTGATTTTAAATAGTTTAATCAAAATAACAAATATGTTATTTAGATAAAAAGAGCTGGTAAATAACCCAATATAAATTTTTAAAATGTGTGATATATGATTATTTGTATTTTCTGTTTGATATAAACATGTCTATGTTTTTTTATGTGAATTTGTCATAAGAAAAGCCAGCAAAAGTTCTACCAAGTGGCATTTGCGTTATTTTCAAGATAAAGTCGCTGAATATGCTGAAATCTGCAAAGCTTAACTTAGATGTAAAAACTATTAATAAAATCTTAATTTATTCAAAACGCTTATCTTTGCTCGAATTTTCATGCGTTTTTAAGTATAAAAAAAAGCTATATATTCTATAACTAAAATTTAGTTATTGTTGTTTTTAAAAGTATAGCTAAATCTTTTGATCATGCATCAAGTCGAAGTGAATTGAGTTTTGTCGAATTTTTCAAAAAGTGTATTGAAATTTAACTGATCCGTCCGCATCTTATTAGAAAAGCATTTCCTTAGATATTCGAGATTATAAATTCTATGTTATTTCATTTACCCAAAGTACCCGCAGAAATTCGCATCAGTCATTTAAATGCTCGAATTAATGAGCAAAGAAAAAGAATTGCTCAGTCAACTGCATCGAAATTGGAATTGTTTCAACTGACTCAACAGTTTGTAAAAGAAGCACGTGTACGTAAAAAAAATAATCAAAAAATCTATGTCTTAGATTTTAAAGGAGATGTACAGGCTTCAGCTGTAGAAAACTTAAGAGAAGAAATTACATTAATTCTTGCGACAGCAAAAGCAGGGCGTGATCGTGTCATTGTTCGTTTAGAAAGCCCGGGTGGTATGGTGCATGGTTATGGTCTTGCAGCTGCACAATTGGTTCGTTTACGTGATGCAGGCTTTAATCTGACGATTTGCGTGGATAAAGTGGCTGCGAGTGGCGGTTATATGATGGCGTGTATCGCAAGTGAAATCGTCTCTGCACCATTTGCTGTGGTTGGTTCGATTGGTGTTGTTGCGCAAGTCCCTAATTTTAATCGACTGTTAAAAGAACATCATGTTGATTTTGAGCTATATACTGCAGGTCAGTTTAAACGTACTGTGACGATGTTTGGTGAAAACACCCCAGAAGGTAAAGCAAAATTTGAAGAAGAGTTACAACAAACGCATCAATTATTTAAGCATTTTGTTGAAAAATATCGCCCGCAACTCAATGTCGAAAAAGTTGCAACAGGTGAACACTGGTATGGTGAAGATGCGCGCAATTTAAATTTAGTGGATAAATTGCAAACTTCAGATGAATATTTGCTGAGCTTATTGCCACAACATGACGTATATGTGATTCAAACACGTCGTAAGCCAACACTTGGCGAAAAGTTAGGTTTACAAGCTGCACAAATGGCAGATGCCTTAATTCCATCCGTTGTGAATAAATTGATGAGTGAGATCACCAAGCTAAATTCTTCTTTACCGATGTTTAAAGACGATAAATTCTAAGTTTTGATTATTCATTGACAACCTAAGGAGTAATTGGCGAAAGCTGATTACTCTTTTTTTATGGAAAAGTCTTTTCTTTATTCGCAAAAATGCTCAGAAAAAATGACCTCATGTGGTCATGACAAGTCCGTAAAAAATGATTAGCATGCTAGGGATCATAAAATCAAAAACTCAGATTGAAAGGAATACAAGACATGTTGGCATATGATGCAGATTTAGAACTTTTTCGTGACAACTTTAAACGTTTTATGAATGAACACGTTGCTCCATTTTATGAGCAATGGGAAAAAGAAGGTTTAATGCCACGTTCAGTATGGTCATTATTGGGTGAAAATGGCTATCTTTGTGTAGATGTACCTGAAGCGTATGGTGGTTATGGCGTTCCAACTGAATATTCATTGATGTTGGTTGAAGAGTCTGCACGTGCAGGCTATGGTGCATTGTCTACCGCGATTTCATGCCATTCAGAAATTGCAGCTCCTTATATTTTGCATATTGCCGACGAAGAACAAAAGCAATACTGGTTACCTAAAATGGTGTCAGGTGAAGTGGTGGGCGCAATTGGGATGACGGAACCGGGGGCGGGTTCAGACCTACAAGGGATGCGTAGTAGTGCGATTTTAAATGGTGACCATTATATTTTGAATGGTTCTAAAACGTTTATTTCAAATGGTCAGCATGCGGATTTAGTAGTATTGGCAGCAAAAACTGATCCTCAAGCGCGTGCAAAAGGTGTGTCACTTTTATTGGTTGATACACATCTAGAGGGATTTAAAAAGGGCACCAACCTCGATAAAATTGGTTTGCATTCTCAAGATACCTCAGAACTGTTCTTTGATAATGTTAAAGTTCCAGCAAATCAATTGTTAGGTAGTGCAGGTCAAGGTTTTGCCTATTTGATGCAAGAGTTACCTCGTGAACGTACTGCAATTGCAGCAACGGCACTTGGTGCAATTCGTGGTGCAATCGATATCACTACTCAGTATGTACAGGAACGTCAAGCGTTTGGTCAGAAAATTGGCAGCTTCCAAAATACTCGTTTTGTTTTGGCTCAAGCAAAAATTGATGAGTTGGCAACAGCAGCATTCTATAACCAAAATTTAGCTTTATATAAACAAAGTAAATTGGATGTTGAAACAGCAGCGGCTTTAAAAAGTTTTAGTACGGATATGCAGATGAAAATCATCGACAGCTTGCTACAACTGTTTGGTGGTTATGGCTATATGACGGAATATCCAATTTCTCGTTTCTTTGTAGATGCACGTATTCAGCGTATTTATGGTGGAACAAATGAAATCATGAAAGAAATCGTGGCACGTGGCATCATTGGTCGATAGTGTATATGTAACAATAATATAAATATAAGCTGTTCATGTTTTTTATGAAGCATGAACAGCTTTTTTTATTTTGATGGGAATATGTTGAGAAAAATCAAATAAATATATTGAAAAAACAAACATTAAAAAGTAAAGATAGAGCAAACAACAATTGATCAAATACGTAGGTGTAGGTCTTGTTTGCTGGATTGGATTTGTACAATAATAAGTCAGTGGTAATGTGCTCATGCCTTATCTAAAAAATAGAATTGGCGAATGAAATAGATATAACAACGATAAGCTGTTTAAACTTTTAAGTGAAATTAAAATGATGGATCATGAAGTTTCTTTTCAAATTGAATCAACAGTCCAGCACTATTTGGGTGTTGGTGGATGGCATTATGCTCTTATTTCCAAATTACAATCTGAAGAAATAAAAAAATACATTCATCAGAAACGAAGTTGGGGTGCTGTACCTATTACTGTCACACTGGGTAAAAGTATCTGGAAAACATCTATATTTCCTGACAAGCAATCAGAGGGCTATTTACTGCCACTTAAAGCAGAGATTCGCAAAAAAGAGAAGATATATTCAGGAGATCATATTTCTTTTTCAATTCTGTTATAAGTTTTAATGGTCAAGCTTTGAGTAGGTATATTTGATCACTAGTGAGGCTGTATTGAATAAGTCAACTCATATGCTGTAAAGCCCTTACAACGTGATTTTAGCTTAAACGTTTAGCCTCATTGGTACAGGCAATGATGCGTGAATTAATGATTTCGCTTTTTGGATGAGCTTTTAAATTTTTATATTAAGCTTCAGTCGTAAATCCTTTTTAAAGCATAGATCAACATAAAAGCTCCGTCATCCTAGCCTTTTCCCAAATTGGGGATGGGCTTTCAATACCTATATCATTCATGCAATATGATTATTTTGACTTATAAAAGAGATACAAAATTTCATAAATAAGGTTAAAACTAAGCACTTAATACATTTAAACATTCATTGATAAAGATAGGTAACTCAAAAGTTGAACGTGATGAAATATATAAATTGTTGTCGTTTACCACTTCGCGATCAAAAACCACAGCGCCAGCGTCTTTAAGTTCTTTGAGGATATCTTCAATTGAGGTTAAGCGTCGTCCAATGGCAATTTGTGCATCGATAAGCAAATGGCTACTGTAACAACATAAAAAAATAGGTTTTTGCGCATTGGCAAAATTACGTAAAAAATCAATAAATCGTTCATCTTCTTTAAGATGATAAGGGGAATATCCACCCGGAATCATCAGCGCATCAAAATCCCGAACAGAGATTTCATCAATGCCTAAATCTATACTGACCGAAGATTTTCTTTGTTTGCTATACACAATATTCCCCGCAGACTTTTCAATATTGCGTACAGAGTGGCTTGCAGCTCGAAAAGCTTCAACGGGATGATGATATTCCGCATCTTCGAAATCATGGGTAATGAGAACAGCGATTTTTTTATTCATATTCTATGACTCGAAATGCGCTTATGCTTTTTATCATAGAGCGCAATGCTTAAAATTCTATAGCTGCTTTGTAATTCATTTTGTAGTCAGAAAAGTTATAAAGTGATGACATTTTATTCAATATATAAGTTGAAAGTGAAACATTGAAAAATGCACTATTGCCCAACAAATTAAACTGAACTATTGTTATACTGTCAGTGGTCTAAAACATAGACTTCTCGTAATTCTCGACTTTAAAGGGCGACATAACAATGATCAACGATGATCAAAAAACGACTTCTCTAGATCTTGCTCAAATCCGTGAAGATATTGACTCTGTAGATCAGCAAATCCAACAACTTATCAATCGCCGTGCAAAACTGGCGGAATCAGTTGCTAAAGCAAAATTTGCAGCAGAAGAGAATCCGTTATTTTATCGTCCTGAACGTGAAGCACAGGTTTTACGTCAAGTTATGGAGCGCAATGAAGGGCCATTGTCAGATCAAACCATGGCACGTTTATTCCGTGAAATTATGTCTGCATGTTTGGCACTGGAAGCACCACAAAGTATTGCATTTTTAGGTCCAGTCGGCACTTATACCCATTCTGCTGTATTAAAACATTTTGGTCAGGATGCTGTGGTTCGTCCACTACCAACGATCGATGAAGTGTTCCGTGAGGTTGAAGCGGGCAGTGCACATTATGGTTTAGTTCCAGTTGAGAACTCATCTGAAGGTGTGGTCAACCATACTTTAGACTGTTTTAAAGCATCGCATTTAAATGTGATTGGTGAAGTTGAATTGCGTATTCATCACCAATTTCTGATTTCTTCAAATACTCGTAAAGACAGTATTAAACAAATTTATGCACATCAACAAACACTTGCGCAATGCCGTAAGTGGTTGGATGCACATTATCCGGGTGTAGAACGTGTAGCTTTAAGCTCAAATGCAGAGGCTGCCCGCCGTATTCGCAATGAATGGCATTCAGCAGCAATTGCATCTGATGTGGCTGCGAGTATTTACGACTTAGAAGTTCTCCACGGCAATATTGAAGATAACCCTGAAAATACGACACGATTCTTGGTCATTGGTCGTGAAAAAGTACCACAAAGTGGCAATGATAAAACCTCATTACTGATTTCAGCACATGACCGTGCAGGGGCTTTATTGGAAATTCTTGCACCATTTGCAAAACACAACATTAGTTTGACCAGTATTGAAACCCGTCCAGCATTACCTGAAAAATGGGCTTATGTATTCTTCATTGATCTTGAAGGTCATGTGGAACAGGACAATGTTAAAGCGGCGATTGAAGATATTCGCCCACTGGTTAAAGAAGTACGTGTATTGGGTTCATATCCGATTGCTGTGCTTTGATGTCGTTGTGAAATAGGTAGTTCAAAATCGTTATGTCACAACCTTTATTTAAAAAAGTTGCCTTTATTGGACTTGGACTGATTGGTTCAAGTCTAGCCCGTGTGATTGCAGCCGAACATCTTGCTGAAAATGTTGTTGCGTCAACCCGCTCAAAAAAAACGCTGGAAGATGCAAAAGCTTTAGGAATTATTTCTGCGGGTTTTAGTGATCCTGTAGAAGCTGTAAAAGATGCAGATTTAATCGTTCTGGCTTTACCCGTTCGCGCGACACAGAAAGTGCTTGAAACGATTCAAGCTTATGTTTCTGAAAATGCCATTATTACTGATGTCGGAAGTACCAAAGGGAATGTGGTGGCTGCAGCACATGCTGTATATGGTGAAAATCTTCCTGTAGGTTTTGTACCTGGTCATCCAATTGCTGGTGCAGAACATACTGGTGTTCATGCAGGTAAAGTTGACTTGTTTGTGAATCATAAAGTGATTCTAACGCCGTTGCCGAGCAGTGCTGATTGGGCAGTTGAAAAACTGATTCAGCTTTGGCAGGCTGCAAAAGCTGAAGTCATTTGTATGGATGTGGACAAACATGATGAAGTGTTGGCACATACCAGTCATTTACCGCATCTGATGGCATTTAATCTGGTTGAACAGCTTGCAAATCGTGAAGATAACTTAGATATTTTCCGTTATGCCGCTGGAGGTTTTCGTGACTTCTCACGTATTGCTGCCAGTGATCCGCAGATGTGGCATGATATATTTTTTGCCAATAAAACAGCCATATTGAAAGCAGTTGATGGTTTTGAAACGCAACTTGCGACATTACGTCAACTGATTGAAGATGAGAATTCACAAGCCCTGATGGGATTGCTAGGACATGCACAAGCGGCACGACAGCATTTCAATCATATGCTCGCCAATAAACCTTTGATGGAGAAAAATAAGGTGACACAACAATTTACCATTTTGCCAGGTGAGAAGACATTTAAAGGTAAATTTACCGTGCCGGGTGACAAGTCAGTGTCACATCGTTCCATCATGTTTGGTGCAATCGCTGAAGGTACAACCCACGTTACAGGTTTCCTTGAAGGTGAAGATGCTTTAGCAACACTTCAAGCATTTCGCGATATGGGTGTCAGTATTGAAGGCCCTAAAAATGGTGAAGTGACCATTCATGGTGTGGGTATTCATGGTTTAAAAGCGCCCAAAACGGCACTGTACATGGGTAATTCTGGTACGTCGATGCGTTTGCTTTCAGGCATGCTTTCAGCACAACAGTTTGACTCTGTGATGACGGGTGATGCGTCTTTGTCTAAGCGTCCAATGGAGCGTATTGCAAAACCTTTACGTGAAATGGGTGCGCAAATTCAAACCACGGGTGAACGTGGTACTCCGCCTGTTTCTATTACTGGCGCTCAAGCACTTAAAGGTATTCATTACGATTTGCCAATGGCATCTGCGCAAGTCAAATCTGGAATTTTATTGGCAGGTTTATGGGCAGAGGGTGAAACATCTGTGACTGAACCTGAACCAACCCGTGACCATACTGAGCGTATGTTACGTGCTTTTGGTTATGCTGTAAAAACGGAAGGTAATCGTATTTCATTACACGGTGGTGGCAAGTTAGTTGGGACAGAGATTCAAGTGCCTTCTGATATTTCTTCTGCTGCATTCTTTATGGTGGGTGCTGCCATTACTGAAGGTTCAGATATTACCCTTGAAGCTGTTGGGATTAATCCAACTCGTACAGGCGTAATCGAAATCCTGAAGCAAATGGGTGCAGACTTAACTGTTGAAAATGAAAGAATTGCAGGCGGTGAGCCGATTGCTGATATACGTATCCGTGGTACCCGTACATTGAAAGGCATTCATATGCCTGAAGATCAAGTACCATTGGCGATTGATGAGTTTCCATCTTTGTTTATTGCTGCGGCATGTGCTGAAGGGCAAACGGTGTTGACAGGTGCCGCTGAATTACGGGTTAAAGAGTCTGATCGTATCCAAGTGATGGCAGATGGTTTAAAAACCATGGGGATTGATTGTACGCCAACTGATGATGGCATCATCATTGAAGGAAAAGGTAAATCGGGCGACTGGTCTGCTATTTTCTCTGGCGGTGAAATTGAATCGCACCATGACCATCGTATTGCAATGAGTTTTTCGATGGCGGGTTTACGTAACTCAGGCGAGATCAAGATTATCGGTACCGAAACTGTAGCAACAAGTTTCCCAACATTTACTGAACTCACTAATCAGGCGGGGCTTCAGATTCAAGTCACCGAATAAATCAGTCCTTGTCTAATATTTGTATAATTAATTAAAAACAGCCAAGCAAATGCTTGGCTGTTTTGTTTATATTGCTTATTCTAAAACCATACAACTATAAAGCCTTTTGGATGAAGCAATGAGAACATTACAATTTACAGCAAACTGTGAGAATCATATTAACAGTCACAACCATGGTGAAAATGTATGTTATGTCACTCAGGAATACGTGACGACCTTGTTGTTAAAACAACTGTCTCAATATGGCTTTAAAGCGGAAACAACACACTCTGATGAAGACCTTGCTGTCAGCGTAGAAAATCATCCAATTGGTTTGGGGGTTAATTGTCATTTAAATGATCAAGGATTATTAACTTGTGAAATTTCAGCCCATGCTGATGAAGAACAAGCATGGTTTAAGAAGATTGCAACCCAGAGCATGATTAAGCAATTGGCAAATGCTGTCGAAAATACATTAAAAGAAGATGATGCGTTTAGTGGATTTGAATGGAAAGTATAAGCAGGGCTAGAGAAGATACTTATGCAATTACAAACATTTATCAATAAATTTCCAGTAGATCAGGTGGGAAACACAGTAAGCCCTGAAACTGTAAAAAAATATCAAGCATATTTACCTGAAGCGCTCTTAGAGCTTTGGCAAAATCATGGTTTTGGCTTCTATGGCAACGGTTTGCTACAGATCATTAACCCTGAGCTTTATCAAGATGTGCTTTGGTCATGGTTAATGAAAGATCAACCTGATATGACCCGATTACCCATTGCTATTTCGGCATTTGGTTTAGTGTTTTATTATCGTTTATTGAGCGATGATGGCGATGAAGATATATCCTTTATCGACCCGCACAACTCGGATATTGGGGTAACAGCTTGGTCATTAGCAGATTTTTTTAATGACTGGATTTGTGATGATGAGATCATTGAGCAATTTTTAGAAAAATCAGCCTTAGCAAAGGCACAAACTCAATATGGTAAATTAACTGATAATCAAATGTATTGTTATCTTCCTGCACTGAGATTGGGTGGGCGTGCCAGTGATCTCAATTTAGATAAGGGTGATGCAGCCACACATTTAGATTTTTTATATCAACTTGCTGTGAATAACTGATTTAAAAATCATTCAAAATAGAGGTTTAGAAATGACAGTTTGATTGAGATAAAACTGTCATTTCTATTATGAATTAAATTATGCTATTACTCGACACGTAACCATGTTTGGCTACGACCTACTGCTGAAATACCGAAATATCCACGAAGAAATAGTTTCTTGCCATTTGGGCTGACTTTACCTTTTAAGCGATAGATTTTACCTGAAACTGGGTCAATAATTTTCCCATCAGTATAACTAACATGATCATCTGTCTTTAGCCCAGAGATTACCTGTAAGCCAATAATTGGCTTGTTGGTATAAGGTGCAGGGCAATTGGTGCAAAATTCTTTTGGGGTGTAGCCTGGGCGTGGTGTTGCTTTTAATGCTGTACCCGCATAGGTACCGTTACTTTGTTTTTCAATTTTAACCAGTCCCTTTGCTTCACCAGTTTTGTCATCGATATAACGCCAGGTTCCCACGATATCTTCCGCAAAAGCTGTCGATGTTAAAAATGCGATACATGCTGTCCCCAATAAAACTCTCATCATTTCCCTTATTCCTTAAGTGGGTATTTTCTACTTTAAAAATCATACTTATTTAAGGCGTTGATTATATAATGAATAGTTGGGTCATTTATTTACATAATGTGCCAATAAGTATGAAATTTAAAATGAATTAGCACATAAAGATAAGCAATTGATGAGCTTGTAAACTGGATTTAGCATAGCTGAAGCTTATGTGATGACACTCACCTTAAAAATATCATTGATTGCTTCAAAATGAATTTCACAATCTAAGAATTTTTGAATCATTTCAGCTTGTGTTGAGGTGTGTTCACTGACAACTTGAGCAGTAAACTCACCACCTTTACCTAAAGCTAAAGGTAATAAAAGTTGGTCTGCTAGATATTCGTCAGCCACAGCATCGCAAGCTAAAAAGGATTTAACTTCTTTGGCTAAATCATGCGCTACTTTTTCTGCACTTTTCTTCATTTCACCTAACGCAGAAAATACTTGTTGATGGTGTTGGTAATTTAACACCACAAAAGCCGTATTCCCTTGACTAATCCCTTGAAAATTTAGTCTATTACGTTGGCTTAAGCTCAATTTGTTATGCAATACTTCCAGTTCACGATCCGCAATATTCTGTTGAATATTTAAGGCAGCGGCATAGCCATGTATTTCCAGTAATTTGCCTTTATCTAATACTGAATATTCAAGCTTATCTATCCACGGATAAGTTGTAATATTGATTTGACCCGCACCAATTGGAAAGAAACCAGCACGTTCGCATTCAAAGTCGACTTTTATTCCAAGTTTATGAAGAGCAGGTAGAAAACAAGACTCTATGAAATCTGCAGTCGGTGCCATTGGATTATGTGTTCCGCCGTGGATACTGATGTGACTGATTTCATTTTGCATCATCAGTGCAGGCAGTAGTGTTTGTAAAACCAATATTGTGCTACCCGCTGAACCAATATGAAAATCATATTTACCCGCTTGAACTTGTTGGGGTTGGAAATATAATTTTTGTGAATGTAGTTCAGCACCTTCCACAATGGCATTACTGATGCGTTGTGATGCTTGTACACAGACTAAATGCTGTCGCATTAAGCCCGGCTTTTTACGCCCTGCACGAATATTCACAAGCTCAAATGGAATACCCGTTAACATAGACAATGAAAGGGCAGTTCTTAAAATTTGCCCTCCACCTTCGCCTTGTGAGCCATCAATTTGGATAGTTTTATTTTTTACTAATGTGTTCATTTTGTTCTTCATCATTTCTTTCTAAATCATTCGGTTTTCGAACATGTTTTAAAAATCGTAATTCACTTACACCATATTGTTGATAATTATCTTGTGCTTCTGCTAATGAGATTGCATTTGCACCACTTTTTGAATTTGGATGAATATTTTGTACAGGATCATCTTCCCAAAAACAAACTGGACAAATCTCAAAGTCAAAATTACCCGAAGGTTGATCTCTCGTGTAATGATGACAACAAGAACAAGGGTAATTCATTAAAAATTCCTAAAAGGGGTGAACATACTGTCAGTGCATGGTGATGCTTAGTGCATTGTAACTTTGCTTTCACAAAGGTTTGCCTTGTACGTAGTGATGGGTTGATTTGTGCTTAAAGTTTTAAGCTAACCCGCTCGCTCATCAAGCCACTACACCTTATTTTCAATCCTGTGTTGTGGAGGTAGGGGATCTTGCACTCGCCCAGTATGCTCGGGTGATCTCAAATGACGAATCACTTGAGATAAGGTGAAATATATTGTCAGTACGTGGTAATGCAGTGTAAATAATCACTCTGATTCACAAAGGTTTAAGTGATGAAAGGTGATGGATTTGATTGGTGCGTTTCCGCTCTAAATCCGCTTCGCTGTCATTACCTAAAAATGATGCTGACTTTTATTTCAATCTATACAGCCTTAGATCTTGTACTCGTCCAATATATTTCGAGGTCTGATAGGGTAAGCCCTATCAAAGCTTTTAAATGATGACTTTAAACGTCAAGTAAATCAACTTGCCAATTGGTGGCTTGTATCAATACATTCAAGTCGCGTAATTTGGCACTGATATCATCGGATTGTTTTTGCAAGGATGATACTGGAATGACCTTATGCCATTTGATTTCACGTGTACTATAGCGGTCAGGCTCACGTTGTGTGTTGCTGATGGCTGAGGTTAAAATTTTATGGCGCTCTACAAGCTCATCACGTTGAGTAAGTAAAGCCAATAATGAACGACCATCTGTTAATTTTGCTAAAGCATTGGTTTGATGAATGGCATAAACAAGTTTTTGGGATTCTTGAGTTAATGCAAATACTTGCTTTAATAACTCGTTTGGATCCTCGGATGGCTCATCACCGTCTTGTACCAATACGTTCGCATTGATACGTTGTTTCAATGAAGCGAGTTTCTTTTGTTGATCGCTTCGTAATAAGAGTGCTTCTGCAAGTTTCATTTTATTTTCCTTATTGCTTTTAATAGTCAATAAATATTTAACACAACGATTTCATATAAAGTTTGCTGGGGTAGTGTATCAACTGGGATTGATTCGGCAAATTCTATAACGTCTTCTAAAGTTTGAATTTCATGCCAAGTGGTCATGAAATTATAATCATCCTCTTTAGGTTGATCATAATTACAAAATTCTAAATAAGAATAATCCAATGCATCATCCCAAATTGAACATTCAGTTAGGAGGGATTTGGGAAAGACAAAAAGCTTTATGATATATAAGTCCTTTTTCAATCCATACATCATATGAAAAAGAGTGTATATTTCGTTGTAAGGCTATAATCTCATTTCTCCAGATACGAATATCTCCATGCTTTATCTGTTTAGACTCACTTAAATACCGTTGTAAAACCAAAGTTTTTTCAAAGGGATCACTTAATCTTTTAAATTGATAAGCAACCATATAGTAGAGTAGATACTTAAAATAATTCTGCTTATTGCATTTGTGGTCTACTGCAAGTTCCAGAAAAAGTAATAATTCATCTTTCCAGACCAAGTATAAATCCCATTCAGTCGTAGGCAGATATGTATCCGAAAATGCCCATGCTCGAATTTCAGTTATGCTCGGATTGGAGATGTTGGTTATCACTATATTATCCCTTTACACAAACAACCTGACTTAAGGTATAAACCACTTCCACCAAATCGCTTTGTGCTTTCATCACATCTTCAATAGGTTTATACGCAGAAGGGATTTCATCAATCACGGCTGCATCTTTACGGCATTCCACACCTTTAGTTTGTTCAATCTGATCTTCCACAGTAAACAAATTTTTCGCTGCAGTACGGCTATGTACACGACCAGCACCATGCGAACATGAACAGAAAGACTCCTGATTTCCCTTACCTTTGACAATAAATGACTTGGCACCCATTGAACCCGGAATAATTCCATACTCACCCAAACGGGCACGTACTGCACCTTTACGTGTTACCAGTACTTCCTGACCAAAGTGTTCTTCTTTATCCACATAATTATGGTGGCAATTTACGGCTTCAACTTTGGCATTAAATGGTTTGTTGATGATGATTCGTAAAGCTTGAACCGCAGCTTCCATCATTAACTCACGGTTTTTCATGGCAAATCGTTGTGCCCAACCCACTGCAAACCAATAATCATCAAAGTGTTCAGTCCCTTCCACTAAATAAGCTAAATCTTTATCAGGCAGGTTAATAAAATGCTTTTGCATATCTTTACGTGCAAGCTCAATAAAGTGATTACCAATCGCATTTCCAACACCACGAGAACCTGAGTGCAACATAATCCATACTTGTTGATGCTCATCTAAACAGACTTCAACAAAATGGTTTCCAGTTCCCAAAGTACCTAACTGTTTATGGTTGTTGGTATTTTTCAAACGGGGATGCTTAGCGCAAATATATTCAAAATCAGTCACCAACTCAGCCCAAGCCTGATCAACACGAGCAGTAGGTGTCTCCCATGAACCTCGGTCACGACGTCCACGACCTTTGGTCATACCATGTGGAATTAAACGTTCAAGTTCGGTACGCAGTGCGTGTAAGTTGTCTGGTAAATCTGATGCGCTTAGCGAAGTACGTGCGGCCATCATTCCACAGCCAATATCTACACCGACCGCAGCAGGGATGATTGCACCTTTGGTTGGAATTACACTTCCAATCGTTGCTCCGATTCCTACATGTACATCTGGCATTACTGCCATCCATTTATAAATAAAAGGCATTTGTGCTGTCTTTAATAATTGGTCTTTCGATTTCTCATCGACAGGGACACCTTTGGTCCACATTTTTATAGGAACACCTTTAGCATCCTGAATTACGTTATAAGTACGTTCCTGTGCTAAGGAAGTTTGTTTTTCGATTTGTTCTGCGACTAACATAGACATTGCTTTGATCCTTTTCAAAACCTGCCTGCCAAGCGGTTGCAGGCAGGTGATATTTATATACATCTCAAGATGTATGCTCTATATATTGCAGAGAGTGTGCCAAGTTTTATGGGTTTGAGATTTTTATTTATAAGTTATTAATTTATAATCAATAAATAAATTTAAATTTTATTTTAAATGTGCGTTTTAATAAAAAATATGCAAATTTAAATATTATTTTAGATAGTAATTTATCTATTTTTATATTTTAAATAAAATATAAAACAACCAATTCCTAAACATAATAAGAAAAGGAGGCTAAAACCAATTGAAAAGATGAGGCTTATTTGGGAGCCTTGTAAATATGCAAATAAAGTGATTGAAAATATTAGGCTATAAATACTACTAAGGAAATATCTTCCACAATGTGGTGCAAATTTAGTTGTAAAATAGCCGAGCCAAATTGCTATTGGAAATATTGATATAATTGAAAAATAATAAATTTTTGAACAGGTTGGGGTATCTTCTTGCTGGAAACCGCAACCCAAAGTGAGTGAAAGCAAAAAAATGACGTAGAAGAAAAATAAGAATACAAAAATTACTAAAGGAAATAAGAGGAAAGCAAACCAAGTACGCATTGTTATTATTCAGGATATTTATCATGTTACAGATTATAGTATGAAACCTAGTTTGGGAGAATTTTTTCTCCCAAACTGAGTTTGATGAAATTTGTGAATCTTAATTTTTGTTCATATCCCATTTCGTATTATCATCAGTTGGTTGATAATGTTCTTCGATATGGATTTTTAACCTCAGTGCGAGAGGATCATCTTCTAGGATTTGACTATGCCCATGTAAAAGTTTCAGTTCGCTTTTTTTACGACTTTTACTTGGCGGTTTTTCATGATAGTTCTGGCACTTCTTATACCAGTGGTTAGTTTCTAAATAGTATTTTTTGACTCTTAGTTTTTCTAAAGCAAGATCAAGATTGTTATCGTCAACAATAACTTGTATAGACATGATTTGCGTTTTACAGACTGACACCTGTCTTTGGTTTTAAATTGAGTCTCCAAGCTAGCAAATTTTTTGTTGATTCACAAGCATCGCTTTTAAACATGATGAGTTTAAAAAGAAAAGCAGTCACAAACATTAAGATCAGATTTTGTGAATGAACACGATAGGAGGGCTTAAACCCTGCACTAAAGTATTACCATGTAATCCAATCTATATTTGTGACTGCTTATTGCGTAAATCTATTTATTATAATGAGAGTACATCAACAAAAGGCTGAAGACAGTCGTGGCTCTACCAACTGAGCTACTGTATCTTGTCATACAGGGTGGTATCGAAGCACCGACAAACGCGTAATGTAGTCCTCAAAGCATTTGATCTACTTTCATTATTGCATATAGAAGATCAAAAAAAGTTGGTGTTGGATATGTGCAGTACCCGAAATACTGTGCGTGAGATTGCGATGTAATCCAACAGGCATTTGATCATTTAAACATAGGTCAAAGCCCATCAACAAATTTGATTATAAGACAAACAATTCACCGCTTTTGCTTTAAGCGACTGTATATATACAGCAGAGGAATCTAACCTCTGATCTATGAATTCTAATGTAGTCCTATGAGTATTTGATGGACTGATGACCCCAGCATATTTTCCTATACTGCCCTACAAGTGAATCAACAAGTTTTTCAAAGACATTCGTGCCTTACCACTTGGCGACCATCATCGAAATGATGGGGTGGATTCGAACCACCGATGACGTCAATTTTAAGATGTAGTCCTTGAAGCATTTGATTCTTTTACTGCTTTACATAAACAAAATGTTAAAGACGTTTCGTTGCTCTATCCAACTGAGCTACTTTTCAAACTTGGAAAAGAGTGAAAAGGGTGGATTTGAACCACCGACCTACGCATTAAAGATGTAGTCCTTAACGCATTTTATGCGATGTATTTTGCCAACAAAGGTGTCGATAAAACATCAATTATTCAAAGTAATGTAGTTCTATCTGCATTTGGCAATTTCTTACTTAGCACAACAATTAAATATAGAAACAGCATAATCTTGGAATGTAGTTCCTATGGCATTTGTGCTTTTTATCTAACCCAGTCTTATCAAGTATGGACATTGTTAAATGCAAACACTTGAAGAGACTCGATCAAATTTGTTTATACATTCAGCTTGCATAAAGCTGAGTTTGTGTAATATCTATTTTTTCAATTTCATTTACCCAATGATCTGCATGCATTTCATTTTTGGCAAAACTTTCAATCAGTTGAAATACCGTATCGGAAAACCCACCGATATTCATCACATCGCTATGTTCAGGCATTTGTGTGGTGGTATAGGGTTGCAAATCAACACACACCAGTTTTGCATCAGGGTTATGCTGTTTTAACTGTTTCCAATAATGCATCATCCCTGTTTTTCGATGTGATCTTGGAACTTGATCTGCCCATGATTCATTATCAGAGAAGTAAATTACCATATCAACTTTGGCATTTTCTTTCACTAACAGTTCCAAAGGCTTAGAGCAATCAGTTCCTCCACCACACATGCTGGCAAACTTTTTAGCCAAAGCAAAAATATCAATTTCTGAATTTTGCTGTTTTCCAAAATTTTTTCGTTTTAAATATTCCTGTACTTTGCTGAAATTGGATAATTGACGAACTTCAGTATCAAACGGCATCAAACGAATATTTGGATTTACATATTTAAATGCACTAGCAAATAATGCAGCAGCATCTACGCAACGTAACTGAGAGGTTGCACCCTGACGATAACCCGTCACAGAACTTGACATCGAACCTGAAACATCAATCGCAATCACCACATTTCCTTCAAGTTTCGGTACATTGGCGATGGCGCGCTGCATAGCAAACTTTAGCGCATTGGCAATTTCATGTGGCATATCCTCTGCAAGTGCTGACCAAGCCATCATCAATTGATATGGAAATACTCGACTTTTGGCTATGGCTTGCTCATCCATCAATTTATCGGCAATGATTTTTGTCATTCCTTTGATTTTAAAAACATCATGGCGTAAGAAGGTATTTAAGTTCATACGTAGCATTTGCCAAGAACCATTTTTTGCAATTTCGGCCCATTGTTTCGCATTCAAATTTAAATTGGTTAGAAGCTGCATCGGCACTTTAGGTAATTGTGTTGCTGTTCCCAATCGAAACTCTTCCAATGCTTGCACTTGAGTCGGAAGTTGGACAAGTTGGTATTCTTTTCCTAGGACATAGGCAAAAAAAGCATCGTGTTGAACTGTCTTTGGTTTTGGATGAGTCATTTTTAACACATCGGCAAGTGAAGGGCTGTTTCCAATATTGGCCGCAATCAATTGTTGATCCGATGCTGAAAGAATCCATTCATTGACCATACGTTTCGGTAATGAACCTAATGACTTGCGACCAATCATTCCAGAGCGCATGATTTGAACAAAATTTCTCAACTGTTTTCCATTATCAATAATCAAAGGAAAAACTTGCTTAAATAATTCTGCATCAAGTTCAGAAAGTAAAGCCAATAACACTACAGGTGTATCTTTCATATGTGCCTTTTGGCGTGCATAAATTGCAGTTTTAGCCACAAATTCAGGCTCTACTTCAAGCGCTAGGTTTAGAATATTATCAAGTTGCACTTGTGCATTTTGATAAAAGGTCTGATTCAGTGTACCTGTTGCAGCAAGCTGCGCTAATGCGGCACGAGATTTTAATTTATATGCGCGACCACCAGCTTCGTTGTATTCAATGGTTTTTGGTTTTGCCTGTTGTTTAGAGGCAAAAATTGTCTTGTTCGCCATGACAGCATCCTCAAGTGAATTTTTAATTTCTTGAGATAGATATTGCAGAGAGTGTGCCAAGTTTTGCTTTGGAATGAATTTTTATTTTTAAATGACTGATTTTATGCGTTTAAAAATTTTAAAAGTTCAGTGGTTATGTGCTTTTAAATTTAAAAGGTATAAAATAAAATATCTTTATTTATAGGTTTTTATCTTTATTTCTATTTTTAAAATAAAAAATCAATGAGCCTAATGTTGTGCAAATAAAAAAGGACACTAAATCCAGCTAAAAGCAAAGTTAGTTGGGGTACAGTCAACCTATTAAAAAAACTCAGACACAAAAAGATAATTTTTCTTAATTCATATTTTTAATTAAATTAATTGCAGTCGGAATAAACTATTTGAATATAAAAAGCTTGCACTGCCACACCTTACATTTAAAGTTTAAATAGCTTTGCGTATGCGATGCCTCACTTTTCTAGGGGATGCGAAACCTTGCGCTGCAAACAAAGCCGTGCTTTGTTTTTACTCATGTTGGGCGAGGGGTAGATCCTGTACCCCCGCATTCCTACACATAATGGGCGATATCCATGTCGCCACACGATAGAACGCCCATCTATGATTCAACAATATTGCATAGCATTAAATTGAAGTTGGGAAAATTACTTTTCCCAAGGTTTCCCAGTGCGAAGCTGTGTTAATTCGCCGTGCATATTTAGTTCATACTGATCAAAATCATCAGCAATATAAAAATTGCCATGATAGTACTGAGCAATTTCATCACCAATGCTTTGCACACCTTGTGCATCGTGGTAACGGGCACTGAGATGCGTTGCAATTAAATTGGGTAGCTGAATCGATTCGGCAAACTCAGCGACCATTTTCGCAGAACTGTGCATTGGACCTGCGCCTACTTTGTCTAATATCGATTGAGTATAGGTTGTTTCATGAATCAGCAGTGCTGCATCCTGACAAGCGTTGGATAGTAATTCTGGCTGATCGTTATCTCCACCGACAATGGCATAAACACTTTGAGTGTTTTGAATGAGAACATCTTGACTTAAGATCGACTGCCCATTCCACTCAATATTTTGACTTTGTTGTAGATCGCCCCAGAGTTTACCTTTCGGAATTTTGAGTTGATTTAAAACCTCAATATTGAGTTTGCGCTGAGTATGTGTCGCTTTAAAGCCATAAGCATAACTTGTCACACGGTGGTGTAAGTGATGAACGTCAATAGAAATATGCTCATCCAATTGCAATGGACTCGTCAACGTATTTACATCGATAAAATGTATTGGATAAGGCAGGAAAAGTTCAGTGAATTGACAGGTAACTTCTAACCATTGCTGAATTTCTTTGGGTGCAATCAGTGTGATTGGATCTTTACGTGCATTCATACCAGCACTTGCCAGTAAACCCATCAAGCCATAACAATGATCGCCGTGTACATGCGTAATGCAAATGGCTTTTAAATGTTGTAAAGAGAGTTTTGCTTGTTGAATACGATGCTGTGTACCTTCGCCTGCATCAACCAATATCCAGTCTTTGCTTTTGCAATAATGAATCGCTAAACCTGACACATTGCGTGTTAATGTGGGCACACCAGAGGATGTCCCTAAGAATGTAAACTGTAACATGAGGAATTAAAACCTATTGAATATTTAAAATGTTTTCTATGATTGTTTTTACAACAAAGCAGAGTGGATTCCATCAAAAAAGTGTCGAATCAGACGGTGATGGGAGAAGTGAGTAAAAGCTTTGTACATCAATAGTATAGTCGCATTATATTCAAAAGAGAAACTGAGATTTTTAAAATATTAAAAATGACGGTATAAACAGTATTTGATTTTTGACAAAATAAAACTATGCTTTAAGCAAGATATATAAAATTTTATAGATTTATAGAAATATGCAAAAATTTAAAAAAACAGTCGTGATTGGTTTTGTGGGTTCTACTTTAGATCAAGGGAAAAAACTTGATCGCTGGCAACGCTGGCGTCCCACCATGAGTTTATTGATGCATGAAGATTTAGTGGTTGATGAGCTGGTTTTGTTACATGATCGCCGTAATGTCAGCTTAATTGATCATTTGCGACAAGATGCTTTAGAAATCTCACCACAAACCCAGATTACTGGCCATAAGGTGAATATCCGTGATCCCTGGGATTTTTCGGATATGTATGGTGCATTATATGACTTTGTAAAATCATATTCTTTTGATACTGAGAACAATCATTATCTATTACATATCACCACAGGTACGCATGTTGCGCAAATATGTTGGTATTTATTAATTGATGCGCATTATTTACCAGCCAAACTCATTCAAAGTGCACCTACAGGTAAACAACAACCTGAGGGTGAATATCGGATTATAGATTTAGATTTATCTCGATATGCAGCATTAACCCAGCGGTTTGAACATGAACAAGCTGAAAATTGGCAGCAGTTAAAAGCCAATATTGCCACGAAGAACCAAAACTTTAATCAAATGATTCAAGAAGTAGAACTGGTTGCAACACGCTCAAGTGCGCCAATTTTGATTATGGGTGCAACAGGGGTCGGTAAGTCGCATTTAGCCAAGCAAATTTATCAATTGAAAAAGGAAAAATTTCATCTTTCAGGGCGCTTTATTGATGTGAACTGCGCAACGCTGGTTGGTGATAGTGCGATGTCGACATTATTTGGTCATAGTAAAGGTGCATTTACAGGCGCTATTGCAGCACGTACTGGTTATTTAAAAAGTGCGGATAATGGCATTTTATTTCTCGATGAAATCGGCGAGCTAGGGTTGGATGAGCAAGCCATGTTGCTCAAGGCCTTGGAGGATAAGTCATTCTTTCCTGTAGGAAGTGATAAAGAGGTTCAGGCTGACTTTCAGTTGATTGCAGGAACCAATCGAGATTTACGTGAGGAAGTCCGTGCAGGGCGTTTCCGTGAAGATCTATGGGCTCGCTTAAATACATGGACCTTCTTTTTACCGAGCTTAAAAGATCGTGTGGAAGATATTGAACCGAACATCACCTTTGAATTACAGCGTTTTGCTGTTGCACATCAACGTCAGTTACGTTTTCATACCGATGCCTTAGAGAAATATTTAAAATTTGCGCAATCTGCAGATGCCAGTTGGCAAGGGAATTTTCGTGATTTAACTGCAAGCGTGACACGTATGGCGACTTTAGCCAATGGCGAGCGTATTGGTTTACATGAAGTAAATGCTGAGATTGGCCGACTACAACAAATTTGGAATATTGCTGAAAATAAAGATGCGTTAACCCAATCGTCACTGATGAAAATTTTAAGTGCTGAACAAGTGGCGCAGATTGATGAATTTGATCGTATTCAATTGCAAGGGGTGATTGAGGTTTGCCAAAAATCGAAATCCATGGCCGATGCTGGCCGGCGTTTATTTTCTGTATCTCGTGAGCAAAGACAAACCACCAACGACAGTGATCGCGTGAAAAAGTATTTGGCCAAATTTGCTCTGAGTTGGGATGATGTGAACGGATAAATAAAGTGAATCATTCACCTTATTTATCCTAGAATTCTTTTTAAATTCAGATTTATGGCACAAGAAGAAAACGCGAAATTGCGATTCTTAACTGCTTTAAATAACCTGTAAAGAAATGGTTTGCACCTGGCAATACGGTAATTAAATGGCGCTGTGGTTTCGCCCATTCAAGCAAATCAGAGAGTTTAGTCGTCGGATCTGCTTCACCGTGTACAAACAGGATATCGCCTTTAATTGCTGGGGTAACATAATGACGTAGACCATCTACAGTGGATGTTGGTAAACCACATAAGATCACTTGTTGCGGTTTAATTTCATCAGGGAGCGCATGATAGGCTTTTGCCATTACATGTGCACCAAAACTAAAACCGCCAACATAGAAAGGTAGACTTTTGTGTAATTGTCTAACGTGTCTAATGACCTCTAGAATATCTTCAGTTTCAGCAAAGCCTTCATCATGGATTCCATCGCTTTGTCCAGAACCACGAAAACTTGGGCGATAGACCACACAACCCTGTTCAGAGAGGATTTGTGCAAGTAAAGCAGGAACTTTATGTTGAGGTGTACCACCTTGCAGTGGGTGAGGATGACAAACGACAGCAAAACCTTTTACTTCGCCCACAGGATAGTCAACAAAAACTTCAATTTTGCCAACCGAACCTTGAATGAACAGTTGTTCGGACATAATTTAAACGATCATAAGCAGGGAAGTGCGATAGTTTACCGATTCTGTTCACAGAAAACATGAATTGGAATTAAAATATCCCGACTGTTATAGTTTGATTAGTTATTTTTTGATCAGGAAGACCATGCTCGCCTTAATTTCCCCTGCTAAGACGCTCGATTACCAGTCAGCACTCCCGACCGATACGCACACTCTACCAAGACTGCTGGATCAATCTCAACAGCTTATAGACCTAAGTCGTAAACTCTCCGCTTCAGATATTGCCAGTTTGATGAGTGTCAGTGAAAAAATTGCCAATCTCAATGCGGAGCGTTTCCGTGACTGGAATGCTGACTTTAGTTTTGCCAACGCGCGACAAGCGATTTTTGCATTTAAAGGCGATGTTTATACAGGTCTGGATGCATATAGTTTGTCGCAAGATGATCTCAATTTTGCGCAAGATCATTTACGCAGCTTATCTGGTCTATATGGCTTATTACGTCCTCTTGATTTAATGATGCCGTATCGTTTGGAAATGGGAATAAAACTTGCCAATACCCGTGGTCATAATCTTTATGAGTTTTGGGGGGATCGAATTACCGATTTGATCAATCAGGATTTGCAACAAAGCGGCTCAACGTTATTGGTCAATATTGCTTCTGATGAATACTATAAATCGGTCAAGGAAGCAAAAATTCAGGCTGATATTATTAAACCAGTATTCTTAGATCAGAAGAATGGTAAATATAAAGTGATTAGCTTCTATGCTAAAAAAGCGCGTGGCTTAATGGCTCGATACATCATTCAAAATCAATTGGAAAAAATGGATGATCTTAAATCCTTTAATACCGATGGTTATTATTTTGACGCCGAGAGTTCATTGAAAGGTGAACTGGTATTTAAGCGTGATGAGCAAGTTGCTTAAGTATTTCAATCGTTTAATGTATTGAAAGAGAGTTGGCTTGCTTAAGCCAGCTCTTTTTCAAAAATAATGTATTCATGACCAAGCGAATTTACCGCTTTGATTTGAATAAAATTAAACATATCTTTAATTAAATCAATTATTTGATGATGTAAATCTAGCGCTGCCACACCTTACATTCAATGTTTAAATAGCTTTGCGTAGGCGATGCCTCACTTTTCGCAGGGATTGCCAAACCTTGCGCTGCAAACAAAGCAGTGCTTTGTTTTTGCTCATGTTGTGCGAGGGGTACGTCCTGTACCCCCGCCCAACGGCGACATCCCTGTCGCCCCACGGTAGGATCACCATCTATGATTCAAAAGCACAAAAAATAAGCTTCATTTTTGATCAATGACTTGATAGAAATCACTTGTATGAATAATTAGCTAGTTTGACTATAAAATAATCTGCAGGTCTTTCGGTGATTTGTTCATGTGTAAACTCATCACAGAACATGGGATCATAACCATGTTGCGTACCATCAAAAAGTAAAATTTCTTCATTGCTTTCTACATCTACCGCGTAGATGAGTTCTGGTGTAAAGTCTGTCCCACAAATGAGCTGATATTCTTCAAAAATCTCTCCATAATATTTGATTTTAAATCGTTTATTTTGTGTGGAGGATTGTATTTGACCTCGCCATTCAATATCAATGAGATCTTGAAAATAGCCAGCGTGTTTATAACAAGCAAATTTGTCTAAATGAGAAGGGGCTAAAAATTTTGATTTATTGATCATGGGATAACAGCCAAAAATGTTGTATTAATATATAAAGTCTTAGATGTTCTATAAATATGATCATAGCTAAAACAGAAAATTACCTCAAACCATTCAATCAGTATTGGGCTGAATTTGCGAATCACATAGCAATCGAAACAGAGCAGTGTATTTTTTTACAGCAGTTGCTTGTTGCTGCTTATACCGAGCCACAACGTCATTATCATACGGTTCAACATATTGTCGAATGCCTTGCGTTATTTCACCAAGTAAAAGCGCAATTGAATGATCCTGTTGCTGTTGAGTTGGCAATTTGGTTTCATGATGCCGTTTATAATCCACAAGCAAAAGATAATGAACAACAAAGTGCTCAATTAATGTGTGAGCATTGTGCGGATATTTTAACGCAATCGGTCTTAGACAAAGTTTCTCAATGGATCATTGCAACACAAGAGCATCAACCGTCTAAACAGCATGATTTAAATTATTTATTTGATATCGATTTAGCAATTTTGGCTAGCTCTACTGAACGTTTTGCAGAATATGAACAGCAAATTCAACAAGAATACGCGTGGGTTGACGCTGAAATCTATAAAGTCAAAAGAGCAGAAGTTTTACAGCATTTTTATCAAATGCAACCTTTGTATCAGACTGAATATTTTAGAAAACATTTTGAGCAAAATGCTAAAGTAAATTTGTCAAAATTTTAAAAGTGAATTTATATCAGAGCAGAAATCGTTATTATTCGACCTTTTATAAATTTGCTGATTTCATTTTTATAGTTAAATTTCATAACTTTAAGTATTTATTTTATTAAGAAACCTTAGTTTGTATTTAGGAAAATATTTTGAACATTGTCAATATTTTGAGTTTATCAGGGCTTGTTTTCTTAAGCGCTTGTTCTCAACAAAATTCTCAGAATGCAGCTCCAGCGGAGTCTACGAAAAAAGCAGCGATTGCAGCAGATAATAATGACAAAGTTGATCGTGCAAAAGCTGATACAGGAAAGGCAAGCAGTGAAGTTGAAGTCGAAATTCCTACGACTGTTACTGAAGCAAAAATAGAGCATAAATCTAAAGGATTAAATTATCCTGATGAGCTTATACAGCAGGTAAAAGATGCGCAGAAACATTGTAAGCAAGCTGTAGCGGTTGATATGAAAGATGTTGTTACGGTTGTGGATTTAATTGGGAATGATCAGCCAGAATATATTTATGAACCTGACTCGATTAGGTGTGTTGAAGATGGTGTATTTAGAGGGCATGGGGGAGATCAGCTGGTGATCTACCAATCTAAAGATCATAAAACCATACAAGAAATTTTTAACAGTGCGGTATTTTCTTATCAGATTATCAATAATCAAGCCAAAGCTATCGTTCAAGTCGAAGTTGGTGGAGGATATTGTGGGCAAAACATGGCAGAAATTAGCCGTGCAGAAGCAATCAATTGCAAGCGTAATCTGGAATGGGATGAGAGCCTAGAACAGCTGAAGATGGGTAAGATGTATGTTGATGAACCGAAGGCTAATGCTGAATAAGTGCTATTCAATATAAATAGCACTCTAAGCAGCCAGTTATGCACGAATAATCATACAGGTCGCTGTTGCGTGTGCATATAATTTGCCATCTTCATCGACCAATTTCCCTTCAGAAATGGCAAGACTTTTACTTAAATTAATCAACTGTCCAATAGCAAATAATTGCTTATTTTGAGGTACAGGGCGGCACATTTTTACATTTAAATCGATGGTCCCATAACCTACGCCTGCTTCTAGGGTGGTATGTACAGCACAGCCAGTTGCTGAATCTAAAACTGTTGCTGCAAAACCGCCATGTACGCCACCTAAAGGATTTAAATGACGCTGATCCGCTTTGACTTTAAAACTTGCATGACCATGCGAAATTTCATGTAAATCCATCGGGATGGTTTCACTAATCGATGCTCTAGGAATTTGTCCATCAACCATTGCTTGTAGAAATTCAAGCCCTGTCATTTCTTTTGGGTGTTTCATATATTTATCCTTTATATGGGGTTCTAAAAGAGAACTTAAAATAAAATATGATGTTGAGGGATTTACTGTCAAACTTTTTATTGAATTTGAACGATTGAGTTGATCTTTTTAATGTTCAAAATCGTAGAATTTTTCAATATGGTTGGATTGATGAATGATTTTTAAATCAATTCTTTCACCCGTTGCCCACGTGGCAATCGATGCTTGTAAGTCGACATCAATAATATCGAGCTCTTTACATAAGGTTTGATCACTTTCAATCACAATGAATTGAGGTGATTGTGTCTTTAGACACTTTGCAATATACCGTTGAATATTTTGGAGCTGATAAACATCTATAATTTTATAACGCATACTTTTCCAAATATTATATTTAAATTGTTGTATTGACTAATTTAGAGCGAATCATTTGGCTTTTCAATTAAAAAACATCCGTATGATAAAAAATATCTGTTTCACTATAATTTCACTACATCATTGTAGTATCTTTATGGAAAATTTATAAAACAAGGAAATCATTATGAAAGGGCAATGTGTTTGTGGGGCAACAACTTTTACGGTTGAATTAAAAAATCATGATGTTCATGCGTGTCATTGTTCAATTTGCCGAAGACAAACGAGCGGTGTAATTATGACGATTGATGTCGAACAGGGCAGTTTACAGTTTACTCAAGATCAGCACTTAAGCATTTATAATTCTTCTGATTGGGGCGAGCGAGGCTTTTGTAACTGTTGTGGTACAAATTTATTTTGGCGGACTAAAGACCAGAGTTATTGCAATATCAATGCATTTGCATTGGATCAACAGCCTCAAGATATAAAATTCGATATGGAAATTTTTATAGACAATAAGCCTGAGTTTTATGCTTTTAACAATGAGACAAAAAAACTAACCGAAGCAGATGTAATCGCGCTTTTTGCAGGAACCACTGATTCATAAGTGAGTTATTCACTGATTCGGATAAGACCTTAGATTTTTATAAAACCAATAATTCCATGCCAGCCAATTTAAGATTGACTGGCATTTTTATGTGCTTGGACGCTGAGTTTAAGGTTTATAAAGCCCAAGTTCGGTCAAATGTAATCTTAAAATCCGTCTAAGTTCCAATACGGCTTCAGGTGTCTCTTGGATCGAATGACCACCTTTGATAATTTTCTCAGATACTGCGCCGTCCAAATGTGAGCTGGTATATGGAACGATTCCATCCGTCATCACGTTAGGATCTGTGCTATTGGTGATATTGCCCATAATTGAGTGATAGATCATGTCTTTCTTGGGCATCACGTTTTCAGTCAATTTGGTGAAGTTTGAGCTATGGCTTAAGTCACTTGGACCATTTTGAATCAGTCCATGCCCAACATCTTTTAAAAAGTTTTTTGCATTTAAATCACGATCATCAATAGAGTCAGCTAAAGCCCCCAAGAATGCACCTGGCAGCTTAATAATCCGACGAGCAGCTAAAGTGAACCAGCGATCAGCAAATGCAGTACCACGATGTGGTGCTGAAATAAAAATAGCACGGTCAAAATTAGGCACAGATTGAATGGTCAAACGAGATTTGAACATTGGATCATCTTTAAATTTATCAAATTTACGATTGTTCAGCATCTTTAAGGCAGGTTGCGTCAGATTAGCATCACTGACTAATAAGCGCGCAATAATCCCGCCCATACTATGCCCAATCAACACGGCATCTTTAGCAGAAGCCGAATTCTGATTAATTGAAGCAAAACCTTGATTAATGATGGCATTGATCTGAAAACGGCTTTCTAAGATCGGCATATTGGTTGAATAAAAAACCTGCCAGACTTGATAGTGCTCACGTAATACATTGTCGCCCATAATATCATTGGTTAAACGAATCCACGCTTCAGGGCTACTGGCTAAACCGTGTACCAAAACAATCACTTTCTTATTTGGGTTATACGGTTCAAGCATATATAAATGAGGCATGGTCAGGCTTTGATCGCGATCAATTAAGCTCAAATAAGCTGCAATGCCTAAGTTGTTTTGAGCCAGCCATAGGCCATAGGGAGCTGAAAAGTTTGCAGCAAGTGGGTATTGCTTACCGCCAATTTTTAAATTTTCAATGCTATACGGGTCATACACATTCAGTTGAAAATTTGGGTTATGTAAGATGTTCTGTAATGATTCATTTGCATTTTCAGGTTGTGCTGCAATACTGACCGATAAATAACGCGGTTGATGAATATTGGGATTCATGCCGTTTTTGTATTTATAATCAAATGGATTCACAATATATTTGTTTTCTTCAGGTGCTGTCGTGTTAGGTAAAATTGCCACAAATTCTGCACCGAAACCGTCTCTACGGTTGATCGAGCGTAATCCTGAGAAGTTTAAATTATAGCTTGAAACGAGATCTTCAAGTTCAATTTGAGCCAGTGCAGGGTAGCCATTAAAATTAATACGATAAGTGCTTTTGCCCACTTTAATTTGTTTTGCCACTTTTTGGTTTTTATTTCTTATGGCATATGTCGAAATCAGTTTGGCTAAAGCTTGATTATAAAAGTCACGTATCTGAACTTGTCTGTTGTTAAAAATACGGTCTTGAGGTTGGCGTTCAGTTTTAAATAAATAGGCATAACTATAACGGATACTGTTATCTAGCATCACCATTTGCTGATCTAAACATTGCTCATAGTTTTTCTGAGAGGCTTGCTGCTTTTCAGTGGATTGATGTTTTGAAAAAAGACTGACTTTACAATTAGATGAGTCACCAAGATTGATTGCTTTGGTTAAGTAAATTTCACTTGCGGTGGAAAGCAGTTGTTCATCTTGAATCTGTGGAATTTCGGCTAAATCGGCCACACATTTTTCGGGTTCATCTGTACACGATTTGGCTTCACGTCCAGTCATTGATAAAACATTTAAGCTGGCTTCACTCATTTTTGAACGGGTCAAAATGCTGTCACGTTCATTGGCAATGGTTACGTTCACCTTTTGATTTTTTACACTGACAACTTGGCATCCAGATAAAATCAATGGGCTCATTGCTAAAGCACAAAGCAAAATATTGTTTTTTGAGTATTGCATAATCATTAACTAGATCAATCTTTGTCTGAATCATACGTTAGTTTTATTCAATTTATAAACAAAAAAATAGACTGAATGTTCAGCCTATTTTTTCAAAAATTTATAAATTTATTTTGCCAGAGCTGGGTTTTTCAAAACCTGCCAAACGTTGTAACGACCTTGTTTTTCAATTTCTTGAATTAAACGATCAGCAACTTCAGCTTCTTCTGGGTATTTCACTTTATAGTTTTTCAAGGTTTGGATCGCATTTTTCTTTTGCTCCATACCAATAAAGTTGTTTGCAGAAGATAAATAGGCTTCTTGAACACCTTGTTTGATGGCTTTATCTAAATATGGAATCGCTTCTTTTTGACCGCCACCCTCAGATAAAGAGAAACCAAACCACAAGTTTGCTTCAGCATCATCTTTGTTGATTTTAAGAATACGTTGAGCATACTCTAATGACTTGGTGGTATAAGAAGAACCTAAGTCAAGGTTACGGCCTAAAACACTGGCTTTAAATGCACGAATCAAAATATCAAAAGAAGCATTTGGTGCCGCAGCCAATTGGTCAAGCTGAGTAGAGACTTCTTTCAACTTAGTTTCAAAGCCTTTACGTTCTTTACGGTCACTAAATTGTGGTGGGTAATGACGTGCTTTACCTTCAACCATTTGCAAGAAATCATCAATTGCTGTGATGTCAATTTCATTGTTTCCAGCAAGTACTGCATATTTCATAGCACGTTGTGCGCTATTTACTGTAGGTACAATCAGTTTATTGGTATCTAAAATGATTTTTTGGCTTGGATTTGCCGGATCTGTCACTTCAAGTTTGTTTACAGGTTGAGCCGCTGCTTTTTTTAACTCTAATTCAAAAACTGGCGGTTGCGAGTAATCAAAAGGGTTTAATGCATAGAACGGAGGAGACAATTCAGGCTCAGTGTAAATAAACGGCTCGTTTGCATCTATTTTATTCTGTTGCTTAGTCGGTGTTGTTGAACACGCAGTAAGTAATGATGTTGCGAGCAATGCATATGCCAAAGGCTTAATCGTCATGTGTTTCTTCCATTAATTTATATTAAAAAACGTGCATGCGCATCAGTCTATGAAAAGACGTCTGAACATGCAACTTGATTTGGTTCGTATTATTAAAAATTATACATTACAGTCTATTGACACTTCATTTTGTGAAGTAGTTGGGGCTGTTGAGATTTCATAAATGGCTTACGTTGTAGGTTAAAATTGAGCAGGCAAGGCATGAAACGAAGAGAATAGCGAGACTATTTTCGAGTTTCATAACGAAGGCTGAGATAATTTTAACCACAACCCTGAGCAAGAACAAAGCACTGCTTTGTTTGCAGCGCAAGGCGCAGCTGGGGGACTAGTGTATTTTTTGCCGCTACGTCGTTACGAACTACTCATTTAGAATGACTAAATTTCGTATTTCGCGTCTAGTATCGCCTAAAAAACACACGTAGTCGCAAACATAGACGAATTGTCAACAGGCCCTAAGAAACCTTATGCTTTCGATGAGTGGTTTTGTGCTTCACATTCACGTCTAACTTCTTCAATAATTTTGATTTCATCTTCACTTAAAGGCTGTTCAATATTGTGTTGTAAATTAAAGGTTGGGTCTAAAAGTGATAAACGCTGGCACAAACTATTGATGCGTTTTTCATTTTGTTCCAAACGATCTAACAAAACACGCATACCATCAAGCATAGGGTCGGATTGTTCTGGTACGGCTGCGTAGGCTTGAAATTCTGTGTTTTCAATACCACTGGTCATTTCTTCTGGACAACTTGGTTCTGGTGTAGTGACGGTTTCTTTATCTTTGCTAATAAAGCGAGCAGGATTACCTACCGCCGTGACGCCATCAGGTACAGCTTTAGTCACCACAGCATTTGAGCCGACTTTAGCATTTTTACCGACCACAAAAGGGCCTAGGATTTTTGCACCAGCGCCTACTACAACACCGTCTGCTAAAGTCGGATGACGTTTACCTTTATTCCATGTCGTGCCACCTAAAGTCACCCCATGATACAAGGTGACATCATCACCAATTTCTGCTGTCTCACCAATCACCACACCCATACCATGATCGATAAAAAAGCGTTTACCTATTTTAGCGCCAGGGTGAATCTCAATACCTGTAGTAAAACGACTAAAAGAAGACAAAATGCGTGCTGAAGTTTTACAATCTTTTTCCCATAACTCATGGGCAACACGATGCATGATTAATGCATGTATCCCAGGATATGTAGTTAAAACTTCAAATGTATTACGCGCAGCAGGATCTCGCGCAAATACAGCTTGGATATCTTCTTTAAGCTGTTTTAGCATTAGTTTTGATCCTCATCTTTTGACTTTTTCCATGTACCATTATTTAAGGCTTGAACTCGGCTAAAAATGCCTCTTAATAAATGATATTCCATCTTATCTAATTGTATACGCCCAAATAATCGACGCAAGCGTAAAGGCAGTAAACGCGGGTTTTTAGGGTCTAAAAATTCGATATCAGCCAACATTTTTTCAATATGCGGATAAAACTGTTCCATTTGTTCGTGTGTGACCAACGGTTCATCCCAATGCATATCTGCTGAATCTGTTACCCGCATCACTGCTTCAGTATCCAGTTTCTTATCAGCCAGTTCTAATGTTGCCATACGCATTTCATAGCACAGCACTTGAATTGCTTGGGCAACATTTAACACACCATATTCACTATTCACTGGTACGGTGACATGAAAGTTTGCCAGTGCAAGCTCTTCATTGGTTAAACCACGATCTTCACGACCGAAGACAATAGCGATTTCTTGCTGATGTTGAATAACCGCTTGCATAGATTTTTGCGCCGCAGGGCGTGCATCAAGTAAAGGCCACGGAATGGTGCGACTACGCGCACTGGTTCCAAATACAATATGACAATCTTTAATGGCATTTTCTAAGCTGTCGACAATTTCTATGTGCTCAATCAGATCTGCCGCACCCGCTGCCAAGGCATCTATATCTGGGTGAGGGTAGGTTTTAGGTGCAACGAGCACAAGTTTAGTTAAGCCCATTGTTTTCATTGCACGTAGAGCACTTCCGATATTGGCAGGAAGTGTCGTATTGACCATGACAATACGTACATGACTTAAATGCTGTGAAATCACAGCATTGTCGAAAATATCCATGAATATTCCAAAATATTAAGCTTTAAATTCAAATAGAGAGGTTAGGAGAATTGGCCTGCATCTGCCATATAGTCATCCATTGCATCATCCATACTCATATTTTCTGGCGGTGGTGCAACTTGAGTCGGTTGGGCAAGTCCACGATGATCTACGGCTTTTGCCGCTTTAGATTTGACTTGGTATTCAATATGAATAGATTCTTTACCAAAGTAATCACGTAATTTAGAAAGCAACTCATCCAATGGGGCAACTTTCCATTGTTGCCCTAAATGTAACTCAGCCGTGGCATAGTCATAATCTAACTGGATCTGCATTGGAATGTGTTGACACATATCGACATTACAGAAAGGCAGTAAGATCTTTTGAATATCCGAGGCTAAAGTTTTCGTCATCACTTCAGTATTCAGTGTGATGGCAATGCTATTGGCACGCTTTTGTCGAATTTCATTGAGGGTGAATGCTTTGGTCAAACGACCCATAGGGCGGTCAAAACCTTCACGTTCATAAATTTCACCTTCAATCACCACCACTTTTTCATTTTGAATAATGTCTTTAAAGCGTTGGAAGCGTTCATGATTCGCAGAGACTTCGATACGTGCTGTGCCGTCATCAAGGGTAATCATCATCCGATTTGGGAAATTGGCAATATCGACCACTAAACCAGCGAAAACGGTGGTTACACCACGGCGAGTAGGGGTTAATTCATTAATTTTATTTGGAATAAAGGATTTTAATTCTGCACGATAGACATCAATTGGATGACCTGTCAGATATAAACCCAATGTATCTTTTTCGCCTTTTAGACGCACTTCATCAGACCACGGTTTTACAGGTTTAGCTGGCTTACGTTGAACTTCTTCAACTTCACCAAATAAGTCCATGATGCCCGTTTCACGATTAGAACGCGCCTGTTCAGCGGCTTGGACGGCTTCTGGAAGTTGAGCCATTAAACTTGAGCGTTCAATTCCCAAACAGTCCAGTGCACCAGCGCGAATCAATGCTTCCAATGTTCTTTTATTGATTTTCTTCAAATCTACACGGTGGCAGAAATCGAATAAATCTTTAAAAGGACCATCTTGCTCACGTGAATCAATCACGGATTGCATGGCTTGTTCGCCGACACCTTTAATTGCACCTAAGCCATAAATAATGGTGTTTACATCACTGGCATAGAATTGGTAGAACGACATATTTACCGATGGCGGTAATACCACTAAGTTGTTGATTCGGCAGTCATCAATTAAAAATACAATGTTATCTGTATTTTGCATTTCCGAAGACATGACCGCAGCCATAAATTCAGAAGGGTAATGTGCTTTTAACCAAGCCGTTTGATAGGCAACTAAAGCATACGCAGCGGCATGTGATTTGTTAAAACCATAGCCTGCGAATTTTTCCATATAGTCAAAGATATGGTTGGCTGTACCTTCATCAATATCTTTTTTCGCAGCACCTTCAATAAAGGTGGCACGTTGCTTGACCATTTCCTCGACTTTCTTTTTACCCATCGCACGACGAAGTAAATCTGCACCACCCAGTGTATAGCCAGCACAGAACTGTGCGGCTTGCATTACCTGTTCCTGATATACCATGATCCCATAAGTGGGTTCGAGTACACTTTCTAACAGCGGATGTAAGTATTCAAATTCACCACCATGCATACGATGGATAAAGTCAGGGATAAGGTCCATTGGACCCGGTCGATATAAGGATACGAAGGCAATAATTTCTTCAAATTTACTTGGGCGTGCTTCTTTAAGCATTTTTTTCATGCCCACGGATTCAAACTGGAATACCGCGGTGGTATTTGCGTCAGCAAATACTGCATAGGATTTAGGATCGTCCAAAGGAATGTTTGAAATATTTAATGGCTTATCAGATTGAATACGCTTATTAATATTTTGAATCGCATCTTCAATTACAGTAAGGTTACGTAAGCCCAAGAAGTCGAATTTTACTAAGCCCGCAGCTTCTACATCATCTTTATCGAATTGGGCAACCCGTCCTGTACCATCAGCTTCACACAAAATTGCCGAATAATCGGTGATTTTGGTTGGTGCGATCACCACACCACCTGCGTGTTTACCTGTATTACGGGTAATGCCTTCAAGCTTGAGTGCCATTTCCCAGATTTCAGCAGCATCGTCATAATCTGGGTTGGATGGATTGGTCACAATATCTTTAAGTTGCGGTTCAGCCTCAATAGATTCTTCTAAGGTGAGTCCTAAAGGTTTAGTCGGAATCATTTTAGAAATACGATCTGCCAAACCGTAAGATTTACCTAAAACCCGTGCTACATCTCGAATCGCACCTTTAGCAGCCATGGTACCGAAGGTTGCAATCTGAGAAACCGCATCACGACCATAATGGCGTGCTACATAATCGATGACCTTATCACGTCCAGCGATACAGAAATCGATATCAAAGTCGGGCATGGATACACGTTCTGGGTTTAAGAAACGCTCAAAGAGTAGGTCATAACGCAGCGGGTCTAAGTCAGTAATTTTTAAACTATAAGCGACGAGTGAGCCTGCACCTGAACCACGACCGGGACCCACAGGAACCCCATTGTTTTTAGACCATTGAATGAAGTCCATGACGATGAGGAAGTAACCGGGGAAATCCATTTTATTGATAATGCCAAGCTCATAGGCCAGACGTTCATCATAAGGCTTACGAATTTCAGCCCAATCTTCATCACGTGTTTCAACAGGGTAAAGGAAGTCTAAGCGTTCTTCTAAACCAATTTCAGAAAGATGCTCAAAGTAAGAATGGATAGTATGACCTTCCGGAATTGGATAGTCTGGTAGATCATGGAATCCTAAACGGAGTGAAACGGTACAACGCTTTGCAATTTGTAAGGTGTTTTCTATGGCACTTGGAATATCTGCGAACAGCTTAATCATTTCAGCAGAGGTTTTAAAATATTGCTCAGGGCTGTAATGCTTAGGACGTTTACTATCGCCTAGAACATAACCATCTGCGATACAAACGCGTGCTTCATGTGCTTCATAATCTTCTGGTCTAACAAAATGCACATCATTATGCGCCACAACACCAATATTATATTTTGCAGCGAGTTTAACCGCTTCTTCGTTGAAGCTTTCTTCTAATGGGCGACCTGTACGTGTCAGTGCTAAATAAACACGATTGCCAAATTTTTCGATCCATTGTTCTAACAGCGGTTCAGCTTTTTCAGGATAAGCTGCACAGAGCATTTCTCCGACATCACTATGTAGGCCCAAAAGTACAATGATGTCTTGAGACTGTTCAAGTACCCAATCTTTTTGTACACATGGAATCGACAGCTGTTGTCCTTCAATAAAGCCGCGAGAGACAATTTCAGTCAGACCACGCCAGCCTTTATTGGTCATTGCCAGTAAGGTTGCTTTATGGTTTGCATCATTTAATCGAATTACACTGCCGAAAATAGGTTTAATCCCTTTCCCCAGCGATTTGTTATAAAACTTAACTGCTGCATGCAGGTTGGATAGGTCTGTAATGGCTAAAGCAGGCATTTCATCAGATGCGGCAGCTTTAATCAGATCAGGTATACGTACGATCGATTCTGTAATCGAGAATTCGGTATGAATACCAAGATGAACAAACTGCATAGACCTATCCTATATGAAACTGTCGGCTATTTTATCACGCTTAAACTGTGATGTGCTGAAATAAAATGTTCTGGATGAATTATTGCTTTGTATTTAAGTGTTTGAAATATATTTAAATATATAGAAATTTTTAATTTTGGCTTTTAGTTGCATGATTAACCAGCAGTCAGTTTGAGTTGTGTGTTGATGGTCTTTTTTACATAGAAACAAATAATTTAAGCTTTATTTGAATAATATGGATTGAATGAAACAGGGTAATCCATTCAAGCTATTGTTATCAAATGAGACAAAGAAGGAGTGAAATTTTATCGGGTGATAAAAGGGTTTAGGATGACTAAGGTGATAATAATAAAAGCCCTGACTATTATTCAGTTAGGGCTGTGTATATCTAAAAAAGTCGGACTTATAAAGCCTTTAAACGTTCTGAACCAATCCAATGTTTAGAAAATTGATATGCTGCACGCCCTGAGCGTTGACCACGAGCTTGACACCATCTTAATGCTTCAGCACGAACATCATCAGCAAAGGGCATATCAGCTTTTGCTAAATAATGCTCCACAATTTCTAAATAAAGATTTTGATCCATTGGATAAAACGACAACCACATACCGAAACGATCTGATAATGAAATCTTTTCTTCGATGGCTTCTTGCGGATGCAACTCTTTATATTGCGGCACATCGACTTTGGTTACAGGTGTGTTTTCATGCATAAATTCAGGCAATAAATGACGACGGTTACTGGTCGCGTAAATCACAAAATTACTTGAGCCAGATTGTAGCGAGCCATCTAACACGCTTTTTAAACTACGGTAATTTTCATCTTCAGCATTAAATGCCAAGTCATCACAATAAACAATGAACTTTTCTGGACGATCTTTAATAATTTTTTGAATTTCTGGCAAGTCAGACAAATCATCTCGTTCAATTTCAATTAAACGTAAGCCTTGTTCTGCATACTGGGTAAGTAAAGAGCGGACAATGGATGATTTTCCTGTACCGCGTGAGCCAGTCAGTAAAATATCGTTGGCAGGTAAACCGTGTAGAAATTGTTCAGTATTTTGTAAAATTTTAGCTTTCTGACGTTCAATCCCTTTAAGATCATCCAAATGCATTGCTTTCGGGTTATAAATCGCTTTGAGTTGTTTATCGTGCCACCTAAAAGCCACTGCTGCAAAGTCAGTATCTTGTTTCTTTTCAGGAAGAACTTGATGTAACTGATCAAGAACAGTGGATAATTTTTGGATGATATTGTCAGGTAAGTCGAAAGTTGCCATATCCGTTCGCTATTTTCAGAAATTACAATGTGTGGTTGATATTAGCACAGTAATTTTATTGAGCTAATCTCAATAGGCGATAATTGGAATCTAAAGCAAGAATTAAATGACTTATGGTAATTGATTATCTGGTTATTTTTCAGCATAGTTTATCGACAGGTATTTAAAAGTGTCGGATTAAAAATCAAAGGAATATTAGAAATGTTATTAGAACTCACTCAAGATTTAAATCCGCATCAGGCTTATCGTATTAAAAAACTAAAAAGAAAACTGAAACATGCGGAAAACTATGAAGAGTGGAAATCTATAGCGTTAAAACTGGATGAAGAAACGGGGGCACAGGAGTGGAAGCTGGATAATACCTCACTATATTTTGATGCTGAAATTATTTCCCATCGGTTAAATTTATTGCGTCGTTACCGTCTACAAAATCGCACCCAAGATTTGATGTATATCCTAAGAGAAGGATTTAGTCACGATGTTGCCAACATCGGGCATCCCATGCTATTTGCACATACCTATGTTGGAACTAAAAAAATAATTGAAGATTATATCGATGAAGTGAGCAATAGTTTGGCATTCATCGCTTCAGAAAGTTGCCAAGCCTTATGTCATGAAAGCAAAAGGAAGTTTTTTGAAAACTGTGAAAAGGCCTATGGTCAGCCCGCACTGATGTTTTCAGGTGGAGCAACGTTAGGTTTATTTCATAGCGGTGTTTGTAAAGCATTAATGGAACAAGACTTAATGCCAAAAGTACTTTCTGGTTCAAGTGCTGGGGCAATCATGACGGCGATGCTGGGGGTAAATGAACCGGGTGAGATTCCAAACTTACTCAGTGGTGACCAGTTTTATAGTGAAGCCTTTCACTTCCGTAGCTTCAAAGAATTAATAAAAGGCAATGGTGGTTTTGCAGATGTCCGATATCTTAAAAAGTTTTTGGTCGAAAATTTAGGTGATGTAACCTTTCAGGAGGCATTTGAAAAATCAGGCTTAGATATCAATGTCACCGTCGCGCCTTATGATGTTTCCCAAGAAGATGTACGAATCATGAATAAATATACCTCACCAGACTTATTGGTCTGGAGTGCTGTATTGGCATCATGTGCTGTACCGGTTTTATTTCCACCTGTGCGTTTGATCAGTAAACGTTATGATGGTGTACATACTCCTTATTTGGCAAATACGCGTTGGGTAGACGGCAGTGTCCGCAATGATTTTCCCCAAGAGCGCATGTCACGTCTTTATAATTTGAATTACACCATTGCCAGTCAGGTTAATCCACATATTGTACCGTTTATGCAGAATGATGAAGAACGTTACCGTAGAGATTTACTGAGTTGGCCTGAACGTATAGTGCGTAGTCAAGGACGCATGGCTGCAATGGGGATCATGGACTTTGCCAGAGGTCGTATGGGACGAGTTCCTTCTATGCGTCGTTTACTCGATCACGGTTACGGTATTATTGACCAGCGCTACTATGGTGATGTCAATATTATTGGGGAGTATAGTCTGCGCCATTATAGCTATATGTTACAGAACCCACGCCCATATCTATTTAAGCTGTTGCAACGAGAAGGTGAGCGTGCAACTTGGCCAAAAATTTCAAGTATAGAAACACATGCACGTATTGGTAAAACAATCCAACATTGTCTAGAAGTTTTGAATCATCCAATGGCGAAAGATATACCCGCAGAACAATTGACCGAAGTATGAGCCAAAGCAGAATTCTTCCAATTGCAAATAATTCAATCCAAAGTCAAAAATTTGGTCGTCGTGTTTATCAAATTCAGCAGGGTCAGCAATTGCTTTGGTTGAAATTACAGCTCAAAAATTCAAATCGCTGTTATCAACAGCACTTTTTCAATGAGCTGAACTGTTATAGCGAGTTGAATGCATTAGAGACTGAAACTCAACCTGTATTGTTAAACTTTTCAATATTTGATCCATTTCAGCAATTTCAAATGGATGAAGAGGTCATTGATCAAGCTTTATGGGTGGAAGATGCCCCAAAGCTTTTTCAGGATCTACCTGATCGACTTAGCTTGGCTGAAATTGGTAAGCGATTATTACTCAGCTTAGATGTGCTTGAACATTTGCATGACTATGGTTATCTGCATGGTGATATCAAAGTTGAGCATTTTCGCGTTAAGGATGAGAAAAGTTATTTGATTGACTTTGAACAGGCTGTAAACACCGCTCACGACGCAAATTTAACAAATATCGCAACACATACAGCAACACCACGGTATATGGCACCAGAATTGTTTCATGCGCAACCAAAATCATTTCAATCCGATATTTATGCGTTGGGAATCGTTTGGTTGGAGTGGTTGACACAACAGCGCTTATCGGCGAAAAGCTATCAAGATTGGGCATTTTTGCATTGTCAGCAGCTAAATGTGGTGTTACCACAGCAATTTAAAATTTTTGAAATGGTTTTAACAGAGATGTTAATGAAAAAAATAGGGCAACGTTGCTCAAATATTTATCAAATAAAACAAGTATTAAGCCAAATTGTTTAAACAAAAAGCAGTATTTGCAACATTTGTTTTTTATTTAAACAAACGAGTGTCTTTTTCGAAAAAAGGGCTTGTCATAATAAAACGATCTCTATAATATACACAGCCATTGGGGACGTGGCGAAATTGGTAGACGCACTGGATTTAGGTTCCAGCGCCGCAAGGTGTGAGAGTTCGAGTCTCTCCGTCCCCACCAAGCAATTCATTTTGTGGTACTAAAACAAAATGAAGGGTTATAGAGGATTGGTGTAATGGTAGCATGACGGTCTCCAAAACCGTTCGTCAAGGTTCGAATCCTTGATCCTCTGCCAAGTTATTTAAAAAGACTACAGCGTTAGTTTTTATTCGGGGACGTGGCGAAATTGGTAGACGCACTGGATTTAGGTTCCAGCGCCGCAAGGTGTGAGAGTTCGAGTCTCTCCGTCCCCACCAAATTTAAAAAAGCATGATGAAAATCATGCTTTTTTTATGCCTAAATTTTTATTCTAACTATGCTGTATCGTGATTAAAGGTTTCTTAGAATTAGAATTTTAGCCAGATCAATAAAAAGACCTAAACGAAATCGTTTAGGTCTTTTCAAAGAGAAACTTCATTTAGACACTTACTAAGCCTTTAAGTGATCTTCAAATTCTTCACCGAGCTGCATTGCTAAGTTATTACCAGATAAATCACAAGTGACTAAACCATATTCTTTTTTAAAGCTGAAAGTAAATCCTTTTCCATCAGCTAAATTTTTTACTGAATAGCCTAATTTTTCTAACCAAATACGAAAAGCGATTAAATTCTTTGCCTTTACAACCTTTTTCACAGAAGATCTCCTTAATTCCTGCCTATAAATTTAATAGGGGTGATCATTAAATTTTTAAAGGGGAAATTTGATGAAACTTATTTTTTATATCAATATTTGAGCAATTTGAGAAATAAGGCTTTTGTATCAATGCGTATTTTTTTGCTGCTAATATGGATGAAATGTGAATTTAATAAAAAATATTAAAATAAAACAATGGGTTAATTAATTTTAAAAACTGTGTTTGTAATATTTTGATGCAAAGATATCGTTTTAAAAAAGCAGAATTTTTCTCATTTTTACTTTGGTTAAATGTAAGTAAATTTAACAGAAGTATAGGTTATTATGGCTGTATGGGATGATGTTGATCTAAGAAATCTAAAATATCGCCAAACAGTTGTGTCTGATCTTTGCCTAAAGTCATGAGATGCCCAGTATTGGGATAACTTTAATTTGTTTTTCTGTAAAATTCACATGATTGTAAATGGTTTGTGCACTGGATTGATAATGTGCATCATCTAACCCACCATACAATAAAAAAATAGGTGCGCGAATTAAAGAAACATTGCTTATGGTTGCGGCAACAAACTGATGAAATGCATGTAGTTGTATTGCTGCTTTATTTTCTAAGTTTTTTAAGTCTAGCTCTACATTGCTATTCTTAAATTGATGGAGATATTCAGCATAGTGCTTTAGTCGCTTAAAAAGATCATTTACACTCCGATCCTGTGGCGCAGACATGCTAATACATGCATCAATTGGAAAGTGCTCAGTGAGTTTTAACGATAAAATTGCACCTAAAGAAACCCCAATGACAGCAATATGCTTATAACCCTGATTTTCTAAGAGTTGATAAGCATTATATGTATCTTGCCACCAATCCGCTGTCGTGTAATTGAGAAACTCATCAATCGTTAAACCATGCCCGGCGTAGCTAGGTGCATAGCAAGTGTAGCCATGTTGATGCAGAAATTTTGCTAAGGCCTTCATATCTTGAACGGTACTGGTATAGGCATGTAATAACAGTACCGCCCGCTGAGAGGCTTTTAAAAACAGAGGCTTAGGCTGGCGCAGTTTTAACATTGTGGGGACAATAATCGTGATTGCTTAAAAATGATCTTTCAATGCACGAATACGCGCAAATTCCTCAGCACTTTCTACACGTAAAAAAGGATTGGTTTCAAGTTCAAGTTCAATGGTGCTGGGCAAGGTGATTTTCCCTTGTTCGCGAAGCTGTTTGATTTCTTCGGCACGTTGTTGTATCGCTCGGTTCTCTGGCTCGATATGCAAAGCAAATTGTGCATTAGAAAGCGTATATTCATGGGTGCAGTAAACTTTGGTTCTTGGTGGTAAAGCAGCAAGGCGATTGAGAGAGTGATAAAACTGTTCAGCAGTTCCTTCAAACATACGTCCACACCCCATAGCAAAAAGGGTATCACCACAGAAAACGCTGTCTAATGCATCAATAAAGTAAACGACATGCCCTAGGGTGTGACCTGGCACAGCAATAATGTCGATGTTTAATCCATGAAATTCAAATTGATCATCGTGTTGCAGTGGGTAGGTAATAAAAGGAATGTGACTCAGTTCAGCACGAGGCCCATAAACAGGAATATTATGATCTGCAATCAATTCTGGAACACCACCAATATGGTCTTTGTGCCAGTGTGTAAGCCAAATTTGTTTTAAATTCAGTTGATGCTCAAGGCAATAATCTTCAACCAGCGATGCTTCTGTGGGGTCAATTGCAACGACATCGTGGCTGTGACTGTCTTCGATCAGCCAAATATAGTTTTGTAATTGATTTTTTACATCTATGACGTGAATTTTAAATTGCATCGTTGAATTCCATATATATGCTGATACAAATTTAATAGCAAAATTAGGCTATAGACAAGTTGGAAAGCTGATTGCGGGCATATTTATGTGAAAACATATGTAATTCGACTGTACGGCATTGTATTTGATTGAACAAACAAGTCTTGCGGTAGGTTATTATTTTAGAGAATAGCATATAGACCAATACGCTATTCTCACTAAAATTTAACAGGTCAAGCCTTGGCTGATTTCTAATTTACTGAGTTGGCCATTTTTAAAACTAAAGTCGACATAACTGCGATAGCCTGTTTCAAATTCAGCAGGATTTTTTAAAAATTCTTTGGCTTCCGATGCCGTTAACATTAAAACATGGGTGCCAGTTTTGGCACTGTTTGGAAAGTCTTTTTTAAATTGATTGATGCTATACAGATTGGTGATGGGTTTGTTGTTAATCAAAACGGTGTCTGTCATCTTTTGTGCATTTGTCCAAGAAAGCCAAATTCGCCCTTTGGTCGTACCAAGTTGTTGAAAAGTATTTTTGCTTTTATAAAAAGCGTCAGATTTAATCTGTGGATTTTCTTCACTAAAAATGTCAAATGTTAGATTTTTTCCTGATGCAGTAGAGATTGAGTATTCATAGTTTCCTGTACATTCTGAAAATGTTTTTATGGGTTTTTGAGAGGTTTTTCCAAGCAATTTTTCAATTTGTGTTGCACTTACTGCTTGGTTGAGCTCGATACCATTAACTTTCACTGTGGTGGTGTAATCTTCTGAATGTTGCGCAGCAAAACTGCAAATAGGTAGCATAAGGAGTAACGGGGCGATGGTTTGGGTAAAATTATTCATTTCAAATATTTCTTAAGTTTTCTATAACATAATTAGTTATGACTGATTGATCAAGAGCAGATGATCAAATGAGTAGAATTAAAAAGGATTTATAAAATTTATAAGTATTTATATCTGTAGCTAACTCAAGAAATAAAAAATACCCTCAACAAGGAGGGTATTTTTTAGAACGAAGAACAACTGGAAATGGCAAGCAAGGATTATCGAAGCTTAGATAGCCAATTTCCAAGACTCTGTACAATTTGTACAAGGATCAATAAGACAATCACAGTGAGATAAACCACACTTTGATCGAAACGTTGATAACCATAAGAAATAGCTAAATCACCAATACCGCCAGCGCCTACAGCACCCGCCATCGCTGTTGCACCAATCAAGCTAATGGTTGCTGTAGTAAGGCTCAGAATGAGTGAGCTACGAGATTCAGGGATAATAAATTTAAAAATAATCTGCCAAGGCGATGCACCCATTGCTTGTGCAGACTCAATAATCCCTTCATTCACTTCAAGCAATGATGTTTCTACAAGACGACCAATATAAGGACCAACATAAATGGTCAACGGTACAATCGCTGCCCAAGTACCGATTGTTGTACCCACGATCGCTTTGGTCAGTGGAAAAACCGCAATCAATAGAATAATAAAGGGGAGCGAGCGTAGTGCATTGACGATAGGATTTAAAATCTGATAAACAGCGCGATTAGGTAAAATGCCATTAGGGCGAGTGACCAACAAGGTAATTGCTTGAATAAAGCCCCAAATGGTACCAAACAGCATTGCAAAAATGACCATTTGAATGGTTTCTTGCATCGCTGTAACAAATTGGTCAATGCTTAAAGAGCTTTTCCAAAATGGTGCTGTGAGCGTAGTGAGCCATTGTACAATGAGTTCTCTCATAGTCTAACTCCTGACTGTTCCACCTTGACCCCATTTTTTTCAAAGAAATCTATGGTTTGGCGAATGCTTTCAGTATCTCCCAAAAGTTGTATAAACATTTGACCGATCACTGAACCATCAATTTCAGTCATATTGGCAAATAAAATATTTAAGCTGACATCAAATTGCTTAATTGCTGCTTGTACCACGGTCTCTTGCGCTGAAGTACCCAAAAATTGCAGACTATAAATACTTTTATGATTTTGATTTTCGAGATTGTTTAAGATATTAACAGGGAGCTGTTGCTGTAAAACGGTTTGAATAAAGTTTTTCGTCGTCGGGTGTTGCGGTTGACTAAAAATTTCTAAGGTAGAACCAGTTTCAATCACTTTGCCTTGTTCCATGACGGCAACAAAATCACAAACAGATTCAATTACATCCATTTCATGCGTAACCATGACAATGGTAATCCCTTGCTCTTGATTAATCTTTTTAAGCAAAGCGAGAACAGATTTCGTGGTTTGTGGATCAAGCGCAGAGGTTGCTTCATCACAAAGTAAAATTTTGGGGTGGTTAGCCAAGGCGCGTGCAATACCGACACGTTGCTTTTGACCTCCCGAGAGTTCATCTGGAAAAGCATCTTTTTTGTGCTTTAGATCAATAAACTCAAGTAACTCATTTAAACGTTTTTCACGTTGGTCTTTACTGACACCTAGCAACTTTAACGGCATTTCAATATTGTCAGCTACAGTTTTGGTTTGTAGTAAATTGAAATGCTGAAAAATCATGCCTATATTTGCACGTTCTTGACGTAATGCACGTGCATCAAGTGCCGTAAAGTCTTTTTGATTAATGATGACTTGCCCTTGGTTAGGACGCTCAAGCAAGTTAATCAAACGGATTAAGGTACTTTTACCTGCACCACTATAGCCGATAATGCCAAAAATACTGCCCGCTGGAATCTCAAGATTAATCTGATCCAGTGCACGTATGGTTTGACCTTTCAACTCATAGTGTTTTGAAATGTTTTTAAATTCAATCATATCGTCAAAAACTATAGCAAAAAGAAAAAACAGGCAAATTCACTTTGCCTGTTTTATGAGGGCCTACAGACCTTTCATAAAAGAATGGTCAATAGACCTGATCCATTATAAAACTATTTTGATTCTGTAAGATAGCTTACAGGTTTATTCACATCAACTTTAGTTCCACCGAAGTGTTCTTGAACATATTTACCTACAGCAGGAACATGATATAACTCACCCACTTTTTTCAAAAGGGCATCGTCTTTACGTGCATCTGCAACAGCAAGTACGTTGACATTCATTTTGGTTGTTTGGTCAACTGGCTCATAATAAACCGAATCTTTAAGCACGTTTAAACCACCTTCCATTGCCAAAGTATTACCTAAAACAATTGCATCAACTTCATCTTTAGCACGTACCGCAGTCGCCATTTGAATAGGTTTGATGACAATTTTCTTCGCATTTTCAGTAATATCAGCAGGCGTGCCTTTAACTAAATCAAAGCCATCTTTCAATTTGATGAGACCAGCAGATTGTAAAAGTAACAATGCGCGTGATTCATTTGCGCCATCATTTGGAATAGCAATGGTTGCACCATTGGCAAACTCTTCAACTTTTTTAATTTTACTAGAGTAAATACCCATTGGCTCTAAATATGTTGTAGAGATTGGTGCAATTTTTTCTTTGTTGGATTGATTGAAAGCAACAAGATATGCATAAGATTGGAATGCATTGATATCGACTTCTTTGTTTGCCACAGCAGTATTCATTGCAACATAGTCAGTAAAGTTTTTAACTTCTAGTTTAATTCCAGCTTGTTTTGTTTCTGGTAATGTTGCGATATAGCGCCAAATATCTGCATCAGAACCTGTAGAAGCCATGGTAACGACTTGTTCTTTACCTGCATCTGCTTGGGCAGCATCATTTTTTGGAGCTTCTTGTTTTCCACAAGCAGAAAGAGTGAGCACAGACGCGCTAAGTAAAACGCCAAACAGCTTTTTCATGAATAAATCCTAAGTAGCAAATGCAGTAGAATTTTGTCCTTTGCATTCTCGATCATTTAAATCGAATTTTTAACATTTTGAAAATAAATAATGCGGTGACGTACTTGTCTGATTGCGCTATCTATATTCTTTACATTTGAGGATTAGCAGTCTGTTTTAAAAGAATTTTAATTGTTTAAAATAGACTCTAAAGATTTGTTTATCATATCAATAAATGAAAATTATACATAGTGGCTGCGTGTTGACATTGGGTAGTGATGTCGTTGTTTGAATATCAATGTTTTTATTAATTTAATAAAGAAAACAAATGCTTTTGTTGAATGCTAAATGATAAATGTTTAAATTTTATACTTATTCATAATATATAAATTTTTTAGGATTTATTATCTTTTTTTTGAATAAGTAAAATAAACTTAGATCTGTACCTATAGCAGTACAGTGATAAACATTATTAGGGGGGGTGCTAGGCGAAATGGGGGGGATTTTATTCAAACAGTGATTGACATTGACACCACTGTCATACTTTAGCATGGAGATCTTATCTAACTCAAAGAGATCGATAAATGAAATTAATCATCTTTCTTTTAAGCAGTTTGTTATTGCTAAATACTGCATATGCTCAAAATAATGTCTATATCATTCATGGTTATGGTGCAAATGTGGATGATCATTGGTTTAATTATCTTGAGGAAAATTTACAAGATAAAAATACTAGAGTTGTAAAGATCGCATTGCCGAACTCCAGCAATCCAAAGCTTTTACAGTGGAAGCAAACCTTAAAAAATAATATTGCTCAAATTGATCAGCATACATTTTTTGTTGCGCACAGTTTAGGATGTATTACGCTGCTTGATTTCCTGTCTGAATCTGATTTTCAACAGATAGGTGGTGTTGTCTGTGTATCGGGATTTTCGAATAAATTGGCAGTACTACCTCAATTGGATTCATATATCACTGAAACGAATAAGGATTTTTCTTTTAAAAATAAAATATTGAATCGGAAAATGTTTATATCGAGTAATGATCAATATGTTCCAACTGATTTAAGTATCTTGTTGGCAGAAAAATTGGCGTTTCCATATGAAATTATTCCCAATGCTGGACATTTTCTAGCCAGTGATGGATATCGGGAATTTCCTCAATTATTAGATTGGCTTCAAATGGTCATTGGTAGTGTTGAGGAAGTAGGTGATTCTAATGATTCAGCGCAAAATCAATCAAGGTAATTAATCTTATATGCATTATTCTGGAAGAGCGTTACTCACTAAAATTTACCCAAAAAAAACCCGCCTAGGCGGGTTTTACAACTCAATCAGATTTAAGCATTTTCACGAGCAATTGCACGGTAACCAATATCTTTACGATATTGAACACCATCAAAAGTCACTTTTTGGCAAAGTTCCAAGGCTTTCGCTTGCGCTTCACCAATTGTGTTGCCTAACGCTGTTACGCAAAGTACACGACCGCCAGCAGTCACTACATCACCATTGGCATTGTTTGCTGTACCTGCATGGAAAATTTTCGCATCTATCATTTGGGTATCTAAACCCGAAATCACGTCATCTTTGCTCGAAGTTTCAGGATAGCCTTTAGACGCAAGCACAATACCAACAGTTTTACGCTCATCCCACGCAGCTTCAGCGGGTAAGTTACCAGCAATACCGGCTTCAACTAAATCAACCAAAGAAGATTTTAAGCGCATCATGATCGGTTGAGTTTCAGGATCACCAAAACGGCAGTTAAACTCAATGACACGAGGTTGCCCTTGCTCATCAATCATCAAGCCAGCATACAAGAAACCTGTGTAAGTATGACCATCAGCCTTCATACCATCTACAGTTGGACGCATGACTTCTTTCATGACTCTGTCAAAAACAGCTGCAGTCACAACTGGGGCAGGGGAATACGCACCCATACCACCCGTATTTGGACCTTGGTCAGCTTCAAAGATACGTTTATGGTCTTGTGACGTTGCCATAGGAAGGATGTTGTCACCATCAATCATACAAATGAACGATGCTTCCTCACCCTCAAGGAATTCTTCAATAACAACACGCGAACCTGCATCACCAAATTTATTGCCTGCAAGCATGTCATCAATTGCATCAAACGCTTCTTGATTGGTCATCGCAACAATGACGCCTTTACCCGCAGCAAGGCCATCTGCCTTAATTACGATGGGTGCGCCATTTTTTTCTACAAATGCTTTGGCTGCATCCACTTCTGTGAATACATCATAAAATGCTGTAGGAATGTTATGACGTTTTAAAAAGTGTTTGGCGAAAGCTTTAGAGCCTTCAAGTTGTGCTGCAAATTGGGTTGGTCCCCAAATTTTAAGACCAGCTGCTCGTCCTGCATCCACCACACCATTTACAAGCGGTGCTTCAGGACCAACAATAATGAGGTCAACGGCATTATTTTTTGCAAAGTCGATAATGGCAGGGTTGTTGAGAATATCTAAAGCAACATTTTCACATTTATGTTCAGTTGCTGTACCCGCGTTTCCTGGTGCAACAAAAACTTTAGTGACTTGATCGTCTTGCGCAATTTTCCATGCCAATGCATGTTCACGACCACCACTACCCAAAACTAATATGTTCATCTTATGTATCCTTTTTTAATCCCTCCCAACCTCCCTTTATACAGGAAGGGGTATCACGAATTTAAAGAGTCCTCTAGTTCGTGACAAGTCCCTCTTATGAAAAGAGGGACTTAGGGGGATTTTTAAATAATGATTTATTGTGAATTAGTGACGGAAATGACGCATACCCGTGAAGACCATTGCAATACCAGCTTCATCTGCTGCTGCAATTGTTTCTTCATCACGCATTGAACCACCCGGTTGGATAATACATTTGATACCAGCTTTTGCAGCGTTATCAATACCATCACGGAATGGGAAGAATGCATCAGATGCCATAACAGCACCTTCAACCACTAAACCTGCATGTTCAGCTTTGATCGCGGCAATACGTGCAGAGTTTACACGGCTCATTTGACCAGCACCAACACCAATGGTTTGACGGCCTTTAGCATAAACAATAGCATTGGATTTAACGTATTTGGCAACTTTCCAAGCAAAGATTAAATCATCAATTTCTGCTTCAGTAGGGGCACGCTTAGTCACTACTTTAAGATCATCTTTGGTGATCATGCCGAGGTCTTGGTCTTGAACCAATAAACCGCCATTGACACGTTTATAATCGTATTGTGAAGCACGTTCATCAATTTTAGGAAGTTCGCCACATACCAGAACACGGACGTTTTTCTTTGCGCCAGTCACTTCAAGTACACCATCGGCAATACTTGGTGCAATAATCACTTCAACAAATTGGCGGTCAACAATTGCTTGAGCTGTAACAACATCTAACTCACGGTTAAATGCAATGATGCCACCAAATGCTGATTCTGGGTCAGTTGCATAAGCAAGATCGTATGCAGCTTTAAGACCGTCTAACGATACTGCAACACCACATGGATTTGCATGCTTAACAATGACACACGCTGGTTTTGCAAATGATTTGACACATTCAAGTGCTGCATCTGTATCCGCGATATTGTTATAAGAAAGCTCTTTACCTTGTAACTGCTTAGCAGTTGAAACCGATGCTTCAGTTGCAGTCGATTCTACATAGAAAGCAGCGGATTGATGTGGATTTTCACCATAACGAAGATCTTGTACTTTATTTAACTGGGTATTGAAAGTACGAGCAAATTTATCAGCTTGACCTTCTTCTTTACCAACACGTGCGCCGAGGTAAGAAGCAATCATGCCGTCATACTGGGCAGTATGTTCAAATGCTTTAACCGCTAAATCGAAACGAGTCGCATAAGATAAAGCACCATCCGCTTTAAGTTCTGCAATTACAGTTTCATAATCAGTTGCATTTACGATGATCCCGACAGAAGCATGGTTTTTCGCAGCTGCACGAACCATTGTTGGGCCACCAATGTCAATATTTTCAATTGCATCTGCAAGTGAGCAGTCTGGTTTAGCAACAGTAGCAGCAAAAGGATAAAGGTTTACGACAACAAGATCGATTGCATCGATGTTGTGTTCAGCCATGACAGCTTCGTCTAGACCACGACGAGCTAAAATGCCTCCATGAATTTTAGGATGCAGTGTTTTTACACGACCATCCATCATTTCTGGGAAGCCTGTGTGCTCTGAAACTTCAACTACAGCCACATTGTTGTCTTTAAGCAACTTATATGTACCGCCAGTAGATAAAATTTCCACCCCAAGAGCAACAAGGTTCTGGGCAAATTCAACGATCCCGGTTTTATCAGAAACAGAGATTAAAGCGCGTTTAATAGTCATGATCTTCGTCAACAGTTTTTAAGTCTAGAGATTGAACAGGTAGGCAAAATATAGGTAAAAAAAATGCCCACGCAAGCCGTGAGCATTTTATCATTTATTCACTCATTAAACCGTGAGCTTTTAACTTTTTGCGTAAAGTGCCACGGTTCAGTCCGAGAATCTCAGCAGCGCGAGTCTGATTCCCGCGTGTGTATTCTAAGACAACAGATAAAAGAGGTTTCTCCATTTCTGCTAGCACCATGTCGTACACTTGTGATGGTTGCTCACCTTGCAATTGTGCAAAATAGTGACGAACTGCGCGATCTACGTGAATACGAAGAGCGACGTCAGATTGTGCAGTAAAAATAGGAGATTTGCTATTCATGCGAGTTAATCCGAAAATCAAAATATTACTTGGGTAAAGTAATATATAAATGTGGTCTAAAAAAATCTGAGCTCCGTTTTAGATCCTAAAACGGTTGGCTCTAAAACAAGAACAATTAGCTTGCCACAAATCGTCGAGTTGAGTGAAAAATAAGCGTAACAATAGATTAATATTTGTTACAACACTCTTTTAAACAAAAAAATGTTCTACATGCGCGATATTGGATATAAAGCACATAACAAAACAGTATTTTTTTTGAAAAAATGCGAGGAGTTTGCAGGACAAAGCTTTCGTGGCGCGTATGATACCATTGTCTAAGAAAAAATGAGCAAGAAAACTACATTTTTTTTCATTTTTTTATAATTTTTTTTAATTTTAAGGGTGAATAATGTCTAATTGGTACTGATCAAAACTTTTTCTTGGCTCTGTAACAACAAATTTAAAAGGATATGGACTATTTTTAGGAATACGCTTAATTCCAACTAAACTTTCAATCAGATATTGCTCAGGTGTAATCACATGTGTAGCAATGACCTTATTTTGAGCTTTTAAGGTGACTCTTATTAGGGGTAATTCTAAGCTTTTAGAATATTGGTTATTGAGTTGACCCGAAAATTGAGTCTCCTGTCTATCAAGTGCTTTAACTTTAAGATGACTAATCACAATTTGTTTATAGCGTTGATCAACAGTATCACACTGTAAGACGGCACAGGTTTGGGTAAAGACAGTATTCAAAAACGGATAACGATCAGTTAAGTTTGGATTAAACCAAAGGATTTGAAATAATAAAATGCTGAGCAGAGCAAGATTGATCAAGCTCCACGCCAGATAATAAAACGTACTTTTGGGTTTTACTAAATGTTGCCCATGGTTATTTAAACCTTGTGATAAGTTTAAGCTTGGAATGTTATTGACTGGCTCATTGTTGAAATAATTCAAATTGTTTAAGTATGTTCTTAAATCAATATTGGAGTTTTCAATTTTACGATTAAAAATATCTAAAACATTGGTTTCGATTTGTCGTTTCGTCGTAATGAGGTTTTGTGCCTGACTTTGCACGACAGTCTCAGGATCGATCTTGGGTTGAGCAGGTTGACTGTTTTGTAGATGGATTAATGCATTAAAATTATGTGAACATTTCGGACAACAAACCATACCCTGCGCAACAGTGAGTTGCGTAACTGATACTTTATAAACTGAAGCACAATTTGGGCATCGGGTTTGTTTTTCGGTCATAAATATTTATATTTTCATAGATTAAACAGCCTTACGCGACCCAGAAATTCTGCACCAGGTTTCTTCACGTTTCTCGACTTCTACTATATCAAAAAATTCAGAATAAATACTAGAAACATCAGTAACTTGCTCTTCAATTACGCCAGCAAGTGCGAACTCTCCCTCAGATTTAATCAAAGTTGAGAATTCTTTAGCAAGAGACATAAGTGGGCCTGCCAGAATATTTGCAACCAAAATATCCGCCTGTTGGTTTTTAAATTCTGCATTGAACTCTTCAGGTAATCCAACATAAAGATTTTCAAGAACGCCATTCAGCTCAGCATTTTGTTTGGTCGCCAAGACAGCTTGTGGATCGATATCTGTTGCATAGACTTTCTTTGCACCTAAAAGCAGTGCAGCAACACCGAGGATGCCTGAGCCACAACCATAATCAATCACGACTTTATCTTTAACATCGGTTTTGCCTAACCATTGTAGACAAAGGAAAGTAGATGCATGGTTACCCGTACCAAATGCTAAGCCTGGATCAAGTTTGATATTGACTGCATCCGCTTCTGGTGGTTCTATCCATTCAGGTACGATCCAATACTTTTCACCAATTTGAATTGGTTCATAGTAATCCATCCAAGAACGTTCCCATACTTGGTCTTCAAGAAATTCACTACGCATCGGTTCAGTTGGGAGTTGGGTGCGAATGAATGTTTCTAGTGCTGTTACATCAATGTCTTCGCCTTCTTCTTGCGCGTAGATTCCTGTAACAATCACTTTATTCCATAGCGGAGTTTCGCCAGGGAGTGGTTCAAGCAAGTCTTGGTTTTCAGCATCATCTAATGTCACGCTGACTGCGCCTAAAGAACTTAACAAGGTTTCAGTAAAATCAACTTGAGCTTGTTCTACAGTAATATGAATTTGTAACCACTTCACGGCAAAGACCTAAATCGTTTTCTTAAAGGCAGTATTGTAGCCGAAACTGGGAAGTTACGCTTATATTCAGTAGGAAATAAAAAATGGATGCTTAAGCATCCATTTTAGTTGAGGCACATGATGGCTTTATATCGCAGGTTCAGTTTCAGTTGCTGCATGTCTTGAAATTAAGGCACCAAAAATAGCAGCGAAAATATACATAAAGATTGAGTAAACCGCGGCAGGCATTGCGACAGTAGAATTTGCGATCACAGTCAAAGCAATCGTCATGGCTAAAGTACTATTATGAATGCCGATCTCAAATGCGCATGCGCGTGCTTGAGCACTATTAATACCGAGTAATCTTGGAACAAAGTAGCCAATAACCAGACTGCAAATACAGAAAATCACCGTGGCTAGGCCGACTTGAGTTAGGTATTCCATGATATGTGCACGTTCTTTGGTGATTGCCCCAATAATAATGAGAATCAAAAATACCACTGAGAAAATTCTTAAAGGTTTACTTAATTTTTCAGTAAAGTGTGGCGCATAATGTCGAATGAGCATGCCGATACACACAGGAATTAAAATAATTGCAAAGACTTGCAGTATTTTACTGAACTGCATGGTGATTTGTTGCCCATCATTCATAAAGTATTGAATCGAAAAGTTTACGATCAAAGGCAAGGTGAAGGCAGCAATGACCGAGTTAATTGCAGTTAAGGTAATATTAAGTGCAATGTCACCTTTAAATAAATAACTAAATAGATTGGCGGTACTTCCTCCAGGTGAGGCTGCAAGCAACATTAAACCTACGGCAAGCAAAGGCGGGAGTGCAAGCACCTTACAAATGATAAAAGCGATACCGACCAAAAGTACCAATTGACAGAATAACGCAATCAATACAGCTTTAGGGTGTTTAGAAACTCGCGCAAAATCTTTTGGAGTAAGTTCTAAACCTAGTCCAATCATAATAATGGCGAGGGCGAGGGGAAGCATTATGGTAATTATCCCTGAATCCATAGTTTCATCCTTTTTGTTGTTTTACATTAGGGTCTGTTGACAAATCGTCTATTTATTAAATGTCAACAGACCCTGATTCAATATGTGAATATTCCGTTCTCGATTTGAGTGTAATCGAAAGGTATCGAATTGAAAAATGAAATCTATGACTCAGAAATCTTCTTGAAAATATGTGTTTTAAATATATAGCATTAGGCCGAATAACAATTGATTCATCGTAGACGTAAAACTATATGAATACTGATATTAATCAAGTCTACGCACAGACTTGAAATAAAAAAGGTGCTCCATTTTTTAATGGAACACCTTTTTTGCTCATACATGCTATTTATAAAAGCAGGTATTTATAAAAGCACGTATTTATGCCTAAAGCAGATTATTGCGCTTGGATCGGATCTTCGCTTGGAGCGGCTTGACTCGGTTGCTCCATTGCAGGTTGTTCTGCTTGTGATGCATCATTTGTTGCTGGTGCATCGGCACTCGCTGGAGCAGATTGTTCTACAGCTGGGCGGTTTTCAATGGCTGGTTCAGGCGCTGCAGCAGCGGCAGTTGGGTTGCCACCTGCAGGTGCTGGGAAGCTAAATTGTAATTTACCATTTTCATTTGGTTCACATGTACCGTTAAAAGTTACACCTTTGTTGGCGTAGGTGACCCAGTCACCTTGTTTTTTCTTGGCACATACCTGAATTTGCTTTTTCACTTCGGCTTTGCTGGTGTTTTCATCAGCAGCATGGGCAAAACTAAATGCAACACAACTGAGTAAAGATGCTGTAATTACTTTAGACATGGTATTTTTCATCATGATATTCCTTATATATAAAGTCTCGAAAAAAATAATTTGTCCGTGTATTGTCTATCGTATCGTGAGTTTTTGATAAGTTAAATTCTATTTGTAGGGCAGTCATGAAACGAAGTGTCAATTTATGTTGCCTATGTATAAGAGATGTTTAATCGTTCATACGCATGATTGAGGGAAATAATATTTGTAAAACTGCCTAAAACTAGAAGTAAAATTTTGCTATAATTTCCTGTCATTCTTTTATCTCTCATTTATCACTATGCATTATCCTAAAGTTTACGATGTCATTGTTATCGGTGGCGGTCACGCAGGTACGGAAGCGGCACTGGCTGCGGCGCGTATGGGTCGACAGACTCTGCTTTTGACTCATAACATTGAGACTTTAGGGCAGATGAGCTGTAACCCAGCCATTGGTGGTATTGGTAAATCTCACCTTGTTCGCGAAATTGACGCCTTAGGTGGTGCAATGGCATTGGCTGCAGACAAGGGCGGTATTCAATTTCGTATTTTGAACTCGCGTAAAGGCGCAGCTGTACGTGCAACTCGTGCACAAGCTGACCGTATCCGTTATAAAGCCGCGATTCGTCATACACTTGAAAATCAAGCCAATTTAGATATTTTTCAACAATCTGCAGATGACTTAATTGTTGAAGGCGATACGGTTAAAGGTGTAGTGACCCAAATGGGTATTCGCTTTGATGCGAAAACTGTGGTGTTAACCACAGGTACATTCTTAGGTGGCGTGATTCACGTTGGCCTAAATAATTCTTCAGGTGGACGAGCAGGCGATCCACCATCAATTTCGTTAGCAGCTCGTTTACGTGAATTAAACTTGCCAGTAGGTCGTCTAAAAACTGGTACACCACCACGTATTGATGCACGTTCTGTCGATTTTTCTGTGATGATTCCACAACCGGGTGATTTCCCATCACCAACCATGTCATTTATGGGGGATGCTTTGATGCATCCTGAGCAAGTTAATTGCTATATCACGCATACCAATGCGCGTACTCATGAGATTATTCGTGGTGGTTTAGACCGTTCGCCGATGTATACCGGGGTGATTGAAGGTGTAGGTCCACGTTATTGCCCATCGATTGAGGATAAAATTCATAAATTTGCAGATAAAGATTCGCATCAGGTATTCCTTGAGCCAGAAGGCTTGGATACACACGAGCTTTATCCAAATGGTATTTCAACATCTTTACCATTTGATGTGCAGTTTGAGTTGGTACGCTCTATCCGTGGTATGGAGAATGCACACATTCTTCGTCCAGGCTATGCAATTGAATATGATTATTTCAATCCGCAGTCTTTGAAATTCTCACTTGAAACCAAATCGATTAATAACTTGTATTTTGCAGGTCAAATTAACGGTACAACAGGTTATGAAGAAGCTGGTGCACAAGGTTTATTGGCGGGCTTAAATGCTGCACGTCGTGCGTGGGATCAAGAGCAATGGACGCCTAAACGTGATGAAGCGTATATGGGCGTTTTGGTCGACGATTTGATTACCTTAGGTACCAAAGAACCGTACCGTATGTTTACCTCTCGTGCGGAATATCGTTTGATGCTTCGTGAAGATAATGCTGATCAACGTTTAACAGCAATTGGCCGTGAAATGGGCTTGGTTGATGATGAGCGATGGGCTTCTTATTGTGAAAAAATGGAAGCAGTCGAAAAAGAAACAGGTCGTTTACAACATCTTTGGGCTGCACCGAACAATCCAATGGGGAAAAAATTCGTTGAATTGACAGGCGCTGATCTTTCTAAAGAATGTTCTGCAATCGATTTACTTAAACGCCCAAATATCAACTTTGCACAAATTGCTGAATTAACCGGTTCTGAAGTATCTGCATTTGTCGGTGAGCAGATTGAAATTGCTGTGAAATACGAAGGTTATATCAATCGTCAGCAAGAAGATGTTGCGCAAATGAAGCGTTTGGAAGATACCAAAATTCCAGCTGATTTTGATTATGATATCGTTTCAGGACTTTCTCGTGAAATCACTATGAAACTGAAAAATGTATTACCTGAAACATTGGCACAAGCCAGCCGTATTCCGGGTGTAACACCTGCTGCTGTTCAATTGGTGATGATTACAATTCGTAAAAATAACCAAGCGAGAAAATCAGCTTAAGATGTTGAATTGTAAGAAACCCGCTATATGCGGGTTTTTTATTGTCTATAGCAAAGGGGAATTTTTATTGAAAATATATTGTCATTATGACAATATAAAAAGTAAATAGGTTTTAGAGTAAAACATGACAAAACAAGATCAATTAAAAGGTGCAATCTATGGTTTGTTAGTAGGTGATGCTGTAGGGGTATCATATGAATTTCTCTTAGCTGAGCAGTTACCAGCCTATGACCAAATTGAAATGCTCCCACCGAATAATTTTGCAAAGACCTATCCTCATATTCCAGTAGGGACATGGTCAGATGATGGCGCACAAGCTTTATGCCTTTTGGATTCATTACTTTATAAAAATAAAATGGATACAGAAGATTTTATGAAACGTATATGCAACTGGTATCAATGTGGTTATATGGCTGTGGATTTTCAAGTATTTGATGTTGGAGTACAAACTGCTGAAGCCATAAGAAACTATCTGTCTGGTGTGCCATTATTACAGGTTGCAAATAATGATGTACTTGCAAATGGCAATGGTTCATTGATGCGGGTATTACCTCTAGCAATTTGGCATCAAGGTTCAGATATACAGTTGATTGAAGATGCTTATGCGCAATCACATGTCACACATGCGCATTTACGTTCTAAAGTTTGCTGTGCTTTATATTGTTTATGGGCAAGGTCTATATTAAATGGTTTGGATATTGCAGCTGCTTGGTCTGATGCAGTGACAAAATTACGTGCTTATTTAAAAGATAAGCCAGATGATCTAGAACAACTAGAATATTATATTCGACCTGATGAATTGGAAAAGGGAACAGGCAGTGGTTATGTGGTTGATTGTTTAAAATCGGCTAGATATGCATTAAAACAAACAACATATCAAGATGTCATTAAAACAGCCATTGCATTTGGTCGAGATACAGATACAACGGCTTGTGTCGCAGGAGGAATCGCTGGATTATATTTTGGTTTTGATTCAATTCCAGAATCATGGTTAGCGCAGCTCAGAGCTAAAGATTTAGTTGAACCCTTATTGACCAAACTACTCTCCAATGTGCCAGCTTAAAGGCAAATATTTATGTAAATCAAAGGAAAATCTTAATGATGACCCTTTGATTTTATAAATTCTACAGGCCAACTTGGCCATCTAAGTAATCATCTTTTAATACGCCATCTAGTTTTACTTTACTAAAGTTAAATGTAAACGTTTTTGGATTAAATTGGATGTTTTTTAAAGAGTCTGCTTTTACTTTGGGTGATGGGACAATATTTGAATAAATATTAAAGTGTGATTCAGTAGCCTGATTATCAATGGTTTTTATATATAAGTTATCAAATGGGCTCAAAGAGCTTGACCAAAACTCAATGATATTATGATTTGTAAAAGAGATTTTAAAATGTTTTCCATTAAAGTTGGTTGAGCTGTTATTTAGGGTGTTATATAGCACAATATTATTTTTTATATCAGTTTTTTCAATATTTTGAATTTTTATAGGTGGTTTGGATAAGGTACCTGAAATTTTTCCATTGAGTTTAATTTCTATTTTCTCTGAAGTATCTTCATTATATAACAACGTGTTGTTGAATGTAGCATAACTACTTCCTGAATTTGGATCGATTGACATTGTTATATTCTTACAACCAGTTCTATAAGAATAACAGATATATTCAATAGGATTCGTTATGGAGGTAACATCCATTAATCGAGTAATTTCAGGTTCTTTAGTGAGATCTTGTTTATCAAAAAGTACGCCAACTATATAGCTGTGGTTTTCATTCAATTGATTTTTTGCATTGAATTGAAATTCATAATAATTGTAACTTAGTTCATAAGTGCCTACTTCATTCAGATTTGGAGCTTCAAAGCTTTGCATTACTCTATATAATGGCTTCGTTTGGTCTTGAGTTTCAACATTTGCTTGTAATGAAGTAATTTGATTATCTTTAGTAATGAGTAACTGGCTTTCAACTTTATTTGGCGGGAGTTGCTCAGACGGTGAATTGTTATTATTGGAATCATTTCCACCACCACAACCTGTTAAGTACAAACTTGTTATTGATAATATAAGCATTTTTTTAATCATTGAATATTTCTCATTGGTTACTTTTGATTTTTAATCAAGTGTAGTGTGTTTAACAGATTTAATAAACAGATCCAATCTAACTTTATAAAAATAACTCCTAAACAGAATTGATGAAAAACAAAGCAGTTTTAATTATTTTTCAGTTTGCAAAATCATCGCTATAGTCAATTTACATTCAAACGAGAGGTGAACACCATGACAATGAAATCAATCCGCTACAATAGTGCTGAACTTGTGTGCTGTAACATGTGATGTTTAACATACTCCAATAAATCCCATGTCTTGTGGACATGTAAAAATGTGACATGGGTTTTATATCAGCGCAAAAACAATAAAATTTAAAAACAACAATCAAAACAATAAATCAAAGAGCCGAAAGGCTCTTTTTATTTTGATTGTTTTCGCTTGGATGAAGTCGATAGATTATTCAATTTCATGTACCGCATTAAACACTTCAACAGGCTCAATTCGGACAATCTTTTTACCAAAACTTCTTAACCACCATACCAGTTGTGAGGTAAATGGAACCACAGCACTGACTTGATACAGTTCTTCATTCAGTTGTTCAACTTTTTGCTCTTTACTGAGTTGGCTCTCCGTAAAGTATTGTGCATCATCTTCGTGCATAACTAATTTTAATTCAACATTTTCGGTCGGTCGAGAAAAGTCGACTCTAAAGCCCAGCGCACCAGAATCGATATATTCATCAATATCGAATTTGACTGGGTGTAAAGCACGTAAATCTAAAACAGTTGCAGATTTAAAACGGTGTAATGCAAAGGTTTGAACTTCTGTCTTGTCATGACGCGTACAAATCAAATAGATAATTGCACCTTTTTGAACCAAACCTAAAGGATTTAGAGTATAAGTTTTCTCTTCACCCTGATAACCACGTGCACGATAGACACATTCAATTTGTTTATCTTGTAGTAGTCCTTCATAAATGGCTTGCTGTGCATGTCTTTCCACCAGAGGAGGGATTACTGGTTGGCTTGCAGGCACAATTCGAACACGGTTAATCCATTGTCGAACATTGTTCTGCGTAGAAAGGCTACGCCGTGCCAAATCGAACCAAGGGTTCATTTCATCAATTAAACTCGGTGGAAGCAGGTGTTTTAAATGTTCTTCAACCATCATAAACGTGACTGCTTGCGAGCTGGTCATATGCGGCAGACTTTGAATCGGGGCATCTGAACGCCAACGCCAGCCTTGTGGTACAGTTTTGTTACTCTCGATCGGAAAGCGTTGAGCAATCTGATTTAGATCACGCTGAATCGTGCGTAAGCTGATTTCGATCCCTTCACGTTCTAAAACTTCTTGTAATTCACGTGTGCCCATCCACTTCCCAGTAGAGAGTCGGGACAGGATTTGCCATTGGCGATAGAGGCTATTGGAAGTTTCTTTTTCTTGTGCAGACATGGTTTGGTATCAATGGAATCGTGAATGTTTAAGGGAAATAAATCAGCTACACAATAGAAAATTAAAACTGATTCTGCAAGTTATATCCTGTGAGTAGTTGCTTAGGTGTTGAAAATATTAGCTAAAAAATTTTGAAACAAGTTCGATCAAAACTCACATTGAGTGCAATAGTAAACAATGAATTAATAAAACTGAGCCAGAAAGATTTAATTGTACAGGTGAAGAATACAGGATATGGCGATTTAATAATATTTTGGCATTGATATTGCATTATTAAAGAAGCCATTAGAGAAGATAAAAAGAGGTTTGTATGCTAAAAGAAACCATAGATACAAATTCAAGCAATGAGAATTATGCAGATCGCTTCGCTTTGCCAATTGCTGAGGCAGAAGAAAAAACTGAAACGACGAATCAACAACAGATAGGAAATATTCAACAGGCCATCAATCTAAATATCGATGCACAACAAGCCTCACATCATTTACTTAAACAAATGAATTCGGTTTTTTTTAATGAAATGACGGATGATCAGGTTCTTTCGCCCGAAACTGCTGAAAAAATCGAAGATTGGTTATCTCAACACAGCATTTACCAACTTGAAAAACTCAATGAAACAGCCAAAGCGCATTTTTTATATCAAGGAATTACTTTTGCAGTTTATGGTGAAAAATCGGGAATTGACCGCACCATACCATTTGATTTAATCCCACGTGTGATTGCCAAGCAACAGTGGAACAAGGTTGCAGCAGGCTGTACACAACGTATTCAAGCCTTAAACCTATTTTTAGCGGATATCTATAATCAACAAAATATTTTAAAAGAAGGTTTAATCCCAGCAGTACAAGTGCTTTCTCATGAAGCTTATCAACCGGTGATGATGAATCATCGCTTGAATGGAAATATTTACAGTCAAATCAGTGGAATTGATATTGTTCGGGACTGCAAAGGTGAATTTTTTGTCTTAGAAGATAATCTACGTACGCCTTCAGGTGTGTCCTATATGCTTGAAAGTCGTAAGATGAGTCAAAAACTTATGCCTGAATTATGCAATCAACACGTTGCCAATATTGAGTTGTATCCACAATTGTTGCGGGACGTTTTGGCTGAAAATTCAAAAGTAGATTGCCCAACAATCGTGGTTTTAACACCAGGACGTTATAACAGTGCTTATTATGAACATTCATTTTTAGCAAGGGAAATGGGTGTGCCATTGGTGACATCACGTGATCTTTTTGTTGAAAACGACAAGGTTTATGTGAAAACTATCCGTGGACGTCAACAGGTTGATGTAATTTATAGGCGTTTGGATGATGGTTTTTTAGACCCATTAAGCTTTAGACCTGATAGCACTTTAGGTGTTGCAGGGTTGATGTCTGCTTATTTAAGCGGAAATGTGGTGATTGCCAATGCACCTGGTACAGGCGTTGCAGATGATAAGTCGATTTATCCCTATGTGGATCAAATGATTGCTTATTATTTAAATGAAAAACCAATTTTGTCCAATGTACCGACGTATCAATGCCGTGAAGCTGAAGCTTTGGATTATGTTTTGGCAAATCTGGATCAATTGGTGGTAAAAGAGGCTCAAGGTTCAGGTGGTTACGGGATGCTCATCGGTCCTAAAGCAACTGAACAAGAAATTGACCTATTTAAAATGAAGTTAATGGCTTCACCCTCTGCGTATATCGCGCAACCCACCTTAAATTTATCTGTTGCACCAACACTAACTTCCCAAGGAATTGCTGAACGTCATATTGATTTACGACCATTTATTCTCAGCTCACCAGAACGCATAGAAATTGTTCCAGGTGGCTTGACTCGTGTTGCGATGCAACAAGGTTCACTGGTGGTCAACTCATCACAAGGTGGTGGAATTAAGGATACATGGGTAATTGATGAATATTCAATTTAGCCCCACCTTCAAATAATCCCAGCCAAAGGAGAGCAAACATGATTTTACTCAGTACCAATGCACAGAATATATTTTGGTTAGGGCGCTATTTAACCCGTATTCAATATTTGTGTAGTCAATTTCCATTTAAAACCAATGAATTGGCTTTAGATTATGCACATGCTTTTTGTTTACCCGCATTTGATGCAAGTTCTTTAAATGAATTGATTTTAGACAATGAGCAACCTGCATCATTTCATCAGCATTTTTTATGTGCCAAAAATAATATTCATGATTTACGTGGGGTGATTTCAGCACAGTCCTTTGCCGAATTAAATCAGTTATTACAACAGGCAGAGCAAAATGCTGGTTTTATTTGTGATGTTTGTGAAGAGTGTAATGATGTATTAGAAGCAGAAGATGATGAATTATTGTTTCTATTTTTTAGCTTAGGGCAAAAAATGGAACAATTTGATCGTCAATTACGTCTGAATCAAGATAAATCAGTGACTTTGACACAATTGAATCATTTGATTGATCGTTTAGATCAACATGGTATGTGTAGTTTGCCTGAAGTTTGGGAAGAACTAAAAAACCAACCAGACCGTATGAATTATTATCATTTTAGTGACCATATTGACTCATTATTTGAATTGGATCGCTTATGAAACTGATGATTAATCACCAAACGCATTACCAATATTCTGAATGGGCAAAAAATAGTATTCAGTATATCAAGATGACACCACAGTCTAATTTGCATCAACAGGTGACGGGTTGGCATGTCAGTGTTCCCGGTGAAAAACACATTAAAAAAGATGCTTTTGATAATGTCTGGTTGACCAGTTCGCAAATTGAGCCTTATCAACAAATGTCCATTATGGCGCAGGGGATTGTCGATATTAATGTAGACAATCAATTTGGTATCGAAGATCAGGTATCGCCTGTGGTTTTTTTACAGCCAACCACTGCAACCTTGTGCAATACAGAAATGATTGCTTTTGCTGAACAGTATATAACGCATAAGCGTTGGGCGAATTTCCAAAAATTAGCAGAAGCTTTGTTGCAACATATGCCTTATATCAGCGCAAGTACCACAGTAACGCATACCGCAATGGAGTCTTTTTCAGCACGGCAAGGGGTATGTCAAGATCATAGTCATGTCTTGATTGCGATGGCCAAAGCATTGGGGGTACCAGCTCGCTACGTTTCTGGTTACTTATATGTAAATAATCAATCGCATTTGGCAAGTCATGCTTGGACAGAGGTATTTTTAGATGGTAAATGGCATGTTATTGATGTCAGTAATCAATTATTCCGCCCAGAATCACATGTCTATGTAGCGATTGGACGCGACTATTGGGATGTTGCACCCGTTCGTGGAGTAAGAGAGCAAGGTGGCACTGAAACCATGTACTCTATTGTTCAAGTGCTTGCATGTTAGTGGTGGCAATGGTAAATAGTGTGAATAATTGCAGAATGTGATTAATCTCAAATTTAGTTGTATAGGTAGTTTCATGACGTATTGCTGTGCTTTAAGACTCAAACAAGGTTTAGTATTTATTAGTGATACCCGAACCAATGCTGGAGTCGATCACATTTCTGTATATCGAAAACTTTATACGTTTGGGGTAAAAGGCGAACGCTTTATTTGTATTCAAACTTCTGGCAACCTTGCAACGACACAAGCGGTGATTGGACATTTAGAAAATCATTTGGCACTTAAGCAAGAACCCAATTTGTATAGCGTGAATACGATGTTCGAGGTTGCAGGATTGGTTGGGCAAACCCTACGCAAAGTCATTGCAGATGTCACTGAAGATACTCAAGAGCAAAGTAACTATTATTGTAGTTTATTGGTTGGTGGCCAGATCAGTGGAGAGGAAATGCAGCTTTATAATATTTATCCGCAAGGTAATTTTATTTCTGCAACCAGTGATACACCTTATTTTCAAATTGGTGAAAGTAAATATGGTAAACCAATTTTAGATCGTGCCTTAAGTTATGATATGCCTTTAGATGAAGCGTTACGTTGTAGTTTAATTTCATTTGATTCGACTTTACGTTCAAATGTATCTGTTGGTATGCCATTAGATGCGATGATTTATCTTAAAGACAGCCTAGAGGTACCAAAAGGCAAGCGAATTAACGACAGTGATCCTTATTTTCAACACATCAGCAAACAATGGTCTGAAACTTTAAAGAAAGGTTTGCAAGATTTACCTAAGCCGACCAATGATTATTTTGAATAATACTCTATGTGCTTTTAAAGCGAGTTTAATCTCGCTTTTTTTATATTAAAAATTATAAAGAGGTCGCATAAATTCAATTCTATGTTTCTTTTATTCTAAAATTTATATCGAGACAATTGACTAGGTGGATCATGATTTACTTTGTGTTTTTAATGATAAATATATATTAAATCACTGTTTTAAATTAAAAAAATTAAAGAGCATGGTTATTATGTATGTGCTGTAAAGCAATCCGAATAAAAAAATGATAAACAATTAAATAATAAAATGTTAAGACTTGTATGATCGCAAATAATTGTTTATAAATAATGAAAGTTAAAAATAGAAGAATTACATGACTTTTCAATTATGCTATGCAAGTAAAACAACTTCACCCCATCATCAAATACTCAATGATTTAAGAGATATTTTAGGTGAAGCGAGAGATTTTAATATACTTCATCAAGTTCAAGGCGTTCTGTATTTTGCAGATGAGCATTTTTTTCAATGTCTAGAAGGTGAGGAAGTGGTTATCTTACATGTACTGGAAAAATTGCATAAAGATCCAAGACATCATCAGATCAAGCTGTTTAGAGCAGGCCATGTTGAGCAAGGGCATTTTTCACAGTGGTCTATGAAATACGTGAGACGAAATGGCAAAATTCAACAATACTTCGAGAGTAAGGGCTATAACCATTTTCGCCCATTAAGTTTAGATGAGCAGGATATCCCGACATTACTTAAACTACTCTATGAGATTGAACAGCCAGAAGAATTTGTCTGAAATCTGAAAACTCTTAAAAAATCCAAGCGATGGCTTGGATTTTCATCTTGAATCGAGAACGCGTGTTTAAAGTTTTTTACGGATAGGGCGAGCACTCATACGACAGAGTAACTCATAACCGATCGTACCATTGGCAGCAGCCACATCATCAACCAAACGATCTTTGCCCCACAGTTCAACGACTGTACCTAGCGGTGCATCTAAACCAGTGACATCAATTGCGATCATATCCATTGCGACACGACCAATGATCGCTGTCATTTGACCATTGATGCTGACATAGTTTTGTTGAGGAAAAGTACGCGGATAACCATCCCCATAGCCTATTGAAACAATGGCGATATCCATTTCATTTTTGGAGAAAAATGTAGAGCCATAGCCTACAGATTCACCTGCTTGAATATGATTGAGTGCAATAATTTCAGCGGTAAAGCTCATGACAGGTTTGATGTCTAGTTCAGCAACGCTTCGATCTGCAAAGGGAGACGCGCCGTAAAGCATGATACCTGGACGTACAAAATCAAAATTCAGTTCAGGCCATTTAAAAATGGCAGCAGAATTGCAGCAGGAAGCTAAGATCGGTTCACAAGCAGCTTTTACCTGTAAGAATTGATCTTTCTGTTGTTCATTTAACGGGTGATGATCCGCATCTGCATTGGCAAAATGCATGGCCAGCACACAGGTAAAACCTTCTGCTTTGAGTGATTGAATCACTTCAATAATTTCAGCAAACTTAAAACCCAATCGGTTCATACCGCTATTGAGTTTTACCCAGACTTTTAAACCTTTGTCGATATATTGTTTTTTATGTGCACGTAACCAAGCCAATTGTGGTTGATGATGTACAACGATTTCAAGGTTGTTTTCAAGAACACTAATCATTTCATCAGCGCTGAAAATACCTTCGATGAGAGTAATCGGTTGTTGATAGCCTAATGCTCGAATCTCTAAGGCTTCAGCAAGGCAGGCGACACCAAAGGCATCAGTCGCATTTAAGGCGGCTAAACAGTCCTTGACGCCATGTCCATATGCATTGGCTTTAACCATACTGACAATTTTAGCGCTTGGTGCAAGTTGTTTGACTCGGTTTAAATTATATTGCAGTGCTTCACTGTCAATATAAACTGTTGCTTGACGCACCCTAGTTACTCCTGAGGAATGGCAAAGATTGAATAATGCTAAATCGCATAAATAGAGATAAAAGCCTAACTTTAAAAAAAGTGCAGCTTTAAAACGCTAAATATTGTAGTCCTATCAGCTTTAAATAAACATAAACATTTGTGTTTTTAATGGTTTATTGATTTTGTATCGATAAAATTTTGTTAAGCGCTTTGCACATAATTTGTAAAGATATAGCACTTTATTTTTTAAATAAAATCGTACATTTTATATTTAAATTTAAGGATTTATTTCGGAGGGTATATGGGAACATGGTCACATGAACCATTTGGAAATGATACTGCAAGTGATTGGGCCTATGAGTTTGAAGAGCAAGATGGGCATGTTGTCATTGAACAAGCTTTTGATGAAATGATTGATATGGCAACCGAAGAGTTTATCGATGCCGATATTGGTTGTATTGCGCATGCTGCAGCAGATGTTTTAGCTAAATCATTTGGTGAAGGGATTGAAGAAAATGAATATTATCCTGAACCTGTAGAAAAATGGCTTGAACAGAATAAAAACAATGTCAATTATGCGCTTATTCCCAAAGCATTGACTGCATTATTATTATTGACCAGTGAAAACTCTGAATTGGATGAGCTTTGGCAAGATTCAGATGATTATGATGAATGGACTAAGAATATTGAAACGTTGAGAGAGACTTTAAGTTCCAAGATTTGAAGATTAAAATCTCATCTCAACAGCAGTGTTAAATGATGCTAAATCTATTGATCAGCATTATTCTTCATCTTGATATTGCGCATAATACTCAGGCGATAGATTACTAAAGCGCGTGTATTGACCTTCAAAGGCTAAACGCACAGTCCCGATCGGGCCATTACGTTGTTTACCAATGATAATTTCAGCTGTGCCTGCTTCTTTCGACTCTTTGTTATAAACCTCATCACGGTAAATAAACATAATTAAATCGGCATCCTGCTCGATTGCACCTGATTCACGTAAGTCGGACATTACCGGACGTTTATTTGGACGGTTTTCCAGAGAACGGTTAAGCTGTGACAGTGCAATAACAGGGCACATCATTTCCTTGGCAAGGGCTTTTAAGCTTCGTGAAATTTCACCAATCTCACCAACACGGTTATCACCCATGCCTGGTACTTTCATCAATTGCAGATAATCGATCATGATACAACCCAGCTTGCCGCCATGTTGTTTGGCAATACGTCGTGCACGTGCCCGAAGTTCCGTTGGTGGCAGTGCAGATGAATCATCAATATAAAGATGTTTTTCTTGTAGCTGTAAAATGGTTCCTGTGACTTTAGACCATTCATCGCCGTCAAGTTTACCCGAACGTAAATGCCCTTGATGGACTTTACCGTACGCTGAAATGAGACGCATGGCGATAGAGTCTGCTGGCATCTCCATAGAGAAAACCAGTGCTGGAAGATCACAGTTAAATAACACACTTTCTACAAGGTTCATGGCAAAGGTTGTTTTACCCATCGACGGACGTGCAGCAACAATGATCATATCACCAGCTTGCATACCAGAGGTTTTATTGTCTAACTCCATAAAACCTGTGGTTAAACCAGTGATATTGCCTTCCATTTGAGAAAGTTCATTTAACTTATCAAAAACGTCTGCTACAACTGAGGTAATGGCTTTTGGCCCTTGTGCTTTGGCATTATTATTATGTTGTTCTGCAATAGAGAAAATATTGGTTTCAGCAAGATCTAGAATTTCACTGACTTCACGACCTTTGGTGTCATAAGCATTTTGCAGGATTTCATTGCCCACTTTAATCATGCTTCTTAACGTTGAAAATTCTTTGATTTTGCCCGCATAGGTTTCTAGGTTATAGAAACTTGAAGGTGAATCTGACATCAATTGCATTAAATATTCTTCACCACCAATTGCATCAAGCAAGTTTTGCTTAATCAGCCAATCGTTGACTAAAACTGCATCATATGGAGAGTTTTCTTGTGCCAGTTTTTCGATTGCACGGAAGATATATTTGTGACGTGTTGCATAAAAATCAGTTTCATTCAAAGTATCACTGACTTGTTCAAAAGACTCAGCAACCGTCATCAATGCAGCCAGTACAGCTTGTTCAATTGCCAAGTTATGAGGAGGCGTGCGAAACTCTTTTAACTGAGCATTGTCTTTGTTTTTTGCATCAGTGCTGAAGGGATTCTGTTGAGCTGTGGCAGTTGCCTGAGACATATAAAACCTTGATTTTTAAATCGTGCAAAAACATTATTTACGTAATGTACGTGTGTACTGAAGTACTCACTTATCTTAATGCAAAATACTAAAAGTATCTAACAGTAATACCGATAAGTAGGGTAATGAATCAACTAGAAACAATTTCAGCTGATCCGAGGTAAAATTTAAAGATAAAAAAAGAGCATACAAAAGTATGCTCTTTTTTTCTGCAAGAAATTACTCAGATACGATAGTAACGAGAACTTCAGCAGTAACATCATGATGCAATTGGATTGCGATGTTAAATTCGCCAGTGTGACGAAGTGCACCGTTCGGTAAACGAACTTCAGCACGGTCAACAACAAGACCAGCATTTGTTAACGCGTCAGCGATATCACGAGTACCGATTGAACCGAATAATTTACCTTCATCACCAGCTTTCGCAGTGATAACGATGTTTACTTCGTTCAATTGGTCAGCACGTGCTTGAGCAGCAGCTAAAACTTCAGCTTCACCTTTCTCAAGTTCTGCACGACGAGCTTCAAATGCAGCAGTATTCGCTTCAGTCGCTGCAACTGCTTTACCTTGAGGGATAAGGTAGTTACGGCCGTAACCAGCTTTAACTGAAACTTTATCGCCTAATTTACCAAGGTTTTTAATGCGTTGTAATAAAATAATATCCACGGCTCAACCTCACTTATGATTGTCAGTGTAAGGAATCAACGCTAAATAGCGAGCTTGTTTGATAGCAAGCGCTAATTGACGTTGGTAACGAGCTTTAGTACCTGTAATACGGCTAGGAACAATCTTGCCGTTTTCAGTGATGTACTGTTTTAAAGTGTCGATATCTTTGTAGTCGATGTACGTAACGTTCTCAGCTGTAAAGCGGCAGAACTTGCGACGACGGTAAAAACGTGCCATTGATGTTCTCCTTATGCTTCAACAGAATCTTGAGCTTGTTGTGCTTCTTCACGTTGAGCTTTACGCGCACGTTTTTCTTCAGCACTCTTAGCGAGTAAAGATTCTTCAGTGATTGCGTTTTCACGACGGATAATCACGTTACGAAGGATTGCATCGTTATAACGGAACAATTCTTCTAATTCATTAAGCGTAGTTTGGTTACATTCAATGTTCATTAAAATGTAATGCGCTTTATGGATTTTGTTAATTGGGTAAGCCAATTGGCGACGGCCCCAATCTTCAAGACGGTGAATTTGACCTTCAGCATCTTTGATGTGAGAAATGTAGCGTTCTACCATTCCCACAACTTGATCGCTTTGGTCTGGGTGTACCAGAATTACGATTTCGTAGTGACGCATTGTCAGCTCCTTACGGTTTATACAGCCCCAACCTTAAAAAGATTGAAGCAAGGAGTCACAATCAGCATAAACTTTAAACAACAGTTTAAAAGCCAGTAGATTGTGCCGCAAAAATTGCGAGCGCCTATTATAGGAAAGTTTGCGCGCAAACACAATTTAATATTCAAATATTTATTGGAATAACCACTAAAATTTTACAGACCCGAGATTGAATTTCATCTTGTACCTATTTAGATTGAAAATGAATAAAAATATGGATCGCTAAAATGACAAACTACAGTACTGAAAAACTTGAAACCATTGATTCTTATATTGAAAACCCTACACAAGACTTCTACTTTGATGTTTTTGATGGTCGTTATGACATTGTCATGGTGGTGGATTGGAGAGAAGAGGATGATGCAATTATTGGCTATTGTGAAAATATTTTAGAAACTGGACAATTGTCTGCTGAACTTGAAAATGCTGATAATCAACAAGGTTTTAGCATCACAATTCATTATGGTGAAAAATCATTGTTGATTCCTTATCAAGGAGAAGGTGCTGATCGGGATACCACACTACGGTCACTCAATGAAATTTTACAACCTGAGTATGAAATCCGTTTCTGTAAAGCTTCTGATGGTTCCGACACATTAGAATTTATTCCACTTCCGAAAAAATTATGGGATCAACTGGATATGAAATATGCGGGAAAAATGGATGCGTTATTTGCTCGGTTTGAGCATGATTCTGTTTTTTTTGGAAGTTAATTGGGTCACTCAATTAGATGTTAAATTGAATAAAAACGTGAATTTATTGATTAGATTAATTCATGATTTATTTTGTGGTAATAAAAACACCACAAAACCCTTAAAGTTTGGATCAGTATCAAATTTAAGTTGCTGATCCCATTTACCATGTTGTACCAAGCCAATTTTATAAGGCAGTTTCAATGTTGAAGCCTTGGTTAAATAAGTCTGATAATTTGGAATAGTCGTAGAGCCTTGATAGGTTTGAATCACCATTTCATCAATATTTTCTCTAAATAGCCTTAGTGTATCTGGATCACGCAGATTGGCCCAATCCATCAAACTGGTGATGCTGAGTTGATAATGCTGTGGTAACTGCTTTCTAAGCTGTTGTAGAAATAAGCCATATGCTTTTAAATTTTTAGTTGGTGCATCAAAGTCGATTTGAATACCTTGAATGTGATTGCCTGCGCTTTCCCACTGTCGGACGCGTTGTAAAATTTTTTCTATTTCAGCGCCTTGCCAATTTAAATGATGATTTCGAAAAACTAACCATACTTTTTGATGTGGAATTTTAACCACAGAAATGCCTTGCTGGATCAAGATAGATTGGTTGGAATTTTTCTCCAGCCTAACTTCACCTTGTAAGATATAGATTTCCTTTGCTTTACTTAAATAAGGCGCAGACTTAATATTTCCCCAAATCCAAAAGGCATTATAGTCATTTGCATTGACCTGATCTGAGGCTGTTGCGGATTGACTCGGTTGACACGCCATTAATCCTAAACAACATTGGATTGTCAGTAGAACCGAGAAAATCTGTTTAAGCATGAATCAACTACCAATAATATTTTAAAGATTTTGCCCATATGGTATTTGGATAGTCACTTTTAATTTGTGCGAACCATTGTTTGCGTGTGGATTTTGTGGCCTCTTTTCCACCACAGACATTTATACTACTCGGCGAATAGCACATAACAGCACGATAAAGTGCATAAGCTTGTAATTCACTTTTAGAATTCGATTTAATAATTTCTTTATAAACTTCACCACGACTAAAAGTTTCACCTATAAAGGCATTTTTCGGCTGGCTAAAACTTGGACCATAGTAATAGTCACCATAAAAATTTTCTAAAGCAGTGCCTTGATTACGCATATATTCGCCTAGGCATAAACGATAAGTTAAATTTTTTGGATTTTTTTCTAAGCCAGCTGTTAAGGTGCTTAATTTAGGGCATTTGAGCGTTGGTGTAATTTCATGACCATTCCAAACAAAAACTTCGAAGTGGGGTTCTGACTTATAAGCTTTAATTTTGCTGTTGTATGCTTTGTATTCTGAGGCATCTTGAGGTAACCATGTAGTATATGCTTTATTGAATACCGCATAGTTTTGACTCATTAAGCTTTTATCTAATAATGTATATAAAGCCAGATTCTTTTTATCAGCTGAACTGTCTTTGGCAGTAATGATACTTTCTAAAGCTTTGACATCGGCAATTTGAGTAATGAATGCTTTCTGTAAGCTTGCTTGTTTGATTTTTGAATGATTTCCTAAAAAGGCATTTTGGTTATTGGTGTTTTTATAGTGAATCGCTAGGGCGACTTCTGCCAAAGCTTTTTGATAAGGATTAGCAGAAATTGCGAGTAAATGATCCCAATATTGTTCAACCAGATTTTTATCACTACTTTTTTCAAGAATGACTCCTTTAAGCGTATATTGGCTGAGTTCTAAATAATTTTGAATGGAATTAGGTTTTTGTTTCGGTAAATAATTTAACGCATCTTGCGGTTTTTTCTGAATAAAATACAAATGAACGGCTTGTAAATAACGGAACAACTCAGGTTGCTCCTTAAATACAGGTTTTTGTACATTTAACTCGGACCAGCTAATTGGCCGGTACTGCGTAGAATCACTCTGACGCATATACATCAGATCATAGATGGCTAAAAAGAAAGGATCGTTGAGTGTTTTTGCGTTGAAGTTTTCTAAACCAAATACCTTGCGATCTATTTCGGCCGCCAATGTGGACATATCGAGATTGTAATAATCTGATCTGGGGTGATCCATCTGCCAAATCATCTCTTTGACTAGCGCATCTTGTTGATTGGCAATCCAGTAGCCTCGGCGTAAAAAGCCTCTAGCACTGGCTACGTATTGACCTTTAGGGTAAAGCTTAAAATAATCAGTAATGCGATTAAAAAAAGTTTTAAGAAGTGCTTGATCAACTTTCTGAGTATCTAAATCACCATACGTTCCTAATGACTGGCTATACAACTCATTTAATGATGTGCGGATGAGCATGTATTGAGCTGTTTCTTTTAACCAAGGGTCATCAACTTGGCTTAGTGCTGTAAATATTTTAGTTGCTGAGGAATAGTTAGCTTTGTAAAATAAAATGATCCCATTTAAATAAGAAGCATACTGTTGAGCGGATTGTGTCCATTGTGCATTGACCTGAATCAATGGAATAGTTTGTTGACAATCTTTGATCTGATTTCGTTGTTCTAACAAGCTGCTTTTTTCGTTTTGAGATATTTTCTTGTGATTTGAAACTTGTTGAAGAAAAACTTCAGCACCAGATTTGAGCGTTATACAGCGCTCATCATAGACGTGATCATTTGCATCATAAAAAGTACGTTTGTTTGGAATCTTATTTTCAGATGCTTGAGTTAGTTCGGTTGGGTAAAAAGGGGCTAAGCCACTAGACGTATCCCATAAACTCATTTTATCAACTTCAAATGCTTTGATACTTGCTAAACCTTTGTCACTTAGCAGTAGCATCATGTTGGTTCTATTGTCATTGGCTGGATAGAGTATGGGGAGATTTAATATACGATATTGATTGTTGTTTAGGTCAAAAGTTGGTGATGCGATTTCTTCTGCAGCGCCAGCAAAGCTAGAAGTAGGGTGAACTACCAAAGGTAAACCGACAAGAAAGAAATATTGCAGTGTTTTATTGTTAAAAAGCATAAAGTGCCTATCGTTATAATAAAAATTTTAATATTTTAATTTTATTTATGCAGATAAAAAAAAGATAGAGAGAACTCTATCTTTTTTTAAAACAGTGGCAAATGAGGTGCAGGGGAGACATAACTAAAACTAAAGCTCACACTGAGCGCTGTAATTAGAATGACGGAATACAAAAAGTATTTTTTTGCCCAGACCTGATCATTTTCAGCTTTAAATCCAATAATCGATAAATATACCCAATAGGCACATAAAGCATTAAAGGTAATAAGGAAGAAAATGTTGGTATAGCCAAAACAATACAATCCATTTAAAACTGCAGCAAACAGAATAACGTAAATTAAACTTTCAACTTTCGTGCGAAAAATTGAACGGGCTACAGGTAAAATTGGAATATTTGCATTTTTATAATCATCAAATCGATAGATTGCAATTCCCCAAGAATGTGGCATTTGCCAGAGTGCATAAGCTAAAAAAATCAGCAAAGCGGCAACATCAAATCCGTTGGAAACAGCAGTATATCCAATTACAGGAGGGCTTGCGCCAGAAATACTTCCAATCACAGTTTGGTGAATGGTAGTACGTTTACTCCAAAGACTATAAAAAATCACATACACAACAAAGCCGAGTACAGCAAAGCCAAATGCGTAGGCGTTGACAAAAAACCACAACAAAGCAAAGCCAATTAAACCGAGCACAGCAGAAAAAATTAAAGCAACTGTTGGGCTGATGGTTTTTTTGACGAGCGCACGATTCATTGTACGTTGCATTTTTTGGTCAATGTCTTGGTCAATGACATTATTCACCACACAGCCAGAGGCAACGACAAGCGTAGTACCTAGTAATGTGATGAGAAGTAAAAGGAAATCTACAGAACCTTGAGCGGCTAAGAAAAAGCCGCCCAAAGTGGTAACGAAGTTACCAAAGAGAATTCCTGGCTTAGTCAGGAATAGATATTTTTTCAACATGACACCCTAGAGCATCATGTTTGAATGTAAGTAGTTCATGATCCATACAGAACCAATTAAGAGAACTGCAATCGTCAGAATCGTATAGATGAATGCAATCACATTCCAGCGTTGTTCAGAAGATGAATTCATGTGCAAGAAGAAAACTAATTGTACAAGAACTTGAGCAATCGCAGTGATCGCAATCGTTGCAACAACTGCACCACCAGTCATTCCTTTCATCACCATCCCGAAAGGGATGATGGTCAATACGACAGAAAGAATGAAGCCGATAGAGTATTGTTTGATGTTTCCGTGCGAAGCACCAGCAGCATTATGATCATGACTCATTATAAAGCTCCCAGTAAATAAACTACGCTGAATACACAGATCCAAACGATGTCAAGGAAGTGCCAGAACAAACTTAGGCAAGCAAGACGACGTGTATTTGGAACAGTCAAACCATTTTTCTTGATTTGAACCATTAACACGATCATCCAGACCAAACCAGATGTTACGTGGATACCATGCGTACCTACAAGGGTAAAGAACGCAGATAAAAACGCACTGTGGGTAGGACCATGACCAGCGTGAACTAAATGATTAAATTCATAAAGTTCCATACCGATGAATGTTGCACCAAAGAGCCAAGTGATAATTAACCACATAAGCACTTGGTTGACATTTTTCTTGTAAGAAGCAAGTACCGCAAAACCGAAAGTCACAGAAGAAATCAAGAGAGCAAAGGTTTCAACAAGTACGAAACCTAAAGACTCACCAAATAACTCTTTTGGACTTGGAGTACCAGGCGGAATATGACTGCTTAATACAGCGAACGCGATGAAGAGTGTACCGAATAAAATCAAGTCACTCATCAAGTATGTCCAGAAACCAAAGACGGTGATGTCTGTATCATCGTGATGATGATGTTCATCGTGTCCGTGGTTGTCGTGATGAAGTACTTCAGCCATATCCTTAGTCCTTCTTCAAGTGTTTTTCAAGTAAAGCATAACGCTCGTTTTCGATACGTTCTACTTCAGCAGCTGGTACGTAGTAGTCCACTTTTTTAGTGAATGAACTTACGATGAAGCTGATAACAGCACCAAGGAAAGTTGCAACGACTAACCACCAAATATGCCAGATTAAAGCGAAGCCCATTGCTGTAATGAACAAGGCAATAACAAAACCAGCAGCACGGTCAGTTGGCATATGAATATCTTCATATTTCTCAGGACGTGCATACGCTACACCATTCTCTTTGTCATTCCAGAAAGTATCAATACCATTGATTTTTGGAATTTCAGCAAAGTTATAGAACGGAGCAGGGGATGAAGTAGACCATTCAAGTACACGACCATCCCATGGATCGCCTGTGTTGTCCATGTTGTCGTGACGTTGTAAGAAACCAACAATAACTTGCATTAAGAAACAAGCAATACCGATTGCTACAAGCACAGCACCAAACAAAGCAATTGCTAAGTATGGGTCCCATTCAGGGTTGTCATATGTATTCAAACGACGTGTCATACCCATGAAACCAAGGATATAAAGTGGCATGAATGCAAAATAGAAACCAAAGAACCAGAACCAGAACGATGCTTTACCCCAAGTTTCATTTAACTTCCAACCAAACATTTTTGGCCAGTAGAAAGTGATACCTGCGAACATACCGAATACAACACCACCAATAATTACGTTATGGAAGTGAGCGATCAAGAATAAAGAGTTGTGTACCAAGAAGTCAGCTGGTGGAACAGCCATCAATACACCCGTTAAACCACCGATACCGAAAGTCACAAGGAAGCCAAGTGTCCAGTACATTGGTGATGTAAAGGTAATACGACCCTTATACATAGTGAATAACCATGAGAAGATTTTCACACCAGTAGGAATCGCAATAATCATGGTCATGATACCGAAGAACGCGTTAACGTTGGCACCAGCACCCATGGTAAAGAAGTGGTGTAACCATACCACGAAAGCAAGTACTGTAATCGCAATCGTTGCATACACCATAGACTTGTAACCGAACAACGTTTTACGAGAGAACGTTGAAACGATTTCAGAGTAAAGACCAAAAGCAGGTAATACTAAGATATATACTTCTGGGTGACCCCATGTCCAAATCAAGTTCACATAAAGCATTGGGCTACCGCCAAGCTCATTGGTGAAGAAGTGGAAACCGAAGTAACGGTCTAGCGTTAACATTGCAATTGTTGCAGTCAATACTGGGAAAGATGCAATGATCAATACTGCTGTACAAAGTGCAGTCCAAGTAAAGATCGGCATGTCCATAAGTTTCATACCAGGTGCACGCATTTTGATGATGGTAACAAAGAAGTTAACACCGGTTAAAAGCGTACCTAGACCAGAAACCTGAAGAGCCCAGATATAGTAGTCAACACCAACACCAGGAGAATATTGAATGCCAGAAAGAGGTGGATAAGCCATCCAACCTGTTGCAGCAAACTCACCTAATACTAGTGAAACCATCATCAAACCAGCAGCACCAGCAAATAACCAGAAGCTCACAGAGTTTAATAATGGGAATGCAACGTCACGCGCACCAATTTGAAGTGGTACAGTGATGTTCATCATACCAACAACAAGACCCATTGCTACGAAGAAGATCATGATTACACCATGTGCGGTGAAGATCTGATCGTAATGGTCTGGATGTAAGTAACCTTCACCGCCACCTTTTGCAAGGAACAGTTGAAGACGCATCATGATTGCATCTGCGAAACCACGAAGTAGCATCACAACAGACACAAGGATATACATAATACCAATTTTTTTATGGTCTACAGATTTAAACCATACATTCCAGAGGTAACCCCATTTTTTGAAATAGGTGATACCGCCGAAAACTGCAATTGCACCAAGAGCCATAATGACCATTGTTACAAGTACAATCGGCTCTTTAGGGATTGCATCCCAATTGAGTTTACCTAATAACAAAGACATGTCTTATTCCCCTACAGAAGCAGTTGCATGTTCAGCACCTGCATGTTCAGCGCCTGCATGGTCTGCACCATGGTAGTTGCTCATGTAAGTGTTGATAATGCTTTTGAACAAGTCAGGCGTAACTGAAGAATAATAAGTCACAGGATGAGGCTTAGTAGGGAATGGACCTTTACGTTCAGCTTCGTGTGCAGCTTTAAGTTCTTCTGGAGTATGCGCATTGTTCAGCATTGCTTCAATTTGGTGTTTAGAACGATCACCATCTTTGAGCGTAGCAAATTCAGTCGCATCAAGCGTGGTTTTTTGGATCGCTTCAGGATTAATTGAAGTACCTTTACCTGCTTTAATAGCGTCTACCCAAGTGTTGAAGTCAGCATCTGAAACAGCATGAGCTCTGAAACGCATTTGCGTAAAGCCATAGCCGCTATAGTTTGCTGAGAATCCACGGTAGCCATCTGCTGGACTTGGATGTTCTGCAAGCATATGTAACTTAGTTTGCATACCTGCCATTGCATAAACCTGACCTGCTAACTTAGGAATGAAGAATGAGTTCATTGTAAAGTTAGAAGTGATTTGAAATTCAATTGGTTTATTGACTGGGAAACGAACTTCGTTAATTGTAGCTATTTGTTGTTCAGGATAGATAAATACCCATTTAAACTGTTCAGCGACTGCTTGAATTTTTAAATGTTCTTCCATCTGACCTTGAGTATTCGTTAATGGTCTGTAAGGGTCATATTTGTGTGAACCCCACCATGTTAAATACGCAAGAATAGCAATAATAATACACGGGATACCCCATACTACAATTTCAATCGCAGTAGAGTGTGCCCATGTAGGTTTATAGTCTGCATCTTTATTTGACGCGCGATATTTCCAACCAAACCACAATGCCATCAAGATCGAAGGAATTACGACCAATAGCATTAAGTAGATCGCAGTCATCATCAGGCTACTTTGACCTTCAGCGACTGGACCTTTAGAGTTTAGAAGTACTATATCACCACCACACCCAGTTAAGAGTGCGGCGATCGCAGATAAAGACAATACAGCTAAAGTCGTTTGTCTCATTTTACAACCTCGGTGAAGAGTCCCATTCCCTATATAAATATGGGATAGCGATTAAAGTGCCGCATGATTGAAAATGACTATTATTTCTAAATAGAAAACATTCTCAATGATCTGACACCGCTACGTTGTAGGGCATTATGCCTCATATCGTCAAACTTAGCTATACATAGAGGTTGAATATATTGATGTAAAAATACCTGATATTTTTAGTCGGAATTATAAGGAAAACAAAAACATAAATTATTATTTTGTGCTTGGCTAGCGATAAAAAATGGCGGTATAACCGCCATTTGAATTATTCTGAAAGATCAATAACTTTGGTTTTAGAAATACGATCATGTAATGCATAATTCTCTTTAGAGAAAAACATGAACAAATCAACAATGAAAATGATGGCAATCAGAGGTAATACGCTCATAACTTGAGACAGGATAAGAAATAAAAATGAACGAACAAAAAATCCTCTTAGCGACCCTGGCAATTGATTGGTATTGACATCAACAATCTGCAGTTTGAATATTTTTTTACCAATAGATTGCCCAAATTTGGTAATCATAAAGCATTGAGTGATCAAGAGAATAAGTACAAAGACCATCAGAGCAATATTCAGATAGGCTGGCATACTTTGGCTGATCATTTCAGCAATTTTAACTTGGTTGTCTACTGAAAAACCATCTGAAGCAACTTTGATTGCATCTTCAGGCATAAAATAAGCAATAGCGATGAATTGGGGTAAAAACAAAAGGGCAAAATCGATAAGTTTGGCTGAGATTCGTTTACCTACAGGTGCTGCTTTAATGATTTTTTTTGTACTTTTTTCAATTTTTATATTGGTGATAGCCGGATTTTGTTGACGATCAATTTGTTCGTTGTTTGATGACGTTGGTGTGACATAACCAATAGGCTCATAAACAAGTTTACCTTGTGTAAGTTCACCAAGCGCTTTCCATTCCGTTAATCCTTGATGCCAAGCTAAATCTGTTAAAAGTACTTGCTGGCTTGCAAGCATTTGATTCAGTTGTTCAATTGAATACGGGCCAGCTTGTTGGTTATTTCTCGCCAAGTAAATTTGCATAAAACTCAATTCTCAAAATAAATCTAAAAGTACAAAATTGGTAGATGAAAATGAACATAACCGCAACTTTGTTCACCTACTTTTTTAAACCACTATGTATACTAGATTTTTGAATGTATTAACATTAAATTTACACGAAATCTTAAAATATCAAGAAAAATTAACCTATTTAGCAGCAGAAGGGTGACCCGAAAACTTGGTTTAACATTCAAACACAGATGTGAAAACTGAATACACCAACGATATATTGAATGTTTGCATCTACGTTAAAAACTAGCAATCTTAAACCTGATATTTAATAGAATATTAAAATCAAAGTTTAAAAAAATATACATAAAAAAGACCCTGCTAGAGGGTCTTTTTAAACGGCTTTGATTAAGATTGTTTAATCTTTTCTTCAGCAAGGAAGAACCAAGTATCTAAAACTGAGTCTGGGTTTAATGAAACAGATTCAATACCTTGTTCCATTAACCATTTTGCAAGATCAGGGTGATCAGAAGGACCTTGACCACAGATACCTACATATTTACCCGCTTTACGGCAAGCATGAATTGCCATAGAAAGTAATGCTTTTACTGCTGGATCACGTTCGTCAAACAAGTGAGAAACGATACCAGAGTCACGGTCTAAACCAAGTGTTAGCTGAGTTAAGTCATTTGAACCGATAGAGAAACCATCGAAGTGTTCAAGGAACTGTTCAGCAAGTAATGCGTTTGTTGGTAACTCACACATCATGATCACTTTAAGACCGTTTTCACCACGTCTAAGACCGTTCTGAGCCAATAACTCAATAACACGTTTCGCTTCAGATACTGTACGTACAAAAGGAATCATGATTTGAATGTTGGTTAAACCCATTTCATCACGTGCTTTTTTCAATGCACGGCATTCGAGTTCGAAGCAGTCACGGAAGTTATCAGATACATAACGGCTCGCACCACGGAAACCAAGCATTGGGTTTTCTTCTTCAGGCTCGTAAAGCTTACCACCAATCAAGTTCGCATATTCATTTGACTTAAAGTCAGACATACGAACAATCACTGGTTTGTCAGCAAATGCAGCTGCAAGGGTAGAAATACCTTCAACCAATTTTTCAACATAGAATTCAATCGGTGATGCATAACCTGCAGTACGTGCCAGAACTGCCGCACGTGTTTCGCGTGGTAGGCTGTCGATGTTTAACAACGCTTTTGGATGCACACCAATCATACGGTTGATGATGAATTCTAAACGTGCAAGACCGATCCCTTCGTTTGGAATTTGAGCAAAGTCAAATGCACGGTCAGGGTTACCTACGTTCATCATAATTTTGAACGGAAGTTTAGGCATAGATTCGATCGAGTTACGTTGAATTTCGAAATCTAACGCACCTTCATAAATAAAGCCTGTATCACCTTCAGCACAAGAAACAGTGACTTCTTGACCATCAACAAGCACTTCTGTTGCATTACCACAACCTACGATGGCAGGAACACCAAGTTCACGGGCAATAATTGCCGCATGACAAGTACGACCACCACGGTTAGTTACAATTGCAGCCGCACGTTTCATCACTGGTTCCCAATCTGGGTCAGTCATGTCAGATACAAGAACATCACCTTCTTGTACTTTGTCCATTTCTTTAATTGAGGTAACGATACGAACTTTACCAGAACCAATACGTTGACCAATTGAACGACCTTCACAAAGAACTGTACCTTTTTGTTTAAGGAGGTAACGTTCCATTGTGCCGACATTCTCACGGCTTTTTACCGTTTCAGGGCGTGCTTGAACGATATAGATTTGGCCATCATCACCGTCTTTTGCCCATTCGATATCCATCGGCGCTTGATAATGTTCTTCAATGATCAAGGCTTGTTTAGCAAGTTCTTGAAGCTCTAAATCATTTAAAGCAAATTGCTGACGATCTGTTTTTTCAACATCAACAACCACAACAGATTTACCCGCAGCACCTTCTTCACCATAAATCATTTTTTGGTGTTTAGAACCAAGATTACGGCGAATAACGGCATGTTTGCCATTTCTTAGAAGTGGCTTAGAAACATAGAATTCGTCAGGGTTTACTGCACCTTGTACAACCATTTCCCCTAAACCGTAAGAAGCAGTAATAAATACTGCTTCACGGAAACCAGATTCTGTATCAAGTGTAAACATTACACCTGCAGCACCCGTTTCAGAGCGAACCATACGCTGAATACCAGCAGAAAGCGCAACAATATCATGTGCAAAATTTTGGTGTACACGGTAAGCAATGGCACGGTCATTATAAAGTGAAGCAAAAACTTCTTTAATTGCGATAAGAACGTTGTCGATCCCACGAATGTTTAAGAAAGTTTCTTGTTGACCCGCAAATGAAGCATCTGGTAAGTCTTCAGCAGTTGCAGAAGAACGTACCGCAACAGCGATGTCAGGATTACCGTTAGAAAGGGCAGCAAATGCTTCGCGAACTTCAGTCTCTAGACCTGTAGTAAGTGGAGTTTCTACAATCCATTGACGGATTTTTGCACCAGTTTCTGCCAGTGCGATTACATCATCAACATTTAATGCTGCAAGTTCTGCATTGATTTTAGCATTTAGGCCACTTTGCTCTAGGAATTCGCGATATGCATCAGCAGTCGTTGCAAATCCACCTGGAACCGATACACCAGCATTTGCTAAATGACTGATCATTTCCCCAAGTGAAGAGTTTTTACCACCCACGATCTCAACGTCGTGTTTACCTAGTTTTTCCAGACCGATTACGCGTGCTTCCAAAGTTGTTACTCCACTTATGCAGTATTAATCACTATCTTGGCATGAAATTATAACAAAAAACTTAGCATTTTGATTCAACTAAGTGATAGTCATGTAAGATGGGCTTACTATAAAGATTATACATCGCTAAGACAAATGTTTGAGGAGATTTTTAATGTCAGAAAGTAACCAAATAAAGCGGAGCGTATTTTTTATTTCTGATGGTACAGCGATTACGGCTGAAACCCTTGGGCATTCATTATTAGCGCAATTTCCTCATGTAAAGTTTGATATCCATATTATTCCCTATATTACCTCTGAAGAAGCTGCAATGAATGTAGTCGAAGAAATCAATAAAAGGGCGGATAAAGATGGTCAACAACCTTTGGTATTCGATACTTTGGTTGACCCTTATGTTCGTGACATTATTAACACTGCAAATGCTGTAAATCTTGATGTTTTTGAAGGGCTTATTAGTAAGTTGTCGGACGTTTTAGGTACACCGCCTACAACTTTAGTCGGACAAACCCATGCTGTGACGGATTCTGAGTCGTATAAAGCACGTATTGATGCTGTTCATTTTGCTTTGGATAACGATGATGGGGCACGTACCCGCCATTATGACAAAGCAGATTTAATCCTGATCGGGGTATCGCGTTCTGGTAAAACTCCAACTTCAATTTATTTATCTTTGCAGTTTGGTATTCGAGTTGCAAACTACCCATTGACCGAAGAAGATTTAGACGATAATCGCTTACCTGCGGTACTGAAAGAACATAAAAATAAACTATTTGGTTTGATGATTGATGCTGAACGTCTCGTTGCCATTCGTTCTGAACGTAAAGCCAATAGTCGCTATGCGAGCTTTTCGCAGTGTCAGATGGAGCTGCGTGCTGTTGAAGGGATCTATATTTCTGAAGGGATTAAATATTTAAATGTTTCAGAGATGTCGATTGAAGAAATTTCAACACGCGTTTTACAAATGACAGGTCTAAAACGTCGTATTGGATAATCCATCATTATATTTTTTGATGTGTGTTGTGGTGTAACAACAGTATTGAGCTGAATCAAGATTTGGCTCTTTTTCTTTTATGTTTATTATTTTTTATAGTGTGATTTGTTATATGAATAAGATATTAAAAGTGAGTTCATTTTTCATACTTGTAAGTGGACAAAGTATATTTGCACAACAAACCAATGCTGAATCATTGAGCAAATTTGAAAATGGGTTGGTTGAAAAATATTATCAAAAAACCTGTTCAGGACGTGCTGAATGCGATCAGTACAATGAAAAAATTTCCAATGAAATTGAAAATAAAATAAAAAATGATTCATCGAGTTTTGCATATTCGTTTGCAAAACTCACTGAAAAAAATATGCTGGATATCCATTACAGCCCTGATCGAAAAATCAAATTTTATACAATGGACGTTTCTGCTGGGGGAACGATGAGAGAACCATATAGTTTAATTCAGGTGAAGCGAAGCAATGGATTGGCGTCCCAAGAGTTAGCTCAAGTGGGATTTATCGATAAAATTGCGCAAGTCAAAATTAAAAATCAGGACGTTTATTTAGTCACCAGTCTATTTATTAATAGTACTTGTTCAAGGGGCTATCGCATTAACTCCTTTATATTGAACAACGGCAAATTTGTCGCGCACCCCATTTTTGAAACCAAGACTCAAAAACTTGATTCAATTGGTGTTGAAAATGATTGTCAGGAATGGGAGCGTTCTGCTGAAGATTTTATCCGTATCTCAAAAGACTTAAAAAATATTGATATATTGGTGGTGAATGCTTCAGGAAAATTGACCAATAACTATTTACGTTATCAAAAAGCTCCACAGGGTTATCGTTACAGTGGTGTGGTCAAATAATTAAATAAAAGAGGCCTAAAAGCCTCTTAAATTCAAACCTTCTCAAACTATTATTCGTAAGTGGTAATAATCACATCCACTAAATGTTCAATTCCTTCCATACTTTGTACTGCATTTTCAGTAATTTTAACGACTGGCCAAGTGATTAATTTACAGTTTTTATGTTGTAATGCTGTGTAGTAAGTATCTGATTTTAAAAATACTTTACTCTTTAACGCAGAGTTCGGCATCAACTGACGTTTTAACCATTGTTCCTGAACTTGCGACTCTAGATAACGAATCGCCAACATTGATTTAACACGATGATTAAACAAACGACGATTTTTGATAATCAAAGGGTGCGAAATTAACTTTTGAACCCCTTTTTCAGTTTGCGGTAAAATAAAAGCGGGTGTGATTTGAAACACTTTTACAAATTCAGCACTGTTTAAAACGTGGCTAAGGTGTGTGACTGTAAGTTGATTTGCACCAATAATTGCCACGTTTAAACCGGTAAAATCGGTGAGTTTAATCTCAGTAGATGCAATAATTTTACCTTTATAATGCTTAAAAAATTCCGGCTGATTTTGAAAAAAACCTTCATTTTGACTCTTTTTCCTATCGAGCATATTATTTCCTTTTTATACTAATTGGTCGCAGTGGGTTCTGACGTTAATTGATATATCCAACTTGGGACTTTAGGTAAAGACTTTTCAGGAATCTTGTCAGTCACGCTAACCATGGCATCAATCGGGATATGGAACCATTTTTTATTGCGATCTACTACATTTTTGCCATGAAATTGAATGATTTGAAACCACGGGTTACGGCGTCCTTCCACTGTTCTTCCGCCAATTTTCGAAAATTTATTCATTGCTGCATATAATTTTTCTTCAGGAAGCCCGAGCTTAATGACGTTGTCACGCATTTTATTGATTAATGGTAAGTAGGCCAAAATACCCAGCATCAAACGTGGGTCGATTACTCGTGCAGCCATTTGGGCAAGCTCAATGACGCTTTTATTGATCCCTTGTGCTTCCATTACACTGAAACCCACACCTAAATGCCGTGCTTCATCGCCATTAATCAGTTCAAAGGCTTGGTGGCAAACTGGATCATCTACAGTATCCAATAAAAAGGTACATAAAGCGCCATCCAAAGCCACTTCAAGCATGGGAATCACTGCGCCTAAAATATAAAAAGGCATTTCATCGGCATAGGTATCTAGCCATTCAATAATCAAGCGTAAATTTTTATTTGGTTTAGGGATATCACCATCTAACATTCCCCAGCGTTTCATGAGCGCCATTTCTGCATTGGCATGGCGTTGTTCTTCGGCATGAAAGATGGCGTACATCTCCCGTAAAGTTGCCGTTGGCGCTTTTTTTGACATTGCTGAAAATGCACGGGCACCTACATGCTCAATCCACATCAGATCTGCCATAAAGTCTTTAAGTTTTGGCCATTGTTCAGCTGTAACCAGCTCACGGCCTGGTGCATCCCAATCAATATCGGATAAAGTCCATTGTGTGTTTTTGACTTTATCTAACATTTTTTCTAAGTCAATTGAAGCCATAGCAAATCTATCAAAAATAAGGATTTCATTGCATTTTATTTAATATTTCTGTGAATCAATTGGCAAAGATATTCATTGTGGAATGATGAAAAATATCAACCCAGTAATGGTTTGATTTTGAATGTGAAAATTTAGCTAAGTGATTGAGATAAAAAGAAAGACTTGTCATAAAAGGACAAGTCTTATCATTTGGAGCAATAGATTGTTTAACAATTAAAATTTATCTTCTGGTGTTTCAAGTTCTTTAACTTCAACTTGTTGAACAGGGTGGGGCTGAGGCAATTCAGGCTGTGAATTTGTTCTGAGATATTCCAAGTCTCGAATATTCTTTTGTACAGCAACAGCGCCGAAGAGGCTAAGTAAAAAAGCCATGATATAAAAACCTTTCTCACTGAGTGCCATGGTCGCATTCCATAAACCCAATGCGAGCAGAACGATACAGATCACCACTGAAGCCCAACATAGTCCATAATAAATTGCTGTGACTGGCTGACCTTCAAGTTTATCCCGAACAACTTTTTGTAGTGAAACAGCAGAAAATAGACCATAAAGGATCAGGATTAAATAATAGCCTTTTTCATTTAATAGAATTTGTGCATTGAATAAACCGACACAGTAGGCTGCCGCACCAGCAAGTAAAGCCACCCAACTGACTGCAATAAAAGCAGGGGTGGGTTTATTGATATATTGGTTCATTGTTGTTCCTTATTACTATTTTACTGATTTTTCTATGTTCTATTATGCTGATTTGAAATGAGATGGCAAATCTTTTCAATTTATGAGAGCTAATTCAAATAGAGTTTAAGTGTGGGAAATAATAAATAGTATTTTAAATCAATTGGATATTTCAGCTATAGAACAGTTAAATCAAAAAAAACCAAAATGAAATTTGTCATTTCATTTTGGTAAAGAGGAAAACATGATTGATTTGTATTATTTTTTTAAATCCATCAATAAACTAAAGTTGTCTAGGCGCTTCTGTGTATCATAAATATCGCAAGTGAAAATAAATTCATCTACCTGATATTTTTCTAAAAGTTGCTTTAAACCGTTCTTCACTGTGTCTGGTGAGCCAATTTGCGCCATACCTAAGAAGTTTTGTACTGACATTTTCTCTGATGCTGACCATCGGCCTTCCATTGTTGCTACAGGCGGTTTCAGTTTTAAACTTTGTCCTGTCAGTAATGCAAGAATACGTTGATACACACTTGTGGCTAGATACTCTGCTTCCTCATCGGTTTGGGCGACCACAGTAGGAACCCCCATAGATACAAACGGTTTATCTAAATAGGCGGATGGTTCAAAATTGTCACGATAGAGCTGAATGGCTTGTCCTAACATTCTCGGTGCGAAATGTGAGGCAAATGAATAAGGAAGCCCTAATTTAGCCGCCAGTTGTGCGCTAAAAAGACTCGATCCTAAAAGCCACACAGGCACATGCGTACCTTGCCCAGGTGTTGCTTTAATTCTTTGCTGAGGCACTGCATCGGCGAAATAGCTTAAAATTTCTAAAACATCTTGTGGAAATTGCTCTTCTGTTTCTTGACGACCACGTCTTAATGCACGCATGGTGGTTGGATCTGTTCCGGGCGCACGACCTAAGCCGAGTTCAATACGATTTGGATAGAGTGTTGCCAAGGTACCAAACTGTTCAGCAACCACTAAAGGTGCATGGTTGGGTAACATAATCCCTCCCGAGCCCACTTTAATATTTTTTGTATTGGCTAAGATGTAACCCAGCAATACAGCAGTTGCGGAGCTGGCGATACCGTCCATATTATGATGTTCAGCTAACCAAAGGCGATCAAAGCCTAACTGTTCTGCATGCTGAGCAAGTTGCAATGCATGCTTAAGAGAAAACTCAACTGTTTGATCTTCTCGAACAGGTGCGAGTTCTAGGATAGAGAACTTCGTATTCTTTAATGCGGTATCTGTTAAAGACGACATTTTTAAACTCGAAAATAATATATATCGAAATAATACGATATAAGTGTGCAAATGTATATCGAAAATTGTCGATATTTGGTGGTTTTGATGTTGATTTTATTATCCAAAAAAAGCACCCGAAGGTGCTTGATTTAAATAATTGGATATTAATTTTGGACTGAAATTAATTTTTCCAGTTATTCCAATGATTCTTGTTTTTGTAGTGACCATAATGGTTGCCATTGTCTTTACGATAGCCACGGTCATTGTAGCGATAATCAACATTACGGTAACCGCCACGATCATATCGATCATTATAACGTCCATAACGGTTGTCATAGCGGTCATCATAACGACGGTCGTCACTGACTTTTTGACCTAATGCCGAACCACCAGCAGCACCAAGACCTGCGCCAATATAGCCACCAGTTGAAGTACCCGTCACATTACGACCTACGGTATAACCACCAGCACTACCTAAAGCACCACCGATGATCGCACCATTACGGTCACGTTTATTTGATGAAGCGCCTGCGCCAACACCGCCACCGATTGCAGAACCAATCATCGCGCCTGTTGAACCACCCATTTGTTGGCCAATCGCAGCACCCACCACACCACCAAGTGCAGATGTTAATGCTGTATTGGTTGAGTTGCCTGCATGCGCAGTCGTCATCATTGTTGCTGCAATTACAGTTGTACCAAGGATTGCTTGTAATTTCATTTTAAACTCCTGATCGAAGCTTCTTCGAATTCTTTAACTTGAGGCTAGAATAACGAAACATTTAGCAATAATTATGGATTTGAATGTAAGCAATTTCTGTGTTTTGTGTGTGGATTGTATATTTGGCTGATTAATTTATTCATATTATGTGAATATTAAACTTAATTTTAAGTAAAACCTTATTTTGTACAATCAATATTAAGCTATGAATCATTACTTGTAGTTCTACACGATTGACAGTTTATCTAAGATGAAACAAAACAAAAAAGCACCCGAAGGTGCTTGATATCATTCACGGATCAATTAGTGATGACGACGGTGTTTTTTGTAGTACTTTTTATTGTACTTACGTTGATCTGCATGGCGGTCTTGAGAAACTTTTTTACCGAGAACCGAACCACCCGCCGCACCAGCAGCAGCACCAATATAACCACCTGTGGTACCACCCATATTTTTACCTACGGTATAACCACCAACACCACCTAAACCACCACCGATTGCAGCCGCAGTACGGTCTTTTCTATTGGTTGATGCTGCTGCACCACCTGCACCGCCTACTGCTGAACCAATCATTGCGCCAGTGTTACCACCGATTTGTTTACCTACAGCAGTACCAACGACACTACCTAGAGCAGAAGTTGCTGCAATACGTGTTGAGTTATCAGCATGAGCACTTACTGTAAATATTGAAGTTACTGCCAATACAGTACTAAATATGATCGTATTAAATTTCATGTGTTGCTCCATGTCCTTATCTGGACAGTTCTATCTCTATTCGATGTGGCAAATGTAACAAAAATTTTTCCAAAAAATGTGGAGAGGGATCTGAAAATTGATAGCGTTTGGTATCTGAATGTATGTTTTCTATTAAAAGTGATTTTAAAACACCCATATTAGTCAACAAATAGCATGAATAATGGAGAATAAAAGCATCTAATCAAAAATCATGCGGATCATATTGTTATAAATTCTACAGCTTATCTTGATGGTGCTTATATAAATGTGTCATTTAAATGGCAGAATCGGTAAACTAGGCACAATTTTAGAATTTTCTTACCAATTTTAAATGGGCTGTTATAAAGCTCGATGTTTTTTGGTAAGGCTTAGCTTGAGAATGTATTTAAAATGAAAGAATCGTTACGTTTACGATTAGACCAACTTTGTGATCGACATGAAGAGTTAGAAGCATTATTGGCAGATGTTGAAGTTATTTCAGACAATAAGCGTTTTCGTAATTTGTCCCGTGAGCATAATGATTTATCAGAAATTACCGATGTTTGGAAAAAGTACAAGCAAGCTGAAGAAGATATTGAAACAGCAGAAGCAATGTTAACTGATCCAGATTTTAAGGATATGGCTGTTGAGGAAATCAAAGAGAACAAAGCTTTAATTGAACAACTTGAAGCTGAGTTAAATATTCTCATGATTCCTAAAGACCCAAATGATGCCAACTCGGCATATTTGGAAATCCGCGCTGGTACCGGTGGTGATGAAGCAGCGATTTTCTCAGGTGACTTATTCCGTATGTATAGTAAATATGCTGAAACTCAAAACTGGCGTATTGAAATCTTATCTGAAAATGAAGGCGAGCATGGCGGATATAAAGAGATTATCTGTCTAGTGAATGGTGAAGGTGTTTACGGTCGCTTGAAGTTTGAAAGTGGGGCGCATCGTGTACAACGTGTTCCAGCCACTGAGTCACAAGGTCGTGTACATACTTCGGCATGTACTGTGGCAATTCTTCCAGAAGTTGATGTAGACACCACAGTAGAGATTAATGCTGCGGATCTACGTATCGATACTTACCGTGCTTCTGGTGCGGGTGGTCAGCACATTAACAAAACTGATTCTGCTGTACGTATTACCCATCTTCCAACAGGTACTGTGGTGGAATGTCAGGATGAACGTTCACAGCATAAAAACAAAGCAAAAGCGATGGCGTTACTGGCTTCACGTTTAGAGAATGCGAAACGTGCTGCAGCCGATGCAGCAACATCCGAAATGCGTCGTGATTTGGTGGGTTCAGGGGATCGTTCGGAACGTATCCGCACATATAACTATCCACAAGGTCGTATGACAGATCACCGTATCAATTTAACTTTATATAAGTTAGATGCAGTAATGGAAGGTGATTTGACTGAGCTACTTGACAGCTTACATCGCGAATATCAAGCAGATCAGTTGGCGATGCTTGCACAACAAAATGGTGGTTAATGAATATTGCACAGGCTTTGGCCTTACGTGGAGAAGCTGAAAGTTATGAGCGTCAAGAAAATGCTTGGTTACTTGAGCATATTTTAAAAATTGATGCTTTTGATTTGTCACTTAAATCTACGCAAGAATTAACTGCTGAGCAAGAACAGCAATATGTCGAGGGTCTAGCGCGGATTGCTGCGGGTGAACCCTTGGCTTATGTAACTGGCTCACAACCATTTTGGACTTTGGATTTAACCGTTACCAAAGATACTTTAGTTCCTCGTCCAGATACTGAGGTATTGGTTGAAACGGTTTTAAATCTTGATTTGCCTGAAGATACTCGTATGGTTGATTTAGGTACGGGTACAGGTGCGATCGCATTATCGCTGGCAAGTGAGCGTCCAAATTGGTCTATTATTGCCACAGATATTTATGAACCGACTTTAGAGGTTGCTTTACATAATGCTGAAAAGCATGACTTGGGGCAGGTCAAGTTTTTTCTAGGAAGTTGGTTTAAAGCTTTGAATCGTCAATTTTTTGATGTGATAGTTTCTAATCCACCTTATATTGATGCTGATGATGAGCATATGCCGCATCTTGCTTCTGAGCCTGAACGAGCTTTGGTTGCTGAGCAGCATGGTTTGGCGGATATTGAACATATTGTTCAGCAAGGTAAAAAATGGTTGGCGACTCAAGGTTGGATCGTACTTGAGCATGGTTATGATCAAGCTGAAGCGGTACAAAACATTTTTAAAGGTGCTGGTTTTAAACAGGTCAGAACTGTTAAAGACTATGGCGGTAATGATCGTGTCACGTTAGGTCAGTGGCCAAATTAGTTTTGCATTGCTATATCTAAAAAGACTTTGTTCGATGGCGGTGGTTGCGCTTATCCAACAAAGTCTTTTTTATTGGCGAATAAAAAGTATTAAAAGAATTCGCTGTATTTTAAAGCTAAGGGGAAATATAGCCTTTAGAAAAACCAGCTAAGTCAAATTACTTTTCACCAATTGAATCGGCTCTAAGAGTTTTTCACCCAGAGAGCTGTGCATTTCTCTTTCAATTAAACGAGTAATTGAATCTAAAGGTAAATCATTTTCTTGTAGGCCAAATGGTTCTTCAAGCTGAGCACTCAAAGCATCTAGTCCCAAAAATAAATAAGCAATTAAACTGACGATGACGGGTGTCCAAATCCCTAAACTTGCTTCTAAACTAAACGGCAAAATCAAACAAAAGCAATATACTGTGCGATGTAATAAGACTGAATAAGAATAAGGCAATGGGGTGGTTAGAATGCGATCACAGCCAGCCTGAATATTACCCATTGCAACAATATGATGATTTAAACCTTGATAGATAATGTCAGAAATTTCACCTGATTTAAGTGATTGCACTAAAGATTTTTGGATTTCTTCTAAAACAAATTGTGCAGCATTAATGTGGTTTGCCAGTTGGCTAAAGCTTAATTCATCTAAATCAACTTTATTTTTATAAAATTCAATGGACTGATTTTGATTGCGTAAACGATTTCTTAATAAACGGGTAAATAGCATCACACGATACATTAAAACTTTACGCTGGTTTTCTTGCAAAACATGCGTGTCACGAGAAAGATGGCGTGAGGTTGCAATCAAAGCACCCCAGAGTTTACGACCCTCCCACCAACGATCATAACATGCAGTATTTCTAAAGCTTAAGAAAATAGAAAGGATAATCCCGAACACGGTAAACCCAATTGCAGGTACAGCAGGAATTGTAAAATAGTGATGTGATGATAGGTAAACCAGAACTGTCGAGATCAGCACAACAAAAGTTAATGCGGGTAAGACTTTGGGAAGAATGGTGCCGTGCCAAGCAAAGAGAAGTGCGAAGCTGTTACTTTTATCACGAATGATCATACTGTCTACCTTACTATTACTGTGACAGTGTTTCATAGAGAAAAGCAGAAATGCAAGTTGCAAATAAGCAATTTAAAAAATACGGCTGATCAAAAGCCGTATTTTGAGCGGTTTATGTTCTCCAACGTAAAAACCAGTTTTCAATCAATTTCATCAGATTGTCAGTGAGTTTACCAAGGACAGCCAGCAAGATAATCGCAATAATCACAATATCGGGCCGTGAGGTTTCTCGACCATCACTGAGTAGATAACCGATACCTTGTGTCGCTGCAATCAGTTCTGCTGCAATCATAAACATCCACGCTAGGCTTAAACTGTTTCTGAGTCCAACGAGAATTCCAGGAGATGCAGCAGGCAGAACAATTTGGAAGATACTTTGTAGATAGGTCAGACGGTATACTTTTGCCACTTCTAACAACTTTGAATCAACACCATGTATGGCAGATACGCTATTGGTATAGGTGGGAAAGAATGCACCAATCGCGATTAAGGTAATTTTTGAGGCTTCATCAATGCCTAACCACAAAAGCAATAACGGAATCCAAGCAAGGCTTGGAATAGACTTGATCGCTGAAAATGTGGGTTCTAAAAAATCTTCAATGTGTTTGTTTAAACCCACTGCAATTGCAAAAATGAGTCCCAATAGGCTACCAATAAAAAATCCTAAAAATACACGCCAAGTACTGGTATAGATATGGGTCAATAAATCACCTGCGGCAAGCTCCTTGAATGAGTCAACTAAGCTACTTGGGGCAGGGAGCAGATAAGACTCAATCCATCCAAAACGAACTAAATACTCGCATAATAAAATGAGCAGCAACGGAAGTGTAATTCCTTTTACCCATTTTAAAACATTGGCCTTAAAGGCAGGTTTGTTTAAACCCGTCTGCGCTATACGTACATTTGATTCGCTTTGCGTCGATTGGGTATGTATAGACTTTGTCATTACTTTTCAGCAACCTTGCCAATGACCTTTTGTGCATATTTGCTGTCAAATAGTTGATCTACAACTTGATTTACATTGGTGCCTTTTCGAACCAGTTCCTCTTCAGTCAAAATAGTGCCTGCTTTCTTTAGCGCATTAAGCTGTTTCGCAGTTGGAATGTTTTGATCTAGATTGGTTCGGCTCAATTGCAATTTCGCCACTTCAAGTGGCAATTTTGCTTCACGTGCTAATAATTCTGCAAGTTTATCTGGATTGGCTTTTGCCCATTTACGTGCTTGTTCATAAGCTTTAATTACAGCCTCAACTGCTTCTGGGCTTTGGGTGCTAAATTGATCTTTTACACTTAACACGCTGTAACTATTAAAAGCGATATTGCGATAGAGCAGTTTTGCGCCTGATTGCAATTGTGCAGATGCCATCAGTGGATCAAGACCAGCCCAAGCATCTACCTGACCACGTTCTAAAGCTGTTTTCCCGTCTGGATGTTGTAGATGTACCAATTGCACATCACGTTTATTTAAGCCGACCGTTTCAAGTGCTTGAAGCGTAAATAAGAATGGATCTGTACCTTTGGTTGCAGCAATTTTTTTTCCTTTGAGGTCTTTTAAGGATTTGATTGCTGAGTTTTTAGCAACGACTAATGCAGTCCATTCTGGCTGGCTTTGGATATAAACCGTTTTAATTGGACTGCCATTGGCACGACTCAATACTGCTGCTAAACCCGCAGTAGAGGCGAAATCGATACTGCCACTGTTTAAATATTCAAGTGAACGGTTACTGCCTTGGCTAAACACCCATTTGACCTCTGTTTTGGGTAAGGCTTTTTCTAACAGCTTTTGTTCTTTAACCACTAAACTTGTTGGGGCGTAATAGGCATAGTCTAATTTCAATGTTGTTGGGATGGCTGCAAAAGAAGACATTGCGGTTAAGCTTAAGGCTAAGGTGGAAACTAAGCGCGTCATTTTTTTGCTAAAAACGTTCATACATACCCCATAAAATTCAAAGAGAAACACAGAGCTAGATATGTATATTTTTTAGGGTAAAAGTACAAAAAAGAAAAACAGATATTCACTTCTTAAAATATGAAATATAAAAAATATTGGTTTAACTATATGAATAAATTTATGTTTTTAAAGTATGCATATTTGTTTGTTGAATAGATGATTATTGAAATGAGTTATAAAAAAATATTCTAATTAAATTTTAGTCATTAGACATAAAAAATGCCTCTATACAGAGGCATTTTTGGATTGGGCAAATTAAACTGGATAATCTTCCAGACTGTCTGCAATTTCAACTTGGTCTAATGCATTGGTTTCAAGTGCTAGACAAAGCGCAACAATTTTTGCAGTATCAGCAATGTTTTCTTTTTTCATTGCTAAGCCTGATTGAATTGCATCTAATCGCTCTTGGTGAATATCAAGTGCTTGTGCGACTTCTGCAGCATCATTGGTTTTGAAAAAATCATTCATAGCATGTTCAAAGTCATGATCTGAAGCTTTTAAAATACCTTCGATAAGCTCATCTAAATGTTCAGTTTGAGCAGAAAGGGAATGAATAAAGTTTTGAACTAGATTTTGCTCTAGTACATCAATCATCTTAATCATGTTAGTGACCTAAAAGTGATTAAAGGGGAGGAGGGTACCACAGGAAATAAGCAGAAAACCTGCTTTAAATTGGGTAATAAATATACCATTATTGATTAATTTGCAACCTTATTCAGATAAGCTGTAAATATCGAGCTTGTCTTTATATTGATATATTTTTTATTATAATTTTGATTTTAAATAAATTTTCCTAAAAACTGAGTTTTGTTTAACGATGTTATCAAGGTTATTTGGGTTCTCTATAAGCACCTGGACTTACCCCAGTCCATTTTTTAAATGCCCGATGAAATGCGCTGGCATCCTGAAAATTCAACAGCTCACTGATGTCTTGTAAGGTATGTGTGGTTTTACCAAGCAGTTCAATCGCCATATCTCGCCGTATATCATTTTTGAGTTGTTGGTAACTGCTGCCTTCATTTTTTAAACGGCGTTGTATGGTGGCTTCTGAAATATTGAGCTGCGCTGATAGTTCACCGAGTTCTAACCATTCAGCAGGAGCAATAGAAAGTAATTGCTTGCGAATCATTGAACTTAAAGCCAAAGGATTCTTAAATCTTAATAGTAGATTTTCAGGGGTGTTTTTAATAAAACCATACCAAGATTTTTGATCACGTTTGATTTGAATGTTTAAGTAGTTTGCATCGAATTGCAGATAATTTTCATCTGCTTGGTAAGTAATATTTTCACAGAATCGAACGCGATAATCGCTGTCATCTTCAGGAGGCGTGCATTTTAATTGCAATTGATTGAGTAAAACTCTTTGATCTACTAACCAACAGATCAAACTGTGAATCAACATAATATAAGTGGCATAGCAGAACATACGCTTAGTTTGTAATTTGTCTGTAATGACAATGTATGCATAATTTTCATCTATAATCAGTTTGCTGGAGAAGTCATCCAAGACAAAATTAAAATATTGCAAAATTTGTTCAATCGCTGTCTGTAGTGTATCCGCTTGCATGACCATTTTAGACAATAATTTATAACAACCGCGTCGCATCTGATGCGAGTCCATGCCAAAGAACTCATCATTCATATGGTCTGCTATTTTAGTCCAAAGTTTTGCATAAGCTGAAACAGCAATACGTGATTTGGTTGCATGAAATATTTCCAGCGGTATCTCTGCATCATGCAAAATCTGCTGTATATCATAGCCCTTGTCTTGGGCACTGCTCAGCGCCTCATGTACCAGTGCAATTGAAATTGTGCCTTTGCTTTCACTGAATTGTTGATTGTTCACAGTGTATTCCATTATCTTGTGAGACGTGTTTTGTGACTAAAGTTTTCCAAAAAGATGTTTAAATTGTCCAAATACATCATACAGGATGCAACTTTTGGAAATTGTACTCAAGCTTGACTATGTTTACTCTGCATCTTAAGTCGAAAGTGGGTTTAATTCATCATTTAAACTGCTCAATTCAAACAATGAACTAGGAAAGTAAAATGAAAATTGAAGGAAAAGTTTTTGTTGTGACTGGTGGTGCATCTGGATTAGGTGCAGCGACAGCCACACATTTGATTGGTCAAGGTGCGAAAGTGATCATGGTGGATATGAATCACCAGCTTGGCGAAGAAATGCAGAAGCGCTTAGGTGAAAAGTCCAAATTTGTTCAACTTGATGTGACCGATGAAGTTGCTGTTGAACAATTCTTTAAAAATGTGGAGCAGGATTATGCTCAATTAAATGGCTTAATTAATTGTGCAGGGATTGGTCCATCTGCCAAAGTACTAGGTAAAAATGGCATCCATGCTTTAGACGCATTTCAAAAAGTATTGAATATTAATGTCGCAGGAACATTTAACATGCTGCGTTTTGCCGCAGATGTCATTTCTCGTTATGCATTACCAGCAGGTGAAGAAGATCGTGGTGTGATTATTAACACTGCTTCAGTGGCTGCGTTTGATGGCCAAATTGGTCAATCCGCTTATGCTGCATCTAAAGGTGCTGTTGTTGCAATGACATTACCTTTGGCGCGAGAACTTGCGCAACATGCCATCCGTGTGATGACCATTGCACCAGGGATTATGGAAACTCCAATGTTGAAATCATTACCACAAAATGTTCAAGATGCGTTGGGTGAAATGGTGCCTTTTCCTAAACGCCTTGCGAAGCCTGAAGAGTTTGCACAGCTTGTTGGTCATATTTGTGAAAATAGCTATTTAAATGGTGAAACAATTCGATTAGACGGCGCAATCCGTATGCAGCCAAAGTAATCTGGTCTAATCCGTCTGCTTATTTCTAACTTTGCTTTAACGTAAGCAATAGCAAACTTTTAAAAAATTGAATACTGCCTGACATGATCTAAACCATCATGTTAGGCAGACTTTAGCCTAAATTTATACAAACAACGAGATTTTGATTGGTCGCTGATCATGATTGCAGTGATTTAAAATTTAAAAGTGCTGAGAGGGATGCTCAAATGATTCTCAATGATGAACAAAAAATGGTTCAGGAAATGATGCGAAATTATTCGCAGAATAAACTTAAACCTACAGCTGCTGAACGTGATAAAACTGCAAAATTTCCTCATCAAGAACTCAAAGAGTTGGGTGAACTGGGTGCATTAGGTATGACCGTGTCTGATCAATGGGGTGGCGCAGGTTTGGACTATATCTCCTTGGTGACGGCAATTGAAGAAATTGCTGCAGGAGATGGTGCAATTTCAACCATTGTCAGCGTACAAAATTCTTTGCCTTGTGGAATTATCCAAAAATATGGGACAGACCAACAAAAACAAGACTACTTAATGCCATTGGCAACAGGTCAATGGCTTGGCTGTTTCTGTTTAACGGAACCACAGGCGGGTTCAGACGCAGGTGCTTTGCTATGTAAAGCACAACGTGATGGCGATTCGTGGGTGATTAATGGAACCAAACAATTCATAACTTCTGGACAGCACGCACAAGTGGCGATTGTGTTTGCAGTTACGGATAAATCCGCAGCAAAGAAAGGTATTTCTTGTTTTATCGTTCCAACCAATACAGAAGGTTATATCGTTTCTCGGATTGAAGACAAAATGGGACAACATTGCTCAGATACTGCAACAATTGTTTTTGAGAATTGTCGGATTCCTGCTGAGAACATATTAGGAAATGAGGGTGAAGGATATAAAATCGCCTTGTCGAATTTAGAGTCAGGTCGCATTGGTATCGCCGCTCAATGTGTGGGAATGGCAAGAGCAGCGTTGGATGCTGCGGTTGAATATGCCAATCAGCGTAAAGCTTTCGGAGTGGAGTTGGTACAACATCAGGCTGTGGCATTTCGCTTAGCCGATATGGCCACTCAAATCGAAGCAGCACGGCAGTTGATTTACCATGCCGCAAGTTTAAAAGATGCAGGTTTAGCTTGTTTAAAAGAAGCATCGATGGCGAAGTTATTTGCATCTGAAATTGCTGAAAAAGTCTGCTCAGATGCGATACAAATTCATGGTGGTTATGGCTATGTTGCTGATTTTCCAGTAGAGCGAATCTATCGAGACGTTCGAGTCAGTCAGATTTATGAAGGCGCTTCCGATATCCAACGTTTAGTTATCGCAAGAGCGGTGATTCAGTAAGTTCAATTGTAGATTAGCGCATCAAAACTCTATCTCAAGACCAGCTTCGCACTGGTCTTTTTTATTTTAAAGCCTTCCACCAAGACAGCAAAAGCAGATGTTCAAAAACCGCAATACAATTGAGGTATTTGGAAATTGTGTGTGATTTCTAATCATGGTTATCTATAAGCATAGGAACACATGTTGAATGATTCAACATTTTTAGAAAAGCTAGAAAGCAAAATATGGAACTGCACATCGAGATGATTTGTGCTGAAAATACAAGGATATTGCCATGAAAACATTGGAACAAGCCTATCAAGAATTCGATTATGGAAAACTAATCAATGAGCAACTGGTTGGCAACCCACAGTCAATCAATGCCTATATCGAGTGCTGCGAGCGTTTTGTCGGTTTAAATAAAGTGGCTTTGATCTGGGAAGGCAAAAACGGTGAGTCTTCACAATGGACCTTTGAACAACTGGCACAAGCATCAGGAAAATTAGCCAATTATTTACAATCGCTAGGCATAAAAACAGGCGATTGTATTGCTGGCTTATTACCACGGACTCCAGAACTATTGATCACCATATTGGCAACTTGGCGTATCGGAGCAATTTATCAGCCCTTATTTACCGCCTTTGAATCAAAAGCGATTGAGCATCGCGTAGCAACAGCCAATACCCAACTGATCATCACCAACACTGAACAACGTGCCAAACTAAACGGGATTGAACTTCCGCATATTCTCACTGTTCATCCACAAGATTTTGCAACAACAAAAGATGCAGATTTTTGGCAAGAACTAGCAGGTCAATCAGCTGAATGTGCACCCGTCATGTTGAGTTTTGCTGATGATTTTTTAATGATGTTTACCTCTGGAACAACAGGTTTGGCAAAATCCGTTCCAGTGCCATTAAAAGCGATTTTGGCCTTTAAAGAATATATGCGTCATGCCGTTGATTTACGTGAAGATGATTCATTTTGGAACCTTGCGGATCCAGGTTGGGCATATGGTCTATATTATGGTATTGCTGGCCCATTGGGATTAGGTCACAGTATTATCATGGATGAACGTGCATTTAGTGTCGACCATGCTTTAGAAATTATTCAAAAATACCAAGTCAGTAATCTTACCGGTTCACCGACAGCATTTCGTATGTTCTTTGGCTTTAAAGAAAAATTTAATGCTTCAATCAAAGCGCATTTACGTGCAGTCAGCAGTGCGGGTGAACCTTTAACACCTGAAGTAATTCACTGGTTTAATCATGACTTAAATGTCAATATTTATGACCAATATGGGCAGACAGAATTAGGTATGGTGATTGGTAACCATCATGCTTTAGCACATGCAATAAAAGTCGGCTCAGCAGGCTTTGCTAATCCTGGTCATCGTTTTGCAGTGTTAAATCAAGACAACCAAGAAGTTGAACGAGGTGAGATTGGAACGCTAGCAATTGACTTCTCTCAATCACCACTCACATGGTTTAAAGGTTATGGTGGAAATAATCGTAAATCCTTCGTTGGCCATTATTACTTAACCGGGGATACGGTTCGTTTGAATGAATTAGGTGGAGTTGATTTTATTGGTCGTGCAGACGATGTCATTACAACTTCAGGTTATCGTGTTGGGCCATTTGATGTAGAAAGTACACTTTTGGAATGTGTTGAAGTTTTAGAATCTGCCGTGATTGGTAAACCTGATCCAGAAAGAACAGAGATCGTAAAAGCTTTTGTTGTGCTCAAGCCTCAGTTCAAGGGTTGTCATCAATTGAATGCTAAATTACAAGAATATGTTCGTTCACGATTATCTAAGCATTCTTACCCACGTGAAATTGAGTTTGTTGAAAGCTTACCCAAAACATCTAGTGGCAAAATTCAACGTAATTTATTGAAGCAACAAGAAGTGGCTAAATTACAGCAAATGCAATTGCAGGCTTAATATTTTAAAATCTTTTAAAGTTCCATGCTGTGCACCCGAAAGGGTGCTTTTTTATGATCAGCATAAGATCTCGTATTTCTAAGGTCCTTATAACAATTTGAGTCCACTTTGCCTGTGGTATATTTTGTCTAAACTATAAATGGATCAAATAGAATGATTCCAATTCACGATATTGTCATTAATAAAAATTAATCTGCTTTAAATTTCAACAAACGTTAAAAATTATGCAAAATTTAAAACCACATACACTTTGTTTAAGCCTTGCACTATTGGGCTGTTCATTTCCAAGCTACGCACAATTGATGTTTAGCCAATACATCGATGGCACAGGAAATAGAAAAGGATTAGAAATTTATAATCCAGATGGCAGCACTGTAAATCTTGCAGATTATCAAATTGAACAATATACCAATGGGGCAACGAGTAAAACAGCAACTTACACCTTAGAGGGAAATTTAGCCAGTAAAGCAAAATTTATTGTAGGTCGTACCGAATTACAGGCAGAACTTGGCACTAAAGTGAATCAGGTTGCTGGTTTGTCATTCAATGGCGATGATGCCTTAGTCCTTGTGTATAAAGGCACTGCTGTAGATCGTTTTGGGCGGATTGGGGAAAGACCTGCAAGTGGCGGTTGGGGGAGCACAATCACTAGTGCTGGAAATAGCCTAAGCAGAATAAAAAATAAAAATGATGTCAGCGCTGTAGATCCAAATAGTGCCTTTGATTTGGACAGTGAGTGGAGCAAATGGTCAGATCGTAATGCATTCAGTAGCTATTTAGGTACTGGTACAACGACACCGCCAATCCCTGCAATCAGTTGTAGTACTGCTGATACTGCAATTGCAGATTTACAATCTGCGGCACAAAACCAACAATATGTGGTTCGAGGTGTCATTACAGCGGATTATCGCTATCAAAATGGTTTTTCAGGTTTCTATATTCAAACCCCTGACAGTAAAGCTAAAGCAAATTTGAGCAATGCGATCTTTGTCTATCTCCCTGCTGCAAGCACAATCACTGGCGGTAAAGTAGGTGAAGAAGTTATTCTGAAAGGGCGTTTAACCAATTATGAAAATCAATTGCAAATTGATCAACTGAGCAGCAATATTCAAACCTGTAATAATCAAGCCGCAAGTTTGGTGAGTTCTACTCCGATTCAACTGCCATTTTCAAGTTTAACCGATGCTACAGGCAATGCACCTAAGCGCTATCAAGGTATGTTGGTAAAAATTCCTCAAACCTTAACGGTTAGCGAGAATTATGATTATGGTCGATATGGTCAATTGTCTTTAAGTTTGGGACGCTTATATATCCCAACCAATTTATATCCTGCGAAATCCAATGAAGCGGTTGCTTTAGCAAAACAAAATCTATTGTCTAAGATTATCTTGGATGATGGTTATAACAATCAAAACAGAACACCGTGGTTGCCACAAACATTTAATGCGGCAAACACTTTACGTACAGGCTATCAGCTTAAAAATGTTGAAGGGATTTTGGAATACCGTTTCAATGCTTGGCGTATTCAACCGATTCAAAACAAAGCTTTGCCTGAGGTTGTCAAAGACAGCAATCTGCGGAATTCAACCGTCTTGGCAAAAGAGAGTAAACAGGTTCGTGTTGCCGCATTTAACGTCTTAAATTATGACAATTCTCCGCTGATTGGTGTTAAACCAGATCGTGGTGCAAACACCGAGACAGAATTTAATCGTCAACATGCCAAAATAGTCAGTGCGATTAAAACCATTGATGCAGATGTTTATGGCTTAATGGAAATTGCCAACAATGGTTATGGCGAAAAAAGTGCTGTGAATTACTTAACCAAAGCTTTAGGTGCAGATTGGAAATATGTCATCCCACCGAATATGGATAAGTTAGGTACTGATGTGATTGCAGTTGCGATTATTTATAATAGCAAACGTGTAAAACCTGTTGGTAATCCTGTGGTATATGATGATTTGACACAGAAAAACCGAGTCACGATGGCACAAAGCTTCCAAGCGGTAACGGGAGGAAAAACCTTTACTGTTGTACCAAATCACTTAAAGTCTAAAGGTAGTTGTCCTGACGATAAAACCTCACCAGAAGCAAACCAAGGTGATGGTCAAGGCTGTTGGAATCCGACTCGTGTTACTGCAGTACAAAAATTGATTCAGTGGATTGCAACCAACCCGACCAAAGCTGAAAAACCAAATTATTTATTGGTTGGGGATATGAACAGTTATGCCAAAGAAGATCCAATCTTGGCATTTGAAAAAGCCAACTACAAAATATTGCTAAATGATGAAAAAGTAGGGCAAGGTAAATCTGCATATAGCTATGTCTTTGGTGTGGCCAGTGATGCAACCGGGAATGGTGGTGCGGGTAATTTAGATCATGCAATTGCAGATGCAAACTTATACCCAATGGTTAAACGTACTTTTGCATGGCATATCAATGCTGATGAACCAACAGCATTAGACTACAATGAAGAATATAAGACTGAAGAACAAATTGCTTCTTTCTATGCGCCAGATGCTTTCCGTTCTTCTGATCACGATCCGGTTATTGTTGATTTAGATTTAAATGAATCAAGTGGTACTACAGGTGGGCATAAGAGCAGTGGGGGCAGTACGGGACTGTGGTCTTTATTTGGACTGATGTTACTTACAGCGAGCTCAGTATTAGCGCGTTCAAAAAAGAAATCCTAATACGCGATATCTTTTTAAAGAGAAACTAGTGATCTAGTTTCTCTTTTTTTATGCTTTTATAAAACTATATAACATAAAAAATTGCACCAACTGATTTAAGACAGAATCTCTTCATAGATCAAGCGAATGATATTGGTCGAAATACTATTTCATTCATCTAAATCATTCGGTTTTATCTTTCAACGGTACTATGGCTCGGATCACGGTAAAACCCTGCTGAGAATGGATTTCAAAACTACCTCCAATTCTTTTTACTCGCACTTGCATACTCTGCAAACCCACATGCAAACCAGCTTGAACCTGATCAACTTCAAAGCCAATGCCATTGTCTTGAATGGTTAAAACGAGTTGTTGTCGTTCATCTTCAACCAACGAAACTTCGACATCAGTTGCATGGCTGTGTTTTACAATATTGGTTAAGGCTTCTTCTGCGACACGAGAAAAGGTTAAACAAATCAATGCAAGCGGTTTATGTTTCCATTTTTCTGCAAAAATCCAAGTCGATTCAATCTCCATTTCTTCGAAAATTTGTATAAAACGATGACGCAATGGCGCAACCCACATCACTGGGCTTTCTGGTATTTTTGCCCCAGCACTGCTTCCTGAGTCAATCACTTGGCGTAAGTCATTTCTTAACAGTTTAAACATAGAGATCACTTGTTGTTTTTCAATATGTTCACTGTGATCCAGTATAATCATCGAGCGAACAATTGAACCACCTAGTCCATCATGTAATTCATGAGACAGATTTAGACGCTCTTGCAACCGCATATTATCAATTTCGAGTTGGTACTTTTTATCTAAAGATTGTTCTAAGTCAAACGTGACTTTTTCAATAGTTTCTTCAAGCGTCTGATTAAATTTTTCAATACGTCCAACATTCTGTGAAATACGATAAGCCAAGATAAACGAGATTGCTAAGCTGGTAATTGGAGCGGCCAATGGCGTCCAATAGAGCGTCTGATCCAGATGATGGATCATGCTATAAAAATCATGAACAATAATAAGTAAATAGATGAGGAAAATAAACGCAAGCAGGAGAATGTCCATCTTTCTACGTTTAAAAGCAATCCACTGAAAAAACAAGCAATTAAAAATAAATACCATGCCAGAATAGAAAAAGACAGAGGATAAGCTACGCTCTAGATAATTGATCGGTGTCAATAGCAATGCCGCAATCGCGATTGTAGAGGTCAATAAAAGTAAACGTTCTAAATACGGATAATGGCGATTGGCAAAACGCCAAGCAAATAAACAGAGGCAATAGGTATATCCAACTAAAAATACCAGATTTAGACGTGCTGTTAAGATACTGTCGGTAAAAGGAAGAGGATGGGTCGAAATGATATTGTAGGCAAACAATACCCATAAAAATGAAGTTAAACCAAACCACCCAAAGGCTTTTTCTTGGCGTCGAAATAGCCATATGGTAAAACCTGTAGTTCCCACCACAAAGGTAATAATAATATTGATAAAAAATAAAGTTCGCCGTTCAAAAACCAACTGATCCTGTTGATTGGCGATATCTTCGGCCTGACCAAATTTAATTTTTCCTAGACCTGAATGTTGTGATGCAACCCCTACAACACGGACTAAAATTTCATTTTGCTGGTTTTGGATAGATGTAGCAGGAAGCACCCAATACCTTGGCATATTCCAACTTCTAGACAATGGTTCTACTAAGGATTTGTCTTTCCATAACAGTTCATTATTGCTATAGACTGCTCCTGCAATATTGATCCGTTCAATCAGTAAGGCGACAGGTTGATTTTCCTGATCACACTGATATTGCCATTTGATTTTATACCAAGCAGTGCCTGTGTAGTTATTCCAGCGCGTTTCCCAGTCATCTGGCAAGGTGACTGTTTTCCATCCCTGTTGGGGAACCTGTTCAAGATTTGCAAGCGCTTGAGCAACTTGTATGCTTTGGATTTGAAAGTGGCAGGCTGCATCTGTTGTATTGGACTGACCTGTTAAGGCTGCACCAGCAAAAGCAAAATGCTGGGTCAAACTTAGCATAAGACCGAACAACCCGATTAATTTTAGAATTAGTCGAGTAATCCTAAGTTGCGTGCTGTATCGATGGCTTTGGCTCTGTTGCATACCGCAAGTTTCCGATAAATATGTTTAATATGAGATTCAACGGTATAACGGGATAAATTGAGTTGATCTGCAATTTCCTTATTGCTTAAACCTTGAGAAACCAGTTCTAAAATTCCCAATTCTCTTTTGGATAATACACTGTCCTGATCAGTGACTTTCTGACAGGGTGCAGTTTTATTTGAATTATTTTTTTCATTAAAGTGTAGTTGTTTTAAAATTTTTTGAGCAATAAATGGATCAATCGGCGCTCCACCACGCAAGACACTTTTGATCGAAAGAGAAACTTCTAAGTCATCTCTTTCTTTGAGCACATAGCCTGTTGCACCTGCACTTAGTGCATTGAGGATCGCATCTTCAGTGCTCCATGCAGAGATCACTAAAATCATGATGGTTGGATCATAGTTTTTTAAAATTTCAATAAACTCAATTCCATTACCATCAGGCAAGCCCAAATCAACCAATGCAAAAGAGGCTGAGTGTATACTGAGTTGTTCTTTGGCTTGAGCTAAACTTTGGGCAAAACGTAAATCTGAAATTGAGTATCCTAGATTAATTAATATGTCAGTCAGTCTTTTTTGTATAAGCGGCTCATCTTCTACGATGATAACTGGAACAGGTAAACTTAACTCATTGTTCATGATGTAAAAAACTCGCCCATGTCTATTGGACTTAGTTTTTCAGATATTGATGGCTTTATCTATACCTGATAATAGGTATTTTTAGTATTTAATAAGGGTCTGTTGATATTTCATAAATGGCTTGCGTTGTAGGTTAAAATTGAGCATGAGACGTATACGTCGTAAAGCATGAATGAGAATAGCGAGACTATTTTCAAGTTTCATAACGTAGGCTGAGATAATTTTAACCACAACCCTGAGCAAGAACAAAGCACTGCTTTGTTTGCAGCGCAAGGCGCAGCGGGGGACTAGAGTGTTTTTTGCCGCTACGTTGTTACCTTGCGAAACGATGTTTCTCATCATTTAGAGTGACTAAATTTCGTATTTCGCGCCTAGTATCGCCTAAAAAACATTCGTAGTCGCAAACATAGACGAATTGTCAACAGACCCAAAGTGATTAGGAATGAATATTCAGTTTATTACAATCGCGTTTTAACGCACTTACTGAGTATCAAATAATGCCTAAAGTCAATTTATTGAGACCAAGTTAACTTTTTGAGATAAGGTTATTGAGACAAGTTAAGTAAATATTCAAATTTTAGTAGATAAAAATCACAATTTAACAGCAAAATATCGGTTATATTCGCTGAATAATGGATTATTTTTATAATGGATGTAGCTTACGATGATTAAATTCCTTAGAAATTTGGCAGTGATACAATGCATTGCGATTACCATTTTGGCTATTGTTCTTTACCTATATTAAATGCTGATCATCACTGCCTTAAGAAAAATAAAGCTGTTTATTTTACCGCACTAAATTGATCAACCAAGTTACGACTTGCTTCATTCATCCCTATAATTTCAACCTGAATGTTATTTTGCAGAAACTTGTTTTGTACCTGATTGAGCATACTGACAGAGGTGATATCCCAAATATGGGCATGGGTTAAATCAATAATGACATGATCAACAGATTCATTAAAATCAAAAAACTGAAAGAATTTTTCTGAACTGCTAAAGAAAATTTGCCCAAAAATTTCATATTTACGGGTCGTGCTGTTCAATAGATGAGACTGGACACGCACTGCATTTTCTAATTTATTGACTAAGAAAAGTGCGGATAAAAGTACACCAATCAACACACCTAAAGCTAAGTTATGCGTCATCAGTACAATGACCACCACCGCAAGCATCACGCTATTGCTTTGTTTGGGATGTTTTGAAAAGTTTTTGATTGAGTCCCAGTTGAATGTAGTAAAAGCCACCATAATCATAATTGCCACAAGTGCAGCCATTGGAATATAAGACAGCCATTCTTTTAAAAAGACCACTAAACACAGTAAAAAAACACCAGCAACCAAGGTCGATAAGCGAGTTCGTGCACCAGAAGACACATTGATAATCGATTGCCCAATCATGGCACAACCTGCCATACCCCCCATAAACCCACTGACCATATTGGCGATGCCTTGGCCACGGCATTCTTTATGACGATCGCCTTCCGTTTGGGTCACTTCATTAACTATCGTGGTTGTCATCATGGTTTCGAGTAAACCTACGGTGGCCAAGGTGATGGCATAAGGAAAAATAATTTTTAAGGTATCCAAGTTAAGTGGAATGTCTGGAATTAAAAACAGCGGTAAAGTGTCTGGAAATTTTCCTAAATCACTGACTGTACGCATATCTGCACCCAAAAATAAGGCAGCGAAACTCAATATAATAATGCACACCAAAGGCGAGGGAATGAGTTGACCGATTTTGGGAATATAGGGGAAAAGATAAACAACCCCTAAGCCAAAGGCGACAAATAGATAAGCCGTCAAATCCATACGTTGTAATTCAGGAATCTGTGCCACAAAGATGAGAATAGCCAACGCATTAACAAAACCATAGACGACAGACTGTGAAACAAAGCGCATCAGTTTTGCAACTTTAAAATAGCCAGCAAGAATCTGAAGAATTCCAGTCAAAATTGTGGTGGCAAATAAATACTGTAAACCATGATCTTTGACGAGAGTAACCATCAGCAACGCCATTGCGCCTGTGGCTGCGGAAATCATTGCGGTACGTCCACCGAAGAAAGCAATGCTCACAGCAATACAAAATGATGCATACAGACCGACTTGTGGATCTACGCCTGCAATTGCAGAAAAAGCGATTGATTCAGGAATAAGTGCCAAGCCTACGACCATTCCAGCAAGTACATCTGTACGAATATTGGAAAACCATTCCGCTTTTTTTAGACTAATCACTATAAACCTTTCATCATTCTTTAAAGATGCGTATGTTAAAACATCTCTTAGTGAAAAAGCAGTTAACTTTGACTTGAAAAAGTCTTCATTTTGTTGAATATTCAAGTTATAGCTGATTTTATAAATTTATGCTTTTTGCAATTTTATGTTTTACGACTTGAAATTGTGATCTGAGCCATTTACAACTTAAACAGTCATATAACAAGGATTAGATATGAAATTATATTATTCACCAGGTGCATGTTCTTTAGCTGCCCATATTTTACTCAACGAAATTAATGTTGATTTTGATCTAGAACGTGTTGATTTAAAAACGCATAAAACAGAAAAGGGCGCAGATTATTACGAAATCAATCCAAAAGGCTATGTACCCGCATTAGAAATCAATCCAGGTTTACTTTTGACTGAAAATGTTGCAGTACTGCCTTTTATTGCACAACACGATCCTAAACAGGATTTGATCCCACCATCAGGTTTGGGACGTGCTAAAGTTTTAGAATGGTTGGGTTATTTAAACTCAGAGTTGCATGATGAATATGCCGTCTTCTTTGACCCAGCGATCACTGAAGATGAAAAAGTACGTGGCTATGCAACTATAGATAAAATGTTGAAATATATAGATGACTATCTTGCAGAGTCTGAATACGATTATTTGGTCAATGACCGCTTTGGTCCTGCTGATGCCTACTTGTTTGTACTGACAAATTGGTCGAATTCAATTCATCATGATCTAACCCCATTTACCAATATTGTGGCATTACGCAATAAAGTCGCTGAACGTCAATCTGTACAAATTGCAATGCGTGATGAAGGTTTAATTCCTTAAGTATGCTTGAATTGATATACAAAGCACCTACGGGTGCTTTTTTATTGAATTGATTAATGTGAAATGGGTAGAAACAGGGAAAGATGTTTATTGTTGATTTTTAGTCAATAATGTTTTGCTTATTTTTGCATTTTTTGCGATAAAAATAAGCTCTATAGTTGCGCCATAAATCAAGCGTATTGGCAAAACATAGGTAAACAATGAGTAATATCTTAATCGTAAATGGTGCGAAACAGTTTGCACATTCAAATGGTGAATTAAACGATACCCTAACTGCTTTGGGTGAAGACGTGCTTAGCGATTTGGGACACCGTGTAAAAGTGACACGTACCGATGCAAATTACGATGCTCAAGAAGAAGTAGAAAAATATCTCTGGGCGGATGTTGTGATCTATCAAATGCCAGGTTGGTGGATGGGTGCACCGTGGACCATGAAAAAATATATTGATGATATTTTTACCACTGGTCATGGCAGTTTATATGCCAACGATGGTCGTAGCCGTTCTGATGCTACCAAAAAATATGGTTCAGGTGGTTTGATTCAGGGGAAAAAGTATATGTTGTCGTTAACTTGGAATGCACCCTTGCAAGCGTTTGATGATCCTGAGCAATTTTTCCATGGTGTTGGTGTAGATGGTGTGTATTTACCTTTTCATAAAGCCAATCAATTCTTAGGGATGCAAAGCTTAGAAACATTTATTGTCAATGATGTGATTAAAGCACCACAAATTGCACAATATGAACAGGCATATCGCCAACATTTACAGCAGCTTTTTGCTTAAGCAAATTGGAATTTTGAGTATCTCATTTCAAAAAATTAAGGAGTCTAAAATGTTGACCATTGTCGCTGAAATCCGTGCATATCCAAAAGGATTACACAAAGATAAAATTATCCAAGCATTTAAGAAAATTACCCCGACAGTATTACAAGAGCAAGGCTGTCATGGTTATCAGCTATTGGTTGATGCTGGTGTTGATGTGAGTTATCAAAGCAAGGATTCTGATTTGATCGTGATGCTTGAAAAATGGGAAAGTATTGAACATCTCAATGCCCACTTGCAAACTGAGCATATGCAAGCGTATCAACTTGAAGTAAAAGAGCATGTTGCTGATGTTAAAATCCGTATTTTAGAACATGGATTTTAAAGCTAATTTATTGTTATAAGCTTCTTTCTCGCTTTGGGAGAAGGCTAAGGTGAGGGATTCTTTTATGTTGAATTATTGTTTTTAAAAAATAATTTATAAAAGACATCCATCATTGAACATAACGCTCAAAGTTGATTTGCTCAAGTTTGAGCAAAGGTGCTTTCTTTAATTTTGACCAGGATATCTTTGGTGTATTTTTGCGATCGAGTTCTTGCGTACTGGTGACATTTTTGATTTTCCCTGTTAAAAAATTAGTACTTTCAGTTCGACTGTCACCTGATGGTATATCGAAATAATGTAAATCATAGCCGATCAGATCGAATGATGGGTTTTGATAGCGGAAAGTATAAATATTATTAAAGACCTCCCATGAATTACAACGCAACGAGTAATTTAATGTGATCTTAAGTTGTCCATTCTGGATGATTGGTGAATTGTCCACAATCAATGGATCGATAAGGCAAGGGCGTTCATTGTTGCTTTCTCTAGGGAGTGAAGAATTACTTGCGATAAGGCGGTAAGTTTGAGCGTCTTTAAATAGAACTAATAATTTTCGCTCATTTTGGTTAAGTAGAAGATTTGCTGGCTTTTTATGATTGAATTTATTTTTAACAATATTTACGGGATCCGTATTTTCAATAATCAGCACCATATCAGCCTGTTGATCACCATTTAAGTCACCTTGAACTTTGCTAAGTATTTTCCAATCTTTAGGAATGAAAGCTTGAACATCAGCTTCAGTATTGGTTTCTGCCCACACTAAGCTTGAGCAGACTGTTAATGTAAAAAATAGAAGTAATAGATTGTTATTCTTCATGGTTTTCTTCCAATTCACTGAATTGTAAATTTATGCCTATTTTTAGGCATGTCCCCAAGCTATCACTTTTGATTACCCTGTCTTAGCTAATTTTTTATGGCAAATATCGAGTCCTCTTCGACACCTTTATTCTCAGAATAATATGGCATATTTATGAATTGTTGGTAGATACGAAACGTGTTTTATTCAAACTCGCCGTAGTCTTTAAAATTGATCTGCTCAAGTTTAAGTGAATAACTGTTCTTTAATTTGGACCAAGAAACTTGCTTAGCTTGATCCTGATTTTCAAACTCACCACCACCTGTAGTGTTTTTAATTTTACCTGTTAGAAAATTGATACTTTTCGCACTGGTTTCACCCGATGCACGATGGAAGTAATCTGTATCATAACCAATCAGCTTAAAAGACTGGTTTTGATAACGGAAAGTAAAAGCATTGTTATAGACAGACCATGAACCACAACTGAGCCAATAATGTAAATTAATTTTAACTAATCCATTTTTGATGGTGAGTGGATCGCCTTCACCTAGAGGGTCAGCAAGACAAGGTGATTCTTGATCACCTTCGGTGGGAAGCGTGAAATTACTTGCAACATGACGATAGCCTTGAGGGGCTTTAAATAAAATTAATAACTTTCGATTGTTTAAATTCAGCTGAGGATTACCTAATCCCTCATTTGTCACAATATTTTTTGGATCCGTATTTTCAATAATTAAAGCAAGATCTGTAAGCTTATCACCATTTAAGTCACCTTGTACTTTACTCAACACTTTCCAGTTTTTAGGGATAAATGATTGATAGTCAGCTTTGGGGTTAGTGTCTGCCCAAACCAAAGTTGAGCATGTTGTTAATGCACAAAATAAAATTAATTCAGTTTTGTTTTTCATTATTTTTCTCCAATAAATTGAACGCTAAAGTTATGAATCAATTCTTCACTATCCCAAGGAATGTTCTCCAAAGTATAGCCTGTCGAAGTTCTCAGTGTTTTCCAAACAATTTTGGATGGCGTTTCAACTTGTGCAAAGATATTTGGCGTTGTAGTCACTTTGGCTTTGTTGCTTAGAAAGTTAAGGCTGGTTTCTTTTAGTTTGCCACTAATTTTATCTAAATCATAAACATCAAATCCAATGAGATGGAATTGATTGTTCTTTAGTTTAAACCCATAGGTATATATCAAGCCATACGTATTGCTACAGGATGACATGGTATTGAATAACACATCTAAGCGTTGATTTTTTATCGTCAATGAGGAGTCATCTAGAGCATCTTCGATACACAGTTCTTCTGAACGATAGGTCCAGTTAGGAATTTGTCGACTTAGCTTAAGTTGTAATTGTTGACCTTTTTGAAAAAGCACTAAAAGCTTTCGATTGTGCTGATTTTCATTTTTAGGTTGGATGATGAGGGCAATATCCTTTTTACCATCTTGATTCAAATCACCTTCTGCTTGAGCAAGAATTTCCCAATTGTTTGGGACAAATTTTTGTAATGAGGTAGAAGGCTGATTTGCAAAGCTTAGCGATGAATAAGCGCTCAGGAGCAGGGCGGTATTTATTATTTTATTCATGATCTTTCTCAATGAATTTATCAAGATATTTTGAGCCTAAAAGGACTTCGGAAAATCCTTTTAGGCAATTCAAACGATTATTTAAAGAAATAACCTGTTTCTGGTGAACTCGCATTTGCCATTCGTTTACGTGGCATACGACCCGCCAAATAGGCTTCACGTCCAGCTTCAACCGCTTTTTTCATTGCTGACGCCATTAAAATTGGATGATGTGCAGCGGCAATCGCGGTATTCATCAATACGCCATCGCAACCTAATTCCATTGCAATTGCGGCATCGCTTGCAGTACCTACACCAGCATCAACCAAAACTGGCACTTTGGCATTTTCTTTAATAATTGAAATAGTATGCGGATTTAAAATGCCTAGGCCAGAACCAATTAAGCTACCTAAAGGCATGATCGCAACACAACCCATGCTTTCAAGTTCTTGAGCCACAATAGGGTCATCCGATGTATACACCATCACTTCAAAACCATCTTCAATCAATGTGCGAGCAGCATCAAGTGTGGCTGTTACATTTGGATAAAGGGTTTTCTCATCACCTAATACTTCCAATTTGACCAGGTTATGGCCATCTAAAAGTTCACGTGCAAGCATACAGGTACGTACTGCGCTATTGGCGTCAAAACAACCCGCTGTGTTCGGTAAGATGGTGTATTTTTCAGGTGGAAGGATTGACAGTAAGTTGGGCTGATCTGGATTTTGCCCAATGTTTACTCGGCGAATCGCCACTGTCACAATTTCAGCGCCACTGGCTTGAATTGCTAAATCAGTTTCTTGCATGTCTTTGTATTTACCCGTACCCACGAGAAGACGAGATTGAAAAGTACGAGAACCGATAATAAGAGGGGAGTTTTCAGTAGGAAAATCTAGCATGGGAGAGCTCCAAATTAGCCGCCACCGACAGCGTGAATGATTTCAATACGGTCTTTTTCAGCAATAGGGGTAAGTTCAAGTTTACTTTTGGAAATGATCATTTCATTCATTTCTACGGCAAAGCGTTTACCTTCGAGTGAAAGTTCCTGAACCAGTTGTAAAAGATTTTGGCAAGCGGTTTCTTGAGGCTCACCATTTAAGAAAATTTGCATATACATTCCATTCGATTGCGCAAATTGTGATGTCTAAAATCAAAATAATTTTATTTAGCGTATTTCAATGCATTCCATGCAAGGACCAGCCAACCTGCAATCATCAGTGCTCCACCAATGGGTGTAATTGCACCTAAACCTCGTGGTAAACCCAGTGCCATGACATAAAGCGAACCGCAGAAAAATAAAATACCAATTTGGATGAGTAAGAAGCTGGCTTTGATTGGAAGTTGAGGGATGACTTTACTGAGAATAGCCAGTGCCAATAGGCCCAGTGCGTGGTAGAAAAAATAATCAGTTGCTGTTTGCCACCATGCCAACTGAGCTTCAGTTGCGTGAGCTTTTAAACCATGTGCGCCAAATGCACCTAAGATTACTGCAAGCGCTAAATTCAGTGCTGAAATTGCAATCCACATAAGCCAGTCATCTGCATAAATTTGCGCATAACATTAACACAATTTCGAAGCGGGATTAAAGGCAAAATCTATTAAGAATAAAGATTTGACAAAAATATCAGGCAAAATAAAAGGGCATGTCGCCCTTTTATTGAAAATATAAATTATTGGTCTGGAATGCAGACCGTTTTGAAGATTTAGTTGGATGACATGGCAACTTTGATTTTGTCCATGGCATTTTTTTCTAACTGACGAATACGCTCAGCAGAGACATTGTACTCTGCAGCCAGTTCATGCAAGGTCGATTTATCATCATCTAACCAACGGCGCTGTAAGATGTTGCGTGAGCGATCATCCAACTGTTCCATAGCGTTATGCAAAGCTGAAGTACTTTGTTCTTCGTAATCTTCTTCTTCGACTAAACGAGCAGGATCATAGCGATTATCTTCGAGATAAAGCGCTGGTGCAACATGAGTTGAACCTTCGTCATCGTCATCACCTTGAGCTTCAAAAGCCGCATCATAAGCGGTTAAACGACCTTCCATTTCCAAGACTTGTTCTGCTGTTACATTTAAGTCATTGGCAATTGATTGTGCTTCTTCAAGTGTAAGTTTTTTACTTGATTTTTTTAGGCTACGTAAATTAAAAAACAATTTACGTTGCGCTTTAGTGGTCGCAATTTTGACAATACGCCAATTGCGAATCACATATTCATGAATTTCAGCCTTAATCCAGTGCACAGCAAAAGACACCAAACGCACGCCCATATTTGGGTCAAAGCGTTTAACTGCTTTCATTAAACCGAGATTACCTTCTTGAATTAAATCACCTTGTGGCAAACCATAGCCCGCATAACTGCGCGCAATATGCACCACAAAACGTAAGTGAGACATCACTAACATTTTCGCAGCATCTAAATCTTGATCGTAAAAATAGCGATCAGCTAACTCTTTTTCTTGTTCAGCTGTCAAGATTGGAATCTGATTTACGGTGCTGATATAAGCACCTAAGTTAACACCTGGTGCAGATAAGGACAGGGGCATCAACTGATTGCTGCTGTCACTCATGGGTTCTCCTTATAGGAATTTCGTTGTATAGCTAATGCATTCATCTTAATTCGAATATTGTACATAAGTAAGGAAATTTGGGTATCGAAATGTAAAAATATATGCAAATTTGCAAAAAATAATTTGAATTGAAAATAATTAAGATTCAATTAAGTAATGAAATTCATGCTCTGATCGTTTAGTCAATTGGCAGGAAATCTTGTTGATCTCGCAATAACGCGTAATATCAATTTCACTGTGTGGATCAGAGGACATTAAAAGAAATATTTGATGAGGCAATGCTCTTTTTAATTCACGCTTTAACATTAATAGAGGCATTGGACAGGGTTTACCCATACAATTTATTTCAATCGCTGTCTGACCTAAAGGTTCATTCATTTTTTGGCAAGGTAACAACAGGGCTATGGAACACATATTTTACCAAGTTTATTGAAACACCCCAACAAAAATTGGAATATTCTTCAACAAATAAAAAATAATCGTGAAGCTGTTTAAAAAACACGCTTGATATCGAAAATAATTATCAAAAAAAATTCTATTAATTGTCATAAACCCATGTTAAGCTCGTTGCGTATTTAGGATTTATCAGAAACAATTCTTGTTTTGAAACCCTATTACAAGATGGATGTAACCGGGATTTTGTTAATAGTTTTACAGAATGATTACAAGCTTTGAAATTAGAAAATATTTTAAAACTTTGTTTGCTCTGCTGTTTGCAACACCGGGTGGTCCCTTTTTCTTAATAACTGAGGATTAACTTATGACAGCTCGTGAACAAGGCGTAGTTAAATGGTTCAACGACACTAAAGGCTTCGGCTTTATCCAACGCGCAGGCGGTGATGACGTATTCGTTCATTTCCGTGCTATTCAAGGTGACGGTCATCGTTCACTTCGTGACGGTCAACGCGTTGAATTCAGTGTTGTGCAAGGTCAAAAAGGTTTTCAAGCTGAAGAAGTTCAGCCTTTAGACTAATCTTAAATTTTTAAAATTTAAGTGGCGCTCCAATTTCTTATAAATTGGGGCGTTTTTTGTTTATAATGGGCGCAATTAAAAGTGTCTACAGTTAGAGCTCGTATTTATGTCATCAGGTTTCGAAACCCTTAATTTACATCCGCAACTTAAACAAGCGATTGATGCTTTAGGGTTTAAAGAAATGACCCCAATTCAGCAAAAAGTATTGAAATATACTTTAGCAGGTCATGATGCAATTGGTCGTGCTCAAACCGGCACAGGTAAAACAGCGGCATTTTTAGTCAGTATTATTAATGATTTGCTCACAAACCCAATTAAAGAACAACGTTTCCGTGGTGAGCCACGTGCATTGATTCTTGCCCCAACACGTGAACTTGCAATTCAAATTGAAAATGATGCAAAAGATTTGGTCAAATATACCAATCTAAATGTCGTGACTTTGGTTGGCGGCGTTGATTTTGATAAGCAAAGAAAACAACTGGATCAAGGTTTTGTTGATATTTTAGTGGCAACTCCTGGTCGTTTAATTGATTTCACAGAACAAAAAGAAGTTTGGTTAGATCAAATTGAATTTTTGGTGATTGATGAAGCTGACCGTTTATTAGACATGGGCTTTATCCCTTCAGTTAAACGGATTGTGCGTTTTTCGCCACGTAAAGAGCAACGTCAAACCTTAATGTTCTCGGCAACATTTAGCTATGATGTTCTCAATCTTGCCCAACAATGGTTATGTGAGCCAGTTACAGTCGAAATCGAACCAGAAAAGAAAACCAATGCTGATGTTGAGCAACGTGTATATGTGGTCGAAAAGAAAGATAAATATCGCTTATTGCGCGAAATTTTGGCAGATGAACCCATTGAAAAAGTGATGATTTTTGCCAATCGTCGTGATCAAGTACGTAAACTTTATGATCATTTAAAAGCAGATGGTTATAAGGTGGTGATGCTATCTGGTGAAATAGCGCAAGATAAACGTTTGAAAATGTTAGATCAATTTAAAAATGGTCAACATAATATTATGATCGCAACGGATGTTGCTGGCCGTGGTATTCATGTTGATGGCGTATCTCATGTGGTGAATTTCACTTTACCTGAACAGTCAGATGATTATGTACATCGTATTGGTCGTACAGGTCGTGCAGGTACACAGGGTGTAAGTATCAGCTTCTTGTCTGAAGATGATGCATTTAATTTACCGACTATTGAGAAAGCGATTGGGCAAAAATTGCCTTTAACGCGACTAGATGGTTATTGCTAAGTTTTTTGTTTCTTTATCGAATTGTGTTTAAAAAAACCCACTTATTTAAAGTGGGTTTTTTATTGGCTATTTTAGTTTAGACGGCTAAACGGATTAACTTGCTTTACAGCTAAAGGTCAATGTAGTTTGATAGTCAGTATCTTTTTCAATACCGTAGTTTTTGCCCATTACTGAACCTAATACGCCTGCTGCTGCCGTGATCATTTTTCCAGTCTGTTCATCGACGACACCTTTTAAACTGCCATGGTATTCAGTTTTTTCATCCACTAACACCGGTGCACCTTTTTTACCGCAAGCCTTGTTTGCTGCAGTAATGGCATTATTTTTTGCGGTAATTTGGTCTTTACCTAAGCCAGTGACTTCATACTGGTTATCTGCTTTTTGAATCGCTAAAGTTTGTGTTGGATTTGATGCACATGCAGTGAAGAGTAACGCTGAACTAGCAAGTAAAGTGATCGTTGTTAATTTATTCATATTGATTCTCAAATTCCTGTACTAAAAATTAAAAAGATACTGCTTTTAAATTAGTTATAATTTGAGCATAGAATATGGGCTAAATATTGAGAAACATGTATAAATTTTGCAGTTTTTTTTAAGTTTATTGATGATTTGGCTTTATTTTCGAAGCCAAAGGGTATCGAAGGCATTTTTTGCGAGCAATCATGCTCATTGATAACCTAACAATAAATTGTATGCAATATTGACAGATGCCAAGTAAATTTTGTCGGAGATAGCTTAATGATTTTAGATTATGCTAATCTTGAAACAAGTGAAATTAACCAGATAATAGATAGGTCAATGTCAGATTTAAACTTCAAAGCAGTACATGACAATATTCATCAACGTCAATCGATTGGTCATTTGGTTGAACCTGCACCTTCACACGCACAACTGAATATTGCATTTAAAGCCGCTTTAACAGCACCCGATCATCATCGTTTAAAACCCACACAATTTATTGTCGTGGATGTTGAGCAACGTGAAGCATTTGGTGCATTACTGGCACAATCTATTGCTGACTTAGGTGAATTAGATCCAGCCCAAGTTGAACGGGTAAAACTTCATCCTTTTAGAGCGCCTATTTTAGTGCTTGCTGTGACTAAATTTCAGGATCACCCTAAAGTGCCTTTTTTTGAACAAACGCTGAGTTCAGGGGCTGCAATTGAAAACTTTTTATTGTCGATGCAGGCACAAGGTTTCGCAACCATGTGGCGGAGTGGGGCTGTGGTCGAATCTAAATTATTAAAATCAGCACTGGGTTTAGCTTAACGAGATTTAATTTCAGGCATTATTTATGTTGGTACAGCGGCAAAAGCGATTGCCCCGCGTGCAGAGATTGAAACAACACAATATGTTCATTTTTGGCAAGCTTGAGTCAAAAAGTTGTTGATATTTTCAGGTCGAAAAATCATTGGGTTATTAGGATAAGCATTTTAGGATAACAATAAATGTCGGATTTACAATTTAAAGATTTAGTTGAACCTATTGTATTGGGTCAGAAAACAGCGTTGCGTGTGACTGTACTGGGTGGTGGTAGTTTCGGTACTGCAATGGCAAATACAGCAGTACGTAATGGTTGTGACACCATGATTTGGATTCGCGATGAAAATATCGCAGCTGAAATTAATGCGACTCATGTCAATAAACGCTATTTACCTGATTTTCAATTGGAGGCGGGTTTACGTGCTGAGTCAAATTTAGAAGATGCAGTGCGTGATCGCGATATTATTCTGGTGGCAATTCCAAGCCATTCTTTTCGTGATGTTCTACGTCAAATTAAACCTTTTATTAGTGCACAAGCCGTTGTTTCATTAACCAAAGGCATCGAAGCAAAAACCTTTAGCTTTATGAGTGACATCATTCGGGAAGAGCTTCCTGAAGTCCCTTATGGTGTTCTTTCAGGACCTAATTTAGCCAAAGAAATTGTTGCAGGACAACCTGCGGGTACAGTGATTGCCAGTGATAGTGAATTAGTACGTTATGCCGTACAACAAGCACTGCATAGTGCCTTGTTTCGAGTGTTTGGCAGTGATGATGTACATGGTGTCGAATTGGGTGGAGCACTTAAAAATATTTATGCTGTTGCAATGGGAATGGCCGCGGCTTATAAAGTTGGTGAAAATACCAAGAGTATGATTTTAACCCGTGCTTTGGCTGAAATGAGTCGTTTTGCAGTTAAATTGGGGGCAAATCCTTTAACGTTCTTAGGTTTGTCTGGTGTGGGTGATCTTTTTGCAACCTGTAACAGCCCGTTGAGCCGAAATTATCAAGTTGGTTTTGCCTTGGGTTCTGGAAAGACACTGGAACAAGCAACCTCTGAATTGGGACAAACCGCTGAAGGGATCAACACCATTGTACAAGTCAATGCGCGTGCAAAGGAGTTGGATGTCTATATGCCAATTACCACTGCATTGTATGAAGTTATTTTTGAAGGTGCGCCACCACTGAATATTGCCGTTTCTTTGATGAAGAATGGGCATCGTAGTGATGTAGAGTTTGTGCTTCCGCATAACGAAGTTTAATCGTGTGTTGTTGGCACAATATTCAAAACTTTAGAGATGGATTTGTAACAAAGCCTCGTTATAATCAGTGCAGTATTAAAAAGGAAATCTTATGCAACTGACTTTGGTGCGTCATGGTGAAGCAGCTCCACCCGTCAATGGGGTGGACAGTAAACGGCCTTTAACACAACGTGGGCATTTACAAGCACAACAAACGGCTAATTTTTTAAAAGAAATCGTGCAGCCGGATGTATTTGTTGTCAGCACTTTATTAAGAGCACAAGAAACATTGGCGCACATACAGACGTACTTCCCGAATATATCTGTATTGGTCTGTGACAAAATAAAGCCAGATGATGATGCAAAATTAGCAATCGAATGGTTGTCACAATTGCCATTTGAACGTATTGTGGTGGTATGTCATATGAATGTTGTGGCACATATTGCAGAACAACTGACACATGAACATTTTAATCCTTTTGCCTTGGCAGAGGCTCGTATTTATGAGCAAACTGTGATTGCAAATGGTCTATCTACACAAGATAAAGCCTTTATTCCAACTGTATAAAAGCATTGTTAAAAGAACTTAACGGCAGAAAACGATAAATGTTGTACTTATGGATGCCTGAAGCCAATGGGGTTTGGCAGTGGTCTCGAGGAAGTGATTGGACTAAATCTTCGAGCCTAGAACAATTAATACAAGATATTAAACTTTACCAAGGTGAAGAAGCTGTGGTTTTCTTCCCAAGTCGTGAAGTGCAAATTCTTCAACAGAAATTCAGTAAAACTCAATATAAACAATTGGGTGTAGATGGTGTCAAATATTTATTAGAAGAATATGTGATTTTGCCGATTGATCAGATGAAAGTGTTTTCACACTTTCAACAACCCGATCAGGTTTCAATATTGGGGATTCATCAATATGCTGTCACCACAATGCAGCATTCCTTGTCATTGATTCCGTTAAAAATTGTCTCTTTATTACCTGACTTTTTGATGCTGCCTGTACCAGAAGTCGGACAGACGATTTTGGCCAATGTTAACGGGCAATTATTGGTTCGAGAAAGTGAGTTTCTGGGTAATTCGATTGATGATCTGAATGTATATTTGGATTTCGCTGATCGAGAGAAAAGCTATTTATATAGCGGATTTACAGATGAGCAAGCGGTCAGCTTATTTGCGATTGCTACAGCGGATCAGTGTGAGCCTTTTGATTATCAATTTAGTGAAATCAAAAAACCGAAACTACATCCTTATAATGTATTGCCAAAAGCCAAGCAAGCCAATCAAGGCGTTTCTCGTTATTGGCAAGCCTGTGCAGTTTTGGTGGTTGTTTTGATCATTGCGCAATTGAGTTACGATGCTTTGCGTTGGATTAAACTGAAGAAAGTTGCGGATCAAACTGCTTTGATTGCAGTGGATCAGTACAAAAAATGGTTTCCAAATGAGCAACGGATTACAGAAGAGTCTGTAGAACGTCAGTTTAAAAATAAATTGGCACTGAGTCAGAGTGCAAATACCCAAGCCTTACAATTACTCAGCCGTGTGGGGCCAATTTTGATGCAGCATCAGATTATTGCCAGTCGTGTGAATTATGATACAGCTGTGTTAAATATGGATCTGGTGGCGAAAAATGCTGAAGGCTTACAAACCTTGGTGACGCAACTGAATCAACAGGGCTTTAAAGCAGAATTAGGCAATGTTCAGACGCAAGGTGCATCTGTCGTTGGTTTGGTGAAGATACAATAATGAAAACAATGGAAAATGTACAAAATCGACTGGATATATGGTCTGAGAAAATCGCAGAGAATTTAGAAAAAATATCTCCACGTGAACGTGTCATGGTTATTTTTACTACGATTTTTGTCATTGTGGCAATTGTGGGGGCGGCGTTGTGGTACACCCATAAAGCTGCCGAAAAACAACAAGCACGTTTAAATCAGATGAAAGATCTTGTGGTGTGGATGCAAAGTAATGTGGTGGCCATGAAGCCCGCAGATGATTTGGCATTAACTACTGCGGATAAAATTCAGCGTGTGGCTCAACAACAAGGGCTTTCGGTTACCTCGCAGCAAGTGGGTGAGCAATTTCAGATTATTGCACAACATCAAAACTATGCCGTTTTAGCTAACTTTTTAACCCAAATTGCCCAAATGGGTGTGAGTTTGGAAAAGATGGAGTTAGCCAAAGAAGGTGGGCAGATTAAATTAACAGCGACGGTACAGTAGTAGTGAAAATAAACACAGTTCAAGCATAGCCTTTTCAACATACTGTGCCTATAATATGGCAACTTAAAAAGCAGTAGACTTTTGTAGCTATGATGTATTCACTTGCTCGCCCTTTGTTGTTTTCTTTAGCACCAGAGCGTGCACATGAACTCACATTATCCATGCTTAAATCTGCCCATAAAATGGGGGCGATTCGTCAAACTGTTGCTGCCAAACCAGTCACTTGCATGGGAATTGAGTTTCCAAATCCAGTTGGTTTAGCAGCAGGACTGGATAAAAATGGCGCTTATATCGATGCCTTAGCGGGTTTAGGATTTGGTTTTATTGAAATTGGAACCATTACGCCTAAGCCACAAGAGGGCAATCCCAAGCCACGCCTTTTCCGTATTCCCCAAGCCAAAGCAATTATTAACCGTATGGGGTTTAATAATGATGGCGTGGATCAATTGGTTGAGAATGTTAAAGCCGCAAAATTTAAAGGCATTCTTGGTATCAATATTGGTAAAAATGCCACAACACCAGTTGAAGATGCAGTTTCCGATTATTTAGTTTGTCTTGAAAAAGTTTATAACTACGCATCTTATATTACTGTTAATATCTCATCTCCAAACACCAAGAATTTACGTTCTTTACAAAGTGGCCATGCGCTCACTGAACTTTTGGAAACACTCAAAAAACGTCAGTTAGAGTTGGCAGAAGAGTTGCAACACTATGTTCCGTTAGTGTTGAAAGTTGCACCAGATCTAGAAGCTTCAGATATTGAATTTATTGCATCACAATTGTTGCAGTTTAAAATTGATGGATTGATCGTGACCAATACAACATTATCCCGTGAGGGGGTTGAAGGTTTGCCATTTGGTGATGAAGCGGGTGGTTTATCAGGTGCGCCCGTATTTGAAAAGAGCACGGCATGTTTGGCGGCTTTTTCAAAAATTTTACAAGGTAAAATTCCTTTGATTGGTGTTGGTGGAATTTTATCTGGTGAACAAGCTGTTGCAAAACAACAAGCCGGTGCAAGCTTAGTCCAAATTTATAGTGGTATGATCTATACAGGTCCTACACTCATTAAAGACTGTGTTGACGCTATGATTTAAAATATGAATACCTTAGACATTATTATTCTGATTCTATTGCTCATTGGAGGGCTAAACGGTTTGCGACAAGGATTCGTGAAAGCCTTTGCGAACTTGATAGGATGGATTTTTGCACTGATTGTCGGTGCTAAATATGCCAATATCATCGCGCCTTCAATGTCTGCACTCAGTCAGGATCCTGTGGTGCAGAAAATTGCTGCATTTGCTTTTATTGTCTTGGTCATTATTGTTTTAACATGGATTGTCACAGCCTTACTCAATCAGATTTTAAAAACTTTAAAACTCGGTCCGTTAAATCGTTTAGCTGGAAGTGCTTTAGGGACCTTGAAAGGTTTGTTCATCGTCCTCATTACTATGCAAGGTTTAGGGCCGTGGGTTGAAAGTTCTCCAACATGGAAACAATCCAAATTCATTCAGACGCTGTTACCATTTGCACCTTTGGCATCTGAAATCTCTAAAGATGCTGCAAATGAAGCATTACATCATATACATTCAGAAGATCGTTCCGATGATACTTCTGTAACTAAGGCTGATCGATCATCGGATACTCAAAGCGATGAAAAATCAGCACATTCGACAAAGAATCCGTTTTATTAGTCCTAGCTGGTCTGCGAGGTAGTTATGTGTGGAGTCGTTGGTATAGCAGGTAAAGCACCTGTAAACCAAATGTTATTTGATGCGTTGACGATGTTACAACATCGTGGGCAAGATGCGGCTGGGATTGTGACTTGTCATAATGGACGTCTTTTTCTAAGAAAAGATAATGGTATGGTACGTGATGTATTTCATACACGCCACATGCGCGCATTACTCGGTAACTATGGTATTGGTCACGTGCGTTATCCAACTGCTGGTTCTTCAAGTAGTGCAGAAGCGCAGCCTTTCTATGTAAACTCACCTTATGGGATTACATTGGCGCATAATGGTAACTTAACCAATGCGGCTGATATTCACGATGACTTATTCAAAACTGACTTACGTCATATGAATACGGACTCAGACTCAGAAGTATTGCTAAACGTTTTTGCTCATGAATTGCAAAAATGTGCATCATTAACGCCAATGCCTGAAGATATTTTTCATACAGTTAAACGTGTACATGAGCGTTGTAAAGGTGCTTATGGCGTTGTTGCAATGATCACAGGGCATGGTATCGTAGGTTTTCGTGATCCGAATGGTATTCGTCCACTGATCTATGGTTCGCGTTTAACTGAAAATGGTGAAACAGAATATATTATCGCTTCTGAATCTGTTGCGATTACCGCGTTAGGTTTTAAAGTAGAACGTGATATTGAGCCTGGTGAAGCGATCTTTATCAATTCAAAAGGTGAGTTCTTTTCACAACAGTGTGCGGCAAATTCACGTTACCGCCCATGTATTTTTGAATATGTCTATTTTGCGCGTCCAGATGCAACTATTGATGGTATTTCGGTATATAAAGCACGCTTGAAAATGGGTGAAACCCTTGCGAAGAAAATTCTTCGTGAATGGGGGGATATGCATGACATCGACGTGGTGATTCCAATTCCAGATACGAGCCGTACTTCTGCTTTAGAATTGGCGAATATGTTGGGTGTGAAATTCCGTGAAGGTTTCATGAAAAACCGTTATATCGGTCGTACCTTTATTATGCCGGGTCAGCAACAACGTACCAAATCTGTTCGTCAAAAACTCAACCCTGTAGAGCTTGAGTTTAAAGGCAAGAACGTTTTGTTAGTTGATGATTCGATTGTACGTGGTACCACTTGTAATGAAATCATTCAAATGGCACGTGATGCGGGTGCGAAAAAAGTCTATTTTGCCTCTGCTGCACCGATGGTGAAATATCCAAATGTGTATGGTATTGATATGCCAGCAAAAGCAGAGTTGATTGCTTCACATCGTAGTGTTGAAGAAATTCAGGAGATTATTGGCGCTGATCGTTTAATCTTCCAAGACTTGGATGATTTAAAAGCGGCAGTAAGAACCAGTAAAGTACCTGTTATTCAGGATTTTGATTGTTCAGTATTTGACGGTGTTTATGTCACAGGTGATATTGATGAGCAATATTTAACTGATCTTGAGCAAAGTCGTAGTGATACTGCGAAAAAAGAAAAAGATGGTTATATTGATGTCAATATCGATGCAGCATCTGTGGATTTAAGCGGTATCAAAGAAGAAATGTAAGCAACTTTGATTTACATTGAGAAAAAGCGGGAAGTTCCCGCTTTTTTCATTTATAGTATTTTGCAATGTAATGAGGAATTTTACATTGAAAGATGTCAGTCATTATTTGATAAAAAACAAGAATATGTTGTGGTCTGCAAGTATTTGCTTACTTGCGGTCATTTTGACCATTTTTATTCTAAATACTGTTTTAGGGCTGCTGGTTCACTATGTGGATCCAGATCAAGAGATCTGGTGGAATATTCTCAGCCCTTACTGTGTTGGTTTGATCATCGTCATCATTGGTTGGTCAATCGCATATGAATTTTATGTGTTCCGTACAGGTGGTCACTCACTTGCAAAGCAATTAAAAGCTCGTCGTTTAAGTCAAATTGAAAGCACTCCAGAAGAAAGTGTGGCCTTAAAACTCGCAGATAAATTTGCAGAGACTTTTGAGATTGATGCACCTACATTGTATGTATTGCCAGATGAAGTCGGGGTCAATGCTTTAACTGCTGGGTTTCATCCAAGAGATACGGTGATTATTCTGACCTGGGGCGCATTACAGAATCTGGATGAATTAGAGCTTTATGGTTTATTGGGGCATGAGTTTAATCAAATTCTATCCGGTGAGGCACGTGAAAATACCCGACTTAAAATTTTATATAGTGGTTTAATTACCTTTAGCCAGTTGGGAAGTAAAATTGCGAAACAGGGCTTTAATCGTTATAACGCCAAGGGAAATCAGCATAAATTTGAAACCAGCTTTGTCGCAGTGGGTGGGGTGATTTGGCTGCTCGGCAGTATGGGGATTTTAATTAATCGTTTGATTAAATATTTCACTTTGGGTGGTCGTACTTTTTATAACGATTATAAAACTAAAAAATTGTTGCTTAACAATGCCAATGTACAAACCTTATTACGTATCTATGTGCATCACGCAGGTTCTCAAATTCATAGCGAGTTTTCCGAAGCTATTGCGCATATGTGTTTTGCCAATTCCTTAAGTCCGCAAAGTTGGTTAAATATCCATCCAAGTATTGAAGACCGTATTTATGAGTTAAACCCAACACTGTTACAGGATCTACAGCTGGAAAATTTAAAAAAATTACGTAGTCAGCCTTTATTTAGTTTGTTGCGTCCTTTGGAAGAATCAACAGGGGATGTTTATAACCCGTGGGTATCTCCACAGCCTTTACCTTTATTACGCTTATCTCCAATTAGTTTTGCTTTAAACGATGCAATTAAACCTTTAAATCCAGAAGTACGCCGTCAAATTGAACGTTCTGACTTGATTCAGCGCGCTATGCAAACTGCAACGGGTTCTCGTGAGGTGATGGTCGCCATCTTAATGATTCGACAGTATCGCGAGTTTATTCCGTCTGACGCGGAGGTAAGTCGTGCCATTATTGACTCACTTTTAAATTTAGATGGCCGGGTACATATTCAAATTTTCCATGATGCCTGTGAAAACCTTGGTAATATGCCTGCGACCAGTGCACGTCAATTCGTCACCAAGCTAGCGAAAATTATTCAAGAAGATGGCGAGATTGGTTTGTTGGATGCATTGCTGATTGAGCGTGTAAAGGCTGAATTGCATTTGTTGCCGATGCATACACCGTCATCCTTGGAAACGGTTAAACCACAAATTGTGCGCTTGATTGATGCCTTGCTGCATGTACAGCAAATTAACAGTGCCAATCAGTTTGATGTACGTTATGAGATTTTAGAACGGGTTTTGTCTAAGGATGAGTTAGAACTGTTTGAAGAAATCTCAGATGAACCTATTGATTTGGGTGAAATCTTAAATGATATTGCAGGGTTATTATTACGTGATCGCCTAAGTATTTTGGGTGTGGCTGAAATTTGTTTGTGGAATGATCGAATTATTACCCAAGATGAATTAGATGTACTGCAATTGCTGTATTGGCGACTTGGCTTTGCCACAGACGATATCGTAGATCAAATGCAGAAAAAGAACAGTGTGATGATTATTTAACAAGGGTAAAGTGAGTTGTAGATAAAGCCATCATAGCAATGATAATAAAAAGAATTAACTGGGAAATGCTAACACCACTTGATCTTAAGCGGTGTTAGAAAAAACGCTGAATTAACTCGCCATCGCATCGACAGAAAGCTCAGCCACGGTTGGCTTGGCTTTTTCTGCTTTTAGACCTAGCTTATTAAACAATTGTTTGTCTTTGCCTTCACCAGCATTTGGTGTGGTTAATAATTTTTCACCACTAAATAGCGAGTTTGCACCTGCCATAAAGGCTAAAGCTTGATCTGAGTCAGTGAGCGATTCACGGCCAGCAGAGAGGCGGATATAGCTGTGTGGCATGATAATACGCGCAACCGCAATCGTGCGAATCCATTCTGTGACATCAAGTTTTTCAACATCAGCAAGTGGTGTGCCTTCAATTGGAACAAGCATATTAATTGGTACAGATTCAGGATGAACAGGCAGGGTTGCTAATTCATGTAATAAACCAATACGATCATTACGATTTTCACCCAATCCAACAATACCACCACTACAGACTTTCATCCCCGCATTACGGACATGATCCAAGGTGTCTAAGCGATCATCAAAAGTACGGGTGCTGATGATATGTGAATAGTATTCACGAGATGTATCTAAGTTATGATTGTAATAATCTAGGCCTGCTGCATGTAAACGTTCAGCTTGTGATTGGTTGAGCATACCCAGTGTCATACAGGTTTCTAAACCTAATGCTTTAACTTCGCGGACCATTTCGAGGACATAAGGCATATCACGCTCATGTGGGTTTCGCCATGCTGCACCCATACAAAAACGCGAAGAACCTGATTCAATGGCTTCTTTTGCTTCACTGATCACTTTGTCAACTGCAATACGTTTTTCAGCTTCTAATTTTGAATCATAGCGTGCAGATTGCGAACAATATTTGCAATCTTCAGGGCACTTACCAGTTTTAATTGAAAGTAAAGTACTGACTTGAATGGTATTGGCATCAAAGTGTTCACGATGAGTTTGCTGTGCTTTGAAAACTAAGTCTAAAAAAGGCTGTTCATATAAAGCTTGAATTTCTTCACGAGCCCAGTCATTACGTACTGTCATTAATTAAATCCATGATAATCATTATCTATCCCTGTATATAATACATAATTCATGCCAATTCCATAGGGCAAAAAAGTCCAAATACGATGGTATCTTACGATTAAAAAGATCAAGAGTATAGAAAACTAAAATTATAAATATAGTTGCAAAGTTAACCACATTCCTTGTGATTTACTCACAAAATTTTAACTTTAATTTTTATTAACTTCAGTGTATTGGTCATTAAAATATTCAAAAATTACGAACTTTGCAACGATCTGAAAATTATCACTCGGCACAATTTAAGGGCATCAATGGGCTGAAATTTGGTGTTGTTTAGCATTTTGCTCGGTAATTGCCCAATCAATATGGACTTGCACAACTTCATCATGTAAGGCTCTATTTTGGGTCAATGCTGAAATAATTTGGGCTGAATACGGTGCATTACCTAAGCCAATTGCAATATTGCGCATAAAGCTTTGAAAGCCTGTACGTCGGATGGGGCTACCCTCAGTACAATTGAGGAAGGTTTGTTCATCCCATTGCCATAAATCCAATAAGTTAATATCGTCTAGGCCATGACGTGGGTTAAAGTCTTCAATCGAAGCTTTTTTGGCAAAACTGTTCCAAGGACAAATCAGTTGACAGTCATCACAGCCAAAAACACGGTTACCAATACCACGTCTTAACTCTTCAGGAATGATTCCCTTATATTCGATGGTTAAATAGGCGATACATCTGCGTGCATCCAGCATATACGGCTCAACAATCGCTTGAGTTGGGCAAATATCGATACAGGCTGAGCATGAACCACAATGATGCGTTGCTGGTTCATCAAAGGGCAAATCAAGTGAAGTAAATAATTCACCTAAAACAAAAAAAGAACCCGATTTTTTATGAATCAATAAAGTATGTTTACCAGTCCATCCCATACCCGCACTTTCTGCCAATGATTTTTCAAACACCGGCGCTGAGTCGGCAAAGGGGCGGGATTCAAACGGACCAACTTTTTCTTTAATGAGGGTTGCCAAGGTTTTTAGCCGACCACGCATGATTTTATGATAGTCACGTCCACGTGCATAACGGGCAATAATTGCTGCATTGGGCTCATCTGGTACATAACGCGGTTTTGGTGTTTCCACCAAATAATTCATTCGTACACAGATGATACTTTTTGTGCCTGGAACCAGTAGTGTTGGATCCGCTCTTTTTTCTAAATTTTCTTCTAAAAACTTCATATCGCCATGGTATCCGCGTTTTAAATATTCTTTAAATCGTGGTAATTCAGCTTGAGCATCAGGACGAGCAATGACACAATCAGCAAAGCCCAGTTGCAAAGCCTGTTGTTTGATCCAAGATTTTAGTTCTTGAAGATCAAGCTGTTGCAAGGGAATGGATTGCGAAGTTAAAGTTGCCGACATAATGAATCAATGCGCTATAAAATAGTGAGAAGAAAAGGACAGAATGATGCATCAGCAAGTTTATCACAGCCGTGAAATACAAGCATGGGAAGCGCGTTGGTTTGCTCAGCAAAATAGCGTTTTTGGTTTAATGCAACAGGTGGCTTGGTCGATTGCGCAACGCTTAAATATTTTGTTTCAACAAGCTTCTCCCTCAATTACCACTGTTGCGCTGTGGTGCGGTGCAGGAAATAATGCTGGTGATGGCTATTGTGTTGCTCATTATTTGCATCAATACGGTTATCAAGTCGAAATATTTGCAACTGAAGCAGGGCATTCTCAGCAGTTAAAGGCGGCAATTGAATTAGTACAGACAGATAAAATAAAAATCCATCCACATTTTAATATCCAAAAGCGCTTTGATTGTCATATTGATGCACTGTTTGGTATTGGTTTAAACCGTGATTTGGACGATCCATTGCAAGCGATTATTCAACACTATAATGCCCAATCAGGTTTAAAAGTAGCCATCGATATTCCAAGTGGTTTAAATGCCAATACTGGACAGCCATTACCTGTTGCGGTAAAAGCAGATCAAACATTGACTGTTTTAGGCCTAAAAGTGGGCTTGTTTACAGGGCAGGGTCGAGAATATGCGGGTCAAATTGAGCTCATTTCAATTGTTCCAATAGACCCACAATTAAAAGCAGTCGCACAGTTGTCACCTACCCAGATTCAATTGCCACAACGCCAAGCGTTCGGCCATAAAGGCAGTTATGGGCATGTTTTGGTGGTCGGTGGGCATGCAGAGATGGGCGGTGCAGTCATGTTAGCTGCTGAATCTGCATTTAGTGCGGGTGCAGGAAAAGTCACGATTGTATGTCATGCCAAGCATCACACAGCAATTCTGGCACGCTCTCCTAACATCATGCTAAGAGATATCAATGCTTTAACTGATGTGGATATTCAAAATTTATTAAGCCATGTGGATGCTGTCAGTTTTGGAATGGGTTTAGGGCGTGATGCTTGGGCGAAACAACAATTTTCAAAATGGTTTTCACCCATTCATTTAACCCCACAGCTACAAGTGGTTTTAGATGCTGATGCTTTATGGTTTTTAGCTGAACAAGCTGTTCAACTCAATCAACGAACTTACCTGACGCCTCATCCAGGTGAGGCTGCTAAATTATTAAATTGCTCAGTGGCAGAGATTGAAAATGATCGTATTGCTGCGATTCAAAAACTTCAGCAAAAATATTCAGGACAATGGGTACTTAAAGGTTCTGGAAGTTTGATTTTAGAAAAGCATCTATGGATCTGTACTGCGGGGAATGCAGGCATGGGCACTGGTGGAATGGGAGATGTTCTTGCAGGAATGATTGCCAGTTTAAAAGCACAATTTGATGAAAATATTCACTTACATGAAATTGTCACCTTACATGCTTTGGCAGGTGATAGGCTCGCAAAAAACGGTATGCGTGGTTTACAGGCCCAGCAAATGCGCGATGCTGTGTACTATGTGGTCAATCATTGTCAGGAGTGAGTATGCGATGAAAGCGGTTAAATTGTTAATTCGAGGTAAAGTTCAAGCTGTAGGCTATCGTCGTTGGTTTGAAAAAGAAGCCTTACAATTGGATTTAAAAGGCTATGTGAAAAATCTAACTACAGGCGAGGTTGAAGCTGTTGTGGTCGGAGATGAACAAGCGATTTTAAGTTTGATTCGTCATTGCTATGTTGGGCCTTTACGTGCTGATGTGAGCAGCATTGAACAACAAAACCTGAATCATGATTTAGACTATACGGATTTTAAGATGATTCGTTAAAGAGATCATTTAGAATAGCAACCACATACTGATATAAATCAATATTACCTATGATGATCAACAAAATTTTATTAAGCTGTATTTTGATGTGCGGTATTCATACTGAGCTTGTCGCACAACCAGTAGACGCTGTGACGAATAAGAATAAGATTGCTTTAAAAGATTTGGACTTTAAAACTGTGATGAAATCTTTTATCAACAGCAGATCCAATATGTCAAAATCCCTCAATTAGATCAGAGCAATATACAGTATGTCGGGATTAAAAATGCCGAATATAGCCATGTCTTCGATCGTGATGATGCTGTGATTGTATTTAGTCCAGCGAGTGCTTATCAAAATGCTCAAAATGAGTTGCGCTATCTTATAAGTACAACAGAAGTTTCGATAGATAAAAATAATGAATTACTAAACTTTTGTGGTGTATGCGCAACATTTACTAAAATCTACCTATTTAAGAAAAATGCTTTAGGTCAATTTGAGTTAGTGAGCCAGAGTCAGGATGAAAATAGTTGGATGAATGCAGATTTTAATTATTTGCCTTATCCGACTGAAAATATAGTTAAAAATATTCGAAAAATTGGTCCGCGAATAAAAGGCTATGTCGAAGAACAAGCGTATAGTCGACAAGGCTATTCAACGAGCACGCTCTATATCATCCCATTTGATGAAAACCCTGTAATGGTCAAATTGGAAGTTGCAGAAATTGGGAATGACAATGAAGTGACAGGAAGTGATAAAATCTACAATACACAAGCTGATTATCGCTTTTTAAGCACTGAGCATGATGGTTTGTACGATATTGAAATTCACTATTCTGGTACGCAACAAATCTATGTTGGTGATATCGCTAAAATTGTGCCTATAAATGAAACCCATGTTTATCAGTATAATGAAAAACAGCAGAAGTATATTCGAGTGAAATTACATGATTGATAAATATTTAGTTGTTGGAATTGTATTTGCTGCGTGTTTGGTATTGATCATTTATACCCAACTCGATAGTGGAAAAAAAGAAGATAAGTCTTTGTCATTCAAAGCAAAGTTACAAAAGGAATTTCCAAATTATACCATTCTTGAACGGAATCAAAATTTCATAATTTGTCGAGAAGGGAGTAATCCACGTATCCCTGAAGAGTTGGTATTGATTCGTGTTGATTCTGAACAGAAGAAAAATCTAAGAACTTCTGGAAAAATGTTAATTGCAACCTATACGAAGCAACCCAGCATTCGTGAGATTCGAAAAGATACTTTGCCTTATTTAACTTGAGATGGGCTCTACCATCTCAAGTTAAATAAAAAACCTTTCAGATCATCTTGGTGATAGCGATAACTTGTTGATGATTGCGATAGCCTAGACTTTGACATGGGTAGAGTGGGGCGTTTTGGTGGTATATAAATTAACGTCGACGACTACTATTGCGACTCCGCCCACGAGCCATACCGCCTAAAGCATTCAGTACAGCTAATTTGCTCATACTGCCAGAAGCATGGGCATGGCAAATTGCTGCAGCGAGTGCATCGGCAGCATCTTGTTGGGGTTGGATTGATAAGTTAAGTAACTTCATTACCATCATCTGAACTTGTTCTTTGTCTGCAGCACCATAGCCCACAACAGATTGTTTAATTTGACGGGCCGTATATTCTGCAACTTGTAAGTCTAAATTGACCAATGCTGCAATTGCCGCGCCACGCGCTTGTCCAAGTTTTAAAGCGGAATCAGGGTTTTGTGCCATAAATACTTGCTCTACAGCAGCTTCTGTAGGACCATGAAACTGAACAATACGTTCAACTCCAGCAAAAATTCGTTTGAGTCGCTCAGGCATTTCTGTTGTTTCAGTGCGAATTGTACCAGCATCAACAAAAGTAAGTTTTTGACCATCTTTTTCAATGATGCCATAACCTGTTAAGCGTGAACCGGGGTCAATTCCAATAATTAAGGGCATAATACTGCTTATCGTAAGTCTTGCTTCAATTATATGATTCTAAAAATGAATTGTAAGTAAAATTTTAACTTAGTTGTATAATCAAAGTACACAACAGTATTATTTCCCTTAAGCACAACGCTAGGGTGCTCATTATTTATAAAATCTTAGTCAATAAATCGCACAAATACATAAAATCGTTGTCAGAACACAAAATTACCCTTTAAAAATTTTTAACTGCCCATATAAATGATAGAAGCAACGAAATTCATTGTTTTTATATGTGAATTTTCAAGCTCACTTTTAATTTATCTTTGAGATGCCTTGTTTCGATGAAACTTTTTCCTATTATTTTAATTGGTACGATTCTTGAAATTGCTGTATGGATTGGTGTGGCTCAATTCATTAGCGGTTGGTACGTATTTTTCTGGTTTATCATTGCTTTTGTAATTGGTTTAAACTTGTTGCGTTCAAGTACCGCAACAATTATGCCGCAATTACAACAAATGCAAATGACAGGAATGATGGGAAATGATCCTGCAATTGCCAAAAAAATGGCGACAGCATTTGCGGGCATTTTGTTGATGATTCCAGGTTTAATCACCGATGTCTTGGCGTTACTGGTTATTCTTCCACCTGTACAGAATGCAATTAAAAATGCAGGTATGAAATATATGGCGAAAAAGCAACAAGCCATGATGAACAATATGATGGGTGGAATGGGGGACATGGGTGGTGCTCAAGGTCAAAACCCATTTGCAGATTTGATGCGTCAAATGCAGGATATGCAAAACCAGCAATCTGGTGGGCAATATCGTGATTCAACCATTATTGATGGTGAGGCGCATGAAGTTGAACCGCAGCATAAACAAATTGAATTGAAAGATGTAAATAAAAAATAAAATACAGTCTACGATATTGAATAGAACGCCGAATCAATGATTCGGCTTTTTTATGTCTGAAATCATAGGGTCTGTTGACAATTCGTCTACGTTTGCGACTACGAGTGTTTTTTAGGCGATACTAGGCACGAAATACGAAATTTAGTCATTCTAAATAAGTAGTTCGTAACAAAGTAGCGGCAAAAAACACGCTAGTCCCGAAGGGTTGTGGCTAAAATTATCTCAGCCTTCGTTATGAAACTCGAAAATAGTCTCACTATTCTCTTCGTTTCCTGCCTTGCCTGCTCAATTTTAACCTACAACGCAAGCCATTTATGAAATGTCAACAAACCCTAAAGCAAGCATAATTTCTTAAACATATTTTTGATCAAACGATATAATCACTGAGTCACAATTTCTAAGATTCTATTATGTCGATGTTATTGACCATTTGTGCACTACACTTTGTTGCACAGTTGAGTCCTGGTCCAGATGTATTACTTGTCGCTAAAAGCTCAGCATCGACAACACGTGCCAATACTTTAAAAATCATTCTAGGCATCTCTGCTGGTGTGGTGGTATGGGTTGCATTAACTTTGCTTGGTTTTACGGTTTTATTGGAACAATGGCCGTGGATTCAACAAGTCTTGATGCTGATCGGGGGCTTATTCCTTGCTAAAATGGGCTATGCAATGTTGAGAGGCGGCATTGCAACACTTAAACAAAATACCAATTTAGATGGCGTGATAGAGCAGCCCCCTAAAAACTATTTTCTATTGGGGCTTTATACCAATTTAGCTAATCCTAAGATTGTGATTTATTTTAGTAGTGTTTTTTCATTGGCATTGAGTTCAACAGCAGGTGCAAATTTAAAACCGCAGTTGGCAGTGATTATTCCAATACAAACATTTTTAGTTTTCAGTCTGTTGATGATGATCATGTCAATTCCTAAAATTAAACGCGTTTATCAAAAATCGGGAAGTTATATCGATATTGTTTCAGGAAGCTTTTTCTTATTATTTGCCATTTTCCTTTGGGTCGATGTCTTGAAAATGTTTTAGTGGTCGGGATGTTGTTGAGGATTTACGGGTTGTTGTTGTTGTTGTTGTGACTGTTGATTATTGCGACTATCGTTTTGATCTTGAGTGGCATAGCGATGTGGATCTAAGGTTTTAATATTATTTTCAGATTGCGTGTATTTACGACTGCGATTTGCACGCTCTCTTAAACCGCCTTTTTTAATCAGCTGTACCAAAATAATCTCCAAAACAATATCTTTAACTTTACAGATTATAGCTTGAATCAATGTAATACAGAATATTGAATGAATGATCCACAATTTGATAGCTGTTGATTTATAATTACTTATTTTTAGTATTTAAATTTAAATTATTGAATTTATGTAAGAATATATTGAAACAAATTTGTCTTGTCAAAAGATACGAATCATGTACACTAAAAAAAGAAACAGATTTTTTACATTACATATATGGATATAATTGTAGTGTAATAATTAAAAACAATAATAGCGCCATAAAAGGAGATCTGAATATGATTCTACAATATCATTGTGCTTGTTGTGATGAAGCGGTCAGTTCAACACAAAAAGTTTGTCCAAAATGTGGCTCTCAACATATTAAAAGCCCATATGGATTATGGACGTTTTGTCTGGTTGCTTGTTTGATTGCAGCAGTAACGTTTAAAGTGGGACATATTTATTTGCAAAATCACAATACAGAAACCCCAGCACAAGTTTCTTTATTGAGTGTGTTACAGCCAGATGCTAAATCAGATGGTCAATAATTCATGTACGTGTAGATGGTAGATTTAATTCTATAAAGGTTTGATTTTTTAAAGAACAATAAAATTAGATCATGCTAATGATTAAAATAAACAAACCATTTAGAGCTGTTTTAAGTTATAAATATCGATAAGATATTTAACATATAGATATTCAGTGGAGTAGAGGAGGAAAAATTTTGAGGTATTCATCCCGATAACATTAATTCAATAAAAAAGCTCGCATTTGCGAGCTTTTTTCAGATTTAGATCTTAGGCTAGCATTACAAATTTGCAGAAGCTTTAAGTGCTTCAACTTTATCTGTTTTTTCCCAAGTAAATGCAGTATCTGAACCTTCACGACCAAAATGACCATAAGCAGCGGTTTGCTTATACATTGGTTGAATCAGGTCAAGCATACGGGTGATACCGTATGGACGTAAGTCAAAATGCTCACGAACCAATTGGATAATCAATTCATCAGATACTTTGCCGGTATTAAATGTGTTGATCGAAATCGAAGTTGGCTCAGCAACACCAATTGCATAAGACACTTGAATTTCACATTTATCCGCCAAACCTGCAGCAACAATATTTTTTGCAACATAACGGCCTGCATAAGCAGCAGAACGGTCAACTTTTGATGGGTCTTTACCCGAGAAAGCACCACCACCATGACGCGCCATACCACCGTAAGTATCTACAATGATTTTACGACCAGTTAAACCACAGTCACCCACTGGACCACCAATCACAAATAACCCTGTTGGGTTGATGTGAAATTTAGTACCTGCATGGAACATTTCAGCAGGGATAATTTTTTTCACGATTTCTTCAATCACAGCTTCTTTAAGATTGGCTTGTGAAATTTCAGGATCGTGCTGAGTTGAAAGAACAACTGCATCTAGGCGAACAGGTTTACCATTTTCATAGGCAAATGTTACTTGGCTTTTTGCATCTGGGCGTAACCACGGTAGTGCGCCGTTACGACGTAATTCAGCTTGTTTTTCCATTAAGCGATGCGCATATGAAATCGGTGCTGGCATCAACACATCAGTTTCGCGGCTTGCATAACCAAACATTAAACCTTGGTCACCTGCACCTTGGTCTTCTGGTTTTTGACGGTCTACACCTTGTGCAATTTCAGGTGATTGTTTACCCACCATGTTAATCACAGCACAAGTTGAACCATCAAAACCTAAATCGGTATGGTGATAGCCAATTCCATTTACGGTATTGCGGACAATAGTTTCAAAATCGACATTTGCAGTCGTTGTAATTTCACCTGCAAGAACGACTGCACCAGTTTTTACTAATGTTTCGCATGCAACCCTAGCGTATGGGTCTTCTTTTAAGATTGCATCCAAGATAGCGTCACTGATTTGGTCAGCCATTTTATCTGGATGGCCTTCGCTCACAGATTCCGAAGTAAAAACAGCATACTCGCGCATGAAAGTCCTATCACAGTAATTTATAAAGACGCAATATGTTACATCGACTTCAGCCTGAGGACTAGCATTACCTGACTAAAATGCATGAATTAAATTCATTTTCATGTGTTTTTAATTGATATGCTCATTAGAAAAATTGATAAAAGATTATGATTGAGTCCTGTTTTCTGAAAAATTTGCAAAAGCAGGGCGATTTGCATTCAAGTTATCATGATTTTTTATCGCGTGAAACGCTTTAGCGAGATCTTGTTCTATTGAATAATGATCAGCATGAAATTTTCAAAATTTAGACTGAATAGGGGGGTGAAAGAATATCCGAATGTAACTGCATCGCTAAACATAATCAAATTTGTTTTGCTGATGTTGAGATGTTCGATGTGAATAAGAAAAAAGACCGTTTTTAACGTTGATTTAAGACTATTCGGTATATTTTTTAATTAATTTGCAACCTAAGCGGATAAATATAGACTTAAGTCTTTACCCTGATCGCTTTTTTTAAGACAATACATCCCAGTTTTTGAATTTTCTATTCATCTTCCTATATTTTAATTTATTGGACTCTGATTTATGACAACCCCGCTGAATGAACGTCGTATAGCTAACGCAATTCGTGTATTGGCTATGGATGCTGTGCAAAAAGCTAATTCTGGACATCCAGGTGCTCCAATGGGGATGGCAGATATCGCTGATGTCGTATGGCGTGAATTTTTAAACCATAATCCAAGCAACCCACAATGGGCAAACCGCGACCGTTTTGTATTGTCAAATGGTCATGGTTCAATGTTGCAATATGCTTTGCTTCATTTAACTGGTTATGATCTTTCTATTGAAGATATTAAACAATTCCGCCAATTACATTCTAAAACTCCTGGTCACCCAGAATTAGGTTATGCACCAGGGATTGAAACGACAACAGGTCCACTTGGTCAAGGTGTTGCCAATGCTGTAGGTTTTGCACTTGCTGAGAAAACTTTAGCGGCACAATTTAATAAACAAGATATTCAAGTTGTAGATCACTTCACTTACTGTTTCTTGGGTGATGGTTGCTTAATGGAAGGTATTTCCCATGAAGCATGTTCACTTGCTGGAACATTAGGTCTTGGAAAACTCGTTGTTTATTATGATGACAACGGTATTTCTATTGATGGTGAAGTAGAAGGTTGGTTCTCTGACGATACAGAAGAGCGCTTTAAAGCTTATGGTTGGCAAGTACTTCGTGCAGACGGTCATGATGCAGATGCAATTCGTGCTGCGACAGTTGCTGCGCGTGCAGAAAGCTCGAAACCAACTTTGATTATCTGTAAAACGATTATTGGTTTAGGTTCTCCAAACAAACAAGGTAAAGAAGATTGCCATGGTGCGCCATTGGGTAATGATGAAATTACATTAACTCGTGAAGCATTGGGTTGGAAAGAAGAGCCGTTTGTTATTCCTGCTGATGTCTATACCGCTTGGGATGCAAAAGCAAAGGGTTCAGCTTCAGAAGCTGCTTGGAATGACGTTTTTGCAAGCTATGCTGCAAAATACCCAACAGAAGCGGCTGAGTTAAAACGCCGTGTGAATGGTGACTTGCCTGCAGAATTTTTGGCACAAGCGGATGCTTATATTGCTGAAGTGAATGCCAAAGGTGAAACCATTGCAACACGTAAAGCAAGCCAAAATGCGATTCAAGCATTTGCACCTTTACTACCTGAAATTTTAGGTGGTTCTGCTGACTTGGCTGGTTCAAACCTTACACTTTGGAAAGGCGCGAAAGGGGTTGAGTCTGATCCTGCGGGTAACTACGTACATTATGGTGTGCGTGAGTTTGGTATGACTGCAATTGCCAATGGTGTAGCATTGCATGGTGGTTTCATTCCTTATGTAGCAACCTTCCTTATGTTTATGGAATATGCTCGTAATGCAGTTCGTATGTCTGCATTGATGAAACAACGTGTGATCCATGTTTATACTCATGACTCAATTGGTCTAGGTGAAGATGGTCCAACCCATCAACCTGTTGAGCAAATTGCCTCTTTACGCGGTACACCAAATTTAAATACATGGCGCCCATGTGACACAGTTGAAGCGTCTATTTCTTGGAAATCTGCTTTAACACGTAACGAAGGTCCTACTGCGTTAATTTTCTCTCGCCAAAACTTACCATTCCAAACACGTACTCAAGCTCAGATTGAGAATGTTGTGAAAGGTGGTTATGTATTGGCTGAAGAAAAAGGCGAATTAAAAGCGATCATTATTGCGACTGGTTCAGAAGTTTCATTGGCGATGGAAGCATATGCACAACTTGATGGTGTACGTGTAGTGTCTATGCCATGTGCGGAAGAATTTGTGAAGCAAGATGCTGCATATCGTGAAGCTGTATTACCATCAAATATCCGTGCACGTGTTGCAGTTGAAGCTGGACATGTAGATTACTGGTGGAAATTTGTAGGTCTAGACGGCAAAGTTATTGGTATGTCAACTTACGGTGAGTCTGCACCAGCCAAAGATTTGTTCCAGTTCTTTGGTATTACCACTGAAGCTGTTGTTGGCGCTGTAAAAGAATTAACTGCTTAATTCTTGCATCGTTTTAAATATAAAAACGCCCCTCTCGGGGCGTTTTTATATTGTGAAATTTGTTTGTAAATTAAGTAAATTTTAGTGGCAGTTTTTTGCAATAGGTATATAGTTGTGCCATTCATTGGGTATTCATGAAACATAGTGATACATATCCCAGAAGTGAGGAAAATATGAGCCTTTATGAACAAATTAGTGATGAAATTACCTTGATGGACGCAGGTGAGCAAAAGTGGATTGGGCAGGATTTACCGCTTGAATCTATGGTTGCCGTTGAGTTGCTGTTACAAGATTTTCAAGAAGACAAGTTGATTAAGATCCGCCGTAAAAACCATGAAAAACAATCTGGTTTAAAGCAAGTCGATCGTGTTTTGGTTGAGAAGTTATAAGTTTAAAAGCCCCGAAAGGGGCTTTGATTTTTACCGTTTGTAATTTTAAGAATTAATCTTCATTTAAATTAACAGCTGAAAAAAATTATAATTATAGAATCTATTTTTGAAAATATAAAAGATCAGCAAATGAATACTGAACAAGAACAATATTCCATAAAACTAAAAGAGTTGATTGCACAAGGTTATAAAATTTTTTCTGTATATGGTCTTGATAAAACGGAAGCTTTAGATGCCTGTATGTGTGGTGGTTGTTCTTTTGAGGAAGATCATATTTATTTGAAAAATACACCATTGCAACGAATTGAGATTGGTATTTTCAACAATTATGTAAATGCAGCATATTCAAATCAAACACCGCTATGCGAGTTCAAATATTTTTTACCATTGTTTTTAGATTTTTTAGTGCAAGGAACCAATAATTTTTTATCAGAAAATTATTTCTTTCAGCGCATAAGTGCTTATAGCTTAGGGGACTGGACTATTGGGGAATTAGCCTTTTTACAGCAATTTGCAGAAACTTATATTCATTATCATTTATATCAAGAAGAGAATGCTGAATTTAAATATATAGAAAATTTTTTGGATATGTTTCAGTCTTATTTGTTTGATACAGAAAAATTGTCAGATCTCTGTTTAAAACATCCCGCAGCATATAGCTTAATTGACTATGCAACGCAAAAAGTGAATAGCGGTTATGATGAATATGAACAAGCAGATGAATTAAGTCTTACTTCTGAACGTGTTAGAAAAATCTTATTGCACTGGAAAAATGACGAGTCTATCCGCCAGCATTTCATAGATTGTTATAACGTTTTTAAACACCAAGGTTATACTTTTAATCAAGGAAATGCTAACTGGGTTAGAAAATGGATAGAGGGCATTGAACGGGGTATTTATTAATAAGAATACCTGATCCTCTTGTTAAAAAATGAGGGAATTCTTATTCAATACCCAACTCTGTCTGAATTTGGATATTTGAAGTCAATAATTTATGAACAGGGCAGCTTTCTGCAACTTTAAGCAGTCGTTTATGTTGCTCCTCGGTGAAATCACCTTTAAGAACAATTTTCCTTGAAATATTATTTTGACCTGCTTCAGGGTCACCCTCAGGATTTAAAGCTAAATCTAATTGAACATGTTCAATTTTAAGCCCTTTATGATTTGCATACATTTCTAGGGTGATCACAGTACAAGCGCCTAGTGCTGATAATAAAATTTGAATTGGATTCGGTGCAGTATCTTGACCACCTTTATCGCTAGGTTCATCGGCATACCATGTATGTCCTTGTGGATTGGTGAGTGTTACACGATAAGCTGTTTGTGTACTTTGTGCTTGAGCAATATTTGCCATAAAACATTCGTCAGATAAAAAAGACCAGTACTATAAATATAAAATTTCCGTAAAATGGTCTAGTGTAATTTATTGAACTTTAAATTTTAGTTTTGAATTTAGTTTCTGATATATACATGGTTTAATTAAATTTAATAAATTAAAATTTTATAAAACAATATTTTACATTAATTTATAGGGGCTTAATTAAGTTTTAAAAACGCACACTATAGAATCGTTGCATATATGCAACATATCGTATTATCAATAACAATGAATTTATACGGGAAGTGTATAAACTAATATCCATTCGATAGCGAGAATATAAAGATGAACTTCAAAGCATTAACATTGGGTTTAGCCGTAGCATCAGTAGCAACTTTCAGCATGGCAAAACCTGTAGATTACAAAATTGATCCAACACATACTGCAACAGTATTTACTTGGAATCATTTCGGTTTTTCAACACCTTCAGCAAACTTCAGTGATATTCAAGGTACGATCTCTGTTGATAATGCAAAACCAGCAGACTCATCTGTCAATGTAACTATTCCATTGTCTAGTTTAAATACCAATGTTGCAGCCTTAGATGAACATTTAAAAAATGCAGATTTCTTTGATGCTGCAAAATATCCAAACATCACTTTTAAAAGTACTAAAGTTCAAGCTTTAGGTAAAAACAAATACAAAATCACAGGTAACTTAACTGTGAAAGATGTGACTAAACCTGTTGTTTTAGATGCTGTTTTAAACAAACAAGGTGAGCATCCAATGACTAAAGCACAGTCAATTGGTTTCAATGCAACGACATCATTTAATCGTTCAGCATTTGGTGTTGGAGCATATGTCCCGAATGTAGGTGATAAAATCACTGTAAATATTACAACAGAAGCTTCTGTAGCGAAGTAATATTTAAATAGATTAAAGGCCTGTAAAGTTAGTTTAACTTGCTTTATAGGCCTTTTTTATCGTCTATTCCTTATTCAATTTAAGATATTTAAATAATCATTACTCACTATGATTTGCTCTAGAGGCAAAATCAGCTATTCTTCAGTCGTTGCAATTCTTTTATATTTTTAAATTTTTTCTAACATTAGCATGATACTGCTTATATAAAATACTAGACAATTTCTTGCTATCGATATATCGAACATACAATATTAGTCATTAATAGCGAATATTTCCTGCTGGGAAACTAACGACTATTTCGAACTGCTCTAGAAAAACTATGGTCGTCTGTGTAGTTAATGGTCGGTGCAAAAAAACCAGTCTTAAAGTCGACATTCCATGCCTTATATTTGTAGCCTATAGGTTTCCATGGGGATAATGAACTTGACCAATATTTACCATTAGATGGGGTATTAGGAAAAATATGAGTATCTAATGTAGGGCTAGTTGAATCATCAGCACAGTTAGCCGGAGCTTTTTGCCCATAAGGTAATTTTTTCATTTCAAGTTCATGATCTTGTCCATATTGTCTCCGCTCTTGTTCTGGTAATTGTATTTGTCCTATTTTCCTCCAGCCAGTACTACATTTACGAATTGTTATTAATTCTTTTATTTGGGGAACACGCCAGTTATTTTTACCCTCAAATCCACCATTTTTATTCATTTGATTAAGATAATCTTGTGCATCTTCCCAGTTTTTAAATTCCAAAGGATCACCCTTACAAGTTGAGCCTGTCCATGATTGCCCAATGGAACAACGCATCCAGATTAGACCTGTGGCAGGGTCATGCCATTGCCCAGATTTGCTTAATTGTTCATCCGTTTCTGCGTAAACACTCATGGCGCTTGTTGACAATATTAAAAGCAAAGATGCTGGAATTAAGCTTTTACGCTGCTCAATACAAAATTTAAATTGGTTAAAAATATTCATTTTGTCTTAGTGCTTAAGGAATAGTTCTCTTTAATTTACTTTTACTTTCCTCCAAAGTAAATGTAGAAAAGACCGAATACCATATTATCGTTGCCTTGATATATTTCATAACTACATTGATGAATATCGAGCAATGGTAAAGCAGCTGATATATCTGTTTAAACTAGACTTTTTATCGTCTAGTTATAAGTTGAATCGATCTAATCGGTACGGATATCTAAATATTCAATATAACCAGTACCTTCAACTGCACGACCCTTGAATGTACCTTTATATTTATAGCTCCCTGCATAACCTCCCGCCATACCATATTGAAAATCAGCATTTGTTCGACCATCAATATGGATTAACGGATTTCCATTATCATCATTCACATTCCATGAGAAAGTACGAGCTAAACGCATTGATAAACCATTCGGGGTTATAACGCGCTGATCTTCAAATGCATGGACATTAAAATTAAATCCATTTGAATGAATACTGCCATGATCATCTGTAGAACGAATATATACTCGACGTTGCAATACCAGATTTAATGGACCAAGGATTTCTACAAGTAGGACTTGAGTTTTCTCATCGATATTTAAAATATGATAGGTAAAATAATTGATATATAAATTTACATCTACTGCACGAGCATATTCATAAGTACACAGTCCTTGAACTGTGGTTTTCTTACCTTGATATTCAAGAAATCCTTCATATTTACATAATAATGCCCAGTGATCATATAAACCCAATGACATTTGTACAAAATGGGCAATTTTATCAGTTGCATGAATCTTTAAATCAAAATTGAAATCATGACCTTCACGCTGCGCATGAAAATTTGGATATGTACCTTCGAGTAACACGTCACGACCAAAACTTAAAGATGAACCATTGCTTTCCAATACACAGTCATTTTCTACACTATAGCCATTAAAATGTTCTTTTGTAGCTACTGCGGTACCGATTAATACGTTTGCAGTATCAAGCGCAGTGGTTTGGATTAAATGTTGATTCCGAAAAATTTTTACACGAGGTTGACCAACCACAATTAAAAGATTCAAAAAATTAAATGGTGCTTCAAGATTTGGAATCATAACCCCATAATGAACGCAAGAATACTTTCCTTTTGGTGTATGCGTTGGCGTATTCACATCAAAAGGTCTTCCGTTGATTGTCTCTGAACGATCGATAAAATGATGTAAAAACTTTGGCGCAGCAATGTGTTTGGGCAATAATCGTTTCATCAAAATGATCCTTAATACTTTATTTGTTAAAATTTACAGTTCTAATGAGATGCCTTGACGAGTACTTTTTATATCCAATGCACTCTTAGAGGTAATTTTAAGATATGATTTTGCAAATATTTTCTGTGATGTCTTGTTTAGGATTATTTCAAAATTTTTAGGTAGTTTTATTCCTAAGGGATTGCTTTCTTTAATCGAAAGCTCAGTAAAAACACGTGTTCCCATAATATAATCAAACCACGGACGTGTAACACACCAATTGGCATTTTGATTACTTGCCATATGATGATCATAGTGCCAAGGGATCCGTTTACGCGCATATTCTGGGTCTAGGTGAGATTTTGCATGTACACGCCAATAATTCCAAATCCCATAATATAAGCCGGCAGTAAAAAATGGTGCAATGGGTAAAAATACAGTTGAAACCGCGGCTAAACCTAACAATGCGGTTTTTTCATTATAAATTTCTGCATTTTTAAACATAGATTCACGATATCCTTCATCATGAAACAGATCTGTTCTGGCACGTTTATGATGTGCTATATGTGTGAAGAAAGGGCTATTACGGTGTTTACTTGGAAATTCATGCAACCATACCTTATGTGCATACCATTCAAATCCATTCGCAACTAAAAGGCCAATTGGAAAACCTAACATCTCTGATCCTTTTCAATTAAGAAATAACCGTCAGTGTAGAAAAGAACAGCTCATTTTTTTTGACCGAAAAGCTAACTCGTTAAATGTCATTAGAATCAAGTTATAGCTAAAAAATTATTTTTGCTTGCGCTGGCGATAATGGGATGGCGTTTCATTTGTCCAACGTTTAAAGGCACGTGAAAAGGCGGAAGGCTCAGAAAAACCAAGTAAATATACAACTTGATCTATGCTTATATTGGGATTCATCAACAGCTTTTTGGCCATTTTTTCACGATAAGTTGCCAAAACTTTTTCAAAAGTCGTGTTAACTTCTTTAAGATCTGCACGAAGTTTTCGGGGCTGTAGCCCTAAATGTTGGGCAATTAATTTTAGATCTAATTGCCCTGATTCTAATAAACCAGAGCTGAGTAAGTTTTCTATATCATTAATCAAATAATATTTATCGACAACTTTCACCTGCTGTTTAGCTACATGCTCATGTATTTTTAATAGCATTGGCTCAGCCGATGCTGAAGCTAAACTCAATATTTCCGCATCAAAAATTATACAGCCGTACTGCATACCTAAACGAGTCGGGCATTTCCAGATACGTTGATATTCATCTAAACTCGCGCCTTCTTGGTAAGGCAACCATATTTCTTTGGGATAAAAATGATTGTTACTGATATAGTTTAAAAAATTAAGCATAACGCTTATGGCACATTCTAGATAATGACGAACTGGGTGCTGAAGATTCGTGATCATTGCATTTTGATTTTCAATGTGTAAATGAGCCACAAAAGCATCGGTAAAAATTTTCTGATAACGCAACGCTCTTTGCAAGCCGTCTCCAAATGTAGGGCTACTCATAAAAATGTATTCTAATATTTCGCCTCTAAAAATGGGGAAATGTTCACCTACATGAAGTCCGATATCCTGATCAGCACTGATTTCTTCAGCTATTTCCCAAAAGCGTTGTTGGGTCGAATTATCTCGCCGAATGGTTTTGTCAGGTGGTTGTTCAGATAATCTTATTTGTGAAAATATCCGATTTGCGTCCAAATTCATTTTATTTAGAGTGTGATATGTTAACCAGAGGAAAACACCAGAATCACTAGATTTGCTTTGATCCATAAATCAAAAATACCGATTTCAACAGATACAATTTATATTCGTAGATCAGGCTACAAACGTATAAAAGTCATCAAAATTTAAGCTTGTTTTATCATCTTAGAGAAAGCCATTTGACTGTTCAATGTCATTGCGTGCTAATTTTAATTATTGTTCTACAATCTAATTTAGCTATTCAGCAAATACTCATCAAAAAATTTTTAAAAATTTCTTTTATTTATGAGCAGCCTTTTCAACTAGTCGCTTAAAACTAGGACATTGCAAATGCGATGGTGCAGGGCAGTCACCTACGTGGCGAAGTATATCACGGAGTGCGATCAATTTATGAATTTGAAGATCAATCTCATCAGCTTTTTGGTGAATAACACTTGGGGAAAGATCAAGTGCACCACGACTATCGAACATTGCTGCGATTTCTTTAAGTGAAAAGCCTGCTGATTTTCCCATTGAAATCAAAGTGAGTCGTAACAGAACTTCAGAAGAGAATTGTCTACGTAATCCATGGCGAGAAATTGAGAAAATCAAACCGATTTCTTCGTAATAGCGTAGTGCTGAAGGTTTAACTCCGCTTTTTGCTGAAACTTCACCAATATCAAGAAATTTCATACTTGACCTCAAGTCAACTTGAATTAGTAGTATGTGCTTAAACACCACTGCTGACAAGAGCGCAACATGACAGAGCAGACAGAATCATTAACATTGACAAACAAGACCCAAACTGGAATCACTATCACTTTGGGGTTATCCATGCTATTGGCATCGCTGGGAACAAGCATTGCTAATATCGCATTACCCACACTAGCTGAGGTCTTTTTACTGCCATTTATTCAAGTACAGGCTGTTGTAATTGGATATCTGATCTCGTTGACGATCACGGTTGTGATTGCTGGACGCTTAGGTGATCGATATGGATGTAAGTCTATGCTGATCGTTGGACTGATTATATTCAGTTTGGCTTCACTGCTATGTAGTGTTGCACCCAGCTTATGGATATTGGTTGCTGCACGATCATTTCAAGGAATAGGTGCGGCATTCTTAATGACACTTGCAATGGCACTTACACGTCAGACCGTCAGTAAATCACAGTTGGGAAGAGCAATGGGAATGCTTGGAACAATATCTGCTTTAGGTACAGCACTTGGACCAGTGTTGGGCGGGTTTCTGATTGTCGTGAGCGGTTGGCAAAGCATTTTTGGATTACAGTTTATACTTGCCGGTATCGCGATTATTCTGGCTAGGGTACTGCTGCCTAATGATTACATTAAAAAACAAATTCCTGCACTAACTTCTTTGCAAACAGACCAGAACATAACACCAAACCTTATGGTTAATTTGTTGGTTGCTGCTGTTATGATGACCACACTTGTCATTGGACCTTTTTATCTCAGTCTTGGTCTAAACTTGGATCAAATACAAGTGGGTTTGATTATGGGGATTGGGCCAGTGGTTGCTATCTTAAGTGGGATTCCATCGGGTCGACTTGTCGACCGCTGGGGCAGTCGCTATATCGTCACTATAGGATTGATTTTTCTGATTATCGGTAGCTCGATGCTCGCTATCTTACCGAAATTGCTGGGTATAAGTGGCTATATTATGCCGATCATTATTTTGACTTCGGGTTATCAGCTGTTTCAGGCAGCCAACAATACCATGACCTTGGCAGATGTTCCCAAAGCTCGACAAGGGATGGTATCAGGACTTCTTAGCTTATCTCGTAATATGGGCTTAATTATCGGGGCTTCAATGATGGGAGCTATTTTTTCATTTGGTGTCGGCACAAATCAGCTCACTCAGGCAACGGCTTTAGCAATCATTGATGGGATGCAACTTACCTTTATCTGTGCTGGAGCATTGATGGTTGTGGGCTTACTCATCAGTTGTGTCTCATTTCGTAGACAACATTGATCAAAAGGGCTTGTAGTACAATCGTATAAAATGAACCAGATTCAACAAGCCCTCAAAAAGAGGGCTTGTATGCATTTATTTTTGTTTGGTTTCAATTAAATCACTTAAATCATATCCTAAGCTTTTAGCATAATTTAAATATTCTTCAGTCGTGGCTGGATCAAGCTGTTGAGATCGACTGAGTAACCATAAATATTTCTTATTGGGTGTACCGATCAATGCAACTTGATAGTTTTCATCCAGCTTTAAAATCCAATAATCACCACGCCCTACAGGTAACCAACGAAGTGCTTTTGGTAAAAAACTCACTTTTAATTTGGAGTTTGTAGGCGCGTTTTGAACAGATGCTTCGCCAATTGATTGTTGAAGCTTGCCATTTTTATCGTAACAACGATTATCCACTTTGATTGAGCCATTTTCATTTAAGGAATAATCAGCAGTAACGTTATAATCGCATTTCTTTTGAAAATACATTGGCTTGCGTGCAATTTCATGCCAAGTACCCAGATACCTCTTTAAATCTACATTGTTAACGGTTTGAATCTTCTCATTTCCTGCATAAGCAAATGCCGCAACACTCAGTAATGCTATTCCACCGACGAGCGTTAATATTTTAAACTTGTTGTTCATGACATAGCCCTATATTTAAGTATTTAATATATATATTCATTATGTCGCGCCCGATGCGGGGATATTGTAATTTTGCTTACAAGTCATGTAGTTTTTTCATGTAAAAATCTCTTCTAAGCAGTCCAAGTTGACTTTTTCTTGCGATAATTTCATCATGTTGGTAGGGCAGTATTTCAACCAATTGATCAACAGTTAAATGGTTGTTTTCAATGAGAAAGCAATCTTGATCTGTTGACCAAGCAGAGGATAACAATTGTTTTCTGTTTGGCTTATTTCTAGGGGACATGGATTAAATTCTTTACACCTTGATGGCTGATAATCAATAAAACTACGAGTGATTGAATTTTAATGCTCTGCACTTTGAGTGAATCAGATTCGAACTGTTTATATCAAATTTTGATTTTGTTACTTAATCAAGATTTTAATACGTACTTTAGTAAAACTCAAATTTTAATTGTTATCGACAAATTGAGCGGGGGATAAAAATAGTTTATGCTCAGTTTAATCTAAGAACAATGAAGCAGATTTATGAAAAAAATAACAATGGTATTGTTGCTGATGCTTACAGGTTGTATTACACCAAATCCACATAGTTTGGTATTGATGCAGCAAGAAAAACAAATTGAAGTCATGCATGAGCAATTGGATAATGAAAATACCAGTAATGAGGTAAATAGAGCATTATTATGTGGTGAATATGAGCGTGTCTATAAAAAAGACTACCTGCCTGCTTTAATGAAATTAGACAAATCTATGGGACAAGAAAAACCCAAACAGTATTATTTGGATGAATTAAATAACACCATTACTCAATACTTAGATCTGAAAAAAATAACCTGTTAAGGCTTTTTAGTTGGTTCAGTATTTATGCTAAGTTTCTTCCATTTTCTGATTTGAACTCTAAAATTGGTAAAAGGGGCGACAGTGTTGATATGAATCCATTTATACAGTGGCCAGTTGGCAGGTGTGGTTGCCCATTTACGTTGATTTATTTCAAATAGTTCTTCATCTGTTAGATTTTCAATCCAGTCTGTGACTGCTTTGACCCGTTTAGACAATAACTGAGTATTTTCTTTTAATGAATGCTGGGCATAAGTTTGATAAAAATTTTGATATAGACTGGCTAAGTTATTCCATTTATAGCCTTCTTTTGGCATTGAAACGGGGAAACCTGCAAGTTCTTTACTTTCCCATTCTAATAATAAATTTACCCATCCCAATTGATAGGCTAAGTTTTGGGCAGGGGTTTTATCTACAGTCGCAACTTTATGAGCTTTTAAGTCTTCGGATATTTCTTCAAATTCTGTTAAATATTGCTTTAATGAATTATTGATTGCAACAATCAGTTCCTGTTTAGATTGGTAGGTTTTCATCTATTCAATATTCCCAAAATAAATACAATACTGTTTATATTTAATGCATATTTAGATCTAACTTATTTTAACTATAACAATGATGGAACAACTCATTACCGTAGTGAATATACAGTAATGAGTCTGAAATTTATGCCAATAGAAAATCAGTCATTCCAGAAGGCTTGTCTATTGTTTATATTCCGCAGCGATTATTCAAAATTATTTAGTAGCAGCTTGCTCATCGCCTTGTGCACTTCTAAACAACTTCCATTCATCAACCACTGTTCCATTTGGAAGCTTACAATATCCTACTTCATTTCCTAAAGCATCTTTTTTAATCTGAGATTCTCCTCCCATTTTTTGACAATACACACTTGCAGGATTGGCCATGCCAAGTGGTTTAGCATTTTGATTATTTACTTCAGGGGTAGAGCAGGCAGAAAGAAGTGTTGTCATGAGCACAGAAGCGCCAATATATATTTTATTCATTGCAAACAAAGTCTTGGTTTTAAAGTATGCAGTATAAATAAATCAGCAAGCTTTAATGTATCTACTCTGTATAATCCTGTAGCTCAAACATAATGATCAGGTATGATTTAGTGTAAAATATTAAGTTTGATTAAATAATTTTGTGTGAGAATAAAGAATATCTTTTTAATGTAAATGTTATGGTCAGTTAAATATAGGCAATGCAGTATTGATATTATATTTCGAGCAACGCCGTATTAATGGGTGAAGAGTAAATACGTTATAAAAAGCACGAAACAGAAAAGTCTATTTCATGCTGATATAGATAAATAGATTATACATTTAAGTGTTTGATAAAATGCTCTAAAACCAGTGGTGATTTTAATTCAAGATTTACTGCAAATTTTTCATTTTCAGCTCGTAAATGAGGAATATTTAAGCCAGCTTTGCGTAATTCACACGTATGGCCAATCAGCCATTTTTCCATATCGTCTGCCGCAACTTCGACATGGAATTGTAACGCCAAGATATTTTGTCCAACTCTAAACGCTTGATTTGTATAAATTGCTGAACTGGCAAGTAATTCAGCCTGTACAGGTAAGTCAAAGGTATCACCATGCCAATGTAAAACTTCGGTATTAACCAGCGGTAATAGGGGATTATTTTGAGCTAGATTTAGCTTCAATTGACTCCAACCAATCTCTTTTTGATGGCCTGCATACACTTTTGCACCTAAAGCATGTGCAATCAATTGTGCACCTAAGCAAATGCCAATAGTGGGTAAATTCTTGGCCAAACGTTGTTTAAGATAAGCGATTTCATCATTTAAAAAAGGATAATCTTCTGTTTCATAAACGCCAATTGGTCCACCTAGAATGATGACTAGACCTTCAAATTCAAATGCTTGCTTTAAATCATCCATACCCGCTTCAAAATAACGTATGCGATAGCCCAAATCATAAAAAGTGTCTTCAAGAATACCTAAATCTTCAAAAGCTAAATGTTGAATGGCATAGATTGTCTTCGGCAAAGCGTGTGTGGAGGAAGTCATGGTTTTATAATGATTTAACGAGAATATTGCTAATTTATACTAGATTGTGTTGGCTTGAAAACTAAATTTATGCTGCGATTTGCAACATGGAATAAATACAGTGTTTGCTTGATTCCAAAATGGTCAATTTAACCGAATCATCAGAGATACTTCGCGCTATGAGTATAGCGCCGACCAGTTGACACAAGACGCCCCAAGCTTTTTCTTCACTTCCGAGACGTTGAGCAAATAGGGCATGACCGCGCTGTAATTCTTGTTGATAGCGTTGTTTAATCTCCTGATCAGCGCGCGCAACTTCAGTGGCGAGTGTTGGCAATACACAACCATAATCTGGATGTTCAACATGCGAGAGGGTTAAATAACGATTGAGTTCAAATTCAATCCATAACTCAGCCTGATCATGAGGGTTGTTTTGCCACATCTGAATGCTATTTTTGAGTTCGTTTTCAACCAATGCTTTAAACAAATCTTGCTTGGAAGAAAAATGTGAATAGAATGCACCACTGGTTACGCCAGCAGCTTTCATAAAGCCATCTACACCGGTTGCAGCAAAACCATCTTTTTTAGCAAGCTGCCCACTGATTTTTAACAGCTCTTTTCTTTTTTCTTCTTTATAGCCAGATTTGTATCGCATATTTTCCTCGATCAAATTTTTTCTTGACGCTCTAGTTAAACTATAACATAGTAATCGTTATAATAACGATCGTTATGCAAAAAGGGAAGCATGCTATGCAAGATGAAATAACAAAATCAAATCAGAAAGTTGCATTGATTATTGGAGCTGGTGATGCAACAGGTGGTGCGATTGCGAAACGTTTTGCCAAAGGGGGTTATATTAGTTGTATAACTCGTCGCAATGCTGACAAGTTACAACCACTGATTGATGAAATTGAACAGGCAGGCGGGACAGCATATGGGTTTGCATCAGATGCTCGAAAAGAACAGCAAGTTATACAATTGATCGAAGAAATTGAAAGCAACATTGGCGAAATAGAGGTACTGGTTTTTAATATCGGTGCCAATGTTCCATGTAGCATACTTGAAGAAACCGCGCGTAAATATTTTAAAATATGGGAAATGGCGTGTTTCTCCGCCTTTTTAACTGGTCGTGAAGTGGCGAAACGAATGGTAAGCCGACAACGCGGAACATTGATCTTTACTGGTGCGACTGCTGGTCTACGTGGTGCTGCTTATTTTTCAGCATTTGCAGGGGCAAAGCATGCACTTAGAGCTTTGGCACAGAGTATGGCGCGTGAACTTGGTCCACAGAATATTCATGTGGCTCATGTGGTAGTTGATGGTGCAATTGATACAGATTTTATTAAAAATAGTTTTCCTGATCTTTATGAGAAAAAAGACCAAGATGGTATTTTAAATCCTGAACATATTGCTGAAAATTATTGGCATCTTGCCCAGCAACCACGTGATGCATGGACACATGAGCTAGATTTACGTCCTTGGATGGAAAAATGGTAAGTCACTTTATATTAGTAAGTTAATTAATGGTTGCGAGTTGCTATAAGTCATGTTGTATAAGCAGGTGGCTTTATCTTTGTATAGCGAGAGTACGTCTGGATGATTTAAGTTTCTTCTAGAATCATTTTTGCAGTAGTACGATAAAAACATGATCAGTACAGTTAAGGAATAACACTGAATGAAACAGGTAGAATTTTATTTTGATTTGGGTAGTCCATATAGTTATTTAGGCTTTTATCAGATTCAAAAAATTGCAAAACAAAATCAAGCACAAGTGATTTGGAAGCCGGTCTTGCTTGGTGGTATTTTTAAAGCCACAGGGAACAGTAGTCCAATGGCTGTGCCAGCAAAAGCCAGCTATTCGATGATTGATATGGGGCGCTGGTCAAAACTCTGGAATATTCCAATACAAATGAATCCCTATTTTCCTATTAATACTTTAAATCTGATGCGGGTGATTACAGCAGTTCAGCTTTATCAAGCTGAAAAATTCTTAACAGTGTTAAACGCTTTATTTGATGCAATGTTTGGGCATCCGCGTAATTTAAATGATATCAATGAACTTATTATATTGCTTCAATCATTGGGTTTTAGTATAGAGCAGGTTCAAACTTGGCTTTCAGATGAACAAGTTAAAGCCCAACTAAAAAATACCACAGACGAAGCCATTGGGCGTGGTGTTTTTGGTGCACCGACATGGTTTATTGGCGATGAAATGTTTTGGGGCGTTGATCATCTTCACTTTGTTGAGATGGAATTGGCTAAATCTTGATAAATACGCTTTTAAATTCTGATTCTATGATTTAGATACTAGCATGAGAGAATAGCTGTGCTGTAGCTAGCCATGCAGTACAGCTATTCTACAGAAAGCCAAACTACATCGAATCATCAAAATATTTGATGAAGAAATGCTAATCGTAAATATAGAGGATTAAACATAATAATGCTGTAATAGCGCAAGGATCAGTGCCAAAGTAAATACTGATAAAAGTGTTTGCATGCTGATGCTTGCCGCCATTAATTGATGATCGCCGTTTAATAGTTTGGTTAAGATATATGCGGAAGATGCGGTTGGGATAGAAAAGAAAATCATGATAGCAATCACCGCAGCATGACTGAGCTCAAAAAATTGCAAGCAGATAAAGGCAATAAGCGGGATCAGCAATAATCTGAGTAGGCTAATGAGCAAAGACTTTTTCAGATAAACTTTGAGCGTCGAAAACTGAATTGCTGTTCCTACACATAATAAGCCCAACATCAGACTACTACTTGAAAAAGCATTTAACAGATTTGCAAAGCCAGACCAAATAGGGATGTTTAAAACATTAAATGTAATTCCCAATATACAAGAACTGATCAGTGGGTTTTTGATTAAAGACCAGAAAATATTTTTAATGTTCAGTTGATCTTTATCTGTCAGAGAAAGGATCGAAATAACATTAACCAAGGGAATTGCTATAGCAAGGATATTTACCAAGATACTTTTGATTTCAGCATTATTGAGTGTCGTGGCAATCGAGAGTCCGAGATAGGTATTAAAACGAATCAAGCTTTGAACATATACACCGATTTGGGCAATAGGTGTGCGGTTTAACTTTGCAAACAGATAAACGCCAGCAATGATCATGGCCATAATGAAAAAAATGACCGTAAGAATGCTGTTGAGATGCCCCATATTCATATCGGCATTTGCAAGAGAACTAAACAATAAGGCTGGAAATAAAATATAGTAATTGAGCTTTTCTGCGCCATTCCAGAATTTTTCATCAAGGATACGTGACTGGAACAGATAAAAACCTAAACCAATCAGGGCAATGGATGGGAAAAGAATAGTAATCATTTGTAGCATGCTGAACGCTCTATGCAGAACCTAATTCGACCAAGTCCTACCCACTGATTTTTTCATCTGTAAGCTAAACCCAAGTAAACTTTAATCAAGAATATGACTTATGCCTATTCATGGTAAAATGAGTCTTTACTCATGGATAGAGTGGCGATGACATTTACTCAACTGACTATTTTTGCCATGTTGGCTGAACAAAAAAGCTTTACTGTCGCAGCACAGCGTTTGCAAATTTCTCAATCTGCAATTTCTCATGCAATTAAAGGCTTAGAACAAGATTGGTCAGTCACATTGTTTTATCGCAATCATAATGAAGTTGAGCTAACTGAATCGGGTATACGGCTTTTAGTGCATGTGAAAGAAATTTTGAATATTTCTAATGTGCTAAAACAAGAAATCTCCGATATACAAGGATTTCATTCTGGCACTTTAAGAATTGGATCTTTTGGTGCTTCATCTTCTAATGTATTGATTCCCTTAATTCTAGAAAAATTTAGTTTAAAATATCCAAATATTGAAGTGTTTATTAAAGAAGGAACGGACAAAGATATTGCTCAATGGATTCATGACCGTACTATTGATGTTGGATTTGTGGTTTTACCTGAAGAACGTTTTGATACTTTTCCTGTGATTGAGGATATTTTTGTAGCACTTATTCCCAAATCCTATGCACGATCACAACAAAGTGCAGTTCGATTGGATGAATTGGTAGAACATCCTTTTTTAATGACCTCAGCAGGCAGTCAAAACCATGTGACAGAGATGTTTAGAAAAGCCAATCTGAGTCCAAAAATTAAATGTTACTTTTCTCAAATTTTGACAATTATTAATATGGTGAACAATGGTGCTGGTGTTTCAATTGTCGCAGATATGGCCTTGAATAAAGAGTTGATGACGCTGTTTCCCAATGTTCAAAAATTACCTTTATCACCCAATATCAAGCGGTCTATTAGTCTGGCAGTGAAGAATAAAAAACAGATGAGTCCAATTACACAGGCATTTATTGATATTGCACAAATGGTTTAGCATTTTATCGTGAGCCTTTCGTAAAAGAACAAAAGAAGAGTATAAGCACAGAGAATGAATGATTTGATTTATAAACTCATAGAACGTCCTAAAACAGCATTTATACTATGTGGCTGTGTTGCTAACCTATCCTTATGGGCAATCAGCCATATCAAAAGCTTTAGCATTTTATGGGTACTCGGCTTTTTCGTTTTTACTGCATTTTCTGCATTGGCTTTGTCTGTATATTTGATGGAAATTGTTGAGAAAAAGCCAAGATACAAAATCTACTTTCAACTGTTGTTTTACACACTTTTGATCATTTTATATTTAGCATTGAATACTTATAAATCTGTTTTAGATCAGAAATTTTTTCCACGAAGTGTAGTGATGTTTGTGGTTGTGTTTTTCACAATGTTATTGATGGTGAATTTAAGAGTTGTGGTTGGATATAGTTTCGAAAATATTAAAATGCTATGGAAAAGACTTAAATAATTTTGCTGCTGGTCTCAGTATATCTGATTTGAACGTATTGGTTTATGCAACTAAACAAACAATACTAAACAGGCAATAAAGGAATGTGTTGATGGATTTAGAAACATTACAACGGCAAATCTGCAAAAAATATCAGTCAAAATATATCGAATTTAATCTGTCGGATAGGGTTGCAATTGCATTACAGAGTCTAGGTCAACAACCGATTTATGCAGTTCGAGTTGCGCTTAAAAAACCAGACAATGTTTCTTGGTTTATTCACTGTGGAGAATATTCTTCCGCTGATGATTTTTATCAACCGCTGCATGCCTCGCATTTACAGCAATATTTACCTGAAATTTTACCTTATTTGGCGCTTGAGCACGGTTATCATGTCATTATTGATGAGCATGGCTATGAAGATGTTTGGATGAATCCAACAACCGACTAAATTTAGCGAATCATCGCAATCTGTATAAAATAATGAATTGATAGTGATAAGAATTAAAAAGCATCTTCATCATGACAAAAAAAGCGAACCAAAGTTCGCTTTTTAAAAGTGTAAATCAACTACAGAACTTAGAAGAAGCCCATTGCTTTGGTTGAATAGCTAACCAATAAATTCTTGGTTTGCTGATAATGATCAAGCATCATCTTGTGGTTTTCACGGCCAATGCCTGATTTCTTATAACCACCGAATGCAGCATGTGCAGGGTAGATATGGTAGCAGTTGGTCCATACACGACCAGCTTCAATCGCACGACCCGCACGATAAGAGGTATGCGCAGAACGCGACCATACACCAGCGCCTAAGCCATACATCGTATCATTGGCAATTCGGATTGCATCGTCATAATCTTTAAATGTTGCGACAGAGAGCACTGGTCCAAAAATTTCTTCTTGGAAAATCTTCATACTGTTGTCGCCTTTGAAAATGGTAGGTTCAATATAGAAACCTTGACCGACTTCCTGACGATCGCCACCACCTGTAAGCAATTGAGCACCTTCAGCACGGCCTGTTGCGATACAGCCCAAGATTTTGTCTTGTTGCTCTTGAGATGCTTGAGCACCAATCATGGTGTCTGTATCTAGAGGATGTCCAGTTTTGATGCGTTTTACACGTTCAACTGCCATTTCTAGGAATTTATCTGCAATACTTTCTTGAACCAAGGCACGTGATGGGCAAGTACATACTTCACCTTGGTTTAAAGCGAACATGGCAAAGCCTTCAAGCGCTTTGTCTAAATAATCATCATCTTTATCCATGACATCTTCAAAGAAGATGTTTGGTGATTTACCACCAAGCTCAAGTGTCACAGGAATAATATTTTCAGTTGCGTATTGCATGATCATTTGACCAACAGCAGTGGAACCCGTAAATGCAATTTTAGCAATACGTGGATTGGTTGCCAGTGGGCGACCCACTTCAACGCCGTAACCATTGACAATATTTAAAACGCCTGGCGGTAAAATATCTTGAATGAGTTCAGCAACAACTAAAATACTTGATGGTGTTTGTTCAGCAGGTTTAAGTACAATACAGTTACCCGCTGCAAGTGCTGGTGCAAGTTTCCATGCTGCCATAAGAATAGGGAAGTTCCATGGAATGATCTGACCAACCACACCTAAAGGCTCATGGAAGTGGTAAGCAATGGTATCTTCATCAATTTCTGAGATACCACCTTCTTGTGCACGTAAACAACCTGCAAAATAACGGAAATGGTCAATTGCTAAAGGAATATCGGCTGCCAATGTTTCACGAATTGGCTTACCGTTTTCCCATGTTTCTGCAACCGCTAGTAATTCTAAATTTTCTTCTAAACGATCTGCAATTTTCAGCAGTACATTTGAACGTGTTGTTGGAGATGCTTTGTTCCATGAAGCTTTGGCTTTATGTGCTGCATCTAATGCAAGTTCGATATCTTCCGCAGAAGAACGTGGAATTTTGGTAAAGGCTTTACCATCTACAGGAGAGACATTATCAAAATATTGCCCTTTAACAGGTGCTACCCATTTGCCATCAATAAAGTTTTCATATTGGGCTTTGAACTGTACTTTTGAACCAGGCTGATTTGGATCTACATAACGCATAAGAGTATCCCTTTACTTATATTCATGATCATTCATGATGTGTTTAATATGGCATGTATGGACAATGATTGTTTACATGATGGTTTGAGCATAGAGAGTCAAAGGTAGGGAAAAGGTTGGATGAAATCCAAGACACATTTGCGCTATGCTTTAATCTTTGGCAATATTTTCTTGTTTATTGAAAAATTGCTAAATATTGGAAAAAATTGGTTTTATTCTAACGCTTTGGTATGAGTTGTGTTGACTGAGGTTAAGCTCACTGTGTTAATGTGCTAGAGTAATTTATAAGCAGGTCCGCTGGATAAAAACAACAGAGAAAGGATAGGATATTTTTTAACGAATTACAGAGGAAGTAGCGTATGTTAAGCCAACAAGAGTTATCAAATAAACGGAGTTTAATTGAGCAATTACGCCAAAGCAGTAGTTTGTCTTTAAAACATGCTGATCAACTCGGGCAGAGTATTGCAAGTTCATGGCAACGTTCCAACTCAGCTGCGATTCCCAAAGATCGTGATGCAGCACCCTTGATGAATGTAAAACAAGAAAGAAAAACACTGTTAGAAAAAGCAATCGAACATTGTCGTGATGAATTAACCCATATCGCAGAACAGTCGGCAATGGTTGCTGCAGTAGGGGATATTGGCAGTACCATTATCTGGTCAGCCGCAAGTGGGCAAATGCGCAATGCCGCAGAACGTGTTCATTTTATTGCTGGTGGGCAATGGCGAGAAGATTTGGTGGGAACCAATGCTTTGGCACTGTCATTAAAAACCCAACAATCCAGTTGTGTGTTTTCTAACGAACATTTTATGTCTTCGGTACATGACTGGGTTTGTTATGCCTCTCCCATTATAGATCCATATTCCAAACAAGTTTTAGGGGTGATTGATCTGTCAACCACATGGAATCATCACAATAGTTTGGGATTACTGGCCGCTGAACGCTGTGCCTCAATTATTCAATCGGCATTGCTAGAGTTTCAGCAACAACATTTATTTATCCGGGCTTTTGCTGTGCCACAAGTGTTGTTCAATGGCAAGATCGTGGTACTGACACCACGACAAATTGAAATTTTGACCATTCTTGCGTTGTGCCCACAAGGGATGAATCTGGAAAATTTACATCAAGCGTTGTATGGTGAACGAAAAGTGAGTGTCGGCACATTAAAAGCTGAAATGTCGCAGTTGCGCGATATTTTGGGCGGCATGCTGGGTTCACGGCCTTATCGTTTATTGGCACATGTTGAAGCAGATTTCTTGCAAGCAGAGAATGCTTTAGATGCGGGTTATACCGAATCCGCTTTAAAATTATGCAAAGGTGTATTTTTAGCTAAAACTGAAAGTCCTTTTTTATCTGCATGGCGAGACTGCCTTGAATCACGCCTGAGTGAAGCGATTTTTAAAGCCAATGAAACAGATGCTTTATTAAAACACCTTGCACATTTTCCAGAGGCAATTGATGCCGTTGAACGTCTGATTGAACTTACACCAGTCGGGCATCCTGCTCATCAAATTCTAATGAAATATAAAGATGAACATTGATTTTGCAGGATACTTTTAACTGATCATTCGCTTGTAAAGAAGAATGAATTGGCGCTTTTAAAGCTGTTTTTGGGCTAACCAAGAAAAAAGTTGATGATAAACTTCTTTTCTGACTTCTGGTGCCGATAAGACCAAGTCATGCAGTCCATTTTGAATGGTCATGACATTAACGTCGCCCTGTATTTTACCTGCATCCCTGATGATGTCTTTGACCTCTAAAATAACATCAGTGCTTTGAGCATCTCGGTTAAATTTCTTAGGATAGGTTGTTTTGTGAGAATGCATCACTAAGGTTGGTACATTGATCTGTACGCCTGCATGAATTTCTTTTTGCGCTTCAAAAATTGCATGCACAAAGCTTAAATATACTTTGGGGTAAGTTGGTTTTTTCCACTCTAAGCTGAAATCCCATTCGCCTTGCAAATCTTTATGCAGACTAGTGACATACCATTTATTTAATTCACTTGGAAATTTTAAATTAGGTAAGCGTTTACCCAATGCGCTGAGTTTTGGGAGGGCTAATTTTTTCTTCCAAGCAGGCATATTAAAGTCATAGAAAGGACTATTGCACCATAAGGCTTGAATAAGGGGGTGTTGTGGATAATGTGCTGCATATAATGTTGCGATCAATCCTCCTGTAGAATGTCCTGCCAGTAACACCTCAGTGTGGCCTTCCTGACCAATAATCTTTAATGCTTGTGTGATTTCTTCATCATATTCATTCAAATTTAGAACATAATAATATTTTTGATGTGGTAGGTAAGAACGACCATATTTTCTTAAATCAAGTGCATAAAAATCATAATCATGTTGATTAAATTGTTCAGCCATTTCTGTTTGAAAGAAATAATCGATAAAACCATGGATATATAGCACCGCTTTCTTGGTCGCTTGAACTGCTTGTTTGCGTACCAAAGTCGCAATGACTTTACCATCATAGTCATCTGTTAAGTTTAAGGTTAGTTTTTCATACCCTGTACCAAGGATATCAGGTTGATATTCAGTAGATTGAGTGGTCATAGCATATTCCTGAATTTATTGAAAAATGAAATCCGAAAAATTACAGATAGTCTTTTACCAGCGCATAGGATTCATCATATAGTTTTTGTGCCAACTGTATATCTTTGGCTTTGCCTGATTTAAACGCAGGGGTTTGCAAACTCACATAATCACCATTGCGCTTTTCCCATGATGGATCAAAAGCAATTTTTTTAATTAATTCGGCAGGCTTAGATGGTGGAATAAGACCAAGTTTAATTATTGCATATTGCCATTTGGGTAATTCACGATAAATCTCAGAATCTACGCCACCTGGATGCAATGCATTGCTGGTGACATGACTTCCTTGTAGTTGTTTTGCAAGGATATTACTAAACAGCAGATTGGCTAATTTACTATTGCCATAGCTCAATACACCATTGTATTTTTTCACTTGATCCGCGTTAAAATTCTCAGGTTGGATACGACCTAAAAGATGCATCATTGAAGCCAAATGAATTACACGACCTTGTTGGGCTTTTTGAACCAATGGAAGAAGTTTCAATGTCCAAAGAAAAGGCCCCAGATAATTTACCCCAAACTGTTTTTCAAAACCATCAGCTGTGGCCTCAAGATCAGGTGTCATCATGCCAGCATTGTTGACTAATACATCAATTTTTTCATATTTGGCAATAATTTCATTGGCTGCTTGGTTAATTTGTTCAAGACTATTTAAATCAAGGTGAATCACGTCTACTTGACCTGTACCGAATGACTCTAAGTGTTGCTGTGCTGTTTTTGCTTTTTCTGGATTACGACAAGCAATGATCACATGGTGACCATCCTTAATAAATGTTTCTGCAGTTGCAAGCCCGATTCCAGTGTTTGCACCCGTGATGATGATGGTTTTACTTGTTGTTGTCATTGCTGAAATAATCCGCTGGTGTTTTAAGCATCATAGTCATAGATTGTGACTTTATCAATATATCTGACAATAATGATTGTCATTTTTTAATAAGCGTATAAAAAAAGGAATATTACCTAAGTAATATTCCTGAGTATCAAGCACACTTCATTGGATTTGGCTTAAAACAGTTGTCAGGCTGATGTAGAACCAAAGAGTATCGTTTTACATTGCTGATTCAAAAATTTTAATGACTTGAGCATCAGTTGCTTTACGTGGGTTTGTCAACATACAGGCATCTTTTTGCGCATTTGATGTCATTACTGCATGATCTTCCGCTTTGACACCCAGTTCAGCTAAGCCAGAAGGGATACCAATAGATGATGATAACTCACGGATTGCATCAATCGCAGCAAAAGCAGCCTCAGTAACGGTTAAACCCTCGGTATTGACACCCATTAATTGGGCAATTTTTGCATAACGGTCAGGACAAGCAATTAAGTTAAACTCACACACATGCGGTAATAGAATTGCATTACATACGCCGTGTGGAAGGTTATAGAAGCCACCTAATTGATGAGCCATTGCATGTACATAACCTAAAGATGCATTGTTAAATGCCATACCTGCTAAATATTGTGCATATGCCATCGCATCACGTGCTTCAAGATTTTCGCCATTGGCAACAGCAGGGCTTAACCATTCGCTAATCATTGAAATGGCTTTTTCTGCACATGCATCGGTAATTGGGTTTGCAGCAGTTGAAACATAAGCTTCTACAGCATGAGTTAAAGCATCCATACCCGTTGCAGCAGTTAAAGCAGCAGGTTTTGCAATCATGAGTTTAGGATCATCAATTGCAACAAGCGGGGTACAACGCCAGTCAACAATCGCCATTTTTACATGGGTATCTGTATTGGTGATAATACAGAAACGAGTCATTTCAGAAGCAGTTCCCGCCGTTGTATTGATTGCGACAAGCGGTGTCATTGGGACTTTACTTTGATCAATCCCTTCATAATCACGAATATGACCGCCACCTGCGGTGACTAGGCCAATTCCTTTTGCACAGTCATGAGAAGATCCGCCGCCTAAAGACACAATAAAGTCACAGCCATTATTGTTATATTCATTTACGCCATTGTGTACATTAATATCTGTCGGGTTTGGTTCTGCGCCAGGAAAAACATGACTGTCTACGCCAGCTTCTTTGAGATAGCCAACGATAATGTCTGCAACACCAAATTTGAATAGGCCAGCATCAGTGACGATGAGGGCTTTTTTTGCCCCTAAATTTTGTGCTTTAGCGCCGACTTCTTTGGCACAACCTGGACCAAAAAGTGAGACGCAAGGGATGTAAAAACCGTTTGTTTGATCTGCTATATTTTTAAAAGCCATGGTGCGATTCCTTCTACCATTGTTATTTCATCATTCCAGAAAGGTGATGATCACCTTGAGGTTGAGTATCAGTTTTGAGGGCTGGATTGAATACCTACTAAACACCTACCAAATTTTAATCATGCAAATTTTAAATTAAGTATTTGATATTTATATTTAAAATAAAATGATGAAGTTTTTCTTTATAATTTTAAGCTGAAAATCAGGCTTTAACGTGAGTTTTGATTAAAAACGACAAAAACAGATTTTATTTGGTATTTTTTGCTTTGACAGATCATTTTATTTTTAAAAAGTGAATCGTTGCGTTAAATTTCGGGGATAAATTTTAAAATCCATCAAAATAGACTAAATTATCAATTTATGAGAATGTGTGTTAATAATTAAAAAGTGAAAATTATGTGAAAAATTTAATATTTCTATACTAGGTCAGTATGGGCTTAAATAGACTTTTTAAATATACCTGTACTGTTAATTTATGCTAAATGATAAAAATAACATAATGATATGTATGATTAATAAGTATTATAAAAAATTTAAAAATAAAGATACCAATATTTTTTTCGGATGAGTGTAAATGCTATTGATCAGAATTTTATACATAAATATTGTTTTTTATGTATGTTTTTTAAACAGGTTACCACGGTTCGGTAATCTCATATTTTAAGGATAAAAAATGAAAAAAATATTAACGTTAAAAAATATTGCTATAGCAACTTCATTATTCGCGATTACCAGCACGAGTTTTGCGGGGGAGTATAAACGCTTTTCAGTATCTGCAGGTTGGTTACATGTCATGCCTCAAGGAAAAGCCAATCCCTTTAATATTAATACCAGTGTTAAAAATGGTACCAATGCAACAGTCGGAAGTATCTCTACAACCAGTTTTTTAAACTCAGTTGATCCTAATGCGATGGGAGAAGACTTAGGCGGAGTGCCATTTAATCAGAAAGAGGTGTTAACTGAATTTCTCAATGATGCCTTTATGCAAACCTTATTGACTGATGGTAAGGGGAATATTTTGCCGGAGGTCGCAGGAACCGCAAATATTCATGGCTTGGAAAATTGGCAAGCAAAGGGTACAGGGCTCGAAGTCGATGACGTGGATACGCTGGGCTTGATGCTAAATTATTACATCAACGACAATGTTTCTTTGCAACTCATCGGTGGGATTCCTCCAAAAGTGGATATTAAAGGTAAAGGGGAAATCTTGGCACCGCTCACAGGATTAGCCACTTCGCCAAATGAGTTGGTCAATATCTTATTTCCAGATGGTATTGGTTTAAATCAAGCCATTCCAATCACCAATTTAGGCAATAAGTCTAAAGCAGCATCGGTACGTGCTTGGACACCAGCGCTGGAAGCGCAATATCAATTTGGTCAATCTGGTGTCAATAAATTGCGTCCATATATTGGGGTAGGGGTGATGTACTCTCATTTCACGGATATTAAGTTGAACTCACAGATCAAAAGTGATCTGGTTGCAGCGGGACACATGATTCAAAACGTTTTAGATGGAAAAGCTGGGGCTGCGTTAGATGGCAAACCTTCCAGTGCAAATCCTTATGTAAGAGTTAAAACGACTGATGCCATAGCACCTATTGTAAGTCTGGGCGCTACTTATGATATTAATGAAAACTGGTTTGGTGTGGCTTCTGTTTCTTATGCCAAGCTCAACAATCAGGCAAAGATTGATGTCGTTGATGCCAAGACTGGTAAGCGACTGATTAATTCCACGACAAAAGTCGATATAGATCCATTGATTACTTATGTTGGTGTGGGGTATCGCTTCTAAAATCAACACTATTTTCCCTAAGAATAGTGAAGATTTTAAATGGTTAGCTTCGGCTAACCATTTTTTGTGGTCTAGGTAAAATTTTGTTAGCGATATGTAGATTGACGAGCAATAAAAAAGCATCCATTCAGGATGCTTTTTTGAAGGTATCGTACAAATCAGAGAACTTATTTCTCTACAATTGCAGTTACACCTTGACCACCAGCAGCACAAATCGAAATTAACACACGACCTGAACCTTTTTGGTTAATCAATTTTGCAGCAGTTGCCAAAATACGACCACCTGTTGCTGCAAATGGATGACCAGCAGCTAAAGAAGAACCTTTAACATTGAGTTTGCTACGGTCAATTGAGCCCAATGGTGCATCTAGACCTAAACGTTCTTTACAGAACTTAGGATCTTCCCATGCTTTTAAGGTCGAAAGAACTTGTGATGCAAAAGCTTCATGAATTTCATAGTAGTCGAAGTCTTGAAGTTTAATACCCGCACGAGCCAACATACGTGGAACAGCATAAGCAGGTGCCATCAATAAACCTTCTTTCTTATTGACAAAATCTACAGCAGCAGTTTCAGTGAATGTTAAGTACGCGAGTACTTCATGACCATTTGCTTTCGCCCATTCTTCAGAGGCTAAAAGTACAACTGAAGCGCCGTCTGTAAGAGGAGTAGAGTTACCTGCAGTCATTGTTGCAGTATCACCTTTACCAAATGCAGGTTTAAGCTTAGCCAATTTTTCAACTGAAGAATCAGGACGTAAGTTATTGTCTTTGTCTAGACCCATAAATGGCGTGATCAAATCATCGAAGAAACCTTCTTCATATGCTTTGGCCATTTTTTGATGTGAAGATGCAGCAAGTTCATCTTGAGCTTCGCGAGGAATACCCCATTCTAAAGCAGTAATCGCTTGGTGATCACCCATAGATAAACCTGTACGAGGTTCACCATTTTTTGGCGCATCCATCAAGTCTTTAACATTGATTTTAGCTAAGGCTTTTAAACGATCTTTACCTGTTTTTGCAATGTTTAATTCAAGCAATGCTTTACGTAAGCCGTCACCAAACGCGATTGGTGCATCAGAAGTGGTATCTACACCACCAGCAATACCCACTTCAATTTGACCTAATGCAATTTTGTTTGCAACAAGGAAAGCTGCTTGTAAGCCAGTACCACATGCTTGTTGAATATCATAAGCAGGGGTTTCAGGGGCAAGTTGAGTATTTAAAACACATTCACGTGTCATGTTGAAATCACGGCTATGTTTTAGAACTGCACCAGCAACAACTTCACCTAAACGTTGACCTTGAAGGTTAAAACGTTCAATTAAACCGTTTAAAGACGCAGTAAGCATGTCAATGTTTGACGCTCGGAAATAAGGGCCATTTGAACGTGCAAAAGGAATACGGTTACCGCCAATAATTGCTACGCGACGTACAGTGTTTTGACTCATAATTTTATCCTGCTGACCAGAAGTTTGAGTTTTAGAAGATGAAGCTGTTGTAACTTTTTTTGCCGTCGATGCCGTTGCTTTGCTACGTGAAGCAGTTGCTGGTGCACGAGTCGGTTTTTTAGTCGTGTTGGCTGCATTGGCATTTGTAGAATTTGTGTTGCTACTTTTACTCGTACGAGTACGAGGTTTTGATGTATTTGACACAGTTTCTTGTACAGTGCTTTCAGCGTTTGAATTTTCTTGAGTTGTTTTGCTCATAAGGCTTTTCCAAGCATGTTCGCAATATTCTTAGTGCTTACATTAACATAATTGGCTATGACTCGAATTGACTATAATGACATTTGCATATTCTTTCAGGTCAAGTCATCATTTTGGCAACTCAAGTATGATTTAACTGAAGCTTATGGGTCATAGAGATGATAGCGTTGTTGATGATTCCTCTAAGCCTTGCGCAAAGACCAACGCAAGCCATTTAAGAAAGCGCAACACAGCTAAATATCTGAGATTATACTGAAGTTAAAAGATAGCTTAAGCCCCATACAAAATTAATTTGATGAGAGATAAGAAACATGTCTGACCAATACCAAGCATTTGCTAAATCTCCAATTGGTAAATTTGTCATAAAAAATTTAGGTTTACCATCACCAATCCAGCTAGACCGCTTTGAGTCAGCCACTCCTGTCGTTAAAGGTGCTGTATTATTTGGTGCAGCTCCAAAGAGTCATTTCACTGGTGAAGTTGCGCAGGTTCTTAGTAATATTCATGCCAACACTTATGCAGGGAATAACGCAGAGTTACAACAAGCTGCGGCAAAATCTGGTTTGAATGTTGGCGCTTTTAATGAAGGCGATAAAGAATCAAAATTCAAAGCAGTGATATTTGATGCATCAGGGATTCAAAATTCAGAACAATTACATGAACTACACAAGTTTTTTAATCCTGTTGCCCGTCAAATTGCGACATCAGGCCGTGTAATTATTATTGGTCTAACACCTGAAACTGCACCAACGATTAAGCAGGCGATTGCACAACGTGCATTAGAAGGGTTTGTTAAATCGGTTGGTAAAGAGTTTAAGAAAGGAATTGCTGCTGATCTTATTCTGGTTGATGCAGATGCTGCACAAAACTTGGAATCAAGTTTACGTTTTGCAATTTCTCCACGTTCAGCATACGTATCGGGTCAAGTGATTCGCGTATCTAAAGGTGATGTGATTGATATCGATTGGGCAAAACCGCTTGCAGGCAAAACTGCATTAGTAACAGGTGCAAGCCGTGGTATTGGTGAAGCGATTGCACATGTATTGGCACGTGATGGTGCACATGTAATTTGTTTAGATGTTCCACCACAACAAGCAGACCTAGACCGTGTTGCAAGTGAAATCGGTGGTTCTACACTCGCAATTGATATCACTGCTGCTGATGCCGGTGAAAAAATCAAAGCTGCGGCAGCTCAACAAGGTGGTTTAGATATCATCGTACATAATGCGGGTATTACACGTGACAAAACTTTGGCAAATATGAAGCCAGAGATGTGGGATCTGGTGATTAATATCAACTTATCTGCTGCTGAACGTATTAATGATTATTTATTGTCAAATGATGGTTTAAATGCAAATGGTCGTATTGTTTGCGTATCTTCAATTTCAGGTATTGCTGGTAACTTAGGTCAAACCAACTATGCTGCATCAAAAGCAGGTGTCATTGGCTTGGTGAAATTTACTGCACCTGTGTTAAAAAATGGTATTACTATTAATGCTGTAGCGCCAGGTTTCATTGAAACTCAAATGACCGCGGCAATTCCATTTGCAATCCGTGAAGCGGGTCGTCGTATGAACTCAATGAGTCAAGGTGGCTTACCTGTTGATGTTGCTGAAACAATTGCTTTATTTGCATCTTCAGCATCTACAGGATTAAATGGTAATGTTGTGCGTGTTTGTGGTCAAAGCTTATTGGGTGCATAATCACGCATAAGTGAAATCCTGTTTCGTTTAGGGGATTACCGCGAAGAGATTATTTGTGTATTTAAATAACGCTTTCGCTGGTTTTCTCTTAAACAAAATCAGGATGTTTAAGCTGTATCATCCGTTAATTTCCAACTGAAATGTTGGATTTTTTAAATGTTGAATAAGAATTAATTTTTCAAAGGTCCAGTATGAATACTCGCCATTTTAGTCAACTTCCTAAGCCATATTTAGCTTATCCAAAAGTGATTCAGGGTTTAATTTTTAAAAAGCCAAAAGGTGAAAAAGTTCTACCGCAAGTCGAATATGTGGTTGATTCATTCAAAATTGATCCAAATCATTTAAAAGCATATAACGAAGTGTGTGGCTTTAAAAATAATGGGTATATTCCCGCGATTTATTTAGCTGTTTTATCGCAAAGTTTACAAATGCATATGATGACCTCTGAAGCATTTCCTTTTGCAATCTTAGGCTTGGTGCATATTCGCAATCAAATTAAGCAAACACGTAAAATTGGGGTCAATGAACAGCTGACTTTATCTTGTCAATTTGGTGAGTTAAAGCCCCATGATAAAGGGGTTCAGTTCGATTTCATCACAACAGCCAAAGTTGGCGGTGACGTGGTCATGCAAGGATTAACCACCTATCTAGCACGTCAAAAGACCGATGGTTCAGTTACAGAAAAACCAAAAGATAAAAAAGAACCAGATTATCAAGTTCAGGCGGTTTGGGAAGTTTCTGAAAATACTGGTCGTCGTTATGCTATGACATCAGGTGACTTTAACTTGATTCATATCCATGCATTAACTGCAAAAGCATTTGGTTTTAAACAAGCGATTGCTCATGGGATGTGGAGCAAGGCGCGCGTTCTCGCTGGGCTCAACTTACCAGAAGCTTATGAAGCCGATGTGTTGTTTAAATTGCCGATGTATTTACCTTCAACAGTAGAATTTTTAACTGCACAAGATGGTACAACAACTGACTTTTTGATTCGTAATCAAAAATCACAAAAACCTCATGTTTCTGGTGTGGTTAACGCTTTATAAGATAAAATATAAAGCCTGAGTCGAGATGATTCAGGCTTTTTTAATTAAAAAAGTTATGATTAAAAAAATAGGATAGGGCAATGAGCAGTTTAACGGACATTATTTTTGCGAATACGAAAAATTATCAGGGCTATGTGGATGAGCGTTTTCAAGATCTCGCTGTTCAATTTAGTCGTTTGCAGGATGGTCGTAGCGAAAATGGTGGTGCTGCTTTAACTGTTTATTTTCAAAATGAAAAAGTTGTCGATATATATACGGGTAAAAAATCAAAAACTGAGCAATGGAATGAGCGAACCTTGTCGGTTTGTTATTCCACAGGGAAAGGTGTACTGGCCACACTCGCGCATATTTTGGTGAGTGAAGGTTTCTTAGACTACGATACGCCTATAGTCAATTTTTGGCCTGAATTTGCTCAAAATGGTAAAGAGAATATGACACTGCGTCATATTTTAAGTCATCAAAGTGGCTTATACGATATTCGCAATATTATTGCTGGTGCCGTTGAAATGGCAGATTGGCAGCATATGCTCAAGGTCATGGAGCAGGCCACACCTCGTTTTGCTGTAGGAACTGATATTGCATATCAGGCATTAACATTTGGCTGGTTGGTGGGTGGTGTTTTAGAGAAAGCAACGCAACAATCTTTAACACAGTTAATGCAGAAGTATTTGGTTGAACCCCTACAACTTGATGGTGCCTATTTTGGTGTGCCTGAATCTGAGCTAAATCGTGTGGCGCGTTTAATTCAAAAAGCAGCACCTGTACAAAAAACAGAAACAAAATCCAGTAAGAGCAAAGCCAAGAAGCATCATAAAACGTCTTTTTCCGATAAATTGGTTGAATTAACCGGACAAAATCCACAAGATTTTTTAGATGCTATGGTACCGAAAGGGATGCGTGATTTTAGTTTCTTTAGTGACCAAGGGCTTCAAGCGATTATTCCAGCGGCCAATGGTGTATTTAGCGCCAATAGTCTTGCAAAAGTTTATGCCATGATGGCAAATAAAGGGGTTTGGGAAGGAAAAGTTTTCATTCGTCCTGAAATATTTGCTGAATTAAGTCAAATTCAATCGATTAAACGAGATCGCGTGATGCCAATTCCTATGAAATGGCGTTTAGGCTACCACCGTGTGATTAGTATGGGTAAACGTGCCAAGCAAGGCTTTGGTCACATTGGATATAACGGTTCTGGGGCGTGGTGTGACCCGCAACGAGGGCTTAGTTTTGCCTACACTCATAATTTTGCCATTGGTTCAATCACCGGTGATTATCGTCTTTGGGGGCTGACCCAAGAAACATTACGTTGCGCCGACGGTTTACTTAAGGGAAGTAAAGGCTGGTTCTAAATATTAAGATCAAAGCGATTGAAATTTTATAGTAGATCAGATGGCTGAGTCTTATTTTGCAAAAGAATTAAAAATAAGGACTTTAAACAGCGGTATATAGATTTATCAATATTTTCTTAGGCAAATAACTCCATTTTTAGAATGGTTTCGACATGATGTTTAAACGAGTGTTGGTCTAGACCTTTTAAGCCAAGTTGATAGATTCCTTCTAAACCACAAACAAAAGCAATCAGCCGCCAAGCAATGTCTTGGCTGCTGCTGGCTGTAGCAATTTTAAATTCTTGTTGGCTGACGCCATGTTCAATCGCAGTAACCAAAGCAACATGCCATTGTTCCATCGTAATATTATAAGCTTTTTTAATTTCAGGATCTTGGTCGATTAAAATCTCAGCTTCATTCCAGAGTCGTAAATAGGGTTGAGTTAGTTCAATATTTTCAAAGCCTAGCAAGAGAGATAAACGCTCAAAACTACTGTCGGTTTTAATTTGATCTTCTACTTCATTGAGTTGATCCATCAATTCAATAAAAACTTCGGCCTTTAAATGCGAACTTGATTCAAAGTGATGATGTACTTGTCCTGTTGAAACTTGTGCTTCTGCGGCAATACGGCGCACAGTTAATCCATTCAATCCATCTTGTAATGCAACACGCTTTGCTGCATCCAAAATCATAGTACGACGTTGTTCTCGGTTTAAATAGTTCATCACTTTTAATACAATAAAATTTACAAAACAAATATTAAACAAAGTTGGACGTTTGTTCAAGTCTGGTTATAATGACTCAAATTGAACAAGTGTCCAACTTTAGTTAGGTGTGTTATGTACCGCAATTGGGTGATTTTGGCAATCATCGTTTTAATTTATTTACCGGTTTCAATTGATGCAACGGTTTTGCATGTTGCCATCCCAACATTGAGTGCTGCCTTATCACTATCCAGTAATGAAATGCTCTGGGTGATAGATATCTATTCACTGATCATGGCAGGCTTGATTTTACCCATGGGGGCATTGGGGGATCGTATTGGTTTTAAACGGCTGATGCTGATTGGTGCTGGTATTTTTGGTGTGGCTTCGCTAATGGCTGCTTTTGCGAGTTCAGCCTATATGTTGATTGCTGCCCGAGCATTTCTTGGTGTAGGCGCTGCCATGATTTTACCTGCAACCTTGGCAGGTATTCGAAATACCTTTTTAGATGAAAAACAACGTAATTATGCTTTAGGTATTTGGGGAACTGTCGGTGGTGGTGGAGCCGCTTTTGGTCCATTGTTGGGTGGTTTTATTCTAGAACATTTTTCATGGGGAACCGTGTTCCTGATTAACGTGCCAATTATTATTTTGGTCTTGGTATTGACCACATGGCTGGTGCCAAAGCAAGCAGTACAAACCAAGCAACCTTTAAATCTATTACAAGCGCTCATTTTGGTCACTGCAATCTTAATGCTGATTTATTCGATTAAGACCTCTATCTATGCGTTTAGCCTAGGGATGATTTTGATTTTTGTGCTTGGATTGGGATTGTTGGTAGGATTTATCCGCCATCAATTGAAAACAACCCAACCGATGATCGATTTTAGTCTGTTTAAGAATCCTGTGATCTCAACCAGTATTGTGATGGCAATGGTGGCAATGATTGCATTAGTTGGTTTTGAGCTACTGCTTTCACAAGAATTACAGTTTGTGTATGGATATAGCCCATTGGAAGCAGGTTTGTTTATTTTACCCTTTATGATTGCAATTAGTATTGGTGGACCCTTTACCAGTATTTTAATGAATCACTATGGTTTGAGACCTGTAGCAACTGTAGGGATGCTGATGTGTGCCTTATGTTTCTTTGGTTTGGCCATGACCAATTTTGACATCGATTATATTCAAGCTTGGGTGTGGATGGTGCTGATGGGGATCAGTGTTGAAATCGCATTATTATCTTCCACGGCAGCTATTATGTCTGCTGTACCTCCACAAAAAGCAACGGCTGCTGGTGCAATCGAAGGCATGGCGTATGAGTTAGGTGCAGGTCTTGGGATTGCGATTTTTGGACTGTTGTTGTCTATATTTTATGCGAATTCGATTATCTTGCCTGATCATTTACCGTTGAATATCGCAGCTCAAGCAAGTTCTTCTATTGGTGAGGCATTATTGCTGAGTAAACAATTAGAACCTGCATTGATGCAACAGGTAAAACAAGCTGCTTTTGAAGCGTTTATTCATTCGCATAGTAAAGTCTTGGGTATTTCGGGTCTGATGTTCCTAGTTTTATCTGTATTTGTTTGGCGTGCTTTACCAGCAAAGAAACAGATCGCTGTCTAGAATATTGCGCATAATTTAAATTATGCGCTTGTTTTTACATTTAGATTTTAAAGTGTGAAAAAATGAGTTTGATGTACCGATTGAAAAACTTTAGCAAGCCCAAATTGTGATTTAATCAACACTGCCACGGCAGTGTTTTTTAAAGTAAAATAGCTACTGTTTGTTTTTAAATCTATTTAAGAGATAGATAAACTTTATGTTGTAGAGCACAGTGTCAAATTAGAAGAAATTGATCGAATTATCTCTAATAAAAAATAACTCTACAGTTCTTCATTCACTAATCAGCAAAAAAACAGTATCCTTAGACCTGTAACTAGGAGCTTCCATGTATCAGGTACTTGCACGTAAATATCGCCCACGTAACTTTAATGAATTGGTCGGACAGAATCACGTTTCACGTGCACTGACCAGTGCTTTAGATCGTGGACGTTTACACCATGCCTATTTATTTACTGGAACGCGTGGGGTAGGGAAAACCACAATTGCTCGAATTTTAGCGAAATGTTTAAATTGTGAAACAGGGGTAACCTCTACACCTTGTGAAGTTTGTGCAACCTGTAAGGCGGTAAATGAAGGGCGCTTTATTGACCTTATTGAAATCGATGCGGCATCACGGACAAAAGTCGAAGATACACGCGAGTTACTGGACAATGTGCCTTATGCACCGACCCAAGGGCGATTTAAGGTATATTTGATCGATGAGGTACATATGCTTTCGACGCATTCATTTAATGCGTTATTGAAAACATTAGAAGAACCGCCTGAACATGTAAAATTTTTATTTGCCACAACAGATCCACAAAAATTACCAATTACGGTGATTTCACGTTGCTTGCAATTTACATTACGTCCATTGGCTGTAGATGAAATTACCCATCACCTTACAGATATTTTAAATAAAGAAGAAATTTCATCAGAGCAAGATGCGATTTGGCAAATTGCTGAATCTGCCCAAGGTTCATTACGTGATGCATTGTCTTTAACTGACCAAGCAATTGCCTATGGTCAAGGTGCAATTCATCATCAAGATGTCAAAGAAATGCTGGGTTTGATTGATAGAACCATCATTTATGATTTGATCTTGGCAATTCATCAAAACCAAAATGCACGTGTCAGCCAATTATTACTACAATTTAGGCAACAGGCTTTAGATGTTTCATTGGTTTTAGATCAGTTTATTTCGACTTTGCATGAGTTGGCAATGTTGCAATATTTGCCTGATTTAAGTCTAAAATACAGTGCTGAAATTAATCAAAAAATTATGCAGTTATCAAAAATTGTCTCTGCACAAGATTTACAGCTTTATTATCAAATTGCCAGTAAAGGTCGAGCGGAGCTACAACTTGCAGTAACACAAGAGCAAGGCTTTGAAATGACAGTATTGCGTTTACTGGCATTTAGACCGATGCAAATCAATGAAATTGTAGTCTCTCAAGCTCAACAACCACAAAACAATCAGAATATCGATCAAGTTGTTATTTCACAGCAACCGCATCAAGCATCTGTTCAAACGGGGCTTGTGCAACAAGCACAGATTCAGCAAGAGCCAGCTCATCAACAGCAGGCTCAGCAAGTGCCTGTTGAAAAAAACAGTGAACAACAAAATGTTACTTTGAATGTGAGTTCACAACCAGAAACTGACGCGCCATTAGCGGAGACACAGCAAGCGCAGGTTGAGGTCAATTCGCAGCGTATAGTGAGTGATTTAGCTCCAGCTTTTGACCAAGTTGAAGATCAGCAAACTCAACAGCAAAGTGTTGACCATGAACCGAGCAGTGATGACTATTTAGATGACTTTGCTGAGGAAGTACAACAAAGTGCTGTGGTCGAATCAACGGCTCATAATAATCAAGGTATTGAAGCACAGCAGCCAACTGTTCAAGATAAAATTGACGTAGAAAATGCAGAACCAAGTTTAACCTTGTTTGGTGCTGAGTTAAGTCAACCGAAAAATACCACGCCTCAGTCTAGTCCAAATCAAGATGTATTCTTTTTAGCACCTGAAAATCAGGATCAAAATGTTGAAATTGATTTGGTTGAGCCTATTCATTCTCAAACAGATACTCCAGCTCAAGTTTCTAATATTATCCCTGAAATAGAACACGGATCTTGTTCTGAGGAACAAACGCCGCAACAGATACTTGCCTTAAAATTACAGGTCTTAGAAGGTGAGTGGACAGTTGATAAATGGGAGTATTGGTTTAGAAATAGCTCACTTTCTCCAGCTGTTCAAGAACTTGCACAGCATGGGTTAATGACTGGGGATGTGAATGGTCAATCTATTTTTCAAATTTCACAAAAATATGAAAAATTATTGAACCAAGCACAACATGATCTTGAGGCAAAATTAAAACAGCAGTGGCCGAGTACTTTGTTTACGGTGCAATATGGTGAAGTTGAGTCGACTACACCTTATATGATGCAAAACGAGCGTAAGCTTCGAGCTTATGATCGTGCCAGTGAAATGCTTCAAAAAGAGCCTTTAGTCAAAAGCTTAATTGAAGCATTGGATGGAAAGTTGGAAAATATTCAGCTTAAAGCTTAGGGGCTGTAGACATTTCATAAATGGCTTGCGTTGTAGTCTAAAATTGAGCAGGCAAGGCAGGAAACGAAGAGAATATCGAGACTATTTTCGAGTTTCATAACGAAGGCTGAGATAATTTTAGCCACAACCCTGAGCAAGAACAAAGCACTGCTTTGTTTGCAGCGCAAGGCGCAGCGGGGACTTGTGTGTTTTTTGCCGCTACGTTGTTACGAACTACTCATTTAGAATGACTAAATTTCGTATTTCGTGCCTAGTATCGCCTAAAAAACACTCGTAGTCGCAAATGTAGACGAATTGTCAACAGACCCTAATTTTAAAAAACATCTAGATTAAATAACGTTTTAAACAAGCTCAATTTCACTGGAATTGGGCTTGTTTTTATTCCACTGTATTTTGCCGAAATTTATGCATTATTCACAATCCTTTTCTACCTGTGCCAAGGTAAATCATTTTAAAATCTCATCAGGTTCTCAATTTATATAAGAATTTTAATTCCAATTATGATGATCAATCTGGCATTTATAGACGTTGTTATGCTGAAAATCACTTGTTTTAAATATTTTTATGGTTATAATTGCGGCAACTTTAATTAGCGGAGACCCTAAGTGGCAAATTGTTCATCGAGGCGCTGTAGTTTATATACAGCCATTATTCGTATCTGAGCAAGAGAGCACTGCCTTTAGGAAAGCTGTCTTGCAATGAGACAGTTATAATCTGATTTTAAACTACATCCCCATTTTGACGTGAAACAGCTCAATTTTGACTTTAATCAGTTCAATTTTGGCTTGTTTTTGTGCGCACTTAGATTCATACCGCCTCAGCAATGAGGATTACGGATGGTAATCAATCAACTTTGTATGATAGAAACAGTACTGATTACGGGCTGCTTTTTATTACTTATTATTCATAAATCAGCATATGCCGATCCTGTATTAATTACAGATGATGCAAGTGTTGCTGATCTATATACTTGCCATTTTGAAAGTAATATAAACTTTTATAAACATCAGGAGGTTAATTCCAGTTTTTCTCCAGTATGTGGCATTGCCAAAAATTTGGAATTAAGTTTTCAACTGGATGATCATGTTCAAAATAAGAATCGTCATGATGTGATATCAGGTCAATTCAAACGTAATTTGAAAGCAGTGGAGTCGAATAGTTGGGGTGCTGCCGCATCCTTAACAATAAGCCGAAATATGTATGGTGATGACCACTCTAGTTGGAAAGTGAATCTCCCCGTAACTTATTTATTACTGGATGATCGGTTATTTTTAAATGGCAACATCTCCTATGAACATCAGGGCAATACTCAGTATGTTTTAGCTGCAATTTCAAGCAATTATTGGATCAATGCTAAAACTTCGCTCAGTGCAGAAATCTTTAATCAAGATCATCAGTCTGTATTTTTTCAAACCGCATTTGGTTATGAGTTGATTCAAGATTTTGTCAGGGTCCAAGTGGCTTATGCAGATCGATTTGACCACCATCATGATCGCTGGTTTGGGCTGGGAGCTGAGTTTCTCACCAATTTTAAGCTCATAAAAAAATCATCTAATTCAATTCCTGTTCAATAGGAAGAAGTCTTTATTGCCAAAAAAGGAGAACATTATGCTTCATAATCTATGGCAACGTTTATTTTCTAATTTCATCAAAAAATATCATATTCAACACTTATTTGAACGTCATCGTTCATTTAAAGAATTACATCAAGCCAGTTATGCCAGTGAAATTAGTAAAAAGCTTTCACAAAGTTTGATCAATGCTTCCTATGTAGCTTCAGACCAATTGCTCAATCATTTAAATACAACAGAGCAAGGCTTGTCAGCAAAGCAGGTTGAACAGCGACAAGAACAATTTGGATTAAATGAGCTTGCGCATGAAAAACCACTGCCGTGGTGGAAGCATCTTTGGTATGCCTATCGTAATCCATTTAATATTTTACTTACCATTTTGGCTTTGGTGGCTTTCTTTACCGACGATATAGAAGGCACAATCATTATTACAACCATGGTTGTACTTTCTACGGTACTGCGCTATTGGCAAGAATTTAAGTCAAATAAAGCAGCCGCTGCATTAAAAGCAATGGTAAGTAATACGGCTACTGTGATTCGTCAAGTTGATTGGGATGATCCAGACCTTGAAACCTTGCAATATGACCTAGATCAAGGATCTCAACAGGTTGAACTTGCGATCCAAGATTTGGTTCCTGGTGACATTATTTTATTGTCTGCTGGAGATATGATCCCTGCGGATTGTCGAATTATCTTTGCAAAAGATCTGTTTGTTTCACAAGCGTCGATGACAGGTGAATCTATTCCTGTAGAAAAGTTTGCTGATCAAAAAGATCACACCCTGCAAAATGCATTGGAACTGGAAAATATTGTTTTTATGGGAACCAATATTGTGTCTGGTTCTGCAAAAGCAGTGGTGGTGAATACTGGAACACAAACCTATTTTGGGGCATTGGCACACCGAGTATCCCATGCAGATCGTGCAACGACTTCATTTCAAATGGGGGTAAATAAAGTCAGTTGGCTATTGATTCGATTTATGTTGATCATGGCACCAGTTGTATTATTTATCAATGGCTTTACCAAAGGCGATTGGAGTGAAGCATTGCTGTTTGCTTTATCTGTAGCTGTGGGTTTAACACCTGAAATGTTACCGATGATCGTGACCTCAACATTGGCCAAAGGTGCAGTATTTTTATCTCGTAAAAAAGTTATCGTTAAACGTTTAGATGCGATTCAAAATTTTGGCGCAATGGATGTTTTATGCACTGATAAAACAGGTACCTTGACTGAAGATAAAATTTGTTTATCACAACATGTCGATGTAAATGGTAAGACATCACAACGTGTACTGGTACAGGCCTACTTAAATAGCTATTACCAAAGAGGGCTGAAAAATTTACTGGATGCTGCAATTTTGGACCATGCAGCACAAGACTTACAGGATCTAAATTTTAAATTTAAAAAACTTGATGAAGTACCGTTTGATTTTGTGCGTCGACGTATGTCAGTAGTAGTCAGAACCTTACAGGGTAACGCACGTATTATCACTAAAGGTGCGGCAGAGGAAATGCTGAAAGTCTGTTCGCACGTAGAGATAAATGACAAGATTGAGTTATTAACGCCAGCCCATCTTGAGGCGATTCAAGAAAAAATACGTCAATTTAATCTTGAGGGTTTACGTGTTATTGCCATCGCGTATCGAGATTTTAGTGGTAGATCAGATGACTTTTCTGTCGCAGATGAAAGTAATTTGATTTTAACTGGATATCTGACTTTCTTGGATCCTCCTAAAAAATCTGCTGCACCTGCTTTAGCTCAATTGGCAGCGCATGGCGTCAATGTCAAAGTGCTTACTGGTGATAATGAGTTTGTTACTCAAAAGGTCTGCAAAGAACTTGGTCTGGACTGTGAACATGTTCTTTTAGGTGGGCATGTTGAGAATATGACTGATGAAGAACTAAAATTTGCCGTTGAACATACACAGGTATTTGCCAAGTTAAGCCCAGTTCACAAAGAACGTATAGTGATGCAGCTGAAAGAGAATGGACATGTGGTTGGATTCCTAGGCGATGGAATCAATGATGCGGCTGCGATACGCAGTGCTGATATTGGAATTTCGGTTGATACCGCAGTGGATATTGCCAAAGAATCAGCAGATTTAATTTTACTTGAAAAAAGTTTAATGGTGCTTGAAGAAGGCGTGCTAGAGGGACGACGTACATTTGCCAATATGCTGAAATATATCAAAATGACGGCAAGTTCAAATTTTGGTAATGTTTTTTCGGTATTAGTAGCTAGTGCTTTTATTCCGTTTTTACCGATGCTACCGATTCATTTGCTGGTACAGAACTTACTTTATGATGTATCACAAATCGCCATTCCATTTGACAATGTTGATGATGAGTTGATTGAAAAACCGCAAAGCTGGAAACCAAATGAAATTGGACGTTTTATGATTTTCTTTGGGCCACTCAGTTCGATCTTTGACATTTTGACCTTTGCTCTGATGTGGTTTGTATTTCATGCAAATTCACCAGAACAGCAAACCTTGTTTCAATCCGGTTGGTTTGTCGTCGGATTATTAACACAAACGATTATTGTGCATATGATTCGTACAGAAAAAATACCATTTATTCAAAGTCGTGCGGCAATGCCTTTGATGGTCATGACTTTGGTCATTGTGGCTGCTGGTATTTTCTTACCAATGGGGCCTTTTGCTGAGTACTTAAAATTACAAGCTTTACCATTAACTTATTTCTTATTTTTACCTTTCATCTTGCTTGGCTACATGCTGGTTGTGCAACTGATGAAAAAAATTTACATCCGTCGTTACGGGTGGTAATGGAGAACTCCAATGCAACTCCAATTCATGCAACATCTAGAATTAGCGAATATGCTAGATACCTTGATTAGTTTACTTGGCGCTTTTATTTTAGGGGGATTGATCGGGTTTGAGCGACAGTATAGGCAGCGTACAGCAGGTTTAAGAACCAATGTATTAGTCGCACTTGGCGCTGCTATATTTGTTGATATTGCTAATAACTTAACAGGTGCTGATGGTTCAGTACGGGTGATTGCTTATGTGGTTTCTGGCATTGGATTTCTTGGCGCAGGGGTAATCATGCGCCAAGAAGGGAATATTCAAGGGCTCAATACTGCTGCAACCTTGTGGTGTTCTGCTGCTGTCGGTGCTGCGGCAGGTTGTGACCGTTTGGTGGAAGCAATATTAGCGACGATATTTATTTTGGCAGCCAATACTTTATTACGTCCTATTGGGCATATTATCGACCGTAAACCTTTAAATGTTGATTCGGAAATGCAACATGAAATTTATGTGGTTTGTCAAAAAGAGCACAGTAAATATGTCATGGATGAGCTGAATAAAGCTTTAAAGCGTTATCATTTTCCTGCTAAAGATTTTGATGTAGAACCGTTTGGTGAACAAGATGTGGAAATTAAGGCGATTTTGATTGCGAACTCCGTTGAGGAAAAAGAAATTCAGCCGATTATTGAAATGTTAAATCAAATGCCTGAAGTGAGTCAGGCTTTTTGGGATCAAAATACCTTGGCTTAAAATGATGTTTATTTTTAGGGTGTCGGAGCTAAATAGTCTTAAGTGTCAATTTTTTAGGCTTAAACTATATAACGTGAGTTCGACTTAACTATATCTTTAACTTATTGAAAAGCAATGATCTTGACGGAGTCTTGCTGAACTGTCATTCAATTTCAGGATCAGCCTGCGGCTCGCCCTACTTTTGTTTCGGCAAAAGTAGGCAAAACCATTGTCATCCGCAAAACTCGTCGACGACCAGAAACGCATTCAATGAATCGCAGAAACAATACTTTAAGAATGAAGTCCTGCCTCAGACAGTTGCGGATGACGTTTCCGCGTATCATATTTCATCAAAAACTTATATCGAACTCAGGTTGTATAGTCTTGCAAAGCATCTCGCATTTTTTGTGGAACCGGGGTGCTTTTCTTTGTCTCACGTTCGACAAATACATGTACAAATTGACCTTGTGCTGAAGCTTGAGTTTTACCTTGTTTGAAAATAGCCAGATCATAGCTCAGTGATGAATTACCAATTTTTGCAATGGCGACCCCAACCTCAATAATTTCTGGATAGGTGAGTTCTTCGAGAAAATGACATGAAGAATTTACCACCAAGCCAATGATGGGTGAATGGTGTATATCAAAGTCTGTTTTTTGGATCAGGAGCGCATTTGCCGCAGTGTCAAAATAACTATAATAAGTCACATTATTCACATGACCATAAATATCGTTGTCTGCCCAACGTGTTTGGATAGGGAAGATAAAGGGATATTGGGTACGTAATTTTATTTCTGGTTTCATTTGGATTATTCATTCAAATAGAGAAAAAATTAACAGCGCTTTTCGTGGTCAATCACCAAGTCAATGCTTTACAAGATTTTATAAACAAGTAACTTTATAGATGAATTTTGCACTTGTTTACAAGTGTTTTAGTTAAACATTTATAATCAAGTGTATGCAATAAAAAAGCTCATTAAGTCTAACCTAATGAGCTTTTGCAATTTAGAACTGATTCAGTCCAAATTGATTAGAAACGATAACCAAGACCTAAATAAGTCACGATTGGTTTAATCTCAATGCTGCTTTGGCCTGAAATTAAAGTAGTTTGTCCAGCTGGCGTTGTACCATTAACATTTAATTTTGCTTTTGTTGTTAAATGCGCATATGAAACAGAAGCAGTTGCATACCAATTTTTGTTGATATTGAAATCTGCGCCAAGGATTGCAACAGGAGCAAACGCGTCATCAACTTTAACTTTACCTAGTTCTGGATTGTATCGACCAAGTAAAGGATTGGCTTTTAATGCATCATTGATTGCTGAATCAGTCTCAACATTTGAGAAATGAGCATACATCAAGCCTGCACCTACATAAGGACGGATCTTGTTGTTGATTGAACCAAAGTGATAACGACCAGAAAGCGTTGGTGTATAAGCATCTGTTGTTGCAGCTTTATCAAATTTATTTAGATCAACGACAGTAACACCATGAACTTTAATGCTACCTTTACCAGCAAGCTCCATTTCAGGAGGAGCGCCTAAAGTTAATTCAAGCGAAACATTGTCATTGACAAAATAATCAAGCATTAAGCCTGCTGTATCCGCATTTTGTACTTCAAAGCCTGCATCTGGGTTATTGGCTTGTATATTCGCCAATGGACCTAAATAAGGACTATTACCAGTTTTACCATTTACGCCTTGTCCTTTACTTTGAGGCATAACATGTAACCAACCAGCAGAAACACCAAAAGTTTTACCATCTGAAGTTGCTGCGTGAGAAACGTTGCTTAATCCAAATGCTGCTAATGGCAGAATTGCTAATGTAAGTTTTTTCATAGAATCATTTTCCAATACTAGTTGTCTTAATTTTCCGATTAAGATCTGTCGCGATTTTAGAGTAATTATTTTAAAAATTAAATAAAAATTAAATAAAAACTAATTACTAGCTAGTCATAAAATAAACGTTTAATGGGTTAATGGTTTGATAATTAATCATTTTTAAATAAAATCTTTAAAAAAACTTTAAGTTCGATTGATTAAAAAATATAACAAAACGAGGCAATAAGATGGTTTTTTTCATATTTTGAGAATAATCAAGTTTAATTTTAATGCTGTATTTTTACAAGATTATAAATTTTGTTCAAAATTTAGGCCGATTTGATCTGATGCAGGCCGCATATTTCAAACACAAATTATAGGTCATATGATAGATATTTTGATACTTTTAAATAAAACACTCAGCGAGTATGTCTCAATTGTACTTCATGTTTATTCAAGATTTTTCATAAATTAAAAAATGATCATGTGGAGTGAGTCATATTGGTATTGAAAGTGCCTTTTCCCATTGGAAGAAGGCTAGGATGAGGGTGCTTTTATGTTGATTTATGCTTTTAAAAAGTCCTTATGAAAGAAGTCTATTTAAAAGCGCATTCAATAAATCAGTGCACTATTAATGCTGATAAATTTTAATAAATCGCCTGATAAATTTTTAATGCATCTTCGTGGAGTAGAGGCCTTGGATTATTTTGTAAAAGACGGGTTTGTAGCATTGCATCGGATGCCAATCTATCCAGTTGCTGCTCGTGTACATTTAAATCGCGCAATTTCAAAGTCAAACCACTGTGATCTAAGTGTCTCTGCATATGATCAATAAATAAGTCACATAAGCCTTCTGTACTGCCTTTACTATAAGGATCAAGCCATTGCATTAACTCTGCATAAAGTGCTTTTGCGTGAGGCGCATTGAATTTTAACACCTCCAATAAAACCAAGGCATTAGTATGTCCATGTGATAAATGAAAATGACCACCTAAGGGGTATGCTAAAGCGTGTACGGCACCTACAGGAGCGTTGGCAAAAGCCTGCCCTGCAAGCATAGAACCAACCAGCATATTTTGACGAGCTGCTAAATTTGTACCATCCGCCAGGACCAATTTTAAATTTTTATTTAAAAGTTTAAGGGCTTGTTTAGCAAGCATGTCTGCATAAAAATTCTTTTTAATTTTAGAGGTATAGGCTTCAATGGCATGCACCATCGCATCTATGCCTGTTGCTGCTGTGATATGTGCAGGTAGGCCTGAGGTAAATGTTGCATCTAGAATTGCCACATCGGCATATAAAATGGGAGAAACGATACCTGCTTTGGTGGTTTCACCTGTAGTGACAATTGAAATGGGGGTGACTTCAGAACCTGTGCCAGCGGTGGTTGGAATAAGAATTAAAGGAAGGCGAGGGCCTTTGACATTATTGACCCCATAGATTTCCTGAATACTTTGTGATTGCTTTGGATTTGCCAATATCGCGATGAGTTTGGCAACATCCATAGAGCTACCACCACCAAAGCCAATCACCACATCTACTTGATTGTCTTTGGCGAATTGAACTGCCGATAAAACAATCTGCTCTGCTGGGTCTGCCTGTACATCGGCATAAATTTCATAGTCTAAATTGCATTGCGCTAAAATTTTTAATAGCGGCAAATGCAGTGCATGTTGAATCATGCCTGCATCTGTCACGATTAATGCTTTGTGATATTGATTGCCTAATACTGTGCTGAGTTCTTGGATTGATCCTAAACCTGAAATAATATTGGCTACAGTTTGGAATTGAAAATGACTCATATGTATTATCCTTAATCTATCATCACAAATTAAACATTATTGTTTTAAGGTTCTATAGGATTCGCCTGCTAAATAACTTAACATAAGACTTTATAAAAGAAATGATCATTTGAGGTTGTTATGTCATCCAAAATGCCATACAAAGTTTTATGTGTGTGCTTAGGAAATATTTGTCGCTCACCCACAGCAGAGGTGGTTTTACGACACTATTGTGATGAAAAACGATTAAATGTAGTTGTGGATTCAGCTGGAACGAGTAATTATCATCCAAATAAATCACCCGATAGTCGCAGTCAAAAACATGCAATAAAAAGAGGCTATGATCTTTCTGGGTTACGTGCTAGACAATTAAAAATACAAGACTTTTTAGAGTTTGATTTGATTCTTGCCATGGATCATCAGAATTTTGCGGATATACAGCATGTGTATAACCAAGCCAGCAGTCAATTTGGTCTTGCTCAAATCAAAGCTAAAATTGCTTTAATGAGTGAGCATGATCACGTTTATCCACAACAGGCGCTTCCAGATCCTTATTACGGTGAAGCTGATGGATTTGAACGTGTACTTGATCAGTGTGAATCAAGCAGTTTGGCTTGGGTACATGTGTTTCAACAACAGTTTTAATGCAAGTGATTGAAATATTTTTAGGAAATAAATTTAAGTTATGAATATTGAATCACAGGTTCAGCTCAAACCCTTTAATACATTGAGTTTGAACTCGATTGCATCACATTATGTCAAAATACAATCTATCGTAGATCTTCAACAAGCGTTGCAGTTTTCTAAAGCACACGATTTAAACGTTTTACTGCTTTCAGGGGGCAGCAATATGATGCTGCCTGAGCATATTCATGCGCTTGTAGTTGCTATAGATATACAAGGTATTGAATTTTTAAGTGAAGATGCCGAAAGTAAAACAATCAAAGTGGGTGCAGGGCAAGTTTGGCATGACTTTGTATTGTGGACGACAACGCAACAGCTTTATGGTTTACAGAACTTGGCTTTGATTCCGGGCTTAGTCGGCGCATCGCCTGTGCAAAATATTGGCGCGTATGGTGTTGAAGTCGGTGAATTTATTCAATCTGTAGAAGTCTACGATCGTCAATCAGCACAGACACTTTCTATTCAAGCACAAGATTGCCATTTTTCTTATCGACACAGTATTTTTAAAGATGACCCAGATCGTTATGTGATTACCCATGTGATTTTTAAATTGCTTAAACATGCTGATTTAAAAGTAAATTATGGGGATTTAAAAGATGCAATGATGGATGATATGAGTGCTGAAAACTTACAAAAGCAAGTGATTCATATTCGTCAAAGTAAACTCCCAGACCCAAAAGAATATCCAAACGTGGGAAGTTTCTTTAAAAATCCGATTATTAAGCAACAAGAGTTTTCACAATTAATTGCAAAATTCCCTAATATTCCACATTATCCTCAAGCAGGGAATCACGTTAAAATTGCAGCGGGTTGGTTGATTGATCAATCAGGTTGGAAAGGTAAACAGCTTAATCAAGTGGGAATGTTTCATAAACAAGCTTTGGTATTGGTGAATTATGCCGATGCAACATTGACAGATGTACGCGCAACATATCAGGCAGTACAAAAAGATGTTTTTGAGAAGTTTGGTGTGCACTTAGAGCCTGAACCTGTGCTTTATAATGAACTAGGCTTAATCGAAAACCATTAAATTGAGTAAATATATGGTCAAACCGCATTGGATGGTCAGATTTCTACGAATAATTGCCATATTATTTGTATTATTCGGCTGTTTGGTCGTTTTTTGGTACACGCCATTTTATTCGACAATGATGGTTAAAATCCTGAATAGCATTGTTCCAGTTGAAGTCAATCAGGTGGCAGCAAAGAGCCAGCAAAACGCTGCTCTTTCGGAGGCTGAAAACTTAGAACCTGGTTCTGATTTATGGATTGCTCGACAAGCCTATCTTAAGCTGATGGATGAAGCCATTAAGAGTAAAAATGCTCAGGATTTAATGCTACTCCAGTTACGATATAAAGCCTTGCAAGAAAAAATTGCTGAAGATCAAAAAAATGATGATGAAGAACAAAACAAACCAGTAATTCCATTGGTGTCTGAACATGCTGCATCAGAGGTTGTTGAGAATCAATCGAACGATGTGGTTAAAAACTTATTGGATTTAAATAGTGAAGACAATAGGGCTTTAATGGATGAATATTTAACATTCTTAAAAAAACATAAAATTGATGAAAAATTACTTCAAGAAAATTCACACACATTGGCAAATGAATTGTCAAGTTCACAAGTACAAGAAGATCTTGAAAGTTTGCCTACCAAAACCAGTGAACAACCGAAGCCAATCAGTCAACCTTATGCAATTGTAGTCTTGGGCGGTGGTTTAACTTTAGATAAAAATCAAAAAGACATTATTGTGAATGACTATACCAAACTAAGACTTGAAACAACCTTAGCCTTAGAAGAGAAAGTTAAACTTCCTATTGTGCTGAGTGGTGTAGAAGCACCCTATATGCAAAAATGGTTATCTGAGCGCGGTGTACAAGCAAAACTATTAGAAAATAGAAGCATGAACACTTGTGAAAATACACGCTTCAGCTCATTGCTTTTACAGAAGAAAGGTGGTGCACCTACAGTTTTATTAATTACCGATCGTTACCATATGCCAAGAACACGTCGTTTATTTGCATTAAATGGGATCGAAACAATTCCTGTCAATGCACCCATGCCAACTCAATTAACAGCATGGCAGCCTAGCAAACAAAATTATGATCATAGTCGTAGAGCCAATTATGAAACTTTAGCAACAATCCGAGATATGTTGTTTGGTTCGAGTGGCTGTAGAGAGGTGCCTTAATGGCAGATATTCCATTTTTAAATCCAACAATTCTAAAGCAACTTGACTTACCTATACCAAGTCGAGATACAACACCACAACTATTAGAAGCCTTAAACTTAAATCGTGAATATATTCCAAATAAAGAAATAAAATCTTATCAACGTCTTTATGGTTTTGATCAACTGGACTGTGTGCAATGGCAAGGTTTTATTGATATGCCGTTGTTTAAACTCCATGTGCAAGTATTTAAACCCAATATAGATAAAATAAAAGGCACTGTGTGTTTGTTGCATGGCTACTTAGAACATAGTGGTATTTACCAACCGATTGTGAAAGAAATCCTTGAACAAGGGTTTAGTGTGATTACTTATGATTTGCCTGGGCATGGACTGAGTAATGGTTCGCCTGCAAATATTCAAAATTTTGACCATTACCAACAAGTGTTACATGCGGTCTATCAATATGTAAAAAATGCAGAGCAGCTTCCTAAGCCGTGGTTGGGAGTAGGGCAAAGTACAGGTGGTGCAATTTGGATGCATCATTTACTTGAGTATGCACAAAAACGTGAAAATCCAATTGTGGATCGGGTGTTACTGCTTTCACCATTGGTCCGACCTGCAAAAACAGCGTGGTGGCATAATTCTATTGGTCTAGGAATTATTCGCAGAATTAAAAGAGAAGTCCCTCGGCACTTTAAAAGAAATAATCACAATCCTGAGTTTTTAAGATTTGTACGCCTTAAAGACCCGTTACAACCTCGAATGATGGGAATGGATTGGATTTTGGCAATGTCAAAGTGGATGCTGGAAATGGAAGCCTATCCAAAGTGCCGCATTCCGGTTTGGTTGGCACAAGGTGCACAAGACCAAACTGTAGACTGGAAATATAATATTGATTTTGTACGTCGACAATTTAGATTACAGACCTTATTGATTCTTGAAGAAGGCTCGCATCAATTGATTAATGAACGTGCTGATATACGTGCAGCATTAACAGGATTAATTCCTGCGTTTCTACATGCGCAATCTTCTGGTGATTATTTTGAATAGATATAGGTTGCTTTTAAGCTGAATTTCTCAAAAATGCCTAAAAAATAGGTGAATTATGCGGTTTTTTGAATATTTAGATTAAAAAATAATCACACGATGCATTTTGTTGAAAATAGGGCTTGCGCTGGCTTAAAATCTGTATAGAATACGCAGCATCCCGACGCGATACAGCAAACGAACTTAGCTTAGAGGGTTAGGTTGTTAAATGTTTATTGCGTCTTATTTATCACTGACGAAGTGATAAATTAATCATTAAGAGAATATGAAGAACAACTTGTGTGGATTTTTACTGATTGATTGATCGAAATATTATCATTGATTGATTGGTTTAAATTACTCGAAGTTTATTTGAGAGAATTTGTCAGTACATTGATGAGCCAGAATTGTGACCTTAAGTCACTAATGATTTTTAACTGAAGAGTTTGATCATGGCTCAGATTGAACGCTGGCGGCAGGCTTAACACATGCAAGTCGAGCGGGGGAGATTGCTTCGGTAATTGACCTAGCGGCGGACGGGTGAGTAATACTTAGGAATCTGCCTATTAATGGGGGACAACATCTCGAAAGGGATGCTAATACCGCATACGCCCTACGGGGGAAAGCAGGGGATCACTTGTGACCTTGCGTTAATAGATGAGCCTAAGTCGGATTAGCTAGTTGGTGGGGTAAAGGCCTACCAAGGCGACGATCTGTAGCGGGTCTGAGAGGATGATCCGCCACACTGGGACTGAGACACGGCCCAGACTCCTACGGGAGGCAGCAGTGGGGAATATTGGACAATGGGGGGAACCCTGATCCAGCCATGCCGCGTGTGTGAAGAAGGCCTTATGGTTGTAAAGCACTTTAAGCGAGGAGGAGGCTCTTCTAGTTAATACCTAGGATGAGTGGACGTTACTCGCAGAATAAGCACCGGCTAACTCTGTGCCAGCAGCCGCGGTAATACAGAGGGTGCGAGCGTTAATCGGATTTACTGGGCGTAAAGCGTGCGTAGGCGGCTTTTTAAGTCGGATGTGAAATCCCCGAGCTTAACTTGGGAATTGCATTCGATACTGGGAAGCTAGAGTATGGGAGAGGATGGTAGAATTCCAGGTGTAGCGGTGAAATGCGTAGAGATCTGGAGGAATACCGATGGCGAAGGCAGCCATCTGGCCTAATACTGACGCTGAGGTACGAAAGCATGGGGAGCAAACAGGATTAGATACCCTGGTAGTCCATGCCGTAAACGATGTCTACTAGCCGTTGGGGCCTTTGAGGCTTTAGTGGCGCAGCTAACGCGATAAGTAGACCGCCTGGGGAGTACGGTCGCAAGACTAAAACTCAAATGAATTGACGGGGGCCCGCACAAGCGGTGGAGCATGTGGTTTAATTCGATGCAACGCGAAGAACCTTACCTGGTCTTGACATAGTAAGAACTTTCCAGAGATGGATTGGTGCCTTCGGGAACTTACATACAGGTGCTGCATGGCTGTCGTCAGCTCGTGTCGTGAGATGTTGGGTTAAGTCCCGCAACGAGCGCAACCCTTTTCCTTATTTGCCAGCACTTCGGGTGGGAACTTTAAGGATACTGCCAGTGACAAACTGGAGGAAGGCGGGGACGACGTCAAGTCATCATGGCCCTTACGACCAGGGCTACACACGTGCTACAATGGTCGGTACAAAGGGTTGCTACCTAGCGATAGGATGCTAATCTCAAAAAGCCGATCGTAGTCCGGATTGGAGTCTGCAACTCGACTCCATGAAGTCGGAATCGCTAGTAATCGCGGATCAGAATGCCGCGGTGAATACGTTCCCGGGCCTTGTACACACCGCCCGTCACACCATGGGAGTTTGTTGCACCAGAAGTAGGTAGTCTAACCGTAAGGAGGACGCTTACCACGGTGTGGCCGATGACTGGGGTGAAGTCGTAACAAGGTAGCCGTAGGGGAACCTGCGGCTGGATCACCTCCTTAACGAAAGATTGACGATTGGTAAGAATCCACAACAAGTTGTTCTTCATTGATGTATCTGAGGGTCTGTAGCTCAGTTGGTTAGAGCACACGCTTGATAAGCGTGGGGTCACAAGTTCAAGTCTTGTCAGACCCACCAAGTCTACTGAACACAGAAGAGCAGATATATTAAGATCTTAAGCTGGGGACTTAGCTTAGTTGGTAGAGCGCCTGCTTTGCACGCAGGAGGTCAACGGTTCGACTCCGTTAGTCTCCACCAAATTTGAGGAAAAACAAAGCAACGCTTTGTCCGAAAATTTAAGCAAGAAGCTATGCTTCGCGCAGGCACCCATTTGAAAGATAAGATTGATTATAGAATTTAATGAACATTGAGTTTATTAACTTCTGTGATTTATCACAGTTAACTACTCGCTGACGAGGCGGTAGTGAATCATTAACAGAATATATTTGAGTTGAAATAATTGTTTAAACTCGTTTTAGTTGATGTTAGCAAGTAATTGTTAATGTTGAGTGAAATGAGCACTAGCGATAAAACTGAATCAAGCGTTTTGGTATATGAATTAAATTGAAGCTGTATGGTGATTAAGTTCACAGGCAACAAATAGAAGTGATTAAGTTCACATTGTTGATCCTCCTTGTAGGGATTAACGACTGTTTGGGGTTGTATAGTCAAGTAATTAAGTGCATGTGGTGGATGCCTTGGCAGTCAGAGGCGATGAAAGACGTAATAGCCTGCGATAAGCTTCGGGGAGGCGGCAAATATCCTGTGATCCGGAGATTTCTGAATGGGGAAACCCACTTACCATAAGGTAGGTATCGCATGATGAATACATAGTCATGCGAGGCGAACGAGGGGAAGTGAAACATCTCAGTACCCTTAGGAAAAGAAATCAATTGAGATTCCCTCAGTAGCGGCGAGCGAACGGGGATCAGCCCATTAAGTTATATGTGTTTTAGCGGAAAGCTCTGGGAAGTGCTACCGTAGAGGGTGATAGTCCCGTACACGAAAGGGCACATATAATGATGACGAGTAGGGCGAGGCACGTGAAACCTTGTCTGAATATGGGGGGACCATCCTCCAAGGCTAAATACTCCTGACTGACCGATAGTGAACCAGTACCGTGAGGGAAAGGCGAAAAGAACCCCTGTGAGGGGAGTGAAATAGATCCTGAAACCGCATGCATACAAGCAGTGGGAGCCGACTTGTTCGGTGACTGCGTACCTTTTGTATAATGGGTCAGCGACTTATATTCAGTAGCAAGGTTAACCGCATAGGGGAGCCGTAGAGAAATCGAGTCTTAATAGGGCGTTTAGTTGCTGGGTATAGACCCGAAACCGGGTGATCTATCCATGAGCAGGTTGAAGGTTGGGTAACACTAACTGGAGGACCGAACCCACTGTCGTTGAAAAGCCAGGGGATGACTTGTGGATAGGGGTGAAAGGCTAATCAAACTCGGTGATAGCTGGTTCTCCCCGAAAGCTATTTAGGTAGCGCCTCGGACGAATACCATAGGGGGTAGAGCACTGTTTCGGCTAGGGGGTCATCCCGACTTACCAAACCGATGCAAACTCCGAATACCTATGAGTACTATCCGGGAGACAGACTGCGGGTGCTAACGTCCGTAGTCAAGAGGAAAACAATCCAGACCGCCAGCTAAGGCCCCCAAATTATAGTTAAGTGGGAAACGATGTGGGAAGGCATAGACAGCTAGGAGGTTGGCTTAGAAGCAGCCACCCTTTAAAGAAAGCGTAATAGCTCACTAGTCGAGTCGGCCTGCGCGGAAGATGTAACGGGGCTAAAACTATATGCCGAAGCTGCGGATGTATACTATGTATACGTGGTAGGGGAGCGTTCTGTAAGCCGATGAAGGTGTATTGAGAAGTATGCTGGAGGTATCAGAAGTGCGAATGCTGACGTGAGTAACGACAAAACGGGTGAAAAACCCGTTCGCTGAAAGACCAAGGGTTCCAGTCCAACGTTAATCGGGGCTGGGTGAGTCGACCCCTAAGGCGAGGCCGAGAGGCGTAGTCGATGGGAAATTGGTTAATATTCCAATACTTCTGTGTAATGCGATGAGAGGACGGAGAAAGTTAAGTCAGCCTGGCGTTGGTTGTCCAGGTGAAAGGCAGTAGGCATGCATCTTAGGCAAATCCGGGGTGCTCTATGCTGAGAGCTGATAGCAAGCTAGTTTACTAGCGAAGTGGCTGATACTATGCTTCCAGGAAAAGTCTCTAAGCTTCAGTTACACAGGAATCGTACCCTAAACCGACACAGGTGGTCAGGTCGAGTAGACCAAAGCGCTTGAGAGAACTCTGCTGAAGGAACTAGGCAAAATGGTACCGTAACTTCGGGAGAAGGTACGCTGCTGACGGTGATAGGACTTGCTCCTTGAGCTATTGGCAGCCACAGAAACCAGGCCCCTGCAACTGTTTATTAAAAACATAGCACTCTGCAAACACGAAAGTGGACGTATAGGGTGTGATGCCTGCCCGGTGCTGGAAGGTTAATTGATGGGGTTAGCGTAAGCGAAGCTCTTGATCGAAGCCCCAGTAAACGGCGGCCGTAACTATAACGGTCCTAAGGTAGCGAAATTCCTTGTCGGGTAAGTTCCGACCTGCACGAATGGCATAATGATGGGGGCGCTGTCTCCAGCAGAGGCTCAGTGAAATCGAAATCGCCGTGAAGATGCGGTGTACCCGCGGCTAGACGGAAAGACCCCGTGAACCTTTACTGCAGCTTGACATTGAACTTTGATCTTACTTGTGTAGGATAGGTGGGAGGCTTTGAAGTAGTGACGCCAGTTGCTATGGAGCCATCCTTGAAATACCACCCTGGTAATATTGAGGTTCTAACTCTGTCCCGTTATCCGGGACGAGGACCATGTCTGGTGGGTAGTTTGACTGGGGCGGTCTCCTCCTAAAGAGTAACGGAGGAGTACGAAGGTGCGCTCAGCGTGGTCGGAAATCACGCGTAGAGTATAAAGGCAAAAGCGCGCTTAACTGCGAGACCCACAAGTCGAGCAGGTACGAAAGTAGGTCTTAGTGATCCGGTGGTTCTGTATGGAAGGGCCATCGCTCAACGGATAAAAGGTACTCTGGGGATAACAGGCTGATACCGCCCAAGAGTTCATATCGACGGCGGTGTTTGGCACCTCGATGTCGGCTCATCTCATCCTGGGGCTGAAGCAGGTCCCAAGGGTATGGCTGTTCGCCATTTAAAGAGGTACGCGAGCTGGGTTTAGAACGTCGTGAGACAGTTCGGTCCCTATCTACCGTGGGCGTTGGAAATTTGAGAGGATCTGCTCCTAGTACGAGAGGACCAGAGTGGACGAACCTCTGGTGTACCGGTTGTGACGCCAGTCGCATCGCCGGGTAGCTATGTTCGGAAGGGATAACCGCTGAAAGCATCTAAGCGGGAAGCCTACCTCAAGATAAGATTTCCCTAGGACTTTATGTCCTCTAAAGAGCCGTTGAAGACTACGACGTTGATAGGTTGGATGTGGAAGTGCGGTGACGCATGAAGCTGACCAATACTAATTGCTCGTGAGGCTTGACTATACAACACCCAAGCAGTTGTATATGAAGCATCATTTGATTCATAAAAGATCAAACATACTTGATTTAGTTGAAAAGCTAGTTACAATACCCAACTCAAATGTTCTGTTAAACTCATTTGGTACGAAGTAAGGCATTTAAATAAGACCCGAACAAGTCCATAACAGTTTGCTGGCGACAATAGCAAGAGTGAACCACCTGATCCCTTCCCGAACTCAGAAGTGAAACCTCTTAGCGCTGATGGTAGTGTGGGGTTACCCATGTGAGAGTAAGTCATCGCCAGCTTTTAAATCTAAAACACCCCGATCTCTAGCGAGAGCGGGGTGTTTTTTTATATGCGGAGAAAAATAATAAATAGTAAGAATAAGATGTAAATTTTGCTGTTTCACTTCCTCATCAAAATATAGCAAAGTAGGATAGAGTTAAGACTAACTAGAGTTAAGACTAACTATAGTTATTGGTTGCTTAGGCAGAATAGAAAGAAGAATGACATTTAACGGAAATAGATAAAATGTACTGCTTTAAAACCTATCTATCCTCCAACATATTTCCTTATTTTTATGAAATTTCCTTTCCTTCCTCATAACTTGAAAAATGAAAGCATCAACTGAATAAATTTATGCAATATACTGTTAAATGAATTGAGCTTAAAATCCATTTTTATTTCTGTTAGGTGTTCTTATGCAATGGGTGGTTGCTGAAACATATTCATTTCCTTACGAGGCTCAGATTGCCAAAACGCAATTAGAAGCAGCAGAAATTCCAGCACGTATTGAAAATGAACATACCATTAATATGGATTGGCTTTACTCCAATGCTTTGGGTGGTGTGCGACTGTTAGTTCCTGAAAGCTATGCAGAGGAGGCTAAAGCATTACTTGCCCAAGATTTTAGCCAAGAATTAGAACAACAGTTTGGAGCAAGTGAAAGTTGCCCTCATTGTGGTAGTCGTGATATACAGCCATATACCGAAGGAAAACGTCCCGCTTATTTGGTTTTTCTATTGCTTGGTTTTCCGCTCTTTTTTTATAAAAATGGAACGAAGTGTAGACAGTGCCAACATTTTTGGAGTTAGTGCTCTATTGGAAAATCGGCAAGATATTTTAAATAAGCAAACTTTAGATCAAATAAATTACTTACTAGAAAATATCGTAAAATTTGATCAATAAAAGCAAAACATCATTCAAAAGGATTTTGAAGTTGAAGGGATAGTCAAAGACTATATGGATTTTCATATTAAAGAATTAGGTTATGATTGCTTAGAAAAAATTGGGATTTCTAATCCATCCACTGATTGTGGTCAAAATAGATCATCAAGGTCATTTAGATCATTTAAGTATCTAAGTTGGGAAAGTTGAAATATAGAGCTAAATCTAACATGTTCATATTTTGCTAAAATGAAACAAAAACTAAGCTTTAAGCTTGATATATTCTGTGTTGAGTTTATATGCTTATTTGTACAAGTATAAGTAATTAATATTTGCTGAAAGCTGAATCGTACAATTTACAAATAATGGATGGACATGGATAGAAATACTCCCATTTATGTTTCTTTAACAGGTACAAATAGCCATCAGATAAAAATTCCTGCTGGGCAAGGAAGCTTCTCAATTGGTCGAATCGGCATGGACAAGAAAAAGTTTGATGTTCTTGTTGAAGAAAATGCTGTAATCAATTGGGATGCTTTTAATACTTTTTATACGCCACATGGTCAACAAAATGCGCATTTACATCCTTATGGGGATTGGCCAAGATTTTTTTATTATTGGGGAAATGATCAAGGTTTTACTGAATGGTCGAAGAAAAGAGTAATAGAAGATTTTTCTTGGCGACCTACGCAAGCAATTTGTCTAGATTTAAGTCATGCTCAAATTCATAACTTTTCAATCAAAGCAGATCAACATCCAATCACATTAGTTTTAAATCATGCTGATGATGAGAATAAGAAGAGTGTACATTCGCTTCATTTGGCTGGTCATATTGAGCAATTTGAAATTATTACCACAGCAGCATATCCCCATATGAGAATAGAGCCAACGACAAGCAAAGATCCAATGGTATCGGCATACCATCTTCCTGTTATGAAAAATTTAGCGGCAATAACTTCGTTAGATTTAACTGTTAAACCTTTAGGTCAAGCTTTTGATTGTGAAAGCTTATTACAGTTTCCTAATTTAAAAAATCTAAACTTAACTGGGAATATAACCAATACAGCAAGTTTAAAGCAACTTCAGCAACTTGAATGTATTGGAATACGCTATGCTGTAAATTTGGAAGGCTTTCCAGCTTTAAATACTTGGGAAAACTTAAGGTCCTTCATTGGATGGAATATTGATGAAAAAACAGGGAAAAGGTTAAATGCTGAATTAAAGCATTTGGCTAAAGAAAAACAATTGGATTATTCGTCGGTGTCTAAACTGAGGAGTTCAATATGGTTTACCACTGAATATGGAATTCCATTTGAAAATTGGGAAAGCAATAATGCAAAAATTGCGATCAAAGCATATAAATCTGCTTTAAAAGAAATCTCCAAGGCGAAGACAAAGCAAGATGTGAAAGGGGCAATTATTGAACTTGTTGAGATAATTAATACATTGCCCAATATTGAAACTGTTGAAAGAGAAGATACTGGTCTTGCTGTACTGCAACTAGTTGAAGCTTCAACATTCGATATAGATCAACAAACAGTGAATACTTGGTTTGATGAAATACGAGATTTTTAAAATATTCTGTTGTTAAGTAAAAAACGGCAAGATTTCTTGCCATTTTTTTAATTAGGATTAGAAGCTATATCCTGTAACTTACGATCGCCACGACGATTTTTCTGTCGTTGCAAAAATATATTCAGCTTTTAGTTGGATCGGTGTGGAAGAAGTTGCATATGCAAAGAACTCCATTGAATTATCCGTGCCACACTATTTAATCAATCCACTTCAGTATGCCTAAAAAGCGGATTTGGTTGCACTTGGTGGATAATGTTATGCTAGTAAAAGCTTAAAATCAGGCAGTAAAATAAATGATAAAACAGCAAGAAACATTGAGTCCGTTGCAAGTTGAAAACCTATTAAAAACCTTAGCACAGCGTTTTCAGCAGCATACAGAACGACATGCACAAATGAGCTGGGATTTTGTCCAAAAACAACTTTTGCTTTGTCCTGAAAAGTTATGGGCTTTACAACAAATGGAAATGACTGGCGGTGAGCCTGATGTGGTTGTTTTACCGAACTCAGAAGGTGTGTATTTTTTTGATTGTGCAGTTGAGTCTCCAAAAGGACGGCGTAGTCTGTGTTATGACCGAGAGGCATTACTCAGTCGCAAGGATTATCCTCCTGAAGATACGGTGATCGACTGGGTAAATAAGCATGCCTTAGCACTAATGACTGAACAACAGTATTATGCTCTACAGCAAATATTCAATTTTGACTTAAAAACATCAAGCTGGGTCGAAACTCCAACGATATTACGTCAGCAAGGCGGGGCGATCTTTTGTGATCAGCGTTATGGGCGTACATTTACCTATCATAATGGTGCTGCCTCATATTATGCGAGTCGTGGGTTTCGAACCTATATCAAACTTTAATTGTTAAAAATTGACAGCGTGAAATCCTAAGATTCTGTCGAGCTTGCTTGTATTTTTGTATTTAGATATAACTGCTGTTCTATCCTACATATTGATATTTAAATTAGTGATTTTTAATTTTGGTTTGGGGTGCTGTATGCCTATCCAACCATGACATTCATATTGCTACAAAAGATCTGTCATAGATGATGAAATGATATGTGCGTTATTTATAAGAGCGCTAAATTTATATGATGGTTACTCAGCTAATGAATATGTATTTTATAAAATGAGCTTTTGAATTATTGAGTCGAAAAAAACGGCAAGATCACTTGCCGTTTTTTATTAAAGGTTCGGATTAGAAGTTATATTCCATACCTAAGCCAATAACAGTTTTCTTTTTCTCTGGTGTAGATGTAGTTGACCAATCACGCTTTTGTTGACCAACAACACCGTAGAAGCGGGCTTGTTTGTTGATGTTGTAATCAGCGCCAATCCCGTAAAGGTCTTGTTTACGATCATCACGGCCATCTAGTTCTGTTGTTGCAGAAATATATTCAGCTTTTAGCTTAATCGGTGTAGAAGGAATCGCATATGCAGCAGTGATGCCATAAGCATTTTCTTTCAAGCCTTTGAACGATGTTACTGTAGTACCAGAAGTGGTTGCAACAGTATCATCAGACGGTTTAGCAGTTTGCCATAATGCACCAAATACTAAGCCATCAAGACCCGCAGGTTTCAAGTCTACAGAACCTGTAACACGGATTGCGTCAGAGTAGATTGTGTTGCTACCTAATTCAGAGTTATATGCATTATATTTAGATGCAACACCGAAGTTACCTGCAACAGCAGCAGCAAAACCGTAGTCTTTGTTGTCATAAGTAAGTGATGTAGAGATACCATCTCCGAAACTATCACGGCTACCTTTTTGACCTTTAGCATCATTTTTTAAAGCAGATGATTCTTCACCTTGCTGGAACATGATGTTGAAAGCTAAACCAGCCAATAATTTTTTATCAGTTTCAAAACCGATCACGTTTTTTAAACGATCTTCACCAACTAAAATCGCAGTCATATCGAGTTCGTTGTGATCGTTGAAGATATCTTGGTTGTTACCAGCAGCATTTTTGAAATATGAATCAAACTGACCAACTTTTAACGTTGCGATACCGTCTGATTTAATCCCCACGAAACGGTTACGGTTAGTGAAAGCATCGCCATCACCATCAGCACTGATTTGCCATTCTGCCAAGTAAACAGCAGACAATTTATCTGTTAATTTCTCTTCGCCTTTAACACCAATACGAGAAGCGTTAGAGTTTACTTTAGTTACGCTTTCGTCTTTAAAGCCATTCTTATCAATTTGATCTAAAGTTACGTTGAATTTACCATACAATGTTGGCGCTGCTTGAGCTGCGCTTATGCTAAGGGTGGCGATTGCTGCAGCGAGTAGCACTTTTTTCATTGAGATTTCTCCAAAACATGTTCAATGGGTTTGCAGTTACTTTTTTTATTCAGTAAGTGTGGGTTTGTGCACTACTTACTAACTTGCATGCAGTATCTGTAAACTTTGTTACATATCAGTGAAGAAAAAATGACAATTTAATGACGCGAATTTAACATTTGTGTAATTTGAATAAAAAATGAGGCTTGATTAGCCCCATTGATTCTAAAAAGGTTTTTAATTAAGCCAGTGCAGCCTTAATTTTTTCAGCAAACCCTTTAATTTTTTCCTGATCACCCATTTGAATAGCATGACGACCTAATTCATGCACCGAACTCGGAATCAAATGAAAGTGTACATGAGGTACAGTTTGTCCAGCAGCAGCTCCAGAAAGTTGCATCAATACAATACCTTGAGCATCCAAAGCTATTTCAATTGCTTGTGCTATTTTTTGCACAATCTTGATTGTATAAGCTGCAATTTCAGGATCTAAGTCGAGCAATGTCACAGCTGGCGTCTTCGGAATAATCAGGGTATGCCCATCGGCTTGCGGCATGATATCCATAAATGCAAGCACATGATCATCTTCATAAACTTTAATTGCAGGAAGTTCACCACGTAAAATTCGTGCAAATATATTCTGATCATCATAAGCCATGTTTATTTCCTTGAAGGTGTGAATGTGATTATTTACAGTTCAATTCTTTCTGACGTTCCTTGATAGAGTCAAGTTTTTGCTGCTCTTTTTCAGAAAATTTAGGCTTACTTGTATAACAATTGTCATTATTATATTTTGCTTTTGCTTCAGGATCTTTAAAACAGAACCCTTTTGATGCATAAATGACATTGTAATCATCTTGCAATTTTTTACATTCTTGGGTGTTATCAGCAAAAGCGTGACTAGCGACTAAAATAGATAAACTAGAAAGTGTAGCAATTACATATTTATTCATGATACGACCTCGAAATTGACATATTTACATGTCACTTAATGTGATTATAAGGTTTAGTTGTGATTATTCAATGATGAAAAATTAATCTAATGTAATTTTGCTCCATGATTCATACATTTTTACCGCGGTAGAAAAATCGCTATCAGGCTCTGAAAGACTATTGGCTGCGGTAATTAAGCTTTGTGTTAAACCAAGAATAGGTGCTGATAATCTTGCATCACGAACTAAATCAATGGCAATACCTGTATCTTTTGCCAATAAGGGTAAAGCAAAGGTCAGTGGAAAGCTACGATTGAGGATACGTTGCGGTAGTGCAGTTTCAGTCACACCACTTTTACCACTGGATGCATTGATACAATCAAGCGCTTCATTTAAATCTACCCCATGTGCTTTCAGCGTGGTAAATCCTTCAGCGGCAGCACATAAATGAACCGCCATCATCATATTATTTACCGCTTTTACAGCAAAGCCTGCACCTGAGTCACCAACACGTTTAATTAATTTACCCATCACTTGCATTGCAGGTAGGGCAATTTGAAACGCTTCTGCCGCACCGCCGACCATAAAAGTCAGCGTTGCATTCTCAGCACCAATGGTTTGACCACTTACAGGTGCATCTAAGAAGTGAATATTATTTTTGAGCAGATACTCAGATTGTTTACGCGCAGCATCAGGTACACCACTGGTACAGTCGACCCAAATCGCGCCATTTTTGATCTTTAAATCTTGGATTAAATCATCGATATCTTGGCTGGTCGGTAAACATGAAAAAATAATATCAGCTTGCACCGCTTGATCGAGTTCGACAGCTTGAGTACCAAACTCAGTTGCATGTTGCTTGGCCTTTGCAAAATTTCGATTCCACACATATACGGTATCAAAATGTTTGGGTAAATGTGCTGCCATACGATAGCCCATTGCGCCTAAACCAATAAATGCAACTGTAGTCTTCATATCTATCTCTTAAATTTTTGTCGATCTTTGTTCTAACCATCTGGACAGTGTAGGCCAAAATTCATCTGCACTTTTTTGACTAGACATTAGCCCTAAATGTCCCCCAGGAATAAGAGTAAACGTGACATCACTACTCTTTGTCAATTCGCTTAAAGGCTTAACTGCATCTGCGGTGACCATTTGATCATTTTTTCCAGCCCCAATCATCAATGAACAGTTGATATTGCTAAGTTCAATTTTATGGTTACTGAGCTGAATTGACCCATTTTTCAGTGGATTTTGCAGCCAAACATTAAATAACATGTCTTGATTAACACCACCGGGGTAATCCACCATGTGATTTAAAAAATTTCCAAGGGTGGCGTGTTCATGCAAGAGCTCTTTGTCGTCTAGATTTAACAACAATTGTTTATGACCCTCATACCAACCCTTTGGATCTAAAATCTTAAAACCAATGGCATTGAGTAAGCCCGGGGTATGGATCAGTTTTTTCGGTAAACCACCTTTATATAACGTATCTTTCAGTTTTTGATTCTTTATAATCAAATTATTTATTTTTTGATAAAGTTTACCGATGCCACCCGATGCATAACTGTCAATTGGGCTGGCCAGTATAATTAAGTTTTTAACATAATTGGGTTGGCGTAATGCCGTGTAAAGTAATACAAAAATGCCGGCCATGCTCCAGCCATGCAATGAAATTTGCTCACTTTGAGCATGTTCTCGGATTTTATTAATGCATAACGGCATAGCTTCATCAATAAAATATAAAAAGTTTAAGTTGCGATCCTGATAACTGAGTTTTCCCCAGTCCAATAAATACACATCATAGCCTTGTTCGGTAAAATATTTGATAAGTGAACGATAAGGGTAGAGGTCGTAAATTGCCATATTGATCGACAATGGTGCTGTAAAAACCAAAGGTTCCTTAAATTTTTTTTCAGCAGCTGCGTAGTAACGCACTTTGGTTTGATGATGCTCTGCAATAATTTCATAAGGGGTACTTTGAGATAAAACCAATGACTTACCATTGAAGATACGTGTGGTTAGATTCTTCAATTTGGATTTGCGCTGTTGGAACTTAGCTGATACTTGTGTCATAAGCGGTGATTGTCTCATTTTTATGCAGATTTAAGCGAAGTGTATGTGATAATTTACGATTTTACCTTGACCTTAAATACATAGGGCGCTCAAAATGTTGGCAATATTTTACAAAGGCAGTTTTTGGACTGAGTAGTTGAAATGAGCCAGCACGACGACATTGAATACCAACTTGATACTTTAGCGATTCGTACAGGTCATACACGCAGTTTTGAAGGTGAACATAGTGAGCCAATTTTCCTCACTTCGTCATTTGTGTATGAAAATGCAGCGGAAGCAGCAGCAAAATTCTCTGGTGCTGAACCAGGTAATATTTATTCACGTTTTACCAATCCAACTGTAGCAATGTTTGAAACGCGTTTAGCTGCACTAGAAGGTGGTGAACGCGCTGTGGCAACAAGTTCGGGTATGGCTGCAATCATGGCCGTTGCAATGTCGTTCTTAAAGGCAGGCGATCATGTGATTTGTTCACGTGCTGTTTTTGGTTCTACAGTTTCATTATTTGAAAAATATGTCGCTAAATTTAATGTCGCAGTGACTTTTGTTGATTTAACTGATTTAACCGCTTGGCAAGACGCGGTTCGTCCTGAAACCCGATTACTGTTTGTTGAGTCACCATCAAATCCCTTGGCTGAAGTCGCAGATATTCAAGCATTATCAGATTTAGCACATGCAAATGATGCTTTATTGGCGATTGATAATAGTTTTTGCACACCAATTTTACAGCGTCCATTGCAATTTGGCGCAGATTTAGTGATTTACTCTGCCACCAAATATCTAGATGGACAAGGTCGTGCACTGGGTGGTGCTGTGGTCGGTAGTCACAAATTACTTGAAGAAGTATTTGGTTATGTTCGTACCACTGGCCCATCGATGAGCCCATTCAATGCATGGGTCTTTTTGAAAGGTTTAGAAACCTTAAGACTGCGTATGAAAGCGCATTCTGAAAGTGCACAAAAAATTGCCGAGTGGCTGGTTGCTCATCCAAAAGTGGAAAAGGTTTATTTTGCTGGCTTAGCAGATCATGTTGGGCATGAGTTAGCAGCCAAACAACAAACTGGTTTTGGTGGAATCGTTTCTTTTGAAGTGAAAGGTGAACGAGAAGGTGCTTGGAAAGTTATTGACCATACACAATTTATCTCGATTACAGGTAATTTAGGTGATGCTAAGTCAACAATTACCCATCCAGCGACAACGACTCATGGTAAGCTTTCTCCTGAAGCAAAAGCAGCAGCGGGTATTCGTGAAGGTTTAATCCGTTTGTCTGTTGGCTTAGAAGATGTCGATGATATTATCCGTGACCTTTCTCATGGATTAGATTTAATTTAAGATAAGCAAAATTTGCAAAACAGTTTCTTTCATTTTCTTCTAGGCTTTTAAAAAACTAGTCATGAAAGTGCAAGACAGAGATTTAATTTAGGACTTTTGTTCGGAGTATTTTATGAACATTAATATGCTTATGCAGCAAGCGCAACGTATGCAGAAAGATATGGAAAGCAACGTTAAAAAGGCAAAAGAACAACTTGCCCAAACTGAAGTGAATGCTGAAGCTGGTGGCGGTTTGGTAAAAGTAACAATGACTTGCCGTAATGTTGTTAAGCGTATCGAAATCAGTCCAGATTTGTTACAAGACGATCCAGATATGATTGAAGACTTGATTGCAGCAGCAATGAATGACGCGGCTCGCCAAGCTGAAGTCATTACAGAAACGAAGATGAAAGAAGCCAATTCAGGTATGGGTTTACCACCAGGTCTTTCAGGTTTGTTCTAAGGAATCATAGGTGTTTAGCGACCGTTTTGATCAACTCGTACAAGCTTTACGAATCTTACCCAGTGTTGGGCCGAAATCGGCTCAACGTATGGCACTCCATCTGATCATGAAAAATAAAGAAGGTGCTATTGGTTTGGCGCATGCGCTAAATGAAGCAACTTCCTATATTCATGAGTGTAGTGTTTGTCATTCTTTAACTGAAAATGAAGTCTGTGATATTTGTTGCTCAAATGATCGGGATGATCAGCTGCTTTGTGTGGTTGAGTCTCCTGCAGATGTAATGGCAATAGAACAGTCTGGTAGCTTTAGGGGCAAATATCATGTATTGGGTGGGCATTTGTCGCCTTTAGATGGTATTGGTCCTGAAGAAATAGGTATTCCATATTTAGTGCAGCGTTTAACCGATGGTAAAATTACTGAAGTAATTTTAGCCACCAATGCAACAGTAGAAGGGCAAGCGACTGCGCATTATCTTGTAGAAGCGACAAAACATTTGTCTTTGCAAATGACACGAATCGCACAGGGTGTTCCACAAGGTGGTGAATTGGAATATGTGGATAGCCATACATTGAGTCAGGCTGTTCATAATCGCATGAGAATGAAATAGCGATCTTAGACTTGGTACCATTTAGAGTTTGTTGAGCTTGGATGTTTAGCGCAAATGCGATAACGATTAAAAGATCAACAAACTCTGTCTCATTTAAAAATTATTTACATTCAATCTAAATTTTTTAGGTAAACTCAAGCTAAAGCAATGATTAGCCATGTTATTTATTACTTTAAAATATACTTTTATTAAGTTGTAAAACCTATATATAAAATAAATATTCACAAGAAACTTTATTGAAAAATAAGGTGTTTACGGAGAATTAGTTTAAAAATATTATATTTAAATTTTATATATTAAGGTAAAATCATATTTCATTTGAATGTAACATTTTGACTTAAACTGACATGTTTCAATTTATTAATCAACAGACCGATCTCGAACATGTGTTGAACTTGATGCAACATACCTCGACTTATGGTCTAGACACTGAATTTATTAAAGTCGACACACTTTGGCCAAAACTCGGTGTATTCCAAATTAATGTCAATGGTCAAGTATTTTTGCTCGACGGTACAACCTTAAATTTAGATCGCTTTTGGTTTCAACTTTTTCAAGCACAGCAAAATATTTTTCATGCTTGTGGAGAAGATATTGATCTCATTTATCATTATGCAGATCAGAAAAATCTGAAAAATGTCTTCGATACCCAAGTGGGGTTGTCTTTTTTAGGACATGGTCTACAGGTCAGTTATCAAAATGCATTGAAATTGGTGTTAGAGATTGATATTGATAAAGATCAAACACGTTCAGATTGGCTGGCTCGACCGTTAACAGATGAACAAATGAATTATGCAGCCAATGATGTTTTATACATTATGCGTCTGGCTGAAAAAGTAAAAGCTGAATTGGTCGAGAAAAGCTTATACTCACATGTGCTTGAAGATTGTCAAAATTTAACCTTTGAAATTGCTTCAGAAACTCCAAAAGAAAAATTATATTGTGATATTGGTAATTATCGTCATTCCAGAAAACAATTGATGCAATTGCAACAATTAAGTGTTTGGCGTGAAGAAATGGTTAAGGCACTCAATCAACCACGTAGCTTTATTCTAAAAAATGCCACGATGATTGATTTGGTTGAAGTTAATCCTAAAAATAATTTTCAATTGTCCTCTGTGAAGGGAATACGTCCAAATATTGTGCGTGAACATGGAAAAACAATTTTAGATTTATTGAAGTTTCTGCCTGAAACCGATGAGTGGCCACTGCGTATTGCACGACCAATTAAGCATTCTTCTCAGGGAATCACCCTTGAAGTGGATGAGTTAATTTCTCAGGTTTCATTTGAAATGCAAGTACCTAAAGAAGTACTTATGCGTAAAAAATGGTTAAATGCCTTGTATCATCATGTGGTATTTCATGGCAATGAACAGGATTTACCCGGTTATTTGTTGGGGTGGCGCTATGAATTACTTACCCAGCCACTTATCCATCTGTTACAAGAAGATATTAAGTTTTTAAGTATGCAGATGAAGGTCAATGAATAGCGGCTGTTGCTGCCGTTGTTTAGATGAATAATCATCAATAGCCAAGAAAGCTTACTGCGTTATTGTTGATCAAAGATTTAGCAATTGGACATAAATAACGACTGATGCGTTAACTTTCGATAATGTATCCGTCGTTTTTTTCATGTATGCTGTCAACTAAGTTTTACTGAAGCTGTTGTTTAAAATGCATTGTGATATTTATAAATCGAGCAAAAAAGATGAAATGTATCTTTATGTGGCTCGTCCAAATCATCCAAATACAGACGAAAGTGCAGATCCCTTAGCGGCTCTTTCTGAGCCACTACGTGTTGCCTTTGGTCGTGCAACGCATGTAATGCATCTTGAACTGAGCGAAGCTCGACCATTGGCACGTGTAAATGTGTTACATGTAATCGATTCACTCAATACAAAAGGCTTCTTTATTCAAATGCCGCCAGAAGGTTTAATTAACCCAAATGCGGTTGAACCAGAGGGATTACGTGGTGCTTGATCAGTTATCAGGAATATGGGCAAATTTTTTAGATCTATTTGATGCTATCCCAGAAGATAATATCGCAATAACCGTCTATATTCTTGGGACGCTGTTGATTTTATGGTGCTGGTATTCGATTTCAAAACGATTGCCATCGCCACTTGGCGGTATTACATGGATCATTGTATTTGCCGTTCTTGCAACCCCGACCATTTCTGAAGGACCAAACTCAGCGATTGCGCCAGCAATATTTGGACTGTTATTTGGTATTCTGACCAAGGATTCACCATTGATTTGGTCAAATCTTGCCTTAATTACATTTGTTATGGGTATTGGTTTAGTCATTGGATTTTTTTGGTCTAAATACAAAACCACGAAAAATACCCAAGCAAGCGTTGTAGCAAAAAATATTTCACCACTTTAAATAAAAAATAAAGGTAAGTTATGTCTGTCGATTCTCAACAATTCACAGGTACTGAACAGTATATCGCAACGGATAGTTTAAAACTGGCTGTAAAAGCAGCTCGAGCATTGCAAAAGCCATTATTGGTGAAAGGCGAACCTGGTACAGGTAAAACCTTATTGGCTGAACAAGTTGCTGAGAGTCTAGGTCTTAAATTAATTACTTGGCACATTAAATCCACAACCAAAGCACAGCAAGGTTTGTATGAATATGATGCAGTTTCTCGTTTACGTGATAGCCAGTTGGGTGATGACCGTGTTTACGATATTAAAAACTACATCAAACCAGGTAAGTTGTGGGATGCATTTACCAGCGAAGAACGCTGTGTATTGTTGATTGATGAAATAGACAAAGCAGATATTGAATTTCCAAATGACTTGCTACATGAATTAGACAAAATGTCATTTTTTGTCTATGAAACAGGCGAAACCATTACTGCAACCCAACGTCCGATCGTAATCATTACTTCAAATAATGAAAAAGAACTGCCAGACGCATTTTTACGTCGTTGTTTTTTCCATTATATTGAATTTCCTGATGAAGCAACGATGCGTGAAATTATCGCAGTTCATTTTCCAAATATCTCTGGAACATTGGTTTCAGAAGCATTACAAGTCTTCTTTAAATTACGTCAAGTGCCTGGCTTAAAAAAACCACCTTCAACATCTGAATTGATTGACTGGTTAAGCTTGTTAATGGCAGATGATATGCCAGAAGACATTTTGCGTAATCATGATAAATCAAAAGCGATTCCACCTTTATATGGTGCATTGATTAAAAATGAGCAAGATGTACAGTTGCTTGAACGCTTAGCCTTTATGTCACGTCGTTAATGAGGAGATCGCAACATGTTTGTGCGATTATTTTATACCCTCAGAAAATATGGTGTTCCAGTTTCAACACGAGAACTCATTGATCTCAACCAAGCAATTAGTGAAGGCTTGGTTTTTGCCGATCAAGATGATTTTTATCAATTAGTAAAGACAGTCATGGTCAAAGATGAACGCTTCTTTGACAAATTTGACCGTGCCATGAAAGATTATTTTGAAGGTATTCATACTTTTGATATCGATGATCTGCTCAGCAAAGTTCAAAAACTTCCCAAAGACTGGTTTGATTTAGAGTTACTTGAAAAACATCTCACACCTGAACAACGTGCTGAATTGCTGAAAGCAGGTTCGCTTGAAGAACTAATGAAGATGTTGGAAGAGCGCTTGCGTGAACAACATAAAAAACATCAAGGCGGCAACCGAATGGTTGGCACAGGTGGAACTTCACCGTTTGGTGCTTTTGGTGACCATCCTGAAGGCGTGAGAATTGGTGGCCCAAGTCGTAAAAATTCAGCAGTGAAAGTTTGGGAACAGCGTAAGTATCAAAATTTGGATGATGAACAAATTTTAGGTACTCGACAAATGCAAATGGCTTTACGTCGATTACGTAAGTTTGCTCGTCAAGGCGCTGCAGAAGAATTAGACATTAACAGCACCATTTATGAAACTGCCAAACAGGGCATTTTAGATGTACAAATGGTGCCTGAACGGCGTAACCGAATTAAAGTTTTGATGTTGTTTGATGTAGGTGGGTCGATGGATTCACACATTGCTCAATGTGAAAAATTGTTTAGTGCGGCAAAAACTGAATTTAAAACCTTAGAATATTTTTATTTCCATAACTGTCTATATGACTATGTGTGGAAAGATAATCATCGTCGTTCTTCTACCCGAATGAATACATGGGATTTATTTAATACCTATGGTAAAGACTATCGTGTCATTGTGGTGGGTGATGCAAGTATGGCACCTTATGAGCTGAAATCGGTCGGTGGCTCTGTTGAATATATGAATGATGAAGCAGGAGACGTATGGTTACGCCGCTTACGCAATCATTTTGAAAAAACAGCATGGTTAAATCCAGAAGAGCAAGGTTATTGGCATTACACACAAACCATCGCATTAATTAAACAATTATTTGACGATCATATGTTTCCAATGACCCTTAAAGGTATTGAGGATATGACGAAATATTTGTCACGATAGATTATTCGAAAGCAAAGTTGTTATTCATAAATTCAACGGCTGATTTATTAAATAGGGAAAGAAATGGATCATCAAATAAATGGTATTGCATTACCAAATGAACAAGGCTTTTTTGGTGAATATGGTGGTCAATTTATTCCACCTCATTTAAAAGAAGCAATGGATGAAATCAATGTCGCATATGAGGAAATTCGTAAAACGCCTGAATTTCAAAATGAATTGGCTGATTTATTTGCCAATTATGTAGGTCGCCCTAGTCCTTTATTCCATGCAAGACGCCTTTCTGATCAATTGGGTGGCGCACAAATCTATTTAAAGCGTGAAGACTTAAATCATACAGGCGCACATAAAATTAACCATTGTTTGGGCGAAGCTTTGCTTGCCAAATATATGGGAAAAACCAAAGTGATTGCAGAAACAGGTGCTGGTCAACATGGCGTTGCACTTGCAACCGCATGTGCTTTGGTTGGTATTCCATGTGAAATTCATATGGGGCAGGTGGATATTGAAAAAGAGCATCCCAATGTTGTGAAAATGAAGATTTTGGGTGCAAAACTGGTTTCAGTCACTCAAGGTACTGCAACACTGAAAGATGCTGTAGATAGTGCATTTGAAGAATATTTAAAAGACCCTAAAAACTTTATTTATGCGATTGGTTCTGTGGTTGGACCACATCCTTTCCCAAAAATGGTACGTGATTTCCAATCTATTATCGGCAATGAAATTAAAGTTCAAACCCAAGATCGCTTTGGCGCACAACCCGATTATGTGGTTGCGTGTGTAGGCGGTGGCTCAAATGCAATTGGCGCATTCACGGCATTTTTAAATGATGCAGAGGTTAAACTGGTTGGTGTGGAACCTGCAGGTCATGGTCTGGATACTCAACAGCATTCAGCAACATTGACTTTAGGAAAGCCAAGTCAGATTCATGGTATGGCTTGTTATGTACTAGAAGATGAACAGGGCGCACCATTGCCTGTGCACTCGATTGCATCTGGTTTGGATTATCCGGGTGTAGGCCCTCAACATAGCTTCTTAAAAGATTTAGGCCGTGTGGAATATTCAACAGCAACTGATCAAGAGTGTTTAGATGCGTTTATGACCCTTTCACGCGTAGAAGGGATTGTTCCTGCATTAGAAAGTTCTCATGCTGTGGCGTGGGCAATTCGTGAAGCGCCTAAATTAGCGAAAGAAATCAAAATTGTTGTAAACCTTTCTGGGCGTGGTGATAAAGATGCCGACTATGTTGCTGAAAAGTTAAATCTAAACTGATAAAAAATTGATTTGATTTAAAAACCTAGCTTTGGCTAGGTTTTTTTATTTTATCGTTAAATTTGAAATTCAGTCTTAGCTTTCGTTTAATGAACTCGATTGTTTATCCCCATGATAAATGAAGACATGCAACTTAAAGCTGGTGATTATTTCTATTATCTAGAAATTTAAAAAAAGGTTTTACATGCAAGCTGAGTTGCCAATTTTCTATACACAATAAAAAAACCCTCCACATGGAGGGTTATATTTTTATAATTTCATTTAACCTGAAATATATTGTCTTAACTGTTCAATCAATTTTCGTTGATCTTCCATGGTGGCTTTGACTAAATCACCAATAGAAACAAATCCAACCAACGTTTCACCTTCAATTACAGGTAAATGGCGTAAGTGTCCGTCAGTCATTAAATTTAAACATTCTTCAACCGTATGACCACGTGTCACAGAAATCACTCTAGACGTCATAATTTCAGCGACCGTTGTATGGTCAGAGGTACGCTGCATAAGGGCAATTTTACGCGTATAGTCGCGTTCTGAGAGGATTCCGACGACCTTTGTATCTTGAGTGACAACCACAGCACCAATACCTTTGTTTGCCATAAGTGTAATGGCTTCTAATACTGTGGCAGAGGGTGAAATCGTATAAATTTCACGACCAATCTTATCTTGGATTACTTGTGCTACTGTCGTCATAATTATTCTTCCTTTTCTAGGGTGCTTACCAATCTGCACACCTTTAACTTAACTGTATTTTTTAACTTTGCAAATACTTTGCAGTCATAAAAATATAAAGTTTATTTTTTACAACAATTTTAAACCACTAAAAATATATCTTCGCCTTTAAGCCGGTTGAAATTGAACATGACTATGGAAAAAGAAATGTTCCATTTGAGAAGTTGAGAGTTTAAATTTTCGAGATGAAGAATTAAACAATGCAGGCATGATATTGAGCCGTGTTAATGTAGGTAACAGCGATTCTCTAAAATCTTTAGGTGTTATTCTGCGAGGGGTGTAGTGAGGCCAATGAATCTTTGCATACTGATGGGCTTGAACAGCGTTTAGCCAAAAAGGAAAATAAACTTCATTTGAACCAGACTTCATTGCCCAGCCATCGTGGTAAAGTCCCCAAAGTACACCACAATACATGAGTGATTTTAAAATAGAAATTTTAATAAACAATTCATTCGAAATGGGTTGAAGATGAATATACTTTTTCATAATTAACAATCTTATTTAGTACATTGCCTATTGTAGTTGAAATTCTTATAAGAACTGTTGGTGCTTTATGCTCAATCGTAAGCATTTATTAAAACAATAAAAAATGTATTGAAAGCGTAATGATTTATTAAAAATAAAAAGAATAGGGGTTAAAAAAACGCCACCTAGGTGACGTTTTATTATGCTTGCATGGTTGCCATCTTTTGCCAATATTGGGCTTTTAGAGAATCACGTTCAACGCGGAAACCTTGGTAGTAAAGTTCTGCAAGAAACATTGCCGCTTTACCATGACCCGCTTTCGCTGCATCTTCTAATGCTTTTACCGCTTCTACAAAGTTCATTTCACACTGGATTGTATTTACAGCATCTGCATAAACGTGTTCTAAGTCTTGGTGAGAGATTTGATGAATCATATATAACTCCTTATTGTAATTATGATCTTTTAACATAGCTCCCCAGCGGAGCTTATACTTAACTAATCTAACTTAACTTTATTAAACTAATATTACAATTAGCCTTGTTTGTCAAGCGATTTGAAATCTATGCTTGACGAAGATAAGATTACATGATTAAACATTAATCAGAAATAATATTTATTAAAATCAATATGAGAATTAAGACAAAGGGAGAGCAAAATGACAAACACTATAGATGGCTTTATTTTTGATGTACCCGCTGCTGAGTCTCAGATCGTAGAATTAGCTCAGTATCACCGTAAACAACTGGATGAGGCAATTTATCATCAAGAAATCCATCTTGGGGATTATTGTTTAGCCCAGCGTAAACGCGTGTACGATTATACCCGAAACTTAAATCCAGTGCAAAAAGCAGGCTTTTATCGAATCTATGATGGTGAATTAAGGCGTCTTGCTGATGATGATGATTTGCATCCTGCACATGCAGAGGGGGGAGTAAGTATCTTTGCTGTCAGTATTGCATTGGCAATAATCGCGATTATTTTATATTTCGCATTCTTACGTGCAACGATCCTTTAATTGGCACGATATAGAAATGATTCACGCGCTGTTTAACTTGGCTCAAGCCCTTTTCTTGAATAAGAGAAGAGGGCTTTAAATTTCATATCGACAGGCGATGATATCTATGGGGAGATTATTTAAGCACTATCGTTCTCGCAATTTTGATCTTAAAGATCATCTTACAACCGATCTTCAGCTGTCTTGAAGAAAGCCCTATATTTTTATGGTCAGGATGATAAACTATCTGTAATTAGAGGTAGTTCATGCAAAAATTCAAAGATTATTTTCAAAAATTATTCTATTCATTTCCTGTGGAAAAAATCTTGAATTCTTTTGTTGTTGTGATCATCGCACTGATGATTTTTCTTGCAACATTGGCTTTAACACGGCCAATTAATCCTGATCAATACAAATATGTGATGCAATATTCACAACAAGCCGCCAATCCTAAGACGCAAAAAATTGCCAATCAATTGCGCCGCCAAGATCGTATTTATGTGGTTGAGTATTTACGCCTACTACGCGCCTATCATTTTGAAAATCAACAAGTAAAACGATATCCTGCGGTGGATAGTAAAGATCCGCAATAACTGATAATACTCATTTGGTTGATTCCGCTTGCGGACGAATTGTTTTTTGAATGATCAATGTCGGGACATCTGGCATGGCTTGCGTATCCACTTGCTTGTTTTGATTTGTACTGGATTGATCTGGGTTGGCTAAATCAGCACTTAACATGTCTTTTAATTCATTCTGATCCAGTGTTGGTGCAACAACAACCAAAGTGAGACGATCCGCACGAAGATGTTTTTGAATGGCTTTTTGAACTTGTTTGGTGGTGACTTGGCTCAATTGCTTTTGATATTGAGTCAAATAATCCGCAGGAAGTTGATAAAAACCAATCGATGCGATTTGGGCATTGATATTGGCATTGGAACTAAAGGTCATTGGAAATGAACGTAACATGCCTTCTTTGGTTTCTTCGAGCTGTTTTCTTTGGATTGGATTTTTTACAAAATCACGTAAGGCTTGATGTGCAACTTTGATACTGTCCATCAATTGATTTTGTTCAGTGGAATAACTCAAACTAAAAAACCCCTGAGCCAATGTGGAGGTCAAATTACTATACGCTCCATAGGTATAACCCCGTTTAACTCGAAGTTCTTTCATTAAAATGGAATTAAATCCGCTTCCGCCAAACATTTGATTGGCAACTTCTAATGCAACACGATCAGGATCGCTGCGCTGAATAGCCAAGTGTCCCATCATCACGTTGGCTTGTGTTGAGTTAAATGGAATGTAATGGATATTAAAATCACTTTGATCTTGTGGTTCAGGAAGTGCTTGTGCAGCTTCACCTTGGGTTAGATTTTGACTGATTAAATTGGCCAGTTGGGTTGCATCGGCTGCAGTTAAATTACCAGTAATGGCAATATTCATGTTTTGGGCGACAAGCAGTTTTTGTCGATAGGCTCTAAGTAGTTCAGGGGTAATTTTTTTAAGGCTCCCATTGGTCCCTACAGTGGGTTCGGCATAAGGATGTTGTCCATATAACGCACGATAAAAGCGAATATTCATAATTCGACTTGGATTTTCTTGGATTTGCTTTTGCCCAACCTTGGTATTATTTAGCACAAGATTTAAACCCGATGGATTAAATTGTGCATGATTCAGCACATGCAACATGGTATTGATGGCAGGGTTTAATTTTTCAGGATCTGACAAGACCCGAAGTCGGACCACAAACATATCACGGTATGCGGTAACACTAAATTGAGCGCCTAATCCTTCAAATGTAGACGCGATTTCTTTTGCTGTATATTGATTTGTACCTTCAGTGATCAGCTTGGCAGCCATATTTGCCATACCATACAGACCTTTTCCTAGTGCTTCATCCTGTGACGAACCTGCATTAAAGGTGAGTTGAATATCCACAATAGGCAGGTCAGTGGCTGAAACAAACAGTGTTCTGACTTTTTGGTTGTTGGAGAGGTCTTGAACAAAGGGCGCTTGGTATTGTTGATGTTTATCTAAATTTTTTAAGCTCTGTAAGGTCGAATTTGCTTTAAGTGCTGAATCATCTATAACCGCATCCGTTTCATCATGATTGTCTAATTCAACCTCCGCATGGTTAAGGGGGGAGTAGAGTAAGCTGATGCACACAAACAGAGGTATTTTTATCGAATAGGTCGAGAATGGATTAAAATTCATGAGAGATCCTTTTTTATTCTTTTGTACTTTCAGGCATTAAATACAAACTACTCAGATTGGCTTTGACAAAATAAATATTGGCAATTCGTTGTAAATCTTGTGGTGTGACTTTGTCATAATGTTTGGGTAATTCATCCATTAAACGAAAACTTAGGCCGTTTACTTCCAAATTCCCAATCATATTGGCTTGTCCACCAATATCATCCTGACTATAGATTAAATTTGAAACGAAGTTGTTTTTGACACGATCAAGTTCAGCTTGATTGACCAATTCTGTTTTAAATAAATTCATCTCTTTTTCAATCGCTTTTTGTGCCTCATCCAGAGAAACATCATCACTTGGGATCGCGGAGATCATAAATAAACTGTCGCCGCGATTATAGGGGTCATAACTGACACTGATTGCAGTCAGCACTTTTTTATCTCGAATCAGACGGTCTTGTAAGCGTGCGGAGATTCCGCCATCCAGTAAGGACTGGATAATGGTTAGTGCGTAAGCATCTTGTGGGTTTTTTGCTGTGGCAATGGATTTGACATTCCAAGCCATAAACAAGTTGGGGACTTGTACTGGCAACTGCACTTCCATGTGCCGATACCCTATTCGATCAAACTCTAAAACATCATTACGGTCAGGAAGTTCCTTTTTGGGAATTGCTGCAAAATATTTTTCAACCTGTTTAAGTGCCTGTTCTGCATTGACATCTCCCACAATGACCAAGGTCGCATTATTGGGGGTGTACCAAGTTTGATACCAATGTTTAAGATCATCCAGACGAATATTCTGTAGGTTTTTCATAAAGCCAATCACTGGTTGACGATGGTGACTGGTTGGATAGGCGATCCATTTAAAACGTTCGTAGGCTAGATTTCGTGGATTATCATCAGTCCGTTGTCGTCTTTCCTCCATCACCACTTTGATTTCAGGATCAAAGTCTTGTTGTTTGAGGACCAGATTTGTCATACGGTCTGCTTCAAGTTCCAAAGCCAATGGAAAATATTTCTTGGGGTAAAGCTGATAATAGTTGGTGTAATTTGTATATGTGGCAGCGTTGGTGCGGCCACCATAAATTCGACTTAAACGTGCAAACTCATCATCAGGAACTTTTTTGGTTCCTTTAAACATCATATGTTCAAGCACATGTGAAATACCAAGTACATTACCAGACTCATCACTACTTCCCACGCCGTACCAGATTTGGGTCATAACAATTGGTGAACGATGATCTTCACGGATAATCACTTTTAAACCATTTTTTAGTGTGGTTTCAAAGGTGGTTCTGGAAAGTTGGCTTTGAGGCGCTGCCTGAAGTTGCGTATTTACCGTGTTAAAAGATAAAAATAAAAGTGGCGCAATGATAACTTTGGATTGTCTAAGAAGATTTAAGAATTTAGATTTCAGAATATACACAGATAACCCAAAAATTTATTTTAAATTTAGAACTATTCTTAAAAAATTAATGATTTAAAGCAAGGCTGGAATGTTGCATTTTGGTTTGCTTGTTTTATCGCTGCTTTAACGCTAAAAATGATGCAATCTATGCTAAACTCATTCTTTTTTAACGCTATGCTTTTCAAGGAATCGGCATGCAAGAACAGCAAAATAAATTCTTGATTGATGCGGATATCGGGGATGACGATGTCACATTACCTAGTTTACCAGCCGTCAATGTGCCTATTATTGAAAATAATGTAGAAACACCTAAAACGGAACCTATTCAAACTGAGAGCCAAGACGCACAGATTGAATCGGCAGATGAAAAATCTAAAGGTGGCTTTTTTAGCCGCATGAAAGAAGGTTTGACCAAATCGCGTAAAAGCCTTGCCGATGGTATGGTCAATATTCTGATTGGTGGTAAAGAAATTGATGATGAGTTGCTCGAAGAAGTAGAAGAGCAACTTTTGGTTGCTGATATCGGGGTAGAGGCGACTAAAACCATTATTGCAAATTTGACTGAGCGTACAGAACGTGGTGATTTGATTTACTCACATTCATTGTATAAAGCGCTACAAGAAGAGCTGGTTGCTTTACTTGCACCTCGGGTAAAGCCATTGCATATCGATCCCAATAAAAATCCATTTGTGATTTTGGTGGTGGGGGTAAATGGTGTGGGTAAAACCACCACGATTGGTAAATTAGCCAAACGTTTACAAGGTGAAGGCAAGAAAGTCATGCTGGCAGCAGGAGATACCTTCCGTGCAGCGGCAACTGAGCAACTTCAAATCTGGGGTGAACGTAACAATATTGCTGTCGTGGCTCAAGGTCATGGTGCAGATAGCGCTTCAGTCATTTTTGATGCCTTTGAAAGTGCACGTGCCAAAGGCGTGGACGTTTTAATTGCTGATACAGCAGGGCGTTTGCATAATAAAAGTAACTTGATGTCTGAGTTGACTAAAGTAAAACGTGTGATGCAAAAAATTGATGCAACTGCGCCACATGAAGTGATGTTGGTGGTGGATGCAGGTACTGGTCAAAACGCGATTAACCAAGTTGAAATGTTTGACGAAGCTGTAGGCTTAACAGGTTTAACCATTACCAAATTAGATGGAACAGCAAAGGGTGGTGTGTTGTTTAATATCGCCAGTCGTACTCATGTACCAATTCGATATATTGGTGTGGGTGAGAAGATTGACGATTTACGTCCATTCTCTGCAAAATCATTTGTTGCTGCACTGTTTGAAACAGATAAGTAATTTAGAAAACTATTTATTTTAAATGAGACTCCGCTTTATGCGGAGTTTTTTTATTTTCTACGTTTCATAAAAGATCTTGCATAAATCAAAAAATGATCATGTTGAGTGAATCAGATTGGTTTTGAAAGTCCCTTCTTCCTTTGGGAGAAGGTTAGGATGAGGGGGGATGTTGATCTATGGCTTTAAAAAGGACTTATGAAAGAAGTTTATACTTTACGATGTATACGTCTCATGCTCAATTTTAACCTACAACGCCAGCCATTTATGAAATGCCAACAGCCCCTAGATTTGCGTTTTATATTCACTCAATTTATAACTTTTGATTATTCTTTTTTATGGTAGTATTGTATATACGCCATTGACGTATATCGTGTATGTTATTCATTGAAACTAGTATTTTTACTAAACAAATCAAAGAGCTTGTGACTGATGATGAATATCGTCAGCTTCAACAAAATCTATTGGTACAACCTGATAAGGGTGATATTGTTAAAAATGGCGGTGGTATCCGTAAAGTACGCTGTGCTCAAGGTGATAAAGGAAAAAGTGGTGGAATCCGCGTGATCTATTATTGGGTTTCAGAGGATGATCATATTTTCTTTTTAGTCGCGTACCCTAAGTCTGTAAAAGATAATTTAACGGATAAAGAAACAGCAATTCTGCGCCAATTAGTGAAGGAGCAACTTCATGGATAAAAATTTATTTGATGACCTTGTTTCTTCGATTAAAGAAGCAGGAGAGATTAAACGTCAAGAGATTCAAGCAAGTCGAGTCACTGAGCTTGAATTACCTGATATTAAAGCAGTACGTGAGAAAACAGGTTTAAGCCAAAATGAATTTGCTGCACGCTTGCATATCAGTCCTCGCACGCTTCAAAACTGGGAACAAGGTAGACGTTATCCGACTGGTCCAGCTGCGACTTTAATCCGTATTCTAGATACGCATCCAAGCCTAATTTAAAATTATAGACAATAAAAAGTCCGACATTCTATCGGGCTTTTTTGTATTAATACTCATTAACCTGAGTTCGATATAAAATTCTTGAAGAAATATGATACTCGGAAACGTCATCCGCAACTGTCAGAGGCAGGACTTTATTCATAACGTGTTGTTTCTACCATTCAATGAATGCGTTGCTGGTGGTCGACGAATTTTGCGGTGAGCAGCGATTGCATAGAAATTCTGGGATATGTTGCTGGTACGTTATTGAAAGAAGACATCATAAGAATGTCATCAAGTTGTACTTTAATGCGATGTCTAGAATCGTATGTCCAGATTTGCAATATTTTTACCACAAAACAAGCAATGAAAAGTATATAGGATATTTGCCATATTCTTATTGTTGTAAAGCTCAAAGCAAAAGGCTGAGTTTAATGGTAAATTTTAATTGAATTGTTTGATTAATAAATACTTTAATTGCAATTTAAAAGGGAACCACATAAACACGGTAGCATTTAAAAATTCCCAATTTCACATATTGTTCTAAATATAGAACACATTGTTATGTATATAAGCATGACGAAACTAAGAATGATGCAATACACTCAAACCATGTTAAATAACACGACCCATTTGGTCATAGAAGGATTAACACCATGTCATTTTTAAATCAAATCAAACAACGCCGTACAATTTATGCAATTGGTAGAGATTTAAGCTTAGACCAAGCGAAAATTGAAGAAATCATCAAAGATGCAATCAAGCATAGCCCATCTTCATTTAACTCACAGTCTTCTCGTGCTGTGATTTTATTTGGTGACTCACATGTTAAATTCTGGACAATCGTTTTAGAAACTTTACGTAAAATCGTTCCAGCTGAAGCATTTGAAGGAACTTCGGGTAAAATTAACAGCTTTATCGCTGGTGCTGGTTCAGTGTTGTTTTATGAAGATTTAAGTGTGATTAAAGCTTTACAAGAACAATTCCCATTATATGCAGACAATTTCCCAGTATGGTCTGAGCATTCAACAGGTATTGCACAATTTGCAACTTGGACTGCATTGGCTGAAGCGGGTATTGGTGCATCTTTACAACATTATAATCCAATCATAGATGAAGAAGTGGCGGCAACATTTGATGTACCTGCTGACTGGAAACTTCGCGCACAATTAGTATTTGGTTCAATCGAAGCACCAGCGGGCGAAAAAACATTTATTGATGATGCAACACGTTTTAAAACTTTTAACTAAGTGAAACATTTTGTTTTAAGCTGAGGTCTATTGCTTATTTAGCTTAGACCTTGCTATTCCAGAAACCTGTTTAGAATGTAAATTTTAAACAGGTTTTTTATGTGCAGTGCGTTATCCCTGCTTGTCGCCAGACAATAGGTAGAAGCCTATGATTAAATAATGTAAAAAAGCATAAGTGGTTTAAAAAAAATTATGCGATTCCATCTTGTTGCTAAAGATTCTAATCATCTAAATTGAAACAATAAGATCAGGTTTGAACAAACAGAAAAAAATATAAGTGAATCGAACAATTCTTTACACAGAATTATGGATTGGTTTTATCGACATTTAGCGCTATTCATGGCTTAATCTTTGCTCAAGGAATAAAAGTGTATAAAAAAATGGGGAAATTAGGGTTGATTCAGCACTTTGGTCTAATTTAGACATTTTAAAAAATTTATACACTGTTAAAAAGCGATTTAAGTTGATGATTTAGTTGATGGTGTTGCTGTATTTTTGATCATTATTTTTTAAGTTAATGTAGCTATTTTTTTTAATTAAAATGATCACTATTTAGCAATGTGATAGTACTATTCAGCATGGTTTAAATCGGTATACTAGAAACTCTTGTTATAAAAAGTAGCAATATCAGGAAAGACAATGACTGCACGTATTCAAAAAGGCAAGTTAGCGATTGCTAAAGAACTTTACGATTTCATCGAAAATGAAGCACTACCAGGTTCTGGTTTAGATAGTGAAACATACTGGAAAAACTTTGAGCAAGTTGTTGTCGATCTTAGCCCTAAGAATAAGGCGCTTTTAGCAAAGCGTGACGAGATTCAGGCTAAAATTGATGAATGGCACCGCAACAATAAATTTGAACTTCAAGCTTATAAAGCTTTCCTAAAAGAAATTGGCTACTTATTACCAGAAGTAGAAGATTTTCAAATCAGTACAGAAAATGTAGATGAAGAAATCGCATTATTGGCTGGTTCGCAATTGGTAGTACCTGTGCGTAATGCACGTTATTGCTTAAATGCGGCAAATGCACGTTGGGGTTCTTTATACGATGCGCTTTACGGTTTTGACGTGATCTCTGAAGAAGGTGGCGCGGAAAAAGGTAAAGGCTATAACCCTGTTCGTGGCGATAAAGTTATCGCATTTGCTAAGAATTTCTTAAATGAAACATTCCCATTGGCAAATGGTTCACATGCAGATGCAACAAAATATGCTGTTGAAGGCAAAAAACTTGTTGTAAGCCTTAAAGATGGTTCAACCTCGACTTTGGTGAAAGAATCACAATTTGTCGGTTTTAATGGCGACGAATCTGCACCTGTTGAAATTGTACTTTTAAATAACGGCTTACACGTTGTTATTGAAATTGATGCAAATAGCCCAGTGGGTAAAACTGATGCGGCTGGTGTTAAAGATCTTGTTTTAGAAGCTGCTGTTACCACGATTCAAGATTTGGAAGATTCGATTGCTGCTGTAGATGCAGAAGAGAAAGTAGAAGGCTACCGTAACTGGTTAGGTCTAATGAAAGGTACGCTTGAAGAGTCAATTGAGAAGAACGGTAAAACCGTGACGCGCACATTGAATAAAGATCGTACACATAAGAACTTGATCGGTGGTGAAACAACACTTCATGGTCGTTCATTGATGCTTCTTCGTAACGTTGGTCATTTAATGACGAACCCTGCGATCCTTGTAGATGGTGCTGAAATCTACGAAGGTATTATGGATGCGTTAATTACACCATTATTGACTTTTGCAGACATCAAAGGTCAAAACGAAAACAAAAACTCTCGTAAAGGGTCAATGTATATCGTTAAGCCAAAAATGCATGGTCCTGAAGAAGTTGCATTCGCTGTTGAATTGTTTGAACGTTCTGAACAAGCACTTGGCTTACCAGCGAAAACGTTGAAAATCGGGATTATGGATGAAGAACGCCGTACATCTGTAAACTTGAAAAACTGTATTGCACAAGCGAAAGACCGTACTATTTTCATTAATACTGGTTTCATGGACCGTACAGGTGATGAAATTCATACCTTTATGGAAGCAGGTCCTTTCGTTCGTAAAGGCGAAGTGAAAAGCCAAATTTGGTTCCCAGCTTATGAAAACCGTAATGTGATGGTCGGTCTACAAGCAGGTTTACGTGGTAAAGCACAGATTGGTAAAGGCATGTGGCCTAAACCTGACATGCTTTTAGACATGTATAAAACCAAAATTGAACATCCAGAAGCAGGTGCAAGCTGTGCATGGGTTCCTTCACCATCAGGTGCTGTGATTCACGCGATTCATTATCATCAATGTAATGTTTCAGCACGCCAACAAGAGTTATTGAAAACTGAAGCGCTTCCGTTAGATGACTTGTTGACACCACCTTTAGCCACAGATACAAACTGGACTGAAGAAGAGAAGACCAAAGAGCTTGAAAATAACCTTCAAGGTATCTTGGGTTATGTTGTTCGTTGGGTTGATTTAGGTGTGGGTTGTTCTAAAGTGCCAGACATTAACAATGTCGGTTTAATGGAAGATCGTGCGACTTTACGTATTTCTTCTCAGCACGTTGCGAACTGGTTACGTCATGGTATTGTGACTAAAACGCAAGTTGAAGAAGTTATGCAGCGTATGGCGAAAATTGTTGATGAACAAAATGCCAATGACCCTGAATATAGCAACATGGCACCTGGTTTTGACGGTTATGCATATAAAGCTGCTTATGATTTAGTATTTAAAGGTGGTGAACAGCCGTCTGGTTATACTGAGCCATTATTGCATGCGTATCGCTTAAAGTTAAAAGGTTATACAGGCGATTAATTTTATCGTCTAATTTATCCTATTAGCTTATCAATAAAGCCTCTTCGGAGGCTTTATTCTTTTTATGGTTTATTTTAAATGTTGCTTTCCGTGCATATATAAAATTTGTAGACGCGAGTTTGAGTTTTCAGCCAATAAGATAAAATCTCTGATACAATTTAACGGAATTAATCATTAAGCTGAATTATAAATGACATCAATTCTGAAATTAGATGCGCTGAAAAATGCTGAAGTTGCGAGTACGCCTTATCCGTATTTTGTGGTTGAAAATGCTTTGGCTGATAGTGAAGTCCAGGCCGTAATCCAAGACTTTCCTAAAATTGAACAGGGCGGAAGCTTTAACATCGAAGATGTAGAAATTAAGCCTAATTTTGATCGTTTTCTAAAATCGTTGGATACACCAGAATTTCGTCAAATTTTAACAGATAAATTTGATGTCAATGTGATGGAACATCCGATGATGATTACTTTACGTGGTTATTCTCGTCAAAAAGATGGACGGATTCACAGTGATTCAAAAAGCAAATTGTTGACGGTTTTGATCTATTTAAATGAATCTTGGGATGCGCCGAATGGACGTTTACGCATTCTCAATGATGATAAAGACATCAATAACTATGTCACTGAAATTAATGCAGGTCCGGGCTCACTGGTTGCATTTAAAGTAACTGACAATGGTTGGCATGGCTATATTCCTTATGAAGGGCAACGCCAATCTATTCAAATTAATTTTTTGACCAGCGAAAAAGCCAATGCAAAACATAAGTTTTTCCATGGTTTAAGTGCCAAAGTGAAAAAGATTTTTGGATAAAAGTTAAGTGAAGGGGGTAAACTTCGGTTTATCCTCAATTGCAATCGCGTGCTGTTTCAAGTTTTTATCAATGTCAAATATTCTTATCAATGGATAGCGCGATAGATAAATTCAACAATTATAAATCAATATTTTAAATCTTATTATTATGTGTGCCAATTTTAAACCGATCAGCTTATTACAAGTTCAGCAGCTTGGCTTACCCGCGATCCATTTCCTCTATGAAGAAGAAATATTTCCAAGCTTTCAAACGCCGTTGTTATTTAAATCCGATCAAGGGATGGAATGGCGTTTAGTTAACTTTGGTTTAGTGCCAAAATGGGCTGAGGACAAAGATGCTGCAAAACATACTTATAATGCAAGAAATGAAACCCTGATGGAAAAACGCAGTTTTGTCGAGGCTTTTAGCAAGTGCCAATTTGGTGTGATCCCCGTGACAGAATTTTATGAATCCAAGTATATCAATGGTCGACCACAACGGTGGGGTGTGCGACGTAAAGATGGTCAGGCTTTTTATATTGCTGCACTGTATGAGATTACCCGATTAAAAACCGGTGAAGTTGTTCGTTCAGCCACCATGATCAGTATGGATGCCCACACCCACCTGATGATGAGTGAATTTCATGAACCTCGAACAGATAAACGTTCGGTGGTGGTTATTCCACAGCATCGACTTAATGAGTGGTTGGGCTTAAAACAGCCCAATATTTCGAGTTTTATAGAGGGTTTCCCTGTGGCGGAGTTTGAGTGTTTTTATTGCCCCAAAGTATCAAATAACAAAAACTCGCCACAGTTGAACATCTTTGATGAAGAATCTTAACAATTAATGTGCAAGATTCTTAAAGATGATTTTTAAATTTTCCATGGTTTTTTCAATTTGTAGTGGTGTTAAACCGTCAAATGACTGTTCAAGTACAACACTCATTAAATCATTAATTTTATGGGTCATTTGTTGCCCAGATTCTGTTAAATGTACCCGTGTAATACGTGCATCGTTTTCACAAGAGTAGGTATCTACAAAGCCTTCCTCTTTTAAGCGATAAACAATTTTGGTTGTTGTCGACATTTTAGAAACGATCATTTCTGAAAGCTCAGAGACACTTGCATCTGGCTTGGCTTCTAAAGCAACCAATAATCGTCGTCTAGAGTTGTCTACCCCATACTTTTTAAGTACGTGATCTAAATTTAAAACATACTGAGAATGAACTTGAGTGATCCAGTAGTATGGGAAATTTTCGATGTTAAAATTTTCAGCAGCGGGTAAAAATTTTGCATATTTTTTAGTCATTTAGAGGTCCCTGTTTTTTGTAATTATTGCCATATATTAAGCGCTAATCATATTTTACTTTGAATACTTGAATCAATATGTGATAGATCACTTAATGAAAAAAACAAGTAAAATCGACGAAATGTAAATTTTGCTTGAACTAAACTTAAGTTAAAGTATTCAGTAAAGGCATTGTATAACTGTCTTAAATTAGATAAAAAGTAGTAATACCTTGCGTAAATTTAGTCGCTTCTTCATGCAATTTGGAATGAACAGAGTTCATTCTCTAGTTGTTGGTGTGGAATCGAAATTTTCAAAACAACCGCAAAGGTTATTTTTATTGAAAGTCAATGAATGTCCTTGTGTCATAATGGTTCATCCTATGTATTTCAGCTTGCTCAAGTATGAAAATTACCAAGAAGATGTTGTGAAAAGCAAGCTTATTAGTTAAAAAAATTAACATCTGATGTTATTTTAACTGAAAAATAAGAAAAATCAACTTGGCTTTACTGTTAATAATTTCCTTTGATTACGTCATCATGGCGATAAATCTAAATATTTCCTCTCTAAATGCCCATATATCCGATTGAAAATTATTAATTAAATTAAAGCGATTTATACCTTTAAAAGGTAAGTAGCATTTAATAACTATAGTTATACACAATTTATATTGAAAAAATCCAATGACATTTTTGTAAGATTGAGTGAAAAATAATTTGAATAAGATGAATCGGCATGTGTAAAGCATTGAGTTGGGCATACGAGGGCAGGGATGAACTGCAATTCGCCCGTATGGTGAAGTTATCCATAAGAAAAATCTTAAATAAATGTAAAATTTTTGTGAAAAATAATTACAACCGCAAGATATTGTGCATAATTAAGCTAATTTAGTTGAAAAGGTTTCATTCATGGATCCGTCGTCGTGTAGGTCAAATTTATTTTTCTCCACTTTATATATTGATAATAATAAGCAGGAGCTCTAATAATGGAATTTTTATTAGACCCTGGAATTTGGGTTGGTCTTTTAACCCTGATTGTTTTAGAAATTGTACTGGGTATTGATAACCTTGTCTTTATCGCCATTCTTGCAGATAAACTTCCTCCTGAACAACGAGACAAAGCACGTATTATTGGCTTATCTTTAGCCTTAATTATGCGTTTAGGCTTGCTGTCTATCATTTCGTGGCTGGTCACATTAACCAAGCCTTTAATCGCCTTTGGCGGGTTGTCTTTCTCAGGTCGAGACTTAATCTTATTATTCGGTGGACTGTTCCTCGTTTATAAAGCCGTCACTGAATTACATGAAAAAATGGAAGGCAAACCTGAGGTTAAAAGTTCAGGTGCAGTTGTTTATGCAAGCTTCTGGGCAGTAGTGGCGCAAATCATCGTTTTAGACGCTGTATTCTCTCTTGATTCGGTGATTACCGCGATCGGTATGGTCGACAATATCTATGTGATGATGGCCGCTGTAACGATCGCTGTGGTTGTGATGTTGATTGCGTCTAAGCCGTTAACCGCTTTTGTCAATAAGCATCCGACTGTCGTAATTCTATGTTTAAGTTTCTTATTGTTGATTGGTGTGAGCTTAATCGCGGAAGGTTTTGGTTTCCATATTCCGAAAGGCTATATCTATTCAGGTATTGGCGTAGCAATTTTAATTGAAGCCTTTAACCAGTTTTCCAGCCGTAATGTTGAAAAGCATCAGTCGAAAACACCATTGCGTCATCGTACCGCAGATTCAATTTTAAAATTGATGGGAAGCAAGCTGGATGCAGATCTATTACAAAGCCCTGAAGCTTTAGCTGCTCAAAAAGCCTTTGGTGATGAAGAACGCTATATGGTTGGTGGTGTACTGACCCTTGCTGAACGTTCAGTTGCCTCAATTATGACGCCAAGAAATCAAATTTCGTGGATCGATCTTGAAGATGATGCGGAGAGTATTCGTCAGCAAATCTTGGCTGTACCACATAGTTTATTCCCAGTATGTCGTGGACAACTGGATAAAGTAGTTACGGTTGTTCGCGCTAAAGAGTTAATTGATGTACTGGATGAACCAGAGCAATTACAAGCCTTGCTTAAACGTAGTCGTCCAATTTTTATTTTTGAAAAAATGAAAGTGATTGACGCAATCCATACCTTAAGAACGTCTAAAGGTTCTTTGGTCTTGGTGAGTAATGAATTTGGCAATATCCAAGGTTTGATTTCTCCATTGGATGTGTTTGAGGCAATTGCGGGTGAATTTCCTGATGCAGATGAACAGCTAGAGTTGATCAAACTGAATGATACAACGTGGAAGGCATCAGGTATGCTTGACTTGTATCAGCTTGAGTTGGAACTTGGTATGTTGGATCTGGTTCAAGAAGACTCAGGTTACTTTAGCGTAGCAGGTTTGATTTTAGACAAAACTCAAGGCGAAGCAAAAGTAGGTACTCAGATTGAACAAGAGGGCATTTGGTTTGAAGTCATCGAAATGGATGAAAATCGAATCAAGACGGTAAAAATTACCCGTCCAGAGCAATTTTGATCACTATTTTACGATTAAATCGCAAGCAGATATAAAAAGCTAAGTAGAAAAATGCCTCATTGATGAGGCATTTTTTTTTGAATAAAAAGAGCACTTAGATAGGATTACTTATCTAAGTACTTAAAACTATAATCAACCTGTAAAAAATTTAGACATAAAATATAATTTCTCTTAGAACTATATTTTTAATTAAATCAATTGCATAAAAAACAAATTGTTTGATTTAAAAAGTTAGCAATGCCACAGCTTACATTCAAAGTTTAAATCTCTTTGCGTAGGCGATGCCTCACTTTTTAGAGATAAAAAGTGACAAAAATCTTTCGTTTGGCGAGGGGTACATCCTATACCCCCGCCCAACGGCGACATCCATGTCGCCCCATGGTAGGATCACCATCTAGGATTCAAAAGTACAAAAAATGAATTGATGGAAATCACTTGTATGAATAATTAGCTGGTCTGACTATCATTAAAAATATTTTGTGCCATTGTTGGCCATAAATTTTGATGTGACTTCTTAAACATTAACATATGACCAATGGCTTTATGACCTGTATCTTTCGGTTTAAGCTCTATCATTTCTGTGCTGGCTTTTGGATATAGGCGAAGTAAGTCTTTGACATTGGCTTCTGTGGCGATCTCATCATCCGAAGACCAATACACCGTAATTGGGCATTGAATTTCGTTGTGATAGTCCTCGAAAATCGTTTTACCTATAGCGTTCATCACATATCCGGGTTTACTGCAAAACTCAGCCCATTGTTTTGCAACATTTTTGGGTAAATTTTCTCCCATGCCTAAAAACTTGGTTGCACCATAACCTTTGACTAAGCTCGAAACAGGAAAGATCATCTTAAACATGACTGGCGCCATACGTTTGGTTCGCCCTTTAAGTCCTTTGACATGTCCTGTAGAGCCTGAAATTGCAATCACTTGTGCCACTTTCTTGTAGTTGGAAACAATGCCTAATAATTGTCCGCCAGCACTATGACCTAAAAGTATAACTTGTTGTTTTCCTGTCTTATTCAACAAAGTTTCAATGGCTGCAGGAATATCCAGTTGACCCCAGTCTTGGATACTTGCTTTGGACTGACGAAGAGGACCATGTAAGGATTCACCTATACCACGGAAATCGAAGACCAATACATCTGAACCTTGTTGAGCAAGCCACTCTATAAAATGATGATAAAAACCTTGGGTAATCCCTGTTGCAGGGCAAACCAAAATAGGCAATCGATGGGTTGATTGTTTTGCCGGATAAAAACGTGCAGTTAAGCTATAGCTATCTGCACAAGTTATGGTTAAATTTTCAAATGTATTCATAACAATTCAATGAGTATGCTTTGATGATTACTTTACATAAGTTCCAAAAAGAAACTTGATCAAAGTATGACTTATGAGTCAAAGCTAATCTAAATATTTTAAGCTGTTGGAATTAGGGTGTTTTAAATGGATTTTGCGGGTTTAGGTTTGTCAGTAAAGTTAGCTTTAATATTCAGCGGGATTTATCTATGGGTAGGTATGCTGACAGGGGTTTGGAAATACTATCAAATTAGCCGATCAGAAATGGCCCGAGCGCATTATTATGTCGATATCGCACATCGCAGCAGCTTGCTTTATGCTCCAGCCACTTTAATTTTGGCGGTAATGGCCTATTGTTCAAGCTGGACAGAAACCACAAATTTGATATTTGTCTTGATCAATTTATTCTTTTTTAGCTTTTCAATCGCCAGTTATGTTTTGCATGGTTTTTTAAAAGATACGACCAATCAATTCAAACAACCGCACCAATTAGGAACCATGCAATTACCGAAAATATTGTTACGTATAGCAATGCTGTTATTGGTACTCGGGGAGATTGTTGCGACTGGAGGATTATTACTTGGTATGTTGATTACTTTGTTTTAATCAATCACCTTAAATAAAGCCGCTCAACTTTCAATTCAAGATATAGCTGTGTTGCAATTGCATAGGCGATGGGTACGTCCTGTACCCCCGCATACCTACACACAATGGGCGACATCCATGTCACCACGCGATAGCAACACGCTGTATGGTTAAACTCAATTTATTTGAGTAACGAAAAACTTCCTCCTTTTTCAAAGGTGAGAAGTGTTAACTTCGCAAGGGGGAGGATTTAAAACTCTATGTCGAAACGTCACAAAAGGGAGGATTAAAATCCCTAAACTGAATCTTCACGAAGGCGAGGATTAAAAGCCCTTTAAAGCAAATGCTAGATTTAGTGGTTGTGCTACGAAAAAAGACAAATATTATACTTTTTAGTATGTTGGTTTAAAAATTAATTTAAAAATATATGACAGATCTTCGGCTAAAAGACGTCATGAGAATACTATTGGAAAGCTGAATGAAATGTTGAGATTGGCGTTATTGCTTATTTTTCTGTATTTTTTGTTCTGATATTTTTCTGCTTTTCTTGTTTAAGATGGATGCATGGCATCCATCTTTTATTCTGTAATCTTCGCGAGTTTACGAGATTTATGGTCGACTACATCCCAAACATAGAAGGCAGCAGAAACGACTAATGCATAGGCAAAAAATTCAGGTTTTAAATTGCCTTGAATGAGTCCATGAATAAACAGAGTCACTAAAAGTGCAAGTGTTGTACTTAGATAGATGACCAGTTTTGTATTTGTCTTCAAAGAATTAATGAAGACTTGCTTATTGAAATGTATTGATAACATCCCCATTCCTCCTGTCTGCTCGACAAAAACCACATTGTTTTAGTCTGGATTGGTTTATTCAGTTGTACCATATCTAATTATTATTTCAAGAGCAAATACTTCTATTATTCAAAATAATTATGACATATTTATTACAAATGATGATTATTTTATAAAAAATGAAAATATGAGTGATTTTTTATATAAATGATGTAATTGTTGTGGAGTTAGTGTGAGCCAGTTATCAAAATAAAATACAATAACTGAATAGGTCTTGGAAGCACTTTCGACTAAAGTTGATAAAAAATTATGCAATATTTATGCAAAAATCGAAAAAAATGACTATTTTTTTCAAAATAATTCGATTTTGACATGGAGAGCGTTTCATTCATTGAAAAAATGCAACAACGCGACTGAATTTATCTGTGTTCAATGAAAATTAAGTTTTAGTATTTTTTAGCCAAAAGTTTTTTATACATAGCGCAAAGCTTGATTCGATCTATTCAGGTGCATTGATCACATGCTTGAAGCACTAAGATGGATCAAACAACGCTTTAAAAATTGTGTCGCAAACAATAACGGCCTGTGGGGTAAACATGACAATTATTGATCACTGTTAAAATAAGATTTGGGTAAAATCAAATTTTAAGGATGATAATTAAAAAGCTTTATTTTTTAATTTTATCAATTACGACACAGATGATTAACACGATCAATGATGGGATCACCCATGCTAGATTCTGTTCATTTAACGGTAAGTTTTGAATCATAAAAGGTAAGCTGTCTTTAAAGCTTGTGACTTTAATTCCTTCAATAAGACCAAATAGAAATGCAACGCCAGTAACAGGTGCGATAACCGTGGTTGGGTGATTGAATTTACCCCAAAAGAAGCTTAATAGAATGACCACAATTGCCGGTGGGTAAATTGCACTGAGTACAGGGACTGAAAAAGCTATTAGTTTGGTTAAACCTAGATTTGAAATCACCAATGAAAATAACACTAAAATAATCACTAAAACTTTATATGGGATTTTCGTGAGTTCAGAGAAGTATTCAGCACATGCACAGGTTAAGCCAATCGCGGTAACCATACATGCAATAAAAATCAAACCTGTCAGGAATAAAGAACCTAAGTCACCAAAAGCATGTTGAACATAAGCATGCAGGATCACTGCGCCATTTTCAGCATTTGGAGCAGCATCATGACTGCCTAAACCAAGTTTAAATAAGCTGAGATAAACCAGCGTTAAACCTACACCAGAAATCAAACTTGCAATAATTGCATATTTGGTTACGAGCTTTTTATCTGTTACACCACGAGAGTGGATGGCATGAATAATCACAATACCGAAAACCAAAGCGCCTAAAGTGTCCATGGTTAAATAACCATTCACAAAACCTTCAGAAACAGGGCTGGTAGCGTAATTGTTGATCGCAGGAGAAATTGAACCAGTCGGGATCAGAAATGCTGCAATACCTAAAATTGCCAGTGCAATAATTTTTAGCGGTGCAAGAATATGACCCACTGTATCCAATAATTTATTTGGATAAAGAGAAACTAAAGTTACAAATGCAAAATAGATAACACTATAAATAAATAATGCTGTACCACCATTTCCAAAGTATGAGGAAAAACCAATTTCATAAGAAACAGTTGCAGTACGAGGTGTAGCAAATAATGGCCCAACCGAGAGATAACACACAACCGTCAGTATTAAACTTGCGACTTTACCTAAAGGCGAGCTTAAAATCGCAATAGAACCTTCAGTTTTAGAAAGTGCCATAATGGTAATAACAGGTAAGCCTACAGCTGTGACTAGAAAACCTAGCGCTGCGAGCCATACATGTTCACCGGCTTGTTGAGCAACAATGGGTGGAAAAATAATATTGCCTGCCCCAATAAATAAGGCAAAGGTCATAAAGCCTAAAGCAATAATATCCTTTGTACGGAGATTAGTCATAAACTGTGGTTGAAAAAGCAAAACAGCGATTTTAGTAGAAATAGCTTATTTTTTGTATTTTATTTTATGGATAATATTCCCGTTTTTTATAAATTTTAACCAATTAGTCATATTGATTATATTTATGTGGATGATTCACCGTTAATTTTCAAAAATTGAAAAAATCAAAATTTTCAAAAAATATAGAATAGATAAAATCATCATATGGAAAGATTATACTTATTCTAAAATTTATGTGCTTGATTTTGCATTTTTATTGAATAAGATAGGCGGTAAATTGCCCTAAACGTATTGAAAAGGCATATAATATTTTTTCACTTTTGCGGACAGATCCAATGAAAGCTTCTACAGTCACCATTAAAACCGAACAAGACCTTGAAAAATTAAGAGTGTCGGGGCGTTTAGCTGCTCAAGTTTTAGCAATGATTGGTGAATATGTGAAGCCGGGCGTGACGACTGAGTATTTAGACGATATTTGCAATGATTTTATTGTCAATACGCTAAAAGTGATCCCTGCAAATATTGGATATTATGGTTATACCAAAACCACCTGTATTTCTCCAAATGAAGTGGTCTGTCACGGTATCCCATCAAAACATAAGGTTTTAAATGATGGCGATATTATCAATATCGATGTTGCGATTATCAAAGATGGTTATTTTGGTGATACCAGCCGTATGTATTATGTGGGTACAGTTAAACCTGAAGCGAAAAGACTGGTTGAAACGACTTATGAGGCAATGGTGGCTGGGATTCATATGGTCAAACCCGGTGCAACACTTGGGGATATTGGTTATGCAATCCAACAAGTTGGGCAACGTGAAGGTTATACGATCGTTCGTGAATATTGTGGTCATGGGATTGGTAAGATTTATCATGAGCAACCTAACGTATTACATTATGGTCAACCCGGACAGGGCTTAGTGCTTAAAAAGGGTATGGTTTTTACCATTGAACCAATGATTAATGCGGGGAAATCCAGTGTCAAAGAGCTGAAAGATGGCTGGACTGTGGTTACTGCGGATAAGTCATTGTCAGCACAATGGGAACATATGGTTGCTGTCACAGATACAGGATTTGAATTGCTTACACCTTGGCCTGAAGGCACTGGCAACTACCCTGAGATTTAATCTTTAGACTTTGGTCTAATGAATGAATTATGCTCAGCGATTTATTGTTTTTTTATCTTTGAAAATGAGATTTTTCTCACTTTATTTGCTGGAAATGTGGATCTTTTAGGGGATATTTTCGTTTAAGAAATATCCAATAAGTGTTTTTAAGTATTGGTTTAAATATTAACCAATCGCTAAGATAGCTTCCAGATTCTCGCTGTAGTTTCTATTGTTGTTTCAAGCTTTCTAGCTTACCCATCCTAGGGTAAGCTTTTTTTTGTCTATCGCTTCTCGATTTGCTTTGATTCGACGATTGAAAATTTAAAATAAGATGAATGAGCCTCCATTCATCTTATTGATCAAAATGCTATTTTTTAAGTTTAAAGTTTAAAATAAACGAAACAGCGAAGCCAAATAGTAGTCCCCAAAAAGCGGAACCAATCCCAAAAAACTGAACACCTGATGCACTGAATAAGAAGGTGAGCAGTGCGGCTTCACGGTCTTTGACTTCATGAAATGCAATCGCAATATTATGACTAATCGTACCAAACAAGGCGATCCCCGCTAATGCCACAATAAAAAGATGTGGAAAAGACATCAATAGACTTGTCAATGTTGCCGCAAATAGCCCCATCAAAATATAAAAGAAACCACAGCTCATGCCGGCAATATAACGCTTCGCAGGGTCTGGGTGAACTTGGTCATCCAGACTGACAGCAGCACTGATTGCGGCAATATTTACGGTATAACAGCCAAATGGTGCAAGCAAAGTCTGCGCTGTACCAGTCCAACCAATAAGTTGGTTAACATGGGGTTTATAGCCATAACTTTTAATCATCGCAATCCCTGGTAAATACTGAGATGCCATATTGATTACAAATAAAGGCAGTGCCAATCCGAGAATTGCAGACCATGTGAACTCAGGTGTCATCCATACTGGTTTTGCCAATCCCCAATGTAAGGTTGGAACATGAAACTCCATAAAAAATGGACAAATGATGATTCCAGCGATCACGGTAATCACAATACAATAACGAGCCCATAGCCGTTTAGTTATGATATAAACCGCCAAGAGGCTGAGAATAAATGCCCAGTCGTTTTGCATACTGGCAAATAGAGCAATACCAAACTTGAGTAATACGCCTGCCAGCATGGCACTGGTCAAACTCTGAGGAATATACGAAATAATTTTTTCAAATATACCTAAAAAGCCTAGTGTGGCAGTCAGTAAACCACTCACCAAGAAAGCACCAATGGCTTCATAGAGTGAGTAGCCGCTGGCAGTGGCAATGATGAGTGCAAGTGCAGCGGTTGACCATGAGGTGGCAACAGGATATTTGAATTTCCAAGAAAGAATTAATCCTGAAAGACCTATACCTAAACCGAGTGCCCAAAACCAAGAGGTAATTTGTTCAGGGTTTGCGCCAAGTAATTGAGCTGCTTGTATAACGAGTACAGCCGAAACACTGATACCAATTAAGAAGGTAATGAAACCTGCAAATACAGCAGGTATAGAGAAGTCTTGGAGTAACTTTTGCATGATCCCTTGCTTTTAAATTTGATTGAATGGTTGAAAATGCAACCATCATACATGGATCATTTTAAAGCTTATAGGGTTAATTAGAATTAAATAGCAAAAGGAAAAATAAAATTGAATAAATTCTCATTTTGGGAGAATTTGGCTTTTTTAACCTAGAACTGTTTTAGTTGAAAACAATGTATAGATAAGCTGTCAAAAAACGCTGACTCAAGAATATAATTTCCCTTAATGAGTATTTATAATCAAATCAATTACATGGAAAAATAAATTATTTGATTATAAAAAACCTTGCAATGCCACACCTTACATTCAAAGTTTAAATAGCTTTGCGTAGGCGATGCCTCACTTTTCAGAGATGAAAAGTGACAAAAATCTTCTATTGAGCGAGGGGTACGTCCTGTACCCCCGCCCAACGGCGACATCCATGTCGCCCCACGATAGGATCACCATCTAGAATTCAAAACTAAAAAATGAATTGATAACCAACATTTTTTCAAAGTTCATACAAAAACATAAACTTCATTTATGCTCAATGACTTGATGCAAATCACTTATATGAATAATGAGGTGGTTTGACTATAGATTACCCATTGATAAAGATTAGATATTACCTTGAATAGAAAGCGCAGTTTATCCAAAGAACGATCCAAAAAAGAATGCTTTTAATCGGGAGATTTATTGAGCTAAATCAGCTTACATCGTTGAAACAGCAAGCTTGATTCCAAAAGCACAGAACAGTAAGCCTACACAAGCAACACAACCTGCAGCAATTTTGTAGCGTGTATTGAAAAAAGTGGCGAGTTTAACCCCTGAGAAGATCAAGATCGTCAAATAACTCATACTGATGATTTGCAGAATCACTGAAAGTGCCGCAAAACTTAAAGCAGGGTAAGGGTAATCAGGATCAACAAATTGAACAAAGAACGAGAGATAAAATAAAATTGCTTTTGGGTTGAGTAAGCTAATGGTTAGTGCTGTTCGAAATGGATGAAATTGTTCGTGAGTTGCAGTATTCGATGTATTTGTTTGCAGCGTTTGTGGTTTGCTCTGCCAAGTTTTGATACTTGCGATCAACAAACGAATACCGAGATAAGACAGATAGCTTGCACCTACAACTTTGAGAATGATAAATAACCATGGAAAAGCGTGTAGTAAAGAGGCAGCACCTAAAACAGTACAGAGAATCAGGATTAAATCTCCTGTAAATACGCCTAAGGCACCGATATAGCCCGTTTTAATCCCAAATCGAGAGGCAATTGACATCACATACAATGAGTTGGGACCGGGTAAAATGACGATAAAAATAGTCCCTAGTATATATGTCACAATATCGGTAATACCAAACACAACATTCTCACTGTATAAGAAAAGCGAAATAAAAAAGCCGAGCGTTTATGATAACAAACTCGGCTTTAGAGTGTGAGCGATTTTAGTGCAATTTTAACCAAAAGCGCATCTACAATTTAGATTTATATAAATCATTCTAAATACATAGATTAGTCAATAAAATCAGCATCTAGGCCAAAAGATTGACGCAATAATAATGCGAGTTGTTCACGTGCTTTGATAAAACCGTCAATCCCGCTTTGCAATAATTGGAATGCCATTAAATCAGCTTCCAATTGTTGTTTAAATTCTGCTTTAGAAATCTCTTGATGTTCTTGAGCAGTCTGGTCCGTGTCTAAGCTGAGTTGAGAAACCACATGACGTTGATCATTTTTCAATTTTTCAAGCAGACCCGGTGCAACGGTTAAAAGGTCACAACCTGCTAAACCTAGAACTTGGTCAATGCTACGGAAGCTTGCGCCCATCACTTCAGTTTTGATTTGATGTTGCTTGTAGTAATGATAAATTTGTTTAACAGACAATACGCCTGGATCTTTCTCAATTGGATAGCTTTCTACATTTTCAGCTTTTTTAAACCAATCTAAAATACGACCGACAAATGGAGAAATCAAAGTAACATTGGCATCTGCACAGGCTTTGGCTTGGTGTAAACCAAAAAGCAGGGTTAAGTTACAATGAATGCCTTCTGCTTCTAGCACTTTCGCTGCCTGAATACCTTCCCATGTAGAGGCAATCTTGATCAGAATACGGTCTTGGTCGATCCCATATTCTTTATACAATGCAAGTAGCTCTTTAGCCTTGGCAATGGTTTCTTCGGTATTATAGGAAAGGGCTGCATCCACTTCTGTTGAAACACGACCTTCTACAATATTTAAAATTTCGACACCCAGTTTGACGGTGAGAATATCGATGGTGCGTTCGACGAGTGCATCTAATTCATAACCTTCTTTTTTTGCTTGCGCATAGGCATCTTCAATCAGCTCACGACTTTCAGGCTGTTGTGCTGCTGCTGTAATGAGTGAAGGGTTAGTCGTTGCATCCAAAGGGCGAAATTGTTGAATTGCGTTTAAATCACCTGTATCAGCAACGATAGTGGTTAAGCGTTTTAATTGATCTAATGCAGATTGTGTCATTACCGATTATTTCTTAGTTAAAATATTTGTGATTTATTTATAACACAATGCGATTTGAGCAAAAGAGGAAAATGTACTGAAAGGCCTATTATTTTGTATGAATTCTTTGATTTCGAATGTGATTAATCAAAAAACGAGCAGCTGAGCCTAAATTGCTCTCACGACTCCAGACTAAGTCGACAAAATATTCAAATTTTGGTGTGAAATCGAGCAAATCTAAGATTTTTAACTTATGTTTGAGCTCAGGATTTTCATTAAACATTTCTAAGGGAAGTACACCCCAACCCAGTTCTTTTAAAATTAAAGCACATGCTGAGTGGTGATTGTCTGTCCGCCAATAGTTTTTAGAATAAAGCAGTTCGGGTTTAATGGTTCGATCACGACTTGCCACGACAATTTGTCTGGATTGTAGGATTTGTTCAAAAGTAACTTGTTTATGTGCTGATAATGGGTGATGAATAGCTGAAACAGGGACCAAGGCTTCTTTTTTAAATTCGACAAATTGCTCACGGCTTTCAAGTATTTCACGTTCAAACATCAATGCCAGTTGAGCCGTCTGATTCATCAGCATTTTCAGCGCATCTTCTTGTGGTGCGGAGAAGATATTAATTTCTAAAGTTGGAAAATGCTCTCCCAACAGTGCAATGTATTCAGCCCAGTCTGTATGCAGTAATTCTGAAACCACCACGATATTTAATGAGGATTCCAAGCCTTCGCTAAGTGCAATCGCTTGTTGTTTCCACTGGTTCATTTCTACCAGTAGTTGTTCAGTTTTTTCATATAAGCGTTGAGCTTGAGGGGTAGGGATTGGTTCACGTCCCACACGATTAAAGAGTTTTAGATTTAAGTCTATTTCCAAGTTGGCGATAGACATACTGACAGCGGAGGGGACTTTGCCAAGCTGTCGGGCTGCTGCTGAAAATGAACCTGTTTCCATCACCGTTTTAAAGATGGTGAGTTGTTCTTGGTTGATATTCATGCGCTTGGCACCATTCTGTTTAGTTTTTCAATTATTAAATTTACTCCAATTCACGCAACCTTTCAATAAAATTGAAAGAACCTGACTCGATTGATCAATATTATAAAAATATAATGCATCCATCGAATCAAGAAAGAGTAGTTTTAAATGATGATTTCCAAAAGAAGGGTTATTCATGCATTAAGCTATGAAGTCATCCTGTTGGTGATCATAGCGATTGCATTAAGTTTTATTTTTGAAGTGCCAATGGAAGTTACTGGTGTATTAGGTGTTGCAATGGCCGTGACTTCAGTGGTTTGGAATATGGTGTTTAACCATTTCTTTGAACAATTTGAACGTAAGAGAAAACTTAAACGTACGATTGGTGTACGTATTTTACATGCCATTGGTTTTGAGGGTGGTTTGATGTTAGCCACGATTCCAATGGTTGCTTACGCAATGGATATGTCTTTGTGGCAAGCAATTTTATTGGATTTTGGAATGACCACCTGTATTTTGGTGTATACCTTTATTTTCCAATGGTGTTATGACTTGATTGAAGAGCGTATGGGGGCAAAGCCTGTACATTCTTAATTAAGCCTGCAATGCATTTATTTTAAATTTTAGTGAAAATTTCAAATGTGTTGCGATAGAGATCCCCTTAGTTTTATTGAAAAGTAAGGGGATCTTTTTTTTATAAAAATTTAATTAAATTAATTTTCTGGAAAAATTGTTTGATTATAAAAAAACTGCAATGCCACACCTTACATTCAAAGTTTAAATAGCTTTGCGTAGGCAATGCCTCACTTTTCAGAGATGAAAAGTGACAAAAATCTTCTGTTTGGCGAGGGGTACGTCCTTTACCCCCGCCCAACGGCGACATCCCTGTCGCCCCACGATAGGATCATCATCTATGATTCAAAAGTACAAAAATGAATTGATAACCAATTGTTACTCAAAGTTCATATAAAAACATAAGCTTCATTTATGATCAGTTGCTTGATAGAAGTCACTTGTATAAATAATTAGGTGGTTTGACTATAAGGAATAAAAACTAGGTAAAACATAATCAATAAAATAAAAACCCGTTACACGATCACAGCTCAGTTTAAACAAACTTTTGCAAAAGATAATTGAATTCAATTTGTTTTGTAAAATTGTTCGCCTACAATAGTGACTGTTAACATTTCATAAATGGCTTGCGTTGTCGCAAACATAGAAGAAGTGTCAACAGACCCTAATAAATTCAATATATGTAAGAGATGGATTGAGGCAAATATGGTGCAGACAGTTCAGGAGCAGCTGCCACATAGACACCAGCTTGCTGCTCAAGAATTACTTCAGGTTTCAGCAAATTTAAATAAGATTTATCTTGATCAATTTGACTATTTGTCCGAGATTACTGCGCACAACTTTTTCCAGTTTGATCCACAGCAGCATAAATTCAGTCTGGCAAATCAGTTACTCAATATCTACTTTGATGAAGAAAAGGGTTTAATTTTTGCTTTAAATTTTGAAAAGTTACCGCGTTGTTTAGAAAATAAAATCAATATCAATCGTTTTGTTCAATATTTCTCAGAAAATATTTATTTTTATACAACAAAATATCATGAGATACATCCAACTGATTTAAAGACCAAAGCCCAAATCATCCGCCAAACGCTGATTGAGCAGGTTTTTGAGTGGGTGGATGGTGAAAATCGGGTAGAGCAGTATTTATATAATATTAGTGAAGCAGATGCAGAGCGTATTGATCAAATTTTGCTGCACTATGAATATTTTGATTATGCCTATGTTTCTGATTTTGCCAAATATGGTAAAGCAATCCCTTTAAGTGTTGAAATTAACATTAAGCATTTAGTGCTGATTAATTCTGTATTGGGTCAAGAGTTTTTACCGATTCAGTCATTGTTACCCAAATTTCAACAGGCCATTTTTTCTTTAGATCAGTTTATTCCAGCGCATTATTTGCGTATTTTAAAGATTTTCCACCCAGAATCATTACGCTTACACGAAATCAGTCAGTATTTTGCAAGTTATCAACTACTGGCTGTACATGCTCAAGAACAACCGCAAATGCTTGCTTATGCAAAATATATGAAACGGGGCTTTTGGCAATATCAGGATTTATTGAGCAAGCAGCACTTTTTACAAAAAGATGCTGAATATTGGGAACAGGATCAAGTTCCACAATTTCCAATTTGTAGTCTTAAGCGCACTGCAAATTGGCTCTTTAAACAAGATGAACAGGTCAATGATTGGATCAGCCGACATATAAAGGATCCCAATGTCAGGATCACGATCACAGCATTAAGTCTGATTGATACTTCAAAGATTTATCCTGAAGTCACTCTAAGTGTTTTAAAGTATTTTAAAAATATTGCAGCACGGCTATTTTTAATTGAATGCCATTCCTTTGCAATTACAAATGAATGGCAAAATCACCAAAAAAACAATCGTTATAGTTTTTTAAAAACAGAGATTGAAAATAAATCGAATAAGAAAACGATTTCTAATTCTTATTTATATATCGAAGAATGGTTGGATTTCGCTGCGTTGATATTGGCGGATCAACCACAGATGTATAAAAAAATATACCTTAAGATAAATCGTATTATTCAAGCATTTATGCTGTTTGTACAACACATTGCTCAGGGCTTGCCTAAGCAACTGATTAAATTTATTGATCCGCAACGACAACAACATGCAGAATTTTTTATTCAGTTGCAAAAGCATAATATAACAGTCGATGATTTTCGTAAAAAACTGAAACACATGCAGATCGGTCGTGCAACTAACCATAGTATTTACGACAGCTTTGTTTTGGACTACGTGATGCATTTATTTAATGATCATCACGATATTGAGCGGAATGTCACTTGGTCTGGTCTATATCAGCAAGCACAGCGTTGGCATCAACATCATTATTTTGTTGATACCTTGTCGACACTTAAAGAAAAAATAGATGTAGAGCATTGGGATCGCGTTGCACCAATGCAAAAGATTTATTTTGAAGAGTGGTGCTATGAGGAACTGAATAGCTTAAAACGAATTATTCAAGAGTCGTTGGTGTTTAAACACTGTTTGGCATTGTCCTATTGTGCGCGGATCGCAGATCGTGAATATGTAGCATTTCATGTATCGAAAGTTGATGATGCGACTCAGGAAATGACTTTAGGTTGTTATTATAAATTAGGACGTTTGGTCTTTGATCAATTGCGTTTACCCAATAATCATATTCCTGATGAGTTTTATATATTGAAAGCTCACACTTTTATTGATGATGTAAATCAGCATTTAAAATGGAAAAGCAGTATTCAACCCAATGAAGAATTGGGAAACTTATAGTTTGACGTAGATGAATTTTGAGTGAGCGACTTGGCTTTAATTCACTTTTCATGATGCATTTGGCTTAACTTTTTATGCAAAAATCGTTAGGCTATAGCCGTCCCATCCTGTTTAGGTAATTCAAGGCTGTTATGAAACAAGAAACTGCACTCAAACTTATGAAAGCGGGTGAAAATGTCTTTTTGACTGGATCTGCTGGTGCAGGAAAAACCTATACGCTTAATCAGTACATCAATTATTTAAAAGCACGCAAAGTCCCTGTTGCAATTACAGCATCTACGGGGATTGCAGCAACACATATGAATGGCATGACGATTCATACTTGGGCAGGCATTGGGATCAAAGATACGCTGACGGATGATGATTTAAAGCGTATGAAAGAGCGTAAATACTTAAAAGAGCATTTAGAAAATGCCCAAGTCTTGATCATTGATGAAATCTCAATGTTACATGCCAAACAGCTTAATTTAGTCAATCAAGTTTTAAAATATTTTAAAGAATCTGATGATGCTTTCGGTGGTATTCAAGTGATTGCGGCCGGAGACTTTTTTCAGCTGCCACCTGTAGGAAAAAATAGCGAACTAAATCGAGATAAATTTTGTTTTATGTCAACCGCTTGGGTTGACGCAAAATTCCGTGTTTGCTACCTGACAGAGCAGCACCGTCAAGATGATTCGGCTTTAAATGATGTACTCAATGCGATTCGTGCCCAGAATATTCAGCCACAGCATATTCAAGCGCTACAAGATACCCGTAATCAAGACATTGGTGATACCTACACACGTTTATATACCCACAATATGGACGTGGATAGCATCAACTTTCAGCATCTCAATGCGATTGAAGGCGATGATCATCAATTTGTAGCGGTCACAGATGGGAATGAAAAGCTGATTGAGACATTGAAATCTTCTGTACGTGCACCTGATGAGTTGACGCTTAAAAAGCATGCCAAAGTCATGTTCGTTAAAAATAACTTCGATATGGGCTATATCAACGGTAGTTTAGGTGAAGTCATTGGATTTGAAGAAGACGATGAACTGGGGATGTTGCCTAAAGTCAAAATGACTGATGGTACAACCTTATTGGTTGCGCCAGAAACATGGTCTGTTGACAATGAAGGTGGTAAAACCATCGCCAGTCTACAACAAGTGCCATTACGGTTAGCTTGGGCGATTACTATTCATAAATCACAAGGGATGACCTTGGAAGCTGCGGAAATCAACTTAAGCCATACCTTTGAAAAAGGTCAGGGTTATGTGGCTTTATCCCGGCTTAAATCGATTCAGGGTTTAAGATTGTTAGGTTTTAATGATCAGGCGTTGGAACTGGATAGTCTTGCAATTAAAGCAGATCGCCGTTTTCAAGAGTTATCCAATGAAGCCGAAGTGCATTATGCAGATTCAGATTTAACCACACAGCACAATGCCTTTATTCGTCATTGTGGTGGTACGTTAAATACCACTGAGATTGAACGTAATGAGAAGAAGCTGGCGCGTAATAGTGGTAAAACTAATTATGCTTCAGCAACACTTGATGAAACACGTGAATTGTTTGAAAGTGGCTATGAGATTCAGGATATTGCGGTTGAACGTGGATTAACTCCTGCGACAATTATCAATCATTTGGCTCGTTTACATCGAGAACAAGGTTTGGATATCTCGATTGCAAATCCTGGTGAAGAAGTTGTAGAAAAAATTCGTGTGATCTATAAAAAATTGAAGAAACGTCAAGATCCAAGTCATTTTAATGATGATGGTGCGATTAAATTACGTCCAATCGTTGATTTAACCAGTCCAAAAATGGGCTATGATCAGGTTCGTTTGGCATTGTTATTTGTTGAGTGAACCAAATCAAATTTATAAATTATGCATATTTATTGTTCATTTGAAATTGCTGAAATTTCAAACATTCAAGTTGGTCTGCAAATATTTATTCGTAATCATCTTGCTTGATATCATCACTCTTGAAACTTAATCTTTAAGAAGTTAAGCATTATGCACTCAATAATATGGATGTTATTGAGTGTTAAGACTATGTGGTAAATGTTGAGCTCTGTTTTCGATCTTTAGGATTTCATATTTAGAAATTTATAAAATGCATGCAGCATAAAGTATAAATGATAATGTTTTTTACACTAAAGTATTGCTGATCTTTATAACCACAGCAACATATGCCGAAACTGAAAAACAAGTCGCTTGTAGTAAATTTAGAGAGATCGCTTATTATTTTGTTAATCAGCAACAAAATGGGAAATCAAAAGCTGAACAAATCGCTTTTGTTGATACTTATGGTGAAAAAACGGGTGATGAAACAGAATACTTAAAAATAATGCTGAATTACATCTATGAAAATATTGAAATAGTCGCAGACATAAACAAACAAGAAAGCATTGCTAATTATTTTGGTGATTTGAATTACACGCAATGTATTGAAAAAAATAAGTCATATTTCAAACTAATCGCGTTAATTTTACAGTTTTTTTATATGTTAATGCTATAATTCTTATCAATATCCAGTACTTTCAAACGGTTAATACCATGCCACAAATGTTTATTGATTATTCTGACAATATTCAGAATTTAGATAAAAAGAAATTGATGTTGGGTTTAAATCATGCATTGTTTGATACAGGCTTGGTGAGTGAAGCACATGATATTAAATCCCGTATTCAATCAGTTTCGGATTATTTGATTGGCTTTGGGGATGAAAGCGGCGAGCAGAGTAATCAAGCATTTATTTTTGTACGTTTACAAGGTCTAAGTGGTCGTACTGAACCACAAAAAGACTTAATGACTGAAAGTTTATCGCAATTTTTACAGTCATTTGAAGATTATTCTGCACAGGGTTTAGAGATTCAGCTCTGTGTAGAGTTTGCTGAAATGCCACGAGAAATTTATAAAAAAGTTTTTGTGCAAAAATAATCAGCTTGGGGCTTAAAAAAAAAGCCCCAATCTTTTACTTATTCACTTCTGAGTTCGCATATTGCTTTAACCAGTTTTGGATATCGCGCTTGTAACTCAACACCATTGAGTAAATCTCTTTCAATCTCGCCCGCCGCAAAATCATAGTGATGTTCTGGATATTGTAAATATACCGCATCACGAATCTCAGACTCTTCTTCGTTTTCATGATGGACGCTATATGCTTCATCAGCCACATAGAGTAGACCCTCAGCCCAAGTGTCGCCTATATCAAAACTATATTTCCCGCTAACAAAGTTTTGAATATCTTCTTGTATGTCATCAAAGAATTCCTTGCCTTTGAGGATTAACCAACATCTAAAATAAATAAAACCATCATCTGACAAATAGGCATTGAAGTTGAAAATACCATCTTTTTCAGTAAAATCAGATTCTAGAATTGTCGAGAGTTCTGCGATTTCAGCACTATAGAGTTGTAAGAGTTTGAGCTGGAGTGTTTTTTCAAAAGTAAGCAGTTGTTGTTTATCTAATTGAGATAAATATTGCACAAGATCTTGTAAATGCTGGTCAATATCATAATCAGACCAGTGAGCATCTTTGTTGTGGTTCGACTGGTCTATTGCGTCCCAAAACAATTTTTCTTCTTCTCGTAATGACATCAGTGATTCCATAGGTTTAAGCTTAATTTTAATGCTAAAAAGCAAATTTATATGTTTAGTCTAAAGACTTAAAACTTCTATGTCTGCATATTGCCAAATTTTATCTGCACTCATTTGATATATTTCATCTAAAAATGCGACATTAAAGCTTCCAACAGCTTGGGCTTTTTCAAAAGCCAGTTTTCCTGCAATCGCAAAATGGATATGTGCAGAGATTGTTGCAATCGTGGCTGTTGTGACTGCACTATACGCAGCAATTAATGCCCCTAAAGCGCAACCTGTTGCCGTGACTTTAGGCTGTAAATAGCTTCCACCATTGACCTGAATCACGCTATTGAGCTGTTTAGAAAGGATAAAGTCAGATTCACCAGAAATTGCAACACATTCGGTATGGGTTAAAAGTGCTAAAGCCTGTAAATACACTTCATTGCTTGACACAGTACTGTCTACACCTTTGGATTCAACTTGATTACCTGCAAGTGCACTGATCTCTGAGGCATTACCACGAATAACAGTCGGTTTAAGCAAAACCAATTGATCAACCATTTCACTGCGCCATTTGAGAAATGCACCATAACCAACAGGGTCGAGAACCCACGGTGTATTTTTACTTGCTACAGTTTGTGCTGAAATTTGCATGGCCTGCATTTGTTCAGAGGTCGGCGTTCCCACATTGATACTTAATGCCGCAGTAATAGAAGCAAAGCTTTCCGCCTCAAATGGGTTATCAATCATCGCAGGTGAAGCCCCAGCAGCCAATAAGACGTTGGCTGCATAATTTGCTGCAACACTGTTGGTAATACACTGTACTAAGGGCTGTTGAGTTTGTAACTCAGTCCAAGCATCCACAACTTTTTGTAAAATGACATCAGTGTGGGTATGAAGTTGATCCGTTTGAGAATGTGTAATATTTTCAGGATGATTCATAAATGCTCCTTACTGAGTAAAATAGTGGTCTTGGTGTTTGCAACTGCGACAAAATAATGTCACATAATTTTGTGCATCATACTCAACCGTTAATTCGTTTGAGCCACAATACATACAGCGCTTTTGTGAATAGAAATTTAAGCGTGGTTCAATCTTTTTCCAAGATTTCCACACAGGTTGAAAGAAGATACCTTCATCGTAGCCCAAAAACCGATAAAACAGTATTTCACTCATCCTACTCAATGGAATATTTGGTGGGCGTGGTAGGGTTGATGTTTCCCATTTTTCAGCAATTGCACGTTCTCGATATTGTTGCACTGTTTTCTTGAGAATATTGGTATTAATAAAGTTTTCGTTACGAACTTGTAGCGCCTTTTTTTGATATAGATATTCAAGTGCAGTCTGAATGAGATAGAAAATTTGTCCAACAGCCAATGTGTCGAGTAGGTGATAACAGAAGATTTGGAAGTTTTTATTGCCCGAAATCTGGATACCCCACGTGCGGCAATAATGTTGGGTAAACTGTACAATTTCTTGATACAGCACAACATAGAGTGCATTTTTGACTTCTTCGGATGTTTTAAATGGGATACCTTGGCTTAGATTTTCATAGAACCAGTGGCGTAGTTGTGTTGCGATACTAAACATACTCGGTTCGGAATAACCATCCAAACGGACATTGATATAGTATTGATGTGCATCATCACTAAAATCTTTGGCAACAAAAACATTGTCTTTAATCAGTTGATTGAGAAGTTGACTTTGAAAATAGTAATTGGGGGTAATGGGATGATATTTAATCACTTCCCAATCAATAAACTCTTGATGGTTGGTATTTTCATGCACCTGATTGTCTACAATACTCAGTAAAAATAATTTATGTAAAAAACTGAGCTGGTCTAAACCTAATTCAAAATTATCTTTTTTCTTTAGCTTACGAGTTTCTTGCAAGCGAGTTTCTTTAATCAGTTTACGCCGTTTGCTTTGGCATGTTTCACAATGACAGTTGCGTTGATTGTTTTGAAAAACTTGATGATTGCAATGGCTACATTGGTGAAAACTGACTTCTTTCTCAAATTCTTCAGCTTCAACATAATACATACTTGCCTGACAAAGTGGGCAAAATGTACTTTCATCCAGCTGTTTTTGCAGAATTTGAAGCATAGAGATAAATATATAAATTATTAAGGACTTTTCATTATACACATCTATATAGATGAAAGCTGATTGCTTAAAATGAATGTATTATAAAATATACATATTCGATGATGATTGAACCCATTGTATGATTATTCAATGATATTCAAAGACTAAATCTCAACGATTGAATCCAGTTGAGTGCAAGTTTAGATGTTTTGGAATGGGATCATTTTTTAATCTTTCCATCTGGACTGTACTTAGAATGCCGTTATGGTATTTTCTTGCTCAAAGCACTTAAAAATATTCAAATTGATCCGATCGAGAACCGTTATATAGCGCGCCTCGTTGCGTCAAAACATATTGACCATTCAGAATTATTGCAGGATAAAATAGCGCAGTCTGGTTTACATTATTATTTTGAAAAGCAAATATTTGTAATCCCTTTGCAAAAGTAACAATGTGGGGCTTTGGGGAAATCAAGCTTGCATGGTTTAGTAGTTTATATGGTTTAAATGCGGTAAATAGAACGTATCTATTGATTCTATTTACCGATAAAAGGTGATTTAAACAATAATCCTAACGCTTAGCTGCCTTAATAAGCAGCAGGGCACGGTAATTCAGAATCCTCAAAATGCTCCATTTTAGCCTGAAGCAATGCCTTGGCTTTTTTAGCTGGAACTTTGTGCTGTCCTAACATTTCATATTGTTTTAAAAGCGCAGTCACTTCACTGGTTTTTAAAGGAATGCCTTCACAAGTCATAAACATCGCAATAACCTGATGATCTAACTTCGCTTTATCCAGCATTTGCATCGTTTTAATGTTTTCAACACGGACTATATGGTCTTTAAAAATCATGTTGCACCTCATTTTTTGTTGAGTATTTTTATTGTGCGATATACACAACATTAAACAAGCAAAAACTGTGCTCAAAATGTAGTCGCTTTGAAAAAAGTGTAATGTTGTGCATCGTGGGGTTTAATGCTTTATCGTGCGCCTACTGGTTGGTATAAGCCATTTCCTCTACCAATCTCTGCTTGATAGATGGGTATCCATGGCGCAAAGAATATATTTTGTTTCCATTCATTTAGCACATTGAAACCATTGCGTGCAATCGCAATACGATGTTGTACATTGGCCAGATTGGTTGCGGTGAATGGTGCGCGTATAATTAGATAGGGGGTGAAAATTAATTTAAATTTATTGATGCCCACAAAAATATCACCACGTAAGCCTAAGTTCTCTAAACTCAGCGAGAGCATAAAATCATTAAGTTTAGCAAAATCACGCATTAATGGCTTATCCCACATCGGTTGTAAAATTTTCTCCTGTTCATGAATGCCAAAGCTAATGGCTGCATTTGTAGCCAGTTTTTTAAATTTTGATGAATAAATACCTGATCTAAGCGCTTCTTCATCCGCGATTTTTTGTAATTGAAACGCTTGTGTCAGGGTAGATCCATAGCCAGTCAGTTGTTGTGCTAACACCACAGCATCATAGTGTTGATGCATAATACTGAGTCCACCAATATCTGCCATCACATTGGCTTGCCCATTAATTAATTCATTATTGGCTTGGGCAATGGTGGACTGTAATGTTGGTACATTCATCCCCGCAATAATGATGTTTTGATCATTGGTGACATTTAAGGGATCTAAAGCATTGGACAATGAGAAGGTTAATGCGTACGTTGAACGGACATCATTGGCTACAAAAATCCCCAGATTTGGCCAGAAGAATTTTGGGTTATTACGACTGAGTGCATCGTAATACATCAAAATAAAGGCATTGGTTGCCAGCACTATTTTTTGTTGTGACTGGTTGCCATAAGTATTTATCGCCAATTGTTTGACCGTAGAAAATTGTTGACGAATTTTGCTACGAATATTTTCGTATTGTTGAATGGTGGAGGTGATAGACGGGTCGTATAAAGAGGTTTGATTATTGGCAATGTTGTAAAGTTGCTGGTACAGATTTTTTTCAGATGTGTTGAGGTTACGTTGTGCCATATTGGCGTTCATATTATAGGCAAGTTTTGACAGTTGTGCAGGACTCGCTTGAGTGGCATAGCTGGTTGCTGCCATTGTTTGTGTGGCATAAGGTACGACAAAAGCAGTTGTAATACCGATGATACATCTCGTTAATATTGCTTTAAATCTGGATATGGTTTTCTTATTCATGGGGAACATCCTGTTAATTTGTTTTTTTGAATTATGCTTATTTTGAATGTGTGCTATTCAAAGGGTATAGGGTCTGCTGATAATTCGTCTATGTTTGCGACTACGTGTGTTTTTTAGGTGATACTAGGCGCGAAATACGAAATTTAGTCATTCTAAATAAGTAGTTCGTAACGACGTAGCGGCAAAAAACACACTAGTCCCGAAGGGTTGTGGCTAAAATTATCTCAGCCTACGTTATGAAACTCGAAAATAGTCTCGCTATTCTCTTCATTTCCTGCCTTGTCTGCTCAATTTTAACCTACAACGCAAGCCATTTATGAAATGTCAACAGACCCTAGTTATAAATAAGAAAAAATAATTTTAAAATGTGCGTTTAGGACAAGCAGATGAATGGTTTTTCCAATAAATGATAAAATTATGTGATAAGTAAAATGAATATAGTTTCATTATAAAAATCAGAACAAATCGCCATTGTCATAAAACTGTCATCACGACATTGCATAGTGCAATAAATTTTACATATTTTTGACATAAGAGTAGAGCAATATGGCTTTTAAATACGGCGTTGCTGCATTAGCTTTAATGCTAAGCGGATCAGTTTTTGCAGCAGTCACCTTATCTGCGCCAGAAGAAATTGTAGTATTGGCGGTGAACGATCAAGAAGTGAATTCAGGTTTAATCCGTAAAAAGAATGAATATAAAGTCGATGCAGGTCAAGTTGCGGTAAGTGTTCGTTATCAGCAATATTTTGAACATTTAAATGGTGAACATGACATTTTAAAATCGGGTGTGGTTACAGTGACAGCGCCAGATTTAAAAGATGGTCAAACTTATAAAATTGCTTTAGTGAATCCGCCTCAGCGTTTTGAAGATGCAAAAAAATATGCAGAACAACCAACGATTGCGATTTATGACAATAAAAACCGTCTCGTGGTGCAACAGACTGGTGTAAATACTGAAGCGAAGCCTTGGTTAGGTTCTGGTTTATTTGGCAAAGTGATTGATTTAACTTCAAGTAAAAAAGCGCCAGTAAATCAACCCGCAGCTGTATATGCAACAACGACAAGCCAATCACCAGCAGCAACCACAGTTAGCAAGACCACTCAAACTGTGAGTGACGCCAATTCAGCAGATCGCCAATTGATTCAAATCTGGCAAAATGCAAGCAAGGCGGAACGTCAGAAGTTTATGACTTGGTTAGCTGAGCAATAATTTTAAGTATATGTAAAAGACCATTTCGATGGTCTTTTTTTGTGTTATAACAAAGTGTGTTTTTGAAAAAAAGAATAAAATGTTTGAAAGTTTTTTGATCTCAGATGATTTTCTTTATACAGCAGCGATCATTTTTACCGTTATTGGTTTATTTGCTTTTAGTTGGATTCCATATCGAGCTTATTGTATTACAGCACAACTCATTCAAAATAAATCTAATATTTTCCATTTTCTAGCTTTCTTTGCTAGTTTAGGTATTTTATATATCTGGTCAATCTCATTTTATAAGCTGATCTTTAAATGTATTGCGGGAACTGTCCAAATGCATTGTTCGGCTAGTCGAAGTGGGGAATTGCTAATTCTCATTGAGGTTGCTTTATCACTGGTCATTTTTGAATTGGTCTTACTTATCTTCAATTTTTTAAAAAGCAAACTGTATGCAGCTTAATTTTAGAACAGCACAAATATCTGACATTACAAATTTAGTTGATCTGATTAATTCTGCTTATCGACAACAAGAAGGTCGTAGTTGGACGAGTGAGTCAGAGATTGTCACGGGAGATCGAATCAATGCCAAGCAATTAGAACAAGCCTTGGCTCAGGATAATTTTCAGTTATTTGTTGCTGAATTGGATGAGCAAATTGTCGCATGTATTGGTTTGACTTTTACCCAACATGATGTGGAAATCGGCACATTTTGTATTGCATCTACATTACAAAATCAAGGTATTGGCAAATATGTTTTAGATTTTGTTGAACAGTATGTTCATAACAAAGTTCTATCCAACCATTGCCATTTTACGCATTTCGTTATGTGGGTTTTAAGTGTACGTCATGAATTGATTGCTTATTATCAGCGCCGTGGCTATGTACAAACGGGTGTAGTGGAGGATTATCCTTTAAATGCAAATGTAGGCATACCTGTTGTAGATTTGCATTTAATCGAAATGAGAAAGAGTGTTACGAGTAGCATTTCATCCAATTAAAATAAAACCCTGAATAAATCAGGGTTTTATTGTTTCAAATTTTGGACTTAGCTAAAGAACCAAGTGTAATAGCCCCACAGCATGAGTGGCCATGCGACATAGGGGCTAAATAACCATTTCCATAACCAAAACTGTGGTAGAAATCCGACCCCATGTATAAAGCCACCTGAAATACCAATCATCACCATCATGAGCGCACTATGGTTATAGTGGCCATTGGCATCAAGCATTGCCCCAGGGTGAATTAACAATACCGCAGCAAGAGGCAATGCCATCAAAAACGAAATGGCCATTGCAAACTTATTCGGCTTTCTTTGTTTTGTTGTCATTGCGATCTCTGTCATGGTTTATTCCTCATCCAAATCTTGATGATGTTCAATATAGAGTGCGCTTAAAACACCTGCAAAACACGCCATCAAGATCCCAAGAATCCAAGCGAAATACCACATAAATATTCTCCTATTTGCTTAGACACAGCCTTAGTACAGGCTGTGTGAGTTATCTTGAACATGTTTGTTGGTGATAACGCCCCACATTTTGTAATAACACCATGTGGTATAGATTAAAATAATTGGCACAAATATAGAAGCAACCACAGTCATTACTGTCAATGTATTCTTACTTGAAACCGCATCCCACATGGTTAAACTTACAGTTGGGTTAATGCTTGATGGCATTAAGAATGGGAACAGTGCAAAACCAGCAGTTAAAATTGAACCCGTCACCGCTAAGCTAGAACCTGTAAAGCTGACACCAGCTTTGTTTTTACCAGCACCAAAGATAATCAGGATTGCGCCAAGGATTGCAGAAATAGGTGCAAGCATGGTGATTGGGTAAATTGAATAGTTATTCATCCAACCATGGTTACCCGTTGTTAATACTTCTTTCGCAAGCGGATTGGCAACAGCATTGGTATTAAATGGTTGTACCAAAGTATATCCTTCGATGCCACCAAAATATAACCAAGCACCCACGCCCAAGAAGGTAACTAAGAAGAGAATACCCATCAATTGTGTTGCTTTAGCAGAACGTTGACGTAATACACCATCTGTACGCAGCATTAACCATGCGCCACCATGTGCACAAAGCATCGACAAACTTACAATACCGCAGACCAATGCAAATGGATTAAGCAGGGCAAAGAAGCTACCTGTATAAGTTGAACGTACAGTCTCATCTAAAGTAAACGGGACGCCCAAGAACATATTACCAAATGCAACTCCGAAAACCAGCGCAGGTACAGCACCACCGATACATAAGCCCCAATCCCAAGAATTACGCCATTGGGTATTTTGCAGTTTAGAGCGATAGTCAAAGCCAACAGGTCTAAGGAAGAGTGCAAATAAGACCAGTAAGAGCGCCCAATACATACCTGAGAAAGCCGTTGCATAAACCATAGGCCAAGCAGCAAATAGTGCGCCACCCGCAGTCACGAACCAAACTTGGTTGCCTTCCCAATGCGGTGCAATGGTGTTGATTGCTGCACGGCGTTCATCATCAGTTTTACCTACAAATGGCATCAGTGCCATTGAGCCCATATCGAAACCATCTGTGAGGGCAAAGCCAATCAGTAGAACACCGACTAAAACCCACCAGATAATTTTGAGAAGTTCATATTCGATCATGATTGATTCTCCCCAGTTTGAGCTTGCTGAGCTTCAAGTTTCTCGAAGTGATATTTACCTGTATGTAAAGAGCTTGGTCCTAAGCGTGAGAATTTGATCATTAAATACATTTCGATAATCAATAACACCGTATAGAACGCGGCTAATGCAATGATTGATCCCCATACATCGCCAGTGCTTAAACTTGAGGCAGAGAGATGTGTAGGAAGTACCTCACCAATAGTCCACGGTTGACGACCACCTTCTGCTACATACCAACCTGTTTGTGCTGCAATCCAAGGTAATGGCAGTGCAAACAATGCAAATTTAAGTAACCATGGTTTATTTTCTGCATTACGTTTTGCCACAGCAAATGTTGCAAGAATAAACAGGAGTAGCATCAAGAAACCAGAAGCGACCATTGCACGGAAAGAGAAGAACAATGCGGTTACATTTGGAATGGTATCTTTTGTTGCTGCTTGAATATGTGCTTCAGAAGCATCTGTTACATTTTCAGTATATTTTTTAAGAAGTAAGCCATAACCTAAATCTTTTTGGTTTTCTTTGAACGATGCCATAAGTTCAGGCGAACGGTCACCAGCACGAAGTTTTTCGAGTTCGCTATATGCCACCATACCATTACGGATACGTGCTTCATGTTGAACCATCAAATCTTTAAGCCCTGTGACTTCTTTATCGAGTGAACGTGTGGCAATAATACCCATTGCATACGGGATTTTTATGGCATAGTCAGTACGTTGTTCTTCCTGATTTGGAATACCAAATAAAGTAAATGGCGCAGGTGCTGGATGTGTTTCCCACTCAGACTCAATTGCAGCCAACTTGGTTTTTTGAACATCACCAAGCTCATAACCAGATTCATCACCCAATAAGATGACTGAAAGTGTAGATGCTAAACCAAAGATTGCAGCGATGGCGAAAGAGCGACGCGCAAATGGTAAATCACGTTTTTTCAATAAGTAATAGCTTGAAATGGCGAGAACAAAGATTGCACCAGTGACATAACCAGCAGACACCGTGTGAACAAATTTCACTTGAGCTACTGGGTTAAAAATCAAAGCACCAAAATCGACAAGTTCCATACGCATGGTTTCAAAATTAAATTCTGAACCGACAGGATTTTGCATCCAACCATTGGCAACTAAAATCCATAATGCGGATAAATTCGAACCCAGCGCAACTAACCATGTCACACTTAAATGTTGAACTTTTGAAAGGCGATCCCAGCCAAAGAAGAATAAACCAATAAAAGTTGATTCTAGAAAGAATGCCATCAATCCTTCAATGGCAAGTGGCGCACCAAAAATATCACCCACATAGTGAGAGTAGTACGCCCAGTTTGTACCGAACTGGAATTCCATGGTCAGACCAGTGGTTACACCTAAAGCAAAGTTAATACCGAAAAGTTTGCCCCAGAATTTGGTCATGTCTTTATAAATTTCTTTACCAGAAATCACATAAGTGGTTTCCATAATGGCAAGAATAAAAGCCAGACCTAGAGTAAGTGGTACAAATATAAAGTGATACATCGCGGTCATTGCAAATTGGAACCGCGAAAGATCGACCACGCTTTCAGAAATCATCAACGTGTCTCCTTGATTTGGGAAGGACTGCCAGCAATACGCTCAGCAACTTGGTTATCAAAATCTTTAGGAATAGTCGGTGCATCAAACCAGATATGTTTGATCGTCATTAAAAGGGCAATCTTAATTATTAATATGACTGCAATTTCTCTGACAAGCCGACGGTTTAAATCGTTAGGTTTTAAGCTCATGCGTTAAGCCTATTATTTAAATATGCTTATATTATTAAACAAAACGCAACAAGAAATAAATAGATAAAACAGTTAAAATAAAAATATATTATTAAGATGATATTAAACAATAACTTAAAAATTTGTTATGTTAAAAAATATACTAATTTTTATTCATTTTAAAGTTGATTAAAACACTTGTAATTAATAAAAATAAAACCTAGTAAAATAGTATTGTTTAGATTTTATTAAACCAACTAAATTAGTTTGAATTAAATTTGATGAAAAATTATTCCGATTAAAAAGGTTGGTTTAAATTTTTGTTGAGTTTATTATTTTAGAAAAATTCCAATTGAGTAACAAATATGGGGGGAACAATTATCGTGATTTATGCTTAAATTTTAGTCATAATTAAAAGTTAAAAGATGTTTCTATTTTGATAGTTGGGTATTTATTTGATTATGTACAACTTCATCTATATTTGGATTTTTGCTGAAGTTCAATGATTTAAATTCTTGTTCATTTTATCTAATAAGTTATAACTGATTGAGCTGAAAGGAAATCACCATGAAATGTTTAGTTGTTATTGCTCACCCTGTAACTGATAGTCTTTGTCAAAGCATGGCGAAGACCGCAATAGCGACTTTAATTGCCAATGGTCATGAAGTTGTGGTTGAAGATCTGTACGCCTCTGGTTTTTCACCCGCACTGACAGATGAGGAACGTCAAAGTTATTACAGTCCTACATTTGATCAAACAGCTGTCAAAGAGAATATAGATGATTTACTTTCCGCAGAAGCTTTAATACTGGTCTTTCCGACTTGGTGGTTTGGTTTTCCTGCAATACTGAAAGGCTGGTTTGATCGTATTTGGGCTCCTGGAGTTGCTTATGATCATGCAAACGATTTGGGTGCAATTCAACCTAAACTCGACAACCTAAAATACACATTGGCGATTACTTCATTGGGTTCAGCTTGGTGGGTAGATCGTTTGGTACTTTGGCAACCAGTAAAACGCATATTGAAAATCGCATTATTGAGTACCTGCGCACCAAAATGCCATTTTCAAATATTGTCACTGTATAAAGCTGAATCACTTACTCAAGCTCAAATTGCGTCATTTTGTGCACGGATTGAAGCTAAAATTGCAAGTTGGCCAAAATGAGGGCAAGTTATGATTAGATTCAGCTGGAGACGTAATAAAGGTATTGGACGTGCTCAACCGAGTCAGACTTTTAATACTGATCTGAACTAAATAGATGATTTGAGATCGAAATTTTCTTGGCAATATAATGTGATTTTCTAAAACGTATTAAGATGATTTGCGATTGAAATTCTAATTCACCAAATTCTGGTTCGACTTGGATATAGTGCAGTTGTCCATTTTCATCACGGACCCGTGCTTGAGCTGAAAACCCAGGTCGTGCATTACCACTAGAGACTGTGGCCAATCGTCCAAGCAAGTCAACTTGATTCAACGTAACTTTAGGTTTTATCACCTGATCCAAACAATGAATCATAAACACGGTAAAGAAGATTGCAATCACCAATGCGGGTAAAACTACATAATACCAAGCGGCAAATACTTGTTTGCTTGCAAAGATAGAGAGCTGTAAAAAATAGCCTGCAAAACTAAAATTCAATAATAAAAAAACGAAAATAAGTACTTTGGAAAATTTAACTTGTAACAGGGGCGACTCAATGAGCCAATCTGGTGAAATTTTTTTCAGAAAGGTACTTGGCCGTAAGCCGATATAGTAGCCAAAAGTTTCTGCCATACTCAGCAGAATTAAAGCCAAGACACTGAGGTGAAAGGGCATTAATTCATGTTCAAATAAGAATCCAAGCATGGCAGTTTCCAACCTTATTCGTCCTCGATGTAGATACCACCATCTGAATGGACTGAAATACTTACTTTTTCAAGTTTATCACCCAGACATGGTCCTGAAATACATTCACCTGTTTCAACTTCAAACAAAGCACCATGCGTCGAGCATTGAATATATTCGCCGTCTTGATCTAAAAACTGATTTTCCAGAAATTCCAGTTCAGTTTGTAGGTGAGGGCAGACATTTTGGTAGGCATAAAATGCGCCATCACGTTGAGTGATAAAAATGGTATCACCAGTCATTGTGTCAAACGCACGTGCCTTACGCTCTTCAATTTCATCGGTCATTGCAATTTTTTCAGACATTTATGCACATTCCTTTTTGAACGTTTCGAGTAGATTTGCGTATTCTGCAACGTCTAGGCGTGGTCCAAACTTAGACACCACTTCACTTGAAATAAGAATAGCAAGTTGTGCCGCGGTTTGTAAATTTTCACCATTGTTTAAAGCATATAAGAAAGCACCTGAGAATGCATCACCAGCACCATTTGCATCGACTGCATTTACTTTACGACCTTGAACATAAAAATGTTGTTTTTGATCTGCGACTAATGCACCTTTTTCACTGAGTGTAATCACCACATCAGTGCTTAGTGTTTTTAATTGATTCAGCGCAGCTTCTACAGAGTCAGTTTCTGTATACATCATGGCTTCTTGTTCATTACAGAAAATTAGATCTACACCATCATCGATTAATTCATTTAGACCTTGGCGTGCATATTGCACCATTGCCGGGTCAGATAGGGTTAATGCGATTTTAACCTTGTGATCTCGGGCGATTTGACGTGCTTGTTTTACGGCTGCGCGTGCTGAATCACTTGTAGACAAGTAACCTTCGATATATAACCATTGCGCTGTTTTTAAAGGTTCAAAATCCATTTGTAGATCTGAAAGTTCTGCGGTAATGCCGAGATAAGTTTGCATCGTACGTTCTGAGTCTTCACTGACCAGAACCATACATGTACCCGTAACACCTTCACTGATCGATTTTTTCGACGTTTTGATGCCTGCTTCATTTAAACCATCGAGATAAATTGTGCCTAGATCATCATTTCCCACACGGCATGCATAAAATGCTGAAGAACCTAATGCACTGAATGCCACTGTGGTATTGGCAGCTGAACCGCCAGATGCTTGACCTTTATAATTTTGGCTGGCTTTTAAATTATTATATAGCCGAGTTTGAGATTCACCATCTGCGAGTTGCATGGTGCCTTTTTGCAAATTTTGTTCAGCTAAAAAGAGATCTGATACTTTAAATTCTTGGTCAATGAGCGCGTTACCAATTGCAAAAAGGTCAACTGTAGCCATGTTCTTCATCACATCAATGTTAAAAACATAAAGTTTACACGAATGCTCAGCTTTACAGTAGTTTGTTGAAAAAATTTCAATTACATTTGTCAAATATGGTTTGTTGGAATTTTACAACTTGCTGGTGTGCTGAACAAAACCTGTTTTTGAGACGATTATTGCGTAGTTTAAGCCATTGTGTTGATCAGTGTGCGTGATTAAATTAGATTGTTTCAATGTGATTGATTGAGATCGCTCGGCTAGGTTTTGTTGAGAAATAAACATAGGCATTAAGTTAAAACTGTCTACAAACCCTAAACATATTGGAGGTTGAGTGAATATTTTAATTCAACAGGTAGATCAATTGCCTGCGCAAATTCAAGATTTAGCCGTAGTTGCTGAAAAAGAAGGGTTTCATTTTATTCAACGTTTGGTTGATGAGTTTCAGCAAGGCAGCAATAGATTTAATCGACATGGTGAATTTTTATTGGTTGCATTTGATGGAGATAAACTGGTTGCATGCGGTGGTTTAAATATTCAAATCAGTGAGGATGGTGATACAAAGCAGAACTCAGAAACTCAGCATAAAATTGGTCGGGTACGCCGTTTCTATGTATTGCCTGAATATCGCAAAACTGGATTGGGTAAAAGTTTATTGCTCGAACTTGAAAAAAGAGCAAAATCTAATTTTTCTGCATTGTGCTTAAGTAGTGAAAAAGATGCAGCGCCATTTTATCAAAAGCAAAATTATGTTTTTGTCTCAAATCACCCAAATTATAATTACTTTAAATATTTAATTTAGTGAATTTGGAAATCCCTTGGTCTATACCTCTAACTCTGAGTAACAGCATCATTTGAAAATGGTGCTGCTGAATTACAACGATAAGCTTTAAGGTTATGTTTATTTTTGGAAATGAATCCGTGTTGGTCTGCAAAAAAGTTTTCTTGATAAAAATACTAAAAAATAGCCTAAGCAATTCTTTTCTATAAAAATTCTCAAGCTACATCAGACATATATCCGCTTTTATGAAGTCTTGATAAGCGCTAAATACAAATGATGACTCAGTTTTTAACAGGGTAAAGTGACTTTTATCACGTTTTTAATTCTATTTTAAGTCGAAGCATAGAATATAGCTTTTAACGCATAATTGCTGAATAAATCAAATGAAGCAAAATGATTTAGATGTACTGATTTCTAAAGTTCCGCAAGTCACATTACTGTTTTGGATCACCAAAATCTTTGCAACCACTTTTGGTGAAACGGCTGGCGATGCTGTTTCAATGTCACTTAATTTAGGGTATTTGGTCGGTACCTTTATCTTTGCTTTTATCTTTATCGCTTTTGTCTATTTTCAAATTCGTGCTAAAGCTTTTCACCCCTATTTATATTGGTTTACCATTATTGCAAGTACGACAGTGGGGACGACACTAGCAGACTTTGTCGATCGTTCACTGGGTATTGGTTATTTAGGTGGAAGTACGTTATTACTCAGTTTGGTATTGTTGACTTTATATGCTTGGTACAAAGTCGAAGGAACAATTTCACCACATATCAATCAGCCTCGTGCAGAACTGTTCTATTGGTTAACCATTACCTTTTCACAAACTTTAGGTACTGCATTGGGGGATTGGTCATCAGATACAGCAGGACTGGGTTATAGCGGTGGGATTGTGCTGTATGTGGTTTTGATTCTCATCGTCATCGCCTTGTATTTATTTACAAAAACTTCAAGGGTTATTTTGTTCTGGAGCGCATTTGTGCTTACTCGACCATTAGGCGCTGTGGTTGGTGATTTTCTGGATAAACCAATTGATCATGGTGGATTAGCCCTGAGTCGTTTCACTGCATCGGCTGTATTATTGATTGCGATTTTTATCTGTATTTTTATTGCTCAGCGTTGGGATACAGAAAAAACATAAGTATTACTAATTTAAAAATATTGAGTTAAAAAGTTAAGTTTTACAGTGATGATCGAATCCTTTGATCATCACTTTTTTTATTTATCGCATTGCGTATTCTTGATATTTCAGCAGCAAGTCACGGTTAATCCTGATTGATTTACTAAGAATTAGTGTTAGGAATGAATCGCATTTATTTAAGTTTCGGTTATACTTGAACGTATAGATAAACATTTAATATTGGAGATCGCATGACTGTAGATGTCACTGAAACCTTATCTCAAACTGTTCATCCTGCGTTTCAGCTGGTACGTCAACACCATGTAGAAGCTTTAGACATTTTAGTGTCTGAATATAAACATAAAGTGACTGGTGCAATGCACTACCATTTAGCAACTGATCACGACGAAAATGTGTTCCTTGTTGCTTTCCGTACTCAACCAATGGATTCCAAAGGTGAGGCACATATTCTTGAACATACAGCATTGTGTGGTTCAGAGAAATTCCCAGTACGTGATCCATTCTTTTTGATGATTCGTCGTTCATTAAATACTTTTATGAATGCGTTTACAGCAGCTGATTGGACCGCTTATCCATTTGCAACCCAAAATAAAAAGGATTTCCAAAACCTTTTGGAAGTCTATTTGGACGCGGCTTTTGCAGCCAATTTAAATCCATTGGATTTTGCTCAAGAAGGTATTCGTATTGAGTTGGAAAATGGTGAGCCTGTTTATAAAGGCGTGGTATTTAATGAAATGAAAGGGGCAATGAGTTCACCTTCAGATCAGCTTTACCATCAGCTTGCACATCATTTGTTCCCGAAAACGACTTATCATTATAATTCTGGTGGTGATCCGAAGGATATTCCTGACTTAACTTATGATGAGTTAGTGGCGTTCTATAAATCACATTATCATCCAAGTAATGCGGTATTTATGACCTTTGGTGATGAACCTGCTTATAAATTGCAAGAACAATTTGAAAAGTTGGCGCTGTCTAAATTCAGTAAAGGTGAAACGATTTACTCTAAAGAGGAGCAAAGACTAACAGCACCGATTGAAGTACAAGAAACCTATGCTGTTGATGCAGAAGATTTAACAGACAAGACTTATCATATTTTGTCTTGGTTATTGCCAAAAACCAGTGATGTTAAACTTCGCCTAGGTATGCGTTTGGTTGAAGGGATTCTTTTAGAAAACTCTGCTTCGCCGTTGCGCCATTATTTAGAAACATGTGGTTATGCACAGTCTATAGGTCCAATCATGGGTGTAGATGATTCTAACTATGAAATGACGTTCTATTGTGGAGTTCAAGGTTCAAATCCTGAACATACTGAAGAATTTAAAAATGGCGTGCTTAATATTCTTCAAGACGTTGCTTCAAAGCCTATTGATAAAGACATGGTCGATGCAATTTTGCATCAAATTGAATTACATCAACGTGAAATCAGTGGTGATGGTACGCCGTATGGTTTAACACTGATTCTCAATGGTTTGGGCAATGCAATTCATCATAATGATCCAATCCATGCTTGGGATGTGGATACTGCCATTGCAGAAGTAAAAGAAGAACTCAAAGATCCGATGTGGTTATCCAACTTGATTCAAGTTCATTTATTGGATAATCCGCATCGTGTACAAATGACTTTAGTTCCAGATGCAAATAAATCTGCTCAAGAAGCAGAAGATGAAAAAGCACGTTTGGCGAAAATTGGTGAGGCTTTGTCAGAAGCAGATAAAGCTGAAATTATTGCTCAGACAGAAGCTTTAAAAATTCGTCAAGAAACTCCAGATGATTTGAGCTTATTGCCTAAAGTCGGTTTGGAAGACATTCCAGCTGAATTGGCCATTGTTCAAGGTCAATTGCGTGAAGTGATTTGCAATGGGGTAGATACACCATTGAATCTGTACCATGCAGGCACAAATGGAATTTACTACCAACAAGTATTGATTCAAATTCCAGATCAAATTGTAAAATCGCCTTATTTTAACTTACTGTCTGTTCTCATGGGAGAAGTGGGTGCGGGCGAATATGATTATCTTGAACTTCAACAGTTACAGACGGCTGTTAGTGGTGGTTTGGGAATGGGTGCTTCACTTCGTTCTAAAACCGATGACAAAGGTCAAATTAGTGCATGGTTGACCTTAACAACCAAATCTTTAACGGATAAGTTTGATGCAATTCAGTTGCTTAAATTGGCTTTTGAGCAACTACGTTTTGATGAAAAAGATCGTATTATCGAACTTTTACAACAACGTAAAACACGTTGGGCTTCTCGTTTATCGGGTTCTGGGCATAGTTATGCCATGCAAATTGCCTCACGTCATATGAGTGCGTTGGCAAAACGTGATTATGACAATACTGGCCTAGGCGCATTGAATTGGCTAGGTGATTTGATCGCAAAAATTGAAAAAGATGATGCGGCATATGATGCGTTTATAGATGAGTTAAAATCAATTCATAAAGGCTTAATGCTTGCACCAAAACAATTTTTATTGGTGTGTGAAGAGCATCATTCAGAGCGTTTAGTTGAAGAAGTGCAAACGGTTTGGGATAAACTTGCAGTTGATCAATCTCCTGTCTATTTAACGCAAGTGGCTATGGATGAGAGCAATGCAGATCAAGCGTGGTTAATTCAAGCCAATGTTCAATTTTGTGCTTCTGCTTACCAAGCTGTAGATGTTGCCCATCCAGATGCAGCGCCGTTGATGGTGCTTGCAGGCTATTTACGCAATGGTTTCCTGCATAGTGCTATTCGTGAAAAGGGTGGTGCATATGGTGGGGGCGCAAGTTATGATGGCAATGCTTGCTCGTTCCGATTCTATAGTTATCGTGATCCACGCCTTGCAGAAACTTTCCAAGACTTTGAAGCAAGTTTAGATTGGTTGTTAAATAAAGAGCAGCATGATTATCAGCTTGAAGAAGCCATTCTTGGTCTGGTTTCTAGTATGGATAAACCTGGTTCACCCGCAGGTGAGGCCATTACTGCATGTTATGCATTGCTTCATGGACGTACACCTGCGTTTAGAAAGCAATTACGCGAGCGCTTATTAAACGTTACTATTGACGATCTTAAGCGTGTCACACAAACTTATTTACTTGAGCAAAAGCCTGTAAGAGCTGTAGTCGCTCCAGTTGCCAAAAAAGAAGTGTTGGAACAATTAGGTTTTGAAATTAAGAAAGTAAATTAACCCTATAAATTCTTTCTGGAGAATTCTATGTCGTTCAAAAATTTTGAACGTACACCATTGAATCTGAGCATCTTAATGATGCTCAGTTTTGGTTTGGTGACCATTGCTCATGCAGATGATACTGCACAAGTGAATCCTGCAAGTACGCAAGCCTGTGTTGCGCTCGAATCTAATGCTGACCGTTTGGCTTGTTACGATAAAATATTTAAAACACCTACCGTTGCTCCGCAAGTCTTGGTGTCAGAGCAACGTGCTGCTTTAGATATTCAAAAAGCCAATGTTGAACCTGAAACACTCAAAGATAAAATCACCCAAAAAGCAGAAAATTTATTTGCCATTCATGGTGATAAAATTGACCCCAATACCTCATTACTTGATCGACGTTGGGAGCTTTCTCAAGACAGTAAATTAGGTACGTGGAATATTCGCGCGAATCAACCTGTTTATTTGCTTCCTGCATTTTGGACCAGCAAGAAAAATGAATTTCCGCAGAGTCCAAATCCTCAAAACACCGTGGATGAAGATCAAAATTTAAAGTCAATGGAAGCTAAATTTCAGATTTCTTTAAAAACCAAAGCTGCCGAAAATATTTTTGGGAACAATGGTGATGTTTGGGTTGGTTATACCCAATCGTCTCGCTGGCAAGTTTATAACAGTGAAGAGTCTCGTCCATTTCGTGAAACAAATTACGAACCTGAAGCAAGTTTGATTTTTAGAACCAATTATAATTTATTGGGTTTAAATGGTCGCTTACTGGGTTTAACTTTGAATCATCAGTCAAACGGACGTTCTGATCCGCTATCACGTAGTTGGAATCGGGTTATTTTAAATCTTGGTTTTGAAAAAGATAATTTTGCCTTGATGGTGCGTCCGTGGTATCGCATCGAAGAAGATTTTAAGGATGACAATAACCCTGATATTAAAAATTATATCGGTCGTGGTGATTTGACTGCATTCTATCGCTGGAATGACAATGATTTTTCTTTGATGCTACGTCACTCTTTAAAAGGTGGGGATGATTCACATGGCGCAATGCAATTTGATTGGGCGTTTCCAATTAAAGGCAAGTTACGTGGGCATTTTCAATTGTTTGATGGCTATGGCGAAAGCTTGATTGATTATAATCACCGTGCGACTTATGTCGGTCTAGGTGTTTCGTTAATGAATTGGTATTAATCATTTTAAATAGCGTTGATTGGCTAGATTTAAATCACAAGCTGTCTTTATATAAGGCAGCTTTTTTGTTTTTGATTATTGATTTATAAGGAAGAGTTGTTGTTTTATTTGGATAAGTAAGCGGAAAGCTCAAGTGTGCTATTTGCAGTATAAGATGTGGTATAACCTACGCAAAGTGATTAAAATATTAAAAGTAAAGTTTGGCATTGCTAACTTTTTATAATCAAATAATTTTTTGCATATAATTGATTTAATTTAAAATATTAATTATGAAAAAATATATTCTTGAGTCTGAGTTTTTGACTGGTTGACTATATAATAAAAAACCACGCTATTTTTAACGTGGTTTTTTATAATTTGGCTATTTAAACACTTTATTTACGAAGTGCTGACTGTTGAATCTTCATCTTCTGTGGCTTTTGGTTCAGGTTCAACTAAAAAACCGCCAGTCTGTCTATGCCATAAATGTGCATAAATACCATTTTGTGCGATCAGTTCCTCGTGAGTACCTTGTTCTGCAATTTGACCTTGATCTAACACAATCAAACGATCCATTTGTGCAATGGTTGAAAGACGGTGAGCAATCGCAATCACAGTTTTATTTTGCATTAACTCATCTAAGCTCGATTGAATTGCAGCTTCAACTTCGGAGTCTAAAGCACTGGTTGCTTCATCCAAGATTAAGATAGGTGCGTCTTTTAAAAATACACGTGCAATGGCAATACGTTGACGTTGACCACCCGAAAGTTTTACTCCACGTTCTCCGACATAAGCATCATAGCCAGTACGGCCTCTTAAATCTGAAAGTTGCGGAATAAACTCATCTGCTTTGGCTTTTCTTACCGCTTCATACATTTCTTCATCAGTCGCATCAGGGCGGCCATATTTGATATTTTCCGCAACTGTACGATGTAATAAAGAAGTATCTTGGGTCACAAGCGCAATATTTTTTCTTAAACTGTCTTGAGTGACTTCTTCAATATTTTGACCATCAATGGTAATTTTTCCATTATTGATGGTGTAAAAATGTAGAAGTAATTGAATTAATGTGGATTTTCCAGCGCCTGAACGTCCCACAATACCAATTTTTTCACCCGGTTGAATGTCTAAATTAAAGTGATCAATGACTTTTTTGCTGTTATAAGCAAATGTGACATCGCTAAATTTAATATTACCTTGAGTCACAACAAGTGGTTTGGCATCTTCTTTGTCTTGGATATTGATCTGACGACCTAAAGTTTGCATACCATCTTGAATTGTGCCGACATTTTCAAATAGGGCAGAGGTTTGCCACATCATAAACTCAGCCATACTGTTAAGTTTAAGAATCATGGCTGTTGTTGCTGCAATCACACCAATCGCTGCTTGACCCTGTAACCATAACCAAACAGCAGTACCTAATACCCCAAAGAATAAAACGGCTGTCAGTAAATTGATACAAAGTTCATATGCAGTGCCTAAACGCATTTGTTTGAACACTGTACGCATAAACTCTTTCATTGACTCTTTTGCATACTGGCTTTCGCGTCCTGCATGTGCAAAAAGTTTTACTGTCTGAATGTTGGTATAGGCATCGGTTACACGCCCCGTCATCACCGCACGCGCATCGGCTTGTTCTTTGGAAATTCGTCCTAATCTTGGAATGTAATATAATGCTGCACTAACAAACAACGCCAACCATAATAAAAGTGGAATCAATAGAATAGGAGAAATTGATCCCAATACAATGCTGATGGTGATGAAATAGATGACAACATAAGTCACCATGTCGCCCAAAATCACCCAAAACTCACGTACCGCTAGTGCCGTCTGCATGACTTTGGCAGATAAACGTCCAGCAAAGTCATTATGGAAGAAGTCTAAGCCTTGGCGTAACATTAGATTATGGAATCTCCAACGTAAACGCATTGGAAAACTACTGTATAAAATCTGATGTCTGATAATGGATTGCATACTGGCAAAAAAGATATTTGCTAATAAAATACAGCTTAAAAAGATCAAATTTTCACGATGATTTACTAAAAAGTCTTGAGGTTTAGACTGTGTTAACCAATCGACTAAATGTCCGATTTGTGAAAAAAACAAAGCTTCAAAACTTGCTGTTGCAGCAGTGAATAATATTAAAATCAATAAATAACGCTTAACACCAGTCGCGGCTTGCCAAACAAATGGAAAGAACTTGGTGGGTAATGGTTCGTTTAAACCTTTCGACGGATATGGATCTACTAACTTTTCAAACCATTGCAGCAACATAAAATCCTCGTGGAAATTTTATAGATTGATTAAATTGTAAAATATTGAAATGAACTTACAACCTGAACAGCTTAAATTATTTTAAGGCAAATTCAGCAGAAATTGGGAGAATAGTGGGGTAATGTAGATTGTATAGTTTTCGTGGAAATTACACCAGTTATTTATATCGAATAAAAACGATTTATACTGTGCCTAAAGCTTGTTAAAAAACTTATCGGTTCAATCAGGATTGCCCAATGAATTATAGCTTAGCCCAATGAATTATAGCTTAGCCATTGAGTATCTAAAAAACTGATCAAACTTAGCTAGCACAGTGTTAAAACGCTATATACCTACTTTTTTATTTTGGGTTTTAAATCATTTACAAAGAGTATCAATCCAAACAGTATTGGGCTACTCAGTATACATAAGGCCACAAAAGAGATGCTATTGCCATAATTTACACTGAATAAAAATAAAGCCGAGATGATCAACGCAAACGCGATAACTTTTACCAATTTCACGTGTTGCGCTAAAACAGACAATTTATTTTTCTGAGTCTTGGTGATCTGCTTTGAGCTAACCAAATACAAGCTATAACTGGCAATCAGGATCAGGAGAAATGCTAAGGCCAATATCATGACACAGACTCCTGCGCTGGTTTTTGTTCTAGCTTTTTCTTGATCTTCGCCACAGCTTTGTTTTGAATCGGTGTGATTCTTTGATGTAAAAAAATCGCTAAAATGGCGAACAACCAAATCATTAAGTCCACACGTAAAAATAACCAATAGTCCTGTAATGAATGAATATATTGATTAGAAATCAGATAATAGGCATTTAAAATAGGCAAGGCTAATGTCATGGCAATCAGCAACTTGAGCTGAGTTTTCCAGAGATATTGTTGTTTTGTGCAGAGCGCAATAATAAAACTAAATAACCACAAAGTGAAAAATGTATAGACTTCATAATTCGGTGTATCTGCTTGAAGTTGCACAAAACGATTGGCATATAAATAACCCAACATTGCAATGGGTAAACCAATAATCATCGTGGTATTGAGTCGGTTTACCAGATAATGCCCAAAGTGAAAATGATCATTTTTCTTTTGTAATTGTCGTTTTAAACTCCAGAGCAATAAGCCCGAAGCAATCATTGCACAACCTAAGAGGCCAGAAAAAAATAAGCCTAAACGCAATAAAGGTTGGGCAAAATTCGCCATATGCAGCCCGTACATACTGGCATTTAATGTTGCAATTGCACTGTTATTACGGGTATTCCCAATTAAAGCACCAGTAGCGCCATTAAAGCTAAGTTGTGCTTGATCACGTGTAATCGAATGATCTTCTAAGGCAGTAATCGTGAGCTTGGCAAGCTGTGTATTGGGTTGATCTACGGTAATGTTATCAATATTCGTTTTTCCCCATTGCTGTTGGGTTTGTTGCAGGAAATGTTGAATAGATAACATATTCTTCGGCTGTGCTTGTTGAGCCTTGTTTGCAGTTGAAACATGACGAATTTCATCAAAATACTGATATGGATTATCTGGATAGGCTTTTTTCATCCCTGCGGGGAAAAGCAGATAGAAAAAGATCGCTAAGCCGGTAAATGTAATGGTTAAGAAAAAGGGCAATGCGATTACCGAACTTACATTATGAAAATCTAAATATGAACGCTGACCTTTAAATGCTCTTAAGGTAAAGAAATCGGTAAATATCTTTTTATGGGTAATAATGCCTGAAATCAAGGCTATAAACATAATTAACGCTGCAAAGGTGACAATCAAACGTCCAATAGAATAAGGCATTCCATAAAGTTGGTAATGAAACCCATAGAAGAAATCACCGCCTTGTGTGGCAGAAAGACTCAATTCTTTACCTGTATTGGCATCTAAAGTTTTACTTTCATAACCACCATCGGCTTTTTGCCAATAAACTTTATTTGCAGGGGTATTCTGATTTGCAACGCCGATATACCAACTTTTTGCATCTGGGGCATTTTTTTGCAAATAAGCAAAGGCAGACTGTATAGCGGATTCCTGTTTGATTTGCATACTCGCGAATTGTGGTTGCATCCACATACTAATTTCATGGCGATAATATGTTGCAGAACCTGTCAAAAAAATTGCAAATAACAGCCAGCCGAAAGTAAGCCCGATCCAAGAGTGTAACCATGCCATAGATTGACGAACAGATTTATGCATGAGTTAACCTATAAACTTGGAAAATAGGAAAAAAGTAGCGACCAACGCTAGGCAGATCAGCGTAAGTTTCTTTAAAGAATGAATACAAAAGCTTAGAATCACAAAAATAATGTAAAAAATAAGTGCACTAAATGCCGCCAAATAAATAGATTCAGCTTTGGCAAAATAAGGATAAAACACATCAATTAAAGTTAAAGATACTAAATAACTGCACACATAGCCCATACCAAAAGCCAGTATAAAACGATAGAGCACTGATAAAGGGTAGAGCACAATCTGCATAACGATCACTTTCTTGCAATTGAAAACGCCTTAATCCTAAAAGATTAAGGCGAATTCAGATTAGTATTTAAATTTCACTGCAACATTATAGTTTGTAGATGGGCCATAAAATGCCTGACCATCTGGAAAGCTATATAAATATTTTTTGTCTGTCACATTGTTTGCATTTGCCTGTAGCGAAATATGCTTATTCAACTCATAGCTGGTCATCAAATTCACTAAAGCATAAGCATCTTGGGTAATTGTACTCTTTACAGTAGAGTCATACAGCTTTGTTGCATCTTGCCATTGTAAGGCTGCGCCAATTTTCAGTTTAGGTATAGCTGGAATGGTATAGGTGGTTAAAAGGTTAATGGTTTGGTTGGGGTTGTAAGTACGTGCCTTTCCACCATTTTTTAAATCTTTTAAGCTAAATTGGCTATAGCCAAATGCCAGATTCAAATGATCTGTTAATTGCCCAGCCAGTCCAACTTCTACCCCTTGAGAGCGTAAGTCACTGGTTTCAACTTTTCGATTGAGAATATTTCCATCAGAGTTACGTAAAGGGTAATTACTTTGTTCTGTTCGAAACACCGCCAAAGTTCCAGTGAGTTTGTCATCTAGCCATGAACTTTTAATACCTGCCTCATAGCTTTCACCTTCAACTGGTTTGAGTGCTTTATTATCAGTACCCACTCCAGATTGTGGGCGGAAAATAGAGGTATAGCTTAGATAACCTGTGTATTCAGGGTTAAAGTTATAGGTAATGCCAGCATAAGGAGATACTTTGTTTTCGTCATATGCCATTGATGAACCGTAACTTTCACCTTCACTTTTAGCTTGAACATAATTTAAACCGAGTAAAAGTTTTAAATCATCGTTTAAGTGTAGTCGTGTTGCTGCATATACAGAATTGAGCTTTTGGGTATAGTTTGCCGCATCACTAAACGCTGACCAAGTGACTGATTGAGGTGTCCAGCTTGCCCAGTCTGTGGTCTTATTATTATTGATATTGCTGTCATTAATTGTGCCTGAGGTTTGTTGATCATACTGTTTATTTTGTAGATAACTATAACCTAGCGTCGCTTCGTGTTCACGGCCAAATAATGAATATGAGCCTTGTAGATTTAAGTCGGCAAAATGACTTTTTAGATTTTCTTTTCCACCCCAAGCGGTAAGGGCTACACCCGCTCCATTTTGATCAGGATAACCGAAATAATAGAGTAAGTTACTGTTATGGTCGGTTTGGGTGTAGTTATAACTCAGCTTAGCTGTCCACTTGTCATTAATTTTTTGCTTTAACTCAGCAAAAGCATTTTGTGACTTATTATCCCAATATGCCCAATCTGGATTGGGATTATAATTACGCTCATAGGAAAGTTGTTTCCCATCTGCACCGAGAAGTGGTAAGGCACCCCAATTATTTGCATTAGGTTTGTTCTGTTGTTGGCTATAACCGACAGTCAATAACGTGCTATCACTTAAATCCGCATCAATGATGCCAGAAAATCCATTTTTCTCAGATGAATAACGATCTAGATAAGAATTTCCAGTTTGCTCATAACCCATCAAACGTCCGCGGATGCTGCCTTCTTTATTGAGTGCACCTGAAACATCTGCTTCATAGCGTTGGGTATTCCAAGAGCCATAACTTAGACCAGCATTGGCTTGAAATTCTTGCGTAGGGCGTTTACGGATATAATCGATTGTTGCGCTTGGATCACCAAAAGCATTGGTTAAAGCATCTGCTCCTTTAATCACGTCAATACGATCATAAAAATATGTATCAGGATTGGTATTATTATAATTGTAGCTGCTAGAAGGGAAGCCGACGCCATCAGTTAAAATATTTGAGATTTCAAAACCACGAGCGGTGTAGGTTGAACGTTCGGTTTCCTGATTGCTGACAGTAATACCGGGAGTATTACTTAAAGCTTCACGTGCACTATTGAGCGCAAAATCATTTAATTGCTGACGTGTCACTACATTCACTGTTTGTGGTGTTTCTTTGACAGGAATATTCAGCTTGGCAGCACTTGCTGATTTTTTAACGATATAAGATTTTGATTGTTCAGAGCTTAATTCAGTTTGATCCGCTGTGGCTTGAACTGAAATCGTGGGTAGATTTTCAATATTTTCAGCAAAACTTTGCTGAGCACTGAGTACCGCTAAACTAAGAATAGAGAACTTAAAACTGTGTGGGAGAGAATTCAACATTGTTTATCTTAAATGATAATAATTATTGCTTAGTTTATTGTTTGTAAGAAGTGCTTACAAGCGTCGTGCAATTGAAAATATAAATAGAAAATAAAATAATGATAGAAAATTAGATGAATTGTTTTATAAATTCACCTATTTGCCATAGCAGTATCCTGTTTTGACTATTCACAATTAAATCTGATGAATATGCTATCATGCAGTTATAGTGCTGATCAGGAAGAATATCTTGCAAAATCGAAAGCTTAAAATTGGAATTGTCGTAGGTGAGGTATCTGGGGATACTTTAGGCGCAAAACTTATTCGTCGTTTTCGTGAACAAGGTATTGATGCTGAATTTGAGGGGATTGGTGGTCCTCAAATGATTGCAGAAGGATTTAACAGTTTTTATTCAATGGATATTTTATCTGTGATGGGAATTGTTGAAGTGCTTAAAGATTTAAAAAAATTATTTGCTGTACGTGATGGTCTCGTCGAGAAATGGACTGCCAATCCTGTAGATGTTTTTATCGGTATTGATGCGCCAGACTTTAACTTACGCCTTTCAAAAAGTATAAAACAGAAAAACTTGCCGATTAAAACGGTGCAATATGTCAGTCCATCTGTATGGGCTTGGCGACAAGGACGGGTCCATGGTATCAAAGCCAGTATAGATTTAGTGCTTTGTCTATTTCCTTTTGAAAAGGGCTTTTATCAACGATATGACGTACCAGCAGCCTTTGTTGGGCATCCACTGGCAAGTCAATTGCCATTACAAAATCCAATTTTGGATGCAAAGCAAGAGCTTGGTTTAGATATCAGTCAAAAGCATATTGCCTTGTTACCAGGAAGTCGGCGTGGTGAGATTGAACGACTTGGACCGTTGGTTTTGGATGCAGCAAAAATTCTTTATCAAAAATATCCAGATTATCAGTTCCTGATTCCTGCTATTAATGATTTACGCAAACAACAAATTCAGGAATTATTAAAGCATTATCCAAGTGACTTGGTCGCAAAAATTCATTTACTAGAAAATACCGATAAAGAATCAAAAATTGGTCGTCAGGTTATGAATGCTGCCAATATTGTAGCTTTGGCATCTGGGACAGCGACACTTGAAGCATTATTGTTACATCGTCCAATGGTGACTTTTTATAAGTTGAATTGGTTAACCTATGTGATTGCTAAATTTTTAGTGAAAATTCCGTATTATTCATTGCCGAATATTATTGCGGGCAAAAAAGTGATTCAAGAGCTCATTCAACAAGATGCCACAGCAGAAAATTTGGCCCATCAAATTGAAAAGTTAATGAATATTGAAACTGCACAAATTCAAGTGATGCAATTGATCACCATGCACAAGCAACTTTTGGCTGGAAATAGTGAAGATCCGGTTCAGGCGATTTTAGCAATTTTAACAGCTTGATTTTTAACGCTAGCAACCGATTAAGTAAATATCCGTTTGCTTATCGAGCTGTTGGAAAACTTTGTAATCAGTTTAGAAAACCTTTGACCAATAAAAACTCCTCTAAATCTAAGATAAAGAGGAGTATGTATAAATCAATTTCTGGGTTTGAGTGTGAAAACTATTCCGCCCGAACTTTAAGTTCATAACCTGTATATTTACGAATATTGATGACACCCGTATCCATAATCAGATATTGACCTTTGATTCCCTGTAGCTTGCCGCGAATGATTGGGGTTTTATCTAAATTGTGCGATTTAACTTTTTCAGGATAAATATCGACAGGGTAGATAAATTCATGGGGTAATTCATTTTCTAACAATTCAACCGTTTCATTGAACTCAAGATTTTGCGCAAACTCATCGCGAATGCTTTGAATCTTTGGGGAAAACTCTTGAACCAATTCATTACGAATTTCAATCAGATCAATCGGTTCAGCTTCACCTTTAAGTAGTTTTCGCCAATCCGTTTTATCTGCAACCTGTGTTCCAAACATGACTTCAAGTTGACCTGAAAGACGGCGCGAACCGACTTTTAAAATAGGCAGTGCTTGGGTCGCACCTTGGTCTAACCAGCGTGTTGGCATTTGACCTAGACGGGTAATCCCCACTTTTAAAGCACTTGAATTTGCTAGATAGACAATATGCGGTTGAAAGCAAACCTCATGAGCAAAATCATCTTCACGGCAAGTACCTAAATGATAATGGCACGTTTCAGGCTTCATGATACACATGTCGCAAGATGCCTTGGTTTTCATGCATTTAAAGCAATGGCCTTGCGAATAAGACTTCGGTGTTTTTGCTCCACAAGAAACACAATAAATGTTTCCTGTTGCTTCAATCTCAATTTCTTGACCTAAACTAAATGGTAGCTCGGTTTCTGAGCGATCTAATATAAATTTATATTCAACATTTGCCTTATGTGTTTGTTGATCAGTTACACTAAGGTCTTTAAGACCTGCATGCATTTTATGACAAATGCCTTGTAGTTCCATGTTTAATTACTCGCTTCAAAAAAGGTGCAGTTATGGCTGAGCAAAATGTCATCACTTCAATGCTAGACGATTTATCGCAAGAACAGCCAATTCAAACTGCATTGTGTATTGGGCAAAATTTGGCACAATACCCTACAAATTATTCAATTCAATGGTCCTATTTTAACGTATCTGAGTTTTTAAGTCTGCCTTTTACGCAACGATATGATTTAGGATTTGTACTTTTAGATACAGATGAAATGTCTGGGATCACCGATTTACAAAAATCCCAGTTATTGGTCAAGTTGCGTGATTTACTGGCAAAACGAATCGTCGTGGCATGTCAGCTAAAAGATGAGCAGTTACTCAGATCGCTTGGTTTTACCCAACTTATTGATAAAACTTTACATCAAAATGATTTTGCACTTTGGCAGTTTAATATTTTGACCTATAAACATGTACCAGATTGGTTTAATTCTAAGTTTTGGGCTAACCCAGAAAACTGGAATAAATTTCGTTGGTAGTGATTTTATTTTGGTTATAAAACCAGTCTTAAGCTATTGCAAAATTTAACAATTCCAATTTTGGTGAATAGGATAAAGCCAAGTATGCTGTACTTGTCTCATAAAACTTAAAAAGGAAAACGCATGACAGATTTAACCAATATTGTGGAAATTCTGGCAAAACAAGCACTTGGCGGACAACAACAATCACAAGGCGGGCTAGGTGGTGGATTGGGCGGGGTACTTGGTTCAGTACTCGGTGGCTTGGGTGGGCAGCAGCAACAATCACAAGGTGGATTGGGTGGCGTGCTTGGTTCAGTTTTAGGTGGTTTGACAGGTGGACAACAACAACAAGCACCGCAAGCGGGTGGTTTTAATGCCTCTTCTTTATTGATTGCAGTTGTGCCATTGGTCTTGGGTTGGATTCAACAAAATGGTGGTCTACAAGGTGCTTTAGCTAAATTGCAAGGCGCAGGTTTAGGTGGGCAGGTTCAAAGTTGGGTCGATCCGTCACAAGGTAATGGTGCTGTAAATGTAGAGCAAATCCAGAGTTTATTTGGTGGTCAGCAAGTTGAACAAGTTGCTCAACAAGCCAATGTTCCGACCAATGAAGTATATGGTGCAATCTCTACAGTATTACCGCAAATTATTGATTCACTCACACCACAAGGTGATGCAACAGATCACACTGAAGCCAATGGTGATATTCAAAATGTCATGAATTTGGTATCAGGCTTTTTAAAGTAAAATCGAATATAAAAATGATCAAAGCCAGTCAATAGCTGTTGACTGGCTGATTTAAATTAAGGCTGTGGGTCATCGCCAATTGCTTCGCTACTTTTTACGTCGCCATTCTGTTTCTTTTTAATGTATTTAATTTGCCCATATCCTTCAGCATACCATTCATCCAATGTTTCATCTCCGATTTGAGAAATGAAATGACATGCATTATCAAACTTTAAAGTATTGTCATCATTGTCAATTAAAGTCAGATCTTCAAATCCTACAAATACTAAGTCAATGGTCTTATTGTTTTCAGACTTATCATTGTTATCCATTTGCGATTCAATGACCGCGTTATAGGTCATTTGGAATTTTTGCTGTGGTTTAAGATTGGATGGGAATGTTGGAAGCGGAGCTTGATAGGTGGTTTTTACCAACACATCATTTGGATTTGATCCGAGCGCAGCAATACCATAGTCCAAGTTTGCAAGCATGGTGCGGCCAGTTAAATCGTAGATATAATCTGTACGCACACCTGCGCCTTGTCTAACGATTGCTATTGCATTCTGATTGTTGAAGGTTGTTGGAACAATCTGTATTTGTGTTTCTTCATTGTTGTTCAGGGTAAACTGTTTGTTGGGTTCTAACTTAAAACAATCATCTGAATTGGCTGCTTTATGTGCTTTTTTAACCGCTGGGGCTTCTGCTTGATGTTCAGAACTGTCATGCGGTTTATTTTTAGAGCAAGCAACACTAAAAATAGAGAGTAAGCTAATTACAACAACAGTTTTCTTCATTTTTACCCTAGACGATAAAGTTTAAATTTCACGAGGCTATTTTTCACTATGAGCCAATAAAAAACAACCATATTCTTACGAAATATGGTTGGAGTAAACTTTATATTTATGAGTTGCTTATTATTCAGCTAAGACAGTTTTGTCTTCCTCTTCATCATCTTCAGCAGAATCCATACCTAATTCTTTGAGTTTGCGGGTTAAAGTATTACGCCCCCAACCTAAAAGTTCAGCAGCATGACGTTTACGACCACGGGTTTGTTGAAGTGCTGCGATGATCAAAGTACGTTCAAACATTGGGGTGGCAATGTCTAAAATTTTCATTTCACCATTTTTAAGCTTTTGAATTGCCCATTGCGCCAGTAACTCATCCCAATGATGTAATGCAATACGATCAATACCAGCTTGTGCTTGACCCTGATCATCAGATTTGTTGATTGGAATTTGTTTTAATTCAGACGGCAAGTCTTCTGGATAAACTTCACGACCTGTGATCATCACAGTTAACCAGCGGCAGGTATTCTCGAGTTGACGTACATTGCCTGGCCAAGGCAGTTTTTGAATATACTCTTGCGTTTCTGGGCGTAAAATTTTCGGACTAACTCCGAGTTCTTTACCCGCGCGTGCCAAGAAGTGTTGCGCCAACATCGGAATATCTTCAGAACGATGAGCAAGTTTAGGGATGTGAATACGAATGACATTTAGGCGATGATATAAGTCTTCACGGAAACGGCCATCATTGACCAACTTTTCTAAATCTTGATGTGTTGCTGCCACAATACGAACATCAACACGAACTGGAATATGACCACCAACACGGTAGAACTCACCATCTGCCAAAACACGAAGTAGGCGTGTTTGGGTTTCAAAGGGCATGTCACCAATTTCATCTAAGAATAAGGTTCCGCCATTGGCTTGTTCAAAACGACCTTGGCGTTGAGTATTGGCACCGGTAAATGCACCTTTTTCATGGCCAAATAATTCAGTTTCAATCAAATCTTTTGGAATAGCGGCCATGTTTAACGCAATAAATGGTTTACTGCTTCTTGGTGAGTGGCGATGTAAAGCGTGTGCAACTAACTCTTTACCTGTTCCAGATTCACCGTTGATCAATACAGTAATATGCGATTGAGATAGACGTCCAATGGCGCGGAAAACTTCCTGCATTGCAGGGGATTCACCAATAATTTCCGTAGATTGAATCGGGGTAACTTTGGCCGATTCTTGTTGTTGCAGTTTGTTGATATGCAAAATCGCACGATTCACCAACGCAAGTGCTTCATCAATATCAAACGGTTTTGGTAGATATTCAAAAGCACCTGTTTGATAGCTCGATACTGCAGATTCTAAATCTGAATGTGCTGTCATAATAATCACAGGCAGATCAGGATAACTTCCTTTGACTTTTCCTAGGAAGGTTAAACCATCAATGCCAGGCATACGAATATCAGTGAGAATGACATCTGGCGCATTGCTTGGAAGTTGATCTAAAGCAGATTGTGCTTCTTCAAAACTGGTGACGTCGAAGCCTTCTTCTTTAAATGTTTTTTCCAAGACCCAACGCATAGCACGGTCGTCATCGATCACCCAAATTTTATTATGCGACATGGTTAGACTCCCAAGGTAGATATAAGCTAAATACTGTTTTTCCAGGAACGGATTGGCATTCAATCATTCCGTTGTGTTGATGCATGATATTTTGTGCGATGCTTAAGCCAAGACCTGTTCCTTTGGCACGACCAGTCACAAGTGGATAAAACACGGATTCTAAAATTTCTTCAGGAACACCAGGGCCATTGTCTTCAATATCAATACGAATGGCTGATTTATTCAGTACGCCATTAATCGTCACCAAACGTTGGATGCGCGTACGCAACATTAGTTCAGGTTGATGATCAATAAAAAACTCACGATTCTCAGTCATCGCCTGTACCGCATTGACACTGATGTTGAGCATCACTTGAATCAGTTGATCGCGATCCGCTTTGACATCAGGCAATGAAAGGTCATAGTCTCGTGTAATTTTAATTTTTTTCTTGGTTTGATTTACAATTAAAGAGCGAACACGTTCGAGCGGTTCATGCACGTTGACCAATTCGTAGCTCGGGAGCTGACGTGAACCTAGCATGGTGTCAGCAAGGTTTCTTAAGCGATCGACTTCACTGATAATAATATCGGTGAACTCTGCGTACTGTGGATCATTTAAACTACGAGCAAGCAGTTGAGTTGCGCCACGAATTCCACCTAATGGGTTTTTGATTTCATGTGCAACACCTCGAATCAGCTGTCGTGCAACTTGGTGTTGTTGAATCAGGTTTTCTTCTTTAGAAATTTTAAGCATCCGATCAATCGGATTTAATTCAATTAATAGTAATGGGTGATAGGGTCTTCCTGTATTTAGCTGCGATACGGAATAATCAACATGCATGTCTTTAAAGTTAACATTGATAATCGCTTCACGGCGTGTATAGGCTTGACCTGTTTTTATTGAGTTGTTTAATGCTTCCAAGGTATTAAAGCTATCATTTGGTGCATGTAAAATATTAATCACTGGCTGACCTGCCGCACGAAGCAAGCTAATATCAAACAATGCTTCGCATGATGAATTAAGATAAAAAATATTTAAATTACAATCGACCAAAAGAATTGCAGTGGTTAAATTATCCACCAGCAATCTATAATCAATTGTTGGGTATTGATCCATTAGCAGAGCTTTCCTGTCTTTAAATAGCGCAATGGCATCTGCACCTCGTTTTCTATTTTCCCGAACATGGGTGATTGAATCGGTTAAATCGTCCTGATATAAAGCAAGATGCACGCCAACTTTTATATACTGCGCAGTTTTCTTACATGAATGATAAAAATTGCGCATTTACTGCGCTTTATTCAAGTGTAAAAACCAGCATTCATATTACGCTATCATTATATTGTTCCAAAATGGTGCATTGTAGTAATTTAATTATTTGATTGGATGTATTTTGGTGCATTATACAAAGAGTGCAGTTTCCACCTGTTTTTATCTCTTGAAAAGTCATACAATACGCGGATTATAGTGGAGCGCAGATTCATGAAGTCCCCCAAAGTCGGTTTTGTATCTTTAGGTTGTCCTAAGGCATTGGTAGATTCTGAACGCATTTTAACGCAGTTAAAGACTGAAGGTTATGATGTTGCATCAGATTATGAAGGTGCTGATTTAGTTGTTGTGAACACCTGTGGTTTTATTGAATCTGCAGTACAAGAGTCTTTAGATGCAATTGGTGAAGCCATGAGCGCCAATGGTCGTGTGATCGTCACAGGCTGTTTGGGTAAAGATGAAGATAAAATTCGCCAGATGCATCCAAATGTCTTAAAAGTGACAGGTGCTGCGGCGTATCAAGATGTAATGGAAGCTGTCCATCAGTATGTTCCAGAACCACCGAAACACAATCCTTTTGTAGATCTTGTACCTGAACAAGGTATTCGTTTAACACCTAAACATTATGCTTATTTAAAAATATCAGAAGGCTGTAACCATCGTTGCACATTCTGCATTATTCCAAGCATGCGTGGTGATCTTGTGTCACGTCCTGTTGGCTCTGTATTAAATGAAGCACAGGCGTTAAAAAAAGCGGGTGTAAAAGAAGTCTTGGTGATTTCTCAAGACACCTCCGCTTATGGTGTAGATACCAAATATAAGCTTGATTTCTGGAATGGTCAGCCTGTTAAAACCAAATTCTATGACATGTGCGAAGCGCTTGGTCAGTTAGGGATTTGGGTGCGATTACATTATGTTTATCCATATCCACATGTGGATGCGGTGATTGACTTAATGGCACAGGGTAAAATTCTTCCGTATTTAGACATTCCTTTTCAACACGCCAGTCCGCGCATCTTAAAATTGATGAAGCGACCAGCTCATAGTGAAAACACCTTGGAACGTCTAAAATTATGGCGTGAAAAATGTCCTGAATTGGTTATTCGTTCAACATTTGTCGTGGGTTTCCCTGGTGAAACTGAAGAAGATTTTCAAATGTTATTGGACTGGTTACAAGAGGCGAAACTTGATCGTGTAGGTTGCTTTACCTACTCACCTGTAGAAGGCGCAACAGCCAACGATTTGCCTGATCATGTTCCTGAAGAAATTAAGCAACAACGCTATGAACGTTTTATGGAAGTTCAACAAGCGATTTCTGCTGAAAAACTGCAAAGTCGTATTGGTCAAACCATGACGGTTTTAGTGGATGATCTTGAAGAAGAATTCCCAGTCGCAATTGCACGCTCTTATGCAGATGCACCTGAGATTGATGGTAATGTTTTTGTTGAAGATATTGATAAGTCAGTGATTAAAGCTGGTGATTTACTTGAAGTCGAAATTACAGATGCAGATGAATATGATTTGTTTGCCAAGTTGATTCGCGTTAAATCAGCTTAAGTATTGCCGATTTCGATTTGATTAAATACGAATAAAATTGTAGATATAAGTATTGGAGTTTTGTGATGTTAGATTCTAAAAAGCCACGCTACGAGCGAATTTTGCTGAAACTTTCGGGTGAAGCGCTTGCGGGTAATAAAGACATGGGGATTGATGCCCAAGTCTTAGATCAAATGTCTTTATCTATTGCTCACTTGGTTGGTTTGGGTGTGCAAGTGGGTATTGTGGTTGGTGGTGGTAACTTATACCGTGGTAGTCAATTACAAAAAGATGGTTTGGTTGGCCGTGTAACGGGTGATCAAATGGGTATGCTTGCTACGGTAATGAATGGTTTGGCATTACGTGATGCTTTGGTTCGCCGTAACATCAAAACCCGTTTAATGTCAGCATTGCCAATTGGTGCAGTAGTTGAAGCATATTCAAGCCGTGATGCAATTCGCCACTTAACTCAAGGTGAAGTGTGCGTATTTGTTGCTGGAACAGGTAATCCGTTCTTTACAACGGATACAGCAGCATGCTTACGTGGTATTGAAATTGAAGCAAACCTTATTTTAAAAGCCACTAAAGTTGATGGTGTCTACAATAAAGACCCAAGCAAATATGATGATGCTGTTAAATATGACCATTTAAGCTTTGATGAAGTTCTAGATGAGAAACTTGGTGTCATGGATTTAACTGCAATTTGCTTATGCCGCGATCACAATGTGCCACTTCAAGTATTTGATATGAACAAGTCTGGTGCTTTGCTTTCTGTGGTAATGGGCGAAAAAGAGGGCACTCACGTTACAAACTAATGTACGTGGGTAGTAAAGCTCTTTATACTACTGCAATTTTAGATTAGGGTGTATTGACACTTCGCCTGTTTATGAAATGTCACTAGACCTCATACACATTTAGATAAATAAGTAAGGAAGATCATATGATTAACGATCTTAAAAAAGACGCAGAAGACCGTATGAATAAGTCATTGGAGTCTTTGGAACATGGTTTTGCAAAGGTTCGTACAGGTCGTGCGCATCCATCCATCCTAAATGGAGTTATGGTTCCTTACTATGGTTCTGACGTGCCGTTAAACCAAGTGGCTAACGTGGGTGTTGAAGATTCACGTACTTTGTTAGTTCAACCATTTGAACGTTCAATGGTTTCTGCAATTGATAAAGCAATCCGTGAATCAGATTTGGGCTTAAACCCAGTAACTGCTGATGCGATTCGTGTGCCAATGGCTGCTTTGACAGAAGAAACACGTAAAGATATGCAGAAAGTTGCACGTAACGAAGCAGAAAATGCCAAAGTTGCGATTCGTAACATTCGTCGTGATGTTTTAGGCGATATCAAATCATTATTAAAAGATAAAGAAATTTCTGAAGATGATGAACGTCGTGCAGGCGATGATATCCAAAAAATTACCGATAAATTTGTTGCTGAAGTGGACAAACGTCTTGCTGCGAAAGAAGCTGAATTGATGAAGGTCTAAGATTTAAATGACCACATCTGAAGACAACCATCTTCCAAAACATGTTGCCATCATCATGGATGGCAACAATCGTTTTGCAAAAAAGAAACAACTGCAAAAAGGTGATGGACACCGTGAAGGTAAAAATGTCCTTGATCCGATTGTAGAGCATTGCCGTAAAGTTGGCGTTCAGGCGCTTACTGTGTTTGCTTTCTCAAGTGAAAACTGGAACCGACCGCAGTATGAAGTTGATTTGTTAATGAAATTGTTAGAAGACACAATTCATGAACAAATTCCACGGATGGAAAAATTCGAAATTTCGTTGAGATTTATTGGTGATCGTAGTCGGCTTTCTCCAGAGCTACGTGAATTAATGTTGCATGCTGAACAAAGGACTGCTAAGTTCAGTAACATGACTTTAACAATTGCGATTAGTTATGGTGGTATGTGGGATATCGCAGATACTGCACGTAAACTTGCGCAACAGGTTAAAGATCAACAAATTGATGTGAATCAAATCAATACTGAGTTATTTGCACAACAAATAAGTTTGGGGGATTTGCCACCCGTGGATTTATTGATTCGTACAGGCGGTGATTACCGACTGTCTAATTTCTTACTGTGGCAGGCTGCATACGCTGAGTTATATTTTACTGAGACATTATGGCCAGAATTTACAGTGCAAGAGTTGGATCATGCGTTCAATATTTTTTCAGGGCGTGAAAGACGTTTCGGAAAAACCTCTGAACAAATTCAACAAGAACATATAGAGAATTTATAATGTTAGAGCGGATTATAACCGCATTGGTATTGGTGGCAGTTGTACTGAGTTGTATGTTTGCAACAAAATCTCAATATCCAATGTTAGTGTTAATGATTATCGCAGCTGGGGCAGCAGGTTATGAGTGGTTTAAACTCATGCCACATGAATCTGACCATGTGAAGAAAATTAAAGCTGCTGGATTCGGTGTATTGACCGCTTTTTTTTCAGGGTTAGCATTATATTTTAATGATTTGGCGCTTATTCTTTGGAGTGCCTCTATTCTCACTTGGTTGTGTAGTCTGTATTGGGTAAAACATTATCCTGAATATGATGGCTGGTACAATATCACTTTAAATATTGTTGGCTTGGTTTTAATCAGTGCCGCAGTTACCGCTATTTTTGAAGTTTGGAAAAGCTCTCCTTGGTGGTTGATGTACCTGTTCCTGTTGGTTTGGGGCGCGGACAGTGGTGCATATTTTGTTGGGCGTAAATTTGGTAAGCGTAAACTTGCGCCAGATGTGAGTCCAAACAAATCAATCGAAGGCTTAATTGGTGGGATTGTCACTGTTGCGATTGTGATCATCGTGGTTCAATCGATTTACCTACATTTAACGCTTCCACAACATATTCTTTTCCTAGTTTTGTCTATTGTGACTGTGTTTAGCTCTGTGCTTGGCGACTTGTTTGAATCTATGATCAAACGTCGTGCAGGAATTAAAGACTCAGGTCGTATCCTTCCAGGACATGGTGGGGTGCTTGATCGTATAGATTCATTGCTTGCTGCGGCTCCATTTTTTGCGGCTGGCATGTATGTTTTAAAACTTATTGGTGTAGATTTATAGATGTCACAATCTGTTTGTATATTAGGTGTTACAGGTTCTATTGGGCGCAGTACTTTAAAAATTTTACAACAGCATTCGGACCAGTATTCAGTTTTTGCAGTGACTGGATTTAGTCGAATCAAAGAACTCAGTGAAATATGCAAACAATATCGACCGAAATGTGTTGTTGTACCATCGGATAAAGTAGATGAGTTACAACAGCTACTTGCTATACATCATATTTTTGATATCGAAATCCTTACAGATGAAGCAGGGCTTATCACCGTATCGGAACATCCTGATGTAGATGTGGTGATGGCAGCAATTGTTGGTGCAGCAGGATTGTTGCCGACTTTAGCTGCAGTGAAAGCAGGTAAGCGCGTTTTACTTGCCAACAAAGAAGCCTTGGTGATGTCTGGCGATATTATGCTTCAAGCAGCTAAAGATCATCATGCTTTGTTACTGCCTGTTGACTCTGAACATAATGCTATTTTCCAATGTCTTCCGCAAAATTATTTACAGATTCAACCCAATGGTGAGCCTCAATTGGGGGTCAAGCAAGTTTTGTTGACTGCTTCAGGTGGCCCATTTTTAAACTTTAGCTTAGAACAATTAAAAACCGTAACACCAGCACAAGCCTGTAAACATCCAAATTGGTCGATGGGACAAAAAATTTCGGTAGATTCTGCAACCCTGATGAATAAAGGTTTAGAATTGATCGAAGCATGTCATTTATTTTCAATTAAAGAACAATTTGTTACAGTTGTTGTTCATCCACAAAGTATCATTCATTCAATGGTTCAATATGTGGATGGTTCAACTTTGGCTCAAATGGGTAATCCTGATATGTGTACGCCGATTGCGCATGCACTTGCATGGCCTGAGCGGATTCAAACACATGTCCCGCCTCTAGATTTATTTGTCCATTCACAACTCGACTTTCAAGCACCAGATATTACGCGTTTTCCATCGCTTAAACTGGCTCGACATGCTATGCAGGCGGGCGGATTGGCACCGTCTATTCTCAATGCTGCCAATGAAATTGCTGTAAGTGCTTTTTTACAGCAAAAAATTGCATTTTTACAAATTTCACAAGTGGTTGAACATACCTTAAATCACGTTCAAAATGGTTTGGCAGATTCGATTGACACGATTTTGCAGACAGATCAACTTGCGCGCCAAGTTGCTTCACAACGCATTACACAATTGGGAAGCTGATCATGAGTGTTCTATTTATCATTGTTGCTGCCATATTCCTACTTGGTCCGCTGATTGCGATTCATGAATTTGGGCATTATTGGGTTGCACGTAAACTCGGTGTAAAAGTACTGGTTTATTCAATTGGTTTTGGTCCAACTTTGTTGAAGTGGACATCGAAAAAATCAGGCATCCAATATCAACTTTCTGCATTACCACTGGGTGGTTATGTCAAAATGTTGGATGAGCGTGAGGGGAATGTTAGTGCGGAAGATTTGCCGTTAGCATTTAACCGTCAGCCACCATGGAAGCGTATTGCGATTGTTGCTGCTGGTCCATTGATCAATTTGATTTTTGCAATCGTCCTATTTTGGATTCTATTTCTACCTGCACAAGAGCAATTAAATACTCGTGTTGGTGCAATTCTACCCAATACACCTGCTGCAACAGCTCAAATGCAGATTGGCGATAAAATTGTTGCTGTAGATGGAACAGATGTTAGCACTTGGGAAAAACTCAACTATGCCATCGTTGATCGTGTTGGTGAAACAGGTCATATCGATGTTCAGGTTGAGCGCAATGGTCAGCCGCAGAGTTTTGCTTTACCGATCAAGAATTTCTTAAAAGACCAAAGTCAGTCACCATTTGATGTGCTAGGTTTTACCCCATATCGTCCACAGATTCCTGCAACTGTTTATAAGTTAAGTAGTGATGGCGCTGCGATTCGTCAAGGGATGAAAGAAGGTGACCAAATCATTTCAATCAATCAGGTGAAAATGAAAGATTGGTTTGATGTGGTAGATGTGGTACAAAAATCACCTGAAAAGTTACTTAAAGTTGATGTGTTGCGCCAAGGGCAAATTGTACATTTACAAGTAATGCCGCAAGGTAAACGCGACAATATGGGAAATGTAACAGGTATGTTGGGTGTGCAAGCACAGACTGATAAACTGACAATTCCTACTGAATATAAACAAACAATTCAATATAATCCTGCTGAAGCTTTTGTTGTTGCTGTTGAAAAGACCGGGCAACTTTCAGCAATGATTTTGAATTCAATGGTGAAGATGGTACGTGGTTTAATTGGCTTAGATAATTTATCAGGTCCAATTACCATTGCAAAAGTCGCTGGTCAAAGTGCTGAAATGGGGTGGCAAACATTCATTTCATTTATGGCTTTGATGAGTGTGAGTTTGGGGATTTTAAATTTATTGCCTATCCCGATGTTAGATGGCGGTCATTTGGTTTATTACATTGTTGAAGCAATTCGTGGTAAACCTGTTTCTGAACAAATACAATTGGTTGGGTTAAAAATTGGTATGGTACTGCTTGGTAGCATGATGCTTCTTGCAATATTTAATGATTTTATGCGTTTATAACGCAATTGTGGATTAACTTACTGGAAAATAATAGGCATGCAGCACTCACATTTATTTATGCCATTAGCGCTCGTTAGTGCGATGGCAGCTGTACAGCAAGTACAAGCGGCAGATGAGTTCATTGCACGTGATATCCGTGTGGATGGCTTGGTTCGTTTAACGCAACAAAATGTTCTTGCACTTTTACCAATAAATAGTGGTGACCGTGTCAATGATCCTGCAATTGCGGATTCAATTCGTGCTTTGTACGCTTCAAATCTATTTGATGATATCCAAGCATCTAACCAAGACGGTGTCTTGGTGTTTAAAGTGATTGAACGTCCAGTAATTTCAAAAATTAATTTTAAAGGCAATAAACTAATTCCGAAAGAAGCTTTGACGGATGGTTTAAAGAAAATGGGCTTGGCCGAAGGCGAAGTGCTTAAAAAGTCTGCCTTACAAACCTTAGAAACTGAGTTAGAGCAACAATATGCTCAACAAGGTCGTTATGATGCAGATATTAAAGTTGAACAAGTTGCTCAACCTAATAACCGCGTTGAATTGAATATCAATTTTAATGAAGGTAAGCCTGCAAAAGTTTTTGATATCAATATTATTGGTAATACCGTATTTAAAGAAGACGACATTAAACAGGCGTTTGCGGTAAAAGAGAGTGGCTGGTTATCGGTTATTTCTCGAAATGACCGTTATGCACGTGAAAAAATGTCTGCAAGTCTAGAGTCGTTGCGAGCGCTATATCTCAATAAAGGTTATATCAATTTTGATATTAACAGTTCAAATTTAAATCTTAGTGAAGATAAAAAACATATCTTTATTGAAGTTTCAGTCAATGAAGGCGAGCAGTTTAAATTTGGCGAAACTAAATTTTTAGGTGATGCACTTTATAAAACTGAAGATTTAAAAGCGCTACAAATCTATAAAGATGGCACAACGTATTCTCAAGAAAAAGTCAATGCTGTAAAGCAGTTATTACTTCGTAAATATGGTAATGCGGGTTACTACTATGCAGAAGTAAATGTCGTCCCTGAAATCAATAATGAAACCCATATTGTTGACTTAAATTACTATATTAATCCTGGTCAACAAGTGACTGTACGTCGTATTAACTTTACCGGTAATACTAAAACTGCGGATGAAGTATTACGTCGTGAAATGCGTCAAATGGAAGGTGCTTTAGCAAGTAACGAAAAAATCGACTTGTCTAAAGTTCGTTTAGAACGTACTGGTTTCTTTAGTAAAGTTGATGTTAAACCTGTTCGCGTACCGAACTTGCCAGATCAAATGGACTTGAATATTGATGTTGAAGAACAACATTCTGGTACCAGTACATTGGCAGTGGGTTACTCTCAGAATGGTGGTATCACATTCCAAGCAGGTTTAAGCCAAACCAACTTTATGGGTACCGGTAATCGTGTTGCTATTGATTTATCTCGTTCAGAAACCCAAGATTATTATAACTTAAGTGTGACTGACCCATACTTTACCATTGATGGTGTAAGTCGTGGTTATAACATGTACTACCGTAAAACCAAGTTAAATAATGATTATAACGTTAACAACTATGTAACGGATAGTATTGGTGGTGGTGTTACATTTGGTTATCCAATCGATGAAAATCAAAATATCAGTGCGGGTTTAAATGTTGACCAAACCAAAGTTACTACTGGTGCTTATGTTTCAACCTATGTACGTGATTATTTGTTAGCAAATGGTGGGAAAGCGAGAGGTGGCCAAGGGCGTTATTGCCCAACCGCGTTGTTGAAAGATTATAAACCTGATGATAATGAAAATGTTTCAACTTGTGGACCAAATGATGATCAATGGGTGCCGTTTGATAATGAGTTTGAAGGTAAGTACTTAACTTATAATTTAAACCTAGGTTGGTCATATAATACATTGAACCGTCCGATATTCCCTACTAACGGTACATCACATCGTGTCAATGCTGAAATCGCATTGCCAGGTAGTGATGTTGAATATCAAAAAGTTACTTATGATACACAGACTTATTTCCCATTAGGTCGTGATTTCGTATTACGTGGTTATGGTAAGTTAGGTTATGGTAATGATTTGCCATTCTATAAAAACTTCTATGCAGGTGGTTTTGGTTCAGTCCGTGGTTATGACAACAGTACATTGGGTCCAAAATATCCTGGTGTAACTTATAATGAAAGTCATACAAAGGATTACGATCCAGAAGAAGTTGGTGGTAATGCTTTAGTACAATTTGGTACAGAGTTGGCTTTACCAGTTCCATTTAAAGGTGATTGGGCGCGTCAGATCCGTCCGGTGATCTTTGCTGAGGGCGCACAAGTCTTTGATACTAATTGTAGTACTGCTACTGGTAGGCTATATTTAGAGGGTGGTGACGCTGATAAAGGTGTTGAAGCCAAAAAATATTGTAAAGATAACTATGACTTTGACTTTGGTAACATGCGTTATAGTGTTGGTGTAGGCTTTACTTGGATTACCATGATTGGCCCACTTTCGTTGAGTTACGCATTCCCATTGAATGACAAACCAGGCGATCAAACTAAAAATATTCAATTCGAGATTGGTCGTACTTTCTAAGTACGATCTTTTTACGAGATTTAACTTAATATAAGGAACAATGATGAAAACAATGAAAATGGCCATTGTGGGCTTAGGCTTGGGTTTTGCTGGATTGGTTCAAGCGGCAGGTTTTGGTGTAGTTGATCTAGAAAAAGTTGTAGAAAGTAGCACCTACTTAAAGCAACAGAATGCAAGTTTAGAACAATCTGTTAAACCGCAAACCACTAAGCTTGAACAAATCACCAAAGATATTGAAGCGTTGAAACAAAAAGCACAGGCTCAAGGTGCAAATGTTCAGCAAATTAATGCGCAATACCAAGCAAAAGTGAATGAATTCCAAACGATTCAGCAAGGTGTTCAGGCGAAAGTACAGAGCACAATTCAAAACACCAATGCAACTTTTGAGGCTCGTGTAAAGCAAGCTGCTGAACAATTGCGCCAAGAAGCTGGATTAGACTTTGTTTTGAATAAAAATTCAGCACTTGCTTATGACGCAAAGAGTGATTTAACTGCTAAAATAATCCAAAAGGTTAATGCAATTAAATAATCAATGAAATCAAATCGTTTTCATCTCGATGAATTAGCTCAGCTTGTACAAGGTGAGCTAATTGGTCAAGCCAATTTTGTTTTAGATGGGCTTGCAAGTTTAGAACACGCGCAATCCAATCATATTTCTTTTGTAAATAACGACAAATATTTGAATGAAGCTCAAAACTCTAAAGCTGGCGCTTTGATCGTCACGGCAGAGTTAAAAGAACAGCTTACAAATTGCCAGAATTTTATTGTTGTTGCCAATCCCTATCTTGCTTTTGCGATTTTAACCCATCAATTTGAAGTTAAAGTAACTAAACGGGGTATCGAAAGTACTGCGCAAATCTCTCCTTCAGCAATTATTGCAGATGATGCTTATATTGGTCATTATGTTGTGATTGGTGATGATTGTGTGGTGGGTGCAAATACAGTTATCCAATCACACAGCAAAATTGATGATGGTGTTGAAATTGGCAAAGACGGTTTTGTCGATTCTCATGTGACCATTACAGGCCAAACAAAAATCGCAGATCGTGTTCGGATTCATTCCAATACTGCAATTGGTGGTGAGGGCTTCGGTTTTGCACCTTATCAAGGAAAGTGGAATCGTATTGCTCAATTGGGTTCTGTACGTATCGGAAATGATGTACGTATAGGTTCAAATTGTAGTATTGATCGTGGTGCTTTGGACGATACAATCATTCATGACGGTGTCATTATTGATAACCTTGTGCAAATCGCCCATAACGTGCAAATTGGCGAGAATACTGCCATTGCAGCCAAGTGTGGTATCGCGGGTAGTACGATTATTGGCAAAAACTGTGTTCTTGCAGGTGCTGTTGGCATCGTAGGGCATATAAAAATCACAGATAATGTCACAATTACTGGAATGTCAATAGTCACAAAAAGTATTTCTGAAGCAGGTTCTTATTCTTCAGGTACTGGACAGTTTGAAACAAATCATTGGAAAAGAACGGTTGTGCGCTTAAGACAATTAGCAGATGTGCCATTGACCAAACTGGTGAAACAAATAGATCATATGCAGGCTCAAATTGAGTCCATTGAATCAACTTTAAAGTCGCGTAAATAATTATGACTGAGTCTAAATCTCTACCTTTTACGGTTCCTGAATTACCAATGCAAACCCAAACGATTCGCGAGTATTTGCCACATCGTTATCCATTTTTGCTTGTCGATCGTGTAACTGAAGTTACAGAGAATGGGATTGTAGGATACAAAAACGTTTCAATTAATGAAGAATTTATGCAGGGTCATTTCCCTGGCTATCCAATTATGCCAGGTGTTTTGATCGTTGAGGCGATGGCACAAGTTTCTGGTGTGCTTGGTTTTATCATGAATAATGAAAAGCCAAGACCAGGTTCTTTGTTCTTATTCGCTGGTGCTGAAAAAATACGATTTAAAAAACAAGTCGTACCAGGTGACCAACTCGTGCTAAAATCTGAATTACTCATGCAAAAACGTGGCATTTACAAGTATTTATGTACTGCCAGTGTTGACGGCGTGGTAGCAGCAACCGCTGAAATTATCATTTCTCATCAGAAATTAGAGCAGGCATGAGCAGTAACGACTTAATCCACCCAACCGCTATTATTGACTCTTCTGCAGTGATAGCACCAGATGTCCAAATAGGGCCATATTGTATTATTGGTCCACAAGTGACGATTGGTGCTGGTACCAAACTTCACTCACATGTTGTGATTGGAGGCTATACACGTATTGGTGAAAATAACGATATTTTCCAATTCGCAAGTGTAGGTGAAATTTGTCAAGATTTAAAATACCAAGGTGAAGAAACTTGGTTAGAAATTGGCGACAACAACAAAATCCGTGAACATTGCAGCTTACATCGTGGCACTGTTCAAGATCGAGGCCTAACCAAAATAGGAAGCAATAACCTATTGATGGTGAATACGCATATTGCACATGATTGTTTGATTGGAAATAACAATATTTTTGCAAATAATGTCGGCATCGCTGGCCATGTTCACATTGGCGATTTCGTCATTGTGGGCGGGAACTCAGGTATCCATCAATTCTGTAAGATTGATTCTTATAGTATGATTGGTGGTGCATCACTGATTCTTAAAGATGTTCCTGCTTATGTCATGGTTTCAGGCAACCCTGCGCATGCCTATGGTATGAACGTTGAAGGGATGCGTCGTAAAGGTTGGTCTAAGAATGTGATTCAAGGCTTAAGAGAGTCGTTTAAATTGATCTATAAAGAGAATTTAACCACTGAACAAGCCATTGAAAAAATTCGTCAAGAGATCCTTCCAGAAGTTGAAGAAGTCCAGTTATTGATTGATTCAGTATTAGAATCTAAGCGCGGTATCGTGCGTTAATTGTTAAAAATATCAATAAAAAATGCCTCTATTGAGGCATTTTTTTGGTCTAAATTGTGAATAAGCGGATTAACCTTTTTTGAAAAAACCTGCTTCTTCTGATTTAGGGTAGGTGCTTAACAGTTTGCTTTTATAGACATTTGCAGTTTGTGTATTCTTGTTGACATCTTTAGCGATACTATAAAGTTGGTATAAAGCACGCGGTGCTTTAGACGAGTTTGGAAATTTAGCTGCCACGATTTCATAGTTTTTCTTGGCTTCATTATAGTTTGGTGGATCAATTGCCAATTGAAACTCAGCTAACCAAAAATAAGCATTTCCAGTATAAATACTGTTTGGGTAGTTTTTAATAAAGTTTTGCATAGGAGCGATGGCTTGTTTTGCACCGCCTTTTTTATAGGCATCTAAAGCAATGGTATAAGCTGCTTTTTCCAGTGCAACAGGATCACTGGTATTGTTGCTGCTGTTGGCTGGTGTTGCTGGATTTTGAGCCGTTGTTGGTGCCGGGCTATTCGTTGTAGCTTTGCTTGCAGTGCTTGTTTGATCGGTTGCGGTTGAACTATCGACAGGTGCATTTTCAGCAGGTGCTTGTTCTGGTTGATTGCTTTCAGGTTCAAGTTTCTGATTGAGCAGTTCAAGACGTTGATCTAAATCGGTATAGCGGTTGGTGAGTTCTTTGTTTAGTTGATCAATGGCATGATCTTGTTCTTCAATCTTGCCACGTAATTCACGAATTTGATTTTCTAATTGTTGATTCTTTTGTATTAAATCCCAATTCATATTTCCAGCAATGGGTGCTGGTGAATTCGCTACATCATTTCGAGATGATGCAGTATCACTTAATCCACGAGATTCTATAGGGATTGCATATAAAGATGCTGAACTGAGTAAAGCAATAGAAAACAGGGCATGCTTTTTTAGCATAATTTAAAATCCATCAAAGTCAAAATTTTTCAAATAGACTGATATGGGCTATTTGAAAATCAATAATTGTTATCATTAAAAACGGCTAGGGGCGGAATTGCAAGATGCTTTTACAATCTTCAGCTAATTCTAATGCAATATGAAGCTTTTTTGTATTTTAACACCTGCAATCTATGAAGTAGCGCTGAGATAAAATTCAGTAGAATATTGACTAATGCTTGATAATTTTAATGGGCTATTGAAAAGAAAAGTTAGAATTACTGTTAAAAATTAACCATATTGATGATGAAATAAGCAAACGAATGAATAACTTGAGAAAATCACAATGTTAGGCTTGAAAGAAAATTAAAAATCTCTATACTCTGTTCTTGCAATGGTAGCCCTGCTGGTGGTTTCGCAATTGTACTCTGAAAACCCCGCCAGGACCGGAAGGTAGCAACGGTATCAGAAATACGATGTGCCGAGATTTTGCTAGTAGGGCTGCCACCAGATTTTTAAATCTACCAATAATGATAACTCAAGAGATCCATTCGATTTATATCCTACATTTTAAAACCATCTCTGCTATTTAATTCCTGAAAATTTTATATTCTCATTCTTTAGACCATCTGATTTAATTCAATCATCATTTTTTAGTCGTGACTAAAGATCTATCATCCTTATTGAGCTTATATTGAAAATACGCGTATAGTTTTACGGATGAATGAAATGATAGTTTGTACAGTGCTAAAAGATATTGGATCTGATTAGAATTTATAAGAAATCAAAAGTGAGAAGGGAATTCTATCAATAGATTTTCAGCCTAAGATTCTCAACCTAGCGTTTAATGAAAAGTTGATCTTGAATTGTATCGACTGACCATCATCAATCATCATTTGGTTTTTTTGAAATTGCTTTCATAATTGCATCCATTTCAAAACCACGATATTGTAAAAAGCGAATTTGTTTGGCTTTAATTTTTGGATCTTTGCTGACCTCTGTACCATATTTTTTAACTTTCAATTGATAGGCTTGTTCATACCAATCAATTTCTGCAATATCCTCTTGTACTAAGGCTCTATCCAGTTGTTTGGCGCGTAAAGCCAGTTTGATTCGATTCGGGCCTTTACCTCTGCGGACTTGACTACGCACAGTCATTTCTGCCACACGTTGGTCACTTTGGTAGTTATTCGCTGACAACTCATCAACCAAAGTTAAAACCTCCTCTCGGCTCTGCGCATAGGTCATCAGCTTTTCAATTAGATCAGCTTTGGAATATTCTTTTCGAGTCAACACCGCAAAAGCATAAGAACGCAAACGTGTACCGGTTAAGCCCTGTGGTTTGGGTGCAAGATCCTGTTCCGCATTAAAGGCGTGTTCATCATTTACAATGCCAGATTCAGGTTCTGCAGGTTGAGATGTAGAATGCTGATACGCTGTTGTTTCCTGTTCACCAAATTGTTGTTTGAGTTTTTGGTAGTCTAACAATTTGGGAAATTTTGCTTGGCTCATAGCTATTGATAACAATCTATTTATTTCAGAGATAAACACTAGTTTAGCTTTAATTCATTTTTTTAACAGTGCAAATGCTATACGGATGAATTTTCCTCCGCCTAAATATCAAAGAATCTAAACCAGTATAAGAGGGGAAGATAAACAGATATCAGGGTTTAGATTTTTATTTAAAGTGCTTCATGTCGAAGCTTAATAACGCCTAAACTGGCTTACCGATACTATCCGTTTCTATTTGATCAATGATTCGAATTGACTTAGGACGAAGATAGCGAGGAGTTTGGCCGCTAATCCATAATTGTAATTCCTCAATATTGAGTATCTGATTGAGAATAATGTCTACAGCCAAGCATTGTCCAAGATCAGCATCATCTATAGCATAAGCGCGTGCAAATTTGATTGCGTTATGGATATATAAAATATTTTCCAAATCAATCGGGTAAACATTTACACCACCGCAAATTAACATATCATCAGAGCGACCTTTTAAATAATAATAACCTTCAGCATCTTGTACGGCTAAATCACCGCACTGTAGCCATTGATTCGGTGTAATTGACCAAGCACATTTGCTCCATAAGATACCGATATTGCCATTTTCTAAAGGCTGACCTGTAGAATCGGCAATTTTAATTTGTACACCTTGAATAGCTTTTCCTATACTTTCAGGATTTCGTTTTAAATCAGCTGTTGTTGCCAAGAGGTTAATTCCACTTTCAGAGCTGCCATAGAGATTGAACAGTTGTATCTGAGGATAGTGCTGTAGGGCATGTTTGACTAAATTCGCACTTAAAGGCGCGCTACCTGTAATGATGTATTGCACTGAGCTCAGAGGAGCGTTCAGTTCAATTAAACGGTATAAAATAGTGGGCACTAAGTTTAAACAATCAATTTGATGGTGTTTAATCAGTTGCTTGGCAGATTGTGGATCAAAACGTTTTTGCAAAATCACAGTTTTATGAAAGCTCAGCGCCATCAAACTCGCAGTTAAACCTGCCGCATGGCACAGTGGTGTCATCACAAAAATTTGCTTAATTTTAAAAAATTTTAGTTTTCTGAGCATGAGGTCTAACAAAGGTAAACTTTGTAGTGGTTTAGATTGCCTTGTCGCAACTTTAGGGATTCCTGTTGAACCAGAAGAACAGACACTTATTTTATTAAAATAAGTCGGTTTTATACGAAATTTCTGCTGGGTACTTGGTGCAGGAATAAGCGTAAAATTTTGGATATTGAGTGGAGTAAATACATCTAAACTGCCAATAAGATGCAGTTGTCTTTGCTCAATTAAAGCTTGAAGTTTATGCTGTACGAGGCTGGGGTTAACGATAATGATATCTTTACCTAAACGGCTCAGTGCAAACAAGGCCGCCAAGCTATCTAGGTCTTGTTGCATCATTAAACCAATCTGTTGCGGAAGTTGCTTTGGATTATGGGAGTTTTGCCATTCACAAATAAGTTGATCAGTTCTGTATTTTAATTCTAAAAAGCTAATTTGATGCTCATCAATAATAAATGCTGTTTTATTTTTTTGAATACGCGTCTGTGCATCTAAAATACTATATAAATGAATACCATGTTGAATAGTGCTATAGCATAAACTTATGCACCATCTTAACCCAAAGATCCATTTCATCTTATAACTTTCGCTTGAGTAAATGTTTATAGAAATAATAAATCGGTGTGATCAACAATATTGAACCAATCTGTGCAATTCCTAGCCACCATGGTTGCCATTGTCGTTTACGATAAATTAGGCACGCAAGAATCGCTTGAGCAGCGTCTTTTGCTTGCATCGCTGGCATTTGTTGATATTGCTTGGTGGGTAAAATCATTCGTGTACGTACTAAGGGCAAGTAGACTAAGCCTGCGTGTACTTCATGAACCGCCAATTCTGGTTGAATGGCAAGAATCCACTGTTGCATTGCGGTTTTCGAAGCTTGATAGGTTGACCAAAATGGCGGGGCAAACAGTTTGGTATTGATGGTTGAAACCACAATAATTTGTCCTTGCTTGTGTTTTAAATCACCTAACAATAAACGGGTAAGTTGAGCAGGGTTGATATAGTTAATCGCAATGGTTCGATCGATATCCTGTGGGCGATCCAAGCTATCCCAAACAGAGCGCTGAATTGATTTTCCTGCATTATGGATCAATACATCAATTTGAATATTGCGTGCTGTTAGGCTTTGAAAAATATGTTCTGCGGCATCGGATTGATATAAATCTACACAGATGATTTCAATATGGCACGAATAAGATTCTAATTTACTTTTGAGTTGTACAAGTTTATCTGTACTGCGTGCAATCAGCACAAGCGTGCATTGCGTATTGGATAACAGCCTTGCACATGCTTCACCAATCCCAAAACTTGCCCCTGTAATTAAAATGGTTTTATTTTGAAAGTGTTGTTTGAGTTTATTTTTTTGAATTCGTGGAGCTCGAAAAAATAAAAATTCAGTGATTGTTCTGATTTTTTTATACATAATAATGAAAGAATCTGATTCATAACGGCTTTAGCTTAGTTATAACTGAAATTTATATTAAATCAAAATGACTGTTGTTTAATTTAGTTTTTAGCATAAAAAAGCACCTCGAAAGGCGCTTGATATACTTAAAAATAAAGTTTGAATTTAAACATCTAAAAAGTCAGGCTCTTCTTCTTTCTCTTCTGCTGGTGCGGCATTAGCAGTAGTCAAAAGCTTTTCACGAATCATACGATCAAGTTCTTGAGCCAATTGAGGGTTTTCCTCTAAATGTCGAATGACATTGTTTTTACCTTGACCGATTTTGTCGCCTTGATATGAGTACCAAGCACCTGCTTTTTGTACAAGTTCTTGTCCAACTGCAAGATCAACCAATTCACCTAAGTGATTTACACCTTTGCCATACATAATTTGGAAAAGTGCTTCACGGAAAGGAGGCGCCATTTTGTTTTTTACAACTTTGACTTTGGTTTCAGAACCTACAATTTCATCGCCTTCTTTAACTTGTCCAATACGACGGATATCTAAACGTACAGAAGCATAGAACTTCAATGCGTTACCACCAGTTGTGGTTTCAGGGCTACCAAACATCACCCCAATTTTCATACGAATCTGGTTAATGAAGATAACCATGCAGTTTGAACGCTTGGCATTACCTGTGATTTTACGTAAAGCTTGGCTCATCAAACGTGCTTGTAAACCCATGTGAGAGTCACCCATTTCGCCTTCAATTTCGGCTTTAGGGGTTAACGCTGCTACAGAATCGACAACGATCATATCGACTGCACCTGAACGAACCAACATATCTGCGATTTCAAGTGCTTGCTCACCATTATCTGGCTGTGAAACTAAAAGGTTGTCTATATCTACCCCAAGTTTACGTGCATATTGTGGATCTAAAGCATGTTCCGCATCTATAAAGGCACATGTTCCACCTGCTTTTTGGCATTGCGCAATGGCTTGTAGCGTCATTGTCGTTTTACCAGAAGATTCAGGACCGTAAATTTCAACGATACGACCTTTTGGTAAGCCCCCAATACCCAATGCAATATCAAGTGTTAAAGAGCCTGTAGAGACTGCTTCAACCGCTTGAACAGTGTTATCACCTAAGCGCATCACTGTGTTTTTACCAAATTGCTTCTCAATTTGGCTCAGTGCCGCATTCAGTGCCTTGCTTTTGTTATCATCCATCTCGTAAACCTCAAACGATGTAATATCACTAATATCTTAAGTGGATGTCATTAAATTTGATCTTTCGTCCACAGCAGTAATAGTGACAGAAAATAAAAAATGGTTCTATATTAAAAAACATTAGTACGACATAAGATGTCGTACCCAACCTAAACGAATTCAGTCATCATCATAGGACCAAGATTGGTCAAATTGTTGATCATTTTCTTGTTTAAATTTGCTAATTTGTCGTCGATCTTTTTTACTTGGTCGATGATCAGGGCGCGCTAGATTATGCAATTTTCTTTGGGATGAAATCAACTCTCTACGTGCCACACTCACCTCAGTTTCTTCATAAAGTTGTTGGGCAATCGGTGCGCCGCCACGAACAACGGAGAGTGCTTTAATCACTACCGTTTTACGATCAAAACCTTGTTGTATGGTGAGCTCCATTCCAACGCGAATCTCTTTTGAGACTTTAACACGTTCATTATTATGATGAACTTTACCACCCTCGATTGCATCTTTGGCAATAGAGCGTGTTTTAAAAAAACGTGCAGCCCAAAGCCATTTGTCTACACGCATTGTTTCAAGTTGTTGTTTCTCAGGCTGTTTTGACATCGACATCCTTATGTTCTAAATCTGTTGACTGTAAGTTTGCTAACGCTAAGTTTTTCAGTAAAGGTAAAAGCTCAGTTAAATGATTAATTGCAGGGTATTCCAATTCTAAGTGATGACGCGCAGCACGACCACTGGAAGGTTGGGTAATCGTAATTAAGTGCGCTATACCAAACTTTTCAGCACCTTTTAATACTGGGATAGTGTCATCCACGAAACATGCATTTTGTGGATCAAATGGATGCTTTTGCTGCAGGATTTGCCAAAACTCAATAAACTCTTTGGAATAGCCAATTTCTTCACTACTGATCATTACTTCAAAATAAGGGCTGAGATCAACATTTTCAAGTTTAAGTTTTAAGCCAGCACAATCTGCATTGGTCAGTAACCAACAACGATAACCTTGTGCTTTTAATTGTTTTAATAATTCAAAACAGCCCATTCTTGGGGTGATTTTATCTTTAAAATCATATTGTAACTGTAGGACATCAACCCCAACTTTTTCAGACCAGTATTTTGAAGAATACCAGCAGAGGGTATGATTATGTTGTTGATAAAATGCATTTAGAATGTTTTGACTGTGCTCTAAACTACATTGATGGGTTTCTGCATGCCGTTCAGGGAGTTTTGTGTTCCAGATCAGATCATCAAAAGCTAAATCAAGGAGTGTACCGTCCATGTCAAAAAAGATGATCGGTTTTTGCATTCAAGGAACTCCAAAGTTTTTTAAAGTTTAGCAAAATTCATCTGAAATTGTAAAACGAGTTCATTTTTAATAAATTAACTGTATATTAAAGCCCATTAATCACTTTCAAAGTTTAAGAAAGTTATTTAGGTTAAAAGAAAAATTATGTACATATGTGTGTACATAATTTTTTAAATTGCTTTTATAAGTATAAAGTATTTGGACTGAAAAAATCATAGGTAATCCCCCCTAAAAATAATTGAAGTTAAAAGTAGAAAATCGAATAATCCTGTTGAAGGAGATTTTCTATGAAAACATCTAAATATTCAGACAGCCTAATCATGAGTATTTTGAAGCAAGCCGAATCAGGAACCCCTATTCCTAATCTGTGTCGTGAACATGGCATGAGTTCCGCTACATTTTATAAATGGAAAGCGAAGGTCGAATAGAGTTGTTATTATGTTTGGATGTGGTGCTTAATGGGGTTGTGAAAAAAATAAAAGCCCATAAATTGGGCTTTTAATAAAGACTTCACTGTTACCATGATTCTTTTTATCCTACTCAGTGTCAAAAGACCTGTTAGGGGCGGCGTCCTTCGTTCTTTAGGTCTGCTAGGGAGTTACCTTAACGCAAACAGACCAGTTTAAAACTGACCCAACGGCAGGAACCCTGTGCATTGAATCATCAAGCCATCGGGAAGTCCTTGCTCCTGCATCGTGAGTATAAATTGTCAATTGTGATTAATCAATTTGCAGATTCAGTTAATTCAACTTGGACATTCAAAAACGAGTGTGAAATGTGAGTGAAGTCGATTAATGAGCGTGTAAAGAATATTGAAGAGGGATACAGAAAAAATAAAAGCCCATAAACTGAGCTTCTAATAAAGACTTCACTGTTACCATGATTCTTTTATCCTACTCAGTGTCAAAAAAGACCTGTTAGGGGCGGCGTCCTTCATTCTTTCGGTTGCCCACTGGCTGGTTACAGGTTGTGGCAACAGGTTAGCAATGCTATTAAACCCAACGGCACGGACCCTGTGCATTGAATCATCAAGCCATCGGGAAGTCCTCGCCCATGCGTTGACAAGTATAAATTTTCAATTGTGAATAATCAATTTGCAGATTCAGTTAATTCAACTTGGACATTTAAAAAAGAATGTGAAAAGTGAGTGAAGTGGATTTATGATTTTGTAAGGAATGTTGATGAGGGCTGGAAAATATAGGTAATCAATGCTAGTTTGGTTTACTATAAATCAGTAAAGTAAAATTAAAAAAATCATGAAACTAATTTTAATCATTCCACTTGTTTTTACTTTGACAGCTTGTGTTAGCCTGCCTAAAAGTTCTCAAGAGCTTCAAACAAAAAGTACCACTAGATACCAGTTTAATGTAAATAGGGATTTAGATATTGTTGAAAGAAATTTTGATGAGTTTTTAGATAAATGTTACTACACACTAAATAATGCAAAGATTTATTTAAACCATGCACAAGTTGGGGTAGATCAAGGTTTTGATAAGTCTAAAAATGGTAATCATATCAAGTATTCGATTTATGGTGGGTTATCACCAAAGAATTATGTTTTAGATTTGGATTTGACTAAAGCTACAGATTCGAGCAGTGTAAGAGTCGATGTGGTGGCGGTGACAGGTATGTGGAAAAGGCATTTTCCGAAGTATGAACGGGTTGCTAATGGGGAAAAAGAAAGTTGCCCATGGTAAGAAATAATTAATTTAATCTCTCTTCTAGGGAGGTTTTTTATGACTAAAAATAAATAACAAGTAATTTAGAAAGAAAGACCCACTTAAAAAAGTGGGTCTTTGGGGTGGCGTCCTTCGTTCTTTCGGTTGCCCACTGGCTGGTTACAGGTTCTGGCAACAGGTTAGCAATGCTATTAAACCCAACGGCAGGAACCCTGTGCATTGAATCATCAAGCCATCGGGAAGTCCTTGCTCCTGCATTGTGAGTATAAATTTTCAATTATGATTAATCAATGAGTGGACTTCTTTTGAGTTTGCTAGGTTAAATATTCGATTGAATGTAGATAATCAGATTAGGCAAGTCGTTAGAGAGTGTAAAAGACAAATAGATTTTGCTTTTTATCACGCCAAACTCAGGATATTTATTAGTTAAAAGCTATTGTTTTCATGCACTCAACATAAAAAAATGGTAGGCTTGTGGACAAAAATCAGACATCCTACAGGTCGGATCAATGTTTATTACCACTCAAGCACCACAAGATGAACAAATTTTAAAATTAGTTCCAGTTTTGGCATCTGCAAGTCAAATCTTGCTCGAGGAATACCAAAATTATTGTGCTGGAAATGCGTTTAATATTGATAAAAAGGATGATCAGTCACCTGTTACACAAGCTGACCTAAAAGTGAATGCTTATTTAATTGAACAATTGGCGAAAATCACTCCTGAAATTCCAGTGCTATCAGAAGAGAGCGATTATTCTCAACGACATACATGGAATATCTGCTGGATGTTGGATCCTTTGGATGGAACCAAAGAATTTATTCATGAACGTGATGAATTTACGATTAATTTAAGTCTAATTCACAACCATCAAACCATATTTTCAATCATTGCTGTACCGACAGAGCAAGTGATGTATTTGGGATATTTAACAGAATTGCCTTATAAATATTGCTTTATTCATCGTACTTGGGAACGTTATTGCAAGTTTAAAGCTGTAGAGGAAGATGCAATTCAAATTGGACTAAGCCATAGCAGTAAAAATCCAAAGTATCAGCAATATATTGATTATATTGAACAAGAGTCGCCTGTCATTAGACGCGAGGCGGGCAGTGCCTATAAGTTTTGTATGATGCTTGAAGGCGAAATTGATATTTATCCAAGATTCCATCCTACCTCTGAGTGGGATACCAGTGCAGGACAAGGATTATTGGAAAGTATTGGTGGCGGATTACTGAGTTTAGCTGCGGTACCATTTACCTATAATCAACGTGATACCGTGTTAAATGATGGATTTATCGCATTTCGGAATGTCGAAAATAAAGAAATTGCTTTAGAAGCATTAAGCAATGTGAGCTTTTAATCTGATATACATATGCATTTTATAGATAATTTAACATTTTTAGATTAGATTGAGCGCTTGGCTGCATATGTTATAGTAAGCTTGTATAAAAATGAGTTTTAAGTTGATATGGCCTTAGATTTATTGCCGAACAGTATGCTAAAAGCAATAGATTTATTGCCCGATGCGAAAACACCTGTAACCTTATTCACGCGTCATTCAATTCGTGAGGTTGTGAATGGGCAGGGGCTGGCAGGTTATGATCTGCAATTAACTTCCCAAGGTCGTGATCTAGCGCAAGCTTGGGGCTGTTATTTGATTGAAAATACGGATCGTGTGATTCAACACTGTATTTCAAGCCCCATTCAGCGTTGTATCGATACCGCGGCTTTGATGATTCAAGGTGCTGACGGAATTTCTTCTTATCCGAATACCCATCATATCGAAATTGTAGAAAAGGGCTTATTGGTTGAGCCGGGAAGCTTTGTGCTGGATATTAAACAGGCCGCTCCCTATTTTAGAGCACAAGGTGCCTTAGGTTTTATCAACAGTTTTGTAAATAATGCCTTACCTGGTATGAAGCATCCGATTACGGGTGTGGTGGATGTGCTTGAATTAATCTATGAAACACATCCTACGCTAAACAACGGTATTAGTTTGGCTGTGAGCCACGATACGATTCTTGCTGCAATTATTGCGGTGATTTCAAAACGTACCTATATCAGTCAAAGTGATTGGCCTGAGATGATGGAAGGTCTATTTGTTTGGTTTGAAGGCGAGCGTTTTGCAGATAGTCATTTAAAATGGATTTGGCGAGGTGAACGTGGTGAATTGTCGATACGTGAGTTTCAGCAATAATTGGATCAAATACAAGAAGAAGATTAAATAGCAGTGTATTCCTTACACAATGGGCGGCATCCTTGTCGCCACACAATAGCAATAACATGTAAAAAGAAAAGTCTTAAGTTAGTAATGCTATTGCTAACACTATGTTGTAAGCAGACTTGGTGTGGTTAAATAACAACCTAAAACTCAATAAATCCATAAAATTAAAATTTAGGGCAATACGCCATTTTTATATTTTTTAAATAAAAATCACATGATTATAAACAATGTGATATATTTAAATGGTTGAAATATATAATTATTTTAATTTAATCTCAGAAACTAGGGATAGAGATAAGTCGTTATAAATATGGGGAAGATATGTGATGCAATTACGGTTTAAATATTTAACAATTTGTACGCTTTCAGCAATGCTTATCGCATGTGGAGGCGGTAGTGATAGCCATTCTACAAATGATCAGCCATCGAATATACCGCAAAACCCTGGCGATGGTACAAATGAGTTACCTGGAGATGGTACACCAGAAACTCCAGACAACGGTTCAGGGGGGGCAAATGGTGGTACGACTTTGCCTCCAGAGAATGGTTCGGGCGGTTCAAATGGCGGTACGACTCAGCCTCCAGAGAGTGGTTCAGGTGGCTCAAATGGTGGTACAACACAACCTCCTGAAAATGGTTCGGGCGGTTCAAATGGTGGTACAGGCACAACACCACCTGTAGTAGAAAAATATCCAGAACCAGTTAAAAATAAAATCTCAAGCAGTGTATTAGGCTTTTATGATTTTAATGCACAGGGTGGAAATCGCTTATTACGCAATGATTTAAATGGTGACTTTGCTGCGATGCTACAGTTTGCCCAAAGCCATGTGGTAAATCCGAAGAATAATGAACAGGATAAAATGCCACGCTTAACAACGCAAAAAGATGCATTGTTGTTGGTTACACCTTTGGTTTCAATGGGGGATGTTGATAAATTACAAGCGGAAATTTATCAAGGTAACCAACTGATACGTACTGTAAATCTAAAAGAGCCTTCGCGTCTTGCTGCTTCAGATCAATCTAATCAGGATGATCGAGCGCGGGTGATGTACTCTAAACAGGCATGGTCAGTAGCATTAAAGTGGGATGAGGTACGTTCAGGATTATCCATCCGTATTATAGACTCTGTAAACAATCGCAGTGGTTCTTTAGCTGGGGCAGATATTGATTTTGCAGCACCAGGCGAGTTGGTGGTGCAAAGTATTCGTTTAGGTTTATTGACTGATGCACCTAAATCCAATGGTCACTATATGCTGTTGGAACCTGAAAAAGCAGGAACCGATTATTTCCAAACCATCCCTGCTGCAAAAATGATTGTCAGCAAATACGATGAAATGAAGCTTAATCGGGTCATGGTTGCAAGTGGTGTCATTTACGATTCTGTCAGTGCAACAAATGGTGGTGTCTATGATGGAGATATGCGTGAAAACACCGCTAAATCGACATTTAGTGTTGGAATTAACTTAGCGAATTGGGGTGTCACCAGTTCATCGATGCAAAGCCAAGAGCAACCACAAGTGACTCAAAGTGTGGTGATTCATCATGCCAGAGGTAAATATGCCAATGGCGAGTCCAATCATGGCTTAAGTGGTGGAAATGGTATTTTGACATTGATCGATTCGGTGGGGAATGAATTTAGCCATGAAATCGGGCATCACTATGGTTTAGGGCATTATCCTGGTTCAGTGGAAGCTAGTGGAAGTCCCACAAATTATTTCTGGTCTGCACACCATGCGGATAGCGGTTGGGGATACATTGCATTTCGAAATAAAATGCGTGGCAATTTAAATTGGGGCAATACCAATTTAGGTGATGGCAGTAATGGTGTACCAAACTTCCAAAATCTCTATGCCTATGGTTGGGATGCCATGAGTGGTGGATCCAGCGCCAGCTCGATTTCCAAATATACCCACTATACTGGTTATAGTATGTGGTTAAAAATTCAACCTGCTTTTGATAAATACGTGTGGGATCCAAACTCTACGACAGGTTATAAAAAATGGAATGCAGCAACACGTGAAATGGTAGATGCACAACCAAAAACGCCAAACTCAGGCAATGTTTGGTATAACAGTGCCGATGGTAACTTTTTAAAACCACGGTTGTTTAGTGTGCCTGTTTATACGATTTTAGGTGGCTATGATCCAGTTAATCAGGTGGGGATTATTTATCCTGCGGCACGAGGCAATTGGGGCAATGTCTTTAATCTACCTCAGGCCAACACGGCTGGCACAGCTGCAAGTTGTTGGTTAAATGTGCAGTATGCCAACAAAGTAGAAAATATTGCACTTGCACCACAACGGGTAAACTCAGGTAGCAATGCCAATAAGTTCCATATCAACCTTGCACAAAGTGATACGCCTCAAAATGTTGATCTCTACTGCCAAAAAGCAGGCCAGCAAGCAGTGAAATTGTCGAATATCAATATTCCAGTCACTACACAAGCAATGGCACCTTTTGTTTCTATTGGCAAAGAAGCAGAGTATTCGGCATTAAGAACACTTGAAATGCCACAACTCGAACAAGCTTTGCTGAATAATAAAGGTAAAGAGGTGGTCAGCCTAGATGCGGATTCACGCTTATTATTTGACTCTTATCGTCAATTTAAAACTGAATTGTCAGCGGACGCGCAAACAGAAATGGTCCGTTATACCCAACAGCAAATTAAACTTTATCGTTTAAATCGCTGGATAAATGCATATCGAACTGATCTCGAAAGTGGCAATGTTGAAGCGATTGAGGCATTTAATCAGTTTGTGGCAAAGTTGGAACTAAGCAATGATTTCAATTTAAACCATGTTTCTAGCATTAAAAACGGGACAAATTGTCTAAAAGTTGAAACACTGGCTAATGGCAAATTGAATGCCTATATCAGTGGTAAGAGTGGCTGTACGGATGATGACACTGAACAGTGGATCTACGATGCAATGGGTAAAATCCACAGCAAAAAATATATGGATCAGTGTTTAGCCAATCAGGGTGGTGTGATTAATCTAAGCTCATGTAACCATGATGCAGCAAGCCAAGTGTGGGCGATGAATGCCACACAGCAACGTATCGAGCAAGGATCAAAATGTTTTGATTTGGAATATGGCTATTTAAGCAATAACCGAGCACGTTTGATTAGTTATAATTGTGGTACTGGTGGGAATCAAAAATGGACAAATCTTACTGCCAATAATAGTTTGATTTTGGCTGCAACCCGTGCTGAAAATTTAGCTTTGATCAAGCAGCTTCTAATCAAGTAACCATTGATCAAATAAGCAAATCAAAAATTAATTAATCACAATAAAATAAGCGCCATAAAGCGCTTATTTTTGTTCATGTTGATGATTTTACTTAAATACATCAATGATTGAACTGTTGTTATGCTGGTTTAAGAAAACTGATCCGCATTCATCAAAGAGTGTTGTAAATCTTCAGTGGCTTTACGCCCTTGCAGTTGTAAGGCAACAGCATGTATTAAACCGGTCCAAGTTTCATTGGGTTCCCAAATTTGATGCATCAACTCTTGTGCGGTTGGCATATCGATATCCATATAATATTGGCGATATAAATACATCAAACAACTCACCCGCATATTTTTTGCACAATGTACCCAAACAATTTTTTCCTGTACCAAATGCGCGATCAAATCTAACACAAATAAGCATTGATCATCTGCTGGTGTATCCCAATGGATTGGAATTTGAATGTAGTTGAGCCCAAACTCAGCACAGATTTTATCTTCATGTTCAAGGTGTAAGCTGGCATCTGTAAATGCCAGATTGATGATTGTATCTACGCCGTATTCTTTAATCTGTTTCAGTTGTTCAGCACTCGGCTGACCTGAAGTCAGTAAATGTTCGTGGACAAACTGGAAGTTTGCGATTTGACAGAGTTCTTGTTCAAGTTCGTTCATAGCATTCTTACAGAAAATGTTTAATAACATCATAAACAAAAACGCCATCTATGTAGATGGCGTTTTTATATTAATTAACGATTTGGTAAAATTTCTTTTAAAGCTGCATCCATTTCCAGAAGCGCTTTTTCAGTGGTTTCCCAATCGATACAACCATCAGTCACCGATTTACCATATTCTAAATCAGCCAGATTTTCAGGAATATCTTGGCGTCCACCTTTGATATGGCTTTCAACCATAATGCCGACAATAGATTTATTGCCATCTAAGATCTGTTCAGTGATATTTTTCAACACAAGCGGTTGTAAATACGGATCTTTATTTGAGTTGGCATGACTGGTATCAATCATGATTTTATTGCTGACTTTGGCTTTTGCTAACGCATTTTCCGCTTCAGCAACAGAGCCCGCATCATAGTTCGGCTTACCATTACCACCACGTAATACAACGTGTGCATAAGGGTTACCGCTGGTACGAATCACTGAAACTTGGCCTTCGTTATTTAAACCCAAGAAACTATGACCATGTTTAACAGACTGCATGGCATTGGTTGCAACGGTTAAACCACCATCTGTACCGTTTTTAAAGCCTACAGGTGAAGAAAGACCAGAAGACATTTCACGATGCGTTTGGCTTTCCGTTGTACGTGCACCAATCGCAGACCATGAAATAAGATCTTGGTAATATTGTGGTGAGTTTGGGTCAAGCGCTTCAGTTGCACAAGGTAAGCCTTTATCGTTTAACTCAAGCAATAGTTTGCGACCTAAACGTAGACCTTTTTCAATATTAAAAGAATCATTCATATCTGGATCATTGATCAAACCTTTCCAACCAACGGTTGTACGAGGTTTTTCAAAATAAACACGCATGATGATATATAAAGTATCTTTTACTTTTTCACTTAATACTTTTAAACGATTTGCATAATCATGTGCTGCAACAGGGTCATGAATAGAACAAGGGCCAATCACAACAAATAGACGTTTATCTTTACCATCTAAAATATTACGAACAGTTTCCCGACCATGAAGTACAGTTTGGTAGGCATTTTCATTTAATGGTAATTCAGCTTTAAGTTCCGCTGGGGTTACCAGCGTTTGAATGCTTTGGACATTCACGTCATCAATATCTGATTGAGTAATTGGATTTGAATTTAATGTATTCATTGCCGTCACTGGGTATTAGAAACATACAGAAAGTATTTTTAGTGGTCAGAATATAACACGAATTGGCCGAAGTTTTGTCATAAATAAATCATTAAAACTTTGCGGTCAATTCATAATTATTAGTTATCAATAAAAGCTTAATTTTAAACCTGTGGTTGTTGGACGGATGGCGTCACCATTGCAGCCTGTGGTTTTTCTACAGGTTTGGATTTAACTGGGTTTAAGATAAAGTTAATACCCAAGGCAAATAGGGTGATCCCCAAAACCTTGCGAATCATTTTTTCTGGCATTTTAGAACTGATCAAGGTCCCCACCACAATTGCAGGAATTGAGCCCACCAGTAACCATCCAAGCAGATGAAAATCTACATTGCCAGATGTCATATGCGCAAACCCAGCAACAGAGGTTAACAAAACAGCATGTACCACATCAGAACCGATGATACGAATCATTGGTAAATTGGGAAACATGAGGATCAGCGCCATGATACCAAATGCGCCAGCACCTACAGAAGAAAGGGTCACGAATACACCCAGTACAATCCCCATAATCACAACATAAGTACGTTTGCCTTCAATGTTGAAATTATTGGCCTCATGAAAATCTTGCTTTTCTGCACGAAATTTAGCAAAGAATTTTTCAATTCTAGAACGGAACACAATAGACAAGCCTGTTATGGTCAGCATAAAGCCTAACACCATGGTTAAAATGGCTTTGTAGTGTGTTGAACTGCTGAGGTAATTGTCTAAAACCCAATGGGTGATAAATGAAGCTGGGACACTGCCCAAGGCTAACCAGAGAACAATCGGCCAAACAATATTGAGTTTTTTAGCATGAACCATTGAGCCACAAAACTTAGAAATAGCCGCATAGAGTAGGTCTGTTCCGATTGCGATGTGTGGTTCTATTCGAAATAAACTAATCAGGATGGGGGTCATAAGAGAACCACCGCCTACACCAGTAATACCTACACAGAAGCCGACTAAAACGCCAGCTAGAATAAACTCAACAGGACCAAACATGACTTATATTGCCAGATATCAAAAAACAGGCATATCTTATGACTTTTTTGTATAAGTGGTTGTCTTGATTGTTGATTTACTTATGCAAAAAAATGCTAAAGTCTTTTAATTTTAGCGTAATGCAAGTTTTTATATCTATCTAATTGATTATTATTCTAAATTTTGATGGGGTCTTTTTGATGAATCAAAAAATGATCATTTGAATTTAATCATATTGCTATTGAAAGTTGCTTCTCCCACTGGGAGAAGGCTAGGATGAGGGTGCTTTTATGTCGATTTATGCTTTTAAAAAGACTTGTGAAAGAACTTAATAAATATACTAATTATTAAATAAAAATTAAGATCTTAATAGGATTTACTCAGCAACTTCAACGGTTAGACCATAAGTAAAAATTTCACTTTCTGGCTTTTTGCTATTGTCAGGATTAGCCTCTGGATAAGAAGTCGTAATCAAATAAATTCCAGGTTTTTCAAATTTAATTTCCACTTCACCTTTTGCATTGGTTTTTACATGAGGTTGTTCACGTTGCGCACTGGTTTCATAACTACTGGCGCCTTTAAACACATCAATCTCAAGGTTTGGTACAGCTTTGCCATTGAGTAAAATCTGCGCTTTTAATGATTCACCAGCAAACAATTCATTTGGATGGGTTAAAAACTTAACTTCAAATCCTTTATTGCTGACTGCTGGAACAGGGCTTGGTTTGCCTTTGGTGACAAAGCTTTCAGCAATAATATTGTTTTTAACCTCTAAGATTTGTGCGTTTGCAGGGACTTGGTCTGCTGAAACTGAACGTGGCGGTTGTGGTGGTGTTACTGGTTTTTTTTCAGCATCGGCTTTTGGTTGTTCTGGTTTAGGCGCTTGCATATTTGCATTTTGCTGACGTACAGGGCGGATACGTAACCATCGACCATCTATAAGGGCATATTTACTACTATTCCCTAAAGCATTATCTGTACGGATACGGTAAGTCCCTTCGCTTGGAAGATCAAACTCAGCAACATTAAAGCGTTTTAATTCAGCGGCAGGGTTTATTTTTATTTGCTGACCTTTAGGATCTGTAAGGAGATAGCTGGTTTTAAAGTTAATGCTGGGAACAAAAAATTTTTCAAGGGTCAGTGAACTCTGGAAGCTTACATTTTGGGATGCGCTGGTATCAAAAACTTCAGGGAGAATAAAAGGGCTGATGGTATGTGCAGAACCAACTACGGGTAATGCAGATAGCAAGGCAATTTTGAGCCATTGATTCATTTTAAGCGTCCTGTAAACTTAAGTTAAAATATTTTACATAATGTACTTGATAACAAGTATCATTATCAATATTATTTTAACAAAATTCAGAGACTATCCGTATGTCCTCATCAAGCAGACGTTCACCCTCAACTCGTGCTGTATTTCGTCTTTCGCCTCTGGTCATGGCATTAGCACTGATATCTCCACTGCATAGTTATGCAGAAACAGTGCAGGTTTCTGCTACAAGCAATAACCATGTTGAATTGGAAAGTCATCATTTCCATCGTGATCATGTTTTGGGTACATCTTTAGATGTGGTGATTACTGGAACTTCGCAACAAGAAGCTGCGCGTGCAACAGCTGCAATCGAAAAAGAAATTTCTGATTTGAATCGAGTGTTATCTACTTGGCAAAGTGACAGTGAAATTTCGCAACTCAACCAACAAAAGCATCTCACAGCATCTTCGGATTTGTATCAAGTCATCGCTGCATGTGAAGCTTGGCGTGGTAAAACCTGTGGCGCATTTGATGCGCGTTTAGGCAATTTGATCGCAATGTGGCAACAGGCCAATGGCGTGCTTGAAATTGATCAAAGTACTCGTGATCAATTGATTTCTCAGTTGCAAGACAACAGTGTTCGCTTGGATGAAAAAACAAAAAGTGTGCAAATGGATAGCTCTGTTACTTTTGCACCAGATGGCTATGCAAAAGGCTATATTATTGACCGAGCTTTAATTGCAGCACGTCAAGCGGTACCGAATTTAAAAGGTATTTTACTGGATATTGGTGGTGACATGCGCGTTTGGGGAACCTCACCCAATCAAGCGGGTTGGAATGTTGGTGTACAAGATGCCTTTCATCACTATGACAATCTAGCACCAAGCCAAGTTTTAAACTTAAAAGACCAAGCGGTCGCATTCAGTGGTCAGGGTTATCGTAGTCTGGCGGGGCAATCTCATCTTTTAGATCCACATACCGGTTTGCCAATCCAACATGTTGAGCAATGTGTAGTTGTTGGAAAATGTGCTGCGGATGCAGATGCTTTAGCAACAGCCTTAACTGTGATGAAGCCAGCAGAAGGAATGCAACTGATCGAATCTTTGCTCGGTTATGAAGCTCAACTGACACTATCAACGGGTGAAATGCATCAAAGCACAGGTTGGAATGCTTTGGTTCAACTGCCACAGCAAGCAGATTTTCATAATGTTGCAGCAAATGCTTCAGCAAAATGGCCCGCAGGTTATCAAGCGGTGATCGATTTGGTTATTCCCAAATTGGTTGTGGAAAATTATCGTGCACCTTATATCTCGATCTGGGTGACCGACAGTGATAAAAAATTAGTGCGGACACTTGCAGCTTGGGGCAAAGACCCGAAATGGATTAATTCAAACTATGTATGGTGGCGCCGTTATGGCCGTCAAATAACGAACTTGGATGCAGTTGCTAAACCGTCACGCCAACCGGGTAATTATAAACTGGCTTGGGATGGTAAAGATGACAATGGTAAAACTGTAGATGCAGGGCAGTATCAAATACATGTTGAAGCTTCACGTGAGCATGGTGATCATTGTTATCAAACTTTTAACTTGGACGTAAAAGCAAAAGCTTCCTCTCAAAATTTACCTGCACAAAAGGAAATAGGTGTCGTCAAACTGAATTTCCAGAAAGTGAATTAATTTGCTGACTATGCCTGTTCGGATAAGCGTTTTGATAAAAGTTTTGATGAGAGTTTAATTGTGTATCAACGTCGAGATTTTTACCGCCATGCACGTTATGTGCATGGCTGGTTATCAGCTTTTGCTTTTATTGTCTTAATCTTTTTTGCTGTTACGGGACTAATTTTAAACCACCCTGAATGGTTTACCCCTGCAACAGATGAAAATACTGAAACGATTACTTTACCTGAAAATGTCCTGACTCAAATTAAAGACCAAGAGAATCCAAGCACTCAAATCGTAGATTATCTACGACAACATCATGCAGTCATTGGTCGTTATAAGAGTGGTGAAGTTATGGACAATGAGGTCATGATTCATTTGGCAAGCCCAGCAGGTTCAACAGATATTTGGGTCACTTTAGACAATGGTCAAGCTGAAATTACACTTAAACCAGCCTCTACCGTTTCATTGATCAGTGATTTGCACCGTGGAAAAAATGCGGGTAAAGCATGGACTTGGCTGATTGATATCAGTGCAATCATCATTACGATCTTATCATTGGCAGGCTATATCCTATTTTTAAGTATTAAGACTCGCTTAAAAACACATCTTTTCTTGACGGTATTTAGCTTAGGGCTATTGATGCTTCTGGTTTGGACAGTGGTATAAAAGGTTAGAACAATGACACATGCTGTACTGACTGTACTTCTATTTTTAGCAATCTTGTTTATATTTCATGGCATTTTTCTGTTGCTTTTATTGAGACCTCAATCAAAATGCAATTTAGCTCAAAATGCAGATGAATATTTGATTATATATGCAAGTCAGTCAGGGCAGACAGAAAGTTTTGCTTTGCAAACAGCCCAGCAATTATCTGCTTCAGGTTATTTGGTTCAGTGCTTGAGTATTGAACAGGTGAATGCCGCTTTATTTAAACGTAGCTTAAAGATTCTATGGATCGTTAGTACTTATGGCGAGGGTGATGCACCAGATTCAGCACGTCAGTTTGTTAAAAACGTAATGACAAAGTCATTTGATTTAAATGACATTGAGTATGCTGTGTTGGCTTTTGGTGATTCGCATTATGCAAATTTCTGTAATTTTGGTAGACAATTGGATTTATGGTTAACTGAAAACCATGCACAAGCTTTATTTCCCATGATTTGTGTTGATCAACTGAACCCTACAGGTCTGACGGAATGGCAAACTCAACTTAACCTAGTTTTGCCGCAATTTTCCGTTCAACCTGTTCAATTGACACAACATCCATTTCATTCTGTAGTGTTATCTGAACGCCATTTGTTAAATCAAGGCAGTTTAGGGCATCCAATGTATCATCTTGTGTTTACCCAAGTTGAAGCATTATGCTGGAAATCTGGTGATATTCTTGAAATTCAATGTGCCAATACAGATTCACAAATCAAGGCATTTTTAGATCATTTTAATCTTCAAAACTCCAGTGTGCTTCAGGCTAATCACCCAATAGAATTATTGCGGTTTAAGAATTTACGTTCATTTGATGCCATGCAACATTCAACGGCATTTGAGCAATGGTTGGCACAGGCAGAAGACTTACCGATTCGTGAATATTCGATTGCCAGTATTACATCGCAAAATCAGATTGAGTTGGTGGTCAGACGAGAAGTTCATCAAACAGGTTTAGGGCTGGGTTCAGGCTATCTTACCCATGCGCTGGCTTTAGGTGAGCAAATTTTTTGTCGAGTTCGTTCAAATCCCGCATTTTATCTGGTTCAAAATGATCGGCCTATTATTCTGATTGGAAATGGTTCTGGGATAGCAGGCTTGATGTCACATATTCGGCAACGCGCAGAATGGTCTTTTCAGCAAAACTGGTTAATTTATGGCGAACGTCAGTACCAAGTTGACCTTGGCTTTGCAGATCAATTGAATCTATGGCAACAACAGTCTGTACTACCGCAAATTGATTATGCGTTTTCACGTGATACAGATAATCAGAAATATGTACAAGATTGTGTATTGGAGAAATCAGCACAACTTAAACAATGGATTGAGCAAGGTGCATCAATTTACATTTGTGGTAGTTTAAAAGGGATGGCACAAGGGGTTGAAACAGTATTAATCGATATTTTAGGTGAAAATCAGTTTGAGCAGTTGATTGAACAAAAACGTTACTTACGTGATGTATATTGATTGCGTGATGTTTCTCATTTCTATATAGATGATTAAAGTAGCGAATTAAGAATAGTCTTATGAAAGCAAACTTTATAACTTATGGAAATTATACTCTTCTATAGAAATGAATATGTATGATTGAAAAGCTTGCAATGCCACGCTATTCTCAAAAATATTCACACCAGTACCAGATGTCTAATGTGAATATTCATGCAGATAAAATTTATATCGCAATACCTTTATATTTAGCTGCCCAAGGTTGCGCTTGCTCCAATTGTGCCGCCAGTTGTAATAACACATCCTCACGTCCAAAAGGTGCAATAAATTGTGAACCTAAGGGCAGATTATCTTTATTCCAATATAAAGGTACTGACATAGCAGGTAAGCCCGTGATATTGGCCAATTGGGTAAATGGAACCCATTGCAAATTATTTTTAATCATCTGCTCAACCAGCTTACCTTTTGCCAGTAAGTGGGCTTGATCAACTTTGAGCAAGGCTTTTAAAATCGGAACCTGCCAAGATGGTGTTTTTACCTCACCATTTTTCGGTGCTACTGAGGCTGTAGACGGAATTAGAAATAAATCATAACGCTCAAAGAAGTGGTTCATTTTTGCAACATAAACACCCCAGTTATTGAGGTTGTTAATATAGTCCACAGCAGAAGCTTTGGCACCAAATGCTGCAATTGCCAGTGTATCTAATTCAAAATCTTGATCTGTTGCACCAAATCGCTGTTTGACTTGATTGACTGTATAAGCGCATTGACTAAACCATGTGGTAATAAAGTCTTTGGCAAGCGCCATACCGTCAATCTGAGGGGTTGCTTCTTCAACAATATGTCCTAAAGATTCTAAAAGTTTGGCGGTTTTTTGAATGGCTTGTACTGCATCTTTTGAAACTTTGGTCCCAATTGGGGAGACAGTGGAAAAGCCAATTCGCAAACGTTTTGGGGCTTTTTCAATAATGTCTAAGTAGCGTTCAGTTGGACTTTGGATATTGAAAAGCGCAGTACGATCTGAGCCTTGAGTGGCATCTAACATAGCGGCACTATCACGAACTGATTTACACAATACATGTTGCATCGCAGCCCCATGCATTGCTTCACTGATTTCAGGTCCCCAAGGTGTACGTCCACGACTTGGCTTTAAACCAAATAGGCCACAATATGAGGCTGGAATCCGAATAGAACCGCCTCCATCACTTGCACCTGCAATTGGTACGATACCTGCTGCTACGCCAGAAGCAGAACCTCCAGAAGAACCACCACTATTGTGTTTTAAATTCCACGGATTTTTGCAACTGCCCCAAGCCTCAGGTTCAGTGATACCTTTAATGCCAAACTCTGGCGAATTGGTTAAACCAAAAGTAACCACGCCCGATTTTACCCAGCGATTGACGATTTCTGAGTTTTCTTTAGCAATATATTTAGCATTTTTAAATGCTTTAGAACCAAATGAAGTTGCGACACCTGCATATTCTTGGTGTAGATCTTTGAGCAAAAACGGTACACCTGAAAAAGGACCAGTTGCATAGTTTTGGGTATTTTTTAATGCCTGTTCATAAATCGGAATAACGATCGCATTAATTTTAGGATTTACCTGTTCAGCACGTTGAATTGCGATTTCTAATAATTCATGTGCTTGTACTTCTTTGTTTTGAACAAGCTGTGCTAAACCGATACCATCATATTGAATATATTCTGAAAATTTCATAGCTTTCCCTTGCTGTTTTGAGTTATTGGGCAAATATCTTTTGGTTTTGTTCGATCGTGGTTTCTAGACAAAGTTGATTTCTACCTTTTTCCTTGGCTAAATACAAAGCATCATCAGCCCGTTTAATCAGCTGTTGAAAAGGTATGCAATAGGGTAAAGTCTGATAACTTAAGCCAATACTGACGCTGATATTTAAGCTACGCTGATCATCTAAATGAATCGGGGTATTAAAAACGCTATTACAAATTCTTTGTGCAATGGCAACACTTTGTTCTAAAGATAGATCTTTTAATAATATAGCAAACTCTTCACCACCTAAGCGACCAAATAGATCATTCGCACGAATTTGTGCTTTGACTTGATGGGTAAACTCTTGCAAAACATAATCACCAATCACATGGCCATATTGATCATTAATTTTCTTAAAATGATCTAAATCTAAAACCAAAATCGTGACACTGTGTGCTTGTTGCTTTTCAACATCCTCAGCAATGGTACGTTCACTTTCTTCATAGAAATAACGACGATTGAGTGTGGTGGTGAGACCATCATGATTGGCTAAGTATAAGATTTGGTGATAAAGTTTTTGGCGATTTAAACTGATAATAGCAAGGGTTAAAGGCCCTAAAGCCAACATCATTAAACCGATGCGTACAGACAAAGTAGTACCCAAATAGGCATCTGGAGATTGAGCGATATAATATGCAGTCAATGCATTATAGAGCAGCATACACACGATACAGTTAATGATAGAGACAAAGAATAAATTATAGCTTAGTGCAGCCCAGACCAGTGCTGCAATGGGGAACATAATTGCACCAGGACCCAGAAAAAAATGGGTCAGAATGACCGATAAAATCACGCCCAACAGTGGAAGAAATTTTTCGTACTGAAAAGGCTGTTGTTTAAATTGTTGGATATGGCTTTGAATGGTTTTTTTATCTGGGATTGCCAATATAATCGGTAAAAAGGCAATGACATTGAGGATTTCTCCCGTCCACCACATCCCAAAATCAATCCAGATTCTATCCATAACCATAAAGGTGTTTGGTAAATAAGGGACCGTTAAACTTGCGACGATTGGTGAAGCTAAACAACCGCCAAAGGCACTGATTGCAAATAAGTATAAAAATGTTAGGCCTTTATTATATTGTTTATAATCCAGTTTAAAAAAACGAATCAGTCCTAATGTGACCAAGGCGTGAGCTAGATTGGCCAGAGTCAGAAAGAAGGTGATTAAAAATGAATTGCCAGTAAGCAGATCTGCGAGCATAAAGGCGGTAAATGCGCCAATCCATCCCCCTATATTTTTTAAGCGATGAAACCTTAAAAAAAGTCCAAGTAAAACAGCATTTGCGGGCCAAAAAATGGCAAGAAAGGATAAGGGTCTACCAAATATTCCAGCCAATGCGCAGACAAAAATAATCATTGCAATAATAAAAAATGCAGAGATGTTGTCTTTAAGCGTTTGACTTAAATATGCGATAGCTCGAGGCAATTTTCTAACCTATTCTAAAGAGGGATTAATCTCTAAGCCAATATTTTATCTGGCTCTGCTAAGGTATTAATAAGTAATCATATCTATTTATATCGATAAATCAATAGTTTTAGTTACCTTAATTCGGGCTCGTCACAAAAATGTTTTTGCCTAGACTAAACAAGAAAGATTGTTCATATATGGTTAATTTTACATGTTTTATTCTAAATCTATGCTAATTTATGTCTGATGAAATATTACATACAGACTTGGTATGAAAAAAACAGCACTTATAATTTCTTTATTGCTTAGCCTTTCACCTTTTGCGAGAGCTGAAACAGTTCAACCTCAAGCAACCAATCCTGCGACTGTGGCTGCAACCAATACCACAAGCACAATTCGTATAAATACTCGCCCTGAAATTTTAGGCTTATGGGGCATGGAAATTCCAGAAAATAAGAAATGTACAGAATATTATAATTTCCGCGGTTCCAATGAAGTGGTGGTGAATAGTGCCAAAGAGTGGTCAATCGGTCTGTTTGATTATCAGCCTTCACCCGATAATACGCTGGAAAAGCCACCCGCATTAATCATGCAAATTCGCTATGAAAATAATGAAACTGATTGTTCGGGGCGTAAAGAAGATCAGTCGGGTGAAGTTACCCAATATTTTGTGAAGTGGGTTAATAAGAACACTTTGAATTTTTGTATTTCTGACAAAGGTGATCAATGCTTTGCTACTTTACGCAGAGTCTTGCCTTAAGTTGATTTAAAGCATCAATGCTTGGCTAAATAATCAAGCATTTGCTTTAAAATAAAAAACCTCTGATTTTACAGAGGTTTTTTATTGGCTTTTTTATTGGATTAGAGGATGCATATTAAGCATCTTTTTCATGTCCTTGAACTTGTTTTAACAAGTGTTTTTCAAGGTAGTGAATATCCATTGCTTGTGAACAGAAGTTTTTGTCTTCAAGGATCAGATCTTTATGTAATGGAATATTGGTTTTAATTCCAGTCAAGATCATCTCATCCAAGGCTTGTTTCATACGGGCAATCGCAGTTTCACGATCTTTACCATAAGAAATCAACTTTGCGATCATTGAGTCATAATACGGAGGAATGCTATATCCTTGATAGATATGAGAATCTAAACGGATACCTGCACCGCCTGGCGCATAGAATGATTCAATTTTACCTGGTGATGGTAAGAAGGTCGACGGATCTTCTGCATTGATACGGCATTCAATCGCATGACCTTCGATTTTAATATCTTCTTGTTGAAGATTTAAACCTAGACCCGCAGCGATACGTAATTGCTGTTCAATAATATCTACACCAGTCACTTGTTCAGTCACTGGATGCTCAACTTGAACACGGGTATTCATCTCGATAAAGAAGAATTCACCATCTTCAAATAAGAACTCAAAAGTACCAGCACCACGGTATTGCATCAACTTACATGCATTGACACAGGCTTCAAGAATATGCGCACGCGCTTCTTCTGGTAAACCTGGTGCAGGTGCTTCTTCAAGCACTTTTTGATGGCGACGTTGTAAAGAGCAGTCACGGTCATATAAATGAATCGCTTGACCATTACCATCTGCTAAAACTTGTACTTCAACATGACGTGGTTTTTGCAGGAAACGTTCCATATAAACCGTATCATCACCGAACCACATTTCAGCATCACGTTGTGCAGCTTGAACCGATTCAAGTAATGTATCGACACGTTCAACAATACGCATTCCGCGACCACCACCGCCTGAAGCAGCTTTTACAATCAGCGGGAAACCAATTTCTTTGGCTTCAGCCAACGCATTGTTGGGTGTCACTGCATGCGCTGAACCAGGAACTGTTGGTACACCTGCTTTACGCATCGCCGTAATTGCAGAAACTTTATTTCCCATTAGACGAATATGTTCAGGACGCGGTCCAATGAAAATAAAGCCTGAGTTTTCTACAATTTCTGCAAATTCAGCATTTTCAGATAAGAAACCATAACCGGGATGGATGGCATCTGCGCCTGTAATTTCTGCTGCGGTAATAATGGCAGGAATGTTTAAATAGCTTTCGCTACTCGCACCTGGACCTATACATACTGCTTCATCACAAAAACGTAAATGCATCAAATCTTTATCAGCGTCTGAATAGATGCCGACAGTTTTGATTCCTAAAGTTTTGCAAGCTCGAGTGATGCGTAACGCAATCTCACCTCGGTTTGCAATTAAAACTTTTTGCAACATATCAACCCCCGAGGTATTACGCGCGGTAGCGGAATAAAGGTTGACCGAACTGGATTACATCACCATTTTTTACTAAAATTTCTTCAACTACACCACTTTGAGTTGCTTCAATCGGGTTCATAATTTTCATTGCTTCGATGATCCCGAGGGTTTCACCTGCAGAAACAGTTTGACCTACATTTACAAAGGGTGCTTCACCAGGACTTGGTGCTGAATAGAACACACCAACCATTGGAGACGTTTCTACTGCACCACGAGAGGCAGCTTTAACTACAGGCGCTTCAGCGGTTGGGAGGGCAATAGGTGCTACACCAGCAGCAACCACAGGATTACGGCGAGTTAAAGCAATCGATTGATCGCCTTCTTTCACTTCAATTGCTTGAAGATCAGATTCGATCATCAAATCGATGAGCTTTTTAATTTTGCGAATATCCATGGGTTCGTATTCCTAAATTATGATTGGGTTGAAGATTTAAGTTTTTCGATGGCGAAATCAAGTGCAAAAGAATAGCCTTTGGCACCTAAACCACAAATGACGCCAACGGCTTTATCTGATAAATAAGAATGATGTCTAAATGCTTCACGTGCATGAACATTAGAAAGATGTACTTCAATAAATGGAATCGCAACGCCAAGTAGGGCATCACGTATAGCGACTGAGGTATGGGTCAGCGCGGCAGGATTAATAATGATAAATTTTATGCCGTCTTGTTGAGCTTGGTGAATACGATCGACCACAGCACCTTCCCAGTTGCTTTGAAAAGTATCTAAACTTATATTGGCTTGACGTGCTTGGAGACTCAATTGTTGGTTAATGTCATCCAATGTGAGGTGACCATAGACCTCAGGTTCGCGCTTTCCTAGCAAGTTTAAGTTTGGTCCGTGAATGACCAAAATGGTCGAACTCATTGAGAGTGCTCCAATTCAAAAGTCGCAAAAAAATTTGCAAGATGTCTGCAAAGTTTGCATATTATGGCATATTTTTCCACAAATACTTTATATTTTCTTTGAATCGTCGCGGAAACGCAGTGCCTTGTATGGGCTATATAATGTTAATTTTGTCTGTAAATGGCAATGTTAAAATATGACATTTTTAGCAGATGTTTTACAGAGACTTTATTTTAAACTGAGTGACCAAAACTATTCATTTGATTTGTGTAACAGCCATATGACTATCGTCAATAGATAAGATCTCACTACAACGTGTTGTATAGCTTGGAGATCGATTTTGCTGGCGCATTTTCCATGTTTCTTGGTTGGAATGATAACCCACTTGTATACAGTCTGAGCCAAAGCGTTGTTTCATACTTGAGAGCGTATCCATAAGTTGATCACGTTGCTGAATAAAGTCTACAGGATGCCATAAGTCATTGATGTGCTGGCTTTTGCTATGCAGTGCTGAGAACATCACAGCAACTTTTACATACTTTAAATTTTCTTTAAATAAAACATCAATTTGCTGTAATGCTGACTTGGTTAAAATCATCAAATCGTCTGTTGCATACATCAAGCCAATGACACTACTTTGTGCCTTTTTATAGGGCGCCTGTGCAACTTTTTCATATAAGGAAACATGCACAACTGCACACAGTTGCCGTTGCTTGCTGAGTCGTTGATGTGCACGATTGACATGGAAAATAATTGCTTGTTTGATAATCTCAACATTGTTTAGGGCAGATGCAAAACTGCGTGAGGAAAGGATGCGTTTGGAGGGAATGTCTGCATCGTCCAATGCAATGCAGGATTGACCTTTTAGCTCACGAATGGTGCGCCCAATGACCACTGAAAACTCGCGTGCAAGGTAATGTTCATTGGCAAAAGTTAAGTCATAGCAATTATAAATATTATAAGCTTGTAAGCGTTTGCTGGTTTTACGTCCAACGCACCAGACTTCTGCAACACTGGTTTCAAGCAGTAGGCCTTCAAAACTGCATAAATCTAAACCAGTCAGGTCACAGACGCTATCAAAGCCTCTACGTTTCTTGGCAAAATTGTTGGCAAGCTTGGCTTGAGTTTTACTATAGCCAATACCAATGCAACAGGGCAGACCAAGCCATTTTTGGATGGTTTTGATGAGTTTTCTACAATAATCCTGTAGATCGAATAAGTCTTGGTAAGAGCTGAGATTGATAAAACATTCATCAATAGAGTAGGCTTCCAAATCCTCATCTTTAAAAAAAATCTTTAAAATTTTAAAAAAACGATCTGAAAAATCACCATATAAAGCATAGTTACTTGAAAAGGCGAGTACCCCAGCTTTTTTAGCTTGTTGTTCAACTTCATGCCAAGGGATTGCCATATCTATGCTTAACGCCTTGGCTTCATTGCTTCGTGAAACGACACAACCATCATTATTGCTTAAGACGACAACGGGCTTATTATTTAAACTGGGGTTAAATACGCGCTCGCAACTGACATAACAATTGTTAATGTCGATCAAAGCAAAAATTTGTTCGCTCATGGGCTGTCTTGAAAAAGTTACAAATTCAAGTGAAATATTAAAAGATGTTTAAAATAAATTCAAATCAAATCTAGTGTGGATTTGTTCATCCTTTGGGCTGGATGATTAAATCGTTGGTGTGGTGAGATGCAAAACTGACTAAGCACTGTTGAGCTTCGTAGTGGTTTAAGTAATTTAGGTAAAAAGAGCAAATAGAGAAGTGGTTCTTTTAAAAGGTATATCTTAAATTGCAGCTTACAATGTCGAAAAATGAAACATCTCAATCCTTGTATAGAAAACTGAGAGGGCTAAATTAACAGTTGTCGTCGATTTGTACGGCATATCCCAATATTGAAAAGGATGGATATGAAAATGGCTAATCAACAACATAACTCTCAACAGAATCAGCAACAGAATCAGCAACAAAACCAGCAGAATGACCAACAAGGTCAACCCAACCAATCTAATCAGCAGCAGAAGCAACACAGTCAGCAAGATCAACAATCAAATCAACAAAATCAGCAAAAGCAACAATCCAACCAACAGGCTCAACAAAATCAGCAAAGCCAACACAAGCCTCAGCAAAAATAGGGCTTTGAACTCATCTTAATCGTAGCTTCTAAATGACAAAACGCCTCAACTGAGGCGTTTTGTCATTCTAGCTATTTTGAATTTTAAGCTTCTTCATTTTTAAGTGTCTTGAATTTAAGCTTACGTTGTCGATTACTTAAATCGTTTATTGCTTTCATCAAGAATTTTATGAAGACCTTCATTTATATTTATACATTGATTAAATTGGGCAAAATGGTGTATTTCAGTGTTTAGTGCGCTAAAGAAATGCGCTGGGTCTGCAATAGTATGATTAAGATGCTGGGGTTCAAGATGTAGGCTGATGACTTCAAATTGATTTTTTGCCCGATGTGCTTTGCAATCTATACGTCCGACAATTTGATCCCCATATAAAATAGGTAAACAAAAATAACCAAATACACGTTTAGGTGGCGTCACATAACATTCCAAACGATAATCAAATTTAAACAAGGTATTTAAACGTTCACGATGTATTACCAGATTGTCAAAAGGAGAGAGAATTTTTACTTTTAACTCAATATTCGGGATCTGTTCTAAGGCATCGGTTTTGATATAAAGATTTTGACTCTCTTTGTCACTACTGCCTAATTGAGCTAAAGTGGTGATCACACCTGCATCTAATTGTTCATTGACGATGTCACGCATTGCCTCACGAATCTTTTGCCCAACTTTTAAATGCAACAATTGCTTCCATGCAAACACGCCATGTGCACGGAGCGTGGTATTGAACAAGTAGCGGGCATATTCCTCTAGTGTAGGAACACTCAGATCAAGATGACTCGGGATACAATATTCGGTCAGTTGATAGACTTTTTCCATACCATTACGTTCAGAAATCATCAAATCGCCTTGCATAAACAATTGCTCAATCGAACGACGCGCTAAACTTGAGTTCCACCAGCCCCCTGAATTTTGCTTATTGCCTTGTTCAATGTTGCGTAATCGAATACTGCCTTCAGCTTTCGCCCGAGCCAGAATCTCATTCATAAAAGCTTGATCACCACGATTAAAATAACGATGCTCACCATTTCTAATCGATGTCATATGAGGAAGTGCATAGCGATAATCTTGCATTGGTAAATAAGATGCTGCATGAAACCAATATTCAAAAATATGCTGCTGTTTGACTAGTTGATTTAAATGGCTTTGCTGATAGTCTGGAACACGGCTCCATAAAATATGGTGGTGGGCACGTTCTACTACAGAAATTGTATCAATCTGAATATAGCCAAGATGTTCAATCGCATGGCGTGTTCCAGATAATCCTGTACCAAAGGAAGCAGGTGAAATTAGGCCTTGATGAGAGAGTGCCAGACGTCTTAATGATTCAATCATAACAATTATTTTTTTAACCTATTTTTAGTGAGTCTTGGTTACTAGGTGGGTATCACAAATGAAGCTTGAAGATGAGTAGCACAAACAAAGGCTATGATGTTCAATGATCATTTTAATTTTTTAAGAATACAAGTAACAACACCCCAAATCATAATTTGTTCTTCACTGTGTGGATGAATATCTGGAAAATCAGGATTTTCTGCTTTAAGCCAAATATCATAAATTCCTGTAGATACTTTAACTTGCATAAAGCGTTTGACTGTAAATTCATTGTTGATTAATGCCAAAACAACATCGCCGTGTTCAGCCTCTAGGCTACGGTCAATTAAAATTTCATCTCCAATTTCAATACCTGCATTTTTCATTGATAAGGAGTTAACTTTTAACATAAAGGTTGCAATAGGGTTATGAATTAAGTGTTCATTTAAATCAATTTTTTTTTCAGTATAGTCTTGAGCGGGTGATGGAAAACCTGCTGCAACGGTTTCCAAAGGATAGGGAATACAGATGTTGCTACGAAATTCAATTGTACGTAAATCTTGCTTTGAAATAGGCTCAATAATAGAAATAAGAGAATTGATTGTCTTAAAATTTTCTCTTACAGAGCGATCATTTAACTTCGATGGCGGAGTCAAATTTGGCGGCATCACGATTCACCTTGAAAATGTAACATAATCAAGTTTAACAAAATAAACGCGTGATGCAAGATTCTTTTGGTGAATTGATTGTGATTGTCAAACTGTCAGCTTACAATTTGACAAAATCCAATCGTTCGGAAATGTACATGTTGCAAGATTTTGTAGAAGAACAGAAATTAGTGTGTGAAGAATTTGACTCTCGATATATCAAAGTCAATGAAACGGATCTCGTGGCTATCGCTAAGCAAACCTTAAGTAAAGAACCGATTGTGGGTTTGCGTAAACAGCCAGATGCTGAAAATGTGTCATGGTTTATTTATGGTGGTGAGTTGGAAGAGGGTGAAGATTTTTTTGATGTGATCAGTGTAAAAGAGCTTGAAGAGGTTTTTCCTGATGCGATCCCTTATCTGGCTTTGGAACAAGGCTTTAGATTTATGATAGATGCTGATGAATACGAAGATGTATGGAAAGCAGATATTTTATAAATAAAAGGTTTGCTTCAGCATGATCTATAGATTTATTTTGACCCTCTGCAGTATTGTTCTGAGTAGTGGATTGAGCACGCAAAGTTTTGCTGAATCATCCACGCAAAAACTCACCCAAGAACAGTATGATCAACGTATTCAAACCTATACTGATCAAGTCAATGCAACTAAACATATCTTGGATGAAGCGCATAGCACGATCACTGCGATTGAGCAGCATCAAGCATTTTGTTCACGTTTAGATGCTTATCAAGCGATTGCTAGGATTTCGAAAGAAAATTTAGAACTTGATACGGCCAATATGATGTTGGTGATCGCCAATAATTTTTTAGATCGACAAAAGCAAAGTATTGAGCAGTCAGGAATGACACTTGAGCGATTTTGTTCGATTAAGAAATAAACAAAATGTCATTTAAGCCTTATTTTAGTTAGAAAATGATATTTAATTGGCTGAAAATGATAAGTTGTTTTTAAAAAAATGATCAATAATAGACGCATTAAAGCAGTACAAGATTTGATTTTCCCTGGTCTGTATTTTGTGTAGCTTTAAGCGTCAATCGTATGATTGACGCACCCTAAACTCGCTTAATTGCGAGTTTTTTAATGCATTTTTTTTATGGATTTTATTTGCTTGAATATCGGAAAAAGATAGCAAGCCGATTAAAAAGAAAATAACCACTCAAAAAAGAAACAGAAAAATCAACCAGCATTCACTTTTGCGCAGAATTTTAAAAAGAATAGCAGGGCAATTCAAGATCGTGGATAAAGCCAAACAGGCTGAAGCACTTGAACAAAAGCTGAAAATTTTGCTATATACTACAATCATATAAATAAACTGAGTCATTCATTTTATTGATGATTTTTTTATGATATGTACAAGCATTACCGCAATATTTTTATTTTGCGCAGATGTTGTTACTGTAAGATTGTTCGCATGAGCAGTATAAATTTTTTATTATCATTTTGTAGTCAAGAGAATATGGATTTGTATGAATTCACTGATCAGTCAAATCGTGAGGTTGTTGCTGTATATGTATTGAATAAATTCTTTAATTAATCTCTCTATAAATTTTTATTTAAAGGATTTTTATGAAACCGATTCGCGTATCGCCATCTCTGACTTTAGCTTTGTTACAAGCGCGAGAAGCTACAATGATGCATTTTAGACCGATTTTAAATGAAATGGGTTTGACTGAGCAGCAATGGCGTGTGATTTCTGTACTTTATCAATATGATGAACTTGAAAATAACCACTTGGCTGATTTGGCATGTATTTTAAGACCCAGTTTAACGGGGATTTTAAATCGTATGCTTGATCAAAATCTGATTAAGAAACGAAAAGATCTACATGATCAACGAGTGAGCTTGATTCAGCTGAGCGATGAAGGTAAAAGATACTTTGAGACGCAAGCGGTGAAAATGGAAGAAAGCTATACAGATATTCAAACACAATATGGTGCAGAGAAAATCCAGCAGCTTATGGAATTGTTAAACGATCTCTCTAAAATAAAACCACGATAAATTTTAAATTATCAGATTTCAAGTGAAACAATGGTTTAAGAGTTAAAATAAAACTGCATGTCAACTCAATTCATTTTAAATATGCAAAACACCCTAATCAAAAATGAGTGGGTTTTAATCACTCATTTTTATCATTGCTTAATCAAATAACTTTTTAATGTCTTTCGGTGCGCCTTGCTGGCTTTGAATTTCACCTTTTGTATCTTTCCATACCATTGCAGGAGTAGCATAAAAACCGTATTTATCCATCAGTTTGGTATTTTCATCTAACTTTTCAGATAACGGCTTAGGAATGCTTTTCATTTCCACCAATTTATTCTTACCGTTGCTTAAATTGTATTGTTTGAAAATTTCTGCAGGATTGGCATTGTTTAAAATCGTTGCGGCTTGTCCTTTGCTGCTTGGGCGAATGACCCCAACCATAATATGACGTAATTGAACTTTTCCTGAATCTACAAAGGGACGTGCTTGTTGCCAAAAGGTATGACAGTAAGGGCAGTTTGGATCATTAAATACATAAACGACTTTTGGTGCATTGCGATCGCCGTCTTGAATCCAAGTTGATTTTTCTAGGCTTTTCCAAATTTCATCTAATACGGCACCTTTAACATGGGTGTTAATCGCTTCTTCGGTTAAATTTTTTCCTGAAGCATTAAATAGGTCACCGACGATATAGTGCTTTTGATCTTTTGAAATAAAGATTGTCGATGGATATTCATCTTTATAGCCCGTCCAACCTTCTAAACCCTCGGGTGCATCTATTTGCTTAACAAAGTTATAACCTTCTTTTTCCAATTTATTTTTAAGGAAATTTGCATCAGCAGCAAACAAAGAGCCACTTAACACCAAACCAAGCGAATAAATACCGAGTGTTTTTAAATCAATCATCAAGATGACTCCTAAGGTTAAAAGCAATAATTCTTTAATCAATGCCAATGAAATAGATTATTCCGAAACTATCCTTTGAACTTTTTGGTGAAGCGCTGCATGGGTAAGTTCCCCCATATGTGTATCGATTAATTTGCCTTGTGCATTAAAAAATAAAGTGCTGGGTAAGCCAAACATTCCCATTTTTTGTGCCGTTACACCGTCAAAGTCCAGTAGAACCCAATGCAAATTAAGTTTGTGTTGTTGCAAATACGTTTGCACCGTTTTGGCGTCTTCATTCTGATTAATAAAGACAAATTGCACATTGGGGTATCGTTGTTGAGCATCATTTAACACCGGCATTTCACGTCTGCAAGGCGGACACCAACTGGCCCAAAGATTAATTACGGTGGGTTTACCGAGGAACTGAGTCAGCTCAACATGCTCTTGTTGAAGATTCACTAAATTGACTTGAGGAAATTGTTGGTATTGCAATTGTACCTGTTGATAGAAATATTGGCCTGAAATGAAAAACAGGGCAAAAGCTGCAAAGCATAGTGCAATAAAGCTTTTCTTTAGAGATCGATTTTTCCAAACCATCCATAGGCCAGCGCAAGCAATTCCCACATAAAGATGAAAACCTTTATCTTGAATCTTCAATATTTCAATTGGATGCTCTAAATAAACATCTAAATTGAGTAAGACAAAGCCAAGTCGTGCAGATAACATGCCGACCAAGAATGCCGACCAAATCGAGTCTTTAAACGCAGCCCATTGTAAATTTGAAATGCTAAAATATTGAAAGCTAAACTTTCCAATTACCACACTCATCAGTATCGCAAGCATGAGGATGGTTAATCCCCATGGCAACATAATCGGTCCTAAATGAATTGCTTGTGCAGTGATCATGGAGAGTTTGCTTAACGTCCTGTGTGTATTTTTTCAGTTTGTTGAATAAGTTGTGGTGCTGAGAAGGTACCTGTAAAGCGCAATTCACGGATTTCTTGTGCATTGCTATTTAAAAACAGCATGGTTGGCGGACCTAAAATTTCACGTTGTTTTAAAATGATGTCTTGTGAGGCGTTGTATTCCGTTAAGTCTAATTGGATGAGGGTGAAGTTTTTCAATGCCTCTTGTACATCGGTACGTGGGAATACCTCTTTTTCAATCGGTTGACACGCCACACACCAGTCCGCATAGACATCAATAATGATGGGTTTGCCTTGCTGTTTTGCATTGATCAAAGCCTGTTCTAATTGTTCAGCGGTGGTCACTTTGTTCCAAACTAAATGTTCTGTTTGGCTATGTTGAATTTGATAAGCAGAATAACTTTGTTGAATATTCCAAAAACCAGCCACTAAACTGGCAATTGCGATGATTGCAAGAATAACTTTATTGACTGTTTTTTCACTGTCGCGTAGAGCAATAAAGAGATAGATTGCCAATGCGATACACAGCAAGGCAAAAATAGCAGCATACACAGTCGAAGGCAGCATAGGGCGAATAAAGTACAATGCAACCATCAGCATAATAAAGCCAAAACTGACTTTAATCCGATCCATCCATTTACCTGGTTTTGGTAATAATTTAGAACCAAATACACTAGCGATAAATAAAGGTAAACCGATACCTAGACCGAGAATAAATAAGTACAAACCACCTAATACAGCACTTTGAGTTTGTGAAACAAATAATAATGCGCCAGCAAGTGGGGCACTCATACAAGGGCCAACAATAAGTGCTGATAATGCACCCATAACTACAGCACCGAGCACTGTCCCAGCTTTTTGATTATTTTGCAGATGACTCAATTTATTGGTGATGAATTGCGGTAAGTTTAATTGATATAAACCAAATAAATTTAAAGCTAATACAACAAATAAAACTGCAAATAATGAAACAATCCAAGGGCTTTGGAACCAACGTTGAAAGCTATAACCAATTTCAGCAACCACAATCCCCATAATGGCGTAAACCACTGCCATACTTACTACAAAGCACAAGGCAATCACAACAGCTTTATAACCTTTCGCGCGCTGAATGATGATGCCAGAGAGAATTGGAATAAGTGGCAGCGAACAGGGTAAAAACGCCAGTAAAATACCTAAACCGAAAAACACCAATAAATTTAGAAACAGAGAGTCTTTAGACAATAGTTTGAAGAATGATTGATCATCATTCCATTGTAATGACGATGTATTGTTTTTAGTGCCCGTATTGCTGTTTAAATCAGCAGAATTTTCCGTATCTGTAATTGCATTGCTACTTGCAACAGAAGCATTGGGGTCGATTAGATGTGCAGTGTTATCTGCTTTATTGACAGTTTTTTGTCCAAGCTGAGTGGTTTGATCATCCAATACTTTGTTTGGAACTGGTTCTTCAGCAGTTGAATTGGCTTTAGTTTCAGCGTTTTCTTTGAGCTTTTTATCTTGAGCTGGGACAGTAGCAGGCTGATTGAGTAATGTGCTATTTGAATTATTATTGAATAGGTGCTTAGACGATGTATTGCTTTGTGGTAATAAGCCATCTGCATCAGTTGCAATAGTTTTCCTTTGTAATGGATAACATAAGCCATCCGCAGAACAACCCTGATACATCACTAAATATTGTGAATTTGGTTTGACTTGAATCTGTGTAGTCACATTTTCATAATGAACTTCTGTTTTCCCAAAGGTTGGATCATCTTTGATATGACCTTTTGGGAGACTTAAAGGTACAGCTTTATTGTTGACTGTTACTTTAAATTGATCATGATAAAGGTAATAGTGAGGTGCAACTGTCCATTTCAATTGTGCTTTATTTTCTGAAATTGATTCAGCAGAGAATTGAAAAGCTTGATCTGGGGGGAGAAACTCAGGATTTGCGTGGCTGATGGTACTTAGACTCAACAAAGTAAAACCACATACACTGAGCAAGGTTCGCAACTTCATAATTCCATATCTTTGTTTCATTTACAGCCATTATCCATAATTTCAGATAAAGAAGGCATTATTCTAAGTTTTTCTTTGTAAAAATACCGTTAAAAGCATTTAACCCCATTTTGCTTAAGTTTTTGAAAAATTTGTCCATCATTAGGATAGAGTCTGTCGAATTGGGTCATTTTCTTGGTTTTTTTGCTGGTGTAATTGACATTGTAAAGCACAGCACCTTGATAAACGATTTCATAAGTTCCTGTTTCTTTCTGATTGATTATTTCTTTATAGAAATCGTGAAATTCACTTGGTCTACCTTGTGCTGTATCAACAGCATCATAGTGGGTAAACTTTAACGAGATTTTTTTCATATAAGGATAATATTGAACTGTTTTGACTTTTGGAAATTCTTCCTCAGAAATAAGCAGAAGGTTCGGGGCTGTTGACAATTCGTCTATGTTGTTTTGACTTTCTTTAAAGCAAAAATATGGGGCAGTTTGCTTTGCATAAACAGGCAAAGAGAGAAGACTCATTATAGTTATAAATAGCCTAAGCGATTTCATATATTTTCCTCAAAGTTTTCCTTGTCATTATTCATAGATTTTTGCAGCCATTAAAATATCTGCAAAAATTTTCCATGGGATGCACTCTGGTTGTGGCTGTTGGGTATTGGCATAAAAACCCTCCATATCTTCCACCCAATTGTGCATTGCTGCTAAAAAGCTTTGCAGATCTTTATTTTCCCATTGTTGAATATTTTCCAGATGATCTTGTTTGAGATTATCTAAAAATGTTAAAAAATCTTGTTTGCTTTTTATTGCATTAATTTTCATAAGCATCATTTCTAATTTACAGGATAAATTGTTGTATAAATATAGGCCATCTCGCACGTTTTTTGCATTCCAACAATTGAAATTAATTTCAACTAGACCCATATAGAAATTAATCAACAGAACAGACACTTTGTGAAATTTGATTGATGATCAAGCTCACGATAACAAGTCGAAGCTCAACAATAGGATTAGGACATCATATGAATATCGCGGCAAACCCAGTAGTTGAAGCAGATCAAACTATATATCTAAAAGATTATCAAAAACCTTCATATGTTGTAGATTCAATCAATCTCGATATCCAAGTTTATGATGACCATACCAATGTAAATAGCAAATTAGTCATGAAACGCCAAGCAGCAGGAGATATGGTATTGCTTGGACGCGATCTTGAGCTTAAATCAATTTTTATTAATGGTAAGCAGCTTACTGAAAGTGAGTATAAGCTTGATTCTGAGCAATTGGTGATTGCCAATGCACCAGATGAAGCCATCGTTGAAACATCTGTGGTCATTCATCCTGAAACCAATACACAACTCGAAGGATTATATCTTGCGGGGAGTGATTTATTTGTCACTCAAAATGAGCCAGAAGGTTTCCGTAAAATTACGTTCTATCCTGACCGTCCAGATGTCTTATCTGTGTTTACCACTCGTGTAGAAGCCGATAACAAATATCCTGTACTTTTGGCAAATGGTAACTTGATTGAAGCGGGTAAAACTGGTGATGAGCGCCATTATACCATTTGGGAAGATCCAACCAAAAAACCAGCTTATTTATTTGCCTGTGTGATTGGTGATTTAGCGGTTTTAAAAGACCGTTATACCACTTCAGAAGGTCGTGATGTGGCTTTAGAAATCTATGCAGAAGAAAAAGATATCCCAAAATGTCATATTGCGATGGAAGCGTTAAAGCATTCTATGCGTTGGGATGAAGAACATTATGGACGTGCATACGATCTAGACAATTATATGATTGTGGCAACCAGTCAGTTCAATATGGGTGCAATGGAAAATAAAGGTTTAAATATTTTCAATACATCATGTGTGCTTGCTGATGAAGAATATACCACTGATGCCGCAATTATGCGTGTACAGTCTGTGATTGCTCATGAATATTTCCATAACTGGACAGGTAACCGTATTACTTGCCGTGATTGGTTCCAATTGTGTTTAAAAGAAGGCTTAACAGTTTTCCGTGATCAGTCTTTTTCAGAAGATTTACAATCGGCTGCAGTACAACGTATCGACGATGTTGCAGTGCTTAAAGCGCATCAATTTCCAGAAGATGCAGGCCCATTATCGCATCCTCCACGTCCAGATCATTTTGTGGAAATCAACAATTTCTATACCGCGACAGTGTATGAGAAAGGTGCGGAAATTAACCGCATGATGTCAACTTTATTGGGCAAGGAAAAATTCCGTAAGGGTACCGATGAATATTTTCAACGTCATGATGGTCAAGCGGTCACTGTTGAAGATTGGGTTGCTGCCTTAACTGCGGGTTCAGGTGTCGATTTATCTGCATTTTTAATCTGGTATAACCAACCAGGAACGCCAAAGCTTGAAGCGAAAGGTGAATATGATGCGAGTACTCAAACTTATCGTTTAAGCTTTAAACAAAGTTTAAAACCCCATCCTAAATATCCAAACTTAAAAGCTGTACCTATTCCTGTGGCTTTAGCATTGTTTAATGCAGAAACAGGTGAGCAGTACACCCTGCATTCTGAGGCTTTATTTGAGAATGGGGTAAAAGATGGGGTGTATTTGTTTGATCAAACAGAAGCAAGTATTGAATTTACAGGTGTGACCGAAAAGCCTGTAGCATCTTTATTACGTAATTTCTCAGCACCGGTAAATCTTGAATTTAACTATTCAGATGAAGAACTTGCCTTCTTATTACAATATGAAACCAATGGTTTTAACCAGTGGCAAGCCACACAGACTTTGCTTGAGCGTATTTTGCTTAATGGTCATGATGCTCAAATTTATGTAGATGCAATTAAACAGACCTTACCAAATGTAATTGAAAAAGATCCGCTATTGGCGTCACGCTTATTTGATGTACCAAGTGAAGGTTATTTGGGTAGTCGCATTGATCAAGATTATAATCCTTTGATTGTAAATGAAGCACGTGAAGCCTTGTTGAATCAATTGGCTAAAGTCTTGGGTGACTTTGTTAAAGAAACATATGTATCACTTGATCCAGATTCACAAAATGAATTTTCACAAGCAATGGGTGTTCGTGCTCTGAAAAATATCATGTTGAGTTTTATGGCGCGTCAGGGGGATACCGTAGTATTTGATTTGGCTTATGCACAGTATGAAAATTCTGTGAATATGTCTGAGCGACTTGGCGCACTTAAAGTATTGGTATGGAATGATGCTCCACAAGCAAAAGCAGCCTTAGAAGACTTCTATAAGCGCTTTAAGGATGAAGCATTGTCATTAGATCAATGGTTTATGATTCAAGCAGCGCATCCGAAAGCAACGGCTGAAACGATTCAGTATTTAACGTCACATGCTGATTATGATTTAGGTACACCTAACCGTATTCGTTCAGTGAGTGGTGGTTTAAATGCCAATCCTGTCAATGCATGGAGTTTTGGTGTTCAGCATTTTGTCGATTTGGCGAAGTATTTGGATGAGAAGAATCCAATTGTTGGCTCTCGTTTACTCCAAGTCCTTACACGCTGGTATACATTAGCTGAACCACAACGAAGTGAAGTAAAAGCCGCACTTGAAGGATTAAAATCTCAAGTGAAATCAAAAAATGTCAGTGAAACCTTAAATAGTATGTTAAGTGTTTAATGGCTTATAATTTTTTGATTTAATTTATATTTTTATTGCTATTTCTCTTATTTTTATAGGAGAAATAGCAGGTTTAAGAGTTATAAAGTTATTGAACATTTAGATTGATTATCTATCTATTCTTTAAAAGTCTCATTTAGAGCCTGTTGCACCGCATCTACACGTGACTTACAGGCTTTATATGCAGACATGGATTCTTCCACAATCTTCATCAAATTATCAATATCAGGTTCTTCTTGAGATTCTAATAATTCTGCATTTTTCTTTAGAACGTCATAACCTTCTTTAAACGTTAAATCTTGTTTAGCCATTGCTTAATACCTGTGTCACATTTGCGTTGATCGTACCATCCAATAACTCTACTTGGATGTGATCAGTTGAAATTTGTTGAATAGAACGAATGGCTTTACCATCACTACGGACAATAGCATAGCCTTTGGCCATGACATGACGTGGATTTTGCAAAAGCGTTTCACGCATAAGTGATTCAACTTGATTGGATGCCAATTTAATCAGTTGCTGTGCCAAATACTGAACAGTACCTTTCATCAAATCTAAGCTTTTATTTGCTTCATTGATCTGCCCTTGAGAAAGCGTTTTAATGACTTTGATGTACTGATCATTCTGGCTTTGATAAGCAGTGATTTGATGCTGAGATAACAGTTTAATCTTATGTAGAGAATCTAGCACATCTTGAGTGCGCTCTACGATTAGATTTCGAATACCTCCAATCACTTTACTCGGTGTATCAAAAGAACGGTTCGCCACTTCATCTAAAATGGTTCTATCTTTTTCATGGCCTATACCTACCCAGATTGGAACAGAGCGCTTGCAGAGTAGCGCAGCGAGATTGTAGTCATTGAGGTAGGCTAGATCATTGACGGCACCTCCACCACGAATAATCACAATAAGATCTGGTGGTGTATTGAGGTCTTTCGCCCATTGTCGTAATGCATTTGCTAAAGCTTCAGAAATACTTGTCGCTGCAGTGTTCCCCTGAAACGTTGCTGTATGATAGACAAAATGACAAACCCCAGCTTGATCAAGAGCATCAGCATCTTTCTTAAAGTCACCCAAGCCAGCAGCATTTTCAGGAGCAATGACGAGCACATTTTGAATATCAAATGGGGTAGGCAATAATTTATTTTTATTCAGTAGACCTTCGCTGGTCAGCCTTTCTAAAATTTGTTGATAACGCCGTGCGATATCACCTAGGGTATAACTTGAATCTATTGCTTCAATATTGACTGAAAAACCATATTGGGGACTAAATACAGCTTTCACTTTAATCAGTACATTGAGATCGCGAGAGAGTTCAACACCACTTTCACGTTCAAATTTTAATACCATTTTGGCAGCAGAGAATTTCCAGATTGTTGCCTTACAACTGGCAATGACTTTATCTGAATCTTCCTCCTTTTCTGCAAGTTCTAAGTAGTAGTGGCCGCCCTTGATACTTAGATTTCTAATCTCAGCTTTTACCCATATTGGTTCATCAAAAGTTACACGTATAACTTCTTGAACAGTTGTAAGGTATTCACTTAAGGAAAGCTGTAAGTCAGACATACAAAGGCAATTACGGTAAATTTATCTAAAATAGTATATAACATGGTGGCTCAAGGCGGTGAAGATATATTGATCTTATGTAAAGTGAAATAGCATCTTTTTTGTTACGATGAAGCAAATGATTTTGCTTCATACAGTTTGACAATGTGTATCCCGACTTTCCAAAAAAAGTGGCTATTTTCTAAAAGTATTTTTTGAAAAAAAGTTTATCTAGCGTGAAAGAATCTGGCTTGTTTGTAAAAATAAAAAGTAAAATGAAAATATAAAGCAAATCATGGATATAGAAAAACCAGCTTATCCAAGTGATCAAATTAAGACCCGGTGGGATTGTATAAATGCCAACGGTTACAAGTGCTACAAAGCAAATAAAGATCAATATAAGGCTGCTTAACTGAGTAAATAACCCTAGGGTTAGCAATAGTCCGAATACAAATTCAAATAAAGAAACAATGATAGCTGTTACTTCTGGAAAAGGTATACCTGCCGAAACAATCGTTTCCAACATGATTTGTTGATTTTTCTCTACAAATAATTTGTTATAACCCGTTGTTAAGAAAAATAAACCGATCGAAATTCTGGCTAATATTAAGGCGAAGTGACTAAATTTTGGCGAATTAAATGGATTTTTAAAGAGAAAACCAAGCATGTGTCTATGATTCTGAAAATTAAAAAATATCTTAATAATCTGAGTAGTTTTTTTAAATGTAAGCATTGTTGGTGAGTGTATCTAATTTGTCATCTAAACAGATTTAAAATTTTGCTAAGGCTGTTCGAAATGTTACGTAAGTTTCATAAAATACACATCAAGAAGCCCATACTTTGATATGGTGTATTTTTAAGCAAAACTGAGCGAACTATGAAAATATTTTCAATTTTAAGTTTAGCTATGTTGATTGGCTTAACAGCGTGTCAAAAAAGAGATTCAGATACACAAAAGCAAGATCAAACAACAACGCCACATTCAGTCGATAAGGACAGTTAATCAATCAGCCCACTGATACAGTGGGCTGATTGATATAATGGATTGGCGAAATCATGTTTATGCTAAGACGCTTAAAGCTCTTTTTTATTGTAAAGATAAAGTCTTGTTTGAGATTAGAAAAACATTTTATAGATAGATCTTTGATTCTTTAGGCTCTATTTCACAATTAAAATATATCGAAAAGTGGGGGAGTTATTAATTTTAAAGCAAAGTTTTATTTGGATTTTTTATATCTAATTCAAGTAATTTTTAGGCTTCCTCTATAAGAAATCATACTGTAGGCATAAGCTAAAATAGCCGAGTAATTTTCTTTAATGATATACAACCGCCTCGTTCTAATTGGCAATGACAGCGCTTATCTGGGCTTAATACATCCTATTCATTGATCAAAGAATTAAACTAAATATTTAAATTAAAACAAAATTCAAGCTTAAAATGTATAAGGTTCTAAGTGATTGTTATAATTTGTGTAGGCAACAAGTAGTTATTCGCAATAAGTGGTTGGATTGCTCTAAAGCGCTATGTTAGAACTTAACTTCCATATTTATTCGAGATTAAACATGAAAAAATTATTATTAATTTCATCTTTTTTAGCTGTTGTTTTTGTTGCTGGGTGTAGTGCAAAAGACAAAGATAAAGCGACATCTCCTGATAATGAGGTAAGTAGTAGTGCCGTTGCTGTTGATACAAATGAGTCAGCTGAAAAAACGGTAAAATATGAAACCGCTGATAAGAAACAATTTACACTTAAGACCAGTGATAATTTTGTTACAGCGACATTAACGGATAGCGATGGAAATAACTATTCATTGAAAGAAGTACCTGCTGGAAGCGGTATGCGTTTAGAAGGTGACAATGGCGTTTCAATTCATTCTAAAGGCGATGAAGGAACCATTGAACTTGCTAAAGATAAATCTTTTACAGTGAAAGAAGTTAAATAGAATTCTGACGTAAATAGCCCCACCATTTGGTGGGGTTTTTTATTCGTAGTTCATCAATCAAAAAATGATCATATTGAGCGAATCATATTGATGTTAAAAGTTCTTGCTCCCTTTGAGCGAAAGCGAGGATGAGGGGGTATTTAAGTTGGCATATCATTCTAAAAAGGATTTATGAAAGAAGCCGAATAGGTTGAGAGAAAACTGTACACATTAAAATTAAACACTTTAAAACCCACTCAAAAATAAGATATTTACGGGCATTTCATTATTTATGCACTTGAATAGACCGACTAATTGTAAACAATTGGCGCAATAGCTATTGAAATGAACAGATTAAAGTAATTTTATCGTGGCATGAAATTTGCTGAAAACACCTTTGCAATATTTTTATTTTTCAATTATTAAAGGTATTTTTATGTTTAAGCACACGGTTCTTTCACTGTTTATTTTCAGTGCTATCAGTACTTCAGTCGTTCATGCTGAAAGTTTTAATGTTCTTAAGCAATTATCCAATAAGCCGGTTCAATTAAAAGACGGTGAATACAAAGGCAATTATTATGTACCTTCGACTTTAAACACGATTACTTGGGGTTACTTACCGAATAAAGATGCCAAGCCTGTGATTTCTGTTCCGTCGGGGAGTGTGGTAACTTTTGATACAGTTTCACATGAAGGTTTACTTGAAGATCAAGGGCGGGATGCGGAAAAATTCTTTAAATCAAAAGGGGTGAAAGATGAATACATTTTAGATGAAGCAAAAAATATTACAAAATCTTCTCTAAAACATGATTTTCATAAAGATGGACCTCATATTGTGACTGGCCCAATTGAGATTAAAGGTGCACAAGCAGGTGATATTTTAAAAGTAGAAGTCATTAAAGTAGAGCCTCGTGTTCCCTATGGCGTCATTTCAAATCGTCATGGTAAAGGTGCTTTAGTGGGCGAATTTCCTAAAAGACCTCAACAAGAAAATGCTTCGGCTGAACATCCTGAGCGATATGGAAACGTTTCAGTGTTTACCCCAATAGAAAAAAATGCCAAGGGTGAATATGAGGGGGTAATAAAAACACAATCAGGTAAATCGATTCGTTTCCCACTAAGCCCGTTTATGGGCATTATGGGGGTCGCACCGAATACATCACAGCCAGTTCATTCAGTACCACCAGCGATGTATGGCGGTAATATTGATATAAATGAGTTAGGTGCTGGATCAACTGCATATTACCCAGTACAAGTGCCGGGTGCATTGTTTTATACAGGTGATAGTCATTTTGCCCAAGGCGATGGCGAAGTTGCTTTAACTGCATTAGAAGCTTCAGCAAGAGCAACATTCAAATTCACTTTATTGAAAACAGGCAAAGATAAAATCCCGGGTAAAGAAATCGTACAGCCATTAGCAGAGAATGCTGAATTTTGGATTACACCAGGATTAGATGAAGATTTAGACGAAGCAATGAAAAAATCTACACGTGAAGCGATTCGTTTTTTAAATCAAGAATATGGTATTGATGAAGCGATTGCTTATGCCTATCTGAGTGCTGCTACTGATTTTGAAGTATCGCAAGTGGTCGATAAGACCAAGGGGATCCATGCCAAAATACGTAAAGCTGACTTTAAAGAGTTTGTTGAAAACGCTAAGTAAAACTAAAGCTGCTTAGGGTCTGTTGACATTTCATAAATGGCTTGCGTTGTAGGTTAAAATTGAGCAGGCAAGGCATGAAACGAAGAGAATAGCGAGACTATTTTCGAGTTTCATAACGAAGGCTGAGATAATTTTAACCACAACCCTTCGGGACTAGCGTGTTTTTTGCCGCTACGTGTTACCTTGCGAAACGATGTTTCTCATTATTTAGAATGACTAAATTTCGTATTTCGCGCCTAGTATCGCCTAAAAAACACACGTAGTCGCAAACGTAGACGAATTGTCAACAGACCCTAATTAAATATCCTTGGAAGTGAGGTCGTTTATTCAGCTTTCAAGGATTTCTCATTATCTTTGAAATGATATAAAGCTATAATCTTTTCGTATTTATTCGTGTTGATTGTTTTCCTGCAATTTATTCATTTATGTTTTCAAACGATATTTAGTCATTTGTTATCGTGGCTTTCGATATGTGACATCAATGCTAAAGCGCTTTAAACATGAAAAATCATGTTTATTTAAGCCTTAGTTATGGCAATTTAGCGGAGTGGGCTTTAGACACGAATCAAACTTTTACTATTTATATCCTCCATCCAGTCATTTAAATCCAAATCGTTGGTAAATGAATGTTCACCATCAATCTTAAAGACTAACAAAGAGTCATGAATGCTAATAATACTCGCTAAATGCTGGCGAATGATGTTGGCTTCATAGTTGGTATTGATCAGCCAAGTGGAAGGGTTCACCCGAATCGAAGCATCGTAGTCACAGATAAGCTTATGGACTTCATCATAATGATGTGCTTGTGATGAGTTTAGAATAATCAAATAATTCATATTAACAACCTCCATAAAAGAGATTTCGATAAAATAACTTTTATTATGAAATGTGATAAGTATCACGATTTATTCAATCTAACACCAATGTAATTTGATCAATCAAAAAAATGTCAGACAATCTAAAGCTGAATTTTGATGATGTGTTAGATTTTTTTTATTGTATTGTTCAAGAAAATTCTTAGTGGTTATTCCTTTTGTTACATAAAAAGCAATCAAAATTTTTAAATACTGGCTAAATTGAAGTATGATTAAGTTTAAAATATTTAAACAATAAGCTCATCAAAAGATGGACTTTTTTGTCTTACTCTCTGTGTGTTATAAGGTTTGAGGCTTAAAATGCTGGTTAAAATAGAAGATGGTTTTTACCTAAATTCACTGCATATTATCGCGATACATGTTTCTAAAGATATGATTACGCAAAATTTTTCTATAAGTATAGAATATACACCGCACAATCAAAATGCCAATGGCTTATATCATAAAAAGTGCCAAACCAAAGCTGAAGCGGATTTATTTTTACAAAGTCTACATCAACAAATCGCGCAAATATAAATTAAAAATTTTTTAGTTATTTTTGCATTGAAATTAAAAGAAAAGGAATTCATTTTTTAAGCTATATTAGGCTCACAATTGAATGTATCGATAATGTGAAAATCACAATGATTGAACATTTTTGAGGTCAAAATGCATAAACTAAAAATTCTTATTTGTACACTTTCACTATTCACACTGTCTGCCTGCCAAAATGTGCAAAAAAATAACAAAATCATTGCCAAGGCATTTGATACTTCAGCACATTTTCAACGCTATCTGATGGATAAACATGCGCCAGAGAATGTCATTGTTACCCATAATATAACTTACCAAGAACAACCAAAACTCAGTTTAGATCTCTATCAGCCAAAAGATATTCAACAATTTGAAAAACGTCCAACAGTGATCTGGATTCATGGTGGTGGTTGGATTTCAGGTGCTAAAGATAATGCAAGAGGATATTTTAAACTGCTTGCAGCACAAGGTTATAATGTTGTTTCTGTGCAATACCAATTTGCACCGCAAGCAATTTATCCAACGCAGTTGTATCAAATCAATAATGCACTGCGATTTATCCAGCAAAATGCAAAACAATACCATATAGATGCTGATCAATTATTTTTAGCAGGGGATTCGGCTGGGGCTAATTTAGCCAGTCATTATGCAGCGCTTCTCACTAACCCAAATTTTGCCATAGAATCTGGATTTACAGCCTCAATTCAAGCTTCACAACTTAAGGGTTTAATTCTGCATTGCGGAATTTATGATATGAATGCCTTTATCAATACAGCACCAGATGAAATCAAACTGATTGAATGGGGGGTAAATAACCTTGTTCAAGCTTATACAGGTAATCAAAAAGACAATCCTGAATATTTAAAACGTTTATCACCTATACAACATCTTACCAAGGATTATCCGCCTGTATTTATCAGTGGGGGGAATAAAGATTTTCTCACAGATACGCAGTCCATTCCTTTTGTAAAAGCTTTGCAAGAAAAGCAAATCCCTGTTCAAGCTGTTTTCTACCCTGAATCAAAAGAATGGTTGGTCCATGAATATCAATTTTTCTTGGGCAAAAAGGCGAGTCAGCAAACGTTTGATCAAACTATTTTGTTTTTGAAGAAAAATGTTGATTCAAAATAAACTCAAAAAATAATGATTTAAACTGAATTGTCATAAAAGCATGTTATAAAAAATAAAATTGTAGCGAGAAATGAAAGATGGAAATCAGTGTAAAGCAAATCAACAAGCGTATAGATGAATTTCAAGAATCAAGTAAGAAAGCATCAACTTTAGAAATTGGCTATAAAACCTACGCCAAGTTAATGAATGAAGATAAATTTGCAGATGCACTCAAGAAAGATCCGAATAACACAATGGTTCGTTACTACAAAGATATAAAAATTAAATTGGTCACAGAAAAACACCATTTTGAGGTGAAATAAGGTTTTTTAATAAATAGAATAACAATTTTTAAAATTTACAACTCAAGGAATGAGTGTAAATTTTTTTATCATTTTGCATGAGAAAAAGTAATATATCTTTTAAACACTTAGTTGATCCTATAGTGATCACTTTTTGCCTTATACACTTAAAATTTAATATACATAAAGCATTGATATGCGCGCTTATTGTTAAACACAACTTGTAACACTTCTATCTAAATCCTTCATTTTTTATTCATTTTATTTGAAGAGTGTATCTAAATATTTAATTTTTTTGATTTTTTTATCATATGTTTAAAACATTAAAAACATATTTTGTTAAGATAATTTAATCAATTTGGGTGATTTTTTATCAGCGGAGTTTGATGTTTATTCTTGTGATATAGGTATCAAAACCTACAGAATAACTGAATAAAAACAACTATATGATAATATTTATCATTTGGAATGGCTCATTTGAATATCTATTTGTGCTGTAAAAGTAGACGTTTAGACTCATTTTTTAAGTGTTTTTTAATTTAAGCAGACTTAATGATCTTACAAATTGTGACAAAATATATTAAAATAAATGCTGGTTTATTTTGTGACGAAAATAATGGAAATTTTAAACTTTATAAAGAGTTTCAACACGGTAAACACGTATTTAATTTTGGCGGTCATTGCCTTGTTGTTTATAATTTCATTTTTCTATTTTATTCATCCTACCTGATTAAGTAGAAAATTGAAGAAAAAAGGTGAGTATCATATTGATAACTCACCTTTTTTTATAAAAATAATTTTTATCAAAGTGCAATTGCTTATTATTCATCAAATTTAATGGCTGAGATTACAAATCGCTAAAGATTGTATTGTAAATTGAATTTATATAACATACCAACCAACTGGTATCTTTTGATGAATTTATGAATTCTATACTTTTTGCCTATAGTTTATTGGCGGTCGCGATCATCGCTGAAGTAACAGGTTCAACATTCTTAGTGAAATCCCAAGGTTTCACAAAGTTGGTCCCAAGTTTACTGGTGGTATTTTTTTATGTGATTTCTTTTTATTTACTGTCTCAAGTGATTAAAACGATTCCATTAGGTATTGCTTATGCAATTTGGGCTGGTGTCGGTATTATCCTGACTGCTTTGGTGGGTTATTTCATTTTCAAACAAAGCTTAGACTTTGCTGCAATTGCAGGCATTGGATTAATTATTTCAGGTGTATTGGTGATTAATTTATTTTCAACATCAGCAGGACATTGATAAAAGCACGAAGCAGGTAAGATTTGAGTATGGATAAAATTGTAGAAAATGCTTATCAACGTAAAAAAGATCCTGAAGGTGTTAAAAAATTAATTTTAGCCAACACGATGAGTTTAGTTGCTGAACACGGTGTAAATGGCGTGTCGATTCAAAGTATTGCAACACGTTCAGGTGTAACGAAAGGTGGTGTATTTCATCATTTTGCCAATAAACAAGTTTTGATTGAGGCCATGTTGGAAGAGTTAATCCAACAATTGGACCAGCAAGTCAGTCTAGCAATTGAAAAAGATCCAGTTACTTATGGCTGTTTTACTCGCGCATATATTGATGTCACCTTAAGCGCTTCATTTGGAGTCAACACAGTATGGAGTGCTTTAAGCATGACATTGATGACAGATAAATCTTATAGCGAGAAGTGGGATCAATGGCTGACACGGCGATTATCTCAACATGCTGCAACGGATGATTCTGCCACATTAAAAATATTACGTTATGCAGCCGATGGGGCATGGTTTGTAGAAAGTCTCTCCCCAAAAATGCAGGATGACTATGAAGAAATTAAACAGCAATTGTTGTTAAGGACTTATCCTGAATAGTGATTTATTTGCTCTGCTTTGTAAGCAAAACCAATAGCTGTAAACTAAAATAAAGTTCCTAAATAAAAAAACCAAGCCAAATGATATTGACTTGGAATGGAAAACTTTCTTTAAACTTGGTTAAATCTTGCTTTATGATTTATTCACTGCCTAAAGTCATCAAACTTGCATTTCCGCCCGCAGCAGCAGTATTGATGCTGATCGCACGCTCAATAAGTAATGGTGCAAGCGGGATAATTGTATTGGCATCCGCTAAATGAGTTATGCCAACAATTGCGCCTTCACGTTGCGCAATCACAGTCTGTAATTCTTTTAGACCAGTACCTTGATGTAAAACTGCCTCAAACTCTCCAACAGTCACATCATTGATCATCGAAAATTTTTGTTGCAACGCTTTTGGCATACTTTGAATCATTTTTAAAGCAATCGCATCATCACTTAAAATACAGACTTGTGCATTGAGAGACAAAATTGCATTAAACTGATTCAGTAAAGCCTGTTCTTGCGCTGCGATTGCCAATATCCGATGACGTGATACAACATGGTATTGATTCAATTCACCTGTTGGACCCGGAAGTTCATATAAAGCAATCGGTGATTGATACTGATGCATAGCCCATTGCGAATAATGCTGTTTTGCCCAAGTGTGAAATTCTGTTTGAATTTCAGATGGTTTTAGATTGAGCTGTTCAGAGATATTTTTTACAGTACCAAAAGGGCGATTGGGTAGGGCTGTATGCTGCATCAATTTATATAAATAAATTGGACCACCAGCTTTAGGCCCTGTTCCTGATAAACCTTCACCACCAAAAGGTTGTACGCCGACAACAGCACCTACAATATTACGGTTAATATATAAGTTGCCCACTTCCGCATGTTCAATGGTGGTTTGAATAGTTTCATCGATACGTGTATGTAAACCCATGGTTAGACCATATCCTTTTGCATTGATATGTTCTAACAATTGCTTTAATTCACCATATTTATAAGTAATGACATGCAATACAGGTCCAAAAACTTCACGTTTTAAATCATTCAGATTTGGAAGCTCAATTACCGTCGGGACAATAAATGTGCCTGCATTTAGATCAGATGTTGGTGTTTCATAAGCAAGTTGATGTATTGCATAGCCCTTGCTCCGCATCATTTCGATATGCTTTTCAATATTTTGTTGCGCTTCACCATCAATCACTGGACCTATATCTGTTTTAAGCAAAATAGGTTGTCCAATGTTGAGCTGTTGCATGGCACCTTTAAGCATTTTAATTAAGGTTGCTGCATTGTCTTCTTGAACGCACAATACTCGGAGGGCAGAACAACGTTGACCAGCGCTATCAAATGCTGAATTTACTGCATCAATTACTACTTGCTCTGTCAGCGCAGAAGAATCGACGATCATCGCATTTTGACCACCCGTTTCAGCAATCAACGGAATCGGTTGACCTGTTGGACTCAGGCGTTGTGCCACGGTTTTTTGTAAAATCTTAGCAACTTCAGTGGAACCTGTGAACATAATGCCTTGAATACGCTCGTCTTGGCTAAGTTTTGCACCGACTGTTTCACCACGACCAGGGAGTAATTGTACAACTGATTTTGGAACTCCTGCTTCCCATAAGATTTGAATTGCTTGTGCTGCAATTAATGGGGTTTGTTCCGCAGGTTTAGCAATTACGGTATTTCCTGCAACAAGTGCTGCCGAAATTTGTCCAGTAAAAATTGCAAGTGGGAAGTTCCAAGGGCTGATACATAAAATTGTACCCAAGGGGCTAAGTGCGCCATTTTTTTCGATACTTTGCATTTGAGCTGCATAATATCTGAGGAAATCAACGGCTTCACGTACTTCGGCAATACCATTGCTGTAGGTTTTACCACTTTCACGACACAGTAAAACCATCAGTTCCTGAATACGTGATTCCATAATCGCAGCAGCTTTAAGTAATAATTCTGCACGAAAATCTTGAGATGCGTTTTTCCAATTTTCAAAAGCTTGATGAGCGTTGTTTAAGGCCAAATCAACTTGCGCTGTTTCTGCTTCGATCACATAACCAACCAAATCAGTGTGATCAGCTGGGTTGCGGATTTCTTGCGAATTTATTTCAGCTAAGTCTTGTAAATCAAGCTGATCGACAAGGCTATAACTGTTCCACTGGTGTTTTAAATAGTGCTGAACAGTTTGATTTAAATCTTTTAATTTACTGTCATCGGCTAAGTCTAAACCTTGAGAGTTTTGGCGTATGCCTTGATATAAATCATGAGGAAGCGGAATCGCAGGGTGTTTTAGCCCGACTGCATGCTCTTTTTCTGCAGTATGTAAAATTTCTTGAACAGGATTTTCAATCAACTCTTCAATTTTAATATTTTTATCTGCAATACGGTTAACAAATGAAGTATTTGCACCATTTTCCAATAAACGTCGAACCAGATAAGCCAATAAGGTTTCGTGATTACCGACAGGCGCATAAATACGACATGGAATTCCTAATTTCTGATCCGAAACTTTGCCTACCACTTGTTCATAGAGTGGTTCACCCATGCCATGTAAGCATTGGAATTCATATTGACCAAGATAATATTTTTGTGGATCTGCTAACTCATAAATTGTGGCAAGCGTTTGCGCATTATGTGTTGCAAATTGCGGATACACTTGATCAGGCGCAGCCAATAGTTTTTTTGCACAAGCAATATAAGACAAATCTGTATGCACTTTACGGGTAAAGACTGGATAGTCAGACATACCGTCAATTTGTGCTTTTTTGATTTCACTGTCCCAGTAAGCACCTTTGACCAGGCGAATCATTAAACGTTTTTGACTACGTTTTGCCAGATCAATAATATAATCTACTACATAGAAACAACGCTTTTGATAGGCTTGAATGACAAAGCCAATACCTTTCCAGTTTGCCAGTTGTGGCTCAAAGCATAAACGCTCAAGTAATTCTAAAGAGAGTTCTAAACGATCTGCTTCTTCAGCATCAATATTAAGACCAATGTCATAGGTCTTTGCTAAAAGTGCTAAATTTAAAATACGAGGATAAAGTTCATGATGCACACGCTCGGTTTGAGAACGTTGATAACGTGGATGTAAAGCCGAAAGTTTAATTGAAATTCCTGGACCGGTATAAACATCTTTACCTTCAGACGCTTTACCTATGGCATGAATCGCTTGAGTATAGTCTTCAAAATAGCGATCTGCATCGTGTTCAGTCAGTGCCGCTTCACCAAGCATGTCATAAGAATAACGGAAACCTTTATCTTCAAGGATTTTGGCATTGTCCAATGCTTCTTCAATGGTTTCACCAGTAACAAACTGCTCACCCATCATACGCATGGCTGCATCAACTGCCTTACGAATGATGCCTTTACCTGTACGCGCTAAAAGCGAAGTGAGAATCCCTGAAAGGCTGGTTTGTTTAGGCGTTTCCATCAGCTTGCCAGTCAGCATGAGTCCCCATGCAGCGGCATTGACAAACATGAGATTACTTTGGCCTAAATGATCTTTCCAGTTTCCTTGATTAATTTTATCGCGAATCAATAAGTCTCGGGTCGCACTATCAGGGATACGCAATAAGGCTTCAGCCAAGCACATCAATGCGATGCCTTCTTGTGAAGACAATGAAAACTCTTGCAGCAGACCTTGTACGATACCTGCTTTGCCTGACGAACTTTTACGGTCACGTAAGCTATGCGCTAAGTTAAATGCAATGTCATAAATTTTCTGATTCATTTCTTCAGAAATTTGACTGTGCTCAAGTAAGTTTTCAACACATTCCGATTCAGCACGACGCCACGCATGATTGATTTCTTCTTCAAAATCAGTTTTGTCTTTAAATTCGGTAATGTAATCCAAACTTGGAAGTAAGTTTGCATTTAAAACTTGAGGTGAATCCATATTCATTGTCAACGTCCTGTGACTAGCAAATATTTTTGTTGAGCAGATGGGTTTATATAATTTATGATTACAGAATATTTGGTGAATAACTCACTATAATTTGAATAATATTTAGAGAATTATTCTATGGAAAGTGCTTATTTAAGCTTAGATCGTATAGATATTCGGATTTTGGACATTTTGCAAAAAGATGGAAAAATTTCCAATATTAAGCTGGCTGAAAAAGTTAATTTATCGCCCACAGCTGCGCTTGCTCGGGTGCAAAAATTGACAGGGGAAGGATTTATTTTGGGCTATGAAGCAAAACTAAATCCGAAAATGTTAGGCGCTAATTTTGTGGTATTTGTTGAGATTCTTTTAGACAAAACCACACCCAATGCTTTGGATGCTTTTTCAGATGCCATCGTACAATATCCAGAAATCATGGCATGTCATATGATCAGTGGCGGTTTTGATTTTTTAGTGAAAATTCGATGTGCTGATATGGAGGAGTTTCGTCGTATTTCAGGGCAGGTACTCTGGCAATTGCCTGGTGTAAAGGAAACACGTAGTTATCCAGTGATGGAAGTGATTAAAGACAGCTCACAATTACATTTAAATTTTAAAGCGAAAGTAAAGAAATAGAAAAGGGGGCATGAATGCCCCCAACGCTAATGGTTTATTCAAACATGTGAATTTACATATTTTTCATTTCACGGTTATAAATTTGTTCAGCATTTTCAAAACGATCAATTACTTCTTTTTCAGGCGCTTTGTCCATTAAGCTGACCACAATGATGCTGATGAAAGAAAGCACAAAGCCCGGCACGATTTCATATAAACCCGTATGCGCCATGGTGTTTTTCCAAACAATTACTGTTACAGCACCGACAATGATACCGATCAATGCGCCATTTAAAGTCATACGCTTCCAGAACACAGACAATAAAATAAGCGGACCAAATGCTGCACCAAAACCAGCCCATGCATAAGCCACTAGACCAAGTACCTTACTTTCTGGGTTAAATGCCAAGATGATCGCGAGTACTGAAATGGCTAAAACCATTAAACGACCGACCCAAACCAACTCATTTTGTGAGGCTTTTTTACGAAGAAAAGATTTATATAAATCTTCAGTTAAGGTACTTGAGCATACCAAAAGCTGACAGCTTAAGGTACTCATGACAGCGGCTAAAATAGCGGCTAAAACAACACCAGCAACCCATGGATTAAATAAGATTTTGGTTAATTCCATAAACACTGTTTCTGGATTTTTTGCCACAATTGCAGCTGATGGAATGTCAGGATGTGCTTGGAAATAAGCAATACCCACATAACCGACAGCAACAGCGCCCGCTAAACATAGAATCATCCATGCCATACCAATACGACGAGCGTTGGGAATGGTTTTCACTGAATCTGCTGCCATAAAACGGACTAGAATATGCGGTTGTCCAAAATAGCCTAAGCCCCATGCCATTGATGAAATGATAGCAATAAAACTAACCCCTTGGAACATATTTGCTGCATGTGGACGTGCGGCTTCAATCAATTGATTGACATGTTGTAAATCACCGACTGCCAAGAAAGTCATAATCGGTGCCAACAGCAATGCAAAAATCATCAAGCCCGCTTGAAATGTATCTGTCCAACTGATCGCAAGGAAGCCACCGATACATACATAACTGATGGTTGCAATCGCACTAACCCAAAGTGCAGTGGTGTAGTTCATTGCAAAAATACTTTCGAATAAACGTGCACCTGCCACCATGCCTGAAGCACAGTAAATACCAAAGAAGATTAAAATAACCAGTGCAGAAATGATACGGATCACTTTCTTTTTATCACCAAAACGGCTGGTGAAATAATCTGGTAATGTTAATGCATTATTTTGTATTTCAGTATGGACACGTAAACGGCCTGCGACCAAGTACCAGTTGAGCCAAGCACCAATAATGAGCCCGATTGCGATCCATGATTCAGATAATCCAGTCAGGTAAATTGCACCTGGGAGTCCCATGAGTAGCCAGCCACTCATATCCGATGCACCTGCTGAAAGTGCAGTGACAAAACTCCCTAAGCTTCGACCTCCCAAAATATAATCTGAGAAATCGGTGGTTTTTCTATAGGCATATAAGCCTATACAAACCATTGCAATGATATAAAAGATAAACGTGACAACTGTGGGGTTGAGTGAGTCCATATTTAATTCAGTCCTTGTGGAGTAAATCTCCAAGTTTTATTTTTTATCGCATAAGTTTCACGAGCGAATTCTTTCACACAACTAAAAAATATCGCTGTGATTTTTATAAGGTGATTGTGCAAGATTTATGTATCCGATTGTAACTTTAGATACAAATGCAAAAAATCAGCAATTTATATCCAAAAAAATTCTACTGGGAGTGTTTAGTGACTGCGGGATTATACTTTACGCAAAGTTACATTGTTAACGTTTAATTGATAATTCCATAAAATTGTTTATCGAAATGACATATTTTGCTAGTACAAAAGCCGAGGAGAAGGAATATTATTATAACTGCACAACTATAGTGCATAAATATATAATGAGCAGATCACATGGAAACGGTTCAACCTGAAGTTACAAGAATAGAAAAAGATTTATTGGGAAGTAAAGAAGTTCCTATAAACAGTTATTATGGCATTCATACAATCCGAGCTTTAGAAAATTTTAATATTTCTAAACATAGCGTCGGTGAGCAAAGCTTTTTTATCCGCGCTTTGGCTCAGGTCAAAAAGGCCTCGGCACAAACCAATTTGCAATTTAATAAGATCTCTGAAGAAATCAGTGTAGCGATTCAAAAAGCAAGTGATCAACTGATTGAAAATCCGCAAAATTGGAAAAATGCATTTCCATCAGATGTCTACCAAGGTGGTGCGGGGACATCAATTAATATGAACACCAATGAAGTCATTGCCAATATCGCGTTAGAATCTTTAGGTTATGCGAAAGGACGTTATGACATCATTCATCCAAATGACCATGTCAATAAATCTCAATCGACCAATGATGTCTATCCCACCGCATTACGTTTAGCAACTTACTATTCACTGGATTTGTTATTTGAAAAAATCAATAATTTGATTAGTTCACTGACATTAAAATCTGCTGAGTTTCAGTATGTGCTAAAAATGGGCCGGACCCAGTTACAAGATGCTGTCCCAATGACATTAGGGCAAGAGTTTCATGCCTTTGCGACATTACTTAAAGAAGATGTTCGTCTAATTAAAAAGACCCGTGAACTTTTATTAGAAATTAATTTAGGCGCTACTGCGATTGGTACAGGCGTAAATACGCCACATGGTTATGCTGCTCAGGTCAATGAAAATTTAAAAGTCTTAACAGGTTTAAACTTAATTGGTGCAGAAGATTATGTTGAAGCGACCAGTGACTGCGGTGTATTTATTATCCTTTCAAGCACCTTAAAACGTTTGGCTGTAAAACTCTCTAAAATCTGTAATGACTTACGTCTATTAAGTTCTGGCCCAAGAACAGGTTTATGGGAAATTCGCCTACCTGAATTACAAGCTGGTTCATCGATCATGCCAGCAAAAGTCAATCCTGTGATCCCAGAAGTCGTCAATCAAGTTGCATTTAAAGTGATTGGCAATGATTTAACCATTACCTTTGCAGCAGAAGCGGGCCAATTACAGTTAAATGTGATGGAGCCTGTGATTGCGCTTACCATGAATGAATCAATTGAGTTACTGATCAATGCGATTCAAACCTTGGATGAGAAGTGTATTCAAGGTGTGGTTGCCAATGAAAAAACCTGTTTTGATGCTGTGATGCGTAGTGTTGGAATAATTACCTTACTTGATCCAATTTTAGGTCATGCGAAGTGTGATGAAATTGGGAAGCAATGTATTGCTGAAAATAAAACCATTCAAGAGGTTGTACTTGAACAAGGTTTATTGAGCCAAGAACGTCTAGATGAAATTTTCTCTTTTGAAAATATGATTTCAGAAATTGCAGTACAACCCTATGAAGAAATCGGTAAAGCGGGCTAAGTGTTTAAACTGCACTTGTTGATCTATGTATAAAAACTTTGATAAATACAGCATTTCGATGCTGTATTTTTATGCATGGTAAAAAAAGTAAAGTTTCTTTATAATTCAACAAAATTTAAAATCACCTACAAAAGTCAATAATCTATGAATAATAAACATTTAATTCTCGCCTTAAGCTTGGTACTTCTTTCTGGATGTGCGAAAAAATCGGAAGAAGCTGCTGAAAGTTCTGCGTCTGCTCCAGATACACAAGTCGTTGCTCAGGATGCTGCACAAGCGGCTGATGCCGCAGAAAAAAGTGCTGAACAAGCTACTGAAAATTCTGTTGATACCACACCTGTGACTGAACAAAAACCTGAAACTATTTTAAGTACCGATGTCAGTCAAGCAGAAAAAGCACGTCGTATGGTGCGTGAAGCTCAGGTTAATTTTACCGCCAAAGATGTGGTTAAAACTGCTTTAGAAATTGATAAGCTCACTTTTCAAGCGGGTGGCTTTATAGAGCAGAAAAATATCAGTTTTGATGTACTCGATGTAAAAACACAAAAAATTGCGGATGGTAAAATCCGAGTTTTTGAAAAAGTTGATCCGCATGCGGAGATCATTGTCAGAGTACCGAGTGATAAAGCCGCGTTATATGTCAATCAGTTATTGCCTTTGATGTACTTTTTAAATCAACAACAATATTCTGCAAAGCGGTTTGAGTTGAAGCTTTTAGAAGAAAAAATTGGACAAACTCAAACTGTACCTAGTGATACCAAACAATCACAGCTGAATGAAATTTCCCGTTTAACCCAACTTGAAGTTCAAGATCGGGTGCGTTTTAGCACGATTAGTATTGCCATTAAACAACCCGCGATGGTGAGAGAAAGTCTGGATGTTGATGTTGCTGCTGTGGCACGCTTAAACGGTGATAGTTTTTGGAAGCGTGCTTGGGAAGGTGTTCAATATGGCTGGCAATTTATTTTGGATTTATTGGTTATTTTAGTCACCATTTGGCCACTTTATTTACTGGTATTTCTTGGCTTGATTATTTATCGAGTGATTAAGCCTTTAATGAATAAATTATTTAATGATTCATCTTCGACTAAACCTTCTAAAGATGTAAAAAAAGATCAGATGAATTCCACAGATGACAATGCATGATTTTAGTTAGCGCTATGCTGTAATTTTTAAAGCCAGTGCAATTGCACTGGTTTTTTAATATGTTGTCAGTTTTTCAAAAAGCTGTTGCATTCCTTCAGTCGCACTCATTTTTAAACATTGGTATTGCTGGGGAACACGCTCATAACTGGCTTGCGGGTCAATATAATACGCATCACAGTGTTCTGGAATCTCGTGAATTAAACCTGCCACAGGGTAGACGGTCAATGTGGAGCCAATAACAATAAAAATATCAGCATCACGGATCATCTCTACTGCTTCTTCATACGCAGGAACAGCTTCACCAAACCAAACCACATGAGGTCGAAGTGGAAATCCTTCAGGACATTTATGTTGTTCTAGATCCAATTGCCAACCATCTATAGGATAAAACTCATTTGTGTACTGCGCATTAGGTTTAGAACTTTTAGCAAGGCGGATATTGCCATGTAAATGAATTACCTGCTGGCTTCCAGCACGTTCATGTAGATCATCAATATTTTGAGTAATTACAATGACATCAAAATATTGTTCGAGTTGAGCAATGGTATCGTGTGCTTGATTGGGGTGGGCTTTGAGAATATGTTGACGTCGTTCATTGTAAAAACGTTGCACCAAGGCTGGGTTACGCTGCCAAGCTTCAGGTGTAGCCACCTCTTGAATATCATAATTCTCCCATAAGCCATTACTATCTCGGAACGTGCTGATTCCACTTTCTGCACTCATTCCTGCACCTGAGAAAACTACAATTTTTTTCATAGGATAAACAATTAAAATTTTTAAAATCCTAACATAAATTGAATGAAACGTGTTTTCTCATTATTATAACTATCCTGAAGCAGTTAAATGGTGTCAGGCGGCTTATCTACAAGATCCAGAGCATGACCTTGTCAAAGAGGTTTTATATGAGATCATGGGAAATACCAAGCGCAGTATCAAAAAGTATAACCAAACAATTGCCAATATTGCTGCTTCAGACATACCTAGACGTTAAGATGTTTTAATTTAGTCAGTTTTACTGATTTATCATTAATATATAAAGTCTAAAAATCTGAAATATCTAAATTTATAGTGTCAAAATAAGAATATAAAAAGCATGACATTTAGAATGGGGAGTGGATTCTAATGTCATGATTTATTTTTAAATTATTCAATAAATTTGATTTGTTTAATGAAGTAAAAAGACTCATCTGCACTAGGACCAGCAACTCGATCTGCATTTTTTTCAAATTGAATATCTGCTTGGACCTTTTTTTCAATATATTGCTTTTTTAAAATTTGCCCGCCTGTTTCTTCATCATGGTCAAACCATGGCCCGCACTTTTGATTGCAGTATGCATAAATGGTTTTGCCTTGGGTATTTTTTAAGAGCAAACCGTTGTCATCAACACCACCACCATTGGCCAGTATATAGTTTTGTGTTTTGGCATTGGCAAAATGACTGATTGAAATACAGGTAAGAATAAGCAATATTTTTTTCATCTTTTCCTCAAGATTTAATAAGACTTTATTGTATATACACTGTTATTTTACAACAAATGGCATGTATTAAAAGAAAAGGTCTGTAAAAACAGACCTTAAAATACTGAGCTTAATGATCATGATGTAAATATTTCGGCTGTTTAGGGAGTTGCATGCTACAGAAAAGACAAATAATCAGCATGACAATCACATAAACAAAGAAGCTATTCTCATGACCGAGATCTTTTAACTTTAATGCAACAGCCGGAGCAGAACCACCAAAGATTGCATTACCAACAGCATAGGCAAAACCAACCCCCAAGGCTCGAATATGTGGTGGGAACATTTCTGCTTTAACTAAACCACTAATTGAGGTATAGAAACTGAGTAACATCATTAAGAAGATCAGTAATAAGGTCACGATAAAAGCTGAACCACTAAAGTACGGCATAGCAATGACCATGACAGGATAGATAAAAATGGCACAGCTGCTACTAAAGAGCATCATTGAAGCACGACGACCAATTCGATCTGCCAGCATCCCGAACAAAGGTTGTGCACACATAAATACAAATAAGGCAATGGTCATCATATAGCCGACCGTTTTGTCGGCAAAACCAAGGCTGGTGATATAGGTTTTTGAATATACTGTGATGATATAAAAACACAATGAACCCGCAGAGGTATAACCAACAACCAGTAGGAAAGTATTCCAGTTCTTGCTGAGTAATTCTTTTAAACTGCCTGAACCCTCTTTTGCACTATCATCTTCAGATAAGGTTTCTTTTAAATGTCGACGTGCAAAGAATGAAAGAATGGCAACGACACCACCAATAACAAATGGAATACGCCAGCCACCATCCATTAATTGTTCTTTAGACATAAGGGCCAACATAATCACGCCTAAAAGGCTTGCTAAAAGTTGTCCACCAGACAGCGTGACATATTGAAAAGAGGAATAGAATCCTCGTTGACCTTTTAAAGCAACCTCGCTCATATAGGTCGCAACAGTACCATACTCACCACCTACTGAAAGTCCTTGTAACAGACGTACAGCCAATAATAGAAATGGTGCTGCCATACCGACTTGATCATAAGTCGGGAGTGCTGCAAATAAAAATGAACTGATCGCCATTAATGTAATAGAAATGATCATGGATTTTTTACGTCCATAGGTATCGCCAATCCAGCCAAAGAGCCAACTGCCTATGGGCCGCATGAAAAAACTAGCAGCAAAGACGCCCCACACATAAATTGCTTTTGTGGAGTCATCCATATCTGGAGCGGTTAATGCATGGGTGAAATAGGTTGCGAATGCTGCATAAATATAGAAATCAAACCATTCCACCAAGTTACCAGAAGCAGCCCCAACGATAGCCATGACACGATTACGTTTTTCATGTGGCTGATATATATGTGTTTCAGTCATAAAATATCCTTATTATGCTGCTACGGTTTTTATGTCTTGAAAATGTGAAAAATCAAATTTTTTGCATTTCAAACTGTTTGGATTTTGCATTTTGATTTTAAGATTAAACGATTATACAAATACGGTATTGGTACAAAAAATACACAGCTTAATACAGCTATATCTAAAAATTAATGCACGAATGTTCTTGTTTTAATTTGCGTAATATGAGAATTTATTGATTAATTGCATATTGTAAAAATGAAAAAAATAAATAATTATCAAACTGGGTTTTAGATAGATTTGCTGTATGGGCAAGTTGGAATAGTAATGGAGAATATTTGGAATACACTGTTCCAAAAGGTAAAAAATTATACGCTCGGGAAGGCCCAGCAAACAAATCTCAATCTCGTTATTTTGAACAAGGAGAAATTTTTCCAAAAATTGAAAATAGTGCTTGGGGTGAAACGATTTGGTATTTAGAAATCACTAATAAACTACAGTGAAATATTTTAAGATTTAACCGCAAGAAATAGTGCTTTCATAAAGTGAAACTTGGTTATATTCCAGAATATGCTATTACAGAAAAATCCCATCGAACTGCATGGGATTTTATGCTGATTGTTAAGTGAATATGCTGGTTTATTGACTTTGCGGTGAGTCTTGTATTGGAGTTGGAATGGCAGCCTTTGATTGTTGTCGAGTTAAAATCAAGTGTGCGATCATGCCAATACAAATTCCCCAGAAAACCGAACTAAATCCTAAAAAATGCATACCTGATACAGTGGCAAGAAAAGTAATGATGGCAGCATCTCGTTGTGTTTCATCTTTCATTGCAATACCAAGATTGGTGGTAATTGCTCCGAGTAAGGCCAATCCAGCAAGTGCCGCAATCAACTCTTTGGGAAGTATGCTAAATAGCATCACCAAACTGCCTGCAAATAATCCACCTAGAATATAGAAGATGCCATTGGCAATACCCGCGATATAGCGTTTTTCTTTCAATTCATGCGAATCTTTACCCGTGCAAAGTGCAGCAGTAATCGCTGCTAACACAATCGTGATTCCACCAGTAAACGCTACAGCAATAGAGGTGATACTGGCTATGCTTAAAATCGGTTTAGCAGGTGTATCGTAATGATTCAGTTTGAGAATTGCCATACCCGGCAAGAACTGGCCCGTTAAACTGACAATTGTAAGTGGAATTGCAAGATTCAATGTAGAAGACCAGGTCCATTCTGGACTGATCAGAACAGGAACTGCCAATGAAAAATCCATTGGTACTGGATTGATTTTTCCAAAGATAAAACTGAGCACAATCCCTGAAAATAATACCCAAATTATGGCATAGCGAGGTGAAAAGCGTTTCGCCAGTAAAAAGCAGAGTAGCATACCAAAAACCACATAGGGCATTGTGTCAGTAGCTTTAAACAGGCCTAAACCAAACTGGAACAGAATTCCAGCCATCATTCCTGCTGCCAGCCCTTGTGGTATCCATTTTAAAAGTTTGTCAAAAGAACCAGTAATCCCAATGATAAAAATAATGATTGCAGAAGTAATATAGGCTGCAACAACTTCATTCAGAGAAATATGCGGAAATAAAGCCACCAAGAGCGCCGTTCCCGGTGCTGACCATGCGGTAATAATCGGCGTTTTAAACTTAATGGATAAAATGATTCCAGTAATTGCCGCACCAATAGAGCTCCCCCAGATCCATGATGCCATCATGGTTGAGGAAACATTGGCTTGTTGAGCAGCCTGAAAAAAAATAATCATTGGTCCTGCATAAGAAATCAGTACAGCTAAAAATCCTGCAACTGTCGCTGATAAAGACCAATCTTGTTTTAATGTTTTGAACAGGGATGCCATTGGGCAAAGCCTCCATGCATTGAATTTCAATGATCCTGCTATATAAAAAAGACCAGTTTTAACCCTGATCACCACCACCTACAGGAACAATAGTACCTGTCATATAAGAGGATTCATCAGACGCAAGAAATAATATTGCATTGACTTGTTCCTGAATCGAACCATAACGGCCCATAAAAGTACGATCAATGGTTTGATCTACCACATCTTGCATCCATTGTTTTTCATTTTCGGTCAATGCCGTAGTATTACGAGGGACTTTACGTGGAGGTGCTTCTGTACCGCCAGTCGCAACAGCATTAACCCGGATACCATCTTTTGCATGTTCAAATGCAAGTGCTGTAGTTAGACCATTTACACCACCTTTTGAGGCTGAATAGGGCACTCGATGAATACCGCATGTTGCAATAGAGGATACATTAACAATGGTACCTTTTTGATTTTTGATCATTTCGGGCAGGACTGCTCGACAACACCATAAGGTTGGAAATAGTGAGCGATGCACTTCTTTGATAATTTCTTCTTCAGAAAACGCTTGAAACGGTTTCATCCAAATTGCACCACCGACATTGTTAATTAAAATATCAACACGCTTATAGCGTTCGATGGCTTTAGCAACGACAGCTTGAGCACCTGCTAAAGTTTCCAGATCTGCATTGATGGTGATTGCATCACCGCCAGTTTTGTTAATTTCAACAAGCACGTCTTCGACATATTCTGAACGATCGGCCATAACCACATGCGCACCTTCCGCTGCCACTTGTAGGGCGACACCACGACCAATACCTTGTGCGGCACCGGTAACAATGACAACTTTATTTTTAAATCTTTGGCGATCTGACATTCTTCTCAGCTCCTGAACAGTACGATTTTAGTTTGCAGAGAATTTCTCAAATAAGAAGTTTGCAGGTTTAATCCCTTCAGTGTCCAACCAGCCTCTAACAGCTTCAACCATAGGAACAGGACCACATAAATAAACATCGACGTCACCGCCATTTAGCCAGTCATTGTCAATATGACCTGTCACATAACCTTTGCGTTCATGTGTTGATTCAGCATGCGCAACGACTGTGCGGTATTCAAACCATGGCAGTTTATTTTGCAGTTCATTGAGCTTTTCAAGTGCCACAAGGTCAAAGTCATTGGTCACACCAAATACTAAACGTACAGGGTGTTGTGAGCCTTTGTCTTCAAGCACTTGTAACATCGACATAAATGGTGCAATACCTGTACCGCCTGCCAACATAACGACAGGGCGAACTACATTACGAAGGTAAAAACTTCCAAATGGACCAGTAAAGGTCATTTTGTCGCCCGCTTTGGCATTTGCACTTAAAAAGTCACTCATCTTTCCATTTGGAACATTACGTACCACAAAGCCTGTTAAGCGATTTCCGGGTTTTGAACTGAATGAATAAGAGCGCGTTTCAGTGGTTTGTGGAATTGCCACATTGACATACTGACCTGCAAGAAAATGAATATCGGGTTGACCTTCATCTAATTGAATATCGAAAGTGATGGTGGAATCAGAGAGCTTTTCCACACGAGATAATGTGCCTTGAAATGCATGAATTTCGGTTTTGCATACTTCAGATGAAGCTTGAATCTGAAATACGGCATCAGAAGTAGGTCTACATTGGCAGGCCAAGATATAGCCTTGTTCAGCCTCTTCTGATGTTAAAGCATCTTCAATATAACTTTCTTCAGGCATGTCAAACGAACCAGATTCACAAAAAGCACGACATGTACCGCAAGCACCATCACGGCAATCTAAAGGAATATTGATTTTCTGGCGATATGCTGCATCAGATAAAGTTTCACCTTGTGTAACTGAGATAAAACGCGTTACGCCATCTTCAAATTGAAGAGCAACATTGTGGTTTGACATGGCTGAAAATCCTATAAAAATCTTTAAAACTTTTGAGTGCTTTAGCCAACTTTCCATTTGGCTAAAGCAAACACCTCATATTTTTTACACAATTCGAGATAAAAAATTAGAGGTGGTAAATATCGATGACTTGGTTGATGTAGTCATTTTTTAACACCACATATTTATTGAGAATCTGTGGTTGTGTGGCAGAAAAGTCGATGACATAACGAGACATACCAAAGTAGCTATAACTGTTTTTGTAACGAAAGCTCAGTGTATTCCAGTTAAAGCGGACTGTGACTTTGTCACCATCTCTTTCGATAATTTCAATATTGCTAATATTGTGGCAAGTGCGTGTATCAGGCATGGTTGCTGAAGAACGTTCAGTTTTAATCCGGAAAACACGGTCTTCCAAACCTTGACGGTCAGGGTAATAAATCAAAGAGATTTCAGACTGAGGATCTTCGGTTAAACGATCGTCATCATCCCAAGCAGGCATCCAAAAACATGCCGAAGGTGAGTAGCAGGCGAGCCATTGATCCCATTGTTCATCATCTAAAAAACGTGCTTCGCGGTAGAGAAATTGCGCAATATTTTCTAAAGAAACTTGATCGATGTTTGCTGTTGCATTCATGCTGTTGCTCCTTGCTGAGATGTTTCTTGTTGAGCAAGATTTTTTTCAGATTGAATGGCATGTTTCATCATTTCTAACCAGTATTGATGTTGGGCGAGATATAAGCCTTCATCTTCTGTTTTAATACCACTCAGTTTAGGTTTTAAACCAATTTCATTGGCCGCATCATCCGGTCCTTGAATCCAGTGTTTTGATCCACGGCACATGTCATTCCATTCAAGCTCAATACCAGCATAACCGGCTTGACAGGCACGGAATTCTTCAAGGTCATCTGGAGTTGCCATGCCCGAAGCATTAAAGAAATCTTCATATTGGCGAATACGTCGTGTACGTGCTTCAGGGCTTTCACCTACAGGTGCAATACAGTAAATCGTCACTTCAGTTTTATTGACTGAAATTGGACGCAATACACGGATTTGCGAACCAAATTGATCCATGAAATAGACATTTGGGTAAAGGCATAAGTTACGTGAACGTTCGATCATCCATTTCGACATTGGCGCACCGAATTTTTCAGTATACTCATCAGCTTTTGGATAATTAGGACGATCTTCAGGGTTTGCCCATTGAGTCCATAACAGCATATGTCCATGCTCAAAACCGTATGAACCGCCACCTTGTTTGCCCCAAGCACCTGCACTCATTGCACGGACATTGTCATTTTCTTGCTGTTTTTCTTTACGTTGCTGTGTGGTCGCTGCATAGTTCCAATGTACAGCCGAAACGTGGTAACCATCTGCACCATTTTCAGCAGTCAGTTTCCAGTTACCTTCATAGGTATAGGTTGAAGCACCACGTAAAACCTCTAAGCCTTGCTCAGATTGGTCGACAATCATGTCAATGATTTTAGTCGTTTCACCTAAAAATTCTTCTAAACTTGGTACATCTGGATTTAAACTGCCAAATAAGAAACCTTTATAGCTTTCAAAACGTGCTACTTTTTTTAGGTCATGTGAACCTTCTTTATTGAAGCAATCTGAATAACCAGCATCGCTTGGATCTTTAACTTTGAGTAGTTTCCCAGAGTTATTAAATGTCCATCCATGGAATGGGCATGTATAAGTCGCTTTGTTACCACGCTTATGCCGACAAAGTTGTGCGCCACGGTGTGAACACGCATTGATCATGGCATTTAATTCGCCATTGCGATTACGCGCAATCATAATGGGCTGACGCCCCATAGTGGTGGTGTAATAATCGTTGTTATTTGGAATTTGGCTTTCATGTGCCAAGTAAACCCAGTTGCCTTCAAAGATGTATTTCATTTCTAGGTCAAAAAGGGCTTGATCTGTGAAAACAGAACGATGAAGTTTAAATTCACCCGTTTCAAAATTATCGACTAAGAGTTCGTCAATCCGATCAAGATGGCTGGTATTTATAACAGGAATACGTGGCATATGGGTTCTCCGACTTTCCAAATGAGAGGAAGTCCCCGAAGTGCTGCAATAGTGCAAACATTTCGGTTCCGTGCGTGTGGGTTTAAGCGCTTGCGCGACGACGATCTACTTCTGTAGATGGTGCTTTAGGTTGTTCTTTTACCAGTGCTACATTGAATGAAATACGTTTAAATGGTTTGTTGAGACCATGACGGGCAATTTCAACTTCATCACTGATATCAATAGCTGTTGCCACTAAACCATCGCGTGTTGCAAAAGCAAAATCATCCCAAAGGTATTGATCACCTTCGATGTTGAATTGTGTGGTTAATTTGCGATAGCCGGGTGCAGATACGAAATAATGCACATGAGATGGACGGTTACCATGGCGGCCTAATTTGTTCAGTACAAACTGAGTCGTCCCTTGTGGTGGACAGCCATAGCCAACGGGCATAGTGGTTTGTGCAACATACTGACCATTGCTATCAGTCAATATGCTACGGCGTAGATTAAAATCTGACTGCGATTTATCGAAGAAAGAGTAATTACCTAAACTGTTGGCATGCCAAATTTCAACTTTAGCATTTGGGATAAGATTGCCATCTGTGTCAGTTACTGTACCTTCAATAAATAGGGTGTCGATTTTATCACTCTCTGAACCATCGTCCATACGAGAAAAGCCGACGGCCTCAGGTGCTCCAGCGACATATAATGGGCCTTCAATGGTGCGTGGTGTGCCGCCTGTGATACCAGCTTTTGCATCTGCTTCATCAGCACGTAAATCCAAATAATGTTCCAAACCTAAACCCGCTGCTAAAAGACCAAGTTCATTGGCTTGACCTGCATCGGTAAAATATTCTAGGCCTTTCCATAATTCACTTTGTGAAATGTCTAAATCTTCAATGGCTTGAAACAAGTCAGCTAATAAACGTACCACTACTTGTTGTACACGTGTATCGACTGCACCTGTTGCAGTGTCTACATTCATTTGTTTGACCAAAGTATCGATTTCTTGACGGTTCATACTAGATCTCCTGCAGTATGCGTGGTTTGGCATTGCATACGAAAAAAATCGTTTGAAACTTTGCTGCCCACTTTCCATGTTCTTCATGTGCGAGATTTAAAGCTTGAACTGATAAAAGTGATTCATTGGGCTAACAGAATGAGATTCTTTGGCTGGCTGTGAATATCAAAAGTTTTACAGTCTTGCTTTACATCTTGCTTTTGATATACCTTAAAAGAATGGATGATCGCTGTCTAAGATCAAATTTGCATTTTTTTATATCTTAAAGGTATGGAGTTTGAGATGGAACTCAGGCATTTGCGCTATTTTGTTGCTGTTGTAGAAGAACAAAGTTTTACCAAAGCAGCAGAAAAGCTTTATATTGCTCAGCCTCCACTGAGCAGACAGATTCAAAACCTTGAAGGTGAATTGGGTATCGCGCTTTTTGAACGTGGAAGCCGTCCGTTAAAAACCACAGAAGCGGGACAATTTTTTTATCAACACGCTGTTAAACTTTTGTCTAATGCCGAAGAAGTAAAGTCCATGACCAAGCGAATTGGCTTGATCGAAAAAACGGTGACCATGGGTTTTGTGGGTTCTTTATTGTATGGTTTATTACCCAAAATCGTTTATATGTTCCGTCAACAGCAGCCACATTTAAAAATTGAGCTGATTGAAATGAGTACCAAAGATCAAATTCAGGCGCTTAAAGAGGGGCGTATTGATGTTGGATTTGGACGTTTAAGAATTTCTGATCCTGCCATTAGGCGAGTTTTGTTGCGAGAGGAGTCGTTAATGTTGGCTGTCCATATCAGTCATCATCTCGCGACAGATTCTAAGGGCACTTATTTTGCCGATATTGAAGATGAGAACTTATTTCTTTACCCAAGTCATCCTAAGCCTAATTTTTCCACTCAAGTACGTCATCTGTTTTCCGAGCATGGTCTAGATCCTAAGAATCTAAAAGAAGTTCGAGAAATTCAACTGGCTTTGGGATTGGTCGCTGCGGGTGAAGGCGTTTGTATTGTGCCTGAGAGTGCAAAAACCATTCAATTGCCGAATTTAATCTATATCCCATTGTTAGATAGCTCTGCAAAAAGTCCAATTTTTATGGCAATACGTTGTATGGATGAAAGTGAAAATATTCGGTCTTTATTTGATTGTATTTATCAGGTTTATGATTTAGAAGGCTTTCAATATGATCGTGCGAGCTTTACGACCATTTATTAAACCGCTTTCATCAATCAAAAAATGATCATGTGTCGTTAATAAATTAGCATTGAAAGTCCCTTCTCCCTTTGGGAGAAGGCTAGGATGAGGGTGCTTTTATGTTGATTTATGATTTAAAAAAGGACTTAAGATAGAAGCCTATTCGGTCCAATCATTGAATGAAAAGTAATTTATAGATGTTATTTTGCGTGAAAAGTAACATATTGAAAAATCAGAAAAAGTCGATTGATTTGTTCTAATACTCTAAAAATATCGAGATAATCATTAAAATAAAAAATAAATCATTGAAAATATAAAGCCCGATTTCTTTATTAATTCTTTTTAACCAATTGTTTATTCAATAAAAAATATTAAACCGACTTTTAAGGTATGGATATATATGCAATCGGTTTTGGACAAAAAATAACAGCTGCCTCATTGTTTGAAAAAATTTCGTAGCGTTTCACCGCAGGAGGCAAAAGTGCAAACGAGTAAACTAAATATTAATCGCATCGTGGATGAAGCAAAATTCACCCCTTTTCATTGGGGCGTTCTATTGTGGTGTTTATTAATTATTATTTTTGATGGATATGATCTGGTTATTTATGGCGTAGCTTTACCTTTATTGATGCAAGAGTGGGGATTAACTGCTGTACAAGCAGGCTTGCTAGCCAGTACAGCACTTTTTGGCATGATGTTTGGTGCAATGAGTTTTGGAACACTGTCTGATAAGTTGGGCCGTAAAAAAACCATCATGATTTGTGTGGCTATTTTTAGTGGATTTACTTTTCTCGGTGCATTTGCATCAACACCCGTTGAATTTGGGATTCTCAGATTTTTAGCAGGACTTGGTATTGGTGGTGTGATGCCGAACGTGGTGGCTTTAATGACTGAGTATGCGCCTAAACGCATACGTAGCACGCTGGTCGCTGTGATGTTTAGTGGCTATGCCATTGGTGGTATGACCTCTGCCTTGCTGGGTGCTTGGCTGGTGGTCGATTATGGTTGGAAAATCATGTTTTATATCGCTATTATCCCATTCTTAGCTTTACCCCTTATTTGGAAGTTTTTACCTGAATCATTGATGTTTCTAACTCACCAAGGCAAGACCGATCAAGTGCGAGAAGTGGTACAGAAAATTGCACCGCAGCAACAGATTCATGCATCGACTCAATTTGAATTAAATGAAGTCACTGCTGGTGATGAAGCACCGTTACGTGCATTGTTTCAGCAAGGTCGTCGATCAAGCACAGTAATGTTCTGGATTGCTTTCTTTATGTGTTTATTGATGGTTTATGCACTCGGAAGTTGGTTGCCTAAATTAATGATCCAAGCAGGCTACTCACTGGGTGCAAGTATGATCTTCTTATTTGCATTAAATATTGGTGGCATGGTTGGTGCAATTGGTGGTGGTGCTTTGGCGGATAAATTTCATATTAAACCCGTATTGACCATCATGTTTACAGTTGGTGCGATTGCGCTCATTTTCCTTGGTTTTAAAAGCCCACAATTCATTCTCTATACCTTGATTGCAATTGCTGGTGCAGCAACCATTGGTTCACAAATTTTACTCTATACCTTTGTTGCACAATTTTATCCAGCAACAGTCCGTTCTACAGGTATGGGCTGGGCATCAGGCATTGGACGAATTGGTGCCATTGTTGGACCAGTCTTAACAGGTGCATTGCTGACCCTAGAGTTACCTCACCAAATGAATTTTCTTGTTATTGCTGTTCCAGGATTTATTGCAGCACTGGCGATATTCTTTGTGAATTTAAATGCTTCAGTGGAAAAAACTCAAACGGCCGAAGCACCAACAACTCAACAAAATATTGTTGGAAATACAATTAACTAAGTTCGTAAACCAAACTCACTCACTGAATTGCTATCTCAGCCCGAATCATGAAGATGACGGCTGCTCAATAAATACGAAAATTAAACCGTAGAGAATAGGATGATTTCTACAATGCATATTTTTAAATACAACATTATTTTGGTGTCAATGGGATTACTTAGCCTAAATATGGCACATGCAGATTCGATGACAGAAGTTGAACAGTTACGTAATGAAGTTAAACAATTACGTGAAATGATTGAACAACAGCAACAGGTGCAAAATAAGCAAATTGTGGCATTGGAAAATAATGTTAAAACGGCACAGGCTGTATCGCAGGCAAAAGATCAAAGCTTTGCACGAACAAAAGCAGGTGCAGAAGTAACACTATATGGGAATATCCGTGCGGATCTATTGTATCAGTCGGAAGGAGGAGGTGCCGATCGACTGTATAATCAGATCAATAGCGTACCGCTTAAAGGCCATAATGAAAGTAGTGATCAATTAAAATCGACTCTTGCAGCGACACGTTTAGGTTTAGATTTTAAAACTACTGACAAAGATATTTCTGGAAAAATAGAAGTTGATTTCTTGGGCGCGAATGATGGACTTAGAATTCGCCATGCCTATTTTAATTATGGTCAGTGGTTGATTGGTCAAACATGGTCCAACTTTGCAGTGCCTGATTATATGCCAGAAACAATTGATGCTTTGGGTTATGTGGGAGGCGCTGTTAAACGAGATGCACAAATTCGTTATACCCATAAATTTAATGCTGAAACACAGCTGGTAACGGCTTTGGAAGATTCCAAAGATGCCTTATCGAATATGCGGATCCCGGTTTTATCAACTCGACTCAATCAATCATTTGCTGATCGAGCGGGTGCATTGAGTTTGCGAGGCATGGTTAGTGAAAAGAGGACTGTTGCTGATAATGAACTCGCTTGGGGTGTTGGACTTGGAGCAAAATACGATATTTCTGCAAAAACCACACTTAAAGCAGATTATTATCATGTTAAAGGTGATTCCAGTTTAGTGTCATGGACGAACCAAGGCTTTGCTATAGATGCCAATAAAAACATCATGGCGCTGAATCAATTTGACTCAATCACTGTGGGGGTGACGCAACAATTTAACTCACAATGGCGAGGAACATTGGGATATGGCTATATGAAAGCGGATGAAAATCAGGATTATATTCGATATTTAAGTGATCCGACCAAAGCCAATAAAACACTTTGGCAAGCTTGGGCCAATGTATTTTATAGCCCGAAAAAGCCGTTAAGTTTTGGTCTGGAATATGTTTATGGTGAGCGTAAAGCTTTTGTTGCAGCGCCTAATGGACAGGATACAGGTGAGGACAATCGTTTTAATGCGGTTGCGATGTATAATTTTTGATAAATATTTCTATTAGTCTTCTTACGAAAGTAGGCTTTTAGAGGATATTAAAATGAGGTGAAGTCTTTAAAAAAATATCAAACTTATATCATTCTATAAACGTTAATTCATATGGTGATAAAGTTTGTACGGCCATACCTTGCATTTAAAGTTTAAATATATTTGCGTAGGCGATGCCTCCCTTTTCAGGGATGAAAAGGGACAAAAATCCTCTGTTGGGTGAGAGGTACGTCCTGTACCCCCACCCAACGGTGACATCCATGTCGCCTCACGATAGAATGACCATGTATGATTCAATAATGTAAAAAGCTGTTTAATTTATATGATGATCAATTTATGGATTGGTATTAAATAACGACTTTAAAAGCATTTTTTAAAAATAACATGAGTAATTTGATGAAAAACCTCTTTTAATTTGATTTATAAGAGGTTTTTATATTATTCGTTATGCGTTTAAATTAAGCGGATTCTTTTAAAAATAAACGGATTGCTTGGCTAAATTTCACGGGTTCAGTAATAAGCGGGGTATGCCCTGAACGTTTAAAAATAATATTTTTCGCATTGGCTAAACTGTCAGAAATTTGCATTTGACCTTCAGCAGGATAGAGCGATGACTTTTCCCCAATAAAGAATGTAGTTGGACATTCCAATTGTGAAATTGCCTGACGATAATCTTCATCATGGTTGAGATAATTATCGATATACCAAGTTAAATAATCCATTCGACGGATAGGCAATAAATGTTTTTGTAATTGTGGATGTTTAAGCGCCAAATTAAACATAAATGGGCTTAATTTATTACTGCCCTGAATTTTAATAAAATTTAACCAAATTTGAATCAGTTCAGTTCGTGGTTCAATCGGTAATTCATCAACAAAACGATAATTTGAATATTGATGTAAAAAATCAGAGAAGTCTTTTAGCAATCTTTTAATTTTAAAATACTTTTTCCCAAATAATCCAAACTCCCATGTTTCATCCGTTGGGATTTTAGGGGTTTGATCAATGTGTAGATAAGCTTTGAGTTTTTCAGCCAAATTGCCATATTGCATCCCATGCATGGCAGTGGTTGCTCCCATGGAATAACCCATAAGAATAAAATGATCTAAATTTAACTGGTCAATTAAGCTTTCAAGATCACGCCAATGGTTGCTAATCGCATCGATTTCTTGAGGGATCTTACAGGTTCTAGAGCCACCAAATCCGCGCCAATCTGGGATATAAAATTTATAATGTTTAATATTAGGCAGTAAAAAGGGAAGCCATTGCCAACTATGCATACCTAAACCAGACAGGACCAGTACAGGTTCACCCTGACCAATTTCACGGACAAATAATTTTTCACCATCTGGCATTGTATAGTGTGGCATGCAGTTTCCTATGAATTCTCTTTATTCTCAAACGCTTTAAGCTGTGGAATGACTTGGTCGAGCCAATTGATCCAGCCCATTTCTAAGTCTATACCCAATTGTAAAATCATTTTGTGAATATATAAAGTTCGATCCAGTTGCTCGATTTGTTCAAAATCTTTGGAAAAAATCTGGCGGTATAGTTTTAAATTTTCACGATGTAATTCTAAATGACGCTCAAGTTCAGGTAAAACAGTATTTCCACCAAATTGTGCTTCTGCCCGTAAGCGAACCATAATTTCTTCACGAAGCTGGGCAGGTTGGCCTTGTTTGACCATCCAGTCTGCCAGTTCGACTCGTCCAAGTTGCTCAACTTGATAGGTTTTTTTTCGGCCATGATCAGACTGATCTTCAAGGGTGGAAATCCAGCCTTTCTTTTGCATGCCGTTAAGTTCACGGTAGATTTGTTGATGCGTTGCATTCCAGAAGAATCCCATAGATCGGTCAAAGCGTCGCGCCAATTCAAAACCTGTACTTGGCTTCTCTATCAGACTGGTCAATAAAACATGGGCTAATGACATTGTGTAATATCACATCAACAAAATGAATATAAAGTCATTATGCAACATGTTGCATAAAAATCAAATCTCGATTATAAATACTCACACTATGCAACTTGTTGCATTAAACAGATATGAAGTGTCATTTAACAGATTGATAGCTAGCGAAAGCACGCCAAGGGAGTTCACATGTCTAATTATCCGCATTTACTTGCGCCTTTAGATTTAGGCTTTACCACATTAAAAAACCGTGTATTGATGGGTTCAATGCATGTTGGGCTAGAAGAAGTTCAAGGTGGCTATGAACGTATGGCTGCATTTTATGCAGAACGTGCAGCAGGTGGAGTGGGCTTAATTGTGACGGGTGGTATCTCGCCCAATGATCATGGGGTAACATTCTTTGGTGGTTCAAAACTGGATCATTTAGAAGAAGCAGAAAAACATAAGGTCATTACCAAAGCTGTGCATGATGCTGGCGGTAAAATTGCACTGCAAATTTTACATACAGGTCGTTACTCCTATCAGCCTGAAAATGTTGCACCATCTGCGATACAAGCGCCAATCAATCCAACCAAGCCACATGCTTTAACTTCAGCAGAAGTTCATCAAACCATTGCAGACTTTGCCAATTGTGCAAAATTGTCACAAATCGCAGGTTATGATGGTGTGGAAATCATGGGATCAGAAGGTTATCTGATCAATGAGTTTATTGCTGCACGTACCAATCACCGCGATGATGAATGGGGCGGAAGTTATGAAAACCGTATCCGTTTCCCGATTGAAATTGTCAGAAGAACACGTCAGGAAGTGGGCGAAAACTTCATCATTATCTATCGTTTATCTATGCTGGATTTGGTTGAGGGTGGTTCTACACTTGAAGAAGTGATTCAACTTGCGAAAGAAATTGAAAAAGCTGGTGCAACCATTATCAATACTGGAATTGGTTGGCACGAAGCACGTATTCCAACCATTGCCACCAAAGTACCGCGTGCCGCATTTACTTGGGTGACCAAAAAATTAAAAGGTTCGGTCAAAGTTCCTTTAGTGACCTCAAACCGTATCAATACACCTGAAATGGCTGAGCATGTATTGGCACAAGGTGATGCCGATATCATTTCGATGGCGCGCCCAATGCTTGCAGATTCGCATTTTGTATTGAAAGCTGAACAAGGTCGTGCTGATGAAATCAATACCTGTATCGGTTGTAACCAAGCTTGCTTAGATCATATTTTTTCAATGAAAATTGCAACGTGCTTGGTCAATCCACGTGCATGTTATGAAACTGAACTTATTTTTAAAGAATCGCAAGTAGCTAAAAATATTGCTGTAATTGGGGCAGGTCCAGCGGGACTTAGTTTTGCAACATATGCAGCTGATCGTGGGCACAAAGTTACAATCTTTGAAGCATCTAATCAGATTGGTGGTCAGTTTAATATTGCAAAAACCATTCCTGGCAAAGAAGAGTTCTATGAAACTTTACGTTATTTTAAACGTAAAATTGAATTACAACCGAATATCAAACTAGTACTTAACCACACTGCAAGCTATGAAGAATTAGCAACAGGTGACTTTGATGATGTTGTGGTGGCTACAGGTGTAACGCCTCGTCATTTAAATATTGAAGGTATCGATCATCCAAAAGTTTTGTCATATATCGAGGTTTTACGTGAGCGTAAACCTGTCGGTAAGAAAGTAGCAATTATTGGTGCAGGCGGTATTGGTTTTGATACTGCTGAATATCTTTCCCATGAAGGCGAGAGTGGCAGCTTAAATCCACAAAAATTCTATGATGAATGGGGAATTGATACATCCTATGAACATGTGGGTGGCTTGAAACAACCTGAGATTGAACAATCTCCTCGTGAAATCTACTTACTGCAACGTAAAGCCAAATCTGTTGGTGCTGGTTTAGGCAAAACAACAGGTTGGATTCATCGTACAGGTTTAAAACATCGTCATGTCAATATGATTCCTGGCGCAAGTTACGACAAGATTGATGATCAGGGCTTACATATTACGGTTGGCGACAAAACTATGATTTTAGATGTCGACAATGTGGTGATTTGTGCAGGCCAAGAACCCTATACAGCAATGTTTGATCAACTCCAAGCTGATGGAAAATCTGTACATTTGATTGGTGGTGCGAAAGAAGCGGGTGAGTTAGATGCGAAACGTGCAATTCGCCAAGGTGCTGAATTAGCAGCTGTGATTTAAAAGGATTAACGCTGTTTGAACTCCTTCTCTTTAAGCCATGTGTAGTGTGAAGCGTGCTGCGAGAGAAGGGGTTTTATGAATGATCTTTAAAAATGATGGACATAAATTCAAATTATTTCAAATTAAAGGGATATAAAAAATGAGTTATACAAATACCAAGCCTGCAATCCAAAAATGGCACAACATGCTGAAAAGTCGAGACATGAGTCTTTTAAATGAATTACTGGCAGACGATGTGGTTTTTCGTTCACCTGTGGCTTATAACCCCTATGAAGGTAAGCAAGTGGTCTTTTTCATTTTAAGCAATGTGATTCAAATTTTTGAAAACTTTACTTACCATCGAGAATTTTTTACAGAAGATGAGCAAAGTGTAGTTTTAGAATTTTCTGCCAATGTTGGTGAAAAAAAATTAAAAGGGATTGATATGATTCGTTTTAATGAACAGGGTCAAATTGTTGATTTTGAAGTGATGATCCGACCAAAAAGTGGTTTGGAAGCATTGGCAGCTCAAATGGGGCAACGTATGGCCAGCTTTATACCTAAAGCCTAATTACGTATATACTGCAATAAATAAAATTAAGCGTGAAAAATTTCTTAATTTTTAAAATGATGATGAGTGATAAAAGAGTTGAGGTGGAAAATGTCTGTATTACATAAGTTTACTGAGATTAGCCAAGATTTATTGGATCAAGTGACAGGTGCTGAATTACCAAAGCTGTATTTTAATCAGCAAGGGAAAATGTCTGCGATTATCAAGAAACTGCCTCAACTACAGGATAAATACCGTCCTACACCATGGCTCAGCAATACCCATGCCCATCTGTTATATTTTGATTTAATTAAGAAAAAATCCGTTAAGCTGGACTATGATCGAATTGATCAGCTGACCATGCAAGATGGTGGTGTTACGGCAATTGCATGGTATGGCTACGATTTACCACAAGCAACTCCCACCATCGTGATTATGCATACGATTACAGGCACACCTGACAGTATGCGTGAATTGGTCAAAGATCTCCATGAATATACGGGATGGCGTATTGCATTATGTCTACGCCGTGGGCATGCAGGCTTACCTATGCCTGTTCCTTTAATGTCGATTTTTGGTTCAACTTCTGATTTAAAAGAGCAATTGGCTTCGATTCAAAACACATTTCCACAATCTGATCTTTATGCAGTAGGTTCTTCCGCTGGTACAGGCCTACTTGTGCGTTATCTTGGTGAACAAGGCCTAGATACACCTTTTAAAGCTGCTTTCGCCATGTGCCCTGGTTATGATACCGAGCTTGGATTTCAAAATGTCCATCCTTTCTACACCAAAGTCATGACCAAAAAATTGTTTAAGGCATTTATTAAGCCTTATGAGCAAACCTGGACACCATTACATTCTGTACAAAATGTTCTACAAACGAAAACTCTACAAGAGTTTCAAACTGAATATTTTGAAATGGCTGGTTTTTCAGATTATGAAAGCTATTCAAAAGCCACAAATCCAATTTATGTATTTGAAAATGTTAAAATTCCATTAATGATTCTAAACTCAGAAGATGATCCTGTATGTTCAATCAAGAATTTAGAGCCATTTAAAGAAACCATTCAAAATATGGACAATGTTGTGGTGGTGACAACCAAAAAGGGCAGTCATTGTGGTTTTTATGAAGGTCTTAATACCAAATCTTGGGCTTCGCGTTTAATGGCTGATTTTTTAAGACAGTATTCATGATGATAAGCAGTATCAATAAATATCTCTTTAAGTTAAAAAACTGACAGATCAGACTATTATCATTTGATTTGTCAGTTTTAATTGCTCAACTGGGTGTTTTATTGATCCTAAGTTGCTAGGTTAAGATAAATATTAGACTTCTTTTATAAGTCCATTTTAAACACAGATCAATATAAAATTCCTCCTCATCCTAGCCTTCGCTCAGTGGGAAAAGGCACTTTCAATATCGATAGATTCACGCTACATGATCATTCTTTGAAGAAAGAAAGATCTTTATTTAAAATAAAGGCTTATTTAAGCGCTAAATAATTCCAAACAAAATTTATCTTTTGCGAGTAAATAATATTGCTACGAACGATATAAATATCTTGAAAGAAACTATAACCATCAAGTATTTTTAATTTATTTTCATTTATTTCTTCTTCAATCAGTAAGCGAGGTAGCCAAGCTACACCTAAGCCTTGTAAAGCCAAGGCTTTTAAGTCACTGGCATTATCCGTTTCATATAACGTTCGGTAATTGAGTTTACTTTCTATAATTTTATCTACGCATTTTCTCAGATAGGCTTGTTTACTATAGGCTAAAAGGGGGAAGGTTTGATTGAGTTGGTAATTAGGCAATCCATTTTTACTGGCTGTAACAGGTACAATTTGCATATTTACAATTTTATGATAGGTAAAAAGTGTGAGATCAAATTGTTGTAAAGTGAGTTGATCACAATAACAAATGAGAAAATCACAAGAACCTTCTTTTAATAAATGTATCCCTTGTTGCAGATTTGCAGCAATAATTTCTAACTTTAGATCATTATAGTCTGAGTATAGTTTTTGAATAAATTTTGGAAAAAACTGCGTGATGAGTGAGTGTGATACTGCAAATTTAATTGAGAGTTCATTATCTTTAATGTTTTTTTCTAAATATTTTATTGTTGTATCCATTTGGTTCTGAATATTTTTTGCTGTAGAAAGCAAGACTTGACCAGCATCTGTAAAATCAATGTTTTTACTATAACGCTTTAAAATTTGAAACCCTAACGACTCTTCAATATTTTGTATTCTACGTGTAAAAGCCGATTGAGTGACATGACGTATAGCTGCAGCTTTAGAAATGGATTTTTCTTGGTCTAATGCAAGAAGATCCTCTATCCACCGAATTTCAAGCGTCATGTTCAATCACCAATAAATATTTAACTCAAGCAAAGTATAACAAGTGATATGCAAAAAATGCATACAGATATATTTTTTTACATTGGTCAAGTTTAGATTGTTTCACCTAAGATGAATTGATTATCTTCGTAGAGTTACATTGCAAATGAACATTGAAATTAAAACGAGAACTGAGAAAGATTTATTGGGAATGAAAGAAGTCCCATTTCATTGCTATTACGGTGTACAAACATTAAGAGCGGTTGAGAACTTTAACCTAAGTGCGCATAAATTAAGTCATTTTCCTATTTTTATTCAAGCGCTTGCTATGGTGAAGTCTGCTTGTGTAGAGGCTAATTTTAAATTAAATAAAATTGAAGAAAATAAATATAAAGCGATTCAACATTCATGTCAGCAATTAATAAATGGTTCATACCATAATCAATTCCCTATTGATATGATTCAGGGTGGGGCAGGAACTTCTACAAATATGAATGCAAATGAAGTTATTGCAAACATTGGATTAGAGTTTCTTGGTCATGCAAAAGGCGAATATCAATATCTACATCCCAATAACGATGTAAATATGTCTCAATCGACCAATGATGTATATCCAAGTGCAATAAAAATAGGTCTATTATTTGCATTGGATCATCTCAATATTCCGTTTAAAAAACTAATTGAAAGCCTAGGTCGCAAAGCTGAAGAGTTCTCTGATATCTTGAAAATGGGACGTACTCAGTTACAAGATGCGGTACCGATGACATTAGGGCAAGAATTTAATGCTTTTGCGCATACCTTACAAAATGATTTGCAAAAGTTAAATCATATTATGCCTGATTCACTCAGTGTGATTAATTTAGGTGGGACAGCAATCGGTACAGGGATTAATACCGAGGTTGAGTATCGCTTAAATGCCATTCAAGCTTTATCAGAAATCACCGGTAAAAACATTTCAAGCTCGCCTGATTTGATTGAAGCGACTACAGATATGGGTGACTTTGTACTTTTATCGAGTTTACTCAAACGTACTGCAACCAAGTTGTCTAAAATCTCTAATGATTTACGTTTGCTATCGAGTGGGCCGCGTACTGGTATAGGTGAGATACAATTAGAACCACGTCAGCCCGGTAGTTCAATCATGCCAGGAAAAGTAAATCCAGTGATTCCTGAAGCGATGAATTTGGCGTGCTATCAAATTATTGCAAATGATTTAGCAATTACTTTGGCTGCAGAAGGTGGTCAACTACAATTAAATGCGTTTGAACCATTAATTGCGCTTAAACTATTTGAATCTATTGAGTTATTAGGCAAATCGATGCAAATGCTGAATGAAAAGTGCATCCAAAATATTCGTGCCAATGCAGCGCATTGTCAGCATTTAGTGGATAACTCAATTGGTATCATTACCGTGCTAAACCCATATTTAGGTTATGAAACCACTACACGAATTGCAAAGATGGCAAATGAATCTGGGGAGAGTGTTTTGGCTTTGATCAAAGCAGAGGGATTACTTTCAGATGAAATTTTAGCAGATGTACTTGCTGTTCATAATATGGTTCAGCCAAAACAACATGCGGCTTAGTTTTTAAAAGCTACAGGTACAATTAAACTCATTCATGACTTATCATAAGAAATTCAGTTTCATATGGCATATGCAACTGAATACTTATACGGAGTTATAAAAAAAGGGAAATCATCATTTCCCTTTTTTTAGCGATGCAAAATCTTAGTTTTTCAAAGCTGGTGTAGCAGCAGCGATGGCAGCGGCAACAGCATCATCTTCAGATTGTGCTGAACCAGAGCTTGCTTTTGGTGCTGGTGTTTTGGTTTGTGCAGTTTCAGTTTTTACTGACTCTGCTTTTGCAGTCTTCGCCTCAGTTGCAGCAGGTTTACTTTCCGCTTGTGCACTTGGCATAGTTGCATGGGCTTCATGCGTTGCTTCACGGCGAATTTCTGTGCTTGTATTTGCTGTTTCTGTGCGTTCAACTTCTACATGTGCCGGAATTTCGACTTGTTGCGCATTATTCTGCTCAACGCTTGGTAAGCTTTCAAACTGTGTCGGTTCAGAAGTCGCAGGTTGAGCAGTTTCAACTTTCTCTGGCTCAGCTTCTTTAGGCTCTTCTTTTTTTACACAAGCAGATACCAAAAGCGCTGTCGCAATTGCACCACAAATTAAAAATTTCTTATTCATAATGACTCAAAACAAAACGTATTAAAGAGATGTTACTTAGTATAACAGCAAAATGATATTTAAAAATCACCTTATCAAGTGCTAATTTTTTATTGGAAATGCTGATAGAATAGCCAATTGTTTATTGTTCTATGAATTGATGTGAATTGACTTTGCTTTCTTGGTACAAGGTAAAGTAAAATCGCACAACATTGTAGGCCAATTTAGGCTCCATTGTACGAGAAACTTAATGACCCATTTTATATTCGTAACTGGTGGTGTTGTATCATCACTAGGTAAAGGTATTTCAGCTGCTTCAGTTGCTGCACTTTTAGAAGCCCGTGGTTTAAAAGTAACCATGGTCAAAATGGATCCATACATTAATGTCGATCCTGGGACTATGAGCCCATTCCAGCACGGTGAAGTATTTGTCACAGAAGATGGTGCTGAAACTGACTTAGATTTGGGTTATTACGAGCGTTTCTTACGTCGTGCCAAAATGACCAAATTAAATAACTTTACATCAGGTCGTGTTTATCAAGACGTTTTAAATAAAGAACGTCGTGGTGATTATCTCGGCGGTACAGTACAAGTTATCCCACATATTACGGATAATATTAAAGAACGTGTTCTTCGCGCAGGCGAAGGTTATGACGTTGCCATTGTGGAAATCGGTGGCACAGTAGGTGACATTGAATCTCTCCCATTCATGGAATCTGTACGTCAGTTGATGGTTGAGCTTGGTCATAAACGTACCATGTTGATGCATTTGACTTTATTACCTTATATCAAGTCTGCTGCTGAACTTAAAACCAAACCAACTCAACATTCTGTTAAAGAATTATTGTCGATTGGTATTCAACCAGACATTCTGATTTGTCGTACTGAACATGATGTTGACGCAGATACCACCCGTAAAATTGCACTCTTTACAAACGTTGAAGCGCGTGCTGTTGTGGTGTGTAAAGATGCACGTTCAATTTATCAAATCCCACGTACATTCTATGAACAAAATGTTGATGATTTAATCTGTGAACGTTTTGGTTATGACAGCTTGCCTGAAGCCGATCTTTCGGATTGGGATCATGTGGTTGAAGCATTATTGAATCCAGAGTACACAGTTCGTGTGGCGATGGTGGGTAAATATGTTGAATTGCCAGATGCATATAAGTCTGTCAATGAAGCACTTTTACACGCGGGTATTCAAAATCGTGTCAAAGTTCAAATTGACTATATCAATGCTGAAGAGCTTGAAAGCCAAAATCCTGCTGAAGTATTAAAAGGTATTGATGCAATATTGGTTCCTGGTGGTTTTGGTGAACGTGGTACTGAAGGCAAAATGCAGGCGATTCAATATGCCCGTGAAAACAAAGTACCTTTCTTGGGTATTTGTTTAGGTATGCAATTGGCCGTGATTGAATTTGCTCGTCATGTTGCTGCTATGCCAGAAGCGACTTCTACAGAGTTTAATCGTTCAACAAAATTCCCATTGATTGGTTTAATTACTGAATGGTTAGATGAACGTGGTGAAATCCAGCATCGTAGTACTGAGTCAAACCTTGGTGGCACAATGCGTTTAGGTGCACAAAAATCAGAATTGGTTGAAGGCACTAAAACACGTGAAGTCTACGGCAAAGCGGAAATTACTGAACGTCATCGTCACCGTTATGAAATGAATGATCGCTTTATTCCTGCAATTGAACAGGCAGGTATGAAAATTTCGGGTTATTCGACAGCGCAACATCTTGTTGAAACTGTAGAAATTCCTGAACATCCTTGGTTTATTGCTGTACAATTCCACCCGGAATTTACAAGTTCACCACGTGATGGACATCCATTATTTGCTAGTTTTATCGATGCCGCTAAAAAGCAGCACCAAAACAGCAAGTAAGTATGTAAGAACTTAAACTAGGAAGTTTAAATGTCACAATTAAAACCACAAGAAATTGTACGTTTAGGCGATATACAAATGGCAAATCACTTGCCATTTGTATTATTCGGCGGCATGAACGTACTTGAGTCGAAAGACTTGGCTTTTGAAATTGCAGAAACGTATGTCGATATCTGTACTCGTTTAGAGATACCGTATGTATTTAAAGCCAGTTTTGATAAAGCTAATCGTTCAAGTTTACATTCGTTCCGTGGCCCCGGTTTGGAAAAAGGCATCGAATGGTTAGGCGACATTAAAAAGCATTTTAATGTTCCGATTATTACCGATGTTCATGAACCTCACCAAGCTGCAGCTGTCGCTGAAGTTGCTGACATTATCCAGCTTCCTGCATTTCTCAGTCGTCAGACTGATTTGGTTGAAGCAATGGCGAAAACTCAAGCCATTATCAACATCAAAAAAGCACAATTCCTTTCTCCTCGTGAAATGAGCCATATTCTAAACAAATGTTTAGAAGCGGGTAATAACAAGCTCATTTTGTGTGAACGTGGTACGTCATTTGGCTATAACAACTTAGTTGTTGATATGCTGGGTTTCGACATCATGAAAGAAATGAATGTGCCAGTATTTTTTGATGTCACGCATGCATTGCAAACACCGGGCGGTCGTGCTGATTCAGCAGGTGGTCGTCGTGCGCAAATCACGACCTTAGCACGTGCGGGTATGGCAACAGGGCTTGCAGGTTTATTTTTAGAAAGTCATCCAGACCCTGAAAATGCAAAATGTGATGGTCCTTGTGCATTACGTATGTCACAGCTTGAGCCATTTTTAGCGCAGTTAAAAGAATTGGATACCTTAGTTAAAGGTTTCAAAAAGTTAGATACACATTGATGCGCTTAGAAAGCATCTTATTTTTAATCAACTGAGGAATTATTCATGAGCCAAATCGTTGACATTCGTGCACGTGAAATTTTGGACTCTCGTGGTAACCCAACCATCGAAGCAGACGTAATCCTAGACTCTGGCGTTGTTGGCCGTGCATGTGCACCATCTGGTGCTTCAACTGGTTCTCGTGAAGCTTTAGAACTTCGTGACGGTGATCAATCACGTTACTTAGGTAAAGGTGTTCGCACTGCAGTTCAAAACGTAAATGGTCAAATCAAAGACTTATTAAAAGGTCAAAACGTATTTGAACAAAAAGCGCTTGATGACAAAATGATTGCGCTTGATGGCACTGAAAACAAAGAAAAATTAGGTGCAAATGCAACATTGGCTGTATCTTTGGCGGCTGCACGTGCGGCTGCTGTTGAGAAGAAAACTGAATTATTCCAATACATTGCAGATCTTCGTGGTCAAACAACTTTGTCTATGCCTGTTCCAATGATGAACATCTTGAACGGTGGCGCACATGCGGACAACACTGTTGATATTCAAGAATTCATGATTGAGCCTGTAGGTTTCACATCTTTTGCTGAATCTTTGCGTGCTGGTGCTGAAATTTTCCATGCTTTGAAATCTGTATTGAAAAAGCAAGGTTTAAATACAGCAGTTGGTGATGAAGGTGGTTTTGCACCTAACTTACGTTCAAATGAAGAAGCAATTACTGTTATTCTTTCTGCAATTGAAACAACTGGTTATAAAGCTGGTTCTGATATTATGCTTGCGCTTGATTGTGCATCTTCAGAATTCTACAAAAATGGTCAATATATTCTTGCGGGTGAAGGCAACAAAGCATTCACAAGCAACCAATTTGCTGACTATCTTGCTGGGCTTGTTAAACAATATCCAATTATCTCAATTGAAGATGGTTTAGATGAATCTGACTGGGAAGGTTGGAGCTATTTGACTTCTATCCTTGGTGATAAAATCCAATTGGTCGGTGATGATTTGTTCGTTACAAACCCTAAGATTTTACAACGTGGTATTGATGAGAAAGTAGGTAACTCTATCTTAATCAAATACAACCAAATCGGTACTTTGTCTGAAACTTTAGATGCAATCTATCTTGCTAAAGCGAATGGTTATAGCACTGTGATTTCACACCGTTCTGGTGAAACTGAAGATTCAACGATTGCAGATCTTGCAGTGGGTACAGCAGCGGGTCAAATTAAGACTGGTTCACTTTGCCGTTCTGACCGTGTTGCAAAATATAACCAATTGCTTCGTATTGAAGAATTGACTCATGCTGCTTATCGCGGTAAAGCTGAGTTTAAAGGTTTAAATTAATATCTTTTATTGATTTAAATTAAAAAAAAGCCATTCTTTTATTTGATATAGGGGATGGCTTTTTTATACGCTAAAAAATAATCATGAATAGTATGTTTTAAGGGAAATTTAATATCATGTAATTGATTGATAATAAAATTTAGGGTAAGAATTTAATTAACTTAGTTTATTGAAAATGGAAATTTATAATAAATAATATCGCGATATGTGAGTTTTTAGCATAAAGATAATTTTTTGATTTTTAATTACAAAGTAGATTATTGATCACCCACTTATTTTTTATAAAGAAAGAAAAGTTATTTTGTTCTAGTTTTGCAGTTTTCGCATAGTTTAGTGTTCTTCATACAAAATATTTGATGTATATTAGCATCTTAATTTAATGCTGTTACTCAAGACGCAAATCCATGTTAGAAGTCTTTAAAACAACTTCAAGTAAAGTGATTGCAGTACTCGCGATTTTAATCGTTGTGGTATTACAATATCGCTTTTGGTTCGGTGAGGGTGGTCATTTCCCTCATCAAGCTTTACTACAGCAAATTGAACAGCAAGCTGAAGTCAATGCTGAGTTAAAAGAACGCAACCGAATTCTTGCTGCTGAAGTGTATGATTTAAAAAATGGTGCTGAAGCCATAGAAGAACATGCACGTTTAGACCTTGGTCTAGTCAAGCCACATGAAACTTTTGTACAGATGAGTACCATCAGTACCCATTACAAACCTATTTATACCGATCCAAGTGTAGATTTAAGAACCAATGAAGATGACAACGAACCTGCGCCAGAACAACCGTAAAATTTGGGCAATTGTTCCTGCGGCTGGCTCAGGGCGTCGTTTTTCAAAAACCGAACTTAAACAATACCAAGTCATCCAAAATCAAACAGTGTTAGCGCATACCATAGCGCGTCTAAACGATTTACCGCTTGCGGGTTATGTACTCGCTGTTGGTGAGCAAGACCATTATGCGCAAACATTGCCATTAAAAAATAAACATTTGAGTCATTTTTGTTTGGGTGGTGCAGAACGTGTTGATTCTGTTTTAAATGCGTTGCGTTATTTAGAACAATTTGCACAAGCCGATGATTTGGTTTTTGTACATGATGCTGCTCGTCCTTGTGTGACACAACAATGTCTTGAAAATTTAGTCGATACCGCAATAAACCTGAACAGTAGTGCGATTCTTGCAATTCCTGTAAGAGATACTTTGAAGTGTGTTGAAAATCAGCAAGATATCAATAAAACAGTCAGTCGAGATCAATTATGGCAAGCACAGACACCACAAATTTCTACCTTTTCAAAGCTTAAAACGGCAATCGAAACAGCTTTAGCGAATAATATTGTCATTACAGACGAGGCGAGTGCATTGGAATATATCAATGAACCTGTCAAAGTGGTCATGGGGCGTTCTGATAATATTAAAATTACCTATCCAGACGATTTGGAGTTAGCCAAGTTAATTTTGCAATCGCAGCAATAAAACAACGAAAATAAAAATAATTATGCATTGATTGATTTTCTCAACCGTTATTTATCTCTATAATTTGACCAGATTAAACTAGGTTTAAGATTTGTATTCATGACACCATCGCCACAGTATAAGTTTTTACGTCAATCAGTCAGAGATGGTTTAAGTATTAATCAAAAAGTTTCAAGGTGGGACAAACTACACCTTGATCCTTGGTTATTGGGCTTTTTAATTATCAATGCGATTTTGGGTTTATTGATGGTCTATAGCGCATCTTCTGAAGATATGTCTATGGTCATTCGACAAGCCGTGAGTTTCGGTGTTGGTTTTGTTCTGCTTTTTATTTGTGCACAAATTCCACCAAAAGTATATCAAGCGATCAGTCCTTGGTTTTATTTGTTTGCAATTTTGTTGTTGATTCTGGTTTTATTGGTTGGTGATGTTCGATTAGGCGCAAAGCGCTGGCTGACTATTCCCGGGATTGGCAGTATGCAACCCAGCGAATTTATGAAGTTCGCCATGCCATTGATGATGGCATGGTATTTTGCACGTAACCCGTTGCCGCCTAAGTTTAAACATATTGTAATTGCTTTGATCATCATGATGGTGCCTTTCGTATTGGCGTTGTTACAGCCAGATTTGGCAATTGGTATCGTGATTGGTGGTGTGTTTGCTTTGTTTTTAAGTGGCATGTCGTGGACTTTAATTATTGGGACCTTAGCTGCATTGGCACTGGCTTTTCCTTTAATTTGGACTTTTGTATTACAAGCTTATCAAAAGAAAAGGATTATGACCTTATTTGACCCTGAGTCAGATGCGCTTGGGGCAGGATGGAACATTATCCAATCTAAAATTGCGATTGGTTCAGGTGGAATGACAGGACGTGGATTCTTAGAAGGAACACAGTCTCAGTTGGGCTATTTACCTGAACATCATACTGATTTTATTATGTCGACTTATGCAGAAGAATTTGGCTTTATTGGGGTATTCTTCTTATTTGCACTTTATACCGCAATGATTTTTAGATGTATGATCATTAGCTTAAGCAGCTTCCATAACTATGGTCGTTTATTGGCAGGTACGATTGGTTTATCTTTGTTTTTCTATGTATTTGTAAACTCTGGTATGGTCAGCGGGATTTTACCTGTGACTGGTGATCCATTACCGCTGATGAGTTATGGTGGATCAGCCGTGATTGCGTTATTGGCGAGTTTTGGTATTGTTATGTCTATCCATACGCATAAATAAAATCTTTGCAATTTAGAATTTCTCAATCTAAAGCTATTCCTTCTCTTTTTTAAGAGAAGGATAGTATCAAACATAAATAAAAATATTTTTCTTGGAATCTAATCGCTTATATAGTCAACCTGTCAAAAGCTCAGATACAAAAATACAATTTCTCCTCATTAATAAAGATCTTTCATAAATCAAAATATGATCATGTGGAGTGAATTATATTGGTATTGAAAGTTTCTTCTCCCTGTGGGAGAGAGCTAGGATGAGGGTGCTTTAGTTTCAAAATTTCAAAAAACATAAGCTTTATTTATGATCAGTGACTTGATGGAAATCACTTTTATGAATAATTAGGTGGTTTGACTATAGCTTGCTAATAGTTTAAGAATCATGTGATATTGTGAATGATTCCTCTATTTAAAGTTGAATTAAAGCTGACATTTCAACATCAAATCGGTATTGCTAAATCTGTTCTAAGTGCTAAATTAAAATAGTCATATAAATTATTTCTCTAACTACATCATTTTTATTATAAGACGATTAATTCGTATAAGGTTCGGTTCAGTATGCATATCATCATCATGGGGGCAGGTGTTATTGGTACAACATCCGCCTACTATCTAAAACAAGCAGGTCATGAAGTCACTGTGATTGATCGACAACCCAATGTGGCTTTAGAAACCAGTTTTGCCAATGCTGGGCAGATTTCTCCGGGTTATGCATCACCTTGGGCTGCGCCAGGTATTCCACTAAAAGCATTTAAATGGATGTTTCAACCACATTCACCACTGGCAATTAAGCTAACAGGCGATATGCATCAGTATCAGTGGATGGTGCGCATGTTGGCTGAATGTAATATCAATCGCTACCAGATCAATAAAGAGCGAATGGTACGAATTTCAGAATATAGCCGTGACTGTTTGGATGAGTTACGTGCAGAGACCAAAATTCATTTTGATGAACGTCAACTAGGCACATTACAACTTTTTCGTAAACAACATCAATTGGATGTGGCAGGCAAAGATACTGAAGTTTTAAAACATGAAGGTGTACCATTTGAGTTGTTGGATAAAGCTGGGGTTATCAAGGCTGAACCTGCTTTAGCCCATGCAACAGTTGATTTTGTTGGTGGTTTGCGTTTACCCAATGATCAGACAGGTGATTGTCAAAAATTCACAACAGAGTTGGCAGAACTTGCTGCCAAGCAAGGAGTTAATTTTTTATTTAATACGGTAATCGAATCAATCGAAAAAGATGCTGAACGGATTACCGCGATTCACTTGAAAGATGGTAGCAAAATCAAGGGAGATGCTTATGTCATGGCATTGGGCAGTTATAGTCATGAGATGCTCAAACAATTAGAGATAGATGCACCTGTATACCCTTTAAAAGGCTATTCGATCACCACCAAAATTGTTGATCCGGCACTTTCACCGGTTTCTACAATCTTAGATGAGTCTTATAAAATTGCCTTAACCCGTTTTGATGATCGAATTCGTGTAGGCGGGATGGCTGAAATTAATGGTTTTGATCGCTCTTTAAAATCTAGCCGTGAAGACACTTTGCTTATGGTTTTACAACAATTATTTCCAAATGCAAGTGACATATCAGATGCACATTTCTGGACGGGTTTAAGACCAGCCACGCCAGATGGAACCCCGATTGTTGGTAAAACAAGGTATCAAAATCTATATACCAATACAGGGCATGGCACCTTAGGTTGGACCATGTCATGTGGTTCAGCAAAATTATTATCCGATATTATTTCTGGAACCACACCACAAATTGAATATGATGATTTGAATGTGTTCCGATATGACTCAGTGAATCACTAAGATGATTGTTAAAACGCTATGAATCAAAATCACCAAGTCGCAGAACAGGAAATTTCATTTTCCAATGTGCATTTTTGGCATTGGTTTCTGCTTTTACTTCGTGGTTTTGATGAAGAAAAGGAGTTGAATTTAGATGAGGCGATTCAGGAAGCGGTTGGTTTAGATTCGTATAGCAAGGAATTGGCAGCGTGGTATCAATTATTTCTACCCAATGAAAATAATAGCATTCGAAATTACCAATTTTCCATTAGTGCGGATATTCGGATAGATATCCAGTTTGTTCAAGAGCAGATCAATTATTATCTAAATGATCTATACATAGGCAATCTGGGTGGGCACTTTGAAGCATGGTTTTTTACGCTAGAAGAACTTTTGAGTTTTCAATTGAATGATCAGCATTTCTTATTATTGTTAACGATGTTGGGTGTTGAACCTCAACAGACTTTAGAGGCTAAAATTCAAATATCAAAAAGATTAAATAACATTCCGTCATTTCAAGGGCGACAAGATTACATCGCAAATTGTATCGTGAATGGTTTAAAGATGAGTCAAGAATTTTATCAGGATGAACAAATCGGGATATTAAATCGACAAAATCATAGTACGCGCAATGTTGAGTTATATCCTGATGATTTGGAACATATAAAAACTATTAATCTTATTTTAAAGCATAATTAAATATGAAAATAATAATGAAAGCATTGTTTACCGCGATTAGAAATAGGGAAATGAAAAACATTCGCTGTAACTTTGCAAGATGTTCAACAACTTTTCAAGAATTGACAAAGCTTGATGCTAACTTCAATTAAGCTACAACAGAGCCAGACTCGCTGAACAAGTTAATCGCTAAGCTATTTATTTCTTAAGCGATTTGAAGATCTTAATTTTTAATTTAAAAATTAGAGAATAATTGAACATATTTTACTTGTATTCGAACAAATTCATGGCATATTAATTGCTAATACAAGGAAAGATGATTGCAGGAGAGAAGTCTCTTGCGGACTCGCCGAAGGAGCAACGACCCCGGAAACTCTCAGGCAAAAGGACTGTAATCATTGTAAAACCTCTGGAGAGAAGTCATTCTATTGAAAACAAAAAAGAAATGACTCACCGAAGGGGATGGTAAAGCCTAAATAGTTTAGGTTTTTATCGAAGCTCTCAGGTACACATGACAGATGGGGCATACATTGACAATGTAATAAAAAAATATTGCATTTCAACGGAGTGTGCGTATGTGTCATGTCGTCATTATTGGTTCTGGTATTACAGGTGTTACCTCTGCCTATGAACTTGCTCAATTAGGTTATCAAGTTACTGTTATTGATAAACATTTATTTCCCGCAATGGAAACATCTTTTGCCAATGGTGGGCAGCTGTCTGCGTGTAATGCTGAAGTGTGGAATCAAAAATCTACTGTGTTGAAAGGCATTAAATGGATGGCGAAGAAAGATGCCCCATTATTGCTCAATCCATCTTTTGATTTGCACAAATATGCATGGCTGGTCGAATTCCTTGGCAATATCAAACACTATGAAGCAAATACTCAAAATACAGTGAAAATGGCACTTTTAGCGCGTCAAAGGCTATTTAATATTGCTGAACAAGAAGGCATTGATTTTGATTTAGAAAAACGCGGCATCTTACATTTCTACCATTCTGAATATGATTATAAAGTCGCAACCAACGTCAATGCGCTGTTATGTAAAGGTGGCCTAGAACGCCATGCAGTAACCAATGAAGAAATTAAATCCATCGAACCGAGTTTGACGGGTGAATACTATGGTGGTTTTTATTGCCCAGGTGATGCAACTGGTGATATCCATAAATTTACCACTGGACTTGCCAAAGCCACTGAAAAATATGGGGTAAAATATTTATTTGGTATGGAAGTCGTTAATGTAGAACACACTGCCAATGGGGTGAATATTCAATATCATTCGAGTGTTGAAAACATGGAAGGCGGTTCAGTAGCAGTCGAACAACTCAGTGCAGATGCCGTGGTGATTTGTGGCGGTGTTGGCAGTTATCAATTGGCCAATCAATTGGGTGATCGTGTGAATGTTTATCCTGTAAAAGGCTATTCAATCACCGTACAATTGGATGATGAAAAAAGTATCAATGGCGCACCTTGGGTCAGCTTGCTTGATGAAAGTGCGAAAATCGTCACGTCACGATTAGGTGCCAATCGTTTACGTATTGCTGGAACTGCTGAATTTAATGGCTATAATCGAGATATCCGCTCAGATCGTATCCAACCTTTAACAGATTGGGTCAATAAGAATTTCGATATTTCAACCGAGCATTGTATCCCGTGGGCGGGTTTACGTCCGATGATGCCGAATATGATGCCTGTGGTAAAACGTGGAAAACGTGAACGGGTATTTTACAATACAGGGCATGGGCATTTAGGCTGGACCTTGTCTGCTGCAACAGCTGTGATGATTAGTCAGGAAATTGCAAGCTCGCATCCGATTTAATCGTATAGGCAATACTTTGATATTTGCACTCTGGTGAATGTCCATATTCACCAGAGTGATGGTAAAATAATTAGGTGTGTTATGAATATAGAATCAACAACGCAAAAGCACTGGCATGAAAAGAGTTATGCAAAGTTAGTTGAATCGATTCAATATATTGCACAAAATTATCACGATGTGTATGCCTTGGCTTTGTACTACTATTGTGACGATGATGAACCTTGTTTTCCCAAAGTTGAACTTAACTTTAATACCAATCAACAGTTTGAGTCGCAAATTTCTGAAGCTTCAAGTCAAGCTGAAGCGAAATGGAATTATGCCTATTGGTTACAACAGCCATCTTGGGATATTGGTGGGGAGAATGATCAGCTTTTGGCACAATGGTTTGAGCAAACGCCATTTTATTATTCTCAAAAACAGATGGAATATGCTGAACAAGAAGATGATGCACTATTTAATGAACTTTTAGAAAAAGGCGAGCAGTTTGCTCAATTGTTTATTACACAAATAATCAAAATGGTTCAGCAACTATTTTCTGAAAATATTCTTCAAGATACATTTGGGAAAAATCTTCCAGTCATTATTCATGAACTTGAATATTATGAAGAACCCATTTCATGGACCAAAAGAGCCAATCCAAGCGCGTTAATCAATGAATTTATGGATGCCTGTGAAAGTGATTTCTCTTAACAAAAAGTTCTTATGATTCAGTGCTGAGGGACGTGGTGTGCCCCACAGCACTTATTAAGTAGGAGCAAGTACTTTAAAAAGTTATAGACGAGTAAAGACTTCTTCTTGGGTCAAACGAGACTTGGGCAGTTTTGCATTAAAATCACTATCACTACGATAACCGAGTGTCATAATCACAGACGGGACCAAATTCTTTTCAATTAAGCCTAATTCTTCAGTCAGAATATCTTCGTCAAAACCACCGATTGGCGTTGCATCGATACCTTCAATACCTGCAGCTAACAGCATTTGACCCAGTGCGATAAAGGTTTGATTTTCCGCCCAGCGCTGAATATCACCTTTTTCATTGCGATAATAAGAGACATAGCCTGTACGACTGTCTTTTTGACCTTGTTTGGCCTTGTCATCTTTAAAGCGGCCACTGAGATCATCTTGCTGAAGTAAATTACTCAGGTGCTGTTCTGTGATATCGGCTTTGGTACAGAATAAAATCGTATGTGATGAATCTAAAACCTTTGGTGCGTTGTAGCTATATTTTCCGACTAAGGCTTTAGCAATACGTTGTTTAGCTGCATCATTGTCAGCAATAAAAAAATGCCAAGGCTGGATATTGATTGACGATGGGGTTAAACGCAGGATTTCAAGTAAACGTGCAAATTGTGCTGGAGGAATCTTTTTAGAAGAATCATAAGCTTTTGTGGTGTAACGTGTTTTTGCTACATTTAATACATCCATAAGGCGATCTCATATATCGTAAATTTTCGATATATTGTATGCTAAAATGGCGAAATGTGAATCTTCAAAACGTAAATAAAGGTGAAAAATCATGATTTTTAATCAATGGGTAAAGTGATTTTTATCTGAAATTGTCCATCTAATAAATTTCCAATCCGCATTTTCATCCACTTCTAAAATCATTGCTTCAGATGTTTTTTCACGCCAATCCCCTAAAACAATTCTAGCTTTACCATTTACATCATGAATTTCAGGGCGATGGGTATGACCATGAACCAACAGATCGACATTATTAACTGCTTTTTCAACAGCTTGTTGGTTAACATCCATAATTTCATAGGATTTATTTTGTTGAGACTCACGGCTTTTTTTACGGAAACCATTGGCAAGTTTTTGTCTAAAACCAAGTGGGGTGCTTTTTAAAAGTCCCAATACAATCGGATTGCGAATAATTTTCTTAAATCGTTGATAAGAAATATCATCGGTACATAAAGCATCGCCATGTTCAAGACGAAATTTTTTATCACCAATGTTAAATGTATAAAATTCAGGAAGTAATTTACCATTAAACTGATTTAAAAATGTCTGCCCTAAAGCAAAATCACGATTACCCACTTGAAAATAAATTTGATTACCAGCTTGCAATGAAAATTGCTTTAGTTGCTCAATAATTTCATCTAACCAAGGCGCAGTATAATCATCTCCAATCCAAGCATTAAACCAGTCACCGAGAATAAACAGTTGCGTGTTTTGATATTTATAGTGTTCTAATAAATCAAAAAACCCTCGAACCAGTCGAGGGTGTTCTGGTGACAAATGTAAATCAGCGATAAACAGATAGGTCACTTATTTTTCCTATTTAATAACTCCTCCCAAGCTTGCTTTGTAAGGGGAAAAGTATCCCTTTATTTAAAAGTCAGCTTCGGGAGGATTTATAAATTATTCAGAGATAATTTTTGCAGATTCAATCACAATATTTTCTAAAGGAACATCAGCATGATAACCACGGTTACCCGTGCGAACACCTTTGATTGCTTCAACGATGTCTAAGCCTTCAGTCACTTTACCAAATACTGCATAACCCCAACCTTGAGCAGTTTTACCTGTATGGTTAAGGAAAGAGTTGTTTTTTACGTTGATAAAGAATTGTGCAGAAGCAGAGTGAGGTGCTTGAGTACGTGCCATTGCAATCGTACCTTCGTCATTGCTTAAACCATTGTCCGCTTCATTTTCAATTGAATCACGTGTGGTTTTTTCTTTGAAGTTTTCATCCATGCCACCGCCTTGGATCATGAAACCATCAATAACACGATGGAAGATTACGCCATCATAAAAACCATCACGAACATATTCTAAAAAGTTAGCAACAGTTTTTGGTGCTTTTTCAGAGTTAAGTTCAAGAACAATGCGTCCTTTGTTGGTGTTTAATTCGACTTGAGGAAAACTCATTCTATAATCTCCTAATCATGACTAAAAATGTCATGGGTTTTTGGTTGAGAGAAGCATAAGCAAACTGTAAACTACATAGCAAGTAAAAATGTGAAATTCTTTTGTTAAAAAAGGATAAAATCACATTTTCTATATTCAATTTTAACTTTTAGAAGTGATTTATCAACTATGAAGCCAAATGATGTTGTTTCAGAACTGCCGAAAACCCCGACAAATAGTCCAAGCCCTGTCGATAATGCGCAGCAAGAACAACAAGCGGGCTTAGATTTTGTACGCCAAGTCATTACAGAAGATTTGGCAGCGGGCCGTACACAAAAAGTTGTTACACGTTTTCCACCTGAGCCAAATGGTTATCTACATATTGGCCATGTAAAGGCTATTTGCTTAAATTTTGGCATTGCTCAAGAATACGATGGTTTGTGTAACTTGCGTTTTGATGACACCAACCCAGATGCTGAAGAACAAGAATATGTTGACGGTATTGCCAATGACGTAAAATGGTTAGGTTTTGAGTGGAATGGCGAACCTCGCTATGCATCAAGTTATTTTGACCAATTACATGCGTGGGCAGTTCAGTTGATCAAACAGGGCGATGCTTATGTAGATCTACAAAGCCCAGATGAAATTAGAATTAACCGTGGTAATTTTGTCGAGCCAGGTAAAAACTCACCTTATCGTGATGCATCTATTGAAGAAAACCTTGCTCGTTTTGAAAAAATGAACAATGGTGAATTGGCCGAAGGTGAAGCAGTATTACGTGCCAAAATTGATATGACATCACCAAATGTACATATGCGTGATCCAATTCTATATCGTGTACTTCATTCAGAACATCACCAAACGGGTGATAAATGGAAAATGTACCCAATGTATGACTATGCTCATCCATTGTCAGATGCGATTGAAGGGATTACCCATTCATTATGTACTTTAGAGTTTCAAGACCATCGTCCATTTTATGATTGGGTGGTTGAGAAAGTGCATTCACAATCAGTTCCACGTCAGTATGAATCTAGCCGTTTAAATATAGATTATACGATTACCTCTAAACGTAAATTACGTAAATTGGTAGAAGGTAACTATGTTCATGGTTGGGATGACCCGCGTATGCCAACTGTGGTGGGCATGCGTCGTCGTGGTTTTACCCCTGAAGGGTTACGTGAGTTCTGTAAGCGTGTAGGCGTGTCTAAAACAGACGGTATCGTTGATGTGGCTATGCTTGAGTTCTGTATTCGTCAATCTCTTGAAAACACAGCAGCACGTGGTATGGCTGTTTTAAATCCATTGAAAGTAACTTTGACTAACTTGCCAGCAGATTTAGATTTAAGCCATGCACGTCATCCAAATGTAGATATGGGCGATCGTATTATTCCTTTAACCTCTGAAATCTTTATTGATCGTAAAGACTTTGAAGAAGTTCCACCAAAAGGTTTTAAACGTTTAGTTCCTGAAGGTGAAGTACGTTTACGTCATGCTTATGTGATCAAGTGTGATGAAGTGATTAAAGATACCAATGGTGAAGTGATCGAGTTGAAATGTTCAATTGATCCTGAAACTTTAGGTAAAAACCCAGAAGGTCGTAAAGTGAAAGGCGTTGTACATTGGGTTTCTGCGTCGAAAGGGATTCCGGCTGAGGTTCGTGTTTACGATCGTTTATTCACCGAAGCTGCACCAGATGCAGATGATGATTTCTTGGCAAATTTAAATCCAGAGTCTTTAACGGTACTTCAAGCGGTGATCGAGCCTGCTTTGGCTCAAGCGCAACCAGAAGATCGTTTCCAGTTTGAGCGTGAGGGTTATTTTGTTGCGGATCAATATGATCATACAGCAGATAAACCTGTGTTTAACCGTGTCTTAGATTTGAAAGATAGCTTTAAACCGGGTAAATAATTTTATTCAATCTTGAATAAAATCATGATTTAAGACCTAGCTTCGGCTAGGTTTTTTTTATGCTGTTTAAAATTAATTGAGGAATACTATAGAAAAGCGATATAGTAAATGCACAAATAATAATCAGGACAAATATATGTCTTCCCAATTTGATTTTGTTACGGTCCATATTAAACCTAATGTTCATTATAAAGGGCGATCAATCAGTTATCTTATCGAATGCAAAGATGGTTCGAAGAAAACATTGGGGGTAATTTTACCCACAGAGAAACCTTTAACTTTTGAAACGCATGTGACTGAGCGCATTGAGATTGTCTCTGGAAAATGCTTGGTTCGGATAGCAGATCAAGAAGAAATGGAAGTCTACAGTTCTGGAGAGTCTTTTACTGTTCCTGCAAATAGCCGCTTTAGCCTGCAATCCAGCGAAGTTGTAGATTATGTTTGTCATTTGGAATAACGGATAACATTAGCCAAATCATCATTAGAATTGTTTAAAGTAATCCTGTAAATACTCAATAAAAACTTTTACTTTATCAGAGATTAATTTTTTATCTGGAATAACAGCATAAATAGCAGTGGGTTCTACCATAAAATCAGGAAGCACATGAACCAGTTTTCCTGAATCTAAATCGTTTTTGACATGCCAAAGCGAGTGATTGGATATGCCGAGCCCTGCCAAAGATGCCTGACGAATCCCTTCGCCTGAGTTGGTAATAAAATAGCCATTTAGCTGGATATTTAATCTTCTATTTGGGTTAGCATGATCCACAAAGTTCCATGTATTGCTGATGCCTTGTTGATGACGCTGCACAATACAACGATGTTGTTGTAAATCTTCTAAACGTTTCGGGATACCAAATTTAGCGAGATACTCAGGTGCAGCACAAAGTAAGCGCTTATTGATAGATAATGGTTTTGCGATGAAAGAAGAATCTTGTAGTTTGCCAATGCGAATCGCGAGATCCATGCCTTGACTAATAAGATCTATATTTTGGTCATTTAAATCTAAATTGATTAATAATTCAGGGTGTTGTTTTAAAAACTCAGCAATAACCTGAACCAGTATCTGTGTTCCAAAGGTTGCGGAAGCCGTGATATTGATGCTTCCTGAAAGTTTTTGATCTTGAAGCTTTAAATTTTCGGTTAATGTCTGGAAACTATCGAGTAGTGGACGTCCTTGCTCAATCAATATTTTGGCTTCTTCGGTCAGACTCAGTTTCCGTGTCGTGCGATAAAAAAGTTTAAGACTGAGCTGATTTTCAAGCCTTTGCACTCGTTGACTTGCCACTGAAACTGCAATATTGGCTTCTTTTGCCGCTTGGCTGATTGAACCCAAATCTGCGACACGTAAGAAGAATTGAAAGTCTTGTGTATTCATTTTCCATAAAATCGAAAAAGTATTTTCTTATTATCCTGATTTTTAAAATAATACCAAGTTGTTATTTTGTGATGAGACACATTATTCAATCTAGGTGAATGGTCATGAAATATAATTTTTTAGGCAATTCTGGTTTAAAAGTATCTGAGTTGGGATTTGGTGCAGGAACCTTTGGTGGGAAAGGTCCTCTATTTTCTGCATGGGGACAAGCAGGGCAGAAAGAAGCCAATCAAATGATTACTACATGTATAGATGCAGGAATTAATTTCTTTGATACGGCCGATGTGTATTCAGACGGTGAATCTGAAAAAATGCTTGGAATTGCATTAGCGCCGTATCGGCACAGTGCAATTATTTCAACTAAAGTTGCGCTTCGTAGTAATGAACAAGTGAATCAGGTCGGATTGAGTCGTCATTATTTAATTCATGCTGTAGAGCAATCGTTAAAACGCTTAAATACAGACTATATCGATGTTTTACAGTTACATCAGTTTGATAGCTTTACTTCGCTAGATCAGCTTATGAAAACTTTAGATGAATTGGTCCGAAGCGGAAAAGTTCGTTATATCGGGGCATCTAATTTTTCAGGCTGGCAATTGATGAAAGCGCAGTCGATTGCAGATCGTTATGGTTATGAAAAAATGGTGGCACATCAGGTGTATTATTCATTGATAGGTCGGGATTATGAATGGGAACTGATGCCTTTAAATCATGATCAGCATATTGGTGCTGTTGTGTGGAGTCCTTTGGGATGGGGACGTTTGACAGGTAAGTTTGATCGTGAGCATCCTTTGCCTGAAAATAGTCGCTTACATGAAACAGCACAATTTGCGCCACCTGTAAACGAAGAATATCTCTATCAAGTGATAGACGCATTAAAACAGATTGCATTAGACACGGGATATTCAGTCCCACAAATTGCTTTAAAATGGCTGTTAACACGAGCTACAGTGTCTACTGTACTGATTGGTGCTCGAAATCAACAACAACTGCAAGATAATCTAATCGCAAAAGATCTAGTGCTTACGGATTCACAATTACAGCGTTTAAATCAAGTCAGTGCGGTTCATCCAGCATATCCATATTACCCGTATTGGAATGGTCAATTTTCAGAGCGCTATCAGCGCATTGTTGAATCATCACTTATTCAAAACTAATTCGTTAAATTTGTTAACAAAAACATGATACTGATTACATAGCACTTATGTTATCAGTATCACTTTGTTATCCATATAGTTCTATATAAGCTTAGAAGAGTAATAAGAATGAATCCAACCATTGAAACTCAAATGTTAATTCGTAAACCCGTATCTGCGGTTTTTAATGCATTTATTGATCCTGAAATTACTTCAAAATTCTGGTTTAGTCGTTCTACAGGACCCCTAAAAGAAGGCAAAATTGTGCAATGGAGTTGGGATAAGTATCAAGTCAGCTCAAAGGTTATGGTATTTAACATTATTGAAAATAAATTGATTCAAATTACTTGGGGTGAACCCAAAACATCGGTAGATTTTATATTTGAAGAAATCAGCCCCGAGCACACCTATTTAAAAATTAGAAATTACGATATTTCGTTGCAAGGCTCTGAACTGATTCAATTTATTATAGATGCAACTGGGGGATTCACCACAGTGCTGGATGGTTTAAAAGCTTATTTGGAACATGGAATAGAACTCAAATTGGTTGAAGACAAATTTCCACCATTTTAATGGTGATTTAAAATCAGGGCTTTTGCCTAAGGTCATATGATAAACCTAGCTGAGTATTTTACTTTTTAGGTTGCTGTTCTTTAAGTGATAAATAGGTTGGAAGTTTTAATTTTGACTGAGCCCTGAGTTTCATTTTTATATATAAAACCAAAGCAAAACAGGTGGTTGCAACTGTTAAAAATAAGCCATTCATATAGGTCATGATTGAACTGATATAGCCAATCGTGGTTAAACGGTTCATCATTTTTACCACTTGAGGGCTACTTTCAACCCCTGTAATTGCCCAACTACACAGATGTTCACAATTATTGATAATCAAATGATAGCTGTTTTCGTTCATACGTGTACGCATACGTCGAACTACATGACGACCAGAAAACTTAGGTTGATCATAGTAACGGACACGGATCACCTTACCATGTGAAAATTTTTCAAGTGAAGTGATTTCGATTGGGCGTTTTTTTACAAAATGTGCCAGCCCAGAATAATGTATAACACGACCTTTTCCAGCATAGATTCCATGATGGCTATAGCCAAAATGTTTGACGATTAAATGCGCACCTAACGGGTATTTAGCTATTTGTTTTGTCTGCATATTCCACTCAGTTCAAATAAAGTGTACACATGTATTTAATTGAAAGGATAGTTTGATTATAACCATGCAAAATGAATTTGATAGCCCTTAAAGTGATAATTAAGTAAAAAAATGCATTAAAAGTGCTAATTAGCCTTCATTATTCAATAGATCACACGATAAAATATAACACTTTGCATGGGGATGTTATGAATTTGAAAACTGGGGTATATGCGCTGATAAGCATGATGGGATTAAGTGCACTTTCCTTTCAAGTCAATGCCAATACTGACTATATCAAAATAATCAAAGACAAGAAGGTGATCGCAGATGCTGTTCGTATCGATGATCTGGATCAGCTACAACTATTTTTAAAAAATCAACAAGGGCAAACCTATAAAAAGTTCGCAACTCTGCAAAAAGAGCGTAAAAAATGCCAGATCAGTTTTGCCATGAATGCAGGAATGTATCACCCTAATTTTGCACCAGTAGGCTTGTACATTGAACAAGGTAAACAACAAATAGAATTAAACCAACAAAAAAACAAATTTGGTAATTTTTTTATGCAACCCAATGGTGTGGTTGCTTGGAACAATAAGCAAGCTGTGATTAAAACCACAGAGCAATATCTTAAATCTAATTTTAAAGCTCGCTATGCTACACAATCTGGTCCAATGTTATTGATCAATGGTGAGATCAATCCAATTTTTGTTAAAAACTCAGATTCATTAAAAGTTCGCAATGGGGTGGGAATTAAAAATAATCAACTGTATTTCGTAATAAGTCGTGGAAAAATTAATTTTTATAATTTTGCTGATATTTTAAAGTCGCAGCTTAAAACAGATCAAGCTTTATATTTAGATGGTTCAATTTCAAGTGCTTTCATTCCGCAAGTGAAAAGAAATGATCAGACTTATGATTTAGGTCCAATGTTTATTTATAGTGAAACAAAAAATTGTGATGATTAAAATGTGAAAATTAAAGTTTTAGTTTTTATTTACAGGCAAAAATGGATGCCTGCAAACAGAAGCATCCATTTTGTAGATCAAAGATAAATTACTTAACCATGCCAATGATTGAAGACTGTGCTTTACAGGCTTGAATAGCATCTTCTTTAGATAACTTTTTAATTTCTTCTTCAAAGGCTTTTTTCTGTTCTTTTAGTGAATCTTCAGGAATGCCACTTTGTTTTGCCAAGTCTTCCATATGCTTCCAAGATTCTTCACATTCCTTTGGCATACCACCACATGCGGTTAAGATAGTGCCTAAAGCGAGAATTGGAATTAAACGTAATAATTTCATATTCTGATCCTTTAATTTAAGTTGGTTTTTTACTCAGGTTTATTCATATTGATCATTAAAATTTATAGCGTATACAAATGACGGAAAAATGAATTTGTCTTTGAATAAAAAGAAAAAGACTTCATTCTCAAGTATATACACTAGAATGAAGTCTACGCTAAAAAATAATTTTAACAAGATCACGCATCGAGCATTAGAAACGGTAACCTATTTTTAAACCATAGCCTATGGCATTGTTGTCACGATAATCACCTTGTTGGGCAATTTCTGAAGCACCGGGTACCGGAATGTAATAGGTACCATCTTGTGCCGTGGCGTCCCCAATCCAAATATATTTGATGCCTCCTGCGATAAAGTAATTGTCAGTAGGATTGTATTGAACACCCAACCCTAAGCCCCAACCGCCTTTGGTAGGATTTAATACAGAAGCAGGATTTCCAGTACCAGAATCCCATGAAACATCAGCCGACGCAGCCCATTTTTGTGTAAATTGATGTCCTAAGCCAACAGTGATGCTGTATTGGTCTTTTTGATAGTCATCCAGATTAAATCCACCAGCATATAGGCCTTGGCTTAACTCAGCCGTTGCCAGTTCAGTGAGTGCACCAAACTGTGTTGGACGGATTCTAAAATCTTTCCAATTTACCCAACGCGCATTTAAATATGCCAGCGTATCTTTATAAACTCCTGTTTGAAAATCTAAATTTACCGATTGTGGCGTGTTGATTTCTGTATCTTTATCAGTGGTGAATGCTAAAGGTTGTCCAAAAATTGTTTCTTGAGCATCTATTTTGTGCTTGATTTTAGAACGATAAGTCACTGCTGCTTTTAAAGCAATTTCAGGAATCTGAAAAGCAGCACCAGCAAGCCATCCAACAGCACTATCTTGTTTAAAGTTGGCATCATAGCCATTAAACACACTCATCGAATTACCACGTAAAGACACTTTACCTTTGACTGTCTGGTATACGCCACCACCGTAGAGGTTAAAATGAGCATCTGGCTGAAAACCAAATAGCATCGCAATATTTTGAGTATCAACATCCGCAAGGGTACCTTTCATACTGATTTCAGTATCAGAGAAGGTATTATTGCTACGTAAAGGATATTCGATTGCAGCACCATAAGGTTGATCATAGATGAGCCCAAAGGAAACTTTTGGCGCAATTTGCAGTTTTAATGCTGCATTATAGTATTGATATGATTGTGCCATATCACCTGTACTCAGATCATTGCTGCCCGCATTGACTAAATCAGGTCGATTTCGGACTTTGCCTGATACTTTCGGGTCAACTGCGGCAATACTGGCTTCGAAATAATTCTTGTCTTCAAGAAACGCCAGTATCGATTGACCAGATTGATCCATCGCAGCTGCATGAGTATAAGCAGTGGGTAAAACGCTGAGGATACTGAGAATGAGTGATTGAGTTTTCATGCTTTTCTTTCCTTGAATGTTTTTTTTATTTCGCATATAAAATTCAGACAAAACTATAGTGATTAATAGAGGTTAAGCTATTAGTTTATTTAAGTTTTATCTGAAAGCTTGATGATTTTAGTGAATCATTTTTACTGGATTTAATAAAGGGGTGTAATGACCAATTTAAGGGGGGATTATCGGACAATTCATATGTGCATTGTCTTAAGAAGTTGCCTTAGATCATTGAAGAATATTGAAGGATCAATCGCTGATTTAAAAAAGATCATTTTCCAAAAAGAAGTAATTTAAAATGACTGCTTTGATCGATGAGGAATTGATAGATCAGCAATGGTACAAAATAACCTCAACAAGATGATTAAGTTCATCAATGATTTATTAAATATTGAATCAAGCGATCTAGGTGGATAGCTAATTGTTGCAAAATTTATTAGTATTTAATCTAAATTACCTTGTGGTATCAACAGGGTAAACTATTCGCTGCCAGTTTATTTGGAATGGAATTTACGTATCGCTATGAACTATAAAAGATCCTCTGTCATGGAAGAGAAAATGCAACAGAACCGCGAGATGATTTTATTGTCTGCACGAGAACTGGTTGCACAAGGAGGATTTAAAGATGCACAAATTCAAGCGATTGCAGATCGGGCAGGCGTTTCAAGTGGACTGGTCTATCGTTATTTTGAAAATAAAAATCAGGTATTGATTGAAGTTTTAAATGCGGCGATTCATATCGAAGTCAATATTCTCAATGATATTGCACATACCCAACTCAGCGCTGTAGAAAAACTAGATCGCGCCGTTACAACCTTTGTAAAAAGGGCAATGAACAGCCCTCGACTGTCTTATTCTTTATTATTTGAACCTGTCGATCCTCAATTTGAGTTAGAACGTTTTCAAAGCAAGCAATTGATTAAAGAAAGTATTATTAAAATTTTGACCGAAGGACGTCATTCAGGTGAGTTTATTTTTGAGGATTTAAACACCACCGCATTGTGCATCGTGGGTGCAATGACTTTTGTTGTGATTGAACCTTTAAGTATCGCCAAGACCAAGCGTTTTGATAAAAGCTATAAAGAGTATTTTGTAAAACAAATCGCTGATTTTTGTTTACAGGCAGTGAAAGTCAAACATCCTCAGGAATAATAATATTAATCATCATTGCAAGGCTTAAAGAAATGGCAAAGGACTTTAATAATCCAGTTGTAGTTGAAGGATATGATGCACATATTCGTAAATTAATTCCCGGTTATGAACTGATACATTTACAAGTCCATGCTGTATTAAAGAGCTATGTATCGACTCAAGCGAAGATTTTAGTCGTGGGATGTGGTACAGGTTATGAACTGCAATATTTGGCTGAGCAATTTCCTCATTGGAATTTTACAGCAATAGATCCTGCAGCAAATATGATTGATAAAGCCAAACAACATATAGCAGATTTAGGGCTTTGTTCTCGAATTCAGTTTATACAAGGTGATACATCTGTTCTTAAACGAGTCGATGTGAGTTTTGATGTGGCTTTGGCTATCTTGGTTTCACATTTTGTTCCAGTTGATGCAAAAGCACAATTCTTAAAAGATATTGCAAATCACCTAAGCAGTACTGGTCTATGTTTAAGTTATGAGTTGATGGAAATTTCGAATACCAAACAATTACAAGCTTTAAAAAATCTGAGTTTAGCAACCGGATTAACAGAAAAACAGGCGCAACTTATGACCGATCGTATTGAACAAGATTTTGCTTTAATTTCTGTTGATGAAATGAGTGCTTTGTATTTACAAGCAGGTTTTAAGCGTGTGGAAAACTTTGCTCAAGTATTGAATTATCATGGTTTTATTGCATTTAAAACGGATTAAGAAAAACCTCTAAGTAATAACTAAAAATCATTTTTTGCTTAAAGTAAATCAATCAGTCATATTTCTATGAGCTATATACGCTTATAAAAAAGTTCCTTATCCAAATGGTTGAAGGAACTTCTTTATTTTGGATCATCGTCAAAGCTTAAAAGATTATTTCTCTTTGCTTTCTTTTTCAGGTTCTTTCACCACATTGACATCATATAGATGAGCAAGGGCGGAAAGTAAACGAATTTTAGGATCTGCATTTGAAATCTTAATGCTTTGATCTGCTTCAAGTGTGATTAATTTCTCCGCAACAAAATAATCGACAATTTGTGTGATTTCACTCTCAATCTCAGACTCATCCCATTTTAAAAAGAAGGCTTTTTGTATAAGTGGGTATTGTTCGATGACTTGGGTATATAAATCAGATTTTGAAATCTCAAATTGCTGCTGCTCTGTTTCAACACGCAATACTTTGGCAATCAGTGCTGGCAGGATAAACGTGTGCAGAATGTTATTACTGAAATACTTAAGTAAGCCCACCTGTATATCACTGACTTTCACCCAACGTTCATTATCATGCTCAATCAATTCAACTTGTTTAAGCTTCATGGCATATTGAATGATTTCTGTGTTGGAAAGTTCAGTGATTTGCATACGATCATCATAACGATGCTGTTTGAGTAGATTGCGGAATTGTTCTAAGCGTACCAATACTTCACGCTCTGCCAAAGCATGCGTTGGTGCATTTAACAAGACTAGAGAAATCAAACTGATAGGATTAATCACTACGGCTTTATTGATATTTTCCAAAATATCAAATGCAACATCATTGACCGTGGCTTTAACAGACTCAGGCATCTCTTCATGCAAAGCAACACGTTGTGGAGCATTGTTCTTTTTTAAGATCTCTTCAAGGAAAACTGGTTCACCTAAATTGACGTGGACAACACCAAAGACTTTTTCAATCTTTTGAATAGATTTAAGTAGTCCAAATAGTGATTCAGCTTGTTTTTTCTGTCCACCCAGTTCTTTTATGTATGAACTGCCTTCGATCAGTTTTTCATATCCAAAGTAAGTTGGAATAAAGGCAATCGGTTTGCTATTTCCACGCAAATAACTTTGGATGGTCATTGCGAGCATCCCTTTTTTAGGTGGCAATAAAAGTCCAGTACGAGAACGACCACCTTCAATAAAATATTCCATCGGTGTATTTCGATTGAGCATACTGTAGATATATTCTTTAAAGACAGCGGTATAAAGCGCATTACCATTAAAGCTACGTCGAATAAAGTATGCACCTGCACCACGCATCAGTTGCCCAACTACAGGCATATTTAAATTAATACCTGCTGCAATATGGGGAACCATCAAGCCACGGTTATAAATCACATAAGACAATAACAAATAGTCAATGTGGCTACGATGACAAGGGGTATAGACAATTTCATAATCTTTGGCAAGTTCACGAACCGTATCGAAATTATGTACTTCGATACCGTCATAGAGCTGGGTCCATAATTTAGTTAAAGCAATTTCAGCAAAGCGTAAGGTCGAATAAGAAAAATCAGAGACGATTTCATCGAGGTATTTATGCGCGAGTGCTTCGGCTTCATTGATGCTGATTTTTTTATGAATGCTTTCATTGAGAATGGCTTCTTTGACCGCATCACTCACCATGAGTTTGTTAATCACATTGCGACGATCTGAAATATCAGGACCAAGAATTGCTTCTTTATAGCCATTAAATTGTTTATTGAGCTCAGTTACCACATAATGCGCTGGTGAAAAATTGGGTGTGAGTTCAATGGCTGAGTCAATTAACTGGCGTAAAGAAACTGCTTGATGGAATTCAATATAATTATTACGGCCATACAGGGTAATATTCAGTGCTTGCTTAATGCCCGTTGGTTTAGCCCAAGCATCGGTCATCAATGCTTTATACCAGCTATCTTCATTCTCTGGTGCACGTCCCCATAAAATCGTTGTTGGCACTAAAAGCACATCTTGCTCAGGATGTTTCAATAAATATTCGACTAAGCGAATAATTTTATCTGGGTAGTATGCAGAAGCATTGCTTTTGGTTGGTTCTAAAGTGATAAAACGATCATCTTCCTGATAATCTGCCCCTAGATTAAGTGGCGCAAAAGCAGGGCTGAGTTTTCTTTTTTCTGTTTCATTGTCGATCAAGACTTTATTTGAAGTTGAGTCATCTTGAATGACATAGCAAATCGGAAAATTAGCTGTGTTTGGATCATTAACTGTATTTTCAAGAGTTTTTGTATCGCCTAAAACTTGTGGGCTGACGATTTTATCTAAGATTTTTTTTGTAAATTGACGATAAAATTTTTGATAAGCATTGCTTGCCATAATATTCTCTAAATATGAGTCATATCGTTATTATGCTTGAAATAATATACAAATATATAGTTTGATTTGACGACAAATCGGTCAAACACTTTGCCTAAAAACTAAACTTATGATTTTTATCAATAAACTATTTCGATATTGGTATAATTAAATTCAGTTACTCAATATCAAAGTTTCATAGAAAAGCATTATGATAGATTGATATAAATTCATTTAAATTCAAGGAAAGGTCATGTCTACAGATCCAAATTTTCCAGCAACTGAAAACTTAGGGATTGCTGTTTATTCTAATAATGCTGAGGCAATTGGGAATACACCACTTATTCGTATCAATCGTCTTATTACAGGTGGCGCAACGGTCTTAGCAAAAATTGAAAGTCGTAATCCTGCGTTTTCTGTTAAAGATCGAATTGGCGCTGCACTTATTGCAGATGCAGAAGCGAAGGGGCTTTTGAAAAAAGGCATGCATATTGTAGAACCAACCAGCGGCAATACTGGTATTGCATTGGCATTTGTAGCAGCGGCAAAAGGTTATGCGATCACTTTAACCATGCCAGCAAGTATGAGTATAGAGCGCCGTAAAGTATTAAAAGCGTTGGGTGCAAATTTAATTTTAACTGAACCCGCAAAAGGTATGAAAGGCGCAGTTGACGAGGCAGTACGTTTAGCAACAGAACAACCTGAAACATATTATTTACCGCAACAATTTGAAAACCCAGCCAATCCTAAAATACATGAGACAACAACTGGTCCTGAAATTTGGGCTGCAACAGGCGGTAAAGTCGATATCCTTGTTGCTGGTGTCGGAACTGGCGGTACCATTTCAGGGATTTCTAGTTATTTTGAAAAGATTAAGCAGCAAGCGATTTACTCCGTTGCTGTAGAACCCGCAGATTCACCAATTATTGGACAAACCAAACGTGGTGAAACTTTAACGCCTGGGCCACATAAGATCCAAGGGATTGGTGCAAATTTTATTCCGAAAAACTTGGATTTAGATTTAGTTGATGAAGTTATTGCTATCGACAACCAAGAAGCGATTGATTTTGCCCGTCAAAGTGCTACTCAAGAAGGTATTTTTGTCGGTATCTCTAGTGGTGCGGCGTTAGCTGCTGCTGCACAATTAGCTGCTCGTCCTGAAAATGCAGGTAAAACCATTGTGGTGATTCTTCCAGATGCAGGTGAACGTTATTTGTCTTCTGTTTTGTTTGAAGATATTTCAGCAGATTAAGTTTGAATTAAATCGTCTATGTCTATGTCTATGTTGTGTATTGTTGTCATAGACTAAAAAATAAACCCGCTCAAGTATCAGCAAGAGTGGGTTTATTTTATTGATATTCAGTTTCTATTCTTAAACTTTATAATGAGGACTTTAACTGTTTTTCATGTTGTTTGACTTGTTTCGCGTATCGTTTACCTTGACGTTTCATTTTACGATTTGTTTGGTAATTTGTGGGTCCAACATTGTAGTAGGCTAAGGCCTTTTTCCAGCTTCCTGCACTTTGATTATATTTTGCCAAGATCATGGTGCCACAGCGTACATTGGTATATTCATCAAACAAATCACCAGGGCAAGCTTGTTGCCAATAACGCGGCATGATTTGGGTAAGCCCAACAGCACCAGATGGAGAGGTGACATAACTCCGATAACTCGATTCTTGACGGATGGTTGCTGCGATCAGTAAAGGATCTACATCATATTGATCTGCGCTTTGTACAATCATTGGGGATACACGATTGGCAACATCGGGAGAGACAGAATAGGCTTTTTGGATTCCAGTCGAAAGTTTAGCAGCACGTTTTTGCACAGAGCCGCCACCCAAAGACGAACATGCTGTAATCGCAAGTGTTAAGCCTACTGCAGAAATTATTTTTAACTGATACTGAAAATTCAAAATAAAACCAATGTTATGTATCCAAGATTGCCCTGATGTTAAGTAGCTGATTTAAACCTGTCAATCTATGAAAATTGGTAGATTTATTCGTGATTTGTATCTTAAGCTGTTGGTTGCTTGCTATTTAGGCGTTATTGCTTGAAAAATTAATTTGTTTAAGGTGTTGAAAGATAATTTTTATTTTTGTAAGAAAAACTTAACAAAATTCTTTAAATTGTAAACAGAATTTGATAAAAGAAGAATTGTTGATGAATACAAAAAATGTTAATGATTATGGCTAAAAGATATAAAATTTATCCAATAAAGACAATTAAGGACTGGCAAGGTGAAGACTGGGATGTTTATGAAGAAGTAAAAACCTCAGTTGGCATTGTGGTTTATAGAGGATGAAAACATAGATATAGAACAGGGACTTTTGCCATCATTTTTAGCGCAGAGTTAGCTGAGTTTTTAAGACAAAATGGACTATATTACGCCTCAGAACAACTTGGAATATCAGTATCTAAATTAAGTCGCCTTCGTCGAGAATTAAATATTCAGAAAAAGATTTCAAAGCCTGACCATACTTGGATTAAAGCACATCAAACAGAGATACTTAGGGTCTTTTGACATTTCATAAATGGCTTGCGTTGTAGGTTAAAATTGAGCAGACAAGGCAGGAAACGAAGAGAATAGCGAGACTATTTTCGAGTTTCATAACGAAGGCTGAGATAATTTTAACCACAACCCTTCGGGACTAGCGTGTTTTTTGCCGCTACGTGTTACCTTGCGAAACGATGTTTCTCATCATTTAGAATGACTAAATTTCATATCTCGCGTCTAGTATCGCCTAAAAAACACACGTAGTCGCAAACGTAGACGAATTGTCAACAGACCCGAATGAAAGTTATCAACTATTAAATGAAAAATATGGACTTAGCAAAAAACAAGTGCGTAGTTATACTTGTTATTTGCTTAAGTATGCTGGTGCGCTTAGATCGAAACCGCTTCGTACAACCCAGCAACAAATTCAAAATGAACAATGGTATCAACAAAACAAGCAAGCAATGATTGATATGACTGTGAAGGAAATCAGCCAAACTTATGGTGTTTCGAGTGCTAAAGCAGGGAAGGTCTATATGAGAATATGTAGAGAATTTCAATTGCCTATGTTGGCGGATCGAGTACAAAAAAGAGTTGAGCAACGTCGGAAATGGTTAATTGATAATCAAGAGCAAATATTAAGAACGGATATTAGGATTAAGCAAATCGCACAAAACTTAGATCAAACAGAGAAGCAAATTTTGCATGCTCGTACGCAACTTAAAATAATATTAGAAAATAAGGGGCGGTGAAATAATACCAATAGATAGACAAATCTGTATAGACAATGAACAATTTTTTTGCGTATAATTGATAAAATTTAGAAAAACTACACAATAACTTATGTTGAATAATATTTACTCTGCCTTGGAGCAGCTTGGAATTACGGCACAAAAGCGTGTTTTGCATATTCAATTTAGCAATCCTGATTTGACTGCTCAAGTGTTCCTACAACGTATTGATGGGATGCATGAATTAAACAAAGGCATTCATTTACAATTGATTTGCTTGTCTATGTCAATGAATATTCCATTAAAGCAATTTATCGGTAGCCAAGTGGCTGTCGATATTGTGAATGATAAATCAGAACTTAATCGAATTTCAGGGATTGTGACCCAAGCAGATGTGGGCGCGAGCGATGGTGCACTGACGATTTACCGCCTGACAGTTGAAGACCCAACAGCACTTTGGAAGCATCGTAGAAATTCCAGAGTGTTTATGAATATGTCTGCGCCTCAAGCAGTTGAAGTTATATTTCAGGAATGGCGCGAGCGAAGCCCATTATTTGCTTCAAGTCTAACATTGGATAAAACTGGCTTAACCAAAAACTACGATGTTCGCCCATTTATTATGCAGAATAATGAACGGGATATAGACTTTGTTCAACGTCTGCTTTTTTCTGAAGGAATTAATACTTTAATTGATGAAGCCCAACTTAAAGTATCGAATTTCAGTGAACAAATTCAGCCTCAAAAACTTCGTTTGATTGACAACAATACTCAATACACCAGCTTAGAACGCAAGAATATTCGCTTTCATCGTAGCAGTCCCACCGAAAGGCAAGACAGCATTATCTCATTTATTGGACAGCGTTCTATTCAGCCTACATCAGTACATATTCAACGTTGGCAAGCCGCTGTATTAGATATAGATGAAGGTGCAGGCAATGTACAAAGTAAGCATCAACATAGTGAAAACTATAACAATGCTAGTCTAGGACTAGAACAAGTTTGGCACTTTAGTCCAGCATGGATTCAAGATCTCAATGGAGAAGATGGTGTAACTCCATCAGGCAACAGTCAGGTTGAACGCTTTAACCAAAATATGAGTAACTACTATGACTCACAAGCCAAACAATTTACCGCAATATCTACAGTACGTGATGCACATGTGGGTTATATCTTTGAATTAAATGGGCATCCCGAAATTGATCAACATGATTTTTCAGATAAGCAATTTCTAATCATATCTAAGGCCTTTTATAATCAAAACAACCTACCTAAAGACCTGACCAATCAAGTTGAAAATCTGCTTAAGCAAAGCAATTGGCAAATAACCAATATCACGACAAACAATAGTGATGAACGCCAAGCCAATCAGTTGGTGCTGCAACGTCGAAATATCACCACTGTTCCAGAATACAATCCACTAAAACATCGTCCGATTGCATCACCCCAACGTGCCAGAGTGGTTGGACCAAGTGGAGAAGAAATCCATGTAGATGAGTGGGGACGGATCAAAGTCCGTTTTCTGTTTACACGCAATCAAGATCATAGCCACGATGGTGGTGCCGGTTCCAATGACAACGACACCGATTCAGCTTGGGTGGATGTCCTGACGCCGTGGGCTGGTGAAGGCTATGGTGCACGATTCTTACCGAGAATCGGAGAGGTCGTCGTGATTGATTTCTTTGATGGCAACATTGACAGGCCATTTGTGGTGGGGCGTATTCATGAAGCGTATCGTCATCCAAGCAAGTTTGATGACAAAGGTAAACTGCCTGATACCAAAAAACTAGCAGGAATAAAAAGTCGAGAGTATAAAGGCAGTGGCTATAACCAACTTAGATTTGACGATACTACTGAGCAAATCAGCAGTCAGCTACAGAGCAGTCATGGGGCGAGTCAACTCAACCTCGGTAATTTAAGTCATCCCAAAGAGACAGACACAAGCGAAGGACGAGGTGAAGGCTTTGAACTGAGAACTGACCAGTGGGGTGCAGTAAGAGCAGGACAAGGTTTACTACTGAGTACTTATGCTCAGGATTCAGCTTCGGGTAATCACCTTGATGTGTCAGCAGGCAAAAATCAGTTAGAAAGTAGTCTAAATAATTCCAAAGCATTGAGTGAAGTTGCCAAGAATCAGCAAACTGATCCTTTAGAAGTTTTAGATAATATCAAAGGTTTTATCGACACATTGACTCAACAAGATCCGAAAAAAGTAGATGAATTTAAGTCTGCGGTGATGATGTTGGCTTCACCAAACTCAATTGCATTTGCAAGTAATGAAGATATTCATCTTTCAGCAGATGGACAAATTAGCCACACATCAGGCGACAGTATTAACCTCAGTACACAAAAGGCTTTGATTGGACATGCCAGCGCTAAAATTAGCCTTTTTGCGGCACAAGAAGGTGCAAAGTTATTTGCTGGAAAAGGTAAAGTTGAGATCCAAGCACAAGGTGATGGCTTGGATTTGATTGCACGTAAAGGTATTCAAATCATTTCAACCGAAGACGCAGTTTATATCATCAGTCCGAAGGAAATTAAGTTGGTTAGTGATGGTTCTGAACTCAAGATTAATGGTTCAGGTGTGTTTTCAACCACAGGTGGTTTATTTGAGGTGAAATCTGGGCAACAGAAACTGACTTCCCCAGCTTCTATAAATCCGCCAGCTTTAGACTTGCCTGATTGCTCTGCGAAACAAGGACAGGCAGCTCAAAATGGATCAGCGAAGGTGATCTTATGATGAGTGAAAACTATCTACAACAAACGGCGATATCCTCTGAACTTCATTCCGTAGAAGCAATTTATCAAAAAATGCAAGCAGTCTTTAGCCAGCATCATCGGCTGTTAGTATTGCTTGATGAAACATTAGCGCCCGATGTTTTTGATGATTTAAAGAAGTGTTTAAGAGAACACAATATTATTTATATTCCCTTGGCAAAAGGCAATCGCTATAAAGACACACATCTGTTTTTTATAGAAATATTAGATGAAAAGATATTAAAAGAGATAGGACCACAGCTAGCAGAACATTTACTTAATAATTTTGAAATTTCCAATGATCAGTATTTAGTACATGGTTTTGGGGCTTCTCATTACGAAAATGATCAGTTGAACCAAAAGTTTAAAACCAGTTTGGTGTTGCAAGATATTGAATCCAAAATTTTATTTCGATGGTATGACCCACGAGTAATGATTTATTTAGATCAAATATTCAATGAACAGCAAATGAATAGTTTATTGGGAAATTTTACCCAATGGGAATTTATCCATCCTAGTGGATATTTTCATTGGGAAAATATCCAACAGAAAAAATTGCTGAAAAAAGCCATTACGCAGGTGAATGAACAACAATCCTTAGCTTTAGATTTGATTGAAATGAGTAACATTGTTTTTCGAAAAGCACATGAATTAGAACAAGTCGACATCAATCATTTGAAATCACAACAGATTCTTAAAAATTTATATCAAGGACATGAACAATACCACATTACCAGATATGTCGACTTAGTCAGTTATGGCTTATATGCAGAGGTACTTGGGCACAGCTTTATGAAGCATCCTTATATTGTAAAAGTACTTCAACAATACTGGAACACTGAACCTGAAAATTATAATTTTACTGAAGCGATGAACTTTGTTGCTGAAGATTCTTGGGCATTGATTAAAACAGAAACATTGGAATAAGGAAAATAAAATGGGCGGTGATAAAGAAGCTTTTGCAAGAAGAGAAAACAAAAAAGCCGAACAACGTAGACAGGGAGAAGATATTTTAGCTGCTCCAAATGCGATAACAAAAGCTGCGAATGCTGCAATACAAGTCAATCAACAAACTTCAGATGCAAAAGGCAGTAAAGACCAATGTAATTTTTGCCGTAAACTTGGTTTGCAGATTTTGCCTTTACGTTATACGGTAACTCAAGAAAAAGCCCCACAACTTTCATCACAACTTGGGAAAAATGTAAAAAACGTAGCATTGTCATACTCTAAATATACAACTGAAATGATTGATTCTAGTTATATTTATGCAATGGTGAAGAGAAAAAAAGGTTATGAATGGATGGGGTACATTGTCACACCGCAAGGCTATTTATCATCTTTTCCATTAGACAAACCTGCACCTGTATCTGTGCTTGAGTTTGCATGTAAAGGAAATGAACATGCGTTATTTGCCTCATTTGTCACCATTGAATATATTGCAACGAATTTGGCCGAGAAGGCATATTTGATATACACCCACGCCCCCATGACTGATGAAAAAAGAAAAGAATACCAAGCGAAAGCGGATGAATATGTCAGTTCAGGGAAATGGCAATCTATAGATGTTGCAGGATGGGCTAAAGGATCATCACAACAAGAACATTGTTTAAACAATTCAACGTTAAAGGACGGCGTGAGTTTCCCTTTGTCATTTGGCTCTGACCGCTGGAGTAAACTGCTGACTAAATTTGCTGAGAAACCTAAAGCCTTTGCATCTATAGTGCTGTATGACCCAATTGGCATTACTGTAAAGCTAAATGAATATCGAAATGAAGCTTATGTCCCTGTAGATGATTTTTTAGAAGCAAAAGATAAATACGGTGTCACCAATCAGCGTAAACTGGACTCAGTGCAACGTGTGGAAAGCATCGAAGGATCATTGCTTAAAAATAAGGCAAAAATCGTACAGCGCGAAAATGAAATTCATGAACAAACAGCACCAGCAATCGAAGCAAGATATCAAAGCACGTTAATTATTACTGAACAGCAGCTTGCAGATGCTAAAAAAAGAAATGATAAGGCTGCTATTGAGCAGTTCGAGCGAAGCAAAAAAGAGCTTATCGAACAACATGAGCGTACGATGAAAACACGGGCAGGTCATGGTGAGGTTGTTGGAGAAGCTAACTTCCAAACTGACCGCAAAGTTCTACTCGATAACTTAAACTATAAAGAAATTGAAGCGTTTAAGCAGGAATCAACACAAAAATATGACACAGCTTTGAAGGTTGCAAACCAACGTGCTCAAGAGCATTTGAACTGGGTTGTTTCTGAAAGTTTATTTGATGCTTTAGATGCCTATGATCAGAAAAATTTACGAAGTGGTTGTGCGTTTAAAGCTCATGTTGCGTCTATGTTATTTGGAATGGAAGGTGCAGAAGCAGGTGCAAAACAGTTAGATGATTGGGTTAAAAAGCCAGAATTTGAACGTAAAAATTTATTTATTCGTGGCTTGTATAGCAATCAGTTAGAAGCCAAGGCAAAGCATGACGAACTGAAAAGAGCTGCAACTGATTTTACCGCTGTTGGTCTTAAAGCCATGAAAGGCACAATAGACTTTTTAAAGAAAACTGATTCTGCATGGGATGAGTGGGCAAGGAATCAGGGAATAGACAAAAATAAAGGCAATATCGGATTTTTTAAAACAGAAAAGAAAGTGATGCTTTATGTTTCTAACTTTTCTCGAGTGGTCTTTAGAGCAGGTATGGGCACAACCGCAGAAAGTCGATTTGTAAGTGCAATTTCTCAAAAGTTACTTTTTGCTCAGATGGGGGATTTGGCTGAAAAATTAAGATTTGATCAAATTGTACATAATATAAATCCTGAAAAACAAAATTATGGAAATATCAAACTCAGTCCAGAACTCAGTGAAAGAGCAGCTAGCCAGCTGTCAAAAAATGCAAAAGAAGCAACATTACGTTCTTTAGATGTATTGATCGATGATGCTATGGCAAAAAAACAACAAGTGGCATTGACCTTAGAAGAAATTGAAAAAGCGGGTAGTAAAGGTATGGCGAACAATACCAATAATTATCATCAGGTGAGGGCATCAGGAATTCTTGTATTTATTGAGGCGATTAATTTAGCGCATATGCTCAATTCGGGTAAATATAAAGACTCGGTACAAATTGCTGCTTTGGTGGCATCTGTATCCGCATTGATGGCGTTTGGTTTAGATATTTTTTATGGTTTGGCAAAAGGAGTTCGTGAAGTTGCAACTCAAACTAGTTATGGTGGTGCTGGAGCAGCAGCCACGCGAGGTGCTGCAAATATTCAAAGAGCAGGTATTAAATGGGCGGCAGGTAGTTTAAGTACGATTGCAGGAACAATTACTTGTGTATTAGATTTGGTTAAAGGCTTTGAAGAAAAAAATAAAATAGGTACGATACATCGCTCTTTAATGACACTTTATTTTTTAAGAAGTTTGAGTGGTGGTTTAGCATCTTTATTTGGCTTATTAGCAGCGTTGACCTATATTAGCCCATTGATGGACTACTTAAAAAGGGTTGGTGGAAGCCCTTTAATTCAACGCTTAGGAGGACGCTTAATTGCTACTAAACTTACAGAGGAAGCACTTCGTGTTGCTTTGCTTCGTGGGGTAGCATGGGCAAGTGGTATAGGATTAATTTTAACTTTAGTTGAAGTTACGGTATTTATATATATGGAGTCTACAAAACTTCGTCGTTGGTGCCAGTATTCTACTTTTAGAACTTTAAAAACAAATCAACTGATGCCTGAAAAGCAAGAAGTCGAAGATTTTCAGACACTATTTGCATAATAGAGTAGTAATACATGAGTTTAAAAAAAACAGACCGAATGATTAATGAACTGACAGATAGGCTTTTTATCGTAGAAGGTGAGGTAACGGATTTATTGACGCGTGAAACCATGCAGAATTTAAATACAAATATGAAAACGGGTACAGGTGCAATAGCTGTAGGTTCAGCACTTGTCGGGCAAATTGGGAATGCTGCTTTAGCAAGTTTTGCTGCTAGTGATGACGGTATTGAAGTCAGTGATTTTGCCATAGAAATCACTGATAAAAATGATCAAAAGCATTACTTTAAGGGATGTTTTCCTGTGGTGATGTTTAAAAAACGAGATATGATGAAAGTCATTGCAGAGCCGCTTTCAGGTCAAAATAAATATGCTTATGCAGTAGCTGTTATTGATAAAAAAGATAATTATATATGGACTGCTCAACAAGTATTTAATGGACGGCTTCGATACAGAATTTTTGGAATGAAAATGATGGCGGGAGGATCTCTATTTGTAATGTTTATACAACTAACCATAGATTATTTTATGTCAGATTCTATAAATCAAATGTTGTTTAGTGATATAGGAATTCAAATAACAGCCTTAATTGCTTTTATTGTTTTCACAGCGATTGGTTGGCGAATAGGAGCAAGTTTTGATGGCCAAAGTATAGAATTAGAAGCAATATTGAAAAAGTTGGGTTTTAATAACCCCAGTATGGCAAATTTAAATGACTTTTCAGTTTTTTCAGTAAATAGAAAAAATAAAATAAAAATGAATGAATATCCTGATCGTTGGGAGCAATACACTTATCGTTTAGATTTGGCTAAAGAATATGATGAAGAAAAATATGGGAAAAAATGAGTTTAAAAAAAACAGACCGAATGATTGACGAATTGGCAGAAAGGCTTTTTATTATTGAAGGTGAAGTAACTGATCTATTGACCAGTGAAACCATGCAGAACTTAAATACCAATATGCAAACAAGCACAGGTGTAATAGCTGTAGGTTCAGCACTTGTCGGGCAAATTGGGAATGCTGCTTTAGCCAGTTTTGCTGCCAGTGATGAAGGTATTGAGGTTAGTGATTTTGCTTTAGAACTTACAGATAAAAATAATCAAAAGCATTATTTTAAAGGATGTTTCCCTGTAGTGATGTTTAAAAAGGGAGATATGGTTAAAGTGATTGCTGAACCACTTTCGGGTCAAAATAAATATGCTCGTGCAGCAACTATTATTGATATAAAGAATAATTATATATGGGCTAGTCAAGAAGTAGTTAAAGGAAGATTTAGATATAGAGTTTTTGGGATGAAACTGATAGGGGCTGGGGGGGTGTTTTCAATAATGTTGTTTACTTCATTTGCTTTATTTGATGGAAATATCACTTTTATTTTGTATCCACCTATATTTATTACTTTATGTGTATGTATGTGTGTCTTTATTTTGATAGGTTGGCGTATAGGTGCAAGTTTTGATGATCAATGTATTGAATTAGAAGCAATATTAAAAAAATTAGGATTTAATAAACCAAGTCGAATGGATTTACAAAATTTTGCATTGAGTGATTTAAGTTGGAAAAATAAAGAAAAAGATTTTATCCATGAGAGATGGAAAGATTATACCTATCGTATTGATTTAGCCAAACAATATGATGAAGAAAAATATGGAAAAAAATGAGCTTAAAAAAACAGACCAAATGATTGACGAATTAGCAGAAAGGCTTTTTATTATTGAAGGTGAAGTAACTGATCTATTGACCAGTGAAACCATGCAGAACTTAAATGCCAGTATGCAAACGGCTACAGGTGCAATAGCTGTCGGTTCAGTACTAGTCGGACAAATTGGGAATGCTGCTTTAGCAAGTTTTGCTGCTAGTGATGATGGTATTGAAGTCAGTGATTTTGCCATAGAAATCACAGATGAAAATGATCAAAAGCATTACTTTAAAGGATGTTTCCCTGTAGTGATGTTTAAAAAGGGAGATATGGTTAAAGTGATTGCTGAACCACTTTCGGGTCAAAATAAATATGCTTATGCAGCAACTATTATTGATCAAAAAAACAGTTATACATGGACAGGCCAAGAAGTAGTTAAAGGTCGATTTCGATATAGAATATTTGGGATGAAATTAATGGGGGGAGTTTGCTTATTTGTAATGTTTATACAACTAATTATAGATTATTTTATATCCGATACGATAAATCAAATGTTATTTAGTGATACGGGAATTCAAATAACAGCCTTAATAGCCCTTATTGTTTTCACTGGTATTGGTTGGCGTATAGGAGCAAGTTTTGATGGTCAAAGCATTGAATTAGAGGCAATATTAAAAAAATTAGGATTTAATAAACCTAGTCGAATGGATTTACAACATTATGCTCTCAACGATTTGAGTTGGAAAAATAAAGAAGATAATAAAGGATATGTCCATGAACGCTGGAAAGATTATACCTACCGTATTGACTTAGCCAAACAATATGATGAAGAAAAATATGGGAAAAAATGAGCTTAAAAAAAAACAGATCAAATCATTATCATGATTAAATATATTTCAATATTAGGCATATGTCTTTTCACCTGTATTTCTTACGCTTCCACAAGTTTGAATGTAAAACTGGAAAATGCAAGCACATTGAATGTGCAGAAAGATAGGCATATGAAAAAGATAAAATTAGGTGAAATTAATGGATACAAAACTAATTGTAATAATAGTTATTTAGTAGTTTGGGGGATTCCTAAGAAATTCAGCGAGAGTTCTCCACAAAATAATGAGATTGTTTTCTATGATTTAAATAATAATAAACAAATAGTTGTGAAAACTAGTCATGCTATATTTGATGTTGATTTTTATAAAAATGAAGATAAAGCAATTTTAAGTTTAGCAACTACTCATACTGAAATAAATTTAAAGACAGGCAGGAAAAGTGATTTTCCAGAAATAACTCAATCTACTTTAAACCAATTGGAAGATTGTAAAAGTCAAACTCAATTTAAAAGATACAAAGAGTAGTAAATTATTTTGTCCTGAATTTGACTCAATTGAAGCAATAACTTTTTAATGATTAGGCTTCTTACACTAGTGGGAAAATGAGTATTCAATACCAATCCGTATTTTGCTGCTGAGATCAATTAACCTGCTTTTTGATTGATGAAACATAGAAGGTATTTCTATCGTGAGGCGACATAGAAATCGCCGTTAGGCAGCAGTATAGGACGTACCGCTCACCTAACAGAAGATTTGTCGCCTTTTCATTTTTGAAAAGTTCGACAGACTAACTCCACCAATATCTTAAAATATGAAAGAAGATGGGTGCAGAAAAGCAGATAGAATCAATCCGATCTAACATTCCACCATGACCATGAATTAACTGCCCCCAATCTTTGACACCACGGTCACGTTTGATGGCTGACATCACCAAACCACCGAAAAAGCCAAAGATACAAACAACCAGCCCTATCAATGTCGCTTGTAGATAGCTAAATGGAGTAAGCCATGCCATAGCAACACCTAAAGCTGTAGCTAAAACAATACCACCCACTAAGCCTTCAACTGTTTTTGATGGTGATAAGACCGGTGCAACCTTGTGTTTTCCAAAAAGCTTACCACAGACATATTGCAAAACATCGGATGCTTGAACGACCATAATCAGCCAGATTGCTAACCAAATCGGTTCACCTTTGAAACCATTTAGTTTTAAATTGAGTAATGCCGGAACATGGGAAATACAGAAAACACAGACCATGAGTCCCCATTGAATTTTAGAACTACGTTCAAGGAAGTGTTTGGTATCTTCTTGTTTTAAACTGGCAATTGGAATCAGTAAAAATACATAAAGTGGAATAAAAATTGAATATAAGCCGTACCAGTCGATATAGATCAAATAATATTGATAGGGAATAACAAAATAAAAGGCGATAAGTAAAGGGAAATAATCACCACGCCGTGTCGGCAATAGACTGGTAAATTCTCGTAGAGCAAACAGGGAAATAATCCCAAATAAGATAATAAATGCAGTTTGACCCAATAGGATGGCTGCACCAATGACGATCAACATCACCCACCAAGCATTGATCCGTGCGTTTAAATTATCAATCACTGATGAGGGTTTTTGCCCAGCTTTTTGCTTGAGAATAAAGCCCACACTAGATGCAAAAACTAAAATTCCCGCAAAAATACCAAATAAAAGATAGGTTTTATTCAGATTATCTAAAATCATTGATTCTCAACCTCTTTTAATTGTAATAGCTGCTTCTGTGCATAATCTATAAATGTGGCTTTATCCATTTCTAAATGTTGTTCTAAAGGAAAGCCAAAGCATACGGTAGACAGTAAAGGCAAAGGAACAAAAGAACCTTTTGGCATCACACGTCTTAGATTTGAAATCCAAACAGGGACAATCTCAATCTCAGGAAATTGTTTATGTAAGTTATAGAGGCCACTTTTAAAAGGTAATAGCTCAAGATCATCATCGAGATTTCGAGTACCTTCAGGAAAGAAAATAATCGAATAACCCTGAGCAAGAGCGTCTTTCACAGGTTGTAAAGGGTCTGCATTATCTTCGCGATTACGTTGAATCGTGACACCATTAAAGGTGTCTTTAATTAAAAATTGTCTAAAACCATCTTTCAGCCAATAATCTGAAGCAGCAACAGGTTTAGTTTTACGACGCATCAGTTTTGGAAGTGAAGACCATAATAAGATAAAGTCGATATGACTATTGTGATTGGCATAGTAAATACGTTGTTTCATCTCAGGCTGACAACCAACCCATAAGCTACGAGCACCAGTTAAGAGTCGTGCGCCACGGCGTGTCAAAAATGCGATAAAGCGAGCAATAGAGTGTGATGCTAAATTTCCATTAGATGAATCTAAGTGTTGAGTCTTTTGCTCTAAAGACGGTTTATTGTATGACTCTTTATCTTGTTCGGAACGTTGTTCAGGTAGTTGATTCATTCTCTAAGCCGATTGATATTGAAGCATTTTATTGTGGGGCAAGCTGTATAATAAGATGATTAAAGTATAAAATTCTACTTTTTAAGTGATTAAAATAAAAATATAACCAAACTTAGTTTTGAATAAAAAGTAAAAAGCTTGGTCTCCTTTTACAAATTTATCATTTCTATTTTTTGAATCATAGAAGAATTTTATAGCATTTCAAGATCTTCACTGCTGAGAAGCTGAGAATTTTCTTGATTTAAGATGATTAAAAGCATCATACGATAACAATTGAATATATCAGCTAAAACTGTATCAGTTGAGGTTAAAATCGCTTTAAATAATTCTAGAAATCAAAATCATTAAAACCAGATATTGTATCAATAATAAAGCAATTTGAAGTTTTAAAAGTTTAAAACATCCTGCAAAACGCTGTGACCAATCACGACCTGCTTTGGATGCGGGCATCAATTTCATACTCATTAGGGTTTGATCAAATTGCAGGGTTAAGTTTTCAATAGATTCAGTTTGGGATTCTCGTGCAATCATTTTAATGAGTTGAGCATCAAACTTAACTCGAAATGAGAGATAGTGATGAAATCCAGATAATAACAATGTAATGACAATGAAAGCCCAAAACTCAAAGGATTGCCAGCCTTTGAACAGGATGGCAAAAATAGATAAGGCAAAAGCCAAATAACCTGAAAGTAATATAGCTGTGGTTACAGACAACAGTTGCGCAACCACATAAAAATTCATTTTCATGGCGCTAAACCTTTCAGTTTTAGATGGTAAATTTCTAATTCTTCAAGTTGAGCTTGTTTTAATACCACCCAAGGGCGAGCTTTACGAATAATGTTTACCATTTCATCAATATTGGCATCTTGGTTTTGTTGAATCAGCCAAGCGGTGAGTACAGCGCTACTTCTTGAATAACCTAAGGCACAAAAAATCAGAATATTTGGGGTAGAGCTTGCTTCAAGCTTTGACATCAAATTATTTAATCGTGCTACGGCTAACTCAAGCTGATTGGCTTGTAATGGAATCAGATCTAGACTGAGATATTGCTGATATGCCGTTGCTTGGTTTAAGGGTAACTCAGCAACACAATCAAATATTGCATTGTATTGGTGGTGATCTTGTTGTGTTGGAATTCTTCCAATATAGATTTTTTTAAGTTCATGTTGAATGATGAAAGAATCTTCGGGATGCTTTTTGGTCCAAACACGACTATTAAACCAAGCAAAGATTAAATAAGGCGCAAGCAGTATTTGTGCTGCAACCGTCATTTTGCCATTTTCTTGTTTTTGAAAAAAATGTGGACGTACAAAACTATAGCTATGTGCAACGATAAACAGGCTCACGGCAGGGTAAATTAACCACAGTCCCCATGATCTAAACTCATAAGCTAAGATAAAGAAAATTACTGAACCACATAGGTAATAACTGCCAAGCTTTAAATGTTTTGCTGTTAACAGTTGCAGTCCATCTTTTCTGAATGGGGATTTTACTGAAATTGGAAATAACCATAAGCATAAAGCACCAACCAGTATTCCTGTAGGAAGGTCAATAAAATGATGCTGCCATGTGGTGAGTACAGAGATTCCAATCAGCACACACCAAAAATCGACCAAATATTTCCACGTACCTTGTACATGGCGACGATAGAAATCCCAAAGGATAATCAACAGAACAATATGTAATGAGGGCGCTTGGTTAAAGGGTTTATCGAAGCCCATGAGGACATCAAACCATAGACCGAAAAAACCATCTAAAGGTGGGCGTTCAAAACTAAACTTTAAAGGAAACAGTAAGAAGCAACTAATCGAAATAACTTGCGCTAAAAATAGCCTAAGCGCTTGTTGTTTAAGCTCAAACTTGTTCCAACAAAGCAATAAGGAGAGACCATAAAACAGGTCAATTGACCAATATGGCACAATCGTCCAAGCCCAAAGTGGAATATGCTTTTCCCAAGCAAAGACAATACTTGGAACATCACTCAGACCTGATGCATATTGATTTGCAAAGCCATAAGTGAGGAAAAAGAAAGGCGCAAGAAAAACTAAGCAAAGTACGCCCCATTTCCATGTCCCAGTTTCTTTGATGAGTGTTTGCATAAAACATCCGTAGATTTTTATTCTATTTAAATTAAAAAATTGGTGACTTAGATTGATTTATATCAAGTCACCAACTGTGATAGCAGAAATTTTATAGCTTTTGTGCGACTGAGACGGTAAATATTCCAAACTCATCAATACATTGGTCAACCTTTTTAAAGCCAGCAGCTTCAACAAGTGCATCCATTTCCGCTTGTGAGCGTAAACGCATTACCCATGCATCACCTTCACGATGTGAGGTTAGTGCACGCGCAATAAATTCTTGTTGTGGGTGCCAAATTTGACCGGTATAAATCAAATAACCATCTTTAAGAATTGCTTTACTTAAGCCTTCAAGTGATTGACGGAGCAAATCATTGTCTGCAAATAATTCATATAAACCCGAAACCACAGCAAGTGATGGTTTTGGTTTAACAGAGGCCAAAGACTGTGTATCAAACGCATCTGCTTGAACAAATTCAGCAATGTCATTGAGTCCACGCGCTGCAATCATTTGCTGACCAGCTTGTACATTGATATCGCTATAATCACGCAATAAAATCGAATCTGGTCGTTTTGGTAGTTGAACCGCAGCATCTAAAATATAACGCCCATGACCAGATGCAATATCCATAATTCTCAATGGCTTGCGTTTTTTAATCAGAATATCCGCATATTTCTGAACCAAATGTTCAAGGTTCTGTTTGCGGACACGGATCCCACGCCAACCAATCGCATTTAAATACTGGCGGTCAATGATTTTGCCAATAGGATTGGAACTTTCAGATTGATTACGATAGACAAAATCTAAAGTACTTCCAGAGTCATAGCCAGTGTCTTCACCAATTTTTAAGCCTTTAGATAAATGGCTACCAATTTTTAGATTCTTTTTGGTGATTTCCCAAAATGCATTTTTCATTGATTTAGCGGGTAAAGGTGAACTGAGATCTTCAGCGATAGCACAACTTGGACCAATTTTGTCCGCATTTAAAACGTCTGGAGCTTGATATTCAACCGCAAAGCATTGCTGGATAAATCGGCGTATTTTCTCTGTTGCTATATGGCGATCTTTTTCACCTAAAGTATCGTGAAAGAAGCCATCTAAAATATGTAATTCTTTTTTAGGATGCGGAAGCTTTTGGTAAAACTCACGTTGCGGTTTTTGAAAAACCACAAAATCTGAACCTGAGCATAACACTTGAGTCGGTACAAAGATGTTTTGTGAATCTGCAACAATTCGCTTAGAGGCATCATAGAGCCCAAGCAACATTCTCACCGAAATGGCTTTAGCAATTTTAGGATCGGTATCATAGCTTTGAGCACGTTCTTCATCATGGGTCAGCATTTTGGCTTTAACATAACTTTGGATGAAAAAATTACCGCGAATTTTTTCCATGACTCTTAAACTAGGTTCAGCAAATGGCACATAAAGCCTAATGTTAAAAGCAGGGGACGCGAGACACAAGGCGCGAATTTTAGGCGCATAATCATGTACCCATGTTGCGGCCAATACCGCACCTACACTTTGTGCAACTACAGCAATATTCTTGGCATCGATAGCATAGTTTTCTTCAATATGTTGGACAAAATATTGAATATCTTTTACACATGCTGAGAAGCTAGGTGCATCACCACGTTCGCCAGGGGAATCGCCGTGACCGCGGGCATCCCATGCAAAGAAATCAAAATCACTTAAATTGAGTTCCTTGACCAAATGCGCCATACGTCCTGAATGTTCATGTCCACGATGAAACAGAAGAATGGCTTTTTTTGTTTCGCTCGGTGAGTTGGTTGCCCAATGTTGATAAAACAATTCTGTTCCATCATGACTCTTAAAGGTGTGATGACTGTTGTTATACATACGAATTTACCCTAAATATGAAACTGTTTTATAAAGCTGTTTTTAAGCTATTTTTAATTCGGTTATAGATGGTTAAACTAAGCAGCAGACCAATTAAAATGAGTATGCCATTACAGATTAAGCCGAGAAGTTGTAAATTTGTAGTGAAGAATGGCAAGGCGACGATTACGACTGTGATTAAACTAAACCAAAATGCACGGTCACTTTTTCCCATTGGACCGTCATAACGACGTTCTTGCCCAATCAGTGGCGCCATTACACCAGTGTATTCACTTAGAATTGCAAGGAAAGCAATCAATAACAGTAATTTTGCATTGATAAAGCCAAAAGCAATCAAGCATAGATAGAGTGCTGTGTCCGAAATAACATCACACAACTCATTGTAAAACGCACCTAAGTTGGATTGTTGTTTAAATTCACGGGCAAGCATTCCATCGATGGCGTTGAAAGCCATTCTTAGCAACATCCACAAGGGGAAGAGCAATAACCACCCATTTACAGCATGATTCAGATAATACTGGTATAGAAAAAAGCTTAAACCAAGCGATATAAACATCGCTAATAATGTGACTTGATTTGCCGTGATTCCGATATTAAAAAGCTTTTGAACAAAAGGGCGCAGTAAGTTTTGAAATGCTGGTTTTAATTGATAGATTGATGGCATTGTTCTAGTAATATAAGGTATATGACAGGATTTTAATCAAGTTTTCCATGATTTTACAAGTATTAATTTTCATCATTTAAATTTGTATTGTTATTTTAAAATTTACATAAATAGTCCTATAATTCAAATGTCTTCTTAATTTTGATCTTGTTTATTCTATGACTCCTGCTTGCAAAGTTTTAAAATCAAATAAAATTGAATTTTCAATTCATGAATATGAACATGATGTAAATGCAAAAAGTTTTGGCTTAGAGGCTGCTGAAAAATTAGGTTTAAATGTTGAAGAAGTGTTTAAAACTTTGATGGTGACAGATGATAAAAACTATTTTGTTGCCATCCTTCCAGTGAACCATCAATTAAATTTAAAGAAAGTGGCGAGTGCTTTTGCTTGTAAAAAACTACATATGGCTGATCCTAAAGATGCAGAGCGTTTAACTGGATATTTAGTCGGTGGAATCAGTCCTGTAGGTCAAAAAAAGCGTTTAAAAACGGTGATTTGTGAAAGTGCTCAGCAGTTAAGTAAAATGTATGTTAGTGGTGGGAAAAGGGGCTTGGATATTGGGGTTAATCCACAAGACTTAGCTAAGGTTTTGGGTGCGAATTTTGCTGATATTGTTGATGTTTAATCCATCCTTTTATTGATGAATTTTAATTAAAAATAATAATGTTACTCACTATGTTACTCACAAAAAGATTTGCTCAAAAATAAAGCCACTTAAGTGGCTTTATTTTTTGAATCTATATCTAATATTACAGACTGGACATATGAACTGAACCAATAACTCTTTCGACCATCCTTAAATGGCTTCGTGTAGCGTCCTTCTCTAATTCTAGCGTCTAGAGTTTCAGGTTCTATATTCAGCAAGTGAGCAAATTCGGCGCGGCCAATTCTACGTTCTTCTTTTTGGTTAACAAGTTTCTCAACAAGACTCGTTAAATGTTTGAGAGATTCAGATTCAATTTTTAATACACCCATTTCAACACCTCAACAAGCTTTCTTTCTAGTGCGCTTAATATCAGCAGCAATAGATTGAGTTGAATTAATAATTAATTGTTCAGCCTGATTAATATTATCTAAACTGTTCATGTAACAAGCAATCGCATTACCAGCTATGCAATAACCAAATTCAGTTGCCATTTGGGGATCTGACCTTTTGAGATGTTCAAACATTGGCCCAATCATTTGCTTAAATAATTGTTCTGCAACTTCAGTGGGCGTTCCTTCAAGTTTTAAACTTTCAATATCCATTACTTCACCTGCTTATGTAGTTGATGTTTCAAGTTCTTAATCTTGGCCATTAATAGGCAAGATTCATTACTATCTGGTGTAGCCAATTCGTAATAGCTTTGACTATATCTAACCATTTCGGCCTTGCTCATTAGAATCAAATTTTCAATTCGACAATCTGTTTTATCCTGGTTCTTAAAGGCCACCACATAGCCTTCAGGAATAAGGCCTTTTTCCTTTTCCCAAACCATTCTATGTTTTAATTCAAACACGCTTGGCTCAGAAGTTTTAACCAGAACATAACCATCTTTAGAGCAAATTCTTTCATAGCCGATGGGCTTAGCATTCCAAGTTGGCCGACCTTTTTTAAAACTGGTTTTGTTAGCTTTAGTAAGGCCTTTTGTACCAGTATTCCACGGTTTAGAGCCTTTCTTGAAACAACCGCTTCTGCCCGTGCTCCATTTTTTTCTCTTACATAGGGATTTTATTTGATCAACAGTAAAAGATGTTCCGAATAGAGTATTAGTCTTTTCAGTTAACTCTTTTCGCCCCAAGATGCAATTTGATTTAATAAAATCCAATTGAGCTTGGGAATATTTAATTGCAGTACCTTTTGACATAAATCACCCAATCAGATTTTGAGGAACTTCAATTGGATCGACATTTTTCAATCCCTTATGTTCAGCAACAAGCTTGGCAGCACTTAAGCGCATATTGTTATTCTCAATAACCTGTTTACTGATTTTTTCAACTGCACCGGCTTTTTGGATTTCCGCTTGAAGCTCATCACCTTTAAGATCTGGATTACTCAAACGATCAAGTTGAGCAAATAAAATAGAATTTAAATCTATAGGTGTATTCATATTTTTATCTCCAGACTGCTTCTTTAAATTTAGCGTCCGCAATTAAACTGTCTATTTCCGAAAATGAAACATTGTTGAATATGTGGGTCATTCGGTTGCCAAATACGGTTAAGTTTCTAGTGATCGAAGAATATTTAAATTTCATTTTCCACCACCTTGGAAACTGAGTTTTCAAGCTCAAATCGACGTTTACGAACCAGTCCCATTAATTTCGGTTGAATGTCTGGATGACGGGTTGCAACATCAATTTCTAAAATATCCAAGGCTGTTAAATCAGGTGCATTTTGGATCTGAACCACTAATGATGGTGGTTGTTCAGGAGGTGGAGCGGTCGCACCCAATTCACTCAATCTTTTATTAATTGCATCCATCAATGGCTTACGCTGTTCTTCAGTCCAATTGACCGTATATTTATACAAGGCATTAGCTTCAGCAGGTGATTTTGATTTTTTAGCACGTTCTAATAGTTCTTTTAACAGATTGTCATATTGATTATCCTGAATATTCTTTAATGCAGTCGCTTGAAACTCAGCATGTTTAGAACATTTTGCAAGATTAATTTCTGAGAGTTGTTCTTCGCTAAAACCTTGATCATTCACATCGTGTAGAGTGGTTTTAATCTCTTCCTCTGAAACACATGCATTAATGCCATCTATATAAATTTGATGATCAATGTAACTTGGTTTTGGTGCATATTGCTCAGGATCAAGTTCTATCAACTTATTCTCAGTCAATTTGCATAGGTGTTGAGTATGTTCACGCTCAAGATGACCATTAGCAAAAAACACTGGGCGTAATAAAAGAACAGCTTCTGTTGTCGTACAGTTTGCAATTTTCGCTGCAAATTTATCAATTATTAAGGCAGGATCTGTTTCAATTTCTGGGGTATCTTCAGTTTTAAAAGCTTCTTTAGTTTTACGAGGAGCTTTAGATTTTTTAGACTTTTCACTGAAACCGTCTTTAATTTCAATTTCTGTAATCATATTGCCAAACGTTTTACCAAATGCCTGTAGCTGCAGCTGTGCATTTTCAGCATCTAATTGAGCAAATCCATTTGCCACACTCAAACATATATCACCATGTTCTGGATCATATTTAGTACGCAAGATACATGTTGGCATCACAATAAAGATTTCTTGGCCATTCTCCAGATCGTGCGGCTCAACTGGCTTAGTAAATTGAATATCTGACAATGTTAAAGATTCACGTTTAATGCAGAACTCATAACCAGGTAAAGCGAAGATCGTAGCAGGGAATTGATTTAAGTCATCAAAGTCCATCAATTCGCCAACAGCGCGACACATAATATTTTTACCAGCCATGAGTGCTGAAAATGCTTCATTACTATTTAATAAATTCATTTTATATTTACCTCAATGCTGCATTTGATTTTGTTGTTGAACTTGGTTTATCGGGGGCGCTTCATTCCATCCCATTTGATCTGCTCGAGCACGGCAGGCTTTTGATATACCTGACTCGTATTGAGTGCCTTTGAATGTGTTAATTGCTTTATCAAGGGTTTGAGGATTTTTAGCATCTTTTATAGCTAGAAGTGCATCGTTATAACGCTGAGCCAATGGCTTTTGTTGCTGACCACTAGCTTGGTTATTTTGATTGCGATTAGGTTGTTGAGACTGTCTTGAGTTTTGCTGATTATTTTGATTTTGAGAGGGCTGTTGTTTTTGCTCATTGTAATGTGCTGCAGCCATTTCTTGATATTTCCAATCATCCCAAATACCTGAGAAAATATCACCAGCAAAACCAATAAAACTAAGCGCCTTAACCATTGCATCTGTGACTGATTTTTTAGGGGCATCCTCGTCGTATATCATTTTACCTGTACTGGTTTTATACATGGCCATTGTTCCGCCCATATGTTCCACTGAACACTTTTTACCTTCTTGCATATACCAAACGCGGACTGTCGCATAATGCATCATTGTTTCGGCATTACATTGCTGAAAACCTTGTTGAACTATTTCAATTCCCCAACCTTGGCCACAAGGGCCAAAAGTCTCGGTAGCTCGTTGAACTAACCAATACGGTTGAGGTGATGAGCCTTTATAAGATTTACCTGTAATCGGCTTAACTTTCTTTGGATCTGTGATGCTTAAAGAATTCCAAAGATCCATGTTTGTATTATTTGAATTAGTCATGATTATGCTCCAGTCCATCCCATACGCTTTTTATATGCGCGACGTTCGTAAGAGGGAATATTTGAATTTTGAAGCCCAATAGCCAATGCTTTGCGCTTCTGAAACTTGCGCTCACGTTCAAAATTAAGGCTAATCCAAGGTTTCTCTAAGTGTTCTGCGAATTCGATAAGAAACAAATATCCTGATTTACTAACCCGGTAAATTTCACCATTTTTCTGAATGTATTCAAATGAATAAATACGCATGCGAAATTCGCCGTTTTCATCGCTTATAAATTCTGATTTTTTAGTAGTTGATGTATTCATTAGACAGCCTCCACTAATTTATTACGTTCGATATATCCGACAATAATTTGATTAATCATTCGGTGATCGTTGTAATCTGTGAAGTCGTTATATTCTTTGCCGTTAATGTCTTGGATCTCATCAATTGCTAAGTTGGTGATATCAACTGCCGTAAATTCAGAACCAGGAACACCGTAGTTATCATTATGAGATTCAAAATCAAAGCTAACTTTAAGTAAGAAGCTATCAAGTTTTATTACTGCAATACCTGATTTATCAGATGTCAGTTTTAAGGCTTGGATTCCATACTCTGAGGGAGTCACGTTTGGAACATTCACTGGTGGCTTGTATTCAGTGGCTTTTTGATCAATTACTAAAGCAATTGCGCCAGTAGTTAATAGACCACTTATTAAAGCAACTTTGAAAAAGCCCATAGGCTGTACACGATGTGTAACAATGGGATTGATTGAATGCGGTTTTGTGTTCATACTTATCTCACTCTTTGAGTAGAAACCCTCGAATTGCTTTGGTCGGCTTCGGGGGTTTTGTTTATTTGTGACTATAAATATAACTATAGTTATTTTTATAGTCAAGATAATATAATTAAAATTATTACTTTAGTTATAATTATTTTAGGAATGAAGCTAAATAGATAAAAGAAAGCGTGTATGAAACTCTGTTAGTGTATGAAGTAACATTGGAATAAATTGGCTGTCAAGATTACTTTTCGATGTTAAATTAAGTATGATCAACGCTGTAATTAAGTTGGAATTCATTTGAGTTTTTTGTTATGGACTTAGAATATAGAAAGCTATCAAAAATTTTCAATAGTAGTGTACTAAGTGACATGGCTACTGGAGATCTATCTTATATTCAAAAAGTATCTCAGCAATTCTTTTCTCATGAGAACAATTTGAGTTTAAGTGAACTTTTTCAGAAGTCTTTTGAAATTCTTCAAAAAAACTATCCAAATGAATATATCTATAAGAATCTTATTGCTACAAAAATACTTTTAGGTAGACATTCGCTGAATACTGCAACAATGTTAACGGAATTTAGAGTTGGTAAAAATAAAGCTGATTGTGTAATTCTAAATGGTAAGTCTACATGTTATGAGATTAAAACAGATTATGATTCTTTGACTCGTTTAGAGGACCAATTAAACTCGTTTTTACAATTATTTGATGAGGTATATGTGGTATGTTCGAAGAAGTTCGAGAATATAATCTTTAATGTAATTCCTGAAGAAGTAGGGGTAATATCATTAACTTCATCAAATACTTTTAAAACCCTTCGTAAAGCTCAAAATCGTAATGTACCACTTAACAAAGATTTGCTTATCGGATCAATGCGACAATCTGAATATAAACAATTAGCTGAAGAAATTTTAGGTGAAAAAATATTTTCTCCTAACATGTTGATTTATAAAAAATGCTTGTCAATTATAAATGATTATCAAGATCATGAAAAATTAAATAAGAAATATATCCAAATTTTAAAAAATACTAGAAAAAATGATGATATATTCATCAATTCAATGCCTTTGTCACTGACAAATGCTGTTATAAGTTATAAATTTTCTAAAAAGCAACAAATAGCTTTATTAGACTTACTAAAAAGTGGAGAAATAAATGTATTATCCGATACTAAGGGGCAAACGGTCTGAATTCTTAGCAATTAAAGAACTTCTAGAAAATACAGATATATCAAAAGTTATTCCAATTATTGAACCTGTTCGAGAAGGCTTTTCTGAGTTAATTGCTGCAATTAAAAGCTTAAATGGATATGATATTGAACCTTTAATTATTGTAAATCCTAATAAAGGTGACTTTAATAAAGTTCATACATTTATTAATGATGACCTGAAATCTCAGGATAGCACCATTAAATTTATTCCTTGTCTAGATACATCTGATAACAATTATCCACAATATCTTGATAAGCTTGAAAAATTTTCATTGTTTACAAATGGCTTAACTGACGAAATTGTTGACCTTTCGCACAAAGCTAAATTTACTTTCGTAGGTAGTTCTACTTCTGATAATACTCTTGCAAAGATGAATTCAGTTGTGTTGTATGGTGATTTTTTTCAATCTCAAAAGCGTAATGCTGATTATCCTCCAGAATCTTATTTTTCTGATTTACACACATCATTTCACTTGAAACCCAATACTGTAGGTTTTGCAGATTACACAATTACAGGGAAAGATTTTTCTGATTCAGGCGGTCCAGCTATTGTTGTAACAATACATGCATCCTATTTTAAACTTGATACTCATGCTCCAATGTTTATAAGACATTATTTATCTTATGATGATGGAGAACAAAAGAATCCAGGTGATAAGTTTAAAGATGCATTAGAAAAATTTATTACTGAGGTTGATTCTAAAATATTAAATTTCGAAGAAACATTTGCAATAAGTAAGTTCAAAAATTTGCATCTAATTAAACATTTCCCTGGTCTCGGTCAGGTTAAGAAATTATCTATGATGCATCATATTGAATCAATTAATAACTACTTGTCTTAATTTTTTATAAGAACCTGCATAATGCAGGTTCTTTTTTGATTTATCTAAAGGTCTTGTTAAAATATAAAAACTTTACCTATAACTTGAAATTATCTTTTAATTCAATTCTTATCTCAGATTAGTTAATGTTTTTAGTTTGTGAATCTATATGAATCAAATGAAATATTCTATGGCAAAGCTTTAGTTGCCAATGCCTTATTTATTAAATGATCTTAAATGTTCAACCACAACCCCAATTATTCTAATTTCATGTTGTATTGAGTTCATCGTAGGAAAGTCTGGATTTAAGGGTATTAATTCAAACGTTTCACGTCCATGTTCATCATATCCTATAGCTCTATATTTCTTAAAAGTAGCTTCATGGCTACCGTTTTGAGCAATCACATAACATCCTGGATACGGATCTTTAGCTGAGTCAACCACCAACTTATCACCTGGTAAAAATTCAGGTGACATACTTAATCCTGAAACTTCTAGTGAGAAAACACTATCAGGTCTACAACTTCGATAAGTCGTGTATGTTTCACCTTTTGGATTAATTCCATCATAACCAGATTCATGAAAAATACCTGCCTGAACAAAATCAAGAACAGGGATTTTAAAAAGAGGACTTTCGTTAACAACAACATTTGTAAAACTCAAGTCTTTTTTATCAGCTGTTGAAGCTCCCTCGCCAGTTGTTAACCATAAAGGGTCTACTGCTAAAAAGTCAGCAATAAGTGGAAGAAATGATGATTTCTGGTTTCGTCCTGACTCTAAAGCTTGGTATGCGGGTTGTGACATTTTGACAGCTTCAGCAACTTCAAGTTGAGTTTTTCTGGCATTTTTCCTAGAAGCTTTTAATCGATCTTTTAATGACATAAATAAACACCAATAAATTTATAACAATATATAACTTTGGTTATATTGGTTCAAATAACTATAGTTATTGACTAAAAATAACTATAGTTATATATTGGTTATATTCATCGAGGGGATAACCATGAATAGTGATGAGAAAAATATTTTCGAAAAACTTGTAAACCATTTTGGTGGGCAGGAAAACACAGCCAAAGCTCTTGGTGTAAAACAACCAGCAGTTTCAGGTTGGGTACGTGGTTCAAAAAAAATGTCTGAGCTTGTAGCTATGCGTGCTCAATCTGCCACACAAGGTGAATTCAAAGCTGCTGAATTATGCCCATCTTTAACCGAATTTAAGCATTTAACTGCCTAATACCTTTATACCTCGGTCAATATTTTAAATAAACGTGAATAAAGTTAAGGATTCACATATGGAAATTAATTTAAGCCGAGAAGCCCAAAACGCAATCTGGCAAATGATAAGTAATACACCGGGATTTACGCCTAAAGATATTGCGCAAGTAATTGGGGATTCACATAACACAATTTGCAATTACGCAAATATAAATATGCCGAACCATTTACCCAGTATTAAAAAGTTAGAAGCAATTCTTTATTACACCCAAAATCCAGCCTTATTAAAAATTTGGGCGCATGAACTTGGCTTTGCATTAGTTCCTGTGACATGTGACCGCAGTAAGCATCATGAATTGTCAATTTTTGAGGCAATGATGCAGCACAACATTAAGTCAGGAAAGACTAACAAAGCTGTCTATGAAGCGTATGAGGATGGTGTAGTAACACCACAAGAATATGAAGAGATCCATCAATTGACATTGCATCTAATTGAATTGGCGACAGCTGTAGACCAAGCAGCTTTAAAACAAATGAAGAGATATACATCAGGCCCTGAAAAAGAAAAAGCCTGAGGCTCATATCCCAGGCTTTCCTATATCCATTACGAGGTGGAATGAATATGAGTTCAAATTTAGCACAAATTTCACTCATTTTAAAGAAGAAGCCTGACGTATCAGATCAGGCTTCCCGTAATTCACCGCGTACCCAATACACCCTAAACGACTTTTCGGAGTATCGAATGGACATCAATCTAGCACAAGAAAAAGAGCCAGGCAAATACATGAATAGCGATGTGGTTGTGTATATGAATCACATTAAAATAAAAGACTTACAAACGGTAGAAGCGTATCAACCGAACAATCATTACTGGTTAGAAAGCGGTAAGTTGGTAAAGGAAGCTGATATACGTACAGCCACTTTGCCAGAGCTATTTCATAAACGCCGTTTAGATGAAATCGAGCAATCGATTGCGGAGGTTCCATGAATAGCCATTTTCAAATTAAACCTGAGCATAAGCAGACTCAGGAAATCCAATCATTTTATGAACCAACTTTGCTTTTGCTGAACCATATTCATGACATCAAAAAAGGCAATCTAAGAATGCGTGGTTACAACGAAGAGAATGCTGCTGTAACCAAGGAAGAATTGGCACAAAAGATGGCTTATCGATTCAAGATTACAATTTGGTTATCACATCAGGTTATTACGAGCTTGATCAAAGCTGAACAGGTCATTTCATTTGGTGGGTACTTAAAGCCTAAGGTCGGTGAATTATGAGCCTTGATGCAACTGTATGGGCTTGGAAAACAACTGTAGATGGTGCTAGTCAAAAGCTAGTACTTCTATCACTTGCTGATCGAGCTGGAGATGACCATAAGTGCTTCCCAAGTTTAAAACGGTTAGAGAAAGACACCACTTTAAATCGCAAAACGATTATCAAAGTTTTAGACGAACTTGAACTTAAAAAGTTGATTAAATTTACAGGTGAAATTAAAGGGAATGGCGTAAAAGTCTATCAATTAATTGGAGTGTTTGGACGTGAAGATAGTTCAGATACCAATACCAAAAAGGGGACTAGTACCAAAAATGACACTGGTGTTGATTTAGGCACTGGTTCCAAAAACGGTACTAGTACCAATAATGGAACTGGAACCAGTACCGATTTTGGTACCGAGACCAGTACCAATTTTGGGACACAGAACCTCCCAAGGAATCTCCCATTAGAATCTAAAAATAAAAAAGACTGGCTTTGTTTGAAAAAACTTCGTTGGGAATTAGATCAAGCTGATCCCACGGTAGTGCCAAAGTGGATCATCGAAGCAAGTTGGTTTGAACGTGAGAAAAAAGCATTCGAGCTTTTCAATGCTGGAAATAATCTTTGTGATGATCTCTTGATTTACCACTTCGCTGACACACTTTTGAAAAACCGTCACAAATACGACAAAGCGCAAAATGGCAAATCAAGCAGTGAATCTGATTTAGTATTTTTCTCATCACCTCAACAGATTTACGTGTTTGCAAACAAACTTGCTCAACTTCCTGATGTCATCGATAAATTCAGTATGCCTGGTGAATCCTTTGAAAAACTAGCAAGCCGCATTGCCGCAAAACTCTCAGATCCCAACGAACTCCAAAACTGGAAATCACATCTGCAGGCAGTTGGATTTAAACCTAAGAGTAGAGGTGCAGCGTAAGTGGAAAGCATCTCAATCGCTGAATACCAAAAACTTTACAGTGTTAGAACTAAGAAGAAATCTAACTTGAAACGCAGTACTGGAGTTAAAACTCAACGCGCTGAAAGTATCGGTGAATCAACCTTGGCCAACCAATTATTAGTTTTAAAAATCAACTTTGAACAGGAATATAAATTCCATCCTAAACGTAAGTGGCGTGCTGATTTTCACATTGTGGGCAAGAAGATATTGGTTGAGGTTGAGGGCGGTGTATGGAGTGGTGGACGTCATACAAGGGGTAAGGGTTATATCAGTGACATGGAGAAATACAACGCTGCAGTGGTAATGGGATATCAGGTATTACGGTTTAGTACAGAGCAAGTGAAATCAGGTTTAGCGGTTCAACAGATAGAAGCAATAGTAGGGAATTTATAACGATGGGTACTGTAGTTGCAACACAACATATTTTACAAGCAGTTGATTGGTCCCGTTTTGACTTGGAAGGCTGGTTATATCAGTTTGGTGCTTGGTTATATACCAATACAGCTCCTACAGGCAAAAGTGTAAATCCGATCGCTGTGGCAATGGATAATGCTGTTAAGGCAAAGAAGTATAAGAAGTTAAATGCAGAGCAAAAATTAAAAATTATTGCTGGCTACATGTTAGATGAGTTTGAAGAGCCAAAACCTAGAAAAACACGCCTTACTTGTGAAATCAATGACAATGAAGCAAGAGCTGTACAACGTTTAATTTTAGATCTACAAGGTCAGTCAGAAATATTAGATGATTGGATGGATGCGGTGATCAGTCGTTACTTTTATAGTTGCTCATGGTCAGAGATGGTTAGGCCAGAACGTACTCAAAATGATGCCCGTTCAGATGTGAAGTGCGGTTTAGCTGCATTACATTCTAGATATGGATTTATCAAATTTTAATTTTGAGAAAGTATAATATTAAACTTTTGAACGATATTAATTAGGCAAATTAAAGTTTTGATAAATTAAATTAATTGATTTATATCTTAAAATTTATATGTACTTTAATTAATTCATATGTTTAATAATGTTAATTAAATAACCATTTAATTTGATAGTGTGATGAATTAGCTGTATTCTTTCGTAATTGCTAAGTATTCATAGTTTATATACCCATCTTTCCCCAAAGTATGGGTATTTTTTTAACTCAAATTTATTGAAATGAAAATCATTATCATCTATAGTTTTGTTTAATATCAATCTAAGATACCTAGATTGTGTATTTATTGACAACTCGTAATGACGGGCAATCTATTTTCCTAAACTTACATAATATTAAGAAGGAGGGTATTTAATCAGAACAATAAGCTAAGAATTTTAAGTTATTTAAGTAATTCAAATAGTGTTGTATATTTTTTGAACAATAAAAATAGGGTGATTACATGCTAGATAAATCAATAAACATCGCTTTTTTCTTCTTTATGTTCGCAAGTCTTACATTGTTAGTCTATCTCTTCGGGAGGTTACCTTCAGCGTTATGGGTACTATAGTAATCTACTTGAATTAAGAAGCTCATTTAAAGATGGGCTTCTAATTTATTCATCACAGAATAAGATTTTCTATTCCTTAATCAGATGTAACCGAGTTAGAACAAAAGCATGTTGTACAGATCTGTCTATCATGGTTCAATATTCCTATTGTTATTGGTCATAGGAAGGAATTTGTGATGAGTTACAACGATACACTTTTTCTAATTGATAATGACGGAAATGAGCACGAATTAACTCGAAATCAAGTTAATGAAGATGGAGAAATTCTCATTAAAAATTCTGAGATCAAGATCGAAGACGGGTTCAAAATTATAAAAAAACACAAAGGTGTTTGCTGCCGAATTTACATGATTAAAAAATTAACAAGAACACTATGTAATACTTTGCTCATCAAAGTCAAAGAACTCTAAGTCTCACTATAGAGTTCCAAATAAATATTTAAAACCACCACAAATGCGTAAGTAATCTCTCCAATAATTATCTGAACCTTAAGTCATATCAGAAATTTCTTTGCTTGGCTGTTTTTTTAATATACTAAAAAATGAACATGCGAAATTTTAAGCATATTGTCCTACAAGATTGAATTGTATCTAAGGATTGATAGTGATAATTACTTTACATTTTATTTAATATTAATTGGTCCATTTCAAATTATTGACTTGATGATGGTTGTTCGAATCTTCTTGTTAAGAATTCTGTAAATGGGCTCTGAGTCATGACTTCATTGTGTACCGCTGTTGATTAAAGAGCATAAAATTGAGGTTATTCGTGAAATTTAGATTTTTAAACATTGCTTTTTTTGTATGCATATTTCTTATTCTTACAATTCTAATTTATTTAATGGGAAGTTCTCATACTAATGTCTATTTAGTTAAATGATTGATTGCATCTAAATCAATTGATATTAATTAATAAGCGAGATTTCATATGAGAATTGGCTTAAACAAAAGAAATTATTTAGTATTTCTAAAATATATTAATCACTGTTAAGTAAAATTTAAATTAGGTATTTTATGCCAATGTGCTAAAAACAATTTATCTTAAAATTACACCATGAAATCGCTTTGCAATTTCTAGCTTTTCCTAATAGAAGCTTTTGATGTTTGAGCCCACATCTCCAATCATGTGGGCTTTTTTTAACTTTTTTTTAAATTTATGTATTAATTACTTGTTTAATATTAAGTTTATTCGATTTTTGAAAATTATTTATTAGGAAATAATTTAATTGTAAAAATTACACTTCAGCCATATTTTTTGAATTTAAATCACAGTAATTTTAAAAAATGCTCTATCTCACTAAGTTTATTGAAACAATGAATAAGGAGAAAACTTACATATGATTTCATTAATTCTCCAAATTACTTTGGTACTTTTTGCTATAATTGCGTTGATTTATTATTCAAATAAATCTTAATTTTGTTAATTAAATGTTTTTCATAGTTTTTTGATATTTAACCATAAGAGTTCTAAAGTGAATTTTACAGATCTACTTTATGTTATCGATAATGATGGAAATGAACATGAGTTATCATCATGTTTGATCGTGAAGAACTCTAAAATTTTTACTAAGAATGTTAAATCCAATATTGAACTTGGATTTAAAATAATTAAAAAGAATAATGGCATCTGTGATCAGATTTTTATTGTTAATGAGATTTTAGAAATTCTTGAAGATTTAAGATACCTTGAGGTTCAAGAGTTTTAATAAAAAAATATATATGATTAAAAAGTATTTTTTGAATTTATATCAATATAAAAATTTTTAATCAAAATAAGAATTAAAGATTAGACATTAAAAAAGATCTATTTTTACATTTATTCACATTTAATACAGAATGTTTCTAAAGCACATGATGTAGATACAATTATGAGTACTATTTTTAATTTTCTCATGCTTACATAGGAAAGATGAATTATGCAATATTAGTCTTATAAATAATTCAATTTGGACATAAGCATATCTGAAGATATGCATTTAGGGAGGATGTAATTATGATTCAATATTTTAAATGCTTGATCGGCATACACAGAGTATTCGATATTCATCGTTGTAAAGATGGTGAGTTAACTGTCTGCCGACATTGTCTTAAAGCTTTTGATAACTGACTATTAAGAGTTTAAAAACCACTAATTTTAAAGATATTTGTTTAAATATTATGATTTTAGCTGTTTTTATTCACTTATAGTCAACGATAAGAGGGTAATTATGTTAAATACAGCGAAACATGAGTTGAGAGATATTACGAAGAATATTCAACATCAGACCATAGACAATTTAAAAAGGTTTTTAAAATCACAAATTGTTCTGAAAGCCGATGAGGGAGAGTTGTCAGTAAGTGAAAATATTTCTAAGAATATCGATCACCAAGATATATGTAACTTGAGTGATGAATTCAAGCAAGCAGGTTATAAAGTACAAGTTCGATCAACTGGTGATCAAAAGATATTTTCAGTGTTTTGGAATTAATAAAATTTATTTAGATGAATGTTTTTAATAATCTCTACAACAGATATTCTTATTAAAATGAGGCTCAGATTGCTATGAAAGTTATTTCAATCATAAGTTTAATATTGATGATGAGCTTAACTGCATGTCAAAAAAGAGATACAGATACAAATAAGCAAGACCAGACCACAACTCCGCATTCAGTTGATAAAGATAGTTAGAATCTTGACCTTGTACAAGGTATATGGCATATTTCAGCTATAGTGGACGAAGTTATGGTAATCCACACAGTTTTTATTTTTGAACGCCCATTAAGACCACCTCTTAGTGGGTATTTTTTTTTAAATTTGATTATTTAGATTACTTGAATTGATTATAAAATTTTAATAATATTTAAATGAGATCAATTCTTGATGATTGATTTGGCGAAGAAAAGTTGGCAGCCCGGAAAGACGGGCACAAATTCAAGTTTTATATACCCATCAATTCCAATACGTGGGTATTTTTTTGCCTTAAATTTATCTTTGATTATTGCAATAACAAAATTCGCAGAGTATATTTTTATTGTGATCTAGTTAACATCTTATTTAGTCGTTAGGTTTTAAATTGATCATTCGTTCTGTGCAAAGACGATAAGCCCACCGCAAGGTGGGTTTTTACATTTCAGACTAATCAAAAGTGCTACACTCCCACCGATTAATAGGAAAATTGATGAATATTTGCATTGGTGGTGAGCTGAGCGGTCAAGTTGTAGAAAAAGCCCAAATAATTACTTTCAACAGTCCATTGTAATCGGCGTAAAGACATATAAGTTTTGGTTTTCAGATAAAGTTAGTTTTCATGATGCGTTTGTTGAGGCAGAGAAACTGGCAAGTCAGGGATGAAATAAAGGGCGCATAAGTCTTTTTATTTCTTCAACTATTACCATTGGTCTATATAGCTAGTAGATTTCATGAATTTGTAAGTCAGTGGTTTCTTTGATATATTTTTTATAATTGATGGCGTTATAATTATCCACTAGATAAACCCCGCATTGCGGGGTTTTGTTTTGAGTAAAAGAATAATGAACGATTTACTAGCTGCAACTGCAACTATTCAGGGTGCGCAAATACAAGCTAATTATGCTTTATGGGCAGCAGTTATAGGCTCACTGGGCGTTCTTTTATCAATTTTTGTAGCAGCAAAATTTACTTTAAATGCACATAAGGCTGATAAACTCGCTGAAGCAAAGAGGGATATATATGTTGAGCTTGTAGCTTCGTGGCAGGACTTCTTATTGAATATAAACTCTTTTGTGAATTTAGATGGTGAATCTTTCTTTAAAAATCATCAAAAGTCACTTAATGTTTTAATTGAATCGCTTCATAAATCGAGCTTTATTTCAGATCCAGAAACAAGAGAAATTGTCTTGGATTTTACAATGGAACTAATTGAGTCACTTTTTCTCATTAATAAATCTATTGTAGAGTGGTATGGTCCTCACAGTAATCAAGAAAGAAAATTACAAATTCAATTCTATATTATTGATCAAATTAACGAACGAGCTCTTAAAGCTTTAAAGCTATTGGAAATACTTCGTAAAGAAATGGGCTTGAAAAATAATGATAAAATTAATAAAAGAATTCTTGAAAAACAAAAGCAATTTGCAGAACGCATAAAAGCAAGACTTAGAGAAATGTATAATTAATCTATAAATTATAAAGGACGCTTAGGCGTCTTTTTTATGTGATATTAAAAATTTGTTATATTTAATTACCTAATTTTGTTATCTTTACATTTTAATAATGAAAATTAAAGATATGAAAAAATCTAATATTGGGTGGGTTTTTGCAGGGGTTGTTGGTTTAGGGGCTTTGGTCGCTGGTAATGATAAAGATAATAATAGTGCTACTGAGCAAGCAACCAAACAAGAAAGTAAAGAAACAGTAATTGAAGAACGATATGTAAACACCGCAACACTAAATGTTCGGGATAAGCCCAATGGTAAAATCTTAGGTAAAAAAGAACGTGGTGACTCAGTTTCCATCTATGAAATTAAAAATGGGTGGTCAAGGATTATTGATAACGGCTCTGATCCACAGTGGGTTTCAATTAAATCGCTTTGCAAAGGCGCGGGGTGTTATGAAGTAAAAACTGAAACCAAGCCTCAATATTTTGCACAACAAGAAACTCGAAATACAACACAGGCTGTTTCAAAAAGTCATAGCTCTAGTAATAAATCATACAGTAGTGATTGCTCTTGTGCGGTCGTAGATTATTGTGTCGGTCCACGTGGTGGTCATTACTGCATCACAAGTGGTGGAAACAAAAGATATTTACCAAGATAAATGTAGTTTAGCCGAACGGATTACGGCACAAAGAACCCCGGTCATTTCTAGATATTGGCGGGGTCTTATTTTAAATTTTAAGGTAATATATTAAAATTTTTGAAAATTATTGTATTGGAATATTTATGGATTTTTGCAACTTTAATTGGGATTTGGTTTCTAGATTTGTGCCATTAGTAACTCCTGCTGTTTCAATTGGAATTGCTTTTTTCGTTTATAGAGTGTGGCACATTCAAAAAGGTAAAGAAGTAATAGCTCAAGAAGCAAAATCAATAGTTGAAAGTATATATGAGCTAAATAAAGTGTTTTTTGACCTTCAAAACTATAATTTTGAAGATTTTGAAGATTTGAAATTAAAAATGAAAAAGTTTCAATCAGAGAGAGATAATCTAATTTTAAAATTAACTTTCATTAGAAATTCATTACATAATAAAATTAAATTTAACCAAAACGTTGATAAATTTCATAATGAATGTAGAAAAATTACAAATATATTTAATAGATATTTGGAAATAGAACCTAAATTAGATATAGAAGATTTTTACTTAGAAACAGAAATTAAAAAACCAATATATCAACACGCTCCACATCCATTATTAGATTCTGAATTGGAAGTTCTTGAATCATGTAAAAATTTAGCAATGTATAGAGATATTTCTTAAAATATCTTTAAAGTCATCTTACTTTGGTTATTTTGAGAGTTCTTTATGGAAATTAACCAATACACGAGCTTAACTAAAAAGCAGCCCATTAAAACAAAACCAAGAACAAGACCACTACCTAAGGCAATAGAAGCATACTTAGAGGCTTTTAAAGACTTTGAGCAATCACTGAATGTATTCCAAATTAAGTATGAGAAATTATTTCAATTTGAATCAACAAAACATTGGCGTTTCGATTTCCATCTTATTAAGCACAGAATTTTAGTTGAGATCTCAGGTGGACCATGGTCGGGTGGTCGCAAAGGTAAGCTGAAAGATAAAGCTTGGAGTATGGATCGTTACGATGTTGCTGCCGATATGGGTTACACCGTAGTGAGAATAGAGTCAGCGCCAAGATATAAAATTCAGGAAGATGGACCACTACAGGTTGAAACTAATTTTACTAGTCAGTGGCTCAAGAATTTGAAGAGGCATATTTTCAATGGAACAGATCAGACCATTTCCACAGACAGAACTGATTGATCAATCTGAGGAAGAAGAAGCGATTCGCTTGGCACCTGCAGCAGATCTAAAAGAATGGGTGATGACTAACTTTCTAACACTTGGTGGTGCACTTCATAATCCCGACCATGACCATATAGCAGAGCTATTACACGACGATGAAACATTCTTAGCATTCGCTTGGGCGTCATCTGCCGCCGTTGCTAAAAAGAGAATGGTATTAGGTCAATGTGAAAAGGTCATGTTTAACCAGGGCGGATGGCGTAAAGCTCGGCAAGAACAACAAATGCGCGACTGGTTTGGATTTGTTCCTGTATATCTAATTACAGTAGATGCCAGTTTTTGTGAACGTGCGAACGATCGTGAATTTTGCGCTTTGATTGAGCATGAGCTATACCATATAGGTGTAGAACGTGATGAGGACGGGGAAATCCTTTACAGCGACCATACAGGCTTACCTAAACATTATTTAGCTGGCCATGATTTAGAGGAATTTATCGGGGTGGTCAAACGGTGGGGAGCAAGCGAGAACGTCAAGCGATTGGTTGAGGTAGCTCAAAACCCACCGTTTGTATCAGATTTTAATGTATCTGCGTGTTGTGGAACTTGTGTGATCAATTGAGCCTCTTGGCTCTTTTTTTTGCCTATTTACCCTTACGTAGTCTTACGAAGGGGTGGTTATGGCAACACTTAAAGAGCCTGTGAAAATCTTTATAGTTCAGTCTCTTGCTTGCTTTGAAACCCCTCAACAAGTTGTAGATGCTGTAAGAGAAGAATTTGGTATTGAAATTGAACGGCAGCAAGTTGCCTCATATGATCCAACAAAAGCAACATGCAGAGGAATGAGTAAGAAGCTTAAGACACTTTTTGAACATACACGCGAACATTTCAAGAAAAATATATATGACATTCCATTAGCCAATAAAGCGGTACGCCTTAATGAACTCCAAAAGATGTATGTCGATTGGAAGAATAATAAAGTAAAAAAACAGAGCATCATTAAACAGGTTAAGGATGAAATGCATGGTTATGAAATTCAATTATTAGATGAGCAGCTTAAACAGCTTGAAATAGACAGAATTAAAAACGGAGATGGTGAAGGCGCTGATGATCCTACACCAGTAAAAGTAACTATTCAGGTTGTTGATGCGAGTAAAGAAAATGCCGAACATAAATCCGACGCTGAATGTACCTCAGGCTAATTTTCTAAAGCTCAAAAATAAGTTTCGTGCATTTGTCGCAGGATTTGGATCTGGTAAAACTTGGGTGGGCTGTTCGAGTCTTTGTGATAAGTCTTGGGAATTTCCGAAAGTACCTTTGGGCTACTTTGCACCAACCTATCCTCAGATACGAGATATTTTCTTTCCTACCATAGATGAAGTTGCTTTTGACTGGGGCCTTAAGACTAAGATTTATGAGTCAAATAAGGAAGTTGATATTTACTATGGTCGCCAATACAGAAGTACAGTTATTTGCCGTTCAATGGAAAAGCCTCAAACAATTGTTGGTTTTAAAATTGGTCATGGGCTAATTGATGAACTTGATGTCATGCCTACGCTTAAGGCACAACAAGCATGGCGAAAAATCATTGCTCGTATGCGTTATAAGCAAGCGGGTTTAATCAATGGTATTGATGTGGCCACCACACCTGAGGGATTTAAATTTACACATGAACAGTTTGTAAAAGAGGCTAACTCAACACCTCAGAAACGAGCACTTTACGGAATGATTCAGGCTTCAACCTACGATAATGAAGCAAATTTACCTGATGATTATATTTCTTCGTTATTCGAGTCCTATCCACCTCAGCTCATTTCTGCATATTTAAAAGGGCAGTTCGTAAACTTAACTAGTGGCGCTGTATATCCTGATTTTGATCGAAAATTAAATCATACCAATGAAGAGATTAGACCTAATGAGTCTTTACTCATTGGTATGGACTTTAACGTTTTGAAAATGGCTGCAGTAATTTATGTCATACGTGATGGTAAGCCCCTAGCATTGGACGAGATGGTTGGAGTGAGAGATACACCAACAATGGCAACATTACTTATTGAGCGCTTTCCATTTCATGAAATGACAGTAATTCCTGATGCAGCAGGGCAATCTACATCATCTAAAAATAGCAGTGAGTCAGATCACCAAATTTTACGAGATAAGGGTTTTAGGATTGAAGTGGATGGAATAAACCCTGCAATTAAAGATCGGATTAACGCAGTAAATGCTCTGATTCTTAATGCAGAGGGTGAGCGAACACTTAAAGTAAATACCAACAAATGCCCCCGTTTTACAGAAACGCTAGAACAGCAAATTTATGATGATTTTGGAATGCCGGATAAAAAATCAGGTTTAGATCATGTAGGAGATGCTGGTGGTTATCCATTAGCAAAGCGATTCCCGATTATAAAACCTGTAACCAGCCTTAAAGACATTTCTATTTTTGGACGAAGAAAATGACAGGAATAACATCACTGCACACAGAATATAGTGCAAATATTAATGCTTGGACAAAAGTGGATGATGTTTGTAAAGGGCAGACTGCAGTTAAAGCTAAAGGAAAACGTTATTTACCTGTTCCACAAACTTTTGAAGAAGATGACAGATATACAGAGTATTTGGATCGAGCTGTATTTTATGGTGTAACTGGCAGAACTCTGAAAAGCAACATTGGTTTAGCTTTTAATAAGCTTCCTGATTTCAAACGACCTGAAGAATTAGAGTATTTAGATCGTAATGCCGATGGATCTGGGCGTTCTATTTTCCAAACATCACAATATATGTTGAGTTTAATCCTCAAGCATTATCGTTGTGGTGTGTATGTTGATTATCCAGAAGTAGCTCCCAGTCGTAACCGGGAGGAAGATAAACAAAAGAATGCATTTCCAATGATTCATATCTTAAAAGCAGCCTCAGTTGAAGATTGGGACCATATTATTTTGGGCAATCAAAAAAAGCTTTCTTTCGTAAAAATTCTTGAAACTGTCTCTACACGTACTGCCGACGGTTTTGGCCGTGACGTTAAGAAACAATATAGATTTTTAAGACTAGATGAAGGTGAGACTGGGCATACTTATACTGTTCAAATTTATAAGCAGAATGATAAAGGCGAGTGGGTGGAAGATAAAAAATATACTCCTACAGATTATCATGGCAAAGCCTGGTCATATATTCCATTCACATTTTGTGGAGCTGTAGATAATACAGATGAAATTGATAACGCACCTTTGCTTGAACTCGCAGATTTAAACCTTGCTCATTACCGGAACAGCGCTGATGTTGAAGAATCAGGTTTTGTTGTTGGCCAACCCATTATTTCAATGCCTGATGTGACTCGTGAGCAATACGAAATTGCAAAGAATGAAGGCTTAACTGTGGGTTCGCGCCGTGGCTTCCCAACCAAAATTGAAATTGTACAAGCAGAAAGTAATAACTTGGCCAAACAATTGATGACAGACAAATGGGGGCAAATGAAAGAAATGGGTGCTCGCCTAATTGAAGTAGGATCTGCTAATAAAACTGCCACACAAGCGGATAATGAGGATTCTATTCAGCATTCTGTCGTCTCTTTGGCAGTATCAAACATTAGTGAAGCACTTCAAATGGCTTTGCGTTGGTGCGCGAAATTTGCATTACCTAACCATGACATAAAACCAGATGAATTAACTTATGTGATTTCACAAGATTTCAATAAGCAGAAATACAGCGTAGAGCGTTCAAAACTGATTTTAGAGATGGTGCAAGGTGAGTTAATACCACCAGAAGTTCTTTATCAATATGAGCAAACTGGAACGTTCTCAGATGCTAAATGGGAAGATATCGAGAAAAAGATAGATGAATATCGGATGAGCAAGCCATTAGGTGGTTATCAGCCATACCAAGGTGTAGATTATGAAAGATCAAATGATCCAACAAGCAGTACTTGATGCCTTAAATCAACACAACTCATTTCTTCAACGACTTTCTTCAGCATCAGTTAATGAAATTTTAAAAACTTTTGATGGTTTAACTATCGAGATGTTAAATAAGCTTCAAAATTTGCTAATCGATCTAAACGAAGTTGAAAAGACGATTTTGGCAAGTGGTAAATACGCGACCTCTTCATTGAAAGATATCTTAGGAATTTTGATGAATTGGCAGCAATCAATTTCTGTCGTACTTCCTGAGATATTTACAGCTTCAGCAATTGCTTTAGCAGTTCATGAGGCTGGATTTATTTATGCTTTAGCTGAAAAGAAGCAACCTAAATTAGAAGGTGACAAGCTTTTTAATAAGTTTAGGAAAGTTCCTTATGCTGAAGGTCAGCTGATCGATCTGATTTTTCCAAATATTGCTGAGGATGTCCGTAAAAAGGTTGAATATGTTATTCGTGATGGTATTTACCAGGGACAAACGAGTCAGAAAATTGTTCAACGGATCAAGGGGACTAAAAAGCGAAATTACTCAGATGGTTTATTAAATCAGACCCGTAATGCGATAGATGCCGAAGTTAGAACTGCAAGATCACATGTCAGTAATATTTCATATCTGGATACTTGGAAAGCATTAGGCTTCAACTACACAAAAGATGTGGCAACTTTGGATGGGCGTACAAGTTTAGGCTGTGCTGCCAAAGATGGACGCATACAACAAATTGGGGAAGGTCATCAGAAACCACCATATCACCGCCGTTGCCGAACTATTCAAGTAGGTTGTGATAAAGATGGTGATTTAGCTGGTATACGTCCTTTCGTTTCAGATAAGAGAGCTGTCAAAAATATTCCTAAAGATCAACGTGAAAGCAAGATAGGTCAGGTGGATGCGAATCTAACGTATAAAGAATGGTTTGCTCGTCAGGATGAATCTTTTCAAAAAGAATGGTTAGGTCCATCGAAATACAAACTCTATTCAGAAGGTGGTTTTTCAATTGATAAATTTGTTGATCCATTAAGTGGAAAGGCATTCACGCTTAAGGAATTGAGAAAAAATGATATCAAAACTCTTAATGATTTAAGTTTGTAATTACAATTTGTAAAACTATTTAAAACGAAGTAAAGATTATTTAAGGTATAACTTAACTATGTATAAAGTCTTTTAATTTTAAGGGGGTTAAAAATGCAAGAAAAATATTTTTATCTTAAAACGTTTGACCTGAAAATTGAGGATGGGCTTGAGCATAATGTTATTAATGTTGGTCTTTTTACTTCAAGACAAAATGCAATAGAACATCTAAAAAGCTTAGGCAAAAATTTAGAATCTGAAGGTTATGAATTTGCAATTATTGAGTTATCAGTAATTTCTTAATTTTTTTAAAATCAATACGACCGCCGAAAGGCGGTTTTTTATTGCCTGAAATTCGGATGAATAAGGCGCAACGAGCGGATGCTCAATTTTGAAAGGTGGAAACCTATGAAAATCAAAACTGTAGTTGTTGAAGGTAAAACATACGCTGAAGTGAACGAGCAAGGTTTGCCTGTTTATATTCATGATGATGGTAAAGAAGTAGGTTTTGATGCTGCCCATGCGGTACAAAAAATCAGTTCTTTAAATGCGGAAGCTAAAACCCATCGTGAAGCAAAAGAAGCAGCAGAAACTAGCTTGAAAGCATTTGAAGGTCTTGATGTTGAAAAAGCCAAACAAGCTTTGACTACTGTCCAGAATCTTGATGCTAAAAAATTGATTGATGCTGGTGAAGCAGAGCGTGTTCGTAATGAAGCGATTGCATCAGTAACACAGTCATTCGAACAAAAATATAATCCACAAATTGAGCAATTAACCAAAGATCGTGACACATATCAACAGCAATTACATAGTGAATTAATTGGTGGTGGATTCGCTCGATCTAAATATATTGCAGATAAATCAGCTGTTCCTGCGGATGTATTTCAAGCGATGTTTGGCAAAAACTTCAAAGTTGAAGATGGAAAGCCGACTGCTTATGACAACAACGGTCAAAAGATTTATTCACGTACCAATCATGGTGATGCAGCTGGTTTTGATGAAGCCTTAGAGATTCTTGTTGGTGGATATCAACACAAAGATTCTTTACTTAAAGGCTCTCAAGCAGGTGGTGGTGGCTTTAATGGTCAAAGTGGGCAGGGTGGTGGCAAATCAATGTCACGTCAAGGTTTTGAGCAATTAAGCCCTACTGATAAAGCATCATTTATGAAAAGTGGCGGTGAAATTGAATCTTGATTTGTAAATATCTTACAGCCTGCATTAGCAGGTTTTCTTATTTTTGGAGTCCAATAAATGGCTAACAATTTAAATGGTTTACTACCTACGCTTTACACTGCTATGGATATCGTATCTCGTGAATTAACAGGGTTTATTCCAGCTGTTACGCGTGATAGTACAATTGAGCGTGCCGCCGTGGGGGATGACGTAAAAATTCCTGTAACTACAGTTGCCGGCGCACAAGATACTGTGCCTGGTGTAACTGCGCCTAATGCTGGTGATGGCACTGTTGATAATGTAGTTGCGAAGATTACTAAATCTCGTAATGTGCCGATTCGTTGGAATGGTGAGGAAACTCGCTCACTTCAAAATGCTGGAACATATCAAACAATTATGGCTGATCGCTTTGCACAAGCGATGCGGACATTGATTAATGAAGTTGAATATGATTGCTGGCTTGAAGCATATAAAGGTGCTGGTGGTGCATATGGTGTGGCTGGCTCTACTCCATTTGCTGTAGCAGCTGATATGACCGACTTTTCAGGCATTTTAGGTGTTTTAGAGCGCAATGGTGCACCACGTAATGACCTACAGTTAGTTTTAGGACATTCGGCAATTGGTAACTTCCGTGGTAAGCAATCACAGCTCTTTAAAGTAAATGAAGCTGGAAGTGCTGATTTACTACGAAATGGTATGACTGACCGTGTAATGAATTTTGCTATTCGCCACTCTCATTCAATTGGTATTCACACTAAAGGATCTGGTGCTGACTACTTGGTAAATGGTACACCTGCAATTGGTGATAAAACTTTAACTGTTGACGGTGGTACTGGTGCTGTTTTAGCTGGTGACATTCTGACTTTTGCTGGTGACACTAATAAATATGTTTCGGGCGGACTGGTTGGTGCCAACCTTTCATTAAATGCGGGGCTAATTATTGAACCTGCAGATAATTCTGTTATTACTCTTGGCTCATCTTACACGCCGAACGTAGCTTTCTCTCGCTCTGCGATCGCATTAGCAACACGTGCACCTGCACTACCCGAAGGTGGCGATAGCGCAGATGACCGCACTACGATTGTTGATCCTTTAACTGGATTGGCTTTTGAAGTATCGGTGTATCGCCAGTACAAACAGGTTGTGTATGAAGTTGCTTTAGCTTGGGGTGTAAAGGCTGTTACTAAGCGTCATATCGGTTTGCTAATTGGGTAATGGTTTGGGCGTCTTGCGCCCATTTCTTTTTTAAGGAATAAACAATGTTAGCAAAAACTGTAAAAATTAAAGATGGTGAAGATTTTCGCATCATCAACGAATCGGATTTTCAGCTTGGCCAGCATGAATTGTGTGAGGGTGAAGAACTTTCTATCAACCCCTTAACTGTAGATGTTGAGGTTGGAATTACACCAGAACTCCAAGCTGTGATTGATGACGCAAAGGCAGAATGTGAAAAGGTTGTTGTTGAGAATGAAGATCTAAAACAACAATTGGAATCATTAAAGACTGAGCTTTTGCACGGTGAGCCTACTGATTTGACTGGTTTGATACCTACTGAGCAATTCGATGCTGTAGCACTTGATCTAACCAATACAAAAGAGCAACTAGCCACCGTGCAAGGTGAATTTATTGCCTTTAAAAATGATGTTGGTGCAATGCAAGAACGTATCTCTGAACTTCAGTTAGTGGATTATTCAAAACTTAAAGTAGATGAACTTAAAGATGTACTCAAACTGAAAGGCATCGCATTCTCATCTGATGCAAAAAAAGATGACTTGCTGGCCCTATTGCCAAAGGAATAACACCATGAGCTTTATTACTATTTCAGAAGCTGAATCTATCCTTGGTGCTGACTTTGTCGATGATAGTGATAAGGCTCGTCTAGTTTTGCTGGCCAATACATGGATGAAGAATGAAATAGGTTTTGTTCCTAATCCAATAGATCCTTTATTGCAAGATGCAGCATGTGAAATTGTGAAAGGCATTAAAGCCGGTGTGATTTATTCAGGAGTATCACGGCAAACTACAAGCGAGCGTGTTAAGGCCGATACAATTGAAGTTGAAGAGTCATTTGTAGAAGGAAGTCGTGAAATTTCTGAATTTGAACAGATTGCTAAAGCATTTATAAATTCGCTGGATCTAAAACCTAAGGGATTCACATTCAAGGTGTATCGTGGATGAGAGATAAGATTCAATCTAAAGTGGCTAAAGCCTTTAATACTAAACTTGCAGATGCTATCACCACTTTCACTTGCTCCAAAGAAATCCAATCAGGTGATTTCGACTTTGAAACACAATCTTATCCTACTGTGACCGTTGAGCAATACTCTGGACGTGGTATATTTAGCTCATATAAGCGCGATTTGGTAAAGCCTATTGATTATCAAGTTGAAGATGTAAAAGCTACTGTGCTTCAAAATGAAGTAAATGGTGTTCCTCAGATTGAAGATGTTTGGGTGGCAGGTGATCAATTCAAAGTATTGAATGTAGTTAAAGATCCAAGTGGAAGTATTTGGGTTTTACAGTTGAGGAAATTTTAGTTTTAAACATATAAATTTAAACTGTTTTAGTTTGTTTAGTAGCGCCATTAATAGGCAATGAAAACGTAATAATTTACCTGAAATTAGAATTCCTAAAGTAAGGGTTTCATTATTGAGTAATAAAGTGTTTCATTATGTAATTTTATGTATAATGCGCCAAACTTTAGACGCATTAACATAAGGGTTTATATGAAAAATATACTTCTAATATCTATTTTGGCTGTATCAGTAACTTTTACGGGTTGTGCAAGTATTATTTCAGGATCTAGCCAAACAGTTTCATTTAAAAGTGTTCCAGAATCAGCTCAAATCTCCATAACCAATAGAAATGGTGAAAAAGTTCATATAGGTCAGACTCCAGCAACTGTTACCTTGAAAAAAGGTGCGGGATATTTTAAACCAGAAAGCTATCAAGTGGTTTTTTCTAAAGAAGGGTATCAAACTCAAACTGTTAATGTGAAAGGAACGGTTAGTGGATGGTATGTTGCAAATATTCTTTTTGGTGGTCTTATAGGTTTATTAATTGTTGACCCTGCAACAGGTGCAATGTACTCATTAAGTCCAAGTGATGTGAAGACGGTTCTTGATATGAATGATATAAATACAAATTCAAAAGAAAAAACACTTACAGTTATTCTAAAAGAAGATATTCCTTATGAAATTATGGCTCGGGCTAAAGTTTTGAATTAAAAATCATTGTTAATTTAAGCTCTAGAACTAATAGTAATATAAAAATAAAAACCCACCTTGGTGGGTTTTTTAATGGGTGAAGCTTATGGGGTGGAACGGATTAAGACCATCACAATTCACACTTCAAGTGTTGCGTGATGGCACAGAATTACAAAGAAAAATAACTGCTGCCATGCTTCAAGGTGTTGTGCTTAAAAGTCCAGTTGATATAGGGACTTTCAGAGGTAATCATCGGGTTTCAATTGGTAGCGTGGATTACACCAAAGATTTTCAGAAAATAGATAAATCAGGTACCACAGCCATTGCAGATGGGATGGCTAAAGTACTAAGCATCCAAATAGGTATGCGAGTTTTTATTAGTAATAATTTACCCTATGCAGTTGCTCTAGAAAATGGACATTCTGGGCAAGCACCTTTAGGCATATATTCAATAACTTTCCAGTCAGTTACGAGTAGATATAAATGATGACATTATCGGAAGCTGAAATAGCAATATACAAGCAAATAGGTCAATTTACTGGAGTGGAAAAATCGAATCTCAGAATACCGAACCAACCAACTGTTGATGGTAAGCCGTTTGTACCGCCTACAAATAAACTATGGTGCAAAGCCTATATTCAATATGGAGACAGCCAAATAGCTGGAATTGGAAATGAGCCATGTATACGTGATATAGGCACTATTTCGATCCAATGTTTTGCACCAAAGAATACAGGCACAATCAATATGGTAAACCTGTGTGATCAATGGCGTGATTTTCTTCAATCATTTGGTGTTTCATTTCTTGAAGTTTATAAAGTGCATGCGCCACAAGATATGGATGATGACAATTTTTACGCTAAGATAGTTAGAGTAGAATTTAGGGTGAATTGAGATGGATACAGATTACTTGCGCTTTAAAGATGAGCGCAAAGAGTTAATAAATAATATAAAACTGGCTTCTGGATCACCACCTGATTTAGAAAGTAAGTCAATCTCAGAATTAATGCGCATCTATTTTGCAACAATTGATAGTCAGTGCTCACAATGTGGAGGCCATATCACAAAGTTATCATTCACATCTATTTACCCAAATAATAAATCTTGAGTATTTCAAGAATAAATTAATATCAGATTGAAACCTAGCCACTGAGTAAATTATTACCTACCTCCTTAAAGGAGGTTTTTTTACGACTAAATTAAGGAGAACTTAATGAGTTCTGGAGCTAAACAATTAACCCGAGTTGGTTTTGAAGCATCATCTGGTGTGATTGCAACAACTTGGAATACTTTTGCATTTACCACTAATGGTTTAGATGCATCAGCACAAACCACCGAATCTCAAACGATTAAAGATTCTCGTATTGCAGCTGGCACGTTGGTAACTGGTGTTGAGGTGCAAGGCGATATTGAGTCTGAATGGGCATTTGGCATTCAAGATGAAGTCTTAGAGCTAATTGCCTTTAATGCTTGGAATAGCAACGTTTTAACATTTGGTGGTACAACTCGAAAAACGCTTTCGATTATTCGTGGCTTTAGTGATATTGATAACTTCCAAGTTTTCACTGGTTGCCACATTAACCAATGGACTTTATCAATTCCTGATAGTGGTATTGTGACTTCTAAATTCGCAATTATGGGAATGAAGCGCACAGCTTATGAGGTTGCACCGACTGGTACGGTAACACCTGCAGTGGATGCAGTACCTTTAACTAGTCTATCTACCGGCGACATTCTTATTGATGGTGAAAAGAAACCAGGAATGTGCATCACTCAGATTGAATTAACCATTGATAATACGATGCAAATTCAGAAGTGCTTAGACTATGAAAATAACATTGCCGCAATCTTAGAAACTATTATGAAAGGCAGTGGTAACTTTACAATTGCATGGTCCAAAAACACTGCAGAGCTTTACGAAAAACAATTCTTAAATGAGCCGATCGGTCTTGAATATTCATTGAAAGATACTGCCGGTAATAAATACACACTCAAACTACCTAAGGTTCAAGTATCTGCGCCTTTGCCAAGTGGTGGCGCTGGTGATGTATTAACTACCCAATTCTCTTTTACAGTAGCGGATGTTGCACCAACTCTTACACGTATTCCTGTAGTTGCGGGGCCTTAATCATGTTAATTGAAATCGAAGAACAGAAGTCCATTGAATACGTTCAAGAATGGTTTGATTTTAAAGATGGCGTGAAATTACTCATTGCAAGTATTGATAAGCCATCGTTTCAGCGTTCACTTGAACTCAATGGGATTCAAGCCGAGCAAGAGCTTGCAGGCATTAAGACTGTTACAGATGAGGGTGCAGTTAAAGCCAAATTAGGTTTTAACCGAGCTGTTTCACATCTATTGTTAGGATGGGTTGGACTAGTTGGTAAAGATAAAAAGCCAATCGAATACAGTGCGCAAAATGCTGAACTGATTTGCACAAGCTCGAAGCAATCGCTTGAAATTATTGTCTTTATCATGGAAAAGGCTAAAGTGATCCATGACTCTCAAAAAGAAGAGATTGTTGAAGAAGTGGGAAAGTCCTCAAGCACTACGAGCAAAGAAGCATCAAATGGTGCGAAGAAAAAACCGCAGAAGTCTACCAAAAGCTCGGCATAAAACCACCCGAGCGTTTAGAGCCAAGCTTTACGGCAGATCACATAATCAAAGCCTTTAATTTAATTTCAAAGGCTCGACGTTTTATTACTTTTCCTCAGGGCGGTGGATTCTATGACTCACTAACTCTTGCCGACATTAAAAGCTATTTTGATGTGTACGGTTGCGACTTAGATCGAGGGCTTTTTGTTGAGTGTATTTTTGCGCTGGATGGGAAGTATTTGAGTGAAATGAATAAAAAATGATGGTCTAGTTGTAGTGGCGCTCATTACAACTCCAATTAAATGCATTAGAAAAGCAAAAAGCCCACGATTCACAGTCGATGGGCTTTTTTGTTTCCCACAAATTGATCAGGAATAAGTGAGAACCTAATTGAATTTTAACCTAAATATGCAGGTTGATAAAGTGATGAATAAGTTATCAGAAAGTAAACCTTTAAGAGATTGGACCTATTTAATAATGGCTGCGATTATTACTGGAATACTCGCATGGCAAGCTGCCCCAATACTACAAGCAATAGCAAAAATCATAGAAGTTACTAAATAAACCGACCTACAAATGGTCGGTTTTTTATTGTCCGCAATGCGCCCTTAAGCGCTTTTTTTACGCCTAAAGGAAATGTCATGCCCGAACAACGTAGCACACTCATTATTGAAATTAGCTCAGAACAAGCAGCACGTAATGCACGTGCATTAGATCGAGAGCTGCAAAGTATTGAACGCACTGGTAATTACGCAACCACTTCAATGAACTCTATGTCAGTGGCAGCACGTCAATTGGCAGGTTATTTGGCAGGAGTTGTGACTGTTGGTACTGCGATTGCTAAGATGGATGATTGGACTAATCTTAACAACCGTTTGCGCCTAGTAACTACTAATCAGAAAGCCTTAAATGTGGCAATGCAAGATACATTTGATATTGCTCAACGATCTGGTGCGGCTTGGGGTGGTACTGCAACCATCTATCAAAAGATCCAATACAACAGCGAAAAATTGGGTTTAAGCCAAGAGAAAGTTGCCAAGATCACAGAGTCTATTTCCAAATCAATTAGTAACTCAGGTTCAAGTGCTCAAGCAGCTAGTGCAGCTTTATACCAATTAGGCCAGTCATTCGATAAATCATCATTAAACGGTGATGAGTTCGTTTCGATGAGTGAAAACGCTGGCTACTTAATGGAAGTGTTTGCAAAAGGCTTAGGTGTAACTCGTGCTGAATTGAAAGAAATGTCTTCTCAAGGATTATTGACTACTGACAAGATGGTTCAAGCAATTGAAAAAATGTCAGGTTCAATTGAAGGAGATTTTGGAAAAACTAATTTCACTATCGGACAATCTTTCACTCTGTTGTCTAATGCTGTGACTAAGTTTGTTGGAGAATCAGGGCAAGCTACAGGTGCTGCGTCTACTATTTCTGGTTCACTTAGCTTGCTTGCAGAAAACTTAAATACAGTAACGAACATTGCCATGATCGGTGGTGCTTATTGGCTTGGAACTTATATTCCAGCACTTTATACAAGCACAATGGCGGGTTATGGAAAAATTAAGCAACTTACTGAACAGACAGCTATTCAATATGCTGCTATCCAAGCAGAGCGGATAGCAGCTGCTCAAGAACTCACATCAGCAGAGGCTCGTGTTGTTTCAACACAGGCAACTTTGGCGGCAATTGCAGCTGAAAAAGCCTTAGAGGTTCAAAGATTAAAGGAGCAAATCAATAGTATTGGTCGGACTGCATCAATAACACGAATGGCTCAACTTAGAAGAGTTGAAACACAAGTAACTGCAGAATTAACACTTGCTCAAAACGCTTTGGCTACATCTCAAAGCCGTGTTAATGCCGCTCAAAACATGTCAATGGGGGTTGGTCGTGGATTGTTAGGAATTCTTGGTGGACCAGTAGGATTAGGTTTAACTGTTGCAGCTGTTGCTGGTTCATATCTAATGCTTAAAGATAGTACCAAAGATACAACTACCACACTTGATTTACAAAAGAGCACTGTAAATGAGTTGGTTGAAGAATATTCAAAGTTAGATGAGCTTCAAAAACGTACAACATTGCGAGAGCTCGAAAAGCAAGTTAAAAGGTTGGCCACTAGTTATACAGTTGCTTATTCAGATTTGAGTGCAATGATTGGATGGCTTGAAGAGTCTGGCTCAGTGTCTGAATCTACAGCAAGAGAAATCAATAAGCTGTTCAAAGAATATAATAAGGGCAAAATAAGTTCGTCTGAATTTGCAACAGCAGTGAACAATCTATCGGGAGTGCAGAAAAAGCATAAAGTTGAAATCGATGAGTTGACTACAGCCCATGCAAAAGCTAATGAAGAATATAAAAAGGTTAAAACTGCTCAACAAGCATTAACCAATCAAACTTCATCTGCTATAAAGGCAAATAAAGACGAAACAGACTCCATCCTTCTTAAGAAGAAAGCTCTTGAAGAGTCAAAAAAGGCCTATGACAGTTATAAGTCAGGAGCTTTTGATGATATTAAAGAAATGGCAGCAAGGGCTAAATTGCAAAGTATGGGGCAGTCAGATGCCTTAATTGAGCAAAACTTGAAGGTTTTAAAAGCATTAAATTTTGATCCACTTAAAACTAAGACTCCTTACGCACAGGAAATGTTTAAGGTTGCTGATATTTCCGCAAAAATGAAGGAAAAAGAGGATTCAATTACCCAAGCGAAAAAAGATCAAACTAAGGAGCTTGAGAAGCAGCTTAAAGTCTTGCAGGTCAACGAAAAAGTTAAGGCTAATGCTGCTAAATACAACTTCGATGGATTAGAAAGTAAGTATGGGCTTTTGCCAGGGTTATTATCAGGTGTCCATATGCAGGAGTCACGTGGTAAAGTGGATGCAGTTGGCCCTATGACCAAGTATGGTACTGCAAAAGGTGGATTTCAATTTCTTGATGATACAGCTAAGCGTTTTAAATTGACTGGAGGCGATGTATTTGATTTGGGAAAGTTAGCAGAAGCGGCCGCTAAATATCTGCAAATTCTCTACAAAAAATTTGGCTCTTGGGATAAGGCTATTTCTGCTTACCATGCTGGCGAAGGCAATGTAGATAAAGGCACAAATATTGGACCAGTAAATCGTCAATATGTTCAAAATGTAAAAGGCTATATTGCAGGAACAAATGGTTTTGAAGGCTCAACTAAAGACTTTGATACTTCTATCAATGATTTGGTTAAGTTTTTGCAAGTTAAGCAAGATATTGAACTGCAATATTCAAGTGGTGAGCTTCAGCGCAAAACAGAACATGAGAAGAAATTAGCAGATATTCAATCTCATTTTTCAGGTGACACATAAACAAAACTTGAGCGTCAAGAGAATGAACGCTTTGCTAATGAAAATCGACTTGTTGCACTTCAATTTGATTCAAATGTGAAGGGTTGGAATTGGACAAATGAGCAAAGAATTCAAAATGAAATCGAAACTCAAAAAGTAACTATATCTTTAAACAAAGAATATTCTGATATTCAAAAACAGATTGCTAAAGAAAAGGTTGATGAAAAATTTGCGTATGAAATTGAAAAGTCTAAACTTGCTAAAGATCAGCGTTTACTTCAATCAACTGAATTTTACATGTCAGAAATTCAACTGGCTAAGGCTAGATATGACATAGAAAAAAGGCTTATTGCTCAGAATAATGAAGATTCTGCTGAAAATGCATTTAAAACACAAATGCTTGAACTTCAAAATCAAGTTGATATGAATCGACGCCTAAAAGATGCATCTATTGGGTGGGATTCTGTTCAATCTCAAATAAATGGATCTACTGGGCGTTTTCAAGTTAACCAAGATAAATTCAGCAGAATGGGGGCATCACAAAATCTATTTGATACTCAGATAGCAGATGTTGAAAACCAAGAGCAAGAACCTGGAGCGGATTTACAAAAATTAGCTGAGGTTCGTGAACAAATTTGGGCTGCGCATAATAAACGGATGATTGATATTGAAAATCAGTATCAAACGGATTCATTGAATTTACAATTAACTCAAGCTCAGCAATTGACCGGTTCATTTGCAAATATGTTTAAAGGTATTCTTGGTGAAAGCTCAGGTGCATATAAAACAATGTTTGCAATGCAGCAGGGGTTTGCGCTTACTCAAGCGGGTATGAATTTATGGTCATCTGTTTCTGATGCTTATGCTAAAGAGCCAGGTACTGTATGGCAGAAAGTTGCCGCAGGTGCTAAGGCGGCTTTGGATCAAGGCACTTTCTTAGCAATGATCCAAGCTATAACACCTCAAGGTTTTGCAACTGGTGGCTCTATCACAGGCAAAGGCACTGGAACAAGTGATGATATTCCAATTATGGCATCCAATGGTGAGTTTATGATGCGTCAGTATGCTGCCTCTAAAATTGGTCTAGTTGCTTTAAATTACATGAATCAGACGGGTGAGATACCATTTCAGCGTGAATATCTTGGCGTGAAATCTCAGCACTTAGGTTCTACTCAACCAGATTTAAATGTTCAAAAATTTAAAGATGGAGGGCTAGTGGGAGTTTCTCGAATGAGTGGTGACGATGTTGATAGAAGTCAGTTTCAATCTATTCAGCATAATTACCCACGGAGCAGTGAACCCAATATTACCATCCAAGTAAGTATTACTGATTCTGGTGTTAATACTTCAGGTGGTAATACCCAGGATCAGCGACAGTTTGCTCAGGTTGTTGGTAATGCTGTACGAGCTGTGATAATTCAAGAGAAGCGTCAAGGCGGTTTGTTGTCGAAGTAAGAATAGCCACTTAGGTGGCTCTTTTCAAAAAGGGATCAATTTGTTACATTAAGTTAACTTTAGAATAAATAGATTGATTATGAAGAATATTTTTGGAGTGTTGGTGTTGTGCTTTGGGTTGTTAGGATGTGTTTCAAATTCGTTTGAATATTCTGGAAACTCAGTAAATCAATCGAATGCCTGTAAGGAGGCAAATCAAAGAATAACTAAACGAGATTTTGCGTATACTCAAAGTATTGATTTTACTTTATACCAGTTTGGAGGGTTAAAAAGATCTGATTTAGATGCAGAATATTGTTTAGATATTAATTCAGTTGTTAATAACACAATTTTAGTTTCAAAATATTATCAACTTAATCGTCGTTTTGTTGGCAACAGAATTCAGGCTTACACAGCATATAACGCCTTAACCAATAAAAGTGTTGCAGTAATTTTTGATGATAATTTTAATACATATATTGTAGGTAATAAAAATAAAGAGCTTTTAGATGCTATTTCATCACAATTAACTAAAGAGAATATCATTGGTTATGCTGACATTAACTCTGCAAAGACTTTTAATGATTTACAGCCATCAACATCTAGCCAAAGTTATTCAAAATATTCTGAAAGCTCGGGGAACATTCCATATAATTATTCAATTTATTCAGGCTCCAGCGGTTCAAAAACTGTAAGAGTAAAAGGATATACAAGAAGCGATGGAACCTATGTGCGACCTCACACAAGAAGCGCACCGCGTAGCAGACGTTAAGAATTTAAATTTGGTGCTTGAGATGAAATTATCTCATTAATTAGAATGAGATTAAAAACCCCAAACCCTGCGTCTGCAGGGTTTTTCTTTAGAGTGAACATGAAAAAAGACAGTTTATATTTGAGTATTCAGTGCTTTTGGCTATGCACTTCAAGTAAGGGTTAGAAATCTTGATTAAACTTATAAGTAAATTTTAAACTTAAATAACTCGGCAAGTTTCTTCAACTTTCGCCTAATGTTTATCCAAATTATTTCTGTTAATATACTTACGAAAATTAACAAAGCAGTTACATTATGAAAAAAATTTTACTTTCAGCGCTTGTTGGATGATATGTGCTGAATTAGCAGGAGACTTTCACTTGGGATATGCTAGGCAGCTAACCGATAAAAGTTCTCTGCTATTTGATTTGGCGTTTTAAAATCCAAACTCTTTTGAATTCTTCGCTGATTATAAAATAACACAATGTATTTTGTAATATCTGCTTTAGCTTCATCTCTGGTTTTATAGTTGCAATGATGCACTAATTCATTCTTGAGTATGCCCCAGAAACTTTCAATCGGTGCATTATCGTAACAGTCCCCACGTTTGCTCATTGAACCTTGAAAATCACATTTTTCCAGTATCTTTCGATATTCATGGCTGCAATATTGGCTGCCTCTGTCCGAATGAATAATTAAGCCTTTCGTTGGTTTTTGATTACGAATCGCCATAGTCAGTGCATTGCAAACAAGTTGTGCGGTCATACGCTCATTTAAGCTATAGCCAACCACTTGTTTCGTGTACAGGTCTTTTACTGCTGCCAAGTATAACCAACCTTCAGCAGTCCAAATGTATGTAATATCGCTTGACCATGCAAGATTGGGCTTAGTCATTGAAAACTGTTGCTCTAGTAAATTTGCGTAGATCGCTCGATTATGATCACTCTTCGTAGTTCTTTTGAAACGCTTATGACGCTTACAATACAGCTGGTTGAGCTTTTTTATTTGACGTACAGCATACGTACTGATTTTGATACCTTGCGCTTGTAAATGCTTAGTTAATCGAATATAGCCATAGCTTTGTTTAGTTTCCTCATGAGCTATTTTGACCAAAATTGTCTGTTGATTTCGCTGAACCAATCTTTTATTCATGCCTCGTTTTAGCCAATCATAAAATCGTGACACTGAAACGTGAAGTAATCTAGCCATAAAGCTAATCGGGAATAAATATCTTTGCTGTTTCATATAGGCGTACCTTACTGACTTTCTTTCGCAAAGTACGCTGCTGCCTTTTTTAGAAATTCACGTTCCATTTCAGCTGTTTTGAGCTGTTGTTTGAGCTTTTTATTTTCTTCGAGTAAGGCATTTAGATCAGGTGAATATTGTTTAGTGCCTGCTAAGGTGCCAGTCTTTGCTTTATTATTCCAATTTGAAAGAGTTTGCATTGAAATGCCAAGTTGTCTGGCTGTTTCCGATACATTGCCTTGATTGGCTTCAATCAATTTTATTGCTTCAACTTTAAATTCTGCGGTGTAAGTCTTCTGTTTCTTGCTCATGGTAAACTCCTGATGAGTGTCTATAGTTTACCAAGTTAAAACCTCCTGTTTTCTCAGCACACATCAGGATTAGGGCTTTCATTTCAAACTCAAGCACAAAATATGGATTTAAATAAAAACTCTGTATTTGCTGAATACTCATCTCAAAAGGGTGAATTTGAGAATGATGTTGATGCTGATATGAACGGATTTGGTTTAGGTATCTCTACATCACCTCATAAACATGGTGCTTGGGCAAAGTTTGAATACCAAGGCAATAGTGATTATGACGGTGATTATTATGAAATCTCAGGCGGTGGACATTATAATATTTTAAGTACTGAGCGCTTATATGCTATTGGTACTTTGGGTCTTGGTGTTGGCTTGCTGGATGTAGATGGATTTGATAATACTGCTTATCTAACAATCCCTGTAGGCTTAGAAGCCGGTGTTAAGCTTAACCCAAACTTCTCGCTTTATGGTGGTGTAGGTTATAAGTGGGCATTTGACTTAACCAATCATGACAAAACACGCTGTAATGATGGAACAACCAGTAATAGCTCAGGTCAAGGCACTTGTTCATGGCATGGCGGAGTAAATCAATATTATTCTTCGAACAACATTGGTGATTTTGATGGCTTAACCTACAAAGCTGGTGTTCGGTATAGCTTCTAAAATGAAGATCAAACCTCCTTCGCGAGGTTTCTTTTTGGCCTTAAAATTAGTATCTTGGTCTAAATATACTAGAGATATATCATGAAAAGCTTATTTTTAATTTTCGGTTTATTATTTTCAATTATTTGCCTCGGAGCAAATGCTACTAATGTTCAAGAAGTGCAAAGAAGTAAAGAAACTGGAATGTTAATGAAATGGATAATACCTCCAAAAATTAGAATTGATAATGAAATATTAGAAGGCTACGACAGAGATTTATTAATCTATTTAGAGACCGATGAGAATGGTAGGGTTCAAAAAGCTGAAGTAAGCAAAAGTAGCGGAGTGGATGAATTAGACAGTTTAGTATTAAGGGCTGTGAAAAGATCAAAACTCAAAGTTTGGAATGAATGGGATATAAAAACAAATCACCCATCGCGCTTAAAACTACCTTTTGAATTTTCAGTTTCCAGGGTTCCTAAATATGCTGTATATCCTGAATTTACTTATACTAATGCTGATTTAAAAGGAAGTGATAGAACGATAAGATTGAGTGTAGAGGCTAATGAAAAAGGTAAATTAACCAAAGTCAAAGTTTTTCGAGGGACTGGAATACCTGCTCTAGATAAATATGTTTTAAGTGAGTTCATCAAGCAGGCAAGTTTTAAGCCTTTGATTATAAATGGCAAACCTGAACTTATCAAAACAACTGCAGATTTTAGCTTTATTTTAAGATCATCAAGTGATTAATATTCAAATACTTATTCAGCATTAAACTTAAAACCCACTCACCGAGTGGGTTTTTTATTGGACGCAATTTATGAGCAATGAAAAATTTACATTTCCATGTGATCTGGATGGAAACTCAGGCAAACAAAACTTCAATATTTTGACTTCTAAATTTGGAGATGGCTACGAACAGAATATCTCAGTAGGCATCAACAATAAAAAGGGAGAGTGGCCTTACAAATTTACATCTACCAAAGAAGAGATTCTTCAAATCAAAGCTTTTTTTGATCGACATAAAGGGGCTGATTCATTTCTATGGAATTCGCCATTGGATGGAGAAGTACGCGTCAAAACAGATACAAGCTATACACCTAGTCAAGTAGGTGGAATGATCTGGACTATTTCCACAACCTTTACCCAAGTTTTTTACCCTTAAATTTAATCAACTTCACGCCTCGCACTGTTGGGGCTTTTTTGTGAGAAAAATATGGCTATTCAAACAATTAATTTAGGATCCGCACCAAGTGGTGCAGGCGGGGATACATTTCGTTCGACTGGCACAAAGGTAAATGAAAACTTCACAGATAATACACATGCTGCAAGTCGTTATGTAGGTGAAGGAAGTGGAAATTTACTTCAAACTGGGGCATTTGGCTTAGGTGCTTTTCAATCTGAGATTTCAAATCCATTTAAAAATTTACCAACTGCCGAGTTGCGTAAAACAAGATTTATTAGTTTTAAGGATGTGCCTGATGTGTCTTCCGGTTCGGGATCAGCAATATCGTTACCGACTTTAAGCGCTTATACAAATAATTATTTGATTGGTACTAATAATGGAGATTTATATCACGGAGTTTCTACTTCTGTTCAGGTAGATCCTTCGGTCCGTGGAGTGCGGTATGGCAAAATTTTATCAGGAAATAATACAACAATAGATTCAAACGGTTTTGTTAAAGCTGCATCTCCAATTGTTCAATTGTTTGCAGATAAAATTGATGCGAATCAAGAAGCATTAGAACAAGAACCTATATTTGAAAAAGTGGATGTTGGTCACTACCTGTTAAAAAATACAGATGGTTTTTCAGAAAATGGCTGGTATATCGAAATGCCAAAAGATGCGAATGGTAATGTTTTGGTTGCAGTTCAATATCAACAGCTTGAAGATAACACGATCGAAGTTAAAACCTTAGCCAAAAAGTTTGACGAAGAAACGGGTGATATTGTTCCAAATCTTGAGAAACCTAGAGACATTCCTGCTGGTCGTTGGATCGACATTCGTTTGAAAGAATTGCCAAAGTCTGAAATTGAAATATCTAACACACCACCTGAATTTCAACAAACCAATTTGGCAAAAGCTGTTGAGGAGGCATTGAAAGATGACTCTGAACAGTGATTATCAGAAACTCTATGTTGATGAGTTAATTACATTATTTGAATTAGATGCCAGCGTTTTAGGAGCTGGCATTTTGCGATTTCATGGGCATATCGCTTTTCAAGATTGGGAAAAGATTTACTCATCAATTGGATCAGATGGTCTGATTGGATCTGATAGTGATTTGATTGGTAAAGTTTTTGATGTAGGTACTGATAAAGTTTGGCAGCGCAATATCATTTGGCAAGGCAAGACATTTTCAGCAATGGCAATTCAAGCTGATGGTATGGAAATGAATTCCACAGGTCGCGCATCAAGTCCAACATTATCAATGGCCAATAATATTGATGGATTACAAAATGCGGTATCGGCTTATTGTTTACAGTTCAATGATTTTGCAGGTGCAAGACTTACCGTAATTTCCACCTTGGCTAAATATCTTGATGCTGAAAATTTCAGTCGGGGTAATCCAACAGCATCGAATGAAGCTGAAAATCAGCTTTGGTTTATCGAACAAAAAACATCAGAAAACATGGAGCAAGTGACTTTTGAATTGTCGAATCCAATCGACTTTGAAGGTCAGCGTATTCCAATACGGCAAGTCAGTAGCCAATGCCATTGGTGCATGATGGGTGATTATCGTGGTGAAGAATGTGGTTATACAGGTGCAGCCATGTTCACTGAGAAAAACGAACCTACAGATAATCCAGCTCTGGATAAATGTGGTGGGCGTTTAAGTTCCTGCAAAGTCCGAAAAAATGAAGGCAGTTTTGGTGGTCAACCAGCCGCCAATATTATTGGGTGATTTATGAAATTATCAGCAAAGCTCAAAAAAGCAATTCATTTACATGCTGCCGAAATGTTCCCGAGTGAATGTTGTGGTGTGATTGTGAATAAGGAATATATTCGTTGTCAGAATATTTCAGATCATCAGGACCAGTTTGAAATAGATCCTGTAGATCTTGCACACGCTGAAGATATAGGTGAAATTCAAGCCTATGTGCATTCACATCCGAATGCTTCAGTAATGGCTTCTGAGCTGGATTTAATCCAAATTGAATTGCATAAAAAGCCTTGGGTCATATGTGCTTATCCTGATATTGAATTTCAGGTCTATGAGCCTTGTGGCTATCAAGCGCCTTTGATCGGGCGTAATTATCAGCATGGTTGGCAAGATTGTTATTCACTGGTTCGGGATTTTTATCAGCGTGAATATGGTATCGCATTGCCTGATTTTGAGCGCTTAGATCGTTGGTGGGAATCTGCTGAAAATGCTTCTTTGTATTTGGATAACTTCAGTAAAGCAGGTTTTAGTGAAGTGAAAGATTTGCAATATGGTGATGTCATGCTTTGTCGTGTAGGTCGCACTGAACATGTGAATCATGCAGTGATTTGGCTTGGCGATATTGGCACATTGAAATCAGAACAAACTGAGCCTTGTGTGGGATCTTCGCTGATTTTACATCATCCGTATAACCGTAAATCAGTACGTGAAGTCTTTGGCCAACAATGGCAAGAACGGGTTGCCATCACTGTGAGGCATCGAGATGTTAAAAACAATTAAATTATACGGTGTACTTGGTCAAAAGTTTGGTTATCAATTTAAGCTTGATGTTGCGAGTCCACGTGAAGCGATTCGTGCTTTATCCGCTCAGATGGATGGATTTGAAAATTACTTGCTGAGTGCACATGAACGTGGTTTGGCTTTTGCCATTTTTACAGATAGTAAATCTAAACAGCGCGGCAAGAAAAAAGCAGCATGTTTTGATGCTTTAACGGGCAGAACTATTACAGGCAACAATATTAGTGTGTCTGAAATAGATATGCTCACAGATACAACAGAAATCAAGATTGTGCCACGTGTGATGGGTGCAGGTGGTGATAACGGAGTGTTGCAGCTGGTTCTTGGTGTTGTATTGATTGTTGCTGGCTTTTGGACTGGTGGCGCAACTTCAAACATGGGGGTTGCTTTGATCGGTGCGGGTGCAGGCATGGTGATGGGTGGTATCGCTCAAATGCTCGTACCTAAAGTTGATCCGAATACAAATCAAAACCAAGACGGCAATCGTGCCAATTTTGGCTTTGGTGGAGCTGTAACCACCATTGCCCAGGGTAATCCTGTTCCTGTATTGCGTGGTAAACGAGAGATTGGCGGATTCATCGTATCAGCAGGCCAATATCCTGAAGATATGATGTAGATAAGGTTGAGTCCTGGCGCATAAAGCGCCTTTTTTTATGCTTGAGGAATTTATGAATACACCAATTAAGGGCGCAAAAGCTGGGGGACAACAGCCACGTCAGCCAGTGATTGATCTTGACTCAGCACAATCTAAAACTTTTATAAAAATTCTTTATGGTTTGTCTGAGGGTCCAATTAAAGGTTTGGCCAATGGGTATAAATCCATATTTTTAGATGATACCCCTTTGCAAGATTTTAAAGGCAACTGGAATTTTGAAAATGTCAGTGTAGATATTCGTGAGGGTACAAACGATCAAACCTATATTGAGGGATTTCCAGACATTTCATCTGAAACAGCAATTGGAGTTGAGTTAAAGTCTGAAACGCCATGGGTTAAAGCATTTAATAATACAGAACTTGATGCGGTTCGTTTGCGCTTACGTTGGGGGCCATTACGCCAACAGAATGAGAGTAATGGTGATTTAAATGGATATACCATTCGTTATGCAGTTGATGTGCAAACCGATGGGGGTACTTGGTCCGAAGTTTTAAATACTCAAATTTCTGATAAAACCTCAGCCAATTACGAACGTTCTCATCGCATTGAATTGCCAAAAGCTGATTCAGGTTGGCAAGTGCGTATTCGACGTTTAACACCAAACACAAGTTCAGAATTTATCAGCGATAAAATGTATGTGCAGGCAGTCACTGAAGTGATTGATGCAAAGCTACGCTATCCTAATACCGCTTTGCTTGGGCTTCGTTATGATGCACAAACATTTTCAAATGTCGCAAAAATGGCAGTTGAATGCGAAGGTGTAGAAATACTATTACCAAGCAACTATAACCCTGAGACACGAGTATATACAGGGCTATGGGATGGTAGCTTTAAACGAGCATATAGCAATAATCCAGCATGGCATTTTTATGATGCTTGTATCACAAAGCGCTATGCGTTAGGTAATCGCATCAATTCATCCATGATTGATAAATGGTCAATTTATCGTTTAGGCCAGTATTGTGATCAACTTGTACCAGATGGTAAAGGGGGGCAAGAACCACGGTTTACTTTAAATGTTTATGAGCAATCTCAGGATGATGCCTGGTCTGTATTGTCCAAAATGGCGGGGGCTTTCAGAGCCTATATTTACTGGGATGGTCAAGCGATTGTCTGTGATGCCGATATTCCACAAGACACGCTATACACTTTCACCAGTGCCAATGTGATAGATGGTCGATTTGAATATTCAGGCACACGTGCACGTGACAGACATACCATTGCCAAAGTGGCTTATGACAATCCAGAAAATCGTTATAAAACTGAATATGAAATTGTGCGTGATGAGACTGCGATTGCAAAGTACGGCATTCGCATCTTAGATATTTCTGCCTATGGTTGTACTTCAGTAGGGCAAGCGCAGCGCGCAGGAAATTGGGCATTAAAAACCGAACAGTTTGAAACTCGAACTGTGACTTTTAAAGTCGGTCTAGATGGTTTTATTCCGCGGCCAGGCAAAGTGATTGAAATTGCTGATCCAATCTTTGCTGGCCGTGCCAATGGTGGACGTATTTCTTCAGTGAGTGCAGATTTAAAAAGTATTACTGTTGATCGTGATGATGTTGTATGTCGCGCTGGTGATCGCTTAGTGGTGAATGGAGAGGATGGCAAAGCACAGGCGCGAATTGTTCAGTCAAAAAATGGCAGAGTAATTACCGTTGTGGCTGCATTCGATTCTGTAGCAGCGCAGAACGTGTGGATTGTGGATGCTCAAGACTTGGCAACAATGAAGTTTAGAGTGGTATCAATCAACCGTGATGATACACATCAATTCACAATAACTGGCTTGCAATATAATCCTGCAAAATTTGATGCGATTGACCAGGGAACATTTATTGATGATCGTCCGATCTCAATCATTAATCCAAATCTACAATCACCTGTTGAATCAGTTTCGGTTTCTTCAGATGAAATGGTGCAACAAGGATTAACGGTTGCCACGATGTTAATCGCTTGGCCACAGGCAGCAAGTGCAGTTAAGTATTTGGTCGAATGGCGCAAAGATGATGGCTCTTGGATCAAGATGCCGATAACAGGTAACAACTCTGTTGAAGTTCAAGGGATTTATTCAGGAAATTACCAGGCAAAAGTAACAGCGATTAATGCGTTTGAAGTGTCTTCATTACCTACCTATTCAATTTTGACTGAGTTAAAGGGTAAACAAGGAACTCCACCAGCATTGGCTTTTATTAATGCAATGGGAATTTTATTTGGTATCAAACTTGAATGGGGTTTTCCTGCGGTTGGTGCGCTGGATACGGCTTATACAGAGATTCAAGTTTCACCCGATGGTGTAAGTAATATTGCGCAATTGGGCTTATTCGCATACCCAACAAGCACACATACATTGCAAGGATTACAGCCTAATCTAAAACAATATTATCGTGCGCGTTTGATTGATCGAATTGGAAATATTGGCTCTTGGTCAAGCTGGACCAATGCAACCACTTCAGCGGATGCATCTGATATTTTGAAAATCTTGGAAGGCAAGATTACTGAAACGCAACTTCATCAGGATCTGCAAACTAAGATTGATCATATTGAAGCAGTAGATGCAGAAATAGGACCAATTAAACTGGATATTCAGAATACAAAGAATCAGATTAATCAAGAAATTATTGATCGTCAGTATGCGATTCAACAAGCCAAAGATGGTTTATCTCAGCAAATTATTGATGGAGATAAGGCTGTACTTCAGGTTGTTGATACGGTTAAGAAATCAAGTGAGGATGGAATAGCCGCTGCACAATCAGAAATTAAAGTTGTTGCTGATAATCTGAAATTGACTGCTGAAAAAACTGATGCTGTTTACGCTCAGTTGAACCCACCTTTAATTGGCTCCACTTCTGATCTGATCGGTAATGATCAAGGCTTCGCGGGAACCTGGTCACTTCAATCAGCAATGATTGAAGGTGATCTAATTTTGAGTAAGCGCATTGATACAACTGTTGCTCAAGTCAATGATGTTCAAGCCTTTGCACAGCAAGAGGTGATTGCTCGTATTGATGGGGATAAGGCCACAGTTCAAAAGATTGATACTTATATTGTTGAGAATGATCAAGCTTTAGCAACTGTGCGAAATTCAGCACAAATTGCAGTTGAGAAATCAAATGCAAATGCAGTGCTAATCGATGCTTTAGATTTAGAGCTTGATGGTAAAGCAAGTACAGGTGCTTTAAATCAGGTCAAGTCTGATTTATTTGCTGTTGATAATCGAGTGATTGCGAATACAACCATGCTGAATGGCGTGTATGCGCAAATTAATCCGCCATTAATTGGTTCAGAGTCTGATCTTATTGGTAATTCTGGTGGGTATGCTGGCGTATGGTCTGAACAATCAGCAAGAATTGAAGCGGATATGGCGCAAGCTATTCGGACGGATACAGTCCAAACAGAATTGAATGGTAATAAAGCAGCCGTTCAAGAAGTCACTCAATCAGTAGATGGTTTGTATGCGCAGAAATTCACAAAGATTGATGTGAATGGCAAAGTCATTGGATGGGGGGGTGCAAACGATGGTGTTGAGGGAATATTTGTCTTTAATGTAGATTCGCTTGCTATCGGGAGTGGCAATAGTACGGGATATTATCCATTTATATTCCGAACCACGCCATTTACTGATCCTGTTACAGGAACTGTATTCCCTGTGTCTGCCTACCTAAAAGCAGCAATGATGGACTACCAATCAGTGAATACATCTCATATTGTTGATTTATCTGTTAAGACGGCCAAGATTGATTCTTTGGCTGTGACTACTGCAAAAATTGACAATTTAGCTGTGACAGAGGGGAAAATAGCAAACCTTGCAGTTGATACGTTGAAGATCAAAGACAATGCTGTAACTGTTCCTGTTTCGGCATTTGCTGAAGCGAATTTGACCATTGGTACGAGTTATACCACTGTGCAAACTTTGGCTGTTCCTGCGGATATGGGCCATACGATCTTAACTTTTGGGTCTGTATTTAGCTTTGTAGGTTATACGTCTAGTCAGCGTTTACTTTGTCGAGTACTGAAGAATGGATCTGTTGTCTTTGAAGATTTAGAAGTGCATTTTATTGATTATGCTTCTGTTGGTACAACGACTCAAAATAGCGGACAACACAACCACGGAATAACAGTCAATGTTAGTGGCTCAATGACCGATTCAGGAAGCCATTCGCATTCATTCAATGGCAATACTCAAAACTCAACAGCTGGAACGATTTCGGGTTCTTCACATAACCATAGTTACAACGGATCGACAAATACAACGGGTTCACATAGCCATAATTTAAGTTTGTCAGGAAGTGCATCAATGGGTTTAGACGGAATTCATAATCACAATGTTGAGATTAGAGGAAGTGCACGAAGTGCAGGAACCTTAAATATTTCAAGACATGATTCAACATTGATCGCGGGAACGTTTGAGCTTCAATTGCGCTCAGATTCGGGCGGTAATGTAAACGTGTCACAACGCTATATCCATGCAATGACGATGAGGAAATAATGGCATATTTTGCAGTTTATTGTATCGAAACAGGTGTCATTCAAAATGTTGTTGAATGTCCTGAATTTTTAAAGCAAAGAATACATCTTGATCTTGGTCAGGATGTTTTAAAAATAGAAGGGCAGATAGTTCAAGCAAACTATATTGTGATAAATCAAAAGCTTGTTGAAAGCTGATTTTGCTTAAGTAACAGCACCCAACCGGGTGCTTTTTTATTGCCAAAAATAGGGGGTTTTGTGGATAAAGAAACATTAAAAGAGATCATCACAGGTCTCATTACATATGGTTGGATGATTGCTTTAGCTATGCTTGGAGGTTTGGTTGCCTTCATTCGCAGGTTAAATCAATCGAAAGAACCCAAGCCGTTGAAGGAGATATTTATGCGACTTTTCGGTGAGTTAATTATCTCTGCATTCGCAGGGATTATCACAGTTCTATTGTGTATTTATTGGGATATGCCGTTGGTGCTTATTGGTGTGTTGGCTGGTATGGCAGGGCATTTAGGTGGTAAAGCGATCGATACGTTTGTATTGATTTGGAAAGCTGTAGTTTCGGGAGGTAAGTTGCCATGAAGACAAGTAACCCAGGAGTAGGCTTAATCAAAGGCTTTGAAGGTAAACGCTTGAAAGCTTATGACGATGGTGTGGGCATTTGGACCATTGGATTTGGCACAATCAAATACCCTAACGGTGTGCGTGTAAAAAAAGGTGATACATGCACTGAATCTCAAGCAGAAGAATATCTTCGTAATGACCTAGTTGTATTTGAAAATGCTATCAATCGCTTGGTGAAGGTTCCGCTCAACCAAAACCAATTCGATGCTTTAGCCTCATTTACCTACAACTTGGGCGAAGGCAATCTTAGTAAATCAACTCTGCTTAAAAAGCTCAATGCCAAAGACTACAAAGGTGCTGCTGCCGAATTTCCAAAGTGGAATAAGGCTGGTGGTCGTGTTTTGGCTGGACTGGTGAAACGTCGCAAAGCTGAAATGGAGTTATTTCTAAAATTACACTATTCCTAATCATCTCAAAATGGCGAGAAATCTTAATCGGTCTTCTCGCTTTTTTGTAGATCGTTTGTCTTGCCTTACTGAACCACAAAGTAGGGCAGATCCAGAAATACAAACAGACTGAAATTATTATTCAAACTGAGAATGCGAAAGCCAGAGCTGTCTTGCTGTTTTTGAGACATTTCCTTTATTTTCTTCAATGACTTTTATCTTTTAAGCTTTAAATTATGCTGTGTTTTCATCAGCACCCATCAAACTCAAAATATTCATTCCCAATATTTCTGTCCCTCATTAAATGCAAAATTCACTATAAAATTACGAAAATTTCTTTCTACTTTTTTCCACTCTTCTCTGCTATCCATTCGGTTTGCTACTATTATAGAGCCATAATCCTCTTTAGTTTCATCTAACCTTAATAGCAATAAATCATTATCTCCCAAAAACTCACCAATAATATAATCCCCAAAGATGAAATCATCTCTATAATCATGCATAAATTCTTGTGTTTTTACTTCTATAAAATATAAATCTAATAATATTAACCCCCACTGTCCATATATAACATCTTCAAACAAATATGCACCATTAGAAATTCTATAGAATTCTATAAAATCTTCAGAAAAGGGTATATCATTAAATTCATTTATTCCATGTAAGAACCTACATCTAAATAACATATCTATGGAAATATTATTTATTGCTTTAGGTTTCGTCCAACTATTTTTTAATAAACCAACAGTGACTTCAAAACTATAATTCATACTAGTACCTATTCCAAAACTGAGAATATTCCCTTTAATGCATTTTCCTTGTAAAGGCACTAAATTATTAAAATTATTAGTACCTCCAAATATTAGAGGCTTAATATGATGAATATCATTTTCACTCCAACCACCTACTGGTGTCTTTTAACCACCGTCAAACCACTATTTAATATATCCACCACCTTTTAGATTCACTAAAAATAACATAATAGAGCTTATGTAAAAACTTTGATAAGTTCTCATGTAAAATACTACCGTGTCCTAAACTACTAAAGCTTGAGTAAGGGCAAGGGTAAAGAAACCATCATTGAGTACACCACTGCCAACAGTGACATACTCGAAAAGTGCATCACAGAATATCAAGAAGTGGCAAAAGCCGCTGATGGACACGCAGCTGATGCGGTAAGATTGAGGGAAGCATGGCCCTCGGAGTGAGGATTGATTCTCGATTAAAGAGGGGGGAACTAGATGGATTTAAAATAATCCTTTTTTAATCGATGTTTTTGTATGAGTTGTCCAATTTTACCTAAGAGGTAGTGAATGAAAAGAAAATATTGGATTTTACTTTCACCAATAATTTTGATTGCGTGTAGCCAAGATTGGAAAGCTGATCTCGGCTTAGGATGCCATATGAATGGAAAGCTTTGTTTTGAGCATTTTGATTATTCAAATTCTAGTGCGACCAATCTTATTTTGACATCCAATAATACTGACTATCAAATAGAAGTTAAAAATTTTTGGGCGAATTGGTTAGGATGTAAGTCTATAGATAGTGTAACAACCATTTGTTCAGCACAACAATTGACGATACCTTTAAAGGATTTAAATAAACAATGTGAGGGAAAAATAGATATTGTGAAATATCCAAAAGATAAATGGATTTTAAAATACTATATTATTGAATTTAAAATTCAAGATACTCCTCCTTATATATTAAAAGAAGTAGATGAAAATAAACTATCAAATTTAAAATTTGAAAATTGGCAGAGAAAGCAAGCTATTGATTATGAGCAAGAATTATTGTGTGGAGAGTAACTTAACTATTTTTATAATTTTTCAAATTAAAAATATACAGCATATGCGAAAGTTTAGATAAATTTTCATACTTGAATGCTACCTTGCCCTAAACTTCTTAAGTTGGAATCAGGGCAGGGTAAAGAAATCACACTTTGGATCATTGATACAGTTAGTAAATACAATGAGTGCATTGCTTTGAATGGTGCGAAGAATAAGATTGTTAAATAGAGCTTTATTATTATGAATAATTTCGGAATGAAAAATATCAATAATTCAAACAATGTAATGAGAATTTCGCAAAACAATTATAAAACTTTCGTACACTGTATATAAAATTGATTTTTTTAAAGAGTGGTAGAACTGAACTCACCACTCTGTGAAATAATTTATACTTAAGGACGGATGGGATTTTTTTCAATACCTTGATCTGTTATACCATTTGTAGAAACAATAATTTGACTTTTACTAGATACACAGTATGCAGTAACATTCCCACCTTTCTGTATTAACATAATAAAAGGCTTTTCTGCTGATCTATCCCAGTTTTCACTTTTACCAGGAGCAATCGAGAAATATCCTGTATCACCATCATTTCCCCACTGATTAACACAAGCAGAGATTGATTCATTTGTATTGTTTGTAACCTTGATACCCATATTAGAATCCTTTTAATTAGTTATGATAGATTTTAACTATCGGTATAAAATATAGGCATAATTGAAGGCTTAGCATATACCTGAAATCAGGTAAAAAAACCCACACAAGGTGGGCAATGCTGGACATCATTTCTAGTTATAGACCATTCTCTCCAATGGTCAAAATAATTATACATTCTTTAATTTTGAATAAAAACGCAGCGAAATGGTTGGGTTAAATTCTAAGAATCTTTAAATTTCCTAGATTGTGTAATATAAAGGGTAATTACAATTAAAATAATATTGAAACAAGAATTCAATAATAAATACTAGTCTATCCTATAAGATTGAATACTAAATAAATTTTTCGATAGGATGAAAGTATGAGCCATAGTAAGCAACTCACCATATTTGATGTCTTAAAATTTAGTCATGAAAAGCAAAGAGAATTATCTGATAAGTTAATTGAAACTACTGGCAATTCAGAAGAAAGAAAGCGTTATTTCTCATTGTTGAAAAATGAATTATTTGCACATGCTGTGGCTGAAGACAGGTATTTTTACATACCTCTTATGATGACAGATGCAGGTTTGAATATTACAAGGCATGCTCTGTCTGAGCATCACGAAATAGATGAGTTACTTGAGCAACTTACTGAAAAAGAACTCAATAATCCGAGTTGGTTACGTATAGCAAATCAGCTACGTAAGCTTGTACATCATCATTTAGATGAAGAAGAGCATAAATTTTTCCAACAATCTGGCAAAATTTTAAAAGATGATGAAAAACTAAGCTTAGCTAAAAAGTATCAACATGAATATGATAAATATATTGATAAAGACAAAACGAGTTTAGTTCATCAATGATTTAAACTTTTTCAAATTTAGTTAGATAGATAAGACAGATTTGAAAACTTATCATTTGATGACAGGAATGCCAATCAAATTGATTGGCATTCTTGAAATAGCAAATTACTTTAGGTAAAAGCTATAATGTTTGCCACTCATTTCTTGCTTCTTCTGAATTTTTATTCAAAATTACGTTTCCATCTTTAATTTCACTCACCCAACTTAATGGAATCAGATGATGTTCATTATGTTCATCATCACTTCGAGTCAATTTAATTGAATCTTGTCCCTCAAGATGATCGACCTTACCGATCTGTGTACCACATGAAGCAATTACTGAAGCATGTTCTTTAATATCGTTTACATTAACGTTACTCATAATGTTTGCTCATCTCTTGTTCAAGTTGAAATATCAGTCTAAGACATTTAAAAATTAGTGATGTAAGTATTTTTAAGCTTTAAGTTTTGTTGAGTTATTAATGTAATATTTATAGATTTATTTAATTTATAAATGTATTTTTTGAATGAATACACAAAATTAATAATAATGTGACTCTGTTCTCAATTGATTAATTTTTTCATATTTGATTCATTTATTTTTTGTGAATTAATTATAATTTTATAACTTTATTGAGATTTTGTTTGTTTTTTGATTTATTCTTTGTTTTAATGTTTATTTTAAATTTATTTATATAAGTTAATGTTTTTTAGTAAATTATTCTTAAATTGTAAATCGTGATTTTTTAATATGTTCTATTGTAATTTAATGTTTTTTATTTAGAAGATTTCTAAAACGACAATACTCAATAGGGCTGTGGTTTTGAGATGAGTTTATTTTAATTTAGTTAATTTTATTTTGTACAAACCCTTCTTGAAACTATAACAAATAGTAATATTAAATAAAAATATTTAATCTAGGATGATTATCGTTGATTGATTAATTGAATTAATAATTTTTATCAAAATAGAGGATTAAATATGTCAAATTCTAATATAGATAATGAAGTAGTTAAGAATCTCAGTAAAGAACAACGTGACCAATTGAATGCAGATCCAATTTCCGGCGAGCCAGGAGCACACCCAATTGGGACAGGTGTTGGAGCCGCAGGCGGTGCAGTAAGTGGTGCAGCTATTGGAGCTGTTGGCGGACCTGTAGGTGCTGCAGTCGGTGGAGTAGTAGGTGCAGTTGTTGGAGGATTAGCTGGAAAAAGCATTTCTGAAGCTGTAAATCCAACTGATGAAGATGTTTATTGGCGTGAAACTTACAACACTCGCCCTTATTATAAAGACACGATTAACTTATATGATAATGTAGATTACGATCGTGATTATCGTGATGCATATCAGCTAGGGTACACTTCTAGAAGCAATTACTCTTATGAAACAAAGTTTGAAGAAGTTGAAGCAGATCTTAAGCTTCAATGGGAAAAAACCAAAAGAGAGTCTCGTTTAAAATGGGAAGAAGCAAAGCATGCAGTAAAAGATGCTTGGGATCGAGTAACTCGTTAACAGATTCTCAAAAAATAGCCCTTCAATGTAAGGGCTATTTTTGTTGCTGTATATTTTATATCTTTAAATTTATTTAACTTTAATTAATCCATTTTTAGTGAAATAGTTTTTGGAAAGCATATCTCGACTCATAGACCACTTTCGATCTTTGAAATAGCAAGGACCTACAGAAATCTTAGCTTTGCCAAACTTTGTCTGTATTTCTTCATAGGCTTGCATCAAGTTTTCATTCTCAATTCTAGTTTGATGATCTGAAAGCAAGTCAGGGATATGATTGGATTTTTGAATCAGTTCTGAGTAATACACACCACATTTTTTGTACTTGATATCTGGTTTATAAATTCTTTCCAATAGTAAGTAAGCAACTTCAACTAAATCTAAAACGCAATCAGTTGGCTCAGCGAACTTATAAGTCTGTGCTTTGCTATAGTATGGAACAGAAGCGTCAAAAGGATTTGATTGAACAAAGGCTGTAATCACACCACACAATAACTTTTCTTTTCTCAAGCGCCCAACAGCGTCTTGAACATACTTCGACATTGCCTCTTTTAAGTCTTGCAACTCAGTGATTTTTACGCCAAAAGAACGACTGGCCACTATTTGTTGTTTTGGTTTTGGCTGGTCATCGATTAGCATACATGAAATACCTTGCAGCTCTAAAACTGTTCTCTGCATACAAACAGTAAACATCTTGCCCATGATTGGGGGATTAGCTTTTGATAGATCTAGAACAGTCTTAATTCCTATATCATTGAGCTTTTTATTCTGTTTTCTGCCCACACCCCATACTTCGCCAACCTCAACCAGCGACCAAAAATAATCACGGTGCCTTGGGGCCATATTTGCTAAATCACAGACTCCATTAAATCTTTTTCCTTTCTTGGCCATGTGATTCGCGATTTTTGCTTCAGTCTTTGATCTTCCTATACCAATAGAAACAGGTAATCCAATCCATTGTTGAATACGTTCGCGCATGCCTTGGCAGTACGCAACAAGATCATAGTTATTCTTAAAGCTTGTCAGATCCAGAAAGCATTCATCAATTGAATATATTTCTTGTTCGTGTGGCGCAACATAGCCAGCGAGAATTGAATGAAACCGACGCGACATTTCCGCATATATCGCATAGTTGCTTGAAAGTACTTGAACGTTATTTTTTTGGATTACATCCTTTATCTGAAATAGCGGAACACCCATTTTAATCCCAATTTGTTTAGCTTCATTGCTACGGGCAACTGCACACCCATCGTTATTTGAGAGTACGATGACTGGGAGTTTATTCAACTTGGGATTAAAGAAACGCTCACACGAGACATAGCAATTATTGATATCAATAAGAGCGAATATCTTTTCTTCATGTTTCATTTAAAGTTCTTAATAACTTTGGTGACAACACCCCAAATTACTAATTCTTGCTCATTGCGGGGGAGAATTGGTTTGTATTCGATGTTTTCAGGTTTGAGCCAAACAGCTGGTAAATTTCTAAGATCATTTTCATTATGAAAAATATTAAACAATTCATCATGAGACATCCGCTGTGTAATCATCATTCTTTTTACAGTGAAATCATTATCAATGAATGCGATAACAATGTCTTGATGCTGTGAGCGAATACTTCTATCGACAATTAAATAATCATTTATATCAATCCCGATATCTTTCATCGAAAGCGATTCAACTTGAACAATGAATGTCGCTTCTTTATTTGAAATAAGAAGGTCATTCATGTCGACAGTTTTATCTATATAGTCTTCTGCCGGGGAAGGGAAACCTGCAGCAATTTTGTTTAAAACAAGTGGAATAGAATACTTCGTGATTGCCTGAAATGACGATATTCTTGATATGTCAGATAAACATCTCTCTTTAGATGAATATGATTTAATATCAATAACTTTAGAGTTTTTCAAGTGATCTAGATTTGCATCTTTAAGCCTTTGAAGTTTAGCTTTAGAGAAGCTTGAATTTAATTTAATATTCATAAAAAATATCACTTGAATAAGTTACGTATTCAAGATTTTAAATGTAATAGTTTTTAAATTCAAATTTAAAACATGTGGATAAACAGTATTAATTTAAAAAAGGTCACTTTGTTTGGCTACTTCTGATGAATGGTCACGCGGGAAAGTAACAAACTCATCACGCATCTCAAAGAAATATTCATGTGCATTTTCTTTATCAACATTCAGCCAGTCTTTCCGATATTCTTCAGGTATGACTATGATCGATCTTTTCTCGTCATTTGGCGCATGAAATTGCTTCATGAAAGGGTGGTTGTCTGAATTGATCGTGAGCATTGAAAACGATCTGACTTTAGAGTCTTTAATCACAGCATCGTCATAGATAGCAGCAACGGTGAAAGGCTGATTATCTTCGCGTTTGATCGTGTACCAATGTGGTTTACCGTCAATGTACTTTGGCTCATAGAACTCTTGCACCGGCACAAGACAAAATTTACTGTACTTCCATGCGTGTCGAAAGCTTGGTTTCTCAGCAAAAGTTTCAGTTCTAGCATTATAAGTATGAGAGCTGAACTTGAAGTCTTTTGCCCACGATGGCAATAGACCAAATTTACCAACATCTAAATCAAAACCACGCATGATTATCGGTGCATGATAGCCTGGATAAACATGTGACTTTAATTCAAGATCTAACTGATTAGGTTCGACATCAAGTAGGGTAATGGCTTGTCGGGTGGGAATTTCATAGTTTGAGCACATTACTAAAATCCTTGTTCTTGGATAAAAATTTGATTTATAAAATCTTTTTAATAAAAATATTCAATGGCAAAAAGTCCTATATATTTTAAAAATTCAAATTGGTTCAACAACAATTACATTAGAAATTATCTCTTTATTTTTATTTTTTATATATATTTCTGAGTATGATTTAACTTTCATATTACAATTTTTCATTTCTAATAAATGTAATACATATTTTTCATAACTATGATAAATTAGTTCCTGATATTCTTCTGGAGATAAATTTAGAAAATATTTATGAGCATCACTACTTAGTTCTGTATTAAATAAATAATTTTCATTTAATTTCATGAATACATTAATATCTGTATTTAGTTCTTTCATTTTTTTTAACTCAATATTGCTCACTGAAATACATATTGATTTACCGCTTTTAAGATCTAATAAAACTTTGTCTTTTTCACAGTTAATAATGAATGGGTGTAATGAATTAGTTATTATTTTAACAAAATCATCTTCATTTATTCCTAAATCTCGATATATTAAAAACATAGTCAATAATTTTACCTTCCAAAGATATTTTAAAATTTCTTCAGTGCTAAAATCACTTTTATCACCATGTGCTGCTTTATCTCTAATACTTTTTATTTGAAAAAAATCATTTTTTCCAATAAAAATCTTTATGTAATCATCTCCAATATAATTAAAATATGCTTTTTGCTTTTTTATGAAAGTAATAGGCTGTATTTCTGAAAAAAGGTTTTTTGCATCAATTTTATCAATTAAGCTAGTATTTTTAATGATTTCATTTAACTCTTTGTTTTCTTTTAATAAAGTGTTAATTTTATCTATGTCATTATCATAATTTACAATTTTAATTAACTCTAATTTATTAATCTGATGAGAAAAATATCTATCTAAAATACTTGCATGAAGCATTACCTCATACTCAAGAACCCCTGAAAAATCAAATAAGGGGAGTGTTCTACTCCAAATTTCAAATATTTCATTTTGACTGAAGTATTTATTACATATCGATTCAAAATTTCTTCGAAAATATGTAGTTCCCATGAAACTTTTAGAGTTGCTTATATCATGAACTTTTTGTTTTTTGACTAATGGTAGATATAGGTATCCTATCTTCTTTCCATCAGATACTGTTATAGTATCAGCAGCAACTGGGTAACCAAGGACCCAAGTTAGTAATCCAGCTGCTTTATACATTAATTTTTCAATTTCCTGAAAAGAGAGAACTTGTTCTGATTTATAACAAAAGTAAATCAGATTTTTGAAAGAAAATCCCGAATGATCTTCATTATTCTTAAAAATAATTCCTTGTTCAATCGTAATGTACAATCCTAAATTATTAAGGTTTGCTTCAAGAGATTTTATTTTTAAGTTTCCTGTTATATTAGCTTCATTATCTAAATTGTATGTGATCTCTTTATTAAAGTATGAGGAAAGTTCTGGAATAGTGAATTTAACTTCAGTTAAATTATCCTTATTTGCTTTGCCATAATACAAATATTTAAAAATGGTGGGAGACAGGAAATTATTTTTTTCGACAGCAGATAAAAAATAATTTGTAGTTAATCTATTCTCTGCAGATTCGATATTTAATTCGATTTTGTCATTGTTTTCTCTTAGTATTATATTCGGGGGATATCCATATTTAAGATTTATATTTGAGTAATAAGTATCTCCATTGCAATTACTTATTTTTACTGGAAGTACATGTGATTCATTAAGTTTTAGTATCTTGGATTTATTCATTTTAATTCTCTTCAGAAAGAAAAATATTTGTATGTTTGTACCAGGCAGCAAAAGCGTTTATGGTAGATTTAGGTTAATGTACAATCTATTTTGAATTAGTTTCTAACTAAATAAGATTGATTGCAATGAACATATTATTTTGAAAAATATGAAAAAATTAACTATAAGAATCATTCAACTTTTGTATAAGGCTCTCCATCTGAAAAATCACGATGTGAAGGAGCTGAATAACATACCTCTGCATCTGGGTATTCTTCACATGAAACTGCTTCAACACATCTATCTTTGTCTTCACACTGCAGTGGGGATGCTGAACTGATAGTATTCTCTATACCATCTTCTGGTTCACTAACTATAGATCCGACAACTACTTTAGGCTGAAAAGACTTTTGACTACAAGCAGTCAGAAATAAAAAAGAAAGTGTACTTAAAATCAAAAACTTACCCATCATTCAACCTTGTTTTTAAAAATATTTATATATTATTATAATATATAAAGTACTAAGATTTAGCTCAATAAAAATATTTAGTCTATCATCTTGGAAATTTGTGTATCACTATGTAGATAGTTAATTTGAGTTTCTTTCATTTCATTTTTTAACCAATCTAAAAAAATGATCTTTCTTGGATCTTCTGTAATATTTGTATGAGACAGCAAATAATAAGAGGAATTATCTTTAATTATTGGAGTTATTTTTTGAAGTGCTCCTCTTTCTAACTCTTTTTCAATCATATATATAGAAATAATAGTAGCTCCTAATCCTGCTAAACATCCTTCTAGACACAAATAAAAATGTTCCAATTCAATTTGGGGCGATTGATGTATGAACTCTTTAAATTCAGTAATTCTAATTAAATTTTTCGAAAAATTTGGACGTGATAAAGAAACTAATAATTCATGTGTATGTACTTGATGAGAAGCTTGAACCATTACCATGTACTCATCAGCAATCTTTTCACTAAAAATGTGTTCTCCCCAATTGAAATCATTTCTCCGGATAGCTAAATCAATATTGTTTTTTTCAAAATCGACTGTACCTCCACCAGTAAGTAAGACAACATTAAAGTCATATCCAAGATCTTTAAACTTAGATAATCGGGGAATTAACCATTTCATAGAAATAGTGGGTTCACAAGAAATAACTAATTGTTTTTTATCAAATTTAACATTTTTTAATTCTGTTAGACATTCATCCAATTGGATGAAAATTCTTTGGCAGCATTTAAAGAGTAATTCTCCTTCTTGAGTTATAACTAAAGATTTATTACGTCGCACGAACAATTGAATGTTTAAAGATTCTTCAATATTATAAATTTGTTTACTTACAGCACTTTGAGTAACAAATAATTTTTTTGAAGCTTTAGTAATACTATTATATTTGGCAACAAAATAAAAAAATTTTAGCGAATTCAAAGATATTCTTTCAATCATTTCAAAAACTCATATAGAACTAATACTTTAAATCTCAAAACAACTCTAACTGTCATAAGCATGCATACTTTGATTGGGAATAGTACAACACTTATCATAAAATTTAAGGGTTATTAATGTCTTTCCAACTATCTACAATATCAGCCCATTGTTGCATCATATTACTACGCTGCTCCATATACTTTGCATGATTATATGATGCCCTTGTTTTGTTTTGATCTGAATGAGCTAACTGTTTTTCAATCCAATTTTCATCAAAATCTTTTTCATTCAAAATTGTCGATGCTGTAGCCCTAAAGTCGTGTGCTGTTACTGTCTTTAGTCCCATATTTTTTAATGCAACATTAAGAGTGGAGTTGCCAATAGTATTAGAGTTATTGCCATATACACTTGGGAACACGAACTCTTTATTACCAGACTCAATATACTGAGATTTTAATAAACTAAATAACTGATTTGACATAGGAACTAAGTGTATTCTATTTTTCTTTGTTGTACGTTCTTGATTGTTACTTCTAGTTGAGATAGGGAAATTAATAATTTTTGACTCAAAGTCAACATATCGCCACTTCATACGTCTAATTTCGATTGAACGAAGCATCGTATAAGACATAGTTAAAAGGGCATTTCTGACAGTTAAAGAACCTTTAAAGTTATCTAATCCTCTTCTGAAAAGTGCTTGCTCTTCTCTTGTTAGAGGACGTGCGTGTTCAATTTCGGGGCGCATAAGTACACCACGTACTGCATAAGTTGGATCTGTTTCAGCTCTCAATGTTGCAATAGAATATCTCATCACAGCTCCTATAATCTTTTGATTATTCATTGCTGTAACTTCTCCTGTGCCATGCTTCCCATTGGTTCTAATACGATTAACTGTCGATTTAATAATATATAAAACATCTGCCGAGTTTATATCTTTTACATTTTTTTCACCTATTGCTGGTAAAATATCAATCTCTAATGATTTCCTAAATTTATTAATATAGCCATCGGTACGACTAGACAACATTTCAGATATGTATTCATTCGCAATAAGCTTAAAAGTATTTAGGTTATTTATTTGAGCTTCAAATTTTTCTTGTCTACGAATCTGTATGGGATTTATGCCATCATCGAGGAGTAATCTTGCTTGATCTTTAGCTTTGCGTGCATCAGCTAGACCGATAAGAGGGTATTCTCCTAGGCTTAACATAGAGGCCTTGCCATTATACCTATATCTATAACGCCATAATTTTGTTCCAGTTGATCGAACTTCAATGCAAAGCCCATTGTTATCGGCTATTCTATACGTCTTATCACGTGGTTTAAGACTTTTTATCTTGGTATCTGTAAGCATAGTGAGTAAATTATAATAATTGTGAGGACAATAAAAGTTACTCACAATTTTACTCACATAACTAGATTTTGTATAGTTTGGTTATGTTTCTATATATTTTATAAATTATTAATATTTATAACTTATATTGTGCTTCTGATTTCCTTAGGTTTGTAATGATTTCAATAATAATGCTTTCAGATGATAAAAACTATTTTGTTGCCATCCTTCCAGTGAACCATCAATTAAATTTAAAGAAAGTGGCGAGTACTTTTGCTTGTAAAAAACTACATATGGCTGATCCTAAAGATGCAGAGCGTTTAACTGGATATTTAGTCGGTGGAATCAGTCCTGTAGGTCAAAAAAAGCGTTTAAAAACGGTTATTTGTGATAGTGCACAGCAATTAAGTAAAATGTATGTTAGTGGTGGGAAAAGGGGCTTGGATATTGGGGTTAATCCACAAGATTTAGCTAAGGTTTTGGGTGCGAATTTTGCTGATATTATTGATGAATAAGAAGAGTTTCTTGAGTTAAATTTAAAAAAAGCTGTGATTCACTATATTAGTCATAAAAATATTGACTCCACTAAGGCAATAGAATTGAAAATTAAAGACCAAGATTACAGTCATTCATTCAAGATATGAACCACCTTTGCGGTGGTTTTTATTGTATAGATGAAAGTGGAACTAAATTAAGTAAGCAAAATTAAGTAAGCAAAACAGGTGAGTAGTTTTAAAACCTAAATAATCTTTTCCATATTCATCAGATTTTGGACTAATAAGCCAAACTCTCATATTTCTAGCTTGAGGCGGCACACATTATTTCAGTGTTATGTCTGATTGCTGGGTGGTCGCTGTGCGAATAACATCATCAGATTGATCATAGCGAGATTGGCACACCTGAATGGTGTCCATATTCTCGACGGTCCAGTCGTAGAGCGCGTTAAAAGGCAATTTGAGTGATTGCCCAAGTGGCGTCAAGGCATATTCCACGCCTAGAGTTTTCCCATCTATAACGGTGCGTGTCACCATACCATTGCGTTCTAACTTGCGAAGCGTCTGTGTCAATACACGTTGGGTAATACCATCAAGATGCCGTTTGATGGCGTTGAAGCGACGTGGTTCATGTAACACCATCAAAACCAGCATTGACCATTTGTCTGCGATTTGATCGAGAATGGTACGGCTTGGGCAGTCGGCACGGTAGATTGGATCGTGATCAGGGTTCATAGGTATGCTCCAAGATACTTAGGATGCTTAAGGTGCGTAATTGACACTAAGTATACATAAGATACCATGATTGCACACATCTAAAATCAAGGGTATATGATGACCATTCCAACTTATTCCACACTTCACATTGAGTATGATCGAGGCGTGGCGACTGTCAGTATTAACAATCCACCAGTTAATGTATTGGATGTTGCATTGATGAGTGATATTCGAGCTTTTCTTACTCAGGTACGTGATGACCCACAAACACGTGTAATCGTGTTCCAAAGCGCCGATCCTGAGTTTTTCATCGCTCATGTAGACATGACCTTAATTGATGAGCCAAACGCTTTTGACCAGTTCGCAAAAGATCTACCTAATGGATTGAATCCATTTCAGGCTTTAGGGGAGATGATTCAGGCACAGCCGCAAGTGACGATTGTTAAGCTCGAAGGCTTGGCGCGTGGTGGCGGTGCTGAATTTGTAGCAGCAGTGGATATGGCATTTGCTGCTATTGGGCGTGCTGGCCTCGCCCAATGTGAGGCATTGATGGGTATTATTCCTGGCGGTGGTGGTACTCAATATCTTTCACAGCGTATGACACGGGGGCGTGCATTAGAAGTAATTCTTGGTGCTGAGCTGATTGACGCTTTGCTAGCCGAACGATATGGTTGGGTAAATCGTGCGCTTCCGGCAAATGAGTTAGACGCTTTTGTTCATCGCATTGCCACAAATATTGCAGCTTTACCTGAAGGGGTCATCGCCGCTGCAAAGAAAGCAATCCCACCTGCGGATTTAAGCGAAGACTTCATTCGAGAGCACAAAGCATGGGCTGGTCTGTTTGCGCGTCCTGCTGCTGAAAAACTCATTCGTGGCGGCTTGCAGGCAGGTGCTCAAACAAAAGTAGGTGAACAGGATTTAGAGCAGCTACTCCGCGATTTATCTGCATCTTGAGGTCTTGCTGCTGTCTATATTCTGCTCTAGCTCATTCCTGATGTTTGCAATCGAGAAATACTGCCCCCCACTTTTTAAGTCTAGCGCAATTTATATAATTGAAAGATGATGACAAAATTTTGAAGTATTGATCATCTATAGGGAATAAGCCATATTTTTGCTACAGTGAACCAAATTAAGATCATCTATTTACTAGGCCTCGCATTTGCGGGGTTTTTAATGCTGAATAAAAGGAAAACTTGATGGAATTGCCCAATATCATTCAACAATTTATTGGAAACAGCGTTTTAGAGCCAAATAAAATTGGTCAGTCCCCATCGGATGTTTATTCTTTTAATCGAAATAATGAAGCTTTTTTTCTTAAGCGATCTAGCACTTTATATACAGAGACCACATACAGTGTCTCTCGTGAAGCGAAAATGTTGAGTTGGCTCTCTGAGAAATTAAAGGTGCCTGAACTCATCATGACTTTTCAAGATGAGCAGTTTGAATTCATGATCACTAAAGCGATCAATGCAAAACCAATTTCAGCGCTTTTTTTAACAAACCAAGAATTGCTTGCTATCTATAAGGAGGCATTCAATCTGTTAAATTCAGTTGCTATTATTGATTGTCCATTTATTTCAAACATTGATCATCGGTTAAAAGAGTCAAAATTTTTTATTGATAACCAACTCCTTGACGATATAGATCAAGATGATTTTGACGCTGAATTATGGGGAGACCATAAAACTTACCTAAGTCTATGGAATGAGTTAACCGAGACTCGTGTTGAAGAAAGATTGGTTTTTTCTCATGGCGATATCACGGATAGTAATATTTTTATAGATAAATTCAATGAAATTTATTTTTTAGATCTTGGTCGTGCTGGGTTAGCAGATGAATTTGTAGATATATCCTTTGTTGAACGTTGCCTAAGAGAGGATGCATCGGAGGAAACTGCTAAAATATTTTTAAAGCATTTAAAAAATGATAGACCTGACAAAAGGAATTATTTTTTAAAACTTGATGAATTGAATTGATTCCAAGCATTATCTAAAAATACTTAATTGTCTTTTAACGTCGCTAAATTTTAAATAAATAAGTGAAGAGCGTTGGTGGAGCCACTGATTTAAAGTTTTATATCACCAATAAATCTAAATTTTGGTTTTTAAAATGAACTTATTTAAAATAGCTAAAACTGTTTATTAGCTTAACTTGTGATTTAAGTTTTTATGAATATAAAATTGTTAATTTATTAGCTTTACAAGTTTATTTAAATTTCATCGTGCAACATTTTTAACCAATTTGATTATCGATGGTATTTTTTTGTCTGCTTTTCTTTTCCTAGTCTTTTATCTATCTGTCAGCCATATAGTATTTTATTAAATTCTTATGGGAAATGACGAATGTTAAATTATCTTAAGAGCTTTAATAATATCAATACTTATTTGATTTTATCGATAATTCTGCTGTTAATCATAATATCTCTAGATTATTTCTAAACTGAATGAATGTTTATAATGAGTGATTCATATTGCTATTGAAATCGCCTTCTCACTTTGAAAGAAGGCGATGATGAGGGGATTGTATGTTGATTTATTGTTTTAAAAATATCTTATAAAAGAAGCCTAATGTGTTTTCTTATATAGGTTTAAACATAATTGTTGTATATCTTAAATCCAATTGATCTTATAATTTTCCTTTATTTTTTGTATTGTTTTGCAGGTTTAAAAGTGAAAATTTCTAAAGGATTATTGAGTCTCATCAGCTATGCTTGTTTAATCATCAGTTTTCCAGTGATTGCTAAAACCAACACAAGTTTAGTTTCACCTAAAAAAGGTGTGATTTGTGATCAATATATCTGTGTAAATAACAAAGGTGTATCAAAATCACTTACGGCTCAATATTTAGGAACCCAAAAAGCGAATAAAGTTTTCTCACAAGGCGATTTTGATCACTCTGCATTTACTTTCTCAAATGGGGTGTTCTGTGATACAAATACAAAACGATGCCATGTAGATCGATATTTTGACAATGGACATCGAAGTAAAGTTGATCAAAAGATAACAGATCAGCTTTTTAATAATAAGTAATTCTTTGCCATAAATCGCCTAAAGAGCTCACCCGCAGATGGGCTTTTTGATTGATCTTCAAATTTTTAGAATGCTGTGTTCTATTAAATAAGATTGTATAAATCTATATACATGTTAATAATTACCAATAGATTTATTAAATCATTCCTTCTTCCCCCTCTGAATTGGAATTTTAATTTGTCTAACAAACCCTTCAATCGAAGGGTTTGTTTTATAAAAATTATGAATTTAGTCATTTCATCAATTACTTATGCTTTTTGTAAAATAATTCATGTTTTTGTTTAAAAGTGTGACTTGTTTTGCTAAATTCCGCTTGGATTTATTGAACAGAAAAGTAATGAACATGAATAAATATTTTGCAGAATTTATTGGAACATTTTGGCTGGTCTTTGGAGGGTGTGGTAGTGCAGTACTTGCTGCAGCATTTCCAGAATTGGGTATCGGTTTTGTCGGTGTTGCACTCGCGTTTGGTCTCACTGTACTGACTGGTGCTTACGCATTAGGTCATATTTCAGGTGGACATTTCAATCCCGCAGTAAGTATAGGTTTATGGGTTGGTGGTCGTTTTAATGCAAAAGACTTAGCACCATACATCATTGCTCAAGTCGTAGGTGGTATCTTCGCTGCATTTATATTGTATTTGATTGTACAGGGTCAAGCAGGATTCACTGGTACGGGTGGATTTGCAACAAATGGTTTTGGTGATTTGTCGCCTGGAAAATATTCTTTGCTTTCTGCATTATTAATTGAGATTGTCTTAACTGCTATTTTCTTAATTGTAATTCTCGGTTCTACAGATAAACGTGCACCTGCAGGTTTTGCGCCTATTGCTATTGGTTTGGCATTAACTTTGATCCATTTAATCAGTATTCCTGTCACCAATACTTCGGTCAATCCTGCACGTAGTACAGCAGTGGCTTTGTTTGCTGAAACGGCTGCACTGAGTCAATTATGGCTTTTCTGGGTTGCTCCAATTGTTGGCGCTGTGATTGGCGCTTTAATTTATAAGTGTTTTGAGCAAAAAAATAGCCAATAGCATTAAAGATCTTTCATAAATCAAAAAATGATCATGTAGAGTGAATCATATTGGTATTGAAAATTCTTTCTCCCTTTGGGAGAAGGCTAGGATGAGGGTGCTTTTATGTTGATTAATGGTTTTAAAAAGGACTTATGAAAGAAGTCTATTATCAATACGCCTAACTCTAGACAACATCATAAAAACCTCCCTCGGGAGGTTTTTTCATGACTGAGATTAGGTTTAAATAAGTGGTACTTCAGCTAATATTTTTTGAGCTGTTTCATCGCCATTTAAATATGCGCCATGAACCGTACCCGCATATTTCAAGCTACAATGTTCGCCAGCAAAGAAGATTTTTTCTTGAATTGGTTGATGCAACACTTTAACAATATCCTCACTGTGCTTTAGTGAGGGAAAACTAAAAGAACCATAGCTATAAGGGTCGGCGCCCCAACGTGTAACGATGAGTTTTTTAGGTGTATGGGGAATATTGTTAAATTGTTTCTGCAAGTTACTAAAAATAAACTTTGATATTTCATGATCCGCTGAATTATCAATAAACTCAGATTGCTTTCCTCCAAACAGCATTAAATAAATTGGTTTTTTATAAACTCCAGATAAGTCTAGAATATTAAAACAACCAAGCTCATTCCAATAGAAATCACTTATCTTGTCTATCGGCATTTTGGATCTAAAAGAAAGTGGTTGTTCTAATTCAAAAAATACTTTATTAAAGGATCCAAATCCAATATCTTGAATAGATTGAGTATAGTGATGAGGTAATGCAGGATCAAACTCGATATGATTTTTCTTTAAAATTCCAAGTGGGACAGTAACCACTACACGGGAACCTATGTAAAAATTATCATTGGAATCAATAATTTTGACACAATCATTTTCACAGATGATTTTTTTTACATCAACATTGAATTGAATGTCGATTTTTTTTGAAAGCACCTCTATAACTTGGGCATAGCCATTGGGAAAAATAACTTCATCACCATCAAAATAACCTTCGTAATTTTTGTAATTTGATGAAAGTAGCTCAAGATTTGTCGCAAATGGGTCATTTGCTATTCGGTTGAAAAAGTTAAATAATAATTGTTTAAGATAATCTTCTGAAAATGTATTACCTGAATAATGTAAAGAAGAAATTATTTCTTCAGTCGCCTTGAGGGCAGATTGCGTTTGTGTTTGAGAAAGTTGCTTTTCTATTTCCTCTACATAAGATTCAAACTCTTGGACTTCTTTGTCAGAAAATAACAACCCATTTTCATGAAAATATTGCGATTTGTCATAGTTAAATACAGTTGTTGCTATATGATTCTCTTGGGTAATTTCCCAGATAGGATTACCTTCAACGCCATGAATCCATGATGCACCTAAATCAAAAACATCAGCATCAGATTGCAATGAATCTATGCGCCCACCTGTGCGAGACCTCGCTTCGAGTATGGTAACTTTTTTACCATTTTCTTGTAATTTTTTAGCGCATGCGATTCCTGCTATCCCAGCGCCAATAATAATAATCGGTAAATTAATATCGCTATGTTCCAACATAAAAATCTATAGCTCAGTTTTGTATCTAAAATTAAGATAATACACCTTATACTTCTCAGATAAAATTATTTGATTTTTATTTTAAAAAAACAATAAATTATATTTTATCACATTGATTACAGGTTCTTTAGAATGGCTGAAACTGTTGAATAATAATCTTTTAATATGAGCTTTTTTTGTTTTCGATAAAAGCGCCAAGTAGGATGAAATTAAGTCATGCTTATGCGACCAATGTATGCTCGCAATGGCGCTTTTTAAAAATAAATACTATATAGTTTGTTGAATTTAAATGTTTTTTGTGAATATTGATCGTTTTTGATATTATTTCCCTCTAGCTAAATATATTCATAACTTTGCAATTTTGGTACTGATCAATATTTAAAATATTTTTATAGGAATATGCGGTGAGTAGGCGGCGTAATCAAACAGGAATGAGTTCTTTTAATTTATCTAAAAGGTAGGATTGAAAACTACACTTGATTCTACTAAAATAAAAAAACTTCATTGGGGAGTAGCCGCTTTTTACCTCAGGTAAAAAGGTGATGGTCAACATAATTGCTTAAACTAGCATGGTCATCATAGCAAAGAACCAAATGATCCTCCGATCATAGATTTCTTTTTGTTGGCAAGACCTTTGATTTATGACTCTGCTATGGCTAGCAAGAGTAATAAATCATTGGTAATTATTGCTAGCCAGAGAAATTATTATGATATCTGCTTTCCTAATCTCTCTTGCTGTAGTTGCTTTATCTGAAATGGGTGATAAGACCCAATTACTGGCACTACTGCTTTCTGCACGATTCCGAAAACCTATTCCTATTCTTATCGCTATTTTTCTCGCGACACTGGTAAATCATGGTGTTTCTGCCGTACTCGGACAGTGGATTACGACTGTTCTTAGTCCAACTGTCTTATTGTGGATTGTTTCTCTAGGATTTATTGGGATGGCCGTATGGATGTTAATCCCAGATAAGCTAGATGATGAATCTGGAAGTATCGATAAGTGGCAAAAATACGGTGTCTTTGGCGCAACCTTTGTGCTTTTCTTTTTGGCAGAAATTGGTGATAAAACTCAAATAGCGACTGTGGCATTAGCTGCTCGTTTTGACAGTATCGGCTGGGTAACTGTAGGTACCACCTTAGGAATAATGTTGGTGAATGCTCCAGCCGTATTTATTGGTAATAAACTTGCAGAAAAGCTCCCAATTTCACTCATTCATAAAATTGGCGCACTTGTCTTTTTAATTATTGGTGTTGCTGCACTTATTCAACATTATATTTTCTAATGACAATGAAGCGATTTAATCGAATACCAGTAAGCTGGCAACACATGTTTTTTATACCGTACCTACTTGTACTACCACTGATCACTTTACTGTTATTAGGTTTAGCTGGGAGTTGGTCGGATAGTGTTCGTTTGGCATTTTTATCACTACCAGGGTGTTGGTTGTGTTTTCAAGCCACAAAAAAACCAAATTTATTTTGGAAATTATTTTCAATCATTTGGTGGTTTATTTTTATATTTCATACCAGCTTACTCTCAGTAAGTTGGCTGTTGTTCAATAGTGATGCTGAAGCATATTCAATTATTGAATCTATCGCGAATACAACATTGAATGAAAGTTTAGAATTTTTTCAACTGCATCTTGGTTTTTTTATTCTATTTGTTGGCTTTATTTTAAGCGTTTTGATTTTATATTTTTTTATTTTATTTAAATATTTTAATACGCGTGAGTTCCATGATCAGAAAGTACATCGATTAGGACGTTATGCTATAGGTTTGTTATTTCTACTGTGTACTGCCAGCTATGCGATTAAGCCTTCAATTGCTTTACATCCATTGCCATTTTGGTATGGATACTATGGCAAAATTCAAGATTTTAAACAGCGTATTCTACAGCATGATCAGATACATAAAGAATGGACATTGAATGCAGAACAGCGCTTAGATTTTAGTGGTCAATTGAATAAAAGGCAGACACATACCATAGTTTTAACTGACAGCATTACCAGTTTTAATTTTGGATTATGTGGCTATCCACGAAATACAACACCTGAGCTAACTCAACGGAGTGATCAATTCAAAGTCTTTTGTCGTGGTTACTCGCCAGCATCATCTACTATCCAATCTTTACGTTATTTGTTTAATGATGGTACGCGAAATGCAATGGATGATCATGCCCCTGAAAATATTATGGCATACGCTAAGGCTGCAGGTTTTAAAGTTTATTGGATTAGTAACCAAGATGATGTTTATATCTCTTCACTTTTTGCCTCATTTGCAGATGAAGCTGTTTTTATCAATAAAAAGTCAGGTCGTAGTAGCACGTCATTAGATGAAAATATTCTGCCCGCTTATAAAATTGCATTGGATGACCCAGATCCTCGTAAATTGATTATTTTGCATCTCATTGGTTCACATCCAAATTATAAGTTGCGCTACCCAGAGCAATTTTCTAAGTTTAATGATTCTAGCAATGATGAGGTTGAAGAAAAACTTGAACGAAATGAGATCAATCACTTAATTCAGTTAAAACGCAATGAATACGATAACAGCATACTTTACCAAGACTGGGTTGTTGCAAAGTTATTCGATCTTTTAATTTCCACACAATCTGATTTTAGATCTTTTACCTTTTTATCGGATCATGGTAATGAAGTCGGGCATGCTAAAAACTATGCTGGGCATAGTGCAAATACTGAAGCTGGCTACCGTATTCCAATTATTATTTGGTATGATCATATGCCGACTAAAGGAATAGTCAGTGAAAAACCAATTGATGCCAGTGACCTAGATCGATATGTATTACACCTCATGGGTGCTCATGATCGATTGGATCGTAAAGAAAAATTGTGTTGGTTAGATCAAACTTGTAATTTTGTACCTCAGTTACTTTGGCATTCACCAAAATAAACAAGCGATATTATATTAGCTTTGGACAAAATTTTTGCTAAACCGTATCGCTCTGATTGATTGGGTCAGATTTGCTTCGACAAGATGTAGATAAAATAACATTTTAAAGAAGCGACACAATTCACGGATATCGTTAAATCTACTTTTTATTTTTCCATTAGAAATATCACGATAAATCAATACATAAGCCATAGATTAAAATCTGCTAGTGAAGTTATAGATCGATAAAACTTGCTAAATAATCTCTTAAAATGAAAATTTCGATGAAATTTCTCAATTCTAAATGAGAATATTATCATTTATTACAATTGAAAATTTTAAAATATAAACCATAAGAAAAAGACCAATTCATCATAAATCTTTACAGAATCATAGTGTTAAACCTGTATAGACAAGCAGGGTATAACATTGCATTCTCAAATGAGAATGATTATCATTATTTTGTGTTAAGCAGAGCTACACGATCCAAGAAAAACATAAATCAAATTTCTAGATCTTTTTAGTGCAGTAAAAAGTCTTGTACAGAGGATATGGTCAGATGAAAGAGCTTGCCAGCCGATTGGCGATGCAGCACCTAATCAATGCATACTCACAAGAAACAGGAAGTAGAATTTTACTGGAGAAATATCAGCAAAACTCTACACAACTTGCGTTTAGCCAAGGCTTGACCTTGTTAATGATTCCATTGGAATCCATCCAATCCCAATTATATGTACCGCTTTCGTATAGAAGTCTTCTAGGGCGGCATCGAATAGATAAACTGCCGCAGATTTTTAATAAAGGACAAGCGCAAAGGTTTAGTCCAATTGCGATGGTGTGCTTACTTCTAGAAGAGCTGCTACGAAATTCTGTTGAATCCTTAGATTCAGCATCATTGGTTGAAAAATGGATCCAAAGCCGAGATGCTTTAGCTGAGTTTTTAAATCAGCGTCAATATAATTTTGACCAATTGATTCAAGCAAAACAAGATTTTATCCAGACAGAACAAGCCTTGATTCTTGGGCACAGTATGCATCCAGCGCCAAAGAGTCGCACAGGTTTTGTTCATGAAGATTGGTTAAAGTTCTCACCAGAACACAAGGGTCAAACACAACTGTATTACTGGTTAGTTGCACCAGAATATCTGGCAGAAAGTGCGACATCAGATCAGCCAATCACGACTCAACTCATCAAACATATGCAATGGTATTTGAGCGAAGCAGAATTAGATTTAATTCATACACATTCAAGCTATAAATTATTGACACTTCATCCATGGCAAGCACGTTATTTACAGAGCAAAGATTGGTATAAAGAGTTAAAAGCCAAAAAGAAACTAATTGATTTTGGTGAAAAGGCTTGGCATTTTTCCGCAACAACATCCGTCAGAACATTGGTCAGCTATTCAGCGCCGTGGATGGTGAAACTTTCACTATCCGTGATGATTACCAACTCTATCCGAGTCAATTTGGCCAAAGAGTGTCATCGTGGAGAAATCACGCGTCAACTTTGGCAGGGGCGAATAGGTCAGTCGATTTTAAAATCTTGTCCTACATTGAAAGCAATTCATGACCCCGCATGGACTGCGTTAATCATCGACGGAACAATTGTTAACGAAACGATCTGCATTTTTAGAGATCAGCCCTTTGATCGACAGCAGCAAGTGTCATGTATTGCCTCCTTATGCCAAGATCATCCAGCAAAAAATTTAAATCGCTTTGATCATTTATTTGAACAAATTGCACAGGCAGAACCGCAGCTAAGTATTGAAAAAATTGCATTAAATTGGTTTGAGCGATTTTTAGCGATCAGTTTAGTCCCCATGATGTATTTGTATCATCACTATGGCATGGCATTTGAGTCACATCAGCAGAATGTACTGGTCGAATTGGAAAATGCGTATCCTCAAAATTTATGGTTAAGGGACAATCAGGGTTTTTATTACATCAAAGAGTACGCCACTGAGATATTAAAAGAATACCCGGAACTTGATGGAAAAGCGCAGGCTGTTGGGCCAAAAACTTTGGTTGATGAAAGGTTTAGCTATTATTTTTTTGCTAATACTTTATTTGGCATGATCAATGCAATTGGAGCAACAGGGAGTGTTTCAGAACAGCAACTTATTGATCTATTGCAAGATAAATTGATGGAATTATATCAACAGTATCCTGACAGTAGTTTATTACAAGGCTTATTATATCAACCAACCTTGCCATATAAAGGGAATTTACTCACGCGTTTATATGAGCTGGATGAACTGATTGCGCCTGTAGAACAGCAATCAATTTATATTCAGTTGCCAAATCCTTTATGTCTAAAACAAAAGGATGCAATTTATGCTTGATTTTATTGCTGTGGGTTTAGGACCGTTTAATTTGAGTTTAGCCAGCTTGTTACAACAAAAATCAAAGCTAAAATATCTGTTTTTTGAAAAACAAGCTCAGTTTGATTGGCATGCAGGAATGCAGCTTCCAAACACAATGTTGCAAGTGCCTTTTATGGCTGATTTAGTCTCTATGGTAGATCCGACCAGCCCATTTAGTTTTCTCAATTATTTAAAAGCACAACAGCGACTCTATAAGTTCTATTTTTTGGAACATCCACATATCCCTCGTAAAGAATATAATCATTATTGCCAATGGGTTGCAGATCAAATTGAACATATTCAATATTCATCTGTAGTCACAGAAATTGTACCCAAATCCTATGGCTTTGAAGTTCTCGTTTTTCAAGCGGGGATTTATCAGCGCTATCGCTGTCGAAACATTGTATTAGGGGCGGGAAATGTGCCTTATATTCCACAATGTATGCAGACATTGATTCAAAGCTATCCTGAGCGATGTAAACATTCAGCACATTATCTAGAGCATCAGCCAAAAAATTTACAAGGCAATGTTGTGGTACTGGGATCAGGGCAATCTGCGGCAGAAATCTTTTTAGATTTATTCGATCGTCAATATCAATTTGATCAGGTTTCTCAAGCGAAATTCAATCTCAATTGGCTGACCCGAGCCAATGGCTTTTTCCCTATGGAGTATACTCCATTAGCTTTAGAACATTTTAGTCCAGATTATAGTCAACATTTTCATCGCTTTGATGACCTCAATAAAGATTTACAACTGAGTAAACAGTCACTTTTATATAAAGGAATCAGTGCGCAAACCATTCGTGAAATATATAAGAAACTTTACCACCGACATCTTGCTGGAAATGATTTAGCAACACATTTGCATAGTCAGTCCAACCTAATTGATGCTGTTTTAACGGAACAGGGGAAAATTAGACTGATTTTTCAAGATCGAGTGACTTTAAAGCAGTTCAGTCTAGACAGTGACTATGTGATCTGTGCTACAGGCTATCGCCGTCCTGAATTTCAATTTCTCAAGCAACTGAAGCCCTTGATTAAAACCAATCCACAAGGACATTGGAATATTTCAGCAAATTATGCTGCTGAATATGCTGGCATTGGCAAAATTTTTGTTCAGAACATGGATATGCATAGTCATGGTGTTGGCACACCTGATTTGGGTCTAGGTGCATATCGTGCGGCGACAATTGCCAATCAGCTTGTGGGTTATGCGCTTTATGACTTAGCAACAGCTCCCCAATGTTTCCAACATTTTGATCCTTTGCAGAATCCGCAAGTCCAAGTGATCCCGAAAAATATCACAACACAGCATCATGTGCATGCTCAGCATGTTGAAGATTTGGTTAAAAATGTCAATTTTCAATCTCAAAGCCCAAGTACACAACATTCTCAGCATCAACAAAACCATCAACGATATTCGAATATTGAGAACAGCATATGAGTTTTGCACAGTTACAAATTAATCAGCAACAATGGCGAAGTGCAGGCCAGCGCTTAATTGAAATGGCAATCGCTGAGTTTTTATATGAAGAAATTATTCAGGCGGAAAGTCTGGGTGATGATGTATTTCAATTGAGATTGGATGACCGAATTTATCAGTTTAATGCACAACAGTACTTATTGGGACATTGGCAGATTCAAGAGGGTTCAGTACGTGATTTAACTTTGGATACGAAAAGGCCTGCTTGGAATTTGCATCAATTTATTGCCGCTTTTTCCAATCAGGTTGAGGTTAAACCCTTTACCAAAGCCTATTTGATTCAAGAGATGAACAATACATGGTTAGCTGAAGCACATGTACTGGATGAAAATCGACTAACAAGCGCAGCAGCATTGACTGCACCGCATTACCAAATTGAAGCAATGTTGCGCGGTCATCCTTGGTTAATTATGAGCAAGGGGCGAATGGGCTTTGGTTATGATGATTATCTGAACTCAGCGCCTGAGATTTTACCCAGAGTCAAAGTGTTATGGCTGGCTGTGCATGGTGATTTGGCAGAGTTTCGTTCTACACCTGAATGGTATGCAGGACAGTTATATTGCCATGAGTTTGACCAGCAGGAATTGCGACAATTCCGTGAAAAAATGCAAAGTCTTGCTTTAAACTCAGAGGATTATTATCTCATTCCTGCACATGCTTGGCAGTGGCATCAATGGATTGTGCCAACTTATGCCAATGAAATTGTAGATCAAAAAATTGTCGAACTTGAAATTGGTCAAGATGATTATGCACCAATGCAGTCAATACGCACTTTATGTAATACATCATATGCACAACGTCATTACATTAAACTACCATTGAGTATTCTAAATACCGCCGTTTATCGAGGTTTGCCAGCTCAACGCAACTTAGCAGCACCTGCTGTTACAGCATGGTTAAAAAATATTTTAAAACAAGATGTGGATTTACAAAAAACGGGGGTGGTGTTTTTAGGTGAGATTGCAACTTTGACCATTCGGCAGCCTTGTTATGACCACATTGCAGGCGCACCTTATCAATTTAAAGAATTGTTTGGCTGTTTATGGCGTGAGAGTGTAGATCCATTTGTTGAATATCATCAGCAGGTCTTATCACAAGCTGCTTTATTACACCGTGATATTCAAGGGCTTTCCATTTTAACGGTGCTTATCCAAGCTTCAGGATTAGCCCCATTGGATTGGTTAAAACAATTTATTAGCGTCAGTATTCAGCCGCTTCTGATTTGCCTTTATAAATACGGCCTTGCATTTTCCCCGCATGGTGAAAATACCATGTTAATTCATGAAAATGGTGTACCTAAAGCCATGGTACTCAAAGACTTTATCGATGATATCAATCTTGTCGATGAAGATTTTCCTGAATTGGCGGATCTTCCTGACGAAGCTAAAATTTTACTGAGACATTCTGCACAAGACCTCAGTCACTTTATTTTTACAGGTTTGTTTATGGTGCATTACCGCTATATCTGTAATGTATTTCTACAGGATTTCCCACAACATCATGAAATTGAATTCTGGCAAACCGTATCCTATGTAATTGATGAATTTCATCAACAGCATCCAGAATATTCAGCAAGAATTGAAAAGTTTGCAATGTTTAGAAATCAATACCATAAGGTTTGCTTAAACCGTGTTCGTCTATTTACCACCAGTTATCACGATGAAGCACAACGCCCCGTACCTGTAATTCTAGATTTGATTGCAAACCCTGTAAGCCCAGAAACCTTAAACAGTTGGATAGCACAATTTTCGCCTGCGCCAGCATGATAAACCGTGCTCGCGCAGACTAGCTATGTGTCTGTATAGCACTTTGATTCAATACAAATTGAAAGCACGATAATCTAACAAATACAACAAAGGTGACAGTGATGAAAACGTTATCACAGCAATTGCCAGACTTTTATGAATACTATGAAAACAGCAACACGTTTTATTTACGTCAAGTGAAATACCCTGATGATATGGCTTTATTACACAAATGGATGCATGAACCACATGTGATTCCGCAGTGGCAACTGAATAAATCAGAAACAGATCTGAAGGTCTATTTTGAAAAACAATTGGCTGATGATCATCATCGTTTATTTATCGTTGGAGTTGATGGACAGGATGTGGGCTATGCAGAAATCTATGAAGCTAAACGAGATCGATTAAGTCGTTATTATATTGCGCATGAACTGGATTTGGGCTGGCATTTGCTGTTTGGTGAAAAATCGGCCTTTGGTAAAGGCTATCTTAGAACAGTAGCGCGCTTATTAAACTTTTATATTTTTGAGCATGCGAACTCGCTGAAAATCGTAGGTGAACCCGACTCGACAGTTAAACCCTATGCAGCAGTTGTAGAAGAAATGTGCTACGAAACTCAGGGTATTCTTAGGATGCCAGAGAAAGATGCAATGTTATATTATTGTTTTAGAGATACTTTTTACCAAAAATTTGGTGAATACCTAGTCCAATCTCAGCAATATTTAGCACAAAAAAAACAATATAAAATCCAATAAGTTGAATTTGCCTTATGAGTTATCAATCTATACATATTCAGATCAAAGAGATGATTTTTTGCAAAGATGTCTCAATCGTTGAATTTCAGTTCTGGTTGGCTGAAATTGAAACATTTCTATGTCAGCAACAAAATTTTGTTTTGGTGATGAGGAGTGCAAAAGGTACAACATTTCCAGAGGAATACCGTCAAATTCAAGCGAATTGGTATAAAAAAAATAAAGCCAATTTTTTTAAGTACTGTGTAGGTTTAGTACGGATCGCCTTAGATCAAGCCGATCAAGTACGGCTCAATACACCTGCGCTACATGTTGCATGGCAAGTTCCATATTATGTGACATTAGATCGCGCTGATGCATTGCAATGGGCTGTGCAGAGGTGGCTATTATGCAACGCATAAATAATTTAACCAAACAATCTGTCACTCAACAGATTTCCGTACTTAGTTTAGGTGTTGTGGTAGTTTTATATTTGGCCCATGCCTTGCCTTTATATTTTTATAATGTGGCATTGCCTGCGATTTTAAGACATCAAGGCGTAGATCTACGCTGGATTGGGTTATTGTCACTGCTTTATATTCCTTGGGCTTTCAAATTCTTTTGGGCACCACTTATTGATCGTTTTTATATTAAAAAATTAGGCAAACGAAAAACGTGGTTGCTGTTCACTCAAATTGCTTTGGTTTTAGGGATTATTGCGCTTGCATTGACTCAGTTTTCTTATGGGTTACTGGCCTTTGTCATTATTGGTTTATGGATATCGAGTTTTGCAGCCACCCAAGATATTGCCATTGATGGATATACCGTTGAAGCATTTTCACCACAAGATTACCGCTTTGGCAGTATGGCGCAAAGCATTGGCGTTGCACTTGGCAGTATGCTCGGTGGTGCTGCAACACTTTGGCTATATCAATATTATGGATGGCAAACAGCACTTATCTGTTTAGCAAGCTTAACCGCTTTGACGATGTTTACAGTTTTTCAAATACAAGAAAAAAACACTGAACACATGATGAAAAGCCCACCGAGTTTAATGCGAGCATTTAAACGACCTGAAATTCGTTGGGCATTACTTTTAATTGTTTGTTATCGCTTTGTAGAAGCCCCCGCAATGGCAATGCTCAATCCAATGCTGATTGATCAAAAATGGTCACTTTCACAAATTGGTGTGTTGATGTCTGTGGTAGGGGCTGGTGTTGGATTGCTTGCAGCCGTTTCTGCTGCATTGCTGCTCAAAAAGCGAAAGGCGACCCAATTACTGCTATGGGCTGGCTGGGTGAGAACACTGATATATGGACTCTTAGGAATCGCGATTCTGTTCGGATGGCTAAATCAGTGGCAGCTTTTGCTGGGGGTTTTTGTGATTGCATTCCTTGCAATTCGTTATATCGCAATGACTTCTTTATATGCATATTTCATGCAAAGTAGCTCAAAAGCGCAAGCAGGGACCGACTTTACAATTTTGGTGTGTTTTGAATTGCTGGTCTATTTTATTGGCGGGGCTGGCTCAGGTTTTCTTGCCAAATCATTAGGTTATGGCAATTTTTATATTGTTTTAGCTATTGCATCTGTAGTGAGTTTGATTCTCTCACAACTCATTATTTCCAAATCACAAAAAACTCTAAGATCAGAGATGTTGTAAGGGATAAATCATGAAAAGAACATCAATTCAAATACAACTGACGTGTTTAAGTTTGGCTATTGCGACACAGATTTATGCGCAAGAGCCCACGACTCAAAAAGTTGAAAATACTGGGGCAGAGGTAAAAAGCCTAGCGCCAATCGTGGTCACAGCAACACGTTCTGCAAAAAGTATTTCAGACATTGCAGGGACGGTGTATCGCATTGAACGTAATGAAATTGAAAAACAAGCCAATGCGGGTAAAAGCACGGCAGAAATTTTAGGGCTATTGGTTCCTTCACTCACGCCCAATACTGGTACAACTTCTAATTATGGTATGACCATGCGCGGCCGTGTGGTGCAATATATGATTGATGGGATACCACAAACAGGCTCACGGGATGGATCGCGTCAGCTCAATAGCATTCTTCCTTCAATGATTGACAGAATAGAAGTTGTGTCTGGGGCAACGAGTATTTATGGCTCAGGTGCAACTGGCGGTATTATCAATATCATTACCAAAAAAGGCGGTGATGAAGCTTTAAGTTTTGAAACTAAACTGGGGCTAACCTCTGGGAATAATTTTAAAGGCGATGCCTTGGCTTATGAAGCTTCACAAAATGTTTCGTTTAACCAAGATCGCATCAAAGGTAATTTGGGTGTTGGCTATGTTAAACGGGGAGAAATTCAAGACAGTCGTGGCGATCGTATTGGGCCTGAGGTTGCGCAAACAGATCGTCAAGATACCCAAACCCTTGATGTCAATGGACAACTCACTTGGAACATTTCAGATCAACAGCACTTAACTGTTGGTGCGCAATATTATAATGATGAACAAGACAGTGATTATGGACCTGATTATGGTCAGGGTTTATCTGTCATATTTAGAGGAGCTACACCCAGTTTAAAAGCATTAAAAGGCTTACAACTCGAAGACCAACCTAGAACAAAACGCTGGTCAACGCACGCCCAATATAATCATAATGATGTATTGGGGCAAAGCTTAACCTTGGAAGCTTATTACCGTAAAGAGCAGGCAAGATGGTTTCCAACCGCAGTAAGTTTACCGCATCCGCAATTACCTCTTCCTACTAGAAGTATTCCTGTTGTGATGCAGTCTAATACCGATATTAATATTTGGGGATCACGTTTAGCCTTACAGAAAGATTTTAAAGTTGCAGATCGGGCTTTAGGGTTAAGTTACGGTTTAGATTTTGAAAATGAGAAAAATGGTCAAGAAGGGCAAAGGTATGATACTAATACTTTTATTGCGAGTAATGGCTTAAATCATCAAGCGACAAAAAACTATGCGATGGGACCAGATGTTCAAATTGCAAAACTTGGGGCATTTATTCAGGCGAATTATGCAGTTACGGATCGTATAAATTTACAGACAGGCGTGCGTCACGAACGAATTAATAGTGATGTCAGTGATTCTACCCCGTACCCTGAAAGTATTGTCGCTGACTTCGATCCTAGCTATACGGCGAAAAGTTTAAAAGGTGGTGAAGTAAAACATAATGCAACTTTATTTAATTTGGGCGGGGTTTATCACTTAAATGATACGCAACAAATTTTTGCTAATTTTTCTCAAGGCTTTAGTATTCCAGACGTACAACGGATGCTGCGAGATGTTCCAGCAAGTTTTGTTGTGACCAGTAATAATATTGATCCGATTAAAGTGAATAATTATGAACTCGGCTGGCGTTTACAAGAGCAAAAGGGACTCAATCTAGGGCTGACTGCTTTTTATAATGATTCTGATAAATCTGTGAGGTTTAATGCTGCCCCAAATTTTAATATTGAAGTGATTGATACCGATGAACGCATATATGGTTTGGAAGCCAATGTAAAATATGCAATTTCTGATATGTGGAATATGGGAGGAACTATTGCTTATACGCGCGGTCAATTTAAAAATATACTCGGTGATTGGCAAGAGCTAGATGCTACACGAGTTTCACCACTGAAAGGCACGCTATTTTCAGAATGGCAATTTGCAGATAATATCAATTTACGCGTACAGACTTTAGCAATTGGTGGTACAGATCAGGCCGCTAAAGACTATGTCAATCCATTAAATGACCGCAGTATTCGAAAACCCGCTGAGATTAAAGGGTTTGCGATTGTGGATGTGATCACCAGTGCAAAAGTAGGTCCAGGCAGATTAGGCTTTGGCGTTTATAATGTATGGAATACAGACTATAAAACAGTGTTTAGTCAAGCGGTTGCGCCAACCTATGGGGCTATTTCAAGTTTGGCTGCACAAGGTCGTAGCTACGGTTTAACTTATACGCTGAAGTATTGATCCAGATAAAGCCTCTTTAAAATTTGAAAGAGGCTTTTTATTGAGCAATATCTCGATGAAAAATACTGAAGCGTGGGTAATTATATAAATCCAATAAAAATTTTCCTAATCAGTCAAGACTGCTATTTTAGGAGATTCAAATGAATAAAAATAATGATATTTGGATGATGGCAACGCTGCTCAACGGGATCAGCTTATCCATGATTTTACCTTTACTTGCACCTCTTATTCGTCTATTAAAAATCTCAGAGCTTCAGGCAGGTCTGATGGTGTCTGCCAGTGCATTGCTGATGAGTTTGACTGCAATGTGGATTTCTAAAAAACCAAATCTTCAAAATCATTATTATTTATTGAGTATCGGTTTTATTGGAATGAGCATAACTTGGGGACTATTTTCAGGGGTATTAAGTTATGGACTAATGTATAGCATGCCAATTGGACTACTTTTCACTTTATTATTGCTTACACGAAGCAGTATTGGCTTTTTTATGGCAATGCCGCAAATCGCATTACAAAGTTATGTGATGACGCGATATATAGATGAAACGACACGCAGTCAGAAGATGGCAAGCTTTGGTGCCTTAAACAGTGTAGGGCTAATTTTAGGGCCATTTTTAACCACATTACTCATTATTTGGGGAATATTGATTCCTTTGTGGCTCGCCGTATTGCTTTTGACTGTCATGAGTATGCTGATAGTAGGTTTATATCAACACAACGGGGAAAATGCTCAACAGTCACATTCAAAACGTCATGATCCAAATCATTCGCCTTTAACCTATCATTTTGATGAAAATCAGCATTTTCAAGACACAGTTTTACAAAAAGAGATTTCTCAGCAAGATTCTAGTCATTCGCAATTGGTTCGTCTGAGTGATGATGATCTAAGAAAATCGATGATTTGGTTGATCCTTGGATTTAGTTTATATATTGCGATTATTACTCTGAATTTAACTGCAGGTTTTTATATTCAAGATAAATTTCAATTTAACATTCAGCAAAGTGCCCTCTATTTTTCGCAATGCTTGTTGATTGTGGGGATTGTTTCGGTCTTGATGCAAATTGCGATTTCTAAATGGTTTAAATGGTCTTTAACACAGCTTTTAATGGTCGGATTAAGCACGATGTTGGTTGGGCTGATCTTGTCAATTTATACCCAGCAGATCGTGATTTTTCAGTTGGCTTATGTTTTTTATGGTATCGCTGTGGCATGTCTAATGCCTGCATTTACCACAGGTGCATCACAATCAGTTTCGATAAATTTGCAAACTAAAATTGCTGCTTTATGCACCATGGCGCAAGCGCTCAGTTTGGTTGTTGCACCATTAATGAGCACAGGGCTGTACCAACTTAACATTATCTTCCCATATTATTTACTGCTTAGTATTTTCTTATTGCTGTCTTTTTATTTTGTTGTTTTTAAATGGAATAAATAGAGGATGGTCATACCAGTGTCATGTTCTTTGATTAGTTTGCCTGCATTAAATCAAATATGACATTTCAATGATGAAACCATTTAAAATTAAACATTCGCTAATCGTTTGTTTTGCTTCAGGACTATTTTTAACAGCCTGCAATAATGATCATGATGATAATTCAGCTGTTGTCGTCCCACCTAAAGTTGATACATCACTATATTTACAGACCAAACAACCCTATCAACCTCAGCAGAAACTAAGCAGTTATGAAGCAACGCCAGCAGGTTATCGTGCAGTTTTTACAGAATTAGTTGCTCGACATGGTTCACGAGGTTTATCGAGTATTAAATATGATTTAGCTTTATACAACATGTGGTTAAAAGCAAAACAGGAAAATGCTTTAACGCCATTGGGTGAACAATTGGGTGCTGATTTAGAAGCCATGATGAAAGCCAATATTCTATTGGGTTATGGAGTGGAAGGTATACGCCAGTATGGCTATGGCAACGAAACTTCTGTAGGTATTAAAGAACATCAGGGTATTGCAGATCGCTTATTACAACGCTTACCACAATTGTTTAATCAAGCCAGTCAACAAGGTAAATCTGTACAGATCGTTAGCTCGGGTGTGGATCGTGCGGTGGACAGTGCTAAATTTTTTACCAATGAATTGTTGAAACAGCAACCAAGTTTAAAGACTGCAATTACACCAGCAAGCTATCAAACCCTCAACAGTACCTCTATACCAAGTATTGTCGATGGCGGGGTAAATCGCTTTCATCTGTATTTTCATAGTTTAAATGCACAAGACGATTTGGCCAATGTTAAAACGGATTTAGACAAAACAGTCTATGCGGCTAGTTTAAAATATCAAGATTTTGAAGAGAATGATCCAGATTTAAAACAAAAAATTAAAACATTGAGTGCAGATTCTAATGCGCAAAAAATCGCAACAGAAGTATTAAGCCCAATTTTTAAAACAGCGTTTATTCAAAAAATTGGTCAAACTGGCTATAGCTTTAGTAATTCAGGATCATTCACTGTAACAAGCCCTAAAGGTGAACAGATTACTGAAAAAGGAAAGGGGAAAAATACAATTGCCAGTGCAGTAGATGCTGCTGCTTATGTGTACGAGTTGTATTCAATCACTGGCGGAATGCAAGACGAGCTTGGGGTGACAAATTTTAAAAAATATATGCCAATTGAAGCGGCTAAGTTTTATGCGCAATATAACGATGCCAATGATTTTTATAGTAAGGGCCCAAGCTTTGATACAGGCAAAGCTGTAACAACAGATATTGCCAAATCACTCAAACAGGATTTATTTAAACAAGTTGATGATGTTATGAGCAATACACAAAAGAATGTTGCTGTATTAAGATTTGCTCATGCTGAAATCATAATCCCTTTAGCCACCAGCTTAGAGTTAAAGGGGATGATGCAATCTGTGCCCTTGACGCAGACGTTTAATTATTCAAATAGTGCGTGGCGTGGTGAAGATATCTCACCGATGGCAGCAAACTTACAGTGGGATATTTATCAGAATTCGCAAGGGCAGACTTTGTTAAAAATGCTCTATAACGAAAAAGAGATTGCTTTTAAAAAAGATTGTGATTATGCCCGCTATAAAGTAAACAGCTATTATTATGATTATTTAAAGTTGAAACAATGTTATAGTATTCAATAGATTGCTATAAAATTTGAGGGAGAACGGGTTTCTCCCTTTTAATCTGTTTATAAAAGGAACACTGTGAAATTCCAGCAACATACGATTCAAGCTGCTATTTTTGATATGGACGGTACGATGCTGGACACTGAGTGGCTTAGATTTGATGTGTTAAAACAAGCGTCTTTGGAAATCACTGGTGTAGAATTTAGCTTAGATTATTTGATGCAATGTTTAGGGCTTAATGCGTTAAGCTCAGAACAGTTAGCACAAAAGTTTTATGGTCAAGATATCCCTTACCAGCACATTCGGCAACGTGCTGAACAAATTGAACTTGAGATGATTTTGTCGCAAGGCGTACCAGTGAAAGCTGGGCTTTTAGAAATATTAACTTATTTGCAATCTCAAAATATCCGATTGGCTGTCGCTACATCTAGTACCCGAAAAATTGCTGAAAAATATTTAAAACTTGCAAAAATTGATCATTATTTTACCTTGTTGGTCTGTGGCGATGACGTGATACAAGGTAAACCACATCCAGAAATTTTTAACAAAGCCTGCACCTTATTAAATCTAAATCCGCGACACAGCTTGATGATTGAAGATTCTGAAAATGGGATTACTTCAGCAGACTTGGCTGGGGGAGTAACGATTTTGATTGAGGATATTAAAGAACCAAATCAGACCATGCTGGCGAGAGCAGATTACTACTTTGAATCTATGTTGGATTTTTATCAGGCAATCATAAAATCTGACTGAATAAAATTCATTTTCAATTGAACAACACTCAGTCAATTCAAGATTTAAACATGATGATTACGTGCTTTAATAGAAGCATTAAAATTAATGTGAATTTGATGTGTTTTTAGATTCTCAAAGTTTAACAACTCCAACTGAGACACATGATTATCCCGAGTGGCACAAAGGGAGAAAACACTACGCCTTATGGTATATCGAAATTCATCATCCTGAATTATTGGCTTATTTAAGCGATTTAACAGAAAAATTCTCAAACTATTTATTGCACCCCAATACACGCCAATTTCATATCACATTGTATATTTGTGGTTTTCTAACAGAAGATAAAAAGCAATTTGATGATGATTTTATCCAAAGTAAATTTCAACAACAGCTTAAAATTTTGAGCCAAAACCCGTTAAATAGTTTTAAATTAACAACAGGAAAAATAAATAGTTTTAGCAGTGCTTTATTTATAGAAATTCAAGATCATGAAAATAGCCTAAGCAATATTCGACAATTATTATCCCATTCAAGCCAAGAAATTGCTGCTTTAGATTATTGTCCGCATATCACCTTAGGTTTGTATCCAGCTGAATTTAAAGCGCAACAAATATTTAAGGCTATTGAAACGATTGATCAAAAAAGTTTTGAAATTGGCATTGATCAGCTTAATTTTGGTATATATCAAGCACAAGTCTTACAGGGGCCTTTAGCTACGTTACATCAGCTTATACTCAATCCGAAGAAAACAGATGGATCTTGGGAGTCAAATTTATGTTGCAATTAATCCTAGGTGGCGCGCGTTCAGGCAAAAGTAAATTAGCTGAACAGATCGCAAAAGACTCAAATCTACAAGTTGTTTATATTGCTACCGCGCAAGCGTGGGATGATGAAATGCGACAACGTATTTCACACCATCAGACACAACGACCTGATGCATGGCGGCTGATTGAAGAACCACTTTACCTCGCCGATTGTTTAAAACACATAGATCAACAAGAACAAGTGATTTTGGTGGATTGCTTAACCTTATGGATGAGTAATTTATTGATGCTTGAGGACTCAAATCTTCAGCGCATCGAATGTGAAAAATTGCTAAAAATTCTACCTACATTAAAGTCTAAAATTGTTTTAGTTAGCAATGAAACAGGGCTCGGTGTTATACCAATGGGTGAAATAACCAGAAAATTTGTTGATGAATCAGGACGTTTACATCAACTATTAGGTCAAATAGCTGATAAAGTAGTGTTTTGCATCGCAGGTTTTCCGATGTTATTAAAAGGATAAATATTGTGATTTTTATCATATAAACTTGAGCATTTTAACGATTAACAATGAATTTTTAAAATACGAGATGGAGAGCAACAATGAATTGGTGGTTAGAAGCATGTAAAGTGCCAAACGCAGAAACAAAACAACAGGCTGAAGAACGTCAATTACAATTGACCAAGCCAACAGGCTCGCTGTCTGTTTTGGAAAATGTCGCCGTGCAATTGGCAGCTTTGCAAAGTAACTCAAAACCGAATGTAGATAAACCTTGGATCACGATTTTTGCAGGTGATCATGGGGTAATGGCTGAAAATATTTCAGCATATCCGCAAGCTGTAACGCGCCAAATGTTGCAAAACTTTGCAACGGGTGGGGCTTGTATCAGTGTGATTGCTAAAGAATATGCTGCGACTTTACAAGTCATTGATTGTGGCACAGTGGGTGAGGCTTACCAATATCAAGGCGTTGAGCGTCATAGTATTGCTCAAGGGACTGCCAATTTTGCTCAACAAGTGGCAATGACTGAGCAACAATGCCAGCAAGCCATGGCGCTGGGGCGTGAGAGTGTAGAAAAAGCCATTGCACAGGGTGCTTCTATTTACATTGCTGGAGAAATGGGGATTGGAAATACCTGTTCCGCTTCTGCGATTGCATGTTTCTTATTAAATGAACCTGCTGAGCAACTGACAGGTGTAGGCACGGGGATTCGTGCTGATCAGTTGATTCATAAAAAAAATATCATTCAGGATTCACTTGAGTTACATAAAAATTATGTTGAAAATGATGCATTTAAAGTTTTGTGTGCTGTAGGTGGCTTAGAAATTGCTGCAATGACAGGAGCTTATATTCGCTGTGCTCAACTCGGGATGCCTGTAATTGTCGATGGCTTTATTAGTTCTGTGGCGGCATTAGTCGCAGTACGACTCAATCCTGAAGTTCGACAATGGATGTTGTTCGGTCATCAGTCTGCTGAATATGGGCATCAACGCCTATTACAAGAATTGAATGCTGATCCATTATTAAAGCTTAATTTACGTTTGGGAGAAGGCAGTGGTGCGGGTGCTGCCTTGGGTGTGATTAAGTTGGCATGTAGTTTACATAACAATATGGCCACTTTTGCAGAAGCTGCGGTAATTGGCGAGAAAGTTTAAATTTATTCATAATTCAAAAAGAGCATATGCATGAAATTGAGGATTGATCTATTACGTCACGGGGAAACTACGCTGAATCATACTTTGCGTGGTTCAACTGATGATGAATTGACAGAATTGGGCTGGCAACAAATGCACCAGACCATTTCCTATGATCAATCCTCTGTGCAAACGCAATGGGATTTTATGTTTAGCTCGCCTTTAAAGCGCTGTTTCTCATTTGCACAGAGACTTTCTGAACAAGTTCAAATACCACTGATGCAAGATCATCGATTACAAGAAATTCATTTTGGTGATTGGGAAGGTATTTCAACACAGCAGATCTATGCAAAAACGCCTGAATTATTGGAAAATTTTTGGCAATCTCCGACACGTTATACTCCACCAAATGCTGAAAGATATTTAGATTTTCAGTATCGAATTAAGCAAGCATTACAAGCGATCAAAGAGCAAATGCTGATTACACAAAGCCAAACAGCTTTGATTGTGACGCATGGTGGTGTGATTAAGCTTTTAAAATGTATGGCGCTACAACAATCTCTTGATGATATTTTAAAAATGTCTGCTGAGCTTGGGCAATTAAATCGCTTTATGTTGGACAGCGAAACCATGCAGTTAGAGTTATTGGAGAGCAATAAATGACCCCATTTTTTATTGCATTGCAATTTTTAACGATTTTCCCTGTTTATTTAAAAAATATGCCTTCGCCAAAACAAAATGGTCAGTCACTGCTATTTTATCCAGTGATTGGGCTTTTGATTGGTTTGGTTCTGTTTGCCGTTGCCAGTTTTCTACATGTTTTGCCTGTAGTTTTACTCAGTACCATTATTCTGGTCATCTGGATTTTGCTCACGGGTGGCTTACATTTAGATGGTTTAGCGGATACTGCGGATGCTTGGGTCGGTGGCTTTGGTGATAAAGAAAATACCTTAAGAATTATGAAAGACCCAGCATGTGGACCGTTTGGTGTGCTGAGTTTAATTGTTATCTGTTTGATTAAATGGTCTGCACTGTATGTGTTATTACAAGAACAACACTATACTGCTTTGATTCTATTTCCTATTTTAGGGCGTTTAACACCATTATTTTTATTTCTGACCACTGAATATGTCCGTGAAAAGGGCTTAGGCTGGTCGATTGCTCAATATATCCCTAAAACTTGGGCAATGATCATTTTTGGTATCAGTTTATTGGGTGCGGGTTATTTTGTCTGGGTTGGTTTAGTGACGGCGACGATTTTTATTTTGACCTTGATTTATCTACGCTATAAGTTTATTCAACGAATCGATGGGATTACGGGTGACACCATTGGTGCCAGTATAGAAATCGCAGAAACCGTCTGTTTACTCTGTTTTATCATTTGTGGTTTTTATATTTAATCAGATAAAAAAACCGAAGTTTTTAAAACTTCGGTTTTTAAATTGATCACTTATTTATGTTTATCTACTCATTATTTATCAGTAAATAATTAATAAGATTTTGATTTATATATCTATGCTAATCAAAATTAGAATTTTTTCTCTACACTGAACAAGAAGCTTGGAATAGCATCATTGACCCGAGCTTCATATAAAGCACCATCACTTTGATTATTTAAGCGCTCTTTATAGTCTGTACTCAAAATATTACGAGCACTCAGTGTTGTTGCCCAGCCTTTAGGGAAGCGTTTTGTCGCACTAATATCCACATTTACACGTTGATTGGTTGTACGATCATAGGGAAGATTGTCTAAAGCACGGGTAAATTCAGGCGTGTAGCTTAGATTAATACTGCTTGCCAATTGCCAAGGCTGGTAATTGTATGAAACGCCTGTACTTGCTGTATAAGGGGCAACATCACTGGCTAAACGGGTATTATGATCGGTATCTTCGATTTTGGCGCGTACCGTCGATAATTGTCCATTCAACATAAATGAATGACCATTTTCGGTTTGTTTTAAAGCATAGCGACCTGAAATTTCTACACCGTAGGTTGTTGCTTGGTCTTGGTTATACGGACGTTCAACAAAGCGTGTGCCTTCTTGACGAATCACTTTTTCGATATAGTCATCAATATCTCGATGAAAAGCCGTAATATTTACGCCACCTGCAGTCGTGTTATAACCCAAGGTTGTTTCCAGTGCGGTGATTTTTTCAGGTCGAAGATTGGGATTACCACCACGGTCTGGGTTATTGATAGAGCCTGCATCAGCATCTGTTGAAATGGAAACAGTCGGCATGAGATTGTTACTATTTGGACTTTTAAAGGCGCGACTAACATTGGTTTGCAAAGACCATTGATCGTTAAAGTCTAAACGGTGTGCAAGCACAGGGCTGAGGTTTTGATCACTGTATTCAACCAAGCCTGAACGTTCTAACCATTCCTGACGTGCGCCCACGGTAAGCGTTTGACGTTTTGAAAACTTCCAACTGCCTTCCAAATAAAGTGCATAACGTTGCTCATCTAATGTATCAGCAATATTGCTTGCTAGCGCATTAGCACGTGCATCAAGTCCAAATTTTACTTGTTTGCTTTCGTCAAACTTGCGTACCCCATCATACGCTAAGCCGTATTCATTCACAGTTTCATCAATATAAGAACTGTATTGATTGGAACGAGTGGATTCAGTTTCATTTTGCTTTTCAATAGATAAGCGGACTTTGTCTGAGTCACCTTTATCTTTACGCTCATAGCGGGTATTTAAACGAATACTGTCATTTTTATCATTTTGAACTTGATTACTGCTAGAGCCATCACTTTCATTCTTACGATAAAAAATTTCTGAAACCAGTTTTTGTTGATCATCAATTTGATATTCAACACGTGGTGAAAACATGGTATTTGTACGATTGGTAGTGCGTATTTGTTGGCGTGTACCATTTATATTTTCAATTTCTGTGCTTGATTTGCTGTCATTCCACATTTGATTGGCTGAAACACTGTAAATCCATGCACCATCACGCCCATCTGCTTGTACACTGATATTTTTACGCTGTTCTTCTTTTTGATCCGATTGGGTGATGCCATATCCTAATTTAACATTGCCACTGATTCGAGCATCGTCTAAGGGTTCTTTTAAAATGATATTGATCACTGCGGATGAGGCAACTGAGGCTTGAGCTACACTAGGTTGTTTGGTGATTTCAATTCGTTCAATCATTTCAGGCGTAATTGAGTCAACAATAGACATACCACCACGTGGTCCACCTTGTACGGCTTCACCATTAATCAAAAATACTGGTGCGCCACCACCACGAAAACGCATGCTGCCTGAACCGCTTGATCCACGTGGTCCTTGTCCAGGTGTTGGCATTTGAAAACCTGCTGCACGTCTTAAAGCATCATTGACCGATTGATCGCCGAATTGCAGCATTTCTTCACGTGTCACAATGGTTTTAGCGACCGCACTGATATCAGGATCTTTAGCAGGTGTTTGTTCAGCGGCAAAAACCAAGGTTTTTAATTGTTTTGGTGATTCATTTTCTTTAAGTTGAGTCGCTTCAGTGGTTTTATTTGCAGATATTGTTTCATCATTTGCAAGGCTTGCAGAGGTGATGGCGAATATTGCAAGGCTTAAAGTACTCAATGTACCCCAGTAAAGTTTTGTACGGTGCATGTTGCATCGTTCCGTTTATGTAATTTCGCGTAAGATTAGCGCACAATTATGTAGAAATTTTGAGGAAAAGTGCATGGATGAAAAATAAATTTAATGCTGAATTTTTTTATTTAAATCAAAAAAAAGCCTAATGATTGAAGCATTAGGCTGATGAAATTTCTAAAAATATAAACTGAAAAATAGAACAGGGGATTACCACATTAAGTCATCTGGAATAACATAAGCAGCATAAGGATCTTCCTCATCTGTCACTTGTTCATTCTTCTCAGAATTATTGACAATAATAAATCCAGTCATTTTTTCATTGATACGTTCACCCAAAGCTTTGGGTAAAATTGCGTAGGCATCATTATTGTCATGTGCAATCACCAAACTGCCTGAAACCAAGGCATTATAAACTTGCTGATTGATATAGATTTTCTTAACCGAACCATCGATAAACTGATAGACCGCATCGCCATCTGTATCTGTGATTTTATGTTGACCAATCATTTGGATAATTGAAGCTTTTAAGGCTTTTTCATCTAAAATGCGTTGTTTCTCTTGATTCAGCGCTTGGTCTTTACTGATTTTCTCTTGTTTGTCTTGTTCAATTTTAGCTTTAAGCTCAGCTTCATTACTCTGACCTGTACGTTGCTCGTGCTGTGCCTGCTTTGACAATTTCTTTGCTTTTTTATTATCCACTAAGCCAGCTTTGAGTAACTGTGCTTGCAATGCGTTTTTGACCATAACAATAACCAACCATTAAATGTGTTTCGAACCATGCCGAAAATAAATAAACCAATACGTTAAGCTGAGTATTAAACTTAATCCAGCAGGGATAAGGAATGAATTTAATTGTAAATAAGGATACACGATACTGGCAATCAGTCCACCCAGAATAAATCCGCAAAGAATCAATAAATGTAATGTGACACGGCGCTTTTCAATACCGAGTCCTCGAAACAGATAGCCTAAAGCCAAACCAAGATCAGTTAAAACCCCTGAAAGATGTGTAGTGCGGATAATTGTGCCTTTATAGTGGCTGACCATGGCATTTTGCATCCCCATTGCGGTACTTGCCCAGAGTAAAGCATATTTTGGATAATAAGGAATAAATAACCAGCAAAGCAAAATAAACACACTGACAAGACTGAGTGGAACGCCATATCTACGACCCAGTTTAAAATTGCTATTGCCTAAAATAAAGCCACTATAACTTGATCCAATCACATAACTGAGCATGACCAAGAAAAGGTAAAGCACATGATCATATTGTTGATGAATCAGTGCTTGCGCAAATAAACTGGCATTGCCCGTCATATGAGAGATGGATTGATGAAGCACGGTAATCAAACCAAGCACATTAATTATGCCTGCATTGACTGCAAGCATAAACGCACCTAGTTGAATCCAAACGGGCAAATACTGTAGAGGCATAATTCCTTCTTTTTATTCATATACCTTGTATATTACTTTTTAGAAAGATCAACTGCTGCTGTAAATAAGACATCAGTCGAGGAATTCAATGCTGTTTCTGTTGAGTCTTGAAGCACACTAATCACCATACCAATTGCAATTACTTGCATTGAGATTTCTGAAGGAATACCAAATAAACCACAAGCCACGGGAATTAACAACAGAGAACCACCAGCAACACCAGATGCACCACAAGCCGTTACCACAGAAACCACAGATAAGATCACCATAGTGACGATATCAACTTGAATACCAAGTGTATGCACAGCAGCGAGGGTGAGCACGGTAATCGTTACCGCTGCACCTGCCATGTTAATTGTTGCACCTAATGGGATCGCAACGTTAGCAGTAGTATCATTTACCCCTAAGCGTTTTGCCAAATCAAGGTTTACTGGAATATTTGCCGCAGAACTACGGGTAAAGAATGCAGTGATTCCACTTTCTCTTAAGCATTTTAAAACCAAAGGATATGGGTTTTTACGCATCACAAAACCAACAATCAATGGATTGATGACGAGGGCTACAAAAAGCATGGTACCAACGAGTACAGCAATCAAGTGTGCGTAGTTTTTTAAGGTTTCTAAACCTGCTTGTGCAAATGTTGCAACAACTAAGCCAAAGATCCCCACAGGAGCAAAAGCAATCACCACACGAATAATGGCATTCGTTGCATCCGCAATATCTGTAATCACTTGTTGAGTGGTTTCTGAACCGTGACGAAGTGCCGCACCTAAGCCTACAGCCCAAGCTAAAATGCCAATAAAATTCGCTTCATGTAAAGCTGTTATTGGATTGGTAATAAAACTAAGGAGTAGATTTTTTAATACTTCTGCTACGCTACCCGGTGGCTGTAAAGTCACTTCACTTGCATGTGCAAAAACCAAAGTACTTGGAAACATCGTGCTTATCGTAATGGCACTAATCGCAGCCAGTAACATTCCAATTGCATATAATCCAAGGATCGGTTTTAAGTTACTCGCGCCTTCACCGACTTTAAAGTTGGCGATAGACGAGAGAACCAAGACAAATACAAGAATTGGTGCAATGGATTTTAATGCTTTAATAAAAAGCTCGCCTAAAATAATGAAATATTGGGCTGAATTGGGGAATAGATACGCAACTATAAAACCAAGAATAATGGCAATAAGAATACGAGTAACTAAACTTAAACGTGCTAGGACAGCAAACATGTTGAACCTTTATGCCTAAACTGGTCTAAAATCGATGAACAAGCCGCGTATTCTATACCTAAAAGCGAAAACTTAAATAATACAATTTCGCCATAAAAATTAAGATATTAAAAAATATATAGCTTTTTCAGCAATCATAATAAAAAATGTTGATAATTTAAACGATTATTTAACTAAAAGTTTGGGCATCTAATTGATGCATGGCTTGGTAATGCGTTAAATAAATATTTCCACTAAGCTGTTTAATTAAATTGGACTGTTTTAAACGATCCATGACTGGACCTTTGACTTCCGTGAGATGCATTTGGATTTTTAATTTATTTAAATCACTGTTGATTTCTTCCAGAGTTTCTAAAGCACTTGCATCAATATTACTAATACTTGAGCAATTGATCACCACATGATGTAGTTCTGGGTGTTTACTGACTTCTAAAATGATAAATTCTTTTAAGGTATTGGCATTTAAAAAACTTAGATTTTCATCTATACGAATAGACACAATATTGGTACTGGTCAATACATCATGTCTTGAAATATTGCGGAAATGTTGCGTGCCTTCAACTAAGCCAATGACGGCAATATGCGGACGGCTAATACGCCATAACAGCAATAAAAATGTAGAAACAATACCAATAATCAAACCTGTTGAAATATCGATACACAACACCCCAAAGAATGTGACCCACATGGCAATACCATCGGCTTTGGAATAACGCCATGTTTCGATGAAGGGTTTAAAATCAACCAATTTCCAAATGGATACCATAATGGTGACAGCGAGAATCGCCAAAGGAAGTTGTTTAAATAAACCGGTAAAATATAAACTCACAATCACGATAAAAATTGAAGATAACACACCAGCCATAGGCGTTTTTGCGCCTGCATCTGCATTGACCACTGTACGTGATAAACTGCCAGTCACAGGAAATGCTGACGTGACACCTGCACTAAAGTTGGCTAAACCCAGTGCAATCAGCTCTTGATTACTATTGAGCTCACTACGTTGTTGAAATGCTGTGGTCTGTGCAATAGAAATAGATTCGACAAAACTCACCATGGTAATCATGGCTGCACCGGGTAAAAGTTGGATCACCAAATCCCAACGCCAGTAAGGCATGGCAATTGGTGGAAATCCCGAAGGAATCTCCCCCACGGTTTTGATACCAAATTGGTCTATATGCAGGAAATGTATTAACGCAATCGAAATAAACACCAGAACCAAGGGCAGTGCTTTCACCCAGAATTGTAGAGAATGTGCATAAGATTGGCATAACTTAGATTTAAAAAAAACGGGGATGTAAATCAAAAACAGAATCGCACAGACACCAAAAATCAAAGTCTCAATATTGGTAAAGCTAATGTATTGCCATAGGCTTTGGATAAACTCGATAATATTGCCAGATTTTAAGGGTACATCGAGCATAAACTTAACTTGGCTGAGTGCAATCAATACTGCGGATGCGATGATAAAACTCTTAATCACAGGATGGCTGATTAAACGGATTAAAAAGCCGAATCTAAAAATTCCCAGTAAACTTGAAAGTATGCCGACGAGAAGTGCCAATAAACATGCGGCTTGAATATACACAGGTGAACCTACCTCATAGAGCGGTTCAAGTGTAGCAAAGGTCATCATGGAAATCAGTGCAACAGGACCAATAGAAAGCGTTGGACTACCACCAACAATGGCATAGATGATCATGGGTAAAATACTGGCATATAAGCCAGTCACAGGAGGCAACCCAGCAACCATGGCATAAGCCATACCTTGAGGTACAAGCATTGCAATGACGATTAAAGCAGCAAGTAGATCAGCCCTAAATTTAGGGACATTATAGTCTTGCAGCCATTGCCATGCAGGGAGTATTTTACTGAGTTGAACTTTTGGAGCAGCCATTGGAACTTCATTAGCATATTTTCATATATATTATGCAGAAAAAATGCTAAGAAAAATAGCGACAGCTAACTTATATACTGAATTGTTTGTTTTTATTTTAAATTTATCTAGACGCTAAGATGTGTATTAAACCTGTGGGCAATACAAATCATATAAGGTTGTTAATACCACTGTCAGTTTTTGATCTTTAATAGAATAATAAATTTGCTTCCCATCACGACGTGTTGAAACAACATCACTTTTACGTAACATCATCAATTGTTGAGAGAGCGTCGGTTGATTAATCTGAGTTTTTTCTTCTATTTGCGAAACATTTAACTCTTCTTGAGCAAGATGGCATAAAATGAGTAAGCGATCTGTATTGGCTAAAGATTTTAAAATAGTCACGACTGATGCAGCTGATTCACGCATTACATCAATTTCAAGATCACTAGACATCGGTAGGTTCCATCCATTATTTAATACAGTATAACTGTGTCAGTGCATGTCGTATGGCTTTTAGCTTATGTTTTTTGATGAATTTCTAAATCAATTTTGTGAATATATCTTCACATTCTGTTTTAACTTTCTACAGAACTAGATTTTCTCTGTTTACAGTTGAATAAATAGACAAAAATAAGTGATATGTTAAGATGTAACTACAGCTAAAAATCAAGCTAAGGATATTTGACATGACGACATTTACAGCAATGAAGACGACATTACGTGAGGAAGCAACGATTCCAGTGCTTGCTATCGATGCGTTTAGTGCGGCATTTAATCATGCAAGTCAGTCAAACGCTACAATCACTTATGTAAAAGATCAACAACTGGTTCAACAAAGCAATGGTGAAATCAAAGTTGTTGAAGATTTATCTTCTGCCTATGTGGTTCCCAAGCTTAAACACAGTGTGTTAAAACGTAAAAAGAAACAAGAGGTGATGGCATAATTTTATATGCGACAGCCGAGAATAAGAATGTTTGCTGGTCCAAACGGATCAGGTAAAAGCACAATTAAAGACTATTTAGCGCCCCATCAGATTGGGGCATATTTAAATGCAGATGAGCTTGAAAAACAATTATCTGCGACTCAAAGTTTGTGCTTAGATGATTATCATCATGATTTATCTAGCGCAGCGTTACTGAAATTTTTAAAACAAAAAAAACGTAAAAAGAATGACCAAGTCGTGCCGCTATTATCCTCAAAACCACAAATTGTGGATGGACTCATTATATTTAACCGAGATGAAATCGACTCCTATCTTTGCGCACGCATTATCGATTTTATTCGGATGGAATTTTTAAGGTTAAAAATGAGTTTCACTTTTGAAACTGTGATGTCGCATATCAGCAAAGTAGAGTTTCTACGTGAAGCCCAGAAACAAGGCTTTAAAACGTATCTGTACTATGTGGCAACCGTTGACCCAAAAATTAATATTGGACGTGTGCAATATCGGGTCGCTACAGGTGGTCATGCTGTACCAGTGCAGAAAATCTGTGAGCGCTATTACCGTAGTTTAGATTTATTGATGTTGGCAATTGAAGCCTCAGATCGTGCATATATTTTTGATAATTCAAGTCACGGTGAAAAAGCAGCTTTTATTGCAGAGATTGAAAAGGCTGAAGTACTAAAACTAAATCCTGTTGTAGAGCATTTCCCTAAATGGTTTGTAGACAAAGTATTGAGTGAATTTAATTAATTTTAAGATTAGATCTGTTTGATAAAGCAAAAAAAGATCATGTTGAGTGAAACATATTGGTATTAAAAATTTCTTCTTACTTTGGAATAAGGCAAGAATGAGGGGATTTTATGTTGATTTATAGTTTTAAAAAGGACTGATAAACGAAGTCTATTGGTAAAATATTAAAAATTAAAATAAATTATAAGCTATTGATTGTTAATTATAAATATGAATAAATCTATGCAGAGATTTAAATCAAAATTAAAAATTAGGCTGTGCAATCCTGTAGCAAATCATATAGAGATTGTATTTGCAGTTATGACTTTGATTTGCATATTTCTATATATCCTTATCTGAAGATGAGGTTGATTAATTTAAATAATTATATATTATTAAAACATATATTGTATGGATTTAAAGCAATGCATGATTTTATACTGGCCTTTTTGGGGGGAGTCCTACTTGGGCTGGCTGTAGTTGGCTACTTATTTGTAAATGGTCGTGTTGCTGGGGTAAGTGGTCTAATTGCACAAGTCCTCAATCCACACAGAATTTTTAAAACACCTGCTTTGTGGTTTTTATTGGGCTTATTCAGCATACCATTTATCTATGGAGTGATTTTTAATCCTGAAATCGTGATGCTAACGACAAGCCCAATTTTACTTGTCATCGCAGGTCTATTGGTAGGCTTTGGCACACGATTAGGATCAGGCTGTACCAGTGGTCATGGAATTTGTGGGATAAGTCGTTTGTCTAAGCGTTCAATTGTCGCAACCTGTACCTTTATGCTGGCTGGGTTTATTACGGTGTATGTGATGCGCCATGTGATTGGAGCTTAATCATGAAAAATATCTTTGCATTTATCTTTGGTGGGCTATTTTCTGTAGGTTTAATGCTCTCGGGGATGTCGAATCCAGCAAAAGTCATCGGTTTTCTAGATATATTTGGTCAGTGGGATCCAAGTCTGGCTTTTGTGATGATCGGCGCAATTGTAGTCGCATTTATTCCTTTTCAAAAAGCGATACGTGATCCTGTGACTGTGTTTAATGAAGTGATCGAATTACCAAAAAATACCCAACTCGATACAAAGTTAATTGCAGGCGCTTTCATTTTTGGTATAGGTTGGGGAATAGCTGGAATTTGTCCAGCACCCGCATTTACATTGATTGGTTTAGGTTATTATCAAGCCTTATATTTTATTGTTGCCATGCTGTTTGGCGTATTGATTCATCGCAAAGTGACAGGAGCATAATTTTTTATGAATCCATTTGTACAAGATTTTTTTGATGAAGCCAGTAATACCTTTAGTTATGTAGTGGTGGATCTTGCTACTCAATATTGTGCCATTATTGACAGTGTATTGGATTATGATGCGGCATCTGCAACAACATCGACAACACATGCAGACCATATTATTCAGTATATTCAAAAACATCATCTTACAGTGCAGTGGATTCTTGAAACACATGTACATGCAGATCATTTAACAGCATCACAATATTTAAAAGAACAGTTAGGTGGTCAAATCGCCATAAGTGAAAAAATTGTGACTGTTCAAGATATTTTTAGTCAAATTTATAATTTTGATTATCAGGTTTTAAAAGCACAACATTCCTTTAATTATTTATTTAAAGATCATGAGATTTTTAAGATTGGTGAGTTAGAGGCATATAATCTCCCTACGCCTGGTCATACCCCAGCTTGTTTGACCTATGTGATTGGTGATGCCGCCTTTGTTGGTGATACTTTGTTTATGCCTGATTATGGCACAGCGCGTTGTGATTTTCCAAAGGGCAGTGCGGCACAACTTTATGATTCTGTAATGAAAATTTTTAACTTAGCAGAGCATACTCGGTTATATTTATGCCATGATTACCTGTCTGAATCACGCCTAGATTATCATTGCCAAACAGACATTAAGAGCCAACGTGAAGAAAACATCCATATCCATACAGGGGTGACTAAACAAGCCTTTATTACGATGCGGGAACAGCGTGATGCTACATTGGCTATGCCGAAATTGATCCTTCCAGCCATTCAAATCAATATGAATGCAGGTCAATTTCCTGAGCCTGAAATAAATGGTATTCGTTATTTAAAATTACCTTTAAATTATTTTAGGTAAATTGCTTAAATTAAAATGTATTTATTAAATGATAATGATTTAAATTTTTGTTCAATAATTATTCGATTTAATCACGATGATTATTTATTTAGTTTTTTAAAATAATTTTCTTTAATATGCTTGAAAATTACGCAATGATTGATTTTTTTATGAATATTGTTAAGATTATTGTAAATAAGTGCAGAACTCAATCATGGAATTGAGTCTCTTTAGAATAAATCATAATAGGGGGATTTTTTCTCATATTACAAAATATAAAATTTATTTATCAGGTTGATATTTAAAGATAATTTAAATAAATATAGGTTTGTCATAAATTTGAAACATACCTAAAAACTTAAAAGAATAGATTTTATAAACATTATTGTATACAATTTAAACTTATTGGTTAAAGTGTGACTTATATCACATGGTTTTTTTAAAAAAATAACGACTCGACACTTGGGTTATACAAGAAGCTGTGGTTATTTAAAATACATATAAGTTTGAACAATGGTTTATCTTAATTTTGCGTTGATAGATAGGATTAATTTATGGCAGGCATTTATTTACCTTTGCATTCGAGTTTGAATCAGGTGGATTCATTTCCAAAGTCTATAACTCCTCGATCTGCACAAATTTTGAATGAAGTCAAAGAAGCTTTAGATCTGATACCACACCTTATTTGGGTGACAAAATTGGGGATTGGCTATTGTAATACCCCATTAAAAGAATTTATTGGTGTAGATACGCACAATATTTGCGATTCCGATTGGATTAAATGCTTACATCCTGATGATGCAGAACATATCTATAATATTTGGATAACAGCGCAGAAAACGGGTCAGCGTTTTGAAAAAGAATGTCGTATCCGTCATGTGAATGGCGACTATCAATGGTTTTTACTGATTGCTCAAAGTACGGTTTATAAACAACAGTTTTTTGATTGGACTATAACCTGCACCAATATTCATGAACGTGCAACGTTATTACGTGAAACCAGTGAGTCACTAAAAGCCAATACAGATATGCTTGATGTCAGTGTCGACTGTATCAAAATTATTACACCAGATGGTTATGTGTCACATATGAACAAATCTGGTTGTATTGCATTACTAGGACAAGAAAAAGTAAAAACTTTTGGTATGGAATGGCTCGGACTATTACCAGCAGAAGTGCGTGAACAGGGTAAAAAAGCCATTAAAGAAGCGGCAAAAGGCAAAAACGCCAGATTTGCAGGTAAAAGTGTCTTTGGTAATTTAACCATGTATTGGGACAATATTTTAACCCCAGTTGTCAATGAAAATGGTCAAACCACCAGTATTTTATGTGTTTCACGAGATATAACCAAACAACGTATTGCCGAAGAAAAACTCAGAGTGATCTGTGAATTTGATGAAATGACGAGTTTGATGAATCGTCGTGCATTTAAAAGAAGATTAAAGGCATCAATCTCTAAAGCCAGAGAAAACCGAAGCAAAATTGGATTATTATTGATTGATTTAGATCATTTTAAACATATTAATGACACATTAGGTCATTCTGCTGGTGATCATTTACTTAAGGTTTTATCTAAACGCCTTGCGCATTGTTTAGATGAAAATGCCTATATCTCAAGACTCGGAGGTGATGAGTTTGCGGTGGTGATTGACCATGTGGAAAGTCATGCACAGATTGAGGCTGTTTCCAAAAAATTATTACAACAACTCGATGCGCCTATTACTTATAGCGGTAAATTGCTGAATGGTGGTATGAGTATCGGCGGTTCAATTTATCCGCATGATGCCAAAGATGGTTCAGGATTGTTGAAATGTGCAGATGCTGCTTTAAATGACCTTAAAGAACGGGGTCGTGGTGGAATTCGTATGTTTGGTGTAGACATGTTTGAAATTGCCCAAAGTAAAGCCAAGCAATTAAATACAGCGCGCCAAATTATCCGTAACAATCAAATTGAACCATTTTACCAACCTAAAGTGAAACTGGATGATTGCTCAATTATTGGTTTTGAAGCTTTACTCAGATGGCGAGATGTAGAGGGCAATGTTTATTTACCTGCGACTGTTGCTGAAGCATTTAATGATTTTGAGTTAGCGACCAAAATCAGCGAAACCATGCACGATAAAATATTTACAGATATTTCTCATTGGATCAAGCAAGGCTTTAACGTTGTACCGATTTCAATCAATGCCTCACCTGTAGAGTTTATGCGGGATAATTATGCTGAAATTTTATTAAAGCGCTTAACCCAGTATGCCATTCCACATCATCTTGTTGAAGTCGAGATTACTGAACATGTTTTGGCTGATCGTGGATATGAATATGTCATTCGCGCGTTAAAAAAACTTAAACAAGAAGGCGTGCGGATTGCCTTAGATGACTTTGGAACAGGGCATTCATCGATGACGCATATTCGTGATTACCCTGTAGATAGTTTAAAAATTGACTACAACTTTGTAAATCGTATGCATGAAGAAAAGTCAATTAAAGCGATCGTGGAAGGGATTGCAAAATTAGGTCCAATCCTTTCTTTAGATATTATTGCAGAAGGGATTGAAACGATTCAGCAGCTTGAAAATTTAAGAGCCGTGGGCTGTAAATTTGGCCAAGGTTTCTTATTTAGCCAAGCAATTTGTGCTGAACAAGTGCAAGAAATGTTGCAGTAAGGGGCTTTGGATCAACACTATTGATTGAGTTAAATTGTGCCTTAACTCAATCATTTGTATTCCATACATAAAATATAGAAAAACTTTAAAAAAGGGCTTGAAAAGTCTACAGACTACAGGTATTGTAAATTCAATATAGATTTTTATGAACGACATAAAGATGAAAAAGCAACCTGTAATCGCTACTTCTTATTATTTCTGGCAATTCTTTAGATAATTGCCTGAAGTCGTTCGGGCAATGAATTGGTTGCCCATCAAAGTTAATACCTGATCGGCAACACCGATCAGGTTTTTTTATATCTGAATGTTAAAAATATTTTGAATCAATTAAGTGTAAAGATTTTGGAGAATGTCATGATGAAATTTAACTACGTATACTTTAGCAACTTTTATTGGACTTACTTTGGTCAAGTGAAAAACCTGATCGCCCATTTGAATAGATCCCATACGCTCAAATAAAAGTTCGGACTTTGTAAGAGTCCAAAGGAATACATCATGAATGCACTAAATATTGCTTTACAACAAAATCAAACCATAGAAACTCAACTCAGTTTGCCTTATGAGTTAAAAGAAAAATTTGCATTAAAACATAAGCTTGCTTTACAAATTGCTGAGCAACGCCAAACAATTGAAAATATTCTCGATGGTACAGATGATCGTCTGTTGGTGATTACTGGCCCATGTTCTATTCATGATGAAAAATCCGCATTGGAATACGCAGATCGCTTAATACAATTACAAGAAAAAGTGTCAGATCAGATCTTTCTAGTGATGCGTGCATATATTGAAAAGCCACGTACAACAGTGGGCTGGAAAGGGTTTTTATACGATCCAAATTTAGATGGATCTGCCAATATGCAATTGGGTTTAGAAAAATCACGTCAATTATATTTACAAATTATTGAAAAAGGCTTGCCGATCGCCAGCGAAATTTTAAGTCCTATGGCAACTGCATATTTTGATGATTTATTGACTTGGGGTGCAATTGGTGCACGGACCAGTGAATCACAAATTCATCGTGAAATTTCAAGTCATATGCCTTTTAGTATTGGCTTTAAAAATGGGACAGATGGCTCGATTCAAATTGCTTTAGATGCAATCCAATCTGCAAGTCATCCTCATCAGTTTCTAGCCATGGGTCAAAAGGGATTGCCTTGTATTGTGCATAGTCATGGTAATCCTTTAGCACACATCATTTTACGTGGTTCAAATAAGGGCACAAACTATGATGCAGAATCGATTCAGCAGATCCGCCAACAGCATCAAGGGAAATTACCCGCATTGCTGATTGATTGTAGTCACGGTAACAGCAGTAAAGATCCTTTAAAGCAACCGTTGGTTTTGCAGCAAATCATTGAAGAAAGACATGTGACCCATGTACGTGGTGTAATGTTAGAAAGTCATTTGGTGGATGGTAATCAAAAAATTTCTTGTGATATGACTTATGGTCAATCTGTTACAGACGGTTGTTTGGGTTGGAATAAGACGGAGCAATTGTTGTTGGATGTTGCGGAGCAACTTTCGAAACAGGAGTTGTTGCAGACAGCGTAAAACACAATATCAAATTGTGTCTTTATAATTTTGAAATAGTCCTTTATAAAAAATCCCATCATATTTTGATATGATGGGATAAAGGTTAAAGTTTGTTATTTTGGTTGTACTTGAATCACTTTACAGTAGCCATTGCCAGAATATGATTCAACATACACTTCTACAGCTCTCTTTTTTTGATACCACTGCGCCAAAGTCACAGCAAGAATAACCTTACTTGTTTGAGGAATAAGCATCCAACCATAAGGAGTGCCATTACAAACAGTTGGAAGGTTTCCTGATTCAAGCCGAATGAGTAATCCTTCCGAAACACTTGTGATAGATGTCATATTTCCATATACATATGTCTCAGCTGCAAAAATTTGCTGAGTTAATAACACTGAAAGTAATAGAATTTTTTTCATGTTTCAGTTCCCATAATTTTAAAAATTAATTTTTGAATTTAGCAATCCATAGCTAATTAATCATTTAAAATATAGTGATAAAACCCTTCAGCCAAAGCCCATGGTTGGAAATCAGAGCATCTCTGGGGACCAGAAAAAATCAATGTTACAGTTTTTTTAGTAATTTGAGCAGTAAGTAATACAGCAAACAATTTACTACAATTCGATGGGGGGATTTCATTCCAAGTTGTTGATGTACTACATAATACAGGACTATTTAAACCACCTACAGTGTTAGCTAAAAGTCCACCAGTTTTCGGATTTATAGATACACCACTCACTCTTCCAGTACAGCTTGCAGCAAAGATGGATTGATTAATCAAAATAAGTATTAAAAAAATAATTTTTTTCATTAGTATCACCTCTGAATTAAATTCAATAAAATTAGTTTATAAGAAGAAACCCTTGGTGCTGTGATAAATGATGTCAAAGTATAAAAATTTCTTGAATTACCACATTCTTACCATCCATGGTACAGTTACATAATCAGTTTCTTCACAATTATAATTGTCCTGTATATAACGCAAAGTTATATTCTTTTTCATCGCATATGCTTGCATTAGGATACCTAAGTATGGCTTCGTTGATGGTTTTGACCATGAGCCAATCTGTTTCCAAGATTCTCGACCACTTGAAGATTTAAGCAATGCTAATAAATCAGTTTCTTGTGTTTGAATTTGCATTACTTTATATGGTCCACAATCTACTTGAGCAAAACACTGATTACAGAAAAATGAACTAATAAAAATAATTATAATTTTCATAAGTATACCTTGCTAAATTAATAAATATGAAACCAAACGATAGATGGCCTACCATCTGAGGAACATCCATCTAAATAAACATCTACAAATTTCTTACTTAAATAAGCTGCGTAAAGCGAGGCATATGTTCTTTTTCCATTTGTAGTGCTAGCGTCAAAACGGAATTGATTTACATTTTTATATGGACAAGACAAAGTGTTACCAAAAGGCTCCCCTGACAAACTTGCATAACATGTTCCGTCTACATGATGGCAACCAATGGTAGTAATTTTCCGATATGTAATATTCTCAGCAGCATATAAAGAAGTATTTGCTGTCATTAAAATAAGAACAATTGTGATTTTTCTTAACATTTTTCTCCACTCTCATGATGAATTGTGAATATTTTGTGTTGAACTTGTATTTTTTCTTAAAAATATGTATTTTTTATATACAACTTATTAAAAAAAGTAAATAGGGTTAAAAATGAAAAAAGTAGTGTTCTTTGTTTTGTTGATGTCTCAACTAGTGTTTGCTGGAAATGTTTTAGCCAGTGACTACACAGGAAAAGTTGAATCAATTGTAGTACGTGACTCGGATGGACTCATTTATATTTATTTTAGCGGTAGTCGATCAAGTAATATCCCGGATTGTGCTAAAAACACAAGTTATATGATGATAAAAAATGAAAATAGTGCAACGGGAAAGCGGCAATTAGCAATGTTAATGTTGGCACAAGCATCAAATAGAAATGTAGGTGTAGAAGGAGCGAATGTATGTACAAGATGGCCTGACGGTGAAGATATTCAATCAGTTATTTTGCAACGCAAATAGGTAATTAAATAGATAAATAAAAAAGGATATCGCTCATGAGAATAATAATGAGTTTTGTTTTAAGCCTATTTAGTTCAATACTTTATGCTGGAGCAATAGATTGGTCTGTTGCAATGACATCTTTTCCATCAGATCAAAGTGTAGGCGATACAGGACAAGAAAAAACACCCAATGGTTATGTCGATTTAATGAGTGGTAACCTTGTTTATGATGTACCTGAAGTCACATTAAAAGGTGAGAGAGGTCTGAATTTTACTCTGTCTCGTTCTTATGGAAAAGTAAATAATGGTTTTCGCTCTATGGGGAACTGGGAGCTAGAGTCACCAAGATTGGTGATGATGACAGGGGCATCTACAAAACTTCAAGGCGATGGCGGAGCTGGTGTATGCATAGCCAATGGAGATGCCAAAACTGGCAATAATAGTTTTGGAAATCCTATCTACGATACGAATATTATTGATAGCGGATATAAAAATGAAACTAGAGAAGATTTTTTATCATTAGCTAATGCGAATTATTTTAAAAATTTAGCTTATGCGATTGCAGTATCTACAGCAGCACAAAGAAATGTTGATCCGCGATCAAATGAAAATGTTGGATTAGCATTCCAAATTGACACCAGAATTCCTTACAACCCCTTAGGTGGAATACCTGGGATGAATACTACTGTTCCAGATGCGCTACAAACTTATAGTAACTTATTGTTATCTGAAAATAAAAAAGACAATGAAGCTGTAATTAATGCGTTAGTTACTAATTTAAATATTTCATTGTTTACGTATAAAACTGCTCTTGAAAATAATAAAATAATTAAAGTATCTATTAGAACTAATTATGGTGTAAAGGAGATTTATAAAAACTCAAATAACTATGATGTATTTGCTAAAGAATTAGTTGAAAATTTTAGTAGTAGTTTACTAGGAATGCAAAATATTGATATTAGTTTCTATATTAAGGGTTCTAATTCACCTGTGGTTTTAAAAGATGGGAATGGTAGGCCAGTCAATATGGCTGGATTTATTACTTCTGTAAATACAAATGCATATGCAAATACATTATTGGCTCTACTTGAGAAAAAATGGAATGGCTATGGTGTTGTTGATTCAATAAAGTGGGATTACTCAAGAACTTATACATCTAGAACGGATTTTTCTTTATATTCACAGGTGGACACTCGCCAAAGACCAATTACACTGTATCTTCCTGGTCAAAAAAATATTACATTCTATCCAATTAAAAGTAATGTAGCTGGTTATCCTCAATCAGCTCGTTATATCTCACAAGATAACTGGTTTATTTCATGTGAAAATGGTGGAAATGATTTTAGAGTACGAGCTCCGAATGGGTCTAATTATTTATTTCCTAGTCAAAATAGAGAAAACCAAACAGGCTTTCCAACTGTATTTGCAAGTCAATATATTGCTGGACGTGTAAGCATTTATGCCTCAAAAGTAGAAAATCAGTTTGGTGAATCCTATCTCATGAATTATCATAAGATGGAAAATACCAATCAAACCTATCAAGGCTATAATAATTCATCTAAATTATTTTTAGAAAGTATTAAGCATCAACTTGATGGGAAAGATATATCAGACAATGATGAAGTGGTATTGTCATATGCTAAATATAAAAATGGATCAATAGTTACAGAAAATAAAAATGATTTTTCTAATTTCGAAGGTGACGTGGTTTTAACTAAAATTAACCGATACATAAATAATAAATATTTAGTATGGAAAGCCTATGTATATTATCAAGGGAGTAACAGTAACTATCTAAATAATGACACTATTCCAGGTAGTACCAATACTGTTAGTCAGGTTCAAAATAAACAAGCTGCAAGTGTCTATTTGAGAACTGTTGGTGATGTAAGTGGAGATGCGATTACATATGATTATGGTGGACCGTATCGAATCGTAGGAAACCATCCTAAGTCTGTTAATGGTGTTACTTCACAAGGCTATATGTGGTTTTATAGTGATTTGACTGGGATTAAATATTTTAAAGGCTCCTCAAATGGTCTTGTAAATGCGAAATCTGTTGGTTGGTCGTACTATCTATTTAACGAGTCTCGTCCAGGCTTTGTTGAAACTAAATCATTTAAAGTAAACAGTTCTAGCTATACAGGCGTAGATGTTAATCCATTACAAATTATCTATAACTACGGTCGAAATAAAGATAACAAAGAACAAACAACAACAGTAACAACCAAGGACAATGCTACAGGTTTATCTAAAGTATATGTCTATGTCATGAATGCTTTTGAAGGTGGTAGTGCTGAAAGTTTTCAACATGGACTACTTAAAAAAGTAACAATTGATGCACGTACAGAATCCTATAATTGGACAACATTAAACACTATTGGACAGAAGCCAAAAATAACCAGCGATAACTATACTGATTATGAAGATGTGTTATTTGTTAGGTTATATTTCAAAACGATTAATCATCATGGTACATATAGCACAATTTATAGTAAATTTGATCAATATGGTAATCCACAAGTAACTGAATTTACAGGTTTAAATGGCTCTCGCTCAATTTCGTTACCAGTTACGTATATTGCTTATTTTAATGCAGACCCTACAAATGCTTCAGTTAATGATGGTAGTTTACCATGGATTATAGGTTTACCTCGTGAAAAGGCTTCAGGATACTACACTACACAATCTCTTGAATATGATGCTCAAGGTGCAATCACGAAGGAGAGCAAAGAAGGACGTATCACCAAATTTAAATATGAAACTGTTTCATTTAGTTCATGTTTAGGTAACCTTGCTGATTTTGCTTGGTCAAAATTTGCTAGTTGTTTTTCAAGCTATGTTGCAGGAGATAAACACACAGGCTTACCAATGGAAGTTGATGTGGGCAATGGTCAACAAATTACTCAATACTCTGCCTATAAAAAAGGTGTACCAGCCAATATCCGTTTAGCCAATGGTGGCCTAGAAACCAATGTGATCGATGACTTTGGTAATATTATTTTCCATACAGATGCAGATGGTGTTCGTTCACAAAACCAATATGACGATGCAGGTCGTTTAAAAATTGAAACACCAGTTATTGGTTTAAGCTATACAACTATTGATTACAATGGTTTAAACATTGTAAGAACAATGCAAAATGGCGCAAGTTATAACAAAACTGAAAAATATAATGGTGATGGTTTACTGATCTATTCTGCTGCAAATACATCAAATAAGACGGTGGTAAATTCAAGTAAATATGATGCTTTTGGAAATGTAATCTTTAGTTCAAATCCATCTACTGGAAGTACAAGTGAGGGGATTTCTACAAGTTATGATGTCTTTGACCGACCAAAAACTGTAATTGATAATGGCGTAACCGTAAACTACTGCTATCAATCATGTGGTGGGCGTAACGGTGCTATTGCATTAACAACAGATGCTTATGGTGTCACTGAAACTGATTATTTAGCTGCTGGCGATTTTAGTGCAAATCTAAAAACACTGGTCAGTCGTAAAGGTGGTGATGGTTCTGTATTCACAACCTCAACTGAATATAATTTAGGTCTGTTAAAACCAACTTTTGCAGCTTCAGGTGCTTCAACACAAAGTTATACCTATAACAGTAATGGCACATTGGCGACCGAAAAAGACAATAGTATCAATGGGCAAAAGGGTTATGGTTATGATGCGACTGGGCGAATTAAAACCATTAGCCATCAAGATGGTTCAGTCGAAACAATTGAATATTATCCAATCAATGATTTGATTCGTTCTCGCGCTTGGCGTGGTGTAACCACCAATTATGGTTATAGCTTAGCAGGGCGTTTAAATTCAACCAATAATGCCAATACTTCGCAAGGCTATGGTCGTGATGGTTTTGGTCGTGTTGTAACACTGATGTGTGCTGAGAAAACAGGAGGTTTTAACTTGGTAAACTATAGACACTCATCAGGAGTTTACCATGAGCAAGAAACAGAAGACTTACACCGCAGAATTTAAAGTTGAAGCAATAAAATTGATTGAAGCCAATCAAGGCAATGTATCGGAAACAGCCAGACAACTTGGCATTTCAATGCAAACTCTTTCAAATTGGAATAATAAAGCAAAGACTGGCACCTTAGCAGGCACTAAACAATATTCACCTGATCTAAATGCCTTACTCGAAGAAAATAAAAAGCTCAAACAACAGCTCAAAACAGCTGAAATGGAACGTGAATTTCTAAAAAAGGCAGCAGCGTACTTTGCGAAAGAAAGTCAGTAAGGTACGCCTATATGAAACAGCAAAGATATTTATTCCCGATTAGCTTTATGGCTAGATTACTTCACGTTTCAGTGTCACGATTTTATGATTGGCTAAAACGAGGCATGAATAAAAGATTGGTTCAGCGAAATCAACAGACAATTTTGGTCAAAATAGCTCATGAGGAAACTAAACAAAGCTATGGCTATATTCGATTAACTAAGCATTTACAAGCGCAAGGTATCAAAATCAGTACGTATGCTGTACGTCAAATAAAAAAGCTCAACCAGCTGTATTGTAAGCGTCATAAGCGTTTCAAAAGAACTACGAAGAGTGATCATAATCGAGCGATCTACGCAAATTTACTAGAGCAACAGTTTTCAATGACTAAGCCCAATCTTGCATGGTCAAGCGATATTACATACATTTGGACTGCTGAAGGTTGGTTATACTTGGCAGCAGTAAAAGACCTGTACACGAAACAAGTGGTTGGCTATAGCTTAAATGAGCGTATGACCGCACAACTTGTTTGCAATGCACTGACTATGGCGATTCGTAATCAAAAACCAACGAAAGGCTTAATTATTCATTCGGACAGAGGCAGCCAATATTGCAGCCATGAATATCGAAAGATACTGGAAAAATGTGATTTTCAAGGTTCAATGAGCAAACGTGGGGACTGTTACGATAATGCACCGATTGAAAGTTTCTGGGGCATACTCAAGAATGAATTAGTGCATCATTGCAACTATAAAACCAGAGATGAAGCTAAAGCAGATATTACAAAATACATTGTGTTATTTTATAATCAGCGAAGAATTCAAAAGAGTTTGGATTTTAAAACGCCAAATCAAATAGCAGAGAACTTTTATCGGTTAGCTGCCTAGCATATCCCAAGTGAAAGTCTCCTGCTAATTCAGCACATATCACACTCACACAAAATATTAATTCCAATAATGCTAATTATGGTTATACCACCACATTTGGTTATAACAACTTGAACCAAGTGGTTTCAATTATTTATCCAAATGGCAAATCTGTTAATTTGTCAGATCAAAATGCTTTGGGTGAAGTCTATTCAATACCTAATGTGATTCAAGGGCTTAACTACAATATATTGAGTCAACTTACATCTGTACAAGCAAATGCTGATGTAGCTTGGACGTATTCGTACTCAAACAATGGCTTGCCTACAGGTGTAAGTTCTACCAGTTTGAACAAATGTGTACTCAATATTGGATATGGTTATGATGCATTAAACCGTATCAATAGAATGAGTGATCATTGTGGTGCGACCTATAACGCCACAATTGACCGTTTTGGTACAGGCTTGATGAAACAGGTTGAACTTGATCAGGCACGTTATCAGTATTTATATAACAATGATGATATTAGTTCAGTCAATATTACCTCTAAGAGTCAAATGGTTGCACCTGCTTCCTACACTTATAACTATGTGAATGGCACATCACGCTTAGCGAATGTTAGTGGTTCAGCATATAACTTTAGCTATGATGCGATGGGGAATGTCACTAATGATGGTATCCGTGCCTTAGATTATGATGCTTATTACCGTATCAGTAAAAATGGTAATGAAAGTTATATCTACAATACAGATGGTTTGCGTGTTCGTGCAGTTCGTGATGATGGTATTACTGACTATATTTATGATTCAGCAGGTAATCTGGTTTATGACATTAACCATCAATCAGGTTATAGCAAAGCCTATGTTTATGTTACTGGGAAATTAGTTGCAACTTTAGAACGTTATCCAGATGCCAACAGTAAAGGCTTTGATTTGATGAATGATTTTGAAGGAGCCGAGTTTGGTATCAATAGCTTGTTAGAGAGTTATGTGGACAGTGATGATGATGGTTTACCTGATTATATCGAACGCTTTATCGGTTCTGATCCAAATAATCCTGACTCAGATGGTGATGGTCATAAAGATGGTTATGAATACAAATTATTGGGTGCGAAAGGTGTTTTAGACCCGCTGATTCAACCAAGTGAGCCTGATCCTGATGAAGATATGGCAGCATGGTTGCCTGCAATCTTAGATATGATCTTGGAAGATGACTAAGGGGATAAATCATGAAAACAAAAATGAAAGACCTAATGAAAAATAACAATATGCAGCCAAATAAGATCTGGTTGATAACAGCTCAATTGATTGTATTAAGTCTCTTCCTAGTTCTTAGTCAGCTCACGCTGGCTAAGGATCGGATTCAATATCATGTCCAGAACTTTGATGGTTCAACCTTAAAAGTGATCAATGAACAGGGCGTGGTCAGTCAGTCTTATCAATACGCGCCTTTTGGTCAACAACTGCAATATAAGAAACCAAGCAATTTAAAGAATCCCAATGCTTTTGTTGGTGGGGTTCAAGATGCTGATGATTTGGTTTATTTAAAGCAACGTCACTATAACCCTGTATTAGGAAGATTTTATCAGCCTGATCCTGTGACTTTCTTAGAGAAGGGTCATGGACAGACCAACCGTTATCAATATGGATGGAATGATACTTATACTTTTAATGATCCAAATGGACGAGCAGTACAGCTACCTTTTATAGTCCTAGGAATATGGCTTATAGATAATCTAAGGTCAGACACACCAAATGCTAATAATATCCCACCAAGTGGAATTGGCGATGCTGCTCTTGCTGGGTATGGCTTTGGATCTATGCTATTTACAGCTAGACTAGCATCAATGTCAACCGCTGAACTTACTTATTATAATATAGCACAAAATGGCGCATCAATTTCACCTGTATTATGGTTAACATCAGGTACTAGTAATCTTTATAATCCTACTTATGTTTATCAGTTATCGGCAGCTGAAAGTGGTTTTTACCCAATAATGAAATGGGGATTTAAAGAACCACAGGGCGGTGTTTGGTTAGAAGCTGGGCAATTATGGAAAATAGGCGAAACTATACATCCTGCGACAAGATATTCCACGAAAGAACTAGCAAATACTGGTAGGGGATTAGATATGGAAATCATCAGTAAGAAAGGATTGCTACCTGCAGATGGAAAAGCTATTCAAAATCAATATATTCGAAATTATAGAGAAGTTTATGGTGAGCTCCCTCCTGGTAATAAAGGTGTTAAATAATCATGTTTAAATTTCAATTACTATCTGATACTGACTCTGAATCAGGAATTTTAATAGCAAAGCAACAAATTACTTCAAATGGATTTAATAAATATATTACATCTGAGAATTATGGTAGTGATTTAAATGGAATAGTAATTATATTAATGTGTCGTAAACCTGAAATTGTTTTTAAAAAACGATTACGATTATCAAAAAAAGAAAAAGTCTTGTACATGGATATTATGTTGGATTATGATCTATTTAATAATATGACATTCGAACAAAGAATCACTCAAATTTGTAAAACGCTTTTAGTAGAGTTATCACAGGTACTAAAAAAATATAAATTTCAAGATTTTAAATCGGATGAACTAATAAAAAAATTAGAAAATTGGTTTGTGAATTATGGTTTTATTTAAGTAGTTAATTTTATTATGAGCCTAATAATCAAGAAAGCTCATCAAAAGAGACTGCAATTAGCAGGATATCTTTATAGACAAGGCTTAAGATAATATGATCTTTTTCTTAACTGAAAATTTCAGATTTATTTTTTAGTTCTAAGGTTATCTAATAGAGTACTTTAATAGGAAAAATTTAGATGAAGAAGAAGATAGTATTTGCTAGTGTAGATTTTTTTAAATCTACACTAGCTTTTATCTTAATAACATATCCTTTATATTGCTATATTAAAAGTCAGTTTATTTTAAAACTAGAAAAAGATTGGTTTTTAGGAGTGATTATTTGGATTTTCTTAATTTTAACTGGTTTTGTTTATTTATTTTCATTTATTATAAAAATAATATTTTTTAGAAATGAAATATTTATTTCAAAGAGGTATGTTAAATTTGTTAATTATTATGTTTTTATTTTTTTACCAATTATAAATGTAATCTTGAAGAAGATAAAGTAAATGGTGTTCGGTATGTATCTCATATTAATATTTTTATCTATTATATTAAGTGGATATGGGTTAATGAAAAATAACAATAATTTTTATATAGTAGCATGGAGTATAAAAATGTAAAAGGTATATTATTAATTTTAAATGATGGAAAAGTTTATTTTATTGGTGAACCACCATGTGCACTGTCAAAAATATGAATATTATCTGAGAAGAAAATGGTGTTGGTTATTTTGAGAATTAGTGAATTACCAATGGATTTGAGAGAAAGATTGGAAACATGTAACTGGAAAATTGAAGAGTTTTATAATTACATACCTACTGAAATAAAAATTGATAAAATAGATCGAGAATATATAAGAAGGAGTAAAATACATCCATGATTTAAATTTTAATTATTTAATTAGGAATATAGAGATAAATTAACTTTATATTTTATTCTAAAATATTTAGGTGGAATAAGGTTTCTTTAAAATTGATTAATTATTTAATTTACACTTATTGATAGGGTGGTATATGATTAATTTAAAAAATTCAAGAAAATTTCATTAGTGATTATAGAGGATTATTACAGTATTTTTATGAATACATAGCCTTTATTAGTATGGAATATGCGAATATAAAAGCATATTGTAAATTAATTAATAAATTGTTGCCATGTGTAGAAATTTTTTTTGATTACGAATAATTAAGGTCTATTCTATACAAAAATAATGGTTTATCCCTCATTGAGGACAGTACTACCACAAATGAAATAATACATACTGCTTTTGTTATGAATCTAAGAATCAAAGAGGGTCATCAACAGAGCCTACAATTAACAGAATATCTTTACAAACAAGGTTTAAGATAAATGAATCGAATTTTCAGTATATTGAATATGCTAATATCAATAACTATTTTTTTAATATTATTATTCCCTGTATCTATCTATGTATATAGTCAATATGTTATAAGGGTTGAGAATGATTGGGTAACTGGAATTTTAATTTGGACTAGCATATTTTTTTCTATTTTTTTAAAAATATTATGGGTGATTGTGTGTGATTATTTTTCTTACGTTGAAGACAGGGAGGTAGTAAAAAAAATTAATTATTCTTCTGTTTTTGTTTTATTTTTTTTAGTGCTTTTACCGTTTATTGAGTCAATATAAAAAAAATTTAAGAAAACTAAATAAAAGTGGCTAGAAATTGAATTCCTGTATTTGTTAATTCGTGGGTTAAGTAATATGGATTACAATCAATTAATTGATAAAATTGAAAAGTTTGTTAACAAAGATGATATCTCACTAAAAAACACTCAAGAGATTGAAGTTCTTTTGGAAAATTTAATTATTAAAGATGAATTAATTACTGAAACAATTTTATTTTTAGCATCATATAGACCAGGAGGTGGTGAATATATGAATGATGAAAGCCAAATTACTCAACAATTAAACAAAGTTTTAGTACTTTTGAAAAGTGAATATGGAACACGTAGTTAATATAATTTTTAAGAATAGGCTTAGGGTGATTATTATGGAATATAATGTTTTTTCTTACACAAACAATTCCAAGAGTAATATTATCTTGGTAATTGAGCCATGGATATACCTTCTAAATCTACGATAAAATTTTGTTATTCCAGTTCAAGTAAGTTGGTTGAGATATCAGGTTTTAAAGACAATTATCTCAATGTATATTTTGATTTTGATAAAATAAGAGTCGAATTAGATGAAATTGATATTACAAATTATTACCCCTTGGATAAATTATAAAATTATTAACATTTAATACTCGATTTATAAGTAAAAATTAATTTAACTAAGTGTTTGTAGATTCATTTTATCAAAATATTATAAGATTCAGAGAAGTTCCAAGATAATTTTAGGAGTTGTGTTATGAGTTTAAGTGTAGAGCAAAAAACTGCGATCGAAAATTATGCTTTTGGGAGAATAAGTGAATATAGGTTTAAAAAAATACTTGGTTTAGATATTGAGGATAATCAAATATTTGGGGCTGAATTATTCAAATTAGCTAATGACAATAAAGAAGAGTTTGCATTGGCGATAGGAATGGGTTATTTATTTAGAGATGGTAGAAAACTGGAATCAGAATTATTTTCTTTTATTAAAAAAATATACTTTAGTGAATGGCACCATGAGCATGAAAACATTATTGATACATTTTCTAGGCAAGAGAGTTGTGAATATATTGATTTTTTATATGAAGCTATAATATTTGTACCCCAATATTTAGTAGGTTTTGAGGAGAGATCAATTGCAAGAAGGGCTTTCTTTGGATTCGGAAGAAATATTTCTTGTCCCAAAGCTTTGGAATATCTGAATCAATTTCTTAATGATCCAGACCCAACACTAAGAGGATTTGCCGATGAACAATTTAAGATCTTAGGAATTAAAGTTTAGCCACATCAATAGTTTGATCTGGAATATAAATACTTTCATTAGGAAGTAATAAGTTTGCTTCCTTAAATTTATGCTCTACTACTAAATTAGAGATTTCTTTTGCTTCTTCTGTTATATCAATGATATCAGTTACCCATTTATTGATGTAATGTTCAACTGCAATTCCACTTAGCCCGATCTGAATAGCTCTGTATTTTAAAGGTTCTAATAATAAATTCCGTTCAGGATCCCATTGTATTCTTACAGGAGTTTTGGATTTAACTATATTCCATTCATCTTCTTTAATTGCTATAGGCTTATGGCTTGAACAACTATGACTTAATGCCCAGTCGAAGCCATTTTTTGATATATCTATTGCTAAAATTTTTTGTTGCTTATTATCTTTATGTCCCCAGCCAGCGCGATACATCATCCAAAGAAATGAAGGCTTTATCCATGTCATTCTAGTCATTTTGAAATGAGGATTATCCTTAAGTGATTTATTTCTAATTGCTAATGAGGCTAATTCATTAGAAAAAGCTTGATATACTCTAATGGTAGATTCTGTTTGAAAAGCCCGAATAACTTTTTCATCATATTTATTCATTTTTTAACTCAGAAAAAAATATGATTATATTTTATAGTATAAATTGATAATTGGCTCATTCTTGTTATAATCATTTAAAATATAAAAACTGGTCAACACATGAAAAATATACTTATAGCATTTTGCTTTAATCTACTATTTTGCAGTTCTGTATTTGCAAATAGTCCATTCTCACCCACAAAAATAAGTGGATTAGTCGTACATGATAACGGAACAGATATAATTATTGAATTGAAAGCTAATGTAGCGACAGGTGAGGGATGTCAAATAGCAAATCAAGTAGTATTAAGAAAAACTCATCCATTATTCAAAGAAGTGTATGCTGCACTTTTATCTGCTTTTCATAGCCAAACTGTAATTCAAGGTTGGACTAATGGTTGCCATACTATAGGAGAAAGTAGACCTATTCTTACTCGCCTTGATTTAAAAAAATAATTTTAATCAAATTTTAAAAAAAAGATCAGAATCATCTGATCTTTTTGTGTTTAAACATTATTTTTAAGCATTAGGATTTTAAAAATTAAAGCCCAGCTTCATATTCGCTATTGCTGAGTAACTTTTCAACATCTGCAATATTGTCTGGTTTAATCTTATAAATCCAGCCTTTGCCATACGGGTCGTCATTCACAAAATCTGGATCATCTTCAAGGGCAGTATTCACTTCTACAACTTCACCAGAAACAGGCGCATGAATATCAGATGCTGTTTTAACGGATTCAACTACACCAGCTTGAGCGCCAGCAACCACATGGCTACCCACTTCAGGCGCTTCAACGTAGACTAAGTCGCCTAAAGCATCTTGAGCATGGTCAGAAATACCAGTAATCACAAGATCACCTTCAATTTTTACCCATTCATGTGTTGCTGCATATTTCAAATCTGAAGGATGATTCATAATGACTCCATTAATCAATTTATTTTTGGCACGAGTTATACAGGTTTTTTAATCAAAACAGAAAGCAGAGATACTGATAAACTTATTCATCGAAACAAATAATCGTGATAAATCACATTATAAGTATGGGTCTTTGCGCCAACTACTTGGGCTACGACCACTCCAGCGTTTAAATGCACGACTAAAGTTTGCAACATCACTATAACCGAGTTCATCTGCAATTTGTTCCAGTGTATAGTCAGTACGGGAAAGTAACGATGTGGCATGGCGATAACGTACTTCATCTACCAATGTAGAGAAAGAAGTACCTTCGGCAGCCAACTGACGCTTTAATGTACGGTCTGACATATGCAGACGATCTGCGACATTTTCAATACTTAAATAATGCTGTTCCGAATGAGTCAAGATATCACGTACACGCATTGCCAAGCGGCGCCTTTCACCCAAAGCTGAAAGTTCTGCTTCACATTGATTAATCGCAATTTGACTGGCAATCGGGTCAGCATTGACCATTTTTAAGCCCAAGTAGGATTTGTCAAAACTTGCAATGAGATGTGGCTGTTCAAAACGCATATTGTATTGCTTTGCCAGTTTCTCGATGTATTTGTCAAAACCATCAGGCTTGGGAAAATCAAAATCGATATCGCCATGCAAATAATCAATACCAGTTAAGGCTTTTGCCATGGTCATAATACCAAAGGTTAGCCCCATCACAATTTCCGTGCGTAAAGGTTCGATTTCGATATCACATTGCAATTGAAGTGTGGCTTTTTCACCAAAAGTAGAAAAATACAATTGTAGAAAGGGCATACGCAACTGGATAAAACGGTTGGCTAAGACAAGCGCATCGGTAATATCGTGTGCTGTCATGATGGCATAACCAATAAAGCCATGAATGGAGATACGCATTTGTGTACCAAGATGAAAGCCTAAGGTGCTTTCACCTGTAAGTTTTAATGCGTGTTTAATCAATTCATTGGCAAGTGGTGTCGGAATCCGACACTCAGGATCTGCTAACTGCTCGCTGGTAAAATTAAAGGGTGCGAAAAGTGTCTCTGCGCTATATCCCCAACGAGAAACAATATCTAATAATAATAGTCCATAAACACCAGGAATTCCCTGATCTTGGCGAGCTGAGACTGTTTTCATGTGCTTTCCATTGCTCTAAACATTGTTTTTACTTGTTTAATCATATTGTCATGATATGGAAAAACCCTTAAATATTGTAAGACAAATTTAGGATTAATGTGCATCAAAATTGCGCTTAAATACCACAATTTTAGTGGTTGAAATTAGCAATACATCGTCATCTTGATTTTTTGCTTGTGTTACATAGGTCACAATTGCGCGATCATTTTTGGTTTTAGAGGGCTGGATAGATACAATTTCGACATCGACATGTATTTTATCGCCCACACGCGTGGGTTTTGGCCATCTTAAACTTGATTCTGAACCAATTAAGCCATAAGCAACAGGGAAGCATTCAGTCCAAAGGCGCATGGTGACCGCTGAGGTATGCCATCCACTTGCAGCAAGTCCTTTAAAAATCGGGTGATCTTTGGCTTTTTCAGCATCCGTATGGAAAACTTGCGGATCATACTTATGTGCAAACTCTAAAACCTCATCCAAAGTCATTTCGTATTCACGACTTTTAAAATGATCACCAATATTTAAATCTTCCAAATACAACATTGTTTATACATTCCCTTAATTTCACACAATACTCATAAATAATGATGTTCTACGCATAAAAATTAAATTATTTAAACTTTTTCATTGTAAATCACCATTAAGCAATTTCAATGACTGTTTTGCCAATCATCCATTTTTTTAAGTCGAATTGAAATATCACTCAAAATATCGAGTGATTTAGACCATAATAACATTGTGTTATGTCCTGAAAGTAATGAAAATACGACCAAAGTGAATTGAACAAGCTTATGGTGCGTTAAAGCAATGTTTTAAGCATCCAAACTTCACAAACATGACTATGACCAGTATTACCTTTAGGTTGTGATAAATGCTTAAAGCCTAACTTCTCATAGAGTTTAATGGCTTGCCAGAGATCTTGAGTGGTTTCTAAATAACAAGACTGAAAGCCTTGTTGTTGTGCAAATTCAAAACACTTTTCTAAAATTTTCTTAGCAAATCCTAAACCACGGAGTTCAGGCAAAAAATACATCTTTTGAATCTCTAAAACAGTTGCATCACCTTGTAATGGTGAAAGACCTCCGCCACCAACAACGCGACCATTTGCATCCTCAATAATCCAATATTGGGCATTGGGTTGAGCATATACCTGATATAAATCATCCAAGATCGGGTCGGCTACAGCAAAGCCTGATTCAGGTGCTAAGCCAAATTCTTTAGATACTTCACGAATAACTTGTGCGATCGACGGATTGTCTTGTATTTGTATCGTTCTAATTTGGTACATAAGTAAATGAAAATAAAAAAGGTAGAATTTTTATAACAAAAATTCTACCTTTTGTGATCAGTTAAAAATTCAACTGATCAAAACTTTACCACTTGAATAACAGTATAGGGGCTGTTGACAATTCGTCTAGTTATGAAATGCCAACAAACCCTAAGTAAATTTACAGGTTTTGCTGCAATACTATTTTAATTCACTCGAAGATTTACCCAATTCTCGACGGGCAATGATCAGCTGTTGAATCTGTTGTGTTCCCTCAAAAATATCTAGAATTTTTGAATCACGCGCCCATTTTTCTAATAATTCATCTTCGTTATAACCCACACTGGCAGCCAACTCTACGCATTTTAAAGTGATTTCATTACAAATACGTCCAGCTTTAGCTTTGGCGATAGAGGCCTCACGAGAGTTAGGCTTTTTGTTATCTGCCATCCATGTGGCTTTTATGGTGAGTAAGCGTGCAGCTTCCCATTCTGCTTCCATCCGATAGATTTGTGCAGCCAAATTGGATGTTTGCAAATATGGAGTTGCATAGTCGGGATCTAGTTCATCTTTAAAGATGTCTTTAATACGTTCTAAAGATGCTTTGGCACAGCCCACAGCCATAGCAGCAACAAGTGGGCGGGTATTATCAAAGGTTTCCATCACCCCTGCAAAACCTTTGGCTACATCAATTTCTGCATTACCGAGTAAATTTGCTCCAGGGACACGGCAGTCAATAAAACTAATTGCCGCTGTATCCGATGCCTTAATACCAAGTTTATGTTCAAGGCGTTCAACTTTCATGCCGGGTGTACCTTTAGGTACAACAAAAGATTTAATTGCAGCACGGCCCAATTTCTTATCTAAAGTTGCCCAAACCACAACCGAGTCAGCACGATCCCCAGAGGTGACAAATATTTTTTCACCGTTCAGAATGTAATCATCACCATCTTTGGTTGCAGTTGTACGAATCGCAGCAGAGTCAGAACCACAACCAGGTTCAGTAATGGCCATCGCAGCCCATGTCCCTTTAAAACGCTCAAGCTGTTCATCATTGGCGACGGCAGCAATCGCTGAATTGCCTAGCCCTTGACGAGGCATGGTCAGCAGTAGGCCTGTATCGCCATAACACATTTCGATCACACCCAAGGCAGTCGACATATTGGTGCCATTTTTATTATTGCTGTCGATATCGCCACGTTTATTGATTGCAGCGCCAGCATTGAGTCCATCACCACCGTCGTTCATACCATCCAGTAAAGAAGCCAGCATATCAAGTTCTTTAGGATAGGCATGTTCTGCTTTGTCGTATTTACGAGAAATTGGGCGTAAAACATTCAATGCGGTTTCGTGTGCTTGATCTAAAAGCATCTGGAATTTTTTTGGATTTTGTAAATTCATGATTTTTATCCTTTATCTTCTAAGTTAAGCGTGTAAGCCAGAATGTAGAACGGCTGTTGCACGTAAGTCGCGGTACCAACGCTCAGCTGGATGTTCCTTGGTAAAACCATGTCCACCTAAAATTTGCACACCATCTGTAGCAATTTTCATGGATTTTTCTGCACAAAGTAGACGGGCTAAATACGCTTCTCTATGGAAGGGTTGTCCTGCTTCTGCAAGACTGGCAGCATTTAAAATCAGCATACGCATTGCATCAATTTCAATCGCCATATCTGCGATCATAAATGCCACACTTTGGCGGTGTGAGATAGGTTCACCAAATGCAGTACGTTCATTGGCATATTTGATGCTGTAATCTTTAACCGCTTCACAGCTACCAACAGCCATTGCACACCACATTAGATTGCCTAAATCTAAAAATGCAGGGTAATTAAAATCTTCGTCACCTAGACGTTGGGCAGGGGTATTGTCAAACTTCAAAGTTACCGTTTCAGTTGCTTTTAAACCCATTGCCGGTGATTTTTTCACTGTAATACTTGGGTCTCGCTTTACAACGAAAACGTCCGCTTGACCCTTAAAGTCTGCACTAACAAGGAATAAATCTGCTGTTGCACCTAATAGCACTAAAGTTTTTTCTCCAGTAATGCTGAATTGTCCATTGTTGGCAGTCGCTTTGGTTTTTAAGCGTAAGGGATTAAATGCTGGGGTTGCTTCTTGTACCGCAAAAGTGGCTTGAATATCGGTATCATTGGCAAAATTTGCTAAATAAACAGATTGAACTTTTTCAGAACCCCATTGTGTGATTGCATTGATGACACTAAAAGTAGAGAGCAGACCTGCAGCAAGTGAAAAATCACCTTTAGCCAAGCGTTCGGCAATTAAAATATTACTCACAATATTTTTTTCAGATGCAACACCGCCTAAAGCTTCAGGTAGTGCATAATAATTTAGACCTAAATCGGTACTGTGTTGCCAAAGCTCAACTGGAAACTTTTCGTCGTGATCCGCTTGATGGGCCAGTTGATAAAGTACTTCGGACGCAAATTGATCCATGGCATCCACCGTCATTTGCTGTTCTTCAGTCAAACTCAGATCAAATAGGGACTTTTGCTGATTGGGCAGACGTTGTTTGGTTACATTTGAATCTGATTTAAATGCTTTTTGTGTTGCACTTAAGGTTTTAAAACCAGCTTTAGAACCTTGATAAAGTGATCTTTCGATAAATTTGCGCAATTTAAACTGATCAAGTAAATCACTACCTGCAATTTTTGTAATTAGATTTAAACCCAAACCTTGAGCTTTATTTACCATATTGGTCATGCCGAAGTCCCTGTATTTTAGTGTCGGTATACAACAATCCTGACATGCATAAAAATAAAAAACTATGTCAAAGCTGACAAAGTGATTGACCTTAGATGAATGGTAGAGTAGATGATATATTTGTTATTAATATTCTGATTTTTATTGTTTATTTTTAAATAAAAAAACCCAACATTTGTTGGGTATTGGTAAAAGTGACATTTTTAAAACGTTTACAATCTCGTCTAACCTGTATGAAAACTAAAAAGATTAAACAAAAGGTACAATCATTTTACGAACATTGGTCTTTGCTTCAATCACCGTCATAAATGTATAAGCACCAATAAATTTACGACTGATAAACATAAATTCTTTTGGTGGAATACTGAAGTAACGTGAAGCCATTGATTTTGAAGCACGTTGCATCACACGGCTATGTAGCTGGCTTTTTTTCCAGTCATAACGGTTATGTTGATCCATCACGCCAGCAGGTAAATCTGGGTTATTTAAAGGTGTACTAAATGCTTCTGTTGCCAATAAAAATACTTTTGCCATATCGGGTTTAATGCTTAAAGGCATTGCATCAAAGAACTCATAGCCCGACATCGCATTGACCATTGCTTCTGCATCGTGGTTATAACCCGCTTTGATTAAATTACAAGCTACGCGAAGTAATTGGTCATCGAACTGACGTATAGCGCCAAAATCTAACAAAATAATTTTATCTTTTATCTCTTCACCATTGCCCAAGCGAACAAGATAATTACCAAAGTTCGGGTCGGTTTGCATTTCGCCCCACTCAAACAATTCACGAACTGCGATTTCAAGTGATGCTTCACCTAAAAGATTACGTCGCTCTTGTGGTAAAGACAGCATGACAGGGCTGTTGATGGGTACACCACGTTCAAAGGTCATGCACAGGACTTGATTGGTACAATAGTCATCAATAATTTGTGGCACGCCATAACGTGGATCTTCTTTAAGTCGTTGGCCAAAACGACGGGTTGTTGCCGCTTCAACTTTATAATCAACTTCACGATGCATCATTTCACGAACTTCATCAAACCACTGATCGAACTCACGGGTTTGTGGCACCATACGTGTCAATTTAAGCATATTTCGAAATAGGCTCATATCTGAGTCGATGGCGTCGGCTACACCAGGATATTGGATTTTAAGAACCAACTCTAATCCATCTGACTTACGTGTTGCACGGTGAACCTGAGCCAGAGAAGCTGTACCAATCGGCTCATGATCAATGGTGAGATCGTTGAGTTTTGAACCCAATTGACTGACCAATTGCTCTTTAATCGCAGGCCATGCAAGGGCAACTGTTTGATTATTGAGGGTGTTTAATGCTTGAGTAATTTCTTCAGGTAAAAAATGCTCGCCATAAAGCGCCATCATTTGACCGATTTTAACAATTGAACCTTTTAGCTTGCCAATTTCTTGAACAAGATAATTGGCTTGTTCTTTCATAGCTTGTTTACGTTTTTTTTCTTTTTCTTCTTCACTTGAAAAGATTGAACTCGCACTTGAAGCTGCCCAGCGTGTACCTGCCAATAATGATGCTTTTGCAATTGATAAGCGACGATCCATTGATGAGGTTTTTAACTGTTTGAGCTTTTCGTTCTGATCTGACATGAAGATAAAATCCTTTATAAGAGATTCGAAAAGATAAAAAGATGACTAATTGTAAGGAATATTACATGGAATGACTGTATTTAAACAGTTCAATTCGCTGAATGGGGGAATTAAATTAATTCCATCAAAATAGCCTAAGCAATATTAAAATTTACATTCTAAATTGGATTTTAAGCTCTTTGCGGAGTATTAAACCTTGCTTATTTGAAGCAATGTAATGAATGATCAGATCTTTAACGCTTTGATTAGTAAAGCCCAGCGCATAGCCTTTAACAATGATAATGCTGGGTAAGCTAAAGAAAAAATATTTTACATCGTCTAGAGAAGGCGCTTCGTAAACACCTTGTTCAGTGAGGGTTTGTTGAAAAAACTGCTTTTCAATTTTGACATTTGGAGTGGATTCATCATCCCACCATGACTGACGCATAGCCATGAGGTTATTATGTTTGTAGCTCATAAATTGACTAAATTCATAAATATTTAAAAACTTGTTGTATATATAAAGGTGAAATGACCCAATTTCAAGTTAAGCGCTCAATCTCAGCAATTTTGCCACAAATAAGTTTATATTTTATAACCAAGCGCATTGATTTGTTTTAAAAATATACAACAATAGGTTTGAAAAAAAATCTGAAAAAACGAGTGATATGGTGAAACAAAGTTGATTGTTTTAAATCAAGTTTTAACAATAATTTATCTACAATGATTGTATTTAGTTTCAAATCTTTTACACTCTTTTGCAGAGGCGATTGTTGCTAATCAGTGCCTGAGTTCTTTGGATTAAAAGTTTTTGAATTAAAATAATGATTTTGGGATTGGGGAATTGGATGTATTTAAAGTATTGGGGTATCAGTTTAGTTGTATTATTGCCGATGCACACGCAGGCGATCGGTTATAGCTCAGATTATTTAAGCTGTATGAATTCGGCAGGTTCAAGCTCGGCAACACTTGCCAGCTGTATGAAAACTGAGTTGAGCAAGCAAGATGATCGTTTGAAATCATTATTTAAACAGACGTTGGATTTGTATACAGACAAGCAACAGAAAGCTCAAAAGAAATATCAGAAACAATGGTTTAAACTTCGAGATCAGCAGTGTGATGAGTCAAATAAATCAGTTTCTGATGATTATAAAATGAAGTATTACAATTGTGCCCTCAAACAAACAGTCAATAGAGCCAATATGTTAGAGAAACAAAGCTATCGTTTATAGTGCTTTATTGCGCTATAAAATAATTGCTAAGTAAATTGTCGTAAAGCATTATAAATGTCATGCAAAACAAGGTATCATAAGGCGTTTAAAAATATGACCTTGGAGAAACCTTAAGTGGATCGACCGACTATTAGCCCTGAACATTTACAGGAAGCTGCTGAAAACCTATCAACAATTCGTGATTTTATTCGTTTTGGGGTTACAGCTTTACGTCAATACGATGCACATTTGGGTCAAGGTACAGAAGATTATTTCGCAGAAAGTTCTGCCTTGGTTTTACAAACGCTTTCTTTGGAATGGAAGGCGGATGCTGAAATTTTAGATTCAAAATTATTGCCAAGTGAAAAAGCTGAGTTTTTAAATTTACTCGAACGTCGTGTAAATGAAAGAATTCCAACCTCTTATTTACTTAACCTCTCTTATTTCTTTGGTAAGCCATTCTATGTTGATGAGCGTGTGTTAATTCCTCGTTCACCGATTGCTGAATTGATCGAAAACCGTTTTGCACCTTATTGTTTAGATGAAAATGGACAAACACGTGCAGGCGTGAATAATTTACCTGAAAACCCAAATCCAAAAACACCGCAACGTATCTTAGATATGTGTACGGGTTCAGGTTGTATTGCGATCGCGTTGGCATATGCATTCCCTGATTCAGAAGTAGATGCAACTGATATTTCTAAAGAAGCATTAGAAGTGGCTTCTATTAATGCAGAGCATCACAATAAGCAATATCAGGTGGCTTTGCTTGAGTCAGATTTGTTTGCCAAAATCCCAGCTGAAAATCAATATGATTTGATCGTTTCAAATCCACCGTATGTGGATGCTGAAGATATGGCTGATCTTCCAGATGAATTCCATCATGAACCTGAACTTGCTTTAGCTGCTGGTCAAGATGGTTTGGATTTAGTTCGAAAAATGTTGGCTCAAGCAGCTGATTATTTAACTGAAGACGGTTTAATCGTGATTGAAGTAGGTAACTCAGAATGGGCAATGAAACAGAATTTTAATACCATTGATTTTTACTGGTTACAGTTCCAAAAAGGCGGTACAGGTATTTTTGCTTTGACTGCTGAACAATGTCGTACATTCCGTGATTTATTTATTCAATCTATTCAAGCTTAAGGAGTCGTAAGCATGGCAGGTAACAGTATTGGACAACTCTTCCGTGTAACGACTTGTGGTGAATCTCACGGCGTAGGCTTGATGGCAATTGTTGATGGTGTGCCACCGGGTCTTGAATTATCTGCTGAAGATTTACAAATTGATTTAGATCGTCGTAAACCGGGAACGTCTAAGTTTGCCACTCAGCGTAAAGAGCCAGATGAGGTTGAGATCATTTCTGGAGTTTTTGAAGGTAAAACGACAGGAACTTCGATTGGTTTATTGATCCGTAATACAGATCAAAAATCTAAAGATTATGGCAATATTGCGCAAACTTTCCGTCCAGGCCATGCAGATTACACCTATACGCAAAAGTATGGTTTCCGTGATTATCGTGGTGGTGGTCGTTCAAGTGCACGTGAAACGGCGATGCGTGTGGCAGCGGGTGCGATTGCAAAGAAATTTCTTTTTGAGAAATTTGCGATTGTGATTCGTGGGCATGTGACGCAAATTGGTAAAGAAAAAGCACAAGCTTTAGATTGGAATGAAGTTCCGAATAATCCGTTCTTCTGTGGTGATGTCAATGCGGTTCCACGTTTTGAAGCGCTGGTGACATCATTACGTGAACAGGGGACCAGTTGTGGTGCAAAGCTTGAGATCCTTGCAGAAAAAGTACCTGTAGGTTGGGGTGAACCCGTATTTGATCGTTTAGATGCTGATATTGCTCATGCCATGATGTCCATCAATGCGGTGAAAGGTGTTGAAATTGGTGATGGTTTTGCAGTTGCAGAACAATTTGGTCATGAAACCCGTGATGAACTTAGCACAGATGGTTTTTTAGCCAATCATGCTGGTGGTATTCTCGGTGGTATTTCTTCAGGCCAAACCATCCGTGTAGCGATTGCGTTAAAACCAACCGCAAGTATTACTACACCGGGGAAAACCATTAATCTAGATCGTGAAGATACAGATGTACTGACCAAAGGTCGTCATGATCCTTGTGTGGGCGTGCGTGCGACACCTATTGCTGAAGCCATGCTTGCCATTGTATTGATGGACCATTTTATGCGTCACCGTGCACAAAATGCTGATGTGGTTGCACCATTTGCACCAATTGAACCTAAATAGCAAATATATTTGAGATAAGAGAGGGTATTTTAGTTTTGAAATACCTTTAATTATTAGAGTAAATTTCAAATGATTTGTTTTTTACTTAATAGAGTTATTGCTCAACAAATTTAGCTGAATGATCTTGGATTCATTATTTTAAGTTAAAGATTTTGAGTTAAAAAAACCAGACATTTTGTCTGGTTTTTTTATATCTATGCTGCTCAGTCTTATTGAGTAACAATTTGACCTGTATAACCCTTTAAGAAAGTCAGGTAAGCAGAAGACTGTTGACCATCTGCCTTTAAGATTGAACGTTCAACATCACCCTGGTTGGTTACCAATTTAAGTGAGATTTCTTTACCATTACGGAATGAGTTAAGAAAGCTGACTGGAACATTAATCGAATTTGATGAAACTGTACCCGCATATTGTGTCGTGTTAATGGTTGAATATGTATATGGCTGACCATCCACTAAAAAGACAAATTGGGTAATATCATATTTTGTTGGATTGTTAATTTCTGCTGTGATTTTAAATCCATCACGGACTTCATCTTTCCAACGCATAGAAAGTTCAGGGCAAACTTCATTTGCTTCACAGATTAAAGGGCCTTTTGTAACAACTCTTTCTGGATAAGAGCCAGCACAACCCGCCAAAGTTAAACATGCTAAAGAAGAAATTACCGCAAATTGAAGTTTCATACCGCTTCCTAATAAGTTCATTTGTGTTATTGATATGTTGATAATCTATGTAAAATTTACCGCTTTTTAGTTAAAAAGTGAATTAAATATTTCAGTAATTTGTATTTCAGTTAAGACATAGCATAAATCTTAAACAAAATTTAAGATTTTTAATATTTCCTTTGCAACATTTTCAGTTAATTGATTTAAACGAGTCAACGGCTCACCTTCAATAAAATATTTAAAATTCGACAATGTGTTTTGATAATAGATTGAGATAAAGAAAGTACCTTCTGGTTTTTCAATACTAGCACTACCACCAGGTTTAAGTAAGCCCGTACAACTGACAATGATATCTGCAGCGCTAAAGAGTTTTTTCCCTTGAACTGCCATTGCTTTCGTGACTTCAACTGATTCAGCACTATATTTTTCGATGAGGGATGGATCAACTTGTAAAATTGAAATTTTAATAGAGGGGTCGTAACTGACTAAACCGCCTAATAAAATATCTGCACCACTGTTTTTATAGATCGAAAATTGGCTGGATAAATAACCAGAACTTGCACTTTCAATAAATGCGACTGTTAAATTCTTTCTTTCAAGCAGATCACAACATTGTTTTAAAAGCATTGGTATGGCTCTAAATTAATTATTTATATTCAATAATTTAACTATAAGTGAATTGAGGGAATTTGCAAGAAAACCAAACAAAAAATAAGCATATTGAGCCATAAATTTAATTTTTTTGGATATTTTTATATATAAATCAGAATATTAGCTTATATGGTTTATTAAAGACAAAATAAATCAAAAGAGCGCTGAGTTGAAATAAGCTTGTCATATTTATTTGCCATAATGACGGTACAAAACAACAAAAACCAAGAATAAGCATCAAATAACAATCACAGAAAGTTAAAAGAATAATCAGCGTAAAGTCTGTAAATATGCAGTCAACCCACTTCTCAACAGGTGGGTTTTCCTTTTTTGGGCCAATTGTAGAATTACTATGCAATATGATGAATTTTTATATTTCAAACGCGTCAAAAAGTGATATAAATAAAAATAAAGTGCATATGAAAATGGAGTGCGAATGATGAAAACGACTGTTAAGTATGTTGTCTTAAAAAGTAGAGAATATCAGCTTGGCACAGCCTTATTTGAAGAAAGTATTGAAGCCGAAGGAAATTATTTTGATCAAATACCTGAGGTCATCCACTATCAAAATCATAATTTTAAAGTAAAGTCCAAAGAACTTAGCCGTAAGCAAATTTTTGATGATTTTGAAGAATCTCAAACAATTTTAGTCAAAGTTATCGCGGTTTAATAATTTTTCCAAGTTATCTTTGATCTGGACATTGCATAAATAAAACCCAGCTAAACTGGGTTTTATTTATTTAGTTTTAGGGCATTTGACAATTCGTCTACAACGCAAATCATTTATGAACGGTTAATAGACCCTAATCAATCACTGTTTGACAATCAATACAGGAAGTTTGGTTTGACCCAGTACATCTTGCGCAAAACTGCCTAAGAAAAACTTTTGGAAGCCTTTACGACCATGCGATCCCATAATAATTAAATCTGTATGTAATGATTCAGCAGTTTTAATGATGGTTTCAGCTGCAACCGAGTCTCTCACGACTTGTGTATCAATTTGAACACCTTGCTGTTCAGCCAATTGTTTGGCTTTACCCAAACCTTCTTCCGCATTTTTAATTGCTTCTAGAATGTAATCTTTTAACATATCTGGCGAATAGTAAAAATCAGCAGCAGCAAAAGGGTCTTCAGCAACGACACTGATCGCAGTGACTTTGCTTCCAAAGGCTTTGGCAATCGCAGCAGCATGTTTTAATGCAGAAAAAGAAATGTCAGAACCGTCAACTGGGACAAGAATATTTTGATAAGTCATAATCACACCTTTTTAATTAACATTTCCAATAAAAATTAAGTTTCTTCTTGGGTAGATTTAATAATCAACACAGGCAGTGGAGAAATCGACAACACTTCTTGTGCAACACTCCCTAAGAAGAATTTCTTCAGACCAGTACGTCCATGAGAACCCATTACAATAAGGTCCACATTGAGTTCATCTGCAGCATCTAAAATTCCAGTAGCTGGAGGCACTTCACGTACCACTTTGGTATCTACTGTTGTTACACCATGGTGAACTAAAGTTTCTTGAATATCTTTTAAACGTGCTAAAGCATTTTTTTCAGCTTCAAATAAATATTGAGTTACAGCAGGCGCTATTTTATAAAAATCGACGCCTTTAAAAGGATCAACTGCGATCACACTCATCACAGTAATTTTACAGTTAAAAGCAAGTGCAAGTTTCTCTGCATGTTCAAGTGCAGCATAAGAAATAGGAGAGTCATCTACAGCAAGAAGGATATGTTGATAAGCCATTATAAGTTTCTCCTTTTAAGGGGGCTGTTGACATTTCATAAAGGGTTTGCGTTGTAGGCTAAAATTGAGCAGACAAGGCAGGAAACGAAGAGAATAGCGAGACTATTTTCGAGTTTCATAACGCAGACTGAGATAATTTTAGCCACAACCCTTCGGGACTAGCGTGTTTTTTGCCGCTACGTCGTTACGAAATATTCATTTAGAATGACTAAATTTCATACTTCGTGCCTAGTATCACCTAAAAAACACACGTAGTCGCAAATCTAGACGAATTGTCAACAGACCCCGTCATTATTTATTCATTGATAACACATTGCGCTGTTAGTCGCAAATTGTCGATAAGAATTTTAGTTGATCAAAAGTGTGTTATTTCAAGCTTTTGTGAAATACACATAATTTTATTATGGTTTTATTTTGTAACGTTTAATTGTTCTGATTTTTTATTGAAATCTCGCTCATGTAAATTTGATCTTAGGTTTTAGGTTGGTGTTCTAAATAAGATGCAGTTTGAATTCTTACGATTCTAAAAACTGGCATGATAAATGCTTTAATTTAATGCAAACCGATATTTATGAATAAAATTTTGGCATCAATTTGGAACATTTTAAATCAAGTGCCATAGATAAGTGGATCAGTATGAAAATTTATACGCAACGTCTAGACCATATAGAGTCAAACATTGAGGCTGAAAGTATTGAATTGACTTTTGATACTCGGCAAAAGAGCCGTTTTCGTGCAACTTTAAATAATGGGCACGATATTGGTGCGGATTTACCACGTACAGGCATTTTGCGTAGTGGTTCTTATATTGCAACTGAACAAGGTGAAGTGTTACGTGTAGATGCCAAAGCTGAAAAATTAATGCAAGTTTCGGCACTGCATAGTTTTGATTTACTTAAAGCTGCATATCATCTGGGAAATCGTCATGTTCCGTTAATGCTTACCCCAACTGCACTTTATTTTGAACCTGATCATGTCCTTGCAGAAATGATCCAAGGTTTAGGACTAACTGTAGATGAAGTTGAACATCCATTTGAACCTGAAAGTGGGGCATATGCCCAACATCAGCATGATCATCGTTTAAGCCCGATTAAGGCTTTACATCATGTCCATCACTAACGCATCGCAACTATTAAGTCTATTGACCCTGTCATCGACAGCCTTACCCATCGGTGCGTATTGTTATTCACAAGGGGTAGAAAGTGCGATTGATCAGGGTTTGATTCATGATGAAGCAAGCAGTATTGCTTATTTTGAAGAAGTGCTGGAAATGTTGCTGGTTAGGTTTGAACTCCCCGTTTTAAAACGTCTGATGCAACATTATTTAGACGAAGCTGAATTTTTAAATTGGGCTAACTTTTATAAAGCGAGCCGTGAGTCGAAAGAATTACGGGCTGAATCTCAGCAGTTGGCATTTTCTTTGAATGCTTGGATTCGTGATGTTTTAAAACAGCAACCTGAGATTAAAAAGCAGTTTGGTTTTGTCCCTGTTTATGCACATTTATGCGGAACATTAAAACTTAATCTGGTGGATGTGCTGACAGCATATAGCTTTACTGTTTTAGAAAACCAAGTGCTAGGTGCGGTTAAAACTGTCCCTTTAGGGCAAATGAGTGGTCAAAGAATTTTATGGCACTTACATGACTTAATTCCTCAAGCGGTAGTGCGTGCCTTGGCCTTAGAAGATGACGAGTTAAGTAGTGCCTTGCCCAATTATGCGATGTTAAGTATGTCGCATGAAACTTTATATTCACGATTATTCAGATCATAAATGACACGTTTCATTCGCTATTTTTTATTGAGAATGAAGCATAGAAAAGGAAAAAATGATGATAGAACGTAGCCCTTTACGTGTTGGAATAGGTGGTCCTGTTGGTTCAGGTAAAACAGCATTAACCTTGAATTTATGCCTTGCTTTACGCAACAAATATAATATGGCGGTTGTGACCAACGATATCTATACCAAAGAAGATTCTAATTTTTTAACTCGTCATGAAGCGATGTCACCAGAACGTATTGTTGGTGTTGAGACAGGTGGTTGTCCACATACTGCAATTCGTGAAGATGCTTCAATTAACTTGGCTGCAATTGATGATCTTTGTGAAAAATTTGATGGTTTAGAGCTGATTATTATTGAAAGTGGTGGCGATAATCTAGCCGCTACCTTTAGTCCTGAATTATCTGATTTAACTCTTTATGTGATTGATGTTGCAGGTGGTGAAAAGATCCCACGTAAAGGTGGTCCTGGCATTACCAAGTCGGATTTATTGATTATAAACAAAACAGATTTAGCCCCAATGGTCGGTGCAAATCTCGATGTGATGGATCAAGATGCAAAACGCATGCGTGGTGACAAACCTTTTCTATTTTCAAATATGAAAACTCAAGATGGTTTAAAGCAAATCATTGAGTTTATTGAAAAACAAGGTTTATTTAAAGCTTAGCGTAGAGATTGAAGCTTAGTCGCGATATTAAAAATAATTGTAACTATTTGAATTGAAAAATAATCAAAGGAGAATTCAAATGCGTTTTTTTAAACACAGTCTGATGGCATGTGCTGCATATTTACCTGTATTGGCTTTGGCTCATCCTGGACATGATCACCATAGCGGTTTTTGGGCAGGCTTTATTCACCCATTTACAGGTTTAGATCATTTGATGATGGCAATCGCATTTGGTGTATTGATGTGGACGGCAAATCAACGCTGGAAGCTTTTCGGCTTGATTGGCTTAGCTGTAGCAATGGTGATTGGCTTTATGATCGGTAGCCAAGGATTTATTCCAGCAGTAGTTGCTGAGTACGGCATCATTGCGTCATTGATTTTATTGGCTGTTGCGCTTTGGACAAAAACAAATCAAGTTTTACCTATCGCAGCAGTTCTATTAGCAAGTTTTCACGGCGTTGCACATGGCGCTGAATTAGGCCAATCAGGTCATGCTAGCTTACTGATTTTAGGTATGGTGACAGCAATGGCATTGATCTATGCGGGTGGATTGGGCATTGGTGCTTTTATCAAAAAGTACTTTCCATATGGCAAAAAAATTATTGGTACTTTGGCTGCAATCGTTGCCGTTATTGGTTTGGCTTAATGTTTAAGCGCTTAATTGCGGATATCAATTTATAAAGGCGGTCATGACAAGTTTAGTGGAACATCTTCCTGATCAGCGCCTGTGGTATGCCAAACTCGAATTGGGTTTTCAGGCTCAAACTGAGCGAACGGTATTGGCGCATCGTAGACATTTTGGACCTGTACGTGTGCAAAAGATGCTGTGGCCAGAAAAAACTGGAATTTGTCATGCGATTATTGTCCATCCGCCTGCGGGTATTGCAGGTGGCGATCATTTAACATTTGAGATCAGTGTAGATGCTGCTGCCCATGCCTTAGTCACAACCCCAGGTGCTGGTAAATGGTATCGAACCAATGGCAAACAAGCTTATCAACATATCCATATCTCAGTTAAACACAATGCTGTGTTTGAATGGCTTCCTCAAGAAACCATGTTATTTGATGGTGCCAATGCTCACTCAGAAACCTTGATTCAGCTTGATCAGACAGCAAGCTTTATCGGTTGGGATATGTTGGTAATTGGTCGACAAGCTCGAGATGAAAAATTTCAATCTGGTGCTTATCACAGTCATTTTAAATTATGGCGAAATCAGCAATTACTGGTGGCAGACACACTGAGTTTTAAAGGCAATGATCGTTGGCTCAGTTCTTGTCTAGGCATGAATAATCATGCCGTTATGGGCAGTTTATGGGCAGTTCCTCCTGAAAAATTCCGAGCAAACATTTATTTAGAGGCACATATCGATTTAATTCGTGAGTTGATGATGCGAATGGATATGCCTGTAAGGTTAACCTTATTGGGTGATGTCATCAGTGCACGTTTTTTAGGTGATGATGTTCGACATTGTCATGATGCCTTTGCTGCAATACGTGCCAGATTAAGGCGATATTGGTTTGATTTGGATGAAGCATTTCCACGCATTTGGCGAACTTGATTCATTCAAAGATCACCTTTTAGAAATAAAATCTGCGTGTTTAATTTAAAACTGAGCACATATTTTGCATAAAAAAATGTGAGAACTTTAGGAAATACATATGGAACTCAATCCTACTGAAAAAGATAAACTGCTGATTTTTACAGCGGGTTTGGTTGCAGAACGTCGCAAAGCACGTGGATTAAAACTCAATTATCCTGAATCTATTGCATTTATTTCCGCAGCACTGCTTGAAGGTGCGCGAGATGGAATGACCGTCAGTGAGTTGATGCATTTTGGCACCACCTTACTCAGTCGTGATGATGTGATGGAGGGTGTGCCTGAGATGATTGCCGAAGTGCAGGTAGAGGCTACTTTTCCAGATGGCTCAAAGCTCGTCACAGTCCATCAACCGATTGTATAGAACACTTCTTCAAAATTAGGATAAGCATATGATCCCTGGTGAAATTATTACAGCTGATTGTGATATTGAAATGAATGTCGGTCGTGAAGTACTAAAAATTTCAGTGTCAAATATAGGTGATCGGCCGATTCAAGTGGGTTCACATTTTCATTTTTATGAAGCCAACGATGCTTTGCAATTTGATCGTGAACGTGCCAAAGGTTTTCGTTTAAATATTGCGGCTGGTACAGCGGTTCGGTTTGAACCAGGGCAGCGACGTGATGTAGAAATCGTTGCACTGGTCGGAAAACGTGAAGTCTATGGTTTCGCAGGGCGTGTGATGGGTAAGTTGGACTAAAAGGATAATCAAAATGAAAATGTCACGTCGAGCTTATGCTGAAATGTTTGGTCCTACCGTTGGGGATCGAGTACGTTTAGCAGATACCGAACTTTTTATAGAAGTTGAACAAGACCTCACCACCTATGGTGAAGAAGTTAAATTTGGTGGTGGTAAAGTTATCCGCGATGGGATGGGACAATCTCAATTACTTGCAGCAGATGTTGCCGATACGGTGATTACTAACGCATTGATTGTCGATTGGTGGGGAATTATTAAAGCCGATGTGGGATTAAAAAATGGGCGAATTTGGAAAATAGGTAAAGCCGGCAATCCTGATATTCAACCTGATATTACCATTCCACTTGGTGCGGCCACTGAGGTGATTGCAGGTGAAGGGCAAATACTTACAGCTGGTGGAATAGATACCCATATTCATTGGATTTGCCCACAACAAGTTGAAACAGCGTTAATGTCGGGAACAACGACCATGATTGGTGGTGGTACTGGTCCTGCTGCAGGAACATCGGCAACAACGGTAACACCGGGGCCATGGCATATTTCAACCATGCTGCAAGCCATTGATGATTTACCTATGAATATTGGCTTATTGGGTAAAGGTAATTTGAGTCAACCTGAACCGATTGCGGAGCAGATTAAAGCAGGTGTGGTGGGGTTGAAATTGCATGAAGACTGGGGTTCTACTCCTGCTGCAATTGATAATTGTCTAACTGTGGCAGATGAATATGATGTACAAGTGGCGATTCATACCGATACTTTAAATGAAAGTGGGTTTATTGAAGAAACACTGGGGGCATTTAAAAATCGTACTATTCACACTTATCATACTGAAGGTGCGGGTGGTGGTCATGCACCTGATATTTTAAAAGCCATTGGTCAAGCAAATGTTTTACCATCTTCAACCAATCCAACCCGCCCATATACCATCAATACCATTGATGAACACTTAGACATGCTCATGGTCTGCCACCATTTAGATCCAGCGATAGCTGAAGATGTCGCATTTGCTGAGAGTCGTATTCGTCGCGAAACGATTGCAGCAGAAGATATTTTGCAAGATCTCGGCGCAATTTCAATGATGTCTTCTGATTCTCAAGCCATGGGGCGTGTGGGTGAGGTGATTTTACGTACTTGGCAAACGGCGCATAAAATGAAAGTGCAACGTGGACCATTAGAAGGCGATAATCAGTATCATGATAATAATCGGGTGAAGCGTTATATTGCAAAATATACAATAAATCCCGCCATTACTCATGGTTTAAGCCACGAAATTGGTTCTATAGAAGAAGGAAAACTTGCTGATTTGGTGTTGTGGAAACCCGCGTTTTTTGGGGTAAAACCATCGATGATCATTAAAGGTGGAATGATTGCGGCAGCGCCAATGGGGGATATTAATGCCTCAATTCCAACACCACAGCCGGTACATTACCGTCCAATGTTTGGAGCGTATCCAAGAGGCGTGCATAATACCTGTATTACTTTCTTGTCACAGGCCGCAATTGAACTTGGTGTTGCTGAAAAATTACAATTAAAGAAGTTAATTTCACCTTGTAAAAATACCAGAAACATCACTAAACAAGACATGAAGCATAATAGCTATTGTCCTGTGATGGATGTGCATCCTGAAACCTATGAAGTTCGTGCAGATGGTGTACATCTAACTTGTGAAGCTGCTGAAGTATTACCAATGGCACAGCGTTATTTCTTGTTTTAATTCTATGTATATCAACAGCAACAAGAAGATAAAACTCCTTTCTTATGATAAGAGCGGAGTTTTTCTATTTAAAATCAATAGATCTATACCCAATGCAACCAAAGACAACTTTATTTATTCAAAAAGCTATGTTTAATATTGGGTGGTATTGGTACAGCGATATAACCTTTTCCTTTTTTTTTTTGAGTTTTATTGATGACGCGATTTTGGTCTAAATTTTTTTCCAAGTTATTTTCTATGTTGTTTTCAAAGCCATTGAATCAACAGCAGCGCGAATCGAATAAACATAGGGCTGATTATTCCAATTCAAATATCGGTGTCGCTATTGATTCTGATACGAATGTCATTGGCTTTGCACAAGATCAAATTACTTATGTAAGTCCTCAAGGCGTGGATTTGATTTGTGGTTTTGAGGGATTAGAGCTTAAAGCTTATGATGATGGTGTTGGTGTGTGTACCATCGGTTATGGAACAACGATTTACCCGCATGGAAAAGCTGTTCAGTATGGTGATACTTGTACCATTGAACAAGCAAAAAACTATATGCAATATGACCTTAGACGTTTTGAGCAAGCAGTAACTGCTGCTGTAAATGTGCCGTTAAATCAAAATCAGTTTGATGCGTTGGTTTCATTGAGCTATAACATTGGTATTGGTGCTTTTAAAAATTCAACTTTATTAAAATTATTGAACGCCTCTGATTATCACGCTGCCAGTGATCAATTTGATGTTTGGATCAAAGCAGGTGGCAAAACAGTACAAGGTTTAGTAAACCGAAGAGCAGTAGAGAAACTCTTATTTAACTCATAATTTTAAAGCTCTTTGCTAAATTAAAAAATGCTCATCTGGAGTGAATCATATAGCTATAGAAGGTTCCTTCTCCCTTGGGGGAGAAGGCTAGGATGAGGGGGCTTTTATGTTGATTTATGATTTAAAAAAGAGCTGATGAAAGAAGCCTTTTGAAAATGAAGATGATTTTTAAAATATCAAAAAAGAGAAAAATATAAGGGCCAATTTGATGATTAGAGTATTAAAAATAGCAATTTTTATTGCTTTTATAGGGATGAATAAATTTGCGTATGCTGATGTGCGGTCTGAATTAAATTTAATAAGCCAAGATTTATTAATAGCATGTAAAAATGAAGATGATTATAGACCAATAAAAAACTTGAATAACTTCTTAAATGACTCAAAAGGAAGTGATATTCATGTATATGATCTTATGTTTATATTTAATTCAGATTTTTTACTTTTTATAAAAGATAAAAATTGTGCTTTGGCAGCAAGTAAATTTTCAGCTAATGGTATTTCAATTAAAGAAAAATATTTTAAAGATAAATATGATATAGAGAGAATGTTGAATAATGAAGTTTATAGGCAAGCAGGTTATGCTAATTTAATTGAGTATTCTTGGACGATGGATAACCAAAAATTACAACAAGCTCAAGAAAATTTTAATATTTATTTAAATAGAAATATTATTTCAAAAAATGAGAAAAGCCGATGTGGAGAGTTATGTAAAGATTATGTATATCTAAAAGAAGATCATGGATTTTATCTTCCTCTTCATTATGTGGGTATTTTAATGGCATATCATGATCTATTTCAACATCATTATAAAAATTTAAAAAAAACAGAACAGCAGATCACACAACTTCAAGAAATATTTGATTTAACTAATGATTTTGAAATCAAATATATAAAAAAAACAGGTTTAAATTCTTTCCCCTTCGAAGTTGCATCAATTGAAAACTTTAAATTAATTTTTAAAATTGATGACCGAAACATTAAAAATATTTTCTATGCAAAACTAGATGCTTATATAAAATATCGTATTGAAAACAATCTTCTTGATGATCGCATGATAGAAAATATATATGAGATTTTAAGCAAAGAAAGCAGATACTTGTACACAAAGGTTGAATATCTAGGTACACATGAGACTAAAAGCAAAAGTGTAACAAGTTATCAATTAGGTCAGCACATTTATAGTTTTATAGTTTCAGACAATAAGTTAAAACTAATTATGGAGCCGATAAATTTTTCTAACCAAAATTCTGGATGATTAATCTTCAAAAATGATGATTGAAATATGAGTTGTAAATTGATTGACTAAAAATTATTGATTATTTTCAAAATAAAGGTGAGGTAAGAGAATTTTATGAGCATTTATTTAATCCGTCATGCGCAAAGTTTAGGTAATGTAAACGGTAAAACTGAGTCACATGCAAGTATTCCCTTAACCGAATTTGGACATGAACAAGCGCAAAAACTTGTTGATGTTTTACCACCAGCAAAGCAGATTTTTATCTCGCCATTCCTCCGTACACGTCTAACAGCTGAACCAATTTTATTACGAGATCAGATTACACCTCAAGTTCTAGATATTCAGGAGTTTTCTTACTTATCCGATACGCGATGTAAAAATACCACTTTAGAGGAACGAAAACCTTGGGTAGATGATTATTGGAATCAAGCAGATGTGAACCTAGTGACAAGTGACGGCGCTGAGTCTTTTGCAAATTTTTATCAACGCGTTACGGACTTTATTTCGCACTTGGATTCGTTAAAAGCACACTATCAACATGATCATTTACTGGTATTTAGTCATGGTCAGTTTTTACAGTTATTGAAAATGCTGGTTGAGCAAAAGCGAGAATTATCATCACAATTAATGCGTGATTTTCGTTATGCATTGTTAAATCATCAATTAGACAATACAGAGTTTTTTATTTTTAAATAAAATGAGATTAACAGCATGAATTTTATAATAAGAAAAATTGCTCTATTGACGGTTTTTACGTTTATACCTGTATCTACATATGCAGATATTGTGGCTTTAAAGTCAGATTTAACTCAATTTGCGCAACCTCTTGAAACACAATGTAAGGGGCTTGAAAGCTATATGCCTCTTACCATGTTGCATAAATTTTTAAATCGCTCAAATTCTGAAAAAATAGATGTGTATTCGATGGATGTTATTTTTGTTTCAGATTTTTTGGGTTATTTAGAAGATAAAAATTGTGCTTTAGCGGCATCTGATTTCACCATATCGGGCGTTAAAATTTTGAATCAATATCGTGACTTATGGGAGAAAGATTTACCAAAAGAGAGAAAAATCTTGAGATATGAAACCTACCTTGCAGCAGGTGATGCAAGTTTGGTGAAATATAAATGGACGCATAAGATTCAATATCTAGATGATGCGTATCAATTTTATACAAAGTACTTAGTGACCAATGCAATCAGTCAACAACAAAAACAACAATGTGGGAAAAAATGTGCTGAATACTTAGCTGATGTAAGTAAGATGCAATACTTTAATCTGTATGATTACGCGTCTATATCCTATGAATATCAAAAACTTTTTCGTGATATCTATGAACAATATTCACAACAAGATGCAAATTTTTCAGACAATCTCGAAAGTCTGAATCTGGTTTTTGAACGTACTGATCAATTTGAAGTGAGTGCAATTAAAGCCACAGGATTAAGCTCAGTAAATAAAGAGGTGGCTTCTTTAGATAATTTTGATCGCATTTTTAGTTCTGGTGATAAAAAACTTATAGAACTTTATACAAAACGTTTAGATCAATATCTACAAAATAGAATCCAGCATAAATTATTAGATGCAGAGATGACGGATAAAATTTATCAATTCTTGTTAAAAGAATCGAATGAAAATAATGCGATGATTGTACGTACTCAGCAGGAAAGTGGTCTTCAACCTAATCAAAGTTTTCAAATTGGAAAACATCAATATATTTTCAAGGGAACAAGTCATCACGTGCAGTTAACTTTCCAACCCGTTGAGTAAAGCATGAGTGAGATTGGCATAAAAACTGCTTGATCATTCACACTAAAAAATGGTGATTGAAAAGTTTAAAGGCGGTTTGAGTGAATAAAACTTATTTACGTGGGCAAGACTTAATAGACCAAATCCAAAATACTCCCTATTCACGAGATCTCATTGGCTATCACGGTGAAGTACCCAAAGTAGCATGGCCCAATCAAGCCCAAATAGCGGTACAGTTTGTTCTCAACTATGAAGAAGGTGCTGAAAACCATATCGAACATGGTGATGCCGGTTCTGAGCAGTTTTTATCTGATATTGTGGGAGCAGCAAGTTTTTCAGACAAACATATGTCGATGGATTCGATGTATGAATATGGCGCTCGTGCAGGATTCTGGCGTATTCATCATGAGTTTAAAAAGCGTAACTTACCCATGACCATATTTGGAGTGGGCATGGCGCTGGCACGTAATCCATATATTGTGGAAGCCATTCAACAAGCCCATTACGATGTGGTTTCACACGGACAGCGTTGGCTAAATTACCAAACTATAGATATTGAAACGGAACGTCAGCATATTGATCAAGCGATCAGCATTCTAGAAACCTTATTTGGCACTACACCAATGGGTTGGTATACAGGGCGAGATAGCCCAAATACACGTAAATTATTGGCTGAATTTCCACAGATCAAATATGACTGCGATTACTATGGTGATGATTTGCCATTTTGGACAAGTTTAACCAATTTACAAGGCCAAAGCCGCCCGCACCTGATCATTCCATATACATTAGAAAGTAATGATATGAAGTTCTGCGCGCCTGCTGGTTTTAACAGTGGCGAGCAATTTTACCAATATTTAAAAGATGCCTTTGATGTGCTTTATGCAGAAGGTGAAACTGAGCCGAAAATGCTATCGATTGGCATGCATTGTCGTCTTCTGGGACGTCCCGGTCGTTTTAAAGCATTACAGCGTTTTTTAGATTATATCCAGACACATGAAAAAGTCTGGATCTGTCGTCGTGGCGATATCGCTGAACATTGGTTTAAACATCATCCTGCCGCATAATTGTCGCTATGAGGATGTGGCTTTTAAGGTAAGCACTTTATTTTTAATTGAATGCAGTAAAGCGCGCAGCAAAGTTTATATAAAAGTGTTTGAAAATTTTAGCGAACTCAAGCATAGGTATTATTCGTGAAAATAGAAGAATTTAATCAAGCATCATCAGAAGAGATTACAACCTTGCTCAAGCATTGTGTGCACATTCAACGTTGGTCAGATGAAATTTTGTCACAACGTCCATTTGTCAGCACTCAAGCGTTAATGGATTTTGCAAAAGCACAAGCCTCAACTTGGACATGGTTAGAAATTGCAAATGCATTAGCGACACACCCACGGATCGGTGAAAAAAAGGCTCAGGCAGTGCTGAGTGAAAAAGAGCAAGCATTTTCTCATCAAGAGCAATCAGCAATAAAACAGAGCACTGAAACACAACATGCTTTATTGCAAGGCAATATTGCTTATGAAAAGAAATTTGGTCATATTTTTTTAATTCGTGCTATGGGCTTAGATCAGACTGAAATTCTACAAGCACTGAAATATCGTTTATTAAATGATCCTGAAACAGAACAGCGTATTGTTAAACAACAACTTGGTGAAATTGCAATGTTAAGACTCAATCAAGAACTGAGTGAAAATGAAAGCTTAAATGATTGATTGCATTAAAATAATGTTTAGAAAGGAAATAACATGATCAGTACCCATATCTTAGACACGCATCTTGGCAAGCCTGCCGTAAATGTTCTGATAAAATTATTGGATAGCCAAGACAATATTGTTGCAGAATCAAGGACCAATGAAGATGGACGGGTTGCAGATTTTAATTTAAGTGGAATTAAAACAGGGGATTATAGTTTGGTTTTTTATACTGCTGGATATTTTGACCGTTTAGCCTTAGCAACGTTTTTCCCAAAAGTTGTGATTCATTTTTCAGTCCTTGATTTGGCACAACATTATCATATTCCTTTATTAATCAGCCCTTTTGCTTATTCCACATATCGTGGAAGCTAGCTTTTATAGAAATAAATTTTATCATCATGATTTTAAAGCCCATTGATTTGGGCTTTTTTTATGAAATTTTGACCAAGTGTAAAAAATTGGCTTTGTTTTTGCTTATTCACGCAGGTGTTTACCGCTATTTCTGATGGGGAATTTATACAATGAAATTAACACAATTTGCTGCGCTTTCAACTTTCGTTTGCACCACTTTTAGCACCCATGCTGCGCCTATTTGGCAAGACTTTAGCATTACTGGATTATATGGAAAAAATTATGAATTAATTGCTCGGGAAGATGACCAATCGACTATTACTTTTGAATATGCAGCGAAATTAAAATATGGGGACTTCTTTGCATTTGCGGATCGTACTAATAATGATGTTTCAGGCAATGAGACCTATTTTGAAGTTTCACCACGATTGAGCTTAGGCGCGATTTCAGGGCATAAGTTGGAAGCAGGACCAATCAAAGACGTTCTTATTGCTACAACATGGGAAGGCGGTGAAGGGTTTAATAATTATCTGTATGGGATCGGGGTAGATTTGGCGATTCCATATTTCCAATATGCACAATTAAACTTTTATAAAGCAGACAATTACAAGAACACAAATGATGATTATCAGCTGACTTTTGTTTTTGGTGTGCCTTTCAAAATTGCATCAGAAGATTTTCTTGTTGATGGTTTTCTGGATTGGTCAACCGCTGAAGATGATCATGCCAGTGAGTTAAACTGGACCACCCAGTGGAAATGGAATGCGGGTAAACATATTTCACCGGATACGAAATTGTATTTAGGCGTTGAGTATTCTGTTTGGAATAATAAATACGGCATCTCAGGCAAAGATGAAAATAATGTCAGTGCTTTAATTAAATATCATTTTTAAAATGATCTTTATCTGATCATATTTTTAAATGCATGAATAGGATTGAGATAAGCTTAAGATCATTTTTCCAAACCAGCGTAACACTGAATGATGCTGTGCTGGTTTTTTATAACCTAGGGTAAAGTCTTATCTCAACACTCTTCAGCACTTTTAGTGTGAATGTTTTGATCCATGTATTTTTATTTGCTGTTATGAAATGGTGATTATAAGGTCAGGACAATATTTTCATTAAATTGAAAAACATCACAATTGTGACCCTCACCAATCCGATCAATTACAGTAAAGTCGCTGGGTGCTTCAAGCGTCAATAACGGATGATGCCAAGTGCCTGCACGATAGTTTACAGCCTGTTGGCCATTGCTTATAAAGGCATAAATATGATCAAGATCAGGTTGATCCTGATCTAAAGCCGCTGCAACAACAACCAAGAAGGATTGACCTTGCATCGGAATAAATGCCTGTGAACCGATTGGATGGCGTTCAAGCATTTGAATTTCGCAAGGTACTTGGGTTTTTTGAATATTACGGAAAATACTTAATCCGACTTCAGCATTGGCCGCTTGGGCCAAGGATAAAGCATGATAGCGTTCCGTATGTGCGCCATTGATATGGAAAAAGTCATTGCCAGCACAGGCAATGACCTCACCAAATGCTGCAAAAGCTTCAGCAGTTAATGGCTGAATTTGAATATATTTCATAAAATCACTCTGCAATTTTACCCCATAATCGGATACGGCTAATGCCACCGTCTGGAATCATATTGACACGAATATGTGAAATTTTTTCATGTTTTAAAATGTCGGCTACATAATCATGAATATGATCCATTTGCATATCCTGAGCATTGAGTAGAAATGGCCAAAACATACTTTGCGGAATCAATTGTGGATCAGTCGCATTTTCAATATATATCGCCTGAATCGATACTTGAGCGGGGAAATTGCCTTTAAAATGTGCGGTATCAATTTCAATTTTTTCAATTACACCACTTTGACCTAGGGCCAAAATACACCAGTCAAATCCAGGTGCACGGCGGCGTTTGGTTTCCCAACCATCACCCATATTGATCCCACGATTCGGATTGATCAAATTACGAGGATGGCCAAAATGGGCATCACTATAGGCAATCACGCGTCCACCATTTTCAAGTGCCAGTAAATCTAATGTATGTTGGTGATCTTGGATCTGTATTTGCACTTCACCATAGACGCGAAAACGTGCAATGCCACCATCAGGAAAAATATTTAAGCGGACATGGGTAAAGACTGCTGAATTTTTAATGTCAAAAATATGATGTTGGCTTGGTCCAAGAACAGAATTGTCTAGAATGGGCTGCCATAGTGCATTGCTTAAGTCCCCATTTGGTGCATAACAGGCTTCAATTGAAGCGGAAGCAGGGTAATTCCCCGTAAAAAAAGTGGTATCAATATCAAATGCTGTAATTTTTCCAGCAACACCTAATTTAACAATTGCCCAGTCATAGCCTGCATGTCGTTTACGACGGGTTTCCCATCCATCCATCCATTTGCCGTGATTATCAAATTTATCTTCTACAAAAATGGGTGGATTAAATTGCAACATTCGTTGTGCTTCTGCAAAAAAATCATCTGAACATTCAAGTACTTTTGTACCAATTCGGGGATCTGCCAAATTGCTGTATTGTAGCAAATGTGCAGGAAGCTCAAAACTTGGTGCAAGTAAAGTTGCCATATTTATTTACCATTCATATTACGATTTATATCATTTTATTGATTGATATCAGCACTTAAAGCTCAATAAGCACTCATAAAAACAATATCTTAGCGTCCTCATCATGCATAGCTTATGCCAACTTTGCTTAAGGAATGTTTTGATTTTTAAATAAATGGCACGTTTTTAGCATTTTAGTCATAAGTGTTAAAGAAACAGACAGAGGAGAAATAGATGGAGATTACTATTATCGGTGCAGGTATGGGGGGATTAACCGCAGGTATTGCACTAAAAAAATTCGGACATACGGTCACCATCTATGAACAAACTGAACAAATTCTAGCTGTAGGTGCTGCTATTTCTTTATGGTCAAATGGTGTTAAGTGTTTAAACTATTTAGGCTTAACGGATCAAGTTGCTAAACTTGGTGGTCGAATGGATCATTTAGCCTATATCGATGGCTTAACTGGTGAGCACATGACTCAGTTTAGTTTAATGCCTTTGATTGAAGAGGTTGGGCAACGGCCTTATCCAGTTTCCCGTGCAGACTTACAAAACATGTTGATGGATGAATTTGGCCGTGACGATATTCATCTTGGGAAAAAAATGGTTGCACTAGAACAAGTAGATCAACAGATAAAAGTTCAGTTTGCAGATGGCAGTGAAGTCACCACAGCATTGTTAATTGGTGCTGATGGAACACATTCACTGACCCGCCAATATGTACTGGGTGAACAGGTTGAACGTCGTTATGCAGGTTATGTTAATTGGAATGGCTTAGTCGAAATTTCAGATAAATTTGCCCAAGCAGATCAATGGACCACCTTTGTTGGAGAGGGAAAACGTGTTTCGCTTATGCCAGTGGCAGAGCAACGTTTTTACTTCTTCTTTGATGTGCCATTGCCTGTAGGTTTAGAAAACAGTAAAGCCCAATATAAAACACTCTTTAAACAATATTTTAAGGACTGGTGCCAGCCAGTTCAAAACTTAATTGAAGCGATTGATGAGCAAAAAACCAATCGAGTAGAAATTCATGATATTGAACCTTTTACCCAGTTTTATAAAGGGCGGGTGGTGATTATGGGGGATGCAGCTCACAGTACTACGCCTGATATTGGTCAAGGCGGTTGCCAAGCCATGGAAGATGCAATTTACTTAGCACGCGCTTTGCAAATCAATACATTAGGCTTAGAGGATGCGTTAAAACGTTATCAAAATAAACGTAATGAGCGTGCCAATGAGCTGGTATTACGTGCACGTAAGCGATGTGATGTGACCCATATGAAAGATGAGGCCGTGACCGAAGCGTGGTATCAAGATTTACGTCAAGAACAAGGCCCACATATTATGCGTGGCATTATCAGCAATATTATCGGAAATCCTTTAGATTAAATGTTGCTAGGTCGATGCTGAATTTAAATTACTGAATCTAAATTCAGCATCGGAAATCTAATGCTTTTGATTCATATATGTTTAGGGAGTTATTGCTAGTCATCACTCAGCCACACGTCTTTGCTTTGTTGCTTAAGGGGCTGTTGTTCATGTATTACAACATAGCTAAAGCTGATTATTGATAAGGGATCAACTTGAGCTTAAATGCTTCGATTTGTTCAATAAGATGCTTAATCATAATTTGCGATACGCGTGAAAGTTGTCGTTTGGGCGCAACACATAAAGCCAGTGTTAATGGATATAAACCCTTTTCTCGAATCGGCTTAAAAACCAGCTCGTCACGTTCTAAATATGGATATGCATCAATAAATGACAATAAGCCAATACCTAAATTCTTTTGAATTAATGACATAATCATTCGAATGTCATTACAATCTAAGTGCTGTTGTGGGCTAAATTTATGATGCTTATACAAGGTCTGCACATAATCATGAATAATTAAAGGAGCGCCAGGAATTAAGTGTTTATCGTTGACACTATCTGACAAATAAACTTTCTCATTTTTTGTTAAAGGGTGGTCTTTAGGTAAAACAAAACCGATTGGGATTTCGACAAAAGATAAAACCTCTAATTGATGATGGCCTTTCGGGTTTAATAAAATTCCAAAGTCAATTTCAGCGTCCATAATCATATTTGACACAGTTTCACTGTCTTGGATATGAAAATTAAAATTGATCCAAGGGTAGTTGTCATACATATATTGAATTGAATCTAAAACGAAGCCATCACTGAGTGCCGAAATCAATCCGCAATCAATTGTTCCCCGAGAAAGCCCTTGGATTTCATCAAACCGATTACGGGTTAATTGAAATTCTTTTTGCCACTTAATCAGATCCGCATAGAGTAACTCTCCAGCAAGCGTCAGTTTTAATCCACTGGGTAAACGTTCAAACAGATCAATGCCAAACTCTTCCTCAGCGAGCGCGATTTGACGATGTACCGCTGATACTGAAATATAGAGTTGATCTGCTGCTTTTCTTAAGCTGCCTGTCTTGGCAACCGCAATAAAATAATCAGAAAATCGCGAAAAAGTTGTATTCACAGGCATATGGGCTGTCCATTATTTATATTTCACGGACTTATTCCTAAGCAATGAAAATCAAGGAAATTTAAAACTCGCTAAAATCACAGATCACTAAGCGATTTTTATGCCAAGGATGAGTTTTTTCTAAAAATAATTTTCAGATAGGTGTTCTATTTTTTAGAACGAGATAAGCAAAACATTCTAATAGACAGAATTAGACAAAATTCGTAATTTAAAACGAAGCCATGATTTTAGCTGAGCAACATGCTGAAATCACAGCATAAGATCATGAAGTTAAATATATATTCTGTGAGTTTTGTATGAATGCAATTCCAGTTCTGAACTTATTTAGTCAACCACAATGTAGTGGTTTTGAGCCTAAAGACTGGGAAATACTTGCTCAGCATTGGTATCCTGTCGCACGTGAGCAAGATGTCACAACAGCCCCACAACAAGTACAACTCCTCGATGTGAAAATGGCACTTTATCAAACTGCAAATGGTGCGATTCAGTTGGTGCGTGATATTTGTCCGCACCGTGGTGTACCACTCAGCAAAGGTTGGGTGCAAGGTGAAGAGATTGTTTGTCCCTACCATGGCTTGCATTACAACACAGCTGGTCAATGTACAAAAATTCCAGCGCAGCCAGACCTGACAAATATTTCAGAGCGCTTTAGTCTCACCAAATTTCCTGTAGTGTTAAAATATGGTTTGGTTTGGACAAGTTTATTTAGTCGTGATGAAAGCTATGCAAACTTTCCAATATTAGACACTTGGGATGATCCTGAGCATCAGCCTGTACTGCCACCATTTGTTGACATTGCGGGTTCAAGCGGGCGGCAATTGGAAGGCTTTATTGATGTCGCACATTTTGCTTGGGTACATCAGCAGTCTTTTGCTGATGCTGAAAATCCTGTCGTACCCAAATACACTACTGAGCGTACAGACTATGGTTTACATACTGAATATGTCAGTAATGTGAGCAACTACCCGCATGGCTTACAGCATCTAGCACCAGAGGGTTTTTTATGGAAACGAATTTTTGATGTTTACCCACCATTTTCAGCGGTGTTAAAGGTTGAATTTCCACGCGAGGGTATATTGAAAATTTTAAATGCCTGTTGTCCTGTATCACATAACAAAACTCGATTATTTGTACCACTGACCCGTAATTTTGATACCACAGGCGATTTGCAGGCAGTTTACGATTTTAATGCACAAATTTTTGCAGAGGATCAGGACATGGTAGAGAGTCAAAAACCAGAAGAGCTTCCATTAGATATTACAATGGAAGCACATTTTGAAGCAGATCGTTCATCTACAACTTACCGTCGAATATTGGCAGAATGGGGGCTAAGCAAACGCTATATTGTGTAAATTTTCTTTATAGCATCAGAAGCATTCAATCTTTCTTTTTGACTGATTGAGTGCGCCTTCGGATTTACAATTGAATCCATGTGGTTTTTAACTGTGTAAATTTATCAATCGCATGTAAAGATAAATCACGCCCATAACCAGACTGTTTATATCCTCCAAATGGAGTACTCACATCTAAAGCATCTACTGTATTGATAGAGACTGTGCCGACTAAAAGCTGTTTAGACAGAAGAATTGCTTTCTGAATATCTTTGGTCCAAATTGAGGCAGCTAATCCATAAATGGAGTGATTTGCAAGTTCAATGGCTTCTTCTTGGGTTTCAAAAGTTGTGATTGAAACCACAGGACCAAAAACTTCGTCATGGAAGATTTTAAAATCAGGATTGACACCCGTTAAAATGGTTGGTGCCACATAGGTGGCTGGATCTAAAGCAGCATCTAAATCAAACGGAATAATATGAGATTGCGCACCTTGAGCCTTGGCTTGATCAATAGCAGCTCTGACATTATCCGCATGTTGACGATCAATTAAACAGCCCATCGTAGTATTCGGATCTAGAGGATCTCCAATCTTAAGTGTTTGGGCTTTGGCTATAAATTTCTCTATAAATTGTTGTGAAATACTTTTTTCTAATAAAATCCGTGAATTTGCCGAGCATACTTCACCTTGATTATAAAATGCACCAAAAATCGCCTTATCGACCGCTTTATCTAAATTAGCGTCAGCAAAAATGATATTGGCACTTTTCCCACCGGTTTCTGGCCAAACAGGTTTCATATTGGATTCAGCAGAATAAGCCAAAAACTTTTTTGCCGTTTCGGTCGATCCGGTAAAGACTAAACAATCGACATCTGGATGGCGTCCAAGTGCTTGACCTGTGATATGTCCTAAGCCAGTAACTACTTGTAATACACCATCTGGAATGCCAGCTTGTTTTGCAAGTTCAGCGAGTTTTAATGCAGTAAAGGGTGATTGTTCTGCGGGTTTTAATACAACACAATTTCCTGTCGCTAAGGCAGGTGCAAGTTTCCAACTTGCCAAATCAAGCGGAAAGTTCCACGGGACCACAGCAGCCACAACGCCTATGGGTTCACGACTGACCATCGCCAGTTGGTCTACACTTGTAGGGGCAATTTCATCATAAATTTTATCAATACTTTCTGCATACCATTCAAAGCAAGATGCTGCACCTGGAATATCAACATGCAGTGAATCCTGAATCGGTTTACCTACATTGAGGGTTTCAAGTAAGGCAAGCTCTTCAGCATTTTCACGAATAAGTTCAGCGAGCTTTTTAAGTATTTGCTTACGTTCACGCGGCGCTAACCGAGACCAGACACCGCTGTTAAAGGTCTTTCTCGCATGTTGAACTGCTTGTTCAACGTCATTGGCATCACATGCTGACATATCGACTAAAAACTCAGCGGTGGCTGGATTTGATACTTTATAGGTCTGTGTGGTGTTGACAAATTGTCCGGCGATAAAGGCACAACTTGGCAGTGTTATCTGCGCGCGTTGTTCTAGCCAATCCTGTTTTAGTTTCATTCATCTTCCTTAAAATTTTAGCGATAGAGTAGGTTTAACCGTATTATTTTTCGCCAATTTTGTGAATTTGTTTTATACAAGCCTTGGGTTTAGAAAAAACAAATTAAATAGACTTCTTTCATCAGTCCTTTTTAAAAGCATAAATCATCTTAAAAGCGCCCTCATCATCGCCTTCTCCCAGCGGGAGAAGAAACTTTCACAATACCAATATGATTCACTACACATGATCATTTTTTATTTATGAAAGATCTTTAAGGTATTGCTTATTTTTTTAAACTAACTTTTTAAATTAATAGCCGCATCTTAGCGCTTAATATGACTGAGCAGGCGTTCAAAAAATGCATCACATTGTTGCATCTGTGAGATTTCAATATATTCGTCTGGTTTATGCGCAACTTGAATAGAACCAGGGCCACAAACGAGTACTGCTGAATTTAATTGTTGATGAAATAATCCACCCTCCGTACCAAATGAAATCTTCTGTAATGCAGTTGCTGGATCAAGGAGGTTTTGTAAAAATTTGACCGCTTGAATAGTGGTTGAGGTATTTAGTCCGGGGTATTGATTAATTTCCTGAAAACTGACAAATTTTGCATAAGGGCTTTGCTCGATATATTCAAAAATTTTCGCTTGAACTGACTCCGTATCTTGTTCTGCAACATTACGAATCTCATAATCTAAAACACATTCATTGGGAACGATATTTAAAGCTTTACCGCCTTGTATTTTCCCGACATGTACAGTGGTATAAGGCACATCGTAGTCCATATCGACAATTGGACCTTCTGCGATCTGTTTTTGTGTCGTAGTAATGGCCTCAACAACATTTTGAGCGCAATAAATCGCATTGACATATAACGGGGCTAAAGCGGAGTGACCTTCTTGTCCACGACAAATTGCTTTAAATACTGCTTTGCCTTTATGGCCTGTGGCAATATTCATACTGGTAGGTTCACCAATCACACAAAGCTCAGGTTGAATAATTAATTCAGAGAGTAGGCCAAGAATTCCGCGTACACCAATACAGCCAATTTCCTCATCATAGGAAAGGCACAGGTGCAGTGGTTTAGCCAATTCTGGCATTTGTGCTGCTTTTAACATGGCCTGTATCGCGCAGGCGATAAAGCCTTTCATATCAGCTGTACCACGACCAAAAATTTTATCGTCTTTGATTACAGTATGGAAAGGTTCGGTACTCCACGCTTGTCCTTCAACTGGAACCACATCGGTATGTCCAGAGAGCAATATACCAGCTTGGTCTTTAGGACCAATACTTGCCAATAAGTTGGCTTTGGTCTGCTCTGGATTAAAATTTAAAGTGATACTGATTCCCGCAGATTCAAGTAAGTTTTTGACGAACATAATCAGTTCTAAATTACTTTTGTAGGACGTTGTATCAAATGCAACAAGTTTTTTAAGTAATTGAATACTCGACAGATTAGACATCTGAGGAATCCTTTTGTGTTTGGGCTTTTATATAGGGATCGTAGAAATGCGGCGAACTCATACCCGAAATAAAATGATCGGAGATAAAGCTTTTACAACGACTAATGAACGCTTCGACAACAATATTTTTGGGTACATTTTTCGGTGTCGCAATGCCGATATACATCGGGCGATGTTCATGCGCAATACGAATACGCACCAGACGTTTACCATCAAGGCTATAGGTGTTTTTCGGGCGAACATTCAAAATCGTGTAGCCAATATTATTGGCAACCATTGAACGAACGACATCGATATTTTTTGAAGAACGCACAACATTGGGCGTAAGATTTTGAGCTCTAAATAACGATAAGAAATATTCATTGCTAAAGGGCATGTCTAAAAGAATCATCGGGTACTGTGAAAGTTCTTCTAAGCTTACAACAGGCAATATTGCTAAAGGGTGCTCCTCACTGACCAATACATGGGGTGGTAATTTCGTTAAAGCTTCAAAATGAATAATATTTTCATCAATATTGAGATCGTAAGTTAAAGCAAGGTCAATATCATTACGTATAAGCGCATTTAGAAGTGCTTGTTGATCATCTTCGTAAAGGTCTAAAGAAACTTGCTTATATAAGTTGGAAAATCCATTGATGATATCGGCATAGATCATCGGGGTAAAAGCAGGGAAGCAACCTACTTTTAACGGCCCGCGTATGGAACCAGAAAATTCTGCCGCAAGAGAATATAAGCTTGAAGCTTGGTTTAAAATCTTCTTACATTCCAACATCACACTTTTACCAACAGTGTTGAGGATTAAGCCTTTGGCATGTTGGCGAATAAATAATTGGGTTTGTAATTCTGATTCAATATGTGCGATTGCGGCAGAAATAGACGGAGAGGATACATGTATCTTCTCCGAAGCGATAATGATGCTGCCACATTCAGCTGTTGCAACAAAGTATTCCATTTGTCTTAAAGAAATTCGATTTAACACTTTGGATACACCTCCATTGTATACCCTCGAAAAATTTATTCATTTCCTGGAACACCATAGCTGCGAGCATTGATCGGGTTTAAAGCTCTTAAAACATAATCATCAATTTGCGGTTCATATATCTGCCATAGTGCGATAAGGTCGGAAATGGGTTGATCTGACCAGTCCACGCGTAAGTCAACAATCGGCCATTCCAATTTGTCAACAACCAAAAGACCAGCAGAATGTACTGCTCCTGCTTCTCCACCAGCCTGTTTTCCTGCGTCTAATGCATAAAGTAAACGCTCAGCTAAAGCGCCTTTACTTTGTTCGAAGTGTTTGAGCATAACATGAGTAACATTCTCATTTGCAAGTAAATTACCCGCACATACAGCATGTTTCCCTATATGTTGTGTATAAATCCCTAAGCTATTTGCTCCACTATAGGCAAAAGGCTCATTCACGGCGTCAAGTAAAGTTAATTGGCGGTATTCAATAAAATCGGTATTTTTAGTTAATTCTGTAATCGCATTTTTAGGCGATATATTATATTTGGTCATTTCAAGTAAAATGCTGGCCAATTGAGGATCAGTTATATTTTGACTTGCTGCAACACCAATCCCAGCTTTAGCACGTATACATCTTGATGCAACGGCTGGAGAGGAGGAACTAATTGCTGCACCGAACTGTCCTGTTTCACTACATCTCGCAATAATTGAAAATGTCATATTTCCCTCACATCTTGATGGTTTTTAGTCTGGAATAACGGCAATTGCATCAACTTCGACAAGCCATTCTGGACGTGCCAAAGCGGAAACAACGATACCCGTTGAGACAGGGTAAACCCCTTTGAGCCATTTACCGACAACACCATAGACATCTTCACGGAAGCGTGGATCAACGATATATATGGTAATTTTACAAATATCTGCCAATTCTGCCCCAGCTTCTTTGAGTAGCATGTTAATGTTGTACATCGCCTGTTCGGTCTGACCCTTGACATCGCCTATCGCAACACTTTCCGATGTATCCAGATTTTGTCCAATTTGACCGCGAAGAAAAACAGTTCGCCCACGTGCAACTACAGCTTGGCATAGGTCATTGTCTAAATTCTGCTCTGGATAAGTTTTCTTGGTATTAAATGTTCGAATACGGGTATGTTTCACAGCTCAATCCTCAGTTAATTATGATGTTTCTCTAGTATGCTTACTTCGTGAGCACTCACAATTTGTGTTTTCCTTTCTAGTAATTTACTTTTTCCGTAGTAATAAAAAGAATTATAGTCTGGCATATATTTTCTATTTATTTCATGTGCTTAGTGTGTGGCTTCAGATTTTTTGATGCATTTGTTTTGGATATTCTATTTTCGCTTTGCTGCTCGGCTCCCTATATTTTTCTTAAATCATGTTTTGCGCAGCTTTGATATCTCATTTTTTGAACAAGAAATCTGCAGCAAACACATATAGCCAAACACATGTGATTGGCAGTAGTTGGTAAATGTCTATTCAGCAAAAGAGTTGTTGTTGCAAGGACGTTCCTCGATCTGACAAGGGAAAAAAGATGAGTTTAGATAAATTAGAAATAGATACTGTTGTGGTTGGTGCTGGCCAAGCTGGAGTCGCGATGAGTGAGCACCTGACAGAGCTTAAAATTCCGCATGTGGTATTAGAAAAAAACCGTATTGCAGAAGCTTGGCGTACACGCCGTTGGGATTCTTTGGTAGCGAATGGACCTTGCTGGCACGATCGCTTTCCCAATATGGAATTTGATCTTGATCCAGATAGTTTTGTACATCATGACCAAGTTGCTGAATACTTTGAAAAATATGCCAAGCGCTTTAATGCACCGATTTATAGCAATGTTGAAGTTAAAAAGGTCCAAGCAAATGCGCAAGCGGCGGGTTTTATTGTTGAAACCTCAAAAGGCACTTTAACAGCACAACGTGTTGTTGTAGCAACAGGGCCTTTCCAAAAAGCCATTATTCCTTCGATTGCGCCTCAGCAAACGGGTTTATATCAAATCCATTCAGACCAATATAAAAATCCACAACAAATCCCTGAGGGTGCTGTTTTAGTGGTGGGTTCAGGTTCTTCAGGTATTCAAATCGCAGATGAATTAAATCGTGCTGGTAAAAAAGTTTATTTGTCTGTGGGAGCGCATGAACGTCCACCACGTGTTTATCGTCAACGCGATAATGTTTGGTGGCTCGGGGTGTTGGGCGGATGGGATAGTGTTAAAACCGATACAGGACCGTTGAAAGGTTTAGCTGTGAGCGGTGCACATGGCGGGCATTCCATTGATTTTAGACGTCTCGCACAACAAGGCATCACTTTACTGGGGATGACGATGCAATTTGAAGCTGAGCGGGTTCGTTTTCAAAATGATTTGCAACAGTCATTGGCCGATGGTGATAAAGCTTATGTTGAGTTTTTAGATGCTGCTGATGCCTATGTTCAGCGTACAGGTATAGATTTACCAGAGGAACCAGAAGCTCGGATTATTTTAGATGATGCTGAATGCATTCAACGGCCTATTTTAGAGCTTAATTTAGCCCAAGCAGGGATCACTTCAATTATTTGGGCCTCTGGCTTTGGTTTTGATCATAGTTGGTTAGAAGTCAATGCTTTTGATGCAAATGGGCGGCCCAACCATAAGCTTGGTGTCTCAACAGAACCCGGTATTTATTTTATTGGTCTGCCTTATTTATCTGGGCGTGGTTCAAGCTTTATTTGGGGCGTTTGGCATGATGCAAAACGCGTGGCAGGCCACATTGATATTCAACGTCAGTATTTAAAGTATCAAGATAAAACTCAAAGAAATTTAATCAATAAAGAAGAAAAAACAGCATGAAATAAGTTTTTAAATTTCCAGTTTTAATGCCCACTCTAGGAGGGAGGAGCACATGACAGGCAAGAACAATCAGCAAGGAAGTCGTTTAATCGATCAGGCAAAAAAGGTGAATGAAAAACAGTTAACTTTGTTTAATTTAATCGCTATTGCGGTTGGTTTAGTACTATCGCAAGGTGTGATGGTGATTATTTTGCAAGGATTTGGCTTAAGCGGAATAAGTTTTTTTATTCCGTTGATTATAGGATTCTTTTTAGCACTGAGCTATGCGACCTCTTTTGCAGAGTTGGCATTATTAATCCCTAAAAGTGGCAGTATCAGTGATTATAGTCTAGTTGCAACAGGGCATTTACCCGCAATGCTTTCGGTTTTTTGTGGTTATATTTTGGTGGCGATGTTTGCTGTTTCAGCGGAACTGATTTTAATCGATGATGTAATCAAAAAAATATTTAAACTGGATGTTCCCTATTTTGGCATTGGCTTTTTGATTTTATTTATTTCAGTGGGTTTAAATCTGCTGAAAATTGATATCTTCTCCAAAGTTCAAAATACCGTAGCTTTTGTTATGGTGGTTTTATTACTTTTGCTCGGTATATTTGCGATCAGCGGTTGGGTTTATCCGCATACACAAGTAGTTGATTATACAATTACTTTTGATACAAATACCGTGGCATTGGTTGCGTTGGCTTTTTGGGGATTTGTCGGGGTCGAGTTTGTTGTTCCGATGATCGAAGAATCCAGAAATCCCAGTAAAAATATTCCAAGATCGATGTATATCGGTTTAACCACGATTTTTATCACCATTTCTTTATATGGCGTGGGTGCACTGTATTTCTTACCCCAAGAGCACTTGGTTAATTCTTTGACCCCACATATTGAATATGCAACGGCGGTATTTGGCCCCACAGGCTTACTCTTTATTGCGATCGGTGCTCTATTTGCCACCTTAAGTACCTTAAATGCGACTTTAGCTGCCTTACCGCGTATGTTGCAGGGCATGGCGAGCAATAAACAAGTGTTATCAATTTTTGCCCGAGTCAATCAGAAAAATAATGTGCCTTGGGTGGGCGTTGTATTTGTTGCCGTCATCATCATGATACCGATGTTGTTTTCACAGAGTGAAACCGATGTGATTAAAGTTCTGTTAACAGCAGCATGTATCTCTTGGTTGATCGCTTATGTGATTGCACATATCAACGTGATTGTATTGCGTAAACGCTACCCACAGATGGCAAGACCTTATAAAGCACCATTTTATCCATTCCTGCAAATCATTGGCATTATCGGGATGGTACTTACGATTTTCTATGCTGTACCTACCCCAGATTTGAGAGTCAAAATATTTACCTGGGTCGGAATCGTGATTGGTTTTACCACAATCATCAGTATTCTTTGGATCAAATTGGTGATGAAAAGACAACTCTTTCAACCAGAATCCATCGAAAGTTTGACCAAATAAAAGCAGAATTTTAACAAGGAGTTATCTTATGAAGCAGTTATCAACAACAGAAATTACAGAAGTTTGGAAAAAAGATAAAGATCACCATATTCATCCATGGACTGACTTTGCAACCTTTAAAGATGAAGGCGCCATGATTCTTGCACACGGTGAAGGGTGTTATGTTTTTGATGCTGAAGGCAATAAATATCTGGATGGTATTGGTGGTTTATGGTGCGTTAATGTCGGTTATGGGCGGCAAGAAATTGCTGATGCTATTTCAGAACAAATTATGCAAATTCCTTATTATTCTGCATTTGGTCACCATACTTCGATCCCCGCTGCAAAATTATCTGCAAAACTGGCTGAATTAGCGCCTGGAAATTTGAATCATGTACTGTTTGGTTGCGGAGGTTCAGTTGCCAATGATACTGCGGTACGACTCATTCACTTTTATTTCAATCAACTTGGTCAACCAAGCAAGAAAAAATTAATCTCGCGCAAAGATGGTTATCATGGCAGTACCTATATCAGTATGTCATTAACAGGGGTTGAGTTTGATCATATCGGTTTTGATATTGATCGTGAATTGGTCCACCAGATTTCATGCCCAAATCCATACCGTAGAGCGGAAGGTCAAAGCTTAGAAGCGTTCTGCAATGAAAAGGTACAAGAGTTAGAAAATAAAATTTTGGAATTGGGTCCAGAAAATGTCGCTGCGTTTTTTGCAGAACCGATCATGGGTGCTGGCGGTGTTATCGTACCTCCGCCGGGATATCATAAAAAAGCCCTTGAAGTATGTCATAAATATGGGGTTTTATATGTGTCTGATGAAGTTGTGACTGCGTTCGGGCGCTTAGGGCACTTTTTTGCTTCAGAATCAGAGTTTGATATCGTTCCAGATATTATTACTTGTGCCAAAGGCTTATCTTCAGGTTACTTACCCTTAGGTGCAACGATTATATCTGATGATATCGCAAAAGTGATTGGTAAGCCTCAGGCGGATGGTGCGTTATTTACCCATGGATTTACCTATTCAGGTCATCCTGTTTCTTGTGCAGCGGCACTAAAAAATATTGAAATTATCGAGCGTGAAAATTTACTGCAACATGTCAATGATGTAGGGCAATATTTTGAAGATCAATTACACACATTGGTTGACTTAGACATTGTCGGGGAGGTTCGTGGTAAGAAATTTATGATGTGTATTGAAAACTTAGCCAATAAGAAAACTAAGGAACTTTTCCCAAGTTCAGTCAATGTAGGTTCTCGAATTGCAGATTATTGCCAGAAAGATGGGTTAATCATTCGTCCAGTTGGCCATATGAATATCATGTCGCCACCCTTAATTTTAAATAAACAACATGTAGACTTTATCGTGACAACATTACGTAAAGCGATTCTGAGTACGACAGCGGATCTTAAACGTGAAGGTTATTTGTCTGGTTAAACTTGCAGATAAATCTAAGCAAACAATTTAAGCGATTCATGGCCCCCCTAAATTGAATCTAAAGTAGTGGGGCCATTTACTAAGTTGATCATTCGATATGGATTAAATACAACTTAAGCTGTTGAATGATTGCTTGGATGGTATTTATTTAAAATGCATGTTGATCAGCAAGCATTTAATTTAAAGCACTGAATAGTTTGTCTTTTAATTGTTGCCAATTTGTCGAAATCCAACACACCAAAGAGCCTGAAGTCACCAAGATCACGCCATACCAAAACTCTGTTGGTAGATTGGTTTGTAAGATAAACATTGAAATCAAAGTTGAGATGACTGGACTAAAATAAGATAAAGTCACCAAAATCGTAATATTGCCTTTGATAATGCCAATATTCCAAGCGGCATAGCCCAAGGCCATCACCACTGAAACAATGCCTAATAATCCTATTGTTGTAAGTTCAACTTCTGGAATTGCATTTAAACTCAATCCATTTGACCACAGGTATTTACTCCACAGCACTATACTGATCGCCACAAAGAAAAATGAAATTGGATTATGCCCATCATTATATTTTTTGGTAATCACACAATATAAGGACCACAGCGTTGCCCCAACAAATGCCAAAATATAACTGATTGGATTTTCGAGAATATTGGATAAAATATTAGACCATGTTAAAGCACCTTGTCCGGTTTGAATCAAAATAATTCCACTTAAGCTGATGGCTAAACCGACAATAACAAAGACATTAAATTTAATTTCTTTAAAGAGGATCAGCATCGCAACAGTTAAGCCCGGCCAGAGGTAATTGACCAGGCTAACTTCTATGGCTTGTTGGGCGGTTTGTGCTAGTGCAATGGCATAAGAAAAACATAATTCATAAATAACAAACAATAAGGTAGAAAATATCAGATATTTTTTTGAAATTAATTTTAAATTTGGGATTTTAAAAAATATTAATAAAATACACGTGCTCAGTGTATACATCAGCAGCACAGCCAACTCAGCGCCCAAACTAAAACTAATTTTTTTCAATAAACCGACAATGGAAGACCATTGTAAAATGGCACTTAAACCAATCAGGGTTGCGAGATTTTTTGACATATTGGGCTTTAAAATCTGAGGATTCAGATTAAGGTAAGTAATGAAACAATTATAGCTTAGAATTCTGCGATTATTTTTAAAATATCACCCAGCATAAAACAAATAATATGTCAGGATGAGCTCAATAAAAAAACAGCGGATTTAAGAAAATTTGATATTTGGATAAAAAATTAGGTATTAAAAATGATAAAAAAGCTTTGTTTTTAGTTCAATTTTTTATATAAACATATGCATAAAGATTAAAAATTAACGAGACATTAAACAGAGATAAACAAATGAGAAGATTACCCGTATATTTATTATTAGATACCTCAGGTTCGATGCATGGTGAACCGATTGAAGCCGTTAAAAATGGTGTTGAAATACTGGTTTCTTCACTCAGACAAGATCCTTATGCGCTTGAAACAGCCTATTTATCTATTATTACTTTTGATACTCAAGCCAAACAACTGATTCCCTTAACTGAAATTGCGATGTTTCAACCCCCTCAATTACAGGCAACGGGGACTACACAGTTGGGCGAAGCACTTGGATTACTGGCAGATAAAATTGATCAGGAAGTGCAAAAAACCACACCTGATACCCGTGGTGACTGGAAACCCTTAGTTTTTATTATGACAGATGGTGCACCAACGGATGATTGGACTAAAGGTTTTGCAAAACTAAAACAAGCCAAGACAGGGATGATTATTGCTTGTGCAGCAGGACATAATGCAGATAGCAGTATTCTCAAACAAATTACAGAAGTTGTGGTAGAACTTGCAACTGCAGATTCAAATACCATTAAAGCCTTCTTTAAATGGGTTTCTGCAAGTATTTCTACAGGAAGCCAAAAAGTAGATGCAGGTCAAAAAGAAGTCACAGGCTTAAATGATCTTCCACCACCACCACCTGAAGTGAATGTGGTTCTATAAAAATAAAGGAAAATAGCATGGCAATTACATTGGCGAAAGGTCAAGGACTCAGCCTTGAAAAATCTAAACATGATTTAGAACGAGTGACGATTGGACTCGGTTGGGATATCACTGAGCAAAAGAAAGGCTTTTTAGGCGGATTATTTTCAGGCGCAAAGAGTGAAGAACACGATCTAGATGTGGTGGCATTTTTATGTGATGCTAGTGGAAAAGTAAAAGATCTGGGCTGGAATGCCGCAGGTCAAGCCACACTCGAAAACAGTGATGTTATCTTTTTTAATAATTTAAAACATCGTTCAGGGCAAATCTGGCTGACTGGAGATAACCGTACTGGTGCTGGTGACGGCGATGATGAACAAATTATTGTCAAATTAAATAGCTTGTCAGCTGAATATCACAAGATTGTCTTTATTGTGCAAATTTACAATGGTGCAAAAAACAATCAGCATTTTGGTCAGGTGAAAAATGCCTTTATTCGTGCTGTCGATGGTACTGGCAAAGAAATGGTGCGTTTTGATTTATCAGGTATCGGTCAATATGATCAACAACGTTCATTGTTATTTGCTGAACTGGTCAGAGAAAATAGTGGTTTGAAATTTAATGCGGTCGGTAATGCATCACCCGCGGATAATTTCGTGGAATGGTTAAAAAAATATAGTTAAAAAATGAGAATATAATGCGCCGTTTACCTGTATATATTTTGTTAGATACATCTGGCTCTATGCGTGGTGAGCCAATTCACTCGGTGAATGTTGGCTTGCAGTCGATGCTCAGTGCATTAAGGCAAGATCCTTATGCGCTTGAAAGCGTGTATTTAAGTGTGATCACCTTTGATATTGAAGCAAAAGTTTATTTACCGCTTACCCCTTTAGATCAAGTTCAAATTCCAGATCTAGATGTACCCAATGTGGGAGCAACATTTATGGGTGCAGCATTGGAATTACTGGCACAGGAAGTACAACAGAATGTACAGAAAAGTAGCAATGATGTTAAAGGCGATTGGCGCCCGTTATTGTTCTTGATGACAGATGGTTCACCCTCAGATGTCTATGCTTATCAGCAAATCGTTCCCACAATTAAACAGCTTAACTTTGCCACGATTGTCGCTTGTGCTGCAGGGCCAAAAGCGAAAACTGAATCCTTGCTGCAACTGACGGATCAAGTGGTTGTGTTAGACACCATGGACTCAAATAGTTTTGCTAGCTTCTTTAAGTGGGTTTCTGCAAGTGTGGTCGCTGGTAGCAGTAGTGCAGGGGTATCCGATTCAATTTCTTTACCACCACCACCCGCCGAAATTCAGCTGGTTTTATAACTGAATATTACGTGACGATAAAAATGTTAAATCAAACAGATCAGTACTTGTCTGTTTGATTTAGGTATTTGAATAATATGATAAAAATAATGTAGGTGAAGTTATGCGCCGTTTACCGGTATTTTTTGTTCTTGATTGTTCTGAATCAATGGTCGGGCAACCGCTTGAATCAGTTCAAGAGGGTGTGGAATTTATTTTAAGCAGTTTAAGAAAAGATCCTTATGCACTTGAAACTGTATATGTTTCAGTGATTGCATATGCAGGTATTGTCAGAACATTGGTCCCTTTAACTGAGTTATTTGCCTTTAATCATTTTAATTTGCCCTTGGGTGGTGGGACACATTTGGGTAAAGCTTTAGATCATTTGGGTCAGGAAATTGATCGTTATGTGATGAAAACCACCAGTGAAGTCAAAGGCGACTGGAAGCCAATGGTCTATATATTTACCGATGGACGCCCAACCGATGAATATGATCAGGCAATTCAACGCTGGAATGCCAAATATGCGCATAAAGCAACAGTCGTCGCCATCGGTCTAGGTGCAGATGTTGATTTTTCTGTGCTAAGTAAGATCACTGAAAATACCATTTCAATTGATCAGATCAATCAAGAATATGTCAAAGGTTTGTGTAAGTGGATCACAGCCTCTGTGGTCTCACAAAGTATCAGTATTGGTAGCCATCAACAAAAAGATGACCTGTTGCCGATTGATGAGCGTTATATGCGCTTGGCAAAAGATGCATTATCCCTGCAAAAAAATAAAGCCGATGATCATTGTGCGATATTTGTCGGTCGCTGCCAAAAGATGAATAAACCTTATATCATCAAATATATACGTAACTTACAATATAAAGGTCCAGCTGATTTAAATATCAATATCTATAATTTTAAGTTAGATACCTGTAGTGCGATATCTGAGGAGTATTTTACTTGGTCAGATCATAATGCATCAAATAAGCAGATCAATACGGCTGAACTCGATGGTTTCCCTGAATGTCCACATTGTTTTTCTGAGACCGCTTTTGCGGTATGTGGATGCGGTAATTTGATGTGTTATGACGGCTATCGGGAATCTGTGGTTTGCCCGTGGTGTCGTCGACAAATCAGTTTCTCGTCTGGTGATGGAGATTTTGATTTAACCCGTGGGCAAGGTTAGGCTTTATCGGTTGATGTGTTGATACATGATTAAAGCATTGCTGCATTGAACAATATTAAAAATCTATATCGTTTAACGCTTAAGTGCATCGTGATTGGTGAGTGACCAAGTGACCAAGCAAATAGAATAGAAAAATGAGTAGAGGGTAAAATGGACAGTGATGTATGCAAATTAAAGCAAATTTTGGAACATAATTCCGCTGATTTCAGTGAGGATTTTTCACAATTTCTATTAAGTGATCCGCAAAATCTCAAACAACTTTCAAAACTCATCAATGAATTGGAAAAAGTGAAGATAGCTGCACCGCGTTTGAACAATATCGATGAAGCTGATTTATTGGATAACGCATCTGCTGCACAGTCTCAGCATGAAATTATAAGCTCGAATACAACCCAAGCTACTGTACAAAAGAATGTTCAAGAGCAAGTCGGTCTTAATCAGCAAACAGAAACCAATCAACACGCTAGAGTTGATGACCAAGTCAAGCTTGATGAAAATATTCAACAAAATTGTGTTGAGCCTTTAGTCAATGTGGATCAACTCCATACATCATCTGAAAACACCAACTCAGTTGGAGCAATTTCCGAAACGCAAAATGTCACTTTAGATCTTCACACAACATTGCAACTGGCACCGATCCTACAAGTTGAACAGCAAGTTGTTGCAGATCAAGTCGAGCAAGCATCAGCCTTTGCAACTGAACCCAATTTAGAAAACAAGCCGACAATTGATTCTGAAAATATAAACTCAACCCCTGAAATAATATCTTCTGAAACTGAGAAGAATAGATTAGAGATCGAATCTGTGTTTAGACGAAGTAAATATGAAGACATTAAATTTCAGGTTGAAAATGCCCGAGTTGGACAACACTATCAATCTCAAATTTCAGTGATTTCACAACATGATGTCAATCAATTAACGTTCAAATCTGAAAGCTTTAAATTTCCAGATACAAGTTTTTATTTCGATGAAGCCACACAGCGTATTCATGGTGAACCACTACAAGCAGATTCAATCGAATTTTCTTTTCAGTTTATCGCTGATGGAGAAACACGCTCCGCCCAGTGTCGGTTGAATATCATTGCAGACCCACGTAGTTTATGGAAAGTCATTGAACCTGAGTCTGGGCAAAAATTTAGCAAGCCACATTTGGATCAAGCCTTAATTGATGCCGTGGACTATAAAATTATCGCTGCAAGTCGTCGTGGTCGTTCACATGAACACGCAGGCTTATTTAGAGATGACGATTTTTCCATTACCTTAATTGACAATACATCTTGGTCGGTCTTGACTGTGGCAGATGGTGCAGGCAGTGCGCAATACTCCAGAGAAGGCTCTCGAATTGCGGTAGAGATTGTTGAAAATGAGTTTAAAAACTATTTAAATCCACACACGGTTGAAAGCCTGATTGCTGACTTAGAAAAGTGGCAAGTGGGCAGTCAGGATGCTGAAACTGTTGCAGTTGCCAAAAAGTTAAATGAGCAGTTTCATCATGTATATTATGAAATTTATAAATCAATTATTAACCAAATCAAATTACAAGCAGAGCAGATTGGGGCAAATACTAAAGATTTTTCAACCACATTGCTGGTTGCGGTCGTATGTAAATTAGCTGACAAAACCTTTATCAGCGCATTCTCCGTTGGAGACGGTGCAATCGCAGTATATAGCGAGGACAATGTGCGCCTGATGAATGTTCCAGATGGTGGTGAATATGCAGGACAGACTAAGTTTCTAGATCTGAGTATTGCAACAGAATTTCCAAACCGTTTAAAAATAGGCTGCTTTAAAGATACCCATGCGATTATGTTGATGACAGATGGTATTTCAGATCCAAAATTTGAAACAGATTCTGGCTTATCCAACTTTGATAAATGGCAAAGTTTATACCGTGAACTGGATCCGTTGCTACAGAATGAAGCAGCTGATATAGCATTGTTGGAATGGATGCATTTCTTTACAGCTGGGCATCATGACGATCGTACCATGGCCGTATTATGGAATAAGCATTCAACAATATCTGTATAAATAATATCTAAGTATTTGAAGAATATAGTGTAAGGTGGCAAGTATGTCAGCAAAAATTATTAAATGTACCACCGTTGATGGACGTGAAATAGAATTTGTAGATGAAATTATCGGTTCAGGTGCAATGAAAGATGTATATTTTTCACCTGATCGTAGTTATGTGGTGTGCTTTTTCAGTAAAGAAAAGAATAAGTTTTATGAATCTAAAGCCACCTTTGAGCAGCAAAAAGATCGTTTAAAAGAAATTGTTGGCAATAAATGGCAAAGTATTTTTAATGGGATTGGTGGGGATTATTGGAAAAATATTTTCTGTTGGCCCGACGGTTTAGTTGAATATAATAATTTGCTTGGGATTACCGCCCCAACCTATAGAAAACAATTTTTCTTTGAATATGGTTCAAAAAATAATGATTTTCTGCAAATCAAAGGCAAAGAAAAAGAAGGGAAATGGTTTGCAAGTGCAAATAACCAAAACAGATTTCTCGACGACAAAGAAAAAGGCACTTGGCTAAATTACCTTAAAATAGGAATTCTAATTTCTCGCGCAGTACGCCGTATGCATGCTGCGGGTTTGGCCCATTCAGATTTATCTTATAAAAATATTTTGGTCGATCCTGTTTCTGGGAGTGCCAGCGTTATCGACGTTGATGGTTTGGTGGTACCTGGTAAATATCCACCTGATGTTGTCGGTACTCCTGATTTTATTGCGCCAGAAGTGGTACGCACCAGTCATTTATCCAAGGATAATCCCGATCGTTATTTACCCAGTATTGCAACAGATAAACATGCTTTGGCGGTATTGATTTATATGTATTTGCTCTATCGACATCCGTTACGTGGTGGAAAAATTCATGATATGAATGATCCGCAAAAGGATGAAACGTTGGGAATGGGTGAAAAAGCACTGTTTATTGAACACCCAACAGATCATAGTAATCAGGTGAAACCGACTCAACTTAAAGTCAGTCAGCAGCCGTGGGGGGATCCTGCAAAAGTACCTTTTACAGTGACTGGACCGTATTTGTCTGAGCTCTTTATCAAAAGCTTTGTCGAAGGTTTACATGATCCTGCCAAGCGCCCCTCAGCCAACGACTGGGAAACAGCTTTGGTTAAAACAGTGGATTTGATTCAGCCGTGTCATAATCACCGTTGTGGTCAAAAGTGGTATGTGTTTGATAATTCCACTAAACCTGAATGTCCATTTTGTCATACGCCATTTAAAGGGAAATTACCTATTCTCAATCTATACTCAGCACGGCAGCAAGGTAATTTTAGACCCGATAATCATCGTTTAATGGTGTGGACAGGCCAATCTATTTACGCATGGCATACCAATAATATGATTGCACCCAATGAACGCTTGACTGCAGAACAGACCAAGCGAAAAGGCTATTTCGTCTTACATAATGATGTATGGTGGTTGGTTAATGAAGATATGCCTGATCTTACCGATGTTGCCAATAAAACGCAGATTCCGATTGGCGGTAAAATTGAATTAAAAGATGGTGTTCAAATTTTATTTTCTAAACAAGATGGCGGTCGTTTAGCTGTAGTACAAATGGTTGAAGCATAATTTGCTGCTTCAACCTCTAATCAAGGCTTATACCACCAATATTTTGTCATGTGTTGAACACGATGATTTGACCAAACCAAAAGTTTTATATCTAAGTAAAATCATTTCAGCCCAGTTTTTATGGGTTGCAGGTTCGATCATTGAACCATGACATTTAAATACACTTTTAGCATCGTGGGCTAAGATTAACTGAGCCTCATGAAACTCTTCTGGTTGAACTTGTAAGGCATGATGAATATGACCAATTTGAGCAGGATGAATTGCCGTTTTGGTATAAATTCCATTATTCATGTCTTGTTCCAGCTCTTGCATCAATAGCTGTGTATTTTCAAAATGTTCACACACAGGTGAACTCAACTGAAAACCGTTGGGAATAAATAATCCCGCCAATTGTGAAATCAAAATGCCCACAGGCGTCTGATAAATCGTGGTGTTTTTGGGTCTACGCAAATTTAAACAGGACAAGAGGTCATTGCCACCAATTCTTAAACATAATGTTTTATGAAAGTCATATTTAAGGGCTTGATAAAGTTCAATATTGTGTGCCACATCAAAGATTTCTTTGGTTTCAAGTGTCGGCATATATTGCAAATTGGCAGGTAATACATTCATCCAATTCTTGAGATTAAATACATTAAACTTGGGCAAAATCATGCCATTAAATGTTTGATTTAGATCCCAGTCGACAATGTGCTTTGCCATTTCCATATTTCTTGGGCGGATAAAAATGGCAGGGGCTTTTAAACTGGGTTCATCCAGTCGTCTTTGCAATAAATGTTTTAAATTCACCATCGCCGTTTGAACATCTGATTCGAGTACAGCATCTTCAAGACATACCGCAATTGATTTAATCTGCGGAAATTTAATTCCTTGGGTAACTTCCCACAATTGTTCATGTGTTGCAGGAATATACATGGTCGCGCCAAGCTCAATGGCGTGTAAAAGTGGCTTCATTTGTTCTTCTCTACTTTTTTTATCAATGTTGCTGCGTGATAAGGACCTAATTTTGTTCCCAGAATATCGACTGGAATATTTCGCTCACGTGCAAAGTGCAATAATAATTGTACATGAGGGTTAGATTCATCTTTCAATAAGATTCGCTCAGGTACGCGTCTTAAAACTGCACGGGTTGCTTCAGCAATACTGGGTTTTATATGGTTAATATTTTGAATCGCATATTGTGCTGCAATCCATTCAATCGTTTCTGCACATTGCTGCTGTTGTACTAAACGAATTTGATTGTTCCAGTTCACCTGTTTATCCGTTGGGTTTTGTTCAATCAGCAGTCGTATTTTCTCAATAAAATTGACAGAGAGGTCATAAGGTTTTAGCTGATCATAGATCAAACAACTATGCCATTTTTGTGTCTGATAGCAATTGTTTCGGGCATCTTGCTTTTCTATGCTTTCTTTTAAAATCGTCCGAGAAGTCAGTCCAGAGATCACAGAACCCAATATCCCAAATGGAATCAACCAATCATCTGTACTGGCACTTAACCAAGAATAACCACCCAAATCAGACAGGGTAACTAAACGCGGGATCTGCCAATTTTCATCAAAGAGCTCAGGAATGTCTTGTAGATTTTTTGTGAGTTCTTTGCATATTGCGCCTTTACCTGTCCAGCCATCTACAAAAACGATATTTTCAGCACCATGTTGTTCAATAATCGCTTGCAGTGCAGCAAAGTCGACACCACGATCACGAATAATACTAATACCATAGTGATAGCAAGACTGATGCTTTTCAAGGTAATGCTTAAGTAAAACACCTAAAGGAACACCAGCACGAACTAAGCTCACCAAAACAATCTCTTGTTTGGGAAAACGTTGCATCAAACTGTTGCCAAGTTTCTGAACTTCTTCGGCAAGGCGCTGTGCACCTTGTTCAAAGGCATGCTGATAATGTTGCATCTGTTCATCCGTTGGTGGATGTTCAGCACTGATCATTTGTGAATAGTGCATTTTTCCTGACTGGATCAGATATTCTTTTTCTTCAACTGCAGTGGGTTGAATATCATCAATCTGCATCAAAAAAGTGACATCTTCGGGACGATATGAACCGTGAAAGCCAAGTTTACTCAAGATTGGATTGAGTGGTGTGATCAATGCATTAGACATGACCTAAATATCCTTTAGTGTCAAAATCATGGCTTAATTGCGTATTGAGAAACTTATCCAACTGACTGCTTTTCGGCATTCCAAACCAATCACAACAGCTGAGGAATCCAGCATCTGATAGACTATCGCCCCAACCTAAAATAATACGTTCCCGTTGCGGATCATGTTTTTGAATATAGAACTCAACCGCGCTTTGTTTGCTGACATGATGTGGAATAATCGCCAGATTATTGCCATTGATATGGATATAGCATTGTTCCAGTAGCGTTTTAGGTAATTTTTCAACAAGCTGATCTAAAAATAACGCACCAGCTTGTTTTTGTTTTGCAACAGAATAAATACTCAGTTCGTTTTCAACCAAGGTCCAAGTTCTGACTTCACCCAAATCTTTGGCATAGTCATGCAAAGCATCTGGCAAGTCAGTCAGTATGCCATTGAGTTGAATTTCATGTTGTTTTTGAAGATCAAACCAGTCTGTATCCACGACTAAATTTCGATCCAAAATCGTGCCACCGTGGGAACAAATCGCACCATATTGAAAGGGGATTTGTACACGTTTAAAGCCTTCAACTGAGCGAGCAGTTACAGGTACAACTTCTGCAGATTCAAGCAACCAATTCAAAAAAGACTGCTGTTTTGGGCTCATATATGAAAGTGGTTGTCCTGAAACATCCGTAGTCACCATCTGATGTTGTGGTGTCGGTTGTTGTTTTCGATAAGTTTGAAATAAAGTGTCATCCAAGTCGACAAAGACCAAAGGTTTAGGGTTCATAACTGATCACTTCCAAATTTTTAATTTGTTCAAACAAGCTTGGGGCTACACTATCTTGATGTGTTTCAATCACCAAAAGCACCCGATCAAATTCTTGATGTTTTACGTTATAAGCAAAGTTTTGAATATTGAGCCCATAGTTATCATGAAACTGGCAAATACTTTTTATTGCATGTCCTTGCATGATTGGTGAACGGGTTGTTGAACTAAAATAAGTTTCAGCACCTTGTTGTTCCAACTGTTCTGCAATCAGAAAAGGGATCCAACTAAACTCACCTGAACCGAGTACAAGTATTTTTTCGCCTGGATGATTGATGTGAATATGTTCCCATGGCTTACATTCTAAATAGCCTGGCTCACGCCCCCAATTATTTGGTGCAATAATTTTCTGTGCCTGTTGCTCAGTGGAGCTGACATTGGGCATATTAACCTGAATATTGTGTTGATTCGCTTGCCACTGCCAATTTCCCTGCAATAATGAAACCACTTCCACTGGGATATCAAGCTCATCCGTTGCAAGACTGTGCTCAGCCCAGTTTACCAAGGTGACCAATATTACGCGTTCAATTTGCTGCAAACCGGAATTGGTTAAACTATTGATCAGATTTTTAAAGGTTTTCCCTGTTGAAATTTCATCATCAACTAAAATCAAGGTCTTTGAATCAACCACTTGCTGATGTTTAACTGGATCGTGGCTGCTTAGAATAAACTGATCTTGTGCATGACTATGTTCTTCTAGAAAAAGCCCCAATGTCGGTAAGGTCGATATAGGGTGTCGTGTTGTGGTTAAGAAAATCGCATTTTTGCCATGTTGTTTTTTTAATTCACGATAAACCCCAGCACCTAAACCGACGGCTGTTTCAGCCATACCAATGACACAGATTGGCCCAGCCAAATCTGTAGGCACTAAACTGGCTAAATCGCTATAGCTACGCTGCATTACAGAGGGTGCAACAGGAATATGTTTCCCCAATACTTTGGAAACAAATAAAAATGCTCTTTTAGGATTGATTCTTTCTGCAAAATCTAATAAATCATCTAAAGCCCAGTGGCTATGTTGTTGGTTAACTTGAACAGTGATTCGCCCACGACTTAAATCTATATGCTTCATCTATATTACAAATCCAATTTTATACTATGGGCAATCGGTAAAGCTTTAACAGGCGATTGTTGCGGTGCTCGAACTAAGTTCAAATTTAATTTTTCAGCAATTAGTTCGGCAATTAAATTGACTCCCGTATGTTGTGTATAAGCAAAACCACCAGCAGGGCGTGGATTGATCTCAAGAATATGCCATTGCAAGCTTTCATCTTGTTTAAATTGGATGTTAATTAGTCCATCACATTGAAAATAATCGACTAAATCTATACAAATTTGATGACAAGGATGTTGCAAAAAACACTCTTGAAAATAAACATGTTTGATTCTGGTTACTTGAGCAATGATCTTTCCTTGACTACAAGCAATATCAACTGAACATTCTTGCCCAGCCAAATAAGGCATAATCAGATATTCAACAGGCGCTTCCTGTTGATTATATGCCTCTATAAATTGCTGGGTATTACATTTGGTCGGTGAGCTAAAGTTTTTAAAGTACGACACATGATTCTGTAAACGGACAAAACCTGCACCATAAACCCCATAAACAGGCTTAGCGCAGATCTCACTATGTTGTAGCTGCAATGTTTCAATAGATCTTTTCAGCGTTTCTGTGGAATTTGCTAATAACGCTGGAATGACAGATAAATTTTGCGCTTCGCAATGTAAAGTAAACTGGTATTTATTGTTCATCAACTCATGCTGTTCTGAGCTGAGTGTACCAGTAATCAACTGAATAGCATGTTGTTCAAATTGGGCTCTAAACGGCTCAATATGTTGGCTGTGCTTTCCACAGAAGAGCAGTTGAATATTATGTTCAATACATTGTTCTAATAACCATTCAGCGCTCTTTGAAATAGCAGGTTGCTGAAGATAAACATCAGCACTTAAGGCAAGTTCGGGGCGATTACGGCTATGAGAACAAAATATAGTCAGTTGTTTTGATATATTAGAACTTTTCAGTAATTGAATCATATCATTTTGACAGGAATAACACTCGGCGATCCAAATTTTATATTGCTGTAGCACGGCTAATTTAATCTCAAATTTTTATAAAGAATAACGAAGTTTTTAAAGCGATTAATCTGATGCGCTGGAAAATATAACAATTCCCCGTAGTGATACAATATTTAATTTTAATATTTTGTAAAAGTAATCAAACCCCAAGAAAAAAAACACTGAAACACTTGAGATTAGTCATTTTTATGGTAAAACATAACACATCTATTTTTATTTGTTTTTTATAAAGAAAGTTAATTTAAAAAACTTCATTTGAATAACATATGATTTTAAACTCATTTTATCAAAAAGCGATAATATATCTATAAAGTGGAGGGTTTATGCAGCTGGTTGCTGGTGGAAATATTCAAATACCTGCTCAGGATATTGAAATTTGTATTAAAACAGGTTTTTCTTCTGAGATTGAATTAGATGTTACTGCGTATTTACTGGCCCAAGGCACGCTTAAAGTGCGTGGTGATCAGGACATGATTTTTTATGGACAACGTCAAACATCCAATCAAAGTGTGGTTTTGCTAGAATCGTCATCTAAGAATCCAAATCTCACCAAATTAAAAATCAATACTGCACTTTTAGATGCACAAATTCAAAAAATCGCCATTTGTGTCACGATCAATGAACCAAACACTATTGGAAATATTGTTCCGATTGATATTGAGCTTTATGCAGCACAACAGCGTATTGCGACTGCACATTTGGACACTCGCAATAGAACTGAAAAAGCCTTAATCCTTACCGAGATTTATTTACATAACAACCAATGGAAGTTTCGCTTTGTTGGCCAAGGATTTAATGGTGGATTAAAGCCATTGGCAGAAAACTTTGGTGTTGTGATTGCCGATGAAGTGAAAAACACTACACCTACACCTACACCTACACCTACACCTACACCTACAAATTCAAATTCAAATTCAAATTCAAATTCAAATATTAATTTGTCTAAAATTAGACTAGATAAAAACAATTCAAGCATCAATTTAAGCAAAAAAGGCAATGGTTTTGGGAAAATTTCAGTCAATTTAAACTGGAATAAAAGCCAGCCCAAATCCCAATCATTTTTTCAGAAACTATCGAGTTCAAGTGCAATAGATCTGGATCTTGGTGCGATGGTACAACTTAAAAATGGTGAAATTGATTTAGTGCAACCGCTGGGCAATCGTTTTGGTCGTTTTGAGATCAAACCATTTATTCAGCTTGATGGTGATGATCGTACTGGTTCATCTGTACAAGGTGAAAATCTGCACATTAATGGTAATCAGTGGGATCAAATTGAGCGTATTGTGATTTATGCTTATATTTATCAAGGTGCTGCGCAATGGGCAGCAACGGATGGCGTGGTCACCATTAAGATCCCAGACCAACCCGAAATTGAAGTTCATTTGACGGATGGTAATCAATTGACAACATGTTCTATTGTAGAATTAAAGAATAACAATGGCACTATACAAGCCAACCGAGAAGTTCGTTATTTTAAAGATCAAAAATATTTAGATGAACATTATGGTTTCGGTTTCCGATGGACACATGGTTCTAAAAATTAATCGACTGCATATATTTAAACAATCAATGCACACTGCAATAAAGTAGAGGAAATATAAATGGCAATTTCATTAAACAAAGGTGGCAACTTATCTTTAAGCAAAACTGACCCAAGTTTAAACCAAGTTTTGGTCGGCTTAGGTTGGGATGCGCGTGCAACTGACGGAACAGATTTTGACTTAGATGCTTCGGCATTTTTATTAAGTGAAAGTGGTAAAGTCCGTGGTGAACATGATTTCATTTTCTATAACCAAACTCGTTCACCAGAAGGTTCTGTTGAACATACAGGCGATAACCGTACAGGTGCGGGTGATGGTGATGATGAAGCGGTTCGTATTAATCTGGCAAAAGTACCTGCAGATGTTCAAAAGATTGCGATTACAGTTACCATTCATGAAGGTGAAAGTCGCGGTCAAAATTTTGGTCAAGTTCAAAATGCGTTTATTCGTGTGGTAAATGATCAAAGCAATACTGAAATTGTTCGTTTCGATTTGAATGAAGATTATTCAACAGAAACTGCCATGATTTTTGGTGAATTATATCGCCACAATGGTGAGTGGAAGTTTCGAGCTGTAGGACAGGGTTATGCTGGCGGTTTAAGCGCAATGTGCCAACAGTTCGGTATAAGCATCTAATATAAGAGTTCAATGGATGAAACATTTTCGCTTTTCGATTCTTTTTACCATCATTTGTTTAGCAATTTCAGCGTATTGGGGTTTTACACATGGGCCCCAAGCTGGCCTAATGACCATGTTCAAGGCATTGGCAATTACTGCAATTCTTGCAGTAATGGAAGTTTCTTTATCATTTGATAATGCTGTGGTAAATGCTTCAGTACTTAAGCACTGGAATCATTTCTGGCGAACCTTATTTTTGACAGTCGGTATTGTTATCGCTGTATTTGGTATGCGTTTAATCTTTCCATTACTCATTGTTGGCGTCACTGCAGACATGGGGATGATAGAAGTCGCAAAACTCGCGTTGAACGATCCGAAAACCTACTCTGAAAAACTCATGGCACATCATGCTGAAATTGCAGCATTTGGTGGTATGTTCTTACTTTTGGTGTTCCTTAACTTCTTATTTGATGATGAAAAAGATGAGCATTGGTTCCATTGGTTGGAGTCAAAACTCGCTGATCTAGGCAATATTCAAGCGATTTCAGTGTTTATTTCATTATGTGCATTATTGGTTATGGCTAATTTTGTACCTGAATCTTCTCGCCTTGTTGTAACTATGGCTGGGATCTGGGGAATTGTGATTTATGTCGGTGTTCAGGTGATCGGACACTTGCTTGAAGGCGGTTCACATGATGATGAGCAAGAACCAGCGACTGAACAAACCAGTTCAAATAATGGTGCACCAGTCACAGGTACAATTATCAAAGGCGGTATCGGTGGCTTCTTGTATCTTGAAGTACTTGATGCGTCTTTTAGTTTCGATGGTGTAATCGGTGCTTTTGCAATTACCAGTGATGTGGTAATTATTATGCTGGGCTTGGCAATCGGTGCAATCTTCGTGCGTTCGATGACGGTTTACCTTGTAGAAAAAGGTACGCTTGATGCTTATGTTTATTTAGAACATGGCGCGCATTATGCGATTGGTGCACTTGCATTCATCATGCTTGCAAGTGGTACAGGTTTACATGTACCTGAAGTCGTAACAGGTCTGATTGGTGTCGCGTTTATTGTTTGGGCAGTGATCTCATCAATTTCTTATAGTAAAAAACAATCTCTTGAAACAACAACTGACAAAGGAAACTAAAAAATGGCTATTAATTTATCAAAAGGCGGTAACATCAACCTGTCTAAAACAGCGCCTACAATGAATAAAGTAGACTTAGGTTTAGGCTGGAATCCTCGTGTGACAGATGGTAAAGCATTTGACTTGGATGCTGTTGCTTTTCTGACTGGTGAAAATGGCAAAGTTCGTTTAGATGGCGACTTCATCTTCTTTAACCAAAAAACTTCTCCTTGTGGTTCTGTCAACCATAACGGCGATAACCGTACAGGTGACGGTGATGGTGATGACGAAACAATTTCAGTTGATTTATCTAAAGTTCCAGCAGATGTGGCTAAAATTGTATTTGCTGTAACCATTCATGAAGGCCAACAAAATGGTCAAAACTTCGGTATGGTCGACAAAGCCTATATCCGTGTAATCAATAAAGATAGCAATGCAGAAGAACTTGCACGTTTTGACTTATCTGAAGACGGTAGTACAGAAGTTGCGATGATCTTTGGTGAATTATACCGTCATAGCGGTGAGTGGAAATTCAAAGCAGTTGGTCAAGGTTTTAACGGTGGCTTAGGCGCTTTGGCTGCAAGTTATGGTGTTGCAGTTTAATTTTTAAAATCAGTACTAAAAGATTTATCTTTTAGTACTTGAAAGTGATTCGGTTTAAATCGGTTCATTTATGGACACAGTAAAAATTATTTTCAAGTACTAAATAGAGAACAACAATGCAATTCATCACTGGCCAAAAAATGGCACTTCACCAATTGTTGCAGACAGAGACACAGTTTAAAGTACGTGTACAAGTTCAAGCACCTTTTGAAATCGATATTTCTAGTTTTGGTATTGCGCCAAACGATAAACTTTTCCATGATGATTATATGACTTTCTATAATCAGCCACAGACTCCGAAAGGCGAAGTTCAATATCAGCTTCAAGGCAACATACATAATTTTACCTTTGATTTAAACAAGATAGATGCAACACGAACGTCACGTTTTGTTATTTGTGCAACCTTAGCCAATGAACAGTCTCAAATCCAAAATATACAATCGATTCAGGTTGAGTTATCTAATCAACAGGGTCAGGTTGTTGCCAGTTATGTTTTAAATGGTTCTAATTTTAGCCAAGAAAAAGCTGTGATGCTGACTGAGATTTACTTTAAAAGTGATGCTTGGCGTATCGCTGCAATTGGTCAAGGTTTTAATGGTGGCTTAAAGGCTTTAGTTGAGCACTTTGGGGGAGAAGTTGAAGAAAGTGCAACAGCTACTCCATCAACAGCAAACCCATCGATAAGCAATAGCGCATCTACGATTGATCTGAAAAAGAAAGTGGTATTGGATAAAATCCAAAATGCAGCACCACACTTGGTAGATATTACTAAAAAGTCTTTGATCAGTTTAGAAAAAAATAATTTACTCGATGTAAAAGCTCGCGTAGCTTTGGTGCTCGATTATTCTGGTTCAATGCACCAACAATATATAAAAGGTGATGTGCAAAAAGTACTCGACCGAATTATGCCATTGGCAGTCAATTTTGATGATGATGGTAGTTTTGAGTGCTGGGCATTTGCAGAAAAATCCTTGCGTTTAAGCGATGTAACCTTGAACAACTTAGAAAATTTTGTCAATACAGATCAAGGCGGTCATCCAAAGTGGAAAGCGGGTGCACGTTATAATAATGAACCCGCTGTACTTGAAGCCGTGATCCAGTATTTCACCCAAGAAAATCCATCTCATTTACCCGTATACGTGGTATTTGTTTCAGATGGCGGGGTCAGTGAAAGTAAAAAGATTAAAAATATTCTTAAAAATGCATCCAGTTTTCCTATTTTTTGGCAGTTCGTGGGTATCGGCGGCCGTAACTATGGTGTGTTGGAACAACTCGATACCATGGATGGGCGAGTAGTAGATAATTGCAATTTTTTTGAAATGAGCAATATTCAAAGTATGCCTGAAGCACAACTGTATGATGCGCTGCTTCAGGAATTTCCACTGTGGTTAAAAGAAGCGAAAAATAAAAACATTATTCGATAAAGTGAGGACAATCGATGGCTAAATTTGAACTTGTAGGCAGCCCAGAACCATTTCTATTGGTCGATTTGGTACAGGGAGAAAAAATATTTTGTGAATCTGATGCAATGGTCATGATTGAACAAAATTTAGAATTGGCAGGGAATTTACGTGGCGGCTTATTTCAATCATTTATGCGTAGATTTACCACAGGTGAATCGCTGTTTCAGCAAGAAATCAAAGCATCATTTGGTCATGGACAGTGTCTACTTTCTCCAAACATAGATGGTGATATGCAAATTCTTAACATTGGCCCTCAGCAATACACTTTATCTGATGGGGCTTTTGTTGCAGCAACAGAACATGTCAATGTCAAAGCCAAGATTCAAGCAAACTTAGGTGGTGGATTTTTTGGTGATACGGGTGGTTTTGTGGTGATGGAATCATCTGGACAAGGACAACTGTGTATTTCAGGCTGTGGTACCTTGATGGAAGTCGATGTCAGTACCCAGAACGGAGAAACCACCATTGATAATGGTCATGTTGTGGCATGGGATTCGTCTTTAAGTTACAACATTGGTATGCCAAGTTCACAAAACCGCGGAATTGTTGGAAATCTTTTAAACAGTTTTACCAGTGGTGAAGGTATGGTGCTTAAGTTTAGGGGCAATGGCAAAGTCATTATTTGTTCCCGAAATCGCAAGAGCTACCTCACATGGTTATCTTCAGCTTTAAATTTAAATAGAAACAATTAAATCTATGAGGGAAACACATGAGTATTAGTTTAGTAAAAGGTCAAAAAATCTCTTTAGAAAAAGGTGATGGTTCATCTTTGACCAAAATTTATCTTGGTGCAGGCTGGGATGTGGCGAAGAGTGGCGGATTTTTAGGTGGTCTTTTTGGTGGCGGTGGTGGTGATTCAATCGACCTTGATGCTTCAGTCATTATTTTTGATGAAAACAACCAACCGCTTGATGCAGTATGGTTCGGTCAATTAAAAAGTAAGGATGGCAGTATTTGGCATTCAGGGGATAATCGGACAGGTGCTGGTGATGGCGATGATGAAGTGATCCATGTTGATCTAACCAAAATCCCACCGCAAGTCAAAGCACTGGTTTTTACAATTAGTAGTTTCCGCGGTCAAACTTTTGAAAAAGTTGAAAATGCTTTTTGTCGTTTAGTTGACTCAAATACCAATACTGAAATCGCAAAATATAACCTTTCAGCAAAAGGCAATTATACTGCCTTGATTATCGCTAAAGTTTATCGCCACAATGGCGCATGGAAAATGTCTGCGATTGGCGATACCTGTAATGGTAAGACCATTCATGACATGCTTCCTTCGATCATTCCGGTGCTTTAAGTGCGGCTGTAAAAATTTTAATCAACAAAGTCATTTCTAGGAATGGCTTTTGTTTAAAGTATTTTCAAACTTTCCATTCTAAAGTTATCAATTGTGTAAAATAATTCTATAATAGCGTCCATTATTACTGACCTCAGTTGAGGTTGGTTCGTTTTAAGTCAATTTCTTCTCCGTGATTCGGCTTATTTTTCAATATTTAAATTTTATGTGTCCATGCCAACACATAAGAATATTTAGGTGCCCACATGGAAATCAAAGTCAATTACCTCGACAATCTTCGACAAGAAGCCAAGTTCGATGACTTTACAGTAATTGCTGATCAACCCATTCGCTATAAAGGTGATGGCTCTGCGCCGGGTCCTTTCGATTATTTTCTTGCATCATCTGCTTTGTGTGCTGCTTACTTTGTAAAAGTGTATTGTGCAGCTCGTGATATCCCAACAGATAATATTCGTTTATCGCAAAACAATATTGTCGATCCTGAAAACCGTTATAAACAAATTTTTAAAATTCAGGTTGAACTGCCTGCGGATATTTCGGATAAAGATCGTCAAGGTATTTTGCGTTCGATCGATCGTTGTACCGTTAAAAAAGTCATCCAAACAGGTCCTGAATTTGTTATTGAAGAAGTTGAAAGTATTGATGCCGATGCACAAGCATTGCTCATGCCCAACTTAGCACAAGAAAGCTCAACTTATATTGAAGGTAAAGATCTACCTTTAGAGCAAACTATTGCCAATATGTCAGAGATTCTGGCAGGTTTGGGAATGAAAATTGAAATTGCCTCATGGCGAAATATTGTTCCAAATGTATGGTCATTACATATTCGTGATGCGCAATCTCCAATGTGTTTTACCAATGGTAAAGGTTCAACCAAAGAAAGCGCCTTGGCTTCGGCATTAGGCGAGTTCATTGAGCGTTTAAATTGTAATTTCTTCTACAACGACCAGTTTTGGGGTCAAGACATTGCCAATGCTGAGTTTGTACATTATCCAGATGAAAAATGGTTTAAACCAGGACCAAATGGAGCGCTACCTAAAGAAATACTGGATGTATATACATTAGAGGTATATAACCCAGACAATGAATTGTTAGGTACGCATTTGTATGACACCAACTCTGGTAATACTGAGCGTGGGATTTGTTCATTACCATTTGTACGCCAATCAGATCAAGAAGTTGTATATTTCCCATCAAATTTGATTGAAAACTTATATCTAAGCAATGGTATGAGTGCAGGAAACACCTTAGCCGAAGCTCAAGTACAGTGTTTATCTGAAATTTTTGAACGTGCGGTTAAACGTGAAATTTTAGAGGGAGAAATTGCACTTCCAGATGTACCTGAAGATGTTTTAGCAAAATACCCGCGTATTGTTGAGGGCATTAAAGGCCTAGAAGAACAGGGCTTTCCAGTCTTGGTTAAAGATGCATCGTTGGGTGGTGAATTTCCAGTGATGTGTGTCACGTTGATGAACCCACGTACAGGTGGCGTATTTGCATCGTTTGGTGCACACCCTAAGCTTGAAGTTGCTTTAGAGCGTAGCTTAACTGAATTGTTACAAGGTCGTAGTTTTGAAGGTTTAAATGATTTACCTAAACCAACCTTTAGCAGTAATGCGGTGACTGAACCGAATAATTTTGTTGAACATTTTATCGATTCAAGTGGTGTGGTGTCTTGGCGTTTCTTTAGTGCAAAATCAGATCATGACTTTGTTGAGTGGGATTTTAGCAGTGCGGGTGAAAATGCCAATGCTGAAGAAGTAAAGACCATGCTGAACATTCTTGAAGAAATGGGCAAGGAAGTCTATATGGCTGTCTATGAGCACTTAGGCGCGACAGCTTGCCGTATCATTGTGCCTGATTATTCTGAAATTTATTTGGTTGAAGACTTAATTTGGGACAATACCAACAAAGCATTGTTATTCCGTGAAGATATCTTAAATCTTCATCGTTTAGATGATGAACAACTTGAAGCTTTAGTTGAACGTCTTGAAGAAGTTGAAGTAGATGATTACACCGATATCGTAACTTTAATTGGGATTGAATTTGATGATAATACTGTGTGGGGACAACTGACCATCCTTGAGTTAAAACTGTTGATTTATCTTGCTTTACAACAGTTTGAAGAAGCCAAAGATTTAGTTGAACAATTCCTGCAATACAATACCAATACTGTAGAACGCGGCTTGTTCTACCAGTGTATGAATGTAATGCTTGAAGTTGAACTAGATGACGACATGGATTTAGATGACTATGAAGCGAATTTCCGTCGTATGTTTGGTGATGAACGAATGGATGCAGTTATTGGTTCTCTAGACGGCAGTATGCGTTTTTATGGTTTGACTGAAACCAGTATGCAGCTTGAAGGGCTTGATCGTCATTTAAGACTTATTGACAGCTATAAGAAGTTACATAAGGCACGTGCTAAAGCTGTTGGCTTAGCAAGTTAAACGCATTTTACTTTAGAACATAAGTGAAATACCCAAGATTCGTCTTGGGTTTTTATTTTTCAAAATAATATCAATAATAGATCTCTTTCATAAATCAAAAAATGATCCTGTTGAGCAATCATATGGATATTGAAAGTTTCTTCTCCCTTTGGGAAGGCTAGGATTAGGAGGATTTTATGTTGATTTATAGTTTTAAAAAGGACTTATGAAAGAAGCCTAATTTAAATTTATATCTCTAGATGAATATTGAATTTGGAACACAACAATAATCCAGTAAATTTGAGCCATACTAAATTTTATGTTAAGTTTTACTTATCAATTGTAAGGCTATAATAATAAAATGTTGAATAATATTTCTATCTTCTTGGATAAGTTTGGCTTCGGAACTCAAAAACGTGCGATGAGTGTCCAATTTTCAAATTTGGAACTCAATTCCCAAATCATGTTACAACGTATTGATGGTTATCATGCTGTCAACGAGGGCTTATCCGCAGAACTGATCTGTTTATCCTTAAATCCATTTATAGAATTAAAACAATTTATTGGTTGTCAGGTGAGTGTGGACCAAGTTACAGATTCAGGCAGGTTGTTTAGAACGACAGGGATTATCACAGGTGCAAGTCAGGGACAATCCGATGGTGCATTGAGCCTTTATCGATTAACCATGCAAGATCCAACCAGTTTATGGCATAAAAGACGTAATAGCCGCGTGTTCATGGATAAGCGTGTTGTGGAAATTTGCGAAATTATCGTAAAAGAATGGCAATCCAAAAGTGCCTTGTTTGCAGCAAGTTTAATACTGGATAGCAGTGGCTTAACCAAAGACTATGATGTTCGTCCATTCTCCATGCAATCAAACGAATCTGATTATGAATACCTTACTCGGATTTTACGTGAAGAATCAATTAACTGGCTGATCGATGAGTCGAATTACTTGGTTTCTAGTAATAGTATTGAACCACAGAAACTAAGATTAATTGATGACAATGCCCAATTTAAGGCCCTTGAGCGTAGAACCATTCGTTATCATCGATCGAATGCAACGGAACAGTATGACAGTATCACCAGTTTTATCGCAAAGAGACAATTACAATCTACAGCAATCCACGTCCAGCGTTGGCAAGCAGACAGTTTAACTCAAGAAGACGCCAGTGGTTCCGTCCTAAGTTCACACAAACACAGCGCACAACGCGACAATGAGAGTCTAAGTCTAGAACAAACTTGGAATATCTCTCCTGCATGGATCCGTGACCTTAAAGGTGAAGACCAAGCCACAGCATCAGGAAATAGCCAACTCGATAAACTGAATAAACAACTGAATCAATATCAAGCTTTGCAAGCCAAATACTTTACCGCGCATAGTAGTGTCCGTGATACACAGGTTGGCTATTGGTTTCAATTGACTGATCATCCAGAGTTGGACAGAAATCATCGTGGAAGTGATAAGGAACTGCTTATACTGAATAAGCACTTTTACCATCAGAACAACTTTCCCAAAGATATTCAAGATCAAGTTGAAAAACTACTCACCCTCAGCCATTGGCAAAGCAATAAAGACAGTAAACAAGAACGTCAAGCCAATGAGCTTACCTTAGTTCGTCGTAACATTGATATCGTTCCTGAATATGACCCTTTAAAACATCGACCAACGGCTCACGTACAACGTGCCAAAGTGGTCAGTGATGGTGATGAAATCTATGTGGATGAATGGGGTCGGATAAAAGTACGTTTCCTATTTACTCGAATTGAAGATCATGCTCATGATGGTGGTGCTGGTTCAAACGATACTGATACCGATTCTGCATGGGTCGATGTACTGACGCCATGGGCGGGTGAAGGTTATGGTGCAAGATTTCTACCTCGTGCTGGTGAGACGGTAGTGATTGATTTTTTTGATGGTAATATTGACAGACCCTTTGTTACAGGACGAATCCATGAAGGACATCGAAGTCCAACCCAATTTGATATCAAAGGCAAATTGCCAGAAACCAAAAAGCTGAGTGGTATTCGATCAAAAGAGATTTCGGGGGAAGGCTTTGGGCAACTCAGATTTGACGATAGCACTGGGCAACTGAGTACACAGCTACAATCTAGCCACGGTGCAACACAGCTAAATTTAGGCAATCTAAGTCATCCCAAAGAAACCGCAGAAAGTGATGGTCGTGGTGAAGGGTTTGAGTTAAGGACCGATGATTGGGGCGGAATACGTGCGCCTAAAGGAATATTAATTACAACAGAAATAGCAAGTAATGCTGCTGGAAACCAACTTGATCGCGACAATCTTCAAAATAATATCGAAAAATTCTTAGCAACTAATCAAGCCATTCAGGAAGCAGCGAAACAACACCAAACTTCTGCGCCAGCATTGGAGTTACAAGAAGCCATAAAAATAGCGCTTCCGAACTGGAATGAATCAGATTCGACCCCTTATATTGCAATCGATGCAAAGGATTCACTTATTTTCGATGCAGATAAAGGCATAATTGCCCAAGCCAAAGAAAACATTGATATAAGTTCAGAACGTAATGTTCAAATTTTTTCAGGTCGAGCTTTTCTGGCAAACGTTTTAGATAAAATTTCACTCTTTGCTCAAGCAGCGGGTATCAAAATCAAAGCTGGGCAAGGTGCAGTCGAAATTGAGTCACAAGCAAGCAGCATGAAAATCGCCTCACAAGAACTGATGCATATTTATGCGATTAATGACTTTATCAAAGTCGAAAGTGGTAAAGGAATACTGATCTCATCTGGCGGTGGTTTCATTAAAATTGAAGATGGCAATATAGATATTGTTTGCCCAGGCACCCTATCCTTTAAAGCAGGGCAAATTAAAACCATGCCAGGCAGTACTTTAACTACTGATTTAGCCGCCATGCCAAAACTTCAAATGGATTATGCTGAATGCTTTGTGTTACGTAATAAAGCAGGCAAAGCTATGCCAAATATGAAATATAAAATAAAAACAGAAGATGGCAAAACCATCGAAGGTATTACGGATGCCGAAGGTAAAACAGAGAAAGTAACGTCACTGGCTATGACCAAAGCAGTCATTACATTATTAGGATATGTCGATGAATAAATTACGCTCTTGTTTATTATTCACTATTTGTATCATCAACACAGGATGTGCATTTGCAAAATCAGAAATAAAAAATACTGGAAATAACATGATCAATTTAGAAAAAACCAAAACTTATTGCATTGGGCGTTATGTGGTTGATATCCCCGCTGAAGCAAATCCATTAGAACGTTATGATAAATATGATTCCTTTACCATTAAAGTTCAAACTAAAGCAACACGTCAAGATTTTGATGCTGCTGTTCAAAAATGGAGAAATGATTACTCAAAAGGCAACCGGAAAGTTTTTGAAGACCCCAAAGAACAGATATTTGATGGTCGAGTGACTAAGATTTTTAAAGGGAAATTAGCGGATAAGAAAATACTTCCTTATGATGTCTTTGGATTTGTACTTGATAAAAATACGTTATTTTTAATTGAAGGCGGACATAGTGACTCCCCAGAAAGAACCAAGAAAAGTAATGAAGCAATTCATAATTTAGTGAAAAACTTACGCTATCGTAATGAGCATGAGATTCCCAAAGAAATAGGACAATGTATTTATCAAGGTTTTATTAACGATGAAACCGAACAGTACCGTTATAGTATTCAAACACTAGCTTTTGACTTTAAAAACTATCCAACAGTGGTATTACGTTTTGAGGCAGAAACAAATGATGAATATGTCTTGCCAATGATTCCCCGGATAGAAAAAAAGTTTAAAGAGGTTGGGCAAAGCCAACGTCAAATTGATAAAGGCAATATCCGTAAAGGTGAAAAAAATACGGCTCATTTAACGGGTCAAGAATGGATTTCAGTTGAAAAAATGAAAGGCAAAAATGGCATTAGCGCCCTATGGGAACATACGGGCAGTGCCAATAAGAATCAGGATCCATTGATTAGTTTTGAGACTGATACTGGATATTCTTCCCCGCTTAGTGAAAGTAGTAGTTTACAACAATATGACGCCTTAAAACTTTATGAGTCAATTTTAAAAACCATACGTAAATTCTGAGAATAACAATGTCAAATCATATACATCGTCATGAGGCCTATGAAAGGCTTTATAAATCTGGAAGTGTTTCCTATGTTTCACATACCACACCGGATAGTGTTAATACCGAGTGTGAAATCCCAGCACCTGTAACACATGTCGTGCCGGTTATTTTTATTCCAGGCATTATGGGCTCAAATATTAAAGACGCAAAGAAAAATAAAGTTTGGTATCCTCGAATATCACTTTCCACCATTATTGAATACAGTAAACGAGATGCACGTGAACGACAAATTGTCTTGAATCCAGCAACAACTCAGGTGGGTTATGATGGCGATGTAAAAATAAGTAAAAAGCGAATTCCACATATCACCAAAGACGTGGCTTTGGCACGCGGTTGGGGCTCTGTGATTACCATTGGTTATGCAGATTTATTGATTTTTATGGAAAGTCAGCTTAATCAGCCCTTTAAAAAGTTAAGTGAGCAAAAAAAAGACCAGTTTAATGGTACAACTGAATGGGAAAAAATTGTCCATCCGGGCAATAAGGCAACTGAAAAAATACTTAAAAATTGGTCTGCTGAAAAAACAGTTGAATTATTAGGTTTAGAAAAGCATGAGCAATTGGCTGATTATGCTTTTCCAGTGTTTGCTTGTGGCTATAACTGGTTACAGACCAATATGAAGTCAGCGGATCATGTTGCGGACCGACTCAATAATGAAGTTATGGCACAAGTTAAAAAAGAATTTCCTAGCGCAAAATTTAAGAAATTTATTATTGTCAGTCACTCTATGGGTGGATTGGTGACTCGTGCTTTGATTCAAAATGAAAAAGTTAAAGATAAGATTGCCGGTGTGGTACATGGTGCGATGCCTGCCAGTGGTGCACCAGCGGTATATCAGCGTCTAACTGTAGGCTGGGATGGTTGGAAAGCGTCAACAGGACTCTTTAAAAGTGCTGCTGCTTGGGCAACTAAATTTATGTTTGGAAATACTTCTGAACGTCTCACCGCAACATTGGCGAATGCACCTGGCGGATTAGAACTATTACCTTTTTCAAATTATTCCAATGCTGTGGATTTTCCCAAAAATCCTAGAGCATGGTTAGTCATTAAAGCCAAAACGCCTAGCGGTGAAATTATCGCCACATTACCAAAAAGTACCGATCCATATACTGACATTTACCAAAGAAAAGATAGTTGGTGGGCGATGATCAATCCTGATTTTATTGATCCTGCTGGATTGGTTGCAAAAACTGTAGATAAGGAGGGATACGATAGTATTTTTGATGTTTATGTAAAGAATATAGAAACTGTTAAAGAATTACATGATTATATAAAAGACTCTTATCATCCCAATACGTATGCCAATTATGCTGCTGACAATAGTTTTAAAGCATTTGGTCAGGTGGTGTGGCGCTGTAAAGAAGAGTTAAATATTAGCAGTGAAAATGAATTGATTGAATTAATGAGCTTATATGGTAAGAAAAAATTAATCCAGTTCCCGGATATCAAAGATCGAAGTGATATCAAAGAAGATGATCCCAATAATCCTGCAGAAAATGATGCAGATTTAAGCATTAAAGGCTCGAAAACTCATAATTTACAAGACAACGCCTATAAAGAAGATGGTGTAAGAGAAATTTTGCTTGATGTAAAATCTAAAATTTCTAAAACCAATAAAGCCACATTTTATTTAGATCTTAAACCCACTTCAGAAGGAGATGGAACGGTATGTTATCAGTCTGGGCAAGATGTTCGTGCAGAGGGGCGTAGTCCAATTGAAACCTTTATTATCAATGGCTATGAACATGCAAAGAGCTATGACAATAAACATGTCCAATTGAATACAATATATTGCATTGCAAACATCGTCGATATTATTAAACAAACTTCAACATCAGAAAAATGCGAGAGTGAAACCAAGCGTTTATAATTTTATATGAGTTTAAGTAAATAATTTTAAGGACTTCTAAGGTTAACGATAGAAGTCTAATTTTATCTGGTCTTAATTGTTCTCAATATTCCTCACTTTATATTAAGGAAAAATTTGAAGACGATTTAGGCAATATTTTATAAAATCAAGAATTTGAAAAAATTTAAATTCTACCGAAAATTTTTAATCCATCAATAAATTTTGATATTTATCAGCTTGTGTTCTTAAAAAATCCCAGACCAATTTTATACGTGGTTCATGCTGTAAATCGACTAAAGTTAGCATCCAAAAAGTATGAATAAAACGAACTTCATCTTGTAATACCTGTTTAAGTTCTGGTTTATTTTCTGCCAGAAACTTCGGCAAAATTGCCAATCCTGCACCTGCATTCACAGCAACTTGTTGGGCCAAAATACTGCTACTTCTAAAATTTGCATTGAGCTGTAAGGGCAGACGTTCTAAACAATACAGTTCAGGACTGTAAATTAAATCGTCAATATAGTTTACAAACTGATGGTTTTTTAAATCTTCAAGTTTTTTAATCGCTTGGGTACTTTCTAAATAGCTTGTACTGCCATAAATTTTAAGACAATAATCGGTTAAACGGGTAATGATATAAGGTCCTGACTTAGGACGATCAATGGAAATCACAATATCAGCTTCACGATGCGACAGCTTAATCATTTTTGGAACCGGGATAAGATCAATCGTGAGTAAAGGGTATTGTTTAGACAGTTCTGCCAATAGCTGGGCTAAAAATGCTGTTCCAAAACCCTCAGGTGTGCCAATTCGCACATGTCCTTGTAACGGTAAGTTGGGCTTTTCAATTTGCAAGAATGCTTGTTCCATTTGCTCGACACGGGGCACCAACGCCAAGCCTTCCATAGTCAGTTCATAGCCTGTGGCTTCGCGTCTAAACAACGGCGTTCCTAAAGCTAATTCTAGCGCCTGTATTCGTCTAGACACGGTACTGTGTTCGACCCCAATAATACGAGCTGCATTGGTTAACGTCTTGGCACGCGCTAAAACTAAAAAAAACTGTAGGTGATCCCAATCGACTTTCATTGTGTATGACATCCTTGTGCATATTTGCACATTCATTGTGCGTTAATTTCTATTGGTCATCTATATTTTCTTTGTTAGTTTGATTTGAAACAGCACTGATGAAAATACTGCTTTTGGCTATTTTCTAAAAATGTAACAACAAAAAATATTGCCTATGGAGAGGTTATGAACACAATGTCAAATATTCATTCGACGACGGCTAAATTATTAATTAATGGAAAATTTACCGAATCAAATACTACTGAATGGCAAGACATTCTAAATCCAGCGACCCAAGAGGTACTTGGTCGTGTCCCAATGGCAACTTTAGACGAAGTTGATGCTGCAATTGCTGCTGCACAAGAAGCATTTAAAACTTGGCGTTTTACACCGATTCAAGCCCGTATGCGTATCATGCTGAAACTGCAAGATTTGATTCGTGACAATATGAAAGATATTGCCCGTGTTTTGACCGCAGAACAAGGTAAAACCTTGGCTGATGCAGAAGGTGATATCCAACGTGGCTTAGAAGTGGTTGAACATGCTTGCTCAATTGGAACCTTGCAAATGGGTGAATATACTGAAGGTGTAGCTCGTGGTGTAGATACTTATACCTTGCAACAACCATTGGGTGTATGTGCTGGAATTACCCCGTTTAATTTTCCTGCCATGATCCCATTGTGGATGTTTCCAATGGCGATTGTTTGCGGCAATACCTTTGTACTTAAACCGTCTGAGCAAGATCCACTATCGACCATGATGCTGGTTGAATTGGCATTACAAGCGGGTGTACCTGCTGGTGTACTCAATGTGGTACATGGTGGCAAACAAGTGGTAGATCGTCTATGTACGCATCCAGACATTAAAGCCATTTCATTTGTAGGTTCAACTGCGGTAGGGACGCATGTCTATAACTTAGCGGGTCAGCATGGTAAACGTGTGCAATCGATGATGGGTGCAAAAAACCATGTCGTGGTCATGCCAGATGCCAACAAAGAACAAACCTTAAATGCTTTAGTTGGTGCTGCATTTGGTGCGGCTGGACAACGTTGTATGGCATTGTCTGTTGCTGTCATGGTCGGTGAAACTAAAAACTGGGTGGATGAATTGGTTGAAAAAGCCAAAACACTGAAAGTCAATGCTGGGCATGAACCGCAAACAGATATTGGCCCCGTGATCTCACCACGTGCTAAAGCTCGGGTTATAGATTTGATTAATAGCGGTATTGAACAAGGTGCACAACTCTTACTCGATGGTCGAGGCGTACATGTCCAAGGCTATGAAAATGGCAATTTTGTTGGTGCAACTATATTCAATCAAGTCAGCACTGATATGCGCATCTATACAGAAGAAATTTTTGGTCCTGTTTTAGCCATTATTCATGTTGATACGCTTGAACAAGCCATTGAATTGGTCAATGCCAATCCGTTCGGGAATGGGGTGGGTTTATTTACTCAAAGTGGTGCCACAGCACGTACTTTCCAAAGCACCATTGATATCGGTCAAGTTGGTATTAATATTCCAATTCCTGTGCCGGTTCCATTCTTTAGCTTTACTGGGTCAAGAGGTTCAAAATTAGGGGACTTAGGGCCTTATGGTAAACAAGCAGTACAGTTCTATACTCAAACCAAAACCATTACCAGTCGTTGGTTCGAAGACACACAAGAAAAAGGTGAAGTGAATACCACCATCAGCTTGCGTTAATATAGGAGTTCAAGGATGAATATTGCATTTATTGGTTTAGGCAATATGGGCGGTAAAATGGCCCATAATTTACTCAAAGCAGGCTTGACGGTTTATGGCTTTGATTTAAGTGATGTTGCAATCGCACATTTCACCGAAGCAGGCGGAATTGCCTGTAATAGTCCACAGAAAGCAGCAGAAAATGCAGATGTCGTAATCACTATGCTGCCAGCCGCAAAGCATGTTAAAGAGGTGTATTTGGGTGAAAATGGGGTACTTGCTGTGCTTAAACAAGGCAGCTTATGTATCGACAGCAGTACCATTGATCCACAAACCATTAAAGACATTGCTGCAATTGGTGCAGAGCAAGGAATTCAAATTTGTGATGCACCTGTTTCAGGTGGCACGATCGGGGCCCAAGCAGGTACGCTAACCTTTATGGTAGGAACGGATGATAAAGCCTTTGAACAAGTCAAATCTGTGCTTGCACCAATGGGTAAGAACATCGTGCACTGTGGTGAAGTGGGTGCAGGACAAATTGCTAAAATTTGCAATAATCTCATTTTAGGCATTTCAATGGCCGCAGTGGCTGAAGGCATGGCGCTCGGGGCAAAACTCGGTATCGATGCACAAGCATTAGCAGGCGTAATCAATAGTTCAAGTGGTCGTTGCTGGAGCTCGGAAGTGTGTAACCCATGGCCGGGTATTTCTGCAAATGCACCTGCTGGACGTGGTTATAGTGATGGCTTTGCCTCTCAACTGATGCTTAAAGATTTGGGTTTGGCTGTTGAAGCCGCAGGCCAAGTCAAACAACCTTTGCTTTTAGGTGGTTTGGTACAGCAGCTTTATCAGCAACTGTGTATGCAAGGTAATGCTCAACTCGATTTTTCCAGCATCATTCAGCAATATTTGCCTAAAGAAACTTAATCATCAATCGAAGCACAGTCAATTTCACCACCCATTGGTGGTGAAAAAACAATAGATTCACTCGTGTCATGAATAACAATAAATCCAGGCCGGAGTATATAATATGTTGAATTATCAGGATGTTGCTAAAACATTTAATTTAGAAGGTGCGGTTAAGGAAATGCTCTCAGGTTCAGTCGATCAACTGAATGCCTGTTATGAATGCTGTGACCGACATGCAGAAGCAGATCGCGAAAAAGTTGCCCTATATTGGCAAGCTAAAGATGGTCGTAAAGAGCAATATACCTTTGCTCAACTGAAAAAATGGTCGAGTCAGTTTGCCAATTTTTTAAAGTCACAGGGTATTCAAGCCGGTGATCGTATCTCTGGTTTATTACCAAGAACTCCCGAATTATTGGTGGTGATTCTCGCTGCTTGGCGAATTGGTGCAGTTTATCAACCGCTATTTACTGCATTTGGCCCAAAGGCGATTGAACATCGAGTTCAGCTGGCAAAAAGCAAATTGGTTGTGACCGATATCGGCAACCGTAGCAAACTGGATGAAGTTGCACAGTGTCCACAAATTATGACTGTCGCTGATCAACAGGGTCATGCTCTACAACAAGGCGATTTAGATTTTTGGAAAGAACTCAATCAACAGGCTGAGCAATGCGATCTGGTCATGCAAAGCATTCAAGATCCATTTTTACTGATGTTTACCTCGGGTACCACGGGGCCTGCAAAACCTTTAGAAGTTCCACTCAAAGCCTTAATTGCTTTTGGCAACTATATGAAAGATGCGATCGGCTTACGCACAGATGATGCATTTTGGAATATTGCTGATCCAGGTTGGGCGTATGGACTTTATTACGGTATAACAGGACCCTTGTTGTTAGGTCATGCCACTTTGTTTTATGAAGGTGGTTTTAGCATAGACAGTTTATGTCAAATTATTGATGATTATAAAATTACCAATTTGGCAGGTGCACCTACAGCATATCGGATGATGATGGCCGCGGATCCCGCTCAAATGGCACAACTAAAGGGTAAATTCCGGGTTGTGAGCAGTGCAGGCGAACCTTTAAATCCAGAAGTTTTTCGTTGGTTTAAACAAGTGCTTGATGCACCTATTTTTGATCATTATGGACAGACTGAGGTGGGCATGGTGGTGTGCAACCATCATGGTTTAAACCATGACGTCCGTGCAGGCGCTGCTGGTTTTGCCAGCCCAGGTTATCGTGTCGCTGTGGTGGATGATCAAGGCAATGAGTTGCCTGCCGATAGCGCTGGAATTTTAGCGGTAGATATCAGTCAATCACCGATGATGTGGTTTGGTGGCTATAAAGAAAGTCGTAAATCACCGTTTATCAAAAATTATTATTTGACCGGTGATGCTGCTGAATTACATGCAGATGGGAGTATGAGCTTTGTTGGACGTAGTGATGATGTGATTACCACCTCTGGATATCGTATTGGACCTTTTGATGTAGAAAGTGCATTACTTGAACATGAGGCAGTGATTGAAGCTGCTGTTGTTGGAGTCCCTGATCCAGAGCGAACAGAAATCGTTAAAGCTTTTGTGATTTTGGCAGAAAATAAAATACCATCTGAGGAATTGGCTGAACAACTTGGGCAATTTGTCAAAAAACGTCTGTCTGCCCATGCTTACCCAAGACAAGTTGAATTTGTCACTGAACTACCCAAGACTCCAAGTGGCAAGATTCAACGCTTTTTACTACGAAATCAAGAAATTGCTAAACAACAATTAAGTGTATAAAGCCAGTAAGGATCATCCTACACAAGCTAAACTTGCCGAATGTAGGATGTTAAATGATGCTAAGGAATATGAAATGCAATTTACTGAAGAACAATTATTGATTCAGGACATGGCGAAAAGTTTCGCCCAAGAACAAATTAAACCAAATGCAGCGGAATGGGATAAACACAGCATTTTCCCCAAAGAAACCTTGTCACAAATGGGGCAATTGGGCTTTATGGGGATGCTGATTTCAGAGCAATGGGGTGGTTCAGATACTGGTAACTTAGCCTATGTCCTTGCACTTGAAGAAATTGCGGCGGCCGATGGCGCAACCTCTACCATTATGAGTGTGCATAATTCAGTCGGTTGTGTTCCGATTGCTAAATTTGGTAGTGAAGAACAAAAACAAAAATATTTATTGCCTTTGGCACAAGGTGAAATGATTGGTGCTTTCGCATTGACCGAACCGCATACTGGCTCTGATGCAGCAGCACTGAAAACCCGAGCTGTCAAAGATGGTGAGGATTGGATTATTAACGGCGCAAAACAATTTATTACTTCAGGAAATAATGCTGGTGTAATTATTGTATTTGCAGTGACCGATCCAAGTGCTGGTAAAAAAGGTATCAGTGCCTTTATTGTGCCACGGGAAACTGCGGGCTATGAAGTGATTCGCACTGAAGAAAAACTGGGATTGCATGCTTCAGATACCTGCCAAATTGCATTGACTGATGTGCGGGTACACAAAAGCTTAATGTTAGGTCAAGAAGGTGAAGGGCTTAAAATAGCACTGTCTAATCTGGAAGGCGGTCGTATTGGTATTGCTGCGCAAGCGGTGGGTTTGGCACGTGCGGCCTTAGAAGAAGCCAGCAAATATGCCAAAGAACGGATTACTTTTGGAAAACCGATTTTTGAACATCAGGCAATCGCTTTTCGTTTGGCCAGTATGGCAACAGAAATCGAAGCAGCTCGTCAATTGGTCCATCATGCCGCACGCCTAAAAGAAGCAGGCAAGCCCTGTCTCAATGAAGCTTCTATGGCAAAATTATTTTCCTCTGAAATGGCAGAGCGTGTCTGTTCTGCTGCACTACAAATCTTCGGCGGCTATGGTTATTTAAAAGATTTTCCAATTGAACGAATTTATCGTGATGCACGTATTTGCCAAATCTATGAAGGCACCAGTGACATCCAGCGTTTAGTGATTGCGCGAAGTTTATAAGTAGAGTTAATCGCTGTGTATCAGATGATGGGATAAAACGGATAAGGAAATGAATATGCAATTTGAAACGATTTTATTGGAAAAACACAAAGGCGTAGGTTTAATTACACTCAATCGCCCAAAGGCTTTAAACGCATTAAATTCAAAATTAATCCAAGAAGTAAATTTAGCTTTAGATGACTTAGAAAAAGATCAGGATATTGGCTGTATGGTCTTGACTGGTTCAGAGAAAGCCTTTGCAGCAGGTGCTGATATTAAAGAAATGGCGGGATTGAACTTTCCCAATATTTATTTTGACGATTTTTTTAATCTTACTGATCGAATTGCACAACGCCGTAAACCCTTAATTGCAGCTGTCAGTGGCTATGCTTTGGGTGGTGGTTGTGAGTTGGCACTGATGTGTGACTTTATTTACTGTGCAGACAATGCCAAGTTTGGCTTACCTGAAGTCACTTTAGGCGTGATTCCAGGCATTGGGGGTACGCAGCGTTTAACCCTTGCCATAGGTAAAGCCAAAGCGATGGAAATGTGTTTAACCGCTCGACAAATGGGGGCAATTGAGGCAGAACTGAGTGGTTTAGTTGCCCGTGTGTTTAGCCCCGAAGAGCTTTTATCCCAGACTTTAAGTGCTGCTGAAAAAATTGCTGAAAAATCATTGGTGGCAACAATGATGATCAAAGAATCAATTAATCGTGCCTTTGAAGTGAGTTTGGCGGAAGGTTTACGTTTTGAACGACGAACCTTTCATTCAATTTTTGCTACTTTGGATCAAAAAGAAGGCATGCAAGCCTTTGTTGATAAACGCCAAGCCAACTTTAAAAATCAATAATAGGATGAAGATGGGATGAATACTGAAAATCATTTAATCATCGAACAGAACGCAGCTTTGGGTGTGATTAGCTTAGATCGAGTATCCAGCCTGAATGCACTGACTCTGGATATGATCAATGGTATCCGTATACAAATTGAAACTTGGCAAGATGATGCTGGCATTCAAACGATACTGATCAAATCTAATAGCCCAAAAGCATTTTGTGCAGGTGGTGATATTCGTTATCTTTATGATTGTTATCAAAATGGTACAGATGGACATAAAGGCTATTTTATCGCTGAATATGACATGTTGAATAGCATTCGCGCGTCTAAAAAACCGATTGTGGTATTGTTAGATGGCTATGTCTTAGGTGGCGGTTTTGGTCTGGCACAGGCCTGTCATATTATTGTTAGTAGTGAAAAATCACGTTTTGCCATGCCTGAAACGGCGATTGGTTTCTTTCCTGATGTTGCAGCAACGCATTTCTTGTCACGTTTAGATGATATTGGGGTCTATTTGGCAACCACAGGCGACCAAATCAGTAGCAGTGATGCCTTATATTTAGATTTGATTGATTATCATGTTCCTAGCCAACAGTTTCATGCCTTACTTGATGCGCTGAGCCAATCAAGTAATTTAAGCAAAGACCATATTGAACAGATAATTTCTAAATTCATTACCCGCCCAGTGGAAAGTGAACTCAGTGCATCGGTTGAGAGCATTCGTAAGCATTTTGGCTTTGAAAATTTGCAAGATATTGAAAAAAGTCTTGAAAATGAAAAAGACCAACAGCATCAAGCCTGGGCAAGCAAAGTCTTAAGCACTTTGCAACAACGTTCTTGGGTGGCGAAAAAGACCAGTTTACGACTGCAATACTTGGGACGGGGATTGTCATTACAACAATGTATGCAGCTGGAACGAAATTTACAGGATATCTGGTTTGAACATGGCGATATTCTTGAAGGTGTTCGTGCTTTAATTGTCGACAAAGATAAACAGCCCAAATGGCAGCAACAGAATGCAACGCTAGATAAAATATTGGCTGAATTAGGTTAGTCTTTTTAATGCGTATATCAGTTCTGTTTTTATAAACATTCAGATACTTTTGAAATAGCAAAAAAGGAAATCATGCGATTTCCTTTTTTCACGATGATCAAAATCACCTATAAATCAATCTTATCGTATATAGCGTTGGCTTTCTCTGTGATTGCAGTCATATGGATTGCACCATGAATCATTCCTGCTAGAAAATGAAATTTCACCGAGACACCAGCATCTCTCAATCTTTCAGCATATTGTTCACCATCATGGCGCAGTGGATCATATTCACAGACAAAAATTGTTGCCTCAGGTAAGCCTTGTGATGACTGTGCCAGTAGGGGGCTCACCAACTCATTGGTTTTGTCAGAATCACTATTTAAATATTGATCCCAACAATACGCCATTGTTGCAGTGGTTAAGCCATAACCATCCGCATAAGTTTCATAGGATTTACCCTGCATCGTGGCATCTAAGGCTGGATAAAACAGCAGTTGTTGACTAATCTGGATTTCTGGATGCGCTTTAGCGAGTAAGCATGCAGCCGCTGCAAGGTTAGCGCCCGCACTATCACCACCCACAGCAATACGATTTCGATCAAGCCCTAAACTTAAAGCATGTTCTTGAATATAACGAAGTGCTGTAAAAAAATCTGTCAGCGGTACTGGAAATTTGAATTCAGGCGCTAGGCGATAATCCACTGAAAAGATAACATACTGTGTTGATTCTGCCAGTAAACGACATGAACGATCCCATGCATCTAAACTCCCTAAACACCATCCACCACCGTGGGCAAATACTAAAGCTGGGTTGCTTTGTAGCTGCACCAAAGCATAGGGCGTATATACCCGAACTTGGATTTGAGCTTGATCTGAAGTTGTGACCCAAAAACTGGTTTGATAGCTGGGATCTTGCTCAATACCTTGCTGTTGTATGATGTCCTGATTTACCTGCGCTCTTAATTCACAAAGTGTGTTTGCAGTTGTTGCAGCAGGTCTAGTGTTAAGCCAGTCTGCAATTTGATGATCTAAAGGCATCTTATTGCTCCTGTTGTAGAAATTCTAAAATCAGGGAACAAAACGCTTCAGGTTGTTCCTCCATAATAAAATGACCACAATCTTTGACAATTGCACTGGTTAAATGTGGTGCAACTTTTTTCATAGTTTCATAAGGTGCATCATTGGTTGCTTGTTCTGCGCCAATCGCCAATACAGGCATTTCTAGATTTTTAGTTGCGCGGATTTTATTTTGACGAATGGTTTCGGGGATTGAACGATAGTAATTAAAACCTGCCGTTAAACGTCCCGATACTTTATAAGCCTCAATATAAGTTGCAGCGGCGACTTTATCTCTGTGCCACGACCACTTATCAAAAATATAATTGAGATAAGTTTCTTCACGCCCACTGACCAAAGCTTCAGGTAAGTCCATCACTTGATTAAACATGAAATGCCATAGAAAAATATTTTCATCAGCTGAAACAAAAATAGGCGGTGGCGTTGCCAATCCAGGAATAACAGCTTCAGTCACAGCCAGAGAAGTGACAGATTGGGGGAAATCAGCTGCAAGTGCATAAGCAACCCACATCCCGATATCGTGACCAATCACTGAATAAGTATCATGTCCAAGTTTTGACATTAAGCTGGATAAAATCGTCGCAATTCGCCCCGTATCATAACTTCCATTCAGCGGCACAGAATATCCCGTTCCCGGTGGATCCACAGCAATTGCCTGATAACCGTTGGCCGCCAAGACGCTCATTACATTTCGCCATGCGTACCATGTTTGTGGCCAACCGGGGATAAGTAATACAACAGGACCACGACCTGTAGAGACATAATGAAGTTTTTTACTGTCTATATGGATGTAATGATGCTGAAATTGATCGACTAAATTTTCATGTGTTGTAATGCTTGTCATAGTAAATTCCAATCGCTGCCTTAGATACCCAAAAGTTGATTTATTTGCAATTGATTGACAGGCGCTGCGGCAAAATCATCAAAGGTTTTATCAGTAACATGAATAATATGTTGTTGAATAAACTCAGCACCTTCACTTGCACCATCCTCTTTATTTTTTAAGCAACATTCCCATTCCAAAGTTGCCCAGCCTTGATAGTCGTTATGTGCCAATTTTGAGAATATTGCTTTGAAATCAACCTGACCATCTCCAGTAGAACGGAATCGACCTGCACGATCTCCCCAATTTTGATAGCCCCCATACATCCCTTGGCGACCTGTCGGGTTAAACTCCGCATCTTTAACATGAAACATTCGAATAAAATCTTTATAGATATCGATGTATTCCAAATAGTTCAGTTGTTGCAGGATAAAATGACTCGGGTCAAAAAGAATCTGACAACGTGGATGGTGTTGTGTCCGTTCTAAGAACATTTCAAAGGAAATGCCATCATGTAAGTCTTCGCCAGGATGAATTTCGTAGCACAGATTAACATTATGTTCATCACAAGCATTGAGGATTGGCATCCAACGACGTGCAAGTTCATCAAAAGCAGTTTCAATAAGTCCAGCGGGGCGTTGAGGAAAAGGAAAGATATAAGGCCATGCCAGTGAACCTGAAAAAGTTCCCATATCTTGTAAACCTAAACGGGCAGATGCTTGCACAGAAGCCAACATTTGTTGTTCAGCCCATTGAGTTCTAGCTACTGAATTTCCATGTAAATGTGAAGGTGCAAAACCATCACATAAAGCATCATAAGCTGGATGCACAGCCATAAGTTGACCAAAAATATGCGTTGTCAACTCACTAATTTCTAAACCATTATTTTGTAAAACCCCTTGTATTTCATCGCAATAATCTTGGCTTGTGGCTGCTAAATTAACATCAAATAAACGCTTATCCCATGCTGGCAGTTGTACAGCCTTAAAGCCTTTATCGGAAACCCATGCGGCAATGCCCTCTAAATTATTAAATGGGAAAATATCATCACTGAATTGTGCGAGATGAATACTTGGACCTTTGATGGTTTGCATAGCTAAACTCAATTGGTTGTCGATCGACAAACAATAGGCTTTCTTTTGAATAAAAACAACAAGTTTTTAAAAAAGAATCTAAAAAAGGGCAGCCTCTCCAATAAATCCTATTGATTTATTTGCGAAATTTATTTTTTCGAATGATAATAAAAAACACTAAATCGAATTGAAGCGTCGTTATGGCTGGTAGACCAAGAGAATTTGATAGGGAAAAAGCACTGATTCAAGCGCGTGATTTTTTCTGGCAACATGGCTATGAAGGGACTTCGATGTCAGATTTAGTCGAGGTCTTAGGTATTGCTTCAGCGCGTATTTATAAAGCGTTTGGCTCTAAAGAAGCGTTGTTTCGAGAAGCTGTTATACACTACGAAGAAAATGAAGGCGGCTTTGCGATCCACGCTTTACAACAAGCAAATATTAAGGATGCGATCAGTCAATTATTTCAAGATGCAATCAAACTCTATACCCAGAATAACCATTCATATGGCTGTATGGTTGTGTCATCTGCAAGCGTATTAAGTCAGGAAAATCAAAGCCTTTTAGACTGGATGAAGCAACAACGTATTGAACGTGGTCAAAGTCTGGTTAAGCGTTTTAAACAGGCGAAAGCAGATGGACAATTATTAGAACATGCTGACCCTGAAATATTAGGGCAATATTACGGACTAGTGCTACATGGATTATCCGTTCAAGCTAGAGATGGTTATTCAGAGCAAATGCTTTTGCAAATCATCGATTTTTCCCTTAAGAATTTAGATCAATATCTGGTTTCATCTTCAAAAGCTTAGACCTAGATCAGCAGTAACAATGTATAAGTGATGAATATTGACTTGGAATATACATCGTATGATTGCGACATATTTTGTTGAGTTTTAAGCCTTGCTTTACGGCGAATAAATGGGCGTTTCATCACTTAAAACGGGCAATATTGAATAGGTTTTAATTGATGAACAAATTAAACTTTAATATTATATTTCAATAAATTATAAAACTCCATGAGCTAGGTTTCATCCTATTCAAAATAGCACTAAGAAATATTTTATCGATTTAACACGAGATAAAGTAAACATAAAAATTAATCTGAAAAAATCTGTTTCAGTCCCTTTAAAATCGATCAATTTAAGCACTGTTTTTTGGTGAAGAATCTATCTTGACACAGCTAAAATATTCAATATATAGTTAGTCACCATACTATATGGCTAAATACTAAATGAATCTAGAACAGAAATACACCGCGCTTTTGCATGAAGCGCAACGCCGTAAAATGGCAGATATTGAAAATTTGCGCCTCTGTTTTCAAACGCTTTCACTTGCTTCAAGTATTGATCGAGACTGTGCCGCACAGCTTGCGCCTTATGGCTTATCTGAAGGGAGATTTGTGCTTTTATTTCTCCTTGATGCAGCTAATGATGCTGTAGCGCCTAAAACTTTAGCTGAACAAGCGGGAATTACCCGTGCCACAGTCACTGGACTACTGGATGGTTTAGAACGTGAACAATTGGTAGAACGTCACGCAGATCCAGAAGATCGTCGCGCGTTATGTATTCGGCTGACGGCAAAGGGTAAACAAGTCGCAAAAACTGTGTTTGATCAGCATAGTCGCTGGATTGCCAGCCTGTTTGTTGGTTTAACCCAAGCTGAGCGTGAGCAATTAACAGACTTACTTGAGAAAGTGGCGAAAAATCTTGTTGATAAGCGCTTATAAAATATCTGTATAAAAATCTTTTTAAATTATCGATATAAAACGTTGAATTAAATCAAGGAAAAATCATGAATCACTATCTCATTGAACTCTATACACCAAATGCAGTTTGGCAAACTTTACCTACACAAGAGCGCCAACAATATTTGGCGGATGTTGGCGCGGCTATGGGAGGCTTGTCTAGTCTGGGTGTTGAGCTTTTAACACTCACCGAAATTGATACTGTAGTTGATCAAAGTAGTCATCATCGCTTTATGGGGATTTGGCGCTTTCCAAATCAACAGGCACGGGATGCATTGTTAACAGGTATTCAAGCAAGTGGTTGGTATGATTACTTCGATCATGTGAATGCAGCAGGGACGGAAGGTGATTTCCAGCAACATCTTGATGCTTTAGCAAAGTTTTAGATTGTTGACTATTTCACAATTTACTATTTCTGTCTGTTTAAACACAGCAACATTGATTTATAAAAATTTTATCAACTAGCTTAATTAGACTAGGATGGGTTTTCGTATTTTAAAACCCATCAGAACCAGATAAAATTATTTTAGACTATTTTTAGGGATCACAAGTCTTAACCAAGCCGCATCGCCTTTAGGTCTATTTTCAACAGCAGTTTCAGTAATATATCGAGCCTCTACAGACCAACCTTTTCGCCCTTTATACAAAATCCCGGGACCAATACCGAAAACTTGACCTTTAAAACCAATATCATCTCCATTAAATTTATCACCCGTCACTTGTTTTAAAGCATAACCTTGTATACCAACAGCAAAATTGGGTAAAACGCGATAACTTAAATTATAATCTCCTGCAAAAAATTGACCCGATTTATAATTGGTATCATTATTCTCAGTATTATAATTATAGGTTATCTTAGCACTGGCATCCCAATGAGGATCAAGGTAGCTATATCCTATCATCGGTCGAATGGTAGAGTAGTTATTACCAGAGTTTGCCATTTTATTTTTGTCATAAGATCCAATAGGTACCGTCACTTCAAGTCCTGTTGTATAGTTATGTGAACCATGATGCCAACCAATTGCTGTGGCTAAATTGGTATCTCCAAAACCAAACTTTGAATCTGTATATCCTGCCGCACTGGCACGAATATCAACCAAGGGTTGTACGATATGAAATGCAAGATTACCACCAAATACTGTTTTATCCGTCACCCAAACTAGCCGTGGTACGTACACATTTACATTTAATCCAAAGTCTGGAATAGATGAATCTCCATTTTGGTCTACAAATTTTGAAGCATGGTAATTTTGATAATAACCAAGCATATACGTCCCTGGCGGAGGCAGAGCGCCCGCAAAAAAAGTATCTGCACCTAAAGGATAAGTGCTGGCACCATTTTCAGTTGCAAAAGCATTGCTAAATTGCAAGAATGCAGTTATACCAAACACAATTCGAAGATTATGACTGTCCATGTTTTATTTCCTTTTGTTGATTTTAGAATTTAATCAATCCTTGGTACGTTGTTCATCGTGCTGTAGTTTTGTGTTTTATAATTAAAAAACTATAGCGCTAATACATTTTTGTTTTGGTCACTGATGTTCAAATATGAATCCTCTATAATCGGATCATTCAGCCAATTGCTTTTGCTTTAAGATATCCAAAGCAACATCAATGATCATATCCTCCTGACCACCAACCATACGGCGCCTCCCTAATTCGATTAAAATGTCGATTGTTTTAACAGCATATTTTTTCTGAGCTTCTTCTGCATGACGGAGGAAACTTAAGTAGACACCTGCATAGCCTAATGCCAATGTTTCTCGATCCACACGAACTGGTCGATCCTGTAAAGGTCGGACTAAGTCATCTGCTGCATCCATCAATGCGTATAAATTTGTGCCATGATTCCAACCTAGTTTTTCTGCAGCCGCAATAAACACCTCTAATGGCGCATTTCCTGCACCAGCCCCCATGCCTGCTAAACTTGCATCAATTCGTTGACAGCCTTCTTCAACAGCGACAATTGAATTGGCAACTCCTAAACTTAAATTGTGGTGCGCGTGGATTCCCAATTCAGTTTCATGTTTCAGTACTGCTTTCAGGGCTTTGAAACGTGAACGAATATCAACCATATTCATTGCACCACCTGAATCCACAACATAAATGCAGGTTGCGCCATAACTTTCCATGAGTTTTGCCTGTTGTGCTAAATCCTCAGGAGTTTGTAGGTGACTCATCATTAAAAAGCCAACAGCATCCATTCCTAAATGACGTGCATATTCAATATGCTGCCTAGATATGTCTGCTTCTGTACAATGTGTAGCTACACGTACAATACTTGCACCCGCATCATAAGCGGCTTTTAAGTCGTGAATCGTACCGATACCAGGCAATAAAAGTGTGGCAATTTTGGCATGTTTAACAACATCAGCAACGACTTCAATCCACTCAAGGTCAGTGTGTGCACTAAAGCCGTAGTTAAATGATGAACCTTGTAAACCATCACCGTGAGCAACTTCAATAGAATCCACCTTTGCAAGATCTAAAGCACTTGCGATGGAACGCACATCATCTAAAGAATATTGATGGCGGATTGCATGCATGCCATCACGTAAAGTTACATCAGAAATATAAAGTTTTTTATTCATCGCAAATGCTCCATGGACTGAACCATGCGTTCAGCAGTTGTAAGCGCTGCAGATGTCATGATGTCCAAATTTCCTGCATAAGCAGGGAGATAATGTGCTGCTCCTTGAACTTCAAGAAAAATTGAAGTTTTTAGACCACTGAATTTACCCACACTGGGAATATTTAATGGTCTATCTTCAGGAATTACATCAAATTGAACTTTTTGTTTTAAACGGTAGCCCGCCACATAAGACTGTACAACCTGAACCATTTCTTCAATACTTTGTTCAATTTTGGCTTGATCTACTAGCTCAGATAAAATATAGACAGTGTCACGCATGATTAGTGGTGGTTCTGCAGGATTCATAATGATGATTGCTTTACCTTTGGTCGCACCACCAATCATTTCAATTGCTTTGGCTGTTGTTTCAGTAAATTCATCAATATTAGCACGTGTACCTGGACCTGCCGATTTAGAAGCGATTGAAGCCACAATTTCTGCATAATGTACTTTGGTAAGTCGTGAGACTGCTGCAACCATTGGAATAGTTGCTTGACCGCCACAAGTCACCATGTTGACATTCCGTGCATTTAAATTTTCATTCAAATTGACCACAGGAATACAATATGGACCAACAGCCGCAGGCGTTAGATCAATTAAGCAAATACGGGAATTTTTAGCCCTTAGAAATGCATCATTTTCAATATGTGCTGTCGCAGATGTAGCATCAAATACAAAATCAATTTCTGGAAAAATGGCAAGCTTACTCAACCCCAGTATGCCTTCATAGGTTGTTTCCACCCCCATATCAGCTGCGCGAGCCAAACCATCTGAATTTGGATCAACTCCCACCATTACGGCCATTTCTAGATATTTTGATTGGCGCAAAATTTTGATCATTAAATCAGTTCCAATATTTCCAGAGCCAATAATGGCAACCTTGCTTTTTTTAATACTCATTACATTGACTCCAATATGCATCGCTAATGAAAGATCTTAATTTCATGTTATTGAATAATAAATAGTTTTTAATAAAAATATCGATTATCATATATCTAAAATAAAAACTCTGATTCATTAAAATTAGCTAAAAAAACAACTTACTCCACCCAGTCGCGTTAACTGCATACGAATATGATCACCCGCTTCAACTTTCACCATTGGACCAATTGCCCCAGATAACACGATGTCACCAGCCAGAAGAGGGCGTCCATATTCAGCCATTTTTCGTGCTAACCAAAGGCAGGACTCCAAGGGGTGACCTAGACAAGCTGCACCAACACCAATTGAAGCCTGTTTGCCATTTTTCTCTAAAATCATTCCTTCCAATGCAAGATTCATTTCAGAAAAGCGAACCGGGGTATTTCCTAACACATACAGCCCCGATGAAGCATTATCTGCAACGGTATCAATCAAAGTGATCTTCCAGTCTTCAATTGCTGAGTCCACAATTTCTAAAGCAGGGACTAAGTAATCAACGGCTTGAATTAATTCAGATAGTGTCGTATCTATTGCGAACAGATCATGTTTGAGTATGAAAGCAATCTCACCTTCAATTTTGGGTTGAATCAGCGTTTTACTGTCAATGATCGCACCATCATAATGTTCCATGTCTGCAAACAACATTCCAAAATCAGGCTGATCAACACCCAATTGTTGTTGGACTGCTATGGAGGTTAAACCTACTTTTCGGCCGATTAAGCGACGACCTTGTTCTAAGGCAATTCGCGTATTTATTTCCTGAACAGCATAAGCATCATCCAATGTCGTAATCCCAAACTGTTCTGAAATTCGTTGACATGGTTGAAGCTTGAGACGTGATTGGGTCAATGCTGCAGCTGCATTCTGAATCGCTTGCGTTGTCATTTTTATCACCTTAATCATGAAAGTCATGACTTGGTTAAAACCGAATTATGACTTTCAATGCTGGAACTTTTACAAAATATAACTATGGTAGGCTCGTTGGAAAAAGTCTTTTTACCAGAGTCTTGCCTCGGTTTTTGATTAACTCACTAGGTTGATAACATTCAATTAAGCAGGCAGAGATGCTGAGTTTTCTGTTTCTTTAGAAATCGAAGATTGGCCTAAAATTTCTTTTAATGATTGAGTAAGCTTATTGACATACTGGTTTGATGCATTATGGGCACGCCATGCGATCATCATGTCTGGGCGAACCAATAATGCACCACTCTCATCAATCCCAGAGATCCGAGCATAATCACCAAAACTGTCGTCATATTCACCCAAACCGATCTGGCAGACTTTAATTTCAATACCTAACTCTTGTTCTGCTTTTTTCACAGCTTCGAGCCAAGCTTGACCTGACAAACCGGTCAATAGGGTAAAGGTTCCTTTACCACATAAGTCGAGTGTAGATATTTTATGTTGGTTTTTTTGCAACCATACATGTGGAATATGTGAGCCAGGACGAGTACTTGCTTGATAAAAATACTTTGGATCTTTAATAAAGACTTCTTCCGCAGAGCCATCAGAAAGGATGGCTTTTGAAACATAGCGTTGGTTTAACTCAACACCATGTGCTGAACCAAAGCCATCTAAGGTTGCCTGCATTGCATTTTTAAGTTCTGCACGGCGTTTGGCGCCTTCAATAGTCGGTTCTCTTAACCATTCAAATGCAAGTTTAGTTTCAGCAGAATTATCTTCATTTGGTTTTAGCCCAGTTGCTTTAAGTAGAGGGATCAAAGTCATTGTGCTATCAAATGCATGATTTACAATTTGTTTTGCTATAGGTGTACGTTCAGTATCAAAAGATTCAAGTAATGTATGATTTGCTTGACCTTTAATGACCATTGCAAGTTTCCAAGCCAAATTGTAAGCATCTTGAATACTGGTATTCATGCCCAAGCCACCGAATGGTGTATGTTTATGTATCGCATCACCGATACAGAACACACGACCTTTGCTACTATTCAGTGCAAATTGGCGATTATTTTCCCAAGTTGATACAGCTGTAATTTTTATAGGGATCGTATCTGTACCTAAAATACGATTTACATAGGTTACAGCGTCCTCATAGCTTAATTTTGGTGTGCCTTTAGCTTTATAGTAACCACCGACACAAACCCATTTTGTCCATGGACGCACCATGCGCAATACACCAAAACCAGGACCACCTTCAGGACCATTCAAACCATGACCTGTTTGAAGCATCCAGTACATATCACTTTTACGATGATTACAGTAGTTGCTTAAATCTGCTTCAAATTCAATATTGATAGAACCTGAATCACCCAGTGATAGATCACCTTCAAACTCAATACCAATATCCTGTGCAACTTTTGAATGGGCACCATCTGCACCGATTAGGTATTTGGCACGCACTGTAAATTCAGTTTCAGTTAATTTATCTAATAATTGTATAGTGACACCGAGATCATCCTGTATATGAGATAAATACTCTGTCTTAAAGCGGACATCAGCACCTCTTAATGCAGTCTCACTGATCAATAAAGGTTCAAAATATAATTGTGGTAAATCACAATATCTACTTGGACTTGCAGCCATATGCTCACCTTGAGCAAGAGGAGAACTTGCCCAAGCAGGAATCCGTCCATATTCTTGACCCACTAGACTTGAAGCGAATACATGTTCACCCATATAAGACCAAGGAGTTGAAAGTTTTTTTGCAGCTTCTTCAATCTCTAGATCTCTCAAGATCTCCATGGTTCTTTGATTGACAATGTGTGCACGTGGTGTTGGCGAAGTGGAAGAATACTTATTAATGATAATATTTCGAATGCCTGCATGGGCTAATAATAAAGATGCGATAGCCCCTGATGGTCCTGCACCAACAATGAATACATCAGTTTCGATTATTTTAGCCATAATAACGCTCCATATTTTTTGAAAATCCATTTTTAGTTGTGATTCCATTTGTCCAGTAAAATGAAATCTAAAGTGATGCGGGTAAATAATTCAGGGTGTTCCATCATTGCCCAGTGACCACAATGCGGTAAGAAATAACCTGTAGATTCTTCAAGTAACTCTAAAAAACGGAAAGCTTCTCGCATTGGAATAGCCGCGTCATCTTTACCATTTACCACTAAAGTTCGGGTTTTAATAGCCGCAATTTCAGACTCTTCATAGTGCAAGCCGCTTTGATCACGAACCCATCCCATTGTTGATTGATAGGCCTTTTTAGTCGCAGGTTGATTGGATAATGCATGGCGATAAAAAATCAAATCTTCAGGTATTTTAAAGTTTGCATTGCCTAATGCTTTGATAATTTTACGCATACCCTCAACTGTGAAATCATAGTGAATAACATTTTGAAGGGCAGGGTTCACTTTATGGTTCAGACCAGCACTCCCCATCAACACCATACTTTTTACAAGATCAGGGCGTTTCATTGCTACGCCTAGAGCAGTAGCGCCACCCATAGAATTACCTATGATATGAACAGGACCTTTAGCTAAAGCTTCAATGAATGCAATGGCTTGTTCATTACGAGCTTGTTGGGTATAAGAAAATTCAGCTGGATCTGGACAATCTGACTTACCAAACCCCACCATATCCATAGCAATTACATTTGCAGATGTTGCAAATAGATCGAATGAAGCACGCCAGTTACCGTATGAATCAGCACCCGCACCACCACCATGGATTAAAATAATAGTTTCATCACCTGTTCCAGACTCATAATAAGCTGTTGTGAAGACACCAGTTTTAAGATATTTTTCAGAATTGATTTTCATTGTGACCTTCCTTTAATCATCTAATGAGCAAGCTTTTTGTGGCCCCAACTACTTAATTCGTTGTAACGTTTAATGTCCCATGTTTCGTCATCGACAATAATTGCACCATATCCAATTTCGAGTGCAAAACCAGAAGGCGATTTGACATAGAATGAAAACATTTCATCATTAGGGTGACTGCCTAAACCCATTTCAAAAGTTAAATCTGCCGCCTGACAACGTTCATAAGCCAAGCCAACGTCTGTAATATTGTTTACTTCAAACATCATATGGTGAATTCTTTTTGGAAATTCTAAGGGGACTTTTGCCGTTGCAACAGAATGATGACGTCCTGTTTGGGTATGAAAGAATGTCACTTCCATATTTACACCAGGTTTAATTGGTCCCTGACAAATATCACTTACCTGAAGACCTAAAGTGTCTTTATAAAAATCTGTTAGTTTTCCCAGTACTGTATCTACTGCAACAAAATGACCGACACCTAAGCGACCTGTTTTAAAACCTTTGGTGATTTTATTGGAATAAAACCCATTATTCTTTTGAGCGCGTGCTGCACAGTAATAGAACTCATGGCGCATACCTGTTTGGTCTATAAGAAAGAACATTTTCTCAACAAACCGTTTTGTAATTAAATCTGTTCCAGCTTCTACTGTTTTAATGCCACGTGTTGCTAACTGGTTTAGGTAGGAAAGCAATTTCTCTTCATTTTCAAATTCCCAACCTGCAGCAATCATATCGTCTGCTTCACCTAATTCTAAAAATATGCGAGACTCGAATTCATCCATACGTAAATTCAACTGTTCTCGTGTTTTTTTACCTATCTTTAAACCAATCACTTCAACTGCAAATTTTTCCCATGCAGGGAGATCACTCACTTCAAAGACCAGATAACCTAAATTTGAAATCATTTGAATAATCTCCCTGTCCTATATATTGACTACATGATTGGCGGTACTTACTTTTTGACTCATGCTCAAATTCCTTTTGTTCCATACATCATAGAAGTTATTATTTTCTAGTCTAAAAAAACTATCCAATCGAATGATTTAGTATCTTGGTATTTAAAAAATGAATATCCCTTTTTTTATAAACACATAAGGGTAAAATATAGAAAATAAATATTATTTTAAGAAAAAATATTACTTGAATAATTCTTACAGAAAAATCATAAGTAATAAATATATTTTAAATTTAGGATAAACTTCAGTTGCTCTAAGGAAATTAAATTTTAAAAAATCTATTAAAGATAGTTCTTGATAAAAATCATAAAATAAAATACTTTAAAAAAGATGTTCATATATCAGTTACGTGGAGCTTTAAATGGATTTAAGCTTAATTCGACTTTTCATTGTTATTTATGAAACATGTAATATAAGTAAAGCGGCAGAAGTCTTAAATTTAAGTCAGCCATCAGTGACTTATAATTTAAATTTACTTAGAAAACAGTTAAATAATCAATTGTTTGAGCGTGCACAATATGGTGTAAAACCTACAACTACCGCAGATAAATTATATCCTGTATTTAAAACATCATTGTTTAATATTGAGTATGCTATTTCAGAAATCAAGCAATTTAATCCTTACACAGCTGAAAATGTATTTCGTATATGTTTATCTGATATAGGTGAAATGACTATATTGCCGACATTAACAAATTACTTAAGAGACCATGCACCTAATATTATATTAGAAGTCAAAGAGGTGAAAAGTGAATTGGTTGAAAATTGGCTAGTCGAAAATATAGTCGATGTTGCAATATTTAATAGTTCAAACATAGATTATCCAAAATTAAGTTATAAGTCATTGCTTTATGAAAAGTATGTTTGTCTAGTTAACAAGAATTATTACAATATTGAAAAGCCATTAAGTTTGGATGACTATTTAAATGCCTCTCATATTGCGATTAAATCAAGCACAGGTCATACATTGGTTGATCAAACTTTAAAACAACTCGGCCATAAAAGAAAAATTAAATTAGTTGTACCGCATTTTTGTATTTTAAGAGGCATACTGAATACAAGTAATCTGATTGCGACTTTGCCGATGCGAGCTGCTCAGGAATACTTAAATGATCTAAATTTTTATATTTTTATCCCTCCTTTCGAAATTCCAGGATTTCATGTAGGAATGCATTGGTTTCAGCATCATGAAGATCCTATTGCACACCAATGGTTCATTGAAACCTGTGAAAATTTGATATCTAATTTATAAGTCTGATAATGAAAATGTTGAAAACAAGTGAAGTTTATGGCAATTGAATGATCATACACACTTCACTGACGACTCTGGTATTATTTATAGTTAAATCTATATAAAAATAAAATATTAATCCGGTATGTTATAAGCGCAATTCGGACGATTTGAGGATAAATTTCTCCCTAATTTTTTATCTAATGTTATATCAAAATATTTTTTTAAATATTAAATATCGTATAGAAATGCTTGTTCAATCGAAGAAAATTGTGAATACTCATGCGCACAAATTTAGGCTGTAAGATTATCTTTTGGGGTTAGACAATTACTGTGAAAACGTATCCATTTTCTCGTTTACAAAAAGCACTACTGGCGGTTGGTTCATTTTCATGTCTAGGGCTAAGTCCAGTATTGGCACATGCTGATACTGAAAAAGATACACAGCAACTTAAAACGATTAAAGTAAGCGTACAAACAGAAGAAACAACACCAGCTGCTTATTATCAACCCAAGGTAAATTTATCAGGATTTACTCAGCAGAATCTTGCTGAGATCCCAGCATCTATCAGTACAGTCACCGCGGAACGTATCGCTGACCAACATGCAAAAACCCTGACGGATGTTGTTAAAAATGATGCAGCAATCGGCGATGGCTACGCACCCATTGGTTATTATCCAAACTTTATTATGCGTGGCTTTAACCTAAATTTAGGGTCAAGTTATTTACTCAATGGCAATTTGTTGCGTGGTGAGCAAAATGTGGCGCTTGAGAACAAAGCACAAGTTGAAATTCTAAAGGGTATAAGTGCAATCCAAAGTGGGATGTCAACACCGGGTGGTGTCATCAATTATGTCACTAAACGTCCAGAAGACATTCGTGCTATTACCGTTGAAGTAGATAGTCATGGTGGCAATCGTGTTGCAACTGACTTGGGTGGCTGGTTGGGAGAAGAGCAACAGTTTGGTTATCGAGTGAATCTGGCCAAAGAAGAAATTCATCCTTATGTTGAGCATGCAGATGGGCAGCGTTTATTTGGCGCTTTGGCATTAGACTGGAAGATTTCAGATCGCTCAAAATTAGAATTTGACATTGAATCGCAGCGTCAACGTCAGCGCTCAGTCGCTGGTTATCAGTTACTGGATGGTACAACTGTACCCACTGGGGTTAAATGGGATCGGTTACTTGGCTATCAAAGCTGGAGTAAACCAGTGACCAATGAAAGCCTAAATGCCAGCTTAAAATATATTTACCAAGTCAATGACAACTGGACAACAAATCTGTCTGCTTCACAAAGCCGTGTCGTGATTGATGATTATTCAGCATTTCCGTGGGGTTGTGGTAGCAGTATTTGTCAAAAAACGGGTTTAGGTAATACTTTTGACCAAAATGGTAACTATGATATTTATGATTTCCGTAATCCAGATGACAGTTTTTTAACCAATCAATTTAAAGCAGGCTTAAACGGAAAGTTTAGCACTGGGGCTTGGCAACATAAGCTAAGTTTAGAACTGTCACATATAAGTAAACGTCATACGCAATATAATGCAATCAACGAGCCTATAGTTAAGGGTTCTGAATCTACAGGAAATATTTATAATGATCCTATAAACTATATACCGACTGAAAAAACATTAGGTAAACATTATAAATCATTAGACAGTCAACAAACCGCACTGAACTTACTTGACCAGATTGACTTTAACGCTGAATGGTCAGTTTTGTTGGGCGGCAAACTAATGCACTTAAATGAAAATGCCTATGATGAGAATACTAACAACATCCGAGAGACCAATTTTAATCGTTTCTTGCCACAGTTTGCGTTGATGTATCAACCTTGGGAACACACCCATCTCTATGCTTCTTATGCCAAAGGTTTAAGTGATGGCGGACAAGCCCCTTGGTTTGCTACTGGTATTCCTGATCAGGGGATTGAAGGTAATGCTTTTAAAACGTTAGCACCGATAAATTCAACTCAGTATGAATTGGGTATTAAACAGCAGTGGCAAACATTACTGTTTACCGCGGCATTGTTCGATTTAACCCAAGACAACCAATACACCAACGCAGACAATTACTTTGTCACGGAGGGTAAGCAACATAACCTTGGTTTGGAATTGGGCTTACAAGGACGCTTAGGGCAAAATCTAGATATGACTTCTTCTTTAGCTTTGATTCGTTCACGTTTAAAAGAAATACAAGTGGTCGATTATCAAGGTCATCAAACTCAGAATGTACCGAGTGTCCGTTTTGCCAGTCATCTGTCTTATCGAGTACCGCAAGTGGATGGTTTACGTTTATTGGCTGGTATGCAGTACAGCAGCAGTAAATATGCCAATAAAACTGGTACAGTAAAAGTATCAGGCTATAGCGTGTTTGATATAGGTACAGCTTATAACTTCCGTGCTTATGGTTATGACAATACACTTCGATTCAACCTTGATAATGTATTTAATAAAAAATACTGGCGAGATGCGGGGAGTTTCTTAGGCGATGACTATTTATTTCTTGGCGCACCACGTACAGCACAACTCTCGTGGACTGTGGGTTTTTAAAGTAACTTGCTGAGCCTATTGGTAATTTAAATTGAGATGTAGACTAAGTTAATATTTGACGGTTAGATAATTTAATTAACGAACCGTCAATAGCATCTCATTTTTTATTAGCGTAGAAGTTACCCATGTTGTTATAATAGAGGGGCTGTTTTATTAAGGAACTTTGTGATGCTGAATGTGAATGAAATTCCACATAAAGGGTTGAAAAGATATATAGCGAAACTTGCACGTCAAAACCATATAAGCTATATAAACACTGGAAGTAGTCTATTGGCTCAAACGATTACTCGTTTAGCTGATGATGATGTTAAACCAGACGAAACTGAAAAATTAGTGATTGCTTTACGTCGAGCAAATGTGATCGATGGTTCACAAATGTTGATTTTGCTTGGCCGTTATTTTGATGAAACTCAACATGTTTGATCCCTTTAATGATTTTGAGACAAACGGTTATTTACGCAATTTCAGAAAAGATAAAAATTTAGAAATCGTTAAGCGTTTTGAACATGCTTATTTTGAAGCGAATATTGATACAGCCTTAGATTTTTTAGCATCATGTCCACGAATAACTTATGCGGACTTCCTAAAAGTTCATCATATTTTGTTTTCAGATTATTATCCTTGGGCCGGCCAAGATAGATCAATCACTTCACCAAATTGCGCGATAAAAAAAGCAGATACATTATTTGCACATCCTATGTCAGCACAGCTTGCTATAGAACAAGGCTTAAGTCTAGCCAATGATCCTAAAATGATGAATCACAAGTTTGGCGAGATCATGGGATTATTTGCATATGGCCATCCTTTTTTAGATGGAAATGGTCGTACTATGCTGCTAGTTCATATTGAACTTTGTTATCGTGCAGGATTCTCAATAGAATGGGATAGAACAAATAAAATAGATTATCTCGTAGCATTGAGTAATGAGATTGATAAACCAGGTAAGGGAATCCTAGATAATTATTTACTCCAATATAAGACGACTACCGCAGACCGTACTTCTTGGAGCAATCACATTTCAGCAATTCATGGCTTAAATGGAATTCATGGTGATGTTCAAATTGGTGAGGATTTATTTGATCCAACAATTGCCGAAAAGTATGAAAAATTTGAAGAACAGCGTGGTTACACGTATATCAATGTAACCTCTGAAAAGTCTAAATCTAAAAAGTGATCTCAATAAGAAAAATAGTGTTGTATAGACAAGGTTCTTAAATATTTTATTTAAGTCTCAAATAAATTTATGAAACTAAGCGTGATATTTAAAACACTCTTCAAGAAATAGAACAATAATTTAGTTATATCAATACTTTAGAATTTTTCAAAAAGTCCTTTTTTAAAACTATAAATCAACATAAAATTCCCCTCATCCTAGCCTTTTCCCGTGGGGAGAAGGAACTTTCAATACCAATATGATTCACGCTACATGATCACTTTTTCATTTATGAAAAAGATTTATTGAAATAAATATCAAAAAATTAGATAGTATAAACCTAAAAATATAAATTGGATTTATTCTAAAAAATAACCAATCATAGAATTCTAAGCAATTTAGTAAGGAATGCTAAAAATGGACAAAAAAATTAGAGTTGCTGTGATTGGTGGCGGTATTGCGGGCTTAGCACTCACGACTCAATTGGTCAAAAATAAACATTTAGATGTACATCTCTTTGAATCTGCATCACAGTTTTCTGAGATTGGTGCAGGGATTTCGTTTGGTGCCAATGCAGTTAAAGCCATTCAATTATTAGGTCTAAGTCAAGAATATGAATCTATTGCAGATCAGGTAAAAGCACCTTACACCGATATTTGGTTTCAATGGCGTAACGGTTATACCGATGAGTATCTATCTGCATCGATTGCGCCACAAGTCGGACAATCTTCGGTACATCGTGCAGATTTTCTCGATCGTTTAATTCCGTTGGTGCCTTTAACAAATGTACATTTTAATAAACGTGTACAAGAAATTGAGGCAGATGAAGAACAAGCGACAATTCACTTTATCGATGGTCAACATATTACATTTGATTATGTGATTGGTTGTGATGGAATTCGGTCAGTTGTTCGAAATCATGTGCTTGACTCTAATCAATTAGCGCGTGTTGAACCTCAGTTTTCAGGGACGTGGGCATATCGTGGAATTATTAAATTTCAAGATTTTAAGCAAGCCATTACAAAACTGGGAAATGATGTAGAAATTGCCGATGTACCACAAATGCTTTTAGGGAAAGATAAACATATCTTAACTTTCCCAATCCGTCAGGGTGAAGAAATTAACATTGTCGCGTTTAAGTCAGATCGCACGCAAACCGTATTAGCAGAGAATACACCATGGACATCGCCTGTTTCAAAACAAACGATGCTGACTGATTTTGCAGACTGGAGCGAGAGTTGTAAGGCATTATTGGACCTGATCGACTCACCAACAATTTGGGCATTACATGAAATTCAACCTTTAGAAACCTATAAAAACAAAAGCAATAATGTGATTTTGATTGGCGATGCTGCTCATGCCATGTTACCGCATCAAGGTGCTGGTGCCGGACAAGGTTTAGAGGATGCTTTGATTTTAGCTAAATTATTAGAAAACCCTGAGCTGACATCTGAATCTATCAAAGCTGTATCTGAAATCTATGAGCAAGTTCGATTAGCGCGCGCCGTGAAAGTTCAAAATACCTCGCGTGAATCAGGTGAAATCTATGAGCTATATTCATCGAAATATCCTGATTTTGAATCAATAGGCCAACATTTGGCACAGCGTTTTGACTGGTTGTGGCAGCATTCGCTTGAAAATGATATTCAGACAGCTAAAGCAGCATTAGCAAAACAACTACAACACACTGAAATGACGACTTAAACAACAAAGATTACAAACAGGACAATATGACCAGGGAGGTCTATTATGCAAACCATAAATGCAAATGAAATTATTGATCATGCCAAATTAAAAGCCATTCATTGGCGGGTGATTCTACTCAGCGCATTGATCATTATCTTTGATGGTTATGATCTAGTGATTTACGGTGTTGCTTTACCCAAACTGATGGCAGAATGGAAAATTGACAGTATTACGGCTGGATTTCTGGGCAGTGTCGCCTTATTTGGGATGATGTTTGGTGCAATTATTTTCGGTAGCCTGAGTGATAAATTAGAAAGCTATGGATTCAGCCGCAAAAAATTAATTATTTTATGTATCTGTTTATTCAGTGGTTTTACTTTACTTTGTGGTTATGCCAATAATCCACAAAGTTTTGCAATCTTTCGGTTTTTGGCTGGTTTGGGTTTAGGCGGAGTCATGCCAAATGTAATCGCCTTGATGACGGAATATGCACCTAAAAAACTACGTTCAACCTTGGTTTCCTTAATGTTTAGTGGTTATGCAGTCGGTGGGATGTGTTCAGCTTTATTAGGAATGTGGTTAGTCCCGCAATTTGGTTGGAAAATTATGTTTATTCTAGGAGGCACACCACTTTTACTCATTCCCATAATCTGGAAGCTGTTACCCGAATCGATTGATTATTTGGTGCGCCGTGATAAAACCGACAAAGCCATTGAGATTCTTAAACAAATTGACGGCAATATTACCTATACGTCTCAAACTCAAATTGGTCTTCATCAAGACAATCAATCCACCTCTAAAACCCCGATCAAGGATTTATTTGCAGAAAATCGTGGGATGGTGACACTCTTATTCTGGGGCAGCGTATTTATGGCGCTTGTACTGGTCTATGCTTTAGGTAATTGGTTACCTAAATTAATGGTAGAAGCAGGCTATGATTTATCGACCAGTTTGGTTTTTCTATTGGCTTTAAATATTGGGGGAATGCTTGGCGCAATTTGTGGTGGCTACTTAGCGGATCGTTTTAATCTGGCAAAGGTATTATGCTCACTGTTTTTAAGTGGCGCGATCGCATTAATCTTACTGAGTTATAATTTACCAATGGTCATTCTTTATTTTTGTATTGCGGTTGCAGGTGCTGCATCAATTGGTGGGCAAATCTTATTATTGGCGTATATGTCCCAATTTTATTCATCCAATATTCGTGCAACAGGCTTAGGAATGGCTTTAGGTGTGGGGCGCTTAGGTGCAATTTTAGGGCCAATCTTATGTGGTTGGTTATTAAGCTTAAGTCTGCCCATTAATTATAATTTTATCGCATTATCAATCCCCTGTATTATTGCAGTAATGAGTGTTTCAATGATTCACTTACGCTTGAAAAAAACAAAATTGGCGGTGAAAGCGCTACAAATCTAAAAGTAGAGCAGGGAGGTTTACCTCCCTCATTCAATAGAGATATTACAATTGATTGACCTAAGTCTTATTAAAGTTTTTATTATCGTTTTTGAAACTAAAAATATTAGTCATGCGGCCGAACGCCTCAATTTAAGCCAACCTTCTGTCACCTATAATCTGAATCGCCTACGTAAATTTTTAAATGATCCTTTATTTGAACGAGACAAATTTGGGGTCAAACCGACCAAGTTGGCACAAAGTTTATATCCGAGCTTTAGACAAGCAATTACCGATATTGAAATGGCAATTACAGCGTCTAAATACTTTGAACCAAAAACATCAACTCGAATATTTCGTTTAGGCTTATCTGATTTAGGTGAAATATGTTTACTACCTTCTTTAATTCAATACCTTTCTAAAGAAGCACCATTTATTAAGGTGGAAATTGAAGAAATTCAATCGCATAAAGTAGAAGACTGGCTGACTGAAGGTTTTTTAGATGTCGCTGTATTCAATAGTAGTTATACTGTTATGCCTAAAATTGAATCACGTAATTTATTTGAAGAACGCTATATGTGCATTGCACATAAGTACCATCCACGTATCAGGGATACGCTGAGTTTAGAACAATATTTTCAAGAAAATCATGCTGCTATTAAATCTTCAACGGGTCATATTGAAATTGATCAAAGGCTGAAAGAATTGGACTTAAAAAGAAAAATCATGCTTGAGCTTCCTCATTTTAGTGTTTTACAAGATGTTGTGACCAGTTCTGAATTATTAGTGACTTTGCCTTCACGGGCAGCAAAAGTTTATGCGCGTAATGGTGATGTCAATATTTTTGAATTACCATTTTCAGTTAAACCGTTTAATGTGAGTGCCAATTGGTATAACCATCGAGATGACATAGAAGCCAGAACATGGTTTATCCAAACACTACAAGAACTTTTCCAATCGCTATAACGCCGTATTCATTCTTATTTGTAATGCGTTAAAAAACCGTGAATAGAGCCATAACTTATCTGAACTACTCTTGATTTGAATGAGAGTTTCAAGTAATCAGCATTAAGAATTAAAAATCTATTTATCTTGTCAAAAATAGAATATCATTCCAATCATAGATAAATCAGTGACTCATTTTTTTAATTTCTTATATAAAGTGAACTGCATGAAATTACAGCTAGATAAATACGATCGTGGCATTTTGGAGCTATTACAAAAAGATTGTACCTGGGCGATTGGCGATATCGCAGATCGTATTGGATTAAGTAATACAGCATGTTGGCGACGCATTCATAAAATGGAAGAAGAAGGCATCATTCGCGCTAAAGTTGCTTTATTAGATCGTAAAAAACTAAATATCAATGTGATTGTCATGGTTTTTATTAAAACAGCACAACATAATGCAGAATGGATTGAAAAATTTCACAATCATATCCATACAATCGATGAAGTTATAGAAGTGTATCGCATGGCTGGAGAGACTGATTATTTGTTAAAAGTCGCTGTACCCGATGTGCTTGAGTATGACAAAGTCTATAAAAAAATAATTCAAATTTCTGGTCTTACTGATGTGAGCTCCAGTTTTGCGATGGAACAAATTAAGTATACGACTGAATTACCTTTAAATTTTCTTTGATCATTTAGAAAATATATAGGGGCATTCTAAGCTTCTATCCAAGCTGTAACTTAAATGTAAGGAACAGCAAGAAAATTAAACTTTTAAATATTCAACAACAAAATCATACGACGTAAATGGTTTAACAAGAGAAAAAATACCAATTGATCACTATAACCAGCCATTTTTCCTCGCTATGGCAACGGCTTCTGTACGAGAGTGTGCATCCAGTTTAGAGTGTATACGTCTAAGATGGGCCTTAACCGTTGTTACTGCTAAAAAAATTTTATCTGCAATTTCTTGATTACGTAGTCCTTCAGCGGCATGGCTTAAAATTTCTAATTCTCGTTTGCTTAAAGCTTCATAAAATACATTTTTCCTATTTGGAGGTGTTTCTTTGATTGTAGAATAATCGACTAACGAAATTAAAATTTCCAAAATTTTACGAGTATTTGAATCTAGATGAAATGATTCACTATATTTTTCATAAAAAGCATAAATTAATTTATGCATAATAGGACCTTCATCTAAAAAGCTTCTAAGGTACTTTTCATTACCAATATCTAACAATATGCTTGTAAAACAATCAAATGCTTGTTTTTGATTATTTTCGCTAAAATAAAGAGTAGAAAGTATCATTTTTAATTTAATTGCATGTCTTTCATGAAGTAGATTTTTTGTATGTTTAATTAAATCTTGAATTTTTCGCTCATGCTTTTTCCCGTCACTGTGACTTATATCAATTCGCCATATAAGCATTTGAGGGGTATCAAGATACTGAGCTGGCATATAAAAATTATCTAGCGTATGCCAAATATCCCAAGCAATGATTTCATTCAAAATGTTCCGTGCAAGATAATAATCTTTATTCAGCCAATGTATTCGCGCTTGTTCAAGGAGAGCACTGGCCTTAACACGCATAAAGTTAAAATCTGTTCCAATATATTCTAGTTCTTTAAGACAACATAGTGCTGCTGTTTTGTCATGATGTAATGAATATTCAATTTTAGCGGATAGTGTATAGGCAGATATTAATGAATCTATATGACCATTTTGACGTGCGTAGGCAAGACAATTTTTGACTAAACTTAATGATTCTTCTAATTGATTTCTTTCATATAAAATTTCAGCTAAAGGAACTCCAATCATCGCTTGACCACCAGATACATCATTTTGATGATCTCGCCAACTACAATTATAATTTGTATACAATCTGATATAAGCCTGATTTAAATTCCCATGTTGTAACTCTATACATCCTTCATTGTACTCATAAATAGTTTGTATAAAAATATTTCTATTATATCGAGAATTATTGATAACTTTATGAATTATTTTTCGAGCATAATCAATTTTGTTATTTGCGATTAAATAATGGGAATAAATTAAAATAAAAAAATGATTCAACAAGCTATCATATGTATTTTGATCTTTATAAATTATTTTACAGATAGCAAAACTTTCCTCGATATGATCAGTCATTGTGAGCCATATGCAATCTAATATTTTAGTTTCAATATAGGATAGCAATTTTTGCCTTTTCATTTTATCGATCACATATTTAGCTTCAGCATAACGACGATTTAAAATTAAAGCTAATGTATATGCTGTTTGTAAGTGTTGCAAATTCTCAAAAATATGGGCTGGTATTTGATCCAAGCAGCGTAATAAAAACCGTATTCTACCTTTTTCTAGCAATGTTTGGCTATGTAGAGTCAAAATCTCGATGCACTTGCCAAACGCTTTTGCTAATAAATAGTGTTCAATCGCTTCAATCGGTTGGTTTAAATAAAGTAGACGCTCTGCAGCACGTAAATGCAGTGATTTAAATTTTATAGGGTATAAACTTTGAAACTGATTCCGTAAATAATTTAAAAATAAACCATGGAAACGATATTTTTCATGTTGCTGATCCATAGGAATAAGAAAAAGGTTTTTTTGCTCTAATTGTTTAAGTAAATAAGCACTATTATTTATTTTGAGCAACCAATCACAATCGGCCACAGAAAATTGCGAGTAGACACTACAATTCAATAAAAAATCCTGAAGATTATTGGGTAATTGATTTAAAATTTCTTCACTTAAAAAATGATTCAGTTCACTATGATGAATTGAAAACTTCTGAATCTGTGTACGTAGAGAATGTCTCGAAGTTAAAGTTAAACCGAATTGCTGAATAGCAATAATCCAACCTTCGGTTTTTTTGAGTAATAAATTAATTTCATTTGGATGAAGCTGAAATCCATAATTGTTTAGGACCAGCTTATTTATCTCATCTGCACTAAAACTGAGTGCTTCTTGAGTAATTTCTAGTATTTGACAATGTATACGTAATGAGGCAATTTTTAAAGGCAACAACTGGCGGGAGCTGATGATAATTTGGCTATGTAAGGGTAAATAATCGATGATCTGCTGTAAAAAATTGAGCGTTGATATATCATAAATATGTTCTGCTTCATCCAAAAAAATTGAAAAAGGTTCTGAATACTGAGTAATATTTTCAAGAAAATTACTATTAAAAGCTTGATTAGTCGTTTTAAACCAAATATACGATAAATGTTGAATAAAATGATTGAAGTCATTGTCTGCATTATCAAGCGTCATCCAAATGACTTTACGATATTTCTTTTGATGAATATAAATTTGGCTTAAAAATGCAGTTTTACCAAATCCAGCAGGTGCCATCACAGAAATCAATTTAACCTTGGTATTTTTGTTTAAATGATTAAATAAGTGCGTTCGTTTAATCTGTGGTTTTATTGATATTGGTGGAATGAGCTTTGTCATCAAAATATTGTTATTTAAGCTTGTATTTGAAAAAAGATTGTCCATTTTCTCACTCCTTGAAAAAATAAATCTTTAGAATACTTACAATGAGGCAAAGATCAGTCATTACAAATTGATTGCCTCGAAATGAGTTTTAAAATATTTCCTCAAAATTTTCTTTAGTTGCACCACAATCTGGACACATCCAATCATCTGAAAATTGATCCAGAGATGTTCCTGGTGCGATCGCGTCTTCAGGAATTCCAACTTTTTTGCCATAAATAAATGAACAATATCGACATTGCCATTTTTTCATCTTATGTACTCACATCATTTGTCGTTTTTGACTGGTCATTTTTTACTGGCACAAGACCAAAAGCTTTTATGATCAACAGCTCATTTGCTACATGATGGTCATGTTTTAATTCCCACAGTTTCAACAATTGCCAGAATGGCTAGACAGATAATAAACAAGAATAAAGTTGCTTAAGCAATTAAAGGGGCTTTAGTTAACTCACGTAATGCGTGATCGAATGGCTTAGATTTACTCATCGTTCTCATTGTCATTTCCTTGGTTTTCACCCTGATGCAATTTGGTATCTTCATCAAGATGACAAAAAAATGGCGAAAATAAACCTGAGAAAAAGGTTGGTTTTTGTCATTACGTTTTTTTAATTCGTTATTTCTACTTGGCTAATGGCTAAAACTTAAGGCAGGTAAAACTATAAATTAGTTCTTTGTGATGAATAAATCAGAGCCACCTTTTGTTAGCTTGCCTTTTGTTTGTTTTTAATCCAGTTATTAAAAAACAATAAATTTTCTGAAACACATATGAGTTTAGCTTCTGGCTTGGAAATAAGGCCATAAATAAAAGGATACGTTTATGAATAAAATTTTAATTTTCGTAGCAAGTGCTTTTCTAGCTTCTGCTTCTTGGGCAAATGATTCAATTCAAAGCACAAAATGGAAGACCATTGATGATAAAACTGGCAAACCCAAATTTCTTATAGAAATTAAAAAAGTAAAAGACAATATCTATAATGGCAGTATTGTAGATGTCTTTGATCTAGAGAACAAATTGACTTGTAAAAGTTGTAACGGTAGGTTGATGGGAAAACGCCTACAGGGTACAACCGTCATTAATAGTTTAAAATTAGTAGAAAGTGGAAAATTTAAAGATGGAAAAATTTTAGATCCTGATTCTGGTCGTATTTATAGCTTGGAAGGCGAATTAGTTGAAAATGGGAAAAAACTAAGACTTCGAGGCTATTTAGGAATTTCAGCATTGGGTAGAAGTCAAACTTGGCTAAGGGTTAATTAAATAAAAACTCTCCCATACCAATTCTGGGTGTTGCAAATTTAGTTCAATACCTAGAATTAAACTTTCTCAATAATCGTAATTTGAATGCAATCTTTTTTGTCATATTGAATTTGCATGCCATATCTCGCCTGAGTAGTTATTAATGCATGGCATAGCGTCGTGTAAAAAGCATTAGAAACTATCGAAAAATATAAAATTACCATAGTCAGTGGGTACCAACAATGTTTCATCACATTTTGGATTTTCCACCTAGTATTCTCAATCAATATGACTATTCAAGTTTGAAAGTAGCGATCAATGCAGCCGCACTATGTAGAAATAATGCTTAGCAAATGCAGTTGATCAAGCCAAGACGGCAATAGCTACACTCAGTGGAAATTCAATCCCGCATAGTGCATTACCATGGTTTTGGTCTGAACAATATGACAAACGTTTACACATAGCTGGTGTAATAGATCACTATGATCAAGTCATTATTAGGCAGAGTTTCGCAAAGGGTGGATTTTCAAGATTATACTTTGAAGGTAATCTGCTAAAAATGGTAGTCTACGTAAATTCAGTAAAAGATTTTATTGCAGCAAAACAACGCATTGTACAAAAAACTGCGCTTGATTTAAACCTAGTTCAAACTGAGTCTGATTTAAAAAATGTGTGCTTAAAAAATAATCATAATTTCATTGTTATTCAAAAAAAATATAACCTACAATAAAGATATCGGAAGAAATTATCATTATTAGAATAGTTATAGAGAATTTTTAAATAATGATAAATTATTTATGGAAGAAAAATAATGCTTTCAGCAAGCCAAGGAAGGCACAATAAGAATGAAAATATTTATATTCATTCCTGTTTTTATAAAGTTCGGCAATCTATAGAGAATATCCAGCTTAATTTCTTATTTGCACTAGGTGGTTATGGTAAAACATCAGTTTTGACATACTGTTTCGAATATTTCGAGAAAATAAGTAATGGTATTTGCTGTATTTGGCTAGATGAGATAAATTTTGACCCAAAGCAAAGAGGTTCCTTGTTGGCTGCCTTAAGTCTTTTTTTTAATCATCAATTGGAACAAGATTCAACGATTGAAAAAATTTTACACAGGTATACTTCAGGTGAATGTTATATCTTTATTGATGATTACGAAAAAATAGAGTGTGCTCACTTTAATAATGAAATTGATAATTTATTAGATAACAAAAAGCTTAATTGCCATGTAATCATTGCATCACGTATATTTCCAAAATTTAGAATATCTTATTTAGAACTGAATCAGAAAATTAAAATATTTAATTCATCAAGTTTAAGCTTTAATAGCGTCGAAGTTTTCGAGTATTTAGATACCAACATTTCAGCCAGTCAACTTGAATTTGTGTTTAATAAAACACAAGGATGGCCATATGCCATATCCATTTGTAAGGATTTATTAAATAACCAACAAAATGCACGAAATTTATTTGAGCTTTCGGGTGAGGATTATATATTTTCACAATTCTTTAAAGAACAGATTTTAGATAATTTGGATTCTAATATGCAAGAATTCCTGATTGGTTTGTCTACTCTTGAAACGGCGAATGCTGAACTTTGCAACTATGCATTAAAATTTACTGATAGTAAATCTAGATTAAAACAGTTATATCATAGCGGAGCATTTATCGAAAATACAGATCGAAATAATCGAGAATTTAAAGTCCATCCACTCTTGCGTGAATTCATACTCAGTCAACAAGTTAATAATAAGTCAAAAAAAATACTTGTTCGAGCATCAATGTGGTCGATTAGAAATCAATATTACAAAAAGTCTGCTTATTATGCAAAATTAAGTCAAGACCGTCATATTCAAAATCTAGTTATTGACAAAACCAGTGAAATTTTAGCTAAGAACTTAGGTGAATTACCTACACTGATTAATTGGTTCAAGGAGTTAAAAGATGAGAAATATTTTAATTGGAATAAAATAATTTACTGGCTGGCATGGTCGCTCGCACTTTCATATCAATGGGAGGAGTCAAAACAAAGAGTAAATGATCTCAGACTAGCTTTACAAAATGATCAGTATCTAAATGAAATGGATTTTCAGTTTTATTCAGCTAAATTAGATTCGATTGAAATTGTCTTATTAACATTTCAGGATAAACGCCAAATATGTTTAGAAAAATCAAAAAGTTGGTTTAAAAAAAATAAAAACACCGATAATTTTGATAAGGCAGTTGTATCTTGCGCAAGTTACTTAAGTTACCGATTGAATGTTGAGTATGATTTGGCTCAAAAATCAATCAACTATGCACTACAAGTGATTAGAGATACAGGCAGTATATATGGTGAAATCTGGGTTAATCTACTTTATGGTTTATTTCTTCTTGATTGTGGTCTATATAATCGTGCACAAAAAGTTTTAGAAAGGCAATTTTATAAAACAATTGAAGAAATAGGTGAAGATGCTTCTATTTTACCTACAATTTCACAATTATTATCAGCAATTTACTATGAAGTCAATCAAATTTCAAAAGCCCAAGAATATGTTGAAATTGGATATAGAAATATTAAAAATCATGGTTTAGTTGAAACAGCACTTGCTGGAATATCGACGTCTTATAAACTTCAAAAACGCTGGGCTGACATACAAAATTTAAGAGACAACCTTCAAGCTATTATCTCAATTTATCCGAAACGGCTGCATATATTACTCCAGTACCAGCAAGTTGAATTGTATTTGCTTTCAAATAAACCTGAAAAAGACTTTAGTTGTTTAAATAACATAGATATTAGGGTGGAGGATAGTACTGATCAGTGCGCAGAAGTTAAAATTTATCATAAGTATATCAATATATTAATGCAACTAAATGAAAATAACTTCAACTTAGTGTCTAAACTTCTCGATGAGTTTCTTTATGATAATCAATTACAAAAAAACCAATTTTTGTTCAGTAAAATTTTAATTTTAAAATCATTTATTGCCTTAAAATATGAAAACAATAACAAAGAAGCATTGGAACGGATTAAACATGCTTTATTTTTGGCTGCTGAAAATGGGTATTTTAGAGTATTTATTGATTTTGAAAAATTTTCTATAGCTTCACTTCAATTAATTAAGAGCTCAGCATCTACTTTAGATGAAAATTATAAAAATTTGCTCAATGAATTAAGCAACCACCTTTGCTTAGATGTTGAAAGTGATCAGATTAAATTTAATAGAGCAGCTTTCTCAAAAAGAGAATTAGAATTACTGCGCATGTTAGAGTCAGGTTTAAAATATCAACAAATAGCAGATGAGCTTTTCATTTCACTTTCAACTGTAAAATGGCATATTAATAATATTTACATAAAATTAGGTGTAAAAAATAGAACTGGGGCATTAGTTATTGCTAGGAAATATGCATTAATTTAAAGAAGAGTCTCTCTTTTTTTGAGCAAAAAACAAAAATATTGGCTTTATCTCATCATTAAAAATTTTTAATAAATTAGTTCTTTTTGACGATACAAATTAATTCAATTTTGTCGTCAAATATTCATTCAAAATATTAAAATCTATTGGATGGATCCATGAAATTAAAAAATTATATATATAGTTTAGCTATATGTGCTGTATCTGCACAAACTGTTTATGCCAGTTCCTATTTTAAACCAAGTGATAAAACAGATTTTAAACGCTATTCGATTTCTATCGGCTGGTTGTATGCAAAACCCTTAGGTGATGCAAACAATATAAATAATACGACCGCGATCCCAGCAGGCAGTACTTATAGAGTAGGTGATGTCTCAACCCAGAATATTCTGGGCGCAATTGATCAGTCAACGACTCAAGGGCAACAAGCACATACGGTAATTAGCACTATACAAGGCCTAGGCATATCAAGCCTTTCAGCCGATTTAAGTGGTACTGCGACTCTAAATCAACCTTCTAATTGGACTAGCCCTAATACAGGCTTGGAAGTTGAAAACATTAATACCATGGGTATCATGTTTAATTATTATTTAAATGATAATATTTCGTTAGAGCTTAAAGCAGGTATACCACCTAAGGTTAAGGCAAAAGGAATTGGTCAAGTATATGCTCCAGTTATTGGTCAGGTTAATTTGCCACCCACATCAACAGCACTTATTGGCACAAATAGTATCCCCATTTCACAACAACTCTATATAACGGATCTTACCCAGTCCAAATATGCAATCGATACTAGAGTTTGGATGCCCGCAATTGAAGCCCATTATCAGTTTGGTGTAAGCGGTATTAACAAATTCCGTCCATATGTTGGTGTTGGCATACTATATGCCTATTTAGAAAATGTAAAAATCAATTCAGGTATTGAAAATGACCTTATTCTTGCTGGTCATCGGGTGCAGAATATTCTCACCGGTAATGCGGGAGATAGCCTTGCTGGCATAAGTTCAGATGCCAAACCTATTATTAAAGTCAGCACTAGAAATGCTTTTGCGCCAATATTTAGTGTTGGATTTAATTATGACTTTAACTCGAATTGGTTTGCTGTAGCTTCATTATCTTATTCAAAAATGGATATTGACGCGAAAATTGATGTAAATAACCAAAATAACAATCAAAATCTGATTTCAGGAAAAGTTAAAATTGATGTTGATCCATTGATTAGTTACATGGGTATTGGCTATCGCTTTTAAAACAGAACATTTATAGGTATTAAAGGGAAACTATTCAATTATTACCTTTATCGGGTGCATGTAATCTATGAAAAGTAGTGTCAAAAGTAATCATTTTGGAGGTGTACCCATATGGCACTTTTTGTTTTATTTATATAATTTTTCTTAATGATAGTATGGAATATTCATATGGATATGCTAATCAGAAATTCTGAAAAAATGTTTAATGATATTTTCTTGCCCGAAGAAACCAAAGAAATTCGGAATGAAGCTCGAAATTTTGCAGAGAAGTATATTAAACCAAAAGCACATTTATTAAATAATACTATGGAAAGTAAATCCAGTTTTCCAAGAGAAGTTTTTGATCTCATGGCCGAGCATGGTTTATACCAAATTCCTTTTGCACAAGATGTAGGTGGGCGTGGTTTAAAATATCCAACTTTAGCAACGTTAACTGTTATGGAAGAACTTGCTTATTATTCAGCTGGCGCTACTTCTGCTTTATTTGATGGCCAAGCGCTATTGGTTGGCAATACGTTGGATAAAGCAAGTTCATATTTGCGAGAAAAGTATTTAAGTAAATTGGTAAAAGGTACATTTGTTGGAGCATTCGCAACAAGTGAGCCATTAACAAGTACAGATTTAAGTGTGCGATCTATGCAGAGCTATGCTCAAAAAGTAGAAGGAGGCTGGATTGTTAATGCGCATAAGCGCTGGATTACCAACTCAGTTGTTGCAGTATATATTTTGGTGTTATGCGCTACAGATTACGGTTTGACCATGTTTTTCATTGATATGGACAATAAAAATATTCATGTTGGTGATCCAGATATAAAAATGGGCAATAAGGCACAGCTTACAGCAGACGTACGCATCAACGATGTTTTTATTTTAGATAGCTATGTTGTTGGTGAAGTTGGAAAAGGACTCAATGCTGCTTTAGCTGCTTTGACTCTTGGAAGAATGGGTATTGGTGCTATAGGTGTAGGCATGGCTCAATCAGCGCTTGATTATGCTATTCATTACAGCAAAAACAGAAAGGTTTTTGGTCAAGAGTTAGCCCGTTTTCAACATTGGCAATATACTTTTTCTGATCATGCACTCAATATTGAAAATGCCAGAAATTTATATATTAAAGCTGCTTATCGTTATGATATTGAAGGTAACGCAGAAATTGAAGCAGCAATGTCTAAAATTGCAGGCAGTCAATTAGCAGTAGAGGTCTCCCGAGATGCAATTCAAGTTTGTGGTGCATATGGCTTTGTCCAACAGCTCAAAGAAACAGGGGAATATTATCCACTGGAATCTATCTATAGAGATGCCAAAATTGGAGAAATCTATGAAGGAGCCAATGAAATTCAACGTTGGGTGATTGCACGAAATCTTTTTGGTAGAGCATTTTCCGGTTAATATTATTTAGTTTTCTCAAATATAGAACCAAGATTTTTGTCAATTTATGAATAATTTATACATTATTTACCCAACAATTTTAGCGTAATAATTTCTTTCATCATTTTATTGGTCTTCGTGTAAATACACTGTATATCAGCGTTGGATAGATAGACTTTTTAGTAATCGAAAAATAAAAAAGAATTGCTCAAGTAGTTCTTAAAACATTTTCACTTTTGACGACATGTATGATGTCATATACGTTCTAAGCTGTTTATAACAGTGTTGAAAATTTAATATAAAAATAAGGATTTAATTATGTACAAAGACGTTTTAGTCACAGTAGAAAACGATTTAGCGTATATCAAATTAAATCGGCCCAAAAACGGTAATGCCATCACGCTGAATCTTGCTAAAGAATTATTAAAAGCAGCTATTTATTGTGATCAAAATAAATTCATACGCTGTGTTGTTCTAACGGCAGAAGGTCGCTTTTTTTGCACAGGAGGTGATTTAGATGAATTTCAAGCTGCTGGTGAAAATATCTCAGAATTTTTAAGCGAACTCGCTGGAATTCTTCATCTCGCGATTTCTCGTTTGATTAGAATGAATAAACCACTTCTAGTTGCTGTAAATGGTACTGCTGCTGGCGCGGGTATGAGTTTATCGCTCATTGGTGACATCGTTATAGCAAAAGATTCAGCTCAATTTTGTCCAGCATATACAGGTATAGGGCTTAGTCCTGATGCTGGACTCACGTGGTATTTACCCAAAATTGTAAGTTTACGACGAGCTCAAGAAATTTTAATGACAAATAAAAAAATGAGTGCAAGTACGGCATTTGAATATGGATTATTAACAATGGTTTCTTCAGATGCAGACTTTGAGCAACGAGTAAAAGAAAATGCAACTTTGTTGGCAAATCAGCCTTTGCCTGCACTCAATAATATTCGCCAATTACTACTTTCTAGCCATCAAAATAGTTTGGAAACTCATTTAGAGCTAGAAGCACGAGCGATTGCAGCAGTTAGTTTCGATGTCACCGTTAAGGAGGGTATGGCTGCATTTTTAGAAAAAAGACCTCCAGATTTTAAAAAAGTTTAAAACGCTACAGATCTCTATATAAATGAATTTAGACCTTAATAGGTAAAGTTGCGATTTTAAGTACTGCCCACCCGCAATGGGCGGTCTGACGAATAGCGAGCAATAAATAATAGAAAAAGTGAATTGTAAATAAATATCAGATATACAAACCCTCTTTTTTAAGCAAATGCACTTAAAAAATTATTCGATAAAGCAATAAAGATATCAACCAGCCATATCATAAATATTTACCTTATTATCTCAATATGGAAATAAAATTCCTTTTACATGCATAAATATGGATTGAAATTCTAATTTTTTAAAAAAATAGTGATTTATTTAAAATAAAAATTCTATGCATTTATCTATCATTGTTTATAGAAATATTTGTTAGAAATCATGCTGGTGCTGCTATGAATCACTTTTGTACACAAGTCATAAATTTGGGAAGAACCCCTCAGCGTTTTGATGGTTTGGTGAATACTCCTGTTTACCGAGGCTCAACTATCGTCGTCGATAGCTTTAAAGAATGGGAGGAACATAAGCAAAATGGCGGTGTTTATAAACATTATGGCCGTTTTGGTGCTGCTACAGCAAAGTCTTTTGAAAGTGCAATTAATGCATTAGAAGGTGGGGCAGGATGCATGGTTTTTCCATCTGGACTATCGGCTTGTACGCATGCATTAATGGCATTCGTTGCTGCTGGTGATCACGTTCTGATTGCTGATAATATTTACGGACCAACACGAAGTTTTGCAGACAGTATGTTGCCCAAACTGGGAATCCATGTTGAATACTTTAACTCATGTGACTTAAACGAGTTAAAGAGCAAAATTAATCAAAAAACCAGTGTGGTCTTTGTAGAGTCACCAGGCTCAATTACTTTTGAAATTAGCGATATTGCTGCAATCTCAGAAATAAGCCATGCTATGAATGCCAAGGTTTTAGTAGATAACTCTTGGGCAACCCCATTGTTTTTTCAACCTTTAAAACATGGTGCCGATGTCTCAATTCAGGCTGTAACAAAATATATTGGTGGGCATTCTGACATTCTCATGGGGACTGCAACAGCAAATGCAGCATCTATAGAGCAATTAAATAAAGTTGTACACTTTTTTGGTGAAACGACAAGTCCAGATGATATTTATCTAGCATCACGTGGGTTGCGTAGTTTAGCCGTTCGTTTAAAACAACATGAAGAGAATGGCGTGATACTCGCTCATTATCTAAATGAACATCCAGCAATCGATCTGGTAAACCATCCAGCTTTAGCAATGAATCCATATCACAAACTATGGCAACAGAGTTTTTCTGGTTCTACAGGCTTATTTTCTTTTTATTTAAAACAAAACAATCCGTGTTTTGTTGAGACATTCTTTGACTCTTTAAAGCTTTTCCACATTGGCTTGTCATGGGGTGGATTTGAAAGCCTGATTTTGCCAGTTGGAACGCCTTATCGAACTCAAAGTCATTTGCCTAGTCGTGGATATTTGGTGCGTCTACATGCGGGACTTGAACATGTAGACGATTTAAAAGCGGATTTGGATGAGGCTTTGGCTATTGCTCAGCGTGCGATAGCTTAATTCTTGGAGTTTTACGTTTTCTTAGTTTTATTAAAGCTGGATATCTATGGCCTGATTCTATCAAGCATTAATTTAAGTGGCTGTTAAAGTCATTTTTTAATTCTTTTGTTGTTGGAATAGCAGGGTATTCAGCATTTAATCTACGCCCATTTCTATTGATATTCTTTTTTCTATTTGGGTTTATTCTTATAAAAATAAGCTCATCTGGTTCATTTCTATGATTAATTTCACAAATCATAACTGTGCCAAATTTCTCAATAATTGTATGTTTTGGAAAGGTTCTTTTAACTAATTCTTTTAAATTTTGTTGATTGGATTTTTTACTTTTAGCAATAAGAATTCCAAGAGCCACAATGATTAAAACAATAACCAGAATTTTCATTTATTTTCCATGAAAACAGGGTGATTTCTCACCTAAAATATACTCAAATGTTAATCTATATAAATGATTAATCTTATTTTTTAGTATATCTGTTCTATATTTCATTAAATCATCCATTTTACATTTTTTTAAGTAGCACGGGATCACCGTATAATTTATTATTATGCCACTCAGCAAAGGTTGTGTAGACTATAATTTTCAGATAATCTACTTATATAAAATAAAATTATACTACATTTGAATGTATAAAGTTTTTAAATGTACTAACTAACTAGAAGGAAAAATTTAAATGGCTAAATTTCATGTTACATATGCTTATTATAAGATAGTTAACGGGCGTGCGACAGGTAAAACTAGTACATCACGGACTGTTGAAGCGACTTCTGACTTTATGGCTGTAGAAATAATTAAAGGAAAACATTCGGGTTACGAGATAGAGATACGCAAAATTGAACAAAAATAGCTCACTCTATCTAACAATCGATTATGGTATCATTTCGACAATTTTTGACGAATATTATTTTTATTAGGATAATCAGTAACATGAGTAAATTTTCATTAAATTTATGTTACTGATCTACAGTTATAATAGTCTGTAAAATTCAGAATTTTTCATGGATTTACCTTGTAAACTGAGTATCTTCAAATAAAGAAGATACTCAATATAAAAGGTCGATAACCATTTGATATTATTAATTTCAGTTAAGTAGCGAAAACATTCAATCAATATTCAAAATAAAGATAAGAAAGTCTTTATTTCTTTCCCTACGATAGTTGGTTGCTCCCAAGGAACCCAGTGTCCACAATCTTCAATTTCAATCACTTTGGGGTTAGGAATAATTTCTTTATATCTTTGCGCCATATGTACGCCAGAATTAGGATCACTTTTCCCATTGATCAGTAATAGAGGAATCTGACTATTAATCAAAGCATTGACAAGTCTATCACGGTGCTTAAACCTCTCGAAAATTGACCGGTTTAATTGAACTAGACTCCTTTTCCCATGATTTATATTTAATTGTTGATACCATTGTTTCAAATCTAAATCACTTGGCTGATTCTTTTGATCAAACATATTTTTAATATTTTTTGAGAAAACTCGAAAAGATAAGAAAAATGTAATTATATGTCCAACAAAAGACGCCATAAGTTTTTGAATTAGGCGAGGGCGATATACTTCAGGAAATAAACAACCATTCATAAAAAACAGAAGATTTAACTTTAGATGCTAATAAGGTTGTTCTGCTGTCGATCAAGCAATTCCTGAATGATTCCTACACCTAAATCATGACCGACTAAATGAACTTCCTCTAGCTTTAAATACTCAATCAAGGCAATAGCTTGATCGGCATGATCTTGAACCGAATATACATATTTACTTGGTTTATCAGAGATATCCTAATCCAAGTAAATCGATAGCAAGTATTTGATAGTTATCAGCTAATGTACCCCAGATTTTTGCCCAGTCAAATGAGCTTGTGGGATAACCATGAATTAAGAAAATTGTTTGAGCATTCAGTTTAGGTGAAAACTTATAGAAGATTTTATAATGCTTAAAGGACAAATAATTTCCTCAATGTTCCCAACTTTGTAATGCGTGCTTCATTTTTATTCCTTTTTTTTTAACTTACGCTGTAAGGTAAATTATAAGGTAAATACTTTTATGTCAAATCAAACAGAGAATCACAAAAAAACAAAAGTCAATTTGTCGAAAGATCTAATTATTAAAACCGCTTTATGGATGATAGAAGAGAACAGTATAGACGGCTTCAGTCTGCGTAAGCTTGCTCAAAAGTTCAATTGTGAAGATATGAGTATTTACTATCACATGAAGAATAAAGAACAAATTCTTGATCAAATCGTAGATTTTTGGGTTTCAAAAATTAATTTTAAAAATCAAGTAGATGATCCCAAAGGACAATTAATGTATATAGCAAAACAATGGAGAAAATTATCTCAGGAATATCCAAAATTTTTTCTTATCTTAGCTGTTCATCCATTGAATACAGATATTGGATATAACTTTATGAATGTGATTTTGCTCGTTTTCAAGAATGCCAATCTAGCTTTAAAAGATGCGAGTTATTTTTTGAGAATTTTAAATTATTACTTAATAGGGGTAGGAATTGATGAAGCTAAAGGATATCAGCTAGCAGGTAAAAACCTAAAATTAGAAAAATATCCTTTATTGGAAGACGCTAAGTCATATTGGGCAACAGAAGATTAGGATCAAATTTTTGAGTTAGGTTTAAACATGCTTCTAACTAATATGCTGCATAAAAATAATGAGAAATGATTGCTAATTAACTTTTAGAGTTCATGTTGTTAGCTGCAGCTACAAATAGCATTGAGTAGCCACATTTAACAAAAATGAAGTTATGTGACTTTAGAGTGAAAAAATTAAATTTATGTACTTGAAATATATGTAAATAAAATTTAATATAGATATTATAACTAATTTCCATAAGGAATAAATAATGTCGGATAATAGAATCAAATCAGCCCTGTATCTAGATGGCTGGAAGTACGAAACAGGAAATAAAGATACTTTACGAAAAAATGCTACCAGTATTATTGCTAAAGAGTTTGATATATCGATGAAAGATAAAATATTTTGTCCGATATGTTTAACACCATTAACTAGAAGACCGTTAGTTGAAGATTTTTTTACAAATGGCAGAGAGGCTTTTTTTTCTCATTTACCATCTTATAGTGATGTTGAGTGTAAATTAAGAGTGCCAAAACCAGAGGGTCAGCTATATGAGACTGAGGAGCAGGCACTTGAAGCTATTGAAAATAAACAATTAGCAATCATTCATAAATTTAAGTCAGAAGCTCCTGTAGAAAATGATTCTGAAGCAGATGAGTATGATCAAACAGCAATTGAAGATGAAGATGGGCCAATTTCATCTGTCCCAATATCAAGACATACTGGTGAAAAACTAGACTTGCCAACCAAAATTTCAACAGTGGCAGGAATTTGCAGAAAATTTAATGAAAATTACTATAAATACTTTTATTTGCCAAATTCAAATGTTGCGATATTGTTAAACGAGCTACTACATAATATTGAAGATATCGTTGATGAAGATGATGAACCTAAATTGTATTATGGAATAATTAGAAGTTCATTTGTTGCAGGTCAAGGCACTGATAGTAATGTACGAATGACTAGATTAGTATCCAACCCTGCAATTAAAGATTTTTACCTTAAAGATTTAAATGGTATTCAAAAGAAACATGGTATAAATGACAACTCAGAAGGCCGTATCGTAATTTTTTGGGGTAAAATTACTCCTAGTGGTATAGGATTTTGTGTTGAAAACCTTACATGGGGTGAATATGGTCTCTTACCAGAAAAATATAATTCCATCTTAATAAAGTAATAATAAAAAAGAGTCCCCGTTAATGGTGGACTCTAGTCCCAAATTCGGGACTTTTATCTAAATTATATCAATACTTTGCTTTTGTATTATTTTAGCAAAGACAGAATTAATTCTGTTTATTGACAATCTCTCTTATCACATCTTTTACAGAAAATTCTACAACAATATCGTTTGAAAAATTCAAGCGAGACAGATGCGGTAATGCAACTAAATTAGAACTCATTATGAGAATAAATCAGCATATCTATAGAACAGGGTTCTACAACAGAAACATAGGGGTTTTAAATAAATCAGATTTTGTCTTTATGCGTGTGAAAAGTATCTAGAGGATACTAGACACAGACAATTACGAAGGAATAGATCAACTCAAATTATTATTTATAAAACTAGATCATCACATAGATAGACTGAGACAGCACAGGATTTCCGCATAACGAATATTATATTACTTAGGATAGTCGGCAACGTGAATTATAATTTCTAAATTCACGTTGTCTATCTGTGACAACAATAGCATTGTGTAGGCCACAGTCTTAGATATATTAATTAACTTAGGTTTATATAAAATCTAGCTCATAATTACAAGGAGAAATATACTTATTAAATTCAATAATTTAAACCAATAATTTTCAAAAATAGTAAATTAAGTTCATGAACTAAGGCTTCTAATTTAGGATAGAGAAAAAATTTTCATAAGATCAGTGTTTTTACATACCAAAATTATGATTTCCCCATATTCAGAAAGGATTGTAGTAGTTTGAGTAAGCATTAATTAGATATGATTTATGATATTTTTAGATTCAATGACAATGATCTCAATACACATTAATTACAGGACAAAACACGTTTTCTGCTAAAAAAACAGCTTTAGCGATAATAGAAGAGTTAGAAAAGTCATAACTTAATGACTCAAAAAAACCTAAAAGCAAAACCAGTGATGGCTTTACTTTTAGGAGAGTTAAATAAAATGATCTGCATTAGCAAAACTAATTTTAAGGAACAATTACAAAATCAGGATTTGCTATAGCAAAAACAGCTTCACGGTCTGCAACTGGCGGATAAATCCATACCGTATTAATTTCTTGCTTAATTTTTTTCGCCTCGTGGCGCACAAATTGAACTTTTCGATCCCATCCTTCAGTGTAAAGTGCTCCCCATGGGCCTAAGTCGACACAAGTCACATACTTTGGTTGGCTATACACATGTAATGGCAAATCAACCAATTCTGCAGCGGCATTGTAACCCGCTACGCGGCCTAGGCTCATGGCATGCTGACATGACATCACGTTAAAATTACCTAAATTGTCGGTTGGAACTTTTACAGTATCACCCGTCACAAAAATATTTTTGGCCTCTGGTGCATGTAAATAAGCATCACCTAAAATACGACCTAAATTATCTTTTTCACCTACAATTTGAGAGGTCAACGAATTCGCTCGCATGCCCGCAGTCCAAATGACAGTTTCTGTTTCAATTCTTTCGCCGTTAGAAAGCGTTACTCCAGAAGCATCAAGTGCAGTAACGCGTAGCCCAGCTTTACCTTCAATGCCGAGTTCGCTAAGAGCTTCTTGAATTACCACTGCAGCTTCGTCACCCAATGCTGCACCAATTTCTGCTGATGAATCGACTAAAACCACACGAATATCAGTTTCAGCTAAAATGCTACGCAAGCGTTCTGGCATTTCGGCAACTGTTTCAAGCCCAGTCAATCCACCACCAGCAACGACTACGGTATTACGTGCCGAACTTACAGGCTTATTGGCTAAACTTTTAAGATGCTGATCAAGTTTTTCAGCATCTGCTAAAGTGCTGACACTAAATCCATAGTCTTTAAGACCAGATATAGGCGGTATATAGCCAGTACTTCCCGTTGCCAAAATAAAACGGTCATAACTTAAGCTTTGTTGATCGCCGTGGATCGTTGTAATCACAAGATTTTGGGCCGCAGCATTCACTTCATTTACCCAGCCAGCGACATATTTAACATCAACGACATTTAATATGTCTAATATATCAGGATACATATTTTCAAGTACAGCTTCATAAAGACGAGGACGAATATCAACATTCGGACTCGGGGAAACCATCAGCACTTCAATATTTTGTTCTTGCGCAGCCAAATGAATTGTTCGTTGTGCGGCAAGTGCAGCCCATAAACCAGCAAAGCCAGAACCTGCAATAATAATACGCTTACTCATTTGATTATCCTTTTGATATGTTTTTCGGACATGTAAATTCCAGCTCATCCCAAAATTTTGGGTGAGCGAATCCTTTCTCTGACTGTCCGAAAAATCTGAGAAGGCGTTGAAAACGTTTAGAGAAGTTTTACCTTAGGGATGAATGCCCTATAAGCTCATTAGTCGGGCGTATCCCGTGATATTTTATTTTTCCGCATTTTTGCTGTTCTTCCTTCAATGCGTTCATTGATCCAGCCATTTACATCACTAAAAAATACGTCGGGTGCATAACGGCCAAAACGGTCTGCAATATCACCAAGTGTATGCGCGCCTAATGCATCTTGCATCGCTTTCTCGGCCTGCAACATAACTGCATGTACGGCACAAACCCCATTTGTTGCCCAATTGGGTGGGGCATTATTAAAGACTGCACATTTTCCACGTACTTCTTGGCATTCAAAAAGCGGTTTTTCACCTTCAATTGCATTCACAATATCAAGAAAACTGATTTCGTGAGCAGATCGGGCCAGTAAATACCCGCCACGAACACCTTCTTGCGCCAAAACAAGTTTTGCCTTTTCAAGTTTAGGAAATATCTTGGCCATAAAGCTAGGAGAGACGCCTTGCAATTCAGCTAAATCCTTACTACTCAATGGTTTATCTTCATTATTTACAAGAAAAAGAAGACAGTGAATCGCATACTCGACGCTACTAGTGATATAAGCCATTTCATTTAATAATTGATCAATTACAAACACAGACTAATGCAGTCTGTGTTTTAAGTCAATAATAAAACTAAGACAGAGTTAGTCCTAGTTTTAACAAAAGAAAATATAGAGGAAAACAATAGGGCTATATCACTGAATATAAATACTTTTAAAAGAGAATTGAGGGATGTAAATAATTTAAAATTATTGAAAAAATTACGGACGCCACCAATAGTTTTCGACATTTGGCTGGTTTAAGTTCAATACTTCACCCATTTGAGGCGTACTAATCGCTAAGTCGTTTTGATGAGCCAAAGCCACAATTCGTTCAAATGGATCGTCCCAAGCATGAAGCGCCAAGTCAAAAGTCCCATTATGGACAGGCAACAAATGACGTCCTTTTAAATCGATATGCGCTTGTAAAGTTTGCTCAGGTTGCATGTGAACATCTGGCCATTCTGGATCATAGGCCCCAGTTTCTAGCATGGTAAGATCGAAAGGACCATAACGATGTCCAATCTCTTTAAACCCATCGAAATAACCAGTATCGCCACTAAAAAACACCCGTAGATCATTATCAATAATCACCCACGATGCCCAAAGCGTTGCGTTGCTATCACCCATACCACGACCTGAAAAATGATGGGCAGGGGTAGCAATCAGCTCAAGACCATCCACATAGGTTGTTTCCCACCAGTCAAGTTGCTGAACCTTTTCTGCTGGCACGCCCCATTTAATCAGTGCGTCACCAACACCGAGTGGTGTTAAAAAGTGTTCAACTTTGTCTTTGAGTTGGATTACTGCATGGTAGTCAAGATGGTCGTAGTGGTTATGCGACAAAATCACGCCTTTAATGGGCGGTAAGTCCGCAATGCTAATCGGTGGTTGGTGAAAACGCTTTGGGCCAATCCACTGAAAAGGCGAGGCACGCTCAGAAAAAACAGGATCGGTTAACCAAAATTCATTACGCAATTTTAATAAAATGGTCGAATGCCCAAGACGAAATAGAGAACGGTCTGGGGCACTCATGAGTTGTTCTTTTGATAAACTTAACACAGGAATTTCTCGGTTTGGCACCGTATTTTTGGGTTTGTTAAATAGAAATTTCCACATTAAGCCTAGCGTTTTTCCAAAAGAATGTGTGTGCAGATTCGGCCGTATATTGCTATATTTCCCATTGTGCTGCTGTGATGACATGAAGGGAGAAGGCAAGTCTGTTGCGTTTGAAATTGTCATTTTATTTTCCTTGAGTGGAACAAGCTATATCTGTAAATAAGAACTTGAGATAAGTGCTTATTTTGATTTATTTAAATGAGTATTTAATCACTCATTAATTAATTTAAAAAATAAGAATGCTGCACATCCTTACTTTAGTCTTTATCTACATTGAAACTGCATGCCAAAAAGCTTCAAAACCTGACTTCCGATAAAGATCAGCTTGAGAAGGGTCTTGAGCAATAAAGTTGAGTGTGACTTCGGCAAGTGCACCCAAAATCGAACCGATAAACAAAGGTGGATAATCTCTTAATTTGCCGTCATCAATATGTTCTTGAATAGTCCTAGTAAAATCACAAAAAGTTTGCATACCAATGTGTTTACTCTGCTCTGTAATTTGTTCTGAAGTCGACAACTGTGCCATCACTTTACGTTTGAGTGGGGCATCTAAACTCCAGTCCAAATAGCTTTGCCAGATATAAAACATTTGGCTTTGTAGGTCTGAGTTGTTCGGATAATTCAGCATTATGACCTGACGCAGTTCGGCCTTTAGCGAAAGGTATAATTGGTTGAGTAATTCCTCTTTATTACTGAAATAAGTAAATAAAGTACCTTCTGCTACACCAGCGACTTTGGCTATTTTTGAAGTAGATGCACGCTCTCCAAGTTCTGCCAATGTTTCAATAGCAGCATTTAAAATTGCATTACGTTTATCTTCACTACGAGGACGGGCCATAGACAAATATATTAATTGAGTGATTACTCAATCATACATAAAAATAGATAAAGTGCAAGATATATTTAAAAAGGGATGGGCTTTTCAAGATCACAAGCTATAGATGCATCACATAGACAGGGCCACACAGCAAAGTTAGCGTTTTAATTAATAGTCATAATTATAATTTCCGCAACCGATAAGACGCGAGAAATTATTGATCACTGTATGGAATTACGTGAGTCAGGTAATGCTTCTATAGAATAGAACTATTTTTAAGTCTTTGATCTATATTTTAAAATCTAAATCACGGACAACTTTTCAGAGATATGTGTAATCCTGAATATCTGCTGTTACAGCATGTGTAAATTGCTAGATTATCTCATCAGATTGTTTCAGTATAGATCCAGACACTCGAATTTACAGGACAATCATCATGATATTGAGATATCGTATATTTTTAAAATATCTTTCTATTTTAGGTTTTGTGGCAAGTTCTGCTGCGACTAGCGTAGCTTTCGGAAGTTCCGAGCAGGCATGGAACAAGCTTGATCAGGAAATAAAAGCGGCTTGTATAAAAGCAAGTCAACTTAAAAATGCCAAGACAGTAAGCAATGTCATGCTGTTTGATGATCGTGTTGGATATTCGGCACTCTTGATTCAAGGAAAATATCCGCAAGCACATATGAAAAACAAAACAGGGCAAGAACTGTGTTTATGGAATAAGACATCGAAGAAAGCTTATTTAACTGAAGCAAATACGAAAGTACATTGAAGTCATAACCATACAAAATCGAGTAGCGATCTGATTTCAGCATAACTTATATTATGTTACTTGGGATATTCAGCAACTTGAATATAATTTTACTGATTCAAGTTGCTGAGCTGTAGCAACCACAGCATTGTGTAGCCACTGTCTCTGATATTTTAATTAACTTATGTTCACCTAGAATTTATTTCACAATTAAATTTATTTTTAATAAACAATAAATTTAATTACTTAGAACACTAAAATAACAATTTATAAAATATTTGGTTTACGATTTCTGTTTGGCTTTTTGGCGTAAGACATACAAATATAAGCTTTCTACTTTTTCACGTGCCCATGGGGTAGTACGTAAGAATCTCAATGATGACTTAACACTTGGATCTATGCAAAAACATCTAATTTCAATTTTACGACTTAAGCCTTCAAAGCCATCGTAGTAATCCAATAATTCATCCAAAATGTCAGCAAGTTTTTTGCCGTGTAGAGGGTCATTGGAGGCGTTCATAATAGATCAACCATATTTTGGGAGGCCATCATTATAACCTGAGCTAGTTGAAAAATGAGAGGGTTGGAATTTAAGCGTAATTAACATAGAAAATTACAGCTTCTTTTCTAGTTAACTTTTTTCGAAATATAAATTAGTCAAATTCTAATAATTAGGTAGCCATTGCAAACAACATGTGAGTAGACAACTTACATAATATTCTATTTAACATAATATACATTATGCGAAATAATATCAATTAAGAAATTAATATACATACTTTTAATACTTATAAAATTTAAACCTGAGCCACGCCAATCTCAATTTATTAAGACTTAAAAGCTATCAATCCATCTAGAAATGAATTTTATCTCGATGCATCTCTACAATCGTTAACCAAGCTTTGGTTGCTGGACTCATTGCTACAGTCGTATTCCAAGCCATACTCAATGTCCAATGTAATTTAGGCTCATTAAGGATTGCTGAGCAAAACTTCCCTTGATCTAACTGATCACAATAAATTTTGGGCAATATGGCGATCCCCATATTAAACTCCACCATTTTGGTGATAAAGTCCCACTGGCTACTTTTACACACCACTTTTGGTTCAAAACCTACAGAATTTGCAGCCTGTATAATCATCTTATTTAATGTAAAAGAATCAGCGTAAAGTAAAAAAGTTTCTTCTTTAAGTTCATGCAAATTTACTGAATCTCTTTGATTCCAATGTGAATTTTTCTTAGCCAATAAACACATTGGTGAATCTATCACAGGAATTGCCGCAAAACTTGGTCTTAAATTACCTAGTAAAATCCCGACATCAATACTTTTATCAGCAATTGCTTCCTCAATACCATTGGCACCAACTTCCAAGAACTTCAATTGAATATCAGGATGATTTTGGTGAAATAAAGCAATTAAGGGGCTAAGTAATACTGAACCTAATGGTGGCAAGCCTATGGTTAATTTACCTTTTTTTAACTGTTGTACTTGATCTATATTTTCAAATATTTGCTTTTGTTCATTTAAGATATTTAAAGCATGTTGATAAATTAATTCACCAATATAGGTAAGTACAACTTCCCTTTTTCTTCCAGCTTCACCTTTTTTAAATAAAGCCGTACCAAGTTCTTCTTCTAAATGTTTAATTGATTTACTGAGTGTAGGCTGTGTCATAAACAAACGATCCGCAGCCAAAGTAAAACTTTCGCAATTGACGATTTCTACAAAAATTTTAAGATTTTTAATGTCCATCAATTATTCCCAAAATGCATAATTATGATTTAATTATTCATAATATACTGTGATGTTTGCAACTAAAATAACTCATCTTTTTAAAATATCTGCAATAAAATGTCTACGCGTACTCAAAGCCATCAAATTTCATCAATTTATAAAGTCATTTTGCAAATTGGGCTTTTAATTTTGATTTGGTGGATTAGTTCAATCATTCAAAAACAATTTAATTTACCTATTTCGGCAGCTGTGATTGGCTTATTTATGGTTTTGATTGGGCTCATGACAGGTATTTTTAAGTTAAATTGGATTAAATCAGGCTCAGATTTCATTCTAGGTGAATTGGTACTATTTTTTATTCCTTGTTTTATCGGGTTAATGAAATATAAAAACCTATTTATGACTGAGGGTTGGCAACTGATTGTTGTGGTTGTACTGGGTACAATTTGTGTGATGGTATTTACTGCTTATAGTGTGCATATAGGTTTTAAACTAGAGCGGAAGTTGAAACAACGTCATGTTCATAAAACCGTACATGTATTACAGGGAGATAAATAATGTCTGCCATTTCAATATTTTGCCTAGTGATCACATTAGTCGCTTATGTGTTGGTCAAAAAGCTTTATCGTAAATTTCCATACTTAATTTTATCTCCAGCAATTTTGGTTCCGATTGTTTTAATCACCATTTTACTGTCAGCACATGTTTCTTATGATGCTTATATGCTTGATAGTCAGTGGATTATATGGATGTTAGGGCCTGCAACTGTTGCCTTTGCAATCCCAATTTTTGAATATCGCCAAATCATTAAAGAACATCTCATTTCAATTTCTATGGGTGTGGTCATTGGTATGCTTGCTGGAATGATCAGTGCATTCTACCTTGCCAAGTTATTTCATTTTGACCAAACAACAACCTATAGTCTAATGGCACGTTCAATCTCTACACCATTTGCAATGGAGTTAACAACCCATATCGGCGGTTCAGTTGAACTGGTGATTTTATTCACCATGATTACTGGGGTAACTGGTATGTTAATTGGTGATTTGGTATTAGGCGGTTTAAGACTGAAATCAAGCTTTGCACAAGGTGCGTCTTTGGGTAATGCGGCACATGGTTTTGGTACAAGTAAAGCTTATATGCGTGATAAAGATGAAGGTGTTATTGCCAGTTTAACCATGGTTTTAGCTGGTATTTTTATGGTATTGGTTGGACCTTTTATTGTACACCTCATTGTTTATTTACTAAATTAACCCCATACAGTATCGATTTGAATGTTCTGAATCTCTTTTCTGCAAAGAGATTCATTTATCTTTGAATCGTTTGTAGTGTTTTAGGTAAAAAATTAATCAATAGCAAACCAAGCAAGGCTGAAAATCCAGCAAGGATAAAAATATATTCTCCTGATAATTTTTCCCAATATTGCCCAGCTAAAATACTGCCTGACGCAACACCAAGTCCCCACATGGTACTGTATAGTGCTTGCCCTCTGCCCTGTTGTTTGGCTGCAAAGTTCTGCAAAATGACACGCATTGCAATAATATGAAATAAACCAAAACTAAATGCATGAAAAGTTTGAGAAATAAATTGAATAATGAAACTTTCTGAAAATAAACCTGCCAAAATAAATCGAATACTGGTCATGATTAAACAAAGTGCGACTAAGCTTCGCCATGAAAAACGATTTAGGAAGAAATTTGCATAGTTAAACATGATAATTTCAGCAATCACCCCAACTGACCATAAAAAGCCAATCTGAGTTGTACTGTAACCAGCAAGTTTTAAATAATTACTATAAAAACTATAAAATGGTGCTTGTGCAAAAAGCATAATAAATTCAATGATAAAAAATGAAAAAACCACAGGTCTTTTTAGAATGGGAAGCAATGGGTCTAATATTTTTTGTGCACTCGGTGCTGTGCTGGGTTCCTTAATCGAAAAGGACCAAATAAAAGCTGTAAATGCAATACATAACAACATCATTGGTAAATATTGAATTGCAATAACTTCTAAAATCGCACCGATACTAAATACGCCAATAATAAATCCAATAGAACCCCATTTTCTAATTTTCCCATACAATGCTGTATGTTGATTACCCAGCCAAAACAGCGTTACACCTTCAAATTGCGCAAGTATGGCATTTTGAAAGAAGCTAAAAATCAGCATCAGAAATGCAATCGATTGCATATTGTTGGGAATGATAAAAATTAAAAACCAGATCGTAGCTTCCATCCAAGTTGCCACACGAACCCACAACATTCGTTTGCCTGTTTTATCTGCGATAAATCCCCAAATAAAAGGTGCAAATATACGGGTTAAAATGGCTATAGAGGACAGTAATCCGATTTCTTGATAATTAAATCCTTGATCTTGAAGATATAAGCTCCAATACGGTAAAAAAGTTCCAACTATTGAATAATACCAAAAGTAAAATCCACTCAGTCTGTATTGGATTGGCATAGATTGCATATCGTTGCATTCACTTGGATTTTCAAACAGTTATAGGAATAAAGCGTTGTATAGGTTTGTACTCAAAAGCACTCATCCGTAGTTCAACTGTATACTGCTAAAAAAACATTATTTTTTAAAAACCCCATAATACTCTGTTATATATTTAATGTCTTTTAATAAAAATATATTTTGCTTATTTGGTAAAATTGCTGGATTTGTAACAGACTTACGAGGCACTAAATTTAATGCAAAACACCTAACACCTTGATAATTGTCAAAGATTGAGCTGTTAGTCTCGATATTACTAGATTTAGATTTGGGTTGGTTATTGTAGAAAAAGATCATGGATATGCTGCATATATATTTAACAGCAAATAACTCAGAAAAAGAAATTTAGACTTATTATATTGCAAATCAGTGTTTTACTTTATAAGTATAGGAAGCTATCAAATTATATTTAGATTAGTTTGTTATGATTGATATTCAAATAATACAGTAAATTAAATCTTAAACAAAAAAGTATAATCTGTAAATTAATAAGAATAAATTATGCTCTTTAAGTCTATATTTAGTGATTAAAAAATCAAAATAACAATTTAAAACTATTGGAACCCCCAAATTTCTCTTCGCTTGGGTTGAATTTGTTCCACAAGTAAAAATAAAGTAAATAAAGGCATTATATACATCATTGGTTCCATCCACGCTATACATAACCACATGAATGGCCAACAAGCTCCTACGCAGTACCAGGCTTTTTTAATTCCAAATTTAAAATTATCAATACCAGATTGAAGCCCAAAAGGATTAATATTTGCAGGAAGATGACAGCGATTTAGACTGATTTTTTTATATGGAGTTATCTGCCATAGAACTAAAACAACAATAATCAAGCATGCCAATATTATTTGGTTATTTAATAATTCATTTAAATAATGCGTCAAAATTGAGAGTAAAATACCAATAAGTGTCCAAAAAAACATATAGCCGATAAAAAATAATATTAAACTTAACTTCCTTTTTCTCTTAAAGTTCTTTTTCTGAACATCCTCTACAGATAAAAAAAGTAATGGTAACATCATTGCTATCAACATCAAAAACCAATGCATATTAATAGTGTTATAAATAGCTGATAAAATAGAATTTTCATAATAATTAGTTTGATGTACATGATGAGAATGCTCACCATGTACAAACTCTACAGCAATAGATTGCTCCATTGGCAGTAAATTCTGAAAAATTAGCCACAACCAGACCAATAAAGCAATTTTCATTACAATCATAAAAGATTTTCTTTTAAATAAAGAAAAGTAGTTTTTAATCTTCATGGCTATTTAAACTCATCAGTTATCTTGATGAACAGTGATTTTTTCAATACTGAGTGTTGATTTTTGACTTAAACCAATAGGTTCAACATAAAGTTGTAAATCATCTAACTCTTGAATCTGATTATTAAGATAAAGCTCGTCAACATATTCTGTAATATCGATAGATAAATTGATCCCTAAACCAGAATGTTCTCCATTTTGTTTAGATGCATTGATTAAACCAAACAATGCAACGGATTTTAAAGTCTGCTGATTTGGTGTTTTTATTGATAAAAATACCCCTTCTTGATTTCCCTTAATGCCTTCTACTAGTAAATAAAATTTACTTGGAGTAATTAACTTTTTAAGATTTTGTTCTATTACTTGAACTACTGACTTAAATCCATTTTTCAATTGTGGATTTTTTTTATCTATTGAGATTGATACAGGTGTTAAGCCTGTAATCTGGATTTTACTAGTTGTTGATCCTATGAGTTCAATATCCGTTTTCTCCTGACTAAATTTATCTAAACCAAATTTTTTCATTCTAAGAAGTACTTTATTCGAAGTACTGGCAGGGCTGAGTTTTGTGCCAAAAGCTACTGTATAGGTATAAGACGAAGTATATTGATAATTCAACTCTTCTTCATTAGTTACATCTTTAGGGACAAAATCCCAATTAGTTTCATCTGGATTTGGGACAATAAATGGTGATCTAAGCTCAGGAGATAACCATGTATCGTCTGTTGGATTGGTATTGTTTGTTGGATCTATATGATCGTATTTATTCCAAACACTCCAGAGGCGATCAATATTGGCATGATGCACATAAAAAAGCGGATCTAATGCTGCAAAATTAGGATCATTCATCAAACCGAATGTGCCAATCCCACCAACTAATACATGCATGATGTTATGAGGGTACTGTTCAACTGAACCCGTACCAGACCTATGACCATCATGTGAAAAATTAGTTTCCCCGCCACCAAAACCTAACTCCTTGACAATATCATTATCTATTTTTGAAGTAAAATTTAATGTATACAATGAATTTATAGTTTCTTTATTTAAATCAAAATCAGGTTTTGCTTCTTGTAATTGCTTTAAGTTAATAAATGTTTGATCCCTTAGATCGGCTGGATTAGGATACCGTTGTTGTAAATAAAGAGGATTTGATTCTCCATTAAAGGTCTTTTGAGTGAAAGCTGGAGGAATGCTTATTGAATTAAGATTCGAATAATCTTTGTCATTATAGTCCCAATAAGGTAAAGCCCAATCATCTGGACCACCAAGCTTTATAATATGCTTACGTAAAATTGTTTCAATTGCGAGTAAATACCCTCTATGCCAGGGTAAAAAGAACCATGTTGCGTGTTGGCATTGGTTCCATAACCCATCACCCGTTTCTACATCATGAATTTTAATAAGTGCTTGCACATTAATTTTTTGGAATTCTGGAAAATCTATAAGCTTGTGCCAATTTAACTGCTCTTTTCCCGTATCATCCACATCATCCATGGTTATTCCATGCATTGCACCAAAAAATCCCCAGCTATTATGGTCTTCTAAAGGTAATTTACGCATTTCTGCAACAGCTTTCGCATACCAATAAAGTTCTTTATTTCCTTTTTCCGGATTAGAAATAAAGGCCTCATCATCTAGCAATACCCCACAATTTTCCCAAACACTTCTTCTGATATAATTTTTAGCCATAATCTTCTACCTTGTTATAAAATGAAGTCTTTTAAAGTTTTAACTTTTGATTGAATTTTATTCAAAATAACAAAATAAAATTTAATGTGCAACGAAATCATTAATTTACAGAAGGCTATTTACAAGCTATTTCGTCAATTAACACTCATTAATACAACAAAAATTTATACAGTTGGAATAGAAAATAAGAATTGCCAATTAAGACACAAAATAAAATCTATGGCTTCAGCAAATATTTTGAAAAATGGAAAAATTATTATTTAAGTCTTTACGAAACAAAAAAATAAGTACAATATGTATAAATATTAATCACATAAAAACCAAACATGAAAAACTATATTACTATTTTAACACTATTAGCATCAACACCACTCTATGCAGGTATTCAAAACCCTCCTCTTTTTAATAACAGCAATGTAGATTCAAATTTTGTTTCTATTGATTTAGAAGTCGATAAGAAGCTCGGCGAAATTTATAATCCAGTGACAAACCGAATTGATTCGGTCGAACTCCGCCAATATATCGATCCACACAACCCCTTAGCTAATCAATTTGTTGCTCCAACTATTCAAATTAAACAAGGGAAGTCATTAAAAGTAAATTTAATGAATAATTTACCTTTATATGAGTATAAAAAAAATAATGGTGAGATCGAAAAGACGCCGAATTGTCGTGATGAACATAATACGATTGGTTGTATTAATACCACTAACCTGCATACTCATGGATTGCAAGTCAACCCTGAATATACTGTTATGCCAAGTAAGGATGGCAAAGATAAAGGTATTGCAGCTGATAATGTTTTTATTAAAATTAATCCAAAAGAAAAACAAGATTATCAATTTGATATTCCTAAAGATCATCCTGCTGGAACTTATTGGTATCACGCACATTTACATGGTTCTACAGCATTACAAGTGACTAGCGGTATGGCTGGTGCTCTAATTATTGAAGGTAATCGATTACCAAAATTTGATGGGAAATCTTTTGAGCAAAAGGGTGATTTTGATGTCCTTTGGAAAGCCAAAAAACCATCAAAAATTTCTTTAAATAATATTCAGCATAAAATTTCAGCCGACAGCAATAATGATCTGGTCATGGTTTTTCAACAAATACAGTACATTTGTGGTGATAACCAAAAGCTGTATAAAGTAAATTGTGGAACTAATGAAATTGGACACCTAGATGGTGATGTTGAAATTAAAATAAGTGATACTGACAAATATAAATTGCTTAGCCCAAGTGGTTGGAAAAAGTCAGGACGCTATACCTCTATTAATGGTAATGTGCTCGGTCAAATAGATTTAAATCAAAATGAATTTTATCGTTGGCGTATGATTCATGGTGGTGTGCGGGATACCATTGGTCTACGAGTTTATAAGTTGGAAAAACCAATCAACACACAAGACAAGCCTAATTTTATTGCCGAATGTCAAAAAGCTGCAAAACTCAACAATGCAATCAATTATTCAATCGTGGCACAAGATGGTTTAACCACGAATGCTATTCAGCAAACCAATACTATCTTATTGCAACCTGGCTATCGATATGATGCGATATTTAATTTTAAAGATGCGGGTCAATACTGTGTAGTGGATAATGATAAATTTCCAGATTCATTTAAGGTCAATACAAATATTGAGGCAAAATCATCAACTGATACACCAGATCCAGATAAAGTTCTTGCTATTGTAAATGTTAAAGTAAGTTCTAGCCCTACAATTACATTAAAAGAGTTTTTAAAGTCAAAAGTTGAAGATATAACCCTAAGTAATGGTCAACAGCTTGATGCTATTACACAAAAACAAATTAAATCTGATTTAGATAATAATTTAATCACGGCTTTTACCCCATTAGATTCTTTACAAAATATTGAAAGTAGTAATAGCAACATCAAAATAGGTCAACAACAGCTTAATTTTAATATTAGTAAAGTCTTTGGTATAAGTAATGAAAAGTTTAACGCTGATTTAGCACTTCCTTATGGCGATAATTTAAACCGCTATTTAACTTTAAATGGAATTGATGAATGGACCTTAACATCTACTCTTGCGGGACATCCTTTCCATATTCATGTGAATCCTTTTCAAATTCAATCCGTATATAAGGTTGATGGTTCAAACAATCGTATAGGTGGAGATATAACTTTAGAGAAAAATACTAATCCTTTATTTAATGGTTTAAATGGTGTGTGGAAGGATACTCTTTTTGTTCCAACGGGTTATGAGATTGTGGTCAGAACCAAGTATGAAAAATTCACAGGAGACTTTGTCTTACACTGTCATATCTTAGATCATGAAGATCAAGGCATGATGCAAAATGTCCGTATTTGTGACCCGAATGATAAAGACTGTAAAACAAGACCATTTGGATCTGTTGTACCTGCAGGGCTTCATTCACATGCACATTAAATGTATTAGTTCAGATCTGATCAAACATTGATCTTGAAAAAGAGAAAGCTACCCATTTTGATAAAGGTGTCGAATCTTAATCAAACAAAGGTAACTTTCTTATGTTGCATACTAACAATCAAATCATCAAGCATAAAGTAGGCTTACTCAATTTAATAACAATTTTGTTCCAGCAAAAATTACTTCTTAAAATCAAATCATAGTAGATAAAACACAATAAAAACCATTCTTAACTCCTTTACCTTTACCAGAGTTAAAAAAAGCAGTCGATAAAATCATATCACCAAACTGGTACCTTAAAAAATATTAAAAGTGTATCTTATGGCAATACCACATTAAAGTAGATAAAACACAATAAAAACCATTCTTAACTCCTTTACCTTTACCAGAGTTAAAAAAAGCAGTCGATAAAATCATATCACCAAACTGGTACCTTAAAAAATATTAAAAGTGTATCTTATGGCAATACCACATTAAAAATACACTCTACTACTTCTTTTTTAAATCTTAGGGGTAGAGTTTATGTCTTTTCAACATCATTCTAATGATTTTCTTCCCCCCATTATGGCTGGTTTAATTTCGGTCATCGTCAATTATGGTGGTACCTTTATTTTAATCTTCCAAGCTGCGCAGATGGCTGGTCTTAGCCCTGAACTCACTGCCTCATGGGTGTGGTCTATTTCTATTGGGGTTGGTATCACAGGAATATTATTAAGTTGGTATACCCGCGAACCCATTATCACTGCATGGTCTACGCCTGCCGCTGCATTTTTAATTACGACGCTTGTAACCGTGCCATATTCCGAAGCAATTGGCGCATATTTACTTTCTGCACTGGCATTTGTGATCTTGGGAATTACGGGCTATTTTGAAAAATTGATTCGTCTAATTCCAACGGGTATTGCATCTGGTCTCTTGGCAGGTATTTTATTGCAATTTGGGATTGCAGCCTTTACCAATATGACAATTGATCCCTTTTTGGCGATTTCATTATTTTTGATTTACCTAATCACCAAACGATTTTCTGCAAGATTTGCCATTATTAGTGTCTTGATTTTTGGCTTTATTTTCTTACTTTTACAATCACGGATTGATTTCTCTGGATTTGAACTAAAATTAGCCTCGCCTATTTTTACCACACCAACTTTTTCTATAAACTCGATACTGAGTGTTGCCCTACCTTTATTTTTAATTACCTTAACAGGACAATATATGCCAGGTTTACTGGTTCTTAAAAATGATGGTTTTCACACTAATGCTAAACCGATTCTTATCGTGACAGGCTTAGGCTCGTTCCTCATGGCTCCGTTTGGTTCACATGCATTTAATCTTGCTGCGATCACTGCTGCAATTTGCACTGGAAAGGAATCCCACGAAGATCCATCAAAACGCTGGATTTCTGGGATTGCCGCAGGTGTGTTTTATATTCTTGTTGGAATTTTTGGTGTAACGTTAGCAGCTGTCTTTGCAGCGTTTCCAGTCGCTTTTATAAGCACTCTAGCAGGACTTGCATTATTAGGTACAATTGCTGGAAGTCTTGCAAATGCGATGAGTGATATTGATTGCCGAGAAGCCTCACTCATTACCTTTCTCGCAACGACGGCCAATATCAGTTTATTTGGTGTTGGAGGTGCATTTTGGGGTTTGGTTTTAGGTCTAATTTCATATCTAGTACTCAATGGAAAATTCAAAACCAACACACTTTCTTGACCATAGTGGACTAAAGAACTGGTAGTGTTTATAAAATAATCATTTATAAACAGCATATTACCTTTAAATATGCTGTTTTAATTTATTCAGAACCTAAAACCTCATTCTATAAACCCAGAGATCATTTGATTGACTACAGCCGGTTTTTCAGCATGTAACCAATGCCCGACTTGTTCAATGACTTTAACTTGGCTATGACTAAACTGGGTTTCGATTGCAGAAAAATGTTCAGCTTTTGAGATATAAGGTGAGTTTCCACCTTTAATAAACAATGCTGGAATAGGATTCACCTGCTGATTTTCCCAACTTAAAATATCAGCATAATGATTAAATAAGGCTTGGACATTAAACAGCCATTTTCCCTTACTGAATGATTTTAATAAAAATTGAATTACCATTTCTTCTTTTAAATACTGACGCATAATCTCTGTTGCTTCTTTACGAGATTCAATCTGTGCATTTTCAACCGCAGATAAGGCTTTAAAAATTTGATCATGGTGATTTTCTTGATATGCAAAAGGTGTCATATCCAAGACAATCATTTTTTGCATACGATCTTGCGCTAAATCTGCAAGTTTCATTGCAATTTTTCCACCCATAGAATGTCCAATCGCAATAAACTTTTCAATATTTAAATGATCAAGTGTTTGCAAAACATCCTGAGCCATCAATTGATAATTCATTTCATCTGAATGTGCAGAATGGCCATGATTTCGAACATCAATTTGTAATAAGTTGAATTTGCCTTGAAATTCACGTGCAATAATGCCCAAATTACTTAAACTTCCAAATAACCCGTGAATCAATACCAGTGTGGCTTTTTGAGTCCCATGGCTATCTTGAGCTTGATCGTATTGATAATTTAGTAACATTAAAAACCATCCAGAATTTAAATATTGCGCTTACGCTATGATGACAAGAAGCGAAATGCAGAACAATAGTTTTATCATTCATTAACAATACTGCGACTTAAAAACAATCAATATCTTAACTATCTCTCTTTCAATACCACACTTGAAATAGTGTTTAAGTTTTATCTTATTTATCCTCTATTTTGTAGAGAATACACATTTGGCTATAAATATAGACAAATGTGCGATGAGCTTAGGGTCTGTTGACATTTCATAAATGGCTTGCGTTGTAGACTAAAATTGAGCAGGCAAGGCAGGAAACGAAGAGAATAGCGAGACTATTTTCGAGTTTCATAACGTAGTCTGAGATAATTTTAACCACAACCCTGAGCAAGAACAAAGCACTGCTTTGTTTGCAGCGCAAGGCGCAGCGGGGACTTGTGTGTTTTTTGCCGCTACGTCGTTACGAACTACTCATTTAGAATGACTAAATTTCATATTTCGCGCCTAGTATCTCCTAAAAAACACACGTAGTCGCAAACGTAGACGAATTGTCTACAGACCCTAATCTAAAGTTGAATAAATAATAAAAAATAAACTTTAATCTACTGTTGAGTCGGGGTTTGAATTACCTATATTATCAGACTTGATTTTTTTGATTGATTTAGGACTTTAGACCATGTTTCAACATGTAGATCCTTATGCAGGTGATCCAATTCTTTCTCTAATGGAAGCCTTTGGTAAGGATGAACGGACACACAAAGTAAATTTAAGTATTGGTCTTTATTATAATGAGGACACCATTGTTCCTCAGTTAGACGCTGTAAAAGCGGCTTTGAAAAATATTGAACCAAGCAATGACAAGGTAAAGCTTTATTTACCGATGGATGGTTCAAAGTCTTATAACGAAGCAACTCAGAAACTGGTTTTAGGTGCAGATAGCCAAGCACGTAAAGATGGTCGTGCAGTGACCATTCAAACTCTAGGTGGTTCTGGTGCACTTAAAGTAGGCGCAGATTTTCTAAAAAAATACTTCCCTGAATCTGATGTTTGGGTGAGCCAACCGACGTGGGAAAACCATATTGCAATTTTTAATGGTGCAGGAATCAATTCACATTTCTACCGTTATTTTGATGCAGCAACCAATGGTGTCAATATTGAAGGCATGTTAGAGGATTTACAGCAAATCCCTGCAAAAGGCATTGTTCTTCTTCACCCTTGTTGCCATAACCCAACAGGCGCAGATTTGACACCTGCTGAATGGGATCGTGTAATTGAAGTATTGAAAGCACGTGATTTAATTCCATTCCTAGATATTGCTTACCAAGGTTTTGGTCAAGGCTTAGAAGAAGATGCTTATGCAATTCGTGCTTTAGATAAGTCTGGATTGAATTTCATTGTTAGCAATTCATTCTCTAAAATTTTCTCACTATATGGTGAACGTGTTGGTGGCTTAAGCTTTATTTGTGATGACCAAGCAACTGCACAAAAAGTTTTAGGTCAGCTTAAAGCAACTGTACGCCGTATCTACTCAAGCCCTCCAACGACAGGTGCCTTAGTGGTTGATAATGTATTGAATGATGCAACATTAACTGAAAAATGGCATGCAGAGCTTAAAGAAATGCGTGAGCGTATCATCCAAATGCGCGAACTATTAAAGGCAAAATTAACTGCTGCTTTACCTGGTCGTAATTTTGATTACCTTACAGAACAACAAGGCATGTTTAGCTATACAGGTTTAACGGCTGAACAAGTGGATATATTGAAAGATCAATATGCCATTTATTTGCTACGTAGTGGCCGTATGTGTGCAGCGGGCTTAAATTTAAAAAATATTGATTATGTAGCAACATCTGTTGCAGACGTCATTAAAGCAACTGCTTAAATAAATTGATAAGTGTTGATTGGTTCAATCAACTGCCACTTAACTCCCTTTTCATAAGGGAGTTAAGTTTTTGAGATGATTCTTTTTTAATGAGCATTTTAAAAGCTTAACATTGACATACAGATTTATTTTTATACAATAAGCATTCTTATCCCCTTTCTTAAAAGAGTAACGCCAATGAAGTAAGTCATTTTCTCATCATTATTTATTTAATTTTTGATGTGCAAAATAGATTCTACTCAAGGCTAGACTTATCTTTTGGTTCTGATACCGTCTTTACGATAAATAAATAATCTACTGTTATTTAAAGCTTTTATTACATACTATTTTGTGCATCCTCTATATGAGGATCATTGAATGCAACAAGCATGTATTATTTCAAACTTGAGTTTGGCATTCCCCACTCAAACAATGTTTACACAACTAAATTTTGTGCTTTTTTCAGGGCAAACTTCTGCTGTGATTGGCCGTAATGGTTTGGGAAAATCATTACTTTTTAAACTATTACACCTACAACAGCATTCAGATTTAGCCTATTCAGGGCAAATTGCATGGCATATTCAACATGATTATTTAGCACAATTACAACGATTAAATGCCAAAACCATAGCTGAAGCTCTAGATATTGCTCATCTACATAATGCTTTTGAGCGTATTGAAAACAGTAGTGCCAGTTTTGAAGATTATGATTTGGTGGAAAACTGTTGGGATTTACCTCAAAAATGGCAACAAATTTTAAGCAATGCACAACTGCCGCTTGATTTAAATTTTCCCATACACCACTTAAGTGAAGGTCAAAAAACCAAGCTGGCTTTGTGTCGCTTATTTCTAAAACAAGATCATTATCTACTTTTAGATGAGCCAAGTAATCATTTAGATGCCATGGCAAGAAAATGGTTAATTGAGTCGATTCAGGCACATAAGGCGGGAGTTTGTATTATTAGTCATGATCTTCAATTGCTGAATCAAATGCAGCATATTTATGCTTTAACCGCGCAAGGTTTGCAGCATGTTTCGGGCAATTATGCTGATTATGTTCAACAGCACCAACAACAAATCCATGCCTTAACTCAGTCTATTCAACAAGAAAAACGTGAATTTAAACAGTTAAAGCAACAACAGCATGATAGTTTAATGAAAGCACAAAAACGTCAACGTAAAGGTGCTCAATTGCGTGACTCGAACTCTCAAGCCAAGATTCTACTAGATTTTAAAAAAGAGCAAGCTGGGCAAAGTTTTGGGAAATTACGTGCACAGCAAATTCGCCAAGCTGATGAAACACAGAGCAGTTTACAGGAGAAACAAACAACATTAGAAAAAATTAAACCACAACGATTTGACTTTCAATTTCAATCATCGAAGCAAGGTGAAATATTAAGGATTCACGATTTACAATTGCCTTATGCCACCACACAGAACATAAAGTTGTCACTCCAAGCCAGTGAAAAAATCCAGCTTAAAGGGGCAAATGGCGTGGGTAAATCCACCTTATTAAAAATAATTGATCAATCACAAAGTACTGAAATTTTCTTTACTGGACAAAGTTTATATTTGGATCAAAATTTTAGTTTACTCAATGATGATCTTTCTGTGATCGAGAATTTAGCGAAATTTAATCCAGATATGCTGGAGGTTGAATGGCGAAATTTATTAGGTCAACTGCGCATCCGCCGCGAAAAAGCACTCTTAAAATTGGGGCAACTCAGTGGTGGCGAAAAACTTAAAGTTGCTTTACTTGGAATAAGTCAGCATCATCAAAATATTGATTTATTGTTATTGGATGAACCTGAAAATCACTTAGACATCGAGTCACGAGAATTACTTGCGCAAGCCATTGAGCAATTTAAAGGTGCTGTCATTCTAGTCTCTCATGATGATTGTTTTGTTAAGCAATCTGGAGTAAATGAAGCATTTTTACTGAGTTAAAAGTATTACTTCATTTTGATCATTTTGAAAAACTTTCCGCCAATGGTTTATTGCCCATATGGCGGATTTTATTTACCCAAGACGCTAAACTGATGTTATAAGGCATTTATTCAACTTTTTCAGCAAAGCCAAGAATATAGCCATTCATATCTTTTAAATAGAATTCTTGCATACCATACCATGTTGTTTTTAGTTCAGTGAGCTGAAGATTTTTATGCTTTAGTGCTAAATAAAATTCATTAATACTCTCTATTTCCATATAAAAAGATACTGTTGCTCCAATAGCTAGCCCTCTTGAAAAAACAACATCATTTTTAAAGGTATCAGAACGTTGAAACATAAATTCCACGTTATCCCTCTGCACCAGCGCATAAACATATTCTTTATTTTCAAGAAAAGTTTGATCGATTCCATCTTGTGATTCTGGAACCGCCATGATCAGATTAAAGCCTAGGTTTTCTGTGTAAAAAGCCGTTGTTTTTTTAATATCAGTCACTTCAAAGTTTGGAGAAATTTTGCAAATTTTCATTTTTAATTCATCTTTAAATTAAGTTATAGAATTATTGCCTTTCATCCATTTTTGATAATTGTAAAAATCGGTCGTTTTTGTTTTTACTTAACGCTTTGGGCGTTGCCCCAGTATATTTTTTAATTTCTTTGATAAAATGCGCTTGATCAAAATAGTCAGAATTTGGATTTAGATTACCATTTGAAATTTCTGGGTAAGTCGCATTACAACGTACAATACTTAAAAATTCCTTGAATGTAATGCCGAAATTGGATTGAAAATATCTATTTATTTGCCTGCTACTCCAAAAAATGCTATTGGAAATTTCAGACACCGATGTAGATTTTTTTTGATACACGATTTCAAATAGTTTTAATTTTCTGCGATCAATGGGCTTTAAGAATTTTATAGAAGCGTCTAAATTGTTCGTTATTTCAGAAACAAATTTATCAAACTCGTCTGAATGATACTCGTCAATTCTCCAAAAAGACTCAGGTAAATTTATCGTCATATCTAAAATAGATTTTATCGGTGTTCTAAATATATACTCAAGGGCTAACAGCTTGAATCTGATCGCAAAGAACTTGGTGTTTTTAGAAATTTGTATGTCTTTTGGTCTTATCCATATTCCAGTCAGTTTTACTTTTGTTAAATTTCCATCTACGAACTCGATAATTAAGTCAAAGTAACCATCTGGCAAAATGGTATGCTGAACATCTATTCCCATAGTTTCGTAATACCAAAAACACTTCACAAAATTACTCAAAAATCCATTTGGTTCAATTTCCCTGTATTTCATTTTAGTATCTCTCTAAAGTGACATATAACGACAAGAATATGAATTTCGATTGAGGGACAAAACTTGTATTTTGCACGTCATTCCAGATGAAAGCAGCGATTAGCTGTAGTTTTTAAGTACATTGTACGAGATAGCCACTTACCTTTGATTGATCGCACTAAAATACATAACAAATTCCACCGCTTCCAAAATAAACTTCACCGTTTTCAATATCTGGAAGATCTGTATCAAGCTGCATCAGAAAATCCATTTTTTCATTACAAATTGGACAAGTTAAAACTTGAGCACTTTGTATCCAAATCGGTTCACCGCCTAATCTAAAAAGATTTTCTCTACCATTTGAACTGCCCCAACTTTGATAAGTCCATCTATTTGGTGTTTCTGCAAAGCAGATTTTAGTGTTTTTAATTGCTAAGTCGTGATAATTTTCTATTATCTGTGTATTGCCAATTTTTGCCGGCTCACCACGATCATTGTGTTGGTAGAATATTTCACTATATTCATTTAATTCTCTAATATGCATTCCCAATGTAAGGTTTTTTAGCTGTTTAATATTTAAGCCATTAGGAATTTTTTCAAAGGTAATGAGGTGAACAAAAGGATTATCTTTATCATTTTGGATAAGTCCACCAAACTCATATTTTTTATCATTTGGAGTCAAGCGCCAAGTAGGATGCTGCTTTTTATTAATATGGATCGGCCGATTATCACAAAAATATTTCTCTGGAAATTTAAAATGATACACTGGATTTGGACAATAACTTTTAATTTTTCCATTTTTGAATGTAAAGCCAACAGATTCTAAATCGTAAGTTAAATAATCCTCTAAATCCTCCCTTTCAAAAATATTATGCTCAAACGCAAATTGATAAGCAAAATTTAGTGTGTCTAAATCTCTTGTTTCGATTAAACAACGATATAGTCTTCGCTTGTCAGAAAGTGAAGTTGTATGACTTTCCATTTTCAATACAAATGGCTTGATTTGCTCTGCTGATAAATTTCGCCAAGGGTATTCAGCATAAAAAGCTGATTCATTCGCCTTTAGCTCAAAAATAAGCGCTAAATATTGATGAAGTAATTCTGGAAATTGCAAGCTTGCATATTCAATCACTGCCTCTGCATTTTCATTCGCTTGATGTTTTAGAATATTAAGCGAATGAACAATAAGCTCAGAAAATTGTGCTTTCTCAATATAGCTCAGTGAGTCATTAAATATTGTTGCCCCTTTTTCAAAATTTGTCAGAAACAATCTGCAAAACGTAAAAGTTGCTTCAGCATTACCGATAAACTCAAAGAGCCTTTCATAAAGATTTGGGGCCTTCCAACCTTGTTGATTAAAATCTTCAATTAAATTTTTAGCTTTTTCTATCATGGATTGTATTCATTTAAAATGATTAAAAATATTAGAGTGTTATGAGGATTATTTTTCTTTGCATATAGCAATCTGTTTCGTATCACGCAAATATACCCAGACAATATCACCAAGATGCTGGACAACTTGTGGATATTTTCCAAATCCACGAGGAAAAGTGATGTCTGAAATTTCCTTTGTAATTAGAGAGAAAATCTTTTGTTTTCCTTTCCACTCATCATTTTGGAAAACAGGTGTAAGCATTAAATACTTCTGTGAACTTCCCAATAAACCATTTACACCACGCTTTTTTTGGTCGATTGAATGTAAGTCACCACTGTCTATAAAGGTTTCAACCACTTTTCCATTTAAATTGCTTTTTATAAAAGCATAGTAATCCATCCCCCACTTGTTTACAGATGTTACTTTCCCACCAGAGCTAAAAACATATAACTCGTTATCTTTCAACATAGCGGTATCAACTTTAGGTGGAGAAAGAACATCTTGATGGTGAGAGAATGACTGCTTTTCAAGTGATAACCACCTTACCCAATAAGCTTGTTGAATTAACACATCCAAATGAAGCATGGCAATATATCTTGTATCATCTCCCAAACCATCCTGACTAAAACAGATCGGTAAGACAGAACAATCGCTTATAGGTGTTTTCCAATGTAGATTAAATCTTTGGGGGAGTATTTCAGTATTTTTGATTTTAATCGTCTCGAACATCTGTTTTTCATTTGAATACAACAATAACTCATCTTTGTTTTTAATTATGCCGAATTGTTTATTTATAGAGAATAAAACAGGTGCATTTTCAAGTTGATAGTATTTATCTGTATAGTCTAAATTTATAATGATGTACTCCTCTTTAGACACAAATAAGAGTTGATAATATTGTTCTTCATTATAAGACAAGAAAACTGCCGTATTTTCATCTATACAAATTGCAGAAAGAATCGGGTTTTCAGGTTCAATTTTTTTGATAAGTTCTAATTTCATAGAATCTCCATTTTTTAATATATGTTGTGTTTTTAAATAAAGTCGTGGCCATTAGATATGCTTTTGTATTATAAAGAATATACAAAACAAACTCATATGCTTGTCTTTCTAGTACATAAGCCAGATTAACTATCTGGATTATTTTCTTTTTCATTTATAAGCTGAAAACATAATTTATCAATGTTTTTCGTTTTTGGATGAAAAGCTGAGAGGTTAGATAGCACAATAACAGCCGTCTTATCCTCAACATTTATTGCCATTGAAGATGAATAGCCACCAGTTCCGCCATTGTGCCAAACCAAATCTTTTCCATTTTGTGATTTCAACAAATGCCAAGCTAAACCGATTTTCATATCTTTGTTCATTTCAAAGGTCGGTGTACGTGTTAAAGTCAATTCGGTATTTTTAGGATCGAATTGTGCGATTGCAAATTTTGCTAAATCCTCTGTTGTTGATAATAGCCCGCCAGCACCAAACAAAACGTCAAAATCCCAATTTGATACGATTTGTCCATCAGGATTTTGCCCTTTTACTAACTTATTATCTAGATTTTGCGAGTTTACAAATGAATTTTTCATTGTGTATTTATCAAAAACTCTCTTTTGTAATAATGTTTGAAAGCTTTTTCCTTGTGATACGCCAAGCGTATAGCCTAATAACCCCGCCCCTAAATTGGAATAAACATATTTTTTCTCAGGCTCATTTTCAATTTTCAAATCATCTTTAAGGTATTGTTCAATCTGACTTTTACCATAATCTTTATAGGGGTTACTTTGATTCGATAAATCTAGATTCTCTGGTAAGCGCGGTAAACCAGAAGTATGATTAGCCAAGTCTTTAAAATTCAGTTGAGTGTTATTTTTAAATTTTAAAGATGGATAAAATGGATTGATATCATCCGTTAATTTAATTTTTCCTTCATCAACAAGCGAAGCTAAAACAGTCGATGTAAAAACTTTGGTAATAGAACCAATTTCAAAAACCTTATTCTGGTTTTCAATTGGTTTGATCATGCCATCAGTTTTGATAACCCCATAATATTTCACCTTTTGATTCTGAACGACTGCAATAGAAAGTTGCGTATTATTTGGAAAATTTTGGCTATTCGAAAAAATGATGTCTGAGATTTCTTTTGGATAAGCGTTAAGTGCATTCACAGTATTACTACTATTTATTTCTTTTTGGACTTCGTTAGGCTTCATAATAAGTCCCTTGATATGATTTTCTTGATCAAGCGAAATATTGACCGTTAACACCATTTTCTCAAACTTGGTTTTATAACTGACATAACTTCCTTGTTGATCACTGAGAAATTCTTTGCTTTCAATTTTTCCTGCCTGAGATTTCAATCCTGAGAAAAATTGCTTTGTCTTTTCAAGCGGCAATGTCTTTTTCATTTCAACAGAAAATTCATCATAAATTTTTTCATACTGATCAGCATTATAGTTGTTTATAAAATTATCCATGGCAATTTTATAATTTTCACTCTGAGCAAATATTGAGTTTGATATCAAAATCACAAATAGGATTAAAAATAGTCTTTTCATAGGGTTTTAATAATAGCTAATGAATTGAAGTCTTGTGCTCTAACGCCACACATCCAAAAGTACAGCTTAAAACATAACAAAAAAACTGCTTTAAGCAAGTATTATCTGTCACTCAGTAGCAAAACATTGTTATTTTAGTCTTTTATAATGATTGTTCTGTGTCGAATAAATGAAGCGACTTTGTTAAATTAAACTTTAAAATCATGATTGAATAAATCAGTATTTATTCAATCATATAAGGCTTAAATTTGTGTTATTAACCACAAGTCGCTTGGGTAATTTTTTTGGTCGCAGGATCTACAGTTACAGTCACTCGTTCAATACGATAATCCATAGTTACCCCTTGATTTGGCGCAACTTTACGTACGATTGATGCCTGTGTAAGCTGCTTAATTTTCGCTTCAGACATATCATTTTGACCAATCAATTGAGTTGCGCGTTCAGCAAAACATGTAGTTTGAGTGTTTTGTGCTGTTTGATCTGGCGTTGCATTAGTTTGAAGCGAAGAACATGCTGATACAGTTAAAGCCATAATACCAAGACCTAAAATTGCAACATTTTTCATAAGACGACCTATTTTGATTTTTTGCTTTAAAGCCATAACATAACAAAAAAAGATAAGCTTAGAAAATTAATATATAAAACTCATACATTTATCATGCAAATAAAAACCAGTGATACATGATGTATCACTGATTCTTAGTGGTGCTCAGTATTTAAGCTTAAAAGTTAATCACTGTACGGATTGATTTACCTTCATGCATTAAATCAAATGCTTCATTAATTTTATCTAAGCCCATTGTATGGGTAACAAAAGGTGCAAGTTGAATATCACCTTTCATCGCATCTTCAACCATACCCGGCAATTGTGTACGGCCTTTTACCCCACCAAATGCGGTTCCTTTCCATGTACGACCAGTCACAAGCTGGAACGGACGGGTAGAAATTTCTTGACCTGCACCTGCTACACCAATGATGACTGATTGTCCCCACCCACGATGAGCACATTCAAGCGCTGAACGCATCACATTGACATTGCCGATACATTCAAATGAATGGTCTACACCCCAACCTGTCATTTCAACAATCACTTCTTGAACAGGTTTGTCATAGTCTTTTGGATTAACGAAATCAGTCGCACCAAACTCTTCTGCCAACTTAAATTTTTCAGGATTGGTATCAACAACAATGATCCGACCTGCTTTCGCTTGACGCGCACCTTGTACAACAGCCAGACCAATACCACCTAAACCAAATACAGCAACTGAATCGCCTTCTTGTACTTTTGCTGTGTTATGGACTGCACCAATCCCTGTCGTTACACCACAACCCAGTAAACAGACATGTTCAGGATTTGCTTCTGGGTTAATTTTAGCCAATGATACTTCAGCAACGACAGTATATTCACTAAAAGTTGAACAACCCATATAGTGGTAAATAGGTTCACCATTATAAGAAAAACGTGTCGTTCCATCAGGCATAACCCCTTTACCTTGTGTCGCACGAACGGCTGTACACAGGTTGGTTTTGCCTGATTTACAGAATAAGCATTCGCCACATTCTGCCGTATATAAAGGAATTACATGATCCCCAGGTTTTACTGAAGTTACACCTTCACCTACTTCAACAACAATACCAGCCCCTTCATGGCCTAAAACTGCTGGAAATACGCCTTCTGGATCATCACCAGATAAAGTAAATGCATCTGTATGACAAACCCCTGTATGGGTAATTTTAACAAGGACTTCGCCTTTTTGTGGAGGAGCAACATCAATTTCCACAATTTCTAAAGGTTTTCCTGGACCAAATGCAACAGCAGCACGTGATTTCATAGCTAAATATCCTAATAGGTTTGTGTTTTAACAGTTGGACTACAGTAACCTTTTTCTCTTTACAGATTCAACCATTAACTTGATGATATGATTTCGTAAAATTTAAAGTACTCATTGAAAGAATGAATCATTCAAAGACTTCACTTGCCTTCGTTATTTTGGCTTTTTCAATCACTGGATGTAGTTTACCTATGAATCAACCAGAACAAGAACAACAAGTTAAAGTATATGCAGAGCATTGGATCAATGAGCCTCAAGCAAAACAGATGCTTACCCAAGGTCTCACTGCATATTTAGCCATGAATGATGCTTTCCAAAGTATCGCGTCACGTATCCACCTGATTCGGAAAGCCAAATATACACTTGATTTACAATACTATATTTGGGCGGATGATTTTATTGGCAATTTAATGCTACACGAATTGCTTAAAGCTGCTGACCGCGGTGTAAAAGTACGCTTATTAATCGATGATCAAAATGGAACAAAAATAGATCGGCAATTAAGTGCATTGCTGACACATCCAAACATTTCGATCAAATTATACAATCCTTATAAATTCCGACACTTTCGTGTAATGGATTATATTTTTAGAATGAACAGAATCAACCATCGAATGCACAATAAATTAATTATTGCTGATGGTGCAATTGCTGTGACAGGCGGGCGAAATATCAGCAGTGAATATTTTGATGCCAGTGAATCTTTCCAATTTACCGATATGGATATTTTATTTTTTGGTAAAGCAGTCAATCGTGCAAATGAAGTTTTTACCGATTTTTGGAATTTTCAATTAAGCTATCCGATTGATCAATTTATTGATAAAGGTTCTGATCAAGATTTATTAACTTTGCGAAAAAGCTTTGAACGACTTGAACAAGCTGAACATACGACAGATGAAAAGGTAAATCTTGAGCAGAAAGAACTCGCCAATGAGCTTAATCAAAATAAAATCAATTGGGCTTATGCCGATTTTCTGGCAGATTCTCCAAAGAAAAGTTTAGGACAAGCACACGGTAATGAATTAATTTCACACCAAATTCACCAACATTTGGGTGATCCCAAACAAGAAATGGATTTGATTGCCGCTTATTTTGTTCCTACAAAAAATGGGACGGATTTCATAAACCAATTCCCTAAACAAAATGTCAAAGTCAGAATTTTAACCAACTCCTTTATGGCAAATGATGTTGCGCTTGTCCATGCGTTTTATCAAAAGTATCGAGTTGACTTGCTTAAAGGAGGCGCAAAACTTTATGAATTTAAACCTTATATAGAACGCAATCGCCGTACTTGGTATGAGGTCCTTACAGGAAATATCATTCCGAAAAAAGGCAAAAATAAATCCAGTTTGCATGCAAAATTTATCAATATTGATGACAAAGTCTTTATTGGTTCATTTAACCTTGATCCAAGATCATTCAATATCAATACCGAAGTTGGACTGGTTGTTCAATCAGATCCTTTACAAGAGCAAATTTCAAATCTATTGGATCAAACCCTATTTAGGGTTGCTTATGAGTTAAAACTTAATCCACAAGGTGAGCTGATCTGGCTAGATCATCGTGCGGATGGCAAAGTGATTGAATATAAAGTTGACCCTGAAACAACACGATTCCAACGATTTGTCATGTATAGCGTCTCATATTTACCACTTGAATGGATGATGTAAGTTTAGTGTAATGACAACGCATATACCAAACGTATTAAATATTTACTGCTATAAATAACACTCAAACAGACAGAGCCCTTTGATCTCTTTAACCAGTTCTATGTCAGTAAAGCCTGCATATTTTAAGCTTTGAAAATGTTCATGTTTCGACATATACAAGTCATTATTGCTCATCGCATCTGATGCAAAAATATGGTCACAGACCAAATACAGAGCATCACGTTTTAATAATGTCTTTACTTGTTGATGAAATTGATTTGCATAGTTTTTATGGCGTAACTCATGTAAAGCTTGATGAATAATGATGGCATCATATTGTCCAAGCTGATCGCGCCAATCTTCATTTTTAAAATCAGCAATCAGATATTGCACTCTGTCTAACTCAGAAGAAAGTAGCTTACTTTTAGAAAGCTCATGCATTGCATCAGAGAAATCTAGCGCTGTATATTCAATATCAGCACACTGGGTAAGTAAATGTTTGGCAAGAAAACCAGGACCTGAACCTATTTCTAAAATATTGAAGTGCTTGTTTTGATCAGTTTGATAGTGTTTCTCTTTGGCTGCTTTTTGAATTAAATTCACATAATAGTCAAAAAACTCATAACGCCAAGGGCGTTTTTCATTGGCTTCATTTGCCCATTGCAAAGCATCTTGCGGATTTTTTAAATCAATTGGACTTGGTACATCCTGAACACTCATTATAATTATTCCACTGAAATCAATATAAATTTGCTTACTATTTACCCATATTTTAAAGCAATAAGGAAAAGGATTTTCGCTAACTTTGTAAGTTATTTATTTTTAACTGCTGAATTGACATTGCTAAGATATCAAAGACCTTTTTATCCACGCATTGTGCAACATTAAAGCGCATGAACTGTCCTGCATTTTCAGCTTGGCTAAAAGAATTACCCGGCGCAAGAATTACGCCCTGTTTAAGACATAACTTTGATAATTCCGCAGCCTGTATATCATCTGGCAATTTGCACCATAAAAAAATCCCTGCTGTTGGCACAATCCACGGCTTTATACCGAGTTGCCCCAACTTTTGCATCATTTCATTGCTGACTTTAAGCAAATGTTTCTTTAACCAATCTAAATGTTTAGGATAACTGCTGTCCATTAAAGCCTGATAAATAATTTCTGCATTTAAATGACTATTGCTAAAGTTGGTTGCAATTCTTAAATCTATTAATTGATCAATCAGCTCAGACTCCGCAATGATATAACCGCAACGAATCGCTGCTGAAAGGGTTTTGGTAAAACTGCCAATCTGAATGACATGTTTAAAACCGGCTAATGAAGCATAACGTGGTGCTGGTGTATATTCAAAATCAGCAAAAATTTCATCTTCAATAATCAATAAATCAGTTTTCTCAACCAGCTTGGAAATTTGATAAACCGTTTGTAGCGAAATCGTGGCTCCTGTTGGGTTATGAATCCCTGAATTGGTTAAATAGATTTTTGGCTTTAAATTCAGTGCTTGTTCAAATTTCTCTACATCTGGTCCCGTTTCTGTAAATGGAATTGGAACGGCTTTTAAATGATGTGCCTTAATCAAGGCGCGGAAATTAAAATAGCAAGGATCATCAATCAAAATCACATCACCAGGGCTAAGCAAATGTCTAAAAATTAAATCAATGGACTGGGTTGCTGAGTCAGTAATAAGCATCTGATTCAATTTAAATTTTAAATCATACAGTTCTTTTTTTCTGGCAATAAATTTACGTAACTCCAAATGTCCATGTGGTGTTGCATAATCAGTAAGCATGATGATTTCAGATTTGGCAGCTTGTTTTAACGCTTTACGGATCGATTGCTCAGGCATCCAAGTGGTCGGTAACCAGCCACAACCCGGTTTTAGCACATCCGTCTTCGCCTCTAATGACTGCCTTGAAATCCATAAGGGATCTATTTCACGTTGATACTGTATTTCAGTATCAATCATTTGAATCGGTTCGGCTTTACCTAACACATAGTAACCAGAACCAAGACGAGATTCTAAAACACCTTCCGCAACTAATCTGGCATAGGCTTCAACGATCGTTGAAACAGAACAATTTGTTTGTGTAGCAAACTGACGGACTGAAGGTAAGCGTGAACCTGCAATCAAACTTTTATTCAAAATTTGATTTTTAATCATCAGCACTGTTTGTTCAATTTTAGTTTTTGCCATTTAAAACCACATATTTTAAAGATAAGAAATCTGAGAAAACTCGTTAGATTGAGTAGAATTGTACTGGTAAAAATAGCATAACAGTTATTTAAAATTGTACTGTAGTGTACATATATATTTTCAGTAAATAGCGCTTAAATCATCATAAATTGACTGAGTAATTGATGATGGATAAAACAAATATTGGCTGGCTAAATGGTTTTATTGGTGTAGCGATTTTTGCTGGCTCTTTGCCTGCAACCCGTATTGCTGTCATGGGGTTTAGTCCAGAATTTTTAACCACAGCTCGGGCAGCCATTGCAGGAAGTATTGCTTTAATCTGCCTGTTTATTTTACAGCAATCAAAACCCTCTTTTGCCCAATTTAAATCATTGGTTATTGTGGCTTTAGGTGTGGTGATTGGTTTTCCATTATTTACGGCCTTAGCTTTACAAACAGTATCCTCGGCACATGCTATTGTCTTTGTTGGTCTCTTGCCTTTATCGACTGCAATTTTTGCAGTTTTACGCGGGGGTGAAAAACCTGCTACACAATTTTGGTTATTTGCCTTAATTGGTAGTGCCATTGTGGTTGGATTTATGTTTTATGAAAACCGTAATTTAAGTTTTAGTGTGGGTGATCTCTATATGCTTGCATCAATTGTTGTCTGTGGACTGGGTTATGCTGAAGGTGGAAAGCTTTCAAGAGAACTAGGTGGATGGCAAGTGATTTGTTGGGCTTTAGTGGTTGCATTACCCTTGATGCTCATCTCAAGTCTATATTACCTACCATCAAGCTTTGCAAATATTCATTGGCCAGAAACAATTGGTTTAATCTATGTGTCACTGTTTAGTATGTTGATCGGTTTTATTTTTTGGTACAAAGGCTTAGCGTTGGGCGGAATTGCCAAAGTTGGACAAATTCAATTGGTACAACCGTTTATTGGTTTAATGCTTTCAGCGGTTCTATTGGGTGAGCATGTAAGTTTTGCAATGATTGTTGTTTGTTTTGCAGTTGTGATCTGTGTTGCTCTGGCAAAACGATTTGCATAGAAAATGCAAAAGCTTAAGCATTTATTGACTATATGTGTATATCGATTTAATCAAGTACAATGGGATAAATGCCTAAGCTAGAACAAAAACTGTCAATTACAGATATGGTTTATTTTGCTAATTTTATTCAACATGTTGACGCTTTAAGGAGAAAAAACATGATTGATTCCCAAAATTGGCAACAAATAATAAAAACCATTTCAACTGCTCAACGTGCCTCTATGCATTGTTCGATTGCAACTGTCGATCAATTGGGGCAACCCAATATAACGCCTATAGGAACCGTATTTTTAAAAAATAATCAAACTGGATTTTTCTTTGATACTTATAGTGAATCATTTAAAGAAAACATTCCTAACAATAGCAAAGCATGTTTACAAGCAGTGAATAGCAAACGTTTTTTCTGGTTGAAATCGATGATTCTTGGTAAATTTTCAGATTTTCCCGGTGTTCGTTTAAATATCGAAATTGGTGAACTACGTATCGCCACTGCTGAAGAATTAGCAATGATTGAACAGCGTATCAAACCACTCTCATGGACTAAAGGGAGCCAATTGATTTGGTCTAGTTTTACCCATGTTCGAGATTTTAATGTGACTGGTTTTAAATGGGTTCAATACCCAACTATGATGCCAAATTATGAGTTTTAAACTTACTTAAAGTAAGCCTATTTCTTTAAATAAGTTCTTATATGCCTCTGCCTTCTTATCCAGTGCTAGTGGGTACGCTCTTGATGAAGAAGGCATCCGATATAAACATATCTCTCGTTCAGCAAATATAGCTTGTGAGGATTGCCCTATCTGTGGCTTTTCAGTTTCTTCAGGCATAGATAACATCAGGGTATCTGTTGCCTTATCTCCAGTGGTCATGATGCTGTTACATTCAGGAATTTGCGCTAAAAGCTGTGATAGGTCTGTGGGGGTTTTAATCTGTAGGAATTTATCTGAGGCATTTCCTTTTAAGCGAATAACTTGATACGCCGTATCAAAAATTGCGATACCTTTTTCGATTAAGAACTCACGAATACGTTGTTCCTTAAAATTTTTATTAGGCAAATCTAAAAAGTGATCTTTATTTTCAAAGAAAATAAGCCCAAAAATCCGCCACATATCATTTTGATAATTCGGATAGTAAAAATCCATCTTCCATCTGCTTTGAGGCGGTGGAAAGCTACCAAGCATCAATAGCTTGGCATTTACAGGAAGAAATGGTTTGAGTGGGTGGGTTTCTATTTCGATATCAGTCATTTATAAATAAGAAATAATTTAAGAATTATACTTTTATCTTAACATTTTTACTTGCTAATCGTGGAATATCATTTTTTACTTTTTATACAAGAAATATGAAATAAAAGTGCACCAGATTAGCATGACATTATATTTAAATTTTTCTCTGATTTTAGTGGTGTTTTAGAAAAGCATCACGATACTTTACACTTCCAACCCCTATGTGAGAAAAATGATATTCATCATGAAAAACTTCTGAAAATATATAGTTTTTTAGAATTTTTCTTAACAAAAATGAGCTTTTAGCTTTCCTAGTTCTAAATAAAAGAGTAAAGGAAATCTGAATGCCTTGCTTGCTTAATGTATTCACTTCTTTTTAACTAATTTAAAAGCAAGTCTGCGAAAATTATTAAAAGTGATAATGACGAAGAGACATTAAAATGTTATTTATGTCAGTTGGAATCAACAACTAAAGACTTATAAAAAGCACCATGATGAGGTGCTTTTTTTAATTAAATATATTTACTTTAGAAACTTTTTCTCATTAACTACGCTTGATTTAATAGATCTATCAGAACCTCCAGCTGCTTGTGAATAACTTTCATCCATTAATCCAACTTTTACATTCCAACCTGATACTGCTCTTGCTAATCTTTTTATATCTTCATTTTGATTTATTGAAGCTGATAAATTTTCAGCTGCTCGGGCTGCTTTTAAAACCTCTTCATTTTTCATAATTTCTACATTTAAACCAAGCGCATTAGCTATCATTTCTTCGAATGTTCTAGGTAAGTTAAAGGAACCAGCTTCCGACTTTTTACTATCTTCTTTCAGCGTTTTTTCAACCAATAAATTATTATCTATTAATAATTTTTTCTGAACATCGTATTGTGTTTTCAATTGTTTTCTTACTTTTTTAATTTCAATATGATCTGCTTTTTCATCTAAAAGTTGATCAAGTTTACTTTCTAAAGTTGAAATTTCCTGATCATGTACTTCTGCTAGTTTTTTTGCTAAATCCCCCATAGATTTTTTATATTCAATTAACTTTACTAATGATCCTACATAACTCCCCATTTGATCAACATTACCAGCCATTCTATTAAATAAATCTAAGTATTCTTGTAGGTGTGGATCATTAGAAAAACTAGGATACCGAACATTGTGATCAATTTCACTCCAACCCTCTTCGAAAATAGTCCTGGTCTGTATTTCACACGAAATTTTCTCACCTCCAATTTGAGTTGCTGGAATTATGTAATGAATTGAACGATAACCATTATTGTGTTCTTCTAAGTCGCAATCACTATGTGCATATATTTCTTCTGCATCACCATAACGGAGATATACTTTAACTTTTTCTTCTGGTTTCCATGTAGATAAAATATGATTATGAACAATTTCCCAATCACTTTTAAATAAATAAATAGCTCGAACACCAATAAGATCTGTTATTGTGCTTTTATAATTATCTTTTGAAATTGCCTTATATTTTTCCGAAACTTCTTTTTCTTCCCACTTGCGTATTATTTTCTCGATTAAATGACCCGTATCTTTTACTCTAGATCTTACAGAGTGGACACCTTTACAACGTTGTAATTTATTTGCAATATATGCTGCTTCATCTAATAATCCATTTCTATGATGTTCAAAATCATCAGCTATTTCAATTAAATTTTGAATATCTCTATTAAGCTTAATTATGCGAATATGATCTATATCCATCTTGTCTAGAAATATTTTTTGTTCATTCGTTAAACTCATTTAACCCTCTAAAATTTATTTAAAATATATTAATCATCAATATAAACAGAAATCATGAATTTATATATCGCTAAGTTTTCAATCCTAATGCTTTAACAACTGCTAAAAATAAAAGCTATTCAAAGATCAATCATCAATCGAAGTTACAAAATCAATAATCTCTTAGGTTAAGAATATCCTATTTATATTTCTTACATAGAAAATTAGCCAGATCACTTTTACTTGAGCCTGAAACTAAATCAAACCATTTAGTAGGATCGCTCTTTATATCCTTCACAGAAAGATCACTACCCCCTATTTCACGCATTTTCATCGTAGAACAATTAGTTTCTGTCTTAGTATAGTAGGTATCATATACACCAACTCGCTTGTGAATTGCGATTATGGTATTTCCATTTCTTTTAGATTCAAGCAAATAGTATTTACCTTTGTCACCACTAACACTTCTCGGAATAAATGTTTCCGCACAAACAGTATGAACAGTTCCCAAAAGAATCAGACTCAAAAAAAATATTTTTTTCACTTCATACCTCATATTTATCCATAATAATTTACTAATAAACAACATATTAAATATACTACAATTAAATTTTTATGAAAGTCTTAATCGTATCAAATAGCAATTATGAGGTTCTTTAGTTTTATGATGCATTTCTAGCCATTTTTTTGCAAAATATGTCAAGCATTGCCCTAAAAATCAATCATAAGGAAAGAAAATGAAGTTTAATTTCTCGTTGGATACAGCAATCATTATTTCACTGATTGCCATTTTTCTATTTGTATCTGGTCAAGCTTATTTAGGCGGTTTTTTACGCCCTTTCTATGTTGATCCTATAGTCTTAAACTTTAGCGTTCAAGACAAAATCTATTGGGGATTTCTTAAAGCATTAAACCCTTTAATAACTATTTTCCTAATTGGCATAACTCTTTATGTTTTGAAATACATCTATGTCTCACTCGAGTTAGATCAAAAGATTGTTGATTTTTTAAGACGTAAAATCAAATTTCGATTAAAACATCAAGTCAAACCACATAATTCAAGCCTGACTGATGAATTGGAGAAAAATTATACAACTTTTACTATCTATGTATCTCTAATCATAGGTTGTTCATTCATGTTGTTCACATCTATTCTTGAGACACAAGAAAAAGGTAAAAAAAATGGTTCAGAAGTACTTTCCAATATTAAAGAATTACCTTTAATAAAAATTACTGGTAATGAAAATAATCTTAAACAGTACCGTATTTTATGTGGTTCTGCCCTTTGTGCTGTAATAGATGAAAAGAAAAATGTCTCTTTAGTTGAGCCGAAAAACATTTTGTATTTGAGTTCGAATTTTGATGTGAAAACTGAAAAATAGCCGATAGAAATTATTTGTTCAATCATTTTTATTCCCATCTAAAATTGATCATATGTCAAAACAAGCTAAGCAGCAATCTATTGAAACAGTATGATTTTTGAATTGTTTTAACCCTCTATAAATAGAGGGTTTTTCCATAGATTTGGAATAGAAAATTTCAATTCATTTTCTGGGGGCTGAACATATAAATTTTATTTTGATCCAAAGGTATTAAGCAATAAAACCACCATCGACACTTAATTCAGCACCACTAATATAACTCGCCTGTTCACTCGCTAAAAATAAAACAGAATTCGCAATATCAATGCCCTCACCATATCGACCTACGGGAATATTAGGCAGTAATAGGCTTGCTATTGGTCCATCTATAGGGTTCATATCAGTATTGGTTGGACCAGGATGAATGGTATTAATTGTAATACCTTTAACGCCAAGCTCCCTGACTAATCCTCGTGAAAATCCTGTGATTGCACCTTTTGTAAGAATATAAATTGATGCTCCACTAAAACCAGAATAATTGACCATCGTACTGCCTATATTTATTATTCTTCCGCCTTTCCCCATGTGTTTTAAACTTTCACGAGTGGCCAAAAATACCCCGGTAATATTGACAGCCACCAATCGCTCGAAAGCACTGATTGATACTGACTCTAGACTGCCTAAATGACTTATTCCAGCATTGTTGATTAATATATCGATTTTATGGAATTTTTTAGCAACATCTTCTATCGCTTTGATTAGCATTTCAGGATTTCCTGAATCTGCTTTTATCGCTATGGCTTGCCCACCATGAAACTCGATTTCTTTAATCAATTCTTCAGCTTTGATTTGCGAAGAATGATAAGTAAAAGCAACTATAGCGCCATGGGCGGCTAACGTCTTGACAATTTCAGCACCAATACTTCGCGACCCACCGGTAACTAACGCAACTTTTCCAACCAGCGACAATTTGTTTAACATTTCACATTACTCTTTCATTAAAGTCTCTCGACTATAAAATCAGTACTCATTGTGAAGTAGAGTGCTTTTGCTATAATCTTTTTCAAGTAAAAATTGAAAATAGAATATGGAAACGCTGTCTAATCTCGAATCATTTATAAAAAGTGCAGAATATGGAAGTTTTTCTGCCGCAGCACGACATTTAAGCTTAACACCTGCCGCAGTGTCTCGAAATGTAGCGCAGTTAGAGCAAAATTTAGGTGTTCGGCTTTTTCATCGAAGTACCAGAAATCTTAAATTGACGGAAGATGGTGAACACTTTTTTATCAGTATTCGAGAAAGTTTAAATAGTATTCAGACAACTATTTCAGAATTTAATGTTGATTCGAGCAAGCCAAAAGGCATTTTAAAAGTCAGTCTAAGTGCTGGATTTGGGGTGGAATATATCCTGCCATTGATGCCTGAATTTATCAGCAAATATCCAGATATCAAACTTGAGTGGCACTTATCTAATAGACAGGTCAACTTAATAACAGATAATTTTGATGTGGCAATTGGAAGTGGGATTAAATTAGGTCAAGGCATTATTATCAGACCACTATCCCCACTGCACATGATTATTGTTGCCTCACCTGATTATTTAAAACATAAAACACGGCCCAATCATCCAGCGCAAATTTCCGATTGGGATGGGATTGTCATGAAATCTCCTCAAACCGGTAAGTTACATGAATATCAATTTACAGGTCCAAATGAACAAGAGTTTTACCTTAATTTAAATGAAAAACTTATCGCAGATGATCCAAGTGCATTACATCAAGGCGCTGCTTTAGGATTAGGTGTTGCTGCGATATCCACTGCTCATGCAAGAAAATATATAGAAGATGGAACTTTGATTAGAATCCTACCTGACTGGTATGCAGATTTAGGAAATACCAATCTTTATTTTTCTAGCAAAAAACACATGCCAGCAAAAACTAGATGTTTTATTGATTTTATCGCGCTTAAATTTGAACAGCTAAAATTGAACCAACAACTATCCGCTTTGAATATGGGAAAAAACATCACACTTTCAATTAAAAATTAGTTTTATTGGTGGATTTTCAACAAATCGGAATAACTGTTTCAACTGTTCTATAGCTACAAGGGGCGATTCAATACAACAATAATGTATTGATCAGTCGTTAGATACGGCCCCTATCTATAGCAATGTTGGAGATCTATTTATGAATACTACGAATATACAAAATACTGAAAATCGTGAAATAACAGAAACTTTAGCTGTTTTAGAAAGGCATTTAAATGCTTTCCGCTTAGGTGATGTGGACTTAACAGTGCAAGACTATGCATCTGATGCCATCATTATCAATGGAACTGATACGGTAATACGTGGTACTGATCAGATTCGAGAAACATTTATAAGCGTATATCGGGATTTTTTCCCTAAAGGTACACGTGAAATTAACATAGAAGAAAAAACAGTCTATGGTGAAGTCGCCTATATCCGCTGGTCAGCACCCAACGCAAAAATGGCCACAGATACGCTGATTGTGAAAAACAATAAAATCGTGGTGCAAACCTTTGCTTGTCATTTCGGTTAACGAATCTCAGAAATAAATACGTGTCAGCTGAATTTAAATTAGCCAATACATTCTATCTAGACATTCCCAAAATGGATGAAATGCTTCTTGTTTTAAGCAATAAGCACAATGCATAAATCTGAGTGACGCTGTTTTTTTTCATCCATTCTGCGGAAGATCATCATTTAGGTAAGATTATGCCTCGATCACCCCATATACAGAAATCAACTGATAACTCCTCTGAAACAAAACCTTATACCCTGGCATGGATCAGTATTTTAAGCTTTTTAACCTTGCTCGGCCCTATGTCAATAGATATGTATTTACCTGCATTTCCTGAAATTGCAGTAGAGTTTGGTGTGACAACCAGTGTTGTGTCATCATCATTGCCCGCATATTTTTTAGGTTTAGTCATTGGTCAACTTGTTTATGGCCCGATTAGTGATCGATTTGGTCGTAAACCACCGCTATATTTTGGATTAACTTTATTTGTGATCGCATCTGTTTTGTGTATTTTTACCACACAAATAGATCAATTGTTAATGACAAGAGTATTGCAAGCTTTAGGTGGTTGCGTTGGAATGGCAATGGTACGTGCAGCGATTCGTGATCGATTAACACCTAAACAGTCTGCAAGAGCTTTATCCAGCATGATGCTCATGATGGGACTCGCACCAATTCTTGCACCGATATTGGGTGGATGGCTTTTAGTCAATTGGGGATGGCAAAGTATTTTCATTTTCCTTGCCTGTTTCGGTGTCATCAATATTGTTCTTGTGCATTTTTATTTTAAAGAAACACTGAATGACCATAAAAGAAAATCTCTTCATGTTGGCGATATTTTTATCAATTATTTCCATGTTTGTCGGGACAAAAGTTTTTTAACCCCTACACTTATAGGTAGTTTGTCTTATGCAGCATTCTTTTCTTATATTGCCGCTGCACCAGCGATTTTCATTGATCAATTTCAGATAAAACCTGAAAATTTTGGTTATTATTTCAGTATAAATGCCGCTGGCTTGATTATTTTCTCGCAAATCAATCTTCGTCTGATTGGTCGATTTAGCCTTATAAGAATCTTATTACTTGGTATTCTGATTCAAGTGATGAGTGCGATTTGGCTATTTATCTCGCCTCGATATGATTTGGTCAATCTATCCTCAACCATGCTCGGATTGTTTGGTCTTGTCGCAGGTCTTGGATTGGTAAGTGCAAACAGTAATGCATTGGCATTATCTCAACAAGGTCAACGTGCTGGTACTGCAAGTGCACTTCAAGGTGCTATTCAATTCTTAATTTGCTTAATTGTGGTACCGATCAGTCATACTTTTAATTTTAATCCACTTATGAATCTATCAATGATTATTATGCTTTGTACAATGCTGGCATTAATCCTCACAATGATATATCAGAAAAGCCTATTAAAATTCATTAGATGATAGATATTACATTTGTTTTCTAACAATATTTGGTGTTTTTCCTGTCCATTGCTTAAATGCATGAATAAACGTGCTCTGTTCTGAATAACCGATTAAAGTTGCAATAGTTGTTAAATTTAAACTTTTATCCTTTAAGTACTCTAAAGCTAATTTTTTTCTTGTATCCTGTAATAATTCACGAAAAGTTATACCTTTATTGAGTAGCTGCCTATTTAAAGTACGTGGTGAAACAGCGAGGCTAGATGCAATTAAGGCCAATTTAGGTTCGCCTAAAGCAATATGATGAATAATCTGTAACTGAACTTTTTTTATGAGTTCGTCTTTATATTCTAAGTCTTTTAATAAATCATATGTCTGCTTTGATAGTATAGATTTTAAAATCGTATCAGGCATTAGATTTTTAATATTAAAAACTGATTTATCAAACTTAATCCACATATCATTTTGTTCAAAATTAATTGGACAAGAGAAGAAATCCATCAGTTCTTGAGTGTTTTCTTTAGCAGCGTTTCTCATTCCTAAAGCAATCGGTTTAACTTCAAGACCCGTAAGTATTTTTATAAATTGAACTGGGGCAGCTAAAGAAAATAACTCTTCTTGATAGCCTGGTAAAGAGAGTTCGATTTTTCCGACAATAACAAAGTCTTTCTCATTTTGTTTTATCTCCAATTCATGGACATCAAAAAAGATCTTTTGAAATAATTTCATTAAATTTAAAGATTCTTCTAAATTTTCACTGCTATAAAGTAAATATCCAGCTATCCCAAAACTATTAAAACTTATCGTTTTTGCAAAATTCAAACTAAAATTTGGATCGCTTGTTATTTCCGCTGCGGTTTTCAAGTATCTACGCCATTCTTTCATAGGTAAAAAATCAGTATTAAAATCAAAATCTAAAGCCTTTCTCATCATTTCATGATCAATCTTTAGTCCATTTAAATATTGATGCAACCATTGAAAGTAATATGTAGATATTCTTGCTATTGCCATAAAAATTCCTATTTTGGCGCGAATTCCTAATTTATAGAGTGATACTACCAATTTTTCTCCTAGAAGAAATACGAAAATATCTATTGAAAGCTTAAAAAAGTTCTAAAGGATTTATATGGAAATTAAACTTATTCATAAACTGAATAAAATCAAACAGAATTTTTCATTCATCAGTGAAGTGCTTAATAAAGAATTAGGATTGAAAGAAATTCCATTATCTGAGCTTCGTAGTCGATATGAATCGGTACATTCTAGGTATGCCATGATCCAAGGAATGAATGTACATTTCACTGATCAGGGGCATGGACAAGTCATTGTCCTACTGCATGGCATACTGTCTTCTTCACATACATGGGAAGCTTGGGCTGAGTATCTAAAAAAAGACTATCGAGTTATAAGTATCGATTTACCTGGATTTGGCTTAACAGGCCCACATCCTCAAAAAAAATATCATCCTGATGATTATGTTGAATTTCTTTCTGAATTTATTCAACATTTAGATATACACGATTTTCATCTAGCAGGTAATTCAATGGGTGGATTAATTGCATGGTTATTTACTAGAAAATTTCCCAACAAAATAGGTAAATTAATCCTATTAAATCCAGGCGCATATCATTTCAAACCTAGCAATATATTAAAACATATCTTAGATTCAAAATTATTAATACTCGCCAAGCTAACAGCTCCTAGAATATTATTTAATTTAGGATTAAAAGATGTATACAGCAATAAACAACGGATAACCCCTGAAATTTCTCGACGATATCATGAACTTTTTTTACGAGAAGGTAATAGAGTGGCTATGCTTGAATTAGCTAAAATATTAACAGAAATAAATATGACAGATGAGCTAAAAAAACAAATAAAATATATTAAAAATCCAATCTTACTTCAATGGGGTACTGATGATAAATGGTTACCTTCAACGCAGATTAATAAATGGGAAAATGATGCAAAAAATATAACTGTTATAAAATATGCTGGAGTTGGGCATATACCAATGGAGGAGATGCCTAAAATGACTGTAATTGATGCTAAATCCTTTATAGATCAATAATATAATTGATAGATATTCAAAATCAATGCATTTAAACCACCCGCAGGTGGTTTAAATGCGACAAACACAATAAAAATCAGTAGCCATTCGCGCTTAACTTAACTCTAAAAGGATCTGTTTGATTTTTCATCATTTCCTTCATCTCTGCTGTGATCTCAACACCCATCTCTTCAAGCATTAACAAACCAAATTCTGAAGTGCTCTCTGCAAAATTTTTGTTATCTATTAACATTTGAGCAAGCTTTACATTTTTAGGAAAATCAGGGAAAAACTCATTAAAGTCTTTTTTATCTTCAATTCCAAAATAGATAAATCTTCGCCATTCATTAGTTTGAATATCGCGTATAAAAATTATGTCAGCTTCAGTCTGCATACGTTTTTTGAATATTTCATCTTGTGATTGCATAGGCACAACACAAACTTCACCTACACTTGAAATATAATTTAATTTTGGTTTTAAAAATGTAGAATCTATATTTTTATAAGATCCATCTTTGGCTAAATCTTGCTGTAATTTAATGTCTTTTCTGTACTCAGCATACCTGATCCATTCGCCTGAAGAAAAAGTCTGTCCTTGATGCTTAGGTTTAAGTTTACGATCATATTCAATCTGGTCATAATAACTGATCACATCATCAAGTGAACCATTTTTTAGTATTTCTATTTCCTTGTCCCCTTGCTTATTAAAAATCTCATAGCTTTTTTCACACTGTAAGTTCTCTGCAAAGGTGAAACTTGATGCTAAGGTTGTTAAAGCAATAATGAATATTTTTTTCATGAAATACCCTCTTAATATTTTGGGGATAAGATACTCAAGTTGCGATCAGAAATAAACCTTACAAAAAATTTATTTAATACAACACATTATCTGAATTTTTCAACTTGACCACTAAGCTATTATTTTTAAATAAATTTCAACAACATTCCGACAAAACTATTTTGCATCAAATCTCTTTATGACGGGTCAACTCTTTATTGCTGCTGTGATTACTAGTTTTAAAAAATTACTAGAAATTTCATATAGAACAAAGCTTTAATCAATATTCTTAGTACTAATAAAAGTCGTTGCGTCAATTTGCCCCCATATAACCCCATATAAAAAATACAAAACTTGGCGATGTGCTGTTTTTAATCGGAAAGTTCAAATAAAATCATTAAACATCTTGAATTTGTAACAATTTCAAGATATGGTAATAAAAATCATTGCATATCTCGGTAATATATTTGATAGTTAAGGTTCTTTAAGATTTATCTAAATATTAACTGACTTTATACAACCGAAAACTTTTTCTTAACATTAAAAATCAATTCGTTATGAACATTAAACTTTTTACAGCATTATTCTTGATCATTGCCCTCTCTGCTTGCAATAAAGAGCCTGAGCAGCATACAACTGCGCAAACAGATCGACCAACCCTCACTGCACAATTTGAACAATCAGATGAAATGATTAGTAAATATCTTGATCAGCTTGATGATCCAAATACAACATTGGATGATAAGACCAGAATCGTATGTCAAGATTATCCTAAAGAATACAAATCGAATTACATGCCAAATTTACTTAAATTAAATCCAGAGAACTATACTGAAACTAAATTACTTTCAGACTTAGATATTGCTTTAAACTATTACAAAGAAAAAGAAAATATTCAGTGTAAAGATACAAAATAGTGATTTTAGTTAATTAATTTTTTCTAGCGAAATCAATAAAGCAATATTTTATGAATGGCGTTGATACTTTTTTGAATCGTGCTTTTAGGCTTTTATTATAGTCAAAGATAGATATTTGAACGTTGTATTAGCTAAATTTGCTAAAAATACACTGTGAAATTTGTTTTGCCCAAATTTGATAAATTTCCTGACTTGGGTGAAAACCATCACGTGCCATTTGTAAATTTAAAGTTTTAAAATGGGCTAAATCAAAACGAATCAATTGATAATTGATTTTATTTTCGATGAATTGGGCTAACTTGTGATTCATTGCACTCGAATACTGTCCAAACAGCCATCCCAGTGGATTTGGTAATGCTGGAAACAGATTCATTGGGGGAACACCCGTGACTAAAATCATCTTTGGTAAAAACTTAGCTTCAATTTCTGTATAAAGTTTCTTTTGTTGCTGAATCCATTTTTGTGGTGAAATAAGTTTTGTGACATCGTTTACTCCCACCGATGTAATCACAACATCAAACTGCTGATTGTCTAATTGCTTGGTTCTTTGCAAAATTTCTAAGGTGCTATCTCCTGTTTTCGCTTCTAATTGATAAGTGACTTCAAAATTAGAGGTTAATTCATCGAGTAAACACCCCAATAAGGCTTCACGTTGATCTTCAACCCCCACACCTGCGGCAGCAGAGTCACCCAAAATTAAAATAGATAGTGCTTTTCCTTGTCCTATAACACCTTTTCGCAATCCTTGAGGTTCAGCTAATCGAGGTGTATTTTTCTTGACGCGATAACCTTGAAGGATTAATGCGGGAACGAGAACAATGGTAGAGATTTTTAAAAGCATATTTGAGTACCAATCCAACAAAGCTATCTCAAAATCAGTCAGAGTCGGATATAGCTTGTCGCAATATTAAAATCATAAAGTTCAATGTCGATTTTACTTAATTGTATGGCCAAGTTGCTATTGGGCTAAATCAACAAAATTTAAGGCAAAAGCAAATATGAATGTACCAATAAACTCAAAAACTAAAACCGCATACTTTCTACTTTTGCTCATCAAATAGGCATTATAGGTCCCGATTAAAATGATACCAAGATACATTAACTTTTGAATATCATCGATTTGCATCAGGTATTGTTGAATTTCACAGTGCTTTTCAAAAAAGAAGAGATACAAGATACGCGCAAGAAAAACTAAAAAGCTGGTCAGGAAAAAACCCAATACGATAAACATATTAAAATTCTCATTATTTTTTATCCAGTTAGATTTTAAAGCTTTATCTATGCAATGCAATAAAAAAGACCCTTGATGGGTCTTTTAAAGCTAAATAAAGCTCAACCGAGTTTATTCACAATTTTTAATGGCAATATTTTCATGGCTAGTCCTATCGGCAACCAAGGCCATTGTGGTACATAAGCTTTAACAGGTTGTTTTTCAATTGCTTTAACCAATAAATGAGAACCTGTTTCAACATCGACCTCAAACGGTAGTTTTTTTGCCCCTTCATTAATTTCAGTACGAATATAACCAGGGAAAATCGTAGAAACTTTAATTTTCGTGTCAATTAACTCAGCACGTATCCCCTCCGCTAAAGCAGCTACACCAGCTTTACTTGCCCCATATGCGGTCAAGTGTTTAGGCATACCACGAAGCGCACTCATAGACGAAATCACAACCAGATGACCGAACTTTTGCTCACGGAATATTTCAACAGCGGCTTCACACTGCGCCAATGCAGAAATAAAATTGGTTTCTACAGTTGCACGGTTAATCTCAAATTTACCATTGCCAATACGACGACCATCACCAACACCTGCATTGACAATGATACGATCAAGCTTACCAAAGTCCTGCTTAAATGCTCGAAAGACTTGAAAAACTTGCTCATAGTTAGTCACATCTAAAGTTTTGGCAATCACTTTGATACCATATTTAGACTCCAACTCTTGTTTTAAGCTTTCTAAACGCTCTAAACGACGCGCACAGACGGCTAAGTTATAACCTTTTTGCGCAAATTCTCGTGCCATTCCTGCACCAATTCCAGAACTTGCGCCTGTGATTAAAATGGTTTTTGCCATGACAAATTCCTTAAACTGTTTTTATATTTCTAAAAGTGCGACTTTAAATCCACGTCAATAGTTGCGGATCTTCAGCCTTAATAAAATGATGTTCATTCAAACTCAATAGTTGTGGTTCATTTCCCACCAGTCGTAATGTGGTTAAACTGGTATTGGCAATTGCCCAATTCAATGCAAAGGTTTTATTGGCGCTTAACTCCAAAAGTTTTCCTGCAACAACTGAAATAACACCGCCAGAAGTAAATACGATTGCATAGCGAGGTTTGGTTTTTACCAGCTCATCACATAAATTCTGTAAAGCCGTTTCTACACGGTTTTTAAAATCTGGCCAAGATTCGTCATACTCATGGTGATATTCACCACCAGTCCAACGGTCAATTGCCCCTTCAAAAATTTTTGCCAAATAGGCACGTGGACTTTTTTCTTTGGCAACATCTTGTTGAAGTAGATGCGGTTGATTAAAACGCGGATCATATTGAGCAAAAACTTGTTGGTGGTTAAATTCATTCCAATGATGGTCAGTCACAATTTGAGCATCGGAAAAACTTTCAGCCAAAGCAAAACTTGCTGTTTGCTGATGGCGTAACATTGAACCTGCAACCACATAAGGCTCTTCTTTCAAAATTTTATCGAGATATTGCCCCAATAGTTTGGCTTGTAACTCGCCATTGGGTGAAAGTTTGTCATAACTCTCTGCACCAAATGACGCTTGTCCATGACGAACGAGGTAGATTGTGGTCATTTTCCTAAAATTTCCTTAAATTTTTCAAGATATTTCTGTGCAACTTCATTGGCTTCAATTTTTTGTAAACCGATAAGTTTTAATGCACGAATATGTAAGGCATGAATCACAATCCAAAAATCTTTAAAAGCAGGATTATCTGTTTGTTTATGATAGTAACGATAATAAATTTGCTGTGCGATTACAGCTAAACGGAAAATACCAAATACTTCGTAGAATGCCCAATTATCAGGTTTTAATCCGGTTTTTTCTAAATAATATTCAACCACTTCTTTACGGGTAAGCATCCCTTTTAAATGTGTAGGCTGGCGACGGGTTGATTTAAAAATTTGGTTGTCTGTATCTTCCACCCAATAGGCCAAAGCAGAACCTAAATCCATAAGAGGATCACCAATGGTTGCCATTTCCCAATCCAATACACCAATCACTTGGGTTGGGTTTTTAGGGTCAAGAATGACATTATCAAAACGCCAATCATTGTGAATCAAACACGTGTTTGAGTCAGCAGGAATATTTTCATTAAGCCATTTACGTACAAATTTAAAACTCGGCACATTGATGGTGTGCGCCTTTTCATAACGTGCATCCCAACCTTCAACTTGACGACGGCAATACCCATCACCTTTTCCAAGTTTTTCGAGTTCGGTGCCTTGATATGGAACTTGATGTAATTCAATCAGCTTGTCTAAGACATTAATACATAATTCATGCACTTGCTGTTGAGTAAAATTCAGCTCAGGGGGCAGTTTGGCACGCGGAATAATACCTTCAATGCGTTTCATCACATAGAAGTCACAACCAATTACGGATTCATCCTGACACAGCGCGACCATTTCAGGAAGAACTGGGTAGTATGGTGCAAGCCATTTTTGTACATGATATTCACGCGCCATATCATGTGCAGATTTCGCCTTTGTCCCTTTGGGTGGACGACGTAAAATTAAATCAGCATTGTCATATTTTAAACGATAGGTCCAGTTTGAAGCTCCGCCAGAATATTGAGTCACTTCTACATTGCCTGAAATTTCAGATCCATTTTCAATGAGCCAATTTCCGACAGCACGAATGTCCAGCTCCTCGCCTTCACGTATATTTCCACCAATATCAATGACTGACATATTATTTCCCTGAATCTTATGTTTTAAACCATACATCTCTAAAGAATGATACTTTTAACTAAAAACTTCACTTGCTCACTACTTTATATATAACACCTCTAACATAAAGCAGTTATTTTTTATCAGCAAATTGTTATTTTCTACGCGAGCCATAACCTCGTTTTTTTAATTCTAATTTTGCAATCATCCCTTTATGCACTTCATCTGGGCCATCCGCTAAACGTAAACTGCGGGCTTGAGCAAAGAATCCTGTTAAAGGTGTATCTCGTGATACGCCCATGCCACCATGAATTTGAATGGCCATATCAACTACTTTTTCAAGAACTGAAGGTGCAACAACTTTAATGGCTGAAATCTCGGTAAGCGCAGCCATAGTCCCTTGAGTATCCATTTTATACGCCGCATACAGGGTTAACAGTCGTGCTTGATCAATCGCAACACGAGCATCTGCCACACGTTCTAAATTTCCACCTAATTTAAGCACTTCTTTACCAAAAGCAGTTCGACTCATTCCTCGATCAATCATTAATTCTAATGCTTTTTCAGCAGCACCAATGCATCGCATACAATGATGAATACGACCCGGACCTAGACGCCCTTGTGCAATTTCAAACCCTTGTCCAGCACCACCAATAAAATTACTTACAGGTACACGAACTTGATTAAAACTAATTTCGCCGTGACCATGTGGCGCATCATAATCACCAAACACGGGTAACATACGTTCAATGGTCACGCCTTGAGTATCTACAGGCACTAAAACCATGGAATGTTGATGATGACGATCTTTGCTTTCATCAGGCGTATGCGCCATAAAGATAATAATTTTCGCATTTGGATCTCCCAAACCTGAAGACCACCATTTACGACCATTCAATACAATTTCATCACCATCTACCACTGCAGTTGCCTGCATGTTGGTTGCGTCCGATGAAGCAACTGCTGGTTCAGTCATACAGAATACTGAACGGATTTTTCCTTCTAATAACGGCTTAAGCCATTGTTGTTTTTGTTGATCTGAACCATAACGCCATAGCACTTCCATATTGCCACTATCTGGAGCATTACAATTAAATACTGTGGGTGCGATTAAACTACGGCCTGACAGTTCTGCGATATGGGCATATTCCTGTACAGATAAACCTGCACCCAATACTGGATCTGGTAGAAACATGTTCCAAAGTCCAGCAGCTTTTGCTTTATTTTTCAGGACTTCAAGTTGCGCTGGCCATTGCCATTTTGTCCAATCACCGCCTTGATTCAGATCATGGACTTCATTCCAAAAATCAGCTTCTACAGGTTCAATTTCATTTTTAATAAAGGCTTTGGTACGTTCTACAAATTCTTGCGCACGTGCTGAAAGTTCAAACATGCTTATCTTCCTGAAAATATATGGATAAATATTTGAATAGTGACTCTTTACTTTACCTTAGCTGAAAACCTATTATGAACCAAATGATTTAATTCAATACCTCACTATGAATATGATTCATAATAAAACCAATCTTGATATGTCGATTTTCAATCATATTGATATTAATTTATACCCACTTTTTATCACCATTTATGAGCAAAGAAATATTTCAAAAGCGGCAAGGATTTTATGCATTACTCAGTCTGCTGCGAGTCATGCTTTACAAAGACTTAGGCAGCATTTGCAAGATGATTTATTTGTTCGCGCTGGGAGTAAAATGCTGCCGACACCTTTTGCTGAACAGATTTATCCATCTGTACAAAATGCTTTATTTGCTTTTCAAAATATCTCCAAACAAAAACAACAGTTTGATCCCAGTTCAGTACAAACCTTACGCATTGCAATACATGATGAAATTGAACCGATTATTTTTCCCAAATTGATTCACCATTTCCAAAAATTGAATTTAACCATTCAGTTTCTAAGTACCAAGCTTGACCGCAAGAATGTAATTGCTGATTTAGCTGCTCAACAAGTCGATTTTGTCATTGATCTAGAACAAAATTATGGTGATAAAATTAATTATCAAAATTTGGTTCAAGATCATTTTGTGATTTGTTCTCAGCATATAAATATCAATTCTGAACTGTATTTTGCATCACCTCATATCGGTGTTTCTTCACGCCGTACTGGTTTGCTTTTAGAGGACATATATTTAAATCAAGCGCAATTTCGTCGTCAGATTTTTATGCGTTGTCAGCATTATTCAACTGCCCTGCAAGTTTTAGCACAATATCCTGATGCGATGTTAACCATTCCAAAGCAAATACTGGCACATTTACAGGTAGATCAAAGTATTAATATTTTTGAGCATCCTATTGATCTACCTGTATTAAATATGGGAATTTATTGGCACGGTGTGCTAAATGAAAATTCTAGGCACATTTATTTAAGAGAAGAAATTTCTAAAATTTTTGCTTAGGCTATTTTATAAACGATTGGATTTAGCATGCGGTTAAGCCGCTTACGTACGATCATCCCTATTCTTAATGATTTTCTTCATTCTAGTAGGTGAAATTAAGCCACTTATCTATTCCATTCGACATTTCATACATTGAACTCAAATTATAAAAATAAGACATAAAATCCATGTTAACCATGATAATATACATTTTATGTCATGTTTTGGATAATGTTGCGATGAGAACTTCGGCGCATAATTTTATGCTTGATGGTGTGGAAGACATGTTGACTCAAATTGGGACGAATATCAAAAAAGCCCGACTTCGACGTAATATGACCATTCATGATTTGGCCAATCGCATTCATGTAGATAACCGAACGATCTCACGTATGGAAAAAGGTGATCCAAGTACCAGCCTAAAAAATGTGATTTCAGTTTTAGTGATCTTTGGCCTTGAACATACCCTAGGCTCACTCGCGAATCCTGAGTTGGATGAAGTTGGCTTGGCACTCGAAAATCGTAATAGTTCAGTACGTGCAAGATTAAAAAAACAGTCTGTGATTAGTGATGATTTCTGATAGGTAAATGAACATGGATGAAGTTAAAGGATGTTATGTTTTCATAGATACAGGCTCCCAGCCAACAATTGCTGCACACTATTCTTATGAAAAACCGATTTATCGCTTTCTTTATGGTCAATCATACTTACAACGTGCAGATGCCTTCCCTTTAGATCCACTTAATCTAAGCTTTCAGTCTTATAACAAACCATATGAAACTATTTCTAAAGATGGTTTTGGTGTACTTGCAGATGCAACACCAGACAATTGGGGTAAACGCTTAACCAATGCCTTACACCGTAGAACACCATTAAATCAATTGGAATGGTTACTCGCTTCACAAGGAAATTCAGTCGGCTGTATTGTTGGAAGCTTGTCTAAATCGCATATAAAAAACAATTCAAATATCATTCAATATGCAGAATTAGAAACTTTCATACAAATTACTGAACTCATCGAAAAAAAACGAGATCCGTTTGAGATGAAACTTGAGCAACTTGAATTAAACAAGCTGTTATATAACGGGGCTTCAATGGGCGGAGCCAGACCCAAAACCCTTGTGATGTATAAAAATAAAGAATGGATTGCCAAATTTAATAAAAGTGATGATTTGTTTGATACCTGTAAAGTCGAATATGCTTCGCTGAATATGGCACGAGATATGGGGCTCAATACATGTAATGCCGAACTAACAGAATGTGCCGGTCGCCCTATTCTCTTAGTTGAACGCTTTGATCGAAACTGCCCTGAACGTAAAAAGCACTATATAAGTGCCAATAGTTTGCTCAATATTCAGAAAATTCGTATAGGAGATCCTAAAATGTCCTATATGAGTATTGCCAAAGTCTGTAGTCAGATTTGTTTTGATGCTATCAGTAATCAAAAAGAACTCTATAAGCGGATGGTGCTGAATGTCATGATTAGCAATACTGACGATCATTTAAAAAATCATGGTTTTTTGATGTATGACATGAAAAAACAACATTATGCTTTAAGCCCGCTTTTTGATGTTTTACCTCATGGTATGCCAAGCTCATTTCCAAATGAACATGCTCTGGTTTTAGGCAATGATGGACGGTTTGGAAGCTATGACAACCTTATCAGTCGTAGCAATGCCTTTGGACTCAACCTAGATCAAGCCAGAGATTGTATTAAGGATGTCCGTGATGTTCTCGAAAATAGAGAAAAATACCTGTTAGATGCAGGTCTTAAACCCACAGAAATTCGTCAATTAGAACCCTATTTCTATTTAGATATCCTCAAAAACTAAAGTTCAACAATGCCAGCCATTTATATATTATGGATAATGAAAACATTGATCAGAATGAATCGGTATTTAACCATTCATCTTGGCAAGAAAATGATCTAAACATGACATAAAATCCAGTTTAAATTAGATAAAGTACTTTTTATGTCTTTATAAATGAGAAAATCCAATTGCATTTATATAATTTTGCTTAGGCTATTTTATTGTTTTACAATGATCTTAGTCCTACTTTTTTACGATAATAAGCTCAAACATCAGAAAAAACTCTTGCTGCGGTATACATGATCAAGATCGTAAATCAAAAATAATTGTTGTTATAACATGAGACCGAATACGATCTGTTTTATTCATCTATTTTCCAGGCGTGATGAATACTGTTAAGCAATCTTTGATTTAATGCTTGCTGATGTATTTGCCATTGAGCAATTTCGATTTGGGTCGGCTCTTGTTGCCCATCGGATTCACTTAAAAACCTTTTCAATCGACTTTGATAATGAAAAGCTGAGACATCCCCAGTAATATCGGCTCCGATTAGACGCGCTGAACAAGTTTGAATTAGATCCTGCAAATGTTTTTCTAAAAAATGCCCTTGATCCCAATTGGTCATCACCACATCTTTAGACAACACATCCTTATCTATAGATAAATATATAGGTAGATCAATTTTTTGTATTTCATTAAAAAAATCTGACATTAATTGGTCTGGCTCATCATAACCATGCCATGCATGTTGTGCGCCAATCCATTGGGTCCAATTCGCCTTTTGTTGAATACTCCAATAATGCAATTTGCCCTTATATAAAGGAGACCAATGGTTTTCCCATGCATGTTTTAAGCTAATATCACTTGAGCTGATGCCGATCACATCGATCCGGGCAACCTGTGGCAATTGACTGGCCCAATACACCCATGAACCGCAGTGTATTCCAAACGGATAACGCATATTGTCAGGGTGATTGTCACAAACAATTAAATGAACAGGTTCATTGTTTGTTATCCGTTTTAAAAGCAGCTGGGTTATATGATGATAATCACCACTTCCCATAAATACACAACCCAATTGATCTGATGGAGGTAATTGCTCGGCTAGATAATCTTCAAGTTGCTGAAATTTTTTCCAATGACATCCAAAACGGATTTGTTCTTGCCAACTGGCAAGATCGATGTTTTGCGCAGCATTCGAAATCTCGACTGAACCATCAAAATTGAGAACAACATGTTGCCTAATGCTATTCATGATTTTGACTCCTGCATACTTTCATGCCAATGTGCATCTGCTTCAAACAAATGGCGTAGTCGTCTGAGTACAAATCTTAATATAGGTTGTTTAATCCAGACTAAATGCCGTGTAAAAGTAAACTTAGCACCCAACTGAGCCTTTACTTCAGGGTCTGTCCAACCAGCAATGTAAAATTTTAAATGATGTTGTTTGGCATAATCCAGATTGATGAACCAACTGATAAAATAAAGATTATATTCAATGGCTAAGGGATAATTTAAACCAATATATTTATCAACAAGATTACCTTGGTACACAAAACAAATGTTATATCCCACTAAAATTTGCGCTTTCCAATACAAAAAAACTTTGCCACCATTTTCAGCATCTTGCAAAATTTCATCAAAGAACTCAGCAGTGAGTAAGTCAAAGTGAACCTCACTTTGATTGTAAACATTTAAAAATAACTGATATAACTGCGCTCGAAATGCGTGCTGTGCAAATTGTTGCGCACCTGTATCGAGTATCTCAACCCGTAAATCGTCTAAGCTTTTCAACTTGCGTTTCAAATTTTTACGGCGGCTTTTTGAAAATTTTGCTAAATAATCTTCTCGATTTTCAAAATCAATTGGCACATAAGCCAAAGCTTGCCCTTCTATCGCCAGAAAACCGGCACGCTCTGCAACTTCAATAAATTGCTGACTATAGAGATTCTCTCGCGCAGTTAATAAAGGCGAATTTATTGGTAAATCTTTAATAATCGTTAAACTTTGCTGGCCTATACGTTGCTTGAGTTGTTGCAGCAAATCACTGACCGGTAAACTACTGATAAGTGGGCTATATTCGGTTACGGTCGTTCCAATAAAACATGTTTTTAAATGCAAAAACCGCCCCCAATATGAATAACCTAATGTAGATTCAATGCGTTTTTTTACAGGAAGATCTAAAGTCGTGAGTAGATTAAAATCTGTTGTAAAAAAAGTTAAAAAATCGCTTGAATCATTTACATCAAACATTTTAGGTGGATGCTGAATAAAAGCATCTACCAGTGAATGTGGTTCCAATTGATTGAGATCGGTTTGCATTGTCATAAATTCAACCTACTGAATCACAGCTCTTTTTTAGCACGTAGTAATAACTGCTCTAATAAAACCATTGCTTGATCAATTTCAGCACGTGAGATTTCCAAGTTTGGTGCAAATGTAATCACATTTTTGTAATAGCCGCCCACATCTAAGACTAGACCACATTTTTCACCTTGATACTCCAAAGTACCTGAAAGACCAATATCTACCATTTTGTCCAATAATGCTTTATTTGGAGTAAAGCCATCCACTTGACATATTTCTGCACGTAAAGCTAAGCCTAACCCATCAACATCACCAATTTCAGGATGGCGTTTCTGTAGATCTTTTAAGCCTTCAAGGAAATATGCACCACTTTCCATAATTTGTTTTTCATAATCTTTCTCGGCCAGCATTTTCATGACTTCAAGCCCCACTGCCGTACCCAATGGATTTGATGCAAAAGTCGAGTGCGTTGATCCAACAGGGAAAACTTCAGGATTAATGATTTCTTCTTTCGCCCAAACGCCTGCAAGCGGATTTAAACCATTGGTCAGAGCTTTACCAAATACCAATACATCTGGGGTAATACCGAAATGTTCAAATGACCACAATTTACCAGTACGATAAAAGCCCATTTGGATTTCATCAACAACCAATAAAATTCCATGTTCATCTAAAACTTTTTTTAACTCTGGATAAAAATTCATAGGTGGAATGACATAACCACCTGTTCCTTGAATCGTTTCAATATAGAAAGCGGCAAATTCACTTTCGCGAACTTTAGGATCCCAAACACCATGATATTCATTTTCAAATAAGCGTTTAAACTCAGCCACAAGTTTTACTGCATACTCTTCAGCTGTCATCCCTTTAGGACGTCTAAAAGGATATGGGAAAGGGATAAATTGAGCACGTTCACCAAAATGACCATAACGACGGCGATAGCGATAGCTTGAGGTAATTGAAGAAGCCCCTAAAGTTCGACCATGATAGCCGCCTTCAAAAGCAAACATACGGCTTTTACCATGACAGAAATTTCGCACCAATTTTAATGAATCTTCGATCGCTTGTGATCCACCAACATTATAGTGAATACGTCCCTTTTCGCCGGTCTTTTTCAACATATCTTCGGCAATGACTTTGCTCAATTCAATTTTAGTTGGGTGTAAATATTGGCTGGCAATTTGAGGTAAAGTATGAATTTGATTAATTAATGCTTGGTCTAGGCGTGGGTTTTTATAACCAAAATTAACTGCTGAAAACCACATTTGAAGATCAAGAAATGGCGTGCCTTGGTCATTATAAACATAGCTACCTCGACAATCTGTAAAAATATTAGGCGGATTGACATAATGCACGGTATCGCCATATGAACAATATTTGGCTTCATCCGCCAAGAGTTGTGCTTCATCTAATGGTTCACGTTTTGTCATGGCCTGACCTTCTGAAAAAAGATGGTTTTCTTTGATATTCATGTTGTTACCTTTTTCGAGCTTTTAATTGATTCAGTTTTGTTTTGAAACAAAATCTGAGTGGAGAAATGAGTTACATTCAAAATTTATATTTGATGCCGATGGATGGATAAATATCTGTACGTCGGTCAATCATTGGACTATTTGTTTGTTCCTTTGAAAGAAAATCGACGTTTAAAGTGCCAAAAGCACTCCAATCTTTTGAAATCTGGTAATCAGCTGCCATCCCTAAAAAAGGATGAAAGCTTGAGCTGGGTTGATAAGAACTGATACCTGTGCGTTGGGCTTCTAATGAACTTACGCCATAGTAATATTGGTTATATTTAGCATTGTTCCATTGCACGCCGATTTCAGGATAAAAAGACCATTTACCACGACTGATTTCGGCCAGATAAGATACTGTGGCAATCGTGCCCTTACTTCGAGAAAGTACGTCTGTTCCAATCTGGGCCTTAAAACCCCCAAATGGCGTTATTCGCATATAACTACCACCCGCCATGACTGACCATTTACGGCGTTGTAGTCCAGTCAGCTCCCCACTCGGGTCATAACTGCTGCCATCGTATGCAGCATTTAACCGCAGTTCATTGTGATCATCATTTAAAAGATAAACACCGGCTTCATCGCCTTCTAAATAAACGCGACCGTTATCATAGAAAGCTGTAGGTAATAAGCTCTGATAGGTACGTTTTCCTTTATATGGCTGAAAATCGACAGTGTAATTTGCACCAATACTTAAAGCTGCAGGCTGATCATCATTTGCATATACATAGGATGAACTAAGTAGTATTCCGATAATCGGCGCAAGTTTTATGGGTTTTAAATGATTGTTCATATTTCGGTCCATTCAACGCATTTTTATAATGACTTCAAATCTGAAATCAGCATATTTGCGATGTGGGCTAAATATGAATTTGCTTTCTTATGCGAATCTTAAAAAAAAGTAAAATTCCATTAACATTGTTTTGTTTTGTGACCCGAAACTTAATTCAGTCAAAAATATGAATTTTAAATTCCTTTAATTTGAGGCGATAAAAAAATAAGTTATTAATTTTTATTAAATTAAATAATTTTAATAAATTACACTTTTTTACAATACAGCAACGTCATCTTTTTGCCACTAATTTCCCATAAGATTTAATTAAGAATCGAAAATTAATTTATGTGACAAGTTTATTAAAATAACAGTGGTAAAACTTATTATGTTCCTGATAAGCCCGCAACAGAATACGACCTCACAAAACCTTTGGCATATATTATGTGATTTTGATGGGACTATTAGTTTAAATGATACAACTGATCATTTATTGGAAACTTTTGCCTTAGATGGATGGCAAGCCATTGAGCAGCAATGGGAACAAGGATTGATTGGCTCAAAGCAATGTATGCAACAACAAATCGCTTTATTGCATATGAATCAACAAGCGTTTTATCAATGTTTAGATCAAATAGAAATTGATGCTGGTTTTTTAGATCTGGTGCAATTGAGCGCCTTACATAACATACCACTGACCATTGTTAGCGATGGTTTAGATCTGGTGATTCAATATATTTTATCTAAGTATAATCTTGGGCATCTTCCAGTTATCGCGAATCATTTGGTTCAAGTAAATGAATACCAATGGCGATTAGAATTTCCAAATACCAATTTAGCCTGTAAAAGTGCAAGTGGCACCTGTAAATGCAAAATTGCTGAGATGAATCATCAGACAAATATTATTTTAATTGGCGATGGTCGTTCAGATTTTTGTCTTGCCGAAAGTGCAAATTATGTCTTTGCAAAAAAATCCCTGATTGAACATTGCCGCGAAAAACAAATTTTATATACGCCTTTTAAAAATATTACAGAAATTCATCAACCTTTAGAAAAGTTACTGATGAGTGATTTTGAACTTGATCCAACGATTATGGTGCTTGCATGATTAAAGATAACTCATTCTTCATCAATGGAAGTCGTACTGGTGTACTACTGATCCATGGTTTAACAGGCACACCTAATGAAATGCGTAGTGTGGCAAAGCCCTGTCAGCAAATGGGCTATAGTGTCTTAGCCGTACAGCTCGCAGGACATTGCGGAACAATGCAAGACTTAGTCCAAACCAAATGGGAAAACTGGTATTCAAGTATTTGCCAAGCTGCTGAAGAATTAAAAAAGCATACTGATGAAATATTTGTCATTGGATTATCTATGGGCTCTTTATTGGCACTTAAATATGCTTCAGAACATCCAGTTTCTGGAGTGATTTGTTATAGCCCAACTTTTAAATTTGATGGTTGGAGTATTCCACGATGGTCAAAAATACTCGCCCCTATCGTTTTACCCATCGTTTCGCATTTAAATATTTTTAAAAATAGTGCCTTTGATGAAACTGAGCCTTACGGCATTAAAAACCAACAATTGCGTATGCGTATTCTAGAAGCCATGAAAAGTGATGATAGTAGTAAAGCTGGATTGCCAGGTAATCCTTGGCATTCACTTTATCAGATGCAACGCTTATCCAAAAATGTTGGTAAAAATTTATACAAAATTACCGCTCCGACGCTTTGTTTACATGCATTTCATGATGATATTGCGGATAAAAAAAATAGTCAGTTGATCTATGACAAAGTATCGGGCCAAAAACAATTAATTTGGCTTTACGAAAGCTACCATATGATCACGATTGATAACGATCGTAAACAAGTCATTGAAGCATCATTAAATTTCATCAAACAGCATCAACAATTGGCTGTTATTTCCAACCCTGTAGAAAACTCAGCTGAAATAAGCACTGTTGAAGCGAATCTAAAACATGGTGAACCTGCGTGAATTTAGCTATTGCTGCTGTCTGGTTTCTAACTATTGTCATTGATACTGTCGGTCAACTGGCTTTTAAGGCAGCAGCGTCAGAAAATACTCAACATGATGGCATTGCACATTGGAAAGCAATGGCAATACGTCCCTGGATTTGGATTGGTATCACCAGTTATATCATTGAGTTTTTCACTTGGCTTATTTTCCTTTCCTTAGTCCCATTGTCTGATGGTGTGATGTTAGGCAGTATCAATATCGTTGTCATCCTTATCGCTGGGCGTTTATTTTTCAATGAAAAGCTCACACGTAATCGACTGATCGGTGTCATCTTAATTAGCTTAGGCGTCACTGTTGTGGGATTAGGCACATGAAGTTATTTTATATCATCGGTTTTATCATATTAATGTCTTTTGACACCTTGGCCCAAATCAGTTTTAAATTTGCGTCCATCCATGCAATGCCACTGACTTATGATATGGCTTGGTTAATCCGTATCTTGAGTCATTATTGGATTTATGGGGCAATTATTGGCTATATCGGGGCCTTTTTTACATGGATGACTTTACTCAAACATGCACCTGTTGGACCTGCCTTTGCTGCATCACATTTGGAGTTGATTAGCGTCACGCTTCTATCTATATGGTTGTTTAATGAACCACTCACCTTTGCAAAAGTACTAGGCGCAACACTGATTTTAATTGGTGTACTTTTCTTAGCAAAAGATGAGTCAAAACAACATCTTTCAACCAATGAAGTACTGAAGTAAAACCACACCCTATTTGAACCAATACATAGGAATATGACTTACGACATCTAAATATGAAAAAAGAAATCCCACCGACCAATGGCCTCACGATTAATTTTAGAGATCTGTTTCCTTCTGCTCGTCAAACAGATCTATCCACATATCTAAGCCATTTACTCAATATTCCTCAACCGAGTTTAACTTGCTCAGGTACAGTTGCTCTAATTCTTGCCTTGCAAACGCTAGAAAAAAGACAGCCACAACGTAAACAAGTCATTATTCCAGCATGGACATGTCCGTTGGTGGCACTGGCGATTGAGAAAATAGGATTAACGCCCGTTCTATGTGACATAGAAACCAATAGCTTAAATTTTGAGATTCAACAACTACAACAATTAACCAATGCAAATACTTTGGCAATTGTGGTGACTCATTTTGCTGGTCTAGTTTATGATTTTAGCTTAGTCCAAGAAATTGCCCGGCATTATCAGACCTTTATCATTGAAGATGCTGCTCAATCTATGGGTGCTAAAACCCATTATCAAAGCGTAGGGCTAATTGGAGATATTGCATTTTTTAGTCTGGCTTTTGGCAAAGGACTAACCAGTGCTGAAGGAGGTGTATTGTTTAGTCGGGATCTAGAAATCAACCAGCAACTTTATGAGAGTTCCTTAACATTACCTCTGCTCAAGCAATGGGAGCTGAAACGTTGTTTGGAGTTGATGGCGTATAGTTTGCTTTATCGTCCTGCAACTTTAACATGGCTCTATGGCAAACCTTTGCGTAAGGCGCTAGAAAACCATGATGAAATCACAGCTGTAGGGGATAACTTTGATCTCGACAGTATCCCTATTCATCAACTTGGAAAATGGCGCAGTCAAGTCGCAGCACATGCCAGTACACGCCTTCCACTACATTGGCAACAAGCAAGACAGCGAGCTAAAAAGCGTATCTTACAATTAAGATTATTGCCAAACTTACATATATTTGATGAACAGATAAATACTCAGGCAACTTTTCCCTTTTTGATTTGTTTTGTAGAAAACGAAAGATTATGTAAAAAAATATTAGATGAACTTTGGTGCTCAGGTTTAGGCATAACCAAACTTTTTGTACGTTCAATTTCCCACTATCCAGCGTTATCGCATATACATGCGGATACGCCAAATGCAACGCGCTTCGCAGCACAAAGTTTTACCATTAGTAATTCAGCTTGGTTAGAGGATGATGATTTTCAAATTATTTTTAAAGTACTAGAAAAAATTCTAACCACATAGAATTAAGCCCAATTTGAGTAACATCTATTTAAAAAAACAATTTACCTTTGTCACGTCATATAACCCATTCAATAAAAACCAAACCGTTTTCACCGTTGGCCTGATTTAATCAAAGATGATCATTTTTTGATTGATGGAAAAGATTTATTAATTTTTTAGAAGCCGCTTAGATACAGATTATTTTTATTGTCCATTCGCTAAAACAAAAAATTAAATTAAAAATGAGGAACTATGTTCCTCATTTTTAATTCAGTAAAACCTTAGTAGGCCAATTGAATCAACATTCTAAAAAAACCAGCAATAATCGCCAATGTTAGAAATCCACCTAGCCATAACACGACAAACCATTGTGTTTGAGATAGTTTCATACTTGCTTACCTCATTTAAAGCTTTAAATTTTTACCCTGCTGCATGTTCAATCTTGCTTAGGCTATTTTTTACTCAAGCCAAAAACTAAACATGCGACTTTTAAGTTTAGTGATAACCTTCATCACCAATTCGAACTTTGTCTCGGAACACCCAATACGAAAGCCCGGTATAGATCAAAATAATTGGAATTAAAATCAATGCACCAATTAAAGCAAATAATTGGCTGCTCTGTGGCGCGGCAGCTTCCCAGATAGTCACTGATGGCGGAATCACATAAGGCCACAAACTGATGATAAACCCAGTATAAGCAAGGAAAACCAAAGCCAAGGTATAAAGGAATGGGCTTAGTTCATAACGCTTTTTACATGCGCGAAGCACAAGAAAAGTAAACAGCACCACCAATATGGGTACAGGACTAAAATACATCAATTGTGGTTGGCTAAACCAGCGTGCTGCAATTTCAGGATGAGCCATCGGGGTATAAATACTGACTGCACCAAAGATAACAAACAAAGCAACGATTAATTTAGGCATCAACTGATACATACGATCTTGTAAATCAAGTTCAGTTTTAAAAATTAACCATCCACAACCCAGTGCTGCGTAAAGTACAACAACACCAATACCTGTAAACACAGTAAACGGCGATAACCAGTCTAAACCACCACCTGCATACATATGGTTTTCAACTTTAATCCCTTGGATATATGCACCAAGAATCATCCCTTGGAAAAAGCTGGCAAGAATTGATCCACCAATAAATGCTTTATCCCATAAATGTTTGGTTCGATTGGCTTTAAAACGAAACTCAAAAGCCACACCACGGAAAATTAAAGCAATCACCATAAGGATAACGGGCATATATAATGCGGATAATACAGTGGCATAGACCATTGGAAACGCCGCATATAATGCTGCACCACCCAGTACCATCCAGGTTTCATTACCATCCCAAACAGGTGCAACAGTGTTCATCATCACATCACGTTCGTGTTGATCTTTAACAAAGGGAAATAAAATCCCAATCCCTAAATCAAAACCATCTAGTACCACATAAATGAATACACCAATGGCAATAATGACAATCCAAATCAGAGATAAATCAATCATTATTTACGCTCCTGTTCATTGGAATCAACGCTATCTTCAACACTCGTCAATGGACGTTTAGAGGCCAAAATAACCGCTTCTTCACTATGCGCTACACTTTCTGGTGTGGCGTAGATAAATTGTGGACCTTTGTGCATCAATTTCAACATATAGTAAATGCCGATGCCAAATACGATGCAATACACCACAACGAAAATAATTAAAGTGAGGCCGACTTGTTCCGCAGAAACTGGAGATAAAGCATCTTTGGTCCGCATCACTCCATATACCACCCACGGTTGACGACCAACTTCTGTGGTAAACCAGCCTGCAAGCAAGGCAATAAATCCTGAAGGTCCCATAGCAAAAGCAAAACGGTGTAACCATTTGTTTTCATAAAGCTTGCCGCCTTTGCGTAGAAACAATGCCATCACGGCGAGTAGAATCATCAACATGCCCATTCCAACCATGATTCTAAAGCTCCAGAACACCACAGTAGAATTAGGACGATCTTCAGGTGCAAACTCTTTTAAGCCTTTTACCTCACCATCCAGCGTATGGGTCATGATTAAGCTGCCAAGATTTGGAATACCGATAGCATATTTAGTTTCTTCTGCTTGCATATCTGGAATACCAAACAGATATAGCGGCATACCCTCACCTTTATTGGTTTCCCAATGCCCTTCAATCGCTGCAAGTTTAGCAGGCTGGTGTTTTAAGGTATTTAGACCATGATTATCACCGATGAGAACCTGTAATGGTGCAAGGACCAGAATCATCCACAATGCCATAGAGAACGATTTTTTGATTAATGCGTCACGACGTCCTTTTAATAAATGCCAAGCAGCAGTTGCAGCCACCAGTAAGGCTGAAACAAGGAATGCTGCTGCAGCCATATGGGCTAAACGGTAAGGAAATGAGGGGTTAAACACAATGGCAAACCAATCTTGCGGCACGATAATCCCATTTTCGATACTAAAGCCTTGTGGTGTTTGCATCCAACTGTTTGAAGATAAAATCCAAAACATTGAAATACAGGTACCAATCGCCACCATAGCCGTTGCAAAGAAATGCGCCCGAGGACCTACGCGCCCCCAACCAAAGAGCATAATGCCAAGGAAACCAGCTTCTAAGAAAAATGCACTCAGCACTTCATAAGCCAGTAATGGACCAGTTACCGAGCCTGCAACACGTGAAAATTCACTCCAGTTTGTTCCAAACTGATAACTCATCACCACACCAGAAACCACGCCCATCCCAAAAGCGACAGCAAAAATTTTCACCCAGAATTTAAATAAATCTTGGTAAACAGGATTTTGAGTTTTTAGCCAGCGCCATTCAAGCACAGCTAAAAAGCTTGCAAGCCCGATAGAAATTGAAGGAAAAATAATATGGAAAGAAACAGTAAAAGCAAACTGAATACGCGCCAATTCTAAAGCAGTTAATCCTAGATCCATGACACCACCTTATTCATTGGTAAAGTTGGTAAAGATTGAGTTTTGAATACATTGATAAACATTTTTTGTTGTACAAACTCAGCATACGCCTGAACATTCAGTACAATCTGTTGTTTTCTTTTTGCGGTATTTTTAAACAATACTAAAAATAGCATGCAAAGGCTGCTTTCCTGCAAATCGAGGAAATTTTGAAAAATCATGATCATTCTCTACACAATAAATTCGAAATACGATCGCATGGCTTTAAAGCCTTTATTTAAAAATGCTAAACCTATGGATCGGTGAATGTGTTATGCAAAGACTACAGGTGGGGCTCGCCCTTGAGGAATCAGAAACAGGCGTTGTAATTGAAAATAGACATGCTGAAAGTTTTCGACATAAGCCATTAAACGTACTTGAATACGCACTAGGATTTCTTTTACGCCAATTTCTGGTGGCATCACTAAATTGCCATATACCACACAATACTGGCACTGGTGGTTAATGTCATGATGATCATGACTTGAGCTGCTTGCTTGCTGGGCTTGATCTAAATGCAAATAGTGATGAATAAAACTAGATGCTTGCTCATGATGAAGATGTGCATGTGTTGGTCGCAATAAAGCTTGAGTGATGTCTTCACAGACCGGAGCAATTTGATACTGCTCAGGTAATAACGGCTGTAAAAAAACCGCAAGCTGTAAAAATACTGTTGCAAATGCCAGCAACAGACCACTGCTTCTTAACACAATTGATTGCTCATATTGAGAGAGATAGAAAAAAGTATAAGTTTGCTTTTAACTGTAGATCTTTAATTTGAAATAAAGAATCAACTGCATAAAAACCAAGCATATTACTCAACTTTTCTAGCTTTACTATAGTACATTTAAATTTTAAATCAAAGCCTCTTTAGCACTTTTTTGGAAATCGTTTTCTTTTTTAATGATTTGTTTGTTATATAGCAATGATCAATAAAACTTAAAAAAGCATCCATCATCGCCTCAGCTTTTAGTGAGTAAATAGCAACAACTCAACTTTCAAGCTAAATTCAATTGAAAAGCTGATACTCGACGACTGAATCTACAACGATATTCTAAGGGTGTTAAGCCGGTTTTCTTTCTAAACAGTCTGCGAAAAGAAATTGAGTCTAGATAACCGGCACTTTGTATAATTAGATCAATAGATTGATTAGCATTTTTAATAGCAAAGCTTCTTGGCTGAGCAAGCCAAGAAGCTAGAGAAAATAAAAACTATTATTTAAACACTTTAAAACGCACAGCATCATCGATATAGGCTTTTTCAGCAGCCTCCGCTTCAATTGAACCAAACACCAACTGTGCACGAAGTTTCCAAGTTTTGGGTATATCCCATTCCGCATGGACTTGTTCATCGACAATTGGATTGTAGTGCTGTAAGGATGCACCAATACCCTCGCTATTTAAGGTTGTCCACGTTGAAAATTGTGCGATTGCTGTAGAGTGTTCAGCCCAAATCGGAAAGTTTTCTGCATAAGCTGGAAATTTTTCCTGTAAGTTTTGGATCACATCTAAATCTTCAAAGAAAAGAACGGTACCAAAGCCTGCGATAAAACTGTCTATTTTAGTCTCTGTTTTTAAGGCACTTGCTTCATCTTTGGCATAAGCTTTGAGTTGAACTTTTACAAAGTTCCAGAACTTCTCATGTTCAGCATTAAACAAGATCACTGCACGAGATGATTGCGAGTTAAAAGAAGATGGGCTTTGCTTGATCGCTTGCTGAATCAAATCAGTAAGATGCTCAGGAGATTGATTAACATGACGTCCAATCGCATAAATTGTACGGCGTTTATGAATTAAATCTAAAAAATTATTCGACATTGCTGAATATCCTTGGATATATCCCCGGGGAAATCCGATACTTTAAAAAAGATTATCAAGATATTTTAAAAAATCATAACAAGTATGAATTGATTAAAATCAAAAGTATTACAACATAAAAAAACTTGCTAGAAATATCTACTTTTGTCATATGTTTCTAAGTAAAAGTGAATTAGCAGAAATATTAAGCAACTCCTAGATATAGAAATCACGACATACACCATCCATCAATCAACAATCAGAAGTTTTATCCTACAAACACGTAATAAAGAAGATTGAATAAGAAATGCCAACATTTAAAATTAAATCATAAAGACTTGCTAAATGAATGACCTCATTTAAATCATTGTCATCATGCTTAAACAACTGCCGAATAAAATCTAAGTATTAAAAATGTTTCCACTCAAAATTTAGATATCGCAATTGGTTAAAAAATGAAAGTTTTAAATATATTAAGTATCATCAGTTCAATATTTATTCTATTTTTTATGTTTTATACGCTTGGGCCTACAATTTAAAAAACTTAAACAGATGAATAAAAAATAAAAGGCAGTTTAAAACTGCCTTTTATACTTGAATTTGATTATTTCAATCTATTGCTTATGTTTGACTAGAAATTAGCATTCAGCACTTTGGCAGGTACAGTATTTTTCCAAATATCTCGCAAAGTAGGTAAATAGAATTTTTCACCTAACTCAACCAATTCAGCGTCAATCAATGCATGTGTTTCATGCATAAATAAGTAGTCCAGTTCAACCGTAGACAATTGTTGCTGCTTTTTTGCAAATTCTTTACGTTTGGCTTGAGCTTGTTTAAGCAGTTGGTCTGCGAAATTTTTATTCTTATATTGGCTAATCGCTTGTAAACGTAACTCAATCACACCCCAACCTGTAAGGAGTTTCTTAAAAATCTCAAAATCTTCAGTTGTAGATTCCCAAGTCATTTTATCCAAGTCTTCATCATCAGGAAGTACTGGGAGTAAAATTTCCATTACACTTGGAAAAATCTTTTTGAAATTTAAAATAAATTTAACAGGGTGCTCACTAGGGTAATCTTTAAACTGCACATTTTCCTGAACATCTGTTAAATAAATTGATAACATTAAAAAATCCTTAATTAAAATACTGTTTACTATAACGTTATTGGTCATCTTGCAGCCTAAATACAAAATAAAAACAACATGAAAACAGCGAAAGAAATGCATTCTAACAATTATGACAGTTTATTCAATGCCAATTGCAGTATTCACCTGTTGTCGATCAAAGATATTGGCGGGTGAATAAAGCTGATTCTTGTAAAGAATTAAACTTGATCAAACTCAGTGACCAAAAACTCGATTAAAGCTTTTACCGATGGTAATAGACCTCTTCTAGAAGTATAGGCCAAATGAATAAGCTCTGGCATCGGTTCCCACTCAGGAATCACTTTAACCAGTCTGCCCGCTTTTAAGTCTTCAGCAATAATTAATTCCGGTAGTTTTGCAATTCCCAAGCCATCTAAAGTCGCTAAATGCAATGCACTTAAATCTGTAGTGGTTAGCCTCGGCTCATCCTTAACCACATATAGTTCATTATTAGAATTATAAAGATTCCAATGATATTCAAAGGACAAAGACTCCATCATTAAAATAGGCAATCTTGTTAATTCTTCTGGTGTTTTAATCAAGAAATGTTGATTCAACAAATCAGGGCTTGCGACAATAAATTGTTTTGAAATAGATAGGCTACGTACAATCAAATCACTATCTTTTAAAGGTAAGGGTCTGATTCGAATTGCAACGTCATAACGTTCATTAAACAAGTCTACCTTTCTATTTGTTGCTTCCACATGCAATTTAACTTTCGGATAACGTGCTAAAAACTTATTCAACATTTTACTGACATTAATATGCAATAAATTTGTAGGACAAGAAATTTTTACAATTCCAGTCGGCTCTGCGCTTAACAGTGCGATTGCCTCATCAGCTGATTCAGCTTCCACAAGCATTGCTTTACAGTGTTGTAAATATATGTTCCCGACATCTGTAATCGAAATTCTTTTGGTGGTTCGATTGAGAAGTTTTACTCCTAAACGGTTTTCCAATTCCGCAACTCTTCGACTTAACAATGATTTGGTCACACCCAACGCATTACTTGCAGCTGAAAAGCCGCCATATTCAATCACTTTGGTAAAATAATACAGGTCATTTAAGTCTTTCATCATATCCCCCTTAAATATCGCAACTGTTCTCTATATAAGACAATATGTCATATAAATAGCATAATTCAATATTTGTCCTACTGTTAGTATTAAAAACAGCAAATGATTGCTTAACTAAGGATATATAAAATGTCTACTCCAGCTAATTTTAATGGCCAAGCCCCAGTGATTGATGTAAATGATTCCGTTATGCTGTTAATTGATCATCAAAGTGGTTTATTTCAAACCGTTGCTGATATGCCAATGACAGAACTACGCCAACGTGCAGCAGCCTTAGCTAAAATAGCATCATTATCAAACATGCCTGTCATTACCACGGCCTCAGTTCCTCAAGGCCCCAATGGCCCACTTATTCCTGAAATACACGCAAATGCACCCCATGCAAAATATGTCGCACGTAAAGGCGAAATTAATGCATGGCATAATCAAGAGTTCGTTGAAGCGGTTAAAGCAACAGGTAAAAAGACCCTGATTATTGCGGGTACGATTACCAGCGTGTGTATGGCTTTTCCAGCGATTAGTGCAATTGCTGATGGCTATAAAGTTTTTGTTGTGGTTGATGCATCAGGTACGTATAGCAAAATGGCACAAGAAATTACCTTAGCACGTGTGGTTCAAGCAGGTGCGGTACCGATGGATACAGCGGCGGTTGCTTCAGAAATTCAACAAACTTGGAACCGTGAAGATGCTGCTGAATGGGCTCAAGTGTACACTCAAATCTTCCCTGCTTATCAATTACTGATTGAAAGTTATTCAAAAGCACAAGAAGTTGTGACAAACAAAGAAGTACTTGATTCAGTGCGTAAATAATTTTAAATCAATGATGATGTTAGACACCTTTCGAGGTGTCTAAATCTTTGTTATGACGCAGTAATGACTATTTTCATTTTGTTGCTACTTCAAGTTTAGAGAATAAATCATGTCTTTAGATTAAAAAATTAATGTACATGATCCGTCTCCTTTTCCGCTGCCTCAAGTGCGGCAGATTCATTGGCAACGTCATTGACCCATCCATAGCCATTTTTCATCAAAATGGCATAGGTTTTACCATCTGCTGTAATCGTACCCATGGTAAAATTGTCTTTAATGGTTTGAGTAATATGAAACTTCTCACTATTTTGATCTCCTCCTTCTAGAGAGCCTGACCAACTGATAATATCTTCATCTGGATCTACCTCTATACGTTCTATAACGGCCTGTCTGTTTAAACCATAGCCTGGCACATTAAATACGATTTGATCGCCGATATTCTTCGCCTCTAAGGTATATAGATCATTCCTCAGAAATATTCGCCCATCTTTTTTTTGTGCATCTGTCAAAGGAACAGGATTATGCATAGACACGGTATCAACAGTACTCAAATTGAACATCTGTTGATTGAAAATTCCTGCACGTAATTTGTCTTCATCCAGCGTTACAATTTTACGGCGAGCATGGCTGTCTTTTATACGTTGCAATACTTGTGTTTCGGTTAGATCTGTATTTAGCTTCGGTGAATTCACTTGATCGATTTGTTCATTTTGTTTAGACGTAATCGCTTTAGCTGTATCAGCTGTCTCCTGTTGACCTGAGATGCACCAAGCCAACAAAGAAACCACCAAAACAGTTAAAACAACGGAAATAATGAGATATATCCGTTTATTCATTATGGATTAACCGCCACTAAAAATTTTGAAATGGCTTCAACATTCTCATTAATTTTTCTTAAGCCATCAAATTTGTCAGTTTCACCTAAACGCACGCCATATTCAGGGCTATAGATATCTGGGCTCGAATATAAGCCAATTTGATTTCCACCCATAATAGTACTGCCTAAAGGATGACCAAATCCCCAGTTATAACCTGTGGTTCGATCAAAGCTATGTCCGAGTCCCATGTTATGCCCTAATTCATGCCGCATTGCGGTGATACCACAACCATAGTTATGTGATCCGATCATATTGTACTTACTCGGAGTGCTATTTATATAAGCTAAACCGCAACCCGAATGATCTGTAATGGTATATACCGCGTCAGCACCTGTTCTGGTTCTTTCCGCTTGTACGGTGGCATCTGAACGCCCTAAATTAATCGCATCACCGAGTGTCGTTCCAGGGATTCGATAATCCAAGTATCCAACTTCTTTGTAGTAGGCTTTTGCTTGCGAGTTTTCAAGCGCTTCATTGGTTAATCTAAGTGCTTCACGGGCTTGAATTTTTGCAGCAGTTGCACCGAGTTTGTCATTGACTACGGGACTATTCACAAGCAGCAAATCAATCTGATAACTATCGGTGTTCCAAACACCATTGTTAAATACCAAACGGATTTTATCGCCTTTTTTTAAGCTTGCACTAATGTTGCTACCTGAAACTGTAAACGCTGTATCCGCAGAATTAGATAAGATAACCTTGTCACCAGACTGAGCCGCTGGCAAGTTTACAACAGGTGCCCATTGCGCATTATCAGCGGTTATTTCAACAACAGGGGTTTTAAATGTAAAGCCTTGTGCAGCGGTGTTTGCAGTGAATACGGTTTTAGGAGACGAAGCCAACACCCAATACGATTTATCTGCAATATAAATGAACTCGTAACGATTGCCCTTGTTGAGTTTTAGGGTTGCGGTAGTATTGGTATTTTCATTTTCAATCACTGATTGCCAGCTTGCAGTTGAGCTAACAATGATACGATCTCGGTCGTTTGCTGTTTGCGGTAATTTTAATGAAGACACCCACGCCCCATCAGCAAAACGAATTTCTGTTTTAGCTGCAGTTAAATTTTGCAAAGCTGTATTTAATGCCGCAGTATTACCATTGATCACATTGATAATACGTGTCGGAACAGACAGTGGAACCCATTTACTCAGTTCTTGATTATATTGAAAGATATATGCATCATTTTTATTGACAACCAATGTACTTGGAAATAAAGCATTTTGTGAATTAATTTTGGAGGATTTAAGCGCATTAGACTTAACCACAAGGATCTGGCCATTCTGACCTGTTTGCGGTAAATGGATTGTCTCAGTCCAAGCAGCATCACTTACAACATATTGGGCCTGTGATTGTTGAAATACGGGAATGGTATTGCCATTTTTTTCAGGCGTAAAATTGGCAGTTTCAGGCGCATAAAACTCCCATTTTCCATTACTAAATTTAAAACGATAACTGTTTCCAGACTTTAGTGTGAGAACGCCTTTTTTTTCAATATTTACATTACTTAAATCAATATCACTGTCATAACCCGCAGTTGATTGAATTGTAATTAAGGCACCTTCTTTTGCTACATTCGGTAAGGAAATATTCTTTACCCAATTGCCATTGGATACACTAAATATCAGATCATCATAGCCTGTTGGGATGATTCCACTCTGGTTATTCTGGTTTGGTGATAGTGTGGTTGCGGCTATGGCAAAAGTGACCATACCACTTGTAATGAAGACTGTAATAACTTTTCTTTTATTCATGTTATACCTGAGTCAATATTATAAAGTTGAGCTGACACTATAAATTAATTTTTATTGAAAAATAAAATTAAAAATTGTTAATAAAATCGATAAAACCAACAGCAACCCTAGGTCTCATTAAACCATAAGCATATGATATATAAATAAAAGTAAATATTGCAACCCAAAAACAATACAGAACTTATAAAATAAAACTTAGTAAAATCATTAATATAAACCAATCAATAATTCGTGAATTATCCTTTTTTTTTGTTGAACAATCGCTGAATTTAAATCTCAGTATTCCAATATAGAAATTTGATATTTCTATAGATGATTCAATCTATTAAAATTATTTTTATATCATCTAATCCACATTGATTTTCACGTCTTTATTTTCTGGATTTTTAAATTAAGAAATAACAATATCAATAACTTAAAAAAATAATATTAAATTTCTAAAGCAATATTTTCTACTCAAAAGAGTAAAAATCACAAAAAAAGTGTCCTCAAAGGATATGGTCGCTAATTATTCTAAATGGTAAAAACTTTTAATCGCTTAACAGTTTCATGTTGGATAACCACAATGATCACGGAAAGTCATCAAATTAAAGCAAGAAAAGTATATTTCGATTTTTCTGAGTCTTCTGTATGTTGGATGCCAGATGATCCACTCTGTTCACATATCGCCAATGGTATCAATATGCTTTTGCCTGCGGGCGAGTTTTGGTTTTGTCGAGTATTTAATAAAACCCTTCCACATATTAGCGATGAAAAATTAAAACAAGACGTTATTGGCTTTGTCCGCCAAGAAGCTGCGCATGCACGCGCACATGAAAAAGTACAAGACTTTTTAAGAGAAAATGGCTATGACATACAAGAACCATTAAATCGTGCTCATCTTGTTTTCAACATTTTATTAGGTGACAAACCATTAGGAATTCCTTTTTTAAAAGGAAAAAAATTTGACGAATATTGGTTAATCTTTCGTGTAGGTGTTATTGCAGCAATTGAGCACTTTACAGGTACAATTGGGCAATGGACGCTTGATAGTAAATCTTGGGATAAAGCTGATCCAGCCATGGCTGATTTATTCCGCTGGCATCTCGCGGAAGAAGTTGAACATCGTTGTGTCGCTTATGATTTGTTTGAGCATTTATTACAACAAAAGCTAAGTTTTTATGTTTCCAGACAAATCATTATGATGGGAATTTTTCCGCTTTTTATTTACTTCCTCGTTGATTTTGCTCGTAGTCTGGGCCAACAAGATACTGAACATCAACAAATCCAAAAATTAATGCGCCATGGATTCTTTGCTTTTATTCGAGAGTTTGAAAAAACTGCAACTAAAACAGATCACCTACCGACCATTAAATACCTATGGAAAGCCACTCTACGTTGGACCTCTCCAAAGTTTAATCCGCTTCATGAAGGTGATACAGAACAGGCTTTAGCCTATATGTCACGTTCACCTGCTGTTCAGTATTTTGAGAAAACGGCGCTCAATTAGAGGGTCTCACATAATAAAAGTGACCATGAGGCTCGGAAGAAACATGGTTAATGCGAATCCTAAAACTCCTCCAAATTCAAAATAAAAAAGCACCTTAAGGTGCTTTTTTAAACGACTGATGCTTTCTCAATAAATCATCAAAAGTATAGCCGCTTACAACTCATTATTTCGCGTTTGGACGTACCATTTTTTCAGGTTGTACCACTTCATCAAACTGTTCAGCCGTGACAAAACCAAGTTCTATCGCAACTTCTTTTAAAGTCTTATCTTCTTTATAAGCCGTTTTAGCAACTTTAGCTGCATTTTCATAACCAATCACAGGATTCAGTGCTGTTACCAGCATCAATGAATTATGTAAGAAGTAATCAATTTTTTCACGATTTGGTTCAATCCCTACAGCACAGTGTTCATCGAAGCTGTTACATGCATCGCCAAGCAATTGAATCGACTGAACAAGATTATATGCAATCACAGGCATATAAACATTCAGTTCAAAATTCCCCGCTGCACCTGCAAAATTAATCGTGGTGTCATTCCCCATCACTTGCGCAACCACCATGGTCATTGCTTCACATTGGGTTGGGTTGACTTTACCTGGCATGATGCTTGAACCTGGTTCATTCTCTGGAATACGCAACTCACCCAAACCACAACGTGGTCCACTTGCTAACCAACGTATATCATTGGCAATTTTATTTAAACTTGCAGCTAAGGTTTTCAATGAACCAGAAGCAAATACAGCAGCATCACGACCAGCAAGTGCTTCAAACTTATTTGGATTACTGATAAATGGCAAACCCGTCAGTTTGGCTAATTCTTCCGCTGCTTTGTCTGCATATTCAGGATGCGCATTTAAACCTGTACCAACAGCTGTACCACCAAGTGGTAACTCATAGAGCCACACCAAAGCCTGTTGTAAACGTTTTAGTCCATGATCCAGCTGTGAAACATAGCCACTGAATTCCTGTCCTAATGTAAGTGGTGTTGCATCCTGTAAATGAGTACGGCCAATCTTAACAATATCGTCAAACGCTTCAGATTTGCGATGTAAAGTGTCTCGTAAGCGTTTTACTGCTGGAATAAGCAACTCATTGATTTGTACCGCAGCAGCCACATGAATCGCTGTTGGAAATGAATCATTGGTAGATTGTGCACGATTGACATGATCATTCGGATGCACTGGCTTTTGCGAACCTAATGGATTACCTAATTTTTGATTGGCAATATTCGCAATGACTTCATTACAGTTCATATTACTTTGCGTACCTGAACCTGTTTGCCAAACCACCAAAGGAAATTGTGAATCCCATTTGCCTGAAATTACTTCATCGGCAGCATCGACAATGTACTGTGACAGATCATGCGGAATTTGGTTTAAGCTGGCATTGGTTATTGCCGCTGCCTTTTTGACCAGCCCCATCGCTCGAATCATCGGGCGTGGCATATGTTCTGTACCAATTTTAAAGTTTTCTACGCTTCGCTGAGTTTGTGCGCCCCACATTGCTTCGCTTGGGACTTCAACATCGCCCATTGTGTCATGTTCAATACGTGTTTGCATTTTCAACCTCTTCTTTATCCATATCTTATTTTCAAGTTAAAGCTTGTTTTGACAACATCTGCGTAAAAACACCAGCTTCAGCGAAGCGATTATGCTAAACAAATCAACCAAACATGTAAATGATAATTATTTACAAAAATCATCTATTCTGGATTTTTATCGATTGTTTAAGGTATTTTGATAAAAACGCCATTCATCTTCAATCATTTGTTTAAGCGAGCGCTGTGCTTTCCATTTTAAAACCTCAAAAGCTTTTTGGCTGGTAGATGCAACCTGATCCAGTTCATCTAATTTATACACCGCATCAATTTGATGGATTTGACTCCCCGTAACCTCTTCGATCAAGTTGATCAGGTTTTGTATCGAACTGACAGGACCTGCAATATCAAAACTTTGATAAACATTACCCTGCTCATGTAGCCAAAGAATAGTTGATTTAATTGCTTCACATACATCAAGTACATGCACAAAACTACGCTCAGTCGTTTTATCCGCAGTCTCTGAATTACGTTGTACTTCAATTAGATCACGTTGTTGAGCTGCAACTTGTAAAGCCAAAGGGACAACATTTTTAGGTAGTGGTGCAACAAACTCACCCAAGACGCCATGTTCAAATGCACCGACGACATTTGAAACCCTTAAAATGGCAATTTTCCATTCTTCATCAGTTTTGAATGTGTCTTTAATGATTTCTTCAATCATTTGCTGAGATTTTATATAAGGATTGGGATAACTATAATTAAATGCGGTTTGTTCATTCAGTTCTAAACTCGATTGCGCATAAACCATAAGGCTAGAAAGATGTACCAAATTTCTGACACCAGTACGCTGCATCGCGCGTAATAAACTCATAATACAACTGAGATTGTCATTATAATATTCAAGTGGTTTTAGGTTTGACTCTTCAATAGACTTAAAACCCGCACAATGCACAACGGTATCTATTGAATATTGTTCAAATACTTTATTTAAAGCGGGAGTATTACGAATATCAATTTTGACAAAGGGAATATACATTCCTGTAATAAATTCTAAGCGCTCTAAGCATTGCAGATTGGCATTGGCTAGATTATCCACAATGACGACCGCTTGCCCTTGAGCTAGCAAACTTAAAACCACATGCGAGCCTATAAAGCCTAAACCACCAGTCACTAAAATCATTGTATACTACCTATCATTATCAAGTTTGAATGTTGCAAACTGTCCATTCTCCAAGTGAATCGCCATCAAATGAGTACTTTATTACTAATCACTGCAGCACCGACTTCAATCCATGCATGGCATGCATTGGGTTTAGCTCAATCTCTGCAAGCTGAAGATCAAGAATTTCGTGTTTTCTTTTATCAAGATGGTGTACAAGTTGCGAACAACTTGCAATGGGTTCCTGACGATCAACGTAATTTATCTGTAGAATGGCAAAAACTCTCAATTCGACTTCCTGTCTGTGTGAGTGCTGCATTAGCGCGGGGGATAACAGATCAAGAGAATGCCAAACGTCACCAAATTCCAGCCGATAATCTTGCAAAAGGCTTTGAACTTGTGGGTTTAGGCGAACTTGCAGATGCTGTTCAATCTACAGATCGTATCATTCAATTCTAAGTTGATCATCCCATTAGCGTGTTGCATTTAAAAGGTAATTTGTGTGAATACTGTGCTCGTTGTGATAACCCAAGCAAATTTAAATACATTGCAAGTACATGAAAGTTTGTCAGCAACCATGGTGCTTGCAACTTTTGGCAGTAAAGTCAAAGTGTTACTTAAAGACGCTGGATTAAGCCTACTTAAATCAGAAATGGCTTTTAGCCAATTAAATCACGTATTTAAGCTTGCTTCAAATCTGGTCGATAGCTTTGAATTCTATGATTTAACACCAGTTTTAGTAGAAAATATGAATAAAAGCTCTGCTTTTGTTACTCAATCACAACAAGAGTTGGAATTTGTAGAATTGAATGCTGAATTTATTCAGTCTTTTGATCATGTGTTGTATTGGTAAGCTGTAGAAGGAAAGTTCAAATGTCAGATAAAACACTTTATTTAATTCAATCTTCTTTTATACATACAGACCATATATTGAATCAGTTGGATCAACTGTATTGTTCTCATGATCACATTGTTTTAATGGGTGATGCGGTACTGTTTGCAGCAGATCAGCGCTTAACAAACAAACAGAATCTTTATCTTCTTGAAAATGATGCTGAGATTTTATCTGAATCCATTCCTGAAAATTTTAAATCAATTTCTTACCCACAATTTGCTCAGTTGGTTTTAGACTTTAACCGCTGTATCAGTTTAAAATAGTGGGCTAGGTTGTAAATTTATTTCGATTTTTTAAAAATCAATCTTTGATGTTTTGTTGATCAAAAGTTACATTGTTTCTGTTGTTTTGTTTAGGCGGTTTTATGAGCTTTAAGTTAGACCAAGATGGTCATTTAGTAGATTACACCATTTGGAATGAACAGGTTGCCCAAGAGTTGGCACAAAGTTTAGATCTACAACTGACCCCATGGCATTTTGAGGTGTTGCATGCAGTACGTCAATTTTATACCCAGTTTGGCCACTCTCCTGCAACTCGTCCACTGATTAAATTTTTAATGAAAACGATCAACCCAGCAATTGATAATGCTGTTTTACAAGACAAGTTTAATACAGGACTGGTTGCCCGCCATTTAAGCCGTTTGGCGGGTATCCCTAAACCTGCAAATTGTTTGTGATCACTCCATAAAAATTGATTCGTTTAATTCAATATGAGATCAAACCCATCAATATAGCGAGTAAATATCTAAATTGGCGATAGCATAATTATTTCACTTTCTTCCTGAGAAAATCCCATTGGTATTTGAAAAAATATTTTAGTGTTTGATTTGGATTGACTGCAGTTTTATTTTTTAAATTTACGCCATCCGAATGATCATAATCTAAAAAATTAGCTGTAGTACCCTGTATAAATTGAAAGCTCGATCCTTTGGCTGTAATTTTCTGTGATTCAAACAAATGATCCAATCCAAAACGATGCCCTAATTCATGTACCACGACTTGATTAAATATATTTTGAGGACAGTTAAATAAAGTAACGCTGTCACCACCAGCACCAACTGCATTCTTTATTTCTACAGTTGTTACGAAAACATAATTTTTAGTCGCTAAGTTTTTATCTTGATATTTTTTATAAAACTTAGTTAAGTCACTTAAAAAATAACCCGTGTCATTTATATTTAATTTATTCAAAGATATATTAACATCATCGTCTTTGCTACGATATTTGTTTAAATTAAATGTTGGGGCATTTTTTATTTCTACATTAATTAAAGCTTGATTAAATGAGTTATGCTTTAAAAAATTTTCATAATCATGTGAACGGCTTGGTTTTTTTCCATCAGTTATAACGTCTACAAAGATAACCGATATAGTAGGAATCACAGCATTATGATAAAGCATTAGCTTCCCAACTTTCTCTTGGGTCTCTCCTTTTATTGCTGTTACAATGATTTCTTCATGTTTTTGCAAAGCACCTGTGCACTTAATATTCACTATTTCTGAAGCTAGATAATAAATCTCTTCTTCTCTTTTAGTATCTTCGCCTAAATCTCGGGTCATTTTTTTGGCGTAAATAAAATCTTCGACACTGAACTCTGCTGGTTCAATAATAATATTCGGATTTGAAACTTCAAACTTAATCTTTGTTCCATCATTTTTTAATGAAAAATTATTTTCTGAATCTAATAGTCTCAACTCTAAATTAAGCCTAACCCCTTGATTGACAGGATTAGAACTATTGCTATCCTCTTGTGAACTTGGGTAAATTGCTAACCATGCAGGGATATATTCTGTGCCAAATGGGCTAATTTTGCTAATTTGGTCTTGAGTATATGTCGCTTTTAATGATTGTATCGAACCACTGACTAAAGCAACTTTGTTTCCAAATTTTGTTGCTGCATTCGGTCTATAGTTGGTTAATTTTTTAAAGTATTCAGGTCTGTACCAATCAAAACCATAACTTCCATCATATATGTTATCTTCACATCTTCGAAAATGAATCGTAAACTTCTGTAGGCACGTATCACAAGTACTTCCGACTGTTGGGCTTGAACCAATTCCCATTCGATTACTCCATATTGAATATTTTATAAATTATTAAAATTTTGCATCAGTTAAATAAGTATATAAAAGTGAATGACTTGATCAAAATTATCTGTTTAAAAAATCGCTCTATTCTTTATCAAGCAATAAACTTTATTTTCTAAACTAGGATTACAGTTACTGTTTTTCATACTTTTACTTATTAATTTAAATTATATATTTTTTAAATTGAACAATCACATATTTTATATCTTGTTAACAAAAATCAAAAACAATATCAGTAATTAAAATTTCAAATTACTTGCTACGCTTCATCTAAACATTTTCACCAACACTAAAGATCATGAGTGCACATGTCTTTATATTTTTATGATATTTACCAACAACTTAATCTAAAATTAATTCATAATAAATATTAAAAATCAGCTAGGGAATAGCAATCAAGCTAATTTTTTCTGCGCTATGTATTGAAAAAACGCAGAGCTAACGATTGGCTTCACCTGTCTTGCATTCACCGCCTGCTGACATTCTGAACATACCAATACCGGAGTAAACTCATGTCCACAGACGGTATGTTGATACACCATAGGTGCACCCAGCCCCTCATCCATCCACTTATCCGCCCATGCCACCATGGTTAATAAAATAGGATATAGATCTAAGCCCTTTTCAGTTAAGCGATATTCATAACGCTCTTGCCGATCGACATAAGCCACTTTAACCAGTATTTCATGCTCAACCAAACGTTTTAGCCGTTCAGACAATACATGTCTTGTCACACCTAAATTTTCTTGAAAATCATCAAAACGACGTACCCCCATAAAAGCATTACGTAAAATAAGCATGGTCCATCGATCACCCAATACAGATAATGTACGCGCAATTGAACACGGTTGATTGCCTATTTCTTCCCATTTCATACGAAGTTCCAAATTACATTTGTAAATTTAAAATACCATTGCTGAATACTATGAAATAAACAGAAAAAGAAAGATAGTATTTCAGGGATTTTTTTTACATTCATTAAAATTAAGCGACAAGTGCTTATGCTTTAACAAGGATGACTCACAACTAAAAGTAGCGTTAGTCAACATTTAAAAATGCTGAAATATTTTAATGCTCAAAAACAATAAAAGCCCAATTCTGGGCTTTTATCTTAAAATTAAATTTACTTATTCAACAACTTGTCCACGACACCAAATTTTTTGAAAATGCTTGCTCGGCGCTTTGGATAAATACTGGCCTTATTTAAATCACCTTTGTAATGATCAAATACACGCTTATCCATAATTTTAAACCACCATGACGGGATCATCGCTGGTAACAGCATACTTGCATAACCGCTTGGTAATTCAGGTGCTTCATCAAAGTGACGTAACGCTTGGAATGGGCGTGTCGGAAAGGCATGATGATCTGAATGACGTTGTAACTGATATAAGAATAAATTCGTTACGATGTTGTTATTGTTCCAACTATGCTCAGGCATTGTGCGTTCATATTTGCCATTTTCATCTTTTTGGCGCAACAAACCATAATGCTCAATATAATTGATGATCTCAAACAACGTAATACTATAAGCTGACTGAGTTGCTAAATAAGGCAAAATACCTTTACCAAATAACCCGACCATAGATGAATGGAATGCTGCGGTCATTGTCCAGCCTTGCAATAACTCATTATCTTTAGACCAGAATCCAAGGCCCTTCCGTTTAAGACGGTTGGTTTCAATTTCAATCGCTGATTTAAATGAACCAATGACGGTACGTGGTAAAAACTCATAGAGCGTTTCACCCATTTGCGATGAAGCTGGATCTTCAGGCGTTGCAGCGCGTTTATGGTGTCCATAAGGATGTTCAATACGGAAATGGTTATAACCTGATGGAACCAATGCCAAATGCGATAAAATATGGTCCATACGGTCATGCTTATGGCTTAACTCATGTGCTGTGTTAATGGCAATACCATTAATTGCACCCATTGAGACACCAAGCAAGATCTTATCTAAAAGTGATGTTTGTTTACGCCCCACCAAATAACAAGCATATACATTGGCGACATATTGAATCGGAATAAAAGATTTGACCAAACGTGAATAATACGGATCTTGCTCAAGTAATTTTACATCTTCACTGGTCGGATTGTTTTTATCCTTACCAATCAATGAATCTATGGCTGGAATAATCACATGTAGTACCAGTGGCCCACCCAATGCAAAAACTTTTTTCAGTGGCTTAGGTGCAACATGATATCCCGTTAAGATTCCTAACCCAATCACTGGAAGTGATGGGCTAATCATCCAAAGATAACGCTTTTTATCAAGTGCCAAACCTGACTTTGGTTTTAATTGTTGCAATTGCTGCTCTGTCAGTTGAACTGGTGCATTCATGGCTATATCTTCCCTATCTTTCTACTTAGTTATATATTTATGTAAAATTCAACTTAAAGACAGTTGTAAGCGTCCATAAAACCTATGAAAAAGTCTTTGGCATCTTCAACATAGAGTTTGTCCTTTGCGCACATGTTTTAATAGCATGAAACATTTTTATTATTTGAGAACAGGAAATTTGAACTGAATCTATGGATGCTTTAAGTAAAATTTTTGATGATATTCATCTCAACCATTCAGAATATATTTACCTTCAAGCTCAAGGTGATTGGTCGTTTCAGAGCCCAAAACAAGATGCCGTGATCGCGCATATTGTTCTGTATGGAAATGCTTATTTAGAATTTTCACCCAAAATGACTGTTGCACTACAAACCGGCGATATGTTTTTAATTCCAGCAGGATTAGCACACACGGTAAAAAATCATTTAGACACGCAGTTAGTTGAAAGCCTCAATATAGAATCACTGTTTGATGGATTAAGACAAGACGCAATTGAATTTGGTCAAGGAAGCTCAGAAAAGACCCTTATCCTTTCTGTACGGTGCCATATGAATGCAATCATGGCTCGTCCATTGATCAATGCACTGCCACCATATTTGCATATACAAAATGCCTTGAGTGATGAGGCACCTGAATGGCTTAAAATTGGATTATATTTTGTTTCTGCTGAAACCCGTAGAACCATGGCGGGTAAAAATAAAATTATGGACCACGTTGTCAGTATTTTGATGATCGAGTGTGTACGTGACTATATTGAGCAAATGCAAGATCACAATAACTGGTTAAATGCCCTCGTGCACCCTGAACTTTCAAATGCCCTTGCTGCTATCCACAGCCGTCCAGAACAGAGCTGGACCGTAGAAAGCTTAGCTGAAACCTGTTGTATGTCGCGTTCTAAATTTGCCAGTTTATTTAATCAAATTATTGGGGAAACACCTTTAGCCTACTTGCAACAACATCGCTTACGTCTTGCCAGCCAGCTAATCAAACAGGGACAACTGCCTATTCAGCAGATTGCACACCAAGTGGGATATTCATCTGAAACTGCATTTAGCCAGGCGTTTAAGAAACAATTTGAACTTAGCCCAAGCCAATATCGCAATCAGATCTAAAAAAGATTAAAGACATCCGCTAATCACATCTTAGTGATATAGCTCCTGTACTCACGCTATTTTCCATTTCACATAAAAAAAGCGCCGAGGCGCTTTTTTTATCAGAGAAGATCAATTATTTAATTTTTGCTTGTGCTTTTAAATAACGCGAATAATCATCTAATAATTGTTCACCACGGAACTTCTGATACATTTGCGTAAGTTGCTGAACTTCAGCAGGATCCATCTGAGCAGTATCTACTTTTTTCACATTCGCTACAGCCACAACAACTAACTCATTTGGCAGTTTCGCAGTGCTGACAGACCACATGCCTGCTTTAGGTACTGGCTGACTAAAGGCAACACGCTCAATCTCACGCTTAAGGCCTTTTGAACGAGTAAATGTTCCTGCATGGACAAAGTTAGACTGATATTTCGCAGTAACCTCTTGCGCTGGCAATTTTTTGAAATCCGCAATCATGGCATTTAATTTTGCATGCGCAGCATCAAACGCTTTTTGTTCAATCAATTGTGCTTTTACACGCGCAGTTGCTTGCGCTAAAGGCTGTACACCGGCTGGATGATACTTACGAACTTTAACCCAGACAACATCACCATTGGCAGTTTGGATATTACTTGATGCCGTCGTATTTCCGCTTTTCACATCATCATTAAACAGTTTAGATTTAACAGCAGGATCAGCAAGAACTGGATTAGTTGTCGTTAAATTCACATTATTTGCAGATTGAACTTGAACAGTCTTCACTGCTTGTGAAACCACATCCAATGCATCACTGTTGACCACTTGCTCATTTAAACTATTTACAGTGTCAGAGAAATAGTTGGCTGATTTATTCTTTAAAACTTCAGCAGTCAATTCAGCTTTTTTCGACTCAAACGATGGCACTGAATCTACTGGTGTATTCACTTCAATCAAATGATAACCGAATTGAGTTTTAACAGGCTTAGACACTTGACCATTGCTGGTTGAGTTGACAGCTTTATCAAAATCATCACCAAAGGCACCTGGCGCATAGGCAGCAAGTGCCCCACCTTTCGCTTTAGAATCAGGGTCTTCTGAATATTGCGCAGCAGCTTGAGCAAATGACGTACCTGCCTGAATTTTTGCATATACTTCATTTGCAAGTGTAGCAGCTTGCTCAGGCGTACGAGAATCAGTCGTGATCAGAATATGTTTAACATCACGCTTCAAACTTTGCTTATATTTTTCTACAAACTGAGTATAAGCTTGTTGTAATTCAGCATCAGTCACTGCCGCATTTGGCTGTGTCAATGTCGCTGGGCTGAGCACCACATAGTCCACATCCACTGAAGCAACTTGTTTAAACTTATTTTGATGCTTGTTGTAATAATCCGCAATTTCCTGATTGGTCACTTTAACATTGGTTTTATAGTCATCAAGTTTAACGCTTGATAAGAATAATTCACGTTGTTCAGATTGCAAATTGGCAATTTGCTGGATATCCAATTTACTGATCAGTGCATTATCCGAAATTGTAGAGCTCAAAATGCTTAAGGCAAAATCTTGGCGAATATTTTGGATAAATGCTTGGCTAGTTAAACCCTGTGAGCGTAAATAATTTGCATATAGAGTATTTGAAAATTTACCGTTTTCCTGAAAAGCAGGAATTTGTGCAATTTTCTGTTCAATTTGAGCATCGCTCAAAGTCACACCTAACTTATCAGCTTGTTGTCTTAAAAGACTTTGGCTAATTAGGTAATCAAGTGCTTTATTTGCAATAAATTCTTTGTTCAATAAAGACTCATCCCCATGTATAGCAGGATTTGCCAATAATTGATCTGTATAGCCTTTTGTAACCGTTTCTAACTCTTTTTTAGAAATATCTTGACCATTAACAGTTTTAGCTACGTCTGCTTTTTGCCCACCGCTGAAATAGCCTTCAATACCAACCACAGCAAATGGCGCTAAAAATAACACAAGGAGAACTTTACCAAACCAGCCCCTTATGAGAGTGCGAAACGATTCCATGAGTATTCCAATATTATATTTCGTAAGGATTCTAACTGAAATTGTGAAATGAATGAACGAGCAATCACTGATAATTTAATATATTTCATAAAAAACGCGCCACAAAGGCGCGCTTTTAACAAGCTCAGATTAAGCTACTGAGTCTTTTAAGCCTTTACCAGCTTTAAAGCTAGGTACTTTGCTTGCTTTAATCTGAAGCTCTTCACCAGTTTTAGGGTTACGACCAGTACGAGCAGCACGGTCTTTAACACTGAATGTGCCAAAGCCAACTAAAGTCACTGTGTCGCCTTTTTTAAGCGCTTCACCAATTGAAGCAATAGTCGCATCTAATGCTTTACCAGCATCGGACTTTGACAATCCCCCTTTTTCTGCAATCGCATCGATTAATTCTGATTTATTCATGAAGATTACGTCCTCTTATATCGTTTGTTTAAGTTCCAAGGCTGTAGATCAAAGGCCATGACGACTTTATAGCAATGCTTTGGGGGGAAACGCAAGACTCCAAACACGCTTTTCACAAAAATTACGACTAAAATTTACGATTTTTTTGGATTAATGGTAATTATTTCATTTTTTTTAGCAATTGGTCGCGTAAGTTTTGGTTCTCTTCAGCCAATGCATCGACCTTATTGTGGAGTTGCAGGATCAAGTTTTCCAAATGCTGAAGATCTTTAGCAGTCACTAAACCAATTCTGTTTAATGAATGATTTACACGCTGATCTAAAAGTTTTTCAACCTTGTCTTTGGTTTCTGCAACTGACTCTTTGGTTTTTTCAGTGACTTTATTGACTGTCTGATCTGTGACTTCAACTGTCTTGGATTCAAGCTCCTCACCCACCTTGACTAAAGAATCAAAGAGTTTATTGCCTTCTTCTTCGGCTCTGGAGAACGCTCCCAACCCTGCCAACCAGATTTGTTTTGTATATTTTCTGAAATCTAATGCTGACTTTTTATGATTTCTAGGCTTTATTTGAGATTCATCAAATTCATTTTGATCTTCATAAAGATCCGTTTGTTCTTTGTTGCTCTTTTTCATATCTTGCTCCATTTACCCCAAACTCCAGCGTGTAATGACCTATATGACCAAATTATGTAGAAAATATTGCTATATTATCAAATAAAACTATTGAACCTTTTGCTAAACTGTTCTACAAAGCAAAGTAATTGTTTTAATGTTAAGGAACACTTGGCAATTCGACAATGGTTATTAAGATAATTTTTATATCATTGTTGAAATATTGTGTTTCCAGTCATGGATGAGATTGTTTCAAATTTATTTAGAGATCGGACTCTCTGTTTTGCTATAGGAATTTTTTATGAATGAATCGCAACAAAAGCAAGGTCATTCTCGTTTGTTGCTAAACATTGTCATGATTATATTGGAAACCATTTATTCTTTCGTATTAAAACATGATCGTGTTGTTCGCTTACAGGCAAAAAAATTCGTCGGACAGCAGATTACAATTAAAATGAATAGTTATATTCCTTATTTTGACTTTTATGTTCAATTTACAGATCGTGGTATTCTATTTGATTTACAGCCTCCAGAAAAAGCCATTGACCTTTCTGTGAGTAGCACACTCATCGATTTCATCCAAATTTTTGTCTTTGCTAATCGTCGTAGCATGAAAAAAATGCGTCTGGAAGGCGATAACCTGCTCAAGGAGCAGTTTCGTGATCTGGTTGTACACTTAACTGCACCTAAATTGCTTTCAGACTGGAAGCAATGGTTAACCAATCCAGATGATGACAGCCAGACAAAAGCATCAAAAAAACGCATTGCGCCTTTGCTTGAAAAGATTGATCAACAACGCTCTAAGATCAACACACTCCAAGTTGAAGTGAAACAATATCAAAATCGTGTTAAACGCTTGCAGCTCAACCAACAACGTTTATATACGGCTTTAGGCGTATTGGGCTTCCTATTTATGGCATTAGTCGTGTATAATCTTTGGCAAATATTTTCATAAAACTTGAACAAAAATTGAAATTTTCCAGTAATTTTTGTTCAAATAATAAATTCTGACTAAATTAGTCAGAATTAAACTTAAAAATACTTGACTATTTTAGTCAGGATTCATAAAATTCATACATCTAGTCTAAAACATGTGTATCGAATCATGCGCCTAACTACTCGCGGTCGCTATGCAGTGACTGCACTACTTGACTTAGCATTGCAGCCACCTGAACAAACGATTACGCTTGCAGAAATTGCAACCCGCCAAACGATATCTGTCGCTTATCTTGAACAATTGTTCGCTAAACTTAAACGTCATGGCTTAGTTTCAAGTGTTCGTGGAGCAAATGGCGGTTATCACTTAGCGCGCCATGCTGAAGAAATTACTGTCTTAGAAATTATTGAAGCTGTAAATGAAACCGTTGATGCGACTCGTTGTGACCACAAAGGCAACTGCCAAAATGGTGCAATGTGTTTAACTCACGATTTATGGCAAGAACTCTCTCTCCATATTGCCGATTATTTAGCTAAAATCACCCTTGCGGATTTAGTAGCTCGTGACAACGTACAAACCGTTGCAGTTCGCCAAAATTCAGCACCTCTTGATTCAGCCCTTTTATCGGTTACAGGTATTTGACATGAAACGTCCGATTTATCTTGACTATGCAGCAACTACGCCTGTTGATCCTCAAGTAGCAGAACGCATGATGGAGTGTTTAACCTTTGATGGTACATTCGGTAATGCTGCTTCTCGCTCACATGCTTATGGATGGCAAGCTGAAGAAAAAGTTGAATATGCACGTGAACAAGTCGCAAATTTAGTAAAAGCTGATCCACGCGAAATTGTCTGGACTTCTGGTGCTACTGAATCTGATAACCTTGCCCTTAAAGGTGTTGCTCAGTTTTACGGTTCTAAACGCAAACACATCATCACAAGTAAAATTGAACATAAAGCAATTTTAGATACTTGTCGTGAATTAGAAGAAGAAGGTTTTGAGATTACCTATCTTGAACCTGAACCTAAAACTGGTTTAATTACCCCAGAAATGGTTCAAGCTGAACTTCGTCCAGATACGCTACTTGTTTCATTGATGATGGTGAACAATGAAATTGGTACTGTGACAGATGTTGCTGCAATTGGTGAGTTAACACGTGCCAATAAAACCTATTTCCATGTAGATGCTGCACAAGCTGCAGGTAAAGTTGAAATCGATCTTTCTACCATGAAAGTTGATTTGATGAGCTTCTCAGGTCATAAGGTTTATGGACCTAAAGGCATTGGTGCTTTATTTGTACGCCGTAGCCCACGTGTTCGTATCAAAGCACAAATTCATGGCGGTGGTCATGAACGTGGTATGCGCTCAGGTACACTTGCAACCCATCAAATCGTCGGTATGGGTGAAGCATTTGAACTTGCTGGCAAATCTTTACAAGCTGAACAAACACGTTTACGTGTACTCCGTGACAAACTCTGGAACGGTTTACAAGATTTAGAACAAGTCTTCTTAAATGGCCACCCTGTATACAATGTTGCAAACTACTTAAATGTTAGCTTCAACTTTGTTGAAGGTGAATCATTGATGATGGCGTTAAAAGATGCTGCTGTATCTTCTGGTTCAGCATGTACATCTGCAACACTTGAACCTTCTTACGTACTTCGTGCCCTCGGTCTTTCTGACGAGTTAGCACATAGTTCAATTCGTTTTAGCTTTGGTCACTATACGACTGAAGAAGACATTGATCATGTAATTAAGATTACTAAAGCTGCTGTTGAGAAATTGCGTGAGCTTTCTCCGCTTTGGGATATGTACAAAGAAGGGATCGACTTAAATTCAGTTGAATGGGCTGAACACTAAGTTCCTTGAAATCAAAACGCGGCATTTTATTGAAAATCAGTAAAATGCCACCAAATTAGATTGTAGAAATACATATTATCAACGCTGACCCCGAGGTTTGGAGAAGCAACATGGCTTATAGCGAAAAAGTAATAGATCATTACGAAAATCCTCGTAATGTTGGTGTGTTGGATAAAAATGCAGAAAATGTTGGTACAGGTATGGTGGGTGCACCTGCATGTGGCGATGTAATGCGTTTACAAATCCAAGTGAATGACAGTGGTGTAATTGAAGAAGCTCGCTTTAAGACTTATGGCTGTGGCTCTGCAATTGCGTCTAGTTCACTCGTAACCGAATGGTTAAAAGGTAAAACGCTTGACGAAGCACAGGCGATTAAGAATATCGACATCGCAACTGAACTTGCACTTCCTCCTGTAAAAGTACACTGTTCTGTACTTGCAGAAGATGCAATTAAAGCTGCTGTTGAAGATTACCGTAGCAAGAAAACTAAAGCCTAATATCTGTTCGTCAAATTTAGCAGATGATTTTTTAACGGAGTTTTCATGATCAATCTAACTGAAAATGCTGCAACTCATATCAGCAATTATTTAAAGAATCGCGGTAAGGGTGAAGGTATTCGTCTTGGTGTGAAAACTTCAGGCTGTTCTGGCTTAGCTTATGTACTTGAGTTTGTTGATGATATTGACACTCATGATCAAATGTTCGAGCAGTTTGGTGTAAAAGTTTTTGTAGACCCAAAAAGTTTGGTTTATCTCGATGGTATGGAAATGGACTATGTTAAAAATGGTCTCAATGAAGGCTTCGAGTTCAATAACCCAAATAAAAAAGGTGAATGTGGCTGTGGTGAATCTTTCACTGTATAATCTGCCCTGCTTTTTCTCATGTTAAAACAGTGTCTTGCACTGTTTTAATCACATTTAATTACACCGTTTTCCTGTAAAACATCGTGGATGAGTATCTCCCATGAGTCATTTTGAGTTGTTCGATCTCCCGGAAGCACTCGATATTGATTTAGCGACATTAAAAGCTAATTTCCTAAAACTACAACAGCAATATCATCCTGATAAAGCTGAAGATAAAGACAAAGCTTTGATTAAATCAAGTGAAATTAATCAGGCATATAAGGCTTTATCCAATGTAGACAGTCGTGCTGCTTATCTACTTTCACTCAAAAAGCAAGATCATCACTTAGATCAATCAATTAGTGATTTTGAGTTCTTACAATCTGCTTTAGAAATTCGTGAGCAGCTTGATGAAGCAACCAATACTGAACAATTGCATTCTTTAAAAAAAGAAGTCCAACAATGGATTGATGGCTTAGTTCGCGAATTCAAAATTGATTTTGAGGATGAAGATTGGGCTGAAGCACGTGACACGGTGCGTAAGTTACGATTCTTTCAAAAAGTCATGAATGATATTGATAAAGCCGAAGATCAGCTTTTAGATGATGAAGATTTTAGTTTAGATGATGATTTCTAAATTTTAACTTTCATTATATGTTTTACCCGAATTTGTTTTTAGTTTTTATTTTAAGGATGTGACAAATGGCACTCTTGCAAATTGCTGAACCAGGACAATCAAGTGCGCCACACGAACACCGTATTGCGATTGGTATCGACTTAGGGACAACCCATTCTCTTGTTGCTACGGTATTATCAGGCAAAGCCAAAGTACTGAACGATGAGCAAGGTCGCGTGTTACTTCCTTCTATTGTACATTATTCTAAAAATTCGACCGAATATGGCGATGCAGCAAAACCGTTTATTACTGCTGACCCTAAAAATACCATTGTTTCTGTTAAGCGCTTTATGGGCCGTTCTAAAGCAGATGTTAAATTTCAACACCCTTACACGCTTGCAGGTGCTGATAATGAAATGCCAGCATTTGAAACAGCGCAAGGTCGTAAAACACCTGTAGAAATCTCTGCAGAAATTTTAAAACAACTGAAAGATCGCGCTGAACAAAGCTTAAGCAATCCGGTGAATGGCGCTGTTATTACGGTTCCAGCCTACTTTGATGAAGCGCAACGCCAAGCTACACGTGATGCAGCTGAACTCGCAGGTTTAAATATATTACGCTTACTCAATGAACCTACCGCTGCAGCTGTTGCATATGGCTTAGATCAAGAGAGCAACCTAACAACAGACCGCAACTATGTCATTTATGATTTAGGTGGTGGTACGTTTGATGTATCTATTTTGCGTTTTTCTCAAGGTGTGTTTGAAGTTTTAGCCACAGGCGGTCATACCGCACTGGGTGGTGATGACTTAGATCGCCTTATTGTGAAATGGGCAAAAAAACAACTCAATATTGAAACTTTAGATGATGCAGAATATGCACATTTTATCGTTTCTGCGCGTAAAGCCAAAGAAGCACTCAGTGATGCAACCTCTGTTGATATTAAAGTTCTAACACATCATCTCACGCTAGATCGCACAGCATTTGAAGAAATCATTCAAGTGGCATTAGATAAGACGATCAATGTGTGTAAACGTGTCATGCGTGATGCAAAACTTGAACTCGATGATATTCAAAATGTAGTTCTTGTTGGTGGCTCAACCCGCTCTTATGCTGTACAGAAAGTCGTGCGTGAAGTATTTAAGCAAGAACCACTTTGTACCATCAATCCTGATGAAGTTGTGGCGATTGGCGCTGCGATCACTGCGAATCAGCTCATTGGAAATTCTAAAGATGGTTCATTACTGTTAGATGTTACCCCACTATCACTTGGTCTAGAAACCATGGGCGGTTTGGTTGAACGTTTAATTTCACGTAATACAGCTATTCCTGTTGCACGCCGTCAAGAGTTCACCACCTATCAAGATGGTCAAACGGCCATGTTGATCCATGTCTTGCAAGGCGAACGCGACTTAGTTGAGCATTGCCGCAGCTTAGGTCGTTTTGTATTACATGGTATCCCACCAATGACCGCGGGTCAGGCACGTATTGAAGTCACTTTTCAGGTCGATGCAGATGGCCTGCTTACTGTTTCAGCCAAAGAAACCACATCAGGGGTCAATGCGCAAATCGACATTAAACCTTCTTATGGATTGTCTGAGACCGATACTGAACGCTTGCTTTTAGAAGGTTATAAATTCGCTGAAGAAGATAAAAATCTTCGCCATCTCAATGAAACTAAAGTTGAAGCACAGCGTGAACTTGAAGCCTTAACACAGGCGTTAAAGGTCGACTCCAACCTGCTCAGTACTGAACAACTGACTGCGCTCAACCAAGCCGCTGAAGCTTTAAAAGCCCAGCTTGAAACAAACGATATCAAATCGATTGAGCATGCAGTTGAACAATTAAAAACTTATAGCGATGCCTTTGCAGCAGAACGTATGAATCAACACATTGATCATGCACTGAAAGGCACCAAACTTGATGATTGGTCTAACTCAAACTAATTTAAGGTAACGACTATGCCACGTATTAAAGTACTACCTCATGCAACAATTTGTCCAAATGGTGCTGAGTTTGAAGTTGAACCAAACGCCAATCTGTGCCAAAGTTTGCTCGATAATGGTATTAAAATCGAACATGCCTGTGACATGTCTAAAGCATGCACCACTTGCCATGTGATTGTACGCAAAGGCTTTGATGAGCTCGAAGAGATGGATGATGTTGAAGCAGACTTACTTGATCGTGCTTGGGGCTTAGAACCCGATTCGCGTCTATCTTGCCAAGTTAAAATCACCGATGAAGATATGGAAGTTGAAATTCCAAAGTATACAATTAACCACGCTTCTGAAAACCACTAAATTGCTTTTCATGTAGGCAAAAAAACCACTCTTGATGAGTGGTTTTTTAATGTCTTGGTAATGTTTAATGGCTTAGATATTTAATTTAATATTTAAGGATTTTACAAATAATTTGAGTTGACTTCATCTTCAATATTAAGCTTTGCAACGCCTTGAGAGTTGGTAAGTTTTTGCTGAACCTTAATCCGTTCTACCATTTTTTCTAATACTTCAACCAGCTCTGGGTATTCAAAGTTTTGCACTTCTTCTAAATTCAGCACCAAGTGGAAGCCTTTATATTCATAATCAAACCATTGTTGATTTTCATTCTTGGTCGCTGAATATTTTTCCATCACTTGCCAAGTGCGTACCTTACCTTGAATCCCTTTCAGCTCAATCGGAGTTTTTGGTGCACAGAGATAATCATTTTTAATCAGCTTATAGGTTTCATCTGAAACCAAAATTTCATCAATATCCGCAGCATATTGCAAACGCGCTGCTAAATTGGCATCACGCCCCACAATGGTATACGCCATACGATGTACAGCACCGTAGTTTCCAACGTGGCAATAACCGGTACTGACCCCCATACGAATATGTAAAGGTGCATAGCCCATTTTCACCCAACGTTCACGGAGAAATTTCATCTGCTGGCGCATTGCAATGGACATATCAATACAGTTTTTTGCATCCTGCTCCACACCTTGTGAGTCAGGATCACCAAAGAAAATCAGTATTGCATCACCCATAAACTTATCAATGGTTGCACCATATTGTTTGGCAATTTCAGTCATATGACTTAAATAGTCATTTAATACAAAGGCCAAATCATCTGGAATCAAAGTTTCTGATAATTCTGTAAATCCTTGAATATCAGAAAAGAAAACCGTCATTTTTTTACGTTTATATTCAATCTTGGCTTCTGTATCACCACGCATGATCGCTTGCCAAAGCTGTAATGGCGCATAACGACTGAGTTGATTTGATAACTCAATATAGCGATTCATTTCATTGAAATAGGTGTTTTTCTTGGTTTCTACACTTTTGATACGGCGATTTTGATAATAATTTCCGATGTTTACAAACAAAATGATGCTAATAAAAGACAGGACTGATAGCTCTGGGCTGGTTTGCTGAAAATAATCATAAAAACCAAAGATAAAAATAATATTGGTATAAAACACAACAAAGGCAACTAAAATTGCCAGAGAGCCCATCATAAATGAAATTTTGTTGTTAATCGCTGTATAGATCAGTGCAAATAACAATACAAAAGTTACCACGAGGCTTAAATGTACAGCAGCCAATGCGGTAGAAACTACGATGACATCAATTAAGAAATAGATGTTTTTCCGAATTTTAGAGCCATATGAATATTCTAGCCAGCGCGATAGCTTAGGGCTAACAATAAAAATAAAGCCTATAAAAAAAGGAACATAAAATTGATAATTTGCAATTGGGGAGGTGAAATAATAAACCATGACCACCAAAGCAATAATCAAATACCCCATAAATCGCTGGAATATCTCAAATTGCTTTGGCTCTTTATCTAACATACGTTCAAATGGCAAAATATTTTACCTCGAATGTCATTTTATTAAACACTTCCCTTGTGCTGTTTACACTTAATCCATACGCCAATCGAATGGCATCTCACCTTGACCACGTAACGCCAACATCAGTGTTTGACGCATATGTGCTAATACTTCATTGCTATAAGGAACTGCTTGCAGGCCAAATACAGGTTTAGGCCAAGCTACATCATTCTGATAACGAACTACATGATGAAAATGTAATTGCGGAACCATATTTCCAAGTGCAGCAACATTCATTTTATCTGCACGAAAAACACGAGAAAGCTGACTAGACAACCAGCTTGATTCACGTAAAAACTGCTCTTGGTCAGCTTGACTTAGTTCATATAACTCAGTGATACCAGGAACACGTGGAATAAGAATCAGCCACGGGAATTGCATATCATTCATTAAACGACATGTTGAAAGCGGAAAATCGCCTACAAAAAAAGTATCTTGAGCAAGTTGTGGATGCAAACTAAACATATCTTTATAAATGACGCAAAATTAAAAGGATGGCTAATACTAACACATCGGTTTTCGTGTGAATATTGGTTATCTTGTGTTTTGGTACAAATAAACACAGTTTGTTTTGAACCTGATCACAATTACACTTTAAAGAATCACAGAATTTTTTCAAGTGATTTACCTGAAAAAATTCATAAGCACTTTTAATCTCAGATTGAGCATTTTTTAAGCTCAAAATCCTGATAAATTAACGCTTTAATTCTGTCAATAAATTGTTTAACAAATCCTGAATAAACTGAATTCGCTTGTCATTTTCTTCAAGCATCACCATCACTTTTAAACGTTGCCCACCTTCCATACGGAACCAAGTTGGATGCTTCTGCATAAGTTGAATAATACTGATCGCTTGCACAGGTGTATCAGGTGAAAATTCGATCACCCCGCCATTGGCCCCAATATCAATTTTGGTGATTTCTAAAGCTTCAGCCTTAACCCGAATTTGATGAACACTAAACAGTTGTTTTACTGGTAATGGCGGTACACCAAAGCGATCAATCAACTCCATACGGATGTTGTCAAGTTTATCCTGAGTATCGGTATTACTAATACGTTTATAGAACATAAGACGCTGATGTACATCTCCCAAATATTCATCTGGGATCAAAGCAGGCATATGCAGGGTAATTTCAGAAGTAAGTGAAAGTGGTGTATCAAAATTAGGGGTCTTGCCCTGTTGAATTGCTTTGGTCGCTTTGGCTAACATTTCCATATATAGGCTATAACCAATTGCATTCATTGAACCGCTTTGTTGTTCACCCAGTAGCTCACCAGCACCACGAATCTCTAAGTCTTCCGTAGCCAGCATAAAACCAGCGCCAAGATTTGAAGCTCTCTGAATGGCATCTAAACGTTTTTCTGCATCACCTTTAAGGCCTTTAATCGATGGCACCATCAAATATGCATAGGCTTGATGATGGGAACGTCCAACACGACCACGTAATTGATGTAATTGTGCTAGGCCGAGTTTGTCTGCACGTTCAATAATAATCGTATTGGCATTAGGAACATCAATCCCCGTTTCAATAATTGTTGAACAGACCAGCACGTTAAATTCTTTGTGATAGAACTGTTGCATGATTTGCTCAAGTTCACGTTCACGCATTTGACCATGCGCAACCGCGACACGTGCCTCTGGTACAAGTTGACGAATATTTTCTGCAGCGCGTTCTATGGTATCTACTTCATTGTGCAAGATATAAACCTGACCACCACGTAACAATTCTCGCAGTATTGCCTCTTTCATGGTTTCATTGGTTTGTTCATTGACAAAAGTTTTGACAGCTAAACGACGTGCTGGCGGTGTAGCAATAATTGAAAGATCACGCATTCCGCCAAAAGCCATATTCAAGGTACGAGGAATTGGTGTTGCAGTTAAGGTTAACATATCAACATCTGCACGCATGGCTTTGATACGCTCTTTATCACGTACCCCAAAACGATGTTCTTCATCGACAATCATTAAACCTAAGTTTTTAAACTGCACATTTTCCTGAAGAATTTTATGTGTGCCGATGACAATATCAACTTTACCATCGATTAAATCATCAATGGTTTTGGTATGACTTTTATTGGTTCCAAAACGCGAAAGTACCTCTATTCGAATTGGCCAATCGGCAAAGCGATCTTTAAATGATTCAAAATGTTGTTGCGCCAATAAGGTGGTAGGGACTAAAACAGCCACTTGCCTATTATTTTGAACAGCAACAAATGCCGCGCGCATCGCCACTTCCGTTTTACCAAAGCCAACATCACCACAAACCAATCGATCCATTGGTTTGGCTTGTTGCATATCATATAAGGTCGCTTCGATGGCATTGGCCTGATCCAGTGTTTCCTCATAAGCAAAACCACTGGAAAATTGCATATATGCACTTTGATCCAGCTCAAAGCTAATCCCAGGTTTAGACTGACGGCGTGCTTGAATATGTAATAATTCAGCTGCCACATCATGAATCTGTTCAAGTGCTTTACGTTTTGCTTTATTCCATGCATCTGTACCCAATTTATGTAATGGCGCTAAATCAGGATCACCACCACTAAAACGGCTAATCAGGTGTAAATTGGTCACAGGAACATACACTTTTGCATCATCTGCATAGTTTAATTGCAGAAACTCATAGTCTTGTTCATCAATATTTAAGGTAACTAAACCTGCATAACGCCCAACACCATGATCAATATGCACCACTGGCGCACCAATATTGAGTTCCGTTAGACTTCGGATCAGAAACTCTTCTGAAACCTCTTGTTGACGTTTTCTACGGCGCTGTACCACTCTATGTTCATACAGTTGGTTTTCAGAAATAACTGATAGATCATTGCTAATGACCAATCCGCGATCCAAAGGCGCATTGGTAATCGCCACAGAGAAATTAGATTGTTGAAATACAGCAAAATTTTCAACAACTGGAATTTCACCTAAACTTGCACGTAAAGCATCTTTTAAAGTTTCACGGCGTCCAGCACTTTCAGCCACCAGTAATACAGGATGATTAGCCTCATCCACATACTGCTTCACTGCTTTAAATGGTTGGTCTTGTTTAGGGTCTACAGGCAATCTTGGTGGTAATTCAACCGACAAATTGATACAGCCTGCTTTTAATTCAATGGCTTCTGTTGAGGCAATAATTCTTGAAAATTGATTTAAATACTCAAACAGTTGATTCGGTTGTATAAAAATTTCTTCAGGTGGTAATAGCGGTTGATCAACATTATGGCGTCGGTCTTCATAACGACGCATCACATCTGTCCAAAAACTCAACAATCCTTCGTCAATGTGCTTATCTGTAATGACAATCGCATTGCTTGGTAAGTACGATACCAAACAACTTTGTGTTTGCATGGCTTGCTGTGAAAAGAATAACGGGAAGTAGAAATCTAATCCTGGAGAAGCAATGCCTTCTAACACATCTTGATAAATTGGGTTTTTCTTGGGATTTGCAGTTGGAAAACTTTCTGCATAACGATCACGAAATGTTGAACGCGCTTCTTTTAACGGAAATTCTTTTGCAGGAAGTACAGTAAAACGCTCTAACTTTGTTGTTGTTCTTTGGGTTTCAGGGTCAAAGAATTTTAAACTGTCTATTTCATCATCAAATAAATCAATACGAATAGGTGCATTTTGCCCAGAAGCATAAATGTCCATGATGCTACCACGTACCGCAAACTCACCATGGTCATAAACGGTATCAACCAGATGATAACCCGCCTGAACCAGTTTTAATTTTTGTTGTTCTAATGCAAATTTCTGACCAACGCGGATATCAAAATGCTCACCCAACACCCATGATGTAGGGGCAACACGTTGTGCCAAGGTGGTTGCAGAGACCAATAAAATACCTTTTTGTGGCATATTGGAAAGTATCGACAGTCTTTCAGAGACAATATCTTGGTGCGGAGATAAACGATCATATGGCAATATCTCCCAGTCTGGAAATATTGTTGGTTTTACCCCATAAAATTCTAATTCACTTTCCAACTGTCCCAAGTGCTGATTATTTTTTGCAACCAATACAAAGAGCTGATCCGATTTCTCTGCGATCTCCTTAAACAATAAGGCTGCAGATGAACCGAGCATTGTGCCAATCCAACGTTTTTCGCCTGCTTTCAGTTGTTTTAAATTGAGGTCAGAGATTTCTTGTTTAAACATAATCGCATAGGGTCTAAAAGACATGAGCAATAGTTTAACATGATGACTTTATTCAGTTGAGTGATTTTGTTTATTCTATTTATCTGTGCAGTGACTCAACAGCAGCATTTTCTTCATCAGGATAGAATTCACATCAACCTCAAGACAATCTCACAGGATCATAGACCTGTGGAAGCTCTTGCAAATGAATTGAGAATAGTCATTTGTATAACAGAGAAAAAACTAAGCAACGTCACATATTATTCTTTGGTGAAATATTCTGATTCCACTAAATGTTATCCATGCCTTAAGTTGATTTATCTTTCTCTTTTAAATTCTTTGTAGTAGGCATTCAGTTTTCGAATAATTTCTTTAAATTGTTTTAAATTTTCTTCTGTATTGCCAAGTCGTTGCACATAGTTGTTTGTCGCGATTTCTAAATCAATCTTTTCATTGATCAAAATTGTTTTATAGAACAAAGCCTTTAAATCATCAAAATTATTGAGTTTTCGGTTAGAAAAGTATTCCAGCCGTTCAGATAACTCACGATTTAAAACAATACCATCTACAATAAAACCATGCTCAGCATCAATTTGAATATTATTTTCTTGTAGAAAAACTTGTTCAGGACCGTTTTTATTACCCTTAAATAATGCTGTAATTTTATCAAACATCACTAAAACTCAATCGAATCAGAGACTCATCATAACAAAGATGACAAAAGTTCGCAGTAAAAGGCCGTTTTAAAACGACCATTTACCTGAACATAAACCATCAGCGTTATTCGTCACCCAAATCATCTAAGAAATCGACAGTAGGCACAAAGAATAAGGTTCCTGTCACTGCTGTACTAAAATCTAATAAACGATCTAAATTACCCTCTTCATCACCTTGAAACATATGCTCTAACATTTGTCGGGTCACACTAAATTTGCGTGCATAACCAATAAAGAAGGTGCCATATTCATTTTTAGATGGATTTGAAAACGGCATATTTGCACGCATGATTTTAATTTCATTGCCATCCGCATCATGCGCCTTACTCACTACATTGTGTGCTGTTTTAGGCTTTACATCATCACTCAGTTCAACATCATTAAACTTTTTACGTCCGATGACTTTTTCTTGTTCTTCATCACTGAGCGCACGCCACTTGTCCATATCATGCATATATTTTTGAATAAATGCATAGCTGCCACCTTTAAAGTCTGGATCTTCATCACCCACCAGTGCATATTCAGCTGCAATTTCAGGCTCTGGGTTTTCTGTCCCATCAACAAAGCCAATAATCGCTCTACCGTCAAAATATCGAAAACCATTCACTTCATCCACTGGATAACTTACGGCTTTTAATTGCGTATTGATCATATCTGCCATTTCAAAACACAACGCTTGACGATCAGCACGAATATGGAAAAACAAATCGCCTTCTGTTGAAACAGCCGTATATTTTGGCCCTTTAATTTCTTTAAACTGTTCTAATTCTTGTGGTTTAGCCTGATCAGGAAATAAACGCTCCCACGCATTTGCCCCAAATCCCATGACTGCACTAAATTGTGCATCTGGATAACGGTTGGTTAAACTACGTGTTAATGCTGAAAAATTTGCTGCAAAATCGATTACTGTATCTATTACTTCAGCCCCAAGCCTTAATCCTAAAACAATAAATAAGGCATTTTCCCCTGGACGATTCATAACAGGTTGAATTCGAGTTGAAGTCATAATTTATCTCAAAATATTCTATTGGTTACAATCTAACATAGGCTGTTTTAAAGCTTAAGTTTTTATCGTTAACAATCCACTAATTCACAATATTTATATGGATAGAAATGTTGCGAAAAATGATTAAAGCAATCAGTTTTGACTTATTTGTTCAGACACCTCTATTGTGATTTTTTTTAAAATTACTTTGAGTAATAAGCATAAATTTTAAAACAACTGTTTTTTTCATCAAACATAATATTCAAATGCTGCAACAAAGTACGAAATTGATCTGTTTGATCTAAAATCAAATCACTGATCAATCGTCCTCTCGGTTTGCTCAGCATAGGCTTTACCATTAAATATTCAATTGCAATAAATACAGGCATAGCATCGTGATAGAAAGGATGCCAATCACCCAAATACCACGGAATTTTCTTCACAAATTGATCTTCAGCTTGTAGATCTTTATTTTCAGTCACCAATTTGACAATAAATGCAGGTGGAAAATCCAAGTCTGTCATTGCATACAGAAGTTTGAGCCATTTTGAATCACTCATACAAGATACCAACTGCCGTTGATACACGACCTGCTGAATTTTCAAAATATACTTTATATAGCCTTGGTCAGTCTTTAAAGTATTTATATGATTTCGATATTCAAGATAGTTTTCTTGTAAACCCACATTTATCCTTCAATTAAAAGCACCTATGTTAGGTGCTTTTAACACATAGAGTTAACCATATTGTTTCTGTAAATAAGATACGATTGCTGCTGACTCAAAGAGTTTTTCACCTGTATTTGGATCTTCTAAATAAGGCACTTGAATGTCTTGCTTTGCGCGGGCCATAACTGGAATAATTTTTTCACGTTTGCCACCCACCAAAGGAACATATTTACCGGGTTTTAAACGTAAAACTGCTGGGCCTAGATCTTGCCAACACTCTTTCGCCACATTATGAAAAATAAATGGAATTTCTAATTCAGTTAACACAGCACGTACAACACGTGTATAAGGACTTGCTTCAACCCCCCATAATTCCAATAATTGCGCTGGACTTGTACGATCAACAATTTTTTTATTAACCCAAACCCCGCGTGCACCATTAATAATGGTTCCCACCATAGCGACCGTTGGGTATTTAGGATAATGAGAATATTTCTTTGGTGTTTTGCCTGTTTTACCATAATGCTTAAATAAGTAATCAACAATCTTTTGCGATTCGTACATTGCTGTTCCCGTATTTTCATCAATAAAATACGGAAAACGTAATTTCCCCCCTTTTTCTTTTACAACCTGACGATATTTAGTCCCACCTTTAGGGCATGGATAGACTTCATAATCCAAATTGAGCAAGGTCATTACTTCTCGTACACGGCGGCAAAATGGTGAACCTTCAAACTCATATAACTTTAAAGCCTTTTCTGGCTGGTTTGGAAACGGAGTTCCTGTTACACCACGGCCTCCCTCAGTCAGTGATGAAGCCAAAGCTTGTACAACTTTAATTTGATGATGCACCATTTTATACCCCCTAGATGATTGTTTTCGCTTAAATAAAGCTTTTTATAAATCCACTAATTTTTCTTTTGAAACCACAATGCCATTGTTATCTGCATAGATATATTCACCAGAATTGAAAGTGACACTACCAAAATACACAGGAATATCGACCTCACCTATGCCTTTACGATTGCTTTTTTGTGGAATTGAAGCCAATGCATGGACACCTAGATCAAGTTCAACTAGTGCATCTACATCACGTACACAGCCGTAAATCACTACACCATTCCAGTGATGCTTAACCGCTGACTCTGCAATCATGTCACCCATCAAGGCACAACGCATGGATGCTCCACCATCGACAACCAAAACCTTGCCTGTTCCATCTGTAGCAAGTAACTCTTTCACTCTTGAGTTATCTTCAAAACACTTGACTGTCACGATTTGACCACCAAAGGTTTTACGCGCCCCATAACTTCTAAAAAACTTGCCATCTAGAGATGGAATCAAGGTTTGGATGTCTTGGTCTGGATGATCATCTAATAAATCACAAGTTACAAAAGGTACTGTAGTCACGTTATCACTCCATTATTTGCTATTTTGTATACGCAAATTATCATAAATTTCAATTTTTTGAGTTTGTGTTTGAGCAGCCTCGACCATAGTATGAGCCACTTGTTGTGCTGTCACTGGCTTATATTTAAAAGAATTGGGTACCAAATGCGAAAATTTACTATACAGCTTTTGCGTTACGTCTTCTAAGAAACGCTTTTCATTTCGTTCACCAAGGAGTAACGATGGGCGAATAATAGAAAAACGATATAAGTTCAACTTTTGTATATAGTCCTCGAGTTCACCTTTCACTTGATTATAAAAAATTGGCGAGCTGGCTTTTGCCCCCATCGCACTGACTAAAAGTAAATGGGTTTCAGTCATTTCAAATAAATCTGCAAAATGCGCATTGATCTCAAAATCAATATTATAGAAAGCTTCTTTAGAACCTGCCTTTTTAATAGTCGTTCCCAAGCAACTGAATGCATGAGTGTAACCGCTGACATCTTGATCATTGAGTAGAAGGAAATCATCCAATACAAATTGTTCAACTTTTTTAAATTTTGAAAAGCCGGGATTTTCTCGACGCACAACAACTGTAATTTTTTCACAATCAGTCAATAAATCGAGCTGTTCAATGAGACGCTGCCCCACTAAACCTGTTGCTCCAATCACAATCGCATTTTTTATCGAATTAGTCATTTTTTAAACAATCTCCTAGATTTATTACTAATCTAACGTTTTATTTCAAATTTTTCTTCAACAAAAATGTTGTCAAAGCATGTCAACACTTGACTTTACTGGCCTCTTTAATCACAATATGGCACTTGTTTACGGGCTGGTGATAATCCTCTGATGTGGTTTTCAGATGTGGTTTCAGCCCGCCCAGACCCATCTAATTCAAGGAGTGCACGAGTGGCAAACTCTGCTCAAGCAAAAAAACGTGCTCGTCAAAACGTTAAAGCACGTAAACACAACGCAAGCTTGCGTTCAATGGTACGTACTTATATCAAACGCACAATCGCTGCTATCGCTACTGGTGAATATGCTGCCGCAACTGAAGCTTATAAAGCTGCAGTTCCAGTTATTGACCGTATGGCGGATAAAGGTATCATCCATAAAAACAAAGCTGCTCGTCACAAGAGCCGCTTGAATGCACAAGTTAAAGTGTTAGCTAACTAATTTTTGCATGTGAAAAGAGCCCTTTAAAGGGCTTTTTTTGTAGCTAAAATTTGGTTATAGCGCTTTAAAATCAGAAAATATCAAAACTTATCTACCATCGCATCAATATTTTTCAGCAGATAGATAAGTAAGAGTTCTAAACTATAAAAATAATTATTTTGCTAAATGTGAAATTAAGACTGTTGCAGTGGATAAAATACCTTCCTGACGACCAGTAAAGCCCAATTTCTCTGTGGTTGTTGCTTTAACACTAATTTGAGTCACATCAACATCTAACACATCTGCAATACTTTGACGCATTTCCAAATTGTGTTTGGCTAATTTAGGCCGTTCACATGCCACAGTAATATCAGCATTATTTAATTTATAACCACGGTCTAAAATTAATTGATAAACATGTTTTAAGAGCTTACGGCTATCCGCACCTTTAAATTCAGCATCTGTGTCTGGGAAATGCTGTCCAATATCCCCTAAAGCCAATGCACCCAATAAAGCATCACATAATGCGTGTAATACGACATCACCATCAGAATGTGCTTTTAAACCATGCGTATGTGGAATTTGAACGCCTGCCAAAGTTACAAAATCACCTTCTTCAAAAGCATGTACATCCATTCCTTGCCCAATACGAATCGGTATGATCATTCTTAGCTCCTTTTGCAGTTTTTAAAATTTAAAAATCTTGTATTCGTACTTTCTCTTTCGCTATAGTACGTATGCAAACATTGTGAAAGTATAAGCGATCATGCTGTTGAATACAGAATTTAATCAAATTAAAACACTCTTGTCTGGTCTCATTTTGAGCTGTATCAGTACATCAGCTGTTTATGCCCTGCCTCTTGACTGTAAGCACCAAGATTCATCACTTTTAAAAAAGTTATGTGGTTCGCAGTATAGTGAACTACGCGCTCAATTAAATGAGAGCTATCTCACTGCATATCTGGTCACAGATGCACCAATACGCTTAATCAATGATACACATCGTTTATGGCTCAACCGTTTAAGTCAATGTAAAAGCAACGATTGTTTTAAACAACAGTTCGATATTCGCCTAGAAGACTTAAATTTTTACACCTCAATGAATCAAAGTTTAACCCAACATTTCATCAAATATGAACATGGTAAAATTTCGAAGCAACCCGCCCATTTACAAATCCATCAACTGACTAAAGATCGGATTAAAGTTGAAGGCATCGCCTACCGAAATCCCAATAACCGTAAAGATAGTCAAATTGTCTCATTGTTGGCTTACACCACGCCTGAAAAAAAGAATCAAATTTTAGACAATGAACATGACTGTAAATATGTGCTTAATTTCCAAAAAGCAATTTTGTCTGTGACGACAACACAAAAAGGCTGTGAGCGCTTTACTGGAATTTACCGTTTATATGATTAAGATTTATCATTAAATTTGGCAAAATCATGAATATAAAACTAGCGTTAAGTGAAGAAAGATTAAAAATATTATCTGAATGTATGCAGAATTATGATGTGGGTGCTGATACAGATGAATGGCCTAACAATATCATTTCGCGCTTTACCAGCGTTTATAATGATGGGTCTATTTCAAAGCACAATATCCCATTGCAGCATGAAATTGATTCCGATGAATTAAAACTTTGTCAAAAATTGAGCGCTGAAATCACCAATATCATGGCAAATGTTGAAGTTGGCATGGGTTCAAACTCAGGGGATTATTTTCAAGATTTTTATATCATGCATTCACACAACTCAGCTAGCCAAAAAATTACGCCTCAACTGATTCAACAATACTTTGCCAATACTATTTTTCCTTTGGCGAACATTACGACTGAACCGCTTACAACCAATACACAGTGGTGGAAAGAAGTAGAACAAGATGGTGAAGAATCTCCAGCAGAATATTTTCAGCCTTGGCACAAGATGATGGATTGGTTTGCAGCACAACACGATTTTATCGACTGTGCATTTGTTCGGATTGGTGACTCAGCACTTTTAGAACAAATCAATTCTGATGATTACCCGAAAGGAACAATCATTACAGGTTGTGTCTTACCTCGACTTGCATTGGGCTTAACCCAGAAGAGCAGCTTGGTTGGAATCTTTGGATATGTTGTACACAGTTAAGATCTAACGCCCCCAGAGCTAAAATAGAAATAAAATAAGGTATAAACATGACTCAACTGTTAATTTTAGACCAAATCTCACAACACCTTGATCAAACCTCTTTTGGCGGTCTTCCTGTTAAAACGATTGGCTTACAGGTTGAATGGCCTCACTGCACAAATTGTAATGGTGCAATGCAATACCTTGGCAAAGTAAAAACTGATCTCGGTTTAGAACTGATCTTTATGTGTAGCCAAGATCCAGGTATGTGTGATGACTGGGATGCAGACGTTGGTGGCAATAAAGTGATTGTCATTACAGAGGTTCAATCTCTCGAAAAATTCCACCCGTTAGAACCTGAAAATACCTTACGTGAAGCGGAATATGGCGCCAAGATTTTCCAAGATTCGCAAGTAGAATATTCACAATCACGTGAACTTTGGCAAGGGCCCAAGAGAGAAATTTTAGGTCAGCTTTCTGGCCAAGCTGAGTGGCTGCAAAATGATGAAACACCGGAATGTGATTGCTGCCAAAAGCCTATGCGCTTTGTTGCTCAACTAGAGACTGGACCTGATCATAGAACTGAGATGAATTTTGGTGGAGGAGGTTCCGCCTACCTATTCGATTGCCCTCAGGGTAAAACTGCTAAATTTCTATGGCAATGCTAGCCTCTACCATGGATATATCTAATGGATAAAAAAGTCATTTCCAAACTATTACAACATCAGTTTTATCCCATTTTAAAAGCACAGGGCTTTATAAAAAAAGGCGATGTATTTAGGCAGGTTGAGGGAGAAGTTATTCGAATCGTCGATATACAACACTCCATTAAAAGACATTGTTTTCAAGTTAATCTCGGTATTCACCTTATCCCATTAGGTGAATACGTTATGCGATGTACAGGTAAAGCTTTAGATATTGAAAAAATGCGTGATTATGATTGTGCATGGCGTAGTTCGATCCTACCTTATTTAATCAATGATCATGACAATGATTGGTCATATACCTCCAATGAACAAGATGCTAACGAAATGGTGCAATTTCTAGTTTCTGAGTGGAATCGTCAAAGCCAAATTTTCTTTAATGAATTGGTACATTGGCCTGAAGATTTTCTCAAGAAAGCGCATCAGGCCTGTATACATCCGATACATCCCGCACATATGAGTACCCTATGCTATGTAGCTGGTGCTGCTGGTGATTTACAATTGGTCAAGAGACTCGCTGAGATTGCAATTGAAGTGGTTCCTGAACGAGCCACCTCATTAAAAGAACGATTAGCATCATTTATCCAAGATCCAAGTTCGGCGATTCCGCAAATTATCGATGAATGACGAAATGAAGCTGTCAAATGCGCTATTCACCAAATTGAAATATTTGTTATATTTTCTAACAACTTTCACGATCCGATTTAAAGTTTTACGCTTTATTTCCTGACTTAATTAACTTATAAATAACTATATATAAATAGTCTGATGACATATTTGTTGTAAATACCGAACACCAAACAATAGAGGATCAAAGGTGTTGCTATGGATTTGAACATGTATCTCACCAATAAATTTAAGAATTTTAATGAGTTTCTAGAAACGCATTGGCATGACTACCCCAATAAATACAAAGAAATCCAAACACTGCTGTTTTTTCAAGCCTATACCACTAAGCCACTTTCTGAGAAATTTGAAATCAATATTGATCAGGCCTTAAAGTACCCCACCTTAAGATATTATTTCCAACAGATTGAAAAATATATCCATATACCGCCCAAGCAACTGTTTCCTAACTCATTTCATCGCCCTTATGAACATATTTTAAATGAGTTTAAATATTTAAGCTTTTACCAAGAAGCTTTTGAATTTCACAAAAACTTAGAAAAAATAAGAAATACCTTTAATAAAATTTCCATTCCAATTGCCAGTCATGCTATTTACACAGAAATTTTACAATATCTCAATTTGAGCTTTGAATACCTTGCTGATCCAAACTTAGCCAACGAGTTAAAGATTAAATTAATTTACCAATGGCAAGATATTCATAATTTAGAAACTGTTGCCGCATATAAATCATTAGAAAAAATTAAGACCACACTCAATCATTATCGGCAAAATTCCTGTTCAGAGTACTATTTTAATTTAATTCAACTGGGTGAAAATCAACGGATTGAATTTAAAGAACGTACCACAGACCTATTAACCAACCGCAAATCAGATAAATGGGTCAAAGCGTGCTTTGCATTTATGAATACCCGCAATGGCTATGTCTTTATAGGCGTTGCTGATGATTTAACCATTGTAGGGATTGAAAATGAACTTGCGGAACACTTTAATAATTCACTCGACTTAATGAAGCGGAGTTTGATTGATAAACTGGCGCACGAAAGTAACAAAATTTCAAATATTTATACCACACTAGAAGAAATACAGATTAAAGGAAAAACCATATTGGTCTTTAAATGTAATAAATCGGACCGTCCGTTGTATTACAAAGGCGAATTGTTTATGCGCACCAATGGACAAACAACACGTGTTCCACCTGAACTGATTGAAAGTTTTCGTGTAGAATTTTATTGTTAGCATTCAATAGTTAAAATCTCTACCTAGAAGAATCAAAAATATGAATTATCCTCAGTTTAAATATCATCCCAATGCATACAAACTTGATCTGTTTGAAAAAGAAGATGGCATTTGTTCAATTTGCAATCAACAACGCGATTTAAAGTACGTATGTTCTTTCTATAGCGTAGATGAACCCGATTATATCTGTCCGTGGTGTATTGCCAATGGTGCAGCAGCGCAAAAATATGATGGAGAATACAATGACTATTGTGGCATTGAAGGTGTTTCTTCAAACCCAAATGATCCATCCGAAAAAATCAACCCTGAATTTTTAGATGAAATCTGCTTAAAAACGCCAAGTTATCATAGTTGGCAACAAGAAGTTTGGCTGGTGCATTGCAATGAACCATGTCAGTTTATCGCTTATGCGGATAGTGAAACGCTTAAACCAATTTGGGATGAGGTCAAAGCCGATATCGAAGAAAATGGTTATCCAGTAGAGCTTATCCAAGATCACCTCAGTATCGACGGTGATTTAACAGGCTATCTGTTTCAATGCATTCATTGCCAACAACATCGCTTGCATATAGATTGTAGTTAAATACATAATCAAAACTTATAGGTCAAACCTTATAAGTTAAACCTTATAGCTTTGGCTAAGTAACTGGCTTAGATGCTGTTTAATGCCCTGCCATTCATCTTTGATTATGCTGTATATAACAGTATCGCGGACAGTTCCATCTTTTCGTAGCGCATCTTGACGTAACACACCATCATAATGCGCACCTAGACGCTCAATAGCACTTTGACTTTTAATATTGCGAATATCCGTCCTTAATACAACCGAGTTAGCTTGTAGTTTTTCAAATGCGTATTCAAGCAACAACAACTTACAACTGGTATTAATATGACTGCGTTGTGCTGATTGTGCATACCATGTATAGCCAATCTCAACACGGCGCACCTCCCAAATAAAATCACGAAAACTGGTGGTTCCTACAATACGACCATTTCGCTGATTTAAAACAACAAAAGGTACGCGTATTCCCAAAGATTTTTGTTCAAGTGCCTTGGCAATATAAGCCTTGATCTGAGAATAATGTGGAACCGATGTATATTCCAATTCCCACAATCGACCATCTTTACATACCTCAATTAAAGCATTTTCATGTTCTATTTGTAGTGGTAAAAGCTGCACTTGATGGATTTGTAATGATGTATAAAGCGTTGAAAAGATATCTTGATTCATAGCAATTACACCAATGTAAAGAATGCTCCTCCATTGTCCGCTATGTTTTTGAAAGTTTTATGATCAAAATATGAAATCACCATGACGATCTTTCAAATGATTTCAAAGGCATTTGCATGCCCTTGAATCGAATATAATTCAACAAAATAGTTATTTTTTATAATGTGCCAACATGTCTTGTAAATGTGCTTTTACATTGTTCCACTCACCTTGTGCAATACTGTACAACACCGTATCTCGAATCGTACCATCTTTACGCATTTGATCACCCCGAATAATGCCATCTTTTTTAGCACCTAAACGTTCAATGGCTTTTTGGCTTTTAAAATTAAATTGATCAGTCCGCAACGCCACGGTATTGGCTTGAAGTTGTTCAAAAGCAAATTCTAATAACAATAGTTTACAGCTAGTATTGACATGGGTCCGCTGTGCCGATTGTGCATACCATGTATAGCCGATTTCAAAACGTTTTACGTTTAATAAAATATCGTGATAACTGGTCGTTCCCAAGACTTTCCCTGAGCTTTGCTCTATGACAACAAAGGGATAACGGCTGCCCTGTGCTTTTTGGATTAGTGCTTTTTCAATATAATTTTTAACTTCTGTGTAATGTGGTGTAGAGGTAATTCGTAGCTTCCACAATTCACCATCACGACACGCTTCAGCGAGTCCTTGCTCGTGTTCAAAAGACAGTGGTACTAAGCGAATATTATTTAGTTGTAAATCTAAATGAATAAATAATTGTTCAAATGCATCCATCTCATATTCACCAAGTTAATCTATAAATTTACCGTTTGATGTCATTGCAAAGTGATCAGCATCAATCGTATTAACAACGAAGCTTTCTTACTGTTAAGCCATTATATTGCCAAGGCTAAACATACCACTCCAGCCAAACCTAAAACCAGTCCTAGAGCGGTAATCACTTTAAGCTTTTCTTTAAAAATTAACAGCCCTGCAATGACCCCAAATAACACCACAAGGATATTCATCCCTGCAAAAACAATGGCTGGAGAATCTTTTAATAAAATATGCGCTTTGACATATAAAGCAATATTGGCAAAATTTATGATCCCCAAGGCCAAACCAGCAATACAGTTCTGAAGCTTCCACTGAGTTTTTCGAATCAGTAAGTAACCGACAGATAATAGGAATGAACAGATAAACATCAAGGTTAATGTAACTGGAAACTGTAAGCCCAGACTGGTTGTATATTTCAATAAAACATCAACCAAAGCATAACCTACCCAAACACTGAGTAAATAAAGGATCCCTTTCTGATTGAGGGATGAATTTGATGGACCCGACTGGGAAAGTACAATACATAAAACTGCCACGATACCCAAACCAATACCAAGCATTTTTAATTGGTTAAATTGTTCTTGGAATAAAAAATATGCAGCCAATAATGATAAAACCACAGATAATCGCTGTGCAATTTCAGTTTTTAAAATTCCTGCACTATGTAATGATTTTGCTAGACATAAAAAAATACTGGGTAATACAACGCCTAAACCAAGAATCAACCACCATGGTGTATTTGAGATTGAAATATGGGCCAAATCAGGCTTAAACCAAATATAGCTCAATACACTGGCGATTGCGTAATTCCAAGCAATCATTTGCAATGCATCAAAACCTTTTTGTTTGGTCCATTTTAAAAGCATTGAAACCAGCACACTACAAAGTGCTGCTGAAAATATGAGTTCCATAATTTACTTCTTATCTTACCAATCACTGCAAAATTTATGCGGAACCGAGTCCCTATGATTCAAGAAAAAGCCCACTAGTATGAGTGGGCTTTTAGGTGATCAACAACCATCAAAGATTATTTATAACGATCAACCATTTTTTCTAAAGAAATTGGGCGAATCTTGTCTGCATTACCCGCAGTACCAAATGCTGTATAACGATCTACACAGATTTGTTTCATTGCTTCAACAGTTTCACCGAAGAATTTACGTGGGTCAAATTCACTTGGTTTTTCAGCCATCATACGGCGCATTGCACCTGTAGATGCTAAACGTAAATCTGTATCGATGTTGATTTTACGTACACCATGCTTGATTGCTTCAACCAACTGTTCAACTGGAACACCATAAGTTTCTTTGATGTCACCACCATATTGGTTAATAATCGCTAACCATTCTTGTGGTACTGAGCTTGAACCATGCATAACAAGATGAGTATTTGGAAGTGCCGCATGAATTTCTTTAATACGGTCAATTGCCAAGATATCGCCTGTAGGTGGACGAGTAAACTTGTACGCACCATGAGAAGTACCAACTGCAATTGCTAAAGCATCAACATTGGTATCTGCAACGAATTGACGAGCTTCTTCAACAGAAGTGAGAAGTTGAGAATGATCAAGTACACCTTCTGCACCAACACCATCTTCTTCACCAGCCAAACCTGTTTCAAGACTACCCAAACAGCCAATTTCGCCTTCTACAGAAACACCACATGCATGTGCCATTTCAACAGTACGACGTGTTACATCAACGTTATATTCATAAGACGTTGGTGTTTTACCATCTGCACCTAAAGAACCATCCATCATTACAGATGAAAATCCAAGCTGGATCGAACGTTGACAAACATCTGGGCTTGTACCGTGATCTTGATGCATTACCACTGGAATATGTGGCCATTCTTCAATTGCAGCTAAAATTAAATGACGTAAAAATGGAGCACCTGCATATTTTCGTGCACCAGCAGAAGCTTGCACAATTACAGGTGAATTTGTTGCGTCAGCGGCTAACATAATTGCGCGCATTTGTTCTAAGTTGTTCACATTAAACGCTGGAACGCCGTAACTATGTTCACCGGCATGATCCAAGAGTTGGCGCAATGAGATAAGAGCCATAATATCCTCCCAAGTAATGCCCCATATTCTACATGTTGCTTTATTTCAATTCAGCAACAATATTGACTATTTCATAAAAAATCCCCGCGTTTGCAGGGACTTTTAACAAATAACAACATTTAGAAAGATTATTGAGCTTTAGGTGCTTCTTCTTCAGTCGCTGGCGTAGCCGCATCTGCTGGAGTATTTGCTTTTTCAGCAGCTACATCTGTATTTTTTTCATCCAAAACAGGTTGATCAAGCGCATCAATCACAGCTTGTTGTTCTGCAGATGTATTTGCTGATTCTGCTGAAGTAGCTTCAGAAGAAGATGTTTGTTCTGAGGCTGGTGCTTTTTCTTGTTTAGAACATGCAGTAAATGCCAAAGGAGCAATAAGAAGTGCTGCAAGTGTAAATTTAAATTTCATCACATTTCCCAGTGTTGGTGATTGGATTTGATCTATTTTATTGCAGTTATATTTCATTTTTATTACTTTACAATGAATCTCTCAGATAAAAAAGGCTGACACGAGGTCAGCCTTTCATATAAACGTCACAATTAAAATAATTTTTCAATTAAGCACGTTCAAGCAATACCGCTACAGCAGGAAGTGTTTTGCCTTCAACAAATTCAAGGAATGCACCACCACCAGTTGAAATATAACCAATTTTGTCTGCAACTTGGTATTTATCAATTGCTGCCAAAGTATCACCACCACCAGCAATAGAGAACCCTTCAGATTCTGCAATCGCTAAAGAAAGTGTTTTTGTACCTTCGCCAAATTGATCCACTTCAAACACGCCAACTGGGCCATTCCAAAGGATCGTTTTAGACGTTTTTAAGATTTCAGCAAAAGCTTTCGCAGTTTCAGGACCGACATCCAAGATCATGTCATTGTCTGCTACATCTTCAACTTTTTTTACTATTGCTTTAGCATTTGCCAATGAACCTAAGAAATCTGCAAAATCGATTGCAGAAGCATCTGCCACAACAACATCGGTTGGAAGTGGAACAGATACTTTTGCCGCAATCGCTTTCGCTGTGTCAATCAAATCATGTTCACACAATGATTTACCGACATTGAAGCCAGCTGCGGCTAAGAATGTATTGGCAATACCACCACCAACAATCAATTGATCACAAATATCAGAAAGTGAAGTTAAAACATCAAGTTTAGTAGAAACTTTAGAACCAGCAACAATTGCAACCATTGGTTTTTCAGGTGTTTGCAACGCACGACCTAAAGCATCTAATTCAGCTGCAAGCAAAGGGCCCGCTGCTGCAACTTTTGCTAAGCGTGCTACGCCTTCAGTTGATGCTTCTGCACGATGCGCTGTACCAAATGCGTCCATCACAAATACATCACAAAGCGCTGCATATTTTGCTGAAAGTTCAGCATTATTTTTCTTTTCACCCACATTGAAACGACAGTTTTCAAGTAATACCACTTGCCCTGCTGCAACTTCAACACCATCTAAATAATCTGTAAATAATTTAACGTCTTGACCAAGTGCCTCAGTTAAATAAGCTGCTACAGGAGCTAATGATTGTTCCGCTTTTGGCTCACCTTCAACGGGACGACCAAGATGAGAATACACCATGACCGCAGCACCTTTCTCAAGTGCCAATTTAATTGTCGGTAATGCAGCACGTAAACGTGCATCACTCGTAATCACACCATTTTTAACAGGTACGTTTAAGTCTTCACGAATAAGTACACGCTTGCCTGCTAAATCGAGGTCAGTCATACGCTGAAAATTCATGTATAGCTCTCTTATAGATATTAAAAATCGCGTAGATTCTAAATGATTACACAAAAAAAGGTTAGATACTTTTGTAGAAAAGCTGTAGAAAAGTTGAGATTTGATTATTATAGGGCGAACTTTTAAATTCTATACGCTTATGTCTTTTCATCCCGATCCTAAAATCAATGGTTTAAATGTCTTAGGTGAACCTTTAGCAAGTTGTTGTTTTTCTCCAATCACAGGTTATTTTCGTAATGGTTTCTGCCATACAGCAACAACCGACCTCGGCCAGCACACTGTATGCGCTGAAATGACTTCAGAATTTTTAAATTTTTCACAAAAAGTGGGAAATGACCTAATTACACCGCTGCCAGAACACGGCTTTCCGGGACTACAACCTGGTGATTTTTGGTGTTTATGTGTGACGCGTTGGGTTGAGGCCTATCAAAACGACATGGCACCTCGCGTAAAACTGCAAGCCTGTCATCAAGCTGTTTTGGCGTATGTTCCCTTAGATCTCTTGATGGAATATGCAGTATAACTAGGCATGAATTATTCAAAGATGAATCACCCTGAAATTATTTTGGCTTCATCGAGCCAAACCCGTAAAGATTTAATGAATCGTTTGCGCTTAGACTATCATTGTATCTCTCCTGAAATCGATGAATCACCACAGGGTGAGTCTCATGCCGATGACTTGGCTAAACGTCTGGCTTTTGAAAAAGCCCAAGTCATTGCACAAGATCATCCAAATGCAATTGTGATTGGGTCAGATCAGGTGGCTTGGCGTGAACATGCACCACAAGATTTTATTGGTAAACCTCTATCTGTAGAAAAAGCCATTCAACAGCTACAAGCCAATTCAGGCAAAAATGTCTTTTTTAGTACTGCCTTAAGTGTGCAACATTTGGCTTCTCATTTTGAACAAACCTTGGTCGAGCATTATCATGTGAAATTTCGTGACTTAACTTTGGCTGAAATTGAGCGTTATATCAAAATTGATCAACCTCTGCATTGTGCGGGTAGCTTTAAGTGTGAAAGTCTTGGTATTAGTTTATTTGAGCAAATGATTGGGCAAGACCAAACCACTTTGATGGGTATGCCAATGATTAAGTTATGTGGAATTTTAAGGGAGTTGGGAATTCAACTGCCTTAGTTTGCTATGGATTTGAAGGTGAAAGTATTTTTGATATTTACCTTCATGTTCAATCTAATGTTAATTTATAGCAATTATTTTATTAATTTTTTGCCCTTTACGTAGAATCTGTAGGGTAATAAAACCGCTTTTCAAGCTATTTGAGGACTCAACAAAACTATTCACATTCATAATATCGTCATTACCTATTTTAATAATTATATCATTTTCTTGAATTTGGCCATCAGCTGGAGTATTTTTCTTTATAAACATTGCTTTTACCCCAGTTTGCAATCCATTATTTGACTTGTCAATATCTGACAAATTGACTGGATATATTCCCATTCTAGAATTAAAAAAAATTAAATAATTAACGTTATATTTGGTGGTACTAGAAGTTCTAGTAAAAGCTCCCATATAGGTCCCATCCATATTATCTTGATTTAAACTATTGTTAAAAACATTATTACTTTTATTGGAACCAGCCATACGAGGAATTGCGTGAACAGTTTTACTTTGAAATATACTTGAACCCTGATTTTCACTACTAAATAAAATTAGCTCTGCTCTTATCTTTTTAGCATTATCGTTCATTCGCTCTACAACTTTTTTATAATCATAGTCACCTGTATTTTCTTTAAAAACTTCAGACTTAATAGATACATAGCCCTCTTCTAATAATTCTTTAAAACTTTTATCAAAATCATCTGATTTTATTATTCTAATTTTTTTGCTATAAGTATATTTATTCTGCATTTTAAAGGCATTACTTACGTTTTGTTCTGCGTAACTAATGCTAAATACATTTACAATCAAACATAAAACCAGGCATAATCCTTTAATTTTTAACATTTTTTAAATTTATATAAAGTAATTTAAGATTGATTCATTATAATCTAAATTTAAAAATTATGGTTTAGAAATCAACTTGCACCCTTTTACTTAACATAAGACAATAGCCACATTATAGATTCAAATTTGCTTAGGCTATTTTCATGTCCCTACCTTTAGATGTTCTTGGCGGAATTACTGCTGAACAATTCCTCTCAGAATACTGGCAAAAAAAACCTTTATTGGTTCGTAATGCTTTACCTGAAATTGCCAATATCCTTGTTCCAGATGACGTCATGGAGCTTGCTCTGGATGAAAACATCACAGCACGCCTGATTAAGCAAAAAGACAAAGATCCAAATCAATGGTCAGTAAAATCATCACCACTCATCAAAGGTGATTTTCAAAAAATGCCAAAACTTTGGACCTTATTGATTCAAGCTGTAGATCATTATTCATTTGATTTAGCAGAACTTTGGAAGAAATTTCCTTTTATTCCACAGTGGCGTCGTGATGACATTATGGTCTCTTATGCTGCTAAAGGTGGTTCTGTAGGTCAGCATTTTGACTTTTATGATGTATTTCTTGTACAAGGTTATGGACACCGTCGTTGGCAACTTGGACAAATGTGTGATGTTGAATCTGAATTTGTTGAAGGACAGCCGTTAAAACTGCTTCCAGAAATGGAGATCAATTTTGATGAAGTTTTAGCGCCAGGCGATTTACTTTATGTTCCACCAGGATTGTCGCATTACGGTGTAGCAGAAGACGATTGCCTAACCTACTCTTTTGGTTTCCGTATGCCAAATATTGCCGACATGATGGACCGTGTCAGCGATAAATTTGTCGAAGACCAACAACTACGTAATCCGCTTATCGACATCTTACGGAATAAACAAAACCCGATTGGGCAAGTGACACAAGCTGAACTCGATTATTTAAAAACTGAATTGTTGGCAAAATTAAATAATTCTAAAGTATTAGAAGATGCCATTATGAGTCTAATGGCTGAAGCAAAGTACCCTGAAAATATTCCAGATGCTGAAGCGATTGGCACTGGAGATTTAGAAGAAGTTCTTGACCAAGGCTATTTACTACAAATTGAGCCAGCCTCTCGATTAATTTATCTTCAACAGAATCATGAATTATTATTCTGGGCAAATGGTGAATCGATCTGTATTTCTGAACAATTTGCACCCCATTTAAAGCAGATTGCAGATGGACAAAGTGTCAAACTCAATCATGAATTGTCTGATGATGAAATATTAGAAGACATTGCTGGATTGTTGAATGAATCTATCTTGATGCTTGTTCCAACTGACGAATAAAATTCGCAATCTAACTCTAACAATGTAACGCTTAAATAAAGCCTGAAAATTCAGGCTTTATTTCTATCAATTTATTTTCAGCATAATTTTAAGAAATAATTCCCTCATCCTTGCTCAAACTGATATTTGAGTGAGCTTGAGAACTTAACTGATGCTTTAATGTCTCATTTTCCTGTTTTAGATTTTTAATTTTAAAAAACTGGAAGAATAGCCCGATATAAGCAATAACAACGATTACAGAAACATAAATGGCTAAAAAACTGATACTGGGGTTTAACAATTTTGTCAGAAACTCTTCAAACATTTTCGATTCCTTTTTGTTTTCATCACATACTAAATAAATATTTCAGTTAAATTAACTCAAATTGTTTAGAAAATAAATCATTCAATTATTAATCTAGAACCATTCTCAAGTCTAACAAATCATTACTTGAGCTTTTTCATCAATTTGGGCAATTTAGCGCTATATAAAGAATGAGATATTTACTTCATGGCAAGTCCTGCTCAAGCAATTCGACATCAACTTCTCAATACTTTTTTCTCCCGTTATTCCGTTTGGTTCCTTTGTATATTTGTATCTTTATATTTGACTTGGATTATTTTCTTTAACGAAGGTCATTATATTTATTACTTTTTTTCAGATACTGTACTGAATTTAGCTTGGATTATTTCATCCATATTGGCCGCAATTGGCTTTGCCGATATCATCCAAACACAGCATTCTATTTTAAGAAATTACCCTTTAATGGGACATTTCCGATTTTTCTTTGAAGATATACGTCCTGAAATTCGTCAATATTTCATTGAATCTGATGATGATGCCTTACCTTTTTCACGTGCACAAAGAAGCTTAGTTTACCAACGTGCTAAAAATGAAAATGCAGATAAACCTTTTGGTTCAATTATTGATGTCTATCAAGATGACTATCGTTTTTTAACCCATTCGATGACACCCAGAACACCTGCTGATTTTAATACATTTAGAATTAGTATTGGTAATGATCAGTGCTCACAACCTTATAGTGCTTCGATCATGAATATCTCAGCAATGAGTTTTGGTAGTTTGAGTGCAAATGCCATTCTTGCTTTAAATACTGGTGCAAAAAAAGGCAACTTTTATCATGACACAGGTGAAGGGAGCTTAAGTCCTTATCACCTTGAACCGGGTGGTGATATTGTTTGGGAAATTGCCAGTGGCTATTTTGGTTGCCGTACTTTAGATGGTAAGTTTGATCCTGAAAAATTTAAGCAACAAGCTGCTTTGCCTCAGATCAAAATGATCGAAATCAAACTATCACAAGGGGCAAAACCAGGGCACGGCGGTATTCTTCCTAAAGATAAAATCACCAAAGAAATTGCCGAAATACGCGGGGTTTCTATGGACGTGGATTGTATTTCTCCAGCAACACATTCTGCTTTTAGCAACCCTATTGAAATGATGCATTTTATTCAGCAATTACGTGAGCTATCCAACGGTAAACCAGTTGGTTTTAAATTGTGTATCGGGCAACCTTGGCAATTTATGAGCATTGTAAAAGCCATGCTGCTGACCAAAATCACCCCAGATTTTATTGTAGTTGATGGTTCAGAGGGCGGTACAGGTGCTGCCCCTATTGAACTGATTGATCATATGGGTACGCCTTTACGTGAAGGCCTGCTATTTGTAAACAATACCTTAATTGGCGCAGGTTTACGTTCGCAAATCAAGATTGGTGCAAGTGGTAAAATTATCAGTGCCTTTGATATTGCCAGTACGATGGCTATGGGTGCCGACTGGGTCAATTCTGCACGTGGTTTTATGTTTGCGGTGGGTTGTATCCAAGCACAAAGTTGTCATACCAACCAATGTCCTGTTGGCGTTGCAACCCAGAACAAAGAACGTCAAAAAGCGCTTGATGTGCCATCTAAAGCAGACCGTGTGTTTAGTTTCCAAAAAAACACCTTAAAAGCGCTTGCGGAAATGATTGCTGCAGCTGGCTTACAACATCCTGCTGAGATTAAAGCGCATCATTTGGCACAACGAATCAATGACCGTGAAATCAAAAACTATGCTCAATTGCACTTTTGGATGAAAGATGGTGAATTGCTCAGTTGTGAAAATAAAGATGAAGAAAACTTCTATTTTAGAATGTGGAACTTAGCAACTGCTGAACATTTCTAATTATTTGCAAGCGAAATTTCATTAAGGAGATCATCATGATCTCCTTTTTTTATATCTAGCATTTATATAGTTAAAAGAAGCCTAATCTTCTGTTTTTGATTCTTCCGCATTTTTTAAGTTTATATTGGCTTTTATTTTTACTCAAACACCATTTTAATTTAAACAATATTTAAGCAAGATATCTTAAAACACATCAAGAATATTTGCGGATGAAATTTCTAAAACACATAACCGCCACCACTATCCTTACAACGTCATTACATTGTTATGCAACTGTCGGTGGTGGACAAACAATAGAAGTATTGGGTTATGAAGTAAAACAACAAAAAATTTATCTGTTAAGACACTATGAAGATGAGCGTGGGCGCTTGCCACAGTTATACTATTATCAGCTCAGCAGTAAAACACCTGACAAGTTGATTGAAGTACAATCGTTATATATCAATCCCAAAACGCATCAAATTGACTATGATCAAGATGCTATCCAGTTTGAAAAAGACCTAAATAAAATTAAAAAGCGTTTAACACCGTTACTTATAGGAAATGCCAATACAGCAAAAATTCAAGTGGTGCAAAGTCAAACTCATTACGTCCCTGCTTGGCATGATCAATCCCAAAAGATTCCTCAATATAAAATCATTTACAAAGTTACAACAGCTTCTTTAAAAAGCAAAAACCAACAAGCTGTACAGTATGCTAAAACAATAAAAATCACTCAGAACTATATCGTGCCAAATCAGAATAAGCTGCTGATTGTGGTTAAATATTTCGGCATTCCAGAAGAAACAGGCTATGATGTTGAAGATGCTATTTTGCTCTTACCAATACAATAATGAGGATAAATCGTGTTAAAAATAATCACATCAACGCTCTTATTCAGTTTTAGCGCTCTCGCTTTTGCAAAAAGTGATAGCAATATTTCACTTGAAGTCCTCGGCTATGATTCAGATAAAAAAGCGGTTTTAATTCTTGAAAACTCAGCAAGCTATGACATACCAAAAGTTTATCGCTATTCACTGAGTGAAAAACGCTATGATCTGCTCAAATATGATGAAAATTTTACAGGTATTACAGATCAACAAAGCTTTCAGCAAAAACTTTCAAGCATAAAGAATCAGCTCAAACCGCTTAAAAAGATCGCGCTTCAAGACTTTAACGTTAATCTACTCGAACAAAGACCTTCTGATACTGAAAGCTCTGACTCATTTAAAACAATTTATGGCTCGATATTTACAATATCCAGTCCGCAATATCAAAGTCTTCAACAGAATTTAACCAGTTACAGTCCAGAAATTAAACTTAAACAGGCTTTTGAACTGCCAAAAAACAAAGGGGCGCTAATTACTTTTGAATCACTCAGCTTACCTTTTGATGAAGGATATAGCCGTGAAGAAGCTGTTGTTTTATTTCCTACGGGTCAACTTCCCCAATAAATAAAGCCTCTTAGGAGGCTTTATTTTTACTGCTTTTATCAATCTTGATTAATGGACTATGCTGCTGAACGTTCAGTGATCGGTACAACTTTACGGAGCTCTGGACCAGTATAATCTGCGCTTGGACGAATAATACGATTGTCAGCACGTTGTTCCATTACATGCGCTGCCCAACCCGTAACACGAGACATCACAAAAATTGGTGTGAATAGTTTTGTTGCAATATCCATGAAATGATATGCAGATGCATGGAAGAAATCTGCATTACAGAACAATTTCTTCTCACGCCACATCACTTCTTCACAACGTACTGATACTGGGTAAAGCACTGTATCACCAACATCTTTTGCTAAACGCTCAGCCCAAATTTTGATGATGCCATTACGTGGGTCATTGTCTTTATAGATCGCATGACCAAAGCCCATGATCTTTTCTTTACGTTCAAGTTTACCCAGCATTTCACGCTCAGCTTGTTCTGGAGATGTCCAGTTTTCAATCATTTCCATCGCAGCTTCATTTGCGCCACCATGCAAAGGACCACGCAGTGAACCAATTGCGCCAGTAATACACGAGTGCATATCAGACAATGTTGAAGCACATACACGTGCAGTAAATGTTGAAGCGTTAAACTCATGCTCAGCATAAAGAATTAATGAAACATTCATTACTTGTTCATGTAATTCATTTGGCTTTTCGCCACGTAGTAAATGCAAGAATTGTGCACCGATTGAATCGTCATCGGTATTTTCTTCAATACGTACACCATCATGACTAAAACGGTACCAATAACAAATGATCGCTGGCAAAGTTGCAAGAATACGATCTGCCACATCTTGCTGTTGATCAAATGATTTTTCAGTTTCCAGATTTCCTAACATTGAAACCCCTGTACGCATCACATCCATTGGATGTGAATCAGCAGGAATACGTTCCAACACTTCTTTTAAAGCTTGCGGTAACTGGCGAAGTGATTTTAATTTGGCTTTATATGTCGCCAACTGTTCTGCTGTAGGCAATTCACCAAAGAAAATAAGGTATGCAACTTCTTCAAATTGGCAATTTTCCGCAAGGTCTTGCACATCATAACCACGATAAGTTAAGCCTGCGCCACTCTTACCTACTGTAGAAAGTGCTGTTTTACCTGCAACTTGACCGCGCAATCCAGCGCCTGTAAGTACTTTTCCTTCAGCCATTTTATTATTTCTCCTGCGTGAACAGTTTGTCTAGGGTGTTTTCGAAAGTGTGATAATCAAGGAATTCGTAAAGTTCTTTTCGTTGTTGCATGCTATCCAGTACATTAACTTGTGTACCATTTTCACGAATTGAACGAAAAACTTCGAGGGCTGCTTTTTGCATTGCACGTGTTGCAGACAATGGATATAGCACCATGCTGATGCCCTGTTCAGCTAACTCTTGGGTGGTGTAATAAGGTGTATCACCAAACTCTGTAATATTTGCAAGAACAGGGACACCTACTGCATCACAGACTGTTTTATACATGGTAATGTCGGTCATTGCTTCAGCAAAGATCGCATCTGCACCCGCCTCGACACATGCACAAGCACGATCAATCACGGCTTGCAAACCTTCTTTTTGCAATGCATCTGTACGTGCCATCACAACAAAGTTTGAATCTGTTTTTGCATCAACTGCTGCTTTAATGCGATCAACCATTTCTTGTTGAGAAACAATTTCTTTATTTGGACGATGGCCACAACGCTTTTGTGCAACTTGATCCTCAATATGGACAGCTGCCGCACCCGCACTAATCATTTGTTTAATTGTCCGTGCAATATTAAATGCACCACCCCAACCTGTATCGATATCAACAAGTAATGGTGTATCTACACGTTCTGTAATACGACGAACATCTTCCAATACGTTGTCTAAGCTGGTCATCCCTAAATCAGGTAAACCATAAGAATAGTTTGCCACACCAGCACCTGAAAGATAGATGGCTTTATAACCCACCTGTTTCGCCATCATCGCTGCATAAGCGTTGACTGTACCAATGATTTGTAATGGTTTTTCCACTTCTAGAGCTTGTCTAAATCTTAAGCCTGCAGACGTCTGTTGTGTCATATTCCCTTCCACAGTGGTCACTTGTTTATTGAGTTTTGAGTATAGCCATAATTTATATTTCGCATATGACCATTTAGGTATATTACTCTAAAACTTTAGTCAAAGAAAAATGAATTTTGATTCATTTTTTCATTTTTATGCACTTTTTTTAATCATTTTTTCCAATAGCACGTTTGCTAAGAAATTTATTGACATCTTTGATATAATAGTGACAACCCATTTTTCCTCAGTAATTTATGAACGAAGATTTAGCACAAGTTGAAGCTACAGGATGTGATTTTCCACAAACTAAACGTGGGCATGAGCGTCGCTTGGCATTACTGATTAGTGCAAACGATCTTTTTTTAGAGCACGGTTATGATGCGGTATCTTTAGATGACATCGTGAATCATGCAGGCGGATCAAAAGCCTCGATTTACAAATATTTTGGTAGTAAAGAAGGTCTATTTACAGCGATCTGTGACTATCGTCGTGATTTATTCTTTAAAGATATCTGCATTCCATTTAACCCCGCGTTGAATGAGCTCAGAGCATATTTGATCAATACCTTGATTAACTTTTATAAGCATATGATCATTCCGGAAAATATTGCTTTTATACGCTTGGTCTTAGAACGTTCACAAAAAGACCCTCAATTGGCCGTCTATATTCATGAAAAAGGACCAAAGCAAGTACAACACTCTATTGCATGTGCCTTGGAACGTTGTGTAGAAAATCAAATATTAACCTGTGCAAATCCTTTATTTTCAGCACAATTTTATTTTGGAATTCTTAGAAATTTGGAATGGCGAATTTTAATGGGGATTGAAATCAAAGAATCTGATCAAGAAATATTCAATTGCGTAAGTTATTGTGTAGATCGCTTCTTAGAGGGCCATCAAAAGGTCTAATTTTTTTGCGTTTTCATATTCATATAGTATATTAGCTGATTCTCCTTTTTATTTTCATCAACCACCAACAATGAATTGTTGGTCAATTTCCCTATTGGTTTTGACTAAACAATTATTGTGGAGTAACCATGGCTCTACGACATTTTCTTACTTTACGTGATTTATCCACTGCTGAACTTAACCGTATCATTGAACGTGCTCAAGAGTTAAAGCGAAAACAACACAACAACGAAGTATTTCAACCCTTTGTTGGAAAAGTCATGGGGATGATTTTTGAAAAGTCGAGTACCCGTACTCGTGTATCTTTCGAAGCTGGTATGAGCCAATTTGGAGGCAGTGCAATTTTCCTTTCATCACGCGACACTCAATTGGGTCGTGGTGAGCCAATTGAAGATTCTGCACGTGTGATCTCGAGCATGCTTGATATCGTGATGATTCGTACATTTGGTCATGATATTGTTGAACGTTTTGCTGAATATTCAACAGTCCCGGTTATCAATGCATTAACTGATGACCACCACCCTTGCCAGTTACTTGCGGATGTACAAACATTTGTTGAACATCGTGGTTCGATCAATGGTAAAACTGTGGCTTGGATTGGCGATGGCAATAATATGTGTAATTCATATATTGAAGCTGCGCATATGTGGGGCTTTAAGTTAAAAATCGCGTCACCGAAAGGTTATGAACCAAAACCTGAATTTCTTTCAGAATTTGCACATTGCGTAGAACTTTTTGAATCAGCAGAAGACGCAGCGGTCAATGCAGATCTGATCGTGACGGATGTTTGGGCAAGTATGGGCCAAGAAGAAGAACAAAAAATTCGTGAAAAAGCATTTGCTGCGTATCAAGTGAATGAAAAATTAATGGATTTAGCACATCCAGATTGTCTATTTATGCATTGCCTACCTGCACATCGCGGTGAAGAAGTTTCTGAAAATATGCTGGATCACAAAAATGCTGTGGTTTGGGATGAAGCAGAAAATCGCCTACACGCACAAAAAGCCTTGGTTGAATTTTTAATCAATGAAAATTTAAACAAAGACTAATTTGTTTTGTTTTAAGATAAATAAGCACCAACTATGGTGCTTATTTTTTGTTTCAGTATAATAAAAACCATATTTTTAATATGTGTATAATTCAAATGAAATTTAAAATAATTCCTTTATTCGTAATGTCAGTGTACATGCCCATTTCTCAAAGTAGTTATGCAACTGAATTAGATGATTATTTGATTCAAAAGAATTTGATTGGACAGGCTTATAAAATTATAGATCAACAAAATTTAGATGATGTTTTAACTGCGTTAAGTGAAGAAGACTCTCGCGTGCTGCCTGTACAAGTCGACCAAAACACAGTGATTGAGAAAATTCATATGTATCATGATCATGTTGATTTGCAAGGTTTAATTACATCTAAAGATTTTAATCAGTTTTCAAATAGTATGGGTAAAGAAAAAACTCAGCAACTTTTGATGGAAGGAATGCTTGAAAATTGTCATTTACTTTTTGAAAATGAATTCCAACGTCAAAATCCTTATTATGTAAAAATAAAACTGATGTCTGAACAGAAAGCCTATGAGCTAAAACTCAAAAATGAGCAATGCAAATTTTAATTTGTAATAATATTGTCTTGGTGCATTGTATCAGTTCACATTTTGTCTAAGCAGATTCGGTTTTTTTCAAGTTGATCTAACGATTAAAAAATTAATATTTTTTAATCGTTTAAGATTAAGACAATTTTTAAAATTTTAACTATCTGTAACAATTTTGTCATGTAGAATACTTACTATGCCCTTCAAGGTCGTTAAGACAGTTTCAAATGACGCAGATCATGCCCGCTTCAAAAAGTTTAACCACGCCTGAATTTCAACATAGCTCTAGCAGCTATATTAATCGTGAAATTTCCTTACTGGAATTTCATAAACGTGTGTTAGCCCAAGCAAAAGATGAAACTCATCCTCTGCTTGAACGATTGAATTTTCTCATTATTTTTTCACGTAATTTAGATGAGTTTTTTGAAATTCGTGTCGCTGGATTAATGAAACAACTGGACTTCAAAACCATTACCACAGCGCCAGATGGTATTCCAAACGAAGTCATTCTTGAGCAAATTTCACATAACGCACATCTTGCGATTCAAGAGCAATACGACACCTTAAACCATGTGTTATTGCCTGAGTTAGAAAACTATGGCGTCAAATTCATCCAATATAATGATATTTTAGAAAAACACGCGGAATGGATTAAAAATTACTTTTTTAAACAAGTACAACCTGTTGTAACACCAATTAGCTTAGATCCTGCTCACCCTTTCCCGCGTTTGGTCAATAAAAGCTTAAACTTTATTGTCACCTTAGAAGGAAAAGATGCTTTTGGTCGTCAGATTGAACTGGCCATTGTACCCGCACCTCGTTCCTTACCGCGTGTTGTACGCTTACCAAACGAGCTCACAGACGGCGCAGAACATTACATTTTATTGTCAGCCATTATCCAACAGCATATCAGTGATTTATTCCCTGGCATGACGGCAACGGGATGCTATCAATTCCGTGTTACCCGTAATGCTGACTTAACGTTGGCAGAAGATGTCGATGATTTGGCAGTAGCATTGAAAGATGAATTATCTTCACGTCGTTTTGGTCGTGCAGTTCGTTTAGAAATCGCAGATAATTGCCCAAATTCAATTAATAATTATTTACTAGAACAATTTGATTTAGATCCACAACATCTTTATCAAGTGAATGGTCCTGTCAATTTAACACGTCTGATTACTGATTTTGATATTCCAGAATTAAGGTTTAAGCCGTATCAAGCCGTTATTCCCAAAGCCTTAAGAAATTCAAATAAAATATTTGAAATACTAAGCAAGCAAGATTTGCTATTACATCATCCATTTGATTCTTTCCAGCCCGTTATCAATCTACTCAAAGAAGCGGCAAAAGACCCCAATGTTTTAGCAATTAAACAAACTTTATATCGTAGTGGTCCAGACTCAGAAATTGTACAAGTGCTGGCAGAAGCTGCTCGCAATGGGAAAGAAGTTACAGCGATTATCGAATTACGTGCGCGTTTTGATGAAGAATCCAATATTATCGTCGCAAATCTTCTACAAGAAGCTGGCGCAGTTGTGGTGTATGGTATTGTCGGTTATAAAACCCATGCCAAAATGATTTTAATTGTGCGACGTGAAATCGACAAACTTAAACGTTATGTACACCTTGGCACAGGCAACTACCATGCTGGAAATGCACGGATGTATACCGACTATGGTTTACTGACTACAAATGATGAAATTTGTGAAGATGTACATAAGATCTTCCAAGAGCTGACAGGTATGGGTAAATTGTTAAAGTTAAAAAAGCTCTTTCATGCCCCCTTCACCTTACACTCTCAGCTGTTACATTTGATTGAGCAAGAAACAGCACATGCAAAAGCGGGTAAAAAAGCCCGTATCATCATTAAAGTCAATGCATTGACTGAACCTAAGCTGATTACAGCTTTGTATAAAGCATCTCAAGCTGGGGTTAAAATAGAGCTGATTATTCGTTCGATTTGTTGTTTAAGACCACAAATTGAAGGACTTTCGGAAAATATTAAAGTTCGTTCTATTGTCGGGCGCTTCCTAGAACATACTCGTGTTTATTATTTTTATAATGATGCCAATGAGGACTTATACTGCGCAAGTGCTGACTGGATGGGTCGAAACTTATTTTCTCGGGTCGAAACTTGCTTTCCAATTGAAGATAAAAAGCTTAAAAAACAGATTATTGAATATGGGCTACTCAGTTATTTAAAGGACAATATTCGTGCTTGGGAACTCGATGCCAATGATCAATGGCATGCAGTTCAACCCAAAGATGATGAAAAACCTTATATTGCCCAACAGGTGTTGATGCAACAACGGATTATTCCCACTACAGCGTAATTCTTCCATATTGTTATTATCATTAATTCAGAACAGCCCTCCTTAAAAAGGAGGGTTTGAATGATTAATGCGGCATTGCAGCACCCCCGATCAAGCTATCACTTTGATTGATCCTATGCGTTGATTTCAATATTCTTTAAAATCAGCTGACTATAAGCCAATACCCTCAATAATCCCTTGTTGCTTTAACTGTAACAATTCATCATCTGAACAAAATTCTTCTAAAATCACTTTGGTATGCTCCCCTAAGCGTGGCGGTGCATTACGATATTCAACAGGCGTTCCTGTCATTTTAATCGGTGAACCAATCACATTAAAATCAGGATTATCTGTATGTGGAATATTGACCACCATTTTACGATATTGAATTTGGGGTTCATCTAAAGCATCTGCAACAGAATTAATCACGCCAACAGGTACTTTCATCGCATGAATTGCATCGACCCAATGCTTCGCGGTATTTGATAAAAAATATTCAGACAACAAAGCAACCAATTCTTGACGATATTTCACCCGATCTTGATTACGGAGATAGTTTGGTTGATCTAACAATTCAGGTTTTCCAATGGCAATACATAAATCTTTAAATTGTTTATCATTGCCACAGGCCAGAATAAACTCCTTATCTCGCGCTTTAAAAGTCTGATAAGGCACAATATTGGGATGATGATTACCCATTCGTTGAGGTGCGATACCTGAACTTAAATAGTTCATACCTTGGTTGGCGAGTCCAGCAACCTGTACATCCAACAAAGACATATCAATATATTGTCCAACGCCTGTTTGCTGACGAGAAATCAGTGCTGCCTGAATCGCAATTGTTGCATATAGCCCAGTCTGAATATCAACCACCGCCACACCAACTTTTTGTGAACTTGCCCCTAACTCTCCTTCTTTCTCGCCAGTAATACTCATCAAGCCAGACATACCTTGAATGATAAAGTCATAACCCGGTTCTTCTGCACGCGGCCCATCTTGACCAAAACCAGTGATAGAGCAATAAATCAATTTTGGATTAATATGTTTGAGGGTTTCATAATCCAATCCATATTTTTTCAATGAACCTGCTTTAAAGTTTTCAATCACAATATCTGCGGTTTTCACCATGTGTTGTAGTAATCGCTGCCCATCCTGCGTTGCCATATCAATTGCCACTGAGGATTTATTGCGATTCGCAGATTGATAGTATCCAGATTCTCGTGTCGCTTTACCCTGTTGATCAAGCATCCACGGCGGGCCCCACATACGGGTATCATCACCAACTTTAGGGCGTTCAATCTTGATCACTTCGGCGCCTAAATCTGCGAGAACTTGCCCACACCACGGACCGGCAAGTACTCGACTCAGATCTAAAACTCGAATTCCTTGTAATGCACCCATATGTTTACCTCTATGTCAGGAGTAAGTGAATACTCCTCAATTTTACGATTTACTGAATCTGTTTAAACAAGCGTTGACTATTGTTGTTGTGGGTCATATTGACGATCTTTAATAAATAAGCCAGGCAGTACCCCTGCAACAAAGTAAGCTGCGCCCATCACGATAAATGCCGTCATAAATGTTCCGCCCGAAGCAAGGAAACCAATGGTTGCTGGGGCAATAGCTGCACCTACTCGCCCAATGTTATATACACCACCAATTGCTGTACCTCGAACATCGGTAGAAAATGATTCCGCCATATAGGTCGCATTTACACCATAAGGGATGCCATATAAGAAACCAAAAGTGATCAATAAGTACAAAATATTGTCTGGTGTATTAAAAATAATAATCACAGGTAAGAAGACAGCGCTGGCTATAGTACCGAACACAAATACTGCACGACGATTAAATTTATCTGCCAAATATCCCGCTAAGATCTTGCCTAAAATCATTGCTGTATATGAACCCACCATATAGCTGGTCATGTTTTTAAAGTTCATATGCACTTCTGTTTCTAGATAACTCGGCATCCAATTGTTGATTCCGTAGTAACCAAATTGTAAGAAAAAGGCCGTAGTCATCCACAATAAAAACATTTTACGGTGCTTAAAGTTGGCAAAAATTTGTTTATAAATACTGCCACTTTTCGGTTTCTCGGGAACTGTAGCTTCAACTGGTTTCTTGCCTTGAAGCTGATTGATTTTGTTGAGCTGCCAAGACTTTGGTTCAGGTACAAAGCGTTGCAAGAAAATATTGATAAATGCTGGAATAACCGTGATAAAAAACAAGACTCTCCAACCATGATCAGGAATAATCGCACCTGCTAATAATGTAGCAACAATATATCCAACGGTTTGCCCGGTTTGTAATGTACCCAATACCGTAGTCCGATACGTTGTAGGAACATATTCAGCCATAAGGGTATTGCATGCCATATAAAGCGCCCCAATCCCTAGCGCACCAATAAATCGTAATGCCATAAATTGTTCAAAACTTTGGGTAAAGCCTAACAAACATGTTGCAACTGAGAAAAACGATACAGAATTGGCAATGGTACGTACGCGGCCAAACTTATCACATGCCCATCCCCCTAAAATTCCACCAATCCCCATACCTGCCAGAGAGGCACTGCCTAAGGCGCCAGCCTGAAAAGTAGATAATGCAAACTCACCTTTTAAACTGGTTAAGCTATAGGACAACAACATGATATCCACGCCATCGACGACCATAGCGAAATAGGCGAATAAAAGTGCCCATTTCCAAGTATTTGGGCCTATTTTTTCAAAGGTTCCAATATTGGATGGCATGGATAATTTTGTTGAAGTTGTAACTGATCGAACATCATTGTTCATTTTTCCTCTACCTCATTTTCCCAAATGAGTCATCGGTCACTTTTTATCTTTCTCTCTACTTATTTCTTTGTTATTTTTATTGCATCAATCTAGAGTTAAGTATGAGAGTTAAAAGAATAATCAGATATTTTTCACGATGAATCCTTTTATCATTGATTTATTTTTACCTTAGTTTTTATAAAATTTAAGGCAAAAAATCCTACAAGGGATGCTAGATTTAAGCATCCCTGTTTTAAAACAGTTGATTTTAGTTACTAAAGGCAGCAATACCAGTTTGTGCACGCCCGAGAATTAAGGCATGTACATCATGGGTACCTTCATAGGTGTTGACTACTTCTAGATTGACCAGATGGCGAGCGACACCGAATTCATCACTGATGCCATTGCCACCCATCATGTCTCGAGCAACACGCGCAATATCTAAAGCTTTACCACAATTGTTGCGTTTAATCAGTGAAGTGCCTTCAACAGAAGCAATGCCTTCATCTTTCATACGACCAAAACGTAATGCGATTTGCAGCCCTAAAGCAATTTCAGTTTGCATATCTGCAAGTTTCTTTTGCACCAATTGATTCGCAGCCAATGGGCGTCCAAATTGTTTACGATCCATCGTATATTGATGTGCAGTGTGCCAGCAAAACTCTGCCGCCCCCATCGCGCCCCATGCAATACCGTAACGTGCACTATTTAAACAAGTAAATGGTCCACGCAAACCACGAATTTCAGGAAATGCATTTTCTTCAGGAACAAAAACATTGTCCATCACAATTTCACCGGTAATCGAGGCACGCAAACCGACTTTGCCATGAATCGCAGGCGCAGAGAGTCCTTCCCAACCTTTTTCTAGGATAAAACCACGAATTTCACCGACATTACCTTCAGCAGAAACTTCTTTGGCCCAGACCACAAATACATCAGCGATTGGACTATTGGTAATCCACATTTTTGCGCCAGTCAGACGATAACCACCTTCGACCTTTTTGGCACGGGTGATCATACTGCCTGGATCTGAACCATGATCAGGTTCTGTTAAACCGAAACATCCAATAAACTCGCCAGTAGCTAATTTAGGTAAGTACTTTTGTTTTTGCTCTTCAGAACCAAATTCATTGATAGGCACCATCACCAATGAGCTTTGTACACTTGCCATTGAACGATAACCAGAATCTACGCGTTCAATTTCACGGGCAATAAGACCGTAACTGACATAGTTTAGACCTGCACCACCGTATTCTTCAGGGATTGTCGGCCCCAGCAAACCTAACTCACCCATTTCACGAAAAATAGAAGCATCTGTTTTTTCATGGCGGAATTGTTCCAAAACTCTTGGCATCAGTTTGTCTTGTGAATAGGCATAAGCAGCATCACGAATCATGCGTTCTTCAGAACTGAGTTGCTGTTCCAATAAAAATGGATCTTGCCAGTTAAATTGAACACGTGCCGTTTTTGTAGAATTAACCATTTGATTCATAGCATCCTTTGCTGAACATATCTTGTTGTCTTAGTAGTGATGTTAGGTGTGAAAATTCATACTTTCAAACGATTAATTCTCACTCAGATATTCCATTTACGCATATCTTGTGTTTTTATAATATGGCTCGCTCAATGACTACGGTTCAATTATGCGGGTATTAAACGAGGCTTTTTAACAGATTTTTATCATCTTTACATCCTCTTATAAATTTTCTTTTGAGGTAAAACCAAGTGGTTTGATGGAAGATTCATTACATACAACTGCTTTGCTTTAAGTTCTTTTTGCTAGATATGAATAGATTAAATTTAGTCTTAATTAAACTTTGATATTCAAGGAATGAATATGCGTAGAATGATTCCCTCATTACAATCATTGATATGTTTTGAAGCGGCTGCCAAGCATCTAAGCTATACCTTTGCTGCACAAGAGCTGCATCTTACTCAAAGTGCGATATCTCGCCAAGTACAACAACTCGAAGATTTTTTAGGACTCAATCTATTTAACAGAACACGGCATGGCGTTGAATTAACACAAGCGGGTGAACATTATTATAAAAACATCAAAGCTCATTTATTGGGTATTGAGCAAAGCACTCTCGATTTAATGAGCCATAAAGGTTTAGGCGGTACGCTAAAATTGGGGGTTGTACCGACATTTGCAACACGCTGGCTGTTACCCCGACTGTATAAGTTCAATGAAATATACCCTGAAATTACCATTCATTTAGAGACCAGTACCAAACCCTTTTTATTCAGTGAGCATATTTTTGATGCAGCAATATATACAGGTACACCTGCACAAATTGAAAATTGGCCGGGTGCAAAAGTCCACTATTTAATGAATGAAGATGTTGTTCCTGTGTGTTCTGCTGAGTTAATTTTTAAGCATTTTCCAGAGCTAAGAGGGCCTTCCGGAGATTTACGTCGAAGCTTAACGGCGGAAGAGATTGCCACGCTGCCCTTACTCCAACAAACCACACGCCCCTATATTTGGAAAGAGTGGTTTGAAGTTTCTGGTTATGAGCATCCTTTTGCATTAGAAGGACAACGGCATGAATTATTTTCGATGCTTGCGGTGGCAGCCATACATCATATGGGGGTTGCGCTTATTCCACAAAAACTACTGGAAAAAGAACTGCGCTCAGGTGATTTAATTATCGCCTCAGAAATTAAGCTAAAAGGTTCACGTGCCTATTATTTTGTCTATGCAGAACAACAGCAAACACCCCTCATTGCTAAATTTGTTGAATGGTTATTGACTGAAGTTGAGCGTTCACAAAGTACTTTTTTAAAATAACGCGAATTCGAGTTAAACAATAGCTTATTCAAGATTTATAGAATATAGCTTAATTTCTATATTGTGATGATAAAACTCAGCTTGTAGGAGATGAAAGAAACAGAGCCTACAACAGAAAATATAAGCCTACTCCGCTATTTTTAATGCCCTTCAGCATTTTAATAAGAATAGGCTAAAAGAAACACATTATTCAATTGAGCAGTGTTTAAACCGAATGGCTACAGATCTTAAAATTTAAGCGCTAAATCCAATATAACGATAAAAATCTTGATCCCCTACAACACCTAAGCTTGTTTTATAAATCAGGTAATGAGGATAATTACTCTCAGATAATTCATTGAAAATATGCAGTCCCTGATCATCATGAGCATGGATTTCATCGACGCTACGATGCATGGTCGCTTCAAATTCATCTGAAATATATTCAAAGCCCAAATCCATCGCAATAAACAAGGTATGTATACACGGTTGTAGATATTGTTCTTCATTCCAATCAATGACCGCATGTTGGCAATGTGGGCATGTAACATTTTCTTGAGAATTTTCTAAAGTGATCAGTTGAAATGGCATACGCTTTGGAACAGAATAAAATTGTATTTTAAACGAGTTAGGGAAATTAAACACTCGTTTTAGATAAATCTAAAACTGCTTTTCATATTTTATAAATACACGAAACAAAGCTAAGGATATTATGTCAACGATTGAAAAAGCGATTGCTTTAGCAGCTCGTAAACACGCAGGCCAAAAAGATAAAGCACAACAGCCTTATATTTTTCACCCTCTGAGGTTGATGTTCAAAGTTAAAACACCCAATCAACAGATTGTTGCTGTATTACACGACATCTTGGAAGATACCGACACCACTGTGGTCGATTTAATCTCACTTGGCTTTAGTCAAGAAATTGTCGATGCCGTTGTTGCCTTGACCAAAAAAGAAGGTGAATCTAGAATCGAAGCCGCCTACCGTGCAGTAAAAAATCCAATTGCACGTGTGGTAAAACTGGCAGATGTTGCTGATAACATGGATATCACCCGTATTCCACATCCGACCACTAAAGACCTTTTAAGATTAGAAGAATATAAGCAAGTTCAAAATATTCTCATGACAGGCAATGCCTAATCTTAGAAAATTTTCACAATTAACAAGTTGACTTGATGCAACAATTAAGTTTAATAGTGCGTCATTGTTGCAATTATGGAATGTATTTATGCTCACTGATTTGGATGACTTTTACTGCTTTGGTTTGGTTGTAGAGCATGGGGGATTTAGTGCGGCTGAACGTGCAACGGATATTCCTAAATCCAAGCTCAGTCGCCGTGTATATAATTTAGAAGAAAAATTAGGAGTTCGTTTAATTCAACGAAGTTCACGTCATTTCGCAGTTACAGACATTGGTATGAATATTTACCGCCATGCCCAAGTGATGATGAATGCAGCACAATCTGCGCATGATCTGGTCGATCATCTCAGTGAACAACCACGTGGTGTGATTAAAGTCAGTGTACCTGTGACCGTTGCGCAAAGTGAATTGTCCAAAATCCTTCCTGACTTTTTAAAAACTTATCCTGAAATCAGAGTACAACTTTTAGTCAGTAATCGTCGAGTAGATATCATCAATGAAGGTTTTGATGTTGCCTTGCGTGTGCGCGCAAATCTGGACGATGACCCGAGCTTAGTGCTGAGAAAGTTTGGACATATTGAACAGCACCTTCTTGCAAGCCAAGCCTATTTAAATGAATTTGGTATGCTCAAAAAACCAGAAGATTTATCTGAACACCGAATTTTAAGTATGGTTGATGAGCACTTAGATCAACAAATGGTGTTACATGATAGTGAAAATCAACAGAAAAAAATTAAAGTTAACCCGATACTCATGGGGTCGGATTTAATGATGCTGGCAAAATTAGCCAGTCAAAATTGTGGTATTGCCTTACTTCCAGATACGATTGCTAATGATTTTGTCGCCACAGGCGAATTGGTTCGTGTCTTACCTGAATGGAAAGCACCGCACGGGATCTTTCACGCTGTTTACCCTTCTCGCCGAGGCTTACTCCCTGCGGTAAGAGTCTTTATTGACTATTTGGTTAAACACTTAAGTAAGTGTTGAGTAACTTATCTTCATCGTCACTTTGATTAAAGAATCCTAGGATTATTTCAATAGACAAGCCGATCTAAATAAATTGACAAAGATGGACTGCAATCTGGTGTCCATCTGGTGCTATTTTTGATACCATCGCTACTGCTTAATTCCAATGTTTTTCTGATTTATATGACTTCATCTTATCAACAACAGCTTGATGCCAAAATTGAACGAATCCAAACTCAATTCGCAGAATTTAATCCACCTTCCTTAGAAGTATTTGCTTCACCTGAACAAAACTTCCGTATGCGTGCAGAATTCCGAATTTGGCATACTGAAGATGATATGTTCTATGCCATGTTTGAACGAGATGAAAATCAACAAAAAACTGTTGCTCGTATCGATGAATTTCCGATCGCAGATCAAAGTATAAATCAACTTATGCCAGTTTTATTGGCTGAGCTAAAAGCCAATTCAATCTTATCAAAACGGCTTTTTGAAGTGCATTTTCTAGCAACGCTCAAGGGCGAAATGCTGGTTTCATTGATTTACCGTGCGCCACTGAGTGAAGAATGGGAAGTTTTAGCAAAACAATTGGCTGAAAAGCTGAATGTTAAAATCATTGGTCGCAGTCGCGGACAAAAAGTTGTCTTAACCGATGAATTTGTTGTAGAAGAATTACAAGTTTTTGAGCGTAAATTTCAATATAAGCAAATTGAAAGTAGCTTTACTCAACCGAATGCACAAGTTTGCCAAAAAATGTTGCAATGGGCTTGTCAGTCAGTAGAGGGAGAAAATAAAGACCTACTCGAATTGTACTGTGGTAATGGTAACTTTACCCTTCCCTTATCCTTGAGTTTTAACCGTGTTTTGGCAACTGAATTAGCGAAATCTTCGGTCTATGCGGCGCAGTGGAATATTCAACAAAATCAGATCGACAATATTCAAGTTGCACGCCTGTCAGCAGAAGAGTTTACTCAGGCCTATAACGGAGAACGTGAATTCCGTCGTTTACAAGAAGCAGAAATAGACATTCAGGGCTATGAGTTTGATACAGTTTTTGTTGATCCACCACGTGCAGGGATTGATGACGATACCTTAATGCTATTGCAAGGTTTTCAACGTATTCTTTATATTTCATGCAATCCAGACACATTACATGATAATTTAAAAACCTTGCTTAAAACCCATAAAATTGTGAAATTTGCGATGTTTGATCAATTCCCCTACACCCATCATGTAGAATCTGGGGTTCTTCTCGAAAAAATTTAAACAATTTATTACAAGATTAGACTGCCATGTAAATTAGCATGGCAGCTACTTCTTTAAATTATTTATTGATATATCATTAAGTTATAAATCATTTAAAACATGGCCTTTTAACAAACCGTTTAAAACATATCAAATCATCGAAAAAATCAGCCTATAACTCGACCATCTATTTCGCTCAGATCTTGTATTTTATTAAAAAACGGCTATATTTCGAACTATGTTAGGTTGTGTATGAAGGCTCTATGAGTTTTTGGCAAAAGCTGTTTACGGCTGAAGATACATTGCAAAATGAACATAAAAATCAAATTGCATGTGTTGAAAATGATTGCTCTTGTAAATCCAATGATCAACTTTTATCAGCGTTGATGAAAGCGACAGATCAGGATGTAATTACTGGGATTAAAAAGGTACTTATCTCTAGAGGTTTCAGTAAAAAAGAGTTAAACCAATTACAGCATCCACCTATTCAATAGTCATGGATGACCGCTAAGAAAGAAAAAGCATTCAGTTTACTGGATGCTTTTTTAATTCCAATAGAACAACTTTGAAGTTTTTCCTTGGCTTGTATACAATTATTTCAAAGAATAGATAAACGCAGAATCAACAATGAAAATTAAAATTCTAATTTTTTTATTATCACTCAACGCTTCAATTAGCTATGCAGATATCAACGATGATGAGATTCAAACCATAGAAGATTTAACGGATCAAGTATTAGCAACCAAAAATCTTGCCAAACTTGAGCCACAGATTAAGGCTCAAATCCAGAAAGCCCAACCCAATGTGCAAAAACTGTTAAAAGCCAAAGACATTGAATATAACGATTCTGTCTATTTACACAACTATGCGATTCTGACTTCTGGATACGCTGAATATTTGCTTGAACAACACTGCACCACGCTCTCTCAGCCTTTTCAAGAACTTACTGAGCAGGCGTATTTTGCGTTAAAAAAACGTGATCCTAAAGATACAATCGCAATCAATAATTTAGGGTTATTCTACGCGCAAATGTCGGTGTATTATCGGAAAAACATAGACCCAACACCACGTCTAAACTATTTGCTAAAGGCTGAACAACTATTTGAGACCTTAATGAAGTTGCAACCAGACAATGAGGAGTATGAGAAAAATTATTATGCTGTACTCAGTGACAAACTGATGCTGTTACAGAAATATCATCGTGATCAGAATGAGCAAAAACGCCTCATCAATATACTTAAAAAGACTTTATTTCACTATTTATCTGATCCCAATCAAGCTTTCGATGCAGGAAATTTTATTATTTTAGCGCAACAGTATTTTAAATATCTCAATCAGGAAGACCCGAAACTTGCTGAAAAATGGTTACGTGATAATCAGGCTAAAATTGAAGCTGTGGTGAATAAGAATCGTAAGCAAACTCAGCGAGAAAAGGAATTCCTCGCTGAATTCTATGCGCTGCTTGGTCAAACGGTTCGAGCATTGTCCTACTTAAAACAATTAGAATTTTCTGATGAGAACAATACAGAACCATCCTCATTTGAAAATGAACCCAATCTTGCCAATTTAAGGCTAAATCCTGAATATCAGAAATGGTTTAAACAATATAAACAGGATTATGCTGCATATCGTAAAGCAATTCCCAAAGTATGTAAGATCAATCAACTTGAAACAACACAAGATACTTTACAATAATGCTGTTGGAGACTTAACGAATCAAACCTTGCGGTTGCAGAATAATCACCAAAGCCCCAATGATTACAATACATCCACCAAACAAATCCCAGCGAGTTAAGCTAACTTGATCGACAAATTTCAGCCACATCAGTGCACTAAAGATATAGATACCGCCATATGCGGCATAAATACGCCCTGAAGCAGCCGGGTGCAAGGTTAATAGCCAAACAAATACCGCCAAACTTAAAACGGTAGGTATCCATAACCAATGGCTTTTATTTTGATTCAGAATCAAATAAGGAAAATAACAACCTAAAATTTCTGCAACAGCTGTGACAAGAAATAATAAAATCGTAGTTAAAATTTTAGTAAATGCAATGTCCATTGATACTCAAAGAATAATCATGAAGTTAGAGTATATGTGATTTTCACGCGAGCTAAGCAATAAAATTTTGAGCATACTAAAACAACTAAGCTTTTATCTATAAATTGTAGTTGTTGTTTGCCTCATCCACAAAAGCATACATTTTTAAAATATGTTGATGAATTTGCCTTGTTTAAAATAGGATAAAATATCAGCATCTACATTTTTTGGTTTTTTATGGATGAAAATAAATCATTTCGTGTTTAATTTCTTCATTTTCCTCTGGCTTAGCCAAAATGTAGATGCAGCAACACTGAGTCTTCCCCTGTGGCCCAATAGCGCGACACTGGCACCATCCAGTGAACAATATACGATAAATAAGCATGGTGCTATTGAGCATATCACCTCTCCTCAACTGCGCGTATATTCCCCCAAACAGAGCAATCACATCGCTATTTTAGTTATTAGTGGTGGGGGTTATGCCAGAGAGGAATTGGCGAAAGAAAGCACGCCAACTGCACAGTTTTTACAAGAACAGGGATTTACCGTATTTGAATTAATCTACCGCTTACCTAATCAGGATGGCAATAATCTGCTTGCGCCCTTTCAAGATGGCCAAAGAGCCCTGCGTATCATTCGTTATCATGCACATCAATTCAACATTGATCCAGACAAAATTGGTGTACTGGGTTTCTCCGCAGGTGGGCATTTAGCTGGAATCGTTGCGACACAATGGCAACAACAATTTTCGAGTTTAAATGATCCGATTGATCAAATTTCCGCTCGGCCTAATTTTGTGGCGCTACTCTACCCAATCATTAGTATGCAAGCGCCGCTAGATCATACCCATGCTTATAAAAGCTTATTTGGATCAAAACATGATTTAGCCAAACAAATCTTGTTTTCAGTAGATTTACAAGTCAAACAGAATACACCTCCAACCTTTTTAGCCCACGCCATTGATGATCCGATTTCACCTGTTCAGAATAGTCTCAATATGCAAACCGCTTTGCAGCAACACAAGATCACTTATGAATTACATCTTTTCAAAAATGGTGGACATGGTTGGGGCTTAGGCAAAGCCAATACTGAAACAACACAATGGCCAGCATTATTCCTAGCTTGGTTAAAGAAAATTGATATTTTATAAGCGTCTAATTCAAAAAATAACCCGCAATCAATGCGGGTTATTTTAAAGCTCATTCACAACTATGCTGGTTCAGCAGTCTGATCTTCAAAGACTTCTAATGTAAGCCCTACCGCCTTACCATTTTCTTTCTTCACAGAGACAGCAACGTTACCACCATGATCTGCAAGCTCACCAAATAGAATCATCTCAGCAAGTGGTTTCTTCAAATGTTCTTGAATCAAACGTTGCATTGGGCGAGCACCCATTAAACGGTCATAGCCATTCTCAGCCATCCAATCGCGAGCAGATTGATCAACTTCCAGTACCACTTTTTTATCATCTAACTGCGCTTGGAGTTCGGTTAAGAATTTATCAACAACAGACTCAATCACTGTGGTAGGCAATGCTTTAAACTGAATGACACCATCTAAACGATTGCGGAACTCTGGTGCAAATGCACGTTTCATCGCTTCTTGATTGTCATTACTATTGTCTTGCTCAGTAAAACCGATACTGTTACGAGAAATACTTTCAGCACCGATATTGGTAGTCAATACAATAATCACATTACGGAAATCAGACTTACGTCCATTGTTATCGGTTAAAGCACCATGATCCATGACTTGTAATAACAAGTTAAAGACATCTGGATGTGCTTTTTCAATTTCATCTAATAACAAGACACAGTGCGGATTCTTATGAATCGCGTCAGTCAGTAAACCACCTTGATCATAACCAACATAACCTGGAGGCGCACCAATCAAACGAGAAACAGCATGACGCTCCATATATTCAGACATATCGAAACGAACAAGCTCTACACCCAGCAATTTTGCCAATTGTTTGGTCACTTCTGTTTTACCAACACCTGTAGGCCCTGCAAAAACAAAACTACCTACTGGTTTATCTGGTGCTTTCAAACCTGCACGTGACAGTTTAATCGCAGAAGCCAAAGCTGTAATCGCTTCATCTTGACCAAATACCACACGTTTAAGATCACGCTCTAGATATTCAAGTACCGATTTATCATCTTTAGATACTGTTTTTGGCGGGATACGTGCAATCTTCGAAATAATATCTTCGATATTTTCAACTGTAATCAAAGTATCATCTTGTTCAGCTTTTAAACGACGTTGTGCACCAGCTTCATCAATCACATCAATCGCCTTATCTGGCAAGAAACGATCATTAATAAACTTAGCAGACAACTCAACCGCTGAAACTAGCGCAGTATCTTCATATTTAACATGATGGAAATCTTCAAACTTGCTTTTCAAACCACGCAAAATATCAATTGTTTCTGAAATAGAAGGCTCATTCACATCAATTTTTTGGAAACGACGTGATAGTGCATGATCTTTTTCAAATACTTGGCGATATTCTTGGAAAGTGGTTGAACCAATACAACGTAAACTACCATTCGCCAACGCAGGTTTAATTAAATTCGATGCGTCCATGGTACTGCCCATACTTGAGCCAGCACCAATGATCATATGAATTTCATCAATAAATAAAATTGCTTCTGGTTTCTTTTTCAAAGCATTGAGAAGCTGTTTCAAGCGTTTTTCAAAGTCACCACGGTATTTTGTACCTGCAACCAATGCGCCGATGTCTAAACTAAACACTTCAGCAGTCGCAAGTGGCTTAGGTGCTTTACCATTCACAATCAACCAGGCCAGACCTTCAGCAATCGATGTTTTACCCACACCAGGATCACCTACAAGCAATGGGTTGTTTTTACGGCGACGGCAAAGAATTTGAGCAGTTCGTTCAATTTCTTTTTCACGCCCGATTAAAGGATCAGTTTTGCCTTTTTGCGCTTCAATATTCAAATTCAAAGTATAAAGTTCAAGTGGTCCAGCATTTGCTGAAGCATTTGATTCACCTTCTAAATCATCAGATTCTTCTTCAACTTGAATTTCTTCTTTACGCGCACCGTGTGACAAATATTGGGTTAAAGTCAAACGATTGATTTGATGTCGTTTTAGCAAATAAACGGCAAAAGAATCTCGCTCAGAGTACATCGCTACCAGTACATCTGCACCCTCTACTGTGCGATCACCGCCACTTGACTGAACGTGGAAAATTGCACGTTGTAAGATACGGTCAAAACTTTCAGTTGGATGAGGGGCTTGGTCGTTGTTTTCTCCTAGTTTAGGGGTATGTTGTTCTACATACTCCTCTAACTCTTTACGCAAACTGATAATTTCAGCACCGCATGCTTTTAAGGCATTTACCGCTGAATCGTTATCAAGTAAAGCCAATAATAAATGTTCAACCGTAAGAAACTCATGTCTCTTTTGACGAGCCATGCTAACAGCCAAACGGAGTGAAACTTCTAATTGACGACTGAGCATGAAACCCCCTTATTCTTTTGGCTCAATCTGACAAAGCAATGGATGACCTTGAGATCGAGCGTAGTTATTAACTTGGTTGGCTTTAGTCTCCGCAATGTCTCTTGGATAAACACCAGCTTCACCTTTTCCTTCATAATGTACTGTTAACATTACTTGAGTGGCTTGGTCAAGATTCAAAGCAAAGTATTGTTGTAAAATTTCAATAACAAAGTCCATCGGAGTGTAATCATCGTTCAATAAAACGACAGAATACATCGGTGGTCGCTTCACTTCAGGTGGTGCAGTTTGTACTGCAACATCTGCTTGATCATGGTCTGGATGGTTTGGATCTTCTGAATTACTTATACGAATACTCAAGTGCCAATCTATAAATCCTGAATCACGGAATGATGATTTCACTTCATTTAAACTCATTTGACGTTTATTAGTTCGCATATTTTTCAAAATACTTATGATTTATTGAGAATTAGCCGCAGCTTGAGGAACCTCTGCAGCAAACGCTGCTGCACTGTCTACAGCTTGCCCACGTGACCAACTAAACCGTTTAACCACTGGCGTGGCACCATTTAGGCGGATTTCGATAAATTGTGGATTAAAGCCCTTAGGCATGGTCCAACGTCCAGTTAAGCGCTCATAATCAGTAAAATTATAATTCGCATCTGCCATTGGCACTGTTAACACCTCAGTACCGCTAATCAAACGAATTTCAACAGAACCCGTCGCACGTCTTGGACTAACTTGAATAAGATCAAGCTGATATTCATAAGCGTTTTCTGGTAATGGCTTAACGGCCAAATTTTGAATGGTTAAACTCAAACCGCCACGTTGTTTTAACACTTCACGATAAATCGCACTCATCACATCAACTTGTGATTTTTCAGCATTGGCTTTGTTCAATGACTCTAACAGATCGTTAGAGTTCGAAACAGCCACATCTCGTTCCTGTACAGCAGCATTTAAGCTTTTATTTAAATTAGCCAGCGTTGTTTTTTGTTGCTTCACAACTTCTACCAACTGTTCTGCATCTGCATCAAAACCGACTACCGTTAGCCCTTGGCGATGTCCAACCGTATAACCTAAAAGTACACTGCCAGCACATAATACAACCCCACCGATCACCAAAGGCATATTCCCTTTTAAAAAAGGCTTTTTCGGTGCTTGAGCTGGTTGTGACGCGGTATTTGTTTCTGTGTTCTGCATCATCATCTCTAAGTATTATTGATAGAATCAAAACACACATTTAACCGCAAAGTTATATGTGTGTGAAGCCATAAAGCGTTTTTTATGGTAATAATCCGATACCTTGTAAACCAGCATCTTCAGCAAAACCAAACATTAAGTTCATATTTTGTACAGCCTGTCCTGCCGCACCTTTGACTAAATTGTCTTGAACAGACAAAACTATTAACTTGTTCGGATGCGGTTTATACAGTGCAATTCTGAGTTGGTTTGCACCACGTACAGAACGTGTTTCTGGTGAACTATTTGCAGGCATTACGTCTACAAATATTTCATTTGCATAAAATTTTTCATAAAGACTTTGTAAATCTGCTGCTGCACCTTGCTCTGTCAAATCAACATAGATTGTACTAAACATACCACGAATCATCGGAACCAAATGCGGCACAAAAAGAATCTGATCAAATACATTTTTTTGACCCGAAATATTTTCTAATGCTTCTACAATTTCAGGATGATGACGATGTCCAGCAACGCCATAGGCTTTAAAATTATCTGCATTTTCAGAATAAATCATGCCTAGACTAGCTTTACGCCCTGCACCTGATACACCCGATTTCGCATCAATGATAATACTTTCTGGTTTAACCAATGTTTCAGCTTGCTTAAAAAGTGGCGCTAATCCCAACTGAACAGTTGTTGGGTAACAACCCGGGTTACCGACAACATTGGCATTTTTAATTTGTTCACGATTAAGTTCAGATAAACCATAAACAGAGTCTTTCAGTATCTCTGGGCAGGCATGCTGCATCCCATACCATTTTTCAAACTGTGCTAAATTCTGCAAGCGAAAATCAGCGGCTAAATCGATAACTTTGCTATTTGCTGCCAAAAGTTGTTGTGCATGCTGCATTGCCACCCCATGCGGGGTCGCAAAAAACACAACATCACATTTTTTTAATTCATCAATGTTTAAATCTGAATACTTAAGCTCGGTGTGCCCACGTAAGCTTGGAAACATATCATCTACACGGCGACCATCTTCGGTACGTGATGTCAGTACATTCACTTGAACATTTGGATGTCGTAGTAAAAGACGCAACAATTCAACGCCTGTATAACCTGTTCCACCGACAATACCCACTGAAATCACGTTTTTTACCTCGATTTAAAAGTATCCATTTTGTAGTGCTGTAGTATGACAGGAAGTTGATGCTTTCTAAACTATTTTACTGGGTTTTTATGATATTTTAGCATTATGACAAAGTTAAATTCACATAAGTTCGATTGATGAATCTTGCGCAATACAGTTGCGCCCTCTACGTTTGGCAACATACAAAAGTTTGTCAGCAGCTTCTATACCACTCGCTAAATTACGATGTCTCACTTGTGTTAAGCCAAAGCTGGCTGTCAATAAGATGGATTGAGTTAAAAATTGCTCAGTTTCAATAGCAGTCCGCATACGCTCAGCAATTTTATAGGCATAATCGAGATCTTCAACTTGTAATAAAACAATAAACTCTTCACCACCAAAACGCCCCACTAAGCCCTTTTCACCGACATGCTGACTGACAAGACGACCTACGCTTTGCAAAATCTGATCACCGACCAGATGCCCATGGGTATCATTAATTTTCTTAAAATGATCGACATCACACATCAGCAAAAAATATTGTTTTTCTGGCAAATCGATTAAATTGATTTTAGCTGCATCATAAAAGCCACGGCGATTGAGTAAATGCGTTAATGGATCTCTAGAACGTTCATCATTTAATTTCAAAATAATGTCTCGTACTAATGTCCCTAAAAGTACGATCGCAAACCACATGCTCAGGATAATACTGGCAGCAAGCATCATTAACCACCATACTGAATTTACAAGCATACTGGCTTCAATATTTTTCAAAAAAAAGAAAATAATAATGACACGGACAAAAGTATATAAAACAATAAAAAGGTAAGAATAATCGACCAGCTTATTTAACCAATCACTTTGCTTATCATCTTTAAAAATAGATACTAAAACTAAGGATTCAACTGTGGCAATGCTCAGGTTTAAAATTAGCATTCGCATCCATAGCTGTTCATCAACAAAAGAATAATAGACCAGCAGACATATTGTGATAAGGATCAAAATGAAAGCCACTAAAGTGTGCGCACTGGCTTTCTTTCTCAATGCCATAGTATAGGCGCTGGCCCATGCACCAAATAGGTATAAACCACCAACAACAGGGGCAGAGAATGTTAATTGTTGGTTAGACATAAAACTTTGTGCAGCTAAAGCAAAAGACGGCACGATATATCCAAGACCCAACCAAAATAAATAAGTAGGTGCTTTAAAAAAATAATGGCAGATCAAAAGTAAACTGCCCATTAATATCAGGCAGATCGGTACAATCAAAATAAAGTAATGAGTATCTGCAAAATTCACGTCTGATATCTTTATGATAAGAAATAGGAAATATTGGCAAGTCGCCAAGTTTAGAGTATTTTTTTATTCGCTCCCAACTTATGCTTAAAATAATCAGACTATTTTGTAATTTAACTGCTTTTATTAAGAAATACTTTTAAGGCATTATACCCTTACTTAAAATTTATGATGATCAATATACACACGCAGACTATTCAATGACATTGTCTATAAATCTATCAACTTAAATGTCTAAGAAAAATAGGTTTCGTTCATCAGTCCTTTTTAAGACCTAAATCAACATAAAAACCTCATCCTAACTTTCGTCCAAAAGGAGAAGCAACGTTCAATACCAATATTAATAAGTTCACTTGAGCGCTGTTTGATTTATGAAAAAATTTGATGATAAGGAAACAAACCTTTTCATTTTAATTCTCGTTTTTGGCATAAAAGACTATTCAAACAAATTCAAAGAAAACGGTCTTGTCTTGCTAAATGATCTATGCATAATAATTTAGAGTAATTACTCTAAAATTAACAAAAGGACGCATTGGTCATGATTGGATCACGAGCGTGGATGAATACAAGTAATGGAAAACTTAGCTTTAAAGAAAAAACTCAGCTTATCAAACAAGTTCTCATTCCTGCCACACTGAACTATGGCAAAACTTTTCTAAAAGCGAATCATGATTCAACTTCATTTACACTGGATAATTTTCAGATTCCTGACACAGCAATTGTCAAAGAAGCGATGAACGAATTAAAACAAACGGCTTCACAAGCGATCATCAATCATTCTTGGCGGAGCTATTTTTGGGCTGTTGCTATCGCCCACTCCAAACAATGGCAATTTGATCAAGAGAGTCTTGTTATTTCATGTTTGATGCATGATTTAGGACTGGTTAATCATTTGGATCAATATGCATGTCAATGTTTTAGCTTTGAAAGTGCCTTAAGAGCTGAAACACTCTGCAGCAAACACCATTATCCCGAAGACAAAATGGTTAATATTTCAAATGCGATTTGTTTACATATGAATGGCAGTTTAGATGAAAGTGATCACAGTCTTTCTAAAGAAGTGCTATTACTACAAAAAGCCACTTCCTGTGATGTCATTGGGACTGATCTCTACTTATTTTCAAACAGTTTTAAAAACCAAATTTTAAACCAATATCCACGGGTACATTTTAATTCAGAAATGCGTAAACTTATCTCAATTGAAGCAAAAAGAAACCCTCAATCACGGACTGCTTTAATGCACAAACTCGGACTTTCAAACATGATTCAAATGAATATTTTTAAGGACTAAATCATGAAAAATACCTCTTTTACCCAAAAGAATATTGATTTTGGGCAATATCCAATTGTAGTCGATATTTATTCAAACCCTGAAAACAGCCATAGTGTTATTTTGCTGGCTGCGCTAGGCATAGCAATCAGTAAATACGAGGTGCTTATTACCGCTTTAAGCCAAAGTGGCTTGAATGTTATTGTGGCTGATTATCCTCATTGTGGGCGTAATACTCCGCCTGTTTCAGCAAAGATTGATTATGGTTATGCTGATTTACTCAATGACTTTATTCCTCAACTGGAAAAGCTAGCCTTAGAACTAAACCAACAAGTTCCAATCTTATTTGGACATAGTTTAGGTGGACATTTAGCAACACTTTATGCACAAAATCATGCAAACAAAGTCATTGGTGTTGCCACAGGCAATATCGGTTTAAAAAATTGGGACTTAAAAGGTAAAATCAATATTTTAAAAGCAGTCTCAGTGATCAACGCCATGATTTTAAAAGATGGTTATTTTGCAGGCTATAAAATTGCTTTTGGGAATAAAGAGACAAAATCCTTAATGCGTGATTGGTCTAAAGTTATCTTTACAGGAAATTATGCACATATTATTGGGCAAGAAAACGCGGTGAATAACGCTGCCTTATTTGTCTATTTAAATGGCGATGATTTTGCACCAATGTCTTCAATGCTTGGCCTAAGTGGTTATTTTAAAAACCCACAAATAAACACGCTGGATTTAACCCATAAAACCCAAGGCAATCAACATAGTGCATGGATTAAACAGCCTGATGAAGTCGTCGAAATAATTATAGAATGGATCAATAGTTTTACTGAATAAGTTTTGCCTTTGACATCAAAATATATCCACCTTCTTCACTTTCTCCAGTGCTGATTGCTTCCCAGCCATGACCTAAATAAAAAGACAGAGCTTGTTTATTTTCAGATAAACATTTGAGATAGCCTGTATCCGTAAACAGTTGTTCTGCTGCGTGTAGCAATGCTGTCCCTATACCCTGATTTTGAGCATTTGGGGCAATAAATAGATGATGTAAAAAGTTCTCTTGCAGGTAAATAGATGCAAATCCCAAATATTCTTGGTCTTTTTCAGCCACTAAAATCATTTCATTTTCGGTATATTTTTCAAAATCACTCAGCCCCCATTTTGAAGAATCTAACCACGGCCAACTTAATTTTCTGGTATTTAAAAAAAGTTCACTCAATGGTGCTCGGTCATGATTTTGAAAAGATCTGATGTGCATCGCTGTACCTCAATTAAAGTCCCTATAACCTTAGCTTATTTAAGCCAACCTTATTTAATCTAACGTTATTGCCCTTTCTCCAATCACCTCAACAATCCGTAATAAATAACCATCTGGATCTTGAACTAAAAATTGCCTTTGTCCATGCTCTATATTTTCTGCACGGTACCAACGTTCTTCTAACGCTTCAAACAGCGGCCATTGTGCGACATCCAAACGATTTAAAATACTGTCGAGTTGGTCTACTTCAAACTGAAAGTTAATCCCTCTTCCCAATGGGTAGGCCAATGCTCCTGTTAACCATTGTCCTTGTTGTTGTTGCTCCAACATAAACTGAACACCATCAAGTTCCACATAGATAAATTTTTCTTCAGTCCGTTGATACATTACAGAAAAACCCAATATTTCCACCCAAAACTGATAACTTCTCTTCAAATCGGTGACGATCAATTCTGGAACCAATTTATTCCACTGCATTTAAAAATCCTACTTAATTCATTAATTTTTAATATTCAATATGTTGTAAAATATTTACAACCTTTCCAAATGGATCTTTGACATAGAATCGCCTAACACCCCAGTCTTCATTGGTTAAGGGATAGAGAATGTTTAAATCTAATTTTTTGGCTTTTTCATAAAGTTCATCCACATTGTCGACCTCGATTGAAAAATCGGGTACATCTGTTTTATTTCCCCCTTCCGAAGCAATACTGATTTGTGGATGCATCATTTCCTGACTGGCAAATGTTTTGATCCAACCATGATCCATCACCAAGTCCATCGCTAAAAAATCACCATAAAAAGCTTGGGCACTGGCTAAATCTAAAGCTTTAATATTACTTATGATTCTTTTTACAGTCATACGCTTTTCCTCATTTTTGTTTTAATGCAATCTAGAAATTTACTTATTTTATTAGGCCCACTACCAAGGCATTACACTACTTTTTAAAACTTTACGATGCTGCTGATAGTGTTGATCATGCTTTTCAACTTCAGACCAAAAAGCAGCGCTATGATCAAAATGTTTGGTATGTGCCAATTCATGTACACAGACATAACGGGTAATTTGTTGATCACATAAAACCAAGGCACTATTGAGCATAATATCATGATGGGCTGTACAACTTCCCCAACGCGTTTTCGGGTGTCGAACAGCACACTGTCCAAACTTTAAACGGGTTTCATCACTGACTTGCTTTAAATAGATTGGTAAATAATGCTTTGCATAAGCAATCACAAAAGCTTTTAAGTAGCTTTCAGGCTGACGCTCGCTGATAAATAACTGATGCTTTTGCTCATCTAAAATATAGCTATTTTTCTGAGTTTTATAAATAATTTCTAAGGGCTGTTTTAAATTAAACAGTTGCAAGCTTGTCGGTAATATCTGATCAACTTGCTGTATTTTTTCCTGCTGTTTATGCCATGTCTCAATCATCCATTGTTCAGACTCGTGTAAAAAATGCTGAATCTGACGTTGGGTACAATATTTGGGCACAGTTAGGCGAATCTGCGTGGGTTCAACACGTAAACGCAAGCGTGTTGCCCGTGCATGATGTGTGATTTTTATTTCAGGAAGATTTGCCATCTTAATACGCTTATTTTTAGAATCTCCCCCAACGCTTACTTTAAAAAGGGAGGTAGTAAAACTCGTCTTTACTCAAGCAGAAGTTAGGGGAAATTTTTTCTTATCCTGCGGTACGCTCTTCAATACCATCATTGGTGGCGACTACAGCGACATCAGCTTTATTGATCGCAAAAATACCATTACACACCACACCAGGAATATCGTTAATGGTTTTTTCGACCTCTAATGCATTCAAAATATTTAAGTTATACACATCTAGAATGACATTACCATTATCCGTTACTACACCTTCACGATAAACTGGGTCACCGCCTAAAGATACGATTTTACGCGCAACTGCTGAACGTGCCATAGGAATCACTTCGATAGGCAATGGAAATTCACGGCCTAATTGATCGACCCATTTCGAGTCATCAACAATACATACAAATTTTTTCGCAATAGATGCCACGATTTTTTCACGCGTGAGTGCAGCACCACCGCCTTTAATCATATGTAAATGACGATCAATTTCATCAGCACCATCTACATAAGCATCTAAACCACCAACATGGTTCATATCAACCACTTCAATGCCTAATTTCTTAAGACGTTGAGCTGTTGCTTCTGAACTGGCTACGGCTGCTTCAAGTTGTAACTGAGGTAATAATTCAATTAAGAAGTTCACTGTACTACCAGTACCGACTCCCAAAATGCCCCCTCTTGGTAAGTGTTTTAAAGCGGCTTGGGCTGCAGCTTGTTTTTTCTCGTCCTGGGTTGCATAAAGGCTCATGACATCTCTCAATAAAATTTCAATTTCCTGCACATTTTGCATAATTTAAAAACGCAAAGGTACAACGGTTTGTTACAATGAGCGCTCATTTTAAACTGTTAGATGGAAAATTAACATGCTGTCTCGTTTGGTTCGACAAATATTACAGGCAACGGTGTATGACGTTGCAATCGAAACCCCACTCGAAGCAGCGCCACGAATTAGTGAAAAACTAAACAATAACATTCGCTTTAAACGCGAAGATTTACAACCTGTCTTTTCCTTCAAACTACGCGGTGCGTATAACCGTATTAGTCAATTACCGAAATCTCAGTTGGAACGTGGCGTTATTACTGCTTCAGCAGGTAACCATGCTCAGGGCGTGGCTTTATCTGGTCAAAAGTTAGGTATTCGCGCCATTATTGTGATGCCGAAAACCACCCCTGACATTAAAGTTCAAGCAGTAAAGCGTTTGGGTGGTGATGTTGTGCTTCACGGCGACTCATTTGATGTTGCTAACAAATATGCCATTCAACGTGCAAATGACGAAGGTTTAACCTTTATTCCGCCTTATGACGATGAACTGGTTATGGCCGGCCAAGGTACAATTGCCAATGAAATATTGCGTCAATGGCGTGATGTTGAATATGTATTTGTTGCTGTGGGCGGTGGTGGTTTAATTGCTGGTGTAGCAGCATATCTTGGTGATGTTGCCCCGCATGTCAAAGTTATTCCTGTCGAATATGATGAATCTGCATGTTTAAAAGCAGCATTTGAAGCCAATCAACGTGTAGTACTCCCTTCTGTAGGCTTATTTGCAGATGGTACAGCCGTTGCTCAAATCGGTGAAAAGCCATTTGAAGTCATTCAACTACAAAAATCTGATAACTCAGGTCCAATTGTTGAACGTGATGTGGTACTGGTCAATACAGATGAAATCTGTACGGCAATTAAAGACACTTATGATGAATGTCGTAGTATTGTTGAACCATCAGGTGCTATGGCGCTCGCAGGTATCAAAAAATACGTTGCGGCACATGGTCTTGAAGGCAAAAATATGGTGTCGATTGTTTGCGGCGCCAACATGAATTTTGATCGTTTACGTTATATTGCTGAGCGTACCGAACTTGGTGAACGTAAAGAAGCCATTTTTGCAGTGACCATTCCAGAAGAAAAAGGTTCTTTCCTGAATTTCTGTCGTGCTTTGCAAGGGCGTAATATTACGGAATTTAACTACCGTGCCAGTGATGCATCTGCTGCTCAAGTCTTTGTCGGTATTAGCTTAAAGGCTGGTGAAAAAGAACGCCATGACATCTATGAAGCAATGAAATTACATTATGATGTCGATGATTTATCGGATGATGAAGTTGCAAAATTGCATATCCGTTATTTGATTGGTGGTCATGCCGATATTGCCAATGAACGTTTGTTCCGTGTTGAGTTTCCAGAACGCCCAGGTGCTTTATTAACATTCTTAGAGCGTCTTGGTCCAACCCATAACATTAGCCTATTCCATTATCGTAATCACGGTGCAGCAGAAGGACGTGTTTTGGTTGGCTTGGATGCAGAAGATGCGGTACAGAATCCAGATGGACTGATTGAGACGTTGGAAAATATCAATTACCCATATCAAGAAATTACCAATAACTTAGGTTATCAACGTTTCTTAAAATAGAAATAGCTTCAAAATAGAAATAGCCTATAAATTTTTTTATGGGCTATTTTTTATAAAATCAGAACAATTCGAAAAAGTTAACTTAATAAACCGCCATATTTAAATCACCATCATCATTAAATGCGTCATTAAAAGCATCCACAATCTGATTTAATTGTTGCTCATCTTGTGTGGGCACAAGCATCCAATACGGATTTTCACGATATATAATCAATAAAGAAAGCTGATACTGATTTGCAACCAGTTTAATTTGATCAAAAATGATTTCTTCTGTTTGTTGCATTGCGTCCATTTGATCACCTAATGAAACATCATCATCTTCATCGTACTGATCAAATACTTCAGCTATTGCGACTTCGATTTCATTTTGCAATTGCTCAGCATCAATATTGTGCTGGTTAAAGTAGAAATCGTTTTCAATTCCATTGTCATAATATTCTTTTAATTCAATATAATGCAAGAAATCATGCTGTTGATTGATCCATTCACTAAAACTATAAAATTCAATGTCTTGAGGAATTTGTTGTGCATTTAGCTCGGGAATTAAATGTTGAAGTAATGAATATATTTTCTGTGACATGGATATCTCTCTATTTTATTATCAATATGTTGAATTAATCGCAAAAAACTAAGTCGATCTTGAACAATCAAATAATGCGTAATGTTCTATACTGACATCTTCATCATGAAATTGTTTGTTAAAACACTTGCAGAACTTTTCAATTTTATATTCATGATTTGGTACGATCAACCAATAATAATCTTCAGCATAAATCAGCAACAGTTCATGATCATGTTGTCTGGCTTGTTTTAATATTTCCTCGAATACAACATCATAAACCTGATCTTGAACATTATAATAGCGCCCAATAACATCTTTGTGTACTTCATAATGATCAAATAAAGGCTTCACTCTTTCGCGAATTTGAGTTTGAATTCCCAAGCTATCGACTGCATATTCATGAAAAATCGCACAACGCTCAATCTCATTTTCATGAAATTGCATACGGTCAATTTTCATTAAATATCCACGAAATCGCCCACCAAACTTTTCAGCTTCGATCCAATTGAGGAACTCGACAAAACGTTTACGATGTTTCTTTTTGGGAATATCTCTTTGCTCCAACGCTGGGAACCAATGTTGGAGAATTTTAAAAATTTTCTTATCATCCATTTTTTTATCATCCATTTTTTATTCTTGGATCGAAAGCTCAATCTTGGCTTTGCATTTTTAAATTTCAAAGCAATGATATCGGATCAATTTTAAGTTTTTATGACATAAATCTGGTTTTATTTACATTTATCGCTTTTTATTCTCAGTTTGTAGATTGGCGTTGCAATACTTTAAAGATAAAATATATAAAAATTGAATATGATCATACCAACACAAAATCAGTGTCGGGATAAGGACTTTGTAGAATGGCGCAATTCGCTGTCATCGGTTTAGGCAGTTTTGGTGAAGCAGTTGCACTAGAACTCACCAACTTAAATCACGATGTAATAGGTATTGATACATTAAAGAAAAATGTAGAAAACATTGCCGATAAAATCAGTCATGCAGTTATTGCAGATGCTACCGATGAACATGTGTTAGATGAACTGAATATCAAAAATTGTGATGCCGTGGTGGTTGCCATTGGTGAAGATATTGAAGCCAGTATTCTATGCGTATTGCATTTAAAAAATTTGGGTATCGAAAAAATCTTTGTAAAAGCCAAATCTAAATCACATCATATGATTTTGTCTCATTTAGGCATTACAAAAATCATTCACCCTGAAGAAGACATGGGGATTCGTGTTGCGCAATCACTCAGTTATCCAATGGTGAGACGTTATATGGCATTAAATAATGATCGCTATATCGTCAAAATTGAAATAGGTGCAAATTTACAAGGCGCGCAATTTCAAACGGTCATGGAAAATACCCCCGAAATTACAACCTTGTTATTACAACGCGGTTCACATGTACTGTATGATATTGCACCGGGGACGATTTTACAGGAAAAGGATATTTTAATCCTTGAAGGACCTGTAGAAATGTTAAGACAATTTTCGATTCGTTTCTTATAGTTATAACTATGCGTTTATCTAAAAAAGAACTAATCAACAAAAAACACAACAGTATTAATCTCAGTCCACCGAGCTTACTTGCTTTAGGTTTTTTAAGCTTTATTATCATCGGAACATTGCTTCTTAAACTTCCTTTTGCTAATCAAGGCAATTTGACATGGCTAGAGGCCCTGTTTACTGCCACGTCTGCTGTAACCATTACTGGGCTGTCTGTCGTCAATATTGGCGACTCCTTAACCACTTTTGGTCAAGTTGTGGTGATGATCCTGATCCAATGCGGCGGCTTAGGTTTTATGACGTTTGCAATCTTAGCTGCTTTGAGTCTTTCCTCAAAAGTTGGTATTCGGCAGCAAGTTATGGCACAGGAAACCATTGGTCAAACCAGTTTAGCCAAAGCAACCTTTACAGTAAAAGGGGTTTTTCTTTACTCATTGTTCTTTGAAGCGATTGGTACAGGGATTCTAACCATGGCTTGGTCACATCACTACGACCTTGAACATGCATTTTTCTACGCACTGTTTTATAGTATTTCTGCGTTTAACAATGGTGGATTTTCATTATTTCCCAATAGCTTAATGAGTTTCTCTGACCAGTATATGGTGACATTTACCATCAGTATGCTGTATATCATCGGTGGGATTGGTTTTGTTGTGTTGATGGATATTAAAAGAGCCAAGCGTTGGAAGAAACTCTCTACCAATAGTAAGTTAATTCTGTCTACGATTGCGGGCTTAAACCTTTTTGCCTTTATTGTTATTTGGGCAATAGAAGCGTCCAATCCTTTAACACTGGCTCCAATGTCTGTTGGTGATCAAGCTTTAAACGCGTGGTTCCATGCTACCGTACCTCGTTCATCAGGTTTTAACAGCTTGGAAGTCAGCAGCATGACCAATGCATCAACCTTAATTACCATGGTATTGATGTTTATTGGTGGTGGTTCTTTAAGTACTGCTGGTGGAATTAAAGTCGGCACATTTATTATTATGATTTTAAGTGTCATTACCTTCTTAAAACGTTCAGATGAAATTACCATTTTTGGGCATTCTGTTTCTCATCAGGCCACCTTTAAGGCAATGGCGGTCATTTCAATTACTTCACTGCTGATCCTGATTGGCTTTTTTACTCTACTGATCCTTGAGCCTGATAAAAAGTTTTTAGACTTATTATTTGAAGCCGTTTCTGCAGCTTGTACTGTCGGCTTATCACGCGGAATCACTGAAAATTTACATGCTGGCAGCCAAATTGCTTTAATTTGTCTAATGTTTGCTGGACGCTTAGGACCACTAACACTGGCTTATTTGATTGCTACACCGAATAAAAGTCGTGTTCGTCATCCAAATACTGAAATTCAGGTGGGTTAATTGTTTTTAGTCATCAGACGAATACAACTTAAATAGCTTTGTGGGATCATTTTAATCTTATCGCATATATCTAATATTGGCTGAGACTCCTTAAATAGATTGCTCAGACAATCCTTGCAAAATGCATACTGATGACAGTACCACCCATAAAAAAGCGATCTTATCAATGATAGGATCGCTTTTTTACATCTTTCTAAGAATGATTATTCTACTTCTAACTCACTATTGCCTTTAATCAAACGATGCTCTGACTGCAAATATTCATCTGATTGCATTTCGAGTAAACGAGAGCGTGTACGTTCAATTTCGAAAGCCAGCTTCTCTCCGTCATAAATCTCAATAATCGAGTCTTGAGATGTCAGTAGCAGTTTTACGCCACGGTCATAAAACTCATCTACCAGATAAATAAAACGACGTGTACCTTCTGACAACAAATCAGTTAAGTGCGGAACATTACTCACTAAAACAGTATTATAAATATTGGCAATTTCAATAAAGTCCGATGGGCTACGCGGTTTCATACAGAGTTCTCTAAACTCACACCACAATACATCTTCTGTATGGCCTAAAGTTTCAACAACACGGTTATTAATCGTAATTGGTTCTTCTGACACTGTCTGCGATGTGGTTAATGCATTAAAACGCTTTGCCATCCAGACTTTATTGTCATCTGTCAGTGGCGATTTAAACAATTGCGCTTGTTTTAATACCCGTAAACGATAGTCAACACCCGCATCAACATTCAATACCACACAATGTTTTTTTACCATTTCAATCGTTGGAATAAAACGATCACGATGGATTCCATTTTTATATAAACCATCTGGGGCAATATTGGATGTGGCAATCAAGGTAATGCCACGGGTAAATAATTTTTGGAATAAATCACTGAGAATCATTGCATCAGTTACATTTGATACAAAGAACTCATCAAAACAAATCACCACAGCTTCTTTATAAATTTGATCTGCAACGATATCTAAAGGATTACGCTGTCCAGAAAGCTTGTTTAACTCTTTATGCACAAATTGCATAAAGTGATGGAAATGCATACGGGTTTTACGGCGAAAAGGAATCGAATCGTAAAATTGATCCATGAGCCATGTCTTTCCACGCCCTACACCGCCCCACATATATACACCTCTCGGTGCAGTTTGACGGCGGAAACGACGAAAAGCTTTTTTTGATGCTTTATAACGATTGATCAATTCTTGCCATACCCGCTCCAACTCATGTACTGCTTGAGCCTGAGCATCATCTGGTAAAAACTGTCCAGATGACAATGCTTTTGCATAACGCTCAGCGGGTGATACGGGAGTAAATGCTGTTGAAGTTGTATTCTGATCTAACATATCATTTTGTTACTTTTAAAGGCTAAAGGAAGTATATCGAATATTCATTTTTGATAAATAAAACTTTGGGATAATTCTAACTCTATATCTCATATCAGCACTACCTGTTTATTTACCATATTGACGCGGGCTTTGCCCAAACCAACGTTTAAAAGCATGATTAAATGCAGCGGGTTCTGAGTAGCCGAGTAATTCCGCAATCACCTCAATTGAATATTCCTTATATTCAATCAAGCGCAAAGCTTTGTGCTTAATCAGCTGTTCCCGAATTTGTTTATAGCTGGTATTTAATTGCTGCAACTGATGGCGTAAGGTTCTTTCAGGCACATTCAACGCCTGAGCCACTTCGGCCATCGAAGGAATAATCCCTTGCTGTAATTCCAAATAATCATTTACCCGTTGAATCAACGGCGCAATTTTCTGTTCTTCGGCATTCAATCGCTCGATTTCAGCAATACACTTGGCTTCGTAAACCCGATGTGTAATTGGATCTGCGGATGGAATCGGCAGTTGCATCACATCTTCATTGATCCAAAAAGCGGCTTTTTCACAATTAAAATGTAAATCTGAACCGTAATAATCATGATATTGCTTTAATACACTTAAATCCTGAGGCTGCTGAAAGGGTAACTCGATTCTCACGCTGGGCGCTGTAAGTCCCATCATTTTATAAATATCATCCAGAAATTTATAAGTTCCAGAGATTTCACATTGCGCTCTCAACAAACCCATTTCTGTTTCTAAATCTACAGGCTTGTAGGTTAATGCGACTTGATGATCGCCTTTCTCAAGCCCTAAGACACCGTATAAATAAGTTAAACCCTGATAATGCACACCATTTTGAATCGCATCACCAACATTACTACATGTCACCAAGAGCATGAGTAACGGGCCATATCCCGCCAAAGAATAATGCTGACCGATAAACAAGCCTGTTTCTGGCTGTACACCCTGCCCAATCACTTTTTGTATATCCCACTCTAAACTGGGATGAATGATTGAACTAGGATCGAGTGCATCTGCTTTGATCCCAATACTTGCAAGTCGTGAATCTACATCGATTCCAGCATTACGCATACCATGAATTAAATACATTAAACCGAGAATCGAGCGTTTCATTGGATCATCATTTGATTTCTACCCAAACTTTGTACTACAAAGATGGTTTTTTGCAAATTGCCGAATATATCAATTTTTGTGTCAGTGCAATCATATTTCAAGCGTTGCATTTCCGATATTCTATGCAAAACTGGAAAAGTCAGAGCGAACAAAAATGAGTACAGCCCCTACGACTGAAGCAAAAACCCAATCAACGCAAGTTGCAATTATTGGATCTGGATTTGGTGGTTTAGCCATGGCAATCCGCCTATTGCAAGCCAATATTCATGATTTTATCATTTTAGAAAAAGCAGATAATGTTGGTGGTACATGGCGTGAGAACCAGTACCCAGGTGCGGCTTGTGATGTTCAATCACATATGTACTCGCTTTCCTTTGCACCAAAAACAGATTGGTCAAAACGTTATGCCGAAGCGCCTGAGATTTTTGACTATATTCAAGATTTAATTCAGCAATTCAATTTAAAGAAATACATCCAATTTAATCAAGAAGTGGTGTCTACACGTTATGATGAGCACAATTTCAATTGGCATTTAACACTAAAAAGTGGACAAAAAATTGAGGCTCAATTTGTTATTTTTGCATCAGGGCCATTGCATGTACCACAGATTCCTAAAATTAAAGGGGTTGAAAAATTCAAAGGTGAAGTTTTCCATTCATCACACTGGAAGCATGACTATAATTTAAATCAAAAAAATGTAGCATCCATTGGTACTGGTGGTAGTGCAATTCAATATATTCCTGAAATTGCTGCAAAAGTTCAAAATCTTTATGTATTTCAAAGAACCCCTGCTTGGGTGATTCCTCGTGATGAACGCGCCTATAATGCACTTGATAAAAAACTATTTAGTCGCTTTGAATGGTTTAGAAAATTACACCGTGCTCGTTTGTACTGGTCAAATGAATCACGTGTCGTCCCCATTGTAAAACCACAAATCATGAAATATGGTCAGAAACTTGCTGAAGCTTATATAAAATTCCAAGTCAAAGACAAAGAAATCGCCAAAAAACTGACCCCTGACTATATTATGGGCTGTAAGCGTATTCTGATTTCCAACAAATACTTTCCAACATTTAATCGTAAAAATGTCGAATTAATCACCGATGGAATTCAGGAAATTACAGAAAATAGCATCATCACTAAGGATGGCAAAGAACGTCAAATTGATTGTTTAATTTATGGTACTGGTTTTATTACAGACCCACGCATCTATTTAAAATCATTCGATTGCTATGGTGAACACGGCGTTGAATTAAAAACCGCATGGAAAGACGGTGCAGAAAGTTTTTATGGGATCAGCACCAAAGGCTTTCCTAATCTATTTCAATTGCTTGGTCCAAATACCGTACTGGGTCATAACTCTGTAATTTTCATGATTGAATCTCAAGTGAATTATATTTTGCAATTGATTCAAATGGTTGCAAAAACACAGACGCAAGCGGTAGCGGTAAAAGCTGAAGTACAAGATCAATTTAATGAAGATGTACAGCAACAGCTTGCAGGCACGGTATGGCAATCAGGCTGTGTCAGTTGGTACCAACAAGATGGCGGTAAAAACTTTGCATTATGGCCAACCTATACCTGGAAATTTTGGCTCAACACCCGCAAAGTAAACCCAGCAGATTTTCGCTTATTAGGCCGTGAGCAAAGTGCCAAGCAAAAGTCAAAAGCTGCATAAACTTGCTTGATATTCTTCTATAAATTTTCAACCGCTTTTCTGCGCTTCGACTATAATAGATAGGTATCCATTGCCTATCTATTTTTTCATGCAATCACTTTGGCTTATTTTCCAACTTTTATTTTGTTTATGTTTAGGGTTTATTTTAGCCCGCAGAATTCCACAATCCATTGAAAAAATAGCTTTTAAAATACTGCCTTATTTTACCTATATTCTTTTAATTGCGATTGCAATGGAGTTTTCTCAAACAATTCATAATATTGCCAGCCCTGCACAGATTCTCACCAGTTCAATCACAATTGCATTCACCACATCAATGGGTGCATTTTTTTGTTGTTATCTGGTATTTACAGCGATTGGCTACAAACCATCACAAGGTAAAGTTTCTGCTGAATTATTGATGGGTTCATTACTCAACATCAGCTATGCATTTATTGCACTGGCTGTAGGTTATGGCTTAGCAGAGTTGGCCCACCTTTTCCATGTTCCACTGCATGTCAGCACATGGAATTTACTTTTAGTTTACATGTTACTGATCGGCTTGGATCTGGCTTACTCGCCACTGGATCGTTCTTGGTTAAACTGGAAAATTATGCTGGTACCGATTGCCTGCGTGATTGGCTCACTATTGGGTGCTGTTGCGGCATTTTTCCTGATTCAAGACATCAGTATGAAAGATTTAATCATGCTATCGCAAGGTTACGGCTTCTATTCGATGACAGGGATTGTGGTGACTGAATTAAAGAATGCCCATCTGGGAAGTATTGCGTTAATGAACGATTTATTTAGGGAGATTTTTGCCATTTTATTTATGTATATGATTGGATGGCGTTATCCACGTTCAGCAATTTCTTCTGCTGGTGCAACCGCAATGGATGTCACCTTACCTATGGTGAAACAAGCTTGCGGCAATGATTATATTCCACATGCAATGGTCAGTGGTTTTGTTCTGTCGGTATTGGCGCCAATTGCGGTAAGTGTTCTGGCTGCACTTTAAAATTAAGTGCTGAATGTGGCATCCATCGTACTTTATCTGACGAGATAGTAATACTGATCAATAGAATCACTGGAATAAAAAGTTTTTTAAACTTCTGAAAAAAAGATCTAGTAGCGCAGGCACACTACAGTGTATACACAGCAATTTTTATTATATAAATCAAAGAAATCACCCTCTTGATCAACTGAAAAAGAGGGTTTATTTTTATAGGGTCGCTAAAATATCTTGCAGGGTTTTACTTGGATGTTCAGATTGAGTAATTGGACGACCAATCACTAAATGTGTAGAACCATCAAGCATTGCTTGCTTAGGCGTTACAATACGCTTTTGATCATCCGCATTTGCACCAGCTGGACGAATCCCTGGTGTTACCAAAGCAAATTCAGCACCCAAATCTTGACGTAACATCTTGGCTTCCTGAGCCGAGCATACCACGCCATCCAAACCACTCTGTTGAGTCAATTTAGCCAGACGTTTCACTTGTTCAAATGGCTCTATGTCTAAACCAATATCACACAAGTCTTCACGTTCCATTGAAGTAAGTACAGTAACCGCAATCAATTGGGTTTTATAGTTACCTGCTTTTAAGCGTTCTACACAAGTTTCCATCATTCTACGCCCACCTGAGGCATGGACATTGACCATCCATACGCCCAAATCGGCCGCAGCACAAACTGCCTGCGCAGTTGTGTTCGGAATATCATGAAATTTTAAATCGAGGAATACTTCAAAGCCCTTATCATGTAGTGCTTTCACAACCAGAGGCCCTTCATGGGTAAATAGTTCTTTACCGACTTTTAAACGACATAGTGATGGGTCAAGCTGATCAGCAATTGCTAGGGCGTCATATTGGCTTTTTGCATCTAAGGCAACAATAATACTCACGAATCTCAGTTCCATCACATAAATTTGCGCTCATTATAAAGTGATTCACGCCATGTACAAAGCCAGAAAATCGACTTCATCACAAAACAATCAACTATTCTTACATCTTGCTTATGATTTATCTCTGCTCTGAAATCAAAATTGCACGTGTGTCTTGCTCCAGTGCTTCAAAAATATGCGCTTGATCTGCTGGATAGGAAATATAGTCCCCTGCTTGAAGTAACTCAGCACTGTCTAATAAACCGACTTTGGCAGAGCCCTGCATAATAATAATATGCTCCACACTGCCAATAGGATGCGGTTTACTGCAACGCGGCTCACCCGGTTGGGTTGTAAGGATATACACGTCTCGTCGTGCATTGGGTGGGCATGTTGCCAACAAAACAGCCTGATAATTTGATATTTCAGAAACAACTGAAGCGCCCTCGCCATAACGAATCACTTGTGTAGCTTGAGCTTGTGCTTCCATAAGTTTGGCAAAAGGAATATTTAAAGCCACGCAAAGTGCCCATAAAGTTTCGAGACTCGGATTGCCCTGCCCAGATTCAAGTTGCGAAAGTGTGGACTTCGCAATGCCTGCACGTCGAGCAACTTCTCCCAAAGATAATGCAGCACTTTTTCTTTCTTTTTGCAGATTATTTGCAATGATTTCAATTGGTATAGACATTATCCTTCCAAAAAAGACGATCGTTCGGTTTGACGAACAACAATAATAAAACTATTATAACAAATGATCGTTCATTTTATCGAACGATCTTATTACCCCAAGCAAGGCTCATCTCAATGAAGTATAAAGAAATAAAAAATTTACCCAAGCCCCTGATAAAATCAATCGTGATTCTCTGTATCGCAACCGCACTGATCGGGATTTCATTAGGTACGCTTGCAGTCAATTATCAACTGCCGATCTGGATACCTTTACTACTTTCAATCTGTGTCTTGGCTGGTGCTGCCGAGTTTACTTTCATTGGCATGATTGCTGCTGGAAGCAGTCCGATTACAGCTGCGATTGTCGGATTACTGATTAATTTACGACATCTGCCTTTTGGTTTAGCGATTACCCATTTTATAGAAAAAAATAAATTAAAATATTTTGCTACACATATTATGAATGATGAAAGTGTTTTATTTGGTTTAAGCCAATCTTCAAATGAGCTAAAACTGAGTGCTTATTGGCTGTGCGGTGTCGGAATTTTATTTGCTTGGCCGATAGGCGTTTTAAGCGGTTATATATTGGGAAGTCATTTAGCTTATGCAAAATTACTGGGTATCGATACGATTTTTCCTGTCGTACTGTTTGCGCTTACCTTTAAAGCATTAAAAAGAAAATCTGCTCGAAAATCGGCAATGACTGGTGCAGTCATCAGCCTCGCTACTTTTCCATTTCTACCCTTAGGGATTCCGATACTTATGTCATTATTTGGCTTGCTTGTAGGAAGAAAATAACATGCATCAGCAATTTATCATTTTGATCGGGATCATGCTGCTGGCGATGGGGACTTATCTGATCCGATATGCGGGACTTTCACTCGGCCAATATTTTACGATCACTCAACAACGTGAGCAACTTTTTAATGATGCCGCAACAACTTTACTGTTTTCTATTGCGATTCTCAGCACTTTTTTTGAAGGTGCGGATTGGGCAGACTTAGGCAAAATCATGGGGGTATTGGTAGGATTATTTCTGATTTGGAAAAACCACTCACTTATCACGACGATCGTAATAGCAATGCTGGTCACCACAATATTCCGCTTTGCTGAATTTTTCTGGTTAGCCCAATAGAATTGTTAAAGCGTACAAAAAGCGTTTTACAACAATCAAAGCGCTTTTTTTCAACAGCACAATGCAAGTGACTACGCATGCTTAATTATTGATTAAAGATAATGTTTTAATCTCTATGCTTATTTTTTATGGATACTTAATCAATCAATCTTAAAGCGCTTAAAATTCATTTTATATTTGATCATTGTGAAACACGTCACTCACTCCAACAAATAAAAAAATCAAAACATAGTCTTCTATTTATCATTCTTTATGCTTACAACAGATAAATTCTTTTTCATATATTTAAAAACCTATAAAAACTTAAAAAATATTAAATTAAAATTATATTTTTCTCATTCATTGCATCCATGTTTACTCTAGAATTTATATTTTTAATAAATCTATCTGCGCTATTTCCAAATATATTCTTTATAACTAAACAAACATTACATCATAACTAAACAATCAATCTTTTTGATAAATAAAAAAAGTAATCATATTAAGTGAAGCAAAAGTGCATTAAAAACACCTTCTGTTTTTAAAAGCAATCTAGGATGAACGCGATTTTATGTTGATTTAAGCATTTAAAAATAATTTACAAATAAGCTAAATAAATATTAAAGAAAAATCCTTTAAATTCAATCTTATAAAATTTTTTGATGAAAATGATCAATTACAGTGCAGCGTATTAAAATAAAATCCAATATTTAATTAACCACGATAATAAATTATTTTAGAAAATCTTAAAAACATACTCACGCTTAATATAAGCAGATCAAAATAATTTGCTATAATATGACGTTATTCACAAAAAGTGACATTTTTTGTCACTTTTTGGTAAACAGAACCAAATTTTCCTTTAATTAAATAAATATGTTAATTATAAATATACTCTTGTATTTAAATAATAAAAAACAAATCTAAAACAAATAACATTATATTGTGCTTATAAGATAAAAATAATGTGATATTTGTCTCTTTTTTTCATTGTTTTTATTTAGGAAAAATTTATAGTAGCCCTTATTGTTTAGCTCCTAAACACTTCCCCTTTATTAGGAAAGTACCAGTAAAGGGCAAATCAACGCAGTATTGAGAGAAATTCTATGAAAAATATTCAATTGGGTTTAGCGATCATTGGCTTAGGTTTAGCATCTTCAACAGTTTTTGCGGCTGCTGATGGTACAGTAACAGTTACAGGTAAAATCGTTGATCAAACCTGTACAGTTGGTGGTACTGCTGGTAACTACACTGTTGTTTTACCGACTGTAGGTAAATCAACTTTAGCGACAGCGGCGACAACAAATGGCGACACTAAATTTACGATTAATTTAACAGCATGCCCTGTAGGTAATGTGGGTGTTTATTATGACAACACCAATGCAAATATTAATACTGCAGGTCGTCTAAACAACACCGTAACCACTGGCGGTGCAACAAACGTAAATATTCAATTATTAAACTCTGCAAAAGCAGTGATTGACCTAACTAAAGATCGTACAGGTCAAAACATTGTGACTTCAAATGTTGCAACTGCAAACGGTTCTGCAAATCTTGATTTTTATGCGCGTTACTATGCAACAGGTGCAACAACTGCTGGTGATGTAAGCACGACTGCAACTTACTATGTTGTATATCAATAATTAAACATTTGGGTCTGTAAGTTTTTTAAACAGGTCTGGTTAATTGTCACATCTTAGCCAGACTTGCATCTCCCCAAGGGTCTTTCAATGAAAAAACCATTTTTTATTTCTAGCTTGTTAATGCTCAGTACTTTGATCACATCCGCGCATGCTGGTATTGTGATTACAGGTACCCGTGTAATTTACCCAAGTGATAAAGAATTTGTATCTGTGCAATTAACCAATGTAGGTGATCAAATTGCATTAGTACAATCATGGGTGGACAGTAAAGACATTATTGCAGATCCAACCACAACCCAAGCCCCATTTATTGTTACCCCTCCGATAACGACGATTGAAGCAGCGAAAGGACAATCTTTACGTGTCATTTTCAATCAAAAACAAAAGCTTGCTACTGATCGAGAAACATTATTTTGGCTTAACGTGCTTGATATCCCTGCCAAGCCAACAGCTGAAGCAAATTATTTACAATTTGCGATACGTAATCGCTTAAAACTGTTTTACCGACCAACTGGCATCAAAATGGAACAGCAACAAGCGTTTCAAAAAGTTGAAGTACAGCGTGTAAACAGCCAACTACAAATCAATAATCCAACACCTTATTACTTAAATTTTGGTAAATCGAATCTGGTTTTAAAAAATGGTACGCCAAGCGAAATTAAAAATCTAAGCTTTATAGAACCGTTTTCAAAACAACAAATTGATGTCGAAAATTTATCAGACGCTAAGTCCGTACAGCTTTATTTAATCAATGACTACGGCAGTTTATCGACAATAGAGAAACAGTTTTAATCTAAATTATTGGGAGAATTGTGCTTGAAACATTTCACACTTAGGTATAGTGTTTTGGCGCTAAGTCTATATCTATGCAATCAAAATGTTATAGCGCAAGCACCACAATTCGATAATAGTTTTTTATACGGCCAAAATTCTAAAACAATTGATCTTGAAAAGTTTGTTTCAAGCGATAAAGTCGCGCCAAATGATTACATCCTCGATATTTACCTAAATGATCGTTATATCACCCGCTCTATTGTGCATATTTCAGATGATCCTGAATCACCTGAAAAGCAACGTTATTGTATTCCACGCAGTACTGTTAAGCAGCTTGATTTCAATCATAAACTTATCGATTTAGATAAAGTCACTGGTGACTGTATCGATACACGCTTAATGAATCATGTCGTGTTCTGGAAGCTGAATATAGCAGAACAACGCGTGGATGTTTCAAGCCCTCAATCGATGTTAAATGAACGACCATTTGGCTATATAGATCCATCACTTTGGGAAACTGGTGGAAATAGCGCTTTTCTCAAATATTACTACAATTACTATAATTCAGATTATGGTCAGGACAACAAACAAGATTCTAGCTTTCTGAATATTAATTCTGGTATCAATATTGATGATTGGCAATTCCGTCATTCTGGTAGTACTAGTATGGGAGACAGCAATCATTCAGGCCAATATACCAGCTATGAAAACAAGCTTATGCGAGTACTACCTAGTTTAAAAACTCAGCTTACTCTTGGTGATTTCTATACCAATACCAAAACCATCAATAGTAATTCGAGTATCGCCATTCGTGGGGTACAACTTGCCAGCGATGACAGAATGCTTCCGGTTTCATTGCAAAGTTACGCACCCACAATTTCAGGTTATGCAAAAAGTAATGCTTTAATACGCGTTCGCCAAAATCAACAAATTATTATGGAACGCACTGTTCCTGCCGGCGCATTTAATATTACAGATCTCCAAACACCTGGGACGGGTGGTACATTAAATGTAGATATTATTGAAGCAAATGGTGAAATCCGCAGTTTTGATTTGCCTTATAATAATTTTATTCAATCTATCCGCGCAAAGCAGTATCGTTATCAAATTGCCGCAGGTATTTTTCGTCAAAATAGCAAATCCTATGATGAGAAGTTAATCAATGCATCTTTTGATTATGGATTAAATGATTTTATCTCAGTGAGCAGTTCAGCGCTGGTCAGTGATCATTATCAATCCTATATTCTAGGAACCGCGTTAAATACCAAACTCGGTGGTATCGCTTTAGAAAGTAATTTTGTTAAAGCAGATATTAACCAATCCAACCAAAATTTAGACAGTTCTTTGCTTACGCTGCGCTATAACCTTGCTCTAAACGGTGCAAAAACAAATATCAGTTTAAACAGTACTGTTTATGGAAATGATCAATATTATTCCTTCGATGAAGCCATGCAGAATCGTTATATTCAAAACAACAGTTCTGCATTAGTACTTAATGGTCGGCCCAAGTCATCAAACTATATTCAACTGAGCCAGAACCTAGGTCATCAGTTTGGTGCTGTTTCAGCCAGTTTTTCACAGTATGAATTCTGGCATCAAATCAATACACAAAAATTTTATCAAATTAGCTATAGCAATAGTTATAAAGGCATCAGTTACTATGTGGGTATGCAACATACTCAAAATGATCAATACAAGTTAGATAAAGACACTCAATACTTTGTGAATGTGAATATTCCTCTATCGTTTAAAAAGAAAAATAGTAATTTACGCCTAAGTAGTGAAGTCTATCCAGATAATAATGCACTCAATACCAATCAAGTCGGCATATTTGGAAATTTAGGTGAAAATCAGCAGTTCGGCTATAACTTCAATTATTCAAATAGTAAAGATAAAGATCTCTTCAGCAGTTCTTTGAGTTATCGAACCAATCCGGTTTATTTAGCATCGACTTATGCAACCGACTTTGACCAACAACGTCAATACTCTTTACAAGCACAAGGTGCAATTGTTGCACATCAACACGGCATTACCTTAGCCAATGATTTAAATGATACTTTTGCAATTATTCATGCCAAAGGTTTAGAGGGAACCAGCCTCTCCAATGGAAATAATATTAAAATTGATCGCTGGGGTAATGCGATTATTCCCTATCTAAATCCTTACCAATACAATAGTATCAACTTAAACCCAAATACAATTCCATTAAATACCGATGTTGATGCAACCCAATTACAAGTTGTACCTAAATCGAACACAAGTATTTTAGTGGATTTTAAAGCGTTAAAAACCACAAAAGCCTTAATTGAACTTAAACACGCAAATGAAGTGCTCATTCCAATGGGTGCTCAAGTGAAAGATGCTTTGGGTAATGCAGTGACTACAGTAGGACAAGGTCAGCAAATTTTTATGCAAAATATAAATCCTGGACGCTATAACGTCTCTTGGAGTAATAGTGATTCTTGTCAATTCGATATTTCAAAAGAAATATTGCAACAAAGTAAAACTCAAATCCCTTTTGCAAGCTTTAGCCTAAATTGCAAATAAGCACGGAGTAATTTTATGCTGAAATATAAATTGTTATTTATGTTATCTACACTCCCTGCAAGTTTTGCAGTATTTGCAGATTGCAGTGTAGGCAGCAATTTCACCAACGGCTATAGCATGCCGACGATGAATGCCAGTACCATGAATATCAATAAATATGAAGGGACATCAGTACAGTCTAATGTATATTCCCGTGAAGTTGCTTCAGCAAATTTTGATATTTTTCGTGTCTACACTGGATGTACTGTTGGCACAAATAGAACCATTTTTGGTAATGTTTTTGCCACCAATGTGACGACCTATGATGCCAATATTTCGCGTTTAAATGCTTACCCAGCTTTAGGGATTAAAGTTGAAATGGGCGATGCACCGGCGAGTGGTACATTAAAAACACTAAATACCACTGAATTAGCAATTTATAGTTATAGTGGTGATACGCATGGTGTAAAAATGAGGGTGACATTATATGTTTTACCTAGAACATCAACAATGACCTCATACCCCACAACGATCAATGTTTCGAATCTACGAATAGCAACCATCAGTTTAAGACGTGTTAGTGATAATGTTCTTATTCCTGCAAATACACAAATTCCCGTATATTTAAATGCAACAGTCAATATCTCTGAATCCACATGCTCACTGAATCAAAGTAGCTACACCATTGCACTGCCTGATGTTAGTGTACGAAACTTGGGTTTAGTCGGAAATGAGACCGCATTAAGCTCAAGCAATACAGCAACCCTCAGTATAAATTGTGCAAATTTAAATGATGGCGCAGGTCGTGAAATAAAGGCTTATACCACGGATGCCTTAAATCAATCCAATGCAACAAATATATTAGAGAATCAAGTCGGTGCAGGTTATGCGACTGGTGTAGGTATTCGTTTACGTGATAAAAATAATGCGATAATTAGTCTAGATCCAAACCAATCAAAGAGCACCAACAAATGGACCTTTGGTAATTTAAGCACTGCTCAGCTGATTCAACATGTGATTAAAGCCAATTACGTAAGAACAGCAAATACGGTGACACCTGGTCTGGTCAGATCTCAAGCTTATTTAAATATCGTATATGATTAAAGAATAGCGAACTTATATTCTTTTATTTGTTTGATGATATTGAACAAAGTTTTTGATGTTGGATAATCGACACAGTCAAAAATCATTACCAACAAAAAAGCGCTTTACACTGATGGTAAAGCGCTTTTTTATCATAATGATTAAAGCGTATTGATATTCTTATTTTCTGGTTGAATATCTAATACTGTCTTTTCATGACGAGCACTTGCGGCAGCTTCAGCAGCGGCCAATTGTGCTGTCTGTATTTGTTCTTTTCGGAGATGATCAATATCTTTACGAAGACGCTTAACTTCCCATGCGTTTTGGAATACACGGAAAACCTGTACACCAAGCAACAATCCAAGAACAATCCCAAGCACTAAAGTTAATAGTAGCAATAACCCTAAACGCATTGCTGGTACTTGAGTAAACAATAAATCTACAGGTAGTTCAGCTGGATTCTGCAAGACTAATGCTAAAGCATAACCAAAGACTACCAGTAGTAATGCAACTAAGAAATAGCGCATACTCACCTCATTCGAATTTTATTAATTAGCAGATTCGTTTACTGCATCACGGAGTGCTTTACCAGGTTTAAAGTGAGGTACAGCTTTTGCTGCAACTTCTACTGATTTACCTGTTTTAGGATTACGACCCACACGTGGCTCACGGTGATGTAAAGCAAAACTACCAAACCCACGAATTTCAATACGGTCATCTGAAGATAATGATGCAATCATTTGATCGATCATAATCTTAACTGCTTCTTCGACTAATGGCTCTGCTAAATGCGGATTTTTAAGAGCAATTCTTTCTATTAAGTCAGACTTATTAAGTGCTTCAGTTGTCATTTAAGACCTCATTAATTTTAATGCTAATTGATATACACCAGATAATATCCTTTTTAAATACAAAAAGGTAGCGCAGTAATCATATACTACGCTACCTTTTACACTATTTGAATAAAAAATATTAATTAATTACATTAAATAATACTTCTTAACAATCACTTAGTGGTTCATCTGTGCTTTGATCAAATCACCAATTGTCTTAGGACCATTGTCTTGACCAGTAGGCGCAGTTGTAGTTTTCAAGTTTGCTACAGCTTCTTTCTCTTCAGCTTCGTCTTTCGCTTTAATCGACAAGTTGATAGAACGTGATTTACGATCTACATTGATGATTTTAGCTTCAACTTCTTGACCAACTTCTAAGAATTTAGTTGCATCTTCAACGCGATCGCGGTTGATTTCAGATGCTTTCAAAGAAGCTTCAACTTCGTCAGCTAACTTAATTGTTGCGCCTTTAGCGTCAACAGCAGTTACTGTACCTTTAACCAACGCACCGCGTTCGTTAGCAGCTAAGAAGTCATTGAACGGATCGCTGTTCATTTGCTTGATACCAAGACTGATACGGTTGCCTTCAGCATCTACAGACAAGATAACTGCTTCAACTGTATCACCTTTCTTGTAACGACGAATAGCATCTTCGCCTTGTTCGTTCCAAGAAATATCAGACAAGTGAACTAGACCATCGATACCGCCAGGTAAACCGATGAAGATACCGAAGTCAGTGATAGACTTGATCGTACCAGAAACTTTTTCACCTTTGTCGTGTGACTTAGAGAATTCTTCCCATGGGTTCGCACGAGTTTGCTTGATACCCAATGAAATACGACGACGTTCTTCATCAACTTCAAGAACCATAACATCAACTTCATCACCAATCTGAACAACTTTAGATGGGTGGATGTTTTTGTTAGTGTGATCCATTTCTGAAACGTGTACTAAGCCTTCAACGCCTTCAGCGATTTCAGCGAAACAACCGTAGTCAGTTAAGTTTGTAACACGTGCTTTAACGATAGAACCTTTAGGATAACGGTTCATGATCGCTAACCATGGATCTTCGCCTAATTGCTTAAGACCTAAAGATACACGATTACGTTCTTTGTCAAACTTAAGTACTTTAACAGTAACTTCTTGACCCACTTCAACAACTTCTGAAGGGTGTTTGATGCGTTTCCAAGCCATATCTGTGATATGTAGAAGACCATCAATACCGCCAAGGTCAACGAATGCACCGTAATCAGTAAGATTTTTGATCGTACCAGTAACTGTTTGGCCTTCTTCCAATTGAGAAAGAAGCGCTTCACGGTCAGCTGAAGATTCAGCTTCCATTACAGCACGACGAGATACAACAACGTTGTTACGTTTAGCATCAAGTTTGATTACTTTGAATTCTAACTCTTTGCCTTCAAGGTGAGTTGTATCACGAATAGGGCGAGTATCTACCAATGAACCTGGTAAGAATGCACGAACTGGACCGATGTCAACAGTGAAACCGCCTTTAACCTTACCAGAAATAACACCAGTAACGATTTCGCCGTCTTCAAAGATTTTTTCAAGTTTAGTCCAAGTTTCAGCACGTTTCGCTTTTTCACGTGATAAAACTGTTTGACCCATACCGTTGTCAAGCGCTTCAACAACAACATCAACTTCATCGCCAACTTGAACTTCAAGTTCGCGTTGTTCGTTTAAGAATTCTGAACGTGCAACAACACCTTCAGATTTAAGGCCAGTGTCAACAGTAACCCAGTCAGAGTCGATGCTAACAACGATACCTTTAATAACGGCACCTTTGTCGATATTGAGAGTTGATTCGCTTTCTTCAAAGAGGGCTGCAAAAGATTCGGTCATGATATACCTAGTAAAGTCAACGGTCTTGGATCAGACAAGGCCGGTTTAGTTAAGCCATCCACATAGTCCGTATAAACTGATCAAGCTATGCTTTGGCTAATATTTGGTTAAATATTCTTTATTTAGCTAAATGTAACTCGACATAATCAGTCATCAGTTTAAACACTTCATCGATGTTCATTTCTGAGCTATCAATGATATAAGCGTCTTCTGCTGGCTTGAGTGGAGCGACTGTGCGTTCCATATCTCTTTTATCTCGAGCTTGTATATTTGCTAAAATGTCGCTTATTTTAACATCCAGCCCCATTCCCTGCAACTGTTTTACACGACGCTCTGCACGGGACTCAGCTGAGGCAGTGAGATAAATCTTCGCTTGTGCTTGTGGAAAAATAGAAGTACCCATATCACGCCCATCGGCAACCAAGCCAGGCAACTGGGCAAAAGCATGTTGTCGATCTACTAATGCCGCTCTAAGCGCAGGAATTGCTGCGACTTTTGAAGCAAATTCACCAACGCGTTCAGTACGAATCGTTTGTGAGACATCTTCACCATCCAACAAGATCATGATTCCGTTGTCAGCACTCTTAAATACGATATCTAAATTTGTTGCAATCGTCACACTTTGTTGCAATACAGATTCAGTGTCTAATGCGTCCAACAATTCTTTTTGATGCAATGACAATCCAAGCAAACGATACAGCGCACCAGAGTCTAATAAATGGAATTGATAGTGATGCGCAAGCTTTGCTGCAAGTGTTCCTTTACCAGAACCACTTGGCCCATCGATTGTGATAATTTGAATTGTCATTGAATTTCCAATTAAGCTATAGACTTAGCAAGTTTCTTAAATCCAAGTGTAATCGCTAGTTTAAGCTGTGCAAGTATTAATTTACTCACAAATGGTGCACGTGCTTGTAATTCGATCGTATAGTCAACACGGGTTTTGTTTGCAGCAAGCGCTGTAAACTCAATAATTCCAATATGATGTTTAATCAATGGATTGTTAATTAACTTATATTCAATACGTTTATTGACATCCAGATGCGTAATTTGCTCTTGAATCGGCTTGATCGGACCAAACCCCATACGACGGATAGAACCTAATCCATCTGGGCGTTCAGGATCAGCAGCATCTTTTACCCGTACAACTTGAATGGGAGCAAAAGCCACATTATAGGTTGAATGTTTTGATAACAAGTCAAAGACCTGATCGATTGGTGCATTAAACTCTTGTTTTACTTGAATAGAATTCATTGTTATACCCTTTTAAACTTTAACTATATTTTAAACCCTTATTTTGACAATCTTCATTGTCACTAAAATCTTGTGTATTCTAGATCATTTTAATGAGTCATTTAAGGTCTTTTGTTGTAACTTTAATTGTTTTTTTTGCTCACGGCGCATTTTAAAAAAATCAGACAGTTGGCTTGAGCACTGCGTTTGTAAACAACCACCTTCAAACTGAAATATATGATTGTAATAGCCAATCTCTAACAGTTGACGACTACTGATGAGTGAACCCGCTTTAGGTTCAGTCGCGCCAAAAACCACACGTTTGATTCTTGCATGAATTAATGCGCCGACACACATGGTACAAGGTTCAAGTGTGACGTATAACGTTGCATCTTCTGGTAGGCGATAATTTTCAATCTTTTGACACGCATTGCGCAGTGCCTGAATTTCCGCATGGGCTGTTGGATCATGCTGAGCAATCGGTTGATTATAACCTTCACCGATGACTTGCCCCTGACTTACAATCACAGCTCCTACTGGAATTTCACCGATAGATGCAGCAAATGCAGCTTGCTCTAAAGCCAGCTGCATCCATTGTTGATCTATGTAGTGTTGAGTTTCTTCAGTCATACGACCTTAAATAATACCGTACTGACTTAGCAGCGTATTCCAACTGTCAATTGTTGTTACAGGTGGGTTTTTCGCAAGGATTCCACGCAATGTTCGCGACTCAACCTGTTCCCACTCTGGTGATAAATCTTTATCCACCAAACGTGCGCGTACACCTTCAACAAAATCAGGATGACGAATTTTCCAATCAGAAATTTGTTTTTCTAATTCAAAAACCTCAGACCACGGATGAACTTGACGTCCCCACTGCCATAACAACCAGGTAATCGCAGCAGTACTTGGTGAACCTTTTTGTAGATTCTCGCTGGCTTGACGCAACCAATCACTACGCGCATCACTTAGACCAATAATCGCTTCATAATCATGTTCAAAGTTTACACCACGACAAACACTATGAATCACATCCAAAGAGTTTTGCAACGGTCCAGGTGAAACAGGACGATGTAAACTATTTAAGGTGTCATCTAAAGCACGGAAATCACCAGCAGGATAATGATCCCAATCGATATCAATCAGTTTCTGTAAAACCACATCACGTTGTGCATCACAAATATGGGTTGCCCAACCAATCCCATAACCACCCGCTGCAGTCATGATCGATCCAGTTAAACCCGTAAATAAACCAATCGGACCACGATCTGCCAAGAAACGTGTAGCACCCACATCTGGATATAGACCGATATTCACTTCAGGCATAGCAAGACGCGAATACGGTGTAACTAAACGGAAAGGAGCTGCCATGAATAAGCCTAAGCCACCACCCATGACATAACCTTCACCCCAAACCACTACAGGTTTAGCATAATTATGCAACAGTAAATCTAAAGCATATTCCGTTTCAAAAAACTTATTGGCTGTTTCAACTTCATTGTTGATCACCAATTGACGCAGTTTACGAACGTCACCGCCTGCACAAAAAGCTTTAGGCGTGGTTGAATCTAACCAAATTGCCTTAACTGAGTCATCATGATGAAAATCCTCAAACAGCTTCAATAATGCCGCAACGATAGATTCATCAAGTGCATGAAGCGACTTAGGACGATTTAAGCGAATAATTCGCCATCCCTTTTTCGCTTCTTCGATAATCAGATCTGGGTGATAATTATTTATTTCGGGAGAGTTTGTCATGCGTCCAGCTGCCAGTCGATTGGCTCAATGCCATATTGTTTCAGATAATTATTTGTTTTTGAAAAAACCTTACAACCAAAAAAGCCACCACGATTTGCTGCCAATGGAGATGGGTGCGCAGCTTTTAATACCAGATGCTTCGTTTGGTCTATACGTTGTCCTTTTTTCTGAGCATATGCGCCCCAAAGTATAAATACAATGTGCTCTCTATGCTCATTCAACACATCAATCACATGATCTGTAAAATTTTCCCAACCGCGTTTTTGATGTGATGTTGGTTGCCCAGCTTCCACTGTCAACACACTATTTAAAAGCAATACACCCTGTTGAGCCCATTTGGTGAGATCACCATGTCGGGATACAGGTACAGCTAAATCTGTATTTAATTCATGAAAGATATTACGTAAAGACGGAGGCAATGCAACGCCTTTTTGTACGGAAAAACTCAACCCATGCGCTTGATCAGGACCGTGATAAGGATCTTGTCCTAAAATCACCACCTTTACATGATTCAATGGCGTTGTGTCTAATGCATTGAAAATAAGTGAGCTCGGTGGGTAAATGGTTTTATTTGCATTTTTTTCAGCAACTAAAAAAGAACGCAAATCATCCATTTGCTGACTCAAAAGAAACTCAGCTAAACCTTCTTTCCAACTTTGATCTAACCGAACTTGATTTAATTTTGTTTGTTCGAGTTCAGATAATTGCATCAACTTTCATCCTAAATTTCATTTTCCTAAAAATTTATTTGTCCTAAAGATGGATTTCACTCAAAAATCATCATTTAAATTTTAACCTGTAAATCCACTTCAGGGTTTTGAAACGGAATACCCTGTTTCAATTTTTCATACATTTCTGGGTCAGACCATTCAGATGTGACCTGCTCAGAAAAAATAATTTTATCCAGACTCAACAGTCCCATCTGAGCATTTTCAATATCTTCTTGAAAACTTTGCGCATAACCTGTATCGGTTTCATGCACAATCACAGAATAGACTTCAACATCCCCTTCCCCATTTTGGGTAATGGTTGATTTTAAAATCTGTTGCGCGAGAAAAAAGAATATCCGTGAAAACTGTTCAGCCGATGGAGAAACTGGCAAAGCCACCCAACGAGCACTAAAAGTTTTACACGCCTGAATATATTCAGGGTTATCTTCTTGCCAAAAACAGATCGCATGGTCAAAACTGTCGAAAATTTCTTTGATTACACCTTTAAGCAAGCCAAAGTCATATACCATTTGACCATGATCAAGTTTTGAAGCTTTAAGTAGTAATTCAACTTTATAGCTGTGCCCGTGTATAGACCGTTTGCAACGATCTGACGTGCAATTCCGCACAATATGTGCATTTTCAAACTTAAATAACTTACGAATTAACATGAGCCAAATTTTATAAACAAATCGGTAAAGAATCTCGATTATAAAGCAAAACTCGAACCCTGAGCATTAATTTTCACGTTGATTGCAATTAGCCAAAAGGATGATCTGCTTTTTTAGGCCTATTTAGCTTATCGAATCATGTTTACTCAATCAACCAACCTTTTAACTACCTTTTAACTATCTTTTATAGTTATTTAAAATCATATAGTTAAAAAAATATTCACTAAAATTTTCAAAATGGTGCAAGGCTACGCGAATAAACATAAACTTGTGATTTATCATTACGCATAAAGCGTGTAGTAAATTGACGCTTGCGATTGCTTAAAGATACTTCGATCTTGGCTTTAAAATAACTGGATGTTACTCCAAAAATCTTGTCTGCCTCGGTTTTGCTTGCAGCTTCCAAGCTGTCAAATGGTGCGATTTTCATTAGCTCGCCCACATTGGCAAAATGCTCAAGTTTTTCTTGTCGCGCTTTTAAAGCTGTTTGTACGCTATTTACGTCTAGTTTCTCATCCATGGCTGCCAAAACCATTGCAGGTGCAGTATTGACATTAATTTTTGTTGCAATATCAGGCAGTGCCGATATATAAGGTGCAATTAAATCATACTTCTTTTCTTCAAAACCACGTACTTGTTTAAGTTCTTCAACACTGGAAAATTTTCGATTTGCAGCCAAATATGGTTTAGGCAAACCCTGGTAATAACTTGTTTCAGCACCGTATGAACCTATGGTTTCATTGTCTGGATCTTGCCAATCAATCACGGCTTGAACAGCATCAGCAGGTAAACCGACACGAACCAAAAGCTTAGAAAAATATTTCTGTGCCGCGTCGTTGGGCTTACCTTCATTGGTTAATAAACTGTTTAAATTGAATTTACCGGACTCATCTTCCAACACACCTGTGACATATCCATCTTCAACCGGAAATGCTGGCATCGGTTTTGCCCATGTTTCTTGTAAGTAATCTGCCTCTTTGCTGTTTTCGCTGTCTTGTACCAATATCTCAGAATAAAATGCTTCCGCACTCTTTGCATAAAAAAGTGCTTGGCTTTGCCGTTTTAAAAACCCTGTACTTTCATTGGTGTAATTTTGACGTTTAGCAATCGTCGCAGCAATGATGGTTGCCAAAGCGACCATCACTAAAATCGTAATTAATGCGATACCTTTTTGCTGCTTTAATTGCATGAATGATTTACCTAAATTTATTGATCCGCATCTACCACAATACTGATTTAATTAGCTGCGCCGTTATTGATCAGATAGTCAGAATTGAGCAAACTAAAAATCCATTCATATTCTATATCACGAATCGTGACTTTAATTTTAATCCCACGCGGCAATTGCCTATCATTTTTAATCATATCATTTGGCCAACGATCTAATTCTGTTGGATTTAAAACATCAATACGATACTGATCCACATCTGCCAATAACACACTCGACAAGGGCTGTTCTGAATTATTTCGATTTAAATTTGAATATTTTAACCGATAAAGTTTTTTCTCTTGCGCATTGTAAACATATTCAATTCGTTCATAGGGTGACAAACCCTGTTTAAGCGGGTCGGTTACACCTGTTTTACTGAAAGAAAGTTTTTGATTATCTAAACCTAAAGCAGGTTCAATTTCCTCACCACTTCTTGCAGAAATCGGAACAATCTGTAAGGTATCACGCTGAATCTGTTGATACGCACCTTGTAATTGGCCTAAATTTTCCTCATGTATGACATTACGATCTTTAACTTTAATCAGGTAGTCAAATATTTTCCAGCCCAATGCTGACAAAACAGCAAAGATTGCTATGGCCACCAAAAGTTCAATTAAGGTAAAGCCTGTGCTTTTCTGTGCATACACAGTTTGATTTTTTTTATGCTTGATTAGATTCATCATTATTTTTCTTTGATCGGATAATTAAAGAACACCATATTGGTAATCCCTGCTTCTACTTTACCCGTATCAGGATTAAAAAGGCTCACTTGCACATCTATTTTTTGTACATTTGGGCTCAGTGTAGATTCTGCTTTTTTATCTACCTGCCAAGTTTCACCTTGTGTGGTGACTTGTTTGGATGACGTTCCTGACAGCCATTCACGATTAATCATCATCATTGAGATTTCATTCTGTGCAACAAACTGAGCCTTGGTTCGTAAAATCGCATTGGCTGTCGACTGCGTATATTGCATCGCGACTTTGGTCAAAGCCATTGCTGCGACTGCAAAAATCGCCAAAGCCACAACCACCTCAATTAAAGTAAAGCCTTTATTTTTCTTCATCTACTTTACCCAAATAATCAACTCGAATTACCCCACCCACTGGCTTTTGCTGATAATACATTTGAATTGTGACAGGTTTGACTTCACCATTTCCAAACCAAATCAATTTAGGTGCATTATTTCCCAAGAGTTCTGAGTTATTTGCATTTTGGAATTGATGATCTTCCGTTTCAATAGAAAATGAAACGTATTCTGGCAACGCTCTTTTAGGAAAGTCCGTCACTTCTTTCCATGGTTTATTGTCAACCACTCGAATACGTTGCTCAGCGTCTTCTTTGACTGGAATATACTCAATAACCCCATACTGTGCAGCTGCAACATCCGTAGCATTGTGTAAATCGAGTGCGTAAATACGCGCTTGATCATTGGCTTCACGATTAATCTGCTTTAAATCGAGCAATAACATCTCACGTGCTTGCATAGCTTTACGCTGATCTACGCCATCAATATTTAAAATGATCAATGAGGCAATAATACTGATGATGACGATCACCACCATCACCTCAATTAAGGTAAAACCTCGTATTTTTTGAGATGATCGTAGATTTTTCATTGCAGCTAAGCCACCTGTTCTGAGGCTTGTGGATGTTTTGGCACAGCCAATGCCTGATCAATCAATGCGACACGCAAGGTATCTCGACAACCTAAATAACGCTGATAGAAGCTGGAATTCAGTATCGCTGCTCCACCATGCGTAATTGACCAAATCGAAGCCAAATAATCACGTACCGACATCAAACTTTGAATCGATTCTAGATAGCTTTCTGTCATGCGAATAATGATACGTAAACGTTGTTTACGTACTTGATAGAGTTCACTAAATAAATGATGGATGCCTTGTCCAGTGGTGGATAATCGCTCTTCGATCTGATGGAATAACACTGCACGTTCAGGATGATGTAAATGGTGCAACATAAAAAAAGCCAAATGCTCAGGAAATGCTTTTTCAGTATCACGTACCATTTCAAGTAACATACGTTCATTACGAATGATGAGCAGTATATACAACTCATCCTTACTCTGAAAATGCTTATAAAGTGTTCCCTTAGCTAGATCTAATTCTGCAGCTAGGGCATCCAATGTCATCCCTGCTTCACCATTTTCTAAAAGCAGTTGTTCAGCAACCTGAAAAATCAATGCTTCTCTTGCTCTAAACTGAGCCTGTCGATCCATCTTCACCCGATAAACTCTCTTGTTAATTCTATCCGTTAATAAATTGACGCACTTCTATTGATTGCTTTTTAAATCAGTGCTTTTCAATCACTTTTGTTGAAGCAGATTTTCAAAATTTTGTGTGGTAATGAAAGCAATCTCTTCAAGTGTTTTATCATATACATCACTCAGCGCTTTGGCTACATAAGGAACGTATTTTGGTTCATTCGGTTTGCCACGATAAGGCATCGGTGCCAAATAAGGACTATCCGTTTCAATCAACAAGCGATCTAAAGGCACTTGCTTAGCAACATCTCTTAAATCTTGCGCATTTTTAAATGAAACAATTCCAGAGAAGGAAATATAGTAGCCACAATCTAAAACGGCCTTTGCAGTCTCCCAATCTTCTGTAAAACAATGCAAAATACCATGTGTTGATTTTTCAGCCCGAATAATATCTACGGTTTCATGCTTTGCTGAACGAGTATGCACAACTACAGGTTTTTTAAGCTGTTGCGATGCGTGAATATGTCGTGCAAAACAGGCTTTTTGTTCAGCAATAAATTCAGTACTATGAAAATAATCCAAGCCTGTTTCACCCAAGGCCCAAACTTTTTCAGCTTGCGCCAGTTCAACCAGTTTTTCAACACTTGCACGTTGCATCACAGCTGGATCTTCACATGGGTGTACACCGACACTATAGCCCACATCTGAATGTCTTGCGGCAATTTCTGCAAGTGCGATATGGTCATCCAAATCTACAGAAATCCCCATAAACTTGGACACACCAGCATCTCTTGCTTGTTGTAATGCGGCATCGAGATCCCCTGCATAAGGTTCAAGATTTAACATGGTTAAATGGCAATGCGTATCAACAAACACAGAAATTCCTAAATATTGAAAATTGGCTTACATTGTAAAGCTAGGACGGTCCAAAGACATACTGCCTGCGAGTAATTTTTCTGCTTCCATTTTGTAATAGATGCCTTTTTCACCAGTGAGTTGAATTGCAAAACCTTGTGGCTTAATTCCATTTTGCTTTTGCGAAATCCAAATCACTTTCCCTGTTAAAGGAACTTTCTGTGATTGATCTGGCAAACCAGCCAATACAAACACTTCATCGCCCATTTTTACAGGATTCTTTGATGGTACAAATAAGCCACCGCCTAAAATATAAGGCATATAACTGGCTTGTAAAGTTGCACGATCATTGATGTTGACTTGAATCAAACCGCCCATACGTGGTTGCATGATTATTCCCCCTGAATATTCAAATTTTATGTCACATTCATTAACTGAATCGACAATTGATCAATAATTAGATTTGTTTGTACATTTTGATCAACTTTTAGCTTCGATTGTTGTAAGTCTTCATAAATAGAGAACAAGCTTTGCAATTGATACTGCGCTGCAAGCTCATCTAATTGCAAGTCTGAATTCTTTACAACTTGATTCAGCTTGACACAAATTATATCTGACAACAAGTATTCAAACATTTGTAAAAAATCATAAAAGCTCAGTTCTTTATTCCATTTTGAAGCAAACTGTAAAGGCATGCTTTTTTGACTGACCAATTTTTGCCAATCTTGTAAAAACTCCCCACGCCGGTTTAACCAATCCAGCTCAGCAAGCGCCAATGCTTGCAATGGCATATTATTGGATAAATTCATCAACAAGTTAATTTTAGAATGCATTTCAGCGGGTAAATGTTGTTGCAAATATTGTTCTGAAAGCGTGGGGCTAATACGATCCATGGCAAAGTGCTGTAATCGACTACGAATCGTTGCTGGGAGCTTTAGATAATGTTCCGCAAGTAAAATAATCTGTATCCGATCACCTGGCTCTTCTAGCGTTTTTAATAATGCATTTGCAGAAGCAATGTTTAAAGCTTCTGCAGGTTCAATCACAATAACGCGCCAACCATCTACTGTTTGCTGCACAAATGGTAGTAAATCACGGATCTTCTCGATCTTAATTTTCGCGTTTTGCTTCTTATTCTCTTCATCGGTCGTGATATTAACATAGTTAGGATGAGTATCCGATTTAAGCCACTGGCAACTTGCGCACTCGCCACAAGCACCTTGTGGTGTTTTATTTAAACACAAAACCCATGATAAAAAATGTTGGGTAAATGCATGTTTACCACAGCCTTTTTTACCATAGAACAATAAACCATGCCCTAATTTTGGAAAGCGACCAGTTAAGGTTTCCCATGTTTGTTGCTGCCAAGGATAAACCTGAGAATTAGAAGCATCCATGAATCAAAAACCTAAATACAAGTGTGGTAAAAACAAGTGACGCAAAGATAAATAACGCAAATACAAGCTATTCAAAAACCGCTACATCCAAGGCGTTTAAGCGATCCAAATCTGCTTGAGTATCGACACCGGGTGGTAAGTTTACTTGTGCGATATCAATCGCAATACGATGTCCATTTTCTAAAACACGTAATTGCTCTAAGCTTTCCAACTGTTCTAAAACCCCCATATCCCAAGTGACATATTCTTGTAAAAGCTTGACACGGTAAGCATATAAGCCCAAATGGCGATAAGCATGCTGATGGAGCTTTTGCTCAACCTGTTTAACACCCTCTCGATCGTAAGGAATTTGTGCACGACTGAAATAAAGCGCTTCGTTGAACTTTGACATCACCACTTTGACGATGCTGTCACGCTGAAACTCGTCAAACTGATGTATCGGCTCACATAAGGTCGACATTGAACAATCCGCTTTCTGTGCCAGCAACTCAGCAACTTGAATCACCAATTGTGCAGGCAACAAAGGCTCATCACCCTGTACATTCACAATAATATCCTCGGCATCCCAACCTTTGATCCGAGCAACTTCACTTAAACGGTCTGTGCCCGAAGGATGATTCGGATCAGTTATCACAACATCCACACCTTCTGCTCGGCAAAGTGCTGCAATACGCGGGTCATCTGTCGCCACACAAAGATCATCAAAGCCCTGTACTTTTTTTGCTTGATCGACCACACGTAAAATCATGGCTCGCCCATGAATTTCTAAAAGAGGCTTACCGGGAAGGCGTGAACTGGCAAAACGCGCAGGAATAACAATATGTTTCATCAAATTAACCTTGTATTAGATCAATACCAAGTTGAGTAAGTTGTTGGTTGAGTAATAGATAACATTCATCAGACAAGACCGCTCCCACCGGAACCACCCAAATCTCACGACTAAATGTAGAATGATTTTTCAATAATGGTAAAAGCTTTACCGCATCTTTTTCAGTGGTAATAATTGGATTGTTATCTTCAAACTGTAAATCATCAATTTCATAATCATAATGGTCTGGAAATTCATGACATTGAAATTGAGTTACACCGATACTTTCCAAGGTGTTATAAAAGCGTTGCGGAAAACCAATTCCAACGACTGCATAATAATCAAGTGTAGGATCAAACTGCTCAGACTGGTCAAAACTTGGATTTAATAAATAAGGTTCAGTCACTTCTAAATGCATATTGAGAGCTGAATGCGGCTGATGCGCATGCTCAATCACGGTACCGTGTTTTAAACGGCTCACTGGCTCGCGTAAATAACCTTCAGGAAGTAGCTTCTGATTGCCCAAACCTCGGTTATTATCCAGTACAATCCATTCGATTTGACGCGCCAAAGCCCAATGCTGTAAACCATCATCACTGATGATTAAATCAAGTTCATAATGTTGCAGTAGTAACTCAATATTGGCTTGGCGATTACCACCCACCACCATGGGAACCTCAGTAGACTGAACAATCAAACAGGGTTCATCGCCCACTTGATCAGGCACAGAATCTAAAGTAACCAGTGCAGGGAAAGGCCCTTGCCCCCCATAACCACGACTAATCACGCCAACGCGAACATGGTGATGTTGCAAATATTTCACCAACTGGATCAATAACGGTGTCTTTCCACTCCCGCCCACAGTAATATTTCCAATAATCATCACGGGGACAGGTGCTTGATAGGTTTTTTTTATACCTTTTTGATACAGTTGCTTATTTACCGTAAAACCGAACTGATATAACCATGACAATGGCCGCAATGCAATCAACCACTTGGACTGTTTATTCCAAGCATCTTGAATGATTTGCGCAATAGACATGTTCGATTATTCCTCAAAGTTACGTTCATACAATTGATAGTAAGCGCCATGCTTCGCCAATAACTCAGTATGAGTACCTTGCTCTATGATACGCCCTTTATCCATAACCACAATCTTATCCGCTTTTTCGATCGTGGATAGACGGTGAGCAATCACTATCGTGGTTCGATTTTGATCAAGCATCGCTTCATCAAATGCTTTTTGAATAAAGTGTTCAGACTCATTATCCAAAGCACTGGTGGCTTCATCAAGGATAAGAATTGGTGCATTTTTAAGGATTGCACGTGCAATGGCGATACGTTGACGTTGACCACCTGAAAGACTTAAGCCCTGCGCACCTAAAGGTGTGTCATAACCTTTTGGTAACTCCATAATAAAGTCATGTGCATAAGCTGCTTTAGCAGCGGCAATAATGGCTTCCTCAGAGGCTTTTTCTAATTGGCCGTATGCAATATTTTCACGCACTGTTCGATCAAATAACACAACTTGCTGGTTGACCATCGCAACTTGGGTACGCAAACAACTGAGTTCAATATCTTGAATAGGCAGTTGATCTAGATAAATCTGCCCTGCACTAATTTCTTGAAAGCGCACTAACATATTCACCAAAGATGACTTACCAGCACCTGAACGCCCAACCAAAGCAATGGTTTGGCCTGCTTGTATGTCTAATGAGAAATCATCAATCCCTTTTACATTATTTTTATAAACCAAAGACACATGATCAAACTTGATATTACCCAATAATTTTGGCGTTAATGTTCCAGTATTTTCTTCTTGAGGCAGGTCTAGAACTTCAAATACAGAATATGCAGCCGCAATACCACGTTGTAATTTTTCATTGATATCTGTTAAATTTTTAATAGGCTTTGCTAACAATCCTGCTGCTGTGATATAGGCAACAAACTCGCCAGCTGAAGTATCACCTAAAATTTGTGGGCGTAATGCCAACCAAATAATGATACCTAGAGCAAAAGCCATGACCAATTGTACAAGTGGACTATTTAAGTTTTGTACAACCACCATTTTCAAACCACGTTTTAAGTTTTCTTCTGAAGACTTATAGAAACGTTTTTGTTCATTTTCCTCGCCAGCAAAGCTTTTGACAACCGCATTCGCACTGACTGTTTCTTGCACAATATGGTTGACATCCCCCATGGTATTTTGCACTTGAATAGACAGCTTACGCATGCGTTTTGAAGCTTTACGCACCAATAAACCAATAATCGGCATAAAGATAAAAATACACAAGGTTAAACGCCAATTGGTATACAGCAAATAACCCAATAAACCTAAAGCAATTGCACCATCACGAATTAATGTTTTTAACGATTCAGAGGAAGCTGCGGTTAACTGCTCCACGTTATACATAATTTTTGCAGTGATGTGACCTGATGAATTATCCAAATAATACTGTGCGGGTAGTTTTAACAGTTTGGCATAAACTTCTTGACGAATACTAAATACCAAACTTCTTGAGATGACTGCAGTAAAGTAGCCACCCATAAACAACCCTAAGCCACGGAAAAAAATCAACAAGATAATTAGCGCTGGAAACCAATCAAGATCTCCACGATTACCATCTTGAATTGCATCAATAATATATTTAAGTAATTTCGCTACAGAAACTTCAGTTGCCGCATTTACGCCAAATCCAATAATAACGAGTAAGGCTGCCCCCCAGTACGGCTTTAAATACGCCAAAAGACGGACATAGACCTTAAAATCTTGATTCACTAATTAATAACCTCGAGATGGAACTTTGGTACTGATATTGATGTTAACGAAACCGAGCTGTCCTGCGACATCCATCACTCGTATAACATCTTGATGCGTCGCTTTGGCATCTGCAGCAATCACAAACATCAGATCACGATTGTCATTTGCTGCTTGCTTAATTGCAGTACTTAAATCAGCCGACTCTTTACTCGAAAGTGCCTGCCCATTTACTGCATAATGCCCTGCCGAGTCTACCATGACTTCAATTTTATTTTTGTATTCTTTTGGCGGAACACCTTGTGCATCCGGTAAAGAAAGATTGATCCGACTTTGCTGGTTAAAGGTGGTGGTCAGTAATAAAATCACCAATATAAATAACAAGCAATCAATCAATGGCGTAAGATTGATATGAATATCTTCAACTGTTCTGCGTCTAAATTTCATGAAACACCCCTAAAACGGATTTAACCAGCTTTCTTTTTTTCATTTTCAAGGTGTTTCTGAAAAAATAAGGCGGCATGAAATAAAGTCGACTGTTGCTCGAGTTCAGCCACATATTCCTGAACTAGGCGCTGAAAATAACGGTAGGCAAATAGTGCTGGAATAGCAATTACCATACCCGCAGCTGTGGTAATTAATGCCTTAGAAATACCTGGAATCATCATGGTTGGATTGGCATTCGTACCTAAATCAATCACCAAAAAGGATTCGATAATCCCAATCACTGTACCCAATAGCCCCAATAACGGTGCAACAGCGCTCAATGTACCTAAGAAATTGATATTTTTTTCTAAATATCCAATTTCGCGCGAAGCAGTCGCTTCCATCTGAGCACGTGCAAATGCCTCGCCTTGAGCGTAAGCATCAATACCATCTTTAAAAATATAGCCCAATGCCGTTTGGCAAACCGCTTGATCTTGTTCCATTTCATCTAAAACATCGTCAACACTGCGGCCTTTTTGCATCATAAGCGACTTAGGTAGAACTAAAGATCGTTTCAGCCGTATAAATCTCTCGATTGAAATCGCAACAGTAAAAATTGAACATAAAACCAATGGCAGCATTAACCAACCGCCGGCTTTAACAAGTTCCCACATCTTTAGTTCCCCAAATTAATTAAATCGCTTAAACATTATTGTTCTGGTAAACAGATATTTAAAATTCCATCTAACTCATCAAGCGAGTTATAACTGATGACCAGCTTGCCTTTACCCTGTTTGTTATAGTCTAATTTTACACTGGCACTAAAGCGCTCTGACAGTTTCTGAGTCAGTTGTTGCACATCTGGCGCAAGTGGATTTTTAGATTTTTCCTGCTTTGGCGTATTCCAATCACGCACCAACTGCTCGGTTTGACGAACAGACAAACTCTTATCAATCACGATTTTTGCAATTTGCAATTGATCTTTAGCTTTTAGGGTCAATATCGCACGGGCGTGCCCCATGTCCAACAGACCTTGTTGCATTAAATCTTTGATTTCATCTTCTAGACTTAATAAACGCAATAAATTACTTACGGTAGTGCGTGCTTTACCTACAGTGTCTGCAATTTCTTGATGACTAAGCCCAAATTCTTCATGGAAGCGTTGTAATGCCAGTGCTTGATCAACTGGGTTTAAATCTTGACGCTGAATGTTTTCGATCAATGCCAAGGCAATCGCAACTTGATCGGTCAAATCACGTACAATTGCAGGGATTTCAGTCAAACCCGCCAATTGTGCCGCACGCCAACGACGTTCACCTGCAATGATTTCATAGGGAGTTTCGTCATTTTCAATCGGACGAATCACAATCGGCTGCATTACACCATGTTTTTTAATTGACGCTGCAAGTTCTTGTAAATCTTGCTCACCAATAAAACGACGGGGTTGATATGCACCACGTTTTAATTGGGTTACATCCATCTGTTTTAATTGGCCATGATCCAATGCTTGAACTTCAAGTTGTAATTTTTCTTTTTGGATTGAACCTAATAATGCATCTAAGCCACGACCCTTTGCCAACCCTCTTTTTTTCACGGTCATGCTTTATTTCCTTTTTTCACTTTACTCTTTTTCAACATTTCAGCTGCTAAATTTAAATATGCAATTGCACCTTTAGAGCTTTTCTCAAAATAAATAATCGGTAATCCATGTGCTGGCGCTTCGGCCAAGCGCACATTACGCGGAATCACTGTATCATAAAGTTTCTTACCAAAATACTGTTCTAATTCGGCAGAAACATCACGGGTGAGTGCATTACGTGCATCATACATGGTACGAAGCACCCCAATAATTTCCAATTCAGGGTTTAACGCCTGTTGAATTTTATCAATGGTCTGGGTCAGATCTGCCAATCCTTCTAATGCATAATACTCACATTGCATTGGAATAATCACTGCATCGACTGCGGCTAAAGCATTGACCGTAATTAAACTTAAACTTGGTGCACAATCAACAATAATATAATCAAAGTCTTTTTCAATTTGCTGTAAAGCGTTACGCAAAATAAACTCACGTCCATCTTGCTCTGCGATTGCCAGTTCAACACCTGCCAAATCACGATTTGAGCCAAGCACTTTATAACCGACTTCAGCTTTACTAATTGCAGTTTCAATCGGTACTTCACCCAGAAGTACATCGGTGACTGAATACAACAAATCATTTTTTTGAATACCCGACCCCATGGTAGCATTACCCTGAGAGTCCATATCCACCAATAAAACACGCTTTTTCAACACTGCCAAAGAGGCAGCCAAATTCACGGCTGTCGTGGTTTTACCTACGCCACCTTTCTGGTTTGCGATAGCAATAATTTGAGCCATGGTAACCCCAACCCTTAGTCTGTTTTAAATCTGTTTTAATAAAAGTAAATGACGTTGTTCGTCCAACCGAGGTACATGCAATTCAATAATGTCACAACTCCACTTGTCTTTTAAAGCATCAACTTCTTCAGTGGGAATCAAACCTTTCATTGACGCAATGATACTGCGTTCATGCATATAAGGTTTTGAAGCTGTCACAAAATCTGTCAATGAAGCAAATGCACGACTGGTGATCACATCAAATTGTCCTAGATCATGGATACTATCTTCATTTTCTACACGTGTCTGAACTGCGACAACATTTTTTAGTTTTAAATCTGCAATAAACTGTTTCAGAAAACGAATTTTCTTACCATTTGAATCCAACAAAACACATTGGCGTTCAGGTTGGCACAGTGCAATGATCATCCCTGGCATACCCCCGCCTGTACCAATATCGAGTAAACGACCAGCGGGTAAATCATTTAAAATACTTAAGCTATCCAATAAATGTTTAACCAACATTTCTTTAGGATCGCGAATCGCCGTTAAGTTATAAGCTTTGTTCCACAGGACGAGTGCATCTTGATATTGCAACAATAATCCTAATGCTTCATCACTAAGTTTTAAGCCAAGCTTTAGACTGCCTTGCTTTAACTCTTGAAAAAATGGATGCATGATCAAATAACATCTCTAAAAAGTTAGCTGAAAGTATACCTATTTCTCGCCCGTGGAACAGTAGTTAACGATGAGTTAATACGCACTTAAGCGTATTTATCCTCACTTAACTATACTCACCCTGTCTTATTTGCCAATCCAAGGCTGTTAAACGCTCAGGTGTACCCACATCAACCCACGCTGCCTGCATTTTCTCAGCCGAGATTTTACCGTCTAGCATGCCTTGTTTAAGCAAGGGTGCAAGCGGTCTTTTACCCTGTTCCAGACCATCAAACATTTTTGGGTTAATCACAGCGACACCACTATAAGTTAAATTTTCACCTTGCTGATTTTGCTCAAAGGTATAAGCACGACCATTTGCCAAGGTAAAATCGCCCTGTGGATGCTGTTCAGGATTATTGACAAAAACCAAATGTGCAAGATCATCGGCAAGATTGATATCTAATAATGATGCAAAATCAAAAGTGGTCCATACATCACCATTGACCAGAATAAAAGGTTGATCACCGAGAAGCGCTAAGGCATTGATAATCCCACCTGCGGTTTCCAAGCCCTCATCTTCACGCGTCCAGCGAATAGTCACACCAAATTGTGAGCCATCACCCAAGGTACCAATCAGAATATCTGCTAACCATGCAGAATTAATCACGATTTCAGTCACACCGATTTTTTTTAATTTTTCTATATGCCATACAATCAGTGCCTTGCCGCCGACTTCTAATAAAGGCTTTGGCTTATAGAGGGTCAGAGGTCGCATTCTATTGCCTAGCCCCGCAGCTAAAATCATTGCTTTCATGCTGCAATCACCTCATATACGCCATATTTTTCTTCAAATTTTGGTAAAACCCGTGCATGAATAAAATGCATAAACGGTTGTAATTCTGGGTAAGGTTTTGATTCTTCCAATAAGTACCACATGACACGAGGCAAGTCTTTGAGATAACCAGATTTACCATCACGCTCAAACAAACGCACAAAAATACCTAAAATTTTGATATGGCGCTGAATTGCCATAAAGTCAGCATCTTGTTTGAATTGATCAAAATCACGATCTTGCTTGGCAGTTTCTGGTAATAAGTCATAAAACACTTTAAACCATCCATACACACGCTCAGGACCCCACTGTACGTAGGCATCACGAGTAATCGAAATCAAGTCATAGGTGTCAGCACCAATCACTGCATCTTGAAAATCAATCACGCCTTGATCTTTCTCAGCTTCAAGAATCATCAGATTACGACTATGGAAATCACGATGTACGATTACTTGAGGTTGTGCCAAAGCAGCATTGGCAAGAATAGCAAAGGTTCGTTTAATTAACCCAAGCTCTTCATCTGTTACTTGGATAGCTAATGATGGCAACAACCAATCCGTTAACAATTCCATTTCTGAGATCAGCTTTTCATAGGCATATGCTGGCAAGTGCGATGAATCAGCAGCAATAGACTGCAACTGCACCAACTGCTTAAAACTTTGCGCATAATGTGCATCTACCGTTTGATCATTCAATTGTGTAGATAACAATACATCGCCAAAATCTTCAAGTAACAACAAACCTTGATCTAAATCCTTGGCAACAATATGAGGTACACGCACCCCATTTGTGTCAAAGAATTCATCAATCGCAACAAAAGGACGACAATCTTCCTTCTCAGGAGGTGCATCCATAAGCATAAATGTTTTATTATTCAAGGTAATTCGTGCATAACGACGGAAACTCGCATCGCCTGCTAAAAAATTGATTTCAAATTGATCTGAACTGAGTACAGATGTTAACCATGTTTGTATCAATTGTTCACGTTGTGTATTCATTTGCAATTTAATCTAATTCAGGCTGAATTTTTGAAGTGCTAAGTGTAGCTACTTATCGACTTTTTCTCTATGATGCGACAATAATTAATTGCGATTAGCATATTTGGTTAACGAGACAAATGAAGCATCAGTTTAAATTTAATCCTTTAGCGACTGCTATTTTGACACTTCTTTGTGGAAGTTCAGTATCCAGCTATGCTGAATCGACAGACACTGTTTCTGAAGTTAATAATAAGCAACTGAATGCAGCCATCAAAGAAAGCTTTGCAGGGCAAAATTTCTTTGAACAATATTATGTGGACAAAAACTCACCTGAAGCACAGGTACGTGATTTAAAAAATCCAATTACCCGTTATTGTGAAGGTGTCTGGGTTACACCTTTTAGCACTCAAGCTAAATCAACAAACCCAGAAGAAGCGTCATCTGTGATTACCGCAGATAATGGTTATTACAATCCCAATGGTGACTCTTTCCTGTCTGGTGATGTGGTCATTGACCAATCTGGACGTATGATTCGCGCCGATGAAGTGACCATTGATAAAACACAAACTTTCGCCAAAGCGAAAGGCAATGTACAAATGGCGCAAGGTGGTATCATCGCGCAAAGTGATCAGATTGATTACAACCTGAAAGATGAAACTGGTCAGTTAAATAATAGTTTCTATATTGCGGAAGTGACCCATGCACATGGTCATGCAGAAAAAATAGAAAGAACTTCGCCAACCAATATCGTCCTTGAAAATGCCACCTACACCACCTGCCCACCCGATGAAAAGCCCACTTGGAAAATTCAGGCCAATAAAATTGAATTGGATCAAGATACTGGTCGAGGTGTAACGCGTGGGACCAAACTCTATGTTAAGGATGTGCCTGTACTCGCAGTTCCATATTTTAACTTCCCAATCGATGACCGCCGTACTACGGGGATTTTAAATCCTAGTTTCGGCTTTACCAATGATGGTGGTTTTGAACTTGCAGTTCCCGTTTATTTAAATTTGGCACCCAACTATGATGCCACTATTACACCACGGCTGATTACTGACCGCGGTCTTATGGCTCAAGGTGAGTTTCGCTATTTAACTGAGAACTTTGGTGCTGGTAGTGTTTGGGGAAGTTACTTACCTTCTGACCGTGATTATAATGATGAAGATCGTAAAGACCTGCATTTCCTACACAAGTGGGATATCACTAAACAATGGTCAACCAACTTAGAATATAACTACGTTTCTGATAAAGATTTTTTCTCAGATCTAGATAACAACCCAAACACTCGTACAGAGCTGAATCAACGTCGTGCATGGGAACTCAACTACAATCACGGTATTCCAGGCTTAAAAGCTCAACTTAAAGTTGAGGACTTCCAAACCCTTGATAAAACCATCAAAGATGTAGATAAACCTTACGCCCGCCTACCTCAGTTTTTACTGAACTATGTCGCTGGAAATCCGCAAGGTTTGGAATACGAATTTAACAACGATACTGCGTATTTCCAAAAAGACATCAATGATGCCGATTATAACAACCAGCCAAGTGGTACACGTTTATATAACCAATTTGCGACACGTTATAATTTCCGTAATCCATGGTCTTTTGTGATTCCTGAAGTCTCTGTTCGAAGTTTAAATACTTTCTATGATCAAACCACAGTAGATCAACTTAATTTAAATAACCAAAGCCAAGATAGCAAAAACAAATCCGTTGTTGTTCCTCAATTTACTTTGGATACGGGGCTAACATTTGAAAAGGACGGAAAATTTCTCCAAACCATTACACCTCGCGCTTTCTATGCGTATGCACCATATAAAAATCAAACAGGTTATCCAAACTTTGATTCAACAACAGCTTCTATCAGCTATGATCAATTGTTTAGCCCGTACCGCTTTTATGGACATGACCGTTTAGAAGACAATAACTTTTTATCTCTTGGTTTAAGTTATAGCTTATTTGATACAGTCGGCTTAGAGCGCTTAAGAGCCAGTATTGGTCAAAGTTATTATTTTGATGATCGAAAAGTTACTTTACTCAACAATACAGATGATTTAGACAGAGAAAAACATACTGGTCCTGTGCTGAGCCTTTCTAGCCAACTTTCACAAAACTTCACACTGAGTACCAATTCAGCGTGGATGTCAAATGGTGATAGCGCTCAACATGACTTCCAATTGTATTATACAGGCCAACGCGGAAACCTTTATAACGTTGGTTATTTTTATCGCAATAACCTCCCTGACCGTCAACGTGCATATGATCAAGCAGTTGCATCATTTATACAGCCTGTAAAAGACAACTGGCGTATTATGGGACATGTTCAATATGACCTTGACAACCATGTCGCACGCGAATATTTATTGGGTGTGAATTATGAATCTTGTTGTTGGGGAATTTCCGTCTATGGTCGCTCGTACTTTAATGATCTAGATGACGTTTCTCTTCCTGATACAAAGCCAAAACGCGCAGTGATGGCTGAGATCACACTAAAAGGACTTGGTGGTTTGAACAACAAGTTAAGTTCATTACTTGAAAATCGTATTTTAGGTTTTGATAAAGCTAATCAATCTTGGACACATTAATGAAGACGCAAAAATTTAAAAAATTATTTAAAGCATCAACCTTAGCTTTACTCATCTCCACCTCGGTATCAGTTTATGCTGCTCCGCAGGACCAAATCATTGCAATTGTTGGTTCTACAGCAATTTTAAAAAGTGATTTAGACCAAGGTGTTGCTGAAGCGACACATCGACTTCAGGCACAAAAGAAAGAAATCCCACCACAAAACATTCTGCAACAGCAAGTACTGAGTCAGCTCATCACCCATGATGCACAGCTTGAACAAGTGAAGAAGTATGGCTTAAAAGCAGATGAAAAAAGCTTAAATGAAGCCGTATTGAAAGTTGCCCAACAATCTGGTGCAAATTCTTTAGAAGCTTTTCAAAAAAAATTAGATGCTGTTGCACCGGGCACCTATGAATTACTGCGTAACCGTGTTGCAGAAGATTTACTCATTCAACGATTGAGTCAACAACAAGTGATGTCTCGTATCAAGATCACTGACCTTGATGTTGAAAACTTCTTAAAATCACCTGAAGGTCAAGCTGCTGTTGGTAGTCAAGTCCATGTACTACATATGCGTATTTCAGGAGAAGCGCCTGCAAGCGAGTTAGAAAGTATTGCAAAAGCAGTCCGTACTGACTTAAAAGATAGCAATGACGTTAAAAGCATAGAAAAGAAATTTAGCACAGCTCAAGTTAAAGTTGATGGTGCTGATATGGGCTTCCGTCCGCTTTCAGATATTCCAACAGATCTTGCTGCACGTGTTACTACCCTTGAGCCAGGACAAACTACTGACTTAATTCCAGCAAAAGACGGCGTTCATGTTTTAAAATTATTAGAAAAAAAATCGAATGAGCAAAAAGCTTTAGTTCCGCAATTTAATACGCGTCATATTTTGATTAAAACATCAGAAGTTGTTAGCCCCGAAAATGCAAAGCAAACCATTGACAGTATTTATAACCGCTTAAAAGCGGGCGATGATTTTGCTACGCTTGCTTCAACCTATTCAAATGACCCTGGTTCTGCTCGTGATGGCGGAAGTCTTGGTTGGGTAAGCCCTGGCATGATGGTTCCTGAGTTTGACAAACTCATGCAGAGTTCACCAGTCAACGAAATCAGCAAACCATTTCAAACTCAGTTTGGCTGGCATATTCTCCAAGTTACAGGCACACGTCAACAAGATATGACCTCAGAGTACCAAAAGCGTATGGCTCGCCAAATTTTAGGTGAACGTCAATTCGAATCAGAATATGACGGCTGGTTAAGAGAGTTACGTGCAAATACTTACATTGAAATCAAAGACCCAAGCCTAGATCCAAAGAAAAATGAAAGTTAAGTCTATGCTAAGTCGTTAAATTAAAAACCAGTGCTTTTGCACTGGTTTTTTTATCTCTAAATTTAATTTTAGAAAGTGTCAACCTTATCGAGGATGGGACAACCAATAAAAAAGAGACGCCAATTTGGCGTCTCTTTTACAATCGTTCTTGTTAAATCAAGAAATTAACGATTGTTTTCATCTTCTTGTGAATCTTCAAATTTTGTTTCGCCGCCAAAGTCAGTACCTTGACCGCCGAAGCCACCTTGACCACCGAAGCCACCTTGACCACCGAAGCCACCTTGACCGCCGAAGCCACCTTGGCTACCGAAACCACCTTGACCACCGAAACCGCCTTGTTGACCACCAAAGCCGCCTTGTTGACCACCGAAGCCACCTTGACCACCGAAGCCACCAGCTTGACCGCCGAAGCCGCCAGCTTGACCGCCGAAGCCACCAGCAGCGCCTTGAGCACCAGCAGGAGCACCAGCTGGACGTGGATTACGTGCAGGTACTACAGTTGAGATAGCATGCTTATAAACCATTTGGCTTACTGTGTTTTTCAACAAAACAACATACTGGTCAAAAGATTCAATATGACCTTGTAATTTAATACCGTTTACAAGAAAAATAGAAACAGGAATACGTTCTTTACGGAGAGAATTTAAGAACGGATCTTGTAAAGTTTGACCTTTAGACATTTTATACTCCAAAAAAAATTAAAATCAGCGCAAAAACTACCTTTATTTTTCAATTAAAATTTATAAAAAAGGTAGTTGTTAAATTTTGCTTTATCCGTATAAGTTTCGCAAGTCTTCTTGTGCTTGGTTTATCGTAAAAAAAGTTTGAAAAGAGTGTATTTCTTGCAAAGATCGTAACCATGTGTATTGACGTTTTGCTAATTGTCGTGTCGCAAATAGTGCTTTATCCTTCATTTGACGCTCACTTTCTTGACTCAAATCACTGTTTTTTAAAAAATCTATCGCTTGTCGGTATCCAACAGAGCGTGAAGAAGGTAAATTTTCTTCGAGATCGTATTTTTTCATAAGATTTTCAACCTCATTTAAAAATCCGATTTCCCACATTTTTTCCAAACGAAGTTCAATTCTCTTGTGCAGCTCTAGGCGATCAGGCAATAAAGCATAATTATGAAAATCATATCGGTACGGTTGATTCTTCGGTTGTTCCGCCTGTAGTTGAGTAATCGGACGACCAGTAATTTTATACACTTCTAAAGCGCGAATGATTCTTTGCTTATCACTGACTTTAAATTTTTCGCCTGCCAATACATCAACAGATTTTAATTCATCATACACCGATTGCCAGCCTTCCGTTTCACCTTTTAACTCAATCGCAGCACGAATCGCGTAATCAGCACTCGGTAAATTTGTAGAAAGCCCCTCAAGCAACGCTTTAAAATATAGCATTGTACCGCCAACTAAAATAGGTGTTTTACCGCGTGCATGGATATCATCAATCAGTTGACAAGCATCCTCGACAAATTCAGCAGCGGAATAAACCTCAAGTGGGGTAATAATATCAATCAAATGATGCGGATAACGCTCCTGCTCCGCTTTGGTCGGCTTTGCAGTACCAATATCCATATCTTTATAGACCAAGGCAGAATCTACAGAAATGAGCTCATAATTCCCATGGTCATACAATTCACATGCCAAAGCAGTTTTACCGCTTGCGGTTGGTCCCATTAAATTGATGACGGGCAATTGATTTGACATGTACAACTACTCTCCTCGAGCAAATAATTTATCTAATTGGGGCAATGGAAATGCACGCCATGTTGGTCGACCATGATTACACTGACTGGCAAATTCTGTGTGCTCCATTTGACGCAACAAAGCATTCATTTCGGAAAGACTTAGCATCCGATGGGCACGCACTGCACCATGGCATGCCATGCCTGCTAAAATTTGATCACGTTTTTGCTGTAGAGCCTGCGCTTCATCATTTGGATCTAAATCATTGAGTAATTCAGGTACCAAGGATTCAAAATCTGCTTTATGTAAAATCGCAGGTACACCACGTACAATCACTTGATCATCACCATATTGATCGATTTCTAGGCCTAAGCGTTCCAACTGTGGTTTTAAATCATCAACACGGGTTGCCTGCATACGGGTAATCGAAATAACTTTAGGAATAAGCAACTGTTGTGAGGTCCAAAATTCTGGTTTATCCCATGCAGATTTCATTTGTTGTAGCAAAATACGTTCATGCGCTGCATGCATATCGACAATAATCAGGCCTTCCGTATTCTGTGCAAGAATATAAATTCCATGTAATTGCGCTATTGCAATTCCCAACGGATATTCATCAACCTGATGGGCCTGTTTATTTTGAATCTCTTGTACAGATCGCTCATAGGACGCTTGATCTGTTAATTCTTGATCAGCATCCCCAGACTCACGTAAAGGAGCTAAATAGCTTTTCAAGGCGTTATTGAGTTGTTGAGTGCCACGATACTGCTGTTGTGGTTCATAGTGAGAATAATTGACTGTTTGGGCTTGTGTATCACTAAAATCTGTTAAACCACTATGCTGTATAGCCCCATCTGAATTGCTTCGGCTATTTTGATCACTTACATGTTGCTCAGCTGGCGTATTGCGATGTAAAGGAAATTGTTCCTGATAGCGTGGCTGCGCTGACAATGCTTGATTTTCTGTTGCTCCATCCTGCTTCATTGCAGAAGATAAATCCGCAGTTGCAGTTTGAAATTGAGATAAGGTGTCTTTAGCAAAATGTCGCACAAACTCATGTACTTCACGCTGATTAAGGAAGCGGATTTCATGTTTAGTTGGATGCACATTGACATCAATATTTTCAGGATCAACTTCTAAAAACAGCAAATACGCTGCATGTTGATGTCCATGCAAAATACCATCATATGCCATACGCAAAGCATGAGAAATGGTTTTATCTTTGACAATACGACCATTCACATAGACATATTGCAAATCGGCTTGTGCTCGCGCATCTGAAGGATGTCCTAACCAGCCTGATAAACGCATGCTAATACTGTCTGCATCTATCCAATAAGCATTTTCAGTAAATTGGCGACCCAATAATTGCTGTACCCGTTGAAATCTTAGCTCACCACTATCTGCAATCGGCAAATTAAGGCGAATATTGTCATTATGTTCTAAAACAAAGCGGATATCGAAATGCGTAAGCGCCATTCGACGTACAATTTCCTCAATATGACCAAATTCAGTACTTGGTTTCTTTAAAAATTTACGCCGCGCAGGCACATTAAAAAACAAATCCTGAATACGGATATGTGTACCTTGTTGGGTTGCTACCGCTTGAATATCTTGATGGTCAAATGCAGTACCATTGACTTCCAGTTGGTAACCGACACCTGAATCATCCTGACTACTGGTTAAGGTTAAACGCGAAACCGCTGCGATTGAGGCAAGCGCCTCTCCACGAAAGCCCAAACTCACAATTGCATGTAAATCTTCAGCAGATTGAATTTTACTGGTTGCATGACGGGTGACTGAAAGTGCTAGATCCTCAGCGTGAATACCTCGACCATTGTCAATAATTTCAATCAGGGTACTGCCGCCATTTGCCACACGAATAATCAGCTCAGTCGCACCTGCATCAATCGAGTTTTCAAGCAACTCTTTCACTACAGATGATGGTCGTTCAATCACCTCACCTGCAGCAATTTGGTTGGCCAGTGCTGGATCTAAGTTTTGGATACGTCTTAAACTGATATCTTCGCGTTGCATTCAATTAACCTAAAAATTTAAATAAATTAAAATATATGATGGGCTTAAAATGCTGAAACCATTGATCAAGTCAACGCTTCAATCAATTCAGCAGAAATACTTTCAATGACCACTTCTCGTGCAGCTTCATCTTCTGTTTTTAAAATGCGAATGACATGATCTGGCTGTGGAATTTCATCACCGCCCTTAGAAGGCCATTCAAACAAGAATAAAGCATTCTCGACCTCTAAATAATCACGAATACCCATCAATTCAAGCTCATAAGGATCATTTAAACGGTATAAGTCAAAATGAAACACCTCTTTCGCATTGATATTATAAGGTTCCACCAAGGTATATGTTGGACTTTTAACCGCACCCTGATGACCTAAACTTTGCAACCAATAGCGTGTAAGTGTGGTTTTACCTGCCCCCAAGTCACCGATTAAATAAATCACGCCTTTTGCAATATGTTGAGCTAACTTTTGTGCCAACATTTGGGTGTCTTGTTCATTGCTCAGACTTAATTTATATGAATATTGCATAACGCTCACGACATGATTCAAACCAGACAATATGATAGCATTGCGTGACTTTAAAACCTATGTTGCATTGTTTAGAAATCATGTTTTGATACTTTCCAACACGCTTAGACAACTCACTTTAAACTTATCTGCATAAAAAATACGCTTATGAAACCCGCCACCCCTGTTTCAGAATATCAACCGCCAATGAGAGATGGTGTAACTGCATCAAAAGTTTATCTCCCCAAGCGAGCAGATTTACCTAAAAATTTATTCAGTTATTTATGTGAGCATTTTTCACATATTTCATCCAATGAATGGCAACAACGTTTTCAAGACCAACTCATTATCGATATGCAAGGTCAAGCATTAACCGTTGATCAGCCTTATCTAGAAAATACCCATCTTTACTACTATCGATTTCTCCCCCATGAAATTCATGTGCCATTTCAAGAAAAGATATTGTTTGAAAATGAAGATTTAATCGTGGTAGACAAGCCTCACTTTTTAACCATCAGTCCTTCTGGGCAATATCTACAAGAAACCTTATTAGTTCGTTTAAAAAAAATCACAAATAACCCAGACCTTACCCCAATCCATCGCTTAGATCGGGAAACTGCTGGCGTTGTATTGTTTTCAAAACGGTCTCAAACACGTGGTTTATATCAACAAATGTTTGCTGAGCGGCAAGTCAATAAGACCTATCAAGCGATTGCTCAATTCAATGCTGATTTAAAATTTCCATGTGCTGTGGACTTGAGAATGGAAAAGGGCGACCCCTTTTACACCATGAAAGTTGTTGAGGGAAAATCAAACTCATATACCGAAATTAATCTAATTGAACACAATCAAATTTGGGCAAAATACTTACTAAAGCCGACTACAGGTAAACAACATCAATTACGGGTACATTTAAATTGGTTAAATATTCCAATTAAAAACGATCCTTTTTATCCGCAAGTTCTACATAAAGATGCTGCTGATTTTTCACAACCTTTACAGCTATTAGCCAAGAAAATTGAGTTCCTTGATCCGATTACACAAGCCGAATATTGCTTTTGTTCTGACTATGAATTGACACTGTAATTTTGACGTAATGACAAATATATGACTTTTTGACGATTAAGCATTGAAATTCCGAAAGCTTTGATTAAAATAAGCATTCAAACTCAAATTTTGTTTGGTCACTATTCATGAGAAAAACCGAAGTCTATCAAGTACGTCTTGATTCACAAGAAAAAAAACTAGCATTTGCTGTTTTTAAACAATTGGGGATTACGCCTGCACAAGCAGTTCGACTGTTTTTTAAACAAGTTGTCATCACAAAATCCATCCCTTTCGCCATAGAAAATCAAAATATCAATATGGATCAGTTATTCAAGCTGAGAAAACTTAAGCAAGACCAACAAAACGGACAACTGAATTCTTCTGTTGATTTAAATGATGACGATGAAGATCTATTTGCAGAGTTAAATGCCATCTTGGGTGAAAGTGACAAAAAATAACACTGTCGCATTTTTAAACAAATAATTAAGTTTACTTTTCTATTTTTTGGTTATGCTCTTTTGCAAAGATAAAAATCATTGCAAGGAGTAATAAATGATCGTTAGACGAGCGACCAAAGAAGATTTAAATCAACTTGCTACTTTATTTGATGAATATCGCCAATTTTATGGTGCATCTTCCAATATCCAACAGTCCTTTAATTTTTTAAAACAACGTTTTGAAAATAAAGAAAGTGTTATCTTCATCCATGTAAAAGATGATGTTTTTACAGGCTTTGTGTTGTTATACCAAGGCTTTTCATCAGTTTCTTGTTCAAAGTACTATATTTTAGATGATGTATATGTAACACCTGTTTTTCGTCGACAAGGTTCTGCCAAACAACTGATTGATACTGCAATTCTGTTTGCACGCCATGAAGATGCGCAACGGATCAGTTTAGAAACCCAGAAAAACAATTACCATTCACATCAGCTCTATGAGCAAATGGGCTTTGTTAAAGACAATGAATTCCAGACATTTCATTGTTTCCTCAAGTAGTTTTTTACAATGCATTTTTTAATCAATTCAACATAGGTTTCCACATCTTTGCGAATTTAAGTACATTGGGTATCGTATCCTGTGAAATAGGAAAGACCACAGCACAGGATTTTTTAGCATCCAATACTGTACTTTCATGCCCTAAATAACACTTTAATTGAGCAATTTTATCAAATTCTTTTTGATTCACCTTGACCACAACTTTACGAAAAGAATGTTCTAACCAATTTTTATAACTTTCAGCATCAGCATCTTGAACAAATTGTAAGTGCGCAGCCAAGACTGCATGCGCAACAAGGGTTGGAACCATAAAGTCTGGCATTTCATCTAAAACAGCAATATAGAGCTTTAAAGCCATGATCAAATCACTATTTGTTCATTTTGACTATTTCTAGCAGCATTCACCTGATCTTCTGTCAAATAAACCCACTCACCTTCAACTAAGTCTTTGAGTGCTAATTGCCCGACTTGTGCACGATGCAAGCTTTCAACCTTATTCCCCACAGCAGCCAACATCCGTTTGACTTGATGATAAACCCCTTGGTGCACAGTGATTTGTAATGCATATTCAGCCAAGCGCTGTACATCTGTTGCTGCAAAGGTACCCTTTTCATTGCGTAATTCTACACCCTGTTCAAGTTGTTGAATCTGATCATCTGTAATCGGATCGGCTGTTTGTATTTGATAAACTTTAGCCACATGCTTTTTAGGATGAGTCAATGCTTGCAAAAACTGCCCATCATCCGTCAGTAGCAATAAACCCGTCGTATCCTGATCTAAACGACCAACAGTTTGTAAACCACGGTTCATAAGGACATCATCGAATAAATCAAAAACACTAAAATGGTGTGTTGATTGATGGGAACATTCGTAGTCCTGCGGTTTATTTAAGGCAATATAGACTTTTTCACGGTATTGAAATGTTTCGGTATACACTGAAAATACTAGATTTTGGGTATCAAGTTTAAATTTAGGGTCAGTAACGACCTCGTTTTGGATTTGAATTGCACCATTTTTAATGAGTTGTTGGCAATGCTTACGTGAACCAAAGCCTTGTGATTGCAACATTTTTTCCAAGAACATAAATCAATACCTTAAAAATTCACGATACATTTTAAAGTATCGTGAATTGAAACCCAAACAACATTCAGACTTTTTTAGCCTTATTGATTAATCAATAGATGCTTTTATCAAGTATTAAAGATAAATGACTTATGTACAGCAACACCCGCCAGTGCCCCATCTGCGACTGAGAAAGCAACTGAACCACCTGAACGGGTAATATCACCACAAGCATATATCCCTTTAAGATTGGTTTCTTTCATGGCTGTGGTTTGAATGGCTTCGCTATATTCATTTATATCAAGCACTATCCCCAGTTTTTTAATCCAAGGCGCGCTGATGCGCATAAAAGTAGAAACGAATAATCCATCTAATTGAACCTGTTCACCATCTTCAAAGACTAAATCACAATGATTGTGTATTTTGACAATTTTGCGTGTATCCAATTTCACATTTCTTTGTTTAAGTTGTTCAAGTATGACGGGATCTAATTCAGCTTGTGAAATTGCATCATTTAAAAATAAAGTGGTATTGCCCCAGTCGGGCAACATCAGTGCCATATGGATCGAATGTAAACCTGAACATAACATTCCAAGTGTTCCAAGATTTAACTCATAGCCATCACAGTATGGACAATGAAAAATGCTTTTCCCCCACCGTACTGCTAAACCATCGATTTTAGGTAAATCATCTTTAACACCTGTAGCAATAATTATTTTTTTGACTTGAATGGTTGTACCCGTGTCATCGGCTTGGTCTATTTGAATCTCATATTGCTGCCCGACAGCCCTCACATCGGTGACGGATGCGTTAATACATGACAAAGTTTGGTATTTGTCTAACTGTAATTTTGCATCACGAATAATTGCGGCTGGCGTATTGCCATCTTGGGTTAAGAAATTATGCGAATGTTCAGCAAAACGATTACGACGCATGCCTGCATCAATCATTAACACTTTTTTTCTAGCACGAAGCAATGGTAATGCTGCGGATAAACCTGCATAACTCCCACCAATAATTACGACGTCATAGTTCATTTTCAATATCAATAAGTAACTTTTAAAGTTACTATATTGAGTTATTTTTCTAATTGCAACTTTTAATGTTACAATTAACAAAAGAGTGTTGACTAAAAAACTATGCGTAAAGACAGTAAGCTTTCTCGGATGTTGCATGTGCTATTACATATGGCCCGTGAAAAAAAACCGTTCACCTCTGAACAGATTTCAATCATGTTAGACACCAATCCTGTCGTAGTACGTCGTACCATGTCTGGTTTAAAAAAAGCAGGCTTTGTCCATGCAGACAAAGGCCCCGGTGGAGGCTGGACCTTAGTACAAGCTTTAGAGGAAATATCTTTATTTGATATTTATCAGGCTGTTGGAGAACCTACTATTTTTGCCATTGGCAATGAACAAGAAACACCCAACTGTCTGGTTGAATTGGTGGTGAATAAGGCTTTAAACCAAGCCATGCAAGAAGCACAAAACATTTTAATACAACAACTTAAATCAACAAATCTGTCTAAACTGGCGCAAGACTTTGAGTATGAATGGAATTTATTGGGTGCTGAAACTCAAAAATTTATTGTCCACTAAATCCACACTCGACTGAATTTAAATGTGAATCATTGCCAGACAAGGCAAATTCCCATACCGCTTTTCAGTATAATGGATGGATATATTAATTTTTAATGCTGAATATTGATGAGTCTTTCTAGTCTAGACCTAAATTTAATTGTGCTCCTTGTTTTATTGGCCTGTGGCATTTTTAGTCACAATACTGCGGTCACCATTGCAGCAGGCGTTTTGATCATCTTTAGAATCACACCTTTAAGTGAATTTTTCCCATTATTACAAACCCACGGTTTAGAAGTCGGCATTATTATTTTAACTATTGGCGTGCTTACTCCAATTGCCAGTGGCAAAATCCCCGGTGATGTCATCTTAAAATCATTTATGCACTGGAAATCATTAACAGCCATTGCGATCGGTTTATTGGTTGCATGGTTAGGTGGTCGTGGCGTTTCCTTAATGAGCAGCCAACCCAATGTTGTTGCAGGCTTATTGATTGGAACAGTCGCTGGAGTTGCATTGCTCAGAGGAGTTCCTGTGGGTCCCTTGATTGCTGCAGGAATCCTATCTTTACTGATTGGAAAAACTTAAGGTATTTTAAAATCACCAATTGTGTATCTAAAAATCATGTGCTCGCTGAACTTTATCAATGGACTTACTTTCGCCAGTAATTCTATTGATAAAGCACAAATTTTGAATTTTCACACATCATTGATCATCCTTCCACTGCTTTAATAAGATTAATTTTTTAAAATTTACTCATTATATTAGGACTCTTGCATAAGTCTTTTTAAAACCAAAGCTCAGCGTAAAATCCCCCTCATTCTAGCCTTCTCTCAAAGGGAAAAAAGAACGTTCAATCCCCATACAACTCACTTTCCATGATCTTTTTTGACTTTTAAAAGATCTTTATTCATCAGATAAATAACAATTTGTTATCATAAAATAAGTAAACAAATCATCGTATTTAAAATAGAAACTCAAGATATTTTAATCAAACAATTACAAGTCATCGCTACGCTTGTTTTTTTCTTAGCCCATTTATCGGGTTTATCATCTGGTATAAATAAGCTACTATATAAGCTTGTATAAAAATACTTTTAAAAATCAGAATCAATACAGAAACATTTTTAGATTGGTTCACCTTACCATTTTTTGATTTGCTCAAATAAAATGAGGAACCATATTAGACATGAAGAATAATGCAAATTCGATAGAAATACAGTCTTCTACGCTGCAATCAGCAAATTATCAGACGCAAATGCAAAGCAACATTGTCGATCATAATGGAAATACTTTATTTAGTATCGTTTATCCAAATCCAGACAAAGAGACACTAATTTTATTGCATGGAGGACCCGGTTTTCCAAGTGATCTCTCTGCCGTTGCCGATCTTTTAAAAGATCATTTCCAAGTGGTCACATTTCATCAAAGAGGAACCCAAAAATCTCCTTGTCTTGATAAAGACTATTCTATGCAGGCTTATTTAAGCGATATTGAAACTGTTCGAGAATTTTATAAAATCAATAAGTTTCATTTATGGGGACACTCTTGGGGTGGACTTTATGCACAAATCTATGCTGAAAAACATTCTGATAATTTACTCAGTCTTTTTTTATGTAGCCCAGGCTCAGGTACCAATACGCAATGGAAACAAACTGAGAAAGAAGTCATGCAACTCAACAAGTCCAAAACAAGTGCTTGGGCATGGACAAAAATGGGATTAAATAGCCTTTTAGGCGCGCTTGGAAGCGATGAAGCTTATAAACGCCTCTTTAAACAAGTCATGAAAAACTATAATGAAGGATTTATTGCAACAGATCATCCAGATCTCGCTGATGATTTTGATTTACTGAAAGCAGAGCCGATCAATAAAACCAGACCTGAAATCATCAAGTATCCGCTGTTAACTGGATTAGAAAAACCAGATTTTAAAATTACCATTGTCTATGGAGATCAGGACATTTATACAACAAGTAAAAACTTTGTGATCAATCGATACCCTACAGCACATTTATTTACACTTTCAAGCTCAGGGCATATTCCTTGGTTACATCATCCAGAGGCTTATAACAATATAGTGATGAGTCATTATCAGTAATTAGTTATTATCAGCGCTAATATGTATAGCTCAAACCTGATCTGACAGTTACCGATATTTGATTGAGACTGTCAGGTTAAATTTGAGCTACATTCAATTCATAAAATTGATAAATGCGTGTACATAATGATTGCAGATACTTTCAATGCATATACTCAATATAAATGATATTGATGAGATCTAAACCTCACTAAAACTTATTTCCTATCAAAGATCTTAAATTTCAAGTGTTTAGATTAATCATTTTTCTAGAACGTTTATGTTCATACATTTTAAGGTCTGCAAATTCAATCAATTTATTGAGTTCAATACCATCTTCAGGAAATAAAGCCAGACCGACACTTGCACCCATAGTTAATTTGACATTTTCAAATACAAACGGTAATCCACATGCCTCAACAATGCGATTCATGACTTTTTTTGCCAGCTCTTGATCGCCAAGACTACTTAATATCACTGCAAACTCATCACCACCTAAACGCGCAACCAAATCATCGTGTCGGGTAATATTAACGATACGTTTACCTATTTCTTTTAATGCCTCATCACCTAAACGATGTCCATATTGATCATTGATTGGTTTCAAACCATCCATATCGATGATCAAGATTCCAAGTAACTTTTGTGTACGTTTAGCTTGTTCAACACCTTGTCTTAAACAATCGAGGAATAAAGCACGGTTGGCAAGTCCTGTTAACTGATCCTGTGTCGCAAGTTTATAGAGTTCTTGAGCACCAAACCTACTGGCATGATACATCGCAGCAGCAATTAGTTCAGACATCAGTGTAAGTAAATTGATATCACTTTCTTTAAAGGCATTTACCCGTTCTGATTAAATTTTTAATACACCAATCGGTTCATCACAATGAATTAGCGGTACAACAGCCATAGAACGCAATCCAACCCGTCTACATGCTTCACGATCTACACGCTCATCAGTTTCACTGTCTTTACAATATAAAGTCGTATTCTGCGCGATACAAAGCCCAGAAAGGCTAGAATCCATCTTTAAGCGTAGGCCTAGAAATTGATTTGCACCATTCGAAACGGCACGATAGACCATATCACCTTCTTCAGCGAGCTCTACAATTGCACCTTTTGCATGGGTAATCAATTGAACTTGCTCTGCCACTAAAGTCATGACAGCATTGATATCTAAGCCTAATTTTGCAATTGCTGTCTGTGTCTGAATCACTGACAGTAATTGTTTTGAGGTTGGTTGTTTCGTTTTAGACATACATCATCCTAGACGAGTGTGATCCAATTTAAGTATATACGCTCAAACGCTACACTGATGAAATAAATGCTAGTGCCTAGCACTGACTTAATTTCAAAGCTTGAACACGCAAAATATATCAAATACAGCGTTTGTGGCATACATATTATGATGATTCATATTTAAAGTATATTACTGTGTTCATTAAATTTTTGAGTAAAACTTCAATCCGTTACATCCTTTAAGCGTTGATCTCGCTCAAATATTCAATTCCTCATCTAAGTGTTTTTGAAAGTTTAAAGTCACCAACAGAAAACCTTAGTCTAAATCACGATTTATTGCAGCCATATGAATTGTATAAAACAGTGTGAGATTCAAAAGAGTAATGATCAAACTGATTTAAATACAAAAAAAACAGCCACTTTTTGTGGCTGTTTCCCAAATGCTTAAGTCATCACATCGCTTTTTCTAACAGAACATTTAAAAGAACTTTGTAATGGTTTGAATAACAACGGCATTCACAATATCAACAAAAAATGCGCCAGTTAGAGGAATAATTAAAAATGCTTTATGCGAAGGCCCATAAGTATTGGTTACAGCTTGAATATTGGCAATAGCAGTCGGTGTTGCGCCTAAATTTACCCCACACTGACCTGCACACAATACTGCTGCATCATAATTTTTACCCATAACCCGGAAAGTAACAAAAAACAGATATAAAGCAAGAAAAACCGTCTGAACGATCAGAATGATCACCAATGGACCAGCTAAATCAGCAAGTAACCACAATTGCAAAGACATCAAGGCGATAGCTAAAAATAAAGCCAAAGAGGCATTACCAAATACATCGATACAACGGTCAAACAGTTCAATTTTAAATACATATTCCAGTGTATTACGTAAAAATACCCCACAACCCAATGCCCATACAAAGGTCGGTAACTCAAACCATTGTCCTTTAGCAACACCGGTCATAAAGTTAGCAAAGACGATACACAGTGCAAACATTCCTATGGTTTTAACCGCATCATCAGCGGTAATCAAACGGGTTTTTTCTGGATATTCAAATGGCGCTGTTTCAGCAGATGGAGGAGCTTGCATACGCGCTGCAGATGGTGCTATTTCTTCAGCCAATTGATAACGACGAATCAGAAATTTTGCAACTGGACCACCCATCATTCCACCAATGACCAGACCAAATGTTGCACTCGCCATTCCTAAGACAATCGCACCTTTGATACCATAATTTTCTTCAAAAATACTGCCCCATGCTCCAGCTGTACCATGCCCACCAGTTAAAGTAACAGATCCTGCAATCAAGCCAATCAAAGGATTTAAATCGAGTGCGGTTGCCAAACTTATCCCAACAGCATTTTGCAGTAGCACATAGATCACTACGCAGACCATAAAAAGAAGCAGCGACTTGCCTCCTTCTTTTAACTTAAGCAGACTTGCACTCAGTCCAACAGAAGTAAAAAACATCAACATAAAACTTTGTTGAATATTGGCATTAAAATTTACGGTTAAATTAAATTGCTTAAAAAGCACAAAAGTTACAGCGGCAGCAATTAACCCACCCACGACAGGTTCAGGAATATTATATTGCTTCAATATACTGATCTTATTTACAAGAAAATAACCAATAAAAAGAACGGCTACAGCAATTGCAATCGTGCCAAAAATATCAACATTAATGTTCATTGTTAACCATTCAAAACTTTTATGGCGTTATTAATACTTAAATTTGCTCAATAATTCATTAAAAAATATGTAAAAAATAAATTTAAAACTCTTATTCAGCTATTCGTTGGTCAAAATATTTAGAAGAGTTTTCATCATTATATAGATTGAATTTATCGTTTTTATGGTTAAGCGCTTTCAGCATTTGGAGCAGATAAAGCCAGGATTGATTCGTATCAGCCAATATAAGGATGGATACAGCTATGCAGATGATGACTGCTGAGTCTAAATAATTCACTACTAATATCATGATAAATGGCAATTACTCATTTTCATTTTAGAGTCAATTCATTATTAAAAAAATTTTCACGCTGAATCAATTCATCCCACTCCCTATAACTGTACAACTTCAAATTTTCGACTTTATTACCTGTTAATAAATAACGTCCATCCCATGACAATACTTCACGACAGTCATCAGGTTGAATTTCCGAAAATTTCGGTAATTGAAATAAATGCTGTTCTAAAATCATTCCTATTTCCAATAGTTCTTTGAGATTTTTCACATTTTTTGGAATCATTGAAAACAACGGACACAAAGTTAAAATCTCTGCCACGATTCCGATTGGTTCTTCATACAAATCATCTAGACACCAGTTTCCATCCAAAGTTCTCCAGATATAGATATTCCAATGCCCTATACCAATAGTTAATGTTTCAGGATCGGCATCAGGTTCTTGATAATACACTTGATATTTTAAAGAAGCTGTAGACACGATATCCATTTGTGGAAGTTTTAAATATGGATAATTTTGACAAACCTCCTCAAAAAATGATTGCAATCGTTTTTGTAAAATATCTAGCCCAAAACTTTCAGAAAAAATACTCACGAATTTAGCTTTTTGTTGTTCAGAAAGATTAAGTTTATTCATCCAAATACTCACTCAGGTAACTTATAACCGCAATTTGGACAGAAACAATACTTGTTTTTTTCTCTTTCCAATTCCTGTTCTTTACGTTCACGAATCAGTTGTAAAACAATATCTCGCGTCTGTTCAGCAGATAAGCCAACATCTCTACGAATATCATCAATCTTGTCTTCATCATGAATGATGTCAATTTCACAGCTTTCTAACAGATCTCGAAACTTTAACTCCAGTTGTTGCTTTCTTAATTCCAACTCATTGGCTAAACCATTTGCCAAGATACCAGCGGGTAAAGCAGCCAATCCAACACCGAGTATGGTAATCAAAGCACCAAGGAAACGTCCAAGTGGGGTAATTGGCGTTACATCACCATAACCCACAGTAGTGAGCGTCACCACCGCCCACCACATAGATGCAGGGATTGAGCTAAAGACATCGGGTTGCGCACGACCTTCGACAACATAAATGCCAGCTGCCGCCATCACGATCATAATCACCAAAATAAAAATCACGGCTTGAAATGAACCTTTTTCACGTTCTATAACGCGCAGTAAAATCTGTAGTGAAATAAAATATCGAGTAAGTTTTAATAAACGCAGTAAGCGTAAAATCCGCAAAAATCTCAAATCAATATGTACAAAGAAGTTGATATATGCAGGTAAAATCGCCAGTAAATCGATAATCGCAGCACCACTGGTCACATATTTCCAGCGTACTCTCCACTCAGCATCAAACGGTTCTTTTTCTGCAACACTCCAAAAACGTAAAATATATTCAACTGTAAAGACAATGATTGAAAAATCCTCAAATGCATCGAAGTAAAGCTGATAGGCTTTATAAACATCATTGATTGACTCTAAAAGTACCGCGACAACATTACCAATGATTAGAAAAATCAAAGAGAAATTGATCGCACGACTAAACCACGTTTCATAATCTTCATTATGCAAATTGTCATATACAAATTTTCGGAGTGTGTACCAAGCTGTGAATCGCATGCATTATTCTTTATTTTAAAGATAAATCATCTTAATACTTCTCGATTTAATTGCACATCTTCAGCTGCTTGAGTTTACAATTTTGTTGATTATTTTGGCTGTTAAAGCATCGAACTCAAAGTATAAATATATCTTATTCATTGCATAATTTTTTGTTATACAATAAATAAGATTACAATGTCTTATTGAATCATATGCAATTTGTGAAGGCGCGGTTGAATTTTATCCTTTTAAAACTATTTTTATAATTTTTTTAAAGCGTAAAATAAGGTCGCGGACAGTATCGTTAAAGGCACCCTTTCCTCTAAAGATACTATCCGCTAAATCAAAGCCAGTCTCCCAAATGTCTTTGATTTGATAAGTTTATTCTAGCGTTCTACTGAATAGAATGTTTCCCGTATTTAATATAAATCTCCAGTATTTTCGGAATGATTTTTCACATATTCCATTATTCTCGAAAATATTTTCTGTGGTAAAGCTCATGAATGAAAGTCAGTACACTTTAGATAGGATTGATCGCAAAATTTTATCGGCACTTCGAAAAGATGGTCGTTTAACGGTCGCTCAGCTCTCTGAACTGGTTGGACTCTCCTCTTCGCCATGTTGGACACGTGTTAAACGTCTAGAATCTTTAAATGTCATTGAAGGCTATACTGCCACCATTAATGCCAAAGCCATCGGGATTAATGAACTATTTTTTATTGAGATCACCTTAGAACGTCATGATGACGAAATTTTAGAACAATTTAGTGATGCACTCAGTCAAATGCCTGAAGTTGTAGAAGCGCACTTGGTAACAGGCGATTATGATTATTTGGTCAAAGTTGCGGTGAAAAATGCTGAACATTATGAGCGCTTTTTACGTAAAAATTTATATTCAATGAAAGGTATTCGTCATACCCGCTCTATTTTTGCTTTACGTCCTTTAAAGCTTGAAAATAAATCAGACCTCATGATGATTGAATAAGCAAAAAGATCTTGAGAAGAGTTTTCATATTGAGGCTGGAAAACTCTTCTATCTCAGCATATTTTTTAGCCAAATTAAAGCTACAAAAAGCTTAACACCTACAAAAAATAGTACTTTAGTCTAAGACTTTTTTGAATATTTATTACACAAATATACTAATCAAATTTTAATCTGGTTGTTTTTTGTACACATCTTTACAAATTTAAAAACAAATTATTTCATATATTTAAATCATTTACGAAAAAAATCATTACACAAACTAACATTTATGTAACTTTTCTACATTACAATATTATTAAAACTTGATGAAACAGGAAATATATGAAGAGATTTTTTAAATACCTACTGATTGTCATCGGGGTTATTTTTGTTATTGGATTGATCTTTTTATTCAGACCAATTGCTTCTAAAAAAGTCAACACAACAGCAGATGAACCAGTTGTAGATGTGGTACTTGTTGGTGGCGGTATTATGAGTGCAACCTTGGGGACTTACCTCAATGAAGTTGAACCAGACTGGACCATCAATATGTATGAGCGTTTGGATCAGGTAGGTCAAGAAAGTTCTGCAGGATTCAACAACGCAGGAACGGGACACTCTGGCTTTATGGAAATGAACTATACCCCTGAAAAAGACGGTAAAGTTGATATTAAAAAAGCCATTGATACTGCTTCACAATTTGAAGTAAGTAAACAATTCTGGGCTTATCAGGTCAAAAATGGCGTGTTGGGTCAACCAAACAGCTTTATTAATCCTGTACCACATATTGCCTTTGTTTGGGGCGATAGCGTGAACTACATGAAAAAACGTTATGAAGCGATGAGCCAAAGCCCAATGTTCGAAGGATTAAAATATACTGAAAATCCTGCTGAAATTAAGCAATGGGCGCCTTTAGTTATGCAAGGCCGTGATGCAAACCAAAAAGTTGCTGCAACACGTATGGACGTAGGTTCTGATGTAAATTATGGTTCAATTACGACTCAATTAATTGATCATTTGAAAAAACAGCCTAAATTCAAACTTGAAACTTCATCTGAAGTAACAGGTATTAGTCAAAATGCAGACAAAACTTGGACTGTATCGTTTAAAAATCTAAAAACCAACACAACCAGCCATGTTAAAACTCGTCATGTGTTTATTGGTGCGGGCGGTGCTGCGATTAGATTATTGCAAATGACAGGTCTGGAAGAGACTAAGCAATATGCTGGCTTCCCGATCGGTGGTATTTTCTTGATGACAGACAATCCAGCTGTTACATCACAACATACTGCAAAAGTCTATGGTAAGCCTGAATTAGGTGCACCTCCAATGTCTGTACCACACATTGATACTCGTTATGTTGATGGTAAAAAGTATGTATTGTTTGGTCCATTCGCAACCTATTCAAACAAGTTCCTAAAAAATGGTTCTCAGTTTGATTTGATTGATGCGACCAACAAAAACAATGTGATTCCAATGGCAACCATTGGTATGGAAAATCTGGACTTGGTGAAATATTTAGTCAGCCAAGTGGCAATGTCTAAGCAAGATCAGTTCAATGAATTGAAAAAGTATTATCCAGATGCAAAAATTGAAGACTGGACTTTAAGCCAAGCTGGCCAACGTGTTCAAATCATCAAAAAAGCACCGGGTAAACCTGCAACACTTCAATTCGGTACAGAGATCTTCACCTCTAAAGATGGTTCAATCACTGGCCTTCTTGGTGCTTCACCAGGTGCATCAACCTCTCCATACATTATGTTGAGCTTGATGGAAAAAGCATTCCCTGAGCAAGTGAAAGGTAAATGGAATCCAAAATTGCATGAGATTGTGAAGTCTTATCAACAGGACTTAAATACCAACCCTGCTCTGCTTGATCAAGTGCGTACATATACCAGCTCGACTTTAGGTTTAAACTACACACCTACTCGTAAAGCTGCAAATGATGCGACAGCCGCTGCTGCACCTGCTGTAGCAAATGCACACTAATTTTCTTGTGTAAAAAAGATGAGCTACGGCTCATCTTTTTTATGGCTGAATATCTCATTTTGTGTTTTAATACAACCAGTATGAGATGAGCCTTATATAAGTATAGAGTGATCTATACGACTAGCCCCTGAATAAGGGGCTTTTTATTGTCTGATCATTTGATCAATAAGTTAAATGAGTATTATTATTTTAAAACGCAGTGAGAATATAAAAGTGATAAATTTCAAAGACACATACCGGGTTGATTTCAATTATATCAAGTTAGATTAAATTGCTTAAAATCATTATGCATAATGAAATAACTATAGAAGCTGAAGATCAATCGTATAATATTAATAAATATGAGATATAGAATTAGGACTTATTTTTAATCAAGCTATATATAAGCTGTTTTAAATTATCTTGAATATCTTTAGGCAGTTGTATAAATAGTGCATCTATGGGCATCTGATCCCAGTTCTCAGCAATGTTTTCATCATCATCTAAGCTTTCTGCCAATAAAAACAATTGCGCTACAGTGCAATTAAATGCTTCAGCAAGGTATTGGAGTATTGCAGGACTGTACCCTTGATTGCCATTCTCAAGATTGGAAATATTACTTTTTGAAGTATTGGAAAAATCGGCTAATTGCTGCTGAGTCCAGCCTTTCCGTTTTCTCAAATAACGTATTGCATGACCTATATTCATTCTTTGATATTAGCTTAACAAAGTATCTTAGACGTATTGCAATGCAATATATTCTGCACCATAAGTATTGTTTTACAAAACAATAGTTTTGCAATACAATACCCATTGATTCACTAAAACTTAAAAAAATGATGCCTTATTCTAATATTATCCAAAATTTATCTGCGGATTTAGCAAGTTCATTTGCCTTGATTCAAAGTATGCTTAAAAACTATTTCATCGATTTAAATATTTTAGTGGTTGATAAAGATGAGTTTGACTACTTCTGTATGGCATTATTATTTACCATATGTTCAAAAAATCTAAGCAATGATGATCAAGAATTCATTCTATCTGGTTTTAAATACTCAGAATATGCAAAAATAAAAGTTAATTATTATATTGAATATTTTAATTTAGATTCATCTTGTATTATCCATGACCTAGAGATCAACTCACTAACAAATGCATTATTTGATTCCGTGAACACTGATTTTGATCCATCGAGCATCAATCATTTTGTCGTTATTTTAGATTTTAAAAATATGATGGCTAATATTATAAAAAATCTATATATTTAAAGATGAATTTAAAATATTTCTAGTATTATATCTTTACATTTCAATATTAAGCAATATCAAAACTGGTAGTAATGATAATTTAAAAATGCAAGTTATTGACTTATTGGAATTTAATACAAAATCAATTTACTAAAAATAATAACAAAAACAAGAAAATGTAACTATAATTCATATATAATAATTTTCTATATATATATAAAATATCACTTTTTTCTTACAATAGATAACATGTAGATCACATATAATTATATTCTCTAGATAAAAAACTTTTACTTTTAAAAAAAATACTTTATAATTTGTAAAGAAATCTACTTCCTAATTTTCTTTAATAATTCACTGTAAAGTGAAATGCACAATTTATGTGTTAGGCTTTTACGGATTAGGTTTAGATTTCTTTCCCTCTTCTTTTTTCAAATACAGAGTGAAACCATATTTTTTCCGATATTCCACCCTTCTTACTAATGATAGTCTTTCTAAAAAGAATAACCTGCACTAAGCTTGTATCTCTATAATTAAAATAAACTTTAGCATTTAACCCTAAATAATCCTCTCTAACGACAACATCATTAGATACATTAATTTTTGCTCTTTTTAATATTTGGTACTCTACGACCGTTTCTAAAATTTTTTTAGCTACGGGTAGTAATAACCATGATGCTATAATTCTATGTGTAGCTCTATCAGGTCGAGTAATATGACGCCAACCTCTTCTGTTTATTAGAATATTTCCAAGCTTTGGGTGTATTGGAGCAGAGTTCTTCCAAAATTTATAAAATAACAATGCCTCTTTTTTTAATGAATGATTTATATTTACTTTTAATGAATTTTCACTTTTAAAGTATAGTTTTGTCAATTTAAAATCATTGACTTTGGGACCGCATAATTTATGAAAATCTCCTTTTGACTTCAAAGTTAATTTATTTTTTCTTGGTACTAAAATTAACTGTTTATTATCGTTACAATAACTTTCTTCCTTTTTTAAATCAACCCAATACATAACAGGCTCATATTTATGAGGTTGATTTACGTCATACCCATCAGCATCAACAAAAATAAGAATTGCAGGGCTAGGAACTATATTCCATCTTTCTCTATGGCTTTCAATATATTCTCTTCCAACATTCAAACCAATATTATCTGGATCTTTTATTCTAACTACCTTATAACCACTCGTAGTCCCACATTTTATCTGAGTAAAAATTATTCCTCCTGTCTCTTTTAATATTTTACTGCCCTTTTTCATGATAATCATTCCATCGAATGCATTATCATTTTTAGCATCATAACCTTGCCAACCACATAATATCCGTGTTTCAACAAAGTTTGTAACTGAATTTACCCCTAAATTATCTAATGTTCTTCTATCAATTGACATAAAAAAGCCTCACCTAAGTGAAGCTTTTATAAACTAATTTAAATTAATTATCAATCAATTAAGACAATTGAGCAGCAGCAATTTTCTTAGTATCGATGTCTTTAGCAGCATCTGTATACTCGCCCATCTTGTCGAAGTTCAAGTATTGATAGATGTCAGCAGACATGCTGTCGATTTGAGCAGCATATTGTTGATACTCTTCTGGAGAAGGTAATTTACCAAGTACCGCAGCAACAGATGCAAGCTCAGCAGAAGCTAAGTAAACATTTGCGCCTTGACCTAAACGGTTCGGGAAGTTACGCGTAGAAGTCGATACACAAGTTGTGTTCGGAGCTACACGTGCTTGGTTACCCATACATAATGAACAACCTGGCATTTCAGTACGCGCGCCAGCTTTACCATAAATGTTATAGAAACCTTCTTCCATCAATTGATGCTCGTCCATACGTGTTGGTGGAGCCAACCATAAACGAGTAGACAATGAACCACCTGGTACTTTATCAAGTAATTTACCAGCAGCACGGAAGTGACCAATGTTCGTCATACAAGAACCAACGAACACTTCATCGATTTTAACGCCTTGAACGTCAGAAAGAAGTTTAGCGTCATCTGGATCGTTCGGGCAGCAAAGAACGGGTTCTTTAATGTCAGCAAGATCAATTTCATACACTTTAGTGTATTCAGCATCAGCATCAGCTTGAAGAAGTGATGGATTCGCTAACCATTTTTCCATGTTCTCAACACGGCGAGCCATAGTACGTGCATCGCCATAACCTTGAGAAATCATCCACTTCAACATGGTGATGTTAGAGTTCAAGTATTCAGCAACTTTCGTTTCAGAAAGTGTGATTGAACAACCAGCAGCAGAACGTTCAGCAGAAGCATCAGAAAGTTCGAATGCTTGCTCTACAGTTAAGTCAGTTTCCATTTCTGTTAAGTCGATTTCTAAGATACGACCAGAGAAAATGTTTTTCTTACCTTTTTTCTCTACAGTTAAGTCACCCGCTTGAATCGCGTAGTAAGGAATTGCATGTACAAGGTCACGTAGCGTGATACCAGGCTGCATTTTACCTTTGAACTTAACAAGTACAGACTCAGGCATATCCAACGGCATAACACCAGTTGCAGCAGCAAACGCGACAAGACCAGAACCCGCTGGGAATGAAATACCGATTGGGAAACGTGTATGTGAGTCACCACCAGTACCAACTGTATCTGGAAGAAGCATACGGTTTAACCAAGAGTGAATAATACCGTCACCTGGACGTAATGAAACACCACCACGGTTCATGATGAAATCAGGAAGCGTATGTTGCATTTGAACGTCAACTGGTTTTGGATATGCAGCTGTGTGACAGAAAGATTGCATCACAAGATCAGCAGAGAAACCTAAGCAAGCTAAGTCTTTCAATTCATCACGAGTCATCGGACCAGTCGTATCTTGCGAACCAACAGTCGTCATTTTCGGTTCACAGTAAGTACCTGGACGAACGCCTTGACCTTCTGGAAGACCACAAGCACGACCAACCATTTTCTGAGCTTGAGTAAAGCCTTTACCAGTGTTTTCAGGTTGAACTGGAACACGGAATAAAGTAGATGCTGGAAGACCTAAAGCTTCACGCGCTTTAGTTGTCAAACCACGACCAACGATTAAGTTGATACGACCACCCGCACGAACTTCGTCAAGAAGAACAGGCGTTTTCAACTCAGATTCAGCGATTTGCTCGCCTGCTTTAAATGCAGTTACTTTTGCAGCAGCATGATCAATTTTAAGAACGATTTCATCGCCCATGTTCATGTTAGCAACATCAATCTCTACAGGTAACGCACCAGCATCTTCCATTGTGTTGAAGAAAATTGGAGCGATTTTAGAACCTAAGCAGTAACCACCGTCTTTTTTGTTCGGGATGTGAGCAATGTCATCACCAAAGAACCAAAGCACTGAGTTAGTCGCAGATTTACGAGAAGAACCCGTACCAACAACGTCACCAACATAAGCAACTTGGTTGCCTTTTGCGATGAGTTCTTTGATTTGGTTTAATGGACCAACTTCACCAGGAACTTCTGGGTTGATACCATCACGTACGTTTTTAAGCATTGCGTTTGCATGCAATGGGATATCTGGACGGCTCCAAGCATCTTGTGCAGGAGACAAATCATCAGTATTTGTTTCGCCAGTTACTTTGAAAACAGTAAGTTTGATTTCTTCTGGAACGTCTTTACGGCTAGTAAACCATTCAGCATCAGCCCAAGATTGCATAACGGCTTGTGCATTTGCATTACCCGCTTTGGCTTTTTCAGCAACGTCATGGAACGCATCAAATACAAGAAGCGTTTTTTTCAATGCTTCAGCAGCTAAGCTTGAAAGTGCAGCATCATCAAGTAATTCAACCAAAGGTGCTACGTTATAGCCACCAAGCATAGTACCTAGTAAGTAAACCGCACGCTCTTTAGAAACCAATGGAGAAGTCGCTTCACCTTTAGCTACAGCAGTCAAGAAAGCAGCTTTTACATATGCTGCTTGGTCAACACCTGCTGGAACACGGTTTTCAAGCAAATCTACTAAAAATGCTTCTTCACCCGCTGGTGGATTTTTTAGTAATTCAACCAAGTCAGCAGTTTGAGCATCGTCAAGTGGCTTCGGTGGGACTCCGAGTGCGGCACGTTCTGCAACGTGTTGGCGGTAAGCTTCTAGCACGGTGTAATTCCTCTTTTTAAAAATTTACCTGTGAATTCCTGCTTATTAAAGCTTCACAGGCAATATGGACTGTCAAATTTTACTAAAAATCAAGCCAAAAGTTAATGCAATGAGCGTATTAATTCGTGATGACCATTATTTTATAAATAAATACTCATCACTTTTCGCTTCATTTAACTACAGATCTACACAGTACGCTTTCATCAGACGTTTATGTAAATTATTTCTCAAATTAATTCGAAAAAGCTCTAAAAATATTATCTTTGTAAAACATGAACTTCACTTTAATAAGATTGAAGTTATGTTTACTTTGCCTTTAGACTGTTTCAGCCATAAAAAAAGCAACATATGTTGCCTTTTTTTTAGAACAAAGTACATTCCACCTTAGTGGACTGTCGTACTGTCTACATACTTTTGGAATTCCGTACGACAACCTTCAAATTTCATTTGCACTTCATCTTCATGAAACATTGAATGTTCAGTACACGCAAATGAAATTTTCACTTGATATAACTTTGCTCGTTCATCAATGACTTCTTGAAAAAAAACTTGATCGCCTAAACTCAGCACATAATGACTTCCGCTAATCACAGCGACACCATTGTCATCTTCTAAGAGCAAATCTGCATTATGTAAATAAGCAACTACTTCCATTGTCTCACTCCTATGCTACTTTTTATTTTCTATTTCTATAGTGTATATATGCTTTTCAATTTTTATGCTAATCATTTTTTGTGACGAGGTTTGACGATTACTTATATTTTTTCGATAACTCAACATAAAAAACCATGTCATCGTGAACTTCATGCCAAAAACACACATAAACGATTTAAAGGGATGGACACTCAAAAGTGTGCATGTCTTGACCATTCACGATTCGGATTTCTAATTTACACAAATCGTATTCTTTCATTGTCTGCTGATCAGGTATATAGCCTGCTTGTTGTGCTTTAAGCCATAAAAAAACCGCTCCTTAGAACGGTTTATAATCTGGCATTTTTTTCGGATCATGCGGTGTATTTAGACATTGTTCAAATGCTTCGTTCTTAAACTTTGCTTGAACTGCATCTTTATCCGCTTTTAGCTCTGCATCTGATAGTGCATAGACTTTCTCTAAATACTCAAGTACAAAGCCCTTAGTTGTTGGATCAGTGACTTTATTTGCATATTCAATTGCTTCTTTCTTGGTAATCCCATTTTGACGATCTAAAGTAATAGAACGTGCAGCATTACCAATACTGGTACAGTAACCTTTCCAAATTTCTTCAGGAGTTGCAGGCTTTTTCTCAGTACAACCCGCCATCAATAAAACAGTGCTTATCGCACCTAAAATTACGAACTTCTGCATTAAAAAATCTCCAATTCCACACTATGATACTTAATTTTTCAGTAAATTGGAGAGTTTCTTGCTTTGAAATCTTACATTCCTCGCCAATCTACACGTGCATTGCGCTCAGTGGCGTAAATTCTTTTCACGTATTGCCCTAAAGGCAGTTCTAACAAATGTTGGCTAAATTCGGTAAATTCTTGAGAAATATTCTCTGCATATTCCTTTTCCCACGGTGTCGCAGGTAATTCTAATAACGGTGCAAGGATTGAACATACCGAGATATCTGCCAAACCAAGACGATCGCCAACAAAATAACGGCAACCGTTATCAATCAAAATCTTATTTAAACTGTCGATAGTCAGCTCTAAATTGTATTTAGATTCTTCGACTTTTTCTTTGTCCAATTGATAACTTTTTGAAACCATGGTTTTTAGAATAGGCTTTGAAATTTTTTCAAATTGACGTAAATAACCTTTTTCACCAATCATAATTTCTAGCGGTTCATCACCTTCTGCTAAAGCATGTGCCAATCCCCAACGACGTACATGAATACCTAACTCATTGGCAATCAAATCAATTTCTAAGGTTTTTTCACGAAGCGTGTGATCTGTACGAAGCAGTCGATGTTCAGGATAAACGTCATCTAAATACAATGCGATTTGAGTCGACCCCGCAATAAAGCGTTCTCCATCTTTTAAAATAGGCAACTTGTTTTGCCCTGTTTTAAGTTGTGCAAATGCACGATGGACACCTGGGATTAAATTCTGCGCAACAAAATCCAATTCTTTATGATCAAGCAACCAACGGGCTTTTTCACAGTAATGCGAGAGTGGGAATTGGTACAACGTACGCATGTAATCTCCAAATTATTTTTTTAATTAAAAGCTTAGATAAATCTAAAAGTTAAGATTAATCCTGAGTAATCTTGTGTACTTTAGACATTCATCGCTTGAATTACAATGTACTTTTTACTTCAATCGCTCGTCATATGACCCAATGCTTATTCTATGGTTATATCAGTTTCTTTATTCTTTATTCGTGATAGGAATAACAAAGCTGCTTCAGGCTAAGAGCTCGACCAGAGGAATTCAAAACAAGTTATAAATTTCAATTACTTAACATATATTCAATATTAAAAAACTTTGCGATTTTTATCCTAACAATAATTTTAAATAAGTTAAGCACAATAGTTCGTTTAATTTTTACCACAATATTGCTTAGCGTTTTGGTATCTATTGAAAGGTGCCAATATGTCTAGTTTGAATTCTTCTACCTCAGCCTTTGTGATCCAAAACGATCAACAAGCAATAAATGCAGCTTACCAAGTTGCTGATTTTGCTTTGGTAGAACGAAATATACGTGATCAACAACGAATTTTACCTGTTGATGTCATACAAGAATTAAGTCTCAAAGGATTAGGTGGAATTCGCATTGCCAAAAAATATGGTGGCGCTCAAGTATTAAATAAAACCCTTGCGCATGTTTTCCGTATTTTATCCAAGGCAGATGCCAGTGTTGGACAGATTCCACAAAATCAATTTGGCCTGTTAAATGCCATTGAGCATATCGCCAATGAACAGCAAAAACAGTTTATTTATACTGAAATTTTAAATGGTAAACGGCTTTCTAATGGTGGCCCAGAACGCAATACCAAAGATACCCGAACCATTGAAACACGTTTAGAACAGATCAATGGTCAATACCTTTTAAATGGTGAGAAGTTTTATTCAACGGGTTCATATTTTGCCGATTGGTTGGCGATACGCACAATTCACCCAGATGGTCATATTGTTTTAACGATTATTGATGCAAAAGCTGACGGTGTTGAAATTGTTGATGATTGGGATGGCTTTGGACAACGTACAACAGCAAGTGGCACAGTGCGTTTAAAGAATGTCGTGGTTCATCCAGATCTTATTATGGATGAAAAATCACTTGCCGATGCGTCAAAATATCGTGGGGCGTACTCACAACTGATTCAGGTTGCGATTGATGTGGGCATTGCAGAAGCTGCCTTTGCAGATACTTTATCTGCAATCCATAAAGCACGCCCAATCATTGATGCCAATGTGGATAAAGCCAGTTTCGAAGCGTATACCCTACAAGAAGTCGGTAAGCTCAATATCTTACTCGATGCATCGATTTTATTGCTGGATGAAGCCGCAGAATATTTAGATCAGTTAGATTCACAAGACATCGTCAGTCCTGAACAAGCCAGTAAAGCCTCCATTATCGTCGCTGAGGCAAAAGTGTATGCCAATGATGCAGCACTACTTATTTCTGAAAAATTACTTGAATTGGGCGGTAGTCGTTCAAGCCTAGAAACTCATAATCTCGATCAACACTGGCGTAATGCTCGTGTGCATACCTTACATGACCCTGTGCGTTGGAAACTTCATGCCATTGGAAATTATTACTTAAATGGTACGCAAAATCAGCGCCATGCGTGGATTTAAAGTTAAACGACTTTGTTACTCATCAGGGAAATATATATGACAACTTATCAAGATATCAATAAAACATTGGATGTACACAATCATCCCTTTGCGCAAGCACATATTATTCAAAATGATCAAGAAGCTTTAGAAATCGCGCAACAATTGAGTCAGCAATTTAAAGAGAATGCGGTACTCCGTGATGCTGAAAGAATTTTACCATTTGATGAGGTTGAAGCTTTTAGTCAATCAGGGTTATGGGCGATCACAGTACCGCGGCAATATGGTGGTGCAGAAGTATCTAGTCACACTGTTGCTAAAATAATTGCATTATTCAGTGGCGTAGATGGCTCTATTGGTCAAATCCCACAAAACCATTTTTATGCATTGGAAGTATTACGTAATACGGGTACAGAGCAGCAAAAGAAAAAACTCTATAGCGAAGTACTTCAAGGCGCACGTTTTGGCAATGCCCTCGCTGAATTTAAGACCAAGACTGCTGCACAAAAGCATACCCAAATTAGTCAAACTGAACATGGTTATGTGGTCAATGGGGAAAAGTTCTATTGCACGGGCAGTCTATTTGCCCATCGTATTCCGACATTAGTCCGTGATGCTGAAGAACGTGAATATTTAGCTTTTATTTCTGCCGATGCACAAGGCTTACAACGTATCAATGATTGGTCAGGCTTTGGACAAAAAACCACAGGCAGTGGCACCGTTAAATTCAATCAAGTTTTTGTTGAATCTGAATACGTCATTCGTTTTGACACCGCATTTTCTGAACCCACCCTCGTTGGGCCATTTGCACAAATTATGCATGCTGCGATTGAAACAGGCATTGCACGTGCAGCTTTTGAAGAAACAATAAAACGGGTTAAAAAAGCACGCGCATGGATTGATGCCAATGTAGAACGTGCAGACCAAGATGCACTGACCATTTATGAATTAGGCCGTGTTGCTGCCGATGTAAGAGCAAGTGAGGTTTTATTAAAACAAGCTGCTCAATCTATTGATGCAGCAAAACCACAACCTACAGTTGAAAATATTGCCAAAGCCTCACTAGATGTAGCTAAAGTCCGTGCACACAGCACAGAAACAGCATTAAAAGCATCTTCAAAATTGATTGAGTTGGCTGGAAGTCGGGGTAGTCAACGTGCCGATGGTTTAGATCGACATTGGCGCAATGTACGGGTACATACACTGCATGATGCATCACGCTGGAAATATTATTTTATTGGAAACTATGTATTAAACAACATCCTTCCACCACGCAGAGGGACATTGTAATGACAAATACATCTCAACATGCAACACAAAAAAAACAAATCTTACTCAATGCTTTTGATATGAACAGTGTCGGTCATATCAATCACGGCTTATGGACCCATCCACGTGATGAATCTCATCGTTTTAATGAGCTCAATTACTGGACTGATCTCGCTAAGACCTTGGAGCAAGGTTTATTTGATGGGTTGTTTATCGCAGACATTACCGGTGTTTATGATGTCTACCAGAATGGTATAGATTTAACCTTAAAAGAGTCCATTCAACTGCCGAGTCATGACCCATCTACCTTGATTTCAGCAATGGCAGCGGTAACCCAAAATCTAGGTTTTGGCGTGACCGTAAACCTAAGTTATGAAACACCGTACCAATTCGCACGGCGCTTCGCGAGTTTAGATCATCTGACACAAGGTCGGATTGGCTGGAATATTGTGACGGGGTATTTGGACAGTGCTGAACGATTGATTGGGCAAAAAGGTCTAAAAGATCATGACTTACGTTATGAACAAGCTGAAGAATTTTTAGAGCTTTGCTATAAGTTTTGGGAAGGTTCTTGGGAAAATGATGCAGTACAAAAAGATAAGCAAAAGCGTATTTTTACTGACCCGAAAAAAGTTCATCAAATTAACCATCAAGGGCGCTTTTATCAAAGCCAAGGTGTTTTCCAAGTCTCACCTTCACCACAGCGTACCCCTGTGCTCTTTCAAGCTGGCGCTTCACCACGCGGTTTAGCATTCTCCACACGTCATGCAGAATGTGTCTTTATTGGGGGGGACCAACCTGCAAAGATCAAACAACAAGTGGATAAGATTCGAGAATTGGCTGTACAGCAAGGCCGTAATCCAGAAGATATTAAAATCTTTGTGGGAATCACAGTGGTTACAGCTGAAACAGATGAGTTAGCTCAAGAGAAATTAGCTGAATATGCTCGCTATGCAAGTCCTGAAGCTGGTTTAGCACATTTCTCAAGCTCAGTCGGTATCGACCTATCCAAATATGCTGATGATGAAGCCATCCCATATCAACAAACCAATAGTATTGCTTCAGTCAATAATAAATTTAAGGAAAACCAGATCACACCTAACGATCTTAAAGCACAGCATCAACTCGGTGGTCGTTATCCACTGATTGTTGGAAGTGGAGAAACAATTGCTGAAAAATTAATTCAGTTGATTGATGAAACAGGTATTGATGGTTTTAACCTGACTCGTACTGTTGCGCCTGAATCACATCATGACTTTATTCGTTTTGTGATTCCTGAACTGCAACAACGTGGCAGATTTAAAACCAAATATGAAAATGGTTCTTTACGCAACAAAATCTTTAAACAGGGTGATCATTTAACCCAACAACACCCTGCTGCTGATTTTCGATGTCAAAACTCAAATCATAACAACAGCATCGAAACGGCAGATCAGCAAAAGCAAACTGCCTAAATATCCTAATCAGCAAACATGATGAATTGAATAATTTCACTTTAAGGGGTGTCACATGACTCAAATAAACTCACCTGCAAATGGTAAGCCATCCAAAAAATCAGGCTCCAAGAATAAATTTATTTTGCTTGGCGTGATCATTATTGCCGTGATTGCAGGACTTTTTTATTGGAACCAACATAAAAAAGCCGGTTCAGAAGAAATCACCATTGGTATTAGCCCACCCTTTGCCAAGCCTTTGCAAGTTGCAGCAGAGGAAGCCAAGAAACAAGGGATTCATATTAAACTGGTGGAATTTTCAGATTGGAACACACCGAATATCACACTGAATCATGGTGATATTGATGCAAACTATTTCCAACACCAACCATTTTTAACCAATGCGTTAAAAGAAACTGATTTTAAACTGAAACCGATTGCCACAGGTGTTGCAACTCATGTGGGCTTATATTCTAAGAAATATGATTCTTTAGCGGCGGTACCTGAAAATGCACGTGTGGTAATTCCAAATGACCCAGTCAACCAAGGTCGTGCACTGTTACTTTTACAACAGGCTAAACTCATCACCTTGAAAGATCCGAATAACCATTTATCAAACTTACAAGACATTAGCTCAAATCCTAAAAACTTTAAATTTATTGAAGTTGAAGGACCTCAAACTGCACGTGCTGTAGATGATGCTGATTTAGTATTTAGCTACCCGCTTTATTTACGTCTTGCAAAAACCATTGATCCAAACAAAGCATTATTACTCGATGATAATACCAATACACGTTATGCCATCTTGTTTGTTGTAAAAGATGACTATGAGCAAAAGCATCCAGAAAAAGCCAAACAGTTAAAAGAATTTGTAAAAATTTACCAAACTTCGGACAAGGTCAAACAGGCTTTGAATGATGATATTGGTGAAAATTTATGGTTCCCAGGTTGGAAATAAGGAATAACTCATGTCCCAAGTTTCCAAGCTCAAAAAAAAGAACCTGCTGATTGGTCTTGCTGTTGTCATCGTATTATTAGGACTTTTTGCCTATCGTTATGTACAAAATCAACAAAAGGATAATGTACTCACGATTGGCATTAGCCCACCTTATGCCGAATTACTACAAACGGTTGCCAAAGAGGTAGAGAAAGATGGTATCCATGTCAAACTGGTCGAATTTTCAGATTGGCAAGCACCCAATGTTGCGGTACAAAACCGTGACATTGACGCTAACTTTTTCCAACAAAGTGTATTTTTAAAGAATGCCATTAAGCAAACCAATTACGATTTGCATGCTTTTGGTACAGGTAGCGGCAGCCATGTCGGTTTATATTCAAAACAATATAAATCCTTAGCGGCCTTACCTCAAAATGCTCGTGTTGTCATCCCGAGTGACCCCGTCAACTCTGCGCGTGCTTTGATCTTGCTACACCGTGCGGGGTTAATTCAAATCAAAGACATCAACAATGAACTTTCCACACTTCAGGATATTGTTTCAAACCCTAAACAGTTGAAGTTTTTAGAAGTTGAAGGTCCACAAACAGCTTTAGCTTATGATGATGCAGATCTGATTTTTGGTTTTCCACATTACTTAAATATGGCAAAAAAAGCCGATCCGCATAGTGCCCTGTTTTTAGATCCCGTTGATAAAAAGTACGCCATTCTTTTTGTGACACGTACTGATTATCAAGACAAAAATCAAAAGTTAGAGAAATTTATTCAAGCTTTCCAAAACTCACAGCAAGTTCGAGATATTTTAGATAAAGATTTCGGCAAAGATATGTGGTTTGCAGGCTGGAAATAAGGAGAATAGAAATGGTGAGTTTCGGTTCGCATGTTGATTTTTCAGTCCCTCATATCAAAATTCGTGATTTGAATAAATACTATGATGGGCAAGATCAACAGATCCATGCGTTAAAAAATATCAACTTAGATATCCCTCAAGGCAAGATTTTCGGCATCATCGGTAAAAGTGGCGCAGGTAAATCTTCCCTAATCCGAACCTTAAATGGTTTAGAAGGTATTTCTGAAGGCAGTATTCATATTCATCAACAGAATTTGGCTGAACTCAGTCATGCTGAGTTGATTCAAACACGTCAAAGAATTGGGATGATTTTTCAGCATTTTAATTTAATGTCTGCTAAAACAGTTTGGGACAATGTGGCATTGCCTTTAAAAATTGCCCATGTTGATAAAGCTGAAATTGAAACACGTGTCAACGATGTTTTAGATCTGGTCGGATTGGGAAATAAAGCGCATAACTACCCTTCACAACTGTCTGGTGGTCAAAAGCAACGTGTTGGTATTGCTCGTGCGCTGGTACATCATCCTGAAATTTTATTGTGTGATGAAGCAACATCTGCACTTGATCCTGAAAGTACCTCAGTGGTTTTATCCTTGCTGAAAAAAATCAATCGAGAATTGGGGATTACCATTGTTTTAATTACCCATGAGATGCAAGTGATTCGTGAAATTTGCGATCAAGTGGTGGTAATTGAACATGGTGAAATCGTTGAGTCAGGACAAGTCTGGTCCGTGTTTTCACAGCCTCAGCAGAAAATCACACAAGAATTGTTAAACCTAGAACAACTCGATTTGCCCTTTCCAGTGCATACAGCGTTGCAACAAGATTCAACCCATAGCATTTTAAAACTACGTTATGAAACCGATCCAAAAAACTCACCTGATTTAGTTGAACTTTTTCAGGTTTTTGAAAAATCGGTACATTTATATCAAAGTCATATCGACAATATCCAAAACCATTTGATTGGAACGCTGATTGTCGGTACTGAACAAACCCATTTAGACCTGCATAATTTACAAGAAAGGTTAAAACATAAAATTGCACAAATAGAGGTACTTGGCTATGCAAGACCAACTCATTGATTTATTGCTGACAGGAACCATAGATACCTTACTGATGGTTGGCGTATCTGCCTTTGTTGCTTTTTTGATTGGCTTACCTTTGGCAGTGATTTTGGTCAATACATCTGAACAAGGGATTTATCCATCTAAAAAGATCAATCATGCATTGGGCACGGTGATTAATATTACTCGATCGGTTCCCTTTTTGATTTTAATGGTGGCGCTGATTCCTTTAACCCGATGGATTGTCGGAACCAGTTACGGAGTCTGGGCAGCTGTTGTTCCATTAACTTTAGCAGCGACACCTTTCTTTGCCCGTATTGCAGAAGTTAGCTTACGTGAAGTTGATCAAGGTCTAATTGAAGCAGCACAAGCGATGGGCTGTAACCGTAAGCAAATCGTTTGGCATGTGCTTTTACCTGAAGCGTTACCCGGCATTGTGGCAGGTTTTACAGTTACAATTGTCACCATGATTAACTCCTCTGCAATTGCGGGTGCAATTGGTGCTGGTGGCTTAGGTGATATTGCTTACCGTTATGGTTATCAACGCTTTGATATGCAAATGATGTTTGCTGTGATTGTGGTCTTGGTGGCTTTGGTCATGATCGTTCAAGCATTTGGTGACAGTTTGGCAAGCCAGTTGGATAAGCGGAAGATTTAAGTTTTTCCAATTAACTTAATTCGCATCAATATAAATAAAATAGATTTCGCTTTTGCCTTGTTGAATGATACAAGGCTTACCCATCTGTAGGGCGACATGGATGTCGTCGTTAGACGAAGGATAGTAACTTTACTTAATTGATCCACTTATAAAAATTATGCTAAATCAATTGTCACTCCCCTAGAATGCTCATTTTGTTCAATAAAAGTGCTGATCTCAGGCAAATATGTAGCACTTGATATATTTGAGATGATCTGATTTTAAAACTTATAGGTCGCAGACCTGACTTTGTCATGGCTTTCATGTAAAATCATCCGCAATTTTTATATAACACTTTGTGAGTTATTTCATGGGTTTTAATTGCGGTATTGTCGGCTTGCCGAACGTTGGTAAATCTACACTTTTCAATGCATTGACTAAAGCTGCTATTGCTGCGGAAAACTTCCCATTCTGTACCATTGAACCAAATACAGGCATCGTACCTGTACCTGATCCACGTTTAGACAAATTAACAGCCATTGTTAAACCACAACGTGTTATTCCAACTACGATGGAATTTGTAGATATTGCAGGTTTAGTTGCGGGTGCATCTAAAGGCGAAGGTTTGGGTAACCAATTCCTTGCAAACATCCGTGAAACTGATGCAATTGCACACGTTGTACGTTGTTTTGAAGATGAAAACGTAATTCATGTAAATGGTAAAATTGATCCATTAGATGATATTGCAACGATTAATACTGAACTTGCACTTGCTGACTTGGAAACCGTAACTAAAGCAGTTACCCGTTTGGCAAAATCAGCTAAAAGCGGTGATAAAGAAGCGCTTGCAACAAAAGCAGTTTTAGAAAAAATTCTACCTTTACTTGATGAAGGCAAGCCAGCTCGTGCAGCTGATTTAGATGATGATGAACGTAAACTTGTGCGTGGTTTTGGTTTAATGACATTAAAACCAACCATGTATATTGCAAACGTTGCAGAAGATGGTTTTGAAAACAACCCACATCTTGAAGCTGTGAAAAAGTTAGCTGCTGAGGAAAATGCAATCGTTGTTCCGCTTTGCAACCAAATCGAAGCTGAAATTTCATTGTTGGATGATGAAGATCGCGCTGAATTCCTTGAAGCATTAGGCATGGAAGAACCAGGTCTAAATGTGGTAATTCGTGCAGGTTATAGCTTACTTGGCTTACAAACTTACTTTACAGCAGGTGTTCAAGAAGTGCGTGCTTGGACTGTAAAAGTGGGTGCAACTGCACCTCAAGCTGCGGGTGTAATTCACACTGACTTTGAGAAAGGCTTTATTCGTGCAGAATGTATTGCTTATGACGATTTCATCCAATACAACGGTGAAAACGGTGCTAAAGAAGCAGGAAAATGGCGTTTAGAAGGTAAAACTTACATCGTTCAAGATGGTGATGTATTGCACTTCCGTTTTAACGTATAAACGGATCTCATGCTTTAATGAGACAGGTTGAAGACTTCTTCAACCTGTTTTTTTATTTATCCGTCTTTTAATCACATCATATAATTATCACTTCAAAAAGTTCATTAGCCCATTTAATTTTTCTTTGTAACTATCAATATTAAAGTAGTCAGCGATTTTTAGGCTAAATATTATTAGCTTTCATAATGAATAAACATGTATTTGCTGTTTTGAAGATAAAGGCATTCTCCCTTTTTGCACAATGACATCAATATCGCCTTCACCAAATTTAATATTGACTCCCATGTATTCTGCAAAGATTACAATTTTATCTAATGCCTAGGCAGTTCAGCCCTTTTCAGAAAAAATTGCAAATTTCTGTGATTCTAAGTCAGGCTGAACCATTAACCAATTGGTTATTTTATAGCGCATTATTGCTGATGATGTCATTAGGGATTAAATGTATTTATGCAACAAAGCCCTGTATAAACATAACATTGTGAATAAAAGCCATTAATTATAGATATCATCACATTTAATTTCTTTTATTTTTTTACTATTAAATTCTGCTTTACATTTTACCAGCTTATAGTATCCATTCGCACCCAATTTATACTCTAGTATTTTTTTTGGATTTCCCAGAGATTTAGTAATTATTATATTTGGTAATTTTGCATTTTTTTCATTAAAATTTATAGTGAAAGACATAGGTGCATCTAATATTTCACAATACAGACCGTTTTTTCGTTCTATAATAAAATGTTCAGGTGAATTGTTTGCTGTTTTGTCTTTAATAAATATTAAATTTGAATTTTTAGTATTTTTTACTAAAATGTTTTCATCTTCTTTAAAGCTCTCTCCAAATCTTTGCATTAAATATGCATCAATATTTTTAAAGCATTTATTATCAATACCACCTGCATTTGTATAAGTATTAAATACTATAAAAAATAATAAAAATCTAAATAAAGTCATAATTTACTTTCCCAATTTTGATCAATTTTACTGAAATATTTAAAGGCCAACGCTGAAGTTCTGCTCCCATAGCCGGATATTTATAATTTTCTTCCCCAGTTTTTAGCTCATCATCTAATAATATATTTTGTAAATATTTAGCATATTCTTGCCTTTCTTTATATCCATTACCACCACCATTCAATAACCAACAATTAAATCCAATAGAAATCTCATCATAATGACAATCTGCAACCCGATTCATATTAGAAGTACCTCGAAATGATTTTGAAACCCAAAAATACCCACTAGCTTCAGATGCATGGTTAAAGTCAGTTTCTATAATATTAGGGTCAAATCTAGGAAACCATTTTTCGCTTTCCCCAGTATCAGCATTCTTATGTACCGAAGTTTGGGTTATTCTGCTATCACGATAACTTCCAGTATGTTGTGGAAGGGCTTTGAATTTACCATATCCACTATAATTTGGAAAAGCCCAAGTTAATTGATGGAAACCCCGACCATAGAATGCTCCATAAACGTTAGTACGTCCTTTACCATATTCAGTTAAGGTTTGAAATAAATCAATTTCAATAAAAGTTTGAGTTAAATTGTGTGCGTATCTTTTAAATGAGCCACATGAATATTTATTAATAAAATGATTATAAAAAATGTAATAATTTTTTACCCTATTAATTGCTTCGTTAAATGAAACACTACCTTTTGACTGTGTCTTTCGGGGAATACATCTTGCAAACTCTTCATTAGATAAAAAAGTACATTTTCTAAAATGTCTGATAAATTCTCTTGGATGAAAATGCCAAACTTTATCTTTTACTGGTAGTTCAGATACTTTATCCCAAAAACTTAGATCCATAATATACTTTTTAAACTTAGTGAAATCGGCTGTAGTCATTGGATTTGGATTTTCATCACTTTTTTGGGTTACCCAATTGTATTGAGTTTCAACCAATGACTCGCTCCATTCGGTAGGAAATTGACAAATTGTTCGACTTAATCGAAATTTAACCTCAGCATCTCCGAGCATATTTTTTAAATCAGCATTTGTAGACTTACCATCTTTGTTTCCATCTAACCAAGCCTTCAGCAAGGGAGAGTTACACTGACTATCAGGTGTTGGATCATCATTAAATAAACGCCACCCAACCCAATGAGGAAAATCTCCATCACTAAATTTCTTTATGGCATCTGTATTAAGATTTACAAAACCTTCTTTGTTATCAGGTAAAGGAATTTTATGCCAATGAGATATAGTCGATACGTTACTTGGTTCAACCGCTACATTCAATATACGACCAAACCTAAATAGTTCAAAAATTGCGCTGTGCGATACTGTAGCTGTCGCAAATTTTTTAGAATATTTATATAAATCATATTCGTATTCTTCTCGTTCATTTTTGTCTTTATCATTCAGTTTATATTTAACTAATAATGGTTTTGTTCTTTGTTTTTGAAAAATCCCCTTTCCAAGCTCCTTATAAGTTTGTGTATAAGCCTTTCCATTTTTAAAACTTAAACACATGTATAAAGCCATATTTGAAGTATAAATTTCATTTGTTGCACTAGCTTCTTTGTAAAATTTAGTACCAGATGGTAAATAAAAATGAATATCTCCATAGACTACATCTTTACGCCCGTTTGTACCTAGATTTAATTCAGCTGTGCTACGACCAATTATTTTTGTTAAATTTGCTTGGTCACAAACAATTTCAAAATGTATTTTATTCTCATTTTGGTGTTGTCCTACTAAACCAATTTTTTGCTTCCGATATATTTTTCTTCCTTTATCTAAGCCAATTTCTATCTGCCTTAGATGCATATAAATAGAAAAATATTTAACTTTAACATTGTCACCAATTTCCGTTTCATGTTCGATTACAACACAAGCTTTGTGAGATTTAGAACCTTCATAATCAATGAGCTCGAAATCTTTTTTTGCATAAATCACTTTTCCATCAGCAATAGCTCTAACTACGTTATCATTACCATTGGCAACTTGGTTATAACCCCCATGCCAAGCCAATGTATCCAAAACAGGATATTCGTCCGCTATTGTACCCACAGGCATCAAAGTATTTATCCAATCATCATCAGATTGATTTGTATTAGGTTTTAAAATAAGAGGACTAATAATCATTGTTATATACTCACGAAAAATTCTTTTTTGTTTTTACTTTTGGTTCTGGAGGTAAATTTGGAGTATTGGCCTCAACTTTTGCCCCACTTGTAAAAATTTGTTGTCCAGATTTTACTTCAAACTTTCCTCCTGTTTTTGAGAAAATACCTGAATTATTTATCTGAACCAATGAACTCCCACCAATCAGTTTTATTTCTTTAGAAGCAATAAGATAAATCGTATCTTCCGTCGAAATAATTTGAATGTCATTTCTTGCAATAAGATCCATTACATTATTTTGTGCCTGAACTTCAAATTTACCTTTACCTGTAATTAGCTTCATATCATCGGTAGCTGCAAATAAGCTGACTTTATTTTTAGCATGTGCAATCAAGTTGTTTTGAGTGCTGAAATGAATACTATCTTGTGCAACATTATTGACCTGACCATCAGCAGATAAATGAATATCACGAATTGTTGATAGAGCAATTCCAGCAGGAGAAGTCAACAACATTAAATTTTGATTAAATTTAGCGATATCAGTTTGTATTTGTTCAGCAAACAGCTTTAAATTTTTTAACAATTCAACTTCATCAGTTTTTTGATTTTTAGCTGCTTCATTAAGTGAATTTGCCGAATATTCACTATTATTTAGCTGTTTTTTTGCTTCTTCTGCATTTAAGTGATTTCCTGATGCTTGAGACTGTTGATAGGTTGAAAGAAGTAAGCCATCACCAGCTCTAAGCGCTCCCCATTGATCTGTCCTTAATTCAAACCCTTCACCACGACCATCACTTTCTGCCGTTTCTTTAGGATGGCTTAGGTTTCCAAGATTCAATTGTGTGGTGCCATGGCTGGATTGTAATTGTGTACTTATTTGCCCAGTACTATCGTCAAATCTGAGTTGCCCAAAGCCTTCCCCTGAAACCTCTTTTGATCTGATTCCGCTGAGTTTTTTTGTATCAGGAAGTTGTCCTCTGATATCAAATTTGGTTGGGTTACGTTGTGCCTCATGAATACGACCTGTCACAAAAGGTCTATCAATATTGCCATCAAAAAAATCAATCACTACCGTCTCACCAGCACGAGGTAGAAATCTTGCACCATAACCTTCACCCGCCCATGGCGTGAGTACATCTACCCAAGCTGAATCTGTGTCATTGTCATTAGAACCAGCACCTCCATCATGGACATGATCTTCAATTCGAGTAAACAGGAAACGTACTTTTATCCGACCCCATTCATCCACATAGATTTCTTCACCATCACTGACCACTTTGGCACGTTGTACGTGAGCCGTTGGTCGATGTTTTAAAGGATCATATTCTGGAACAACATCAATACTTCTACGCACCACCATTAGCTCATTCGCTTGACGTTCATGTATGCTATGTTTATTGCTTTGCCAATGGCTGAGGGTGAGTAGTTTTTCAATTTGGTCTTGTATATCTTTAGGGAGATTATTTTGATTGTAAAAGTGCTTACTCAGTATAAGCAGTTCCTTATCGGCCCCGCTGTGATTTTTTTCCAGCTCGGGATGATCATTCAATTGAAACCAATAGCCAACCTGTGTATCACCGACACTACTATGCGCGGTAAAATATTTGGCTTGTAAAGCTTGGTATTGATTGAGCTGTTTATTCAGTTTATCCAGTTGACTATTCCCAGATGTAGTAGCTTGGTCTTCACCTTTAAGATCACGAATCCAAGCAGGGGAGATATTCCAAGCTTGCTCTAAACTTAAGCTTTCATTATCACGTTGCGCGCTGTGTTTGTGTGAACTGAGGACGGAACCACTGGCATCTTCTTGAGTTAAGCTGTCTGCTTGCCAACGCTGGACGTGGATTGCTGTAGATTGTAATTGTCTCTTTGCGATAAAACTGGTGATACTGTCATACTGTTCCGTCGCATTTGAACGATGATAACGAATGGTTCTACGTTCAATTGCTTTAAATTGGGCATTGTCATCAATTAATCTTAGTTTCTGTGGTTCAATACTTTGACGACTACTAGAAACCAAGTAATTTGACTCATCAATCAGCCAGTTAATTGATTCTTCACGTAAAATCCGAGTAAGGTATTCATAATCAGATTCGTTTGATTGCATGGAGAATGGACGGACATCATAGTCTTTGGTTAAGCCACTGGTATCCAGTATTAAACTTGCTGCAAACAAGGCACTTTTGGACTGCCATTCTTTTACGATAATTTCGCAAATTTCAACAACGCTCTTATCCATGAACACACGGCTATTACGTCTTTTATGCCAAAGAGAAGTTGGATCTTGCATGATCAAGCGATAAAGACTAAACGCACCATCGGATTGTCCTTGACTTGCACCTGTGATAATCCCTGTCGTTCTAAACAACCTGCCTGAATCTGTAACTTGGTCCACACTCACCTGACAACCAATAAATTGTTTTAATTCTATGAATGGGTTTGATGATAGGCAGATAAGCTCTGCCGATAATCCCTCGTTGATAGCATGATAGCCATCAATCCGCTGCAACATTACTTGCGAACTGAGTTCCAAATTTGAAAATTGAACATTAATTACTCTCTTTTGAGTTCCAAAGCCGAACTTATCTAAAATAGTAAAAATATTATTTAACATTATTATGACCTTATTTTTAATGTAGAAAACGTTAACAGAATGATTAGATATACTCAAAAATTATTCGTTTCATTTTGTTTCAATGTTACTGAAATTTTTTGATATTTTTGGATAGTGTATCGCTCAATTTTGTATTTTTCTTCAATATTTTCAATACTTAATCGTTCTAAATCATATTGATGTTTAAGTACCCAAGCTTCTATTTGATCTTGTTTAGTAATACCCAGAAAATTTCTCAAAATCATTCTATTTTTAACAATATATTTTTCTTTACGATTGAGTATTTTTGCAATTTCAGAAATTCTTAAATGCAAAGAAAGCAATATCTGTTGATTCTGTATACGCCAGGCTTGAACTTGATCATTGTAGTGTGGGATGTTAAGTAGTTTTTTAAGCTGCGCCTTTTTACTATTTACCTGACTGGGTTTGATATTGAGCCTTTTTGCCAGATCTTCTTTACTTAGATTGGTATCTAGTAAAATTTTTTGATTTGCGATTAGCCATGCTCGATTTTGGTCTTTCACTTTTGGTGTTTTTAAAGTTTCTCTTAACTTTACTCTTGCTCTTAGAATTTGCCCTGTGGTCTTTTGGAATCGTTCAGCCAGCTCTGCAACTGTTTTACCCTGATTTAACAATTCATCTTTATTATCAATAATACATTGATATTTATATAGTTTATTCTTTTTAAACTGTTCCGAAAAACTTAACTCTCCAAGTTCTTTACGAATACGGTTATAAATTTTTTGCGCACGAAAGTGACTAATATTGTGAGTTATTGAAATTTCTTGAATACTCATTCCAACCATTTGGTCTTTATGTTCTTGGAACCATAGTTCTTGTAAATCATCAGATTTCTTTTTTCGAATTCTTTTTCTTGTTGGAATACTGATCAAATCAGCTAACCATTTTTTATGCTGATACACCTGATTCCGATTTAAACCATATTTTATTTTTAGTGTTTCAAGACTGTCGTATAAAAGTTCTTCTTGATGCTCTAAAAGCCAATGATCATTGCGATAGATAAATTTATTTTGTATCCCTAAAGTTCGTCTGAATTTGGCAATAATACTATTGCTTAAACCAAGTTCCTGCTCAGCCTCACGAATTGAATGCACTTTAAGAAATTCTGCAACTTCGGGCGTTAAAATATTAGAAAACTGACCACCAATACCATCTCTAGGTGTCAATGAATATGGCCAGCCTTTATAAGCCATGATGCCTGAAAAAGACTTTCGCTCTTCATAAACATCCCAATCGTCACCTTCCCAGTCTTTAATCGTTCTTATTGGATAAAGTTTATACTTTTTAGACATAACCACTAAAATTCATTATGTTAATTAACCACATTATTATCAATATTAACTTAACAATAAAAGGGTTTATTAATAAATTTTTTAATTTACATCTATTTTTGAATATTAAACCGCCTCCGAAAGTATACTTTTAGGTGAATTCTAGATTAAGTGAAGCTGTATAAATCATGAAATTCAAATAATTAATTTCTAATCACAAAAATATCTAATATATTCGAGCTTTACAAAAATCAAAAATTCTCCTTTCTTCTTTTCTACAATCTCGGCTTATTACATTATTTTTATTTTGAAATCAGCTACACAATAATAAAGTTAAGTAGGTTGCACTTTTGATGCTCATATATAATAATGATAATTATTAGCATTATCATTACACTCAACATCACAGGATTGCTTCATGGCTTACTCTCTACCACAACTGCCTTATGCATACGATGCACTTGAACCTAATATTGATACAAAAACAATGGAAATCCACCATACCAAACACCATCAAACCTATATCAATAATATCAATGCCACAGTTGAAGGCACAGCATGGGAAAAGTTGTCGATTGAAGAACTGGTTTCAAAAGTGAATGAAGTTCCTGCTGATCTTAAAAATAGCGTGATTAATAATGGTGGTGGACATGCCAACCACTCTTTATTCTGGACAGTAATGAGCCCTCAAGGTGGTGGTGAGCCAATTAAACAAATCGCTGAAGCAATTGACAGAGATATTGGCGGTTTTGAAAAATTTAAAGAAGCCTTTACCAAAGCAGCACTGACACGCTTTGGTAGTGGCTGGGCATGGTTAAGCGTAACCCCTGAAAAGAAAGTCATCGTAGAAAGCAGTGCCAATCAAGATTCACCACTGATGAATGGCAATATCCCAGTGCTGGCTTTAGATGTCTGGGAACATGCTTATTATTTAAAATACCAAAACCGTCGTCCCGAATATATTGCGGCATTTTATAATGTTGTGAATTGGGAAGAAGTGAATCGCCGTTATTTAGAAGCAATCCAATGAAATACTATACAGACCATATGACGATGCCAATGTTCAATTCTTCACTGATTAAAAAAATAAAATTTTATATTGGTTGCGCCATTTTTTTCTTTGGTTTAGTGATATTTATCAAAGAATTCTTATTCTAAAACAAACAAAAATATAGAAGTCGATACCCTTTAAGTCAGTTTAAATTACTGCCTTAAAGGGTTTTATCTTGATTTAGATTGGTTATCTTTCAAATTATTTCGCGTGTAAAGCCTGTAATGATTTTTCATCCATTGCAGTACGTTGCTTTCTGGCTTCTGCTAGCATTTTTTCTTGTAGATCTTTACGAAAACCTAGCAAGAATACAAATTCAGCCAAGACAAATAATGGACCAATCGCTAAACCAACTAAATCGTCAACAAATGCAGGTTTTTTCTTTTCATAAAAATGCCCTACAAATTGGAATACCCATCCTACAACAAAAGTACCAATGCTGATACTTAGCCAAGTTCCCATGCCTAATTGGGCAATTTTATAGGCAAATGGATAGGCCACTGCATAAATAAGCAACATTAAAAAGCCGAATGATTTATCCAGACTTAAATAATAAATCACACTTAAAACCAGTAGAATCAATGCTAAAGTGATTTCAAAACCTGAAAGCATCACCCCTGCTCTAGCCGTTAAACACATAATTGAAAATACGATCATCGGAATACCAATAAAATGCGTAAATACATTTTTATGGTCTAAATGATAAGCTGCGTACTGGCTAAGAAGTTGTTCTAATCTGTTCATTTTCAGCGTCCTTGTTAATCTCTTCATTTCACTATATAAAAACGCTAAGATAAAAGTTGTCGTCTAGCTGACAAGTTGAATTGATTTTTCATTTAAATTTGCAAAGAAGTAGATAACAACAGCTTTCACAATAAATTTATTGATACATTATGGCCAGTGACTCTGTCATATTCACGCTAAATTGTTGCTCTTAAAGGAGGATTGTAAATGGTTCTACTCTGCGCTTATCGCCACTGATTTTATCTAATGTAATTTCTACCCTACTGACTATGCTGTTAGATATATTTGAAAATCAAAGCAAAGATTAACAATGATACATAAAAGGACATATTGTGCTGAATTCAACGGACCTTGAATTATTATCAAAGAATTTATGGTATTCACAACTGCCTATTCCTTTTCAACAATTGATTCAACAACAAGCCCATTATCAAAAATTTGAGCGTGATCAAGCGATTTTCAGATCAGGCGATCTATTTAATGGCATCTATGCCGTCTTAGATGGTCGGGTACGCTTAGGCTATATTGATATTGAAGGAAATGAATCCGTTGCTGCTATTGCAGAACCGATTATGTGGTTTGGAGAAATTTCTTTGGTGGATCAGCAACCACGTTCTCATGATGCCATTGCTGTTGGAAAATGTTTAATTTTACATCTCCCCAGCCAAGCGATTCAGAAAATTTTAAATGACTATCCGCAATATTGGTTCCATATCGCCCAATTGACCAGTCAAAAACTTCGCTTTGCTTTTTTAGAACTCATTTCAATTCAAACCCAGCATATACAACAACGATTGGCTCAGCGTTTGATGTTTATCTTAAACGGCTACGGCAATCATATCCGTATTGAAAATAACATCATTCATTTATCTCAAGAACAATTGGCATTGCTGCTCAAATGCTCACGTCAGACCATTAACCAAGAATTACATTTACTCGAACAACAAGGCGTTTTAAAAATTGCCTTTAAAAAAATAGAAATTTTAGATATCAAGCAATTACATTCTATTGCTCACTCACTAGGCTAATTCTAATTTAACTCATTACTTTTCTACTTTTAGACAAATATTAAATTCACCTTAAACGGCTGGAATATATAATCATTTTATAAATAAAATATACAAATAATCTATTCTACTTTGTGAAAAATACAATTATATTTTAGCGAGGCGCTAATGCCATCTCAATAAAAGTTGAAATAAATGAAAAAAATCACAACATTGCTCACAGCGGGATTATTCACTGTACTTAGCGCTTCTGCTTTTGCTTGCCCTAAAGGTACAACATTGGTTGGTGGTACAGGTCCAAACCATAAAGGCGGCAAATGTGTTGCGGCTAATCCTGCAGCTCAAGCGACTCAAAAAGCAACAGCTGCAAGTACAAAAGCCAAAGCTGATGCAACGCAAGCAAAAGACAAAAGTGTAGCTGCAACAAAAGCTGTTGAAGCGAAACCGAAAGAAGCAGCAACAAAGCTAAAAACTGAAACTGAAACTGAAACTGCTGCAAGCAAAGCAAAAGCTGAAGCAACAACCAAAGCAGTAAAAAATGACGCCGCTGCAAAATCAACTGCTGCCAAAGACAAAGCAGTGAAAACTGCATCAACCAATCCATTAAAACCTTAAGCAACGAAAAGCTTACTTAACGAACATTCGTATGAATTAAAAAAATGGCGCATATTTGCGCCATTTACTAAGATCCTTTAAAAAATATTATTATTTGCTTTAGTATTGCCTAAACTTGGATTTTCAATTGCATCTTTGCACTGGGCTTTATCACGCTCATATTGCGCTTGATTTTTTTGCATTTCACCATCTTTTTCCAATGTCGATCTTGCCCAAGTATCTAAACTGGTCATGGCTTTACGACACAACGCGTATTTACCTTCTGTCACCGAATCGGTCATTTTGACATTGATACGCCAGTCGGTACTGAGTTTCCGTAAAGGTTTACGTACATTGTCTTCAATCAAATTCAATTGCTTACGGTAGACAAAGGGTTCCACCTGATTGATCAGCTTCCATGCTTCATTGGCATAGGTTGTCGCATCATTTGTTAGTTTTGGCGCAGCTTTAATTTCAACTTTTTCTTTAGGTTCAGAAGATGAATTACCACATGCTTGTAAACCTAAAACACCTAACACCAAGGTCATACTCAATAATAATTTCGACTGATTTGCGAACATAAAGTTACGCCTAAATAAACATTTCGCTACTATGCTAGTAAATTCGGGTAGAATACACAATCTTGATTTTACCTTTTGTTTTACTCTCGTTTTAGGTGTCCTGTGTCAGAGCACAATCCCTCAGTCCAAACTGCTGGCTTTTGGCAAGGCGCTAAAGACAGTCAAGCCATCATCTTTACTTATCTGCCTGTATCTTTTGCCTTTGGTGTATCCGCGACCCAATTTGGTTTTAGTGCATGGGAAGCCTTATTTCTATCTTGCTCTATGTACGCTGGTGCTAGCCAATTTCTTGTGGTTGCATTATTGGGCAGTGGCACATCTATTTGGATGACAGCACTTACAGTCATTGCACTGGATATTCGCCATGTACTTTATGGGCCAGCCTTACAAAACCTGATTCAAGACCGTTTAAACCTAAAAAAGACCGCAGTATGGGCATGGGGTTTAACCGACGAAGTTTTTGCGGCTGGAATGATTAAACTTTCCCAACGTCGTCAAGAATGGTCAGAGTCTTGGATGCTCGGACTCAGCTTGTTTAGCTGGATGTCATGGGCCTTGGGTTCATTTTTAGGTGGTTTATTTGCAGATCAAGTCAGCGACTTGCCGCAATTTTTACAAGCCGCTTTAGACTTCTTGTTACCTGCATTGTTCTTAAGCTTCTTACTGGCAGCTTTTGAGAAAAAACATACTTTTGTGGTTGCTGTATCTTTAGTGGTTTCCGCATTGGCCTGTTATTTTATCAACATGTCTGCTGCAATTTTTATTGGGATTGCATCTGGGATTTTAGCGGGATTATTTAAACATTATGTTTTAAAGCAAACTGATGAAGTGAGTATTTAAAATGGATTTACAGATTATCTTGGTGGGGATATTGGTCGGTATTGCAAATTTTGCTTCACGCTTTGGTCCATTCTATCTGCTGCAAAAAAGCCAACAACACACGCAATCTCGTGGCGCAACATGGTTAAAAATTGCATTAGGCAGTATCGGAATTGCAGCAATCAGTTCAATGTTAATTGTCGCCACACTCCCACCATTGATCGAAACGCCAAATAAAAGTTTTGCGATGCTGGTGGGCTTTATCGTACTCACAGGATTGTATTTTAAATTTAAAAGAATTGTTTTAGCGACACTTACAGCAGCATTGGCCTATGGTTTGGTCTACACCTATCTGTAGTTTTGTTGTTTAAGCATATTTTAATGTATCATCAGATCAGCGTTTAAATTTAAAGTCTCTAGGATTTAAAATGCTTTTATCTAATCAATTTACAATAAAAAACCATGTGAATTAATTAGTTGTGTATGATTGCTTTCAAATATAATATTTAAAATACGCAACTTGATATGTTTATCGCACACTTACCTTCTGGCTATATCTTGGCTAAACTTTTACTCAAGAAATTTAAACAGACAAAAATCACCAATAAAGCTTTTTTTACGCTGATTATGCTTGGTGCAGTTTTTCCTGATATTGATCTATTCTATTTCTATTTATTCGATCATAGGTCGGTACATCACCATAAATATTTTTTACATTGGTTTTCATTTTGGATTCCAATCTTTCTAATCGCTTTATTTTATTTCATCCATTCAAAATACACGGCTAAACCTGCCCTGATGATCAGTCTTTTTTCGGGTGCTGCCCTGCTACATATTGGCTTGGATACTTTTGTAGGTGATGTTTGGCTTTTTGCACCGTTTATTGATCAACCCTATGTGTTTTTTGAAGTCAGCTCACGTTATCAGCCGTGGTGGTTAAACTTTATTCTGCATTGGTCGTTTTTTGTAGAATTACTGATCTGCCTCATTGCGTTGATTCTGTGGGTTCGTAAAAAGAATTAATTAAAAACTCTTAATCAGTTTCCTTGCGCAAATTCAAAGCCACTTCATTTGTAGTGGCAAACCACCGATAAGCTAAAAACTTTATAAAAAAATCTGTTAGACAATATCATTATTTTATGTCAATCAGCCCTTAACACACGCCTGAGTTCTGCTATGCTAACAGTCCATAAGACAAGCATGGAAGAATAGCATGAGCGTTACTATTGGTACCCCACTTCAATCATCTGCATTTAAAGTTTTACTGTTAGGTTCAGGAGAGCTTGGTAAAGAAGTGGTGATTTCATTACAACGACTTGGTGTTGAAGTTCACGCGGCAGACCGCTACGAAAACGCACCTGCCATGCAAGTTGCTCATTTCTCTTATGCCTTAAACATGGCAGATGCAACAGAATTAAAAGCTTTAATTGAAAAAGTAAAACCCAATCTTATTGTTCCAGAAATTGAAGCGATTGCTACTCAAGTATTAGTCGAAATCGAACAACAAAATATTGCAACCGTGATCCCTTCGGCAAAAGCCGTGAATTTAACCATGAACCGTGAAGGGATTCGTCGCTTAGCGGCAGAAGAACTTGGTTTACCGACTTCCGCTTACCGTTTTGCCAATACTTTAGAAAGCTTCCGTTCTGCATGTGATGACATTGGTTATCCGAACTTTGTTAAACCTGTAATGTCTTCTTCTGGTAAGGGGCAATCTCGTGTCAAAGAATATGCAGAAGTAGATGCGGCTTGGGAATATGCTCAAACGGGTGGTCGGGTAAATCAAGGTACGGTCATCGTTGAGTCACAAATTGACTTTGATTTTGAAATCACCTTACTCACTGTACGTTCGAAAAATCCAGAAACAGGTGAAATTGAAACCGCTTATTGTGATCCAATTGGGCATCGTCAAGATTCAGGCGACTATGTAGAAAGTTGGCAGCCCCAAGCAATGACAGAAGCAGCTTTAAATGAAGCCAAACGCATTGCCAATAAAGTCACTGTAGCACTTGGTGGCTGTGGGATTTTTGGGGTAGAACTGTTTGTAAAAGGTGATAAAGTATGGTTTAGTGAAGTATCACCGCGTCCACACGATACAGGCTTAGTCACACTTGCATCACAATTCCAAAGCGAATTTGAATTACATGCACGTGCGATTTTGGGTTTACCTGTCAATACTGAACGACATAGTATTGCTGCAAGTGCTGTAATCTATGCAGGTATGGATGCAAAGAATCTTTCATACTCTGGCTTAAATCTTGCTTTGCAAAATCCTGCGACAGACTTACGCCTGTTCGGTAAACCTGAAGGATTTAAACGTCGTCGTATGGGCGTGGCAACAGCACGTGCTGAAACAACAGACCAAGCACGTGAACTTGCACAAGAAACGGCTGCAAAAGTCACTGTTCATTTAAACAACTAGCCAATATATTTGCGGACAAGACATCCATGATCAACACCTCTCCTCTATTGGAATATGTAACTGATATACATGACATTAAAGCGATTAATCAATGGCGTAGCGATGTTGAGCAACAGTTAAATGAGGCCTATGATCATGGTACAACAATACGCGAAATTGTCCGTACCCGTTCAAATGTGGTAGATGAAGCCCTTATGTTTCTCTGGAAGCATTCGGGGCTAGATCAAACAGATCTTGGTTTATTTGCTGTTGGTGGCTATGGGCGACGCGAAATGTTGCCCTATTCTGATGTCGACATCATGATTCTTTCAGAAGAAGATCTTTCTCCTGAACAAGAACAAACAGTGACGCAATTTATTTCTACACTTTGGGATGTGGGGAATTTTAAACCGGGTGTCAGTGTACGGAGTATCCGAAGTTGTTTTGAACAAGCCACCAATGATCTCACTGTGGCAACCTCGCTGATTGAAGCGCGATTAATTATTGGCAATCAACATCTGGCAAGATGGCCTCGTCGTGTCGTTTCCCAAACTTGGACAGACAAGACTTTCTTTGATGCCAAGATGGATGAACAAGCGCAACGCTATGCACAACATAACAATACTGAAAGCAATTTAGAACCCGATATTAAAAATGCACCCGGCGGTATTCGGGACATTAACCAAATTGGCTGGATTGCCAAACGACATTTCCGAGTCAATCGTATTTACGACTTGGTTCATTTGGGTTTTATTTCTGAATTTGAATTGGGCGTTCTGGAAGAAGCTGAAAACTTTCTTTGGGAAATTCGCCATCATTTACACCGTTTAACCAAACGTGATGAAAATCGCCTATTGTTTGATTATCAACGTGATATTGCAGCTAAATTTGGCTATACACGAGAAGATGATCATCATCCAAATTATCCAATTGAACAGTTCATGAAGCGTTATTATCGTACCGCGCAACAGGTTTCGACCTTAAATGAAATGTTATTGGCTTATTTCAATGAATCGGTGATTACCCCACGTTTACCCGACTATGAACGTAAAATCGAAAATATTAACGAACATTTTAAATTGGTTGATGGCAAGCTTGCCGTTCAACAACATAAAACCTTTTCCGAAAATCCAAGCGCTATTTTAGAGATTTTTTATATCTTGGCGAATCGCCCTGAAATCGAGGGTATTCGTGCACGTACATTGCGTCTTTTGACTTTAGCAGCAAAACGCATTGATCAAGCATTTCGTGATAATCCGACCCATCAAGCATTATTCATGGCGATCATCCGCTCTCCATATCGTTTATATGAAACCATGGTGGCAATGAAGCGTTATGGTGTATTAGGAAATTATATCCCTGCATTTGGGCAAATCATGGGACTGATGCAATATGACTTGTTCCATATTTATACCGTCGATGCACATACCTTACTGTTAATTCGTAATTTAAATCGTTTTAAAGAACCCGGCTTTGCCAAAGACTATCCTGTTGTCAGTTCTGTATTTCAACGCTTAGTCCGTCGTGACATCGTATTCCTTGCTGCATTATTCCATGATATTGCCAAAGGCCGTGGTGGAGATCACAGTGAACTTGGTGCCGAAGATGCAATTGAATTCTGTCTTGCGCATGGGTTTACTGAGCGTGAATGTAATTTGGTTGCTTGGCTTATCCAAAACCATTTACTGATGTCGATGACCGCACAGAAAAAAGATATTTCAGATCCAGATGTGGTGAAAGAATTTGCTGAAAAGCTTGGTGATATGGAGCATTTAGATTATCTCTATACGTTGACGGTTGCCGATATCAATGCCACCAATCCAAAACTTTGGAATACATGGCGCTCTTCTTTGATGCGTCAACTCTATACCCATGCGCGTGATGTGATTCGTTCTGGTTTGGGCCGACCTGTTGATTATCAAATGCTGATTGAGGATACCAAATTCTCTGCAAGCGAAGTCTTGGTAGATGAGTTTCCACTGGATCAAGTTGAAAAGGTCTGGCAAGAGCTTGGGGATGAGTACTTCCTTAAAGAATCCGCAGATGAAATTGCATGGCATACCCGCGCCATTTTGCAACACGGCGACAACCCTGCACCATTGGTGCTCATGCGTGCGCACCGTAAAGCAGCACAAGATGCTGTACAGATCTTTATTTATACTCAAGACCAACCCAATCTGTTTGCCACTACAGTGGCAATTTTGGATCGTATGAATCTGGATGTCCAAGATGCACGGATTATCACTGCAACCAAAGCCTTTAGTTTAGATACTTATGTGGTCTTGGATCGTTTCGGTACCTTATTAACCGATCCTGAACGTGAAGAAACAGTCAAACAGGCGTTAATTAAAGCCTTAAGCGAATCAGATAAATATCCGGGTTTGATGCAACGTCGTATTCCACGTCAACTTCGCCACTTCGATATTGAAAATACTGTGGATGTAACACTTAACGAAGCTTTGCAGCAAAATATGGTAGAAATCTCTACCCTCGACCAACCGGGCTTACTTGCACGCGTTGGGGGTTTATTTATGATGCAAGGTTTAGACATACATTCTGCTAGAATCGCTACGCTGGGTGAAAAAGCAGAAGATATTTTCTTTGTCACCAAAAAAGATGGCACCCCCCTCACTGAAGCTGAGGCTGAAGTCTTTACCGCAAAATTAAAAGCGGCATTAGATGAAGCATCCAATCAAATCTGTGGGCAACATTAATCTTACTTTCTATCGTGGTAATTGTTTCATGAACTCTAGTTTGTCTTTATTACATCCTTATCCATTTGAAAAGTTAAGCCAGCTTTTTCAGGATGTAAAACCTGCAGATTTACCTTTGATCCCACTTTCAATTGGAGAACCAAAGCATCCTGCTCCTGAGTTTGTGAAGCAAGCGATCATTGATAATTTTCAGCACCTTTCAACTTATCCAAACAGTAAAGGTTTACCAGAACTTCGTGAAAGTATTGCTCAGTGGCTAACCCGTCGTTTTAAACTGAATGCAATCAGTGCCGAAGATCATGTCCTTCCAGTAACAGGCACACGTGAAGGGATTTTCTCTTTTGTACAAGCCTTGATTAATCGTGATGACGCACCTTATGTGGTAATGCCTAATCCGTTCTATCAGATTTATGAAGGTGCAACACTTTTAGCTGGCGCCAAGCCATACTTTGTTAACTGTACCGAAGATAACAATTACCTCGGTGATTTTGATGCTGTACCTGCTGAAGTTTGGGAAAAAACTGCACTTTTGTTTGTTTGTACGCCGGGAAATCCTACTGGTGCGGTACTTTCAAAAGCACAATTCAAAAAGCTCATTGCACTTTCTGACCAATATGACTTTGTGATTGCGTCTGATGAATGTTACTCAGAATTGTGGTTTGATGAAGCACCGATCGGCTTATTAGAAGTCTGTGCTGAATTAGGTCGTGACGACTATAAAAATTGTATCGTGTTCCATTCACTGTCTAAGCGTTCAAACCTACCGGGTATGCGCTCAGGTTTTGTTGCTGGGGATGCAAACTTACTTAAACCTTATTTAAAATTTCGTACTTATCACGGCGCTGCAATGCCAGTCCAACATCAATTGGCTTCAATTGTTGCTTGGAACGATGAAACACATGTTGAAGAAAATCGCAGACTGTATCGTGCCAAATTTGATTTGTTCCAAAATGAACTCGGTCATCTTTTACCATTACAAAAGCCCGATGCAGGTTTCTATTATTGGTTAAAAGTCGATCATGATGAAAACTTTGCCAAAATGTTAATGGAAAAAGCCAACATTAAAGTTTTACCGGGGCGTTATTTGTCTCGTGATACTGAACAAGGCAATCCTGGTGAAGGTCATGTTCGTATGGCATTGGTCGCAGATATTACTCAATGTGAGCAAGTGATTCAACGTTTAAAAACCATTTTATAAAAATATGCTGTTATAAAAAATGCCCCAAATTTGGGGCATTTTTTTGTGGTATTTAAAAATCAAAAGCCGCACTTAACATAAATGTACGAGGTTGCCCAGCAACCAAGTAGCCGTTATTGGTGTTAGAAGTACTGTTGATGTTGTCGAATAGACCAACTGATGACCAATAATTTTTATCGAAGACATTATTTACACGGAAATTAAAAGTTGTCGGTGTTTGCCCCAACTGAGTTTTATATGTCGCACCAAGATCTAAAGTTGTCCAATCACCTACTTTCAATTTGTTGTCTAAACTCGCATAAGTCGAACCTGTATAGGTGACTTGAGCATTTAAAGACACATCGTGAACTGTTGGCAATTTCCAATCAGCACCAACATTTGCTTGAAATTTTGCAACACCCACTTCCTTTTTATTATCGTAGTTAACATTTCCTGTATTTTTTTGCTTTGCATCAATCCAAGTTGCACCACCTAACACTTTTAAAGAATCCGTCAATTGACCAAAAGTATTGAGTTCAACACCACGATGTACATATTTACCCGCATCACTAAAAATACTGTTTTCAAGTACTGCGCGCTGCTTATCGATATCAAACAAACTTAAGCTTGCACCAAACTGATCATTTTCATATTTGGCACCAATTTCTTTTTGTTTAGCAACGAATGGTTTGAGTGTTGTGGTTTCTTTCGTCGTTGAATTGGTATTACTCAAACCTTTAGCTAAAGATTCAATATAATTTGCATAAACTGAAACTTCAGGCAGAATTTTATAACTTAGACCCAAAGCAGGGGTAAACTTACTTTCATCATACTCACCTGATTTAGTTGAAGTTCCATAATTATAGTTTTCTTGCATGATGGTTTGATAACGTCCACCGAGCATGACTGTTAATTTATCATCTAAAGCTTTGAGGTTATCGCCAATGGCAATGCTTCTTAAACGCGTCCGAGTCGTTAATTTAGGCGTATCTAAGTTATTCCCAAACAATGCATTTTGTGAATAAGCAGGTTGATCATACTGAATTGGATTATAGATATTGTTGGCTAATGTATTTTTATAGTCCATCACATAAGCATTGCGGGTATTCTGTTGAAATGCTGATGCAGAAAGCACTAAATTATGTTCAATTGAACCTGTGTTTACTTTGCTACGCACACCAACTTCACCAGTATTGACCATATCTACACGTGCATTGTCAAATCGGTAAATGGTCCCCGCGCCTGTTGTCTGATTGGTCAAGGTCATATTTGCTAAACTGTTTTGCTCTTCGCCATGTCGAAAACCATAAGCAGCATAAGCCGTTAAATTATCAGCTAAATCATATTCAGCACGATAACTTCCAAAAACATCCTCTTCATTTGAATACGTCCATTTTTGTGCAAAGTTATCTGAGCTATCAATTGCTTTCGGAATCTCGGTAATACCCGCGCCTAAAGTCACGTTTGGACGAGTCGCTTTTAAACGATTATTCACATAACCCATATCGCCAGAAAGACGTAAACGATCACCGCGGTAATCCAAGCCTATAGAAGCTAAACCTAAAGATGCTTCTTCATTATCAACAGCCGTATCACCACCATGATATGCTGTGTTTACACGTACACCGAATTGTTGATCTTCACCAAAACGTCGAGAAATATCATTGGCAATATAACCGCCATTAAAATCCGTACCCACTGTGACACGATTGAGTGGTTCGTTACTTGCACGTTTTGGCAATAAGTTAATTGCACCACCAATCCCACCATTACTTGGCATGGCTCCATTTAAAAATGAGGATGCCCCTTTTAATACCTCAACACGTTCAAACAGCTCCGCAGGAATATATTGACGTGGTAAAATTGAATATAAACCGTTATAGGCTGTGTCGTCTGAACCCAAGTTAAAGCCACGAATATAATAATTTTCTTGGAAATTACCAAAACCACGTCCGACACGAACACTTGGATCCGCTTTTAAAACATCCCCAACACTTTTTGCTTGTCGCTCTTGAATATATTGATTGGTATAGCTGGTTAGATTAAACGGCGTATCTATATTTTTCTGATTACCAAATATCCCAACTTTACCGCCAGAAGCCACTTGTCCACCGGCAAACGCTGGCATTAAACCCTCTGCTGATGCATCTGCACTTGCGACTACTGTAATCGTACTCAGTTGTTTTGCATTACCATTGCTCGATTGAGTCGATGAAGCATCTTGTTGTTCAGCATGCGCAATTGCAGCACTTGTCGCCACTGCCATCATCACAATTAAGGGTTTAATTTTTCGCATAGGAGGCTCTAAAACAGTCATCTAAATTAAGCCGCAATATTAAATGATAATCACTATTACTTAAACTTACTTTCTCATTTTATAAGCACGTTTTTTCAAATAAAAAAGCAAGAACTCATGGTATTTATTTATTAAAAAATATTATAAATTGAGAAAGTTTTTGTAGTTTTTATACAAAATTATGCTGGTTTTGATGGTTTTTATATTAAAAACATATAAATAATTTTATTCATTCACGTGATCTAATAATCAGTGCTTTAAAACCACAAAGGTCGCTAACTTCAACGGCCTCTCTATAGCAAAATTTAACCGCTTAACTTTCAAAAAATCACATTAAGCGCTGTATTGCAACTTGACCAAACATAGAGCCTTTAGAGATACTCAACTTATCTCTACTCATTTAAAAAACTAAAATGAAATCGCATGACCCAATGAAAAAAAAGCACATAAACTCAAAACTCGGGATCATTATTGCAATTATTTTTATTGTGCTAATCGTCGCTTTTATTGGATGGAAATCTTCAAGTAAAAAACAGACTTCTCCAGAAAATGCAGCAACATCCGCTTCTAACACTAAGCCAGCACTGACTGTAATGGTGATACAACCCGAGCTGCAAAACTGGAAGCAAAACTTTACGGCCAATGGCAATATTGCTGCATGGCAAGAAGTGGTGATTGGCAGCGAACTTTCGGGGCAACGAATTACCAAAGTCAATGTCAACGTTGGTGATAGCGTACAACGTGGGCAAGTTTTGGCTGAAATTAACAGTGAAAGTATTCGTGCTGAATTGGCGACAGCAAAGGCCAATTATGCAGAAGCGAAAGCTGTACTAGCTGATGCCAGTATCAATAATCAACGTATTCAACAACTCAAAAATACCGGTGCAATTTCACAACAAGAAGCGACAAAATATTTGACTTCTCAAAGTACAGCACAAGCCCGCTTAGATGCAGCCAAAGCCCAAATTGACAGTAATCAGCTTCGTTTAACGCAAACCCAAGTGATTGCACCCGATCATGGGGTTATCTCAGCACGTACAGCAACAGTTGGCTCATTGGCACAAACGGGACAAGAACTGTTTCGCTTGATCCGTGATAACCGTTTGGAATGGCGTGCCGAAGTCACCTCGACAGACTTATATAAACTTAAAAAAGGCATGACAGCGCATATCACCTCACCTGATCCTAGCCGTTCAGCCGTTTCAGGTAGCGTTCGCATGATTGCACCAGTCATTGACCCGCAAACACGTTATGGCTTGGTCTATGTGGATATACCTACCACTGATGCTGTTCGTATGGGTATGTTTGTCAAAGGTGAGTTTGATCTAGGCGAAAAGCCAGCACTAACAGTGCCTCAAACCGCAGTACTTTTACGTGATGGTTTCTCTTATGTGTTTATTGTCAATAAAGATAATCGAGTGACTCAACAGAAAGTCACACTTGGTCGGCGTTTAAATGATCGCGTTGAAATTGTTGATTTAGCAGCAAATACTCAACTGGTTGCCTCTGGAACAGGATTCTTGTCAGATGGTGATTTAATCAAACGTGGTCATGCCATTCCAGATACACCATTGACCAAACAACTCGTTAGCACGCAGGAGAAATAACATGAATTTCTCCGCTTGGTCGATTAAAAATCCGATTCCCGGTATCTTGCTTTTTATCATGCTTGGTTTAGCCGGTTTGATGTGTTTTCATTGGATGAAAATCCAACAATTTCCCGATATTGAATTACCAATGGTTACGGTTACTGCGGCTTTACCCGGTGCAGCACCACCGCAACTGGAAACAGAAGTTGCACGTAAAATTGAGAACTCGATTGCAACTTTACAGGGACTTAAAAATCAATATACCAATATCCAAGATGGTGTAGTTACCGTAACTGCCGAGTTCCAACTGGAAAAACCACTGCAAGAAGCTGTTGATGATGTCCGTAACGCGGTTTCACAAGTACGTTCAGATTTACCTGCGGATCTTCGTGATCCAATTGTCAGTAAAATCAATCTTTCAGGTTCACCGATTCTCACCTACACCATCCAATCCCCTCGTATGGATGAGGAAGCACTGTCTTGGTTTGTGGATTATGACGTTGCACGTGCAATGTTAAAAGTCAAAGGCGTTGGTGCAGTTTCTCGTGTAGGCGGTGTCACGCGTCAAGTTGAAGTTGAATTAGATCCTGAAAAACTCTTGGCGTTAAATGCCACAGCAACAGACATCACCCGACAATTACGCCTTGTTCAGCAAGATGCATCTGGCGGACAAACCAAAATAGGCGGCAGTGAACAGTCTATTCGTACCATTGCCACAGTAAAAACTGCTGCTGAAATTGCAGCAATGGATATTGCCTTGAGTGATGGTCGCCATATTCGGCTGGATCAAGTTGCCAGCATTCGTGATGGCATTGCTGAACGACGTTCTGCTGCACTGTTAAATGGCCACCCTGTGATTGGCTTTGAAATTACCCGCAGTAAAGGTGCAAGTGAAGTTGATGTTGAAATCGGAGTAAAAGAGGCACTTGAAACATTAAAAGCGGCGCATCCCGATATTAAAATCACTGAAGCATTTAACTTTGTAAATCCTGTGGTTGATAACTACAAAGGCTCAATGTCCTTGCTGTATGAAGGCGCACTGCTTGCAATCTTGGTGGTTTGGCTGTTTTTACGTGATTGGCGTGCCACGATCATTGCGGCAACTGCCCTACCTTTGTCCATTCTACCCGCCCTAATTGGCATGTATTACTTAGGCTTTACTTTAAATATTGTCACACTGTTAGCCATGTCGTTGGTTGTGGGAATACTGGTCGATGATGCCATTGTAGAAATTGAAAATATCATCCGGCATCTTCGAATGGGGAAAACGCCTTATGAAGCGGCGATGGAGGCAGCCGATGAAATTGGTTTAGCCGTGATTGCCACCACTTTCACCTTGATTGCAGTGTTCTTACCCACTGCCTTTATGAGTGGTATTGCAGGTAAATTCTTTGTGCAATTTGGCTGGACAGCGGCTTTGGCTATTTTTGCCTCACTCTTGGTGGCACGCTTACTGACACCTATGATGTCAGCCTATATTCTTAAACCTTGGGTTGGTAAAGTTGAAAGTCATCATGACAACCAAGTATTAGATGATCAAAGCCAAGCAATCAAAGATCATGGTGATCTTGAACTTCAACATGATCGTGCCAAAGATGGTCGGGTGATGCGCGCATATATGCGGATGGTGACGTGGTGTTTAAATCATCGTTGGATCACCTTAAGCAGTGCCATTATATTTTTTATTGCTTCACTGATGCTCATCCCATTACTCCCTACGGGCTTTGTTCCACCACCTGATACTGGGCAGACCCAAGTGCGTGTAGAGCTTCCACCAGGTTCACAATTTCCAGATACCTTAAAAGCAGCAGAATACGCGCGTAGTTTAATTAAAGATCATCCTGAAATTAAAAGTGTCTATACCACGATTGGTGGTGGTTCAGCAGGTACAGATCCTTTTGCGGGTGGTGCATCAAGTGAACCAAGAAAAGCAACCTTAACCATTCAAGTCACAGCACGTTCTGACCGCGCTGCAAGTTTGCAAAAAATTGAAAACGACTTACGCCAACGTTTAGCTCCATTGCCTGGTGCACGGATTCAAGTCGGTATTGCAGGCAATAACAGCCAATATCAAATTGCGCTGTCAGGTGATGACCCAGATGTATTAATCAGTACAGCACGTCAAGTAGAACGAGAAATCCGTACTATTCCAAATATTGGTAGTATTACCTCAAGCGCAGCATTGATTCGCCCTGAATTGGTGATTCGTCCTGACTTTGCAAAAGCTGCGGATTTAGGCATTACCACACAAAATATCGCTGAAACTGTGCGTATTGCCACGGCAGGAGATTTTGATCAGAACTTGGCAAAATTAAACCTTTCGCAACGACAAATTCCGATCGTCATCAAACTACCCCTGTCTGCACGTCAAGACCAAGATCTGATTAAACGCTTGATGATTACTGGTAGTAAAGGTCCAGTGATGTTAGGCACCATTGCACAAGTTAATATTGAAAGTGGCCCTTCACAAATTGACCGTTTTAACCGTTTACGTAACATCAATTTTAATATTGAGCTCAATGATCAGCCTTTAGGCGATGTTGCAGCCGCTGTAGATAAACTTCCAACCATCAAAAACTTACCTCCGACGGTAAAACGTACCAATCTGGGTGATGCCGATGTGATGGAACAGCTCTTTGCAAGCTTTGGTTTAGCTATGCTCACAGGCGTATTGTGTATCTATGTGGTCTTGGTGCTCCTGTTCAAAGACTTCTTACAACCGATCACCATTTTAGTGGCATTACCTTTGGCACTGGGTGGTGCGTTTGTGCTACTGCTTTTAGCAAAAAGTAGTTTTTCGATGCCAAGTTTGATTGGCTTAATCATGTTGATGGGAATTGCCAGTAAAAACTCGATTCTTTTGGTCGATTATGCAATTATCGCCCGCAATGAACGGCAGTATTCACGTATGAATGCGCTCTTAGATGCCTGCCATAAGCGTGCACGACCCATTATTATGACCACTTTAGCGATGGGTGCAGGTATGTTTCCAATTGCCTTAGGAATAGGTACAGATCCAAGTTTTAGAGCACCGATGGCAATCTCTGTAATTGGTGGACTGATTACCAGTACCTTCTTGTCGTTATTGGTTATTCCTGTTGTGTATACCTTTATTGATGATATTCACAACATGTTATTCAAGCGCAATAAAGCCAATAAATCGAAGGAAGCAAGCGTATCTCATTCTTGATTTTTAAAATTGAATCAAATGACAACATAATGTAAAAGAGAATGCCTATCTAGATCTTTATTAGACTTCTTTCATAAGTCTTTTTTAAAACCATAGATTAACATAAAAGCGTCCTCATCCTAGCCTTCTCCCAAAGGGCATAGGTATCTACACAATTAAATCTATTTAAGTTAAATTGGAGAGCATGCTCTCCAATTTAACATTCCACACTTAGATAACCGATTAGTTAAACGCTACGGACGTCTTGTAAAACTTAATATGAATCCACTTGCTTCATTAGCCCCAGCGCTTAAAGATATTGCCTCTACCCAAAAGACTAGCTTTGCTACAACCCAAGCAGTTTGGCGTTTCTTAAATAACGAAAACGTTTCATTTCAACAACTCAATCAGCCTCTTCAAAAACTTGCGTTTGAACAAATCGCTCTATCGAATCACCACTATGCCTTAGTTGCTCATGATTGGTCTCAACTACAATATTTCAAACATAACAACAAGTTAAATAGATTCAAAAGAACACATGCAAGTGACAAAGGCTATGAATTACAAAGCAGTTTATTAATTGATGCTGAAACGGGTTTACCCATTGCACCATTAGATCAAACTTTATGTGATGCTACTGGACGTTATTCAACATTTACTGATGGGCATAAAATAAAAGAAACCCACTTAAATGCACTATGTGAACAAATCGAACATATTGAGTCTTTACCAATAGAAAAGAAACTCGTACATATTATTGATCGTGAAGGAGATTCAATTGCTCATCTTAGATTATTGAATCAACAAGAACATTTATTTCTTATTCGAGGTAAAGAAGGAAATCGTGTTGAATATCAAGGAGAAGATGTTAAGTTAAGAGACGTATCAGACCAAATACCGACCTCACAAACCCATACAATTCAATATAAAGGGAATTGCGAACAACTCTATGTTGGTGAAACTCAAATCAGTATTACGCGTAATGCAAGACCAATGCAAAAAGACGAAACGGGAAAAAGAGTTCCACCACAAAAGGGAAAGTCATTAACCGTTCGACTGATTGTAGTTGAAGTTAAAAATAAGCAAGGAAAATCACTTTCTCGTTGGAGCTTATTAAGTAATGTATCATCAGAAATTCCAAGTATAGAATTGGCAACTTGGTATTATTGGCGTTGGAAAATAGAAAACTATTTTAAGTTGTTAAAACAGGCGGGCCATGACATTGAGTCATGGCTACAAACAACTCCGCAAGCGATATTAAGACGACTCTTAATTGCAAGTATGGCATGTGTGTTAACTTGGAGAATACAGCGAGAAAATGATGAGAAAAATTCAAGAGTTAGAGTCTTTCTAACACGTCTATCAGGAAGGCAACAAAAAAGAGGAACAAGGGAAAGTGCTCCTGCAATTTTGGCTGGTCTGTCAATATTACTGAATACACTACAATTATTATCTGAACATTCGGTGGATGACCTTAAGCTGATTGCTGAAATTGCATTAGAGTCTCTACAAAAAGATGTGTAGATACCAATGCCCAAAGGGAGAAGGAACTTTCAATACCAATATGATTCACTCCACATGATCATTTTTTGATTTATCAAAGATCTTTATTAGATAGGCATGTTTTTATTTGGGCTAATTTTATTTGATTAATTCAGCAACAAAGCTGCGGCAAATAAGCCAAAGCATAAGGATGAAAGATAATAAATATATTTGATTTTGGTTTTAAACCAATGCATAGCTTTATTTTTAGTCATCAATCGCACCAGAAGCAAGTTCCAGATCAAAACTACACTCACCATCCACAGACAGGTTAAAGTCAGTTGAACAACATTATAGTGCTGATAAATTGCCATAATAATACTGCTATAAAACAGAATATTTTTAGGATTTAATAAACTCGACTGTATCCCCAGTAAGACACATTTTATCCATGCAAAGGTGGGTTTATTTTGGTGCTCTAGATGGTAATCCACTGTTAGCTTTGCTTGTTGTGCAAATATAAAACATCGATAAGACAAATAGCTTAAATAAGCAATACAGCCCCATTTTACCAACTTTAAAATTTCATCATCAAATTTGCCAAGAAAAAACAATGAGCTCAAAATAAGACCAATCACGGCAACATTTCCCAAGACGATCCCTAAACAAACAGCTCTCGCCGCATGTGGCCCATTTCGAAACAATGAGGTTAAAATAAGAAAAAAATCAGGGCCGGGTGAAAGTAAAGCAATGAAATGGGTGACAATCACAATAAAGAACAGTTGCATTACTCGATCCAAAAAAATATTTAGATGAGCTTAAATATTTTTAGAACCTGTTATCTTGTAGATAATTGCGCAGTTAGAGCATGACAAACTGCGCTTGAAACTGCTTCGGTGTGATTCCAGTATGCGATTTAAACACATGATGAAAATGACTTTGGTCTGTAAACCCTAAATCATGTGCAACTTGAATAATTGCTTCTCCAGACTTCAAACGCTTTCTGGCTATATTTATTTTTTGATTTAATTGATACGCATGTGGTGTTAAGCCAAAATTATTTTTAAACAAGCGAATAATGGCATAACGACTAATCCCGAGGCTTTGACTGAGATCCCCTAAAGAAAGCATCTGTTTACTATGCTTCATATCATCAATAATTGCACCCAAATGCTTTTGAAAATAATCAGACTGCTTTAATAAGGTAAATTCAAAATTGGGCAATAATATTTCACTCAGGACTTCAATTAATTGTTGTTGTTTAAATAAAATCGATATGGTTGGATCAAATAACAGCTGATTTAACTGCGTAAATGCTTGGTATATATGAGGGTTTGTTAAAATTTGTGGTTTTAGCAACGGAATATGATGGGGATAAAGCTGCTCAATATCTTTGACTAATTCTGAAACGAGTTGAGCAACCCAATGTGCATCTAAATGCATCATCTGATAACTCCATGCTTGATTTTCCAGTGGATTACATGCGTGTTCCACCTCAGCAGGAATGATCACTACGCTTCCTGTTTGAATTTGCTCCTCACTGGCAAAATAGCTACTAAAGCGGCTTATTCCACAATCTACAGCACCAATCGAAAAGGTCGGATGGCTATGTGATTTATAGCAAATACGGCTTTGACATGCCCTACGTGTTTCGACATAGGGCATTTGCGGATCAGTCCAAAATTCAACTGTAGTGTCTAATTGCATTATATCCTCAGTTTTATTTTGGTCTTTACAACAGCTTAATCTGCTAAAGCTTTTTCAATATCCTGTTCTATATCCTCAGGCTTCGTGGTTGGTGCATAGCGGTTAATCACTTCACCTTTCTTATTAATTAAGAATTTGGTGAAATTCCACTTAATGCCACTGCCGAGTATGCCTTTACTGTTATTGGTTAAATAACGGAATATCACATGCGCTTCAGGCCCTTTTACATTCACTTTAGCGAACATTGGAAAAGAAACACCATAATTGCGTTGGCAATAAGCACCGATTTGCTCATTTGTACCTGGGTCTTGTCCACCGAACTGGTTACAAGGAAATCCTAAAACTTCAAGACCTTGGTCTTTATATTTCTCGTAAACCTTTTCTAATCCTGCAAATTGTGGAGTAAAGCCACATTTACTTGCAGTATTTACAATCAATAAAACTTTTCCTTCATAATCAGAAAAAGATTTATTTTCACCCTCTAACAGCTCAGCCTCAAACTGATAAATGTTGGTCATGGATACGTTTCCTCGTCGCCTTTTTCTTGTGATTTTAATTCTAAAGAAGCGGAATTTACGCAGTAGCGTAAGCCCGTTGGTTGTGGTCCATCTTCAAATACATGCCCCAAATGAGCGTCGCAATGATGGCATATAATTTCTACACGTTCCATACCATGTGAATGATCATCTTGTTCTTCTATAACAGTATTATTGATCGGTTTAAAAAAGCTCGGCCAACCACAACCACTGTCATATTTGGTTTCAGAAGAGAATAATTCTTCCCCACAACATCGACATACATAGGTTCCATGCTGCTTGGAATTCCAATACTTTCCAGTAAAGGCAGCTTCAGTGCCCTTTTGTCGAGTGATTTTAAATTCCTCTGGTGATAACTCTCTTTGCCATTCTCGGTCTGTTTTATTGAGTTTTCCCATCATTAAACTCCTTTAAATCTTTGACATTCAATGTCATGCTTCAGTACTTCCATATTTACGCTAGAGCTTGGAAAATTTCTAGCTAAATTTCAACATAGATTGTGATATTTCAGTAATCTATTTTTTTAACTCAAAATAATTGGATAAAATTATGTCCGTTTTAGGTAACACAACCCCACGTGAAATCAAGAAATCGTCAAAGCTAGAGCATGTTTGCTACGACATTCGTGGACCAGTGTTACGAGCGGCCAATGAGATGGAAGAAGCCGGTCATAAAATTATTAAATTAAATATCGGTAACCCCGCCCCGTTCGGCTTTGAAGCCCCGCAAGAAATTATCAATGATGTGGCTTTAAACTTGCCTAATGCTGTCGGTTATACAGATTCAAAAGGGATCTTCCCTGCGCGTAAAGCCATCTGTCAGTATTATCAGCAAAAAGGTATCTTGGATTTACATGTCAAAGATGTGTATATCGGGAATGGTGTATCTGAACTGATCGTTATGGCGATGCAAGGTTTATTGGATGATGGCGATGAAATGCTGGTTCCAATGCCGGATTACCCATTATGGACGGCAGCCGTAAATCTATCAGGTGGTACAGCGATTCACTATAAATGTGATGACCAAAACTACTGGTATCCTGATATGGCGGATATGGAAAGTAAAATCACCCCGAATACTCGTGGTATTGTGGTGATTAACCCAAACAATCCAACGGGTTCAGTTTATCCACGCCATGTTTTAGAACAGATTGTCGCATTGGCAAAAAAACATGATCTGATTTTATTTGCAGATGAAATTTACGACAAAATTGTTTATGACGGTATCGAACATGTCTCTGTTGCAGCATTAGCAGGAAACCATTTATGTGTTTCTTTTAATGGTTTATCTAAAGCCTATCGTATTGCCGGCTACCGTTCTGGTTGGATGGCGATTACGGGTGATAAGTCACGTGCAATGGATTACATCGAAGGCTTGGACATGCTTGCCTCAATGCGTTTATGTGCCAACCATCAAGCCCAATATGCGATTCAAACTGCTTTAGGTGGCTATCAATCAATTAATGATTTGATCCGCCCAGGTGGTCGTTTATATGAACAACGCAATATTGCTTGGGAAATGCTTAACGATATTCCTGGCGTGTCGTGCGTAAAACCAGAAGGTGCAATGTATTGTTTCCCTAGGCTGGATCCTGAAATCTATCCAATTGAAGATGATGAAAAATTCATGTTAGATTTCCTCAAAGCTGAAAAAGTTTTACTGGTTCAAGGTACAGGTTTTAACTGGCCTACACCTGATCATTTCCGTGTGGTATTCCTCCCCGCAGAAAATGAATTACGTGAAGCAATGAACCGCTTAAGTCGTTTCTTGGCAAAAATGCGTTAATCTTTATAAAGTAAAAATAAGCTCAAAAAGGCATTCAAAATTGAATGCCTTTTTTTATTGCTCAATTCATCTGTACAACTAAAAACTTAGTCATTGCCGTTATATTGCACAACATCTTCATTGAATGCTGAAAAAACGCACTGGCAAGCACTTTATCCAGTTTTAATAGTATGTAACTATAAATTTGAGTGATTATTTGAAAAATTACATTTTTAAATAAGTATGGGCAACAGCTCAGTATTTATATAGATTGAAAAACTGGTACAAAAAATGCTTATGACCAGAACAATGATTGAAAAGGATAGTTTATGAAAAAGACGGTTACTGCACTTACACTTGCAATTGGCATGCTTTTACCCTTTACGAGTTATGCAAAAAATAATGTCGTTGTCGTCGCAACTGGCGGTACGATCGCGGGTGCTGGAGCAAGTTCTACAAATAGCGCAACATACACTGCTGCGAAAGTTCCTGTAGATGATTTGTTGAATGCAGTTCCGCAAATTCAAAATCTTGCTAATGTTACAGGCGTACAGGCTTTACAGGTTGCTTCAGAAAGCATCACTGACAAAGAGCTTTTAACCATTGCACGTAAAGTAAATGAATTGGTTAAAAAGCCTGATGTGAATGGCGTGGTGATTACCCATGGTACAGATACTTTAGAAGAAACTGCTTATTTTCTAAGTCTTACGGTTCATACAGATAAACCAATTGTCGTTGTTGGTTCTATGCGTCCACCTTCAGCGCTTTCAGCTGACGGCCCTTTGAACCTGTATAGTGCTGTTGCGCTTGCTGCCGCAGACAGTGCCAAAGGCAAAGGCGTTTTTGTGTTAATGAATGATGATATTTTTGCAGCACGCGATGTGTCAAAGACCATCAATATTCATACCGATGCTTTTGTCAGCCAATGGGGTGCTTTAGGTACACTGGTTGAAGGCAAACCTTATTGGTTTAGAAACGTTGCAAAACGTTTTAACAATAGTTCTGAGTTTAATATTGAAAACATTCAGGGTGATGCGCTACCAATCGTTCAAATCGTTTATGGTTCAGGTAATATGCTTCCAGATGCCTATGTCGCCTATGCGAAAGCGGGTGCTAAAGCCATTATTCATGCGGGTACAGGTAATGGTTCCGTAGCAAATTATATTGTTCCGACATTAAACCAACTCCAGCAACAAGGCGTACAAATCATTCGTTCTTCACGCGTTCCACAAGGTTTTGTGTTACGTAATGCTGAGCAGCCTGATGATAAATATGGTTGGGTGGTTGCTCACGATTTAAATCCGCAAAAAGCAAAACTTTTAGCCGCTTTGGCACTCACTAAAACCAAAGATGCAAAAGAAATTCAACGGATGTTCTGGGAATACTAAGTTTAATCTTTGAATCAAGCTTAATACTTGAATCAACTTTAAAACCAGCACAAAGTTAAGCGTGAAACTATGCATTAAACCGTCAAATAAATTTGGCGGTTTAATTTTATCTTGAATGGATAATGATTTAATCCGCTGTTAAATCCAATTGATCAAGGATATAAAGTGTATTGCCATCAATGATATTTTTATCGTGATCCAAATACTTTTGTTCCAGCACCCCATCTGTTTCAGAAAAAGCATAATCATCATCATTGAGAACCCCTAAATGCTGTTCATCAATCACCCATAGACCTTCAATTTTATCGTGCGGATACTGTAAACGCGCAACCAAATCCACCACTAAGGTTTTTTCTACTGGGTAGATACCCTGTTGAGCCAGACCACTCCAGCCTGCTGTTAACACATATTGTTCTAAGGTTTGTTCCGCTATCAACAGGCCGAATTGTTCATCTTGCCGAATCGTCGAAGTTGGCTTTAGCTTTTCCAAATCAGTGGCATGTTGCAAATTGATTTTATAAATCCGTTTAAATGCTTGAGAATTATCTTTATAGAAATCATCATCACGTTCTGCGACTAGAAATTGTGAGGCACTCAAGGCTGTAATTGCTGTATTTGAATAGGTCTTTGCACCCCCTTCTTGTTGATACAAATACTGAGAAACGACTTTGCTTTCTAAATCAATCGTCACAATACGCACAAGATCTGATTTGCTTACTGAAGCATCGGGATTACTCATGGTGGATTGCATAATGCCCACCAGCTTTTTTTGATCAGGTGTAATGGTTAAACCTTCCATCCCTCGATTTTGGCGTCGATTGGCATATTCTTGGGGCAATAAATACCCCGATGTTCTGCGCTCATCTAAGACATAGGCATTGATCCGGTCGATTTCTAGCCCGTCTGCATTAAAATGCACAATATGAGGACCATATTCATCACTGACCCAGAAAGTACCATCTTTGAGTGCAACCAAACCTTCAGCATCCAATCCAAATTCATCTGTGCCTATGGCTAATTTCTTGCCATCTTGGTCATAGGCGATTTCTTTACTTGCGCCAAAATGCTGATTAGGCAAACCAGTAATATTTCTGCCCGTTGGATCTTTTAATAAAATTTCTTTTATTTTCTGAATAGTTCCATCATTTTTTAACTCAAATAATCCAATCTTAGGGGTATAGTCAGGCTCTAAAAAGATTTTGCCATGATCTTGATTAACGTTATACGTGGTATTCGGCCCACGATCTGTAAGTGCATAGAATTGATACTTTTCTGTAGGGTGTGCTGAAATTTCTGAACCAAACCCACCATAACGAATCTCGATAAAATGGCCAGGTTTTGCACCATCAGGAATATTGTGAATGTTTAAAACTTCATAAGGTAAACGCACGCCTTGGCTAAATTTTTTATAAAGCTGAGGATCTGTACCAATATTGTTTGGGTGGATATGCTGTTCAGAAGACAATAAGTCCATGTTCCAATCTCATTTTTTAATATTCTGATTATTTTTTATCATGAAATCAGATAAACCACAGTAAAAGAAATGCGATAAACTGTGTAGAAACACCTTCAAAGTCAATATAAATGAAAAGATTTTTCGCCCTATCACTGATTGTTTGTTCTGCATCGCTACAATTGGCATATGCTGGGACGACGTTTAAAAAAGTTTCTGAGTGTCAGAGTGATTATTTTAATGGCGATTATTGTTCTAAAGCCAATCTTGCCAAATATAAAAATGCGCTTAAAACAATGCAGCCCAATTTCGATAAAAAATATATTTTACTCAATACGGGAACTTCAGATTCTTTAGAAATGGTTGCTTTAGATACCCAAACAGGGATTGCTTATCCACTCAATTATCAGTTCACGGGTTGGGAAGATAATGAAGGCAATGTCAAAAAGAAGCCCACTTATACATTTTCATTGAATGACGCCAAATTATGCTTAATGGGTTCACAATTCGATGGTGATCACCCTGGCACACATGAAACCTATAGCAATATTAAAAATTGTTTTAGCATCAGTCATCAATATGGTCATACAAACTTTGAATCAAATTACGATGATCAGGTTCAATATCACTATGATAACAAAAGCAAAACATGGAAGCCTTATTCTCGTTAAATTTTAGATCCATAAAAAAAGAGGCTTTCGCCTCTTTGTTAAATTTAACAATCCGTTCAATATCGGACTTAAACTAATTCAGGTTTAGTCAATTCAGTCATTGGCCAACGTGGTGTCGTCGTCACCGATAAACCATCTTTTTGTCCAGCTTTTAAACGCTGATAACCTGCAAACGCAATCATTGCACCATTATCTGTACATAAAGCAGGTTCTGCATAATAAACCGTTGCTTTAATTTTAGCTAAATCTGCTTCTAAACGCTCTCTTAAACGTTTATTGGCACTGACACCGCCCGCAATCACCAAACGCCTTAAACCCGACTGTTTTAATGCTTTAATCGACTTTTTGACCAAAGTATCCACTAAAGCTTCTTGGAATGAAGCTGCAATATCTGCATCACGTTGTTCTTCACCCAATTTTTTTAACTGCACTGAAACAGCAGTTTTTAGACCACTAAATGAAAAATCTAGCCCTTGATGCAACATTGGACGTGGAAATTCAAACGCGTTTTTGTCACCTTGTTCCGCCAATTTTGAAATATTTGGACCACCGGGATAAGGTAATTTCAACATTTTTGCGACTTTATCAAAAGCTTCACCAGCAGCATCGTCAATCGACTCACCTAGAATTTCGTACTCACCAATTGCATGTGCTGCCATCAATTGAGTGTGTCCACCTGACACTAATAATGCGACAAACGGAAATTCAGGTGGATTTTCGGATAATAATGGAGCAAGCATATGACCTTCCATATGATGCACGCCAATTGCGGGTTTATTCAGCGCAAAAGCCAAGGTGCGACCAAATAATGCCCCTGTCATCAGTGCGCCCATTAAGCCTGGGCCGCGCGTATACGCCACTGCATCGATCTCTGATTTTTTTACACCGCTTTGCTCAAGCAACTGATTAATCAAAGGAATTAACTTCCGAACATGATCACGAGAGGCCAACTCAGGGACCACACCACCATACTCTGCATGCAATTTAATTTGACTATATAACACCTGTCCTCTTAAGCCGACTTCATTGTCATAGAGCGCTAATCCAGTTTCATCACATGAAGTTTCTAAGCCCAGAACGATCATTAAATTGCCTTTTACCCATTTCAAAATATTGCTAAAGCTATTATAGACTTGTGGTATGAGATGTAAATGAGTAAAATACTGACCTTCACTTGTGATCTAGGGTAATTCGACCCTGATCTTATCCATAACTTAATGAGGATTCTTCATGCCACAAGTTAAATTGAAAGAAGGCGAACCAGTAGACGTAGCTATCCGTCGTTTCAAACGTTCATGCGAAAAAGCTGGTGTTTTAGCTGATGTTCGTAAACGTGAATTCTACGAGAAACCTACTCAAGAACGTAAACGTAAAAAAGCTGCTGCTGTTAAACGCTACCAAAAGAAATTGGCGCGTGAATCAGTACGTACTACTCGCCTTTACTAAGATTAATTTGTGATTGATTGACTCACCTGGACAGATAAATGACTACTTTAAAAAACCAAATAACTGATGTTTTAAAAGCAACAATGCGTGCTAAAGAAATGGGTAAGTTAACGGTAATTCGTGGTCTACAGGCAGCAATCAAGCAAATCGAAGTCGATGAGCGCATAGAGCTTGACGATACTCAGGTTCTTGCGGTCATTGAAAAGCAAATCAAACAACGTAAAGAATCGGTCAAAGCCTTTGAAGGTGCAGGCCGTGAAGATTTAGCTAGTAAAGAACAAGCCGAAATTGAGGTGTTATCTCAGTTTCTACCTGAAGCTATGTCAGAGGACGAGCTTGATTCTCTCATTGCGCAAACTATTACTGCGCAAGGTGCAACTAGCATGAAAGATATGGGTAAGGTGATGAATTCTCTACGTCCGATCATAGCCGGACGTGCCGATCCAGCACAAGTTTCTGCAAAAATTAAAGCAAAACTTGGCTAAACCCAACGTTCTTAAATCTGAATTTCTGTTTGATTTGGTCTATTTAACAACTTAAATAAAAATTATTTTGCAATGAAATAGTTTCTTGTTAAATAGCCCAAAATCGTCAATCTACAATATCAGTTAATTTATTTTCTATCTGATAATGGCAAATATCTCTAAAGCCACCATCGACTGGATTCTGTACAGATTGATATTGAATATCTTTAAGCAAAAACCCTGCTTTTTCACATAATTTTCGTGCCAATATATTTTCTACATCGACATAAGCATTTAAACCCCAAAAATTCCATTTCGAGAATAAACTACTTACAAATAGTGTTAGCGCTTGTGCCATATAACCTTTTTGTTTAAATTTTGAGTTTCCCCAAAACCCAATAGATGCAGTATTTTGCAACCAATCAATTGCATGGATATCGACAACCCCTAAAAAATCATCAGTTTCTTTTAAACGGATAATAAATACAAAGTTCTCTTTATTTAACAACGCCACCAAACGAGATTGGCAGAATGCCATTGAAGCTGGCAAATTAGGCTCTTCCAATGCCCATGCGAGACTTGCAGGAAACTTTCTAAGCTCGGTTAAAGTATTTTTTATTGCACTATATAAATCTTCAGCATCAGATACTTGAATGATGTTGAGAACAATCTGCTCATTCTCAATTTGAAATTGGCTAAAATCCATAAATGATGTGGCTCAGATGTAAGATGTTAAAGATAAACCTATTTCAAATCACACTGAATATTATATTTTTTAAGCAGCTGCATTTCAGGTGACAACATCACTTTATCAATCACATTTTGTTTGGTCATAGATTGCGCTGATGGTGGGAGGTATCGACGATTTTCATCTGTCGTTTTATACATATCATCGACATATTTTTTAACAATGCCACAGAATTGTGACTCTTGTTGCGGATTAAACTGACTCAATTTAGGATCTAGACTACGCAAAAAAAATTTCATATCTGCACTGTATTGCGTCGAAATACGCTCAACTTCTCGAACATAGCTTTCTGGTACTGCTGCAAATGTTGAGTGAGCATAGAAAAAAATGCTGCATGCGATTAAAATTTTCTTCATGTGAATCAAATACTTTATTATAACTTTAAGTGATTTTAGCTTAACCTGTTCAAGCAAGAATAGAAAGTAAATTTTCTTTAATGGCACATTTTAAATCACCCATTATTTTTAGTTTTTAACTCAAGTTTTAAGTTCTTTAAATGTTATTTTTAAATTTTTAACTTCCGCTCATCTTGCATCACTTTTAAGCGTGTATCGATACGGGCACTCATCGCATTATTCTCTTTAGCCAAGCGCTTGGCATGTAAAAGTGATTTAATTGCATTTTCTTCATCACCAGACCAATATTGAACTTCCGCCCGATTTCTCAGCACATTGACTGTACGCATTGGATTCTTTTTATCTAAATTTGCCGCTTGTTGTAACAGTTGCCAGCCAATAATATCTTTATTATTTTTATTTACAAAACGATTAACCAATTGCTCAGCTTCTTTGGGCTTCTGCTGTCGAATATAAACTTCGGCTAATTTATAACTTAATACACGATTTTCTGGGGTTATGATTTGCTTACTGATGATGGTTTGATAGGCATCATCTAATTTATTTCGCCCTAAATAAATATCAGTTTGAATCAAAGTGACCAAAGTATGCTCAGCGTTGACCTTCTTGGCTAAATTCAGCTGCGTCTGCGCATTGTCATAATCACCTTGCAGCAAATAAAATTCACTTAAAGCCAATAAACCCGCTAAATTATTCGATTGTGCCAAAGCCAACAATTGACGGTCAGTGGCTTGTCCCGAAATCACTGCGGTATACCATTTAATAATATCAAAATCAGATTGCTGGGCGCGAAAAGGAACTTTTGGAAATTGATTTGCCCTTAATCTGGCTTCACTCATACGCTCAGTTGTTAAGGGATGGGTTAACCAAAAATCAGGTAAAAAGCTTAAACGGCTGGTAGAACGATGCATGGTTTCAAAGAAATCAGCCATACTTTCTGGGTCATATCCAGCCCCATACATAAACTGCATGCCGATCCGATCTGCTTCACGTTCTTGATTTCGGCTATAACTGAGCTGCTTATCCATCAGTGCCGCTTGTGTTCCCATCATCACCGCCCCACCTATATCACCATCCGCTTTGGACGCCAATGCAGCACCAACAATGATTCCAGCAAGCGCCAATAAACCTTGACCTTTAAATGCTTCTTGTGAACGGCTGTAATGACGTTGTGTGACATGGGCAATTTCATGTCCCATTACACTGGCAACTTCATCCATGTTACTTGAAGCTGTAATCATCCCACTATTTAGGGCAAACATGCCCCCAGGTACTGCAAATGCATTGATCTGAGCATCTTTAATTACCACCAAGCCTACTGGCTGTGAAAGCTGGGTCTGACTGAGAATTTTTGAAAAAACCAGCATAAACTGATCTTCCAGCCAAGGATCTTGCAGAACTGGCATTTGCTGTTGCACTTGGCGATAAACTTTTTCACCAATGGTTTTTTCTTTTTGTTGATCAATAAACCCCACCCCACTGCCAATCTCAGGTACTTCAAATTGAGTACTATTCTGAGTTTGCAGAAAATCATCAGCTGAGCTAATTGAAGTGCTTAAGCAGAGACAAAGGCTGAGGAAGGTCTTGTTCAATTGATCGTCCCAATTATTTTAATATTCTAAATATAACATTGAATTTAGTACAAATTCGCAATGAAGTGTTAGGGGGCTGTAAACACTTCATATGTAATTTGCATTGTCAGCAAACATTCAACATCAACTAGAAGTTTTCATTGACTAAATATCTTGGTGTGTGTTGTTCCAAAGCATCGACTAAATTTTGCAAAGCCAGTTCCGCCATTTTCTTGCGCGTCTCGGTGGTTGCTGAACCGATATGCGGTAAAGTCACGACATTATCCAACTCAAACAATGGCGATTGTTGCAACGGTTCTTTTTGGTATACGTCTAGACCCGCAGCAAAAATTTGGCGGTTCTGTAAAGCCTCTGTTAATGCCTGTTCATCCACCACCGAACCACGTGCAATATTGACAAAAACAGCATGCTTTTGCATCAAAGCAAATTCTTGAGCACCGATTAAGGCTTTAGATTGGCTATTTAAATCTACCGCAACCACAACAAAATCAGCTTGTTTTAACAGTGCTTCAAGACTTTTATATTGTGCATTAAACTGTTGTGCAACTTCGATTTTTTCCCGGCGATTATGATACACAATATTCATATTAAAGCCATAAAATCCACGTCGTGCAATTGCCGCACCGATATGACCTAAACCAATTATTCCTAAAGTTTTACCAAAAATTTCTTGACCAAATTGTGTCGCATTGACTGTACGTTGCCACTCACCTTGTTTGGTCCAGTGATCTAAACTCGGTACTTTACGTGCAGCACTCATCAACAAAGTAAAGGCTAAATCCGCTGTCGTTTCGGTTAATACGTGTGGTGTATTCGACAACCAGATTTTCTTTTGATTTAAATAATCAACATCGTAATTATCATAGCCCACACTGACAGAGGAGATAATTTTTAATTTTTCTGCAGTGGCTATATTACTTTCATTAAGCAAACGACCCGCACCAATCATTGCATCTGCATCAACAACCGCTTGACGAATTTGTGCATTGATATCGCCTTGCTTAGGATTCAATACAACCAACTGATATTTTTCTGCTAATTTTGCTTGAACTTCTGAGTCGATTTGACTAAATACAACCACTTTTTTATTCATATCCCAGAAAACCTCTCAGTACAGATCTTGAAAACTAATTCAGTTTATTTTGCATAAATTGCCATAGACGGCGTTTTAATAAAGGTTGCTCAATCATCTCTTGTAAACTTGCCAATTCAAACATTTCAGTATTGTTTAAATAAGGCAATTGACCAAGACTGATGACTTTACGCTCTTGCCTTAAAGCATCAACAAACCCTTGGATATACATCGCAGCCCCTCTTCCATCTTGAAGCTGCAACATTGGAAAAGGCCATTTTAAATCATAAAATTGCCCTACAAGCGCCTGCTGTATATTGCCCCATAGCGTGAATTGGTCAGCGCTGATTTGAGTACAATCGACAAAAATGACACAGCTTTCAATGCAATAGGCTTGGATTTCAAATGGCGCAATTTGTAATGCAGGCTCGACAATAAAGTTTGTCTGTTGCTGAATTTGTTCAGGCACCGAAACTTCTTCAGTTTGCTGTGTTTCAGGATTACGTTTTAATAAAGAAACTTCAGGCTGATGAGCTTTTTCAATTGGTGGCGGCTGTACTTTTTGATTTTCTAGTTTTGCATCTGATTGAGTTGAATGCGTGTTCAACTCAGGCACAACAGCAATATCCTGTTCAACTTGAGCAATATCACGGTATAGCGCATTTTCATAATGACGTGTTTGAACATCAACCTTGGGGATCCAAAGCTCTATTCCCATCGTAGCCAAAATGCTACGCTGATGTTCTGATACATTCATATTCATTATGGATTCAATACACACTATTCAAGCTATATTTTAGCTGTGTTTTGACTTTTTTGTCGCACTAATCAAAGCAAAAAAACACGATAAATTAAATTTAAACGCAAGAATATGTTACATGCTGATTTTAGCGACAATCATTGAGCACCAATTCACTATAAAGATGTGATTAAAATTCCGTACTTTGCCGTAAGATACATCCCCTGACGAATGATATCTGTACCATTGGCATGATGAACTTTGAGTTCTTGAGTCAACACATCAAATTGAAAAGCATCATAACAATCTTGATGTTGGCATAACCAATTTAAAGTATCAGCAAGATGTTCATCGACAATATAATTTTCAGCTAAAAAATTTTTAGACATTATGATTCAAAGACAATAAAACAAGAATAGGGTTATTCTAACGTAAATTTAACTATACTGAAAAAACCAAGACAGCCTTAAGCAATCAAACAATGACATCTATCAGCATAAGATTGAATGAATCAGCTTGCAAAACTAGATTTTTATTATTTTCATTTAGAGATATAACGCTTTCTAAATATCACCATATTTTATCCAATGATCATAATATAGTGATATTTTGAGATCGCTTCTAGAAAATTAATGATGAGCACCACACTTACGGCACTCTTTAACCACAATATTATGTCCAATTTCATATTCAAAACTGTGGATACACAATAATTTTCTGATTTTTTGAAACATTCTAAAACTCCTTTTAATATCTCACGTCAATATAGTTTCATCCTAAAACATCAATGCCTTAACAAGACATAGAATATGTTTAGCACATATACATATATCTGAGTAATACTTTTCCCTAGTTCTTTAGTCTGATACCCCACATTTCTTGATTAAATTTTCAAATCGCGATAATCCAACTAAGCTATTGTTTTTTATTGGTTAAAATAATAAAAATGTTGCAAAAATATATTGTTTTTAAGCTTGATTTAATCTGACTTTTATATAGGATGAAATGATAGCTTTTTCTATTTAACAATTTTTTTCACTTAGAAAGCTTCTGAGAAAAATACAATTTAAGCCTATCAACAAGATTATAAAGGAATTTTATATGCAAGGACGTATGATGCAGCAACCATTATTAATTAGTAGCCTCATTGAGCATGCTACGCGTTATCATGGTGATACTGCGATTATTTCAAAAAATACCGATGGCACGATTACAAAGACAGATTGGACACATGTAAGTGAAAACGCGAAACGCTTTGCCAATGCACTTGCCGGACTGGGTTTAGGCTTAGGTGACCGAGTTGCAACGATTGCATGGAATAATCATCGTCATCTTGAATCTTGGTATGCAATTTCCGGAAGTGGCTTGGTCTGTCACACCATCAACCCTAGACTTTTTCCTGAACAATTGATCTTTATTATCAATGATGCTCAAGACAAAGTGGTGTTATTTGATAAAACCTTTTTACCGCTAATCAAAGCAGTGAAAGCCCTTACCCCTCATGTAGAACATTTCGTCTATCTGGGTGCTTTTGACCAAGATATTGCCGATGCCCTCCCAGATGTTAAATTCTATGATGTACTGATTGCAGAACATTCTGTACAGTACGAGTGGCCAAATTTTGAGGAAAATACCGCAAGCTCGCTTTGCTATACCTCAGGAACAACGGGCAATCCAAAAGGCGCTTTGTATAGTCATCGCTCAACCATTTTACACACCTATGCGATCGCACTACCCGACTCACTAAATTTATCTGCAAAAGATATTATGTTACCTGTGGTTCCCATGTTCCATGTCAATGCTTGGGGTACACCTTATGCCGCAGCAATGGTCGGTTGTACATTGATACTCCCAGGGCCGGGTTTAGATGGTGCCAGCTTAGTACAAATGATTGATGAATATAAAGTCAGTATTGCGCTCGGTGTACCAACGATTTGGCAAGGCTTGCTTGCCGCAGCAAAACAATCTGGTAGCGCTCTTGAAAGCCTTAAACGCAATGTCGTTGGCGGTTCAGCTTGCCCACCTGCGATGATGAAAGCATTTAGAGACATCTATCATTGCGAAACTATTCATGCATGGGGTATGACTGAAATGAGCCCATTGGGCACAGGCAACCAACTTAAAGCCAAACACCTAAATTTAAGTGAAGAAGAACAATTTAAAGTTCGCTTGTCTCAAGGTCGCCCACCTTTTGGCGTAGATTTACGTATTACCGATGAAGAAAATGGTACACATGAAGTTGCCCGTGATGGACATAGCACGGGGAATCTGCAAGTCAAAGGCCATTGGATTATTGAATCTTATTATGGCAAATCTGAAAAAGCGTTAAGTGCTGATGGTTGGTTTGATACCGGTGATATCGCCACGATTAATGAGGACGGCTATCTGCTGTTAAGTGATCGTGCCAAAGATTTAATTAAATCAGGTGGTGAGTGGATTTCTTCTGTTGAACTTGAAAACATTGCCATGAATCATCCTGAAATTGCGATGGCTGCTGTGATTGCAGCAAACCACCCAAAATGGGATGAACGCCCAGTGGTGATTGCGATTAAACAGCAAGGTAGTCACATTACTGAGCAAGAACTATTGGATTACTATGCAGATAAGATTGCAAAATGGCAAATCCCGGACAAAGTTATTTTTGTTGAATCCATTCCTTTAACAGGTACCGGTAAAATGTTAAAGCGTGATTTACGTGAACAATATGGAGATGTGTTATTAACTGAATAACGCTATTGAAGCGCTTTAGGGTGTAACGCCTTCCTCAAATCAGTTTTGAAAGCCCAATATTTCATTGGGCTTTTCTACTTATAAAAAATTAAATATTCAACCCATGATCAGTCTTAAACAATCAGTATAAATCAGCAAGACAAGTGCAATATAAAGATCTTTAATATACTCGCCTATTGGCTTTTAATAGCTATGTACAAGATCTTTGCGCTGCTCACATTCCAAGCATTTTACGATGCGCTTTGTTTAGCTCAATGATTCATCTCATTTGATTTAAGCATAAAAAACTCGGATCGTAATCCGAGTTTTTCAATATTGATCAACTACATTTCAATACCGATTGCATTTAAAATGTTTTGGCTAGAATCTCCAATGATAGAACACGTCAATGGCTTTTTCTAAAGACTGGCTGGCTTCCAGATATAAACGTTTATTCATTTGATAACGTAAAGTCAGTTTATTCACTGGTGTAAATACCCCCACACCATAGCGAATATACAAGTCAGGGGTAATATAACCCGTCAAACTGACCTGCGTATCATCCCCAGTCCCTTGTGCATCAAAAGACAAACCACTTAAACCAAATGTACGTCCAATTTGATTGGTAAATGCGCGCGTTCCCCCTAGCCCCAAACTGATCCCTGCTGCTGCAATCGTATTGTTTACATCCGATTTAAATCCTTCAGCATTACTTAAGCCACTAGAACCTTCATTAATACGTCCTGTAATTAAAGCATTCATCGCTTCCTGATCTGACAAACCAGCATCATTATAAACTTGAATATTTGGACTAGAAGCTGTGCCTGTAATACGTAGACCTACGGTACTTCCAGAAATACTCTTATTGGTATCGACATCCAATGTAGGATTAGACAATGGGCCATTAAAACGAGCAATGGCACGATTTAAGTCTAAGCGCTGACCATAAGCTTCAACGGTTACTTTTTGACTGACACCAATCGCACCATTGGCACGCATTGCAGTTTCCAAACCACGTTGAGAAAGGTAAAGACGGCCCACCAATGGAATACGACTGTTAAAGCCTTGGAAAATAACTTTATCGCCCAAGTTTACTGAAACATCTGCACGTATAGACCACGGCTGTGCTGCTTTAAGCACTGCTAGCTGATTTTGACCTTCTTTTACAATACGGACATCAGGTGACACATTGACTACGGTTGCACTGGATTCAGGCATTGAAATTAATGCACTAGGTACATCAACTTTACCTTTAACGGTCAGTTTCTTACTTAAAGGTAAAGCATCCAATTCAATATCAGTATCGACAACTGCAGTGATCAACGGTGCTTGACGAATCAGCAATTTATCGCCATTGAGACGTAATTGTATATGTGGATCATTTTTCCAATCGATACTGCCATTAATTTTACCGACACCACGACCACTGTTAAATGCACCATTAATTGTTGCAACGTCTTGACGAATTGAAGTGTAAATCTGAACATTATTCAAATTCACAGGCAGTGAAATCATACTAATTTCACCATTTTTCAAGCGCATTTCACCATCAAACAATGGTTGTGTCAGCGTACCGTTAATTTTTCCTGCAAGTGATAAAGTCCCATCAAGCTTACGTACATCAGCAATAAATGGTTTTAAGATTTTCAGCTGAACTTCATTAAATGCCACCTCACCACGCATCGGCTTAGACTCGACATATGGATTGACAATGACACTGGCATAGCCTGTTCCAACATTCGGCGCTTTTAAATCAACACGCAATAACAAACCATCTTTTATGCTTTTCGCAATTACACTGGCTTCGTCATAGTTCATTGAAGTTGAAGGATCATTCGGATCTTCTGCCGCAATACCAATTTGCCCATTACGAGTAACCAGCTTGGCATCTAATTTAGGCTGTGCACCTTTCGCCCATGATGCTTTTGCATAACCATTTAATTTCCCCGTCAGTGCCAAACCTTCTGGCATAAACGCAGCAAAATCATTCAGATCTAGGTTTTTAGTAACAAAGGAAACATTACCATTTTGCTGACTTGCGCGGATCGGTTGATCAAAACACAATTGGCTTTGCTGACTTGACCAACAATGCTGTCCAACATATAACTCCGATTTTGACGCGTTAAAAATAACCGGCGCATTTTGTTGTTGTAATAAGTGCGCTCTTACTGAGTCAAACTCACCTTTTTGAATCTGACCCAACCAATCATTTTGCGCATTAAATCCACCTGCAAGCTGCACATAGAACTTAGAATAATAGTTCCATGCCTGAAGCTGTAATAAATGTGCTTTACGTGTTCCAGAAAGTGTAATCCCTGCATGCTGAATCTCACGGTTTCCACTGCGCAAAGTATCCATTTGCGCCACCATTTTCGACGCTACAGTTTCAGAAGTTGGTAATTCACCTTTTAAGCTTAATTTTTTAATGCTTAGGCTATCATTAAAACTAAAATTATCGACTGTGAGGTTTGCAGTTGCACTCAGACGTGGCTGTGCTTGTAGATTCAAATAACCATATGCTGTGCCACGTAATCCCGGGTAAAGCTCATATAATGCAGGTGCATTGACTTTTAATCGTAGATTCTGTGCATTTCCTGTCGCCTGAACTTGGTTATTGGCATAAGACAAAAATAAGTTGTTGGCTTCAAATTGCTGTGGCATCAAGCCTTTTAAATCAGAATTTAAAACAACTGCAAGGTTACCTCGTCCTCTTAAGGGTTTGTTATTGATCATGCCTGCAATATTCAATTGTTGAATATTAATTCTCTTCAGACGATCTGACCAATTCCCCTGAGTCTTCACATTCCCAGAAACTTCACCACGGACAGAAGAAACAAAATATTGTGGTTTAAAACGCACCAAAGATGCGTTGATATCCCAACCGATGCCATTGCTGATATGCACCAAGCCATTGGCTAAGATTTTTCCAGCAACACCATTATGCTGTAGCTCAGATATTTTAATTAGCTCTGGTGTACCTGCAACTCTGATCTTTAACAAGCCACTGCCTTGTTTTAGCTGTGACGCATTTAATGCTCCGTCATAATTCACAGCAAAGCCTTTAAACGCTCCACCAGCATTGGCATCATTGAAAATAACTACAGCTGTACTTTTACCTGTCAATTGGATTGTTTCAGGGTTGGCTTGATTTGCAAGTCGCCCAGTTAAATTAATCGCATCAAAATTAATCAATTGTTGATTTGGTTTCGCATAACCATTGGCTTTTATTTGCCCATTGATTAAATCTACTGGTGCAGTTGCGACAATACTTTGTGGATTAAAATCTTTTGCATTGAGTAAGGCATTCCATTTTAACTGGCGTTTTTCAGTAGGTAATTCAACAACTGCGTTTCCAGATAAACTGCCTTTCGTTGCCACATATTCAAATGCTGGTACGTGTAGATCATTGCCTTTTAGGTCTAACTGAGCTGTGTATTTGCCCTCAGGTAAACTGCCTTTTTCATGTTGACGTACAACGGTTGCCACATGAATATTTTGCTGATCGTCAACCAGTGCAACTTCAACCTGACCTTGTTCACTGCTTAACCAACCCACATAAGGCACGGCTCGGTCGATATTTTTCCAGTTAACCCCCAATAACATCGGTTCAGGCTTTTTACCCTTTTGCTCAGCTTGATCTAATTTAACCTTCCAAGCTTCATATTTATCAAAATCAACATTGGCGGTTAAATGCATACCTTGTTTTAATTCGCCCACTGAACCAATTTTGGCATCAAGGGAAACAGGTAAAAAGTCTTGAATCACTTGTGGGATAATTTTATCTTTTGGATTGATTCGATCTAAACGGCCTTGCACATCCCAATGCACATGATCTTGCCAACTGACCAAACCTGCAAGATTTAAAGCACCACCCATCAATTGACCATTTAAATTATTAATATTCAACTGATTGGTTAAATCGGTATGTGCTAAAGCAGTATATTGACCTTGTGGGATATTTTTACCACTAATGTCTGTGTTGATGTCTAAGTTTAGGCCTTTAACATCGCCTTGAAATTTCGCCAAGCCATTTTTAGACAGTAATTCTTGTTCCTGCAACAACGGCCAATGATAATCTTTAAAAACCAAAGCACCATTCATTGGAACATCATGACGCATCGGATGGATCACCGCCCAGCCCGTTAAAAGATCGGGCGTTTTCGTTGCAACACCCGCTTTAATCGTGTCGAGTGAGCCACGCGCATGTACGTAAATATCTTCAACATTCAAACTTTTTAAACTCGGGATCCGCAAAATTGCTTTGGCATTCAGTGGATAATCGCCTTGCTTAAAGTTCATATTACCTGTCGCGTCTTTTACAGATAAATAGCCCATGTCCATTTTAGAGTTTTCAAACTTCAGCTCTGTACCCGACCACAATGCATTTTCTAAATGAATATCGTTAAAATCAATTTTTGTAGATGCGGTTTGAAACTGCATATGATCTACATTTGCTTCATCCAAACGTAAAACAAAGGGTAACTTGATTTCGCTAAACTTAAAGGGTTCATCGCTTGGCGGTGTTTTGCTGATAATTCTTAAATTGTTAACATCAGCATGGCTCAAATGAATTTCTTTATCTAATATTGCGCGCCAACCCAAGGAAACATCCGCACGATCAATTTTGACATCAACCGCAGCGAGAGTGACCAAAACATTTTTAAGTATGATCCCTTGAAGTAAGTTACCGCTTTCATATTGGTAATCAATAATTTTCTGGCTTGAAGCAACCCGATCCAATAAAAACTTACTGCCTTTATCGGTACTAAACATTACAGCCAATGCAGCAATCAATAAAATAATGACCAAAAGCAATGACATCAGAATATTACGCAATATATTGCGCTTCTTCGGTGTCTGCTCTTGCTTTAGTTGATCATTTTGCTGTTCATTTTGAACATCTTGATGTTCTTCATCAGCCATAATATTTCCAGTAATTCTCTTATATTTTTAGTTAATTAAAGTTGTGAACCAATAAAGAAGTGCAGTCGAATTGGGCGAGCAGGATCTGAAACACCTGATGCAACATCAATTCGAATCGGACCAATTGGTGACTTCCAACGGATTCCTAAGCCTAAGCTATATTGGGTATCGTTACTAAATGATTTATCGTAAGCATTACCAAAGTCACTGAATATTGCGCCACGCCAACCCTCTTTAAATTGGTAATTGTATTCCAATGAACCGACAGCCAAACCCTGACCACCGACTTTATAGCCATATTCCGTTGGGGATAGGCTCTTATAATCGAAGCCTCGTAAACTCTGGTCACCACCAGCGAAATATCTTAAATTATAAGGAACTTGTTCAAAATCTTTGGCAAAAATATAGCCGACATTCAAACCACCAACTATCTGATGATTATCATTTTGACCAAAAGAATATAAACCTTTCCAATCTGCACTGGTAATCGCCATATCCGTATCTGAAAGTAAAGACTGACTGCCAAGCTGAATTTTATAACTTTGCTTATATCCGCGTGTTGGATTGATCCGATTATCACTGGTTGTTTTGGTTGCTTCATAACCCAACAACAATGACTGCTGTTCTTGATTTGAACCAGGAATTAAAAAAGCATCAGGAATATTGGCAATATCTACAGGACCATTTTGAGTAACACGGTCTAAACGGTAACGCACGCCAAGAATATGCTGCCACTCTTTTCTGGAACCTTTAATAATACGGTCTACCCCAGCTACCGCAGATTCAATGACCAAATCCATGTCATTACCAATACCATCACGGGTTTCTCGTTCATAACCCGCAACCAAACTGAAGTAATCATTTAATGGATGTTTATAAGGAATGTTATAGCGAGCATCAATGGCTTGACGAATTTGTGACAACTCCATATTGGCATCAAAAGAATGCCCTAAATGGTTGACAATCGCTCGTCTATATTGGCTACGTAAACGTACCCCTGTATCAGTCCCATAACCAATACCTGTTTCTAAACTGTTTAAGCGATCCGCATTTAAAGTCACAATCACAGGAATCTTTTTATTCTCACGTGCCTGATCTTTTAATAGATCATCATCGGATTCTTTTTCTCTCTGTTGTGCTTGAAGCTTCTTTAAGTTCGGATTGACTTCTTCACCTTGCGTTCCCGCAAACTGATTTTCATTGACCACATTTTGGGTTACTTCTTTATCTGACAAATGCGCTTTATCGGCATTGGTTTGCGCAGACAATGTCGTTTCAGTGATTTTCTGCTGATCTACTAAAGCTTGCAGATCCGCGGGAAGCTCAAGTGGTTTTACAATTGCATCCGGTTTAATCGCATCAACCAAGGTATAGTTAAAATAACGTGAGTTGGTTAAGTTATTGGCCAAACCATTGACACGCCATGCGGTGTAATCCGCACCATCTTCCCACGGCGCTAAGGTTTTTAAGATTTTTAAATCGATCGGAAGTGGCTTAGAAGGATCACTCATTCTAAATTCAACATCTTGCAATTTATAACGATCGCCCGTTTCGTACTTTAAATCAATTTTGGCTTTGTTTTGCGGTTGTTCAACTTTGACATCATGTAAACGCCAATAACCATCAAAAAACCCGTTATTCGATGCTGCATCTACTATTCGGCTTTTGGTAGATTCATAAGCACCATGATTGAGAATATCACCTTCTTCTAAATCAGGAAGTACGCCAATAACTTGGAACTGTGCCAGTTTAGCGCCAGCCCCTGTAAACTCAATATTCTGTTCAGTCACTTTGACTGGGTCATGTGGGGTGACTTTAACCCCTAAATGGGTATCATCGATTTTAGTAAACTTGAATTCTGCATTGTAATAACCTACTGCTTGGGCAGCTTGTACCGCCAGTGTTCTTAACTGAGGCACCGAGCCATTAAAGTCAGAATATGCTTCTTGGGTAAAGGTTCCTAATTTTGCTTTTAAGTTAGTTGCAAGAACCGTAGGTGCCCCCGTCACGGAAACACTGATTTTTGGAATTGGTACGCCGTTGTCTTGCGGCCCACGGATTTTATTGACTAAACTTTTAAAGAAACCAGGTTTAGCCTTTTCTTCATCGCTATTACTCTGTGTATTATCAACCAAGGTTTTACCCGATTGATTTTCCTCTACAGAAATTTTATTGTCCGCACGAATCGTTTGTATAAGCTGATCAACATTGACTGGCGCTTGCGTAATTTCATTCAATTCTTGCTGGGTCGCATTAGTCACTTCAACTTGAGGTGCTTTGGTCACCCCATTACGAAAATTCTGCGCATCCGTTTTTGCATCTTCTGCAACTTTATAAATTTCATTTGCTAAAGACTGATCCACAGCAACAGCAGGTAACTCTTCAAGATCTTCAAATTGGATCGGCTTAAAATCATCTTGCACCCCCATATTTTTTTCTTGTTGTTCAAGCATTTTAACGCTATCGACTTGATCAGTTTGTTGAGCTTGTTGAATTTTCTGATCTAACTGGTCGATCTTTTCGTTGGGTACACCTTGTTGAATGGCTGCTGATTCTAATTGTTCTTGAGTATTGCTGATTTTTTCAGAACTTGTACCGATGGTTTCAGAGCTTGATGGCAAGTTCTGATTGCTTTGTATTTGATCGGCATAACTGACAGGGATCGCAAAAACACTTAAAAAAACACTTGAACATATCAGTTTATTGATATGATAACGGTCAAAGTGTAAATGTACACTATGTGAAAGCACAGATTTTTTAAAATTAATTTTTGCTGGCATACCAAGCTCGAATGACCTAAATTTATTTGTAGAAAGATCAATTATTAAAAATCTTTCAAATACCCAAACCAATTGGTTTTACACATGATTTAAGTTAAAAACATGATACATGATTTTGAGAGATAGTTACCATTTCAACACATTTCTTATATATAACTAAATGAAGTCGTCTACAATGGAAAAAAATGAGCATATTTTAGGGACCCGACGTTTTTTACCGATGTTCCTTACCCAGTTTTTTGGCGCCCTGAATGATAATGTTTATAAACAATCATTATTACTCGTCATTACCTATGGTTGGATTCATCATCAGTCTGCCAATATCAGCACACTCAACAATCTCGCTGCGTTATTGTTTATTCTACCCTATTTCATCTTCTCTGCGACTGCGGGTCAAATTGCAGATAAATACGAACGCTCATTTTTAGTCCGAAATATTAAAATTTTAGAAATCATCATCATGCTGATCGCCTCGGCGGGTTTTTTATTGGGCAATCTTTGGATTTTACTCTTCGCCTTATTTTTAATGGGTACGCACAGCACTTTTTTTGGGCCAATCAAATATGCGATTTTACCTGAAATTTTAAAACCCAATGAACTGATGTCTGGTAACGCCCTGTTTCAGTCAGGTACATCGATTGCGATTCTAATTGGGATGATTTTAGGCGGCGCAGTCATTTCGCTATCACAAGGCAATATGATCTGGATTTGCTTAACCATCGTCTCTATTGCAGTGGTGGGTTATTTATCCAGTCGTTTTGTCCTTAAACAATCTACTTCAAATGAAGACTTAGATATCGATTGGAATTTCTTCCGTACCAGTTTCCAAACCATTCGTTATGCTAAAAGTTTACCGTTAATTTTTATCGTACTTTTAGGCAATTCTTGGTATTGGTTTTATGGTGCAACATACCTCACCCAAATCCCCCAGTTAACCCAGCAAAACCTGCATGCCAATGAAAATGTCGTTAGTTTATTGCTTACCTTTTTTTCTGTCGGCATTGGCGTAGGTTCGTTACTGTGCCGTAAAATTGGTGGTGCTGAGGTGAATATCAAAATGGTACCACTTGGTGCGATTGGTTTAACGGTATTTGCACTCTATTTAGCAGGCAGTTTGGCCTTTGTTCCAGAACGAACAGGTGATCTGATTGCAATTCCTGATATGTTTAACTCAGGGGCAATTTATTATCATGTCATGCTTGCGGTGACCTTATTGGGTATAAGTGGAGGTTTTTACATCGTTCCCCTTTATGCCATGATGCAAGCCTATGCCCCTAAATCACACCGTGCACGTGTGGTTGCGGCAAACAACATTTTTAATGCAATATTCATGGTTTCATCGGCAATTTTTTCTATTCTCATCTTAAGTATTTTGAAAATAGATATTAAAATCTTATTCTGTATCACAGCTGTGCTGAGTGCTATTTTTAGTACTTGGTTATTAATTCGTTTAAAACCATTAATAGCGACAACTCAGGTTTCTTTGGAGGACTAATATGCGTCAATATACTGGCATCGATAAATTGATCAATTCATTTGACCAAGCTTTAAGAAGTTTAGTACCTGGTGCAACTTCGGCACAAAGAAGCAATCCGTCCAATGCAGCCGAAACCAAACTGGCTGTCAGTGAAGCACGCCATGTTGCAGGCTTAATGCGCGTCAACCATAGTGGTGAAGTCTGTGCTCAAGCGCTTTATCATGGGCAAGCATTAACGGCCAAACTTCCAAATGTACGTCGTGAAATGGAATTTGCAGCAATTGAAGAACAAGATCATTTGGCTTGGTGTGAAGATCGTTTAAAAGAGCTCGACAGTCATACCAGTTTGCTGAATCCTGTATGGTACGGTCTTTCTTTTGGTATGGGTGCGCTTGCAGGTATTGCAGGCGATAAATACAGTTTAGGTTTTGTGGCTGAAACTGAACGCCAAGTCAGTTTACATTTACAACACCATATCAGTCAGCTTCCTGCTCAAGACGAACGCTCACGTAAAATATTGGTGCAGATGAATGAAGATGAACTGCATCATCGTGATACAGCATTAACTGCTGGTGGTGTAGAACTGCCTATTCCAGTAAAGATCACCATGACTGCTATTTCTAAACTGATGACCAAGACCAGTTATTTTATCTAATTTATCTAACAGTATGATTTAATTGATTTACAAGCCCACTTGCTGGGCTTGTTTTTTTAGCATTTTAATAAGGTCTGCTTAACCCACATTTTGATGTAGAGATGTAGATTAGAAATAACAATTACTCAGCAATGCCCAAAAGTAATTTAGCTGTATTCGGTGCCAACTTTGCAGTTGCGACAGGCAATAAAGATGGATTGAGCGGATATCGAGTTCCATCAAATTTCAACATCACTTGCCCATGCTTTCGGCTATAAACCAGCAATTGCTTCCAACCATTATGCAGATATGTTGTGGCGTAAACTGACGTATCCACCAAGGTTGTTTTACTTAAAAAGCCAAACTGTTGATTGGGTTTGCCTTGAAAGATCAGCATTGTACAACCACCAGACCCACACCAATCTTGTCCTTTTAAAAGCACAATGGCTTCATCTTGCCCATCTTGATTGAGATCATCAAATGCCACATCAAATAAAGCTTGATCTTGTGTATAAGCATTCACTTTTTGCTTAAGATTGTTATCTCGCTGTTGTAAGGTTTGCACTTCACTTACAGCTTGTGCTGGTGTAACGGATTGTTCAGGTAAATGGCGACATGCACTGAATAAAAGCACACAACTGAATAATGCCAAGGGCTTAAAATACATTGTTTTTAACCGAGTTATTTTAAAGACTATAAAATGATAACTGGAAATTGATCTGTAGAATGTGTGAATAATGCATCTTCCCAAAGATCAGACATCGGCACTTTAACATCCAACGCCAATGGTAGTTTCTTTGGATTAAATTGCATTGCATTTAAATGCGATCCCCATGCAATGAGATCAATATCCAAGGAAATTTGATGTGATGGGCGTACACGACCTGAGTCTGCTTCCATCTTTTTTAATAGAGACAGCATTTCATCTACAGACAGCTGACTTTGAACCAAACATGCAGCATTCCAATAATCTGCACCAATTCCATCACGGCATGGAATCAAATAGATTGGAGAAAATGACACCATTCCCAAATGGGCAATCTGAGCAAATGCTTTTTGAAAATTTTGTTGTGGATCGCGATTACTCGCTAGAGCTAGGGCGAATATCATTTCGGTGTCGTTCAAGACGAATTCCTACAGAATTGGCTTGCGGGATAATGGCAGGCTTACGGATCGTAATCATAATCGATTCAATAGGCGGAAAGGTAGAGAAAAGCGTATTCAACACCAATTTGGCCGCATGTTCGATCAATTTTGGCGCAGCATCCTGAATCACTTTGGCAGAAATTTCACAAATTTCTGCATAGTTCAACGTATCGACCAATTCATCTGAGTTAGACGCTTGTTCTAAACTGGTTTGAATGTGGAGATCCAACATTAAAGGTTGGATAATTTGCCGTTCCCAATTGAAGCAGCCAATCACCGTCTCAACTTTCAACCCTTCAATGATAATTGCATCCATGACGTTTATAAATTCTCAATGTAAATAATAAAATGCCCTTTTAAAAAGGGCCAAGTAAGATTTTACAATCAAACTCAACCAGCTTTTCACAAAGGGAAAACATCTATATCAATGTTTTAACAGCGACACAGGATCAATATTTTGCACCATCTGTAAACGTTGGTCAGCATAAATATCGGTATATGGTGCAAGGACACGCATAAAACGATCAAAATAGAGCATTTGCTTAAATAATAAGGCAAAGTCACGTGGGAAACGAATACCATGACGCTCGCCTACACCCACCATGTCCATCATGATGTCATTTAAATCCGATGGATTAGACGTCATAATTTTTTGTGGATCTGCAAGCAGTACTCCACTAAATAAACGCTCTAAATCTTCAGCTAAAACCTGTGTATCGACTTGAGTGCTGGTCATGCCCATACCCAACATATTTTCAGCCATCAACTTGTAATCAGTCTTTTGCAAAGCATCCATAAATGCCATACATGCTTGCCAAACTTCAGGTTTTAACTGCCCAACGATACCAAAATCAATAAAACCAATACGGCCATCTTCAAGCAACATTAGATTACCTGCATGCAAATCAGCATGGAAAGACTGGCATAACATCAAACTACCAAACCAAGTATTCATGGCGGTAATCAGCACTTGAGATGGATCTTTCGCGACCTTTCTCACCACATCAAAATCAGTCAATGGCACACCATACAAGCGTTGCATGGTAAGTACCCGACGTGTTGAAAATTGATGATAGACCTTTGGTGCGGTTGCTGCGGTGTTTTGCGACACATTAAGATAATTCACAAAATCATCTAAATTTTGTGCTTCTTCAATAAAATCAACTTCACGTACCATACGTGTTTTAATTTCATCAACAATATCTGCCAATGAAGCGAATTTTACTTTTGGAATCGCTTTTTCTAACACCTTTGTTGCCCAGTGCAATACATTTAAATCGGTATAAAGAATAGTTTCTACACCGGGTTTTTGCACTTTAATTACAACATCTTCACCGGTCACCAATTTGGCCGCATGAACCTGAGCAATAGACGCTGAAGCAAGAGGCTTTTCATCAATAGATGCAAAGATTTCACTTAAATTACGTCCAGCAAATTCTTGTTTCAACACCTCCTGAACATAGCTAAAAGGTAAATAAGGCGTTTGATCTAAACAGCCTTGAAACTCTTCAACATATTCACGAGGAAATAAAGATGGTGTACTGGCAATAAATTGACCCAATTTAATATAAGTTGAGCCTAATGATTCAAAAGTTTCACGCATCAGTTTGGCATTACTTGGTTTTTCAGTGGCGTATTTAATGCCAGCTTTGGCTGCGATAACGGCAGTTTCCCCAACTCGGGCAACTGAACGCAGACCATCTAAAAAGATATTATTTTTCATAATGTCAACATTAAATTGAATTTGTATAAGTGTAGCAAATTAATCAGCATTTGCAGTATGGCTTGCCTGACAGTTTGTACAATCTCTATCTTTTTCAAAGGCTAAAATTCGTTGTTTCATTGTTAACCCATCCCAAAGCATCAGTTTTTGTTTCAGTGGGGTTTTCGCCAAACCTAAATATAGAAGTGCATGATGTGCCTGTAAACTTGCCATGACATTGGGTGTAGTGGCCAATACACCAGAGTCAGCACAACGCAGACTTTCATTATGCTGTTGCGCTTTGGGAAATAAACATTCATAACAAGCTGAATCACCGTCAACCATAAAGAGCTGACCTTGGAAACCAATCGCAGACGCGCTAATCAGTGGGATATGCAGCTGGGTACAGATGTGGTTCACTAGATAACGGGTGGTAAAGTTATCGCAACCATCTAAGACTAAATCTTGCTGAGCAATCAATGCTTGCGCATTATTTTCATCCAATTTACTGGTATAGCTTTCCACTTGGATAAAAGGATTAATTGTTTGTAATCTCTTGGCCAAGATCTCGGATTTATAAAACCCGACATCTTGCGCAACATAGGCAATTTGTCTTTGTAAATTACTGATTTCAACCGTATCAGCATCAATCAGACTAATTTTTCCAACACCTGCACGCGCCAACAATTCGGCAGTGGTACACCCTATTCCACCGCAACCAACAATCAGTACATTGGCGAGTTTTAATTTTTCCTGTGCCTCAATATCCCAACCATCCAGCAGAATTTGACGGGAATAGAGATGCATTTCAGATTCGGTAAGTTCTAGATCGTGTTCAAGCATGGGTGGATAAACTTTTCAATTTTAATCAGTATAAAGTAAAAATTTTATAGAGGAGCAATAACTAAAAATAATCTTTAATCCTCTGGGTTAGGTTTTATCGATTCGCTCAATGTTTTCAACAGGTCATTTGCAAAATCATCATGATATGGTTCAACACAGTATGCAATCAGATTTAAACTGCTTTATTTTCCATAACCTAGCGTTTTATGATATTTATTCTCAAAAATGATTCAAATATTGAAAAACTATAAAAATCAATCTACATTAATACAGAAAATTTTTTCAAGCTGGATAAAAATATGGAACTGGATCGTTACGATAAACAAATTTTAGAAATTTTAACCCATGAAGACATCAATCTAAATGAATTGTCAGAACGTATTAACCTGTCGGTAAGTTCTGTCCATCGTCGTATCAAACACTTGATCGAAACCGATATCATGACCAATCTAAAGCGTGATATTAATTTTGAAAAATTAGGCTTTAAATTACATGTCATTTTACAAATTTCCCTAAGCAAACATGACACCGATACCTTTGCTAAATTTTTAGAAGAACTCGAAAACATCCCTGAAGTGATTAACGCCTTTTTAGTCACTGGGCAAACCGCTGATTTCCTTGTCGAAGTTATCGCAAAAGATATGGAGAATTACAGTGAAATTTTACTCAAACGGATTGGTAAAATTGAGCATGTGGTTGCACTACATTCAAGTTTTGTGATTAAAGAATATAAACGTGTGTTTAATTGTACTGGCCTACTCAATCGAATTTAAATTATGTATTGAGCCAGTTTAGTTTCTACACGATGAATAGAATGCACTTAAAAGTCTACGAAGCAAAGCTACTCTCATTGGTCTTAAACATTGGTTTTATGATGTTTTAAATAAGTAAAATTTAAAAATCAAAGATATCAGATTGTATTTGAATGGGTCTTTTTATGAGATTTTATTTAGCCGAAGAATATCAACCACAATGCAATGCACGGTTTGCGTATTATCAAACTCAAATCAAAGCACTTTTAACCAATGCAGAGATTAAGCACATTGGCGCCTCTGCGATTCCAAATGCAATCTCTAAAGGAGATTTAGACATTTATATTGCAGTGGATCAATCTGAATTTAATGATGCAATTCAAAAGCTTTACCACTTAAACTTTCAAGAAAAATTAGCAACACTGAGAACGGATCAACTGTGTATGTTGGAATCGCTCAATGGTGATGATGTCGCCTTTCAATTGGTTGTTAAAGGTTCTGAATTTGAGTCATTTATTACGTTTAGAGATAAACTCAGGCAATCGCCTGAACTGGTGCGAACGTACAATAATCTAAAAAAGCGTTGTGAAAATTTAGATATGATCGATTATCGGATTGAAAAAAATAAATTTATTTCCGCTGTTTTAAATCAGCAATAAATTCTCTCAATAAAAAACGCACCGAAAGGTGCGATTAACATTCAATTAAATCAATATGTTGCATTTTTGTTGCACTCAATATTTTCATTTATTAAATTAAAAAAATAATCATGTTTTATTAAAAATTTATCATTATTGCACTGCCTGAATCACTCTTAACCAGATATGATTTATTACTGATGCTCAGATTGTCAGTATCCGTAATGTTCTCTTTTAAATTCTGTACAAATTCCAGTAAATTAAGATTAACAAAATTTAAGACTACCATAACAATTTGGGGCAAAATTTTGCCCATTGAGCTGAAGGTTAGATAGATTCATTTGTAGGGGAGCAACATTTGATAAATTTACATTTCCAATATTTGCATCAAGTCCATTTCCACTAATAATTCCACCAAGATCATTCGTTCTAGCAGGATATTGCTGTAAATAATCTCCAGCTTTCGTAGCAAATTGACCAAGCAATGGCTCAATACTTAATTTTTGGGTTGGTTCTACTCGACCTATACTGATAGGATCTGCAAGTGCTAACCACCAACCTGGCTGTGCAATATTTAAGGATTCAGAACCTGGCCACAATAAACTCTGATTTTGTAAGCTTAAAGATGCAGCCGAATTCACCTGTAAGCTATGAATAAAGCCAAGAGCTTCTTGAAAATTTACAGTCGCTTTCGCACCACTTACTGAACCACTCATTTTGATATTAGTAAATTGACGCCCTGTTGGTGCTGCTAAACAAGCAGGAATTAAAAAAACCGTGTTTTGACATCCTGTTATCTTAGCGTCTACGGGATTACCAGCTGTGTATACTGCTGTTGTGGTTCCATTTGCGTCAAAGGTTGTTCTACCTATTGCTGGATAATCATTTCCTGTCCCTAAATTGATAGTTGGAATATCAACAGATGCAGATAAACCAACTGATGTCTTACGATTTCCTACAACAACAATTTGGGAAGTTTCAAAAGGAAGGTTATTCATTTCTGGAATACTGAATCCCCCTCCAGTTGTGATAAAACTTGCATTTGCTAATCCAATTGCAACTAAATTGCCTTTAATTGGATATGTAGCTAGATTCATAAACTGTGCAGCAGTATCGGCATATCCTTTAATTTTACTTTGTTCTGCAACAGTAGTACCAATACCTGACTGTACTTTCATGTATCCAGAGAAACTATTTAACCCATTCGCAACAGATGAATTTTCTGTTCCCAAAGTCATCAGACCTAGTATTTTCTCGGCACTCAGTCTCAATCCTACCATTTCTCTTGTTGATGACTGACCAGGATTTTTAATTGCAAACTCAATGAAAGGGTTGGTTAATTTTGCACTCGAACTTGCTCTGCCAGAATTAGTATCAGAAATACCACTTAAACTTAAATTATCAATATCAATGTCACATCCACCTGCCCCGTTCAATCCCCCACAACCTAGCTGTAATTTTTTAATATTAGCATTCAACTCTAGTTCTGCTTCCAAACCTAAGCGATAAAAACCGATATTCTGGCTACCGCCAGTACGTTGTCTTTCCAAGTTATCTGAATCATTAGGTGCAATAAAAGACATACTCATTAAAGCCTGACCAGTTGTCGCTGACATTTCACTTTCTGACATAGGTTGAAAAGTTTCAGAACTTGCATAAACTAAATGGTTGCTAAAACAGATTAACCCCAAAAAAGCATTTGATAAAAATACCTTTTTCATTATAAAAATCCTTTTTTCATTGTAAGAATACTTATTAGTTTAAAAATTCAAACAATTACTTTTATTAATAATTGCAATGTAATTTTGATGTAATTGTATACTTTTTTTTATTCTTCTCAAACTCTTTTTAATTTACCTAAACATTCTAATGTATAAAAATTTTGGCTATTGAAGACTGTGGTCCATAACTAAAAAGAGAACTCCAGCATTGCCCACCGTAAGTGGGTTTTTATCTCAAAATCCGATCTTAAATTCACCATACGCAAGCTTTATAATTGTTTTGGCAAAATTTTCATTATAGTTTTTGGATTTTTAATAGTTTTTTCCAGCATTATTCCTGAGGATAAAACTCTATCCAAAGCACCTTAGTCTTTGCATCACTCAAACCACTACACTCGTTGTATTTAGCAACGGTATAACGATCCTTAGCGTGATTTCTTTACTTTGATTATGTCTAATTTTAAGTTTCTCAAGAGAAGCTAGCGTAATGTTTTGATTAAAAGCAAATTTTCAAACATTGTATACAAGCTGTGCTATGTTAATTCAATAAATTAGTAATTATTAGTGGAAAATATTTCTTATGGGTAATGAAAAAAAAGTACCAAAAATGGTGCGTAAAAGTTCTGAAATTTTTGGTGTAATTGCTCCCACATTCTTAGCGGAACCAACTGGTTTATTAAGTTTATTGATTACATCTACAGGAGATTTAATAGCTGATTCCCTTGATAAGAAGCTCTCTGAACGTGAAGCATTAAGAACCAATATGGCTTATCAATATTTTGTTGATAGATTAAAACAGCATCAAGATAATGGTTTAGTTATTAGGGATGATGATTTTTTTAGATTTTCTGTTGGTGTTAGAAAACCATTTGAGGAACTATTTGAAGCAGTTTTGATAAAATCTAAAGACCAATATGAAGAAGAAAAAGTTAAATTTTTTTCGAATTTATATGCAAATGGTTGCGTAGACACTACCTTATCTCCACAAATGATTTCATTATTCATTTTGATTTTAGATAGATTGAGTTTTAACCACTTGGATATCCTAAATAGATTTGAAATATTGGGCCTTGAATCGCTATGGCAATCCAATGATGTTTATACCTTACAAGATCAAAACCCACTATTACCAACTTACATCGAAGAGCTAAAGAACCTAAACCTAATTACTCCTACATTTTGGGGAGATTCACCTTTAAAAATAACTAATTTAGGGAAAAAACTTATTAAATCTATTGAGTTTAATAATATTTTTGATCTTCCTCATAATCACTGTATTTCTAAGAATAACCCTGTTAGATAAGTACTCCTAATCATAATAGTTATTATAAAGCTCCTATAAAAGTGACCTAGCTTAGCTTGATAATATTAGCTATAAACAATTCGCCTTCGCTCGGAGACCACGATTCACTCAGTTTTTCTGCATCAGCTGCATGCTCATCAGCGGCTTTTCTCTTTTGAAAAGTCGCCATCTTGTTGTACTAGAATTCATATTTCATTGTAATTTAGTCAAATGAAAAATAACTTATAAACTATTGTTTTTTATTTAATAAATTAATTTTAAACACGTAATAATAAAAAACGCACCCAAAGGTGCGTTTTATCAACTCAAATCAGACTTAACTGTCTAATTCAGCCAATACTTCATCTGTGAATTCAACGTTGGTATATACGTTTTGAACATCATCAAGATCTTCAAACATATCAATCATTTTCACAATGAGTTTTGCTTGATCCACATCAGCAATCAATGCTTTTGTTGATGGGCTCATAACCACTTCTGCATTATCAGATTTTAAACCAGCAGCAGTCAAAGCATCTTGTACATCACCAAAACTTTCTGGTGTAGTGATCACTAAGATTTCATCTTCGTTCACTTCGATATCTTCAGCGCCAGCTTCCAAAGCCACATCCATGATTTTGTCTTCTAAAGAAACATCTTCAAAAGTAATCTCACCACGTTTGGTAAACAAGTATGCCACTGAACCCGCAGTACCTAAGTTACCATTGGTTTTAGAAAAACAATGACGTACATCAGGCACAGTACGATTAAGGTTATCTGTCATGGTTTCTACGATAACCGCAACACCACCCACACCATAACCTTCATAAGTGACTTCTTTTAAATCATCGTTGTCTTCACCACCAGCACCACGTTGGATAGCACGGTTGATCGTGTCACGTGTCATATTCACTGAAAGTGCTTTTTCGACAACAGCACGTAGACGAGGGTTACTTCCCACATCAGGACCGCCAAGTCTTGCTGCTGTGGTTAATTCACGAATATATTTGGTAAAAACTTTACCACGACTTGCATCTTGTTTTGCTTTGCGATGCTTAATATTGGCCCACTTGGAATGACCCGCCATGCGAAATATGCTCCTGTAGATTGGCTTTATGCCATATCAAATTGCGGCAATTCTACCATAAGCACTTTTTTATGAGAAAGTGCTTATTTTTTAGATTTAATGCAAATTAAGAATTTTTTGCTTCAGGAATCACAATATCGAGCCCTGTATGTTGTTTATATAGACGTTTAATTTCTGCTAAGTCTTGATCTAGATCTGTTGGGTAAATTTTACCAAAGATTCCACCCTGTTTTGTTTTTGAGTTTGCATACATCAAAACAATAGGAACACCAGCTGCTTTTGCGATATGCCAAAAACCAGTACGGATCGGTTTACGTGCTTGTCCACGTTCTGCGCGAGTTGCTTCTGGTGCAATCACTAAATTAAACTCTTCATTACTCTGAAACAGATCAACCATTTGAGAAACGATGTCTTTGTTTGACTTTCGATCTACAGGAATACCACCAATTTTTTCTAAAATCGGTTTCAATGGCCCTTTAAATAGTTCTTTTTTAATTAAAGTATGGATTTTAATGTCATGAATTTGAAAAATTGCCAATGACAATACAGCATCCATCATGGATGTATGTTCAAAACCGATAATGACTTGTTTTTTTTCTAATACACTTTGATCAACTTCATATGACCAACCTGAGAGCTTAAAAGTAAGTTCTCCCAACATCTTTTTCATAAATACCTAACATCATAAAATCATAATTTGCGAATTGTCCGAGTAAAAGCTTAAAAAGACAATCTCTATTGTGCTTATTTTTTACATTTGTATATTTATTTTTGTCATTTTAAAGACTTGTTTTGCTATACCGAAATGCGTGATTAAAATGTAAAATCGTTAAATCCACCAATGTCATCTAACTCACCTTAGAACAAAAATATAAATTCTTCATAAAAAACATCCATATAAATCATAATCTCAATAATAAAACTCAAATCAATATTTTTATCTTGTTAAAATCATTTAGACTTTAGTCTTAATTGCGCCATAAGCTCCAAAATTTTATCTGCAAAAGGATTGCAATATGTTGATGCCTCTCTTTGGCGTAAGTGCCTTAGTCTTTGTTTTGATTTGCACATGGAGTCTATTTGAAATTTATTTAGAAAAACGAAAAAAGTAATACTGCATATTATTCCCGCTCAATAGCCACAAACTTCGCTAGATCATCGTATACCGCAACACACTCAGCAGCTCTCATTGACTCAAAACTTAGATCATTGTTAGAACCATCCAATTAATTTTCAATTGTGGTTAAGCTTCTAATCATTCGACTCTATTTCAGTCATTCTCACCAAAAAATAAATCAGACTCATCAAGCATTAAAACTGCTTCTAAAAATTTCGCTCGACAAAGTTTGAAAATCACTTTAAATAGATACACTTACTTCTAAAGCATATAAAATAAATGGGGATCTATGAATAATTTACTACATATCTATGCATTTTGTGTGGTTTTGCTTTTTTTTAAAATGCTTGCAATCTCTTGTTATCAAGGATTTTATCGTATAAAGAATAAAGCGTTTAAAAATACCGAAGATGCTAATTTTGTCAGTGTTCAAGCCAGACCCGAAGAACTGCCACAAGTGAGCAGAGCCAGCCAAGCTTGGGCAAATGATCTAGAAAATATTCCCGTGTTTTGGGTGCTTGGAGGGCTTTGCATAGTATTAAACCTAAGCAGTGATTTCATTGTTTGGGTCTTTTGTATATTTACGATTGCAAGATTCACACATACAATCACCTATCTCAGTGCAATTCAACCATGGCGCAGTATTTCTTATGCTGTTGGAATAATCTGTCTTATTATTTTGGCGATTCAAATCATAATCACATGTATTGGATTTTAAATAAATGCAAATCAATAGGCATTAACTGATCATTTTATGCTTTATTCGCTGTTTTATAATCATTCATTTCTTTATAAGTTGTATTCTATAGTTAGAAAAATAATACAACTTATATCGATAATTCATCCAAAATATTCTATGAATAATAATTAAATTTAGATTTACTAATTTATCTTATAATTTTTTCAATATAATCAAAAGTAAAGTAAATTTATCAAAAAGTAAAACTATGTCACTATTTTGTAATACTTTATTTATATGAAAAATATACTTAAAAATACATTATTCTCAAACAACTCTATGATTTTATGTTTTTTATATTACTTTTCAATCATTATTAATTAACTTTTAAGTCTTAATACTGTTTTTAAATTAGAGTTTTTACTCTACTTATTGGTTATTTTATGTAATTTTAATAATCTCATTGTCAAGAAGACAGTGATTGTATTTAAAAGGATGAATCAAAGTGAAAATAAAAAAGATCTTTCAAAAAGCCATCGTTACAACCTCACTCTTGTGTATTGCGGGAATAAGCCAAGCTGAAGATTTTAAACGCTTCTCGGTTTCTTCGGGTTGGTTGCATATGTCATCAATGGGGAAAGCACAACCTTTTAGGATTAATACCTCTGTGGGTAATGGTACTAAAGCTGCTGTGGGTGTAATTACAGGCCAAACCATTTTAAATAATGTCGATCAATCTCGTATTGATGCGATGGATCCCAACCTAATTAGCTTGCTCAATGCACCAAGTAATGAAGAAGGACGATATTTATTTGATGACCTGCTGGATGTAATCATGGCAGACGACCCAACCTTAATCGACCAATTAACAGGAATTGCTGAAATCAATGGGATTGCCAATTGGTCAGCGGATGCTGGTTTGGAAGTTGAGGATGTAGACACGCTAGGTATGATGTTTACTTATAATGTCACTGACAATGTTGCCGTTCAATTGATTGCAGGGATCCCACCAAAAGTTGATTTAAAAGGGAAAGGTACTGTCTATGCACCCTTTTCAGCGACATCTCAGCCACTTCAAGGCTTAGTAGGCGATTTGTATTTAAAAAACAATCTTTTGATTACAGATTTGGATAGTTATAACACTGCTGCATCTGCTAGAGCTTGGACGCCTGCCATACAAGCGCAGTACTATTTTGGTAAATCTGGTGTCAATAAGTTCAGACCATTTGTAGGTGCTGGTTTAATGTATGCCTACTTCAACGAGATCGAAATCAATTCAGGGATTGAAAATGATTTGATACGTGCTGGACATATGATTCAAAACATTCATGATGGTAAAGCAGGTGCTTCTCTAGAAGGAAAGCAATCAAGCGGCAACATGAAAGTTAAGGTAGATGCTACTGATGCCATTGCACCGATTGTTACTGCTGGTTTTACCTATGACTTTAAACAAAACTGGTTTGCGACTGCCTCTATTTCGTATGCGAAGTTAGACAATACTGCGACCATTACAGTCCTCAACACCAACAACAATGCAAAGCTTATTCAGGCTAAAACTAAAATTGAGATCGACCCACTGATCACTTACCTTGGTGTAGGTTATCGTTTCTAAGTCTATCTGTTAAAACCTGAAGCCATTACAGCAACTTAAATACTGTAATGGCTTCATTTATAATTAATTTCAAAAAATTACCATGTATAAAATTTAATTCATTAAGTAATTATTTTGGCTGTCTTGTAGCCTTTTCATTTCAGACCAAGACTCACCTACCTATTTCATATAAGGTAAATATTCAAATCACATTTCAATAGGAAAGTATCAAATGACTTCTATCAATGTTGAAAGTATTAAGAATCATGCCGATGTTATTGCGTCTTGTGGAACCAAAGTTGGTGAGGTAGATCACCTTGTTGGAGCAGACCAAATTAAGCTGACCAAACACGGCGATGGACATCACCATCTCATCCCAACATCTTGGGTTGGTGAGATAAAAGGCGAAAAAGTTATCTTAACTAAAGATTCTCAAGAGGTTAAAGACACTTGGCTAGAAGTATAGATTTGGCCTATTACAACTGAGTTATATTCAATTTTATAGGTGTCTCGTTCTGAAGTAGATTGACACTTATTTCATATAAAACGCTCGATGAATTTCATCGAGCGTTTTATATTTGATTAAATCTTATTTTTTAAGATTTTCGTATCTTCATCTAACCTTAATTGGCGTTGTCTTTCGCCTTCATTGATAAGATCAAGGCGTTTCCTCCAATATTGAATTGCATATTAATATTCACTCTTTTTGCTTGTTGATATATTTTCTATTCTAGAATTTATAAGTAGTAATATGGATAATGACTAACGGTGTAATATTTCAAATAACCCTATAAGTAAACTTTAAAAATCATCTTTAGGATGCTCTCATTTAGTTTTTGAAAATTAATAGTTTATTTAGCAAATAAAAAATCCACCGAGTTGGATTTAATCAGTTAAGAATGCTGTGTTTTTCTTTTCCCACCACCATCCTGCTTATTTACAGTCGTCCAAGCAATACGTTCTGCATCTTCATCTGAGCGACCTTGTTTTTTCTCACTTTCATAAATATGTTGAGCTTGTCTTTTCTGCTTTGCTGTATATGCTGATTTATCACCGACAGACATAATCACTTCTCCATATAATGTTAAATAAAAGCATTGTTTTTATAGCATGGATTATTTTATTCGTTGTTTAGTGTTGTAAGTACTTGTGAATTTAAGCTCTGCTTATTTATTTTAACTCAATATAGAATACCAATTAACACTATGTTTTTATTTTAAAAATAACTGGCCCTTATTTTAAAGCATCATTTCATTTAATACTTAATCTTTCATTTAATCTACATTGATCACTTTTGAACAACATTTATTCACACAGTATTGATGAGATTAGTCCACCATATAAATTAATCACTTGATAAATCTTAGAGGTTAATATGCAACATGATAACAACCCATCAACCGCTCAAGAAAGATCTGAAAAAGCACAAGAAAAGCGTAGAATCCCTAAATATATTTTACTCTTAGTGGGTCTATTTTTAATTGCGATTGTGATCTATATGCTTGCGAGCTGGCAAGGCTAAGTTAGAGTAATGTGCAGCTATTTTTAAACGACCTATTTTTGATTGTATAGTCCATAATTGATCTTGCTTGAAGAGACTTTAAATTGAGGTAATCCATAAAAGCTTGGTTTGCTATAGCTGCTGTAGACTTCTTTTTCTCGATATTTAATTGTTGTTGCTGCTCTAATATTTTTTGCTTTTTTATGGTTGGGATTTATTCCTTATGCCATTTGTAGCAATTTCCCCTGTGCTAAGTCATGCGCTTTCCCTAGACTGATATTTCCATATAATCCAAAGTCGTGCGCACAGATCTACTCAGAACTTTCTTTCAGCGATAGTAAGTTTTATCGCTGTTATTTACACATACAACAAAGCCAATCAACCTCTTGTCTCGATAAATCGCAGATCTAAGCTCCAATTGATCAATAAATGTCTTTGTCAGCTTTACTCTTGGTGTTGACCTATATAGAATCTCTAGCTGTCGCAATGCTAAACACTATATCAAGCTATTCTCTACAGTCGACTTGTAAAAAAAACTTGATAAACTCTAAAATCTTAGATAGTATTGCACACGTTCCAAGTAGTTGATAATTAATCAATTCACTTGATGAAGGGCCTGTAGCTCAGTTGGTTAGAGCAGCGGACTCATAATCCGTTGGTCCCCAGTTCAAGTCTGGGCGGGCCCACCAAATAAGACAACCACTTAGGTGCATTAATCCTAAGTGGTTTTTTGTTGTCTGTGATTTTAGAATGGCCGTTTTTCAATATATTTTAGAAATCATCTGCTTTATCATTTAATCCGCTTTAGCTCGTTGCCAAGTACTGTTTCTAAAAATAATTTATTGACGAATACATTAAAAAAACTATTATATATACTCTATAAACATTTGAAATTAAGGAAAAATAAATGAATAAAGAAGTTAAATCATCTTCTATTGTAGCAGGTGTTGGTACTGACTCTTCTCGTACTATTACGTTAGTGAATTATGAACTCTTTAAATCGCTTAAAAATTAATTTTTTATAATTATTCATTCCTTCAACTATCTTGAAACTCACCACCATTGGTTTATATATGAAATTCAAACATTTTACTATTTTGGCATTAATCGCAACTAGCACGTCTCTCGTTTATGCAAAACCTACCCAATTTTATAAACCTTATAAAAGTGTAAATACTGTAGAAAATATACAGCCGAAGAAATACCATATTGAAACTGTAAATGTGAGTTTAGCGAGCAAAGTAGATGCTCCAACATTTTCAACTCAAGACCAAATAAAAGAACGATATGTTCAGAAACTAACGGATGAATTAAAATCTAAAGGTTTATTGGCAGATGAGCAAACAGCTCAACCGATCTCGTTATCATTTGATATAAAACAAAAAAGAGTTTTTGCTGGAGAAGATTTAAAATTCTTGGGCTCTAAAGCTATAGGAAAGTACGCTCACAGCACTCTGCAATACACATCTACAATGACATATGACAATAAAGATTTGGCTAACTATGTGTCATCTGAAAAAATCTCTTTAGGAAAAAGTGGAAGTCTTGGAAAAATTGTGAGGGATTTATCTGGTAAAGGATCACCGGATAATGAAATTGAAGATATCGATGGCTTCGCAAAATATATGATTGAACAGTTACCAACTCAATAAAAGTTATGGGGTTGTACTAGATTAGCAATATGTTAATTCGCGAAAATAAGCTAAATAACTGTAAATAAATATTGATTAAAAAATATTTAAGTTTTTTATGCTTGGCGTATTTACAAACGAATTGCTTTGGGGTGGAATTTAAACCCTGTTTAGTACAACCCCAGAAATAATAATTTATGCAAGACTAGTACTACGCCTACATAAAAAACAGCTCTATTTTATCAATGAGAATGCGATGGTTAAGCTATGTGGTCAGTTAATCTGTGTGTCTGAACAAGAATTAAATATCGTAATCAAGTATCTTCCAGAACATATCAAGTTAACCAGACAAGAACAAGGTTGTGTTTCTTTTGAGGTTAAACAAAGTCAAAATCCCTTAATTTGGGACGTGCATGAAGTGTTTGAGAATCGACAAAGCTTTGAAAATCATCAACGTAGAATATCTAGTTCTGTGTGGGGAATTAAAACCCAACATATTCAAAGATTGTATGAAATAACCCTCGATTAAAGGGCTATCTCAAAAATTTAAACTTTGCCTAGCCTGCTCTATCCACTTATTCTAATTCTTTTAATATCTCCTCATTAAAGGCAGGAATATCATCTGGACTGCGCGATGTAATGAGTACCCATCCACCCGTATTACAACGATGAACTTCTTCATCTGTCCAGTTTGCACCTGCGTTCTCTAAATCTATGCGAATACTTTTATATGAAGTCAAATTTTTATCTTTAATTCGTTCTGCATTGATTAAAGCCCATGGTCCATGACAGATGGCAGCAATCGGTTTCTTATGGTCTGTAAAGGCTTGAATGATTTTCTTAGCATTCTCATCAATTCTCAATTGATCGGCATTGACCGTTCCCCCTGGAATAACCAGCAAATCATAATCACTTGGATCTACTTTTTCCAAAATTGCCTGCGGACTATATGACACCGATTTTTCATCATCATGAACAACGGTTCGTACATCTTTTAGTTCAATCGCAGCGTGAATGCTTTCTATGCCCTTGCTCGTCAAAAAGTCTAAAGGTTTTTTAAGCTCATCATGCTCAACGCCAGAATTTGAAGTGATGAATAGTACTTTTTTAGTCATTTTCTTACTCCAACAATACGGTATATTTCAAGCTAACAAAAAATACGATTGCAGATGTACAAGTTTTAGCTTCTTATTGTTAAATGTTTTAGGATATTGTTTTAAGGCTTGTTAGATATCCTTTTTGTTATTCTATCTATACTGCTATTAAGCAACCTATGTATCAAACGATCAAATAACACTACAACAAAAACTACAGAAAAGACCAAAAATTATTCATTCAAAAAATGGCATAACTATTGCTTTTTCAAGTGACCTTTTAGTTATGAATCTCCTCAATGAAGCTCATTAAACGCTCTTTATTTTTACAAGTAATGATTGCATTGGTGATTGGCTGTTTATTCGGTTACTTTTTGCCTCATATTGCGATCAATTTTCAAGTGTTTGGTAATGGCTTTGTCAAACTTGTCAAAATGTTGATTGCTCCACTTATATTCTGCGTCATTGTGTTAGGAATCTATGGTGCAGGAGACTTAAAAAAAGCTGGGAAAGTGGGAATAAAAACGCTGATTTATTTTGAAATCATGACCACTATCGCTCTAATTTTAGGCTTAGCCGCAGCCTATATATTTAAACCTGGGCATGGTATGCACGTGGATATTTCAACATTAGATGCGTCCCAAATGACCAAGTACAATGAAAATATCCATGCAGTTACAGGTGTATCTGATTTCTTTTTAAATATGATTCCTCAAACTGCTGTGGGCGCATTTACAGGGAATGATATTCTGCAAGTGGTTGTCTTTTCAATTTTATTTGGCGTTGCATTATCTATGCTGTCTAAAGATGTCAGTGAACCTGTCGCCTCTTTTATCGATAAAATATCTCAAGTTATTTTTAAAATCATGTCCATCATCATCAAACTGGCCCCTATCGGCGTTTTTGGTGCAATTTCTTTTACCGTGGCAAAGTTTGGAATAGAAACTTTACTTAATCTGGGCTATTTGGTTTTAATTTATTATGCAACTGTGATTTTCTTTGTGATCGTCATACTTGGTCTGGTATTAAAATTCTTAGGCTTCAATATTTTTAAGCTTATTCGCTATTTTAGAGAAGAAATCACCATTGTATGTGGAACATCTTCTTCTGATTCTGTGCTACCGCAAGTGATGTATAAACTAAAAAAATTAGGGATAAAAGACTCCACGGTAAGTCTGGTCATTCCATCGGGCTACTCTTTTAACTTAGATGGCTTTTCAATTTATCTCACCCTTGCTGTTGTATTTATTGCACAAGCGACAGGCGTTCACCTAACAATTTCAGACCTCATCATGATTCTTTTAATCACCTTGTTTACCTCAAAAGGAGCACATGGTATTCCTGCATCAGCAATCGTTGTACTCGCTGCGACTTTATCCAGCTTTCCTGTTATCCCTGCGATTGGCTTGGTATTGATCCTTTCAGTGGATTGGTTGATTGGTATTTTAAGAGCAGTAAGCAACTTGATTGGGAATTGTGTCGCAACTTTAGTGATTGGTGTATGGGAAAATGATGTTGATAAGAAACGTGTCCATCAAATGTTAGATGATCCGAACTGGGCGAAAAATGAATTGGGCAGTTAAAACGCAATTAACACATCGTGGGAAAAAATTAGAGTTTTATTCTGTAGCAAAACCAACGCGCTACATAACCAACGCCCTGTTACCAACATACTATAACCAACACAATATGCTTTAGATAAAATCCTTTAACGCTATCTTAAGCACGCATATTTCATAAAAACCATTTCCGCATTGAGTCGCTGAAATGGTTTTTTATGAATCATGGCATTTACTTAAACTAAAGTCCTCAATCGAAGACCACTCCAGAAAGCACAACAAAAAGAATCATGCTGATCATCATGACGGATCATTTGATATGGCTATGTTGTCATTCATTACCCATACGGTAATGTCCCCATAACACAATCACCAACACCATACCCCCTGCGCATAATGCAATGAGAAAACCCGATCTTAACCCATAGCCATCAACCATTTGTCCAGAGATTGCTGCGCCTATAGAGATCCATTTTTCTCAAGTTGTTTTAAAACCATTTACATCTTTAGATGCTGATGAGGTATTTCAGCATATAACTCCCACCTTAACTCGATATATGGCTTGGGATCCTCCGCAAAACCGTCAAGAGTTTGATGAGATCTGGCAAAAATGGCTAGAGAATATTAAACATGGGAATGAGTTAATTTTCGTCGTCAGAAACATTGCTAATTATGAGTTTCTTGGCCTTGCAGGACTGCATCAAATACAAACGGAAACATCTGAATTAGGCATTTGGATTCGAGAAGATCGACATAAGTCAGGATTTGGTAAAGATGCGGTAACAAGCATGGTTCATTGGGCTTCAGGCAACTTGAGTTGTAATAATTTTATTTACCCTGTAGCTGTTGAAAATTATGCTAGTCGTCATATCGCAGAATCTTTAGGTGGGGTTATTTCTGAATATAAAAAGAAACCTAAATATGATTCAGTGACTTATGTTATTCCTCCTCATACTGAATAATACAAATAGATAGATTAAATTGTTTATGATTTATTGATGCAGGATATTGAGCATCTTTGCAGTTTTATCATCAACTCTCGCGGTAATAGTGGCATTTTCATGTAAAAGCCGATACGATAATGAGAATTATTGTTATTTATATGGAATAAATCATGGCGCTGAATGCACATCGCACTTTTATTCAAGTGAAAGAGAAAATATATCTAGGTCCAAACTATGTTCGTATTATTTTTGACTGTGCAGATGTAGAGAAATTCAAATACACCAGTATTGGTGATAACAATAAAATTTTTATTCCAAGGCATGATCAAACTGCGATAGAAATTCCTGATTTTGATTTTAATCAGCGTAAGTGGATTGTCAGTAATCCTGAGATGATGCCAGAAATTCGGACTTATACCCATCGAGATATTGATTTAGTCAACAAAACCCTAACCATCGAGTTTGCAATGCATGGTACAGATACGGTGGCTTGTCACTGGGCAGATCGTGCTCAACCTGGAGATCAAATTGGCGTAACCATGTCTACTGCCGCTAAAAATTCAATCCCTACAGGGCTGAATCATTATCTCATTATCACTGATGGGACTGGACTTGCAGTTACTCAAGCGATCTTAGAAAAATTAACAGCTGATGCCAAAGTATATGTCATTGCAGAAGTAGCAACTGTAGAAGATCAAATCGAACTAAATACACAAGCTGATTTAGAGCAAACATGGCTGTTCAATCCGAACCCGCTTCAGCAAAGTTTATTGGCTGACGAATTGTTACGCCATCCTGAATTCATTAATCTACCAGCAAGCCGTTTTGCACATATTACCGCCGAACTACAAGCCGTACGGGCATGTCGTAATATCTTAAGAAAGCAAAGTGATTGGGGCAAAGAAGATTGTTATGCCTGTTCTTACTGGCAGATTGGGAAAGCAGATAATGAACGACAGTCTAAAGTGTTAGATGATTAAGTCCAAAGTGAATAAATGATCAATCACGAAATCTGATTTATATTATTCTGAGTAGATGCGTTAAAACCTTATAAACTAGGGTTTATAAGGTTTTTCATTTAACTTACTCAACAATGAATATCGGTTTTTAATTCCCGTTTAAAATTTTTTCTAATAACGCTTTTTTTCCAACTCGATGTAAATTCAGTGCCAACAACTGCCCCTCATAAAAAGAGTCTTGCATAATAAAACAACGATATTCATTGATTTGATCTGTTAAACGATTGACAAGGTCTTCTGGACAATGTTCAACTAATTTTTTAAAGGCTTGATAGGACTCTTCAATTTTTCCAAGTTTGTATGCATTTAAGCACCATTCATATAGTGACCAAAATTTATAAATATCTTTCTTTAAAAATAAACGATTACCTTCCGGCATTTTTATTTCACTGGCTTGTTTGGCAAAACAGTAAGCCAATTCAGGATGATGATCCCAACTATGCCGTCTAGCCGAATGATACCAACACTCAGCTCTGTGTGGATCATGGGCTATTCCCATCTGCCAATACGATAGTGCATCTTTGTAATTTTTTTCACTTTCATAAAGTAAACCCAATTGCTCAAAACTACAGTATTTTTCATCATACCAACCTATATCTAATTCAGCCCGCTTTAGATACCATTCTATTGCTTTATCTATCTGTCCTGCATCTTTATATGATTGTGCACAATAGAATGCATAACGTGGTAATAAATCTGGATCATCACCAGAGATATAAGCCATTTCAAGGATTTTGGCATCTTTTAAGTATTTGTCTTTATCTAAACTCCGATTACCCTTTCGACCTGAAATAACGACATAATCGCCTTGAACATCCCCTACCTCTTGCTCATTTTTATTTTCTAAATATTCATGTAAAACACCGCGCCAATGATACTGAGCATTATTTTTAATAATGAGTTTTCTTAAATATTTTACCGAGAGATCTTCATTGGAAAGTTGAAAATAATAAGCATCTTTCTGTAAAGTCGGTAGACTTAACTCACCTGTTACTGAATCATCTGCATCAAAAATAAGAATGTAATCACTTTTTCCAAGACAAGCTTTTAAAGCAATATTACGGTTATAACTAAAATTTTGCCAAGCTTCATAAATTATCTCACCTTGAATATTTTTCGCTTTAAAAAAGTTTTCGATAATCTCTGGTGTACGATCACTAGATCCAGTATCTGAGATAACCCAGTAATCCAACTTAAAATATTGACATATATTTTCTAATGTTTGTTCAATGATATGACTTTCATCTTTTACAATCATATTTAAGCAAAGTGTCATATTTTTTCTCTTTGATTCTATTTACATACTTCTATATGAAAGAAACCTTGCATTGCAAGGCTTCTTGATGGATTTCTTTTAAGAACACTTAAATACTAGAATTAGAAATTCACTTTCCAACCAATATTTCCAATGAAATCGCTATAGTTATTACTACCCATCTGATATGAAAGATTAAACCATGCATAACTGTTTTTGCTTGTTTGCCCTTCAACACCAAATTTAACTTCACCCAAATTTGAGTTGCCAGAAATACCATAGTAACTATTATCTAACTTCACAAGTTTGTCTTCAGAATTATAAATCCAATTTAATGCGACGTATGGGCGATAGTTTGAGCTAGCTGCAATATCTGTAGGGACCACAAGAAAGGCTTTTGCTCCAAGACGAGTTTGAATATTGCCCTTGCCTTCATCAATTAACGTACCTGTAGATTTTTCTTTAAATGAATCTAATCGAACATCTTGGTAAATAAATTGACCTTGTGGTTGAATCCAATAACTAACGCCTTCACTTTGTCCAAGTTTATAGCTAGAACCTGCTTCTATTGAGGCCGTAATTCCTGAAGAATCATATTTTTCTGTTCCAAAATCTTGTCCAGATACTTCATTTTTAAACTTACTCCACATTGCCCATGTATCGACATATGCACCAGTTTTTTCAGTCGGATTTTCAAACCAAGTTCCATACAGACCAAAGCCGTAACCATCGAGTTTTGAAGATGATTTGTAATTTGTAATTGATGATTTGGAATCACTGCCTGCATTACCATAAGCAGCCATTAAGCCGACATTATATTCATCTTTTTCGCCAAAGTTTGCCAAACCTAAACCTGCATGTAAAACATAATGATGACCATCGGTATCAATCTGTCCAGATTTATCTTCAAATTCATTATAGCCCCCTACAGCTCTTAACCAGAGTTGACCGACATCATCTTTATTCATATTGGTGTATTCACTTGCACCAATACGATCTTCTAAACGATGGACAAATAAGTTATTGGCAATATTGGCATTAAAAGTATAACTACCAACCTCTGGGCGAATGACTGGTTGATGTGGACCTGTACTGCCTGTTGGACCAGTTGCTCCTGTATCCCCAGTTGCACCTGTAGAACCTGTGGCTCCAGTATCACCCGTTGCACCTGTAGAACCAGTTGCACCGGTAGAACCAGTTGCGCCCGTAGAACCAGTTGCGCCCGTAGAACCTGTGGCTCCAGTATCACCCGTTGCACCTGTAGAACCAGTCGCCCCAGTAGAACCTGTGGCTCCAGTATCACCCGTTGCACCTGTAGAACCTGTTGCGCCTGTAGAACCTGTGGCTCCGGTATCACCTGTTGCACCTGTAGAACCTGTCGCTCCAGTATCACCCGTTGCGCCCGTAGAACCTGTTGCACCTGTAGAACCTGTGGCTCCAGTATCACCCGTTGCGCCCGTAGAACCTGTTGCGCCCGTAGAACCTGTTGCGCCTGTAGAACCTGTGGCTCCAGTATCACCCGTTGCGCCCGTAGAACCTGTTGCGCCTGTAGAACCTGTTGCGCCTGTAGAACCTGTGGCTCCAGTATCACCCGTTGCGCCCGTAGAACCTGTGGCTCCAGTATCACCCGTTGCACCTGTAGAACCTGTGGCTCCAGTATCACCTGTTGCTCCAGTAGAACCAGTCGCTCCGGTATCACCTGTTGCACCCGTAGAACCAGTCGCTCCGGTATCACCCGTTTCACCTTTCATATTGAAACTTTCAAGATACCAGTCACCATTCGCATGCTTATTTAACAAATATTCATAACCGCCTTTTACAACACGGCGTTGTAAAAGAAATTCACCATTGGATGCACCATCGATGTCATACATCAAAATGGATTCTTTTCCAGTTGGATCAACCAGATTTAAGTTATTGACCCAAACCCAATCAATACCTTTATCAATCACATTACCCGTAATTTTGACGTTATCTGTATATGATTTACCATCTACACCTAAATCACCACTCTGTCCAAGACCCGTTAAATAAGAGTCCATTAGCCAAGTATTATTTCCAGTTGTATAGTCGCCAGTAATGGTTAATTTGTCTCCAGCTACACCATTAGCCAGATCAATTTGAGAGTTGGATGCAACAACGTTTCCTTTTAAGTTAAAAGCAGATTGTGTATTTGTAAGTAGATTACTGCGATTCACATCATGAGCAACAAGTTGTGAATTTATTAAATTTAATGTTGTAAAGTTCGCTTGAGTACTATTTCCATTCGCTTCCAATTGCCAAGTCGCGTTATTTTTTAAATTGAGAGTTAAAGTAGAGCTGTCTGTTTTATTTACAAGTCCCTGCATATATCCGTTTTCAAAATGATAATTGACTTGGCTTGGCGTTGTACTTGCTCCTTGAACATCAATCAAATACGCATTATTTCCCGTATTAGAAATCAGTGATGTGTTATCACCTCTAGCAGAGAAAATATAGTTTTTTTGGTTTGTTCCTACAGTAATTAAACTTGCCGTACTTGTAGCTGTTTTATTAATGATTAAATTATTAAATGTTGTAATTGTTTGATCTGTAGCTTGACTTGAATTACCACTAATATTAATAGCTTCCCTGCCTGCTTTAATCTCAGTACTAGAGGTAGCGGCATTGGCATCCAGTAAAGCGCCCTGCCAAATAATATCAATTGCAGAATCATTAAGCGCTTTAGTCGTATCTATGATCATTTTTCCTTTGGAGTATAAACGACCTTCGCCTGTACCAATTGCTGCTGTTTTCCCTAAACGAATAGCGTTTGCGCGAGTGGATGTACTCTCAATACTGATATTGCTATTATTTAAATGAACTTCTGGTACCACGCCACCTTGTTCAGAACCAGAAATATAAATTCCTATTGCATCATTTTTTTGATTTTTAATATCAATGTTTAAATCTTTATTCACCTCTACATAGCCAGCAGCACCATTACCAGAAGATTGTGGTGCTCCTTGAATTGCACGAATACCGACAACTAACGGATAATTTGATAAAAAGGATGGGTTATTATTTGCACTCATTTTAATATTTAAATTATCAAATATAGCTTTGGACCTCATCCCATTAAAAGCAGCTGTTTCTGCTGAATTAACACTTGACCCCACAACTACACCATAGTGCTCAAATCGTTCATTAAATGTTGGCCCTTTGGGTAAATCTAGCATGGTAAGATTCAATGTACCAATAGTTGAAGTACCCCCATGCGATACTCCCAGTCCTATTTTTGCAATATTATCCCCATTTGGATTGCTACTATTACTATCTAAATTTGTAATCGTGAGATCGAGTTTTTTTCCAGCGGCATTAAAAGAAGATGTAAAATTAGGTGCAGTTCCATAGACTGAAATCCCCCCCGATCCCTTGAGTGTTGTGGTTAAATCATTGGTCAGCGTTATGCTTCTGTTGGCATTTTGGCTATAAACTAAAAACCCAGTATTCCAAATACTTGTATTTCCTATTTCAGGTAAAATAGTAGATACCTCACAGTTAATATTTGCTCCAGTATTATTTGTATTATTAACCGTAACAGAGCCATTTGTTCCTTGCGTACACTCTACAGCTAAACTCGCTGAGGAAATCAGAACACCACCAATCAATAAAGTCACTTTCGATGATGATTTCCCTTTTCTCCCAAGCTCTGAACATACTACCCAAGCATTTAGGCTTACATTCCATATTAGTTTATAAATTCTATTCATGTGGTATTTCCTTGTATATTATTCTGTGATGTATTTTGCATTTTATAATTAACATATCAACAAAATAAAAACAACACAAATCACATACCACTATAAAATCAACATAAATTACAATTGCTTATACATGAATAAATTATACCATTTGATAGTATTTTCAAATAAAATAGAAAGCTGAAAAAATAAAAAAACTGTATAAGATTTATTCAAAAAATAAACATAAAACCTTTGCCTGTGTAAAGAGTGAAGACCTTAAATCATAAGCATTACAGTGTTTAAAATAGACAGCACACATGTTTTTTGTATTCATGTAATCGCTCCCTCTTTTGAGACATATAAAGATTAAATAAAAAATTCGGGAAGAAATAACTGTTGTGACGCCGCTCATATAATCCATAGCAATACCATAGACAAAGCCAGCTAGACATCAAAACCAAAACTATATTATTCAAGATCCAGCTATAGATACAGGCGATATCATTAATTTAATCTTTAAACCGTTTTCTCATTCATATAACGCCAATATCGCTTTGGTACATATTGAATATGTAGTTTAATGTTTTTCCGCGCTGAAATATTTACACTGTTAAAATAATCTTTCCAAAGCTGATCATATAGAACCTCTTGCTGATCTAATTCAACACTAAAATCTTGACTAGAACCTTGATGAATCTTTTGATCAATCTCTAAGACATTCATATTGACTTGATGAACCTGTCTTAAATCATAATAGATACCAAAATCTCGTTTTTCATCATAAATAAGCCAGCGCTGGTCTTGATATCTGGCTTTAAAATGCTTTTCGATCAAAGGCAAAACATTGAAATCTGGCTTAACCAAGCTTAAAAATAATTCATCTTTACATTTTTTAAAGCGAACAAAAGCTTCCATACGGTGCTTTTCTCTTCCCACTTGTTTGGCCCATTTTGACAGTGCCAAAACATCTGGATGACCAAAATCTCGATCAATCGCTTTTTGAGCGAAGAATGCATAAACACTAAAATTAAACAGATGTTGAAAAGCGTCCTCCTGTTCAGATAAAAAAGTATAGTAAAAATTACGTAAACCACTTGCTGAAACTTTTAACTTTAGGCCTTGCCAAACTCTATTGGCTTGAGCGTCATTAGATTCAACAAAAATCGTTTCATCAAATAAAGCGGCTTGAGTATTGTTTTCACTTGAGACAATGACATCAAACTCTTTAAATTGAAATGCACGAAATACACAGCACAAAATCCCTGTCATGGTCCCATCAAAAATATATTTCGCCATTTAGAATAACAAATCCAATTGTGGCGAAAGTTGTTGAGTATATTTTGAATGCCCTGTCTGTAATATTTTCTGGCGAATTTGGCTGGGTAATTGATCTTTTAAAAATGGAGGGGTATCAGCACAACGAATAAAATGCATTGCCCTGTTATACGCAATTCCCAGTTTTTTGATTTGATCAATATGAATTTTACCAAAGCGACGTGCTTGAACAATTTTCTTAGCTGAACGTACCCCAATTCCAGGGACTCTTAAGATCATTCGATATTCAGCTTGATTGATATCGATAGGAAATTGTTCAGGATGACGTAGTGCCCAACTCAGTTTTGGGTCGATATCTAAATCTAAATTTGGATGCTTTGCATTGACAATTTCAGTTGCTTCAAAGCCATAAAATCGCATTAACCAATCAGATTGATACAATCTATTTTCACGCAGTAATGGCGGTGCTGAACCCACCGAAGGCAACGCTTTTTCTTCATCATTAATCGGAATATAGCCCGAAAAATAAACCCGTTTGAGTTTAAACTCTTTGTAGTGACGATCAGCCATTAAGATAATATCCTGATCCGTTTCGTTATGTGCACCCACCACCATTTGAGTTGTTTGTCCTGCTGGAACAAACTTCGGCACAGTTTTTATAATTTTTCTTTCATCTTTAAATTGAATCAAACGGTCTCGAACAATGCCCAAATCTTTTTGCACTTCATCATGGGTTTTTTCAGGGGCAAACTTTTTAAGACCTTCTGCGGTAGGCATTTCTAAATTGATACTCATCCGATCTACATAAAGCCCTGCCTCATGGATAATCTCCTGTGAAGCACCTGGAATTGTTTTCAAATGAATATAGCCATTAAAGTTTTCTTCTAATCGTAACTTTTTAACGACTTGTAGCATACGCTCCATGGTATAGTCTGCTGACTTAAAAATTCCTGAACTGAGAAACAGCCCTTCGATATAATTTCTTCTATAAAAATTAATGGTTAAATCAACAACTTCTTGTACCGTAAAAGCAGCTCGTTTGACATCGTTAGAACGGCGAGAAACACAATATGAGCAATCAAAAATACACACATTGGAAAATAAGATTTTAAGCAGCGATACACATCGACCATCTTCGGTATAACTATGGCAAATTCCAGCGCCCGTATTGCCTAGCCCACTGTCTTTATTTTTGCGGTTACTGCCACTGGATGAACATGACACATCATACTTCGCAGCATCTGCTAAAATTTGCAGTTTTTCTCTAATACGCTCTGTCATCACTCACACCTAATTTTCCGAATGAACTTTAGTGATTATATAAATTATGAGCGGTCAACAATGGCGATTTCTTTATTGTTGCGACATCAGCTGTCGTATAAATTTAAAGCGTTAAATAGAAATTATTGTGCTAGGAAAAACCTAAATTATTGCCCATTCAATTGAATGGGCAATAATTTAAGCAGAAACAATTACATTTTTTAAGCTTGAGCGGAAAGTGGAACACCAAATAATCGATCAAAAGACCAATTAAAAATAAAGGTATAAATTGGAATGATAACAATTAAAGCCGCATCTAATAAAAATGCCTCTAGAAAACTAATATTCATCCACCAGGCAATCAATGGAATAAGAAAAACCACCAAGGTTAATTGAAATCCGATCGCATGAGCTACACGGCGTTTTACCGTACGTTGTCGTAAAGTTTGGCGTTTTTCCCATGCTTCAAAAATTAAGTTATAAATAAAGTTCCAGCTCACAGCAATCGTGGTAATCAGGAAAGCCAAAGGCCCTGTATGGGTTAATTGTGTACCCGAAAGTAGTGCCAGCCCTAAAGAAGAAATACCCAGTCCAATGATTTCATAGGTACTTACATAAATTACTCTACGTTTAAGACCTTGCATAAACTTACCCAAACAGATTTTCAAAAAAGCTATTTTAATTTCAGTTATAATAATAGATAAAGACAATAGCTTTCAGTTTGACTGATACCAATTATGAATTTCACCAGCGAAAATATAGAATTATTTGTAAAAGTACTGGATACAGGCTCTTTTTCTGCTGCGGCTCGTGCCTTAAATCGAGTACCATCAGCCGTCAGTATGGGTATTGCAAATATTGAAGCAGAATTAGGCTTACAGCTGTTTGAAAGAACACCCCGCAAAGTGATTCCAACAGCGTCCGCACTTGCCTTAGCCCCACAAGCAAGAATCATCTCAGAACAATTAAAACAATTGAGTAAACATGCTTATGAACTGTCCTTAGGTTTGGAGAGTACTTTAAAAATAGGTGTTGTATCGGATGTAAACAATCAAAAACTTTTACAATCTATTGATAAACTTGCAGCAAAATACCCACTGCTCAATATCGAAATCATTACTGCACCACAAGATGATATTTTGCATTTACTGTATTCAGAACAAATCACAATTTGTTTAGCAGGTTCAGGGCAACATATTAAAATGCAAGAACATTTGCAATTGGTCAGCATGGAAGTTGTTGTTGCAACAATCTCTGCAAATCATGCCTTGATGAATCAAGCAGTTCATCCTATTTATATCGAGGATTTGGTTAATGTTCGGCAAATTGTTGTTGCCAGTAGTGCACTTGATATTGCAGATTTGAGATCGGTAATTGCTGCATCTTATTGGCGAACCAATGATCTACAAACGGCGATTGATATGGTTGAGATCGGCTTAGGATGGGGAAATTTCCCATATTCATTGGTCAAACCACATATTGATGCTGGGCGTTTAATCCAAATTGATTTTAAAAATACCTACAATCAACTTTCCGTTCCGATTTATCTGATTTGGTTAAAAGATAAAGCACTCCCTAAAGCATCGCGGGAATTAATCGAGTTAATTAGACAAAGTCTAAATGAACATAACGACGCATTGAGTAACAGGAATAGTCTTTGACTCAGCGCGCGTTAATGATTTTATTTTATCCAGTTTTCATTGTAAATTTATTAGAATTGAATGAAATTCTATAAAAAATTTGACTTGCGAAGCTCAGCACTTACAATACGCCTTTTAGATTTCTAGTATTACCTAAATCATGTCAAACGATCAAATTGAAGCACAAATTGTAGAATTAGACAATTTGCAAGAACACCGTGAAATTGTGACATTTATGCGTAGATCGTCACCGCTCAATACTTCACAACGTACTGCGCTTGAACAACATCGTGATTTAATTTTGGAATACCCTGTCGGCGATTTACGTCAACACTTTGAACATCCTGAACGCCCACTTACGGTAGAAATTGGTTTTGGTATGGGCCGCTCTTTGGTCCTGATGGCAAAAGCCAATCCTGAACGTAATTTTGTTGGAATCGAAGTGCATGTGCCTGGTATTGCGCAATGTGTTTATGAAGCCGGTATGGCAGAAGTTAAAAACCTCCGTGTTTTAGATGCAGATGCAATCCAAGTTCTGCGTGAAATGCCTGACAATAGTATCAATACAGTTCAGCTTTATTTCCCTGATCCTTGGCAGAAAAAACGTCATTTTAAACGCCGTTTTGTTTCTCATGATCGTATGCCATTGGTTGAAGAAAAACTGGAAATCGGTGGTACATTCCATGCTGCAACAGACTGGGAACCGTATGCTGAATGGATGCTTGATGTTTTAGACAATCGTCCTCGTTTAGAAAATTTAGCAGGCAAAGGCAATAGCTATCCTCGTCCTGAATGGCGTCCACAAACCAAGTTTGAACGTCGTGGTATTGAGGCAGGTCATAAGATTAATGACTTTATTTTTAAGAAAATAAATTAATCCAAATCACCCTCCTTCTAAATTTATCTGTAGCATTAAATATCAAATATTTAATGCTATTTTTTTGTCTAATGTTGCCTATTTAAATTGGACTCATCCTAAAATATTTTAGCTAGATTTTTTATGCTAAAAGTTAAGCTTTGTTCCCAATGCCAAGACCCAAGCATTGTTGACATCATGTGTTGCACCAGGATGAACTATATATTGCAGGCTTGGACGTAACATCAGCCATTTTGTTGGATAATAACTATAATTTAATTCAATATTATATTCGGCATCAGCATTAAATTGTTTCTTATCTTCTGTAAAACGTTCATTGATATGAATACGATTAAGCGCAAAACCCAAATTATCCTCAGCTCGGCTGCTTATCACCCCATAATACTTTAAACCGATCTGTTGAGACTGATCCACCTTGTTGGTGGTACGGCTATGGAATGTAAAATTTGCAAAACTGTGTAAGCCCTGCTTTCCTACACCAACTGAAGTAAGTTGCTGGTCAAAATTAAACCAAGCACCATAAGTATGATTTTGCTGCTGTCCCGTCCGTATATCCTTTTGATTTTTAGCTTGATCTGCGCTGTTATACATTGCACCTACACGATAAGTTCCTGCCAATCCATTGATTAATGATTTCGGTTGCCAGATCATCTCTATGGGAATGGTGATACCATCAGCTTGATGGGTACTCAGATTCCAGCCATGACGTTCTAAAGCATTTTGAGGGTTATATTCATAAACGCCGATTTGTACGGCCAGATCTGGGTGAAATTGATATTTTAAACGGCCACCCCATTGAGAAATTGGAGAGTTATACCAAATTCCGCTTTGCCATTTCCCCATTTGCGCAGCACAAAATGAATTATTTTGAAATTCACAAGACATCACATTGAAATCTGTACCTATTCCCAAACGCCCTAATTTAATACTGAGCCCCTGTTGTTTAAAGTTTTTCTCCAAAGAAAACTCGGTCAGTCGACTTTTACTGTTACCACGACCATAATTTGCTTGAACATTGGCAATCTGTGGTGCAGATGGATCAGAAATATCTTCCGAAGATAAACTTTGTCCTTGTCTTGCTGTGATTGTTGCTCTTAATGTCATCCCCTCCCAATTTGCCAGCTTTTCTAAATCTAAAGTTGAACCAATTAAAAATTGACTGGCATATTTAGGATCATTCCCCGAATTGTAGCCACCATCGGCTAAATAAGCGCTGTCTACAATCAAGTTTGCATCTAATTTAATCCCTTGCTTTAAAAGTTCAGTCCGCATCCCCTGCCAATCACTAAACAAATAAGGACTATTTTTGTCTAAGCCGTGTTGAGCAGCATGCAACTGCATACTGAGCATTGAAACAAAAGGAATCATACATTTAATTAAATTTGACATAGGTTTACCTTAATTTTGCAAAGTCCATTATTAAAATAAATGACAGATGCTGGCTTTGCTGTTTGACAAGACATGGCTTAATTTTTGGATTTTTCAAAAATGTGAATGATGAATACGAGTTAAATCAATCAAGGCTTGATTTAACTAAAAAATGATTATTCCAATAGATATTTGAAGGAATTTTTAAGCGCCTACGTGATCACCATAATCATGACAAAAACGCCATCAAGCATGATTACTCATTGAGGTTTATTCATCATTAAGCCACTAGCTTGGTTGGACAAATCTTTGCTGAGCTGCGAGATAAGACAGATACAACACGGGTGCGACAAAGAAAGCGACACTCCAGAAATCTAGATACACATATAAAAAAGCACCTAAAAATGCGCCAATCACAAACCCCACCACAATGCTGAAACTATGCTGTAGCTTTTGCATATTGCTATCGTTCCGATCTCTTAAATAATTAGAAATATCTATACCTAACTGTGTTGTATTTCCCGTCATCATGGTGCTCGGACTAATATGTTTAATTAAGGTTTTACTTGAAGTGTTACGAATAGCTAAAGCGATCAGCCCTAAACCACCGGTAATTGCGACGGTGACACTATTGGCATCTTTAAATGGTTCAAAATATAAACCCGCAAGCATAAACCCAAGCAAAAAAATTGCTTCCCCCAAAAATAAATAACTTAAAGTGGTATGTTTTTGTACGCTACGATCAATCCAATATTTGGTGATGGCAACAGTCAGAATAAATAAGGGAATTGCCCCAAGCTTAATCCAAATCCCTGGCCCACCTTTGACCCAAGCAGCACCGGCTAAGACTAAGTTTCCTGTGACATGTGCAGTAAAAAAACCAAACAGTGCGATAAAGCCAATGGTATCAATTGCGCCACCCACAATTGTCAATAACAAAGGATCTCGACATGTTTTCCAAAACCCACTCGGTGGCGTCGTTTGTATATTTTCCATGTTCTACTCGTCATTCAATAATTAATTAGAATTAGGATCTGTCAAAACCTAAGCTTTTTTATAGTTGTCCCGATTGATGTAAATCATCAGTAACAAAACTGGGGGAAGCAAAAATAACCATAGCAATGCAAATTTATATACGATTGCAGCAACTGCGCACCCCAGTGCAAAACTCAACATGGTTGGGAAAATTGCAACAATACTCTGTCGAATTTGCAGTCTTTTTTCCTGAGAAGGTTTAGAAAAAAGCTCAGCAATATTTAACATCAATTGTGTTGTAGCACCCGTCATCACAGTTGTTGGTGATTCTTTCGTCCAATGGATACGATGCATCGCATTTTGAATCGCCATAGCCGCCACCAATAACATACCGACAGAGAAACTCATGACGGTATCGTATTTAGGAAAGGGTAAATAAAAATAGGAGCATACGGCGACAATACTAAGAAGCAAAAACATCAGCTTGAGAAAAAACGCATATGAACTGTTTTGATGGCGGATAAACTTTTGATCCAACAATTTGACTGATAAGACTGTAATACAGAACATCGGTAATGCTGCCAATTTGGCCCAAGCACCTGTTTGGCTCTCGGAGACTAAAGCCGCGCCTAATGTTACAAAATTACCTGTCACATGGGCAGAAAATAAGCCATGCAATGCGAGAAAGCTTGCAGTATCGACATAGCCTGCATTGAAGCTCAATAACTTACTTAGTCTAAATTGCATCGTTTGCCCCTTTCTCCTGTTATTACTTCACCCTATCGTTAGGATAATAAGTTTTTAATCATTGGCATGAGTTGTTCGCCAATAATCATCCCCAATAAACCGCATAGGGCCACAAAAGGTGGTGCTGGAGATTTCACATTTAATAGGTAATACAACACGCCAACCAACAACCCAACAGCCAAAGAGATCAGATAGATTTTCATAAATTTCTCCCCAATAAAATTCCACCTAGTTTCAGATGGAATTTTTTAGGTTGGTTTTAAAAAGCAAAACAAGAGCAGCCTAGTGCGCCCCAAAATGATTTTTTATCCTGATCATTGATAGGAACATCAAGCATCCATGCATGCGAATGTCCATGCATGCCACAGCTGCTAGAACATGCACACACTGCTGAATTTTTTTGTAAGGGTTGTAAGGAAGGCGCATTACGATTTTCAGAGTAGCGCCACTGCCCGCCAAATCGCTTGACTGGTGACCAATCAGGCGATGCGGGTGGAATCGGTGGATCTTGTTGCTTAAATTCGGCACCCGCATAAACCACTTTACCGTCCATCACCGTCATGACTGATTCAATAAATTGAATTTCATCGCCCTCAACAGTGAGATAGTCATCTGAAAGTACAACAAGGTCCGCATGTTCACCTGCGACTAAAGCGCCTTTATTACTTTGCTCGCCTGAAAACCAAGCCGATCCTTTGGTCCATAGTCTTAGCGCTGTCTGACGATCAAGTAAGTCTTTCTCATCATATAAAGCAAAGCCACCCACAGTTTTACCTGTGGTTAACCATGCCAAACAGACCCAAGGATTATATGATGCAACACGCGTCGCATCTGTTCCAGCACCCACTGGCACACCCAGCTCAAGCATTTTTTTTACCGGAGGCGTGTCTTTGGCTGCATCGGCACCATAACGCTGAACAAAGATTTCGCCTTGATATGCCATACGGTGTTGAATGGCAATTCCCCCCCCAAGTGCACCGATCCGTTCTATGTTTTTTTCTGAAACCGTCTCTGCATGGTCAATAATAAAACGGGTTTCAAATGGCTTTTTACCATTGACTCGTTCAAAAACATTGAGCAATCGACTAATGCTTTCATCATAGGTGGCGTGAATTCGAAACGGCCATTTCTTATCAGACAAATGTTCAACAATGGCTTCTAATTCGGTTTCCATTTTTTCTGGAAGATCTGGCCGAGGTTCATAAAAATCCTCAAAATCACCAGCTGACCAAGTCAAGTTTTCCCCCGCACCATTCATCATCAATAATGCATCGCCATCACCAGGAAACGTCATTTCTGTCCATCGTTGATAATCTTCTAACTCTTCACCGGCTTTTTGTGCAAAGAGGTTATAAGCAATACGAACGGTCATTTGATCTTTTTCATGCAATTGATTGATCACTGCATAATCATCTGGATAGTTTTGCCCGCCTCCTCCGGCATCAATCGCAGAAGTGACACCGAGTCGATTTAACTCACGCATAAAATGTCGGGTAGAATTCACTTGATCTTCGACAGGTAATTTGGGTGCTTTACCTAGTGTTGAATACAGAATTGCAGCAGAAGGCGTTGCCAATAATAAACCTGTTGGATCGCCTTTTTCATTGCGTTCTATTCTGCCCCCAGGTGGATCAGGAGTATCTTTATTAAAACCTAAGACATCTAATGCTGCTCTGTTCAGCATTGCGCTTGCATATAGATGCAGAATAAAAACTGGGGTATCAGGCGCAGCTTTATTGATTTCAGCTAAAGTTGGTAAACGCTTTTCTGCAAATTGGAATTCAGTCCACCCACCGACAACACGGACCCACTGTGGCGCTGGCGTATTTTCTGCCTGCTCTTTGAGTAAGTTTAAAGCATCTTTAACAGTCGGTACCCCTTCCCAACGCAACTCCATATTATAGTTAAGCCCGCCACGGATAATATGGAGATGGCTGTCATTTAAACCGGGAATAACGCGACGACCATTTAAATCAATCACTTTTGTCAAGTCGTTGGCCAACTTCATGATGCTATTTTCATCACCCGTGGCAAACACTTTTCCATCAGCGATCGCAATTGCATCTACTTCAGGTTGTTTCGGGTCAAGCGTGGTAATTTTGCCGTTCTTAAGAATTAACTGTACATCTGTCATGATCATCTCCATGTAGATGAATATTTATATCCATAAGGTTTATTTTGCTGACACAGGTGCAATAACTTCATGCTGCGTTGTGGTTCTTTCTGGCGCTTTATGTACCATGGTATATGCATAATCTACGCCCATACCGTATGCACCCGAATGTTCACGCACAATGTCCATCACTGCATCATAAGTTTCACGATGTGCCCAATCACGTTGCCACTCAAGTAAAACTTGTTGCCAGGTTACAGGAACCACGCCTGCTTGAATCATCCGTTGCATCGCATAATCATGTGCTTCTTTTGAAGTTCCACCTGAAGCATCGGCAACCATATAAATTTCATAATCACCTTCCAGCATCGCGCCAAAAGCGAATGTAATATTGCAAACTTCAGTCCATAAACCCGATACGATAATTTTTTTACGATGATTGGCTGCCAATGCATCACGAACCTTTTGGTCATCCCATGAGTTCATAGAGGTTCTTTCGAGCAAAGGTGCTTCAGGGAACACATTTAATAATTCTGGAAAAGTGTGTCCCGAAAAACTTTCTGTTTCTACTGTTGTAATAGTGGTTGGAATATTAAAAACCTGAGCAGCTTTAGCCAATCCCACCACATTATTTTTTAAAGTTTGACGATCAATTGACTGTACGCCAAAAGCCATTTGTGGTTGTTGATCAATAAAGATGATTTGACAGTTTTGAGGTGTAAGTTGTTCTAAAAATGCTTTATTCATTTTGATTCGCAACACATTTATAAAGGAATTTATATAAAAGCAAAAATACACGTAAACCACTAGACACTATTTTAAATACAAACTGTATCCTAAAAAGATACAATGATTGATCACTATAGAATGATGCGTTACTTTAATCATTCAAGTGAAGAGTACTTTAAAATTAAATGGATAAATTAGACTGTATCAATACGTTTATTAGTGTCGTTGAATATGGAAATTTCAGCAGCGCATCACGTCACTTAGGCATTACCAGAGATCAAGTTGCGAAAAGAATTTGTCATCTGGAAACTATTTTTAATACAGTCCTGTTCATCCGCAATACTCGCAAAATGGATTTAACTCATTCAGGTGAAAAATTTTATCAACACTCTAAAGTCATTATGAGTGAGTTTGAATGGGCAACCAGTGACTTTACCCATGACCAGAAATATCCCGAGGGTAAACTTAGAATCAATGCACCTCATTCATTTAGACATGCGCATCTTACCGAGATCATTTCTAAATTTATGACACAGTATCCCAACATCAAAATAGACTTGTTTCTTTCAGATAAGTTCTTAAATATCAGTGAAGATCAATATGATATTGTGCTCAGAATCAGTCAAGATATTGATCAGCGTAATGCCCACCTGTTTAGTACCTATCATCGACATTTTTATGCAACTACAGCTTACTTTGAAAAATTTGGCGTACCCAATACAATCGATGAGTTAAAACAGCACAGTCTATTGTTGTATTCACAAACGGATTCAAGCACTAAAATTGTGCTGAGTAAGAATAAAAAAGAAGAAACTATTTACTGTACGCCAAAATTGACATGCAACAGTGGCGATTTCCTTTTAGATTTTTGTAAACAAGATCAAGGCATTATATTTTTACCCGATTTTTTAGCCAAAAAAGATCAAGATGCCGGGAAAATTATGCGTTGTTTAGAGGATTATCATTCAAAGCAACTTTATTTTTATGCAATCACGCCTTCTCAACAAAAGATTCCTAAAAAAGTGAAGCTCTTTTTAGATCATCTCAAAAAACATTTATCTGATCGCTAATATATAAAGCTTTAGACCAGACTTTTACCTAAGAACTAAGTATTCACGGCTCATGTTGTATCTTTATACAATACATAAAGCACTTCAATAAAGCGTTGTGTATGCAAATACTCAGCATCTAAGCTTGCAAACTTGACACAGATTTGAATTTTGGACTAAACACATTGTTCTGTAATCGGGTCTGCATATATTCAGCATAAACCGATAGTTTTTCATAAATATGCTCAGAATAAAACATATCTTCGACTAGGTTTTGCGCTTGGGCTAGATCATAAAGACCTGATAAATTTAAAATTTTAGCATTCATTTCTGAAAATTTACGACATAAAACCACATGAAAATCATCTTTATATTTAAACAAAAGCTTCTGCATGTTTAATTTATGATCATGATGATCTAATTGCAGATTTATACCATCTTGATCATTTTTGGGATTTACCAAGAAAATTCGAACCTTAAAAAAACATTCTATTTCAAACAAATAATCTGGATTGATCGGTTGATCTGTAATTAAAAAGATACGATCAACTTCTGCCTGAGTCAGTGCTTTGAATAACTGAAAATATACGAACTCCTGCGCATCCCATGTTTGATCTTGTAGATCTAAAAATAAGTTTAAACTTTCTAGAACGACATCATCCTTGGTCAAGTTCATGGTTTTTTCAACCTGATAGTAAGGTTTTAAAATATCTTGAACTTGTGCAGTCAGAAGCGTTGAGTAAAGCACTGTTTGATTTAAATTCGCCAAAATAAACGGTGAAAACAAATAAGCCAAACTCAAATGATTTGAAGTAATTGCAGATTGGATAATCGCTGTACTTTTCTTTTTTGAAAATTCACGCAAGACTTTGGCACGCAACAATGTTGCTTCTAAGTTTACAAATCTTTGATTGAGTTGCTCTATCACATTTTCAGAGCAACCATGCTCACATAAAACTTGTGTGAGCACATTCAACTGAGTCGTCACAAACATATCCCTGCCTCATTCTATACTGCATCGCGTGCGACTATTTTGGAAAGAAATCAAAAAGAAATATAGCCACAAAATTTTAGAAAAAATATATAACAGATAGAGCTGTGCTGATTGCTTCTGTTATAGTTATTTTAAATACCCACTTGCATTGACCTATGTATAAATCTGAACAACTGGCCCATAGCCTAAAATTATTGATTGAAAATGGGACGTGGAAAGCACATGAAAAGTTACCCTCACTACGTCAACAGGTTGAACAGTCAGGTTTAAGTCTGATTACGGTGATGAATGCTTATCAAGAGCTCGAAGCGCAAGGCCTGATTTATTCAAAAGAAAAGTCAGGGTATTTTGTTGTAGAACAAAGCTCAGATCACCCCACTACATTACATGTGATTAATGAAACAGTTGAAATTAACTCCGTTGTTTTCAAATATTTAAAATCAACCCAGTCTGAACACATTATCCCTTTAGGTTCTGCCTTTCCCAATAGCCAGTTGCTCTACTCCGCTAAACTGATACAAACACTCGGACAACTTGCTCGACAACGGCGTAGCTATGAACAAACACCCAGTCTACCACCCGGAAATTATCAACTGAGAAAAATTATTGCTCAAAAATATGCTATGCAAGGCATCCCCACGGATCCATCTGATATTGTGATTACATCTGGAGGTTTAGATGCATTAAATCTTTCATTACAAGCACTTACACAAGCTGGGGACTATATTTTATTACAGCAGACGATTTTTTATGGGGCATGGCAAGCGGCTGAACGACTTGGATTAAAAGTAATTACCATCCCAGAACATCCTGAACATGGCATTGATTTAGACGCATTCGAACAGGCAATTTTAAAATATCCAATTAAAGTATGTTTGATGATGTTAAATGGTCAGAATCCAATTGGCTTTACTGTGAGTGATGAAATTAAATTAAAATTGGCGAAGTTACTCAACCAATATCAGATTTATTTGATTGAAGATGATGTCTATGAAGAACTTTACTATGATCAGAAAAAACCCCTCTCGATGAAGTATTTTGATCAACAAAATTGGGTGCTACATTGTTCTTCTTTTTCCAAAACATTAGGTGCAGGTTTTCGTATCGGTTGGGTCTATGCTGGTAAATTTTCTGAACATATTCAACATACTCAACTTATGAGCACCCTTTCAGTCAACTCATTTATCCAAAATGCCTTAGTTGAATACCTCTCTCATCGTCATTATGAAAAACATTTAAAAACTTTACGATCCACCTTACAACGCTATAAAAAACAATATTTTAATTATTTAAAAACCCATTTACCTGAGCAATGTCATGTTAATTATTATCCTTCAGGGTACTTTTTATGGATTGAATTGCCTGAACAAGTCGATAGTAATGAGATCTATCAGCACATGTTAGAACACGGTGTTAGTGTCGCACCGAGCAGCTTATTTAATATTAGCAATCAACAAAATCACTTTATTCGGATGAATTGTTCATTTGAAATGAATGAAAAGATTCAAAATGCATTAAACCAATTGATTTATATTATTGGTAAATCCGTGACGACATAAGCTGAATTTTTATAACAGATTCATCAATGCTTACTTATCTGTTATAGTTTTTTTCTAATTTTTTGTATCTACAGTGTGAACATGTTTCTATCCATAATGAACCTATATTAAGCAGAAAGAGATTTTGCGATGAATGATGACAAAAGCCCTAAAAAACCACAATATGCTGATAGCTCGATTTCAGACAAAGCCTTTAAACGCATGATCATCTGGTTTTTTATCTACTGTAGCCTGTTTTGTATTGGTGTTATTGTCACAATCGGTGCAGATCACGCTGCTTTAAACTAGATCTCAATTGATTTAAAAAGATACGATTGATAAAACACTCACTTAATCAAGTGAGTGTTTTTTCTGTATCTGTTGGCTTAAAAGTGTATAGACAACTTTAAGATCTTCCCGCCCCATATCCTGTAACATGTGTTGATGCATATCTAAAATATTCACATCTCCACGTCTTGCAGGACCCGTCTGCATTGTTTCAGGATCATTTTGAGTGGCTTTTTTTGCTGTTTCCAAAATTAATGGATACAGTAAATTAAAATCGACCTGCTGTGCATCAACCACTTGTTTAGCCATGTCATAACAATAATTTGTAAAATTACAGGCAAATACCCCTGCCAAATGTAAGCTCAGCCGCTGCGCTGAATTATATGGATAAACCTGATTACTTAGGTTATTTGCTAGCGTCGTTAAAGTAGACAAATCCTCTTGCAAAGCTGTTTCAATAAACAACGGGGTATTCTGCCAATCCACTTCACGTTCAAAGCTAAAAGTCTGTAAGGGATAAAAAACCCCAGATTTTACATGGTGTTCAGTCAATATATTGAGATTGGTACTGCCAGAAGTATGAACAATCAAAACATCCGAAAGTTGTGAATGAATCGTTTGAATGACTTGAGCAATGGCTTGGTCACTCACTGCAATAATTAATAAATCAATTGCAGGCTCTATACAATGCACAGCATCAATAGCCTGAGCACTCACCTGCTGGGCTAAGCGTTGTGCATTGTTTAAATCACGACTATAAATCTGAACAATATGATGTTGTTTTGACAGTGCTTTTGCAAAATGTGTAGCAACACGACCTGAACCAACAATACTAATACGCATATCGACATCTAAAACTTTAAATATACTTACAGCATGCCAATAAAAAAGGGATGAATCAATTCATCCCTCTCAGATTATGATGATTACATCAATTTAATGCATTGTTTAAATAAATAATTCGCTCAGCGGTACGTTTATTAAAACACTTGGTATATTGCATCTCTTTATTTTGTTGAGACATCGCATCATCCCAATATTGACGTTGTTGCTGATAGGTTTCAATTTCACTGTCTGGAATATCACCAAAACTTTTCTGTGAAATGACTTTACAATCAACATCACGTTTTTCAAACCATTCTGTTTGATCTTGCTTAAATTGTGCTTTTTGTTCATCATTCAAACTGTCCCAAGTCTGGTTTAAACGATCAACTTGTTTGAGCTTTTCTTCATCTAGCTCTTTTTTACGGATATCCATGGCTTTTTGTGCAAGCGCTGTTTGCTCTGCATTTTCAATTTGGTTGACCTGCTCGCGTTCACGCATATCTTTATTTTCTTTCATATAGGCTGCGTATTGCACCGCTTTTACCGTAACAAAAGTTACCCCTTGAATAACTGCATCCTGATTAAGCACATCAAGGGTTAAACCATCTTTATCTGTTTTCACAACATTATAGTTAAACTTGCCTTTTAGCTGATCATTGGCTAGTACCAATTTAGATTCACCAGCTTCGATATACTCACGTATGCTGCGATACCCATCACCTTCACATCCATCCTCACAATCTTGCCCAAATTCTGCATATGAATTTTCAGCACGCTGTTGTAAGCCTTTCGGAAATTGAACCACTAACTGACTTTCACATTCCAGTTGATTGGTTTTAGATGAGTCTTCAGTGATCGTACGAACATTCTTCACTTCAAACTTTAAAGCATTGTTAATTTTCTGAAGTAGTGCTTGGTCAGCTTCATAACCAGAATTTTTAATATTGTCTGCGACTTCACGCAAATACTCATCTTTCAAATATTTTTGAATTTGATTGATATTATCTTGATTGGTACAACTCCACTCTGCAAGTTCAGCATTACCTTCATCTTTTTTCTTTTTGAAGTAATCACAGCCTGACAGCATCAAGGTACTAGAAATCGCAGCAATCATAAATAATGGGTTTAATGATTTATTCATTGTTTATCCGATCATATTTTTATGTGGCTCATTTAACCAAATAATTGAAGAATTTTCGAGTAAAAAATAAAAAGCTTCTGGATATTCAGAAGCTTTTTATACAATTTATGCGCGTTTTCGTACAGAGCATATAACTAAAAGGGATTATGGCGTCGTTGCACCAAGTACTTCAAACTCAATACGACGGTTTTTAAATTGCCCTTCTTTGGTTGAATTATCTGCAATTGGATTGTCTTGACCATGTCCTTCAGCAGTTAACTGTGAGGTATGTACGCCCTTTTCAACCAAATATGCAACAACCGATTTTGCACGTTTTTCAGATAATTTTTTGTTTGAGTCCGCATTCCCAACATTATCGGTATAACCTTTAACCACGAGTTTTGCATCTGGTAGTTGTTTTAACAAATTCGCTGCTTTATCCAAAATCGCTTTATTGGCTTCTGGAATACCTGAAGAACCTGTCGCAAAATTAATTACCTGTAAATTCAATGCAGCTGCAATATCATTTACATTGGCTTTATCTGCCTGAATGCTTGACAGTGCTTGGTCTGCTTGTGAGTTACTTGTATCTACATTTGCAGCACTGCTTGTTGCAGCTGCATTTGCATCGGCTGTTTGCTCTACAGAAATATGTAGATTAGGAGCAATAGCTTTTAACTCATCTGCCAATTTTTGTGCTTGTGCTAAATCTGCTGTTTGAATGGTAAGTTGATCACCGATCCAAGCCAGTGAAATATTTGGAATGCCTTTAATTTTAGCCAACACCTGATCTACAGCATTTTGATCCGGCAAATCAGCGGCATAAGTACTGCTGGCTGTGAGTTGACAATGATCGGTTTGACCAAACACAGAGGCAATACTGGTTTTTAAACTGTCCAATAAAGATTGACTGCTCGATTGTGCCTGACAACTTGCTAATTTACCTTCAGCATCTGTTGAAATTTGCAGTTCAGCGGCTTGCACATCAGCAACAGCTTGTGAAGCTCCACTGCTTACTGGATCTCCCCCTACAGGTGGCTTGCTACTGCACTGTTTAAATAACAATGCGGCCAATCCTGCAATCACCAACAAAGCAATAATTGGCAATAACCAATTGGATTTTTTAGGTTCATCTTGGATCGAATTTGTTGTGATTGTAGACGTATCAAGGGGTACTGGTGTTGGAGATACACTTTGTACAGGTATCGGTGCCACAGGTTCTACAGGCGGGATAACTGCCTCAGCAACAGGTGCAGCTTGAGTCGTGGCTGCGAAACCAAGACCACCTACACTTAAACCCAATGTGGCAAATAATCCTGTTGCCCAAGCTGGCAAAGCATCCTGAATATTGTTCCATTGCGCTTTGATAAAATCAAAAATTTCATGCTTATCATCTGAACCTGCTTGATCTGCAAGCAATGATAAAGTTGGAGCAATAGAGTGGTTTAATGTGGTTTCAATTTCTTGGGTTGGTGCATTGCCCGCAACCAGTCCTAAAAAATGTGTGACTGTTTCTGGTTGATGACTGAAAATATCGCCTAAGCGAGGATTTAGATTTTGTTGAAGTGTATTAATAAGTTCTGGTTTTGATTTTAAAACTGAGAGGAGAATGGGATAAAAGGCACTTAAAGCACCGATTTTTTCATCTTGAAACTGAAGATCACCCTGTAAAACTTTTGTGGTCACCCGTTCTTTTAGAAGCTCAATAATATTCATAATTTTGGACACTCCGATTTCATTGTTGTATTTGTCACATTAAAAATCATTTTATTGATCATTTTTTATTCTAGTGATTAAATTCTAATAGTTATAATAGCTTTTTGTAGCACAGCGTGTTCAATATCTATTTGAAAAGCCAGCTTATGCTGGCTTTTTGTTTCAATTTTTGCGCTTATGTAAATTTTACAGCTTAGGCAGTAAACGTTTGCAGTACTTTACCGACCATTTTTTGATTGATTAATGGCGTATTTTTTCCATGAGATAAAATACTGTCATTGTTAACAACCCATTCTAGATCTGGATCAACCAAAGCCCAACCCGACTCTTTGACCCAACGATCCGTCATATTGGCCACTTTTGCAGGGGCAAGCGTAACTTTTTCAACCCATTCTAAAGGCTCAAACAAACCTTCACGAACCAATTGCACCCCAAAAGACACATAGGTATCAAATGCGCTAATACCGGGTAACGTCTCGGCAAAAGGCGCTAATTTCGCAGAACCACTCAAAGGTTCATGATGGGTACAAATCGCATCAATCACACCGTCTTTGACACCTTGACGCAGTAATTCTTTGTCATTTTCAGCACGCAATGGTGGGCGCACATGTGCCAAAGAATTAAAACCATCAATTAAATGTTCTGTTAAATGCAATTGATGCATTGCAACATCTGCCGTCACAGGCAAACCTTTGCTTTTTGCAATTTTAATCAACTCTACAGATGCACCACTTGAAAGCAAACCAAAGTGCGCTTGGACACCTGTTGCTTCAATCATCAATAGGTATTTCGCAATAGCAACTGTTTCAGCCAGTGCTGGAATCATCGGTAGTCCCTGACGTGAGGCAATAAACCCCTCATGTACACAACCGTCTTTTGCGATCTGATGCTCTTCTGGATAAAACACCACGGTCATGTCTAAACCAGCCGCATATTCCAAGGTACGCAGAACCACATCATCATCTTTAAAAGTTGCATAGGCGTTTGAAACGGCAGTACAACCACCCTTTTTTAAACCTGCCATATTTGCGGGTTGTTTACCATTTAAACCTTGAGTTTGCGCACCAATCACTTGTAAATGAATACCACCATCTAACATGGCTTTTTCTACAAGTCCATGAATCAAAGCGCCATTGTCTTGCACGATTGGCTTTGAATCAGGTGGAGTAAATACATGCAAAATACCATTTTCACGTGCCGCTTTACCTTCTGATTTCAAGGTACCATGCTGTTGCTGACCTGGTTCACGTAATCGTGCACACAAATCCACCATGGTCGGTATCAACCATTTTCCTTGTCCGTCAATGGTATCTACGACATTGGCAGATGATTCGACTATTTTTCCATGTTCAACATAAACCGTTTGTACAGTGTCAATTTTTTTAATTGGGTCTAAGACACGTATATTTTCAATTTTTACACTACTCATGACTTTATCCTTAACCTTAAACCGCAATTGCTTCTAACAAACCTTTCTCTTGCAACTGACCTTGCATTGCCAAAGCCAAAACAGCCATTCGCACTGCAATACCATTGGTCACTTGATGCAAAATTACCGACTGTGCACCATCAGCAATACTAGAATCAATCTCTACACCGCGGTTCATCGGTCCCGGATGCATAACAATACAATCAGGTTTAGCCATGGCAAGCCGATCTTTATTTAAACCATACATTTTGTAAAATTCAGCTTGTGACGACAAAGCTGGTGAATCAATACGTTCATTTTGAATACGTAGAGTAATGATCACATCACAGTCTTTAATGCCTTCATCCATTTTATTGAACAAGCGAACGCCTTCACCATACTCATCAAAACCACACGGAAGCAAAGTATTTGGTGCAATTACACGGATATCTTTACAACCTAAAGTCTGTAACGCTGCGATATCTGAACGTGCAACACGCGAATGCTTAATATCACCAATAATCGCCAGACTAATGTCTTCAAAATTCTTTTCCGTTTCACGGCGAATGGTTAACATATCTAACATTGCTTGAGTTGGATGAGCATGACGCCCATCTCCAGCATTGATGATTGCAACATGCGGACAAACTGTTTCAGCAATAAAATGCGCTGCGCCTGATGAAGAGTGGCGTACAACAAAAATATCTGCTGCCATCGCTTCGAGGTTCCATAGTGTATCGCGCAATGTTTCCCCTTTTGAAGTACTTGATCGTGCGATATCAATGTTCAATACATTTGCAGATAAGCGTTTTGCAGCCGCTTCAAAAGTAGTTCGTGTACGTGTGGAATTTTCAAAGAATAAGTTCATCACTGTACGACCTTCTAAAAGTGGTGTCGTTATCAGTTGATTTTGATCATTTATAAAGGAATGGGCTGTATCTAGAATTTTGGTGAGGGTTGCTTTAGAAAGACCTTCGATGGTCAGGAAATGCTTTAAGTTTCCGTCATTATTGAGTTGAATCTGACTCGGTGTATGCAATGCCGCCAAGTGCATGAGAGATTCCTTAGAGGTTAAGTTAACGTATTATACAGATTTTCTTTTTCTTTGGCAGTTGAAGTTTTGGACAAATAGTCATAAAAGTCAGCGATCAAATTTTAAATTTGATCTGCTTTAAATCTGCCAGTTTGAGCGTTAAGTTCATCAATTTTTCTCGAAGTTGCTGAATCATATTGAGGTAGTCAATATCTGATTGATCTTTTAACAGCTCAATATAAGCATCTAGTCTCAGCAAGGCTTGATTACGCCATTTAAGTAATTCTGCTATGGGATGGTACTTTTGTGAATCAAAATCATGCAATAGATATTCCGATATTTGTATATTGGTTAATGTCACATCGTATTCTTTTACACGTTTTAAGCACTTTAAGGTATCTTCTAAACGAAAGCGGATCTCGTGTTCACAAAGAAATTTTAAATATGGCAAATCCTGTTGAGCAGCAAAATATTGTGCCAATGGCAGAGTAAAATCCTCATAAGGATACCAACGCCCATGCGCACATGAGATCAATTCTTTATATTTTTTCTGTTCAACCCACAGTTTAAACACAACAGCCTTTGCTTGATGATAATGACTTAATCGCAGCTCAGTTTGTTGTGCCGACTCATCAGCCGTACCCACGTAAATCATTTGGTGGTTTTTTAAATATTTGCTAATTTCTGCATTGAATTTCGTATAACTCAAGTGATTGTCTCACAGCTTATCCTCAGCTTAAAAATACTATAAATGAGTTTTAATTTTTATCACACTGTATCAATTAAGCTCTAACGCTATAGCTAGAGCTTATTGCCCAACTTATCTCAATGCACCAATATAGTGATGTGAAACTTGTGCTCGATAAATTTCTTCTTCTGTTGCACCAGAAACATATGCGTCCTCGCTTTGTTCAACTTGGGTTGTCGTTACTGTATTCACAGAGGAAGCTGGTTGTTCCTGTTCTAATAAATGCTGTAAGCGCAAGGCATGACGATTTAATTCTGGATCTTGAGTCGCCAATGACATATCAATCACATACTGTGCATAGCTTTTATTATCCACTAAATACATCACATCAATCACACGCCCTGTCACACGTCTTAATCGCGTTAAGATTAATGCCCCAATGGAAAACGCATCTGCATGTGCAATAAATCTGCTGTTGTTAAGATCTTGCATAGAAATCCCCATATTTATTAATTCATTAAAAATTCAATTAAATTTCTGAGCCAATACGATGGATAATTAAGCAAATTGTGTACCAAAATCACACCATAAAATGAATTAATAATGCATACACATTATTCTCTATTTAAAAGTTTACCGACTAGAACTCAACCCACATATTGCGGAGCTTCAAATAGATCTAGAAATTGCCCCGTATGCACTTTGCGTTCATCATGAACTATATTCAATCTGTCAAAAAACTCAGACACAAGAATATAATTTCTCTTAATCAATATTTTAAATTAAATCAATTACATGAGAAAAATAAATTGTTTAATTCTAAAAATCTTGCAATGCCACACCTTATATTCAAAGTTTAAATAGCTTTGCGTAGGCGATGCCTCACTTTTCAGAGATGAAAAGTGACAAAAATCTTCCGTCGTGCGAGGGGTACGTCCTATACCCCCGCCCAACGGCGACATCCCTGTCGCCTCACGATAGGATCACCATCTATGATTCAAAAGTACAAAAATGAATTGATAACCAAGAGTTTCTAAAAGTTCATACAAAAACATAAGCTTCATTTATGATCAATGACTTGATGCAAATCAGTAATACTTCAAATATTTCAGAGCTTTGCTCAATGTTTCGATTTTTTTGCTTTTTAGTCATTTGACCTAGCCGATCAACTAAAGCATCATGATTATCAGCGACACTATTCTGTTCAATACATCAGTGCAATTGTAAAAATAAATCCATGTTTAAGCCTTACATTGAATGTAAGAAAGTTAAATCAAATTTTAATGATAAAAATAGCGCCAACACATTTCCAATGAAATCAAAATTAATAACACACCCATCACGATATTAAAAAGACGCGCCCGATTTCCTGTATTTAAAAAACTTGCTAACTTTTCACCAGCAATCCCCCACAGCAATAAAGATAGATAACAGACAACAAAATAAATCGCTACAAAAACCAATAAAACAGCATGGATATGCCCCGTTGAAAATAGCCCTGTACCCGCCACTGCGGCAATCCATGCTTTAGGATTTAGCCATTGCATCAATGCACCTTGTATAAAGGTTGGTATTTTTGCTTCATCATGGGGTTGACTTGAGATAACGGTCCCTTTTGCACGTAGAATATTGAGCCCAATCCACAACAATAAAACTGTCCCCAAGATCGTGATCACATCAAGAAGTACAGGATAGATCACGATCATTTGATACAAACCAAAACAGACTGATGCCAATAACAAGGTAAAACCAATGGTCGCCCCTGAAATAAATGCAAAAGTTGCTTTTACACCATAATTCATACTGCTGGTTAAAATGGTCAAATTCACAGGTCCCGGTGAAATCGACATAGACAGCGAAAAAATAAACATTGAAACAATAAGACTGAGCATTTTTTAAATTCGTTATTTGATCTTATCTACATATTGATATTTGAATATATTTCAAGCAAAAAACCCAAATTTTTAACTGAATTTGGTACTTTTTATAAAATTTCGGACTTAAAAGGCCATTCTATAAGTTTTCGTCATCAAAATACGCTAAAATACGCGATTGCTTTTTTAATGTCTTTGGAAATATTCATGAATTCGAAACCACGTCTTTCTACATATTGGGTTACCTGTGCAGATGGACTAGAAACCTTACTGCAAGAAGAAATTCAAGGTTTAGGGATTCAAGATATTGAAAAATTTCCTGGACGTTTAATCTTTAAAGGCAAACTCGAAGATGCATACCGTGTTTGTATGTGGTCACGTTTGGCTTCTCGTGTACTGACACCAATCCATGTTCATGAACTTGAATTTACCCATGATGCACGTGACGTTGCAGAAGAACTTTATGAAGGTGCGATCAATTTTGATTGGTCACTTATTTTTGCACCACAAAGTACTTTCGCAATTCGTCTTCACGTAGAACGTGATATTAAAGTCAACACACAGTTTGCGACTTTACGTGTTAAAGATGGTGTGGTTGATTCCTTCATGGAAGCTGTAGGAAAACGTCCAAGTATCGACATTAAACAGCCTGAAATTACTCTGTATGTGCTTGCTGGAAAAACTGAACACACCTATTGTTTAGATTTATCTGGAGATTCTTTACATAAGCGTGGCTATCGTCGTTTTATGACAGATGCGCCGATTAAAGAAAACCTAGCCGCCGCTATCCTACAAAAAGCACAGCTTAAACAACGCAATCCAGAAATTATTCTTGACCCAATGTGTGGTTCAGGAACCTTTATTATTGAATCATTGATGATCCTAACTGATCGTGCACCTGGTTTGGTGCGCCGTTTTGGCTTTAATGGCTGGAATGGGCATGATCATGAGTTATGGATGTCGATTAAAGCTGAAGCAGCTGAACGTCATAAAGTTGCCCTAGAACAACCTTTACCTAAATTCTATGCCTATGATGCAGATTGGGAAGCAGTAAAAGCAACCAAACAAAATATTATTGCTGCTGGATTTGAGCAACAACTGGATCAAATTCAAATTGAAGAGCGTACTTTAGCAGATTGGCCTGATTTCCAAGCTGAAGGCAAAACTTCATTTATTGTCACCAATCCACCTTATGGTGAGCGTTTAGGGGAAAAAGCCTCTAACCGAGCTTTATATCTGGGCCTGTCAGCACTTCTACAAAAGAATTTCCCGAATCAACATGCTGCCGTTATCGCAGCGGCTGTTGAACAAGCTGATGTATTGGCATTTAACAATCCACAAATCTTACGTTTAATGAATGGTAAATTGCCAATTTATATTCGTTTTGGTGATATTAAGCCAGCAGCTGTGGTTAAACCTTTCCTTGCAGATTGGCAACCTCAACAATTTGAAAAAATTGAAGGTGCAGAAGACTTTACCAATCGTTTGCAAAAAAATATGCAAGCTTTGAAAAAATGGGCTGTAAAAGAAGATATTTATTGTTTACGTCTCTATGATGCAGATTTACCAGACTTTAATGTCGCTGTAGATTTGTATGGTGATCGTTTACATGTTCAAGAATATGCACCACCAAAAACCATTGACCCAGAAAAAGCCAAAAAACGTTTCAACCTTGCTTTGGCTTCAATCCGTGCTGTAACTGGTTTAGGTCGTGATGCGATCTTTATCAAAACTCGTGCCCGTCAAGAAGGTAAAACTCAGTACGCAAAACAAAGTACTGCATCTAAACGTTTTATTGTGCAAGAAGGTAAAGCCAAAATTTTAATCAACTTGACTGATTATTTGGATACTGGATTATTCCTAGATCACCGTCAAATGCGTCTACGTATTGCAGCTGAAGCTAAAGGAAAGCATTTCCTGAACCTGTATAGTTATACCTCTACAGCAAGTCTACACGCTGCTTTAGGTGGTGCTGCAAGTACGACAAGTGTTGACTTATCCAATACTTATCTAAATTGGTCTAAAGAAAACTTTGTCTTGAATGGCTTAACGGTTGATCATCCTGATGAACAGCATCAATTCTTCTCAAGTGATTGTTTTGAATGGTTAAAAGAAGGTCATGAACAATATGACATGATTTTTATTGACCCACCAACCTTCTCAAACTCAAAGAAATTCTATGGTACTTTTGACGTGCAACGTGACCATATTTCTTTACTTAAACGTGCAATGAATCGTCTAACCACAGAGGGAACGTTGTATTTCTCAAATAACTATCGTGGTTTTGAGATGGATGAAGAAATCGATGCAATGTTTGATGTACAAGAGATCACCAATGAAACGATTGGCTTAGATTTCAAACGTAATCAAAAAATCCATAGAGCATGGAAAATTAAACACTTCCCTGTTTAATCATACTAGACCTCGGGCTTATTTATAAGCCACGGGGTCAATTTCATGTCCTATATAAAGTGTGACACGATCTTGGGTTGTAATTCGAACATCATGGCGTTGATATGGATTATAGCCAACCTCGATTATTCTATATTTTTCAAGTGGCTTTAAATATTTATCCCCAGGTTGATTTGGATCTGGGTCTTTTTTCTGCCACTCGAAATCAGTTAACACAGTAGAATAAATTTCATCTTTTTTAGCATCGTCTGACCTTTCCTGAGCAACTTGTTTATGCAGGTTATTTTGCTCTTCGACAGGTTGTTGTGCATTATCCTTGACAGCTTTAATAATAATGGGTGACAGTTTAACCACACCTACAGATTGCTCCGCAAGATCTTGATCATCTAATTTATCTGCCAATGCCTCTATCGAACTAAATGCCATCAAGAGAAAACCGAGTATTTTTAAATAATCAGATTTGTCCTTATCTTTGATCATCATGATCAACTTTTCCTTTCTTATTATTCCTCATTGAAAAACTATCAATTTTTGACCGTTTTTTCAATAAATTCATGAAAAACCCGATAATAGGTAAAACCGAAATAAACACGCATAAATATCTGATGATTAAAATAATATGATAAAAAGCCAAGACTATGCCAATTGCTGGTTTAGAATGGTTTATAAATCTATGCATCCCTATAGCTCTGGATGCTTGATTGGGGAATTAAACAGGCACTAAACCTTTGCATCAATTCTATGATGTGTAGTGTTTTCCCTATTATGCGAAAGTCTTAATGTGGCATTCTGCTGCTCAATCAACCTCAATTACCTTTCACAAGTGCTATCCATCAATATTACTTCCTCTTGCACCAATGCTTACACTTATGTAGAACGCGAAAATCCTACTGATCGGAATCTGTAACACGCAAAAATATAAATGCGTATCCAATAAAAAAGCCAACCACCTTACGGTAGTTGGCTTCGGTTATACTGCTGGATAAATTAACTTAATTTTAATTTACCAAAATCAAGTTGACCATTTTCAGCACTGATTAAGATGGTATCACCTGCTGTAAATTGACCGGCAAGGATTTGCTGAGCCAATGGATTTTCAACCTGTTGTTGAATTGCACGTTTAAGTGGACGCGCACCATATACAGGATCAAAACCAGCATCAATCAGAATATCAAAGGCCTGATCATCGACTTTCAATCCAATGTCTCGTTCAGATAAACGTGAACGTAAACGATCCAATTGAATATCCGCAATGCCACGAATTTGTGATTTTTTCAACGAGTGGAACACCACCAATTCATCGATACGGTTAATAAACTCAGGACGGAAATGTTGTGATACGGCATTCATCACCGTTAAACGAACATCTTCATCACTGGCACCTTCACCGAGTTCACGTACATCACTTGAACCTAAGTTCGATGTCATCACAATCACGGTATTTTTAAAGTCAATCACACGGCCTTGTGAGTCAGTTAATCGACCATCATCCAACACTTGTAATAAGATGTTGAATACGTCTGGATGAGCTTTTTCAACTTCATCAAATAACACCACACTGTACGGTTTACGGCGGACTGCTTCAGTTAAAACACCACCTTCTTCATAACCCACATAACCTGGAGGTGCGCCCACCAAGCGACTCACCGAATGCTTTTCCATAAACTCTGACATATCGATACGAATAATCGCATCATCACTGTCAAATAAGAAGTTACCTAAAGCCTTGGTTAACTCAGTTTTACCCACCCCTGTTGGTCCAAGGAATAAGAACGAACCACTTGGACGATTTGGATCAGATAAGCCCGCACGTGAACGACGAACTGCATTTGAGACAGCAACTACAGCTTCATCTTGTCCCACCACACGGTTGTGTAAGAAATCTTCCATATGGAGTAATTTCTCACGCTCACCTTGTAGCATTTTTGACACAGGAATACCGGTTGCAGCACTGACCACTTCTGCAATTTCATTTTCAGTCACTTTGGTACGAATCAGTTTTGGTTCTTCATTGACTTCCGCAACCTCTTCTTCATTTAAGCGTTTTTGCAACTCTGGAATCACCCCATATTGCAAACGACTTGCTTCTGCCAAATCACCTTCACGTTGTGCTTTTTCAAATGCAGTACGTGCTTTATCAAGTTCGATTTGCGCCTGATTTGTACCATCGACTAGACGCTTTTCTGCAATCCAAATTTCTTCCAAATCACTATATTCTTTTTCAACATCTGCAATTTGTTTTTCCAAATGCTCAACTTCAGCTTTACTGACTGAATCTGCATCTTTTTTCACCGCTTCCAATTGCATTTTTAACTGGATCAAACGGCGGTCTAAACGGTCAAGTGGCTCAGGTTTTGAGTCAATTTCCATTTTGATACGTGATGCTGCTTCATCAATCAAATCAATCGCCTTATCTGGCAATTGACGGTCTGTAATGTAGCGATGTGACATTTTCGCGGCTGCAATGATTGCAGAATCGAGAATTTGCACACCATGATGCGTTGCATATTTGTCTTTTAGACCACGTAAAATTGCAATGGTGTCTTCAACACTTGGTTCATCCACCAGAACTTTTTGGAAACGACGTTCCAAAGCTGCATCTTTTTCAATAAATTGGCGATACTCATCCAGTGTTGTTGCACCCACACAACGTAATTCACCACGTGCCAATGCAGGTTTTAACATATTACCTGCATCCATTGCGCCATCACCTTTACCCGCACCAACAAGCGTATGTAGCTCATCAATAAACAGGATGATTTCGCCATCAAATTTAGCTAAATCTTTGAGTACGGCTTTTAAACGTTCTTCAAACTCACCACGGTATTTTGCACCAGCCAACAACGAGCCTAAGTCTAACGATAAAACACGTTTACCCTTTAAGCCTTCAGGCACTTCACCATTGATAATACGCTGTGCCAAACCTTCCACAATCGCTGTTTTACCGACACCCGGTTCACCAATCAATACAGGATTATTTTTAGTTCGACGTGACAACACTTGGATGGTACGACGAATTTCTTCATCACGGCCAATTACAGGGTCGAGTTTGCCTTCCGCAGCACGTGCCGTAAGATCTACAGTATATTTATTGAGTGAATCTCGCTGATCTTCATGGTTATTTGCCATAACTTGTTCGCCACCTCGAATATTTTCAATTGCTTTGCGTAGTTTGTCAGTTGTTACACCTACACTGGTTAACAATGTTTTGGTTGCACCTGTTTCAGCAAGTGCCAAGATCACCCAATCCGTAGATAAAAATTCATCTCCGGCTTTTTGAGCAAAACTGTCTGCCAAATTAAGCGCACGCACAGCTTCAGGATTTAAATTGATATCCCCAGTTGGTGTTCCAATTTTTGGCGCGTCTGTTAAGGCTTTTTGCAGTTTTGTTTTTAACTCAGGTAGATTGGCGCCTGACTGTTGCAACAGGCTAAGATTGGATGGTTCTTCCAATAAAACAGAAAGAATATGAATACCCTCAATTGCGGTATTATCATTACCCATTGCCTGAGATTGTGCATCAGATAAGGCTTGCTGCAGGCGGTTCGTAAATTTTTCAAATCGCATTCTTGTTATTCCTCACAACAAATTTTGTACTTGAATAATAAATGGGAACGTTTTTTTCGATTTCAATAGCAATAGTGAATTAATTTATATATTTTTCAAAAGCTTACCAAAACACTTGGAATAGATTTCAGTATTAATATCTGTGCTGAAACGTTATTTTTCAAGTAAGATGATGGAAAAATATAGAAGATTAGTTTTTTAAGCGTTTGTATTTTCAACGATATGCTTTTAGAGTAAGGAGTATTGAGAGATTTTAGTATAAGAACAATGTTGACTTTCGGTAAATCATTATCTGTATTAATTGCAGTATCTGCACTGTATGCCTGTGGCTACAAATCGCCAAATAGTGAAAAATTTCCGCACCAACATATCCAGCAATTAACACCGAATATATCAGGCATAGAATTCACATGGTTTAAAACCTCTGATGATATGAATAGAAAAGCCATCAATGAAAATTTTATTGTCTACAATTGCCCTGAAAGTCATTTAAAACAAAATCCTGTAAAGAATTTTAAAATATGTACTTACGATCTAAATCATGATCAACAGATTCAGCCTCATTTCATTGCTGCGCAAACAAATCAATTGATCGATCAAATTGTCGCCTTAAATCACAATCACTTTCTCATCACTATAAAAACATTTCAATCTGGTGTGAATGATCCAATGCAAGCTTATTTGTTCAATGCACAGACACAAAATTCAACGGCCATGACTTCATTTTCCTATACTGCATTTGCTCAGACAATTTTAGAGCAAATGGTGCAAGAAAAAACATATCAAAAGAAAGTCTTAGAATATGGCACAACGGTTTATTTTGATCCTCAATATATTTCGGCCAAAGCAGCCGCAGAAGCTCAAAAAGAACATAAACAACAGCAGCAATCTGTAATCGAAAATTTCAAAGATATTTTTAGAGACAAGCCTGAACAACCAAAACGTGATTTTTCACCAGATGATTATCTTGCTCAACCTGCCGAACCATTTAATTTAAAGCTCATTCAACAGTTAAAGCTTTATCTACAACAGCACCAAGCAGAATGCTATTTAATTCTTGATCACGAAACACAGCTCTTAAAAACACCACAAAGTTATCTCTATAGTCGTGATTTTTCCAAATTTCTGCCACAGTTAGCAGATGAAATAAGACTGCCTGAATGCAAAAAGCCAGTAGAGTTATCCACTGTAAATGCCAAATATCTAAAATATCAAAGTATTGATGACGTTCAAGGTTCAGGAAATCATTATATATTCTGGTTTACACCGATTGGCTATGATGTATTTGAAATCAAACAACATGGGCAAAATAAACAATTTAAGCTGCCCATTGACACTGCTTGGATATATCAAATTAGAAATAAACTGATCATCTCGGTTGATCAAACTTACTACATCATTCCACTTTCTGAATGAAGCATTTTAACCGCATAAAAATTTTAAGCCACGCAACCTATTAAGCTTTCAATGCATTTACACTTCTGACTTGGTTGCAGAACTTTGAGAAACCGCACTATTTGCTGCAACGCTTTGAGTAATCCATACATTCCCACCGATTACAGCGCCTTGACCAATAGTAATACGCCCAAGAATAGTTGCACCTGCATAGATCACCACATTGTCTTCTACGATTGGGTGACGTGCATATTCTTTCTGTAAACGCCCAGAATCATCAATTTCAAAACGTTTAGCACCAAGCGTTACGGCTTGGTAAATCCGCACATTTTTACCAATAATACAGGTTTCACCAATCACCACACCTGTACCATGATCAATAAAGAAACCTTGATCAACTTGTGCACCCGGATGTATATCTATGCCAGTTTTTGAATGTGCAATCTCAGCAATTAAACGTGCCAACAGTGACAAGTCTTTTTTATAAAACTCATGTGCAATACGATGGTAAATAATTGCCAAAATACCCGGATAACACAATAAAACCTCATCGACACTTCGCGCTGCTGGATCACCATCATAGGCCGCAATCACATCTGTATCTAAAATACGGCGTAAATCTGGTAATTTTTGCGCAAATTCACTGACGATACTTTGTGCCAATACCTCAATCACATCAGCATTTTCGTTGTGCTTTTTATATTTATAATCATAGGTTAAATTGAGTTTGACTTGCTCCAATAATGAGTGCAAAGTTTTCTCAAGTGCATGTGCAATATAAAAATTTTCACTTTGTTGGCGTAGGTCAGGTGGCCCCAGTCGCATGGGGAACAAGATGCCACACAGATCATTCATGATTTTCTTAATTTCATCTTTTGAAGGTAATTCCCTACCGCCAAAGTCTTTTAAGCTTTTACGTTGAGTACGCCATTCATTTCGAGCTTGTTGTAGCTCATCCACAATATTGGGGATATTCCATTGGGTCATATATTTACCTACTGAAATGACTTTTCACAATCCATGCGCTTAACATGAAATTTTATTATTCACTTTGAATGAACAGGGTCTGTTGGCAATTCGTTTACGTTTGCGACGACGAGTGTTTTTTAGGCGATCCGAGGCACGAAATACGAAATTTAGTCATCTAAACTAGTAGTTCGTAACGAAGTAGCGGCAAAAAACACTCTAGTCTCTCAACTACGCTTTAGACTGCAAACAAAGCAGTGCTTTGTTCTTACTCTCGGTTATCGTTAAAATTATCTCAGCCTACATTATAAAACGCAGAAATAAGCTGGCTATTCTCCTTATCCCATGCGTTACGACATATACGCCTCGTGCTCATTTTAACTTACAACGCAAACTATAATATGAAATGCTAGCAGACCCTTGATACTATTTTATTAGCAATCTTGTAGATAAACATTCTTCGTATAAAGATATCTTTAAAAATCATTTAAACCTTATTTCAAAATAAGAATAAGCAATTCAATTTTTATTAATTTATTGAATATATAAAATCATTATAGTTGTTATCAATACATCTGATACATGATGACTTAGACGTGATTTAAGTCTGAAAAAAGGCAAATGAAATGACAAGTTTAAATCAACAACACTTTACCGAATTAACAACGGCTCAAATTGAAAATATCTTTGAACAAGCAAAACAACGTGTTGAAGATCATTATCTAGAATTTACGGGAACGATTTTGCCTCATGAAGCATGGGCTTTGTTTAAAGCAGGACATGTGGTGATTGTCGACGTACGCACCAACGAAGAACGTAAATTTGTCGGCTATGTAGAAGATACCGTGCATATCCCTTGGGCAACAGGAACTGCGCTGAACCGCAATCCACGCTTTGCCAAAGAACTTGAAACTAAAATTGGAAAAGACAAGATTATTCTTCTGCTTTGTCGCAGTGGTAAACGTTCCGCTGCTGCTGCAAATGTGGCTTTTAATGCGGGTTTTGAAAATATTTACAATATTGAACAAGGCTTTGAAGGCGACCTTGATGAAAATGATCATCGTGGTTCTTTTAATGGATGGCGTTTCCACAATTTACCTTGGCGTCAGGAATAAGGCTTTTGCTTTATTCCCCTTATGATTTTTTATCAATCCTCGAAAATGGCAATAAAACGCACGCAATAAACCTCAAATTAATCCAATAAATATACAGCGCAATTAAACCCCAAGAGCAAAATTTTTACTTTATTGGAGAAGATAACAACAGCATTTTTAAATCAAACCAGTAATCAATAATTAATTTCCAATACCACCAAGGATTAAAACATGGCTAAGAACCAAGAAGTCACACGCCAAGCGTTGAATGATCAAGCAGCTCGTCAACTTGCCAATGCGACAAAAACAGTACCACAACTCTCCACCATTACACCACGTTGGCTAACACATTTATTGCAATGGACCCCTGTTGAAGCGGGTATTTACCGTGTCAACAAAGTCAGCAATACCGATGACATTCAGGTGGCGTGTACACAACGTGATGAAGCAACACTTCCACAAACTTTTGTCGACTATGAAGTTAATCCACGTGAATACTTTTTAAATGGTGTCTCTACAGTTCTGGATATTCATACCCGTGTTTCTGACTTATATAGTAGTCCTCACGATCAAATCAAAGAACAGTTACGCTTAACCATCGAAACCATTAAAGAACGTCAAGAAAGTGAATTGATCAATAATCCTGAATACGGCTTATTGGCAAGTGTTGCAGATGAACAACGTATTTCCACTTTGACAGGTGCACCCACACCAGATGATTTTGATGATTTACTGCGCAAAGTTTGGAAAGAACCGGGCTTCTTCTTAGCACATCCCGATGCGATAGCGGCTTTTGGACGTGAATGTACCCGTCGTGGTGTTCCACCACCAACTGTGAGTCTATTTGGTTCACAGTTCATCACTTGGCGCGGCATTCCACTGATTCCTTCAAATAAAATTCCAGTTGAAGACGGCAAAACCAAAATTATCTTGTTACGTGTCGGTGAAAAGCGTCAAGGTGTTGTTGGCTTATTCCAACCAGGCCTTGCAGGTGAACAGGCACCGGGCCTATCTGTACGCTTTATGGGCATCAATCGTAATGCAATCGCCTCTTACTTAATCTCCTTATATTGTTCTCTTGCTGTGTTGACAGATGATGCACTCGCTGTGCTCGAAGATGTGGAGGTAGACAAGTACCATGACTATCCAACAACTTACAAATAATCAAGCTACTCCAGATATTTCTTCTGATCATATTGATGATGCACCCATCAGTGAATCTGTCATTGCTCAATTGGCTGCTGAATTTTTTTCGGCTTTACCCAAACAAAACCCACAAGGTTTTAACTTTGATCTACCCGATCAACGATCTCAAGGTGTTAGCCATCAACCACAGCCTAAAGATCCTATTGCTGCATTGTCTGGACGTATACCTGCCATTGTGCAACAGGCAAATTTAAATCCAGATTCTACACATCACTATGTAGAACCGACCGCCGATCATCCTGAGCGTAGAATTCTATCTTCTTCGCCCATCGTTGGGGGTGCAAATACTCCTGATCCATTTGCTATCGGACAAAAGCTAGATTTGTCATTGAATCCTACACAAATCACACAACACACTGCACCATCAAACCTAACAACGACTGCGCCACATCAGGCGCAATCGAGTTATTACTTTTTAGATCTGCCTCACCCTGACGTTGCCAGCGCCCAAACAGTAAATACAAATGTGGCTCAAACTGATGTGCTTAAAAATCCATATGCGTTTGATGATTATCATGTGACTGATGACCAGCAATTAAAAAGTGTATTACAAGATCGTAACGACAAACCTGCAACCGCAGCGTCTGGTTATTATTTTCTTCAATCACCTACCATTGAAGCTGTTCGTCCGCATTCAGATGTGCAAATACCAGCAAATGCTCAGAACTATCAACCCATTGATATTTTGCAAATCCGTCGGGATTTTCCCATCCTACAAGAACGTGTAAATGGTAAGCAATTGGTTTGGTTGGATAATGCAGCCACCACCCATAAACCTCAGGCGGTCATCGATCGAATTTCATATTTCTATCAACATGAAAATTCGAATATTCACCGTGCAGCACATGAACTTGCAGCACGGGCCAGTGATGCTTATGAGCATGCACGTGATGTTGTTGCTCGCTTTATTGGGGCTGCTTCAGCAAAAAATATCATCTTTGTTCGAGGTACAACAGAAGGCATTAACTTAATCGCAAAATCGTGGGGTACGCAGAATATTCAAGCGGGAGACGAAATCATTGTGTCCCATCTTGAGCATCATGCCAATATTGTGCCTTGGTACCAACTCAGTAAAGAAACTGGTGCAAAACTCCGTGTAATTCCTGTAGATGATACTGGTCAGATTCAGATTGAGGAATTTGTAAAATTGCTCAATCCTAGAACCAAGCTGGTTTCAATTACACAGGTTTCTAATGCCTTGGGTACTGTAACGCCTATTCAAGAAATTATTGCATTGGCGCATGCAGCAGGTGTGCGAGTTTTGATTGATGGTGCTCAGTCTGTTTCGCACATGCCCACCAATGTTACTGCCTTAGATGCCGATTTCTTTGTGTTTTCTGGGCATAAAGTTTTTGGCCCAACAGGTATTGGCGCTGTCTATGCCAAGTCTGAATTACTTGAAAGCATGCCTGTATGGGAAGGCGGCGGAAATATGATTCAGGATGTGACGTTTGAAAATGTGGTCTATCAACCTGCACCAAATAAATTTGAAGCAGGTACGGGGAATATTGCAGATGCTGTTGGCTTAGGTGCTGCCTTAGAATACGTAGAAAGCATTGGAATCCATAACATTGCATGTTATGAACATGACTTGCTTGAATATGGTCAACATGCACTACAAAGTGTTTCTGGTCTACGTCTGATAGGTACTGCATTAAATAAAGCCAGTGTGATGTCTTTTACACTAGCAGGCTATGAAACGGAAGAGGTCGGGAAAGTACTCAACCAGTATGGTATCGCTGTGCGTACTGGGCATCATTGTGCTCAACCGATCTTACGCCGTTTCGGTGTTGAACGTACGGTACGCCCTTCTCTTGCGTTTTATAATACCACTGAGGAAATTGATTTATTGGTTTCAGTATTACATCAGCTGCGCCGTGCTAAACCTTATAAATCCTAATTTTAAACTTTAGCGTTTAATTTTTAGTTCTTAATGATTTTATTGATCGATCATAATCACATGCTTAATTAATTAGGCATGCGATTTTTCGAGGTGAAGCTTGTATAGTCCATCTTTAAGACTTGATGCTTTGATGAAATTAGTGATTTAAAAATACTCTACTTATAATTTAACAATCACATGCTTGAGCATCTGAATCAAAAAGCGAGATACTACAAAAAATTAAACCATGTATATTATTTATGCCTTCAATCAAAAAACTTTTCCTACTATCTAGCTTAATTATAGCAACTCAATCCTTTGCCTTACCTCAAGACTCACGTCGTGCAGGTGGCATAGCGGTTATTCCTGTTGCTAAAACCGTGTTAAATGTCACTTACCAAGACAAACCTGTCTTGATCGTGGATGGTGAAAATTCAGTAAACCATATTGTTTTTGGTATTCCGCTTTCAGTACCACTGGGTACACTGCAATTACAAAGCTCTACTGGCCCAATTAATATTGAAGTGAAGCCATTTAAATACGCTGAGCAGCGCCTCAATGTAAAAAATCAAGATTACGTCAATCCAAATCAAGAACAACTTGATCGTTATAGCCAAGAAGCGAAAGAACAAAATAGTGTTTACAGCTCTTTTAGCCCTGCACAATGGAAAGACTTTCCAAAATTCATCAGACCTACAGCAGGAAAATTTAGTAATTCATTTGGTCGTAAACGCTTTTTTAATGGTGAAGAGCGTGCCCCACATTCTGGTTTAGATATCCCTGCCCCCATCGGACAAAAAGTTGTTGCGCCAGCTGCGGGAACGGTGGTTGCGACAGGCAATTATTTCTTTAATGGGAATACCGTCATGATTGATCACGGACAAGGTCTGATCAGTATGTTTTGCCACCTCAGTAAAATCAATGTAGAAAAAGGCCAAATCTTGAAACAAGGTGAATTATTGGGATTGGTGGGTAAAACAGGACGAGTAACAGGTCCACATCTACACTGGGGAATGAGCTTAAATAATGCCAGAATTGACCCACAATTATTTTTATCACCTTAATTTAGCAAGAAAAATGCGAAGAAACCTTTGAACACTTGTTTCAAAAATGCTTTTTTTGAACAAATACACATTTTGTAATAATTTATTTTTTTTAATTTTGATCGAATAAGTCACCAACTTAAGCAGCCAAAACACGTTAAAAAAAAGCCAATCTTTTGATTGGCTTTTTTAAAATTAATTCCGTTATTCCGCGGAAATAATTTCAAAATCATGGGTGATTTCAACACCACCATCGGACAGCATTTTACTTGCTGAGCAATACTTTTCGGCTGATAATTCAACAGCTTTAGCTACTTGCTTCTCTTTTACATCATGCCCTGTTACCACAAAATGTAAATGTATCTTCGTGAATACAGCTGGAATCGTGTCTGCGCGATCCGCTTTGAGCTGACAAACAACATTTGTTACATTTTGCCTAGATTTCTTTAAAATGGTCACAATATCGAATGAAGCACACCCACCAAGTCCCATTAATATGAGTTCCATAGGACGTGGTCCACGGTTTTCACCACCATATTCAGCAGAACCATCCATCACAATTTGATGACCACTTTCTGATTTTGCTTCGAAAGCAACATTCTCTAACCAATGAACGCTAGTTTGCATTGCAACTACCTAAAAAAAGCTATAAATTTACGGGGTACCTGTACACTAGCATAAAATGAGTTGATAAGGAATTTCATCTCTACTGCTTCTACGTGACGAGTTCAATTTAGATCAACAGATCTAGTTATTATCCAATTCGGAATTTTTAAGCATGTCTTCTAATTTTGCACAACTTAGTACAGATGCTTTGTCTCCTGGTCAACTACCTGAGTCAGTCAAAGCTTTGCTCAAAAGAGCCCACATCAATCGTTTTCCAAAACGCTCAACGATTATTGATGCAGGTTCAGAGTCAAAATCACTGTATTTAATTTTAAAAGGTTCAGTTTCAATTATTTTACGTGAAGATGATGAGCGTGAAATTGTTGTTGCATATTTGAACCCTGGGGACTTTTTCGGGGAAATGGGATTATTTGAGCAAAATCCACAACGTACTGCGGAAGTAAGAACCCGTGACGTATGTGAAATTGCTGAAATTTCATATGATAATTTCCACGAAATTAGTAAACAATATCCTGACTTAAGTTATGCCGTATTTGCACAACTTGTTCGTCGTTTAAAAAATACAACACGCAAAGTAACTGACCTTGCATTTATTGATGTATCTGGTCGTATTGCGCGTTGTTTAATTGATCTTTCAGCACAGCCTGAAGCGATGATCTTGCCAAACGGCCGTCAAATCCGCATTACTCGCCAAGAAATTGGTCGTATCGTGGGTTGTTCCCGTGAAATGGTTGGTCGTGTTCTAAAAACACTTGAAGAACAAGGCATGATCGAAACCGACGGTAAAGCCATCCTTATATTTGATGTATCTTTGGAAGAATCTAATTTTTCTGAAGACGAACTAAGCACAGATGATGAATAAAGCTTGGGAACAAATTTGAGAATTTAATTCCTTAAAGAATTATGTTGAATGGGATAAATATCAAATATTGTCAAAAAGTTAAAATATAGTTTAAAAGCAAACTCCCGAGTTTGCTTTTTTCATGTTGCGATAAATACACAGAGAATTACTGTGAGCTGGTCTCATGACCATATTATAAAACAAGACCAAGCTAAAATGAGCATTTTATAAAAGAATCAGATAACTTTATCTTATTTTGATAATTAAAAACATTCTTTCACTTAGTTATCAAATTTAAATTACGTTATTATTCTCATAAGATACTGAATATTAATTTTGAAGGACATAAAATGAAGTCAAATCGTTTAGGGCATTCTGATCTTGTGGTCCCTGAAATTTGTTTAGGTACCATGACCTTTGGTGAACAAAATAATCAGAATGAAGCATTTGAACAACTTGCTTATGCACTCGATCAAAATATTCATTTCTGGGATACTGCTGAAATGTATCCCGTACCCCCTAAACCAGAAACACAGGGGTCGACTGAAAGCATCATTGGGAATTGGATTGCTCAAAACGGTCAGCGTGACAAACTTATCATTGCCACAAAAATTGCAGGCCCCCAACAAGGTGGCAGTCAAATTCGTGATGGGCATACCAAGTTTATAGAAGCAGAGATCAGTAGTGCTATTGATAGCTCGCTCAAGCGCTTACAAACAGACTATATAGATCTTTATCAACTGCATTGGCCACAACGCCCTGTTAACTTCTTTGGCACGCTGGGCTACAGCAATCAACTCGCCGCACGTACACAAGAGATTACCCCGCTTGCTGAAACCTTAGAAGCACTCTCAAAAGAAGTGAAAAAAGGACGCATTCGCCATATCGGCCTGTCTAATGAGACACCTTGGGGTACCTTAAAGTTTTTACATTTAGCTGAACAATTGGGCTTAGAAAAAATTGTGAGTGTACAAAACCCTTATAGTTTGCTCAATCGTACTTATGAAATTGGGATGTCTGAGATCGCACAATATGAGGGCGTGGGCTTACTCGCGTACTCCCCCTTGGCCTTTGGTTACTTAACTGGAAAGTATCGCCACGGCGCACGCCCTGAAAAAGGACGTATTACGCTTTTTTCTCGCTTTAGCCGCTATAGCAATCCACAAAGTGATTGGGCAACTGAACAATATGCACAGCTTGCAGAAAAACATGGTTTAACACTTACCCAATTGGCTTTGGCATTTATTAAACAACAATTTTTTGTGAGTAGTACCATTATTGGTGCGACTACGCTCGACCAACTAAAAGAGAATATTCAGGCCTTTGATACCCAATTGTCTGAAGAAATTTTATTGGAAATAGATGCGATTCATCAGCAGCAGCCAAACCCCGCACCTTAAGTACTGGTTTTAAAACACGTGTTGTTCTACATTGTTTTCAATAAAAAAAGGATGCATAAGCATCCTTTTCTATTCGATAGGTTTTATCAAAAAACTTATCTTCCGCCTCGTGCAGTATAAACTGCCATTGCAGCAGGTAAATTCTTTTTCATTGCATTGATACGATTGACATCAGATGGATGTGTTGACAGTAATGCAGAACCTTTTCCTCCACCCTGTTTCGCCATTTTTTCCCACAAGGTAATTGCCGCTTGAGGATTATAGCCAGCTTTCGCCATCATCATTAAGCCGCCCTCATCTGCACGACTTTCTAAACTACGTGAGTACGGTAAGCCTACCCCGACTTGGCTTCCCAAATCGAGCGCTGCATTACCTAATTCACCAATTTGGCTGCCTGCATAAGATTTACCAATACCAACTGCAAGATTGGTCAACGCTTGCGCACCTAATTTTTGTTTAGAGTGCTCTTCTAAAGCATGGGTCATTTCGTGGCCCATCACCGCAGCAACTTCAGCTTCAGATAAATTCAGTCGATTTACAATCCCTGTGTAGAAAACTACTTTACCACCAGGTGCAACATAAGCATTGATTTCGTCTGACTTAAGTACCGCCAATTGCCAATCAAATCGTTGACCCGTTTGGTTCATTTGATCAGCAAAAGGTTTTAATCGAATAAATGCTGCATTCACTTTTTTATAAGTTGCAGAAGTTGTATCTAGAGTCTTATTCAAACGTGCTTCTTGCACTGTTTTATTAAAGCCTTGTGTTGCATTTAAATTAAGCGTTGCAGAATCAGCACCTGCCATATCCGCGATAGTTGAGCACCCTGAAATTGAAATGGCAGTCGCCGCACAAAGACTAAGCATTAATTTATTGTTCATTATAATCAACTCCATGGAGAACAAATAAAAGCATTGTGGATTATATGCAAATGTTACATAAGGATAAATCAATAAAATCCATTAATTCATATTAATTATGTAAGTGAAATATCACAAAAATTGAATCGCCAACCAATATATGAGACAAATTACATTCAGCATCAAATATATGTTTTTCAATGGAATAATCTTTTGTTCTAAATGTTGATCATTTCTTTTGATCAACAAAAATGCATTCTGGATCAAAATAATAGGAACCAGTACACATGCAACCATCACACTCAGACCAAGCAATGCATTATTGATGATATTCAGATCATTGGTCTGAGCCTGAATAATCAGCATTGCGATCGTTGGAGCACCACCCATAGCAAAAATCAGAGAATAAAATATCGTGCTCGATATATTCTTTTGCATCCTACAAACTCAATGTGTATCTAAAAATACATTTTAACAAGCTAAACTTGAAAACCTAGTCTAATTGATATCGACTTTAGTCTTTTTTAGCTGTAAATAAAAAGCCCGATTTACATCGGGCTTAGCGTTCTACAATCAAATTACTTTTTAATCACAGATTGATAGATTTGCTTTGCTTCAACCATGTTTTTGTTTAAATCTGAAATACGGTCATTATTTGATGGGTGTGTTGAAGTGAACTTCTGTACCCCATTATTACTGCCACCATCGATCTTGTTCATTTTTTGCCAAACGCTGATTGCTGCTTCAGGATTATAGCCAGCTTTCGCCATAAGCATTAATCCACCACGGTCAGCAGATGACTCTAAACTACGTGAATATGGCAAACCTACACCATATTTACTTCCGATATCTAAAGCTTGAGTGCCGACTGAGCCCAATTTATCGCCCGCATAGGTTTTGCCCATTTTCACAGCAAAATCTGTAATTGCAGTTGCGCCAGCACCACGTTTAGAATGCTCTTCTAAGGCATGGGTCATTTCATGTCCCATAATGGCAGCAATTTCAGCATCAGTCAGTTTCAATTGATTGACAATACCTGTGAAGAACACAACCTTACCGCCAGGCATGACAAATGCATTGAGTTCATTGGATTTAAGCACACTCAATTGCCAGTCAAATTTTTGACCCGTTTGATTTGCTTGATCAGCAAAAGGTTTCATCTTTAAGAAAACAGCATTGACTCGTTTATATGTTGCAGATGTTGTATCAAGTGCTTTTTGTGCCTTTGCATCTTCAACAAGAAGTTTATAATCTGCTGCTGCATTGAGGTTTAAAGTCGCAGAATCATTACCCGTTAATTCAGCAACAGTCGTACACCCTGTTAAGCCTATAGCCAACCCTAAGCCAAGTAATAGTTTCTTGTTAATCATTATTTTCACCAAATTTCATAGATCTTATTGCAAGCTTCAAAACGAAGCTCAGCTCTTAGCGGCTGAATTATGTTGCATTTTACAAAAAAAATCAAAATATAATCACACTTTATTTAAAACACCTAAAAATAATAACAATAAAAAAGCTCCCGAAGGAGCTTTTTAAGATTGAATCAATTAAGCATCAAATGGATGACGCATCACAATTGTTTCGTCACGATCTGGACCTGTTGAAATGATGTCAATAGGACATTCAATCAACTGCTCAATACGTTTTACATAGTTAATTGCATTTTGTGGCAATTGATCCAATGATTTCGCACCAAACGTAGACTCAGACCAACCAGGCATAGTTTCATAAATTGGTTTTAATGTTTCAAATGCAAGCGCATCTGTAGAACCCACACAACCTGAATCTGCTGCTTCATAACCGATACAGATTTTTACTTCTTCCAAACCATCTAAAACATCAAGTTTAGTTAAGCAAATACCTGATAATGAGTTTACATCTACAGAACGACGTAAGATTTCAGCATCAAACCAACCACAACGACGCTGACGACCAGTCGACGCACCGAATTCTGAACCCACAGTACCCAAATGTTTACCAACTGCATCACCAACATCATTGGCAGCATCATAAACAAGCTCAGTTGGGAATGGACCCGCACCTACACGAGTTGTATAGGCTTTGGTGATTCCCAAAACATAGTCAAGATGCAATGGACCAAGACCTGAACCAGAACTTACCCCACCAGCGGTAGTGTTCGATGAAGTTACATACGGATATGTACCATGATCGACATCAAGAAGTGAGCCTTGCGCACCTTCAAACATGATGTTTGCACCATCTTTACGATAGTCATGCAATGTTGTAATCACATCTAAAACTAATGGCTTAACCACTTCGCGCCATTGATCACAAAGTGCCAACACATCTTCAACTTTAACTGCTTCAACGCCGAAGAATTGAGTCAATTGGAAGTTATGATATTCAAGAAGCTCTTCAAGCTGTGCTTTAAGATGTTCGCCACCACGAACTAAATCCGCAACACGGATCGCACGACGGGCTACTTTATCTTCATAAGCAGGACCAATACCACGACCCGTTGTACCGATTTTGGCATTACCACGTTTCTTCTCACGCGCTTGATCAAGTGCAATATGGTGAGGAAGAATCAACGGACAGTTTGGAGAAATACGCAGACGTTCACGAACGGGTACGCCTTCTTTCTCAAGAATATCCATCTCTTTGATCAATGCTTCAGGTGAAAGTACAACACCATTGCCAATTAAGCAAAGTACGTTTTCACGTAAAATACCTGATGGAATGAGGTGAAGAACTGTTTTCTTACCACCAACGACGAGCGTATGCCCTGCGTTATGTCCGCCTTGATAACGTACTACCGCAGCTGCTTGATCTGTGAGCAGGTCAACGATTTTACCTTTACCTTCGTCGCCCCATTGGGTACCGAGTACCACAACACTTTTGCCCATAATAGCCTCATTACATCATGCTGTTAAAATAGAAAACCAAATCGAATGACATGAACATTCAATCTGATACTTAAATTGTTTCGATTTTCCACTCACCAGCAACATTCACCATCTGGTGGGTTGCATTTGGAACTGAGTTTAAATCGTCATTACCCAATAACTGAATTACACTTAAACCTTGTTGACGTGCTACGGCAATCGCATCCAGCAAAGTGGATTCGGTACCTTTCGGTGCAACCACTTTTTCAATCTGCTGACGTTGACCCGCACTTAAGGAATACAAGTCACAAGAAAAGCCCGTTGCAGGACGCGCGCGTCCAAAGTGTTCACCAATACCATCATAACGACCACCTTGTGCCAACGGTGCAGCACGATTTGGTGCATACACGGCATACATTAACCCAGTGTGGTAATGGTATGAACGAAGCTCTACAACATCGATACCAATATTGAGTTTTGGCCAACGTGCTTGAATTTCTGTATATGTTGTTTTAAGTACCTCAAAAGCATTTTTAAATGCTTCATCAGCAAAAATTTCTGCGCTAATATTCGCTTGCAATGCATCCAGATCACTTGCATAACGACCTAAAGCATAAAAATCAGAACCGAATTCTAAATCTTGAGTGAATTCAGCAAGTTCTGGTAGTGCTTTGCGCTGATACAAATCAGATAAGTGGCTTTCTGTTGATTTGTTTAAACCCACATGTTTTACCAGACTTCTAAACAGTCCTACATGCCCTAAATCAAGATGGATACCATCAGCTAAACCCGCGGTATTAATCAGATTGAGCATCACATCGATCATTTCAACGTCTGCGTCAATACTGTCTGAACCAAATAACTCTGCACCTAACTGAAGTGGTGCACGCGTGGTATTAAAACCTTGTGGTTTAGTATGAAGTACAGTTCCTGCATAGCAGTAACGCGCCACACCTTGTACTTGATGTACATGGGCATCAATACGAGCCACTTGTGGTGTCATATCGGCACGCACACCAAGTAAACGACCTGAAAGTTGGTCGATGACTTTAAAAGTGGCTAAGTCTAAATCTTGATTCGATTCGGAGAGAGAAGAAAGAGATTCGATGTATTCGATGAATGGCGTATACACCAGCTGATAACCTCGTGATACGAGGAAATCTAAAGCTTCACGGCGCAATTTTTCAATTACTTGCGCTTGCTCTGGTAATACATCAGCTACACCATCAGGTAATAACCATGTCTCTGAAATGGGCATGTTGTAAACCTAAATCCTGTCAGCGCGGAAGTAATCCGCATAAAAAAATCGGGAACACACCCGATTTCTGTTATTTTAGCACGATCATCTGCGCCATGCATTAATAAAATAACTTTTGATGCCTAGATAATTTGACCACTTATGCATAATTTAGGCAAAAAACCATCTATTACACACTATCCCACTTCAATTCTTTGTATTTATTTAACTTTTCACACAAGTGTTGATTGCTATTTGCGTTGTTGAAAATATAATTTATTCGTTTAGAAAAACAGCATCTATTTAAAGCAACTGAAATACTAAAAACTGGGGAAGTATGGAACTACATAGCAACTTATATTACACGCATCCAAATACGGAAATCATGCAAAAGCTAGGCCGTTTATTTCAAGAGCATCGCGGTGCACAAGACAAATTTATTGCTGTTGCAGTTGAGCTAAATTCACAATTGGGGCAAGAACTTGCAGAAGATCTTTTAAATACAGTTGACAATATTGAGTTTGATTTGGGTCCTGAAACATTACACACCATTGCAGGCTATTCAGTTGCCCATTTTGTGCATGGTTCTTCGGGTGATGAGTTTATCGAAGCAATCTTACTTTTCTTAAAAGCATTGCTCCCTGAAATTCACACACTGGCTTGGGGTTGTGGGGATGATGACCCGTGGGAATTCTGGTTTAAATTTGAAGGCGATGAATTGATTCGTGAAGATGATGAACCTTTCAATGATCCTGAACAAGATGAAGAAATAAAATCCTCCATTTATACATGGTGGCATACAGGCTTACCTGAAAAAATCAAAGAAGGTTTCTTAAACCAAGCATAAATTTTTATTCAGATTTAAAGGGAAGTACAAAATCGAATCGCTGTACTTCCCTGTTATTTTAACTCTTTCAACTATTTTAAATAGTCCTCGATACTGACCACTTGTGAAAACATTTGAAAGGCTGACAAACAGGCTGTTTGTACATCTTCTGCCTCAACCGTTCTGCCTGAATAGCTCAATTGACGCGTCGCTGTAGCGTCTGCAATGATCATCGGTTGATAAGCAAATTCTGCCGCTGCACGTGACGTCGCATCAACACACATATGCGTCATCATGCCACTAATCACCAATTTATCAACATTCAGTCGCTCTAATTCTGCTTTTAGAGTGGTTTGAAAAAAGCTATTGGGATAATGTTTTTCAATCACAATTGAATCAGCCTTAACGCGTAAACCCGAATGTAGTGCGACACCCGACGTTCCTGCTTGAAAAAATGTAGCATTGGGTTGATTGGCAATATGCTGTATATAAATAATCGGCTGCTCACGCTTTATAAATAGATCTTCCAAACGATTGATGTGTTTTAAAGCCTGTTCCGCACAGAACAACTCCATCTTCCCTTGAGGAAAATAATCGTTTTGTACGTCTATCACTAATAATGCTGTTTGACTCATGGTGTATCCCTAACCCTTGTGTTGATGTTTTTATAAGATTAATCAAAACAGCTGGCGATTTGCAGTCACTCATGAAAGAATAATCGATTAGAAACTTTCAAACTGAAAATTTGTTCAATTCACTATGTTGCCAAATGACCCAATTGACCTCAAAATTTTAAAAATATTAAAAACTGATTCTCGCTTAAGCAATAAAGAGATCGGAAAATTAGTACACCGTACAGGGCAAGCTGTAGGAAGTCGCATTGCGCGAATGCAAGATGAAGGAACGATTCAGAAATATACGATTACACTACAGCATCAATCTACACAATTTATACGTGTGATGATGCAGAATAATGAATTTGAACAGTTTGAAGCATTTATCGCTCAATTTGAGTCAATTGAAAGTTGCTATAAAGTCTGTGGTTCCGCTTGCTATATGCTGGTTGCGCATTTTGATAGTCATGCAATCAATTTATTTATCGAGCAACTCTCTGAATGGGGACAATATTCAGTAGATAGTGTCGTAAGAGCAATTGAAACTCAGCCTTAATTTTTACACCCAAATCCATATCATGTAAGAATAACAAATGAAATCTTCAGAAAAAACATTACGCGAACATAGCAAATTTCTAAGTTTAGTACTTCGGCATCAACCAGAAACCATTGCAATCCAACTCGACTCCGAAGGCTGGACGGATGTACATATCCTTTTGCAGCAAATGATCAAACACAAAAGACCGCTTAAACTCGTAGAGTTGATTGAGGTTGTTGAAAGCAGTGATAAAAAACGCTTCCAGCTCTCACCTGACCAAAGTAAAATCCGCGCAGTACAAGGTCACTCTAGTGCTCAGGTTCAACGTGAGTATGCTGCTATCACGCCGCCCGATACACTTTTTCATGGCACAGCAACTCGCTTTGTCAACAGTATTTTAGAAAAAGGCTTAATTTCAGGTGAACGTCATCATGTGCATTTATCTGCTGATTTAGTCACAGCACAAAAAGTGGGACAACGACATGGCAAAGTCATCATTTTCATCCTAGACACCAAACAGATGCATCAAGATGGTTTCCGATTTTATTGTGCTGAAAATGGGGTTTGGTTAACTGAACAAGTGCCGATAAAATATTTAAAGTTATTCGAAAGCAATCAAAAAAACTAATCCAGCGGTAAGGCTGTGGTCTGTTTAATCTTCTGTAAAGGGATTTCAGTTTTGACATTCTGGATCCCTGGAATTTTATTTAAATGATTAATTTGGAATTTACGATATGCCTCTAAATCAGAAACCACAATACGTAAGAAAAAATCACAATCACCTGCCATAAGTTGACATTCAACAATTTCAGAAATATTCATAATGCTTTCGATAAATCGATTGACCGCTTGTTCATCCTGACTCTTTAACCAAATTCGTGCAAAGACTGTCAAACTAAGATCTACTTTGTGTGGATTGACCAATGCAACATATTGGTCAATGATCCCCTCATCCTCCAGTTGCTTTACTCGTCTTAAACAAGGTGAAGCGGATAAACCTATCTGTTCTGCCAATTCATTATTTTGTAGTTTTCCATTACGTTGTAATGCACACAAAATACGCCGATCTATCTGATCCAATTTCATAAAATTATTTATAGTAGATAAAACCAAAAAATAACATATTCCAGCAATAATATTGCAAAAATTATTTTACAGGCAGCAAGTTTAGCGAAATATAGCGAATCATTTGGCATAAAATAAAAATCACCTTGTTTTAGCGACCATTGAGCGACTCATGTTAAGTTTTAAGAACACTACGACTGAACTGACCTATTCAATTGAATTTAGAGAGTTTGTACGTGGGCTTAAAACCTCTATTCCAATGCTACTGGGTATTATCCCTTTTGCACTGGTTTTAGGAACACAAGCAGCGCAAAAAGGATTTTCTGCCTTAGAAGTTCCATTGTTAACAGGACTCAATTTTGCTGGTGGTTCTGAGTTCGCCATTATTGAAGTCTGGACGCAGCCACCTCAATTGTTGTTTTTAATTCTGATCACTTTTCTGGTCAACAGCCGCCATATTTTAATGGGTGCAAGTTTAGCACCCTATATTCGACATTTGCCCAATCGTAAAGCCCTTCCATTATTATTTTTTATGTGTGATGAGAGTTGGGCCCTTAGCATTACGGATTCACACAAACAAAACCCTCGCAATCCCTATGCAGGATTTAGTGTGTTTTTTTATATCGGCCTTTGTTTTGCGTTATATGTTATGTGGGTGGTTTTTACCACGATGGGAGTCGGCATTGGTTCTTTCCTTGGTGATGTCACAAAGTTTGGTTTTGACATGGCATTCCCCGCAGTTTTTCTGGTGCTTTTACGCGGAATGTGGAAAGGCTTTAAACCCGCACTGCCTTGGTTGATTAGTCTGATCGCGGCCGCACTGGCCTATTATTATCTACCCAAAGGCTGGTATGTATTGATTGGTTCTATTTCAGGAATTTTTGCTGCTTTTTTACTGATTGGAGATGAAGAATGATTCATATGACGACGTTCATCGCCATTGTTTGTGTAGGATTAACAACCTATTTAACTCGAATCTTAGGTTATTTACTGTTAAAAAATAAACACCTCAGCAAAAGAACCACGCGAATTTTACAGGTTATTCCCGGCTGTGTTTTGATTTCAGTGATTGCCCCCTACTTTGTTACGGACCAACCAGCCAACTTGATTGCAATTATCATCACACTGTTCGCAGCTTGTTATTTTTCATTATTACCCACCGTACTGATCAGTATTATTGCAACAGGGATCTTGCGATACTTTATGCTTTAAGTGATCTGAATAGCCAATATCCCTGACTTGATGCAATTCAAAACCTCAATTAAGGTTTTGAATTTTGCTGTAATATTTTAATTAATTCAGCGTTTTGAAACTCAACTTGAGTCAAACGTGTTGAGGTATTGTCTAAAACTTGCTGCTGTATATGCATTTTTTTAGCCAAATCTTGCATAATTTGTAAGGCCTGTTTGAGATGTTGCTCTTGTGCATGGATCTGTTGCCCATGATTCTGCACATGCTTAAGCCATTCAAGGTTTTCTTTCTTTAACTTTCCCATTTGCCAAATCACAAACATCATGGCCAGATAAAGAATCACAATAACCAAATATATATAAAACATCATTTACCCCCCAACAAAACACGTCAATCTTCGTCTTGATTAAACTCAAGTCATTAAAGTTATTTTAAAGTGATGAATATTTATAATAATCCATGAATTTTTCATCACAGTCTGATAAATATTAGATTAATAAAATGATTCACACAAATCTAACAAGCGATTTGCATAGCCCCATTCGTTATCGTACCAAGCAAACACTTTCGCCTGTTGCCCCACGACCATGGTTTGATTCAGATCAACAATCAGTGAATAAGGTGAATGATTAAAATCACTTGAAACCAATTGCTCATCTGTGACAGACATAATTTCAGCATAATCATATTTTGCTGCTTGAATTAAGATTTGGTTAATTAAATGAGCTGTTACAGGCGCTTTAGCAATAAATGTTAAATCAATGGCGGCAACATTAATTGTTGGTACACGAATTGAAAAACCATCAATACGGTTTTCCATTTTGGGCATGACTTGTTTTAATGCACCCAAAGCAGAAGATGTAGTTGGAATAATATTTTGTCCTGAAGCACGTGCGCGGCGTAAATCTCGATGTGCATGATCCAATACAGATTGATCCGCAGTGACCGCATGTATTTCAGTCATTAATGCACTGTCAATTCCAAATGCATCATCAATAATTTTGACCAAAGGAACTAAAGCCTGTGTGGTACATGACACACCCGAAATAATTTGATCACTAGCTTTAACATCATGATGATTTACCCCATAAACGATGGCAGCATCAACAGTATCAAAAGGTGCTGCACCGATAATGACGCGTTTTGCACCTGCTGTTATATGCTGCGTTGCAGCGGCTCTTGAACGAAACAGCCCTGTACATTCTAAAACAACATCAATATTTAAATCTTTCCACGGCAATAATTCAGGATTGGCTTGTCTTAAAATTTGCACTTTCAGTTTAATTTGTCGCGCGTCAATCGACATATAAAGCTGTCCATGTTCTTGTACAATATTCACTGCACCGTCAAAGCGGCCATGGGTAGTATCGTATTTAAATAAATGAACCAGCGTTTCAACATCTGCAATATCGTTAATGGCAACAATTTCAAAATGGAAGTTTTTCGGATTTTCAAACCAAGCGCGTAATACATTCCGTCCAATTCGCCCGAATCCGTTTATTGCCACACGTTGCATCAGATGTCCTTTTACAGCCAAACTACTTTATGCGCTATATGTTATAAGATTTAGCGTGACTACTGTTAGAATATGCTTTATTTAGTCATAAAAATTTCTCAAAAATAATTTTTTAATTCAGCTAGGATAAAAATAAATGTATCCATCCATTAAAAATATTTTTAAATTCAATCAATTATTTTATCTTTACTGCATGATTTTACTAGCCTTTCTATATACACAACCAACACATGCACAAAATCTCTATTCAAACTGCTCAGAAACACTGACTCAACAACTCATTCAAAAATTCAACTTAAACACACAACAAAATTTAGATGCACGTTATCCTGTATTCCAAACCTGCTTAACGATCAGTAAACACCAACAGATTATTGCAATCAGCAATCCTGTTGCTATGCAATCTGAATTTGCGGATTATGATTTGAATTTATATTTGATCGATACCGCATCTTCAAAAATTTTAAATCATTATACTTATCCAAAAACCATCTCTTCCGATGCCAGTCAGTTTGAAAATTTAAAATTTGATATCAATCCTTACTCTAAAACTCCTCATACTCATGTTATTGGATTGGCCTTAACTTATGGGCATTCTGGAGGAATGTATTATACAATTCGTGAATTAAAACTATTTCAAATCAATGCTGCTAAAGTTCAGCTCGTCTTAGATAATTTTATGACTAATTTTTCAGGTGGTAATACGCCGTCTAGATGTGAAACTGATGTACAAACCGAGACTCAAATTTTGCTTAATCCATTAAAACAGCAAAGTCATGGTTTAGCAGATATTCAATTAACTGAAAAATCCGAACGTATAACGCTTGATGAGAAAAACTGTAAAACCCACCGTATCGTCAAAAAACAAAACCATATTATGAAATTCGATGGGAAAAAATATCGTTTTAAACATCTTAATTTTTTAGACTTTGGAATTTGATTAAATTTTGCAATTAAAAAGGTTAGATCATGAAAACATTACAAATTGTATTAAACACTGCACTGCTTTTGATTGCTGGAAATAGTTTTGCAGCACCTTATCAAACTTGCTCAGAACAATTACAAGACTCTTTAATTCAAAAATTTAAACTAACCAACCCACGTTTTGCCAATACTGAAGCCAAAACATATCAAAGCTGTATCCATTTAGACAATCAACAAAAAATTCAGCTTATTGCGATCAGTCAACCGATTGCTTATAAATCTTATGATGATATGGAACATGATCTAAATTTATACTTAATTGATTCTTATCAGGGTAAAATTCTGCAAAAGTATAAAGCACCAGAAACTTTTTACTCAGATGCAGATCATTATGATGGTGCACAACTCCATACGACCCGTTTTTCAACATTAACTGATATTGATGTCGTGGGTATTGAAACTTCATCGTCGCATCAAGGTGGTTTCACTTATAGTCACAGTAATTTAACTTTATTTAAAGTTAATCCTAAACAACCCATCAAAGAAATTGGCGGTATCAGTATGAATGATAGCGGCGATGAACGAATTGGAAACTGTCCAGAGAATAGTAATTCAGAGGTCAGAAGTATCCTCATTTTATCAAATAAAACGACACATGGCTTACAGGACATGATTTTAAAAGAAACCAAAAACCAGACCAAAACCAACTATAAAACCTGCACTTCGGTAAAAAAACAATATAAGCAACAACAAACGCTTAAATTTAATGGTCAAGTATATAAATTTCAGCATCATAACTTTTTAAGTATTGATCCTTTTTAAGCAAGCTTAAATTCGATAATGGCAATGTGGCTATGTTTTAAATTTATACAACCAAAATTTACCCCAGACGAAAGTTGAAAATGTATAGAAATACCAATAATTCACCTTAAAATCATTGGTGGACACTACATTTTCCGTTATACTTTGGCGTTTTTAAAAATAAGCCCGTGTGGTGACTGAGCGCAAAAATCAGACTCAGCAACGCACTTTTAGCCAATACGAAAATTAAGGAGTGACTTGGTTGTGAGTACTCGTTTTATGACAACTGCTGAAATACGTGAAGCATTTTTGCGCTACTTTGAATCGCAAGGACATACACGTGTCGCGTCAAGTTCACTTGTACCTGCCAATGACCCTACTCTGCTTTTTACCAACGCAGGGATGAACCAGTTTAAAGACTGTTTCCTTGGATTAGAAAAACGTGACTATGTTCGTGCAACGACGTCGCAAAAATGTGTCCGTGCAGGCGGTAAGCACAACGACTTAGATAATGTCGGTTATACAGCACGTCACCATACATTTTTTGAAATGTTAGGTAACTTCTCTTTTGGTGATTACTTTAAGCGTGACGCGATTCGTTTTGCTTGGGATTTCCTTACAGGCGAAGAATGGTTAGCACTCCCTAAAGATAAATTATACGCCACTGTTTATCATACAGATGATGAAGCGTTTGACATTTGGAACAAAGAAATTGGCTTAGCTGCAGATCGTATTATCCGTATTGGTGACAATAAGGGCGAAAAATACGCTTCTGATAACTTCTGGGCAATGGGTGATACTGGCCCATGTGGTCCTTGTTCTGAAATTTTCTTTGACCATGGCGATCATATTTGGGGTGGCTTACCGGGCACACCAGAAGAAGATGGCGACCGTTTTATTGAAATCTGGAACAACGTTTTCATGCAGTTTAACCGCACTGCTGATGGCGTACTGCATAATCTTCCTGCACCATCTGTAGATACAGGCATGGGCTTGGAACGTATTTCTGCTGTTTTACAGCATGTCAATTCAAACTATGAAATTGACCTATTCCAAGACCTATTAAAGTCTGCTGCTGAAATTATTGGTGTTGATACATCTGAAGCGGTTGCAACTGCACAAGCAAACAATAAACCTATTGAATACCCTGCTTCACTTAAAGTGGTCGCAGACCATGCACGTTCATGCTGCTTCTTGATTGCAGATGGCGTTAACCCTTCAAATGAAGGTCGTGGTTATGTATTGCGTCGTATTATTCGTCGCGCAGTACGTCATGGTAATAAAATGGGCGCAACGGGTACATTCTTCTACAAAATGTTGCAACCATTAATCGATGCCATGGGCACTGCTTATCCTGAGCTTGAACAACGTCGTAATGTGATTGAAGCGGCTTTGATTCGTGAAGAAGAATTGTTTGCGAAAACGCTTGAACAAGGTTTAAAACTGCTTGAGGGTGAGTTAGCCAACCTCAAAGGTAAAACCATTCCGGGCAAAACCGTCTTTAAACTTTACGACACTTATGGCTTCCCTGCTGATTTAACCGCAGATATCGCACGTGAACGTGAACTGGAAATTGACGAAGCTGGATTTGAAGTTGAAATGGCAGCACAACGTCAACGTGCACGCGATGCAGGCAAGTTTGCTGTTGACTATAACAGCATTGTGAAAGTAGATAGCGAAACTCAGTTTGATGGCTATGAAGCAACTCAAGGTCAAGGTCAAATTATTGCGATCTATAAAGATGGCGTACAAGTTGATGAAGTCGTTGAAGGCGATGAAGCACTAATCGTATTGAACCAAACACCGTTCTATGCAGAAAGCGGTGGTCAGATTGGTGATACAGGTCTGTTCAAAAACGATACTGGTATTTTTGAAGTTCAAGATACTAAAAAATCTGGTGGCGCTTTTGTCCATCAAGGTATCGTGACAATGGGAAGCCTAAAAGCGACTCAAAATGTTGAAGCAATTGTAAAAGCGGATCTTCGTGAAGCAACTGCACGCAATCACTCTGCAACTCACCTTTTACATGCTGCTTTACGTCAAGTATTGGGCGAGCACGTACAACAAAAAGGTTCGTTGGTCGCTTCTGACATTTTACGTTTTGACTTTGCCAATGACCAACCGGTGACATTCGAACAAATTCAACAGGTTGAACGTATTGTAAACCGCGAAGTAATTGCAAATACCGCCGTTTCTACTGAACTTTTAGACATCGATGCAGCAAAAGAAAAAGGCGCAATGATGTTGTTCGGTGAAAAATATGGTGATGAAGTTCGTGTACTTTCTATGGGTTCAATCCAAGATGAGAAAAATTTCTCTATTGAACTTTGTGGTGGTATTCATGTAAAACGCACTGGCGATATTGGTCTGTTTAAAATCACCTCTGAAAGTGGTGTTGCAGCAGGTGTTCGCCGTATTGAAGCTGTTACGGGTACCAAAGCGCTTGAAATCGTTCAAAAATTTGATGCAGATATTTTGCATATCAACGATTTATTAAAAGCACAGAAAGATCAAACTGTTGAAAAAGTTCAATCAACGCTTGAAACAGCACATCAATTGCAAAAACAAATTGAGCAATTGAATCAAAAATTGGCGAATTTCCAAGCCTCTGATTTAATCAGTCAAGTGACGGAAATTGCGGGTCGCCAAACACTTATTGCCACAGTTCAAGGACAAGATGCGAAGTCTGTTCGTCATCTTCATGACAGTGTCAAATCAAAATTAGATAATGCAGTGATTGTGCTTGCGGCTGTAGAAGGTGACAAAGTTAGTCTTATCGCATCTGTAGCTAAAGATTTCACTGCAAATCTAAAAGCGGGTGACATCATCAAACACTTAGCAACTGAGCTTGGTGGTAAAGGTGGTGGTAAACCTGACTTAGCACAAGGTGGCGCGCCACTAAACGAGAAGTTTGAACAAGTGATGGCAGATTTAACTGCTTGGCTTGCTCAAAAATAATACTTCACCTTTTGTGTAACTGACCCTAATGCCGATTAGGGTCATGGCTTATATGGAACAACTATGGCATTAATCGTTCAAAAATATGGCGGTACTTCTATGGGTACTCCCGAGCGCATTTTAAATGTTGCTCGTCGTGTAAAGCGTTGGCATGACCACGGCCACAAGGTTGTAGTGGTTGTATCCGCAATGAGTGGTGAAACAAACCGCTTATTGGCTTTAGCGAAAGCCATTACCGAAACCCCTGATCCTCGTGAACTAGACCAAATGGTGTCTACGGGTGAACAGGTAACGATTTCAATGTTAGCAATGGCGCTCAATTCAATTGGTGTTGAAGCTAAGTCACTCACAGGTCGCCAAGTCGGTATCAAAACTGACAGCGCGTTTACCAAAGCCCGTATCGAATCTATTGATACAGATGTGATGACAAATCATTTGGATGCAGGTCGTGTCATTGTTGTTGCAGGCTTCCAAGGTTTCGACATTGATGGCAATACAACAACTTTAGGCCGTGGCGGTTCTGATACTTCTGGTGTTGCACTTGCTGCGGCATTAAAAGCAGATGAATGTCAGATTTACACAGATGTGGATGGGGTTTATACCACTGATCCCCGTGTTGCACCTAAAGCAAAAAAAGTTGATCGTATTTCATTTGAAGAAATGCTTGAAATGGCATCTCTCGGTTCTAAAGTATTGCAAATTCGTTCTGTTGAATTTGCAGGAAAATACCAAGTGCCTTTACGCGTATTATCAAGTTTTGATAATGACAATGATGGCGCATTCGACGAAGATTTCAAAAACAATGTCGGAACACTAATCACTACTGAAGCGGAAGACAATATGGAACAGCCAATTATTTCTGGTATCGCATTTAACCGTGACGAAGCTAAATTAACAATTTTAGGTGTACCTGATGAACCAGGTATTGCGTCTAAAATCTTATCGCCTATTGGTGCTGCAAACGTTGAAGTGGATATGATCATCCAAAACGTTGAAGAAGATGGCACAACTGACTTCACTTTTACCGTGAATCGTGGTGAACTTAAAAAAGCCAAAGCAATCCTAGAAGAAACGGCTACAGCGATTGGTGCGCGTGAAGTTGCTACGCGTGATGACATTGTTAAAGTGTCAATTGTTGGCGTAGGTATGCGTTCTCATGCAGGTGTTGCAAGTAAAATGTTTACTGCACTTGCAGATGAAGGGATTAATATCCTGATGATCTCAACTTCTGAAATCAAAATTTCTGTGATTATTGAAGAAAATTACTTAGAACTTGCGGTTCGTTCACTCCATACAGCCTTCGGTTTAGACCGTGAACATGGCGAATCGAGTGCGCGTGCATAATTTTTGATCAAATATAGCTACTTATTCGCTGTTTTGACCAAGAAAAAATCAGAGCCACTATAGTGTTTTCTATAGTGGCTCTGTTATATTAGTTTTGAGGTTTTAGAGAAATTTCAATAGAGCAATGTGAAAATGAAAAACTTGTCACATTATTCTGTTAAAATTATCGGTGCTATTTAAAGTTGTGTTTTCTAGTTTTTAGAAATTCATCGCAGGTTTAGCGTTTAAGCAAGGAGATAAACATGCTGATTCTGACCCGCCGTGTCGGAGAAACTTTGATGATTGGGGATCAAGTCAGTGTTACTGTGCTTGGTGTTAAAGGCAACCAAGTTCGTATTGGTGTAAATGCCCCAAAAGAAGTTTCTGTACATCGCGAAGAAATTTATCAACGTATTCAACATGAGCGTGCTATGCACGAGCATTTGCAACATATTGATCAAGATTATCAGCCTTCTTTTGAAGATGATAATTCGCAAAACACCTATAATCGTTAAGATTATAGTGGTTTTGGAAACTAAAGCGGCTTTTAAGCCGCTTTAAATTTTTATTGATCAGTAAAAAACATCATCCGTTTTATTCAAGACCTAGTGCTTTTCTGACTGGTGAATAGCTACGACGATGTTGATCAATCACACCATGTTCAGCAATGGCTTCAAAGTGCGCTTTGGTTGGATAACCTTTATGTTTTGCAAAACCAAATTGCGGATATTGCTTGTCTAACTCAACCATTTCATGATCACGCGTTACTTTTGCCAAAATACTTGCCGCACTGATCTCAGCATGTAAAGCATCCCCGCCTACCACCGCATCACAGCTCATGCTTAAGCCTTTAGGAACTTTATTGCCATCTACAAGCACATGTTCGGGTACCGTTTTAAGTGCCTCTACAGCACGTCGCATCGCTAATAATGAAGCTTGTAAAATATTCAGCTCATCAATTTCTTGATGTGTTGCTTCAGCAATTGCCCAAGCAATCGCTTTTTCCTGAATTTCAATAAATAACTTTTCACGTTTTTTTTCAGTTAATTTTTTAGAATCATTTAAGCCTTGAATTGGCTTGTTTGGATCTAAAATTACTGCAGCCGCGACCACAGAGCCAACCAATGGACCTCGTCCTGCTTCATCTACACCAGCAACTAACATTTTCTTTCCTATCATAAAAGAAGCTCAACAGGTTTTATCTGAGTTTATACATCATTACCTTGAAATGATGACAGATTGAAAGCCCTTTTCTTTCTACATAAATTCAATCGGCTGATCAAAATTTAGAATATTTTGCTTCGAGTGAATGACGCCAGATAAAGAAAACAGCATCACTCCTAAGACCATGAATTTATCAATATAGAAAAATCTGTATCAATAAATTCATATGCCTTTGAGGCTCTAATGCAATTATCTCATCGCTTCAGCAACACATGCATTAATTGTTTTTGTCACCACATTTGAAACAATCGTAGCACGCGCTTGAGGGTCTAAAGCAGCTGTTGCCAAATCTACAGTACTGACACTTTGTGGTGCCTTTTCACTGACACAACCACAAATTTCACTTTGTACGTTGTTTTTCTGATCTGCAGTCATAACTTTTGTTGCAGTCTTCCAAGCAGGTAAATTATTCAGTTCAGTTGTGCATTTCGCATTGATCGCAATTTTAAGCGCAACACCACCTAACTGCTGAGTTGTTGACGCTGCTGCAGCACCTGTTGGGTCATTGGTCGCGCAAGCCGATAGAGCTAAAGCGATTGAAGCAAGAAAGACAACGCGTTTTTTCACAATTTTTTCCTTTTTATGAGATAAAGCTGGGCTATTTTGCCTAAACTTATACTTGGATTAAACTAAAAATTTGAATAATCACCTCATTAGACGCTAAATGGATAAATATTTCACAATTATTGCTTTAAGCGTTGCAAATTTAAAACAATACGTTGAGTTTTTAGAACTGATTTCTTTTAATAAAATCCATATTATAAGCACTAAATTAAATCGGAATCTGTGTCATGCAACAAAAATCACAATACTATACAAGGACAGCACAATGGTTGCACTGGATTATGGCAATCATCTTTATTACCGCTTGGGTCATTGGTTTTTATAGTGGCAATTTTTTAAGCTATGATGTCGATGGGCCGTTTAAAGGTGATGTCATTACCTTACATAAGAATATTGCATCGGTGATTATCTTTTTGGTGATTATCCGTATCTTTTGGCGTTACACCCACCCTGCACCTGAACTACCTGAAACCATGTCACCATTGATGAAAACTTTGGCTCATTTAGGTCATTTGGGTTTATATTTCATGTTATTGGCATTGCCAATCACAGGATGTTTATTCAGCTGGAGTGCTGGTCATCCCGTGCCTGTATTGTACTTATTTGAGATTCCAAGACTTGTACAAGATAACCCCGATTTAACAGCGATTGTAAAACCTTTACATATTTATATTTCATGGGCTGCAGGCTTACTTCTTGTCGGACATGTTCTGGCTGCGCTCAAACACCATTTCATTGATAAAGACAATGTATTGAAAAGTATGACACGACAAGGTTAGTCGAACATAAATTAAAAAATCTAGCAAAGCACATCAAAACGGTGTGCTTTTTTATATTTTTATTGTGGTTTAAATTTATGCTGCTTAAATTCTAGATCTTTACTTTAATGCTTCCTTTGCACAACCTTTTAAACTATTCATCACCGCTTGTTGAATCAGCTTATTTTTTGCAGCTTCATTAAACGTTGCCATAACCAGCTGTTTAGCAGGGACATCATTCAAAGCGTTCTCACTGACACAGCCACAGATTTTTTGCTGTGCATGTTGCTGTTGTGCAGCTGTCCATAAAAATGAGGATACTTGCCAAATCTTTGACGCTTTTAATTCACTGGCACACTGCTGTTCGATTAAAGGTTTTAACATCTTATGCGTAATCGTTTCTGTGCTTGAATCAGCACATGCAACAGTCACAGGTAAAATAATGAATAAGGTTAAACTTGTTAAAAATTTCATTCTATTTTCCTCATGAAAAAAAAGCAGTGTTCACACACTGCTTTTATAGGCTTAAAGAATATAGCTTGATTTAAGCCAATTGATCAATTTGATTGTTCCATTTTTGCTTTTCTTCATTTGAAATAAATGATGCTTCAAATGAATTTTTTGCCAATTGCTTTAACTCTGTATTGGAAAGATCTAGCGCTTCAGCAATCGAAATAAAATTATCATTCATATAGCCACCAAAATACGATGGGTCATCTGAATTGACAGTCACATGCACACCTTTTTGCAATAAACGGTGAATATTATGTTGTGCCATATCATCCACCACACATAATTTTAAATTGCTCAGTGGGCAAACAGTCAAAGGCATCTTTTCTGCAATTAAACGTTGCATCAGTGCTGGGTCTTCTTCTGAACGCACCCCGTGGTCAATACGGTTTACTTTTAATAAATCTAAAGCTTCCCAGACATATTCAGCAGGCCCTTCTTCTCCCGCATGCGCAACCACCAAGAAACCTTCTTTACGTGCTTGAGCAAAAACTCGTTCAAATTTAGCTGGTGGATGCCCAACTTCGCTTGAATCTAAACCTACAGCAATAATTTGATCTTTATATGGCAAGGCTTGCTTTAACGTTTCAAATGCTGCTTCTTCACTTAAGTGACGTAGGAAACACATGATCAAATGAGAGCTTATACCCAACTTTGTTTGAGCATCATCGCATGCACGCTGTAGGCCATTGATCACCGTTTCAAAGGCAACCCCACGGTCGGTATGTGTTTGTGGATCAAAGAACATTTCAGTATGTACAACTTTATCCTCTGCACATTTTTCAAAATATGCCCAAGCTAAATCATAAAAGTCTTGTTCATTGATCAGTACATTGGCACCTGCATAATAAATATCAAGGAAAGACTGTAGATTATGAAAGTTATATGCTTGTTTGACTTCTTCTACAGATTTATACGGGATATCAATTTGATTACGCTGAGCTATCGCAAACATCAGCTCAGGCTCAAACGTGCCTTCGATATGTACATGGAGTTCTGCCTTGGGTAAGGCACGAATAAGTTCTAATCTATTCACGTTTTTCCTCAAACTTATTAAATTAAATTTCAATCATCCAAATCGCTTGGATTCATTTCAATCTGATTAAAACAAAAAAGGGTGCAAACTTGAGTTTACACCCTTTTCTTACTTAAATTTATTAACCACCAAATGCAACGAATTTAATCACCCAAAGCACAGCAATGATCCAAACCATATATGGAACTGTTTTTGCTTTACCTGTAAATAATTTAACCAATGCATAGCTGATAAAGCCCATTGCAATACCGTCTGCAATAGAATAAGCAAATGGCATAAATACAATGGTTAAAAATGCTGGAACTGCCTCTGTAATATCATCCCATTCAATATTGATGATGCCTTGAATCATCAACACACCAACGAATAATAATGCTGGAGCAGTCGCAAATCCAGGAACAGATTGTGCCAGTGGTGCTAAAAATAAACACGCTAAGAATAAAATACCAACAACAACTGCAGTTAAACCTGTACGTCCGCCTGCAGCAACACCCGCCGATGACTCAATATAAGGCGTTGTTGATGATGTACCCAAAGCAGCACCGGCAACAATTGCAGTTGAATCAGCAAATAGCGCCTTTTTCAAACGTGGTAATTTACCATCTTTCAATAAACCAGCACGATGTGAAACCCCGACCAATGTTCCAGTTGAGTCAAATAAATCAACCAAGAAAAATACGAAAATCACGCCCACTAAACTTACCGTAAATAAGTTTTCAAAATTCATTTGCATGAATGTTGGTGCAATAGAAGGGATTGAACCAACAACCCCTTTAAATTCATTTAAACCTAAAGCTGTTGCAATACCAGTGACCGCTAAAATACTGATAATAATTGCGCCACGAATTTTATAGTGGTGCATAATCACGATCAGGAAAAAACCCAGTAATGTCAGTAAAACTGTAGGTTGTTTTAAATCGCCCAAACCCACCAAAGTTGCTTGATTTGCAACAATAATGCCTGAGTTTTTCAATGCAACCAGTGCAAGGAATAATCCAATACCACCACCGATTGCAAATTTCAATGACATTGGAATCGCATTGACAATGGCTTCACGGATTTTAAACATGCTAATTGCGATGAAGACAAGTCCGGAAACAAATACAGCAGCCAAAGCGGTTTGCCATTCAACGCCCATACCTAAACAAACGGAATAGGTAAAATAAGCATTCAGTCCCATACCTGGTGCAAGTGCAATCGGATAGTTTGCAACAACCCCCATGACCAAACAACCAATCGCAGCGGCCAAACACGTTGCCACAAATACGGCGCCATGATCCATACCTGTTTCTGAAAGAATCAATGGGTTAACAATGATGATGTAGCACATTGTTAAAAATGTCGTTAAACCTGCCAGTATTTCGGTTCTAAACGTTGTTTTGTTTTCGCTCAGTTTAAATAAGCGTTCAAGCAAACCCGCTGAAGGATTTGGATTCGTCATTGTTGAGCCCCTGTTAAGTTTGAGCTATTCGTTGATAAAATCGAGTTCATTTAAAAAATGCTAAATGCCGTCAATTAAGGCCATAATTCAGCATTCAATAAACATACCAAAATGACATTTCCGATAAAAAACTTGAATTAAAAAAGCTGCAGATTAGCAGCTTTCGTTTTCTAGAAGGTTTAACGGTCGTTATCGATTACATATTACAAATTATAACATACAGTTTAAATAATTTTATCAATCTGACGCTTTTAGTCATCCAATTCATGTGAACTCAGAAGTTTAATGCTTTAAGGATATACAGTGCCTAAATCAAATCACAGTATTACTTAGTTTGAGATGATTGTGATTATTAGGATTAGACTCAATTTTCCGAATGGTTAAATTCGCATCTTTGATAATATCTTGCATTTCTTGTTGTTTTTTTTGTTGCGAATCGACATAAGAAAAATAGCCTAGAAATATCACACTACTCAACACGAAAAAAGTTACAAGCTTTACCATTTCAAAATCAAATCAAGGTATAAATTTCGCTGATTATACACATAAATGTGACATAAATAACACTTTAACAATAAAATTGTCTGACAAATCACAAGTATTAACTTGCGCTTTCATAGTGCATACTAAATTTTAGAGCCTGCTATACATCTAAAATGGTGCTATTTATTTTAAATAATGATTAAAAAACAACATTAAACTTAATCAATCAAACACAGCTTTTAAATACATAAAGTTTTCAATAACAATAGTTTAGACTGCTTAGCTTACACACTTTAAAATGCATGTAAGATTTTAAAGTGTGTAAGCTTTTAAATCAGTAATGTTCAAATACGCTATTCAAAGATTTAAGCCAAGTCACTTAAGTTTTTACATCGTGCCTTCAACTTATATTGCCACCTAAGGCTGCAATCAGTTGGGCTGTATTTTTTAACTGCAACTGCTTGAGCTGTAAAGTTGCCTGTTCCGCCTGTAAGGTTAAATTCTGTGCTGTAACCACCTCTAAATAACTGACTAAGCCGGCATTATAGCGACGAGTTACAACTTGTTCATTTTCTAAAGCAAGTTTAAATAGTTGAGCCTGCTCAGATTGTTGCTGTTTAAAACTGGATGACTGTAAAAGCGCGTCTTCCACCTCTTTCCAGCCCGTTAAAACAGCCTGTCTATACGCTGCTGCTTTTTCAGCATAACTCGCTTGTGCTTGTGCAATCTCAGCCTTACGTTTTCCACCGTCAAATATCAATGCCGTTGTTTGTAAGCCCGTCGACCACAAATACTGTGGTGCTTGAAACAGTTGACTCAACACACGGCTATTTAATTCACCCGTTAAACCAATACTGAGATCAGGTAACCATGCTGTTTGAGCCAAGCCCAATTGGGCATGTGTTGCCGCCAATTCACGTTCAGCACGGATTACATCAGGACGCTGGATCAGCATCCGACTTGGTAACTGAGTGGGTAATAGTGGAACTTGAAAGTGCTGTTCCTGTTTGGCCAATTGAAATTGAGCAACTGTTTTACCTTGTACCACAGCTAAAATATTTTCTTGTAAATCACGTTGCCGCTGGATTTCTATCTGCTGGATTTGCACTTGTTTGAGCTGTGTTTCAGCCTGTATCACATCCGCGCGCGCGATCATTCCAGCAACATATTGGTTATTTAAAATTTTGACGGAACGCTGATAACTGTGTTGGGTTTGTCGTAAAACATCCAATTGTGCATCCAGTACTCGGATATTCCAATAGGTTTCTGTGCCCAATAATTGTTGATTGAGTTTGACTGCGGCTAAGTCAGCCTGTGAAGCCTCTAAATTTGCCTGTTGTCCTTCAATCGCTTTGGCGACTCTGCCCCATAAATCAGGAATCCAACTGACCTGAACACCCGTCGTAAATTGGTTGTTTGGCGTACTGTCCTTTGTTCCACTCCGTTGTGCAGAACCATTTAACTTTAAACTTGGCAAACGGTTAGCGCGTTGCTGCTCAAGTAAGGCATTGGCTTGTTGATAGCGTGCTTCAGCTTGTTTCAGACTCAAATTTTCTTGATTCAATTGTTGCATCAATTGACTGAGAATAGGGTCTTGATAGATTTCCCACCAAGTGTTGGCATTGACGTCTAAGCTTGAGGTTTTTTTCCAATTTAAAACAGCATATTTATAATGATCATCCGTTTGAAGGACTGGCACTTTATATTCAGGCGGATGCAACACAACAGTAGAATTGCATGCAGTCAATATCAAGAGCACACTAAGGCACATGACATTTTTAATGATTAAACTCTGCATTATATTTTCCTATTTACCTCAATGAAGTGCGTATTTATTTTTTAATTTCAAACAAGATTCAGCACATTTTTCCAACACCAAATACAAGACAGGCGTTGTATACAATGTCAACAATTGACCCAAGGCTAAACCACCTACAATGACCACCCCCAAAGGCTGACGTAGCTCTGCCCCTTCTCCCCAGCTAAGTGCCAGTGGAATTGCACCCAGTAACGCGGCAGTATTGGTCATCAGAATTGGACGGAAACGAAGTGCTGCGGCAGATAAAATAGCCTGATATGCAGTCTTGCCTGCTCTTCTTTCTAATAAAGTAAAATCAATTAAAAGAATGGCATTTTTTACAACAATTCCGATCAATAAAAACATGCCCAAGAGTGCAATTAAGGTGAATTGGAAATTAAATAACCATAAGGTCAACAAAGCCCCCAAAGCCACTGCGGGTACTGTCGATAAAATTGTCAATGGATGAAGTAGACTTTCATAGGTAACCCCGAGAACGATATAAATAAGTAAGATCACCACACAGACAAGTAACGGCGTAGATAAACCAGCCTGCAAACTTTCTGCCTCGACATCTTTATCTGTCATGATAAAAATTTCATTGGGTAACATGACTTCGGGTAAGACACTACGAATAGCTGCATCCGCTTGTTCATAGCTATAGCCTTGTTTAACCACATAACCAATCCCCATTGCGGCATATTGGTTGCGTCGATAAACCCGATCATTGGTGATGCCATAAGACCATGTGGCAAAATTACTGAGTGGTACAGCAATGCCTTGTTGGTTTGGAATGCGTACATTTGCCAGCGCTTCAGGGTGTTCAGTAAAGTGTTTATCGACTTCCATCACCACATAAAACTGTTGGGTTTGATCATAAATAGTCGAAATTTGGCGCTGCGAAAATGAGTTATTGAGTACGCTTGAAATATTGTCTATATCCACACCCAAACGACGTGCTGCTTCACGGTCTATGTCTAAAGTCACATGCTGGGCACCTTCATCGCCCATGGTTTCAACTTCTTCTAACTCTGGAAGCTTCTGCATTGCCTGAGCAACTTTAGGTACCCACTGACGTAGCAACGCAACATCATCAGATTGCAGTAACAACAAATAATCTTGCCCACTTCCACTTGAAAATGGATCATCCAATTCTAGCTCCTGTTTGACTTGTGCAGAAAAAATCGCACCTGCCAGCCATGGGGCATTTTTTTTAATTCTATCTACAATTTCATGTGAAGATTTGCCATCTCGCTCTGCTTTGGGTTTTAAACTCACCATTAAAAAAGAATTGGTGATTCCGCCAGCACCACCAGACGTACCAATCACATCTTTGACTGCGGGATCCTTTAATAGACTTTCACTAAAGGTGGCGATTTTGGGTTGCATAATTTGAAAGGAGAAGCCGTCATCCCCCCGAATAAAAGCTTCAACCCGTCCAGTATCTTGCTCAGGTAATACCCGTTTGGGTAATGTTTGATAGACATATACAGAAGCAGCGATTGCACCGCCCCATAGCAGAATGACCAAATAACCATGTTTAATCATCCATTTCAGTGAATGTAAATAAAGCTGACTCAAGCCTTGCATCAAACGATGGCTATAGCGATATAAAGCCTGGTGTTGATAACGCTCCAATGGTTTTAAACAGCGTGCAAATAAGCTTGGCGTAAGGACTAGGGAGACAAATACAGATAAAATAATGATAAAAATCAGTGTTAAAGAAAACTCCCTAAATAATCGTTCGATTACACCACCCATAAATAGCACGGAAATAAAGATCACCACCAAAGCCAAATTCATTGCCAGCAAGGTCAGACCGACTTCTCGAATACCATTTAAGGCAGCCTGTATAGGCTGTTCACCCTGTTCTATATGACGTTCTATATTTTCCAAAACCACAATTGCATCATCAACAACAAGTCCAATCGCAACAATCACCGCCATAATCGACAAGTTATTCAATGAAAATCCAGCGAGATAAACCAGACTGCATGCGCCAATCAAAGTCACCAGCAAAGCAATACTTGGTACAAGAGCACTTTGCAGACGACCTAACATCAGAGCAACCACAATAATCACCAAAAGCATGGAAAATAATAAAGTATCCCTTGCCTCATTTAAGCCTGCCCGAATAATTTCCGATCCATCCATCACTGTGGTCAGTTGTGAATCTGCTGGAATTAATCTGCTTAACTCTGGTAGTTTTTCTTTGATCTTTTCAATTGTGGCAACGGTATTTGCATTGGGCTGACGGCTGATTTTGATAATGACCGCGGGTTTACCATTGTGAAAACCACTTACATAACGGTTTTCGACCGAATCCTGTACCTCAGCCACATCTTTTAAACGGACAACGGTCTGACCATTTTGATGTACGATCAAATTGGCAAAATCACCCGCTTTTTTTAAATGACTTGGAAGCTCAACTTGCCAACGCAACTGTTCAGTTTCAATTACCCCTAAGGCTTGTACTATATTACTTTTTACAATCGCTTCACGAACTTGCTCCAAAGATACCCCTTGTGAAATCAAGGCATTTGGATTGAGCCGAATCCGCACAGCTGGCATAGACGCCCCGTCAATGACAACTTCACCAACCCCATTAATTTGCGCAAGATTCGGCTGCAACTGATTGCTGGCAATTTCATAGAGTTTGCCCGCAGAAAGATGTTCTGAACTCAAAGCCAAATAAAAAATTGGACTCTGGCTTGGATTGATCTTGAAATATTCAGGAGGGCTTGGCATTCCAGAAGGCAGCTGTGACATCGCAGCATTGATTGCAGCTTGAACCTCTCTGGCGGCTTCATTGATGTCAGTGTTTAAATCAAAATGCAAAACCACTTGGGTTGCGCTTTGATTACTTGAAGAATTAATCGCTTTTACCCCTGAAACGCCCATCATGGCACGCTCTAACGGCGTCGCCACGGTGGCAGACATGCTTTCAGGACTTGCGCCTGGTAAACTTGCTCGCACCACAATCGTTGGAATATCTGCCTGTGGTAAAGCGGCTACAGGTAAGCGAAAATAGGCCAATATCCCCAATAATACAATTGCGATTCCCAGTAAAATACTCGCAACAGGTCGGTGAATAAAGGTCGAGAGAAAAGTCAAAACTCTCTCCTTGTCGTATCATGCTCTGCGGGTAAATCATCTACCGATAAATCTGAATTGGTGTGTTGCAATGAATATTGCAGTCGATCAAAAAATAAATAAACCACTGGTGTCGTAAATAACGTCAGGACTTGGCTTAAAATCAAACCACCGACCATAACGATCCCGAGAGGCTGACGTAATTCTGCCCCTGAACCCGATGCAAGCATCAACGGAATTGCCCCAACCAGTGCCGCAAGTGTGGTCATTAAAATTGGGCGAAAACGCATTAGTGCAGCTTGATAAATTGCTTGCTGTGCTGACAATCCGTCATGACGTTGTGCAGCCAAAGCAAAATCCACCATCATGATGCCATTTTTTTTGACCAGACCAATCAATAAAATGATCCCAATCAAGGCAATCATGTCCAATGGTCGATTGACCATAAACAATGCCAACAAAGCACCAATTGCAGCAGAGGGCAAGGTAGAAAGAATGGTTATCGGGTGAATAAAACTTTCGTACAGAATGCCCAACACAATATACATGGTCACTATTGCTGCAATCACCAACCAAAAAGTATGTTGTTGCGAGCTCTCATAGGCAGCGGCTGCACCTTGCAGTTTTACTTTGACTTCTGTTGGTAGATTTAGACGCTGTTGTACGCGATCAATCGCTTTGATCGCATCCCCGAGCGCGACCCCTGATGCAAGATTAAAAGACACCCCATTGGCTGGAAATTGTGATTGCTGTTGCAGAATAATAGGCACGCGTTTTTGCACAATATTGGCAACGGAACTAAGTAATATCGGCTCTCCACTTTTATTGTGAATATAGGTTTGCCCTAAAGCATCTATACCTTGAGTGAATGTTGGGTCAAGTTCTAAAACAATACGATATTGATTAGATTGCGTGTATAAAGTTGCAATCTGGCGCTGCGCAAATAAATTTTGTAAAGCTAAACTGATATCTTCAATGTTTAAACCCAAACGTGCTGCAGCATCTCGATCGACATCAATAAATGCTTGTAAGCCTTGTCCGCCCTCTTCACTGGTGACTTGTGCAAATTCAGGTTGTTTTCGTAAAGCATCAACAAATATAGGGGTCCATTCGGCTAAATCTGTCGTTTTAGCAGCGCTTATACTCAGTTGATATTGAGTACGACTTATTTTATCTTCAATACTCAGCTCTTGTACTGGTTGCATCCAGCCTTGAATCCCTTCAACTTGAGCGAACTGTCCTCTAAGTCGTGCCATAATTTGATCTACAGGATCTCTTTCAGCATGCGGCTTTAGATTAATTAAAATACGTCCATTACTCAGTTTTGGATTATTGGCATCTATACCAATAAATGAAGACAAACTTTCCACAGCAGGATCTTTTAAGATCTGCCCCGCGAGTGCTTGTTGACGCTGACTCATGGCTTGGAATGAAATATCATCAGGCGCTTCAGTCACCACCTGTATGACCCCACTGTCCTGTACAGGGAAAAAGCCTTTGGGAATCATCCAATACAACAGACCTGCTAAAATGACGCTACTCAACATCACCGCAAGAGTCAGTATTTGATGCCGAAAAACCCACTGTAAAGCTTTACCGTATTGCTGAATAATTCGGTCTAGACTCCAGCGACTGTTTGAACTGGAATGTTTGGCATTTTTTAATAAATATGCGCACATCATTGGCGTCAATGTGAGTGACACCACCAATGAAATTGCGATTGCTGCTGCTAAAGTGACAGCAAATTCATGGAACAGACGCCCAACCACATCCCCCATAAACAGTAATGGGATTAATACTGCGATTAGGGAAATCGTCAGGGAAATTAAGGTAAAGCCGATTTCTTTAGACCCTTTAAGCGCGGCTTGCAATAAGCTTTCGCCGGCCTCTCGATGTCGTGCAATATTTTCCAACATCACAATTGCATCATCGACTACAAAACCTGTCGCAATGGTGAGTGCCATTAAAGTCAGATTATTGACAGAAAAGCCTAAAAAATACATGACGACAAAAGTACCAATAATCGACAGTGGTACGGCAATGCTGGGAATAATCGTAGCGGATAAATTTCTTAAAAATAAAAAAGTCACCATCACCACCAAGCACACGGCAAAAACCAATTCTTTTTGCACATCATCAATGGAGCTGCGAATACTCTCAGTTCGATCGGTTAACACTCGAATTTTGACATTTTCAGGCAGATTCTTTTCTAGCTCAGGCAATATTTGCTTAATCTGATCTGCAACTTGAATCACATTGGCATTCGGTTGGCGCTGTACATTGACTAAGATTGCAGCTTGACTGCCTGCCCAAGCCGCCATATAGCGATCTTCGCTCCCTTCTATGACTTTTGCCACATCTCTAAGACGTATCGGTGCGCCATTGTTCCAGCGTAAAATTAGATTTTCATAATCTGCAATCGAACGAATTTGATCATTGGCATCCAACATGGTGGTGCGATATGGTCCATCAAAACTGCCTTTGGGTTGATTTGCATTGGCAGAATTAATTGCGGAGCGCACATCTTCAGCACTCATTTTATAGGCAGCAAGTGCCGCTGCATTCATTTGCACGCGTATTGCTGGACGTTGCCCACCCGCAAGACTAATCATCCCGACACCTGAAAGCTGAGAAAGCTTTTGTGCAACTCGAGTATCCACCATGTCGTAGACTGTTGTTAATGGTAAAGTTTCTGAGCTGATGGCAAGGGTGATCACAGGAACATCAGCCGGATTTACTTTACGATAAATCGGTGGTGCTGGTAGATCATTAGGTAATTTACTGCTGGCGGTACTGAGTGCTGACTGTACTTCCTGTTCAACGACACCAAGCTCTGCGCTCAGTTCAAACTGCAAGGTAATAACAGATGCGCCCACTGAACTACTGGAAGACATTTGCTTTAAACCAGCAATTTTGCCCATTTCTCGTTCGAGTGGTGCGGTGATTGTGCGTTGTACCGTATCGGGATTAGCCCCAGGTTGAAAAGTATAGACTTGAATAATTGGATAATCGACCTGTGGCAAGGCTGAGACAGGTAGCAGTCGCCAAACCAAGAAACCGCTCAACAGCAGTGCTAACATCAATAATGTGGTTGCGACTGGACGTAAAATAAAGAATCGTGAAATATTCATGATTTATCCAGCAGTTGGCTTGGCCGTAGAAATTGGCTGTTGATTTTCTGCAACAATTTGAACTTCTTTGCCTTCCGAAAGACGATCAATTCCTTCAAGTACTACTTTTTCGCTCCCCTTTAATCCGTCTAAAACTTCAATTTGACCATTTGAGGTCATCCCCAGTTTTAACATGCGAATTTCGGCTTTGTTTTGCGGATTGATAATATAAACATAGCTGCCTTTTGCACCATGTTGTACGGCATCACTCGGGATACTGATTGCATTTTGAATGGTTTGAGTCTTTAAACGCACATTGACAAACTGATTTGGAAATAAAGCATCATCCTGATTTGTAAAAATTGCTTTTATTTTTAAAGTTCCAGTACTGATATCAATCTGATTATCTATTGCTTGTACATGCCCTAGCGCAAGTTGTTTTTGTTCTGTTTTATCCCAAGCACTTGCCAACACCTTATCGCCATTTTTTAAGGATTGACGCAGATTTACTAAATGGTTTTCTGCCACTGCAAATTGCACAAAAATTGGATGCACTTGAGTGATACTGACTAAACCAGCACTTTCATTGGCTTGAATAAGGTTGCCAGCATCTTTCTGTCTAAATCCAACCCGCCCCTCAATAGGTGCATAAATTTTAGTATAAGACAGCTGTAGTTTTGCAGCATCTACTTGCGCCTTGTTCGCCTGTATCTGACCTTTAAGCTGGTTGACCAGCGCCAATTGCTGTTCTACTTGTTGTTTCGCAATCGAATCTTGTTTAAACAGCAATTGATAGCGCTGCAACTCTGTTTCAGCATTGTGCAACTGTGCTAAATTCTGCTGCCGTGTTCCTTCAGCCTGTGCAAGTGCGACCTGAAATGGCGCTGGATCAATTTGTGCAAGGAGCTGTCCTTTTTTTACGGTTTGACCTTCTTTAAAATAAATCTGCTGTAAAACCCCAGCAACCTGACTTTGTACATTCACAGTATGCGTAGGAATGACTGTACCAATTGCTTTGATTTCAACCTGTAAATCTTGTCGTTGTACTGGCACAGTTCGCACGGGTACAGGTTTACTCCATTGGCTATATTCCTCTGCGGGTTTGGATGAGGTTTTTTTCCAATAGAAGCCTGCTAGTCCGAAAATAATCAGCAGCATAAATCCAATTAAATATTTAAACTTACGGTCAATAAAACTTTTTTTTGGGTTTACATTTACAGATGGCTTACTCATAAAAACTCTTATTCATACAGTCGCAGAACGATCAAAATTTACAATTGCGAAATAAATAAAGTGAAATTTCAAAGTTATTCATCATTTATCAATTAGATAATAATGTGAAATTTCACAATTACTAACCACCCATCTCATTAATAATCAAGAAGAAATAGTCTTTTAGCTCGCTAATTATCATGTTGCATTTTGTAATTCTTATTATTGCATTTAATAATCATTATCACTATCATTATTTTCAACACCTCCTTTAACCAATAAAACTCCATGTTGTTGGCTTTTCAAACAGGCAACGCTTATGAATTTGAACGTACAAAAGCAGCAATGGTTTGATCATATTTATCAAGACCATCAAAATACTTTACTTTTGTGGTTCAAACATAAACTTCACAACCATCACCACTCTGAAGATCTTAGTCAGGAAGTTTTTTATCGTGCATTAAAAAGTAACTACTGTTTTGAAAATATTAAAGAACCCAAAGCATGGTTATTGGGAATTGCGAAACACGTGATTATTGATCATTGGCGCCACCAACAAGTTGAACACTTATATCTAGATGCACTAATACATACACCACAGGATGGCTATCCATCTGTAGAACATGAAATATGTATTCGAGAAAGTGTCTATCAAGTTCAACAAACGCTAGAAAAGCTACCCGAACGCGTCGCACAGGTTTTTTTATTATCACAAATGGAAGATATGACTTACCGCGCAATCGGTGAAAAACTTAATATTTCTGAAGCCACAGTAAAACGAGATATGAAACAAGCTTTTTTAGCCTGTTCTAGTATTTATACTACGACATTTAACTCATAGTTTTTTTACTTATAAAACAAATGATTCAATAAAAATAAGTAGATAAAGCCGATTAGGTATATTTAAAAATCCATCTCGAACTTTCATGACATCAATCTATTGATAATACAAATAGTTATAACCCTCTTCCCTATTCGCGCCTGCTCGCTATTGTTGTTACATCCAACGATATCCCTCATTTAAATCATAAAAAAATGAGCTTTTTTTAAAATAAAAACGACTAAGTAGATGAATATGACTCATACGAGAATTTAATGAAGGAACATCAAAGCAAACATGCATTAGCAATTGCAATTCGAACTGCAATTTGGGGCGGATCTATTTGTTTAATACATGGATCTGTATTTGCAGCACCGAACCCATCTGATGGCCAAGAACAAAACTCTACTCAGCTTCCTACCATCACTGTATCTGCCAATAATACCAATAGCCTTACAACCGAAGGCTCTGGTTTATATACCGCTAAAGCTACTACCGCATCAACAGGCTTGGCACTCAGCCTAAAAGAAACACCGCAATCAGTTAGTGTCATGACTCAGCAAAGAATGCAAGATCAAAACCTTACACAATTGACTGATGTTGCAAACCAAGTTGCAGGATTAACCGTTAGCCAGTCTGGAAATGTAGGTTCCGATACTTCACCAATTTACTCACGCGGTAAAAGTGTAGATAGCTATTTACTTGATGGTGTAAAACTCCTAAGTACTTACTCTTCTATTTTTCAAAGCCAAGACACTGCACTTTTCGATAGAATTGAAGTGGTACGAGGAGCGACAGGTTTAATGACTGGTGCAGGTTCCGCCAGCGCTAGTATTAATATGGTTCGGAAAAAACCATTACAAGATTTTAAAGCATCAATCAGCACAGATCTTAGCTCATGGGATTCATACCGTTTCGATGGCGATATCTCAACACCTCTTAATCAATCGGGTACGCTTCGTGGACGTGCTGTCGTTGCTTATCAGAACTCGGACTCATACATAGACCGCTTCAATGAAGAACGCAAAGTGGCCTATGCGGTTGTTGACACTGATTTGTCAGATAAGACTCAAGCAAGTCTAGGCTTAAGCTATCAACAAATTTATATTACTGGACAAGCTCGTGGTGGTTTGCCTGCTTTTTATAGTGATGGGACACGAACAAACTGGTCTCGATCAGATTCAGCAGCACCCAGTTGGTCTTACTCAGATCGAACAACCACTTCACTCTTTGCCGATGTCAATCATCAATTTAATGATAACTGGAAATTAAAGGCTTCATTAGCACGTATCATTACGGACTCAGATGAATTAGTTGGCTATGCAAGTGGTGGAACACCCAACAAAGAAACTGGTAGTGGGGTTTCGATTTATTCTACTCACTGGGCTTATAAACCAATTCAAGACTTGTTTAATGTCAGCTTAAACGGCTCATTTGATTTATTTAATCAAACCCATGATGTGATCTTTGGTTCAACATTAACCAGAAGTGAAAATAGCCAGCCGTACTTTACCAATTGGTGGATTGAGGGTTGGAGTGGAAATATTGATAATATATATAAATGGGATGGGAATACGCCTGCACGTCCAAATAATCCTGCCGTAGGATGGACCAAAGAAAATAATACAAGTTCATCATTTTATACCGCAGCTCGGTTTAAATTAAGTGATGATTTAGCACTGTTGTTGGGATCACGCTTAGAAAATTGGAAGTTAAAAAAAGAAGATAACGACTATAAAGAAAATAAAATTACAATAACCAATCGAAAAGAAGAAAATAAACTCATTCCTTATATTGGCGTAGTTTATGATCTCACTCCCAATTGGTCTGCTTATGCGAGTTATACAAATATATTTGATATGTGCTGAATTAGCAGGAGACTTTCACTTGGGATATGCTAGGCAGCTAACCGATAAAAGTTCTCTGCTATTTGATTTGGCGTTTTAAAATCCAAACTCTTTTGAATTCTTCGCTGATTATAAAATAACACAATGTATTTTGTAATATCTGCTTTAGCTTCATCTCTGGTTTTATAGTTGCAATGATGCACTAATTCATTCTTGAGTATGCCCCAGAAACTTTCAATCGGTGCATTATCGTAACAGTCCCCACGTTTGCTCATTGAACCTTGAAAATCACATTTTTCCAGTATCTTTCGATATTCATGGCTGCAATATTGGCTGCCTCTGTCCGAATGAATAATTAAGCCTTTCGTTGGTTTTTGATTACGAATCGCCATAGTCAGTGCATTGCAAACAAGTTGTGCGGTCATACGCTCATTTAAGCTATAGCCAACCACTTGTTTCGTGTACAGGTCTTTTACTGCTGCCAAGTATAACCAACCTTCAGCAGTCCAAATGTATGTAATATCGCTTGACCATGCAAGATTGGGCTTAGTCATTGAAAACTGTTGCTCTAGTAAATTTGCGTAGATCGCTCGATTATGATCACTCTTCGTAGTTCTTTTGAAACGCTTATGACGCTTACAATACAGCTGGTTGAGCTTTTTTATTTGACGTACAGCATACGTACTGATTTTGATACCTTGCGCTTGTAAATGCTTAGTTAATCGAATATAGCCATAGCTTTGTTTAGTTTCCTCATGAGCTATTTTGACCAAAATTGTCTGTTGATTTCGCTGAACCAATCTTTTATTCATGCCTCGTTTTAGCCAATCATAAAATCGTGACACTGAAACGTGAAGTAATCTAGCCATAAAGCTAATCGGGAATAAATATCTTTGCTGTTTCATATAGGCGTACCTTACTGACTTTCTTTCGCAAAGTACGCTGCTGCCTTTTTTAGAAATTCACGTTCCATTTCAGCTGTTTTGAGCTGTTGTTTGAGCTTTTTATTTTCTTCGAGTAAGGCATTTAGATCAGGTGAATATTGTTTAGTGCCTGCTAAGGTGCCAGTCTTTGCTTTATTATTCCAATTTGAAAGAGTTTGCATTGAAATGCCAAGTTGTCTGGCTGTTTCCGATACATTGCCTTGATTGGCTTCAATCAATTTTATTGCTTCAACTTTAAATTCTGCGGTGTAAGTCTTCTGTTTCTTGCTCATGGTAAACTCCTGATGAGTGTCTATAGTTTACCAAGTTAAAACCTCCTGTTTTCTCAGCACACATCAATTTTCTCCACAAGATCTAAAAACAAAAGCTGGGGATTATATAGACCCATTAGAGGGAAATAGTACAGAACTTGGAATCAAGGGTGCTTTTTTTGACAATCAACTTAATCTAAGTGCAGCAATCTATGAAAATAAAGAAGATAATTTTGCGGTCGCGATTCCTGAACAGCCAGATGGCTCGCATTTAGCTCCTGATGGATCTCAGGCATATATAGCAGAATCTGGAACCAAAAGTCGTGGTATTGAATTAGAAGCCACAGGAAAACTCACAGATGCTTGGCAAATCTCCTCAAGCTTTGCCCGAAATTTAAGCCGAGACCGTAATGGCAAGCTATTAAACTCTAATATTCCAAGTAATACTGCCAAACTTTATACAACCTATAAACTTCCTTATCTTAATGAAGCACTAACCGTTGGCGGAGGTGTTCGTTGGCAAAGTGAAATTCAATCAGCAGATCAGAAATTTACCCAGAGTGAATACAGTGTTGTTGATTTAATGGCACGTTATAAAATAAACAATAAATTAACAGCCAATCTCAATATAAATAATCTTTTTGATAAAAAGTATTATTTAACAACAGGTAATAGCTACTACGGCGCACCGATTAATTTTAGAGTGGGGTTAAAATACGATTGGTAATTCTAAAATCTATTTATGATTAGCTAAACATTAGACTTCTTTCATAAGCCTATTTTAAAACATAGATCAAGATAAAATCCCCCTCTTCCTAGCCTTCTCCCAGTGGGAGAAGGGACTTTCAATAGCAATATGATTTACGCCATATAATCATTTTTTGATTTATGAAAGATCTTTATTGATTTAGCTTTAAATAAACCAATGAGTTAGATGTAGAAGAAATTAGCTTAAAAGTGATTTTCTCTACAAATTCAAATGTTATCAATATAACTAAAATTAACTCCTCTGCTGGTCTAGCAGTAAACCTCATCTATTGTTTTTCCGTTGATTGTTAGACTAACTATACCTATTTTTAAATTTATACTGAAATCTTTGTCAATAATGAATATTATTTATACAAATTAAAATTTATATAGGAATATTTTATGGCTCTAATTTCATGCTATGAGTGTAATAAAACAATTTCAAATTCTGCGAATTCATGTCCACATTGTGGTGCGCCTTCTAAAAATAATTTTAGAACTTATTCTCCCTTAGATACCCCATTTGAAGAAAATGCAATTTCTACAGAATATAAGAAAGTACCATTTTTTATAGCTCTTCTTATCGTTTTATGCCCAATCTTATTTGTGTGGCTTTTGCTTGATCGTAATTATTCCCCGAAGGATAAAAAAATTGGTTTCATATATTTAGCAATAAGTGTCATTTTCTTTATTTTTTTTGTTAAACCATTTGGAATTGAAAATCAACCAAATATTGAACCAACTGAAACTCCCTATCCAGCTTATAATCAAGAAAAAACACCTGCAGAAACAGTGGAAAACCACCCCATTCAAACTACAGCCCATCAAAAAAGTAAAACAAATATTCAGGTTTCAGCTCTAAAATATTATGCGGATTACCAACAAAATGAAGTTTCCGCAGATCAAAAATACAAAGGAAATACCTTACTGTTGCAAGGTATGGTCTTTGGTATAAACAAAGATTACAGTGATCAAATTTACCTTAGTATACTTGGCTCAAACAATTATTATGGTATAGATCGAATACATGCAAACCTCTTGCCAACCGAACTACAAACAGCATCCAAATTAGTTAAAGGTGATATTGTGCAACTTATCTGTACTGGTGGAACCATGATAATGGGATTCCCAATACTGGATGATTGTCAGATTCATGGTATAGATCAGGAACAACATCAAAGAATTACAGGAAGCACAAAATATCTACCAGCAAAACCTACTACTTCACCCTCCAATAATCCAAATTACACAGTTACATCACAAAAGATCGTTACTATTAACTCAGATGAAAGAGATAACGAAACAAGAATTACCCCAACTCAAAGTACTGATAATAAAAATAACTCTCTTTCTAATGAAGTAAATAATGAATTAAATAATGCAAATCCATCAGATAATATGGAACATTAAAACCTAATTCATAACACCCAGGGCATTATGTTTTATTTTAATGCCTTGAGCTGTCGTGACTTTAGTTGTTGTTACAGTATTGGCGTAGTTAGTATTTTGCACTGTTAAATTCACCTGTGGAGTCGTAACAGAATTTTATTACGTCCCTCCGTCATCATCCTGTTTAAAACACTTGCAGTGTACTTATTCTGACTTGGTTAATTAGGCGCAGATCACTTATTAGATGAATTGAGATTATTTGAATACCCAACGCGTTGCACCCGCCCCCACCATAATTATCAAGGGCTCGCTTTAGTACAAAATCAATAATTTTATGCTGAAGTTCAGGACTTGATATAAATTATTTCTAAGCTGCCTGTTTGGCAGTGAACGGTTCGCCCCATGTTTATACAAATATCACATGCTTCTAAGCTGCCTATATGGCAGTGAACGACATTCTTTGTGTAATCATCATTCTTTTCACTTTCTAAGCTGCCTATATGGCAGTGAACTTAACACCACCTTGTAAATATGCAACCCCATATTTCTAAGCTGCCTATATGGCAGTGAACGTGCTGAAACTGAAAATTGTTCTCCGATCGATTTTCTAAGCTGCCTATATGGCAGTGAACTTTACTATGTCATCCCACTACCAACTTTTATTTTTCTAAGCTGCCTATATGGCAGTGAACCCTGTCCGGATGCCATTGCGCAATGCCATACGCTTTCTAAGCTGCCTATATGGCAGTGAACCTTATTCAAATCAGCGCTCAGGAATTTTTGATTTTCTAAGCTGCCTATATGGCAGTGAACCTGTATATTGGCAAAAGAAATGGGTTTGGTTATTTCTAAGCTGCCTATATGGCAGTGAACAGCAAAAATTGCTTGAAATACCATTAACAGTATTTTCTAAGCTGCCTATATGGCAGTGAACGGATTCAACCCATTTCATCACGTCTACATCGATTTCTAAGCTGCCTATATGGCAGTGAACTATAATTTTAAATCAAAAAACATTCTGATAACAGCAAGTTAAATATAAAAACCATAAAATACCCAAAGTTATTTAGAACATATATAACCTACTGATTTTATTAAACTATAGAATTATCAAAAAAATATTGGGGGAAATTTTTGGTGCGAACAAAAAATTCCTAAATTCTGAAGATCATTGCTTTACTATTTTATATACAGCACTTGATTCATCGAAATAAAATCACTTCCTAATAAAAATACATAACAAAAAAACCATCCAAAGATGGTTTTTCTAACGCATGATTTATTAATTGAAGTGAAGTCAATCTTCATTTCAATATAATTGATTAAAATTTAAAGGTTGCACCTACAAATACTTTTTGACGCTCAACGAAGTATGTATCTGCACCATTTGACAATTTTTTATCAAGTAAATTAGTAAAGCCACCACGTACAGTGAGCTTATCATTGACTTGATAATTGCTTGCTAGATTTACAATCGTATGCGGTTTTTGCATCGTAGGAGTAGCGCTTTTATCAGTTAAATATTGCTTACCTAAATATTGCGCAGACAATTCTACATTGAGTGGATCTATCGGTTGCCAATTTAGGGCTGAATTTACCGTTAATTTTGAAGTGGTCAGTAAGGTTGCACCAGTATCTTCATTTTTTGCTTTTAAGAAATACGTTGCATTATTATTCCATTTTAGATTGTCTAAAACTGGGAAATTTACAACCATTTCTAGACCACGCGTTACTGCATTTTGAATATTTTCATTTCGAGTAAACCAAATACCACCTTCGTGACCTAACGGCGAATAAGTGATTTTATTTTTAAAATCTGTATGGAAGAATGTCAAACCTAAATCTGTACCAAAACCAGTATAATTTACACCAATTTCATAGTTTGTGCTTTCCTCAGGCTTAAGGTTTGGATTACCTGTCATAAAGCAGCTACCACCCGTATAGGTATCTGGCTTTTGCTTACTGTCATACCAAATTTTACCTCTTAACCCATTGCAACCATTCCCACCAGATTCAGTTGCCCCACCAGGAGATGATTCTTTCACAGTTGGTGCACGGAAACCTTTTGCGATCCCCCCTTTAATCACAAGATCATCCATTGGACTATAAACTAAATAACCGCGTGGACTATGGTGATCACCATATTTATCATCATGATCTAAACGATTCCCTACTGTTAATGTCAAATTATCGAGCAGTGAAATATTGTCTTCAAGAAATAATGCCCAATTTTTATTATCCACCTTAGGGTCGGTATAGCTTTTCCCATCCCAACTGCCACCAGGTAGAGTGCCAATTGTGTCAGTATTGGTTAATTCTTGTTTTTTCCATTGACCACCAACAGTTAAGACTTGTTTAAACATTGCCTCTAATGGCATGGTTAAACTACCTTCAACAATCATTTCATTTGATTTAGTCTTAGAACCAAGCACACTTGAATCATAGTCATTGTAGTATGCACTTAACTTAGATTTACCAATTGCCCACTCACCATCATGCGATACGCTATATGAATTATGTTCTAATTTTTTAGCTCCCCAACTGGTCTCCTGTTCTGCCCCTGTTTTGGGGTTAATTTGAGAACCTTTTTTATTCTTTTGAATACTGTGCCCTGCTTCAAAACTGAATGACTGTTTATCTGTTGGCTGATAGTGCAACATCGCATTGTAGTTTTGATCTTGAGAACCTGTGGTTCCGTTACCTGCTGAATATTTCTTATCTGCCTCTCGTTCAGTCATCCCTGCAGTCAAGCGCAGACCTAAGGTATCCGTTAATGGACCAGCAGCCATGACACCTGTTTGTAAAGAAGTGCCTAAATCAGACGAAGTTGTTGGCTGAGTATAATTTAAAGTGACATTACCGCCCCAAGCATTGGGAATCTTCTTAGTAATAATATTAATTACACCTCCCATGGCATCTGAACCATATAAGGAAGACATTGGACCACGAACGACTTCAATTCTTTCAATCATATCGGGTGTAATCCAGTTTAAATCCTGACGACCTAAATCTGGACGATAACTTACATCTCTTGAAGACCCGATACGCTTACCATCAACTAAAATCAATGTGTAATTGTCTGGTAAACCACGCAATTTAATCTTAGAACCTTCCTTCGAAGGACTAATTCCACCGGTTACCCCAGGAACTTTACTTAATAACTCTCCAAGACTACCCACAGGTTGTTTTTCGATATCTTCGCTTGTAATAACACTAATACTTGCTGGTGCTTCTTTAACATCTACAGCCTGACTACTCGCAGTCACTACAATTGTTTTTAACTTTGTCGCATCTTCAGAAGTATCTTTTGCATATGCTGAAATTGACATTGCGGTGAGTATAGAAATTGACAGAGTTTGAAATCGTAATTGTTTATTCATGTTAATACGCAACTTAAATTAAGGAGGAATTGTGAAAGAATTGTTGCGCATTGTATTTGAGCAAAACCTCAAATGCAATTGCTAATAATAATAATTATCATTTATTTAATTTTAATTTATGGTCAATTAACAGAAAAATACTTAATCATAATCATATGAAAAACAACGCTATAAAGGTCAAAACCAAGCTGAAGTTTTGTCAAAAATAAATTCAAAAAAATCTATTTTATCGTATTGTTTCTAGACTTTCTTTTCAAAAAAAAGAGCTTACAAGCCATAAAACGGCCTGTAAGCTCTCTTTTGCTTATTTTACTCAATATCATCAAGCTCAAATTGGTCAGCTTTACAGAATCAAATATATTAAAAATTTATAAATATCAAAATCATCAATAATTAGTACAACATTTTTGATCAATCTTACTCAGTTTTCTCTGATTCAATATAAATAAGACCCGCTTTTCCCCCTAAAAAGCACAGTCCCATTTCTTGATAAAATTGATAATTTAAATATTACTTTTTTGGTAAAGTCGGTTTAGTCGCGTAATCAACACCATGCTTTTCTAAATACTCACGAATCAATTGGCGAACCACTTGTGAAGGCTTTAGATCCTGACGGTTGCACAATTCTTCAAAAGCTTCCTTTTTGTTCGGGTCTATCAAAATAGTTAATCTTGCTGTTTTATTTTCCATATCCCCAATCTCTTAATTTATTTAGAAATAGAATTCTAATAACATTTATGAGATTTTCAATGATATTTTTTTATTTTATGCTATTCATATTTATAACTTTACATTCATAGACTTAAGTCGACTATTTCACTCAAGATTTAACATCTTTATATAGCCTATATTCGGGCTGTATTTATATGCTAAATATGCATTCTATTTTCTTAGTATTGATGATTTAAAATGGCTATTACATCGTATCCAATATAATAGCCAATTGCTGCTTTTAAGAAAAATCTAACTCTTTTTCAAAAATTCGAAGTTCATGTCTTGCCATCGCTAAGTTCGATTTTTGGCGATCCAATACTAGATATAAAAATAAATCGCTATTCTTTTCAAGTGGACGTAATAAATGGTACTGCTTCCCGAGTGTGATCAAAACATCATCAATCGTATCTTTCAAATCTAGTGCTTTTGCTGTTTTAATTTTTGCTCTTAAAACTTCCGTATTTCCAGCTGCAGCAAGCTCTAGATCGATCCCCGTTCCTTGAGCGGCAAGTGATAATCCGCTTGTATAGTCGACAAGTGCTGCTGCTGTGAAGCCATCAATCTCAGCCAATGGATTTAAGTCAATTTTAGCCATTATTTTTTACCCCTTTTTTTCAATATAAGATGATTTATATAGATTTATAACACTATATAACAACATAAAAATATCATAAAATGATAATAAAATATTATATTATTATAACAATATGTGATTTTTTTAATATTTTTCAGCACCTTGACACAAAAAAGCCCTCCAATGAGGGCTCTATCAAACTTTTGTACTTTTTAACTCAGTGCTTACATCCTTATAGTAGAATTAGATCTTGCTCTTTTAGCGACTTTGATAATTTTTGTTTGTTTTATTTTTCTTAGGCAAATAGTAAATAAGAAATCAGAGAAAATAATTACAGACCCAAAATATCCAATTAATTTTTAAATCCAACACCATGATTGCATAGCATTTTTTGACAATAAAAAACAGCCAAAAGTACTCTTACTCAAAACCACAAAATTAGTCGTCATTCTGCTTGAATGATATTTTCATTTGTTTAAAAACCAAGCCCGATGCGATAAAACCAAGGCATCCAATAACGATAAACTCAACAATAGCTTCCGCTAAACCGAGAACAAAAAAAACTATGGATAAGACTACCGATACAGCAAAAACGATCTTCCCAAACATTAGAATTAAGCCACTTTAAAGATCAATGTAAATTTAACTATAAAATCATAGTATATAAGTTTTATGAAATTAAATAAGTAACTATAAATTTCTGTGTAATCGTCACTGCACTGAGCTCAATGATTGTCTATGTTTTGGATTTGTAGTCTTGCTTTAATCCACTTTATTTTTATAGCGTTAGATGAAAAATCCTATTTTTAGAAAAAATCTGAATAAATTATCAATCTATTAAATTTAACTGCCCATCCGTTATTTTTAAATTAAATGAAGTTAAGAATTTAGCAGTTCTGTTCTTTTGAAGATGGATCCTTGGGTTTATATCTATCAGCTGCAATACAAACATTATGCACAAGCTGAAGATACGCCAAAGTTAAAATACGATATCGGCAATAGCTGCAGAAACATGATAAAAACACTTTTTTATCTCAAATTTTAGATGCACTTTTCATGTGATACAGGATTAATGATCAGGAAATTATTGATCTTGTCATGATAAAATCATTTTTTTTAAAGTAAGTCAAAAATCGTTTGGAAGAATTTTTCATGAAACTTATAGTAATTTTATCTACTTTTACGGTTTTACTTTCCGGTTGTGCTGCAATGAGTGTTGAACAATGTAAAACTGCAAATTGGTTTAACGTTGGCGAAAAAGATGGCGCTGCTGGAAATAAATCCCACATAGATAAATACTATTCCTCTTGTAAAAAAGCCAATATTACTCCTAGTCAAAATCTTTATGAAATGGGTTACCTAAAAGGTTTAGGGGCTTACTGTCAACCTGAAAATATCTTTTATGAAGCTTTAGAAGGTCGCGGTAATTTTAGAGTTTGCCCTGCAGAGAAACGTGAATCCTTACGTCATTATTATCAAGTGGCCAGTAACTTTTATCATGCGAATTCAGAATTTAATACTTCACAAAACAATCTAGATTACTATCTTGGAAAATTAGACAGCAAAGATCTATCTGCCAAAGATCGCGACGACTATAAAAAGAAATTATCTGATCTTCGTAGCAATAGCAGTCAAGTACGCTCACGTTATCAAGACGCACTTCGGAATCTGGAACGCTTTAAAGCTGAGCATGATCTCTATTAGTTTTAAACAAAGTCACAAACAACTACTCACGAGCGATTTCGAACACTGCTTTGGAATAAGTTATTCGAATAAAAAAGCCTCACATCACTGTGAGGCTTCCCCTTAATTTTGCGCTGATTAAGGATTATTGTATGTTTATTCACTATAATGAATTAACAATCACAGTTTTACTAAATAACGTGAAATGTGTCAATTTTAAATCATAAAATAAGCATACTTTTTCAACTATTCACCGTCATTCAATGATACAGACTTGTTTTCTTAATGGACTATCTCCTGCAAGATCGTCATTAGATGAACCAATACCATGTGTAATGCCATTTTCATCATAAAATGACAAATATGTATAAGTTTTATTTTTATCACAGTCTATATAATTGATCATTTTCATATACTTAAAAGAATTACCCTGCCTATCCTTAGCGACTCTTAGCATAACTGCTTTATATCTAGGCTGGTCCAATTTCGGCTCTCTTTTTACAAGAAAAAGCGACTTTTTTATTTTAGATGTATGTTTATCATCTAGCTCTTTTTTAAACTTTTCAATATCTAATTTTTCTTCAAGAAAAGTTGGTTTTATTGGATCAGCAAAGCTAAATTTCGAATTCAATATAAGAAATGCCAAGAGGATTTTTTTCATCATTGATTTAAATGTCATCTGTAAAAAAAGTTAAATCACATAAATTAAAACCCCAACTTTTGATGGGTACATTTGCGAATTAATTTTAAAGACTTATATCAATATCGATGTTGTTGGCAATATCAGAAACAATATCTTTACTCGTATTCACAATCAACCGACCTGTTTCCAAGATTAGATCAACGGCATCCAAAGGATTGATCGAATTCACGATATCATTCATTACGCTAGAATCTTTTTGCTCTGGTTGAGATTGCTGTTCTAAATCTTGATTTTCTAAATTATTCACTTTGTTCTTCCATAAGCCTCGCATAAGAATTCCACAATGAATTCAGGGGCTATTCAGTTGACTACATCACGATAGCAGAACTATGCCATATTGCCTCTACGCGGCCAATAGCTGACATCTATTCACTGATTTGATCCTGCAAGTGCAGAGTCTTAGATTGATCTTGTTGATATGTATCTTATTTTCGACAAATGATTCAATCCACAATAAAACGAGACAGACTATTGAAATGATTTCCATCGTTGGGACTGCCTTGATTGAAAAATTAAACTCTATTAAAAAGTAAAATTTAGTTCGTTTAGGTGGTGGAATAAAGTTGTGGTTATTTCCTTCAGGAGACATTAAAACTTACAGTACTTTAATTCCAAAAAACAGAAAATATTTTTTCTTTACCAGCATTTTTGATCCTCACCTTGTAGCCTGCTTTCTTAAATTCTTCACCCAAATTAATTATGTCATGTTGAGCAAAATCTTTAGTGATGTATTCACTTACAAATAACTCTCCTTGATCGGCTTTTAATCTAATTTGTGTTTTCAAAAATCTTTTAAGCTGCTCAATTGAAAAATATGGCGCTTGATTGGAATCTGTTTTAGTCTCATTCATTTTAGGTATTGGCATTTAAAAACTCACACTCGCAAAGTAAAAAAATATTATGAACAGCTTAACTTTGAATTGAGTATAAAAATTGAAATATCATGTATTCCATGTCATTTCATTTACATGATTATTTTTTAACAACTTTTAGACAATGATGACACACCGCCAACTCTCCGTCTTTACAATAGTGCGTATCAATCACACGATGAAAGCCAAACATACATTTTAATAACTGGATCAAAATCTATCCCTCCATAAAGTAAAAAGCCCATCTCAAGATGAGCTTTTCCATTGAGCAGTTTTATTTTGGAAACCATACGCCAGTTGGCACATTTCCCAACAGGTGTACCAGTAAAGTTAAGGCAATAAATACGGAAAAGAAAAAAACGATGTTTATTGATTTGTCTATCATGATTTCACCCTCATTTTATTGTTGTTTCTTTTTTATACAATAAATTATGTAAAATATCAAACAATTTAAGTAACTTAAAATATATTTTTTACCATTTGTTAAAATAATTTATCAAATAATCAAAATTGAAAATTCATGGATAATCCAAAATGATCACCATTTCACTGTAACCCAAATGCAGCAAGGCAAAATTAAAAAATATAAAAAAAGACGCCTTAGCATCTTTCATTTATATGAAGTTTATTTAAACAATAATATTTAATTTTTTAAGTAAAAAATTTTTAATAATTTCATTCTCATCTAATAACATCAGTTCATCAGATACCCAAAAAATATAAAATACGTTTTTAAACTGAATCTTTCTTTTAAAATAGTTTGTTGTTGAATTGGGTAATTTGCCTTTTACTTTAAAAGACTTTTTATTATCATTTCCTAGCAACTTACTTCCATGCCAGGGACCGCCTATACAAATATTCATAAGAATTAATTTTAAAGATGTTGTTCTGAATTTACATCAAATCTATAAATAAACAACCTATACCTTCGTATAAATTTTAAGCAAAACAATAATAGGCCACATCATTGGATCAAATAGCGCATTATTTGAACTCCAATGATGTCAAGTTAGAAAGCAGAACATCCGTTTACAGTAGCTATTCCAAATATGAATTCATTCATATTTATTAAAAGTGTGCTTAAAATCACATTAAATCCTCAATATTCTTTCAATAAAGCTTAACTATTCAGCTTTCCATCGATACTAATATTCATTTTTCAAATCGTTTTATGCTTTTAGATAGAAGCCAGATACTTATCATTTATTGATTAGGCTAAAATTAATAAACCCACCTAAAAAATAGGTGGGTTTATTAAAGACTTAAATACCAAGTCAAAGTGAAAAGCACAACCTTCTTCACTGGTTAAATTTTACACAATTCATATTAAGATTCAAGAAAATATTTTACCTTTTGGTAAAGCTTGATATATGTATCGTAAATTTTATGTAACAGGCTGCTTAAATCCTTAGCAAATCGCCTAAGGATTGTCGGTCTAAGCGATCTAAAGCTTAAATTTTCATGGATTACAATAACCACGCGCTTGATTCAAATATATCACACATATAAAAACTGGATTCAACATATTGATTAAATATAATAATTTATAATCCAAAAACGTAGCCCGATAAATTTTCCAATCGCCCCGTAAGTGAAAGTAAATATGAAATATTTAGAGGAATAAGCCTATTACTATAATACTCATACATAAAGTCATTCGCTTTTTAAAAATTTTTTAAGCTTTGGTTATTTATACTTATACGATCATTAATTGGGTTTTGACAAATGATTGACAATCTCACCTATTTTGCAAAAGTTATAAGAGCATATTTTGTCTCAGATAAGCAATATTTAACCAAACGTTTTATTAATAAACTTGGCTATATTCCCAATTTTGATCAACCCAAAAGTTTTAATGAAAAAGTTACAGCAAGAATGATTTTTGAAAGAGATCCATTACATACCTTATTGGCTGATAAATTGGCTGTAAGAGAAGTGATCAGCAATAAAATTTGTTCTTCTCATCTGGTCCCATTGATCGGTGTATACCAATCTTTCAATGAAATTGACTTTAGTCGACTGCCCGATAGGTTTGTTTTGAAATGCAATCATGATAGCGGCAGCGCAATCGTCTGCAATGATAAGTGTCAATTTGATCAAAGAAATGCGCAAAACAAATTAACGCATCATTTAAAGCAAAATATGTATTTCAGGAAAAGAGAATGGCATTACAAAAATATTAAGCCATCAATTTTAGCTGAGCAATATGTTGAATTATTGATTGACCAAGAAACTAAATTAACCATTACCACATGTAGAGTCCATTGCTTTGAAGGTCAACCCAAATTTATCGAAGTCGATGTACAAGATAGTCTCAAAAATGAATATTCAAATATTTACGATACATCGTGGACACTCCAACCATTTACAGTTGATTTAAAAAGCAATAGCCCTGCATATTTAAAAAAACCAGCTCGGCTAAGCATCTTAATTGAGTTATCACAAACGCTCTGCCTGAAATATGGTTATAGTCGAATAGATTTTTTGATATCAAAAAATAATATCTATTTCAGTGAAATAACCCTAACACCTAATGCTGGAAGAATGGTCATTGAGCCCAAAGAGTGGGATATGAAACTTGGCAGTTATTGGCATTTATTTTAAAATAATGTAAAAAACACCCACAAAGAGCTGGACTTGTGGGTATATAAATTATAAAAAATGAGTAAAAAACCCTCGAAGTTTAATTCAATAAAATATAACTTATTGCATGTAGTCTATATATCGCTACACAATAAATTTAAACTCAAATTTTCCTTTATAATCAATAGTATCTAAATAATCTTTGATGTCATGTGCTATATTCTTAAAGGTTTCTAAAACATCACTTGGTGGATCAATAACGACTTCAATTTTATAATTTTCATCTTCTTTTTTTGTAGTATGTGTATATACGCCATCACAGCTCATTTTTAATTTTAGATAATCCTCTAGCGTTTTAGTTAAATGATTTGTTACCAGCTCAATTTTTGAAAATTTGTGCATATCCCCTCTTTCCTAAATCACTAGTCATAACCAGATAAAGAATCTCGTATCTCCCCAATCAAATACTTTTTAACTTATCAGAAAGACCAGTTATCCAGACGTTGGTGCTTAAGTTACGATTCACTATATCGTATTTTATAGATATACTAATTCAATCTTAGGTTGAAAATCAACTACTATTCTTTTGAAATTTCTACTATTTTGAGATTTTATACCAATAAAAAAACAATTTTTAGTTATTTTCCCCTTCTATTCTTATATCTCCTAATATGTTTATACCCATGTAGTTCTTAAAAAAGATCTTTCATAAATCAAAAAATGATCATGTTGAGTGAATCAGATTGATATTGAAAGTTCCTTCTCGCCTTGGGAGAAAGCTAGGATGAGGAGGATTTTATGTTGATCTATGGTCTTACAAAGGACTTATTCAGATGTCTAAAATATAAAACTTAAAGTCATATCTACAATGGTTGCAACCGTTCATATCATTTTACACAGCACTAATCCAAGAGCGAGACAGTCCATGTATGACCTAATCTAAGTACAACCTAATCTAAGTTTGATGAATAAAACACGAAAATATTTTATCTTCAAATGACAACAAAATCAAAAATGTTATTGATTTAAATGAATTAATATTTATAAAACTCAGGATAGTGATTTTAAAACCAATGACAATAAATCATTTATCATCATGCGTTCATCTATTTTCATACAAGACTCATTTAGAGACGATTATAACAATATCTTAAAATTCTTATAACCAATAGACACTTAAATAAAAATTACTGATTAAATTAAGAAACTGATAGACATTTTTAAAGTTTTTTAAAGTTTTTTAAAGTTTTTTAAATGAATACTTTTTGTTTCATAACATTTCCAGCATATAAGTCTATCTATAAAAGTGTTATAGTATAACAATTCAAAAAAGAGCTTTTCATGACAAATCCATATATCAATAGCAAGTTCTATATTTTAATTTTGGTCTTATTTATATCAATTATGACCACTAATGTAATCCACAATGACTTTTCAGACAGCTTATTAACCATAATTAACTGTTTTATCATCATAAAAATATTACATGTATTGTCCATTCAACTTTTAAACACAATCTTTAAAATTTGCAATCCTTAATTCATTTAAACTATATAGTTATATTTATTCAATATAGATAAATAAAATGACCTACAGCAATGACCAAAATATTTAAAATAAAAATACTTATAAGTACAAATAAGTTTAGGAAATGCTAAAATCGTCAATTTAATTTTTATAGAAAAAAACCCTCAAATGAGGGCTCTTATACACTTCTTCTTAGTATCCAACAGTAAAACGTTGATTAATATGGTTGTTATTTTCAATTTCATCAGATAATGCTATTGCAAAATCTTCAGCTGAAATTTTACTGCCGTCTTTACCAATTATAAGTTCATCTTTGCCTAAACGAAATTCTCCTGTACGTTTTCCTGGACCAAACTCTGCCGAAGGTGATATAAAAGTCCATTCAATATCATCGACTTGTTTAAGTTTTTCAAGGAAATTTACAGCAGCTTCTGCTTCAGGTTTATACGCAGCAGGAAAGTCATCTGTATCCAATAAGCGTACATTTTTGTTGGGAATAGTCAATCCACCAGCACCACCAACAACCAAATAACGCTTAACTTTAGAATCCCGAATTGTGTTAATCAATGCATTCGCATCTAAGCCATGAAAAGGAACAGCACTTATCACAACATCTTGCCCTTTTAGAGCTTCTACAAGCGCTTCATGATCATTTAAGTCCACATCTACGGATAAGACACGCTCTGTATCTGGTACTTTATGTGTATTACGTGCGATGGCTTTAACGTAATGACCACGTGAAACAAGCTCTTCTAAAATACGTGAACCCGCCATACCTGTTGCACCAATTAAAGCAATCTTCATAATCGTTCCTCACTTATTTAAGATAATTCAAAAATTTTAATCAAATAGTTTTATAAATCTTTAAATATAAAACTTATAATGTTTAAAATTTTATAAATAATTTACATATGAAATAATCAACAATTTATAGATTAAGATTGATAATCCATTATCACCTATATAACTCCATTTTGAATTATTAGTTAAGTTTACTTTCTGTCAAAATCATGTAAACAATGTCACTTTTTAATAGCTCTCATGTATAAGTATTTATTTTAAGAATAATGATTTTAGTAACTAGCTTTCACTTGAATAAAGTTTATGCCTTATTTTAAAATATACCTACTAAGATGGCTGAGTTGCATTAACTGCCCCCATTAAAGGTGGTCAAGAAACAGAAAAACGTTATGATTATTCACTTCGGGTAGCTAAACACGCAGCCCTAAATTTTCATGTTTAAAAACTGCTAAGAGTGTAGCATCGTATATTCAGGATGTAGTTTTGATTAGTTAAGTTACTCTATGAGGTAACTCTTAGTCACTTTAGACCGATTAAATTAAAGCTAAAATTATAAAAATGAATTGAGAAGCTTAGAATATTTGATTCAACTGCTTCTCATCATTTGTCGTTGCTGGCGAACTAATCCTAGCTGCATCTTTCTCTCAAGTATTTCTTCTTCAGAGAATGATAAAGAATCTTTTAATATTTCAATAGGTAATGAACTATTTTCAATCAAATAGCAGTCTTGATCAGTTGACCATTCTGAAATCAATGCTGCTTTTTTTCGCTTATGTCTATGATGCATATAAATACCCTTAATCAAAAAGCTTATAGATTTATTTGCCGATCTACCCATTCCAAAAAATTATTTTTATTATTTATTTCGGGTGCGTTGACTATTACTATATTTTTTTTACTGCCAAATTTACCCGAGATTTTGTTTGGTTTCTCAAAATTGAACTCATCATCTGTGCCCTCATTTAAAGCTCTAAAATATTCAGCGATCTTCTCAAAATTTGTTTTACTATTAAAGTCAGGTCTTAAAAGTAAAAAATTATAAATTTGTTCTAAAACAAAATCATAGTTAATATTTTTCATAATGTGCTCAGTTCAAATTTATTTAAATGATTTAAGTACTTTCAAATTAATTATATCTAACGATAGAATGATTAAATTCTATCGTTAGATGGTTTATAGTGACTATACCTTTCCACGAGAAATAAAACCAATCACTGTAAGAATAACAGCGACAACCAATAGAATAACTGCAAAATCTTTTGAAAGACCTGCTACACCACCAAATCCTAAAAGACTCGCTATAAGTGCTATTACAGCAAAGATAATCGCCCAACGAAACATACTATATTACTCCCTAAAATATATTTTGATTTAAAATAACACTATAAATTAATATTTTAATTCAAGTGTTATTTTATGTGATTAAAATGTTCTAGTTTATAATATTTACAACTCAAAACAACATTAACACTTAAATTCATCAAGTAAGATCAAATTTGAATAAAAAAATAAAAAGCAATCATTAAAACTCACTTTTTATATAATTTATTAAAAATAAAAAATCGATCGACACGTGTATCCTTTAATTTCGGCATAATCATTTTTATAATCAATAAAACAGAGCAAGAAATAAAAAGCATGACGATGACTTCAACAGAATAACTTATCATGAATAAAAGGCTATAGAATCCTAAGAAGTAAGATAGACTTAGGAATACCTTTTGCAAATAAATTGTGATGAATACCCCATACAGTAAAGCTGATAAAAACAAGTTGAGTTTTTTATTCATCCCCAATTGATCAAAAATAATAATAAGCAATGAAATGCTCAAAACAGAGACAATAAAAATAACAATATTTTTTAAAATTTGCATTTCATCCTCTCTCATTTCATATTTATAAAAATGCTCCCCCCTTAGTTGTCCGACTAAGGGGGAAGACTCCCCCAATACACAACACTTTTTATTCAACACATCATTTTTATAATGAATTATTTTAATTTAAGCGTTAGCGACAATCACCTTAAATTAATATTCAGATTTATAATAATGATGAGCACTTGTGGTGTATCTAGGCAGTATAAATAATATGAAATTTAGCGATATAATCCATGGCTTACATGATTGTGAGAAATTTCGTACATTTGTACGTTTTTTAACCACGCGAAATTAAAAATATATTTATTAAATCTTTTATTTTCAAATATTTAATTTTAACTATAGGCTAAATTTATTTTGTAAAGTAACAAAACACTCAAACAGTGTTAAAAAACTTTACATTTCCTGTTTCGACCCATTGGTACGATTTGTTAGCTTTTGATTAATTATCAATGTATTGTAGTCATCGTTACTAATCTTTCTATGTGAATACATAAAGCTTATTAATAAAATTAAAGCGTTAGCACTAGTTCGAAGTAATTATTTATCGTGGAAGCCTTCTAATGGAATTTGTAAGAGTTTTATATGCAAGTAAAGCTACGAGTACTCATCCAGATCTTAAGAATGATTTGATAGAAATTCTTAACACAGCTGTTGATTTCAACTCTCGCAATGAAATCACAGGTGTTCTTTACTATGGACATGGATATTTTGTTCAATGTCTTGAAGGGCATAAAAGTAAGGTTGATGATCTGTTTTATAATCAAATTTTAAAAGATCAACGTCATCAAAATTGTGAAATTTTATATTACGAAAAATGCGACATAGCTTTGTTTAAGCATTGGAATATGAAATTTGCCCCTGTCAATAAAAGACTTGGTGACTTTTTCCTAGAAAATCATCGTGATGATTTCAATCCATTTCTTCTTTCTAGTGAGACAATCCCTTCTTTTATCGACCTTTTAGCGGGTGAATACGCTATGGAACCATATAATTTTGATATCAATGAATAAGTTTTTTTATATGAATCTACGCGACTTGAGAGAAGATGTATGCTAATTCGATTGTGCTATGCGAGTACTCGAAATGAATTAGCCAATGACCTTATTGAAGATTTAAATGCTATCTTAAATACTGCGCGTGATTTTAATGGAAAAAATAAAATTTTTGGCGTTCTATATTATGCCAATAATCATTTTTTTCAATGTCTTGAAGGTGAAAAGTCTATAGTTCAAGCGTTATTTCAAAGTATAAAAAATGACGCTAGGCATAATAGCATTATTGAATTTGAAATCATGGATATTGACAAAATTAGTTTTAAAAACTGGTCAATGAAATACGTGCAAAAGTGCTCAAAAGTTGATTTATTTTTTAATCAGCTTGGCTATGACTCATTTATGCCAGCTGCCCTCAATAATGCTCATTTAAATAGCTTATTAAATGAGCTTTTGAAAGAAAAGCAAACTCGAGTGCGTAAAAAGGTCGGTTTAAATCAGCGAGGAATCTCCTCTTTTCTTTAAATATCAAAAGAGAGGGTTATAGACCCTCTCTTTTAAAGAATTTCAAAGTTTGACCGATTGACTCGCACCCAGTTGCTCTGATTCACCAGATATAGATGCTTTTACTAATTTAAAAAAGCGACAAGCTTCCCAGCGCCATTACAAACCGAGACTAATTAATGAATGGATTAATCTCTTGATGGCTGCTTGTTAAGTTTTCACTTTTAATTTCCTATACCTATAGAGATGTATTGTTACCATCCCTAAATAGATAAAATTAAATCGTTTTTTACATTAGGTTAATGTTTTAAATTATTATGAAAATTATTTATCTTTAATATAATTAAGTTTTATGAGTAATTCATTTTATTGTTATTATTAATACTAACTACTTTAAAGTTACAATTTTTATAATTAATATTTTCGTTTATTTTTGCATGATCAAGTTCATCCCATAATTCAAAGTAAAAAAATTCAGATGTATCTGAGTAAATCCAAAACCACAAAGTAGATTCATCTTTTTTGACTGGGTCATAAATACTATCTTTAACTTTGACAAGTTTATGTAAATGAAATTTATCATCTTGAAGTACTATTTCATGAATACTCAATAGTGTGATTCCTGCAATTTAAAATCATTTAGACTATAACTCATTTTTATTTCTTTTTTTTATTATGATTTTTTTAAAAATGTAATTTAATGATTAAATGTAAATATTTCTTTCTATATTTAAGATAAATTTAAGGTAGGTTTGAAGCACCTTAGTACTTAACTTAAATACGCCAAGCATTGCTACATGGTCTCGATATTTTTATTTTGTTACTAACTGATTGCAAATAGATTGAATATACCGCCATTTTCTGCAATTTTTCTGATTTCACGAATAATAGAGATGCAACAAAAGCAAAAAAAAGACCTATAAGCTTTTGAATTGCTTATAAGTCTTTAAAAATCTTGGTAGGTATATCCAGACTCGAACTGGAGACCTCTACGATGTCAACGTAGCGCTCTAACCAACTGAGCTATACACCTGAAGTGCTGAGAATATTATTCATTTTTTAATAAGATGACAAGCCTTATTTCTTCACTTTTAATGCATTCGCACACTCTTTAAGCAATTTCTTGATATTTTGAATATCCTGTTGATTTTCATTACCTAAATAGACAATTTTTTGAAAAATCTGATTCACTTGTTCAAACAGATGGTTTTGTTCAGTCTGCAAGGCTAAACGCTGCATCCATTGTTGAAAGGTTTCTGACTCTGCTTTTTGATCAACCTCAGATAATTGATGATTAAATTGAGCAATGATTCGCTCAAGCGCTGACATTTGACGAGTGCGCCAAAATTGCGTCACACCCCAATAGATCAACAGTAATCCAAGAATTCCAAAAATTAAAACCAAACCATAACTATAAGCCGATGTTAAGCCAAGCTTCTTCATCCAGCCACTTTGCTTCTCTGCATCGTAACCGACAACCTTACTCTGCCATTGAAAACTAGCATAGTCACTCCAAACACGCAGCGTTCTAAGCAGCGATGAATGCTGAAAACGTAAATTTGAATAGCCCGCATCACCAAAAATCGAACGATCGTCATTCATCACATTTTGCATACCACGATCAATACGCATCGGCGCAATGATGGCCGTTGGATCAATGCGTTGCCATTGCCCGTGTTGATAAACCTCAGCCCAAGCATGTGCATCTAACTGGCGTACTTCCCAACTTTGACCATCAGGAGACAACTCACCGCCTTGGTAGCCTGTGACCACACGCGCTGGAATTCCAACATAACGCATCAGCAAGACAAAGCTTGAGGCATAATGTTCACAAAACCCCTGCCGAGATTGAAACAAGAACTCATCAACGCGGTTATTCCCCAACCTTCCTGGTGCAAGTGTATAAACAAACTTTTCTTTCTTGTACCAGTTCAATACATTCTGAATATAAGCTTCAGGATTAGACTGGCTCTGCTGATACAGATTTAAAGCAAACTTCTGGGCTTGTAGATCACTCTTTTTCGGATAACTGAGGTTATTTTTCAGCATCATCTGTTCAAAATGTGCATCCTGAATATCTCGAACCCGATTCCCCACCCACTGCAATTCAATTGGCTGGGTACGCTGTACCAGTCGTTTAGGTGTAATCGACCAGTCTTCGTGTAACTCAAAACGTTGTTCTATTGGAATGGACTTTTCCAAACCGGTAATCCATTGCTGACTTGGATCACTGGCAAGATATTGATAATGAAATCCATCAATCTGCCCTGCGATCTTGGAATAAGCTTTTACCTGTTTATTGGCAAACTCACTTGTCCACGTTGTACCATCATAACGATCAAGTACCATCGCTCGCCAATACAACTCATTACGATTTGGCAATTGCTTCATATTGCCAATAACTCGAAATGCCAATGCACTTGACTGTGAAAGCTCAGCAATATCACCCGGTGACATGCGATCACTTAATCCCGTTACCGCTTTATTATTGGGAATGGGGATTTGCCAAAGTGGTGGCAAACGCGGGAAAAACATAAACAGTAAAACAAAGAATGGCAGTGCCAAAGCAATAAATTTAAGAATATGCAATGAATCACTTTTAAGTGACTGGAAAACAGGTTGCTCTATTTCAAAATTGGCGATTTGTACACGATACAGTCCAACCAAACAGCTGATTAAACAACATAAAACCAACAGTGCCATCCAAAAGGCTTGGCTGTGTAAAAATAAACTGGCACTGACGAACAGAGCAAAGTTAAACAGAATAATAAAGTCACGCTTTGATTTGGTTTCCAGTGCTTTCGCAAATAAAAATGTGGAGAGAACCGCTGTACCTGCTTCTACGCCTAAAAAAGTGCGGGAATCAAAATAAATGATGACTAAGGCTAAAAGTGCAAAAACTAATTTTGGGATTTGTGTAAATAATCGAGGCAGATTATAGACTTGATGTTTATTGGTTTTATCATAATACAGTGCCAAAGCCACTATATTCATGAGGAATAAAATAGACAATGCCACAGGCATATAAGCCAGCTGTGCCAGCCAAATCAAACTCAGCACAACTAAAATTGAAATTTGTATCGATTTATTCATTGTTCATCCTCACGCTTGCGCCAATAAGGTTTTGATATGAATATAGTGCTGTTCTCCAATCCCATTTTCAGTTTGTGCATGCGGTAAAATGATGCTATACGGCGTTTCCGTCTGATGACATCGATCGACCAACTCCATCATAAAACTCAGCTTCTCTTCATGGTCTGCGCTTGGCATTTTGCTATATTCAATTTGCATCGCATGGGTATCAACCAAATCATCGAATTGCTTTACAAATAATCCTTGTCCACGCGCAGCCTGTTTCCAAGAAATGCTTTGCAATGAATCACCTGATTTAAAAGTCCTTAACTCTTTAAATTCATCTAAATCAGGTTCACCCGTATTGGAATAATTCTGTGATTGATGCGTTAAAGACTTCGCTTCAGGAGCAATCCAGTAACTTTCAGTTAAATAAATATAGGTCCATGCTCGCACTAAACCGAGTGGATATGTGGAGTAAATTTGAATTGGGGGAACTGAAAATTCCCCTCGTTGTTGAGGAATAAAATTCAATTCAAAACTTTGTTGTTTTTCTTCAAATAGAAAAGATTGTAATTGTTCATCAATTTTAAAGTTTAAAAACTTAGGCGTAGCACGATCTTGTTGTAGGTTAACTCTCACCTTAAAAGCTTCATTGACCTTACCCACTTCATCGACAACCACATCTAATGTAATCGCATGTAATTGTTTAAAACTGAGATAGAAACTAATACATAAAATTGCACTGATTAAAAAACAAAAACCAAGAATTAAATTGTTGGCATAATTAATCCCAGCGATAAAAGTAATCAGAATAAGGACCAGATACAGAAAACCTTGCTGGTACATAAACACCAACACTTGGTTTTGTTTCAGTGTACGGGTTCCTGTATAGCGAAACCGAAGATGCAGCCATTTAACAAATCGTTGACCTAACATAAGCGTTTCCAATTAGCCCTTTACAGGAACTTTTTGCATAAGTGCTCGTGTCTCAGATTCACCTAATCCTATACGATGCGACACCACAGCAACAAACACTGCTTGTACATCATCTGCAATTACAAATTGTCTTTTTTCAATCAAGGCATAGGCTTGTGCTGATTTTTTTAACGCCAATAACCCACGTGGAGATAAGCCATGACGACCTTTACGTGTTTCTTCTGCTAGATCAAGCATATATTCAAAAACAACATCACTCAATGTAATTTGATTTACCATACATTGTAATTGCAAAATTTCCTGATGTTGGAAAATCGCTTGCAACTTTTTAATCAAATCATGGCGCGAGGTTTGCTGCAATAATAGTTTTTCTGCTGCGCGTGATGGATAGCCTAAAGACAGTCGCATCAAGAAACGGTCAAGTTGTGATTCAGGCAAACTATAGGTTCCACTTTGAAAAAGTGGGTTCTGCGTTGCAATCACCCAAAATGGTTGTGGTAAAGGGTAACGTGTACCATCTATAGTAACATTGCCCTCCTCCATTGCTTCAAGCAAAGCACTTTGGGTCTTAGGGCTACAGCGGTTAATTTCATCTGCAAGCAGAATTTGGGTAAAGATTGGACCATGTTTAAACTCAAATTGATGCTCTTTTTGATTAAACATATTGATCCCAATCACATCACTTGCAAGCATATCATTGGTAAACTGAATCCGTTGAAAATCGAGACCTGCAAGACGAGACAAGCTGCTGGCTAAGGTGGTTTTTCCAAGTCCGGGTAAGTCTTCAAAAAGTAAATGTCCACTAGCCAATAGACTACAGAGTGCCAGTTTAGTCTGATGACTTTTATCTAAAATAATTTGGTTGATTTGACTTAAAAAGTCATCAATTTTTGGGTAAAACTGAGTGAGGTCTAAATTTGATACAGTGCTATGTTGTTCTGATGCTTTTACTTGTGTTGTTCCCCAAATCACCTTTTATTTCCCCAATAAAATTATTGTAACTTCCTTAACATACACGGTTTTAAGGAATACTCAATCTTGACTGCGATAAATTCTTATTTTCATTTGCTGAATACACTTCAACATTTATAGCATCCCCCCATCAACCAAAATTTTAAACTTTTAATTTTGCGGCATGTTCTAACTTTGTTTTTAAATCGTGCGCACCAATTGAAAATTCACTTCCTGAAATTTCAGCCTGTTTAATCAATTCGATTAAGGTTTTATTGATAGGCGCTTGTTTACCTAATTGTTGGGCGAGCTGAACAACTTCGCCATTGATCCAATCCACTTCTGTTGTTCGCCCTGCCATCAAATCATCTTGCATAGATGAACGCGCCAAGGGATCGATTGCCAACATTTTACGGCTTAATATTTTGAAAACGAAATTGGGCAAACTGATTATTTTAGGCAATAGATGTGCCGAAATTGCTGTGAGTTTTGCTGGCTTAATTTGTGCTAAATCTAAGAGATGTAACGTTTCTTGTTGTGCCATAGCAAGGCATTGTCGATATTGATGATTAGACAATTGTTGTTTTAACGGTAACTTTGATAAAGCATTGATTGAATTATTTAAATTCAGCAAAATTTTTGCCCATTGCACCGCAAGCATATCCTGATCAAAAACAATCTCTAATTCAGCTTGTTTAAAAAGCTTGGCTAAAGCCTGTTGCTGTATATACGCTTTCACATGCAACGCGCCAGATGTCCCTTGATGAAAATGCCCAACTGCTTGAACTGCAACATTAAAAGGCACCATGCCTTCTAAAATCCTATGATGTTTTAAAATCCGCTTTAAAATTGGAACATTACTCAACCCATTTTGAAAACTCACAATATAGGGTCTGTGTGCGCCCAAGTTGTCATAAAGCTCCTTGGCCACTTGCTCAGTCGCAGCCGATTTTACACATACAAAAATAATATCGGCGTCTGTGACTATTTTAGGATCAACACTGAGCTGTAAATCATTTGCCGCGATTTTTATCGTTTTACCAGTGTAATCTGTCAGTTTTAAACCAGACGTCCTCAATTCTTCATATTCACGAAGACGTGTAATAAAGCTCACATCAGCACCTACCGCTGCTAATCGACCGCCAATATAACATCCAATACTACCCGCACCATAAATACAGATTTTCATAGCAGTCTCCTTTTCATTTATATGTATTACATGATTCTAGCGGAGTTAGACTTTGCCAACTGTCAGTTATACGACAAGTCTCATCATGAAGTGTGCTGTTATTGCGTTAAACCGATAAATCACTTCGCTCATCTTCAATAAAAAACGGCACCCAAGTGCCGTTTCTATTTAAGCTTTAAATCAACTTATACATTCCATCAACATGGACACTTCTTCATTGTTCCACCAGCCGTTGGATAGCGGGCATCTACACAATAGCGATGAAAAGTCTTTTCATCCATTGCATCCATATCGGGATGATGCTTTTTCATGTGTTCCAGATAATTTTGATAATCTGGAACACCCACCATCAAACGGAAACTTTGTTGTAAGCGTGTCCATAATGTTGCAATTCTAGACCAATTTTTAGGATTAAAAATTAGCTCCTTTTGCGACATGATGGTCATCTTGATGATTTTATAAATCACCGTTTTACCACCTTGAGCAAATTTAAGCTTCATCACTCACCTCTCACTCTATCTGCAATATCAACTTAGTGTGATTTAGAAACAGACACTTCTTCAGGATCTGCGTATACCGCTGGAGCTTCATTTACTGTTGGTGTAGGACTTGCCAATGCACGACGAATTGCGCCAATAGCAGCAAACAGCATCACAATCGCAACAATCATAAAGAATGCACACAGTGCAGCATTGATTTGATTGGACAATACAATGGTTTGCATTTCTTCAAGTGTTTTGGCTGGTTTTAAAATTTCACCATTGGCAATTGCTGTTGAGAATTTATCCGCTTGAGCCAAGAATCCAATCTTAGGATTGGTATGGAAGATTTTTTGCCAACCGGCAGTCATACAGGTAATGAATAAGAAAATTGTTGGGATAATGGTGACCCATACATATTTCTCTTTCTTCATTTTAAATAAAATCACTGTACCTAAGATCAAAGCCATTGCCGCAAGCATTTGGTTACCGATACCAAACAGAGGCCATAAGCTGTTAATACCACCAAGCGGGTCGACTACACCTTGATAAACAAAGAAGCCCCATCCAGCGACAGCAACCGCTGTACCGATCATATTCCCCACAAAGTTGTGTGAGTTTTTAAGTGCTGGAACAACGATACCCACCGTATCCTGTACCATAAAACGGCATGCGCGTGTTCCTGCATCGACAGCAGTTAAGATAAACAGCGCTTCAAATAAGATCGCAAAATGATACCAGAACGCCATCATTGAACGATTATTAAAAATATCCGTGATGATGTGAGCCATACCAATTGCAAATGTTGGCGCACCACCAGTACGCGAAAGAATCGTACTTTCACCCACTTCTTTTGCCAGCAAGCTCAAAGTTTCAGGTGTAACCACAAAACCAAGTGTACGTACTGCTTCTGCTGCGCTCTCTACTGTAGTACCCAATACTGCCGCTGGTGCATTAATCGCAAAATAAACACCTGGTTCAAGCACTGTTGCACAAATCATTGCCATGATTGCAACAAATGATTCCATCAACATACCGCCATAACCAATGACACGAATATTGACTTCGTTATCAATCAGTTTAGGTGTAGTTCCAGACGAGACTAAGGCATGGAAACCAGAAATCGCACCACAAGCAATGGTAATAAATAAGAATGGGAACATAGATCCAGCAAATACAGGACCAGTACCATCAACAAAATGCGTAACAGCTGGCATTTTTAACATTGGCATTGCAACAATAATACCCACTGCTAAACCTGCAATTACACCAATTTTCAAGAATGTTGATAAATAATCACGTGGTGCTAATAACAGCCAAACAGGTAGAACCGAAGCCACGAATCCATAAATGATGAGTGCCCAGGTAAGTTGTGTTCCAGTTAAGGTGAAAAATGGTCCCCAATAAGGATCCGCAGCAACATTTCCACCATAAACAATTGCAGCCATCATCAACACAAAACCAATGATAGAAACTTCTGCAATCTTGCCCGGACGGATATAACGCATATAGATGCCCATAAATAAGGCAATTGGTATCGTCGCTGCGATACTAAACACGCCCCATGGACTATGTGCCAGTGCTTTCACCACCACCAATGCCAATACAGCAAGGATGATAATCATCACACCTAATGCACCAAGCATCACCACCACACCAGCAAATGAACCCAGCTCTTGCTTTGCCATTTCACCAAGTGAGCGCCCGTCTCGACGTGTAGAGATAAATAAAACCAAGAAATCCTGAACTGCACCAGCAAGAACAACCCCGACCAAAAGCCAAATTGTTCCTGGTAGATAACCCATTTGGGCAGCAAGAATAGGCCCAACCAATGGCCCCGCTCCTGCAATAGCAGCAAAATGGTGACCAAAAAGTACATATTTATTGGTCGGGACATAATCCAAGCCATCTGCTAAACGATGTGCTGGTGTTAATCGCCGAGGATTCAGTTCAAAAACTTTGGTCGCAATAAATAAACTATAAAAACGATAAGCGATGCTATAGACACATATCGCTGCAAGCACTAGCCAAACCGCATTGACATGCTCACCCTTGCTGACTGCAAGTATTCCAAAAGATACTGCACCAATTATGGCGACAATCACCCAGATCAATTTTGATAAGGGTGATGATTTTGTTTGAATATTTTCCATTAAAACCTCACATCTTGATTACAAAAAGCAGTTCCATTGTTTTTATAAAGCGTAATGCATTTCCGTGACTCATTCCTTGGTGACTCTACTCCTCATTTTTTTGTTTTCATCTAAGACTTTGGCATTAAAACTGGTCTGAATATGTACTATTAGCATGACATCACAGTGACTTAAATCGCGACTTTGTTATTTTTATCATCAATGTAATCATCTGACTCTCTGACTCTACTATTAATTATAGGCTGTCGATCTACGACTTTAGTCGAAAATTTAGTCGATGTTCGCTATTTTTATAAAGGCTTGTACTTTTAAAAAGCCGTATACCAACTCAATCTATGCGCAATAAAAAAGGGATGATTTTCATCATCCCTCAGCGTCATCATTTTTCAATAAAATGATTAAGCACGCTCTAAGTAATCACCAGTACGAGTGTCTACACGAACGCTTTCTTCTTGCTGTACAAATAATGGAACACGTACAACTGCACCCGTTTCAAGTTTAGCTGGTTTACCACCACCACCTGAAGTATCACCACGAACACCTGGATCAGTTTCAACGATTTTCAATACAACGAAGTTTGGTGCACTAACGTTTAATGGAATACCATTAAATAACATAATTGTGCATTTTTCGTTTGAATCGTCTTTTAACCATTTTGCAGCATCGCCCATTGCAACTTTATCAGCAGCAATTTGTTCGAAAGATACTGGATCCATGAAGTTCCACAATTCGCCATCGTTGTAGAGATAATCCATTTCTACTTCTACAATATCAGCTGCTTCTAAAGATTCACCTGATTTAAAAGTTTTTTCTAATACTTTGCCAGATCTTAGGTTACGTAGTTTTACACGGTTAAACGCTTGACCTTTACCTGGTTTTACATATTCGTTTTCCATGATTGAACATGGGTTACCATCAAGCATAACCTTTAGGCCAGCTTTGAAATCATTTGTAGAATAATAGGCCATGAAAGGCACACTCCGAACTTACTAATTTAAATCTCTACTGCGATGCTATCAGCAAATCACCCGATTTGTGACAGTGATCATTCCAAACAGCAAAGAATGTATTTTACATTTTTCGTATTCTAAATGAGCAATACATCGTGAAGCAATGAAAAATTACCCATGTTCGGTCAGATTGAGGGTAAAATCTTCGATTCATTGGTGATTCACAGCTGTTCAATACAAATCAGCTCTACTGAAAGCATTTTTCCAGTGAAACATTTCAGATTGAGCCTGACAGATTCAATCTGAACAAGCAATACCATCCGCTTTCCCCCTATCTTCAACTATTTATCGCACGTGGCATGTTAAATTACTTATATCAAGAGCAAAATTGGCAATCTCAACTCAGTGATTTAATTACTGATCCATTAGAACTGTTAGAAATACTCGAACTTTCTAAAGCACAGTTATTGTCTGGTGCAATCCTTGCGTCTGGACAATTTAAACTACGTGTGCCCCGTGCATTTGTCAGAAAGATGGAAGTTGGCAATCCCCTAGATCCACTTTTATTGCAAGTTTTACCACATCATCTGGAAATGGAAGAACACGAAGGCTTTGTCACAGATCCGCTTGATGAAGAACAAGCCAATCAAATTCCTGGGGTTTTACATAAGTATAAATCACGTTTTTTACTGACCCTCACCGGTGCATGTGCCGTGCACTGCCGTTATTGCTTCCGTCGTCATTTTCCATACCAAGAAAATTTACCTAAAAATGAAGACTGGTTGAACATTAAAGGTTATTTAGAAGCTCATCCTGAAATCAATGAAGTGATTTTAAGTGGTGGCGATCCATTAACTTTATCTAACCGAAAATTAGCCACTTGGATAGAACGTCTAGAATCTCTCAGTCAGATTAAGATCTTGAGAATTCATTCACGCGTTCCAATTGTAATTCCAGAAAGAATCGATGAAGAGCTAGTTTCTTTATTGAAAAACAGTAGGCTACGTGTAATTCTAGTGGTACACTCGAACCATCCTGCAGAATTAGATAATTTGACTTGTGCAAAGTTATCTCATTTAGCAAAACAAAATATTCTTGTGTTGAATCAAGCCGTTTTACTTAAAGGTGTGAATGATTCTGCACAAACTCTCGTTAATTTAAGTCAACGACTTTTTGAAGCACAAATTTTACCGTATTATCTTCATGTTTTAGATAAAGTAAAAGGTGCGCATCATTTCGATTTAGGGGCGGAAAAAATTGATCAGATTTATAAGGATGTATTGGCCAGTTTACCGGGTTATCTAGTTCCTAAATTGGTTCGAGAAGTCGCGGGAGAAAATAATAAAACACCGCTGTTTGGAGTCACAACCTTTTAAGAGTTGAAATGCTCATGATAAATAAAGAAATTTCAGAAATTTTTCAAAATATCACGGTTCTACAACGAGAAAGTCTAAGTTTTGCAGAAAATTCGGTGGCATCTGTCAATGCATGGGTCGCCACACTGTCTATTATGCAACTTGGCGATACCTCAGAGTCGGTCTTAAAAGCGATTTGTGAAATCAGCGAGCTGGATTGTAGCGAAATGCTACGCTTTGATTTAATTCAAGTTTTACACCCAATTACCGAAAGCATTTTATCAAGCCTTGAAAAAAACATCTTAAATCAAGGTCTTTCTCAAAATGCGCGTATTGAACATATTATTGATTTATCCTCTAGAATTCGTACCTATTTTGCCAACGTCTATATCAATATTGTGCGAAGAAGTCATCAGACACTGGTTTCAAATAAATTCTCATTTTTTAATTTTAAACAAAAACGAAATTTACAAACAGCGCGTACACTTGCAACCTTTTATGCTTTAGAACAACTTGGTTTATTGTTGGTTCAACAGCAAATGCTCTACAGTGGTCCATTGACCCATCAATGGCTCACCACACATCATCTTTATGAGCTTGCGGTTAAAAACCAAGAATTTAATATTAATATCAACCAATTACAAGGTACACATTTTACCATTCAAAATATCCAGCAAGCCTATGCACAAGTGCTGCTTTTGGATATTTTTAATACGCACCAGATTCGCCCTTCAGAAACACAAGCGCTTTATCAATGTACTTTTGATTGGGTCAAACTGATCCAAATTTTACCAAGAGAAACCAGCTTATCGCGTTATGTGATTGATGGCTCTAAAGACGTTCCACCAATTTATAATCGCAAACAACATGCAAATTTCCGTACTTCTTTGTATATTTCTACACAGAATCTGCTTGAACATATTAATTCAACAATTCATAAAGACGAATATCTGTCTAAAAATGAGCAAATCTATTTATCTGCTGCGTTAAAATTTCATGTGCAAAATGTCTTGGGTACCACAACTGAACGTCAACATGAGCGTTATGAATACTCTGCACAACTTCAAATTTGTTTTAGCTTACAAACCGCACACTTCTATTTATCCAAAGCTAAGAATTTCTATGAAACACTTAATTTAAATAATAATTATGCATTTCAGTCTGAGTCCAATATTCATTCATCGATTTCAACAGGTTCAAGCACAGCATCGAACTTAGGACAAATCAAAACTTTAGACCGTGAAGCAAAACAGATCTATCAAACCCAAGTACTGGATATCAGTGTAAATGGTTATCGTATTCGCTGGTCAGATGAAACCCCACGAAATTTACGCACGGGTGAGTTTATCTTGGTCAATGAAAGCCTCAATGACAAATGGAAAGGTGCGATCATTCGTTGGATCAAACAATCTGTTAAAAAAACCTATGAAGTGGGTTTAGAGGTTTTAGCTCAAGACATCTACCCATGTGCGGTAAAAGTTCCAGCTGATCGTTCGACGATTAACTACCACCCTTGTCTTATGGTTCAAGTGCAAAACTTAAATGAATCCAACGTTTCTATTATTTTGCCAAATTTACCGTTCTTCAAAGAACAGCAAGCAATTTATCTACGTTTAGACACTGAAGAAATTAAGGTGTATTTAACAAAAACATTGTTAATTACCCAGAGCTTTATTCAGTACGAATTTGAACTGATCAATGATGAAGAAAATGACCGCATTGATCAGTTCATTCAACACCAATCTGCCAATTTGAATAATCAAGATGTATGGGAAGCTTTAAAGTGAGAAATTTATTATTATCGAAAAAATTAAAACTCTCTGAAACTAGATTACTCATTATTGATGATAACCAGATTCGTTATAATCAAATTATTGATCTTTTTCAAAGTAAGAATCATCAAGTACAAGCGCTTTTATTAGATGATTTAAAAAGTTTTGAAAAACAACTCAATACCTCATGGGACTTGATTATTTTTGGTCGTGCTTATGACATCAAAATTGAGCAAGCCATTACCTTAATTCAAGCCTCTGCTGATATTGATCTACCTGTTTTGTTCTTAAAACCTGAAGATTATCAAACCAACCAATATCAATCCTATATTCAAAAAGGCATCTATGATGTTGTTAATTTAGAATATACCGATCGTTTTTATATTAGCCTAATCCGTGCGTTGTCTTATAGCCGTACCTTACAAGCGAAAAAGCACCTTTTAAACGATCTTGAAAGTGCAAAAAATCAAGCTCAAGCCTTGGTTGAAGAACAACATAAAGCGATTGCCTTAATTCAGGAAGGTATCCATACCCAAGCCAATGCTGAATATTTAAAATTGTTTGGTCTAAAAGATGAAGCAGAAATTATTGGATTGCCTGTATTAGATATTTTAAAACCAAAGAATATCAATGATTTTAAACAACGTTTTAAAAAGATTTCTCAAGGTAATTTTGATTTAGCACGTTTTGAAATTGATACACTGAATAGCAATGCTAAATCTGAAAATCCATTAAAAATTGAATTTCTGCCTTCAGATGAAGAAGACTGTATTCAAATCACCATTGAGATCAATTCGGCAAGTCAAAAACCGCAAGCACAATCATCCGAATCGAATAAGAAAAGCATCAGTGCTGTCGCAACTAGTCTGCAAAAAATTCAGTACGCTTTAATCAACCAACCTGCCAAATCTAATGCATTGGTACTGTTTAGCTTTGCCGCTTGTCCTGAGAATATTTTAACTTCTCCTTGGAAAACAGCCGTTCAATACTTAGAAGGCTTTAAAAACTTTATTCAAGAACAAACCAATACCACGGTATATCAAATTGATATGTTGTTGTATGCAGTGATTTTACAAGCTGAGTCTGACACCATTTTAGAATCTCGTGTTCATGGGCTGCATGCTTTAGAAAAACCACAATTATTGGAAATTGATGGTCATACCTACCCACTGAATATCAAGATTGGCTATTCAAACATACAGCAAAACAGCTTTACAGAAGCAAGTTTTAACGACGTTTTAGAACAAGCTTATAATCATCGTCTGGCAAAAAAAGACTCTGTATCCGAGCAACAATTAACGGCGACTTTACAAGACACTAAAATTGAATTGTCATTGCTTGAACCCAAATTAGATCAAGCAGAACCGCAGCAAATACAAAGTAACTCCATTGAATTTGCCCCAAAACCTCAAGTTGAAAATACAGTTGTAGAGAAACCAGTTCAAATTCAAGAAACGCCAGCGCCACATATCTTTAAAACCTCCGCGATTCTTGGTCAAATTGCCCAATCGCTTGAAAAAGGTGAGATTCAGCTAAAATACCAACAGCTTTATGACAAACAAGATAGCAATTTAAATACCTATGAAGTCAGTAGCGGTTTTATTTTTGAAAATCAGTGGAAAAAAGTAAGTAATTTAATTGATTTAGATGATGATATTGAGCTTTCAATTAAATTAGATCGCTGGATTTTAGTTGAAGCATGTAAGCAATTACATAACTTTATCACTCAATATCCAGAAGCAAAATTAATCGTCAATTTAAATCGTCATGTGCTGTTCCATGACAAACAGTTCCCTGAGCTTATTTCTAAACTATTGACCATTGTTGGAAGCCGCCAATCTCATCCACTGATTTTACAATTTGATGAGGAAGATATTGCAAAAAATATCTTAGAAACTCAAAAGCAAATTGGCGTTTTACGTGATCATGGTGCCGAAATCTCAATTCGACGTTTTGGTTCGAGCATTTCAAGTGAAGCAATCTTAAAACAATTGGATGTGAGCTTAGTAACGCTGGATGAGAAGTTTACAAAGCAGCTTAATAGTGATGCGACTATGACGCAATTCCAGCATACTCTTGAAAAATATCATGCAATCAAGCCAATTGAATTGCTACTGAAAAATCTAAATGATATGAACTCTTTTGCAAATGCGTGGAATGTAGATGTCAGATTCTTGCAAGGTGAATATTTCCAAAAGAAACTGGATCACTTGACTGATGTTCAAGATCAATAAATTCTAATACTAAAAAGGTTGAGCGTTTAAAATGCTCAACCTTTTTTTAAATCTATCACTTTGTCTAATCCTGAAATAGATCAACACGAGATAAAATTCAGCAACAAAAAAACGGGCTAAAGCCCGTTTTTTATGTTTTGTCGTATTAACGCTTAACAGAACGTGACATACCAGCAAAACGTTGTTTGAATTTATCGATACGACCGCCAGTATCAACATTCTTCTGTTTACCAGTATAGAATGGGTGGCAAGCTGAACATACGTCTAGATAAAGTGTTTCTTTACCTAAAGCTGAACGAGTTTCGATAACGTTACCACATGAACAAGTAGCAACTAATTTTTCGTATTTTGGGTGAATATCGGCACGCATGGTCGATTCTCCTAAGTTAAGAAAGGTTTAGCTGTCATCGCAATTAACCACTCTCAAAATTTAATAAAACTTTGAGGAAAGCAGATTTAAATTAAAAACCAGCAGGTTAACACCACAACAGACCATTTCTTTTGGCCCACCGAGACTATAAGCGTCAGAGCTAAGCACAACAAGTGGGCAAGATTATACTCGAAATATTTATAAATTGCGAGCCAATCAATTAACAATCGATACTAATTTATTCATCAGAATGCTTTTGCTTAGACCAGTAGTTTGCAATCACCCCACAAACCATTAACTGGATTTGATGGAAAATCATAATCGGTAACACAATCATACCTAAAGGCTGCCCAATAAATAAAATCTGCGCCATAGGCACACCACTGGCAAGGGTTTTCTTCGATCCACAGAAGAAGATTGAAATCTGATCTGCCTTGCTAAATCCAAGCCATTTTGGAACATACAACGCCAATAGCATAATCACCGTGAGTAGAATCGAACATGCCAAGGTGAGATAAATCAATGTAGATAAGCTGACCTGATGCCATAAACCTGCCACCACTGCCCCACTAAATGCACCATAAACCACCATCAATATCGAGCCTTGATCAAAAACTTTGACGATCTTTGGCATTTTCTGCATCAATGGAAATACATAAGGGCGTAATACCTGCCCTAGAACAAATGGAACCAACAACAACAAGGTGATTTCGATAATAGACGAGGTTGGATCGTAATTATGCTTAGATTGACCGAATATAAATATGCTCACCAAAATCGGAGTAATAAACATACCGATCAGGTTTGAAAATGAGGCACTGCATACAGCCGCTGCCACGTTCCCTTTTGCAACTGAGGTAAATGCAATTGACGATTGTACTGTCGATGGCAAAAAGCACATAAACAGAAAACCCCAATACAACTGTTGACCCAGCAAAGGTTCAAGCACAGGTTTTGCCATTAGTCCCAATAAAGGGAAAACCAAGAAGGTAAAAGCAAAAACCAATCCATGCAATTTCCAATGCAAAATCCCCTCAATCACGGCTTCACGTGATAATTTTGCGCCATGTAGGAAAAATAAAATTGCAATCGCAATTGTGGTGATTTTTCCAAAGATAAGCGCTGCCTGACCTGAAATCGGTAAAATAGAAGCTAAAACCACCATCGCGATTAAAAGTATCGTAAAGCGATCCAATGCTAATAATTTCAACATTTTCATAAGCAACGTCCTGTATTTTAAACATGAAAAAGCCCAGTAGTTAAATTTTACTATCGGGTAAAATTCAATCTTACTGAGCGAAATAAATAAAGCTACTCATTTGGCTAAATGTTCACTATTTATTTACGACACATATCAAGTTAATTTAAGGTCTATTAGACTTCTTTCATCAGTCCTTTTTAAAACCATAAATCAACATAAAAGCACCCTCATCCTAACCTTCTCCCAGAGGGAGGAAGAACTTTCAATACCAATATAATTCACTCAACATGATCATTTTTTGATTTATGAAAGATCTTTATTGATATGTCTTTGCCAAATAAACAATAGCCCCATCATTTTTAAATCATCAATTATTTCGTGCATCTTGATCTTGTTGGATCAATTCAATTTTATAACCATCTGGATCTTCAACAAAAGCAATGACTGTGACACCACCTTTCATTGGACCCGCTTCACGTACCACATTACCACCACGCGCTTTGATCTCGTCACAGGCTTTATAGGCATCATCGACACCAATCGCAATATGTCCATAAGCATTACCTAATTCATAACTTGTAGTATCCCAGTTATGAGTAAGTTCTAACACGGTATGATGTTCTTCATCACCATAACCCACAAATGCTAAAGTAAACCGCCCTTCTTCATAATCACGTTTACGAAGTAATGTCATACCGAGAACTTCAGTATAGAACGCTAAAGATTGTTCTAAATTGCCTACTCGTAACATGGTATGCAACATGCGCATGATTTATTTTCCTGTTTGATCAGATATTATCTGCCAATATAGGCAATACAGTTCAATATTTCAATTTATCTATATTTCAGCTGCTCAATGATGCCATCTTCTGGATTATTTTTAAGCAATAACCGCTTATTTTAGATAAACACTACAGCTTTTTATCTTTCGAATAACCAGTTTGAATGTATGACCGACCTAATGATTCAAACCACTTTCCAATAAAAAGCCTACTTTATCTATAAGATAAAATAGGCTTCTTGTGATCATCATAAAGCTATCTTGAGTAATTCAGTCGCTTACTCGATGGATTGATTCACCTTTTGTGCTTGATGTTCTCGCAATAATTTTCCAACCCATAACACAAGCAATAGAATCGGAATACCAATTAAAGTCGTCATTAAAAAGAATTTAGGATAACCAATGTGGGTAACAATTGTTCCAGAATACCCGCCTAAAATCTTAGGTGTAAGCGTCATCAATGAGCTAAAGATCGCATATTGAACTGCTGTAAATGACACACTGGTCAAACTAGACAAGAACGCAATAAATGCTGCACCAGCTAAACCAGAAGCTAAATTATCGACAACAATAGCAAAATATAGCCAACCAGAACTATATTTTTCAATTACTTTCCCCTTAATTTCAACGGCTGCAGAGGAATCCGCTTTAATCACTGGAAGTGGTTGAATATCCACATCGATATCACTTTTTATCGTTGTTAATTGATAGCTTTGTTGAGTACTTAATGCTGCTTGTGCGTGTTGATAATTGACCACAGCGATCACATTTTTTGAGCCAGAAGCATATAAGGCTTTACCGTCAATCGCACCACTAAACAAACCATCTTTATCTAATTTTGCAGGATATGTTTTGCCATCAAGTTTAAGGGTAATCGGCTGATCTGGATTAAGCTCAGATACAGGTATTCCCGCAATCTGCCCCTTAACCACAATACTTTGCTTTGCTTCTGTTGCAGACAATTGATTGTCACTAGTAATAGGCAATAATTGAATTTGGGGCTTGGCATTGTCTTTTAAATAGGGCACCGTATATTCATTCGCGACAGCCTGATCAACTAGTGCTGCTTTGATATGAATGGTATTTTCCCCTACCAAATCCTGACGAGGCACAGAAACTTTCCAATAGCCTACTTCATCAGGTTGAGCTTGAAATTTCTTATCGCCAATCTGTACAGATACAGCTTGCATTGGTGCACCAGATTTCACCAATCCAATAAAGATCAAATTGGTTGAACTTGCCAAAACTGCACCGACAAACATCAATTTCATAATGTTCATGCGTTGTGCAAGTAAGCCACCTAAAAAACCACCCAATAGGCTAAAAATAACCCCGTAAATTTTAACGGCTTCTGCAATTTGTTCTTTGGTGAAGTTTAAATCTTGATAGAAAACATTCGAAATAACACCCGCAATAATGTCTGAAATTCGATAGAAACCGATCAATAACAGTAGAACCAATGCCAGCTTTACCCCATAACGCTTAAAAAAATCAGCAATCGGGTTAACCCAAGTCTCATAGGCCATCTTTTTATTGACGACACCAAAACGAATCAACGATGTTGCAACAAGAATTGCACCAAAACCTGAGCCTAAAAAGCGTACCGCTTCCATTAAAAACTTCAGCAAGTTGTCTTCGACTTTCCAAGTCGCTTGCAGATATTGAACCATGTCATCGGAGTAAATATATAAACAAACAAAACTCGCCACAGCCAAAATAAAGACCAAAACTAAACGATAGTAATCAATATTTTTATAGTGTTTATCAACTCGATTAACCAAGGGTTCTCGGATCACTAAAGTGGTGATAATACCCACTAGCATCACCAGCGCCATCGTTAAATAAGTATATTTCCACGCTTCATAAATATAGTTCCCTTTTGCAGTCCCCAAAGAAGCAGCAAGAAATAAAGCCCCCGCACCAGCGAGAATCATCCCTAAACGATAGCCTGCATTATAGGTCGATGCCAACACCGTTTGCATCTCGGTTTCAGCCAGCTCGATTCGATAGGCATCAATCACAATGTCCTGCGTCGCTGCGGAAAACCCCAGTAATACCGCTCCCACAGCCATTTGGTAAATATAACTTTGGCCCAAAGCAGGATCAGAAAACGCCATAATACAGATCGCACAGATAATCAGTACTTGTGCAATCAACAACCAAGCACGGCGCCGACCCAATTTTTTGGTGAGTATCGGGACGGGTAATTCATCAATCAGCGGTGCCCATACAAATTTAAAAGAATAGCCCAGCGCGGCCCAACTAAAAAAAGTCACTGCACTTTTTTCAATTCCGGCCTCACCTAACCATAAAGATAAACTTGAAAAAATGAGCAGAATAGGAATACCTGCTGAAAACCCAAGAAAGAGCATAATTGCAGCACGCCGATCGATAAAAGCGGCAAAAGCAGATTTCCACCCATTTTTTGCTGTGGAATTCTGCTCAGCTGATTGCTGAGATAGTTGCGTTGTCATTGCGTTGTTATTTTCTGAAAAATGAAATAGTGCTATTCAACCGCTTAATGCTTAGAGTTTCAATCACTTTTATGCAACTGATGAGCGCTTTTACAGATATTTCCGCTTTTGGCGCTTGATCTTTACCCCCAATCCTGTATACCTTTAACTTTTCAACCCATATAAGTTTTGGATTTCACCTGTGACCCAAAGACACGATCAATTAAGCTCTACCACTGTTTCAATTACGACGACTGCAACCCCAATACAAAAAACTGAAACGATTTTTCCATCTGCTTTTGATCAAACGGAAATTCAAAACACGTTGACACAAACCGCACTAAAATCAGAACAACTGACGCATATCCCGAATCTAAGCAAGATTCCTACCTCAACCAAGCGAATCAAGCCCTTAAATAATTTCTTAGGGCAAGATCGCGCCAGAGCCTCTGTAGAAGCAGGGATTGCTTTACCTTATTCAGGCTACAACATTTTTGCTGTGGGGACGGCAGGTCTTGGCAAAAGAACCATGATCAAGCGTTTATTACAACAGCATGCCAAAACCATGCAAACACCTGATGATTGGGTCTATGTTTATAATTTTAAAAATGCGCGACAACCGATTGCACTGCGTTTTCAAGCGGGTCAAGGCAGTAAGTTTCAAGCTTTAATCCACCAAGCCTGGCAAACCATTCTCAAGCAACTTGAACGTCGCTTTAGTGCCGAAACCTATCACAATCGTATTGAACGTATTCGTCAAATCACCGGAAATGAGCAACAACTCGCTTTAGTTGAACTGACCAAAGAAGGCGAAGACCTCGACCTAAAACTGATTAATCGTAACGATGAACATATTTTTGTGCCGATCCATGTCAAAGATGACAAAGTATTGGAAATGTCACAGGAAGATATTAATGCGCTCGACAGTAAACAGCGCGCAGAAATTAATTCCAATATGCGTTATATGGATAAAAAGCTTGAACGGCTTGGTCTTCAGTTAGGTGATTTGGAAGATGATGCACGTGATCAAGTTTCTGAACTGAATCGTGATATCGCCAAACAAGTGGTGATTCCTCGTATAGATTTGATTTTAAGTAAATTTAAAACCGTACATGGACTCGATCAATACTTAAAACATTTTGCAGCAGATATCATTGAAAATGTTGAAACGATTTTAGATCAAGAAGGTGAAGAATTCTCTCCTGCTTTATTTAATCGGGTTCCTTCACGTTACCAAGCCAATGTCGTGGTCAGCAATAAGCCAAACTCTGGTGCACCAGTTATTTTTGAAGACTTCCCAACACACTATAATTTACTGGGACATGTTGAACAGCTGACGCAAAATGGCACCATCACCACTGACTTTACTCTGATTCGCCCAGGCTCATTGCATCAAGCCAATGGTGGTTTTTTAATTTTAGAAGCAGAACAGCTGTTAGAACAGCCTTATGCATGGCAAGGGTTAAAACGCGCTTTAAAATCAGGACAATTAAAGCTGTCTTCTCTAGAGCACATGCTGACTTTAACTGGCAGTATTTCAATTGAGCCTGCATCTGTGCCACTCAACTTAAAAGTGGTTTTATTGGCAGAACCTGAAATTTATTATGAAATTTTAGAACTAGAGCCGGAATTAGGCAGTGTTTTTAAAATTCGTGCTGATTTTACCGATACCCTGCAACGTAATGATGATAATGAACAAGCTTATATGCAACTGATTGCAGACTATGTTCAACAAGACAAATTACTGCCTTTTGATCGCTCAGCATTGGCGGCATTACTAACAGATTCAAGTCGCCAAGCTGAAGACCAGAGTTCATTGTCTTTACATGCTTTAACTTTGGGTGATTTAATCCGTGAATCTCATCATCACGCTGCACAGTCGGAAGAAAAGTTAGTCACCTCTCATCATATCAACACTGCTCTGAAACATCGCCAATATCGCTTAGGCTATTTAAGAGAGCTTTATTGGCAAGACTTGTCACGTGGTACACAACTGATTGAGACACGCGGCCATCGTTTAGGTCAAATCAATGCTTTATCCGTGATCCACTATGCCGATGTCGAATTTGGTTTACCGTCACGCTTAACCGCTTCGGTATATCAAGGTGGCGGTGACATTTTAGATATTGAGCGCAGTGTAGAACTTGGTGGTTCATTACATGCCAAAGGTGTCTTGTTGATGTCGAGTTTCTTAAAAGCTCATTTTGGTCGTGAACAGATTTTGCATTTCTCTGCTGCCCTCGCCTTTGAACAAAGTTATGGTCAAGTGGATGGTGACAGTGCCACGGTTGCAGAACTATCTGCATTGATTTCTGCAATTTGCCAATTGCCTATTGATCAATCGTGGGCGATCACAGGTTCGATGAACCAATTGGGTCAAGTTCAACCTATTGGTGGGGTCAATGCAAAAATTGAAGGATTCTTCGATGCTTGCAAACTCCAAGGATTGACAGGCAAACAAGGGGTGATTATTCCACGTCAAAATATGCAGCATTTAATGCTTCGCCATGATGTGATTGAGGCTGTCAATGAGGATCAATTCCATATACATGCAATAGACACCATTGATCAAGCTTTAGAAATCTTAATGGCTCGACCTGTTGGGGCATTAGATAAAAAAGGTCGTTATACCAAAGGTTCAATCTATGCAGCAGTGATGGCACAGCTTGAATATTGGCAAGCCTTGGAAGATGGTGTTGAAATAGAGCACAAGCCAAAGAAAAAGAAAAAAAAGAACAAAGGGAAAAAACTGAAAAAGGCAGAAGCTGAATCAACAAGCATCATTACTGACGAAAACCAAGCTGAGGTTGCAGCAAAGCAAAATAAGCGTAAGTCAGCTTAAATTGCTTTTTGGTTAGACCTTAGATAGACAAAGCTTTGAATATTCAAAGCTTTGTCTTATATATTTGAGTGGTTTACTAAATATCAAAACCCCATATGCAAAAAAACAAACATTGAAACAGCGCATCAGTCATGACGTAATCTCGTCTAGGCTGCAGATCAGTACAGCCAAGCGAAAACAAAATAATCTTAGCCAATAAAAAAGCACCTTCCGGTGCTTTTTCTACATCATCAACTTATTAAGCATCTGGTGCTGGGCTATATTGTTCAATCAATGGCTTTAATTCACCATTTTGGAACATTTCTAGCATAATGTCGCTACCGCCAATCAATTCGCCATTAATCCACAATTGTGGGAATGTAGGCCAATTTGCAATTTGTGGCAAAGTTGCACGAATATCTGGATTTTCCAAGATATTTACATAAGCAAATGGACGACCAATTTGGCTAAGTGCTTCAACTGCACGTGCAGAAAAACCACATTGTGGAAATTGCGGTGTACCTTTCATATAAAGAAGTACTGCATGTTTAGCTATTTGATCGCGAATTAACGCTTCTGTATCACGCGCTTGTTCAGTCATTGATTAAATCCTCAACTCATCTGCCTGCATTATACCTAAATCCACAATAAAGAATATGTCTAGACGATTATTTCCAATTTTATTTATATTAAAGCTTTAAATCTTGTGCATATTTTGGTTAGATAATCCTTTACCCTTTCCACTCCTAACAGATAAGAGTTAGTTATGAATAACATCACCCTCGCTCCGGTACAAACTGATCAACCTTCACACTTGATGCCTGTATTCAGTCGTCAACCGATCAGCTTTGTCCGAGGACGAGGTTCTTATCTTTATACTGAAAATGGTACTGAGTATTTAGATGCATTGACGGGTATTGCTGTGTGTGGCTTAGGACATGCTCATCCTGTTCTGGCTGAGGCTATAGCAGAACAAGCGGCTACATTAATCCATACCAGCAATATTTACGAAGTCGCTTGGCAAACTGCAGCAGCGCAAAAGCTGGCTGAAGTTTCGGGTATGGAAGAAATCTTTTTCTCAAACAGTGGTGCAGAATCAAATGAAGGTGCAATTAAAATTGCACGTAAATTTGGTCACTTACAAGGTGTTTCCAATCCCAAAATCATTGTTGCGGATCAATCATTCCATGGTCGTACGCTTGCAACGCTTTCAGCTACGGGCAATAAAAAGGTTCAAGAAGGCTTTGCACCACTGGTTGAAGGCTTTATTCGTGTGCCTTTTGGCGATGTAGAAGCCATTGAAGAAGCCGCTATTCAGCATCCTGACATTGTGGCAATTTTGGTCGAACCGATCCAAGGTGAAGGTGGTGTCAATACCGCACCTCAAGGCTTTAGCTACCTTGAAGATATTCGTCGTATTTGCAACCAACATAATTGGTTAATGATGCTAGATGAAGTTCAAACAGGTAATGGCCGTACCGGTAAATACTTTGCTTATCAACACACCAATATTATTCCAGATGTTTTAACCACAGCAAAAGGCCTCGGAAATGGTTTTCCAATCGGTGCTGTGATGACACAAGGTCGTGGTGTTGGAGTACTTGCTGCGGGAAATCATGGCTCTACTTATAGTGGTACGCATTTAGGCTCTCGTGTTGTCTACACAGTGATTGACTTGATCCAAAAAGAAAATATCGTTGCAAATGCTGCTGAAATTGGAACATATCTGGTCGATCAGTTCCGTGCTCAACTTGTGGAGCAAAATGTGATTGTGCGCGGTTTCGGCATGATGATTGGTATCGAATTACCTAAAGACTGTGCCGAATTAGTAAACATTGCACGTGATAAGCATCATTTAATTATTAACGTTACTTCAGGCAATGTGGTTCGTTTACTGCCAGCTTTGAATATGAATCATGAGCAAGCAGATGATCTATTAAAACGCTTAGTACCTGCAATTAAAGAGTTCCTTGCCTAATTGTGAATAAATCCTTTAAGAGATTAACCCGTTAATCTCTTTTGGTTTTGTCATGAATGCTTATCAAATTGCAGGTATAGAAAAGCCGCTTTAAAGCGGCTTTTTTATTAGAACTTATTAGAATTAGAACTTTATGAAGCTTCTTGGAAAATTCTACCACCAGGCAACTGGCTAAAATATTGTTTCAAAGCATCCAAACAACGATGAATTTTCATCGGCTGCTGTTCACGCTTTAAGGTCACAGCACTTAAAGTGAAAGTTGGTAATTTCCACTCTGGAAGCACTTCAACCAATGTTCCGTTCATTAATTCTTTTTGCACATCTAAATAAAGGATTCGCGCAATACCATGCCCATGTTGGCACAATGATTTTGCAACAAATACGTTATTTGTCTGAAGACGATGCTTCATTTCTAAATTAACAACTTCACCTGTTGCACCATGCTGAAATGAAAAATGTTGAGAATTTTTCATGATATTTATCGGAATCAAATCATGATTCTGTAAATCTTCAGGACGTGAAATAGGCGCTGTTTGATTTAAATAACTTGGCGATGCAACTAAGATCTGATCGACTCGTGCAAGTGGCATACAGCTCAAGTTATTCGCATCTTCGATTTTTGAAGACATGCGAATAGCAATATCTATACGCTCTTGAATCAAGTCGATATATTGGTTATCTGCTTCAAAATGAACCATCAAACCTCTATGTGCAGACATCCAATGCGATAAAGCAGGAACAACATGGGTTGCCCCTATTTCCGGGGTTGTCGCAATACGCAAATCCCCAACTAAATCATCGCGCAACTCATTAATGCGGATTTTTCCACGCTCTGCGGCAGCGAGCATTTCTTGACAACTGTGGAAAAAAGCTTGACCAGCCTCAGTTAAACTCAGCTTTCGCGTAGAACGATGTAGAAGTGTCACTTCCATTTCATGTTCTAGAGATCTAATTTGCTGACTAACCGCACTAGTCGTAATGCCAAGGTCACGCGCGGCACCACTAAAAGAGCTTTTTTCAACAACACAAGCAAATACACCCATTGCCCGAAGTTGATCTAACATAAATTTCCCTCTGAAATTATGAGCTGTTTCACACTTTTTTGTTCAAAACAACTCATTGTATTATACGAAGAAAATTACACTTTGCATTAAAATATTTAATTTATTGGTAAAATATTTGCTGGGTTTATCGGTTTTCCATCTAAACGTACCTGAAACTCCAACATGGTACTGCTAGCACCTGAAGATCCCATCTCTGCAATCTTCTGTCCTGCTGTCACAGTTTGACCACTTTTCACCAACATTTTGCTGTTATGAGCATATGCAGTAATGTAACCATCGATATGTTTTACTAAGACAAGATTACCATATTCTTTTAATCCATCTGCAGCATAAACCACCTGTCCATCCGCTGCGGCAAAAATTGGATCACCTTGATTCCCTCCAAAACGTATTCCTTTAATATTATTCGCAATATTATAATTTGCAATAACAGATCCATTTGATGGTTTTACCCATCTCAATTGGGTTGATTGTACTGTCGTCGTCGTTTGTACAGGCGGCGGCGTTACTGGCTGAGCCGTCGTTGTACCAGTTGGCGACGTCGGCTGCTGTGTTGGTAACTTAATCGTTTGACGTTGAATTTGCGGTTCATTGCTCGTCAACGGTTTCGTTGTAGATCGAGTGACATTGCCCCCACCTTTTTTCAAACGTAATGACTGACCTACATAAATTCGATAAGGTGCGGCAATATCATTCATTTCAGCAACACTGAGATAACTCACACCATAACGCATAGAGATTGCGCTTAAGGTATCACCAGAACGAACTGTGTAATAGTCAGGCGCAACAGCATAACGTGTAGGGTTATTAATTTGAGGCTTCGATGCACACCCAGTCACCACTATGGCAGAGGTGATTGCTATTGTGGACAAAATGATTTTCATCCATCGCTTAGGCATTTGAATTGGAAGTGTTGATCGAGCCAAAAGCATTGATTTCCCTCTCTACAATCTTAAAATTTAAAAATATTTGCTTAAGATTAGCAAAATACACACGCATTTCACTGTTTAACAGTGCTTTTTCACAAAGTTATAACACTCATACATCAAAATGACTATGTGAGAGTTGTGATTGTAGTGTTTCAAGAATTGTGTAATTGGTTGCATCCATCTGAATTGGGGTAATACTGACGCAACCATTGGCAATGGCAAAAAAGTCAGATTGCAGGTTTTGTGCATTTTTTTGCGGATCTGTCACCGCTTCACCCGCCAAACCAATCCAATAGACTTGACGACCACGCGGGTCAACCTGACTGGTTATCGGCTTTGATTGTATTCGACGCCCCTGATATGTAATTTGAGCCCCTAAAATTTCAGCGACATCGGGAATATTGATATTTAAGATATGTCGTGGAGGCAGTTCGGGTAAGCCTTTGGCAATAAAGCTGTAAACCCAGTTTGCAGCTTGTGCATAATCTCCAGGGTTGTCATAGGAACGTACATTACTGCCTGCCAATGAAACTGCGATTGCTGGCTGTTTCATCAAACGTCCTTCAAATGCCGCCCCTACGGTTCCAGAATAAAGGACATCGTCACCTAAATTCGCCCCACTATTGATTCCACTGACAACTAAATCAAACTCAAAATCAAATAAACCATTCATGGACAAATAAACACAATCAGCAGGTGTCCCATTGACTGCCCACATATCTGGTGCAACTTGAATCGGTCGAAGTGGTCGATCTAGGGTTAATGCACTTGAATAACCACTGCGCTCACTTTCTGGCGCAACAATAACAACTCGACCTAGAGGTCGTAATGCTTTTGCTAAAGCTTGAATACCTGGTGCAAAAACACCATCATCATTGGCAACTAAAATATTCACTAAAAGATTCTCTGAGTAAAAATTATTAAATGACTACTGAGTAATTTAATTCAAATTTATTGAACAATTATATATAGTTACTTACTCAATTTTAAATCTAATTTGTGACTATAAAGATGATTACACGTTCTCTTACTCATACTATTTCTATCGCACTCATCACACTTTGTGCACAATCTGCATTTTCAGAAACATTAACTTCACAAGAATCTGATCGAATTGCGAAAGAAGATATTGCCGCAACACAGGTGCTTGCCGAAGTTTGCCCAGCGTTAATTGGAAACAACCCTGCATTTCAAACTAAAATTGCAAGTTTAACCCAAACCTTATTAAAGGATTTGTCCAAACCTACAACATTGACTCAGCTTCAACAAGATCCAGAATACCAAACTGTACTCAAAGAAGCACAAATCAGTGCCAAAGAAGTTGATCAAGCTGAACACAAAGCAGTATGTGCTGATGTACTCGAACTTCCACACTAAAATAAGATAAAAAACCTTCCCCCTAATGCGATGTTAAAAAATCCTTTTTTGACATCTTTTGCATTGTTCAGTGTGCGAAAATTTCAAATAAATCTACAACATCGATACACTTTCTCTATATTTTTCACAGTTTTTACGTTTAATCTATGCAGATTCTTAAATTAAAAATTGATTAGGTTATTTATGCGTATGACGTTAAAAATGCTTACATTAAGCCTTGTTTCAGCAAGTGGTTTATTTATGACCCATGCTTTTGCCGCATCTGACAAAATCGAAGTCACCCAGCAACAAGTCTCTAAAGAAGAATTGGCTGCAATTTATGTATTGTCGGATATCTGCCCGAGTCTAATCAAAACAGATGCTGCATTTAATAAAGGTTTTGATCACTTGCTTAAAGACTATATGCCAAATGACAAAGATCCTAAAGCAACCTTAAAATCACTTGCCAAGCAAAAAGATTTCCAAAGAGCATTAAAAGAAGCAAAAAGTGATGCTAAAAAAGCGGGTGATACTGAAAACACAGCAATTTGTAATGACATTAGTAACTATCAGTCATAACGATTTCTGCAATTTATCCAACAAATATTGAATTAGTTACAATAAGTAAGAAATAAGCCGACTTTCCTTATAGAAGTCGGCTTTGCTTTGCCCTAAAATGCTAGCCTGTTTGTGCTCATATAACGATTGGAACGACCTAGAATGACTCGAAAAAGCGCCATTGCTGCATTATTACTTTTACCTTCATTTTCTTATGCAGCAACCGTCTTAACCACTCCGCCAGAATTAAATAATAAATCGTATGTCTTAATGGACTATGAGACAGGTCAAATTCTTGCATCGAAGAATGAAAATGAAAAATTAGCACCTGCTTCGATGACGAAAATGATGACGAGTTACATCATTGAGCAAAAACTTCTTAAAGGCGAACTGACCGAAAGTGAAAAAGTTCGCATGAATGAGTCTGCATGGTGTCGTGGTAGCAGTACTGAATCTTGTATGTATGTGCCGTTAAATGGTACTGCAACAGTTTTAGAAATGTTACGAGGCATTATTATCCAGTCGGGTAATGATGCATCTAAAGCAATGGCTGAACATATTTCAGGTAATGAGGGTTCATTTGCCTATGCAATGAACCAAGAAGCCAAACGTGTAGGTATGGTCAATACACACTTTATCAATGCAACGGGTATGCCTGCTGAGGGTCATTACTCAACTGCAAAAGATATGGCGGTACTTGCTAAACATATCATTCATGACAGTTCAAAATATTATCCTATTTATTCTGAAAAAGAATTTACCTTCAACGGGATTAAACAAGGTAACCGTAATGCCTTACTGTATACCGACCCAAGTGTTGATGGCTTAAAAACAGGTCATACCGATGAAGCAGGTTATTGCTTAACCACATCTTCAAAACGCGGCCCAATGCGTTTGATTTCTGTGATTTTTGGTGCACCATCGATGAATGAACGTGCCAGCCAAACACGCTCATTGTTAGCTTGGGGTTATTCAAACTTTGAAACAGTTAGTGTTCAACCTGCAAATCAAGTGCTTGCTAAAGCAAAAGTTTATTTTGGTAAAGAAAATGATGTACAAATTGGTTTAGCTGAAAACTTCAATGTGACCATGCCTAAAGGTCAAGCCAATGCCATCAAAACACAAGTCACTGTTCAACCCAACTTAAATGCACCATTAAAACAAGGTCAAGTTGTTGGTAAATTAACAGCAACTTTAGATGGTAAAGTGATTGCTGAAAAACCATTAGTGGCGTTAAAAGCTGTAGAAGAAGCAGGCTTCTTCTCTCGCTTGATCGACCATATCAAAATGTTCTTTAGCAACTTGTTCTAAGTTATTCACTTAAACCTAATATTGAATTTATTAGACTAAAGCACAGGCATCCTGATCACAGATTTGGATGCCTTTTTAATTTATACTCGGTAAAAATACACTGGTTAAATTTTGCTTTTGACATGGAAGCCAACATGAAAAAAAATATTCGTTCGTATTTAGGCCATCATCCTAAAATTGATTCAACCTGTTATATCGATGATCTCTCGGTTGTAATCGGTGAAGTAACTTTGGCGGAGAATGTATCGGTTTGGCCTTTTGCGGTGATTCGTGCGGATGTCAATCACATTAAAATTGGCCGTTATTCTAATGTACAAGACCATTGCATGTTACATGTCAGTCATAAAAATGATGCAAAACCCAATGGCTCACCTTTAGTGATTGGAGAAGATGTGACCATTGGACATCATGTCACCTTACATGGTTGTACCATTGGCAACCGGGTTTTAGTGGGAATTAATACAATTGTTCTAGATGATGTGGTGATTGAAGATGATGTCATGATTGGTGCAGGCTCACTGGTTCCACCGCGTAAGCGCTTAGAAAGTGGTTATCTCTATGTAGGAAGCCCAGTGCAAAAGGTTCGCCCTTTAACTGACAAAGAAAAGGAATTTTTGCCTTATTCAGCAAGACACTATGTCAAAGTAGCAAATCATTATTTAGAAGCGAACGATTAACCATAGGATTAAAGCAAATACCTAGGCATGCTTAACAGCGTATTTGTTATTTGAATACATGTTGCTCAAGTAAATCTAATTCCACTGAACTACAGTGGAATTAGGCATTACATTTTGGATCAAACCGCTATTCAGAGACCTTGTAGTATTTGGTTAATTCTTCAAATACTGGTGCTTTGACATTGTCTTTTAAAATATAGCGGGTAATCACACCTTGATCTGTATGTATTTCCATAAAGATATTTTGCGAGCCTTTGAAGTCCCCCATTAGGTTGACTGGAATAAGCACACTGTTACGAGAACGATTTGCTTTAAATGCAAAATCAATTTCAGTTGGCCCAATCACATTAAATGAGTGACTTTTTGCACCATCACTAAATACAACTTTTTCAATATTATATTTGGTATAGGCGCTATTTAAGCTGAGTTTCACCTTTAAAAAGTCTTTATGTGTCTCATTCCACACCACAGTGACGATTGGACAAAGTTCACTTGGCTGGCAAATTAATAATCCCTGTGTACCTACATTTGAAGTGGCATCATTAGGATTTGAAGCACACCCAGTGATCAGCAATACACCTAAAGGTATACATAATAATTTCTTTATCATACTTTTTAAATCCTATTGTATGCCCAAGAATTGGAATGGCTAAGCGATCTTAAAACAAGAACTGGCTTTACCTGTATAAAACATTGCATGATCAAGCCCCAATTCAAGCTTTTTTGATTTGACTATCTTTTATAGCCAATGTCTTTTAATTCTATCCAAAAAACATTCGACGATACAGTAGATTCAAACAAATAAAGTCTTTTATGTTTGAGTGGTGTACACCCGTAAATAGCGAATGTATTTAATTCTGTGTTGGGTATTAAGTCCAATAATCATACAAACATATTGCGTATAACACTTAACACATCTGCACATGAATATTCTAGTCGTATATTGAGCTGGATCGATAGAGCCAAATACATCAGTTTATATAGTAATTTTTATGTGAAACATTCTGACTTACAACAAGCCGATATAAAATAATAGATTAATCAGTTAAAGCGCTGAGATTTCAGCTCCAAATGCAAGATAAGCAAACTTGCCCAGAAGTATTTTGAGCATATTGTCGATACATGTCCGCTTAGGATGATCAAAGAAAATCCGCATGAACATAGCCACCACGTGCTAAATTTTGTAGAATAATGCTTTATCTTCCTTGGTGCTGGTCATGACCGCTTGGACACCCCACGTTACTGTTGCGACAGTTGTAGAAAAAGATGGAAAATTTCTTTTTGTAGAAGAATATACTGAAGGTGTAAGCCATACTGTGTTCAATCAACCCGCTGGCCATGTTGAATGTGGTGAAACTATTATTCAAGCTGCGTTACGTGAAACCATGGAAGAGACAGGATATGCAGTAGAAATCAATTCATTACTGGGGATCTATACCTATACCCCACCCATGTTTCCAGACCGCACTTATTTTAGATTTTGCTTTTTAGCACATGTGACTGAATACTTTCCAGACGCACAACTGGATACAGATATCATTGGTCCACAATGGATGACGCTTGAAGAACTGCTTGAATCTGCTCGCGCCAGAAGTCCTTTGGTCATTAAAGCTGTACAAGATGCACTTTCTGGGCAAAAATACCCACTTTCGCTCATCTATGAGCACCAAAACTCTCCTTTAATTTCAAATTTGGATGCCTAATCCTATGCAACAACGTGTCATCGTCGGTATGTCGGGTGGTGTAGATTCATCTGTTTCTGCTGCACTTTTACTTCAACAAGGATATCAAGTTGAAGGGCTTTTCATGAAAAACTGGGAAGAAGATGATGGCACGGAATATTGTACCGCAATGGATGACCTTGCTGACGCACAAGCGGTGTGTGACAAAATTGGGATCAAACTCCATACTGCAAATTTTGCAATGGAATATTGGGATCGCGTTTTTGAACATTTCTTAGCAGAATATGCCGCTGGTCGTACACCAAACCCAGATATTTTGTGTAATAAAGAAATTAAATTCCGTGCATTCTTAGATCATGCTGTCAATTTAGGCGCGGATTTTATTGCAACTGGACATTATTGTCGTCGTGGCGAAACAACCACCAATTCAAAAGGTGATCAATATGCGCCTTTATTACGTGGTGTAGACAATAACAAAGATCAAACTTATTTTCTTCACGCGGTTCATGGTCGTGAAATCAATAAGACCTTGTTCCCTGTTGGTGAGATTGAAAAACCACAAGTACGTAAAATTGCGGAAGAACTGGGTTTAGCCACTGCCAAGAAAAAAGATTCCACTGGGATTTGCTTTATTGGTGAACGCCGTTTTAATGACTTCTTAAAACAATATTTACCGGCTCAACCTGGGAAAATTGTCTTAGATACAGGAAAAGAGGTTGGTGATCATCACGGCTTAATGTACTATACGCTCGGTCAGCGTGGTGGTATTGGTTTAGGTGGGCTCAAAGGCGCAGAAGAAGGTGCTTGGTTTGTTCTACATAAAGACATCGAAGGTAATCGTCTTGTGGTTGGACAAGGTCATGAACACCCACTGATGCAGAGTACCATTTTATGGTCTGAAACAATTGACTGGGTTGCAGGTGAACAAGCAATTCCTGACACAGGTTTCCGATGCACGGCAAAAACTCGTTACCGTCAACCTGATCAAGCATGTACAATTTATAAAGATGCAAACACGCCAAATGGTGTTCGTGTCGAATTTGATGAAGCACAGCGTGCCGTAACACCGGGACAAAGTGTTGTTTTCTATGTCGATGAAGTCTGTTTAGGTGGGGGTGTGATTCATCATACTAATGCACCAAAACCAGATTTTATTGAGTAATGATTAAAAATTATTTAAAGGAATTTAGGCATGGTTGAGTTGCCCTTTCAACAGCCTCAAACTTTGAATCAACGCCAAAACCGAGCTTTGGCGTTAGCAGCTGTGTTTCAAGCAACACAGCTGACGCATATGACTGCGATGTCAGGACGTCAAAGTATTGGTGAAAGTGGTAATTTCTATTTTGAACAGCTCATCAAAGCCAGCCTCAATATCCGTGCCACTGCCAATTCATCAGGTCAAACTTTAGACTTCTTCAATCAATTGGCAGACATTTCCTTAGGTTTAAAAACTTTAGAAAGTAGCATTACACAACCTTTCTCAGCATCACCGAAATCTAGAATTCCTAAAATTGCCAATGCAAAACTGCCAATGACTTATGCCATGTCATTATTGGCCTTGGAAAAAAAAGTTTATAGCAATCCAAAGTTTGTTGAAATTATTGAACAATCTCAACAAAAAATATTAAAACAGCTGTCTTTTTTTGATAATAACTATTTACATCCAAGTATCATTGCCAACTTAGCACAAACCTATGTCGACACTGCTGGTCAAATTAACCCTCGAATTCTAGTCCGTGGTAATGCAGAAGCCTTTAAAGACTCTGCACATACCAATCGTATCCGTGCCAGCTTATTCACAGGCTTACAAATGGCTCACCTATGGCGTCAATTAGGTGGAAGCTCATGGAATATGATCTTTAGCAAACGCAAACTTCTTCAAGATATTCAAGATCTTGCTCGATTACAATATCAGGTTGTTTAATTTGATACTGTTCGAGTTACGCCATTCGCTCTAATTCCAAAATTTAAGGAATCTTTATGAACGCTTTAACCGCACTTTCTCCACTAGATGGACGCTATGCAAGCAAATGTGATGCATTACGCCCTTACCTCTCTGAGTTTGGTCTAATCCATGCTCGTGTGACTGTTGAAGTGCGTTGGTTACAAGCGCTTGCAAATCGTCCTGAAATCACAGAAGTTCCAGCTTTTTCTGCTGCAACCAATACCGCTTTAGATGCGATTGTTACTCAATTTTCTGAAGATGATGCTAACCGCATTAAAGAGATTGAACGTACTACTAACCATGATGTAAAAGCGGTTGAATATTTCTTAAAAGAAAAAATTGCACATATTGATGAGCTTAAAAATGCAGGCGAATTTATTCACTTTGCTTGTACTTCAGAAGACATCAACAACCTTTCTCACGCTTTGATGTTGAAAAATGGTCGTGAAGTGTTAGTTGTTGCTATGCAACAAATTGTTGATTCTATTGTGGCTTTAGCTGAAACACATGCAGAACAACCAATGCTATCACGCACCCATGGTCAAACTGCGAGCCCAACTACTTTGGGTAAAGAAATGGCCAACGTTGCATATCGTTTAGCGCGTCAAATCAAACAGTTTAAACAAGTTGAATTATTAGGCAAAATTAATGGTGCGGTAGGTAACTACAACGCGCACTACTCTGCTTATCCTGAAATCAATTGGCCTGCTCACTCGCAAGCATTTGTTGAATCACTCGGTTTAACCTTCAACCCTTATACAACTCAAATCGAACCACACGATTACATCGCGGAATTGTTCGATGCTTTACGTCGTTTTAACACAATTTTAATCGACTTTAACCGTGACGTTTGGGGCTATATCTCTTTAGGCTTCTTTAAACAACGTTTAAAAGAAGGTGAAGTCGGTTCTTCTACAATGCCTCACAAAGTCAATCCAATTGATTTTGAAAACTCTGAAGGTAACTTGGGCATTGCCAATGCAGTATTAGCGCACTTAGGTGAAAAATTACCAATTTCTCGTTGGCAGCGTGACCTTACAGACTCGACTGTATTACGTAACATGGGTGTTGGCTTGGCACAAAGTTTAATTGCTTTTGAAGCATGTTCAAAAGGTATTGGTAAACTTGAGCTTAATGCAGCACGTATTCTTGAAGACCTTGATCATGCTCAAGAAGTATTGGCTGAACCAATCCAAACTGTAATGCGTCGTTATGCAGTTGAAAAACCATATGAAAAATTAAAAGCATTGACTCGTGGTCAAGCGATGACACGTGACATGATGGTTGATTTTGTCAATGGCACTGAACTTGAAGCTGTACCTGCTGCTGATCGTGCACGCTTAGCTGAAATGACCCCTGCAACTTACACAGGTAATGCTGCGGATCAAGCCAAACAAATTAAAGATTTGATTGCTAAAATCTAAGCTTTTAATCTTCTAAAAGACCTAAAAAATGCGAAGCCGATGCTTCGCATTTTTTTGCATTTTGATTACAATGCGCAGTAATAATTTTTAGAAAATACCATAATGATTTATCATGCCTTAACAAAAAAACATTGGCTTGTTCTTGCTATGCTTGCAATCGCAATCATTCTTGCCAGTATCAATCCTTTAGAATACCCATCCTACATGCTGCACCAGATTGGCACCTTGCTCATGCTGATTGCCCTGTTTTTCTGTCTAAAGAAAATAGGACTGACATTTTCATCATTTTTATTGTACATCCTCTTCTTGGTAATTCATGTCATTGCTGCACATTATCTTTATTCTTATGTGCCTTATAATGATTGGTCAATCAAATACTTACACTTTGACCTCAATCAAGCAATGGGGTGGACACGTAACATGTTTGACCGCTTTGTACACTTATTCTATGGCTTATTTCTTTATCCATTTTTCTACCGAATTTTCCAAGTATGGTTACCAAGCTTAAAACCTAAAACCTTATTTTTATTGGTCATTCAATTTGTTATGGCAACCAGTTTATTTTATGAATGGATTGAATGGTGGATTGCCATTGGCCTATCCCCAGAAGAAGCTGAAAACTACAATGGGCAACAAGGTGATATATGGGATGCGCATAAGGATATGTTCTTAGCCACCATTGGTGCAATCATGACAGGATTAGTCGCTTTAAAAGCTACGGCAAAAGAGAATCATCCTCAAGAATAAGGCCTCGCTCCCTTCCAATATACTCACTTAGCGATCAAGTTCTTGGTGAGTATAAAATCAACTGAGTTTTACTTTTGCAATCTTTGTTTATTCTCTAAGATATCGGGCAAACTGCGCTCGATCCAACCAATCAAATAGTTTAATTTTTCAGCCGCTTGTGCACCTAAAATGGTCAATTGATACTCTACTTTGGGTGGTACTTCAGGGTAAACCGTTCTCAATATAAAGCCATCTTGTTCAAGCACTTTTAATGTCTGTGCAAGCATTTTTTCGCTGATTCCCTCAATTCGATTACGCAGTTCGCTAAAACGTTGTACGCCATCATTTAAACAACGTAAAACCAATACAGACCATTTGCTAGTTAAATGCTCCAATATTTCTCTAGATGGACACTGGCTGGATAAAACTTGACCAATTAAATCACTTGAAGCATAGATGCTCATAAATTCTCTCTACACAGTAATTAGCTTACTTTTAGGTACGTACTTACATATAGTAAGTTTAATGATTATGATCATAACATCAAGTTTAAAAAACATCCAATTTAAATCATATTTAAAGGTGAAATTATGAAAATCGCAATTACAGGTGCAACGGGCCAACTTGGACAATTGGTGATCCAAGCCTTACTTCAACATACTGCCGCTGAAAATATTGTAGCGCTGGTTCGAAATATAGATAAAGCACAGTCGCTTAAACAACAAGGGATTGAACTTCGCCTATTTAACTATGATCAACCTGAAACATTGATACCTGCATTAAACCACATAGATAAATTACTTTTAATTTCAGCCAATGAAATTGGTCGTCGAACGCCTCAGCATAAAGCAGTTATAGAGGCAGCTGTCGCAGCCAAAGTTGAATACATTGCCTATACCAGCTTACTCAATGCAACAGATAACCCACTCGGTTTAGCACAAGAACATCGTGAAACAGAAGCTCTCATTCTGCAAAGCGGTTTGAAATATACTTTTTTACGCAACAATTGGTATAACGAAAATTATCTTGGCAACGTTAAGCATACTGCGGAAACAGGAACACTTTACGGCAGCGCTCAAAATGGAAAAATCAGTTCAGCTTCTCGTTTAGATTATGCCGAAGCTGCGGCCAAAGTCCTTGCTTCTGCAGGTCATGAAAATAAAACCTATGAGCTTGCGGGTTCAAATCATTTTACCCTTGCAGATTTAGCCTCTTATATTACTTTGGCATCAGGTAAAACTATACAGTATCAAGATATCAGCCCAGAAGATTATACTCAGGCACTGCTTACGGCAGGGTTACCTCAAGCACTGGTAGCGGTTATTGTTGATGCAGATGTACAGGCTGTAAATGGTGCAATGTATAGTGAAAGTAAAGACTTGGAACATTTGATTGGTCGTAAAACAACGCATATTCAGGATCAGGTTAAAGCTTTATTTTAGGCATTTTAAAGATGAGCATGGGCTTAAATACAAAATTTAAGCCCATGCTCTACTGAGTAATTAAGGATGAATATTTTTGATAGGAAAATCGATATTCATCTCCAGATCTGCGAGGGACTGTCTTTCTGTGTTGTACATGGTTGCACGGAACACCGCAATTTTTTTCATCGTCATTGGATCATTAATATTCAGTATTGGCTTAAGTTTATGCTTAACATATAAATGAATCACTTCATCAAATTCTAAATAAACAGGCCCATCAAACATAATTTTGATCGGAACTTGATAACGTCGTTTTAACTTAAATGGCACCGAAAGTTTAATCGGAATATCCACTTTTAAAGGAAATTGAGGCAACAGTTTATTTTGATAAACCAAATCCGTGGTTGTTTCTAATGGCATTAGTGTTTCAATTTGAATATCAGTCTCATAATCAAGCTCAACCTCAATCGGCGTTGTCACAACAAAACTTAAATTAGCCAAATATTTGCCTTTCAAAGGTAAAGCCAATTCACGGTCAATCGTCAACTCAGTATCTAAAGCACCTTGTGCATGTGTTTGTAAATAATTCCCCACATGGATTTTTGTCGGTAAAGATTTCGACAATTGAATTTGTGCGCTTTGTGCAGAAACCTGCATTGAGGCATGAATATTCAAATATAACCAAACGCACAGCGCAATGAGCAATACGACGCTGATAAAAGTGAACAACAAATTTCGTATAGATTTAAAGATCCACATTTCCATACCACCCTATTTTAAAGCTTCGGACTGTGGTTGTTGTGGTTCTACAGGCAGATGATCGCGACGTGATAGCCTTAAACTATTGAGCGGAATTTTAAGCTGCCCTTTTTCAATTTTTACTGGTAATGTGTTTTGAACATCTACTGTTGCTTGAAGTGCTGATTTAATTGGAACATTGAGGTGGCCTTGAATTGGAATATTGGTTTTTAATGTCGCATCAAGTGGCACATGTAAATTTTCTTTAAGTAAGACCTTTACAGGGGCATCAAACTTTAAATGAATATTTTGGTTGAGTGGTACTTGTAAATTAATCGGCACATCCATATGAATCGGGATGTTCCCTTTTAACGGTAAAGTAATATCTTTGCCTAAAACAGTGACTTTAACCTTGGTATCAATCGGCATATCCTGATTGATTTTGATCACTTCATTCACAGGAATTGTAGTTTGAATTGGGACTTCATTATCAAAATACACATGTGGGGTTAAGGTTTGTGTAATCGGTAAGTTTAGCTTTTCATGAATAGGAATTTCAGCTTTCACTTTTCCTTTGACATCCACATCTAATGCGTCATGAATTTGTACTTTGGCTTGTAAAGGCTCTTTTAAATCGATACGTACAGCTTGATTTTCAAGTGGAATATAAATATTAAAATGTTTAAATACCCAGATTGCAATCAACACACCACACACTGTAGCAATAAGAATAAAGGCAACTCCTGCCATAACTTGCTTCAACTGCAAAATCCTGTCCTTAATTTTTATCCTTAATTATTTTTTATTTTAAATACTTATGTGAATTAATATGCGTTTTTATGTATAAAAGTCGAAGAATTTTGTTTAATTAATAAACAATTGATATCTAATCTACGGATTATTTCGAAAAATCAGCTAACCAATAGCACTGCACAATTGCTGTATTATTTTTATACTCAACACTCACATCGCCTTTTTCATGATTTTGATTGAATTTTAGAGTTTTAAATCGCTGCTTTGCTGCTGTAGCACTCAGATCAAAATATAAATATTCATTGTATTGTTGCGCTGGACGACCAAAACTAAATTCTATTTTGCGAATAGGAATGCCAGCATAAGTGACATTTTTTAATTTATAAGTGGTTGAGTCATAAACCTGTTTATCCACATATTTTACATCAATCGTATAGTGTTCAAGTGGTGCAATCAGTTCAGTATCTTCATTATGAAAATCATATTGCTGCCGAATTGCACAGTTTTGTTCAAAACGATCTTTTAATAAAGGACGTAATTCTAGGGATTTGGCATATGTAGCTCCCGTTAGCAGTAACAGCATGCTCAGTAATATCTTTTTCTTCATGTGATTTTCCATTGATGCAAATTACTTTATATAAAATAGCTTTTATTAGACTTTTTGCATTAGTCAAAAATGAGCATTTAATACTTGTATCGTTTTAAATATTGATGAAACCATCGATAGTCTTTCTATCTTAAGGCATCACCTAAGCGAAGCAATTTAAACTTTAAATGTAAAGTTTGGCATTGCCAACTTGCTCTTCATACACCTATTTCGATAGTAAAAGTTTCATCACTTTTAGAAATCATCCCAAAACTTAATTCACAATAACGCTATTGATGTCCATTTTTATCAAGCCAAGAACAGATAGCAATTGCATCACGCTTGCCCTCTCCAGTCATTACAAAATTTGCAGCTTGAGCTGGTTGCTGTATATTGCTTTTAATCTTATTAAATTGCTGTTTGGCTGAAGGCGTTGGAAGATCAAAGTATAACGTCTCGCTCAAAGTCAAACCACGCCCCCATAAAAACTCAATTTTGTTTACGACTAATCCCCTATAAGTCGTATTTTTTAAACTAAAATTTCTGCTGACGTAAGCCGCTTGCTCTTCTACTTCATCCTTAACCACCTGATTCATTAAAATTGCCTGAATCTCATCATCATGAGTATAAAAATCGAACTGTTGACGAATCGCACAATTTTTTTCAAAACGATCCTGCAACATAGGTGTTAAATCGAGACTTGTATGCGGAGTTGCGTGAATCACTGTTGATAAATTCAGCAAACCTAAAGCAAAAATTGATAATTTCTTCTTCATTTTTAATATTCTCTAAGTTTTAATTAAAATCATGAATTAAATTTCAATCGAACCAGCTTTAGAATATAAAAAAAGGAGCTTCATTTGAAGCTCCTTTTCGACGACTATGACAAATTATGCATTTGTTTCAGCCGGTACTTTCGGATAGCTTACGCCACATACTTGTTCAGCGATACGCAATACTTGGCAGCTATAACCAACTTCGTTATCGTACCAAACGTAAGCTGTTAAACGGTTACCAGAAGTAATTGTTGCTTGTGCATCAAATACACCCGCTGTACGCGAACCAATAAAGTCAGACGATACAACTTCTGTAGAGTTGGTATAGCCAATTTGACCTTGAAGGTTAGAGTTGATCGAGATTTGACGAATATATTCGTTCACTTCTTCACGATCTACTTCTTTCTCAAGTGTTAAGTTAAGAATAGCAAGTGAAACGTTCGGTGTTGGAACACGTACTGAATTACCTGTTAATTTACCTTGTAACTGAGGTAATGCTTTCGCAACAGCTTTTGCAGCACCTGTTTCTGTAATAACCATATTCAGTGTTGCAGCACGGCCACGGCGATCTGCTTTGTGATAGTTATCAATCAAGTTCTGGTCATTTGTAAATGAGTGAACAGTTTCCACATGACCATTAATCACTTTGTATTTGTCTTCTAACACTTTTAAAACTGGTGTGATTGCGTTAGTGGTACAGCTTGCAGCAGAAATGATTTTGTCTGAATCAATGATGTCCGCTTGGTTAACACCAAACACGACATTCTTCATGTCACCTTTACCAGGCGCTGTAAGCACAACACGACTTACACCAGGGCATGTAAGATGTTGAGATAAACCATCGATATCACGCCATTTACCTGTGTTATCAATCACTAGTGCATTGTCGATACCATAAGCTGTGTAATCAACTTCAGCAGGGCTAGACGCATAGATCACTTTGATAAAATTACCATTTGCAATGATTGCTTCATTTTGCTCATCAACAGAAATCGTTCCTGCAAATGGACCATGAATTGAGTCACGACGTAACAATGAAGCACGTTTTTCTAAATCACCATCAGATGATTTACGTACAACGATCGCTTTAAGGCTTAAACCACGGCCAAGACCTGATTGGCTAATGATTAAACGCGCTAAAATACGGCCAATACGACCAAAACCATAAAGAACAACATCTTTAGGCTCAACTTGCGCAGGACGACCTTCTAAAGATTGAACAGCTTGAGCAACAAATGCATCAATATCGCCGCCCTTTTCTTTATATTCAACTGCAAGTTTACCTAAATCAACTTCAGCAGAACCGATATTATCTAATTTCGCTAAAGCTTCTAAAATAGGGAATGTATGTACAACAGAAAGCTCAACATCCATCATACGTGTACGACGGTGCGCTTTAAGGATTTGAATTACTGAACGGTTCACTAAAGAACGACCGTACACAGAAGTCACAATGTTTTTTTCACGGTATAATTGACCGATTAATGCAATCATACGTTCCGCGATTTCTTCACGGTTTTTCCAGCGACCTTGGTGCTCTGCATGTAGGGCGATGATAGTGTCTTTGCTCACAGATACGTCCTCTATTTATGTATATCTAGACATGGATTTTTAAACCCCATAATTGTAATGTAATTCTCATTTAGTTGAAATCAAATCGTGATACATTTTTATAATATTTTGTCATACTGGGTATTTTATTTTAAATTATGCCTTGATCTCTAAACAATATTTCAGCCATTTCGGTTTTTTGCATCTATGTAGATTTTTACTATTGATATTGACTTTAACAAAGCAACTGGAAAAATAAAGTAGATAAGAACAAAGTTAAACCAGACAAAACAAAAATAAAGCTGATGTTGTATCGTTAAAAACCCGATTATCGCACTCAGTCTGAGCTTTCTACTCAGCCCCTAACACGCGCTTTAATCATCATTAATCGACGCATTAAATTCTTCCAAATCAAAATCAGCTAAATTTTCAGGCAGCTTCATTAAATAAGGAAAGCGAATAATGCCATTGTCCCCTGAAGGAAATGCATAATGGCGCTCCAATTCACTCATTGAAGTCAGGCTTTCAAACTCAATAAATACACTATACTTTGCTAAACCTTTAGGAACAGTTAATACCTCTAAATAGGTTTGTTTTTTTATCAACATTGCGGCATGGTTTGCTTGAACAATATCCTTTTCAACTTTCCCGCCTTTGATCATTTTTTTTAACAGTGAGCCTTCTACTTCATGTTGTTCATTCTTTAATTGCTTAACATAGCTGTCTAAAGCCCTATAATCTTTCACTTGCTCGGCGATAATTTCTTGAAGTTTTCTAATCGGTTGTTGAGAGCGTTCATGCATCACTTGCCATTCTCGCGGGCTCATTGGAATAAAAATTTCATCTTTACGCTTTTCCAACAGCTTTAGATAAGCCAGCAAACGATATTCAAACAGTTGAACATGAGAATTAAAAAATAATGCGGGTTGTTCTTTAAAGTCACGATAATGCGATAAAATTTCAGAAAATATTCGATGCACACTCATAAACAAATATTCAAATTCTTCAATATGTGATAAATCGCTTTTAACCGCATTTCTTAACGGCATCAATATATTGGCCGTGAGCAACTGTTCAATGGTTTTGATATGATTTTGTGCAACAGTATCACTATTTTTCCCCACCATTCCAAGTGGTTCCATTAAAAATGGCAAGAGTTTATTTTCTGTAAAATCTTCAAATTCTTGCACAATTTCAATCACATCTCTATGAACTTGATGCTGAATTGTGACCATTTTTTGAATTAAAAGATCCGTGCTATCTCGATATTCACTTTCACTCATTTGATCGGTATCGAGTACCAAACCCGTTACATAGACCTGATTTTTATATTCAATATTTTCTTCAAACAGAAAGCGTCGAATTGAATAAGGATTCTGTTCAAAATTTTCAATCGGTGCAATTAAATAGATAAATTCAGAGGTTTTAACAATATCAAACTTACGAATCCGTTGTTCTCTTAAAATAAAATACTTAAAAAAAGGACGTTTCATTAATTCAGATGATTTGGTCAATAAAGGCTTAAACCAATAGCCCAATAATTGTTGTTTAATAAACACTTCAATAATAAAACATTTAATTTGATCAGAAGTTAAGTTTCGGATACCTACTGGTGCTTCAATATTTATTGTGCGGATCAATTTCGCCACATCTTGTAAAAAAACACGGCGAATCAGTAATTTCTCTCGCTGCAAATTTAGATGATCATCCACCGAAATCAAATCAATTTGATACAACGCATTTTCTAAATAGTCTGCGATCTGAATACTATCGGTAATATTTTTTAACCAATTGATTGAGTTGCTCAATTTGGTTGCAATGGAACGCATTCGCTCATTTTCAAAGCTATATTTTAAATTTTCTAATGAATTTGTGATTTTAAATTCGAAGCTGTTATTGCCTTTGTTCCATTGAATTTCTTTCGGTCTTAAAATTTGACGCTCAATTTCTTCACGTACTTCGATATTGGCTTCATCAAAAACATCCCACAAAACCTGTTCCCAGTTTAAATCAGTACTAGGCTCTAATTGCAATAAGGTTGCCCGTGTTTGATAGGGAATTATTGTTGTGTTCATAATATATTCAGCGTTTTTCTACTTAAAAACCAAATTAAAACATGGATTAATGAGATAAATTTAACACTTTTAAAAATTATAGTCCAACAATTATCAATTTATTTTCTTTTGATTAACCGATTCTTTCGTCTAATTTCTCGATATTCAAGGCTAAGTTTTTCCGTTTATTGTTTTGTTGATAGAGATGCCAAATCCCTTCCAATACCAAAACCCCCACAGCACACCAAATTGGAATATAGGTAAACCATTCATCTGCTGAAATAGATTCACCCAACGCCAAGGATGCTAAGGCCAACAAAACAGGTTCTAAATAACTTAACAATCCAAATAAGACCATCGGCAAATGACGACTCGCTAAAATATAGCTTCCTAAACCAATCGCACTCAGTATTCCAAGCCCTGCAACCACAACGATTAAAACGGGTGCATCAGCAAATTGGCTATATGCATCCAATCCGGTTTGAGTGAAATAAATTGCGATGGGAATACAAATTAAAATATCCCACCAAAAGCCACCTAAATTATCGGTTTTAATGGTTTTTCGAACCAGAAAATAAAGCGAATAGCCCAATGCAACACTGAGGGTTTCCCATGCAATACTGCCCAAACGCCATAATTCGTGCCCTACCCCAAGAACAGCAAAAGCAACGGCAACCATCTGGAATTTTGATAATTTCTCTTTATAAAAAATGCTACCAGCAAGGACGAGAACCAAGGGTAAAAGAAAATATCCAAGCGATACTTGTAAACCCCGCCCATTCATCGGCCCCCAAAGAAAAAGCCAGAGTTGAAAACAGGTCAAGATAGAAGTAATGATCAATAACAGTAATAAAGCAGGTTGTTTGACCATTCGATGATAAATGGTTTTGACATGAACAAAATCACCGCTCAATAACATAAATAAGGTCAGGAATGGTAAAGTGGCGATAATCCGCCAACCAAAGGTTTGTTGACTATCTAGATCGCCCAGCAATTTGGTATAAAAGTATAAAACCCCAAATGTTACAGATGCCAATACAGACAATACGACGCCCTTAAACATCTGTCGCCTCACGGTGATTTTCAAATAAATTCTTAGGCATTATAAACATCTTCACCCAAAATTAATTTGAATATTCAATTATTTTTCCAAACTCAAGATTTGCAAATATTGAAATATTCAAAATATATCGGCTTAAATTTTTGATTATTCTTGCGCGTTCTGCTTGGTTCGTATCAGATCTTTTAAGTTAAAACCGACAGTCTGCGCATAACGAAGAAATTCAGTTACTTTTGCTTCATCTGGATGAGGATCCCTAGACAGTAGCCACAAATATTTTCGCTTCGGCTCTCCCACCAATGCCATTTGATAACTTGAATCAATTTTTAATACCCAATAATCACCACGGCCCACGGGCATCCAACGAATCGCTTCTGGAATAAAACTCACTTTAAATTTTGAATTAAATGGCTCATTACTGATAAATGCTTCACCCAATGAACGTAATTCTTGTCCATTTTGATCTACACATCGATTATCAACTGCAACATTGCCATATTCATTCACGGTATATCGTGCAGTCACATCTGACTTACAATCTTTTTGAAAATACATTGGTTTACGGGCGATTTCATACCATAGCCCTAAATATTGACCCAATTCCAATTTTGGAATCGCAGCTAAAGTCGAATTTTCCGCATAGACTTTTGGATAAAAAAAGCTGGAAAAAACCACCCCGAATACGATTATTAATTTTTTAAAGTCATAAGAATTGGGTAATATTTTGAATAATTGCACCTTATACCCTCAGCATTACTTTTTACTATTTATTATAAAATAATCAGAAATTTAAACTTAGACTGTAGCTTTATGTATCCTTGTTCAAACTAAAGCTACAGCAAGTACCAAAGTGTAATCATCCCACAATGAGACAATTACTTTAACATTCTGGTTTTTAAACGCACAATTTCGTCACGTAATCGCGCAGCTTGTTCAAATTGTAACTCTTTAGATGCTTTTAGCATTTCTTTTTCAAGCTTGCTAATGTGCTTCGTAAAGAGTTTTGGATCAGATAAAATGTGACGTTCATCCGCAGTTAACGCCTGATGCTGGTCACTTATACCTGCTTCAATTTCATCATCACTGATCACTTCACCAGTATCAATTTCTTTAATTGCTTGACGTACAGCACTGCGCGGAATAATGCCATGCTCTTCATTAAATTGAATTTGTTTGGCCCGACGACGATCAGTTTCATCTATGGCTTTTTGCATCGAATCGGTTATACGGTCAGCATATAGAATCGCCTTGCCTTTTAAATGACGAGCAGCACGACCGATGGTTTGGATCAATGAGCGTTCAGAACGAAGAAAACCTTCTTTATCTGCGTCAAGAATGGCAACCAACGATACTTCTGGCATATCCAGACCTTCACGCAACAAGTTAATCCCGACCAGAACATCATGTACCCCTGTTCGCAGTTCGTGAATAATTTTGACACGCTCAACGGTATCAATATCTGAATGTAAATAAGCCACCTTCACCCCATATTCTTTTAAATATGAAGTTAAGTCCTCTGCCATACGTTTGGTTAAGGTGGTGACTAAAACACGTTCATCGAGTTCTTTACGGATATTAATTTCTGAAAGCACGTCATCCACTTGAGTCAATACTGGACGTATTTCAATTTCTGGATCGACTAATCCAGTTGGACGTACCACCTGCTCTGCGACTTGTTCAGATTTTTCCAGTTCGTATTTCGCAGGTGTTGCACTGACATAAATAGTGGTTGGAACAATACGCTCCCATTCCTCAAACTTCATCGGACGGTTATCCAATGCACTAGGTAAACGGAAACCATAATTGACCAAATTTTCTTTTCGTGAACGGTCACCTTTATACATTGCCCCAATTTGTGGAACAGTCACATGCGATTCATCAATAATCAGTAACGCATCATCAGGGATATAGTCAAATAATGTCGGAGGTGCTTCACCCGCTGGGCGACCAGATAAATGCCGTGAGTAGTTTTCAATACCATTGGTATAACCCAACTGTTGCATCATTTCTAAATCATAACGGGTCCGTTGTTCGATCCGTTGTGCTTCAAGGAGTTTTTCATGTTCTTTAAAGAACACTAAACGGTCAGCCAATTCATCGCGAATCGTTCCAATTGCACGCTGCAAATTATCTTTTGGCGTTACATAATGACTTTTTGGGTAGATTGTTATACGTGGTGCTTTACGTACCATTTTCCCAGTAATTGGATCAAACCATCGAATTGAATCAACTTCATCATCAAACAACTCAACCCGAACTGCATGTTGGTCCGATTCAGCAGGGAAAATATCGATAATTTCGCCACGAATACGATAGGTACCACGTAAAAATTCCAGCTCATTACGGGTATATTGCATTTCAACAAGTCTACGAATAATGTCATCACGACTAATTCTATCCCCTTGTACAATATGCAATAACATACTCATATAAGCATTGGGATCACCTAAACCATAGATTGCGGATACTGAAGCGACAATAATCGCATCACGGCGTTCTAATAAAGCACGTGTAGCAGAGAGACGCATTTGGTCAATGTGATCATTGATTGCTGAATCTTTTTCAATAAAAGTATCCGAAGAGGGTACATAAGCTTCAGGTTGATAATAGTCATAATAACTGACGAAGTATTCAACTGCATTGTTTGGAAAAAATGCTTTAAATTCGCCATATAATTGTGCAGCGAGGGTTTTGTTATGTGCCATGACAATGGTTGGACGTTGGGTTTGTGCAATCACATTTGCCATGGTATAGGTTTTCCCAGAACCCGTTACACCGAGTAGAAGTTGGTCGTGAAAACCTTTATTTATGCCTTCGACTAATTTTGCTATTGCATGTGGTTGATCCCCAGCAGGTTGATAATTTGTAACAAGTTCAAAAGGTTGATGTTCACTCACAATAATTCACTCTTTAACCAATCGGGAAGAAGCCACAGTAGTTTAACAGAAACCAATTAAACCCATACATTGACACCTATTCTAGATGGGGCTTTTTACACAATATTCAACAAATACCTTGACCCTTTTTTATTTCAATAGCAACATGGAAACAAGCCAATTAAAAGATTGAAAAACATGACATATCACTATCATGATGAAAGCATAATCAAAACTTTGCCAGAAGATACTGTGTTTGTTTTTGGTAGTAATATGGCGGGCACTCATCAAGGCGGTGCGGCAAAAACAGCACATTTACATTTTGGCGCAACCAAAGGTGTTGGACGTGGCTGGGCAGGACAAAGTTTTGCTATACCGACCATGAATGAACATTTACAACAAATGCCACTTTCGCAAATTCAACACTATATTGATGATTTTAAAATTTATACAAAAAATCACCCGAAGATGAAATATTTTATTACGTCGGTGGGTTGTGGTGTTGCAGGCTATAAAGTCGAAGAAATCGCGCCGATGTTTAAAGGTATTTCACGCAATGTGATCTTCCCTGCTTCATTCCGTCCATTTGTAGAAAAAACCTTGCCTAAGCTCACGCAAAAATTACTGCATAGTTTTTTAACTGATGACGTCATATTTAGTTCAGATATAGAGCAAAAGATTCAAAGCTTAGATTTAACTGAAGCTGAAAAAAGCCTTGCTACGATTATTCTCAATACGCCAATGTATCCTAACGACAGTAATGGTCGAGATCGTATTTTTGAAATACAAGATATACTGCACAATTTAAATGGAAAAATATTTGAATTTCAGTCTAATTCAGAAGGTTCAATGATTTTTGGAGGGGCTATTTTAGCGCTTTTAGAACTTTATAATTTAAATGAAACAGACTTTATTGCAGTATGGACTGGTCAGCGTACTATTGCTGCACCAAAAGCAGAACATCGGGCTAAAAAGTAAAATGCTTTGATTATTTTTAATTGAACAACTATTTATGTTAAGTTTTTGCTTATGCTATATAGTTAAGATTAGATTAATAAAAGAGAAATTGGAAAATATATGGAGCAAATGGATTTAACAATATTTGATTTGTCTCCAATTGCCATGTGGCTACAAGATTTTAGTGGTATAAAAAAAATATTTGATGAATGGACTGCGCAAGGTATTTCCGATATTAAGCAACATCTATTGGAAGACACCAACCGTTTAAAACCCTGTTTGGCGGCGATTCGTACCATTCATATCAATAAAAGCACTCTGGTTTTATATGAAGCGCATGATTTAGCAGAGATTTTAGAAAAATTTCCAGAAATGCATACAGAAAATACTGAACTCTTACATATCCAATTTTTTTCAGCGCTTTGGAATAAAGAAACAGATTGCTCAATTCAAGTAGTCAATCTTAGCTGTAAAGGAAAAAAAATTGATATCCAACTCAGAGCCAATATTTTAACGGATGCCAAACAAAGCTGGGATCGAGTTTTATTAACCACGGAAGATATCTCTCAGTGTCAAAATGCACGTCGGATTGCAGAATCCCTATTTTTGCATTCGCCCACTGCACTCTGGGTCAAAGACTACAGCAAAATAAAATCATTATTTAATCAATTAGTAGCGAATAATGTCACGGACTTAGATCAATATATTCAGCAAAATCCAGATTTTCTATTTCTTTGTTTTGAAAGCATCCGATCAGTGGGGGTAAATCAAGCTTTACTGGACTTATTTAATGCCGACAATGAACAACATTTTTATCAGCATTTAAATCATATTTTTAGAGAGAATTATCAACAAAATTTTCACAAACAATTATTACACTTATGGAATAATCATCATCAACTTAAACGAGAATGTGAATACCAGTCAATCAATGGAGATTTGCTGCATGTACTCGAACAGTTTGTTATTTTCCCAGATTCAAAACATAACTGGGATACCGTGCAAATTGCCTTTACCGATTTAACTGAACGAAAAAAATTAGAAGATCACCTGCAACATGCCAGTAAACATGATCAATTAACGCAGTTATATAATCGAACATTTTTTATCGGTGAAATTCAACGCTTACAATCGCAAAAATTTAATTCGCTGTCATGTATGTATTTAGACATCAATGGTTTAAAAAGAGTGAATGATTTACAGGGACACCATGTTGGCGACTTACTGATTCAACGTTTTGCACACCTGTTAAAAAAATCCACCATCAAAACACCTTATTCTGTTTCACGCATTGGGGGTGATGAATTTGTGATTCTTATGCCTGAATCAAATCATCTGCATATAGAAACATTACTGAAGATCATTCAACAAGAATTAGAGATAGATCGAGTGAACAATCCTCAACATCCAATTCATGTGGCGATTGGTTATGCGACAACAAGCCATTATAAAAATATTGATGATTTATTAAAAAAAGCAGATCAAATTATGTATCAAGATAAGCAAGCATATTATTTATTAAATACAGATTAATGCCTTTTAAGAATTAAAGAAATTAATTGAAAATAAACAACATCAAAGTAAACCCAATGAAAGGATAACCAGCGATCATAAAATACAATAAGTAATAAATAACTTGGATTTTATTATTTTATATCGCTCTTTTTTAGGATATATTTCAAACATTCTAGATCACCGCTCAACACACGAGAATCTTATAATGGAATTTTCTGATTCTTCTATTTTTGATATATCACCTACCCCGATGTGGATAGAGGACTATAGCGAAGTAAGAGAACAATTTAATCAGTGGAAAGGCCAAGGAATCACAAATCTTCAAAGCTTTTTAGAAGAAAATCCAGATCAGATTACGGCTTGTGCACATAAAATTAAGATTCTTCATGTCAATAAAAAAACCTTAGATTTATTTGAAGCCAGAAATCAGCAACACCTGTATCAGAACTTAAATATTATTTTTCAGAAAGAAATGCTGCACTCACATATCAAAGAGCTGGTTGCACTTTGGAATGGAGAAGCTGAATTTTCAAATACCACAGTCAATTACACGATTTCAGGGAAAAAATTAGATATCAAATTACGCGGTATCATCATGCCGGGTTCAGAAGCCAGTTTAGACCGGGTTTTAATCACCACTGAAGATATTACGGACTATCAAAATGCGCGCCGTTTAGAAGAAAAAAATCGCCAACTGGCAGAATCTCGCTTTATTTACTCGCCGACTTCATTGTGGGTTGAAGATTTTAGTCGTGTAAGACTCCGTATAGATCAACTCCGTGAAATTGGTATCGAAGATTTTCGCACCTTTTTAGATGTGCATACCGACTTTGTAAACCAGTGTATCGAAGACATCATCTTATTGGATGTCAATCAAGCAACCCTTGATTTATTTAAAGCCAAAGACAAAGAAACCCTGTTTAAAAACTTAAACAAAGTATTTGCAAAAGAGATGTATCAAACTTTCCGTGAGCAACTGATTGAACTCTGGAATGGTAAAATTCATCATCAACGTGAAGCTGTAAATTATGCACTGGATGGTTCAGTACGAAATGTATTGCTTCAATTCACTGTTTTCCCCGGTTATGAACATGACTGGAGTCTAGTGCAAGTTGCATTGACTGATATTACTGCACGGAAAAAAGCAGAAACGTATTTGGAATATCTAGGGAAACATGATGTTCTGACTAAATTATTCAATCGTTCGTTCTATACAGAGGAAATTAATCGTTTAGAGCGTGGTGTACTGCGTCCGACTTCAGCCATTTTTATTGATATGAACGGTTTAAAAGCCATCAATGATCAGTTGGGTCATGATGTCGGTGATGAATTACTGCGACGAATGGGTAATATTCTGACTCGCACCATTGCCAATACAAGTTATACCGCTTCCCGTATTGGTGGAGATGAGTTTGTGATTCTTATGCCAGCGGCAAATGAACAGACCGTCGAATCGATGATTATGACCATTGAAGAATTACTCAATATCGACAATCAATATTATTCGTCACAGCCAATTAGCATTGCCATTGGTTATGCAACAACATCTGCAAATGAAAGTATAGACAATATGTTGAAACGTGCAGATTTATTGATGTATCAAAAGAAAAAAAATTATTATGAATATGTCACGGAAATGTTAAATGGTAGTGCTTAATAATCCATAAGGATAAATGTTATAGCCTTAATAAAAATATTCTTTTTAATTCTTATTATAAAAATAGGTGCATCAAGCACCTATTTTTATATCTCAAACACTTAGCGTTTTCCCATCGAACGGCGTGTACCACGAGGTGGCATCCAAGTACGATCTGCATATTGCTCAGGTTTAGGACGGACGTTGTTGTGGGCAACATCATCATCATTTTCTAAAGATGATGGCATTGGAAATGGTAAATTCACCAATGGCTTCTTTTTGGGAGTATTTTGGGTGCTCATGTGATTCACTCAATTTTAACTGGCTATATTGTACGTAAATTTCAGCTTTGATGCGAGTGCTCTTAAACTTTCGCTTTTATTTGTATTCTCTTGATACATTAATTTCTGCTTTTGATGAATATTTATTGAATTTGCATAGATATTAGACGACCAAACATGAAAAATTAGGCTATGATAATGTGCTTTTTATTTTTTTAATCCCTATAAGAAGGAATAATGCCGTGGACGTACGTCTCTCTGATCGTGTAAATGCCATCAAACCGTCTCCAACGCTTGCTGTTACCAACAAAGCTGCTGAATTAAAAGCTGCGGGTAAAAATGTAATCGGATTGGGCGCTGGCGAACCAGATTTTGACACCCCACAACACATCAAAGATGCTGCTATTACAGCGATTAACAACGGTTTTACCAAATATACCGCTGTTGATGGTACACCAGGCCTTAAAAAAGCAATTATTGCGAAACTAAAACGTGATAACAATCTTGACTATGCTGCAAATCAGATTTTAGTGTCTTGTGGTGGTAAACAGTCTTTCTTTAACTTAGCACTTGCTTTGTTAAACAAAGGTGATGAAGTCATTATTCCAGCGCCATATTGGGTAAGCTATCCAGATATGGTGATCATTGCTGAAGGTGTTCCTGTCATCGTGAAATGTGGTGAAGAACAACGTTTCAAGATTACACCTGCTCAACTAGAAGCTGCGATTACAGACAAAACACGTTTGGTGGTTTTAAATAGCCCTTCTAACCCAACAGGCATGATCTACAGCAAAGCTGAGCTTGAAGCTTTAGCAGAAGTGCTTCGTAAATATCCTCAAGTTTATGTTGCTTCTGATGATATGTATGAGCCGATCCGTTGGGATGATGAGTTCTACAATATTGCGACTGTAGCGCCTGATCTTTATGAGCGTGTTATCGTGCTTAACGGTGTATCTAAAGCATATGCAATGACTGGATGGCGTATCGGCTATGCAGCAGGACCTGCAAAATTGATTGGCGCAATGAAAAAAATCCAATCACAATCAACTTCAAACCCAACTTCGATTTCACAAGTTGCTGCTGAAGCTGCATTGAATGGTCCTCAGGATGTACTTCAACCGATGATTGAAGCATTCAAACGTCGTCATGATTTAGTTGTGAATGGTTTGAATGAAATTCAAGGGATTAGCTGCTTACCTGCTGATGGCGCATTCTATGCTTATGCCAACATTCGTCCTTTGATTCGTGCAAAAGGTTTAAAATCTTGCACAGAATTCTCAGAATGGTTGTTGGAAGAAACTGGTGTTGCTGTTGTTCCTGGTGATGCTTTTGGTTTAGGCGGCTATATGCGTATTTCTTATGCAACTGCTGATGAAGTACTTGTTGATGCACTTGCCCGTATTAAAAAAGCTGCAGATTCTATTGACGGTGTTGATGCAGCAATTGCTTCAATCGCAGCTGAAAAAGCAGCACAATAATACTAGTTGGTTTAAATAAAAAATGGGTGTATTGATTACACCCATTTTTTATCTTTGTTGATCTTACTTATCAACAAGCTTCTATATTTTTTGTAAATCAATCTTTGAGAAGCAAGCCCGTGGTATTGTCTCCATCATTTCCAGTACCGTAATGATCTATACGTACAGTATCAACTTGCACAGTAGATGTGTTTGCCGCATAGTACTTTTCATGATCGACTAATAATAACCCTGTGGTATTGTCTCCATCATTGCCTGTGCCATAATGTTCAATTCTCGGCTCTTTATTTTGATCAAGCTTTGAATAAGGCACAAGTTTTATTGGCTCTTTCAATAAAAGACCTGACGTATTATCTCCATCGCTACCTGTACCAAAGTGATCAATGCGTATTTCTTGTGTATTTTGATGTGATGCAAAACTTAAACTTGAAACACTACAAAGACCAATAACAGCTAATCTGATTAAAGTTTTCATGTCATTCTTCCCATTGAGATATCATTTCATTCTAGAGGCCGAAACTATACAATTCACGGTCTTGGGAATTACATTTATGACATTAACCAATCTAAGCAAGTCTTTAATAAAAATCTAAAACCTAGCCTAAATCTTTAAGTTTTATTGCTGTTCCAGATCAGTTTGGCTAAGTACAATTCAGTGTTAAACGCGTTTAAAGCATAAAAAACTAAAGTTGATTATTTGTATTTATTGATCACTTTGTATCAATGACGCTCTAAATACTTTTGGTGCACATCCGTATGTTTGTATAAAAGCACGAGTGAATGCTGCTTGTGAGCTATATCCTACTAATTCAGCAATTTGAAAGATATTTTTGTCTGTCTCTTTTAGAAACTGACCTGCCAGTCTCATCCGCCAATTTTTTAAATATTGAATTGGTGAAACTCCCACCAGTTCTACAAATTTTTTAGCAAAACTTGAACGTGATTGATGGGTGGATTGAGCCAAATTTTCTACATCCCATGCATAAGCAGGACGATCATGCAGCAAAGATAATGCTTTACTAATCGTGGGATCACGTAAAGCAACAATCCAGCTTTTATGTTCAATGGTTGCCTTTGCCAACCAAAACCGTATTGACCACACCAATAGAAGATCAATGATTCGTGAAAGCATCACTTGACTACCAAGGCTAGGATGCTCAAGCTCAAGCTTTATCGCAGCAACAGTCATTGGCACCCATTCTGCAATTTTACCAGTATCATTATGCGATGGGACATGGATATAGCGAGGCAACCCCTCGATTATGGCTTCACCATAAATTCCACTGAGTTTAAAAATACAGCTAATCACAGCGGCTGTTTGGTTTTCAGCATCCAACAATTCAATCGTGTGTTCTCCAGCCGAAGGTAGAACAATAATATCCCCTGCTTTTAAAACAAGATCTAGATTAGTGTTTGCTACTTTAAGTCTGCATGTCGCCTGCTGAACGATATGGATATATGCATAATCCTGTTCAAAGCTTAACTGTTGTTGATCTGTAAATCGCGCGAAGTCATAGATCTCACCTGATATTTTTGCAAACTGATAAATATCAAAGAATAGATCCGTTAAAGCACTTTTTTCAGCATATTCATCTCTCATTCTTTGTCACAATTCCTAAAAAGTGTTTCTGCAAAAACATTGGTGTTTCTGTTATTGTTAAAGTGAATTTAAACATGAATAATCGTTTATAGAAGCTTTTTGAGTATAAAAATTACATCCTGTATCTATCCAATCTTTATACAAAAAGTCTTCAATCATTTAGCTCAACAAATACAATAGCATTTAGCTAGGAGACACACATGAGTAATAAACCGACAATTATATTCGTACACGGATTTTGGGGAGGCGCTGCTCATTGGAGTAAAGTGGTAACTGAGCTGTCTCACCGAGGATATGAATCATTACGTGCAGTAGAACTCCCGCTGAGCTCACTGGCTGAAGATGTTGAACGAACAAGAAAAATGATTGCGCAAGTTAAAGGAGATGTGCTTCTGGTTGGTCACTCATATGGTGGCGCTGTAATTACTGAAGTTGGCAATCAAACGAATGTCGTAGGTCTGGTTTATATTGCTGCTTTTGCACCTGACTCAAACGAAAGCCCTGGTGGCATTACTCAACAACATTTACCTGAAGCTGCACCAAACTTAGAACCAGACAGTGATGGTTATCTCTGGCTTAAAGCAGATAAATTCCATGAAAGTTTCTGTCAGGATTTAACCAAAGATGAAGGGTTTGCAATGGGTGTCACCCAAAAAGCGCCAGTAGCAAGCACTTTTGGCGATACGATTTCCACGCCAGCATGGAAAACGAAACCGTCTTGGTATCAAATCTCGACTCAAGATCGAATGATCCACCCTGAAAATCAAAAAGTCATGTCGGCACGCTTAAATGCAAAAAAAGTGATTTCGCTAGATGCAAGTCATGCTTCTTTGGCATCACATCCAAAAGAAATTTCAGACTTGATTGAGGAAGCTGTCAGCTTTCTTGCTCAATAAATGATGAATGAATAGAGGGAATCAAAGGATTTCCTCTATATCTTAAACCCATTTAAAACTTAGATTTATTGAAATTCAATTTGGCTATATAAATGTATAAATTAGAATTCAGTAAGAAGACCACTTTGATACGGTTTCAATTCCTCAAATAAAAATAAAACCTCTACAATATTTTAAAACCGATGCTCCAGCTTTAAACTGACATTGTGTTTATCATAAGAATATAGCCACTCTACATTGCTGTTATTTTGATTATATTGATAAGTGAGATTAGGTGTTAAACCATAAAAAGCCCAGCGTGGTGCACTTAGAATCAAAGTATAATTTTGTTCAAAATCCTGTCGTCTAGACTCCAACACTGGAGTAAATTTATCAAATTGACGCCAACGGAAAGAACTAAATAAATTTGCGTTAAAACCTGAGTCAAAGTTTTTGGAAAGGCCTAAACGCACGCCTTGTTGTTGATAAGCCGTAAAATATTGTTCTTGGGTATTATGGTCGACAAAATCCAGTCCGCCAAATAGCGTCCAGTTTTTCGGTAAAATTTTCCAAAAGGTTGAATAGACTGAATATTCCACGCCATCTTGGCCTTTATATTGGGAATAATTTATATCTTTCAATTCGGCTTCTAACTTGACAGCTTTGTCGTTAGAGATAAAACGCATCCACTCACCCCTTAGCCCATAGGCACTATACAGTGGGTCGTGGGCATAGTATTTATGTTCAAATACGGGTGCAATCAAGACTTGATTACGTTCGTTGTAATAACTATAACCCGCATTAAAGTTAAAAGTTAATTCATTATAATCTGTCTGCTCTGGATAAACTTGACCATAGAATAATCCGCGCAATGCAATGCCATGTTGTCCAGAAAGCGACCATCGTTTAGTTAAGGTCGCTTCATAATCCAAACCTTGTGCACTGATCGCATCAGGTGTGCCACGTCTGATCCGTTCTATAGGCACCACTTCGTCTGTATCTGGATCTATACCATAGCGAGTAATGATGTCGTATTTATCGGAAGCATTATTAACATTACTGGCATAACGTGAACCAAAAGCCAATGAACCATGCCATTCATCTCGTTGTTTAAGCCCTTTGAGATACATCTCTACGGTTTGACCTATACCTTGGGCAGCAGGATCTGTAGACAGAACCAGTTGAGATTGAATCTGCTGAAATAACTGTTGACCTTGCTGATTTTTTTGTTGTTCGGTGTAGACACGAGCCAGCTCAAGTTGGGTCATTAAATTATTGGATTGAATCTCTAGGCTATGTTTAAGTTTACTCTCAGCTAAACTTAAATCCCCCTGTGTTCGTGCCATGACGCCCTCAGCGAACTCAGTCAAAGCCTGGTCATAATTTGGAAATTTTTTATATTTTCGAAGATAGCTTAAAGCCACTTGCCATTGTTTTTGCATCACTGCCAAGTAAAGTGCATATGCGACTTCTGCGGGTTCATCCTTAACCACATATTCTTGACCTTGTATGATCAGATTCGGTAATGCTTGTGTGTTTTTAGGGTCTTCTGATTTGAGTAGTTTCTTATCATTTTGATATTGCTGTTGGCTAATTTCCTGATTTAACCTGATACTGGTATCATCCGCTGCATAAACACATTGTCCACACTGCAATACGGCACCAAGCAATACTATTTTTTTCATCTATAAACTCACCAGATAGAATAAAAAAAGAAAGACTTACCGAAGTAAGCCTTTCTCATTTAAATCATTATTTTTTTCCACCAAAAGCAACGTCATGCACATTATTGTTAAATGTTGCAATTCCAGCTAAGCTGCTTTGGCTATTATAGAATTGACCTGAAACTGTCCCTGCACCAGCTGACGGATTAGTCGTCCAAGATGCATTTGAACCACTAATCGTTGCGTCGTTATTAATTGTTGCAGTACCCAAATTAAAGGTACGTGAACTATCGCTCAATGAACCCGTTAACTGTTTGGTTGCAAAGTTAGCAGTAAAAGTACCTGACAATAAATTAGAGCCATTATAATTATTGACACCTTGAACACTATAATTTGCAGTACCTGTAGACGGTACGCTGGTATCTGCATCTTTACCATTGTAATAAACAGTGTGTGTTGCTGGATCAACCGTACCTAAACGCTTACCGCTGGCATCTTTGGCTTCGGCATTCCACTCACCAAACCAAACGTCTTGTGTAGGCACTTGTTTATAGTTGGCATAACCAATCCCAGCATGAGACGCTGGAAGCCCAGGTAAGTACGGGCTTAGACGTACAACGCCATTGCCATCTGCATAGCCGTTAAAACCTGAGAATGCAACAATTGCACCGTTATAAAGAGTGTTAACACCAAAACCAACACCTGAGTTTGGATGAGTCGGTCCAAGTGAACCTGTAGAACCAACTACAATATTACCAATATCACTTGATTCACCTACAACAGCTGCTTGTGCAACACCCACTAAACCAACAGATAGTAAAATAGCCAATGAGATAGATTGAAGTTTCATTTTAAGTTCCTCGATATGAGTTTTAAAGTTTTATCATTAAGAATAAAAATAAAAGTCTTAATGATTATCATTAAAAATAAAACATGTGCTGCACTGATTTTAATTTTTAAATTCAAGTGTAAAATCAAGGAGTACGTGTCTTATTTTCCACACATTTATTGCATTTGGTGTGCAATAAATTCGGTTAATTACCTCTAAGTTCCTTAAAACTTATGGGTAATGCTTAGCTTAAATGTTCGACCTGGTGCTGCAATTGCCGAACGAGTTAATGGATCAATATAGAATTCGTCAGTGAGATTAGTCCCCACCAGTTCAAATAAGGTGTCTTGTTTAAGTCGATAATTGATATAAGCATCCACAATGGTCATTGAGTTCCATGCCAAAGGGGTATTGGCGTAATAACTCATCTCTATATCGTTATAGTTTTTAGTTTCAGGATTTTCATACTTATGGTGATAGCTCGCACGAGTTCCGACTTCAAGTTTTTGATCAAAGAATCGTCCACCAAGTGTTAAATTCACTGAATATTTTGGGGTTGCCATACTGACTAAATATCCACCTACAAATCCATCATCAACACAACGATTTAATAAAAACTGGTGGCTCGCCCCTAAAAGCATCGCTGAGTTTTCATCACAAACTTTATTTTTAAAACGATAATTGGCACTTAAGTCAGTAAAGAAACGCCCATTGTCAAAGCGACTTTGCAGTTCTAATCCTTCTGTGGTAAGGCTATCGACATTGCTAAATGCCAAAGTTGGACTACGCTCAATCGCATTCTTAGTTTTGTTATAGTAATAAGCCAATTTAATATCTGCATAACTACTGTTTTTAAATAACTCAGATAGATTATGAACATAGGCAAGTTCATAATTTGATGCATGCTCTGGTTGTAACTTATAACCACTTAAGGTTCCAGAAAACCCAATCGTGCTTTCAAACATACTTGGCATTCTATAAGCTTCGCTATAACGTAAATACATTCGACTATTGGGGCTAAAATTAACCGTTGCTGAAGCTGTCGGTGTCCAACCATGATCTTTGCTTTTTTTCACACCTGTTTTTGTTAAGTCAATATCTTCATAACCGCTAGGAATGCCACTACCAGAATAATATCCATAATCCCGACCTTGTACTAAGGTCCCATTTAAAAAGGGATTATTGGCAATGGTTAATTTTCCACGGTTATCCATTTTGTAATCAATTTTATTAGATTTCTGATAAATTCGACTTAAAATTCGAGCCTGCTTGCGCTCATCAGTCCAACCTTCCGCTAAAGCAAGAGCCTCTATACTTTCTCGTGTTTGCTGTTCAAGTTCTGGTGTCATATTTGGGCGTTTAGTAAAATAAGTCATACTTAATGCCGTGGCTTTTTTAATCAGGCTAAACTGGGGATCACCCGCATTGACTCGTTCATTAAGAAAATCATCAAAGGCCCAATAGTTTTGATATCTTGCACCTGCGTTTAAATTCAGCCATGAGACAGGTTGATAGTCAAAGTTAAAATTAAATTCTTTTTCTTCTCGACGACCTGCTCTCGGTAACATCCTATAACCCGAATTTGTTCCGTTAATATTCGGGTCTTTATAAATATCATCCGAACTAAGTTTTTCTTTTTGAAAACTCCCCCCAACAGTTAAACCCAGATTAGACAGCAATTTAAACTTATTACTTAAGGTCATTCCTTGGCGAGTATTGTCTGAGTTTGCGGTAGCACTGTTCACAAAAACACCCAAGTTTGCATTGGTATCATTGGGAAATCCACCTGAACTATAAGTATGGCTCTTGGTATCAGTTCGCCAAATATTGCCGTAGAAATCGACTAAATTATTGTTTTTAGGTTGATATTTGTATTCCATATTATAGGCTTTGGAGTCGATATGACTTAAAGGCCATTGTGGTACCCCTGCTTTATTTTTGACGACTTCACCCCAAGCAATTCGTGAAGGTAAAATTTCTCCATTGATGATTGAACTGTCCCGATAACCGAACTCTAAACGCTGTTCATCTGTGGGTTTCCACGCCGCTTTTAACAAATAAGATTCTGTTTCAAGGGATGTATTGGGAACTTCTGTACCTCCTGGGTAAACTTTGGCAAGGTATGGAACGTAATTAAATCGTCCTGTGGCAGGTTTATCATAAAAATCACTGCCATTTTTTCCTGCAAAGTGATTGCCTTTATTACGATAAGCATAAGCAGCCAAAACTTCAAAATTATCACTACGTCCCGCCAAAGCAATACGTGTTGCAACATCATCGCCTGAATAAATATTATTTTCTTTATTCTGACGTGCTACTTTAAATAAGGATGGATCATAATAAGGCTCGAACACTGGATTGCCTTGCCAGTCCGTTCCTGTAGCTGGATAATTTGGATTATCATAAATGCTTTGACCTGTGAGTAATTGTGGTTCTCTAGGTTTCACTGCATTGCTGCTGGTTTCTACTTTTATCTCCCCACCAAAATTTTTACCTTCCTTTAAAACATCATCTACAGCTAGAGTATGAATAACGACCGCACCACCCACACCTGTATTTACATTGCGTGTGATGGAAGGCCCCTTAATGACTTGTAACCCACCGATTAAATTAGGGTCAATATAACTCCGATTATTCGCACCGTTATAACCACGCCATACAGTGAGTGCCTGTTCTGTCCCATCAATAAGGACAGGAACACGGCCCGGCCCTTGAACACCACGGATACTTGGATCTAAAGCACCACTGTTTCGGGCATCACCACTGTATACTCCGACCATTCCCTTGAATAAGTCTGCTGGCTGAGCGCCTTTATATCGTTCTATTTGCTCTTTGCTGGCATAGACGCTAGAAATATCTTGATCATAAACATCATTCTGCCCTTTTGTATCGCGACTGACAGTGCCAAAAACAGTCATTGGGCTAAGTTGTACGACATTTTCTTGATCAGCTATCATCGGCTGAGATTGTACTGGAATGGGTCTAATTTCAGCTTTATCCACATGCTTCAATATATAGCCATTTCCAACTTTCACCACAGTAAACTCGGTTGCTGCTAAAATATGTTGAAAGCCGTTTTCTAAATTATATTGTCCGCTTAAACCTAAGCTACGTTTACCTTTAAGCTGATTTGCATCAATTGCAATCGAGGTCCCCGCTTGCTCGGCAAAGGTATTCAGAACACTGGCAAGTGAACCCGCTGGAATATGATATGACTGCGTTTCTGTACTGAGCGCATAAGTGCTTTGTGTCGCGACTGTTGTTGCTACACCCACACAAACGAGATGAATCGCCAATGCCAATGATGTCACTTTGAAAGAATATTTTGGATGCTTTTGACCGCAAACAGCTTCACTCATTTTACGCCCCAGTAAATGTAAATAAGAATCATTCAATATATTAAATTAAATGTATTCCTAATATTTGCTTCTACTTACTATGACGCTTCAGAATTGAAAAAGTGGAACCATTTATTCAAAATAAATTTAAATTATCTATCTTTTATTTTTCTAAGTTTATTATTAATTATATTTATCAAACAATTAGTAAAAAACGATATAAATTTTAGGCCTAATTTAAAGCTAAACAGCATGATTCAAACCAAGTGCTTAAATCATGCTGTTTATTGCAAAGTCACAACTGTGAAATATGGGGTGATTTGATAGACATTTAGCTGAGGGAATACACTGCTTAATAATTGCAATGCACTTTCGGTATGATCTAAAGGCAATACAGCATTGACCTTAATTTTCTCTAACTTAGCAGCGTTAAATATAATTTTTTCTTTGCTGTTTCGATTCAGCTCATTTAGCACTTTTGACAAAGACATATTTTCAACAATCAAATGCCGTTGATTCCATTTCTGCTGTTCATTGTATAAATTAAAAGTATGTATAGGTTGTATACCATTTCGATCAAGTATGACTTCTTGCCCTGCTGTCACAATCACAGAAGATGCTTTGGTTTGATCTAACTCTTGTTTCGAGGACTGAACTTTCACTTTGGAATGTAGCATTTTAAGCCCAGTCGCATCTGGCTGATATTGAACACTAAATGCAGTTCCCAATGCTTCAATTTGACCATGTTGGGTTTTGACAATAAAAGGACGGGCTTTGTCTCTGGCCACATCTACAAATATTTCCCCTTGAACCAACTCCACAACACGCTGATTTGCTGAGAAGTCCAGATTAACCGCACTCTGACCACTGAGTTTAAGTTGTGAACCGTCTGCTAAGGTTTGGGTTTTCCATTCTCCCGCATGATTTTTAATATCAGCGGTTAGATATGACACTGGATGATAAATAAAATAACTATAAATACCCCCTACACAACACAATATCACCGTTAAAATTCCACCATAGCGCATATTTTTTTGCTTACGGGCACTATGCAAACCTGTTTTTAAGACAGATTGGGTCATTTTCTGTTGTTGTGGAGTCTGTACCAGTTTTTGAATCGAAGTAATATATTGCTCGATATCTTGAGCAATTTTTTGGCGTTGTGGACTCTTGCTTTTCCAAGCATCAAAATCTGTTTGCGCTGTTCTTTTGAGTAAGTCATCATCGGTACTCAGCAGCACAATCCATTCCGCTGCTTCTTCGATTAATTGTTGCTTACTCTTCTCTTCTTCAATCATTTACTCAAACAAATCCTTCTCTTGTTTCAGTGCGTAGCATTGCACAAGGCAAGTTGCTAGATATTTTTGAATCATCTTTGTTGAAACACCAATGATTTCTGCAATTTCTTTATGGGTTAAACCTTCAAAATAATGTAGCACAAAAGCTTGCTGTGCTTTTTCAGAGACGCGTATCAAAGCCTGACAAATCTGGTCAATCGCTTGAACAACCTGAAGTTGATCTTCTGGCGAAGGAATTGTATCCAGCATATATTCCATCTGACTTAATTCATTCAGATAGGCTTGCTCTATGCGCTTACGGCGCACCTGATCAATCATTAAATTTCTAGCAATGGTCACCAGATATGCACGAGGTTCTTTTACTCCAAAAAGTTCATCACGCGTTTGCAGAATTTTAATAAACGTATCTTGTACCAAATCTGCAGCTTGCTCACTATTGCCTACTTTTTTTCTAAGCCATTGATGCAACCAAGATTGGTGATTACGGTACAATTGATCTACAAATGCAGGATTTTTGTTCACAATAGGATCAACTCTTTGATGGTCTGTTAAATGATAATAATTATCATTTAAATGTCAAGACACCCTGAGAGAAAATCCCCGTATATATGATTATTTTTTAGTTCATGTACATCCTTATGCTCTATTTGATCATTTAATATACTTAAAAAATAAAGCTAAATTATCAATAGTTAATGCCCATTGAACCTCAATATCTTGGTTATCATTCAGTTTAAATTTCGATTTATTATTGGGTCTGTTGACAATTCGTCTATGTTTGCGACTACGAGTGCTTTTTAGGTGATACTAGGCGCGAAATACGAAATTTAGTCATTCTAAATGAGTAGTTCGTAACGACGTAGCGGCAAAAAACACTCTAGTCCCGAAGGGTTGTGGCTAAAATTATTTCAGCCTTCATTATGAAACTCGAAAATAGTCTCGCTATTCTCATCGTTTCATGCCTTGCCTGCTCAATTTTAGCCTACAACGCAAACCATTTATGAAATATTAACAGACCCTAATTTTATGGATATTTTTATCATAAAATAATCCACCCTTTGACATGTTGTTTTAATGACTACAATAAAGACAAGAGGGTTTTTCTATAACCAGATGATATGAACTTGCACCATGTTCTAAAATAAGTCCTCGAATTTGCTGCTCTAAAGCCTCATCATTAATTTGTTGCAACTGACTACACTTTTTACAATATATTCTCATATTGGTTTGACTTCCCTTGAATGAATATAATGCTTGTTCACTGCCCAGCTTAAATTTAACTAACAATCCTGCTTTAACAAGCTGTTTCAGGGTTTGATAGACACCAGCAAAAGATAATTTTTTCACTTTTAAATCTGGACTATACAAAATTTCGGCTGCTGTCAGCTCTCGTTGTGCATTTCTTAAAATATTCAGTACAGTCAATCGTGTTGTAGTTACTTTTAAATTTGCTTGCAACAGCAAGCATTTAAGTTCTTCAGTATTTTTATAATATTCAAAGATTTCCATCCTGAGATTATCCTCATTTATGCTTTTAACCACATCCACAATTGCACACAAACCATCATCACAATAATGGTTCCTACTGCCCATGGATGAGGCACAGTCCAAATTAAAATGCCAGCAGCTACACTCATACTGGCCAAAGAAAATAGTTTTACTTTTACTGGCAAAGTTCGTTTGAGTTGCCATTGCTGTAAAATTGGAGCAATGACTTTATTATTGACAATCCACTGATGCATTCGCTGCGAACCCTTTGCAGCAAACAACGTCGCAAGAAAATAAAAATCAAACGTAGGCAAACCAGGAACCACCAAACCGATCGTCCCTAAGACCAGACATAACCCTGCCAGTGCAATACAGATCCAGCGAACCAACCATGACTTCGCCAATCTCGGCTCCGACATAGAAATGCTGGTATTTAGATTGGTCTCTGACCCCGTTTGCTTCATTGCTTGATTTCCTTTATCCATCATCAATTATTTATTTCAGTGTTTTTAATTGTGCTAAAAGTTCACCAAAACGATGAAAGCCTTGCATAGCCCCCTCAATAATCAATTGCTGTTCCTCTAAACTAAAATTTGCATCATCTAGGCTTTGCTTGAAACGCTTCCATACTAATCCACGACCCTCTGGATATGCCGCTAAGTTACGTGCAGCAAAATCAGCATTAAAGCCGAATCTAGCATGAGCCTCTTTGAGTAAAAATGCTGCGCCTAAGGTTGAACCTTCTGAAACATAAATCCAGCCCAAAGATTGTGGAAAACTAATTTCATCGGTTGCAATACCCTGCTGCTGAGGCGTTAAACCTAAATCAGCTAAATCCTGTAAAGCTGCATCGGAACGCCCACGCACATCTAAATCGGGAATCAATTGTTCAACCTGTGAATCTTGATAAAGATGTTCAACATCTTTCTGAAAATAATATTGCGACAGGGTGAATTGCGCATAATTCTCTTTACTCTCAAACGCGCCTGATTGCTGCATCAAGATTTCCATACGTTCATGCTCTGCCAGTGTTTCTTGTTTCAAGCGTTGCATTAAACTACTGCTGATCACTTTTTCTGTTGATGCGTTCATAAAAACTCCTAAATAAACCCTTTCATTGTTTAATGATCCAATCAGCGATTACGACCAAGCTTAAGCTGAATGGGAAAATCCACCACGATTGCCAATGCTTCACCATTGACAATATGTGGTTTAAATTTTGCTTTTTGTGCGGCTTGTATAGCTCTTTCATCCAAACTACTCATGCCTGAGCTTTGCTTTACTCTGACATCTATCGGCTGCCCTTGAGGATTGATTTTGATGGTGAGAACCAACAAGCGCTGCTGGTTTTGCAATTCGCGATCATCGTAATTAAGCTTGCCAAAGCTGAGTACATCGACCCGACTCACGGGAAGCGGTTGCTGTGGTTGAGAAGTAGAGGCAGCGTTTTGTTCTTTTTTATTGTCTTTGCCTGCTTCACCACCTGCACGTTTGGCTATCTCATTTGACTGACCTGAAGCAGTCTGTTCAGTATTCGTAGATGATTTTGTTTCAGTGAATGTTTGTGTTGACTGACGATTTGATTCAGATTTACTTTCCGTCTGTTGATCGGTTGGTTTTTTTTCTTGTGCTTTTGTTGTCTGTTGTGTTGTTTGATCCATCTTCAACTTTTTTGACTCAGTACTGTGTATCACTTTGACCTGTTGTTGATGTTGTACCGCTGTTGCTACTGTAGATTGAGGCTGTGCTTTTGATTGCGTTGCAACTTGCTCTGATGCCGTCTGCAGCTTTGTACTGCTTTGTTGTACAACATCGGTTTTGTTCAAGCTGATAAAACGAATTTGAATCGCATTTTCAGGTGAATGTGATTCAATACGAACATCTGTTTTTAAATAAGACAAAGACCATAACAACAATATATGACTGATCACTACCCCACAAAGCGTAGAGTATTTTTGCTTATCATTTGAAGCGAGAATTACAGCTGACATAGGCTTAGATACAGCGCAAATAAATGTAGCGCATTTGCTGAGTGCTGAATAAAACCCTGTGTTTTTCCTGCCTGCTCAATCTATTGTATTGCGTTGTACTGTTCATGAATCCTTCCTGCTTCGTCTATCAGATCAATTGCCGTGAATTAAAAAACACTGCCTTTATCTATATAGACGAATGAGAAGGCAAAAATGCCTAATGAGAAATGTAATTAAATGTAAATAATAATGATTTGGAAAGTATGTTTTGACGATAAAACAGTGGGCCACTGAATGTATTTATTTAAATGTAAAAAATAAACTTATATAAATAATGCAGTTAAAACAACTGGTCTGTATATCTAAACAAAACTATACGAGATAAAAATAATAGGAAGAAAAATTAGGCATCCAAATAAATGCATATAATAAATGCGGTGGTGCGCTAGAAATATTGTAGAGGACAAATGCTTTATCCTCTACAAAACACAAGACTAAAAATTAAAAGCTTAACGCAGAGCGCTTAAGGCAGTTTACGTACAGGTAAAGCTTTGCCACGTAATTTCTCAACAGCACTGAGGATAAACACAAAAAATACTGGCACAAAAAAGATTGCAAGTATCGTCGCACTGACCATACCACCAAAAACCCCTGTACCAATCGCATGCTGAGTTTCAGAACTTGCACCTGTAGCAATCACCAATGGAATTACACCAGCGGTAAAAGCTAACGATGTCATCAAGATCGGTCTTAAACGAAGTTTGGCAGCTGCAACAGTGGCTTCAATCAGAGTCATTCCTTCTTCTTTTAGCATTTTGGCAAATTCAACAATCAAAATGGCATTTTTTGCAGATAATCCAATGATGGTAATTAAACCCACTTTAAAGAAAATATCATTGGGAATCCCTCGGATCCATACCGCAACCACTGCACCAATCATACCTAAAGGTACAACCAACATCACCGACAATGGAATCGACCAGCTTTCATAGAGTGCGGCAAGGACGAGGAAAACCACCAACATTGACAATGCCAATAAAAAATTGGTTTGTGCTTCTGACTGTTTTTCCTCCAAGGATTGCCCTGTCCACTCATAACCAATTCCTTTTGGTAATTGCTCAATCAATCGCTCCATTTCCTTCATCACTACTCCTGAAGAAACCCCTTCTGCGCCTGCCCCTGCAATACTCAATGATGGTCGTCCATTATAGCGATTGTATTGCTGCGGAGACTGTGTCCACACAGGTGTTACAATCTCAGACAGTTTAACCAGTGCTCCAGTCTTGTTAACCACATTCAAATTTAGAATATCAGTGACTTTCATCCGTGAATCGGCATCGACTTGAACAATCACTTGCTGCATTCGTCCCTGATTTGGAAAATCATTGACATACATTGAGCCCATTGAAGATGAAATGGTGTCTGTCACATCAGCAAAATTCACACCTAAAGCTTCTGCCTTATTCCGATCAATTTTTAAATCGACATTACTGCCTGGTGGTAAACCCTCTGGATAAACATAAGCCAGTTTTTTACTGGTTGCTGCAAGACCAATCAACTGTGCTTGTGCCTCATTCAAAGCTTGCATTCCAAGATTACCACGATCTTGTAAACGTAAAGTAAAGCCCGAAGTTGTTCCCATTTCTTCAATTGCAGGCGGTAAAACAGACATAATCGTACCTTCTGCACTGTCTGCCATTGCCGCATTTACAGCGTTAACTTCATCTGCAGCGGAGGTATTTCTGTCTTTAAAATCTTTTAAATTTGTAAAGGCAATGGCTGTGTTATTACCAGAACCACTAAAGCCAAACCCAAGTACAGAAACATTTTCCTTAATACTTTCTCTGCTTTTTAAATGTTCCTCAAACGATTTTACAATGGTCAATGTACGCTCTTGACTGGCATCTGCAGGCAATTGAAATGAGGTGATAAATGAGCCTTGGTCTTCTTCTGGTAAAAAAGCAGTTGGGATCGATTTAAACGCAAATACTAAGAAACCTGTCAGAACAACAAATACAATCATCACAGTAAAAATGTGTTTCAACAATTTCACTAAAATTGCTTCATACTTTTTATTGACGCGGTCAAAAAAGCGATCAAACCACGCAAAGAAGCCTTTTTTCTGATGATCTGCTTCAATCGGTTTTAACAAGGTTGCACAAAGTGCAGGGGTTAAGGTCAGTGCTAAAAATGCTGAGAATGCAATGGATACCGCCATGGTCACGGTAAATTGTCTATAGATAATCCCGACCGAACCACTGGCAAAGGCCATCGGTAAAAAAACCGCCACCAGTACCAATGTTATCCCGATGATTGGACTGGTAATTTCTTGCATTGCTTTAGAAGTGGCATCAACAGGTGATAAGCCTTCCGTTGCCATGATACGTTCCACATTTTCAATCACCACAATCGCATCATCGACAATAATACCTATGGCTAAAACCATACCAAACATGGTTAAAACATTGACCGAAAAACCACTGATCAACATCACTGCAAATGTGCCTAGAAGTGCAATCGGTGCAACAATTGAAGGGATCAAAGTGTAGCGAATGTTATGTAAAAATAAATACATGACAAGGAAAACCAACACCATTGCTTCCAGCAATGTCATGATTACTTTTTCAATCGAAATCTTAACAAACGGTGCAGTATCATAAGGAATCGAATATTGCATTCCCTTTGGTAAAACTTTACTGAGCTCCTCAACTTTTGCTTTGACCGCTTCAGAGGTCTTGACTGCATTCCCGCCTGGGCTCATTTGAATCGCCAAAGCGGTTGCTGGCTTTCCATTTTCTAAAATAGAAAAACTATAGGTTTGCGCCCCAAGCTCCACTCGTGCAACATCTTTCAGTGTGACTTGTGCGCCACTCTGGTTGGCACGCAAAGTAATATTTTGAAATTCTTCAACTGTACTTAACTGCCCTTCAGCCGTTAATGGCAGTGTAATCATCTGTCCTTGGACCGCCGGCAAACTCCCGACACTTCCCGGAGATATCGGCGTATTTTGTGCTTGAATGGCATTTGTGACATCTTTAATCGACAACTGATAAGACACCAGTTTGTTTGGATCTATCCAAATACGCATGGCCTTTTCAGATCCAAAGGATTGGATACGTCCTACCCCTTCAACCCGTTTTAATTCTTCAACCACATTTCGAACCAAATAATCACTTAAATCAATTTCTTTAAATTGATCATTTGGTGAGTTGATTCCGACCATCATCAGAAATCCAGAAGATGCCGCTTCAACAATCAGGCCTTGCTGTCTAACCGATTGTGGCAATCTCGGTTCGATAGACTTTAGTTTATTTTGCACATCTACCTGAGCCAACTCTGGATCAGTCCCCGGTTTAAATGTGGCGGTGATACTCGCTTGACCACTGGCATCTGAGGTGGCGCTGTAATAAAGTAAATTCTTTACTCCCGATAACTCTCTCTCAATCAAGGTGACAACACTATCATTCAAGGTTTCTGGTGTTGCTCCCGGATAGGTTGCATAGATACTAATCGAAGGTGGTGCAACTGAAGGAAAACGAGAAATCGGCAACTTTGGAATACTTAAGACACCAAACAGAATAATAAAGAGTGCAATTACCCAAGCAAAGATTGGTCGTTTAATAAAGAACTGCGATATCATAATTTTTCTCCTGTATTCGGAGAAGACTGACCTGCAGTGCTTTGATCACTGCCCTTATTTTGCGTTTGTAAAGTCCCAACACCGGTTGTGTATTGCGACTTCCACTGGGTTATTTTTAAAGGCTGTTCTGGCTGTTGAATTCGATCATGCCCCTCAACAATGACTTTTTCACCTGCTTTAATTCCACTATTCACCACATAGAAACCTTTATATAACTGTCCTAAACTCACTGGACGTGTTTCTGCAGTCTGATTTGCTTTTACAATCAACAGTTGTGCTTGACCTGAAATATCTCTTTGCACGGCTTGCTCAGGTACAAGTAAGGCATTGGGTTGTGATGCTCTGTTTAAACCAACTCTGACATACATCCCTGGCAATAATTTCCGTTGAGGATTATTTACTTCCACACGGATAGTCACGTCACCGGTATTGGGATCCACGCTGGTATCTGAGAATAAAATCTTTCCTGTGACTGGATACAATTTACCCTGACTATTGGATATGCTAACCTCAGCACCACCACGTTGTAATAACGAACCATCATTCAAACGATCTTGCAATTGCTCATATTCAGAAATTGATTGTTTAACATCCACATAGACTTTATCTAACTGATGCACCAAAGCCATTGGATTGGTATCGCTGGTACTGACCAATGCACCTTCGGTTACCAGCAACTTACCAATTTGACCTGAAATCGGGGCGCGTACAGTCGCATAGCGTAAGTTTAAATTTTGTCGTGCCAATGCTGCCTTGGTTTGAGCAACTTCGGCCAAAGCCTGTTGATAAGCAGCTTCCGTATTATTAAATTCCTGTTTACTAATGGCATTGGAAGGAAGCAGTTGTCGATATCGCTCCTGTTGCGTTTTTAAACGCACCACTTCGGCCTGTGCTTTTGCCAATAAAGCCTGATTACTATTGACATCGGCTTGAAGAATTTCCGAATTAATCTTAAATAAGGGTTGTCCAGCCTTAACTTCACTGCCTTGGGTAAACAGCACCTTTTCAATAATTCCGCCAACTTGTGGGCGAATTTCTGAAATTCGATAGGCTTGTACACGTGCAGGTAAGTTTTCAATCAAATGAATATCTTGCTGTTGAACGGTATAAATACTGACTTTGGCTGGTGCAGCCTGCTGTGCTTGTTCTGCTTCAGCATTTCCTGAGCGATTACATCCAGTTAACGCACTCCCACTTAAAACAACCAATAAAATAATAAAAAAATAAGGCTTAGGCATCATCTGCACCCAGAGTTCTAGATATGACGATTATTGGCAATATTTGTGTACTTAGCGTCACTAAAGTGTGGAGATTGTGTGGATATAACCACTAAAAATAAATTATGATGGTGCTGTATCCATTTTAAAGTATCCAGCGATGGGCAATATTTCTTTTGCGTCTGATCCAGCCAGTAAACAAATTTTAGTCGTTGAAGATGATTATGATATCGGTGATATTGTGGAGCATTATCTGAAAAAAAATGGCTTCAATGTGCTTAGAGCACTTAATGGACAGCAAGCCATCGAAATACATGCGCAACAACAGATTGATCTGGTGATTCTTGACGTGAAATTGCCGATCTTAAATGGTTGGGAAGTTTTAAATCATATTCGTCAATCCAAACAAACGCCTGTGATTATGCTGACCGCATTAGATCAAGAGGTGGATAAAGTCACAGCACTTAGAATCGGCGCTGATGACTTTGTGGTAAAACCATTTAATCCAAATGAAATTATTGCCAGAGTTGAGGCAGTATTGAGAAGAAGTGCAATGTCATCTCAGGCGAAAGCCCAAATCATTAGCTTTAAATCAATTGAAATTAATACAGAAACACTTTGTGTATACATTATCAAAGAACATTCGAAAGCACTGTTAAACCTTACCTTAACGGAATTTAAGATTCTTGCGTTGATGTCGCAAGCGCCCTACAAGGTTTTTACCCGATCAGAATTAATGAACCATTGCTTGCCTGATGGTGATGCCTTAGAGCGTACTGTAGACAGTCACATCAGTAAATTACGTAAAAAACTGGAAGATCATCATCAAACTGACTTACTGATCAATGTCCGTGGTGTTGGCTATCGTTTAAGGCAAAATGATGAAAAATAACATTGGAATTAGCCGCCAGCTGATTATCACCATGGCCAAAGTGAGCTTATTGACCACTTGTTTTTCCTTGATTTTTGGCTATTTAACTTATTTTGTCGCCATTGAGTTTAAATTGGTCTCACTTGAACAATTAAATTCCGAAGACTGGTCATTTAATTTTGTTGATCTCACTTGGATTTTATTGGTGACTTTATTCGGTTCACTAACTTCTGTTTATTTAGGATTAAAATTAGCGCAACGCTTTATCGCCCCGCTAAATTCTTTAGCCATTGCAGCAAGAGAAATTAGTTTGGGCAATCTTTCCGTAAGAGCACAATTGGACAATCCCTCTTCTGTCGCTGAAATCACAAAGATGATCAATGACTTTAATCGTATGGCAGAAAAACTAGAAATCTCAGTCAACAATGCATCTATTTGGAATGCCGCAATTGCACATGAATTAAGAACACCTGTGACTATCTTACAAGGTCGCTTACAAGGCGTGCTTGACGATATATTCACCCCAGATAAAGCCCTATTAAAAAACTTGCTCAATCAAGTTGAGCAACTGTCATTTTTAATCGAAGATCTAAGAACCCTAAGTCTTGCGGATAATCAACAACTTCGACTTAACCTAGAGTCAGTTTGTCTATCTGACGTCATTACACAATCTGTAAATTTACTTCAAGACCGTTTTGATCAAGCAAAATTAATCATCGAAACCGATCTATCAGATCAAGCCTGCTTTTTTGACCGACAACGGCTTGAACAGATTTTAATTGCGTTATTTGAAAATGAAATTCGTTATGCACAGGCAGGGATTTTACGGATTAGCACCCAAAAAAAATCAGAAGGTTTGGTTTTAACCATTGAAGATCAAGGACCCGGTATCGCAGATCAGCATATTCCCTTTATATTTGATGCGTTTTATCGACTTGAAGAATCCAGAGGCAAAAAGAATGGTGGCAGTGGTTTAGGTCTATCTGTTGTCAATGCAATTATGATCGCACATGAAGGTCGGATTGAATATTCCAAGTCACAAGCTTTAGGAGGAAGTTGTTTTAGTATTTTATTTAAGCCCGACGATTTAAATTTAAATAAAATATGAGATCAACATCCAAGTATAAAATTGACTTCATTGAAACAAGCATTCAACTCATCTGTTTTAAATTGATAGCTATCAACAACTATAGACAGATAACATAGCGGCCTGAAGCTGATCAAAGCGCTATCCAAGCACATTTCTATGGCTATTGGCCTATGGTTATTGGGACCAATTTGATTTTAACCTAACGTAATTTTCTTTAAACGGTAATCCAATGTTGCTCGACTAATTCCAAGCATACGGGCAGCTTCTGAGACATTCTGCTGGCTTTTATCCATTGCGCTACGAATAATATTTTGTTCAAGTTGATCTAAAGAGAAATTCTCACTAAATAAATCCTCTACATTGATCAGCGATTGTGCAGTTTCACCCACTGCTTCTAAATCCTTATGTTGAGGAAACAAACTGTCCAATTTAATTTCCTGTTGATGATCGGTCAGTAAGGTGGCTCTTTCCAACAAGTTTTCCAGCTCACGAATATTGCCAGGCCAATCATATTTCATCATAAAGTTTTTTGCTTTATCACTGAGCCCTTTTAGAGTTTTGTTATACATATTTTCAAAACGTGCCAAAAAATGATTAATCAGCAATGGAATATCTTCTCTTCGCTCACGTAAAGGCGGAATAATCACAGGAAAAATATTTAAGCGATAATATAAATCTGCACGGAATTTCCCATCTTTTACGGCCTGCTCTAAATCCTCATTGGTCGCAGCAACAAGTCTGACATCGACTTGGCGGGTGCGACTATCTCCTACCCGTTCAAACTCACCTTCTTGCAGCATACGTAATAACGCAGCTTGTGCACGCGGTGAAAGCTCAACCACCTCATCTAGAAAAATTGTTCCACCATGGGCGCGTTCAAATTTTCCCATTCGAGATTGAACCGCACCAGTAAATGCGCCTTTTTCCACTCCAAACAGTTCTGACTCAATCAGATCAGGAGGAATACAGGCACAATTCACTGCCACAAATGGTTGCGCTTGGCGCTGACTGCCATTATGAATACCACGTGCAAATGCTTCTTTGCCAACGCCTGTTTCACCTTGTAATAAAACTGCGACTTTACTCCCTGCTGCTTTTTTAAGTAGATCACAGACTTTGCGATAGGCGACCGACTCTCCTACCGCATTAAACATGGTGTAATCACTTTCAGCATCGGTATAGATATTTTTCTTTAATTGATTGAGTTCCGCCTGTAAGGCAATGATTTCGTCCGAGACAGCATCGGGTGACATAAAGCGAATCAACTCATCGGCATTTTCCCATTCACTCAACGGCTTTCCAATGATTCGACAATGCTCATCACCCTGAGCAACGCAATGTGTCTCTTGATAGATAATGGTCTGCCCCATGACAAAGCTGCTATAGCCACAGGCATAGCCCAATAACATCCAACAAGCAGGTTGATCTGAAGCACCAAATTCACTTAAATGCACCTCTGCCTCAAATGAATTAAGCCAGTTAAAATCAGCATAAAACTGTTTTAAATCATGACTTAAATGCAGCTCATTGACGTCAACCTGCACCATGCCACGGATGCCATGCATTTGCGGTCCAGCCATAAAAGCTTCTGCTTCATTTAAATTTGGTCGTAGTTTTGAGGTTACTTCTGCATCGCGCATGCCAGCTTGGTAACCACAACGAATAAAAAAGCGTTTGGTGCGTTCAAGCCCCAGCATTTGATAGAGATCTTTTCTTAAAAAGCCCAGAATACTGGTATGCATTAACAACATCCGATTTTCATCAAACCAGATTTGTCCGTGTTGAGCATCAAAAACGATTTTATCGAGTAAATCTTGAATATCTTTGTTCTGTTCCAGTATTTTTTTATATACCTTCACATCTTTGGCTGGGGGCATGATATATCCATCCTTGGCTATATGTCTTTGTGAATGCAATCTTGATATTACCTAATTCTGACCCAAAAGCTTCACTACCTTTTCTTATATTTTCATACCTTTAAGGTATATTGTTCTTATTTTAATCGATATCAAGTCGTTATTGGTTTTTATAAACATTAACTCGACCTTCCCCCATCAAAATCACTGTTTCATCTTTTGATGAAATCAGCATCTCTTTAGGTTCATTATTTGATGAAAATAATGCTGTCGTACTTCATATCCTCATGAGCAAAAAAATAATAAATATTTGAATTTTAATTAAATTTTAAAGTTGGCACGACTTTTGGAATATCTAGAGCAAACCTAGCACATGAGCATGAAGCTCTACATCAAAATTGTTTTGATGTTGATAAAAGGATAAGCACATGATTGACGCTAAACAGCCTACCGCATTGGTCAAATATATCCGTATTACTGGTGAGCGGAATGCCAAATTTGTCGAGTTCGATTTTGCCATTCAAGACCCCACGCTTTTTGTTGAACTGATTCTCCCCCAACAGGCTTTCCAACATTTTTGTGAAATTAATCATGTCATTGAAATGACCGCAAAACAACAAGCTTGGAACGATGCGCAGGAAGATAAATGGCGTTATGGCATTGAACCGACTGTTTTAAATCATGCTCGCCAACATTCTGATCAAGACGATCAGGCTTAATTCTACAAGGAGAAAGTAATGACTTTAGAAATTAAAACATCCAATTTGCAACCGATTCGTCAGACTTATGCGTATATCGAACGCCGTTTTGGAGCCAAGCCCGCAACACGCTATCAAGAAGTCAGCTTTGATATTCAAGCTTCGACAAATTTTCACTATCGCCCCTTATGGAAGCCAGATAAAACCTTAAATGATAAAACCCATACCGCTTTGCAAATGCAAGATTGGTATGCATTTAAAGACCCTCGTCAATTTTATTACGGCGCTTATGTGCAACATCGTGCACGTCTGCAAGATACCGCTGAAAGTCATTATGCTTTTTTTGAAAAACGTCAGTTGATCAATAATCTCAGTGATGAAGTGAAACAAAAAATCATCCAGTGTTTATTACCTTTTCGCTATGTCGAACAAACGGCCAACTTACATATGATGTCAGGCAGTGCTTATGGTTATGGCACTGTCATCACCCAAGCATGTATTTTTGCGGCTATGGATCGTCTCGGTATGGCGCAATACATTTCACGTATTGGCTTGATTCTTGATGGCAATACAGGTGAATCCTTACAACAGGCCAAACACGCTTGGCTAAATGATGAAACTTGGCAACCCTTACGTAAACTTTGTGAACAAAGCCTAACTGAACAAGACTGGTTCAAACTTTACATTCTGCAAAATCTGTTGATTGACAGCATGTTACAAGAGCTGGTTTTTGGACAGCTGGATGAATGGCTGGTTGAAAATGGCGGGCGTGATATTGCCATTCTTACTGAATTTATGAAGGACTGTTTAACTGATTTAGCGAAGTGGTCAGACAGTGTTTTAAAAACTGCAATTTCTGAATCTGAAGACAATAAAACCCTGATTCAATCATGGATCACGGAATTACTACCCCAAGTTAAACAAGCATTTAGTGCTTGGGCACAAACCACACTCACGGATTCAGGGATTGATTCAGGTCTAAATAAGATCTCTGAACGTAGCAAAAAAGCCGGCAACATTTTACTCGATTTAGCAGCATAAGGATTTGCCATCATGACCTCTAAAGTTTATTTAGCATTGCAAGACAATGACACCTCACGCTACATCATTGAAGCGATTGAACAGGACAATCCTCAAGCAACAATTCAATATCTTCCCGCGATGATTCGGGTCGAAAGCACTGGCGAGCTGGTAGTACGGGCAGAAACAGTATCAGAAAAACTTGGGCAAAACTGGGATATCCAAGAACTACAACTCAACATGATTACCTTAGGTGGCAATGTTGATGAAGATGATGACAGTTTTACCTTGAAGTGGAACTAAGCCGTACTTCCCCTAGATTTAAAGCATAAATAGCAGGCAGCTGCATGTAAGTTAAAGGATGATCAAAATGAATAGCCAAGCCAAAGTAAACAATAAAAAGCTCAATGCCAAAGAACGTTATCGGATACTCACCCGTGATCTAGATTGGGACTTTTCCTATGCAGATCGTAAAGATGCCTTTCCGTATGAAGAGTTTGAAGGCATCAAAATTACCGACTGGTCGAAATGGGAAGATCCTTTCCGTTTAACCATGGATAACTATTGGAAATACCAAGCAGAAAAAGAAAAGAAGCTATATGCCATTTTTGATGCTTTTGCACAAAACAATGGGCAAATGAATGTTTCAAATGAACGTTATGTCAACGCGATTAAATTGTTTTTAACCGCGGTAACCCCGCTTGAGTATCAAGCATACCAAGGCTATGCCCATGTTGGACGTCAGTTTAGTGGCATTGGTGCACGTATCGCCTCGCAAATGCAATCCATTGATGAATTACGTCATGTACAAACCCAGATTCATGCAATGAGCCATTACAACAAGTTCTTTGATGGCTTCCAAGACTGGGCACATATGCATGACCGTGTCTGGTACTTGTCTGTACCTAAATCATTCTTTGAAGATGCACGTTCAGCGGGGCCTTTTGAGTTTTTATTGGCAATCAGCTTTGCCTTTGAATATGTCCTTACTAACTTATTGTTCGTTCCTTTCATGTCGGGAGCAGCTTACAACGGTGATATGGCGACCGTAACATTTGGCTTTAGTGCACAATCAGACGAAGCACGCCACATGACGCTAGGACTGGAAATCGTAAAATTCTTACTGGAACAGCACGAAGATAATGTGCCAATCGTACAAGAATGGATTGATAAATGGTTCTGGCGAGGAACTCGCCTGCTGTCCATCGTCGGCATGATGATGGATTACATGTTGCCAAATAAAGTCATGTCATGGAAAGAAGCTTGGGAAACTTATTTTGAAGAAGCAGGTGGCGCTTTGTTTAAAGACTTAAGTCGCTACGGGATTCGTATGCCGAAATATAGTGAAGTGATTAGCAAAGAGAAAGAACATGTTTCGCATCAAGCATGGTGGATTTTCTATAACTTCGGTCATGCAGCAGGCTTCCATACGTGGATTCCAACAGATGAGGAAATGGATTGGCTCTCAGAAAAATACCCTGACACGTTTGATAAATACTACCGCCCACGTTGGGAACTTGCTCGAAAAATGGAAGCTGAAGGTAAACGCTTCTATAGCGCGGGTTTACCTCAATTGTGCCAAGTATGCCAAATTCCAATGACCTTTACAGAAATGGATGGCGACCCAACACTATTTAGCTATCGTGATTCAATTTACAAAGATGAGCGTTATCACACTTGCTCTGATGGTTGTCATGACATTTTTGAACGCGAACCTGAGAAATACATCCAAGCGTGGTTGCCTGTACATCAAATTTTGCAGGGTAACTGTGGTGGTCCAGATTTAGAAAGTATTTTAAGGGATTACTACAACTTTAATGTCGGTGCAGACAATCTCGATATTGAAGGTTCACCTGACCAACAGCGCTGGAAAAAATGGAAAGGCAACGCAGCTTAAACCCTCATCCAAAAATTAAAAAATAAGCAATGGATGTTGTCTAATTCGACAGCATCCGCTCAAGGATTTATTCAAAAGTTTAAGGAAATACACCATGACTGTACAAGCGATTGTTGAAAAATATCAATTTGAACCACTAGATCTACAACAAAATTACGGCGAAAACATGTTGTTGTTTATTGGTTGGGATCATCACACCCTATTTTGTTCGGCACATGCTTTTGTGGTTTCACCAAAACAAAGCTTACAAGCCTTGATTGATGGGCAAATTCAGGCGGGTTTTGAGCAACATCCCGATTTTAAACATATTGATTGGTCTAAAGTTGAATTCCGTTTAAACCGCAATCTTTTACAGGCTGATTTTTCTAAGTCCCTAGAAGATTTGGGTTTTGATCATAAATCTCTCCTGCGCTTTGTAACGCCTGATCTAACGGGTTACCAAGGCACACATGTTTAAGGAGAACACAGATGAGCTATCAAGTCACGATTGAACCAGCAGGAACCATCATTCAAGTTGAAGAAGATCAAACCATTTTAGATGCAGCATTGCGTCAAGGTGTTTGGTTGCCCTTTGCTTGCGGACATGGCACTTGTGGTACATGTAAAGTTCAAGTCACAGACGGTTTTTATGATGTTGGTGAAGCCTCGCCTTTTGCGCTTATGGACATTGAACGTGAAGAAAATAAAGTGTTGGCTTGTTGTTGCAAGCCCGAATCTGACATGGTCATCGAAGCGGATGTGGATGAAGACGAGGATTTCTTAGGCTATTTAGTCCAAGACTACCAAGCCAAAGTCATTGAAATAACGGATTTATCGCCGACGATTAAAGGTATTCGACTTCAGCTTGATCGACCAATGCAGTTTCAAGCAGGCCAATACATCAATATCCAACTCCCTAATATTGAAGGAACCCGGGCATTTTCAATCGCCAATACACCGAGCGAAGCAAATCTGATCGAATTACATATTCGTAAAGTGCAAGGTGGTGCAGCAACACGCTATGTGCATGATGAACTGAGTGTTGGTGAAGAAATGGCGCTTTCAGGACCTTATGGACAATTTTTTGTGCGTAAGTCTGATCAGCAAAATGTCATTTTCATTGCAGGTGGTTCAGGGCTTTCAAGCCCTCAATCGATGATTCTGGATCTTTTAGAACAAGGTGACACCCGTATCATTTATTTGTTCCAAGGTGCACGGGATGTTGCTGAATTATATAACCGTGAAAAATTCGAACAGCTTGTCAAAGAATATCCAAATTTCAGATACATCCCTGCCTTAAATGCGCCTAAGCCAGAAGACCAATGGACAGGGTTTACAGGTTATGTACATGAAGCGGTTGCCAATTATTTTGAAAATAAATGCAGTGGGCACAAGGCATATTTATGTGGCCCGCCACCGATGATTGATGCCGCCATCTCCACCTTGATGCAAAGCCGTTTATTTGAAAAAGACATCCATACTGAACGCTTTTTAAGTGCAGCAGATGGTGCAAATGGGCAATCACGTTCGGCACTTTTTAGACACATCTAAAGTCGAGTGGTTGAACCCTTAAATTATCCAATATAGCAACACCAGCGTGAGTGATCTGCACTGATTCCAGATCGCTCTCAAGATACTCATGCCAAATACTCATATCAATCAAAGGAAGATGATGATGAATAGACAACAAATCGATAGCCTCGTTCAGCAAATGAATGTCGCGACAGCAACAGGTGAAGTCAATCTGCGTGTTCAGCAAATCGTTGTTCGTTTACTTGGTGATTTATTCCAAGCCATTGAAGACTTAGATATGTCTCAAACCGAGCTTTGGAAAGGCTTAGAATATTTGACAGATGCAGGTCAAGCCAATGAACTGGGACTTTTGGCAGCAGGTCTCGGGCTAGAACATTACTTAGATTTACGTGCAGATGATGCAGATACTAAAGCCGGTATTACAGGTGGAACACCACGAACAATTGAAGGACCGCTTTATGTTGCAGGTGCGCCTGAGTCCGTTGGCTTTGCTCGTATGGATGATGGTTCTGAATCTGCGCACGTCGATGCCTTAATCATTGAAGGCATTGTCACTGACACTGCTGGACAGATTATTCCCAATGCAAAAGTAGAAATCTGGCATGCCAACAGTTTAGGCAACTATTCATTCTTTGATAAATCTCAGTCTGCATTTAATTTACGCCGCAGTATTTTCACCGATACACAAGGTCAATATATCGCTCAAACCACCATGCCTGTCGGTTATGGCTGTCCACCTGAAGGTACAACACAAGCTTTACTCAATTTGTTGGGTCGACATGGTAACCGCCCTTCGCATGTTCACTACTTTGTCTCTGCGCCGGGTTATCGCAAACTGACCACTCAATTTAATATTGAAGGTGACAAATACCTTTGGGATGACTTTGCCTTTGCTACTCGTGATGGACTGATCGCTACTGCGCTGGATGTAACGGATCTCGCGAAAATTAAACAATACAATTTGGATAAAGCCTTTAAACACATCAAATTTAATTTCCAATTGGTCAAAGACGTTGATCAAGTCCCCTCTACAGAGGTCGATCGTCGTCGAGTAGCCGCTTAGTCAACAATGTAGTGATACTAAATCCGTTTAACTACAGCTAGCTGCAATAAAAATATCATTGAAAAGGATTTTCTATGAAACAATTAATGTTCAAACTTTCAGTTCCATTGATGCTCGGTTTAACCAGTAGCATTGCCTGTGCCACAGAAAATGGGGCTGACTCATTTGCCCTCGGTGCTGAAGGTATGATGGCAGGCGCACTACCACCTGCTGGCGTGTATCTATTAAGTTATTATCAAAATTACCATGCTGGAAGTTTTGATAATGGCCCAGCGAATTTTCATTTAGATGTAAATGCCTTTATACCCCGTTTGGTCTGGATGACAGAACAAAACTATTTCGGTGGTCAACTGGGTTTCTATGCCATACAGCCTATGGTTGATCTCAGATTATCTGCAGCGGGGATGTCAGATCATAACACTGCCTTAGGTGACTTAATGTTGGGGTCAATGTTAGGTTGGCATCAAGGAGATCACCACTGGATTGCTGCGATAGAAACAGTACTCGCCACAGGTCAATATGATAAGGCCACAGCACAACAGCCTTTGGTCGCCAATATTGGCAAAAACTACAATACTGTTCGACCGATTTTTGCTTACAGCTATGCCCCAAAAAATGGTTTAGATATTTCAACTAAAATTTCTTATAGCTTTAATACTGAAAATGATGATACCCAATACAAATCTGGCGAATATTTTGCTGGTGATTATAGTCTTGGATATAAACTTACTGATCAGGTTAAAGTGGCTGTTGAAGGCTATGCTTTTAAGCAAACCAAGTCAGATAAGCAACAGGGTGAAAATATTGCGATGCGTGGACAAGTTTTAGCAATTGGTCCTGCAATACAATATCAAGATAAAAACTGGTCAATTGAAGCAAAGTATTTAAAAGAAACTCATGTTGAAAATCGTCCTGAAGGCCATACCAGTGTATTAAAATTTGTTTGGGCTTTTTAGTGGCTATGCTTTGCATTCAACAGTATTTGTTTTTTTGTGCTGATGCTCAAATGCAGTTGTTAAATCATACTCTTAACCAGTCATTAACGCCGAATGAGACTCATTCGGCGTTAATTTAGAAACCGGCAATTCAGGTTAAAGTAAAGCTGCAATATATCAACATAAATCACTTCGGTTTACGCCAAGGATTATTTATAAATCTAATACCAATTTTTTGCCTTTGGCACGAGATACACAAATCATCATCGATTGTTGTGATGCCTTTTCATCATCACTCAAATACTGATCAAAGTGCTCTGCCTCACCGTCTAGAATTACAGTTTCACAAGTACCACACACCCCTTCACGACACAAACACTCAACATCAATATTCAATGCTTCAATTGCCTGTAAAATAGTCTGGTTGCCTTGAACTTCAACTTGCTGATTAGATTTCGCCAAAACCACAGTAAACGCTTCACCATCTTCAGGTACGGTTGAAGCAAATTGTTCCCAATGAATATATTCATCTCGATAACGATGAAAATTACAACGATCAATCACCGCATCAATCATTGGCTTTGGCCCACAGACATAAACGTGTGTGCCCTTTGGCTGTGCGGAAATTAATTGATCGAGGTCAAGGCATTTCCCTTCTGAATCGACATAACTAAAAATATGTTCAGCATGTTTTTGTTTAAGCTCTTGCAACAGTGCAGCATGCTCTGGCGAACGATAGGCATAATGCAATTCGTAATCTGCCCCACGTGCAGCCAACTCATCCATTTGCGGCACAAAAGGCGTAATCCCAATCCCACCCGCAATTAAAATATGTTTTGCGCCATTTTCAGCCAGCGGAAATAAATTTTTAGGTTCTGAAATCAGAATTTCACAGCCTTCATTGCATTGCTCATGCATATAGACCGAGCCACCTTTACCTTCTACATCTTTACGTACGCATACTTGGTAAGTGCTAAGATCCTGAGCACAGCTCATCAGTGAATAGGCATTGGAAAGCTGATCATTCATTTTTACAATGATATGACTGCCCCCATTAAACTGAGGAAAATTTTGTCCATCCTGACGTTTAAATGTAAACCGTTTGATCAATGGTGTAAGTTGCTCTACCCCTGTGACCACTGATGCAAACATTTCATAATGACTTGCCATGTCTAAATCCTCTTTACCACATGTTGCTTTTTTAAGTACTTATTCAAGCGCTTTCTCATTGGAGGGCAGCGTGTTGGATGATCATCAATGAATGTCCAACACGCCTTTATCCTATAGCCCTAAACACATATATTTAATGGTCATGAATTCTTCTAAGCCATACTTAGAACCTTCACGGCCTACCCCAGATTGCTTCACGCCACCAAACGGGACCACTTCATTTGAAATTGCAGTTGAGTTCATCCCCACCATGCCATATTCAAGTTGTTCTGCGACACGCCAGATCCGTGAAATGCTTTCGCTATACACATAGGCTGCCAAACCAAAGATGGTGTCATTGGCTTGGGCAACCACATCTGCTTCATCACTAAATCGAATCAGTGGTGCCACTGGCCCAAAGATTTCTTCTTTGACAATTTCCATGCTTTGATCCACATCAGTAAGCACGGTTGGTTCAAAAAAGGTCTGTCCAAGTGCATGCTGTTTACCACCACATGCCACTTGTGCACCTTTTTTTCGTGCATCATCAATCAACTGTTGAGCCTTAAGGACGGCTTTTTCATTGATTAAAGGCCCTATCTGTACATTTTCTTCAAGACCATTGCCAATCTTAAATTTTTCAACTTCTTGCACAAATTTCTCAGTAAATGCCTGATAAACCTTGTCATGTACATAAATACGGTTAGCACAAACACAGGTTTGCCCTGCATTACGGAATTTGGCAAAAATTGCACCTTGTACTGCTTTATCTAAATCCGCATCATCAAAAATAATCAATGGCGCATTTCCACCAAGTTCGAGCGCAAGTTTTTTAATCGTGTCTGAACATTGCTGCATCAATAAACGACCAACAGGTGTTGAGCCAGTAAAAGTCAGTTTTTTGACTTTTTCATGACTGGTAAATACTGCACCGATTTCTTGTGACTGACCTGTTACAACATTGATCACCCCAGCAGGAATCCCTGCCATTTCTGCAAGTTTGGCAATGGCCAAGGCGCAATAAGGCGTTTCATTGGCAGGTTTAATCACAATCGTACAACCCGCAGCTAAAGCTGGCGCAGCTTTACGGGTAATCATAGCGATTGGGAAATTCCAAGGCGTGATCGCTGCAACCACACCTACAGGTTCCTTGGTAATGATAAAACGCTGTTGATTATTGGTGGTAGGAATCACATCACCATAAACTCGCTTGCCCTCTTCTGCGAACCATTGAATAAATGAAGCAGCATATTTCACTTCACCTAAAGCTTCAGCCAAAGGCTTGCCTTGTTCAATGGTCATGATACGAGCCAGTTCGTCAGCATGTGCCAATACCAACTGATACCAAGCCAATAATAAATCTGCGCGTTTTTGTGCAGTTAAGGCTTTCCACGTTGCTAAGGCTTGATATGCAGCATCAACCGCTAGGCTTGCTTCTGCCGCCCCCATATTGGGAATAAGCCCAATCTCTTCACCTGTTGCTGGATTGGTGACGGGTACAGTGGCATTGGATTGTGCATTGATCCACTGACCATTTACCCATCCGCGTTGTTGAAATAGCGGACTACCTTGCAAACTTGACATGTCATGATCCTATAGTTTGAAAGCAAGGTACGACTTTATTTGCCGCACCTTTAACTTGAGCGCTTCTCTAAATAACACATGATTGAGCTCTTGGCCCCAGTGATAATTTGAGAAGCTCCCTTAAATGATTATTTGTGATATTGCGCAACGAGGTTTTGGAAATAAGCAATGCCGTGTTCACTAATCCCCGAACGTTGCTTATCCGTCATGATTCGCCCTTGACCGCGATAACCACGTGACTTTAAGCCACGTTGCACACTTTCAACCAGATTTAAATCTTCTGGGCGGAAGACATTACGATACCATTCAATCAAATCTTTTTGGTCTTGAGTCAGTTCTTCATTGGTAAAGTAAATATCATAATGTTGTAATGTCGTTTCAGCATCTACAGGAAATTCATAGATCACGGTCATAAAATTACCGCCTGGTGGCACATTAAACATGGTGCAAGGCCATGTCCAAAAACCACTAAAGGTTGGATCTTGTACAGATGGATCCAGCTTGAAGGATTTTTCTGAAGAACGTGCATAACCATATTGCAAGGTCCAGTTTTGATGTGTGGTATGCCAATATTTATCCACCTGAACAGAATCAGCAAAGCCCGGATGCGCAGGTCCGCAGTGATAACATTCCATATAGTTATCTACAATCACTTTCCAGTTCGCTGGTGTTTCCGTCACAAAGCGTGCTGCAAGTTTTAAATCTTTGATCACCGCACAAGTTTCATTGAGCTTTTGTGCAAACTCAGGCAATTGATCTTCAACACAAGTGGCATTTTCATCCATATTGATAAAGATAAAACCGGCATACTCTTCAACTTTTACAGGCACCATACTTGAGTTTTGTTTATCAAAGGATTCAACATGATCACAGTTACGTGCCAGTGCCAAACTTCCGTCTAGCTTAAATGTCCATGCATGATAAGGACAGGTAATCACATTCTTCGCTTTACCACTGCCACTTAACAACTCATGTCCACGATGCGGACAAACATTATAAAAAGCCCGTAATACGCTGTCTTTCCCGCGAATCACAATAATATTTTCACCAATGACCTTACGGGTAATATAGTCATTGGCTTGTGCCACTTCACTGCCGTGTGCAACGCAAATCCAGCTTTTTGCAAAAATTTCTTCTTTTTCACGCTCGAAAACTTGAGACGATGTATAGAACACTTTGGGAAATGTCCAAGCAACGTCTGGGTTTGAACAGAAATCTTCTGGTAATTTTTCAACTGCATTCATGTTTTTACTCCATTAAACTCTTTTTTGTCCTAACGACCGTTTGTTTAAAATTGGCTGATGTTCAAATCAATTGAAAATTGGCTTTAACGAACTCAGCATGCGCTGATATAAATCTTGCACCACAGGACAGTCACGTACTAACCGTAAACTGCCATGTAGTAATCCTTTACCGAGATAAAATTCGGTTGCAATATTGGCCTGTTTTAACTTGTCAGCAAAAATACGCCCATCATCACTGAGTGGGTCATACTCAGCGACGGCAATAAAACTACGGGGCATATCGGAAAAATCCTGTGCCAACAGTGGTGATAAACGTAAGTCCTGCCAGTCGCTTGCATTTGGCGCATAGGCTTGCAAGTAATCATGCATATCCGCTAGCGACAGTAACGGTGCATCTGCTTGCTGCTGACAAGATGCCGTATCAAAACCACTACTCAAACATGGGTAAATCATTGCAAGACCACAGGCTTGAGCCCCTGTATGTTGTAATTGCACTGCAAGTGCAGCCGCTAAATTACCGCCCGCACTGTCCCCCATCAAAACAATTTGATTTGGATTAATCTTCCATTGCAAGCCATGTTGATAGAGCCAGTGATATACCGTTTCACAGTCTTCATATGCAGCTGGAAAATGGTGTTCTGGTGTTAAGCGATAATCCACACTCAGCACAGCAACATTTAAATCACGACATAAATAGCGGGTGATAAACTCATGTGAATCAAGATTTCCCACCATCCAACCGCCACCATGAAGATATAAAATACATGGCCAACCTGTCGCTGGTGCTTCGCCCAATGGTGAATACAACCGAACATTGACTGGATGATTGAGCTGCGGCACAGTTTTATTTTCAATATTGACCGTACCATCACGTGGTAAGGTGTAATGTAAGCACATCGCATCATACGCAGCCCGAATAGAATCGATATCATCATCCGCAGGTGAATAAATGCTGCTCCAATACACCAGACTTTGCATTTCTTCACTCAATCTATAGTGCATGCTCGGTTGTTGTGTCATGACAATTCCTTTTGACTGGTTTTATCCGCAGTGGGTCCAATTGCAACATCAATGTGCATATGTTTATTTGCATCTGTTTGATCTAAAGATTCCAACTCACTAAAACTCATTTGCTCTATCAGATGGGATGGAACCTTTGAATAATCCTCAATCAACCATTTCACCAAGCCATAGGTCTGTATCAAAATAATCACAATGAATGGCAAGGCAGTCACAATGGTCGCGGTCTTCATGGTGTCCAAAGGTGCTTTAGAGAAAATCATCGCAATCGGAACAAGGGTTAGCATCACACACCAGAACAAACGGGCATTTGGGGATGGGTCTTGCCCCTCACGTAAACCACGGGTACAAGTTGCCGACACTGCATAGCCCACAGCATCCATATGTGCTGCAAGAAAAATCACCATAATCCCAAGGAAAATCCACATCATCAGCTTGCCAGCAGGCAATAAACCAAGCAGTTGGCTAATCGCAACTTCACCACCTTGTTGGCTTAAAACTTGTGGCACATTGACCATACCGTGAATAAAGTTATAGACACTGTAGTTTTCAAACACCCCAAAGATGAACCATAAACCAACGCTACCACCGATGACCATGGCAAGAATCACTTCTTTGATGGTACGTCCCTTTGAAACACGCGTTACAAATAACGCCACACCTGGTGCATAAGAAATCCACCATAACCAATAAAATACGGTCCATTCACGGGTAAACTTTCCATCGCCCATTGGGTCGGTAAATAAACTCATATCGACAAAATTGGTTGCCATTAAGCCAAAGCTCATCAGCGAGTTATTCATAATGAATTGGGTCGGCCCAAAGCACAGCACATAAATCGCAAACAACACCACACCTAAACACACCATATGGCTGAGACGTTGCATGCCCTTATCCATCCCCACATAAGAACTCAGGGCGAATAAAATCGATACTGCAAAAATAATCACCACTTTGGTCATAAAGGTATTGGGGATACCTGTCAGCTGCGACAAAATATTGGTAAAAGTCACCGCAGTCAGCACCAAAGAAATTGTTAACGCACCGAACATACACAACAAGAACATCAGATCGACAAGGCGCCCAACAGGTCCAGTTGCCTTAAAGCCAGTGACCGCTTCAATCATTGAAGCCAAACTCAAGCCTTTATTCTTTCTGACATGGTAGCTATAACACAGTGAAATTGAAGCCAGCGCATAGATCGACCAAGCACTCAATCCCGAATGAAAGAATGAGTAAGCAACGCTATATTTCAATGCTTCCGCAGATTCAGGAGTTAAATTTAAACCCGGTGTTTGATAATAATAAGCCCAGTCTAAGAAGCCCCAATATAAGGTCGAAGAACCAATACCCGATAAAATGAACATGAAAATCCATGACATGGTACTGTATTGCGGTTTGCCTTCACCTAATTTGATTTTTCCATATTTACTGAACGCCAAAGCAAAGGTAAAAATAATTGATAAAAATGCAAATAAAAGCACTGGTGTAGTAAAAACAGATGTTGTCCACTTCATCCATTGAGCAGCAAGCTGTATAGATTCAGTCGAGTAAATTGCCAAACCAACCACCGAAATAAACACAACGGCAAGACTGGTTATTGCAAGTGTCTTATCTGTATAAAGTTTTGTATTTTGATTATCCATATCCATTCAATCCATCTTGGATCCTGATTGTTTATTCCCTAAGGGCGATTACTCCATCGCGAATAAGTCCATTTTTTGATGTGTTACAAATGCTGCTATCGCATCACCAACATCGTCCGTTTTGGCTGTTCCACCCACATCTGGTGTTTTTGGGCCATGTAGCAATACATGTTCAATCGCCTGCATAATCTCTTGACCTGCTTGAACCACCTGTTCGTCGCCATCTGCCAAGAAATCCAACATCATTGCGCCAGACCAGATTGCAGCAATTGGATTGGCAATTTTTTGACCATAAATATCGGGTGCAGAACCATGTACAGGTTCAAACAACGATGGGAAATTACGTTCTGGATTTAAGTTTGCAGAAGCAGCTAAACCAATCGTTCCTGTACATGCTGGTCCCAAATCCGACAAAATATCACCAAATAAATTTGAAGCAACCACGACATCAAAACGTTCAGGCTGTAACACAAAACGCGCGGCCAAAATATCGACATGCTGTTTGTCTGCCTTGATTTGCGGATATTGTTTTGCCATCTCATCAACACGTTCATCCCAGTACGGCATACTGACTGCAATACCATTTGATTTGGTTGCAGCGGTAACTTTTTTAGCATCGCGTTGATTGGCAAACTCAAAGGCATATTTCAAAATGCGGTCTACACCATGACGGGTAAACACAGCTTCTTGTAAAACAAACTCACGCTCAGTACCTTCAAAAGCCTTACCACCAATCGCAGAGTATTCACCTTCGCTATTTTCACGTACCACGTAGAAATCAATATCCCCGGGTTTTTTACCTGCAAGTGGGCATTTCACCCCGGGCATTAAACGTACTGGACGTAAATTCACATATTGGTCAAAACGACGACGGAACTGTAGCAATGACCCCCAAAGAGAAATATGATCTGGCACTTTTTCAGGCCAACCCACTGCACCAAAGAAAATCGCATCGTATTGCTGTAAAATTTCAAACCAATTGTCGGGCATCATTTTTCCGTGTTCAAGATAGTAATCACAACTTGCCCACTCAAACGCATCGAACTGTAGCGCTATGCCATATTTGTCTGCAGCTGCCTTTACAACCTTGATCCCTTCTGGTAGAACTTCTAGCCCGATTCCATCGCCTGCAATCGTCGCAACTTTATACTTTTTTGCCATAACGCTCCCTTACACCTTTGGTTAATATCCTTAGCTGTAAACATGCTATTTTCAGCAAAAATGATCAATAATAAAACTATCACCCCAATGGACACGGATCGTGAATAATCTACCTAACCTATCGGATTTAAAGGTTTTTTGCACAGTCGCAAAACGTAAAAGTTTTGTTGATTCTGCTGAGGAACTGGGTGTTTCGCCTGCGTTTATTAGTAAGCGCATCAACATTTTAGAAAACAATTTAAACTGTAAATTGTTTCATCGCAGTACCCGTCATGTCAGTTTGACTGAAGATGGCAAACTGATTTTGGAGCGAGTCGCTCATATTTTGGATGAATTTGATGAAATCAGTGAGTTGGTCAATAACCCATTAAGTACGCCCACAGGGCATCTTGATATTGTCAGCAGCTTTGGTTTTGGGCGGAAACATGTTGCACCAATCCTGTCTAAACTGCTGACCATGTATCCAAAATTAGAAATTCAGTTTGATACAATTGATAATACGAAAGATTTAATTCAACACAGTATTGATCTAGATATTCGGATTGGTAATGAAATTGCACCCAATATGATTGCCAAAAAAATGGTTTCTAATTTCCGAATTTTTTGTGCTGCACCAAGCTATTTACTGAAAAATGGAATGCCTGAAAGCTTAGATGATTTGCGTAGTCATGATTGCTTAACCATCAGTGAACGTGACCAATCCTCGGTATTATGGAAATTACGCCACGCTTCAGAAGATATGTCGGTACATGTCACCCCACGTTTTATTTCCAATAATGGTGAAATTATTCACCAATTGGCAGTCGAAGGTCATGGCATTATCTTACGTTCAATTTGGGATGTTGCAGATGAGTTGATTAGCGGTCAGTTACAGCATATTTTGCCTGAATACTGGCAAGATGCCGATGTATGGGCAGTCTATCCGTCACGTTTAAAAAGCTCGTCTAAATTACAGACCTGTATCCTGTTTATCCAAAATGAATTACAGAATCGATTGCAGCATGTTCAGAACCTATCACGTGGACAACTGATTCAACCGGTAGAATCGGTAACACAACACGCTGAAAAGGTATTTTTATAATCGAGATCAGCTGCCTGCTTTCTTTTTTTAACAACATCATGCACATTAATTCAATCATGAGCATGCAGGCAGCATATGAGCACGGCAATATTTGGCCTTATTTTAATCGCAGCGGCATTTCACGCCACATGGAATGCTATTGTCAAAGCAGGCTCAAATAAATTTTTAACCACTGTACTGGTGACTGCATCAGCAGCAGTTTTAGCAGCGCTACTACTGCCCTTTTTCCCGATACCACATCGCGCTAGTTGGCCTTATATTTTGGCCTCAACGGGAATACAGATTCTCTATTTTGGTATGGTTGCCAAAATCTATCGTGTCGCTGACATGGGACTAAGCTATCCACTGATGCGTGGTACTGCACCGCTTATTGTGGCAGTTTTAGGGACATTTTTGCTGCATGAAACATTAGAACTTAATGCTTGGCTTGGGATCATTACCATTTCCATCGGCATTTTATCTATGATCTTCGCGACCTCTCAAACAGGAAGAAAAGGGATTGGCTTAGCCTTGCTCAATGCAGTTTTAATTGCTGGCTATACCTTGGTGGATGGTCATGGGATTCGTCTCTCAGGATCACCCATTTCTTATATCTTATGGAGCTTTGTGCTCTCAGGTCTGATCTTTTTTATGTTTGCCTTGAAAATGCAATATCACCAGATGAGTGATTATTTTCGTCATAATTGGCATTTCGGTTTAATTGGTGGGATTGGCTCATTTTTCTCTTATGGACTTGCATTGTGGGCGATGACACTTGCACCAGTTGCTATTGTTGCCGCACTGCGTGAAACCTCGATTTTATTTGCTACGCTAATTTCGATCTTTATTCTTAAAGAGCAAGTTAATGTGATACGTATTGTCTCGTCATGTATTATTTTAATCGGGGCATTGATCCTAAGAGCTGCCTAACCCTAACAGCCATTTATTCCTAAGTGCCAACTATTCCTAAGAGTGGCTGGCGTAGGCAGAATCGAAAAAACCAGCCTATTTTAAATAGACTGGTTGATCTTCAATGTTAATTTTAGAAGTAATAACCAAGTGATAAGTAAAATAATTTATTCCACTGATTACCGTCGCCTTGTGCAAGACCGTTGGCACTGCCACCTGTCATTGGATCATTACGACTCCAAATATATTCGCCCTGAATCCCTACTGCTTTATAATTAAAATACACCCCAGCAATTAAACGATCTGAATCTTGATAGCCCTTTTGATCTTTAAAGAAACGGCTATAGGACAGATAAGGTTTAATATTTTCTAACTGATAAAAGGGTTGAGCCAAAGTGTAATTAATTTCATTGGCCATAAATTTGCCTTTATTGGCCACTTGGTAGGGGTAATCAAATGCCCCCATGGTTGAGCTATTTGGCAGAAGATTATCGGCATTTTTAATGTTCTGTTCACCTGCGAGGAAAAGCCATTGCCATGCTTGATAATTGGTTGTACTAAATACACTCCATGTACTTCGATGACCATCTTGCTGCGTGCGATTATTTTCCAGATCTGAGTACCAGAATGAACCACCAATCTCAGTTGAAAACTTTTGCGCTGGGTCCAACTCAAATTTTTTAGATAAGCGCGTCACCCACATATTTTTTTCATCGATATCTGTGCCTTGGCTTAAATCATCGGCTTGAACGAAGTTACCACTATAGCGACTTGCGTCTTTGGATGTCCCTGTATAGTTACCGCCATCTGTTGGATAAAAACCTAAAATAAAATTGTATTGATCATTTTTAAACTGATACTTCGCACCTAGATTTTGAATATCTTCTAAGCCAACCGTATTTAGCAAGGTTTCATAATAGCTGTTGCCCCACAGTCGACCAAATCCAAAATCAACTGACTGGAAACCCACGGTAAAGCGTTGTTGGTCTGAAATTTTATATCCAGCCCAAGCATCTTTTAGAAATAATCCATCACATAAACGGCTGTATTGGTAACAGCGTAGATCTAATGAGGCAATCCAATTTGGATTTTCATAACTCAATACTGTTTTAATATCTGCAAGCTGCCAGTCCTTATTTTTAGAACCTTCATTTGCCTCAACGATATAATCTTTGTACATATATCGGGTACGGATTGCGCCAGAAAGTTTAAGTTCACCTGATTCTGTTTTAGGGTCACCTATACTTAAATCTGCTGCAAAACTAGGCATGCTGACCAAAAGCCCCATTGAACCTATAAATAGAAATAACTTCTTCATTGTTGTACATCCTTGTTTAACCTCATATAAAAATGAAGAATTTATGTACAACAAACAATGGGCAAACTATAAAGTCGGAATTTACAGACTGTGTTTAATGCGGATTGATTCAATCACGATAAGGAGGTAAAAAACTGTGATTTTTAGGTTTTATTGAAAAACCAAACTTATGGCAACGATTCAAATCAAAGCGTCTTAAAATCAATAAAATCGTTTGAATTTTGATTACATGCAGCTAACTTTGATGTACTTTTATAAACAGAAATCTGCCAGACATTAATGTCATCATAGCTTAATGGAATACCTGCTGGAGTCTTTGCGAATTTTCCTAATGGATATAAAATAATTAGAGAAAAATCTTCTCCATAGCAAAAATTAACGTAATTATCATGATTAGTCTCGACTAATTTCCACCCTCCATCTTCAAGTTTTTTATAAATATTTTTCATTTCATCGCGATTTAAATCTGCTTTTTTAATCTTAATTAATGCATATTGCTCACCATAATTATGATTACCACGAGCATTAATATCCTTATATTCATAAATATAACCATGAAAATATGTATTCATAAAATTCTTAAATCGATCAGGAATAATTTCTGGTTTATCTGTATTTGAACATGCAGCCAGCCAAAAAACTAGAAATGAGGTTAGAATAGACTTAATAATTTTTTTCATAACGATCCTAAAAAACCTAATTATAAGTATTTTTTAATTCTATTTGGCACTTCGCTTAAAAGACCTAATTTTTTCATCTCTGCATAATATAGAGCGTAGTTTTTCCTAGCAAGCAGTTCATTTTTTTGTGCGACATAAATATCGGCTATATTTAAGTAAGCTACTGCTCTACTTGGATCTAGCTTTATAACACGGTTTAAAATGTTTAAAGATTCATTATAATAACCTAATTTATATAAATAAAATGCAGAATCATTAAGCTCTTGAACATCATTTCTGCTATATACAGGCAATTGGCAATTTATGCTTTTGATTATTTCATCTATTTCTAATCTTTCAGACTTTTTCATTTTTTTTAAATTTTGGCTTGTTGAATAATTCATATAAACAACTGCGCCTCTTCCCCCACCTACATCAGCCTCCCAAATAGGTAGATCCTTTTGCTTATCCCACTTTCCAGCACACATACCGCTTAACATTGTTGGAATAGCATCCACAATCACTTTATTTTTATTATTGATAATTAAACAATAATGTTGATTTTGATCTGAAATCGGTAACGTCAAAAAGTTATATTTTTTAGTAATGTATGAATATTCAGGAAAGACATCTTTCGATGAAAGACTAAAATTTGCATCACTTAAATTTAGCGGACTGCAATTTTTATAGCTTAAAAAATCAGGAGTTGCATGTACTGAAAAAATTGTACTGCTTAACAATATAAAGAGCGTTTTCTTTAGCATTATCGTTGTCCTAATGTTTATATCTTTATTATACGTACAGGTTCATTCATTGGCTCATAGAATTTGTTACTTTATAAAGTAATTTAGAGGCTACATGCTGTTTTAATTTTCTTAGGCCGATAAAGTGTAATATTCCAATCAATTTCATTTTGTCTCAATATATCGCCATCTTTTAGTTCAGAATTTCCTATAATACTTTTAGGAATAGACACTTCTAATTGATTTTGGTTTCTACAAAAAATTTGACTAAAACCTTCACTCCTTAGATATATCCATCCTCTTTACTTAATTTTACTCATTTTTAAATTATTAAATGATTTTAAATCCATATTTTTAGACTTAATTTTAAATATCACATACTCAGCACCAGCTGAGTTATAATAAGTCATATTTTCAGGGTTAGCCTCACCAAAAATCATATTAATTTCATGAGTAGAATCTTTCTGATTCTCTTTAATATTTTGACTTGAATCAGGTTTCACTTCTGTACAACCAGAACACAACCAACATAAAATTATTAATTTTATTAAATTCATCGCATTGACCTTTATTAAATTCTTATTTCAGTAAATTTAGATATCGATTAATTCTATGCTTATACATATCACTATAGAAATCCTACTAAATATAGTAATTTAAAAAGCATTATAAATTTATAACTATGAGAACATTCCTTAGATAAATTTTAAAAAAATTATAAGTTCTGTCTTAAAATTCTAAGTTGTAAACAGCTTTATTTATTCCAAACCTATCACTGAAATTTTATCTTAACGACAATGTTTAACACTTACATCATTATAAGATAAACCGATTGACCATTCACCTATATTCTCATATCTAATTTCAGCCCCATCGTAGCCATAATGATGAGGGTTAATAGGGTATAATATCCCATATAAATCGTCTATCCTAAACAAAATTCATAAAAGCTATCTTGATCTGAAATCATTTTCCAACCATCATTTTCAAGCTTAACTTGTATCGTTTTAAAGTTATCAAATGATAATTTTGACTTCTTGATTTCAGCTATTGCATATTTATTGTAAGGTTTATCGACCCAAATTTTTTCATTTGGGCTATAATCACCAAAATAATAATTAATTATATTAGTAAAATATTTACCTTGTTGAGTTTCTTTGGTGCTTGTACATGAGTTTACACATAAAATTATAATTGTTAATAAACTAACTTTAATCCAATCGATCATCTTTTATTTACCTTATTCGGATTAATAAATTTAAACTCAAGAGATTTAATATCTGTTTCTGTTTCAGAATAATCAAATACAGTAGTGCCAACTCTATTTTCTAGTCCAATTTGAATATTTAAAGAAAATATCTTTAGACTCTACTTAAGTTTGATTTTTTAACAAGATCGAAACTATGTTTTACACTCATCAAACCCATGAAAGCTATAGATATAGGAAATCATCCATTTATCTAGATTTTCTTTTTTTAATTGTTAAAGTATCCCCTTTTAAGTTTCTATAAATTTCTTTCGTAGGATAAACCACACTCATCATATTATTAGCACCGGAACAAAATAAATTTTGATCTTGAAACTCGGGACTAACTTCTTTCCAACCTTGATTTTTTATATTATCAACAACAGTATTATTAAAATAATTTTTAGTCATATCTGACTTTTTCACATACAGCAAATTTATTTCTGATTTTTCTTTTTTTAGAATATTCACATATTCATAATTCACATTCTTAAAAACCTTCGATGTAAAATTAACAGGATCTACATATTCTAGCCTTTCTGTCTTTTGAGTACAAGAAGTTAAATTTAATATAAATAAAAAAATGACTAATCTCATTATTGTTTTCTTTGTTTTTTCTAACAAAAACATTCACCCACCTTATTAAAATTCACTCTAAACAACTAGAGAATTTTCGTTAAAAAATTATTAATTTTTAAACATATTTCACCTCAGGTTATTTTTAAAATAATTCTCACAATTTGTATTTCCATACATATTATACCTATATAAAATAATCCATTTATCTAAATTTTCCTTACTAACATCCATGCTATCACCGCTATTGTTTACATAATGATCTTTAGTTGGATATATGATGCTTAATTCATTTTTTTCATCATAACAATAAATATTTTGATCATCAAATAGTGGGTGAATTTTTATCCAACCTTTTACTAATAGCTCTTTTTCAATATTAACTTCAAAGTTAGATTTTGACATTTTATTCTTTGGAATATAAGCATTACTAACATCAAGTTCTTCTTTGTAAAAGCTTACTTCAGTTTTATAGCTATATTTTGAAAATAACTCTTCCAATAGCTCTTCAAAATTTACTCTATCTAGCCTATCATTTTTTACAGTGCAACTACTAAGTAATATCGTAATACAAGTAAAAATTAAGCTTCTAAACATTTCAATCTACCCAACCATTTTTAGCTAATTCATCTTCTTCTAATGAAGTAAAATTACTTCTAGCACTATCAAAACGTTTTCCACAGGTTAAAAATATTGTCACTATCTATAATTTATATGTTTATCTTTCAACATTCTCTCGCCCTATCTCACAAATCCCAGCAATAAAACTTATTAACAGTCCAATAAATAAAGAACAACCGACCAACCAATTTAAACTTACCACTATTTCTTTCCCACTAGTTTCAAAAATAATTAAAGATAATGCCGTTATTAGACTAATAGTAACAGTCCTTATGAAAAAAGTTTGATATGGCTTATCCTCAATCCTTAAAAAGCTTGATATCAAAGTGATAACAAATTCTAACATTTTAATTTCCTAAAATTTAAAAATTGATAAACAAAAACTCACTTTTCTATTTATCAATTATTATTATATATTTCAATAGAATATTTAATTAAAATCTACGATTGGGAGCTTATTTTTTACGACAATCGTTAACTTTTCCTTCGCCATAATCAAGGAAGATTATCCAACTATTTTTACTAGAAGGTATAACCTCATGTCCAATAAAGCTATGGTATTTATCTTTCTCTGGGAATAAAGCTCCAAGATAAATTTTTTCTCCTAAACAATACTCATAAAAATGATCTTTATTAGAAATCATCCTCCATCCGTCCTTTTTTAATTTTGAATGCACTTGATTGTATTCAACTAGTGATAATTTAGATTTCTGTATTTTAACAATTGAATATTTATTTTCTGGCTTATCAATAGAAACATATTCATCAGGATCATAATTTTTAAAATATTTATGAGTGATAGTCTTGAAAAATCGCGCATCCTGAGTAATTTCACTATTTACACATGAAAAAGTTAAAACTATGAGTATAGTAATATAGCTAAATTTTAAAAAATTCATTTCGCATTCTCCTTATAAATAATTTTAACTTGAAATGAATTACTGCATTTTCAGTTTCAGAAATATCAAATTTTCTTGAACCTGCACTCATCTTAACACCAACTTTAGCATCAAGATTAAACCATTTTCTGCTTCGTGAGTGCTTGATTCACTATTTAAAATATTTTTTACAATTTGTCGTACCATACATATCATAACCATAAAATATGACCCATTTATCTAAGTTCCCCTCGCAACACGCTCCTATTCAGCTTTGTTCTTTCGGGTTTCTGTTTTCCATACTGAAACTTTATAAATTCGGCTTTCAGGGTTTTTAATATAATTGCACAGTACGTAAACTTTATATTTTTATTGCTATTTATAATTTTGACATTTTACTCTCAATGAAATTATATTTATCCATAAATTTCCCATATATATCTAAATCTGCATCAAATTACTCTTGATTATTAGCTATATGATATAAAAGAGGTTTGAACTCAGGATATACATCTTTAATTACATCTGATTATTTTGTCACTCTCTCTTCAATCAAGTTAAAAAAAACACTTACAGCACTTGCTGTATCAGCATTTAAAGGAATTACTTCAATATATTTTTTAATCCTAATATATAGTAATTAAATACTTTATCTGGCATATATTGTAATTCATCTATCTCCTCCCATTTATAAATAGTAGGGATTTGATCATTATTCATTAACATCCACTTAAATCCTTGATAAATTGTTAGCCTAGTATAATCTATTAACGCTTTCGATGATTTAACTGATTCCCAATCTATCAAATCAATCTCCCAACCAAATAGCGTCAAACTATGATTAGTTGAGTTATTCTTAAATAAATGACGACTAAACACTTCATGCTTTAATTAATTTTTATCAAAAATTATATCATTACATATAAACTTATCAAAATCTTTACTATATACCCTTAAATCTACTAATAATACTTCTGAGGAAAAAAAATCACCTTTATTATTATATTTTTGTCTATATATGATCTTCTCATCATTTGAACAATCATAAAAATGCTCTGCATAACCATAACTATCAATACCATCTGATTTTAAAAAAGAATACTCTATCAATCCTTTTTGAAAAGAAAAATTTCTGTCTTGAATAATATTTCTATAATAAACTTGTTTGAATGAATTTCTTTCATCCAAATTATCACCATTAAAATACATTGCATTCTTTCTATTATTTACTTTATCAATCAGATCATTAATATTTATTCTTGGATGATATTCAACTGCAAAAACATCACAATTAAATATAAAAAAACACATAAGCATAAAAAATTTCATTATTTCTAAACCACATTTTATTTGGTACAAGTTGAAACCCCTCCTTTTGTATAGGTTAAATCAACCCATACTTTATCTTTACTTTGATCCGGGTTATTTTTATATAAAAACCCATCAGGAAAAACAATTTTCATAAAGTATTTATTTTCAAAACAGTATTGATAATATTCATTATCACTTTTTATTTGAACCCACCCTCTTCTCTTTATTTTATCATTCAATATCTGAAATTTTGAGAATGTAAGGTTTTCTGGTTTTATAAATAAATAATTGGTTATTACTTGATCTTTATCGGTCACATTAACTATCTCAGGCTCATACTCTAAAAATAAATTATTGATTGTATTTTGATAAAAACTTCTAATTTCTGGAGTATTAATTTTATCCATATAAACTGAATAACCAAGATAGCAAAAAACAGTAGCAAGCAATATATATATTTTCACTAATTATCCTCACTATGTACTTGTATTCCATAGTCTTTAGAGTAACCTACAACCCTTGGAGTACCAATACCAAATCCCCAAGCTTTTGTTCCATTAGGATCTAATGCACCCTCTCCATCTGGTACAGTAAGAGTACCAACAGCACCATACCATCCTGTCGAATATGTTTCTGACCATCCTTGTAAAAACTCTGATACATAAACTGCCGGATCTTTTCCTTTCGGTTTATTCTGAATATAATTACCTGTACAAGAAAAGCCTCTTGAAATAAGTTTACTACCAATACCCTTTGTAAAATCTGATCTCGACATTGGCCGCCCTGTTAATCCCTTGAGAATTTCATCTTTAGAAATATCACTCCCAAGTGAACCACTTATAAATATGTCTTTTGGTTTATATAAATTTACAGCAATTCCAACAGAAGTAACACCCGCGCCTCCTGAACATGTAAAATATTCAACTAGTTGACAATCATAATCTATTGATTCACTTTTTTGGGCTAATTCAGCTGCTTTCATCGCATCATATTCTGCTATTTGCTTGTCATGTAATTTTTGATTTCCAATAGGATCCCTATTCCAAATCTCTTCTTGTTGTTTTTCCCAGTCCCAATGTTTTTGGTGAACAGTTTCTCTTCTTTCTTTTACTTTAGTAAACCTCGCATTTTTTTCCATTTGTGCAATGTAGTTTTTTGCTTCATCATTTTGGCCTATTGCACCAGATACATATGTTCCTGAATAACTGCCATCAGGATGTATAAATATCTTTGCTAGACCTAAAGCATCCACCCACTGATTTGGATCACTAACATACTTAGTGCTATGTAAACCACCAAATAACCCAATTGGGTCTTTACTCACATACCTTGCACTATACGGCTCGTAATAACGATAACGGTTATAGTGTAAACCTGTTTCCTTATCGTAATATTGACCCTGAAAACGAATATTACTTTGTTGCAATGGATTGTCTTGGTTTGTTGTATTTATTTCTAAAGCAGTGCCCCATGTATCCTGTTTGATTTCCCAAACACACTCGCCTAACTCATTACTTAAAGTTTGTGGTGTACCGACTTGATCACAGTGATAAAAAGCAACACGTTCTAATTCAGCTTTGTTCTTTCTGGTTTCAGTTTTCCATACAGGATCTTTATAAATCGAATAGGGTACGTTTTGGAATTGGCGATAGTCAGGTGTTTCTATCAGCTGAATAAAGCCTGTATAACCAGTCTGTAATAACGGTACAAAGCTATTCGGTTCATAAACATAGTGTTTGGTGTAGTCTTGCTGTTTTAATTGATTTTGGTTTGCTTGATATGACTCCCATATCATTAAGTCACCATCCCAACCAAATAATGTTAGGCTGTGGTCTGTTTGGTTATTCTTAAATAATCGTCTGCCAAACACATCATAACCATAGTCTGTGATTTGACCATTGTTGTCACTTTGAATCAGACGATTTAAGTTATCCCAAGTGAGTTTTAAAGTCTGACCTGCTTGAGTGGTTTCAATCACATTGCCCTGTGCATCATATTTATAATGTTTGCCTTGATACTGGCTAATCAAGTTATTTTTTACTTGCGCAGCTTGTGTGGCAATCGGATCAATTAAGTTCCCCGCAGGATCAAAACTAAAGCTTTCAGTCTTATATGGGTTTTGGCTTTTAATTAAACGCCCGATTGGATCATATTGGTAATTTAACTTTCCTAGACGACTATCATCGACTTGAGTCAGCAAATAGTTGTTATCATAGTGATAATGACGTTCTGCTTGAAATTGCACCCTGTCCGTTGTTTCTTGCTCTGGGCGAATGACTTGTGAGCTGAGTAAGCCCACATCATTATAATTCTTGGTTTGCACTAAACCATTGGCCAGCAGTCGTGTGGTTTCACGATGTAAATCATCGCGTTGGAATGCCACCATATCTTGTTGGTTAAAAGCAATACCATAAATATGCCCTGATCCATAACTTAGATTGGCTTGTACTTGTCCATCTGGTCGAATGGTTTGAGTCAAATTCCCCAATTCATCGTACTCATAACGTAATACTGCTGTGAGTGGGGTTAGATTTGCTACTTTATAATGTTGATGCTCACGTACCAATTGTCCGAGTTGATTGCGATAAAAATCAATTTGGCTTTCTGTATTGGTCGCTTTGCTGAGTTGATTATTTAAGTTGTATTCAAATTCTTCAACTTGACGATGTCGAGTTTGCAAATGGGTATAGGTTTTTGACGCGATCGAACCATCCGTATGATAGCCGAATTGAGTCAGAATATTTGGTTGGCGGATTTGAAATAAAAATCCATTATCATGATATGTAAAATGCTTTTCTTCACCATCAAAGGCTTGTTCACGCACCAATTGCCCAAAACGATTATAGTCAAATAGATATTCGGCATGGTTTTGATTGCTTAGTTTTTGAATTCGACCTTGCTTATCCCACTGGTAGCCGATTTGGTGTCTATTGGCATCGACCCGTTGTTCTAATAGCCCGACTTGATTGTATTTATATTGGGTGATTAAGCCTTTGCTATCAGTATGCTTAAGTAAACGCCCTTCTTCATCATGTTCAAATTGTTCTTTTAATCCATCAGGATAAATGATTGCTTGTAACTGCCCTCGGTCTTTACCTTGAGTACTGTAGAGATACTGAACCTGTTGTGCATCCGCAGCAGCTTGTGCAGTCAGTGTACCGTCTTCATCATATTCCCAAGCACTACTTTTCCCTGAACAATCGGTATACGACACCATCTGTCCAAGATCATTATATTGAATTTTCTTTGAGCCGCCTTTGGCATCAATCACTTCAACCAATTGATTATCATTATTATATTTATATTGGGTAGTATGCCCTAAAGGATTAATGTCTTTGCTGACATTGCCATCAGCATCATATTGTTTTTTCCAGATATTGCCTTCTGGGTCTTTGGTTTCAGTCAGATTACCATTTTCATCATAGGCAAACAGGATAATGCCACCATTTGGCTGTACAATTTTTACCAATTGATCTTGATCGTTATAGACTTGCTCAGTTTCTAAGCCTGCAAAATCAATTTGACGCGTAATTCGTTTTTGACTATCTCGAGATATCCACTTTTCACGACCATCGGCTAAACGAGTACGATAGGTAAAACCGTCTAAATCAAAATAATAATAGGTCGGAACATCATAGGCGTCATAGACGGCCACCTGACGCAAACGTGGATGCCATTCTAAACGGGTTTTAAAACTACCATCATCTGCCCATTCCTCAATCGCCTTGGCTTTGGGTGCGGTAGAGTCATATCGAATATTTTGCCCACGTCCAGTACGGTCTGTATAACGGGTCAATTGATGGGCATGGTTATATTCATAACTGCGTGTATGACCATTTTGATCAATGGCTTTGATCAGATTGCCTTGTTGATCATATTCATAACATGCCAATGCTTCTGTTTGTTCATCGACAAATGCGGCAATGACTTTGGCTTGTTCATTAAAAGCAAATTTGACTAAATGTTTAGCGCGCTTCAATTGGAAATCAATCGCTTGTAAATAGGCAAATTGTTCAAATAACAAATAGGTCAGTACTACTTTTTCATCAGTCTGATCATTAAATTGTTGAACGAGGTGATAATGTTTTCCAGCATTAAAACTATGAAAATGGAAATTCCAGTCTGATCCAAAATTCAGCAATAAATCCCCATCATCATGTGGTGCGACACTAAAGCCTTCAAAGGGTACCTGATATGTTTCATAGACGATCGAAGCAGGCAGTTGATGTTTACGTCCATTGCTGTCAATAAATAAATACCCATTTTGATTTTGTATGATCACATTGGAAAATGGCATCATCCAACGTGCGCCGATCATACTGTGGTCAAACTCATTCATCTGAGAGTTATATTGACGACTAAAGGCAAAACCAACTTTAGGCAAGTAAAAGTCTGAATGATTAACCCGCTCAGCACCAATCGCATAACTGATACTTTTATCCGTTTTAGAACTTTGATCTTGAACTAAGGTCGCACAAATCGGATCATTTAAAGCATCAGGTTGTAAGGTAACAAACTCTAAAATATCACCATTGATATGCTGCTCATGTTCGCCTGTTTGGTTTAACGGCACACTGGCTGTGGCTTTTTTACCTTGAGTTTGGATGGCTTTTAGGGTTTCTTGAATCAACCAAGCAAGGCTATATTGAGTTCCTGTATTGCTTTGTTGTTGAATCACTGTAGCAAGTTGTGGTGTCGCCTTAAGCACTTCTTCTGTTAATCGTGTTGCGATATTCGGGGTCATCTTTGCTGTCATATCAGCTTGTGCAGGTGTACCCAACAAATCAATCAATGGCTGTGCCCAGTTGCTAAACTGCTTGCTGGGATCACGTTTTTCAGCTGTGGCTCCCGCTGAAGCAACGCTGGGCAATCCAGCTACAGCACTGCTGCTAAAGGCTTGCAGAATTGAAGTCCCTAATGTCGTTGCACTCGACAATAAACCTGATAATTTACCCTGTGTTTCTTGTAGGAATTTTTCTAAATCGCCGGCCATCTGCGCATTTAAGTGTAGCTGCATACGTCGTAAATCAGCTTCTTTGATTTTGCCATTGGCTGGGTATAAACATTCGGCCATTAAACCCAGCATTGGACGTAAAGCCATACGCACATGTGCTTCTGTATTCGGTTGTAAAAATAAACCGATTAAGTTCATGCTTAACAATGCCGATTGTTGTACGCCTGCCTCAGCTTGCTTGGGTTCAATGGCAAATAGAATTAAATCCAATACACTGCCGGATAATGCAAAGATATTGGCGACTGTCGCTACATTGGCGCTTGCTTTGATCTGTTCTAGGCTGGTATTTCCACAAGCCTGTAAATAGTTTTGGATTTGATGGGCGATAAACTTATGGTCTTCTGTATGCGTCAGGCTGGCCAAATTAAATACTGCCAACTCTACCGCTGGCTTGGTCTCTTTAGCGGTTGATTGTTGCTGTGTATTTGACCCTGCGGTCTGATTTTTACTGTCTATAAATGCCATAAGCTTAACCTTAATACGTTCTAATTTTTAATTTAATTTCAATCAATTAAAATTCAAAAAAATGTTCAATTATTTATTTCGCGCGTTATATACATCTGGTTGTTCAGCAGCCGTTTTTCGCACAGTCACTTGTTTGGTGACATAACGCGACTCTTCCAGATCCATCCGTACCACATCCTTATCCATATCATAAATCGACTGCGGTTTTTTCACTTCGACTGGTGCTGTTGCTTGTGGAGTCTGTTGAGTCAAAATTGGCGCAGGCTGACTGACTTGTTGAGGAATGTTTTGCGGGATCGTGGGTACAGATGCATCGCCTTTTCGAGTGGTAATGCTATAGGTTAAGAAGCGAGAGAAATATTCATCTTTTTTAATAAAATCATCCACCACTTTCACTGGGACATCTAACCCATTTTGAGCAGCGCCAAATGACTCTGCAACAAAACCTTGCCCCAGTGACGACCCAAATCCTGTTCCAGCAGTTATATTAGAAACTAAACCACTGGTCTGTTGAGCAAACAATGCTGAGGCTTGGTCTTTAAAGAAATCGATGCCTTGATCTTTAATGTTTTGTAGGGATTGACTTGGATTAGCAATCATCTGGCCCACGTTCATCATCTGTGACGGAGATAAATTTAAATTCAATGCCGAAGAGACTGAACCTAATGCACTTTGAGTAAATTGTTCTTTAAATTGTCCCAAGCTTTGTGTGCCTAAGTCTTTTAAAGCATTTTTGCCCATATCTTTCAATGAGTCAGCATTCAAAGAGAATAAATTGTTTTTGAGTTGGGACATCATATTTTGTCCCACTGAATTTAAAGCATTTTGTGCAAAGCTTGTGGCACCACCGACCACTTCTTCTGACCAAGTATAATCACGGTTAAAATGACTTGCTTTATCCCATGCACTTCGTGGATCAGTTTCAAATTCAACTTTGGCAGGGCCAGGTGCAATACCTGTCACTTGGGCAAAGCCATTGCCATCCAGCTTGCCAGACACTTGCTTGCCAAATGAGTCAATCACTTTAAAGCCCGTTTGTTTAAAGAAGTCTTGCCCACCATAGCTTTTTAATAAGTCGAGTGCGCCTTTGAGTGGATTCGATGGCGGCAGTTGTGCTGATTTACTGACACTGGCACCCGGCTTAAATGTGTGCTGCCCTGCATTGACCTCAAACTTACCGCCTGTTTTGGGGAAAATCCCTGAGCCATTTAGGGCAATCTGTGAGGAACCGCCTGTAATCAACACTTCTTTTGGACTACTGATTTCTATCCGATCTTCTGTAGATGAGATGGTAATCCCCAGTTTGGCAAATACATCTAAAGCATCTGACTGCGCTTGAATCTCGACTTTACTCTGTGCTGCAATGGCTTTAATGCCACCTTGTGCAGCAAATAGACTCACTTTGCCTAAAGCTTGCCCCAAAAGATTCTTTTGGGTACTGAGGTTAATACTATCGCCCGCAGTATGGTTAATGATGCCTGTGGCTGAAAGATGGATATCTTCAGGGGTACTTAAGGCAATCCCATCAACAGAACTGAGTAACATGATGGCTTTTTTATACTTAGCAACATCTTTTTCAATTTCTTCGGCAAAAGCTTTGAGTTGCTCAATCGATTCTATTTCATCCGTCTTTTGATTCTTGGCAATATCGCTTAAGGCTTTACTGTTGGTCTGACTGCCTTCGAGTTGCTTTTTGGCAAGCTCTGAATCAAGATGATCACCTTTGGCTTGGTCTTGTTTATAGGTTGAAAGCAGTAAACCTTGCCCTGCACGTACTGCTCCCCATTGGTCAGTCCTAAGTTCAAAGCCTTCACCACGATCATCACTTTCCGCTTTGTCTTTAGGATGACTCAGTTTGCCCAAGTTGAGTTGGCTGGCGGCATGACTACTTTGTAACTGGCTACTGATTTGGCCAGTAGTATCGTCAAACCTTAGCTGATTGTAACCACTGCCTTGATACTCTCGACTTTTGATTCCTGCCAGTTTCTTGGTGTCAGGCAGTTTACCTTTGTCATCAAACTTGCTTGGATGGCGTTGTGCTTCATGGATACGCCCAACCACAAATGGACGGTCAATGTTGCCATCAAAGAAATCAATAACAACAATCTCACCGATTCTCGGTAAGAATCGCGCCCCATAGCCTTCACCTGCCCACGGGGTCAGGACATCGACCCAAGCTGAATCTGTGTCATTGTCATTGGAACCCGCACCGCCATCATGGGTATTGTCTTCATTACGGCTAAACAGGAAACGAACTTTGATACGCCCCCATTCATCGACATGAATTTCTTCTCCACTTGGCCCCACTACTTTGGCCCGTTGTGCTGATGCCATCGGTCGGTGTTGTAATGGGTTATAGGCTGGAACCGTGCTGATATTACGACGTTGAATGATTAAATTACTGGCTTGACGTTCATCACTCGTGTTGCTGGTGATTTGACTTGTTTGCCAATTGCTTTGTTGGACTAAAGCGGTGACTTGATCGGTGAGATCTTTAGGTAAGTTATTTTGGTTATAAAAGCTTTTAGCCGTGATTAAAAACTCTTTGTCTGCACCTGAGTGTTGATCTATCTCAGGGTGTTCATTCAGTTCAAACCAATAACCAACATGTGCATCGCGCACTGTTGACGTTGCTGTAAATTGTTTGGCTTGTGAATCGTAGTAGTTGCTGAGGTTTTGATTAAACTTTTCAATCTGACTGTTGCCCGATGGCGTTGCACCATCTTCGCCATTAAGGTCTTGAATCCAAGCAGGGCTAAAATGCCATGCTTGTTCTAAAGCTAGACTGGCATTGTCATAATTTTCACTATGGCTGTGTTTACTTTGGACACTGCCAGCGCCTTCATCAATATCCAATACATCAGCTTGCCAACGCTGGATATGTACCGAAGTCGGTTGAATGGAACGCTGACCAATAAAATTGGTGATTGAATCAGTTTTTTCTACGGCGCTGCTTCTATGGAAACGAATATTGCGGCGTTCTAAGGCACTAAATTGCGAATTATCATCAATTAAACGAAGCTTTTGTGCTTGGATTTGTTCTGTTGAACTCGACACTTTAAGTTGTGCTTCATCGATCAGCCAGTTAATCCCTTCACTTCTCATCAAACGGGTCAGGAAGTCAAAGTCGCTTTCAGATGCCTGCATAATGAATGGGCGCACATCATAGTCTTTGCTTAAACCACTCTTGTCCAATGTCAGACTTGAAGCAAACAGTGGACTGCGTTGTGCCCATTCTTGGAATACGGTTTGGATCACATCCACAACCGACTTATTCATAAATACTCGAGAGTTTCTACGGTGTTTCCAAAGTGCTGTTGGGTCTTCTACAGTCAGGCGATAGATGGTAAGAGAACCATCAGATGCGCCAATATCGGCTTGGGTCACAATCCCTGAAATACGGGTTAATTCGGATTTATCTGTGACGATATCAATCGCAGCTTGAGTTCCAATAAAGCTTTTTAAAGGAATGCTTGCTGACGTTGCAAGACAGATGAGTTGGAGCCGAACCCCCTCATTGATTTGATGTGTTCCATCGATACGTTGTAGGAACACTTGTTGGCTCAACGCCGAATTAGAAAATTGTACGTGAATCGCACGTTTTTGTGCTGATAAGCCAAGCTGCTCCAAAGCAGCGTAAATATTGTTAGACATGCATTATTATTTAATTCTAAATTGTGATCAATTGTACTAAAAAATTTAGGGCTTTGTCTATACAGACTAGTCTATCTTGTGGTTAATATTTAAGCAAAACTGCATCTATTTTTATTATAACTCATATAAAAGATAAAAATTTCTCATTGTTTTATCAAATATTTATTTAAAAATACGCTCCTGCTTAAAACACGATTATCACACTGAGCTGATGTTTGACTACCTTTATTTCGATTTGGTCGATTGGCATAATGTGTTTTAAACAGTATGAGTAAACTAAACAGCTTTGAACTGATCTTATGCCACTACAATCTGCAAAAGTCCTAGAAATAGATCTCCCCTTTTTTAAGAATGCATCATAAATATGAACCACGATTTTCTATTATGATTTTTGGTCTCTATGGTTTTATAGCGGCAATTCTCTTTAATAAAAATAAATGTGATAGCGATCTACTTTATAAATTTTTTCTAATGATTGATTAACAATTTTAATCAAATGGTCATCTAATTTCACTATAATTTAAGCCAATAATTAAATATAAACCATATTTATCAAAAACTTATAAAACAATATCATTACTTACTCTCACAGTTTACTCTTCAATAAAATTACAAAACACAACAAATTTCACGTAAATTTTAATAATAACAAAACCAATAATGATTATCATTTGCAACAGATAAAACCAGAGAATTCTAACGATGATCCATAACAATATTCTCGATTGCATAGGTAAAACTCCTTTAATCAGACTCTCAAGGATGTTTACCGATCAATCCATCACCGTTGTCGCAAAAATGGAGTTACTCAATCCAGGTGGAAGTATCAAAGATCGACCTGCATTGTATATGTTACAAGAGGGGCTTAAATCTGGCCTCATTCATAAAGATAGCCACATTGTTGAAAGTTCATCGGGAAATCTAGCAATTGCACTTGCTATGGCATGCAAAATTTACGGCCTAAAATTCACTGCCGTGATTGACCCCAAAATTGCTTCAGCCAACTTACAAATGTTGAAGCTCTATAAAGCCAATATCGAAATGGTCTCTGAAAAAGATCAAAACGGCGGTTATTTAAAAACAAGAATCGATACAGTACAACGACTTTGCCGCCAATTGCCCAATGCTGTTTGGATCAACCAATATGCAAATCCCAACAATTGGAAAAGCCACTATTATGGTGAAGCGGAAGAGATCATAAATCAAATCGATCGCAGTATTGATTACTTGGTTGTTGGTGCAAGTACTTCTGGAACAATCATGGGCGTATCTCGTCGCTTAAAAGAAAAATTCCCACATTTAAAAGTTATTGCAGTCGATATCGTCGGTTCTGTTCTCTTTGGTGGTCACTCAGGCCCACGTGAAATTCCGGGTATCGGCGCAAGTACCGTTCCTGCCCTACTCTCCCCAGATGAAATAGATGATGTCATCTATGTTGATGATTATGAGTCAGCTTTAGGCTGCCGAGAACTCCTCGAACATGAAGGCATTTTTGCGGGTGGATCTAGCGGTTCATCTATTTCAGCAATAAAAAAACTTATCCCGACCATCCCGTCTGGATCATGCGTTTTAACCCTTTTAGCAGACAGAGGCGATCGTTATTTAGATTTAGTTTATGACGAAGAATGGTTCGAAATGATCAAGAGAAGACATTTCAATAAAAATCATCTCAATCAAGAAAATTTTACTTTGCAATCCGTTGTTTAACTCCACTTTTTAGGAAATATTTATGAGTAATTTGGCTAGCCTTCGTTACCTTAGTCAATCAGATTTACTCCATCTTGGTGCAAATCACAGTAATTCGTTTATCGAAGCAATTACTGAAGGCCTCACACTTCACGCAAATAAACAGTTTGTACAACCCTTAAAACCCTATTTACGTTGGCAAGGTGCGGACCATATTGCAGACCGAATTATTGCCATGCCATGTTATTTGGCTGGAAATGATCCTATTGCAGGGATCAAATGGATTGGCTCTCGCCAACATAATCCTAAGAAATTTAATATTCCTCGTGCCAGTGCCTTAATTGTTTTAAATGACGCTGAAACAAATTACCCCGTTGCAATCATGGAAGGCAGTTTAATTAGTGCGATGAGAACAGCTGCAATTACTGGTGTATCAATTCAATATCTCGCCAAAAAAGACTTCTCAGATATCAGCGTGATTGGTTGTGGTCCGATTGCCCAAATGCAAATCAAAACGGTCTTAGAACAATATCCACAAGTTAAAAAAATACATTTATTTGATCTAAACCCTGAAGCCGCAGAAAAACTTAAAGCTTTATTTATTGGCGAATATCCAAATCTTCAAATCGAAATTCATGAAACTGCCAAGTCGGCGATCCAACAGGCAGATGTATTAATCACTTGCACAGTATCTGACAAACCCTATATCCCGTTTGAATGGCTTAAAAAAGGTTGCTTCGTTTCAAATATATCAATCATGGATATTGAACCAGAAGTTTTCCTCAAAGTTGACAAAGTGATTGTGGACGACTGGGATCAATCCAATAGAGAAAAGAAAGTCATCAATGTGTTGGTTGAAGAAGGTTTATTTAGCCGTGAAAAACTACATGCTGAACTAGGTGACATCATTATTGGGCATAAAAATGGCCGTGAAAATGATGATGAAATCATTTTACTCAACCCAATGGGTATGGCGATCGACGATATTGTTTGTGCGAAATGGTTTTTCAATGCTGCACAAAAACAAAATATTGGCACAGTTTTGCCACTTTTATAATTATAGGAACAATGCACATGTTAGATCGGATTTACACAACACAACTTCAGAAAACTATAGATGCACTCTATATGGAAAATTATGGTGAGTTCAGAAACCATATTGTCTATAAAAAGCCTTATCTTGTAATACATCTGAGTAGTGAGTTGGAACTACATTTCAACTGCTTAAAAGTAAATAGTGTAAATCCTTTCTATATCACAAAAGCAGAAGTTTTACTTCATAACACGTTGAGTCAACAGACCACTGAGATCGCGATTGCTGACGTTTTTAATTATTTAACTCAATCCTCATGGTGGCCATCAATCAACCACCAAAAGGCCATTACGTATTGGCATGATAATTTAGTTACTGCTGAAAAAATTCCTCAAATCTTACAATCCGCACTTTCTTTTTCTTCGCCACTCATAATGAGTGAACAACTTTCGCTTGTCGCTGACCGTGCATTTCATCCATTTGCACATGCGAAAGGTGAACTCAGTCCACTCATTACTCAAAAAGAAATTGAAGTGTATTGGTGGGCATTTAAAAAAGCAGATGTCATAAATAATATGGAATCCATTCCACATGATGAACTGGCTCTCCCTGTTGAGGAAAAAAATCTTATTATTGAAAAAATGCAGGCTCTCTCAAATGAATACCTTGCAATACCTGTACTTAAAACACAGCATGACTATTTAAGATTTCAAGAAAATAAATATCTAGGGATTGGCCTCGGCCTCGTCACTGCAATTGGTTGCCCAACATCCTCGCTACGAACTTTAATCAATCACTTAAATTCAAATCAGCACTTAAAGCTCTCGACCAATGCCAAAACTTTGGGGGCTATTCGCTCTATGCCTGCTCGATATTTAGCCAACGGTCATGCGGCATATGATTTTCTCAATGATGTCATCGACAAAACACCATCATTAAAACATCAGCTCTTTTTAAGCAATGAAACCCATTGGTGGGTCTTAGGAAAACAAGAACCGCTGGTACAAAATTTAGGTGTTATCGGCTGTCAAGTGAGGCATTTACCTCATTTTTGCCAAGAAAAAAATATAGCACCAATTAGCATGTCTGCTTTAAGTTGTCCTTATATTGATCCATGGGAAGCTTTAGGTATAACAGGTGACAAATGGAACTTACTTAAAGATTTGAGTACCCATTTTATTCACACTTTTCTCACACTGTGGTCTTTTGGTGTTATGCCTGAGTGTCATGGTCAAAACACCCTTGTATGTTACCAAGACAATCAATTTAAATGCTTTATTCTGCGTGACCATGACACCTTAAGAATATGTACCCCTGCGATTCAGGACAGTGGTTTTGTTCCGCCAGTCTATAAAATTGATACCAGTACGCCAAACAATCTTATCTTTAATAAAAATGAGGATTTATTTCATTATTTTATAACCCTCGGGATACAAATCAACCTATACCCTATCGCATTAGCAACATTGAAATATACCGATCATACTGAAATTGACTTCTGGGAAATGATCCAAGCGATTATTGTCAACTTTATAGAAACTGCCACGATTTCTGAACAATCGAAAAACTGTATTCAAAAATATGTTTTTGAAAGTAGCCATTGGCCATTCAAACAATTACTCACCCCTTTATTAGCCCAACAGGGTGATTCAACAGGGATGCCAAGTAAAATTGGTATGACGTCAAATCCCTACCATGCTTTATTCCAATCTTGCTATGAGACCATGGATATCTAAATCATGCGTTCCTCTGGCCTAGATCATTTGATTATTTTACTGTGTCAATTTTTTTCGACTTTTGGCTTGATGGTCTTAATACCGATCATGCCGCTATATATGGAAAAATTGACGGCGCAAATGGCAACACCCGCCATTTGGGCAGGTATAGCGCTGTCAGCACCAGCTCTAGGGAGTCTATTTACAGCCCCCCTTATTGGTCATCTATCAGATACATTTGGGCATAAAAAAGCACTGTTACTTTCCTTGGCTGGTTTCTGCATTTCTATACTTTTAATGGCGGGAGCACAGCATCTATTTGTGTTTATTTTTGCCCGTATTCTATTAGGATTTTGCGGTCTATCCGTGATTCTTTATGCCTATACCTCTTACTTGTCTAGCGAGCGACAAAGAGGTCTTGCTTTTGGACAGCTCCAAAGCAGTGTCGCACTGGCCTGCCTATGTGGTCCGGTACTCGGGGGCATATTTATGGACCATTGGAAAGTTGAAACCTTACTCAATGCCACAGCATATATTGTCATCGTTTTAATCTTAGTTGCTGCCATTTTATTGAGCCAACCTGTACAGACATCTGTCACTGAACCCGATAAAAAACCATCAACACTGCAATCCTTTGATCGAACAATTTTTTCTTGGCTCAGTGCGGGAACCTTTGTCCAAGCTGGCGGGTTCGGTTTAGTGTCCTGTTTTATCATATATATCAGTGAAATCAGTCGAAATATAACTACCCCCTTATCTATTGCGAGTTTAACAGGAACAATCCACGCACTTTCATGGGGCGCTGCATTTTTTGCTGCAACCTATTGGGGGAAACGCAACGATGCGAGAGGCGATTCATTTCATAATTTTGTCAGTGCAACGCTGATCTGTGGAATCACGGTTCTGGCTTTGACATGGACCACTAATATTTGGTTAGTGCTGCTCTTAAGACTCATACAAGGTTTCTGTTTCGCTGCGCTTATTCCCTCTATTTTTCATACGATTTCGTTAAAAACAGATGCAAGAAATCAAGGAAAAGTGATTGGTATTTCAAATAGCGCCTTTGTTCTCGGTCAACTGTTTGGGCCGATTGCGGTCACCCTCACATACTCATTTTTCAATATCACTGCCGCGTTAATTTGCACTGCATTATTTTTTATTGGTGCTGGATTAATCGTGACTTTAAACAAATTTTTAACCAATACAATTTTAGAAGAGGTACAAGAATGAACCCGATCATTACCACCGATGCATGGTCTTACAAGCTTTTTGAACAATACTTGAATACTTTTTTTCGTGAACTTCAAGTTCAACTCGAACAGCATATTCTCTCAGAACAGGATTCACCTTTAACAATACATGACGCAAATAATTCATCCTATTTTTCATACCCATTTACTGCATCTAACTCAATCATCTATGGTGCGATAGAGCATTTCTCAAGCACTGGTTATCATCGTTACCAGCGCTCTTTTTGTGTCTTCAATACTGAGGATAAGACTGTCACAAGTCTGACTGATCCTAAAGTGTTGGTTAAAATGATAACCGATGAGTTAAAGTTAAATCAGCGATTTAAAGATAAAAAGCAAAATCAGAATCTCTATGCAGAAATCGCAAACAGTATCGAAAATACCAAATTCTTTTTAGAAAACAGCGTAGATCAAATAAAGCCTAAACTGGCCTCTAGTTTTCAATCTGCTGAACAAGGCATGTTATATGGACATCCATTTCATGTGACCTCCAAAGCCAATCTAGGCTTTTCTAAAGAGGATATGAAAAAGTATAGCCCAGAGCTAGGTGCGACGTTTCAGTTACACTACTTCGCAGTGCATTCATCCTTAATCCAAAAACTTGTCAGCGATAACAATGTTGATCAACTGATTGAAGAAGACGTTTTGAAGCATGCACGACAGCGCCTTAAAGATGACTTCGAAAATTATGAACTTTTGCCTACACATCCGTGGCAAGCAAACTTTTTACTCCTACACCCTTCCTTAAAACGCTATTTAGAAAATCATGAGGTTCGATATTTAGGTGCTTTAGGACAAACCGTTTGGCCTACATCTTCAGTACGAACTGTTTGGTTATCGCAATCTAATATTTTTTTAAAACTCTCCATTGATGTACGTATTACCAGTTTTATTCGTAACAACCCTATGGATGAAATGGAAAGAGCGATTGATGCCAGTAAAATCATTCTTAAGCATCAGATCAATCAACACTATAAAAATATGCTCATTCTTCCAGAGCTTACAGCCAAAACTGTCAAAATCCCTGAGTTAGAAAGTTCTTTTGGCATTATATATCGCGCAGGATTAGCTACGGAAACGCTTGAAAATACTCGGATGCTAGGTGGTTTAGTCGAAGAAAATGAGCATCATCAGATCCCATTAATGGCGTTTATTGATCAGGCGGCACAAGCCCAAGGACTTCCAAATAGTCACTCAAAAGCCTTTCTTGCTGATTGGTGGAAACAATATATTCAAGTTTCCTTGGTTCCACTGATTGAATTGTTTGCAAATAAAGGGATTAGTGTTGAAGCCCATATGCAAAACAGTTTGATGGAATTTAAACAAGGCTTCCCTGCTCGACTGATTATTCGTGATATGGAAGGGATTAGTGTGGTTTCTGAGATGCTCAATGATCATTCCTCAGTCTCTGAAGATAGCACTGTTTGGTTTTCTCAAAAGGATGCATGGATTTTTCTGCAATATTATTTAGTCATCAATCATATTGCGCATCTAATTAGTGCGATATCAAGAGTAAGTATTATTGAAGAAAGTGAACTTTGGCAAACCACCAGACAAACCCTGATTGATGAAAACTTCTCAGATAAAGCACAGCACTACTGCAACCTTTTGCTTAACTCGCTCACTTTACCTATTAAGGCAAATATGATGAACACCTTATATCACAGTGGTGGTAACCCGATTTGGATTGATATTGAAAATCCGATTTATAAATACAGAGGCGCTCAAACACTGACCCCACTTCAAGCTACGCAACAAATTGATTATAAAGTCCAAGCGGAAAGACGTGTCATCGGGCAATTATTAGAAGCTTTAATCTTTGAAAATGCCTTTAACTACGAAAAATCAAATGGGCAAATTAAATTCTTTATTTCAGATGATCTTTTTTATAGCTGCGACGCTAAACAACATTTTAGTTTTAACCGAATTAAATTAAATCCATCGAGTTTAGTCCGTTATGATGCCGTTCAAAAGTCATCAAGCAGTCCAAATTTAAAAGCATTACTGGCTGATTTAAAACATATTATTGATGCTGATCCAATCAAATGGCAAAGCTTTAATGATGAGCTCAATCTTACCTATGTCAAACATGCACAAACACTGGGTCTATCACCCAACCAACCATTAAGAACACTGTCATATATTGAGCAAGAAGCCCGTATAAACAATGCACATCTCTATCATCCAAGTTTTAAATCTAGAATAGGCTTTGATCTTAAGGAAAATCAAAAATACTCACCTGAATTATCCCAAGGATTCTCTGTTCAATGGGCTGCTACTCATAAAAGCTTATGCAAATTGGTTTTGAGTGAAACGATCAACTTAAATCAACTGTATAAACAGCATTTTTCAGACAAAGACCTTCACGCAATCCGTGAGGAATTGACAGCACATCAAGTTGATTTCAATGATTATATTCTTAGCCCTATTCATCCTTGGCAATGGGATAAAATTATTGAATTATATTATCAAGATGCAATCAGCAATCAACTGATCATTCCATTGAAAATCGCTGGACCTACTTATTTACCGCAACAATCAATCCGAACATTATCAAACATCACGGATATTTCAGCGTTATCACTAAAATTAGCGATGAATTTAGTTAACACGTCGACCTCTCGTGTTTTAGCACCACATACTGTGCAAAATGCGGCAAAAATGAGTGACTGGCTGTATAAAATCGTTGAGCAAGACCATATTTTAGAAAAACAACGTAAACCCGTTATTTTAAGAGAAATTGCTGGCCTTTCTATCAATCAGCCGATCGCCTTAGCTGTTCAATATGGCGCACTGGCCTGTATTTGGCGTGAAAGTATTTATCATTATCTCAATGAAGGCGAATCAGCAACACCAGTTACAGGTCTAATGCAACTTGATACTGATCAAAAACCGCTGATAGACCACTGGATCAAACAATACGGGATCGAGTTTTGGTTAGAGAAGTTATTAAAAAATGCCTATCTGCCAATTATGCATATTTTATGGTGTCACGGCTTAGCATTGGAATCTCATGCACAAAATATGGTGTTAATTCACAAAGATGGTCTACCTGTTAAAGCTGCTCTAAAAGATTTCCATGATGGTATTCGCTTTAGTCGTCATTTGTTAAGAAATCCAGAGCTATTACCCGATTTACAAGACGCGCCTAAAGAACATGCCAAAATTAACCCGAATTCTTTTTTAGAAACACACGCAGCAAATGAGTTAAGAGATTTTACCCAAGATGCACTTTGGTTTGTCAATCTAGCGGAATTGGCCATATTTTTAAACACGCATTATGATTTTGATGAAATCAAATTTTGGACAATGTTAAGATCGATCATCAATCAACATAAAGAAAAGCATCCAGAATTTGCACAAAGATATGAATTGTTTAACTTTACAGATGACACTATCGATATTGAACAACTTGCAAGTCGTCGCTTCCTACCAGAAATCCGATTAAGAGTACAAACCACCCCAAATCCGTTGAGTTTAATTAAGGAAATTGAATATGAATAAAGCTTCAGTTCCCTTTAAAAAACGCATGGAAAATGGTGAGTCACTTTATGGCATATTCTGTTCTATTGCCTCGCCAATTCATGTGGAGCAATTGGGACTGGCTGGCTATGACTTTATTATTATTGACTTGGAACATACTTTATTTAGCACATCCCAAGTTGAAAGCATGATTTTAGCCGCTAGAACCATACAGCTTGATGTATTGGTTCGAGTCCCCTTAACCGCCAATCACTTGATTTTACCTTTACTCGATGCTGGCGTGACTGGAATTGTATTACCACGTATAGAAAATGCACAACAAGCCCAAGAAGCTGTGAATTATTGCCACTACATGCCCCTAGGACAAAGGGGCTTAAATTCAACTCGGTTAAATCGCTATGGCATGCAGAGCTTAACTGATTTTGTGCAACACGCACACAAAGAAACAGTTGTCGTCGCAATGATTGAAAGTTTAGCTGGTGTAGCAAATATCGATGAAATTTTAGCTATTGATGGGATCGATATTATTCTTGAAGGTGCGGCAGATCTTTCTCAGTCTATGGGCGTTCCTTGGGAAACGCGCCATCCGCAAGTTCAAGCAAAGATCCAAGAGATATATAGCAAAACTCAACAACAGGGTAAATATTTCTGCGCAATTCCGCGCCAGCCTGAAGATATTGCATTGTGGAAGCACCAGTCTGTAAAACTTTTTGTGCTCGGTGATGATCGCAGTATTACCCGTCGAGCACATCAGCTTCATATTGATTCATATAAAGAAATTGTATAGATCTCTAAAACTTGAGTGGTGTATCAGCTATTCCACTCAATTAAATTTAAGCTGAATATAAATGTTTTATTGTTTGTTTATTTGTTACTGTGAATTACAATCATTCTCAATTATACTTTCGTCAATTTAAAGCAATCTCAGGGTGAGATAAAAGGAAGCAAGATGAAAAGCAACAAAATTTTTAATAAGAAGTCTGATGTAAAAAAAATCATTCCACTTATATCAATTGGTGGGTTCATCTTTTTATCGCAATCCTCTTTTGCTATTTCACCCACAGAGGCTACAGATACAGAAAACAAAGCTGCAGTGCTTCCAACCATTACTGTCAGCGCATCACGCTCAGATGAATTCTCCTCTTCTGCAAAACAAGTGACCAAATTAGATGAAAAACAAATTGAATTTCTAAAAAATGCGTCTTCTGGAAATATCGCCACTGTTTTAGCCAAAGTTGTGCCTGGCTTATCTGATTCAAGTCGTACAATTACCGATTATGGGCAAACTTTACGCGGACGTAATGCCTTGATCTTGGTTGACGGCGTACCCATGAATTTGACACGTGATACATCAAGAGGTCTTTCATCAATCGACCCTCAAAGTATTACAGGTATAGAAGTCATTCGTGGCAGTAATGCGATTTATGGAAGTGGTGCTGCTGGCGGAACGATTTCAATCACCACCAAAGCGGCGGGCGGTGAACCGACTGCAAAAACTGTGATTGGGCTACAAAGCGCTTTGACCAATTTTCGTACAGATGCTTTAAGTGGAGATATTCATCAATATTTTTCTGGAAGCTTAAATAACTTTGACTATGCATTTGATTTTGGCTATCAACGTATTGGTAGTCCATACGATGCCCGAGGCGATCGTGTTGCACCAGAACCAAGTCAAGGTGATTTATTTGATGCGGATGCATATAGCGTAGGCGGTAAACTTGGCTATCACATTGATGATAACCAATATCTACAATTTGCAGCAAATTACTATAACGCTGAACAAGACTCTGACTATGCCTCTGACCCAAGTGTAGCAAAACTTCCTGCAGGTAGCGTACCTGCGAAAGCAATCAAAGGACTTAAATTAAAAGACCAGAATAAAAATGAAAATCAAATCTACAATTTGACCTATAACAATAAAGATTTATTTGGCAGCAAAGTTGACGCGCAAATCTATTACCGAGACTTTTTTACTCGCTTCTCGCCATTTGATGCCCGTCAAGTCAGTACCCGTGGTGGAAAAATCGATCAGGTTTATCAAAACAATAATGTTCTTGGCAGTCGCCTAACCGTAAACACTCCACTAGAATTTTTAGGTGATACGTCAATTGTTTGGGGTGGCGATTTTAGCCGTGAAAAAAGCGAAATGCCTCTAGACACGTTTGATCCTACAATTTATGACCAATCTGGTGGTTTAGAATTTGTTAAAAATGGAAAACTGATCTATTTACCTGAATTAACCACACAAAGTATCGGCGGTTTTGCGCAATTAAAACATAATTTTAATGAACAATGGTCTGCTGAAGTTGGTACACGTTATGAAGACAGTTATGCAAAAATTGATAGCTTTGTTCCACTATCACAACTAGGTAAACCAAATCCTTATACTGTTAAGGGGGGTAAAGTGACGGCCGATGCATGGTTATATAATGCCAATATCACCTTTAAGCCAACAGAGCAGCACTCGATTTACGCATCTTTTAATCAAGGTTTTCAATTGCCCGATGTAGGGGTGGTGATCCGTAATGCAACAGCAGGATTTAACTTAGCATCATCATTCCTTGAACCGGTTAAGGTGGATAATTACGAGCTCGGTTGGAATGGTCATTTTAATAATTTTAGTTCGAGCTTAGCTGTGTTCCAGTCAACTTCAGATCTGGGTGGTGTTCAATCCTTTAACAATGGCTTGATACTGACGCGTACCAAAGAAAAAGTGACTGGTGTAGAAGCAACTCTTGATTATCTTGATGATGCAAAAGTATGGGGAACTGGGGGTAGTGTTACATGGATGAAAGGCCGTGAAACCCCACAGAACAGCAATAAAGAACAAGATATGACGGGTTATCGTATCCCACCTTTAAAAGTAACAGGATACATTTCTTATAGCCCAACAGACACATGGACAAATCGTTTACAAGCGACATATTTTGCTTCAGAAGATTATCGCTTAAACGGTGCCAACAGTTTTGGCCGTTATGATGTTAAGTCATATACCACTGCAGATTTAATCAGTAGTTTTGCCCTCAATAAAAAGGATACTGTTACGATTGGCTTAGAAAATATGTTTAACCGTAAATACTATCCTTTATACAGCCAACTTCTCCGTAACAATAATAACACCAGCCATCTACTTGCATCAGGTGCAACATTGAAAGTGACTTATAGTCATAAATGGTAAGATTTGATAATAAAGCCTTATAGAGATCTATAAGGCTTTGTTGTTTTTTTATATTGTCTAGTCAAGAAATTGGCTGAATTTTGCATTTTTTACATTTTTGTATTAACATTTTTATACTAACAAAAAGCGATGCAGTGATGGAAATTGAATTTTCATGGGATGAGCATAAAGCAGAAATAAACTTAAAAAAGCATGGTGTAACTTTTGAAGACGCAGTACTGGTTTTCTATGATGCTTATGCCTTATACCATCAAGATCGCTTTGAAAATGGTGAATATCGCTGGCAAGCGATAGGTTTGGTATATGGGCAGGCTGTTTTACTGGTTGCCCATACTGTAAAGGATCATGATGGGATTGATCATATCCGTATCATTTCGGCACGTCAGGCAGAGAAAAAAGAGAGGAAACAGTATGAGCAAAACCGTTACTTACAAACTGGATTTGAATAATCCACCTACCTTGTCAGATGAACAAAAAGCAAGGTTTGAAACTTTGGCTGAACGTCCAGACAGCAAGATAGATTTTTCAGATATTCCTCAACTTGATGAAAAATTTTGGAAAAACGCTGTGCAAAATCCCTTTTACAAGCCCACCAAGCAAGTGACTACTGTCCGTATTGATTCAGATGTTATGCAATGGCTAAAATCTCAAGGCAAGGGCTATCAGACCCGTATGAACAAAATTCTTCGAGATGCTATGCTTCAAGAATTAAAGAACAATCCTTGAAAATGCAAACGAGATTTTATTTTTAAACGATTCCAATAAAATCAAAATACGACCTAAACTCACATGACAAAGAACAGCAAAAAGCCGGCAGTATTGAAACGACCGGCTTTTTTAATTTTGAATCACAAACTATTTCGCTATTTATTACGATAAACAATAAATTACGCGCTTAATTCAACTGCAAGTGCTGTAGCTTCACCACCACCAATACAAAGTGTTGCAATCCCTTTGGTTTTACCTAAGCGTTTTAAAGCATGGATCAAGGTCACAATGATTCGTGAACCTGATGAACCCAGTGGATGACCAAGTGCACAAGCGCCACCATTAATATTGACTTTTTCAGGATCAAGTTTAAATGCATCAATTGCAGCCATAGTGACCATGGCAAAAGCTTCGTTAATTTCCCAAAGATCAACATCGTCTACAGACCAACCGAGATTTTTCAGTAATTTTTCAATTGCGCCCACGGGTGCAATGGTAAATTCTTCAGGATGTTGGGAATTGGTTGTATAGCCTTTGATTTCTGCCAATACAGTTAAACCACGCTTTTGCGCTTCTGACGCCGACGTGATCAGTAGTGCAGATGCACCATCACTGATTGAGCTAGAGTTTGCAGCAGTAATCGTACCGTCTTTAGCAAATGCAGGTTTTAAGCTTGGGATTTTATCAATCTTGGCATTTTCAGGATTTTCGTCCACTTCTACAGTGATCTCGCCCTGACGTAGCGCCACTTTAACAGGTGTGATCTCGTCTTTAAAATAACCTTCTGCAATCGCTTTTTTTGCACGTGTCAGTGAGCGAATTGCAAACTCATCCATTTGCTCACGGCTATAGCCCTTTTTATCCGCCATTTCCTGTGCAAAACTTCCCATTGCACGCCCTGTACCTGCATCTTCCAAACCATCAAGGAACATATGATCAATCACTTGACCATGCCCCATCCGATAACCTGAACGTGCTTTAGGTAATAAATACGGTGCATTGGTCATAGACTCCATCCCACCGACCACAATAATTTTGGCACTTCCTGCTTTAATGGCATCGCTGGCTTGCATTGCAGCTTTCATCCCAGAACCACAGACTTTATTGATTGTGGTTGCGCCAACATGATCTGGTAAACCCGCTTTTCGCATCGCTTGACGTGCTGGACCTTGTTTTAAACCCGCAGGTAATACACAGCCCATGATTACTTCATCAATATCAGCAACAGGCACATTGGCTTGTTCAACAACTTTTTCAATGACGACTGCACCCAAATCCGGTGCAGATAAGCTTGCAAAACTGCCTTGAAAACTTCCCATTGCAGTACGACCAGCAGCGACGATGACAATCTTTTCCATTCGAGTTCACCTTGTATTTTAAATGCGTATACTTTTGAAGCGGGTATTTTTGAAAATAGCATATCCATTGATAACATGTCTAAGCCGCCAAAGCGACTTAGCATTTAAACTTGGCTGGTTAAATTATAATTTTAAGCTTGCTTTGTCACAATCAAGCCACAGCGAGATTTGAGGTGATCAGCTCTACCCCTGTTGCCGCCTGAATTTGTTCTAGGCTTACATCTTTAGCTAATTCAATCAACTCAACACCTTGGGGAGTGATATCCATCACTCCTAGATCCGTAATTATACGGTTTACGACCAGTCTACCTGTAAGCGGTAATGAACATTCAGCGACGATTTTAGGACTGCCATCTTTAGCACAGTGTTCCATCAACACCACGACTTTTTGTACACCAGCAACCAAATCCATTGCACCGCCCATGCCTTTTACTTTTTTCCCAGGGATCATCCAGTTGGCTAAATCTCCCTTTTCGGAAACTTCCATCGATCCTAAAATGGCAATATTCACCTTACCACCACGAATCATGGCAAAAGATTCAGCACTAGAGAAAAACGCAGCACCCTTACGTGCAGTTACGGTTTGTTTACCCGCATTAATTAAATCTGCATCGACAGTAGCTTGTGTTGGAAATTCATCAATCCCCAATAGGCCATTTTCAGATTGAAGCCAGACATTGATATTGTCAGGAATATAGTTGGCAACCAAGGTAGGTAAGCCAATGCCTAGATTGACATAAAAGCCATCTTCAAGCTCTTGCGCTGCACGTTCAGCCATTTCATTACGCGTCCAAGCCATGATTAAATCTCCGTCTTCAATGTCAATTGTTCAATTCGTTTTTCAGGCTGCGCATTTAAAACAATACGACTTACATAAATGCCCGGTAAATGAATTGAATCTGGATCTAACTCACCAATTTCAACAATTTCTTCAACTTCGACAATGGTCAATTTGCCAGCCATTGCACACTCAGGGTTAAAGTTTCGTGCAGTCTTACGAAAAATTAAGTTGCCAGCTTTATCTGCCTTATAGGCTTTTACCAAAGCAATATCTGCAACCAATGCTTGTTCGAGTATGTAATCTTTACCATCAAATTCGCGAACTTCTTTGCCTTCGGCAATCAATGTCCCAACACCTGTTTGGGTAAAGAACGCTGGAATGCCTGCACCACCTGCACGTAACTTTTCAGCCAAGGTGCCTTGAGGTGTCAACTCAACTTCAAGCTCACCATTTAAATATTGACGTTCAAATTCTTTGTTTTCACCGACATAGGATGAAATCATTTTTTTAATTTGTTTGGTTTGTAAAAGCTTGCCTAGACCAAAATCATCCACACCTGCATTGTTAGAAATACAAGTTAGACCCGTTACGCCAATTTCTTTTAAGGCATCAATCAATGCTTCTGGAATACCACATAATCCAAAACCACCCACTGCAAAAGTCTGGTTGTTTGCAACCACATCAGCCAAAGCTTCATGTGCATTCGCGACAACTTTGTTCATCGTTTTAACTCTATGTCCTTTAGAATTATTATTATTAACATCGAGCAAATTATTTTAGAAATTGATTCTTTCAAATGTCTAATGAGTAAAACTCATTAATCTGATTTCATCCTGAAATAGTGGGCTTTATGATGAGGTGATAGTCTCTTAAAACTGATGTGCCAATATCGTTTCAATAAATTGTGAAGAAATATTAGAAAGTTCAAAATCTTTTTTATAAATGATCCCAACCGAAAGATTGACATTGCCCTCTTCAATTTCAATCAAGACATTATTTTCTTTATCGATATAATTTTGAAAATGGCGTGGAATCGCACTGACCCCCATACCAAAAGCCACAAAATGCGACAATGAACTAATCTGATGACACTCAAGTTTTAAATCTAAGATCATATTATTTTGTGAACATTTCTCTTCCACCACGTGTCGAATGATTGAAGGTTTCTGTAAAGTGATAAAAGGATAAGCATACAGCTCACGCCATGTCACACTTTTACGCTGCGCCAACTGATGATCTTTGGGAAGTAGTGCTAAAAAATCTTCATTGAAAAATGGCTTAAATATTAATTGATCATTGTGTTGCGGTTCAAAGCAAATCCCAATTTCAAAAATGCCCTCTTGGACTTTTTCAATAATTTTTTCATTGGGAATATCATGGATTGAAAAATTGATATTGGGATGATTCTTATTAAATTCATGTAGTACAGCAGGTAAAACGGCATGTGTTGCGAAAGGCATTGAGGCAATATTCAATGTGCCACGATGTAATTTAAAACGCTGTTTGACATCTCTTTCCATGTCATCCCAATTTGCCAAAAGTTTTTTAGCAAATGGAATCAACGAATTTCCCTCAGCAGTAAGATCCACACGGCGGGTATTGCGCTTAAACAGCTTGCCACCCAACTCATCCTCTAAACTTTTGATACTTAAGCTTAAAGCGGATTGACTTAGGCAAAGTTCATTGGCAGCATTGGCATAATTCAATGTCCGAGCAAGAACTAAAAAAGCTTTTAACTGTTTGAGTGTCATACGGCAACCTAACTGATTTATAGCTCTATAATACGCTAAACCAAGCGAGTTTTGATCCTAAAATGAGTCATTTGAGCTATCGATTTGCTTATAGAATAAGATATCAATCCATGCTAGCTGATCTCGTTTTTGCTCAGATTGATGTCTTAATGAAAGTTTTTAATTTGTGTGATCTGTAAAAAATATGTCTATGCATTTAAATCAGGACAAAATCGATATATTACGTATTTCAAGCAACATACTTGTCAATAAAACTACTGCTGTAAATAAAAATTAAAATGCACAACACATACTCATTCATCTGCACTTCCAATTTGGCTTTTTTCTTTTGCTTATCTATGACCTATTGCGCAAAAACCTCATGAAACTTGTTTCTATTCATTAGTTTTCCATATTGACTCATAAATATTTTCAAATAATGCCTCGAATAATTTGGATTATAGTTTTATCCATCATTTGGAAATGGATATTCCAATTTATAAGTCTGGACGATTTATAAAAGCTAAATTTATTGATCAATATTAATTTCTCTAGATATCCATTTTTATTGGTTTCACTCACTAATGCATTTTTATGATTGAGATAGCCTTGTCGTGATTTGAGATAAAAACAAGGTGGGTTTTGACATATATTCTTTAAGGACGGAGTAAAAATATGTGGGAACTGGGTATAATTTTACTTTCTCTTGGCTTGTTGATGTACACAGCCTACAGAGGATTTTCTGTAATTCTCATGGCACCGATTTGTGCCTTATTGGCCGTCTTGCTGATTAACCCTGCCAACGTTTTACCATTTTATTCTGGTGTGTTTATGCCAAAAATGGTGGGCTTTATTAAAGATTATTTCTTGGTGTTTTTGCTGGGTGCGATTTTTGGTAAAGTCGTTGAAATGTCAGGTATTGCTGAATCCATTGCCAAAACGATTGTTAAATTAATTGGCTCTAAAAATGCAATGCTTACCGTTGTTCTGCTAGGGGCAATTTTAACCTATAGCGGCGTCAGTTTATTTGTCGTGGTTTTTGCAGTCTATCCCTTTGCAAACCAATTATTTAGACAAGCAAATATCCCTAAACGTTTGATTCCTGGCACGATTGCACTGGGTGCTTTCTCCTTTACCATGGATGCCTTACCGGGTACGCCTCAGATTCAAAACGTTATTCCAACTACATTTTTTGGAACCAATATTTATGCAGCGCCATTTTTAGGGATTATCGGTGCAATCTTTGTTTTAGGTGTTGGTTTAACTTATCTGGAATGGCGTCGTCGTGTTGCTGCTCGCAATGGAGATGGCTTTGCATCTGGTATTACTTTAACAGAAGCCGAACTTCAACAATTCGAAAATCAATCTCAGCAACAAGATAATGGTTCTGGTCTACGTCAATTTATGGCATTTGTTCCCTTAATTTTAGTTGCAGTGATGAATAAATATTTATCTACAGCAATTAAAACATGGTATCCAAATGGCTTTGATTTTAATGCGCTTGGACTAGCAAATTACACTGTCGATGTCGCAAAAACATCAGCGATTTGGGCAGTTGGTTTGGCTTTAATCGTTGGGATTATCACTGCGATTATGTTCGATTATCGTCGTGTTTCAACCAGCTTTAAAGAAGGCGTAAATGCAAGCATTGGTGGTTCTTTACTCGCTGTGATGAACACTGCATCTGAGTATGGTTTTGGTGCAATCATTGCCGCTTTACCGGGTTTTGCCGTGATCAGCCATGCTTTAGGTCATACATTTACCAATCCATTGGTCAATGGTGCAGTCACCACAACCGTTTTGGCAGGGATTACAGGTTCAGCATCTGGCGGTATGAGTATTGCCCTCAGTGCCATGGCTGACCAATACAATACAGCTATTGCAGCAATGGGCATTCCTGCTGAAGTCATGCATCGTATTGTTGCAATGGCATCTGGCGGTATGGACACCTTACCGCATAACGGTGCAGTAATTACCCTACTTGCAGTCACTGGACTTACACATAAACAATCTTATAAAGACATTTTTGCCATTACCATCATTAAAACAGTTGCAGTATTTGTCGCAATTGCTGCATTTACATGGTTTGGTATCGTCTAAGTTTATCTTCAAAATGAACACAGGGAGTCAATAATGAGTCAACTTCTCAAAGATAAAGTTGCATTTATCACAGGTTCAGCAAGTGGTATTGGACTTGAAATTGCCAAAAAATTTGCCCTTGAAGGTGCAAAAGTGGTGATTTCGGATATGAATGCGGACAAATGTAATGAAGCAGTTTTAGCCTTAACAACTGATGGATTTGAAGCCTTATCTGCACCTTGTGATGTTTCAGATGAAGATGCTTATGCTGCTGCTATTGGTCTAGCACATAGCACCTTTGGTCGTTTGGATATTTTGATCAATAATGCTGGTTTTCAACATGTTGCTGCCATCGAAGAATTTCCAACGGCCATTTATCAAAAACTACTGAATGTCATGCTGGTGGGTTCTTTTATTGGAATCAAACATGCATTTCCAATCATGAAGGCACAAAACTATGGCCGTATTATCAATATGGCTTCGATCAATGGTTTAATCGGCTTTGCTGGAAAAGCGGGTTATAACAGTGCTAAACATGGGGTGATCGGTTTAACTAAAGTTGCAGCGTTAGAATCTGCTCGTGATGGAATCACGGTCAATGCATTATGCCCAGGTTATGTCGATACACCTTTAGTACGTGGTCAAATTAAAGATTTAGCCAAAACCCGTAATGTCAGCGAAACAAGTGCACTTGAAGATGTCATTTTAGCTATGGTGCCACAAAAACGCTTACTCAATGTGGAAGAAATTGCAGATTATGCCGTTTTCTTGGCGAGTGAAAAAGCAGCCGGCGTGACGGGTCAAGCAGTGGTTATGGATGGTGGTTATACCGCTCAATAATACAGTTGATGATTGCAATGATCATGAATTTATCTCTATGTAAATCAGCTAACTAGATGTAATACATATTCATTTGTAGGGGGAAATCCTCCCCTACTGTTTTTTAGTTTTTCTATCTTTAGTTTTTATCAAAGTGAAAGGCTCACTTTGTCATGTGCCATAGCGAGACAATCCAACGTTCTCAGGTTATTCAAGGAAAATGAATATATGAAACCCATAAATAAAGTTGCCATTATCGGTACTGGTGTTATTGGTGCAAGTTGGGCAGCATTCTATTTAAGTAAAGGATTTCAGGTGAGTGCTTTTGATCCTGCAGTTGATGCAGAATTAAATTTAAAAAATAGAGTTCAAACCTATTTACTTGATCTGTTCGAATTGGCTGAAGAGCAAACCACCTCTTCTGATCATTATGTTTCAGACACTTTAAAAAATCTCACTTTTTATCAAAATCTAGCAGATGCGGTAAAAGATGCCGATTTTATTCAAGAAAATGGACCTGAGCGCATTGATCTAAAAAAAAACCTATATGCACAGCTCACTCAAAACTGCCCCAAAGATAGCATTATCGCCTCAAGTTCATCTGGCTTAAAAATCTCAGATATTCAACATGATTGCCTATATCCTGAAAGAATTGTACTGGGCCATCCTTTTAATCCACCACATTTATTACCTTTGGTTGAGATTATTGGTGGAGAAAAAACCCAAGCGAACTATATCCATGATGCTTTTGAATTTTATAGATTATTGGGGAAAAAACCGATTTTAATTCAAAAAGAAGTCAAAGGCCATGTCGCCAATCGTTTGCAGTCTGCAATTTGGAGAGAAGCGTTTTATCTGGTTTCTGAAGGTGTATGTAGCGCAGAAGATATTGATATCGCCATCACCAATGGCCCCGGATTACGCTGGGCAATATTTGGACCTTATTTAAATATGCAGTTGGCTAATCAACATGGATTTAAAGCCGCTATGCATCATTTAGGTGAACCGATGTCTGAATGGTGGGCAGATATGCACCCTTATACTTTATCTGAAGAAAAAATTGAGATGCTGAATGAAGAAACTCAGCAGTTTGTTAAAAAACTAGGCGATAAGAATCTTCAATTACTTCGTGATCAGGCATTACTTCGATCTTTAAAGATGCGTAAAGAATTAGATTTGCCTTAATAGGGTTTTACAAAAGTGAGCTTCATTGATTCTCCAGAATTCTCATCTGGAGAATTTAGTCTTCAAAAATTTAGCCAAGGGAAACAGGATCGTTGACCTTCCCGCTCCAAAATTGAATCAACATTTCAAAGCATCCCAAGCAACAATTTCAGACTGAACCTTGTTGCTTATTTTTGAATTACATCAAAAATGCCCATTAGCTTTTAGATTGTTCGAAAATTCGAATAGACATGCCAAGTTTCATATCATTATTCTTCTACTAAAAACAGTTATCGTTGTCTTATTCGCTACTTTAATCATTAAGTCGCCAAAATAAGGGAAATATTATGCTCAACAATAAAATTAAGTTAAAACAAATGTGGTAAAGCAATTTCAGTACAACGAATGAAAAATACAAACAATTCCTAATTCAAATGGTGACCCAATATGCGAACTTTCTATACGATTCTCATTGGTATAATGCTACTCCTTGTAATTCTTTTTATAAGTCGAATATTACGTGGTCGTTTTAACCCGACATTATTTTTTATTCTGTTCATCTTGATTTGGTTTGTAGCAATGAGCTGGAATATGTATATGGGCATACAAGCGGGATATGCGGTTAAAGAAGAATTCTTAATATTTTTACTTAATTTTGGTATTCCTTCTCTTCTCGCAACTTACTTCATATATAAAAATAAAAGCTCTATTTAGCTTGCTAAGGTTAAAAACCATCAGGTAAACAACGATCAAAACTAGTGATTACTTATTGTAAAGCACTCTCCCAAGAGAGTGCTTTTTGGGGTAACTTTTACTGGTTAAACATGATTAGGTATAGATTTAATCAAGTAAAATTAGCTTTCCTTTTTTCGATAAAGGCCGCAACACCCTCTTTATAATTGTCTGATTGTCCAGCAATACGTTGTAACTCTCGTTCCAACTGTAACTGTTCAGCCAAAGTATTTTGCGAGGCAGTATTTAAGGCCTTTTTAATTAGCGAAATCGAACTGCTTGGTTGCTCTGCCAAACGTTCCGCCAATTCAATCACGCCCTGATCAAAAGCATCATCTTCATAGACCTCCCAAATAAGCCCCCAATTCAAGGCTTTCTGGGCAGATAACTTATCCCCGAACATGGTCAAACCTTTGGCTCGGGCAAGCCCCACCAGATGTGGTAAATTCCACGTCCCACCTGCATCTGGGATTAAACCGACTTTGCAAAAAGATTGTATAAACGTAGCAGATTGCTTGGCCACAACAATATCGCAAGCCAAAGCCAAGTTCGCCCCTGCACCAGCCGCTACGCCATTGACCGCAGCCACAACAGGTTTAGCCATATTGGAAATTTTAACGACTAACGGATTATAAAATTTTTCTAAGGCAGCACCTGCATCATAATCAGCTGCGCTTATCACCACTTTATTTCTGGCTCTTAAATCCTGACCCGCACAGAAGCCCTTGCCTGAACCAGAGATTACAATGGCTTTAATCTCAGTAGAAACCGCCCACAGGTCTAAAATTGCAGCAATTTCACGATGCATTTGCTCATTAAAACTATTCAGCACCTCTGGACGATTTAAGGTTAAATAGCCCACCCGATTTTCCTGACGAATCAAAATATGTTGAAAATCCATTTATTTTTTACTCATTTAAATAAAAAACATCCTGACCCGGCTTAAAAAGCAAAGTCATCTTGTTCTAATTCCATTACCGCTTCAGCACCTGATGCAATAGCAGCCGCATGACTTTGGGTCCGGTGTAATAATTTTTGAAAGAAAAATTTCGCTGTGGTTAATTTAGCCTGATAAAATTTTTCGTCCTGCGTTGCTTGGCTTAACTTTTCATCTGCTACTTGCGCCATACGTGCCCAAAGATAAGCAAACACGACATAGCTAGAGAAATACAGATAATCAACTGAAACAGCGCCAATTTCTTCTGGGTTTTGCTGTGCTTTTTTGGCAACACTGTCTGTGATTGATAACCACTGTTGCTTGAGTTCCGTCAGTTTTTCCAGATAAGCTGCCAATACGGTATTTGATTGATTGGCTGTAATAAACTGTTCTATTAAATCAGTCATATTTTTTAATAGTTTGCCATCCGACTTGAGCACCTTACGTGCCAGCAAATCTAAAGACTGAATCTCTGTGGTTCCCTCATACAAGGTTGAGATACGGGCATCACGAACAATTTGCTCCATGCCATGTTCAACAATAAATCCATGCCCACCAAAAATTTGTACGCCGTGTTTTGCAGCTTCATTACCTGATTCAGTTAAAAAAGCTTTGGCAATCGGGGTTAAAAATGCCAACAATTCATCTGAGATTTTCTGTTGTTCAGGATCATTGGATGTTTCAACAATATCAACATGCTGAGCCAAAAAATATGCCAGTGCTCGACCACCTTCAGAAAAGGCTTTTTGCGTCATTAACATCGAACGCACAGCTGGATGCACAATAATCGGATCAGCATTTTTATCTGGGTATTTTGCGCCTGATAAAGCACGCATCGCCAAACGTTCTTTGGCATAACTCAATGCACCTTGAAATGAAATCTCCGAAGCCGCCAACCCTTGTACAGCTGTTCCAATACGTGCTGTGTTCATAAAGGTAAACATACAATTTAGCCCACGGTTTTCAGGACCAATTAAATAGCCCTTGGCCCCATCAAAATTTAAAACACAGGTTGCATTGCCATGAATCCCCATCTTATGTTCAATCGCACTACAGATAACCTTATTGCGATCTTGGCAATCACCTGCATCATCGAGGTTAAATTTAGGCACGATAAACAGTGAAATCCCTTTGGTCCCCGCTGGTGCTTGTGGTAGTCGGGCTAAAACAATATGAATAATATTTTCTGAAAGGTCATGTTCCCCAGCAGAAATGAAGATTTTCTCGCCCGTAATTGCATAACTTCCATCTGGGTTTGGTTCGGCCTTAGTGCGGATCAAACCTAAATCTGAACCTGCATGTGATTCAGTTAGACACATTGTCCCTGTCCACACGCCACTAATCAGTTTGCTTAAAAATTGTTGTTTCTGTACTGCTGTACCATGATGTTCAATGGTGCGCATTGCGCCATGCGATAAACCTGGATACATTGCCCAAGCCCAGTTAGAACCACACAGCATTTCTGAGATTGCAATACGCAATAAAGTAGGTAGACCTTGACCGCCATATTCAGGATCCGCCGTCAGTGAGGTAAAACCCAATTCAGTATATTTATGATAAGCCTGTTTAAATCCTGCTGGGGTTGTAACAACACCCTGATTTAAATGACAACCTTCCTGATCACCATTTTGATTGATGGGTGCAAGCTCATTTTCACAAAAGTCTGCTGCGGCATCTAAATATTGATTGATCAATTCACGACTGACCGTTTCCTGATATTTGGGTAGTTTTTGGTAGTTTTCTTCTGTTTGCAGCATTTCATGCAATACAAATTGCATATCACGCAGTGGCGCTTTGTATAAAGGCATAGTGTTTCCCTTTCAGTTCTTCTGCCGATGATGCAGATAGAGATGATTTCCCTTGGATGACAATTTTATTTTACGATTGCTTAAAAATATCAAATAAATTTCTTATTGCAAAATTTATTTTCATTTTCATTAGATAAATTTATTCAAAAATACCACCAAAAATATGACAAACCGACACAACAAACTGTATTTTAACAATAATATTTAAATAAATAAAAATTCAAGTATAATATTTGATTAAAAAATAATTTTGTATAGCAAAATATTATTTCGTAAAATTAAATTTTATAGTATGGTAATTAGATCGCTTAACACTCCAAGGATGATTTATGGATAACCCTCAATACACAGGTCTTGAATTCTTAACTGCTTTAAAAAATGGTGAAATTTCAGCGTCGCCCATGGCGCAAACCATTCCTATGCAGTTAATCGAAGTTTCTAAAGGCAAAGCGACGTATAAGGTTACGCCAAGTCAAGCGCATCGAAATATACAAGGAACAATCCATGGCGGTTTTTGTGCGACTGCTTTAGATACTGCAACGGGAAGTGCAGCACATACCTTGCTGGAACATGGCATGGGTTATGGCACGATTGATCTCAATGTGAAAATGATTCGCCCAATGCAGATCGATACCGCCTACTACGCACAAGCTGAACTGATTAATGCTGGACGTAATATCATTACCACAGAAGGTAAAATTGTGGATGAAAATGGCAAAATTTATGCTTTTGCGACGGCAACACTGATGATCATACGAAAATAATAAAAAGACTAAGCCCTTTTACGGCTTAGTCTTTTATCACTGTTTTCTTCATGGCATAAAAATCTATTCGATCAATTATAAAACTTAGAATTGCCATGGCTAAACCCACAGCCACACAGACACTCCATCCCCAATGTTTCCACGTGTAGACCGCAACCAAAGAACCCAACGCAGCACCACCAAAATACAATGTCATATAAATAGAATTAATTCGAGAACGTGCTTGTGCTGAAATTCGATAGACCAGATTTTGGTTAAGTACATGAAAGGCCGATAAACCAAAATAAGCCAAAATCACACCTCCTGCATAAGCCAGCAAAGACTGCTGGGCAAAAAACAGTGGAATCCATGCCAGTACCAATAACCACATACAAATCAGTGCAACTTTATTTTCCAATCCTTTGGCAATTTGTTTTCCCGCCCATGGGGTTGCAAACACACCCGCCAAACCAACTATGCCAAATAAACCAATTTGGAAATCATTGAAATGATAAGGCGCATTGGCAAGAATAAAAGTCATGGTGGTAAAGATCAGCGCCAATATACCAAAGCCGATCCCACCTGCCAGACCACGGCGGATTAAATGTGGCTGATCAACGGCCAATGTAAACAATGAACGATAAATTTGTAGCACTGTTAATTGATGAGATTTTCGAGCAACGGGTAATTTAAGCCACATCACTACTGCAAAAGCTAAAATCACCATACCACTGAGTAAATACACCGCATGCCATGACCAAACGGTCGAAAGTAAGCCTGCGATTGATCTGGCCAAGAGAATGCCTAAAAACAAGCCACTCATCAGTGTTCCGACAATTTGCGGGCTTTTTTGAGGGCTCGCCAAACCAGCAGCAAACGGTACCAAGACTTGTGTCGTAATCGAAAAGAAGGTGGCTAAAAAGGTAAAACCATACAATACGGGCAAACTTTGACTTAAAGAAAGTCCGATCTGGGCAAAACCTGTGCAGCACATCAACAGACAAATATAGCTACGCTTTTCAAAAAAATCACCGAGCGGCACCAAGATAAACAAACCAACTGCATAAGAGAGTTGACCAATCACAATTGTTAAAGCGACTTGTTCTGCATTGACCTGTAAGGCTTCTGCAATAGAATAAATCAAAGGCTGGTTATAATAGTTCGAACCCGCACAAATCCCACATGCCATTGCCATGATGAAAATAAAACTTTTTGACAAGATATGCGTTGTGTCAGGTTGAACTATTTTTTCCATTGCGCAGCTCACCTTATTTTAGAATTTGTACATCGACACAAAGTTAATGCGGGAAACATCTGCTGTTCTTCCATCAAACACTTCACGCTTACCTTGATGATATTCCATACCAATATCAATTTGCTCAGCAGGTGAATAAAACAGATTGGCAGCATAATCCGTTAAACGCTTATTTGCGTCAGGATTGAGTTTTGCATAGGCTGAATCATCATCAAAATCAAAAATCGATGCAGATAAATTTGCACGCCATTGCGGATTAAATTTATATGAATAACCAATATTTAAGCTATTGAGTTTATTCATCTCTAAATCTGTTTTTTGCGCATTTAAAGAAAAATCACCTGCTGCATTTAAGCTGGTTGCATTTGTCAGGCCAGTTTGTGTGGTATATGGCATGAATTTTTGATCACCCACAATATATTGATAATTCGCCTGTACAGATTGTGCTGGGCTTAGTTGGTATTTTAAACCCGCACCCGCGCCCCAACTGACTTTTTTAACCGTATCTTTCGCAACATCTACTGATTTTTCATTGACAAAACCTTGAGCCAAAGCCGTTAAGGCACCTTCTTTTACCGTATATCGACCTGTCAATGTCGGGAATGCTGAAACCCGAGAGCCAGTGTATTCCAATGCGACTTTTAAATCACTCTTGCCATTTATCTTCCAGTCATAGCGCACTTGAGGTGTACGGGTATAAGAGGTTCCCATAAACTGAGTATAATCAACGGACTCTGTTCGTGTTTCCATATTGGACATCAAAGACCATGTTTGACCGAAAGTCCAATCTTTATAAGTAAAGAAAGCATGACGAATACGGAATTTACCATCGCCTGTACCCATGTTGGCACTGTCAAAGAAATCGGCTTCAATATTTCCTGTTACAGCCTTATCTGGACTGTTGAAATACACCCCGATTCGACTGGCATTGATCATGGCATCTGAGCGGGCATGATCGGAACGCTTGTCACTTTCAAACGGAGTCCGATTTAAGCTATTGGTGGTTCTTCCTCCCGAATCTGGTGAGGACTTAAAATCAACTGCAGCATCAAGTCGAGCAATTCCATAGACTTTAACATTGTCTGTCCAAGTCACCCACGAAGGTGCAATTGGTTTCGCGGTTTCAAGTGCTTTATTTTTTTCTACATTTTCTTCAATTTTTGCTTGTTTGACCTGCAAATTATTTTGTGACAGCTTTTGAGCTTCGAGTTCTGCTTTGAGTTTTTGCAGCTCTGTCTCTAACAAATTAATCCGTTGTTCTGCTGTCACTGGTGAATTTGCAAAAATAGTCCCTGAAGCCACAGCGCAAGCTGTAGCTAAAATTAATTTTTTCATCTTTTAATCCTTAAAGAAGCTTTTTTTCCTACGCTTATAAACTAAGCGTCTCGTGCATCTATCAACGGGCAGCCCGTTACTGCCTGTAATTCATCAAAACTCAGTCCCGAAACCATTTCAGTGACATAGGCTTTGTGATCTTTTAATTCAATAATGCATAAATCGGTATAAATACGATCTACACACTGTTCCCCTGTAATGGGATAACTCAATGCATCGACAATTTTAGCTTCGCCCTTTTTGGTGACATGCTCCATATAGACATAAATTGACTTGGCTCCCACCGCTAAATCCATTGCACCACCTACAGCGGGGACATCATCAGCTTTGCCAGTATGCCAATTGGCTAAATCGCCATTCACTGCGACCTGAAAAGCACCAATCACACAGATATCCAAATGCCCACCACGCATAATGTCAAAGGAATCTCCATGATGCATAAAGCAACCACCATCCAGCAAAGTGACTAATTCCTTTCCAGCATTGACCAAGTCCTCATCTTCTTCACCTGCTTTAGGTGGCGGGCCAAAGGCCAAAACCCCATTTTCTGAGTGTAGAAAGATTTCTTTGTCTTGAGGTAAATACTTCGCAACGTTGGTGGGTAAACCTATACCTAAATTGACATAAGCTCCTTCGGGAATATCCTGAGCAATCAACTGAGCGATATCTTCACGAGAACGTTTTTGAACTGACATTAGATATCTCCTACTTTGACAACATGCTGTACAAAAATCCCAGGGGTGATAATGCACTCAGGATCAAGGCTTCCTAGATCTACCGTATGATTCACTTGAACAATGGTTGTTTTTGCCGCTTTTGCCATAATCGGGCCAAAGTTCCGTGCCGCCTTACGATAGGTCAAATTCCCCCAACGATCGGCTTGATCGGCATAAATCAACGCAAAGTCAGCTTCAAGCGGATACTCAAGTACATAGTTTCGACCGTTAATGGTTCTGGTTTCTTTGCCTTCTGCGACTTTTGTGCCATAGCCTGTCGGTGTAAATATTGCACCTAGACCTGCACCTGCCGCTTGAATACGACAGGCTAAGTTGCCCTGTGGAACCAGTTCTAACTCAATCTTTCCTGCACGATATAAGTCTTGAAATACGGTCGAACCAGCTGACTTTGGAAATGAACTGATCATTTTTCTGACACAACCTGCAATGATCAGCTTGGTCAAACCACGATCACCAGAGGCAGCATTGTTATTGACAATGGTCAGCTCTTTTTTACCTAAATCGATCAAAGCTTCAATCAGTTCCGCAGGCTGACCTGTCACACCAAAACCACTGGTCATGATGGTTGCACCATCAGGAATTGCCTTTAAAATCGGTTCAATGTCACTGGTGATTTTATTTATCATTTCGCTTGTCCCTTTTCATCCTTAAATTGACGTGACAGGTCAAATTGTCACTCTGCCTTTTGCGGGTTAAATAGTCGGTCTTTAATAAATAACAATGGAATTACACCGCATATAAAGTACGCCCCAGCCATCACCAACAGTCCTAAACCAATCGAACCATGTTGTGATAAATAACCGATGGTTAATGGAGAGAAAATTGAAAGTACTTTACCGATGTTATACGCACCGCCGACCGCCGAGCCTCGAATTGAGGTTGGAAAACTTTCAGTCATATACGTGGCATTGATTGCATACGGTATGCCGTATAGAAAACCAAAGAACAGCATGAGCCATAAAATATTGGCAGGCGTGTTAAGGTAAACAATCACGGGAATAAATAGAGCTGTGCCAATTGTGCCGAATGCAAATACAGCGCGGCGACCCAATTTATCCGCAATAATCCCAGCAATAATTTTGGCAAACATCATGATTAAGAAAGTGCCGACCATATACATCGCCATTTCTTTAAACTTGATTCCTAGATCAGATTCCAAATAAGCCGGCAGCCAGTTACTCACCCCGTAATAACCAAATTGCAAAGCACCAGTACTCAAAATCCACAGTACAAACATGGTGCCATGTTTCTTATCTTTCAAAATTTCCCAATACGGATTCTGACGTTTAACAGGCTGTGCATTTTGTGGCGTTGCAATGACTTTTAATTGGCGTGCTTTTTTCCATGACTCAGGCTCAGGTACGATAAAATGCATCAGTACTGATAAAATAATCGGGGTAATTGCAAGCCAATATAGGAAACGCCAGCCATGTTCAGGAATAATATGACCTGCCAATAAAGTCGCAAGTAAAGACCCCAAGGTATAGCCCGTCATCAGTGTTGCCAACACTGTAGAACGATGTTTGGTCGGCACCATTTCAGACATTAAAATATTACAGGCAATATAAAGTGCGCCTAAGCCCATTGCACCGACTGTTCTTAAAATCGCAAATTGCATATATGAATGCGTAAAACCCAATGCACAGGTCAGAACAGAAGAAAAAGCAATAAAGAATACGATCACGCGTACTCGGCCAAAGCGATCACAAGCCCATCCACCGACTAACCCCCCCACAGCGGAACCTAACAGTGTCAAACTGCCCAATGTCCCTGCTTGTACACCGCTTAGATGAAACTCGGCCTTTAAACTGGTCAAACTTAATGCTAAAAAGCCTAAATCTGCGCCATCACAAAGCAAAGTAAAAAATGCAAAGATAAAGGCCGTAATCCAAATCTTTTTGGGTGTCTGAATCACCTCTCCAGCACCATTATTACCGCTATTATTTTGTGTAACTGTTTCCGTTGTCATGTCCATATCCTCAGAAGGAATATGAGGCATCCCCTGCCTCATGGCATCTAATTGTTATTAGGCTGTAGCGTCCCTAATCATGTTTTTTGCGATAATCAATTGTTGAACTTGCGTGGTTCCTTCATATAAACGGAACAAACGCACATCACGATAAAAACGTTCAATGGCATATTCACTGATATAACCAGCACCACCGTGAATTTGTACGCAACGATCTGCGACCCGACCACACATTTCAGTGGCAAACATTTTTGAACAAGATGCTTCTGTACTAATGTTTTCACCATTATCACGGCGACGCGCAGCATCGAGCACCATACATTTTGCCGCGTAAATCTCAGCTTTTGAGTCTGCAAGCATGGCTTGGATCAATTGAAAATTAGCAATCGGCTGACCAAATTGTTTGCGCTCAATGGCATAGTGAAGTGCGTCATTTAACATCCGTTCAGCCACACCGACGCTATATGCACCAATATGTAAACGACCTTTATCTAAAACCTTCATGGCTGTTTTAAAACCAATACCTTCAATCCCACCAATCAGTGCTGATGCTGGAACGCGGCAGTTTTCAAAAATCACATCACAAGTATGAGAACCCTTTTGTCCCATCTTTTGATCGATTTTTCCCAAACTAATCCCAGGCGTATTGGCTTCAACTAAAAATGCAGAAATACCACTTGCACCTTTAATATCAGGATTGGTCCGTGCCATCACGGTAAAAGTAGCAGCATGTGGTGCATTGGTAATAAAGCGTTTGGTACCATTTAAAACATAAAAATCACCATCCTTGACTGCACTGGTTTTTAAAGAGGCGGCATCTGAACCTGCCTCAGGTTCGGTTAAGCAAAATGAACCAATAATTTCACCGCTGGCATAACGAGGAAGATATTTTTGTTTTTGTTCTTCTGTGCCATCAATCAAAATCGCACTTGAACCAATACCATTGTTGGTACCAATCAGTGAACGGAATGCTGGTGAAGTTTGTCCAAGTTCAAATGCAACATTCACCTCCTCTTCCATGGTAATTCCCAATCCACCATATTCTTCTGGAATGGTTAACCCAAACAAACCTAATTCACGCATTTGTTGCACGATATCCTCAGGAATTTTGTCCTGCTCGGCAACCTCATGTTCACGTGGAATCAATTCATTTTTTACAAAGTCACGAATTGTTGTGAGCAACTGTTGCAACATTCCTTCATCACGGATCATCTATGATCTCCCTTCTTTTGTAGCTTCATTGCATCCATCAGCTATTCCAGCTGGGTAATGGATACCCTGTTTTAAATCTTGTTTACTGCGAATGTGTTTCATAGTACGAGATTAAAAACACAAATTTCAAGCTTTTTTGAAAATTAATTTCATTAAGCGAAATTTTACACTCTACCAATATTAAATATCAATCACTTAGAAAAATATGCAGGCGATAAAGTGTCAAAAGGAATAAAAAATACTTGAAATAAATTTCAAAACACGCATTATTAAAGAAACATAGTTTTGATCTGCGAAACAAGGAATCAAAAAATGAGTGAAATAACAGGGAACAGTTTCATTGAAGTTGACTATTCTGTTCAGAAAGTAGCGATCGTGAAGATTAATCGTCCAGAGGCTAAAAATGCCTTAAATACACAGGTACGTCAGCAACTGGCTCAAGTGTTTACTGAGTTAAGTTTTAATGACCAGATCCATGCCATTGTGCTTACAGGTGGTGAAGAAGTTTTTGCCGCAGGGGCAGACTTAAAAGAAATGGCAAGCGCAACCTCTACAGAAATGTTGCTACGTCATACAGAACGTTATTGGAATGCAATTGCGCAATGCCCTAAACCCGTGATTGCTGCTGTAAATGGTTATGCACTGGGTGGCGGTTGTGAACTTGCCATGCATAGCGACATTATTATTGCGGGTAAAGGCGCAACTTTTGGTCAACCTGAAATTAAAGTCGGTTTAATGCCTGGTGCTGGTGGAACCCAACGTCTCTTTCGTGCAGTGGGTAAATTCCACGCGATGCGTATGATCATGACAGGTGTAATGGTCAAAGCAGAAGAAGCATATAGCATTGGACTGGTTTCCCAAGTTACTGAAGATGACCAGACCATCTCAACCGCTATTCAAATGGCGCAAAATCTGGCAAAAATGCCACCCATTGCCCTGCAACAAATCAAAGAAGTTGCTTTAATGAGCGAAGATGTTCCATTAAATGCAGGTTTGGCATTGGAGCGTAAATCATTTCAATTGTTGTTTTCGACCGAAGATAAAAATGAAGGCATTCAAGCGTTTATCGAAAAACGCAAACCTTCATATCAAGGCAAATAAGTTTAATTGATAACAACAATGGAATAGAAATGGCTAGAAAAGTATTGATTAGTGCAGGCGGTTCAGGAATTGGACGATGTATTGCAGAAGCATTCTTAGCGCATCACGATGAAGTTTTCGTTTGTGATATCAATGCAGAAAGCTTAGCGCAATTCCAAAAGGCCTATCCTGCACTACATATTTATGCATGTGATTTAGCTAACCATGATGAAATCAAATCTATGTTTAGTGATGCCATCAGCAAACTGGGGCATATTGATGTTCTGGTCAATAATACAGGGATTTCTGGCCCAACCATTGCAGCAGAAGAATTGAGTTTTGCCGATTGGAGTGCGGTATTAAACCTTAATTTAAATAGTACCTTTGCTATCACCCAACTCGCCATCCCCTTTTTAAAACAGTCGGAAGCAGGTGTCATTATCAATATGTCATCGATCGCTGGACGTTTGGGCTATCCATATCGTTTGGCTTACGCGACCTCTAAATGGGGATTAATTGGTTTTACCAAAACATTGTCGATGGAACTTGGTGCAGACAATATTCGAGTCAATGCCATACTTCCAGGTGCAGTGGATGGGGAACGAGTTCAACGGGTGTTACAAGCGCGTGCAGATGTCGCGCAAACATCCTTGGATGCCGTTACGCAAAATGCACTTAAAAATCAATCGCTCAAATATTTTGTCAATCCAAAGCATATTGCCGATTTGTGCATATTTTTAGCCTCGGAAAGCGGTTGCTCTATTTCTGGACAAATTTTACCGATTGATGGTGATAAACAATGTCTGAGTTAACCCACCAGACTGTACTGATTTCTTTCGTTTCTATTTTTTCCGTCTCTAATTTTTCGTTTAATCTGGATCAGTTATCAGGATGATCGACATGACTTATGATATTCAAAGCATGGCTGTAATTGGTGTTGGCATTATGGGCAGCGGTATTGCTCAAATTGCCGCACAATCAGGTCATACCACTTATTTATATGACACCAAAGAAGGTGCTGCGCTACAGGCCAAAGAAAAGCTGGCAGCAACATTTCAAAAGCTGGTCGATAAAAATAAAATCAGCGCTGAACAGGCGGAAAATGCCAACAAACATTTGATCGTTGCCGCGCAACTTGAAGATTTAAAAGCCTGTGACTTGATTGTGGAAGCGATTATTGAGCGTTTAGATATCAAACAAGCGTTGATGCAACAACTCGAAGAGATCGTTTCAGACACCACTATTTTAGCCTCAAACACTTCATCGCTTTCAATCACAGCCATTGCAGCAAACTGTAAAAAACCACAACGTGTAGTCGGTTTCCATTTCTTTAATCCGGTACCGCTGATGAAAGTTGTGGAAGTGATCCAAGGATTAAAAACGGATCCACGCATTGTAGCTGCATTAAATGAGCTATCACGTGCATTTGGTCATCGACCTGTTGTTGCCAAAGATACCCCAGGATTTATTATTAATCATGCGGGGCGCGCCTATGGCACCGAAGCGTTAAAAATCTTAAATGAAAACGTCTGTGACATCAGTGAAATTGACCGCATTTTAAGAGATGGTGTTGGTTTTAGAATGGGACCATTCGAACTCATGGATTTAACAGGACTGGATGTATCACATCCTGTAATGGAGTCGATTTATCATCAATACTATGAAGAAGCCCGTTACAAGCCCAATCCATTGACCAAACAAATGCTTGAAGCCAAACAACTTGGGCGTAAAGTTAATCAAGGCTTTTACCACTATGAAACAGGCACAAAAACAGGTGAAAAACCTGCACAGTTTGTTGAGCGTTTAACCAACTATCCAACAGTTTGGATTGCAGCTGATTTTGCTGAAGATAAACAACAACTGGAAGATTATTTAATCCAGCAAAATATTGTCTTAGATACAGGTTTAGAACCATTACCTGAGAGTTTATGTTTACTCGCTTGCTACGGTGAAGATACCACCCAAGCAGCGACACGTTTAAAAGCCAATCCACAACAAGCTGTTGCCATAGATATGCTATATGGCATAAGCAAACATAGAACGTTAATGCCGTCACTGGCGACAAGCACTGAGTATCGTCAAGCAGCCCACTCTATGTTTAATTTAGATGGTGCTATGGTCAGCATGATCGCTGAAAGTATTGGCTTCGTGGCACAACGTGTTTTAGCCATGGTGATTAATTTAGGTTGTGATATTGCACAACAAAATATTGCCAGTGTCGATGATATCAATGCCGCAGTCCGTTTAGGTTTAGGCTATCCATTTGGCCCTATTGAATGGGGTGATCATATCGGTAGCCAAAAAATCTTACTCATTCTCAATCGTATCTCAACACTGACCTATGACCCACGTTATCGCCCTAGCCCATGGTTACAACGTCGTGTCGCATTAAATTTACCGCTTACTTTTAATTCTGGATTTTGAAAAGGAACTTCTCAATGTTAAATGCCTATATTTATGATGGTTTACGTAGCCCGATTGGTCGTCATGCAGGTGAGCTTGCTTCAGTACGTCCAGATGATTTAGCTGCGGCAGTTTTGCAAAAGCTCCTTGAAAAAACTGGGGTTCCGGGTGCAGCGATTGAAGATGTTATTTTAGGCGATACCAACCAAGGTGGTGAAGATAGCCGTAACGTTGCCAGAAATGCCCTATTAATCGCGGGCTTACCTGTGACTGTTCCCGGCCAAACTGTAAACCGTTTATGTGCAAGTGGTTTGGGTGCTGTGATTGATTCTGCACGCGCCATCACCTGTGGCGAAGGCGACTTGTATATTGCGGGTGGTGTAGAAAGCATGTCACGTGCTCCATTTGTGATGGGTAAAGCTGAAACTGCCTATAGCCGTGATGCCAAAATTTACGACACCACAATTGGCTCACGCTTTCCAAACAAAAAGCTGATTGCGCAATACGGTGGTCACTCAATGCCTGAAACTGGTGACAATGTCGCAGTTGAGTTTGGCATTACCCGTGAACAAGCAGATTTATTTGCTGCCCAATCACAAGCCAAGTATCAAACAGCCAAACAAGACGGCTTTTTTACTGGTGAAATTACCCCAATTGAAGTCTTTCAAGGCAAAAAGTTACCGCCAAAACTGGTTTCTGAAGATGAGCACCCTCGCCCAAGCTCAACGGTTGAAGCCTTAACCAAATTAAAACCATTATTTGAAGGTGGTGTAGTCACTGCTGGAAATGCGTCGGGTATTAACGATGGTGCTGCTGCATTGCTCATCGGTTCCGAAGCAGCGGGCCAAAAATATGGCTTAAAGCCAATGGCAAAAATCTTGTCAGCAGCAGCAGCAGGTATTGAACCTCGTATTATGGGTGCTGGCCCAATCGAAGCAATCAAAAAAGCCGTTGCACGTGCAGGGCTAACTTTAGATGATATGGATATCATTGAAATCAATGAAGCTTTTGCTTCACAAGTATTATCTTGCTTAAAAGGTTTAGATGTTGATTTTAATGATCCGCGTGTCAACCCAAATGGTGGTGCAATTGCCATTGGCCATCCACTTGGGGCTTCTGGTGCACGTCTTGCACTGACAGTTTCGCGTGAGCTGATCCGCCGCAATAAGAAATATGCTGTCGTTAGCTTATGTATTGGCGTAGGACAAGGCTTAGCTATGGTGATTGAAAACGTGTCATAGCATTGACTGTTTAATCACTAACCGAGTATCCATTCATCACAACAGCGCAGTGATGAATGGATTTATTTTGCAGAGCGAAATATAATAGCCAAACTGTTGCTTTATTATATTTGAGTATTGAATGTCTCAGAATTCAGAAACTGAACAACCTATAAATTTTGATGAGATACGTCTTGATCCTATTTCACATATTCATCGGGAAAATAACCCCCAATTTATCGCTTCTTTAGCACGTGGTTTAGAGCTATTACGTTGTTTTTCTGCCAACAATCAAGTCTTGGGTAACCAAGAACTGGCAAAAATGACGGGTTTACCAAAACCAACCATTGCGCGGATAACCAATACCTTAGTGTCATTAGGCTATTTAAAACAACTACCTAATTCCACCAAATATACCTTGGATATCGGTGTTTTATCTTTAGGCTATGCAGCCTTGTCCAATATTTCTATCCGTAATATTGCACATCGCTATATGGAAGAAATGAGCCAATATGTACAAGCACCTGTTGCAATGGCAACCCGTGACCGTTTAAACATGGTCTATATCGATGTGGTTCAGATCGAAACTGCTTTAAATATGCGCCGTCCCATCGGCTCAACCCTACCCATTCACAGCAGTTCCATGGGTCGAGCTTGCTTGGCGGCTACACCTGAACGTGAGCGTAACTTTTTACTGGATGCGCTTAAACAAAAAAATGCTGAAAACTGGCCTGCAATTAAACGTTCTTTAGAACGAGCTTTCCGAGATTATCAAGATTACGGATATTGCCTTTCTTTAGGTGAATGGCATAAAGAAGTAAACTCTGTTGCTGTACCTTTAGTCAGCTCCAAACATGGTCTTTATGTGTTTAACTGCGGTGCACCAAGTTTTCATTTAAACCCTGAAAAACTTGAAGGTGAAATTGGACCCCGTTTAATCCATATGGTGCACAACATTCAAGATGCTTTGAGTGAAACGCCTTAACAACCATGTTTAAAATCAGATGCTTAAAATCAGCAGATACATGGTTGTGTGGATTAAAAGTTCCGATTTCATAATGACAAACCATAGGCATGATGAAAAACACTCTCTATACCCCAACCATTATTTTAATGGCAGTTGCAGCAGGCATCTGTACTGGTGGGAATTATTTTAGCCAACCACTGATTCATTCCATTAGTCTAAGTTTAAATTTAGCAGATACCACCACAGCATGGGTGCCTACTTTAGCGCAAATCACCTATGCAGCAGGTCTGCTGTTTTTAATGCCTTTAGGGGATATTCTCGAAAAGCGTAAGTTGTTGTTTATATTTATGCTGCTTGCCTCAATTGGGCTAATTATTAGTGGTTTTTCCCAGAATATTTATCTGTTAATGTTCGGTACCATCATTACAGGGTTATTTTCTAGTTCAGCCCAACTGTTGTTACCACTGGCTGCCAGTCTGGTTCCAATTCAACATAGTGGTCGTGTTGTTGGTTTTTTACTGAGTGGGTTAATGATGGGTGTCTTATTGGCACGCTCATTATCAGGGATGATGTCGACGCTTTTTGCTTGGAATGTTATTTATCTGCTCAGCGGTTTTTTATTATTGCTCATTGCGATTATTTTGTACCGTAATATTGGCTTATTTCCTCCAACCAAATCTGAAAATTATCTCAAAACAATTCACTCACTGCCGCAAATCTTTATTCAAAATCGTCGCCTAAGAATCAGAACCTATATTGGTGGATTAACCTTTGCCTGTGTAAGTTTAACCTTTACCACCATGTCTTTACTCTTAGCTCCCGCACCTTATTTTTTCAGTGATTTTACGATTGGCTTATTTGGATTTGTCGGTGTTTTAGGGACATTCGTTGCCAATTTTTCAGGTAAATTTATTGATCAAGGCTATATTCATAAAATTTCGATATGTTGTGGTATCGGTCTGATCTTAAGTTGGCTATTGTTTTTGTTGCTCCCTTATCATTTTATCTTTTATATCATTGCCTTACTTATCCTTTACGCCTCACTCTCGGCTGTTCATGTCACCAATCAAAGTATTGTCTTTAAGCTTAACCAACAATTACGTTCACGTTTCAATGCGATTTATATGACAGGTTATTTCGCTGGCGGTGCTTTAGGGACCACGGGTGGAAGCTATGCATGGAAACATTTTGGCTGGACAGGTGTATGTATCTTGGGCTTAGTTTTTGCCCTGCTGTGTTTATATTATTGTCTTGCAGATGCTAAAAATCAGCACAATTCATAGTGTTGTGCTGATCTTTAAAAGCAGTCTTTCATCATCGAGATAAAGCTGAACTCAAATAGATATTTATAAAAGCCCGAATAAACGCCCACGAATAATGTCTTCTGCATCTTTTACAATACGGTTGACCAGTTCATCACATGTCGGAATGTCATGGATCAGACTGGCAACCAAACCACATGACCACGCCCCAGCATTGACATCACCATCGATCATCACTTTAGGATAAACACCTGCAACTTCTTCAATGATATCTTCAAATTTAATCTGGTCACCAAGTGCTTTTTCTTTGGCTACAATTTTTTCTACAGCCGCATTATTCATAACACGCTCAGTGTTACGTAAAGCACGCATAATTAAACGGGTATCTCTTTCCGTAGCATTCAGGATCGCTTGTTTTACATTTGCATGTACCGGCGCTTCTTGAGTTGCAATAAAACGCGTTCCCATATTAATGCCATCCGCCCCCATCGCTAAAGCGGCAGCAAGTGAGCGTCCATCAGCCATACCACCTGATGCAACAAAAGGAATTTCTAAGGTATCGGCAGCTAAAGGCAATAAAATCATATTCGGTACATCATCTTCACCGGGGTGCCCACCACACTCAAAACCATCGACAGAAACAGCATCACATCCAATTTTTTGAGCTTTTAGACTATGCCGAACCGAAGTGCATTTATGAATTACTTTAATTCCAGCAGCCTTTAAATAAGGCATGACCTGTTCAGGATTACGACCTGCTGTTTCTACAACTTTTACCCCACCCTTAATAATTGCCTCGACAAAACCCGGATAATCAGGTGTATTGACTGTGGGTAAGAAAGTTAGATTGACACCAAAAGGCTTATCGGTCATTTCTCGACATCGGGCAATTTCTTTTGCTAGATTTTCAGGTGTTCTCTGGGTTAAACCGGTAATAATGCCTAACCCACCCGCATTTGAAACTGCAGCAGCCAGCTCGGCAAAACCGACATAATGCATACCGCCTTGAATAATCGGATGTTCAATTTCAAATAATTCTGTAATTTTGGTTTTCATATTCTTTCCACTCACTATTTTATATTTAGAGGCTCATTTCTTAGCATCCTATGCTTATCGATGATTTATTAAATCTGATCGATCATGAGTCCACTGTATTCTCACTTTGTTTGCAAGGTGACGAATTTAAACAAGCACTGAGTGCATTGATGAAAAAAACACCCATTTTCCGTAAGCAAACTAATTAACATGCATCTTATTAAAAAGGCCAACAATGTAGATCGTTGCTGGCCTTTCAGTTTTAAAGCAATAAAATTAGCTAATTTCAGTGCGGATATTATTCACCATATGTAGAAGACGCGGTGCAATATCCTCTTCAAGTTTTTCGCGGTTCATAATAAAGCTTGGTCCGCCGCAGTTAAATACCAGTAGACCATGTTGTTCATGAATCAAGGGAACTGCCACTGAATTGACATCTTTATGCCATTCACCAATTGAAAAACAATAACCAAAATCTTGATAATCTTTAAATGCCTTATCTAAATCACGGTTGATCTTGATCCAATCGTCTTTATGTTTGCTACGGATTGCATCAAGTAAAAACTCTCTTTCATCTTCAGGCATTGCAGCCAGACATGCACGTCCCATTGAACTTAAATGAATCGGTAAATAAGTACCGACTTGGCGACGCATGGTCATATTGCCCTTGCCTTGTACCACATCCAAATAAATCATATTTAGACGATCACGCGTTGCCATTGCCACAGCAGCACCCGCATAATCCGCTAAATTTTTCATATAGGGATGTGCAATATTACGGATAGACACATTAGAAAGCATGGAGTAACCAAACGCCAAAACCCCAACTGAAAGTTGAAATTTGCTTGAATTTGGGACCTGCTTGATATAGCCCAAACGTGACAATGTGTGCGTTAAACGGGTAATGGTCGGTTTAGGCAAACCGGTCATTTGTGATAACTCTTGATTACCCAAATGCTGATGTTTTGGGGTAAAGCAACGTAAGAGTTCTAAACCACGTCCTAAAGCTGTAATAAATTGACGATCATTTTCATCTTGCATATCTTCAATCGGATGCAATAACTCATGCCTCAAAGGCGCTAATAATTTTTCTGTTTGTTCTGCATCTACGGCATCATTCATGGTTATACCAATTCACATATTTGTTTCGCACTGCGAAAATTATAATCTATTTTTTCTATAAATAGCAAAAAGCAATCATCTGATTCACTTTGAAAATAAAACGATGCATCCATCTCGATGTGAAAAGTCTAAATTTGCTTATTTTATTGAAAAAAATGGCTTTAGACTGCTCACATCATCTATTTAAAAACTATCCTATCACGCCTTTGGCTTTTAACTCATCAAGTTTTGCTGGAGAGATAATACGGCCTAAGATTGTTTGAGTATGTTCGCCTAATAAAGGAGGCGCATTTCTATACTCTACAGGTGTACGTGAAAGCTTAATCGGAGAACCCACCACAGTAAGTTTTTCACGTTGAGGATGTTGCATTTCTACCAGCATCTCTCGCGCAAGCACTTGAGGTTCATTAAAAGCTTGTTCTAGATTATTAATCACACCAACGGGCACTTTAGCAGCATAAATTGCACTTACCCACTCATCGGCAGTCTTGCTTAAAAAATGCGTTGATAAAATTTCGATCACTTCATCACGATGCTTAACACGATCTGCATTACGGGTAAATCGAACATCATTGGGTAACTCTGGCAAACCAATACTTCTACACAGTTGGATAAACTGGGTGTCATTACCACAAGCAATGATAAACTCTCGGTCAGCGGCTTTAAACAATTGATAAGGCACAATATTGGCATGTGCATTGCCATAACGTACCGGCACTTTACCAGATGAAAGATAATTCATTCCTTGATTTGCCATTGTGGCAATTTGCACATCAAGTAAAGCCATATCAATATGTTGCCCTAAACCTGTTACATGACGATTGAGCAAAGCAGCTTGTATGGCAATGGTTGAATATAGTCCCGTTGATAAGTCTGAAAATGCGACACCTACTTTTTGCGGACCACCACCAGGAAAATCATCTTTTTCACCCGTGATGGACATCAGTCCACCCATTCCCTGAATGATAAAATCATAGCCAGGTTCTTCTGCTCTCGGTCCATTTTGACCAAAACCCGTAATCGAGCAATAAACCAGTTTAGGATTAATTTCTGATAAAGAAGCATAATCCAAGCCATATTTTTTCAAAGAACCAGCTTTGTAGTTTTCAATGACCACATCGGTATCTTGAATAAGTGCTTTAATGAGTGACTGCCCTTCAGGATTTGCAATATCTATTGCAACAGAAAGTTTATTGCGATTGGTCGACTGATAATAAGCGGCTTCTCGTGTCTCTTGTCCGGCGTCATCTTTCATCCAAGGTGGTCCCCAAGAACGCGTATCATCACCTAGTTTCGGTCTTTCAACCTTAATCACTTCTGCGCCTAAATCGGCAAGAATCTGTCCACACCACGGTCCAGCCAGTACTCGACTTAAGTCAAGTACACGAATTCCATTTAAAGCACCCATGTTTATTCCACTAACCTTTGATTAATTTCCTACAGGAAAATTTATTTAATATAAATTTCGCATAGCGATATATATTTTTAATATACACAGAAAACTTAAAAAATAAAACTTAATTTTTTCATCAAAAGTGATGATTTTTATTCAACAAATATAGATTAATTAAATCAAATAATTAGCCAACTGAAAAACAAGCACAATATACCGCATTGCGAAATTAATTTTCAAAATATATTGTTTTCTACTGATCCTTTGATTACTATCGCATCAATATGCAGGGTTTTAGCAACATCTCCTCGATGTTTTCAACATGTTGTACAAAGGACAAGACTATGATTCGAGATCAGGAAACACTCAAACAACTGGTAGATATGATTCGACAGTTTGTAGATGGTGTCCTCATTCCTCATGAGAATGAAGTCGCAGAAACAGATCAAATCCCTCAAGCCATCATTGAGCAAATGAAAGCTTTAGGTTTGTTTGGACTGACGATTCCAGAAGAATATGAAGGTCTTGGCTTGACCATGGAAGAAGAGGTGTCTATCGCTTTTGAACTTGGACGTACTTCGCCTGCCTTTCGTTCACTGATCGGCACCAATAATGGAATCGGTTCGAGTGGTCTGATTATTGATGGTACCGAAACTCAAAAATCATTTTTCTTGCCCCGTTTAGCACGTGGTGAAGTGATCAGTTCTTTTTGCCTAACTGAACCAGATGCAGGCTCAGATGCTGCCTCTTTGAAAACCAGCGCAGTAAAAGAAGGTGAGTTTTATATTTTAAATGGCACCAAACGCTTTATTACCAATGCACCTCATGCAGGGGTATTTACGGTGATGGCACGAACCAATCCAGACATTAAAGGTGCTGGTGGAATTTCTGCTTTTATTGTAGATCGCAAAACCGCAGGAATCTCTCTAGGTAAAACAGATAAAAAAATGGGGCAAAAAGGTGCGCATACCTGCGATGTGATTTTTGAAAACTGTCGGGTTCCTGCCTCAGCACTGATTGGTGGTGTCGAAGGTGTAGGATTTAAAACCGCAATGAAAGTCTTGGATAAAGGTCGTTTACATATCGCCGCAATCAGTGTCGGTGCTGCCATACGTATGTTAGACGATACTTTAAAGTTCGCCCTTGAGCGTAAGCAATTTGGACAAGCGATTGCTGAATTTCAACTGATTCAAGCCATGCTTGCTGACTCCAAAGCAGAAATTTATGCAGCGCAATGTATGGTTTTAGATGCGGCAAGACAACGTGATGCTGGGCACAACGTCAGCACAGAAGCATCATGCGCAAAAATGTTTGCCACTGAAATGTGTGGTCGCGTGGCCGATCGCTGCGTACAGATTCATGGTGGCTCTGGCTATATCAGTGAATATGCCATTGAACGTTTTTACCGAGATGTACGTTTATTCCGTCTCTATGAAGGCACCACCCAAATTCAACAAATGATTATTGCGCGAAATATGATTCGTGCTGCGTCTTAATTAATTTTTAGGCACTTTAAAACGATTTGAAGTGCTGTAAATCAAATGTAGGTAATGGATTATGGCGACAAACTACAATACACATCTCTCTTCAATACAGCCTCATACTTGGAAAATTGCATTTATTTTTGCATTTTTAGCCTTGTTGGTGGATGGTGCCGATCTGATGCTGCTGTCTTATAGTCTCAACAGTATTAAGGCAGATTTTGGTTTAAGTTCCGTGCAGGCAGGTATGCTGGGTAGTTTTACCTTGGCGGGTATGGCTGTTGGTGGGATATTTGGGGGATGGGCATGTGACAAATTTGGTCGAGTACGGATCGTGGTTATTTCTATTCTCACCTTCTCACTACTTACATGTGGACTAGGCTTTACCCAAAGTTTTCTTGAATTTGGGCTATTACGCTTTTTTGCTTCTCTCGGACTAGGCTCGCTTTATATTGCCTGCAATACCTTGATGGCGGAATATGTACCTACACGTTACCGTACAACGGTATTGGGTACCTTACAAGCAGGTTGGACGGTTGGCTATATTGTTGCAACGCTACTCGCTGGATGGATTATTCCAGATCATGGCTGGCGTATGCTGTTTTATGTTGCCATTGTGCCGGTGTTGATTGCTGTTTTAATGCATCTTTTAGTACCAGAACCACTCGCATGGCAACAGTCTCGTTTACAACAACCAACACGTGACAAAAATTCTGAAGAAACTTCAGCATTTAAACTGATTTTTAAAGATAAACGAAATCGTAATATGTTTATCTTGTGGGCGCTCACAGCAGGCTTCTTGCAATTTGGTTATTATGGGGTAAATAACTGGATGCCTTCATATCTAGAAAGTGAATTAGGCATGAAGTTTAAGGAAATGACCGCATATATGGTCGGTACCTATACCGCCATGATCCTCGGTAAAGTCCTTGCGGGGATGATGGCTGATAAACTTGGTCGTCGCTTTACTTATGCCTTTGGTGCGATTGGGACTGCTATTTTTCTACCACTGATTGTTTTTTATAACTCACCCAGCAACATTTTATATTTACTGATCGCTTTCGGATTTTTATACGGTATTCCTTATGGTGTAAATGCCACCTATATGACGGAAAGTTTCCCAACAGCGATTCGTGGTACAGCGATTGGTGGTGCCTATAACGTGGGGCGTCTTGGTGCAGCACTTGCGCCTGCAACGATTGGCTACTTGGCGTCGGGTGGTTCTATTGGTTTAGGTTTTGTGGTGATGGGAGCTGCTTATTTAATTTGCGGTGTTATTCCTGCCCTCTTCATCAAGGAAAAACTCTACGATCCGCAAAAATCGTAAAAGTAGACCTTGTAAAATCAGTTATCCCATTTTAAAGCCAGCTAAATCTAGCTGGCTTTTTTGTGGATATCATTTTGAATTTGCTCATCAAGTAGCCCTTTTTTGATGCTTTTCTATTTGATATTTTTACCCCAATAAATTAAAATACCGCTAAGCGAAATAGGATTTCTTTTTATGAAAGATTTACAACGAGAGTCAATGGAGTTTGACGTAGTGATCGTAGGCGCAGGCCCTGCGGGTCTTTCTGCTGCGATTAAAATTCGTCAATTAGCGCTTGAAAACAGTCTTCTAGACCTTTCCGTCTGTGTGGTTGAAAAAGGCTCTGAAGTCGGTGCGCATATTCTTTCTGGTGCTGTACTTGAACCTCGTGCAATCAATGAACTTTTCCCTGACTGGAAAGAACAAGGTGCACCTTTAAATGTACCTGTGACTGAGGACAAAACTTATTTCCTCATGTCTGCTGAAAAGTCACAAGAAGCACCACACTGGATGGTGCCTAAAACCATGCACAATGATGGTAACTATGTTATTTCATTGGGTAATGTCGTGCGTTGGTTAGGTCAAAAAGCGGAAGAGTTAGAAGTTTCTATCTTTCCTGGCTTTGCTGCTTCAGACATCCTTTATCATGAAGATGGTTCTGTAAAAGGCATCCAAACTGGTGATATGGGTATTGGTAAAGATGGTGAACCGACGCATAACTTTACCCCCGGCTACGAGCTTCATGCAAAATACACAATTTTTGCAGAAGGTTGCCGTGGACACCTTGGTAAACGTCTGATTGCAAAATACAACTTAGACCAAGATGCTGATCCACAACATTACGGTATCGGGATCAAAGAACTTTGGGAAATTGACCCTGCAAAACATAAACCAGGTTTAGTGATGCATGGTTCAGGCTGGCCTTTGGCAGAAACAGGTTCTTCAGGCGGCTGGTGGTTATATCACGCTGAAAACAACCAAGTGACCTTGGGGATGATTGTCGATTTATCTTATGAAAATCCACACATGTATCCTTTTGCTGAAATGCAGCGTTGGAAAACACATCCACTGATCAAGCAATATCTTGAAGGTGGTAAGCGTATTTCTTATGGCGCACGTGCAGTTGTTAAAGGAGGTCTAAACTCTCTACCTAAACTGACCTTTCCAGGCGGTTGCTTAATTGGTGATGATGCAGGTTTCTTAAACTTTGCTAAAATCAAAGGCTCTCATACTGCGATGAAATCGGGTATGTTATGTGGTGAAGCTGTATTTGAAGCAATCCAAGCAGGTCATGAGAAAAGTGGCGATTTAGCGGTTGCGCGTGTCGCTGAAGGCGAAGATTTCTTTGCCAAAGAATTGACTGCATATACTGACAAGTTTAACAACAGTTGGTTAAAAGAAGAATTACATCGTTCGCGTAACTTTGGTCCAGCAATGCATAAATTCGGTTTATGGATGGGTGGTGCATTTAACTTTATCGATCAAAATATCTTTAAAGTGCCATTTACCCTACATGACCTTGCACCTGACTTTAGTGCATTAAAAACTGTAGATGCTGCGACATTTAAACCTACTTATCCAAAGCCAGACGGTAAATTAACCTTTGATCGTTTATCTTCTGTATTTGTATCCAATACCGTACATGAAGAGAATCAGCCAGCTCACTTAAAGCTGACCGATGCTTCTATTCCAGTCAATGTCAACTTACCAAAATGGGATGAGCCTGCTCAACGTTACTGCCCTGCTGGTGTTTACGAGATTATGGAAAATGATGATGGTTCTAAGCGCTTCCAGATTAATGCTGCAAACTGTGTTCACTGCAAGACTTGTGATATCAAAGATCCATCTCAGAATATCACATGGGTAACACCGGAAGGTGGTGGTGGGCCTAACTATCCAAATATGTAAGCTGGATACTTAGGACGATGCTTTAATGCTGCTCACCACTAAACATGCGAGTGTTTAGATAATTTTGTGTAGTATTAACAGCGTCTTTTACCCCAATTTGTCGAGTGATATAAGCTCTTCATTTTCATTATTTAGGTAAGCTTAGTTCCCAAGGGAGCTAAGCTTGAAAGGCAAAATAGAATAAGTCTTGGCTCAAATTAAGTTGACTATAACTTAATTTTGCACTTTAATTTTATTGATTAAAAGATACAAATGATTGAAAAAATGATGAAATTTAAAATTAAAAAACTGCTGTATCCTCTGATTATTCTTACATTGTTCCCCTCTACACTTGTATTTGCAGAAAGTTTTGAAGCGCTACTCGAAAAAGCTAACAATGGGGACGTAAAAGCGCAATACCAAGTGGGTTATCTTTATAGCAGTGGCAATCAGGGTGTGTCCTTTGATGAAGAAAAAGGTGTTTTTTGGTTTAAAAAAGCCGCTGAAGCGGGTGATGCAAAATCTCAACTCAGTTTAGCAATGAGTTATTTATGGGGATCAGGTATCAGTAAAAATTCCCGTAAAGGTATTGAATGGCTGACCAAATCTGCAAATCAGAACAATGCCATGGCACAATACAATTTAGCTGAAGAATATTCAGATGGGAAAAATATAAAGAAAGATCAAGATCTTGCAAATTATTGGTATCTTAAGTCGGCTGAAAATGGTGATGTGTCAGCACAATTTAAATTGGGATCTCTATACTTAGATGGAAATTCAGGCCTACCTCAAGATATCAATAAAGCGAAAGCATGGCTGAAAAAAGCCGCAGATCAAGGCTATGAATTAGCGCAACGGCAATTGGCTACACTATGATTGAAGACAATAAAACCACCAACTCACTAACTTATAAGGTTGATTTTTAATGATTATTTTTTTTGACTGATACTTTTTCAAATCAGCGGTTTTACAACATTTAAAACCTCATGGCTTTTAACAATTAAACAAATACATTGATCAAAAATGGCTTTTGAATTTTGTATAAATTCATCTTCCATCGCATCTAAATGTAAGTGGCTTTCTTTTTGGACTTTTTTGTACAAAGCAAATAAATCATGCTTATACTGAGACTTACAACTGAGATTGAAATCCTTAAGTTCTTGCTCAAGTTCTAAGCGCATATTTTCAATAAAATGCTGACGTGAAGCTTTATTATTCTGAATATAAAATAAGCGTGTTTGTTCATAAGTGCCTTTATGAAATATCATTTCATAAATTTTCATCGTAATACTTACCTATAGATTCGTATTATTACTCTTAAAATACAGCTCATACAAATGCATTATTTAATAAAATTTATCTGAGTCCGTATTGAGATAATATATTTTCTGTCTTTTATAAATATCTTTATCCATTGCTTTTTTATTCAGCCTTAAAAACTCCTATTTCCCTTGGGGAAAGGAAATAGGATCAAGGCATCAAGAATCTTTAAAAAAAGATCTCCCTCTAATTCTGTAGAATTTATCACATTAATCTTCAATTAATCAATACACCATCAACATAAAAACAGACAGTTCTGTATATTTTTGTTTAAAAAATATTCATTCGCAACCAAAGTGACTTGTTTATTTACATCGGCGTTTAAAGTTTAATCAGATTAAATTGTAGAGCTGGATAGATTCAAATTGTTGCTATGCTAAAACCAATGATATTACAAAGGTGTATTTTAATATCATGTATTAAACTATTACGAATATAAAACTTTCCGAATATGCCTAAAGCATATCCAAGGCCTTGTTATAAGCTGATGGTGCTCATTTTTTTAAGCCTAGCAGTATTTTGGTTTTATTAAACAGCTCAACATGCTTACTTTTAAATGATTTCAACATCTATTTGGAAGCATATTGAGGGCTTTTCTTTTTTTTAGATTAACAATCAAATTTTAATTATTTTTACCATAAAAATTAACACTCTAAACTCAGCCTAATTTTTTAGAAAACCAAGTCGACACGTATGTCTCATAAAAATCTGCTTACTACACTTTCCATTGCATTATTCAGCCTTTCAATTTCAGCATGTAATAATAATGATTCCGACCATTCAAATACTGTGGTGGAAACCAAGAAACAACCAAACATTTTATTCATCATGGCAGATGATTTAGGTTATTCGGATTTAGGCGCTTTTGGTGGAGAAATACACACCCCAAATATTGACGCACTGACCAAAGAAGGTCGGATTTTAACGGACTACCATACTGCCCCGACCTGCTCACCGACGCGTTCACAATTGATTTCGGGTACAGACCACCACTTAGCTGGCATTGGGGCTATGGCTGAGCTCACCCCTGCCCACTTAAAAGGCCAGCCAGGTTATGAGGGCTACTTAAATGAGCGCTCACTCTCAATTGCAGAAGTGCTTAAAGATAATGGCTACCGAACCTATATCAGCGGAAAATGGCACCTCGGTTTAACCGCTGAAACAAACGCACATGTAAAAGGCTTCGATCACTCATTTACGCTATTACAAGGTTTAGATTTACACTTTAAACAAGCACCTAGTGCCTACAAACGTAATGCCACCTATACAGAGGATGGTAAAGTTGTTCCAATTTCAGCCTTACCCGATGATTTTTTCTCAACTAATTATTTCACCGATAAATTAATTAGCTATTTAGAGTCAGGAAAAAATTCAGGCAAACCATTCTTTGCCTATGCTGCTTACACAGCACCTCATTGGCCATTACAAGCCCCAGCTGAATATCGTGACCGTTATCGTGGCGTGTACGATGCTGGTTATGATGTGATTCGTAATGGTCGTATTGCCCGCCAAAAACAACTTGGTCTAATTCCAGCCAACTTTACTGCAGCCGAACCGATTGCGACACAAAATGCACCACAAAAATATGGCAAATGGAATGAACTTTCCGCTGAGCAAAAAGTATTAGAAGCACGCAGAATGGAAATCTATGCGGGAATGGTTGAAAACCTTGATGCCAATATTGGACGCGTGATTGAGTATTTAAAACGAAATAACTTATACGACAATACTTTAATTTTCTTTGTTTCAGATAATGGGGCTGAAGGCTTTATCCGTGGTAATTATGGAGCCGAATCAGGTTTTGATAATCGGGTGAGTAATGTCGGTACATCCAGTTCTTATCACTATGTCGGTCCGCGTTGGGCTGAAGTCAGTGCTGCGCCTTTCCACTTATGGAAAGATACTGCAGGTGAAGGTGCAACCACAGCACCAGCCATTGTTAAACTTCCTCATCAAAACAAAGCGCAAGCAACCTATCATGGTTTTGCTTCAGTGCTCGATGTTTTCCCAACCGTTTTAGATTATGCCAATATTGCCGTCCCACAAGGTCAATATAAAGGCCGTCAGATTAATACCCCAAGTGGCTACTCTTGGAAATCGGTGCTTGAAAATAAAGCGCAGACGATTCGCCCTGTAAACTTTAGTTTTGCTGATGAATTGCATGGCAGTAAATATGCGCGTCAAGGCGAATGGAAAATTGCTTTACAAGGTAAAGCAGAGCTAGGAACGGGAACTTGGGAATTATATAACTTAAAAAATGACCGTGGTGAAACCCAAAACCTTGCACAAAATAACCCAGCAAAACTACAAGAACTGCTTGATGTATATAACAAATACACCCAACAAAATGGAGTCAAGGAATACAACATTCAATGAAGTTTAGCCCTCTTTTAATTGCACTGTGTAGCCTGTTCCTTGTAACAGGCTGCAATAAGGTTACGACCGACTCGCATCATTCTCCCAAACAAACCAGCAAAGCTTCTACACCGCTTGGTTCATTGCAGCAATGCGAACACTATTCAGGTTTACCTGATGCATGGCAAAAAAAGCCAACAGCGGGGATGGTTTGGATTGCCAAAGGCTCATTTCAGCTCGGCTCCGATAAAGCCTATCCCGATGAACTTAATTTTGGGCAAAAACAACGTCAAGTTGAGGGTTTCTGGATCGATCAAACCGAAGTGACTGTGGCGCAATTTAGCAGTTTTGTAAAAGCCACAGGCTATATAACCGATGCAGAGCAACAGAAACAGGCGGCTGTATTTTCACCAGATGCCAATCAGCCTAATCAGTGGTGGCAACTCAAATCTGATTACACTTGGAAAACACCCAATGGCGCTTCGGGTCAAGCTCCACGCCCTGCTGAACCTGTTCGCTATGTGACCAAAAATGATGCCGAACATTATGCAGTTTGGTTAGGACGAGATTTACCTACTGAACCAGAATGGGAATATGCTGCCAAAGCAGGTTCAAAAGTCGATACGCCACTGCATCAAGCACCTCAGGATGCCCATCAACATCCACAAGCCAATTATTGGCAAGGTGAATTTCCATTGCATAATTCTGTAGAAGACCATTTTGCAGGTGTGGCACCTGTCGGTTGCTACCCTGCCAATGCGTTCCAATTGTTCGATATGATTGGTAATGTTTGGGAGTGGACCTCTTCTGTATATCAAGGTGCGCATGATCAACATATGGGAAATTATACGGATCTGCGTCAGCAAAGCATCGCAGCAACCCAATATGTGATTAAAGGTGGTTCTTTCTTATGTGCTTCTAGTTATTGCTCTCGTTATCGAAATAGTAGTCGTTATCCGCAAGAGTTTGATTTGGCTGCAACGCATGTGGGGTTTAGAACAGTATTACGTACTCACCCATGAGACAAGGATGGGTTAAAATCTAAAGATATGGCGAATTTACACACTTAAATATGAATTCGCTTACTTTAAAAAAGAAAGGTTGAAAAGAACAAAGCAACACTTAACCACTTTCGCTAAAAATCAGTGCTTATACACGTTTACGTTTTTCAATCATCTTGCCAAATACCAACCCCAATTCAAACAGCATCCACATTGGAATTGCCAGCATGATCATCGAAATAGCATCTGGTGGCGTGACAAACATTGCAATAAAAAAACAGCCCACAATAATAAAGCGTCTTTTTTCCACCAGTGTTTGCGTGCTGACCAAACCGATTAAAATCAGTACCAGTGTAATAATTGGAATTTCAAAAGTGACCCCAAACACCAAAAAGAGTTTTAAACAGAAACTTAAGTAACTGTTAATGTCCGTCATTGGTGCAACGGTATCAGGTGAAACACTGATAAAAAAATGCAGAATCGAAGGCAAGGCAATAAAATAGGCAAAGGCAATCCCTGAATAAAACAAGCAAATACTGCTCAATAACAATGGCAATGCTAGACTCTTTTCTTTTTCATACAATGCAGGTTTAATAAATGCCCAAATCTGATAAATAATGAAAGGCATCGCCAACATCAGCGCAATAAAGAAATTCAGTTTAAAAGGTGCCATAAATGTTGCAGTTACATCTGTAGCAATCATAGTCGAACTGGCAGGTAATTGGGCACGTAATGGTTCAGATAACATTGAATAAGTTCTGTTTGCAAATGGCAGCAAACAGAAAAAAAGCACAATCAATACCCCGATAATTTTAAACAAATGCTGACGCAACAGCATCAAATGTCGGGTGATCGGCATTGCTTCAAGCTGAGTCGCTTCTTCAGAAGCTTGCTCTTGCAGCTGCGGTATCATTGACGTCATACGGCCACCTTCAATTGCGATATTGATTTGGATTGAACAGGAACAATGCTGAGTTTGTCATCATTAGATTTAGCCTGTTTTAGCCAAATACTTGGCAAATAGACTGTAGGAATATCACGTGAGACAGGTTGATAAATCTGCTTCACTCTCAGCTGGGCTATTTGCTGTTCTTTTAATTGCGGTTGTTCTAATTGCTGTTTCTCTAATAGCGCTGGCGCTTGTTCTGGCTGTATAGTATCTCCAGGCATAGCCGATAATTGCTGTAGCTCATGCATCTGCGCCTGCATTTTTTGCTCTAATTCTTGAATGCGCTGCATCTCATTCTGCATCTGTTCGCGCAATTCGGATAAGCGTAATTCACGGTCAATGTCGTTCTGAACATTGCTGATGAGACGTTTCAATTTACTGTACCATTTCGCAACAAAACGCGCAGCTTCAGGGAGTTTATCTGGCCCTAACACCAACAGCGCAATAATCCCAAAAACCAATAATTCAGAAAATCCGACATCAAGCATGTGTTAATTCTCCAGTTTTAGTGCTTTACCGTAGAGTTCACATCAGCATTGCTATTTTGATGTTCATGTGTTCTTGGTTCATTCAGTGCAGCAGTGGTTGTTTCATCATCTTGAATTGATTTTTTAAAATCCTTCACCGCACCGCCGACATCTTTACCTAAATTTTTTAATTTAGATGTGCCAAAAAGTAAGATCACCACAATTGCAAAAATAAGTACGTGCCAAATCGATAATCCAGCCATGGTTTTTTACTCCTAATGTTATTGTGTTATTTCATTATGTGTACAAAGACAGCTAAACCCTGCACTACTGAAGAAATGACGCGATAGCAATAGCATCTAAATCTTCTTCAGTAGTCAGGCGATATAAAATTAAATAAACTTTTATTAAGCAGTTTTCTTAATCGAACGGGTATTAACCAATTGATTATTCAACACCACTTGATGCCCACGTTTTGTATCCACAGTATATTGCGGCTCTTTAATGGTATCGACATAGATCCAGTCCGCTTGAACCTGCGTTGCAGTAAAGCTGACATTTAGATAACCACGTTGATTTAGATTGGTATAATCCAACTCATCAATCAGTGTGGTAAACGCCATTTCAAACTGCTGTAACTGTTCCACTGGAATATTGAGATACTTTTCAATTCCCGGCGATGACACTGAACTTGTCGCCAGCTCGACACCGACAAAATCACCCGCCTGACTATACAACTCTGATGACCATGCATTATGGGTATCACCTGCCAGCACTACGACCTTCTTGTTCAATGCTTTTAAAGTGTTATACAGAATTTCACGTTCAACATAATAACCATCCCAAGCATCTAAATTATAAGGTGCGACAGTAGTTAAACGTGCCTTTTCAATTGCGGTCAATGTTGGATCGCCCTGTAGCACACGCATTTTCAGTTGCACTAACTCCATGATCATCGTATTGATTTGATTTAAAACCTCTTGAGTTGCGTTTCCACTCAGAACTGCACTCAACGGTACCAGTAATTCAGCAGGGATTAATATCTTACCCATCAACACTTGCTGACCCAATACATTCCAAGTTGCCTTGGATTGAGCCAACTTTTGCTGTAACCATTCACGTTGGGTATACCCCATCAAGGTTCGATTCTGATTGGTTAAGTCAGTCTGAAAACGTTGAAAATCCATACCAGAAGCGGTGATATAATCGGTATATTCCAGTTGCTTATCTCTGGCAAGGATACGGGTATCTAACATGGTCAATTGCACCAGTGTACCAAAGTCAAACTGACGATAAATATTGAGATGATCATTTGCGGAAATAGGACGAATCGGCATCCATTCAAAGTACGCTTGTAATGCTGCAAGTTTACGATCGAGGAAAGACCCTTCATTGGCTTGGTGATTTTCAGCACCATCTCGCCATGTATCATTTGCCAACTCATGATCATCCCAAATCACAATAAATGGGTGACGGTGATGCAATGTTTGTAAATCTTTGTCTTTACGATATAACGCATAGCGTTTGCGATAATCATCTAACTTGATAATTTCTTGATTATTGTCCGCAGCCAAAGTACGTCCTAACTTCACTGCATCTTCTGTTGCATACCCACCTTGACCATATTCATAAATATAATCACCCAAATGAATCACCACATCAACATCTTGCTTAGCCATTTCACGATAAACATAGAAATACCCTGCCGGATAATTCGCGCAAGAACATACCGCAAAACTGACCTTGGTCGGATTGATTGGTAATGTTTTGGTTTGTCCAACTGGTGAAAATTTATTGCCAAAGCTAAAACGATAGAAATAGCGTTGATCTGGTTTTAAGTTTGTGGCATCAACTTTCACCGTGAAGTCTTGTGCTTTTGCTGTGGTGACTTTGTCTGTTTTAATGATTTGCTTGAATTGATCATCTAAAGCAATTTCCCAAGTCACTTGCAAACGTGCACTGCTATCATTGGGCGTTAAGCGTGTCCATAAAATCACGCGATCTTGTAAAGGGTCTCCACTGGCAACCCCATGTTCAAAATTGACTTGTAGTGTTGTTGATTCTCGATCTGAACTGTCATTACATCCCGTAAAACCCGCAGATAAAGACAGTGCACCAAAACCGAATAGGCTTTTTTGAATAAGTTCTCGTCGTGTAATTTTGGCTGTCATACTTTACTCCTTAAACTATGGCTAGATTACAAATACTAAATAAGACCTAACTTTATTTATTCTCTACGGTCCCATTAACTAGATTGATTCATTGAATACACATGCATTAATTGAGAATATCTAGCGATTTTTCCGTATCATAAATTTTTTCCAAACTGATAATTCTCCGCTTATCATATCTGTCACTAAAAATTTCTTTTCTAAGCACTTCAATTGATTTTTCCTGATCAAGCATATTTAAATCACGCTGCAAAATTTCACCTCGCTTTTGCATATATATTTCTGCTTGGTTTTTAAATTGCGCTCTTGATTGATCAACAGATTCCATCCGCTCGGTCACTTCAGGACCAAACACTTTTAACCGCTCCTTGCGTATCTCTTCCTGTGAACCTCCTCTATTTTTTATTTCCTGAACTTTACGAGATACATCGTTAAAGTCTTTATTAAACTTTATGGCCTTTCTCGATTTTTCGGGCAGGTTGCTTATCGCTGTATTGAGTTCCTGTTCAATTTCATCATCTGTCATCCCTGTAGATTGATTTATTTTTAATACAACCAACTCATAATCTTCAATTTTGTCACTTGCACCAAATAATGCCTTTATCTCAAAGGGAGTGAAAAATCTTGCTCGGATAGATCTAATCGCATCTAACAGTCTTTTCGCATTTATATAATTCGCTTGATTTTTCGAATGTGCCTTATGGGTTAAAATGACCTGATCGGTATATTTGACATACCTAATCCATAAATCCTTTACGATACTTTGAGTCGGATCAACCAACAGCTTATTGAAAAAATTTAAACCAAAATTGGTAGGATCAGATTCAGTTGGATTATTTTTTAGCAACTTATCAAAACAATCCTTGGTCATATTATCCAAAACAAAAGTTTGATTTGTATCAAAACTTAATTCACAGTAAATATTCCCTCCAAACGCATCAACCGCAATGGGTATAAAACCATTGCTTGGTTTTATACCACCTATATTTAAAGCGGTCGCTTGATCTGGCTTTAAATCCTCCTGATTGTTTGTCTGTTTATCTATTGGCTTAAACACAAGCCATAGAAAACAAACAATAACCACTAGAAAAAAAGATGAAACTAAAATACTTTTTTTCATTTAAAATCCCTGATTTTTTGTTTTAAATAAAATCAAGCTATATTTATTCTTTATAGATCAATATAGCCCAAAGTCAATCACATATTATTTTTCTTTAAATAATTTGTATGATCTTTTAAAACATCAATTGGGTTTGGAATTGTTGCCCATTTCGTCGGTGTTTGAACCCAACCCCAATTCCAAGGCCAGCCTGAAACTGAGAATGATTCATCGTATTTACTAAATGTTCCTGACTGTTCTCTATGTTTCCAGTTATAAATTCCTTTTAAGTTTCCTAGACGACTACTACATACCGAGACCGTACCATCATGTGCTTGGTTGGGAAATAAATTTACCACTTCATCAATTTTTCCCGTCCATGATGTCATATAAATAGGATAGGAATTTCCATCGGATCCTTTGATAAAATATCGATCAGGTGTATTGGGTAGATTATAATCGCTTGGATTAGCTGTCTGTTTTAGACATTGAGCAGAAATGGGAATACCTTCAGGGAATAAAGTATTAAAATCTTGCATACTTTTGGCACTATTGGCTCGGATCCCTTCAAGCAAATTAATATAATTTAGACTGTTACGACGATAATCTTCATCTGGTAATTTTCTAACACCCTCACCGCCCCACACCCAGAACGAGGTGTTGGCATTAAAGGTTTTAATATCATTTTCATCTAATCTGCCATCAATTATAATTTTATGAAGTGCACTTAAAAAATCATGTCTATAAATGATATTTTGCAAAAAATTCAACACAGACTGTAGCGAAGAATAAGGCAACATACTGCTAATATCTAATTTCCCAGTTGCTTCATATTCTTGGATATTTTGATCAGCAAATGGACTTCCCCGATGTGGAGAACCAACAGTCGCGATGGAGGACACCAACTCAGGTTTAACCCCAAGCGCATAACGGGATGTTGGTCCCCCTTGACTATGTCCTACTAAATTAAATTTAACGTCATCACGATAGTAAGTCGTTTGGATATACTGTAAATGCTTGATTAATTCTTCACCACGATATTCATTGCTATTTAAAGGACTTATAGAAACAGCTATGGCTGGTGTGGACTGTTCAGCCAATTGAGTTAATGTTGAGCCCCAGTAGTCATAAATAGAAAATTTTCCTAAAAACTTTACATGTTCTGCCCCAGCTAAGCCATGTACAAGCACAATTGGTTGAGGACTATTTTTATTTTCATAGCTGTCTACAATTGGATTTACATTAAAACCCGCAAAAGAATAGCTTGAATAAACTACTGTTGAAATTAAAAATGCCCACTTGGATAAAGTAAAATCTTGCATACGTACTCCAATTTATAAAAATTTTCTTGTCATGGTCTATATCGTCGTCTCAAACTAAAATACATACCAAGATTCACAAATCCTTCGTGCTGTCTTATCGATTGGTATTGATTTAAATCATTTCTTAAAGTTATAAAAGTTGTGGAATTTTATTGATAAATATTCACAACACAGTGTTAAAGTATAAAATTTAGAAATATGCGTATTGACATTTCACTACGAATTCATTGACAAATTACGACAAATATAAAGACCGATATGTATAAAGTATTTTCTTTTAGGGTTTTAGTAAATTCAATGGAATTAAACATACAAATAAAAATCACTTGAATAATAAAAAACTTATTATCTTAAATGCTTAATTATTATTTATGATGATGAAATAAAGTCAGGGTATAAATACAAAATTAAAATCATACCATCCAAGGTTATTATTTAATTTTCATTTGATTAATATAATAAATACAACCAAACCAACTCATTATTTATACAAGTGATTTATATCTAGTCATTGATCATAAATAAAGCATATATTTTTGTATAAACTTTTAGAAACTATTGGTTATCAATTCATTTTTTGTACTTTGAATCATAGATGGTTGTCTACCATAGGGCGACATGGATGTCGCTGTTGGGTGGGAGTACATATTTTTAAATGCTTCATTTTTAAACGCTTCATTTTTAAATATAAATATCCCACCTCACATATCTAAGTGACTAATAATTAATAAATTACAGATCAAAATCAATAATAATTTTAATCACATCTGCAGGTGCCGATGCCGCCAACTCAAATGCTTGAATACTTTGATTAAAATGAATTTTTTTTGAAATTAGCGGTTTCACATTAATTTGACCAGAAGCAATCAGCGCAATAGAACGCTCATAATCATTTGCGTAACGGAAAATTGAAATCGTCTCAATCTCTTTGACCTGCATGGCAACAATATCTATCGGCACAGCATGTTGTGGCATTCCAACAAAAACCAGTTTGCCCGCAGGTTTTAGACAATCGGGCGCTGCTGCAATTGCGCTTGCATGACCACTACAGTCAACAAATAGGTCGACACCACCGACAAAGTGCCGTTGCACAAAGCACTTTAAATCTTCCTGTTCGACATTACATGCAATTAAACGCTCACCATAATGCTGGACTAAAAAATCCAACTTTTGCTGTTTTACATCCGTAATGATAACTCGACTACAACCTGATGCGAGTAATGCCAATGCCATTAAAGCACCAATCGTCCCTGCACCAGTAACCACAGCAGTATCACCAGGTGAAATACCCACTTTGCGAGCCACATGTACACCTGAGGCCAAAGGTTCAACCAGCACTGCTTCTTCAAGGCTGACATGATCTGGTACCTTAAAGGTTAAGTTTGCAGGATGGACCACAGTCTCACGCAATACACCATGTACAGGCGGTGTTGCCCAAAACTGAATATTCGGATCAAGATGATACAGACCCTGCATCGCTTCTGGAGAATTTGGCTCAAAAACCCCAGGCTCCATACATACACGATCGCCTATTCTTAAATGTTGAACTGCTGAACCTACTTCAACAATGATCCCACTCGCTTCATGCCCCAGAATCATTGGTGCATTGACAATAAAATCACCAATTCGACCATGCTGATAATAATGCACGTCACTGCCACAAATACCCACTTTGGCAATTTTAATGCGTACATCAGTTGCGCTTAGATATTCATTGATCTCAATATCACGAATTTGCAGTTTGTCTCTTTCTTCCAGTACCAATGCTTTCATTGTGATTGCTTCCTTGGGTGTTGTTTTCCGTTGTTGCTTTTTTTGTTTTTGACTTTCTGCTGCTGCTGACTTATTCCACTGGGTTGTGTTGCAATGGTTGATGTCATTTTTAATTGAGTCATATTTTCAATTGAGTCGCATTTTTAAAATGAGCGATCTTATAAGACCACTCATTTTTGAATAATCAATTAAAGCCTTACCACCAATATTCCAATTGAGCACCAAAGTTTGAACCACGATTCACATTGTGAAAATTGTTAGTCGGCATCACCAAATCACGCATTTTTTGCTCATTATCGTTCCAAAATGCATAGGTATAATAAAGGCGCAGTTCTGGACGATCATAATAGCCTGTGCCCTTTATCGACCAGGTTGGTGCCAGTGTCAATTTGGTCAGATTACGGGTTTGGTCATTGGCCTTAATTTGGTCATAGCCAATTTCAGTGGAAATTTTAAAATGATCTTGAACCACATACGCCACCCGAGAGCCCACTGAAATCCAATCACGATCTTGTTGATCCTTTAGTTGGTCTTTTTGGTAAATAAATTGAGCTTGTCCATTGAATTTCTTACTGTCTGAGCTCCAATCCAAGATTTCAAGAAAGCGCAGTGAAGAAGTATCACGATCCAGCTCAGGGTTACCGGTATAACTCAGCCCGATCCCAGCGCCTTGACCATATTGTAGGGCCACGGTATTTTTACCATTCAATACTTCAGCAGTAACATTTTGCACGGTCAATGCCCAGCCCATCTCATCTGCATCAATCAATGACAAACCAGTATTGATTGTATTTTTAGAACCGATTGGAATCCCTTTGACTGTCACATCATGTCGATTGATATATTTTTCCTGAAATACATTGTCTTTTCGGGAAAACACATAACTTAAGGACAAGTCATTGATTTTATAATCATCAATACCGAAGCCAGTAGCACTCTGATTCCAATAAAAGAAATCAGTCATGTGAATGTCATTACGTTGATAAAATCGCCTACCTGCCCAGAGATTTGCCCCATTCAGATAGGAAATATTTCTCCAATCCAAATAAATTTGATTCATTCGGGTAAAACCATTGTCGTCATTAAAACTTAATGTTTGCCCATATTGGTTATAGAACTGAAGCATTCCTTTGATGTTCAGTTCGGAATTATCTTTTAATTTGATCAGGTTTTGTTGGGCAAAAAACTCACCGTATTGTTCACATTCATTGCCAAGACGATACTTAGTCGGCGCCCCCGTGAGTCGAAAACACTCTTGTATTTTGCCATTTTCAGTTGCACCGATTCCCGTACGGAAATAGCCACCAAATTCGATCGCAGATGCAATTTGCGACAATAAAAAAACCGCTGTTCCAACAATCCATAAGTTTGTTTTCATGTTAAATTCCTTTTTTAAGCATGAGTTTGCCTTATCCCTCTGATTCATTCAGTTGGATGGAGTAAAGAGCGCACTCGTTAAAGTTATATTTATTTCAATTCGATTTAGAGTTTAATAATGAGATAAAATCATCTCCTTTAATTCATCTCATTGCCTTTATTTTCAAGCACATTAGGCTTGATTTTTACTTAACGTAAATCCACAGGAAGTAAGTCTTCCGCAATATTTTGATAACACACAGGACGCATAAAGCGACGAATCGCCAGCGTGCCTACAGAGCTTGCACCAAAGTTTGTTGAAGCTGGATAGGGTCCGCCATGAACCATGGCATCACATACCTCAACCCCAGTTGGGAAACTATTTGCAAGAATACGACCTGCTTTACGTTCCAGCACAGGCAGTAATTGACTTGCAACGTGATGATCTGCTTGATCAAGATGAAGCGTACAGGTAATCTGCCCCTCAAGGGACTTCGCCACGTGCATCAATTCATCGATATTTTTAACAATAACCACTAAACCCAGTGGTCCAAATACTTCTTGTTCTAAGGTCTTATTCTCCAGCCATGCTTTGCCTGTTGTAACAAACAGATAAGGACTCGCATTACGCAAATCACTGCTTGAACTAAAGACTTCACTTACATCTGCTGTATTTGCCAAACGTTGTTGCCCTTCACGATAAGCCTCGGCAATCGCATCGGTTAACATAACCTGTGCTGGAACAGATTCAAGTGTTTTTACAACAGTTTGAATATATGCATCTGCTGCTAAACCTTCGATCAACACGGCGACCCCAGGATTGGTGCAGAATTGACCTGCGCCTAATGTCAATGATTCAGCCCAGCCTTTGGCAATTTCAGCACCACGATTGGCAATCGCATTGGGCAAAATAAACATTGGATTGACAGAACCCAGTTCACCAAAGAACGGGATCGGTTCTGGACGTGCAACACAAAGATCATATAAAGCACGTCCACCACGCAACGAACCTGTAAATCCAACCGCTTTAATCAACGGATGTTGTACTAAGCTTTGACCAACATCTAATGCTCCACCGTGGACTAAACTAAATACACCAGCGTGCAGTCCACATTTTTCAATCGCAGCATGAATCGCTTCAGCAACAATCTCCGCTGTACCTGGATGTGCCTCATGCCCTTTAACCACAACTGGACACCCTGCGGCCAATGCCGATGCTGTATCCCCGCCTGCTGTTGAAAATGCCAGCGGAAAATTTGATGCACCAAACACTGCAACTGGTCCGATTGGGCGTTGCATCAAACGAATATCTGGACGTGGCAATGGCTTTCGATCCGCAAGTGCAACATCATGCCGGCGATCCAAAAACTCACCTTTCAAGATATGTGCAGCAAAAAGTCGCAGCTGCCCCACAGTACGCCCACGTTCTCCTTCCAGTCGAGCCTTGGGCAACCCTGTTTCTTGGGTTCCAATCTGGGTAATCGCATCTGCTCGAGCTTCGATTTCATCAGCAATGACATTGAGAAAAGTCGCGCGCTGCTCAAGCGTTGAGTAACCATAAGTGCAAAAAGCATCTTCTGCCGCTTGGCACGCTTGATTGACAAGTTCACGATGACCGACAGAAAAACGAGATACTGAACCATCAATCGGGTTATTGGTAAAAGTCTGATCAGTCGCAATCCACTTCCCTGCGATTAAGTGCTGACCATGTGGTTGAAAAGACATTGTGCTTTTTCCTCGATCAAGTTGAGTAAATTAACCAAAATAACGGACGCGGAAAGCATCAATCAGTACTGCAATAAAAATCATGATTCCTCCAATCATTCCGACATAAAAAGAAGGCACATTGATAATTGCAAGTCCGACCTGAATGATCGTGAGTAGCAATACACCACCCAATACACCTTTCACATTGCCACGCCCACCAAATACACTGACACCACCAATAATGGGCGCCGCAATCGCATAGAGTAGATAGCTTGAGCCTTGATTTGATGTAATCGCCATTTGCCATGAAGCCAGTAAGAATCCCGCAAGAGCAGCAAGAAACCCAGAAATGGTATAGGTCATAATTTTGATACGCTTCACTCGGATTCCTGCAGAGAGTGAAGCAGCAGGATTTCCACCTACAGCATAGATTGAACGACCTAAAACGGTATGTTTCAACATCACGCCAATAATCAACAACATGATCAGAAATACCACTGGCATTAATGGCCAAGTCCCGAGGGCTGCTTGCCCAATCCAGGTATAAGCTTCTGCAAAATTATTCAGTGTTTTGCCTTGTGTTAAGGCCAAAAGTGCACCTTGAAGGATGATCATCATTGCTAGAGTTTGGATCAGTGCAACCATTTTTAATTGGGTGATACACCAACCGTTAAAGAACCCAATAAAAGTACCGACCAATAAGCCCAGTAAAATCGCGGCAAACCAAGGTAATCCCCAATCAGAATAAGCAAGTGCGCCCACAGCAGCGGAAAAACCTGCATTTGCTGGAATTGAAAGATCGATTTCAGCAATCAACAATGGCAATGCAACAGCCAAACCCAAAAGCCCTAAAACGGTTGCCTGCACCATGATATTTTGCAAATTAAAAACGGTAAGAAAGTATTCATTAAATGCACCAAAAATGATGACCAAAGCGATCAACCAAATCCAGACCACGTTGTGGAGCACCCAACCTAAAATTTCGCGGGTATTTTTCTTTGCTGTAATGTTGGTGATCTTATTGTCTGCTGCTATTTCATTACCCATTGCATCTCTCCTTACTCATTGCATCTATCCTTATGATTGTCTCGTGACATCACGCCTGAACGGATGCGCGTAGACGGTCGACGGTAATCTCCTGACCCGTCAATGTTTCTTTTACAGTCCCTTGATCAAAAATACACACCCGGTCGACCACACGAATCAATTCGTCCATATCGGTTGAAACAATGATGACCGCAACACCAGCACGACTAAGTTCATCAATGATGCGCAATACATCTTGTTTCACCCCAATATCAATTCCACGTGTCGGTTCATCCACCATCAGCAATCGTGGCTTTGCTGCCAACACTCGTCCTAAGCACACTTTTTGTTGATTACCACCACTCAATGTATCCACTGCATATTCAGCATTGGGGGCTTTCACCCCCATTGCGTTAAAATAATGCTGAATCACCGAATCCTCTGCCTGTTGATCGATAAATCCCAATTTTGAGCGTTGTGATAAAGAAGAAAGCGCAATATTCGATCCAATTGACATCTGTCCCACCGCCCCATCATGACGACGATCATCAGAAAGATAAGCAATTCCCATATCAAAGGCTTCATGTGGAGATGTTGCTAAAGCTTGCGCATCTTCGCCATGCATTGAAATTGAGCCTTTTGCAGGATGCAATCCAAAGATTGCCCGAGCAATTTCTTTGGCACCTGCGCCAGGCAGACCTGTAAATCCAATCACTTCGCCTGGACCAATGTTCAGTTGTTGCAAGGCCAAATCTTTGCCATATATATTTTTTAAACAAACAGCAGGGATTTGACCGGTGTAATCACATCGCTCCCGTTGAAAAAGCGCAAGATCTCTCCCGATCACCAACTCAGTCAGTTGTTCAGAACTCATGTTACTCACATTGTCAGAACCACCTGCCAAACTGCCATCACGTAATACAGTCACCGCATCACAAATTTCAAGAATTTCATCGTTGTAGTGTGAGATAAAGATAAACGTTACCCCCGTAGCTTTTAATTTATGCATAAAATCAAATAACTGACGGCGATCAGCAACAGTTAATGCCGCTGTTGGCTCATCCAAAATAATCACTCGACCACCAGAGAACATCGCCCGTAGAATATTTAACTTACGTCGTGCCACCGCATTTAAATGCCCTGCTAGCGCTTTGGCATCGATATTGGTTCCTTCAAGCATGCGACTTGCATTGCCACGCAAAGTTTTCCAATCGATAAAGCCTTTTTTATTCGGCCAAATACCCAGCATCAGGTTTTCTTCTGCGGTCATGTTGTCAATGATCATTGGCTCTTGTGTCACCAAGAAAACCCCAGCGGCTTCCATTGCTTTGACATCAACATGCTCAAGTACACGACCATTTAAAATAATTCGCCCAGATGTGGGGGTGACTTGTCCCGAAATGATGCCAACCAATGTGGATTTACCTGCACCGTTTTCACCCAGCAAGCCATGAATAGAACCTTTACCAATCTCAACCGTGACACCGCGTAGTGCTTGAACCACACCATAACTTTTGGTCACATTGTCAATGCTTAGGATCTTCTCATTAATTGCCTTATCAATATTCCGTTCATGTAATCCCATTTTTTCTCTCAACATTGCTTATTTGTCATCACTGGAACAAGTCTGCTTTACTCAATGCGAATTAAGCATAGGGAATGCCCCAATCCTTCTCAGCCACTGCCCCCCAATGTCTTGCATCACTTGCATTGTCCTTATTGATGACAAAAGCAGGAATAATCAGTGTTGGTCCTGTTTTACCTTTTACGATGACGCCTTTTTCCCAAAAGTACTTGGTGTTGTGGTATTCACCCAAAGGCACTTCTGCATTCTTCAATGAATGCTTAGTTAGCATTTCAACTGCAATCTCACCATAAGCGATTGGGTCTTGGGATACACATGCATCCATATAGCCTTCCTGAATCCATTTCAAAGCAATTGGTTCACCATCAATCGTCACGAAAATAACATGGCCTTCCTCACCGACCTTCTTCCAACGATTTCTTTGTTGCAATGCAGTCGCAATACCGCGAGCAGGAGAATCTGAAGGTGCATGTACAGCATCTAGATCAGGATGCTCAGATAAGGTAGATAAAGTTACCGCCAGCATTTTTTCCAGTTGCCCTTCAGTCGGTCGAGACAAATAGGTAATTTCTGGGTATTTCGCAAAAACTGAATCCATGCCTTCTTTACGTAAACGCCATGCCACAGAAGCCAAAGCACCAAAACAATTTAAGACTTTACCTTTTGGCTTTCCGTACTTTTTGACCAGACGACTTACAATCTCCTCTGCAGCAATGACACCGCCTTGAAAATTATCAAAACTCACAGTAATTGCGACATCACCACCATCCGCAGGCGTATCGATAATACCGACAGGAATTTTTTGCTGGTTATAGCGCTGGATGGCAGAAACAATCGCCTGACTGTCTATTGAATCTGAAATAATCGCCGATGGTTTTGATAAGAGTAAGCTCTGCCACTGCTCAAGCTGACGGGTACTGTCAAAGTTTGCATTGGTGGCTTGAAACTCGCCTGAGTTGGCTTGCACCGCACGTTTAACAGCTTCTTCCTGAATCACAAAAAAGTAGTAATCAAGACTTTTATTGGAATATGGAATTGAAAGACGAGTTGCGGTTGATGTAGAACGACTACATCCTATAAGCCCTCCCCCCAAACTCAGTCCTATACCTGCTGCAACTGCGCTTTTAAATAGATTACGGCGGGTTATTCCGCCCTGATTTGATTTTGTCATTGGAATATCTCCTTTATTCCTTATTTATTAAATCTAGTAATACTACATTTTCAATTAAACTGTCAATAACATCCCATACAGAATATTTAAAAAATAATCTTTAGATACAATAAATAGATACTTAAAATTAAACAATAAAAGCTTAAATATATAATAAACACGGATATTTAAGAGAAATATCAACCATTTTATTCTGGTAAATCGATTTTAGTTTTATAACCATAAAATATAGTTTTACTATATTATCGCATTTTGACGTAAGAGGTTCCATCAAAACACGCCACCACCATCCCCACCGCTTCACGGGTAAACAGACCATTTTCGACCACACCCGGAATTCGATTGAGCTCAATCTCTAATGGTGATGGATCTTTGATTATTGGCCCACAATGGCAGTCTAGAATAAAATGACCACTGTCTGTCACGACGGGTTGCCCATCACGCATTCGACGTTCAATCCGTATATTGTCAATACCATGTTCTGCAAGTACACGTTCAACCATTACTAAGGTTTGCTTCCATGCAAATTGCACCACCTCAACTGGAAGCGGAAAGCCACCCAAACAATCGACAATCTTGGTTTCATCACAAATACAGATCATTTGTTTAGAAGCATGTGCGATGATCTTCTCCCAAAGCAAACAAGCACCACCGCCTTTGATCATATTAAACTGATGATCAACTTCATCTGGACCATCAATGGTCAGATCAATTTCACCGATCTCATTGGGATCCGTGATTTCAATCCCCACCTGTTGTGCCACCTCAATGGTTGAACGAGAAGTGGTGGTACACCTCAGGGTTAATCCATGTTCTCGGATGTGTGCACCCAACTCTCGAACAAAAAAATGCGATGTCGTTCCAGAACCTAAGCCCAATTTCATACCATCATGGATAAAATCCTGAATTACTCGGCGTCCTGCTACTTTTTTTGCCTCATCCTGTTGATTACTCATTCAGTACTCCTGTTACTTACGCAGCTTCACTGCTACTTTTTAATTGATCAAATCTTGTCCGTGTGCCATAAATCAAGCGCCGGCAATTGATCAGGAAATTGACTACCACTTGCGATTGCAATGGCAGTGACTAACATATTGGTCACCAGATGATGGTTCAGACGTGAAGCCAACGGCGTCATAAGCTCAGTATGCTCATAAGGCTGCACGGCAATCAGCACATCTGAAATCTGTGCCAATGGACTATCATGTGCCGTAATCGAAACCACTTTTGCACCACGTTTACGGGCAATGCTGGCAATCTCAACCATTTTCCGCGTATGTCCAGACTGCGAATAAATCAAAATAACTTCTTCAGGTCTGGCGCTATCGGCATGAATACGTTGGTGCTTTGTACCAAGCAAGGCCTGACAGCGGATACCCAGTCGTTGAAATTTATGTTCTGCATCCACAGCATTGATTTCAGACATTCCTGTAGCATAAATGCCAACCCAATTTGCTGCTTGTAGGCAACCTGCTCCCGCCGTGATTTGCTCTGGCACTAAATCTTCAGCCAAGCGCTGAATTGCATTCAGTGAATTACGGCAGGTTTTCCGCACAATATTTTCAATACTGTCATTGGGAATAATTTGCTCATAAGCAAATGGTGCAGATGGCACTAAGCTCTGCGCCAACTGAAGTTTTAAATCCTGATAACCCTCAAAACCAAAACGGCGGCAAAAGCGCATAATGGTTGGATCACTGACAGAACAGACTTCAGACAGACTCGCCATACTCATCTGGATCACTTCAGATGGTGATGTCACCACAAAATCAGCCACACGTCGTTCAGCACGATGCATATTTTCACTTTCTTGAAGAATCCGCTGTAACAAACTGACGGTCATCCCACCACACTCCTCGCCGCCACTTGACAGCACATCAAATCAAACTTGTAATAAATCCGCCAAACGACTTAAACGTTGCTTGGCAGAAATCTCCACTTCTGGGCCACCGCCCCAAGGTACAACAAAAAAAGGCACATCGGCACCCACTGCGGCTTGTTGATCAATGGGTGTATCGCCAACATAAGCCCAGCCACCAGAAACCAAATTCATCGCGTCCGCCACAGCCAACAAATGTTTTGGATCTGGTTTACAGGCAGGTACCACATCCGCACCCAAGGCCACATCAAATAATTCAGACAAGCCCAATTGCTGCAACACTTTAGCAGTGATTGCATGGGTTTTGTTGGTACAAATGCCCAATTTTATCCCAGCCGATTTTAACGCCTCAAGATCTTCACGTACGTGTGGAAAAATTCGGGTATGCCCCGCAGGATTGGCCAGATACGCCTGTTGGTAGCATTGTAGAGTTTGCTGTAAGGTGAGTTCGTCATACGTAACACCCAATTCATCTAAAATATCGATAATCAGCCGACGTGGACCATTGCCAAGAAATTTTTCAACAAAATGCGCCTCAAGCTTGGGCCAACCATTTTGAGCAAAGCCAATATTTAAAGCCTCCGCAATATCAGGCGCACTATCAATCAGCGTGCCATCTAAATCAAAGATAAATGCAGAATAAGCAGTCATAAAAAACTCCTGAGAATTATTGGTCAAAAATTGGAGAACTTAACGCGGTAAGCGCTTGCCCCAATACGGGATAGAGACTGCGATACATTTCATGCGCTTGTGCATACACCTCAGTGACTGCTAAATTTGGCTGTTCTCTAGAAATTGCCCGAAAGTTTTTGATCGCACTCTGCGCATCGGGCCAAACCCCCATTGCCAAGCCAGCAACCAATGCAGCACCAAAGGCGGCACCTTCAGCAGCACCATCGGTCGTCACCACCTCACAACCAAATACATCGGCCTGGATTTGTCGCCAAAGGGTAGACTTTGCACCACCCCCAGAAGCTTTAATCACATGCTTTTCAATCCCTAATGGCTGCATTAAGGAATACATATCCGCCAAGGCATGCACCACCCCTTCCATCACAGACCGAGCAACATCACCACAATCATGTCGCGCAGTGAGACCGATAAGCGCACCACGCGCTTTAGGGTCGGCATGTGGGCAACGCTCGCCATACAGATAAGGTAAAAACAATAAGCCCTTTGCACCCGCCGTACTCGCTGTTGCTTTGGCAACAATTTGTTCAAATGAAAGATGTTGCCCGTCAGCAATATGACAAAAATTCTCACGAAACCAATTCATTGCACTGCCAGCATTGAGGGAGACACCCATACAATGCCATTTATCAGCAGCCACATTGCAGAAAACCTGCAAACGACCTTTCGGGTTTTCTTGTGCTGTATCTAAGGCAGCAGCGAGGATCCCACCTGTACCAAGTGTGGTTTGCAATTCACCCGGCTCAATCACCCCAGAACCAAAAGTCTGAATTACCGAATCCCCGCCCCCACCCGCAACAGGCAATCCCTCTGGAAGACCGAAGAGTGCTGCACCTGCTGCTGAGACGTGTCCTGAAATCACTTGTGATTCAAATACCGGTGGGAGTATTGCAGGATCAATTCCTATCTTTTCAATCAAGCCCATCGCCCATTGTCGTGCACGCACATCAAACAAGCCTGTGCCAGAAGCATCAGAAACCTCAGTGGCAATCACCCCAGTCAGACGTAAACGCAAATAATCTTTCGGGTTCAGCATGCTACGCATACGCGCAAACAGTTCAGGCTCATGGCGTTGCATCCAAAGAATTTTGCCACCGGTATAGCCCACCAACATTCTGTTATTGGTTGCCGCAAGTAATCCATCTAAGCCACCAGCAGCCACGACAATATCATCACATTCAGCTTGATTACGTTGATCATTCCATAAAATGGCTGGGCGTAAAACTTGCTGTGAAGCATCAAGTGGAACCAAACCATGCATCTGCCCAGACAAGCCAATACACAATATTTGCACTGGAAGCGCTTTGGCCAATGCCCCTGCGACAGCCTGACGTGCACCCTCCACCCACAATTCAGGATCTTGCTCAGTCCAACCTGGTCGAGGCCTAGACAATGGATAAGTTGCGATATCGGCTGCAACAACTTTTCCTTCAATATCGATCAATAAAGCCTTACATCCTGAAGTTCCTATATCTATCCCTAGAAGTACTTGCATAAATCAATTCTCCACGCCGTGGTGTAAACGAATATGTTTGAAATTAAAATATTCAAGCAATCCTTCACGACCATGTTCGTAGCCAACGCCACTTTGCTTACGACCACCATAAGCAGCATTCATTATTCCAGCGTCAACGTTATTGATCGCAACATTGCCATAGTCAAGACCCGCTGAAACCCGATGAATTTCTGTCAAATTTTGAGCATAACAATAAGCTGCTAAACCATAAGGCGTATCATTGGCATAGTTGATTGCCTCATCCAAATCATCAAAAGGTGCAACCCCAACCAAAGGACCAAACGTTTCTTCGCTCATGACTTGCATACTATGCTTACAATCCGCGATCACAGTTGGACGAAAAAAATGTCCTTTGGCATATTGAGTCCCCTCTGGTGCTTTACCACCAGCCACCAATCGTGCGCCTTTAACCAAAGCATCTTGGAGATGGATACGCGTTTTATCCAAAGGTTCAGCAGATGCCATTGCGCCGAGATCAGCGGCTGGATTTTCCAAGCCGTTATCGACACTCAATGCATCAGCTGCTGCTGCAAGTTGAGTAACAAACTCCTCATATACTGCGCGATGCACATAGATGCGATTAATCGCAATACAGATTTGTCCACAATTACGGAAGCTACGACGTGCTGCACCTTTGACCGCTGCATCAAGATCGGCACTCGCAGTGACAATCATTGGGCAATTGCCACCCAACTCTAAAGACAGTCGCTTCACTTGTAGGCAGCTTTGTTGAATATGCAAACCCACTGCACTTGAGCCCGTAAATGCAATTTTATCCACTTGCGGATGCTCGACCAGTGCCTGCCCCACTTGTGAGCCTTTACCTGTCAATACATTGACTACACCTGCAGGAATACCTGCTGCATGACATTTTTGTGCAATTGCCAAAGCAGTAAATGGCGTCAATTCAGCAGGTTTAATAACGATGCTACATCCAGCAGCAAGGCTGGCACATAATTTCCATCCAACCAACTCAGCGGGATAGTTCCATGGTGTAATTGCAGCAACCACTCCAATCGGTTCACGTACCACTAAACTTTGGAATCCTTGTTGATCATTGGGAATAATTTCACCATGCACTCGCGTGGCTTCTTCAGCATAAAAATGACATGCTTCAGCGAGTTTTAGAATTTCACCTTTTGCTTCATTAACAGGCTTGCCTTGTTCCGCTGTCATGATCATTGCCATATTTAAGGCATCCGCAGCAATAAGGTCGCCTAAACGATGCAAAGCGATCGCACGCGTTTTTGGCACAAGCTTAGACCATGAAGCAAATGCATGACGTGCAGCAAAAACAGCCGCATCAATCTCATCCGTTGTTGCTGCAGCAATATGACCAATCACCTCACCCGTTGCAGGGTTTAGCACAGGCAAGCGTGGTCCTTTACCTTTAGAAAATTTTCCGTCGATATATAAAGTACTGTCGAGTACAGCGATTGATTCAGCTAAAGCATTATTTTTCATCATTTACTTCACGCCTTCCTATGCGAGTAATCTTGTTATTCATTGTTAAAATATATAGTAATACTATTTTTATGCAAGAATAATTTATAAATTATCTAAAAACCCTTTGGGAAAACATCAAAATCAACAATAAAAATAAAATATTTTATAATTAAAAAACAATTATATAAACACATAATCTATTAATATAAGCGAATAATCTCTGCATATACTCAATACACTACTTGACCAATGCTAAAATTAAAAAGTAGTATTACTAGATAGAGCAAATGATAAACAAAGGAAGGATTCTCCATGTTACCCACATCACTCAACAGCGCCAAATTGGTTGGACGTGTTTGGCTTCCTCACAAAGGGCCATCGGTTGTCATCTTACGTGACAACATACTGATTGATGTTACTGAGTCAGTCATCTCAATGGCTGATTTTCTTGACCATGATCCTGCTGGTCGTTTTGACCAACTCACAGGTGAAGTACTTGGAAGAATTGAAGATTTGGTGCTTGATCCTACAGAAATGGGTTACCACGCAGATCGTCCTTGCTTACTTGCACCCTGTGACTTTCAATCCTTAAAAGCTTGTGGGGTTACTTTTGCCAAAAGTATGGTTGAACGTGTCATCGATGAACGAACCTCGGGTGATCCAGCTCGTGCCGAAGCATTACGTCAACGTATAGGTACACTAATCGGCGGCAGTTTATCGAATATTCAAGCGGGTTCTGAGCAAGCAGCCGAAGTTAAAGCGACCTTGATCGCTGAAGGTTTATGGTCACAATATCTCGAAGTCGGGATTGGGCCAGATGCCGAAGTCTTCACCAAGTCACAACCCATGTCTGCTGTAGGTTATGGTGCACAAGTGGGAATTAATCGGATTTCAGCATGGAACAACCCTGAGCCAGAAATAGTGTTGGCGGTGGATAGCCAAGGCAATATTCGTGGTGCAACGCTGGGCAATGATGTCAATCTACGCGATGTTGAAGGCCGTTCAGCGCTATTACTCGGCAAGGCAAAAGACAATAACGCATCATGTTCAATTGGCCCGTTTATTCGTCTATTTGACTCAGATTTCACCCTGAGCGATATTGAGAATGCCACGCTTCACATGTCTGTAACTGGTGCAGAAGATGGTTTTAGCATGTCGGGACATTCCAATATGGCGGAAATCAGTCGTAAACCCGCACATCTAGTCGCACAAACCTACAATGACTCGCATCAGTACCCAGATGGCTTTATGTTATTTTTAGGCACAATGTTTGCGCCAACACAAGATCGAGAAGGTCAAGGTTCTGGCTTTACCCATAAACCAGGTGACGTGGTCGAAATCTCAACTCCGCTTTTAGGCACATTACGTAATACTGTTGTTTATGCTGATCAAGCACAACCATGGACTTATGGAATCCGTGCACTGATGCGTAATTTAGTAAAACGAGGAGTGCTCTAATGAAATTAGTGGTCACTGATCAAGCCTTTGGCAATACACGACATGAGCAAGCAGCCGCGCAAGTTGCTGGGGCAAGTTTTGCAGCATTTCAATGCCGTAGTGAAGCAGAAACACTACAAGCCGTTGCAGGAGCAAATGTAGTACTCAACAACTTTGCACCAATGACCCATCGTGTGATGCAGGCCATGGCAACTGGTGCAACCATTGTACGTTATGGCGTTGGTGTCGATAATGTTGATCTCGTCGCCGCAAAACAACTTGGGATACAGGTATGTAATGTACCTGATTATGGTATTGAAGAAGTCGCTGATCATGCAGCTGCCATGACCTTGATGATGGCTCGTAAACTCAATCAGTATGACCAAGGTATCCGCGCAGGTGAATGGAAGATCGACCAGATGGTTACAGGTATTCGTTCATTGCGTAATACCACTGTAGGTTTAATCGGGCTAGGACGTATTGCGAAAGCTTATGCCTCACGCCTCGCAGCCTTTGGTTGTCATATGATTGGCTTTGACCCATATGTCACTGAAGCGCAAGCAAAAACACTAGGCGTTCACCTGATGTCACAGGATCAAGTGATTTCTTCTGCCCATGTTTTATCGCTACATGTTCCACTGACCTCAGCAACACGTCATTTGATTGATGCTGAGGCGATGGCAAAAATGCCTCAGGGTTCAATCATTATCAATTGCTCAAGAGGTGGACTGATTGATGAAACAGCATTAGCCGCAGCCTTGTTCAGTGGACAAATCTCAGGCGCAGGACTCGATGTCTTTGCACAAGAGCCATTACCAGCAGACTCGCCTTTACGTACAGCACCTCATTTAATCATGTCTCCACATGCAGCGTTTTTTTCTGATACATCGGTAGATACCTTACAGCGCTTAGCCGCTGAAGAAGCATTACGCAGTTTACGTGGTGAACCGTTACGATGCTCACTCATCACATAAAATGGAAAAGACAAAGAGAAAAGATATGGATTATCGCAAGAAAATGGACTTAAGCAATAAACTGGCACTGGTCACAGGTGCAGGTCAAGGCATAGGCGCAGCAATTGCTGAAGCACTTGCTGCGACAGGTGCCGAAGTTATTTGTACCGACATCTTACTGGATCGTGCAACAACAACTTCACAAGCGTTAAAGGCCAAGGGCTATGTTGCACGTGCGGAAAGCTTAGATGTCACGGATAGTGCAGCGATTAACGCGCTTGCTCAAGCATTACCAGCGCTGGATATATTGGTATGTAATGCGGGCATTGTGACGAATACCCCAGCTGAGCACATGACAGATGAGGAGTGGGATAATGTCATCAACATCAACTTGACTGACATCTTTAAAACTTGTCGTGGCTTTGCCCGTCAAATGCTAGATGCTGGACGAGGATCGATTATCAATATTGGTTCAATGTCAGGACAGATTGTCAACGTGCCACAACCGCAATGTCACTACAATGCCTCAAAAGCAGGCGTGCATCATTTAACGAAATCGCTTGCAGTTGAATGGGCTCAACGTCATATTCGAGTGAATGCTGTTGCCCCCACCTATATTGAAACACCGTTATTAAAAAACCTTGAAAACCAAGATCACTTAGTCAATCAATGGCTGGATATGACACCGGCTAACCGTATGGGACAAGCGCATGAAATTGCGTCTATTGTGCAATTTCTGGCTTCAGATGCCTCAAGTCTAATCACAGGTTCAATCATTACGGCGGATGCTGGTTATACCTGTATTTAAAATCAACACGCTCAATGCGATCTATTAAGCTTGGGCCTAACTCGAAAATAAAGGAAGATGATCTTATTCAAGCATTGGAACAGAATCAGATTATGGGGTATGGTACAGATATAGTGGATCAGCAATCCAGTTGAGCGGCTTGTTGTTTAATCAAGCTGAATAGCCCAAAGCAACTCAAGCCTCATCTGCTTAATTTATCCATTACAGGAGAGATGACTAAAACAACCACTGAAATATAGCAATGATTATTTTCAACACTATTTCGATATTAAAAGACGATTTAAACAAGAATATCCCAAGGATTAAACGGAATTTAATTGACTGGACAAACAAAGTGAAAATGATGCTGAAAGAGAAAAAATTCTTGTGAATTTATTGAAATTTTCTCTTTTAAAAACTTAACTTATACCCTACTCGCTCAAAACCTATTCATTTTAAATGCACTGCTTTTAAATGTAAGACCCTAAATGATTAGGTTATTTAAAACAATGAATTGAATCAATGGATGTTGATATCAATACAGTAAAAATCAATTCTCATGGACAGGAATAACAAGGGAGAACACTATGGCTGGTTTATCAATTTGGCATGTGATCATTTTTGCAATTGTGGTTATTTTATTATTCGGGACATCTAAGCTTAAAAATATTGGTAAAGATGTTGGCGGCGCAGTCAAAGACTTTAAAAAATCAATGCGTGAGGAAGAAAACATCGCATTGAAAGAGACCAACACGCTTGAACATGAGGAGACCAAGAAACCATCCGACTCAACCATTAACAGCTAAGTTTAGGGATGATATAGATGTTTAATGTTGGAATGTCTGAACTTTTTGTGTTTGGCATTATCGCTCTTCTGGTACTTGGGCCAGAAAAACTGCCAGAGGCCGCTCGTTTCGCGGGGAAATGGTATGCCAAACTCATGCATTTTGTGAACAATGCCAAACAAGATATTGACCGTGAACTCGGATTATCCGAACTGCGTGAGCAAGTCCAACAAGAAATGCAGCGTATGGCCGAGCTTGAACAAAAAATGCAATCCCAACTTGCTGAACTTCGGCAGCAAACAGAGGCAAGCGACGCTAAACAACAGCTACAGAGTAGCGCTACTGAAAAAACAGCAAAGTTTAACAGTTTGATTTATTGTAATTTATTGAATAATCAAGCGTATTACTCAGTATTTACACCCTATTATTTACAAAACTATTTACAGCATCAACAAGCATCTGATGATCATCAGACAGAGCCTAAAGCCTCATCTCCAGTAAAATTAAAGGTGATCGCATGAATACACAGCTCCCTCAATCTTCATCACCCGCTGTGATTGCAAAAGACCTACCGTCTGAAGAACTACAGCAAATGCCATTGATTGAACATTTGGTCGCGCTTCGTCAACATTTGTTTAAAACGGTAGGGGTTCTATTCGCACTATTTTTTTGTTTATTGCCTTTTGCCAATCGAACATATCAACTACTCTCAGAACCGTTAAGAGCACAACTTCCTGCCAATTCATCCATGATCGCAACAGATGTTACTGCAACGTTTATGGCACCCTTTAAGCTTAACTTTTTTGTGGCAATTCTGCTGGCAATGCCTTTTATTATTTATCAGCTCTGGAGTTTTATTAAACCCGCACTTTATGAAAAAGAAAGATCTCTGGCACTTCCCTTGTTGTTGGGTAGCATCCTATTATTTTACGCAGGGATTGCCTTCGCTTACTTTATTGTACTGCCTTCTATTCTGCATTTTTTCATCAGTGTCTCCCCCGAAACCGTCGCACCCATGACCGATATCAATAGTTATCTCAGCTTTTGTTTAAAGTTATTTTTGGTGTTTGGGGTAACTTTTGAAATTCCAATGATCACACTTTTATTGATTTTAATTGGTGTGGTTAGCACTCAGAGTTTAATTGCAAAACGCCGCTTTATTATAGTGGGCTGTTTTTTTATCGCTATGTTTGTAACACCACCTGATGCAATTTCCATGATTATGCTTGCGATCCCAATGTGGTTATTGTTTGAGCTGGGTTTATTATTTGGAAAATTACTGGAAAAGCGAAGAAAGCGCTAAACTCATCCAAATAGCTTAAAACACTTAACCTAAAATCTGAAACTAAACCCAAAATTTAAACTTAAAAAACTTATAATCAAAGAAATGGCATGCTCATCAATGAGCATGCCATACAAGATTATGCAATTTTAATAATCGGTTTGAGTGTAATACCCTTGTGACTATCTATCGCAGCTTGATTGATTTCATCAAATGCATAGAATTTTACAAGTTGGTCAAATGGAAATTTCCCTTGTTGATATAAGCGGACTAACTCAGGGATAAATTTCTTGGGTGAGCCACTCCCCTCAACAACACCTAAAATGGTTTTCCCACCCAATAACAGATCATTTACATCAAATTGTGCAGTTGTGCCTAATTGAGGTGCACCTACCACGGCGATTTTGCCTAAAATTCCCAGCGCATCAACACCTTGCTTTAATATCTCAGGTCGCCCAGTAGATTCCAATGCAAAGTTGGCTCCACCATCGGTAATCTCTTTAATCGCAGCCACAGGATCTTGAGTTTTACTATTGATCACATGGGTTGCACCCAATTGTTTTGCCAGCTCCAAACGAGATTCAACAATATCAACAGCAATAATGATCGAAGCACCACACACTTTTGCCGCAAGCAAAGCACTCAGACCAACAGCACCAGCACCCCAAGTCACAAAACTACTGGAAGGTGTCACTTTTAAAGCATTTATACATGCACCAGCACCTGTTTGAATACCACAACCTAATGGTCCTAATAGTTCAATTGGTACGTCTTTGGTCACTTTAACCGTGTTATTTTCACGACTTAAAGCATAGGTTGCAAAGGAGGATTGGGCAAAAAAATGATCATTTACCACGCCATGATCATGGGTACAAAGTGCATGATTCCCTTCTGAATCCGCCCCACTAAAATTTCGTCCAAAAAACTCTGAACAATAGGCAGGATTTCCAGTATTACATTGGGTACATTTTCCACAATACCCGTAACTTAAGACCACATGATCGCCCACTTGAAGCTCGGTTACATTAGGGCCAATCGCCTCGATAATTCCTGACCCTTCATGTCCAAGGACAGCAGGCAGCGGAACCGGATAATATTGATCACGTACAATCAGATCGGTATGGCACATTCCTGTAGCAACCACTTTTACCAATACTTCATCACCTTGCGGCTGACGTATTTTTAAAGCTTGCAGCTCAAAGTCAGCACCTTTACATGGGGTCACTGCGGCAATAATATCTTTTAATTCACTCATCGTATAACGTCCTGTAATGATTTATTTAATTGTTTAAAAAGGATAATGTGGCGCTTGAGCCTGTACTGTAATCCATTGCCATTGGGTAAATTCATCGGCATTGGCAGGGCCGCCAATACGCGTACCATTACCTGATGAACCAAAACCACCAAATGGATTGACCGTTTCATCATTTACGGTCTGATCGTTGATATGTAGCAAGCCCACTTTAAGCTGCGCTCCGAGTTGCATACCTCGTCCCACATTGGAGGTAATAATGCCTGCTGAAAGCCCATAATCGCCGTCATTGGCTAATTCAATGGCCTGTTCATCTGAGCTAAACGGGATCAACACGGCAACAGGACCAAAAATCTCTTCACTAAAAATCGAATTGTTTGCAGTCACATCGGTCAGTACAGTCGGTTGAAAAAACACCCCATCGGCATGTCCACCGATTTCCAATGTTGCGCCTTCATTAACCGCAGCGCTGACCAATTGTTCTACACGTTGCGCTTGTTTGGCATTGATCAATGGCCCAATGGTGACATTCTTGTCACAAGGATTCCCTACCACAAAATTCTGCACTTTTTCAATGACACGCTGTTTGACCTGTTGATAAATTTTTTGGTGAATCAAAATCTTGCCAGAGGTCATACAAATCTGCCCAGAATGTAAAAATGCACCCCATGCAATATTTTCTGCTGCCAACTCAATATCCGCATCATCCAAAATAATCAGTGAGTTTTTCCCACCCAATTCTAGAGAGACTTTCTTTAAGGTCTTTGCCGCATTCGCCCCCACAATCCGTCCAACTTGGGTTGATCCCGTAAATTGGATACTGGCAATATTTTTATCCAAAGTCAGTGCTTCACCAACTTCTGCCCCACCTGGCAATACATGCAGCAGCCCCTTTGGCAATCCTGCAAGTTCAAAAATCCGTGCAATCACATAGCCACTGCACACTGCTGTACGCTCATCAGGTTTTAACACCACCGCATTACCAAAGGCCAAAGCCGGTGCCACAGCACGTAAAGCTAAGTACAGTGGAAAGTTAAATGGAGAAATGACCCCAACAACACCTAAGGGCAAGCGTTTCGCTATACTTAATTTGCCATTTTGCGTAGGTAATAATGTGCCCTGTTCAGTTGCAGGTGAAGCAATACAATGTTTAAGCACTTGAATCGCAATACTCACTTCAAAGCCTGCTTTCAGTTGTAATGAGCCACTTTCCTTAACCAGCCACTCAATCACTTCCGCTTGATTTTCTGTCAGTAAAGCAGCAGCTCGCTCAAACACTGCCTGACGCTCTTGATAATTTAAAGCCCACCACTGTTGTTGAGCGGCTTTGGCTTGTTGTGCAGCACTCACCACATCAGCGGCAGAGGCATAACCGATTTCACCAAGCACTTGACCTGTTGCAACCTCAATCACACTGTAGGTGTCTTGGGCTGACTGCCATGAACCGTTAAATAATTTTTTATCCCAAACTTCTTTTGTGAATATAGACATGATGACCTCTTCAAAATTTATTTAAACAATTGCTTTACTGTTCCAACTGCATCCTTGTAAAAAATGACGCAATCAATGTGTTACACCTGCTTTAAATTAAAAAATGTAAAAAACACGAAAATTCAAACCGTAATCCTTCTTAAATCCGCTTTCTGTTCGTGTGTCTGAAAGCAACTGCGCACTTAATTGAGTTTTTGCATTCAGCATTTGCTGAAACTCCAATCGCGCTTGTTGTTTTTCCATGTTCTGATCCAGTTTGATTCCATCCAATTGTTGCTCACCCCCATAATTTGCGGCATAACCGAGGGCTATTCTCTGTTTAGAATTCAAGTCGTAACGTAAGTTAAATTGAGTTTGATAGCTGGTCGCTTGTGAAAGTGTTTGATCGCCCTTTCCCGCTTCATCGTTGTCTCCATACAAAATCACATCTTGATAAAGTTCAAAAGCAAGCTTGCCATATAGCGGCTGTACCCATGCCAGTTGAAGATCATACTTAAATCGGTTTTCGCCTAAATTCACCGCGTCATTTCGATCATATTGCCCAAATGGCAGATAAATAAATGGGGTAAATGCCAGATAACGACCCGATGAACCTTGTTCAGGTTGATTAATCAACCAAAAAGCAGAAGCAATCACTGGATCTGCAAAACCTGAGGCATTGTTTAAATCAGTATCGCCAATTTGCGTATGCCGTATTGTTCCAAATGGTAAAATTATTTGAGGTGTTGCACGTAAACCAGCGATGTCGGTGTAATGAATTAAGCGCGCAATACCGATATCCGATTTAGATTCAGCTCTGGTTTTATCGCCATTTTGGTAATAACCCTCCATTTGACTATGTTGATAATAGAACACACCTGCATTGGTCCCTTTTGGCAATGCTGTATAATCCCCCACGTTTACGTCAATCGCATGGCTATACTGTACAAACATGCCACTCAACATAAGAAGCAGGCTATTTTTATTGCTAAAACGCATCATTTATTCCCTTTAGTTTCAAGCATCCTTTTCACTACTCATTGCACTTGTTTAAATTTTGAATCAAAAATCAATCGATTTATCGATGACGAATCGACCATCTACACTTAATAAATCGATTGATAGATTTGTTTTAATCAAATATGAGCCATAGAATATTTGCAGTTAGCGTGCCAATATTTTTATAATTAATAATCATAGACTTAAAATAAATCCACATTCCCAATGTCCAATAAATGGACAGCATTGAGAATACACTGTCCAATCAATGGACAATCACTGGGGGCCTAAAACAAGGATGAGGGTTAAATATGAATAATGGTTAAAAACAAGAATAAGGGCTAGTTAAGTTTAAAAATAATGCGTACGTAATAAGTTGATATTTAGGCAACTTTGAGTTGCCCTAGCATGATGAACAATCAGAAAAAAGCCAAAGCTGTTTCGACAAGGCCTAATATACAGTCCCAAGATCAAGCTTTGGATGGAGTAAACGTTGCAATAAAATCAGTATTAATTGCCAATATATTTATATATCGTTGTTCTTGAAATGTTTAAGCGTTTCGCTGTCCTTGCGATATTGCCATGTTCTTCTTGTAACACTTGCACAATCATTTGCTTGGTCAAGCTATTTAAGTTTTTATTTTCATCTAATATCAGTTGCTTACTTTGCTGCTGAATCGCTAAATCAGCTTCAGGTAAATATAAATGATTTAAAATTTCACTGTCTTTAAACGCTGCGGATAGCTTCACCACATGAATTAATTCACGAATATTTCCTTCCCATGTGTGCCTTTCAAATTGTTGTTCTACATGGCTCGACCATTGCGCTATGCCAAATTGATCCAGAATGTGATGTAAAATAACCTGTTTATCTTGACGTAAGCGTAAGGGTTGTAAATGTACCTGAAAACCGCAAATACGATAATATAAATCACGGCGGAATGACTGCTGTTGTATTTTACTTTTTAAATCCTGATGTGTTGCACATAACAGTTTAAATGCTGACTTGATCGGTTTACGTCCTCCAACCCGATAGAACTGCTGATCTTGTAACACTCTTAAAATTTTCACTTGTAAATGTAAAGGTAAATCACCAATCTCGTCGAGAAAGAGTATGCCCTGATCTGCCAGTTCAATTAAGCCTTTTTCGCCTTGCCGTTTAGCACCTGTAAAAGCGCCGCCTTCATAACCAAATAATTCTGCTTCAAGCAAATGATCTGGTATTGCACCGCAATTAATTGAAATAAAAGGCAAATCTACATCCAGCTTCTGATGTAACTGCTGAGCAAAATGATCCTTACCTGTACCTGTTTCTCCGGTAATCAATACAGGAATATCGGCTTTTAATGCTTTCAGCGCTTGATCAAGCAAATGCTGTGTCGTGAATTTGCTTGTTTTATTCTGCAACGGCCCATTCACACTACGTAGCTGGGCATAAAAAAATGCATGGTCAAAACTTTGAATTAAAAAACAATCACTCGAATTTAACGGATTCAAATGCTCAGTGAGTAAAAAATGATCCATTGGTTGCTGCAACAATTGCTCAATAGAACAGTTCAGCAATTTCAACGCCATTTGGTTGGCTTTGAGGATTTTTCCTGAATGATCCAGTACCATCATGCCCGTATAGGCATTGTCCAGTAAATCTTTGGAATGTTGAAAATAAAGGACCCGTTGATCAGGTTGTAGCGCTGCCTGAATAATCTTATTTTCCAAAATATAACTTTGGTAAAGTAAGTGACGCAACCAATTGCTCGCCAAAAGCCCTTGTGGTGAAGTGATATCTAAAGCGCCGAGCACATCACCACAGCCATTGAATATCGGAACCGATGCACAAGAATAATTTGAAAATTCATCCAGATAATGTTGATGCCCTGTCATAATCATAGGCTGTTTAGACATCACACTACATGTCGGTGCAATCGCACCAAACACAGAGGGCTCAATAATACGACCCGTACATAAATAATGATATTGGTCATCTAAATCAGGATTGTGACGTTCAGCAATAATTTTAAGCTGATGATTAATTAAGAAAACGATAACATCCTGTTGCCCAAATAAGCGCCAGACATCATTTAATACACCTTCAGCCAATGCGGCTAATTTTATATCGCCCTGTGAAAGGTCAGCGACAGGAAACTCGTCTAAGTCAGTGATTTTGGAGAAAGGGCTCAAGCCCGAATTTTTTGCACTTTCCCAAAGCTGTAAAATAGGTGAATCTCGTTGCACAATCTCTGGCAGTTCTCCAGTATTGTAAAAGTTATATTTAATATTTTGCCAAGAAAATTCAGATAACCCATCCATAAGCCTATTCCAAATCCAGCAGTTGCTTTCGATCATCCCCTTGATGATCCCAATATAAAATCACCCTCTCTAGAATATGACAAGGGCTAAATACAATTAAATATGTAGCGCAACATCTGCACTATCACAAAATCCCATACGGAGATTTAAAATAAATATTGATGTAAATCAATTATATTACACATTGCATACTGTCTTTAAATGCAGTCTAGACTTCATTCTTAAATGTTATTTTTCAATCTAAATAAAATGAAATCAAACAATATGTTTGGGGTCTGTTGAGAATTCGTCTATGTTTGCGACTATGTGTGTTTTTTAGGCGATACTAGGCGCGAAATACGAAATTTAGTCATTCTAAATGAGTAGTTTGTAACGACGTAGCGGCAAAAAACACGCTAGTCCCCCGCTGCGCCTTGCGCTGCAAACAAAGCAGTGCTTTGTTCTTGCTCAGGGTTGTGGCTAAAATTATCTCAGCCTTCGTTATGAAACTCGAAAATAGTCTCGCTATTCTCTTCGTTTCATGCCTTGCCTGCTCAATTTTAACCTACAACGCAAGCCATTTATGAAATATCAACAGCCCCTCATCAATGAAATCATAAATGGCGCAAATAACACCATGATGATTCCTGAAATAATCATGGATAGACTGGCAATCACCCCTTCTAACTCATGACGTTGTCTTGCTCGCGCAATCCCCATCGCATGAGCGGCATTTCCTAGAGCAGCGCCTTGTGCAATACGGTTTTTATAGCGCATCCATAACAGTAAAAAATCACCAAATAACATCCCCACTAAGCCTGTTATGACCGTAAACAAGGGAATTAAACTGATTGAGCCGCCAATCTTTTCAGTCAACTCCAAAGCAAATGGAATAGAAATCGAACGTGCCAAAAGACTATTTTTCAAAATTTCGTCGAAATTGAACATACTTGCCAATAGCCAGCTACTTAAAATCCCCACCAGCATAGACACACTAGAACTGACGATTAAAACGAAAAAATATTGTTTGACGATCGCTCTATAACGAAATACAGGAATCGCAAATGCCACTGTAATTGGTCCTAACATGGCAACCAAATATTGGGTGTATAGGTAATAGTCTTGAAAGCGATGCTGAAATATAAAGATCAAAATAATACTGAGACTCGGCACCACAATAATCGGAGAAAAATATATTTTCTGGGTAAAAACAAATACGCGCTTTGCCACGAAGTAACACACTACCGTCCACAGCAAGTAAAAAACGCCCCACAACTCCGTCATTCCACATCATCCTGTTGCAAGAATAGTTTCACCACCAACACAGAGCTTGCCATCACCAAAGCGGTACTGAGTAAAATCACCAGAAATATTTTCCAACCACTGATCAAAAGCAATTGCTGATACTGGATCACACCGACCACTGGCGGAATAAAAAACAGTAACAGCTCACCCAACAGAATATCGGCACCTAGACTCACCTTTTCCAAGTTAAGCCATTGCATTTGCAATAAAATTAGCAATATAAAAAAACCTAAAACACCTGATGCAATGGGTAAATTCAACAGTTTTTGCAACATATATGCAAAACCCCAAATCGCGATAATCAAGCTGATTTGGTAGCTCGCGCGCTTAATGGTGGTTAACTCAGATCTTGTATAAAACACTGTCATTTACATCCGTATATTCATCATGACTCAAGCTAAATTTAACGGTACATACCTTTTTTCAACTTAAAATTGAGTGATATATCCGTAGTTTGCAGTGCATTAAAGAAAAAATATAGCTACAAAAGCAGCCGATAAAAATATAACAGTTTAGCCATTTTTTAAAAATCTGTTATATTTTTTCTCCTCATTTTCTGTACCTACATCCCAACTAAATAATGGTGCAACATCATAATAATTATTTCTAAGTAGGTAGTTTTTATGGAACGATCTATGGTTTTTTCCAAACTTAATCATGACGGTCATGGGTCTATAGCGGTCCAATGCCTCAAGCAACGATGGGGCATGCAATGAGTCTCGGATTAACTGCACTAGAACTGGCAAGAATTCAGTTTGCTTTCACTGTGTCTTTTCACATTATTTTCCCTGCAACCTCCATTGGTTTAGCCTGTTTCCTTGCACTGCTGGAATGGAAATGGTTGCGTACACAAAACCCAGTTTACAAAGACCTTTTCAAATACTGGATTAAGATTTTTGCTGTTGCATTTGCTATGGGTGTTGTTTCAGGCATTGTCATGGCCTACCAGTTTGGTACCAACTGGAGTGAGTTCTCGCGTATCTCAGGCAGTGTGACGGGACCATTACTCACCTATGAGGTTTTAAGCGCATTTTTCTTAGAAGCAGGCTTCTTAGGAATCATGCTTTTTGGTTGGGGCCGAGTCACCGCAAAAGCACATTTTTTTGCCACACTTATGGTCGCCATCGGAACCTGTATTTCCATGTTCTGGATTTTGTCCTCTAACAGTTGGATGCAAACACCACAAGGTTTTGCAATAGAAAATGGCATCATTGTCCCGAAGGACTGGTGGGCAATTGTATTTAACCCCTCGTTCCCCTATCGCTTTGCACATATGGCAACAGCTGCATTTTTAGTGTCTTCATTATTGGTTGTAGGCACAGCGGGCTGGCACCTGCTTAAAGGTCGTCGTGATGAATTAATTAAAAAATCATTCTCTATGGGTTTATGGATGGTGCTGGTAACCTCTTGTTTACAAGTGGTTATTGGCGACAACCATGGTTTAAACACCTTAAAACATCAACCAGCGAAATTGGCAGCAATTGAAGGACACTGGGAGACCAACCGTGACCATGCGATGCCACTTCTGCTGTTTGCAACACCAAACATGCAACAAGAAAAAAATACAACTGAATTCGGTATTCCCTATTTAGGCAGTTTGATTCTAACCCACTCCTTAGATGGCGAAGTCACTGGATTAAAGGATTTTGCAGCTGAAGATCGCCCAAATGTAGCCATCGTGTTCTGGAGCTTCCGTGTCATGGTGGGGCTTGGCATGTTAATGGTACTGCTGTCTTTAACAGCCTTATGGTTACGCAAAAAGAATCGCCTCTATGAGTCTACATGGTTTCATAAATTCGCCATTGTGATGGGTCCAACGGGTTATATCGCTTTACTCGCAGGTTGGGTTACAACAGAAGTAGGAAGACAGCCTTGGGTGGTTTATGGCGTGTTACGTACCAAAGATGCGTTATCGCATACCGTAACAGCAGACCAAGTGGGACTCAGTCTGATCATTTTTGTACTGGTGTATACCGTTGTATTTGGTGCAGGGATTTATTATATGTTCAGACTCATGAAATCTGGACCTGAGTTTTTAACTCATTTAGATCCTGAAATAACTGGTTTAGGGCATTTTAAAACCCCATTACGCCCCCTCAGTGCTGTGGATGATCCAATCGATGGACAACAAGCGCCGCTAGATCAAAATAAGGAGAAACATCATGATTGATCTCGCTTTAATATGGGTCGGCATTATTGGTTTAGGTGTACTGATTTATGTGGTGATGGATGGTTTTGATTTAGGCATTGGCATTCTCTTTCCATTTATTCCAGACCGACAAGAACGTGATGTCATGATGAATACGGTCGCCCCTGTCTGGGATGGTAACGAAACATGGATGGTGCTTGGCGGCGCGGGATTATTTGCAGCCTTTCCGCTGGTCTATTCTACGGTACTCTCTGCTTTATACCTTCCCATTATATTTATGGTGGTCGCATTGATTTTTCGTGGTGTTGCCTTCGAGTTCCGCTTTAAAGCAACTCGAACCAAATACTTATGGGATCAAGCCTTTATTTGGGGATCAATCTTATCCAGCTTTTTCCAAGGGGTTATCCTTGGTGCATATATCCAAGGTATTCAAACCACTGCGGGTATTTATAGTGGCGGTGTATGGGATTGGTTTACCCCTTTTTCACTTTTCACTGGTTTAGGTGTTGTTGTCATGTATGCCACTTTAGGTTGTGGCTGGTTGATTTTAAAAACGGAAGCGCGTTTACAAGACATCATGTATACGCTGATGCCAAAGCTGTTAATCACGTTAATGATTATTTTTGCTGCCGTCAGTATCTATACCCCGATCACACATCCTGAAATTGCCCAGCGCTGGTTTGCATTACCAAACCTCATCTATTTCAGCCCTGTGCCTATTTTAGTTGTACTCTTTTCTGGTTTAATTTTACATGCTTGTAAGCAACGACATGAGATCAAACCTTTTGTCTATACGCTGGCATTGGTTTTTCTAGCATTTACAGGATTTGTAATTAGTTTATGGCCCAATATCATTCCACCTTCAGTTTCAATTTGGCAAGCCGCTGCACCAGAATCAAGTCTTAAATTTACCTTGGTCGGCGCGGCAATTCTGATCCCAATTATTATCGCTTATACCTTCTTGTCTTACTGGGTTTTCCGAGACAAAGTCCGTATTGGTGATGAAGGCTACCATTGATCAAGGAGTTTTAGATGAACAAATACATCAAACAACTCAACCCTGCAACATGGTTTATTTTGTTGTGGTGTTTCGGTTTTGCAGCATTGGCTTTAATTGCGGGTTTGTTTAGATTAATGCTTAGTTTTGCCTATTAGGCATATACCTGTTGATGATCTGACTAGCGAAGAAAGGATAAGTATTTAACTATGCTTATCCTTATTTATAGCCAAACCACCTAAATATTTATACAACTGATTTGCATCAAGTCATTGATCAGAAATGAAGCTTAAGTATTTGTATAAACTTTTAGAAACTGCTGGTTATCAATTCACTTTTTGTGCTTTTGAAGCATAGATACTTATCCTATCGTGGGGCGACAAGGATGTCGCCGTTGAGCGGGGGTATAGGATGTACCCCTCGCTCAATAAAAGATTTTTGTCCCTTTTTATCTCTAAAAAGGGAGGCATCGCCTACGCAAAGATATTTAAACTTTGAATGTAAGGTGTAGCATTGCAAGCTTTTTAGAATCAAACAATTTATTTTCTCCATACAATTGATTTAATTAAAAATGTTAATTAAGAGAAATTATATTCTTGTGTCTCAGTTTTTACAGGTTAACTATACTTGGACGCTTAAATGTCCTGACTACTAAAGATGATGCCCCTTATTTTTAATAGAGGGCATCACTCGATTTATCGGATTGAGCAAAAATTAGAATTTAAAGGTATAGGTTGTGATAAAACGATTTTCCACAAAATCCTTGCCTGGCATGTTTCCAACACCATATTTAATATTGGCATCAATATAGCGCCATTCCACTCCAAGCCCCTTTAACCGTCCTTCTGGAACAGTATAGTTTACAATCAAATTCTTCTCGGTTTCTTTATTATCCTTAAAGCCAGCCCGATAAATGTCACTACCATTTAAATAACGCAAGGTCAGTTTCAAGCCCGGTACGCCATGATCTTTAAAGTCATAACTATATAAGGCATGCCAAGTAAACTCTTTCGCTTTATAAAAAGCAATTGTAGACCAAGTCTGTAAATATCCTTGCGGGACATAACCATTTAAAAGTGGAATATTATCCTCACCGAAATGTTTTTGCACACCCGCTAAAAAGGTATTTGGCCCATGTTGTGCACTCGCTTGTAATCCTAGAGATTGAACATCGATGTTTCCAAAATAAGCATCGCCATCCTCTTTATAATTAAAATAGCGCGCATCTACTTTTAGCTTGGTCTCATTGACTTTTTCTGTATAAACCGCATTGAAATAGTGTTGTTGATAAATATCTTCCAACTGACCAAACCAGTATGAACCAGTGAAGTTTGGGGTAAACTTATAGTCTAAGCCGATAAAATTTAAACCATCACTTCTTTTGTTGGGATCTGTGGAGTTGCCCAAAGTGAATTTTCTATATTCATCATCATCTCGGGCATTGACATGGGTAAAACGACCTGCGGACAGTTTTAAATTTTGAATGTCTTGGCTTTCTAACATTACCCCAGCATAGGTCGTCACCAATTGTCGAGAATCATCAATAAATAAAACTGGTGTTTTTGGAAAAAGCTCCCCCACTTTAAGCTCTGTATTTTGATATTTAAGTTTTAAGGTGGCACCTAATTTTAAATAATCCCGTGCTTGTTGGGCTTCACTTTTGTCATATTTAAAAACGGTATCTAAACGTTCATCATAACGATCATTTAAACGTAGGGCATATTGAAAACCAAAATCTAAACCGACTTGTAGCGCAGTGTCGCTATAACCCGATTCAAAGCGCCCAGATGCCGCCTGCGACCAACTGCCGAGGTCATGTTTGGTATCTTCGTAGTCACGTTCATTATAGAAATTACGTAAATAAATACTGGTGTTACTCTCTTCTAAAAACTCGGCATAAGCGGCATCTATACTCAGACATCCAAACAGCGTATAAAGTGCAACTCGTTGAGTTCTATAAAGCAGATTTAGCTTTAACATGGGAAATCCTTTCCTGAATCTTTGAAATTCTTGTTGTGTAAGTTCTAGGGTATTCTTTGTCTTATCCTCCAGACAAAACTTTTGCACTTCCTTAAAATATAAATAAATTCAAAATGATATAATTAAGGAAATACATCAGTATTACCCATTATCAGAATTATTAATGTAATTTTCCATGTATAATGTGGTATATGTTTATACCTTTTCAGTCATACCACTGCTATTTTAAATCTAGATAAACAATTTTTTATGTATAAAAATACATTTTAAGATATTGAAAAATAAATATTTTTTATTATTTTTAATGATCTAACAACATGGTTATTTTCAAGCTATAGCATGACAGCATCACAGTTTTATCATTTGAGCGGGTTAAATATACCTTTTAAGTATTTAAAGATACCGAATTCAGTCTAGATAAGGGGATTACATTCAATTAAGGTATATAGAAGGATTTATGAACCAAGCAAGATTAGGAATGATGCTGGCTCAACGCACAACATATCTTAAAAGATATGACGCAAACCAGCATTATGGCAAGATTAAGGAGATAGCCATGACAGCCAATAATATTAGAATTTTCGAGACGGAAGAAGTACAGAATTTCATTAACCTACTCAGCGGGCTTGAGCAAGACGGTGGAAATCCTCGTACTAAGCAAATCATTCATCGGGTGGTTTCTGACTTATTTAAGACCATTGAAGATTTAGAGATTTCTTCTGACGAATATTGGGCTGCAATTGCATATTTAAACCAGCTAGGTACCAGTCATGAAGCAGGCTTACTTTCTCCTGGTTTAGGCTTTGACCACTTCCTTGATATGCGTATGGATGCAATTGATGCCGCTTTGGGTATTGAGAACCCAACCCCGCGTACCATTGAAGGCCCACTTTATGTCGCAGGTGCACCTGTTGCCCAAGGTTTTGCTCGTATGGATGATGGCAGTGATCCAAATGGTCATACCCTGATTTTGCACGGTACAATTTACGCTGCAGATGGTCAACCACTGCCAAATGCACAAGTTGAAATCTGGCATGCCAATACCAAAGGTTTTTATTCACACTTTGACCCAACTGGCGAACAACAGCCTTTTAATATGCGTCGTACCATTATGACGGATGCTCAAGGTCAATACCGTGTACAAACGATTCTGCCTGCAGGTTATGGCTGTCCACCAGAAGGCCCAACTCAACAATTGTTAAATCAATTAGGCCGTCATGGTAATCGTCCTGCACATATTCATTTCTTTGTATCTGCAGATGGTCATCGCAAACTAACCACGCAAATTAACGTTGCTGGCGACCCGTACACCTATGATGACTTCGCCTACGCAACACGTGAAGGCCTTGTGGTTGACGCAATCGAACATACAGATGCAGCAGCGATCCAAGCCAACGGTGTTGAAGGTCCATTTGCCGAAATGGTATTTGACCTCAGACTTAGCCGCCTTGTAGATGGTATTGATAACCATGTGGTTGACCGCCCTCGCCTACAAGCTTAATTCAGCTAAAAGTCATTTTGTGAATCTTGAAATCAGGCGAGCTGTAACGGTTTAGCCTGATTTATTTTATGGAAAAGATATTTAGATGGATATTCATACTTTTGATGCAGCAAGCAATACTATTTTAGCCGTTGTACCTGAAGATGCGAAAGCTCTGGCTCGACTGCGTGCCATTCTACAGGCAGGTCAATTTCCGACGGTTACAGTGATTGGCAAATATAATCATGGTAAAAGCCGACTGTTAAATGAGCTTATTGGTCAAGATATTTTCTCAGTTGCGGATAAACGAGAAACGGTGGCCCTATCCGAACATCTGCAACATCAAATCCGCTGGTTAGATGCACCGGGTTTGGATGCTGATGTGGCGACAATCGATGATCAACTTGCTCAAGATGCGATGTGGAACAAAGCGGATATTCGCCTCATGGTGCATTCGGTACGTGAAGGTGAGTTTGATCCTTATGAATTACACTTATTCCAGCAATTCGAGCAAGATGCAAAGCAGACCCAACGTCAAAGCTTACTGCTGCTTACTCAAATTGACCAGATTCCAGATCAAGCCGTTTTAACACAGATTATTGATAGCATTCAAAATCAAGCACCAACTGCAACGATACGACCTGTATCAGCTACACGGCACCGTCAAGGTATCGAAAATTCCAAACCCGTACTGGTACAACGCAGTGGTATCCCCGAACTACAACACACACTTCATCGGATGCTTGAGCAAGTCCCCGCAATACGTCAATTTGAAAAAAAACAGATCATTGTTGATCTAAAAACGCGCTTATCCCACCACCTAGAAACCATTCAAAGCAACATTCAGCAACTTACAACAAGCTTACAGCAGCAACGCCAAAATTTTGAGCGTGATCTCAATCAAATATTAGATAAAGTGCGTCAAGATTTACAACCGGTCCTACAGATCTCTGGGCAGGATAATTCGCTAGAACCAGATTCTTTTGCCAATATGTATAAAGTAACCGCGGGCAAACGTGATCGTAACCGTATTCAAGTGGCTTATTCTCGTGCCTGTATCGAAATCAATAGCCATCTGGTGCGCTATGGTGTGGTGGGTTTACCTGATACGCAAAAAAGTAATGTACGCAGTCTAGATACGGTCATGGTTGCGGTGATGGGTGTCTCGGTCAAACTGCGTAAAGATCTCAATCTTATTTTTGTCGAAGAATCAGGTCGTCAGCGTTTACGTGGTGAATTTGCCCATTATTTTGAATTGTCTTCTGATCGAATGCAGTTGCAACAGCAATTACTTAATTTGCAGCAGCAACAGCAGCTCATCATACAAGCCCAACAGGCATCAACCACTTTGGAGCAGGTATAATGACCGTCCATGATTCGCATGATTCGATTCAGACGCTGATTGCGAGCACCGAAGCTTTTGATCAGCAGGAACAGGACATCATCCTGCATTTAAATAAGATGCACACTTGGCATCAGCAACTGGCGATCAATCTCAATAAACAACGTATCAATCCCATTGGACTGACATCATATAGTCAGATTGCCCAAGACATCGCAGTACTCAATTCTCAGCTTGAAAGCTATCTCAGCCATTGGGAAACACAATTAGAAACCCTACATGCTGCACAATCCATCGCAGATCATTTTGACGATAAGATTATTTTGCTGATTTTCGGAAAATTCAATGCGGGTAAAAGTTCATTCTGTAATGTATTGGCAGAGTGTTTTCACAGACGCCAGCAAAGCGTTGAATATTTTTATCTCGACTCAGGTCAAATTATCCATAGTCAGGAGCGTTTTAAAGAAGGTGCCACAGAAACCACCACACGCTTACAAGGGGTTTGTTTAGCAAACAACCTCATTTTATTGGATACCCCAGGACTTCATTCCGTTACGCCAGAAAATGCAGCATTAACCCAACGCTTTATGGATAGTGCGGATGGTGTCCTTTGGCTCAGTAGTTCCTCCTCACCCGGTCAAGTCAAAGAATTAGCGGCTTTGGGGCAGGAATTACGCCGACATAAACCGTTATTGCCAGTGCTGACACGCAGTGATTATTTTGAAGAAGATGAAGTCGATGGCGACATTTGCCAGATTCTATGCAATAAAACCTCTGACCAACGTTATCTGCAAGAAACCGATGTTCAAACCCGTGCTATTGACCAACTGATCGCAATGCAAGTTGATCCTGTGCTGTTGCAATCGCCAATTTCAACCTCCTCTCAGATGTTAAAAAATGCGGATTTCAATGATCAGGCCATGCAAATGGCAGGTTTTAATCGTTTATTTGATGCACTTTTACATTTGATCCAACCTGCTCTGGCTTATAAACAGCGTAAACCTGCGGAAGCATTGTTACATCATTTACAAGAACAAATTCTAACGCCTTTACAACTTGAGGTTGTGCCACAACTGCATCAATTACAGCAGCAGCTAAGCAATGCTATGAGCGCTTTGCTGCAACATAAACAGCAGATCATTACGCAAACATGGCGCAGTATGATTGCAACCCTGCCAAGCTTATTAGAGCAACATGCCGAGCAGCAAGCGGTGGATGAATTGTATAGTGCACTGACCCAACAGGCTCAACAGCTTCTATCACAACATATTGCAAATACTTTATCGGATTATCAACTGCAATATGCCCCTCTCAGTCCGTTACAGTTTGCTAAGCATCTGGCGTATGAAGTGATTTATGCTGATGATGCAACCGAGATCTTGGCCATTGGCCATGACCGTTTATATAGCGAGATCTCACATAGTTTATGGCAAAAGCTTGATCTATATAGCGATGAAGTTATTTCACAATGCCAAGAACTGCTGAGCAATCTTCAAGAGCAAATTGCCACCATCCAGCAAGGCTTAATCAATGACGAACAGGAACTACAATACATTGCGAATTCATTAAGAATGAAGGGATAAAGACTGATAATGTCATTTTAAAATCAATATTTTAAAATCATGGTTTCAAATCATTAACTCAATAGATCTCATGCATAAATCAAAAAAATGATCATGTTGAGTGAATCATATTGGTATTGAAAGTCCCTTCTCCCGTTGGGAGAAGGCGAGGATGAGGGGATTTTTTATTGATCTCAGCGCAGGCCTATACTCGATTAATCCCCATCGAGTTGAAGTGGAATCCCTTCTTCTTCAAATACTTGTCGAATACATTCTAAAATTTTAGGTAAATAAGGACTTTGATCCATATTTCTCACAGCTAATGAAATAGGACTATAGGCCTCTATATCCAAAATCGGAATATAGACCAGATTTTTCATGCCTATTTCACTGGCGCTTTCAGGAATAATGCATATCCCTTCCCCTGACGACACCAAACCCAAAGCCATATGGATTTCTCGAACTTCAACCATATCTTTCGGTACCAAGCCTAATTCGGTAAAAATGGATTGAATCAAGGTTGAGAAATTGGGCTTCTGTGTGGCTGGATAAGAAAAAATAGGTTCATTGATAATTTGCGATAAATAAATACCTTTATCAATATAACTGGTTAAATGATGATTTTTATGCGCGGCTAATTTTAATTTCTCTTTGTACAATAAAATGCGCTTAATCGATGGATCACTAATTCTTAAACGACCAAAGCCTAAATCTATTTTACCGAGTTTGAGTGCTTCAATTTGATCCTTGGTACTATATTCAATCAGCTCAACCTGAATATCAGGGTTATTTTGACGAAATAAATAAATTACCTGAGGCAATAACGCATACAGCAATGAACTGACATAACCAATACGGACAATTGTATTCATTGAACTAATACGCTTCGCCATTGAGGTGGCTTGCGCAGTATGAGTCAAAATTTGTACCGCATGTTGGTAAAAGAATTGTCCTGCTTCAGTTGTTCTTACTGGACGTGTGCCACGCTCAAATAAAAGAATACCGAGTTCTTCTTCTAACTTTTGAATCTGACGGCTCAATGGCGGTTGAGCAATACATAATTTTTCTGCAGCTTTGGTAATACTCTGCTCTTCAACCACTGTAACGAAATAACGAAGATATCTTAATTCCATCTCTATAAATCCCTTTTATATACCTTTTAAGTATCTAAAAATACCAAAATCGGCCTAGTTAAAGATATTACATTAAATTAGGGTATATAAATAGATTGATACTTAAGAAATAACCACGATGTACAAGTCCATAGAAACGCTGTTAATCGAAATTCCAACGATACGTCCTCACAAGATGGCCGTTGCGACAATGCAAACCCAAACCTTGGTCTTGATTAAAGTCACGACTGAAGATGGTTTAATTGGCTGGGGTGAAGCGACCACAATTGGCGGTTTAGGTTATGGCGAAGAAAGTCCTGAAAGTGTAAAGACCAATATCGAAACCTATTTTGCGCCATTGTTAAAAACACTGTCTGGTGCCAATATTGCCCAAACAATGCAAGTGATCCATCGTAATATCAACGGTAATCGTTTTGCGAAATGTGCTGTTCAAACTGCATTATTAGATATTCAAGCGCAACGTTTAGGTCAACCCCTGAGTGAGATTCTAGGCGGTCGCTTACGTGACAGTATTCCTGTGCTTTGGGTTTTGGCGTCGGGTAACACCGAAAAAGACATTGCCGAAGCAGAAAAAATGATTGCGTTAAAACGTCACAATGTCTTTAAGTTAAAAATCGGATCACGTCCTGTTGAACAAGATGTTGAGCATGTATTGGCAATCAAAAAAGCCTTGGGCGCAGACATCTCAATTCGTGTAGACGTTAACCGTGCTTGGTCTGAACTGAATGCAATTAAAGGGATTCAAATGCTTCAAGATGGTGGCGTTGACCTGATTGAACAGCCTTGTGCAATTCATAATATTGATGCTATGCAACGTCTTAGCCGTAAGTTTGATATCGCGATCATGGCAGATGAATCATTAACTGGTCCACAAAGTGCTTATAACTTGGCAAAAACCAATGCAGCCTCAGTTTTTGCGGTAAAAGTTGCGCAATCTGGTGGTCTGATTGAAGCATGCGAAGTCGGTAAAATCGCCAATCTGGCAGGTATTGATCTTTATGGTGGCACTATGCTTGAAGGTCCTGTTGGAACAATTGCCTCAGCACATGCCTTCTCTACATTTAGCAATCTCGCAGCGGGAACTGAATTATTTGGCCCACTGCTACTGACTGAAGAAATTTTAAAAACACCGCTTCAATATGGCAATTTTGAGCTCAAAATTCCAACTGGTCCGGGCCTCGGCATTGAACTAGATGAAGACAAAATCGACAACCTACGTCGTCAATAATTCAAGGAGCTGACATGCTTTTCCAAGTACGAATGGATGTACACATCCCCCTCGATATGCCCGTCGAAAAAGCCAATGAAATTAAAGCAATTGAAAAGGCTTATTCACAAGATTTACAACGTCAAGGGAAATGGCGTCATATCTGGCGTATTACAGGCCAATACTCAAACACCAGTATTTTTGATGTAGAGAGCAATGAAGAACTCCACAATATTTTACAGGGATTGCCTTTATATCCTTATATGAATATCGAAGTGACGGCCTTAAACCGTCATCCGTCTTCAATTCGAGAAGATGACCATTAAGCAGCGGGTGTAAATTCATTGACCAAATAACTGTGAGATAAGTTCTTTCTCACAGTTTTTTAAGTTTCTATACATGTCTATCTTTGCTAATGCGGTATGTATAGAAATTTAAAAACATGGATAAAAGGTTCGTCTTATGATTGATAAAAGTAAGCTCTCGTTGTCTGAGGTTCTGTCACATATCAAAGATGGTGCAACCATTATGATTGGTGGCTTTGGAACAGCAGGACAGCCCGCAGAGCTGATCGATGGGCTGATTGAACTTGGCGTTAAAGATCTGGTGATTGTCAATAACAATGCAGGCAATGGCAATTACGGTCTGGCTAAACTGCTTAAATCGGGTGCAGTCCGTAAAATCATTTGTTCTTTCCCTCGTCAGTCTGATTCTTGGGTATTTGACGAACTCTATCATGCGGGCAAGATCGAACTGGAACTGGTTCCTCAAGGTAATCTCGCGTGTCGTATTCAAGCCGCAGGAATGGGTTTAGGTGCCGTATTTACCCCAACAGGCTTTGGCACATTATTGGCAGATGGTAAAGAAACTCGTCATATCGATGGCAAAGACTATGTGCTTGAATATCCAATTAAAGCAGATTTTGCACTGATTAAAGCACATCAAGGCGACCGTTGGGGCAACTTGGTTTATAACAAATCAGCACGTAACTTTGGTCCAATCATGGCAATGGCTGCAGATGTCACCATTGCACAGGTTTCAGAGGTGGTTGAATTAGGTCAACTCGATCCTGAGCATATTATTACCCCAGGAATTTTTGTTCAGCATGTGGTTGCAGTTGATGCAGCCAATGGTAATGGAGAATAACAATGAGCTACCAAAAACTAAGCCGTGACCAAATTGCTGAACGTGTTGCCCAAGATATTCCCGATGGGGCTTATGTCAATTTAGGTATTGGTTTACCGACCAAGATTTCAAAATATTTGCCAACAGACAAAGATGTATTTCTACATTCTGAAAATGGTTTATTGGCTTTTGGTCCTCCACCCGCCAAAGGTGAAGAAGATCCTGAGCTGATTAATGCAGGCAAAGAATATGTGACTATGCTAACGGGTGGCTCATTTTTCCATCATGGTGATTCTTTTGCCATGATGCGTGGTGGACATCTGGATATTGCTGTATTGGGTGCATTCCAAGTGGCAGCTAATGGTGATCTTGCCAACTGGCATACCGGTGCGCCAGATGCGATTCCTGCGGTGGGTGGCGCAATGGATTTGGCTGTAGGGGCCAAGAAAGTCTTTATCACCACCGACCATGTGACCAAGCAAGGTGAACCTAAGATTGTTGAAGAACTGAGCTATCCAGTGACAGGTAAACATTGTGTTGATCGTATTTATACTGACTTATGCGTGATTGATGTGACCGCAGAGGGTTTAAAAGTGCTTGAAAAAGTTGCAGGTCTGAGCTTTGAAGAGTTACAGGCTTTGACGGGTGCTCAATTGATTGATGCGACACAGGGATAATAAATCCCTCCCTACCTCCCTTTAAGAAAGGGAGGGGTTCTCTCTTTCATTAAGATAAGAGAGAAAGTCTCTCTTTAAAAAGGTGAGAAGTACTGCTTCGCAAGGGGGGATTCAATATAAAAGGAAAGACACATGAAAAACGCTTACATCATAGATGCCATCCGTACCCCATTTGGTCGTTATGCCGGTGGTCTTGCGCCAGTCCGTGCAGATGACCTCGGTGCTATTCCAATTCAAGCATTGATACAACGTAATCCAACGGTAGATTGGCAGCAAGTTGATGATGTGATTTATGGCTGTGCCAATCAGGCTGGTGAAGACAATCGTAATGTCGGGCGTATGTCAGCATTATTGGCAGGTGTGCCCTATCAAGTGCCAGCAACCACTGTCAATCGTTTATGTGGTTCATCACTGGATGCGATTGCCATGGCAGCTCGTGCCATCAAAGCCAATGAAGCAGATTTAATTATTGCGGGTGGTGTAGAAAGCATGAGCCGTGCGCCCTATGTGATGGGTAAGTCGGACAGTGCTTTTGGACGCAGTCAAAAGATCGAAGACACCACCATGGGCTGGCGCTTTATCAATCCAAAACTCAAAGAATTGTATGGTGTGGACAGCATGCCACAAACTGCTGAAAACGTAGCAGAACAATTCAATATTAACCGTGCGGATCAAGATCAGTTTGCGCTGAATAGCCAACAACGTACTGCGGCAGCACAAGCTCAAGGCTTTTTCAAAAATGAGATTGTGCCTGTCACTATTCCACAGCGTAAAGGTGATGCTGTGCTTGTGGATACAGATGAACATCCACGTGCATCAACTACTTTAGCAGCACTGACAAAACTTAAAGGTGTGGTCAAAGCTGATGGTACGGTCACGGCGGGTAATGCATCAGGGATTAATGATGGTGCAGCAGCCTTATTGATCGCTTCAGATGAAGCCGTAGAAAAATACCAATTAAAACCACGTGGCAAAATTATTGCAGCAACCACTGTAGGTGTTGAGCCACGAATTATGGGCTTTGCACCTGCGCCTGCAATCAAGAAACTGCTTAAACAAGCCGATCTTAATTTAGCGCAAATGGATGTGATTGAGCTGAATGAAGCCTTTGCCGCCCAAGCTTTGGCTGTAACCCGTGATTTAGGTTTGGCAGATGATGATGCACGCGTCAATCCCAATGGTGGGGCGATTGCTTTAGGTCATCCTTTGGGTTCATCAGGTGCCAGACTGGTGACCACAGCCTTAAATCAACTTGAACAAATCAAGGGTGAATATGCCCTATGTTCAATGTGTATTGGGGTGGGTCAAGGTATCGCGCTCATTATTCAACGTGTTGATCAAAATTAAGGAACGAGCAATGCCAACTTTTCAATCAGCGGATGCACAAATTAATTATCAAAGTTTTGGAAACCCTAACTCCCCTGCACTGGTCTTTTCAAATTCCTTAGGGACCAACTATGGCATGTGGCAAAAGCAGTTCAATTATTTTAAAGAACGTTTTTTTGTCATTTGCTATGACACCCGTGGACATGGTTCTTCATCTGCGCCACAAGGTCCTTATACCTTGCCCCAATTGGCTGAAGATGTGATTCGATTACTGGATCATTTAAATATTGAAAAAGCCAGTTTCTGTGGCATTTCTATGGGGGGGTTAACAGGTCAATGGTTAGCCATCCATTATCCACAACGATTTAATGCTGTTGTTATCAGTAATACCGCAGCAAAAATTGGACAAGAACAAGCATGGCTAGATCGTGCTCAACTTGTCCGAGAACAAGGTTTAACCAGCATCGCAGCAACCGCTGCATCACGTTGGTTTACAGATCCCTTTATCCAAAGTCATCCTGCAATTGTCAATAATCTGTGTAACGACTTAAGTGCTGGCAGCGCAATAGGTTATGCCAATTGTTGTGAGGCTTTGGCTAAAGCGGATGTCCGCAATCAACTCAAAGACATCACAATACCAGTTTTGGTCATTGCAGGGACGCAAGACCCTGTAACTACAGTTTTAGATGGGCAATTTATGCAACAGCACATTCCGCAATCCCAACTTGTGGAAATTCAAGCATCGCATATTTCAAATATTGAATGTCCTGAAGCATTCAATACTGCACTTGAAAAATTTCTCTCAGCAATTTTTGCGACTGAACTTTGACACTTTATCTTTGACACTTAATTTTTTGAAGCAGCATAAAGGGATAGAACATATCCCTTTATTTTTTGGCATTTCACCAAGACTTGATAAAGCATATTTAAAATAAAATGATGAGATAAAATTAAGTCTATTTATTTAAAAGTATAAATATATACCCACAAAGTAATAGAAAATTACATATAAAAATAACAATCATTTTATTTAATCAGGACCTGCATATCGATAAATCTGCTGTTTTTAGAAAACATCTAAAAACATTTCTTTCTCAATACTCTATTTCTCAACAATAATGAAAAGGATATTTCAATTGAAAAAAAGACCCTCAAATAATCAACTGAGCGATAAACACCACTTAATCAAATTAGGTGTTTTAAGTTGTTTATTGCTTGCAGGATGTAGTTCATCCTCTCGTTTAGAATCAAACCCAGTGCAAAAACAGGTCACGATTCAACGTGACAATTTTGGCACACCGCATGTCTATGCCAAGGATACTTATGGTCTTTTTTATGGCTATGCTTATGCAGTCGCAACTGATCGTTTATTTCAAATGGAAATGTCAAAACGTACAGGTTTAGGCACTGTTGCTGAAGTGCTCGGTCCTGACTATCTACAGTATGATATTGCAACCCATAGTCGTTTTAATCCTGAACAGATTAAACAACAAATTGCCCGACTTTCTCCTGAAGATCGTGCCATTTTCGATGGTTATGCTGCTGGTTTTAATAAGCGTGTCCAAGAGGTTTTGGCCAATCCAGAGCTGATGCCTAAAGAGTTTGTTGATTACGATTTTAAACCATCAACATGGCAGCCAGAAGATATCGCAATGGTCTGGGTCGGCTTAATTCTCAATCGGTTTTTTTCAGCCAGTTCAGAAGTTTCAAACTTAGATTTACTGACTCAACTACAAAAAGAAAAAGGTCCAGAAACAGGGTTAAAAGTTTATCAGCAATTACGTTGGCTAGATGATCCGAGTGCTCCCACAATTATTCAATCTAAAGTAAAACCACAAGTTTCAGCACATCAGCAACACATGTTAAAAGGTATAGCGCCTATATCAGACCAAGCAGCCAAAAACTATTTAGCTCAAGCGCGTATAGCATTGGGTAAAAGTGTGGTTGATGGCGTCCCTACAGCCAGTAATGCTTGGGTGGTCAAAGGAGATAAAACGGTAGAAGGCCAAACGGTTTTATATAATGGCCCTCAACAAGGCTGGTACACGCCTGCAATTACTTATGCGGTTGGGTTACATGGTGCTGGCTATAATCTCACTGGGATTACCCCTGTCGGTCTACCTGCTATTTTATTTGGAACCAATGGAAAAATTGCTTGGGGTTCAACTGTCGGTTCGCTTGATACCAATGACGTCTATCAACTTAGCTTAAATCCGAGCAATCCAAAACAGTACCGTTATCAAGGCAGTTATATTCCCTTTGAACATCAACAGATCAAGATTAAAGTCCGTAATCAGCCAGACCACGTTTTAGATGTGTATCAAAGTAAACAAGGCTTTGTCAGCACATGGGATGAAAAAAATCATACCGCCTATGCACAAAAACGTAGCTGGGAAGGTGTAGAGATTGAAACTTTATTGGGCTGGGCCAATGCAGCAAAAGCGAGCAACTGGCAAGAATTCCTAGATCAAGCCAAACGTGTCGCGGCTTCGATTACGTGGTTTTATGCCGATACCCAAAATAATATTGGTGTCGCTGCATTGGGTCGTTTACCGATCCGCCCTGAAAACCAGCATATTCAACTGCCTGCTCAAGGTGATGGCTCAATGGAATGGCAGGGTTTCTATGATTTCTCACATAATCCCAAAGCCTATAACCCTGAAAAAGGCTATATTAGCAGTTGGAACAATAAAGCTTATGCGGATTTACGTTCCGATTCCTCCAACTTCTCTCATGTTGACCGTGTCAATGAACTGATTGAACCCCTAGAAAGTAAAGCAAAATTAAGCCAACAAGACATTTGGGATATCAATAAAATGGGCGCTTGGTCGGATCTGAATGCGCGTTATTTTATCCCCTATATGGTCAAAGCTGCGCAAAGCCCGAACGCCTCACCTCTGGCAAAGAAAGTTGCACCAATATTGGCGAGTTGGGACTTTAAGCTTCGTCCTGACAGTGAAGCTAAATTCTATCAAGGCGCAGCACCTGTCATTATGCGTACATGGCTCAATCAAATGATTGAATTGGTGCTTAAACCAAATCTATCTGAAAATATTTATGCGCGTTACACAGATACCCTTTACCCAGTAAATAATGACCCACGGAGTACACAACCTGCCAATGCATCCAAACTAATCTGGAATGCGCTGCAAGGCAAACAAGCCAGCGTTGCTCAAACCGTTGATTTCTTAAAAGGACAATCAGCAGATGATGTGGTGTTAACTGCCTTGGAAAACACCTTAATTCAGCTTTCAAAACAATATCATTCAGACCAACCCAATGACTGGAAAATTCCTGTTGCCACAATGGGATTCTCCAACAAAAACTCAGTGGGTATCCCATGGGCCGATCAGGCACATCAACAACAGCTGAGCACCTATGGGAATACAGGGAGTGCAACCTTTAGAGTGGTACTTAATCCCAATCAAGTCAGCATGTGTTCAATTCTTGCACCTGGTCAAAGTGGATTTATTCATCGCAATGGAAAGACTGATCCACACTTTGCCGATCAGCTGCCATTATTTGAGAACTATCAATGTAAGGATGATGCGGTAAGCCAAAAGCAAATTGATCAAGCAACACAGCAAAGTATGACTTTAACCTATTAATTTTTACTCTAAACAGCCCAATATATGCATATATTGGGCTGTTTGGATTTTAAAGCTTGTTCAGCTTATATATTTCCATAACTTATCAAGCCTATATTCGCAACCAGTAGATCACTGGAAGCGATACCACTCTTTTTAGACTGTGCTACCTACTTTTAAATATCTATGCACATTTTTAATAGCGAATCATCACTGATTTTAATTCAGTGAAATCTTCAATAAATGCATCTGAAAACTCTCGACCAGTTCCTGAAGCTTTCACACCACCAAATGGAACCGACGGATCTAAAAAAGTATGCATATTGACCCATAAAGTACCCGCTTCAATTTTCGGTATTAAACGCAAAGCTTTGGACAAATCGTTGGTCCAAATACTTGCGGTTAAACCAAACCGAGAATGATTCATCAGCTGAATGAGTTCTTCATCCGTTTCAAATGGCATTAATCCTACAATTGGACCAAAAGTCTCTTCTATAAATAATGGATCATCAATCGCTTTTAAAGAAATTAAAGTCGGTTCGACAAAATAACCTGTTTGTTGCAAAGTATCTCCACCAGCAATAATTTGATTATTGGCTTTAGCCAAATCTAAATAATGCTTTACTTTATCAAAGTGAGGCCGGTTAGACAGCGGACCAAACATACTGCTTTCATCCATCGCCGATCCAATTTTAAATTGAGATAATGCTTTAGAAAGCTTGGCAACAAGCTCATCATATTTTGTCTGATGCACAAAAAACCGCTCTGGCGATGCACATACTTGGCCTTGATGCACAAAAGTTGCTTGTATCAAGGTAGGTAAAATCTCATCTATATTTGCATCAGCCAAAATGGCAATCGCATTTTTACCTCCCAACTCCAAGCTAACACGAGTTAAATCACTGCTCATCGCAAGCTTACCAATAGCAATCCCCGTAGGTACTGAGCCTGTGAAAGAAACCTTTTTAATCAAGGGTGACTCAATCAGATATTGCCCAGTTTCGCCTTTACCCGTCACAACATTGATCACACCTGCTGGAATACCCGCTTCAATTGCTAACTCAGCTAAACGTAGCAATGACAAACTGGCAAATTCACTGGGTTTCAGCACAATGCTACAGCCTGTTGTTAAAGCTGAACCAATTTTCCAAATGCCAATCATGAGTGAAAAATTCCACGGAACAATACCCGCGACGACCCCAACAGGCTGCCTCAAGGTAAATGCGGTATATTTTTCACCTTGTGTAGAAGGAATAGAAGGTTGCATCGTTTGACCATGAATCTTGGTGGCCCAACCAGCAAAATATCTTAAAAAAATAATAGATTGCGCCACTTCAAGATGACGGGAAATATGAATTAACTTTCCAGTAGACAAAGACTCTAGTTGCGCAAGTTCCTCAGCATATTGCTCAATTAAATCTGCCAATTTATTCAGTTTTACACCACGTTGATACGGTGTCGTTTCAGCCCAAGCATTTTGAAAAGCATGATCTGCACTGGATACTGCATCTACAACATCTTGTTGACTAGCGATACTGATCTGAGCAATGACTTGTTCGGTAGAGGGATTCACAATATCAACTTTATTTGAATGTTGAGCAGCAACCCACTTCCCATCAATAAAATGTCCATGCGCTCTATTCAAAAAAGTCTGTACGCTATCTAATATTTTGACTTCATTCATTTTTATTCCTCACGTTTAACTTTAAAAGGCTTAATTAATAGATATATTGCAAAATCAATTGAGCATATAGATTGGTCTTATCATCATAGTTTTGAGTACCGCCACTATGGATATCTTGCTTCGGTTTATACAGCCCAATGAGCGGAATAACGGTAACGTTTTTATTTACAGACCAGACCGAAAACACATCCAACTCATGTCCATCAACATTTGTTAAAGCTTTATTTACTGTTTTAAACTTATGTGCCAAAGCACCTAATATAAAATTTTCTTTTAAATTCATCATGTAAGATATTTGATGAATATCGGCATTTTTATTGAAAGGACCCGCATAGTTTCCAGCAACCTCCCCCTGAAACCATGTTCCAAATCCCACGGTATTTCCATAAAACATGGGATCATATTGGTCTGAAAAACGACTAAAGCGATAGCCTAGCGAAGGCGTATATTTTGAAGATAAAAAGTTATAGTTCAGTCCTAAATAACCTGCATTTTCTTGGTGTTCCTTTTTGTCTTGAACAACAAATTCAGATTTAATTTGTAACTCTGGTAAAAGTTGATAATTCAAACGTAAAGCATAATTTGTAAGATCTTTCCGCCCTGAAATATGCTCGGCATCGTCAAGATCTAATACATTTAAGTAAGTAAATCCGATACCTTTATCATTAAGTTGATACATCAGATCAGTTACAAAGAGTTCTGATGAAAATTGTGCTTTATTATTCGATTTTAAATAGGCCAGTTTTAAGGTTGTATGATCTTGCAATTTATATTGCAGCAGACTGGTAAAATCAAAACTGCGTCGTGCCGCCAGATAATAGGCCCCTCCACGGTCTAATGAGCCATCTGCGGGTAGTTTTCCGAGGTTTAATGCATCACCAGCAATAAAAAAACCGTCTCCAATCATTATATTTTGTCGACCAATACTTAAATCATATGTGGTCAATTGATCTTTATGAGTACCATCTTTAAAACCAATAACCCATTCATTCACATCAGTTTTACGTTCTTTACCATTACTATTTTGTCCTGCATCCCCCTCTCCAAATGTGGCTGAGCTAATCCCACTCAAACCTGCATAGAGTTGGTTGTTATTCAATGTGTATTGTCCTTTTGCACCATATTTAAGATGCCCTTCTTGCCAATTTATTCTTTGCTCAGCTATGTTTTCACCGTTATAACTTTTCCCACTGCTAAAAGCACCCAAGGTGACTTCAAAAATCGGTTGGATTTCTATTTCGCTTGCATAGACAGTTGAAAAAATTGAGACAAAGAGAGTCCCTCTCATCACTTGAGAAAGTAGCGTTTTCATACAAAATTCCTTTTTTGTGAACGGTCTACAAGACGCTAAGTTTTGGGTAACTTATTGGTTACCCATACTTGCTGATTGGCATCTTTAGTGATGCTCATGCTGGGTATTTTCTTTTTCATCACCCAAGTTCAAGGTTGGTGTATTGTCAAAAAAATTCCACGGTTTGATTAAGGTATAAACCCATTCTGTTGGCATAATTGGCCATTCTTCAGCACGTGCTACATGGGTTGTTCCTGTCGTCATCCAGACCACAAGGTCTTTATTCTCAATATTGTCATTGTTACGAATAAACTGTCCTAAACCAGTATCATGCGTTGAGCGATTTGAATATTTACCTTCAGGGTAGCGTTCATCAGCATTGTACTGCGTCACCCAAATTTGCTTATCCATAAAATTCAGACGTTTAAATAACCATTCATCTTTGGCAAAATTTGCCCCCTTCGCCACAGGGTGTGTACCACCAGCAAACGGAATCAGCTGATAAGAAACTGGGTTACCGAGTTTATTTTCCTTATTAAAGTTGGTTAGCAAACGAATAGTCGACGGATCAAACTTTTCAGCGGCGTTTTGCTCATTGCTAATCACCTGACTGTCAATTTGCATCGTACTTGTACGAACACCACCTCTGTCATTTACCTTCACGACAGGGTCCATATGCATAAAGCTATTATTTTCCCCATCGACATCCAGATCTAAACGGAAGTTATAGATATGTTGATGCGTTGTACCAACAATATTATGGTCAATTAACGTGCCGTATTTAGTGTCTTCTTTGGCAGTACTGTCATGCATAGTTCGCGCTTTAACCCCTTTAACAGCTTCAATTCCTGTTGCACCAGCATTAATTCCAATGACACCATTTTGAGCAAATACCCAATCAAACATATAATCGTAATTTCCAACCGTACTAATCCAGCGCACCACAAGCTCACGGCGGGCTTCACTTGCATCCTGATCACCAAAAATTTCTTGATGCTTATACTCAGGTCCAGCATATCGCTCAAAAATTGCGATCGCATTTGGAATAACTTGAGGCTGCCCTTTGTAGTCAGCAATCACGGCATCTAGTAAAACCGCATTTTCTGGCGCATCTGTTCCCAGTTGAATCGATGAAGTGAGTGTTCCCATACCATACTCACCTGAGTCTAGATAAGATTTAAAGTACCATCCCATATCAGGGTCACCATATGGAACAACCATTCCACCAAGGTTGCCCTCATACATGACTTTACGCTTTACACCCTTATCTTTATAAGTCACGGTTGAAAGCTGTAGGCCAACACGAGAATCCAGTCCAACATGGAAACACCAGTTTCCCCAATGTACAGTCTGTCCAGTAATTGTGAAGTTTTTACCTTCAGGTTCAATAATGTTCAGTGGTTTAATTTTCGGGGGTTGCGTATTTTTAGTCGCATAAGGTCGATCTGCCATCGGAACGGGAATCATTGCCCCTTCTTCAATTTTAATAATTTTTTCTTTATCTAGATCAACCACAGCAACTAAATTTTCAATAGGATGTGCCCAATAATTGCCATCGCCTGTATCTAGATATGATACGACTTTTAAAACGTTCAGTTGTTTGTCTAAACCATCCTTACCGCCAAAATATCCAACAGTTAGAGGATTGGTAATGACCTTTTTAACATCCGTTACACCTCGTTTACGTAAAGCTTCCTGATATTCTTTGCTTGACTCAATCACACGCTGGACTGTCTCGAAGTTATCTAGCAGGATCATTCCATGTGTATCTTTTAATACATTCCATTTTGTAACTTGCTGAGTATGAAGATTCACCTCACCTTCAATCGCTTGATTACCTTTTAATAAAATAAAAGATGCTATACGGTCTTCTTTATAGTCTTTGTGGTTAATAAAATAATCCCACACTTTGGCTTTTTCAGGTTCTTTCAGCTTTAACTCGGCAAAACGCATATTTTTATAGGCATATTTTGAGCGATTAATACTTTCAAATGTTTTTTTGATTTCTTCTGTACTTAAACTATTGAGTGGGTGAAACGTGTTTTCAATTTTAAATGTTTGATCTAAGCCAGACTGAAATACTTCATTGAAAAAGTCTTTGCCAATAACAGGCTTACCCTCTTTAATAACTAATGGCACACTTAACTTTAACGGTTTACCATTGACTAAAACCTGATCTGAATTTGGTTTAGCTCTCACCACTATAGAGCCTTTGCTGATCATATACGTATTGGTAAAATCATCTTTTACAACTTTAGCGCCTTGCTCGCTCATGTTTTGATATAAAGGGACTAATTCTGCCTGTCCACCATGCGCATAAGCTTGTGTGTTCAGTCCCCAAAAGCTCGCAGCTATAGATAAGTTAAGCGCCAATATTTTTTGTATATCATTGAATAATCGTTGTTTACGCATCAGTTTCATCCTTTTCATCTATCCCTAAACTATCTAAGACAGATAGTTAAATGCACGTTCCTATGTGTGAAATTCGTGAGATAAACTGAATATTTTTAAGTTTATTCAGTCGTTCCTAACTGTTCTCATCGATTTAATTTCAACACACTTGCATGGGGCTAGCTTGTTCAGGAATGACCTCGAACTTGTCTAGAAGTGACATCAAAAAACAAAAGACTTAAGTCAAGACATGCTCTCTAAATTCTTTAGGAGAGACACCATAATTTTTTTTAAAGATTTTTGAAAAATGCGCGCCATCCCAAAATCCCCATTTCAAGGCAATTTGGGTAATCGAGCTTTGCTTATTTTTTTTATCAAGCAAATCCGCTTTAATTTTTTCTAAGCGTTTGAGCTGTATATACTTGTTAATCGATAAATTTTCTTGAAGAAATAATCGATAAAGATGCCGTAATGATACACCAATATGCTCAGCAATCAGCTTAGGTGTCAGATCAGGTTTGGCTAAATTTTCAATAATATAGCGCTCTGCTTTTTCCATAAGATTGTTTGAATCATGCATATTTTTATAATTAATTGTCGGCTTGATTAAAGCAATCAAGGCATCTTCAAAAGCATTACCATCTTCAGTTGCATACCAAAGTTTAATGTTTTCAGCAGACATATTTTTCATAATATTTTTAAGTAAAAAACCACTCATATTTTGCGTAATGAGTTTGCCAAAATATTCAGAACTAATATTTTCTTTCAACAATTTTTCCCGCGACAAATGCACAGAAATTTGACTGACTAAGCCTTGTGGAAACATAGAAATTGTTTCAACTGGGTCGAGTAATACAATATCGCCCTCATTGAGGCTCAAGGTTTCATTTTTATAGTTCAACTGTATTTTGCCCGAATACTGCAAAATCAAAAAACAAAAACGATTATTTACTCGATCGATTTCATCCGCTTTTCGGACAATTTTGTTTGCATTATTTTTAATAAAAGCGATCTCAGTATCGCCCAATAAAAAACATTCGACTTCGCCAATGAACAAATCACGGGTACCATCAAAATCTGTTTCAAAATTACCGCAAACATTTTTGATATTACGCGTCCAAGTTATTAGTGCATCACGTACATATTGGTTCATCCGCTCACTTCCTTGTTTTACGGTTTAAACTTTTCAAAAATCGATATTAAATATACTTCTCGCTCATAAATTCTTTTTTTTATTATATAAATAGCGAATAGTCTAAAGCTGATAGACCCTTTCAACCTATCAGCTAATTAAGTCTTATACAATCCCCGCAATATCCTTTAAAATTTTAATAAAAATTTCCTTTTCATTTTCAGGATATTTTTCAAAAACTTCATTTTGATGGCTATCGGCAATATCAAACAGATAATGTGCGGTTTTCTTGCCCTTTTCCGTTAACTTAAAAAAACCTTCCGTTTCAATCAATAAACCATCTTTTTTTAAGATAAGCGCAGCTTGTTCGATCTCACGCATCGGCATGGCAATATCACGTGGTAAATCTGCTTTATTGGATGCGGTACCACTGCCTAACACCAATAATAATCTTGCTTCACTGGTTCTAAATCCAGTGATTAACTGCTTCGGAATATAATCAGTCTGATAAAATTTAAACGCCCGACTCATTAAATAACAGACATTACTATATAAATGCCCTTGATGTAATTCGCCTAAGTCTTCTGCTTCTACAGTATCTTTAAGCTGTAATAATGGATGAGGAATCACGCCTGAATACGCACCTTGGTGATACACCAACGGACTACGCCCTTGATCATGAAACTTAACGACTTTGCCAATAATAATCCAGTGATCACCACCTTCAATAATTTCATGTCGCTCACATTCAAACACTGCTGAACAATGGTCTAGAACTGGTGATTGACCTGCACCAACCTGATAACTTGTACCTTCATACTTATCGATATTGCGACGGGAAAACTTATTGGATAACTCAATTTGAGAACCCGATAAAATATTTACCGCAAAGTGTGTAGCTTGCTCAAATACAGAAAAACTCGATGATTTTTTATCGATACTCCATAAAATGAGTGGTGGGTCTAAAGACACTGAGTTAAAACTATTTGCAGTGACTCCAACCTTCTCGCCTTGCTCATTTTGTGCCGTCACAATGGTCACACCTGTAGCAAAATTACCCAATGCCCGTCTAAATTGCATTGGATCTATTTTGATTTCATCCATTGATTTTAATGAATTCATTATTCTCTCCTGAATCTTTTATCCTATTTAGCTCGGTATCTGAAATTGCTTCGTCCTGTTAAAAGCAATTAAATATCCAGTACCAATCGTGCTGACTTTGCACGGGAACAGCACACCAGTATTTGTTCATTACTGGCTTTTTCTTCATCAGTAAAATACACATCACGATGATCAGGCTCACCTTCGATCACATCGCACATACAGGTTCCGCAGACGCCCTGTTCGCAAGACATTTCAATCTCAATCCCTTCACGTGCCAGTGCTTGCAGAATGGTTTCTTCGGCATTGACCATGATGATCTTGCCGCTACGCTCAGCAACAACTTCAAATGCATCACCGTTGGTTTCAACCTCAACCTGAAAATATTCCTTATGAATCTGTTGCTCAGGAAAATTTTGCGTCAATGCCAAATTAATCACCCAATCCATAAATCCATTGGGACCACAGGTATAGATATGGCTTGCTTTGTCTATGTCCTGAATGGCAGATTGAAAAAACTCACGATGGCTGGCCCCTTCCGATTTAAAATGGAAGGTGGTAAATGGCGCCAATACACTATTTCTAATTTCATCGACAAAGGCACATTGCTCTGGGCTTGCCCCGCAATAATGCAGTTCAAAAGATGCATTTTCTTGTACCAATTGATAGGCCATAGTGATCAAAGGGGTAATTCCAATCCCCCCACCCACCAGTACAGCATGTTTGGCTTTGACTAATGGAAACAGGTTTTTCGGTTCACTGACCTGTATTTGCATACCATCTTTTAAATCATCAAAAGCCGAGACTGAACCACCACGCGATTCTGGATCACGTAAAATCCCCAGTCGGAATATGCCAACATCTTTTGGGTTTTGGCAAAGTGAGTACTGACGCACCATACCATTGGGTAAGTGCACATCAATATGCGCACCTGCTTCAATTTTTGGTAATGTGGCAGAATTTGCAGATTCAAACTCCATGACTGCAACATTCCCACCTTCTACATGACGGTTTCTGACAACCACGTTATAGAGTGTAGCCATGATTTATCTCCCTTTTATGCATCTCGCCCAAGGCTTAACGCATAAATAATCCACCGTTAATATCCCACGTCGCCCCAGTGACAAAAGCTGCGCTTGGGCTTGCCAACAAGGCACAGGTTTCAGCAATAAATTCCATACTACCTAATGCTTTGACTGGGATATTTTGAATAAATTGCGCCATTTTTTCGTCAGATACCACACTGTGTACAATCGGTGATTCCATTGGCCCAGGTGCTATGGCATTTACAGTCACGCCTTTAGCAGCAAACTCTTTGGCAAAGATTTTGGTCAAAGTCACAATTGCACCTTTGGTTGCAGCATAGTGTGCTCCTGTTGCAGTGCCTCCATTTTGCCCTGCCAATGAAGCCATATTGACGATACGGCCATAGCCTTGATCTGCCATATATTTGCCAATAATCTGACACGCTTGAAAGGTTCCTCGCTGATTCACTTGAGTGATCCAGTCAAAGTCAGCTGCAGTAATCTCTAAAACAGGGGTTGCCTTGGTGACCGTCGCATTATTAATCAACACATCCAATTTGCTGAATTTTTGTTGAATCCACTGCACTGCAACATGAAAATCTTGCTCAACTGAAATATCCAGTTTTAACGCAAACATATTCTCGGCATTAGGACTACGTGCTTTGGCATTTTCAGCCTTTTCTAAGCTGCTGGCAGAGACAATCACTTGATGCCCCTGTGCTGCAAAATATTCGGCGATCACATTCCCTAAACCAGATGCTGCGCCCGTGACTAAAACAACCTGTTTCATTTTTTGCGCTCCTAGAGGATGTAACTGATACCCGCCAAAGTATCGGTCGAGTTGACTAAGTTGATAATTTTACGATTGATCTTAAAGCCTTGTTCTGGATCACGAACCAAATGAAAAATCACATCTGCGGTGTAATGTTTTAAGCTTTCCTTACGGAATTCACGGAGGTTTTGTGCACAGCGTAAAATGATTTCACCATCCTCATCTTTTACGACACGGATACGTGACACGCTACGGACGGTATTGGCTTTGGGTGCAGTCGAAATCGCTTCACCATTTTCCAAACGTTCTACCCGTAATGTACGCATATGATTGTTGTCATAGGCATAGTTCAAATTATTTTCATAATCCTTGAGTGTCGGATCAATCGGAATGATATACACGCCTTTTTCATTCCAGAGATTGAGCCATTCACGGTATTCACTGTGGTCTAACATGTCAGCTTCAGCCCAAACAAAAGCAGTCACTTCATTTAATAATTGCAAATTCATGTTCATGCTACTCTCCTTAAGCCGTCATCATCTTTTTCCACTGCTGATAAGCAGCGCGCATTCCAGTTTCTGCACTGACATCGCTCTTTAAGCCATCTTCAGTTTTTACTTCGCCGGGTAAACCACGGTTCAACATGATCCATAAATCATGACCAGCATTGGCACCATGTTGCACACGTTCCCACGCTTCTGAGTCATCAGGCGTACCGAAACCAAATGGACCTTGGAAATGTTCATGTAGACGTAAGCGATATTGATTGGCAATCTGTGGACCACCATCCATCGTAATCACAGAATGGTGAATTTCAGTTTCATTGACTGAAATCGGTTGCATAACACGGAAGAACGCCATTGAACAGGCAATGTTCGGGAACAGGTTTAAGTTAAAACCAGAACCACCCACAGCACGTACAATACGGCGTACTTCAAGTTCTTCATGTCCTTCATCACGTAACGCTTGAGCAAGCTCTTCAAAACGTTCCTGAATTGGGCGTTCCATCAACTCTTCATCTAAATCCACCAGCTCAGGAATCATCACCATGACACTGTGACCATTGCCTAAGTCTTCAACATAGCCAGGTTGATTTTCAAAATTAAACAATTCTTCAGTCTTCTCATCGACTGAACTTAAGAATGACTTATGTACCAAGGGGAAATGATAAGCATCGGTGGTATTTTCCAGCTGGATTTTCCAATTGCCTGGGAAACGGAAACGATGTTCACCCAATACTTTAATTGGATAACCTGCGCCTTGTTTCATAAACAAATCAATCCATTTTTTCGCAGCGCCCAAGAAATCCGCTAAAGGCTCAATATCATCTTTAAAGGTGGCGAAAATCATACCGTTGTATTCTTCAACACGTAGGCTAATCAATGGAAACTCTGATTTATCCAGACACTCACCGTAACTTTCAGGCGAAGGTACACCACGCAATGAACCATCCAGTGCATAGCTCCATCCGTGATATGGGCAAACAAAACTGTTGGTTTTGCCTTTTTTATGTTCACATACCGTTGCTGCACGATGGCGGCAACGATTGAGCAATACATGGACTTTTTTCTTACGGTCACGTACAACGACCACAGGTTGCTTACCAATATTAATGGTTTTATAGCTACCACCATCTGGAATTTCGCTGGCATGTGCCACCCAAACCCAAGTGCTGTAATAAATCTTTTCCATTTCATCATCAAAGACACGCGCATCTTTATATAAAGAGGTATGCGCACGATCACTTTGAACTAACTCGCTGTAATCAATGTTAATATTCTGCATTGGAATAATACTGTTCATATCCATTATCCTTTTCAATTTATCCATAACTTATTGCTGAGACGGTACTGGCAATATCGCTGTACTGTTCCAGTGAGACACGGGGCGACTAAAAATATTTTCAGTCTGAAAATGCTTGATCTTCCATAGACCATCGGTTTGCTGTTTAAATTTCACGCTGAGTTTTGCGGCATTTAAATGGCTATCTCCATTGAGAAAGGTCGAGGTTTGCAACATCAACCAGCTTGCATTGGCCTGATCGCCGGCAATATAAATTTGTTCTGAGCTGACAAAATGCGCATTCATCACAAAATGTGATTCGGTTTGGGTATAGCTTTTAAACATGTCAAAAATGGCTTGCCATGAAGTATAGCGACCAAAAGATTGCCCATATTTCTCACCAATCCCTTCCCAAATACTGTCCTGATCAAATAAATCCATTAATTCATTGAGGTCAGTCTTGGCATTTAATCCATCACAAATTTCCATATAACGATGAATACAATTACGAATCGCGTTTTGCGCTTCGAGCTGTTCTAAGCGTTGTAAGATAACGGTCAAATCTATCTGGCTATTCATGTCATATTCATCCTTGGACATCTCGTGATTATTTAAATTCGGCTTATAAATAACCGGGTGCTGGCTGCATACCAAAGCTCACCAAAGCGGCATTTTGTAAAGTGGCATCACCCATAAAGGCATGCTGAGTCACCACATTGGTATCATTCACAAAACGGCTAAATGGGTTATGGGTATAAATTGCAGTCATGCCCGCCAGCATTTGAATTTTGCGCGTTACACGTGCACAAACTCGAGCAACATGGGTACAAGACAAACGCATCTCACTGATCTGTTCTGGCGTTGGCGTACCACCTGCAATAATTTCATTCCAAACGATTTGCATAGTGTCGTAGAACCAAACACGTGCTGCTTTAAACTCAGCTTCGACTTGGGCAAATTCATATTGGGTGACGGGGCGACTGGCAATTTCAGCACCACCTGTAATGGATGATTTCCCTGGCGCTAACTTTTGGAATTCTTCCAACGCTGCTGCTGCAACACCGATCCCGACCACAGTTAACACCTGTGTTGCCAACGACAGTGATGGATATTTAAAAAAAGGTTCCGAAAGTTTGGACGGTTCACCACGAATAAAGGTCCAGTCATTGTTTACAAAGACATTATCCACCAACAGATCATGACTGCCTGTTCCCTTTAAACCGACCGTATCCCAAGTCATTTCGATTTGCGCTTGTTTTGCAGGAATAATTGCTAAACGGGGGAGACCTTGTGTGGTGTTATTGACCTGTGGACTAATCCCCACCCCAATAATATCGGCCCCCATACAACCACTTGAAAATTTCCATCGACCTTTTACCACCACGCCGTCAGCTCTTAAATCTGCGGGTTGCGGCGGAAAAATACCTGCTGCAAATACAATATCTGGGCTCTCTTTATATAATTCTTCAAGCGTTGCTTCAGGCAGGCTACCCAAATAGGCAGGGCTCATCCCAAAACTCGCAACCCAGCCCACGGACCCATCTGCTTTAGACAAACGTTCAATCAACTCACAAAATTGTTGAGGTGACCATTCATTGCCGCCAAAACGTTTCGGTACCAATGCACGATAGACTCCAATCTGCTTTAACTTATCGATGATGTCTTGACTCACATACGCTTGGTTATCGAACTCGCCTGTACAAGCCCGTTCTCGAATCTCCTGACAGAGTGCTTCTAATTCCGTTATTGTTGTGTCCATTACAAATTCCTTTGTCGATAAATTATTCATTACCCAACTCCTTGTCATTTATTGCGCGGCATCCACGATATATTTCGCAATTGCACACAGTAGCTCATCCGAATTTCGTTTCGCCACGATTTGTAAACCCACTGGTTGCCCTTCGCTGGTTTTGAGCGGTATTGAAATTGCCGGATGTCCAGATAAATTGAATGGACGCACCAATGAAGTTAAGTTCAACAGTGCAACCATATGTTCTGCATCGATTAATTTGGGTGGGATTTGCGGAAGGGTTGGCAGTAACACGGCATCATATTTTTCCAATAAGTCATCAATTTCATTGATAAATTGTGCTTTGACCGCTTCCGCCTCTTTTACTTGTTGCGCAGTGGTTTGCGCAGATTTGAGCAAGCGAGCATGGATATCGTCACCCAGCAAACCAGTTTTGGTTAACTCACCATACGCCTGCCAATTTTCATAATTAATGATTTGCATCCCTGCATCATAAGCAGGTTCAAACCATTCAGATTTCACTGGTGTAGCTGACAGATTCGCCTGAGCAAGAAATTGCTGAATACAGTTCAATACCGTTGGGTTCGCATTTACCTCAAGCCAAGCCAGTTTCGGCGTATGCGCTAATTTTTCCAAAGCATGGAAACTTGGATCGATTATCTGCATCGCGGTTTCAATCATTGCAACCGAAGCGGCAAATGGTCCCACGCAATCCAGCGAACTCATGGCTGGATGTATCCCTTGACGACTGACGCGATTGAATGTCGGCTTAAAACCATACACGCCACAACATGCCGCTGGCATACGAATTGAACCACCAGTATCGGTACCTAAAGTAAAATCAGCCAGACCTGCGGCTACGGCAGCAGCAGACCCACTCGATGAACCACCTGGAATTAGATCAGGATATTGAGGATTGATTGCAGTGCCAAAAACAGGATTGATCCCGGTAATACCAAAAGCCAACTCATGTAGATTGGTTTTTGCGGTAATTTGGCAATCCGCTGCCAAAATACGCTCTACCACTTCTGCATTTTTTGTTGCAGAAGGCTTATCCATCAAGGCTTTGCTCCCGATCATGGTCTTTAGACCTTGAATATCAATGGAATCTTTCACCATGACTTTTAAAGCACCGTGTCCTATTTGTACGTCTTGTACAACAATATTCATTCACTTTTCCATGTATTTTTGTACTTAATACCAATATCGGAAAAAGTAATGTAATTGTCAAGATGTTTTTATCAGAAAGAGCAAAGATTTTTTCTTTAATTTTTGTATAATGATGAATATTCATCTTTATAAAGTTATCACTTTGCTATGCTTACTCATTTAGAACAATTTCTACCTAATAATGAACCTAGCAGTTTACAAAGCTATCCTTTCTTTTGGATTTCTCAAGTGAATGGTAAATACACTCAACTTATTGAAAAATCAATAAAAAAACTAGGTATCGATAATACACGTCGTAAAATCATTTTAAGTACCAATGCTTTGCAACAAGCCAGTATTACCGAAATTGCCAACCTCTCTACGCTTAAATTGACCACAGCAACCAAAGCCATTTATCGCCTAGTTGAAGATGATATTGTGCAGGTTTTTTCGTCAGAGTCTGATGAACGTATTTCGATGGTCAAGCTCACAGACAAAGGTAAAGAATTGGTGGAGCAGATCAATCAAATCAGCCAAGTGACTTTATCTGGGATTTTAAATGCCTTTGAAGATGAGGAATTGCATCAGTTAAACGCACAGTTGAAAAAGCTATTCAATTTGATGCCATCAAGCTAAAAGTCGTAAATAAATGCCCATTTGCTGAATGCAATGGGCGAATTGTTCAGTCCATCACGTTGTGGACTGTAAAATATTAAACGGTGGTTTTAACTTACTTTTTTCAATTCGATCTGAAAAGGTCCGCAAAACATCTTGTTTATATTGATGAATATCCACATCCGCATAATTATAAAAACCCTGCTTTTCACGAAGGCCATTACGCTGCTGCCGCATATTTTCCGCAATAATTTCAGGTGTACGAAAACGCTCACCCAGCTCTTTTTGCAAATATTGCGAGGCATAATACAAAATATCGCCACCGCCCCAATCAATAAACTCCAATAAGCCTAAAACAGAAAAACGCAAACCAAAACCGGTACGAATAGCAATATCTATATCTTCTGCCGAAGCGACTCCATCTTCAACCATACGTGCCGCTTCATTCATTGCCAAGGCCTGAATCCTTGGCACGATATAGCCCGCCTTGGCATTACAAACCACAGGTACCTTACCAATCGCCTGTAGAAATTGCTTAAGCTGAGTCAACACCTCATTTGAGGTCTGGTCAGAACGGCTTAACTCCACCAAAGGCATGAGATAAGCAGGATTTAGCCAGTGTGCATTGACCACTCGCTCAGGATGCGAAATCATTTGCGCAATATCCGTCACTAAAAATGTGGAGGTGGTCGAAGCCACAATACACTGCTGTGAAAGATATTGATCCAGCCAAGCAAAAATTTCTTGTTTGGCTTGTTTTACTTCTGGTACAGCCTCAAGGATCAACGCACAGCTTGGCAATATGCCTGTAGCAGCCTGTTTAGATAAAATCGCAACCTTATCCAAAATAAAATCTTGCTGCTCCGCTTGAATAAACTGAATTTTCTCAAGCAACTGTAACTCTTGCTGTAAATCAGCACGAATTTGAGTTTGATATTGTTCGAATTCAGCTTCACTGCGTTGTTTTGCATCAATCAAATCAACGTTTAGTCCTGCATAGGCAAATGCAATCGCAATGGCTTTGCCCATACGTCCAGCACCAAGCACCGCAATTTTTTCGATCATCTGCATTTTAGACTCCTTGTTGCAAAATCGCTTGCAGTTCTGCTGGGCTTTTATCCGCAAGACCTAAACGCTCAAAAGTACGTCCTTGTTGATATAAATCCTTACCCGTGACCGCTGACGCGATATTCAACAAGCCCTCAGCAACAGGGGTTGCGACACCTGCCCAACGTCCCACAGAAACTAAAAAAGATAATCCTAAACGAGTGTCTTCTAACATATAGCGATGTGAATCTAAGTCGATATCCTCACGCCAGTCACCACTGTCGGTTAATTTTCCATGTGCCCCACGTCCATACATCCATTCATCACCCTCACCTTCATGATTATAATGATCCGCCAAAGGAAAATGTGGTGCGACATATCCCAATGCTTCACGTACTTGTATTCGTTCCGCATCGAGTTGATTGGTGACACGACGAATTGAGGGTTGAGTACCTTCGTTATGAATATCCCACGCTTCAAAATGTTCAAGTGGACCCGCATTCATCAAAATCAAAGGTGGATGAATAATGGGGCCAGCATTCATCAATGCACCACTTAAGCTGTCTTCAACGGGTTCAACGCTAGGATATGCCTGCTTAAGCACTTGAAATGCCTGTTGTGACAACACGCTTGGAAACACGCCTGTGGGTAACCGGGTCGCATAACCACTAATCACAATTTGATTCACCCCATGTTTACGCACCAAATAAGGCAAAGTTCCCGTTTCTGCAAATGCCACTTGCGCAGTGTTGCCTGCTTGTTGCATCGCCTTGGCAAAGATAAAACTACCAAATGTCGCTGGTGGCAAGTACACCACTTGCCCTGCTTTAAAAAATGGCGCTGCTTGATGGGCTAAATCATCATGTGTGGTCGCAGGTAATGGAATAATAATCAACTCGGCATGTTCAATGGCGCGTTGCAAATCATCAGACAAATTAATCTGACTCTTTTCAAAACCCACCGTCACAGTACGATCGCCCTGATAATCTTTAATCTTTAATTGCCCAGTGGCAGCAAGTTGTTGTAAAGCATCTGAATCACGGCGCCATAACAGCACCTCATGCCCTTTTTCAGCCATTTCTGCCGCAGCTGCATAACATCCATGACCGCCACCTAAAACTGTAATTTTCATCATTGCTCTTCCTGATTTATTTCAATTCATCATAGAAGCGCAATAACCTGCTGGCTTATCCAAACACGCAACACCTGTTCAGTTTACGAAAGCATTGTACTCATTTGAACAGGACTCATTTTTAAAGTTTTAGAGGGCAAACACCCATAGCGTTTTTTATACAGCGTAGAAAAATGCCCTAAACTTTGGAAGCCATGACGCAGCACAATATCCGTCACTGTTTCATTGGTTTGAGCTTGCTGTAAAGCCTGATGTACCCGTTCAAGTCGCTGATCACGGATATACTCGACTGGGGTTTGTTGTAAATACTGGCTAAAGCCTTTTTGCAATGTGCGGATCGACACCTCACAACACTGGCTTAAATCCGCTAATGAAATTGGTTGTTCTAAATGATCCTGAATATATTTTTGTGCTTTTTTTAAATAGCCGGGCAAAATATGCTGTCTTTGCAAATTAAGCTGGTCACTATAGTTATTTGGGATCTTTAATAAAATTAGTTCAATTAAATACTGGGTAAAACTCGCAGAGATAAAGCTCCAATTTTGAATATGATAATAGGCATGGCACAAATAATTGAGGGTTTCAATAATCGAGTCTATGCCTTCTTCGGTACAGGACAGGCTCATATCAAAGATAACCGGTTCATGACTGGTATACCCCAACATTTTAAACAATTGGGTTTCTACATCATGTTGAGCAAGTTTTAAAATAATATTTCGGCAATGCTGATTGGTCTGGATTTGCTGTTGAGTATGCGGATGCGTAATCGACATTATCCCGACTGACTGTAGCACCTGTTGGTCTTCTATACCGACTTTACATTGGCCTTCCAGTGTCAAACGAAATAAATAAAAATCGGAAACTTCATCAATGGTAATTATCACAGGGGCACTATATTTAAGATCGTACAAGGCACAATTTCCAAAGCGAAAACCATTTAAACGGGTATTTAGCGGTTCACGCACTTCCACCTCAAAACGATGAGGGCTTAAATAATAGCTGACCTGATCTTTAATGGTTTGATAATCATCCGATTTAAACAACAGCAACTCATTTAGATAATCCAACTTGAAAAAATGTTCCATTCTTTCACTCCCTGATTATGGATTGACCAAACAAGTCACGAAGCCCCTTACAAAGAATGGGCTTTGTGACTGATTGAGAGCACCATCGAATTAAGAGGCATGTTCCTGCTGCATACTAGCACTAAATGCCTTGCAGCCCTTTTTCAATAAGATAAATGCCAACACACATGAAATCGTACCCACGATAGACAAAGACATCCCCACCATCAGTGGATTTTCAAAGATTTTATCTGTAATCAATGCCACCAACGTGGTACCGATTCCAACCGCAACCAAATTACTGATCAGCAAAAATACAGCTGAGATTTGTGCGCGCAACTGATTCGGTGCCAGCATTTGCATTGCTGTAGTTGAAATTGGCATTGGGAAAGAGGCAAAAAACATGGCAGGGACCAGAAATACCACAGAAAGCCACAGCTCATTGACTTGGGTAAACACCATAATTGGTAAAATTAATCCCACGATGCCGATCACACCGGTAATCATTGGCGCGTCCTTACGTCCTTTTTGAATAAACCAGTCATTGAGCCAGCCTGCACAGAATACGCCAAGAATATTTGCCACCAATAACACCGTGCCTAGCATATAGCCTGCTTCTGTCGGTGTAAGGCCAAACTTACGCATGTAAAATGCTGGTGACCAACTAATCAAGCAATACAGTGCCATTGCATAGAAAGTAAAACCTAAATAATGGCAAGTAAAAGTACGACTATGTTTTTTGATAAACTTAAACGCATCTTTCATATTGGTCTTTTCAACTTGACCTTGTGCATTTAAACGCTGACCTTTGCGTTGCGGTTCTCTCACCGTAAGTAACACCAGTAAGCCAATAAACACCCCAGGTAAGCCCACGATAATAAATGCCGCCTGCCATGCTCTTAATGCACCAAATAAAGGAACCTGAATGGTGTCCATATTTTTAAGCAAGCCAATCACATAACCGCCGACCAGAAAAGCAATCCCTCCACCGACAAATGAACCAATTGAATATACTGCAACAGCACGGCCTAATTTGTCCTTACTGAACATATCACTAAACATTGAATACGCTGCTGGAGATAAAGCAGCTTCGCCCACCCCAACCCCCATACGGCTTAAAAACAGTTGAATAAAGTTTTTACTTAAGCCACAGAATGCAGTTGCAATGCTCCAAAACACCACCCCGACTGCAATAATTTTTGGTCGAGAAAATCGGTCTGCCAAATAGGCCAGTGGCAACCCCATAAAGGCGTAAAACAACGAAAAGGCGAGACCATGTAATAGACTAAATTGGGTATCTGACAAACCTAGATCAGCCTTAATCGGTTCAATCATCAGTGCCAGTATCTGCCGATCTATAAATGAAAAGATATAAGCCAACATGCACAGCGAAACAACATACCATGCATATGTATTTGAATGAGAGCCTGTTGACTCTGGTGAATGAGTATCCATTTTTCTTCCTTGTCCATGCATTTTTATGATTGGTATCTTTAAGAAGAGGTCGCGTATTCGAGGAAATATCCATTTCCTATCCACCTTCATAAAGAAAAGCTTAACCCACTATAGTTATTTTTACATGGAATTTTCCATGTTATTTTAAGTATATAGTTATACCTTTTACTTCACAATGCTCAACTCGAACAAATTTATTTTATTTAAAATAATAGATATCAATAAGATACTCTGTTTTTTAAATTGTAAATTATTTTTGGGAGCGTTCTTGAAACATACGTTAAAAATTTAATTTTAAAATAATATTGAATTTTACATTTATTTTTACATAATATAAAAAATACACCTCTCATAGGAAATGGATATGCCGCTGTCAAAACAAGATGCAATTGAAAGTATACATAGCATGCACGTACTGATTGAACGTATTTTTAACGGGAAACATACAGAACAAGATCTTCCCCTACTTATTGAATATTTTTCCGATCATTTTGAGATGGTCGGTGCAGCTGGAAAGCGTTTTTCCTTGGCCGATGTCAAAGGGCTGTTTAGCAATAATCAGGGCAAGATGCCAGATCTAAAGATCGAAATTTATGATGAACAAATTTTGATGCAAAGTGAACAAAGCATTGTTCTCACCTATACTGAAAAACACACCAAGGAATCAGGAATTCTAGTTCGACGTTCATGTGCACTGATTGAAGAGATTCAAGGAAAAATGCAGTGGAGTTATTTACAAGAAACCTTTTTACCTTAAATAGCCGTCAGTCTTAATAACTTCATTTTTCAATGCAACGCTTTAAGTTCAATAAGATATCAATTTAGAATATAAATGATTGAGTTGCGACTTAAAGCTTAGCTCCCCGTTTTTGGCAAACACTTTGTCTATTTTCATCCCTATTATTAAAATTTTACTTAAAAATACAATTACGGTGAAGTCCAATTCAAAAATATTATTTATTTCAAAAGCATGCATCTTTTTATATGCAAAGTTGATTCAACAATCCTATCGCAATCTCCTCAAGAAAAATGTATCTAAGCATTTAATCTGCATAAAGTGGATAAACACATGGAAAATCTGGATAGAGCCCTTCTTTAAATCGCGGTTCAATCAAACAAAGGACTGATTGGATAGAGGAAGAGCCCATGACTGCACGTAACCTCGCCGAATGGCAAAATTTTGTACACAGCTGTATCGATTTTCGACCAAATGATGGTGTTTATCGAATTGCTCGCGATATGTTTACCGAACCAGAACTGTTTGATCTCGAAATGGAACTCATTTTTGAAAAAGTCTGGATTTACGCTTGCCATGAAAGTGAAATTGCCAATAACAATGATTTCATTACAGTACAGATTGGCCGACAACCGATCATTATCAGCCGTGATGGTAAAGGCGAACTACATGCCATGGTCAATGCCTGTGAGCATCGTGGTGCAACCTTGACCCGTGTGGCCAAAGGCAATCAGTCTGTATTCACCTGCCCGTTTCATGCTTGGTGTTATAAGTCGGATGGCCGTTTGGTTAAGGTCAAAGCGCCAAATGAATATTGTGAAGATTTTGATAAATCCAGCCGTGGTTTAAAACAAGGCCGTATTGCCAGCTATCGTGGATTTGTTTTTGTCAGTCTGGATACTCAGGCTACAGATTCACTGGAAGACTTTTTAGGTGATACTAAAGTGTTTCTTGACTTAATGGTTGATCAATCACCAACAGGTGAGCTTGAAGTATTACAAGGTAAATCTGCTTATACTTTTGCAGGCAACTGGAAACTACAAAATGAAAATGGTCTGGATGGCTATCACGTTAGTACCGTGCATTATAACTATGTTTCCACTGTTCAACATCGCCAGCAAGTCAACGCAGCCAATGGCAGTGAACTCGACACTCTCGATTACAGTAAATTAGGTGCGGGTGATGCCGAAACGGATGATGGCTGGTTTAGCTTTAAAAATGGGCATAGTGTGCTGTTTAGCGATATGCCAAATTCAGCAGTACGTCCTGGTTATGATGTGGTGATGCCGTATCTGCTGGAAAGATTTGGGGAAAAACGCGCTAAATGGGCCATGCATCGTTTACGTAACCTCAACCTTTATCCAAGCCTGTTCTTTATGGATCAGATCAGTTCACAACTGCGTATTGTCCGTCCAGTGGCGTGGAATAAAACTGAAGTCATCAGCCAATGTATTGGTGTGAAAGGTGAGTCAGCGGAAGCACGTCGTAACCGTATTCGCCAATTTGAAGACTTTTTCAATGTATCAGGATTGGGTACACCAGATGATCTGGTGGAATTCCGCGAACAACAAAAAGGCTTTCAGGGGCGTTTAGAACGCTGGAGTGATATCTCACGTGGTTATCACCAATGGAATTATGGCCCATCACAAAATTCACAAGACCTTGGTATTGAACCGGTGATTACAGGACGTGAAATTACCCATGAAGGATTATATGTCAACCAGCATGGTCACTGGCAACGCCTGCTCCTCAATGGACTCAATAAAAAAGCACTTAAGATGCAAGAAGTCACTTTTTTAAATCAATCTGTTACGGATGAGGTATAACCATGTCTCTAGAACTTCATTTTGCAGTTTCTCAATTCCTTTATAAAAAAGCGGAACTGTGTGATCGCTATGATTGGGATGCTTATCTCGAACTCTATGATGAAGACAGCGAATATCATATCCCACAATGGATTGATGATCATCACTACGTTGAGGATCCCAATCAAGGTTTGTCCTATATTTATTACCCCGATCGTTCAGGACTTGAAGATCGTGTGTTCCGTATCCGCACTGGAAAAGCAGCTTCTGCAACGCCTTTACCGCGCACTCAACATAATATTCACAATGTACAAGTAAAGACTCAAGAAGATGGTTTGGTCGAGGCAAAGGTAAGCTGGCGCACGCTTTATAATCGTCAGGGCCTTGAAGGATGCTTTTATGGTCATGCCACTTATTTGCTCCGTCCAACTGAAGATAGCTTCCGTATTCGTCGTCAACACAGCGTATTGCTTAATGACAAGATAGATTCGGTTCTCGATTTCTATCACGTCTAAGGAGAAATACAATGAGTCATTCTGTTGCACTCAACTTTGCCGATGGTAGAACATTTTTTATCGCGGTACAGGAAGATGAATTACTGTTGGATGCAGCAGTTCGTCAAGGAATCCACCTCCCGCTCGACTGCCGCGAAGGTGTTTGTGGAACCTGTCAGGGAAAATGTGAAACGGGTATTTATGAACAAGAATATGTCGATGAGGATGCATTAAGCGAACGTGATTTGGCTGAACGTAAAATGCTGGCTTGCCAAACACGGGTTAAATCTAATGCCGCTTTTTATTTCGATCATAGTTCCGAAATCTGTAATGCGGGTGAAGCTTTAAAAATCACTACGGTGGTTACTGCTGTTGAATTGGTTTCAGAAACCACTGCGATCTTGCATCTCGATGCCAGTAGTTTTGACAAGGAACTGAATTTTTTACCAGGTCAATATGCACGTTTACAAATTCCAGAGACTGACGATTGGCGTTCTTATTCATTTGCCAATCGTCCCAATGCCAACAATCAACTTCAGTTTTTAATTCGTCTGCTTCCGGATGGTGTAATGAGTAATTATCTCAGAGAACGTTGTCAGATTGGACAAAGCCTGATGATGGAAGCACCTTTAGGTAGTTTTTACCTACGTGAAGCTGAACGCCCTTTAATCTTTATTGCAGGTGGTACAGGCTTATCGGCTTTTTTAGGTATGCTCGATAATATTGCCGATCAACCAAATCAACCCTCAGTCCAACTCTATTATGGTGTCAATACAGAAGCCGATCTATGTGAACAAAAGCGTTTGATCGCCTATGCAGAAAAGATCAAAGACTTTAGTTATCATCCGATCATTTCAAGCGCCTCAGAACTATGGCAAGGAAAATCAGGCTATATCCATCAACATCTGGATAAACAACAACTTCAACAACAACGCTTCGATATGTACTTATGTGGCCCGCCACCGATGATCGAAGCCGTCAAATCTTGGCTAGATGAGCAGTCTATCGAAGATTGTTCGATTTACAGTGAGAAATTCTTACAGAGCAATACAGTTAGAACTTAGTTTTAACAACAAAATGCGTGTCATATCTTAAGATATGACACCAACTCACAGCAGGGTTAAGCTCAAGATGATTCAAATCTTATTTGGGCAACAAAACTTATTAAATAGCGAAATCATAGGATGATTTATTGATGGAATTTGGATATTTTTTCTACGTCGTCTGAATATTTCAGTTTTGTGATATCCTGATATTTAAAATAATATGAGGATTTTTAATATAATTATATTATTCAATAAGTTATATCATTAAAAACAACTAAAAATAAATTGATCATTTTAGTCAGATTTGCTATACATAGAGATAGATCTTAAGGAATAGGATCATATAAAGAGTACAAAGCATGATCAACGCTATCCTTTATTTTTTTAAAAATACCATAACGTTTTTATTGATTTGATCACGCCAAACTAGACTAAAAATATGTTGTATCGAGGTATTTTACTTGGTCTATTTTTTGCTTAACTCTTTATATCACTGCCAGCCACTTAAAGTTTTAAGTATTGTTTAGTGCATTTTTAATCAGGTCATCATGTGACATAAAGATTAGCTGTAATAAACAAGCCAGCCAAAAGGAATATTTATGAGTCAGGTCGATCCTACTATGGAATTCAATGGACGTCATTTACAGCAATGTCCCATTTTTTCATCGCAAAACTTAGTCTTTCAGCATCAAGACTTAGGCGAAACCTGCAAAAGTGTTGGGCAAATCTTCAAACCACATCTATTAAAAATCGTACAACAACAAAACGATTTTCACTCATCCATGCACCATCTTAAAGCAGGACGATTATCCATCAGTCGTCTGGAATACAGTGCCGATGTCTATATTGAACCTGACCATTTAGAAAAATTTTATCTGATTCAAATCCCAACACAGGGATATGCAGAAATTGAAATGAATCAACAAAAATTTATTTCTTATCCGCAAGTTGCCTCTCTAATTTCACCCGAACAATCGCTAAAAATGCGCTGGCATGCCAACTCACCACAGCTGATTCTCAAAATTGATAAAGATGACCTTTTACAGCACTGCCGCCAGCATCTTCCAGACGCACAGCAGCACCCTCCTATTTTTGAACCCAAGCTTGATCTTTCTACCCAAGGCGGTGCTTATTTTTTCCAATTGATGCGTACATTGATGGATGCGCTTGCTTGTGCACAGCATCCTTTGCATCACCCAATGGCATTTAAGCAGTTTGAATCCAGTCTATTTAATGCCCTGATTTACGGCCAAGCCAACAGCTTATTGCATCAAATCGATCAGTACAGAGAAAAAGCCATTTCACCTTATTTTGTCAAACGTACTGAAGCCTATATGCGTGAAAATCTACACGCAAATTTAACCATTGAACAACTGGCTGAACAGGCAGGCGTAAGCGTACGTACCTTGTTTGCAGGATTTAAAAGCTTTTTAAACACCACGCCAATGTCATATTTAAAAGAGTTGCGTTTTGAACAAGCGCATATGGAACTCCTACAAAATGAGCATGTCTCAGTCACAGATGTCGCGTTTAAATGGGGCTTTAGTCATCTTGGGCGTTTTTCTCAGGAATATAAACGTCGTTATGGTGAATTGCCCTCATGTACACGCCGTAGCACCCTTGAACAGCAAGATCTTAGGTTTAAGCCGTATTCTTAAGCAACCGATGATTTTTAGTTAAAGAGATTTTATTCATTATAAAAAATTAAAAAACCTATTTAGACGTATCTAAATAGGTCAAGTATATCTGTCAGTATGTTGCCATAGCGTTTCAAATTAGAAGTGATGAATATAACGTAATTGCAAACGAGTTCCTTCAGGACGATTTTTTGCATCCTGTTCAAAATAGGCATTTGTCACGATATGATCATGTTTAGAAAAGCTATACATCGCCCCCGGTCCAATCGCCCACACTTGTTCACGTGTGCCTGTTAATTTTTCACCCTCTACTTTCGTGTCGGTCATTTGCTTGAGCCAGTAACCATTGATCCCTAAGCGTAATTGTGGTGTAAGCGCATAGTCTGTTGCAAAATTGGCATGGATCGCTTGCCCTGCTTGAATATCATCTGCAAGACCGAAGCTATAATTTGGATCATCATTTTTAAAATTGTACAAATAGTGCAGACGTGTAGAAACCGTCCACTTGGGATTAAACCAATAAGTTGCTGCCCAGTATGGATCAAATGAGACGGCATTATTGCCCGGATTAATATTTTTATTCTGATCATATTTTCCTGTCGGTAAATTAACCTGAAATTCAAAACGTTGTACGAATTTGGGCCCATCTTTGCCCATGACTGGGTCAAACTGGATAAATGGCCCAATCATCAGATCACCAAAACCCCCTTGGGCTTTAATCGCGGCATTATTTAAACCATCATCCATATCCATTTTACTGACAAATGGAATCAGCACATTCAATCCTAACGATGCATGTTCACCTACACGCACATCGGACAGATAACTGACTTGTTCAACAATGACTTGATAATTTAAATCGGTCTTGGGTAAAGCTAACCGATGAGCTTGATTGTCTTTTAACTTGTTCGAATCATAATTTTGCAGATACGTTTGAGAATACCACCCCGGCCCAGCAGGCAGTCCACCATCCAGAAAACTGGTCATGCCCAGATTCACTGTCGGCAAGTCATAGGCGTGTGCTGCAACCGCTGTTAAGACCACTGTTCCAGCAAGAAAACCTCTTTTGATCACATTATTTTTCATTTTCGATCCCCGAAAAAATCACGATCAAAATTGATCGTGATTGTTGCTGTTAAATACTCAGTTCTGGATGCGCTGCAGCAATACGATACTTGCCCGCATGAAACACCAATGGCTCACCAATACGATGTTGATAATGTTCAATCTGACCAATAAAAATCAGATGATCCCCCCCTTCATATTGATTTACGTTTTTACATACCAATGTTGCCAATACATCTTCTAGTAACGGTAAACCGCGCTCACACTCACGATGTGCAATGTTGGCAAACTTATCCTCTGAACCACGGGCAAAATGCCCTGAAAGTGAGTGATGTTCTTGTGCCAGCATATGAATCGCAAAATATTCGGCCTCAGTAAAATCCAATAAACTTGGTGCAGTCTTTGACAAACTCCATAAAATCAGCGGCGGATCGAGTGATAGTGAAGAAAACGAGTTGGCTGTCATCCCAATTTTTCGTCCATCTCGTCCACGGGTTGTAATCACCGTAACCCCTGTAGCAAACAGCCCTAACAGGTTGCGGATTTCTCTTGGATTTTCCGTATCAATCGGTTTTAAATCCAGTTCCTGCGATGTGTTGATATTCATACCATTCACCTTTGACTTTGCTTCCCTGTTAAGCCACTTTTTGACAGCTTTTCGATTCGATAAAATGCTGTGCCTGTTCTGGATCAAACCACCATGGGGCAAAATTGCGTGGATTATCAAAATTATTGGCAATACTCGAAGCAATGGCATGGTTCTGCTCAGCCGCCGCCAAAAGCTCAATCATGTGCGGTTGTGGTGGCAACAATAAACTGTTGGTCCAAGCCACGACTTTTTCGGCATATGCCCAATAACGTTCAAATGTCTGTTGCATCCATTCATCTGTAAATGTTTGATTGTCATGCGCTAAAATGGCATCGAAATAAATTTTGCTACACTTGGCAGCATTGTTTGAACCTTGCCCAGTGATTGGGTCGTTCACCACTAACGCATCGGCCATACCAAAAACTTTACGACCAGATGGCAGGGTTAATATCGGTTTACGCACTCCCGGTGGAAAACGTCCAGACAGATAGCCACCAGCGTCGGTTAATTCAATATTTTCACAACGTGCTGCTTCCCAAGGCACATATTTGTTTAAAATATCTTTACTCATTTGCAAATGCTGTTCTGGTGTTTTTGCATCTTGCCAGCAATCCATCGGCCCACCAGGAATGCCTTCAAACACCATAATTTCACAAGCACCTGTAACTGTAAGTGCTGGAAAACAGAAATATTCACCCACTTCTGGAATCACGTTAAAAGTCACCCGAGAATACGGCGACATCTGCTTCATACCTGTCACATAGGTCAAGGCAAGCGCGCGTTGTGGCTTATCAAAGCAACTACGCGCTTCATCACGCTCGAACTGTTTAACCACTTCTCCCTTACCTGCGGCCAGTAAGACCAGCTCATATTCAGCAGTGAGCTGTTCCAGTTCATCTATTCCAACATCTTGAATAATCAACTGACCACCACGACGCTCAAACATTTCCATCCAGTACGGCATCTTGACGCGCTGATCTACCGATTGTGCATAACGCTCCAATCTTGCACTCCATGCAAAGGCAGGCTGTTTTGTTTCTGGGTTGACCAGTGTAAATCCAATCCCTTCAACCGCTGGACATTGCTCTTCCCAAAAATTAAGTCCAACATCACGCTCTGTTTGCAAGGCCGTGTGAAACATACACTGACTCGACATGACCTTGCCCTGACGAATTTCATCGCCAGTACGATTGGTGACAATCGTCACCTCATAACCTGTGTCTAATAATCCTAAACCGAGCTGCAATCCAGATTGACCCGCTCCTACTATAGCGATACGACGCATCATGGTTCTCCCATATTTTTTAATTCATTGAGTGTTTTAAATGTTTGATTTGCTATCACGCTTCATCGGCTAAACGTGGAATAGCTGGTTGATTCCTTTCAGGCCCCATGACGGAGTAACCACCATCGACGGCATAATCTGCGCCTGTCACAAAACTTGCGGCTGGCGAGAGTAAAAACAGCACCACATTGGCCACCTCTTCGGGATGACCTAGACGTCCCAACAAATGATAGTCAGCTGCTACGGCATCAGCTTTGCTTCGGTTATTGCCACTAACGTCGGCAATCACCCGTGACCATGTCCAACCAGGTGATACCGAATTAACCCGTACCCCATCTGCTGCAAAATCCATCGCCATGGACTGGGTGAGTTGTCGCATCGCTGCTTTTGAAACGGGATAAAGCCAACGTCCTGTTTGTGCAAATTTGGCGGAGATCGAGGTGAAATTGACAATCGCACCATGCTTGGTTTTTAAATCCTCATAAAACGCACGGGTCAGTTCGACTGCTGAAAGCAGATTAATATTCAATGCTTGTAGCCAGTCTTCACGTGAGGATTTAAAGCCATCATCCAGATAGGTACAGGCCAGATTGACCAAATAATCAACTTTGCCAAAGCTGTCGTGAATTGTTTTCACTGCGTTTACAATCGCCACATCACTGCTTAAATCAGTTTGAATAAATTGCGCTTGCCCGTGCATGGCATCCGCCACTTGCTGTCCTTGTTGGTCAATATCCAGAATAATGACTTTTGCGCCTGCATCGACCAGTGCTTGAACCACGGCCTGACCAATCAGGGTTGCGCCGCCACTGACCACAGCGACTTTCTGATTCAATTGAATATCCATATTCCACTCCTGATAGTTAAAACGATTTGCCTTCACTGCTTGACCAAGACGGCATGAGGGTATTGGATGGCAAATCTTCATCCAGTAGTTTTTGAGCAGTTTCTACACCAGCAACGGGTAGCCCTTTAGGGTTGAGTAATCCAATTTGAACCAGAACGGATGCCTGATCCCAGTAGATATGTTCATGGCAGAGTTTTGGGCCACGGAACTGAATCACACCCAGCATAGGAATCTCAACATACTTTCCTGTTGGCGCGACGCCCGGCAGTAACCAGTCAATTTCACTGTCATGGGTAAAACTCATAATGAATTCATCCACCACCTGTGTTGAACCGACAGTGCGTGAGATCGACGTGATCTTCATATCTTTTGGATTTTGATGAACGAAGTGGTATTGATAGAAGCGGGCAAGTTGGCTATATCCCACACCACCTGTCAAGGTTGGAATATGATTGACATAGGGTTGCGCCACCATGGTTGCCATAGTGGCAGGCACATCGCGTGTATCAAATTCATAACGGATATGCGCTTCCCAAAGTGCAACCAAATCATAGACTGGTCCGATACTTTGATGCAGTGCGGTAATACTGCGTTCATGGGCAAAACGTGCGGAAGGTTTGTGATAATGTTCGCTGTTTGGTCGGGCAAAGGCATGATCTACACCCTCATAGACATAAGCCTGAACATTGCTATATTGGGCGGCAGCATCCAGAATCTTCTGGCGTGCCTCTGGCGGTGTAAACTTGTCTAATTCAGCAATATGTAAAACTACTCGCCCTTTGGCATTTTCAAGTTCATCGAGTGTCTTCTCGATTCCTACCCCGTAATACCCCACAGCACAGGCCACTTCAGGAATACGGCAACCTGCCAGATACGCCAGTTTTCCACCCAGACAATACCCGACGACACCCAATCCAGCACTGGCATCGCAACTCTCTAAAGTTTTAAGAAAATTTAAGCTATCTTGAATATCTTCGACACCTTGATCTTCATCATAATGTTGATAAAGCTCGAAGGCTTTTTGAAAATCTTGCTCGGTATAACCCAGTTCAATGCGGGGTGCAGTCCGCCAGAATAAATCTGGTACCAATACGGTATAACCTTCCTCAGCCAAAAAATCAGCCTTGATACGCATTGCTGCATTCACACCAAAAATTTCCTGACACAGTACAATTCCAGGCCCTTTTCCGCCCTCTGCAATTGCCAAATACCCAGCAAATGACTTCCCTGTTTGTGTTTTTACTTCAATATATTGACCTGACATTTCATCCACTCCAGACCTAACCGTTAGCGTTATCATGTCTGTGAAAGGTATTTAACGTCTGTCCAAAATCTGCGAGGATTATCCAATCAGTGCGGAATACTGTGAAAGATGAAAACTCAAGCCATAAAATTTATTTTTAGAAATCATTAGCTCTTTTTCATAAATCAAAAAATGAGCATATTGAGCGAATCGTTTTGATATTGAAATTACCTTTGGGCTGAGGCGAGGATGAGAGGGCTTTTATATTGAATTATGGTTTTAATAAGGACTTATGATAGAAGCTGATTGCCACTTTTTATAAATGTCTTGTCATCTACTATTCTGAACAACATTATCTTAAACAAGATTTTTCTCACCACATCAATAAGCCATAGTTAAATAAGTAAATCTGCAATTTTGCAAAAGTTCTCAATAGAACTCATTGTTAAAGTCCATCTCTCTCAGCAATACATTGCAACAATACCCTGTTGTTCAGTAAGCTATGTTCAACACTACCTGTAATGCACGCTTCTGTGCGATTCGTCCCAACTTCTATAAAGCTGATTCTACCAAGCTGAGTGAATCTATTAGACATGGTTTCTGATTTATTAAATTCTAATATGCACCTTGCATTTTCTGACAACAATCAAGTTCGTGTAGTAACGACTTTTTCTGAACTTGTAAATACGACATTTCAAGGCGAGATAAATGCTATTTGTTGGAACAGAGATTTGCTGGGTGATTTTAAAGAAATTGTGTCTAAACTTGAATTAAAAGAAAATATTACCGAAGTTTCCACTGAAGATCTTTTAGCACTACAACTTTCAGAAAAAGGTATTCTGGCAAGGGACATCATCTTAAGCGATATACAACTATTAACTGATTTCGGCGCTTCGCCTTCACTGAATTTACTTAAACATTATGAACGGGACCAAGATCTGGATTTCATTTCTACAGATGTATATTCGTATCATGTTGATCGTTCGCCCATTGAAACAGATACTTTTTTATGTACCTATCATGGCGCTGCCAGTGACATCATCTCCAATGATCAAGTGGAACAAAAAATTTTGATCCCAGAAATCAGGGAACAGCTTAAAGCATTACATGACGGTCCTGAAACGGAATTTGAAACCTTTCTGCAAGAGTATTTTTTTGATCTGCATTACCAGCCGAAACCCAACTCAGAACCTGTAAATTTAGGCTCAGGACATCTTTGGCGCTTAGCGGTAGATCATCCAACACAACAGGTTTTACCTTGCGTTCATCGAGCGCCCGTTGAAAAGGATGGCGAGTATAGGTTGTTATTAATTTGTTAGATCATGCCCCAATACAGCGAATAAGTAGAGAAAAATTGCCTCTTGATATGACAAGTCTAAAAAGAATGATCAAAACACGCACTTGTAAATAAGGCTGTGTAATTCTATTTTAAAATAATCAACGACTCGCACTTTAAGCAAGAGACTAAAGTGGTTTATTAAAGCTTTCCCATTTTGGAAAGAATCAGGTTAAAAGCGCGAATATATTCACAGATTATATTTTTACTCGATTCTTGGTTTCACTTGGACTCTCTCCAAATTCTTCACGATATTCATGCGAAAAACGACCCAAGTGATTAAATCCCCAATCAAAAGCTAATTTTGAAATGGAAATATTTTTATCCATAGAGGTACTTAAGGTCTTATAGACTTGTTGTAAACGATATCTACGTAAAAAAGTCAAAGGACTTGTTCCATAGTACTGTTGAAATTCAGCATATAATTTAGACTTTGATACGCCAGCTAATCTTAGCAAATCTTCTGCACGAATCTCTTCATGGGCATACTTCTGAATATAGTCGCACACCTTACGTAAGTATTCTGGCGCTTGTTGATCAGATAAGGATCTTAACAAGCTTGAATAATTATTTTCTTGCGAGAGTAATAAAGCTTTAATCAGGAAATTTTCATAATCCTCTGACCAAAGTTGTAAGCCCTGCATACTTTTGTATTGAGATCGCAGCAACAAAAAATGATCAATATTTTGCCACCACATCCCGATCCCCTGATCTATCTTCAAACTCATTTCAGGATTGAAAACCACGGGCTCTTCAACAGACCGACGTAGTAATTCGCCTAACACCTTCTGCATACTTTTTTCAGGAATAACCACTTGATATTTTTTACAATCTTTATCAATCGCTAAATCCTGTAAATCTGCATTAGATAAAATTAGCCCTTTATCCGCACTGGAAATGTAATTGGTGCCATTGATTGCTAAAGTCTGCTTACCTTGAATCGGCAAGCTAATACTATATGCTCTTAAATTAGACGTGTTAATGAGTACATTTGCACCATAGCTGATCTTACCGATCGCCATACGCTTGTGGGGTAATCGAATCCCTTCATAATGGAAATCTAAGACATTTCGACCGCATGTATCTAAATGATGCTCCCCACATATTGAGGACATTAAACTGTGTGCAAATTCTGCCTGACGGGAATAGTGATTTAGATCCATCTCTTGGCTTAGTGATAACATATTCTTTTCACCTAGCTAACGCTCAATACTTATTAAGGGGCAAATTACGTGCCAATTCCTTTACTTAAAATATTAAGCTGTGTTTATCCATAAACAATGTAGAAAATCAATTTTGTATCTTTCTTTATAACAAATTTAATTGAGAACTTATATACTATTTGAGTATGAAATTATTACTAAAATAAGTCCCCTTACAAAAACTCTCCAGCATTTTAAAATCTGACTACAACGTAAAAAACATTATTTTCTTTAGCTCGTGATTAAAAACATATGCATATATTAAAATATCTAAAAAACCAACATTCCCATCATTTATACTGCATATTTAAGCCATCCTCAACATAATAAAAAATTATGAGGCTATTGACTCTAATTCACCTTAACTTGTAGCGATACTCAATATAACCTGCAATACTTATCATTATTTATTAAATCTTACATCTAATACTCAAAATTATTTAAAATAATTCGACCTCTATTGAATAAATCAAAAAATAAGTATATTAAGAAAATCATACTGCTATTCAAAGTGCCTTCTCCACGTTAAAGAAGGCGAGGATAATGGTCTATATGTTGATTTATGCTTTTAAAAGAACTTATGTAACAAAATAGCTGATAATTACCATTGATAACGAAGCCTAAATAAATGCAGATCAGGCGTTGCTTTACTATCACTGGTATATAATCGTTCATAGTCAAAACCAATACCATAATTAAAGCGCAAAGCCATACCTACTCCCAAATCACGCCTTGAAAAATCTTCACCTTGCGTATATTTAATGTGATCACCCATAACATAAGGCTGTATCGATTGAATGCCATAATTTTGTACTTTAAACTTATATCCTGCATAGTATTCAATACCATAGGCTTCAGTATCCAAATAATGTTCTAGAACATAAGGCGCTGGCTGATTGCGCGCAAGATTATTCGGCACTAAGTTCTTATACCATCCTGCTCCCACTCCCCACATCCACTGACCATCAAAATAATATAAAGCTGTAGCAATTACATGTTGGGATAGATCATGATTATCTTGTGAATCCGATAAACTGACTTGATTATGTTTATAAGAAGTTCCCCAATTTAAATTTTTGCTCAAATGAACATCCGTTGCGATCTCTTCACCTGATTTCAATTTATAGTGGAAGTTGTTCAGTGATGTTTCATCTCCAAATAAGTACGCTGCATAAAAATCAACATATTGATTTTTCTTTTCATAACGTAATGTTTTACTTGAAACTAAGGTTCCATCAAAAAATGAAAAAGGACTCCACGTAGAAACTTGGCCCAACATATCGTAATCCCAAAGATCTGTTTTCACTCCAACGACATCATGGTAAATGCTATACATTTTACCAAACTTTAATGTGCCATATTGAGAATTTTCCATACCCACATAGGCTTGAATCGTTGTGAACTCTTCATCATTCTTGGCATAATGACCATCCCAATCCAAGATTTTTGGCAAATTGAAATAATTTTGATACCCTACAATTAAATGTGTATTTTCATTCAATTTATAATCAAGATCTAAATACATACGGCTCGCAGCACTATAACCATTTCTACGATATTTTTGACTTTGATTGTTCGCATTATATTCATCAAAGTTTAAAGCTTGTAAGCGCATGCTCCCATGTGTTTTAACTGTCAAACTATCTTGATCAGAAAAAATTTGATCTTGATTAATCAGCTCAACTTCAGCAAATACTGTTGTTGCATTTAGTATTACCCATGTGAAACAAGCAATTTTTAATGTATTTTTTAACATTTCTACATCCTTGTTATTCAGATTTAAATCGTTAGACTATCCTTTCTAACCATCATGAAATTTATAACAATTAAATATTATCCGTGTATTTCAATGTAATATTTAAATTATGATTAAAATTTTCTGAAATTTTTATTCATTCAAATCAGAACTTCAACAAGCATAATATTACAATCACATTTACGGCAAAATATTCAAAGCATCAATATTTTAGAATTACTTATACTACTAGAGTGTTTTTAATAATTTATTCAACAACTCCCTATTAATGTGCGGATTATTAAAACCCAATATCACATTTATTAGAAATTTTAGAAAAATATATTAATACGACTTTAGGATCATCTCATCGATTTTATGTGTTATTAAGAACCAAATTCCTCTTGGTTTATTCTTTTCAAAAAAACCGAAATGGATAACCAATTCGGTTTTAGATTGCATATCGTCATCAAACTATTTTTTATGAATATTCCCTTGATTCTGAATAAATTCAGCAATATTAATTACATCAAGATCCTCACTCGCATGGACAGGACCTTTAAACTCACGCCCAGCTGTTGTTTGTAAATATTCACTATTAATTTTTTCATTATCGGGCCAAATATGGTTCAATACCAATCCCTTAGCCCCCATTTTCGTAGCAAATGCACCTACACCTAAGGTTGCTTTACGATTACGAGGATCTGTTCCTGAAATAATCGCTGTATGACCATCTAAAATCTGTGTCGTCATGGTTTTTTCTAAAGGTGTACCTGCAAACACTGCTACAGCTGCATTTACATCCATCACTTCATTAATCAAAATGTCGGTATTTTTACCCAAACGAAGTAAATTTTCATTTGGAGCAGTATCACCACTAAATGTGACCGATCCATATTTAGTATCAAAGCGATAAGACCAAGCTGGATATACCAGTGGATGCTGAGCCAATGCTGCAGTCACTCTTACATAATCATCTTGATAGACCTGTATCGGGTTCATCACAGGTGACATATTGCTAGGACTGGCATTTTTAGGTGCAGGTAATGCCATAATGTTTAACATCCCTTGCCCATTTGTTCCGGTCAAATCTCGTGGTTGATCATCTGCACGACGTACTGTATGAATTGCATTATTCATATCATAGGCATTCGCAGCAAAATGTAGCTGCATTAATTCTTTAATGCCTGGCGTTGGGTCTTCAGCATGGATTAATTTAGTATTTGGTAAATGACCAAATCCAGCATCATCACCTAATTTACCATTCGAGTCAGCACGATCTGGTCCAACCAATGCAATTTCTTGTTTACCATATTTCCAATTAGGGAAGTTAACATTCACAAATGGATACAGATCATCCACATGATCAGAGTGCAAGTGTGTAATAAAAATTCCACGCACATCGCCAAAATTCAGACCACTTTCATAAAAGCGTTGTACCAAACCTGATCCTGCATCAATAACATAGACTTGACCATCTACAACCAGCGCTGTTGATGTCGCAGCCCTTAGACTTGGGAAAGGTCCTGCTCTAGTCCCCAACATAACAAGGTACATTCCAGTGCGTGGCGGTGGAGTCGCTCTAACTCGTTTAGCTTGACGCTGCAAGTAACTTGGTGTCGCACTCTTTAAACTCTTTGATTGTGTATCAGTACGATTAAACGCTTGTTCATCTGCGGCAAAACTCAACTGGCCAATAAAACAAGTGGAAATAGCAACACACAAATATTTTTTTAAATTTTTCATATTAATTCCCTTTATATAAAACAGTCTTTAAAAATCACAGCACATCATTTTCTGTAATTTCATCGATTACGGTATTTTCAAAGCAAAACTATTGAGTTGATAGCGTTAGTTTTCTATTAATCTCAGCCAGTAAGAGAATCCTTCACTTAAGGTTTTACATTTTACTCATCATAATTTTAACAATCATTTTTGAACAATCTTTCTAATTTTTAGGTTAATTACAACGATATTTTGAATAAAATTTAAATAATAATGAAAAATTACTGATTATATTCTATTTTATAAATACCATCCTATTCACGGGGTCTAGCTCACATTATGCTACTCAGCTATATAAAAACTTAATGTCATTAGACCTCAATAATTTGCTTGATGTTTAACATGCGATCTTGCATTGTTATAAGGCTATTCCTTACCACCCATTCCACGCTTTAATAGACAGCGAATTGTTTTAATATTATTCCATTCGTTCAAGAAATTTTCTTTTTAAACCAATAAATTATTAATAGAACCATTAAAAATGGAATACCAAACTGCAATGTTGATTTAAACTCATCGGTAAACCAAGTGGTAATCGTAATGCTAAATATACTGATCAAACCTAATAATGAGATAAGCCGACTTGCTGGAATTTTAAATTTCAGTACTGTTTGATGGCTTGCAAGATGTTTTCGGAAAAATATATGTGTTACAAAAATACTTCCCCAAGTAAATAATGCACCAAACATGGAAAGTGCAATCATGATAGGAAATGCTGACTCTGGATTAATGCTATAAACTACACTCGCAACTCCAATCCCTATGGCAGAAAGCATTAATGCATTTATGGGCACACCATTGCTGCGGATTTTTCCAAAGATTTTTGGAGCATCTCCTGCACGTGATAAACTAAAAAGCATACGGGTAGAAATGTAGAGCATACTGTTCATCGCTGAAAGTGCGGCCACAACAACAATAGCGTTTAAAATACTGTCCGCATATGGGATACCGACCAGTCTCATGACTGTGACAAACGGACTGGTTGCATCTTTTCCAATCAATTCAGTCCATGGTACTAGTGTCACAATTAAAAATAGTGACAGTAAATAGAATAGAATCAACCGTACAGCCGTACTCTTAAATGCATATTTTACCGCTTTTTCTGGATCAGCAGCTTCACCTGCTGCCACAGCAATCATTTCAATACTGAGATAACTAAAAATAGAAATAATGACACCAATCCAGACCCCACTAAAACCATTTGGGAAAAATCCCCCATGACCAGTTAAATGAGCCGTGATATGGCTTTGCTCAGTATTTTGCGTGAGAATTCCAATTGCGAGTAATATAAATACAATAATGGCAAAAATCTTAATGGTAGAGAACCAATATTCAACCAATCCAAAGGCTTTAACACTATAAGCATTAACCGCAAGCAAAGTGCCTGAGAAAAACACGATCCAGAACCAAGCATGAACATCTGGAAACCACATTTTCATATAATCAGCGACAGCGGTAATTTCAGTACCAACCGCAAGAACCATACAAGCCCAATAACTATAACGCACTAAGAACCCAGCTAATGGACTAATATAATGTTCTGCATAAGCTCCAAAAGATCCTGAGGTCGGGTGCTGAACCGTCATTTCTGCAAGACATGCCATCAGTGCAAAAGCGATTAATCCACCAATAGCGTAACTGACAATAACTGCAGGACCTGCATAACTAATCGCAAACTTACTCCCCATAAATAAGCCAGTACCAATCGCACCACCAATGGCAATCATACTCATTTGCTTTGCAGTCAATTTTTTATGTAGGCCCGATTCCCTAGTTTGAATTTCATCAAAATTATTCATAAACCCCTCCTGGGTAAATGTATTTTTGTTTATAAAGCAACTTAGATTAAGTGACTTGCCCGCGAACTTGATATTCGCTGTTCTCCCATTCACCTAATATCATGACTTGCTTTAGGTGCTGTACAGCATCCCAAATATCAACAAAACCGAGATATAGAGGGGTGATTCCAAAACGTAATACTTCAGGTTCTCGATAATCACCTATTACCCCGCGCTTAATTAATGCTTGGATAATCTCATAACCAAATTGATGCTTATAACTCACATGACTACCGCGATGTTTATGCGCAACTGGGGTAATCATTTCGAATCCAAAGTCAGCGCATTCTTGCTCAACTAAAGCCATGAATAAATCAGTCAGTTTTAGCGATTTTGTTCGAATTTTCTCCATACTGGTATTGAGGAAAATATCTAAACCACACTCAATGAGACTCATTGAAATAATACTTTGAGTTCCACATAAATAACGACGAATACCTACGGCTGGTTCATAGTTTTGAGCCATATCAAAAGGTTTGTTGTGCCCCCACCATCCAGATAAGGGTTGCCAGAACCTATTGTGATGCTTCGGATTAACCCAAAGTAAAGCTGGAGAGCCAGGGCCACCATTTAAATATTTATAAGTACATCCAATCGCAAAATCACTATCTGTCTGATTTAATTCAATCGGAACAGCACCAACAGAATGACAAAGGTCCCAAATAATCAAAGCACCTTGAGCATGAATTTTTTGGTTAATTTCGTTCATGTCATACAAATAGCCAGTACGATAATTCACATGTGAAAGCACCACCACAGCAACATCGTTTTGATTTAAGAGTACATCTAAGTCATTTCCGTTTTCAATTAATTCCAAACGATAGCCTTGATGAATAAGATCCAAAAATCCTTCAATGATATAGATATCCGTTGGAAAGGCATCCTTCTCAGCAATAATTACTTTACGTGAAGCATCCTTTTCTGCTTGAATTTTCACAGCTGAAGATAAGACCTTAAAAAGGTTTAATGTCGTTGAATCGGAAATAACCGTTTCACCTGCATTTACACCAATTAATTCAGCAACTTTATCTCCCAAACGCGTAGATAATCCCCACCAATCTGCGGTGTTCCAGCTATTAATCAGGTCATTACCCCATTCTTGAGAAATAACCTGTTGTGCTAAATCTAATGATTTGGCGGGTCGAGCACCTAATGAATTACCATCAAGATAAATAACATTTGTTGGAAGTGAAAATTCGTTTTTAAATTGTGCTAGTGGGTCTTCCTTATCCCAAACTTGACATTGTTCACGTGTAATCATGTTTTCTCCTTTTGGAAATCGTCCTTTATTTAGTTAAATATTATCATGATGAAAATATGATTTATTCGATATTATCTAGTCATTTTCTTATATTTTGATATATAATTCTAATTAAGTGGATTATATTTGAAGGATATCCCATCATGGATTTAGATGTTATTGATCTTAAAATTCTAAAACTGTTGCAAGAAGATGCACGCTTAAGCAATCAAGATCTGGCTGATCTTGTGCACTTATCTGCTTCTGCTTGTCATCGTAGAGTAAAGATTTTGGAATCAAATGGAATTATTGAAAAATACCAAGCGAAAATAAATTATGCAAAATTGGGTATCAAAATAGAGGCAATGGTTGAAATCAAGTTGGCTCATCTTACAGATGAAGATCATCACACCTTTATGACTCAAATTAGGGATTTTGATGAAGTAATCAACGTTTATATTATTACTGGCGAATCTAACTATGTTTTGTGGGTAGCAACAAAAGACCTAGATTCTTTTTCTCAATTTATCATCAATAAGCTCAATAAGATTAAAGGCATTATGAATATAAACTCGAAGATCGTTTTGAAAAAAGTGGTGCAAAAGAGTTTGATTTAAAATTTACTTAGTTGAGCATCATAACGACTATCTAACACCACAAAGGGTTCAGCAACCTCCTCCCATATATGGTTTAATTAAATACATATTAAAACCATGAACCAAAGTAATTTTTTAAAATTTTTAAAGAATACCCTAAGATGTATAATTTTTAAGCAACCAAAAGCTTTCGTCTAATGAGCTTGAGTATTTTTTAAGAAGTTTCATTTGCTCATTTAGAATATTGTGAACCTGTTTACGTATATTTTTTATTATTTGTTAGCATGATGTTTGATGAGCTGAAATACCAAACGGGCGCCCATAGCATGCAACGTTACTTCTTTTAGAAAAAATATAAAATGAACTTTTCAAATTAAACCCAATCGACAATCATCATAAGTGCCAAATGCTATCTGTTAACAGTTTGACTTCCTCGATATCGTGAGTCACATATAACATAGGAATTTTAATCTCATTCTTTATTTGTTGAAAGAATGGAATAATTTCAGCTTTATGCTCTGCATCCAATGCAGATAAAGGTTCATCTAATAGCAGAATATTCGGCGAATATAAAATCGCACGCCCCAATGCCACACGTTGTTTTTCGCCACCAGACAGATGTATTGGCATTCGACCAAGCAGATGGCTCAGCTTTAATAATTCAACGATATAGTCCAACTCAAACTGACGTCGCTCAACATCGATTCGGTTATATCCAAACTTTAAATTCCCCATAACATTTTTATGTGGGAATAATTGGGCATCTTGAAAGACTAAACCCACACGGCGTTTTTGAGTGGGGATATTTATTTTTGTTTTATGATCAAACCAAGTATCTTGGTTCACTTTGATCCAGCCTTGTTGTGGCGTACGTAAGCCAGCTATCGCATTTAAAATGCTGGTTTTACCTGAACCAGAATGTCCAAATAATCCCACAACACTTTCATCAGATTTAAATTGCTGATTTAAATTAAATTTATCAAATTTCAAGATTATTTTAAAATCAAAATGCATTACGTTAACTCTGTTTTTTCTTTTGATAGCGGTGAAACCACTGTGCAAACCATAATGCCAAAAATGCCACAGTCAATGAAATCATAATCAGACGTTGCAATGCATGATTCATATCAGGCTGTTGCATCAAACTATACATCGCAAGCGGTAAAGTTCTGGTTTCACCTTCAACATTCCCCACAAAGGTAATGGTTGCGCCAAACTCTCCTAAACTACGACAGAAACATAAAATTGCACCAATTAAAATACCGCTACTCGCTAAAGGCAAGGTCACATGCATAAAAGTTGAAAATGCAGATGCACCTAAAGTTTTTGCAGCCATTTCTAGCTTTTGATCAACAAGTTCAATCGCCAGACGAATCGATTGTACCAATAATGGAAATCCCATCACTGCCGAGGCCAAGACTGCACCTTTCCAATTAAATGCAAAATCTAGGCCGAACTCCGTTAAATATTTCCCTAAGAAGCCACGATTACCAAAAACTTGTAAAAGTAAAAAACCTGGCACAACTGGCGGTAACACCAAAGGTAAAAAAATCAATGTTTCAAATAATGATTTTCCGAAAAAATCTTTACGTGCCAAAATCCAGCCAACGATAATGGCTGGAATCAAGCTAAAAATCAGACAAAAACCAGCAACTTTACAAGAGAGTTTTAAGACTTCAATTTCTGCTGGTGACAGTACATCAAACATAACCGATTTCTAATTGAGAACGCTAAAGCCATATTTTTTAAATATAGTTTTAGCTTCATTACTTTGTAAATATTGATAAAACTTAACAGTTTCAGGGGTCGGTTTTACCATCCCCATTGGGTAAACAATTGGTGTATGCGTGTTTAACGGAAACTCAGCAATAACCTTAACGTCTGGACTAATTGCAGCATCAGTTAAATAAACAATCCCCACATTACATTCACCACGTGCCACAAAATTCAGTGCAACGCGAACATCTTCAGCTTGAACTAAACGCGGCTGAATTTTTTCCCACCACTGCAATGAGGTCAAAGCTTGCTTCGCATACTTTCCAACAGGAACACTTTTGGTATCGCCTGTACAAAGCTTGCCTTTAAATGCGGTGGTCGGGTCAAAGGACGGAGTCATTTTGAATTGTATGTTTTGATTTTTCGGGCTAATCAATACCAAACGATTGCCAAGTAGATTCTTTCTATTTTTAGGGTCAATCAATTTTTTATCTTGTAAATAATTCATCCACTGCTCATCGGCAGAGATAAACAAATTGGCTGGTGCCCCTGCTTCAATCTGTTTTGCCAGTGTCGATGAACCGGCATAAGATGTTTTAATTTTTATATTATTTTTCTTTTCATATTTTTGATCTAGTTCTGCTAGAACATTGGTTAAACTGGCTGCAGCGTAGACTGTGATTGTATCTTCTGCATAAGCATGGCCCATAGCAAGCAAACTTAAACTGAATAAAATTTTTTTCATCGACATCTTCCTTTGAATAACAAAAAATTGATCGCTAAGCATTACTGACTATAAAGGACGAAACCGTCACCCCGACAAAAGCTTGCCAATGTGAGACCTGAAGCTTGTGCCATCTCTATTGCCAGACTGGTAGGCGCAGAAATTGTTGCTAGTAATGCGATATTTAATACAACACACTTTCTAATCAGTTCATAACTTGCTCGACTGGTCATCACCACAAATCCTTTTGATAAATCAAAGTTCTCTGCTGAGATATGGCCCAGTAATTTATCTAGCGCATTATGTCGTCCAACATCTTCAAAAATAGCATGAATGATCCCCTCCACAACCCAAGCAGCAGCATGCGCTCCGCCAGTCACAGCAGTAATCTTTTGCTGGTTTTTTAATTGTTTGATTGCGTTAGGAATTTCTCTTAACCATTCTGATTGAATTGTAGAACTAATTTTTGGTAATGAAAATTGAAGTTGTTGAAGACTTTCTATACCACATAAACCACATCCTGTTCTACCAATCAGCATTCTGCGATGTTCTTTTAGTGCCATAAAAGCTTTTGATGAAATTTTCATCTCAACCTGTATACCAAAATTGTTGTGAATAATATCAAGCGAGTAAAGTTCTTTTAAACTTGCAATTATTCCTTCAGAAAGGCTAAATCCTTTTGCAAACTCTGCGATATCAGTTGGTGTAGCCATCATCACCGCATGAGATATACCGTTATAAACCAATGCAATCGGATATTCTTGAACAACCTGATCAAACTGAACATCTGTTTTATCTTGATCAAATCGTGTAATTTGAACTGACGCATAACCTGAAAATTGTGGTTCCAACTTGAGCTTTCCTTACCATTCAGGATAGCAACCATAGGTTACTATCCAATTTCATGTTTCCTGCACTAAACCAGTAAATAATTAAATCTCAACCTTTTTTTCTGCATTCTCAGGATCGACTTCAGTAAATAAATTGAAGTGCTCAGGTGCATCGCCAGCATGTAAAATAACAGGAACACTTTTTGAAGCTGGAATCTTGGCATATTGATCATGACTTGAAAGCGCAACCAGTGGGTTGGTTTCAGGATAATAGGCGGCCAGACTTCCTGGTGGAATGTTATAGGGAACGATTCGGAAACTTTTCACGACTCTTTTTACCCCATCAGAGAATACACTTTCAATATCAACCCATTGATCAGCAACAAAACCAGCTTCTTCAATATCTTGTTGATTTATAAATAATACACGGCGCTGGCCAAACACACCTCTATAGCGGTCATCTAGGCCATATAAGGTCGTATTATACTGATCATGCGAACGAATCGTCATTAAAGTGTAGACTTTACTCTTTGTATACTGGGCAGAAAATTGATTTTCTTGATCGTTATAGACTTGGGTTAATGGCGTAATCAGGAATTGTGCTTTACCCGCGGGGGTATTCCAAACTTTAACATTGGCAGGATGAATAAGATGGAAACCACCCGGTTGATAGGCTCGCCCATTGAAATCTTTAAATTCCTCAAAAACCTCTTCAATAGAATCACGAATACGATCATAGTCCTCAACATACCAACGCCATTTAATTTTAGAGTCAGGTAACGTCGCTTCAGCCATTCGTGCAACAATATCAGGTTCAGAAAGCAAGTTCTTTGATGCAGGTTCATTGCGTCCAGCGGACAAATGAACATTACTCATTGAATCTTCAACTGAGATCGCCTGATTCCCTTTCAGTTGCTTATCAAGTTCGGTACGACCCAAACATGGAAGAACCAAGGCGTCTTTACCACACACGAGATGGCTACGATTGAGTTTTGTTGCGATATTTACCACCAGTGAGCAGCGTTTTAGCGCTTCTTGAGTATATGGGGTGTCAGGTGTCGCAACTGCAAAATTCCCACCTAAAGCAATAAAGACTTTAACATCGCCCTCATACATCGCTTTAATCGTTTCTACCACACCATAGCCATGTTTACGTGGCGATTTAATGTTGAAAACACGATCAATATCATCCAACATTTTTTCACTTGGTAATTCATTGATTCCCATGGTCCGATCACCCTGCACATTACTGTGCCCACGAACTGGACATAGGCCTGCTCCCGGACGACCAATCTGTCCTTTCGCCAAAAGTAAATTAGCCAACATATGAACATTTGCAGTACCGTGTCTATGTTGTGTTATGCCCATTCCCCAACAAAAAATTGAACGCTCAGACTCGCAAAACATTTTAGCAATTGATTCTAAGTTTTCTGGAGAGAGGCCTGAATACTGATAAATATCACGCCATTCTGTTCGGTCAACTTCTTTTAACATTTCATCAAAACCAACGGTATTCTCAGCAATATACTGCCGATCAAATACCCCCGTTTTACCTGTGAGTATTGCCTGCTTATCCCATTCGTGAAGATGCTTCATCATCCCCAACAAAAGCGCATAATCTCCGCCAATTTTCGGCTGGAAATAAAAACGACTAATGGGCGTACTGCCATTCGTCATCATCTCAATTGCTGCTTGAGGATCCTGAAAACGCTCTAACCCACGTTCTTTGATTGGATTAATCGCAATAATATTTCCACCTCTACGCGATACTTCACGTAAAGTTCCTAACATTCGAGGGTGGTTGGTACCAGGATTATGCCCAAAACTAAATACCGTATCCGCTTGATCAAAATCATCTAAAGTAACGGTCCCCTTGCCAAGCCCAATTGAATCTTTCAAACCAATACTGGTGGTTTCATGACACATATTTGAACAATCAGGGAAATTATTTGTTCCATAACTTCTGACAAATAACTGGTACAAGAAAGCCGCTTCATTGCTTGCCCGACCAGACGTATAAAATGCTGCCTGATCTGGATGATCCAAAGCTTGAAGATGTTGAGCGATAAGCTTAAATGCATCATCCCAAGAAATTGGGATATACTTATCTGTAGCCGCGTCATAACGTATTGGATCTGTGAGGCGCCCCAAATCTTCGAGGTAAAAATCATTTTGCTCAGCTAACCAACTCACCGTGTGATGCGCAAAAAATTCTGGAGTAACTCGTTTACTGGTTGCTTCGAATGCAACAGCTTTTGCACCATTTTCACAAAAATTAAATACGTGCGTATCTTTTTTCTCAGGCCATGCACAACCAGGACAGTCAAAACCTGTCGGCTGGTTAATATTCATTAATGTAATTGAGCCTTTGGCAAAGACTTCTTGCCTTTTTAAATTTCTAGCAACACTCAACAAAGCGCCCCAACCACCAGCTGGGTGCGTATAGGGTTCGATACGCGCGAAATTGGTATTCTTCTGAATATGGCGTTCTTGGCCTTCTGTTTCAGGTTTATTTTGTTCTAAATCGTTCATTTGAGTGCCCTCTTTAATGGCTTATCTGATTAAAAAATCAGCTCAAGAAAAAATTCATTTACTTTACATGGTAACTTTTCATAATAATCATTCATCATTCTTATAACTTAAGCTGCTTAATTTACAACGACTTAATGAGAATGTGAATTCAAATGAAGATGTTTATGCGAAACATCGTCATCTTTTCGGATACAACAGCCAGCGACATATTCACTGGAACCATCTGAGTAAAACTCTTCCTTCCAGACTGGAACTTCATGTTTTACACGTTCTACAGCCTCTTCACACGCCATAAAAGCTTCTCTTCGATGCGGCGCATAAGCCACTGCGATGATTGCTTTGCCTCCGATTTCTAGAGCGCCAATTCTATGAATGACCTGAATATATGATACTGCATATTTGTTTTGTATTTCTTGCTCAATTGCACGAATCATTTTTTCAGCAATGGGCGTATAAGCAGTATATTTTAGTGCCTTAACACTGCGACCTTCATGATGATTTCGAACCGTTCCAATAAAAATTCCAATACCACCACACTCAGGAAAATCATCGATGGTTTTAAAATCATCTAAACTCAGATCCGTTTCCTTAATCCGAAATCCATTTGTCATGTTAGCCTCCTGCTACAGGGGATAATAAAACCAATGTACAATGGTTTGTTAATCGATGTCGACGGGGAATAATTTCTTCACCAATCGCACATGCGCACTTCTCTAAAAGACTAGCGCAATCAGGATATTGATCAGAAATTTGCTGCAAAATTTCTGAGACCATACTATTTTCAACACAAGAAAAATTTAAATCTTTAGGTAACAGTCTTTCAATTGCACCATAAGTTTCAATCTTAATTTGAATCTCTGCCATTTAACACCTTTACTTAACCATAGCGCCACAATGAGTATTTAGGGTGAACTAACTTGATTTTGAATGACTGAATATATGTAATTCTTCACGGTATAGTCTTAACTCCTGTTCTGAATTAATGCTATGGAAACTTATAGGACTTTCGTATTTAACGACTTGTGGCTTTAAATCATCAAAGCACTTTCGAATACTTAATTGCTCGTTAGCCAAATGCTTTTCAAGCGTAGCTAAGCTGTCTCTTTTCAACAAGCAAAAGGGGTAAAGGTTTTGTTCGTTTATAGAGATAAATACAGCTTGAGAATTTTCTGCCTCCAATAAAGTTTGATGCATTTTTGATAAGACATCTTTAGGGATAAAAGTAATATCACAAGGAATAAACAGAATATAATCTGTAGTTACATGTGCCCATGCGCTTTTCATTCCCATTAATGGCCCTAAAAATCCCGCCTGATCATCTGAAAAACAGGCTATTTCAGCGATGATCTCCTGATAAACAATACAGTCCTGATGACTATTTACCCAAATTTTCGCAACCTCATCACAAAATTGACGATAGATTTTAAGCAGTTGCATTTCATGATCAAACTGCTGCAAAAGTTTGTTTTTACCTTGCATCCGTCTAGCTTGACCACCAGCTAAAATGACTAAGTCAGTATTTGGATATTGAGACATTTTATTGTTACCCAAGCGTATCAGACTCAAAATACTAAAGACGAATGAACTCAATGAATTTGGGGCAATTTTCAGTATTGTTAAACACTGGAATTCGACCAATGACATTCGCTTCACTTAAATTACTTAGCATATGCGATTGCTGTTTTTTGAGTTTTGAAACACTAAGTTGCCCTTGCTCATCAACATTCAGTTTCATACGCAACAGTTGTTCTCGACTATCACCCTTTACAGCTTCGCTTAAGCTTGCCTTCTCCCATTCTGGTTTGGCTTCTTTTAAACCTTGCATTGCTTTAAGCAAAGTCAACACATGGATTTCTAAACAAATAAATACTGCTGCTGGATTACCCGGCAACCCTAATAAATAGGAAGACTGGTTTGGTTTTTTATATTCAGCAAAATAAATCGGTTTGCCTGGTTTCTGAGCAACTTGCCAAAAAATTTCATTTGCCCCTAATGCAAGAGAAACAGGACGAATCAAATCATAATCTCCAACTGAAACCCCGCCAGTCGTGATAACTAAATCGTAATGATCTAAGGCATTTGCTAAAGCCTTTTTCAAGACAATTTCGTCATCTATCACATGTTCTAAATGGATCGAGTAAAAACCTCTTTCCTTCAACCATGTTAAAACCATTGGCGAATTCGCATCAAAAACCTGAGCGCTATTATCAAGACTTTTGCTAACTTCATCGCCTGTAATCAATACAGCAATACGAGGACGGTTAAAAACACTGACCTCTTTTACCCCTGCCATACTTAGTGATGCAACTAAGCCACTTTTTAGATATTGGCCCTGCTTTGCCAATATTGTCCCAATAGATAATTCTTCGCCTTGATAACGAATATCCGTCCCTTTGTTAAGCGCTTGATTTAAGCTAATTCGGCTATCTAGTTTAGATACTATTTCTTGTCTGGCAACCGTATCAGCCGAATCTGGCAATTTACCGCCTGTAAAAATTCGAACACATTGTCCAGACTCGATCTGAACATCTTCTTCAATACCTGCGCGTATTTCTCCAACCAATTCAAACACGGTAATACCGGCAAGAATGTCTTCGCTTTTTAAGGCATAGCCATCTACTGCACTCTGAGTAAATAGAGGTAATGCAATCTCAGACAGAACATCTTGTGCCAGATAATGTTGATGTGCTTCTACCAGTGACAGAGTCTGAACCGCTCGCGGTTCAACCGTAGAATAAGCTGCCAATGCTTGATCTAAACCTATTAATCCTTGACCAGAACAACTCATTCATAACCTCCTGGGTGTGGTAAGTCTCGACATACATCAAAGATATGCACCAAAGCAGGTAAAATCGCTGCCATAGATTCAGAAGCGCCACCACGACTGCCTGGTAAAGTAATGACCAATGATCGGTCAATAAAACCAGCAACACCACGAGACATTGCAGCATAAGGTGTCCGTCTTTGACCAAAAGCACGTGCTGCTTCCATCAGGCCATTCAGCTCTCGTTCCAATAATGGTTCTATCGTATCGACAGTAATATCGCGCTTACCTATGCCTGTCCCACCCACCGTAATGATGCATCCATAAGATTGCACCAATTCTGAAATCAATTGTTTTAGTTGCAAAGGCTCATCAGCGATGATTTGATAGTGAATTGGATCAAATCCAGCCTCAGTTAAGGTTTCAACCACAGAACGTCCCGCTGTATCAGGTTTTTTGCCAGAAGCGACACTATCTGATAACACAATGACCGCAGCTGATACAGCTTGTCGAAGATGACGTTTATAGTGCGATTTCCCGCCCTTTTTCAATTCAAGTTTGCAATGACCAATCATCAGTTCATCTGGTTCACAATGCGGTTTCAACATGTCATAAATCGTAAGCGCAGCCAGACTTGCGGCAGTTAAAGCCTCCATTTCAACACCAGTTGGCGCAATCGTTTCTACGGTTGCCGTAATCTTGACGCGATCTGCTAGTATTTCAAAATCGACATCAGCTCGATAAATAGGTAAAGGATGACAAAGCGGAATAAGCTCATCGGTACGTTTGGCTGCAAGAATCCCTGCGATTCGTGCTGTTTTTAGTGCATCGCCTTTTTCAGTATTACCCTCTGCTAATAATTGTAAACAATGCGGAGGCGCGAATAACTCTGAACTTGCAGTAGCAATACGATAACTCTCAGGCTTCATGCCTACATTTTTCATAAAAAACCCTGTCAATTTAAATAATATACAGCTTCACAATAAACGATTCATTTCAAATAAAAAAAGCATATACAATTCTATCTCTATGTATAAAATCAACCGCCAATAGAATGCATACTAATCTTACGAATGGGTGCAGCTTGGTAAGCAATATAGCCTGCCTTTTTTTGCCAAACCGTATCCAAAATTGTTGCTATCAATTGTTTTCCCTGAGCTTTATCCAATAAATGTCGGACAGAAATACCTGTATTGGCAAACAAACATGTAAATAACTCACCCGTCGCGGTTAAACGCAAACGATCACAACTTTGACAAAAAGGCTTGCTGATGGTGGAAATAATACCCAGTTTAAAACCTTGATTGAGTGTATATATTGTGGCTGGGTTATTATTTCGCTCTAATTTATCGATGCGAAAATGTGGCGAAAGTATATTGATAATGTCATCCTCAACCACGACTTTCTCACGCTTCCAATGCTCAGGTTGATCCAATGGCATGTATTCAATAAATCGTAGTTCAAAGTCATTTTGATAAGCCCACTCAGTTAATGACAATATTTCCTGATGATTCTCTCCATAGACCAAAACACAGTTGAGTTTAATTGGGATATTTGCAGCTTTTGCCGCCTCAATTCCTTTTAATACGGGTGTTAAGGTTTTTTGAGTCATTTTAAAAAAAGTGTCTGGATCAATACTGTCTAAACTTATATTTAGATCATCAAGCCCAGCTTGTTTTAGCTCAACTGCATATTTTTCTAAATAATAAGCATTCGTCGTCATTGAGACACGCTGTAAACCTAATGGTCTTAACGTATTGAGCGTATAAATAAAATTAACCAGCCCTTTTCGCATCAACGGCTCGCCACCCGTTAAACGAATTTGAGTAATGCCAAGCTTAATCATCACTTCACAAAATCTATAAAGTTCTTCAAAACTTAAAATATCCTGTTTAGCTAACCAGCTCGGATGATCAGGCATACAATAACTGCATTTAAAGTTACATCGATCAGTCAACGAAATTCTTAGTTTTCTTTTGTGTCTTTGAAACTGATCAACTAATTTCGATTCAGGTAAATGTGCTGATAAAATAGATTCAAACTGGCTTTTTGTTTCAGAACTTATGTTTACAGAGCTTTGTTTTGATACCTTCATCATTTTATTTCTCAGCCCTTAAAAACAGTTTTGCTTCATTAAAGTTGCGTGGCAAAAATAGATAAACCAGTAATAACACCTAATCTAGGTACCCTACACCTTGCTCATTCAAAGCCTAATCAACCTTTCTTATTAAACTTTGTTGTAAAACCAGTCCGTATGACCTTATTCAGCAATATCATTCACAAATCAACAAGCCCATATCTAAAACCTATCATACAAGCCATTCATCTTCTACTGTCAGGCCTTGATAAATTGATGAAATCTCTCAATAGCTTTGATCCAAAACGTGATCGTATACACAAGCCAAAGGCAAATATGAAAGAAACCAAACTTATTTTGATACAGCGTCTCAATATTGATTAATATTCAGGTCATTGTTTTTATCACATTTTTTATTAATTCCAATTCCTAATCATCTCGAATATGTCTATCCTTTTAAATGTTATTTCCAGTCTGCTCTACCTTATACTCAACTTAGCGAATAAAGCTGAAAGGCAAAAATATCAGGAAATCGCTCCACAAGCGATTCGGTTAAACAGAACACTCCATTTTCTTTTTGTTGCTAATTTCCGCACTCATCTTCGGATTCCTTTTTGTGAATCAGCCTCAATTTGTTAAGATGACGACCGAGAGAAACCAATTTGTTTCCTCACACATTGTTGACTCAATTTTGGCACGAACAAAAGTACTCTAAAGCTATGCTTTTTCCTTTGCTTAGGTCAGATTTGCACAGAAGTTGTTAGAATTGGTTAGATTGCCAAACTTTCAAAATAAACTTATTTATTATTTAAATTTAGAGATTTAACATACATGAATAGCATGGAAACAATGGCTGACTTATCCTCCCACACCCCTATGATGCATAAGTATTTTATATCTGATATTAAATAAATTTTTTAAAAATTAATTAAAAGGCATACCTAAAGATACACTTAGGTAAAATTTATAATTTTGTTTTTAGTTCGCTTACTTGTGTGGCAAGTATCTATAAAAACATAAGAGATATGTGACCGATTGGGCTAAAAATAAATCACATAATTAAATACTTGCAGTATTAAAATCAACTGATTACTATTTCACCTTCCTTATAATTATTTTTTAAATCTTTAATTATTTCAATAATATTTTTTGATTTTAGAGTGTTATGGATATTCGACCAACTTTATTGAGTTAACTATTTTCTGGATCTGCCAAATGGCGGCTATACAAGAATTTTAAAGCATCGCTAAATCTTGTTACTACGTTCTAATTTTATTATGTGAGGAATATATGTCAGGAGGAATTAGTGCAATTAAAGGATTTGACTATCAGGCCACTGTCATACTTGACCGTTTATTTGATCTTTTCGATCAGCATGGTTCCACTGCTTATGTTCGACCAGAAGGTGAAGATGATTTAGATCTATTTTGGATTGAAAATTGTGTGGAATATCGCCAATACATACAAATTAAAAAGCCTACCGAAACAAATACGGGGGTTCTTAATCCTACACCTTGGACACTCACTAGTGCTGCTAAAGATTTATTTCCAAATGCAATTTTACATTTGACTAATAATAATTATGAACAAATTTGGATTCTTGGTGATGAGGTAAGTAAAGATCTATCAGAACTAATAGATGCTGATGAACATGCACCACTAAATAGCTCACAAGCTTATCTAACTGTTATACATAAAATGACAAAAGACCATTGCCTAAAAAAAATTGATATATCTAATGAAAATAAAGGTAAGATTCAACGTTGGAAAATTCCATCAAATATAGATCCAAAGTTAAATATTGAGCAAAAATTTGAATCCTTTTCTATTTTTATAAACACACTATCTCTAGAAGAAGGTTTCTTTCAACTATACATTCAAGAAATTAAAAGAATTAATGCAATACTTCCTAATATCCTTAGTCGAATTAAAATATTAAGTCTGTATGGGACAGAAAAAGAAGTAGTTAGTAGAGTTTATCAACGCCTTGAGGATAACTATCAGTTACAAAGAAATATAATTGAAAATACTTTATTTCGAAATTTAAGAGGCTTTATTAATGATATCTCTAAACAAACAAACAAAACATTTAATAAAGAAGATTTCGAACTCGAACTACGTACCGTATGGCCAACAATGGTCATAATTAAAGAACCTCCTCTGCGTGGACTTCAATTTCTGCCTAGGACCAACTTAGTCACACAAATTGCTCAAGAATTTACAGGGAAAGCCATAGAGATAACAGGTGTTTCAGGTTCGGGTAAAACCTCTTTAGCCAGTGAAATATTAGAGTACATTCGTTCAAATCAACCTGATCGCAATGTATTTTATGCTAATGTAACTGAAAATAATTCATTAATTGATGTTCTATCAGGAGTCGCTTTTCACTTACGCAGATACGGAATAACTACTCCGTTTAAGATAGCTATAGATAATCAATTATCAACCGAAAATACTCTTCAAAAGCTGGCTAAATCGTTATCCTCATGCAGCCTAAAAATTATACTATTAATCGATTTAGTGCATGGAACTTGCTCTGATTCTTTTGCGAAAGCCCTCAATCACTTCATAAGCTCTATTTCTAGCCAGCATCTACAAATTGCCATCTTTAGCCAAGAAATGCCATTACGTGAGATCAGTTCTTCAAGCAAACTTTTATATAAAATTGAACAACTCAATATCCCTGGATTTAAATTTGAAGAATTTGTTCAACTCGTAACATATCAGCATCAAGATGTGGATAGATCAAAGCTCTTGTGGATCTATCAACGCATTACAGTTGGAAGAGAAACAGGATTGCTAGTGAGTCTTGCACAAACATTAGCCCATGTCGAAACAATAGAAGATATGAGAATAATCGCTGAAATACCTGCTGATGAAATGCTAGCAGAGGCTGAAAGGAAACGTTTTGATCGTGTTTCACCAACTCTAGTTATTGCTGCTAAAAAACTAACCTGTTTTGCTTTACCATTTAGTAGGACTGAAGCTATAGAGATTTTCCCTACAGAGAACATACGAGAAGCTATTCATGAGCTTTTAATACTTGGTTTACTTCGTAAAACTGGAGATGATCTGTATGAGATGCATGAAACAGTTCGTGCAGGACTTGAAAGTTTTATTTCATTAGATATTTATCGAACTACGCATGTACAGTTGGCTGAATGGTATGCAGAAATCGGCAATATAACAGCACAAATTTTTCATCTTGAAAAATCTGGCAACTTGATTAAAGCACATGCAGTTGCAAAAGACGCTTTCCTAAAAGGTAAAGATATATGGTCGTTAAAAGCATATATTTTAAAAAACAATCTTATTACGCAAAAAGATATTCTGAATATGCTTAGCAATTCGGAAATAAAAGTTACTGATTACTACATTTTACCAGAGCTTGTAAAGTGTATAGGTAACGCTCATTTTATAGAACAGCTTTTTGAATTAATAAAAATTCAGCCTAACCGTTTTCAGCAAGATTTTCATTGGTCAACATCAATAATGAGGATGATTTTAGAATTTGATATAACCAAGTTACATACTTTAATTACATTCGTAATAAAAATTCAGAAAGTGGAAGATCCAGAAAATTCAGTACTTGACTGGTTTACTATGGCTGCACATCGGATTGATTTAATGATTGACCCGAGTATATTGAATCTTTTTGAAAATCAACGCCCTGAAATTAAAAGAAAGTTAATTCCTATTCTTCTATTGGACTGGCGTCGGGATATATTAAAACCAGTCTTTAATTTTATAACAACACATCCTATAATGAGGAAAAGTGACTTTAGAACAAACAACAAAATAAATCTATATCAAAAATTTGACAACATAGCAAAAACAACTGAATTCCTTGCAGCACTTCCAAATGTTGATATTGATAAAATTCTTGTTACTAAATCAGCATGTTTGGATGTTTTCGAAGATTACATTTGGGAAAATAAAGACAATTTAACTAAAAATTCAATTGCTATAATTAAACAAAATGATTTTGATGAGATAGTTATAAATAATGCATTACGAATTTTACTTTTTTTAGCTGAGCCTAGTCTTCCAGAACTATGTAACTCCCTCCAGCCAAGGACAAATAGTACATCAGCATTCATATCTTTACTACCATCTGTATTACCATCTTTACCTAATAAATCTATTTATGAAAATGACTTTTTTGATACAAATCTAGCTTTAGATAAAAGAATTACAGCTTTATCCACTCTTCTTGCACACGATGCTGACATAGGAGAGCTGTATAGAAGAATTCAGAAGATAGAGCCACTAAATACTGGCTGGAATTTTTGGTTTCTAATGCAGAGTCTAGAAAAACCTTTTCCAGAGGCAATTCCATTATTAGAAGCAAGATTAGCTTCAGAAAATGATCGTACACTTGACGCAATATTATTAGTTAAACTAGGTGAGTTAAGCACCCTAGAAACACTTAATTTATTGATTAATAGTCTAAACCATACAGACGTAATAATTAGACGACATGCAGCATTAGTTTTATCTACAAAACGAAGCACTAAAGCTTTGCCATATTTAGTTAAACAACTAGCATTAGAAGTTGACGACAATACTGCGGTTACAATACTTACCGCAATTGTAGCATCAGGTTCAACTCATACTTCAGATTTATCATTAATAAAATTCACATCACCAACTATTGAATTGTGGAAATGTATACTTGCAATGAGGGCTCGTGACATAAGTTTTGCTGAAAGAATTGTTTCATTAGCCTGTAATAAAAATCTTCCTTGGCAAACACGACGTACTGCAATTTTAGCTGCGGGAAGACTTCCTTTTGATATTGCACTGAATAGTATTGTACCGAATATTATCAAAGAACATTCGCCATTAATAATTGATAATAACTCAAGTCTTTTGGCTCACAACATTGTATCTGAACGTTTGTTGACTTGTGGTAATGATATAATCGACTCACTTTCAAGAGGTAAAGATTCCTTTATTTACATTTGGGGTTGGGTTTTTGAACAGGATTGGGAAGATTGCCTTATGAAATATGATCTCCCCACGGGAGATGACATAGCAGACTGGTTATTTGAACGTTTAACTTCTAATGAATACCCACCACAAACAAAAATACTAGATCAAATTATTAATGAGTTACATATACCTATACTACATGCAGCAACTTTAAGATCACTACGATTATGCAATAAAACTGATTTGCTTGAATACTATCTAGCTCAATCATCTTATGTTTGGTTTGCAATAAGATGTTTAAAAGAACTTCATTTAATACCACAACCTAAAGTTTATAGTTTAGAAAAAATTCTTGGAATTTTGTCGTTAACTCCATGGCAAGAGCATCCAATTGTAGAAAATGTAGTAAACAATCTTTTTATGAACAAAAAAAATAAAGAGATTGAACATGAGGATAAATTTATTGACGCTGATTCCTCCATTTCAGTACCACCAGTGATCTACTTAAACTATAATGATATTTTAAATGGGCTTGAGCAACCACAGCTAGTATTAGATAAAAATTTTGCGTTTTCAGCTTTAACTCGTGAAGAAATTGAACAATTAATTACTCTACTTAATACTCCTTATGAGCGATCTACTATGATTGAGAGTATTAAACCGCAACTTGATTTTACAAGTGACGGCTATACTGTTGCTAAAAGATCCTCAACTTTTGGTGAAAAATCTAGCTCTATGCAATTAAAAACCTTATTAAGACCAGCACTTGCGGCTGCAAATCAGTACGAGGTATACATACCTTGGCATGAAGATGGTTTACAGGGTGCCTACTATGATCAATATATAGATAGTTATATCAAGTTCTTAGGGCTCCAAAATGACTCAGAACATTTTTACAGAGCTTTGGCTTTAGAAAAAAAAATATTGATACCAGCAATCTGTGAATATAGTAAGTCTAGGTGGATTTTAAAATATATTGATAGTCGTATTATTTCATTTATCAATCCATTGGTTTTATCTGGTAATTCCAACATATTTGAGGGATTATGTATGTTAGCCGCTGAAGTTAATACTGATGATATTGACCTTGTATTAAGAAAACTATTTTCTCGTTTTGTCCAGTTTTTTAATAAGACATCACAAATTAACGTAAATTATAACATTCAAATTTGGCGTGGATTTAACTATATTACTAACCATAAACGGTTTGAATTTATACCAAATTTAGTATTAGAGTTAACTACAGTCCTTAAATCAGATTTAACGTATTCTCATAAACAAGATATTTTGCGTATATTAGAGCGACACCCTTCTTCATACATTACAATTGAATCTCAACTAATTAACACGTCTAATTTTGAATGTTTTACTGAAGATGAAGTAGATCGTTTTGATGATGCAGCAGAAAAATTATTCAACAACTTAATCAATTAAACCGGATATAAAAAATGTTCTATAGCATGGTAATTAACATTAATAAAAAATTTCTAGATAATTATTTATAATATATTTGGCAAATTATAAATTTACAATCATTCTTCTCCTTAACTATTTTCAGAGAAACAAATAAATATGCAAGATTGGATTAAAAGACTCTCTTTTTTATAATTTACTTACCTGCTTTATGCTTTGGATGTCAAATGTTTTATTACTTTGGGCTTTTCCAAATTTCTGAAACAAACGTTTTTGCGCTAGGATTAAATAACAATGAAGTAACATTCTTAGGTGCCAATGAATTATTAAGCATTTTCATAGATTTATTGAATAAAATTATCGATTTGATTAAAAATACTTAATTCATTTTTTTTTTTTACCTACTATCTTTTTTTTGTATGGTATTGGTGGAAACCTGAAACCAATGCGAAAAAAAACTAAAATTAAAATATTACTCAATTTCTTTTGATTTTAAAAACAAAAATCCACTCCTTAGAAGTATTTTAGCTACAAAAATCATAACATTTATCATGACTTCTTACTTTTACTTATTTCTTTCTATACTCTTGCTTAGCTGTTATTTAAGTTTTCATCATCGAGGAGTTAACGACTTTTCAAAATCTTTAAAAAAAGCTCAATTACAGGCTTCTTTACTATCGGTACAACTCTACCCTCCAATTACATTAATAAATGGTATTGGTATATTAAATGAAAATAATAAAGAAATCTATGTTTATAACTTAGCCTGTGGAAACTATAAATGTGCAGGAATTAATGTTACAAATTTTCAATTAAAGACTTATTTACCTGAGAATTATAGTATTTTAATTCCTGAAAAACACATAAAAGAATAACAATTATCTTTACCTGCATTAGCTAAAAAAGCTAGACAATGTAATAAATGACTTTTATTAAGCTCTTCTTTTTAAAATGCACTAATGAACTTAATTATTAAGTAAAAATGATTTGTTTTTGAAGGAGATTTTATACTTTCAACATACAAATCTAAAGCCTTCCATATAAGGGGAATCTCTTATATGGAAGGCTTTGTTAATTCTGGTCAGCCAAAACCGACTGACAATGTAGGTCAGCAAGCCAAGGATAATCGGCAATTTTTAGAGTGTCAATGTTCCAACTTAAGTGAATGTTTAGATTGCTCATATTTATCCATTTATCATTGCTGAAACTGAATGATGTGAATAGCATAAGAAACAATCTTTTAATTGATACACCTCATTTGATTTGAAATTATCAAGGTGATCCTTACTTATAATTCGTATAGGCTGTTTTTAGGAGTGATTAAAAAATCACTTAGAATTAAGAAACATAATGAAATTATACGACAGTTTTTTAGAAAAAAGTAGATTGTTATCTTCAAAGTTTAATTCGAAATTAATAATGGACTTAAATTTAAATACTTCAATTTACAATCAATAAAATATAATTTATTGAAAAATTTAAAATACAAAAAAGGCCTCATTGAATGTGGCCTTCTTGTAAATTCACTATTTTAATTTAGTTTTTGAATAAACCAAATAATTGTAGCCTTTTTAAATATTTTATTCGAAAAAGTATAAGCATCGGTATAATTGATAGAATAAAACAGCTTAGAACAAAAAATAAAAAATAATTATTCTTTGAAATATAAAAATGAAAATCTTTGATTAAATCAAAAATTAAAATAATAGGATATACAATCAAAATAATAAAAAAAATGTATGTTAAAAATATAAAAAAATTCTTAAAAATAGATTTTCTTTTCACGAAGAATAGAAGAGCTTGACCATACAAAAAAGATCCTATTAAAAGAAGAATACTATAAAACACAAAATAAACAAAAGTCTTCAACCAGATCATTTTTTACTCCCTTCATATTGTTTCTGTATATAGTTTCCGCCAGTTTCACCAGCTCCAACGATACCACCTTCTACAACTGCTCCTACAACCAGCCCTGGAGTCCTATTAACACCTGGTGTTCCTAATGGTTTTCCAATCATATTAACTCTCATGTATGGCGCATACCTTGCAACAACTTGATTCGCAGGCCCACCAACAGCACCACCTATAGCAGCTCCGGCAATCGCAAAATAATTATAATTACACGGATCAGTTATATCTTTTTTCGATAATTTATTACCAACAACTTGACCCGCTATATTCGCAGCAACAGATCCAGCCGCGGCACCAACATAGTGTGAAGCCCATGGATTTACAGCACCAACGAGAGCTCCTGTACCTGCACCTATTATAGCTCCCTTCCATCCACCAGTAACATAACCACCAATACCACCAGCAACTGCACCATATGCAGCACCCAACATCCCAATTTCACCAGTTTCATCGATATAACTAATTGGATTATTTTCTACATAAGTATATGTATTTAAACCACCTGCTAATCCAATCGGATCACTCTGAGTATAACGCCCTATACTGGCATCATAGTAGCGATTCCAATTATACCAAAGTGTACTCTCTGCATCATAGTATTGCCCAGGAAAACCGAGGTTAAAGTCTCCAATACTACTTTGTACCACAGCACCGTCATAACTGCTAAGTTGAGCTTTCCACACCACAGCTTGATTTGAGTCAGTAATGACTTCTGGACGACCTAAGTGATCATTATGGATATAATAGAATTGATTATTGCTTACCACAGCAATCGGTTGACCACCTAGCCAAATATAGTTTTTCGCTAAACTGCCATTTTGTGATGTAGATAAAGGACTTTCAGCGAGTAATCGGCCATCCGGTGAATAGATATAATTGATGGTTCCACCATTACCAGATTTACGACTACGAAGATTAAAGACATCATAGTCATAACTTACTGTAGCACCTGTATTTACGCTTTTCAGACGGTTAAAGCCATCGTAGGTATAATTAACCGTTCCCCCATACCCAGTCTTTTGGGTTAGGTTACCCAATACATCATAACTAAAGTTTTTCGCTTCAGCACCCGTTGTACTAGTTAAACGATTTCCCTGACCAAGCATATAGTTCGTTACGGCATTGGTATTGCCTATGCGGTTGGTTCGATTGTAATTGCTGTCTTGTTGCCAGCGTTCGGTATATTGGGCTGAAGAAGCAAGGTTTAATTGCCCAAGTACATCATAGCTATAACTGGTAGTTTTATTGTTATCTAAGCCATTATTGATTTGGGTGATCCAATTATTGGCATTATAGCGATGGCTAAGATTTTGCACTCCCAGAGCAGTAATACCAATTAGGCGGTAATCCTGATCATAGCTAGCTTGTCGTGATAAACCATTGCCATAGGTCCAGTTTTTGATTCCACCATAGGGTTCATATGTCACATTGTTGACAATCGTCTGTGTTGAGCTTGCTGTTTTGAATTTAACCGCACTTACTCGATTTAATCCATCATATTCATAAATGACTTTATTATTTTCACTCCCACGGCTTTCTCCAATCAAATTACCTAAACTGTCATAGTTCCAATAAGTTGAGTAATTAACACTAGCTATATTTTTAATTTGTACAGAAAGTTGACCATCTTTGGTATATCCATAACCTGTAGAAGTAACCCCATCAGCTGTTGCACACAAGCGACCAACACCATTGCTACAATTATCATAAACCCAGCTTTGGATCTGATCGCCTGTCTGCGCTTTAGTTCGGCGATTTAACGCATCATAACTATATGTTGTGCTGACATTATTTGCACGCGTTAAACGAATCAGATTACTATCTGGATCATATTGATATTTGGTTAATCCTGTATCTGGACTATTGATTGATAACAGTTGACCAAGTCCATCATAACTATATGTTGTTGTATTGCCTTTAGCATCTTTAACACTAATCAATTGCCCAACAGCATCATAGTTATATAGAATAGTCGAACCATCACTACGACTCTCTAAATTGATATTACCTTGTGAATCATAAGAGTATGAAGTGATATTACCCAATGAATCCGTTTCTTTAATAACATTTCCATTGGCATCATATTCATAACGCTGGTTTTGTCCATTGTTACCCAAGTCTGCGGTTGTCCATCCCAGTTGATTATGTTGATTACTTTTAGAATAACGAACCGAACCACCTTCTTTAAAACTGACACTGAGGAGTTGTCCAAGATTTGAATATTTAAACTCTTGACTACTTAAAACTTGACTAGCGCTACCATGAGTAATTTGAGTGATTGTGCCATTATCATTGTAATAAATAATCTCTTTACTTCCATTACGATCAATTTCAGTTGCGCCAAATGGGCCATATTTAAATGTTTGAGTTCGAGTTTGGTTATTCTCTAATATTTGTTCTTCTTTAATGATACGACTACGGCTATCATACAAAAAATTAGTAATTAATCCATTGCTATCAACAATTTTTCCTACGTTTCCTAAGCCATCATAATTACTATAAGTAATAATTTGCCCCAAAGGATTCCTAATCTCTAATAGATTTCCTGATGAATCATATAAGTTAACTGTTACTTTTCCGTTGTTGTTAATGGCAATAGTTTGTGGAATCTTATTTTCATGAAATGAATATCCATAACCAACAGTACTACATGAATCTAGAGCACAAGTCTTTATACTTTTAATACGATTATGACCTTCATAGTAATCATAACTTACAGTTTTTATTAAAGAATTATTACTAGCATTAAAGTATTCAATTTTAGTAATATAACTTGGCAAATTTCTCCAAGTATATTTTTTTGTGATCGCATTATTATAATTCCCATTCTTTATACCAGATGTTTCCTGAATTACTCGCCCAAATTTATCTCGTTGATAATGTGTCTCTATACCATTCCAGTCTTTTTTTATCGCAATCATACCTAATTGATCATAAGTAGTCATAGCACTACTATTCGGGCAACTATCTACCCCACTACGCTCCATCCTTAATAATTTATTTTTTTGAGCATTTGTATAAATGATATGTGCTGAATTAGCAGGAGACTTTCACTTGGGATATGCTAGGCAGCTAACCGATAAAAGTTCTCTGCTATTTGATTTGGCGTTTTAAAATCCAAACTCTTTTGAATTCTTCGCTGATTATAAAATAACACAATGTATTTTGTAATATCTGCTTTAGCTTCATCTCTGGTTTTATAGTTGCAATGATGCACTAATTCATTCTTGAGTATGCCCCAGAAACTTTCAATCGGTGCATTATCGTAACAGTCCCCACGTTTGCTCATTGAACCTTGAAAATCACATTTTTCCAGTATCTTTCGATATTCATGGCTGCAATATTGGCTGCCTCTGTCCGAATGAATAATTAAGCCTTTCGTTGGTTTTTGATTACGAATCGCCATAGTCAGTGCATTGCAAACAAGTTGTGCGGTCATACGCTCATTTAAGCTATAGCCAACCACTTGTTTCGTGTACAGGTCTTTTACTGCTGCCAAGTATAACCAACCTTCAGCAGTCCAAATGTATGTAATATCGCTTGACCATGCAAGATTGGGCTTAGTCATTGAAAACTGTTGCTCTAGTAAATTTGCGTAGATCGCTCGATTATGATCACTCTTCGTAGTTCTTTTGAAACGCTTATGACGCTTACAATACAGCTGGTTGAGCTTTTTTATTTGACGTACAGCATACGTACTGATTTTGATACCTTGCGCTTGTAAATGCTTAGTTAATCGAATATAGCCATAGCTTTGTTTAGTTTCCTCATGAGCTATTTTGACCAAAATTGTCTGTTGATTTCGCTGAACCAATCTTTTATTCATGCCTCGTTTTAGCCAATCATAAAATCGTGACACTGAAACGTGAAGTAATCTAGCCATAAAGCTAATCGGGAATAAATATCTTTGCTGTTTCATATAGGCGTACCTTACTGACTTTCTTTCGCAAAGTACGCTGCTGCCTTTTTTAGAAATTCACGTTCCATTTCAGCTGTTTTGAGCTGTTGTTTGAGCTTTTTATTTTCTTCGAGTAAGGCATTTAGATCAGGTGAATATTGTTTAGTGCCTGCTAAGGTGCCAGTCTTTGCTTTATTATTCCAATTTGAAAGAGTTTGCATTGAAATGCCAAGTTGTCTGGCTGTTTCCGATACATTGCCTTGATTGGCTTCAATCAATTTTATTGCTTCAACTTTAAATTCTGCGGTGTAAGTCTTCTGTTTCTTGCTCATGGTAAACTCCTGATGAGTGTCTATAGTTTACCAAGTTAAAACCTCCTGTTTTCTCAGCACACATCAAAATATATTTTGTAACACTTCCTAGCGGATTAGTTACTATAGTATAGTCTTTACCATATTCAAATTTATTTACTTGCGACCCATCACTTCGCCCACTTTGAATAGCAATGTTTTTATTGTATCCATAAGAACTAAATCGCTTACCATTAATTGATATACCTGTTAAAAGATAGGGTTTTGAGCCATTTTCACCATAGTGATAATTGTAAATTGTTCCGTCTGGGAATTTTGTATCTAATAAATATGGGCTTCCATAGTTAATATCATAAGTATTTCCATTAGGATCCGTCACTTTACTAATTTTACCCAAAAATCTCCCATTAGGCTTCCTATAGAAATTTATTGATTTTCCATTAGTATGTGTTGCTTTGATATAAGAAATATTCTCAAAACTTAAAGTCCATCCAACACCATGTGCGTTCTTCTTACTAAAAAGTACACCATTTGATCCATAAATTTCCTGTCCGCCATCAGGAAGAGTTACATACCAATCCCCATCTATCTTTTTAACTGCATACCGCTCATCAATATAATAATCACTTCCATCAGGTAATCTACGAATGAGCTGCCCATTTTGACTTACTCGAAGTGAATAAGTAAAGTTATCAGTCCATCCAACACTTATCCTGTTTTCACGGTTAGGATCAAGATCACCTTTAGCAGAGGTATCATAATAAAGTATAAATTCTAATGGCATTTCTCCTTTAGATTTAAAATAGACAACCTCTTGATGCTTATTCCCATTTGAAACTTCAATAGGATTACCAACAACTTTCTCACAATCGTTATATTCAGAATCTTCAATTGTTGATGGACGAGTATATTGAAGAAGACTGGGTGGTGGATCAAAAGGATAACATTCATAATCCTCTGGAAAGAAACACTCGAACTTAGGCTCTTCTTTCGTTTTAGTTTCTTTAACAGCTGTTACCTTTATTACAGGTAATTGACCAACTTCATTAGCATTTGCATTGCAAATACTCACACTTAATAGTGTTAACATTAGTTTCTTAAATTGTAATTTTTGCATTTTGAATAGTGAAAGTATAAATTCTCGGAAATACAAACAATAACATAATTAATAATGATTTTCATTACTATTTAATGTTTTCTACCCATTCTTGTTATACAAATATTTAAAGTACCTGATATTAAAAAAAGTAAACACATGATCCATCTTAAAGATAACCTAACTCTAATCTTTAGAGATTGAAATGAAAAAATACGATTCAGCCCTGAATTCAAACATTAATCAATTGATTATTCAACATTCGATAAATGGATCTGTGAAGCCAATCTTATTGCATCAAGATTCAAGGATGTTTCAATTAAACGGTTGAAATGTATAGGTAGGTCACTCTACATACAAGAATATCCTCATCCAAATAGTGAAATTATCTTTCATGATCAAATTTTTTTCGTAAACAAGTCTTAGATTTTACCCACCTCAAGCATTCTTCATTGCAGAATCAATTTCTCATGATTTTGCTTATGCGCTTGTATTACAACTGATGGGACAACAATCCTATTTATAGCTTTTTATTCAAATTGTAGTAATTCGACGTTCACTGATTTTCTGAACAATCCACGTATTTACCTCATGCGCAATCCAGCCTACTCGATTGCTGCTCAGATTAATTTGTTGAGGAAATCTGGCATCGTGATACTTTGATTTAGGGTCTAGCAATAAATAGATTGTGGCTCTACTGAAGTTAAACTCAATTTATCTATTATCCAAAACCTTCTGAATTATTCTTATTTAGACTATTTTAATCCAAAATTATATGTGGATTATTATGTGAAACAAAAGTATAGACAACAAAAATCTCTTGTAAAAACAAGATATTTTCCAATATTTAACAAAAGTGGTGCCATATAACATCTATCTTATACCATCTAAACTAATACAATTTAGAAATGGTCAGATTGAAACAATCTCTATAAATCCTCCCTAAAGACTCCAATTAATCAGCACATTTTTGTAACAATGTTGCACACTCATTTTCATAAGTGTGCAAATTATATGTCCCTTTTATTCCTTTTTTAGAATGCCATAATATAGCTTCAGCAATATCCGTTGGATATCCTAACCTAGATAAATTAGTTCTCAATGTCCTTCTTAAGTCATGAGGATTCCAATCTTCCATATCTTCTGGCCATAACTGGTCAGGTTGTAAATTATGATTATTGGCTCTATATTCACCTTTCAATACCCACTTTGTTTCAGTCAAAGTTTTTTTGAGCAATTGGTTTTCCTGTGCAAAATAACGGAAATAAATAAAGGCTATTCAAACGTGGAAGAGTTTTTAAGTACTCTACACATTGTTTCGATAATTCGACAAAACGCTCAGAAAAATAATCTAAACCGGTTGCGTAATCATAGGCGATAACACACGCCCTGCCTGTACCTAAGCTCCGCGATCAATAATCTTTTTAATAAACTCTACAATATCCTTTCTAAGCACACTTTCAACTTACATATGGCCTAAAACTGCAATTACATCAGCATATAGAGTTCATCTTGCTTCAAGTTTTCCTTTTAATTTTCGCGCACCTTGTATATTTTTCTTAACTCCAGAGCGTGAATCAATAATCACTTTAGTTAAATAAAGATCAACTACGTCTTTTACGGTTAATATTTTATTAGTTTCTGATAGTTTTTCTTTTTTATTTTTGATTACCAGTTTTATGCTTTCGTTTCAGTTACTGGACAAACACCTTGTGACCTTAATAACATCAAACGCTGAAGTTCGATAAGCGCCTCAAGTCACATGTCAGGATAGTTATCCAATTCAGCATAGTTACCGTAATTTTTTTCAAAGAATTATCTATCGGGCTTCTATAACGATAAACGAAGCTTTTCAAACCAGTCTTACCGCAAACCACTCTCAAACCTGAATATTCACCGATATCACTTTTTACGGCATCCCTCTTCTTCATCTTATCAATAGCACGAGCAGATCATGCCATTTTCTTTTTGTTGCTAATTTCCGCACTCATCTTCGGATTCCTTTTTGTGAATCAGCCTCAATTTGTTAAGATGACGGCCGAGAGAAACCAATTTGTTTCCTCACACATTGTTGACTCAATTTTGGCACGAACAAAAGTACACTAAAGCTATGCTTTTTCCTTTGCTTAGGTCAGATTTGCACAGAAGTTGTTAGAATTGGTTAGATTGCCAAACTTTCAAAATAAACTTATTTATTATTTAAATTTAGAGATTTAACATACATGAATAGCATGGAAACAATGGCTGACTTATCCTCCCACACCCCTATGATGCAGCAATATCTAAAAGTAAAAATGCAGCATCCACACTCTTTAATGTTCTATCGCATGGGCGATTTTTACGAACTGTTTTTTGACGATGCTAAAAAAGCCGCAAAACTTTTGGGTATTACCCTCACTCATCGTGGTAAAGCAAATGGTGAACCTATTCCAATGGCGGGTGTTCCATACCATGCTGCAGAAGGTTATTTGGCGCGTTTGGTTAAAAAAGGCGAAGCGGTTGTCATCTGTGAGCAAATTGGTGAAGTCACAGGTAAGGGACCTGTTGAACGCGGTGTGGTGCGAATTATCACCCCTGGAACATTAACTGATGATGCCCTGTTAACCGCAACACAAGCATCGAATCTAGTTGCGATCTGCTTCCAACAAAACCAAATTGGTATGGCACTGTTGGATTTAAGTGCGGGTATTTTTAAAGTTCAACAACAAGAGTTTAAATCTGAAAGCTTGGCGATTGAATTAGCTCGCTTAATGCCAAGTGAGATATTGGTCGATGAAGACATAGTCGACCCAAATATTATTGAAGATATTAAACGACAAATTGAATGCCCGATTACCAAACGGCCCAATGTCGATTTTAATTTAAATAACGCACAAAAAACCTTATGTGACCAATTCGCAGTTTCCACACTTTCTGGTTTTGGTATTGACCACTTACCCTTGGCTAAAGCGGCTGCCGCTGCACTGATTCATTATGCCAAAGAAACTCAAAAAACTGCGTTACCACATATTCGTTCAATTAAATTAGAACAAAGCTCAGATTTTATTGCACTTGATCCTGTTACACGCCGTAATTTAGAAATTATTGATCCATTATTTGAGCACGGTACTTCGCTATTTAGCTTAATCAATGATTGCCAAACTGCAATGGGCGGACGATTACTGGCACGTACCTTGATGCAACCCATTCGTGATACTCAAATCTTAGATGCACGTTTAGATGCAACGGATACTTTACTCAAAGGCTACCATGAAAGTCCTGTTCGCTTAGTCTTAAAAGAAATTGGCGATATTGAACGGGTTTTAAGTCGTGTTGCACTTGGCAGTGCACGTCCTCGTGATTTGGTGCAGCTTCGTCAAGCATGTGCACAAATCCCATTTTTAAGACATGCAATCCAACCGATTCTTGAGACTCAGCAATCTAAATTGATTGTGCAATTGAATGAAGAATTGGGCGATTTTAATGGATTACACCAACGTTTACTGTCTGCGATTGTTGAACATCCTCCTGTACTATTGCGTGATGGCAATGTAATTGCAGAAGGTTTTGATGATGAGCTTGACGAACTGCGTAAAATTCGTGACCATGCAGGCCAATTCCTGATTGATTTAGAAATCAAAGAGCGAGAAAACACGGGCATTAATACCCTGAAGATTGGTTATAACCGTGTCAGTGGTTACTATATCGAACTCACCCGTGCCCAAGCAGAACAAGCGCCTGATCATTACATCCGTCGTCAGACGCTGAAAAATGCCGAGCGTTATATCACCCCAGAATTAAAATCTTTTGAAGATAAAGTACTTTCCAGTGAATCACGTGCGCTTGCGCGAGAAAAACTACTCTTTGAAATGTTACTGGAAGAATTAAGAGCGGATATTGCCAATTTACAAATGATGAGTGCATCGATTGCTCATATCGACTTATTGGCAAACTTTGCCCATCAAGCCCGTTTGAATAATTGGAATCGACCTGAATACAGCCCAGAAATCGGGATTAAAATTACCGCTGGTCGACACCCTGTAGTTGAATCACTCAGTAAAACGCCATTTACTCCCAATGATACCCTACTCGATTTCAATCATCGTATGGCGATCATTACAGGGCCAAACATGGGCGGAAAATCAACCTTTATGCGTCAAACTGCTCTGATTAGTTTGCTGGCGTATTGCGGCAGTTTCGTCCCTGCTAAAACAGCGAAGTTAGGACCGATTGACCGTATATTTACTCGAATTGGCTCTGCTGATGATTTATCTACGGGTAAATCTACCTTTATGGTGGAAATGACCGAAACATCTCAAATTTTGCACCATGCAACCAATCAGTCTTTGGTGCTTATGGATGAAGTTGGTCGTGGTACAAGTACTTATGATGGACTATCTCTAGCTTGGGCATGTGTGCTTGATCTAACCAAACGAATCAAATGTTTATGTCTCTTTGCCACACATTATTTTGAATTAACTGAGCTTTCAAAAGAAGTGGCTATTGATAACTACCATGTGACTGCCAAAGAGTTAAATGGTAATTTGATTCTATTGCATAAAGTTCAACAAGGTCCTGCCAGCCAAAGTCATGGTTTACAAGTTGCAAAACTTGCGGGGATCCCTGCGGGGGTGATTAAAGAAGCGCAAAAGCGTTTAAAAATTTTAGAGAAACAACAACAGCAACAATTGCAATCCGTTGTGCAAAATGACTTATTTGCGGAAGTTGAAACCGTTGAGCCTGAAAAGTTTGAACACATCATTGAAATTGAAAAAGTCGTTGAAGTTGAAAAGTCATCACCAGTACTCGATGCTTTAGCAAATATTGATGTCGATGATTTAACCCCTCGCCAAGCGCTTGATCACCTCTATGCATTAAAAGCAGCACTAAATGCATAAGCAGTAACAGCTATCCAGTCTAAGTAAGTTTGAAACTCTCTACTTAGGCTGGAAATAACTTGCGTCTATTGATCTTTAAATAGCAATCTAGACGATAACTTAAGCCAGTCTAAAGTGTAAAATTGCACTCCATAATGAGTGATTGAATGCCAAGTTTTAGGAGAATAATATCAATATTTCACTTAAGCCCCTGCAGCTTTCCGATATAGATCTCATTTGGCAACATATTGATCGACGTGAATTAATCACTCAAATGTATCTACAACAAAAGCAAAATTTACATTTGGTCGATTGTTTTTATGATGTGCAAAGCTGGGATGAATATCATTTAGAAAATGATCCCCCGCTGTTAAAGCAGCATCTTATTCAAGGTGGACGATGTGTGGGCGCATTTAATCAATTGAATCGATTAATTGGTGTGCAACTGGTATCTAATCAAGTCATCACTGATTATCCAGAGGCGAAGCTATTACAATATTTTTATGTCGATGCAAATCATCAAGGTCTTGGTCTTGGTACACAGCTCATGCACTCAGCGATAAAATCAGCTGAGCAACTTGGTGCACAACAACTGTATATTTCAGCAACACCAACCCAGCGTACTGTCGACTTTTATCTTAAACAAGGCGCGCAGGTCTTAGAAAAACCTGATCAACAATTATGGGAATTAGAACCTGAAGATATTCATCTTATCTATACATTGTGATGATCTAACGGATACTGAAAATACAGCTCTAAATAATTCTAAAGATAATGACTGACTAAAAAACCAGCACACGAAGGCGATAATCCCATTTCGTTTCTGTGATTTAGTCTCATATTTATGTTCTTTTTTGAATATGTTTAGCATTTTTTCACCTATGGCCACATCAAAATAACAGCGCATATTTTAAAAAATGCATAATTCATCACAAGTTAGGAGAATTTTCTATAAAAAAAATTGATTTAGCAGGTTCTTCTATATTAAATATCAATAAAAGCAATTGTTAGTTTGCGGCGTTTTCCCTAAAATACAGCATTATTAATTAGAACCATATTTTTAGGTAGCTGACGCCATGACCTTTGTTGTCACTGAAAATTGTATTAAGTGTAAATATCAAGACTGCGTAGAAGTATGTCCAGTAGACTGTTTTTATGAAGGTCCAAATTTCCTAGTCATTAGTCCAGACGAATGTATTGACTGTGCGCTATGTGAACCTGAGTGTCCTGCAAATGCAATTTTCTCTGAAGATGAACTCCCTGAAGGTCAAGAAGTATTTATTGAACTAAATGCTGAACTTGCTCAAAAATGGCCAAACATTACTCAAATCGGTGATCAACCTGAAGATCGTGAAGAGTGGAATGGTAAAGCCGATAAATTACAATACTTAGAAAAATAAGTATTGTATAAAAAAGATCAGCTTAGGCTGATCTTTTTGCATTTTAATATGTAAATTGTACATTTATTTGCAATTTATCCATAATACACGCACCAAACTAGACTAAAATAGCCCGTTACTTGCTTTAGCTAATATTGAGAATGAAATTTATTTTGAAAGGTTTACTTGCTGTCGGTGTTACTACAATGATTCTGGCTGGATGTACATCTTCCCCTCAAAAGAATCCAACAATTAGCACGTCGCATGGTCAGCGTATTTACATCCCCGAAGAAAAAATTACGATTGAGCGACCCATTCCTCCTAAAACGATGCCTTCATCTTATCGCCAATGGTTGATCTATGGAGACAATCAGTCACGTGCACGTGATTATGAACGTTTTCTTGAACAAAATAATGCTGGAAATATTATTCCTAGTTTTGAGTTATTTAAAACTGCACGGGATTGGGACAAGTGTGGTAAGTCTGAATATATGATTCCAAGCCGTGAGCTTTGGAGTAATCAATTACCAACATTAAAAGTATTTAAATACTTGGTTGCCTCTAAAGTTCTGACTGATTTTACCGTAACCTCGGTATATCGAGACTTACCTTTAAACCAATGTGCGGGTGGTGCTGGATCTTCACGTCACTTATTCAATTCAGCCATTGATTTCCGTATTGGGCCAGAAAATCCGCAACCTCAAGATTATGCCTATATCGAACACACCAAATTCAAATTATGCCAGTTCTGGTCGCAGTATGGCCAAAGCTTAAACATGGGCTTGGGATTGTATGCTTCAGGGCAAATCCATATTGATACTCAAGGATATCGTACTTGGGGACCTGATCTCACCCGTAATAGCTCAATGTGTAATTTTTAATACCCCATATTCAATTTAAAAGAGATCGATAAGATCTCTTTTTTATGACCAAGTATTTGATCACTGATCATATTTTAGATCAAAACACCCTTAAATAAAAAACGCCCAATGAAATTCATCGGGCGTTTTTTGAAATAAAATTAATCTATTTCAAACGTCAATCAACTGGATATCAATCTAGTCAATTGCAGGCGTATAGGTACCATCAGCAATCGCATCTTTAATACGATCAGCTTCTTCTAACACCAAGGCAAGAAGATTCTTCACGTTTTCTAAAGTTGCAACTGGACTTAAAGTGGTCATTTTCAAAGATTGAACCTGTCCAACTTTAGTCACACCAATATTGGCTTCACCGCGCGCAAATAATTCATCTGCAACGTTTTGATTCAAAGTATCAAGTAATTCAACTGGATAATTATCAGGTATTACACGGAATAATACCGATGCAAATTGTGGATCAACCAGCATTTCCAAACCAGCAGTAGCACTGATGTAATCTGCCACTTCACGAGTTAGCTTAACGCCATGGTCAATCATTGAACCATAAAGCTCTTCACCTAGGTTTTCAATCGTCATCCACAATTTCAACGCATCAAAACGGCGTGTAGTTTGTAGAGATTTAGACACTAGGTTCGGTACACCATGTTCTTCATCATAAGCAGAATTTAAATATTCAGCTTCATAATGCATGAAACGATAGTTCGCTTCATCTTTCAACAAGAACGCACCACATGAAATACTTTGGAAATAATGCTTATGGAAATCCAATGTAATCGAATCAGACAATTCAATACCATCAAGCATTGAACGGTAGTCATTGGATAAGATCAGTGCACCACCCCATGCTGCGTCGATATGCATCCACGCGCCATATTTATTGGTGATTTCACGCACTTTCTTCAATGGATCAATCGCACCTGCATCGGTTGTCCCAGCAGTCGCAACAACACAAGCAACGATTTTACCTTCAGCCTGTAAATGCGCCATGGTTTTTTCGAGCGCATCAACATCCATCTGTGCATTTTCATTGACTGGAACAGTCACCACAGATTGGAAGCCCATGCCCATCATCGCCATGTTCTTTTGCACAGAAAAATGTGCATTTTCAGAACAGATCACTTTGACATTACGCATGGCATCACTTGGAACGCCATCACGTTGCACAGACCAAGGCAGACCATTTTCGTCTTTCCAGTTCTTGGCAATACACCAGTCACGCGCTAACAATACGCCCATTAAATTAGATTGAGTACCGCCAGAGGTGAACACACCTGCCTGACCTGCACCATAACCTACTTTTTGACGCAGCCAGTCGATCAATTGAACTTCCATCAAAGAACCTGCTGGGCTTTGATCCCATGAGTCCATTGATTGGTTGGTCGCATTAATCAAGACTTCAGCAATTTGACTTGTCACCATGGTTGGGCAATGCAAATGTGCTAAAGAGTGCGGATGATGTACTTTCAAACTTTTGTTCAGGAAAAGCTCAACCATACGCTCAAGCGATTGGTGTAAACCTAGACCTTGTTTAGACGGTGCAAAAGAAATCGCTTCACGAAGTTCTTTAATGCTCCCACCTGTATACATTTTGTCATTTTGCAACCATGCTGCGACCGCTTTAGTCGCCTCACCCATTGCTGACTCATAGTCAGCAATAGATTGAGCATCATTGCAGAGTAACGCTTTACGATGTTCTGCAAAATCTACCATGAATTAAGCGCCTCGAACTGCAATAAGAGCCTCTGCAACCGCTTTCTTAAAGCGCGCAATAGCTTCTTCACATTCTTCTTGAGTAATGATCAATGGGCAAAGTAAACGAATCACTGTACCGCTACGGCCGCCTTTTTCTAACAATAATTTATTGTTAAAACATGCCGTTTGAATTGCAGCAGCCAACTGTGAATCCGCAGGAAGAGAACCCATATGATCCGCTTGCTTACGCTCATCCACAATTTCGATACCGATCATTAAACCGCGACCACGAACATTACCAATACATGGGAATTCTTGCGCTAATTTTTTCAATTCAGCTTGTAAGAAATCACCACGTTGTTGCGCATTTTGTGCAAGGTTTTGCTCTTTAATGGTATTGATCGTTGCAAGACCAGTACCCATTGCAAGTTGGTTACCACGGAAAGTACCTGTGTGACCTGCAGGTTGCCAAGCATCAAACTTACGTTTAATACCCAAAACAGCCAATGGTAAGCTACCACCCACTGCTTTTGACATCACCACAACATCAGGTTCAATACCAGCATGTTCAAAAGCAAACATTTTGCCTGAACGTGCAAAGCCCGCTTGAACTTCGTCCAAAATCAACACAATGTTATGACGCTCAGTCACTTCACGGATTTTTTGCAACCATTTCGCAGGCGCTGTAACCACACCGCCTTCACCTTGAATTGCTTCAAGAATCACAGCTGCAGGCTTAGTTACACCGCTTTCGACATCTTCAATGAAGTTTTCGAAATAATAAGTTAAGGCATCAACACCTGCTTCACCGCCAACACCCAACGGGCAACGGTATTCATGCGGGTATGGCATAAATTGTACGCCTGGCATTAAGCCATTTACCGCATTTTTAGCAGATAAGTTACCTGTCATCGCTAACGCGCCATGAGTCATCCCATGGTAACCTCCAGAGAAACTGATAACTGTATTGCGACCTGTATAGGTTTTCGCCAATTTAATCGCTGCTTCTGTACCATCTGCACCAGATGGGCCACAGAACTGTAAGCAATACTCTTCTTGCCCACCCGGAAGTTGTGCAAGCAGTGCTTCAGTGAAAGCATCTTTTAAAGGCGTTGTTAAATCTAAAGTATGTAAAGGGAGACCACTCGCTAAAGTGTCTTGAATACTTTTAATCACCGCAGGATGGTTATGGCCTAATGCCAATGTTCCTGCCCCAGCTAAACAATCGAGGTACTTTGTACCTTCAACATCGGTAACCCAACAACCATGTGCTTCCGCTATCGCTAACGGTAATTTACGTGGATAACTACGAACATTCGATTCCATCTGACTTTGGCGAGTCAAGTAGTATTCGTTTGTGGAAGTGGCAGCAGGATTTACAGAAGTAACGCTCATATCGAATTACCATCTCTGATATGGGTTGAAAGAAATAAGTCGGGTGACTTGTGGTCCTTTGACTCGGTGCTTTATAGAAATCTAGTTAGAGTGCTTTTAATCTTCATAACTAGGAGCGCGATAATACAGTTTTTTACAAGAAAATAAATATCTTTTATGTACTTATCCACACTCCATTTATCGAAAAAAACATTTAGCTAAATCTAATTGGTTATTATCATCATACTATGTGACAAAGCAAAGAAAAGCCGATAATTAAAATCACTTTATAAATCTCAACCCTTCTGATCATTTTTTATCACAATCAAACTCGATAAGCTTTTAATTTTTAAAATATTTTAATCAAAACAAAATTGCAATTTATATGCAAATTATTACAAATGCACCACAAAATCTGCCATAGTTTTCCGCAAACCAGATTTATGATTAAAAACAGATTCAATTTATACAATATATCTTTCGGTCATAAAATTTAGTCAAACAATTTTAAGGATTCATTATGCGTTATTTAGCTTTAACTACTTTACTCTTGGGAACCACACTGAGCACAATGACGATGGCAGCAGAAAATGACCCGTTAAACTACAATATTGTCAACGTTCAAGCAGATGCGACACGTCAAGTGTCTAATGATGAAATGCATGCTGTACTTTTTATTGAGAAAAACAACAAGCAACCTGCTGAGTTATCTTCTCAAATTACCCAGTTAATGAATCAAGCCATTAGCATTTCGAAAAAGTATCCACAAGTTAAAGTCGAAACCGGTTCACAAACCACTTATCCTGTTTATGACAATGACAACCAAAAATTGAAAGAATGGCGTGGTCGTGCAGAAATTCAAATCGAAAGTAAAGATTTTAAAGCGGCAAGCCAGTTAATCAACGAGTTGCAAACCAGCTTCCAAACACAATCGATTAATTTCACAGTGTCTGATGAACAACGTAAAAAAGTTGAAAATGAATTGATGGTTGAGGCTTCAAAGAACTTCCAACAACGTGCGCAAATTTTAACTCAAGCATGGAATAAATCGTCTTATAACTTGGTCAATATCAACATCAATACCAGCAACTCTTATCCGCAACCAGTTTATGCAGCGCGTGCATCTATGGCTAAGTTCGAAGCTGCCGATGCAGTCGGTGGTCAGAACATGGCCGCTGGTGAATCAAAAATCACAGTCAATGCCAATGGTTCGATCCAGTTTAAATAATTTTTTGATGAGTATAAAGACCGTGCTTATGCACGGTTTTTTGCTATTGCAATATAAAAAAGTGAATATTTGATTAAAAAATCTATTAATTTGAATTAAACAATAGTTTTAAATGATAATCATCCTGATTTAAAAATATGCTTGAAGAGATTAAGATACGCACAATTTCAAATGCCTATCTCTTTATGAAAATTTCAAGCCATAGAACACCTGACTTCACCCTGTTTAAACCCTCACATCTCAGCCTTGCAATTGCTGTTTCACTTAGCTTTATATCCAATGCTGCTTTTGCCGAAGACAATCAAGAAACTTCAACACAAACACTTAAAACAATCACCGTACAAGCTGAAGGAAACTGGCTTGAAGCAGCCAATGCTGAAAAAGTTCACAAGCATGCAGGTGCACGTACCATTATCGATCGTAAAAAAATGGACGAATCTGCGGTGACCTCTATCCGTGATGCGTTAAAACAAGTGCCAGGGGTTCAGGTTCAGGACAGCAATGGCACAGGGGGGAGTGATGTTTCACTCAATCTGGGGGTGCGTGGCTTAACCTCTCGCCTATCACCGCGCTCCACTGTGTTGATGGATGGTGTTCCATTATCCTTCGCGCCTTATGGTCAACCACAATTGTCTATGGCACCTGTTTCTATGGGCAATATTGAATCTGTAGACGTTGTTCGTGGCGCAGGTTCAGTCCGCTTTGGGCCTCAAAACGTGGGGGGAATCATCAACTTTAATACTCGAGCAATCCCTGAAAAACTATCAGGCTCTGTTGGTTTAACCACAGAATTCGCCACAGGTACCGACCAACTCAAGTACAGTCCAAACCTCTTTATCGGCGGTACTATGGATAATGGTTTAGGTCTTGCGCTACTTTATTCAGGAACCAAAGGAAATGGCTATCGCGAAGCCAATAACGACATAGATATTGATGACGTCATGTTAAAGTCGTCATATCAGTTTACAAATGCAGATTCGATTGCACTTAATTTGCATCATTATGAAGGTCGTGGCGAAATGCCAGAAGGCTTAACGACTGCGGATTATGCCAAAAACCCATACCAGTCAAACCAATACCGTAACTATTTTGCTGGCCGTCGTTCAGATGTTTCTGTTAAATACAGCCATAAAGATGAACTCAATAACTTTGAAATCCTTGGTTATTATGTCGATTCATTCCGTACCAGTGATCTAGAATCAGCTGTAGAAGGTACTGCAAATAGTCGAATTAGTAATTCTCCACGTGATTATAAATATTTTGGCATTGAACCACGTTATTCACGCGCCTACACTTTGGGCAATATGAATAATGAAGTCACTGTCGGTTATCGCTACTTACAAGAAGACAGTTCAGAGTTTTCGGGTCGTACAGCACAATATAACACTGCAACAGGCACACCAGGTGAACGTCTTGCCAACACCAGCAGTGAAGGTGGAACCAAAGCCCATGCCGTGTATATTGATAACCGTTTTGGTCTAGGTGCACTAACCATTACTCCGGGTGTACGTTTTGAGTCAATTAAAACCCATAATGATTATACCGCCTACCAAAATGGTAAATTCATCAATACGGTACATCCAAAAATCAATTCTGATGAGTTTTTACCAAGCCTTGCAGTGCAATACAATTTCAATGATCAGTGGAATGTCTTTGCCAATGCGGCGGTTTCTTTTGGTCCTCAACAATATAACCAATTGGCTAAAGTTGAAGGAAATAAAGCGATAACCACTTTAGATGGTCTGCATCCTGAAAAATCCAACAACTACGAAATTGGGACTAAATACCTCGGCAATGGTTTAAATGCTGAATTTACAGTGTTCTATTTAGACTTTGATAAAGAATTATTACTTGAACGCCCTGACAATATTGGTACAGGCATTTGGACCAATCTAGGTGCAACCAGTCATAAAGGTGTAGAGCTTGGCCTAAGTTATGACTTTGGTAATCTCTACGACTCTCTGCAAGGCTTAAAAGTCTATAGTAACTATACATTTACCAAAGCAGTGTCTGAGGCAGGTAAATTTGATGGTAAGGACTTACCTTATTATTCAAGACATGTTGGAAATTTAGGGCTTGGTTATAGCTTTGACAAATGGTCTATCAATGCAGATATGTTTGCTCAATCTAAACAACATGCGCCGGGTTCAGGCAATGTTTACCAAACTGTTGAAACGGCAGATGGTCGTACTGGTGATATCCCGGGTTACTCAACTTTTGCGGTACGTACTGGTTATGATTTTGGACAAGATTTTTACGGTTTAAAAGTTGCTGGTGGGATTAAAAACCTATTTGATCAAGAATACTTTACTCGTTCATCTGACTCTACAGGTGGTAAATACGTAGGACAGCCACGTACTTTCTATCTACAAACTTCTGTTGATTTCTAATTTTTTGAAAAACTTGTAGATTTACAAAGCATTTAAAACTAAAGCGCTAATCTCATAGATTGAGATTAGCGCTTTTTAATTACTTTTATTTGAATATATTCTATGATTATTCTCTTAAAATAGCAGTTAGAACAATCTGTAATGGAATACGAGACAATACTTCTGAGTTTAGGCTTCTTCGCTTTTTGTGCGGGTTTAATTGATGCTGCGGTGGGTGGAGGTGGATTAGTGCTACTCCCAGCACTAATGCATGCCTTTCCCAATCAAAGTCTCGCCACAGTTTTTGGAACCAATAAAATCATTGCCATGGCAGGGACTGTATCTTCTGCATTTGCTTACTTTAAGAAAGTTACGATCAATTGGAAACTTATATTACCCACAATGTTGGCAGCATTTATATTTTCTTTTTTAGGTGCAATGTCAGTTTCGTTGATTCCGAAAGAGTTGATGCGTTATATCGTATTCTTTTTACTGATCTTGATTGCGATCTACACCTTTGCCAAAAAAGACTTAGGTAAAGTCCATACTGTGTTACAGACGGGTAAGAAAGAAATTGCGTTAGGTTTATTTTTTGGCGCCTTAATTGGATTTTATGATGGAATTTTTGGCCCTGGGACAGGCAGTTTTTTACTCTTTCTGTTTGTGAAAGTATTTGCTTTTGATTTTTTAAATGCTTCTGCATCTGCCAAATTGGTCAATGTCGCCACCAATATTGCTGCCATGTTTTTCTTTATCCCTTCTGGGCATATTTTATGGATGGCTGGCATCATTTTAGCAGTTTGCAATGTTTTAGGCTCACTTGCGGGTACAGCTTTAGCATTTAAATATGGAAGTGGTTTTATTCGTATTTTCTTTTTAATTTTACTGGTATTTTTAATTGGCCGAATGGGCTATGACTTATTTATCGGTTAGTCATTCATACTTAATATAAAAATTGAATGAAGCCCACCAAAATGCGGGCTTCTAAACTAAGATTCTAAAAAAACTTCCTATGGAAGTTTTTCCAAAGATTCAAATCTTTTCAGCTTTATCTAAAAAGTATTGTGTGGCTTCAGTTAAATCCATATCTAATTCATTGGCAATAATGGCTAACCACCAAACACATTCACCTAACTTATGCTGCAACTCTTGTTGAGCATCGCCTTTGTGTAGCCACTTCCCTGTCTGCGCCATGACTAATCTGCCAACCAATCCAGCATCAGATAAAAATGCCAACGCATCCTCTTGCACTGTCCATTCAGCATGATGATTTATTCGCTCTAGCTCATGATAACGTTCTCTGATTTTTACTGAACGTGCTACAACCTCATCAACCGTTATTTTATGATCCATCATTTTGCTCGTTTAAAAATTAGAGCTTACTTGATTTTGTAAAATTGATTCGATTAGAAATGTAATGCGTTCAAAATTGAGTGTCTAGCAATAATCGCTATTGATACACTTTTTATGAGTGAAGCGTTCAAACATAATTTTATAAAATGATTTTTCTCAAAAAAGCTAAGTAAAATCAGGGCGCGCCCAGCGTTCACTCATATGCCAATTGACCAGATCAATAGCTGCATCACTTTCTAAAAATTCATTTTCATCTTCTAAAGCATCTTCATTCAGCTGATATAAGTCATTGTCTAAATCATCTGAAAATTGTTGAAGTAAATCGGTAATCGAGTTGGCGACCAAAATCCCAACATCATATTCATGATCAATAAAGATCACTTGGCCAATTTGACCAACGGCGGTGGGTGCTAAATCCACATACAAACCTGTGCGCCCACCATCGTGCGCAAACTGGACCCAATCCCGATGGTGGGCATTGGTTGGATTGATTTGTGGGTCAGCATGTTGAAGAACAAACAACTCATCAACGAGATCCGCAAGATCAGCACGTTTATTTTCAATATTGGTCAGCGATAAAAATTCCATACCATAAAATAAACTGCCTAAATTTTCCTCTTCATTCATCCCATTATGCCAACAGTACAACTGTTTAAAATCATCAGGTAAATGTTTAGAAAGCCTTTGTTCAAATTGTTCTATATCTGAAATACTTGCCGCAGGATTGAGTGATTGATTTGCGATCTTTGCAGCATGTTGCACTAACCAATTTTGTATATTTTCTAATTGTTTTTGAATCATGTTCTTCTCATTTATCTTAGGGTCTGTTGACATTTCATAAATGGCTTGCGTTGTAGGCTAAAATTGAGCATGAGACGTATACGTCGTAAAGCATGAATGAGAATAGCGAGACTATTTTCGAGTTTCATAACACAGGCTGAGATAATTTTAGCCACAACCCTTCGGGACTAGTGTGTTTTTTGCCGTTACGAGTTACCTTGCGAAACGTTGTTTCTCATCATTTAGAATGACTAAATTTCATACTCCGCGCCTAATATCGCCTAAAAAACACTCGCAGTCGCAAACGTAGACGAATTGTCAACAAACCCTTATAACAGTCAAATAAACTTTACTGAAAAACCCAATCATTGACAATAAAAAAGCCACTTAAAAGTGGCTTTAGCTTTAGCAAATCAACTATTTTTTAAATGGAAATGCATATTTCACAATACGTCCAAGGACTTGACCATATTGCTTAAACAAACTTGCATTGTTGTAGTTTAAACCATACTTTTTACATACCGCTTCAACTTTAGGCGCCATTTTACGATAGCGACGAGCAGGTACTTCAGGGAATAAATGATGCTCGATTTGATGGCTCAAATGACCTGTCAAAATATGAAATGCTTCTGAACCAGTTAAATTCGAAGAACCGCGAATCTGGCGCATATACCAATGTCCACGACTTTCATCCTGTAAAACAGTTTTAGGGAACACTTCGACATCTTTGGTAAAGTGACCACAGAAAATGATACTAAATGTCCAAATATTACGGATACCATTGGCAACTAAATTACCTGTAAATACAGGTAAAGCTGCCGGGCCAGCAATCACAGGAAAGAAAAGATAATCTTTAAAAAACTGTTTACCAATTTTCTTTTGAGTCGGCTTCCACTCTTCTTTAAATTGCGCCCACGTTTTACGTTTATAAACCAATTTACCAATTTCAAGGTTTTGAATCGCAACGCCCCATTGGAACAATAAACAGAATGGAATTGCATATAAAGGCTGCAATAAAAAACCCGGTTTCCAACGTTGTTCTGGGAATAAACGCAATAAACCATAGCCAATATCATCATCCATCCCTTTGATATTGGTATAGGTATGATGCTTATAATTATGGGTTTGGCGCCAGTTGTCAGAAGTTCCAACAATATCCCATTCGTAAGTTGTACCTTTAAAGCGTGGATCATTCATCCAATCATATTGCCCATGCATAACATTATGACCGAGTTCCATGTTTTCCATGATCTTGGCAAAGCTCAGTAAACCTGTACCAAGTAACCATGCTGGTGGGAACCAACCTGCAAATAAACATGCTCGGCCTAAAATACTGCTATAACGAATAGCGGCATATACTTTTTTGATATATTTGGCATCTTTTTCGCCAATATCATCTAAGACTTCTTGCTTAATCGCATCTAGCTCGCGCGCTAAAGCATCAAGCTCAGTCTGGGTCAGTTCACGGTTTTTGGTGTTTTTAAAATATTGAATTTTAACTGGCATATTCATGATAAAACTCGCTTAAAGATCAATAACTAAATCAGTTTTGGCAGTATTTACACAAATTCTCAGCAAATTATTTGGTTCAAAATTTTCTTGACCATTGACTAAGTTTTTTGTGGCACCCTGTGCTTTATTACACGCGCATTTATTGCAAATCCCCATTCTGCAACCATGTTCTGGTTTGATATTTTGTTGTTCTAAGCCAACTAAAATGGCTTGACCTTTAGGGATTGCAACCACTTTATTGGATTTGGTTAATGTGACATTGATAAATCCGGTGTCATCAGAAATCACGGGGCTTAGGCTAAATGCTTCGCTTTTGAGTACTTTGGCCTGTTCAAATAATTGTTCAGCTGTTGCCACAAAACCTGAAGGACCACATACATACACTGTGCTTTGCTCAAGATTTTTAATGATATGTAAATATTCATTATTTAAACGTGCATCCGCAGGTATTTCTTGGGTATAGAACACATCAAATTTAAAATCGGGATAGTGTTGGGCTAATTGCTCAAACTGTTGTTTAAAGGCAACGTCTGCATTTTTTTTAACCCAATACATTAAATGTACTGGCTGACGATCAAGCTGCTGGTTGGCTGCCAAGGCCTGAATCAAGCTATACATCGGCGTAATACCACTGCCCGCAGCGACCAGAATCAATGGACTGACAACTTGAGGCAATAACATATCACCATAAGGTCGACCAAATTCAATCACCTCACCCACTTGGGCATGTTCAAACAACCAGTTACTCACAATGCCTTTTTCTACTTTTTTTGCCGTGAGTAATACATGTTGCGTATCTAATTGAGTCAGACTATAGGTACGTTCATAACGACGACCATTGATTTCGACAGTGATTGGATGATGCTGCCCGGCTAACCCCATTTTAAACAAACGGTTAATTTTGATGGTTAAGCTGATCGTATCTGCGGCGGATTGTTCTTTTTCAACAATTTTCCCCAAAGCTTGTTGAACTGACCACAATGGATTAATTTTCTGTAGCCAAAAATTAGTCGTATGAGTACCTAACACCATATCAAATATAGCGTTTACGGGAGATTTTTGCTTTTCAATAGCGTGCATACTAGGCTCACCATCTGAGTGATTTTTAATTATTATACACATGTATATATATTTGTATATACGCGTGTATTGTATCTAGACATTTCATTTATGTAATGACAAAGGCTATAATGAAAAAAATATTTTAACTATTTGATACTTTATGAATCCAACGTCCGTATTACCTCAGAACCCAGCTACCCTTCAAGATCAAATTCATGAGCTTGAAAAAGTTTCTGTACGTACTGTTGGACGCAAAGCGACAATTACCAAAGAAGAATTATTCCAAGCCGCCTTAAATTTGATTGGACCGCAAAAAAGTATTTCCTCTTTAAGTTTAAGAGAAGTTGCTCGTGAAGCTGGGATTGCGCCAAATAGTTTTTATCGTCACTTTAAAGATATTGATGAGTTGGCGATTGAACTGATTGATCGTTCAGGTGTGGTGCTTCGTCAAATTTTGCATGAAGCTCGAATCAAGGCAATCAGACAAAGCAGTATTATTCGCAGTTCAGTTGAAGTATTTATTGAACAACTAGATGCCGATGAAGGTAACCTCAGTTTACTACTGCGTGAAGGTTATACAGGATCAAAGCAATATAAACTTGCTGTAGACAAACAACTTAATTATTTCCAACAAGAACTCCAAGAAGATTTGATTCGAATAGAACGCATCAATCACAGTAAATTAACCCATCCTGATTTAGTCGCCAAAGCAATTACTCAGCTGGTATTTAATATGGGTGCCAAGGTGATTGATTTGCCAATTGCTGAACGTAAAGAAGTCGCTGAACAAACCATGGTGATGATTCGTATGTTACTCGAAGGTTCGCGTCATTTAGACGAAGCGCAAATTAAATAATAGCTATTCTTTCATAGCCTATTAAATACAAGTATCAAGACCCTATGATCAGTCACAATCAACAAAATATTCGTGTAGGCATACTGGGTGTGACTGGCCGCATGGGACAAATGCTAGTTCAGGCCTGTCTCAATGCGGGACTAAACATCACTGTTGCTACAGCAAGAGTTGCAAGTGCAGCGATTGGTCATGAACTAGGACAGTATCTCAATATAGCACCATTAAATGTGCTCATTTCAGATCGTTTGGAAGACGTCATTCAGCATTGTGATGTGGTGATTGATTTCACTACAGCAGAAGCATTATCGCAACATTTAAAAATTTGTCAGCACGCTAAAAAGCCGATGATTATTGGTATCACTGGTTTATCTGAGCAATTAAATCAATACATTGCTCAAGCCGCACAAGATATTGCTATCGTGCATTCAGGCAATTATTCCATTGGCGTCAATCTTAGTATTGATCTGGTTCGAGTTGCTGCCCAATTATTAGGTACAGGATTTGAAGCTGAAATCATCGAAGCACACCATCGACAAAAAATAGATGCGCCATCAGGTACTGCACTGATGTACGCAGAAGCGATTGCTCAAGTCAGAGCACAATTGCTCAGCGATTTAGCGGTCTATCAACGCCATGCTCAGGTTGCTGAGCGAACACCCCAACAGATCGGTTTACAAGCTATACGTGGTGGTGACATTGTTGGTGAACATAACACAATATTTTATGGTCATGGGGAACAGGTCGAAATCAAACATATTGCAAGCAATCGGATGAACTTTGCGACTGGTGCAATTCGTGCCGCAATGTGGTGTATGTCTCAACCCGCTGGCTTATATAATATGCATGACGTGATTCATTTGAATCACTCACTTTAATAGCGCTCTATGTACTATCCAGTGTACTGCTCAATGTACGCAGCATTAAATTTTTTTTGCTCAATCACGCGATCGTCATCTTTTATATTTCTATAACGTTTTTTAAAGACTTTTCACCCAGTATTCAGACCAAATATTTTCACATTGAATTAAGCTTTGTATTTAAAAATAGCTATCTCGCCGCGAGTTAGAGTGATATAAATCTAACTTGGTATTTTTATATTCCCCTATACATCAATTGTATAATTGAGCTCTATTCACATGAAACTGTTAAATGATCGTCAAAGTATTATTGCAAGTTACTTACTCATGCTGATCTTTTTGTCTTTACTGATTCCCTTGCATCTCTTAGCGTCATTTTTTGCAGGTTTTGTTGTTTTTGAAATCATCAATAGTTTAGGTAGCATTACAGAAAGATATATTGATGGTCAAAGAGCGCGCTTGACCATTAGCATTATTCTTGCCATTTTTATTATTTCTTTGATTGTGCTCAGCATCACAGGGTTAATTAGCTTTGTTCAACACGATTTGCAAGGTGCGGGGATCAATGCTATCAGTGACCAAGTCGATCAGACCTTACAAAAACTACAACTTGAAGTGGCACAATATATTCCCGGATTTATTCCTTATTCACTCACTGAATTAAAAGATCAAACCTTTGATTTAATCAAAGATAATTTATCCACCTTAAAAAGTACTGGAACAGGCTTTTTACATAATTTAGCCACGATGTTGATTGGTATGATTGTGGGGATCCTTGTCTCATTAAACCAACTGCGCCCACAGCCGGATCAGCCAGAATTTAAGCGTGCCATGATCACACGTATTGAGAATCTTTCGTCATCTTTTAAAAATGTGGTGTTTGCGCAGTTTAAAATTTCGTTAATCAATACCTTTTTATTTTTGATTTTCTCTCACCTGATCCTCCCAGTATTTGATATACATTTACCTTTTGCCAACACCTTGGTGATCCTGACTTTTATTTTTGGATTAATTCCAATTGTCGGAAACTTACTCTCCAATACCATTATTGTTATGGCAGGTTTAACCATTTCAGTATCTACCGCTGGTATCGCATTACTTTATCTGATTTTTATCCATAAACTGGAATACTTTATTAATGCCAAAATTATTGGCACAAAAATCCATGCAGCGTCATGGGAAGTGTTATTGGCAATGTTAGTCTTTGAGTCGTTCTTTGGCTTAGCGGGTTTAATTGTTGCACCCATTTTCTATGCCTATCTCAAGTTAGAACTTAAACAAGCTGAAATGATTTAAAACATAGTTCATTTGAGTCATCAAGAAACCCTTCTTTTAAAGGTATGAAGTATTACTTTGTAAAAGAAGAAAATTAAAAAAAGCCTGAGTTGATCAACATTACAATTCAGGCTTTTTTGCTAATAATACGAATGTAGTTAAAAACTTTTATTCCCAGACCACTTCTCGTTTCTGTTGTGCCCAAGCGTCTAAGAATGGCTCATAGCGACTTTCAATTTTATTACGTTTAATTTTCATCGTTGGGGTAAGTAAATCATTTTCCATGGTCCATGGTTCATTGACTACGACAAAAAAGCTGATTTTTGCATGAGGCTCCAGTTCTTCATTGATCTTCACTCTTAATGCTTTTAAGGCGTTTTCAATTTCATCTCGCTTCGGGTTCTGCTTCAGACTGTTACGAATATCTTCAGCCAACATAATAAAGGCAACTGGTTGTGGTTGGCTTGAACCACCAATACATACAGATTCAATTAATGCCTGATTTCCGATTTTTTGCTCAGTCGGAACTGGCATGATGTATTTGCCTTTACTTGTTTTAAAAATATCTTTAATTCGACCCGTAATTTTTAACCGCCCTTCTGCATCGATCTCGCCCAAATCCCCAGTACGTAAAAATCCATCTTCGGTCATATCTTCTGCAGTTTTTTCAGGATTTTTATAATAGCCCAACATGGTTCCTGGGCTTTTTACCAGAATTTCACCATTTTCATCAATTTTACACTCCACTTTAGGTTGGGCATGCCCCACATAACCACTGGCAAACTGCCCCACACGTGTCACATGCGAATAACCACAATTTTCAGTCATGCCATAGACTTCAAGTAACTCTAAACCTAAATTTCGATACCATAAAATAATATCTGTAGGTAGCGGTGCCGCAGCAGTAAATGCATAACGGACATGATTTAGCCCGAGTTTAGTGAGTAATTTCTTTTTAACCAACTTACCTAACACAGGTATTTTAAATAAAACCTTTTGTATATGGAGCGGTATTTTTTCATTAACGCCCAAATAGAACTTGGTCCATAAGCGCGGTACCGAAAAGAATAATGTAGGTTTGGCACGATTCAAATCTTCAACAAAGGTTTCAATTGAATTTGCAAAATACACGGTAAAACCGCAAACCATCAATGAAGATTGAATAAAAATACGTTCTGCAACATGTGCAAGTGGTAGATAAGATAAGGCTCGATCAGATATTGTCACTTGATAAGTTAATCTGAGCTCACGAGCAGCCGATAAAAGTGTCGCAAAACTTTGCATAACTCCTTTAGGTACACCCGTACTACCAGACGTATAAACGATGGTCGCTAAATCATTTTTATTGGGCAAGATTGGGTTTTCTAGTGGGGCAACAGATTGCACAATATCATTCCATTGCGGTGCATCGAATTCAGGTGATAATGCCAAACGCACGCAAGCTAAATCTTGCGGAATGATTGTTTTTACCTCATTCCAGCTATCCGCTTTACCGTCCAATTTTCCAATAAATAAGAGTTTTGCTTCACTGTGGTTGAGTACATAAGCTGCACCTTCCGCATTGAGTGTTGGGTAGAGTGGGACTGAGATATGACCTGACATCCAGATCGCTAAATCTGCCATAAGCCAATGCGCACTATTTTTACCATAAATTGCAATCGCACTCTTTTCAGGCAAGTTTAAAGACTGTAAATAACTCGCCATACTGCGAACTTGTTGTGCAACTTCCGACCATGTGTAATGCACTGCATTGCCATTGGCCAATGGTTGTACAAACACATCTTTTTGCGGTAATTGCTTTTCCCAATGAAGTAGATAGTGCACATGGGTATCATGAAACTCAACAAAATCCTTGTTTTCCATATCATTTCTTCCATTATTTTAAGTTTTTATCTTGGCTATAGACCGTTGCTTTCGAACTTGTCTATTTGGATACACAATACTGAATGATCAAATTACATGGGTGGGTAAACTTTATCTCTAAAAGAAAAAATCGAGATCAAAGTACACTATTTAAATAGCATAAAAACGGTTGCAATGTATACAACAAACTCCCTGTAAATCGTTCATTGATTATTGTTGTAAAGTAGATCTCATTCAATGATACATGGGGTTTCTATGGTGTGGTGAAATTGATGAATGGTCTATAGCCCCCACACAAGACATGGTCATATAAATGGTTCAATAATAGGAATTAATTTTTATAAATTGATATAATTTTTACATTTAAAATCAAATAAATAAAAATGACCCAATAATTGACTATTTAAATCTGGATAATATATACATCAAAAAAGCTCCCGAAGGAGCTTTTAGAATCTAGATAAAATTGCGCTAAATTAAGGTTTAACCACGACCAATACCTGAATCGCCTCTGGTGTTACAGAAACACCTTCCAATAGGCTTAAACCTTCTTTCTGGAATTTCTGTAAACGTTCAATTTCATCTGCACGAATACTTGGATTAAATTGTTTTAAATAGCTTAAACGATCAATTTCATATTGCCATTTGCTACCATAAATTTCTTTAGCTTGTTCTTTTAACTGCGGTAAAACACCTTTAGCAATATCTAAAGCTTGTGCATAGCGTTCTTCAATCACTTCACGACGTGCTTTTACCACTTGACGACAGCTGTTGCTATCTAAATGGTGTAAATACGGCTTAATAATTTCTGGATCAAGCTTGGCAGTAATATCCTGACCCGTTTCAGTCAATAACACTCGGATCAATTGTGTCGGCAAACTTGAAGGTAAATTTAATGCCTTAGGTGCGACCACATCCACTTTAAACCAAACTTCTAACAAGATCGTGCCTTGTTTAAGTGCATTGGTTTTTAGAATCGCAACATTGGTACTACCAAAAGATTGAGTGCGGATAATTTCCATCACACTTTCAGTAAACGGATGTTCAAGTGTTAAATATTGCGCGTCTTCACGGATCTGTGCCTGATCACGATAGAAGGTTGCAGTCATGCCCTCTTCGTCGATATCCAAACCTTGCACTTGCATTTGATCGGTTGGTTTAATAATCACCGTACCATTGCTTTGCTCATCAAAGTCAATGTTAGTCGATGCCATAAACCGCTTCATAAACATTGGCAACAAAGTATTGTCATCATAGTCTTCAAGCGCAGTAACAATTTCTTGTGCCACGATCGGACGACATGAATTGTATTCCAATAAACGGTCACGACCATCTTGCAATTCAACTTCAAGCGCTTGACGCTGTACATTGACCGCTTCAAGAAGCTCTTCAAAGGCTTGGCCTTTATCATCCAATAAGCAATCTTTTAAATCGACAATAAAGTTTTCTTGTAAGGTTTGTGCTGTAGGCGAAATATTACTAAAAATATTCAACGCTTCATTATACCAACGGAACATGCGCTCTTGCGCTGTACCGACAAGATAAGGCACATGAATCTGAATACGATTTTCTTGACCAATACGGTCTAAACGACCAATACGCTGTTCAAGTACATCTGGATTTGCTGGCAAATCAAACAACACAAGATCAGAAGCAAACTGGAAATTACGCCCTTCTGAACCAATTTCAGAACACAGTAAAATCTGTGCACCATAAGAATCTTCAGCAAAATAAGCCGCTGCTTGGTCACGTTCCAATAAGCTCATGCCTTCATGGAACATTGCGGTGCGAATACCCGCGTGGATGCGTAAAGCGTTTTCAAGTGCTTCAACAACTGGACCACTACGTGCGATCAGCAGTACTTTTTTATGTTTTAAATCAGAACGTAATCGTTCCATCAACCACATAACACGTGGGTCTGTTTCCATCCATGCGCCATCAAGTTGCAGTTCTTCTGGCCACATTTGCTCACGTAATTTTCCATCTTTAGACCAGTTTTCTGGTGCTGGCAATGGTGCAGGTTGGCAATCACGTCCAGGGAAACCTTGAATTGCTTCACGGGTATTACGGAACAAGATACGACCAGTACCATGACGGTCTAAAAGTTCATGAATTGCACGGAAACGATGTTCAGGCTGATCTTCAATCGGATGACCTAATAATTTTTCAACCGCTGCCAAATGTTCCGCTTCAAGTGGCAAATCTGACATCAACACTTCAGCAATTTTAGCAGTGTGATGATATTGCTCTTCTTCATCAAGGAAACGATCAAGCGAACTAAAACGTTGTGGATCAAGTAAACGTAAACGGGCAAAATGACTTTCTACACCTAACTGTTCAGGTGTTGCCGTTAAAAGCAGCACACCTTCAGTTTTTTCAGCAAGCTCTTCAACCAGATCATAACGGTCATTACCGCCTTCTTCTTCACTCCACATCAAATGATGCGCTTCATCGACCACTAACAGATCAAAACCAGCTTCAATGGCTTGCTCACGTAAATCATCATGGTCAATCATTAAATCTACTGAAGCAATGATACATTGTTCAGTCAGGAATGGATTGAGTTCAGGATCATGCTCTTTGATTGAAGCTGTACGAGTCAGATCAAACAATGAGAAATTCAAATTGAAACGACGACGCATTTCAATCATCCATTGATATTGTAATGAATCTGGTACAAGAATCAGAATTCGCTCAGAACGACCCGTTTTGAGTTGTTGATGGATGATGAGTCCCGCTTCGATTGTTTTACCTAAACCGACTTCATCTGCAAGTAGTACACGAGGTGCAAATCGTTTACCCACTTCATGGGCAATATACAGCTGGTGTGGAATCAAACCTACACGCGCGCCAACCAAACCACGTAATGGTGACGTTTGCATATTGGCTTGCATTTGCATCGCTTCAATACGTAAGTCATACCATTCTTTATAGTCAATTTGGCTTGCCAATAAACGTTCTAAAGGCTTTGACAATTGAATTTGTGCGCCAATACGCGTTTCGTTTAATGCTTTCTTCTCTTGTTCACCACTATCCAATGTACGAATAACATTGTAACGAATCACACCACTGCGATCGTCTAAAGACTCGACAATCCACTTGATGCCTTCTTGGTCTTGAACTTCATCATTGATATTAAAAACAATACGAGATAATGGGGCATTATTACGTGCATAGACACGAGTTTCGTCACTTTTTGGAAAAAGAATACTGATTGAACGTTCATCGACGTCAATCAATACACCTAAACCTAACTCAGTTTCTGTGTCCGATAACCAACGTTGACCTATAGCAAATTGTTGCAATTTTTCCACCTTTATCTCATGTTAGGGCTAAAACACGGTTGCTCAAATCAGGAGAATATTTGAACAAAGTTTATACCCATTACGCAATACTTTTTGACATAAAGCTCATTAAATTTTGAGCGACTTAATTTCAACTTAAAAATCTAAACTAAAACGGAACTGGACAATCAAATTGTACAAGCTCCTCTGTTTTAGGATGATGAAAACTCAGTTGTTGTGCATGTAGACAAAGTCGTGGCATAAGCTGCTGTTGTTCTACAGTTGCATATAAAGTATCACCAATAATAGGATGTCCTAAATATTGCATATGCACGCGTAACTGATGTGACCGTCCTGTAATTGGAGTTAACTCAACACGGGTTACAGCCTGTCCTTGAATTTGAAAATGTTGGATTGCTTTCCAATGTGTTAATGCAGGCTTATTATGTTCTGGATCAGCAATATGTAAGGGTGGATGTTCTGGATCATAAATCACAGGAACATCAACTGTGCCTTCACCATGTAAAGTGCCAGCAACAACAGCTTGATAGGTTTTAGAGGTTTGACGTTCTTGAAACTGTCTAGAAATACTTTTTTGTCCCCATTTACTCAGTCCGAATACCAAAATTCCAGAGGTATCGCGGTCTAAACGATGAATGAGTAAAGTCTTAGGCTCGATTTTTAATAATCTGTTGATAACACAATCTTGTAAATCTGCTGTTTTTCCTGGAACTGTGAGTATACCTGCTGGCTTATGGATCACCATAAAATCATCATCACGATGGATCAGGTGTTCGGTTAGAAAATTACTCAAAGTTCAGTTCCAATGATCACGCAAACAAGCAGGCAATTCTAAGAATCTTGGAATGAAATTACAATCAAAATTATCTGATTTATTCGATTATTCTAAAGAAAGAATAATAAATCGTACAATTGCTTTAAATTCATTGGCAATTTACAAGACAATCAAAAACTTTAGATACATTTTGCCAATCAATTGTGGAGAAATTGGATTAATTCATTGAAAAAATAAATTATTGTCTATTTTTTGGTAGGCTAAAAACTTAACACCCTATTTTTTTAATGGTATAAACAATACCTTAAGATTAAATGAGCAAAATATGAATAAATTAAATTATAAATCTACATTGTCCATTTGTATTATTTCCGCATTTGCCATGACCGGCTGTGCAACTTCAACCCTTTTAAAGAAAGACAACGGTGTCCGTACCCGTAATGTTCAAACCGTATTGGTCAATGATACGGTTTTAGCATTTGGCAAACCATCACAAGCAATTTCTGCACTACCTTCTGACAGCATTGTTATTGCAGGACAAAAAAATAGTTATGTCATCACCAGTGGTGGTACTCGATTTGTCAAAGTGATCACAGGACTTGATCCAAAATTTATTCAAATTGATAAAGCGCTGACCTTCAATTCAGAAAAAAATGATGGGCATTTTTCAGGAATCCTACCACTCAAATATGTCAAACTTTCGGAAGATGTCACTAAACAAGATCGTGCATTCTTTATTGAAAATGGTGCAGAAGAATGTACCACTTCAAGTGATCAACGTCTAAAAGCACAACGTTTCTGTTTTAACATTGCCTTATCTGGTCTGGTTTACCCTTCTGCTTCTAATATTTCATCACTAAAAGCACTGAGTAAACCCTATCAAGTCAGTATCTATACCACTCAAGAGGTCAAAGATTACTCAAAGGCTGGCAGTAAAACTGCAGATAAACTGGTGTTATTCCCTTTTGCTGTCGCTTTTGATGTAGTGACTTTACCGTTCCAAGCGCTTCATAAGATTTTTGATTGATTGAAAATAATTCAGGATATTGCATACAATATCCTGAATCTTAGCAAATATAAAAATACGATTCTCAGTAGCATGATTCCACTTTCTTTTAACTATCTTTGGATTTTCTTTGTCGCCGGCTTTGGGACCATTATTTTTAGTCTCTTTGCGATTGGATTAATATTTAGCTCAAAATTCAGAAATGCCCTTAGGCATGGCAATATTTTTATTCAGTCTTTATTTGTCTGTAGTGTACTCTGCGTTTTTTTGAGCTTGGCACTTTATTTTCTTGTTCTATATACAAAAAATGAGATTGAAAAAGAGCATCATTCCCTACATAAAACATTAAGTTCGCCTGAGAAAATTTTAGGCATCCAAATGCCACAAGGGACTGAACTTGAATTATTTGCACCCAATCAATTGTCCTCATTGAGACAAGCCAAATTTCCCCAACCCGTATTATTTGGAAAGCTACAAATTAACAGCATGAAAATTCCTCGTGGTATTGATTTGGAACTTTTTGATGATCGTTCCACCACCTTAATGGGGACAGGTAAGGATACGATCGAAGGTTGGAATTGTCAGCTGATGAGCTATATTCAAGTCTATTTAGATGATGCTGGCAACATCGTTGGTTTAGAGCACTGTAATCTTGCTCAAGATACGCAGCTAGACAATATTACGCTTATGGCACAGGCAGGTATCGAGCGTTCTAAATATCAAAAATATCCAGACAACTTTGTTTCTACAGATTACTGGCGGATTCACAATCCCCTCACCCAATACAAAGCTGTTTCCCTACAATGGGCAAATGTCTATTTGGATCAAAATAAACAACTCATCGGGATTGAAAATGGCACACTGGCAGAAAAATTAACCTTAGGCGGTATTCAATATCCAGCAAATACTGAATTCAATTTACTGGTTCATCCTTTTACACAAGATGAAACATGGTTATTTACCCCGCCCAATGATCAAAATGCGATTGCTCGTAATGGCAAAGTCTATACGCATGATCAAACGATTCTTCAGCACCCTAATGGCAAAATTGAACAAATCCTCAATAGCAATGATCCTAGAATTTTAGCCCGAAGAATGAATCACTAATGCTTAAATACTGATATTCCAAACAGCATAAGCACTTTTCATGGTCTTTGACTTTTTATCTCTAATATTTATTTACAATTATTCATTTCAATTTTCAAATTCTTGACCACATGCTTCGCGTATAGCAATTTACTGCCATTTAAAGATCAATAGAAGTCTGCTAGCCTAATCTACAAGATCAAGAACTGGCTTTTAAACGATATCAGCACCCATAAAATTAAACGCAAAGTACCAAAAATTAGATATTTTTTTTAATATTTAAGCCGATTGATAAAAAAACAAACAAATTCACAAAGATTCTGTTGTAAAAAACAACAAAATCTTTATAATCCAACTAAACAGACAAGTCTGTATAATTTGCTGAAAAAAACGAATGACATGTGCATTCAGAGGGTATAAGAATAAATATAAGAAGATGCTTCAAGCATCTCTTTACCTGATAATTTATTGTTATGACAATAAATCATCAGGTATATAAAAAACTTATCAGCAAAGCGCGATTCACTTCAAGTGATCGCGCTTTTTTATTTTCAAGTTTTAAGGAGTAAATTAGGGTCTGTTGACAATTCGTCTATGTTTGCGACTACGTGTGTTTTTTAGGCGATACTAGGCGCGAAATACGAAATTTAGTTATTCTAAATAAGTAGTTCGTAACGACGTAGCAACAAAAAACACGCTAGTCCCGAAGGGTTGTGGCTAAAATTATCTCAGCCTACGTTATGAAACTTGAAAATAGTCTCGCTATTCTCATTCATGCTTTACGACGTATACGTCTCATGCTCAATTTTAACCTACAACGCAAGCCATTTATGAAATCTCAACAGACCCTAAACAGATCAACAAGCGCAAATAATGATTACGCTTGCAATCTGCGATTATTCAACAAACTTAAAGGTTAAACTGAACTCGGTTGGGCTAGAGCCAATTCCATCTGAATCAGGGTCTCTACCCGTCTCCAATAATCATCCAAACACACTTGCTGAGGATCTATTTGCGCTTGAATCGTCATTCCGTCAAGAAGACTCGACAAGAAAGAAGCAAGTTGAATATCTTGTTTAACACCTAAATGACGCAACGCATTACTCAAATGCCCTTTTAACCACTCTTTATAGTCAGTTGCAGGTTGAAGTGATGACGGATAAACTTTTGAAATTTCTTCTACGGCTTTTTGGAACATACAACCATTAAAATCTTCACTATGAAACCATGCGTTGTACCATGTGAAAATGGCTTTAATATGAGATAAATAATCTTGTGGATCACATTTAGCGATTGCAGCATCTAATGATTCTTGCAAATTGAGATTTCTCGTGACCAAACATTCTTCAATCAATTTGGCTTTAGATGGAAAATATTTATAAAAAGTCATTTTTGCAACGCCAGACTCACTAATAATTCGGTCTATACCGATAGAATTATAACTATATGTATTAAAGAGATTCAACGCTGTATTAATGATGTCCTCTTTTTTTGACATTTGTTTTTACCTGATGTACAAAAATTTAAGATTAAAATTAAAGCATTAGCTTATAAGAACAGCACATAAATACGAATTACTTCAAGTGTATGCTAAGAATTATATCTTAAATTCATATGAATACTGAGTTTTTATAAAAAAACATCAAGACTACAAAGGCAAGTATATGAAATATAAAATATTAAACCTGTATAAATACTAGCAAAACAATTTGTTTTTTACTATTATAAAAACGGCAAAATTAAAATTTTAATGCAGCATATGAGCATATTATCTTTCACGCAATCTGAACATACTCGTTTCGAGTTGCTGCATTTCATTCAAAATTCCTTGCAACCTGAATTATGGCAGCAAAATACTCAAGCTATCGCAAATTTAAAGCGACAAACACACTGTCATGTTTTATTTAAGCACCCAATATTAGTCCAGTTGAATCAAAGCCAGCTGACGCTTGAACAACTTAAATTTATTCATATTAATTATTTTACGGCGATTGTTAAAAATTTTACAGATGCACTTAGCATGGTAATTTATCAAGCCGTTAGCCTCGAAAAAAACCATAATATTCATCCAGAAAATAGGATTGCAGCGAAAATATATGCACGCTATTTACTGTCGCTAAACTTAATTGATGAACTGGGTTTCAATACACACCAACTCGAAAAAAGTGCTGCATCCAAATCACATCTGGTTTATTTTTTAAAATTGATGCAGCAGTTGGAATTAGATCCATTGGATCAGCAACAGACTGAAATAGAAGCTTTCGCATTGGCCCAATTTATTCACCAACACATCAATTCTTATACAGAATTATTGCTTATTTTGGCTTGTACAGAGCTGCAAGTCATAAAGTTTAGTGAAGCACTCCGTAACAACATGTCGATTTACAACAGTAAATTTATTGAAGGTTATTATGCTTGTCATGGTCTGGCTGATCAAAATGACGCGACCCTTGCCAATGATGACAACCATCAAGATGACATTTGGACCCTACTGATACAATGCTATGATCAAAACGACCAACAGTATTTGGACCAAGTCCAGTCTGAGTATTTAGCACTCTGGAATAATTTCTGGAGCAAAATGGCAATGCGTATAACTGAAATTTAAACGCTTACTTCATGATGGTTTTTTGATCCCATTACTGAGATCAAAAATACTTTATTGTGGAGTCGTTGAGCGTCATTGTAAGACGTGTTGAGTTGGCATATTTTGTTTACGTTCTTGTAGTGCTCTCTTCATCACCTGATAACCGCCGGTTAAGCCTAAAGTCGCCATAATCACAGCCACAATAATATCTGGCAACATGCTTCCTGTACCAAAAACCCCAATAGCTGCAAAGATTACGGCGACATTTCCAATCGCATCATTACGACTACACAGCCAAACAGACTGCATATTGGAGTCGCCATCTCTAAAAGCATAAAGCACAAGGGCTGAAATCACATTGGCGATTAAAGCCAGTATACCAATCGCTCCCATGGTAATCGCTTCTGGCGGAATCCCTTTCGTATAGGCATAGATCGTTTTGCCGATCACGACAAAACCAAAAATTGCCATGATTGCCCCTTTAAACAAGGCAACAGTCGCTCGCCAATACAGCGTTGCGCCTAATACCGCTAAAGAAACGGCATAATTGATGGAATCACCAAAGAAATCCAGAGAATCGGCCCAAAGTGCAGAAGAATGTGCATACGCCCCACCAATCAATTCAACAAAGAACATGGCAAGGTTAATAAACAGTGCAATCCACAAAGCCGTTCTAAACTTGCTATTCGGTTTCTGTGGTGCAGGTTCATGACTACATGTACACGCCATGACACTTCTCCTTGATTCAATATAAATGGGCTTATCTGCTTATTTTTTTCAGTCAAGTTGGTGCTTTAAAGAAAATCAGCACATGCTTCAACAATGATGAAAAATTCAGCTATACTGCTATTTAAAACTATGGAGTTAGTCCAAGGTCAAGTTGATTCAGGAAAATAAAGCATGCAGCAATACTTAATTAGTGATCTCGCTAAAAAAACTCAGCTGTCGACGGATACTGTGCGGTTTTATGAGAAAAAAAATCTGATCAGATCCAGTTATCGTGCAGATAATAATTATAAATATTATGATGATGAAACATTAAAGCGGCTTATTTTTATTAAACGTTGCCGCGCATTAGATATGACCTTACATGAAATTACTCAACTTTTAGAGCATCTACAACATCCTGAACAAGGCTGTAAAATCATTGACCAATTGATTGAAGAACATATTCGACATGTAGAAACTCGAATATATGAATTACAACATTTTAAATCGCAACTGCATGAATTACGTCAATCCTGCTCCTCGAACACCACCATTGATCATTGTCAGATTGTCAAAAAACTTGAAGCATCGGAATAATTTATATTGTGTTAAATGAGTCTCTCGGCTATTCCCTCTGCTGATTGAGTCGATGTGCTGATTTAAAAACAGATTTGCGCAGCCATAGCGAAACACTAACCAACGCAATCAATACTGGAACTTCTACCAAAGGACCAATAATTGTGGTAAATGCGACAGGTGAAGCCAATCCAAATGTTGCAATCGCAACAGCAAGTGCCAATTCAAAGTTATTTCCCGCTGCGGTAAAAGAAATCGCTGTAGTTTTAGGATAATCATTGCCCATCCACTTGCTCATAAAAAAGCTCAGGAAAAACATCACCACAAAATACAGAGTTAATGGGATGGCAATTCGCAATACATCGAATGGTAGGCTAACTACATCCGCCCCTTTTAAACTAAACATCGCCACAATGGTAAATAACAATGCCAATAAACTCAGTGGACTGACTTTAGCGATAAACGTTTGTTGATACCAGTCTAATCCTTTGCGTTTAACCAGAATGATCCGACTTAGAAAGCCCAATAAAAATGGGATACCTAAATAGATGAAAACCGCATGTGTAATCGTCCAAAAGCTGACATCAATAACTTTTCCTGCTACACCAAAATACGGTGGTAGAACTGTTAAAAACAACCAAGCATAAGTACTAAAAAAGACAATTTGGAAAATACTATTAAAAGCGACTAAAGCTGCGACATATTGATTGTCACCACCTGCTAAGTTATTCCATACCAAGACCATCGCGATACAACGGGCTAAACCAATAAGAATTAAACCCGTCATATATTCAGGATAAGCATGTAAAAACACGATCGCTAAAGCAAACATCAGGCACGGCGCGATTAACCAGTTTTGTAGCAAAGACAAAGTCAACGTTCGTTTGTCTTTGAAGACTACAGCTAAGGTCGCATAATCCACTTTGGCAAGTGGCGGATACATCATCAAAATTAAACCTATCGCAATGGGTATATTGACTGAATCTGCGCTTAAACGATTTAAAGCCACAGAAGCCTGCGGGAAATATACGCTGATGCAGATCCCCATTACCATCGCAATAAAGATCCATAAAGTTAAATTGCGATCTAAGAAAGAAAGCCGCGAAGTTGGCTGATTTGAGTTCATGACAGCTTACTCACAACAGCTGTTGATTTGGTTAAAGTCTGAACTACCCATAACTGAATTCGCAGTTTGCGCTGCAATTATGTTTAATACTGCATTGGCCCATTCTGGTAATTCAGGATTTAAACGGTAATACACCCATTGGCCTTTGCGTTGATCAAGTAAAATGGACAAATTTCTCAACAAAGCCAAGTGTCTAGAAATCTTTGGCTGGCTTAAATTTAAGGCTTCAGTGATTTCACAAACACAAACGTTCCCCTGTGCCAACACAATTTTTAAAATATCCAAACGAGTTGGGTCAGATAAGCACTTAAAGAAATCGGGTTGATCCATCGCAATTACTCAATTTTATGGTTTAGCATATTCACTATTGCGAATATACGCATATCCATATATAAATGCAATATTGCTTTTTAACAGAGAGTCGATCGATGTCATCTCAAATTAAGATTTATCATAATCCTGCCTGTGGGACTTCACGCAATACCCTTGCACTCATTCGAAATACTGGTATCGAACCAGAAGTGATCGAATATTTACAGTATCCGCCAAGCAAGGCACAACTCATCGATTTGATTCAGCAATCTGCTTTGTCGGTACGAGATGCAATACGTAAAAATGTTGATGTTTATAAAACCTTAAAACTAGATCAAACAGAATGGACTGACGATCAGCTGCTTAATTTCATGTTGCAATACCCGATTTTAATCAACCGCCCCTTTGTCGTGACTGAATTGGGTGTTCGTTTATGTCGGCCATCTGAATTGGTTTTAGATCTCTTATCTGCGCCACAACGTGCTGCTTTTAGTAAAGAAGATGGTGAAATTATTATCGATCAGCAATTAAAAAGGCTTAAATAATTTTTTAGGGTTTTCAAAAAACCCGATTAATTAAACATAAGATATTGAATATTAAGTTTTTTAATAAAAATTCATCCAATTAATCCTGAGTGTTTTACTAGGTTGAATCTTATTTTCAAACCCTTACAATAAAACCATATTTTTAGTATGCCTTTTAAATTTATATGAGCATCTCACACATTACTGAACTCCTATCACCAGCTGGATCATTGAAGAATATGCGTTATGCATTTGCTTACGGTGCCGATGCGGTATATGCAGGTCAACCTCGCTATAGCTTGCGAGTTCGTAATAATGAGTTTGATCATGATCATTTAAAGATAGGGATTACTGAAGCGCATGCCTTAGGCAAAAAATTTTATGTAGTGGTAAATATTCAACCGCATAATGCTAAATTAAAAAATTTTATTCGTGATCTTGAACCTGTGGTCGCCATGCAACCTGATGCACTGATCATGTCAGATCCGGGCTTGATCATGCTGGTTCGAGAAAACTTCCCACAAATATCCATTCATCTGTCTGTACAGGCAAATGCGGTCAATTGGGCAACCGTAAAATTTTGGAGAAATATGGGACTCACCCGTGTCATTTTGTCACGTGAGTTATCTATCGAGGAAATTGAAGAAATTAAACAGAATGTACCCGATATGGAAATCGAAGTTTTCGTACACGGTGCACTCTGTATGGCTTATTCCGGTCGTTGCTTACTTTCAGGCTATATGAATAAACGTGATGCTAATCAAGGCGCTTGCACCAATGCATGTCGCTGGGAATACAATATTCACGAAGCAACAGAAGATGCATCTGGGGATGTCATTCCAGTCCAACAACTGGAGACAGCATCAGACTGTTGCAACAATAAAGATGCCGACGAGCAACACGCCATACAACAACATCAATTTGGCGAACCGGTTTTATTACAACGTCATAGAGAAGACATGTTTGCTGCTGAAGAAGACCAACATGGCACTTACTTTATGAACTCTAAAGACTTACGTGCAGTTCAACACGTAGATCGTTTAACCAAGATGGGCATTCATTCCTTAAAAATCGAAGGACGCACCAAATCTTACTTTTATTGCGCCAGAACAGCACAAATTTATCGCAAAGCGATTGATGATGCGCTACAAGGAAAACCGTTTGATCGGGCGTTAATGTCACAACTCGAAGGTTTAGCCAATCGAGGTTATACCGAAGGTTTCTTACGTCGTCATGTCCATGCCGAATATCAAAACTATGCAACGGGATCTTCTCAGTTTGACCATCAGCAATTTGTTGGTGAAGTGCTTGAACGCAACGATGATTACATCAAGATTGAGGTAAAGAATCGTTTTGTTGTGGGTGACTCTATGGAACTCATGACCACATCTGGCAACATCACATTTATTCTTCATGAAATTTTAGATAAAAACAGACAACCGATCATAGATGCAAAAGGCTCAGGATATATTGTAGAAATTCCAATTCCTGCTGATATTGATATGCAATATGCCTTATTAATTAGAAACTTACCAAATTCGACTGCTGATATTTCAGCATCATCATTGGCTTACCAAGCAGTTTAGGATATCGAAATGGCTTTAATGATTACAGACCAGTGCATCAATTGTGATATGTGTGTACCAGAATGCCCCAATCAGGCAATTTTTGAGGGAGAAAAGTTCTATGAAATTGATACACAGCGTTGTACTGAATGTGTCGGATTTTATGAGCATCAAACCTGTGTAGATGTCTGTCCAATTGAATGTATTGTTCAAAATCCACAACATATAGAAAGCAAAGCGCAATTATTAAATCGCTTTCATTATCTAAGTTTGTTTGGTTAAGACAAAATGCGACACCAATTCTAATCTTGGAACGTATTTTGCTTAGTTAATGCATAGGTTCAGATAATAATAACAATAAAGAAAATGGAGCTGAGCTGTATGGCAACACAGCTCATGAAAAGGGGAAAACAACAACATTAGGGAAAAGCCAAGGTGTATTTGGGGAACACTTTGGCTTTTTTCTTATTTAAAAAATCACCTTTGATTTTAATTTCAAGATAGGCAATATAAGCAAAAAGCTAAGCGACGAAAAAAATTCATAGATCTTTATTCATGGGCAAAATTTTGCGAAAACTTCTCCTTACACCACTGTTTGACTTCATTTACAATAAAATCAGCATCTGGCAAAGTTAAAAAATAGTAATTCCATGCCGTTTCAACACATGGCGATACAATTTTCAGCCGCCCTTGTTGTAAATCATTGGCAATCGAAATGCGGCTTAATAATGCAATACCCTGTCCAGACAATACAGCCTGAATTGCATGACTTTCTTGCGTATAAAATACCTGCGCTTGCCCTGCTTGAATATGTAAGCCTTGTTTTTCAAACCATTTCTGCCAATTGACTCGATTTGGACAGTATTCGTCTCCCCAGGTAAAGTGAATCAATGGCACAGTCGTCCAGTTCATAGTTGCAATATCCAAAGAGGGATGCCCGACAGCCACATATTCATCAACTGCAAATAATTCTGCATCAACATCTTGATAGCCCCCTGAACCATACCGAATCGCCAAATCATAGAGACCAGACGTCATATTGATGAGGTCATAACTCGCATGTACTCGAAACATAATATTGGGAAAGCGACTTTGTAACTCTGGCAAATAGGGAATAATCCACTCACTTGCAAAGGATGGTGTTGTCGTAATGGTAAATAATCTTTGTTTATTTTGCTCAAGTTGAAACAAAGCAGTTTGAATCTGTCCAAAACCTGATTGCACATGCTTAAGCAAATACTCTCCTTCTGGCGTTAGGCTAATCGAGCGTGTACGTCGTTCGAATAACTGTATATTCAATTGCTGTTCCAGCTTCTTGATACGATGGCTTAAGGCGGTAGGTGTTAAAAACAATTGGTCTGCTGCTTTCTTAAAGCTGAGTTGTTCAGCGACATGCTGAAAGGCCAACAATTGCTCCAAGGAATTATGCAAAACCACCGAAGATCACCGTGTAAAATATAAATGAATTAGATTCAGTTATAACATGTATTTTTATCGTTTGTTGTTTTTTTCATATTCTATAAAAATCAATTTGAACAAACAACAAATTGAGTAATGATCATGGCAAATATACTAAAAATAGATACTAGTTTAAGAACAGGTATTTCAGGTACGCACCCACATGGTTCTTTAAGCCGACGCTTAACCGAATTATTTATTGATCAATGGAATGAAATTGATTCATCTGTGCAAGTTAAACATCGTGATTTAGGTCGAAATCCACCCCCTTATATTGATGAAGAGTGGATCATTTCTGAATTTGGCTATGCAGAATCTGAAGAAAAGGCACAACAACGCCTACAACTGAGCAATGAGTTTATCGAAGAATTACATTGGGCAGATATTATTGTGCTTGGCGTACCGATGTATAACTTTGGCACACCTGCTCATCTAAAAGCCTATATTGATCACATCGTGAGAATGAATAAAACCTACTCATTTGATCTTAGCAAAGAGCAACCGTACTCAGGGCTTTTGGATCATCAAAAAACTATGATTATCCTTTCTGCCCGTGGTGGGCATGACTTTGATTCAGCTGATGCGCCATTTCCCAATCATGCTGAACCCGCAATAAAAACAGCATTCAATTTTATAGGTATCGAAAAATTTCATGAAATCGCAATTGAGTATCAGGAATTTGGTGGCGAGTTGTTAGCACAATCGATCCAAGCTGCAGAACAAAAAACCATTGCACTTGTTCAAGATTTGCAACATTAACAAAGCTTATTTTCGCAAGCTCTCTTCAATAGTATTCAATCTCCAACACAAAAAAAGGAATTGAGCTGTTAGCAACTCAATTCCTATCAAGGGTAAAACATGAAATAAATGTTAAGACAAGCCAAAGTTATCATTGCGACACTTTGGCTTGCTTTTCAACGTGCAATCATTGAAAGATTATTGACCTGAACGAATGATGTAATCGAATGCAGATAAAGAGGCTTTTGCACCCTCACCAGCGGCAATGATGATTTGTTTATAAGGCACTGTTGTACAGTCACCCGCAGCAAATACACCTTTTACATTGGTTTCATTACGATCATTTACCACAATTTCATTACGGTTTGAAAGCTCTACAGCAGTTGCTTTTAAGAAATCTGTGTTTGGTAATAAACCAATTTGTACAAAGATTCCCGCAAGTTCAATGGTATGCAGTTCGTCTGTTGCACGGTCTTTATACTTCAACCCTGTCACAATCGAACCATCACCAATCACTTCTGTAGAGAGTGCATTCAAAATCACCGTGGTATTTGGCAAACTATTCAATTTATCTTGAAGCACTTGGTCAGCACGAAGTTGAGTATCAAACTCGATCAATGTGACATGTTCAACAATACCTGCAAGATCAATTGCGGCCTCTACACCTGAGTTACCCCCACCAATCACGGCAACCTTTTTGCCTTTAAATAATGGACCATCACAGTGTGGGCAATACGCAACACCACGTGTTTTGTACTCTTTCTCACCTGGTACATTCATCTCTCTCCAACGTGCACCTGTAGATAAGATGACCGTTTTTGATTCAAGTTTTGCACCATTTTCCAGTTCAACTTCAACTAAACCATTAGTTGTTTGATCCGCACCAACAATGTTTTTCACTTTTTGTAAGTTCATAATGTCCACACCGTACTCACGTACATGCGCTTCCATATCTGAACCAAACTTAGGACCTTGTGTTTTTTGTACTGAGATAAAGTTTTCAATATCCATGGTGTCCATGACCTGACCACCAAAGCGCTCAGAAACAATACCTGTGCGAATCCCTTTACGTGCAGCATATACCGCAGATGTTGCACCAGCAGGTCCACCACCAATCACCAATACATCAAACGCGTCTTTAGCATTCAGCTTTTCAGCATCTTTAGCCGCAGCACCGCTGTCTAATTTCGCAACGATTTCTTCCAAAGTCATACGACCTTGACCAATATGTTCGCCATTTTGGAAAACCATAGGTACAGCCAAGATTTTGCGTTCTTCAACTTCATCTTGGAAGAATGCACCGTCGATCATGGTTGCTGTAGTGCCTGGATTATTAATTGCAATCAAGTTAAGTGCTTGAACAACATCTGGGCAGTTGTGACAGCTTAAAGAAACGAATACATCAAAATTTGCAGTCAGGTTTAAACCTTTAACTTGAGCCAAGATTTCATCAGAAACTTTTGGCGCATAACCTGATACTTGTAATAAAGCTAAAATTAACGAGGTAAACTCATGACCCATCGGTAAACCAGCAAAGAATACGCGAGGTTGTTCACCTACTTTTGCAATACCAAAGCTCGGTTTACGATCATTCTGACCATCGAAACGTGCAGTCACTTGATCTGACAGCGCAGCAATTTCAGTCACCAACTCTTTAATTTTGTCTGACTTTTCAGAACCATTTAAAGAAGCAACAATTTCAATTGGGCTCTCAAGACGCTCTAACAATGTTTTTAATTGAGCAGAAGTATTTGTATCTAACATGCTAACAATCTCCAAGGGAGTAAATTTCTTTCGTTGAATGTATATTACGTCTATTTAAAAAATAGATAAAACAGTTTGTTTTTATTAAATCAATCGGTTTTTTAGTTTAACAAAAATCAGCCACGTTCTCATCAGCATATCCCCCTATTCTCAAATTTAAATTCTTTAATGCTGGTATATATATGGGCATTGGCTAGAAAATCAATAGACATCCCCGACTTCCTCGAAACTTAAAATTAGATTAATTTTCAACAAAAATAATATTTCTTCGACCATCTCTCTACAAAAAATCATGCGCAGCCGAGCCACAAAGTTTTAAGCTAAATTTATGTTGTGGTTTCTCCAATTAAGTACAACAAGGTGTACTTATTCACAATTCCTGTATAAATAAGTGAAGAGGTAAAACAATGAAAATAGAGTTCGTATTCGATATCGTCTATCCAATGAGTTATGTGGCGTTTGAAAAACTCAAACAACATTGGAATCAACCCATGGCGAAAAAAATCGAATTATTACCTGTGCAAGTTTTACCAGAAATTCCAGAACAAGGCTTAGATGTTTATCAATACCTGACTGAAAGATATGGAACCAAAGAAGCCAATCGCAAACTTGATATGGCAAAATTTGCTGCTTATAGTCAAGATTTAACCGTAGATATTGAGCATATGAAGCGTATGCCCAATAGCCGTTTAGCCCATCAAGCGATATTGGCTTTAGACAATATCTTTGACCAATTCGCGTTAACGCAGGCTTTATTCCACGCCATATTCGCCCATGGTAAAGACATTGCCAACCCTGAAGTACTGAAACAAATCATCGAAGGTATGGGCTTGGATGGCACAAAAGTTCTACGTTCTATTCAACATAAGGAAATCGCAGACAAACAAACTGAGATTACTCATTATGTACAAGGTTTCGGTAAACACCCAACGCCTTACTATATTGTAGACGGTGAAATTTGGGATAAAACCTTTGATACCTTAGAACTGAAAGACCTGATTACCAACCGAGCGAAAGATGTCGCTTAGGACAACGAGATTTAATTTTTACAGCAATAAAAAAGCACTTTTGCTCATCACAAAAGTGCTTTTTTATCAGAATTTTTACAAAGTATAAGCTTTGTGCGTTGCACTAACCGATACGATGACCAATTCGATGTAAACGTTTCGCAATTCGATTTGCTACCCAATAAATCATCAAGCTAAAAAATAAACTGAGTGCTGAAATTCCCCATAAAACCTTTTCAACAATGTTCGACCAAAAGCTTGCACGACTCACTTGCGCTTCAACACCTTGCGCAATCGGGGAAAGCGCTCGATTAAATACCTGATGTTGAATTGTCCATAATTGCTCAGGTTTAAAGCCGTATTCTAAAAAGCGCGAATCAGATTGCTCCGCTTTAATCAATTTTTCTGTGTAAACCGTAGCCACGACCTTATCAACTGGTTTATGCATCAATGCGGTTTGTGCCAATAAATAGCTTTGTACTGTTTCAGGCGCATCCGATCTTTGCAGATATTGATAAATAGCGCTTTGCTGAATGTTTTGATCATATTTTATAAATGATTTTAACTCTTTGTCTTCATCATCTTTCAGATCATATTGCACATAAGCCAAACCAGACCAGAGCACAATCAAGGATAAAAGCCATGCAACAAATTTAAGGATAAAAGATTGAAAGCGCACTTTAAAAAAGCGAATTTTTTTTAATACACCCACAATAATAAATGCGCCAATAAATGACACTATTAATTTTAAGATCAACCAACCAAACCATGACAATGCATTCATGAGGTAGTCTGGTTGATGGATATATTCTCTTAACTGCTGATCTAGAATATATGGCAAGTGCAATTGATGAACCTGTTGTGCCACACCAAACAAGTTAAAAACCAATTCCTGTTGAAAAAAAACAGAAACTAAACTTGCGATACCCACAGAGGATAAAACCACAGCCGAAACCATCAAATTCCGTTTTCGATGCTGAAGTATTTTTAATCCATGCTCGATCTGTTGAATATCTACAGGATATTGAGTTTTTTCAGTCAACCTTTACACCTTTAGATGAGATTGTGCCAAGATTTAAGCTTTGGCTTAGGATTGATGTGTACTGGTATCTAATACCAACTGTTGCAAATTCGATTGAAGCGCTTTAATCCGAGTCGAAGCCTCTTCACGTTTTTGCATGCCCTCTTTCTGAATTTGAATGACATCATTTACAGTTTTAATCAGGGTATTTTGAACATGTTCAAGCGTTTCAATATCAATCACTGAGCGTTGATTGGCTTTGGCAGTATCCACAGAATTTTGATGAAGTAAATCTGCATTGCGTTTTAATAGTTCATTGGTTGCATCATCAATCCTGTTGGCAAGTTGTACACTATTACGTTGCTCATTTAGAGAAATCGCCAAGCTGATCTGGTTTTTCCATGCAGGTAACGTAATATTTTTAATCGCATAAAATTTATCGACCAACATCATATTATTGGATTGAATAATACGAATCATCGGTAAGGTTTGCATTGCAGATTGTTGCAAGACTTGTAAATCACTAACCCGCTTTTCTAGATTGTTGGCTAAATGGTTAAGGTCATAAACACGCTGATTGGTTTTAGGATCTTGCTCTTGCTGAGATAAAGTGGCAATTTCTTGCTGTACTTCAACTTGCTTGATTCGACCTGCGGCAATATAAATACCCAACTGTCGATATTCCTCTTGAACCCCATTAAACATACGATCTAATGTATCTACCCGCGCTTTTAAACCTGTTTGTGATGTTTCAATTTCTTTGACCAATGAATCTATTTGCTCTTTGGTGGTATTAAAATGTTGATCGAAACTTTGCTTAGCACCTTTAAATTTACTGAGTATGCTTCCAATAAATCCTGAGTTTTTTGATTGATTCAAAATGCTGGATGTATTCAATTGCTGAGCAACTTGCACAACTTCATTTAATTTTTGCCCAGTCACATCTAAGTCTTTATTTTTGACCAAGTTGAGTAATTCATCTGTATATGAGGATGTTTTGGTCGCAATATTTTTACCATATTCAGCAACGGATGCATGATTAATATTGGCTAGGTCTTTATGCGCATTAACAACCTCATTAAAATCTTCGGTGTTTAAACCTATTTCTTTCAAATTCAATTGTTCAAACTTTTGTAATTCCAACGGCGTATTGGATTGTTCAGTTAATGCTTGATGATTCGAATCACTCATACTTCTATCCTATTTATTTTCTAATGATTTCTTTAATGATTGAATTAATTTATCACGACTTTTATCCAATTCTTCAGTCGTTGTAAAAGAATTCTGCGCACTACTCTGTTTGACATGATATTGCCATGCAGGAATCAGCACATGCTGAGCTTCATTAAAGCGATCAAGTAAGCTCAATGAAAGTTGTTGTGTTAACTGCATTTGTGCTAACGCAATATCATTACTGGCTTGTAGCGTTTGTAGCGTATTGACTTTCTTAGACAGCCGATCTGCAAAATTATCCAAGGGATGACGATGTTGTACAAAAGCAGGATATTCATGTAAAAATTCCTGCGCTGCACGAATATATTTCGCCATTTGCTCTCTTAAGCCATTGGCTTGTTGGAATCTTGCTTCCGACTTTTGAATTTCGATTTGTAATCTTTGACTCAAATGTTTGGCTTCATCAATTAAACTTTCCAAATCATTTAAATATTTGACTTGTCCAACACTAAACTCCAAATCCAAACCCAACCATTTTTGTATCGCATTGAATTTACGTTGATTTAGCTTTTTCTTGGATGCAGTTAATTGCTGAATAATTTGTGCAATAATTTGACTCAGCTTTTGCGTCAAACTTGGATCAATGGCTTTTAACAGTACCGATTGTGCTTGAATCAACTGATCAGCATACAAATTCAGTCGTGTTTGATTGTCGAGTAGTGGAACCAAATCATTTCTTTTAATCGAAAGTAATTCATCAGAACTACATGAGATCTGTTCAAGCGGTGTAAGTACAGTAAATTGCTTCATATCAGTTCAAAATGAATAACTTTTCAATGATTTAAGGGAAATCAATCAACAAACCCTTTCTATTTAAAACTTATAATACAAATTAGGAAGAAAGCCCATATAAATAGCAAAAAACATACAGATAGCAAAAAGCCAGTTTTTATAAACTGGCTTTTTGCTATAACACAATGCGTTAAAACGATTATTTTAGGTATATTGAGTTTCCTGTTATTGCTTTGACTGTCTATTCGCTTGATAACGACGATAACCTGTCAGCCCTAACAGCCCAAGAAGACTCAACCAACCCAATGAACCACCGCCACTGACCCGTGGGCTTCCTGGCGCAGTACCTGAGTTTTTCAAAGTAACGGTAGCCACTTCAACACTACTATTTTCAGGAGTAGAAATTTTTCCATCCGCATCATACACATAATAGGTAAATTTATAACTAAATGGATCAAGTGTATTTCTAAGTTGGATATGGATTTTGCCACCATAGCAGGTATATTTATTATCGCTACCAGGACAAGGCCCACTACGATCCGCGGTAATGACCACAGGATCGATATTTGTTCCAATTCGAATTGGTAACTCAACCCCATCTGTATTGACATAAAATTTTGGTTTATTCGGCTTCTCTGTTAACGCAGCAGCATTACCATCACCATCATCATTTGCATATTGCAGTAGATCTACATCAATCGCTTTGGTTGAGCCTTGTTCAATATTAAATGTTGCATCTTTAGCAATAGGTGCAATATTGGTAAAGCTTCCAATGATATAGGCTGAAGAGCTAATGCTTGGATCTGTCTTTAACTCTAGTTTATAGCTACAGAATTCATTGTCACCTGATGGTGTAACATTGTCATCTATACGCCATAACATAATTCTCTTTAAGTCTTTATTCCATACACAATCGAATTTTGGCTCTTTTTTACCTACAAATTGTTTCTTATCATTTAATACTCCGACACCAAGTGGTTCTACAATCACATTATAATTGTCCGCACTTAAATGTTTTACCACCCGAACATCTTTACCAGTAGCATCTTTGGTTATAATTTCCGCAGGCAAGTTGGCTACAAAAGGATCGACAAAGATCGTGCGATATTTCTGGTCTGATTTGGTGTATTTGATTAAATTACTATACAACTCTGATTGGATTTTATAAAAAGGAATATATTCTTGTTTGGTCGCTGGATCTGCAATCAACTTATTATAATTATCCAATATGTTTTGATAAGAATTAAGTGCCACAACAACCGAAGTATTACTTGCACTCAGGTTATTGGCAGTGAGACGTAAAACCTCTGTCGAGCCAATATCACATGAGTTTGCTACATCATTGGGACCATTTGAGTTCTCCGCAATCACGCGTGTAACACCACGCTGATCAACGCCACTACAGCCCGTATAACCAACATCAACCAAGTCTTTGTCTGTGCCTAAATTTTTAGGAAAATACATCGGCATAAAGCCTGTAGATTCACTTGGTGGTTCTAACTCATTTAAAATAGTTGTAAATGCAATATTACTCACATCAAATGTATGATCTTTATCCTCTTTCCTTACTTCCTCTGCAACCTCACATTGATCATCACCTGCAGCCAATTTTAAAGCATTGTATACAAGCACTACACGCGAACCTTCAACTTTGCTTACATCACCATTTGCATAACGGCAAGATTTTCCAGTATTGTAAGCCAAAATATTATTACTTAATGCTTTTATACCATTGTAACCATACAATAATGTTGCCCAAGCATTATTATTGACAATGGTATTACTGATCAGTGATAAAGAAGAATTATCACTAAAATTAACTTTTCCTTGTGGTGTCAATTGGCTAAATTGAATGATACGACCTTGACTTGCACTTGCGATATTGTCAGTAATCGTATTTGCAGAAAAGGTCACTGCAGGTTGCCCACAAAAATTAAGCATGCTTAAACTATCTGCAGCACCATTGCCAATAAATGTTACCCCACTCACGGCGATATTACGTTTGGTAAACTCTAAATTATCAGCACAGGTCATTCCAAGTACACTGCCCAGTTCCGCTTTATTGGTCTGGAATACACCATAATTTATGGTCAGAGAACTTGAAACATCATTTAAATAAATTGCCCCACCTGCTTTCGCATTGGAATCTATAATATTTACATTATTTAAGGTGAGTGCACCGCCAGCATAAATTGCTCCACCCACATTATTATTGCTGTCATTTAAACTCGAGCCATTTTTTAAAATTACATCATTCAGCGTTAGACTCGGCTTATTTTCATAAATGGTATTGAAAATACGTGAGTTTCCTTGACCTGAAATTGTAGTTTTTAATGGGGTTGCAGCAGGGAAATTATTGGTCAATACATCTGGGCGACTATAATCACCTGGTTCTTTACCAATGATAGAAACATCTGAGTTGGGTCTTAATTCTTTAGTCAGCTTATATTCACCTGCTTCCAACTGAATTACATTGGGTACTGTTGAATAAACCTGTCCTGCACTACAGCCACCATAAGCTTTATGTGTCGCGGCGGCGTGTAATGCTTCTCTTAATGAACACTTGTCAGGATTTGTCCCATCCTCATCATCAAAGGTGGTTACATAAATCGTTTTATCTTCTGCCGCCATCAAAGACATGGTCGACAATACAACAAGTGTCAGAAATCCTTTTTTATAATTTTTCATGTGCAATCCTTTACTTATACTTGATCCGTCGATAGCCAGCTAAACCAATCAGTCCAATGATTGAAAGAAATCCTAGACTTCCACCAGAGGTCTTTACTTTATAGTTTTTAAAATCATCTGGCTTTCTTTGTACAATTCGTGCAGGAATCGTAATATAAGGATTATCCGATTTATTAAAACTTGTGGTCGATGTCACCACATTAATTTTAAATTCATCTGAACCTTGCCATTGACCGTTCGGTGTATACACAATATCACCTGCCTGATTTATCGTCATGGTGCCTTTAGATGGCGTATTGGTTTGAATAATCTTTAAACAACCTATTTGCCAAGGCTTACCATTGTCATCCAATTCGCGATTAAAAATTTGTTTACACTTTTCAGCACTAACAAGTTCACCATCTTGTAATTGATCAGAAATTGAAAATTTAGCTGTTTCACCATATAAAATATCTTGCCCTACGGTCGAAATGTTTCCAAGATCAATCACCAGTTCAATCGCACCACGATCACATAATTCTGAATTGGAATTTCTCTGTTTACTTCGCTGATCAAGAGTCGAACAAGCTGTTATTTTATCTTGAGGTTCTGGACCGTGATTAATAATCACAGAATCTTCAGCCGAGTTATAACTTGGTAAAATTCTTGGTAAAAAATAACCTAAGGCTACACTCGGTGACTCAGCAAATGGGCATAAAATCCCATTAGTACTAAAGTCACATTTTCCTTCTGTGGTACTTCCAGCAATCAGTTGCGCATTACCCAATGCTGTCGCTTTAAAACCATTGCATCCTGAAGAATAGAGGTTATTGCTGATCTGTTCTGCTTCACCACCAGACACAATCGTACAATCTTGTGTACCATTTTTGGCAATAATACTATTTGCGACAAAACCTTTCTTTTGAGGGGCGTCTACAATAAGGCCCATACTATTGAGGATCATGGTGATATTGTTGAGCTGCATAGCATCGTAGACTTTAACCACATAGCCTTTATTGTTAAAAATCGTACTATTTTCAATCCCATAGGGCGCAGTAGAGCCAAAGGCTTTCAATGCATCTTCAGAAAATTGATTTTTTGTTTCAAAATTTGAACTTGTAGCATCAGTAACCTCATTATCTCGAATCAATGATTGTGTGATAACAAATGCAGGTAATTCGGTATAAATTACACCACCTTTTTCTGCTTTATTGCCTTTGATTAAGGTCTTGTTAATCCCAACGATACTTAATGCGGTATTCGCAGCATAAATGCCTGCATTATAGATTGCACCACCTTCTTCAGCATGACCATCTAAAAGCTGGCTATTACTTATCCCCAATGCTTCTTTGTTATAGATCAGACCGCCTTGCTTAGCACATAGCTCTTGACCACAACCTTTTAAGGTAATTTCATCAAATGAAACCTTCAGCATTGCAGGTGGTGTCTCTGCTTTCTCATCTATATCTTTTTCGATCTGAAATAAACGTTCTTTTCCAACCATTTTAATAATGGCATTGTTTTTACCTACAAGCGTTTGTGTATTATTTACGTTACTTTCATAGGTCGAACCAAATGCGACATCCTTTAATATTCGGATTTGCTTATTCAGTGAATACTCTTTATTGCCTTGTAATATAATTTTTGCAGTCACCTCTTTGCCGCCACCACAACCATTGTAGCCAGCTTCAGGCATTCCCTGATTGACGTATTCAACTGCTTCTCTTAATGAACACTGATTATCAGCTTTTACAATATCGTCTGTGGTAGTCACAGTAATATTTGCACTAAATGCCTGACCAGTAATACATAATAATCCTAAGCCTATGCCCCGTTTGAGCATTATAGTCTCCTTGATTTCTTTTAATTATTTCTTATTAGCCAGCATTACGCTTTGCTATCAGTCCTTTTTGCGTACTTTGTCACACACAATAAAAATTCTCAAGAATTTTCATCGGCCGATCTATTGACTTCACTTCTTGTGTTACGCGCACTCAACAATAGTAAAAATCAACTATTGTCGATATTCATCAATCAATGCATAGAGCTGTCTTAAAGTTGCATGAGATAATTTAGTCTTCTCACCCTTTAATAACTTTTCTAGCTGTTCAACAGACTGAAGTAGTGTACTCGTTTGATGTGGCCCATGTAATAGCAAATATTCCGTTATTTGTGGGTCAAAATGTACACCCCGACGTTCCAACACAGAATGCAATAAAGCATGTCGATCTGCATAGGACTGTCCACTCGGTACTTTTACACTGACTGCCTGAGTAAGGCGAGATTGTAGGTCTGGTAATTCTAGCTTTAATTCTATCGGCGCAAATCGTGATGAAAACACCAACTGTCCGCCATCTTCGTTATTGTTATTAATCAGATGAAATACCGCTTTTTGCCAATGTGGTACACCGCTAATGGCCTCGATATCATCCAAGGCAACCAAATCATAGCTTTCTAATGAGGTAATTGCCTCTATGGGCGCATCAAGTAATTCTAAGAGCGAAACTTTAATCGCAGATTTGCCAATCTCTAAATAAGAATCACAAATCGCCGTGAGTAAATGACTTTTTCCAGTTCCAGCACCACCATAGATGTAGAAACGATTCATCAGCCCTGCATGAAGCTGACGCACAGCATCAATTACAGGTCCCCAACCTGGCCCAGAAAAATCACTAATTCTGGCATCCAGTTGTGGTTCTATATCCAACTGTAATTGACGCATATATTCAAATCATTCCTAAAGTGGATTTTGATCATTTTTAATCGATTGATCAGTATCTTGCGTGTTTTTAACTTCAATATCAAGATCAACTTTGTCGCTTTCGACTGAAATTGTTTCAGTAGTGCCATTATTTTGTATGGTCACTAAAGTATCTTCTGCTTTAAAGAACTGACTTTCTTGATATAAATCTTTGAGATGCTTGAGTAAAACCACGATAACAGCTGCAACTGGCAGTGCGATCAACATCCCGACAAAGCCACCCAACTGAGCCCCCGCAAGTACTGCAAATACCACAGCTACAGGAGATAAACCAATTTTATCGCCCAATAAGAACGGTTGAAGAATATATCCTTCGATGAGCTGCCCTACACCAAATACAGCCAGAACCATTAATAAATGTTTTGGATCTAGACCAAACTGGAAAAAACAGGCAATCACTGCCGCAATAATTCCGACACCAAAGCCAAGATATGGAATGATACTGCACAGCCCCGCAATCATACCAATAATTAATCCGACCTCTAAACCCACCAACTGCAAGCCTACAGCATAGACGATTCCCAATAAAATCATCACAAGGAACTGTCCTTTGACAAAAGCTCCCAAAACACTATGACATTCACCAACAATTTTAAGTACATTGCTTTCATATTGACGAGGAATAAAACTTTTTAAGTGTTCCAACATCCGCTTCCAATCAAGCAAGAAATAGAATGCAATAATTGGAATTAAAACAATTGTTCCGCCGATCGAAATAAAACTCAGTCCAGATTGGGCAATTTTTAAAGCCATCGCTTGGATACTGTCCGCACTATAGTTGGTCTGAACATACTCCATTACTACTTTAGAAATTTGGTCTGTATCCAATTCCATATGTTCAACATTGAAATTGTTGGATAACCACGGTAGGAAAGTAGAATTCACCCAATGGATTCCCGCAGGAATACTGTCACGGGCATAAATTAATTGTTTCCAAACCAAGGGCACAACAAACCATATTGCCCAAGTCAGTAACACGCCTATTCCAATAAAGACCACCGAAATAGAAAGCCACCTAGGTAAAACTTTTGACAGCTTATCCACCACTGGACTAAATAAATAGGCAACCAGAAAAGCCGCAACAAAAGGAATCACTACAGGTTTTAATAAATATAAAATCCATAAAACTAAAGCAATTCCAGCAAGGATAAAAATTCGTTTTAAAGTCCGATCGTGCATCGAATCACGCCTTTTTCAAATTTATTCGTTATGGAGGGGAAAATATTTTCATAAAGATAGCATTTTAGTGCAGAAATAACATAAGAGTTTCGTATATTCGGGTATAATCCCCGCGCGAATGCGGAGACTTCAATTATGAGCAACTCAACTTCTACCCCAAACACTGGTTTAAGCTATAAAGACGCTGGTGTCGATATTGAAGCGGGCGACGCACTTGTCGATCGAATCAAATCTGTCGCTAAACGTACAACACGCCCTGAAGTAATGGGTGGTTTAGGCGGCTTCGGCGCACTTTGCAGAATCCCTAAAGGTTATGAAGAACCTGTTCTTGTATCTGGTACAGATGGTGTCGGTACAAAATTACGTTTAGCATTGAACCTAAATCGTCATGACACGATTGGTCAAGACTTGGTTGCAATGTGTGTAAACGATCTTCTTGTATGTGGTGCTGAACCTCTATTCTTCCTCGATTATTACGCAACTGGACATTTAAATGTTGATGTTGCTGCAAATGTTGTGACGGGTATTGGTAAAGGTTGTGAGCTTGCAGGCTGCGCATTGGTCGGTGGTGAAACTGCTGAAATGCCTGGAATGTATGAAGGTGAAGACTATGACCTCGCAGGCTTCTCTGTGGGTGTAGTTGAAGCAAGCAAAATCATTGATGGTACCAAAGTAAAAGCAGGTGATGTTCTAATCGGCTTAGCCTCTTCTGGTGCACACTCAAACGGTTATTCTTTACTTCGTAAAATCTTAGACGTGAAAAACGTCGATTTAACTCAAATTGTAGATGGTCGTCCGCTTGCAGATGTTGCAATGGAACCAACACGTATTTATGTAAAACCAGTACTTGAACTGTGCAAACAAGTTGATGTCCATGCAATGGCACACATCACAGGCGGCGGTTTACCTGGTAATTTACCTCGTGTACTTCCAAATGGCGCTCAAGCGGTGATTAATGAATCGTCTTGGCAATGGCCTGAATTGTTCAAACTTTTACAACGTGAAGGTGCTGTAGAACAATTTGAAATGTACCGCACATTTAACTGTGGTGTGGGTATGGTCATCGCAGTTGATGCTGCTGATGCTGACAAAACTATTGAAGTTTTGACTGCTCAAGGCGAAAAAGCATGGACAATTGGTCATATTCAAGAAAATGCGGCTTCTATTGAAGGCGCAGATGAAAAAATTCGTGTGATTTTTGCATAAGTCTCTCACATGATTAAAATTGCTGTACTTGTCTCAGGCAGTGGAAGTAACCTTCAAGCCTTGATTGATGCCAATCTTTCAGGGCAAATCGTGGGGGTCATTTCCAATAAACCTGAAGCGTTTGCCTTAGAACGCGCTGCAAAAGCAGGCATTGCAACCACGGTGATTGAGCATAAACACTATCCTGATCGTGAAACTTTTGATGCTGTCATGCATCAACAATTACTGGATTGGGATGTTGATTTAGTCATTCTCGCTGGTTTTATGCGTATTCTCAGTGCCAAATTTGTCCAAGCATGGGAAGGGAAAATGGTCAACATCCACCCTTCACTATTGCCCTATTACAAAGGCATGCATACACATCAACGTGTTTTAAATACCGGTGATGTTTTACACGGGTGTACTGTGCATTATGTCACTGCTGAGTTAGATGCTGGACAAGCGTTGACTCAGGGTGTTTTAACAGTCGATCTACATGATAATGTGCAATCCCTTGCAGCACGTGTACATATACTTGAGCATTTAATTTATCCTCAAGCAGTTGAGTGGATCTGTAATGGCACCATTCAACACTTGGAAAATGGTCAGGTCTTATATAAGGGACAAGCACTTAAACAGCCAATTCAATTTTGCCAGCTTTAAGTATTGCTTGATTCAAAATACTGTCGAAAAAATGCATCCTCGGATGCATTTTTTATGGCTAAAAGAAATTTGTCTGTGTCGTAACCTTATATAACAATAGGTTTATAGCAGCACCGTCGCTTGAACTGCAACGTTTGACATAAAAAGATTTGAATCAATTTATGGGAAAAACAGCTGACTTTTTAGCGCTAGGCCGTAATAAAAAACCTTTATTTAGCGAGAGGTACAACCTGCCACTCATTCAACGACTGATTAATGGGTATTAGATAAATTTTGTTGAATCAGCTTTTTAATTAATTCAACTGTTTCAACTGGATGTTCCAAAGGAAACATATGCCCTCCAGCCGTCAGGGTAAAAGGAATACTAAATTTCTTTTTGGCAATTTGTGGAAATTTACGTTTTAAAAAAGGACTCTCTGAACCAATCACCAAATTTACAGGAACTTGTGGTTGTGGATGCGGTAACCACCAATAAGAAGGACCTGTTCTAAAAATTGCAACTTCAACATCTTTAGGAATAGTTAAAGTTACGCCACCACGAACATGGTCTTCTGTTAGCGCATAATCGATATAAGCCTGAAAACAATCTGCATCAAAATGTTGATAAAACCCCTTTGGACGTAACAACTCTGCGGCTTGTTGACGTGATTCCCAATGATCTCGACGGCGTATGCTGAGATGCGCTGGTGTCATTGCATCGATTTTTTGAGGATAAAATTTCTTTGCAAGATTAAAAACCAAGGAGGCGGTCCCCATAATCAAAGGAGGATCCAATAAAATCGCTTGTTCAAATAAATCTGGACGCTTAAATGAGGCTAAAAAAGTTGCCACAGCGCCTAATGAATGACCTAAACCAATTACTTTACGTCCATTAGACTGTTGCACAATACTATCAATCACTTGATCTGCAAAATTCGACCAATTGTTATCAATAGGATAACGTTGATCTGTACCTAACAGAGAAACATAAATCACATCATATTGATCTTTCAGTAAATCAAACAGTTTGGTATAGACTTGAGATGGCACACCATTGGCATGGGCAAAATGAATAACAGGTTTCATGTGAGATAGGCTAACCATGTCTTGCTTTACACTCTAAATATGATGAATTGAAAATACTGTAGCTGATAAATAGCATTCAGTTAAACATTTTAAGTGAACTCCGTGCTCTTATTTTACACTTAGCGATGCCACTCAAATGAATTAAACAGGTTTAAAGCAGTTATAAAGGCTTAAGCTAACAAAAAAATAGAGTTTTAAGATTGTGCTTGGCTTAATTTTTCATTTTTCTTTTTTTCATACACTTTGTTTTATTTCATAGAGGTTGGATCAGTAAACAGCAATGCTACCGCTATATTACTGTTTATTGATCCATAAAACCTAGACTATTGCATTTTCACATCTTGGTTCATACCAAGTTTTTGGCTCACAGCTTCACCTAAGCCATTCCCCATTTCTGAACCTAAACGGCCTAGAACGGAGTCAAATGGGCTACGCTCAACTGTATAATTGACTGTCTTTTTCACTTTTAATTCGCGTTTCAATGTTTCGATATTTCCTGCTTTATCTGCGATACCCAATTTAATGGCTTGGTCACCTGTCCAGAATAAGCCAGAGAAGATTGCTGGATCTTTCGATTTCAGCTTTTCACCACGGCCTTTTTTCACAGCATCGATAAAGTGATCATGAACATTGTCCAATAAAGCTTGAATATGCGCACGTTGTTCTGGATTAATCGGCTTGGTCATACTGAGTATGTCTTTATTGCTTCCCGAAGTCATGGTACGGTCTTCAACACCTAATTTTTGGGCTAAACCATTTACACCATAGTTCGGCATAATTACACCGATTGACCCCACCAAACTCGATGGATTTACCCAAATTTCATCTGCTGCTGATGCAATATAGTACGCACCTGAAGCACCCATATCACCAATCACAGCATAGACTTTTTTCTCTGGATTCTGTTTTTTAAGATACTGAATTTCTTGCCAAATATCATCAGACTGAACTGGTGATCCACCAGGTGAATTCACATTCAATACAACAGCTTTGGCAGACTTTGCTTCAAAGGCTTTCTTTAATGATTTAATCGTATCAGTACTATTTACGCCTTGACTGCTTGAATCAATCGTACCAACAATATTGACCACGCCTAAATGATTCTCTGAGGTTATTGTTGCATCATCTGAACCAGATAATGAACAACTCTTACCCAGTGCAACTAAGACAAACAGAATATAAAGAAAAGTGAGTATTTTAAAGAAGATCCCCCAACGACGAGTACGGCGTTGCTCTTCAACTGAAGCAAGAACAGCTTTCTCTAAGATCTTCCATTCCTGTCCTGTAGGCTGTTGGCCCGCAGAGGAATTCAAATTTGTATTGTCATTTTGAGGTTTCGGCGGCCAATCTGACATTTATACCATCCAAATTAATTATTCATGCTTCATTATATACACGGAATCCGTATAATCTATTTAATCATTACGATTTAACTTATAATAATTTGCTAAATCTCACCATTACTTAACTTCTGCATTAATTTTAGATCCAGATGACTGATAAACATAAGACTACAACTTCGCGACTCCTCAATTTTTTCAGCCGACTGCCAATCCCAATCGCGCGTTTTATCGCGCGTATTTTGGCAGGACTGGTCAATTTATTACATATCACAAAAACATCTGAAACCATTCGTCTAAATATTGAAATTTGCTTTCCAGATCTTGATAAACCTAAACGCGAGAAAATTACAGAACAGGCGATTCGTAATGAACTCCAATCTTATATGGAGTTCTTTACGGTTTGGGGGAGTTCCAATCAAAAAAATATCGATCGTATTCATCATGTTGAAGGTGAACACTATTTTCATGAGGCCATTGCTGAAAAAAAAGGGCTGGTATTGATCGTGCCGCATTTCGGTACATGGGAAATTATGAATGCATGGTTTGCCCAATATACCCAAATGACCATTATGTATGAACCGATTAAGGATGAAAGTGCAGATCGTTTTGTTCGTGCAGCGCGAAGTCGTGAAAATGCCACATTGGTTCCAACAGATGAGTCTGGGGTACGACAAATATTTAGGGCGTTAAAACAAGGTGGCACAACCGTGATTTTGCCTGACCATTCACCTCACCAAGGTGGAGAACTGATTAAATATTTTGGGATTCCACTCTCTTCGAGTAATTTAAGTGCCAAACTGATCCAAAAGACCAAATCCAAAGCACTTTTCTTATATGCGATCAGAAATGACAATCAGGGTTTTGATATGGTGGTTCAGCCGATTGATGAAAAGATCTATCAGGTGGATGCCAATCAAGGTACGCATATCATTTACACTGCACTGGAAAAATTAATCTGCCAATATCCAGAACACTATCACTGGAGTTATAAACGCTTTAAAGCTCATCCAAAACTTAAACAAATTTATAATGTACCCAATAAAGAAGCGATGGAAATGGTCACTTCAGTCCGCAATGATGCGATTACGGAAAGTGAGCCACTTTAAAGTTTGGCGATAACCCGTCACCTCCATCTGCCCTTGCGGATTTAGCTTAAATTGAATAGAACCTTGTTCAATCGTGGTTTTGACTGGAATGTTCAACACGTCTAACCGTTTCAATACAATCGGATGTGGATGGCCATAACGGTTGGCATATCCAGCCGATACAATCGCAAGTTTAGGTTGTAACTGCTTTAAAAAGGCATAAGAAGAACTATTTTTACTGCCATGATGACCCAGTACTAAGACATCGACCTTTAAATCGGGATATTGTGTTAACAGATTAAATTCGGTTTCCCAACCAGCATCCCCCATCAATAAAAAGTTTTGATATGACTTTGACTGAGGGACTTGGATATAGATCACACAAGACAATTCATTTCGATCATAGGCAGCTTTACTTAGGCTATTTTTAGTAGGCGCCAAGACGGAAATTCGAACATCTTCATATTGCCAATATTGTCCTTGATGGCAATAGTCAAAGTCATGCAGGTTAAAACGTGCATCTGTTTCATTTGAATAGACTTTGTTCATTTTGATCACTTTCTCTATTTCTGCAAATGCACCACTATGGTCTTGATCTAAATGCGTCAAAACCACCTGATCCAATTGGGCAATCCCTTGTCGCATCAGATATGGAATAATGACATTTTTGCCGATACTAAATCTTGCTTCATCAAATGAACCGCCTGTATCAATCAGCATTTTATGTTGGGGTAGGTTTAAAAAAATGGCCTGCCCTTGCCCAACATCTATGATATCCAGTTGAAATATTGCAGAACTTTTATGCGAGATCACTAAGGGGATTAAACAGACTATTGCCCAAAATTTTGGCAGCACACCTTTGGGCAAAAATAAAATAAACACAGCCAAAGCAATACAAACAATTTCTAGAGAAGTAAACGCCCACCAATTCAATTTAAAATTGAGCAGCTGATCTAATCTTTCCAGTAGGTACAGCAACATAGACAATAAAAGATCAGAAATCGTGAAAAGCCATAATCCCAAAGGTTCAAACAGCATACTTATACATGCGGCCAAAACTTCAATGGGAACAATCAGTGCACCGATCATTGGAATTGCAAGCAAATTGCTCAAGGGTGTAATCCACGAAAATTGTTGAAAAATCCACAGCACCACTGGCAGTAATGCAATAAATATTTTCCATTGTGAATCAATCAATACCCGTATAAATAGCTTAGTCTTGGTCTTCCATGTCTCTACAGTTGGGAGAGCATGTTGTTGAACCGTTTGATAGACGCGAATCAAAATAAAACATGAACCAAAGGACAGCCAGAAAGCAGAAGATAAGATACTAAAAGGATCAAGCAGCAATAAAATACTGGCCGTCAATAATAAATGTTTAAGTGGCTGGATTTTTTGCTTGAATAAAATAATAACGCTTAGAATTGAGACTGTTAGCATGGTTCTTAATGCCGGTATTTCAAAACCAACAAAAGCACTATAAAACACCACACAGGCTAAAAATGGATAAACCAATAAATAAGGTTGTGGAATATTCAAAAAAATCTGTGGATAAACTTTTTTAATGATTGAATTAAATAGAAAGCAAAACAATGTTGCAAAAATTAATACGTGCGGCCCAGAGATTGCAAGTAAATGGGAAATACCCATGGTCTTAAACAGGTCTTGAGTTTCATTTGCCAAGAGACTTTCATCCCCTGTCAATAATGCGAGGACTAAACCCTTATTTTTTAATGAAGAATCGGCAATTAAATCGCGAAACTTTAAACGTAAGTTCTCGATACTAAGTTGAATTCTATATCGCACGCTATTTTGTTGCTCAACAAAGCTGCTATAGCCCAATTGCTTCACTTGATTTTCATCGATATGTTCAACCGAGTGGGGCTTGAATACAGCCAGAATATTTTCTTGTAGAAACCATTTTTCCTTATCAAACACCCCTGCTACAGCATAACCATGAATCGGTTTGATGTGCCCTGTAACCCGATAATATTGCCCCAGCTGGATCATTTCAGACTGTGAGCCATCCAGATACATCAACATTTGTCTGACTTTGTTGGGTTCGAGTAGCAATACTTTTTGTTGGATACGCTGTTGAGCTTTTGGCAATTGAGTATTGGGGGATGTGTCTGTTTGCTTAATGCTATTTATGTTAGAAATATAAATAATTTTTTCAATTTGATGAGGTGGTGTATCACGTAAACTTAATCTTTTTCCGAGTGCGGAATCTGCATAATAAAAACCAAGGAGACCACTTGATATCCCCACTACACTGAGAGAAACCAACTTAAATACAACAGAATTGATCAAGCTATAGTTTAAGCATCGACATACACATAACATTAGGCTTAATGCTAAGCTGATCCAAACCAAGAGATTTAAATAAGCGGGTGAATAATATCCCATAAACGAGATACCCAATATCCATCCGATTAAAGCAATGTACATATACATAGTTTTTCTATTTATTGTTTTCAGTGTTTATTTATTGATTAAGCCCAATCAGATTGGGCTTAAGTCTAAAAATTATACATCAATTCAGCATGATATCATCAAAATAAATGCTGACTTAACCATCGATCCAGATACCATCTTGCATATGTAGGATTCTATCAGCTGATTTTGCCAGTTGCTCATCATGCGTCACAATCAACATAGCCATATTAAATTCCTCACGCAAATCACGCAGTAATTCAAAAATAGATTTTGCTGTTTTGCGATCCAAGTTTCCTGTCGGCTCATCGGCTAACATCAACTTCGGTTGTGTGACCAAGGCACGTGCTAAAGCCACACGTTGACGTTCACCCCCCGATAGCTCACCAGGTTGATGCGTTAAACGATGTGATAATCCAACCCGTTCAAGCAAATATTCAGCACGTTCTTTAACCTTTTTATATTCGGCATCTTTTCTTAACATCAACGGCATCGCAACATTTTCAAGCGCAGTAAATTCAGGCAATAAATGATGAAACTGATAAACAAAACCTAAATGTTCATTGCGTAAAAAGCCGCGTTCAGCTTCACCTAAGTTATCAAAACGTCTGCCATTTAAATTGACAAGACCTTGGGTCGGACGATCAAGTCCGCCCAAAATATGTAAGAGTGTGCTTTTACCTGAACCACTTGAACCTACAATAGAGACAAACTCACCTTGCCCGACTTGCAAAGATAAACCTGTAATCACGTCTACATGCGATTTACCATCCGTAAACGATTTATAGATATTTTGTGCCTCTAAAACCACTGGACTTTGTGTAGCACTATTCATAACGAAGCGCCTCCGCAGGTTGAATTTTAGCTGCTCGCAATGCAGGATAAATGGTTGCAATAAAACTTAGCCCCAAGGACAAGCTGACAATCACCACTACATCTTGCCATCTTAAATAAGAAGGTAAGTAGTTGATAAAATAAGCATCGAATAAATGTAATCCAAATGCAGTATTCAACCAGCCAATAAAGTTACTGATTCCTAATGCAGAGATAATCCCCAAAATTGCACCAGCAACCGTTCCAACCACACCAATCACAGTCCCTTGCACCATAAAAATGCGGGTAATTGTTGCTGGTGACGCGCCTAATGTTCTTAGAATCGCGATGTCTGATTTTTTATCCGTCACAACCATGACCAATGAAGAGACAATATTAAACGCAGCAACAAGCACGATGAGGAATAACAATAGACTGACCATTGCCTTTTCCATTTGGATTGCGCTGAATAAATTACCATGCGTATAGGTCCAATCTGAGGCATAGAAACCGCTCGGTAACTCACGAACAATTTCATTGGCAACCTGTGGCGCTTGGAAAATATCATCCAGTTTCATACGCACACCTTGCGCACCGTCAGGTAGACGTAATAGTGTAGATGCATCATTGAGTGCGATGTAACCTAAACTCGAATCAACTTCTGCGCCTATACTAAAAATACCAACAATTTTGAAACGTTTAAAACGTGGTACAACGCCTGCTGGCGAAGGGGTTGCTTCAGGTAAAACCAAGGTAACATTGTCATTTAGACCAAGGCCTAACGCATCAGTCATTTGTTTGCCTAGAACAATGCCATATTCACCTTTTTTTAGTTGATCTATGCTACCTTCCACCATATGATTTTGGATAATTGAAACCTTCTTTTCATATTGAGGTTCAATACCGGTCACCATGATCCCAGCGACTTGTCCTTGTGCGGTAAGCATACCTTGTAGTTGTGTAAATGGAGCAACACCAGTTACATGCTTATGTTGTTCAATTTTCTTTGCAAGCACAGGCCAGTCTGTTAGAATTTGTGTTGAAGAAACAGTGGCTTGAGGTATCATACCTAAAACACGGTTCTTTAACTCTCGGTCAAAACCATTCATAACAGATAAAACTGTAATCAGTACAGCAACCCCTAAGGTTAGACCGATCATGGAAACCAAAGCGATAAAAGAAATAAAGTGATTACTACGCCGTGCGCGAGTGTATCTCAACCCTATATACAGCGAGATTGGTTTAAACATACCATTCTAGTCCGAGGTGTTTTATGGAAGCGTTACAGCATCAAAATGAAGCAAATGAACGTCGTGTCATGTCACGAATCGATGCTGCGTTAAGGATCAACTATCAAATCATTTCTGAAGAAGTTGCGCTGAACGATCCATATGATGCTAATTTTGTATTACCGCGCTATTTTCTACTACTTGCAGAATTAGATCAATTTGATCATGCACTTCACTACGAATTAGAACAATTAAATGAAAAAGATCAACAAATTGCTCGAATCTTATCCTTATTCAACCAAAAGTTAAACCTTATTACTGGTTCTCTTTACGATTCTATTGTACAAACCATGTTACCAACGCCACAAAAAGTCAATTTTTCTGAAAGTGGCTTCAGTTTTACCAGTCAACAATACCTGAAACAAGGTAGCTTTATTCATGTCACCCTGAGTCATCCTGAAAATTTCTTCCATATTGCAGCAACGGCACAAATTGCGTACTCAGAACCTGCTGATAATGAGCAATATCGTGTAGGTGCTTACTTCATTACTTTACATCCACAAGATAAAGTCAAACTGGCTGAATGTATTCAACAAAACATCACCCTACAGAATAATTGATATTACACATATGGACTCTACTTTATTCGCTTTTGCCTTGATTGCCTTAGGTATGGCACTCACCCCTGGCCCAAATATGATTTACCTGATCTCAAGGTCCTTATGTCAGGGCAAAACTGCGGGAATGGTTTCATTGGGCGGCACAGCGCTCGGTTTTGTATTTTATATGCTGTGTGCTGCTTTTGGGATCACCGCTTTATTAATGACGATTCCAATTGCATACGATGTTTTAAAAATTGCTGGTGCGCTCTACTTGATTTATCTTGGCTGGAAAGCAATTCGCTCTCCTCACTCGCCTTTTGAGATTGCCAGTCAACAGTCTTATTCTAATTCAAAACTATTTTTGATGGGCTTTTTGACCAATCTACTCAATCCTAAAATTGCGATGATGTATTTAGCTTTGTTGCCACAATTTATCAAACCACACCAAGGCGATGTTTTAGTGCAAACGCTGAGTTTGGGTTTTGTGCAAATTGTGATTAGCCTACTCGTCAACATGCTGTTGATTTTTACTGCCAGTTCATTTACCCAATTTTTAAATCGTCACGCACTTTGGTTAAAAGTACAAAAATGGTTTATGGGTACGGTATTTTTTGGCTTAGCAACACAAATCATGCTGAGCTCCAAAAGATAAAACCAAACAACCTAATATAAATTTAAACGTTTTCAATAAGATGTAGCCGAACCAGCTATATAGTAATACGCTTCAACGTATATCCAATGATATCCATCTTAGCCACACCCATAAAAAAACGACTCAAAGTGGAGTATTTACTTTGAGTCAAATGCACTGATTTAAAAAGTTTCTTTTTGATAAGCAATTATTCTGCCAACTTATGAATTCGCTTGGCATAACTTGAATGGGCAGAATGATTAAGCTTAGTCAAAATACCATTATCCCCCAAGATACGACGGGCACCTGTTTGCGCCCATTGGGGCAATAAAGCATAAGCACTATGTACCGATTGTAAGTAATCAGGTACCGCAATAAATAACCGTGGCTTAATTAAAGCACTCACAACTGCATCGGCAACCTGTTGTGGTGTCACCGCTGGAATCGTTTTTGCCGCATTTTCAGTTCCAGCGGTAAGCTCTGTCAGCACTTTACTGGGTAAAATTGCCGTGAACTGAATAGCCGAATCACGAAACTCACCTGCAACTGCTTCGGTGAGACCAATCACAGCAAATTTAGTCCCTGAATAAACCGCAGAACCCGGCAAGGCAAAACGCCCTGCAAGTGAGGCGATATTGACAATATGACCTTGTTTATATTTAAGCAATTCAGGAAGTGCCAATTGCATACCAATGATGACACCACGAAAGTTAATATCAATTTGTGCATCTGCTAAAGCGGGATCTTCATCCAGAAAAGCCCCCATCGGCATAATCCCAGCATTATTCACTAAAGCATAAAGACTGCCATAATGTTGAATGGTATTTTGAATAAATTGGGCAAATGATTCACGATCACGCACATCCACTTTAAAAGCTTTGGCACCAATACGTTGGGCTTCTTTTTCAGCAAGTGCTAAATCGAGATCACCGATACTGACTTTTGCACCTTGTGCAATTAAAGCTTCCGCGGTAGCTAAACCAATACCACGTGCGGCACCAGTAATCGCAATCACTTTGTCTTTTAATTTTTGTTTTTTAAACATTGCGTTATCCTTTATTTAAAATCTTGGTAAATTTCATATCCATCCTCTTTATTTAGGTTTGAATATGATGAAAGTTAAAATCTCTTTTTCATACAACATCTTCTTGCTTTAAGCATGTGCTTGGTTCAGGTTGATGATCAATCAGATACTCAGCTAAATTAAAATGTTTCATCTTTTCTCGGAGTTTATAGGTTGACCATGGCCAAACTGTACTGTTACGTCCATTGCGATCAATAAAATAGCTTTGACATCCACCCTTATTCCATACTGTGGTTTGCAAAGCTGCTTGGACTTTTTCATTAAAAACTTTGGTGATTTTGGGATTTGGTTCAATGGTCTTGATGCCCAATTGAATTGCCTGTTTCAAAGCATCGATAATGTAATCAAGCTGAGCTTCAATGATAATAAATGCTGAAGAACTCACAGCGACATTAGGACCAAACATCAAAAAACCATTTGGACAATTTTCTATCATTGTCCCCATATAGCCTTCAGGACTCCCCTGCCAAACATCTGACATCCGTTGTCCAAAACGGTTATAGACACGATTGGCAATGGGTGGTTCTGCAATCTCAAACCCTGTACCTAGAATAATCACATCCGCTTCACAATGTTCACCATTACTTGCAATTAAAGTATTCCCTTTAATTTCAGATAAACCACTGGCAATCACCTCCACATTGTCTTGTGCTAAAGCAGGATACCAATTGTTGGATTGTAAAATACGTTTACAACCAATAATAAAATTGGGGGTTAATTTTTCTCGTAGTTGTGGATTTTTAATATGGTAATTTAAATGCCATTTGGCTAATTTTTGGAATTGCTTCATTGCCGCAGGACTTTGAATTCCACCGTTTATCGTTTCAAAAATTCCATAGACTGAGCCTCGCATCAGCTGTTGAGTCAGTGGTAACAGCTTAAACATGGCACGAACAGGTGCAAGTAATGGCATGTCAGACTTTGGCAAAATCCATTGTGCAGTACGTTGAAAGATCGTCAGTTGTTTAACTTGGGGTTGAATCTGCGGAACAAACTGGATGGCAGAAGCACCTGTGCCAATCACCGCAACTCGTTGAGCTGTTAAGTCCAAATCATGCCGCCATTGTGAAGAATGGAAAATTTCTCCTTTAAAGCTTTCAATACCTTTAACATCAGGCAATACAGGTTCATGCATAGGGCCACAAGCAAGAATTGCAAATTGAGAGCGCAACTCGCCCTGTTCGGTTTGGATAATCCAGCAATGTTCCACATCGGACCACTGTGCTTGTAAAACTTCACGATTCAAATGCACATGTGGCATGACCTTGTACTTATCGACCACATCAAATAAATATTGTTTAATTTCTTTTTGCTGTGCAAAGACCCGTGACCATGCAGGGTTTTGTTCAAAAGAGTATGAATAGAGCGCCGATGGTACATCACAGGCACAACCTGGATAGGTATTTTCACGCCAGACCCCGCCCATTTCAGCAGCCTTTTCCAGCAATATAAAATCTTCAATCCCTGCTTGTTTTAATTTGATTGCGGCACCAAGACCAGCAAAACCACCACCCACGATAATCACTTTATAAAAGTTTTTATCTTTGGTACTTTTTTTCATTTGTTCCATGTTGAAAATCGCTTAGAATATAAACAATAGGAATACAATGTCAAAAACGGAATGACTTGTCAATTTCCATTGTTTAACAATTTTGAATATTTATTTGGTATTCTTTGCCTATGAATGAACCAACTTTAACTCGTGCAGAACGTCAACGTATCCAATTACAAGCTGATATTTTAGAAGCTGCGTTTTTAGAATTTTCTGAGCGTGGATACCATCAAACAGCGATTTCAGATATAGCCAAACGCTTAGGCATTGGTCATGGTACTTTTTATCGCCATTTTGAAAATAAACGCGATATCTTGCAGCATGTTATTTCTGATACCATGCAAAAAATCATGGCGTTGCTTACTGGTGAAAATGCACCTCAAGCAGTGAATAATATTGAAGAGTACCGTGAACAATGTCAGCGAATTTCTGAACGCTTCCGTCTTTTTGCACAAGAGAATCCTCTAACTCTAAAATTATTATTACTTGAAGCAACCTCAATAGATGCTGAAATGACCAGATTTATTCAAAACTTGATGCAAATGGCGGGTATTTTTACTGCCAACTATTTAAAGCATGGGGTAGATTCTGGCTTTTTTCGTGAGAATTTAGATTGTGAAAATACGGGGCATAATATCATTGGGATGATTACCAATGGGGCTTTACGCTTTTTAGCCAACCCTGAAGATCTTAAAGGTTTAAAAAACTATGGCGATTCGATTATTGAATTAATCATTGGCGGAGTTGCTAAGCCATCAGCCTGATTTATAGCAATCAACAGAATATAAATTAAACTGTTTTCTTTATCTCATTCAATCCTACTGGTTATGGTTATGTTGTGAAGATGAATGTCTCCCTTGGATGGAAATATAGCCTCAACAGAGTTTTTTACTTTCATCCTAAGATTGAAATAATACTTAAATTTACTCAAAAACTGTCCATAACATAGATTATGGGCAGTTTTTAATGAGATAAAATATTAGACTTCTTTCATAAGTCCTTTTTAAAACCATAAATCAATATAAAATCCCCCTCATCCTAGCCTTCTCCCAGAGGGAGAATGAACTTTCAATACCAATATGATTCACTCCACATGATCATTTTTTATTTATGAAAGATCTTTATTGAAGATAAGTTTGCATTTTTAAATGCTATTTTTTATAACGAATACAATTACGCCCATCTTTTTTTGCCAGATATAAATATTCATCAGCAGCTTTAAACACCTTATGGATGTCGGTAGAAATTTCAGGCCAATGCGCTATTCCTATCGACACGGTAATCGCAGGTATTTCTCCGATTGGCGTTACTTCTAATGCCTGCCGAATTCGTTCTGCAATATTAATGGTTAAATTTTGGCTATCGATAGGGCTTAGAATCACAAATTCTTCTCCACCAATCCGACAACAAACATCAATACTTCTCACACAATCTTTAATATTTTGTGCAGTCTTGGTCAGGACTAAGTCGCCTTTTTCATGTCCATACTGATCATTAATTTTTTTAAAATAATCGATATCCACAGCAATAATTGCAAATGGTGCGTCATTTTTCATTAAGCGTTCAATATGTAACTCCATCCCTCTACGGTTATAAAATCCTGTTAATGGGTCTGTATTTACATAATGATTGAGCGTAGATATTTTTTTCTTAAAATTTGAAGAGCTCTGTAACAGTGAGCGTTTAAAATTTCTTACCTCATAATATAAGGCATCTACATTTTTAATTTGAGTTGCGGTCTCTGGATTATTGAGATGGCTCGCCATGGTTGCTAAGCGGTTTAATGGTGCTGAGATATAATATGATATCTTCCAAATAATCAAAAAGATTAAAATATAAAAACCAAGCATATAAGCAATAATTTTATAAATCAGATACGGAACTTTTTCTAAAAGCTTATGGGTTGGTTGTTGCGAAACAATGATCCAGTTGGTATGGCTTACTCGGGCAAAACCCGCTAAATTATCTACCCCTTTACTATTGATCAGTCTTATTTTTCCAATCATATGAGTGGACATATAGTTAAGGCCAGTATTGTCTGTTGCAAGGGTACCGATTCGACTCGCATCAGGATGGAAAATAATTTTTCTATTGCTATCCAATACATACATATAGCTGTCTTTATAGTTAAAGCTCAGTGTTAATAACTCGTTAATGATATTTTTTTCTTTTAAATAAATTGCCCCACCAATAAAGCCCAGATACTTTTTGTTTTTATCAAAAATAGGCTGTGAAATAAAAACAATTAAATTGTTTTTGATTGAGTAATATGGGCTTGTGATCACCGTGTTTTGCGTTTCAATGGATTGTTTAAATCCAAGTGTTGTATTCACCACATTTTTATTAATGGCAATTTTTGACGGTGAATAATTCAGTACATGCCCGTATTTATCTGAAATAATCACACTGTCAAAGTAATTCGATTGAAATTTAAGTCGGTCTACTTCTGACTGTTTAAATTGCTCGTCATTAAATGAGTCCCCCAGCAAAGTGGCACTATAATTTAACTGCTTTAATACAGTCTGAATTTGAGAATCCGTTTTTTGGGCAATCTTAGTGGCATATTCCATATTTACTGAAAGAGAAGTATCTAATAGTTCTTTTTTTTGAATAGAATAATTCACGAAAAGTGAAGCAATAAATAGAATGGCGATGCTGAATATTGCTAAAAAAAGAATAAGTTTTCTCAGATTTAACTTTAAACAAAATATGAGTTTTTTCAGTTTCATGAGGTCATTTGCAAAACAGCATTTGATTGAATTTTATTCTTTTTTACTTAGTATTACTACAATATTTTTACCATTGTTTAATTTATTTTCATGATTTTTAAATGGTTTCCCTTAACATAATTTTTAAGAAAATTTCTTAAAAATAATCATCTGGCTTTGGTCAATGGTGTTTTAGCGACTTTAACTCAGTATATAAACCATGCGAAAATGTGCAAATGACGAATATATCGCCCCATAAAAATAAACTGAATAAGCTGTAAATTAAACCAGAAAAATACCTGTATTATTTTATTTCCCCATGGCTATATGCCTTTACTATAGGCACTACAGATACCATGAGGCTAACTAAGAATTGCTTGAAGTTGCACATCATTTTAGTGTATTTCGGAAGTCATATGTTCTATTGAGTGAAATGCTTAAAATGATTTAAATCACACCATTATCTTTGTTTATTTTAACTGTTCCACCCTAGAAAAATTTAGGGAAAAATAAATAGAAAAGACACATGAATAAGAATTATTTTGCTCAATGGATGTATGCGCCTTTGAACAGAATATTTTGATCATCGTTGCCTTCTAAAAATGATACTCTCGCCAACCGTATCTGACAGTTATCCATTTTATCGTATATCTGTCAGATTAAAGCTATATTTGGCTTTTAAGGATCACAAACCATCTTTGCTCTGTTTACATCCGATCACCATAATACTCGTAATAATATCACCTGGACCCGTCAGTGCTGTGATATTACAAAGGTATTGAGCATGCTCTTGTACGGCATTTTGATAGTACCCTGTTGGACGATATTGATTTTCATAAATAGCGCCTACAACCCCTTGTCCGCCGGTTTGGCCAACGACACGCTGACCTGCATATTCAGTCCCCGTTTGTACAAATTGCTGTACGACACGTTGTGAAACAATCGAATTTTCCCACATTGCAGAGCCACCTAGTTTACTCGCGGGGACGCGATAAGTTGGTGAGCCAAAGATTCCGATTGCTTTATTTACATGTTGCCCAACCAATTTATCAGCAGCCTGTTGTACAGGATTAGGTGTTGAAACACAGCCCGTGAGTAACAAGCCGAATGTGAATACAGCCCAAATAGCTGCGGCTCTATGTTTAGCCGCCCTATTCTGGTGCTGTCGACTATTGCTTGTACTGGTTGTCAATTGTTGTTTACTGATCATAAGAAAGTTTCCTTTTGCTTACGCTGGTGATTTATCTACACTAAAACCAATAAATTTGTTTTATAAAACACTTCGATGCTTTAGACATCATGAGCAATCATAAATTATGGATCAAGATAATACTCAGCCCGCACATTGCCTTGTTCCAATTCATAAGCGCGTTCAGCCACACGTTCAAGCGACTCTCGGTCACAATCCAATGCGGTCAAGTTTTTACCCGAAGGTTTAACTGCATTTTCATCATCAAATGCAGCTTGATCACATTGATCATCTTTAAAATTTTGCAAAGATCGCCACTCTGCTTGAGCATCAGTTAATCTGCTTTGTTGATATGCTGAGAGCTTAGGTGCTAGTTTTTTTACGGCCTGATTTAATCTTTCATTCTGACCTAAATGCTCTGCACTGATACACAGTTGCTTGTTCCCTGTGGTTTTTGCTGTATTTATACAGCTTTGGTAGGTTTTTGAGTATTGCAATGTCGGTGCAGCTGATAACAAAGTCGCAAAGCTACATAAGCTAGCAATGCTCAAAATATAGATGTATTTTGAGTATATTTTATCCATATTCTTAACTACTTTCTAAAAAGGTTTATTGCAAAAGTGTCTATAATTTATTCACATACTAGCTATACTTTATAGTTTAATTCATGTGAAATTAAAACTATAAAAAGGCAAATACTTTACAAAATTTAAGCCATTTTATTCAGACTATATTTAGGTTTATCCATACAATTCGACCTTGCTAAAATTAAGCCTATGAATTTTTATTACATTGCATGCTGAACGAGAACAAAGTTTTTCTTTGCTTAAAGCACAAGCAGTAGCGTAAGGTTAGAATGTGTTTCTATAGTCAACCTGTTAGAAAAACTCAGACGCATAAATATAATTTCTATTAATTAATTATTTCCTATTAAATCAATTGCATGGAAAAATAAATTATTTGATTGTAAGAAGACTTACAATGCCACACCTTACTTTCAAAGTTTAAATACCCTTGCGTAGGCGATGCCTCACTTTTCTTAGGAATGCCAAACCTTGCGCTGCAAACAAAGCTGTGCTTTGTTTTTGCTCATGTTTGGCAAGGGGTACGTCCTGTACCCCCGCCCAACGGCAACATCCCTGTCGCCCCACGGTAGAATAACCATCTAAGATTCAAAATTACAAAAAAAATGAATTGATAACCAACAGTTTCTAAAAGTTCACACAAAAGCATAATCCTCTTTTATCAACAAAGGTTTTATAGAAATAATGTGTATGAACAATGAGGTGGTTTGACTACTCTATCTAATTAACAGCACAAATCTATATGCAAAATAAGGCAGTACAAAGTTGATGCTAAGATGAACTCAGATCGTTGAGATGTTATTACTACGCAATACAGGACGCTACATAAGATAATTATTATTCAATAGATTGTGTAAATTCGCTGTTTAAATAGACTGTTAAAATGTGTTTTAAACAGATAAAAAAATGACCTTAGCGAAGATACGCTAAGGTCACGATTACAACAAATAAATTAGCCTGGGAAAATACCGCGTTCCATACGTGCTTTTAAGATACGCTCACAACCTAAAATAAATGCAGCCGTTCTTAAACTACATACTTTGTCATTTGAGGTCTGCCATACGTCATTAATCGCTTGAACCATTAATTTATCGAGTCTTTGGTTGATTTCTTCTTCCGACCAGAAGTAGCTCGACATATCTTGAACCCATTCAAAATAACTGACCGTTACACCACCCGCATTACAAATCACATCAGGTACAACCGTAATACCACGTTGGATTAAGATATCATCTGCTTCTGGATAAGTTGGACCGTTTGCACCTTCAAGTACCAATTTCGCTGTCAATTTCTGTGCGCGTTCAACCGTGATTTGACCTTCCAATGCGGCAGGAATCAAGATATCCATTTCAACATCCCAGAAATCCTCATCGCTAATCGCTTGAGCACCAGCAAAGCCACCCACACCTTGATTGCTTTCTAAATAGGTTTTTAAAGCTGCCAAATCAATACCTTGAGGGTTGTAAATCGTCCCTGTATGGTCTTGAATCGTTACAATAATAGATTTTGAATCGGCAAATAGATATGCAGCTTCACTACCAACGTTACCAAAACCTTGGACAGCAACTCGTGCACCCTCTAAAGGAAGTTTAATTTTTGCAGCAACTTGTTGACCGGTAATAAATACACCACGACCTGTTGCTTTAATGCGTCCTAAAGAACCACCTAAATGAATTGGCTTACCTGTAACAACACCTGTTACGGTATGGCCTTGACCCGAAGAATATGTATCCATAATCCAGCCCATAACGTTGGGATTGGTACCAACATCCGGCGCTGGAATATCTTTTTGTGGGCCAATGATATGGCTAATTTCACTGGTATAACGACGAGTTAAGCGCTCTAACTCACGAGGAGAAAGCTGACGAGGATCAACACGAACACCACCTTTTGCACCGCCAAAAGGTAGATTTAAAACCGCAGTTTTAATGGTCATCCATGCAGAAAGTGCCATCACTTCATTGAGATCTACATCTGGATGGTAACGAATACCGCCCTTACCTGGACCACGCGATAAGTTATGTTGAACGCGATAGCCTTCGAAATGACGGATTGTGCCATCATCCATCACAATTGGTACATCGACAATCAAAGCACGCTTTGGTCGCTTTAACGTGTCGACATAATCTTTCAGATGTTCTAAATACGGTGTAACTCGCTCGATTTGTTCGAGGTAGGTAGACCATGGACCGTTATTTTGAGAGATATAAGATAAATTAGACATACTTTGCTTATCCTTTTGATGAAGTCACTTGAATCATCAATCAAATATGTAGTTAAAAATGATATAAGCGGCTAATTTGGCAGTTCTGTTGTCCAAATCAAACCGCGGATTACATTCAGCCACATCAAAAACTTTGATCTTGCCAGTTTTTTTAATGGCTTCTAATAATGGGTCAAAAATAGATAAATCGATTCCTTTCACCGCAGGTGCGCTGACACCCGGCGCAATGCTAGCGTTAAATACATCAAGGTCAACCGTAATATACAAATAGTCTACTTTTTTAATAAAATTATTTATTCTTAAGATTAAATTTTCAACATTTTGCAGTTTTAATTCATAATCGTAAATATAATTACAGTTTAAACGCTCTGCTGTTTCAAACAAAATTTTAGTATTTGAATGCTTGGCAACGCCGATACACATGTAGTTAAATTCTTGATGAAACTGTTCTGATAGTTTAGCTGCATTTAAAAAAGGTGTGCCTGAAGTGACCTGTTCAGCTTCACGTAAATCAAAGTGTGCATCGAAGTTAATAATGCCGATTTTCTTATTCAGATGATTATTTTGAATGTATTGAAATAAGCCAGAAAAACTGCCAAAGGCAACTTCATGCCCACCGCCTAACACAATCGGCTTCATATCGGAATTTAAACTACGTTCGACTTGATGCGCCAATTCTGCCTGTGCTATTTCAAGTTCAGCATGATCACAAAGCACAGTGCCTAAATCGATAATGGTCACAGGTTGATGTACAGGTAAATTTGCCAATTGCGCACGAATCATATCTGGTGCATCAGCTGCACCTAAGCGTCCATGATTGCGTTTAACACCCTCATCTGAACTAAAGCCAATAAAAGCAAAAGATGCCTGATGACTGGTATTGATCACTTGATGGAGACGAAGATGAGCATCACCTTCTCCATCTTGTCGTCCTTGCCACTTAAATGAATGATTCATTATTAATATCACTCTATAAAAATTAATCTCAAGCTGAGATCAAGATTTCATTTCCATGTTGGATGATTCGTTTTGATAAATCACCGCCAAGCCAATACACAATCTCAGAAGGATGCTCAATATCCCAAGCAATAAAATCCGCCACTTTGCCCTGTTCTAATGTGCCATGCGAGTCTTGTAAGCCAAGTGCATAAGCGGCATGGGTTGTGACACCTGCGAGTGCTTGTTCTGGTGTTAAACGGAATAATGTACTGCCCATATTCAGCATTAAACGTAATGACAAGGCTGGTGATGTTCCTGGATTTAAATCACTAGATAATGCGATACGCACACCATGTTGCTGCAAACTGTCTAAAGGTGGGTACTTGGTTTCTCTTAGAAAATAGAATGCTCCCGGTAATAACACAGCAACTGTGCCTGAAGCAGCCATGGCTTTGGCATCAGCTTCGGTCATGTATTCCAAATGATCTGCGGATAAAGCATGGTAACGCGCAGCAAGCGTTGAACCACCGAGAGATGAAAGTTGTTCTGCATGTAATTTAACAGGTAGGTTTAATGCCTGAGCTGCTTTAAAAACACGTTCAACTTGCGCAGGTGAAAATGCCAAATGTTCACAGAAAGCATCGACAGCATCGACTAAGCCTTCTTGATGCAGTTTGGGTAACATCTCGGTACAGATATGTTCAATATAAGCATCACTTTGATCTTGATACTCAGGTGGCAAAGCATGGGCTGCCAAACACGTACTTTTTACGGTCATCGGTAAAGTTTGAGCGACTTGACGAATCACACGGAGCATTTTACGTTCATTGCTATAGTCCAGACCATATCCCGACTTGATTTCAATGGTGGTTACACCATCTTTAAGCATACAACGAATACGTTTGAGTGCCGAAGCAAGGAGCTGTTCCTCACTTGCTTCACGTGTTGCCCGTACAGTGCTTGCAATACCACCGCCACTCGCTGCGATTTCCGCATAACTGACACCTTGCAAACGTTTTTCAAACTCAACACTACGATTTCCACCAAATACACTATGCGTATGACAATCAATTAAACCGGGAGTCACCCATGCGCCATTGAGGTCAATGATCTCAGCATAGTCATCTACAGGAACATCTTTTTCTGCGCCAATCCAGTGAATATGTTGCGCTAAAGTAACGATTGCAGCAGATTCAATACTGGAATATTGCCCATCTTGCATAGTTGCAATATGACAATTTGTCCAAAGTTTTTTCATTGACATTTCCTCTTGCTGCCCATGCGTTAATCACGCTTGGGCAGCTTCAGTATCAGCTTTCCATTTCGACGTTTTGTTGAGGCTCTGATTTTTCTTTTACTGAGTTTTGCTTGGGCTTCACCCATATCGTATAAGCAATCCAAAGTAGAACTAACCATGTTATACCGACATAAAGTGCAGGTCTTGAGTCTGGGAAATATCCCATCATGGCTAAAATAAACAGCATAAATACAATGGCAAATGCAGGTGCATAAGGCCAGCCAATCACAGGAAAATCTAATGCTTTAATTTCTGATTTAGACAGTTTACGGCGCATGCCCACTTGAGAAAGTAAGATCATCAACCACACCCAAACTGTTGCAAATGTTGCAATTGAGGCGATGATAATAAATACATTTTCAGGGATCAGATAATTAAGCACGACGCCGACAAGTAACACACCAGCCATCACCACCACAGTCATCCAAGGAACACCATTACGTGAAAGTTTCTGGAACACTTGAGGTGCTTGTTTATGCTTAGACATACCATACAGCATACGCCCTGCACCAAATACATCACTATTGATCGCGGAAATTGCAGCTGTAATGACCACAATATTTAAAACAGTTGCTGCAGATTTGATGCCTAAGTTTTCAAAAATTTGTACAAATGGACTGCCTTGGCTACCAATTTGATTCCATGGGAAAATCGACATCAATACAAAAATTGTCAGAATATAAAAAAGTAAGATACGTACAGGAACTGCATTAATTGCACGTGGAATCGACGTTTTCGGATCTTGTGACTCACCCGCTGTGATCCCAATGATTTCGATGCCACCGAATGCAAATACCACAACAGATAAACAGGCAACTAAACCCATAATCCCATTGGGCATAAAACCCTCATGAATCCATAAGTTTTGAATACCAGGTACAAAGCCTGTGTGATCTGCATTAAAGCCATAGATCATTAGACCAAAACCACCCAAAATCATGGCAACAATAGCGCTGACCTTGACGATGGATAGCCAGAACTCGACTTCACCAAAGACTTTAACGTGGATCAGGTTAATTGCCCCTAAGAACATAATCAGCGATAAAATCCAGATCCATCGTGGCACATCGGGGTACCAAAACCCCATATAGATACCAAAAGCAGTCACGTCAGCCAAGGCGACAATGATCATTTCAAAGACGTAGGTCCAGCCTGTAGTAAAACCAGCTAAAGGGCCAAGATAATTCGAGGCATATTCACTAAAAGAACCTGATACGGGGTTATGAACAGCCATTTCCCCTAATGCTCGCATCACAATATAAATTGCAATCCCTGCAACCATATAAGCAATTAAAACAGACGGACCTGCCATTTTAATTGCCGTTGCTGATCCATAGAAAAGCCCCGTGCCAATCGCTGAACCCAATGCCAAAAAGCGGATATGACGGGTGTTTAACCCCCGCTGTAATGTGGAGTGTTGTGACATTATAATCTCCAATCCTTGAGGAAATTTAGTTAGATTCGGTCACTCCATGTGACCGTTTTATTGATCACACTTCAGACAAGCTCGGTAGTAGCTTCGCAATCAGCAGTTCGTTCAGACAACCACTTGCGAGCAATTCACTTGCTTGTTCGATATCTGGCGCGAAGAAACGATCTTCACTGTAATACGCCACTTGATCACGCAGAATTTTACGGGCACGTTCAAGTTTAGGAGAGCTTTTCAATCCTTCACGGAAATCAAGTCCCTGACATGCACCTAACCACTCAACTGCGAGAATGCCGCGAACGTTATCAGCCATATACCACAAGCGTTTTCCTGCATTAGGCGCCATGGAAACATGGTCTTCCTGATTTGCAGAGGTCGGTAAACTATCAACACTGGCAGGATGTGCAAGTGCTTTATTGTCACTGGCCAACGCAGCGGCTGTTACTTGAGCAATCATAAAGCCCGAATTCACCCCACCATTGGCAACCAAAAATGGAGGAAGCTGTGACATATGGCGATCCATCATCATCGAAACACGACGTTCAGACAGTGAGCCAATCTCAGCAATCGCTAAGGCCAAATTATCAGCAGCCATTGCTACGGGTTCAGCATGGAAGTTACCTGCTGAGATTACGTCACCTTCTGCTGCAAACACCAATGGGTTATCTGAAACTGCATTCGACTCAATCGCTAATACTTCTGCTGCTTGACGAATTTGCGTTAAACAAGCCCCCATTACTTGAGGTTGGCAACGCAGTGAATACGGGTCTTGAACCTTGCTACAATCTTCATGTGAATGTGCGATTTCACTTGATTCAGTCAATAAGTCACGATATGCAGCGGCAACATCAATTTGACCACGCTGACCACGAACTTCATGAACACGTGCATCAAATGGTGCACGTGAACCGAGCATAGCTTCAACGCTTAATCCACCACAAACGGTCGCAGCAGCAAATAAATCTTCTGCTTCAAATAGACCACGTAATGCGTATGCTGTTGAAACCTGTGTACCATTTAAAAGTGCCAAACCTTCTTTGGCCGCTAAAGTAATGGGTTCTAATCCTGCAATTTTAAGTGCTTCAACTGCTGGTAACCATTCCCCTTTATAACGTGCTTTACTTTCACCGAGTAAAACCAGAGACATATGTGCAAGGGGTGCTAAGTCACCTGAAGCGCCGACTGAACCTTTTAATGGAATATGCGGATAAACTTCTGCATTGATCAAGGCAAGGATTGCATCAATCACTTTAGGACGGATACCAGAAAAACCACGTGCCAAACTATTGGCCTTTAACAACATAATTAAGCGAACCATCGCATCATCTAAAGGTACGCCCACACCAGCGGCATGAGAAAGTACCAATGAGCGTTGTAACTGTTCTAAGTCTTCAGGGGCAATTTTAGATGAAGCGAGTAAGCCAAAGCCAGTATTGATACCGTACGCTGTACGTCCTTCATTCACAATTTTTTCGACACATGCAACACTTGCATTGATGCCAGCATAAGCACTGTCATCCAGTTTAACTTTGATTGGATTTAAATACGCTTGGCGAAGATCTGCGAGTGTGAGCTTGCCTGGTTGAATTAAGAGTTCCATTTTGACGTCCTGTTTTGCGCTATATTGTTCTCTTACGATGCTGTTTACACAATTGCAAAAAGCATCGTAATGTCCTTGTCTTTTATTTGGTGATCATCGGCAAGTTCAAACCTTGCGCTTTGGCACATTCAACAGCGATATCATAACCAGCATCTGCATGACGCATTACGCCTGTTGCTGGGTCATTGGTCAACACACGAGCAATACGTGCTGCTGCTTCATCTGTACCATCACAAACAATCACGACACCTGAGTGTTGAGAGAAGCCCATTCCTACACCACCACCGTGATGTAATGAAACCCAAGTCGCACCACCTGCTGTATTAAGTAAAGCATTCAGCAATGGCCAATCAGATACAGCATCAGAACCATCTTGCATTGCTTCAGTTTCACGGTTTGGACTGGAAACTGAACCTGAGTCTAAATGATCACGACCTATGACGATTGGCGCTGAAAGCTCACCACTACGTACCATTTCGTTAAATGCCAGACCTAATTTTGCACGCAAGCCTAAACCAACCCAGCAAATACGTGCTGGTAAGCCTTGGAAGCTAATCCGTTCTCTTGCCATGTCTAACCAACGATGTAAATGTTCATCGTCTGGAATCAATTCTTTAACTTTTGCATCTGTTTTATAGATATCTTCTGGATCACCTGAAAGTGCAACCCAACGGAATGGTCCAATACCACGACAGAATAATGGACGGATATAGGCAGGTACAAAACCGGGGAAATCAAATGCGTTTTCTACGCCTTCTTCCTGCGCCATTTGACGGATATTATTGCCATAGTCAAAGGTTGGAACACCCATTTTTTGGAAATCCAACATCGCTTGTACATGCTTTGCCATAGATTGTTTTGCAGCTTTTACCACTGCTTCTGGCTCAGTTTTGGCACGTTGACGATATTCTTCCCATGTCCAACCAATTGGTAAATAGCCATTGAGTGGATCATGTGCACTGGTTTGATCCGTCACCATGTCCGGATGAACACCACGGCGAACCAATTCAGGTAAAATCTCAGCTGCATTGCCATGTAACGCAATCGAAATCACCTTGCCTTCTTTGGTATAACGGTCAATACGCGCCAAAGCATCATCTAAATCTGTAGCTTGTTCATCGACATAACGTGTACGTAAACGGAAATCAATACTGGCTTGCTGGCATTCAATATTAAGCGAGCAAGCGCCTGCCAATGTCGCGGCTAAAGGCTGAGCCCCTCCCATTCCACCTAAACCAGCAGTCAACACCCAACGACCTGTTAAGTCACCGTTGTAGTGCTGGCGACCAGCTTCAACAAAAGTTTCATAAGTGCCTTGTACAATGCCTTGGCTGCCGATATAGATCCAAGAACCTGCGGTCATTTGACCATACATTGCCAAGCCTTTAGCATCTAGCTCGTTGAAATGTTGCCAATTTGCCCAATGTGGAACTAAGTTTGAATTGGCAATAAGAACACGTGGTGCATCTTTATGTGTTTTGAACACACCAACGGGTTTACCTGATTGAACCAATAGAGTTTCGTCATTTTCTAAAGTTTTAAGTGTTTCAACAATCTTGTCATAACATTCCCAATTACGTGCAGCACGACCAATACCACCGTAAACAACAAGCTCTTTTGGATTCTCTGCGACATCAGGATCAAGATTATTCATCAACATACGCAGTGGAGCTTCAGTCAACCAACTTTTTGCATTGAGCTTAGTACCACGAGGTGCGCGAATTTCTACATCACGAAATTTTGTTGTCGTTGTTGTCACAATAGGACTCCTTCCTTTGAGTTTAAACCAGCAAATTAAACTGCATTCACTGTATAGCAATGTACTAACTTGTATATACATCTATATACTACACAAATCTTTAATATTGAAAAGATGCTTTTTAAATTATTTTTAAAAAAATTTATAAACATATAAAATAAATAGATTTATTTTTCATAAAAACAAAAAAACGCAGACAACTTCAGCTTGTATGCGTTTAAGTAAAATCAATAAAATTTAGATTTTTGTGAGTTGTATGAGACAAGTTTGCTTTAAAAATTGCTGATTTAATGTGATAGCTTGCAATGATTTTTCATTTTCAAGTTTAAGACTGTCCTGATGTTCCAAATGAAAAACTTGTTGACCAATTTCGATAACTAACACCTCAACACTCTGATTAAAAATAAACATCACGTCAGACGATATGGGTATTTCTAAGGCTTCTGGAGAGAAAATCCACTGATACTGTGCATCAAACTTTTTTGGATTATAAATCAAATTAAAATCGCGAATGTGCCCTGCCAACAATTCACAACTGACCACACTGTCTCCACCAAACTCGACGGACTGCAATGTTTTTAAATGCTTAAAATCATCATCTATACGCAGTGAAAGACCTTGACCTTCCAATACCGTCAAAAAGCGATTCATCCCATTAAACTTGGAAAAATCACCCGATGTTTTCACATCGGCCATCGAAATCCGCCAATCAAACTCAGCTAAGCTTTCACCGACACTACGGGCGATTTCAAGCGTATAGCCTTCCCCATTTTTCCATCGCATTTTTTTGTAATGGCTGGCTTTTAAAAGCTCAATCATTGGGTAAATTTACCTTCCAAATAATAGCGGCTGCCAGGATAAATCAGTCTTGCACTGGAGATCAGTTGTTTATTGGACCATGTTCTACGACGGATTAATAAACAAGGCTCTGTTTTATTGATTTTTAGCCATTTACATTCTTGTGCTGAAGCAAGAATCGCAGTAACCACATGCTCACCTTCAGTAACAGGTGCTTTTGACATTAAATAGGCATTAGGCGTGATAGTTTTAAAATCTTGTGCCAAATAATCTGGAATCAGTACGGGATCAACTAAACGATCTTCGATCTGCACTGGCACATCATTTTCATAATGCACAATGATCGAGTGAAATAGTCGTTGTCCTTCTCGAATTTGCATTAATCGGCTTTGTTCTTCATTGGCTTGAATTTGTTCAAGTACCAATACTTCAGCATGATGTTTATGATTTCTCGCAATAATTTCTTCTGCAATATTATTCACATGAAATAATGCTGTACGACCTTGCCCTTCAGCGACAAAAGAGCCAACACCTTGTATACGCACCAATAAACCTTCACTGGTCAGTTCGCGCAATGCCCGATTGACCGTCATACGACTACAACCCAGTAAATTCACCAACTCACTTTCTGAAGGAATTTTTTTATTTACAGTCCATGTTCCTTCATAAATTTTTTGTGAAATCATTTGCTTCACGCGCAAATACAAAGGAACAGGACTATCTTCTTCTAGAGATAAGTCTAGATCATTGTGCTTTGACGCTCTTGACATTGGCTAAAACTCATACAAAATATTCTAACTCATTGTATCTTGAGTCGATGTTATTTGTATATACAAGCCTATACAAATAATCATGATAAAAATATCCATTACTCATCAATGGCATTCCAACTTATATCAATTTACTCATTTTGCTTTTGCATCATTTAATCATAGATGGTGTAGCGGTCACCCAACGAATATTAATCGGCTTTGTTTGCAGCGCAAGGTTTGACTTCGTCTACGCAAAAGAATTTAAACTTTAAATGTAAAGTGTGGCTGTGTAAGTTTTATTCTCATCAGCTAGTTTTTTAAATCCCCTTTGCTAAGTTTTTACTCAGATTGTAAATCCGCCCCCTTATGAAGTTTCGACACAGGTTGTTCAAATCCTCCCCAACCCTCCTTTTCCCAAGGAGGGGGTTTTCCCTTACTCAAATTAGAAAGTCTTTCTTAAACTCAACCAGTACTGGTGATTATCGCGGTCTTGCAACTGCTCTGGCGTATTTCCAATTGGAAAGGCAACTTCTGCATTGGCTTGAATATTCCACGCACTCGTCCAGTTCAAACCTAAACCTGCACTACTGATTTGAACTTGATTATCACCTGTCACACCTGCCCAACGCTTAGCATTTAACGTGACTTCTGCTGTATCGATAAATACTTTCGCTGTTAGATGATGCTTTGCATCGGCAAATAAACTTTGTCTCAGTTCTGCCGTGGCTAAATAACCTGTAGAGCCTGCAAATTGACTCGATTCATAACCACGCACATTAAATGGACCACCACCTAGATATTGCTCTGCACTGTCTAGATTATAAGGACTGTATTGTCCATAAACTCCCAAATAGCCTTGCGTGCCCTTATTGCTTAGGTTTTGTAAGCGTGACAGATTCAATGTAGCTGTATAGTAGTCTCCAGCTGTCTTCGCTGTTTGCGCATCTAAAGCAGCGGCATCATCGTTTTTAAATTTCACACGACCATAACTGGTTGAGGCACCATATTGGGTTAAGCCTCCACCCAAGAATTGATCAAACTGCGAGCCATCCAGTCGGGCAGTCACCACGTCAATATTTCGATGTTTGTAATATTGATTGAGCTGAATATCATCTTTCAGTTGTTTATGATCGTATTGTAAGCTGAGAAGGACTTCTGCATTATTGGTCAGTAAGGCAGGTTGGCTAATGAATACGCTACTTTGTGCAGCACTCCCTTCTGCGCCAATGTTTTTTAGCTCTTTTCCAAGTTCATAATCTAGATAAGAATAACTTGCGCCTGCCCGAGTACCCATTCCTGTAAAGGTAAAGGCATAACCCACGCGCCCGTAGTTCATGCGTTTGCCTGCAGTCATTACATCAAAACTCAGTTCATCGCCTAAGCCTGCAAGGTTGTTGGCAGAAATTCCAGCGGTTCCACGCACTTGACTGGTATAACGATTACCAAAGTTATCTGCGCCAATATAACCATTCAACATGGCTGCATTTTGTACTTCAACATTGAGTTGGCTACTTCCGACTGTTGCACCAGGGGTCAAAACATTTCGGGTATTGACTCCATTTAAACGATTGAGCAGTTTAAGTTGTTGTTGCATCTGGTCACTGTTGATCCGCTCACCTTGTTTAAGTGGTGCAACGGTTTGTTCAATTAGCCAGTTTTGCGTTCGACTTTGATTATCAATCTGGGTTTGATCATAATACGCTTCGAGTACATTGATACGTACTACGCCCTGACTTAGATTCTGCTGAGGCAGATAAGCCCGACTATAGGCATAGCCCTGTTGCTGGTAGTAAGTGGTAATCTTTTGGGCTATTTGCCAAAGTTGCTGAAGACTCAATTGTTTACCTTCGGCATCCGCCACTAAGTGATGCAATTGCGCTGTGCTAAAACGACTATTTCCAGTGATTTCAATTTTGCGTACAGAGATTTGGATATCAGGTGAATTAGGTACGTTATTACTTGCTGAACTTTCTACCTGAACAGCAGCCTGTGGTTCAAGGCTTTGTCCTTGTTGCTGTTGTTGTAGCAGTTGACCCGCATTAGGTGCTGGCGCTGCATGGTTACTGCTGGTCAAAAGCATCAGACAAGCAGCCACAGATGTTGCCAATATATTGTGTTGTTGTTTCATCAATTAGTGCTCCCCTGCCAAAATTTGAATACCTGCAGTGTTAACTCCACCTTGGCGTACATCTAAATCAACTGTATTTAAGACGTTATTGGTTTCAGGCAAATAACGAGGTCGTTTGAATTGTATGGCTTGTAAATACGCTGCAGGGGTTAACAGATAAATATCAGCTGTGGTCACAGCGGTGGTATCCACAAGTTTGTAGTTTTGAGCATCTAAGCCACCTAGACTTAAACCTGTAATCGATACATTTTTTGCTTGCCCTGTGGTCGCACTGTCAAATTGTCCTGTTGCTGTTGCAACGTTTAAATTATCCCCAGCGTAGATGCCGTTGAATTGTGCGTTGCTGAGATTAAGCTCAGCGGCAGTTAATCCATTATAAGTACGATTGTTGGCCGTAATTCCAGCAATGTTTTGAATATTGGCTTGGCGAATATCTGCCGTAGTTTGTGCAGTGTTATTCACCAACTCGTAGTTGTGTGCATCTGCACCACTTAAACTGACACCCTGAATCGAGACTTGTTTTGCTATACCCACATTTTTATCACTGAATTGTCCAGTTGCTGAAGCAACTTTCAATTCATCGCCTGCAACCATACCAGTGAATTGTGCTGATCCAGTATTTAATGTTGCGTTGGTGGTTGCATCATAAATACGATTATTGGCGCTAATGCCTGTCACTTGGTTAATTTTAGCTTTCGCAATATCCAATGCACCATCAACAAAAGTTAGCTCATAGTTTTTGTCTACACCCGTTGCGCTATTGGTGTATTTGCCAGCATCTTTGCCGGTAACCGTTGCACTGACACCAGATAATACAGATTCTGTCTCTCCATTGACTAAACCAGAAGCACTAAAACCAGCAGCAGTTTGATCTTTACCGTTATAGACTGTATTTAAACCATTGGCGGTCACAGTGGCTTTGGCTTTAGCGATATCTAAAGAGCCATCAACAAAACTTAACTCATAGTTTTTATCTATACCTGTTGCAGTATTGGTGTATTTGCCAGCATCTTTAGCGGTAACCGTTGCACTGACACCTGATAAGACCGATTCGGTTTCACCATTGACCAAACCTGTCGCAGTAAAGCCAGCAGCTGTTTGATCTTTACCGTTATAAACCGTATTTAAACTATTGGCGGTTACAGTGGCTTTGGCTTTAGCAATATCCAATGAGCCATCAACAAAACTTAACTCGTAGTTCTTGTCTAGACCCGTTGCAGTGTTGGTGTATTGACCTGCATCTTTAGCAGTCACCGTGGCACTGACACCAGAGAGTACTGATTCATTTTCACCACTCACCAAACCTGTTGCAGTAAAGCCAGCAGCAGTTTGATTTTTACCATTATAGGTGGTTGATACGCTTTTGGCGGTTACGGTGGCTTTGGCTTTAGCAATATCCAATGCACCATCAACAAAACTTAGCTCATAGTTTTTATCTATACCCGTTGCAGTGTTGGTGTATTGACCTGCATCTTTAGCAGTCACCGTGGCAGTTACGCCTGATAATACTGATTCAGTTTCACCATTGACCAAACCAGTTGCAGTAAAGCCAGATGCGTTTTGGTTTTTGCCGTTATAAGTAGTTGATATGCTATTGGCTGTTACGGTGGCTTTCGCTTTAGCAATATCTAATGAGCCATCGACAAAACTTAACTCGTAGTTTTTATCTATGCCTGTTGCAGTATTGGTGTATTGGCCTGCATCTTTAGCAGTCACCGTCGCGCTTACACCTGAGAGTACTGATTCAGTTTCACCATTGACCAAACCTGTTGCAGTAAAGCCAGCAGCCGTTTGGTCTTTACCGTTATAGACTGTATTTAAACTATTGGCGGTCACAGTGGCTTTAGCTTTAGCAATATCTAATGAGCCATCAATAAAACTAAGATCATAGTTCTTGTCTAGACCCGTTGCACTATTGGTATATTGACCTGCATCTTTAGCGGTCACCGTTGCTGAAACACCTGACAATACCGATTCAGTTTCACCATTGACTAAACCTGTTGCACTAAAACCAGCAGCTGTTTGGTCTTTACCGCTATAAGTAGTTGATACACTATTGGCAGTTACTGTCGCTTTAGCCTTAGCAATATCCAATGAGCCATCAACAAAGCTTAACTCATAGTTTTTATCTAGACCTGTTGCGGTATTGGTGTATTGGCCTGCATCTTTGCCTGTAACAGTTGCCGAAACACCTGACAATACACTTGTAGTTTCACCATTGACCAAACCTGTTGCAGTAAAACCAGCAGCTGTTTGATCTTTACCGTTATAGACTGTATTTAAACTATTGGCGGTGACAGTGGCTTTAGCTTTCGCAATATCCAAAGAACCATCAATAAAACTAAGCTCATAGTTCTTGTCGATACCTGTTGCACTATTGGTATATTTGCCAGCATCTTTAGCAGTCACCGTTGCAGTTACACCTGACAATACGGATTCGGTTTCACCATTGACCAAACCTGTTGCAGTAAAGCCCGCAGCTGTTTGATCTTTACCGTTATAGGTGGTTGATACGCTATTGGCGGTGACGGTGGCTTTGGCCTTAGCAATATCCAAAGAGCCATCAATAAGCGTCAGATCATAGTTCTTGTCTACACCTGTTACTGTGTTGTTGTATTTGCCTGCATCTTTAGCAGTCACCGTTGCACTTACACCTGAGAGTACTGATTCAGTTTCACCATTGACTAAGCCTGTCGCAGTAAAACCAGCAGCCGTTTGATCTTTACCGTTATAAGTAGTTGATACACTATTGGCGGTCACAATTGCTTTGGCTTTGGCGATATCTAATGAACCATCAATAAAACTTAAATCATAATTCTTGTCTATACCTGTTGCGCTATTGGTGTATTTGCCTGCATCTTTAGCAGTCACCGTTGCATTTACACCTGAGAGTACAGATTCAGTTTCACCATTGACCAAACCTGTCGCAGTAAAGCCAGCAGCCGTTCGATCTTTACCGTTATAGGTGGTTGATACGCTATTGGCGGTCACAGTGGCTTTGGCTTTAGCGATATCTAAGGAACCATCAACAAAGCTTAGCTCATAGTTTTTATCTATACCTGTTGCGGTATTGGTGTACTTGCCAGCATCTTTAGCAGTCACCGTTGCATTTACACCTGAGAGTACAGATTCAGTTTCACCATTGACAAAACCTGTCGCACTAAAGCCAGCAGCCGTTTGATCTTTACCGTTATAGGTGGTTGATATGCTATTGGCAGTTACGGTGGCTTTAGCTTTAGCAATGTCTAATGAACCATCAACAAAACTTAGCTCATAGTTCTTGTCTATACCCGTTGCACTATTGGTATATTGACCTGCATCTTTAGCAGTAACCGTTGCAGTTACACCTGATAGTACCGATTCTGTTTCGCCATTGGCCAAACCTGTTGCAGTAAAACCAGCAGCTGTTTGATCTTTACCGTTATAAACCGTATTTAAACTATTGGCGGTGACAGTGGCTTTAGCTTTGGCGATATCCAAAGAACCATCAATAAAACTTAACTCATAGTTCTTGTCTACACCTGTTACTGTATTGTTGTATTTGCCTGCATCTTTAGCAGTCACCGTTGCGCTTACGCCTGATAATACTGATTCTGTTTCACCATTGACTAAACCTGTTGCAATAAAGCCAGCAGCCGTTTGATCTTTACCGTTATAGGTGGTTGATACGCTATTGGCAGTGACAGTGGCTTTAGCTTTGGCGATATCCAAAGAGCCATTAACAAAACTGAGCTCATAGTTCTTGTCTACACCTGTTACTGTGTTGGTGTATTTGCCTGCATCTTTACCTGTGACAGTTGCCGAAACACCTGACAATACAGTTGTAGTTTCACCATTGACTAAGCCTATTGCACTAAAGCCAGCAGCTGTTTGATCTTTACCGTTATAGGTCGTTGTTACACTATTGGCTGTTACTGTCGCTTTAGCTTTGGCGATATCCAAAGAGCCATTAACAAAACTTAGCTCATAGTTCTTATCTGTACCTGTGGCTGTATTGGCATAACTACCGGCATCTTTACCTGTGACAGTTGCCGAAACACCTGACAATACAGTTGTAGTTTCGCCATTGACCAAGCCTGTTGCACTAAAGCCAACAGCCGTTTGATCTTTACCGTTATAAGTGGTTGATACGCTATTGGTGGTTACGGTGGCTTTCGCTTTGGCAATATCTAATGAGCCATCAATAAGTGTCAGATCATAGTTCTTGTCTACACCTGTTACTGTGTTGGTGTATTTGCCTGCATCTTTAGCAGTCACAGTGGCTGAAACACCGGATAAGACCGATTCAGTTTCACCATTGACCAAACCTGTTGCACTAAAGCCAGCAGCCGTTTGGTTTTTACCGTTATATGTAGTTGATACACTATTGGCGGTGACAGTGGCTTTCGCTTTCGCAATATCCAAAGAGCCATCAATAAGCGTCAGATCATAGTTCTTGTCTACACCTGTTACTGTGTTGGTGTATTTGCCTGCATCTTTGCCTGTGACAGTTGCCGAAACACCTGACAATACAGTTGTAGTTTCACCATTGACCAAGCCTGTTGCACTAAAGCCAGCAGCTGTTTGATCTTTACCGTTATAGGTGGTTGATACGCTATTGGCGGTTACTGTCGCTTTAGCTTTAGCAATATCTAATGAGCCATCAATAAGCGTCAGATCATAGTTCTTGTCTACACCTGTTACTGTATTGTTGTATTTGCCTGCATCTTTAGCAGTCACCGTTGCGCTTACGCCTGATAATACTGATTCTGTTTCACCATTGACTAAACCTGTTGCACTAAAGCCAGCAGCCGTTTGATCTTTACCGTTATAGGTGGTTGATACGCCATTGGCTGTTACTGTCGCTTTAGCTTTCGCAATATCTAATGAGCCATCAATAAGCGTCAGATCATAGTTCTTGTCTACACCTGTTACTGTGTTGGTGTATTTGCCTGCATCTTTACCTGTGACAGTTGCCGAAACACCTGACAATACAGTTGTAGTTTCACCATTGACTAAGCCTATTGCACTAAAGCCAGCAGCTGTTTGATCTTTACCGTTATAGGTCGTTGTTACACTATTGGCTGTTACTGTCGCTTTAGCTTTGGCGATATCCAAAGAGCCATTAACAAAACTTAGCTCATAGTTCTTATCTGTACCTGTGGCTGTATTGGCATAACTACCGGCATCTTTACCTGTGACAGTTGCCGAAACACCTGACAATACAGTTGTAGTTTCGCCATTGACCAAGCCTGTTGCACTAAAGCCAACAGCCGTTTGATCTTTACCGTTATAAGTGGTTGATACGCTATTGGTGGTTACGGTGGCTTTCGCTTTGGCAATATCTAATGAGCCATCAATAAGTGTCAGATCATAGTTCTTGTCTACACCTGTTACTGTGTTGGTGTATTTGCCTGCATCTTTGCCTGTGACAGTTGCAGAAACACCTGACAATACACTTGTAGTTTCGCCATTGACCAAACCTGTCGCAGTAAAGCCAGCAGCCGTTTGATCTTTACCATTATAAACCGTATTTAAACTATTGGCCTTTACAATGGCTTGCGCTTTGTGAATTGTGGCACTTAAACCTATAGGCTGACTAAAAATATAATTTCCAGCATCCGCACCTGTTAAGTTATAGCCTGTTACGATCACAGACCTGATTCCTGCATTCTTATTTGTAAATGTGCCTATACCACTACCAGTCAATCCAACAAAGTCTCCAGCAAACGGATTGATTGAAGCAGTGCCATATAAGGTCGCAATAGCCAAACCATCATACGTTTTATCTGCAACACTTATTCCATTAATGGTTAAAACTGCAGGCGTTATATTGGCTTTAAGATTTGTCGGCTGTAGCAAGGTGTAATTTAAAGCATCTGTTCCAGTCAGCGTATAACCCGACACAATCACATTTTTATTATTGCCCACATTTTTATCAGTAAATGATCCAAATCCAATACCCGAAAGTGTCACTGAATCACCTGACAGCACTGTCACTCCCGCAGTACCCGATAAGGTTGCTACTTTTGATGTATCATAGACCTTGTCAGCAGCGCTCAAGCCATTAATATTTAAATCTCTTTTCGCGATTGTTAATGAACCTGAACCACCATTTTCTTTATAAATTACATCATCGCCAAACTGTGTTGTATTTGCCGCGATTGGAACACCACTAATCAGAATTGAGCCATCATTTAAACTATAAATCCCTGCATTTTTACTGGTTGTTTTATAATTCAGTCCTGAAGCCAGCGTTCCAGAAGCTATCGATCCATCATAAATTTTGTCAGAAAAATTAGCGACAATTTCTGTGACCAAGGGTTTTAGGAAATGACGTAGTAACGGCGCAGATCGTCCTTCATAAATACGCCAAACTTTTCCTGTACCACCTGCATCATCAATATCCCAACCTGCAAAAGTTGAAATTTGCTGAAGTTCTGTTGTGGTTTTTCCTACACCACCCGCACTGCTTGTTCTCCCAGAAGTACTGGTGTTCCAGAAACTATTTGTGGTTATACCATTACCACCACCAACAAGACCACCAACATACTGCCCCCCAGTTACACTTCCTGAAGAATAATTTTTGTCAACACTACCGCCATTGAACCCAACCAGCCCTCCAACATACTGACTTCCAATAACAGTACCTGTTGCATAAGAATTGTTAATTTGTCCTGATATACCACCAATTAAACCGCCAACATAATTATTTCCTGTCACCGCACCTGTTGCAAAAGAAGAACTTACAACACCATCACTATAACCAACCAGACCGCCAATATAATTATTATTCGAATATTTTCCTTTTACAGTCACATTGGCATAAGAATTTAAGATATTTCCTGAATTATAGTTCCACCCCACCAATCCGCCATAGTGCTCGGTATTACCTGTGACTAAGCCTGCATTGACATAAACATTATTAATCGTGCCTAGATTAATCCCCACGATCCCGCCTGTTTTTCCATAACCTGAATAACTTATATTATTTAGTCCAACATTTTGTATAAGTGCATCCTGATGTGTAATCGCAAACAGTCCAATGCCCTGATACATAGAGTCAATACTTAATCCACTAATCGCATGACCTAATCCATCAAACCGTCCACGAAAAGCCTGTTGTGAGAGATCCGTTGGACTCAAATTTGCATTATAAAAGCCAATTGGGTCGAATCCGGTATAACCATTCCACAGCCCCGTACTACTGGCATCTATGTCTGCACCCAACACATAATTACCACTCAGGTTCCCGTTGATCCCTTGTAAATCTTGACTTGTTGTCGAACCCTGTGCACCCAAAGCCGTAATGACTTGATAGTTAATGGTAGCAGCCGTGCCTTTTTGGGTACTAAAATTCTGCCCAACCTTTAAGTTTATTTTTGCGCCATTGTTAATATAATAATTTGCGCTGGTATTGGCCGTGTTTTGTCCATATATCAAATTAAGTTTGCCACTGTTATTGGTCGCTGTGATGTTGGCATTAATGTTGATGTCATTTTGTGCATTTAAAGTCAGACTAGTCGCACTCCCCCAAGTTACATCAGCATTAACATTGATATCACCCTTTTGGTTACCCGTAGAGCTAGTTAGCAATATGACATTACTGGTTGCAAGACTGCTTGCTAAAGTGGTTGCGCCTATGCCGCTACTGCTTGCTGATGCATTACCCGAATTAATACTGAAATCGGTAGGGTCGATCAACCAGTTTCCGATTTTCCCGCCCTCAGAATGAGAGGACACCACCGTACTATTCTCAATCTTTACTTGAGCTGCGGAGGTTTCAATAAAGCCGCCATCTTGACCATTTTTCCCTTCAGCTTTAAGCAGGCCACTGACATTTGTTTCACCATTTTGCATATCACCTAACAGAATGATTTCACCTTTGGCATTTTGGCTTAAGCGATTGGCTTCAATAATCCCACTATGATTGACCACGGCTTTACTTAAACTGTCTTTGGCTTTTGCAGTTAAATATACAGCCCCATTATCGGCAAGAATTGCACCACCATTGTCCACCAAGCCTTTTAATACCCCTTGATCAACTTGGTACTGGGTGAGTGAACCATCCTGTAAAGCAAGAGTGACTTGACTGGCAGCAGTGAGATGAGTAACGCCATTCGGTGTCACAATAGAGCCGGTATTTTTAACATTGGGCGCAATCAGCGCAACAGTTCCACCTGATAAAGTTTGAATACTACCGTTATTTTCTATCGTTGCTGTGCTATTGGCATTGGCTTTTAAAGTATATTTTCCAATTTGAATATCCGCATCGTTCAAACTTAAAGTTGAAGCAACCAAACCACCAACATTCACTTGAGCTGTCTTAGAAAAAACTACACCATTTGGATTGAGTAAAAACACCTGCCCATTGGCATTTAAACGCCCCATAATCTGCGATGCATTGCTATCCAAAACCCGATTAATGGCTATAGATGACTGGTTTTGCTGATTAAAATTAACCGTTGCATCTTTACCAATATTAAAAGTATTCCAGTTGGTCGAAAGGTTTTGACTATTTTGATGAATATTTAAAACGTTGCCATTTTGGGAAATGTTGGCTGAACCTTGAGTGATATTGGCGCCTGTAGGCAGTTCCGTATTAGAAATTGCGGCATAAATCGATAACGGCAATAAAGCCAGCCCCAAAAAAGCCAATCGGATTAAATTTATCCCTGATGCTTTGTGAACACCGCCCTTCAGTGCGTTTTTATGGTCTACAGTACTTTGTGAAGTGCTATGATTTTTCGCCAATTCTGAAACGGCTTGCCAACACCTAAGTTGTGAATTCCAAATAACTTTATAAATTTTATTCATGATAATCCCCAAATCTACTTTTTGATCAAATATCAATCATTAGATCAAATGGGGGAATAGAGAGATATACCTGAAATTGGGTATTTTGCACGTATTAATTCATGTTATAGATAACATAATAAACGCTGAATGAAATTATTCAGCGTTTATTGGAAAGAAAGCCCTATGCATCAGTTTTAAGCTAAACCAGCGCTATAAAATCTGGTTTCCATAAAAAGCACCCGTAGGTGCTTATCTGCTTATTTTCAATCAAAAGGTGAGTAGTTGTGGATCAAACAAATCTTTGATCAGATCAGATTGCAATACAGGTATATCTTGCGCTGATAGATTTTCGGCTTTATTGAAAGCGACCAATTCAGTATTTTTAACATCATCGACAACGGTTGTAGCACTTTGATCAATTGTTCGAGCAAGCACATCATCAATCTGATTTGTAGTTAAATCATTGACTGAAGTCTTTGCCAATAATTCATCGACTGAAATAGCCGTGCTGTCATAAGAATTGGTATTGGCTAGCTTGATATTGTCAACCTTGATATCGTCAACTTTGGTATTCTCAAGCGCATCTTGCAGTACAGTCGCTATGCTTGTACTGAGAATAGCTGAACTGCCAGCTATAGCGGTATGATCTAAATCTGAAACATTTGAATGGAGCTGCGAGAATTGATTTTCTATTGGTGTCGATTGATCGAATACTTGAGCGCTACTTTCTGGCTCAGAATGTAAAATACCTGATCCAATCGCATCAGCACTTTTAGCTGAGTTAATATTTGAATCAGCTAAATCAGCATGAAAAGCTGACGCTTCATCAAAAACTGCCATTTTTGCAGCGATTTCGACTACAGTAAATGTTCGTGCATCACTCACTAAACTGGTATTCCCTGCTTTATCCGTTTGTACAGTGGTAATACTGTGACTCCCCAGAGTTAAATCATAAGCAAAACTATATGACCATTTACTATCTGCACCGACTGTGACCGTTCCAATCGCCTGATTATTGTCATAAATAATCAAAGTTGCCCCAGCTTCTCCGGTTCCCGAAATCACAGGGCGCTTGTCATCTGTCGTCCCATTTGCAGCAACAGAACCTACCGTTGCCCCCACATCATCAACCACATCTGTGATTTTCGGACTAGCAGGCGCGGTTACATCTTTGGTACCTGTTACAGAGCTAAGCGCTGACTGATTTCCAGCTGCATCTGTTGCATATACACTGCCGACTTTTGCTTCAGTCAACGCTGTTGAAAGTGTGACAGAATAATTTCCGTTTGCATCCGTTGTTGCTGTGCCTAATAATTTATTGGCACTGTCATAGACTGAAATTTTGGAGTTTGCTTCAGCGGTACCCGTGATCACAGTGCCTTCAGCATTTAAATTGGCCACGGGTTTATCTGGCGCTAAAACATCTTGTCCAGCTTTAATTTCTACAGCACTCGACTTATTTCCTGCAGCATCTTCAATAATAATTTTGCCAGTCTTGCTTGCATCTAAAGCAGGAGAAATGGTGATATTGAATTTACCATTGGCGTCTACAATACCCGTTGCAATCACCGCACCTGTTAAATCTTGAATAATCACTTTAGCATTTGCTTCTGCGGTTCCGTGTATTGAAGTCCCTTCTTTAGATACCTCAAACTTTGGCTGATCAGGTGCGATAGTATCTTTACCCACTTCAATATTATGTTTTTCTGATTTATTTCCAGATGCATCAATCGCTTCGACTGTACCAATCTGGCCTGTGGTTAAAGCAGGAGAAATGGCAACAGAAAATTGTCCCTGTGCATTGGCTTTAGCAGTACCAATCAGGTGACCTGCTGGGTCATATACATTAATTGTGGCATTCGCTTCTGCTTTACCAGTAACAATATTTCCTTGCTCATTTAACTGCCCTTGAGGCTCATTGGGTGCAATGGTATCTTTCGTGCCAACAACCGAGGTATAGGTTGAGGCATTTCCAGCTTTGTCTTTTGCATTGATATAATAAGTATTGTTGTTTAGCAAAGCCTCTGGCAATGTCAAAGAATAATTTCCATCTTTATCGACCACTGCTGTGGCAATCACTTTCTGGTTTTTATCAATCACATAAATAGTCGCACCCGCTTCAGCGGTACCCTTAATTTCAGTCCCCTCTGCATTCAAAGTTGCCGTCGGCGTTTTCGGTGCAATAATGTCGGTAATACCCTTTGATTGATTACTGCCCCCATCATCAAGCAATGCCAAACCTAAACCAATTGCAGAAACAAGACCAACGCCTGCTTTCACTGCACTTGAAGAAAATAGATTTGAAAATGAAAACTCAGGGGTTGAATCTTCGTAGGCAGAGACTTGTTGAACAGCCGCGGTATTGGCGCCCTCATAGAGTAAAGTGTCAAGTTTTTGCAAACCGCTATAGTCTGTAAATTTTCCATTGGCATCAAAGTGAGCAAGTGAGAAACTTCCATCTGCTTTGGGGAACGTTAGAGAATGCGTTGTGGTTGAATTGGCTTGAAAAAAACCCTCTAAAACAATTTGCTCACCATTATTTAAACTAATAATCAGCTTATCGCCTAATCGCTCTAGTGTTTTCACATCTTGTTGTGTGACACCAATTTGAATAATAGCGGGCTGATCTAAACTGACCGTTTTTGCTTGAGAATCCTGTAGTAATATTTTGTCTTGTTTTGCAGCGACGACTATTCTTGTCATTTATACCTTCTATTGATTTAAAGTGTATTTTTTGAAAATTATACAGAAGGTATTTATATATACAAACGACTTAAACTGATTTCTGAATTATTTATAAAAATATAAAATTCAGATACTTAAAAATAAGTAAGATAGCGCACAAAATCTTATTTAAACAATAAATATCCAGCATTCTTGTTGTTCATATATAACTTCACTCTTTAACAAAGCGCTTGAGCAAATTGTGGGGCATCATCCAAAATTTCAAACCAAGCAGCTTTGTTATTAGTAAACGCATGTGAAACAATCTTGCCTTGAACAGGCTCATTTACAATGCCTACACGTAATCTCACGACATCAGGTAGGTCTAAACGCGCACTAAATAATGGGGATGCACATCTTTTACAGAATGTTCGCTTTTTATTTTCAGTGGCATAATATTCTTGAAACAAAGCCTGTCCTTGAACAATCTCTAAATCTTTTGTCTGAATAGGAGCAATCGCCACAAATGCAGAACCTTGGGCTTTTTGACATTGCTGACAATGACAGACAAATATTTGAGGGATTTCACTATGAATTCTCAGTTGAATACCACCACAAAGGCATGAAGCTGTATACATTTTTATTCCTCTATATTGTGAGTAAACTCATTTTATCGTTCAATTGTAACGCTTATAACTTATAAATAATCAAATGGATAACGTGAAAAAAGTTCAGGATGGATACGATTCACGGTATCTTGAAATTGCTCTAACTCAATCGTAGATAATGGATTTTTATCCAAGTGTTGTTCCAACGCTTGCAGAAGTAAAGCAAATTGTAAAAATTGAAAAAAGTTGATTTGCATCGACTGAAACTGATCACGTTTTAAATTCTCATCTAAGTCCATACCTAAATCATGATCATAGAATAAAATATCAAAACTATTCCGATCTAAAAACCATTCATCACCTTGACCTGTACGACCAATTTTCCATAGTTGTTGGGATAAATTTTCCACATGCTCTGCGAAATACTGGTTTTCCTTTATCGTAGTTTCATAGCCAAATAAATCAATATCAGGGGTAATTTCAGTATCGCTACACTGTCCTAAAAATTCGAGATAATAGGGATCTTGAAGAAAAGTCACAGTACTTTGAATGGGTTGAGTTCGCGGATTGAAGAGCTTAAGTATCTGTTTAAAATTGGTTTGCAGTTCAAACATTATGCGATCTCAAAGATTGTTTTTTTGTTCTAAGCTTTTTGTTCTAGGTTTTTTGTTCCAAGTCATGTGCTCGATAGGACTTTAACGCCTCAATTTCAGTATAAATGCTCGCTTGCAATTGATCACGAAATTCAATCATATCATCCATGTTTTCTATCTGGTCAATAGATAATCGTGGCATAAATTTAAAATAAAAAGGGATTCGCTTTGGAATAATATGCTTTGGAATCGAAGGAATAACTTCACCTTGTCTAAGCAATGAACCTATTTTGGGATTTGATAATATTTTATTAAACCACTTTTGTTTAAGCAGTACGTTTACGTCAAAAGCTAAATCAAAAACTTCATCACCACCTAAAGCCACAAAAGGAGCAATGTCATAACCAAATTCCTGAGCCAACTTTAAGAAACCAAAGCGTTGCTTCCAGATCAGTTGATAGGCTTCACCTTTACGTTTAATGACTTCTCGACCGCCGCCTGGAAAAACCAGAATCGAATAACCTTGTCGCATCGCTTCTTTGGCATATTCTTGTACACCATCAACCCCACCAACACGTTTAACCACTTCTTTCCAAATCGGAATATGAAAATGCATATGATCAGCTAAACTGACCACTGCGATTTTATGTTCTGTAAATAAATAATCAATCAGAATCGGAGAATCTAAAACACCATAGATGGTGTGATTACCGACATACATGGCTGGTTTATTCGGTACTAAATTTTCAGTACCTAAAAATGTTGGACGAAAGTAAAAGCGCTGTAAGCTACTTATTAATCGAATCAGTTTAGCGTTGTGTCGTATTTTCAAGGTTTTTTCAGTCATGCTGTATCTCTACAAAATACTTTTCAACATTATTTGATCTTAGCCTTAAGCATATGACTCCTCCATTTTCAGGGAAGAGCTTTACACAAATAAAATAACTTAAATTCTGGACAATCCCCCCCTCTTTTTCAAAGTAGCTGAACTGCGCTTTTCGCGGCGCAAGGGGGGAATTTTTATAAAGTTATAATTTAAGCAACATGCTTTTGCACAAGGATTGAACCCACAGAATAACCGGCACCAAATGAACACAGCACACCATATTCACCATCATTCACCTGATCAGCACTACGATGTAATGCAATGATCACACCTGCTGAAGACGTATTGGCAAACTCATCTAAAATGATTGGTACCAAATCAGGATCCGCTTCTGCAACTTCTTTGCCGACAATGAGTTTTAAAATTAATTCATTCATATTGGCATTGGCTTGATGCAACCAAAAACGTTTTACGTTTTCAGGTTGAATACTGTTCTTTTCCAATTGTGTAGAAATAATTTTCGCAACCAATGGACACACTTCTTTAAATACTTTGCGGCCATCTTGACGGAATTGCTTATCATCACGAGAAGTTAATTCTGAACCATTTAAGAAACCAAAATTATTTCGGATGTTATTGGAGAATTGGGTAAACAAATGGGTATCTACGATTTCAAACCCTGTTTTGCTGTCCGTTTCTTCAATAATTGAAGCTGTTGCAACATCTCCAAAAATAAAGTGACAGTCACGTGAACGATAGTCAGTATGGCCTGAGGTAATTTCCACATTAACCAATAACACACGACGTGCACCCGTTTTTACAGCATCATAGGCTTGCTTTAAACCAAATGTAGCAGCTGAACACGCCACATTCATGTCATAGGCATAGCCCTGAATACCCAATGCAGTTTGAATTTCAATTGCAACAGCAGGATAAGCACGTTGTAAATTTGAACAAGCCAAAATCACCACATCGATATCTTCCGCAGTTACGCCTGCATTTTCCATCGCTTGTTTTGCTGCAATTACGCCCCACTCTGCTTGGATTGAAAGCTCTTCATCTGAACGTTCTTCTAAACGTGGACGCAAGCGATTAATGTCTAGGACACCTGATTTTTCAATGACATAACGACGCTTTACGCCTGAGGCTTTTTCAATAAATTCTGCACTAGAACCACGACGGGCAACAACTTCACCCGCTTCAATTTTTTCAGCATTTTCACTGTTAAATTGTTCCACATAAGCATTTAAACAATCCACCAATTCTTCATTGGTAATCACTTCTTCAGGATGGTACAAACCTGTACCTGTAATACGGATGCCCATGTAAAACTCCTTTTTTAAATTCACAAATATTTCAAATTATTTCTATTCTAACCGATTCCAAGCTTTTCCCATACTTTTTGTATTCTGGTTGACGAAATCGGCATCTTGGTTTTCATTGGTTGAGAAAATAATGAAATACGTAGTTCCTCAACCATGAAGTAGACTTCTTTAACACGAACATCCGACTTAAACTTAAACAGTTTATCCATCCAAGGATCGACTTCTTTAATTGCAGCATCATCACGATTTAGATTATTCGGCAATCGATCTAAACGCAATAACAATGCTTTTAAATAACGTGGATATTCCTGCCAAATATCAGAAGATTTTGAATAAACAAAATTGGATAAGTTCATTAAATCCAGTTGATCTTCAATATCATTCATATTTTTAGCAAATACATCTTGATCCAACATCAACAATTGCTGGCGTATTTCCTGCCATTGAATATAAATTTCACTGATCAGCTTTAATGCTTCCTGACCATGACTTAAAAATGACTTTTTCACATCTGCCATGACTATCGCAAATTCTTCAGCATTAATGGGTAAATCTTGAATTGCCATTTGTAATGTTGCGTACACCAACATTTGCTCAAGTTGTGCTTTATCACCCAAAGGAGAATATGCCAATGCCAGTGGCTTGGAAATTTGCTTTTTCAATTGACGAATCAAATCCCCCAATTGCATATGAATCAAACGAATTACGCCTTCACGGTGCTGCTTAATCGCTTCACTTTGATCATTAAAAGTCTGAATCACAATACCAGAGTCATCTTTCAACTCTAACTTAGCAAAGTCTTTGCTCGGGACCAGTGCCTGATATTGTTTAACCACAACCCCTGTCACCTTCTGAGAGGCCTCAAATACAAAGCTTTCAGGGAAAGTAGTAAACTCACCTTTTAACTGTTTGACGGGACTGTGTGTTTCAGTTCGACAACGTGCTTTAAGTTCGGCAAGATCACGACCTTTTTCAATCACGCGGCCTTTTTCATCAATTACTTTGATAAATGGAATTAAGTACTGATCAATACGTTCAAAAGAAAAATCTTTACTGGTAATTTGTTCACCACGTAATTGAAATGCCAAAAACTCAAAAATATGCTGATGCAAATGTTGCGCATCAATTGCTTTGATCAATTTATTGGCTGTATCTGGAATCGGCACCAAATTACGACGTTTATCTTTTGGTAAGGCTTTTAATAACGCTTCGATTAAATCCAAACGCCAACCCGGAATTCCCCAAGACCAAATATTTTCATCAACTTGCGCTAAGGCTTGTACCGGAATTTTTACTGTTGCACCATCTTCATCATGACTTGGATCAAAACGATAGCTGGCAGCTAAACGTAATTGTCCATTATGTAAATAATCTGGAAATTGTTGCGTGGTTGGACGGTCATTCATCCATAAATCATCATCATCAACAAACAGATAACGAGGATTCTGCGGCTCTACTGTTGCTCGCCAATCTTCAAAACTACGCCGACTGGCAATTTCTGTAGGTACTTTTGCGGCATAAAACTGATAAATGGTTTCTTCATCGACGACCAAATCACGACGACGCAGTTTGTCTTCCACACGCTCAACTTCTTCAAGCTTTAATAGGTTGTGTTTTAAGAATGGTGGCGTTGTTCCCAAGTTTCCTGTGGTTAGTGCATCTCTTAAGAAAATTTCATGCGCAGCCAATTGGTCCACTTTTTCATAGTTGGTGGCGCGTTTCGGTTCAATGATCAGCCCAAATAATGAAATCTGATCATAAGCATTGACCACACCCGGTTTTTTCGCCCAATGTGGCTCAAAATAATGATGTTTTAATAAGTTAGGTGCAGCTAAAAGAATCCACTCAGGCTCAATTTTTGCCAGTGTGCGTAAATACACCTGTGAGGTTTCGACCATTTCAAATGCCATTACCCATGGGGTATTGGTTTTATGTAAGGTCGATGCAGGAAAAATTCGGGCTTTTTGCTGACGAACTGCCATAAAAATATTACGTTCGTCAGTTTTATTGGCAATAAAAGACAATAATCCTGTCAATAAAGCACGATGTAAATTTTCATAACTGGCTGTCTTTTCATTGAATGAAAGTTTTAAGCCCTGTGCTAAATCCAGTAATTGTTCATGCGTTTTCTTCCACTCACGTAAACGTAACCAGCTAAGAAAATGCTGTTTGGCAAAATTACGCCTTTTGCTTTCACTCAAAGTTTCACGATTTTCAGTCAGTGTATTCCACAGTTTAATATAAAATAGAAAATCTGAATCTGCTTCTTTAAATAATGCATGTTTTTGATCCGCCTGCATTTGCTTATCAGCAGGACGCTCGCGTGGGTCTTGTACTGCAAGCGCCGCAACAATAATCAAAACTTCATTCAGCACCCCAAAATGAGCACCACCGAGAATCATCCGTGCAAGGCGTGGGTCTATTGGCATTTTTGCCATTTGTAGACCGATTTTGGTTAAACTGTTGTTTTGAAGTTCGGCTTTTTTAGTAGCAGGTTGAGCAAGGTTTTTTGCTTTAGCACCAGCTACAGCTCCCTGTTGGGAAACTGCACTTTCACTTTGTGCAACCACTTGAGGAAGATTATTTGAATTTTGCACTTCATGGATAGCACCTAATTCAATCAGCAACTTACGTCCATCATTGACCAAACGATGGTCTGGTGGCTCAATAAAATCAAAATCTTCTACAGCACCTAAACCGAGACTTTGCATCTGTAAAATAACCGATGCTAAATTGGTTCGTTTAATTTCGGGTTCAGTAAAATCTGGACGACTTTGAAAATCATCTTCACTGTATAAGCGAATGCAAACACCTGGTGCAATACGACCACACCGTCCTTTACGCTGGTTTGCAGCAGCTTGAGAAATCGCTTCAATTGGTAAACGCTGCACCCGTGAACGATAGTTATAGCGAGAAATACGCGCAAAGCCACTGTCGATCACATAACGAATATTCGGTACAGTCAATGCTGTTTCAGCGACGTTGGTCGCGATGATAATACGTCGCCCACCACCAGAGGGATTAAAGATTTTCTGCTGTTCGGCTAAAGCTAAACGTGCATATAACGGTAAAATTTGCGTGTGTTTAGGACCAAATTTTTGTAAGGTCTCTTGTAGTTCTCGAATTTCTTGTTCAGTGCTTGAAAAAATAAGAATATCCGCATGTTCAGGATGCCCCTTAGATTCAGCATCCTTAAAACATTCTTCTACAGCTTGTACCACTGCGCGTGGTAAATTTTCTTCAAAATCATCAAAGTCATCATCATCACTGCCGCCGATCGTCATCTCAGAAATTGGACGATAACGCAGTTCTACTGGAAAGCTACGTCCTTCCACTTCAAAAATCGGTGCGCCATTAAAATATTCGCTAAAGCGATTCACATCTAATGTCGCTGAAGTAATAATGATTTTTAAATCAGGGCGCTTTTTTACCAGTTGCTTCAGGTAACCCATGATGAAATCAATGTTTAATGAACGCTCATGCGCTTCATCAATAATAATCGTGTCATATTTATTTAAATAACGATCATTAGAAAGTTCAGCAAGAAGAATACCGTCCGTCATTAAGCGAACGATTGAATCGTTTGATCCTTGTTCATTAAAACGCACTTTAAAACTGATGCTTTCACCCAGCTTCTCACCAACTTCTTCAGCAATACGTTGCGATACACTTCGTGCTGCCAGACGTCGCGGCTGAGTATGACCAATCATCCCAGTTAAACCACGACCTGCAAGCATTGCTATCTGTGGTAATTGCGTGGTTTTACCAGAACCCGTTTCCCCTGCAACAATAATAATCTGATGCTTTTGAATCGCTTCAATCAGTTTATCTGCATACTGGGTAACCGGTAGATCCTGATTGAGTTTAATTGTGGGTAGACTGGCTAATCTTTTTTTGACTTGATGGTTTGATTTCTCAAACAGTTCTTGGAATTTTTCAGGATGAGCATCTTTTCCTTTTTTCAGTCGATTTAAACGATGGCGATCTCGTACCATAACCCATTGATCGACATTTAACTGATTTGGCACAGATGCATTATCCTAATACTTAAAATTGAACGGAATATTTTACGCTGTAAAGCACACGAGAGATAGTCCAATCAAAGTGAATTCACGTTTGCGTTATACATGTATTATAAAAATAATATTTAAAAGCTGCTAAAGTTCACTCAACTAAGTAACTGTCTGTGGCTGCAAATATTCATATAGAGCTAGATCTGTTGCGGTTGATCTACATCAATCAGGTAGCTTGAGGTGATGCTTAAGTACAAAACAGCAGCCACCCATATCATTTGCACGCTATACAACATTGAAATGTGATGGAGTTAAAATTCAATTTATCTTATATGAACAAATTCTATACATTGAAATAAATTTTATATCTTTTTTAGAAATCGCCCTTGAAATATAGCCCCAGAAGCATCATGTTTGTAACAGATTAAAAAAGGATGCTTTGTCATTCAAACATCATCTTTATTTGCTTTAGTTGATGAAATACTGACAAAACAACGGTTTTTGGTGAAATGTATCTGGAGTACGTTAATTTGATTTTCCGATCTTAGCGATAAAAAAATACTATTTCCCCAATAATCTAAAATTCATTATTCTAGTTAAATATTAGATAAACACCTCAATCATGGAGATAATGATGAGCTTAATTAATACTGAAGTTAAACCTTTTAAAGCACAAGCTTTCCAAAACGGCCAATTCATCGAAGTTACAGAAGCCGATCTTAAAGGTAAATGGTCTGTAGTTTTCTTCTATCCAGCTGACTTCACTTTTGTTTGCCCAACAGAACTTGGTGACCTTGCTGACAACTATGCTGAATTCAAAAAATTAGGCGTTGAAATCTACTCTGTTTCTACAGATACACACTTCACGCACAAAGCTTGGCACGATTCTTCTGAAGAAATCAAAAAAATTGAATATGTAATGGTTGGCGACCCAACTTGGGTTCTTGCTAAAAACTTCGAAGTTTTAATTGAATCTGCTGGTCTTGCTGATCGTGGTACTTTCGTTATCGATCCTGAAGGTAAAATCCAAATCATCGAAATTAATGCTGGTGGTATTGGTCGTGATGCTTCTGAACTTCTTCGTAAAGTTAAAGCAGCTCAATATGTTCACGGTCATCCTGGCGAAGTTTGCCCAGCTAAATGGAAAGAAGGCGATGCAACTCTTGCTCCTTCAATCGACTTAGTTGGTAAAATCTAATTCTTAAATTAGATTAAACACATAAAAAAACCACGCTTTTTAGCGTGGTTTTTTTGCATTAGATTTTATGTATAGTTTTTTGTGTTTGTAGGTTTTTATTTAATGCGACCAAATTGCAATTTCATATCCATCTAAATCTTTAAAATGAAAACGACGTCCACCTGGAAAACTAAAAATCTCTTGTACGATGGTTGCACCCGCCTCTTTCACACACATTAAGCTTTGTTCTAATTGGGCACTATACAAAACAATTAATGCGCCACCAGAACTTTGCACATCATCAGATTGAGCAAAGCCCCCTTTTATCTCCCCTGAATCAAACTCACAATATTCAGGGCCAAAGTCGGTGAAAGTCCAGCCTAAGTTTTGATAAAACCTTTTGCTTTGTACGACGTCTTTCACCTTAAATTCAATATAGTTAATGGAAATTTTTTGACGAGCCGCTGACTGATCCATCGATGTTTCTCCTTAAATTTATAAAATATTGTTCTATAGAAAATAAAATATGAGTCAATTGATAATACATTTAAACCACTGAATATAGGATAGCAAAAAATTATTTTTGCGTAGTTCTACTCAAACGATCAACTTGCTTAAGTAACTCAGGAATACGATATCTCCCGTACATGGACTGTACATTATGTTTTGCTTGCACTAGCTCTATGCCGATGGCAGAGACATATAATGGCTTAACACTCTGTCCACGTAAAATTTCAAATTCCTTTGGTGTTCCCCTAAATTCATTTTTGGCCACTCCAATCACAGGGATTTTATCAACTAAGGCAGCATATAAGTGCTGTCCTAAACCTGCTATTTGTTCAGTGCCTAAATAGACATAGCCATCAATCACAATCATATCGATGGGTTCTTGCACCAAATCCAATAACGTTAAAATACACGGCAATTCACGTTTATAAAATTGACCTGATTCATAGTCAGCAATTGGTTTGATGGTGATAAGGTAATGATTCAATACAACTGAACTCGCCCAAGATTCAAATACTACACCAGCAACTTGTGCAGAGTTATCTGTGTAGGCAACGTCTATTGCAAGAATCATGATCTACCTCTTAATGACTAATTAATGACTAAAATAAAATACCAATTTTCTCATTTACTGATGATTTTTTAAGTGTTTATCTTGCCCAGAATGGGTAATGTCAAAATATGAATATCTTTAGCAAAATATAAACAGCTTTATTTACAAAACCACTATACATTTCTTTAAGTGAATAGACTAATTTCAAAAGATACAGAATACATTTTTCTGTAAAACAATCAAAAGTTTAAGGGGTTGCTTATGGGATCAATGATTACCGTGACTTCTTGGAAGTACAATGCTTCTTCACGGTATTTAAAAATTTTTTATAACAATGGTTCTGGTGAACTTTACCATCCTGTCCCAGAATTTATATACAATAATTTACTACGATGTAGTGATAAAACAGCATTCGTGCATAAATACCTAGAATACGATTTACATTTTAAGCGACTTTCAATTTTATAGTTTTTTTAGAACTGTGCTTTTAAAGCAAAGTCAGGGAGATTTCTCCCTGATGTAAAAACTCGATTAGTTTTTAAATGTCACTACAAACAGACCAGACCCAATCGACAAGGTTGTGGTCATAAACCTTTCATCTCGTTTAACTTCCATGATAAAGCTCTTTACTTCAGCAGCATGTGATATCACATTATCTACAATCAATACCCCACCATGCTCTACAAGCATCTTCTGTAAATATATCCAGTAATTTAAATAAGCATTGCGCTCAGCGTCCAGTAGAATAAAGTCATATTGTTCCTGACACTGTTCCAAGTATTTTTGTGCATCCCCTACCCAAAAATCAATCACGTCATCAACCTGTAACTCTTGAGCATGCAGTTGCGCTTGCTGAGTTCTTTTTTCATCGATCTCTAGCGTTGTCACCTTGGCACCTGTGACTTTGGCTGCATCTGCAAGCCACAATGTAGAGTAACCTGTTGATGTCCCGATCTCTAAAATTTTCTTAGACTGCTGAATTCTCACTTGCATGGCTAAAAACAATGCTGATTCAGGTTCGATATTTCGATAGCGTTTAATACGATCACACTGTGTAGCATCAAACTTAATAAAGGATTGATATAGTTCATTCAATCGTTGCAAAAATGGGTTACTTAAACTCATGTTTAGATCTTCCTTTTCACTATCATTGTTATTATTTCAATCATTTACGTCATTGCTATGACAATACATAGCTTTTGACAAGTTACATCGTTACGGTTTATTACGCGACTTTATCATTCAATAAAATCTAGCAAATACAACTCAAACCTCATGTAAAAATTCAAATCTTGCTTGGACTTGGCCATTTTCTAATGTGACTTGCTCACAAAACATTTCATAAGGTCGAACCCAGATTGAATAATCATCATATAAACATTGGTAAACCACAACTTTTTCACGGGTTTCACTGTGTGTTGCGACATGAAAGACTTGGTATAAATTACCTTTATAATGTTTATAAATTCCAGCTTTTAACATCTACACTCAACACTCTAAATACGATATCTATGTTATACAGGATAGCCAAAGAAAAAACTCGTCCGTAGACGAGTTTTTTTATGCTTTTCAATTTTTAAATTAAGAAAAGTCTAAGCCTTTTTCAAATGCTTTTAACTCGTGGCGAGCCATTGCTAAGTTTGATTTAGAACGATCTAAAACAAGATAAAGGAATAAGTTTTCATTTGAATCAAGTGGGCGAATCAAATGATACTGTTTACCTAATGTAATTAAAATATCTTCAATTACATCATCTAATTTCAGTGCTTTTGCTACTTTACGCTTAGCACGAACAACTTCAGTATTACCTGCAGCTGCTAATTCTAAGTCTAAACCTGCACCTGCAGTCGCTAAAGATAAACCACTTTCGCTATCTACTAATGCAGCACAAACGAAACCATCGATATCAGTTAATTGATCTAGTGTAATACGAGCCATGAGCATCCCCGTTTCTTTCAACATTGTTGTTCGCTTTAGTAATTCAATTTTTATTTTGCTTTACTAAAACACTTTACTATTTAGCTAAAAATATTCATTTCTAACTAACATGGATAAATTAGTATTCTTTTTTTGAATACCCATTTAATTTTATTTGATAATCAATTTTAATTAATTATTTCCCACACTCATTTTAATAGCATAAAAAATATTAACTATTCAATAGAAATTTAAAAAATAAATGACTAATTTGACTATTTAAAACTTTTGAAAAAATCCAACAAATACCAGATAGAAAAAACCCAGTACAAATCTCATTTTTCAAAAAAAATGCAACTGAAGTTACATTTTTCACAATGGCTTATCTATATATTTCTCATCAGTAATTCTGAGGTGGATTTAAGCTCATAGAGCATCTGTCCCAATAAAATATCTTTGTTGGTCATCGCCACTAAAACCAGTGGATGCTTTGGATGAGGAATGGCTGTCAAAAGTGCTTTTCCGTTCTCAGCATCTAAGGTAATTGTTTGACATCCAACAAGATTGATTTCTGAAACAAATGCGGTTACTAGGGCTAAAATCGAACTACTCACTGCGGCAATCTTTCCAGAATTGCTAATATTTTTCTTGTTGACTAAAGCAATTTCAAACCCATCAGAAGTACACAACATGATGAACTCTACACCACTGACAGAGTTCAAAAGCTGCCTGATTTGTTTTTCAGCATATGCTACAAAATCATCAGGTACTTTTCGAGATGTGTTTAGGTCAAGCATATTCAAGAAAACCCCATAAATTAATTTGTAAATCCAGCATTTTCAAAAGCCGAAAACACAGGTTTTTCAGACTTTTTCCAGCAACAGAATTATTTGATATACTTCACATTTTACACTCAATTCTATCTGTTTTTATTGGCTTGTAAACATGTTTTTTCACTTTTAATTTAATTTTTTGAGCACTAATATTGCGCCACAAAGCTTCAAATTGTCAGATTTTTTTCAACAAGGTCACTTTCAAATAACTAATATCATAAATTGAGTGGATCTTACACCTTATCTTGATTTAATTTTAACGATACAGCATTAAAACAAGCTTAAATTTTACCATTGATTATTTTATTGATATTAGCAGTTAAACTATAAAATCACTTTATTGATATTATATTAAGCTTTTATTAAAAGCAGATTTGTGCGCTATTATTCGATATAAGATAAATTGATCTTATAAAAACTTTACATTTTATTTTTTGATTTGGTTATTTTTTGTGTTTATATTTATTTCATCCAACTGCTGGATGCCAAAAATTAATTTAAAAAAGGTACAAGACAATGAATAAACTTCTACTCTCTCTTGGTCTGATTGCAACGATTGCACTTGTTGGTTGTAATAAAGATAAAGCGCCAGAAACAGGGGCGACCACAGGTGAACATGCTGAAAATGCCGTAGAACAAGCAAAACATGATGCAGAACATGCCGCTCAAAATGCAGCTGATGCGACGGCGAAAGCTGCGGATAATGCAGCAAATGCAACTGCGACTGCTGTCGATCATGCCGCTGATGCAACTGCACATGCTGTCGATGCAACTGTTGATGCTGCTAAAGATGCCACTGCAACTGCCGCTGGTGCTGTTGAAAAAGGTGCTGCGGACGTTAAAGAAAAAGCAAGCCAATAGTTTTAATCTGAAAAAAAGCTCCTAAATATAGGAGCTTTTTTATATTTGTCATATATTTAGATTATCAATGAATCAGCTTTCAGTTACTTGGAGTTTTGTTTATGCCACATTCTCATCACCTAGAGCAGCATTTTATACAACGTACAGGCTGGTTAAGAGCAGCGGTCTTGGGTGCAAATGATGGCATCATTTCTGTGACCAGTTTAGTGATGGGAATGGCAGCGAGTGGTGCGTCTAGTCACACGCTATTGATTACCTGTATTGCGGGATTGATTTCAGGTGCAACCTCAATGGCTGCCGGTGAATATATTTCCGTCAAATCTCAATCAGATATTGAAGCGGCGGATTTAAAAATCGAAGCTCGCGAATTAGAAAAAAACCCGCACTTAGAACTTAAAGAACTGACTCACATTTATATTCAACGCGGTTTAGATCCCGAATTGGCGCATCAAGTTGCCGTTCAACTCACAGAAAAAGATGCCTTAGAAGCGCATGCACGGGATGAAATTGGGATCAATGAAGCAACTGCGGCAAGACCATTACAAGCTGCTGGTTCTTCAGCGTTATCGTTTTCAATAGGTGCCTTATTTCCAACATTGTCAATTCTGTTTAGCCCCGAAGCATATTTAGAAAAAATTGTTTTAGTAGTCGGTATCTTATCTCTGGTCATACTCGGTGCCTTATCCAGCTATTTTGCGGGCACATCAATACTCAAGGGTAGTTTCCGTGTGGCAATATGGGGAATTATCGCAATGGCGTTCTCAAGCTGGATTGGTTCTCTGTTCCAAGTCACTCCGATGTGATCTAAGCCTGTATAAAATAAGCTACACCTTAAAGGTGTATTTGAATTATATTTTTATAATAAATACCGAACATAATTTGCTTATTGCAATTGGCTTGGGCAAAGTAACTTAAAACTCAAGGAGCTTAAGTATGTCTTTATTAGAACAATTAGGGATAAAACATCCCATCTTACTTGCACCAATGGCAGGCGTTTCTACCCCACTATTGGCAGCGGAAGTATCAAATCAAGGGGCTTTAGGCGCTTTAGGACTCGGTGCAAATACCATAGATTCTGCACTTCAACAAATTCAAGAAACCCAAGCGTTAACACCACATCCTTTTCAATTAAATTTTTTCTGTCATGAATCAACAGCATTAAACACTGAATCTAATACGCTGTGGAGTCAACATTTAGCTGCTGAATTTAAAAAATTTGGCGCAAATCCACCCACAGAATTAAAATGCATCTACCCGAGCTTTAAAGACAATGATGATTTTTTAAACCTGTGTTTAGACACTCAACCCAAAGCGGTAAGTTTTCATTTTGGTATCCCGCATCAATATCAAATTCAAAAATTAAAACAAGCCGGTATCATCACTCTAGTTTCTGCAACCAATCTGGCTGAAGCGCTGGCTATTGAAGAAGCTGGGATTGATATTATTGTGGCTCAAGGTATCGAAGCAGGTGGGCATCGCGGTATTTTTAACGCTCAAATTGATGGTGCAATTAAAACCTCAGATCTGGTCACACTTATCAAAAAACATAGCTCACTGCCTGTCGTTGCAGCAGGCGGTATTATGAATGGGCAACAAGCCAAAGCCATGTTAAATCTTGGTGCTGATGCTGTACAATTGGGAACAGCTTTTGTGCAATGTAAAACATCAAACGCCAATCCAGCATATCGCAAGGCCTTATTTGATCACCCACTCACTCAAATTACCTCAAGCATTTCAGGTCGCCCAGCACGCGGCATCATCAATCATTGGCAAGCGAGAATTGATCAGCCCGATCGCCCACATGTAGCCGCCTACCCTTATGCTTATGATTTGGCAAAACAGCTAAATGCTTTCGCGGTGCAACATGGTGATACTGGCTTTGGTGCATTTTGGGCTGGAAGTAATGTTGGACAGATTCGTGAATTAGAGGCTCAGGATCTGGTTAATCAATTGGTTGTAGAAATGAACCATTCTTAATGCCCAACTCAGCTGTCAATAGAAGCTGAACTGCAGCAGCTTCTATTTATATTGATTAGGCTTGGCTTTGTTCAACCAACATATACACCAAATCTAGTTCAGGACATGCATACCCCAATCCTGTCATTGCAGCAGTAATTTGCCCACGATGATGTGTGCCATGATTAAATACATGCATAAGTGTCGCAGCATAAGGCAAAGTCAGTTGTTGTCCAGAAACGCGTTTATAGGTTAAATCTGCATTTAAGGTTTTTTCATCTAACTGCTCTAGAAACTCAATCCAATTTTTCGACTTCTCTTGTAATTCATCCAGTAATGCTGTCTTTTTAGTTTGGATCATTGTATTTAATGCAATTGCAGGTGATATCCCCTGCTTAAAGCGTGAATACCAGAGATAATGTTCACCCAACAATAGATGATTCAAGGTGCCAACAATGCTTTTAAAGTAAAGACCAACATCTTTGTTAAAATCATCATCGGATACAGATTTTAAACTTTCACAAAGACGCTGGGTTGCCCAGATATTGTATTGTGCCAGTATTCTGAAAGAATCTTTATTCATGACTTAAATAAACCATCATTGTGGGTATATGAAATATAATCAGCTTGATAAAAATGCCATTTTGACTAGAATAGCGACAAAATCAATAAAGCTAGCTTGATGCTCATGTTAAATCAAATTTTTTGCCAATCGGTGAATCATTTTCCACTTATTTGATTAAGTTTTAAATTTTTTAACAACTTATTCAGAATACAAGTGAGATTTATCATGTCTGCATATCATCAAATACGTGCGCTATATGACCGCGACACGATTACAGTTTATCAAGCCTATAACCAACAAATTGCACAATTGGCGGTACAACAACAAAAGTTTGTTTCGCCCTTTTCCTTTCACAGAATGACATGGATAAAACCTTCATTTTTATGGCTAATGGAAAGAAGTCATTGGGCAACAAAATCCAACCAAAATCATATTTTGGCAATCCGTATCAAACGTGATTTTTGGGAATATTTACTCCAGCAAAGTATCCATACCGACCCGACACTCTCTGCGCATAAAAATGGCGAACACTGGTTTGAGTCTTTTGAAAATGCCAAAGTTCATATTCAGTGGGATCCTGAACGGAATTTAAAGGGAACTAAGCTTGAACAGCGTAGTATTCAAATTGGGATTAGTCGTTTTTTAATTCAAGCGTTTAACAACACCGCGATTCACTCAATCCAAGATATCACCCCTCTTGTAAATAAGATGGCGCAATTTCGACGTTTAGGACAGTATAAACACGCTGAAAAGCTCTTGCCTAAACAACGTATTTATCCTTTAAACGATGCATTAAAAAAACATTTAGTGATTGGTTGATTCAGTATGGGAGTTCGCTTCCATACTCATTACACCTTATTGATTACACATCCAATAAATTTACCGATTCAACCTGTACATCACTCATCGTATTGCCTTGTTCAAGCAAGTGATTAAAGTAAGCCTCAACAACTTTTGCTTGTTCTATCGTACTTTCCACTTTGTACATATTTTGACGGAATTCATTACTAGAATGTAAGCCTTTGGTGTACCAAGCAATATGCTTACGTGCAATTCGGCAACCCGAGTATTCACCATAGAACTGATAAAGTTCAGACAAATGGCCCAGTAATACGTGTTTTACTTCTTGAATATCTGGTGCTGCTAAATATTCACCGGTTTTTAAATAATGGGCAATTTCACGAAAAATCCATGGACGCCCTTGGGCCGCGCGCCCAATCATAACCGCGTCAGCACCAGTATAGTCCAATACATATTTAGCTTTCTCTGGACTGTCGATATCTCCATTGGCAATCACAGGAATAGAGAGCATCTGTTTGACTTCTTTAATCAAACTATAACGTGCCGTATTTAAATACATATCCTCACGGGTCCGACCATGTAAAGCTAAGGCTGCAATTCCAGCTTCTTCTGCTCGTTTCGCCACACGGATAATATTCTCATGGCCATTTAAAAAACCTAACCGCGTTTTTAACGTCACAGGCACATCAACCGCTTTTACCACTGCATCTAAAATTCGGGCAACCAAATCTTCATCTTTCAGCAATGCCGAACCTGCCAGTTTATTACAAACTTTTTTTGCTGGGCATCCCATATTGATATCGACAATTTGCGCCCCATTTGCAACTTGATAACGTGCTGCCTCAGCCAACTGATCTGGTTCAGATCCTGCAATTTGCGCTGAAATCGGCGCTAATTCACCATCAAAATTTGCCCGATATAAACTCTTTTTGGTCATACGTAAGGTCTGATCAGAGGTCATCATTTCACTTACCGCATGCCCAGCACCAAAGTATTTGCACAGTGTCCTAAACGGACGGTCTGTGACTCCGGCCATAGGTGCAACGATTAAATTATTTGACAGTTGATAAGGACCAATATACATATATATTCATACATTTTTAGACCTTCATAGTATACTGCATCTGCCATAGTGGCTCATCATTTTCTGAGTATGTTTTCTTCGACATGAAAAAATTAGTTCGACATCACGCATTTCTTAAATCTTTCAGCGTGTTAGCTCTTTCTTTAAGCCTAGTCGCTTGTGGTAAAGGTTCGTGGTTTGCCAATGAAGATGATGAACAATTAAAACAAGAGCAAATCAGAAAACTGATTCCAAATCGTGTCAATCAACGTGACTCGTGGGCAAAAGACATCTACGATATTTCCAATGAATTAAAAATCCCAACCAACAAAGAAAATATCTGTACCATCATTGCAGTGGTTGATCAGGAATCTAACTTTGTTGCCAATCCTGTCGTGCCAGGTTTGGGGGATAAAGCGGTAAAAGAAGTCACCACACGTTTAAATGAAAAGTTTGAAGATAAACTTGGAACCACAATTGGTGGCACGGTTGCTGCATATTTTGAGAATGTTTTAAAAAATCAGCCCTCACCTGATGATAACTATTTAAAACAAATGAGTCGTGTCCGCACTGAAAAAGATTTAGACGTACTTTACCGTGAAATCTTTGATTATATGGCAAAGCATTATCATGTGAGTGCGCTGACAGGTGCGGCCAAATTTGTTGGACAAGATATTGCTGAAAAAATGAACCCAATCACCACATTAGGTTCCATGCAGGTTCATATCAATTATGCCAAAGAGCATAAACGCACCAGTATGAACATCAATGAATTACGTGATGATCTATATACTCAATTTGGAGGTTTATACTATGGAATCCATCGTTTAATGATGTATCCAGCAGATTATGATAAACCGATTTATCGTTTTGCTGACTATAACTCAGGCATGTATTCTAGCCGAAATGCCGCTTTTCAAAAAATGATTGATAAGCTCACTGAAGCTAATCTGGCACTCGATGGTGATTTACTCTCGTATGATAAAAATGGCGCGCCGCGTCCGGCAATTACAGATACAGAAAAAGCCCTCACTGCCTTATTTTCAAAAAATAATATTTTAGTCACACCGAGACAACTACGTAGTGATTTAAAAGACGAGAAGCAGCAAGATTTTGAAAAAACTCAAACCTATATTGCAGTGACTAAACTTTATAAGAATAAAACAGGCAAAGATCCAATGTATGCGATAATCCCTGAAGTTGTCATTTCTGGGCCTAAATTGAGTCGTGATTATAATACTAACTGGTACGCAAGCCGCGTAAACGGACGATATGAAACATGTATGCACCGAGCAAAACGTTTAAAAATTTAGCATTATTTGATTTTGACGGAACCTTGTGTAAAAAAGACAGTTTCACAGGGTTTATTTTCTATGCTTTATCAAAAAGACATATCGTAAAGCAAGGCATCAAAATTTTACCGTGGATTCAGGCCTATTATTTAAATATCTACCCTGCCAACTCCATGCGTATCAAATTATTTAATGCAATGTTTAAACAAGCCGATGCCAATGAAATTCAAGATATTGCAAACGAATACGCTCAACGCTTAGTTCGACAACTGGATCAAAACCTTTATCAGCAGTTATTAAAACATCAAACAAATGGCGATGATGTTGTTTTGGTTTCAGCATCTGTAGATATTTACCTCAAAATCATTTGCCAAATCTTAGATATCGATTTGATCTGTACTGGTACTGAAGTCATAGATGGCAAATTTACTGGCAACTATTCCACGCCAGATTGCAGTTGTGAACAAAAACGACTTCGTATCTTAGAAAGATATGATTTAGATCAATATAATAAAATATTCGCCTATGGGAACAGTGAAGAAGATTTAGATATGCTTCATTTGGCCGACTATCAATATATGGTTGGTAAGGATCAGGTTTTACCTTATTTAGAAGATGAAAAAAAATTTGCTTAAAAGATTTAATCAATGACTTGCAAAATATATATGATCTGAATAAATTGAGTAAAATTTCTTGATAATTATTTTATAATCAAAGCATTACCACAAAATTTAAAATAAACTTAAACTTGATTTTCCTTGCTTTTACCATTGTTAATTTTTTATTTCAAACGTACTTTTAAGGTCGACTTTAAAAAAATTATTACTTCATCACAATATTGTGATATAAAACTCACTTTACAGAAATAAAGATAAATCAATCAAACTATAGGCATTAAATTAAGACTTAAAAAATAAACTAACGAAAAGGAATTTTACTTTGAAAATTAATGGATTCAATATAATTTTGACCATGCTCTCTATTTTTGCAACATCATCAGTAATGGCTCGTCCAGCAAGCTGTGAAGATAATTTTGTAGTCAATCGCCAAAATGGCATGGTCGATTATCAAGCAACCGTTTTGCTCACTTCGGCAAATGAGCACGATATTTCACAGCAGATCAAACAAGCAATTGAGCAGTCTGGTTTCCGTATAGACAGTGAGGAAACAACTCGCTCAGGGACTGAGATCACCTTCTTACCAAACAAACAGGCTAGAGATGCTTGGCTTGCAATGACAGCTGTCGTGACCAAGACAGAGAATCAATACATGGTTGGATTACGTAGCTTAGGAGATAGCAGCTTAAAACAACAAAGTACACCACAGATGCGTACAGCGATGTGCGGATTTCTCGCCAGTTTACCGAGTGCTAAATCTTCAAATATCGTTGCAACACAAACCACATCTGGACGTGGCGCCCCCCCTGCCACAAAAAATATTGGTCGAGAAATACGCCCTAAATCTGAGTTAGATGTGCGTGTAGCACAACTGGCTCTTGAACCAGGGGCAGCAACAATTATGGGTAAAGCATGCACTACAAATAGATCACATGGACAAACTTTCCGTGATTATTTACGTAACGAAGCAGTGTTTTTGTATCCAGTGACGCCTTATCTTGAGGAAATTCTCAGTCTGTACGAAAAATCTCGTCCTGAAGATACAGTAATTATTTCTCCACTGATTACTCAGATGCGTATTGAAGGGCGCACCAATAGCGATGGTGAGTTTCGTTTTTCACAACTCAAACCAGGCAAGTATCTAATCGTTGCTGAACATGCTTCTGCTGGTGCAGGCAGTTATATGAATTATGATGGTGCCAATACTTCACAAAATGGTAATACCATTACCACGACTCATTTCTATTCAGAACGTGAATTTTTTCGGAACTGGAATGACATCCTAAAAGATCGTGTCACAATTTCAAAACCAGATCAGATTGTCAAAATCAGTTTAACCCCACCCTTTCGTGCTCAGGGGCTAATTGGTGGTTTAATTAATCGTGGAAAGCAAAAAGGCATTGGCGTTATGGGCTTGTCTTGTTCGGAGTGGCAATTTAAATGAAGATGCATATCCCAATATTGTTGTTACTGAGTTGTATGATAGCAACACCTTCCCTCTATGCTTCTGATCTTGCCCCAATGCTCGGATCTTGGCAATGTACTGCTCAAGCTGAAATTGCACTACCTATTAATGCAGGTAAGCCACTTAAAATGGTTGAGACCTATACCGTGATGACGACTGCAGATGGAATCAGTGAAGGAGATGATTCAACTATTTTTTACTTTCCCTTAGGGGAAAAGTTGATGCCCATTGAGGTGATTAGCCATTCTAAAGCGCAATATCGTTTACAAGGTGACACCTTAAAACTTCTTGTTTTAACTTGGGAATTACGTGAAGGACGTATTGCCCCTAAAGAACGGGCAGATTTTATTACCAGTATGCTAGGCAAAAATGCACCAGCTGCAGCTCGCTCACAACTAGGAGCAAAAATAGATCGTATGGCTGAAGATTTTGCTGAAACTATTGCGAAAAGTTTTCAGGCAAGAATCGGTAAAGAAAGTTCCATGCCATTTCGGGTGACAACCACGGGTGCTGGAAAAATAGAAAAAACCTTTGGTTCAGATCCAAAAGCTGTCACACATCAATGTGTCCGTTTATCCAAATGATAGTTGACTCGTGATTTGAGGAAAAATTAAATGTGCTTGCTCAACATACCTTTATATGGGTATTGCTATTCCAATGCTACAAACGCAAACAATGCCTATTCAATAGTTAGTGTTCAGTTATAGCATGGGTCGGCCATAAATTTTTTAAATCCGATCTATACAACGAAAAAGTACCATTAATCATACCCAAATAAAAACCCCGCCAAAGCGGGGTTATATTTCTTAGAAATCTTAAAGCTAATCAATAAATCGACATGTGATTACGATGAATCATTTCTAAAGAACGTGCTTCACCTAGCACCTGATACACTTTATCCGAAGCCAAACCTTTGACAGTTTCAGCAGAACGCGAACTAAAGTTCACCCGTCCAACCGCGACTCGATGACCATACTGATCAACACATTCCACAACATCACCACGATCAAAATGCCCTTCAACAGCTTTTACCCCTACAGGCAATAAACTACGATGGTTTTCTTTAATGGCTTTGACAGCACCATCATCTAAAACCAAACGCCCTGCAGTTTGAAGGTGTGCAGCTAACCACTGTTGATGTGCTGTAACACGATCATCATCAGTAATAAATAAAGTACCCAATAATTCACCCGCCATTAAACGAGCCAATACATTGTCACTTTCACCACTGGCTATCAGCGTTGGACAACCTGACTTAGCAGCCAGACGAGCAGCACGAACTTTGGTCAACATACCACCACGACCAAACTTACCACCACCACCAGCCATATCAAACAAGGTTTCATCCATTGCACGAACAGTATGGAACAATTTTGCATTTGGATTAGAACGCGGGTCTGAATCAAACATCCCTTGCTGATCAGTCAAAATGATCAGTAAGTCTGCATGAACTTGCCCTGCAACCATTGCTGCAAGCGTATCATTATCACCAAAGCGGATTTCATCAGTAGACACTGTGTCATTTTCATTGATGACAGGAATCACTTTCCAATCAATTAAATTCTGCAGTGCATCACATGAGTTAAGGTAACGGCGGCGATCCGCAAGATCATCATGAGTTAACAAGACTTGCGCCGTTTGGATAGAATGCTTTTCCAACACGCTTGACCACGTATGAATTAGCCCCATCTGACCAATGGCAGCACAAGCTTGTAGACTGGGTAAATCGGTGGGTCGATTCTCTAGCTTCATACGAACCATCCCTTCAGCCACAGCACCTGAAGACACAAGAATAATCTCGTGCCCTGCATTGTGTAGATCTGCAATTTGTTTCGCCCAATGCGAAATTGCATCCAAATCTAAACCTTGCCCATTTGCTGTGAGTAAAGATGATCCGATTTTAACAACGATACGTTTTAAAGCCTTGAGCTGACGTTGCCCATCTACCACTTCTATCATCTTGTCCTCGGTCTTTCTTTTCTAAATGGGTATCTTTAGAAATGATAGATACCCTTAGAAATTAGCGTACGTAGTACACTTCCATTTCGCCATCATCCTCGCCATCGTCATCCTCATCATCTTCTTCCTCTGCCAAAATACCAGCAAGACGTTGTTGACGACGCATTTCACGATAAGCTTCTTTTGCAGCAATCGTTTGCTCACGTGTTTCAGCTTCAAGCTGATCACGGAATGCTTTCATTTTCGCTGCATACTCTGGATCTTCATCTTCCAACTCACGTTGTTGCTCGATTTGATCCATGAGGTAATACACAACAGGTTTGGTACCTTCTTCAAGCAAGCCTGAAGTTTTAAATACAGGACCATCCCATTGTAATTCTTCAAGAATATGATTACACCATTCTTCTTGAGTATCATCAGTTAATTGATCAAGTTTGTTTAAAACAAGAACAATCGGTAATTGAGCCAATGTTGGTGAGAATTTTTTCAATTCCTCCACAATCGCTTTGGCATTGTAGGCAGGATCTGAACCATCAATCGGTTGTACATCGACAATATGCAAAAGAATACGTGTACGTGCCAAATGCTTAAGGAAACGAATCCCTAAACCAGCACCTTCCGCTGCACCTTCAATCAATCCAGGAATATCGGCCATAACGAATGAACGATGACGATCCGCATCGACCACACCTAAGTTCGGTACCATTGTTGTAAATGGATAATCTGCAACTTTTGGTTTAGCTGCTGATACTGCACGGATAAAGGTAGATTTACCTGCATTCGGCATCCCCAATAAACCTACATCCGCTAGAACTTTTAACTCTAAACGAATTTCACGGTATTCACCTTTGATACCATGTGTACATTTACGCGGAGAACGGTTAGTCGATGATTTAAAATGAGTATTCCCTAAACCACCATCGCCACCATGTGCAACTAAAACCTTTTGGCCATCTTCAACCAAATCACCAATAATATCGCCAGACTCTGTATCTACAATGGTTGTTCCTACTGGAACTTTCAGAATAACTGATTCACCACCACGACCAGCACAGTTTGCGCCAGCACCGTTTTTACCACGTTCAGCGCGAAATTTACGGGTATAACGATAATCTACTAAGGTACTGGTATCGTCGTCAGCTTGAATATATACGCTGCCGCCACGACCACCATCACCACCATCTGGGCCACCAAATGGTACAAATTTTTCACGGCGAAAACTGGCTACGCCATTGCCACCGTCGCCAGCCTCTACGGTAATGACTGCTTCATCAACAAAGCGCATGCTGCCAATCCTCTAAAATCTTTAAAACCCCATATTCTGCCATATTTTCAAAAATTTCTCGAATAGTATTATTCAGCTAAGCATGAATTTTCTTAAACATTTATTGTGAGAGGCTTGATAATGCATATTTTTATTCGATTTCGATTGTTTTTTATTCACATATTTTTCTATAATCAGTTCGCTGAAAATCAATAATTCAAAATTAAATCACGCTTATTTTAATGAATCTCACAATTTCTGTTTATTCGCATGCATTTTTTTGATTTTCGAACTTATACATTAATTTTAAGGAACACTCATATTGTCTATCGTCCAACTCAGTGCTGCGCTTGGACCCGCAGAATGTGAACTCGCTGTAAAATATACGCTTGAAGAAATACACAAAGAAGCCAAAACAAAAAAAATCCATCTCCAAACAATTGAAAGCCATACGACTCAATATGGTTATTCCTCGGTACTGCTCAGTGTCGATGAGAATGCTCAAACATGGCTCAATACTTGGCTCGGTACAATTCAATGGACTTTTCAAAGTCCAATTCGTCCACAACATAAACGTAAAAACTGGTTTGTAGGCATTACGCTTTTCGATACACCGTTGCAACTCCCTGCAGATGACACCATCACTTTTCAGGCCTGCCGTGCTTCAGGTGCTGGTGGCCAGCATGTCAACACAACCGACTCTGCTGTCCATGCAACGCATGTTGCATCTGGAATAAGTGTAAAGGTCATGTCTGAACGGAGCCAACATGCCAATAAACGTGTTGCAAAAGAGTTGATTGCACTCAAACTACAACAACAGATGGAGAGCCAGCAAGCCCATCAGAAACACGCTCAACATTTACAACATGCGTTGATAGAGCGAGGCAATGCCGTCCGAGCATTTAAAAAGTGATGTTTTTACATCACTTCAATTAATCGATATGCAAATTGAAACGTTCTATTTTCTTTTTCAATTAGCTCAGCACTTAATGTTAAATCTGCCCATTTTCCTGTTTCATCATTTAACGTGGTTTCTAATTTGGCCTCTATTCCATAACCACCTTGATAATATTGAAAAACTTCAAAATTCTCATTTGAAATTGTTAGTTCAGGAATGTTTTGATCAAAATAGTAATGTAAAACGTCTTCTTGAATTTCATCCCAAACAGCTTGAGATATTCCAAATTTTAAATGAAGTTGTTTAAAATTTTTCTGACAAACTGCTTGTATAAATTCCGCACATAATTGATATGCAATATCTTGAATATTTTTATCCATTGAATACCTAATTAAAGATAGTTTTGATTATAGAAATTGATTTCTAATCGAAACACGATTTTATCACAACAATAAAAAAGGAAGCCTGAGCTTCCTTGATTTACAACACAATAAAATTAAGACTTCTGCAAATCCAATTGAGGCTGATTTGATTCTTCAAGCATTTTACGATCCACTTCAGCTGGGTTATTTAAAGCATCATTGAGCTTCTCAACATCCAGCTTTCCGACCCACTTGGCAACCACAATCGTTGCCAAAGAGTTACCCACCAAGTTAGTCAATGCACGTGCTTCTGACATGAAACGGTCAATACCTAAAATCAAAGCCAAACCAGCGACTGGGATATTGCCTACAGCAGCCAAAGTTGCTGCCATGACAATAAAGCCTGAACCAGTTACACCTGCTGCGCCTTTTGATGAAATCAACAAGACTGCAAGCAAGGTAATTTCATGCCAAATATCCAGTTGAGTATTGGTTGCTTGTGCAATAAAGATCGCCGCCATAGTCAAATAAATAGAGGTACCATCAAGGTTAAATGAATAACCTGTTGGAATTACCAAACCAACCACAGACTTTTCACAGCCAGCAATTTCAAGCTTTTTCAGCATACGTGGTAATACAGATTCTGAAGACGATGTACCCAATACAATCAACAACTCTTCACGAATCATACGAATCATTTTTAAAATACTAAATCCGCAGAAACGACTGATTGAACCTAAAATAATAAAGATAAACAACAAACACGTGATATAGAAACAAAGAATTAACTGTGCAAGTTGCGCTAAGCTACCAATCCCATACTTACCAATGGTAAATGCCATCGCACCAAAAGCACCGATTGGCGCAAGTTTCATAATCATATTCACAATGTTAAAGAATACATGCGAAATTTGATCAATCAATCTTAATACTGGTTTTCCAGCATCGCCCAGTTTATGTAATGCAAAACCAAACAATAAGGCAAATAAAAGAACTTGTAGAATTTCACCTTCTGCAAATGCACCCACAACGGTATTTGGAATGATATGCAAAAAGAAATCAACGGTAGACTGTGATGCACCTGATTCCACATACTTACTGATACCTGTGGTATCTAAAGTCGCAGGATCAACATTCATACCAACGCCCGGTTTGGCGATATTGATGACAACCAAACCAATAATCAGGGCAATGGTAGACACGACTTCAAAGTATAAAAGTGCAATACCACCGGTCTTACCCACTGATTTCATGCTTTCCATGCCCGCAATCCCACTGACCACGGTACAGAAAATCACAGGGGCGATAATCATTTTAATGAGCTTAATAAAAGCATCACCTAAAGGTTTGAGTTGTTCGCCTAAACCAGGAACACTTTTCTCTACACCATTGATCAATTGAGTACCACTTGGAAAGTAGTGCCCTACTATCACACCCAAAATAATGGCAACAATCACTTGAAAATAGAGTGACTTATACAGCGGTTTCTTAGCCATGATAATTACTTCTTTCTATATTTCTGTTTGAAGAAATATCCAATGTTAATGCTACCATTTGCTGACACAGCCCAAAATCCCGATAAAAACTTCTGGGAAGTCGGTTTTTAGCAAATAAAAATCCCTTCAGAAAACGACAGTTTTCCAAAACAATGACAACGAATGACGATGTTTAAGATTTATTCTCGCTGGCACCTTGGCCAAAAGAATAAATACAGAACAGGAGATAAAAAATAAAACGCTCTTCAAGGCTATTTTAATTAATTTTTGATGATCAATCTCTATGCAAATGTTAATTTCGCCTAACATCTGTGCAATTTATGCTTAGACCTTAGTCTAATATCGTCTATATCTATACGATTCAGATCCATTTATGGCATAGTGTATTCCACTGTCTCCTCTCCCTTGATCCATTTGACATGAATACAAAACGCAATCTTTATAAAGACTTTGAACATCCTTTTGCGCAGTTTGTGCGAATTGTCGGTAAAGGGAAAAATGGTGCACGATCATTAACTTATGATGAAGCTTATCAAGCTTTTTCAATGATTTTGAAAAATGAAGTCTTAGACGTACAACTTGGCGCATTTTTAATGTTGCTTCGGGTCAAAGAAGAGTCTGTAGATGAACTGACAGGTTTTGTCCAAGCGACTAAAGACCAATTGAATTTTCAACCACTTGCTGTGAATTTAGATTGGTCATCTTATGCGGGTAAACGCAAACATTATCCGTGGTTTTTATTGGCAGCATTAACACTTTCAAAGCATGGTTATAAAATCGTGATGCATGGTGCATCAGGCCATACCATGAACCGTGTCTATACTGAACAAGTCTTAGAATACTTAGGCTTTCCAATTTGCCAAAATGAAGCACAAGTCAAACAGCAACTAGACACGCAAAATTTTGCCTATTTGCCTTTAAATGTAATTTCTCCGATCTTGGCAGATTTGATCAATCTTAGAAATGTGATGGGTTTACGCTCCCCGATTCACACACTGGCTCGTTTGATTAATCCATTCAATGCCAAAGCAACCTTACAGGCAATTTTCCACCCTGCTTATCGTAGTTCACACCAACAAGCTGCCTTTCAATTAGGTTATAAAAATAGTGCTGTGATTAAAGGTGAAGGTGGCGAGTTTGAGCGTAATCCTGATGCCAAAACTCTTATCTGTGGTATTCAAGATGGTGAACTTTATGAACATGAGTTGCCTAAATTAACCGATAACCGTAGCCCAACAGAAGAACAGCTTGATCTCGCTGTTTTTAAATCGGTTTGGGAAGGCCAACAAGCACATGAGTATGGAGAAATTGCCATCACTGAAACAATGGGCATTGCTTTATATACCATGGGTATTGTAAATAACTATCCAGAAGCCATGAGTAAAGCAAAGCATCTTTGGAACACGCGTTTCTAATTTCATCTTTAAACACAAGCGTGAACGTTATTGATCACGCTTTTGGATAAAATAAAAATCAGCCCAATAGGGATAACTTTTCCCAGAAGAATGAATATTGATGAGTTGCAACTGATCACCCACTTTGACATCGATATTATTGGGTTGATAAGGACCAGATAAATAAGCATCTTTTTGCTTACCAATCAGACTTAAACAATACAGATGATGGGTTTTTATCTTTTTTGATGCGTCGGCTGTATAAGCATTACGGATCTTGATACCAATTAACAGCATGGGATAACCATCATTTTTAATTGATGTATATTGTGTGACTGGCGTTTGGAAATTTTGACTTGCGGTTACGGTAACATCTAATAAACATTGAATACGTCTTGCATCACTTGTTTGCTCAGCGAATGCACTGGTCGAAATTGCAGTGATACAGAATAAACTGAGTCGGGCAAGCTTTATTGTTTTTAGTCGCGTTATTGTTTTGAGCAGCTTGAGCATTTTAACCTCTTTATCGTTTTTAAGATTTTTATCATTCTGAATATCTTTATCACCTTATTACGCACTTCTCGTTTGAACGTATTTATCGTTTTAACATAGTTATCGTTTTAACAGCATCATGATTGAAACAGTTTAAATATTATTGTTTTTTAAATTGAGTGTTTGAATCACAAAGTGAAACTACTCTGTGATTCAAGGGATCTTTTGCTCAGTTAGATAAAACGAATCGGTTTAAATTCTGGCTCAGGCACATGCGAATCACATTCCTCACCCTCTTCTTTATGCCCTTTATCGATATAACCTGTACGTTCTTTTTCAGGTATATTCTGATGTTCCCAAGCAATCACTGCTTGCATACAGGTTTGACGTTGCTCAGCAGTCAACGCCACACCATTTGGCCATTTACCAATTTCTACCGCAGTTTTTAAACGCTCGACAATGTCAGCATCTAAAATAGAAAGCATCTGTTCAATATTCATGGTCAATCCCGCTGAAAAGAATCAAAATCTTGATTCCAGCCAAGTTTAGTACGACAAGCCATATAGAAGTCATAACCTGGTGGATGTAAAAGTATTAGTTTGAAGGGATGTTTACGAATATGCAAACTATCACCGACATTTAATGAAACACTATGCTGTCCATCGGCACTGACCATCGGCAACACACGGTTTTCACGGATCAATATCTTAATTTCGCTTTGCCCACCCACCACAATCGGTCTTGATGACAACGTATGTGGGTGCATTGGAACCAAAGCAATTGCATCCATACTTGGATGTAAAATCGGTCCACCACCAGATAAGGCATATGCCGTTGAACCTGTCGGAGTCGATACAATTAAACCATCGCTGTGTTGGCGATAAACATATTGCCCATCAATGTTCAGCTCAAAATCAATCATATGTACAGATTTACCAGAATGAAGTACCACATCATTCAAAGCAATTGCATCATAAATTATTTCATTTTTACTGCGAATTTCAATTTCCAATAAAAAGCGACGATCAAGCTGGAACTCACCTTTTAAAACTTGATCTAACTTAAACAGCACTTCAGTGGGTTTAATATCTGTTAAAAACCCTAAACGACCGCGGTTCACCCCAAGTACAGGAATATTGTATTTTACCAATGCACGTGCAGCATGTAATAAAGAACCATCACCACCCACGACAATAACCAAATCAACCACTTCACCGAGCAGATTCTTACTGACAGTTTGTGTATTGGTATAAGGTACAAGTTGTGCTGTAGCTGTATCAAAAACTGGATGCAGACCCAAACTTAATAAATGATCGTGTATAAGACAAAGCGTATCAACCACAGATGATTTATCTGGTCTTCCAATTAAACCGATATTACGAAAGGTCTTTGGTGAAATTTGCACAGATGCGGTAGCTCCACTGAAATTCTGAGATATAATAGCACTCTCAGTATATGTTTATAAAATCATTCATATACGAAAAATAACGAGAATGTTTAAAAAGCCTTTAAATTTGTGTATTTCACAGATTTATTATTGCAAAATTAAGAAAAGCTTCGCATGATTAGCGAAAATAAATTTGGGTATTATTATCTGTATATGAAGACCGAACGTGGTATAGGCTTAATTGCACTGATTTTTTGTGTATTAATTATTGCAGTATTTCTCGCATTTAGCGTCTACTTAATTCGCCTCGACAATGTTATTCGAGATAAGTTTGAAGGCAATCGCTGGGATATTCCTGCGAAAGTATTCGCTCGCCCATTAGAAATTTATGCAACTGCGCCAATTGCCCAAATAGAGTTTGAACAAGAGCTCAAATTACTCGGTTATAAAAACAGTGATAGCTATACCAAATCGGGAACCTATATTACCCAACCGAATACAATTTACGTGCATACACGTGGCTTTGACTTTGGTGACAGTGTAGATCCAGAACAAGTCCTACAAGTAACCTTTGCTGGCGATACAGTTACAGATGTAAAAGCCACCAAACCGACCAATACAGGAATTGCACGTTTAGAACCGATGTTGATTGGTGGTATCTACCCGCAACACAATGAAGACCGCGTCCTGATCAAATTAAATAAAGTTCCTAAACCTTTGATTGAAGCTTTAATTGCTACAGAGGATAGAAACTTTTATCGCCATCACGGTATTTCATTCCGTGGTACAGCGCGCGCATTACTCAGTAACGTGACTGGTGGTAAACGTCAAGGTGGTTCAACACTGACGCAACAGTTGGTTAAGAACTTTTTCTTAACCCCTGAAAAGACCTTAAAACGTAAAGTGAATGAAGCCCTGATGTCGCTGTTATTAGAGCTTCATTACAGCAAAGACGAAATTTTAGAAGCCTATTTGAATGAAGTGAATTTAGGTCAAAGTGGTAATTATTCTGTCAATGGCTATGGCTTGGCTTCACAATTCTATTTTGGTTTACCGCTTAGTGAATTAAATATTTCACAACAAGCATTTTTGGTTGGTTTAGTTCAAGGCCCTACCCTATTTAACCCTTGGAAAAATCCTGAAGGCGCAAAAAAACGTCGCGATATTGTGCTGAACAATATGTTGGTGATGGGATATTTAGACCAAGCGCAATATGAAAAAGAAATTGCACGTCCGCTCAATGTGGTGCGTAAACCAACATTAGGTACAGCAAGCTTCCCAGACTTCTTAGATATTGTACGTCGTCAACTTAAAACCGAATACCAAGAATCAGATTTAACCAATCAAGGTTTAAGAATTTTTACGACACTTGATCCAATTGCACAAACTAGAGTGCAAAAGAGCTTTAGAGAAACGGTGAGCCGTTTAGCCAATGCGAACCCCGCAAGACTAAAAGACCTACAAGGCGCTGTTTTAGTTACCCGTCCTGAAAATGGCGAATTGATTGCCGCTGTTGGTTCTACCCAGGACTTTACTGGCTTTAACCGTACTGTAGATGCGAAACGTCAAGTGGGTTCTTTACTTAAACCTGTGATTTATTTAAGTGCGTTGGAATCAGGTCGTTATAACTGGGCATCACAAATTGAAGATGCGCCAATTAGTTTACCTGTCAGTGGTAATCAAACCTGGACACCAAAGAACTATAGTGGAACAGGTCATGGCTATGTTCCGATGTCTCAAGCTTTAGCAAACTCATATAACTTGTCTGCTGTGCGTTTAGGGAACGAATTTGGGATCTCTACATTTAGCAATAACTTGTCTAAATTTGGCGTGACCTCAAAGATTCCAAACTACCCGTCTATTTTCCTTGGCGCTGTTGATATGTCACCAATGGAAGTGATGAATATTTATGGTAACTTTGCAACAGGTGGATTTAAATACCCAACCAAAGCCATTCGTACTGTTGTAGATTCTAATGGTCGTTTATTGGAACGTTTTGGTTTAAATGTACAACAAACCATAGACCCTTCTGCTGCCTTCTTGTTGAACTTTGGCTTACAACAAGTCATGTCTGCGGGTACAGGTAAAGCGGCTTACAACACATTACCTGCTGATCTCAAACTTGCGGGTAAATCTGGTACAACCAACGATACCCGTGATTCTTGGTTTGCTGGATATTCAGGCAATAATTTAGCAGTGGTGTGGTTAGGCTTAGACAACAATAAAATCACTGGGCTTACAGGTTCATCAGGTGCATTACCTGTCTGGATCAATGTCATGAAGCAATTACGCCAAAAACCAGTGAATTTACGTCAAACAGATGATATTTCATGGCAATGGGTAGACTCTCGTACTGGGGAGCTTTCAGCACAAGGCTGTGAAGGCGCGCTATATATTCCATTATTACGTCACACAGTCCCTAATCGTGCGACAGAGTGCGGCATGCCATATTATCAAGTTGATCCTCAATCCACGCCTGATACGCAACAAAACACTTCACAGCCGCATTCAAGTGATAGTATAGAAAACTATATTCGCGAAAGTGAAGACAGTTTAGATCAGGACTCAAGAGGTCATGTGATCTCAAGTGGTAGTTATAACAACTAATCTAAACGTGTTGGATATACAGGTAAATTGGCTTTTAAATAGGAATTTGTGATGAAACGAAATGTAAGCACAATCGCTTATATTCTAAGTTTAAGTGGAATATTAACTTTGGCCGGGTGTCAAACAACACCCCAACAAAATTCTAAACCAAGCAAATCTGTTGAAAAGCCAAAATCTGAACAGCCTGACCATCGGGTTGCTACACCAGATGGGGTAAAAATTACCCCTTATGAACGCCCTGAAATTAAACGTGAAAAAGTTCCTGTCGTGATTGCGCCACAATCCAAGCCTCAAACGCAAAAATTTGAAGATGGGGAAAATATCCCAGCATTTAAACAGCTCATTCAACAAACTCAAACTGCATATCAAAAGGGCCAGTGGGATGAAGCTGAACGTTATGCAATCCATGCACAACGTATTGCACCACAATCGGCACAAGTGTTCTCTTATTTGGCTCAAATTGCCAATCAGAAGAAACAATATGCAAATGCTGAATCTCTAGCGCGACGTGGTTTAAGTTATGCGCAAAGTCCATCCCAAAAGAAAACCTTTTGGAATGTTATCTTGCAGGCTGCTCAACAATTAAAAAATCAACAGACCATCGCAGAAGCGCAAAAACAGTTACAACGTTTATAACTGTTTAAAACAATATCTCTGCTCGATTAAAAATTTCGAATCCCAGCAATCCCGTATGCATAATGCTGTTGTGCAATCGCTAAATCAGCTTGGCTTAATCCCCCCAATGCAAAGACTGGTAAATCACAGGTCTTGGCATATTCAGCAAATTTTTCCCATCCAAGTGCATTGGCTTCAGGATGGGTCTGGGTTGCAAATACTGGACTTAAAATCACAGCATCAAAACCCAATGTCTGTGCTCGCTGTAAAGATACCAGATCATGACATGCTGCTATACAACGTAGACCGATTGGTAACTGCTCGATGTGTAAATCCATCAATTGATGCTGTTTATAATGTACAGCAGCTATACTTTTTTGAAGATACTCAGGCAACTGTTGCCATAGCTCTATATTGACGATCAAGCGAGATAAGGCATTTGCAGCTAACTGCGAAATTTGTGTTACAGCAACCTGATCTGCAGTCGTTCTAAAATAAAAAAATTGCGCGTTGTCATCTAGACTTTTTTCTATGCTCAATGCTGAAAGATTGTCGGAGATTTTAATTTGATGCGCCCAGTACAAGCGTTGAATAATCGCTTGATTGGCTTTGGGGAAATTCAGCGCGAATAGTTGATCACGTCCATACCATGTCCAAGGTTTCTGAATATCATGCAAATATTGTTCAGGAACCGTGGCATGATAAAGATGGAGAAACACTTCAACATCATCATAAACATGATGAATTACATCAAAAGCATGCCATTGCTGGATGCCAATTCCCACTTCCTCAAAGATCTCTCGACGACATGCTTCAACAGGCGTTTCCCCTGCTTCAATTTTGCCACCAGGAAATTCATATTTATTGCCCTGATGCTGATCCGCATTGCGCCAACCGACCAGCACTTTGCCACGATAAAGTAATAAAGCGATAGCCACATGAATACTGGGTTTAGACATAAAAATCGACACCTGAATTTTTAATGAATTGTAAGCAATTATAGAAATTTTATAAATGATAAAAATTATCGTTGACAGACCTATTCGATAATGATTATCATTTAAATCACTTAGACAGCACCCCACACGGAGTAACAATAATGAACGCACCTTTTAGCCTATTCACACGTAACACTGAAGCTCACCAATCTCTTCCGATGTTACATTCAAATAACTTATTTGCATTAGGGCGCGAAATTCGCATCATGCATGCTGGAGAAGAATATCGCTTACGTTTAACACGTAACAATCGTCTAATTTTGACCAAATAACTATAAAAACATTAAGTTAAAACAAAAAACGTGGGAACAAGCAGTATGAATCAGCGCATACTGCTTTTTAATTTTGTCAGTTGATTTTTATACAACACCCTATCTCTATAAAACGATCCAATGAAATGTTAAACATTCAATAAAAATGCCCGATTCAATCGCACAACTTTAACGTAAATAAACGCAAACGCTCAAACCGCCATATTTGGAAGCAGCAAACTGAATCTGTCCATGATGTAAATCGATCACCTTTTTACAAATTGACAAACCTAAACCTGAACCTTGTGTTTTGGTCCCCAACGCTCGATAAAAACGTTCACCTAAACGATCTAAGATGTCTTGAGGAATACCCTCACCATCATTTTGAATTTCAAAGCTATTGCTATTGTTTAAAGGTCCAATCTGAATATAAATATTGCCCTGTACTGGCGTATAACGAATCGCATTATCGACAAGATTGCGAATACAAATAAACAGTAATTCTTCATTTACATAGACTTGAACATCTTCACTTTGGATATGAATCTGAACCTGCTTTTCATCTATAAATGGATCTAAGCTACTTAACACAAGCTGAGTCATTTGCTCTAGACTTATCCAAGTCTTCGGTAATTCACTGGCATCCGCTGGATCTAATCGTGCCAAAAGCAAAAGATTTTCAAGAACCAGCGTTCCTCGATTCACATCATTTTGAATACTATTGAGTTGCTGATGAATCTCAGGAACCTCTGCATATTTGCGTTGTAATAACTGCAAACGCATTTGTATCGCAGAAAGCGGCGAGCGCAATTCATGTGATGCATCTGCGGTAAAGCGTTGTTCAGCAATTAAAGCTTGATCCAGTCGCGCAAGCATTTGATTGAGCTGATTGACCATTGGCTCAAGTTCTTTAAAGGCAGGCTGCTGCTGAATTAAGCTGAGATCATTGGCATTTTTCTCTGCAATTTCTGTCGAAAGCAGTTGAATAGATTTAAATTGTTTTTTTACTGAGAAATGTAAAATCAGCCATTGCAGCAACCAGAGACTCAATAAAACCAATAAATAGCTGATAAAACTTTGCAATAAGTCTTTAAAACGGACACTTAAGGGCTGAACAACATAGACGCTTAACTGAGAATCCTGATCAATTGCTCGGTAACTACGTAACAGCTTATTTTCTGCCCAAATAAATGCATATCCATTGTCTTCACCCTTCGCCAGAAGATTGTCATGCTCTTGTTGCAAATCAAATTCAGGGGATTGGGTCAACATCACCTCACCATTCATCAATCGGTACTGAATATCAAATTCATCACTTAACTCATCCAATTGAAAACCAGAGGTCGCACTTAAATCTGAAATCAGAAGCATATCTGCAACTTCATCCATGATTTCATCTTGTACCTTCATGTTGTGATAAATCGAAAGACTGACCAGAAGTATCAGCGCAAAAATACCTGCCACAATTGAACTGAGCATGGAGGTCTTAATCAGCTTGGTTTGTAGTGATACTGCTTGGGTCATATTCATCCTATTGAAATCATTCAAAGTGCTCGGTGAAATAATCAATCTTGCTCTTTATTCATACGATAGCCCAAGCCACGGATTGTTTTGATCAAATATCCACCAATCTTCTTACGCAATTGATAGATATAAACTTCAATCGCATTACTTTCAATTTCATCCCCCCAAGCATAAAGAGATTCTTCCAATTGCTCACGTGTCACAATATGTTCAGGCTTTTGCATCAATTTATATAAAATTTGAAATTCTTTTGCGGTGAGATGAACAACTTGCTGATCCTGAAATACCATTTTCGCTTGAGTATCTAATACTAAATTTTCATATTTTATTTCATGTAAATTTGTGACTTGGGTTTGTCTGAGTTGTGCCCGTACTCGGGCAGATAATTCTTCTAAACTAAAAGGCTTTACCAAATAATCATTTGCGCCGAGATCCAAACCTTGCACACGATCTTGAATACTGTCTCTCGCCGTAAGAAAAATCACAGGAATTTCTGGAAATTGACGTTTTAACAGTTTAAGAATTTCATCGCCAGTGGCTTTGGGCAAACCACGATCTAGCAAGATGCAGTCATATTGATGCTGTTCTATGGCTAGAATTGCATGATCACCACGTTCGACCCAATCTATATTGTAGCCATCCATTTCCAACCAAGATTTAATACTTTCAGCTTGTGAACTATCATCTTCAGCGAGCAAAATTCGCATAGACCATCTCTCTTTTAGGCAGATAAAGCCTTGATCAAAATAAAATCTGCACTTTGTTGCTGTTCATACTTGTTGAACATAGGTAAAGACCACATGCATACACATGTAGTCTTAGCGAATATAACGAGAATCTGCTGTGATTTGTTTTAATGGATAAAATAATTAAAAATTCACCGCATCTACATCAATTTCTACACGTTTCGTCGGTTTATAGTCGATATCGACCTCACCAAACAATGTCACTGTAGCATTTGCCGCGATCGGTTTACCTTGCCATAATTCATCATCAATATCGACAGTAATGCTACCTGTGCTATCACGGAATTGATATTTTTCATCACCGATTGCTTTAACCACATTGCCACGAAGCTGCACTTTAGTATCGTCTTTTAATGTTAACGCCTGTTTTACTGTGGTTAAACTTGGTGTAAGCGCTGATTGATTTATTGCTGTGTTTGCAGTGGCAAAACTTGTTAAACCAATCAAGCTTGTGGTTAAAATTGTTTTCGCAATGACGTTCATTGTTGTATCCTCATATCGGTTCATCGTTTCGATAGAAGCATTAAAACAAACCAACATGAGGTGAATCTTAGGATTTCTTCATTTGCTATTTTAAGTCAAAATTAATTTAAAGGCACAACTCTAAGGACTTCTTCCAGCGTAGTTACGCCTTCCAATACTTTCCGTGCACCAGCAATTCTTAATGGTTCAATACCCTCTTTTTTTGCCTGCATTTTTAAATCATCTAAAGTCACGCCCGCACTAATTCTCTGCTTTGCTTCAAGGCTAATCGGCATAAACTCGTAAATCCCGACACGACCTTTATAACCTGTTTGACGGCATTCCTCACATCCAACTGCTTTATATACAAAACTAGGCATTTTGGTCTGATAGCCAAATGTCAAATGCTTCCACTCTTGTTCATTGATAAAGGTTTCTTGTTTGCAATGTGGACAAAGCTTACGCACTAAACGCTGAGCCAATACTCCCAAAATCGTTGCAGCGGTTAAAAAAGGCTGCACGCCTAAATCATGCAAACGTGTCAGACTTGATGGTGCATCATTGGTATGCAGAGTTGAAAGTACTAAATGACCTGTTAATGCTGCCTGAATCGCCATGTTGGCAGTATCTTGGTCACGAATTTCCCCAACCATAATAATATCTGGATCTTGACGCATCAAAGCACGGATACCATCGGCAAAACCGAGCTCAATCCCTTGATTGACCTGCATCTGGTTAAAACTTGGCTCCAACATCTCAATCGGATCTTCAATGGTACAGACGTTCACTTGTTCGGTTGCCAATTGTTTTAACGAAGAATAAAGCGTGGTGGTTTTACCTGAACCAGTGGGACCAGTCACCAAAATAATGCCATGACTATGTTGAGTTAAAGCATGCCACTGCGCCAATAAATGTTCATCAAAACCCAATTGTTGAAAACTTCGTACCAAAACTTCTGGGTCGAAAATACGCATCACTAACTTTTCACCAAAAGCAGTCGGCAATGTTGAAAGACGTAGCTCGGTTTCTTGCCCTTTCGGTGTCCGTGTTTTTAAACGCCCATCCTGCGGTTTACGTTTTTCTGCAACATTCATACGACCTAAAATTTTAATCCGTGAAATAACTGCGGTTAAGGTATTGGCTGGCATATTATAAATCGTATGCAGTACTCCATCGATACGAAAACGAATTTTGCCTTTTTCCTTACGCGGTTCTAAGTGAATATCACTTGCGCCTTGCTCAAAAGCAAACTGTAAAACCCAATCGACCAATTTCACAATATGCTGATCATTGGCATCTGGATTCTGGGTATCACCCAATTGTAAAAGTGCTTCTACACCCTTATTTTCTTTATCATAGGCACTGGATTTTTGCGAATTGCTGACCGCTTTACTGACTTGATAATACTCAGTTAAATAACGTTGTAATAACTCAGGATTTAACACCACTTTTTCAATTTTTTTGGGGCTTAAACTACGTTCTAAATTATGTACCCAATCCGTCATAAAAGGCTGTGCTGTACCAATCAGAATTTTATCGGCACTGACCTCAACTGCTAAAATTTTATTTCTTATTGCAAACTCTTGCGACATGACATTGGTCAGTGAAGTCACATCGGCCTTTAACGGATCAATTGTAAATGAATTGAGTTCGGCTTTTTCAGCTAACCATTCTGTCAGTGTGGTCAATGTCAGTCTTTTCACTGGATTTTTAGCATCGACGAGCTTAAAGCTGGCTATCCATTGTAAAGGATGCCACTTCAACTGATCGCGTTGTCGATGCGTGGTTTGTACCAATAGTTTTTCCCGTTCTGTAATACGACCATCTTTTAATAATTGTTCTAAACACCAAGCTGTATCGATTTCAAAATTAAATTGCATTGTTATATCCCCGAAACTCAATCTACTATAACAAAATTAATTGTTGTATTTCTTGGATTTTCTAAATTCAATAATGTATTTAGCTTAAGGCTAAAAAATAAACTTTTGTTTTTCTAAAACTTTGCGATACATTGAAATCATTCTATTAATTCATGGTCTTATTTGGAGAGCACTATGAATTTTATATCGCTATATCCATTTCCATTTGGCTCTTATAACGATTTCCTCACCATCATTGCGGCTGCATTGGGTTGTGGTCTACTTATCGGTCTTGAACGTGAACGAAGTCAGCAACGTGAAAATCAAAATAGTTTTGCAGGTTTAAGATCATTTGCCATTTGCGCTTTACTAGGTGCTGTTTGTTTTTTGTTTGGTCCCTATTTTGGCATTGCGGGTGCATTCATTACAGGTGGTATCGTCATTTATTCTTTAAAGAATCAAACTGATGATCCCGGTGTAACCACTGAAATTGCATTTATCCTCACTTATTTTATCGGTGGAATGTGCATTTGGAATATTTCTTTTGCCGCAGGTTTATCAGTCATCCTCACCATCTTGTTGATGACTAAACATTCTATGCATGGCATTGCCGGGAAATGGATTACAGAATCTGAATTTAAAGATGGAATTTTCTTACTGGCATTGTTATTAATTGCATTGCCACTGACACCAAACAAAGCTTTATGGGGTGCTGTGCTTAACCCCTATGTTATTTTAAAATTACTCACCTTAATCTTGGCGGTGCAAGCACTTGCACATATTGCCAAACGATTATTGTCATCAAAAAATGCCATGCTGTTGTCTTCGCTTGCTTCAGGTTTTGTTTCCAGTACCGCTACCATTGCCAGCTTAGGATTAGAAGTCAGAAATGGACGTGCAGATGCTAAAGCCAATGCAGGAGCAGCATTAATGTCTTGCGTGGCAACCCTACTACAACTCATGATTATTGTAATTGGTGTCAGTATTACATGGTTCAAGCTCATTGTACTGCCCAGTCTAATCGCTATCACGATCCTCACCATTTTTGCCTTATGGTTTATGCGTCATACACAACCGATTGAAAATAATCAGCTTACAGATAGTCGTATGTTTAGTCTAAAAGAAGCAGCCATTATTGCAGCGTCGTTAACCTTGATTCAGGCGGGTGTATATGGGCTAAATCTTTTATTGGGTGATGCGGGTTTAATTGCAGGTACGCTTTTGGCCTCATTATTTGAAATTCATAGCGCTTTGGCCACGATTGTCATTCAGGGAGAACCGAGTAATCATATCTTATCTCTCGCCTTTGTTTTAGGTTTAGCAGCACATGCCATTGCGAAATCGATCAATGCATTTTTAAGTGGTGGCAGTCGCTATGCCTTGATCTTTGCTCCAATTCAAATTTTGCATATGACGATGTTTATCATCGTTTTTGTTTGGGTTCTTCAATATTAAAAGCACTTTTTTTTGCAAGGATGAAATTGAAAAGCAGCAAAATCATTTTAAGTTTTCGATCAATATATAATTATAAAAATTAACAGAATTTTAAAATTTCATCAAAAAAACATTGAAAAAATAAAATGTTTAAATATGATGACAGCGAGAATTTTTATACTCATAAATTTTAATATTTTATAATTTGGAATAATTCATGAAAATTAAATTACTGTCTTTTGCCGTCATTTCTTCATTATTTTTAAGCGCATGTGGAGGCGATTCAGATGCTGGGGATTATACAACAAACAACGAATCTGAATGGTTTGGGTATGAAACTGGCGCTTCAACCCAAGACATTAACCTCTTTACTAAAGTAAAGTTTAGCTTTAACAATAAGCAGATGTACATCAATGGTGAATATAACGTAGATGGTTCAACACAGTTCCTTTCATCAGATCTTTTAAGTGATTATCTAGCAACAGATGGGCTCTATGATGCACCTAAAAGTAAAACTGATTTGGGCTATCAATATGCAACGTTGAAATCGAAAACAGCGACAGTTTGGACATTTACACCCTATTCATCTCGTAATTATAACCAATTGGAATTAACTGAAAAATTTGAAACAGTCAACTTAACAGGCAAAGCAATTAGTCCATACATCAATGGATTTGAGCATTATGCTGGTTCAAATATAGCACTTAGCTCAGTAGTTGGCGCTTATTCTTCATATTATGTGCAAAAACTAAAAGGTAAAACATTCCCGTCTGGATCAACGTGTTTACGATCAATTTCCTCTTCAACAAATACAAACTTTGCTGATTTTTATTCAGGCTATCGTCTGAATAATTACGACCCATCAAAATATTTTAAAGATGGTTATATTTCAACGGCGCTAGGAAAGTTCAACTTAGATTTATCCAGAGATATGCAACTGAATACATCAGTTGATGCCGTAGCTAAAATCGGCTCTGACTATTACCCAGCAAGTTATTATACTGCGGGTGAATATGACATACTTGCAAACCAAATTAAGCAATATGAACGAGATTATCAAGATGCTGTTGCTGAGTCTGGTAAAAACAGTATAAATGCGCAGTTAGCAGAAGCTTATCTAAATGGCTTAAAGTCAGAATGTACGCTGTTTAACAAAACAGCAAGTGTTGCAATTGATGCTGTAAAATAAAAGATATTCTTTTATATAAAAGCACTGACTAAATCTTATTTTTTAGTCAGTGCTTAAAATAATTTACTCGTTTCATTTTGTAGCTAGAAAAACAACAAAGTTAAAAATCACAGCCTATTTAACAAAATCTACAACCATCTATTTCACAACCGCCTAACGATATTTACCAAATACTTTCCAGAGATTGTTATCCGCTAAAGGATCAGCATAACTATCATTACGTGGCTTACGCGGCTTATCGCGGGCATCGACCAATTCAAAATCTTTTTCAGTGCTCAGCACTAAGCCATTCACATAAAATCGTGTTCTCGTATATTCACTTTGCCCAAACTGAAAAATATAGGTTCTTAAATCAATAAACTCACGATGCGCAACCAAGGCTGCGCTATCATCACTATTTAACCACTGTGACATATTTTTAATTTGGCTGAGTTCAAATTGCCCACATTTCTCAACCAGTGAAGCAATCCCACGAAAAGTTTTTGATTCTTTGGCACGGGTTTTATTAATTCGAATCCGATCTACATGAAAAAAGAACAAAGGTAAATTTAAATGGCTGGGTAATTGAGCCACATCTAAAGCCTCATCCTGCATAAAAGGTTGATACAAGGTTTGTGCCCTTTCAAGCAATCCAAGCCACTGTTTATAGTAGGCCTCTACTGCGGATTGGGTTCCATAATAAATTGGCAAACCTTCAACATTGCTCAAGTCTACAGGTGGCCAAATATTTTGGCGTAATAATGCAATATCACTTTTCAAGCTTTGTATGGCAATCGCATCTTGCATTATCTACTCCTTGAGTATTTATTAAGCTTAGGCTATTTGAGTATGCTATAGTTATACCAATGAAACAAGTCTATGAAAAGGAATGATAATGTCCGAAAATAATGATTTTTTTGAAGAAACTGAAGAAGTTGAATCTGACGAATACTTTTATGAGCGTGCTGATGAATTTATTGCTCTCGCCAATCAATTTGCAGATCAAAATCATCAAGTTTCGCATTTGACAGCACATCCTGGAAAGATCAGTGCTTCATTTATGTATGCCAATGCCCGTTATAGTATTTGGCATGCAGCATGTGCCTACAATCAAGCGCCAGATTTTAAAGCGGATCGCCAAGTCATCTTAGACTATTATGTAGAACAATTTAAACTCATGCTTGAAGATCATCTTGATGAATATCAAGAAAATTTTGACAGCTATTTTGCAAATTCAGATACAGAAGAAGTAAAGCGTTTCGTTTAACCCTTGGATTGCCTATAATAGCCCACCAATGAAATACGCTATGTGGAAAAGTCATGTCTCAAAAAATCGATGCTACTGATGTCACCGAAGAAGAAGCTTTAAATGCTGTTTTTTTTGAGCGTGCGGATGAGTTTATCAAACAAGCCAATGAGTTTTGCCGCCCAGCGAAAGGACAGCAACCTAAGCCAGAAGAACTTCGTGGACAAGTCAGCTCAGCAATGCTCTTCGCTACTGCACGTTTTAATACCTGGGTTGCTGCAAACACCTTTAAAGATGGTGATGAAATGCGTGACGCAAAAGAACAAGTCATGTCTTATATTTTGCAACAATTCCAAATGATGCTTGAAGATAATTATGATGAATATTGTGAGCAGTTTGAAAATTATCTCCGTTTCCGTAAAAACGAAGATTTTCATACCCACAAGCATGATCATGATGGCCATGATCATCAACACTGATTGAGATAAATCATCTTAGATTGATCTAAGCATTGATAAAATAGCCTCTTCAATGAGGCTATTTTTTTATAACAATTTATGGCAGTCATCCCAAAATAATAAAATCAACTGATTCCTCCAATGGCTTTACCGCTTAAATTTTACCAAGTGACAATATTCACCTTTTATAAAATTCATGTATTGTATTTTGATAATAAATAACAATTTGGACGTTATATGCAAGATTTGAATTTTCCAATCATTGACCCACATATTCACCAGTGGGATCCCTACAACACCCCTCATGCAGCAGCATTTGCGGTAAAGCTTTTGGGCAAGCGTCCATTCCTACTCGATAAAATGGTGCGTTTAGTCAAAGCTAAAGATTTGATTGAAACGGTTGGACTAACTGAGCACATCACCCGCCCCTATTTACCACAAGACTATAAACATGATCTTGGCTCATATACAGTCGAACAAGTGGTGCATATTGAAGCCAGTTGGGCCAAACAGAAAGGCAAAGGCGTCGTGGGTGAAACAGAATTTATTGAATCCTTACCCTTTAATGAAAATACTGTAAAACTTGGTGGCATCGTGGCTAGCGGCGACCCGTGCGATCCTAATTTCAAAAAGATTTTAAAGTTTCACCAAAAAGCATCTAAACGTTTGCGCGGTATACGCCGTATGGCTGCCTTTCATGAAGATAAAGGCGTGCATAATTGGACAGATATCCCGCACCTGTATACCGAGAAAAAATTCTTAAAAGGTTTTGAACAACTCGCGCAACATAACCTGAGTTTTGATGCTTGGGTGTATTCTCATCAAATTCCCGATGTAATTGAGCTGGCAAAAAAGTTCCCAGAAACCTCAATTGTTTTAGACCACTTTGGTACACCAGCAGGCTTGTTTGGTAAAATTGGACAAAATACAGGCTTGACTAAAACAGCACGTGAAAATATTTTTTATCAATGGCAAGATGCTATTGCTGAATTATCCGCTTATCCAAATGTATATACCAAAATGTCTGGTCTATTTATGCCAGTGCTTGGTCATCAATTTTATAAGAAAAAACAACTGGCCTCTAAGCAACAAATCACTGATCTAGTTGCACCATTGATTCTGCATGCTTTGGAAAGTTTTGGCACCTATCGGGTGATGTTTGCTTCTAATTTCCCAATGGATCGGGTCAATACCAGTCTGGTGAATATCATTGATGCGTTTAGTGATATCGTGATGCAATATGATGAAAATGCACTGGAAAACATCTTCCACCATAATGCCAAACAATTTTATCGTTTGTAATTTTACAAGATAAAAGAGGTGTTTATTTAAACACCTCTTCAAACTTATTTACTGACTTTACCTATACGCATAATTTTTTAAGTATAGACGTTTAATTAAACTGCGAAAGAAAAGCTTGAATTGCATGTCGTGCGATTTCAGCATCTTCAAATGATTTCACTCCTGAAATACCCACTGCACCAACCAACTGACCTTGATACAAAATAGGCTCACCACCTTCCAACATCCCTGAGCCGCTCTGCATGGTTAAAAATCCCATTTGACCATTTTTGATAAGGGTCTCATATGATCCTGACGGTCTACGACTTAATGCAGAGCATCTGGCTTTGTCCAAACAGAATTTCGACGTCAATGCAGAAGCGCCGTCCATACGCTTCATTGCCAATAAATTGCCCGTTTCATCAACGATGGCAATACTGACATTAAAAGCATGATCAATTGCATATTGATGTGCTTTATTCAATAAAAACTCTGCATCAGATAAGGTTAAATAGTGTTTGGTTTGCATATTTTCTTCCTGAATTATAATGTCTAAAATCACAAAAAAGCCTGTAGTCCTTAGACTACAGGCTTTTATTCTAAATCAAACTTGATGCAAAAAGACTGTCCATTCTGCTCATTTATTCAAGCAATCGAAGCGGCCTTAAATCCCCTTAAGCTTGCATTTCAGCAAAGACTTGTTTAGCCATATCAATGGTAAACTGAATATCTTCATCACTGTGTGCAGCTGAAATAAAGCCTGCCTCAAATGCAGATGGAGCAAGGTTTACACCACGATTTAACATCCCGTGGAAGAATTTACGGAATGCTTCAATGTCGCATTTTAAAATATGGTCAAAACTACTAATTTCGGTTTGATCAGTAAAGTAAAGGCCGAACAAACCACCAGCTTGTTGAGTAAAGAATGGGATTCCAGCTTCATCCGCAGCAGCTTGTAGGCCCTGTAATAATTGATCTAATTTTGCAGACAAATCAGTGTAGAAGTTCGGTTGGCGAAGGGTTTCAAACATTTTGATCCCTGCTCGCATAGCCAAAGGATTACCCGACAAGGTTCCTGCTTGGTAAACCCCACCTAAAGGCGCGATACATTCCATGATTTCACGTTTTCCACCAAATGCACCGACTGGTAATCCAGCACCAATGATTTTACCCAAAGTCGTTAAATCAGGTTTTACATTATAATATGCTTGCGCACCACCGAGTGCTACACGGAAACCGGTCATCACTTCATCAATAATAAATACTGATTTGTATTGATCACATTGCTCACGAATCGTTTCTAAGAAACCTTTGATTGGTTTAACCAGATTCATATTTCCAGCAACAGGTTCAACAATCACCCCTGCAATCTCTTGACCATATTTCGCAAAACAAGCTTTAACAGCTTCAATATCATTATATGGCAAGGTCACCGTATGCTTGGCAAAATCAGCAGGTACACCCTTTGATGTTGGCTCACCCATGGTCAACATGCCTGAACCCGCTTTAACCAATAAAGAATCTGAATGTCCATGATAGCAACCTTCAAATTTCACAATCATGTCACGACCTGTATAACCACGCGCCAAGCGAATAGCCGTCATGGTTGCTTCAGTACCTGAGTTGGTCATACGAACCAATTCAATTGATGGCATGATTTCACAGATCAAATCAGCCAGTGTGGTTTCATGTACTGTCGGTGCACCAAAGCTTAAACCATCAACTGCTGCTGCTTGTACTGCTTGGATAATATCAGGATGTGCATGACCTAAAATCATCGGCCCCCAAGAACCCACATAGTCCACATAGCGCTTGCCGTCGACATCGTATAAATAAGCACCTTTGGCTTTTTCGATAAATACTGGCGTACCACCCACCCCATTAAACGCTCGTACTGGAGAATTCACTCCACCTGGAATATGTTTACTGGCTTGTTTAAACAATTGCTCTTGTTTTGGAGATAGGCTCATAAATCGACTCAATCCTGTAGAATACTAAAATTTCAAAATGATATAAAAAATCACGATACAAATTAAGATTTTGCAGTTTCTGCAAATAACTGTGCCCAAGCTGCGACACGGGCAGGAATATTTTCAACTGATAGAGCTAATATATCACTAATCACTGCGCAAAGGTCAGCACCAGCCTCAATCACAGCTTGAGAATTTTCAACCGTTAAACCGCCAATGGCACAAATAGGTAAATCAAACTTTTTAGATGCCTGCTGTAATGCTGCTAGACCAATATTACCTGCTTCTGGTTTGGTCGATGTTGCATAAATTGCGCCAAAAGCCACATAGCTTGCTCCTCCAGCGATTGCTTTTTCAGCCAACTCAATTGAGTTTAAGCAAGTTCGCCCAATGATGACACCTTGTGGTAAACGTTGCACTGCATCTGAAATTTCACCATCAGACTGCCCAAGATGCACACCTAAACTAAATTGTTCAGCTAAATCTAAATCATCATTAATCAAAAATGGTGTCTGATACTTTTCACACAGTTGTTTGATCTGCTTCACTTCATTGGCTTGGTCAGATTGAGCGACTTTTTTACGGCGATACTGAAGAATAGCGACTTGCTTAGTGCTTAAAGCAGCTTCGAGTTTTTCTAATAATAATTGGATTGGATCGTCGTTGGTAATCAGGTAAAGACCGCGCATTCAATATTCTCAAACAATCAAATAAATGGATTATAAGCAAGTTTTCTCAGCGAAGACGTGACAAAAACAAAAAAGCTTAGAAATCTCTAAGCTTTTTTGTTTAATTTATTACCATACTGACAAGATTAGCTCTCAATTTTATCTAGACTACGGTCTTTTAAACTTAAATTGCCACGTACAATATCGGAAAGCATACGCCAGTCAGAAATAAAACTATAAAGTGGTTGCTTAAAGCTTGCTGGCTTATTTTTCTCAAATACAAAATGCCCCACCCAAGCACATGCATAGCCAGAAAGCAGTCCATAGGCCACATATTTTGCTTTACGTTGACGAATTGCTTTGCTAAAGAAATAAATACCGACACTACTTCCAGCTGCATGCAAACGGCGACTCATCATGCTACGGTGTTCAGTTAAATAAAAACGATAAAATTCTGAATAGTTTTTAATTGGTAATTCAAACTTCGGGTTTTGCTCTAATTCCGATTTAGGCTCAACATACGCGTTCATGATCAATCATCCTGTTTTATTTTTAATCAGCTTAGTTTATTTTATGCTGCAATAACAGCCAAATTCAATATCAAGTCTGTTGACAATTCATCTATATTTGCGACTTCAAGTATTGCCCAGACCATACCAGTCACGAAATAGGAAATTTTGTCATTCTAAATATTTAATTAGTAACGATATAGCGGTAAAAAATACTCAAATGACATGCTATACAAGTCTTCTGATGACACATTTTAAGTTACAATGCCAGATTAAACATTCAAGAATGTTTAACTCTCTAATAATCATGATTACCACTTAGGACCCTCACATGCTTGAAGTTGAATTAAAGTTTCAAATTCCGGAAGCCCGCCGCAATGCACTCCTCAAAGCATTAGATCCTAAAAAATCCCAAATTATTCAATTACAAGCAAAATACTACGACACACCTGATCGTCAGATGTCCCAACACGGCGCTGCACTACGTCAACGCTTAGAAGGGACGCGTTGGGTACAAACATTAAAAGCAGCGACTAAAAGCCATTTACAGCGTTTTGAAGACAATATTGATTTAGGTGAGCTTGCTGAAGCCCCAAGTTTAGATATTGATATTTACCAGAATAAACCCGAAGCACTTGCTGTTTTAAAAAATGCATTGGGGGATAAATTTGACGAACTCCAATTACAATTTGAAACTGACATCCAACGTACCATCCGTGTGATTCAGTTTGAAGATGCTGAAATTGAAATCAGTCTCGATATTGGTGAGGTCCGAACTGAAACCTCCAAACAAGAAATTCATGAAGTAGAATTTGAATTAAAAAGTGGCTCAATTCAATCACTTTTAGCCTTTAGTTTTGAATGGGTTAAAAAGTATCACTTATGGCTCGATGTACGTAGCAAAGCTGAATTTGGACACTTATTGACTGTGGATCAAAAAGTCAGCCCAGCACAGCTCAGCAAAGAAACCATTTTAAATAAAAAAGACACTGCAGATAAAAATTTACGTGTGCTTATTGCCAGTCAATTACAACATTTATTGCCAAATATTGCCGCGATTTCTGCACAAGTTGCCCAGCCTGAACATATTATTCAAGCGCAGACTGCCCTACACCACTTACATTTAAGTCTTTCTCTATTTAAAGATTGGACAGATACCAAAACGGATAAATGGTCACATCAACTCTCAGCGTTTGAGAGTCATTTTAAAAACTTACAGCATTTTGAACATATGCAACGCACATTAGGTGCGTTACTGCAAAATCCGAAAACAGCACAAAGTTTAGATCGGGATATTTTGTATGCCAATGAAAAACTCATCAATTTGGTCAAATCGACTCAAAATGTGCAGCACTATTTAGAATTACTCATGTTCAGTTTAGGACAGTCTGCGAAAGCGCCAACCCATGACTTAAAATGGTTTGCGCAAAATACATTGCAAAATCAGTATCGACAGTTACAAGAAAGTTTAAATGAAGCCGATCTATCTGACCTTGAAAGTCTAGAAGCGCTGGCTCAGCATTTAAATGAATTAAAATTTAGCTTTCCGATCCTAACCAATATCTATGATGTTAAAAACTTGCAGAAATATGCAAAATCTTTAAATGATGCTCAACAAGCATGTGAGCAATATCAAGTGCTTGCTTCATCATCATCTTACCTACAACAAACCGACCTAGAAGCCAGTGATTGGTTTGCTTTAGGCTGGCTTACCGCAAAACAAGAAGCTTATGCGGAGAAACTGCTTGAAGCGACGGAACAGTTCTTGGTTAGCCGTAAGTTTTTAAAATAAATCAGCAGCGAGAAGAGATGGTTTTATTGATTAAAATTATTGAATAAAATCATCTCTTTAAATACTGCATAAAATTGAATATTTGTAGTCGCGTGATTATTCACGTTGCGAATTTGTAATCATTCATTAAAAACTCAAAAAAAACAATTTATCGGATTAAAATTGAGAGAATAAATAATAAGCATGGAACGATAAGCATGTTTGAAATTGAATTGAAATTCCAAATACCTGAAGAAAAGCAAGAAATGCTCATTAAAGCGTTTCAAAGAAAAGATACCCATATTCAGCACTTACAAGCCAAATACTATGATACGGCACAATTTATTTTGTCTGAACATTCAATCTCGCTTCGTCAACGCCTTGAAGATGATCAAGAAAAGCAGCAATGGGTACAAACCCTCAAACTTCCAACAGAACAAAGGCTTAAACGTGCTGAATTTGAGGAAAATATCGGAAACGCGGAAACAGGATTAGATCTAAAAAATTATCTCAGCAATAAGCATATTGCTAAAAATATTAAACGCTTATTAGAGCAACATAAAGACGGATTAGAAGTCCAGTTTCAAACAGACATCGAAAGAAAGCTCAGCTTATTTAAATTTCAAAATAGTGAAATTGAAGTCAGTTATGATCACGGTCATATCATCGCCCTTCAACAGCGTCTCGCATTACGTGAATTAGAATTTGAACTGAAACAAGGCACTGTTCAAGATCTCATTTCTTTTATCTTACCTCGGATGAAACGCTATAACTTATGGCTTGATACCCGTAGCAAAGCACAGCAAGGTTTTCAGCTTGCACAAAACTCTCCAGACAATCCCGTACAGTTGCAAACGCCACTTGTTCTTGATTCAAAGGATCATCCTGAGAATGCATTAAAAAAGATCGTGAATAATTGCTTATCGCATCTACTCCCCAACACTACAGCAATTGCATCTGGAAACTTTAATTCCAAACATATTCATCAGGCACGTGTGGCAATTCGCCGCTTAAGAAGTGCTTTAAAAACCTTTTCCAATTGGTCTTTGCATATCGATCCCACTTGGCAAACCCAGTTAACCGAACTATTTAGACAACTCGGTTCGGCTCGTGATTTAGATATGATTCGAGAGGAGTTATTACCTCAGCTTGAAGCTGCTGGTGCGCCTAAGTTTAAACTTCCAGAACCACAAGATGTCGATTCGCAAAAATTAACCAAACTGTTTAGATCTTTTAATTTTAATTATTTGGTCCTATCCCTCATTCAATTTATTGCCCAAGAATCAAGTGAAAAATCTCAAATAGCTGTACATAAAGCAGCATTTAAAAAAGTTAGACAATTACATCGCAAAATTCAAATTGATGCAGAAAACTATTTAAATTTAGACATCGAAGCACGGCACCGTACTCGTAAAAACTTAAAGCGTTTGCGTTATAGTATTGAGTTTGTTGCATCATTATCAGATAAAAACCAAATCAAAAAATATTTAAAAGCCATAAAGCCTGCTCAAGAAAGTTTAGGGCTCTACAATGACCTGATTGTTGCTGAAGATGTGTTAAAAAAATTGGTCAAAGCAGAACCTCAGGTCTGGTTTGCTTTGGGCTGGATTGCCGCAGAACAGCAACGGCTTTTGCTGAAATCACAACAAGATTTGCTGCAGTTTGCCAAGACAGCCGTTTTAGAGTAATTGTAGCTACTATCCTGCTCTTTAAACCGAGATGCTCCGATCACAGCGGACAAAAGCGCATAAGTTTTTAAGCAGGATATGGAATCACGTTTTCAATAACTGAACGACTCAATGCCCTGTATCAGGATCGCCTCTTCAGCACAGCTAAATTTAATATTAAATTGCCCAAAACGCATCCCATAAATACGCGCATCATCATGCTGATAAGCTGGTCGAGGATCTAAAGCCAGTACCGACTCAAGTTCAGCGATATATTTTAGATCCATGTCAGCTGTTTGAAGAAATTTACTTTTTAATTGCTGTGCATGCTCAGACCAAATAACCTGTTTACGAACAGGCTCATACTGGGCATAACCACTTTGCGCCGCATCCACAGCATCTGAATAATGAATATAAGGTTTAATATCGACAATCGGCGTACCATCTAAAAGGTCACTGCCTGTCACATATACACGAACAGCATTCCCCTCTTTTTTGACGGCTTTAAGTTGTACTACAGATAAACCAATTGGTGCTGGACGATACATACTGCGTGTTGCAAATACACCGATTTTTTTATTTCCACCTAAACGTGGAGGTCTCACTTGAGGGCGGAATTTATCTTTATCTTGTTGATTTTTATTGTCATGAAACTGCCAGATCAACCATAAATGACTAAATTCCTCGATTCCCTCAAATGCTTCCAAGACATTGTAGGGTGCATGCATTTCGATAAAAGACTCCACCTGAACCAGATTAGGTTGTCGAGGAATACCAAATTTTTCAACATAAGGAGAACGCATAATCCCAATAATCGGGAGACTTAACTCAGTCATAATCATTTTTTCTGATAAGTTCAATTAAATATATTCAGTTTATCGAGAATGATTTTAGATTAGAATAGCAGGCTGTTCTAATTTGATAATTTATTGAGACCTTTAATGGCTGCTTTCAACGTCGAAAAGATTACTCACGTACACCACTGGAATGACACTCTATTCAGTTTTAAGACCACACGTGATACTGCATTACGTTTTAAAAATGGTCAATTTGTGATGATTGGTCTTGAAGTCAATGGTAAGCCTTTAATGCGAGCATATTCTATTGCAAGCGCTAACTACGAAGAAGAATTAGAGTTTTTCTCAATTAAAGTGCCTGATGGTCCTTTAACTTCTATTTTGCAAAAAGTAAAAGTTGGTGATGAAATTCTAATTTCTAAAAAACCTACAGGTACTTTAGTGCTTGATGATTTGAATCCGGGTAAAAACTTATACCTTCTTTCATCGGGTACAGGGCTAGCACCATTCTTATCAACGATTCGCGATCCAGAAACCTATGAGCGTTTTGAGAAAGTTATCGTGGTACATGGTACACGCTTTATTTCTGAATTGGCTTACCAAGACCTGATTCTCAACGAACTTCCAAACAATGAGTTTTTTGAAGAGCTGGGTATTAAAGATAAATTGGTTTACTACCCTACTGTGACCCGCGAAGATTTCCATACCCAAGGTCGTGTAACCACTGCGATTGAATCTGGTGCCTTATTTGAAAAAATTGGCTTGCCACGTTTTAATCCTGAAACTGACCGCGCAATGCTTTGTGGTAGCCCAGCATTCCTTGACGATGTTGTCGAGCTCCTTGACCAACACGGCCTGAAAGAATCCCCTAAAATGGGCGTTTTAGGCGACTACGTGATTGAACGCGCTTTTGTTGAAAAATAATTTATTTTTCAAGCAGTGTTAAATTGAAAGCCGAGGTTGAATACCTCGGTTTTTTTGAATTTAATGGATATAAATTAGTACAGCTTTTTTGAACCTCACTTAAGTTCAAGCAGGATTCCACTTATACAGCAGCAATTCTTCGATATCTTTCATTTCATGAGTCAATAATCTTGAAAGTACATCTCTTAAATAGGTATATCCAGACCATTAAGCATAGCCAACTGGATTAAAGTCATAATATTTTCTGCTCTCTGCCCATTTATAAGTAAGCCTGCAAACAGTCATTTCTTAAATCCCAAAGCCCACGGATTTATCTGATATTCAATCCAGTTATTTTCAATTCTTGATAAAGGAAAAATTTCAAATATCTAACATAAACTGTATTATATTAATTTCGCATTTTTACAATACAATCTGAAAATAAAATTACAATTTCTGCACCAGCACTAGGTTCCAAATAAAGTAGGGCTAAATCATTTGATTTAATTTTTTCGACAATTTTTCTTAATTCATCATTCGACCAATATGTTGATGAATCAGAATTTGAAGAAACCCATTTTAATAATTCAAATATTTCATCGTGACAAAAATTATCTTTTTGATAATTAATTACTCTAGAAATAATGTTTTGTTTTCCAAAATCTAATACCCTATATTCTAAAACTCCTTTAAATACTAATTCATATCTAACCTCATAATCTATTCTCACAAATAGTATAAGGATATCTTGTTTATTATCAAAGAATACCCCTTCAATTACACCATCATGAATTATTTTTAATAAATTTTTTAAACTCATAAATAACTCTAATTTTTACCTAACATATTTATCTTTATCAGGTTCATACGGTCTTCCAGAACCTCTAATAAGCTTACCAGTAACACTTCTTTTCGAATCGTGTACATGTGGAATACCTGAATCATAATCTATATCCAAAGCTCTCGATTGATCATGTGCTTGATCACTATAGATATAGGCTTCTATTATTTCATAACTAAGAATAAACTTGTTCTAATTATTGTCCCGATATACTCAGTAAATTTTCAATCATTGACATTGCCATGACTCATTTTTATTGATCTTGTATCGTTATAAAACAAAAAGCCATACACATGTATGGCTTTCCTTCAGTCAATGAGTTATTTAAATCATCAATTTAGATTTTTCTGAGCTTGACCATATTGATCAGCCATCACTTCAACCAATTGATCAGGTTTAATGTACTTCTTAATCACAGCATCTACATCAGCTTTGGTCAGTTGAGCAAACTCTTGATCTCTTAAAGCACGACTATCCATTTTCTTATTGCGTTCAAGCTGGCTGTTTAACATACGATGAATCACACGCTCATCTTCTAAAGACGTCACACGTTGCTTCATGATATTGGCTTTAGCCGCTTCCAACTCCTGACTGGTTACTCCAGTCGCTAATAAATCATTCAGCACTTTACGCACCACTTGCGATACTTCAGCAGATTTCCCTGCTGTGTAATTGGCTTCGATCGACAATGCACCCGCTTCATTAAAAGAGTCCAAGTTTAATTGACTACCAAAACCATAAACCAACGCATTTTTTTCACGAAGCTCTTGTCCTAAACGTGAAGACAATTGCGAGTCACCCAAAATATAGCTAAAGACAATCAATGCTGCGGCATCTTTATTGTCTACACCTACAGGCAAGGTCTGCAAAGCTTGATAACTACCAAACTCACGCTGTTCTGAAAGGGCATGCACTTTCTGCGCTTTATACGTGGTAAATTCTGTTGATAGACGCTGATAAGGTTGTTTAGCTGACCAATTTCCAAATTGTTGCTCAAGTAATTTTTTGATCGGTTTTGCATCATACTGCCCAGTGATAGAAATAAAGGCATGATCCATTGCAAAGTATGTTTTATATAAATCGACAACTTGTTGGTTGGTTGCTGCTTGAATCTGTTGTTTCGCCAACTCTGGTTCAAAATGATAACGTAAATCACCCGGCTGATAGGTTTCAAGTAGACGTGCAATGGTTAAAGAGGATACTGTTTCAGGCTCAGTATATGGTCGATCCAAACTAGATAAGCTTTGTAATTTAATTAAATCAAATTGTGATTGTTCAAATTTAGGGCTCTTCATCACCGACACGATATATTTAAAGAACTCTTCAAATTTTTCTTTTTTCGCTGAAATTTGAATAGTAATCCCGTTATCCGATGCCGTTGCCGTTGCTCCACCACTTGCTTCAATAGTTTTATCTGCAATGTTCTGTAAGCTATATTGCTCAGAAGCACGTAATAATAAATAAGCCGTAAAATCGAGGATTTGTGCCTTATTCATTAAAGATTCAGCTGTACCAAAATTAACCTCAATGGTTGCATAGGTTTTATCATCACGTGTCGAGGTTGGGAATAAAGCATACTTCATCCCATTTTTTAAAGTGCCACGTTGAATCTTTTTCTCTGTTGCAGTTAAATATTGTTTCGATTTTTCAACATATTGAGCAACTTCGGCTTGATAAACACTGACATCTTTTAACGGTTCTACAGCAGCAGCTTGTTGATCTAAAGTTTTTGGTTTTTCAGCAGCTTGCTTTTGCTCCAAGGCCTTTTTCTGATCTTCAGGTGTCGGTTGAATATCACCATTAAAACGGTGCTGCTCAGTTAAAAATGCTTTTAAAGTTGCATTAGTTTCAGGTACGCTTAACTTTTGAATGGCCTGTTGATCTTTAAAATATTGTGCCCAATTGCCATGTGATGACACCACATAATCACTCAACATACCACCAACAGCTGCTGCACTGGTCAATAAACTCTCATTGGCGTTCTGGATCAGATTTTTAACCCGTTTTAATTCAACATCATCAAAACTTTTATTTTTCTCTACACCGGCAATCAACGCACTGTCAATTTTTTGAGCATCATGGTTTGGTGCATATATTGCCCCCATAAATACCAAGTTAAAATCATCATCTAACCATGTTGTTGACTGGACATTGGTCGCGACACCAGTTTCTACCATGCTGGAATATAGATGACCACTCGGTTGTAAGGTATATAAATATGGCGCAAGTGCTAATACCGGCTGAATTTTTTCATTCTTACCATTCATATAAATATTGAATTTGGCAAGATCACTGCCCTTTTTCACCACAAAATTACGATTTTTTATGGTTGAAGAATCAAGTAAAGGCACTGTTGCTTGTTGAGGAATCTTACGTGCAGCTATCGCACTAAAGTTTTTATCAATGGCTTTTAAAACTTCTGCTTTATCAAATTTACCAGCAATCACCATCACCGCATTATTCGGTGCATACCAGTCTTTATAGAATTTGTTCAATTCATTCATTTTAATTGACTGTAGTTCAGCAAGATCACCGATCGGTAAACGACCTAATGACTTGTTGCCATAGGCTGCTTTCCACATTTGATCCATCAGCACAGCAAAAGGCTGATCCATACGCACTTCGCGTTCGCGCATCACAATATTGATTTCTGAAGGAACGAATTGTTCTTGAAGCACCAATTTGTCCATACGTTGTGACTCTAAATAAATCACTTCATTTAAGGTATTTTGGTCTGGACGTACTATATTGGTATATTTAGTCGAATAATAATCGGTACTGGCATTGGTCATTAACGTATATTGATCTAAACGGCGTTGAAATTCTTCGCCTTTTACATCCTGTGTGCCTTTAAACGCTAAATGTTCAAGTAAATGTGCGAGACCACCTTTGCCTTGTGGATCATTTAATGAACCGGTCAAATAAACCGTATTCATAAAGACTTTACTTTCTTTATCATTCGGTGCAAGTAAAACTCTAAAGCCATTCTCTAGCTTATATTCTTCGATATTATGTTCAGATTTAACCAGGATGGCTTGAGCAAAACTAGACGCACTAAAACCAAGAATACAAAGCGACAAGGTGAGTTTTTTCAACTGCATGAGCATAGGAGAATCCAGAATTTTTTAAATTTTAAACAGTTATAAGCTAAACATCTTAAGAAATTCTGAACAAAATTTATAGTAAAGTTTTGAAAAAAGAGCCGTTTATTTCAACGGCTTTTGTAATGATTTGAACATGTCTAGCTTAAAATCAATTTAAATAAAAATCTCAGCTTGCATAAATAACTGTGCATAGCCTGAAATTTCGATACGTTGATTGTCCTGAAGAGCACAGAACAATTTTCCACCGCGCGCTGATGCCTGATAACCGATAAGTTGTGTTTTACCCAGCTTTTCAGCCCATAGAGGCGCTAAACCTGTATGCATAGAACCTGTTACAGGATCTTCATCTATCCCTTTATGCGGGGCAAAATAGCGAGCCACATAATCATAATCGTTTGAAGCTGCGGTAATGGTCACATCATAGCCTGCAGACTCCGCAGTTAATGCGGTACTCACATGATATTGTTCTGCAATTTTTCGGATATTGGGTAAGTTTGGTGTTGCATTTATCACGTCTTGTGCAGATTCACAAACTAGAATATAAGCTTGCGCATTGAGGTAGACTTCTTTAAAAGGCTGATCAATGACATGATTCAATAATTCTGGATAATCGATCACTTTTTGCGGCTGACGAATCGGGAAATTCATCTGGATCTTTCCATCCTCAGCTTGCTGGATGATAAAAATACCCAAATCTTTCACATGAAAATGAATCGTCTTCGCTTGGGTATAGTCTTTAAATAAAACAAAAGCTGAAGCTAAGGTCGCATGCCCACAAAAATCGACTTCAACCTGTGGTGTAAACCAGCGAATTTGATAATTTTCATCATCAATGCGTTTTACAAAAGCAGTTTCTGCTAAATTATTTTCTAAGGCAATATTTTGCATCAAAGCATCATCCAGCCAGTCATCTAAGACCAATACAGCAGCAGGATTACCCTTAAACAATTGTTGTGTAAAAGCATCAACTTGGTACATTTTCATTGTCAAAACTCCTCATTTTAATCTATTCTAAGTGATACTAAAAATGATTACAGATACAGTCTATGTTTTAAAATGGTTACAGTTAAAACTTGAGCTTGATCGTATAGACCATTTAAAATACAACTGTTTTATAGATTCATTTGAAGTTTATAACCTTTCCTAGATCAATAATTATGGAATAAGCACGATGAAAATAAGCATAAAACTCCAAAGCGTCGTTATAAGCAGCCTAATCCTATGTTCTCCACTGACTTTTGCAGCCGATACCATTTGGATTGCTGGAACCACACATAAAGGGACAGTGACCGTACCAATAGAGAATGGCCCTAATGTGGTTTGGAAATGCGACGGTACTGTATGTCGAATGTCTGGTCCTTGGGGCAATCAACTTTCAATAGACTCATGTCAAAGTTTGGTCTCCCGAATTGGGAAAATCACCTTCTATAAAAATTCTGCTGGAAAAATTTGGACAAAAAATTCCAAAGAATTGGCTGAGTGTAATCAAGCAGCAAAATAGAACCTTTTAGCGCCAGCAGGTCATCATATTTATCAGCAATATGATCGTGATAAACTGCTATTTATAGTCGAGAATACTCTGACTTGTTTTAATGAATCAGCGCTTAATGAATCAGAGTATGTTTGATAAACTTGAGTTGAAAAAAAACACCTAAATTTAATTTAGGTGTTTTTTATGGCGTTTAAATAATATAGAAAAATAGGTTAACTATGTTTTAACTCTTCTCTCTCATCTGAAAGTAAAATGCTTTGATCTGTCTGTCCCATCAATTGACTGGTCACAACACCTGCAGTCATCGAACCATCAACATTTAACGCAGTACGCCCCATATCAATCAAAGGCTCAATGGAAATCAGTAAAGCCACCAAAGTCACGGGTAAACCCATAATCGGTAAAACAATCAGTGCAGCAAAAGTTGCGCCACCACCGACACCTGCAACGCCAATTGAACTTAAAGTCACCACGCAAGCTAAAGTTAAAATCCAGATCGGATCAAGTGGATTAATCCCCACTGTTGGGGCAACCATCACCGCAAGCATTGCTGGATATAAACCCGCACAACCATTTTGCCCAATCGTTGTACCAAATGAAGCAGAAAAGCTGGCAATAGACTCAGGCACACCCAAACGGCGAGTTTGTGCTTCAATATTTAATGGAATACTTGCCGCACTCGAACGGCTTGTAAAAGCAAAGGTTAATACAGGTAAAACCTTTTTAAAGAATCGGATTGGGTTAACGCCTGTCAGCAGCAATACAATTGCATGTACTGCAAACATGATGGCTAGACCCAGATAAGAGGCAACCAAGAAACCACCGAGATTAACAATGTCAGCGGCTTTAGAACTTGCCACGACTTTCGTAATCAAGGCAAATACACCATAAGGTGTAAGCGTCATCACCAATCGAACTAACTTCATCACCCACGCTTGTAAAGTATCAATTGCAGTGACGATACGTTGCCCTTTTTCGGCATCATCTCTGATCAGGTTAAGCCCTGCCAAACCGAGCATCGTAGCAAAGATCACTACACTAATGATTGAGGTTGGATGTGCCCCAGTGAGTTCAGCAAATGGGTTTGTTGGCAAAAAAGATAAAATAAAATCAGGTACATTTAAGTCTGTAACTTTACCAATATATTCAGATTGAATTGCTTCAAGTCGTGCTGTTTCCTGTGTCCCTTGTACAAGACCAGCCGCACTTAATCCAAATAGATTGACCACAAACACGCCAACCAAAGCGGCAATAAATGTGGTGATTAATAAAGTACCAATACTAAAAATACTAATCTTGCCTAATGACGATGCATTATGTAACTTAATCACAGCACTCAGGATAGAGACCAGCACTAATGGCATCACCACCATTTGCAAAAGCTTAACATAACCATTTCCAACGATATTAAACCATTGAATAGACTCAGTTAAAATTTCAGAATTTGTACCATAAACCCAATGTAATCCTAGCCCAAATACCACACCTAAACATAAACCGGCAAACACTTTTTTAGCCAGACTCCAATCTGTCTTTCTGGTTTGCATCAGCAATATGATCAAGGCAATGAATATGACAATATTCAAAATGAGCGTATAGTTCATTCGAGTTCCAATAGTTTTGATCGTTTTATTATAAGCTTATTGTGAAATATCCAATAGTCTTTAGCATTTTTTGATATTTAAGTGTTGTTTTCTCAACATACACTATTAATAATAAAAACATCACTTTAGCGCACTCATGAATTTTTTGTATAAGCTTATACAAATAAAGACTAACACTCAGAATATAGGCCATCTCATGAATTCACACATCCAAACTGTTGAACTTTCTAAGGCTTATCGCCTGTTAAATCACGGTCCAACCGTGCTTGTCTCAGCCCAGTATGAAAACCAAAACAATGTCATGGCAGCCGCTTGGGCTTGTGCCCTAGAACTTGTGCCTGCCAAAGTCAGTGTGGTTTTAGATAAAAGTACAAAAACTCGTGAATTAGTTGAAAAGTCAGGGCATTTCATCCTACAGGTACCGACACTCAAACAACTTAAGCTGGTACAACAATTAGGCTCAATCAGTCAGTTTAATGATCCTGAAAAACTCTCACACTGCCATACGCCACTTTTCCAATTTGAGGGATTTCAGCTCCCTGCGGTTGAAGGCTGCGCTGCATGGTTGATCTGTGAACTGATTCCTGAACCGCATAATCAACAAAGCCATGATTTATTTATAGGCAAAGTCGTCGCTGCGTATGCGGATGATCGTGTATTTCGCAATGGCCACTGGTATTACCATGAAGTTGGCGCTGAATGGAAAAGCCTACATCATGTTGCAGGTGGACATTACTATACGATCGGAGATCCTGTAGATGCCAATCTATAATCTATAGGCTTAATCCTTACGAAATTTGCTTGTCGATGGGCCAACCCTGTTTTAAATCATGTTTAATTCATAATTGTTCAATAATCTAAACAGACTGAGCCCTTGATATTAATCATACTTATCGCAGAGTAAGCTCTGATTTTACCAACTGGTTAAGTTATGTGAATAAGCCCTGGTTATTCCCAAACTAAATACTGATTATTTATTGTCATTTTTTTAAATTCACCTTAAGGTGAATTAACGGAAAATGGATAATCTGCACAATGACCAAGATCGGATCGAATAAAATTCAGCTGAGTATCTTTCTATGCCTGTGTATGTGTTTAGGCATTGGTATTCTCCGATTTTCCTATACTGCATTATTGCCCTCTACCCGTCTTGCTTATCATTGGGACTCCAGTTTTGCCAGTATCTTAAGCAGTGCAAATTTGTTGGGGTATTTAATTGGTGCATTTTGGGCAATGAAACTGCCTCAAAACTTTACCATGCCTCGATATATCATTTTGGCGGCATTTTCTGGAACGGTGAGTTTACTCAGTTGTGCTTTTTCAGGTCTTCCCGAAAGCTGGTATGTCTTTTGGCGTGTCATTTCAGGCATCAGTGGTGGCTTATTGATGATCCTAGCACCGAGTATTGTTGCACATTGCAGCAAAGCTGAAGAACGTTTAACCATCAACTTTATTGGCTTTAGCGGTATTGGCATCGGAGTATTATTGGCAACCCTGTTTTTGCCTTATCTCGACAGAATCAACACACAATCTGCATGGATGATTTTATTTGCATTCTCTGCTGTCATTTGTTTGATCATTGTTTATTTACTCAATCTATTTAAAGATCATCTAGATCATATCAGCGTAGCAAACAATCAAACGGGGACAGTCAATGGTATGTATTTTAGTTTGCTGATTGTCTATGCTTCAAGCGCTTTTGCCTATGTTCCCCACTCATTGTTTTGGATTGATTATCTTAAAAACACCCTGCATCTTAATCTATATCTAATTAACTTGAATTGGATTTTGTATGGTTCAGGCAGTGCCTTAGGTGCAATCAGTGCTTACTTACTGGCACGAAAATTTGGCAATTTTACCGCATTAAAAATATTATATAGCCTATATGTTTTAGCGATCTTTATTGCGATTTTTTCAACCCATCCAATCCTTACCTATACCTCATCCTTTTTTACAGGCTTGCTTAATCCTGCTGTGGTTTTCCTTACTTCATATACCATTTTACACCTTTATCATGTGGCCTATAAAAAACTATGGAGCATAGCAACATTAGCTTTTGCTGTGACTCAATTGGTTGGTGGAATCTGTTTTAGTAGCTTGCAACATTGGGGTGTTTCCTATCATCAGCAATTTATACTTGCCTCAGGTGTACTCGCTGTAGGTACAGCACAATTTTTCATCTATTCTCTAACCCATCAAACACAACTGCGTAAAAGCTAAAATAAATGATCATGTTCTGTGAATCATATTGCTATTAAAAGCTTCTTCTCCCCTTTGAAGAAGATCAGGATGAGGGTGCTTTATCTTAATCTATGCTTTAAAAAAGGACAGATGAAAGAAGCCTAGTGCTTTGTTTTAGAGTCGCGCCAATCTAACACGATAAGCCTTATCCGCCGTAAAATAATCGACTTTGCACAAAGAAATAATTTAAATATCAGTCTCAAACACATAAGTTTTAGCTTTCACTTAAAGCACTTTGCTCACAGTTATTGACCATTTGGCATATAAATTGCTCTTTGTAATGCAGGGATGGCAAAATCATAAAGGTTTTAAGATGAATACTGAAATTAAAAAAATTCAACCTGAAGATGAAGTTTTAAGTGCGGGAAAGAACCTGACATTTGGTTTACAGCATGTACTCACCATGTATGGTGGTCTGATTGCAGCACCTTTGGTCGTAGGTACGGCGATTGGTCTAAATGCAGCTGAAATTGCCTTATTAATTACGGCATCTATTCTTGTGGGTGGTTTGGCAACATTACTACAAACGCTTGGACTAAAGTGGTTTGGTGCAAAACTTCCAATTGTACAAGGCACTTCATTTGCTGCTGTTGCAAGCATGATCGCGATTGGTACAACTGGGGGAAATATCCAAACGATTTTTGGTGCTGTGATTGTCAGCTCTATTTTCGGGATATTGATTACCCCCTTTTTCTCAAAAATAGTGCGTTTCTTTCCACCGATTGTGACGGGTTCAATTATTACTATTATTGGGATTTCACTTTTACCTGTTGCAATACGCTGGATTATGGGTGGTAACCCTAAAGCACCCGAATGGGGCTCACTAGAAAATATAGGGATTGCAGCCTTTACCCTCGGTGTATTACTTGTGGTGAGTCGCTTTGGTTCAGCCACAATGGCGCGACTAGGCGTACTCATTTCAATTATTTTTGGTGCAATTTTTACCATCCTGCTTGGTGTTGCCGACTTTTCAAAAGTGGGCAATGGTGATTTATTTGCTTTCCCACATCTATTTGCTTTTGGTCTACCCAGCTTTGAAATGTCCGCGATCTTAACCATGTGTATCGTGACCATCGTGATCCTTACTGAAACAACAGCCAGCCTATTAGCGATTGGTGAAATTGTTGATACAAAAATGGATAGTCATCGTTTGGCAGATGGTTTAAGAGCAGACATGCTATCTTCTGCGATTGCGCCATTATTTGGTTCATTTATGCAATGTGCTTTTGTCCAAAACGTGGGACTGGTTGCCATTTCAGGTGTGAAAAGCCGTTTTGTGGTAGCAACGGGTGGTGCTATTTTAGTTGTACTCGGTTTATTACCGATTTTTGGACGTTTAATTGCCGCGATTCCGATGCCTGTTTTAGGTGGCGCGGGTATTGTTTTATTTGGTAGTGTTGCAGCAAGCGGTATTCGTACATTATCAAAAGTGGATTATCAAACCCAATCCAATCTTATCATTGTTGCTGTGTCGATCTGTGTCGGCTTAATTCCTTTAATCAGTCCTGATTTCTTTCATGCCTTTCCCAAAGTATTCCAAACTTTATTTCATTCAGGAATAAGCGCGACGTGTATAGCAGCAGTATTACTCAATATTTTCTTTAATCACCTTTCATTTGGTAAAAAACCTGTTCGATCTTCGGTCAAAAATGTACAAACGGCCATACATTGAGATAAAAAAAGCAGAGCTTTAATAAAAAACTCTGCTTTTTTAGATTGTTAAATTCAGTAAATTGATAAATATCTAACAAATAATCACTATTTCTATCTGACAACTACACGTTTTATTGTGTCTATTAAATTAATTTTAAACGACGATTATATAAAGATATTAATTATCCTTATACTCCGATTTTCTACGATCTATATAAGAGTTAATTAAATATTTATTAATAATAAAATCTTCATATGCCCTTACATCTTTGATCTGCTCATCAATCATGACCAATGTATAACTATAAGGTGATTCTAAATATTTAATAAAAATGATAGGCGTATTTATTAATTGAGAATCATAAAGATATGTAGAATCAAACCAACCTAATCCATCCTCATAATCTTGAATAAATGGACTTCCCCACAGCTTACAAAACTCTTTGATGTTTAAATCAGTACAGATAATCGTTTGATCGTTTCCACTTGGCCAAAATGATTCTACCATATCAACATCCTATTTTTTGACTATACATCTAACGACAGCTTTATCACCAACGTTTTTTACTCTAGGGTTCGGAGAAAACTATAAGGATCTTCCATCCAATCCGCTCCATTGGGTTTTACAGAGGAATAGAATTCAAATCTACTTCTTTAAGGTCTTCAATTAATACCAATAAATCAGATTTTAGTTGATCATAATCTACAGTCTTAGGTAGACTAAACAATGGATTGTTTATACGCTCAATAAACAAAGAACAATAAAGATCTCTTAATTGGTTGATTGAAAGCTTTTCTATCTCTAAAGGGCTAATTAAAACATTAAAAATAAGAGTAATTTCAGGATTACCATCAATATCCTTTGATCTTTCTAAATTTTTCATTTGATTAAACCTGGCTAAATTTATTTCAACCTCCTCATAAATGCTAATAACCATGAAAAGAGCTAAAGTAAAATTCCCGCCATAGGAGTTATTAGATAAAGTCTTCCAGTTTTTATCTTCAAAATAACGATTTAATTTATGAAGTTTTTCAAAATAAGCTTCTATTCCTGTTACAGATGTAGCACCAACTCTTATTCCCATTACGACACCTACATATAAAATTAATTAATTTTATATTTTTAAAAAAAATTAAGGTGAATTAAGATGTTCAACTGTCATCTTTTCAGGAATATTCCAGCTTTTCTTAGAAACGATAATTGAACAAGACTCCTGAAAATCAGTCCAGCTATACTCAACAACTAAATCGTCATCAAAACATCTAAATGTAGCAACTGCATGATCACCATAATATGGGCCAATATAGATTAATTTCGATTTATTTAGACAGCTAATATTAGCTTTTGGAATATTTTCAAACGCTTTATGTAAATCTTCCTGAATTGATATATCAGAACAGTTTCTCAAGACCATGTTTTCGTTCTTCATTTTCTCTCCAAGATACAAAACTTTGAAATACTTTTTGTATTTCAAGTATGTTTGAAAATTACCTTGTAAATCAAAAATAAAAAACAGCATTAACAATGAAAAAAAAGCCACGATATAACTCATTTTCTTCATATTTCCACCATGTTTAAAATAAGCAGATAATTTTTAAATAGGCAATAATCTTATCTAAAAAATACTACCTTTTATAATAAAGCTTTTCCATAATTAAACTTTAAAAACATATACATTATACTTTACTATAATCTAGCTTTTATTTTACATAAACGCCAGAATCTTAATTTTAGACCATCCAATCTAATGACTGGAAAAACGTTTGCCTGCATTATTTACCATACAAATCTTGCTCTACGCTTAAGTACATTCATCCAGTAATTATTGTTATTAACAAATAGCTCCTTAATTGGCCAATCAGGTGCTGTTTCTATTTTTTGTAATAAATTTTGTGTTAAACCAAAGTAATCATCCTCATCATTCCTTAATATCGAACACAAGCCTACCGCATCATCATTGCTTACTGGTAACTTTATCCTATCAATTAATGCTTGAATATGATCAATATACTCAATACCTTTTGGATCCTTCACCGCATCTTCGGACTTTGGAAATACACCAAGTTTTATTAAATTTTTAACAGCAATTTGCATAATCAAACCTCTCATTATTTAATTATATTCTTAGTCAAAAGTATATTAAGTTTTTCCCTTTTTATTTTAATGATTTAAGTTTTACATATTCATATAAAAAGCAGAGCTTTAATAAAAAACTCTGCTTTTTTACTTTCTATTTAACTGCTATGAACAGCAAATGATTGGATGCTTCTCTTAAACAATTATTTTGTGGTTGGCATATGCTTTTTAATAAAGGCAACCAATTCCGCGTTCTTTGCAACAATCGCTCCTGTATGGCTCTCACCTTCTACAAGCAAGAACGTTACATCAGTACCCATATTTTTTAAGTCTTGCTGTAATTTTTCAGTCACTTGATAAGGTACTGCCATATCTAATTTACCCTGAATAATCATTACTGGGCTATTAATTTTCTTGGTTGCAGGTTGGTTCTCAGCTAAGAATTTTTTCACCGTCGGATTTTGTTGGAAAGTATCAACCAATGCAGGATAGTCTAAAACGGTTTTGCCAGGATTTTTAACAATATAATCACGAATATCATCGGAAAATTTCTTATGTAAGTCATCGAAACATAAGCCATTTTCACCTGTTGAACCTTCAGCATCTGCAGCAATACCTCTTGAACGCTCGTTAAAAAGCTCTCGATAATTAAACTTAGGTTCAATAGCTGTTATACCCACCGTGGCATAAGCAGTATATGTCAATAATTCTGCATATACATCAATCGCGGTAGCTACCTGCCCAGCTTGAAGAAGTCTTTGAATTGCTTGTGGCGCAACGACAGAAATAATATCACCTAAGCTTGAGGCAGGTGCGCCTGCGACAGCACCTTTATAGTTGGAGTCGGTATTGGAAAACTCAGCAGTTCCTAAAGAACCATGCCCACCCTGCGATTGTCCAACAGACATCCATTGACCATTAATCTGATTACCATAGCGCTCTTTATATGCTTTCACTGCATAAATCGCTGAATTTGCTTCACTCTTTAAATTTAAATACGGATGCATACCTGGTGTGCCCAAGCCTTCATAATCAGGGGCAATAATCACATAACCCTCATTTAACAAGCTTTGCGCCATATTTTTAAATCGTGGATTAAATTTATTTCGACTTGGCGCACAACTATCACCCACACCGACTGTACCATGCTCCCAAACCACAACTTTCCAACCATCTGCAGGTCGTGTTGTTTTGGGGATGAAAACCATTGCTGTGGCTTTCTTGGTTTCACCGAGTACATTCGGCATATTATAAGTCATGACTTTGACTGATGTAGCCTCATTGATCACATCTGAATTATATGTATTTTCAGATACATAATTCTTATTTGAACCCCAGTTATTCCAGTTATTATCGTCATCATTACATGCAGTTAAAAATAATACTGAACCGCAGGTCATTGCCAATAATGTCCGTTTAAATAATGCTTTCATTACTAAGTCCTCAGTTTTTATTGTTTGAACAACTCCGTGTTCAAGCTACTAATTAAACATAAAAAAAGGTATCTTGCTAGGATACTTTTAACCAAATAGTAAAATAATATATAGATACAAATGCTTATCTTTAATTTAAATTCGCTTAAAGCAAAGCAATAAAATTCCAACAAAGGTCATAAACCAACCTAAGAGTTACAACCAAATACATTATTATGGAGCATAGAAATACCTTAAGAAGCTGTCATCTCGAATGCCAGCTGAGATAAACAGCGATCATGCTTCGTAAATAGCCTTGATCAAAAGCCAATCAAATCTTCTATAAAAGCGTATAAATAAGCATATATCAATATAAAAAAAGCAGAGTTTCGATGGAAACCCTGCTTTTTCTATAAATTGCTATTCCCTATTTAACCACCAAGAAAACCCAATAATTTGATAATTTTCTAAAAACAATTATTTCGTAGTCGGCATATGTTTTTTAATAAAATCAACCAGTTCAGCATTCTTCTCCATAATTGCTCCAGTATGCGTTGCATCTTTCACAGCTAAGAATGTGACATCTGTTCCCATTGCTTTTAGGCCCTGTTGTAATTTATCTGTAACCGTATAAGGCACAGAGGTATCAGCAGTTCCCTGAATAATCATCACAGGTGTATTAATTCTTTTCGTTGCAGGTTGATTATCTGCCAAGAATTTTTTCAAGGTCGGATTCTCTTGGAAATTATCAATTAAGCCTGGATAATCTAAAACGGTTTTACCCGCATTTTTAGCAGTATAGTCATTAATATCATCGACAAATTTTTTCTGCAAATCAACAAAGCATAAACCGTTCTCCCCCGTTGAACCTTCAGCCTCTGCAACAATACTTTTTGAACGCTCTTTAAACACATCTCGATAATTAAACTTAGGCTCATAAGCAGTCACACCAACAACAGCAAAAGATGTATAGGTCAATAACGTAGCATAAACTCCAGCTGCAGTACCTACTGGTTTTTTCCCTGTTTGCTCATCTTGAAGAATACCTTGAATCGCTTTCGGTGCAACATCAGCAATAATTTCCCCCAAACTTGAGGCTGGTGCGCCTGCCACAGCACCTTTATAGTTGGCATCATTATTGGAAAACTCTGCCGTACCTAAAGACGCTTGTCCGCCCTGAGATTGCCCGACCGACATCCATTGACCATTGATTTTATTACCATAACGCTCTTTATATGCTTTCACTGCATAAATTGCTGAGTTTGCTTCGCTCTTTAAATTTAAATATGGATGCATACCTGGTGTGCCCAAGCCTTCATAATCAGGGGCGAGAATCACATAGCCTTCTTTTAATAGGCTCTGTGCCATCGGTATAAATCGATCACTAATTTCATTTCTACTCGGTGCGCAACCATCACCCACACCTACAGTACCATGCTCCCAAACCACCACCTTCCAACCATCAGTAGGTCTCTTGGTTTTTGGAACAAAAACCATAGCTGTAGCTTTCTTAGTTCCTCCAAGTACATAGGGCATATTATAGGTCATGACTTTGATTGATTCAGCCTCAGGCATGCGACCTAAATTATAGGTACTTTCAGACACATAATCTTTATTTGAACCCCAGTTATCCTTGTTATCATCATCATTACATGCAGTTAAGAATAATACTGAACCGCAAGTCATTGCCAATAGGGTCTGTTTGAATACTGCTTTCATTACAAATTCCTCAATTTTTTTATTGTTTGAACAGCTCCGTGTTCACCCTTAATTAAGCATAAATAAATGCGTCTTGCTACAATATTTTTTAATAAAACAGAGGAATATCTCACATTTATAAATTATTATTTTTCTTTATCTCGTGAAATTTCATCAATATTTTGTAATATTATAAATACAGATGAAATTTCAAAAGTGGTTTATTTTAATAATTTAAAATCAAAATAATGCAATAAAAATACCAACAAAAATGATTAAACCAACCCAACGGTTATGTCTAAATGCCCAAAAGCATAGTTGTGGATCGCGCGCTTTGGTTTTTGTCCATTGATAAATAAAATCCGCAACAACCAATAACAAGGCAATCAAGCCAAATGGAATCAATATATTTTCTAAATACAATGCTGTACCAATCAACAATACACTGGTCAATTGCAATAAAGAGATGATCTGAATATCGTATTTTCCAAAAAGAATGGCAGTTGATTTCACGCCAATTTTTAAATCATATTCACGATCTGTAATTGCATACTGGGTATCATACGCCACCGTCCATGCTAAATTGCCAAAATAAAGCAACCAACAGGTCCAATCTAAAGGTTTCCCCATTGCGGTAAATGACATAGGGATTCCCCAAGAAAATGCCATCCCTAAGACCACTTGTGGTAAATGGGTGTAACGCTTCATAAAGGGATAAATAAAGGCGAGGACTAATCCAGCAAGCGCGCAGTAAAAAGTTGCGATCGGTAAGAAAAATAAAGTACATGCGCTGGCGGCCACCAAACCAATAAACACCCAGACTGCTTCTTTGGCTGAGATCACCCCAGTAGCCAGTGGACGATTTTTAGTTCGTTCCACATGTGCATCCACTTTACGATCAGCAAAATCATTGATCGCACAACCAGCTGCGCGCATAAAAATTGTCCCCAAGACCATTGCAACCAGTGTCACAATATCGGGGATACCTTCTGCAGCAATCCATAATGCCCACATGGTCGGCCACAAAACCAATTCTGTCCCAACTGGTTTATCAAAACGACACAGATAATAATAAGCTTCTAAGCGTTGTTGCCAAGTGGTGTGTTGCGCGATCGACATGACAGTCCTTCAATACTCTATTTTGAAATATGCTGTTGTTGTAAAAATTGCTCAAAAGCAGGTAAAAAAGTTTCTTGAACAATAAATTTACAACCATGCCAAGTATAACAACTTTGACGTGTCCAACCTTCTGCTAATTTTAAAACACGCCGTTCACACAACGGATTGGTGCGTTGAAATAAGAACTTTCCGATCGGCTTGGTTCGAATATGCTTAAACAAACGTGCTTTGCCATGGATACTGAGAATGGGAAAAATACTTTTTGCTTTTACCCATGGCTGTGCATCGCAACCAAATAAGTAACTTTCACGTACCCATGAGGTATGTTGCTGTGGCATCAGCATCCATTGACTATCCAGCACACTCATTCTTTGATAATGCTCTTGAATCGGTTGAACTTTAAAAACACCACCCGCGATATCAGTCAACTGCTGAGTCAGTGAACCTTGTGCATACAACCATGTTTTTAATTCAGGAGGAAACGTCTTATCCCGTATTGTGCATGATTGTTTCAATGTTCAGCCCTTCAAATTTTGGATGACTTAGTGTAACTGAAATTTTTTGTTTTGTTTAAATTGATCTGCTAAATCCTAAAATTGAATGAACAATCCATCAAAAATAAAAACAGGTAAACGCGAGATTCAAGTGAAAATTAAGATAACTTTATTTCATCAACTTCGCACCAACTGGTTTTCTGTTTTAATCACTATTTTGATTTGTATCACTTTCTGCTACATTTTAAATATTAACACTGATCTCAGGTATTTTAGGGCCTCGCATAATGAATATAAAAACAGCACTACAACTCAGCATTTTATGCATTCCTTCAACATATAGCTTTGCACTTAACTTATCCAATTCACCGATTCAACAAGTCACACTGTATCCTACACTAGCAAAAATTGAACGAACCATCCCTGTACAAGCAGGAGAACAACTCGTTACCTTGAATGGTCTTGCGGCAAACTTCAATATCGATCAACTGCAATATCAAAGTAGTAATATTGAAGTCAATGCGGTTTCTCATACAGATAGCGCACTGGATAAACCTGCTGGAAATGAGTCTTCTCAATTGCGCAATAATATAGAGGATATTAAAAAGAAAATTTCTGAACAAAACTCAATTATTCAAGCGGCTGAATTACAAAATAAGTTTTTAGAAAATGCCATTAAAGGCTCTGCGCCAAAAGTACGCAAACAAGCCTATGAGGCTTTTATTGCCATTGATCAAGCCAAGGCAGAAAAAGAAAAGTTACAACAACGCTTACAAGAACTTGAACAAGACTTAAATGCCATTGGCGACAGCGAGTTTAACCAGCGCACACTTAAGTTTTATGTCAATGCCCCGCAACGTGGTGAAATTAAAATTAGCTATATGGTGCCTTATGCACGTTGGCAACCGATATATAAAGCCGAATTAAACACCCAAACCAAGCAAATTAAACTCACCCGTATGGCAATGATTGCACAAAAAACTGGTGAAGACTGGAACAATGTTAAATTGGCATTGTCCACAGCAACACCGCAAAACTACGTTCAACAAGTGCAGCCACAACAATGGTGGGTCAACTATTATGAACCAGAACCTGTACGACCAATTTATCCCGTTGCACCAGCACCAATGGCTTTAGCTGAAATGAGTTATGATGAAAAGTCGACAGCTAAGGCCAAAAAAGCCCCGCCTCAATTTCCACAATTTCAAGCGGCTGATTTAAATTTTAGCACTGAATTCCGTTCAGAAACCAAAGCCTCCATTCCCAGCAGCCAACAGCAAATCTTTTTACCTTTAAGCACTGAACAATATGCCGCAAAACTTTCAGTTTGGGCAATTCCTAAGCAAAGTACTCAAGCGACAATTAATGCTGAAATTTCAAAGCTTGATCAAAACTGGCCTTCTGGAACAGTAAAACTCTACCGTGATGGCGACTATATTGGACAAAGAGCTTGGAGCAATAGTGCAGATGAAGCACTTCAAATGAGCTTTGGTACAGATGATCAAATTCAAGTTAAAGTGACTGATTTAACCGACAAGAAAAATCCAGTCAAAGGTACTCAATCTGAAACCATCCGAAAACAGCAATATTCAGTGCAAAACTTACATAGCTACCCAATTCAAGTCACAATTTTTGAAGCTGAACCACAAAGCCAGAACGGTAAACTCAGCACACAATCGACCTATAATATCCCACCGACTGCAACACAATGGAATGGGCAACCCAATATCAATCAATGGCAAATTGATTTAAATCCAAAGCAGATTTATAAATTAGATATTCAGCATCAATTTAAATATCCAAGCAAAGGAAGAACTTCAGGGTTTTAACTTGAAGTTTTTATACAAAATTTAGCCCAGTCATGACTGGGCTTTTATTTTAATCAGCTAAATGCGGTTAATTTTGATAAGTATTAGAGATAATCGCCTTCTCTTTCAGGCTGATATAATATTTTTTCAATTTTAACTTTCATCAAATGACCATCAGGCTGCGGCCATTCGATTTCCTGTCCTTCAGCCAAGCCAAGAATTGCGGTACCTACAGGTGCAACCACATTGACCTGCCCTGCCTCTCCACGAAAATCATGCGGATAGACCAAGGTAATTTCGGTTGCTTCTGTAGAAGGTGCTATGGTGATTAAAACCTTTGCATTCATCGTCACGACATTGGGAGGCATATCTTGAGGTGCAACCACATCTGCTCGTGCCAATTCCTCTTCTAAATGCTGCATTGTCACAGTCAACTTCGACTGATGTTCCAACATCGTTTCTAAGCGATGTAAATCTTGTTCTGAAATAATAATATTTGGTTTACTAGCCATGTGCCTAATTCCTTCGATCTTTCACATCATTTGGGTATAGCAGCGATGTTTATAATGGGTCTGTTGACATTTCATAAATGAATTAAGCCACAAGCCGTAAATTTCAGCATGCAACCTGTATGTCGGAAACGTGAAACGAAGTATCAATAAACTCCAATAATCTACTTCTTTTATAACAGATATTTTCTGCAATGTTTAAGCTTTTCAACTTATGGAACAACCATAAAAAAAGCCCCCTTGAGAGGAGGCCTTCTCAAGTTAATGCTTATTTAGCATAAACGGGGAATTTTGCACAGACTGTTTCAACTTTCGCTTTAACCGCATTGATAACAGCTTCATCACCTTTTGCATCGAGGATATCCGCAATCCAACCTGCCAAGTCGCGAACTTCAGCTTCACCAAAACCACGTGTTGTTACTGCTGGCGTACCGATACGGATACCAGAAGTGACAAACGGAGAACGTGGATCATTTGGTACCGCATTTTTGTTGACCGTAATATGAGCAGCGCCTAACCAAGCATCAGCATCTTTACCTGTCACATCTTGCTTAATTAAAGACAACAAGAATAAATGGTTTTCTGTACCACCAGATACAACATCATAACCACGTGAAATCAATACTTCAGCCATCGCTTTAGCATTTACAACCACTTGTTTTTGATATTCTTTGTATTCAGGCATCATTGCTTCTTTAAAGCAAATTGCTTTTGCTGCGATCGCATGAACCAATGGACCGCCTTGGTTACCCGGGAATACAGCAGACTGAAGTTTTTTCTCAATTTCTTCGTTTGCTTTTGCAAGGATTAAACCAGAACGTGGACCACGCAAAGTTTTATGCGTAGTTGTGGTTGTTACATCAGCAATTTGCACTGGACTTGGGTATACACCAGCAGCAACTAAACCAGCAACGTGAGCCATATCTACAAATAAGTAAGCGCCAACTTTATCCGCAATTTCACGGAAACGTTGCCAATCTACAATTTGGCTATATGCAGAGAAACCCGCAACGATCATACGTGGTTTATGCTCTACAGCTAAACGCTCAACTTCTTCGTAATCAATTTCACCAGTTTCTACATTTAAACCATATTGAACAGCATTATATGATTTACCAGAGAAGTTGACTTTAGCACCATGAGTCAAATGACCACCATGCGCCAAGCTCATGCCTAAAACAGTATCACCTGGGTTAAGTAAAGCAAGATAAACTGCTGAGTTTGCTTGAGAACCTGCATGTGGTTGAACATTTGCATAGTCAGCACCAAATAATGCTTTAGCACGATCGATCGCCAATTGTTCGATCACATCAACATATTCACAACCGCCATAATAGCGCTTGCCAGGGTAACCTTCCGCATATTTGTTAGTGAGTTTTGACCCTTGTGCTTCCATAACAGCTGGTGAGCAATAGTTTTCAGATGCGATTAACTCAATATGAGCTTCTTGACGGGCATCTTCTTGAGTGATTGCTTGAGCAATTTCTGGATCAAATTCAGAAATAGAGATATTGGCGAACATTAGCGAGGTCCTATGAATTAGGGCTTTTAAGCCGTGCTAAGATTGCGCGTATTGTAGCATGAAGTTTGTAATTAAACAGAATGAAGTTTGCTCCGTTTTAAATAAAAATGGCTCATGTTGAAAACATAAGCCATTTGCTCAAATCTACAATTTAAAATCGTTATTGTGCTGCAAACATTCCTTTTACATCAGCCACAATATTGTCGATATTCAAGGCATAAGCCGTACTATGATCCCAAGTAGGATTGGTAATGTAATTCACCTGCGTCGTCAGTGCTTTCGCCGTACCATATAAGGTATCTGTTGCCACTTTCGGTACAGTAGTATCTGCACCACCCTGATAAATAATCACTGGTGTTTTGACGAGCACTTGCAACGGTTGTGAGTCTTTCTCTAGGAAAGTTTTAACGGCTGGCAAAGACATAAAGGTATCGGTTGTTCTTGGATAATTTTTCAATGAGCCATTCACAGCCGCATATTGCCCCATTGCCACGCCAAACTGTTGACCAAGTGTATCATAACAAACGGATTCAGCATTTTTTGCGATTGCATCGGTTGGCACTTTGAATACTTGGCTATAGTCTAAAGTTGGGTTTGAATTACGTAAACCCGCTGCAATCAACGCTGTAAATGTATCCAATGATGCATAGACTGGAATTTGTTGTGCTGGTGGTGCATCTGCAACTGATAATTGCCCCGCATTTAAAATTAAACTCAATTGTGAAGCAGGCGCGACTGCAACTGTACCTTTATAATCTAAATTGGCACGATCAGCATATTGTGCAGCACCTAAAGCTGCTTGACCGCCTTGAGAATGCCCAACAGTGACCCATTTTTTCGATACTTTATTACCTAACCAGTTACGTGTTGCGACCACCGCATCTGTAATCGAGTAACCTTCACTTTTTACATTTAAGAATGGATGGAGTTCAGTTCCACTCGGTTCGCCTAAACCTTCATAATCGGGTGCAACAACCACATAGCCTTCTGCAAGGAATTTAGAAATCATTCCTTTAATATAAACATTCATTGCGTTACGGCTTGGTGCACATATATCAGCGACACCAGTTGTACCATGTGCCCAAACCACGATAGGCCAACCTGAAGCTGGTGGTGCAGTTTTAGGAGTAAATACCAATGAGGTTGCTTGTACTTCAGTTCCCTTCACCCCTTTCATTTTATAGGTCATCACTACACTATCTGCTGCCACCGTAGAAAAATCTGTCTTGGTGTATGCTATAGGTGTGCCAACAACAGGGTTTGCGATAGTGTTTAGATCCGTATTTGAAGGTGATTCATACGAATTTCCCCCACTACCACCGTTATTACACCCGGATAAAACCAAACCTGAACTTAGAATTAAAATTGATAATGCATTTTTTTTCATGTGACTTATTCCTTAAAGCACAATTTTTTTAAAGTTATATATACGGCTGAGCACGTATAATTCTTTCATAAATACGTCAAAAAAATCTGTTATACAAGTTTTTTTCTTATTATTTTTTAAACATTATTCAATAGATTAAAATGTGCGTCTTCTTCCAAAATCGAAAGCAAAGCAACAGCATTTTTTAGCCTTTGATACCAATATCAAAATTTAAATTTTTAAGTATTAAAGTTTTTTATATTTAAAATCAATAATATAATAATTAATAAAATCTTTTCCCAAGCTACAGCTTATTTTGACTCTCATTTTATTTCTAACTTATGTCTTATCGCAACGATAACCGTTCACTTCTACAAAAAATATTGAACAATCATGCGAAGTATAAATAGCAAGATCAAATAATCATTTTTCTAACAATCTTTTTTATGAGATTTAAACATAGGTCACAAAAATGCCCTTATCAACCAGTAATAAGGGCATTTTTTATTGCTAGAATAAGTATTGAACACTCCAAAAATTAATCAGCAAGTAAGGCTTTTATATCTTTTAACAAGTTTCCATTTTGAACATTAGTCGCATATATATTGATGTGATTCCAAGCAGGGTCAGTTCGATAATCAATTTTAGTGTTTAAAGAACGTGCCTTCTCCACTAAAGCATCGGTTGCTTGTGGGTATACGATAGTATCTGCTCCCCCTTGATAAATAATAATCGGGGTTTTCACTTGCGTTTGCAGTGGTTGTGAATCCTTATCTAGAAATTGCCTTACAATCGGATTATTTTTGTAATCCTCTTTTTTACGCCGTGAAAAGTTGATTAGACGACCAAATGGCTGTTGAATTGTTATTCGGCCATTAAAAGCCGTTATTAACCCTACAATACAACGTTCTTCTGCTCGTGCAGCAGGAATGTCATAGGGGCTGTTAAATATATTGGTGTAAACAGGCTCGTTCGGATAAAGACTTTTCATCCCCGCAGCCATATAGGAGGTTAAAGCATCTAAGGTCGTATAACCGATAATTTGGTTAACTCTAGTTTTATCCGCCAAATCCTTTTCTGTTATGTCTTCAATCATTTCTAAATTATTTGCTGGCGCCAAAGCAATAGCACCCTTATAGTCCATATTGGCACGCGCCGCATATTCTGCTGCACCCAATGCGGCATGCCCCCCTTGCGAGGCTCCAGCAACAACCCATTTGTTAGATACTTTATTGCCTAACCAGCTTTTAGTTGCCACCACAGCATCGGTAATTGAATAGGCTGCACTCTTTAAATGCAAAAACGGATGCATTTCCTGACCACCTGGCTCACCCAAACCTTCATAATCGGGAGCAACTACCACATAGCCTTCTTTAACCAAGCTATCGATCATTTCATGAGTAGATCGATCTTCGCCCAGAATGGTAGTGGTGATTAATTTCATTCGACTCGGTGCACATTGGTCAATAACACCTGTTGTGCCATGTCCCCAAGCCACGATTGGCCAGCCGCCAGCTGGCGGTGCAGTTTTAGGGGTAAAGACCAATGCGGTTGCCTGAGTTTCTGTTCCTTTGATGCCTTTCATTTTATAAGTCATCACCACACTGTCTGCTGCATTTGGTGGATTTTCTGCTGCGCTCTGATATGCGCTTGGTGTACCCACCACTGGATTTTCAATGTTGTTGACATCTACATTTGGCTTTTCTTCAGGTGGTTTTTCTTCACCAGGCTTTTCTTCTCCCGGTTTTTCTTCACCAGGCTTTTCTTCTCCCGGTTTTTCTTCACCAGGCTTTTCTTCTCCCGGTTTTTCTTCACCATGTTTTTCTTCACCAGGCTTTTCTTCACCAGGTGGGATGACTTCACCTGGCTTTTCTACAATAGGTTTTTCATCATTTGAACCAGTGGATGAATTATTACTGTTTCCATTGCCACCACAGGCACTCAGCAATAGACCAGATCCTACCAACATGATTGAGAGTAAATTTAATTTCATTTGATTCATCCTTGCATATAATAATTTTTATGACTTCAGTGCCAACAAATTCAATTTGCTAACCCTAATTAACGAAGCGTCAGCCACAGGCATAATGAATGTTTATTTTTTTGCTTACATCACATTATGCAATTTTTTAAGCTACGCTTCATTATAATTATGCGAGAAATTATATTTAAGCAAGTGGAATTTAACATTTAAAAATTTCAAATTATTTTTAAAATCAAGATATTATTACTATATTCACTAAAATACTGTTGTATTCATAAAATCCTATATTTATTTATTATTTACCCCAAGTGTTATATAACGCATATATTCTGCAAATACTGTGAATTAGGGAGGTGACGCAAATATACTTTTTATTATTTTATTTTAAATAAATTCATATCAACAACCATCATATGGTTTAAGTTTCAATCAATTCAAGATGATTAATGTTTAGGTTTTTTAGCCAAAATATATTAAAAAACAGTCCAGATAATAGCTAAACAATAGAAATAATCAATGACTCAATCAAAACAAAGATGCTCAAATATTGTTTGTTAAAATTTCAACATACTGCAAAGTAATATAAAAAATCTCCCTATTTTTCATAATAGGGGGATTTTTTATTGATCCATGGTTTTAAAAGAACCGAAAAAACAAACCTACTTGTTAGAACTAAAACACACTCCAAAAATTAATCAGCAAGTAAGGCTTTTATATCTTTTAACAAGTTTCCATTTTGAACATTAGTCGCATGTACATTTATGTGATTCCAAACTGGGTCAGTTCGATAATCAATTTTGGTGTTTAAAGCACGTGCCTTTTCCATCAAGGCATCGGTTGCCTGTGGGTATACGATTTTATCCGCCCCCCCTTGATAAATAATAATCGGCGTTTTCACTAGCGTTTGCAGTGGTTGTGAATCCTTATCTAGAAATTGCCTCACAATCGGATTATTTTTATACTCCGCTTTTTTACGCCGTGAAAAGTTGACGATAGGGCTTTCTAATGGCCTTTCAGTCCTATTTGTCCGGTCAGTAAAAGCCAACACTAACCCGGGAAGACAACGTTCTTCTGCTCGTGCAGCGGGGGTATCATACGGTGTGTTGAATAAGCTAGTATAAACAGACTCGTTTGGATAAAGACTTTTCATCCCCGCTGCCATCAAGGAGGTTATAGCATCTAGCACTGGATAGCCGACCATTTGCTCGACTCTAGTCTTACTCGCCAAATCCGTTTCTGTTAGGTTTTCAATCATTTCTAAATTATTTGCTGGGGCAAAAGCGACGGCACCCTTATAGTCCATATTGGCACGCGCCGCATATTCTGCTGCACCTAATGCGGCATGCCCCCCTTGTGAGACGCCAGTAACGGCCCACTTGTTCGACGTTTTATTGCCTAACCAGTTTTTGGTTGCCACCACAGCATCGGTAATTGAATAGGCTGCACTTTTTAAATGCAAATACGGATGCATTTCTTGACCGCTCGGCTCACCCAAACCTTCGTAATCGGGTGCGACCACAACATAGCCTTCTTGAGCAAAGCTATCGATCATATTAAAAGCACCTGTATCCAAACGTAACATTGCTTTACTTTTACTTGGTGCACATTGGTCGATAACACCCGTTGTACCATGTCCCCAAGCCACGATTGGCCAGCCACCAACTGGCGGTGCAGTTTTAGGGGTAAAGACCAATGCGGTTGCCTGAGTTTCTGTTCCTTTGATGCCTTTCATTTTATAAGTCATCACCACACTCTCGGCTACATTTTGTGGATTTTCTGTTGTGGTCATATATTCTACTGGTGTACCCACCACTGGATTTTCAATGTTGTTGATATCTACATTCGGCTTTTCTTCAACAGGTTTTTCATCACCAGGCTTGCCTTTATCTGGTGGAATTACTTCACCGGGCTTGCCTTCATCAGGCGGGATGACTTCACCTGGCTTACCTTTATCAGGTGGGATAACTTCACCTGGCTTACCTTCATCAGGTGGGATGACTTCACCTGGCTTACCTTTATCAGGTGGGATGACTTCACCTGGCTTACCTTTATCAGGTGAGATGACTTCACCAGGCTTTTCTACATTGGGTTTTCCATCATTTGAACCTGTGGATGAATTATTACTGTTTCCATTGCCATTACAAGCACTTAGTAATAGACCAGATCCAACCAACATGATTGAGAGTAAATTTAATTTCATTTGATTCATCCTTGCATATAATAATTTTTAGTATTTTGAATGAATATTTGATAACAAAATTGAATGAACTTAAATCGTCCAAAAGAACTAATTTATTCAAAAATTTTAATAATAATATATAGCTAAGAGTAATAGTTTTGCTACACAGTAAAAATGCACAAAAACTTTTCGTACCTATACCCTATTCTAATAATCTCTGCCAACAGCCCCTATAAAAAAGGCCAGAATAAATCTAAAACTTGTACCATCTTTAACATTGTAAGAACGACCTAAATTGATTGAATTCAACTTAGAAATCTCAAAGAAAATACCAAGCGACCGTATTCTGAAAAAGCAGATCGAGCTTATAAATTTAAAGACGTGCAAACATTTAAAATGCTTTGTAGAAACGACGCTCTTTATTCAAGCTAAAGATCTTGTGTCACTTTTTGAGTAGAATTTTGGCTATTCCGCCTCTTATCCAAATATCTTGTATGCTTTAAAAAATTAGGCTGGTCACATAAAGTAAAAGCGATCGCTAGGAAATATTAAGTCAGGTTGGCCTATTTACCTATCTATAGTTCTGAGCTAAATCCGAATTTATTTTTATTATTTACTTTTCAATCAATTTAAAATAAAAAAATGATCCTGTTAAATAAATCATATCGCTATTGAAAGTGCCTTCTCCCTTTCAGGGAGAAGATTAGGATGAGAGGATTTATTGTTGATCTATGCTTTTAAAAAGAACTGATAAAAGAAGTCTATTGTTAGAACCAAAACACACTCACAATTAATTGGCAAGCAGCGTTTTAATATCTACTAGCAATTGCCCATTTTCAACATTATCCTTGAATACAGTGACGTGATCCCAATCAGGACCTTTTCTATAATCAATTTTGGTGGTCAAAGCGCGCGCCTGTGCTACCAAAGCATCTGTTGCCCGTGGTAATACGATCAGGTCTTTGCCGCCCTGATAAATAATAATCGGGGTTTTAACCACAGTTTGTAGCGGTTGCGAATCTTTATCTAAAAACTGCCTTACAATCGGATGCTGGGTATACCCCTGATTTTTACGTGGATAATCCGTTAAATTCCCCTTCGGTAAAAAGTAATTAACCATCGGCGTGGTAAAGTTATTAACCATGTCTATCAGACATTCTGATTCTGCTTTTTCAGCAACTTTATCTGTTGGTGACTTAAATACCGTACTGTATACGGGTTCAGTTGGATAAATGCTTTTCATACCTGCTGCCATAAAAGCCAATAATGTATCAAGTGCCGCATAGCCTGAAATTTGGCCAGACACAGCCCTATCTGCCAAAGCCATATCTGACAAGCTTTCAATCATTTCCAGATTATTTGCAGGCGCCATTGCGACTGCCCCCTTATAGTTCATATTGGCACGTGCTGCATACTGTGCCGCACCTAATGCTGCATGACCACCTTGTGAGGCCCCAACAACAGCCCATTTGTTCGATGTTTTATTACCTAACCAGCTTTTGGTTGCCACTACAGCATCGGTAATCGAATAGGCTTCACTTTTTACATGCAAAAATGGATGTATTTCTTGACCACTTGGTTCACCTAAACCTTCATAATCGGGTGCGACCACCACATAGCCTGATTGAACAAAACTATCGATCATTTTCTGAGTATGTACATCTGGAAGAAACCCTCCCACGATTAATCGATTTCTACTGGGTGCACAATTGTCGGCAACACCTACAGCGCCATGTGCCCAAGCTACAATCGGCCAACCTTCAGCGGGTGGTACAGTTTTTGGGGTAAATACCAATGCGGTTGCTTGAGTTTCTTGCCCTTTGATACCTTGCATTTTATAGGTCATCACCACACTCTCTGCGGCATTTGGCGGATAATCTTCTGTAAACTTATAGGGTAATGGTGTGTTCACCACTGGGTTTTGAATCTTGTTTATATCTGTATTTACATTTGAACTTGTAGATGGATTATCGCTCTTATCATCACTACCATTACAGGCACTCAGCAATAGACCTGATCCAATCAACATGATTGAGAGTAAGTTTAATTTCATTTATTTCATCCTTGCATATAATATTTTTTAGTATTTTGAATGAATATTTGATAACAAAATTGAATAAACTTAAATCGTCCAAAAGAACTAATTTATTCAAAAATTTTAATAATATATAGCTAAGAGTAAAAAGCTTGCTAGACTATAAAAAAGGCCAGAATAAGTCTAAAACTTGTGCCATCTTTAACATCGTAAGAACGACCCGAAATGATTGAATTCAACTTGAAAATCTCAAAAAAATACCAAGCGACCGTATTCTGAAAAGCAGATCGACCTTATAAATTTAAAGACGTGCAAGCATTTAAAATGCTTTGTAGAAACGATGCCCTTTATTCAAGCGAAAGACCTTGAGCCACTTTTTGAGCAGAATTTTGGCTATGCTATCTCTTATCCAAATATTTTGTATGCTTTAAAAAATAGGCTGGTCACATAAAGTAGAAGCGCTCGCAAGTAAATATCAAGTCAGGTTAGCCTATTTACCTATCTATAGTTCTGAGCTAAATCCGAATTTATTTTTATTATTTAATTTTCAATCAATTTAAAAATAAAAAAATGATCCTATTAAATGAATCATATCGCTATTGAAAGTACCTTCTCCCTTTCAGGGAGAAGGTTAGGATGAGGGGATTTATTGTTGATCAATCGTTTTAAAAAGGACTGATAAAAGAAGTCTATTGTTAGAAGCAAAACCCACACAAAAATTAATTAGCAAGCAAGGTCTTAATATCCACTAGCAATTGCCCGTTTTCAACATTATCCTTGAATACAGTGAGGTGATCCCAATCAGGACCTTTTCTATAATCAATTTTGGTGGTTAAAGCACGTGCCTGCGCCACCAAAGCATCTGTTGCCCGTGGTAATACAATCACATCTTTGTCTCCCTGATAAATAATAATTGGGGTTTTAACCACAGTTTGTAGTGGTGGTAGGTCTTTATCCAAAAATTGCCTTACAATCGGATGCTGGGTATAACCTTTGTTTTTTCGTGGATAATTCTCTAAATTCTCGTTTTTACCCAAATATGTAAACATTGAGTTCGACATACTATTAGCCATGTCCAGAATACATTCTGATTCCGCTTTCTCAGCAACTTTGTCCGTCGGTGATTTAAATACGATACTATAGACAGGCTCAGTCGGATAAACACTTTTCATCCCTGCCGCCATGTAGGCAGTTAAAGTATCTAGTACAGAATAACTTAAAATTTGATTAAACAGCCCCCTCTGTGCCACAGCCATATCTGATAAGCTTTCAATCATTTCCAGATTATTTGCGGGAGCAAAAGCGACAACACCTTTATAGTCCATATTGGCACGGGCTGCATACTGCGCTGCACCTAATGCTGCATGACCACCTTGCGAGGCACCAACAACTGCCCATTTATTCGATGCCTTATTGCCTAACCAGCTTTTGGTTGCTACCACCGCATCGGTAATCGAATAGGCTTCACTTTTTAAATTTAAAAAGGGATGTAGCTCTCTCCCACTCGGCTCACCCAGCCCTTCATAATCGGGTGCAACCACCACATAGCCTGCTTGAACAAAACTATCAATCATTTTCTGAGTATGTACATCCGGGAGGAGACCCTCCACGATTAATCGGTTTCTACTTGGCGCACAATCGTCTCCTACTCCCACCGTACCATGTGCCCAAGCCACAATCGGCCAACCTCCAGCGGGTGGTTCTGTTTTAGGGGTAAAGACCAATGCAGTTGCTTGAGTTTCTTGCCCTTTGATACCTTGCATTTTATAAGTCATCACCACACTTTCTGCTGCATTTGGTGGGTAGTCTTGTGTAAACTTATATGCTACTGGTGTACTTACCACTGGATTTTGAATGTTGTTGACATCTGCATTGACATTTGTACTTGTAGATGAATTGCCCCCCTTGTTATCACTACCACCACAGGCAGTGAGAAATAGACCAGATCCAAGCAACATTATGGTGAGTAAATTTAATTTCATATCATTCATCCTTGTTTATCATTTTTTCTATTACTTTATTGCTAACAAATCATGTGTTAGCACGATCCCCTTAGATCGCTGATCTTTTGCTTGATGACTTTTTAAATTACGTCACAACTGCACAATATTTAAGCTCAGCTTTACTATAATTTAGCCATAAATAAAAATATGGCAAGTGAAATTTGATCTTCAAGCATTCTGAAATATTTAAAAAAATTAGGTAACTAGCACCACATTCACTAGAATAATGCTATATTTTTACAACACTACACTTACTTTTACATTTATATACAAGTGTATTGCATTTCACACATTATCTAAATTTTGCAAATTATAACGTTAAGAAAACATACTTTTGATTGTTTTAATTTAAAAAAACTTAACAATATTCACAAAACATGTTTAAATTTCAACCAATTTAAGACAACTAATCTTTAGATTTATCTGAGATAAACATATAGAAACTGCGACTAAATACAATTAAAGTTAAACCTATCTCAATTTGATATTTCTGCATTAAAGCCACTCCCTCAAAGCCTAAACCAGAAAAGTGCCACTTTAACCAGACTCAATTCAGATTAACCATAGAAAACGCCTTGCTTTAAAAAGATAAGCAGTATTCACTTTGCAAAGGCGAGAATTTAAAAATCAAAAAATGATCCTGTTAAATGAATCATATTGGTATTGAAAGTGCCTTCTCCCTTTACGGGAGAAGACCAAAATAAGGGGATTTATTGTTGATCAATCGTTTAAAAAAGTACTGATAAAAGAAGTCTATTATTAGAACCAAAACCCACGTAAAAATTATTTAGCTAACAGGGTTTTAACATCTTCTAACAACTGTCCATTTTCAACATTGGCACTGAATACAGTAAGGTGATCCCAATCAGGACCTTTTCTATAATCAATTTTGGTGGTTAAAGCACGTGCCTGTGCCACCAAAGCATCAGTTGCACGAGGTAATACAATCAGGTCTTTGTCACCTTGATAAATAATAATTGGGGTTTTAATAAGCGTCTGTAGTGGTGGTAAGTCTTTATCCAGAAATTGCCTTACAATCGGATGCTGGGTATACCCCTCATTTTTACGAGGGTAGCCAACTAGACTTCCTTCATTATTCCTAGCATAAGTTCTCATTGGTGTCCTAAAATTAAAAGCCATCGATATAAGGCATTGATTTTTCCCTTCTGCTTTTTCAGCAATTTTATCCGTCGGTGATTTAAATACAATACTGTAGACAGGCTCAGTCGGATAAGCACTTTTCATCCCTGCTGCCATATAGGCTGTTAAAGTATCCAGTACCATATAGCTATTTATTTGAGCTTGTACATCCTTATTATTTGCCACCGCCAGATCTGATAAGCTTTCAATCATTTCCAGATTATTTGCCGGTGCCAATGCAACTGCACCTTTATAGTCCATATTGGCACGGGCTGCATACTGTGCCGCGCCTAATGCTGCATGACCACCTTGCGAGGCACCAACAACCACCCACTTATTCGATACTTTATTGCCTAACCAGTTTTTGGTTGCAACTACAGCATCTGTAATCGAATAGGCTGCGCTTTTTAAATGCAAAAACGGATGGATCTCTTCCCCACTCGGCTCACCCAGACCTTCATAATCGGGGGCAACCACCACATAACCTGCTTGAACAAAACTATCGATCATTTTCTGAGTGTGTAGATCTTTAATAAAGCCCCCATCTATAATTAATGGATTTCTACTTGGCGCACATTCGTCTCCCACCCCCACACTACCATGTCCCCAAGCCACAATTGGCCAACCTTCAGCGGGTGGTTCTGTTTTAGGGGTAAAGACCAATGCGGTTGCTTGAGTTTCCTGCCCTTTGATACCTTGCATTTTATAGGTCATCACCACACTTTCTGCTGCATTCGATGGATAGTCATCTGTATACTCATATGGCACTGGTGTATTGACCACTGGATTTTGAATGTTGTTGACATCTGCATTTACATTTGTACTTGTGGATGAATTATCCCCCTTGTTATCACTACCACCACAGGCAGTAAGAAATAGACCAGATCCAAGCAACATTACGGTGAGTAAATTTAATTTCATATGATTCATCCTTGTTTATCATTTTTTCTATTACTTTATTGCTAACAAATCATTTGTTAACTAGATCCCCTTAGATCACTGATCTTTTGCTTGATGACTTTTTAAATTACGTCACAACTGCACAATATTTAAGCTCAGCTTTATTATAATTTAGCCATAAAATAAAATTTAGCAAGTTACATTTGACCTTTGAGTATTTTAAAATATTTAAAAAAATTAAGTAATTGCGTATAAATTCACGAAAATACTGTCGTATTCATATAGCCTTATACTCACTTTTTTATTTATAAATAATTTATTTACAATTCACATTTTATTTAAATATTGTGAATTATGGCGGTAAGAATAGATACTTTTGATTGTTTTAATTTAAAAAAATCTTAACAATAGTTACAAAACATGTTTAAATTTCAACCAATTTAAGAGCATTAACCTTTAGACTTATCAAGGAAAATACATAAAAAATTTTGACCAAATACAATTAAATTCAGAACCATAACCTAATTTGATTTGATATTTCGGTAACAAAGCACTCTCCTTCCTTAAAGTCCAAACCAGAAAAATGCCACTTTTACCAGACTCAATTTAGATTAACCATAGAAAACGCCTTTCTTTAAAAAAATAAGCAGTATTCACTTTGCAAAGTAGAGGATTTAAAAATCAAAAAATGATCTTGTTAAATAAATCATATTGGTATTAAAGGTACCTTCTCCCTTTACGGGAGAAGATTAGGATGAGGGGGATTTATTGTTGGTCTATGCGTTTAAAAAACCTTATAAAAGCAGCCTATTATTCGAACTGAAACACACAAAAATTAATTGGCAAGCAAGCTTTTAATATCCTCTAGCAGTTGTCCATTATCAACATTGGCGGTAAATGAACCCGTATGATCCCAACTCGAATTGGTTCTATAATCAATTTTGGTGGTTATAGCACGTGCCTGAGCCACCAAAGCATCCGTTGCTTGTGGTAATACAACAGTATCTTTACCACCCTGATAAATAATAATTGGGGTTTTAACGAGCGTTTGTAACGGTTGTGAATCTTTAGTCAGAAACTGTCTTACGATTGGATCATTCTTATAGCCTTCTTTTTTACGCGGATAACCTTTAAGATTTCCGTTCTTAATATTATAAGCAGTCATTGGCAATATAAAAGCTGTTCCCATTGCTGCAATACATTCTCTTTCTGCTTTTTCAGCAATTTTATCAGTGGGTGTTTTAAATATAATGCTATATACAGCCTCGCTTGGATTGACTGCCTTTATCCCCGCTGCCATATAAGCTGTTAAAGTATCCAGTGCAGCATAACCGCCGATCTGAATTAACCCATCCGCATCTGCTAAAGCCATTTCTGAAAGGTTTTCGATCAATTCCAGATTATTTGCTGGTGCCATTGCAACTGCACCCTTATAGTCCATATTGGCACGGGCTGCATACTGCGCTGCTCCTAATGCCGCATGACCGCCTTGCGAAATCCCAGCAACCGCCCATTTGTTGGACGCTTTATTGCCTAACCAGCTTTTGGTTGCCACCACCGCATCGGTAATTGAATAAGCTTCACTTTTTAAATTTAAAAATGGATGGATTTCCTTTTCGCTCGGTTCACCCATACCCTCATAATCTGGCGCTACCACCACATAACCTGCTTTAACAAAGTCATCGACCATTTTTTGAGTATGTACATCGACTAGAGGCACAAATAATTTATTTTTACTCGGTGCACACTTGTCAGCAACACCAGTCGTTCCATGTGCCCAAGCCACAATTGGCCACCCTCCAGCAGGCGGTGCAGTTTTAGGGGTAAAGACCAATGCGGTTGCCTGAGTTTCTTGTCCCGTGATGCCTTTCATTTTATAAGTCATCACCACACTTTCATCCGCATTAGGTGGAAGAACATCATTTTTAATATTATAGGGTACTGGTGTATTGACCACTGGATTTTGAATATTGTTCACATCTACATCTGAACCTGCCGATGAATGATCACTTTTATCGTCATCACCACCACATGCAGTTAGAAATAGCGTAGATCCAGTCAATAACACTGAAAGTAATTTTAATTTCATATAATTCTTCCTTTTTATCTTTTTTCTATCACGTCAGTAGGGTCAACCCATCGTTTGCCAGCGCTGATCCAATAGATCACTCATCTTAGTTTAATGTTTATGTTGTTATTACTTCATAATACCTGGCAATATTTAAGCTAGGCTTTATTACAATTAAGTCATAAATATAAATTTATCAAATGAGATTTAATCTTTAAAACATATTAAATTATCTCATCAATCCATTTTTTATTTATTAATCAACTGAATTTAATGTAGTTTTTATAGGCCAATCAGCATAAATTAATTTCATAATATTCAGGTTTTAATATATTTTTCACAGTTTTAACAATGAATGGATTCTTATCAATGATGAATCTTATGATTTAAATTTCAATTAATTTATAAGTAATGGTTTTAAGTATTTTGAAGATAAATCACACTAAAAAAATGATTTTGCGTGTGATTTAAGCAAAAGCCAGCACTTATCTGGATTTTAGATGGGTTTCATTTGTATTTAGCGTCTAAAAAAGCTAGTTTAATAAGGCGCTCTTTCTTATCTATTTGTTGAGGAACAAAGGTATGCAAGCAATTATTCTAGATACTGAAACTCATACACTCAATGGATTGCCCATTGAAATTGCTTATGCACCGATTCAGATTCAAGAAGGGAAATTAAGCTTAGATCGGGAACAAATGTTCGATCAACTTTATAGTATTGGTAATGAAAAAATTTCTTTTGGCTCAATGGCCGTTCACCATATCCTAGAGTCTGATCTTGTCGGGCAACCTAATTTTTCCAGCTTTGAACTTCCTCAGCATACCCAGTATATCATTGGGCATAATATTGATTACGATATTCAGGCTATACAACGGTGTGGCGTAGATACTACTCATATCAAAGCCATTTGTACGCTGGCACTTGCTCGACTTGTTTGGCCTGATGCTGAAGCACACAATATATCAGCACTGATTTATATGATCAGTAAAGGCAGTGAGAAAGCACGTGAAATGTTAAAAGGTGCACATCGTGCAGATGCCGATATTATTTTAACGGCAAATATTCTCATGCATATTGTTTATCAACTCAAAATTCAAAGCATTGAAGAATTATATGAAGCCTCAGAAGATGCGCGTATCCCTCGCAGCATTAACTTTGGTAAGCATCGTGGGACAGCGATTGCAGAATTACCCAAAGACTATGTGCAATGGTTGCTTCGTCAAGATGAACTTGACCCTTATTTACGCAAAGCTTTAGAGAATGCAAACATCGTCACACTTTAAGCTGATGATTTGTAACAATAAAGTCATATTAGTGTAATTTTCATTCTTTACTCTAGGGTCAATTTATTGGGGAATAATTTGACTCATGGATCACTATTTTAAAACTGACTTGGGAATTCAGACTTTAAAACACCGCTCAATTCAACTCACTGCTCGCCAAAGACAATTATTGCTGCTTATTGGCACAGATGATTTTAAAATTTTGAATAGTGCACTAAAGCAACGGCTTGCAACACCAGAACTTATTCAACAATTAGAAGAGCTTGGTCTAATTTTTCAGAATCAAATGAATGGTGCGCCTCAAGTTAAGTCAAAAATAACATCAGAATCGTCCAAGATTGAACAATCAAATCAGCGCACCCCTTCAAATCTGACAACTGAAATAGGCTTTAAACCGTCGCCTAAAGCTGTTGAAAATCCAACAATTATTAACGATACCCAGCTCAGTCAAAATACAAAATCAGCAGATCCAAATCCCATCCAGCAAAGCGTTAACACTGTCACATCTACACAGGTAGCGCATGCCGAGGCGACGCCTGAACTGAATTATATAAATTTTGATGACATCAAATACAAAATGTCTACCCTGCTACAGACGCATTGCGGCTTGATGACCAAACAATTGGTCATGCAAATACAGCAGGCAAAATCAATTCGAGATATTAAATTTTGCCAAATGCAGTGGATTACCGCACTTCAAGAAAGTCGAATCTCTCCCCAAGAATTAAATCAAACTATGCAACAAATTAATTATTCACTCCAACATCTACAATCATCTTAAATCGATTCTAAATATTTATTTCAATTTACCCACTTAGAATGACAAATGAAGTACTTTAAAGTCATTCTAAGTCTTTTTGTTTAAGGGTATTTTTGATTTATTTCCGAATATCAAAATCTTAAAGCCAAATAAGCTACCGCCAATAAATCAAAGTTTTATGTATATTGAGATGATTTATTAGGACAGTATTATCCCGACTTTGCAATTTTAAATGGGAGAAATACCGATTAATTTTTAAACCGACTTAAGCTTATTCCCAGACATTCATATCTCTTTACAAAATCACATTGTCTGTTTTACACGCATTCTGTAGAATTATGGGCACGCCAATGATTTAAAACAATTAGACAATTATGACTCAATACCTTACAAAATCGACCAACCAAACAGCTTTAGAACTTTCAAATTTTTATCCAACGTTTGAACAATGTTTAAATGCTGTATCCAATATTAAATATCAAAAAGATTTACGTATTAAAAGCGATCCTATTTCATCTCAACATATTTTGGTTGAAAGCTATTCTCGAGGGACACTTCAAGATAAGTTTAAAATTGAAAAAAATGCAATTGAGCATGCAAATAAAAACCGTTTGGCCTTATATCATCTTGTTGCCGTCACACTCGATCATTTTAAAACTGCTTAGGGTCTGTTGACATTTCATAAATGGCTTGCGTTGTAGGCTAAAATTGAGCAGGCAAGGCATGAAACGAAGAGAATAGCGAGACTATTTTCGAGTTTCATAACACAGGCTGAGATAATTTTAGCCACAACCCTTCGGGACTAGCGTGTTTTTTGCCGCTACGTCGTTACGAACTACTCATTTAGAATGACTAAATTTCGTATTTCGCGCCTAGTATCACCTAAAAAACACACGTAGTCGCAAACGTAGACGAATTGTCAACAGACCCTAATATTTATATCATTTTAAACTGATTAAAAACAAAACGTGTTGGGCTTTTTCACCCAACACGTTTTTTATTGATGATAAAAATTAGCTAACTTGTTCAATCACACGATAAATACTGTCGCTTTCTTTGCTTTCAAAAAGCAACTCAATACTTGGTAAGATTTTCTCACCATCCACAACGATATGATCAATTTTTTGGAACAATGATAAATTATCTGTGTCTTCATGCTCTTGCAGCTTATTTAACCAAGCCATTGCATTCAGCTCATTACTATATTGATCCTTGACCCTTACTGTAATCATTTCAGTCATTTTTCTGTCCTCTTTTTTATATACTGTTTTCTTATAGCATGCGCCAAACTAAAAATTAGCTTAAAGTTGTTAGATTTTATGGCAATGTTAAAAATTAGCTACATTACTATTTTTTTTATTTATAAAATATAGAGTTACTTTGAATACTTTATGTAAATACAGCTTGATTCAATTATTTCATGACGTTTCAAAAAATCAGAAAAAGAAAAGCCCGCATTTCTGCGAGCTTTTTATGTTGGAAAGCTAGTGCTTATTTTTTATTTGAACTGGAGTCACAAATTCAACAAGCCGTCATTGATCTGTCCAACTACTTCGTAGCGTCTTAGCGACCTACTGTAGTTTTAATATAGTCAGATGCGCTTTGATCTGCAAGATGCAGTAACATTATTGAACGATATCACAGCAATTTTGAAATTGAATATTTTTTTAATTGGTAGATAATAGATAAGTTTCATTGACTATAATTTAATATTGATCAACCTTAAAAAATCTAAATAACATCACATAAAAACGAGCCAGTAAAAATTATTTTATAAAAATAACCTATAAATCTGCCACACGAGATCACCTATAACATTGATCATCATTAAAATTTATATATCATCAGCAGCATTAGATGTCTTTTCATAAATCAAAAAGCAATCATGTTGAGTGAATCATATTGGTATTGATAGCCCTCTTCTCCCTCTATTTATCTAAACACATTTTCTCGATTTTACTTTTATCGCTGTAATTCAAGCGGCTTTTAAAACACCTACAATATTGTCTAGACTGCGTGTACTTTAAATTTTCAGGAATATGTATACCGAAACATTCCGTCTCAATATGTCCTTTTTGTGATAAAGGGAGCTCTGCTTTACTGAGCAAAATACCAAGACCAAATGCAATAAGCATGGCAAAAAAGATTAAACCTTTATAATGGATGATTTGCTTGACCATGAGTGGCTAAATTTATAGAACATGATGAAACTAATCCTAGCTTAAACTTTCCTGTTTTTTATTTTTATTTTTAAAAATAATTTGATAACAAATAAGGGAGTTAACATGCGCTGATCTTTTAAAGCAAAATAAATATACAGGTCTGTCAACTAAAATTTTTCAACAGCTTATACCACTTTTGGGCGTGGCTCATTTTATTCTATATGATTGCTTAAAAATTTTAATCATCAAAAAAATATGGCGCACGCAATGATCATTTTCGTTTTAAAGCATTATTTTTATGCGCTAAAAAAAATTAGAAAGATCAAACAAACCTTACGGCTCGATAAAATATTTATAAACAGAGAAAGCTGTACTCTATTTGCTTTTTTTTATGGGTAATTGAGTTGAATATTCAACATCATGCTTATCTAAATATTCACGGATCAATTGACGAACAACCTGAGATGGCTTTAAATCCTGACGATTACATAAGTCCTCAAAAGCTTGTTTTTTATTTGGATCAATTAAAATTGTTAATCTTGCCGTTTTGTTTTCCATAGCTTATTCCCTTAAATTTATTAGAAATAAAATTGTAATAACATTTAAATTTTTTTCAATGATAATTTTTATCACATAACACACACTTCTCAATATATACCATTGAATTTAAATTACTTATTTTCTGATTTTAGCAATAAATCAGCTATAAATTATTGTGAATGTTATTGAATATTTTTATTTTAAAACGAAAAAGTACCTAAAAGGCTATTACAACAACGCGATGCAATAGCCAAACATTGATACTTAAGAGAAATCTAATTCTTTTTCAAAAATTCTGAGTTCATGTCGTGCCATTGCCAAATTAGATTTTTGGCGATCTAAGACTAAATATAAAAATAAGTTACTGTTCTTATCTAGAGGTCTTAATAAGTGATACTGTTTTCCTAAGGTAATTAAAATATCATCAATCGTATCGCGTAAATTTAAAGCTTCTGCTGTTTTCATTTTTGCTTTTAAAACCTCCGTATTTCCAGCAGCCGCAAGTTCCAAATCAATTCCCGTTCCATAAGAAGCCAATGATAACCCACTTGTGCTATCAACAAGTGCTGTTGCCGTGAACCCATCAATTTCTGTTAAAGGTGTTAAGTCAATTTTAGCCATTTATATATGCCTTTTATTAAGTAGAGATAATATGAGTCGCTTTTAAAGCACCCTCATGTTTAAAAAGTATCATGAAATTATAATATAATATTATTTTATGATAATAATTTGTAACTTTTTTTAATTTAAACAAAGGATTAGGTCAATATTAGTCTACAATTAAAATGTTTTATTTGGCATAAAAAGCACTGATTGAATTTTAATTTTGTACGAAAAAGTATGAATAAAAATATGAATAAACGACTTATTTTTTGATAAATTCAAAAATAATAAATTTAAAATATGCAATAAAATAATTTAAATACAAATATTTATTATAAAACTCTAATTTACAGAGAAATTAACAAGGAAATATTTTAAATCTTTATTTTTTTCATATATATAAAATATTTATTAAGGTATTTATTATATTTCTTTTCATTCATATATTTAGCATGGCCTGCGATCAACATTATTTTCATATTAAAAAGTATGATGCTTAAAATATAGACGATGTGCGCTATGTCATTGTAAAAACCAACCTAGAAGAACGAGCTTTACACTTTTCTGACAAGCTAGGTTTTTAGTACCCCCTTAGTAGGATGTTATGTATTAAGCCATCAACCAAATTTTATAAAATTCCTGAATGTCTGACTCTAAAAACTCGTCACAGTCACTATCGTATACAAATGTTTTTTGTTCTAATAAATATTCAGCTTGATGTTCCATCAAGTATTTCTTTAAAAAGTTTTTAAATTCGTTGGCACGCTCTGGGAAAATATGCTCTCCATCATAAAAAATCATCATAATTACCTCTATAAAACCACTAAATCACCGCTCTAGTTTACACAAAAACCAGTCACGATTCAAACTAACAAAAATTTTAGTGAAATATATCACAATAAATTAAAAATTTTTTATGAGCAGAATCATATAAGGTGCTCAACAATTTATAGTTTTTAAACGAAGCTATTTTTTATTGATTAAAATATTGAATTTATTCTTTATGCTGATCACTTTTTAAGTATAAAAAATGAATCATATCAAGGCGTAGCTTAGAACAATGCAGGAAAATCCAACAATTATCATTTTATTCAATAACTTAATATAACCAACCTCTTAACAAAGTGAGGTTAATTTTAGCGATATTCAAAAGTTGAAATAAGTGTATATTGGATAAAATACAAGCAAGTCAAAAGAGCGAATATGAAATTTGAAATAACCACAGAAATTTTGATCAATGCACCGATTGATATTGTTTGGAAAACCCTAACAAATTTTGAAGATTATAAAAATTGGAATCCATTTATCATCAATGTTTCAGGAGAAACCCATCAAGGTGGCAAGATCAATGTCACTATACAAAATGATGCGACAAGTAAAATGTCTTTTAAAGCGCTTGTGCTTGAAAATCAGGAAAATAAACAATTTAGCTGGCGCGGAAAATTATTGGTGAAGGGAATATTTGATGGAGAACATAAATTTAGATTAGAACAAATAGCCAGTAATCAAACCAGATTAATCCATAGCGAAGCGTTTAGTGGCATTTTAGTCAAACCATTTCTTAAGAATTTACAGACCAAGACCAAGCCCGGTTTTGAACGAATGAATCATGCGCTTAAAGTAAAATTAGAGAGTCAATAGAAGTCTTCACTGAGCACATCGGCTAGAACTAAAAGCAACTTCAATTGCTCACTATACTTGCGATCCAGCAATCTAGGGAGGATTACAGAATGAACATGGAGATGCCGACTTAGCTTTAGTGTTAGCCTTGATATTGAGGAATGGATAAACAAATTTTTAATAAAATTATAAATCAGACCTTTAACGAGGTGAGCTTTGACTCGATCATGATTTTATTAACGCCAACACGGAAAAAGTGAACAGGGTTCTATTCACTCGAATTTAAATTGGATGGTGCGATCACTATAAGCAATCAGCTTTTTTTCAGATATCGGTTCATTAAATCCTCTATCGAAAGAACCGAAGTAAGCGCTATCCTAAAATACTTAGGTAGGGCTTTCTAAAAGCGTCTCAGCATGAATGATCATAAATCAGTGTAAGCTTACTACTGACCTTATAAACATCAAGTACTGAAATCATGCTGGATACGATTTCTAAGATGTTGTTTATTTTGCTTTGTTTACTTTTTCTTTAGACAAAATAAATAAATCTTCATTTAAATGAGCGAATCTTTCTGCCAACCATTCATGGGTATCATTGAGCGCTTGATTGTAAAAATGATGGCCAAACTCGTCTACAATAAAATCAAATAAAAACTGTGCTGGAAAGTTGCCTAGATCCAAGTCTAGTTCCTTTAAGGCATATTTTTTCAATGAAAAAATTAACTGTTCACGCGTAAACTCATCAAATGTAATTATTTGCTTTTTAGCCATAGTCTTTATTCTGAAAATAACGAGAGCCCATTACAATACTTATTCAGTGCTTTTTCAATCTTAGAGCGACTTATCATGTCGTACATTTTGATTTTTCTATCGGCTTGAACATCTAGAGATGTACAGCACAGAATCCGCACAAGTTACTGTAATTTAAAATAATAAATATAGAACAAATTAATCAATAAAGCTAAAAGATCTTAAATTCAATAAAGTCAGCGCCTTTTTAGCGGGGACAATTTTTTAAAATATTTCTATCTAAAATATAAAAATCAGTGCTAGTATAATAATTAAGCACATAGAAAAAATGTGAAATTTTATGAACTTTAATAAATATTTATTTATAACGATTGGTATTATTTTGAATCAGCCTGCTTTTGCAAAATGCTTCAGCAATTCTTTTGATGTTACGACAAAGTTAAATATTAATTTACCTGCCTTTGCTTTTGAAAAAAATTATAAATCCAATAACTTTCATTGGAATATTCCACAACAAGGCCCTGTTCTGGGCATTAATTTACCAATTTTTTTGAGAGGGAATGATGATGAATAATGCTTTGAAAAAAATATTATTTGCTGCGGGCGTTCTCGTCGCAGCAGAAGTCAGCACTGCATGTACACGTGTAGTGTATCTAGGTGACAATAATGAGGTCATTACTGCACGCTCCATGGACTGGAAACAAGACGTAGGGACAGATTTATGGATTTTACCCAGTAATGTCAAACGTACAGGTTTAGCTGGCCCGAATTCTATTCAGTGGGCATCGAAATATGGGAGCGTTGTGGCAACAGGTTATGGCGTATCCACAACAGATGGGGTAAATGAAAAAGAGTTAGTGGCTAACTTACTCTGGTTAGTCGAATCTGATTATCCAGATCCGAAAAAGAACAACAAACCACCACTAAGTATTTCATTGTGGGCACAATATGTTTTAGACAACTATGCAACTGTAGATGAAGCTGTACGTGCTTTAGAAAAACAGCCTTTTATTGTTGTTACAGATACTGTTCCAGGTGATACACGACTCACTACCCTGCACCTCTCTATTTCTGATGCATCTGGTGATAGTGCTATTATTGAGTACATTGACGGCAAGCAAGTGATTCATCATAACCGCAAATATCAGGTGATGACCAATTCCCCAATCTTTGATCAGCAATTGGCGCTGAACAGTTATTGGCAACAAATCGGCGGAACCGTCATGCTACCGGGAACCAATCGTGCCTCAGATCGCTTTGCAAGAGCATCATTTTATATCAATGCAATACCTAAAAATGCTTCACCTGAGCATTCTATCGCCAGTGTTTTTGGTGTAATCAGAAATGTCTCTGTACCCTTTGGATTAAATACAGCGGAAGAACCAAATATTTCTTCTACACGTTGGCGTACTGTGATTGACCATAAGAGAAGCCTTTACTTTTTTGAATCTGCGGTATCACCCAATGTATTTTGGGTGGATTTAAAAGATATTAATTTCAAAGATGGACAAACCAAAAAGTTGACCTTAGGTAAAGACCAAGCAATCACTTATTCTGGGAAATCAAATGCTTATTTTAAAACATCAAAGCCATTTCAGTTTTTAGGAATACATTGATTTTAAGCCATAGCTCACTGATTTTTTTATAAAGTGTAACTATAGATACACATATCAAACTCATGTACTTGAAATAAAAGTCTGCTCAAAAGCAAGCCTCCTGAAGTGGAGGCTTACTTAAAAATTTATGCTCCAGCAAAGCTTTTACCAGTTTATCTGCAGCTGGACCGCTTATGATCATTTCACTCACTAAACCCTATAAGAAAAATTAGTCATTTCTTAGTAGTACTTGCTAAAATCGATAAAATAATAATTTAAAAAAATATTCAAATACACTATTTTTTAGCGGCAGAATTTTCTGTTTTTATAACGTCATTTTCATTGTCAAAGCTTTCTTCATCTTTAAAAATTGCTTCAATTGATCGGTTAAATAATTTCGCAATTTTAAATGCCAAAGGTAAGCTAGGATCATAGCGCTGTTTTTCAATCGCATTGATCGTCTGGCGAGAGACTCCCAAATATTCTGCTAATTGTTGCTGAGACCAACCTTGCTGCGCTCTCAATTCAGATAAGATATTTTTCATCGATAACGCCAACTCCCAATTGCAATACCAACACCCCACAACGTTGCCATTAAAGGCCATACAAAAAACATAGAAAGATGTGGAAAGCCAATATTTTCAAGAAATCCATAGCTAAATGTAATCAGTGCGGTACCTACGAATGCGAGCGCAAAAGCTTGTAATTGGATGTGTTGTTGCATTTCATCTAAGCGTGCTAATTGTCTGAGTACACTCCACCCCACCAAAATACAGGGAATTATCGGCAATAATGTCACAAAAATTTGTGTTGAATAACGGATATCGTCATTCTTTAAATAATTTAATGAACAAATAAGCACAACAACATAAAGCAGTATTGATGCACTAAACTCAATCAGAGATTTATATTTTTTCATACGGCAACCATGTAAAGTAAGCTTTACATAAATTTAGATCAAATAGCGCACCATGTAAAGCAAACTTTACATATTATTTTTATTTTAACTTAGACAACAAAGTTGAAATGCGCCTTCAATTGTCATTTTTTCACGGCATTTATCCGCGCTTTGATTATAAATTTCTAAAGCTAACTAATTTAAAAGCATAAAAAAAACCTAGTAAGCATGAAGCAAACTAGGCTATAAACTTTGAATCTTTTTTCGTTGGTAGCGGGAGCTGGATTTGAACCAACGACCTTCGGGTTATGAGCCCGACGAGCTACCAGACTGCTCCATCCCGCATCAACGAAGCACCTTTATACGCCTTAAAGACAAGGAATACAACCTTTATTCTATATATGTTTAAAAGAATTATTGATGGGCATCCAGAGCACTCTAAAAGCATTCATTGTTGACTGGTGATCGTATGCTCTTTTAACTACAAAAACACAATGGCTTAACCTTTTACTTAAGATTAAAAACCTAATATTTCGATAGCGACTATTATACTTTTACCCTCATCAAGGCATCTTTAGCGCTTACCCAAATAATAATTTAATTCAACCAGTCACTGATATAGCATTAGAAAGCCCACTAAAAAGTGGGCTTATTTTTTGGAGGCGCATGAATGATGTGTGAGTCGCACAACAATTCAGTAAAAAGTATATCAGCCTTTATTTATTAATTTAAATTAAACTATGTAACAAAAATTAGCCAAAGCGTGCTGTAATACAATGTTCAAATAAACAGCGAAGATTTGCCTTAGTCGCTATATAACTTGAAGCGATTAAAAAACCACCCGTAGGTGGCTCGATTTAAATCATAGGTTCCAAAATCTTATAAATTTTACCATTCTTGCTGCTTTCAAAAAGCATTTCGAAGTTAGGACGCAAAAGTTCATTTTCAACAATAATATATTTGATACGTTCATGAGTTTTATTTGGATTTATCACAACATCATCTAATGTTGCCTCAACTGCGTAACACTTTCCAAATTGATCCTTTACATTTATGTCGAGTTTATTCATAAAAAACACCTTAAAAAATTAAATAAAAACAGCTAAAACTGTTAACCAAAACATTCAATGATTATTAAATTTATGCTTGTACATCAAACGCAATTCAATATACTGCAAAAACAGTAAATTATTATAAAAATTTTTATTTACTTACATTTTAAGTGCTTATCAAAAAGATTGCTTCTTGATGCTACACAGGTTTTTTAGGATCTATTGCTTTTATCTCCTTTAAATCATCAAGATGAAGATCAAAAATACTTTCAATCATTTTTACTTTGGATTCACTGCTATCCTCAGACGTTTCAATCAAGTATTTTTTTGTTTGTTGGGTAAATTGAAAATAGTCTTCATAATTCACTGTTCCATTTTTTATCAGAAAGCCGACTAAATTTCCGATGAGTAATCTTGTGACATGGTCACCCTCTAAGGTTGCCTCAACCAGCTTCCCAGCTAAAATTAATTTTTTCATCGCATTACCATCCTTTGTATCGTTCACTTAATTTAACAAATTCATTTTTACTTGTCATATCAATAAAATATTCATTACTTAAGTTGGTTCAGATTTACGCTAGCTTTTGGCTTCTATTAGTGCAAATGCATCAATATTGATACTTCAGCAATAATACTCATTTACTTGAATACAATTAAACAATCCCCTCCTTCGGTAGTTGCAAGGCTGTTTTAAAGACCAATGTCCACTCTAGTATGTAGACCAATCATCAGCCTCAAAAACGGATTTATTCTAAACTTGCGCTGAGCTGATAAAAAAAGCCCTACATTTCTGTAAGGCTTTACCTTAATTTTGCGCTGACTAAGGATTTTTGTTATTTATTATTAGTAAAATAACAATTTAAATTTACTTTAAAATTAAATTATCGTCAACCCTTTCATTGCCTGTATAAAAAAATACCCACCGATAGAGTAAGTGGGTATATAAACTTGTGATATATGTTTAGCTAAACTTAATTTACATAACAAGAGTCTCACTTTCAATACCATTCATCGGCTATTTAATTTTACAATAATACAAATATCAGAATTTATTCACTCAATGATCGAGACTACGTATGCTTACAGATACAGCCTCTATAAAACAATGAAAAACACCAGCCAATGCTACGCGCAAAGAAGGACAAAAATTAAACTTTATATAACTGATTTTAAATATTTTTTAATAAAATCGTTTTAAAATATGGCATAAAAGAAAAGTCTACTAGATTCTATTCACTTATCTAAATTATTATGTTTTATCAATCATATTCAACCAGAAAGACGCTATACATTTATCTCGACTATTTTACTGCGTTTTTATTATTAAAGAACAGATGTATAGTATCCGTGACCATTGGAGAGAGTGGTCTATAGACAATAAAGAAAGGCCATACTAACCTGCATGATGCGGGTTTCTTTTTGTTTATTGATCTAGAAATAGCACAGCAGCCACACAGTCCCCCGAATAGAAAAGACGAGATTTACATAGCAATTGATTAGATTTGCTTAAATTTTTGCTGGTAGACGAATGATGGATTTTTTAAATAGGTCCAGTGTTTTAATAAGAATATATAGTCAAACCGCCTAATTATTCATACAAATAATTTTCATCAATGAAGCTTAAGTTTTTGTATGAACTTTTAGAAACTGTTGGTTATTAATTCGTTTTTGTGCTTTTGAATCATACATGGTGATTCTACCGTGGAGCGACATGGATGTCGCTGTTGGGCGGGGGTACAGGACGTACCCCTCGCCCAACGGAAGATTTTTGTCATCTTTTCATCTCTGAAAAGTGAGGCATCGCCTACGCAAAGGTATTTAAACTTTAAATGTAAAGTGTGGCACTGCTAACTTTTTAATCAAATAATTTTTACATACTATTGATTTAATTAAAAATATTGATTAAGAATAATTATATTATTGTGTCTGAGTTTTTTGACAGGTTGACTATAGAGGAAGTTATAGAAATAATTGAAATGTATAAATATGAATTAAAATAAAAATTTAGAGTTAAAAAAAGCACGATATCGTGCTTTTTTTACAACTTACTCTGAATTATAGCGGAGTAATGTTTACAGCGTTAGGACCTTTAGGACCTTGAGTGATACTGAATTCAACTTGTTGACCTTCAGCAAGAGTTTTGAAACCAGAGTTAGCGATTTCGCTGAAATGAGCAAAAACGTCTGGACCTGATTCTTGTTGAATGAAACCGAAACCTTTAGTTTCGTTGAACCATTTAACTGTACCTTTAACAACATTTGAGTTTGACATAATCAATCCTACTGAGATTTAAAAATTTTAAGCCATTTTATGACTAGTGATAACGTCGAAAATAATAAAGAATTGAACTTAAAATCTGAATAAAACGAAGGATTATGACTAAAACTGCGATACTTAGAGAAGATTTACCAAAACATGACTTTTTTCTAGTTGGCTTTACTTTACAGGAAAAAAATAAATAATCAAGCCTTCTTATACATATTTAACTTTATTATGGAGAAAGAATGACTTATCTATTTAGAACAGCCCTCATGTGAGAGCTTGCTCAAATAACTTACTTTTCTCGATCATTGATAGAAAGCCAATTGGCTTTCTATTTCACAAGAAAAAAATACCAATGTTCTATACATCAATTTTTCTTATGCTTACTTTAGGGTTACTTTTTAAATGGCCAGCGGAGTTGAGCCAAATATTGGTTGGGTATTTGACTACGCACACCAACTTGATCATCTTTAATTTTTTGATCTTCATAGTGAAAACTTCTAAACAAGATGTCCCAAAATATGAACACTTCTCCGAAATTCTTACGACCAAATCCATGTTTATGATGGATGCGATGTACTTCAGCTACAGCAAAAATATATTTAAAAGGACCAACACGATAATCAATATTTGCATGCTGAAAAAACAAATGCACGGCCATAAATATCATCCAACACCCGATCAGCAAACTTGGAGCACCCAAAAGCGCGAGGATGATCAAACTAGGCCCAGCAAGTACGATTGCACTCAGTGGATGCCGCTTTTCAGCATTTAACCAATATAAACGGCGTGATTGATGGTGAATCGCATGCAATTTCCATAAAAACCGATACTTGTGGCTTAGGTAGTGCATGAACCATAGTCCAAAATCAATCACCACAGCAACAATCAATATCTGCCAAAATACCGAAATATGGTCGGGCCATAATCGTGGAATAAATCGAAAAAGATCAAACCATTCAATAATTTTTGAGACAGAAACGATCAAAAATAAATTAAAAATCGCATGAATGATATCTGTAACAAAATCTTGATGTGTATCCAACCATTTTGCTTGATAAGGCAAAGAATACTCAACCCATGCAATCACTACGCCACTTAGCAAGATGAATAATATTGAACTTGGCCAATACGGAACTTGCCCTGAGACGATGAACATCATCATCCATACGGTTAACAGCATACAAAGCGGATAAAATAAATATCGCAGAGATATTTTAACAAAAGCGCTCATTTATAACTCCAATCAACAGAATACGTTTTAGGAGTATGCTGACTGGCTGGATAGAAAAATTGAACGAAACCGCTATATCACTTATAGCTTTTAATCTGACAAAAGTAATATTGGCATTTGCTCAATGGATGGAATAAATTTTAATAGTGAAGGTTGAATGCCAAACATTTGTTTGCAGGTTCGACTAAAATGCGCCTGATCAGAAAAATGAGCGTGATGAGCGATGCCGGTTAAATTAATATCCTGATCTATGGCTTGAAAGCTTTGTAATAAGCGTAACCATTTCCGATAACTACGATAAGAAATACCAAAATTGTCACTAAACCAATGACTAAAACGACTTTCTGAAAGATTGAATTGTGTGGCGATTTGTTTCACTGTCAAATTCTGTTGATGGTTGAGAATAAGAAATTTTGCAAGACGCTCTTCTCTAACTGACTGAGCTTTGAAATTAGATTCACTGCAATAACTTAAAAGCTTTTGGAAAGATTCAAATGTTTGATTTTGTTCTATAAAACATGCTCTAAGAATCGTCACTAAACTTTCAGGCAATAGCGTAATCGACGAGTCTGGTTGTAGGTAAGCTTGTAAATAATGCTGAATGACATCAGCAAGAAAATGTGTTTGATCAATATAGATCGAACAGTAAGTTCCTGGTTGCAAATGATGTAAAGTATTTGCTGCAATATAGACCCCTCTACTCCATATACAATAATCATCAGCAATAACTTGAATCCGCTCTCCCTGTTGTTTTGCAAAGCTTAACTGATGTGCGTGATGACGATGTGGAGAGTTATCACCAACAGCTCCCTCAAAATAGCCAATGCCATATCCAATTGCTATTCGGCCCATCCAATATTTAGCAGGTAATTTATATAGATTAGATTGAGCCATAGAATACTTAAGCTAAAAGTGAAAACTCATTAAATAACACTATTCTACTTATCTTCAAATACCCAGCATAAATAAGCAGATTGATTGAGTGCGCTTTTTATATCTTTGCTATTCTAAAGCGCTTAAATTCAATGCAATAAATTTTAAGCATAAAAAAACCTAGTAAGCATGAAGCAAACTAGGCTATAAACTTTGAATCTTTTTTCGTTGGTAGCGGGAGCTGGATTTGAACCAACGACCTTCGGGTTATGAGCCCGACGAGCTACCAGACTGCTCCATCCCGCATCAACGAAGTGACTTTATACGCCTTAAAGGCAAGTAATACAACCTTTATTCAATATATATCTCAAAAAGTCCTATTTAAGTATTCTATTCACACAATATTTATACTTTTATGCATTGTTTTCGTGTGTGCATAGAAAAATATAAGAACAGAGAATTTTGGAGTGATTAGATTGAATCTCTTTTGCCAAATCCACAACATCATATTTAACACCAGACATCGTTAATCTCTATGCCATGATATAAGTTGCTAAATCGCAAAGTTGTTTTAAGCACCTATCAACATATTAAAATTCATAAAAGCCCACCTTTTGATGAGCTTTTAGGTCCATTTGTATTTACTTATACACCCATATCCCTAAAGGGATATTACCAAATAAATGGATAAGCAAAGTAAGAACAATAAACATAGAAAAGAAGAATGCGATGTTTATAGATTTAGATATCATGTAATCACCCTTATTTTATTGTTGTTGATTTTTTATACACTAATAACGTGAAATTTTCAATCATTAATATGGATAAATAAATCACATTAAAATCTATCGCTTAGTAAGCTACTTGAATAGTAAAACATTTTGCAATAATTACTTCTCTCTTACCTTTTCTTATCGATACTTCCCTGTCTATAAATACCTGTTAAGTATCTATAATAATTTTTGCTATAAAAAAAAGACGCTTTAAGCGCCTCACCACAAACTTCATTATTTCCCACTCATTTCAACTTATATTGCTTATTCAGCTACTCAATCTCAAAAAAATGCTTTTCTGTGACTATTTTTATCTTTATTTCTTTATAATATCTAATCATTGGGTCATTTGCATCTTTGCTAATTTTATCTAAAAACTTATTCTCTTTCATTAGTTTAGAATAAGTTTTATAACCAATGATTAATCTTTGTGGATCCTTACTTTCTTTAAAATCATCAATTTGCTTATTGAGTTCTTTTAGATCGATACCCATGTTGGCTCCCCTCAATTGTTTTAAGCAATATAACACTCATTTATGACATTTTTTTGGCGAGTTAAGAAAAATTAAGCGATTAAAAATACCTCACATTTCTGTAAGGTATTCTTCAATATTTTGCTCTATCTTTCATCAATATTTAAAATAGCGGTGACGTCACTCTAGTGACTACATGAACTTATGATTCAGTGATAAATAAGGGATGATTCGCTTTATAAATCGCTAATTTTTTTATTTCATTTTCTAGATAGCCTTGTGGCTCTTCTTTCCATGTCACTTTTCCACTATCAAAATCAGAGTTACTTAAGGCCCAAGAAGAAATTAAACTGTAAATAAATGTGTTATCAGCAAAAATTAATTTTGTTCTATTGCTCTTATCGCTGGTAAATACTTTGTGTGTAGGTAAGGACCCAAATATACCCACGTGGGTATACAAATATGTAAAGGTTTCATTCATCGTAATGATTACTCTTGTCGTTAATCACTATACTACCGCATTCAGCTCTATTTTATGAACTTTGAGCAAAATTCAAAATCCTTAACAGCTTAAGGATTTTATTAAAAAAGCAGCCCACTAAGGCTATGCTATGAATAATTTAAACATTAAGGCAAAAAAAACCTGCATCTTTGGGGAAAGAATGCAGGCAAAAACCGATTATTCGGTAATAGGAGGAATTCCTACTATTTTACTAGGGTTTCATTTTATTTGTCAGTGGCAATATATAACAAGTGCTATAGCTTGCTTTTAATTGGTGAAAAATACTCAATATGAAGGTGAATAAGAGGCTTAAATTCTATAGATATTTAGCTTAATCACAGTATTACAAATGATTTGATAGATACGAGTTTGACCTAAGTACTTTGTATTCTGCTACTAATTTATGCTTTTTAGGATCAATCTTATCGAGTGGTTGGCTATAAAAAACTTCACCAACAAAGTAACTCTATTTAAAGCATTTCCAAAAGATCATCCAATTTTTCATGTTCAAATTACTTTTATATTTTTAAAATTTTAAAAATTACGTATAGTCACCCATCAATGACTTATATTGATCAATCCATAACTTTATATGGTTATTTAGACTGAACCATTTTATGCTTTCTTCATCAATACTCTAAGTGATAATTAATTCATTGATAACCACATCAATAATTCAGCGTTCAAATCCGCCTTCAATTAGTGGTGTATTCACTAAAAAATATCAGCTTATTGATTTAGAAAAACTGCTGAAAGATCTACCTCAATTTTGTTTGAATTAGCTTAAGCGTTTAATTAACCAATGTTTGATTTAGGCGTGTGCCTAACAAAAATCAGATTCAGGGATTTTACAAAGTTTTTAAATTTCAGTGTTAATTTAATAATCACTTATGCCTTATAGTCGCATTAGCAATCTGCTATGGAATTCAGCTTCTAGCTGTAGTAATGAATTGTGTGAAAAATTGCTATAAACTTGAGCATAATAATTTAACTTACAAAGATATTGCATACTAACTTTTATATAAGGTGTAAATTTTGAAGCATTTATTTTATATCCCATTTTTGTTTTGTAGTTTATTAACAAATGCAGCAGAAGAATCTCTTGATCTAACAAAAAACGATGGAGTAAGCTGGCGAATAAATCCTAAAATACCAAAAATTATTAATCAGTTTGATACTCCAAATGTATTTGATACTGTGATTCGCTTTGAATCAGATGGAATGGGTAATGTGACATCTGCAAAAGTGATTAGTAGTACTGGAAATGCTAAAACAGATGAATTAATCAAAAATGCAGTTTTAAACGCTAAACTACGACCATACAAAGAAAATGGAGTACCTACTCGATTCTCAGCAGATCAGCCTTTTCATATAAATGCTACAAATACAAAAAAAGAAAAAATCTATGAATGCAAATTGGTGATAAAGTCAAATGCATACCAAGTTCAACAAAAGTTCAAATCAATAAAAAAAGCCTTGAAGAAAATTGATTTTGTGTATTTAGATGAACCAACCTATCGAAAAAGCCCCTCCTACAGCAAATCGTCGAATACAACAGATTTTGGAGAATTTAAAGTTACCTTTGTTGCCCCTGATGGCGTTATAAAAAGAATTGATCAACGAGAACCAACGATAGAGCACGTTATAGTTCTTAATTCGATTATTGGAATGAAAATAACACCAAAAAAGGATATCTGGAATAAGGGGATGCATGAATATGAGGATACTTTCATAGTAATGAGGCAATGTACTACAGATCCGATTAATTAAAAAAGCACGGCGATTTAGCCGTATGTTTTCATGCATAGATAAATTACTGGAAAAGTTAAGTAGATTCACTGATTGGTTTGAATTTAACCAAGATACTGCTTTTGAAGAAATCATATAGATATAAATTTTCAAATTTAATATTTTGAGTTTTTTCTACTATTAATTTTCCATTTTGAGGGTACATTTTTATTAGATTTTACAACATACCCCCAAATGTACCCTTATTATCAAAGTATAAAGAAGAACAAACCGCGACAAAGAGAATGCCTAGATACTTATAATATAAAGGGTTTTTAGACAAACTGGTACAGTCAGGAACAACAATATAGTACGCCCATTGCTCTTCGAAATAGAAAAATAACTATTTAAAAATTAATCGTTCAATAAATTATAAAAATACTTGTAATGCAGCCTGTAAAGCAATAATTAAAATTATCCATTTTAAATTCTTTGATAGAATCATTTTATCATATTCAAAATAATATGAAATTTGATTTATTAATGCGACAGAAGCTCAAAATGAAAGAAAAAAAGATTGTTATTGTTGGTGCTGGTATTGTTGGCGTTACTCTAGCATGGTATTTCGCCACTTATTCCGATGCAGAAGTGACATTATTAGATCAAAAGCAGGCAGGAAGCGGTGTTTCCCAACATTCTTTTGCATGGCTTAATGTTTCATATGGGCGTCCTGATGCCTACCAAAAACTACGATCACAATCCTTGAATGAATGGCGAAAATTAGATGCAGAGATGCATGGCGCATTGAAAATTCATTGGCGAGGTGCCATTAGTTGGCAGGAAACGAATGATGATACATTACAATTTATCCAATCCCACAGTGAGCTGTCTTTTAATGTCGAATCTTTAACAAAAGAGAATCTTGCAAAAAAAGAACCTTTGCTTGATAAAGCGCCGAATGTGGTTGCATTTGCTGGCGAAGAAGGTGCGATAGATCCCATCTGGGTAATTCAAACATTGCTTCAAGATGCCATTAAAAAAGGTGTAACTTATTGTCCAGAAACGGAAGTTTCTAAAATATTACAAAATGAATCAGGTCAAACGATCGGTGTACGTAGTCAAGATAAGGATTATGTTGCGGATAAAGTTGTTTTAACAGCGGGAATGATCAATAAGGATTTGCTGCAAACCATCAATATCGAATTACCTTTAGCATCTTTGCCAGCTATTATTATTCGCTTTAAGCATGAAAAATCAGATCAATTCGCACAGCATATTATCTCGACACCAGAGATGGAGATTCGCTCGATTGATTCAGAACATTTTTTAGCTGCAGAAGATTATATCGATGACACAGCAGTCAATACGCCAGAACTGATCGCTCTGAATGCTTTAAAAACGATTCAGGCACATTTTAATACGATAGCACCAGCATTAGCATCATCTATAACTGTTGATCACGTGGCTGTAGGAATGCGCCCTATCCCATTCGATGATATGCCCATTGTTGGTACGATGAATGATGACTCTGGACTTTATCTCATTTCAATGCATGCAGCAGTCACTCTCGCGCCTTTAGTTAGTCGCTTGGCTATGCAAGAAATTTTATATGAGCAAGAAAGTCCTGAATTATTTTCTTATCGTATCACGAGATTTCAGTGATTATGTGCCGATTTTACGTCAAAATAACCACTAATCTATTGATTTTATTAATAAATTTGGTACGCCCAGCGGGACTCGAACCCACTCCACAGGCTTCGGAAACCTGCACTCTATCCAGTTAAGCTATGGGCGCTTAAATTGAGAAGGCACATCATAACAAAAAAAACCGCGAGGTAAAGCATTTATAAAACAACTCTTTTGATTGATGCTCATGCTTTAAGCAATGTTGCATATTTGCAATGCAGAATTCCTCCTAACTTACTTGGTTTATTTAAAAAGATCGCTCACAATACACACTCCATAAACCAAGTGAGAATTTCATGACTGATGCTCTGACGTTAAGAGATTTATCTAAAACCTATAGAAATGGATTCCAAGCACTCAAAGGAATCAATTTGACTGTTCCAGAAGGAGAGTTTTATGCACTTTTAGGACCAAATGGCGCTGGTAAATCGACAACAATCAGTATTATCAGTTCCTTGGCGCGGAAAACCTCGGGTACTGTGGAAATTTTTGGTCACGATTTAGATACCCATCCTTCACATGCAAAGCAATGTCTAGGTGTTGTTCCTCAAGAATTTAACTTTGGTCAATTTGAAAAGATCTTTGACATTTTAGTCACTCAAGCGGGTTATTACGGCATTCCGCCTAAAATTGCACAACAACGCGCTGAAGAATATTTAGAAAAATTAGGTTTATGGGATAAGCGTAATACTCAAGGGCGCATGTTGTCTGGTGGTATGAAGCGCCGTTTAATGATTGCGCGTGCCATGATGCATGAACCTAAACTTTTGATTTTAGATGAACCCACTGCAGGTGTAGATATCGAGTTACGCCGTTCAATGTGGGATTTCCTTACAGAAATGAACGAAAAAGGCACTTCGATCATTCTAACCACGCATTATTTAGAAGAAGCAGAAATGCTTTGTCGTCAGATTGCGATTATTGACCGTGGTGTTATCAAAGAAGATACCTCGATGAAAGCGTTCTTAAACCAATTGAGTGAAGAATCTTTTATTTTCGATTTAGAAAATCCGATTGAACCGATCATGATTGATATCATTGGTGTGAAATTTAATCTGATTGACCCCATGACATTAGAAGTCACGATGGATAAAGCGCATTCTTTAAATGATTTATTTCAACTTTTAGAAGCGCAAGGCATTCGTGTTCGCAGTATGCGTAATAAATCAAATCGTCTTGAAGAGTTATTTGTGAAACTGGTTGAGAAAAATCTTGAAGGAGTTGCAGAATGAATTTTACTCAACTACGTATTGCACTCTATACATTAGTTCAAAAAGAAATCCGCCGTTTTATGCGCATTTGGCCGCAGACCTTATTACCGCCTGCGATCACCATGAGCTTGTACTTTGTGATTTTTGGTAATTTGGTCGGTTCTCGTATTGGGCAAATGGGTGGATTTAGCTATATGCAATTCATCGTGCCGGGTCTCATCATGATGGCGGTGATTACAAACAGTTATGCCAATGTGTCTTCAAGTTTCTTTAGTGCTAAATTCCAAAAAAGCATCGAAGAACTGATCATGAGCCCAGTTCCATTACATATGGTCTTGTGTGGTTATGTGATTGGCGGCGTTGCTCGTGGTGTTCTTGTTGGGGCAATTGTCACTGCAATGAGTTTGTTCTTTACTGACCTTTATATCCATAATATTTTCGTCACGATATATACCGTTATTATTACCTCACTCTTGTTCTCTTTAGGTGGTTTTATCAATGCTGTATATGCAAAATCGTTTGATGATATTTCGATTATCCCAACCTTTGTATTAACACCCCTCACCTACTTAGGCGGTGTGTTTTATTCGATTAGTGCTTTAAGTCCATTTTGGCAAAATCTGTCTTTAATTAACCCGATTGTATATATGGTCAATGCTTTCCGTTTCGGAATTTTAGGTCATAGTGATGTCAATGTTTCATTGTCTTTACTTATTGTGACTCTATTCTGTGGCGTACTGTATGCGATTGCTTACTATTTACTTTCTCGTGGTTCAGGAATGCGTGAATAATGTCTGTTGAAAAATCTTTATTGGGTAAAGAAACCGATTACCCAACTACCTATCAACCCGAAATTCTTTTCTCGATCGCGCGTGCACAAGCACGTGAGCAATATGCGGATGTAGCGGGTATATATAAAGGTCAAGATTGGTGGCATGTATTCGAAATTTCTTGGCTCAATAGCAAAGGGATCCCGCAAGTTGCCATTGGGCGTATTGCGCTCCCTGCAACATCACCAAATTTGATTGAATCGAAGTCGTTAAAGCTCTACTTTAATAGTATGAACTTTACCCAGTTTGACTCTCATCAAGCTTTTATCAATACCGTTGAAAAAGACTTATCTGCTGCTGCACAAGCCCCAGTGACGCTAACTTTATTTCAAGTTGATGATTTAGAGATCAGCAAACCAATGGGTATTTGTATTGATGATCAAGAACCTGACCAGCTGGTCAATCATCCAGATGCAAGCCTTTTGGCCTTTGATCAAGAAAATACACAACACGGTGAAAGCGTTGAAATTCAACTGTATTCACACTTATTAAGAAGCAATTGCCCTGTGACTGGACAACCCGATTGGGGCACTGTTTTTATCCGATACCAAGGCGAAAAACCTTGTTATCGTAGTATTTTAGCTTATATTATCTCGTATCGTCAGCATAACGGTTTTCACGAACAATGCGTGGAACAAATCTTTGCCGATATTTGGCAAAATTTAAAACCTGAAAAGCTGATGGTGTATGCAACTTATACACGTCGTGGCGGTTTAGATATTAACCCATGTCGTGTATCTGATGAATCATGGATGCCAAGCCCAATTCGATTGGCGCGACAATAAACATTGAGGTTGAAAACATGCCTTTTTTTGGTTTTGTACCTTCTGAAGAACTATTAAAGAACATTCAGACCGGTATTGAGAAAAAAAACTCTAACGAACCACTTTATCCTTTACGTGATCAAACTGCCTTACTCATTAATGAAGAAATTATTGATACGCTTTTGATTGAACTTGTTCGTCGCTTCCCTGCAAGTGACAAACGAGATACTGCTGAAAAATTAGCAGGCTATGTCAAATCGACTGTTGCTGTGTTACTTAAACAATTGTTAAGTAAGGCAGACAATGATGTGGTTCGTCAGTCTGTAGAGTTTTCGGAACGTAGTCTATTTAAAGACCCACAAGGCCAATTCCGTGTCGGTGTGAATTTAGACGCAAGTTTAGTCACCAATCTCAAAAATAGCTTTGCTGAAGTTCAAGCAAATGGGGATGTAAATCGCGCTGTATTGTCTGAACAATTCAAACAATTCTCAGATGCGACGATTAACCATTTTATGCGTGATTTTAATAAAACGCTGGATTTGGGTATGATCAAACGTAAAGCTGCGGATATTGGCGCGTCTGCTGTAGGCAAAGCAGTGCATATGGCAATCGATAAGTTGATTCCAAATTTAAATAAAGATGAAATCACAGCTGTTGCAGAATATTACGATACTTTATTTTTTAATTGATCGTTAAAATTCGATTGGATTTTTAAATATAAAAAATGCCCTTCTTGGTAAGGGCATTTTTTTGCATTTATCGAGTTATACTTTTTAGCTGTAGTAATTAACCATTAAATTCATAAACTTAAAATCAATATAAAATACTATCCCTAAATCCATCTAAGACCTTTTCAAATTCAAAACCATTTAATTCAATCTATTTAACCCACTATTTTCTAATTTAAATATTTCAACCTCAAAATAATCACAAAATTCAGCTCATAATTTTGTTGCAAAGTATTGATATTCATTGCCTTCGAGGGGGATTGTGATAGCATGCGCAAAACACATTTCCCGCACAAAATAGACCAATGGCACCAAGCTCTCAATATAAATTTTTACGTCAATCTCCTCGTGATGGTCTAAGTACTGCCATGATCCCCTCACGCTGGCAAAAACTCCATATTGACCCTTGGTTAAGCTTATTCCTAATTTTAAATGCGATGCTCGGATTAACCGTCCTTTATAGTGCGTCTGCACAAGATATGGGGCTGGTTTCCAAACAAGCCATGAGCTTTGGTATCGGTTTTCTCGTCATGTGTGGTTTAGCCCAAATTCCCCCTAAAGTTTATCAAGCTTTTGCACCTTACTTTTATCTGTTTGGACTGGTCTGCTTAGTCGCAGTTAAAGTGTTTGGTGAGGTTCGCATGGGTGCTCAACGCTGGATTGGGATTCCGGGTTTTGGCAGCGTGCAACCCAGTGAGTTTTTAAAAATTGGTATGCCATTGATGATTGCATGGTTTTTATCTCGTAATCCTCTACCGCCTAGTTTTAAAAATGTGTTTTTATCACTAATCATGATCGGCATTCCTTTTATCCTGATTGCAGAACAACCCGATTTAGGCACATCATTGCTCATCTTAGCCAGTGGGATTTTTGTGCTATTTCTGAGTGGTCTTTCTTGGAAAATGATTTTAGGTGCCGTGAGTGCTGTTGCAGTAGTAATTCCAGTCGCTTGGGAATTTCTACTACATGACTATCAACGACAACGTGTTTTAACTTTATTTAATCCAGAAGCCGATGCCTTAGGCACAGGCTGGAACATCATTCAGTCTAAAACAGCGATTGGTTCGGGTGGCTTTATGGGTAAAGGTTATTTGGAAGGTACTCAATCGCACTTACATTTTTTACCTGAAGGCCATACTGACTTTATTATTGCCGCATTTTCTGAAGAATTCGGTCTGATTGGTATCCTACTTCTGATCATCATTTATTTTTGTATTATCTTTAGAACCTTTCAAATGAGTTTACAATGCTTCCATAATTTTGGGCGCTTGGTTGCTGGTACTTTTGCTTTGTCATTTTTTGTTTATGTATTTGTAAATGCGGGCATGGTCAGTGGTATTTTACCTGTAGTCGGTGTGCCATTACCTTTTATGAGTTATGGTGGTACTGCAATTATTACTTTAATGGCCACTTTTGGCATTGTGATGTCTATACATACACATCGTTAATTTTTTATCATAAATAATTAGGAAATATAACCTATGTTTACTTTTGGGCTTTTACAGAAGGTTAAAAACATCACTTTTTGTGCAGCTGCATTTTCACTGACCAGTTTCTGCCAAGCCAATGATTTTGCCAGCAACCCTGAATACAATAATTTTAAAGCCAAAACCATGCAAACCTATGGTTTAAGTAGCGAACAAATTGATTGGGCAATGAATGGTTCACGCAATTTACCCAATATCATCAGCATTATGGAACGACCAGGTGAAAGTAAGCCTTGGTATCAATACAAAACTAATTTTTTAGCTGAAGGCACCATCCAACGTGGTGTGCGTTTTAAACAACAATATGCAGATACACTAAATCGCGCAGAACAGCAGTTTGGGGTGCCTCAAGCAATCATCCTAGGCATTCTAGGGGTGGAAACAGGTTATGGCTCAAATAAGGGCTCCTTTATCACCCGTGATGCACTTGCAACCCTCGGTTTTGGTTATCCTCGCCGTGCGCAATATTTCCAAGATGAGTTGGGTGCTTTAATTGCATGGTCATATAAAGATGGCGTTCCAACCAATTCGATTGTTGGGTCTTATGCAGGTGCAGTAGGTTATCCGCAATTTATGCCAAGTAATGTGTCTAAATTTGGCGTGGATTACGACGGAAATGGTCATGTTGACTTACGTAACTCTGCGGTCGATGCGATTGGTTCGATTGCCAACTATCTGGCTCAACATGGCTGGCAACGCGATCGCCCTATTGCATTTTTAGCGCGTTATACAGGGAACAATCCTGAAGCAGTTATTGCAAAAGATTTAACTCAGCCTGTTCCCTATGGATCACTTAAAAATTTAGGGATTTCTCCATTAAATCCAATCGTCAAAATTGATGACTTAGATTTGGTTAATGTGATTCAATTACAGGACAGCAATGGCCCTATTTATTATATTACTTATCCTAATTTTCAAGTGATTACGACATATAATAGAAGCCGTATGTATGCCACCGCTTTATGGCTTTTAGGCACCGAAATTGTAAGTCGTTAAGACTTGCAATTTCCCAAATAATAAATAAGTCAAGATTTTTTTATGTTAATTTGATCACATTTAATACTTTTTCCACATCTTGTTACAATATTGATTATTTTTTAATCAAAACCTGTAAGAATTTGTCCTTTTTGTAACTGTTTCTTAAATAATGCTAGACACATTTATTCCAGCTTGAATATTATCCTTTCCGTTAAATGCAGTTGCACAAGTGAATTTACAGACCTCTATGGTTAATTTTCAGCGACTTAGAAAGTTAAAATTGAGGTTCCAAGGAGTTAAACGATGCATGCTTCACTAAAATATATGATGGCCCTGACCATGGGTCTGAGCATGACGCAGGTCAACTCAGAAATGGTTCAGTCATCATACTTAAACAATGATTCGGATAGTTCGAGTCTAGCCTCTCGTGTGATTAGCAAAGATTCAACAAATTTCAACTCTCATTTTTCAAACCTAAACAGTTTGTCAATTACTGAACGTTCTGGCGATCAAGTCCGTCGTCAAACTATTGCAGCAAAGATTCAAGTTCCTGAAGATGAGCCTTCAGTAATTGATAAACTTAATGAAGTTGCTTCAAACACAGTTCGCAAATTTAGCCAAACTGGTGTTGCATCTTGGTACGGTCGTCAGTTCCACGGCCGTAAAACCGCAAGCGGTGATACATTCGATATGAATGATTTGACTGCTGCACACCGTAGCTTGCCATTAAACTGCTTTATTCGTGTAACCAATAAAGACAATGGTAAAAGCGTAGTGGTTAAAGTCAACGATCGTGGTCCTTTCCATGGTAACCGTGTACTTGACCTCTCTTACGGCGCTGCTAAGCGTTTAGGTATTACAAATTCAGGAACAGCACGCGTTAATATTGAACGCGTAGATGGTCCAAACTCGTAAATCACTGCATGCATTTAACAAAAGCCACTTTCCAGTGGCTTTTTTATTATAAAAATACAGATGTCCGAATTGCCCCCTTAACTTTCCAGTTATACCCCTTTTCTTTCAATGCATTCCAGATAAAATAAAATGCGAGTCGATACAGGATGTATCACTAAACAGAAAACGAAAACCGAAGTTTAAATTCTAAAAGTAAAAAAGTGAGCCATGCATGGACGTGAACAGCAAAACGCCAAACTTCGCGCATACATCCCTCAGCAAAACCCAAAAAGTAATCGCACTTGGTTTTGCCACGCAAGGCTTGGGTTATGCCAGCGTCATGACCGCGCTTCCCACAATCAAAAGCCGATTCAGGCTTTCAGATGATCAACTGTCGATTATTATCCTTGGCGTCTGTATTGCCGCAGCACTGGGTTCTATTTTGGCAGATCGACTCGCTGTGAAACTAGGTTCAAGGCTGGCTATTGTTATCGGCTTGCTATTTGAAGCCATCGGTATTGCAATTGCAGCATTTAGTCCCAGTGTCATGATCATGGTCGCTAGTTTTTTACTTTATGGGCTTGGACTCGGATGTTTAGATGCGGCATTGAATATGCAAGCTGTCATGATGGAGCAAAAACTTGGAAAAAGCGCCTTGGGCGGTTTCTTTGCCTGTTATACCGTTGCTGCTTTCCTTGGCGCGTTAATCATGTCCGCAACAGTCTCAACCACACTTGGGGCAACAGCGGCATTGTGCATTGCTGTCACGATGTGTTTGATTACATCGCAAGTGTCAAAACGTTGGTTATTTCAACAAAAAGAAAATGCTGCCCTACATCCTCAACAACGATCACCAATTCCGCATAAACAATTGCTTATTTTTGGTGTGATCATTCTCATCACCTTTACTGTCGATTCAGCAATCAGCACATGGAGTTCAATTTATCTTAAAGATATTTTAGCAAGCTCTGCCACAGTCGCCCCATTGGGTTATGCCGCATACCAAATGGGTGTTTTACTCACCCGTTTAAGCCTGGATTATCTTTTAAAATTTAAAAGCGCTGCATGGGTTGCCTTCATCACAACGCTGATTGGTGCAACAGGCTGTGCCATAGCTGGCTTTGGGCATTCATTGGCGATTGTCATTGCTGGTTTTGCACTGGCTGGTGTTGCGGTAGGCGCATTAGTCCCGCTGACATTTTCAGCAGCAGGTCGTTTAGATGAAAATCGACGCGATGAAATTATCGCACGGGTGAATATTTTTAATTATGGCGGGGCTGTAGCAGGAGCTGTAATTGTTGGCTTACTTGCTGCTCCTATCGGTTATGGTCCCTCATTTATTGGTTTAGCACTGGCGCTGTTATCTGTGATTTATTTTAGAAAAAGATTTATTTAGGCTGTATATAAATAAAAAATCGTTTAGGATGAATCAAGATCATTACTCAAATGTAAAAACACTTATCATTTTTTAAACACATATCAAACCTATACGTAGATCAAAATCTTTGCTAGTTTGAATAAAATAAACAATTCAATTCATCTGTTTTGAGCAATATTTAATAAAACAAATTTGGGGATTATTCATGTTTAAAATCAGTAGCCCATCAAAACTTGTCCGTGCAATTGCACCCATCATCTGCGTAATTGGCCTTGGCTCGCTTAGCGCATGTACCACAGTATCTCCAACAGACACGAATACACCCGCTGATCTTGCAACATTAACGCAAACAAACACGCTATTTTACGGTGGCTCAATTTTAACCATGCAAGGCATGTCACCCCATTATGTCGAAGCGCTACTGGTCAAGGATGGAAGAATTGTCTTTGCAGGGGATTTAAAACAAGCGCAAAAGTTAAAACAAAAAAATACCCAAGAGGTTAACTTAAACAGTCATACCCTGCTGCCTGGTTTTATTGATGCACATAGCCATTTAAATAGTGTCGGTCTACAGCAAACTGTGGCAAATCTCTACCCTACGCCCGATGGTAACGTTTCAGATATTGCATCATTGATTCATGAACTTTCATTATGGCAACAAAACAATCCTGACTTTATCAAAGCAACCTCAGGCTGGATTATTGGAAATGGTTATGATGATGCCCAAATTAAAGAAAAACGACATCCTACAGCAGATGATTTAGACTTGGTTTCCACCAATCACCCGATTATTGTTTTACATCAGTCAGGACACTTAGCCTCTGTAAATCATAAGGCTCTTGAACTTTTAAACATCAATAAAAATACCCCAAATCCAACTGGCGGGATTATTCGTCGTAAAGCAAACTCTCAAGAACCCAATGGTGTACTTGAAGAAGCTGCTGTTTTTTCAGCAATGGCAACTGCGTTTAGCAAAGTTCCACCTGAAATCATGCAAAATATGGCAAAAACAGCACTGAATACCTATATCAAAAATGGCTATACCACTGTACAAGAAGGTCGTGCAGATCATGGTACAGCTGAATTATGGCGAAGTTTTGCGGCCATCAATCAATTGAATATTGATGTCGTGGTTTATCCAGATATCATCAATGAAAAAGATTACATGCTGAAAAATGGCAGTAGTCTCAATTATCAAAATCATTTTAGAATTGGTGGGGTTAAAATCAGCCTAGATGGCTCCCCACAAGGCAAAACCGCATGGCTAACGCAGCCTTACTTCATCCCACCAGAGGGAAAACCTAAAGACTATCGTGGTTATCCAGCCTATCCAGATACAAAAATGGTTCAAGATGCAATTAATCTGGCTTATAAGAATCATTGGCAAATTCTTGCACATGCCAATGGTGATGCTGCAATTGACCAATATCTCGCAACTATTGAAACAGCCAATTCACAATATGGCCAAGCAGATCGCCGCAATGTGATTATTCATGCGCAAACCATGCGTGAGGATCAATTAGATCAAGCCAAGAAATTAGGGCTTATTCCTTCATTCTTCTCATTACATACTTACTATTGGGGCGATTGGCATAAACATGAAACACTCGGTGCAGAACGTGCCAACCGAATTTCTCCAACAGGTTCAGCATTAAGAAAAAATATGATTTTTACTGAGCACCATGATGCTCCAGTCATCCCTCCTAAAAATATGATGGTGATTGATGCAACCGTCAATCGTACCACCCGTTCTGGAGATGTATTAGGTGAGGATCAAAAAGTCAGTCCTTATATTGCATTAAAATCAGTCACAGATTGGGCCGCATACCAATACTTTGAAGAAAAAGACAAAGGTACCTTAGAAAAAGGTAAATTGGCGGATCTTGTGGTGATAGATCAAGACCCATTAAAAGTACCCACTCAAAAGATTAAAGACATTAAAATATTGGCAACTTATAAAGAAGGTCAATTGATTTATCAAAGTCCCCAATAAGGATCAGTAAGGACTAGTCGGGATAGGACATGCTTAATTCGAAATTTTTAATCATACTATTGGGCCTGAGTGGTTTTGCTTATGGAGATATCACTATTTTCAAACCCACTTTTCCTGATCTAAAAACCAACCAAGCACCTCACCCACAACACCAACTTGAACAACTTCCCGCAGCCACACTCAGCAATAATGTAACCGTGGATACCTATATTGCTGCAATTCCCAATCCTTTTAACGATACAGGATTCTACAAAGATGATGCCGTCTGTAAGATCAACAATACCCAACAAGTGAAATGTCAGTTCAGTTATACATTATCTGCAACTCAAGCAAAAAACTTTAAAATCATTTTACTGCCCGGTATTGGTCCTGTACTTACCCCCTTATCATGGCAAGTGATTAGCACGGATATGGGACCTTCTGGCGTTGCCTATGCTGTGCTGGCAAGCCAAAAAAAAGATGAAGTCATCACCATTTATAATTCATCCGCGTGTGCTGGCTGTGCCATGCATAGCGCAAGTTTGTATTTCCCCAATGTCAAAAAGCTCAGTTTAGACAATGAATTTGGTGCCATTGAAGATAAAAATCACCTGTTAAACATCGTCAAAGCCAATAAAAATAAAGTGTATTTTAGCTATCAAATTCCCAACTATCCCAACAAGACACATGGGATCACCTATTATGCCGATGAAAGTGATGGCAACGATGTCACCAATTTTCAAGAAATCAAAGTCACACTTAAACCAGAACATCAAACATGGGCACGAGATATTTTAAACTTCTATCAGGCAACACATTGAAATCCCCCTAACCAGCACTGGGTTTTATTTAACGCCGCTATTTTGACCAAAACATTATTCTGATTTATATTGTTTTCAGCAAAAATAAATATAGCCAACCACATGCATGGAGCGCCAAATGAAAACAATCACCGAATGGTTCGATGAATATAGCGAAAGTCATCAAAACAAAACCAATAAAGCCATCCATTGGGCTTGTGTCCCCGCGATTTTATTTGCCATCATTGGGATTCTTGCACATTTTAGTGCTTTGCTTACCGCACTGCTTCTGGTTCTTACCCTCGTTTTCTATGCCCGTTTGGATATTGTTCTTGCTGTAGCAATGACCGCATTAATTGCAGTCATGGCATGGATCATTTACTTACTTCCTGTTGGTGTTGGTTTCTATATTGGGGTGTTTATTTTGGCTTGGATTGGTCAATTTTATGGTCACAAAGTCGAGGGTAAAAAGCCTTCTTTCTTTAAAGACCTTCAATTCCTCCTCATTGGCCCTGTATGGTGTATGGATGCCTATCTTGGTAAAGTACTACCCAAATGGAAAACACGCCAGAAACTGGCTTTTTAGCGCAAATAAACCAAAGGGAAAATCCAATTCGGCTTTTCCCTCCATTTTTTTCAATTTAACAGATAAAATAACCCGTAAAAGCACAATAAACTTAAAGCTAAATTGACTAGAATTTTCTTAGAAATAAGCGCTAAAACAACACAGATCATTGCTGTTAAAAAATAGGCATCCAAAGGCAATGTACGCAATTGATCTCCATTAAAAAATACAATTGGTGCACAAATTGCAGTCAGCAAACATGGCGCTGAATACTGCAACATATTTCCAATCACACGAGGTAATTTCAGGGCGATTTTAGGTTCTAAGAAAAAGTAGCGGTTAATCAATACAATGCCTGCCAAAGTTAACAATAAAGTCCATGTCATTTTGCTACGCCTATATTTTTTATTCCGACGATCTTTGCCGTACACATCGCACCAAACATCCCCAAAATCCCCGATAGCACAATGCCCCCTTCAAATTGAAAATATTTAAAAATACAGGCAGATAGCAAGGTACACATAACGCCTACCAAAGTTGCGCTATTTTTCACCATAGGCACAATAATCAAAATAAATACCGCAACAATTGAAAAATCTAAATGTAAGCTTTCTAAATTTGGAATTGATTTAGCCAGTACAATGCCCAACACACTAAATAGGCACCAAGCCAAATAAAAACACAGCCCAGCACCCAACAAATAAGCAAAGCTGCGTTGTTTATCTTTGCCAATACCGACAGCAAACAGTTCATCTGTCAGCAAGAAGCCAATTAATATACGTTGCTTAAACGGAAAACGACTGACATCTTGACGAAAATTAAGCGCATAAATTAAATGCTGACTGGTTAAGAAAAACACGGTAATCATAATCGTCAAGGCAGATGCCTGTGACATGACTAAACCTAAACTCACCAACTGTGCTGCACCTGCAAATACAACAGCGGACATTGAGAATGCTTGTGCAAAGCTTAATCCAGCATTGATTGCCATTGATCCAGCCAGAATACCCCAAGGCAGTACGGCAATAGATAAAGGTAAAATATCGACCACACCTTGGAAAAAAGCCTTTTTATTTTGTTTAGACTTCGGCTCAATCTCGGCAGTATAAGATTCAAATTGATCACTCATTTGCAAAATCCAAATCTAAGAATTTAAGCAGTATCTTATAAATGCTCAGTGATCGCTTGAATGAAATTGCTATTTGGTCAGGAGCTGTAAACGTTTAAATGGCTATTCCCAAATACATTTATTAAATATTTAATGTGCTTAAATATTGAGAGGGCGTAACCCCAACTGCTTTTTTAAAATGTCGATTAAAATGACTTTGATCTGAAAAACCACTATTTTGGGCAGTCATTGCAATACTCTGACCTTGTTTTAATAATTGGCGCGCTTTCTGTAAACGGACCTGAACCAACCAGCTATGCGGTGGTAAGCCCGTATATTTTTTAAATTCACGTAAAAAATGCCAAGGGCTTAATCCTACATAGGTCGCCAAATCAGTGAGCGAATAATCATCCTCAGGAAAACTGCTTAATAAATCTTTGACTATTTCAACTTTCCGTTGTGCTTCTGGTAATTCAGCAGGTGTTAATTTGGCACGACCATAACGACTGATTAAGCGGGCTAAAGTGGATAAATACATACTCTCTTTCAGTAAAGTATTTTCTTTTTGTTCTAATAAATCAAAAAGTAAACAGAGTTGCTGTGCCAATCCAACATCTTGCACAACTGCTTGTGGGAACCACGGTACGCTATTTTTAACACTAAAAAAATCTTGCCCTGCATCTAACAACATTTCTGGCGTTGGATAAATTGCACGATATTTCCAGCCTGACTCGACAGCAGATGAACCTGTATGAATTTCATCAGCATTGACTAAAATAATGTCGCCCTTCGGTGCTGTATGTAACTGCCCAGTCCGATAAAAACTCTGTGCACCATCTTCAATCACACCAATACAATAACCTTCATGCACATGCTTTGAAAATTGCTTATGGTGATACTGTGCTTTTAACAACTCTAATCCACCCAATTCTTTTAGGTGAAAGTAGCTTGCCCACTCCTGCATTTTTTCTATTCAGACTTTTGATAATAATTTAAAAATAGCATGTTTATAAAAAGCGTATAGAACAAAATTGCTATCTATACGATTAGACATGGAAAATACAAAGATCTTTTGTGCACCTAAGAAAATAACCAATAGATTACTGATAAGTTTTTCCATTATGTTTTAGCCAACCATCTTGATGACGACGCTTTGGATCATGGTGTGTCCAGTGCATTACGCCACCTTGATTGCTATATTCATATTCGCCAAAAAATTCGACAGTATCGCCTTTGCGTAAATTATCGATACGGGGTGCTAAATCAATATTATGTGCAACCAATACAGTCAAGCCATTATCCAGTGCAAGAATAAATTTTTGATGACGTGAACCTTCATTATCATCACGCAACACGGCTTTTACTCGACCGATGGATTGTACTTGAACATTACTGAGTTTTGCATCATAGGCTTTTCGAATAACCTCAAGACCATTTTGATTTTGACTATTGGCAGACGGCTTATCTTTAAATTGGTTATCTTTACCCTGCTCATCCACATGCTGTGTATTGTCTTGTGAATGATTGTTTTGCTGATCGATTGATTCAACTTTAGAGGGTTCAGTTGTTTGATTTTTTTGTTGATTGAGATCAACACCCAAATAAGCTGCGACGATCACTGCAATTACAGCACCAATACCAAGTTGTGTTTTATTTGCCATAAAGTTCGAGTCTAATCAATGTTCATGGTGGAATTATAAAAGAATAATCTTTTAGATATGTATGAATTAATTCTTCTAAATCTACTTCAATTAAATTACAGACAAAAAAAACCCCTCTAAAGAGGGGTTTTCAATAATTATACTCAGTGAGTAAAAATTATTTAGCAGCCGCTTGAGCAGCAGCAACTTCTTCTGCAAAGCTCATTTCAGCTTTCTTCTCAATACCTTCACCCACTTCGAAGCGAACGAATTGAGCTACAGTTGTTGCAGTCGCTTTCAATACTTCAGCAACTTTTTTGTCGTTGTCGATTACGTATTGTTGACGCTCAAGAACAACTTCGTTCAAGTATTTTTCAACTGAACCAGTCACCATTTTTTCAACGATGTTCGCTGGCTTACCAGATTCAATCGCTTTAGCTTCTGCAATTTCTTTCTCTTTCGCGATAAGATCAGCAGAAACATCTTCAGCAGTTACAGCAACTGGGTTGAACGCAGCAACGTGCATTGCAATACCTTTACCAGTTTCAGCAGAACCTGTGTAAGAAACAACAACACCGATTTTTAAACCGTGTTTGTAAACTGCAAGGTTTTCACCTTCAACAATTGCAGCACGACGAACTTGGATGTTTTCACCGATTTTTTGAACAAGCGCAATACGAGCTTCTTCAACAGTTGAACCATCTTCAAGTTTCAATTCAGCAATTTGAGCAGCATCAGTTACACCAGCAGCAAGTGCAGCAGCAGCAACTTTCGCAGAGAAACCAGCAAAGTTTTCGTCTTTAGCAACGAAGTCAGTTTGACAGTTTACTTCTAAAAGAATTGCTTTGTTACCTTCTTGAGCAATTGTGATCGCGCCATCAGCAGCAATGTTACCAGCTTTTTTAGCTGCTTTTGCTTGACCTGATTTACGAAGATTATCAATCGCTAATTCGATGTCACCGTCTGCTTCTGTTAATGCTTTTTTGCATTCCATCATTGCAAGACCAGTACGGTCACGTAATTCTTTTACCATGCTCGCAGTAACTGCAGTCATGTTGTTCTCCTAAATACGGTAGAATATGAATCTGTTCAACAAAAACGGCCCAAAGGTTCCTCTGGGCCGTTTTGCTTTCTCGACGCTCAATTTGTCATCATTTTAAATCACAAAAATGACAAGCTTGCGTCAAAACGCATTAAGCCTCAGGAGCTTCTTTCGCAGCTTCTTCGCCTTTAGCTTGAGCATTCGCTTGAGTTTGAGCGTATTCTTTACCAGCAAGAATTGCATCAGCCATTGCAGAAGCATAAAGTGTAACAGCACGGATCGCATCGTCATTACCAGGAATAACGAAATCTACGTTATCTGGGTTAGAGTTTGTATCAACGATACCGATTACTGGAATACCAAGGTTTTTAGCTTCTTTAATCGCGATTGCTTCGTGATCAACGTCGATGATGAACAATGCGTCAGGTAAACCACCCATGTTCTTAACACCGCCTAAAGAGCGTTCAAGTTTTTCCATTTCACGAGCGCGTTCTAATGCTTCACGTTTAGTAAGTTTAGCAAAAGTACCATCTTGTGATTGAGTTTGAAGATCTTTCAAACGGTTGATTGACTGACGAAGAGTTTTCCAGTTAGTCAACATACCACCCAACCAACGGTGATCAACATAAGGCTGACCAGCGCGTTGAGCTTGTTCACGAATGATGTTAGAAGCAGCACGTTTTGTACCAACGAACAATACTTTGTTCTTTTTGCTTGCTAGATTGTTAACAAAATTCAAAGCATCATTTAACGCAGGAACAGTATGTTCAAGGTTGATGATGTGAATACGGTTACGCGCACCAAAAATGTATTGACGCATTTTTGGGTTCCAGAAGCGAGTTTGGTGACCAAAGTGCGCGCCAGCTTGAAGAAGGTCGCGCATGCTTACGTTGTAATCTGCCATTTTCTTTACCTTAAAAGTTTGGGTTAGGCCTCCATATGTCCGCATTCTCCACCCTTTCAGGCACCCAGAGTAATGTGACGACATATGTGCGGATTTTTAAATTACCCTTATCAATATTTCCATAAACCATTCACAAAGAAAGTCACAGAAAGCATTTGATAAATTGGGCGGCTATTTATACCATAGTCACATACAAATTTCCAAAAGTTTTTAAAGATCATGAACAGTACTTACGAAGCACCACGTCGATTAATCAAAACCGCAGATGAAATTGAAAAGATGCGTGTTGCAGGTCGATTGGCTGCAGAAGTTTTGGATATGATCAAACCGCATATCAAACCAGGTGTCAGTACACTTGAATTGGATACGATTTGTCATGACTATATTGTCAACAAACAAGACGCTATACCTGCATGTTTAGGTTATGGCGCTGCACCTGGTCGCCCTGCATTCCAACATGTGATTTGTACCTCTGTAAATCATGTGGTATGTCACGGTATTCCATCTGCAAGTAAAATTTTAAAGAAAGGCGATATTCTCAATATTGATGTGACTGTGATTAAAGATGGTTATCACGGCGACACCAATATGATGTATGTGGTTGGTGGTGAAACATCGATTATTGCTGAACGTTTATGTAAAGTTGCTCAAGAAGCAATGTACCGTGGTATGGAAACGGTGAAACCGGGTTCAACCATTGGTGATATCGGCGCAGCGATTCAAAAATATGTTGAATCAGAACGCTTTAGTGTGGTGCGTGAATATTGTGGTCATGGTATTGGTACAGTATTCCATGATGAGCCACAAGTCCTTCACTATGGTCAACCTAATTCAGGTATGGTTTTGGAAGAAGGCATGACCTTTACCATTGAGCCAATGGTCAACGCGGGTGTTTGGCAAACACGTTTAATGGGTGATAAATGGACGGTGGTGACCAAAGACCATAGTCTTTCAGCTCAATACGAACATACCCTGCTGGTGACCAAAGACGGTGTAGAAGTTTTAACCGCACGCCCTGAAGAAGATCTATCTCGTTTTCAAAAATAACGAAAGTCATTGACTAAAATGACTTATGCTGCTTAACAAAAGGTCATATTTATATGGCCTTTTTTTATGGCTTAAGTTTTTCCTTGTCGGCCAAGTCAATGTTTTATGGTTATTTTTAACAGAGATCATGGCCTATTTTTAGCATGTAGTATCATGACAACACGATTACAGTTGTATTACATTTATAAACTTATGATAAATAAAACATTAAAAAAAGAACATTCAATTAAAAAAAGCCTTTGTAAAGACTACATTAATTAACAGCAAAAACTTCTAATAATAAAAACGCATAAAAATTAGTATCAATTACGGACATGGAGTCCAAACCTATGAAAAAATCATTACTTTGCATCATGACCTCATGCATGACTTTACCGATGATGGCCCATGCAGATTCACCCTATTTTAGTCTGAAAGATGGTGATGGATTTAAACGCTTTTCTGTTTCAGCAGGTTGGCTACATGCAATGCCGCAAGGTAATCCCAATGGTGTAAACATCAATACCAGTGTTAAGAAAGGCGATTATGCGGTTGGTGATGTGCAACTTGACACTGTGACCAATGCAATTGCCAATACCGAAGAAGGTGCCGCCAAAAAAGAAAAGTTATTGGGTGTGGCAAAACTTGGTGAAACTTTAGGCTTAATTAAAAATGGAACATTAACCTCAAACATGAGTGGTAAAGCCAATATTACCAGCTTAGAAAGTTGGAATAATGCAGATGCAGGACTGAAAGCAGATAATGTTGATACCTTAGGGATCATGGCAAATTACTTCTTTACTGATAATATTTCATTAGAATTTAAAGCAGGTATTCCCCCTAAAGTTGATATTAAAGGACAAGGCCAGATTAATGCCCCTGTACTTGGTATTGCGACACCTGAAGGTAAGCTGGATACACCGATCATTGGCGGAATTGCCAATGGCTTAATTAATGGCATTGGTGGTATTCCCTTAGATACACAAATCCCAATTACCAATTTAGAGCAATCGAAAAAAGCAGCATCTGCAACAGCATGGTTACCTGCTGCTGAAATACATTATCAATTTGGTAAATCTGGTGTAAATAAACTTAGACCTTATGTCGGCGTCGGTGTCATGTATGCGCATTTTACCAATGTAAAAATTGACTCTGGTATCAACAAAGATTTAATCGCTGCAGGCCATATGGTTCAAAATGTTCTTGATGGTCAGGCAGGTGCAGCATTAGAAGGCAAAACATCATCAGCTGATCCTCGCGTTAAAGTAAAAGCCGATGATGCCATAGCGCCTATGGCAACACTGGGTGCAACCTATGATTTTAATGATCGTTGGTTTGGAGTAGGCTCTGTCACTTATGCACCAATGAGTGGTGATGTCAAAATCACTGTCGTTGACAACAATACAGGGAAATCGCTTATCGGCGCTAAAACCAAAATTGATATTGATCCTCTGATTACTTATGTCGGTGTGGGTTATCGTTTCTAAAAGCTAAATTTATTTTCACTAAAATGTGTTGATTGATCACTAAAATTTATCGATTGATAAATTTTTATTCTATCGCTAAGTCCCATTGAATCATCTACAATTCTCATATGATGATTCAATGGATAGCTTATGTCAGTACAACAGGACGACACGCGTTTCTCTAAACCGCTCATTTATATGCTTATTGGAAGTGCTTTTATTCTGGCACTCTCTTTAGGTGTACGTCACGGTTTTGGGCTTTATCTTGTACCCATGAGCCATGAGTTTGGTTGGAGTCATCAGGTTTTTAGTTTAGCCATTGCCATACAAAATCTATTCTGGGGCGCAGTACAACCTTTTACTGGTGCGCTTGCAGACAGATATGGGAGTAAAACGATTGTTGCGATAGGCGGGGTGCTCTACACCATTGGCCTATTGTTAATGTCTATCAGTTCAAATGTGCTGTTACTGGATATCAGTGTTGGCTTAATTATCGGCTTAGCCCTCTCTGCAACATCATTCTCGGTATTACTTTCAGCCGTAGGACGAGCAGCGCATCCAAGCAAGCGTAGTATGGCAATGGGTATTGCCAGTGCAGCAGGTTCATTTGGGCAATTCATTATGTTGCCAACCACCCTGCTTCTCATTAAAAACTTCGGCTGGTCATCTGCGCTGGTCATTACAGCAATGCTGATCGTGTTGATTGTTCCATTGGCATGGATGCTTAAAGCACCTATGTATGTACCACCAAATGCAATTAAACAAGCGATAAAACCCAATTTAAGCTTTAAACAGATTCTTAAAATTGCCTTTCAGCATAAACCTTTTTTATGGTTGGCCTTTGGTTTTTCAGTGTGTGGGTTCCAAGTGGTTTTTTTAGGCATTCACCTGCCAGGTTATTTGATTGATCATGGTTTTGATGCCTCTACTGGAACGATCTTTCTCGCATTGGTTGGTCTATTTAATATTATCGGAACCTATACCGCAGGTTGGCTTGGTGGTAAGTATTCTAAACCGCATCTACTTATGGGTTTATATGGTTTACGTGGCGTTGCGATTGTTGCATTTCTGATGCTGCCATTGAGTATTTGGACTGTTTACGCCTTTGGTATCGTTATGGGGATCTTATGGCTTTCGACTGTACCTCTAACCAATGGCATTGTGGCCAATATGTTTGGTGTAAAATACTTAACCATGCTAAGCGGTCTGGTGTTTTTCACTCACCAAATCGGTTCATTTTTTGGTGGATGGCTAGGCGGTTTAAATCATGATATAACAGGTAACTACAACATCATTTGGGGATGCTCAATTGCCTTGTGTGTAGTCGGCGTTATTGTGCATTTCTTTGTCAATGAAGAGGCTGTGGTTAATGACTAACTCATTCTCGTGGTTCAAGCTCAGTATCTGGTTGGTTATTGTTGTTCTGTTCGGGCTGTCAAGTATGCTGTGGTTGAACACGCCTGAATTATTTGAATATTTTAATATGGCTTTTTGTGCGCATTAATTTGAACTGAATTTCACGCCCTAAACGTTTGAGCTGAATCTCAGTGTTATTGATTCAAAACGGTCAATAAAAGCTGCCAGACAATCGTACTTATGGCAGCTTTTTTAAAATTCACTATTCAGTCTTTATCTTTTTAAATAAAAAAGTTCACACATTAAAAAGACCATTTCACAATGGTCTTTTTAATGATCAATACTCGATGACCTTAAGCTGATTTGCGTGAGTTCACTCGTCCTTGAATCACCGCTTTGATATTATTTTTTGCATAATTAAAGAAAACCTTGAGTGGAGAAAGCTTAGGATTTGGCTTCTTCCCTTCACCAATTGCTTTAAACTGCGCGGCATACCACAGGATTTCCATGATCGCCATTTTATCAACAAAAGGAATACCCGTTTTGATCTGCTCTACCGCATATCGAACGTCCTGACCTGCAATCAAGTTGTTGCTGACTTCAGGTTCTACCGCAAGAGGACGTGCAATCCCAATAAATTCACACGCACCACTGTCTAAAGCCGCATTCATACCTTGTGCTGTACGGAAACCACCTGTCACCATAAGATGACATTTAACTTCTTTACGAATTTTTTCTGCAAAATCCAAGAAATATGCTTCACGTGCAATCGTACTTTGCTTACGTTTATCCGCTTTTGCGCCTGCCATTGCTGGTGCTTCATAGGTACCACCAGAAATTTCGATCAAATCGATCCCTGCTGTATCAATGGCTTTAAATACTTGAACCACTTCTTCTTCTGTGATTCCACCACGCTGGAAATCTGCAGAGTTCAGTTTGACTGAAATAATAAAGTTTTCTGAGGTTTTAGCACGCACTGCAGCATAAATTTCTAACAAGAAACGCATGCGGTTTTCAATCGAACCGCCCCATTGATCTTGACGTTTATTGGTCAATGGTGAAAGAAATTGACTGATTAAATAACCATGTGCGCCATGTAATTGTACACCTTCAAAACCTGCTTTTTCACAGATCCGCGCAGCTTCAGCAAATCGTTGAATGATATCTAAAATTTCTGCTTCATTGAGTGCACGTGGTGTACCAAATGTCGTTGCCAGCATTGGACTAAAAGGCACTGCTGAAGGTGCCACTGTTTCTTTATTGAGTCCTTTTGGACATTGGCGACCTGGATGTGATAACTGAATCAATTGTACCATCCCGTGCTTTTTACCCACATTTGCCCATTCAGTCAATTTGGCAAGATCACGCTCAGTTTCAACTACAACAACACCCGGCTCATTCTTCGCACGGAAATCCACCATTACATTCCCCGTAATGGCACAACCCAAGCCGCCTTTCCCCCAAGCATCATATAAACCTAAATGCAATTGGTTCGGTTGCCCTGCATGATTGGCCAATGCTTCACTCATTGCACCTTTAATGATTCGGTTTTTAAATCGCGTGTTTTTTATTTCTAATGCTTGTGCAAGATGGCTCATGGTCAAATCTCTTTAGTGATTAGAGCTTTTACTCTAATTTAAATTTATAATAGTTCAAGCGTAAATCTGACAATGCATTTTGTCAACTTTGTTAATGTGAATATTTTTTGAACCACAACCATCTATACAGCGTTAATACTGACTCGCTGCAATTAATCGCTTGGTATAGTCATTTAAAGGTTTATCAAATAAGGCTTGAGTGTCTTGAAACTCGATAACTTTAGCATCTTTTAATACCAAAACTTTCTGACAAAGTGCTTTTACAACCTGTAAATCATGACTAATAAACAAATAACTCATTTGATAATCCTGTTGCAACTGGCGCAGTAATTTTACAATCGCACGTTGTGTGGTTCGATCAAGAGCTGAGGTTGGTTCATCGAGAATCAGTAATTTAGGGCGTAATACCACTGCACGGGCTAAAGCCACACGTTGCCGTTGACCGCCAGACAATTCATGCGGATAACGCTGTTTAACTGTTATTGGGAGCTCTACTTTATCTAAAATTTCATTGATACGAATCAGCATTTCAGCTTCTTTTAGATGTTGTAGTGCCAAGCCCTCTCGAATAATCTGGTCGACAGTCATCCGTGGATTTAAACTGCTTAACGGATCTTGGAATACAATTTGAAAATTGGATCGCAGCGGGCGTAATTTACGCTGACTCAATCTGTTCAAGTCTTGATTGAGTAGAAAAACATTGCCCGAGCACTGTATAAGTCGTGCGATTGCCAGCGCCAAAGAGGTTTTACCTGAACCGCTTTCTCCGACAATGCCGATGGACTCAGCGCGATCTAAACGTAAATTGAGCGGTTGAACGGCAACAAAATAATCTTTAACTCGATTAAATATGCCCTTTCTTATTGGAAATTTCACCCCAACACGATGTAGAGATAAAACTAAATTACGTTTATGCGGTAAAGCATTGGCTTCACCAAAATCATGATCCAATAAATATTGGGTATAGCTGGCTTTAGGGTTTTGAAAAATATTTCGAACTGTGCCTTTTTCTTCAACCTGCCCCTGATTCATCACAATCACCTGATTGGCATATTTACGTACCAAATTCAAATCATGACTAACCAAAATCATGGCCATTTTATGGTTTAGAATAAGCAGTTGTAATAAGTTTAAAACTTGCGATTGTAATGTGACATCTAAGGCTGTTGTCGGCTCATCCGCGATAATAATTTCAGGCTTTTGTGCCAAAACCGATGCAATCAAAACACGTTGTCGTTGACCACCTGATAACTCATGTGGATAACGATTCAACTTATCCTCAGGTTCGTCCATTCCGACATCACACAATAAGTCATAGACACGTTTTCTGACTTTTTCCTTGGACATCCCGTCTAAAAGTAAAGTCTCACCAATAATCCGCTCAACCTTGTGTAGCGGGTTGAGTGCTGTCATCGGTTCTTGAAAAATCATGGCAATTTTTTTACCACGGATCGCCAACTGCGCATTTTGATTAAGAGACAATAGGTTTTGCTCATCATATAACGCTTGTCCAGTCACAATTAAATTTTCAGGAAGTAAACCAAGCAGCGCCAAACCACTGATTGATTTGCCTGAACCACTCTCCCCGACAATCGCAACAGTTTCTCCGACATGTAGATCAAAGTTAAGGTTATTGACCAGTACCTCTTTACACTGATTTTCAATATGCAGATGTTGGACAGACAACAACAAAGATGGATCATTTTTGACGTCTTGGATCGAATGCATCGCGTGTCGCCTCCCCAATATAAATCAATAAAGATAGCACCAAGGCCAAAGTAAAAAATCCTGACAAAGCCAGCCACGGCGCATTTAAATTATTTTTACCTTGTAGTAATAATTCACCGAGGGAGGCTGCATCTGGTGGAAGCCCATAACCTAAAAAATCCAATGCAGTAAGTGCGGTGATATTTGCAGTCAGCATAAATGGAAGTTGAGATAAACTTGAACTGATCACATTGGGCAAGATATGTCGGAACATAATCACCAAGTCACTCACCCCTAAGGCACGTGCTGCTTGAACATAATCTAAATGACGGGCACGAAGAAACTCAGCGCGCACTATACCGACCAACTCTGTCCAGCCAAAAATCAACATAATCAGAAATAGCCAATAGACACTCGGGGTAAATATACTGACCAAGATGATCACCATAAATAACGTTGGCAAACCACCCCAAACTTCAAGCAGACGTTGCCCAATTAAATCTACCCATCCGCCATAATAGCCTTGTATCGCCCCAACAATAATTCCAATAAATGCAGCAAATAGTGTCAATGCCAAACCAAACAACAGTGATATGCGTAGACCATAAAGAATACGGGTAAATACATCACGCCCTTGATCATCTGTACCTAACCAGTTTTGTGCGGTGGGTGGTGATGGAACAGGAACGGCTAAATCTAAATTGGGAGTTTGGTAGGAATAACGAACCAGTGGCCAAATCGACCAACCTTTTTCATCAATCAACTGTTGAACCACAGGATCACGATAATCAGCTTCTGTTTCAAAGACCCCACCAAAATGTGTTTCAGGATAAGCCTTTAAAACTGGCATGTAATAATGCTGATCGTATTTGACCAATAAGGGCTTATCATTGGCAATAAATTCGGCAGAAATTGAAAGAATAAATAAAACGATAAATACGATGAAACAGACAAAACCCAAGCGATTTTTCTTAAATTTCTGTATTCGAGCTTGCATGATCGGTGACATTATTTTGCACCTCTCGATTCAAAATCAATTCGAGGATCAATCACACGATAAATCACATCACAGATTAAACGTAAAATCAGCCCAAATAAGGTCAGAAAGAACAAAGCACCAAAAATCACCGGATAATCACGCTGTTGCACGGCTTCAAAACCTAGTAAGCCGAGTCCATCCAAATTAAAAATAATTTCAATCAGCAGATTTCCAACAAAGAACACCCCAACCAATACTTCAGGCAAGCCGGCAACAATCACCAACAATGCATTGCGAAATACGTGTTTATATAACACATCATTTTCAGTTAAGCCTTTTGCTCGTGCTGCCAGCACATACTGCTTATTGAGCTCTTCCATAAATGAATATTTTGTCAGATAGGTTAAACTTGCAAATCCGCCCAACACCATGGCCAGCAAAGGTAAAGCCATGTGCCAAAAATAATCTGCTATTTTTTCAAATAAATTGAGACTGTGAAAGTTGTCTGAAACAAAGCCTTGTAATGGAAACCATTGTAAATAAGAACCACCAGCAAAAAATACGATCAACAATATTGCAAATACAAAAGCGGGAACGGCATAGCCCACAGCCAAAAGTAATGAAGTTGATTTATCAAAAAATAAGCCATGCTGCTTGGCTTTTTTAATCCCTAAAGGAATTGAGATTAAATAAATTAAAAAAGTGCTCCACGCACCCAAGGAAATGGTAACTGGCATTTTTTCCCATAACAGCTCAGTCACCGGCTTATCTTTAAAAAAACTCGTGCCAAAATCTAAAGCTAAATAGTTTTTTAACATCAACCAGAATCGTTCATGTGCAGGTCGATCAAAGCCATATTGCTGTTTGATTTTATTGACCATATCTTCGCTTAAGCCCTGTGCACCACGATACTCATGGTTATTTACCGAAGATGATAGACCTCCAGCAGTCATATTGACTCCTTGGAAGTTTTCTGCTTGTTGAATCGCTTGTTCAACAGGCCCACCAGGTGCAATTTGAACCACAACAAAATTGATCAAGAGAACAAAGAACAATGTCGGGATGATCAGTAACAGCCTTTTGAGTATATATGTGCCCATTGAAACGATGTTCCTTATGACCTCATGAGGGTAGATATGTCAATTTAAACATCACTCACGTTGAGCCACTGATGTTTTAACCATGAAGATTTAAAATTATGCTTTTAAAATGCTCATTTTTTTAAATATTGCTCTACTTTTTTCGCTTGATCTGCATCTGCCCACCAATATTCTAAACCGAGGGATAATTTTGGTTTAACTTTGGGTTGCTGATACATATTCCAATAAGCATACCAGTTTTTATCATTGCCATAAGTCAGAATTTGATAATAGCCTGCACGTAATACCCGATCCAGTGCTCGGGTACGAAGCACCAATTGTTCACGGTTCGGTGCATAAATAATCTGTTGAATCAGCTGATCAACCACTGGGCTTTTGACACCCGCATAATTGTAATTGCCCACTTCATCGGCAGCTTTACTGCCCCACATCTGTGCCTGTTCAGCACCTGGTGTTAATGATTGCGGCATATCGATAGCGGTCATCTGAAAATCTAAACGGCGCATACGCTCTGTATATTGCGGTAAATCGACTTGACGAATATTTGCCTGAATCCCAAGTTTTTTTAAATTACGAATATAAGGCAACAAAGTCCGTAGTGCACCATCTTGATGAATCAGAAATTCAATTTGAATGGGGCGACCTTGTCTATCCACCAATAGTCCATTGTGAAAACGATAACCCGCCTTTAATAGCATCGAACGTGCAATCAATAAATTCTGTCGGTTAAAACCACTGGCATCTGAAACTGGGTATTTCCAATCTGCCAATACACCTTGGCGTTGTAATGCGGGCAATTGCTTTAAATAAGGCGTTAAAATTGCAAGTTCTTTCGCGCTTGGTTTTCCAGTCGCAGCAAGCTCACTGTTTTGAAAGTGGCTTTGCAAGCGAATATTTTGACCATATAACAATGCTTTGTTGATCCATTCAAAATCATAAGCATAGGTTAATGCTTGGCGAAAATTGAGATCATTGAATGGCGCCTTTCGGGTATTAAAAACCAAACTTTGCGTGAGCGCTGGTGTTTCAATCTTAGAAATATATTTTTTCACCAAACCTTGTTTTACCGCAGGAAAATTATATTCAGTGACCCAGTTACGGGCATTTTTTTCTTGATAAAAGCGATATTGTCCAGATTTAAACCCTTCAAAAGCGATTTCAGGGCTTCGATAATAAACATATTTCATGCGATCAAAGTTATAACGACCACGATTGATGGCTAAGTCCTTTGCCCAATAATTTGGATTGCGCTTATAGCTAATACTGCGCCCAGAATCAATACGCTCAATCAGATAAGGCCCCGATCCTAAAATCGGTTGCAAGGTCACTTTGCTATAGTCTTTATTTTTCCAATCTGCTTTTGAATAAATCGCAATTTTTGCCAAAATAAACGGCATGTCTGCATTGTGGTCTGATTTAAATGTCATTTTCACTTGGTATTTAGACAATACCTCAGTCTTGGCTAAATCAGACAAATACATTTGAAAGCCTAGATTGGCTTTGCTTTGAATGGTATCAAAACTAAATTTGACATCCTCAGCCGTGACGGGTGAACCATCACTAAAACGAGCTTGGGGATTTAAATGGAAAATAACAAATTTGGTTTTAACAGGATCATAAGTGACTTTTTCAGCGAGAAGCGGATATAACACACCCGGCTCATCCAGTGAGCTATCCATTAAGCTATCAAATAGATAATTAATCCCTTCAGTTGAACTACCTTTGCCATTCATACTGTTGAGATTATCAAAGGTGCCTATACTCGCTGTACTGATATAGCCGCCTTTGGGTGCATTGCTATTGGCATAAGGCATCGCCTGAGCTTTGTCATACTGTGGAGCATTATGTACAGCAATATATGCTGTTGTCTGTAGAGCAGCATCAACATTTAAGCTTGCAACACATAATTCCAATGCCAGCCCGATCGGGCTGACACATGCAAAACTTAGGCGCATTCCCCTATTTTCCTTTATTCAAAAAAGTTTTTGAAATGTTAAGCTTTAAACGTCACTCCAATAAAATGGCGCTTAAAGATTCGGAACTTTAATAATGCTGCCAATGCGTAATGATGCGTTTGGTTTTAATTCATTCATCTCAGCAAGTGCACTGGTATCAATCCCAAATTTACTGGCTAAACGAATCAATGAATCACCGCTTTTCACTTTGTATTCAGTCACTGTTTTAGGAATACGAATAGATTGTCCACGTTGTAAACCCGCACGTGGGCTCAAATCATTCAATTCAGCCAGTTCTTGAACTGACATGCCAACACGATTTGCAATCGCATTTAATGACTCACCAGACTTCACCGCATAGCTTTCAGTATTCTTACTCGAAGCTTTAGCTGTTGCTTTCGCAGTCGCCTTTAGGTCTTCTTTTTCTTTAGATAGCGTGGATTTACTGGGTAATTCCCCATCAAGCTTTAAGCGTTGTCCAATATCCAAAGCCTGATTACGCGACAAACCATTTAATTCACTTAAATAAGACAGTTGCAGTTTATATTTTTTTGCAACGCTTGCCAGTGTTTCACCTGATTTGACCACATGGATATCTTTGCTAGCGCCTTCTGATTTCGCCTCATTTCTCGCTTGTGCTTTCTCTTTACTGCTGGTTTCAGGCGTGCCAGTCAACTTCAATTTCTGCCCAACAAACAAACCAGATGTGCTCTTTAAACCATTTAAATCGGCTATTTGGTTAACTTGCAAATTATATTTATTTGCCAGCGCAATCAGGCTATCCCCAGATTGCACAGTATAGGTTTCTGGTGTTGTTGTTCCAGCAGGGATCTTAATGATTTGCCCCACTAGCAAGTTTTTAGATGTCGAAATTTTGTTTAACTCGGCTAATTCTGCCAAGCTTAATTTAGACTGAACTGCAATACTAGATAAACTGTCGCCACTTTGAACTTTATAGTTCTCAGTTTTATAGTTTGTTTCAGCTTTTACATTCTTAAACTTACTTTGATCAATCACTTTAGAGTCAAGTTTAGCTTCAGGCTCATTGACTTCATTGAGTGGTACATTGATCTTTTGCCCTACAAATAAGCTACCTGAAGTATCTAGCCCTGGAGTCAAATCAGCGAGTTCATGTACAGATAAAGCATAACGATCGGCAATCACTTTAAGATATTCGCCACGCTTGACGGCATAAGCCTTTGTCTTGATTTTTGCAACAGGCTTAGAGGTATCTGCACGAACCACTGCTTTATTGATTTCAGATAATTTATCATCTGAAGCATCTTTGAGTTTTAATTTCTGACCGACAAATAAATTACTGTTGGTATTCAGATTATTATAATTTGCCAATTGTGAAACAGATAAATCAAACTGATTTGCCACACTGGTTAAACTATCATTTGGTTTAACCACATAGTTGGCTGGAGCTGAATCCGTGCTTTTGCGAGAAACCACAGGGGTATCAATTTGTGGTTTGGCATCATATAAATATAAAGTCGCCCCAACAAATAAAGTTCCGTTTGGATCAACTTGGTTCCATTTGGCAATATCGCGCCAATTTACGCCATTCTTTAAAGCAATCGTTGCTAAAGTATCCCCTGCCAAAACGGTATAAGTACTGCGTTTACCTCTTGGTGGTTCAACCACAACTTCAGTTTCGGTTTTCTTAAAGTTCTTATCTTGATTCAGTTTGGCTTCTTCCGAGTTTGCAGGTGTGGTATCTGCTAAACCTTTAGGATATGAGAATCCAACCGTATTTTCTTTACCTTGAACCTCAGCAACCGATTGACTGGTTTGAATTGCAGTCAGCTTAATTTTACCATCATACGGGTCAAGCACTTCTGTCCCTTGTGGTGCAATCGCCTTAATCTCTTTAACCACTTCTTCTTTTTCAGCTTGGGTGGCTTGAGGTTCTAAAACTTGTTTAACCGTTTCCTTTTCACCTTCAGCTTTTACTGCGGCAAGAATTTGTGCTTTTTCACGTGCAGAAATTGGCGGCTCTGCGGCAACAGGTTTCACATTGGCTGCATTGGTCACAGCAACAGGAATACGTGGCGCACTTGGAATATCAGCATTGGCAGCAAATTGCGCTAATGCATCCGATCCTTGTGGTGTATTTTTGAGCGTACTCAATGAACCTGTGGTTGTCGTGGTGGTTTTTGCTGTTGTTAAAGCAGGTGGTGTCGCTTTACTTGGTGTAATCGATTGAGTCACTGTCGAGGTGACCGCTGTAGGCGTTAAAGTCCGTGTAGCTGTGGTTGGCGCAGTATTGCTTGCCCATAAACCGCTATCAGAACCTGGTTTTAACGCTCTTAGTTTTGCATCGATGGTTGGACTAAGATCCGCAGGAATCAAAATACGTAAGGTACTCGATGGATCAACAAATTCACCACGATGACCTGGGTTTAAAGCATATAATTCAGCACGACTTAAATTGGTAATTGAAGCAATTTGATTGAGTTGTACGCCCGGTGGAACTGCAACTTCTCTAAAGTGCGGACGATTGGCAATCGGCGGTAAACTCACCCCATATTTCGATGGACTTTTAATAATCTGTGCCACGGCTAAAAAGCGTGGTACATAGTTCATGGTTTCTTGCGGTAAACGCAATGACCAATAGTCTGTTGGTAAGCCCGCAGCTTGGTTACGGTTAATCGCTTGCTGAATACGCCCTGGACCTGCGTTATAGGCAGCCAAAGCCAACTCCCAAGAACCGAATTGATTGTATAAACTGCCTAAAAACTCATAAGCGGCACGTGTTGATTCAACCACATCACGACGCCCGTCGTATAAACTGGTTTGTCTTAAACCATAGATTTTCCCTGTACTTGGGATAAATTGCCACATCCCTGCTGCAGCGGCACTACTGGTTGCTGCTGGGTCATAAGAACTTTCAATAATCGGCAACAGTGCTAATTCAGTAGGTAAACCACGGCGTTCAGCTTCTTTCACGGTATGGTAAAGATAACGTGATGCACGGGCACTTAGACGGTCAATATAAGGTTGGCGTGAAACAAACCAGCTCCGTTGCGCATCGATACGAGGATCCCAATGGTTTTCATCCATTTTAAAACCGACTGACATCCGCTTCCATACGTCACCATGTTTTAAAATCAGTAGGCGATCGCCCTCTACCGCGCGTATATCAGTTGCAGAAAGTAGATCTTCTAGAGAATCCAGACTGCTGGCATCCAACATGCCTGCTGACTTTGATGTTTGAACTTTTGATGTTGTCGACGTCGAAGAACACCCTGCAGTCAACCCTAATGCTGCGAATGCAGATGTTAATAAGGATAATTTAAAGAAAACAGTCGCAGTAGGTTGCCACACCATTGTGGTAGGTTTAAACATAAGAGTTCCGAACAACATTTAGTAAATTATTTTATCATTGCCATTTTAGTAGAGCTAAACGCGCTTACAAGGCAAATTTTGAATGCGAATTGCATACAAATGTTACAAGAAATTAAAAAAATCTCAGTTCATGCGTAGAAAACGCCGATTTGCGTATACAATAAATTCTTAAACCACGATGTTCAACTCTTAATTCACTTTCATTGGTTATTACTATGTCACAAACAATCACACTTTATGTCGACGGTGCTTGTAAAGGCAACCCAGGTCCTGGTGGCTGGGGTGCTTATATCATCACTGAAACAGAAGAACATAAGTTGTGTGGTGGTGAACTGGATACAACCAATAATCGCATGGAACTTACCGCAGCCATTGAAGGGATCTCATTTTGCCCAACCGAAGCAAAATTAGTGCTTTGGACCGATTCCAACTATGTAAAACGTGGTATTACCGAATGGATTGAGGGTTGGAAAAAGAAAAACTGGAAAGATGTAAAAAACCCAGATCTTTGGAAAAAACTCGATCAAACCTGCCAAGGTCGCGAAATTGAATGGAACTGGATTAAAGGCCATGCTGGACATGCAGGCAATGAAATGGCAGATCAATTGGCGAATTTAGGTACACAGCAAATACTCGACGCAAAAAAAAACACCACTGCGTCAACCAAACTGACTGAATCCTCGGCAGTGGCCGATGATAAAAAAAAACATGAAAAAGACTGGCTACTCGACGATCCGTTTGGATTTGACCTGATTGAATCAGACGAAATGATAGAATCAGAAATTAGCCCTCAGCAGGATGTTATGCCAGCTCATGAAATTGTGATGGAAGAACCATCTAACCAAGATACCAATGAAAATGATGAGCCAGCAATGAGCCAACCCGCAATGCGAGATATTCATCCACAAATTGTGATTACACCTGCGACGGTCCAGCTACATGGCCCTAAACAGTTTATTCTGGATACCGAGACCACCGGTTTCTATTATCAGGACAGTGACCGAATTGTTGAAGTTGGCGCAATTGAAATGGTCAATCGTAAACTGACTGGCAGTTCGATTCATATCTATATAAATCCAGAAAAACCAGTTGGCGATTCAGAAGCCATCCATGGTATTACCGATGAGTTTTTAAAAGATAAGCCAAAATATAGCGAAATTGCGCAAGTTTTATTTGACTACTTAAAAGGCAGTGAAATTATTGCGCATAATGCAAGCTTCGATATGAACTTCTTAGATATGGAGTTCAAGCGCAGTGGTCTACAGGCACTCTCAGAAGTATGTGAAGTGACTGATACCTTGGCGATGGCGAAAAGCAAACATCCCGGACAAAAGAACTCTTTGGATGCCTTAGTTCGCCGTTATGAAATTCCGCAACGAGATCGTACATTCCATGGTGCCTTACTCGATGCTGAAATTTTATCTGACGTTTATCTTGCCATGACAGGCGGCCAAGTATCCTTTGACATGGATGCTCTTTCTGCACATACTGATCAGGCGCAAAGAAATACAACTCGGAAAAAAATTGAAATCAATGCCCCAATCATTTTGCCTTCAGATGAAGAATTAGAAGCACATGAGAACTGGGTCAAACAATTTCAAGAAAAACATGGGGAAGCCTGCATTTTTGCAAAATAAAATTTGAAATTGATGGCTATTTTTTCTGTAAAGATGGTCTTCTTCGGCTATATTAAAACTTAGAAAATTAGCCTCATTTTGAGGCTATGAAATAAAACATTCAGATACCCAGGATAGGTGCAGATCAATGTCTTACCAAACCTCTATACATTTTGATCCGACAGCATTACTTATTATTAAAAAAGAAGTCGATAATTCAATTTTACAGGTAGAATCTGCTGTCAGTAGTTTAGTTGAAGACCAAACTTTACCCTTCGGTATTGATGATGCTTTGCTTCAATTTGAACAATGTGTAAATGTGCTGATGCTCATCGATATGCCGCATGTTGCTAAAATTGCGCAACTCTCAGCAGCGGTGATGCGTAAAGTGATGCAAAACCCACATGAGATCAATACTCAAGAAGTCATCGCTTTGAGTGAAGGCACCACCATGCTCAAACGCTATATTGAGTTTATTTGCCTTCGTGAAGTCAGAGCGCCACAATTTTTGCATGACACCTTAAATCGCTTAGAACTTTCTTTAGGTCTAGATCTAACACCTGAAGGTCAAGCAATTATTCCACTGCTCGATTGTGTAACACCGAATTTTAACTTGCCGCAATCACCTGAGTTAGAGCATTCAGTATATGTACATAAGCTGTATAAATTATGCTTACACAAGCTGCTCAAACAGCAAGAAACAGATTTAGATTTACAGGGCATCAAGCTGGTTGGGACTTATTTGGCAAATGCAGCCAAAGGCCAAGCAAGTGCACAATACTGGGCTTTGGTTTCAGTTGCTTTAAATCACATCGAAAACATCATTCTCAATGACACACGCCTCAGAACGCTAATCAGTATTGAAACCAATATGTCTTTATTCTTTAAAGATCTAAGCGGATTCAATCCATCTTTATTAGATACAGCCAATATTTTGAGTATTTGTATCAGCCAAGAAGATGAAATATCACAACACATCCGCGAACAGATTAATGTTGGCGAAGATATTCTGACTGACACTCAACTACAAATATTTAGTCGCCATTTATATGGCCCTGACTTTGAAACCATTCATAGTGTGAGCCAACTGATTACGGACGAAATGTCGCAAATCCGTAATGATATTGAGTTTAACTACAAAAATATGAGTGATGAAAAAACCCAAGAATTGAAAAGCAAACTGACCGATCTTGCGCATGTATTTAAAGTCTTGAATCTTAATGAAGCCTATAGCGGACTGAAACAACAGGCTGACCTACTGTCTCAAGACAACATGCTCAAAGATGAAAATTATGCGCAACAGTTGATGAACAGTATTTTATCAGCGATGAATTCGATTGGTATATTAGAGCGTAATTACACATCGAGTCGTTTACAGTTAAAAGTGAATAACTTGCAGATTTCATTAGATCGTCTAGATGAAGCACATGCAGCATTATTGACTGAGACCAAAGCGCTGGTTGATTTAAGCTCACAAACATTGGTGCAATATTTACAAGATCCTCAAAGCACAAGTTTAGACCAACTGCCATCACAATTAAGTGAAATTGGTGGTGCGCTGTTGTTCCTTGCAGCAAAAGATGGTCAAAAAGCATTGCTGCTCTCTGCGGAGTTTATTCAAACGGGTCTTAACAAAGAACACGTGTTTAACCTTGCACAAGTCAATAAACTGCTGGATGTTTTAGCCAGTGCAGACATGATGATTGAAAATCTACAAAATAAACAACCTGTTTTACAAGCCATGTTTGATGTAGCATTAACAAGTAGTCAAAATTTAAAATCGGTAGCCTAATGTCAGAATTATCACTTGCATATATCTTTCACCATCAACAACTTTTAGTGGATGAAAATTTACAACTGCCTAAAGTTGAAAAGTTAGCAAGTGATATCAGCTTTAACTCGGGTGATCAGATTATTGCCCGAGATCTATTTATCGAAGATCAAATTCCAGCGGGATATCAACTGATCCCGATTCGTCAATTGATTTCACAATGGACCAAATCTGAGTTTGAACAAGCCAGTCGTGCAGTACAGTTGCTAGAGTGGCGAAGAAACCATAAGTTTTGTAGCCACTGTGGTCACGAAACCGAGGTTCATCCCACTGAATATGCCATGGTCTGCCCTAGCTGTCGTTATCATCAATACCCGCGTGTACAACCGTGTATTATCACCGTGATTACTCGTGGCGATAACGAAATTCTATTGGCAAAAAATGCTAAGAATAAAAGCAAGATGTATGGTCTTATTGCGGGTTTTGTTGAGGTCGGTGAAACACTGGAAGAAGCGGTTAAAAGAGAAACGTTGGAAGAAGTTGGCCTACATGTCAAAAATGTCCAATATTTATCCAGCCAACCTTGGCCTTTTCCAAGTAATCTTATGCTGGCCTTTAAGGCTGAATATGAATCTGGTGAAATCGTCTTGCAAGAAGAAGAAATTAGTGAGGCTCAGTTCTTTAAGTTTGATCAGCTACCCGAAACGCCTTTTAGTGGCAGTATCGCCCATGCCATGATTGAACATGTAATTCACAATAGACCAATGCATAAAGACTGATCTTGATTGAGACATGTTCAAATCAAAAATGCCTAGCAAATGCTAGGCATTTTTCATTGCTTCATTTAAAACCTTAATAATTTCAGGTCGGGTTTTATAGAATCGACTAAACAGACTTGAAACACTGCCCATAATTGAAATATGACCAGTTTTAGGAATCGTGTAAATTTCACAATGATTGCCTTGTTCAAGTAATTGCTGTTTAAAATCTAAAGAGTTTTTAGCTTTAACGATCTGATCATTTTCCGCCAAGAACAAATAATGCTTTACCTCATTTTTTTCAACAAAATAATACGGCATTACTTGTTGATAAGGGATACTTTGATCAAACGCATTCTCGGCTAAAGCATCGCCTTTATAATCAAAATGATAAGGTCCAGCGATTCCAATCAAAGCTTTAATATTTTGTTTGATGGCCAGTTGGTAGTGCTTAGGATGATAAAGCAAAGACGCAATATTAAATGCGCCTGCTGAATGCCCCATCAAGGCAATTTTATCCATTGAAATACCAAAACGTGCTTGTTGTTGCTCCAAATAATTCAATGCAACAGCAAGATCATCAATATAACTTGGAAATTTATGCTCAGGTGCCAAATGATAGTTCAGCACTGCCACGTTATAACCAAAACGGCTAAACGCCTCGCCTACAAATTTATAAGCACTTTTATCGCCATGACTCCATGCCCCACCATGAACAAAAAGAATCAGCGCATTTTGTTGCTTTTTATTAGAAATATATAAATCTAAACGTTGTCTCGCCTTTAAGCCATAGGCAATATTATGCTGAATGGAATAGCCCTTTTTAGGGGTCAAGCCATTAATGGTAATACTGCCTAAATCGTATAAACGAAAATCTTGATAGTGCGATTTAAATTGAGATTTTAGGTGTTCAAACTGCTTTCCAAATCTAACTTTTAAAACTTTTAACCTATTGTTGAATAACATTATTATTTGGCTCTGTAGCATTAGGATCAATCGCAACAGGTGTCTGTACATCAGGTTGTTGCTGTACATTATTTACCACAGGTGCTGTGAAAGATGAAGTTTGGACTGAATTATTCGCTTGTTCGATGTTATCAATCAAGGTCACAATTTTAGTCACATTTCCAACTTTTTGTAAAACATCATTTAAATCTGCAATTTCAGCATTGTTTAAACGACCTAAAACATACAACACGCCGTCTTCTGTATGGATCAAGACTTTATTGTCTGAAACCACAGGCGCTTTCATCACTAAACCACGAGTATTCACAGTAACTGATGCATCTTGCATGATGGTGCTATAACCGATTTGATTGCCTACAGTCAGGTAATTATGGACTGCTTTTACATCGCTCATTGCTCGTAGATTATCTTCTGCCAACTGTTTTAAATGTGCATCTGGCACTTGCCCTGTCAGTAACACATTGCTGTGAAAACTATTAATATTGACACGAGATTGCTTAAATCGAGCATCCAACTTATACAAGTTGATTTTCGCAGTTCGCTCAATAGAAGAATCAATAAACACTTGTCCTAAAGATCGAACACCACTATCTGTTCCCACTGGTGAAGAACCAGTACCACCTGAGATAAAACTCGCGCAACCAGACAAACTTGCTACACACATCATGGTGATGACAATACGTTTTAACACTCAGCAAGACTCCTATTAATTTCAGCCTGCTAAACAACCCATTTAAACGTCGTTAACATGCTGGAAAATATATTTATTTTTGAAATAACCGTACATAAATTTCAGTCACAGATTAATCAAGTCTGCATCTAAAGTAAATGCATTTTCAATCCAAGATTGATCATAAGAGATTTTACTGAGGTCTTGCTGTACGTTTTTTGCAATTTTATGATGTAAATCAAAACCAATCACATCGAAACGGCAATAATATTGTTCATATTGTGGATGTTCTTGTAAAAACTTAAACGCCGTTTTAATCATTTTTTGTTGTTTTGATTGATTTACCGTTTCAAAAGCATGCCCCATCTGTGTTGGAGTTCTTGCTTTCACTTCAACAAAAATTAACTCTTGTTTAGACTGCGCAATAATATCTATTTCACCAAAGCGCGAGAAATAATTCAATTTTACGATCTCGTAGCCATGTTGAAGCAGTAATTTCACTGCTTCTTGCTCCGCCCATTGTCCTAAATTATTTTTTGCCATGAGAAACCTGTCATCACAAAGGCACTAAATTATTTTTTGAGCGTTCAAAACATTGCGGAATACGTTCAACACGATTGCCATCAATTTTAATTTTTCCAGTGCGCCCATTAAAGGTTAAGCTTTTTACATTCGGATCCAAAACAAATTGCTCAGCAATATGCCAAGCATCTCCACCAAAGGCATATAAACGATGATACGGTAACGAGGTCGGTTTATCTTTATAAGCTTTGACCACATCATCCCATTCGGCGATGTATAAGGCTGGAACATCACAGAATTTCATCCCTTTAGGCAAGGCCTTTTTTTCATCAACGGCAATGGCTTGGGTATAAATTTTTTTCTTCTGTAATTTAGGAAAACTGGTCAACCATTGGTTTGAACCTAACAGTAAAATACCCTCTCGATCCGAAATCGACTTCGGCATATGCTCTACAGGATCAACTTCACCCATATAATTGGCAAATAATGCATTTAAAAAGTTAATAGATTCTGCTTCTGTGCCTTTTTCACGCACCACATAGAGTTTGCTGACTTTATCATGCTGGATATAATCAAGCAGCGCCAATGCATCGTCATTTTTAGAAAGACTATATTGCCAAACACTTTTATCGCTTGGATAAACTTCATTAAGTGCCAATACAGGTACTTTAGGCTTTAAATTAATTAAAGCCTCAACATCAGGCCGAGCCAAAGGCCCAATAATCATTTTAGTCTTTTTATTGACATGCTGCTTTAACAGCGCTTTGATGGTCTTTTGATCTGAATCGACAAATTTTAAGGGTATTTCATTCTTTGAGGCCTGCGCGGCACTTAATATTCCTTGTTTAATACTCAAACCCGCTCGCGACATAGGGCCTGTTTCAGGTAATATAACCAGAATTTCTGCGTGAACTTGGATTGTAAATCCAACCATTCCCAACACAACCACTCTTTTAATACTGTTCAACACTAACTTATTCTTCATGGAGACCTTTATGAGTGCTCAATTATTCGTCGTAGCGACCCCAATTGGGCACTTAGATGATATGACTTTTCGTTCTATTGAAGTTTTAAAGTCTGTTTCTGTTATTGCGGCAGAAGATACACGTCAATCTGCTCAATTATTAAAGCACTATAATATCTCAACTCCGCTCACAGCGTGTCATGATCACAATGAAAGTAACAAAATTGATATACTTATCGAAAAATTAAAAAGCGGTCAGAATATTGCGCTGGTCAGTGATGCTGGTACACCATTGATTAGTGACCCGGGTTTTAAATTGGTCCGTGCTGCTCAGGAGAATGGTATTCGCGTCATTCCTGTGCCGGGTGCATGTGCTGCTATTGCTGCGCTAAGTGCTGTGGGTTTACCCAGTGATCGTTTTAGCTTTGAAGGCTTCTTATCGTCAAAACAATCACAACGATTGATTCAATTAGAAAAATTAAAACATGAATCACAAACCATGATTATCTATGAAGCGCCTCATCGTATTTTAGACAGTGTCAAAGATATGGCTGATGTTTTTGGTGCAGATCGCCCTGTGGGTTTTGCACGTGAAATTACCAAAACATTTGAAACGATTAAAAAGATGACTTTGGGCGAGTTGGTGACATTTATTGAAAATGATCGCAACCAGCAAAAAGGTGAAATTGTTTTAGTTATTGGTGGTGCACCAGATGCCAAAGATCAAGATGTGGAACAAGAGAAGTTAGATCAACTTTTAAATCGCTTATTACAAGATTTATCGGTCAAGGCGGCATCACAACTTGCTGCAGATCTAACCGGCATCAAAAAGAAAATCGCCTATCAACGTGCTTTAGAACTGACTAATCAACAATAATTTTATTTCTTGAGTTGAGAAATGCATATATAAGCATTTCTCAATCTGCTTTTCTACAAGCAACTGATTGCTCTGATTACTTTTTCCCCTGCCTTAATCTATTAAAACACAATAAGTTTTAATCCCACACTGATCAATCTGGCACGTATAAAAGCTGATGCAAAAAAATCATCAAAAGTACAACATTCCTAATGATTTAATCAGTCATACACTTAAAGCAAGCAGCAAGGATCCATAAAAATAAAATAGTTCATTAAAAGTTCAAGTAAAAAGTCACAAACACTAAAACTTTTTAAGATTGAGATTTAAACATCTAAAAATAGACAGCATTCCAACCAAATTTAAAAAAGCACCTTTCGGTGCTTTTAAAATCAATCTTTAGCAGATTCATCTGGTGGAACTTCGGTAATTCTCCCACCACGCGCTAAAAATGCAGCGACTTCATCTTCCAACGCTTCACGCTGTCTTTTTTTCGCTGTCACAGTGAGTGTTTCAGCTTCAGCCAAATCTGTATCTGAAACTGTAGAGTCACTTGCCGCAGCGCCTTTTTCAGCCGCTTTAGCTTCATCATCGTCTACTGCATGATCTTCTGAATTATCATCATAATCATTTGTATCTGTCATCTTTAACTCCCCATCAATGACGTCAATGTACCATCCGAAAAATGGTGATGTTTTACAGAGAAATGTATCAAGCTCTTCGCCATTCGACTAGTATCTAGATACACAAAATCGTGTTTTTTTTCATCAAATTCGTAATGTTGTTTAAATGATTGGTTAAAAAATATCAGAAATCCAATTAAATGGCATATTGCGTGCTTTTTAAAGTTGCCAGCCCATTGGCTTGTGCCATAAATTGATCTTTTAAAAATGGCTTATTTTCAACTTGTTTTAAGCCAAAGTTACGCGCCCAAACCAATGGAAATATTTCCGCAGTTTCTACAAAACCAATCATCGACATGCTATGCATCATGGCATCATTTTGCCCTTTACGTTGGTGTTCATAACGCTTTAAGGTTTGTTCATGTGCCCATACGCCACGCTGTTTATCTTTAAGTAATACATCACACAGAATAGCAGCATCTAAACACCCGATATTTACGCCTTGCCCAGCTAAAGGATGAATTACATGCGCTGCATCGCCAATCAAGGCCAGCCCATCTTTTACATAACGTTGTGCCGCACGCGCCTTAAGTGGAAATTGAGCCCGTGGTGTCGCTTCAACGATCTTGCCCAACATATGATGACTTTCACGTGTCAATAATTCACAAAAATCAGCATCATCTAAGCGCGCATATTCTTCTGCATAATCATCAGGTAAGGTCCAAACGATTGAAATCCAGTGTTCAGCTTGTTCTGGCTTTAAACTCGCCATCGGTAAAAATGCCAATGGGCCTGTCGGATGGAAAATCTGACGAGCCACATATTGGTGTGGTTGTGTGGTACGAATCGCACAGGTCAAACCTGCCTGTTGATAATCTAAAACATCAAGATCGATAAATGCTTGATCACGAACAAATGAATTTGCACCATCTGCACCAATCACTAACTTGGTCTTTAGCTCAGTCCCATCTGCAAGTTTAATGATCCAACAACCTACCCCCTGCTCTACTCGCACAACTTTAACTTGAGTACGATAATCTTGCAGTTGCTCCAACATTTCCTGTTGGATGGCAAGGTTTAATAAACTTGGTTCAACCATTGAACCTAAGCTTTGCTCAGCTGTAGGAAAGTTTTCTGAGGCTTGCCCAAAGTTAATTTCACCATAACCATTTTTATTCCAGACTTGCATGCCTGTATAGGGCATTTGGCGAGCGATTTTTTCCCATACATTCACCGTTTTTAACAAGTGAATCGTGGCTTGGCTCAAGGCTAAAACCCGCGGATTAGCAACAGCTAAAGTCTTTTCAGCATCTAAAATAGGGGCTGCATCTAAAACAGTGGCTTGCACACCACCTTTTGCTAGAAGTAATGCGGTTAAGCCACCCACCAGACCACCACCAACAATCACCACATCTAACATATCTTGCTGTGTCATGCTTTTAATCCCATCGCATAATTGGCAACCAAAGGTTTAATCCCCGGAATCACATCAAAAGCCACCAAGCCAGTATTACGCAATAATTTTAACACTGGATTTTGATTACTAAATCCACGCACTACAGAATCACAAAATTTAATCACACGTTGCTGATCAGTTAAGCGAGATTGTTCATAGGCCTTTAACATCTCAGGTTGTCCAATATCATCAGATTGCGCAATTTGCGTTGTGATATAACGCATCAGCACATCTGCATCACGCATACACAAGTTAAAACCTTGTCCAGCAACAGGATGAATGGTATGTGCAGCATTACCCATCAAAATTACCCGACCCACCGCTTGTTTTTCAGCAAGCACTTGTGCCAATGGGAAGCTAAAACGTTTACCTGTCTTCTGGAATTTACCCGCACGATCACCATAAGTTTGCTGTAAAGCATCGAGGAAATGTTGGTCATTTTCATCACCTAACCATTCATCTTCTGTGCCTTTTTTCACCGGCCAAACCACTGAACGACGACATTCCCCCGGCAATGGGAGCAATGCCAATGGCCCTAAATGGCTAAAGCGTTCAAAGCCCACTTGATGATGTGGTTTAGAGGTTTGTACTGTTGTGACAATTGCCACCTGATCATAATCATGCACATCCACACCAACACCTAAAGCTTGGCGACAGAAAGAATCACGACCATCCGCAGCAATCAACAATTTGGCTTTAAGTGAATGGGTATATTCTTCACCACGATTGGCTTCAACATATACATAGTCACCCTCTTGTTTTAGTGAGGTGACTTGTACACCGTCAATCAATTCAATTAAAGCTTGCTGGCGAACTTGAGTCAGTAGTACACGGCCTAGCCATGCATTTTCAATCACTTGTCCAAAACTTTCTACTTTTTCTTGATCTGCGACTAAGCGTGCTTTACCAAAACTGCCTTGTTCAGTGATATGTACTTCGAGAATAGGAGTCGCATGTTCTTGCAAAGCATCCCAAAGACCGAGTTTTTGATAAATTTGCACGGTACGACGTGATAGCGCGGTATTTCGTGCATCAAAACTGGAATGATAGGGTGCAAGATTGGCATCATCATAATTTGGATATTTCACAGCCTCTAAAAGCTTTACCGCAATATTGGCTTTTGCCAACATTAGAGCCAAGCTCAGCCCAACCATTCCACCGCCGACGATGATGACTTCTTGTTGCATGCTTTTATCCTTTCTATATGTGATTCAGCGTACTGAATACTTATAATCTTGATTGATTTCATATTACATCAAGCAAAGTTATTTTTATATTGAAATAGGAAATTGTTGGCTGTATTTGTACTGAATCAATACGCTATTTTTAACATAAGTATGAAAATTAAAAATTCTAGCCAAGAATTAAGCATGTTATTTAGCTCGGCCGATATGTCATCTTAAAGATATTGTTTAAATATCAAACACGAAGAATAGAAAAATGTCGTTGATAATTTTGCGATATACCCATAATCAATTTAAAAAAAATGTAACATTCCATAAACAGTGATTAAAACTGTCTCGCATCATTTCTCTTTTTCTTATCCACTCACCATACTCTCTACACATGAGTATAAATCGATCGAGATACTGACCTTCTTCTGTCAGTGAGTATTCAACTCTTACAGGTTTTCCCTCATAGACATTCCTTTCTATAAACCCTTTATTTTCAAGAAAATTTAATTCTAAAATAAGCATTCGTTGCGAGATATTCGGAATATTATTTTTAATCTCACTAAATCGTCGAGGTTTCTCTAGTAAAAAGGACAAAATCATCATTTTCCAACGACCACCTAATTGCACAAATACCTCTTCAACGGGGCAACCTGAGCGATTCTGTTTCATAAAAAACCTGTATTCGGTACCAAAAATTATACTTAGCATCAAAAATGTAAGTGATATACAAGAAAAAATAATGACGTAAATTTCAAACATCATTTTATTTTATAGATCATACGTATGCTTGATACTAAAAGTAACCCCAATATTTTAATCGTCTATTTTATTGCATTAGGTGCCTTTTCTTTGGGAATGGCATCGTATATCACGGCTGGATTAATACCACTGATCCAAAATGAGTTTGATATATCCATAGCATTGACAGCACAGTTAGTGACTGTATTTACCTTAGCTTATGGAGTTGGCTCCCCAGTTGTTGTTGCTTTATCTCCAGAGAATAAGCAGCGATTAATATTATTATTGGCTTTATTTATTTTTTCTATTTCCAATCTGATCAGTGGCTTAGCTCCTAATTTTTCGATACTACTGATTTCAAGAATATTCGCAGGTATCGGAGCAGGCGTTTATTTAGCTATAGGGATTTCAATATCTACAGCATTGGTGAAACCAGATCAAAGAGGTCAAGCGATTTCAATTATTATGAGTGGAATGGCAGCAGGTACAGTGCTTGGTGTACCGCTTGGATTGATCATTTCAAATCAATTTGGATGGCAAACTTCAATGTATCTCATTGCTATATTAGGTGTAGTATCTTTCTATGGTCTTTATATAAAGCTCCCAATTATTCCAAATTTGATCACTCAGAGTTTGAGTGAAAAATTAAGACTCCTAAAGGATATAAATGTCTTAAAAATACTCGTCATTTCCCTGCTTGCTGCGATTTCAAGCCTTGGACTTTATACTTACTTATTCCCACTTTTAAGCTCTGATGAGTTTGGTTCTATTGAAAATATCACACCCTTTCTCTGGATCTGGGGAATAGGCGGAATTATCGGTAGTTTTGTTGTGGGGCATATTTCTAAAAAGATAAGCAATGAAAAATTAACAGCCATCATCATGTTTATTCTTAGCATTGCGCTGTTACTTATCCCATTTTTTGCAACCATCACGCCTTGGCTTACCCTTATACCCATTGCAATATGGGGAGCTGTCGGTTGGGCATTGCAAGTTCCACAAAATGAACAACTGATTTTAGTCAGAGAAAAAAAGGGCGGCGGAAATTTAGCTGTTGCACTTAATGAGTCAGCCTTATATTTAGGTGGTGCTTTAGGTGCTGGTATTGGTGGAATATTCTTTTATTTCCATATTTCATTATGGCTACTCCCGATCTTTGCCAGTGCTGTTGTTTTTATTGGTTTTATTTATCAGGTTACACATATCAACCAATCAAAATGATTTTTCATTTTTGAATTATTCTACAGTATGAATTTACAGTAAATATAACGAGCCTTTATCACTTAATCACATTTTAAATGTTTAAAAAGTCGATCACTCTATCGACTTTTTATAATAAGGTTTTGATGATAAAAATAAAGAGCAAGTTATTCACCCAATACAAAAGCCTAATAATACAATTTGGTTTAACAATAAAATTAATTAGTAATTTCAAAAAGACAGATAATTAAACTTAGAATATCATTAACATAAACCATCCAATAGATTAAACATTTAATTATAAATATTTTGTATCAATTAAATATTTCTTCATAATTGCATCATAAATCCAACTTTGATAAAAAATTAAATACAAAAAAATTGAGTATACATTCATGAAAAAAACTAAAATATTAAGTGTTATTTTATTTCTATTAAGTTCAACAGCATATGCAGATAGTCTAAATATTAAGTCATATGACACCTTTAAAACAATTGAGAATATATCATCAGATACGATAATACAGTCTCAATTACGAATAGTTCTGGGTCGAGATTATTCAAAATTTTCTCAAAATATTGAGACTTATGCTGCTCCATACAAACTAAAAACGGCTAACGCACTTTATTATGAAGGAAGAAATAAAGAGTCTACAGCCTATTCAGCAGCCACTATTTATGAGGATGGAAGAATGTTTGCTGCGACATTTGATAAGAAAAATAATATTCTGAAATATTTTACAAATGATGCTAGCTGTACAACAGATTTACACCCAACAATCAAAGCCTTTTCAAAACAATTTATCACCCCTAAAATTGTTTATGTTAACTCAAAAAAAAGTCCAATCATTAAATTTAATATTCATCAAAAATCTAACTGTAGTCACTATATTATGCTATTTACTAAGCCACAAAGGAGACTTCAAACAAGAGATGCCTTCAGTAATCAAGAAGCCGCAAAAAAAATTGCAAGCGATATATGGGGGGCTTCTATTGCAAACTCTTGGGATTATGAGGCACGAGTTGGAGTGGTTTTATCACAAGCAATCAATGATATTCAAAATTCTTCTGCTAATTTCAATTTAGTACCAAAGCCACCCGGTTATGGATCAAATCCAGGACTTGTGTATATCGGAAAACATTTCACTAGCATCTTAGCTTATATTACTGCTGTTAAAGAACAACCGACATATAAAATACATATTGATACAGTAGCAGTGAATTATAGATCTGCTATGCAAATAGCTTCCTTAGAGATATAACTAAATTGAGCTTATCAATTTGGATAATGCTGTTCGTTATTAACTCATTATTTTGGAAATGGGTTATCTCTTGGGGGTGCAGATTTGATTAAAGGCTGGAAAGCTAGTCTAGTTTTTGATTGGCTTGTTGTAGATTTAAATGCTGAACACATTAGAGCCTATGCTTTATTTGTTTGGATAATTTCAGGAATTTGGTTCCTTTTAGGAATTTTTATTCCTGAACTTAGATTCTATAGTTCGAGCCAATAAAAAACTGATTGCCCAATCAAGTGATAAAAAATTCATTCCAACAGGTTGGCGATCTATAGGAGTATGGCTATATTGAATAAAATCTTTTAGGCCTTGCTCACCAAAATGTAGATCGATAACTTCTAATTGCTGACTCGCTAATTGAATATTCTTATTTGTGATGTTACTTGGCTGACATGCCAATAAAGAACAGGACATTACCGTCAAAAAAGTTGAAATAAAACTGAATCTCATTTGTATCACTATGATTTACCCTTATTTCTATTTAAATATTTTTATTTATTTCCATCATAAAACCCACACAATCTCTCTTATTATCTCCCAAAGCTGGAAATATAGCCCAATGCTTTAACAAGGTTGTTTCAGTAAATCCTGTTTCAATCAGAACGTTTCGTGATTTCACATTTTCTGCATCACAAAAAGTCTCAATTCGTTTAAGCCTACTGTTATTTTTTAAATAGACAATGACAGCAGTGATTGCCTCTCTCATAAAGCCTTGCCCTTGAAATTTACTTCCAAGCCCAAAATGAATTTCACCGTGATCTCCTTTGTGAATAAACATCACAAGCCCCATGGCTAAATTAGTTTTGCGCTCGCCAATAATCCAAGCAAAATCTTTATCATTATTTTCCCATTTTGTACCACTCCAATTTTCAAACATACACTTGGTTTGCTCGATATTGACATGTGGTCGCCTTTGTAAGTATTTCGAAGACTCCCTGTCTCCGCAATACTCATGAAAAAGTGAGATTTCATCACCTTCAACAAACTTGCGTAGAATCAAACGACTTGTTTCTACTGGCTTAGCTAAAACGGTGTAAGTATCCATACATACTTACCTTTCAAATTAAAAACTTATACTGACTCTGCCATCAATGCTTCAATATCTTCAATCGATTTCACAACATTTTTGGTCAAGACTACAGGACCCTGTTCAGTTGCAACCACATCATCTTCAATCCGAATACCGATACCACGCCATTTTGCATCCACTGTTTCATCATCAGGTGCGATATATAAACCGGGTTCTACAGTAACAACCATACCCTGCTCATAGCTACGCCATTGACCATTTTCATCTTTATATGCGCCAACATCATGCACATCCATACCAAGCCAATGCCCAGTACCATGCATATAAAACTGACGGTAGCGTTCAGATTCAATAATTTGATCAACATCACCTTGCATAATACCAAGCTTGACCAAACCTTCTACCATGATCCGTACTGCAACATTATGCGGTTCTTTATAAGAATGACCGATTTGAATTGCATCAATCGCAGCAATTTGTGCATCTAATATAATTTGATATAGCGCTTTTTGTTCAGGGCTAAACTTACCATTTACAGGAAAAGTACGGGTGATGTCTGAGGCATAGCATTCATACTCAGCAGCCGCATCAATCAACACCAAATCACCATCTTTTAAGGGTTGGTTGTTCTCAACATAATGTAAAATACAGCCATTTTTCCCGCCACCCACAATGCTGTTATAAGCAGGAACACAACCACTCTGACCAAAGATATAATTCAACTCAGCTTCTAAAGCATATTCCATCATCTCAGGATGAACTTTTTGCATAGCACGCGTATGCGCATCTGCACTGATATTTGAGGCGATTTGCATCAATGCAATTTCTTGATCGGACTTATGCAAACGCATTTCATCTAAAATTTGATCAAGTTGAATCAACTGCGTTGGAACGCCAAAACCACGTCCAGATTCATTGGCTTTGGTGATCCAAGTACTGACCTTGGCATCAAAATCTGCACGTTGACCAATACGATAGAATAATTTTTCTTTATTTAAAATTTTAGCAATAATTTCTTCGTCAAGTAGATCAATCGCATAAGCTTCATCTGCTTCATAATCATCAACCGCACCATCAATTCCAGCGCGGTAACCATTCCAAATTTCCATTTCACGATTACGTTCACGACAGAACAAGCTATAGATATATTCCTCACCAGTTTCATCTGTCTCTATGACTGCAACTGCTTGTGGCTCTGCAAAACCGGTTAAATAGAAAAAGCTACTGTCTGCACGAAACTTATAATCAGCATCTCGGTTACGCATGACTTCAGGACTGGTTGAGATAATTGCAATGCTATTGGGACCCATTTGTTCAGCGAGGCGGTCACGACGTTCCTGAAAATCTGCTTGAGTTAATTTCATTCTCTATTCAGCTTGTATTTCAGATGATTAATTTGGAAGAAGCTTTAACTTACAATTACGCTTAGATGAATGCAAATACTGATGACTCAATATTTGCATATTTTAAAATAATTTTATTATTTCTCCTGTTCTCCGCTCAATCGCGACAATAGAACCAGCAAATCATTCCAAATTAAAAAAATTTAACCCTTTACATCACTACTTTATTCAACTTCGATGTTTTTAAAGTGAATAAAAAAGCACTGTAAAGGGCGCTGTAAAACTGGCTGCTCATCAAACATGAATGTTCTCAAAGTTTAAGTTTCTTAGCTTTTTTCTTAGTTTTAGCTTGGGCGATGTGGAGTAAACATCTCTACAACATTGTTACTTTCAGAAGCATCAATTGCTTGTTTCATTTTGCTATGAAAATTTTGCAATAAAGGGCTTTCAGATACTGGAACTTTTTTTCGTCCCATTGATAATGACACAGGGATCAAGCGTACAAATTCATACAACTCAAGATAGCTTGCTTCGCCCTCATCATCATCATCTGATTCATCAAACTCAACAGACGCGACATCTTGTAAACTTTCAATGAGTTCTTGTTCATCTGCGCGAATATGCCCAGAAGCTAAACCAAAGCCAAGCACAACCCCTGCACACCAATCTGCCAGTGATTGCACACGCTCAGCCAATGTATGCTCATCATCTGGAAGCATTGGAAGATAGTCTAAATCATCGTCTGAAAGTGCATGTGATACGTCCTCAGCTTCATCAGACAATAGCGCAAGCGCTTCATCGTCTAATTTTGGCACATCAAGCGTAGATAAAATTTGTAACCATTCATCTCGAGTCGGAACTTCAGTAACACAAACTATACCAGTCAGTAAGCCATGTAACTCACTCGGGCTTGAAATTTCCTCAATCCCCTCAAAATTTTGATTCCAATCTGACCAACCTGAAATATCGTCTTGCATTCGTTTATCCAATCTCTATACTTCTGTATATATTACCTTTGATTGCAAATCTGTGCGACCCGTTATGTTAGAACAATTACAGCGTCTACAGACGCATATTGGTGTTTTAAAAACACGAATTGAAACTGTTGAGAAAGAAAATGCATCGCTGTTAAAAGAAAAGGATAACAGCGAAGAGCAATCTCATGCTCAAATTAGCCATAAAAATAGCATTATCACCCAAAAACAAGATGAAATTGATACGCTCACTGAGCAACTCTCTCAGTTACAAAATCAGTTTCAACAGCTCAATACAGATGCCACATCTTTAGCTGAGCGTTATGGGCGTTTGGAAAAAAGCTGTACCGATTTAAAAAATCGTTTTCAGGAAATTTTGGCTGAACGTAATGAATTGCGTGTGGTTAAAGAAAAAATGGCAAATGAACAGCGCCATCACTTACAAGACATCAAAGGTCTTCAAGATGAGCGTGAACGTTTAATTCAAAAAAATGAACATGCCAAAACAAAAGTGGAAGCCATTATTCAACGCCTTTCGATTTTAGGGACTGAACAAGATCATCATGCGCAAGAAATCCAACAGCTTGCTCATCCATCAGAGTCTAATGAGGAAGTATGAGTATGACTGAACATGTGACTGTAGAATTACGCTTAATCGAGCAAAGTTTCCGTTTAGGCACCACAACAGATAAGCAACCAGAACTCGAACGTGCTGGTCGACTTTTAAATGAAAAGTTTCAAGAATTTCGCCGTAAAGCCCCTAATGTTGAACACAATAAATTGGTGATCATGGTGGCTTTAGAACTGATGCAAGAAGTTTTAGGCATGAATAAATCGTTACAAGAATATGCACAATGCGAACGTTTATTAGCGACCATGTTAGAAGATGTTGAAAAAGCGGGATAAACCGCTTTTTTTTCGTGCAATTGATTGGTTTTTTTATGCTGTATTTATAAATTATGAGCGTTGGTGATTTGCCACAATCTCCAAATTATGTATACTTAATACAACTCTAGGGTGTTCGCCAGTACGTCTATTCCCCTGCCGATACTTAAACTTATGGATGTGTTCTGTATATTTTGAGTGTATGCCCACCTTGAGTGGGAAACCCATTAAGTGTACGTCGCGTCCACCTTGAACTCATCGGGTTCAGGGTAACGACCATGCAGCGGCATCTCTGGAGTGTTTTATTTTAAATAATAACAACAACTTATCTAGAAATTAAAAACATGATTCACCTTTCAACCCTCATAAGCATTTAAAAAATAGGCATATGGTAGGCACCAAAAATATTGTGCTATATTATGCTGTATCGTTTCGTATGTTTAAAAACAAATGGCTCAAAGATATAAATTAACAAAAACTTTTATAGATAGCCTCCCCCTTGAGGATTCGGGCAAAAAAGTATTCTATCGTGATTCTGTAACTATTGGTTTCGGACTAATTGTTTCACAAGCTAAAACCTATTTTATTGAAACAAGAATGCCCACAGGGCAAAACAAAAGGAAAACTATAGGAAAGCATGGTGTTTATACATTGGAGCAAGCTCGATCAGAAGCAAAGCGACTATTACTATTGATCGATCAAGGGATAGATCCTGTCTCTCAAAAAAAACAATTAAAGCAAAACTTCAAATCAGAAACAGAAATCATTAAATTAATACCGACATTAAAAGACGCCTATTCAAACTACAAGTCAAAGAAAATACTAAGCAATGCTACTATTGAGGCTTATGATCGTTGTGTGAATGATTATTTTAAGGATTGGAATAATATTAAAATTACCGATTTTACCCAAAAAATGATTATAGATAGACACATTGAACTATCACAACGTAGCCTAGCTCAAGCAAATTTATCAATGAAATTTTTGTCTGCCGTATATAATTTTACAGCATCTATTTTATTTGATGATAATGATCAAAAAGTTATTACTGAAAAAAGCCCTGTTGGTATTATTTATAAAGAAAAAAAATGGAATAAAATTAAAAGACGTAAAGGCTATATTCGATCTGACCAGCTTCATGATTGGTCTGAAGGAGTATGTAAAACTTACTGGAAAGGTAACCAAAGCACCGACGCACGAGCATACACTAATCAGGACTATTTGTTTTTACTTATATTAACTGGCTTTCGTCGTGAAGAAGGTGAAACACTTGAATGGTCTAATATTGATTTAAAGTATGGAACAATCAAAATTACAGATACTAAAAATCATGAAGATCTGCTTTTACCAATGGGTGACATGCTATGGCACATTATGAGGGAGAGAAAAAAATTTGCTGATAACAACAAATATGTCTTTCCTGGTATCTCCCCTAATTCACATATTATTGATAAGCGTAATGCAAGAGAAGAAGTAACCAAAAATACAGGAATTAATTTCACTTTTCATGACCTAAGGCGCACATTTGGGACAATTGCAAATAGTCTGGCCATTGGTAGCTATACAATTAAAAAGCTTATAAATCACTCTCTAGATGATGATGACTTAGATGTTACTGATGGTTATATTCAAGTAACATTTGAAGATCTAAGAAATGCAATGAATTTGATAGAAAATAAGGTCTTATCGGATTTAACAAAAAAACTAATCAAAAATCGTCTATACATACAGCCCAAATCAACAAGAAACGCCTTTGAAGATTGGCACTGCCACTCTGACAAAATAGTAAATGAATTGCTTTGATCTAAATAATTAATTTTTTAATTGGATGCAAAGATTTTAAAAACGTAGTGATTTTATACATGAAATTTGATGCTGTTACTCAGATTGTGAGTTTCAGGGTGTAATGATTTTCCCATACCTCTCGATAGTAGCCTTCTAAACAACTCAAAGAATTTTAAGTGATTGAATTTGATCTATAAGGCTTCTTATCCTGCTCCAATGTTGATATTGTAATTAGTAAGTGACGTCAATAATTTTTTAAAAGATACAGGCAATTGCAATGAATGATAAGATTTTTTTATTTTTATTCTTTTTTTTGACATTTATTTTAGCAGTTTATTTTATATATGTAGATCCGATTTATTATATTAATTTAAAGGGCTTTTTACGTATAACACCCGAATATTTTTTGCCTACTTTGTTAATATCCATTCTAGCATTGTATGTAACCTCAAGAAATTACTTAAGAAAATCAGGTATTGATATTTCAGCAACCTTTTTTTCTCAATCGGATTTTAGCTCTACTGAAAGGTATATTTCATCAATACTACTAGTTAATAAAAAAGATAAACCTGTAATTATTAACAAGATCTACCTTAAGCTTGGTTATAATATATTTGTACAATTGACTGGTGATTATGATGAAACATTCGTATTAAAGCCATATGAGAGTTTAAATCATAAACTTGAACCTCATATTGTATATATGGCTGGGATGAAAATTATAGATAATTTTAATTATGCATTAACAAATAAAAAAATTAAGAAAAAAATTGTTCTTGATACCCCTGATGGGGTGGTTGTGTGCAAAGACTTAAGGCAAAAACATATAATACATAAAATATTAACTCACTATTACACAGGATATATAATAAGACATAAAGGAAAGTTTATAAACAATACTCCTGTAGGCAATAATGTACTTTATTTTATCGAAATAGAAGATAAGAATAGTGAAAAAACATTCCTAACAATTAGTAAAGACCCTAAAGAATCACTTTTGGATGGTAAACTTCGGTTTAATATTGAAACATTAATGACGGATGAAGGAGTGATACACGTTCAAGATGTTGTGAATAAAGCTATTTCAGGGGGTATTTTAGACTGGAAGAACTTCAAAGTTCATTCACAATTAGAGGTATTGAAACGTTACCAAAATTATGAGAAATACGGAAAATTTGATTTAAATGATCAAAAATATTATGCGGGTTGGTTTAAATACCATGTGATACAAAGAATTATTATATTTTTTAAAAATCGCAAAATGAAAAAAGCCAATAATAAGAAAAATCCAAAATTTTAAATTATAAGCCCTCATTTAGAGGGCCACGCCTCCCTCAATCTTTCTGCATCAGCTGCGTGTCCATCAGCTTTTTCTGCCACTGTTCGATATTCAGTAATGCAGTTTTCGAGTATGTCACTGTTGGCAACGGTGTACTTAATGATGGTTTCTTTGGAAGCGCTGGACAAGCGACTGCTTGCAACTTTGAGCTGCTTTGACAAGCTGTTAGCATTGGACTGAGCAAGATCAGCATCAGACTTAATTTGCTTAATTTTGGCATTATAGTTTTGCTCCGCTTTTAACTGTTGTTCTGACCATTGTTTTTCTTTAAGTGCTGCTGAGGCTTTGGCTTGTTCTGCCAATGCTTTAGCTTCTGCAACTTCTGTTTTGTATTTTGCATTCAATAATGTGTATTCATTTTTAAAATGATTTACTCGCCATGATTGAATGCCTAAAGCTGTTATGGCCAACAATAAAAAAACCGCCATTGCGATAATGACGGTTTCATAGAATTTCGCTAAAAATGCTTGCATCATTGCACCCCTATACACTTGTTATATCGATCTAATTGCCGAGTCCAAACACCATAGCAGCCATTTGAACGCACTGAGCAATCACGCTTTGCAACGTACTTGTATTTTAAAAGTGATGTACAAGCTTGCTTATACTGCCCCGCTTTCAAATTACGGAGCATTGATGAGCCATTCCAATTTGCTTGGCCATAGTTGTAAACGAAGTCGAGATAAACGTCATACTCAGTCTGAGTAAGCTTCACGCCTTGTAAAGACTTACGAAATGCTACTTCATCTTTAGCGATATGAGCTTTGGCAATTTGAACCGCGCGCTCTTTAGAAATTGGTTTGTCAGTCATTTTGACTTTTGTACCATTTTCATAAGATGTGGACCCGATTCCAATCGTTGCCACTTTTGCACTATCTAAATATGGTTTTGGCTCATAGCCCTCATACTTTATTAATGACGTAAAAAAAGCAGCCGAAGCTGCTAAACCTATTACTAGGTATTTAGTCTTGTTCATAATCTTTCCCATGCATGCGTTTATTGTGTAATTGCTGATCCCGCTGGTCTTTGCGATATGCTGACCAAAGCTGAATAATTAAACCCACTACAGCACAAATCCCTCCTACAACAGCCATCCATTCGGTAGTAGATAATCCCCCATATATAACCATTGATCCCCCTGCTAAATTTGTTGCTAAACCGAATGATGCTGTGCTTGATGTTGCTGGTTCTGCCATGACCTATTTCTCCAGAAAATAAAAAAGCACCTATGTAGGTGCTTTCAATTCAAATAATATTGGTTTTCAACCAGCTGCTGATTTTTGACAAGATAACGCTGTTGCTCTATCTGGTCCTCTATTTGTAAAACATCTTGACCTGGATCAAGATGTATTCTTTGCTTTAAAAATTCAGGGCATTCAACAACATTTAGAACGACACCTGTTTCAATACAATAAACTGCAAAATATGCCATTATTTCCTCATCGTCATTGCATGGATGTAGCGTTGTGACACGTTCACATTACCGCCTGAATCTGAGCGCAATTGAAGCTCAAACGTTCCCGCAATCAATGTTGAATCATGTCTTGAAATATTTAAGGTTCCTGCACTTCGAGCACTTCCTCTAATCTCAACATTGTGATTATGAATCCCGTCTAGACCCATTGATGCACTTCCAGACAAACTTAAATTATGGCTATGTGAACCAGTTGTGTTGGTCGATCCGTTGTAACTATGGTTATGTGATGAACCCGAAATCGTTCCAGCTGTTGAGTTTTGAGTATTGCCATTGAATGAATGCGAATGGCTTCCTGAATCGGTCATTGAGCCACTAACATTGACTGTTATTCCATGGTTGTGTTGTCCGCTGTTTTGAGTCGTTGTACCCACAGAAGCATAATCAATAAAATGCACCTCCAAATCTTCAAAGACAACAGATCCATTCTTCAGTACACGACACAGTAAGCGCTGGCTAGAGGTATAACCTACAAAGCTAAATACAGACCCAAAAGTTAAAATCGTATGCCCCATATCTGCTGGTACAGCCAAAGTTTGAACAGTGGTATAAGTCGTACCAATGGTCAGAATCGCTTCAGCAAATGCAGAAACAGGTACTGTCACAGCATTGTCTTTGATTTTTAGCGTATCTACAGCCAAATTATCAATCTGACCATTGCCTACAGCTAAATTATCAATTTTACCTCTCGTAACAGCTAAATCATCAATTTGGCCAGTCTTTACAGCAAGCTTATCAATATGTGATGTTTTTACTGATTGATAATCCATAAACACTGATTTCAAGTATGCAGCAACAGGAAATACAGTACCTGTGACCGGATCAGTAAATGGTGTGGTTCGGAAAATAAACGGATAAGAAACTGTCCCATTACTTCCACTTCCAATAGCAAATGAATCAAAATTTAAAATAAATTGAGATTCAACACCATTATTTGCACCACCCCACCCTGCAATTTTTCCATTTACATCCAACTTGATAAATTTCTGCGCGTAAAGGCCATTAACAGATTGAGTGACTTCTTGAACGGCTGCTTTATTACCATTCAATTCAGTCTGTACAGTATCTATTCGACTGGCTTGCGCCATATCAGCTTCGATTCTTGCTGATTGTTCAGACCATACGCCAGCATACCCACCAGAATTACCAATAAAATCAGACTCTGAACCAATCAATGGCGGATTGATCTGTGCATACACGCCATTCAGCATGGTTGTATTTGCAACGACGCGATTATCAACAGCAGATAAATCCGACTTGACCTGATTTAAAGCACCTGTACTTGCTTTGTCTTTAATTTCTAAATTTAAAGCATCAATTAACACCGCATTTGAATTTGATTTCTCAACTGCAATTTGTGCTGAATTTCGCACAGTTGCTAAAGCTTGATCATTCTCAACAATGTAAGTATCAATCTTTTGAACTGTGGCCTTATCTCCCTCTATACGCGCTTGAACTTCTTGCTGTGCAAAGGCTTGAACATCATTAACTTGGGCAACAGTTGTATCAATGCGCTTACTTAAAACTAGATCACCTTCAATCATTGCGGATTGAAGCGACCAGGTTCCCGCGAAACCTTGATCATTACCGATCAGATCAGATGATGAACCAATCAAAGGAGGATTCAATTGCGCATAAACACCATCCGTTTTTTCAGCAGTTAATTTCAGATTATCAGCAACAATCTTAATATCAGATTGCGCAGCTGCTATTCCATCCTCACTTGATTTCTTAACCGTATCAACAACCCGAAGTACTGCATCATCACCATCAATAATTTGCTGAGATAAACCATCTTTCGCTTGTTGAATCGCATACTGACGATCAATAATTTCTTGGCTGATCTGATCCTTTGTATTCTGAATGTCCTGCTTAATTGGTCCTATTTCAGCGTCAATGGCCTCAATATGATCAATCTTGGTTTGCAGATCCTGATGCAGTTGGGACTCGGTAATCTTACTTTCCAAGATTTCCAAGATATCCGATGCATCCGCTGAAGTTGTTGCATTAGTCCAGCTTGACCAAGGACCAATATTTCCAATTCGATCAATCAAACGGGCACGATAATATTGTTTTAGATTAGGCTGTAATCCTTGCAATGTATGCGTACTAGTCGGATAAGCAAATAATCCCAATTGAGCAATATTACTTACACCATCGGGTGAAACTTGAATCTCTGTATAAGCTGTATCCAGTGCACCAACCGCAGGAAAGCCCCATTCAAGTTTGATACCAAATAAGATTCCCATTGCATTAATAAAAGCCAAGGCAGGCGGTGTACCTTGTTTACCTTTTAACTCAGTTAAAATTGAATAAGTAGATAAAGAAGCCACTTCAAACGCATTAATCGCTGTGACTTTTGCCTGGTAATTTCCTGAATAAATCCCTTGAACTTCAACAGAGTTGTTACCCGTTGTCGGCATCTTGATCCAAGAGCCATCATCTTTGCGCCACTCTACCAAGTACTTCACAGCACTGGTTGCTTGTGGCCAAGAGATTAACATCGTGGCAACCGTTAATCCTTGTTGCACCATGTCATCTGTAGAAACTGATACAGATTCTACAGGTGACTGAATATTTGGATTAATGATTGTAATTGGACGATCATCAATAAATGTGCCTTGATCAATCGCATCAAACTTTGCTGGATTGTATTGCAAGCCAGTAATTGTGAATTGATGTGTATCATCACGGCTGATTGATACCACTCTAAACTTCATTGTCGCCAAGTCTTGAGCATCCACAACCCATACGTTCTGCGCTGCAACAGAATCGAATGCAGCGACAACGGTAATTACTCTGCCATTTTTTGACTGAACAATTCGCGCCTGTGCTTTGCCATCCTCTCCATTCACCACTAAGCGATCACCAGCGCGACATACAACATCATCACGATCAACAGTAATGCTTTTTAAATCAGCACTCACTGAAGAAATACGTCCACCATTGGCACGACCAGCAAAGATTGGATCGGCAATTTCAATCACTTTGCCTGGTCGGGGAATAAAACCATCTAGACCGACTTTAAAAGTCACAGTTCGAGTTTCAAACTGTTCGGTTTTTAATGCCCAATTCCCAGCACGTTGTGCCTGACCCACTGAAGTACAACCATAGGCAGAAATATCTAAGATGCGAATGCCATACTTTGCAATGGCTGCCTCATCACGCACAATTTCATATTCAGTTTTATAACGATTTTCTGGATTGTCATAAGCCACTTTGGCAATGGTGTGTCGGTCACGTGCACGTGTGCCTGAATATTCAAACCGCCCATCAATCACGTTCGCACTGGTGAAAGTGTATAGCGTGTCTTGTGGAATATCGGCATCACAGACAATCGCTTGACCATCCCAGTAAATATAGGCTCTGAAAGCCCCTGCCATTTTGGACAATACAGACCAAGCATCATCCTGAGATTGCTCATAAACATTTAGAGTAAATCGTGGTTCTTGCCCCCCTTTACCATCTGGCACAAGCTGATCACAATACTGGCCTAAACGATAAATGGACCATTTATCAATCATGGATGAATTGATGCGATTACCCAAAGCATAGCGCTTTGCAATACAAGCATCATAAAAATGCCATGCTGGATTGTTGCTATATGCTCGTTTAAAGCTACCATCCCACAGCCCAGTGTAGATACGCGTTTCAGGGTTATAGTTGCTTGGTAAACGAATTTCCACACCTTCGCATTCAACTGCCATTTTTGCGACATTTGAAAATGTTTGAGCATCATAACGAAGCCCAAGCAATGCTGTATTTGGATAGCGTAGTTTTGCGTCAATAACCTCTGTGACTGCCTGCACATACATTTTATCGCTGATAAATTCTGAACTGGTATTCGGTGTCAAACGACGAATTCGTACTTGCCAACCTGAATCAGCCTTTGGTAAATCAATGCGATGAGAACGTTCATAGTTCGCTGAGGTTTTATCGGAAATTTGAGTATTTAAGACTTCAGACCAAGTCCCCCCATCGGTTTGCACATCAACTGCATAACGGATGGTATATCCATTCAAATCACCGTTACTCTCATTCTGTTGACGTAATGGTCCCCAACGTAAGCGCAAACGAACCGCATCAAGTTCTGTATTATTAAATGCTTTGACCCATGGTGTTTCAGACTTTAATTCAACCCCAATCGCTGTTTCAGATGAAATGTCTGGAAATCCCTCAATATAGGTTTGATCGTTTGTACCCTCACGAATATCTACACTGACATTTTCAAAATTCCAGTTGCCTTTAAAATCTTGCAAAGGGGTATCATCTAAAAATATGGATTTATACCCATTGGCTAAACCTTTAATTGGACCCTCAGACAAACCATAAAGAATTTTTATAAAAGTTTTAGATTGTGCTGAGTCAAGATCAATCACTGGCTGACGTGGCTGTTGTGCCCCAGCTTTTGCGCCCTTAATTGGTGTATTCATAAATTCCTCAAGCATAAAAAAAGGCGCTTTATGCGCCAGGACTCAACCTTATCTACGTCATATCTTCAGGATATTGGCCTGCTGATACGATGAATCCGCCAATCTCTCGTTTACCACGTAATACAGGAACAGGATTACCCTGGGCAATGGTGGTTACAGCTCCACCAAAACCAAAATTGGCACGATTGCCGTCTTGGTTTTGATTAGTATTCGGATCAACTTTAGGTACGAGCATTTGTGCGATACCACCCATCACCATGCCTGCACCAGCACCGATCAAAGCAACCCCCATGTTTGAAGTTGCCCCACCTGTCCAGAAGCCAGCAACAATCAATACAACACCAAGAACCAGCTGCAATACTCCGTTATCACCACCTGCGCCCAGAACCCGTGGCACAATCTTGATTTCCGTTGTATCTGTGAGCATATCTATTTCAGACACACAAATATTGTTGCCTGTAATAGTTCTGCCCGTTAAAGTATCAAAACATGCTGCTTTTTTCTTGCCGCGCTGTTTAGATTTACTATCTGTAAAAATGGCAAAAGCCAAACCACGTTCATGTGCACTCAGCAAGTAATTTTCAAATCCATCCATCTGAGCGGATAAAGCACGAATCGCTTCACGTGGACTCGCAACATCAAGCTTAAATTGATGACCAAACTTTTGACCAAGTACACCGTATAATTTAATTGTTTTTAACATCTCGATGCCTCACAGTGATGGCAACCCGTTCTTGCCATTGTTGGCCAAACACTTCACGTACTGATTTACGGTTATACGGATGATGTAAAATCAGCGAAGATCCCACACAAGGCTCCGTTTGTTCTGATTTCAATGCACCATTATCACCAAGCCAAATCACCGCATGATTAACATGCTCAGTGCGTCCAACTCGACATAACATGACATCGCCATATTGCAGATCTTTCACTTCACTAAAACCTGCTTTACTGAAGTTATCTAAATACAAAGAAGCATTTTCAGCAGATTCCCACCAACGATCCATCCGTTCAAAATCAGGCAATACAGTGTTGTATTCACGCTGATAGAAATCACGAACCAAGGAATAACAATCTTGCCAACCATGCTGATAATTACGTCCTATCAATGGAGCCTGATAGCCGCACGGCTCATAGACCTGAAACTCAATATCAGGATAAGCACATATGACCCAAGGTTTTTTATGCAATTCGATTTGAATTAAATCCAGTTCAGATGCTTTTGCTGAAGCATTTGGATGAGAATGAACATAAGCCTGGATTTCACCTACATCTTCAGCGTGTGCTAGATCTACAGGATCAATTTCAAACTGGTCCTGAAAATTAGAGATATTCTGACATCGAATATATTCCTTATTCACAATCACACCACAACATTCACCTGGGAACATTTCGGCAGCATGTAAATGAATTGCTTTTTTGAGCTTTGCTGATAGCTTCATAAATCACCCAATCATGTTGGCTGCTGGTTGACCGCCAAAACTGCCTTCATTTTTTCGGACTTTGCAGGAACTTAAACGCCCACCACATTTATCCAGGGCTGGATTATCTGTAGGTTCGTTTTTCTCAGTGAACATGGCTGCACCTGTATAACCACATTCTTCACCACGATAATCACCCATCATGCACCAATGGCATTGGCTACTGACTTGCCGTATTGGAATACGCTGACCTTCAAAGTCAATTGGATTCGACAATTCAAAAGTCACTTGCTCCATGTTTTCTGAGGTTTTTTGTTCGATAAACCAAAGCTGATTTTCAGCTTCATTCGAGGCAGTTGGATTGCCTTGGCTGAAATTTTCAGCATCAATATATTTAGCCAATGTGGAAATTACGGTAAGTCTTGCACCTGCAAAATCATTGAACTGTAAACAATAAGCCGATACCGCATTTTGTAATCCATCAATATTATTGGCCATTGATAATGTTGGACTTGATGCGCGACCTGTGGAATTCATTTCCATGCCATCAGCTTGAATTGCCATTGCTGAAAATGTCTTGCCTTGCCAAATGATATTGCGCTGCCAAACTTTATCAGTACCTACATCAAAAACTTTACCAATCAAATCACTATCAGATCCAATCAGACCATCTGATCCAATTGATGAGTAAATCTTTTCCCAATCTTGAAAAGCGATATGCCCATGAAATCGCAAAATGCCAGCTCCTAAAGCGCTGGCATCTAATTCAAATAATGTAATTAACCCATCAACATAGAGTTTCTGATAATCACTGTTGAGGCTCATAAGTCACCTCGTCATAGCTTTGGTTCCCATCCTCATTGAGCACAGGTACATTATCAAAGATCGGCTGACCTTCACTGTCTACAGCTTGCACCCATTCGAATACTGGCTCGCCTTTATCATTGATAACAGGTTGATTGCTCAAGATTGGAGTACCATTTTTATCAGTTTGAATATGGGTAACAGACTTTTGATATTTCTGGCCTTCCACGATGACGGTGTTACCATCATCATCAAATAAGTCTTCATACTTGGTAATGTAAGTCAGTTGCGGTGCATACTTTACTTGTTGAACCATTCGAGGCTGTTTTTCAGTCCTTTGTACTTTTATGACAACAGGCTTAGCATTTGAATGAAGTCGAACATCAATCCAGCGTGGTTCACCATTGGCATTATTTGGAATATCCATTGGTGCATCCAAATTCGCTACAATATCTCCTTCTTCATTGAGCTTTTTCTTAAAGGATTTAATTTCAAGATCACCATTTTCTAATGTCTGATATTCAACTGCACAAATACGATTGCCATTGGTATCAGTTGGTACTTCAATCCACCAACCTTCTTTAGCAAAGCCTAGTGTATTTTTAATCAGGTAATGACCAATATCCACTTTTTCAAAAATAGGATTTTGCTCTATTGCTTCATCATTCGCTGAAATCTTATCAGCAAATAATTGAACAATTGGAGATGCAGCTTTAACAAAACCGTTTGAATCTATTGTTGTATTATTTCCTGATAAAATTTTGCCATACCGCACTCCACGGACCGAAGGATCTACCTGAACAGAAGTAGAAACTCCGTGATATAAATCTCCATTATTAGTACCAATCAAATAATTATTTGTATAAGCACTTAAAGTTGGTAACGATATTGCAGATCCTGAACCCGAAGACACATCAGGCACATCCTTAAAACTAATAAATCTTGTTTTACGTAACTCAGCAGTTGGTAAATTTTTAAATGGATTTGAAATCTCAGATTGAAAAGCACCTAAGCCAAATGCCCCAGTTTGAAGTAAATTTCCACTTTCTTCACCTACATAGCGACTTGCAGCATGGGTACTATTGGTGAAGTTTTCATTTAGTTTGGTGCCTGTCGAACGAAACGTATCACCACCAGCACCACTTGGCGCGGTTCCTAAATTAATGTATTGATAAGTCATATTTTTCTCGCAATAAAAAACCGCCTTTCGGCGGCTAATTTTTGTTGAATTTAAGGGTAAAAGACTTGGGTGAAAGTGGTGGAGATTTGCCACATGCCAGCGCCTAATGATACCAATTGATATTCACCAGCTTTGACACGTACTTCACCATCTAAAGGCGAATCCCAAAGGAACGAATCTGCACCCTTATGATCATCAAAAAAGGCCTTAATCTCTCGAATTAAAGCCTCTTTACCATTTTTAGAGAATTGCCAGACACCTGATTTATTGTTAATCCCTACTGAGACATTTTGCTCATAACCATCACCAAATTTACTGGTTAAGACTTTAAATGTATTGGATTGAGAATTGCCTTCAAAGTTTTGGCAATGGGTGAATTTACGGTTGCTCATTTAGATAATAATCCCCCTTGACGCTTCTCTCGAATAATCACAGCTCGTACAGCATTACCAATCGCATCACCAAGTTGCTTTTGGTTTTGAGTATTACCGCCTGAAGTATTTATGCCTGAGTCGGTGACGTTTACTTCAATCTTAATATCTCCACCGCCTTCACCCTGAGATGAATTCTTCGGAATAGAATTGAATCGTCTACTATCAACATCAGTATAATTAAGTTGAGGTACCCCGATCACACCACCATCTTTAAATTTTTGGATACTTAAATCTGACTTAGTAGGTGGGGACTTCATAGACATATATTTACTATGATCTGGAATCTCACCAGTAAGATTCATGTAATTTAAAGCGGATAAACCAAGTTTAGACACAGCTGAAGCCTTCATCATAAACTCGCCATTGGATGCCATGATTGGAATATCATCACTCGTTCCAGTGCCTTTGCCTGTGATGTGACCGCCAGTTGCAAAACCTTGAGGTGTAATAGCTTGGATCATTGCTAAGAAAGTGCCCTGATCTAAAGCAGCCTTAGCACCTGCGGCAACTTTCTGCCATACAGTACCTGGTTCTTTAGCATATGCATCAGAAACAGATGACCATAAATTCATACCCGCTTGAGTAAGCGCAAAGCCCTGTTGCATTGCAAACATTGTTTTATAAGCACCTGAGCTTTCACCAAGAATACCTTTAAACATATTTGCAAATGAACCGGTCAATTGCTGAGCTTGAGTTAGTTGTAAATTCAATGAATCCGTTTGATACTGATTTTCAATATCAATCATACGTTTATTATGCGCAGCCCAAATTTGTTCACGAACCTCAGCTAATTTTTGTAAATCAGCGCCTGGCTCTTGCTCCTGTCTTTCAACATCAGCACTCTGTGTTTCAAGTAAATTCTGTGAAACCCCCATTCGACTCAGTCTATCTTGGCTAACCTGGTATCGCCCTGTAGATCCATTCATTTGGGCTTGTACAGATTCCCAACCTGTTGAGGCATCTCTTAAACGTCTACTTAAATCAGCTTGATGTTGAAGAGCGAGCATTTGCGTTTTAAATGATTTCTCTTTTGGGTCCTCGTTGCTCTGATCTAAAAGCCTCCTTTCGATATCATATTTTGCTTGAGCCATCTGCAACTCAGACATATAGAATTCTTTGGATTGAAGTAATTGCTGTTCTCTAACAAGTTTTGATTTTGCAAGTTCATAATTATATTGCTTATCAATTAATGCAACAGCTTGGGTGCGCTGTTCCTTTGATAATTCAATATCTCTAGATGCATAAAACTTCTTTTGATCAAAACTATCTTTCAGTAATTGTTCATCTGTTTTCATAAAAGATGAATATTCTTCAAGTTTAGATTTTAGCGTATATTCAGCAATCGCAATCTCGTTGTCTGCTCTTGCTTGATACTCAGCTTTGATTTCCGCAGTACGTTCTGGTGTAAAGCCAGCCTTATCTATTTCAATCAACTTGTCTTTCAAAGATTCACGAATCTTGGTGACTTCATTTGCAACATTAAGCTCAAGTGACTTTCTAGATTCTGCCTGTTGTTTCACAAAATCAAGGTAGTCTTTAAGGTCCCCCATAGTATCGGAAGTGCCTTTAGCCTTTAGCTCACTACCTCCAAGACCCACAATCCATTTATTGACTGATGATGCAAAGTTAGTAACTTCTTTATTGCGTTCTGAGCTACCATCCACCCGTCCAGTTTTATCAAACTGCCTAGAGCCACCAACACCTGCATTATGAGATCGAATAGCAGATTCCCAACTACCCAACTCCTTGTAAGCTTTAGCAAGATTTCTAGCCACAACATCAGCAATTACAGGGAGATTTTTAGAGTCAGCAACACTGATTCCATTATCTTTGCGGTAACTACTCGTTGTTTGGAAATAACCGATAGCACCCGTTGGACTAACAATATTAGGATCCCCCTTAGATTCTTGAGCCATAAGGCCTGCAAGATAATTTTTAGGGATGCCATATTTAGCACCAATACCATCTAAATCGGCTTTAGCTGAAAGATTCGCTATCTTCTGAAGCATTAGCAACTCAGACTGAGAATATTTAAATCTCTTTTCAGCTTCTTTGGTGCGCTCTTTTTCGGATTTTGTGCGCTCATCCTCTACTTTTTTAATTTCATTGTTGGTGATGAGTTCCCTTCCCAACAAAACTAACGCGCCCATAGGTAATTGCTGATTTGTTCCTGTGATACCAGCAGCATCCCTCGCATTAAGCAAAAGATCAGCAGCCTCCTTGGTTAGACCTTTATTGTAAAATTTCAGTCTTTCTTCATTTTGCAATGAACTAGAAAGTGAATTACTAATAAATTTCTGAATTGCACCATCTAGCGCTTTTACCTTTTCAGAGGTCGTAATTGCTTCTTTTGAGATTTCTTTAACTTTCAATGCTGCATTGGAAGACTTGTTGCCCATCAACTCAACATTAATGCCAAACACCTTTAAAGCATTCGCTGAGTTATTGGCTTCATTACGAGTGTTTTCTAAAGAGCTAACATAACTATTCCCCTGTTTAAACTGCTCAGGAGTAATAACATTCATTTTATTAAGTTGGCTTAATGCATCTATTTCGCTTATCTTTCCTGCATGAACAAGGTCTGAAATTCTAGCGACTTCAAGATTCCCCTTATTTGCATCCTCAATCATTCGCATATATGTTTTAAATTGAAATGTTAGGGCGTATAAGGATTTGTTTTGCGAATCAAATGCAGCATTTAAATCAACAATTGCGCCTTTCTTTTGAGCACCTTCAAGTGCTAATAATTCTTCCTTGGTTTTGTTCGCAACATCTGCCTGTTCAGAAAGTTTCTGATTTGCCTTTGCAGCTTGGCTCTCCATATACATATAACCAGCAGCTAATGCGGTTACACCAATGGTTAGCAACCCTATAGGACCGCCAACTACACTCATAATCCTAGAACCAATTGCTGAGCTTGCGTTTAATGAGTTCTGCGCAACGGTTCGCTGTGTAGTTGCGGCCGCCATATTCCTTTCCGCGACAGCCAATTGAATTGCAACTTGAGTTGCTCTAGCCTCTAAAACTATTCTTTCTTGGGTGGCGATATTTGTTCGTAATTTGGCGACAATTAGATTTTGTTCTGCTGCCAATTCTCCCACTTTTGCTTTTGCGCGTTGAACCTCAACCATAGAGAGTCGAACTTGAGATTCTAAAGCCGCTGCATCAGCCACTCTCCTCTGCATACTTGCAACTATCGACTCTCTCATTGCTAATGTTTGACTGATAACCGCTTTTGTTAGAAAAGCCACCCCACCCAAAGTAGCTACATTGGCAATAGTATCAACATTGTCAGCAACCAATTTTATTGAAGATGCGAGTGTTTTTGCTGCCCCTGAACCCGAACTAGCCTCACCAACAAATTTAGTGACAGAATCATTCAACTGTGTAAAAGATTGAGCAATTGTAAAGTCGGTTTTGGAAAATAAATCATCTACAGAAGTTTTGGCTTTGGTTAAAGCCTTAATTACGATGTCACCTGTTAATTGTCCTTCACCCGCCATTTTACGCAGTTCGCCAATGTTTACCCCTAAACCTGTTGCAATTGCCTTTAGGAGTGCTGGCGCCTGTTCTGCGATACTGTTAAACTCCTCACCACGCAATACACCCGAAGCTAGAGCCTGCCCGAACTGCATCAATGCAGCTTCTGCACTCGCTGCGCTCGCACCTGAAATTGAAATGGCTTTTGAAACCGTATCAGTCAATGAAGCTGTTTGCTGCATTGTGATACCAAGACGTGAAGAGTTTTCAGCAAAACGTTGATAAACCTGAGCAACCGAACCCCAAGATTGCGCTGTCGCTTGAGCAATAGCAAAAGTATCTTTTGTAGCTGTACTTAATTCTTGCTGAGAATTAGTAACAAGTTTTAATCTGTTTTGGAGGTTAGTATAGCTATCAGTGTAGGCTATCACTTGATGAACTGAGAACGAACCCAATGCCGCAACAGCTAACCCTTTAATCGCATTAGTTGCACCGTTTGTACTTTGCTCAATGCGTCCTAATTCTCGATTAGCTGCATTGGAAGCGTCACGCATACCCTGAGTAAAGTTGCCCGTACGACAAATTAAATCAAGGGTAAGAGATCCTAATTTAGTTGCCATACTTTTCTCCAGGCAATAAAAAACCACCTTTCGGTGGTTTTCTTTAATTTAATAATTTAAAAAATATGCTTTATAGCTCAAAATGCCATAGCAGCAAGCTTTGTAAATGTCTTGCTATCGGTGGTTGCAAGCATTTTTCTACCATCTTTAAATTTAATGATAAAAGTTACATCTTTCCCTTTACCACCAAGCAACAACCCAGCCAATAAACCAACAGGTCCTAGAATTGCTGCGCCTGCTAATCCCCATCCAACAGTGCCTCCAACTCTTTTGACGTTCTCTTCAGTTGCTATAGAAACCTCTTCAACATCATATTTATTGAATGAATTAGATTTTCCCAATAACCCATCACCGGGCGCCCAAGCCGCAGTAAACGAAAAAGCTAAATCGTTAGCAGATATTACGCCCTTACCTTTAGTAAAGTCCCCTGCATGAATTACTAAATTAGCCACTATATTTCCCACCCTAAATTATAAATTTAGACCAAGATACTAATTATTGGGTTAAAAAGAAACCGACCTAAGTAGATTTCTTCTTAATAGCTTTCATGCGTTCCTCTTCAAAACTTGTCGGAGGTATCTCTTCATGAAGCATGTATTCCCTTGCATCTTCTATTCGCTCATCCTCAGAAGCATGAGAATTAAAGTAACGAACAAATAATCTTGCAAACTCCTGTTCCAATCGACGACCAAAAAAAAGAGATCCATACTTATCTCGATAGGATCTCCATGTCATTAATTCAGGTCGGGAAATATTAGCTTTGGCTTCAGCTATTGTTCTGCCGCCGATTCCGTTGATAACAAGTTCGCACCAGAATTCTTCTCCTGATTCGAGATCCACAGCTTTCCCGTGAAATTCACCACTTCATCAGCCGCATCAAACAAAGTGCCAATGACTTCAGTTGAAACTAAGCCAGTTTCTTCAACTTTGGAGAAGAGTCTTGTTTCTTCATCTTCATAAATGGTGTGATATAGCAATGCCTTACGGTATTGATCAATCGTTAGCTCAGAATTGTCTTTTAAACCCCATACATCCGCTGTAACCGCAAGTTCATCATGAGTAAGGACCTTAACAAAAACCTCTCCTGAAAACTCTTCCCCTGAGGCACCACGATACTTAATTGGTTTTTTTACAAAAGTACCAACACCAATGGATTTTTGAATCGCCTTTAATGTGAGTTTAGCCATTATGCTTGCACCTTAAATTCTTCAGTTACTTCTGTTTGGCGTTTCATAGGGATTGTATGATTGACCATTGCATCTACAGCGAACACTGGTGAGCCTTTACGCAAGATTGCAGTGAAGTGTGACCATGTGCGAGTTTTAGGCAAATCAATTTCACTCACCAATGTTGGCTCTGCAATACCATCCGACCATCCGACATAAACTTTAACTTCGGCTTTTTCTGCTGCTAATTTAAGCAATGTCATATGTGATAGGTTTTTAGGATCTGTATCAATTTGAATTGAACCTTCACCCGGTGTACTTAAGCCATATTCAGAAGTTTTGGTGCTGGTTTCTTGTAAACAGGTAGTATCAACTTCAGTCGCACTGTCATCCCCAAGTACTAATGCTTTGATACAACCCATTTTTGTTAATACTGGTACTGTGCCATGGACAATCCACACATCGGTACCATTAGATAAAACGCCTTTCTTCGCCATGAGTAGATCTCCTCTTTAGGCATAAAAAACCACCTTGCGGTGGCGTTGGTTTTGTTTAATGGAATACATCAAACCTGATAATCTGTTAATTGCGGTTGAAATCCATTTTCTAGTTCGAAAATCTCACTATCTAGAGCGTGCTTTTCATGCTTCCATGCATTCATATCTCGGGCTGAGCAACTAACCTCTTGCTTTCTCTTGTCTCGATAACCAACACGCTGTTGGTAACGAGCCCATTTTGATTGGAATATTTGGGTTAATTGATTCGCCATCCATTCAAATGCATCAATAAAGGATTCTTTAATTGCGTCAGCTTTTTCACCATTAAATCCCATAACTAAAAACATAAATCCACGCTCAGTCATGTGATAATAACCAGTATTTCTTTTAGTGTTCCCTATCTGTTTGTTTTCTAAGGTAAACGCAAAATTGCGTTCACGAAATTTTTGCGAACATTTCATATTTTTAATTGATCGCAGTACATCAGAATGCCGCTTACCGAACGCCTCAGCCACAGCGTAACTGGTTGTCTTGGCTTCCCCATTTTGATTGGAGACCATACCTCTTAAATTTAAATTCAACATCATGTTCATAAGATTTTCCTCTTACAAAATCATGTTCAAAAGAAAAGAGCCGACAAATGCATTGAACATGAAAAATACATTACTTCGGGAGCTACCCTAGTCGGCTTGCATGCCATATTTCAGGCATTAAAAAACCCTGATCTAATTAAAGGTCAGGGTTGGTTAAGCTTTGTTGTGTGATTTATCGATCAAACCACCAGTTAGCATCAAAGCCACGGCCGAAAATATTGGTATCAGCACAACGCTCAATATGATTCGGATGTAAGTTTGTGATTGTACATAGTGGGTCTAAAACAGCACTGATTTGCTTTCGAATATTTGAGGCTCGTGTTGCCTGTGTGTCATACACAACGACTTGAAAGGTCAAGTGATCGATCTGAGGTGGACAGTCAAGGTTATGACTAGGCTCACCGCCAATTGTTGACCAAACGATGTAAGGGAATAGTGTTTTGTCAGGCGCAATATCTTCATAAATTCGATTGCTGACCAACGCCACAACATCAGGTGACGCTTGTAGTGTTTTGAAGATTGGTAAAATGTTCATGTGGGACTCGCTAAAGCTTTGTCGATTTCGTCATTCAACATTTGAACAAACTTGTCCGTTACAGGCTGGATATTGTTTGCCAGAGCTGGACGCATGAATGGTACGGCTGGATTATTTACAGATCCAAATTCGACCCAACGCCAATGCCTTGTATCACCACCACTTAAATTAGGTGGGTTGGGATTCGAGAATGATGCACCCCCTCTCACCCCAACTCGGATTTTAATATCACTCGGATTTCTAGTCTTTCCAGCCTGAACACTAATGTTTTTCCAAATCTTCTCGCGTGTTTCTGGATCATCAATCAACTTGGCATTATTACGCGCTGCATCACGAACAATATTCGCGGCTTGCCTTAATGCTTTACGGACCATTGATTTTACTTTACGCGGATTATTGAGGCGTTCGAGTTTTGATTGAAGTTGATCTAGTCCTTGGATATCGAATTGGATGTTTGACATGATTTCTCCAAATACTCTTTAAAATTCTCAATAGGCTTTGAAGAAACATCCTGTTCGCCAGCATTAAGCACCCAAGTACCCTTCAACATTTCTTCAGTAAGCTCAATTCCACCAGTTGAAATGCCTGTGAATTGGTCATAATCTTTGGAATTATTCATATCTACCCCAATAATTTAAGCTCAAAGGTCACATATATTTCGGCATTTTCATTGTCGGGTTTAGGCGGTGAAACGATTTGAAAAGTCTGATCTTTCCAAAGCACACGCATTTCAGTGGTGATGTCAGTACGTTTGCGAATCTTTAATCGTGCATTGGTTTCTGATCCTGCAGCTTTGGCAGTTAAAGTATCTTTTACAGATAAGAACTCAACTTTAGACCAAAGCTTTTTGTAATCAGACCAGATAGGCTCAAGTTCATTGTTATATTCATCGGTGGGCGTGATTTTGTGTTGGATGGTTACTCGGTGGAGTAATGTAGGAGCCAAGTCCATAAACTAAACTCCTATGTTTCTTAATGATCTCAACGTGTCCCAATATGCACGCGGCTTTTCATCCAAACTGCGACTATATTTATACTGGATATATAATAAGCGAGCATTATCTAGCTTTTTACAATCAACAACATCGGTTTCATCTTGCCTGTCAGATTCCAATACAATAATTTTTCGATCAAGATCTTTTTCAATCTCTTCTTCTGCCTCAGAGATCCATTCTTGAAAAAGCTCATCTTCATCATCATGATCTACACGACACTGCAACTTTGCTTTTTCAAGTGTAATCATGCGGGTTTCGCCTTTGTTAAACGTTGATTTGTTTTAACTTGCTTCGTTTCTTTATTTTCTTCAAGAAATTCAGCCAACACACCTTTATTTAAAAGATGTTGAACATCACTAGGGTTGGCTTCACGCTCTTCACCTTCTTGATACATACGATCGCCAAAGTGAACTCGTTTGACTAAATATTTCACAATCTTCTCCTGAAATGAGGGGTTGCCCCCTCACAGTTCAAAACTTAAGGACCAGTAGCAGGTTTAAGGTCGCCATAGATAAACGCCTCAGGACGATATACCGCCAATGCCAAACGTTCTTCAGCTAAGATTGTCACCAAGTTTTTAATGAAATCATCTTCGTTTTCAGTTGCCACTTCTACACGAGACAACCAGCGGTCAAAGATTTGAGCGCCCATTGAGAAACCACCTGTTAAGAACTTGCCAGCCGTAATGGCTTGAGTTTCAACTACAGGAAGGCGCCATAATGTTGGTGATGCAGCACCTTGCGGATTGCCAATAATATATTGACCTGTTGAGTCTTTCAGGGTTTCAATGCTTGCCCAATCAATCGGGTTAAGCACATGTCCGCTTGCTGGATATTCTGCTAAAACCGCTTGAAGCATTGCATAACGCAATGTATCAATGATGGTTTCAGATGAAGGGGTTACACCTGTAGGACGTACATACGCTGTTGCTTGTGGAATAATCCCTAAAAGGTTCTGACCTGTACCATCACCATTAAGAATTTGCTGTTCTTCTTTGAATGCAAGGCCATAACGTAAGCGACCATCAATATAAGATTGCAACTGCGACGCATCATCTAATATCTGACGAGAAGCTTTCATATAATGCGCGATTACTTTTGCAGTGGTGCTGACTAAATCAAATTTGATATCGGATTGAGGTTTTTTAGTTGTTTCAGCAACCATGCCAGCATTATTTGTGAATCCAGTTTCACGCACATATTCGAGTGCATTACCATCCATACGACCCTGCATTAAAAGATCACGGATTGTAAGCTTACGATCAGGTTGTGCAATGATACCCGGCAAGCGAGTAGTTTGAACTAAGTCACCAGCAGATCCCGCTGCATCAGTTGTTAATGAGGTAATTGTTGCCTTAACTTCTAGGTTTGCTTTACCACGTTGACCAGCTGCACCAGCAAGAGATTTAAATTGATCGCTCTCAACAAACTGACGACCCAATGATTTTACTTCATTCGGTGTATCATTTGGACGACGCGCCATTTTTTGCTCAAGCTCATCTAATTGAGCTTTGGTTTCATTCAACTTAGTGATTGCTTCATCGGCTGATTGTTTGGCACCTTCGGCAATTTTATCACCATGTTCGCGTTTGCCTTTGAAGTCTTCTGCAATTGCTTTGACTTCATCAACTTGTTTTTTAAACTCTTGAGCGAGTTGTTCGATATTAATATCAGTCATTACTGACTCCTTTTAAAATATTGAAAGCATTTGAAATTGATTTCGCTTGTTGTATTTCACCTTCAGACTCGCTCAAAAGATGACGCAAACCCTTACCAGCGATTGCAGTGGCTTGCGATTTTGAAAAGCCTGACTCTCTCAGGAACTTTTCAAATTCAGGCAAAGATGGCAACTCACCACCTTCTAATTTTGATTTAACAGAAGTAATAAGGCTTTCTTCGTTTGCAGGCGTTGTTACGATAGATATCTCACCCAAACCAAGCTCAACTAGCTCTCTAATGCCATTGGTTTGCTTGTTTGCTTTCTTAGTAATGTAGCCAATGCTCAAACCATCAATAGCGCCTGCTTTTAACAAAGCATGAGTAGATTTGGCTCTAGGAACGTCGTCGATTAACAATCTTCCCTCAACATATAAGCCCTTTGCATCTTCATAAATCTTGGTGTAGACACCGATTGGCTCACTATCGTTGTGATTCCAAAGCACAGGCGGAAACTTATTTTTTGATGCCCACTCTTCTAAAGTTTTGGAAAATGCACCTGGTAGAATTACATCGTTGTACCAATCCACATTCCCAAAAACCGCGCCATAACCCGAAAAAAAACCGTCCTCTTGGACGGCTTTAATTTCTAAATTAAAACTTTTTCTATTCATTATTTGCACCTTGTTCACTTGCTAAAGGAACCATCTGCATCTGCACCATTAATTTATCTGCGCTTGGATCATTCGCTTTAGGCATATCTTCTAATTCTCGAACTTCATTTCGAGTGTAAAGACCGTTTTGAGTCATCTTCACATAAAACTCTGCCCTTGCAGCATTGTTCGCACGTAATAAGCCATCAACAGCAAACTTCGGACGGTACTTATACTTTTCATGAGGTAATAGTAATTTTCTGGCAATTGTCTGTTCATAGCGAACCAATGATGGATTTAATGAGTAAGTCAAAAATCCCTGATTGGTTTGCTCTAAACTTGATGCCCACGAACTTGCTTTACTTGTGTGGCCAATCAACTGAGGTGGTACACCAAATGCTCGACAGATTTCCTCAATACCAAAATAGCGACTTTCTAAGAGTTGGGCATCTACTGGATTAATGCGGATCGCACTTGCACTTGCCACCTTCATATTGGCTTCAAGGACCATATATTTGCCAGCATTTTCAGGACGACTAAACTCTGATAAGTGGTTTCTTAGTCTTTCACGCTGTTCTTTTGTTAAGGTCTGTTCACCAGTCTCTAAGAATCCACCAACCTTTAAGCCATTTTTAAACCAATCTTGTGCCTGATTATTGGCATCAAACTGCATACCAATGGTCTGAGCAAAAAACTGAATTGCTGAAAGCCCTATCAGGCCATCGAGCGTAAAACCTTTAAAATGAAGAATCTTGTCTTCAGAATAAATAATAGTTTTTCCATTCTCAGTGTAATGAAATTCAATTGAGCCAACTTTATTTCGCTTAACAATCATTTCACTTGGGAAAAGTGGCTCAAGCGCAATTACTTCACCATTTGAGCGTCTTGAAATTAAGTTGTAAGCATTACCCCACAAATCCAAACATGCGCTTTGCACCTGCCAAAACTCGCTTGCACACATATCTGCATTCGGAGAATCATGCAAAATGCGATAAAGGCTATGATCAGTTGCTATTTTTTTATCAGAATCATAAAGCTGTAATGGTAATGTTGAGATGGTTTCAGCTCTTAGTTTTACACAAGCCCAAACCGCAGAAAGCTTCAATGCTGTTTCTGGTGTAACTACTGCGCCACCCGAAGATAAATAACTGTCAAATGGGTAAGAAGTATCACCTTTTTTTAGTTGAGTTCTTCCAGTCAATCGTGACCAGAAACGAGTCCAAAACCCCGTATCTTGTAAATCGCTCATGCTATCACGATGTCCTCTAAATAACCGTCAATATCATAGTTCTTAGGCTCAGGATTCATACTCATCAAAGCCACAGCGTTAAAAGTGGCAATCAATGGGTCAATCTTTCCGACACCTGATTCTTGTTTAGAAATCATCATGCCGTTACCTTTTACAACTGCCCGAGCATTACCTACACACCAAGTCATCAACTGCGAACCTTGGTGATATAAATTACGTTCTGCCAACTTTCGCTCAGTTGTTAGGATATAACCCATTAATTTAAAGCCTTGAGGTACTGCAATCATTTGTTCTTCAGGAATACCAACTTTGAGTAGACCATCCAAAAGTCCACCTAAGCCAAGTGGATCAAGGCCAATTTTGTTTAACTTCCCTGAATCAAAAACTTGCTTGGCAATTTTGGCTAATTGATCAATGTCATCACCAATTCGCTCAACAATGGTTAAACTATTTTCTTGCTGGAAGTCTTGATACTTTGGCGCATTCTCTTTACGTCGATCGACTGCAGTTGTATTGCACCAAGCATGATTCCATAACCACCATTTACGGCTTTTTGCATGACGACCTAATACAGCAAATCCTAATAAATCATCCAAACCACCGCCATCTATGCCGATAGTGATTACATCTGATTGATCTATTAACTTGTTGAGTGTGAATTGCTTGGATTGTGGCAACCAAAATTCAGAGCCAGCCCAGCGATTAGCACGAAGATTCATGCCGATTTCGACATTCAAGCGTTTGGCTAGAAAATCCCGAAAGTTTTCCTCATCTGAGTCTTTAGATTGCTCAAAGTCATCCTTTAACTGTTCCGGATCTACACTGGTACCGTAATTAGGGTTGGGGATATGAAAGTTTTCAGGATCAAGATGCTTATTATCCTCGATCATCTGTTTAGGAAATTCATAAATCAAAGGTAGAAACTTCCTGTTCTCTTTGATTCCATCCCTTACATCACGTGCATAATCTAGTTTCTGCTTGAACACACCACAAGGAACTTCACTTGCTTGAGTTGTTAAATAAATGATACATCCTTCAGGACGACTCGCTAAACCACCAGTCGCCTCACGAAACATTGATGCGGCACGAGCATTCTTTTGGAATAAATGAAGCTCATCAATTAATATCCATGACGCCTTTTTACCACCAACCGTATTAGATTCGGCTGCAACAACTTTTAAAGTGGCATTTGTTTCCCGGTGTTTAACTGTTTTTTCGTGTTCAGACACATTAAGCAATGCTTTTAACTCGGGATCAGCATCTATTGCCTCTTTAATAGGTCCAAAGCTATTGTCGGCAACTTCTTTGGTAGGTGCCAAAATAATGAGTTCTGCTGCCTGACGATCATTCATAATCAAAGCTGTAAGCATGATGAATGCTGCCAACGTTGATTTAGAATTCTTCTTAGGAATAAGTAGGAAGAATTCAGTGATCAGTCTCCGACTATCCTCTTCACTATATGCACCAAAGATTGCAGATACGAATTCAAATACCCAAGGTCTTGTAATTTCCCCCATTGTGGGCTGACCCATAACATCAGTGACAATCAAGCTTTTAAAAACATCTAAAGCCATTTCGGCTTCATCTTCAAATAGTGGCTTGCATGGAATTAAGGATTGACCTTTGACAATCTTCTTTTCCCAATCTTTGCAAGAAGTTGTCCATTCCATAAATCACCTAACTATATCGTTTTCGCGCTGCCCTTGTTGCAAACTTACCTGCACCGCCAGCAATATCTCTTGCCTCATCTTTTTGAGTTTCTTTTTTACCCTTGGTGCCAACTTTTCCATGCACATAAGGCATAGCCGCTTGAGCGGCTTTAAGTCTTAAATCTGGATCTTCCATTTCATCCGTCCAGACTTTTTTTAAGTACTCAAGTGGATCATCTACACCACCAACAGCAATATCATCTCGACCAACGAATTGACCATTTGCTTGTTCAACATCGGGTTCAATGCGCTCAATACTAACAACTTCAACAAAGTTTTCAGCTTTAACTTTTTCTTTCTCAGCTTTAACTTTTTGAGGGTCAGAAGTTAACTTTTTGTCAGCCTTTAACTTTTCGATATAACTGATAATGTCGGGGTTTTTAGCAAGTTTTGCACCTGCTTGTGCTGCTGTTTTTTCTGCATAACCTGCTGTTATTGCAGAATCTTTATTGCTTAGACCACTAACTACAGCCTGAGCAAATTTTCTCATTTTTGCAGTTAATGACATAATTCACCTTTAACTTTTGAGTTAACTTTTTTTGAAAACAGAATTTTTTTTATAAATGAGATTGTGGGCGGTCTAGAAATTTTCAAACATTTCAAGATTTTACCTCCCCCACCACATGAGAACAATTATCATTAGAGTATTGATTTTCCTCAGATTGTTTCACTGAGCTGTGACAAGAAGCACAAAGGCTTTGCTGGTTGTTAGTATCCCAAAACAACTGCTTGTCACCTTTATGTGGCTTGATATGATCCACCACAGTCGCTTCCGTTACCAATCCTTGCCTTTCACAATAAGTACAAAGCGGATTCAACTGTAAAAACTTTAACCGATACTGCTGCCACTTATAACCATAGCCACGTTGAGTAGATGATTTACCATCACGCCATGAAGTTCTTAATTCATTCTTCGGTTTGGGATTGATTGTCTGAAGCTTGGTTTGTAGTCGTTGCAGTTTCATCATCACCTACTATTCTATTTACTCCACACAATCCAATCTTGACGATTGCGTGTAGTGGCTCATCTGGTTTATTCACAATCTCACAAGACAATTGATCAGCTAAAATCTCACCAGTTTCAGCATCATGAATAGCAACACACTTCTTATTGTTAGCTACTCGTTTCAATATCAAGGCTCTACTCATATCGCTCACCACCAAAGTCTGCACGAATCAATCCAATCGCCTTAAGATCCTCATCACTCAGTGCTTGCAATGAGATACCATCAGATAAAACCACAACCTTAAAATCATTATTGTATTTAGACCAAGCTGCCTTAATCTGAGTAGCATGTTCTGCATTAAGCCTTTCTGTTGTGGTCAACACTCCTAGCTTTGTATCACTAGGTACAGCTTCAAAATTAATGTTGATAACCTTAGGCCTTTGAAACCACTTCTTAATTGATTCAAACATATCTCACCCATCCAAATACCCAGAACTCTTACTCTCACCTTCCAAATCAAGATGCTCAAGCAAGTGATTAATCTGTGCTGCCTGTTCGTTGTTGATCTGAATGAGTTGTTTGTTCTGTTCGATTACCTTGTTGCTTTGTTGCATCACTTGATTGTTCATCTCTACCAGCTTGGCCAGTAAGGCGCTGCAAGCACAACCGCATTCGTTCTTTTGCTCGTTCACTTTGTTTCCTTATCCATTCTCGACGTTGTTCACAGCCTTGGCATGTCATAATCTTCACCCAATAAAAAACCTCCCGAAGGAGGTTTAGTTATTAACCAACTAACTGCTTACGAAAGGATTTATGGATCATCTCTTTTATGTCATCTTCTAAGTTGGCTTCAAATATAAGAATAATACTTGCAGATTCAAATTCAAAAGACGACTTATCATATTCTTGACCAGATAGATAAAGTTCTAGATTCCCGCTATTACTTATATCTGAGAATCCAAATTTATCTCCACAAATATTTACTAAGATATATTGTTTTGATTTCATTATTATCTCTATAATTAATTTAGAAACAATAAATTATCAAATTATCCAAGTAAGATCAATCACTCAACATACTTCTAATTGCTTTAGTTCTTTCTTTTAACTGACTAATCTTTCGATCAATGACAATCATTTCATCACGAGTCATAAGACCACGAGATAAGCTTTGATATTTATTGATCTCTAATTCATATCGCTTGAGATTGCTTAGTGCTTCCTGTCTATCCATTTACACATCCTTTAAATTTCTCTCAGCAACACAAAGCGATACATAGCTATTGAATCTACCTCGTCCAGTCTTGATGAACTCATCTTTCATTTGATTAAGCGCATCAATCTGTTCTTGATAAATACTTAAAAGGAATTCATTTGTTTCTTCTTCATGTTTGTAATTGGCTAAATCTTGCTTTGCATCTTTAAGCCTTTGATTAATGAAGTGTCTACGAGATTGAATAGAATTATTTTTGTAGAAATCACACTCGAATTCATCAGGTCCAGAGTGATAAATCATTTCAAAGAAGTCCATAGATCACCAATCCGACCAAGGATTTAAAGATCTTGGTTTTTTTTTGTGATACTTCCAATTTTTGTAGTCTTGGTACCACAAGTAGGAAAAAACCAAAATCACACAAATCAAGATTACAAATAAGACTTCCATCACAACCGACCTTGACGTTTATACTTACGTCTTTTTGCTTGAGATACCTTGCTGAGTTTTGATTTGCCTTTTACTGGTTCTCGCCATTTGATTGAATCCCAATCACTGGCATGTCTTTTTACAGGTTCGGCAAACGCTGCGCTCATACCCAATGCTACTAATACAATTCGACCTAAGCGCATGGCTTTCTCCAAGACAAAATAAAACCCCTTTCGGGGCAAAGGAAATGTAGCGAAAGGCTGTGAATTATTTATTTAATTCAGCCTGATACAACTTTTGTTTAAGTAAATAACCTTCCAGTTGCCAAATCTTGTTACGTGCATTTTCATACGCAATCTTTTGACCGATAATCTTGTCGAAATTTTCAGGACTTGCACAAGCAGACTCGCCAGTAACAGTGAAACCGTTTTTCAAAACAATTACGCAGAAGGTTAATAGGTCAAGCTGCTGTGGTGGATTGATGAATCGCTCACCTTCAGGCAGTGAGTTAAATTCTTCAGAAGATGCGAGCGCACCTGCATAACCGTCACCAGCGGTAAAGTAATGAACACCTTGAATAACTGAATCAATATGATCTGGTGTTAAGCGTGGTGCATTAAGGCCTTTGTCTTGAATTTCTTGCTCAATTTGCTTTTCGTTTGACATCTTCACTTTCCTCTAGGCATTAAAAAACCCCTCGGAAGGGGCGTAATTTTAAAAATGAAGTGAATAGCTAACTTAATTCTCACATGTGGCGGTTGAATGCGTGTCGTCATATCTCATCAACTCAAATTAAGCCATCAATGCTTTGAACAGTGGTACTGACGTAATACTGCTAGCCTACTGCTTTTTTATTCACTTCTCTTTAAAATCTATAACAGTTTAATTTTCCCACACTTCCGACACTCTCTCACTGTAAAGAAATCTGAATATTCCCAAACGTGTCTGCAAAAGATTTGTTTGATTCGGAGCATGTTGTTCTCCTTTGGCAAAGATTTAATTTCAATCAACTACTATCTTTTCTTATAGGTCTTATTACCCTTGCTGTTGATGCAATAGTGTCCACCACGTGGGCCAACACAATAATCTACGACCGCACAAGAGCAATCACTATTGTATGATTTACTACTTGAGCTATGACTTTTTGAAACAGCCTGTCTGGTATTTCTAGTTTCTTGTTGTGCAAAATATTGAGGCTTGGTTTCAGTTTTTTCTTCGTAACAGCCAGCACCTTTACATAGTGATTTAACTGAAACCCATTGTGGATCCGAACCATTATCAATAATCCTTGACCACCCATCTTTAATTTCATAGATGGAAACTGAGTCACCACGTCCTTTTTTACCTAATATTTTACCATTAGGTTTGTCTCGAACATTTAGTGTTGCGGTATTTACATATCGTTCTTCAATTACTGTTTCTTTACTTTCCTGTGCTGTGGTTTGGTCAGTAGTACCGTTATTATTTTTATCAGTACCAGCAACTAAAGCTCCTAAGCCAACCACCCCTGCAAATGCCCACCCAATATTGGATTTTTTCATATCTTTAATTTTCATTATTAAAATGTAAAGATAACAAAATTAGACAATTAAATATAACAATAATTTAAATAGCACATAAAAAAGACGCCTAAGCGCCCTTTATTTCATCCCTGCCTTGCCAGCTTCTCAGCCTCAACAAACGCATCATGAAAACTTACTTTATCTGAAAACCAAAACTTATAGGTCTTGTCGCCGATTACGATTGACTGCTGAAAGTAATCGTTTGGGCCTTTCTCTACAACTTGACCGCTCTGTTCGCCACCGATGCAAATATTCATGTGTTTTCCTATTTATCGGTGGGAGTGTAGCACTAAACGGTTTCTAAAAATGTCCAGACAAAAAAAATACCCACGTATTGGAATAGATGGGTATTGAAATCAATTATTACGCGTAAAAAATAATACAATAATGATCAACAGAAGGACAAAAGCAATCATGAAAAACCAATTGATGCTCATTCAAATCCCTCCAAGAATAAGTTATTAGTACTATGAGTTACTAGAAAATAAGCTTAGTAAAAAAATACCCACTTAAGAGGTGGTCTAAGTGGGTTTAGAATCCAACTAGCTATTTACGCATAGTTTTCAACTATAACTAATATTTCATACTTTTCATTTAAACGCAAACTTTTTATTTAATTTAAGTCTTTTGTCATGCCCTGCCAAATAAAACTCACCTGCGTAAAGCATGCTATTGATTGAGCTACGACTCAATTTAAATCTTTCTGCCATTTGATCTAGGCTTAGACCACATACCCATTTTTCAATAAACAGATTAACTGCTGGCTTTGCAAATTTACATATTGTTTTTGAGTGCTTTAAATCATAAATCAATTTTTCAACCTGCAGCGCTTCAAAATCACTGATTTCAATAATTACCTGTTTTGAGTTAGGTCTTATTTTTGCTTCTTTCTCACGAGCTAACCAATATATCTGGTTTATCTCAAGCTGATCAGGCTCATGCCCTCCACGCATTCTGTTAATTGAGATCCAAGCGCCATACTGTTTAAGCCATTCCTCAAATGTGAATCTTGACCATTCCATAATTTCAATTTTTGAGTTCATTAAGCCACCATCAAGTCAGTATTTAAATTTTGGTCATTATTTGTCATGTTCACAGTCCTGCCATCCCAGATTTAAATTTTGAAGATTTCGTTGTTTGTAAAGCGTCACTCTCCTCATTCTCTGTAATTCCTCTAAAACGGCACACTTCTAGCTCATCACGTACTCTCACAATCCCTTTTTTTCCATGTCGATTTTTAGCGACAATTAGTTCAGTAATTCCTGTCGGCATCTGATCTTCTTTGACTAAAACTGGATTTACAAAGATGATTTGATCTGCATCTTGCTCGATCTGCCCCGATTCTTTGATATCTGATGGTTTAGGTCGTGAATTCTTTTCTGAGTCTCGATTAAGCTGGACCAATGCAATTACTGGGCAATTAAATTCTTTTGCCATTGCCTTAAGTTCACGGCTAATAGAGGCCACTTCTTGCGTACGATCTTTTTTACTTGGATCCCAAATCAATTGGAGGTAATCAACAACAATGCAACCAAGACCAATATTTTTAAATTTCCGTTTAGCTTTTCGAGCATAAGAACGCACTTCACTGATTGATGGTTTCTGTTTTGGCTCGATCCAAATTGGAAGTTTTTTATATGCTTCCTTGGTGTTAGCAAACTGCTCCAATAATCCGTTATACAATTCAGCATTGTGGATATTTGAGTAAGGAATAAGACCTAATGCACTAATCATTCGGTTTGATAAGGTCTCATCATCCATTTCAGCTGATACAAACAACACGCCTTTTTTTCCTATAAAGGCAGTATCTAGTGCAAGCATTTGGGCTAATGTTGATTTACCTGAACCAGGGCGACCACCAACCACACATAAGTGTCCATTTCGGATTGTGCCAATTAGATTATCTAAGTGAGGCAAATTAAATCGAACACCAGTAGATATTTTCTTATCTCTGTCTTGAGCTTTCTGGAACTGATATGTGCTGAATTAGCAGGAGACTTTCACTTGGGATATGCTAGGCAGCTAACCGATAAAAGTTCTCTGCTATTTGATTTGGCGTTTTAAAATCCAAACTCTTTTGAATTCTTCGCTGATTATAAAATAACACAATGTATTTTGTAATATCTGCTTTAGCTTCATCTCTGGTTTTATAGTTGCAATGATGCACTAATTCATTCTTGAGTATGCCCCAGAAACTTTCAATCGGTGCATTATCGTAACAGTCCCCACGTTTGCTCATTGAACCTTGAAAATCACATTTTTCCAGTATCTTTCGATATTCATGGCTGCAATATTGGCTGCCTCTGTCCGAATGAATAATTAAGCCTTTCGTTGGTTTTTGATTACGAATCGCCATAGTCAGTGCATTGCAAACAAGTTGTGCGGTCATACGCTCATTTAAGCTATAGCCAACCACTTGTTTCGTGTACAGGTCTTTTACTGCTGCCAAGTATAACCAACCTTCAGCAGTCCAAATGTATGTAATATCGCTTGACCATGCAAGATTGGGCTTAGTCATTGAAAACTGTTGCTCTAGTAAATTTGCGTAGATCGCTCGATTATGATCACTCTTCGTAGTTCTTTTGAAACGCTTATGACGCTTACAATACAGCTGGTTGAGCTTTTTTATTTGACGTACAGCATACGTACTGATTTTGATACCTTGCGCTTGTAAATGCTTAGTTAATCGAATATAGCCATAGCTTTGTTTAGTTTCCTCATGAGCTATTTTGACCAAAATTGTCTGTTGATTTCGCTGAACCAATCTTTTATTCATGCCTCGTTTTAGCCAATCATAAAATCGTGACACTGAAACGTGAAGTAATCTAGCCATAAAGCTAATCGGGAATAAATATCTTTGCTGTTTCATATAGGCGTACCTTACTGACTTTCTTTCGCAAAGTACGCTGCTGCCTTTTTTAGAAATTCACGTTCCATTTCAGCTGTTTTGAGCTGTTGTTTGAGCTTTTTATTTTCTTCGAGTAAGGCATTTAGATCAGGTGAATATTGTTTAGTGCCTGCTAAGGTGCCAGTCTTTGCTTTATTATTCCAATTTGAAAGAGTTTGCATTGAAATGCCAAGTTGTCTGGCTGTTTCCGATACATTGCCTTGATTGGCTTCAATCAATTTTATTGCTTCAACTTTAAATTCTGCGGTGTAAGTCTTCTGTTTCTTGCTCATGGTAAACTCCTGATGAGTGTCTATAGTTTACCAAGTTAAAACCTCCTGTTTTCTCAGCACACATCAAACATCTGAGCCAATGCGTTCTCAATCGCATCCTCAAAACTAATACCTTGCTTGTGTTGCTCTTGACTTTCGTTTTGTGTGAGTAAACTCTCTGCCTCAGAAAAAACATCAACCAATGTTAAATCCTGAGCTAAGCTCAAATACTTACGACCAATTGCCTCAATCTCACGGTGCGATTTAAGTTTATTCAACTGAGAAACATATGATTCAAGGTTGTAAAACGATGATGCGGATTCACCCAAAATTTGCATTAGGTACTCAGCACCACCTGCAGTTTGAGTCCATTTTTTCTCATTCAGCTTTTGTTCAACAAGTAACACATCGTATGGCTTATTTTCATTGGAAAGCTCAAGGATTGATCTGAATATTAACTGGTGTCTTTCAGCGTGGAAGCTCTCAACTGATAAATCATTGATAACAATTTCAAGAGAATCCTTGACAGTCATCAAGGACATCAAAACGCATTGCTCCATCGCAATGTTATGCAAATCACTCATCACCAAGCCCCCTCAATGTCTTTGTATTTTGATAGATCAATTGGTTGACTGGGTTGTGGATTTTGTTGCCCTGTTGGATTGCTCATCTCAATAAACCGATCTAACTTACCAGCATCACGACAAATCAACTCGATATCTGTGTACTTGTTCTCAACGTGATAAGCCGATTTAGAACACCCAATAATTGCTTGTTTGATTTGTTCTACTGCATACCCTTCCTTAAGTCTTGCGTGTATCTTGGCTTTGCGCTTATCGCTCAATAGAGTTTGATTTGATTTCGCAAGTGTGGTTTTCCAAAATTCAAATATTTCTTGAATCTCTTTTTTGAAGTTTTGATTTTTGGCAGGCTCAGGTTCACCGCTAGGTGGACATATGTTTTTATTATTATTTATATTATGTTCCCTTATATTATGTTCTGTTCCCTTAAGAGCATTTTCCGACGGAATTCCAGCGGAATTATTCTGTGCTTCTTTTGGAACGACTTCGGAAACGCTAACATGTTCTTTTGGAAAGTTATTGGAAGCAATTTGGCTTTCCGATATTTTTCGTGTGGAATCATTACTCCAATCGCTAGGCATTCCAGCAGATACCCACACATCAAATGATGGAATGGTAATTTGTTGGTGCTCAGGAAGTTGTTTATTTGCCTTGCGAATACGGTCAGCAAACTTTTTATAACTGTACTCTCGTTTTGATTTCCAGCTCTCTAAAGCCTTTTCAGAAACCACAGGATGGTAGTAGCGATTATCATCACACAGTATCCAGCCATGCAAAGCTTCTTCCTTGAATTTTTCCCACTCTTTGACTACACGGCCAAATCCAGCAAGGTTAGATAAAACCCGGTCATCGTTAGGGATGCTTCCAGCCGGTACTTGATGCCATGACGCACACATAAGCAAAAATCCTGCGCGAAATGCTTCAGCTTCAACGAGTGCTGTAAAATCACTATCACGGAAGCGAACCACATCTAATGGCATATACTCAAAATCTCTAAGGTCTACATTTTCGAGTACCAGAGGTTTTGGAAGTTGAGAATTATTTTCAGTTTCACTCATCATAATTTACCTTTAGCCTCGAACATTTTTCTATAAGCCGACTCAAAGCGATGGATTAATCCAAATTTGTACATGTTGATACGCAACTCTTCGCAAGTATCTGCAATTGATTTTGATTCTTCAGGCTTACAGATTCGAATAACGCCTAATGCATCCTCTAATTCAGTCTAAATCTTTTTGTATTCCTCAAGTGCATCCGAATAAGCTTTGTGATCAATCCACCATTGGTCATCATTTGCATTGTCTAAATCTTGTGCTAATATCGGTTTATTCATTTTGGTTTGCTCCAAATGTAAAACCGCCTCTGCTGTAACAGATGGCGGTTTTATTTTTTTGATGAGTCGAAATTAATTAACTCACTTTCAGAAGATCTCAATTCAATCCAAATATCTTGATAAGTAGATGGAAAGAGCTCTTTTCTTGTACATACCCCCATGTCTTCTGCTATGACTGCAAGCCTGATTTTTCGATCAGTAGGTATTGCGCTCCACCCTGATACAGATGCAGGTGTAATACCTAGGAGTCTTGCAACAGAGTTAACTCCACCTAAATTTTTAATAAGTTGAACGTCATTCATTAAACTCTCCTTACATCTCAATCATTATTAGGCATACCTAATTTTAAATCAATAGGTACACCTAATTAAATTTATGTTAGGATTACCTAACTTTGTGAGGATAGTTTATGAATACTCTTGCTGAACGTCTAAGATATGCTATGGAAGTTTTACCAACTAAAAAAATTAAAGGTATTGATTTAGCACGCGCGGTTGGTGTTAAGCCACCTTCTGTAAGTGACTGGCTTTCTGGAAAATCCAAAACTATGGAAGGCGAAAATCTTCTAAAAGCCGCTGACTTTTTAAAAGTCAATCCAGCTTGGTTGGCAACAGGATCTGGATCACCCAACGAAAATCTAAACTCTATTTCTAGCAATCCAGAATCACAATTTAAAATATTAAATATTGAAGCTTTCAAAAAGCAATACAACATTCCAGACAGTGAAGATGCAGTTTTATTTTCAAACATGACAGAAAAGCCACTTGTAATTAGAAAAAGATGGGTTCCTGTAAAAGCCTATAGCAAGACGGGAATGGATGGATTCTTTACAGATATGGGATATGAAGGCAATGGTGGTGATGGATATGTACCAACACTAGGAGCTGGTGACAAATCTTATGGAATTAAAGGTACTGGTGATTCCATGTACCCTGCTATCCGTAATGGATGGTATGTGGTTTGCGATCCAGATGCAGAATTAACTCCAACTGAATTTGTTCAGGTTTGTTTAAAAGATGGCCGTTGTACGATTAAAGAATTAATTGGTATTAACAACAATGTTTTGAATTTACTTGCCGTAAATGGTGGTGAGAGAATTACATTTGATATGGATGATGTAGAGAGCATTACTGCAATTACTGACATTATCCCACCAAGCCAACACAAGCAAGAACACCCTGATTCCATGTGATAATCAAAATTTTCTCTTGTTAATAAATTAAGCTTATTATGAAATAAGATACTACTAATCCGTTTATAACAACCTGCTTTTAGCAGGTTTTTTTGCGCTAAAAATTAGGCATATCAAAATAATTAGGAATACCTATTGACAATAAAATTAGGCACGCCTAATATTTATAACAAGAAACACAAAAAGCCCCACACTGTGGAGCTAATTTTAAAACCTAATGCCATTCTCTGTCGTCGACCAAAATTTCAGAGATGCATTACTGTAACTGGTGATTCATTATGAACCAAAATACAAATATTAGTCAAGTTGGTAAAAGCAACAACTTAAACGAACGATTAGACAATTGGCTTAAATGTGAAGAGTCATGTCACTACTTCGCTATTCAAATTAAAGGTAAGGAAGTACATCCATTTGGTTTTAAAGATCGCCCTTTTTACACCTTGGATCAAGCTAAAACTTATTTGGAACACCTTAGATTGTCTAATCCAGATATTGAATATGGCATCTGTTCTGGCGGCATTGATGTTGATGCTATTGATTTTGAAAATCTTGAAGCACCTATGTGGCATCGAGTATGGATGAATCTACATCAAGTGCGCTTAATAAAATTAAACATGTCGAAAAAGTCAGAACAGGAATTATCTAAATTAATTCAAAATTATGATGAGGTTATTGCTTGGCAAGTTGCCAATAATACAACTGAATTTTGTCACTATTACTATGTTCAGTCTTGTGATAACGAATCAATTGCGACGAGTTCATCATACACGCCAGATATATTTGAAGCATTAACTACAAAAGTTTGCTTCGAAAAAACAATGCCAGGTAGAAGCTTTAAGATTAGCCGTGGTCTAATTTCTACAGACTCATTGCTGTCAATGGATGGTCGCACAGCGGATTTTTTTCAAGGATTCATTGATTACCACAAGGAAAGAATTACAGATATCGATCCTGAATATATGGTAGATCGTGAAATTGTCACCGAAACAAGAACAGTAAAACGGTGATTCCAATGACTGACCTTTCTAACCTACCAATCAAAACTAAGCAACTGGCTTTTGTTTTATGGCTTCACAAGATTGGCTATAAAGGCGTTATTCGCCCATGTGGAACTTTCGAGTTTCAATGCCACGTTGTAAATAAAAGATTCCCTAGGAACGTGAAAATCGTTCCGAACTGGGGATTTAATAAACCGGCTAAGCAATTGTATGCAGAATTTTTAGAGCATTTGGAGGCGCCAGAATGAAAAGATTAATTTTGCCATGGGCATTATTGCAATCAGCTTCAATTTGTTCAGCTAAAAATGACCCACGTAAATACTTAAATGGTGTCACTTTGATTGATGGCCATATTGTAGCTACAGATGCAGAACGTGTTTTTTACTGCAAATATGATGAATTACCTAAGCTGAAAAAGCCTTTAACTATTCCACTCAAGGCAATTAAAAACCTTGAGAAAAAACTAGATAAAACACGCACAGATTGCTTAGTTGAAGTTGTACATCATACCGATGGTTTGGCTTTGAATGTAAATGACGTTGATCTAGAGGTATTTACCCCAGTTGAATCAATATTTCCTAGCGAATGGCAACAAATGATTCCTGTTGATAATGGAATGCAATACAAAGGCGCATCACCTCATTTTCAATGGAAGCACATGGTTGATTTTCAGAAGATCAACAAGCTATTAGGTGCAATAAATCCCGATGACACATATCTAAAACCAACAGGTATAAACACCCCTGCCCATGTTTATTTTTATGGTAATGATTATTCAGGTGCCAAGGGTTTGATTATGCCAATTAATGGACGGAGTGAAGCGTAATGAAGTTTAAGAAAACTATTGAACTCCAATACAACAATCTTAAAGCTACTGCACTTTGCAAAGCTAAAAGAGATGTTCGTTTTTACCTTTGTGGTGTCTATGTTGGAGATGGTTTTGTTGCGGCTACTAATGGACACATGGCTTTGATATGCAATGAACCTGATTCAGTTGGTATGGATCTAATAATACCGGGTGAAGCAATCGATTCATTGATTAAAAAGGTGGGCAACTTTCCAATTACTAAAATCACAAAATTACATCAAGTAGATAAAGAATTTTGGCTACTTGAGCACAACGGAACAGTTGAATTATTTAGACCTATTGATGGGAAATATCCTGATATTAAACGTGTTGATATTCCTAAACCTGTTGAAATCCAATTTAAGCATTACCCCAAGTTTAATCTTGATTATTTAAGTATTTTTCAGAAAGTAGCAAAGGTTTACAAGCAGGGTTTTCCAGCATTCTATCCAACCACAGAAAACCATAGCGCTTATGTAGAAATTACAAATGATGTTCACGGCATTTTAATGCCTCTCAGGGTTTAAGGGTGAATCTATGTCTAAATTCAAAATTGGTGACATTTTACGAGCCAAATTCACTGGTCATTATTGTGGAGAGGTTGAAATCTTCGGGCGTGTGCGAGAGTTCAAGGGAAAAATGATTTGCTGTAATGAAATCAACTCTGAAAGCCCATTTTTCTGTTATGAGGATGAAGCGGCAAAAGTTGATTTGCCTGAAAGTGTTTTGAAAAGTTTAGGAGAGATTGCATGAAATGGATAAGTGTAAATGAGCAACTCCCCGAGCTTGGTGTTCCTGTCATGGCTGGCAGTAAGTCTTTTGGTTTAGGTGAGTTTGATTGGTGGTTTTTCGAAAGGTTTGCAGATGGTGATGTGTGGCTATGGTCAAGATTGAATTCTTCATCTTTGCGCGGTGATTTTGAGTGCGATGACGATTATCACATCACTCACTGGATGCCATTGCCCGAACCACCTAAAGAAAATGGAGAGATTTTATGAATGCTCTATTAAACAAAAATCAAAAGGATGTGGGAAATTTTTCACCAACCTATTCAGAGCAAGCCAAGCAACAAACCTTAACCATGTCTAGCCGTGAAATTGCCGAGCTAACAGGAAAAGAACATAAGAATGTTTGTAGGGTTATCCGTGATTTAATTTCAGATCATATTTTAGACGCTCAACTTGAGCCACTTAAATTTGAATATCGCGGACAGTGGTTTGATTATTACGAGTTAAACAAAAGAGATAGTTTTGTTGTGGTTGCTCGTTTATCGCCTGAGTTCACGGCGCATATTGTGGATAGATGGCAAGAGTTGGAAAATCAATCTCCAAAAGAATTAAGCCGTTTAGAAATTTTGCAAATTGCTTTGCATGCGGAAGAGGAAAAACAGGCGCTACAGGGACAAGTACAGCTTCTTGAACCAAAAGCACAAGCGCTTGATGTGCTATCCAATAGTTATGGAACCGAAACACTGGATTGTGCTGCTCACTCAATGGGTATCCAAGCACGTAAAACATTGCGACCTTGGATGAAAGAAAATGGGTGGTTACACAAGGACAAGGATGGCAATTGGAGAGCTTTGGGGCATCGCATTACCGCCGGGCATTTAATTGAAGTGGATCGAGTTTATACAGATTCTCAAGGCTTCCCACAGCACACCATTACGGTTTATATCACGCCAAAAGGCAAAACAGTACTTACAACCAGTCTTATCAAGGCAGGAATGATCAAAGGAGATCGTCATGAAACAACCATCTAAACTTATGTGTCAACTTGGATCATTATCTCGCGGACTGGATAAAGAGAATTCAGAGTTTGAACCAAGATCACGCTACAATCTTGCTTTAAAACTTCGTAAAGTGGTCAAGAATACGCAAAAACTAGAAGAAGAGGAATTTAACGGTTTTTGTATCATCAATAGTGCTCGTGATGCAACCTTGAATCTACTAGATAAATTGGAAACAGATTCTAAGGATGACATTAAAAATAAACTGATTGAGCTTATGGAAATATTGGATGGTGTAGAATGAGTAAATTAAACAAATTGACGTCCGAGGAAATCCAAGCTGAAATAAATAAATTTTATGATGCTGATGAGCACATATCGTTTTCACCAGAATCCATAGCAATTGTATTAGATGTATCATTGTCGTGGTTACAGAAAAAGAGATGTGAAGGTGGTGGAATTCCCTTTTCAAAACTTCATTATCGAAAGATTGTGTATAAAAAATCAGATGTAATAGCTTACATTGAAAAACATAGAGTAAGCTCAACATCACAAATGACGGCGTAAGCCGTCTTTTTTTTGATCAAATAAAAGTAGGCAAATAGTAGGCAATACACACTAAAAAGTAGGCTAAAAACACAAAATAGGCATATGGTAGGCAAAATACTTATAGTTATGAATGCTTCTATATTGTTTCATGAATTTTCATTTATTTTAATTAAAAAACATATATTTAATGTATATTTTCATGTGTTTTAAATCAGTATAATATCGTTTCATATTGCAATAATCTGAAGAAACACTGAGAACTCATCGGGTTCAGGGTAACGACCATGCAGCGGCATCTCTGGAGTGTTTTATTTTAAAATCCTTATAAAATAAAAATTATAAAGATACGCGGGAATCTATATTTGATTACATTTTCAAAAATATAGCTCTATAGGTTATAGCGAAACAACGATCTTATTCTCTTTGATCCACGCGATAAACTGATTAAGTTTGATCTACAGCATCATTCAAAAACTCAACTGATTCCAAACACAATTTTTTCCATTCAGCTGCAAATTCGTCTTCTGCTTTTTGTTTACCTAAATTTGTGGCGTACACGGGTTTTGCTTCTGCATCAGCAATGATGACTTCTAAATTTTTTGCATTATTACTTAGTTCGCCTTTTAAATTAAATGCTGTATTTAAATCAACACCAAACTGTCTTAATTGCATGATCATTCCAGCACTTTCTGCAATAATTTTGCAGTGATCTATTTGATTTGCATAAATTTCCGGGCTAAATGATAAAAGCAATAAAATTTTCAATTTCATTTTTATAGTCCTTAGAATTTTTCTAATTACATTGATTATATGCATAGAGATCCTCTAGCGCCATGCTTCCAAACGATCTACTAAAATTACAAACATCATCGTTTATGCACGATATAAATTAGATATTTATTTTTATTGAAGAGCATAATTTCTTTTCATTATTCTATTAAACCCCGTAAATCTGCATCATCCAATTTCCCGTCCACTAGAGCTAAAATATCGCTATGCCCTATATAAGCTCGATACTTCAAACTTATGTTACTACCTCTGAATTGCTATAAATCATCTAAGCCTAAGAAAAATATAGAAACAATACCAATCCAAGCGTAATCAAAGATATGATTAGCCATACATTTATACAATTAAAGCTTTTGATGAAATTCCACATTTTGCTATCCCTTAGAAATGGCTAAGGAATTCTACTTTTTTGAGTTTAATTTAAAAATTATAAATTAGTCTGAGCTACAAAAAATTCGACTGTACAACAAGTATTTAAATATATAGTAATTATCCCAAGATATTCATTTAAACACCTAATATCTATAGACATTCTTTATAGTTCATTGTAAAGCTTTTCAAAAACTCACCTTTAGCATTATTTAATTGATAAACAATATTGCCTCGTGTTGTTTTTTTAAATACTTCAGACTCAAACAAATCACCTTTACTACAGATGTTGTTTTTGGTCAGATTTTTATACTTGTTTTCATCAAATTTCTCTCTTAGATCTTCTGTAGACTCAATCCCCTTTAAATCAGATACAAGCAACAATCCATTGCTGGTCAATCTAATTCTAGAAATGTTTGTTAAGTCATCTGATTGATTCGGCTTAATGTTCGAAAAGTTGTGATTAATCACTTTGACTAAGCCATTGTACAATTCGAGATTAATGATATTGAATTGATCATCAACCGCACCAACTTGCAAAAAAGGTTCGTCTAATGGGCTTTGCGCTTTCAATTCAGCACATAGTAAAAAACTGAGTATAAACAATAAATATCGCAACTTGGTTCTCCTCATCAACGATCCAGCTGTTGAAACAAAACACTGCAAATACAAGTTTAAGCGAGGCATAACGATAACTAGACTCGCTATACAACCACAAATTTGTCGGTACTTACTGCCTATATCCCTCCTTTATCCATTAAAAGAAAAAGTGCGATAACGACATAGGTTCAAAATTAATTCTTTCATATACTAAAAAGCCCATCTTTCGATGAGCTTAGATTTAAAGTTATGAGTTGTTCCACTCACCAGATTGAACACCTAACTCATCATCACCAGTCATCAGAACTGCTGTTAAAATTGGAACCGCTAAAATCACTGGGAAAAAGACAATCCATAGATCAATGGATAGCTTATTGGAAAAAACAAAATGAATCACGATCGCGATTAAAGCCAATATTCCAAACAAAATACTTGCGAATCGAGTGGCAAATTTTAAAAGCATTTTTTATTCCCCTTGTAATTAAAAATTTTTACTCTATTTACTCTCATAGTTATGTCCTATTTTTAGAAATTAAGCAAAGCACTTTAAGGTAAAACAACCTCTATTTTGGGGTATACTTACAAAAACCTTAAAAAAAATATGGATTTCTATAAAAGCTGACATTTTTATTTAATTTTTTAACTTTTTTCTTATGCCTAAAACCCAATAAAGCCATATCTAGAATGTAAAGCAGATCAAACATATTTCACATTTGTTCATCTCCGCGCTTTATCCATCATTTAAAACCAAAGTCGGTGAGATTTACGCAATCCACAGATTCACCAACGTCATCCACCGTCACTTTGGTTTAAAAATTTAGACAACACACTCAGTTCACTGAAATCAGGTGTGAGCATGAGATTTAATATCGAATGTATATTTTAAACATTTGATATTCTTAAAAAACATAATTACTTCTTAGCTTGATTGATGTTTAACTTGAGTATTTGGTAGGAACAAGGTCACAAAACCTAATAGTGGTAAAAATGAACATAATTGAAATACCCAATCTATACTATTTTTATCTGCGAGATAGCCTAACCCCGCTGCTGCTATACCACTTACTCCAAACATGAGACCAAACATCAGTCCCGCAATCATCCCTACACGACCAGGCACAGCTTCTTGTGCATAAACAACCATCGCAGAAAATGCTGATGACATAATTAATCCAGCTATCATTGCGAAAGTACAAGTCCAGAATAAATTTACATAAGGTAAAGCCAGTGCAAACGGTATCATTCCCAAGAAAGATATCCAAATCACTGCTCTACGCCCAATTCGATCGCCAATAGGCCCACCAAAATAAGTTCCTATTGCAACAGTAGCTAAAAAAGCAAAGAGATATAACTGAGCACTTTGAATGGAAAGATGGAACTTTTCAATTAAGTAAAAAGTATAATAATTACTTATACTTGCAATATAAGTAAACTTAGCAAACATCAATATAGCAATAATACTAAGTGCACGAAATAAAGTACGCCCATGTAATTTAAAACTTGGTAAAGATATACTTTTGCTGAGTTGTTTTTGTGCATTATTTATTGTCCATTTACTGACTTTAAATAAAATCCAAATTGCGATTAAGGCAAATAGCATCAGCCATGCTGTTGAAGCCTGACCATTTGGAACAATAATGATTGCAGCAAGTAAAGGACCTATCGCTGATCCTGTATTTCCACCCACTTGAAAAGTTGACTGAGCTGTACCAAACTTTCCTCCAGAGGCCATTCTCGCAACACGTGAGGCTTCAGGATGAAATGTTGAAGATCCAACTCCAATTAAAGATGCTGATAACAGCAACATATAGAAACTATTAGAAAAAGCCAGCATGAATATGCCAATCAGTGTAATTACCATCCCCAATGGCAAAAGATAAGGTTTAGGATATTTATCGGTATGCAATCCAATCCATGGTTGTAATAATGAAGCGGTAACTTGATAAACCAGTGAAATTATTCCGATTTGAGTGAAATTTAATGAAAAACTATTTTTAAGTAATGGGTAAATTGCGGGAAGTGACGCTTGAATTAAATCATTTAATAAATGAGCGAAAGCAACTGCGAAAATAATGTGATGTACCATCTTAGGGTCGTTTGGAGCATCCATCCGATGATCTTGATGTGTTGGTGAAGTAGATTGCATAAACAAACCTTTATTACATGAAACTTTATGGTTTAGTATAAATTGTCATATTGACTTGTATATTCCAAAAATTATCGCCTAAGTGACAAATTTTAAGAGTGTATATCGATGCCAGTAAACTCAGACTCGGTAACCACATTGGTTATTTCTAAAGGCTCCAAGCATAAATATGGAAGTGTTATCGCACCACATATGCATAGCCGTGCGCAGTTGCTCTATGCGTCTCAAGGTGCAATACGTGTTCAAACGGCTGATCATATCTGGCTTATCCCTCCGCAATGTGCGCTGTGGATCCCTGCATTTGTTGAACACAGTGTGATTTCATTAAGCGAGGTCAGATTAAGTACGGCTTTAGTTGAAAAAAATGCTGCAGATATTTTAGGAGAAAAATGTTTTTTAGTGAGAATGAGCAGCCTTTTACGTGAATTAGTTCTTAGGCTTAATCAACTAGATACAATGAAAGATCACGAAACGCCATACAGCGAAGATTTAGAGAGATCCTTACAACTGCTAATTTTTGATGAAATAAAAAAGGCACCTACATATCCAATAGAAATTCCCAAACCTAAAGATAAACGTCTTATCTTAATTTGTGACTATTTAATTAATAATCCGAACAACGCTAAGGAATTAAATATCTGGGCTGATGAAATTGGTACAAGCCCAAGAACCTTAATTCGATTATTTAAAAAAGAAACAGGTTTGTCCTATCGTGGGTGGATTCAACAAATGCACATTGTCTTGGCCTTAAGCCAACTGGCTCAAGGCAAAAGTATATCTCATATATCCGCTTCATTAGGTTATACTAGCCAGAGTGCATTTAGTGCGATGTTTAAACGGCACTTAGGGCATCCACCTCAAAGTTTTAAATAATTTTTTTATTGTTCTATTCATATTAAAAAACCACCGAATCGGTGGTTTTTCATTAAAATTTAATGTATTGCTTCTGCTGAGGACTCTTTATGATCATCATCTTTGGTTTTGGCTAAATTTTTACCCTTGGTTTTCTGAGGATTATTTTTATGTGACTGATAGTAGCAAGCAATTGCAATTCCAGTCCCTAATAATGCTACGGTCTTTAACATGATGTACCTCATACTGAATTGAATAACGTCCACTAGGAATAACATCAAATTTCTAATAAAGTATTTCGATATGTGAGTTATGCAAGTTTATGTGAAACTTTATTACATTTGATTTCAAAGATTCAGATAAATCATCTAAATTTCAGTCTTATGGCTGATTTAATCTATTTCGGTATTTAACCAAACAGTCACATGGTAAGTTTTTATTATGAGATTTTAATTCCAGTTAATCATTTTAAAACTATCGAGTATTGATCAATCAACACAGATCAGAAATCATTCTTTAACTTTCGATACCTTTTATTTTCGTTCGTCCATATAAAAAGCCCATCTTACGATGAGCTTTTCTAAAACATTGATTACGATTTATATCGCAATACGATAAAGTTGATTTTGATTAAGATAGAAAGATGAACCATCAATATTAAATTGACGATCGTCACCAGATTCTAATTCAATCTTTTTCCCTACTTCGACCCAACTCATACCAGTACGGTTGCTTTGTTGTCTTTTTAAAGGAACGATCTTTACGCGAATTTCATCGCCATTTACTGCAGAGGCTATTGTCCAGCCATTTAAAATATTCATTTTTTCACTCAATTGTTTTGAGCTTTTGCAAACAGAGAAGTATTTAACTATTAAGACCAACAGATATATTTTTGGAACTAACGATAAGAAGGCATCTAACCTTAATTTAAACTTTTGATATTTACATCAGCTTGATATTGCAGAAGTCAGAGTTGAAGCCAACCTTCAAGTCTTGCTTATATATTAAGCACATCTGCTTTAGTATTTTTCATAATACGCTCATTCAGCAGATTATGCAACTTAAATAACATTTGATTATTTTAAATTAAAAGTTCATCTTTATATAATGGCTTTGTGATGTTTATGTACAGGCCTAGATTTAAAGATTTTTTATATCACCATTTAAAACAACACCATACAAATATTTGATATTTTTATAAATATATTTTGTCGATATAAACTCAGTTTAGCCAACATATCTCCACATATGGCTCTCACAACTACCTTAGTGTAAGTGGATTAAAAGGCTATTATCCAGACTCACTTCACAGTTAAGAAGATTATAATGTCATTTAAAAGTTTTTCGCAAAATTCAACTCAAGCAAATTCTGATACTAAAAATGCTGAGCAAACTCCTGCTAAAGATGCGCCACAAGCAACTCCCGGTGTGACACCGCCGAATCCAAATCAGGACAATAATCAAGTTAAACCAGCTGAAGAAAATAAACCTAAATAATATTAACGTTTAATTTATACAGCTTTATCTAAAAAACTTACCGATACTTGGTAAGTTTTTTTATTGTGTGTCATATAAATTCAGATGTTATCTACTAAAATATTCAGTTTTCTATGATGTAAAAAAGCCCACAATAGTGCGGGCTTTTTAGATCGGCATGCTGCGATCTCATGCTCAGCGTTAACTGCTTAGGTTTTAAATCTATTTAGAGGGAATACGCAATTCCTGTAACAACCTAAACACTTCCGTTTCGCTTACGGATTCGATCAAAGCTAAGTTAACACAGATCAGCAGATGAAAGCGGATAAAATATATTTGATTACGCTTTATTTAATAAAGTTTCACCGTACTAAATTCAAATCACAAAGTCTTATCAATATAAGGCCAAAATTTTCAGTAAAAATTAAAACACAGGTACTCGTTCAAGTCTGAATAAATCACTTAATTGTTTGATTTAATAAATAAACTATATTTATTGTCAGTATTTCGTTTTTTGTGCTTTTGAATCATAGATGGGTATCCTACCGTGGGGCGACATGGATGTCGCCGTTGGGCGGGGGTATATGAGCAAAAATAAAGCACTGCTTTGTTTGCAGCGCAAGAGCCCTGTTAAACGAAAGATTTTTGTTACTTTTGATCTTTCAAAAGTAAGGTATCGCCTACGCAAAGGTATTTAAACTTTAAATGTAAAGTGTGGCATTGCTAACTTTTTAATCAAATAACTTTTACATACTATTGATTTAATTAAAAATATTGATTAAGGATAATTATATTATTGTGTCTGAGTTTTTTGACAGGTTGACTATAAAAAGCCCCTTACTCTGCACTTTACAAAGAATCGTTTAGTTTAATTTTAACCATCCACTGTAAAACCATTAAAAGAGCAATGATCTGAAAAAAGATTTAGATGCTTAGCCTACAAAGCGTAAGCCCACACCCGGTTCAGTCACAATATATTTGGGTTGTACCGCATTATCATTCAGTTTTCCACGCAATTTGGCCACCAAAATTCTTAAATAGTGGGTATCTTCCTGATGAGTAGGACCCCATAAATCACTGAGAATTTGTGGTTGAGTAATCAACTGCCCTTTATGTTGCGCCAATAAAGTCAGCAATTGATATTCCTTACGTGTCAGTGAAATCAGTTGTTGGTTAAGAAATACCTGTCTTTGGGCAAAATCAATTTTTAAAAATCCATCATCAAAAAAAGCGGACTCTACAGCAATATTTTGAAATTGTCTGAGCAATACACGGATTCGCGCCATCAGCTCCTGAACACTAAAAGGTTTCGTCACATAATCATTGGCGCCAGCATCCAGTAATTTAACTTTTTCCTCTTCATTGGAACGTACCGACAAAACAATCACAGGGACATGTGACCACGCTCGCAACTCAGACAAAACTTCTAAACCATCTAAATCAGGTAGCCCTAAATCTAAAATAATTAAATCAGCGCCTTGCAAAGCCAAAAGCTCTAAGCCTTTTTGACCATTTTCAGCCAGTAGGGTTTTATACCCTTGAGCCCTAAGTGCAATATCGAGAAACTTACGAATTTGAGTTTCATCATCAATAATCAATACATTGGTCATGGAACTTGTCGATACATTATGTTCTGGCATGCTATTTCCTAAAATCAATATGTGCACTTATCCAATTTGCTGAATCGGCAATTGCATACGGATGCAGGTGCCTTGATTATTCTTGGCTGAAGATGCCGAAATTTTACCCATATGTGCACCAATAATGGCTTTAACAATGGTTAAGCCCAACCCCGTACCATACTGCCCGCGATCGCCACGCTCCATAGTATAGAACATATCAAAAATACGCTCTCGTTCATCTTCTGGGATACCTAAACCTTGATCACTAATTGAGATTTCAATTTCGTTTTCATTGAGTTGTAAAACTTTAATCGTTACCGCTTTATTTTCTGGAGAAAACTTGGCTGCATTTTCCAATACATTAAAAATCGCTTGTTCGATCAAAGCTGCATGCACAAATAGGCTCAAGGTTTGCTCAGGTAAATCAACCTCAACAAGACTTTGCGGCATATAACGTTTTAAACGGCGTACCGCTGAACCAATCAACTCATCGACACCAATCCAATCTCGTTTAAGACTTAAACCTTCATGGCCTAAGCGTGTCATATCCAATAAATTCTGAATATAACGATCCAGCCGTTCGCCTTCCAAATGAATCGCCTCCAACAAACTGTCTTGATCTTGTTCATCCATTGAGTGCCGATAATTACTCAAAGTATCAGCCGCACCAATCATAGAGGCTAAAGGTGAACGTAAATCATGAGAGACGGAGGATAACAAGGCCGAACGTAATCTCTCGGTTTCTGAACTGACATTGGCGATTTCCAAGGCTTTAGTGAGTTGGGTTCGAGAAATCGCTTGAGCAATATATTCAACCATGGTTTCAGTCAATTGCTTCTGTTCTGTATTTAAAACCGATACATTTTTAAGAAACTTAACCCCGACCACCCCAAAACACTGTTTAGACGCCAATAATGGTAAAAACCACCAATCATTTTCAGTCAAGGTTTGGGTAAACCGCCCCGATGGTTGATGGTTTTTAAATGTCCAATCCGCTGAAATTTTTTCTTTATTGTTAATCACTTCAAGTGATGACGTTGACGATTCTGGGAAATAAAACCAGATTTCGGCATTTAAGTTTTTACTTAAACTGTTTTCTGCAATCTCTTGCACTTGCTTTAAATCAATTGCGATAGACAGCTTTTGACCTAAATCCTGCATAATACTGTTATAACTATTGGCAGCCTTTAAAGCTGTTACTTGTTCTCTCAGTCTTGATGCCAAACGGCTTGAAATCAACGCTGCGCCTAAAAAGGCAACCACGGTTATCACGCCCTGATGTGCAGAAATTTGCAAAGTGAATTTGGGTGAAATAAAGAAAAAGTTATAAGCCAAAAAGAACAACAGTGCCGAAAATACCGCAGCCAGCATGCGTGTCTTAGATGCCACAAAAACTACAGCGGTGATAAAAATTACCGAAAGCTCTTCGATTCCTAAATACTTTTCACCTAAGCTGGCAATCACAATACTGACCACCGTGGTTGATATAACGAATAATATTTCTCTAAGATTTAGAAATGAATGCGTATCCTGAATAAATGATTGCTGACGATGTTCTGCAAGAATCGGAACGATACTCAATTCAAAACTTGGCTGGTACTTAAGTAATTGATCAACAAAATTTACACCCCATACGTTTACACCCCATACAAAGGCTTTACGATGCGATTGTGCCAACACCAAGGTTGAAATCCCTCGATCCATCACATAATCAAACAACGTTTTTGCATGTTGTTGACCATAAAGGATTTCTGTCATTCCGCCCAATTGACGGGTGAGGTTTAAAGCACGTTCAATTTCTCGACTGGATAAATTGTCTTGTTTTTCGGTTATTTTTGAATCTTTAGAAAAGACCACCACTGTCCAATTTGCCTGCCGATTTTCGGCAATACGACAACCTGCGCGAACCAAAGCCTCCGCCTGCCCATTGCCCTCAATCATAATTAAAATATGATTTTTTAAAGGAATGGGGACTAGCCCTTGTATAGCAAAATTTTCTCGAACATCGGTATCGACATGACTGGCAACCGTTTGCATTGCCAATTCACGCAATGCGGTCAGATTTGAACTGTTGAAGAATCGTTGTAATGCCTGTTCAGCTTGCTCAGGCACATAGACTTTGCCCTGATTTAAACGTTCAAGTAATTCATTGACAGGTAAATCAATTAATCGAATATCACGGATCCGCTCAAAGACCCGATCAGGTACGGTTTCAGTCACCCGAATACCCGTAATTTGATAGACCACATCATTTAAACTTTCGAGATGCTGAATATTCATTGTGGTAAATACATCAATACCCGCATCCAGTAATTCGTTAATATCTTGCCAGCGTTTTTCATGACGACTATTTGGCATATTGCTATGTGCAAACTCATCTACTAAAACAATACTGGGTTTGCTTGCCAGCACAGCATCAAGATCCATTTCTTCAAGAACATGCCCTTGATACTCAATCGTCTTTCTTGGAATAATCACCAAACCTGAGATGAGGTTTTCAGTTTCAATGCGACCATGGGTTTCAACATAGCCAATCACAATATTGATCCCTTGCAAGGCCAGTTCATGCGCACGCACTAACATTGCAAAAGTCTTCCCCACACCAGGCGCAGCCCCTAAAAATATAGTGAGGCGCCCAGACTGATAACGCTGAGTGTGTTGCAGTAAAACATCTGCTTTATTATTTCTATAATCGCTCATCGCTGTCTGCTTGTTTAAAAATTACATCACTGTGGTGTTTCTTTACGACCATTCAATACAGCAAAAAACACAGGCCAGCAAAGAAACACAGAAAAAACCATCGTTTGATTCAGCTTGAATCATCTACAATCGAAAAGAGGGAATATTGTAAATTTATACCAAAATAAAATCCCAATAATGCCCGCTTTTCAGCAACCATAGAGAATCAATTACATCAACACTGATTCATTTTGCGTTGATGATTGCAACCCCTTTATTGAGTTCCAATTTGATCCAAAGCCAAATTTAATTCAAGTACATTGACTCTGGCTTGCCCTAAAATTCCAAATGTCGGTTGTATACTATTTTCTTGCAGCAACCTTAGCACATCCTGTTCTGGCAAATGTCTTGCTTTGGCAATGCGCTTTACTTGAATCATTGCAGATTGCACACTGATTTCAGGATCAATTCCGCTGCCTGAAGCCGTGACCAAATCCGCAGGAATCGCGCTTTTTTCAATGTGATCCTGTATCGCAATTTTGTTTAAACGCTCCTCTACTGCTTTATGTAAATCAGGATTGGTTCGTGCCATATTACTTCCTGCCATGGCCATTGGATCATAATTGGCAGCAGAAGGTCGTGGATGGAAATATTGCGCTTGTACAAAAGGCTGTGCAACCAGTTTAGAACCGACAACTCGGTCATTTTCTACGATCAAACTGCCATTGGCTTGTTGATCAAAAAAAACTTGTCCTAGCCCTGTTGCCGCAGTACTGTAGACAAAGCCACAGAGACCCAATGCGACAATGGTTAAGCCCAGCGATGCCCGTGTTAGTCCAGCGAATGATGACTCAACCAATCGATTATTTTCAGTATTCATTTTAATCATCCTCAAAATTTCTAAAGCGCCAATAAAGGGCTGATCATCAGATCAATCAGCTTGATCGCAATAAATGGCAACAACACACCACCCACACCGTAAATCAGCATATTTCGACGTAATAATTGCGTCGAAGTTGAAGGCTTAAACTTCACTCCACGTAAAGCAATTGGAATCAATAATGGAATAATGATGGCATTGAAAATCAGTGCTGAGAGAATTGCACTTTCTGAACTTCCCAAGCGCATTACATTTAAGGCTTGCATTTGAGGAATGGCTGCAACAAATAAAGCAGGCAAAATGGCAAAGTATTTGGAAACGTCATTGGCCAATGATAAGGTGGTCAATGCACCACGGGTAATTAACTGCTGTTTACCAATCTCAACGACAGACAATAATTTGGTTGGATCTGAATCCAAGTCCACCATATTGCCCGCTTCTTTTGCAGCCTGTGTCCCTGAGTTCATTGCCAAACCAATATCTGCTTGTGCCAAAGCAGGTGCATCATTGGTTCCATCGCCAACCATGGCAACCAAATGACCTTTATTCTGTTCATGACGAATACAATTTAACTTATCTTCAGGTTTCGCTTCAGCGATGTAGTCATCGACACCTGCTTCAGCTGCAATGGCAGCAGCAGTCAGCGGGTTATCCCCTGTGACCATGACCGTTTTTATACCCATTTCACGTAAGCGAGCAAATTTTTCCTTGATGCCTTGTTTAATTACATCTGAAAGTTCAATCACTCCCAGAATATTTTGATCTTTTGCCACCACTAACGGCGTTGCACCTTTTGAAGCAACCTGTTCTACCCGCGTTTTAAGCTCACTATGATGTTCAATATTCTGTGAAGCGAATTTAACAATCGCATCTACTGCCCCTTTACGGATTTGCTGACCATTGAGTAAATTTACACCTGAAATTCGCGTTGCGGCATTAAAGGCTATAAACTCGGCCTGTTCAGGTTCAACAATATGTTCACCTTGCTCTTTTGCCAAAACCACAATGGATTTACCCTCTGGTGTTGGATCTGCGAGTGAGGTCAATATCGCAGCTTGACGCAGTTCCGACTCAGTCACACCTGTCAGTGGAAAAAATGCTGTTGCCTGACGATCACCATAGGTGATGGTTCCTGTTTTATCGAGTAACAATACATCCACATCACCCGCGACTTCGACAGCTTTACCTGATTTGGCAATCACATTGGCTTTTAATGCCCGATTCATCCCCGCAATACCAATTGCAGGCAACAAGCCACCAATGGTGGTTGGAATCAAACACACCAACAATGCCACCAATAAAATCGGGTTAATTTCAATTTTTAAGAAATGCCCAATAAAAGGTAAACTCACCACCACTGCGATAAAGGTCACGGTCATCACAGTCAGTAAAATCCCTAGTGCGATTTCGTTTGGTGTTTTTTGACGATTTGAGCCCTCAACCAAAGCAATCATTCGGTCAAGAAAGCTATTACCCGCTTCGGCTGTTACCTGTACCACGATACGATCCGTTAAAACCTTCGTTCCCCCAATCACCCCCGATTTATCGGTACCTGCTTCACGTAAAACTGGCGCTGACTCACCGGTTACCGCAGCTTCATTAATGGTCGCAAAACCATGAATAATCTCACCATCTGCAGGAACAAGTTCCCCTGCACGGACTTCGATCAGATCATTCATTTTTAATAAAGTTGCAGCGACTTGCACACCCTCTAAGTCATCCTTAGCACTGAGTCGACGTGCGGTTAAGTTTTGACGTGCTTGTCTTAAGGAGGAGGCTTGACCTCGACCTTTAGCTTCGGCAATGGCTTCAGCATAATTGGCAAATAATACGGTGATAAATAAAATCAAGGTCACCGCTAAACCAAATACAGTATCGGCTTGGCCCGTTAAAGTACTGACCAATGTGATGAGGGTACCCAACCATACGATCGCCATCACTGGATTTTTAATCGCATGTTGCGGTAACAATTTAATCAAGGCATTTTTCCAAGCTTCACCTTGGAATAAAGTTGATGATTTATTTTGCGTAGCTTGTTTTGAATGGTTCATATTATTCACCCTAGCCTTGTACCAATAACAGCTGATCAGCGATCGGTCCTAAAACAAGGACTGGCATAAATTGTAATAAGGTCAACATCACCACAATGGCAATCAGGGTGAAAGCAAAGGTTGGTGTTTCCACTTTTAAACTACCACTGCTTTCAGGAGCTTGACGCTTTGCAGCTAAACGCGCAGCAATCATTAAAGGAATGATCAATGTTGGAAAACGTCCAAGCAGTAAAGCAATCACACAGCTCACGTTCCACCACACGGTATTGTCTGCTAAACCTTCAAAACCAGAACCATTATTGGCAAAGGCCGAAACATACTCATACAACACTTGCGAAATGGCATGGTATTGCGGATTGCTATTGCCTGTAAGTTCTGGGAAAAACAAAGCGATTGAGCTTAAACCGAGAATCGTAATGGGCTGAATCAAAATCACCACAGCAAGTAATTTGATTTCCCCTGCTTCAATTTTGCGGCCAAATAATTCAGGTGTACGACCCGTCATCAGACCCGCAATAAATACAGCCAAAAACAAATAGATCATGAATTGTTGTAAGCCACAGCCAATTCCGCCCCAAATCGCATTAATCAGCATATTCGCCAGCGCCACCAAACCTGTTAATGGCGATGCAGAATCATGCATCATATTGACTGAACCATTATTAACCTGTGTGGTTATGGCGGCCCAAAGTGCAGAAGATGCCTCGCCAAAACGCACTTCCTTTCCTTCCATGGCATAAATTTGCATCGCGGTAGATGACAGGCTTTCAGACCAAATTGCCGCTGTGGCTGAAACAACCGACATCAGCAACATTGAGCCAAAAACAAAACCAGCAAATTTTGCGCGTTTGGTTAAAAAACCCAACATAAAAATCACGGCGACAGGAATAAGTAAAATCGCAATCATTTCTAAGAAATTTGAAAATGGCGTTGGATTTTCCAATGGCACACTGCTGTTCGGTCCATACCACCCCCCACCATTACTGCCCAATTGCTTAATCGCAACCATCGGTGCAACAGGACCCAGTGGAATTTTTTGAGTTTTTAATTCAGTGGTTTGATCTATCACTTGAACTTCTGGACCACCTTGAAAGGTTGATGGCACACCTTGGCTATTGAGTAATAATGACCAAATCATGCATAACGGAATCAAAAACCGAAAGGTTGGACGAATCACATCGGCCCAATAATTACCGACATTGATTTTTTCAACTTTATTTTGAAAGCTTAGGTTTTGATCTGCTTCTGACAAAGCATTCGACTGCGGATAAAACAAGGCACGGACGGTTGCGACCACCATTGCCAAGCCCATCATTGGCGTAATGATTTGCAATCCAACAATACCAACCATCTGTGATAAATATGATAGTTGCGCTTGACCTGAATAGTGCTGTTGGTTGGTATTGGTCAGAAATGAAATCATGGTATGCAGGGCTAAATCCCATGACATATTCGGTGCGTTGTTTGGATTGAGTGGCAAACTTGCTTGGCACATAAACAACAGCCAAGTGACCAATCCGATGACGATACAACTCGCGACAAAGCTGAGTGAATAGGTTTTTGCATTCATCCCTTGATGAGGATGTGTACCCAAAACACAATAAATCGGTTTTTCAATCCAGTTAAAAATTGGATCAATTTTCATCTCTCGGTTTTGCATAATACAGGCAAGATATTTCCCTAAAGGAAAAGCAAAAAGCACCACAATCACCAAGACTAAGATAAACTCTAACATGACATTCCCCCCCAACTTGATTGGCTCAAATTAAAAATGTCGATATTGCAATGATTTATATGTTTTTGAAGTACGCATAATTTTGGATGCTGTACTTGTTGATGCGCTATATATTTAGCACTCATCTTTTTCATCCTAAACGCTGGGATATTCCACAACTCAGTATCTGAAAATACCCCGTAAACTCTCTATTTACAGTCAGATCAGCCGCGTAAAAATTTCGTAAAATTTTGTCTTTTTTGATTTATAAACAGCGTTAAATACATTACAAAGGTTCAAATTTTAGAACGCTTGTTTATTTTATTTATGGAAAATTTTGAACTGCTTAAAGCATTGTTTTTGGGGTTAATCGAAGGTTTAACTGAATTTTTACCGATTTCAAGCACAGGACATCTGATCTTATTTGGTCATCTCATTGATTTTCACTCAGATTCGGGACGTGTATTTGAAGTGGTGATCCAATTGGGTGCTATCTTGGCCGTATGTTGGCTGTATCGACAAAAAATTATCGAATTAATTCGCGGCTTTTTCTCAGGCGATGTTGCAGCCAGACGTTTTGCGATTAATGTTTTAGTTGCATTTATTCCTGCGGTGGTGATTGGGGTCTTAGCAGTAGATTTTATTAAACAAGTGCTGTTTAGTCCTTTGGTTGTGGCTTTTGCTTTAATCATCGGGGGTTTCATTATTTTTGCTGTAGAAGCCAGAAAGTTTGAACCTAAAACCATTGAAGCCACTGACATTACCTTAAAACAGGCAATTCTGGTTGGATTTGCCCAATGTCTTGCCATGATTCCGGGAACATCACGTTCAGGCGCCACCATTATTGGCGGGATGTTGTCTGGTTTATCACGTAAAGCGGCAACCGAATTTTCTTTTTTCCTTGCAATGCCAACCATGTTAGGTGCTGCAACCTATGATTTAATTCGAAATGCAGATGTTTTAACCTCAGACAATCTGATTAATATTTCAATAGGGTTTGTGGCTGCATTTATTGCTGCGCTTTTGGTGGTCAAAGCTTTGGTAAAGTTTGTTGAAAAACATACGTTGAGAGTGTTTGCTTGGTACCGTGTGGTATTGGGTATTATTTTACTGTTTGTATTTTTATAATCATGTGAATTGATGGCAGATAAATTTAAGTCTGCCTATGTTATTTTTTATCGTATTGACCCACTTATCTTGTGGGTCTTTTTTTATCTCTTAAATATAGTCAACCTATCAAAAAACTCAAAAACAAGAATATAATTTCTCTTAATCAATATTTTTCAATTAAATTAATTACATAGAAAATTAAATTATTTGATTATAAAAAAGCTTGCAATGCCACACATTACGTTCAAAGTTTAAATAGCTTTGCGTAGGCGATGCCTCACTTTTTGCAGGGGATGCCAAACCTTACGCTGCAAACAAAGCAGTGCTTTGTTTTTGCTCATGTTAGGCGAGGGGTACGTCCTGTACCCCCGCCTAACGGCGACATCCCTGTCGCCCCACGATAGGATAACCATCTAGGATTCAAAAGTACAAAAACCGAAGGAATAATCAATAGTTTCTAAAAATTCATACAAAAACATGAGCTTCATTTATGATCAGTGATTTGATATAAATCACTTGTATGAATAATTAAGTGGTTTGACTATAAGATGAGGGCGATTTCATCTTGCTCTATGGATTTTAAAAGGCCTTATATAAAGAAGCCTAATATTTAACAGGAAATGTTAAAGACTGAAAACCAGACTAAAATCCTCATACTATCTATAAAGACAAATTATCAACTTAGATAAAGCCACTCAATTGTTTATATATTTGATCGGGCCTTTGATGATCTAATTCTCAAGTATTTTCATCTTCAGAAATATCTTCAAAGTGTTTTTCATCATTAAAACCATTTTCATAACCAAAGTCATTTTGGCTATTAAATGAATATTCACGATCATTTTCAAAGGTATTGTAACTGTGTTGATGATCAAATTTTGCAAGAGAGGCTTTGATATTTGAACGTGGATGGCGTGTCGGCAGAACAGTAGAAATTGAATGTTTATAGATAATTTGCATTTGCCCTACACTGTTCCTTAGTAACACGACATATGAATCAAAAGATTCAATATGCCCCTGTAACTTAATCCCATTGGTCAGAAAAATAAAAACTGGAATATGTTTTTTTCGGAGAGAATTTAACAGCGGATCTTGTAAGGTTTGAATCTTAGACATATTACGCTCCCAAAACTTTTAAATACTTAAAAAAATATCGTTTTTAAATAAAATTTATAATTAAACGCATCCTGCGAATTTTACTTTCTTTCAAAATAGATGAATTAACTTTGCCATCTATCCCCTAAGCTTTGAATTACAACATGAATCTTTTTTGGTGTTACTTACTTGCTGTCGTAGAGGTAGTAGGCATCGTCATATTTGAATGATCCATCTTCATCATCACATGCGCCATATCGACTCCACTCGATTGAGTTGTTTGTGCCATTTCAGTTGAATGTACATGCTGTTGCTCCGCATGTTCATTGTTAGACTTTTTGGCTTCATGCTGTGCATTACAAGGCTTTATAGAGCATTGTATTGGCGTTTTTTCTACGGTTTGAGGATCCGTTTTATTCAGCATTTTAGAGGCATCTGCCCAAGATTGAGTCGTTATCATCAGCGTACCCAGACAGATCACGCTCATTAAACTGCGCTGTAAAATTGCTCGCATTTATACCTCTCCAAGCTTGAGATTCTTAAGTGGTACAATAAATCGGACTATTGAACATTAAGATGACTTGAAAGTGACATTTATGTAATCTATACCTTTCTTTAGTTTTATCACGCTATTATATTTTTAAAGAGTATTCTAGGAAGCAAACATGAGAATATTATTAGTCGAAGATGAGCAAAAAACTGGGGACTACCTTAAGCAAGGTTTATCTGAAGCGGGTTATATTACTGACTGGGTTACAGATGGGCTCACAGGTAAACAGTATGCACTTTCTGAAGATTACGATGTCATCATATTAGATGTGATGCTACCTGGGGTAGATGGCTGGCATATTATAGAAGCTGTGCGTAAAAATGGAAAAACCATGCCGATTTTATTCTTAACAGCGCGAGATCAAATTGAAGACCGCGTAAAAGGATTAGAGTTGGGTGCGGATGATTATTTGGTAAAACCTTTCGCGTTTGCTGAACTTCTCGCAAGAATAAAAAGCTTACTTCGTCGCGGACAGCAAAGAGAAGACAGTAACTTAATTAGTATTGCCAATCTTGAACTTGATATCAGAAAACGTCGTGTAACACGTGAGGGGCAACGTATTGACCTGACCGCGAAAGAGTTTGCATTGATGGAATTATTTATGCGTAGACGTGGTGAAATTTTGCCACGAGCGCTGATTGCCTCACAAGTTTGGGATATGAATTTTGACAGTGACACCAATGTTGTCGAAGTTGCAATTAAACGTTTAAGAAATAAAATTGACAGTAACTTTACACCTAAACTGATTCAGAATATTCGAGGAATGGGCTACGTTCTAGAGGTAGAAGATGAGGCGTAAGCTGTTCAATGCGATTAGTTTCCGAATCGCCATTATTTTTTCCCTCTCCACTGTAACGATTTTAATTATCATGGGCTTCGTGATACACCTCGGAGTCACACAACACTTTGAAAGTGAAGATCGAGTACTCCTTGAGGGAAAAATTCAACTGATACAAAATCTATTAAAACAACATCCAACCAACTCTAAAGGACTCAATGTTGCATTAAAAGATTCTCTCATTGGACATGATAATCTGATTGTGCAAGTTGAACGGCCTGTGAATCAAATTGTATTTAATTCCGCACAAATGGCAATCGCACCACAAGTCATTGCCAACCCAGATCTGGAGCAATGGATTAGATGGGAGGTCCAAGATAAACATTATCGTGGACTGGTCTATCAAAATATTTTTGAAGAAAATGAAGATGCACAATCTACCCAAATTATTGTTGCGATTGATACTTCAGAACACATGCTTTTTTTAAATGAATTTAAACATCAGTTATTTTATATTTGTTTAATTGCCGCACTGTGTTTAATGTTTTTAGGATGGTTTGCTGTTTGGCGAGGATTGCGCCCAATCAAAAGAATAGCCACAGTTGTAGAAGGGATTTCAGCGCAAAATTTATCTGAGCGCTTAGAGGTTGAGCATACCCCAACAGAGTTAAAATCACTGACCATCGCCTTTAATGAAATGCTGGACCGTTTAGAGTCGGCTTTAGAAAAGCTTTCAGACTTTTCATCAGATCTTGCGCATGAAATTCGTACACCGATCAACAATCTAATGACGCAAACACAAGTATGTTTGTCGCGCAGTCGAGATATCGATGCCTATAAAGAAGTCTTATTTTCAAATTTAGAAGAGTTTGAACATCTGGCAAGAATCGTCTCAGATATGTTATTTTTGGCGAAAGCAGAAAATGGGCTTAACCTTAAAAACATACAAACCATTCATTTATATGAAGAATTTAATACTTTATTTGAGTTTTATGATGCTTTAGCCGCAGAAAAACATATCACATTTCATCTGGTCGGTACTGGGAAAGTCAATGCAAATATTGCGATGCTACGCCGTGCGCTGAGTAATTTAATCTCCAATGCAATTAAATATGGCAAGTCGAATTCAGTCATTCAGATTAAATGCCAACAAACAGCAGATCACACCAGTTTTTCAGTTGAAAATGAAGGTCCTACCTTATCTCCTGAACAATTATCTCGGCTGTTTGACCGTTTCTATCGAACAGATGCCTCTCGTCAACGTGTTGAAGATGGTACAGGTTTAGGACTTGCCATTACCAAGTCTATATTGGCCTTACATGGTGCAACCATCCAAGCAGAATCACGAGATGGTTTAGTGATCTTCACAGTTGTTTTTAAAAATGAATATCTTCCAACATGATATACAGCGCAAAAGTATCTTAAATAAAATCACACCTTTAAGCAGCTGTTGAAAATACAGCTGTAAAAATTGAAGAACAAAATCATTATTAAAAAAAATTAAACTTTTCTAATTAGTATGTATTTAATTTGCCTTAAAAATCTTTTAATATCAAAGATTATTTAGTTTTACTAAATAACAAAAGTGTAATTTTAAAGTCATTCTGATGTCTATCACCCTCTTTAATAATCAAGGTCTAAACACACCAGTAAAAGGAACATTCAATGAAATCCTCGCAAAATAACATGACCAAACTACGTAATGCCTTATTGGGCACAGTGATACTCATTAGCGCGACCAATGCTATGGCTCATGTTGATTTAACTAGCAGTACCCCTGCAATGAATGCATCCATTACCACTGCGCCTAAAAGTTTAGTGCTTAATTTTAGTGGAGAAGTCATGTTAATGAATATTAAGGTACTGGATGCACAAAGAACCAATATTCCACTTAACTATAAAGTGAATCATGATCTAAAAAAAATATTTAATGTTCCTGTTCCCGCACTTAAAAAAGGCAAATATTTTGTTGTTTGGACAACAATGGGCAAAGATGGGCATAACATGAACAATGAATATAGCTTCACAATTAAATAAAACCAAAGAAATTGAAGATTGATAAACAATATTCAGCAAGCGACTGAACTGTTGTTAGGGTGTGTTGGCATTTCATCAATGGTCTGAGTTGTCGCAAACTGAGGCGAATTGTCAACAGACTCGGATAAAGGAAAAAAATAATGTTCGAATTCTGGATCTGGTCAACTTGGCTAACAAAAATTACCTTATATCTCAGTACTGCTTTTATGATTGGCGGTGCTTTTTGTTATTTTTTACTTTGGCGTTATACCAGCATAAAAGTAACACTACTCAAGTATATGCACTTAGGTGCGACATTAGGTCTGGTTGGAAGCACTTTAGGCTTTTTTATTTTGGTAGGTAGCTTTGCCAACGCAGGACTTTCCGGTATTTTTGATCAAACCTATCTCAATATTCTTTTAAATACAGACACTGGGCAAATACACATTTTCAGAATTATCAGTTTTGCCTTAATTTTTCTGCTTTTAACCATCAAATTGGGCAAAAAAACTACCCATATTACCACTTTTGAAAAAATACTATTTGCGGTATTGCTTATCCCGATTCTTTATAGCTATTCCCAAATCGGTCATGTCACCAACTTAGCATTTTTTGCTCAAATTCTACTCAGCATTCATGTTTTTTTCATGTCGTTATGGATGGGCTCACTCTATCCGTTATGGAAAATGAGTCATAAAATCAGTGGTCGATCATTAAGAAAACTCATGGAGGCATTTGGGCGAATTGCAGCCTTTGTTGTCGGAATCTTAATCCTCTGTGGTATCACGATTGCATTCTTTTTATTTAAAGATTTGAATACTTTAATCTATACCTCATATGGTCATGGTTTTGTTCTTAAACTGGCATTTGTGGGCAGTATTTTATTACTTGCTGCTTTCAATAAATGGTTTCTTACTCCACGACTTGAGGAACCTTTATTTGCACAATATTTAAGTTGTGCCATTTTATTTGAAATGTATTTGGGTTTATTGATTCTACTCACCACCAGCTACATCACCACAGTGGTTGGGATTGATTAAAAATATGGATATAAATCATTGAATTGAGAGCATTATCTTGCACTATAAACAAAACAATGCATCGTTCTTGCCCAGATAAAAAATGATCATGTTGAATGAATGATATGGGTATTGAAAGTCCCTTCTCCCCCTTGGGAGAAGGCTAGGATGAGGGCGCTTTTATGTTGATTGATGCTTTTAAAAATGATTGATAAAAGAAGCCTAATCTATAAATAATAATGAACTAGGATTAAAAATAAAGGAGCCCCGTAAACCATAAGTCAAAAAATATTTTATTGGTCTATGTCCATAAACTAAATTTCTATCTACAACAAGCTGTTATAAAAACTTGAATTGTTTTACTTGACCTTATCATTATGTCAAAGTTTAGGATTTAGATCATGGAATAAGACTTATAGGTATGACTTATGGAAAATAGATCACATGATCGTGTTTCTGATTTGAAAAGTAGTTTTCAAATCAAGGGTATGAGTTGTGCAAGTTGTGTCAGTCGAATAGAAACAGCACTTAAAAAAGTCGATGGTGTCACCCAAGCATCTGTGAATTTAGCCACTGAACGTGCTGACATTACATCGAATATCAGCATTGATCGCCAAGCACTGATCAACGCGATTGAACATGCTGGATATGATGTCGTTGACGAAACCACAGAATTATCAATTGATGGAATGACTTGCGCCTCATGTGTCAGCCGTGTAGAAAAAGCACTAAAAGCCGTTCCCGGTGTTAAAGAAGCAAATGTAAATCTTGCAACTGAACGTGCAACAATCACCGGCACTGCCAATGTTGCGGCTTTAATCGCAGCGATTGATAAGGCGGGTTATGATGCCAAACAAATTCAAAGTGCTGTTCCAGATCAAGCTGAACACCTCGAAAAAAAAGATCAAGAACGCGCTGAGCTAAAACGAGACCTTATACTTGCCACTATTTTTGCGTTACCTGTTTTTATATTAGAAATGGGTTCGCACTTTATTCCGGGTATGCACCACCTGATCGCTCAGACCATCGGGATACAAAATAGCTGGTATTTACAGTTTATTCTGACCACACTGGTTTTGGTGATTCCGGGTCGAAGATTCTATATCCACGGCTTACCCGCTTTATTGCGTTTAGCGCCAGATATGAACTCGCTGGTTGCTGTAGGTACCTTGGCGGCTTATCTATTTTCCATCGTCGCAACATTTATGCCCAGCATCTTACCGGCTGGAACAGTCAATGTTTACTATGAAGCCGCTGCTGTTATTGTCGCTTTAATTTTACTCGGTCGTTTTCTTGAAGCAAAAGCCAAGGGACGTACTTCTGAAGCCATTCAGCGTTTAGTCAGTCTGCAAGCCAAAGTGGCCCATGTTTCTCGTGATAATCAAATCGTCGATATTCCAATCGATCAAGTTATCGTAGGTGACTTTATTATTGTCAAACCGGGTGAACGTGTTCCTGTTGATGGAAAAGTCATTGAAGGCAAAAGCTTTGTTGATGAATCGATGATTACTGGTGAGCCAATCCCTGTCGAGAAAAAAATAGACAGTGATGTGGTCGGTGGTACCATTAACCAAAATGGCACCTTAAGCTTTAAAGCTGTTGCTGTAGGTGGCGAAACCATGCTTGCACAAATCATCCGTTTGGTTGAGCAAGCACAAGGCGCGAAAATGCCGATCCAAGCTGTGGTTGATAAAATCACTTTATGGTTTGTACCTGCTGTCATGGCTGCGGCTGTACTGACGTTCTTGATCTGGTTGATTTTCGGCCCTTCCCCTGCTTTAACTTTCGCTTTGGTCAATGCTGTTGCTGTGCTGATTATTGCCTGCCCTTGTGCGATGGGTTTAGCAACGCCAACCTCAATTATGGTCGGCACAGGACGTGGTGCTGAACTTGGGGTATTATTCCGTAAAGGTGAAGCATTACAACTACTGAAAGATGCCAATGTTGTTGCTGTAGATAAAACAGGGACATTAACCGAAGGTCATCCTGTACTGACAGATTTTGAAGTCACTGAATTTTTTCAACGTGATCATGTTTTGAGTATGGTGGCAGCAGTTGAATCCCGTTCTGAGCATCCGATTGCCAAAGCCATCGTAGATGCTGCGATCAAAGAAAACCTGACCTTACCCAAAGTGAATCAATTTGATTCTGTGACAGGTATGGGCGTCTATGCAGATATCGATGAAAATGGAGAGATTCATATTGGAGCAGATCGCTATATGCTCCAGCTCAATATTGATATTTCACCTTTTGCAAGTGCAGCACAACGTTTAGGTGATGAAGGTAAATCACCGCTTTATGTGGCAATTCAGGGCAAGTTGGCAGCAATCATCGCGGTTGCAGATCCAATTAAATCAACCACGCCAAGTGCCATTAAAGCCTTACATCAACTCGGTCTTAAAGTTGCGATGGTGACGGGTGACAACGCCCGTACAGCACAAGCGATTGCTCGCCAGCTCGGTATTGACGAAGTGATTGCGGAAGTTCTCCCTGAAGGAAAAGTCAAAGCGGTACAAAGCCTTAAAGCAAAATATGGCAATATTGCATTTGTCGGTGATGGGATCAACGATGCACCTGCTTTGGCTGAAGCTGATGTCGGTCTTGCCATTGGTACAGGTACGGATGTTGCAATTGAGTCGGCAGATGTTGTATTGATGTCTGGTAATTTGCAAGGTGTTGCCAATGCCATTGCATTATCAAAAGCCACCATTGGCAATATTCATCAGAATTTGTTCTGGGCATTTGCGTACAATACCATGTTGATTCCAGTTGCAGCGGGACTACTCTATCCTGCTTATGGCATCCTGCTTTCGCCAATCTTTGCAGCAGGTGCAATGGCTTTATCTAGTGTATTCGTCTTGGCCAATGCCTTACGGTTACGTCGTTTTCAACCCGCTTCTACTTTCGAGTAGAAGCTTGTAGAGAGAATCACCATGAATATTGGAAAACTGTCTCAAACTGTTGGAATCTCTGCCAAAATGATTCGTTATTATGAGCAAATTGGTCTGATTCCAGCCGTAGGTCGAAGTAATGCTGGGTATCGTTCTTATTCCGATCAAGATGCTGAACGGCTTAAGTTTATTCGAAGCTCAAGATCGCTCGGCTTCTCGGTTGCAGAAATCGCAGATCTTCTGGATTTATGGAACAATAAAAATCGACACAGTGCCGATGTAAAGCAACTCGCGCTCTCGCATATCGAAAAATTGGAAATCCGTATTACTGAGTTGCAGAAGATGACCAATACTTTGCAAAACCTCATCAATTGTTGTGCGGGTGATCATCGACCGAATTGTCCAATTCTTGAGGGTTTGCAAAAGCAAGATATTGAACTTCAAGAAAGCTACCATCAAAATGATTCTCTCTCTGTGTCTCCACTTGCGCAGCAAAAAGTTAAATAGGATTTAAAGCTTTTTAAATCCTCTACTGATCGGTTTAGGATTTAAAATCCTCCCCTTTGCAAAGCTAATCCTCCCCCACCCTCCTTTGAAAAGGAGGGAGCTTTTCATTACTAGAATGAATTGACTTTCATGCAACTCACTTCTTTTTCAGCGCAACGGGGCTTGCACTGCCTCATCTTATTGTGAATAGTTTTAATTCATTTGCGTAGGCGATGCTTTGTTTTGCTCAGATGAAAAGAGACTTGCACTGCCTCATATTACAGTGAAAGGTTTAATTTAAGTTGCGTAGGCAATACCTTACTTTTGAAAGATCAAAAGTAACAAAAATCTTTCGTCTGGCGAGGGGTACATCCTATACCCCCGCCAAACGGCGACATCCTTGTCGCCATGCGGTAGAAACACCGTGTAGGATTCAATGATGAAAAAGTACTTGTACAGCTTTAACTTAAATTGAGAAGTTTTAATTATTTTATGTAAGTTCCAGATCTTACATAAATCAAAAATGATCTTAAAGCGTAAATTATATTGATATTGGAAGTTCCTTCTCCCGCTGGGAGAAGGCTAGGATGAGGGGCTTTTATATTGAATTTTGAGTTAGCACCGCCCCATCTTACAGTGAAAAGTTTAAATTTAAGTTGCGTAGGCGATACCTTACTTTTGAAAGATCAAAAGTAACAAAAATCTTTCGTCTGGCGAGGGGTACATCCTATACCCCCGCCAAACGGCGACATCCTTGTCGCCATGCGGTAGAAACACCGTGTAGGATTCAATGATGAAAAGGTACTTGTACAGCTTTAACTTAAATTGAGAAGTTTTAATTATTTTATGTAAGTTCTAGATCTTACATAAATCAAAAAATGATCTTAAAGCGTAAATTATATTGATATTGGAAGTTCCTTCTCCCGCTGGGAGAAGGCTAGGATGAGGGGCTTTTATATTGAATTTTGAGTTAGCACCGCCCCATCTTACAGTGAAAATTTTGATTTAATTTGCGTAGGTAATGCCTTACTTTTCTTAGGAAATGCCAAACCTTGCGTTATAAATAAAGCGGTGCTAATGGGTATAAAGAAATGCTTCTATTTAATCAGATCAGTATTTTATGAATTGCGCTTTATATTGCTTAACTTCATTTGATGCGTTTTTTCACACTTAGGTTGATATAAATTTCATTTGTCTTGCAAGTTCTTTAAAGTAATGATTTGACCAGATATCTAATACGTTTAGATCACGAATAAATGGTGCCACATCTTGTTTAGCCTGCCCGAAATCAACTGAATCTATTCGTTTAAGCAATAAGTCTAAAAAATCTTGCTGGCTCAAATTATCTTTATTCCAATCACCACTTTGTCTTGCACGTTCGCTAAAGTGTTCAAGATTAAGTTTAGCATTTTGACGTACATACCATTCAAAATCGAACCAATCCCGCCCCTTGACACGATTTTTCCATTTTCTAAACAATAAAGCATGCATTTTCCCTGCATATAGATCTTCAAGTGTGAAACACTTGGTGTAGAAAGAAAAAGGCTGTAATAGGAGTTTTTCTTCTGTATGAAATAACATTGGAGGGTTGGTATCCACCTCAAATTTGATTTTTAATGTTTTATGCCCAGCCACTTTAATATCATAAATACTGGTATTCTTTTTGAGAAATGCAGAAACTATGGCTGTTTGATGGATTTTGTTACGCTGGCTAATTTCAACATCAAAACCCAGCGCAATGAACTCTTGTTTGATACTGTTAAAATAAGGCTCAAGGCTAAATGTTTGGTCTTCCTCTAGCAAAGAAAAATCTAAATCTTCTGAGAACCTTGGTAAGTTATAGAAGATTCGTAGGCAGGTGCCACCATAAAATGCGGCTTTATTAAAAAAACCTGCTCGCTGTAATCCAGCCAAGGCGATTTCCTGCATAATTTCACGCAATGCATGTTCATTGTCTTGATTAGGCTTTAAATCATATCTGTTTAACATTTGCTCAATAATGTTCATGCTATTTCCTTTAACAACCCTTTTAGCACTTTAAATAAGTGGGTTTTTATTCCAGCTGCTATATAAGCATTAATAATTGTAAAATCGAAATCAACCAACATATCCATATCTATACGTAAATCTTCCTCTAAAAAAATCTGCATCGACCGCTGGCTGGTCATCCGCAAATTACGAATGGTCAGAAGTTTATCGCAGAGTGCTTTTTCAGGACTTGCCAATAAAAAATACCCATTTTCAAAGGACTGTGACTGGATACCAATAGGGTAAATGGATTGAGCTATTGTATGGTAAGAAAATCTTCCCAAGGTGTTTTCAATTGATAGTGAACGTTTGGTTGTAACCGATGTTATTTCTACTACTTTTTCTGGGATAATGCCATGCCATGACAAAGCATAGTCTAGAGATACACATGAAGGGCCATATAAATGATTTGCAATAAGTGGCAAACAGGGAGTGCTATTGCGCCATAAATCTCCCACCAAATACAAACCTCGCTGTAATGGAATTAAAGTCCCTGCTTTTATCCATCTTGAAATTTTATCATTCGGGTTCTGATATTCTTTCAGTAGCGATAGTAGAGTACCGTGATGAATGGGAATATTTTTAAATTCGCTTAATTTAAGATCTTGCATAAAATGTACACATAATCCAATTAAATCAGATTATATCATCATTTTTTACAAGACAACTAAAAAAACTGTAATTGCTTAACGATTGCAGTTTAGTTTTTTACATTAACATTACCTAACTTATTTCAAACTATAGTCAACCTGTCAAAAAGCTAAGATACAAGTTAGCGCTGCCCCATCTTACTGTGAAAAGTTTAAATTTAATTTGTGTAGGCGATACCTTAGATAAAAACCCTTCCCCTTGCGAAGTAATACTTCTCACCTTTGTCAAAGGAGGGAGCTTTCCATTACTCAAATTAATTGTGTTTCACTTAATTCCATCGCCCCAACGTCAACATCCTTGTCGCCATGCGGTAGCTAGACCCTGTGTAATTCAATGATGTAAAAAGCAAAGCGACTTAATTGGAACCCGGCCAATTCAATTTTAAACCCATAAAAAAACTGCAATCGCGTAACGATTGCAGTTCCGTTTTTTAAACAGTTTTAGCTTATTTCAGACTATAGGCAATCACATAGTCACCATGATCAGGAGATTGTCGAGCACCGCCCGCAGTCACCATCACATATTGCTTACCTGTTTTAGGTGAAACATAGCTGATTGGTGTTCCTTGGCTACCGACAGGTAAGCGTGATTTCCACAACTCTTTACCTGAAGAAGAATCCAAGGCACGTAAGTAGTAATCTTGCGTTGCAGCAAAGAAGACTAAGCCACCTTGTGTTGCCATTGGACCACCAATGGTTGGCATACCAATCGGTGCTTTTAATCCCATTTTTATGCCCATAGGTCCAGTGTCTTCCACTGTTCCCATTGGTACTTGCCAAGCGATCTGGCGAGTTTTCATATCAATGGCAGTCATGGTGCCATAAGGCGGTTTTTGACATGGGATATTCAACTTCGACCAGAAGCGATCTTTATTGACTTTATATGGTGTGCCTTTCATCGGTACAGCACCCATACCTGTATTGACCTTTTCACCACCATTTGCCTGAATTGCCAAATCTTCTGGTGTTTGTTCGATCAACTGAATCCATAAACCTAAACGCATGTCGTTGACAAACATATATTGATGGCTTGGATCAAAGGCAATACTGCCCCAGTTCATGCCACCCAAAGAGCCAGGGAAACTTAACGATTTATCTGTACCTGGTGCAGTATATAAGCCTTCATAACGCATAGATTTAAAGCCGATACGACACATCAGCTGGTCAAACGGTGTTGCACCCCACATATCCGATTCAGTCAAGGTTTGATTACCAATTTGTGGCATTTCAACTGAACGTGGTTGGGTTAAACTATATTGTTCACCCGAAATATCGGCAGGTTTAACAGGCTGTTCAATCACTTGGGTTAATGGTTTACCTGTTAAGCGATCCAATACAAAGAATTGTCCAGATTTGGTTCCAATCACCACGGCAGGTTGATTCTTACCATCTTTCATTGGGAAATCAACCAAGCTTGGTTGCATCGGTAAATCAAAATCCCATAAGTCATTATGAACAGTTTGATAGACCCATTTTTCTTTACCTGTGCTTGCATCTAATGCCAAGACGGATGAATTATATTTATGATCCAAAGGTTGACGGTTGCCTCCCCACACATCTACAGATGAGCTCCCCGTCGGCATAAATACCGTGTTCATTTTTGGGTCATACGACATCGCAGCCCAAGAGTTTGCTGAACTGCGCTTATAGGTTTCACCTTCTTTTAACACATGGTTTGGATCAGGATTACGTGGATCAAATGCCCAGCGTAATTGACCTGTGATCACATCATAAGCACGAATCACCCCACCAGGCATATCTGCGGCAAGGTTATCGGCAATACGGCTACCCACCACAATCACTGTACCTGCAATGGTCGGCGCAGAGGTCACTTCAAAACGTGGTGCGGTAGTGCCTTCACCCAAGCCTTTAAGTAAGTCAACCGTTCCATCAACACCAAAATCTTTACAACGCTCACCGGTGTCAGCATTGACCGCAATTAAACGACCATCTGGTGTGTTGGTATACACACGGCGTAAACAAGCGGTATTGTTAGCGACAGCTTGAACAGGTGTTGCACCTGCCAACGTCGGTTGGGTTAAAGGTTCAGTTGAATCGAAGTAAGCCACACCACGACAACGTTCCCATGCATCCGATTTAGAATTTACTTCAGCTTTCCAAAGCTGTTTACCTGAGTCAGCCTCTAAAGCAAAAATATTGTTATGTGGCGTACATAAGTAAATCTTGTTGCCCACCTGTAAAGGGGTCATTTGATCTTCTGCACCGTTGCCTGAACCTGTAGTGAAATCACCTGTACGAAAACGCCATGCTTCTTTGAGTTGATGGACATTCTCACGGGTGATTTGATCAAGTGCAGCAAAGCGACTACCGCCAGAATCCTGACCATAATGTTGCCAATTGCTTTGTTGCTGGTCTGCTTGAACAGGAACCAATGGCAATGCCTGACCAGATGCGGCAACCGTTGGATGCGGTTGGAACATTTGATAAAGCCCAATCAACATACCTAAAACCGTGAGTGCTCCTAAGCCAAAAGCTGGCAAACTGGCACTCGATTGAAACTGGTAACGGCGAATCGCGGGCAAAGTAAACATCAATGCAGCGAATAAACCTGCTGGAAACATCAGTCTTGAAAATAAAGGCCAAAATTCCCAGCCTGCATCCAGCAATGACCAGATGATGGTACCCACAAACACCAAACTAAACAGCCAGACACCGAGTGCTTTTTTCTTAAAGATAAAAATTGCTGATGCCAATGTGATTACACCAGAAATCACGAAATACCATGATCCTCCCAGTGTCGCCAACTTAACTCCGCCTACAGTAAAGAATGCTCCTGTTACAAGCAAAGCCAAACCTAAGATAAAACACCATATTTTTAATACGGTATGTGTCCTTGTAGATTCAGTCATACGTCATACTCCTAAATTAGAAATTCACACGCATGCTTAAACCAGCAACCCATGCATCATCCACTTCTTTTACACCCGCAGGCTGATGGATATATTGTAGGTTTGGTCGTAGCATGATTGCAGGTGACCATTGATAGGTATAGTTCAATTCAACATTGAGCTCATCACGTTGCACAGGCACATAATCTGTTGCAAACCTATCGTACTGGTCATAACCACGGCTGTTATTGGTGGCAATCTGACGATCTTTATAACGATCATTGACCATATAATTTGCAAGCCCAAATCCGATTGAATCATTAGGGCGACTGTCAAAAGGTCCTTTGTACCAGAGTGCAAGTTGTTGGGTACTTTGTACTGCCGTGGTGGCTTTATCATTGACAACTGCATTAAAGCTCACGAACAAACCACGTTTAGGGTCCTGCCCTTTTTGGCTCAGTTGTTGTTGTGCATTAAGCCAAAAACTATGTTTGCTATCATGTACCTTGCCTGCGATCGCAATATCATTGGCTTCAGCGGTCGAGTACAGCGCACCGACTTTATACTCGCCTGCTAAACCATCAAATGCTGCTAGTTTTGGACGCCATGCCAGCTCTACTGGAATGGTGGCACCTTTAACATTGCGCATATCCAAGTTAAAACCATCGTTTTTGCCAGTTTTAATGTTGTCAGGATTGACTTCATAAACACCGACACCGAGTGTCCACTCAGGTGCAAATTGATACTTCACATTAGTTCCCCATAAACCTACGGGTAAGTTGTACCAAATCGAACCAATGGATTTGCCCAGTTGTCCACCACAAAGTAATAGGTTTTGGAACTCACATTGTGAACCGTTAAAGTCATCCGACATGCCCATACGGCCAATCTTGAATTGGACTGTATTGTCAGCAAAGCCTTTTTTGACCCATGCTTGGGTCAGGCGCCAGATTTTGCCTCGTCCATAAATTTCTTGTGAATTGCCTAAAGCACCAGAACGTGGGTCTTTAATGCTTTCTAAAGTTAAAGCATTACCATCACGTTTAGTGATTAAGATATTGGCTGTGGTGTCTTTCCAGCCCGTGATTTTATTTAAATCAAAGTTTGCACCCAACGCCAATTGCGCTGCATTTTCAAAGCTGTTGTTGTCGTGATAGCCACCGTCTAAATTGGTTGCAGCTTGGCTCATAATAGAGGCCGTAAATTTATAACCGTCTTTTTCCAGTTGTTGACGTTGTCCATTCCAATCGCCCAATAACCATTGACGATCTTGTGACCAAGCTTGCTCAGCAAAACTACTCTGAGCCATACACAATGCAACGGCTAAACAGCTCAGTTTGATCGATAATCCATTTAAACTCATATTACTTCCTTATTATTTGTTATTTCAGTTTTACCGCTGAGCTAAGTTCAGATGTTGCGCCTAGACGATCTGTGATATTGGCTGTGATTGATGCAACTTTCATTGTCGGTTTCCAAGTCACGCTTGCTGTGCCTTGGGCATTGGTTGCAACAGTACTTGAGCCTAAATAAAACTCGGCTTCATTTGCGCTTGCTTGTGAGTTGCCAAAAAATTCAACTTGATAACGTTGATTCGGTTGTCCTTTTACCTCTACCGCAATTTGACCTTTTGCTAGGGTCAATTTAGGTGCTTGAATATTTTGATTTGGTTGTGGATTACAGCCTTGTTCATTGGGTTGCTGGCAGGTCTTTTGTAAGTTTGCTGGATCAATTTTTACACCATGACCACGTGAACCGACAAAGTGCGCATGTTCTAATCCCGGAATATCAAAAATAATTGCACCTAAACGTTGATTGGGCACACAGCTTCCCCCCGCTTCACAGCGTTTGATGTCTTTGCCATTATTCCAAATTTGATTTTTGGTTAATGTGATACGTGCATTGGCATCTTTTTCTGAACGAATCGCAACTCCAACCCGATTACCATGGACTTTATTGCTGTCAAAAATATTGCCATCACCCGTCAGGTTAAAACCGTTGGAGTTATTGGTGAGTTCGTTATAGGCAATATAATTGCGTTTGCCCCAGTTGATCTGTAAACCATCTGAATAGTTTTCAAACTTGTTGCCAATCACGGCATTGTCATTGCCCCATAGAATTTCAATGCCTTGTGATGGCTCTGGGTTTGCAGCAGTTGAAATAAAGTGGTTATTGGCAACCAAGTTAAATGCAGCACCACGGGTTAACTCAAGTCCATCACCATTGTCTTGGAAATAGTTATTCAGTACTTTGTTGTTATTGGTGGTGGTCGCAGTCGGATTACCTTTACCATCATCCCCTGTCAACATCACCCCTGCACCGCCATAGTTGTGCATAATACGGTTATTTTGGATCAGGTTATTGCTGGCACGGTTCATCAAGATCCCAATACAAAAACGACGAATCTCTAGTCCTTGGATGCTGACCCCGTTGATGTCACGTAACACAATTCCCGGCAAAGTTGTGGTACGAACATTGGTTCCGAACTGCCCTTCAACAGCCCCCGGACAAGCTTCAACCCCTGTACCTTTAATATAATTTGAGCCATCAATCGCGATAAACTCACCTGTTTTTGCCCACTGTGTACCGATGATTTTTACTGGTGCTTTAATTTCTGGCAGTGGGCTGTTGACCTTAATGGCATAAGGCGCTTGCCCAACCGCTTGAATCAAAATCTCACTGGTTTCACTCGGCTTGCTGTTGGCTTGCTCAATCGCCCAACGTAGTGAACCTTTTTCACTATCATCCTGATAGCGATCCACGACATAGCTTTCCGCCATTGCCAAACCAGAAACCGCTAAGCCAAGTGCCAACGTTGTTAAACGTAATGAAATCATTTTCATGTCTAAAAATTCCTTTTAATTTATGGTGTAGGTTGAACGGTTTTTAATAACTGTTTCAGTTGGGTCACATCAATTTGACCGGGCGCAGAAGCTTCACCGATCATGCCAAAACTAAAGCTGCCGCCCATATTGGCTGTGGCAATTCGAGAAATCGTGCCGAGTTTGCCCATCGACATGGTGAGCAATGGTTTTTTAGATTGCTGACTGACTTTTAAGGTTGCATTCATCAAAGTAAATACATCTTGTTTGCTTTGTGGCATCACTGCAATTTTAAGAATATCTGCACCAAGCTGATCTTGTTTAAGCAAGCGTTGAACGATTTCTGCTTCATCAGGGGTCTTTTTAAAATCGTGATTGGACATCACAATCAATACTTTTTTCTCATGTGCCAATTTAACTGTGCTTTTCACCACTTGCGGATCTCGGAACATTTCCACATCCAACATGTCCATAAAGGGTTGGCGTAAATAGGCCTGATAAGTTTTGCCATAATCCGCATCGCTGATGGTCAGTTGCCCGCCTTCGTTATGCGTACGAATAGTAGCAATCACTGGTTTAGACCCTAAAATCTGTTTAAGCTCATGTCCTAAAGCAATCACTTGCTTAGTGTCACTGGCAAAGTTGAGCAGATCTATGCGGAACTCAGCCAAATCCGCATCTGGATTATTGGCAATGATTTTTGCCTGTGCTAAGGCTTGTTCTTTGGTTTTTGCTGTAATTGGGACGATGGTCTTTACTGGGAGTTTTGCCAGTTCTGCAAGTTCAACTGAGCTTGGTGAAACAGGTTGCGCCTGTGTCATTTGAAAGGTAAATGTGGAGCTAAGTGCAAGCGTCAATGCTGCAAATTTTTGTAGTTTCATTTTTCATCTTCCTGAATAAATTATCCGTTTGTATATTGCGATTTCATTTAAGTGCTTTTCGTCGATCTTAATCCCTCCTCATCCTCCCTTGTGGAACCTCAATCGTTCCTTACCTTTTAAAAAAGGGAGGAGTATCGCGAATCTCAAGACTGAGATGATTCCAAAGCAAGACCTCCCTTTCAAAAAGAGAGATCTTGAGGATTGTTAAATATCAAAAAACACGGTTTCGTCTTCACCTTGAATGCGAATATCAAAGCGATACACGATTTCACCGTCGACTTCACTGCGTTTAGCAATCAGGGTTTGGCGGCGGACTGCCCACTCAATACTATTGAGTACAGGGTCATTGGCATTTGCTTCAACTTCATCGTCAAAATAAATACGGGTATGCAAACCAATGTTAATTCCACGAGCAAAGAGTGCGACTGCAATATGTGGTGCTTGAGTTGAACCTTTACGCCCTGCGACAGCCCCTGGTTTAATGGTGTCAAAACTCCAAAAACCTGTTTCAAAATTTGCGCCTGTACGCCCCCAGCCCTGAAAATGAGCATCGGCTGTTTTGCCTTGGGTATCGGCCTGACTTGGATAAACCCCATTGGCATCGGCTTGCCAGATTTCCAGCAATACATCTCTTAATGGTAAACCCAGTCCATCAAACACTTGACCTTCAATACGGATACGTTGACCTTGGGTGTGTTGTTTCACCAACTGGTTATCGAAGCTATGTTCAAATACTTCAATATTGGCTTGTTGAGGCAATAAACCGATATGCACATAAGGACCACCTGTTTGTGATGGGGTTTCCTTAATTTCCTGAAAATTCCATGCATTCATTGTCTGAGTTCCTTAAGTCAAATCATTTTCAAAATAAGTCGCACGACGACCACGCAGATGAATATCAAAGCGGTAACAACGACTATCTGATTCAATGAAATTGTTTTTATCTTCTAATGCGATCAAGGCACGACGCTGATCTTCAGATGGAATGGTTTTTAAAATCGGGCAAGTATCTATTAGGGTATCGCCCTCAAAATAGAATTGCGAAATCAACCGTTGTGCCCAACCATCGGCAATCAATGAAAAATGGATATGCGCTGGACGCCATTCATTGATTCGGTTACGCCAAGGATATGGCCCCGGTTTAATGGTACGGAAAATATAAAAACCATTTTCATCGGTTAAGGTACGACCACAACCACCAAAGTTAGGATCCATTGCGCCAATAAATTTATCATTTGGATGGCGATAACGACCTGATGCGTTGGCTTGCCAAACTTCCAATAAGGCGTTTTTTACAGGGCGACCAAACTGGTCACGCACATAACCATGCACAATAATTCGCTCACCGACTGGGAGTCCTTCTTTGGCATAGTTCAAAATCAAATCATTGTCTTTTGCACCAAAAATTTCAGGTGAAAAATGCGGTGAAGTGACTTCAGTTAATGTTTCATTAATCGAGATCAATGCATTTTTGGGCGAGCGTAATACACTGGTTTTATAGCCTGGTGTATATGCTGGCGGGTGATCTTCTGTATTCCGTTGCGGATATGCACCCAATGTATGACTTAACATGCCTATCTCCTTAATCCTGTTGTTGTGCAGCGACAGGTTGCACTTCTATTCCGAGTTCTTTAAAAACATCTTCAGCCATGTGCATTGCAGCATTTGCGGCTGGTAGTCCTGCATACAGTGAGCTGTGTAAAATCAGTTCTTTGAGTTCGTCCTTGGTAACACCATTGTTAAAGCAAGCACGTAGATGCATTCTGAGTTCATCTTCTCGTCCCAATGCCAACAAAATAGCAATGGTGACTAAACTGCGGGTATGCCGTGGTAAACCTTCACGTGACCACACCTCACCCCAAGCAAAGCGGCTTATAAAATTTTGAAAATCTTGGTTAAAGTCATTCAAATTTTCTAAAGAACGACCGACATGTTTTTCACCCAATACTTCGGTGCGGACCTGTAGTCCTTGTTGGTAACGTTGTTCATCATTCATGGAAATTGTCCCTCTTTATGATCTTATTTCTGATCTTGAGAAAGTTAGCTTGCATCGGTATGCGCCACTAAGGATTTAACAAAAATTGCCACAGCCGCAGCGGTTGCAGGAATCATCAATAAGCTTAAAATTGCGGTAAAAGACCAATCATTGCCGAGTAAAACAGCACCAATCCAAGCCCCAAACACTGCGCCAAAACGACCGATCCCTGTCATCCATGCCACACCAGTTGCACGACATTGAGTTGGGTAAAAACGGGCACTTAATGCTGGCATTGCAGATTGCGCACCGTTGATTGCAACCCCTGCACATAACACTAAAATGGCCAATAATGTTGGGTTGCTGAGGCTTTGACCTACGGCAACAGCAAATAAGCCTGCGATAAAATAGAATGCTGAGATAATGCGGTTCGGGTTAAAACGATCCATTGCCCAACCAATAAATAACGCACTCAACACACCACCAAACTGGAATAGACCGCCAATAAATGCTGCGCGTTCCATGGTTGCGCCAGTTTCACGCATCAAGGTTGGTAACCAGCTGGTCAGTAGATAAATCACCACCAAACCCATAAAGTAGGTTGACCATAACAACACAGTGCCTTTGGCAAATTTTTGCGAAAACAACATGCCAAATACATTTTTCTTTTGTGCCACAGCAGACTGTTCTTCTGGGATATAAAAGCTGTCAGCAAGCTGTACTTTTTCAGGTGCAATATGGCTTAGAATTTTGCGAACTTTTGCAGCATCTCGACCTTTAACAATCAAGAAGCGATATGACTCAGGTAACAGTACAATCACCAACAGCATCAGGATCAATGGTGAAATACCACCGAGCAAAAATAAGCTGTGCCATCCAAAGGTAGGAATCAGCCAACTACTGACAAAACCACCCGTTGCCATACCCAAGTTATAGCCACAAAACATACAGGTCACGAGCAGTGAACGAACACGATTCGGGCAGTATTCTGAAAACAATGTGGTGGCATTTGGCATTGCTGCGCCTAGGCCAATACCGGTTAAAAAGCGCAGTACAACCAAACTGTCTAAGTTTGGCGCATAAGCTGATGCCAAGGTAAAGCCACCAAAGATCAACATTGAAATAGTTAATACAATCTTGCGTCCAAAACGATCCGCAGTAGGTCCTGAAACCAATGCACCAATGATCATTCCCCCCAGTGCTGCACTCATCACAGGCCCAAGTTGAGAGCGATCAATCCCCCAATCCTGTGCCAGAGCTGGTGCAATAAAGCCCATTGCAGCCGTATCGATTCCATCAACAAATACAATCAGAAAACAAATGATTGCAATCATCCATTGATACTTGCTGATCGGTGCATCATTAATGAGTGCCTGAGCATCCATACTGTTTTTTGGGGCAGCAAATTCCTGTGCCATAGTTGCCTCCTTGTAGGCGAATTCCTTTCTAACCCTAGACGGTTATATGTTCTGAATAAACTTAGACAATGCCTGACTAAACACTTGTGGTTGTTCAATATTGGACAAATGAGACGCTGCCAAGATTTCAAGTTGACTGGTTGGAATGGATTGATGCATAAACTCTGCATCTTGAACCGTCGTTACAGGGTCATATTGACCTGCGATAATTAAAGTTGGGATTTGAATTTGATTGAGCTGATCTCGAACATCAGCATCTGCCAAAGCTCGACAGGCATTGGCATAGCCTTGTGCAGGTGTCACCGCTAAACTTTGTATGGTTTTTTGAGCAAGCACATCATGTGCATAATCAAAATGCCCACTAAACCAACGGGTATGTGTGGTTTTAACAATTTCAGCCAGCCCATCTTGCTCTACGCTATCGGCACGGCTATTCCATGCTTCAGCAGTACCAATTTTGGCGGCTGAGTTTGCCACAGTGATGCTATAAAAGCGTTCAGGGTATTGAATAGCCAGTGTGAGTGCAGTGATGCCACCCATTGAAATTCCACAAAAATGTGCTTTTTCAATATGCCATGTATCTAAGATATCAATCACATCGTCGGCAAAGTTTTGCAGCGTACTGTTGGCAATCACATCACTTGCACCATGCCCACGAGTATCATAAGTAATGATCTGATAGTGTTGTGCCAAAGCATCTACTTGCGCTTGCCACATCCCATGATCTGTTCCAAGTGAGTTAGAAAATATAATCACGGGTGCATTTTTTACGCCTTGGATTTGAACGGCAAGTTGCTGTCCTTGACGATTTTTAATTTTCATACTGACTTTCATGATTTAGACACTCCTTGTGCTGCTTCTAGTACGGCATCAATTTGTGCCTGAATATTGCCCAAGTAAGCGGCTGGTTTAAAAATCTCTGCTAATTCCTGTGCACTTAGATGAACATTCACCTCAGCCATTGCTGACAACACTGTTTTTAAATGCTGCTGTTGCGCAATAGCCTGCTGACAAGCTTGCTCAACCAAATGATGCGCATTTAAGCGTCCAATTTTAGCTGCCAATGCCATCATTGCAGCTTCTGCCATGACCAAGCCCTGAGTACACTCAAGGTTGCGCTGCATCGCTTCTGCATCGACTTGCATATGTTCAAGTACATCTGTCGTGCGTTCTAAAGCACCTGCGCATAACTGGAAAATTTCAGGAATCACCAACCATTCTGCATGCCAAGTACCTAAAGCACGTTCATGTTCTTGCAACATGTTTTGGTAGACACTTGCCATTAATGCAGGCACACGGTTGGCTGCTGCAAGTACGCAAGCGGCTGCAACTGGATTACGTTTGTGTGGCATGGTGGATGAGCCACCACGGCCTTTTGCAGTGGGTTCAAAAACTTCAGCAATTTCAGTTTGCATCAGCAAAGACCAGTCTTTTGCCATTTTGCCAACATTACCGACGATCAGGGCAAGTACACTGGCAATTTCAACGATACGGTCACGCTCACCGTGCCATGTACACTCAGGAGAGGCTAAATTCAATGCCGCAGCATAGGCTTTAACCACCGCGGAACCTTTGTCTTGTAATGATGCCAATGAACCCACGGCCCCACCGAGTTGAGCAGTAAGCACGCGACTTTTCATCTCACTTAGACGATCAAGATCACGTTTAAATGCCGCAGCCCAACGTGCAAACTTATGCCCTAAAGTAATTGGTAAGGCTTGTTGCAACCATGTGCGACCAATCATGACTTGGGCACGATACTGTTGTGCTTGGTCTAATGAAACTTGATAAGCCTGTTGTACTTGTTTTTCGATCAGCCCCAAAGCATCACGGCATTGCAGAATCGTGGCTGTATCAATAATATCTTGGCTGGTTGCGCCCCAATGTACATAACGCGCTGCGTCTTCATCCTGTTGTTTTACTATCGCAGTAAATTGCTTAACCAAAGGAATCGCAATATTTCCCGCAAGAGCCGTCGCGGTTGCCAATGCTTCAAAATCAATTTTTGCTAGGGCCTGTTGTCCAACTTGTTCAATGATGTTGGCTGCAGATAGTGGAATCACACCCACTTGCGCCTGTGCTTTTGCCAAAGCCACTTCGGCTTGGATCATATAAGCCAATAAGGCATGATCGCTAAAGATTGCTGTGACATCAGGCTGATAAAATAAGCTGGCGTATAACTGGCTCATCAGATACCTCACTCAACACGTTGAATAATTAATGCAATACCTTGACCTACCCCAATACACATTGAACATAGGGCATATTCACCTTTGATCTGTTCAAGTTGATTTAAGGCAGTGGTCACCAGTCTGGCACCTGATGCACCCAAAGGATGACCTAAGGCAATCGCCCCACCATTAGGATTGACACGTGCATCATCATCTGCCAAACCTAAATCACGGGTTACCGCCAAAGCTTGGGCAGCAAAGGCTTCATTCAGTTCAATCACATCCATTTGCGCTAAACTAAGATCGGCTTGTTTAAGCAGTTTCTTAATCGCAGGCGCTGGTGCAAAGCCCATAATTCGTGGTTCTACACCCACCGTGGTTGCTGCAATAATTTTGCCACGTGGTTTTAATTGGTATTTTTCTACAGCTTCATCTGAGGCGATCAATAACGCCGCTGCACCATCATTAATCCCAGATGCATTACCCGCCGTGACCGTACCATCAGCTTTGACCACACCTTTAAGTTTTGTCAGTGCAGCTAAAGTGGTTGATGCACGTGGATGTTCATCTGTATCCACAAGCACAGCATCACCTTTACGCTGTGGAATAGTGACAGACACAATCTCATTTTTGAAAAAGCCTTGAGCTTGTGCTTCCGCAGTACGTTGTTGGCTGTTTAGCGCAAACTGATCTTGATCCGCACGGTTAATATTGAATTGTTCTGCCACGTTTTCAGCGGTTTGCGGCATGCTGTCCACACCATACAATTCTTTGAGTTTTGGATTGATAAAGCGCCAGCCCATGGTGGTGTCTTCAATCTTCTGACTACGTCCAAAAGCACTGTCCGACTTGCCCATCACATAGGGCGCACGGCTCATGCTTTCTACGCCACCGGCAATGATTAAATCTGCTTCATTGGCTTTAATGGCACGAGCTGCCATGGCAATCGCATCCAGTGATGATCCACATAAACGATTGACAGTGGTTGCTGGCACTTGGTATGGCACACCAGCCAATAATGCTGACATACGCCCGACATTACGATTGTCTTCACCGGCCTGATTGGCACAGCCATAAATCACATCATCGACTTGCTGCCAATCTACCGTTGGATTACGTTGTATCAATGCTTGAATCGGAATTGCACCGAGGTCATCTGCACGGACTGGCGCAAGACCACCGGCATAACGACCAAATGGGGTACGGATGGCATCTATGATGTAAGCGTTTTTCATGTGTCTTTCCTTTATCTAAAATCCCTCCCAGCCTCCCTTTATTAAAGGGAGGAGTTCCCCTCTTTTTTAAAGAGGGGTTAGGGGAGATTTATTATCCCTGTGTCGCATCAATTAACTGAGCACCCGTCAAAGCCTGTAACTCTTCAAAGCTCAGACCTGCAACTTTTTCAAGCACTTTTAAGCCATCTGCGGTCACATCAATCACGCATAAGTCAGTATAAATACGATCAACACAATGCTTACCTGTTACTGGATAGCTTAGTTCTTCAACAATCTTAGGTTCACCTTGTTTGGTTACATGATCGGTGGTGATAAACACTTTCTTTGCCCCTACAGCCAAATCCATTGCACCACCCACCGCAGGAATCGCATCTGGCGCACCGGTATGCCAGTTGGCAAGATCACCATTAGCTGCCACTTGGAATGCACCCAATACAGCAATATCTAGATGTCCACCACGCATCATGGCAAAAGAATCACCATGATGGAAAAACGAGCCACCCGTTAGCATGGTGACATACTCCTTACCAGCATTAATCAGCTCAGGATCTTCTTCACCTTTGGCGGGTGGAGGACCAAAAGCCAATAAACCATTTTCAGAATGTAGAAATACATCTTTGTCTGTTGGCAAATATTTTGAAATCTTGGTCGGTAAACCAATACCTAAATTGACATAAGCACCATCGGGAATATCTTGGGCAACACGTTCAGCAATTTGGTCACGGCTTAATTTTTGGTAGCTCATAGTTATTCTCCATTACCATTGGTTGCATCAACTGCAACCACATGCTGAACAAAAATTCCTGGGGTAATAATGTGCTCAGGATCGAGTTGACCTAATTCAACCACCTCTGAAACCTGTGCAATGGTGACATCTGCAGCCATCGCCATGATTGGACCAAAGTTACGTGCTGATTTGTTATAAACCAAGTTGCCCCAACGGTCGCCTTGATGTGCTTTGATTAAGGCAAAGTCTGCTTTAATTGGATATTCAAGCACGTAGTCTTTGCCATCGATATGACGGGTTTCTTTGCCATCTGCCAATAAGGTGCCAAAACCTGTTGGGGTAAACACTGCACCTAAACCCATTCCTGCGGCTTGAATACGACACGCGAGATTACCTTGAGGAACCAGTTCCAGTTCGATCTTGCCCGCATGATAGAGTTCGTCAAATACCCAAGAGTCAGACTGACGCGGGAAAGAACAAATGATTTTACGGACTGCACCTGATTTAAGCAGTTTAGCCAGACCGTAATCGCCATTGCCTGCATTGTTATTGACAATCACCAGATCTTTAACGCCAAGTTCAATCAGCCCATCGATCAGCTCTGCGGGCTGTCCTGCTGTTCCAAAGCCACCAATCATAATGGTTGCACCATCTTTGATATGTGACAGAACCTCGGTCAATGAGGTGGCGCTTTTATCAATCATCTGACTACTTCCTGTACTATGAATCACTCATTTGTTTCATCCTAGAAACCGATGAAACATAAGTTGAGTGTTTTGTTCGGATTTCTTATCTTCATTCTTGATAAATTTTGTATTTACTTCTAGGCTTGAAGGGAGGTTTTGTTCGATCATTATTTTTTATGTTCGATGATCGAACTTTATCCCACTAAAACAGTCTACTTTCGGTTTAAAATAATTTTACGGAATCTGATTTAAAATAAGGATCTGCGTTATGGACAATGACCAAAAAAAAACCACCCTATTTATCCATCATACTGAAAATAAAAAGATCATTCGCCATGAGGATTTTATTGCGGGGATTGCAAAAGGTTTGGCGATTTTGGAATGTTTTGGACCTGAACGGCATCGTTTTAACATCAGCACGGCAGCTGAGAAAACAGGAATGACCCGTGCAGCAGCGCGTCGCCATTTACTCACATTAGAATACTTAGGCTATTTAGACTTTGACGGTCATTATTATTATTTAACCCCAAAAATTCTCAAGTTCTCTGGTGCTTATTTAGATGGTTCCCCTTTACCTAAAATTTGCCAACCCTTATTAAATTTATTGACCAACCAAACCTCGCTGATTTATTCCGTGATGGTTCTCGATGGTTATGAAGCAATTACCATTGCACGTAGTGCTGCGCACCAACAAACAGACCGAGTTAATCCCTATGGCTTACATTTAGGCAATCGTCTGGCTGCACATGCGACCTCTGCGGGGAAAATTTTATTGGCGCATTTAACGATTGAAGAACAAAAACAGTGGCTGACCCAGTATCCATTAAAACGTTTCACTAAATACACTCATACAGAAAGTGCTGCCTTTATAGAACTACTGCATGAGATTAAAGAACAAGATTGGTGTTATTCCTGTGAAGAGCACGAATTGGGGGTGCACGCTGTGGCTGTTCCGATTTATGACTCAAATGCGGTTGTTGTTGCCGCACTCAATATTGTCTCCCCCACCATACGCACCACCAAAGATTATTTAATTACGCATATCTTGCCGTTACTGCAAGAAACAGCGCGGGATTTACGCCAAGTGATTTAGCATCTGTTGAGATAACAACATCTTTTACATGGCAAAATATACTTTGTGAAGAGGACACTTTACCAAGTTGCTAAATATGTTTTACATATGCCATTGATAAATTGTCTGTTCACACTGTTTGCGAAATAACACGTGCTGTTCTCGTTCATGATCCTGTTGTTGACTGCTGTGTTCTGAATGCGTGTGTCCTAGATGTGCAGATGTGGAATGGTGTACTAAAGAATGTTGAGGGTGATTGTGCTGAGATGAATGGTGCTGAGATAAATGGTCATCAGAAGCGCCATGTTTATGTTTACAAGCATGTTGGCTAGATAAATCTTGTTGTATTGACAGATCTTGCTCCACATCATCTTTTCGAATACAACAACCCGCAACATATTGGCTCGTGCCATCCAGATAAAATTCTTCTTTCCATACGGGAACCTCATGTTTTACTCGTTCTACGGCTTCTTCACAGGCAGCAAATGCTTCACGGCGATGCGCTGCATAAGCAATCGCAATAATGGCTTTTTCACCGATGTTTAAAGCACCAATACGATGAATGACCCGTACATAAGCCACCGCAAATTTTTGTTGAATCTCGTGCTCAATTTGACGAATCATTTTTTCTGAAACAGGTGCATAGGCAGTGTATTTCAATGCTTTGACTGCTTTGCCTTCATGGTGATTACGTACTGTTCCAATAAAGATGCCAATCCCACCACATTCAGGAAAGTCTTGAATCGGATCAAAACTGTCTTGGCTTAAAGGGGTATCCTGAATTCTGTTGAATTGTTTAAGCGTTTGTTCAAATGTATGCATATCAACCTCCCGCAACAGGTGACAGTAAAACCACGGTGCTATCCGATGTTAATAAGGTCTGACGTGGGATAATGTCTTCGCCTATTGCACATGCACAACGCTCAAGCATGTTTCCTGCATGTGGATAAGCGCGTACCACATAATCCAAAACATCCGAAAGCATCATTTCAGACTCACATTGCAGGGTTAAATCGCTCGGCAGTAAACGTTCAATTGCACCAAAGCATTCAATTTTTACAGTCATGTGCTGCTGGATATCTTTGAATTGATTGGCAATGTTTGCCGAGTCTGGTGTATTTGGAATGGTAAATTGATCTGACATATTAACCTCCAATCATGTACATACTGATTTTTCGAGATGATGAATGTTTTGATTTTGGCTGTTGATAAATCTCATCAAAGCCTTGTTTTTTCTGCCAAATATAATCTGACAAAGTATCTTGTAATTGTCTATGCTGTGGCGAACCTAATGTTATTGGCGAATATGTAACTGCATTTGGTGAGCTGGTTTGCGCTAATCGGAGAGGCTCTAAAACAGCTAAATCCTGATTCAATGCCTTAATTTGCGCTTTTAGGCTGATCCCCTTTGGCGCAAATAGACAATTATAAAAATCACCTTGTGCAGTTAAACGCACACGGTCACATGTGCCACAAAATGAATTGGTAATGGTCGAAATGATGCCAATCGGATAACCATCAATAAAATACTGTCGTGCAGGCTCGGAAGACTGTCCTTGCTGTAAAGTGACAACAAAGTCCTGCTTTAATTGAGCTAAAATTTCTTGTTCACTGACAATATCGGCTTGCGACCAAAGACCAGCGCCATCCAAAGGCATAAACTCAATAAATCGCACAGTAAAATGGTGTTGAATTGACCAGTGTGCTAAGGGCAAAACCTGATCATCATTGATGCCTTTGATCAATACAGCATTGATCTTGATCTTAAAGCCTGCTTGTTGTGCTGCGACAATGCCCGCTAAAACGGGATGTAGTTCTTTTTGAGTCAGTGCCTTAAATTGTGCTGGATCTAGACTGTCCAGACTGATATTCAAGTCATCTAAACCCGCTTGTTTTAATTGGCTTGCGTATTGTTTAAGATAGTGTGCATTGCTGGTCATTGAGATACGTTTGAGTCCCAGCTTTCTTAATTTTTGTAGTTGCTCAATAAAGTGCACCACACCTTGACGCATTAACGGCTCACCACCTGTGATCCGAATCTGTTCAATGCCATGCCGCACCATAAACTCACAAAACACATAAAGTTCTTCAAAACTGAGTAAATCGTGTTTTTTCATCCATTCAGGATGTTCGGGCATACAATAGACACACTTAAAATTACAGCGATCTGTCACTGAAATTCGGAGTTTACGCTTGCTACGACCATATTGATCGACAAAAGCCGTACCCACTTCGTATTGTGTCATTGCGTTCATTTACACATCCCAAGCACGATTTAGATTCAAGATTGTTTAAAACTTAAAATCTGCGCTATTTTATTGATATTGAAATTGCAAAAAATGTTCCAACTTTAATCATTCCCCATGCGCTTCAGCTAAAACCTGCTCGAATTCTCTCAAAAATAGAGATTTGCAAAAAACGAGTCCAAACCAAGCCAATCAATGTAAAAACTTGAGCTGTTGATATTGCTGTAATTCGTCCAAAGAATTGATGCTGTGAAAAAACAGTGCATGATTTTCAAATAACGCTTCCTGAGCGTGCAAATCAGAAAAACATGCCTTTAAACTACGTTGTCCTTGTTCAAGATGAATGCAGATTTGATTTAAAGCACTGCGCTTTAACAAGCAAAATGGATATAAGGCTTTACCATTGATATTGACATAAGCCACTTGTGCTAAGGGATGACCCGCTAAAGCCATATGTAAGCTTTCAATAACCTCGGGTGGAATAAATGTCACATCACAGGGCACAAAAAGTACATAGTCAGATGTCACATAAGACCAAGCACTTTTTATTCCCATCAGCGGACCATAAAAGCCTTTTTCATCATCCTGATAGCAATACAAACTGGGAATAAGTTTTTGATAAATTGAATAATCACGGTGGCTATTGACCCAAATCTGCGCGACTCGATTTTTTAGTTGTTGATGGATCTTAATTAGTTGAATTTGATCATCAAACTTCTGTAACAGTTTATTGATTCCATTCATACGCCTTGCCTGACCACCCGCAAGAATGACAAGATCAGTTTGTGGATATTGTTTGGCTTTCTTGGGTTTTATAATTCTTTTCATTGTGTAAGCTCCGCTTGACAGGCTTTAATCAATCCGCGAATTTCAGGTAAACATGAACCACAATTACCACCTGCTTTTAGACATGCAGTCACTTGTTTTTCATGATTAATATTGTTTTCTTTAATGGTTTGAATAATTCGATTTTTACCCACTTTAAAGCAACTACACACCAACGGCCCATCACTATTGCCCATCGACATGGCTTGTCCAGCAAGTAAGGCTTTACGATGCATCGCACTTAAACGATCACGTTTAAATAAGCTGGCAACCCAATCACGATCAGGCAATAAGGCTTTGGGTGCGATATATAAACTTGCAATAAGGCGACCTTCTTTTAACACCACACTATGGCTGATATGTGCAGTTTGATCTTCTAAGTTCAGCCACTCAAAACTCTCATCTTCAAAGGGTAAAAGTTGTTTGAGATGTTGAGTGGTTTGGGTAAAACGGCGACGATCAGCCAATTCATAGCGCACTGCTTTGGCGGTCTGAATTTTTGTCCACCACACCGTATTTTCGATGCTATTTTTAACAATCTGTTCATACCCTTCACGGACATAAAATACCCCTTGCCACTGGGTATAAAATGGCTGAATCAGCACAGGGGTATGTTTAAATTCCGGCTCGCCTGAAATCGCATCCACTACGGGATTGACTACTTTGCCAATACGGGCATCCGAAGCAAATTGATCATTCCAATGAATCGGGGCAAAAATCTGCCCCCGACGGATATTACCACTGAGTACAGTTCGCAAGACACAATTGCCCCAAGCCGATTTGATTTCGACCAACTCTCCTTCTTTCAAGCCATATTTCAATGCATCATTGGGGTGAATTTCACAAAAGGGTTCTGCTTTATGGGTGCTTAAATTGGCAGATAAACCTGTGCGGGTCATGGTGTGCCACTGATCCCGAATCCGCCCTGTATTGAGAATTAAAGGATATTCAGCAGTGCTTTGATGGACTGGATCTATCGCCATTGTGGCAATAAATTTAGCTTTGCCATCTGCATGACTAAATTGTCCCTGTGAAAACAATTGTGCGAATGCATGCTCAGCCTGATTGCGCATGATCACAGGCCATTGAATGGGCGCCAATTGATCATATTCATCCAATGAAAGATCAGTTAAACCTTGTAAATTGAAGTAACGAAAGCTTTGGGTATTTGATCGCGCATTAACCTCTGCGTTTTGATATGCAGATAACTGTGCATGTTCTTTAAAAATCTCGTGGCTATTTGCAAAATCAAAGCCAGTAAATCCAAGCTTTTTAGCCACTTGTGCCACAGCCCACCAATCCGCTTTGGCCTGCTCAGGTGGGTCTAAAAAAGCACGTTGTCGTGAAATACGGCGTTCTGAATTGGTGACCGTACCATCCTTTTCCCCCCAGCCCAATGCAGGTAACAGCACATCAGCAAACTGAGTGGTGTCGGTATCTTTGCAAATATCAGAGACCACAACAAACTCACAACTGTTTAAAGCACGTTTGACCTGATCGGCATTGGGTAGGCTGACCACCGGATTGGTCGCCATAATCCAAATGGCTTTAATCTTGCCACTTTCCACTGCTTCAAAAAGATCAACGGCTTTTAATCCAACCTGTTTGGCAATGCTTGGACTGTTCCAAAAACTTTGCACAAGCTGTTGATGTTGTTGATTGTCTAAGTCCATGTGTGCTGCCAGCATATTGGCAAGTCCACCCACTTCACGCCCGCCCATTGCATTGGGTTGTCCTGTCATTGAGAACGGTGCTGCGCCCAACTTTCCAATTTTACCCGTCAACAAATGACAATTAATGATGCTATTGGCTTTGTCCACACCACGTGAAGACTGGTTTACCCCCATTGAAAATAGGGTCATGACTTTTTCAGTTTGGGCAAACTTTTCAAAAAAGAGCTGGAGTTTTTCTAGCGAAATTCCTGTTTTCACTGCAACATCTTGGATATCTGTTTCAGCTTGCGAGCTTTTTAGTGCCGTCTCTAGCCCTTGGGTATGTGCCTTAACAAATGCGCTATCGGCATAACCCTGTTGATGTAAATATTGTAATAGCCCATTAAACAAGGAAACATCTTGACCAATCAGAATAGGTAAATGTAAATCAGCTGCTTCACATGTAGCCGTAAAGCGTGGATCGATCACCACCACAAATAAATCACTTTGCTTTTGTTGTCTTAATTCTTTGGCTTTCATGATGCGTTGATACATCACAGGATGACACCATGCTGTATTTGAACCGACCAGAACCACCATGTCAGTATGTTCAAAATCATCATAACTTGCAGGTACCAAATCCTCACCAAAAGCACGCTTATGTGCGGCAACCGCCGAAGACATACACAATCTTGAATTGGTATCGATATTGGCTGTGCCCAAATAGCCTTTAACGAATTTATTTACCACATAATAGTCTTCCGTCAACAACTGACCAGAAACATAAAATGCGACACTGTCACGACCATATTGCTCGATATAGTGTTGGAATTTATTGGCAATTAAATCTGTTGCGCTATCCCAATCTGTGACTTGCTGATGGGAATGACGTCCAAGCATTGGATATAAAACACGTGTGCCCAACCCCAGCGTATCGGCTAAATTACTGCCTTTAATACATAGTTTTCCGTAATTCGAGGGATGATTGACATCGCCAAGCACAGACACTTTTTGTCCTAGCGTGGTGTCTTGCACTGTTGCTGTGACACCACAGCCTACACCACAGTAAGGACAAGTGGTGTGTGTGCTTGTGATCTTTTGTTCTGTGGAGCTCGGCAGTTCCACTAAAGGGATACTCTTCATTGCTGCTGTGCTCCTCAATGCTATACATTCACTTAAATATGGCTTTCATTTTTAATCTCCCCCTGCTGTTAAAATGAAGAGGGTTAAGCGATATAAATCAGCCTGCTTTTTTTAATGCAAAATCCCGACCAAATAACAATTTATTGCGAATCGAAGAAATTGGGGTTTGATCAGCAATCAATTCAGCGTACCAAGTACCATCCTCTGTATCACCAAACAGTACTGCACCCACGACTTTATCTTTTTGAATAATAATGCGTTTGTAGATTTGACGTTTTTCATCATTCAGAATAATGTCTTCGAAATCTTCTAGCGGTTGACTGTTTTCTAAATCAATGCGGCCTGCTGAGAAAACATCACAACCACTAACTTTTAACTGGGTTGGAACAGTCGGTGCTTTAAAGGTTAAACTGCCGTGTTCTGCCAAATGTGATGCACAGATAAAGGCTTGACCCCATAAAGGTTCTACCAAACCAAAAGTTTGGTTACGATGCTCAATACATTCACCCACTGCATAAATACTTGGATCATAGGTTTGCATGGTGTCATTGACCAACACACCGCGATTACAGCGTAAACCCGCACTTTGTGCCAAAGCCATATTTGGGCGAATACCCACGGCAAAAACCACCAGATCTGCATCTAAAAGCGTGCCATCTTTTAACCGAACCTGGGTGACATGACCATTTTCACCGAGTAATTCTTCTGTATTGGCTTCGGTGATGATCGGAATGCCCTTTTGCTCAATTGCTGTTTTCAACATTTGACTGGCTTTGGCATCAAGTTGGCGATCCATAATGCGATCCATCAAATGCAAAACCGTCACATTCATACCACGTTGCTTTAAACCATATGCGGCTTCTAGCCCCAATAGACCACCACCAATCACCACGGCATTGTTTTTAGATTTGCAGTAGTCGAGCATATTATTGACATCATAAATATCACGAAAGCTCAACACGCCATCCAAATCTGAGCCTTTGACTGGTGGAATAAATGGTTTTGAACCCGTGGCTAAAATCAAACGGTCATAGCTCACCACCACACCTTTTTCGGTATAGACTTGCTTACGGGGACGGTCAATACGTACCGCAGCATCACCCGCAATAAAGCGAATATTTTTATCGGCATACCATGAATGGGGATGTAGCATAATGTCGTCAATGGTTTTATCCCCTGATAAGACAGGCGACAGCATAATCCGGTTATAGTTACCCCAAGGCTCCTCACCAATCACCGTCACGTCGTAACGATCAGGTGCCATATCAAGCAAATCTTCCAAGCAACGCATCCCTGCCAATCCGTTCCCCACCAGAACTAAATTGATTTTTTCCTGAGCCGTACCATTATTGGTGATATAAGTTTTTTGTGGGGTTGGACTGACCCAAACCCGACCATTTTCAATTTTGCTTGGAAAAACCAATAATTTTTGATCTTTGTCTTCTAAACAACGGCCTGTTGCTAAACTAAAATGTTGCTTATAAATCGGTGATGCAACTACACGTTCACCTTGTAAATCACCAATAATTCCACGCGACATGACAAAGGCTTTGCTAAATGGGTCTTGGTTGCTCAGCGCATATACACGCTTTTCACTGCCTACCCGAAAAATAGCCACTTGTTGTTGTCCCAGTAATGCGCCTACACCTGTATTGGGCGTAATATCTTGCAATGCACAAATATCGAGCCAATCGAGTTCATTCATATCTTTTAAAATGGTCATTGTATTTATCCTTTTAACAACGTTGATCAGATCTTCCACAAGACTTGTTTTTAAGCTGTGGAATAAGGCCAATAAAGCAAGTGTTCATATGCTTATGCTTCAACCTTATGCTTCAACTACAGGAATACGGCTCTGATCACGTTCTGATTCAGTTTTTGGGCGAATTTGCCCACGGACTTTGGCAAACTGAATATGTGGATCTTGCTGTTGCTCAGCTTTGGCATTAATAAAGGTCACAAAACGTTTACGTACTTCAGGATCTTCCACCGCAGTGCGCCATTCGTCTTGATAAGTGCCCACCACATGGCTCATTCGACGTTCAAGTTCAGCAGCAACCCCTAAGGAATCATGTACAACAACATCTTTAAGATAATCCAAACCACCTTCCATATTGTCACGCCATACTGAAGTCCGTTGTAAACGATCCGCTGTTTGGATATAGAACATAAAAAAGCGGTCGATATATTGAATTAAAGTTTGCGTATCTAGGTCAGAAGCTAAAAGTTCTGCATGGCGAGGTTTCATTCCCCCATTGCCACAGACATATAAGTTCCAGCCTTTTTCAGTGGCAATCACCCCAACATCTTTGCTTTGTGCTTCGGCACACTCACGGGTACAACCCGAAACTGCCATTTTTAATTTATGTGGGGAACGCAAACCTTTGTAGCGATTTTCAAGGAAGATGGCTAAACCGACAGAGTCATCGACACCATAACGACACCATGTGCTCCCAACACAAGATTTAACGGTACGTAATGACTTGCCATAGGCATGACCAGACTCAAAACCAGCATTGATCAGCTTTTCCCAAATTTCTGGCAATTGATGGACTTGTGCTCCAAATAAGTCTACCCGTTGCCCACCGGTTAGCTTGGTATATAAACCATATTCTTTGGCAATCTGACCGACTGCAATCAAACCATCTGGCGTCACTTCACCGCCTGCCATACGTGGTACAACAGAATACGAACCATCTTTTTGAATATTGCCTAGATAGTAGTCATTACTGTCTTGCAACCCAGCATGATTTGAGGTGAGAACAAAGTCATTCCAGCAAGATGCCAAGATATTGGCCACTGTAGGTTTGCAAATATCACAACCTAAACCATGCCCATGTTGTTGAATCAAATCATCAAAGCTTTTAATTTCATTGACCCGTACCAAGTGATACAACTCTTGGCGTGAGTAAGCAAAGTGTTCACAAAGATGATTATTGACCGTTACCCCTTGACGTTGTAATTCAGATTTTAAAACTTGGGTCACTAAGGGTGCACATCCACCACATGCGGTTGCGGCTTTGGTACATTTTTTTAATGCACCTAATGAGGTCGAACCCTCTGCAATTGCACTACAAATATCTGCTTTAGAAACGTTATTACATGAACAAATCGTGGCACTGTCTGGCAATAAATCTACACCACTACCTCCCGCTTTTGCTGAAGATTGTGCATAGCCCGGCATGATTAAACTTTCTGGATTTTCAGGTACAGCCAATCCATTGAGCATCATTTGCAATAAGTCGTTATATTCTTTGGCGCAACCGACCAGTACCGCACCTAGTAATTGGGTTTTCTCTGCATTGACCACGATCTTTTTATAGACCATTGCATCCTCATCGGCATAGAAATAGCTCAATGCATTTGCAGTCATGGCATGAGCATCGCCTACCGATGCCACATCGACACCCATCAGTTTTAGCTTGGTGCTCATGTCTGCGCCAGCAAATGTAGGGCAACTTTGTTGCATCACATGTTTTGCCGCAATCCGTGCCATGTCATAACCAGGCGCCACTAAACCATAAATTTTATTGTTCCATAAGGCACATTCACCAATTGCATAAATGTCTGCATCTGAAGTTTGGCAGTAATCGTTGATCACAATACCGCCACGCTCACCTAAAGCTAAACCACTTTGGCGCGCCAATTCATCACGTGGGCGAATCCCCGCTGAAAATAGAATAATATCTGTTTCAAGTTCTGAACCATCTGCAAACTTCATCACATGGGTGCTATTCACACCGTCTTCTATAGCCGAAGTGGCCTTTTGGGTATGGACTTTCACGCCTAAATTTTCAATTTTGGCGCGTAAAACTTTTCCGCCCAAATCATCAATTTGTACTGCCATTAAACGGGGTGCAAATTCAACAACATGGGTTTCCAAGTCTAAATCACGAAGCGCTTTGGCAGCTTCCAAACCCAACAAACCACCGCCAATGACCACACCCGATTTTGCCGATAAACTCGCTGCCCGAATCGCATCCAAGTCATCAATGGTACGGTAAACAAAACAGTTGTTACGGTCGTGACCTGAAATTGGTGGAACAAAAGCATAGGAACCCGTCGCAAGCACCAATTTGTCATAGCTAATCACATCGCCATGATTGGTGGTGATGCATTTATTGCAGGTATCTATATCAGTAGCTTTGGTGTTTAAGCGCAGGTCGATACCATAAGCATCGGCAAAGTCAGCACGACAGAGGGTTAAATCTTTTGCAGACTTGCCTGTAAAATATTCAGTCAAATGTACACGGTCATAAGCTAAACGGGGTTCTTCTGCCAAAATCGTGATTTCAACTTCATCACCTGCATGTTCCAGCACAGATTCAATAAATTTGTGCCCAACCATTCCATGACCAATCATCACTAATTTCATATCGATTCTCCTCGATTGTTTTTGCTCTTGTTATTCAATTAAGTCGCACTGTTTTGTTTAAGACTTACAGCATTTTGTTCCATGCTATTTCGCTCAAGTACCGCAGCTTCAAATAACTTTTGCTCTTTCTCTTTATGTTCAACCGAAAAACGGATCATCAATACACAACTTGCAGCAATCACCACCAAACCACCTAAAACCATCAGCGTCGTTTGAATATCCAACATGCCTTTTAATAAGAAACCAGCAGCAACAGCACCGACATTACCGCCGGCCCCGATAATGCCAGCCACACCACCCAAAGCATCACGATCAATAAATGGAACCAGTGCATAGGTCGCACCGCAAGCCATATGGGTAAACAAAGCAAATACGGTCATGACCAGAATCGCCAGAATTGCGGTATTCATTTGTGAAAAGACAATCAGAAATACGCCTTCTAACAGGATCATGGCAAACAATACTTTAGTCCGGCCATCGAGACCTTTTTTAGTCGCCACCTTGTCTGAAACAATACCGCCAAGTGCACGGGCAAACAGCGCCAGTAAGCCAAAAATCCCTGCGGCCATACCCGCTTCTTTTAAACCAAATTTGAAGTGATCTACGTAGTACATTGCGACAATGTTGTGAATAAAAATTTCGATACCAAAACAAGCTGCATAAGCACCGAACAGAATCCAAACACGATAGTTTTTTGCAGCATGCAGTAAAATCGCCATACCACCTTTTTTATCACTGCCCACATGCAGACCTTGTGCACGAAGTTCTTTAAAATCACCTTGTGGGCAATCTTGCGTAAACTTCCAGTACATTGCACCGACGATTAACATCAGCACACCAGGTACAATCAGCGCAATTCTCCAGCCCATGGCTTGTTCAACACCAAACATCACCAATGCGGCAAGCATCAATGGCATCAAGGCTTGAGTTGCGCCACCGCCCGCATTGCCCCAACCTGCGGTGGTTGCATTTGCAGTTCCCACCACATTTGGCGCAAACATAATACTGGTGTGATATTGCGTGATGACAAAGCTGGCACCAATTGCACCTATCAATAGACGGAAAAATAGAAAGGATTCATAACTATTGGCAGATGCCACACCAAATACAGGGATACTGCCGATAATCAGTAATGCGGTATAGGTTTTACGAGGACCGTATTTATCGCATAAGGGACCCACGATCAGACGAACTAAAATCGTGATGGCCACCGCGGCAATATTAATATTGGCAATTTGATCTTTAGTCAGATGGAATTCACCTGCAATCACAGGCATTAACGGCGCACAAGCAAACCATGCAAAGAAACAGACAAAAAAGGCGAGCCAACTCATATGGAAGGCCCGCATTGCTGCGCTGCTAAAATTGAAAAGATGAATCTTTGTCGCTTTTTTCGCATCTAAATTTGAAGACATAGCTTCGATCTCCTGAACTGAACGCATATAAGTTGCTGTTATGCACGAGGCATATCAGTAACGATCAGAACGGACGTCGTTGGCCGTCTTACAAATTTTGAAAGTCTTCTTTGACTTGGATTAAATCAATGCATAGTTCATGCCAGTTTTATATTTTGGCTATATATTTTTTTATTTTGCTTGAATACTCAGTACTTATGATTTAATGGTCGTGCATAAATAGCGCAATCAACCATCATGTTTTCTGTCTGTGCGGATAAAATGTAAATCATAAAACTGCATGTTTAGGAGGCAAATTGCGTCAATAAAGTGCATCACTTTTCTTTAACATCCTGCGACTATGATTTTAAACAGCAAATTTAATCCGAGATATTGGCATCTAAATTGCTTATATGCTGAAAGTTCATGTCAGGACAAATCTGAGTAGCGACATGCCAAAATTAAGAATTGCCCTGATCGATGATGATATAGAGCGGGCATCTTTTATCAAATCATCTTTGATCGAACATGGTTTCGAGGTGGTCGCATGCCTGATGATTGACCATTTAAACAGTACAGATCTTCAACACTTACATACCGATGTGATTTTGCTGGATATGGACCATCCACATCGAGATATTATTGAAAGCTGCGTAAGTCAGTTTGATTTGCCCACTGTGCTTTTCACTAAAAACTCGCAAAAAGACACCATCAAAAGTGCCATTGAAGCAGGTGTAACTGCCTATATTGTCGATGGCATCGACCCTGAAAAACTGGAAAGTATTTTAGAAATTTCAATTGAACAATTTAAAAAACATAAAAAACTGTTAAAAGATCTCAATGAAACCAAATGCAAACTAGCAGACCGAAAAGATATTGAAAAAGCCAAAGTGATGCTGATGCAGATGCATCAAATTGAAGAAGAACAAGCCTTCAGTTTGTTACGAAAAAATGCCATGAGTCACCGTATCACCATGGGGGAAATGGCAAGAAAGTTAATCGACGCCCAAGCCTTGCTCCAAGCTAATTTCAAGGAATAAACAATGCATACACTTGAAACCACAGACATTCAATTAGGCTATATTCCTTTATTGGATTGCACTGCAATACTTTGGGCACACCATCAAGGCTATTTTACTGAGCAAGGTCTGAATGTTACGTTGGTAAAAGAGCCTTCATGGGCCAGCCTACGTGACCGTTTAGCTTTTGGTATTTTAGATGCCGCACATTGTCTTTCTGCCATGCTTCCCGCTGCTGCGACAGGCAATGATCAACTGGGTATTCCCTTACAGACCGCATTGGTGTTGAGTACCAATCGTGCATTTATCAGCTTGAGCCAAAAACTCTGCTATGAGTTAAAAATTCACACGCAAGATACTGCGCAAGCGTCAGCAGTGAAAGTGGTTCAAGCCTTAAAACAAGGCGATAAAATACAACTGGCTCATGTGTTTAAACAGTCCATCCACCATTATTGTTTGAGAGAATGGTTGGCTTTGGCAGACCCAGATTTGGCCAAAAAATATCAACTCTCCACACTGCCCCCTTCCTATATAGTGGATGCGATTTCATCACAACTCATCGATGGATTCTGTGTCGGTGAACCTTGGAATATCCAAGCGCAGATTGAAGGTTATAGTTATGTGATTGCCGAGAGTAAACAGATTATTCCTGAAGTCGCAGATAAAGTTTTGGCGACCACCCATGAATGGGCAAACAAACATCCGAATACCTTAAATGCATTGCAGACGGCGATTCAGCAAGCACAGCATGATTTAAGCACCTTGCAATCACTACAACCCATATGGCACATGTTAGAAGACAGCCAGATTATCCGCTTTAACTGTTCACATTTGGTGCATACCTATGCGTTTCATAAAATACAAAATATTATTCGTTCTTTTGGGACACAGGACCGACCTAAACCAGATGATTTTGAATGGATTATTCAACAAATGTGCAAATGGGATAACTTAGAACTGGATACGGCACAAATCAAAAACATTTCGGCACAATGCACGGGACATTTAATTGAATAGGCTAATGAAATTTTTAATCGTTAAATATTATTTTTTTAATAAATTCAAAAGCATGAGCCAATGTCCATCTCATATTCTAAAAGATTACTAGACATTGGCTCATGTTTACCGCTTAGAATTTAACGATATCGCCTTTTAAAGCCACACTCGCAAGTGCTGTACCTTTATAACATTGATATGTTGTGGTGTTTTTTGATTCATTTGCTTTGAAATAGCTCACAATATTGGTCACTGCATTAGCACCTTTGTCTTTTGCTGCGCTTTGCAATTGGATCAATGCTGAACGTAATACATGATCACAAGCCTTTTCCGCAGACTTTCCAAAACCATTGGTTTTTTTATTGCTGACAACCGCTTTTTCTAAAACTTGACCGCCAGATTTAGTCCCAGCAAGATAAAATTTTACCGATCCATCTAAAAATCCATCAGCCACAGCTTGATCTACAGCTGCTTTAAAATTGAGATTATGAACAGTGTCCGCAGCCTGTGCAGAGACGATTCCAGCAAAGCATAAAGTTGAAGCAACAACCAAGTGTTTAAATGACATCGTTTTTTTCCTCTTTTAAGTATGTTTTAAAATAATGGAGGTGTTGATCCCTCCAAATGCAAAATTATTGGTCATGATGGTTTTTGCATTCATCTCTCGTGGCTCTTGCACGATATAATCCAAATCACCACATAATGGGTCAATTTCATCCAAATTTAAAGTATGGATAAACTGTTGGCGTTGCAGCATTTCTATACTCAGCCAAGCTTCGATTGCACCACATGCACCTAGAGTATGTCCAAAATAACTTTTTAATGAGCTGATCGGTTTTTTACCAAATATACGTGCAGTGGCTTGGGTTTCGGCAACATCGCCTTGATCTGTCGAAGTCCCATGCGCGTTGATATAATCAACCTCTTGCGCAGAAATTGCGGCATCTTTAAGTGCCATGCGCATGCATCTTTCCATCATTTCTGAATTTGGACGAGTGACATGTTCACCATCGGTATTGCTGGCATAACCGATGACTTCTGCATAGATCGTTGCACCACGGGCCAGTGCATGTTCATATTCTTCTAGCACTAAACAGCCAGCACCTTCACCAATCACCAATCCATCACGATTTTTATCAAATGGCCGTGGTGTTTTTTCAGGGGTGTCGTTCATCCCGCTGGTGGCTAATAACACATCGAATACAGCTGAACCTGTCGCACTGAGCTCCTCAGCACCACCCGCAAGCATCAGCGTTTGTTTACCTAGTTTAATTGCTTCAAACGCCTGTCCGATGGCCATTGAACCTGAAGTGCAGGCACTTGATGTGGGTAAGGTTAAACCTTTTAAACCAAAATAAACCGTCATATTCACAGCGCTGGTATGTGACATCATGCGAATATACGTGGTCGCATTTAAACGGCTCATGTCGTTGTCTATGAGCATTTTCCCAAACTCTTTGACCGCATCGACACTCCCTGCAGAAGAGCCAAAAGCAACACCAGCATCGCCACTTTTCAAAATAGGATGATCGATCAAGCCTGCATCTGCCAATGCTTTTTCAGCACAAATCACCGACATCAATGCAACTCGTCCCATACCTCGTGTCACTTTACGATTAAAATGTTTGGGTACCTCAAAGTGTTCTACTGGGCCTGCAATTTTACAACGTAAATCGGTATAAATTTCCCAATCAGGCATCGCACGAATGCCATTTTTTGATGCTTGGAATTGGGCAAAAATTTCATCGGCCGTTTCACCCAGTGAGGTGATTCCCGACATTCCCGTCACAACAACACGTTTCATTAAATCAGTCCCCCATTCACCGAAATGACTTGACGAGTAATATAGCTTGCGTGATCAGAGCAGAGAAAGTTCACGGTATGCGCCACTTCATCAACCTGCCCCATACGTTGTAAGGGAATCATTTTTAAAGCATGTTCTTTTACTTCTTCCGTGACCATTTCCGTTTCAATCAGCCCCGGCGCAACACAATTTACGGTAATTTTTCTTTTTGCCAGTTCTAAAGCCAAAGCTTTGGTCGCACCAATTAATCCCGCTTTTGCCGCACTATAATTGACTTGACCACGATTGCCCATAATGCCGGAAACAGAAGAAAGCGTCACAATACGCCCGCCTTGTTTTAGGCGAATCATCGGCATCACTAAAGGTTTTAATACATTATAAAAACCATCCAATGAGGTCGAAATTACTTCATCCCAGTCATTGTCGGTTAAAGCTGGAAATGCGCCATCATGGGTTAAACCTGCATTTAGCACTACACCATAAAATGCACCATGAAGCTCGATATCTTGTTCCAGTATCTGTCGGGTATTTTCACGTTGTGTGACATCAAAAAGTAGCGCATAACTGTTTTGCCCCAACGCTTGGATTTCAGCGACCACTTGCTCAGCATCAGCACGTCTAGAACGTGCATGCACCACCACATCAAAGCCAGATTTTGCTAAAGTTAAAGCAATTGCTTTACCAATTCCTCGACTAGATCCCGTCACTAATATTCTTCTCGACACACTTAATTCCTACTTATTGCTCAGCTTTCACAGGTGGTTCATAAACACTTAAAACTGCGCTAATTTTATGTTCTTCATAGCTTATTTCACAAGAGAATTGTGCCAAGCCTTCATGTAAATATTGTTGTTCAGCCCGAATGGTCAATGTTTTACCAAATTCAAAATAAGCCAAAGGTAAATTTAATTTGCGTGTTCCGAGCAAATAACCAATTTGTGGCGTTTGCCCCATTTTTTGTCCTTTTGCACCGGCAAAGGCACTAATCGTTTGTGCCATGAGTTCAATACTACTCCAAGTCGGCAAACCTTGTTCATCACTAAACATCAATTCAGGAGTAATGGTTAGATTGGCAAGTGCAAAATTTTCCCCTAGCTCAAGCAGTTGATCAACAAAAACCATCGGTTTTTCATGCGGAATAAATTGAATAGCATCTAAACTCATTTGATTTCAGTTCCAAAAATAAGGCTGACATTACTACCGCCAAAGGCAAATGAATTACTCATCACAAAACGCACAGGATCAAATTGAGTAGTTTGATTTAAATCATCCTGTTCAACGTAATGCTGATCATCCAATTCAGGATCAATCGCACCATTTTGATGAAGGGGTAACCAGTTTTGATCTTTAAGCACTTGTGTACAAATATAGGCTTCCAATGCGCCCGCAGCACCTAAACAGTGTCCAGTTTTATGCTTAGTACTACTCAATGGAACGGCATAGTCCTGAAAGACCTGTCGGACTGCTTTAATTTCCATATCATCATTGTGCGTGGTTGCGGTGCCATGCAAATTAAGATATTGAATATCTGAAGCTTTTAATTGCGCCTGATCCAGTGCTTTTTGCATTGCAGTTGCTGCGCCTTTGCCTTCTGGATGCGGTGCAGAAATATGCCATGCGTCCATAGATTCACCCGCAGAAATCAACATGATCGGCGCTGGTTCTTTACTGAGTAAAAATAAGCTTGCGGCCTCACCAATATTGATCCCATCCCGCTGATATCCACATGGGCTACAGATACCTGCACTCAAATTTTCCAGACTGTTAAAGCCGTTCAAGGTCAGTTTAGCGAGGGTATCTACGCCACCCACCAATACAGCATCGGCAAGCCCTGCATTAATCAAACGTTGCCCACTGGCAAAAGCTTTAGCACTTGAAGAACAAGCCGTAGAAATCGTATACGCAAGACCGTCCCAGCCCAAATAAATTTGCAAAGCTTTGGCGAGATTACCCATTTCCTGCTTTTGCTGTTGAATCACTGTTTCAGTTTGGCCTTGAAAGTAGGCTTTTAATAAGGGTTCATTGTCCGAAATACCTGACGTTGAGGTCCCCACAATGATTGCAAGCCGCTTTTTATCAAACTTAGCCACATAGTCACGTAACTCAGATTCACATTGTGCAAGCGCAGTTAAAGCAAAACGTAAATTACGCGAGTCATAGTTTTGTAGCGCAACTGGAATATCGCTACATAACGGATGTGCATAAGCACCCACCCATACGGGCTGATCAAAAATCAAAGATTTATTCAGGGTTAAACTGTTTTCCAATGAGGTCAATTGTGCCTTGACCTGTTCAGGATGATCACCTAAAGCAGATAAACTGGCTGAACAATGAATGCCTACAGCGGGATGGTTTAAATCAATCTTTTTTGTCATTTTTTTGCAGATCTTCCACTTCATTTTGCTCTAATGAATTGTCTTTTAAAGTATTTTCCACAGGGCTAAAGATCATTTGATAAGGAACTTGCAGGTTATCCAGCTCAATATGATCAGCACGCGTTTTTATCGTTAAAACATTTTTTTGATCAATCTCAATTTCAGTCTGATCAACGCCCTGTTTCACTTTAACATTTTCTAAATGATTTTTTGCAAAATCAGGATAAGTTGCAAACAGAATATCTCGAACCACAAAATCAAAGGGTAACAAACGCATCGGTTTTATCCTTTCATGCACCTGTACTTTTTGACCATCGAAATCCAGTCTAAACAGTTGCTGTCCAGTTAAGCTTAAAGCAAACATTTGCAAGTTTTTCGCCTGCTGTTCTTGGTAGAGTAAAAAGCTAAAACTTTGATTTTTCCAGACAACTTCAACTTGATCTTGACGCTGATAATGCGCCAAGGCTGGATCAGCAGACCAAACCACAGGAACCAGACCTTGTGGCTGTGGATACATACTTTGACAGGCACCCAGCGCTAACAACAGACTGATGCTCATTGTTTTTAACCAAATTTGCATTATTCGCTCTCAAGTATTTTGCTCTGTTCCAGATCATGACGACAATACTCAGCCAAGGTATTTAAGCGTTGTCGTGCATTGCGATAGATTGGATTAGTTTCATCCCAAGCATAGCCCGCCAATAATGACGCAATCATACGACGGATTTTTTCATTTTGATTTTTTGAAAATACCACATCTTGAAACTCACCGTCGTACCATGCTTCTACATAAGCGCGAAATACTTTGATTCCTTTACGCAAAGGTTTTTCATATTCTTGCATCCAGTCTACTTGCCCACCTTGTAAGACTTGATCGACTAAAGGTACCGCCAAACTTGAAGACTTGAGTGCAATGGTCACCCCAGATGAAAACACAGGATCTAAAAATTCACCCGCATTGCCCAGCAAAGCAAAATTGCGCTGTGCCAAGGTTTTAACATTTGCTGAATAGCCCACCAAAGTACGGATTGGCGTATCAAACTTCATATTGCGCAGTACCTGCGACAAACTCGGTTCATCTGCAAGAATATCTTTAAATAAAGCCAATAAGGCTTCAGGCTCATCAGAGATATAACCATAATGATCAAAGAAATCCTGTTCAGCCACAATCCCAAATGAACAACGACCATCTGCAAACGGAATTAACCAATACCAGCCACGGTGATCTTTTTCATGTACCGTAATCAGGATTTTATTTCGGTCAAATTCAGGATCATCCAAGATCCCATCTTCAATATGACTAAACACCGCACGGCGTACTGGAAAATTTGAAGGACTTTCCAGATCAAGAAGTTTCGGCAAAATACGGCCAAAGCCACTGGCATCCAGTAAAAATTTAGCCTGAATTTGATAGATATTTTGCTGCTCATCTTTAACCGTTAATAGAGGATGATCAAGCTCTACATCAACTGCAACAACCTCATGTCCAAAACGAATTTCAGCCCCATATTGTTCAGCTTGCTGTGCTAAAAGATGGTCGAAATTGGCACGTCTAATCTGCCATGTCGTTCCAGGACCTTCACTAAATTTTTGAGTAAAATCGTAGTAGCTGCGTTGATGACCACGTAAGAATGCTGCTCCATTTTTAAATTGAAATGCATATTCTTCAACATGTTCACGAACTGTGTCTAATAAACCGGCCTCTTCTAAAAACACCATACATTGTGGCAAAAGTGATTCACCGATCGAAAAGCGAGGAAAATGCTGCTTTTCAATGATCACCACTTGATAACCTTTGTGTCGAAGCAGTGCTGCTGCGGAACTTCCCGATGGTCCTGCCCCGATGATCACGACATCTGTTTGTTGTAAATCTAAACCCTTCATGTATTCACCTTAATGTTCAGTTCTTTGACTGATTAATTGATTTTGATTTAATTTTGAGTCTGCCGGAGTAAACAGCGTGGCATAGATAAACGAAAAAATTACCCCAAAAAGAACCGTTAACCCAAAACAATGTATTGCATAAGTATGGCTTAACGCCAATAAACCGAACCCCAACAACGTCGACATCATACAGAGAAATAATGCCATCCCGACCACATGCGGATGATCGTGCCCTTGACGGTAGAAAATGGCGTAATCCACACCAATCCCCAAGATGAGAAAAACTCCCATTACACTAAATAGATTAATCTCAACGCCCATCCATGCCTGTAATGCAAAAGTGCTCATCAACGCCAAAGTCACAGGCACCATCAAAGCAAACACCGATTTAATCCCATAGATCAGCATTAAACCGATCGCTAAGGCAATTAATGCATAAACAAAAAGATATTCAGCTTGGATCCGATGGTCTTGGAATAAGCGCGATAAATTATGTACAGGGCGAACCAGCTTATTCTGCTGATCTTGCAAAGCCTCTACAGCTGTTACATCTTTTATGCCTTGAATCAAAATCAATCTTTGCTGCGAATTAACCTGTAAGAATGCCAAAGGATGGGCAGCAAACTGATCTAAATTTAACAATGATTGTTGAGACAATCTTGCTTGCCAACTCAGGACATCTTTAGGATCAAGTTGCATCGCGCTTGCATATTCCACCAGTACTGATTTTGGAATTTTCTGTAGCGCTTCAACATTCTGCTGTTGCTGTTCCAGCGAAGGAATCGTTTGCCCTATTGCTTGAAATCCGTCAATTTTGCCCTGTTGTTTTAACTGAAAAAGCGCATGGATCAAGTGTTGTTCTTGCCTTGCAAGGTCCTTTGCTGAATTTGCATAAATTGCAAAATAATCACTGCCCTGCGCTTGCCCAAAACGAGAACGGATATATTGATCTTCCTGCTTTAAATGTTGATCCATACTTTGTAAATTACGCACATCATCATTACTTTTGATCAGCAGCAAACTTGATCCTGAAACCACAAAGATCACAAAAATCAACAGATAACGCTTTGTTGCGTGCGCTAAAAAATAATTACGCCATGTGCCAATAAAGCTTAATCTGCGTATTGCGGGTTCAGCATTTAAGGCAGGTAAACGCGGTAGTAATAATAGACTGGTGATTCCAGCGGCAGTTAAGCCCACCATTGAAAATACGGCAATCTGCTTAAAGCCCGGAAAAGGGGTGAAACTTAAAAATAAATAAGCCAGCAATGTGGTTGAAAGCCCGATCAACAAACTGGGTAAAATCGGCTTTAATACGGCAAATCCATTGAGATGTCGTTGCTGCGATTGCATCGCCATAAAGTAAAAGGAAAAATCGACACATACCCCAATCAGACTTGCACCAAAAACCAAAGTCATCAGATGTATTTCGGAAAATATCCAGTGGGTTACCGCAAAAGCCACCATTGACCCAGTGGCAACCGCAATAAACTCAGTCAACATCGGGCGAATGGAACGGAAGCCAAACCAGACCAAAAGCAAGACACCGATACTCGAACCCACGCCGATTGTAGAAATTTCATTCTTTGCAGATTGGGTACCAAAATGCGAAAAAACAATTGTTCCAGTCCAGTGCGGTTTCACCCCGATCTTGCTCAATTGCTGATTAACATTAGTCATCCATTGGGTAGTTTGTTCTTGATACTCAATATCATAAGGACTTTTTAAAAGTTCTAAATTAAATAGTCGGGAATAACCTTGCTCATCCGCAATTGTGGCAAAACCATCTTGTATTTCGATATTTGAATGCTGTTGCAGGCTTGCAAGCCCCATGGCATAACGTGGAAATAATAACAATGGATCTTGTTGAAGTAAGCCCTCAGTGATTGGCATACCCGGGCTCATGATTTGCATCAAACTTTGTTCAGTCAGTGCCGCATAATCCTGTTGTTTTAAGATTGCTTGATCTTGCGAACTGATTAAGCCTGCATGATGTGCATATAAAGTTCTGGCAAAATCTTCGGTATCAACTTGTGCTTTTAATGGCTCAAACAAATTCGACTGTTGAACACCAGCCCTTAATATCTGTGTTGCTTGATCAATTTGTTCAGATGATTTTGCATCAATCACCAAGAACACTTTATTGTTCAATTGCTCACTGACATAGTGTTCGGTTTGCTCAAGCTGTTTGTCCTGCTTTACTTTTGGCAGTAAAGCAAAAATATTGGTCTGGATGTGAATGCCTTTTTGCATCCATGTAAATCCCAGTCCGATCGCAATGATGACTAAAAATATCAACCAAATTGCAGTGAGTTTATTTTGCCAATTGGAAAAGTGCATTCTCAGACGCCGATAAAGTTTGAGGTTGAGCCGTCTGCTGACTAAAATTAATAATCGTCATATTATTGGCTTGTTCAGTAATCACAATACGATTGACATAACGTCCACCTTGCGCATTCACTTTGACAAACAATTTTTTAAAAAACGCACTTTTTGGGGTCAATGTGACATCCCAAGCTGATGTTGTGTAATTGGCAGCAACCACATTAAAATTTTTGGCTAAGGCCGTTTCATCACCTGCCATTAACTGTAAAAACATGGTCGCCACTGAACCATATTGACTGTTATCAATCTCAAGTTGACTCATGGTTCGCTGGGTTTTTTGTAGCAACTTTTTTGGGGTAACAATCAAATCCGCTTGAACAGGCTTTTGAATCTGCCAAATCACCCCTTGGCTTTTGGAAAATAAAACCTGTCCATTTGAGCTAAAAGTTTTATTTAACGAGGTGAGCTTTTTTTGCTGCTCAAAATGGGCACGAACAACAGGTGTTTGGGAAAGCTGTTGAAAAATTTGCCCAACTTTAGAACTTTCTGCATAACTTGCCAAAGGAAATGCCGTCACAACCATAAACATCATACTGGTAATGATCAGTTTGATTCTATTTTTAAAATTCAACATTTTTTATGCCCCCCTATTTGGTCTTAAATTCAGACCATGCATATAGGCGGTCTAAAAATATTTGTGGTGACTGAAAGCACATTTCTCGAGTTTCTATCTCGACTGCCACCTGACTGGTAAAACCTTTGGTGAGGCGTTTACCCGATTCTGCATCAAAAATCTGATACTCGATTTTTAAACGGTTTTCCCATTCTTTTAAAGTCGCACGTACTCGAATATGTTGCCCAAAAATAATACCCTGTGCATAACGGACATAACTTTCAATCACTGGCCATGCATAACCTGAATCTTTCATTTGATTATAGTTATAGTCAAATTGATCCAATAATTTGCAACGGGCAATTTCAAAATATTTGAGATAATGCCCATGCCAAACCACATTCATGGTATCTACATCATGAAATGGAACATCAATAATGACATCAGCATACATCAGCGTTCTCCTGCTTGTGCTGCAACAGATTGCAGTTTAACAGACTGAGATTTTCAAGATGATCCACTATCGCTTGTAGCTCTTTTTGCAATGGACGATCTTCTTCAACAAAATGAAATTCTTTCAGTACCCAGTGTCTAAACAAACCCAGCACTGGACTTAATTGTTGTGCCAATCCTCTCAGTTCAATTGCTTGAACCGCAGCACAGCTCAATGCAGCAATCACTTGTTCGGTCAATAAAATCACCCGACTGGCATCACGTGCGGCAATCGTGCCCATACTGACTTTATCTTGATTATGGCACTCGGTTGAACGTGAAAAAATTGAAGCGGCAAGCGTCTGTTTAAGCGCTTCGGCAGTCCAAGCTGACACGCCAATCTGTACGGCTTTAAAACCATGATTGAGTGGTAAGCGATCAGTTTTAGCACCAGTCAAATTGCGCGGTAAACCATGATTCATTTTATGATCGACCAACTGTGCAAGCTGACGATCCATCAAATCAGCAATATTGGCAATCATAATTTTTAAGCTATCCATAGCCTGAGCGATATGTCCACCATAGAAGTGCCCACCATGTAACACGCGTAAATTGATCGGATCAATTAAGGGATTGTCATTGCTTGAGTTCAATTCATTTTCAATAAATTGTCTAAGCCAAGTTTTAGAATCTTCAAAGATTCCAATAATATGTGGTGCACAACGCAGCGAATAACGATCTTGCAAACGTGGACTTTGATGCTCTGTTTGTACTTTATCGTTTAACCATTCACGCAGTTGCTTGGCAATCTCCTGCTGACCTGCATGTGGTTTCTGAGCAAATAACACCTCATCAAAATGGCTTGGATTGCCCTCTAATGCCAACACATTTAATGCTGTAATTAAAGTACTTGCCAAACTAATCTGCTCAGCTTTTTTATAATTTAAACAGGCCATTGCGGTCATTACCGCAGTACCATTCATAATGGCAAGTCCCTCTTTGGGTCTGAGTGCCAAAGGCTGTATCGCATATTCAGCATAAACATCCGCAACTGCAACGATATTATCTTGATAGTAAACATCCCGTTCACCGACCAATGCCCCTGCAATATAGGACAATGGGGTTAAATCACCACTGGCGCCGACAGAACCTTCTGAAGGAATCACTGGAATAATATTTTCATTAAGCATCCAAACCAAACGCTCAAGTAAAGCATGCGATACCCCTGAATAGCCACGCGCCAAAGAACATAATCGAGTCACCATCACAGCACGAGCAGTGATCAAGTCCAGATTTTGCCCCAAACCACAACCGTGAAAACGAGATAAATGCAAAGGCAATTCATTGACCTGATGTGCAGGTACTTCAACCAAACAAGAATCGCCATAACCTGTAGTTACCCCATAGATGACGCCTTCTTCTTGCAATAATTGATCGAGAAAATCAGCACCTCGTTGAATCAATGCCTGCCAACTTTCAGACTTAGGCAGCGCCACTTTGAGCTGTTGATTTGCGACAGCAACAACCTCTTCAATTGAAAGTGGTTTTTCTCCGATGACAAGTGTCTGCATTTTTATTTGTTCCAAAAATTATAAAAATTAAACCATTGATAAGGTGCATCTACGCAATGCTGTTCGACCAGTTGAACATAGCGTTGTATGACTTCAGCTATGGCTTGGTTGCGGGTTTGTCGCGGAAAATTAAGTTTTTGAGCGATTGAATGGATATGCACATGAAAGTTGTCTTGCTTGCGATAACAGAAAACCGCCAATATCGGAACTTTCAGTAAACTCGCTAAAATCCAAGGTCCTTGCGGCCAAGCGGACTGATCAGCTAAAAATTTAAGATTTTCGACACGTTGCGATTGAACCGGCACTCGATCTGCTGCCACGATGATCCACTCACCCTGATCCAGTTTCTCCTGCAAAAGAATCGCAGTATCAACGCCAAGTTCATCGACCGAAATCAGATGCACATCGGCTTTTTGATTGAGCTTTTTAAGAAATTCATTAAATTTACTGGCATGCTTTTGATAAACCAATACATTGATTTTTTGCTGATGATCAGATTTGATCGCACGTAGCAATTCGATATTGCCAAAATGCGATACCACAATGATCGCACCTTTTTTATAATTTTCCCGAAAATGCGCATGCCCATGCAAAATCAGCTTTTCTTCTGCGACTTTTCCCAGCCAGCCTTCAATTTTATCCAAAATGCACTCACCAAATGTCATCAAATGAATATACGAATGACTCATATTCGGCTGATGTGAAAATGGTGACTTTTTTTGAGCAAAATGATGCAACTTTTGTAAATAAAGTAATGAAGCCTGACGCGCTGTACGAGAAAAGATCCAGTACCACATGATGATGAAATACAGCACCAGCTTACACAAAAAACGCCCACCAAAACGGTAGAAGCAAAGCATTAACATCAAAGGTAACATTCCCCCCTTTTCTTTAAGCTCACTCCATCGTTTTGTATGTGATTCAGTCATGTGCTGAACCTTTGGTTTTTTGTGCCAACAGTTTAGGTAAGCGAATCAACATGCCTGCAAAAAGTCGCGCATGTGCTTTACTGAGTCCTAAATTATCTTTCCACAAATTAAAATGTGAAATACCTTGTTCTGGATAAATCACAGCAGTAGGCACATTGATAAACTGAACTTGTTCCCACTTTAGACGCACTAAAATTTCACTGTCAAAACCCATGCGTGGTTGGAATTTTGCTCGATTGAGGACGTGAATGGTTTGATCAAGTGGATAAATACGAAAACCGCACATACTATCTTTGATTTCAAGTGACAAGCTATTAATCCAAACCCAGACATGGGTGACATAACGACCATACAAACGCTTTTTCGGCACCGTTTCATCAAAGATCGGCTGTCCCAAAATCATTGCTTGAGGATGTTGTGCTGAGATGGTGATAAATTTTTCAATATCCTGCCAATCGTGCTGCCCATCTGCATCAATTTGTAAAACATGTGTCCAGCCGAGATCTTGTGCCTGATATAAACCTGTCATCACGGCCTGACCTTTGCCCTGATTGGTCGCATGCTCAACCAGATATACATTTTTATGCTGCTGCGCCAATTCTTGCAACAAGGTCGAACATTCAATATCACTACCATCATTGACCAAAACCACTGGCAAACCATAAGGGTGAATATAGTCCAGTAATGCTTTGATATAATGCGGATGGTTATACACAGGAATCACAAAACCCAATCGATATTGCTGCATCATCTGTCTCCTAAGCGTTAACCGTAGTAGCAAAAACCAAACGTCCTGATGCTAAAGACTGTTCAGCCTGCTGCAATTGAAAACTGATTTTATCTGCTTTACGCTCAAGTTTAAGTAAAACCACGGCATGCGGTTGGATCAATTCCTGAAACTTAATTTGCTCTAATGCTGTACACCAATCTAGATCAGCCCAGATCTCTTTAGCGAACTTTTGAATAAAAGCAATTTGCCCAACACCAGGATAAATCGGGTGATCAGGAAAATGCCCATTAAAAGCAGCCAGTTCATGAATAAATTCTAATTTAAATTCTGCGCTATTGGCATCAATATGCGATGCTAAAACCACGGGTAAATTTAAGTTTTCAAATAATGATTTCATATAATTTTTATTGAGCTTTGATTGGGCGTTTTTCGGTAATTGGCTTAAAAAACGCCATTGCCTCGGTATCGCAATATATTCCAATTTATCTGCAAGTTGCTGTTTTATTTTTGCGACAAATGCACGCTTATGACTGTGTTTAAGTTCTAATTGAGCTTGTTCAGACAATACCGCCACACATGCCAAAATTTGTCGATGATCTTTTTCAATGATCAATGTATGACATTCACTGACTTCTGGCAATTCAACAATACTACTTTCAATAGAATCAAGACTTAAACGCTTTTCTTCAAGCTTAACAATACGGTCTAAGCGGCCTTGAAGCTGAAACTGACTTTTTCGATCATCAAGCACAGATACTTCGACTTTATCTGCGGTGTAGATCCAATCATTGATATACGCATGTTGAGTCAAGACACCCAGTTCACCTGCATCTGTAACGCTAATTTCGACATCTGCAAACGGCGTCCAAAGCGCCTCATCTTGTGTGCGATAGGCAATACCGCCCGTTTCGGAACTACCAAAAATTTCGGTGATACTGGCATTGAGCAGTGGACGTACTCCAGCATCTAATTTACCACCTGAAGAATAAACCACTGAATACTGCTCAAGTAATACATCAGAGGTCCAACGTTTTAAAAGTGCTGGGCTGGAAACCACATAATGATTTGAACCAAAGTGATCGTGGCTTAAATGCTGTAGCTTTTTTTGTGCTTCAACCACATCTTCAGGAAATGCCAATTGCAGATTATAAAAAGCTCTGCCACTGGCAAGTGGCCAAAGTAATTTAAACAATAGACCATAAATATGTTGATGACTGACTGTAGCAAGCGCCAGTGCATTTTCTGCTAGATCAAAACTTTGATCTAAACCTTGGACTTCATTAAGCAGCTGTTTTAGGGTACGCGGAATCTTTTTAGGTTGCCCTGTAGAACCCGAAGTATAAAAAAACACTGCTGCACGATTTAAAAGATCATCATTTAGATCAATGTGTTGAGTATCTTCAACCACAGGATTAATCTGTTTATTCTGTCGTTCAATAAAATAAATATTCTGAGCTGCTAAGCTTTTTTCCAAATCACGCACACGATTTGGCGGGAGAATCACCTGTTTATCTGCCAGTAAAACTGCAAAAAATAACACTAAAAAATCATAACTGTCATTTTGCCACAAGGCCCATGCACTTTCAGCGGATTGTTCAATGTGTGTTTTTTCACTCAACACCTCCTGCCAAAATTGGGAGAATGTTTTGACACTAAAATCAGAGGTGATACACAGACATTTTTCAGCATGAATGTGGCTTTGAAAATGACACAACATAAGCGTTTATTTTAACTCGTATGATTTTTAGCTTGATGAATTTTTCGCAGTACAAATTCACCTGCAAATAACAAACCAATCAAAAGATAAGAAATAAAACCATTATAAAGTACCCACATTTGAGTACTGCTAAATAACACTGTATAGAGCGCAATACAGGCATTTAAAATAAAAAAGCCACACCAAACAATCGTAACATTTTTGGTCCAGATCACCCCAGACGCGGGAAAATCAGGTTCAACCAAACGTGCAAAACGCTCAATCATTGAGGGTGGTTTGATTAAGGTGGTCGCAAAAATTATCAACGCGCCCACACTCATCAATACTGGATACAGCTTTAACCAAGCATGATCTTTTAAAATCAAACTCAGCCCACCACAAATAATGGCAAACCAAGTCAATGGCCACATAAGATCGCTTTTTTTTAAAAATAAGCGTGATCCACCAAGCAGAACCAACAAAGCACTCACCCAAATAAAATGACCATGCGCTAGGCTGTAGCCCACGATAAATGGGTAAAGTAAAAATAAGACGGTGACTCCACTGCGGATCAAATGCTTCATTCTGCAGACATATTTTGAATCACAACCACAACATCTTGCACTGTTCTGACATTTTTAAAATCTTCAGGTTTAACTTGCTTACCGGTTAATTCTTTAATTTTAACAACTAAATCAATAGCGTCGATGCTATCAACATCTAGATCAGAATACAGGTTTGACTCAAGCTGAATATCAGCAGGTTCAATTTCAAATAGTTCTTCCATCCACTCACGTAGATTTGTTAAGACGATTTCTTCAGATAACATAACAACCTCTTAAGCAGCGCGTTGCGCTTCAACCAAGTCCACTAAACTTTGCACAGAGGCGAAATGTTGCTTGGTTTCCTGTGATTCAGCATTTAAATGAATGTTATAGCGTTTTTTCAAAGCCAAACCTAATTCTAGGGCATCAATAGAATCCAGCCCTAATCCATCACCAAAGAGTGGTGCATTGGTATCAATATCTTCAATTGAAATATCTTCCAAAGCCAACACATCAATGATCATTTCTTTTAACTCATCAGCAAGATTGCTCATTTGTAGATAACTCTTGTTTAATTAACGCTTGATTAAATAAGTTGTGCAAAAAATGATTGAGCTGTTTCACCTGTTTTGAGTTAACAGCAGCATCATCCAATATATCGTGTACATGTACCGCATCTAACACTGTAATCTGAATGTGAAATGGTTCATTTGGAATGTGATACCACTTTTCATTTTTGGTCAGTGTCGAGGGCGTGCATTCTATCAAAATCGGACGAATTGGAACATTCGCTCGAATCGCAATATTTGACGCACCACGTTGGAATTCATTCAGTGATGCGCCCTTTTCTGTTCGTGTCCCTTCTGGAAATATCAATAATGAGGCTGCATCTTTTTCTTGGAGTTTTTTAACGCAGTCCAAAATGAATTGCTCAGATCCCTCATTTAAAATATAACCTGCACTACGCACTGGCCCCAATGTAAATGGATTATGCCAAAGTGCTTTTTTTACAATACAGTTGGCCTTTTCCATTAAACCAATCAAAATCACCACATCAATCAAGGTTGGATGATTTGCAATGACTAACTCTTGACGGCTATGGGCCAGCTTTTCCAAGCCTTCGACCTCATAGGTCATGATGCCCAATTTAACCATCATTTCAGTAAAGCCTTTAAAGCTATATTTAATGGCTTTTTGCGCACGATCTTGTCTTTTTCTTGTATCAAATGTGCTGACTTTCACCAATGGTGCAACCACACCCCCAATCACAATTCCGCCCAAGCCAAAACTTGCAAAACTAAAACCTGTAGCACCAACACGCCAAGCGTAATTTAACTTTTTCTTTACTTTATTGATATTTAGCATTTGACCCAAGCAGCCTTTTCTATCAGGTTTTGATTGTGCCAAAACGCATTAAAATCTTGAGCCTCTAAATATTTGCTCTGTTGCAGTTGCAGATTTTCTACAGTGATTTTTAAATTGGGATTTTCTAAACTGACCACTCCAGCCAATGAAAAAGCTTTAAAATTCTGATACTCATCATATATTTCTGGCAAGGCTTGGTCATAATAAATCACCAAGGCATTTTTGGCATTGTGGTGGGTTTTTAAATAAGCATAAGCTTCGACTAAAGCTTCAGACCATGACGCTGCCAAACTGGTCGCGAGCGTATCATCTTGACAAAATATAGAATACAAACCTGAAACTGCATTATGTACAGAGGTTGAAAAAAGTGTCGGAGATGGGGTTTGGTCTGACAAGACATCTTGTAAAATTTTAAGTGTTTTTTCTTCATCGCCATATTGTGAGCTCCAAACAATATAGTCGACCTGAATCCCCTGCAAACTTTGAATTGCACTATTCAGTGCAATTTTAGCAATACTTGATAACCGTCTACGTTGCATCGCAGGAATTTTTTCAAGTGCTAAAAATGTATCACCATCTTCGCTCAAGGTGAGCCTAGAAATATTTAATTGAAGCATGTTTTATTCATCAACATCAGCTAATTTAATTGGCTTAAAAAGCCTTCTTTAGACAAATTATAACATTTGAATAACAATAAATACAAAAAATACAATTGAACTTTGTCTAATAATTGGTTTCTTAATTAAAAGATCCTCTTGCAACACTATTTTTTACTGCAACAGTTTATTCAATCCCACTTCATCAAGTGGCGTATTATACTTATAAAACTTATTTTAAAAGCTTGTTTACTGTTAATTATCGCTAAGTAATGCTGTTTTTTTATATGACTGTGTTGATGACAGACTCAGGCTCTTATACAAAATGGTAACTCGAAATAACACAGTATTTTGAACAGTCGATTGCTCTCTAAACAACATATCTTTGCTACAACAAACCTAAGCTTTTAACACAACTATTTATACAACTCCAAATTGTAATTTTCCTGTAATTGCTGATTTTAAATCACAATGGATATTTTAAGCTGAACATTAAAGATCTTTCATAAATCAAAAAAATGATCATGTGGAGTAAAGCATTTTGGTATTGAAAATTCCTTCTCCCTCGGGAGAAGGCTAGGATGAGGGGGATTTTATGTTGATCTATGGTTTTAAAAAGGACTTATGGAACAAATTTATTGTTGGCATCCCTTTGCCATGGCTGATTGATTGCTACACGTCATGATCAGCCAAACATACATCTAACAAATCAGCCTGCTGCACTTTCCGCAACCCATTGTGAAAATTTACTTGGAACACCTTTGGTATTTTCATCAAAGCCAAAGAACTTAACACCATCTTCAGTATCTGAATAAGCCGCCATGACTTTTCCTGTTTTGGTATTGATCGCAATGACAGCCTTACTCGAACCCGCCCCACGTGGGTCATAACCACTGCCTACCAGCCAATCACCCTGACGCTGCATTGCACTGGATACCACTAAAGCTGAAGTGAGATTTGCATATGATTTGCCAACTAATTGCTGAAAACGAGCTTTCCAAGGTGCTGCCTGTATAACGTCATGTGGGTGTTTACCATCTGGTTTCGCCATACCTGTTGTTGGAACAGGACGTGTACCGCACTTGCTTTTGATTTCTGACTCATAGCCAATATTACCAACTTCTTGTACATCGATAGTACGCCCAACCTTATCGGCACAGTCAGCCCATTGTTGTGGTGTTTTTGCCTGTGCAACAATTGGCGTAATCAGCATGCCCGCCAGTAAAAAACTAACAATTTTCATGATTTATTTCCTTTAAACTTTTAATATGTATTTAATTTAACATTGCGATAACAATGGTCTTTTAATAACCTGAGCTTTTAACCAGTTTAGCTGTATCTGCTTTTTGGACTGATACCAATTTTGCCAGATCAGTACCATCACTTTCGCCCTTATAAACCGCATATTCTCCAACCGTTACAGTTGCATGCCCCGTATAGCCAATATAGCCTTCCTTAGGCCTTTTATTGAGTTTCAATGCCTGAGCAGCTTGTTGAGTGTCACGAAAACAGAACCAACGAGAACGGCGATCATCCGGCTTACGCGGTATCAACTGATCTGAAGGTGCACTGGGATGAAAACAGATAACATCACCTGCCACTTCATCATCAAAATAATATGAATATTCTCCATTTACTGTAATTTGACCACGATATTGATCAAATTCCTGTGTGCTTTTTTGCAGTTTCAAGGCATCTGCATGTGCAAACAAGGGCAAAGCTAAAATACTGCCAAGTAAAAAACTAACCGCTTTCATCATTTTTATCCTTTAAAAAGATCCGATCTTTTATTTAAATATATTTTACTTCAAACACTTATCTCGGGTTTATCACAATAGGCGATGTGACTTAAAGCAGAACCGCTATGTATTACCACCAATAAAATATACTGGCGCCCGGCTCGTAATAAGTACTACATGCTGAGTAAACCACTTTACACTCTTGCTTGTTTTTACTTTGACATTCATAAGCAGCTAATGCTTTGGCGCCTGCGGGCGTACGATCAATTCTAATCACAGACTCTTGACCACCTTGAGTCGGATCAGCCAAGGCAACACATTTATTGTTATAGGTAAAGATGACTTCACAATTTTTACCTCCCTTTTTTTGGCAATTTTCCAAGGCTACTTTTTTAGCCCCACGTTCGGTTCGTGTCGCTTGGGCATAACCTGTAGGTCGAGAAGGTGCTGCCTTATCTTCAGCAATCGCGCCCCAACGTTTTTCCCAAAGTGAGGGTTCCCATTTATATGTGCCACCACCGCCACCACCATTACTACCGCCACTTGGAATCGGTGCACACCCTTGCAGGCCTTGCCCACCAATTGGATAATAACCAGGAGGACAATTGCCCTCTGCGGCCACATGGCCTGACCACATCAAAACAACAAACGCCAACACAAGCGTGTTTGCAATCCCCATGAATTGTTTAAAATAGTGTTGCTCTGTGATCGTGAATGTTTTAAACATAATAAAAGCCCTCATGGCCAATAATCATTAACAAATTGAATGATTACTATCCAAAATAACAAACAATATATGATCAATTTTCTGATTGATGGAATGTTAATATTTTATCTAACGTTCAAACTTAGATTAAAACTTCTACAACTTTTTTCTGCAAGTCATTTTTATTCATTAAATTTTCTCTAAGCATTCCCATTAATATTAAATGCAGAGCAGCTAAACACAAACAATTAAATCATGTGAAAAATCAATACAAAAATATGTTTTAAAACAACAAAATACAGATAAACTCAACCACATCATCCTTAATTAAATCGCCAGTAAACATGCAACACAATATGATGACCAGCCGAAGTTGTGAAAACAATTCAACTGAAGCATTGCATGTATTGGCTAAAAGCAGACTGACCGATTTGAATAAACCGATAAAACAAAAATCGTAATGTATTTACATAGCAAGGAATAAAATGAAACTGACAAGGATATGCACTTTACTGATATTGCCCATCGTTTTAACAGCATGCCAATCCAGCACGGTAAATAAGCTGATAAGAGAACTGCCCTCTCCTGATGGCCGTTTTCATGTGGAAGTTCTTCAGTGCCGAGCCAATGATGTAATGTTTGGTGGCGTAACCCAAGTTCAGATTTCAGTTCTGAAAAAAGGTGAAACTGAAAAATGTCGTTCATTTATTCATGCTTTGGCGCAATTTGATGTAAAAACCATCGACTTTGGCGCAAAGGATAATGCTTTGCATATAGTGTGGCTGTCAGACACTGAACTTAGTGTGTGGCATCGTAGTTTTGCAACATCTCAAGGCAAGAATTATATAGGGCCTGATGTACAGCAAAGTCAGGCTAACTCTCCAATTAAAATGATTTTCTCGCCTTTGGCTGCGCAAATTGGAATACCATCTCAGATTAAAAAATAAAGCGCTATACACAATCAACCGTTGTATAAATCGTCTAGTTTTGATTGCTGTTGTGATAGCGCAAGGTTTGGTATCCCCTACGAAAAGTGAGGCATTGCCTACGCAAAGGTATTTAAACTTTGAATGTAAGCTGTGGCATCGCAAGCTTTTGATAATCAAGCAATTTATCTCCCCCCTTGTGATTGATATTAAATAAGAAAAATAATTCTAACTCAAAAGTGTATCTACAAATGCAATGAGCATTTTTGATCAAAAACCCGTACCAACGTATATCAATAATAAGCAACAACACTGTACACAGCACAGCTAAAAACAAGCACCCAACTAATCACATTAACTCATATACTTTTCATAAAAAATGATAAGGGCGTCAAATACAAATTAATTATGCACAAAATACAAAGTTATCTATTGTGATGTAAGTCACTATAACCCTGCATTTATTTAAGTACATTACTATTTTATTAAACAGTGCGACTAAGTGTAATTTATTGAAATCATAAAAAATGATTTTAAATAAATATTAAAAATCAACCTTCTAAAATGAATGGGTTTTACTATGAAATTAGCTCTATTAAGTACTGCAACTTTATCTGCTTTAACACTTTCTGTTTCAGCTTTCGCTGCTGATCCTGTAACTGTTAACGGTGGAACAGTACATTTTACTGGTGAAATCGTAAATGCAGCATGTGCTGTAAGTACAGAATCTTCAAATCAAACTGTTGATTTAGGTCAATACCGTACTGCACGTTTAGCTGTTGCTGGCGATAAAACAACTCCAGTACCGTTCCAAATCAAACTTGTTGACTGTGATCCAACAGTTCAAGCAACTGCTGCTGTTGCATTTTATGGTCAGTCTGTAACGTCTAATGCAAACTTACTTTCAGTTGCTGCTGGTGGTACAAACTCTACTGCTGCAACAAATGTAGGGATTGAGATTGCTGATGACACTTCAAAAATCTTAGGTGTTACTGGTGCTAGTTTCTCTACACCTAAAACATTGATCACTGGTGATAACACACTTCAATTCAGCGCTCGTTATGTAGCGACTGGTGCATCTACACCAGGTCAAGCAAATGCTGATGCAACTTTTGTAGTGAAATATGAATAATTTATCTGCCTAAGATAATTATTAACTATTTGATTACATGAGCTTATTTACCATGAAAAAGTATATAACCCTGATTGCTGGAATATTAGTAAGTACTCATATTTACGCAGAGAGTTATGTATTTGGTGGAAGAGCTCATTTTCAGGGAGTTTTGATAAATCAAAGCTGCTCAATCTTGATTGAGAATAATGCTGCTGTATCTATTAAAACTCCCAATTCTCCAATTCAAATCAATTTTTCATTATGCCCTGTGAGCATTTACGACAATCTTGCCATTGGTCTATCTGAACAAAATAAGCCAACCCATGAGATGTTTTATACAGATCCAAAAGCAAGAAATGATTTTGATATTCATCAAGAATTAAACATTCAAGGTCTTGAACAGGCCCGTCTGAATCAGAAATTTATTCGACAAATTGATCGACCTGAACGTTATGACAGTTTCGCTAAAAATAGGATTGGTATTCTCCTCAACCAAACTTCAGAACAGTCATCCGCTCAAGCATCGAATATTTTAATTTCTGTTTTTTATCCATAAATGAATTCTAAGGACTTATATGAAACTGAACTTATTTAAAAATGGTGTTCTTAGTATAACCTTAGCCTGCTTAGCATCTACCAGCTTGGCCAATAACAATATAATTGGCGGTATATCACTTGGGGCAACTCGTGTTATTTACCCAACCGATGCCAAGCAAGTTTCATTAGCTATTGTCAACAGCAACAATAAAGAACGCTTTTTAATTAACTCATGGATTGAAAATAATTTAGATGAAAAATCAAAAGATTTTCTGATTACTCCGCCCTTATTTGTCGCAGAAGCAAATAGCGAAAATACTTTAAGAATTGTCAATGTTGCCACCAACTTACCCCAAGATAGAGAGTCGGTATTTTGGGTCAATGTCAAGGCAATTCCTTCGATTGATAAATCGACTTTGATTGACAAAAATATTTTGCAACTTGCTGTTTTATCTCGAATCAAACTGTTTGTTCGTCCAATAAATCTAAAAACCAAACCTGAAGCCGCATTAGAAACACTTAAGTTTTCAAAATCAGCAGAAGGAGTCATGGTGAATAATCCATCTCCTTATCACGTTTCTTTTGTGAACGTTTTTGTTGATAACCAAAAAGTGCCAAATGTGATGGCGAGTCCTTTTGCTCAAACAAAAATTTCAGCAACTTCAGGCAATAAGCTGAGTTATCAAACGGTCAATGATTACGGTGGTTTAACGGCTAAAGTTGATTTAGAACTGAAGTAATAATTATGAATAGTCTATTTTCAATGCCATACAATGTTGTATGCGTAAGGAGAAATATCAAGCGATATCCAGTGGGTATCGCAGTGACTATGCTGATTTCAATCGTAGTCCCAAGAACCAGTCATGCAGAACAGGTGTTTAACCCTGCATTTTTAACAGATAACTTATCCAATTCACAAATTTCTGATTTGAGCAGATTTGAGAAATCGACCCATCAATTACCGGGCGTGTACCGGGTTGATGTGTATGTCAACGATCAATATGCGTTTACCCGCGACATCAATTTTATTGAAAAATCAGGCATTCAAGATACAACAGGGTTATTTCCGTGTTTAGACAGCAAAACATTGCAGGGATTTGGGGTCAATATTGCCCAATACGAGCAATTGTCTAGCTCAAACCCACAATGTGTAGATTTTATTTCAATCATTGACGGTGCAAACAGCCACTTTCAATTTGATAAACAAAAATTATTGATCAGCTTGCCGCAAGCGTCTTTACGCAACCAAATTCGCGGCTATATTCCACCCGATCAATGGGATGAAGGGATCAACGGCTTTTATACCAACTATAATATTTCGGGTTATGACAACTCTAAAACAGATACCAACAGTTTATTTTTACGTCTGGATAATGGACTCAATATTGGCTCATGGCAGTTCCGACATTCGGGCAGTTTTAACGCCAATTCGCACAATGGTAAAACCACAAATCAATGGAATAATTTAAACACCTATATACAAAAAACCATTATTCCTTTAAAAAGCCAGCTGGTGATTGGTGACGGTTCAACAAGCAGCGAAATTTTTGATAGCTTTGGTTTCCGTGGCGCACATTTGTCGACTTCTGAAGCAATGTATCCAGACAGTCAGCAAGGCTATGCCCCTACAGTTCGAGGGGTTGCAAAAACCAATGCAAAAGTGGTGATTAAACAAAATGGTTTTGTGATCCATCAGGTAAATGTCGCACCCGGACCATTCCTTATCCAAGATTTAAATCCAACCTCAATCAGTGGTGACCTTTTGGTTACGATTGAAGAAAATGACGGTTCGATTCAAAGCTTTCAAGTGCCCTATTCAAGCCTTCCAGTGCTACAACGTGAAGGACGTACAAAATATAGTGTGGTGGTGGGTGAGTACCGTAGCGGATTGGATTCTCAAGATAATCCTTCATTGCTACAGGCAACAGCAATTCACGGTTTAAAAAACGGTATATCCGTTTATGCTGGTACGCAATTATCAGAAAAATATAAGAGTGCATTGGTGGGTCTAGGTGCCAACCTCGGCGATTATGGTGCTCTGTCTTTTGATCTTACTCATGCGGACAGTGAGTTGGCGGATCGATCCACGAGCAGTGGGCAGTCTCTGCGCTTTTTATATTCAAAATCATTATTAAGCTCTGGAACCACCTTCCAGTTATTGGGCTATCGTTATTCCACCAAAGGTTTCTATACCTTAAATGATGTTGCTTATAATCGTATGAGTGGCTATCACGTTTCCGAAACTCAAGACGGAAATCAAGCCAATACCCCGATCATTACGGATTACTACAATTTATATAATTCTAAAAAAGGTCGCTTTGAAGTTAATATCTCGCATTCACTTGGCAACTATGGTTCTTTATTTGTCTCCGGAAATCAGCAAACCTATTGGGACACCAACAAAAAAAATGAATGGGTTCAAGCGGGTTATGCAAACTCATGGAAAGCACTGAATTATTCATTCTCAGTCAGCCGTAACAAATATTCTGAGATTAATCAAAGTGACACCATGTATGCCATGAATATCTCCTTCCCATTGGACAAGCTATGGCCGAAAGCGAATTTCCGCAATCATCCAATCCAAAATGCATATAGCACTTTTTCAACCACACAAAATTCAAATGGTAATGAGTCTTATATGGCAGGTTTAAGTGGCACTTTACTGAAAGATCGTAATTTAAGTTATAGCATCAATCAGGGACAAGTCAGTAAGCAAGGCGATATTGGTTCAGTCAGCCTAAATTACAATGGTAGTTACGGTACGGTAGGTGCAGGTTATAGCTACGAAAAGAACTCAAATCAGTTTACCTATAACGCATCTGGCGGTATTTTAGCGCACCGTGATGGGATTACCTTTGGTCAGCCTTTAGGCAGCACCTCAATTTTGGTCAAAGCACCCGGAGCTAAAGGTGTAAATATCGAAAATTATACCGGCGTTAAAACCGATTGGCGTGGTTATGCCATCGTTCCTTATGCCACTGAATATCGTGCCAATCGTGTTGCACTCAACTCAAATACTTTCAGTAATAATCTCGAAATCAGCAATAACGTTGAAAATGTCGTCCCAATCAAAGGGGCAATTGCCAGAGCGACGTTTAACACCAGTTTAGGTGTACGAGCACTTATCACTTTATCCCATAACGGCAAGTTTATACCGTATGCAAGTAGTGTGATCGAAAAGGAAAGTTCAGCCACCAGTATCGTTGCAGATGATGGTCGAGTTTATTTAACTGGACTTCCGCTCAAAGGCACACTGGAAGTCAATTGGGGCGAATCTGCTGAAGGAAAATGTTTGGCAAACTACGATATTTCAGACATGGACCTCAGCAAACCCGTTATTCAATTTGATCTTGAATGTCAATAAGGAGAGATCATATGAAATTTAAACTTTTAATTTCCAGTATGTTGTTGCTTGCGTCTGCCCCATCTTTTGCAGTTGTCTGTTGGAACAGTAAAGGGAACGGTGTGGTGGATGAAGTTTTTTATGATCTGTCCAATAGTTTTAGCAGCTCGAATAACGCTGTAGGTAAAATTGTAGAGCTTAAAAAGAATTTTTCCTCGCAAGTTTATGGAACCTGCCCTGTTCATAATTCCAATATTAGTCGAAATAGAACCATGCGTAGTTATGTTTCTGACCTGTCTGTGGTAGAAACCATCGATCGCTATAAATACTTACCGATCAACGACTATCTAGTCGGTGCCATGAAAATTACCGATAGCTTTGCGGGAGATTTTTATCCTCCTGCAAATTATGTACAGATGGGTACAGATCCCAATGTAAGTAGAGGACAACCCTTTGGTATTTGGGATTCAAACTTTACCTTCCGCCTCAAAGTGATTAAACCCTTTATTGATTTTGTGCCTATCCCGAAAAAAACCATGTTTACTGTGTATGTCACAACGGGCTCAGCAGATCCATTAAGTATCCCTGTTTATAAGATCAGTTACAGCGGTTCTATTACGGTTCCACAAAGTTGCAAAATTGGCACAGGTGACTTTTTAGAAATTAAGTTTGGGGAAATTCCAGCCTATGCCTTTAGTCAGGCGGGTCCTGGCAATAAACCCAACAATGTCAATAAACAGAGTCATACCTTAGCGATTCAATGTACCAATATTGACGCCCAAGCAATGCTGACACTTCGGCTTGAGGCTGAAAAAGCCACTGGAGATATGATGATCTCAGATAATCCAGATATTGGCTTTAAGATGTCAGATCAAAATGACAATGTGTTAATGCCCAATAATATCAATAGTGTGATTCCGTTTAATCTCAATCAACAACCAGCAAATGTGACCATCAAAGCTTGGCCCGTCAGTATCACTGGGAATAAACCAGTCATTGGTCCGTTTAAATCTAGAGGATATCTCAGAGTGGATTTTGATTAGGAGACGATAATGCAAAATAGAGCAAGATATATAGCTGCTGCCACACTGCTATGTTGTTTAAATATTCATCAGATCACTCATGCTCAAAATAGTAATGTAGAGCTAGGTCGAGTGAATATTGAGCTTTCAGGGATTGTGACGACAGCAACCTGTGGCGTGTTAAGTTCTGAACAAGATAAATATATTCAGCTTGGCAGCGTTGCAAGCAAAGACTTACCAAATGTAGGTAGTCAATCAAAACCAACCCCAATTCATTTTGAGATGAGTAACTGTCCGCCGAATGGATCTGTGACCATCACTTTTGAGGGGCCTCGAAATACTGAAAATGCTGAGCTTTTAGCGCTCGATGCCTTAGCCAATAAAGCTGAAAATATTGCCATAGAAATCCGAGATCAAGATAAAAAAAGATTGCCTTTAGGCAAGAAAAGCGAAGCCTTTAGCACAGACATCAATGGCAATGTTTCGGCACTCTTTTATGCAAATTATATCGTGACCAAAGCACAAGCCCTCGCAGGGATTGCAAATGCAAATGCTCAGTTTTCTATTCAATATGATTGAGCACATAACGCGATTTATTATTGACGGTTAATACGATTGAGTATTCAAACTTTTTAAAGCACAGGGTTAGGAACTCATCCTTCTCATTTGAATGGCATAAAAAATAGCGGAGAACTTTATCTATTTTCATCATTCAAATCCCAGCCTCGCTTTAAAGAAAAATGAAGACCTCACACATAACGACAAATCTTTGATTACTTTAAATAAAAAATAAATACACAGAAACATCGAATGAATATTGGGAGAATTCATGAAAACTTTTTTTAAAATAAAAAGTGTGAATAAAGGAATGGCACTTTTATTAGACGATTTCTGTAAAAAAAAAGGCTTAGATGTTTCAAGCGATGCTGAATATCCACTCAATGATCACCTACCGTTTGGCGAATGGCTCAAGAGAATAAAACAAATCAATAAACAATATCCCCAAGTGGGTATTGGATTAGATATCGGTGCTTTGGTTCAGCCCAAACATATCGGCATTGTGGCTTATATGGCTCAGTCGAGCGATACATTATTTGACTATATCGAAATACTGGCTCAATACGAAAAGCTTTGGTTTAATTATATTCCCAAAAAAGTGCTTATTGAGGAAAACCACTTTTCAATCTCATGGGATAAACCTGCATATTTACAAGTGGGTTTATATCTTGAAGAAACCACCATCGTTGAAGAAATACAAGTGTCTAGCCTGTTTCACCACTTACAACAACTGACCGATTCAGATGCAAGTGTTTTTCATTGTCTAGAACTTGCCATTCCCAAACCCATTGACACAAAAAAATACCAACAATTGTTTAATTGCCCGATTAAATTTAATACAAAGCAAACTCGTATCGTCATACCGAATTCTTTATTGCAAACCAAATTAAAATATTATGACCCTATTCTTTTAGAAATATTATTGAATCATGCCAACATATTACTCAGTAAAATGCCTCAGGAGGATTCTTTCTTGGAATTGGTTAATCTGAGTATGCTACAAGCACTTGAAAATAATAATGTCCAGATTCACTCTATTGCAAAATCATTAAATATCTCTGCGAGAGCACTGCAAAAATATTTAAAAAATAGAGACCTTTCCTTTAAAGAAATTCTCAGTAATATTCGTCAAAATTTAGCCAAGAAATATCTGCAAAATCAAAACCTATCCATCACAAAAGTTGCCTTCTTACTTGCCTATAAAGATCAAACCTCATTTAATCGTGCGTTTAAAGCTTGGAACGGCGTTTCTCCTTCTACGTGGAGAAAGCAAAATATCAATAAAACATTAGATGTAAATGAAAAACATCATGTCAATGAAAGCTTTGAAACAGAGCTCAATAGACATGATGTTCAACTCAGCTAAAATAAGCCAAATCTCGCTCAAATAACCTAGAACATCCAACCTAAGTGATTGTTTTCTTTTTATAGACTGGCGTGATAAAAGCAAAAGCCCATACATAAAAACAAACTTTGTCGTGCTGGCTTTACCCTTAACCGACAAAGTTTGCTGGTTGTTCTGCGCTGTTTAATGCTGATTTAATCCAAATGGACCGCCATACGCTTCGCGGTTTTATTCTTGCGTGTCACCATCAAACCACAAATCACCACGATGGAGGTTACTCCTAAGGACAAAGTCGTTTCATAACTATATTGAGGCGATAAAAACATATAGCCCAATACACTCATAATCACCACAATGACAAACCATGTCAGCCAAGGAAATAACCACATTTTAAAGGTCACTTGAGCGCCTATTTTTTCCAGTTTAGCTCTTGAGCGTAGTTGTGACACAGCAATGACTAAATAAACCACTAAGGCAATTGAACCCGTTGTTGAAAGTAAAAATCCAAAAACTTGCCCAGGAAACATATAATTCACGGCGCAACAAATCAGTCCAACCAAGGTTGAAGCAAACACTGCGATTGTTGGTACACCTGCATCATTAATTTTAGTCACAACTTTCGGGGCTTCTTGACGTGCACCCAATGCAAACAGCATCCGTGAAGAAGTATATACAGCCGCATTCATACAACTTGCCACCGCAATAAACACCACCATGTCCATAATCAGTTTGGTTTGCGGCACATTGAGGCTGACCAAGACATACTGAAAGGTCCCCAATTTTTGTAAATCAGGCGAACGCCAATCGACTAAAGCCACTGCTAGAAAAATCGAAACGACAAAGAATAAAATGATGCGATACAGCACTAGATTGGTGGCACGTTTAATTTTCTCTTGTGGATTTTTAGACTCTGCCGCAGCAATCGACAGAATTTCAACACCAAAAAATGAAAATGCTGAAATTAAAATCGCCGAGAGAACACCACCCATGCCATGCGGCATAAAACCGCCATTTGAAAATAAATGCCCCACACCACTGACATCACGAGCCAAAGGCCAAAGACCGAATACAGCCGATGCACCAATCACAATAAACAGCAGTATCGCAACCACTTTAATTAAAGCAAACCAAAACTCAAACTCACCAAAACTTTTGGTACTAAAGAAATTGGCTAAACTGAGTAAAATAATAAAAGCAAAGGCATAAATTGCACTGGAAACTTGAGGAAACCATGCATGTAAAATTTCCGCACCAGCAATTGCTTCAATAGGAATCACCAAAACCCAAAACCACCAATATAACCAACCCACGGTAAAGCCAGCCCAAGGGCCAATTGCTTTACGCGCATAAGTGGAAAATGAACCTGTATCTGGTTGAGCAACGGCCATTTCACCGAGCATACGCATCACCAAAAAAACGATAATACTGGTAATAATATAAGCCAGTACAGCAGCAGGCCCTGCTTTGGCAATTGCAGCTGAAGAGCCAACAAATAAACCTGCACCAATAACGCCACCGATACTAATCATCGTGATATGCCGGTTGGAAAGTCCTTCACCTAATTTTGTTGTTTTAACACCATTCATATTTTATTCCTTAAAAATACTTTTAAAATCGTGATTTACATTATTAAATCCTTATTCAAAAGAGAGAAAATCGATGATCTTCCCTCTATACAGCAAAAATTAATTTAAAGTTGGCATTGAAAACTGCTTGGCTTCACGAACGTGTGTAGCTGGCCAGCGCTGGGTAATGGTTTTACGACGCGTATAGAAACGTACTCCATCTGGCCCATAAGCATACAAGTCACCAAATAACGAACGCTTCCAGCCACCAAAACTATGATAAGCAACAGGTACGGGCAATGGCACATTTACCCCGACCATTCCCACTTGGATATGATGGGTAAAATAGCGCGCAGCTTCCCCATCACGGGTATAAATACAGGTACCATTTCCATACTCATGATCATTAATTAACTGCATCGCCTGTTGCATGGTTTCTACGCGAATCACCTGTAAAACAGGGCCAAAAATTTCTTGCTGATAACTGGTCATGTCTGATGAAACTTGATCAATCAGCGTCGGGCCAACAAAAAATCCAGTTTCATAACCAACAGGTTTGGCATCACGACCATCGACAACGATTTTAGCACCTTGCTGTTCAGCACTTTGGATAAAAGCTTGAACTTTATCTTTATGTGCTTGCGAAATGAGCGGTCCAAAGTCATTTTGTTGATCTGCATAATGACCAAACTTGAGTTGTTGCATTTCTTGAGTAAGTTTTTCAATCACCAGATCAGCAATTTCATCGCCAATTGCCACTGCTACAGACAATGCCATACAGCGTTCACCAGATGAACCAAAAGCTGCACCTAATAATGAGTTCACCACATTATCGATATCTGCATCAGGCATGATAATGGCATGATTTTTTGCACCACCTAAGGCCTGACAGCGTTTGCCTGCCGAGGTTGCTGTACGATAAATATATTCAGCAATCGGGGTTGAACCAACAAAGCTGATCGCTTGAATATTTGGATGATCTAATAAAGCATCCACTGCTTGTTTATCACCATTGATGACGTTAAACACACCATCGGGTAAACCTGCCTGTTTAAGTAATTCCGCCAAATATAATGCTGCGGATGGGGTTTTTTCAGAAGGTTTTAAAATAAAGCAGTTTCCACAAACAATCGCCATCGGGAACATCCACAATGGAACCATCGCTGGAAAATTAAATGGTGTAATCCCAGCAACCACACCTAAAGGTTGAAATTCACTCCATGAGTCAATATCTGGGCCAACATTTTTTGAGTATTCACCTTTTAAAAACTCAGGTGCACCACATGCATATTCAACATTTTCAATTCCGCGTTGTAACTCACCTTGCGCATCATGGCAAATTTTTCCATGTTCTTGCCCAATCAACTCACAGAGTTTTTCAGCATTGTCTTCTAGCAGTTGTTTAAACTTAAACATCACTCGTGCACGTTTAATCACTGGGGTATCACGCCATGCTGGAAAAGCCTGTTGTGCAATCTGAACCACCTGATTGACTAAGTCGCTATCTGCAAGCGCAACTTCTTTGCTGATCTTGCCTGTGGCTGGATGATATACAGCTTGTGTTCTTGAGGTCTTGCTTACCAGTCCCCCTTGAATAAAATGCCCAACCAGCGTGATCGGTTGTACTGCTTCAACTGTTTCGGTATTAGACAGCTCGCCACCACTAAAATTTTCTAAATTGTTCATTACTTTTCCTTGTCTATTGTCTAGCTGTTCCGTATTGATTTGCTTAGAGGCACACCCTATTTATTTCACCTGATAAAGTGCCTCACCTACTGCATTCATCAAGCTGCTTAATTGCGCTTCTGTGCTGTTAAACATTGGGCCAAACTGAAGGGTATCCCCACCAAAACGCACATAGAAACCTGCTTTCCACAGTTTCATTCCAATTTCAAAACCACGAATCGTGGCATCACCATCACGTGGAGCCAATTGCAAGGCACCAATCAATCCACAGTTACGGATGTCGACAATATGGGGGGAACCTTTTAATTCATGGACAAGCTTTTCAAAGCTTGGTGCCAAGCCAGCAGATTGGGAAATTAAATTTTCATTTTCGAGTACATTTAAGGTGGCGAGAGCAGCGGCACAGGCAACAGGATGGGCCGAATAGGTATAGCCATGGGTAAATTCAATGGCATGTTCAGGCAAGTCTTGCTGCATAAATGCATTGTAAATTTCATGGCTTGCCACCACCCCACCTAATGGAATTGCGCCATTGGTAATCTGTTTAGCAAAGGTCAAAAGGTCTGGTGTAACTCCAAAATGTTCAGCCGCAGTCCATTTGCCGATACGCCCAAAGCCAGTGATCACCTCATCGAAAATCAGTAAAATATCGTGTTGGTCACAAATTTCTCGTAGGCGTTGTAAATAACCAACTGGTGGCACGATACAGCCTGCTGAACCAGAAACAGGTTCTATTATTACTGCTGCAATATTAGAAGCATCATGTAATTCAATCAGTTTGAGCATTTCATCTGCCAGCTCAACTCCACCTGTCTCAGCACAGCCTTTGCTAAAACTTAAATGCGCTTGCAAGGTATGAGGCAAATGATCCACATCCATCAATTGACCAAACATTTTACGATTTCCACCAATGCCGCCGAGACTGGTCCCTGCCACGTTTACACCGTGATAGCCACGCGCTCGTCCAATCAATTTGGTTTTGCTTGGTTTGCCTTGAATGCGCCAATAGGCACGTGCCATCTTGATCGCAGTATCCGCAGACTCTGAACCAGAGTCGGTAAAAAAGACATGTTGCAGTTTTTCCGGCATCAGCTGAACAATTTTTTCAGCCAATTGAAAAGATAAAGGATGTCCAAATTGGAATGCAGGTGAATAATCCAATTTTGCCAATTGCTTACTTACAGCCTGTTGGATTTCAGGCCGTGTATGCCCTGCACCACACGTCCATAGCCCTGACAATGAGTCATAAATCTCACGTCCAGTACTGTCAATTAAATACGATCCTTTTGCACCCACGATCATGCGCGGATCTTTATGGAAATTACGATTTGCAGAAAATGGCATCCAATGGGCTTGATAATTTAAATTCATCTGCTCATTTGACTGACTGGCTTCCAATGCGTCATCGCGGTCATTTGATGTATCTATATCAAACATAAGTACTCTTCTTGTTTTGTGGTTATCTCTTGAGTGTACAAAGCGAGATAGTTTTGATAAATTCAAAATATCTTGAGTTTAGATATAAAAAAGCAAAACTAAATGAAACCTAAAAAATTAAATCAAGTTACTGATTTTGATATAAAATTACTTAAAATATTTAAAACAGTCTGTGACTGTCACAGCTTTACTGCTGCTGAAAGTATCCTTGGGATTAGCCGTTCTGCGATTAGTTTGCATATGAGTGATCTGGAAAATCGCTTAGGGATTCGGCTCTGTCAACGTGGTCGAGCAGGCTTTTCCATCACCGATGAAGGTCGGGAAGTTTTAGAATATATTGAGGTACTGACCGCTTCGATTGAGGACTTTCGTGCCAAAATCAATCAAATGCATAATCAGCTCAAAGGTGAATTTAATATTGGAATTATTAATAACTTAGTCACGATGCCCAGTGCTTATATCACCAATACATTGGCACAGCTTGCGGAAGAAAATACTGAGGTGGTTATTAATATTAGTATGAGCACACTGTCAGATATTGAGTGTCGTGTTTTGGACAATCGCTTACACGCTGGTGCGATTCCTTTGGTGAGCCCATTGTCAGGCCTCGATTATTTTCATTTATATAACGAAGAGTCTTCACTCTATTGTGGACAAAATCACCCGCTTTTTCAGCATTTAGGAGAAATAAGTTTAGATGACTTAAAACGATGCAATACGGTTCTTCCAAATTACGCCATTACCCCCGATGCCATGAAGTTGCATCAACGATTGAACTGTTCCGCCACAGCCAGTGACCGAGAAGGTATCGCCTTTCTGATTCTTTCAGGAAAATTTATGGGGTTTTTACCCGATCATTATGCGAAAAAATGGGTTCAAGATGGTTTGATGCAACCGATTTTACAAGAGAGAATGCATTACAGTACGCCGATCTGTCTAATTACCCACAAAGGAAAAAATTACAATATTATCTTAAAAACCTTTATGGATATATTAAATAAAACCATTCAACCGATAAAATAAGATACAAAGATTTAAAACAGTTTAAAAATTCGATTATTTTTAATACAAATTAAAATATAATCCAACTAAAATAATCAGATTATATTTTAACTTATCACACAGCATAATTTTTAATTTATGTTATTTATATCACAAATTAATAGGCTTAATAATAATCTACCACCAGTATTTTATGCTGCTCACTTTCTAAATCTTGAATTTTTAAATGCGCCACACTATTGGCCTTCTTATCAACTAAGTTATTGAAATTAAAGCTATCTATTGTGGTGGTTTTTCTCAGCACATCAATCGTATTATCAATCGCTTTGCAATTAGAATTATTAGAATCCTTTTCACATGTAAATTCTACAATCTGCCCTTGAAAATGAATCTCCTCTGCATAAGTAGCTAAACTTAAACTCGATATCGTTGTAAATGTTATTAATAAAAAGGATAGTTTTTTATTTAACTCCATCTCATTCCCCTCTAAAGAAATGGTGTAGTTAATTAATTACATAACCTTATTATTAATACAAGATTTTCCAATCAATAAATAAAAAAATAATTTTAAAAAATATGATTCACGTCAATTAATCATATTCAATTGTGACGGTTGCCATAGCTCGGACTTTTCCAGGCATCACTTTGGTTGCAGTCTGATAGTAACGCGCAGTCATTGGCACATTGTATTGAATATTATCATTTGACTTTAACGTACCTAATTCCAGCTTGTCATTTTTGGCAATCACTTTATTCGAATTTTTATATTGTGAAAGCAATTGTACGCCAACACCTGATGCACTGCTTCCTGCGGTATTTGTATTTGCAAGTACATTTTGAGTGCTACTACTCACCGCATCATAATCAAAGCTTAGGCTGATTTTATTGCTTTCTTCATAACCACTCGGGTTTTTACCACCATTACACAAAATGTTGAGATCAAAGGCTTGCTCACCTTGCGTTGAGCCGACACCTTTAAAATCAACCTTATTTACCGTTGGCAGTGTCACGGTTTTATTAATATTTCCCAATATTTCACATGAAGAAGACGCAATAGTAATCGCATTCCCATATACCGTACTGGTTAACCAAGGTGGGCTTTGGCGTTCACCAGAACGATAACTACTATATGTGCCTGGAACCAGTGCGCCAGATCCTGTTGATGTCGCCGTTTTAACAATTTCAACAATAAAAAAACCTTCTGCCAAAACACGTCTGCCACTCGCACTTCGTGTATAAGGATAATAATCGGCAAAACCAGGAGCTGTTGGCGCTTCACGGTATAAGCGAATACCAATTCCATCAATATTGGTGTTATAAACCGAATTACCGATAGGGCTAAGTGAATAGTTTTGAGTTAAAACAGCACCAAGTGTGCCATAACTACCACAACTATACGTCGAACCATTGGGTCTAATTGGAAAAGAGGCTTTGCGTAAAACCTTTCCGACAGGGTCACTTGGTCTCACCACAACACGTCCTACTGCCATGCTCACATCAACAGTAGAGAAACCACGATCTGGTATACATGCAGCATATGTCCCTGAACTCACAGTCCCAGCAATGAGCAAGAGAATACGATTTAAAACTTTACCGTTCATTGACATACACCTTCCGCCATAATCATATTTTGCTTTTTGTCTGCTGCTTGCGCAGAAACATCATATTGGATGTGGCATTGCTCGTTAGCATTTTCGCCCCATTTCACTGTAACAGAGTCTGCAGTAGTATTGGTTCTTAAGTAAACCATACTTCCTTGCGCAACCATTCCAATATTTTCACCTTTTGTATCAAATACTTCTGCTGCAAAAGGTAAAGTTTCACCATTTTGTTTTTTGCTGCGAATATAAATTGCTTTACCAGTTTTCGTCGCAAAACTCACTTGTGAAATTGAACCTGCATAGGGTGCAATACGCTGACTTGTACCATCTAACTCAACATCTGTCGACATTCCTTGAGGATCAAGGCTAATGTCATTTAAACGATATGGGGTTACATATGGAATCACCGCATAACCAGATTTATTGATACTTAAACCTGTCGCATTATTCACTTTTGCACCAGCAGCTTCAGGTGCATATACCAACACCATGGTTTGCCCCTGATCTGGTCCAAACAAGACACCTTCAGGATGAGCAACAATATTACCACGTGCAGTCAACATGGCTTGTTGATAACCATCAGCAGCACTGAATGAACCACCAACAGTCGCGTAGTTGGTACGATACTGAGCATTTAAATTGGCACTCGGATTATCACCATAGCGCGTCGATACAGATGTACCATAGTTAAAACGATCGCCAACCACACCACTCACACCGACAGTCGCATTATCTTGCGTCATAATCGAATTGAGGTTCGCTGAGCTTTTCTTAAATGAAAGTGGTAAGGACATGGTCAACATATACTCAGTATCACTATTGCTGATACTTGTAGCATTATTTTCAACAATACGTTTAATTGCTGACAAACCATAAGTCAAACCACGGTAGTTGTTGCTATAACCCACTTGATACTGACGGGTTGTTTCCTGACGATTCCAGTAATCTACCCACGAACCTGTTGCATAAATATTGCCAAAATCACGTGGTAAACCCTGATTCAGGGTGATCTGAAATTCACTGCGCTGCTTACCTACATGAGCTGAACTAATACCTTTATTATCAAGGTCTTGTACCAATATTGCATCACGTAACTTATAAAAGTTTTCTGTAGAATAACGATATGCAGCCAAGGTCAAATTGGTATCTGTTGGGGTAATTAATTTACTATAACTGATACGGAAACTTTGCCCACTTTCACTTTTGCGACGTTCAAAATCTGCTTGTGAATGCGTTACATCAAGTGCAATTGCGCCAATAGGTGTTGCAAAAGCACTGCCCAATGTCACTGCTGAATAGTCTTCTGAGAACTGTACACCACCATAAGCCGTGATCGAGTTATTGATACCGCGTTGATATTTCCCTTGTACAATAAAAGGATCTAGATCGATATCTTTATCACGGAATTGACCCATTGACACAGAATAACGGCTCATTCCTGGACGGAGCATTTGTACAACAGATGCATAAGGAATTGAATAGCGTTGAATCTCACCATTGGCTTCTAAAATAGAAACTTCGAGTTCACCACCAAATCCTGTTGGATAGAGGTCATTGATTTCAAAACTACCCGGTGCAACAGTCGTTTGATAAATCAACTGACCTTGCTGACGTACTTCAACCTTGGCATTGGTTTTTGCATTACCGCGAATACGAGGTGCATAACCAATCATACTGTTGGGTAACATACGGTCATCACTGGAAAAATCGAAACCACGATAACCAAATGAATCAAAGATTTCACCATCGGTAAAGCTTTCACCTAAAGTCAATACACCACGGTATTGCGGGAATGCGCGTTGCACATAGGTGTTAATCGCGTCATAGCTTGATTTAGATTGATTATCTGTGGTGGTGCGGTCTTGCCATTGCCATTGACCATTATGGCGCAATTGCCAACCAGCCAAATTTGCACCAGCAGTTATCGAAGTAAATGCGTTGGTGGTTTCTTGGCCACCTTGGGTTTTATTAAATGTTTTATATGCGCTGGCATTATAAGAAAGAAATGCAGCATTGATCCCTCGATCCCAAACACTAGGGTCGACATAGCCTTGCGCATTTTTTTGCATCGCAACTTGTGGAATCGAAATATCGACACGTAAACGTGAAGTATCAAATTCATAAAACGAATCTTCAACCCACTGTTCGATTTTCTGACAACCTGTCAAAGCAAAGCTTTCGCCTTTTTTTAACACGTCTGCTTTAACGCCGTATTCTAATAATTGGTTTGAGCTAAAGCAGGTAAACGCATTTTGATTATTTTCAGTCGCTTTAAACACCATACGATGTTTACCAAACCAGTTACCATTGACATAAATATCCACATTATAGTCACCTGGTAACACAGGATTGCCATATTTAAAGCGATTTACATCTATCTTTTTGGCATCGCCAATTAAAAAAGCCGAATCAAATTCTGCTTCTGCAGCAGTCGGAGACTTTTCAGCCTCTTTTAAGTCAGTTTCAGATGCATTAACTAAAGCAGGAATGCTGAGCGTAATAACCCCACAAGCCACATAGTAACTGATATGTCGCTTGATCCACTTGTAGCTTTGTTCATTTTTTTGCATAAAGAAGTCTGCCTATCAACAAATGAATAGGTTTTTTTACTCGCTTACTCTCAGATAAATGAAATGATTAAATCATCATTGCGAAGGTGCTTTAAATTTCTTGCATTGAAGAAATTTAAAGACTTGTTCAATCTATTAAAATTTAATATTTCGCTCTACACGACCACCATAATCATTGATTGTGGTAAAGGTCATCTTAGCGACATTGGAATTTTTTAAACTCACCGTTCCATCAGAAAATGGTTTCAACATTAAACCTTGTGAAATCAAATCAACGCGTTTGCCTGATTGATCTTGCATAATAGAAGTCAAGGTAATGTGAAATGGTGTTGGGTTTTTTACGGTTAACTGAGTACCGTTATTGCTCCACTGTAGTTTTTCAGGTGCCAAAGCGACATCTTCTTTAAGTCCAGCTGGGCGATAAAAAAACTTAATACGCGATCGAATCGCAAGTTGTAAAAAGTTATCTGGTACAACATTCTGATCTTTCACAGAAGGTTTTGGTGGGATATCGAGAATATTTAACCAAAAAAGCGTTTCTTGAGTTTTACTTAACTCATTTGCATTTGGCAAACTGGTAATACGTAAAGACTGCCCTTTTTTAGCTTCCACACGCGATATAGGCGGTGTAATCATAAAAGGCGCTTTCGATTGATCTGGCGTAGATTTCGCATCTCCCTCATCAATCCATGCTTGAACCAATGCAGGATTATTTCCGTTATTACTTACCTGTAAAGTAATTTCACGTGCATCAGATGGATAGATAACACGAGTACCATGAATGATGATTTCAGCATTCGCTGCACCAAACGGAATTAAAAATGCGAGTAAACCTTTTTTAAGAAAGGAATGATTCAAGAACATAACGATTATCTCTATATCTAAAATAAAGTAAAAGAGCTAGGTTGCTAGACAACCTAGCTCCGTACCATTCAATAAAAAATTATTGATAGATAATAGTATATTGAACAGACGTTGTTACTTTACCAGCAGCAGATGCATCAGTTGCATAATATTCAGCATAGTAATTAAGATCAGCTGCACCTTTGTCCGCAACATCTACCCATTGAGAGTTAGTTTGCGCGCCAGAAGCACCCGCAGCAAGTACAGGAATGAATTGGTTATTTGAACCTAACAATTGAACTTGAACGTTTTTCGCACCAGTTGCATCTGTGTTATTTAAACGACCAGTACCAAAATCAACTGTTGAACCTGGTTCAAAATAAGTTGCAACTTTGCCTTCAGAGCAGTTAGCCAAGTTGATTGTGAATGGCGTACGGCCCGCGATATCACCAGTTTTAGCAAGAGTTTGCTTAGATACTGTAGGAAGCGTTACTGTGAAATCTTTACCTTGTGGAGTTACGATATCACAAGTTTTGTCAGTTACTAGACCATTGATTGTGATTGTGCCGTCTGCTGCAAAAGCACTAGACATTGCTAAAATTGAAACTGATGCTGCTAAAAAAGTATTTTTCATACCAAGTATCCTATACAGACAAAAAAATGATTCGTTTAGATCGATGGGTATTATGCACACTGAGATGAAAATGTAAACAAAGTCACACTTTGTGTATAAAATAGATACAAGTGTATATAAATTTGTATTTTTTGAGAAAAATATTTTTATTATAAATTTCAATATATTAAATATTTATTACATTCATATTTCAGTTTTATTTAAAATATTTTTTTTTGTAAATTTTTTACATAAAACAAAATTCACGTTATTTCATCGTAAATTTTAAATTAGTCACATGAGTATAAATCATCGTTTTATGTCATTTGATTAAGAAAATTTGCTTTGAAATTCAGGCAAAAAAACAGCGATATCACAACTCACCATCGCCCCCCTTACAACGCCCAAAGACCGAGGAGTAGCAATGCTTTAACGACTATGTTACTGATTGATATTTCGCTTAAATTTAGAATTTCCACTGACCAATGTTTGACAAATCGCCCAGTTAAGATGCCCAATGATGATGTTTATATATGAGTTTAAGGAATTAATATTTTTATTTTTCTATACAACATTCAACTTTTTTAATGTTAAAAATCATATAAATATTTTTCCCAATTAAAATGTGAAATAGTTAACATATTAATATGTGTTGTGTTGGCTTCTTTTAAGCTGCCTGTATGGCAGTGGACTAGCACGACTGTGATGGTAGAAACCGTCTACATTTCTAAGCTGCCTACTCGGCAGTGAACGTTGGGTCATTCAAAGATGATATTTTGCATCTTTTCTATGCTGCCTATGTGGCAGTGAACGTTACCAATGGCGACGACTATTTAAATAGCCATTTCTAAGCTGCCTATGTGGCAGTGAACATCTCTACAAGGTCAGTTCGTACGTCCTCGATTTTCTAAGCTGCCTGCTCGGCAGTGAACCTATATATTTCGGCTCATAAAACTCTTGAACATTTCTAAACTGCCTATGTGGCAGTGAACAACTAGCATTTAAAAATCATCCTGATCGTGGCTTTCTAAGCTGCCTATGCGGCAGTGAACAAAATCAACTTGCGAGTATTACTGCCATAATATTTCTAAGCTGTCTATGTGGCAGTGAACTGAAAATGAACTTAGAAATTTACCTGCAGTCTTTTCTAAGCTGCCTATGTGGCAGTAAACAGAGGTCTTTCAAAAATCTTATACCTTCTAAAGCCTTGGTTTTAATACTCATTCACTTTTCTTTAAATATTCAGAAACCCACTCAATTGAGTGGGTCTTTTTGGTTAGCTATGATGAAGCTTGCAATATTTTTTCAGCACCAGCTGCCAAAAATGCAGAACGGGATTTGTACTGCTTATCTTTACCCACTTTATCATCAATGAGATAAATCAAGCGACTTGGTAAGGTGACATTAATTTTTTCAGCCTTACCTAAATAACGATTCACATCAACTTCTACAACTGCCCAGATAAAGCCTTTAAACTCTTCATCGTTAAGAAATTTACTTACTTCTGATGCCAAAGGAATATTTTTGCCATCCTCTGCTAAAATTTCCAAATGATCTGCAATTGCTTCCTTCGCATTGCTTAATGCTTCTTCAAAAGTATCACCCGCAGAGAAACATCCCTGAATATCAGGAACAATCACGCCATAGGCTTCATCATTCGAGCCTTTTTCTACTGCAATTGGATATAACATACTCACCTCTTTTGGAGAAAATGAAGTTTGGATGCAGTGGGTCACTCAAGACCTGCTTGCTTTAAAATGCTTTTAACAGTTCCAGTTGGTAAATCTTTTTTAGGGTGAGGTACTGTGACCAGACCTTCTTTGGTGGGGTGTTTAAAATGGTGGTGACTACCTTTAACCCTAACCTCATACCAACCGTCTGCTTCAATCATCTTAATCAATTCCAGACTTTTCATTTCAGCTCCATCTGTCTTGATGAGTAAAATATAACCCCAGAGTTATATTAATTCAACAACCTCAAAGTTATTTTAAAAAATATTTCTAACCAACCTGCAATCCCAAACCTTTCCACAATCAACTAAACAAGATTTTTTGTTGCTGCCAATCTTTATTTTCTAGGCTGCCTATATGGCAGTAAACAAACCTATAAAGGAATACTTTATATTTCTAAGCTACTAATTTAGTAGAAAGTACTATTATCCTTTAGGGGGAAATGGATCTTTTCCATGACTATCCTTCTGTGAAATTTTTACATCTTTATTATGAATAACTAACTCAGTTTGTTGATTCTCACTAATAGTCCTAGCACGATCAATCGCATCTTGTTTTGTATCAAAATGACCAGATGATCTTTCTCCTCCACTTTGTTTAATATCCCAACCACCTTTTGGATTTGACACAACATGCATCGATTTATTAGACATTTTTTAACCTCTCCTTAGATAAATAGAACAAATATTGTTCAATTTATCTAAATATAAAATAAGCAAAAATAAAGTTCAACCTATAATGTATTTCTTTAATATCAAAATCATCTTTTCAACTGACCAAACATCCTACCCATACCTACGCTACAGTGAACCAATATATTTCGTTTTATAGAATTCTTGCACATTCCTAAGCTGCCTATTCGGCAGTGAACTCTTCCAACCCTGAATCGGGATTGACTCGATATTTCTAAGCTGCCTACTTGGCAGTTAACAGAAACCAAGACCACTTTTACCGCTGAACACATTTTCTAAACTGCTTACTCAGCAGTGAACTCATCAATTGCTTCAAGAATCGTTTGTGCATTCTTTCTAAGCTGCCTATGTAGCAGTAAACGCCCCACTGTACCATTCAATGGTGTGAATTTATTTCTAAGCTGCCTACTTGGCAGTGAACTGTCCGGGTAGTGTTTTACGCTCTACATCAGCTTTCTAAGCTGCCTACTTGGCAGTGAACGTAAATGTGGTGGTTTAATCCTTCCTTATTTTTTTCTAAGCTGCCTATGCGGCAGTGAACACTAATATATTATTAGGTGGTGTAGCTAATGTTTTCTAAGCTGCCTGCTCGGCAGTGAACGATCAACTGCCCGAAGCACAACTGGCTGCTGCTTTCTAAGCTGCCTACTCGGCAGTGAACTAGACAGGTGCAATATGACTACAATACACATCTTTCTAAGCTGCCTACTCGGCAGTGAACGCTGATAGAGCATCGAGGTTTGACTTTTTAAGTTTCTAAGCTGCCTACTCGTCAGTGAACGAATCTTGGACTACAGACCATTCCATTTTCATTTTCTAAGCTGCCTACTCGGCAGTGAACTATTGAGGGTGTTCTTCCATCACCGATTGACTTTTCTAAGCTGCCTACTCGGCAGTGAACACACTAAGAGGGTTGCTTCATTATCTGTTTGATTTCTAAGCTGCCTACTCGGCAGTGAACATTTTTTGCTGAATATGGTTGTAATACTGAAATTTCTAAGCTGCCTACTCGGCAGTGAACTTCTTGTTGAGCAAATGTCTGGTGAACGTATTTTTCTAAGCTGCCTACTCGGCAGTGAACCGGGTATAGATCAAGCGATCTCAATCATTATTTTTCTAAGCTGCCTACTCGGCAGTGAACTCAAAAGTCCTGGACATTCTCATGCCTGATAATTTCTAAGCTGCCTACTCGGCAGTGAACATAGTGATCCCCACAGTGGCAATGTGGATAAATTTCTAAGCTACCTACTCGGCAGTGAACCCTCTTCTTATTGAGTTACTTAGCAGCAGCTCTTTCTAAGCTGCCTACTCGGCAGTGAACTACCGGTTCTTCGTACCAGTCTGGCAATTGTTTTTCTAAGCTGCCTACTCGGCAGTGAACGAATGCGTAATCAATACGAGTTATTTTAGGACTTTCTAAGCTGCCTACTCGGCAGTGAACTTTATTCGATTTTAGAGAATCCTTTTTTTTGTTTTCTAAGCTGCCTACTCGGCAGTGAACATTTATCTGCTTCAAGAATTCCCTCTACATACTTTCTAAGCTGCCTACTCGGCAGTGAACTAAAAATTGGTTTAAGGCAAGGTGTGAGGACTTTTCTAAGCTGCCTACTCGGCAGTGAACTAAATGCTGTTGCAGATTCAGTAAATTCAAACTTTCTAAGCTGCCTACTCGGCAGTGAACATTTATCTGCTTCAAGAATTCCCTCTACATACTTTCTAAGCTGCCTACTCGGCAGTGAACGCCCATCGGGATATACAAGTGGTTCATTCAACTTTCTAAGCTGCCTACTCGGCAGTGAACTCTGTGATCGTAATGTTGCAATGGATATTCAATTTCTAAGCTGCCTACTCGGCAGTGAACTGGGGGGAGCAACAATGAGTAATCTTCAAGTCTTTCTAAGCTGCCTACTCGGCAGTGAACCGTGAAATTCAAGCAGATTGGATTATCCAAATTTTCTAAGCTGCCTACTCGGCAGTGAACGCTTGAATTGGCACTAACTCAGATCAAGTCATTTTCTAAGCTGCCTACTCGGCAGTGAACAAGCCGGTGAATCATCGTTGTCAATGAGCTTTTTTCTAAGCTGCCTACTCGGCAGTGAACAAGATTTACCTTACCCGCCTCAATTAACTCAATTTCTAAGCTGCCTACTCGGCAGTGAACAATGTTCCAGAATCTTCACAGTATCTTTGTATTTTCTAAGCTGCCTACTCGGCAGTGAACTTTTCGATGCTGAAGGCAATTTTATCGAGGAGTTTCTAAGCTGCCTACTCGGCAGTGAACATAAACGTTATGACTCGACTGTTTACTGGGGCTTTCTAAGCTGCCTACTCGGCAGTGAACTGAACTGACTCTGTGGTTCTTCGTACCAGTCATTTCTAAGCTGCCTACTCGGCAGTGAACTTAATAAGCATTGGTAGTGCATTAGGGATTCTTTTCTAAGCTGCCTACTCGGCAGTGAACAGTCTTTCATGATGCATTAGGTAATAAGTATTTTTCTAAGCTGCCTACTCGGCAGTGAACGTAATTACAGTCAGTCTTATAGATTTGCCCAATTTCTAAGCTGCCTACTCGGCAGTGAACCCCAGCGCTCAGAAGATGCGGCTTTTTACGATTTTCTAAGCTGCCTACTCGGCAGTGAACACAGCTTTTTTAACAATATTTTTAGGATTAGCTTTCTAAGCTGCCTACTCGGCAGTGAACAATTGATTGATGTAAGTAGCTTGTTCTTAGTATTTCTAAGCTGCCTACTCGGCAGTGAACTCAAGCTCGCTGCGCTGTCATCTTCGGTACGTTTTCTAAGCTGCCTACTCGGCAGTGAACATGCACCGGTTAAGTCTGTCAACGAAAAAACTTTTCTAAGCTGCCTACTCGGCAGTGAACACAACCATCCCTTAAGTGGGTTCATCCGTGGTTTTCTAAGCTGCCTACTCGGCAGTGAACTTGAAGATGAATCAGAAATTGATTCTCATGATTTTCTAAGCTGCCTACTCGGCAGTGAACTATAATTTAAAAACAAAAAATAAAGTTATAACAGTGAGTTAAGACTAAAAACCTATAAAAGACCAAAGTTTTAACCCACAATCATAACTTATTGATTTTATTAAACTGTTAAAGAGTGAAAAAATATTGGGTTAAAATTCGGGTACTGTAGACACAGAACTTAACCCATACGTACTAAAAACCTGAGTTTCAGATTTTTCAGTGATTTGCTTTTCTATAAATAGCTTAAAATGCTTTTTATTTTGTTCATCCGATGTGCTTAAACTTAGCATCTGTACATAAGGTAAATCAGTTGTTGTCACTACTTGAAGATAACGGCTCAATGCTTCGTCAAAGCCGATATCCCCTCTTTTCTCTCGATGGCGAGCCAAACGCTCAGCGTTGGTTTTAACTTGTTTACGTTTATAAACTGCGTAACCCGTTACTTTTTCAGGAACAGGCCGCACACCTGTGATATGCACATAATCAGGAAACCGATCTAACCATTTTCTTATATTCAACGTTTCCAGTGCTGCTTCTGATTGGGCAAATATGCGTATTTTTTTACCAATACCAATACGAGATTTCTTGCCTTCTATCTTCTCGTAAACATATTGAGGAAAAGATACACCAAAACGGATCTTTTGCTGCTCATCCGTCTGTTCAGCAAAAGCGATATGCAGCTGGGTATAGATTTTTGACCAAAGAAAATATGGCGAAATCTCAGCCTGATCAATCAGTGTGATTTCTTGATAAAATTTGGACATTAATCATTCCCACCAAATACACCGCCACGAATTAAATTAGCAACGATAAAATGTTGATCATCTTCAAGAATTTCTTTGTCTTCTAACCAATTAATAAGTAACGTATAAAAATCAGTTTGGTTTATTCGATACGCTCTACCACGATTCGGTACGGAACCGTATGGTTCGATCGCAATTGCTGGTTTCAAATCATTTGTTTCATCAACATACCAATTATCAATAGTTCGAATTGCATTACCAATTTTCTCAGAGTGGATACCTGCACAAAATCCCTCTTTTGTTTTAATTTCATATAAATATTTAGATTTCTGACCTTTAGGGGGATCCATAACCATTTCTTGTGAAGGAAATACGTGCTGTCCTTCACCTACTTTTGCAAAGGCGGTAACTTCCAATAATAAATAGTGATCTTCTTTAAAGCTGTTTGATACTAAATTTGCAATCTCCATTAATTGAGAATCTTGAATTGAATCAAAAGTATTCAATCCAAATTGATAAGCATCTTCAAAATTCCAAATTTTTCCAGTTTCACTATTTTTAATTTGGATAGAAATCTTTTCTGCGCCTAAACGATTACGCCATAAGAAACGTGCATTAACTAAATTGTAAATATAACGCTGAGCCAAAGTTAAGAAACCAATTTTTTCACTATATTCTTGAAATTTTTCATTAAGCTTATTTTCAAACTCTGGTCTATTGTGTGTTGTCGGTTCAGCAATGTTACCTAAAAATTTTACTGTAAAAAAAACTTTCAACGTGTCTGCATCAAATGGTAACCGAGCATCATCTCCCCAAACTAAGTTTGGATCTGTTTTTTCTGCATCAGGCACACCGTATTGGCTTTTTGTACCACGGTTACGCTTTTGATGTAGATCAATATTTTTCCATGTTGAAACTTGATCTCGATTGCTCCATAAACCTGCTTGCATTAAAGCATCCGAGGGTTCAATTTTACGGTTAAATGCTAAAACACTTGGAACTTTTGCACTTTCAGTTGCTGATTTAGGTTTTTTAGCCATTTTATATACGTCCTTTTTTAGATTAGATTAAAATCAAATTCATCATTTTGTTGTGATAAAGGTTTTGGTTGTTCAATTTCTTCCTGTTTTTCTATATTCGTTAAATTCTGTTGGCATAAATACCATTCATCTTCAATATGATATTTCCATATCAAAGTATCTAATTGATCTATTCGGTGTGAGCTTCGCCATTCCCCAATACCATGAACGGATTCAACAAATCGAAATGGATAATTCGGATCTCGGTTATTTTCAATTTCATGCCCATCATATAAAGGGCTAATTCCTTTAAAACCAATCATTAAAGGAATAAACCACCCCCGCAGATTAGGTTTTTCTTGACGTATCCATTCTGTTTTTCCATCTTCTTGAAGATGAGCTGATGCTTTATAAGCGAAAAAGTCTGTCCACAAATCAAATAACTTACAATTTGGATCTATATTTCTCTTATTTTCGACGTGTTGTTGAAGCTCCTGTCGAGCATCCAATAAAACAAAACTTGGCAATAACTTGCGTTTCAAAGCATTTAACTTAGAAGCTGTGCTCCAAAAGCTAATATTTTCGATCTGCTGAATAGATCCTCCTGCCAACCTTGCTTGATAGATCCATTTGATGAGCAATTGTCGATATTCTTCTTTTTCTGCGTCAACACTTGATAAAGTTTCTTGGCATTCTAAAAGTAAGGATACCGTTAGATCCATTTTACCTTCTTCAATAATTGGTGGTATCTTATTCGCTTCTGCTCGATACTTTTGCCCTTGTAAGGTTACTGGGGGACGTTTACTTTGAATAAAACGAACATCATATTGTTCATTTGTTCTTAAAATATATTCATGACTAAAAATCGCACAACCACTTAGTTCAACCCCAAATTCAGCATTAAATTTACGAGACAAAGCATGTGTAAAACCTAGAAAATTAGTGATAGCAGGAAAACCATATGTGATACCTGCAATACAATTAGCATCTTCAACCTTGATTTTTTCTAATAAAATATATGAAGTCATAATTATTCTTCCGCCTGCAAAATTTTATAAAAATCATTGAATATTGGTTGCAAATAACTAAACCAAATCGCTTTTAATTGGCGCGATTCATATTTATCTCCAACATTTTGACTAATCCATTTTGCAACTTGTTCTGTAAATTCATCTACATAGTTTTTATTTTCATTTTTTGAAATATCACCAATTTGTGTTGGATCTAAAAAAGCACGTAAATAATCCTCTACATCAAATTGTTTAGACCATCCTTCTATATAGCTTTGCTCAATAAATAAAATTTGGTGGATCACCTCATCAGCAATTGATACCACTTTTTCTCCTAAAATATTTTTGCGATTTAAATTAATCGTTAAATTTTCTTTTTTTAGCACAAACAATAAATCTTTAATTTCTTTAAAAACCTCAATACTATCTGTATTTTTACAACGTGCTAAAAATTGCTTTACATTTTTAGGTGGTAATACATTTGTTTTCCACTGTGGAGGAAGTGCTTGAAAAAAATATAGCCCGCCACGACGTGTACTATTCAATTTTGAAGCATTCTGATGATTACTTTTTGTCACACTCAAAAAAGCAGGTTTGGAAAATCTGATATACACCCCTTCATGTATTATATTTTGTTTTCGCGCCAAATTAATTGGATTATTTTTCGATCGACTCTGCGAAATAATTTCAAAAACTTTATGTGCTAAAGCACTCGATTTCACTGGTGAAATCACATGATATTGCGCTTGAGAAATTGGTATATATACCTGTTTAGCCAATACATGACTGCTTAATTTTTTTGCGCTATAGGCTTCTGCTATCTTTGTTTGCCAACTTTTTCTTATATTGACTTGATCTGATATTTTACTAAAATAAAGTTCATTTTCAGCTAGAAATTGACCTAAATCTTTTTCAGTGTTCTCCACACGAAAACCAAGAAATTCTGCTACAGGTGCATAACTTGCATCTGTATAAGCACTATCCAATGCAGTTATATTTGCAGCTTGTGTAGTCAATAGGTATAGATATTTTTCCTGTTGAATACTATCCACCAAATTAATTGCTTTATTACTAGAATGTGTCAACTTTGCAACATGGCTTACATTTAAACTTACTTTACTAGCATTATCAGCAATATAATTCATCCATGAAACAATTTCATGATCACTATAAATCTTAGAAAGATGCTCTGTTGTAAAATCATCTTTCAGCTTTTTCCTTTCGTCTTCAATTTTTTTATCAATACGTTGCCGTAAAAAACTTTCAATACTTGCATGTACAATTTCTACATTCATTCTAATTTCCTATAACTTTTTATTTAAAAAAATGCCTAAAACTGGATGATAGTAATATTGCTCAGTTGATCCCTCTTTGAGATTTGGCAAAGATACTTCACCATAATTCAAAATCACATTTCTTTGCGAACTGTCCAAAACGTCCTGAATTTCTTGATAACGTTCACTCTCATCTGCATTAAACCAAACCTTGCAATTTTGATGTAGTTTTAAATTCTGATATTTTTTAATACAATCAACCACCGTAAATTCTTTAATTTGATCATCATAAGTATTCCATTGTAGTTTCCCCATTCCATTTGGAACCAAATAAAAACGATTTTCTAAAGTCGATTGTCGAAAAGGTTGCCTTCTTTGCAATTCTCCACTCCAAGAAAGCGGATTACGCCACCACAAGCGTGCATGATTTTTTTCCTCACGTGCTCCAAGTAAAGTCATCGCATAGGCTGTCTGTTCTAAAGTCACCAAATTTTTAAATTCAGGTAGATTTGTGATTTTCGGTGGCTGTATAAAACGAATACTAGGTATAGCATTAATGTATTGATATTGTTCCAAAGAAAGTAGATTTTTTATTTCTTTATCCTTTGTTAAAGATCGATTACTTTTCTTATTTCCTTCAAACCCTGGCTTGGTAAAAGCAACTTCACTGTTTTGTAAGGCACGAATATTTTGATTCAGGATAAATAGGTTAGCATGTTTAACATGTTGTTTACGATGACGTTGAATGCGCCCTGCTAACTGCACTAATGAACGCATTGAACTTGGTTCTGCAATCGCCCAATCATAATCATGATCTCGTCCGACTTCACAGACTGATGTTGCAAGAACAATAAAAATATGTTTTTTAATTGATGGTGCATTTTTTATTGCTTTTTGAATTTCAGGTTGTAACCAAATTTGTTTCTCATCTTTACGATTTAAAACTCGATCAAGTTTTTCTTCAATTGCTGAACGTTGTGCTAAAATAAATTGACTATGATAAACACAATAATGAAGCATAGTGTCATTATCTAAAGCCAAATTCATTAATCTTTGGGAGATGTTGACTAACGGATTAATATTTGCAAAACGTATAACGCCTACAGAAATTTCTATATCATTATCATTTACTTGATGATGGTGTAAATGCGCCTCCTGAACTCCTTTGATTAAAGTATTAGCTACTTTTTCTTGGATGCTTTGCCCCTCCTGAGTTTCCAAAATTTTAGCTTTTCTTAAAATGTACTTTTCATCAATTAAGTGCTTTATCCGAGTTCCTACAAAAACATTATGAGTTTTACAAAATTCAGGCACATCAGACGTTTCTAAAGTTTTTACTGAAAATTCATCAACCCAAGCACAAACAATCGGCTTTGAGTTTTTATGCCCGAACATAGCTTGTTGATATTTTTGCCTCCCTACCAAATACGATTCATAGAGTGCAAATGCCATTGCAGGTGGAATCGTTGCACTTGATAGCAATACTTTTGAACCCAGTAAACCCGCCCAATTCACTAGACGAGCTAAAGCAGGAAGATCATCAAGTCCAAATTCATCAGGTTCATCCAGAATCAAATCAGAACTTAATAATCTTAAAATTGGTGCAATTTGCCGTCCGCCTCTTAAACTTTCTGTCGCAGGTATAAGATAATCGATCGTACTCACCAGTATAGGTGCATGCAATAATTTTTGAATTTTAGGATCTTTCTCAAACCAATTTTTTAATAAGCTTTCAGGGTTAATATCCGGATATTCAATCTCAAAATGCTCTTCCGTATCTTCAAGGCTTTCACTACCACGCATCGCAAATTCAGTTTTTTCTAAATCTTCTAAAATTTGTTTTTGTTCTTGTAGCGATTTATTCCCTTGCATTGCTCGTTGTAAGCGTTGAATTGCACTTGAACCAATAATTGTTGCAATATCACTTTCATCGAGTTTCAAATTTTGTTTTAAAGCATCCCCAGTCTGTGTTGTCAGTGTACGTAACCCTAAAGCAATACTAAAACGTACACCTTTTTCAGAGTCAGATAACGCATACATCATTCGAGCATTTGCTATTGTCTTACCTTTGCCTGTTGAAGCCATATTAATGCCAAAAAATCCGCACTCATTACTACGAATATTTATTTTTTTGCATAGCTTTACAGCTTCATCTTGCCATTTACTTAATACAGGATCTGCATTTTCAAATCCTCGATCTAAAATTCGATTTATTCCTAACTCAGGCAATTCAGAAATAAACTGCGGAAGCTTACGACTATGAATATATGAATAAAAACCAACTGCTAAATTATGTTCATCCAATTTTTGTTTAAAATTTCGTTGTTTGTCTGTATTTGCATAGGCGGTATAGTGATTATCTTGCCATTCTAGTTTTGCACCTTGAGCAGAATACCAATGATCAGTCATCATCAAAATTAGGCGCGATAAATGCATGGTTAAAGGATCATTGAGCCAATCAAACTGTTTAATATTAACGATTTGGTTAGTCGCACGTTTTGACAATAATTGTGCTTTATTACACCATTCTCGGCTACGAACAGGTAAGCCAAAAGGGAAACTCCAGTTTTTTTCAATTTCTTGATTTGTCCAATCAAATTTTACAAAATTAGGAGAATTCCATTTAATATCACACGCATTTAACCAAGATTGAGACAAATTCTCATGGCTGAATGAGGGAGGATCATTTTCAAAAAATGGAAATATCGGTAAACGATGATGCGTTACAATTAACCATGCAATCAATTGTGCAAAAGATGAAAGACTATCAAGTGTTTCTGCCAATGTGGTTATTTTTTTTACTTCATCTAATTTACAAAGCCATTCTTTCTCAGACTCAAACGATAACTTAGATAATTTCTCTGTCCACTCTTCATCTGTTTTATTTTTTACAAATAATTCAAATAGCTTTAATGAAATCCATTCATGTCGATAGGGCTCATAGCCCTTTTCAGTTTTAATTTCTGGATCTAACTTTGCCTGAAATAAAGCATTAGCTTTACCAAAATCATGAAATAAACCTGCTATACCTGATGCAATAGCAACTAATTCTAAATTCTGCCATAGATGCGATGATTTCCATGGCTGTAAACTTTTCTGTGTACTATTCACAGGCACTATGCCTTCACTATTAAACTTATTTCTATTCCCAACAATCCACAATAGCTCACTTCGACGTCGCCCTCGAATCCAATGGCAAGACACCGCTGTATTTTTAGTCACTGTTTTTCTAAGCAGCTTTTTAACTGCAATTAAACCATCTTCGGTAATCACCGTTTGCCAAGTGTTATCACCAATTCGGTCGGCAAATGCATCCAATACACGACGCGTTCGAGACAGTGCTTTCTTTTCGCATTGGGAAATGAAGGTTACAATCATAATGCTTGATCCTTTTCATCATGATTTCTGCAAGCTTGTAATTTCACCTGATCAAACATCCAATCAAGACATTTATGCTCGGTAAATTTCTGTAATAACAAGGCTCTAAAGTCTTGTTCCTTAAAGCCTTCTTTGGCACAAATAAATGCCCATGGCAGTACCACTGCATCTTTGATTAAATCAGCAATATCAAAAACCAAAGCACCTCGCCGAGTTTTACCATGCATGACTGCAAATGAATGACTAATGCCTAAGACCCAAAGTGTGGTTGCAGCCAAACCATAGGCCAAATAATTACCATGATTGAGGAAGTCATTGGCTAAATCACCATATTCAGCATTTCGTTCAAATTTGAGTTTACAACGTGTTGCAGCGATTTTATAAAGCTGCTTGGTGGTCTGAGCTTCTGCAAGAAGTAAATCACCAACTTTGGTCATATTGGGAATCTTCTTTTCAAAACCACTTAAAGCCTGTTGAATATCCTGATCATCTAAATAGAATCCTTCTGCTTGTAAGTCCCGATCTCTTACCCAAACTTTACGAATATATTCAACCCGCGCAACCTGAAATTGTTTGGCCACATCTAAACGCTTTTTTTCATCAAACCAAAAGCTCATCCAGCCTTGCATATACTCAGTTGGACGATATTCACTTTGTGGCGTTAACCACTCCACTTCGCTGCCTGAAAATAAAGGTGTACCCCCACCGCCACAAAAACCGACCAAAACACCTGCACTACAGAGCATCCGCATTGCAGCCTGAGTGATCGACGTTCCAGTTCCCAACAAAATCACTGTCGTATTGGCAATGGGAATATTCCAATACTGATTTTCACTTTTTGCTTCGGTTAGATATAAAACACGGCCATCTTTTTGCATCACTCGTGCATGTTCTAAATAATAGAGATTGGCTCTTTTTGAATGAAGAATAGCTTTTAAGTCTGATGGGTTAAGTTGTTCCATATTATTAGTGGTCATAAAGTTTTTATAAAAACAATTTAATTGAAAGTCTCGATATTTCCAACCTATTTTTTATTTTAAACGACATTTTGTGTCGTTTTTTAATAAGCACCATTCTATTTACTCACACTTCTATTCCAACCATTTTAAACAAATTAAGCATCACTTTAATACTACCTAAATGGCTTAATACCAATATTTTTAAAATGATTTTTATCCCTTTTCAACAAAACACAGCATAAACAAAAAAAAAATTCATCATAATTTAAATTTAAGCACTTTTAATATTTTGATTTTTGAAATACCATTCAGGCATAAACCCCATCTCTTTTAAAGATAAACTCCAACCAGAACCACCTGAATTAAATTAAACCAATTTAAAATAAAAACCAAACAACCCTTTTATACAAAATAATAGCCAATTTATTCCATAAATCACACTATAGCTTAAGTTAAAAAAGCTTTATCTAAAATAAAATCGCTCTAAATTAAAACTTAAAAACCCAAAATATTTATTAGCAAGTATTTTAAATTTTATTATTTTACTTTTATAAAAATCAGAATAAATTTAAAAAGATTAACCATAACATCAAACTTAAAAGTACTTAACTTTTCATATCCAAAAGATTAATTAAAAAATTAATTTTTTAAATCTATAACATATGGACTAGAACCATATAGAAAAATGATTTTCTTTTCCTCATGTTCGATTTTGTGAATTTCATAATCAATCAATCCGTTTACAGAGCTAATTTCAATTTCATTGGCGTCATCAATAACTCTCGACTTATTATTGAGATAATATTTGAGTTGAACAACGAATATCTTATCCAGATTGCTCATTTGTTTTGCCACAACCAATCTACTTGTTTTAGCCTTGTTATTCATTTTAACGTTCATATTCATTTAATCCTCACGAATAACATTGTCTGATGATTTTGAAAGTAGTCTTTGAATGACTGTTCTTGTAACCGAATACTGCTTAGCTAAAGAATAGACACTCTGTCCATTTTTAAATTTTTCTAAAACCTCATCTTTCTGGGTTTTATTCAAAATTTCTGGCCGACCTACTTTGTTTATATTTTTATTACCAATCTTTCTGTTCGATTGAAGCTTCCCATCGAAATCAGAACAGATTTTTAGAAAATGAAAAAAAATCTTTTTTATATCTCCTTTAATCTCCTTCTTTGAAAATTCCAAACAAACTAAACGTATTCCTTTTTTAAAAATAAAATTGACACTCGAATATATCTCTTTGAAATCACTTCCCAAAGAATCTATTCCATCTATTAATAAAAGATCTCCGCTTTCCAGTGTATAGTTAATCAAATTTATAAGTTTATGCCTAAAATCTAGGGGTATGCCTATTTTCACCTGTTCAAATACAAGCCTATTTTTCGGTATTTCATAACCATATCCAAGAATATAGTCAGCATAATTAAATTCATCCATTGAGAATTCATCAATTCTGAAGTATGCATAAGTCCGCACAATAAGCCCTCTTCAAATAATAACAGTTATATTCAGTATTTTTTAGAAAAACAAATATGTATAAAACATATAAATGATTTAAAACATAGAGAAATAATCATCTACCCTTATAATAAATAATTATTAAAATCCACATTTTAATTAAAAATTAAAACACAAATTAAGACAATAAAAGAATGATCAAAACACAAAAAAAACAAATATTATGCCAATAGCTGTGTTTTAAATAGCACCTCTAAATTATTTTAATCTTGAGATATTTCACATAAAAAATGCATAATAAAAAATAAAATACACTTGTATATGTATAATAATGAATTTTAATAAATGGTTTAAATGAAGCAAACGGTTCGCATATTTTTATAAAAAAACATAATTAAAGAGAGTTTTTATTTAATATCAATAAAAAAATAAACAGTAAAATTCCCATTTAATAAAGCCATGATAAAAATGATTATCATGGCTTTATATCGTTAAAACTCAACATTTACCGTTATCGTGTCTGAATAATTACCAGCCGGCAGACTTGGTGAATTCGTGTCCAAAACTTTTGCAGTAAAGGAAAAACCCTGCTGGTTGGTATTATGTTGACCCGGGTTCGTTGTCGCCTCGAGACTTGACCAGCGCTCATTGACACTACTGCCCCAACGTTCCGTCGTTGCATTTTTATAAATCTCATAGCGCAGAAAATTATTGCTATTGCTCGCCTTCATTGCACGTTGATTTCCATTTTGTGGATAGAGACCATTATTTAAACCAACATAATAGGGTGTATATACTGAGCAACGTACGCCTAGAGAGGTTTGAACCGGTGTAAAAACATCTGCAAAAGGCGATGTTCCAAAATTAACAGCATTGGTAGAAATACGACAATCTGCTGAAACGTCAATATATAAGTTTAATATTGCATCACTCCCAGTGCCCCAATTGAAAGCAGTAATTAGACCACCACGGTTAAAACCCGGACTTTCAAAAAAGGTGCCCAGCCCTACAATTGCAAATGCAGGTACAGAATAATACCATTTGACTTTAAAGGATTGGTCCGCTGTGTATCTCCCAGGAGAGACATTTTGTCCTGCATTAATTTTGGCATAAAATGGTAATGCACCATTAGGTCCTGTAAAGAAATTAAGAAGTGAAAAACTACTCATATCAATTTCTTTACCAAGACTTATTGCTTTATTATTGGTATCCAGATAATCCACTGTAAGAACTTCACCAGTCCCAGCATTTTTATAGCTTACAGGCATTTGATCGACCCGATACTTCAGATAAGTATTATTTAAAGCAGCCAAACTAAACCCTTCACATCTTAAACCCGCACTAAACTGATTAGATTGCGTACCATTCTCCGCCAATGCCATAGACGAAATCGTACCCATCGTCACATTACCACTTGAGGTGATAACACACTGTGCTTGACTCTGAGCAGTAAGCAATATCAACCCAGAAAATAATAGACCTGCCGGTATTAAATTTTTTAAAGTAATCATGGTTGAGTCACCTCACGACAAACAACTGACTTAATCACAGCAATCTGTTGTTGCGCTTGTTTTAAATTCAACGAAAAGTTTGCTTCACATATGCGCTGATCTGATAGTTGCACCCGAATGCTATTTTCTGCACTCAGATCTTCAAGATAAGCAATACCATCCATCCCCACATAACTCGATTCTTGATCGGCACGATGTACCACAGCACCCACTGGAATCGCTTGCCCATTGCTTTGCACTAAATACACATTCGCCGCATAAGACTGTTTGATTGGGAAGCCAATCACCACACCTGAACCTCGTTTTGCCGCAATCCGATTTTCAACTTGGGTTGCATTAAAGTTGGAAGGTAAATCGATCGGGTTAATACTGTATTTAGCCGCGTAATATGGGGTCACCGATGGTACAAAAACATAGCCCTTGGCGTTACTCCGCCCCACCAAACTGTTTTCATAATGTACGGGGACATCTGCAACTTTGTTGGTATCAATCAAAGCAAAAGACTCGCCCAGTCGATTGGCAACAAAAACATTGCCTGACATCAACACCACTGAACCGGAAAGTCCAAACCAATAGTTGTAATCCTTGCTACCCGACATACCAACATCGGTATTAAAATATTGGTTACGGTAGCTCACGCGTGCTTGATTGTAGTCATCGCTGTTTTCATTAAAACGTCGATTTAAATCAACACCAACACCACCTGCCAACGGTGTGCTACGGTTAAAGTTGACATAACCATAATCGCCACTGGATTGTTGGCTATAACCTAGATTGGCTGTGGATCGGCTCTTGGAAAATGGAACCGATAACTGAAATGCAGCACTCCACTCTTTTTCCACAAAATCCCGATTGGCACTTAACGACACTGTCGCACCACGCATATAAGACGGAAGTATCGGTGCCCAAGACAGATTCATCAGTTTATTTTTAATGTCGCGGTTCTGGGTCTGGATATAGGCCACCCCAAAAGTACCTGACTTATCTGTGGCAAAATACGTATTGGCAACCAAACTCTTATGACTGTTGGCTGAGATCAAATTGCTATATTGCAAGCGTGAAAGGTCATAATAATCCTGATCGCGCTGAGTATGATTGAGACTAAATCCAAAACGCTGCTGGTTATAGCTATAGCCTAAAGTATATTGATTTCCCTTAAGATTTTGACTATTGATCCGGTTAAACTCTCGATCTGCCCGACTTTGAGTTGCCGAACCACTTAATACCCCAAACTGATTCAGCTTAAGCACTGAACCCAATCCAGCCAACTGAATTGAATCGGAGAGTTCAACTCGCCCTTCAGCCGTGAGCCAATCATTAATCCCATAACGTGCATCTGCTGAACTGGCAAATTTGCCATATGCAAAGTTCTTAATCCCATAGTCTTCTCGGATCTGTCCCATAGACACGGAGTAATCCAATAAGCCCGGTTTAAGCAAAGTATTCGAAATATAAAACGGCACTGAGGTTGCCACCTGACGGCCAACACTGTCTGTGGTGACAATCACTGCCTCGCCTTTACCATTAACAAACGGAACATTATTTAGAATAAAAGGACCAGATTGCACATCGGTTGAATTGGTTTTCTGCCCATTAATCAACAAATCTACGGTACTCGGTAAGGCCGCTTGTCCTTTAAACTGAGGTAAAGGATAGGTAATCAAATCTGGACGGGTGCCAAAATTACGTTGTAACTGCAATCCACCTAAACGCACTGAGCTTCCCCAAGCGTTTTTACTTCCTGTAATCACATCGCCTGCTAAAAATGAAATCACATTAACCGGATCATCATATTGCCAAGTGGTGTCATAGCGACGATAACCATCACTGTTCTGATTGGATGACTCAAAATCAGTTTTGCTATAAATTCCTGAGTTTCTTAGTACGCCATAAGGGGAGAAAAAGCGTTGTTCTGTAAAGAGTGTACTGCTATAGCCACCATTCTCTGGGCGGTAGGTATAAAAGTCATAGTTATTTAATAAACCAATACCCGACTGCGCTGTTTCAGGTTGATACCAAGAATCCAAGCCGCGTATCTGCACTGGCATCCAGCTCGCAGGAAGATCTAGACTAAAATACTGTTGCGCTGAATTGTACTCATACTTCAATTCGGGAATCTGATTGAGGCTGACCCAATCCAAAGCCTTGCCCGAAAAGCCTAAAGTAAATACATCCAGATCGGTCAAGTTTTTTTCTGACTGTTGCTGCAGTGCATCCGCAGGCAGCTTAATCTGTAACTCATCCAGTTTTGATTGCTGGATAAAATAATGATCCCCTTTGACAATGACCGGTATCACTTGTCGGGTCGAATATTGATTGATCACCAAGTCCAGATAAAGCTTAAATAAGCTATTCACTTCTGAAACATCTCGTGGTGGTGGGGGTAAACCATTTGCATACACGTTACTGCTGAGCAACGGGATATTCGCAACCAATATCAATGTCAAGCTTTTGCATAAAAAAGAAGGGGGATTTAACCCTGATAGATAACGCATTTATCCCCCCCCTCCTTCTTTCTTAATCTCAAGCAACTCCTGTTTCCCCCCTGAACTGTCAACCCCATACAAACTGGTTTGACCACTTAGGCTGTTGAGTAGCTTGTTGTCCAGATCAAACTTCATGGTGCTGTTTGCCAACACATAACCAAAGGCAGTTTTGCCAAAAGCCATTTGCTCCGAAGTCGGGGTTAATTTAATCCCAGCAAGCCGTGAAAATTTTGAACCGGTATTTTTAATATAAAGTTCAGGTTTGCCCTGTTCATTCTTCTTGACCCACCAACTTAATATCGGTTTTGCCAAAGGGTTTTTCGTATTGGTTTTTTGTGAAACTTCAGTTAAACCACTGCCAAGTCCTTTGCCATAGCTAAATAAGGGAATGGAATAACGCATCTGAAAGCTGACCGTCGATGTTTCTTTATCCGTTTCTGGATTCACCTTGATGGGTAATTCATCAACAATAATTCGATAGGCAAGTTCTTTGGCATCAGGTACAGCAGCCGAGCGGGTCAAACGCAACATATGCTTTTCACCTGCTTTAATCTTTGCCACGGGTGGACTTGGAATAACCTCGGTTTGTTCCACATAGGCATCTTGCTGATGATTCTGATCCCATTTAAATACCCGAATCTGTACCATGGCATCAGAGTTACCGGTATTTTGTAGCCATACTGCAGTGGCTTTTTCGTTTTCTTCAATTTTTGGATAGATTGGCCAGATTAAAAAAGTGGCCTGTGCGAATACCGGTGAAGTGACCATCAATATCGCGGCCGCAGAGAAAGTCCTGCCCGACCATATTTTCATTTTATTTAAGCTCATAGAATCACCATGTAATCGTAATTGCGACCGTATCTTTATAAAGGCCTGCTGATCGTGGTTGATTGTTATTATTCAAGTCTGCAACAGCATAAACTGCAAAACCCAGTACGGTGTCCAAAGCAGTTGTTGCCGTGAGTGGATAAGTGTCTCCACTTGTATATTCACGCTGAGAATTACTGTCTTGATAAAGCTGATAAGACACAAACTCATTCTGCTGGGCATGTTTCATCCGTCGAAAGTTATTTGAAAAGTGATCACCACCATTCAACATTACCTTTACCGGTAGCCGTGCAGTACATTGGATATTCCAACTTTGTGTCGTATTGATCACTGATCCACTCAACTTTCCCTGCGTCACAACAGGATGACGACCAAAATCAAGTTGTTGTTCAACACTGCTTAACCCACATCCATTAGCAATGGTTGCTTGGACTGTAAAAGTTGCATCTGTTGCAGCATATACCCACTGCACAGCCAACATCAGCAGAACACTTAAACCTATTTTTTTCATGATTTCGTTCTTTAAAATTCGATGGTAATTGGAATAGTGTCGGTATATTGTCCAAGCGAGACTGACCGACCATTATTAACAGTTTGACCCATGAGATTAAGCGTTTGCGGCTGACCATTATTGGTCAAGGTAATCGATTGATTGGGTTTGAGTGCTTCGCGAGCAGTTCCATATAAGATGTTGTAGGCAAGGAAATCTGTGCCATTACTGATTGCACGAAAATAATTTGCACCAAAAGGTGCTGGTACCTTGCTGTCATTTTGCCCCGCACCAAAGGTCACTTTTATTGGGGCATTGCCAGGGCATTGAATGGTCAAACCTGATGTAGAACCCTGACTTAAACTGGTCTCTATCACCTGATTAAATGCAGCTGTGGTTTCTCCGAAATCCAGCTGTCCAAAATTCAGACCATTTGTTCCATTACTGACAGATTGATTATTAATTTCACATGAGGGTTCTAATTCAATCTGCAAATTTAATTTGGCTGCTAACTGTGCAGCACTGGTGAATGACGAAATAAGGCCACAAACCAACAATCCCACGCATTGTTTAAGTAACAGGTGCATACGTTCCTCCTTAAAACAGGCTTGTTCAACAACAAACCTGTTCACTGTTACGTATACCAATTAGAAATTAACAGTCACCAATAAAGTGTCTGTATAATCACCCTGTGCTTTTGCAGTGCCGCTATTTGCAGCAACAGCACCGAAGATTGGAACTTCTTGAGATACACCTGACGCTGCAGTGAAAGTCTGAGGCGTATTGATTGCATAAAGATTGGTACGAGCAGCATCACGATAAACGTTATAGCTGACTACATCTGCAGCAGTTGCATGTTTAAGACTACGATCAGCGCGTTGACCACCATCAATGGCAACAGTAAAGTTAACATCTGTTGTACCATCACATTTCACATTGAGATGGCTGCCCGTACCAGATGAAGCAACTTGTGCAGTAAGGGTATTGGTCCAAGTGCCAGAAGTTTTACCAAAATTCAATTCACCAAATTTGTTGATATTGCCATTCACTGTAGAACCTTCAACAGTACACCCTGTTGAAACATTCAGTTTTACATCAACCTGACCCGTCACTGCTGCTTGTGTAGTCGCGATATACCCTGTACCCAGTAAAATAGTAAGGGTTAGTTTTGTAAAAATATTCATATTAAATCCCATGATATGTATTATTTATTAACTTTTACACAAGAAGTGTGAAAGCATTTACATAATTACATGTGATAAATATGCGTTCAATAAATACACTAAAAAACACCATCGATTAAATATAAGTTTTTATATTTTAAAATAAATTCTCAAATCAATATGAATTAAATTACACCAAAGATTTAAACATATAAAAAACACTAAAATAATTAAGATTATTATAGATATACGCTTATATCTAATTAGCTACAAAACCAAGATTTATAAACATACTGAGCAAAAAAAACCCATTCAATTTTTAGGGGGAGAATGGGCGACGATATGGCATTATAACATGCTGATCGAAAACTTTTAATTGACAAAAAGATAAAAATCGTCAATTTAAATTTCAATAATTCAGCTTAAAAATAATTCTATAAAAAATCATCTCCTTCTTGTGCTTCCAATACATTTTGTTCTTCCACTCTCAGCGAAATATGCAAACCTAATGCAGCAACAGCATTATAAATAAAATCATTTTCCATAATATCTAAGTAAAAATGACTTTCCCTGCTCACTTCCTCATAAAGCCATGTGAGGTCATGTCGATTATCTTTCATACAGCTCTGTTTAAAATCACCCAGTTCACAATCAATCTCTTTTCTCAGCATTCGAATAAAATGCTGACGAGATGCCTGATTATTTACTGCATAAAAAAAATGAGAGTTTTCACCCATTCCTTTATGAAAAATCATTTCATAGATCTTTATCATACACACCCACTATTTATGAGTAGCGTTGTTTATCGCTCAATAGGTTGATGAAAAATTTTCCATTTCAAATTCATGGGTATTATTTATCACCAAACTTATAATATTTCAAAGTTAAGTATTTAATTTCACTGAATTAAACACACAACAAACATAGAGCAAGTGTATAATTATTATGAAATTATTTACTGCCAACAATCTATTGATCGTCGGTATTTTGAGTCAATATTTATCCTATTTCATCAAAATAAAAATATGTTATTCTATGAAAAAAAATAAGACCAATTGTAAATTAAATAAAAGAAACCTTTATTTATCTATATTCCAGATAAACCAAAATAAAAATACAAAGCAATAGATTAAATTTATATTTTTTGAGAACCTAATCATATAAAATAAAACACCAATAGCCCAAAAAAATAAATCACCATTAAAAGCAAAAATTTAATATTAACAATAAAAAATATAATAATTATTATGTGATGATTATTTTAAGCATACTTAACAACAGAAAAGCAAGATAAAATTATTCAAAAAACTTCGTAAAAAAAATCAAATAAATATTCACCAGATTAATCCTATTATTTAAAATACCAAATACTCACATAGAATAACTAAAAAACACAAAGCAAGCCTTAACTTTATCTTTAAAAATTAAATATCAATATCAACTAGAGTTTTATTTTAATAAAAAATTTGATAAAATCAGGTTTTAAAAACACCCTCTTGAATATTTAACGATGAAATATGAGATTGAAGAATGAAAAAATCGTACTGTTTTTATATTTAAAAATCACATAAAAACATTTTAATAATTCACTAAAATTATTGATAAATTAATACAATCAGATCATAAGTCTGAAGTTGAGATAACAAGTTGGACAGAAGCTTTTATTTTCAAAAAAGATGAAATCGAAATTTATTTTCAAAATTTTTATACTGATAATTCTTGGTTTTCATTTGAATTATATCCATTTGAGAAGCAAAATAAGTCTGATTTAAAGAAATTAAAATACTTAATGGATCAGTTAAGCGCATATTCTTTTTAAAGCCAATGATGAGTCTGGAATATTTTTAAACAAAATCTCAGAGCTATAAAAGATCAAATCATTTTACTAAGATTGTTAATCCGTCATTTGTAAGCTGAGTGTAAATTATCCATCAATTTGATTTCCAAACGTTCTCATTAGGACGCACCCTCCGCCCAACATGAGCGAGAGTGAGGCATCGCCTATGCAAAGGTACTTAAACTTTGAATGTAAGGTACGGCATTGCAAGCATTTTTATCATCAAACAATTTATTTTTCTATATGATTGATTTAATTAAAAATGTTAATTAAGTGAAATGATATTCTTGTATCTGAGTTTTTTAACAACTTAACGATAGTACATTGATTACCATCAATTGAAATTCACCAACATCAGGGATAGTAATCAATCAATCAAGATCATCTTCTGAACGATTCAGATGAAGCGAGAGAGCTTATTGATCTCTCTGATAATCTTATGAAATTGATTTTTGAACAAATTTAAAGAATGGGCGAGATTCCTCCCTTACTTTAGTAATTCAAATTTACGACAAGTAACGCCAACGCTGCTGGAATCGCTTGTATATAAATAATTTTCTTACTTGCAGTTAGGCCACCATAAATCCCAGCAACCAATACACAGCCCAGAAAGAAATTCGCTAGTGGTAAGGCATAGATTGCAGGTGCACATAAAGCCCAAAATAAGCCCGCGGCTAAAAAGCCATTATATAAGCCTTGATTTTGTGCCATGACTTTAGTGAGCTGTGCTTTTTCAGGCGTATTACCAAATGCTTTTAAACCGTATGGTTTGTCCCATAAGAACATCTCTAAAACTAAAATATACACATGTAGCAGTGCAATTAAGGCAATTAAAATTTGTCCAATCATCGTATTTTTCCTTATTTTTTAAAAACACTGATAGATCAGTCTTACAACTGATCTATGTCAAATACATTTATGGTTTTAATAACACTTTGCCTTGGCGTGCACCTTGGGTTGCTTTGGCAGCAGCTTGTTGAATTTGATCAAAACTAAATACCCCTTCAACAGGCAATATTAATTTTTTCTGAGCAGCTAAAGTCACCAATTCTACAATTAACTCTTTTTTGCGTTCCGCAGACAATTGTTTATTGACCACACTTGCCCAGAAGCCTTTGACTGTCGCTTGTTTAAAAATAAGATCACCTGATGAAATTTGCATCAGTTCACCCGTCATACTACCAAATGAAACCAATACACTATTTTCACTGAGTAAAGCTAACATTTCACCACTGGCTTTACCGCCAATCGAATCTACCCCAGCGATTAAAGGTTGATCTGCATGTATCGCTTTTACTTGATCTTTCCAATCCGCTTGATCAGTCGCCACTACATTTTGAATACCTAAACCATTCATTTCTGCAATCGCATCACTACGGCGAACCAAATGAATGACTTTTTGACCACGGGCGTTTGCAATCATCGCAACAGTTTTACCCACAGCGCCATTGGCTGTGTTTTGGATAAGCCACTGATCTTGTTTTAAATCAATAAAATCTAACAGCATCAAGGCACTAATCGGCATACCAATCAATTGTGCAGCAGTTTCATCATCTATTGCATCAATTAAAGGCACAACACCATGCGCAGGTGCAATAAAATATTCAGCCCAACTGCCGTGAACTGCTGCAACTGCAACACGTTGTCCGACAGATACCGCATCAACATCTTCACCAACAGCATCAATCACACCAACGGCTTCACTCCCCCCAATCGCAGGAAGTGTCGGTTTATAACCATAATTGCCTCTCACCGTCCAAATGTCATGGTTATGCATCGGAGATAAAATCATTTTAATACGAACTTCGCCTGCTTTAGGTTCAGGCTTTGGCATTTCTGCTGCTGCTAATACGTCGACAGGTTCGCCAAAAACTTGATGAATAATACTTTTCATTTGTTGTTCCTATATAGGTTTTAGTAATTGCTGTGTGGTTTCTAAAGCCAGATAAAGTGGCTGTTTGTTCTGTGCTAGTTTCGCCAATAAAGCTGCGCCTAACCAGAGTTGATACATGGTTTGTGCCATTTTTTCAGGCTCAATATGTTGTGGAATTGAGCCATCCTGTTGCCCGTCACTGAGTAAATTTGCAATGCGTTCTGTCAGCTTGCTTACACCAAAATTTAAAATCTGACGCATATCTTCCGATAAGTCAGAGACCTCTGCTGCAAGTTTTACAATCAGACAATTCTCGGCCCAGCCACCATCGTTATGGCATGGATCATCAATCCATGCTTGCCAAAGCGCAACTAAGCGCGCATAAGCACTCCGCTCTTCTTGTAGAATCAATTGATCGATTTTCACTTTATAATCAGCAAGATATTGCTGTAAGAGTGCACAACCAAATGCTTCTTTGGAAGCAAAGTAATAATAGAACGAACCTTTGGGTACACCACAAGTCGTTAAAATTTCCTGTAAGCCGACTCCAACAAAACCTTTATGTAATACCAGCTTAAAACTGGTAGTTAAGATATGTTGGCGAGTCGCTTCACTTTTATCTGATCGTTTCATGTACACACTATAAATCAATAATAGACCAGTCGTCTATAAATTTATAAAAAATTTAATTCAGAAAATTTGCTGCGGTTTTAAGTGCTTTTTAGCGCTAGAATGAGAGATTGTTGGATAAAGCTGAATACATTTAATTCAAAAACATTAATTTAGATGGGATAAGACTAAGCCGTGTTTTATATAAAATAAACTGAGCTTTAAAAACCTACAAGTTATTGAAAAACAATACCGTACTGCTGTAGATTTAAGAAAAAACTAATATTTTTATATTTTCTGATCATTTGATAACAGCTTCTATTGAACGTTTTGAGCCAATCAGTCTCCAAATGAATTAAATAGGCACTCCTGAGCAGATGACCTATTTAATTCTAATGACACGTTTAGATTAAAAATTATAACTTGCCATGATGTTTAAACGGTTATCTTCACCCTTTTTGCCATTAAAGGTTTCGCGTTCACCATATACATATTCAACTCCTAAAGTAACTGGTGTATAGGGCTTATACATCGTGTTTATCCATCCTTGCCATAAAGATTTATTCTGAGTTGAATTTTCGTAGTTTAAACGTGCAAACTCATTATTATCTTTTGCAAGCATATAACCATAACCAATCGTAGAACGCAGTCGTGGGGTAAAGGTATGCGTTAGACCAAAGGTAATGCTATCAAATTCATTACTATGCATTTTTTGATTGCCATCGATGGCATAACCATTATTTGACCAAAGTACATAACGTCCATCACCTTTTACATGGTAATAGTCACCCTTCAACATATTTTTCTCAGTAAACTGATATTGAACACCTAAGCCAAGCCCCCAAGCCATATTGTCATCGGCATTGGTTTTCTTCTCTGCAACAAAAGTTCTCGCTGAAATTAACCCTGCTTTATCTGCAAACTGATGGTTTATACGAGCAGCCAGCGCAGGTAAACGAATTTTAGCATCTGGCTCGGTATGTCCCATATATTTTTGATCCTCGATACTGACGGCATATGTCGTCTCAGTACCTAAACGATCACTATAACGAAGCAATGGTGTTCGTAATAACGCTCCACCCACATAACCCAGTGCATCCACTGTTTCAGGCATAAATTCTATGGGAGAAACAAAGGTTGACCATGCTTGCCCAATTAACCATTTGTCAAAAGTTAAATAAGCATGGCGAATACGAAACTGATCCCGATTCGCACCACCGACAAAATCCATTTCAATTTTACCGCCCACCGCGCCTATCTCGGTTGGTGTTTTAAAATCTAAACCAATCCGAGTTACACTCGGTGTTGATTTAAAGCGATTTTCTTGTTGACGAGCTTGTGGTGTATTTTCAATTGGTACAACATTGATATTATTAAACATTGTATCTGAACCAGCCGATTGATAGGTTGCATCCAAACGAATCAAACCATATAAATTGAGTTCAGTTCCTGATTTTAAAAGATTGATTTTGCTTGGTAATATTGCTTTATCAATATTCGCTTGTGGCTCAATATTGGCAGGATTTTTTTCACTATTTTGTCCCTCCTTGCTATTACTGGTTGTCGCATACGCTGGCGATAACATTAATATTGCGCTACTTGCCCATAGCAGATTTTTAATGAAGAAATATATTGTTTTCATAAGAATTCCCTTCTTGATTTATTCATAAATTTGTTCAACTTAAACATCTTTAAGACATTGAAATTATTTCAAATTTATATTTTTTTATGCGTAGCTGCACTTTGGCTGGCAGCGGTGGGTAAATTACCAAACTTCCAAAAAACGAGGATTGCAATTAATGCCAAAATTACAGGTATGGTCACTGTTAAAAACAGATTTGGCGTTGACCAATTGAGACGAATCAATTCGGCACCCAATACAGGACCTAAAATTGACCCTAGCCGCCCAACACCCAATGCCCAACCAATTCCAGTTGAACGGACTGAAGTTGGGTAAAACACCGCACCTAATGCATTCAATGCAGTTTGTGCTCCGAGTACACAGAAACCTGCTGCGCCTATCACTAAAAATGCCATAGACAGTGTTGTCGCTGATTGTCCAATCATGGCAATGGCTATCGCAGCACCGATAAAGGTCAAACTTAATGTCCAGCCAAAACCACGACGATCAACAAACCAACCTAAAATCAAATTACCTAGTAGACCTCCTATCCAAAATACAGCCCCTGCCAACACTGCTTTTGAACCCGCATGACCCGCTTCAGTCATCAACACAGGGAGCCAATTTGCCAAGAAGTAAGCAGCTAATAAATTCATAAAATTGACCACCCATAGCATGAGTGTCCCAAGTGCTAAATTGTCCTTAAATAGTTGGGCAATAGGTGCTCCCTCTTTCGCAGATTCCCTCACAACAAATTTGCTCTCAGTGCCAGCGGATTCAACATAGCCCAAACGAGTCGCCCAAGTTTTTAACACATCAGGTTTACGATTTTTCAGGGTTAAAAAAGGCAATGATTCTGGCAGTTTAAACAACATAACCACAGCGAGGATCAATGGAGCAATTGCGCCTGTTAAAAAGATCGAATGCCACCCCCAAATTGGAATAATGGCAGCAGCCAGTACGCCACCCAAAACACCGCCAAGAATAAAACCTGAAGAAATAATCATCATCAGGGTGACACGGAAACGAGTTGGGCTATATTCTCCAGCTAAAGTGACACAATTCGGAATGATCGCCCCCATACAAATCCCCGTTATAAAGCGGTAACTCACCAATGCTTGAACGGACTCAGCCATCATGGTGACTGCCATACATACGGATAAGGCAAACATAGCGCCAATTAATACAGGTCGACGCCCGAACTTATCGGCAAAAGGAGCAAGAAATAATGCACCAAATGCCATCCCAATCAGCCCAGCACCAAAAACTGAACCTAAATCTGCTTTTGCAATTCCCCAGTCTTGGATAATTGCAGGGGCAACATACCCCATTGCTTGTACATCAAAGCCATCAACAACCATACATAAAGCGCATAACAGCAACACCCATATCTGATGCTTGGTCAGCTTACTTTGGTCTATTAAGTCCGTTATATTGATGATATTCATCTATCTCTCCTTGTATTTTTTATCGTTATTGCATGCCGTCTTCCCAGACGTGCTATCTAAAATCAGAGCAAAACCTCTCTCAAAACTTTATAAAAAATAAAGTTTATTGTGGCTGCAAAATTTGTGCTTGTTCTTGCTTTAAATACGACATTAAATATTATTAAAATCGTATACTTTTAGTATTGCTCTACAAACTATTCCTCTGAAGCTTCAATAATTTTTTCTGCCAATAACACTGGATTGGTAAAAATGACTTCGTGACTACCAGACATTTCAACCAATTTAAATGTACCTAGGCGACTTGATGTTTGTGGATGCCAAAAACCTGTTGGCATCGTTAAATCATCAAGACAATTTAAAAAACTCTTTGGAATATCTAATGTATAGAATTTTTTTAAATCTAATTGGTCTAAAAAAGGTTGATAGGGTTCAGGATTCAATTTCTTATAGGTTCTTTCTGCCATCTCCTCATCTGCATCATTGATAAAAGTTGCTTTCCACACATCTAAAGGCAACATAATACTTTGATGATTAGATACTTGTGCTAACACACTAAACATCTTCCCATAATCATTTGGTAAATACTCGACCATACTTTCACCATCGTTCAGTACAAAGGCATTCCAGTAAATTAAACGCTGGATTCGATCCGAAATAGCTTCAGCCACTTTAGAAATAATCGATCCAGCATAACTATGCCCAAGTAAAATAATATTATTTAAATTATGCTCGATAATATAATCCACAATTGATTGCGTACTTTGAGCATGATTCACATTACGATCTACGTTTGGACCATGACCTGCTGTTGTCGGTGTATGAACAGTATGACCTTTCTCTCTTAATTCCTTTGCAACCTCTTGCCATGAATCACCATCATGCCAACCTCCATGTATCAATACAAATGTATACATTTTTGTATTCCTCATATTTTAAAATTAAATATCCATATTAAAACTCTCACACAACGCTTTTTTCAGTATTGGCTTATATTCAATGACCCGCCAATAAAGCACCTGCATGTGGAACAACAGGCACAATGCCTAATTCATCCATCATTTTTCGTACTGTACATACAGCAGTTGATAGGGTTGGTATCCCTAACATGTCTTCAATTTTCTGAATCACAGCTAAGGACGGCATTTGTACACATGCCGAAGCGATCACCACATCTGCACCTTGTGTATTTAAATGCTTAACATCTTCTAATAACAACATCGGATCACGTCGCCCCACCTCCAAGTTATCTGGGATCTCAAAGCAAATAGAATCAATCACTTCAATTCCTTCATGCTCGATATATTGCACCACCAGATCAGTTAAAGGTCGCATATAAGGTGCCATTAATGACACTTTCTTTGCACCCAATTTTTTTAAACCATCGACCAATGCTCCAGCCGAAGTCATTACTGGGGCTAAACAATGGTTTGCCCGAACAACTTCCGTTAAGGCTTTTTCAGTTTCCCGATGGTAGCCTGCACCCATTGCCATAATGGCCACCAAACATGCTGTACTCATCACATCCACACGCGCATCTGCAAGCTCTGCAGCACAACGTAAACTTTCTGCATTCATTACAAGCAATTCTTCTTTGGTCACTCGATGCATCCGCATACGGCTGGAGTGAAAAGTAAATTGTTCATCTGGATAGAGTTCTTCTCTCATACGGAACATCGCTGGAATTTCAGTTTCCATCGTGGTATTCGAACTAGGGACGATTTGCCCTATCCGATAATTTGTCTTGCTCATTTCTAAATCCTTTTATCAATCATTAAAATCTGGATGCAGACGCTCGTATGCTGCAATAAACTGTGGATCGCGTTGTTTTAAATCCTGATGACTGACTTTGCCTGTACGGCGCATATAGTCATAGGTAAAACTGATCGGATCTAAATCTAACCGAGTCGCAACATTTTCATACCAGTCAAGACTTTTAGCTGCGGCTGTCTGAAATGAGGAAGAAGCATGACGACGTTGCTGTTCAAACAGTTGAAAAGCTAAGGCAAGATCATCTGGAGCCTTGACGATCGCTTCATGTAATGCAATTGCATCTTGCATCGCCATACGTGTGCCAGATCCCAAAGAAAAATGAACAGTTCTTAACGCATCGCCAAGCAATACAATATTTTTATATGTCCAACACTGATTCTTAACAATATTGGCTTCAAACCATAAGGAACGGTTCGTAAGTAATTCATTGCCGCCTAAATCACGCGCAAAAACTTTGGCACAGAAATCTCGACTTTCATCTTCATTCATTTGGTCCAAACCGCAGGCTTTCCATGTTTCTGGGTCAACTTCAACCAAGAACGTACTCAGTTCTGAACTATATTGATAAGCATGCGCAATAAAGACACCAGCATCATGATATGGACGGAAAATCAGCGATACGGGATGGAAACGTTGCCGAGTGCCATACCAGACAAATTTATTACGACGTTGTTCAAATTGTGGCTGAAAGTGGGCTTGATACTGTTTACGAATCGCACTATTGCCACCATCAGCTGCAACCACGAGATCAACCTGTTGAGATAAAGTTTCGATATCTAGCATTTGATGTTCATACTGAATCTCAATACCAATCGCTTCACATGCAGTATTCAATGTATTTAACATATCAATTCGTGAAGTACGGGAAAAATGATTGCCATGCACCTGTACTCGGCTGTCTTGGTGTACGATTTCCATATAGTCACAGCATTCATGATGATCGGTGAATTCTTTAAAAAATTCCGGATCAGCATCTTCTAAAAAGGCCAAGCCAATATCAGAAAACACCACGCCCCAACCATAAGTTGCACCACGGCGATTTTGCTCATAGACGGTAATTTCATGCTGAGGATTATTCTTTTTAGCCAATAATGAGAAATATAATCCCGCTGGGCCAGCTCCGATCACTGCAATTTTCATAACTGGATTTCCTACGCCAAATTTTGTAATAAACACTGACTTTGATAATGTTCTAAAGCCAAACGAAATGTAGATGGGATATCAATCGAACGCCGCTCATCAACAGCAATACAGACAGGTGTAAGTTTTGAAATAAAAATTATATTTTGATCTAAAGTCCGCCCTGTAATATTCAAAACATAAGTACGGCTATGAATCTCTTCCACCATAACGGTCAGATCAAAGATTTCATCTGGTTTTAATGAACGTTTAAAATCAAAGCTCAATCCTCGAGTCGGGGTTCCAAAACCATGTGCTGACTTTGCCTTTTGTGAGTATTCACCCAGTAAAATTTCATAAAACCATTCCGCAGCCGAAACCACATAGTCTGAAAACACACCTGTAAAGACCACACCTGCTGGATCACATTCCAACCACCGTACACGGCGGCGAATTACCACTGGCAGCGTGCTGATCACCTGTTCATTACATTGCATCATAGGCACCTCTCGCTCTGGCCTGCTCTTCATGTAATTTTTCGGTGATGATCCGTTTTAGTTCAGGCTTATTCAGCTTCCCAACATTGGTCAGAGGAAATTCAGCTATGATTTCGATACGCTCAGGACACTTATATTTGGCAAGCCCCTGATCAATCAGAAATGCTGCCAACGCTGCGACGTTTGGCACAGTACAATTGAGATTCGCAATAATAAAAATGCAACCCTTTTCACCATATATTGGATCAGGCATTGCCACTAATTTAGCGTCGGCAACTGATGGGTGTTTACAGATGAATGCCTCTACCTCTTCACAGCCAATCTTTTCACCACCTCGATTGACGTTGTCACGTAACCGACCTTCAAAGGTATAACAAATGACACCACCCTCTATTTGATGCGCAGTCATCATGTCACCGGTACGATAAAAACCCGCTTGGGTAAAAGCACTGGCATTAATATCAGCTGCATTGTAAAAACCAGGTAATGTGGCAGGTCCTTTAAAACATAATTCGCCCATTTCACCCAATTTGACTTGTTGCTCTGATTCAGGATCGAGCAGACAAAATTCATCTTCAGGGCAACCCGAAACACCTTGGGAATGATGTCTTTGAAATATAGGCGCCTCAGCACCCGAGCCCAATAACAAGCCTTCAGTAATGCCATATAAATTGGAACACGGCACCCCTAAATGCTGCTCTAACATATCGGCACGGCACATGGTACAAAACAGCTTTAAAGAAGATAAATCATGTTGTTGAATGGCTTGATATGCCATCAGCTGCGGTGCAATTGGACCAATCGACAGTGCATGGGTGACTTTATGTATTTCAATCAGTTGCAACATACGTTTAATATCGACCTTTGGCATAATGACTGCGGAAATACCAAAGCTAATCACCGACACCAAGGCATAAATTGTTCCAGCATTATGTACAATCGGTAAAGACCAAATCACCCTACTGTCTGTATCAATGCCATAGGTTCGCATCCAACCTAGACTATGGCCCTGATATTCAGCATGAAAACGTGGAATAATTTTTGGAATGCCTGTTGTACCGCCTGATAACTGAAAACTGAGTACATCTTCTGCACCTAGCTGCACATCTTGCATCTTTAGTTTTGCTGTTTCTAAATCAATCGTGGCAATCAGATCATTGAGATGAGTCAACCCCTCGTTTTGTCCACGAATCACAATCAACTTTTCAAGACTTTCCGATTGCTCCAGCATCGATTGGGCAAATGCCACCAAATCAAAATTAGGACTAAAGTCAGCTTGTACGAAGTAAGCCTTTGCCGCACTTTTCTCTACCAATTGTCGAATTTCAACTTCACGATGCTGAGGTAAAGAGCACACGGGGATAATGCCTGTTTTAAAACAGGCGACTAAAACCAGAATGGTCTCAATATTCGTCCCCAGCTGAAAAATTGCTCGATCACCTGTTTCCAAGCCATGATTGAGTAATGCTGCGCCCAATCTTTCTGTCAGATGATCCAGTTCCTGAAAAGTTAAATTGCGCTCATCACTGATAAAGGCCAATTTATCAGGATAACGTTGTGCAATTTTCCTTAGTGAATTTCCAAGCGTGTCATTAATCCACGCACCACTTTCAATCCATTTTTTAGCATTTTCAGCTGGATGATAAATAACACCTTGTATTGGGTTGAGTATCCTACTCATCTTGTTCTCCCTATTTTTTATGCGATCTTTTCCTGATCTAAACGGTTAACTCACAATTTGATTGACTCCATGGCTGGCACTAAACGGACTTGATCTCGATCATAACTTTCGATACGACCATGGATACCACCTGTAAATAGCCCCCACCAAACAGCGGGTTTTAATCCCAACGCTTTGCGGCGAAACTCAATAGGCGCATTGGATCGAATAATGTGATAGACAGGATGATCTGAGCTGACGGTACAACCTGCTTGCGTTTCAGCACTGCGTACCAAGGCAGAAAACTCCTCAACTTTTGGTACATAAATCTCAAGCTTTGCTTGAGGTACCTGTTCAATAAACATGGCCTTTTTATGCCATATCTGATCAATCTCAGTGATACGTTGTCCACGTAACTTGGCTTCTTCTTCCGCAGCAATTGCGGCTGCTAAAGTCAGTGCAGCATCATCAGCATCGACTTGAACCAGTGGTCTTAATTTACGCGTAAACTCAATGAAGTAACCATTTGGATCACGCACATAAATTGATTCAATCACTTCATGCGTGGTTTCAGCAGAAACCGTTAAACCTTTAGATTCCAGATGTTGTTTCCATGCTTTTAATTCATCGGGGTTTTCGACTAACCAAGCCGTATGTGTTGCATCAAATACATGATCTTCGGGTAATGGCGCAGCATTGTCTCTGCCCTGCATTTGTTCTGGTGCATCACTACCGAGATAGTAGAAAAATGCAATCGTGCTGCCATGACCACTATCAAAGAAAAAGTGTAAAAAATCTGGATGTGTAGCAGGTCCCCAGCCTCGGGCTGAAATCACATGAATGAGGGGCAAGCCTAAAATATCTCGATAAAACTCGACCGTTTCTTTTAACTTCCATGTCGGTCTAGCAGTATGGTCTACACCACAAAGCACCAATTTTGATGGAGAAGCGGTTTTCATCATAAAACTCCTCAACGTGTCTCGTTGAATATCAATTTGGAAAAGTACGCTTAAGCCAAACAGCAATCTGCCGTCCTGCCTCCAAACGCCCAGGTTCATCTTCGGGATTTAAGGCACGACCGTGATGATCTCCTGCAATACATAAATGTTGTTTATCTTGCGTCGGTAGGGCTTGAAAAACGTGCTGAACTTCTTCGGGAAAGCAAGCTTGATCACCTGTATATTCAATCACCAAAATCGGTTGATGCAGGGATGAAATAGTTTTTTCTAAGGTTGCATTGGAAGATAAACCTGACCATGTAGACAGCCAGCTTTCAGGGGTACATTGCCGAGCAAAACCCACAGCACCATAATTTGAGGTAAATGGATCACTTCCCCACAAAGATCCAAATTTACGCAAAGATGGATCAAGTGACAGATCAAAACAACGTAAATCGGCATCTGTACGCCACACATTAAAAATCGGAGTATGTGCCGCCAAACGCCGATCTTCTATGGTTGCTGATGTTCCTGCTATTTTGACTCGCTTACGGGCTTCAAGTCGGCGGCAAATTAATTCATGAGCATACGCATCTAAACGGGCGACCCGTGCTTTTTGTGCAGCACGATAGCGCGCAATAAATTCAGCACGATAATGGGTATTTTGTTTTCCTTTATAACCATTCTCTGGATTGAGCGGGTCCAAAGATGGATCGACAAGCAAAGCATTGTTTTCATCAATAACCGATGGATCAATACAATTTAAAAGTAATGCGCCTTGACCTGGATGAGGGCCGACAAAAATTAAACCATCTACTTTCGGCATATCGAGTTGTTCAAGTTTTGTAGGTCGCCCTCCCGGCGTATGCTTAATTCTTTGTTCTGGGGACAAACTAGACTGTTGAACATAAAAAGAAAATAGCCCCACACCACCAGAGTTTCCTAACAAGATAATTTGCTTAAACCCTTGTTCCTTTAAAAAATGCAATCCAGCAGCGACATCGTGTAATGCCAATTCATGTTCAAGGCGTAAATCATTACCAACAGAGCGTGGGAACTGCGACCATGCAGCATAACCCGCCGCAACAACATCAGGGATTAAATAGTGACACGCCATAAATTCACGGGGATGCATAATACAAACAACCGTATCAGTTCCTTGTGCTGGCATATATAACGAACCACCTGTAGCGGCTTGGTCTGCTGTGCGCAATACCACATTACGCGTCACTGTATCCGTAGGGATATCTCTTGGATTCCAATCCGTATTTAAAAATCCAGCAATCGCTTGTACGGTACTTTTTGTTGACTTCATCATGAATCGCTTACCTACATTCCTGTATTGATTTAATCTAGAACAAACTGACATATATGTCAAATATTTTACATAAAAGTAAAATGAGTAAAAACATCACAAAAATGAGCATTAAATTGATAAAGGAAATTAGAAAAATAAAATAGTAAAAACAATAGATTATAATTTTTATAAAAATATTAGACGCCTATTTTATTACTGTAAAATTTTTTACATATCTGTAAATTTATAAAAAATAAAAATATAAAATGGTTAAATTTAAAAAATTCTTAAGTTTTTATATCTAAGAGATATAGATTTTGTTGAGGCAATATTTTCTTAGATCTATCAGTATTTATTGCAAGAAATCATTTAAGCCTGAATACTTTCTCTCATAGAAGCGAGTTTTGTTTTTGAATTTTTTTAAATTTGTTTTGTGAAGCTCAATCATATGGGCTCGATAAAACACACAGAATTATAGGTAAAATGAGCGCTATCTAAGCTCTATACAACCTAGAAAAACCGACAAATCACCGACTTCTGCTGTTTTGAATATGAACCGTATCTTTTTATTCTATAAAGTAAAAATTATATAGTGAAATCAATATCTCACTAAATTTTCATCAAAATTAACGTTCTATATTTATGGCAATTGGCTCTCTAAAATATCTAATTGATCTCTAAGAATTTGCAAACTCTCTCGTGGAGAAGTCGAACGAAATTCTGATTGTTGTTGTTTTAACACTGAACGAAGTGCCAATTCTGCAATTTGCTGTGCGATTTGACTGGCTTCTTGAGCATCGCCTTCAAACCACCATGCCGTCCAATTACACATGCCAATCATTGAAAAAGCAGCCATATGAGCATTTGCTACTTGGAAAACACCCGCATTTACCCCCATTTTAATCACATGTACAAAATTCGATAGCACTGATTTTCTTGAAATTTCAGCAGTCGCTCTACCCTTTTCAGATAAACTACTCTCACTACGTTCTACCACTCTAAACTGTATAGGATGGGTGAGTATTAACATCGCATGTTTGATAATAAGCTCTCGAAGTAATTCTTCTGGTGCGAGATCATTCCGATCTAAGATATTCTTGGTTAGATTACTTGCTTCACGCGTAATTTCATCCGTCAGTGCTTCTAGAATTGATTCTTTATTTGGAAAATAGTAATAAATTGCAGGACGTGTAACAGCTAATAATTCAGCAATATCATGCATACTGGTACCACCGAATCCTTTTTCGATAAACAACTTAGATGCTGCTTTTAAAATAGATTCTCTTTGCATTTCATTACGCCCATTATGACGGCTCTTCATCGGTTTTGGCTTATCGAACATAAAACTACATGAAACCTGATCAATTATTAGAATTGTAGTTTACTTATATTTCGTTATTTGTGTTAATTTTTACTTTAAGTATAAAAGGCCTAACCCTAGCACTCGCCAAAGGTGTAGGCATTGCGCTTATCTCTTCAATTGTATTCGCTCTTTAAAGTATAAAACGATAGCCAACAACCAAGAAAATTCATCCAGCTAAAATCTAAAATAACGCTAAACGAACATTAAAATAAGTTTTAATAATTGTGTCTTGTCCTGAAAATGGCTGAAAATATCAGCCATCCTTCGATTAATTTAAAACTTTGCACGTAAGGTGAGCGTTGCATTTCGCGGATTACCGAAACGAATAGTTCCATCGCTATAAATTTGCGAATAATATTCTTTGTCAAAAATATTATTGATATTTAATGCAATATTCACTTTATCACTTAGTGGATAGCTTGCCACCAAGTTAGCAATCGTATATCCAGGCTGACGATAAGGATGTTCGTTATAACGACCAACCTTCCAAGTACTTTGATAATTTGCACCGCCGCCTAGGATTAAATTATTTGCAAACTTATAAGTCGCAAATAAACGTGCAATATGTTCAGGCGTATCCTCATTAAAAACTAAACCTTGATTTGTAGGATCGTTCGCATATTCCGTAGTATTGTATGTGTAGCCAAAACTTAGATTAAGATTGGGGATAATTTCACCACGAATCTCAGTTTCAATCCCTTTACTGATCACCTCTCCCGATGCAACATTACAATAAGCCTCGCCACCATTAAATGGGCATTGGCCTTTGGTGCTTTCATCTCGTATTGAGCGATTAATTTGATTGGTTTTAAACCCAGCAACTGATGCAATTAAACGATCATCCCAAAGCCCTGCTTTTAATCCAATTTCATAAACATTCCCCTGCACTGGATCAAGTAATGTCTCATTACGATCTTTGACATTTTGCACAACAAAAGTATCGGTATAACTCGCATATGCAGTCAATGCATCATTGATCGCATAAGTAAGCCCAAAGTATGGTGTTAAAATATTTGATTTCTTATATTCATTGACACTTTCATAATTGCTTTGGCGCACACCTGCAATAACTTTGAGCGGATCAATAATATTTAAACGCGTGGTGAGGTAGTATCCTGTCTGGCGTACCTGATCAGCGCTGGTATTTTGATAACGTGGTGCGATATAAGGTAGCTGATAAGGACTGTAATTTTTAATATTGACGTATAAATAGTCACGTGTCGGTGTTTCCCCTCCACCAACCAAACTATAATCTTCTAGCACTTGGTCCCAACTTGTCCATGCCCCTGTAATATTACTTTTACTGTGATTTGCACCAAATACCAAGTCATGCTCACGACCGAATAATTGATATGTCCCTTTTGCAAAAAAATCATAAATATCTAATTTTTGCTCATAGTTATATCCGTACTTATAAACAGTTGCTAAAGCGTTATCAGCACTTGTGGTTTTTGGAGCCACGCTCAATGAAGTAAATGCCATATCCATGGCATAGTTTGCCTTCATATAGCTGGCTTTTACTTCCCATCCATTATTAAATTTATGGCTTATATCTAAGAAAGCTTGCGTATTGGTTTTATCCCAAAAATCTCTGTAATCGCAACCACAATTAGAATTATCGATGCCTATTTTGGTTCCATTGAAATAGTTAGGAATTGTATTGACGGGAACTGCATGTTCACCTTGACGTGAATATCCAATATTCAATAGCGTATTTTCAGTTAAATCACTGCTCACAATTCCATACAAAACATTAGAATCACGAGTAACAGATTTCATAAATGAATCACCATCTTGACCTGCCACCACTAAACGACCACGCACGCTTCCAGATTGATTCAACGGACCAGAAACATCCATTTCTCCACGTACAGTATTCCATGAACCATAACTGACAGCGCCACTTGCCTGAAAAACTTCTGTTGGTTTTTTACGAATAAGATTAATTGCACCAGACGGGTCTCCAGAACCTTGCATTAACCCTGCCGCCCCTCGTAATACTTCAATACTTTCAATGGTTGCCATATCTGGTTTAGAGGAGGTGACATTACTTGCATTTACAGCAACACCATCATATTGCAATATATTTGAATTCCAACCATCTCCAACATTAAAGCCTCGGATAGAAAAGTTGGTCCTCTCCGTATTATCCCCTGTTAGCAAAATCCCTGTTGTATTTAAAAGTGCATCACCCAAATTTGTCGCACCCATATCTTCGATTTGTTTGCGGGTAATCACTGAAACCGATTGTGGGGTTTCTTTTATACTCAAATCGAGTTTAGTCGATGTACTGGCATTCTTTTTAGTGTAGTTATTTTCTGTATTGTTTTCTGCTGTAACAACGATCATGGGTAAAGCATGTGTTTGTTCCGTTGTTGCTTCTGTCGCAGCATAAGCTGTCCCTATCCAACAACTATAAAGTGCAAGATAAATTGCACTTTTAGCAAAGATTCGATTTTGAGAAATCCATTTATTCACGAAATAAAACTCTTAATCTAAATAAAAATCATTATCGTTATATTTCACATAAAAACAACATATATCTCCATATTTCTCCATTATTTTCCACTTCAAATTCGTTTTGTTAGACAAAGCTATAAAAGGAACAGCCTTTCAATCTGAAAGGCTAAAAAGATGATTTCTCGATGATATTGCTGAATAAACTTTGACATGGCCTGATGTAGATCCCTCACCTCAGCGTAAATCATGTCATCGTATTTATTTGATAATTACCTCAAAAAATGAATATAAACAAATTATTATTAATACTTTTCAAGCAAACCAATAACCCCAGTTGCGATCATATCAATTGCAATTGTGCCGATTAACAAGGCAGATAAACGTCCAACAATATCAAAATAGCGATCAATATATTTTGCATGGCTATAACGTAAATGGTCATGCCCATACTTCATGATCATTAAAATGCCACAACTAATAAATAAGGTAAAAGCAATCAACACAGCGGATTCGAGTAAAGACATACTCGCTCCTGTTACGACAGCCGCACTGATTGTGCCAGGACCAATCATAAATGGCATCGCCATGGTACTGGCCAAATGCGCAGGCGTTCCTCTCATTTCTCCGATAGTATCCGCGCCTTGAAATACAAAGCGATAACCAATCACTAAGAAAATTAGTCCACCAAAAATCTGAAATGATTCAAAACGAACATTTAAGTAAGTGCTGAAAATTGCTTCACCACCCCATGCAAAAAGCATAAAAACCACATAAGCAATCAAGGCACCTTGAGCCAAACCTTTATTGAATACATGGGTTTCAGTATGGCGAATCATCCCGATCATATAGATACTCATTAAAAACGGATTGAGTAATGAGAAAAACAAAACAAATGGATGGATATAATTTGAAAACATAATGGCTTTCCATAAAACAAAATCAGGAAACAAAATCAAAAAAAGAGCTTACTTTGCTAAAATTGTACTTCTCAACAAGGGGATACTTTGTCTAACTAATCATTAAAATTGTAAATTTTATTAAGATTCAGTCACTTATTTTTACAAAAAATATAATCAGGACTTACACAAACGAGGTTCAGCAACGAGTCAAGGACTTGCATATATGAAACGAACAGAGATATTCAATAATTTTCAATGTCCATTTATAAATGGAATTTTTCTGCACAATGGAGAAATATTTGTTCTCGATTATAGAAACAAAGATAACGCAACTGTGGATATCGTAAGGAAATTAAATTTCTTTGATGATAAAGTAAAGAAAGCGGATCTTATTGATTTTGATTATATGGGGCAGATTAGTTATGCGGACTATCAGATAAGATATGGTGAGGGTAGTTTTGGTGGGGATGGTGTGGTCGGTCTGTTTTTAAAAAATGAGTTAGTGTGGTTTTTGTTTTTGGAGAACAGTAACCCTTTTTGTAAGGCGATTATTAAAGACCATATTGTTTTTGTTCAAAGTACCAATGGAGTGATATTCTCAATTCCAATCGATAATCCTCAGCTGTTGCAGGTTGTCAAAAATCCGGATTTTTTATAATTCGACTTTATAAGCAGAGGTTTTATATGAAATAATTTTTTGGTGTTTTTTGCTGAATTGTGAGGATCAATGCCTATCCATTGCTTTAGTCACCATCCCAACACTTCTTCTTTAGTCTCAAATTTTTTTAATCATTCAATTTATTTTTAAGCATGGTCAAAACAAATTTAGCTAAAGGAAACACAACTGTTATTCTCAAGCCTTTTGATTGATTTATATACGTTAAACTTATTACATAATTGCATCAGATCTCATACATTTTGTTCATGATTACCCAACACATAAAATTCACAAAAAAACTAAAATTATAATCAATTGATATTTATTAAAATTCTATGACATTGAAATCTTAAATGTAACCTAGCGTTATATTTTTTAATCATTTCTGCTCATGATGAATTTTTTTTGATTGTGTTTTAAAGAGGTTTTTTAACACTGTCATTCATTAGGATTAAGCCATTTATGTATAAAAGAAAAATCAAACCACTTGAAATCGATGATGTCGAAATTATTGATTATGATAAGACTAAAAAAGCCATTAAAGCCGCAGCTTTAGGGAATGCCATCGAATGGTTTGATTTTGGTGTGTATGGCTATGTCGCTTATGTATTGGGTAAAGTCTTTTTCCCCAATTCATCACCCAGTATACAAATGATTGCGGCCCTTGCCACCTTTTCTATACCCTTTATATTTCGACCTTTAGGTGGATTATTTTTCGGGCATTTAGGCGATAAATACGGTCGTCAAAAAATTCTGGCAATCACCATTATTATCATGTCGGTCAGTACCTTTGGTATTGGTTTGATTCCATCTTATGAAAGTATAGGGATTTGGGCCCCTATTTTGTTGCTCATTGTAAAAATTGCACAAGGCTTTTCGGTCGGAGGTGAATATGCTGGAGCAGCAATATTTGTAGCGGAATATTCTCCAGATCGAAAGCGTGGTTTCATGGGAAGCTGGCTGGATTTTGGTTCTATTTTAGGTTTTGTTGTTGGAGCGGGCGTCGTTTCAATGATCAGCTTTTCCATGGGCGAAGCTGCCTTTGTCGATTGGGGCTGGCGTATTCCTTTTTATTTAGCACTACCGCTGGGACTGATTGGCTTATATTTACGTCACTCTTTAGATGAGACACCAACCTTTCAGGCACATGCCGAAGAACAGTCACAATCGAAAAAACCGCAAAAAGTCGGTTTTAAACAAATTTTCCGTGAACATAAACGCAGTCTACTGGTCTGTGTCGGACTCGTACTATGTACCAATGTTACCTACTACATGCTACTCACCTATTTACCAAGTTATTTCTCACATAACTTAGGCTATTCAGAAAATCACGGCGTTCTGATTATTATTGCCGTAATGGTTGGAATGCTCTTTGTACAGCCGTTTGTAGGCATGCTCAGTGACAAAATTGGCCGTCGCCCATTTGTCTTTGCAGGCAGCATTGCGCTGATTGTCTTGTCATACCCTGCCTTTATATTGCTTGCCACCAATAATGTTTATTTAATTTTCTTGGGTCTGTTGATGTTGGCACTTTCACTGAATATGTTGATTGGAATAATGGCTTCTACCCTACCCGCATTGTTTCCAACTGAAATTCGTTATAGTGCACTTGCAATCGCGTTTAATATTTCTGTGGTGATTGCAGGTTTAACCCCGACTATCACAGCAGCATTGGTTGAAACCACTCAGAATATTATGGTGCCTGCCTATTATTTGGTGATTTGTGGTTGCTTTGGGGTGATTACTGCGATTTATCTTAAAGAAACAGCCAACTTACCGCTCAAAGGTGCAAAACCAATGGCCGTTGATACTGAAGAAGCTGAAGAACTTCTCGAACAATATCATGGAAATATTGAGCAAAAAATCGAAAAAATTGATCAAAAAATCGAAGAGCTGCAAGAAAAGCGTGACCATCTCGCCAAGCAGCATCCTGATATTGATTAATGATCTTAAATGGGCTTATTCAATATGGTTGAGTTGGATAAGCCTCTAGCTGAGATTGATTATTCTTTGTAGCAAATAAAACATAAGGATGCTGGAGTGGATGATATAGACGCCACGAGAAGATTAAAGTGCCCAATGAAATTGATTGAGCGTTTTATGACATAAGTGTCGTACTATTACATGATAAGACAATATGGCAGAATTAAAGAAATCATCTTCTTTTCTTACGCTTTTTTGTTTTGCTGTTTCTTTTGGATGACATAATTTTCCCAGTTCCCAGCCCACGGAAAAAGTAATTGCCGAGATAAATGAATAAAAGAAAGAAATAAAAAATAGGAGAGATACTGAACAAGCTTATGACCAATTCCCAGAACAATACGCCTATTCTATAGTTGTAACTCCATTCTATGAGTGCACCTTTACGGCTGCCACTTTGGAATGAAATTTCATCATGAACAAAGTGCCAAATACTGCCAAGAAAACATAAAATAAAAATAATCGAAACTAATGTTTTTTTGATTATTGGTTTTTCTAACCAAGGATATTTATATGAAGAAGAGAATTCGAATTGTACGAATAAACTGTAAATCTTTTTTTGGAAGTTTTCTTGAATGCCATACTTTTTTAAGAATAACCAGCAGACATAACAACTTAAGAAAAACATAATCATTGTAATGTATATACTAGAAAGAATAGTAAAAAATGGTAGTGGTCCTTTTGTACCCACGGTAATCAACAAATTTTCTGTGATGTACTTATAAATGGAATATTGCCAATCATGTCTTGGATAAGCTGGAAATAGCAATAAAGGCGGGATAAATAGAAGAATTGAAAGTTGCAAAAGTAATTTATTTTGTCTTTTTTGCTTTGCTTGATATTCTTGCATTTCTGGTGATTGATAAGGCTTTTTAGACATTTTAACTTTAAAATTTAAAATCATTTCTCATTCATTAAGATCACCCCTACAGCGAGGACCTTAACAAAGTATATTCAGCTATAAAATTAAAACAACAATTTCCTTAAACTATAATTTTATGACATTTTTTAAAATTTATATATTCATAATTTATCAATCACTTCTTATAAAATTTTCAGCCAAATAGTTATAGAGCAATTTGATTCGTTTTGGCGTTGGTCCCAATTGTGGGCGATATAAATACAATCCCCATGGAGATGACTTAACATTTTTCATAACTTCTATAGCAGTACCTTGCTGAATCATCGGTAATGCCAAAAATTCTGGAATATGAGCAAAACCAATACCATCAACTATTGCCTGACAATAAGCATCAAGGTCATTGGTTGAAAAAGATGGCAAGTTAGGTAAAAAAGTTTGATCATATTCAACCCCCCAAAACCAATATTGATTTAAAGATAAATTTTCAAAGGCAATGATAGGAAAATTATCTAAATCGCCAATCTGATAAGGCTGTCCAACTCTTTTTATGAGATCTGGTGAACCCACTACACGAAAACCGATATTCATAACTTTTCGAGACACAAAGCGATTGTCATTTAAAAAGCCAACACGAAGTCCAATATCTATTTGATTTTCAATTACATCACTGTGTTCATCAGTCAAAATACAACTGACCTTTATATTTGGATATTCAGTCTGAAACTTTGTAATTAAAGGTATAACTAAGTGTCGACCAAACGCAGTTGGCATCGTTAAACGAATATGACCAGAGATATTCTGATTAGATTCCTGGGTATTGTTTTTCACCAATTCATTAATTTGTTTTAGTAAAGGCTGAGCTTGTCTTAACAACTCTTCCCCTGCACGGGTAATTTTATGACCACGTGTGCTCCGATAAAAAAGAATTTCTCCTTTCTGATCCTCAAGTTCCTGTATGGCACGTGTAATTGACTGAGGTGATTTCCCCAACTTTACAGCAGCTTTTTTGAAATTTTCAGTATTCGCCACTGTACAGAAAATTTTAATCAGTTCGAAATAATTACTCATAGCTTATTCCAAAATATGGAATTAAGAAATCCAAATTGTATCATTTTTTTTGATTTATTATTTAAGTATATTTAATTTTTAACTTTGTTATTACAGGTATAGCAATGAAAGCACAAATCTTGAAAAGCTATGATATTAAGGAATTTAGTCTGGTTGAAATTCCAATTCCTGAGATTGATTCGCATGAAGTTTTGGTCAAAATTCATAGTAGTGGTGTTAACCCTATCGATTATAAAATCCGTGAAGGGACAGCGCCTTATGCAGATCCCATTCTCCCCGCAATACTCGGAACAGATCTTGCTGGTGAAATCATAAAGGTAGGTGAAAATGTTAATAACTTTATCGTTGGAGATAAAGTATATGGTTTGGCTGGTGGTGTCCGAGGATTACAAGGCACCTTAGCTGAATATATTGCTGTAGATGCAGATTTACTTGCAATTAAACCTAAAAATTTATCTATGCGGGAAGCTGCTGCCTTACCTTTGGTTTTTTTAACGGCTTGGGAAGGCCTTGTGGATAGAGCTCAAGTTAAAAAGGGGGATTCCGTCTTAGTTCAAGGTGGTGCTGGTGGTGTTGGTCATATGGTTGTTCAGCTTGCAAAAGCTAAAGGTGCGGAGGTATATGCAACAGGTAAAGCACACAATCGTAAAATGATTGAAGATCTTGGAGCAATAGCAATTGATTATGAGACACAAAGTATTGATGATTATGTTCAGAAACATACTGCGGGTCAGGGTTTTGATATTATTTATGACACTGTTGGTGGTAATACTCTTGCTAACTCCTTATCAGCAATTAAATCATATGGACACATTTCTAGTTGCTACGCCTTTAGTGAAATAAATTTAGCCCCTTCATCTTTACGAGCTGCAACGCTTTCAGGTGTTTTCGTCCTCTTACCGCTACTCACTGGTCAAGGTCGAGCACACCATGGTGCTATTTTGCGACAACTGACTGAATATGTTGAGTCAGGAAAAATTCGCCCTATTGTTGATCGTCATACTTTTAGTTTGGAAAATGCTCTTGAAGCGCATGATTTTTTAGAAAGTGGATCTGCGTCAATCAAAGTAGTCATTGATATTATTTAACTCGCTCGGTTTAGGACTAAACTTTGTCAAAAAAGAAGACCCTTGAAAATGCACTGCCCCAAAATCATGGACAGTTTAGTTAACACTGGATTGAGTTCTGAATTGAATAGGCCTCAATCCTTTTAGTTTAATTTAATTTTCTATTAGCGGCTGTGGCATTTCATAAATAGCTTGCGTTGTAGGCTAAAATTGAGCATAAGACGTATACATCGTAAAGCATAAATAAGAATAGCGAGACGGTATACTCCCCCCCTTTTCAAAAAGGGAGGAGTAGTCGCCTAGTTGAGTATTGGTTTCAGATGAGCAGTTTCCTCCCCACCTTCACTTACGACTTAATACTTATATTTCACGCTGAGCATAAAATTACGTGGCTCACCATAGACCCCAGAGTTATAGAAGCCGATGTTGGTAAAGTAGTGTTGATCAAAAATATTATTTAAATTAATCGCAGTGCTTAAATGTTCATTAAACTGGTAGTTGGCCATTAGATCGACCAATACAAAGGCTTTCTGATCAATCACTTCACTACGTTTTTTGACATTGTTATATACCGTTTGCCATCCGTGGTTCTGCCAACGAACATTCCCGCCCACGCTTAAACCTTCGAGCTGCTGATCAAATTTATACTGGGTAGAGATATTAAATTGATGTTCTGGTTCCCACGTTGAAATCTTCTCACCATCATGGTCCTTAATTTGCTTATAGGTATAACCACTTTGCACTTGGACATTGGGGAAAACCTCACCAGAAGCTTCAATTTCTACCCCCTTAGTTTTGGCTTTCGCACCAATCCATGCAAAATCAACAGCGGGATTACTTGGCGCACCATTATAAACAATGTCCTCAATGGCACGATTGGATTCATGGATTTCAAAATAAGCGATACTGGCATTTAACTTGGCATCATCGGATTGAAACTTAAAGCCGCCTTCGTAGTTTTTACCTTCGTCTGGATCTAGGATTTTATTGGCTGACGACTTATACCAGATATCATAAGGCATAAAGATATCGCTGAGACTGGCATAAGCACTGACTCGATCAGTGATGTCATAGACGACCCCCACATAGGGAATGAAGCGATTCTTTTCCTCAACCACACCTTGTAAGCCTTTCATTTTATAGTTGATCATACGGGTGCCTAAGAGCACCTTTAAATCATCTGCCAGATTTAAACGTGTACTGGCATAGGCACCATATTGTGAAGTACGGTCACGGGTATAGGCATTTGGCTCACCCCAATTTGGCTGTGCAATATTGCCATCCCATTGGCTAAAATCGGAAATATGTGAATCATAACCCTGCATGCCACCATACCAATCTTTCCCCTTCCAACGTGAATAAGCCCCACTTGCGCCTAAGACCAAATCATGTTGCCGACCAAGCAGCGCAAACTTACCTGTGCTATACAACTCCAATGAATCACTGACGGTACGACCGATATATTGAGAAGGCCAAAGATTAGCGGAACCATCTAATTTAGGATAATAGCCTTGGATCGTGCCTAGTGTTGCATCATAGCCATTAATTTTATGGTCATATTGCAGAGTCAGTGCCCAATCGTCATTAAATTTATGATGTACATTGGCAAAAATGGTGCGGGTATATTGTTTCCATTCACTCCAATTGGCACCATTATTAAAGGAGCGATCTGGATCAGGATTACGTTCCCCTTCACCATTAAATAAAGGAAAAGAGCCTGACCATGTCGATGCTTTAGGGTCATTGTTCTGGTAATCAGCACCCAGTGTAACTAAAGTTTTATCGCCTAAATCTGCTTCGACAATGCCATAAAATACAGCACTTTTACGTTCATAACGATCCATAAAAGATTCTTTGTCTTGACCCGCAGCCACAAAACGTCCACGAATAGTTTGCTCATCATTCAGTGAACCACTGACATCTGCCATAGCACGGTAATTATTCCAAGAACCTGCGCTTAAACTCAGCGATGCTTGAGTCTCTGCGGTTGGTTTTTTACGTACTAAGTTGATGGTTGCTCCTAAAGATCCCACCCCTGTAAGTAAGCCCGTTGCCCCTTTGAGTACTTCGACACGGTCATAAATAGCAGAATCACTGAGCGTATTACCCGCAGCATAACCGACATTTCGAGTCGTAGAAGGAATGCCATCATATTGGAAATTATTAATGGCAAAACCGCGTGAGTAATAACTGGTCCGTTCACTGTCGTAAGCTGATACGGTAATCCCAGGGGTATGTGACATGACTTGATCAATATTATTTAACTGAAAATCATCCATCAACTGTCGTGTAATCACACTAATGGTTTGTGGTGTTTCTTTCGGTGTAAGCACTAAACGCGTGGCGGTGGCAATTTTACCTGGCGTATAAGAACCACTATTTTCAGTAATTTCCCCCAACTGATTGGCAGTCACGACAATGGTCTCAAGTTTCGCTGCTGGATTGTCAGCGTGAGAATTTGTTGCCACGGCTGAATCCGTTGCCGTGTTTGCAACTGTTGTGGTTTTCGACATCTGACGTCGTTCAATTCGCCACACCCGTGGACTTTGTTGAACAAGCTGTAGATCTGTGTCTTTTAATAACTGTTGAAAACCCTGAGCAATATCAAAACTGCCACTTAAACCGTTGGTTTTATACCCCTGCGTCAGTTTCGGATCAAAAGACAATGCAATATTAGACTGTAGAGCAAAATTAGAAAGCGCTTGTCCCAAATCCCCTGAAGCCACTTGATAATGCTTTTGAGTTGCTGCTGTTTCAGCATGGCTAAATGCACTGACACCCAACATGCTGCTCAGTACCAATAAATGCATGACCGAATAACGCATTTTTTTCTCGCGGCTTATTTTATATGGCTTCGGTTTTTTCAAATTTTTTGCGTGTTGCAATGCTAGAGACACCATAACCCCCTATTGAATACCAATGAGTTCTCTTATTAGCCTTGCCAGTTGAGTTTTAAAAAAGTGTCAGCCTTAAATTATTTTTTTTCACCAATACTGACCCAATAGCCCTGTGCATAGCGATTGATGTCTAACTTATAGGTGACAGCCAACATGCTATATAGCGTTGGCAAATCATTGATTGGATAAGTCCCTGATATTTTAATCTGAGCAATATCATCATCTAAAGCAATATAACCTTTTTGATATTTTCCTATACGCTGAACGAATTCAGACAATGGCAGATCATTCACGATCATCCAGCCCTGCGTCCAACTGTTGCGTGTAAGATCAGCACTTGTAACCTCGGCGGCCTGCTCGCGATTCAAATGACTTTGCTGACCCGCCGCAACAATCACCGTCTGAGTTGGATGACGTTGCGGTTGTAATTTCACCGCACCTTGCTCGACGAATACCCAAGACTGCTTTGGATCAAGCTCTACTGAAAATTCAGTACCCAAAGCCTGCATTTGCCCATGTTGGGTTTGCACAAAGAATGGGCGTTGCTGTTGATCTTTCGCAGTTTTAATCCAGATCTGACCTTTTCTTAATACGACATTACGTTGCTTAGCACTATAGTCCAGATCAATTGCCGATGCGCTGTCTAAATACAGCTCACCACCATCGGGGAGTTTAATTTTTTCAATTTCACCCACTTTTGTACGATAGTCTGCCGTCCATTGTTGCTGCTGATTTAAGCTATAGCCTAAATACAGTAACGATAGACCAGCCAAAACCCACATGTAATGACGGCGTTTTCTCCATGAAGATGATATGCTTTGCTTTAAAATAGGCCGTGCTACTTCTGTTGGCAGTTGATCAAAAGTATGATGCAGTTGCTGCATTTTTTGCCAAACTTTGGCATGCACTGAACTTTGTTGCTGCCAGATCTGTAATTGCTGTAATTCTTGCGGACTCAACTCGCCTTGGTTTAAACGCATACACCAATCAGCCGCTTCATTTAAAATTTGTTGCTTCTGTTGTTGATCTTGTTTTGAGTCTGATTTTTGATTGTGTTGTTGTTCAGATTCATTCTGCTTTGACATTGGCTTAGTCGTCCAGCATCGCAGACAGACAATGTACATACGCTTTTTTCATATAGCGTTTGACTGAACTTAGGGAAATATCCAATTTGACTGCAATCTCATCGTATTTCAGCCCTTCAAGCTGTGCATAGAGAAAAGTATCGCGTACCACCGCAGGCAGTTGCTCTAACAATTGTGTCACTTCAAGCAAACTTTCAATAATCAAACAGTGCTGTTCTGGAGAGATTTCTTCGAGTTCAGGTTGTAGCGCCAACACGTCTAAATATGCCCGCTCAATATGCTTACGTTGAATCCAATTGATCATCAAGCCTTTGGCTACAGTGGTCAAATAAGCACGTGGTTGCAATAATTCAATTTGCTGTCGTCGTGCCATCACTCTTAAGAAAGTATCTTGTGCCAAATCAGCTGCATCAGAGCTATTGCCTAACTTTTTATATAGCCATGCATATACCCAAGAATGATGTTCTTGATAAAGTTGAGCAATATCATGATTGGGAAGCGACGCAGACATGGAAAAAGTTTATTTAAGCGAATGATAATTATTATCAGTAATTTAATGGCTAAATTCAATCATTATTTTCATCTTAACCACGCCCTTGTCCAACTCGCTTTTATTGCACAAACCCAAGCTATATATCATCCATAAAGGCCTATCATCGACAATGGCATAAACTCCACAGAGGAAATTAAAATTCTTCAGGATTAACGATCCTCTATTAAGGACATATTATTTTTTCATCATGATTAATTTATAGGGATTTTGATTGTGCTTTTAACTCAATTAAAGACAACGACAAACTGAATAAAGATCATAAATTTAACGAAAAAGGACAAGAAATTGATATTTTCGCTATGAAAAAAACGTGATGTAAAATCATCACGCTTTATTTTTATTTATTAATTCCATTCAACAATCGGTGTTGGCATATGCAGTGCCAACTGAGCATCTTTGATCACATCCATTCGTAAGATTTTTTTAGCACCGAGTTGATCCAATAATTGACTGACTGGGCCACCATAACGATTTAACTCAACATGTTTTGGAAATAACTTTTGAGCAAATTTTTGGTTATTTGCCTGAACATATGAACGATACCAAATACCATCAACCTGATTCAGCATGGTTTTCTTTTCTTGCTGTGATTGATTTTTTACAGTTTTAAGTTTTGGTGTTGGCGCAGATAGGCTGATGTCGAGATTGCCTTGAGTATCATACAAATGCGCTTGGACCTGATCAGCTATTTTTAAATCAATTGCAGTGAGCCACTTGGGTAAATCATAACCATAAACACCACGTACACGTGCAATTTCAGTATCGACAGGTAGTGCAAGGACATAACCATAATAATCGAGTGTACGTGCAGATTTGATTAACTCTGAAATATTGACGCCTTTTGCATGAGGACGGCGAACCACAACAGCAACAGATACTTCATCATAAGGATCGTTATCACAGACATCATAGGCAAAAAAAGTAAGTGAGACCAACCCATAACCAGGTATTGGGCTTAGGGGTTCAACTTTAGTAGGCAACTTTGCTTTTAACTTGTCTAATGGTGCAAGCATCAACAGTTGAACATTGCTGGTTTTATAATAATAGTTTGGCGACCACACTTGGCCTATACGTGTTTCAACCAGTTGCTTAGGAATCTTTCTAAAGAAATCTATATTGCCAATACCAGATTCTTTTGCAACTTCATCTAAATTTGGTTGCATATGGAATCGGTCATAAAAACCACCTTTAGGAACCAGTACCTTATGCGGTCCAAATTCAACCTCTACAAACGCTTTTGCATTTGGATATTGAGTGGTTGGTTGCTTTGCATTAACTCGATTGGTCATTACAGTATTTATATTTTGCATCGCTGTATTCTCTGGTGAATGTGAGATGTTACTGAGCTAATTGTTTGGTGTAAGATCATTTGCTGCAAAAGCAGAATGTACGAATGCCAAACCTATAAAAAGCGTTTGCGTTGTTCGATTTAAATTAAAAAATTTCAACATCGCTTTCACTCTAATTCAGCATTGAGTTCATGCTATGTTTAAAGTGGACTTTAAGGTCAATAGGGTTTATTTATTTTTTAATTCAATTTGAATTGTGATTAAAATTCATGCACAAAAAACCGCAGCTCAAATTTAAAATGATGAATATAGATTTGATCGCACTTGCAAAAGATCAAATTATAGCAAATGCTGAATGACGCCCAGAGTCAGCACTTTATGGGTAAAATGCCATTCATCTAAAATAGACAAAAGATTAAAAAACAGGCTTGACCTTAAAGCTTACTTCAACTTTATACTCACCATGAAACAACTCACAGGAAATCATGATGACAAATACTTGGGTTATTAAGCATCGTATAATTCAACAGTTTTTGGTTGTTTTAGCAGCATTATTTTCAGTGCCTTTTACATCTGCGAATGATAACAGCAGTTCAAAATCAATTTCGAACCCATCTTCGTCAGGATCTAAAGGAAAAATATTGGTTGTGATGACCAATCATGACAAATACCCTTCACGTGAAGATACTACAGGGCTATGGGTAACTGAGCTCACACATTTCTATGACGTTGCGTATAAAGCGGGTTACCAAATGGATTTTATTAGCCCTAAAGGGGGTGCAGTGCCACTGGATGAGCGTAGTCAAAAATGGATCTATATGGATAAACAAGCACGCGCTTATTTAGCCGATCCTGCGTTTATGTTGCGGTTAAATAACACCTTGCAGCCAACTGAGGTAAAAGCGTCTGACTATAAAGCAATTTATTTTACTGGTGGTCATGGTGTGATGTGGGACTTTCCAAATAATTCTGAATTAACCGCACTGGCTGAACAAATTTATCGTCAAGGTGGTGTGGTATCTGCGGTATGTCATGGTGTGGCAGGTATACTTTCCCTAAAAGATGAACAAGGCAAAGCGCTCATTGCAAATCGTAAAGTGACAGGATTTTCAAATCGTGAAGAATCGCTTTCAGGGATGAAAAAACAAGTGCCCTTTTTCCTTGAAAATCAGTTGAAATCAAAAGGTGCAAAATATTCTCAAGGATTTTTTCCATTTACCTCTTATGTGATTGTCGATGAGCGTATTATTACAGGTCAAAATCCTCAATCACCACGTGAAGTTGGTGAAGAAGTCGTCAAAAAATTGGTGACTATACAATAATTTAAATTAGCTAGATTGGACATATTTTGTGAGTGAAGGCTTGCAAAATATCGCTTCATCTTAAAGTACTTGTGTGACAGCAATAAAAATTTTCCACGCTTAAAAAATGGGCACCACCCGAATCTAATTAAAAGACATTTCATCAATTCACAATAAATATCAACATGCTAAACAGAAATATTATATTGACTCAGTTTTTGTATTAGATTAGTATTTTAATGTAAATAATTATCATTATCATATAGCCAACAAAGCATTGTCCTTTCTAGCCACGATGATTGTCCATTTTTTTATCAAGCAAAGGATAAAGCAATGTTGTTATCTAAAATGAAAATAGGTCATAAAACCCTGATTGCGAGTTCAATCTGTACCATTCTTGCTGGTTGTGGTGGCGGTGGTAGTGGTGGTGGAGACAGCAAGCCGAGCAATACTGCACCCACAATTGATGCAATCAGCCCAGTGACCATACAAACCCTAGACAGTAAAAAAATTAGCGTAACGGCAAAAGATGCTGAAAACAACGCGCTTACCTATAGCATTAAAACAGCGCCAAAATTAGGCACTGCAAGCATTGACAGTAAAACAGGTGTGATCACTTATATTGCAGGCAATGTGGTCGGTGCAGATACACTTGTAGTAAGTGTCAGTGATGGTTCACTTAGCACAGATCTGAGCATTACGATTAATACTCAAGTTGAATCGGTGTTTGATTATCAATTCTACAAAGTCACCAACCCAGATACTGGTAACTCTCAAATTGTCCGTTATGACCCTAATAATGACAAACAGGACTCTTACAGCAGTATCAACAACGTGATTTTAGGTAATCGTGTCTTTGTGATGAGTGCTGCAAAAGATGGCGATAAAACGGTTTATAAAAAGCGTGAATATGGTATTTTCCTTGACCCAAATGCATCTAAAGAAAAACGAACTTACACACCAGCTGGTACAACAACAGCAACTGAATATACATTCTATACCGACAATATTCTGAAACGTTTTGATGCAAGCAATCCAAACAGTCAAGCCACCATTTTTAGTAAAACATCATTACCAGCTGCATTAACAGCTGCAGGAATGACCGCGATTGGTGATACACAAACCATGTATCTCAATGAAACAGATATTGACAATTCCTATGTGCAATTGCGTACGTTTGCCAAACTACCTGATATTTTTAGAGGCGAACTGTCTGACAATATTAAAAATGCCTATATCACTGTACGTTTATCAGATGGCAAAGTAACACAAGGTCGTACCATTAAGCCGGTTGTCAATAACACGACAGGTAAAACTGATTCGGTATTGGTCAATTATAGTGCTGCCTATGTTAAAGGAAGCTACCCAACCGCAAGTAATGAAGCTGCGCGTTTACAAAGCTGTACCGTTGATTTAATCACCTGTACTGATATTAGTGGCGGGACAGGTCAATACTACTTCTTAGCACAAAACGATACCCATATTTATTTGGCAAAAGAAGGTGTAAAAACACTTTATGCTTATGATAAGGCTGCAAAAAGTATAGTGAATGTAACAGGTGCCGAATATCCTGCCAATTATAATCCTGAACATCATCAAATTAAATTTGGTGGCGGACATGGTGGCGCAGGTATCTTTAGTAATTTCTTTAACATGCCAAATGTAGTCGATAATTTAGCAGAAGGTAATACTGGTTATTTATTGATTAATTATAACCTTGATACACAAAATGCCGTGTTCACCCATCAAGTATTTCGTGAAGCCTATGTCTATAAAAATGCCGAGATTCTTAAATTAACAGGCACCAGCGCAAGCAAAATTTATGATAATGGCACTGGTACGGATTTAGCCAATAATTCAGGCAATGTGGCTTTGTCATATAATCTGAACCTAACTGCGGTCAAAAATGGCTATTTATTTGTCGAAGCGGCCAAGCCATCTAAAGACAAGATGAACCTTAACTATCAACAAGGCTGGTTAAATACAGCAACCACAACCACAAAAACAGCATTGGATAATGCTGTCATTGATCAGGATATTCCATACTTTACTTCAATGCGGGTACCTGCGGTGGCCGTAGGTGATTATGTCTATGTCAATGAGACCAATCCAACTGCCACAGAAACCCGTGTTTATAACGTTTATAAATTACCACTCAATGCGCCAACAGCCAGCAAAACCAGCGTCACCCCAACGTTTGGCCGCATGTACTTTGAACGCACTGCATTCCGTGCCAATGGTGTTTATGAAGGCAATGTATTGTTATGGAATAAACGCGCCAATCAGGCAACGGATACAGCTGACACAGTCGGTAGCATTGTCAATGCCACCACGGGCAAACTCATGGGTAACATCAAGGATCTAGAGGGTGGAATTACCAATGTCACAGCCGACGCTTCAGGTAATAACACTTTGGCTGGGATTGGTGGTCTATTTGGCTTGCATATGACAGGTAGTCATGCTGGTGTTCCTATACTGACTAGTGGCTTCTCAGAAAAAGAAAAATCATTGAAAAAAGTTAATCATATTAATGGTTCTTGGATCACTGACTAGGCCATACATACTCATTCAATCGGGTTGCTGTTTCCATTCTTAAGATGGGGCAGCAATCCTGCGTTTATTTTGACTGGATTTCTGTCATGAACACACCTCCCTTTCTCCCACGATATCTATTATTGACCATGTGTATTGCTGGTGGATACTCTCCTTTCTATCATCTCTATGCAGCAGAAAATAATAAAGATACCGACATAATTGATGAACAACCCACTAAACTACCTGTCATTGAAGTCACAGCAGAAAAAGTCCTCAAGGCAGAGCGACAAAATCAACAAGAAATGTTTAACAAACCCTATTCCAAACAGATCATCAGTCAGGAAAAAATTCAGCAGGAAGGCTTAGCCGATGTCAAAGAAGCGATTCGGGATATTCCGGGTGTTTCCATTACCGAAACTGGGGCTTTCGGTAAAAATGTAAAAATTCGTGGTCTGACTGGGCAACGCGTGGTCAGTGTTGTTGATGGCATCAAAATCGCCAATCAAGGTTTAGACCATTCAGGTTCTGGTGAAATCAATCAGGTGGATATTAACAACGTTGAAATGATTGAAGTGGTAAAAGGTAGTCCTGCGGTGATTTACGACCCAGGTGCATCAGGGGGTGTCATTATCGTCAAGACCAAACCTGTACAAATGAGTCAAGGCATAGGGGGCAGTCAAAAATTCGCTTATGATGAGGGTTATGACAAAACCAGTTCGACCACCAGTCTAAACGCAGGCATGGATAATTTTGGTGCAAAGGTCACTTATACCAAAGAATCGTCCAATGACTATCGGGTCCGTGGTGATGCTGATAAAAAATATGCGATTAGTAAAACCAATGCATTAAATGCAGTGAATAGCACAGTAACCGTCAAAGATTTGGGTTATGACGCCGAATCACTGAGTGCCAAATTATCAGGAAAATTTGCTACAGATAGCCAAATTGATCTCGATTATGACCAATGGATCGGCAAAGATATTGCATCAGCGCATGGGAATACCATGCAAGATGCAATGGTGATGCTGTTGGCACGCAAAGAGCGTGAATCAAAATCCATCACTTATCGTAAAGACAATCTGGGTATTTTTAATAACTTCTCATTTAAATATAACAAACAGTCCTTATTAGAACGCCAACAAGAAGGCGGTTATACCGAAACCTTAGACAGTGATAATTTTAACGCCAATCTATTTTTAAACTGGCATCAATTACAAGCCAGTTTTGGTCTGGAAGCTGTTTTAGATAAAGCCGTCACTGCGGTGTATTCTGAACAAGATTATTATGCAGGTTTTACCAATTTAGAATATGACTTCGGCACATGGACAGGTTTTGCAGGAGTACGCGCCAATTATTGGGCAACCCGACAAAAATTACTGCCAGGCGCAAATGCTGAACTTGCCTCGCAACTCATCGGTATTTCAGGAATTACCCCTGAAAAAACCATATTCGAGCCAACATGGGCGCTTGGAGCACAATATCACCTCACCGATACTCAAAATATTTCTGCCAACATCAGCCGTACTTTCCGCGCACCTGATTTGTATGAACGCTATACGTTTGGTGGCTTTTTGGGTGGAGGTTTAGCTTTACAACCTGAAGAAGGCTACCATGCTGAAGTGGCTTGGAAATACCTCAATGATCATTGGGCCTTAAATACCAGTGTGTTTTATAGCGACTTTGACCAATATATTTGGACGAAAACCAATCGTAGAGTTATTGATCGGGCTGGTTTGGAAAGTTGTATTCGTATCGGTAAATGCAATATAGCGACAGGCGATTTTAATGATCGTGAATCTGACTTTTTCCAAGACACCACCCGATATTATAATGCCGACCAAGTCAATAATTGGGGTATGGAATTCAGTGCCAATTATATGGATGAAGTGCATGATTTTGGTATTTCAGGTAGTTTTAATAAAATTGATTCTGAAGATGTTTTTGTGCAAGCTGCGGCACATCCAATTGATATTAACAGCCATTATAAATATACCTTTAGCCAATTGCCATTACAGCCATGGGTCAAAGGCAAAATTCAGACCGTATTGAATGAACCTCAAGTCATACAAAAAGGCGGCTTTGATTCCTATACCATCGGTAGCCTGTATGCGGGTTTTAATCATAAATATGTCAATTTAAGTGCAGGGATCCGTAACCTCGGCAATACTACCTATAGAGCTGCGTATAGTGGTTTAAATGGTCTGGAACGTACTTATTTTATCAATGCTGAATTTAAATGGAATAATTATAAATGAATGTAAATTTTTGGGTTGTTGCCCTCGCCTGTGAAAAGAGATTCAACATGATGATCATCTAATCTGTTCTATTTCAATCCAAAGTTTATATAGGAGACGTGAAATAAAATCAAAGCAAAAAAAAGACCCTTAACAATTTAAGGGTCTTTTAAATATTTTGCGGAAGCGGTGTTCTATAACAAATATTCGTGGTGCTGGAATGCTTTCAGACATGTCTCTGACTACTTTAATGTGGCAAAAATGATAATTTTTTATCCAACTTCACATCTCGTTCACACTGATTTATCTACAGTATTAAATAAAATTCAAAATGGATAATGATCATGAAAAACCCAAAAAAAATCTTTGCCTCTATGTTGGCACTGATGTGTTTATCAGGATGTAAAAGCATTCCAAGTTATTCCTCAGATTATAGTTCCGCCAGAAATAATATTACGGGTATGACATTGACAGAAACCCAAGCATTAGAGATTGGCACTCATTTCATATCTACCTTCAATACTTTAGGTACACCAGAATTCATAAATAAAGCCAGTTCTCTATATGCAGAGCACCTTTTTATCAATGACACACTTTCCCAGTTCTCATCACGACAAAATTTACTAGAACATTTCAAAGGTATGAATAAGCGTGTTAGCAATGTCAAAGTAAAATTATTAAATACTACCCATCAGCAAGACTCTGCATATATACATTGGTATATGGCTTATGAGTTCAAAATTTTTGGTGTGCAAAGAAAAATGGCGTCATATGGTATTAGTGAAATTAAAGTAAATAAAGATAATCAAATTATTTTTCAACAAGACTTTTGGGATCCTGCAAATGGCCTATATCGTCAATTGCCTTATGTAGGAGGTGCTTATTCATGGTTATTAGCATTCAAAAAATCATCTTAAGTGTTGCGTGTATGACTGGTTTATCCGTCAGCACGTCAACAATTCATGCTGCATCTGTACAACAATGTGCAACAGCTGCCCTTTTAATCGGGAAAAAACAAGTCGGTCAAGTAAGCTACTTTGCAGAGTCTTGTAAAAAAGCCTGGGATATGCAAAGTATTCAAATGAATTTTTCTTATACTCAAGATATCCCAGAATGGGCATTTAAACGTGCAGCCACACATTTTTTAAAGAAAAATATTCCTGATTTTAAAGAGACATCTCCCCTGAACCAAATTACACAGCTTTATAAACCAGTTAAAAATGGCGATTTATACACTTTAAGCTACGTCCATTCGTCCCACACATTGACACTTTTACTGAATCAGAAAACATTAGGTCATATCCAAAATGATCATGCCAATCAATATTTTAAAATTTGGTTAGGTTCACAGCCTTTTAATGCTAAATTGAAACAACAGCTCTTAAATTAACGACATAAAGTTATTGTAATGACAAAGCATTTTATCCTTATGGTCGAAGACCATTACGAATTAGCATCTACCCTCTGTGAGTTTTTAGAGACACATGGTTTTGTAATAGATCATGCCCGTAATTTAGACACAGCTCGAAATTTATTAAAACACAATCCTTATCACATTCTGTTATTGGATATTAATTTACCTGATGGCTCAGGTTACGATCTCTGTCATTGGTTAAGGAAAGAACAAGGCTTAGACATCCCTGTACTAATGCTCACAGCACGTGATACCTTAGATGACAAAATGAAAGGTTTTACTTCAGGTACCGATGATTATTTGGTCAAACCATTCGACTTTAACGAATTGGTTATGCGAGTTCGGGCTTTGATTAAAAGATCAATGGGTGAAGTTTCTAATAGCCAATTACAAATTCACGACCTAATTTTAGATAGTGCACGACAAACTATTAGCCGTGCTGGTCAAAATATTGAACTTCCACCAATTCAATTTAAGCTCTTGAAGTTATTGATGAGAAACTCACCTAAAGTCATTACTAAACAAGAAATTGTAATAGAATTATGGGGTGATACAGAGCCTGAAAGTGATGCACTGCGCAGCCATATTTATAATTTACGTAAAATGGTTGATAAGCCTTTTAATCAGAAATTGATTCATACAGTGTCAGGTGTTGGCTTAAAAATTTCGCTTGAACTAGACTCACTTAGTTAAGATAAACCACCACGACTAATCCCGTAGAAGGCATTAAAGTAATATCATTGTGAATAGTTAAATAATATTGACGATCAAACAACTCCACACGCCAACCCAATTGCTTAGACAATTTCTGTACTAATTGTAGTCCAATACCATGCCCTTTGGTTTGTAACTTTAATTGAGGGCAAGATAACTCGCGTACTTTAACGTTATTGGGTAAATTGATGCCTATACCATTATCGGCAATCAGGACCTTATTTTTTTGCACAATAATATCAATTTCTGAACCTTGAGAATAATTTAAGGCATTACGTAAAATATTACCAAAAACCATTTTTGTCATAGATGGATACAGTAGCCGTGTCTGTTCATTCGGATCTTGTTGAAGATTAATCTGTATTCCTTTGACCTGACCCACACTTTCTAAATCAACTTGTAATTCATGTAATATATTGAAGATTGATCTATATTCTGGAGTGAGCGTATTGGTGGTATTACGCGCAATTGCCAATAAGGTATCAACCAGTAACTGCATGTCTTCAATGGTATTACCCAGACGAATAAAGGCTTTGTTATCACCATAACGGGCTTGGCAAATTTGAACATTACCTTTTAGAACTGTTAAAGGTGTCCGTAGTTCATGACTGACATCACTGCTAAACTCACGTTCACGATTAATAAATTCATTCAAAACCTGATGATATTTCTCTAATGCTTGTTTTAAATATTCTGCTTCCATATTTGCATCAGTACTGATGTCCTTAAAAGGTGATGCTTCTTTGTTCTGATGTTCCCAATCGATGTTTTCTAAAGCATTGGCAAGTCGAGTGATCGGAGAAAAATAACGGCGCGCACGCCGATTCCACCACCACAACACACTATAAAGTACAAACAAACTCAGCATTAACGGTGCTAAACCAAACAACCATATCAGTTTATTGACATTACTTTCACCAAAAACCAAAAGAACATGCTGTCCATTACGCTCTCCATAGACGGTCATACGTTCTTTACCATCCACAAAATGACGGCCAACTCCTGGTTTTAAATGTATGTTTTGAAAGCTAGTGGGGGTCACATTATTCCAGCGATATCCATATAAATTTTTGGTGTCAGGCAAATCTGCATTTGGATTATGCTCTATACGCATCCAATAATGCTCCATTTCCTGTTCAAGCGCAGTTTTCAATAATGTGCCTTTAATCACCCATGCACTACATGCAATACCAATCACAATCGACAAAGCGATCAATCCAATTTGCAACCAGTAATAACGATTAAAGACTTCACCCAAGGGATGAGCACGGTTGCTCTTAAAAAGCCTCAGCATAAATATATCCCTTGTATGACCCACTGAACAACAGATTCAATTTAGATTATACGGCTTTCTTATGAAACAAAAAGTGACCAATGACCCATTCTTGGCCTTGTTCAAAACCAAACAGTTCAGCACAAGCCATAAAGAAGATTCGCCAACGTTGCCACCAAGCTGCTGCATCTTTGCCATAGGTCTTTTCAAATAATGGTTTTAAACGTTGTTGGTTCCGATCCATATTTTCAAGCCAGGCATTGGCCGTTCTTTCATACTGCATACCTGACCACTGCCAATGCTGTTCTAACTGCAAGTGATCTTGAAAATGTAAGAAAGTTGACGCAGACGGCATCAATCCACCACTAAAAAAGTATTTCGACATCCAATCATATTCATTTTTAATTTCAAATGGATAATGCAAAAATCGATGGCAAAAAATATGACACCACAATAATCCATCAGGTTTAAGCCAGGTATTTATTTTTTCAAATAGCTTTTGATAATTACGCACATGCTCAAACATTTCCACCGACACCACGCGATCAAATGAGCCACCTTCAAGTTCTAGCACATTGACATCGCAAGTGATGACCGTCAAATGATTGAACTGTCGTTGTTTGGCTTGTTGTTGAATATAGGCACGTTGCGTTGAAGAGTTCGATACAACAGTTATCTTTGCATTTGGATAATGCTCTGCCATCCATAAACTTAAAGATCCCCAACCACAACCAACTTCTAAAATGTGTTGACCATCTTTTAATTGTGCCCGTTCACAATAACCTGCTAAGGCTAACTCTTCAGCTTCGTCCAAACTCGTTTGAGCATCGCTAAATAAACTCGCACTATATTTTAAGCGTTTACCCAGTACTGCCTGAAAAAACTCAGTGGGAAGCTCATAATGCTGTTGGTTGGCTTTATCAGTTTCAATCGCAATTTCACTGCGCTTTAGCATACGGAGGACATCCATATAACGCTTGCTGCCCTGTTCAGGATCATAACGACCTTCTTGAATTAAGCGCTTTTTACTTAAGCTCCGTATCGCTGCACGTATCGCCTGATCTGGAACCAATCCACTTTCGACCAGTTTTAAAGACTGCTGAATAATAAAATCCATGTTGTGATCTACTCTTTAGGTTGCCACGGAATAAACATTGACGTTCGTTGTTGATAATCTCGGTAATTTTGACCACGATGACGTAATGCTTGTTGTTCGCTAAACGGAATACCTGTGATGTAATATAAAAATGCCCACATCAGTAATGGATAAATCCATAACAGATAAAGCCCTGCGGCCAAACCTAAAATGGGGTAAGCAAACCAATGTAACCATTCAAAAAAATAATTCGGATGCCGTGAATACTTCCATAAACCTTGATCCATGGTTTGACCGCGATGATCTGGGTTCTGTTTAAAATGATACAGCTGTTGATCAGCAGTGCTTTCACCAATGAAAGCCAGTAGCATAATTATTATCGCAACGATCAGCGCCCAATTCGTCCATTCATTCCACTGTATTGCGGGGAAACTCAGTAAGGACAGCATCGGGTAGGAAAACAAAAGCGCCAGTCCTGCTTGAAACATAAAAAAGCACAAAAAGCCTAAATGTTTAAATTGTCCCATTGCACGACGCATATTGGCATAACGACGGTCTTCTTCTATTTCATGCAAGTAACGGCGTAATAAATGCCAAGTCAGACGTAAGAACCAAATGCTACTAGCAAGCCCAATAAAGATACGTACACCTAAGGGTGCTGTATTCAGCAAAAATGCTGCAATGATGACATTCAGCGTAATACAGAAACTCCATGCAACATCGACTAAACCAGCACGACTGTTATAGGTAACGATGAGCCAGCATATCAGCATAATCACGACATCAAGTAACAACAACTTGAGTAACATTTTGCTCACTCCTTGGCATTTGGATGCTTAAAAGTTAATAAACGTTGGCTTCAAACAACATATGCACATCACTAATCACTCCTTCTTTAAAACCACCCTCGCAATAGCACAAATAAAAATCCCACATCCGAATAAATTTTTCATCAAATCCAAGCGCTAGAACCTGTTCACGGGCAGCTAAAAAGTTTTTCCGCCAAAGATGTAGCGTTTGTGCATAACTTTGCCCAATATCTTCTAAATGTTTTAAACGCAATTTTTGTTCAGATGCAGTTTGAGTTAATACACTGATGCACGGAATAAAGCTGCCAGGGAAAATATAACGTTTAATATAATCCACAGTTTTTAAGGCTTTTTTATAACGCGCATCTTCAATGGTAATCGCTTGAATCAGTCCTAGCCCTTGCGGCTTCAACAAATTGCGACATTGTTTAAAATAGGTTGATAAATATTGCTCACCTACAGCTTCAATCATTTCAATGGAAACAAGTTTGTCGAATTTACCTTCCAGTAAGCGATAATCTTTTAATTGCACCTCTACCCGATGTGCTAAACCTGCTGCTTGAATCCGGGCTACTGCTTCATCATATTGCGCTTGTGAAATAGTAATCGTAGTCACTTTACAACCATAGTTTTGTGCAGCATAAAGGGCAAAACCGCCCCAACCACTCCCAATTTCGACCAAATGATCCATCGGCTTTAGTTGTAATTTTTGACAAATCAATTCTTTTTTATACTCAGAAGCCTGTTCCAAAGTCATTTCAGCATCTTTAAACACAGCACTGGAATACATCATTGATGGATCTAGAAATAATTTAAAGAAATCATTGCTCAGGTCATAATGATCTGCAATATTTTTACGGCTGCCGTCAATTGAGTTCCTGCGTTTTTTATACCAAGCTTTTAAAAAAAATTGACTCGCCTGAGCAATAATATTTTGATTTAGCGTATCCAAAAGATCACGATTACGTGCCAAAATTTGAACCATCTCAACCAAATGATCAGTACTCCAATAACCTCGAATATAGCCTTCGGCGGCACCTAATACGCCATGCTTAAAAATCAATTCCACCAGTTTTTTATCATGGACCTGAACAACCGCAATTAACTCCATATTGTCGCCGACAAAACCATTCCACCCCCCTTGAAATATAATTTGACCATGACGTAGCTTTAATAAACTTTGTAAAACCAAAGGCAGTGAGTCTTGTTCAGTGGAAATAAGTGCTTTCATGGCATTGTTTTTCCTTTGTCTTTTTTAGGATGTCGATAAAATGGTACTTTTTTCTTCCATAAGCGAAAAGCATTCAGATAAATTCCTGCCATCATTTTGAAAGGTTCAAAGACACTATAAATAGCATATCGATGCTGCTGTGAAGAAACTGTGATGGGCACTAATATAAATCGCATAGTCGCGTCAAATTGCAGTACATCCTGTTGAAAAAGCTGCATATGAATGACATTTTGCTGAGTAGAAAAATTAAAATTCCACAGGTAATTCATGTCCATTGGCATAAAAGGCGAGACATGAAATGATTTTTTAAACTTGAATTGATAACTGCTAAACTGCGAATGTTGTACTACGTTGTTACGGCAATCATGCACATATACTTTACGTTCATCCCAAGGCGTATTGGTTATTTCACTCAGAATAAACAGCGGCTTTTCATTGGCATCAAAAATAAAATAAAATACCACTGAGTTAAAACGAAAACCTAAAGTCCGTGGTAACGCTAAAACTCGAATCTGCGTATCTAAAGCCACTAAACTATTGGCTTGTTTTAATATTATTTTTTGAATTTTTTGCCGAATTGAACCGTGTTCTTCGATTAAAAAATCATTTGGATCAAGTTTAAGCAGATTCCATCGGCTAGATGACCATAAATAAGATTGCTGGGTAATCGATAGGATTTGATCTGGATCAAACCATAAATAATTCAACTGAGCTTCAAATTTATGTGACTTAGGCAAATAGCGTCGATGCCGTATCACTACAGGGGCTACAGCGAGTTTAGTCATCAACATTGCCTACTCCTAAATCACATCAGCCATATGTTTTTCTAATTGCTCTACTACTTGAGCAGCACTGCGTACCCCATCCTCATGGAAACCCCAGCCCCAATAAGCACCGCAAAATGATGTTCGATTTTGGCCATTAATATCTGACCAGCGTTGTTGCGCTTCTATAGCTTGGGCATTAAATACAGGATGGCGATAATCACGTTCGACTAAAATTTGCTTTGGATCAATTTGAAAGTTAGGATTTAACGTGGCAAATATTTGTGTTTGACAGGATAAGTTTTGTAGTTTGTTCATCCAATAAGTAAACGCGTAATGAACCGTGGACTTCGAACTTCGCCTATCAAAGTTAGCTTGATCTGCAGTAACATGCACATGCCAACTCGCCCATTGAGATTTACACTTTGGCATAATAGTCAAATCACGATGTAGCACCATTTTGTTATCTTGATAAGTAAAATTAGACAACACCTCTTGCTCTTGTGCGGTAGGATCATTTAATAACTTTAGGCTATCATCGGCATGACTAGCCAAAACCACCCAGTCAAATTGCTGTGTATCACATTCTGTTTGCACAATCACTTGATCAGCTAAGCGAGACACACCGATTACCGCCAGTTTTTTAAACTCAATATTTGCTGACTGCTGCTGGATGGCTTGAACATAACGTGCAGAACCACCTTTGACGGTTTGCCATTGTGGACGATCTCTAAGCTGTAACATGCGATGATGTTGAAAAAAGCTCACAACGAATTTATAAGGAATTTGTCCCACTTGATCAATTGGACATGACCATAATGCCCCGCACATTGGATATAAATGCTCTCGGCGAAAAGCACCGGAATAAGCGTTTTGATTTAAATAGTCTTCAATACTCAATGTCGTATCATGCTCATCCACAATGACGTCTTTATTTGCGGCATAAAATTTAAAAAGATCAGAGAGCATGGCTCTAAAATTAGAATTTAAAAAGTTTTGTGGTCTACTCAGCAAAGAAATTTTTTTCGACGGATTATATTGTAACCCAGTGACCAGATTGTTGACTGAAAAACTCATATCACTGTTTTGTACTTTTACCCCTAACTCGGTGATCATTTGGCTAAACAATGGATAATTGTAATTATTGAATACGATAAAACCGCTATCGATAGCAAGTTTTTGCTCATCAATCATCAAGTCGTGAGTATCAGTATGTCCTCCAAAATAATTATTTTTCTCAAATACAGTTACCTGATGATGTTTTGAAAGTTTCCATGCGGCATACAATCCGGAAACACCTGAACCAATAATCGCAATTTTCATGAAGATTCCCCAGTTTAACTTTTCTTGGTCTTTGTTTTAATAAATATGTTTACTTTACTTGCTGATTGAGCAATTTTACTGACCTCATACACTCGTGCAGGAATTGGCTTTAATTCCCAGACCAAACCGACCCAAGACATAATTTTTAAAACATAGTAGGTAATATCAATTTGCCACCAATAAAAACCTTGGCGTGCGCTCCCCGCATAAAAATGGTGGTTGTTATGCCATCCCTCGCCCAAAGTAATAATGGATAAAAATAAGTTGTTCCGACTTTGATCTTCTGTTTCAAAATCTCGACTTCCATATAAATGTGCCAGAGAGTTAATACATAACGTCGCGTGAATTAATAAAACGGTTGAAACGACGAATCCCCAAACCAACAGCTGTAAACCATTTGTTGCAAGTGATGGATACACGACCGCGAGCCATTCACCTAAAGCATAAATTGCTAATGCAGTCAGAAGCACAATGATCAAACTAAAACGATCCAACCAAACTAGTTCAGGATATTTGAGCCAATCTTTAATCACTTCTTTACGCGTGGCAAAATTATAATCATTTAAAAACCACCCTACATGACTGTACCAAAAGCCATGTGTAGACGAGTGTGGATCCTGTGCTGTATCCGTAAATCGATGATGATAACGGTGATGCGCTGCCCACCACAAAGGCCCACGCTGGGCACTCATTGTTCCAATCAATACAAAAATAAATTGAACGACTCGAGAAGTTTTAAAAGTCTTGTGGGATAAATATCGATGGAAAAATGCAGTAATTGAAAACATCCGAATCAGATAAAACATCAACATAAAAGCAAGGGCAAACCAGGATATCCCTACGTAAAAAACCGCCAGACATGCAAGATGCAGAAGGATAAAAGGAATAATACGCATCCATTGAATTTTTTTATTATCAGGTGAAATGGTCTGTGCCTGAACCGGTTTGGACCAACTGTCTATCCATTGCATAACACGATTCAACATAGACTGATCCTAATTTTCTAATCATCAGATTTTGTATGAAAGAGTTTAATCAATTCGAAATGAAATTTATGTGAAGTAAATAATTTTTTTTAATGGTACTGACAAGTGAATGGAGCTAGCAACATCAGTTTTTAGACCTTTTATATTCACTTTAATAAGATACCCTATAAGGCTGCGAACAAAACATCATGAACAAAAAACAATCAACTTGATATGATAAAATTATTAACTTAGCTGTAGATTCAAAGAATAAAACAAATTTTTAAACTGATGCTGATCATAAAAAAATAAATCAAATTTATGAAAGCTCGAAATAACGGCTTGTTTACCTTATTCACAGCACCTTGAGCGCAAGCAACTTTATATTAAAAGAGTCTCGCTACCTACTTACCATCATCAATATTTTTAAATGCTTTAGAGAGCTGACTTAGTGTTTTAACTTGTTTTCCATAGCGGCGGCATGAACGGCAAAGCAATAAATGAATTTGTAAATTGCCCTGCTCTCGAAATTGAAGTGTTCGATCTAATCTTTCAGATAATAACTGGGTGGCTTGACGACAGGTTAACATGAGCAATCATCCTTCAATAACCATTTATTTTCTAAACATTCACGCAATCTTGTTCGACTTCTATACATGAGCACATTTAAATTAGTCACAGTCAGTCCTAGCTTTTCACAAATTTCATCTGAACTTAGTTCAATCATTTCTCTAAGCATGAAAACTTGTGCATATTTGGCTGGTAAATGATTCAAACAGGCATCAAAAATAATCCAAAAATCTTGTTGCTCCAATATTTCTTCTGGACTGGGCCATACTTGAGGTACTTCATATTTATTCCAATGCCCAGAAGCATCAAATAATGCATCTATACTTTGTTCACTGTCCTCATCATTAAACAATTCACTCATCGTCATTAAACGAGATTTTTGCCGAATTAAATCAAAAATCTTGTTTTTTAAAATCGCAAAAACCCACGTTTTAAAAGCTGCTCGGCCAGTAAAAGAATCAATATGTTGAAATGCGCTCATTAATGCTTCTTGAACAGCATCTTCAGCCTGCTGTAATGATGACAGTTGTAGAATTGCGAACTTCAGCATTTGTTGTCGTAACTCTATTACAAAGGCTGGATTTTGTAGTTGTTGTAATATTTCTTGATTCGCATTTTCAGGCTCTACGCTCATCCATTTTCCTCATCATTTGTATGGGGTAGATCTAACAATTTCAATCGAATTAATAGTACTTTTAACTCATCGATCTGGGTTTGAATCTGAACGCTAGAAAAATCAGGAAACGTCGCTTTTATTAAACTTCTAATATCTTGTTCAACTAACTCTTGTTGATTGAGTTGTTCAATCACCGCAGCGAATAAAACAGATAAGCTTTCTACGCAGATATTATCTTGATCATTTCGCCAAACCAATATAACACTAGGCATAGGCTCAACTTCAGCAATGATCGTGCTTGATGACCATTGGTAGACTGGATATTGATAAACGAGCACCCAGACTTGAGTATTTAACTGCCATTCACTCTGCCGAGTAAGGAGTTTTTTTTCAATTTGAAATGTATCTAGATAGAGTTCAAGCCATTCAAACTGTAATAGCTCAGCTAACCAGGGGTATTCATGTAAGCTGGGATGCTGACAATCTGTCAGATACTCTCTAAATTGTAGCGAAATATCATTATAAAACGGTGATTCACATTGCGCTTTTTGAAAAAACTCTGTTAATAACTTTTGCCACTGTATCGCAGGCAATATTGCACGAGTAATAGGAAAGACCAAGTCAATAAAAGAACAAACATTATTAAAAAGTAAATCTCGATAAATCTGCATTCGTTCCGCAGGAAGAGCTTTTGATAACTCAGATTGAGGAAAGCGAATCCAATTACAAAATTGCTGCTGCGTAGCTTGGAAAGATATTTGTGCTGTTTTCATCACTGCCCTCCTGCTGCTGAATTGTTTTAATTCTCGTCATTTCATCTTGTAACTCTTGCCATGACGGAATATTAAAATCACGCTCAAGTAATGTTGGTTTTACACCACACACTTGATAAGTATAATGTAATAATTGCCAGACGGAATCGCATACTTCAGTACCATGCGTATCAATCAATAGATTTTGTTCAACTTGTTCATGCCCAGCAATATGTATATAACGAATCCGTTCTTTTGGCATTGCTCGAATAAAGGCATACCCATCACTGCTATGGTTTATACTGTTTACATAGACGTTATTCACATCGAGTAATAACTCGCAGTCCGCCTGCTGAAGCACTTCAGATACAAAATCGGCCTCACTCATTTCAGCATTTGGCATCAAATAGGTTGAGACATTTTCGATCACCAGCCTTTTACCTAAAATATCTTGGACACGTAAAATACGTTCGGCTACATATTTAACTGCCGCCTCAGTCATTGGAATTGGCATCAAGTCGTATAAGTAGCCACGATCATGGGTATAACTTAAATGCTCGGAATAAATCGGGATATGATAATCTTCTAAAAACCCTTTAATTTTTTGAATAAATTCTAAATTGAGTGGATGTGGCCCACCAACGGATAAAGACAGCCCATGACAGATTAAAGGTGCTTTTTCTACACACCGAGCTAATAACTTTGCATGCCGACCACCAAAACCTATCCAATTTTCAGGCGCGATTTCAATAAAGTCTGGCACTTTTTTAGCACTTAGAAACTCATCAATAAAATCCCTTCTTAGCCCAAGCCCTACACCAGCCAAATTAACCATGGTGATACTCCAACTTTGGAAATGATGCCGTCTATGTGATTCATAGCGACATCATTCTTTAACTGATTGACTATTTACTACCACACTTGCCATCAGCAACTTTTTTATCAGCACCACATTTCGCATCTGTTGCTTTCTTCGTTGCACCACATTTACCATCTGCTACTTTTTTATCAGCACCACATTTTGCTTCAGCCGCTTTTTGTGATTTCGTCATTTTGTTCGATCCACACTTGGCTTCACCACATTTTGCATCACTGGCTTTCTTCGCATGGGTTTCTGTCGCATGCGTTGTTGGGGCTGCTGATACTTGAGTTACACCAGCTACAGATAAAGCTAGCAGTGCTGCAACTGATGTGATTGAGTTGAGTTTGTTCATTGTTCTATTCCTTTAAGATAATTTACCGTGTTGTACTCAGGTACATATAGTTAGACGACTTAAACTGCCATTTATTACAGTCCAAATTAAAAATTGTGTAAGAAACACAGTTATCACCCGACTAATTACTATTCAATCGCAGTCGGTGTGAAATTATCGTGAACAATTTTATTTATGCTTTATCAAAAAAATACCAAATATTTTGTAGTCTCATAAAACATGGTGATGGTATCGCAGCACTTACACTGAGACTTTATTTAGTCCCTATATTCTGGATGGCAGGTACAAACAAACTTGTGCATTTTCAACAAACAGTGGAATGGTTTGGTAATACAGATTGGGGCTTAGGTTTACCATTCCCGATGCTGTTAGCAACCCTTGCTACTTCAGTTGAAATTATAGGAGCAATTCTATTAGCCCTTGGTTTCTTGACCCGCTTAATTAGCATTCCACTCATTATCACCATGCTTGTTGCCATCGTTACAGTACATTTACCAAATGGATGGCAAGCAATTGCTGATTCCAATGCTCCATTTGCTAGTGCTCAAGTCCTCGCTTCAACTGAAAAGTTAGAAAAGGCGCGTCAAATCTTAGAAACGTGTGGAAATTATGATTGGTTAACCTCAAGTGGATCATTTGTCATCTTAAATAATGGTATTGAGTTTGCCGTAACCTACTTAGTCATGCTGTTAGCATTAATTGTGTTGGGCGGTGGGCGCTACCTAAGTCTAGATTATTGTGTGAAGCGTTTATTTTTAAAAGAAAAAGTGTGAAAAGAATTATAGCTAAATAATTAAGGTATCGAATATTGCTTTAATTTAACTCATCTCAAAACTTGCATTACTAAAGCAGCCTTACCATCTGATATTAAGCCATTTGATTAAGCCCAAATGAGACAAGCTATATGGAGATATTAAAATAAAAATAGAAGAAGCAATTTCAGTGATAAAAGTTCAGGAATTAGATTCAAAAAGTTAATTATAAAACAGAGAATTAAACTGGAGTCTAAATCTATCTAATCCATTCTAATTCCGCTCTATTCAATCCAAAATTTATATAGGAGACGTGAAATAAAATCAAAGCAAAAAAAAGACCCTTAACAATTTAAGGGTCTTTTTAAATATTTGGCGGAAGCGGTGAGATTCGAACTCACGGAGGACTCACACCCTCGTCGGTTTTCAAGACCGGTGCATTAAACCGCTCTGCCACGCTTCCAATGGCGGCTATCATATAAATAAAATTGCAACTTGGCAAATCTTTTTCAGTATTTCTTCAATCAAATGTACAAAATAAAGTCAAATCTCGCTAATTTGATGAATATTCAAGCTATTCATAACGAATTGAATTGATATACCAACGTTTTTTCCCTGATGGTGTATCCACTTCTGCCTCATCATCAACTTGTTTAGACAGTAAAGCTCTTGCCATCGGTGAATCAATTGAGACATGTTGCGGATGATGGTCATAAATTTCATCTACTCCGACCAGACGTATGGTTTTTTGTTCACCTTCGTCATTTTCTATTTCAACCCAAGCACCAAAATACACTTTACCTGCTTGTTCCGGAGAAAAATCGATAATTCGTAATTCTTCTAAACGCTTCCCCAAATAACGTACACGACGATCGATTTTTCGAAGCAGCTGTTTATTATACTGGTAGTCAGCATTTTCAGAACGGTCACCCAGACTGGCAGCCCATGTCACTTTCTTGGTAATTTCAGGTCGTTCTTCGCGCCAGAGATGTTGTAACTCGGCGACCAACAGATCATGCCCTGAACGGGTAATTAAATTAGATTTCATGATTTAAAACCATTTAAAATACATATGCACTTGATACTTATTTTTTAAAAAATGTTGCTACAGTCTACAGCCAATAGCGTAAAGATGTCAGCTCAAAAATAGCGCATTTTAAGTTTTAAAAAGTAATAAAATCGTTTTTTTCCTATTTAAATTCAGACAGAAAATTCAATCAGAAAATCTTTTAAAAGTGGTAATTCTTAACTTACATTTGGAACATTTGCTTACAGTTTTTGGCAGCGTATTTCAGTTTTAAAATTTCTGCATTTTTTAAAAAAATATTCTGTTAAAAATCATTATCTTAAATATTTTAAATTGATCATTTTTCATACAAAGTTTGACAGATCTAAAAACCGCCTATATTATGCGCACATGTTTTATGAGTTTATTTTTTTAATTTTGTAGTTTTTCTGCAAAATCTTTCTATCCCACATGTCATTTTTTGAATGACGTTCATGACTGCCCACCCTTATTGAATTTACCAACTATAAGAAGTTTTTAAGCGTTTTTGTGCTTATTACTTTTTAGGGCAATAAATTACTTGTAGCGGAGACAACATGCACAGTAGTTCAACCTCTGGGTCGAGGCTTAGCCTTAACTCATTTTTTCGTGCGCTGCCAATCAAAACTTTAGTTTTATCCACTGCATTAATTCCTTTTAGTATTAATGCGAGTAAGAACAATCAATACAATGCTGTAGTTAATTCGAGTAAATTGACTGTAGTTGCGGTTTCCAATCCAAGCATCGTGTTTAAGGATGGAGACTATAAGCATGGCTTCGGCTATGACTTAGCCCATAACTATGCTGAAAGTTTAAACGTTAAACTTGAGCTTAAAACTGTTTCTGACAATGCAACAGCATTGAAAATGGTTGCTCAAGGTAAGGCGAATTTTGCGATTACCACCGCAAATATGCAAAGTATCGAAGCAGAACGCTTAACCTCATTTTCAGCAAGCTGTGGTGATTTCAACAGTTTAAAAAGTAATGGTTTAAACCCAGAATTAAATTGGGTATTTAAACAAGCTGAAGATCCATTAACAGCAACAGCAAGTGGTTTCATTTGCCAAAGCAAACAAAATGGCTCAACCCAGCAACTTGCCTCATTTTATAATCGTAATGTCGTTAAGAAAGACGACTGGAACGTGATCCAACGTGACTTAAGTTCTCGTCTACCGATTTATAAAGCCAGCTTTAAGCGCTCTGCGCAGCAATATGGCCTAGATTGGCACCTACTTGCTGCAATTGGTTATCAAGAATCATATTTAAAACCAGACTCTGTTTCTCCCACAGGTGTCCGTGGTTTGATGATGTTGACCAATACCACCGCCAAAGAAATGGGTGTCAGTAATCGTAGTGATCCCGCTCAGAGTATCCAAGGCGGTGCAAAATATTTTGATATGATGTTGAGTCGTTATTCTTATATTCGTAATCCAGATCGTCATTGGTATGCTTTGGTTGCATACAATATGGGTCCTGGTGCAGTTGAAGGTATTCAAAAGCGCATCAAAGCACAAGGTAAAGATCCCAATGACTGGATGAATCTTTATAATTATTTGACACGTAATCAAGCAAGTAATGGTCGTTATAAACAAGCAGTACAGTATGTCACACGTATTCGAGCTTATTTAGAACACATTAAGACCACACCTCGATTACTAGAAATTTAATCTGTATTTTAAATCGATTGGATTTGTAAAAATCAGGCAATAAAAAAGCTTACTCTCGGGTAAGCTTTTTTATTGTAAAAAGATTAAGCAGTTTGCTCTAATACTTTCTTAAATAAATCTTTTTGCTCTTGGCTTGGTTTGGCAGTTTGTAAAGCCATCAATTGAGACATATCACCTTGAACTTTGATTTTGCCTGTCATAAATGCTTGCATTGCAGCAGCCATATCAAATTCTAAGAATACTTTACGAAGTGTTTCAGCATCCATGTTCAATGTTGTTTTCGCATTTGCAGAACTACCTTTGACGATTTTTCCGCCGTCTAAAGCAAGCTCTGTGTTGCCATCTGCATCTGCAACAACCAAATTAATTGCTAAACCTGAAAGTGCTGGTGGTAAGTTTAAATCACCTGCTTCAGCAGTTAATTTTTCAACATTTGCAAACCAATCATCAGTTAAAAATGCAGGCATGTTCATTCCTCAAATTATTTATTCAATTTATTGTGTTATCTATCCAGACAACATCAGGTTGAAGCAGTTTTGCTTGCCCAATGTTATAGCATGATAATTTCAATTTGGGCTAAAGTTTTTTGTACGGACTGTTCATGTTTTATCGGTTTTATCGTTTTATTTTTTTAAATCAGGCACTCATCTCAATATGAATGCCCGATTCGTTCATTTAATTGGCAAAAAAGATCAATCTGCTGCAAAACTAAGATTTACAACATCTAAACGCTTTTTCATTTCTTCCGTATCACATTTCATATCGAATTCGCGTTCTTCATCCAATTTTTCAAAATCAAATAAATCACGGTCAGCCAATTGTGATGGTGAAACATTCTGTAATGCACCAAAAATACTGTGCAAACGTTTTGGATATTGTTTATCCCAACCACGTAGCATATCGTTTAACATGGCACGTTGTAAGTTTTCCTGAGAACCACATAAGTTACATGGAATAATCGGGAATTTACGAATTTCAGCATATTTGATGATGTCTTTTTCTTCGACATAAGCCAAAGGACGAATCAAAATGTTCTTTTTATCCGAAGACAATAATTTTGGCGGCATCGCTTTTAAGCTACCACCATGGAATAGATTCAAGAAGAACGTTGCAATGATATCATCACGATGATGACCCAATGCCACTTTGGTCGCACCAATCTCTTGCGCAAAACCGTAGAGTGAACCACGGCGTAAACGTGAACACACTGCACAGTAAGTTTTCCCTTCAGGTGTCAAACGTTTGGTGATGCTATAGGTGTCTTTTTCCAAAATATAATAAGGAATATTATTTTCTTCCAAATATTTCGGTAACACATCTTCAGGAAAACCAGGTTGCTTTTGATCCAAGTTCACTGCGACAACATCAAAGTTGATCGGTGCAATACGTTTAAATTGCAACAAAATATCAAGCAAGGTGTAACTGTCTTTCCCACCAGAAACACAGACCATTACCTTATCGCCTTCCTCAATCATTTTAAAGTCACGAATTGCATGGCCGACTTGACGACGAAGTTTTTTCAAAAGACGATAATAAGCTGAACTTGTTGGAAGCTCTGGTTTAAAATTAAATCCTTGTTCGGACTCAACTGGCGAGTACATAGACGAGATAAACCCATAAAAAAATACTGGGCAATTTTATCTGATTTGAACGTTAACCGCATCTAAAGATTTTTTTATTTTGCATCAATTTTTATCTGGTCATCTTCCTGTCGTATTTCCACATTTAAAATAGACGGCTCAGTTCATTTTTTAGCCGAAGTGCTTATCTTTTGGACTTTTCCACAGTTTTCCACAAAACCTGTGGATAAAATTGTGGATTGTTTGGGGCTTGACAAAGTTTTCTCACGCAATGATGGGCATTCTCTTTAGATTGATCATTTTTTAACCATTAAATTTTATATATATTTTTCAATTGTTTAGCATAGTCAATAAATATATTTTAAAAAAAATATAAAATTTTTTTTGATTAATATGCCAACAAATAGCACTTGCTTTTTCGCGATTGTATTGTTAAAACTCAATTCATAGTTTTTCTTGTTCAATAACTTTGTTAAACTCCCAAAAATTGGGGAAATATTTTAATTACTACAAAATGAAAAAATTAATTACGGGTTCGCTAGTGTCTATTTTAGGGTGTATGAGCTTTGCTTCATTTACATCGCAAACGTTTGCAGGTCAAATTTATTTCTACAAAGACCAAAATGGGACAACCTTACTAACCAATCGCAAAAATTCGGATCGTTCACTGCAAAAAGTCAAAGTGACTTATTATAAAGACAGTAATATTCACAGTTATAGCAACTGGGGCAGCTCAGAATCCGCAGTACTGCCAAGTTATAGTAAAAGTAAAAACTCTTTTGACAGTATTATCCGCCAAGCTGCGCAGACCCATGGTGTGTCTGAAGGCTTAATCAAAGCAGTAATGCATACCGAGTCTGGCTTTAATACCAATGCCCGTTCTCCTGTCGGTGCACAAGGCTTAATGCAACTGATGCCTGCAACGGCTCGTCGCTTCAATGTGTCTAATTCTTATGATCCACAGCAAAATATTTTTGGTGGTGCCAAATATCTCAGTTGGTTAATGAAACGCTTTAATGGCAATACCAGTTTAGCTTTAGCGGCTTATAATGCGGGTGAAGGGAATGTCGATAAATACGGCGGTATTCCTCCCTTTCGTGAAACCCAAGACTATGTCAAACGTGTCACCAGTCGTTTAAACAACCTATATGCTGGTGGTTTAAATTTATCTGCAAATAATATTAGCACTTCAACCAGTACTGGACAAATCATTGCCCAATCAAATCAAAATGATTTCTCCAATCAAGTCGAGCCGACACCACAAATCAGCAACAGTTCAAATATTCAACCCGTAAAATATAGCTCTCGTCCAATTATTATTGCTTCTGATGGGACTTACACAGATGCTCCTGCGGGTTCTTATTCAACAGCACATGCCAGTGCGACAGCACAAATCACCATTGGCAACTAATCACTTAAGCGCTTAATATCCCCAAAATTATGTTGCTAAAATAGAAAATAATGCACTTAATTTGTGCAATTACATATTTTCAACAAATTGCTGAAAAAAATAATGTTTTCTCTAATACAGAGAATCTTTTTTTAACTTGCCTATTTTTTTAAATAAATTGCTTATCCACTATCCATTTCATTTGAAGTTGTTATTTTTTGCCCGCTAGATTTTTCCCATTATTCTTGAATTTTAATCATCTAAACCTCATATTGAATTTCATGATTTATTTAATACGTCATATTATTTATTATTTATAAGAGGATTCTCTCCATGATGCGGATTGGTTTGTTTTTGCTAACCAACCTCGCGGTACTGGTTGTAGCTGGCATTATCCTATCATTATTAGGTGTTGGTAGTTACTACGGCGCTGGCGGTCTTAAATTAGGCAACCTGATGGTCATCTGTTTAGTGTTTGGTATGGTAGGTTCTTTAATCTCCCTATTTATGTCCAAATGGATGGCGCTAAAAACCACAGGTACTGAATTAATCGACCCGAATGCTCCTCGTAACCAAGCCGAAGTTTGGTTATTACAAGAGGTTGCTCAACTTTCACAACGTGCTGGTATTCAAATGCCAGATGTTGGTATTTTCCCATCTTATCAATCCAATGCATTTGCTACAGGTTGGAACAAAAACGATGCGCTGGTATCGGTTTCAACAGGTTTGCTCGAACGCATGAACAAAGATGAATTGCGTGCCGTACTTGCGCATGAGATTGGTCACGTTGCCAATGGTGACATGGTCACATTATCCCTTATTCAAGGTGTAGTGAACGCCTTTGTAATGTTCTTTGCCCGTGTGGTTGGTGATTTTATTGACCGTAATGTCTTTGGTCGTCAAGATGGTGAAGCGCCTGGATTGGCTTATTTTGCAATTACCATCGTGCTTGATATCGTCTTCGGTATATTGGCTTCGGCAATCGTAATGTGGTTCTCTCGCTATCGTGAATACCGTGCAGATGAAGCTGGTGCTCAACTTGCAGGTAAAGAAGCCATGATTTCCGCTTTATTGCGTCTACAGGCTGAATCTGAAATGCCAGATCAAATGCCAAAAGAAATGAAAGCTTTTGCGATCGCAGAAGGTAAAGAGCAAGGTTTTAGTTTGGCTGCTTTATTCCAAACTCACCCAAGCATCGAGCAACGTGTTGCCGCTTTACGTCAACTTAATTTGCCTTAATCTATACACGCTCGCTCAATCGCAGTGATCTAATAGAAAAACAAAGCCTCCAATATGGAGGCTTTGTTTATGGGTACATCATATTCTTAATTTTTGCTTGTTCGATATTTAACCTGCAATTGCTATCTTTCTTATTTATTTACTATCTTTCTTTCAATACCAATACCAATACCAATACCAATACCAATTTGAGGAATTAATCTAATTGGATACAACGGATTAAACTTCCATTCGGATCAATCACACAAAACATATCAATTTCTTCGAGATACTGGATTTCTGTTATTCGTGCTTCTGGGAATTGTGCCCAATCTAAGCCTTGCCAAAAATGAAACAGATCTTGCAAGACATGTGTTCTTAAGCAGGCACTAAACCATGATTCTTTTGGATTTAAATTGGGGTGATGGAAAAACTCAACCAGCAAACTGTCCTTACTTAAGATCATCCATTCTGCGGACTGATAATCACACTGAAAACCTAAGAATGCATAAAATTTACGAGTATGATCAAAATCAATAGCAGGAAGGTTTGCCGAAATATAATCTTGCATGATCACCTCTGAATTTTAATATCTACATTTTCAAATCAATTCAATGTTGGAATCTATGCACGATAGCTTTGATACCAATCCCATAACATATTTACGCCAAACCACATCGCAAGTCCAATCAGGATCAAAACAATCAAGCCTAAAATATCGGGAATATGAATCCAAATCCAAGCAATGACAGGATTACGCCAAAATGCTGAATGCTGTTGCTTTTGTTCTAGCTTCTCATGTAAAAATGGGTGAACCACATGATCATCGCTGTAAATCTGATATTCTTCTTGAATATGGTCATGTACAACGTCTAGGGCTTTACGACTGGGCCGGATAAAAATATCAAATAAGGTTCCAGCAATCGGTATACATCCCACAACGCCGTCAATCACAGCCAGTTTTAATACCCCGTTGAGCTTTGCTTGAGGCACGCCAATCTGTTTGGCTTTATAAACCGCATAACAGGTCAACACAAAACCCGCGACATCACCAGCAATCGGTATGGTACTGAGTGCGGCATCTGCCCCAACTCCTTGTTTGGTAAATGGAATACGCACCACTGAATCCATCATATTGGCAAATTTAGCCAAATCTCGTTCAAGTTTAATGACTTCTTGAGTAGATAATTTTTTTTCTGTACCCATAAAGATTTCAATTTTTTGACATGGTGAAGTTAAATTGATCATACCCAATAAATTCAGTATGTTGTGTATAAGTTTAATATTTACAGTAGCAAAATCTTATCAATACAATAAAAAAGGCTGAGCGCTCTTTTAAACTACTCAGCCTTTCTGAATATACAACGGGATTAATCTAAGAACTTAACCACAGTCCCCGGTTGAACCTTACGACCTAAATCATTGGCATCCCAATTGGTCAAACGAATACAACCATGAGAAGCGGTCTTTGAAATTAATGAAGGATTCGGCGTACCATGAATACCAAATGTCGGTTTACTTAAAGCAATCCACATATTGCCAACAGGACCATTTGGACCAGGCGGTAATGCCAGCTTTTGACGGTTGCTCCCTTGAACAAAGTTTTTCGGGTTATAACCATAGACAGGGTTTGCGGCAACTTTAATGACCTTATGCGTCCCTTTCGGGGATGGTGTACCAGAACCCCCAATTGTGGCAGGAAAAGATGCAATCATTTGATTTGCACTATTGTATAAATAAAGTTGTCGCGCAGGCTTATGCGCAATAATTAAGGCCACACCTTCAGGCAAATCATTGCGTACAATCGGTACATTGATGGTTTCGCCTACTTTTTTAAAGTTAGCTTTTGGATTGAGTTGTTTAAGAAAGTCTTCATCAATATGAAACTTTTCACCTAACATTTCAGTCACACGGGTGTAATACAAACCCGGCATTTTTGCTTGTTGGGCATAATTTCGCGGAATTGATTTGGCATAAGGCCCTTTAATATCCGCTGCAGTAATTTGATAAGTTCCAAACGCTGCGGATTTTTGATTTTTTAACAAACTGTCCCAAGTCTGTTTATCCAGTTCACCACTAATCGGTAAACTTTTAATCTGTTGATACGCAGCAAGTGCTTTTAAAAAGTTCTTGCCACTTTTACCGTCGATTGGCCCTGGCGAAGCATGTAAATTATTGAGCATCACTTGTGCACGGGCATAAACGGGGAATTGCCCTCTGCCAATATTTTCTGTCCAATTGGCGGTATTGATACTATTGATTGACCAATCTTGTTTTAAGTCCGCTTTTATCGCTTCTTGACTTTTATCAGCTTTAACATTTTGTTTGGCAAAAATTTGACTTTGAATATTTAAACCCACAAGACACATGATGCAAATCAGGTTTGGCAGAAACTTGCCCATATAAAGCTCTCTATTAACTCAATATTATAATTGATGTACTTATCTAATAAACTATTGTATTACAGACACATAGTATACTGATCTCGAACAATAAAAGCGACGTCACACACACCTTGAACGATCATTTATATTCTCAAGGCTTTAAACACAATTGTATAAGATCAATAGCGTGTTTATTCATAAAATGAAAATTATGTATGCTGGAAGTTTATCTTTGTATGACTTTATTATCATTTTTTAAGAAAAATATGCAATAGTACATTTTGACTATTTAATCATTTAAAAACGGTAATTTTAAAATAAATTCAAATTAAGCAATTGAAAATCATTGCCATGTTATACAGTTGTAGATTTTCTACTCAGCATTAGCACCCAATCATGACACACACATGACCAATCCGAACAAAATATAAGCTTTAGATTTGTTTTTAATCATTTAATTTGAATTATTGATTAGAAATAGCTGTTATCATTTTAAAGTGTTATAGATTATCATCTCATTTATTTTGTCAGTAAGAATTGCCTTGAATACGATCACTTTGCTTCAGCCAGATGACTGGCATGCCCACCTGCGTGATGGTCTTGCCTTAAAACGTACAGTTCCAGATCTAGCCAAACAATTTGCCCGTGCGATTTGTATGCCGAACCTCGTTCCACCTGTGAAAACTGTAGATGAAGCGAATGCTTATCGTGACCGTATTATGGCACATGTCCCTGAAGGGGTTGATTTTGACCCACGTATGGTACTGTATTTTACCGACCATACTTCTCCAGATGAAGTTCGCAAAATCAAAGAGTCTCAATTCGTCAATGCAATTAAACTCTATCCTGCTGGTGCAACAACCAACTCGGATAATGGTGTCAGTGACATTCGTAAAGTCTATGCAGTGATTGAACAGCTTGAAGAACATCAAGTGCCATTACTATTACATGGTGAAGTTACTCATCAGCATGTGGATATTTTTGACCGTGAAAAACGCTTTTTAGACGAAGTACTTTCACCGTTACTGAAACAATTTCCGCAATTAAAATTGGTGTTAGAACATATTACCACCAGTGAAGCCGCGCATTTTGTGCTTGAACAAGATCGTAATGTTGCTGCGACGATCACACCACAACATTTAATGTTTAACCGTAATGATATGTTGGTCGGTGGTATAAAACCGCACTTTTATTGTTTACCGATTTTAAAGCGTCAAACTCATCAACAAACTTTACTTGAAGTTGCCACAAGCGGTAGCCCTAAGTTTTTCTTAGGTACTGACAGTGCGCCACATTCTAAAAATGCCAAAGAGAATGCATGTGGTTGTGCAGGTTGCTATAGTGCACCTACAGCAATTGAGCTTTATGCTCAGGCTTTTGATCAAGTCAACAAAATCGAACGCCTAGAAGGTTTTGCCAGTATGTTTGGTGCAGACTTCTATGGTTTGCCTCGCAACACAAATAAGATTACCCTTGTGAAAGAAGAGCAGGTAATCCCTGAAAGTTTAGATTATTTGGATGGTGAACACATTATTCCACTTTATGCTGGAAAAACCATCCAATGGAGAAAGGTGTGACAACTGAAACATTACCTGTGATTGGACAACGCTTTCGTGGTTTTTTACCCGTTGTGGTTGACGTTGAAACAGCAGGTTTTAATGCAGATACCGATGCATTGCTTGAAATCGCATGCATCCCGATTGTGTATGATGCTGAAGGAAAATTTGTTCCAGGTGAAGCACATCATGCACACATCAATCCTTTTGAAGGTGCAAATTTAGATCGCCGTTCTTTGGACTTTATTGGTGTAGATCCATTTAATCCAATGCGTATGGCAATGGCTGAAGACGAGAAAACAGCATTAAAGCGTATTTTTAAGGCGGTTAATGAAGTGCGTCGTCAGCAACATTGTACCCATGCGGTCTTGGTCGGACACAATGCCCATTTTGATTTAGGCTTCCTAAGAGCTGCAATTGCGCGAACTGGCAGTAAAAATCAAAACCCTTTTCATAGTTTTTCTGTATTTGATACTGTGACTTTAAGTGCGGTCATGTTTGGTCAAACTGTTTTGGCTAAATCATGTATTCAAGCTGGAATTGAGTTCGATGGTAAAGAGGCTCACTCGGCCTTGTACGATACTCAAAAGACGGCTGAACTGTTTTGCTATATTTTGAACAAACTGGCACCTCACTTACTTGACAATTTGGTGGCGGATCAATAAGATATCGCCATCTTCTAAACGACCCTATCGTCTAGAGGCCTAGGACATCGCCCTTTCACGGCGGTAACCGGGGTTCGAATCCCCGTAGGGTCGCCATCTAATTATTCTTATAATTTCTTTCTCTCTTTTTTGATCTTCTTGATTCAATTATTTTATTTCATCCCTTTTCTTTAGACTTTAGAAGCTGACGGTTTATTTTATTTTGTCAATTTTGGCATTTTAATCTAAAATATCTCTTTAAAGTTCAATGACATCAAATATGCAATCACCTGATCAATCGAATCAGCACACTGTCGCTGATGGGCAAACTATTGTCTTAAAAAGATCCATGACCAAACGCCACCTGATCATGTTGTCATTAGGCGGTGCAATCGGTACAGGCTTATTTTTAAGTTCAGGTGAAGTGATTGCACAAGCTGGACCGATTGGTGCAGTGATTGCCTATATCATCGGTGGTTTAATTGCCTATATGGTGATGCTGTGCTTAGGTGAACTTGCGGTCAATCAACCTGTAACCGGATCTTTTGGTGCTTTTGCAGCTAAAAATATTGGACCGGGTACAGGCTACATGGTGTCGTGGATGTACTGGCTTGGCTGGTCTGCCACCTTGGGGACTGAATTTACCGCAGCAGCCATGCTAATGCAGGAATGGTTTCCAACAACCTCCATCTGGTTATGGACCTTGGTCTTTATTGTTGCCGTCTTGATTTCCAATCTAACCTCAACACGCTTTTTTGCAGAGTCAGAGTTTTGGTTGTCTTTTGTCAAAGTTGCAACGGTATTGGTATTTATCTTACTCGGCCTAACCGCAATATTTGGGTTAATCCCCTTCCATGGTCATGAAACTGCACCTTTATTCAGTAATTTAACCGCACATGGCTGGCTACCCAATGGTTTATTTCCTATTTTTGCCACCATGCTGATTGTAAATTTTGCCTTTAATGGTACTGAGATGATTGGGATTGCTGCTGGTGAAACTGAAAATCCTGAAAAAAATGTCCCAAAAGCGATTCATGCTGCGGTTTGGCGATTAATGATTTTCTTTGTTGGTACTATTATTGTCATCAGTTCATTATTGCCCTATCAAGATGCTGGCCTAGCCGCGCATGGTGAAGGGATCAGTAATAGTCCCTTTGTTTCTGTATTTAACTTGATTGGAATTCCTTACGCAGAAGACATCATGCGTTTTGTGATCATTACAGCGCTTTTGTCCACTGCAAATTCAGGCCTATATGCGGCATCTCGTATGATGTGGGCGCTTTCAATTCAAAAACAATTACCTCGAGTTTTTTCCAAACTGACCAAATCAGGTACCCCTGTTGTTGCAATTTTTGTGACCATGATTGGAGGTTTACCCGGTTTACTGTCGGAGCAATTTGGCGCAGATGTCATCTTTAAAAACTTACTCGGTGTGGCAGCATTTACCATGGTTATCGTGTGGATGAGTATTTGCTGGAGTCAGTTTAATTTCCGTCGTAAATGGCTGGCCAGCGGTAAAACACTGGCTGATTTAAAATTTAAAACGCCGTGGTATCCAGTCGTACCGATTCTTGGCTTTATTACCTGTACCGCAACTGGTTTAAGTATGGCAGCAGATCCGGAAATGCTTTCTGGCTTTATTGGTTGTTTAGTGTTTATGGCAGCATGTTATGCAACTTATTACTGGCTTTATCATCAGAAAAATTAAGTCGCAGTGTAAATCACTGATCAGCCCGTATTCATACGGGCTTTTCTATTTTAAACTTTTAACCAACAGCATAATTTTTAAGTGATTCATATATAAATCAAGCCGTTTTTATTTGATTTGGATTCTTCTAAAAAACAAAAAATAGCTTTATGGCTAAATTAAAAACAAATACATGATGATTCGCTTATAGATTCATCAGTTAAACGCTTTTTCGATAAATCCATTTTGACAAAAATATCTTTTATCCTTAATATACGCATCACCTCATTACGACCCTATCGTCTAGAGGCCTAGGACATCGCCCTTTCACGGCGGTAACCGGGGTTCGAATCCCCGTAGGGTCGCCATATTTGAGATTGTTTCCAACATAAAACTTTCTCGTAAAAAAGCCTGAGCAATACGACTCAGGCTTTTTTATATCTATAGTATTTTAAAGCAGTTAAAAACCACCATCCCGTCATATTTAAAAGATTGTTTTTTCACCAATAATCTGAATTTTTAATTTAAAATAATCAGTGCAGAGTTAAATATAAATAATTGATTTAAATATTTATTTATAAAAACCATAAAATCACGGTGATTTATAGTATTGCTTATTGAGCATTAGCAACACTCAATCATTGCACTATTTATGAATTGGGCTAAAATAGCGCGCTTCTTGTTTTATTTCCATCTGAAGCTTATGCAGTCATCACCAAATCAAAATGATGCTCAGGTATCATCTAATTCTTCACCACTCAAACGAGCAATGAGTACTCGTCACTTGGTGATGATTTCGCTTGGTGGTGCAATCGGTACAGGGCTTTTTTTAGGTTCTGGTGAAGTAATCTCACAAACCGGTCCGATTGGTGCCATTATCTCTTACATCCTCGGCGGTGTAATTGCCTATATGGTAATGCTGTGCTTAGGCGAACTTGCGGTTCATATGCCTGAGTCTGGTTCATTTGGTACTTATGCACAACGATACATTGGTCCAGGTACCGGATACACCGTTACTTGGCTGTATTGGCTAACATGGTCAGCAACACTAGGCACTGAATTTACTGCTGCGGCTTTGTTAATGCAAGAATGGTTTCCGCATATCTCGATGTGGTTATGGACCCTGATTTTTGCAGCAATCGTGTTTGGCTTAAATATGAGCTCAACCAAATGGTTTGCCGAATCTGAGTTCTGGCTCTCTTTGGTTAAAGTCATCACGGTAATCGCTTTTATTCTTTTTGGTCTCTTGGCAATTTTTGGGATTTTAAATTATCAGGGACATACTTCAGCACCGTTATTTAGTAATTTGACTGATGAAGGCTGGTTCCCACAAGGTCTATTCCCAATCTTCACCACCATGTTAATCGTGAACTTTGCCTTCTCCGGTACTGAGTTGATTGGCGTTGCTGCGGGTGAAACTGAAGATCCTGCGAAAAATGTGCCTAAAGCTATCAATACTGCTATTTGGCGTTTATTGATTTTCTTTGTCGGTACAATCATTGTCATTAGTGCATTGCTACCTCACCAAATGGCAGGATTACATGCTGAAGGGGTCAGTAGCAGCCCATTTGTTACCGTATTTGATCATATTGGTATTCCATACGCAGAAGACATTATCCGTTTTGTGATCATCACTGCATTGTTGTCTGCGGCTAACTCAGGGCTATTTGCAGCGTCACGTATGATGTGGTCGCTCTCAGCCAAGAAACAGCTTCCAGCATTATTTTCTAGGGTCAATGCACGCGGTATTCCATATATTGCGGTGATTGTCACCATGTTCGGTGCATTACCTGGTCTGCTTTCAGAGCAATTTGCACCTGAAACTATTTTTAAAAACTTGTTGGGTGTGGCTGCGTTTACCATGGTTGTGGTGTGGATGAGTATTTGTCTGAGCCAGTTTAATTTTAGACGTCAATGGTACAAACAAGGTCATACCAAAGCTGAATTAGGCTTTGCTGCGCCATTGTTTCCAATTGTGCCGATCTTAGGTTTTATCTTCTGTTTAATTACCTGTATCAGTATGGTATTTGACCCTGAGATGGTGGTGGGCTTTATTTGTTGTTTAATCTTTATTGCCATTTGCTATATCAGCTACGCATTTTTATATAAAGATCAATCACAACCCTAAACAAGATCTAACTGATCATGCCTAAACAAAAAGTGTAGCCATTGGCTACACTTTTTGTACATTCATAGATAGTCAAAATCAGTTTAAACTCGTAATTTAATAGCTAAACATAACAATCTATAAAAACCCCAATGAAGATTATTTTTATTCATGGTATGAACCAGCAGAATTATAATGCTGAGAGTTTAAAGCAACATTGGGTTGATATTCTTCAACAGGGAATCGATGAACTTAAACTGCCTATTTCAACCGCACAATTAGATATTCGCTTGGCTTTTTATGGCGATTTAATCAGCAAACACCAATTAAGTAATCGCTTTGACTTAGAAAGCTTTCTGCCTAAATCATGGGTAAACTTCCACTTTCATAAACATACAACAACGCCAGCCACGACAACTTTAAATGTCGCTCCCGCAATTCCAATACTGCCCTACTTCATGCCTGAGCATGACTTAAAACTGTCTAAACGCTTGTATTTGGCTTCGCAATTGTTAAAAGATAAGGCGCTTAAAGAGTTCTCTTTAATTTTAAATAATTTTCCAAAACTCCATGAAAGTCTGATTCATAAATTTCTGATCGAAACTTATTTATACCTCGCCAATCCTCAGTTTATGGATGAAGTCCACCAACGGATACTGGCCAGCTTAGAACCCGATCAACCGCATATTATTGTTGCGCATTCGTTAGGAACCGTGATTGCCTATAATCTGTTACAACAGCTGCAAGCAAACTACCAGATACAACGCTTTATTACCTTAGGCTCACCACTCACCTTTAAAGTGATTCAGTCTAAACTAACACCACCCATCAAAAGACCAAATTGTCTAAATGGTGATTGGCATAATTTCTATTCACCAGATGATTTTTTAACCGCTTTCCCGTTGATCAATGCACCCTTTGACTTTCAACCCGCAATTTTAAATACCGCGATTTCAACGTTTATTCATACTCCTCATCAAATCGCAGGCTATTTACAACATCCTGCGGTGATTCAAAATATTTTAGATCCCATTCTGTACCCCAAGCCGTAATAATGGTCTTAATTTTAACCACTTTGCTCATATTGCTTTGTTTTTATCCATATAAACGCAATTTCAGTTTTTATTGTGGAAAAAAGTTTGACACCTGCCGGTATTCGCCCTAATATACGCCCACCTCTGAAACGACCCTATCGTCTAGAGGCCTAGGACATCGCCCTTTCACGGCGGTAACCGGGGTTCGAATCCCCGTAGGGTCGCCATTAATTTAATGGTTTAGTTTCAAGTGTCTGCCTCAATTTATTGACCCTATCGTCTAGAGGCCTAGGACATCGCCCTTTCACGGCGGTAACCGGGGTTCGAATCCCCGTAGGGTCGCCACATTCAAGAATGTATGTATATACCGCTTCTTATAAAAAACCTGAGCATCATGACTCAGGTTTTTTTATGTCTGCTATATTTTCAATCAATTCAAGCCAGCAACCGAGTCAACCATTTTCAATTTCTTTGAATTAAAAATTGCACTTGGCGCAATCACAGTTTCTCGCAATGGAATATGCTGTCCATAGCGTTGTTGCATAAGTGCTTTAACACTTCGATCTGTGAGATCAAAACTTGGTAATTTTTCCAAGGGCGCCAATTCTATTCCTAAAGCATATTGATAAGCTTTCCATACAATTTCAGAGCAATAAATTGCGTCATCATTCCATTCAAAATAAACATCATAGGGTTTATTTAAATAAGTCTCGGCCTGTTTGACTAACTTGTGTTGTTGCTCAGCAGTCAATTGAGGTTGATAACGCTTTACGACATAGGCTTTATTTACACCACGATTGATCCATTGTTGAAGCGGTGTATATTTCACAGGCTGAATCGCCTCCAAAACCAAAGTTTGTCCTTGTTTCATCACGATCATTCCCATGTGGCTATATGGCGAATGGGTGGCTTTTTGAATCACAAGACTTTGTGCAGATTTAGAGCTATGAAAAATAATATCTCCTGTCTGATACTCTGCGGCATATATCGAATTAACGCAAAACAACACTGTCAGTAACAAGAGTTTGAATGGTTTTTTTAACATCATTTAAATCTTAATTTTAATCTTCTTTATCTTGGATTTAATCTAACAGAGTAGTAAAGCATTGCCTAAACTTTGCAATAAAAAAGGAGCAAAATAAACTTTCATTTTGCTCCTTTAACTTTTAATTCAAATCAAAAACATCAGCTGTTTGTAATTTTGCTTTTGACTTAATCCATCATCAAAACAAGAGCAAAACCCAATCATTCATCATTTAAAGCACATTCAAAACTACTTGGGGTTTGACCACATCGAAACTTTTTCAAAATTTTCATCATTGTCGGGTCATAGAAGCCTTCTTTGGTCATCTGAATACGTGCTTCACGCATAATCTTGATATAGCCCGGTTTATCCGCTTCACGAATATCAAACCAATATTTATCTGGAACTTCTCGCTCCAGTTTATCGACAAACTGAAATGCTGGGCTGAGTTGTTTAGAAATCATTTCCCGTGCGATTGGTCCCATACCTGCAGGGAACTTATTCCGATGCATGATTAATGTGCCTGTCACCTGTATCAAAGGAAAGCGAATAATGCCACCGACCACATTGCCATTTTTATCGGTCATGCCCTTTTTCAATTCTAAAGGCTTAAATAACAAAGCAGGCCCCGCCATAATATCGACTTCTTTGTTATTGAACTTTCCACCCACGGTTAATAGATCAACAGAAACAGGTTGTGCACCAACATTTTGCACCAACTTCTTTTGAGTACCGTCAAAGTTCATGACTGCCACTTTTTTCCCTGCTGCTTTTGATAAAGTATCAATACGACGATCATTGACCATGATATACGCAGCACCTAAAGGAACAATCCCCACCACTTCATAATCACGATTGACCATTTTTGCATCGTACTCAGGCCGTGCAAGTAACTGGATCACGGTGGTTAATTGCTTATAGTTTTGTACTGCCCCAATGGCATCAATACTGCCAACAAACGGATTAAACTGACGTGCGCGAATGTTACTGATTCCAGCACCATCACAGCGTTTACTGCGGAAATCCTCAGTCAATACACGTTCATCGGTATAAACTCTTAAATTAATATCCGTAGAAGCGGTTTTCTTTAATTTTGGATAATTTAAATCAATATGCATCGACAATTTGGTTGGACGGGTAATTTTCATATCCACCCCAAATTCCTTAGCAATCTGTGTAATTCGTGGCAATTCACTGATATAACTGGTCGCTTGTTCAAAAGCTTCACTATTGGCGCCATCAGGAGAATACACACACAGCGTGACTGTTTTGGGAATCTGTTGCCAAACTTTTGGATCATTCATTAAGGTTTTAATTTTATTTTTTGAATGTGCAGATAACTCAAGATCCAATTTTGGCGCTGCTGGAGCGGCATAGCTCATCAGCGGTAAACTGCTTGCCAATGCGAGCATTGAGATAACAAACCGCCGTGACAAGGTATGAGATTGTTGTTTTAGCTGACTTTGCATGGTGTTTTCCTGTTTATTTTCGTGCTTATCCATAATCATCACTCACGTGAATTTCTTCTCAGCCTAATTGAAGTGCTTTCATTTGCAATTGACTGAGCAAAATCCTACATTTGTCAGAATAGATACTCTGGACTTAAAATGTAGAACATCAATATTTAATCTTGTTTTATCAAACGATTAGAATAATAGCTTAAAACCACCCATTTATCGCAAACTCTGATGAATAAAAGATAATCAAAATAAAATCTTGATCATTTCCTTATAAATGCTGTTTATCAATTCATTGTATACTGACAACAGTTTAGTTTTAGCATTCAGAACATGGATCAAAATTCACAACTGCGTAGATCTTTAAGACAACAACGACAAAAGCTGACCCGTAATCAACACACAACGATTGAACGGCAATGCTTTAAGCAGATGCTACGCCATCGCCATTTTTTGAATGCGCAGAAAATCGGATTATATTTAGATGCTTTTGGTGAAATTCAAACCAAATTGCTTATCGAATATTGCTGTGCGATTGGAAAAACCGTGTATTTGCCCATGATCTGCAATATGAACAAAAAACTGGTTTGGGTCAAAATATCAAATCGGCAGTTTCGCAATCGACGCTTTTCTTTACATCGTCTTGGGATGTTAGAACCTATGGCAAGTCGTGCTAAACATATTTCAATACTCGATCTGGTGGTCATGCCTTTATTGGCCTGTGATTTAAAAGGTAGCCGTATGGGCATGGGAGGCGGTTTCTATGATCGAACGCTTGCATCAGCTACATACCGCCCACATCGGCTTGGTTTAGCCCATGATTTCCAGTTACTCACCCACGAGCTTAAAAGAAATCCGTGGGATCAGCCCTTAGACAGCCTAATTACCCCAGCAAAAACCTATTATTTTCGCCGTTAAATTGACCAATAAATGCAAATAGGTTTATTTGTTAATCAAATAGTTGCGATTTTTTAAACTTTTTATTTGGCAAAGCCCTTGTAATTTTTGAAATACACATCACTATAAAAAACATGGCAACACCGTTGTCACTCATTAGGAGTGCCCATGTCTGAGATTATTATGAATCAAGAAAACTTAGAGCCACAGGTTCCAAGTGTATTACCGCTTTTAGCGTTGCGTGACGTGGTTGTGTACCCACATATGCAAATTGCGCTATTTGTGGGTCGTGAAAAATCGATCAATGCAGTTGATGTGGCTCGTAACAGTGACAATTTAGTATTTGTAGTTGCGCAAAAAGATTCGCTTACAGAAGAAATTGATCACGACAACTTATATCAATATGGTACCGTCGCAAAGATTGTACAAGTTGTGAATCATGAAAATGATGAAAACTGTATCAAGGTACTGATTGAAGGCTTACATCGTTCTAAGCTGGTTGAGATCATCGACAATGATGAATACTTATCGGCTGAACATGCATTAAGCCCAATGACCATATCTGTAGATAAAGATACTCAAGCAACACGTGTAGAAGAATTACGTGCACTGTTTTCACAGTATGCAGAAGCCAAATTACGTAATGCACGTGAATTGATTGCAGCAGCAAATAAAATCGACGATTTATTACAATTGTTGTTCTTTGTTGCAACCCGTGTACCTTTAAATATCGATGTAAAACAAAAATTCCTAGAGCACGATGAGTTTGAAGCACACTTACAAGAGCTAATGACTTATTTATTGCAACAATCTGAAGAACAACAGATTGAGCAAACATTGCATGACTCTGTAAAACGCCAAATGGAAAAGAACCAACGCGAATACTTCCTCAATGAGAAGATGAAAGTCATTCAGCGTGAACTTTCCGATATGAATGGTGGTGCGGAAGATGATGTTGCTGAAATTGAAAAACGTTTAGCGGAAGCTGATTTACCTGAACATGTACGTAAAAAAGCTGAAAATGAATTCCGTAAACTCAAAGCCATGCAACCTGCGTCAAGTGAGGCTGCTGTTGTACGCAACTATATCGAGGCGATTTTAGATACGCCTTGGAATAAAGCCAGCAAAGTCAGCATTAACTTAGCCAAGGCTCAGGAAATTTTAGATACAGACCACTATGGTTTGGATGAAGTTAAAGAACGTATTGTTGAATACCTTGCGGTGCAATCACGCGTGAAAAAACTTCGTGGTCCAATCCTTTGTTTAGTTGGTCCTCCTGGTGTTGGTAAAACCTCACTCGGGGAGTCAATTGCCAAAGCAACTGGTCGTGAATTTGTTCGTATGGCACTCGGTGGTGTCCGTGACGAAGCAGAAATTCGTGGTCATCGTCGTACCTATATTGGCGCAATGCCGGGTAAAATTGTGCAGTCGTTGACTAAAGTTGGTGTTAAGAACCCACTGTTCTTGCTCGACGAAGTGGACAAAATGGCACAGGATTATCGTGGTGATCCAGCTTCTGCCCTGCTTGAAGTACTTGATCCATCACAGAACAACAAGTTTAACGATCACTACTTAGATCTTGATCTTGACTTGTCTGAAGTGATGTTTATCTGTACTGCAAACAGCATGAATATTCCTGAGGCTTTATTAGACCGTATGGAAGTAATTCGTTTGCCGGGTTATACCGAAGACGAAAAAGTCAATATTGCAGATCGTTACCTTGTTCCAAAAGCAATCAAGAACAATGGTTTGCGTGGCAAAGAATTGACTGTTCATGAAGAAGCGATTCGTGACATTGTACGTCGTTATACCCGTGAAGCTGGTGTACGTAGCCTTGAACGTGAAGTATCGAAGATTGCACGTAAAGTGGTGAAAGAATCAGTCAGTAAGAAAGCGAAAAACTTACATATTGATGTCACTGCTGAAAACTTACCTGAATATTTAGGTGTGCATAAATTTGATTACGGTATGGCGGAAGAAGAAGCTCAAGTGGGTCGTGTAAATGGCTTGGCATGGACTTCTGTCGGTGGTGAGTTACTAACCATTGAAGTTGCAGCTGTAAAAGGTAAAGGTAAATTTATTACCACGGGTTCACTCGGCGATGTAATGAAGGAATCGATTACTGCGGCAATGACTGTGGTTCGTACACGTGCTGATGAATTGGGTATTGAAGCTTCTCGTTTTGAAGAAACTGATGTACACGTTCACTTACCTGAAGGTGCGACACCGAAAGATGGACCATCTGCAGGTTTGGCATTAACCACTGCTCTGGTTTCGGCATTCACAGGGATTGCAATTCGTCCTGATATTGCAATGACAGGTGAAACCAGCTTAGGTGGCCGAGCAATGCGTATTGGTGGCTTAAAAGAGAAACTTTTAGCAGCACATCGTGGTGGGGTTAAACTGGTGTTTATCCCACAAGAAAACGTTCGTGACTTAGCTGAAATTCCTCAGAACGTGAAAGATGGTTTGGAAATTAAAGCAGTGAAAAGCATCGATGAGATTCTTCCACTTGCTTTGGTTGAACAACCTACGCCATTGGTCAAAGCACCAATCGTTAAAGCGGTTGATGAAGGCAAAAAAGCTGCACGTCATTGATCCAATGATCGAAAAAGAGAACGCTTCGGCGTTCTTTTTTTATCTTTATAATCTATTGTTTCTTTGTGTTTTTCTTGAAATATTGATTAAAAAATAAACTTATTTACAAAATACAGCTACGCTTGAGTTAAGTTTGTCATAAGCTAATCACAATAAAGTCTAAAAATAGAGTTTAAAGGCTCAACTGCCCTTAAGCTTATAAATACAGCCATGTATGGTTATAAAACCGATAACAGCAAAATAAAAGGACACGTTTATGTCAAATCCAGTGTGTTGGTTCGAAATCTATGTCAATGATATGGCACGAGCTAAATTATTTTATCAAACGGTGATTGGTGTTGAGCTGAGTTTACTCAGTGATCCAAATGATTCATCGGTGGAAATGTGGACATTTCCATCGGATATGAGCCAATACGGTGCAACAGGCTCATTGGTTAAAATGGAAGGCATTTCTGCTGGTGGAAACAGTACAATTGTCTATTTCAGTAGTGAAGATTGTGCCATTGAAGAAGCCCGAGTAGCAGCCGCTGGCGGTCAAGTTCATCAAACAAAAATGTCGATTGGGCCTCATGGGCATATTGTTTTGGCGATTGATACTGAAGGCAATATGTTTGGTATTCACTCAATGAATTAATCGTGAGTGAACTCAACGACTGCTGGTAATTTAAAATTGGCAACTAAACTGGTTGAAAATTATACGAACATCCTCATATATAAATTATACAAGTATGCGCGCTGTAAGTGTGGTTACTTAACGTCGATTTGGTCTCCAGACAGATCAACGTTAAAACACAGTCCTACCCATTTTGGACTGTGTTTTTTTATGGGTAACTTAGGGCTGATTACAAAAGCTTATCCCAGAAAAACGATCTATTGACTTAAAGCGTATAGATTTATGACCGGTTCTGCTGCCATTGTGCATATTTTTGACTAATCACGACTGCCATCAAATCATAATTATCCCATGTATCATCCACAGCATAGGTATCCGTCAAACCTTTAGCATCAACTAAGATTTCATCATAATCTTTAAAATATTCATGACTCTCATAATAGGCTTGGGTAAATTCAAAGCCTTGTTCATTTAAATCTTCTTCCCAAAATTTTTCATCGCACATATTGATCAAAAACTGTCGTCCAGTCATTTGACGTGTGCGGACTTGTTCTAATTCATCTACACTTTCTTCTTGATGAAACTCACCTTCCAATTGGTTATTGATAATCCAGGCTAAATAAATTCCAATATGTGTCCCACCATTTTCATATGGAAAGCCTGCTTGCTCTGCGGATTCGCCATGCCAATCAATACGATCTATTGCCATTATTTATTTTTCCTTTTGATTATTTATTGAGATCTTTAAACAGTATAAACACTTATTTTATATTTTTTAATCCAAAAACTAAGCAATTAAAGATAAAAAAAGCCCTAAAATTAATTCAGGGCTTTGCTCTAAGCTGTAAAAAAAGGAAATCAACCTTGGAAATAACGTAAATCTAAACGACCTTCATAAACGGTTGCAGTCGGCCCTGTCATCCAAACCACATCGCCTTCTTTCCATTCGATTTGTAATTTACCACCAGCCAACTCAATTTCGACATTATTGGCAAGTAAACCACGACGCATTCCAGAGACTGCGGCTGCACAAGCGCCTGTACCACATGCCATCGTTTCGCCGACACCACGTTCAAACACCCGTAAACGCGCATGCTTTTCATCAACAATTTGCATAAAACCAGCATTCACCCGTTGTGGGAAACGCGCATGTGCTTCCACTTGAGGGCCAATTTTGGCAACATCTGCAGTTAAAACATCGGGAACGATTGTCACCGCATGTGGATTGCCCATATTGACCACATCAATAGTCAGCAATTCATTATCTTTCAATGCGATGTCATACAATGCATCTGGTTCTTCTGCAAGAAATGGAATCTCATTGGGTAAAAATTTTGGATAGCCCATGTTGACACGCACCCAACCATTTTCACCCAACTCAGGTTCGACAATACCAGCGCTGGTTTGAACTTTAAAACGTTTTTTATTGGTCAACTGACGTTCATAAACAAACCGCGCAAAACAACGTACGCCATTGCCGCATTGCTCTACTTCTGAACCATCAGCATTGAAAATACGATATTTAAAATCAACATTGGGAAAATCTGGTGGTTCAACAATTAACAGTTGATCAAAACCAATCCCGAAATGGCGATCAGCCAAACGGCGAATGGTCATTGCATCAAAAAATGCACGCTGGCTGATTAAATCAACCACCATAAAGTCATTGCCCAGACCATGCATTTTGGTAAATTCTAATAACATTTAAAATGGCTCCTTAAGGCAATAAGCTTTCATTTTCCCAAAGTGATTCAATGGTTTCTCGCTTACGAATCACATACGATTGGTCAGCATCGACCATGACTTCAGCAGCACGACCACGGCTGTTATAATTTGAACTCATGACAAAACCATACGCACCTGCACCTAAAACAGCAAGATTGTCATTTTCCTGAATGGCAAGTTCACGTTCTTTACCGAGAAAATCGCCTGTTTCACAAATGGCACCCACGATATCCCAAGTTTTTGCTTCAACATCTGTACGCGATACTACAGCTTGAATGTCCATCCACGCTTGGTAAAGCGATGGACGAATCAAGTCATTCATTGCAGCATCAATAATTGCGAAATTACGATAATTGGTTGGTTTTAACAAATCAACTTTCGTCACCAATACCCCAGCATTTGCTGAAATACTCCGCCCCGGTTCCATATAGACTTTTAAGCCTAATTTCTCTAAAGCTGGACGCATTGCGTTGGCATATTCTGCAACACTTGGCGGTGTTTCATCTTTATAGGTCACCCCTAAACCGCCACCAATATCGATGTGTTTCAGCTGGATGCCCAATTCTTTCAATTTTGCAATCATCATGATGACGCGGTCAAGCGCATCTACGAAAGGTTGTGTTTCAGTTAATTGCGAACCAATGTGACAATCGATCCCAATCACATCAAGGTTGGGTAAAGACGCCGCATATTGATAGGTTTCAAAAACTGAATCTGATGGAATACCAAATTTATTTTCTTTTAAACCTGTCGAAATATAAGGATGGGTTTTCGCATCTACATCTGGGTTTACCCGTAACGAAATCGGAGCTTTTTTGCCTAAACCTGCCGCAACTTTCTGGATACGATCAAGTTCAGCATGAGATTCCACATTGAAGCACGCAATCCCCACTTCTAAGGCTTTTTGAATATCTGCTTCTTGTTTGCCTAAACCTGAGAATACGATTTTTGTAGCATCTCCACCTGCGGCAAGGACCCGTGCAAGCTCACCACCTGTGACAATATCAAAGCCTGAGCCTAATTTTGCCAATACATTCAATACCGCAAGATTTGAGTTTGACTTCACCGCAAAACAAATTTGATGATCGATAAAGCTAAATGCCTGATCCATATCCAAATAATGCTTTTCAAAAGTTGCCTTTGAATAAACATAAAGCGGTGTGCCATATTGCTGCGCGAGTTGATCTAAAGAACATTGCTCTGCATGCAATACCCCATGAATGCGGGAGAAACTCATGAATCTATCCTTTCAATGAAAGTGTAATTAGGTTTAGTTTGAAGTGGCTTGAGACGCTGGCACAGACTGATCTGCAACGGCTGTCTGATCTTGCACTTTTGCCTTGCTTTGGGCAGCTTTATTGGCATCTTTTGAATAAAGCAAATATTTGGCACGTTTGTCATAGTCTTGACTGTTTGCCAACTGCAAATTGCCTGATTGACCACAACCCACCAACACCGCACTTGCTAAAACTAAACCGATGCCACAAATTGCAAAACGCATTTGTTCACCTATTTCCAAAATTTTCGTCAGTATACCTTATACCTTGAATCTAAAATATAGACCAAAGCGGAAGCCTTAAAGCTTAAAATGAGAATAAAAAAAACGCCAGTAAATTACTGACGTTTTCTTATCAATATCATTGAAATCGTTAATGACTATTTTTTCTTATAAAAACAGAAATAACCAATCGCAAGGATAATGAGCCAGATCGGACTGACCATCAATGATTTCATTGTATCTGGTTCTAATGCAAGAATACCAATCGTACCGACAAAGAAAATGATCACGATATAACAAGTAATCGGTCCACCTGGTAATTTAAACACTGATTTTGCATGAAGTTCTGGGCGTGTTTTGTAGTACACCAAGTAACTCCACAAAATAATGATCCATACCAAGATAAACAAGATCGTGGATAGTGTGGTTGCTAAAGTAAATGCTTCGACTGTGTTTGGAACGAAATATTGTAATGCCGCACCACCCAATAGACATACACCAGAGAAATACAAAGCATTCGCTGGAACTGCGCGTTTATTTAACAGACCAAATGCTTTAGGACCTTGGTCTTCACGAGAAAGACCAAATAGCATACGACTTGTTGAGAAGACACCACTGTTCATTGAAGACATTACAGAAGAAAGGACCACCAAGTTCATAATGATTGCAGCCGCAGCAATTCCCGCTTGACTAAACAAGTTCACAAATGGGCTAACTTTCGGATCAATCATATTCCATGGTGTAACTGACATAACAATCACCAATGCCAATACATAGAAGAAAATAATACGGATTGGAATTGAGTTAACGGCTTTAGGTAGGTTCTTCTCTGGATCTTTGGTTTCTGCTGCTGTGGTACCAACAAGTTCAACACCGACAAAAGCAAAGATGGCAATTTGGAAGCCTGCTAAGAAGCCTTCAAAGCCTTTCGGGAACATTCCCCCATGATCCCAAAGATGGGTAAATGACGCCACTTGACCTGTTGCCGCCGAAGTAAAGCCAGTAAAAATCATCCAGAAACCCACCAAAATTAACACCACAATGGCAATAATTTTGATCAGCGCAAACCAGAATTCCAATTCACCAAACAGTTTTACTGTGACTAGGTTCAATCCTAAAATAAAGAAGATTGCGGCAACACTGATCATTGCCCCTTCAGTTGGGGTAAAGGGCACCCCATTATTGAAGAACTGTAAGTAATAGATGATTGCAGATAAATCTGCGATACCAATAGTGATCCAACACAACCAATAAGTCCATCCGACAAAATAGCCGGCCCATGGTCCGATCAAATCTGTAGAAAAATCAATAAATGACTTGTATTGCAAGTTTGAAAGTAACAGTTCACCAAGCGCACGCATGACGAAAAAAACCATCAAACCAATGATCATGTAAATAAATAATATGGATGGTCCCGCAAGACTGATCGTCTTCCCTGAACCCATAAATAAGCCTGTACCAATCGCACCACCAATTGCAATTAATTGTAGATGACGATTCGATAAACTTCTTGCTAGTTCACCTGTTTCCGCAGAAGAACTGAGGTTTTCATTTGACATTGTTATATTCTTCTCTCAGATTTCGTTGTACAAAAGTAGCTTAAAACAAAAAAAATAAAAAAGCCTTTTTCAATGAATACTTAAAATATCTAAGTTTTTTCATCTTTTAGCTTATTTAATAGTCAAACGACTATCCCTTACCTTTCTTATTTTTACCGTTCCTTCGATTTGCAGTTTACGTGCCAAAATAGTTTTTGGCGAGATGTTAAGCAAAAAATTGTATTTCAATGGCGCTATTGGTACATTCAGCACATCATTCAAAAGGTGAACGCACTCAAAATGGGCAAAGTCAAAACTGTTTATCGTTGTGAACAATGTGGTACAGACCATCCAAAATGGGCAGGTCAATGTTCAGACTGTGGTGAATGGAATTCTCTGACTGAAGTGCGCATTGAACCTGTCGTATCACATCGTGCCAAACCTATGGGCGGTGGGTATGCTGGACAAGCAGCCAATGTCACCTTGCTTAACCAGATTACCGTGTCCAATGAAACACGTTTAGCTACGGGTATAGGCGAGTTTGACCGAGTACTTGGTGGTGGTTTAGTCACAGGTTCTGTCGTCCTGATTGGGGGTGACCCGGGTATTGGTAAATCAACGATTCTGTTGCAAACCGCAACGCATATGGCTGCTGCGAAGAATTCAGCGCTCTATGTCACAGGGGAAGAATCACTTTCACAAGTGGCTTTACGTGCCAATCGTCTTGACTTAGCTACCGATAAATTACAAGTCATGGCAGAGACGTGTGTAGAACGAATTTGTGATACCCTCGCACAATTGCGCCCTGCCGTTGCCATCCTTGACTCAATCCAAACCTTATATACCGAAACCTTACAATCTGCTCCCGGCGGTGTTTCACAAATTCGTGAGTCAGCTGCACTATTGACTCGATTTGCAAAAAACAGTGGTACAGCGTTATTTCTTGTTGGTCACGTCACCAAAGAAGGTGCCTTGGCCGGTCCACGTGTACTTGAACACATGGTCGATTGCGTACTGTATTTTGAAGGGCAATCTGACTCCCGCTATCGTATGATTCGTGCTGTTAAAAACCGTTTTGGTGCGGTCAATGAACTTGGTGTATTTGGCATGACAGATAAGGGCTTAAAAGAAGTCGCCAATCCGTCTGCCATCTTTTTAAGTCGTTATGATGAAGCGATTCCCGGTTCAGTGGTGATGATCAGTCGTGAAGGTACACGGCCATTATTGGTTGAAGTTCAAGCACTGGTTGATGACGCGCATGGACAACCGCGACGGGTTGCACTGGGTTTAGAACAAAACCGCTTAAATATGTTGCTTGCGGTTATGCATCGCCATGGTGGTGTACAGACCTCTGGACAAGACGTTTATGTCAATGTCGTGGGTGGCTTAAAAATTACCGAAACAGGTTCTGATCTTGCAGTACTTTTGGCCTGTGCTTCAAGTTTACGCTCTAAAGCTTTACCACAACAATTGGCTGTGTTTGGTGAAGTGGGATTATCAGGTGAAATACGCCCTGTTCCCAATGGGCAAGAACGCTTAAAAGAAGCCATAAAACATGGTTTTAAATACATCATCGTACCTAGAGGCAATGCACCACAAAAGCCTATTGCAGGTGTACAAATTATTGCAGTGGCTCGACTGCATGAGGCATTAACAGAAGCCATGCAATTGAGTGATGAAGTCTAAGCATCCCATTTATAAAATAGGATCAAGCCTTACAAGGAAGTAAGCTTGCTTTGAAAGATGGCTTAAATCAAAATTTGCCTCTTCTCCCTCATTAAATGAACCCTCACAGATCCAATAAAAATTAAATCTCTGACTAAAGTTAAAACAACAGTTTTGCTTTAATCATTTTTATAACGGATTGATCGATCGATATTTATTCAAATAATTTAAAGGTAAAGGCTGGGTACTACACGCTATAAATTATCCATTAAATCATGAGAATTTTTATCATAAATTGCTGCACTAAATTTGTATATCACAGCACAATTCCACCGATATGATAAAAGCCTTTTTTAAATTGATAGTTTTAATTATTTCAATAGATTAGAAAATCCGTATTGGACTTTAAAAGCCCAGCAATATATTCGTTATGTTTATGTGAATATATGTGCAAATAAATCTTAAAAACATTGAAATTCTCTTAAAAAGACTGCATAAAGAGAACTATGAAAAGCAATTACAGTAATGTGCTTGCACTCATATTCATCAACATATTTTTTTAATATAGGTAGATTCAATGGAAGTTCGACAGCGCGGCTTGGTCGCAGGTATTTTAATGGCAACTTTGGCTGTAGCACCTTTGGCTGAAGCAAAACGTGCAGGTGGTGGTAAAAGCCATGGCATGAGCCGTTCTTCGAGTTCAAGTCAGTCTTATTCTCAACCTCGACAAGTTACGCCTGCTCAACAACCAACGCCTGCTCAACCTGGACAACAAAAATCAGGTTCTGGTGTAGGTAAAATGGTTGCTGCTGGTGTTGCAGGTGCAGCAGTAGGTGCGATTGCGGCAAATGCAATGGCTGATGATCATAATGGTAATGCCCAAGCACAAACCAATGATGCTGAATTAGCGAAACAACAAGCAGCTGCTCAACAAGAAGAGAAAAAAGGTGGAATTCCAAGCTGGATCTGGTTAATCCTGATCGCAGGTGCTGCATTCTTCTTGTTCCGCAAATTCGGCGCAAAAAAAAAATTAGCCAGCAATAATCCGTATGCACCAAATAGCACAGGTCCAACATCTGCGCCATTTGGTCAAAACAATACGGCACGTAGTTCAAACGACGCGACCAATATTTTTGGTCAGTCTGTCAATGGTGGTACTGCAACCCAAGCACCGTTTGGCGCAGCGTCAATGCAAAGTGGCAATCAACTTCCAGATGGAACTGAACCTGCTGCTTTCTTACGTGTTGCTCGTCAACGCTTTAACCATATTCAGTCAATGAACTCGGTGAGCAATATTGCTGAAATTCAACGCTATTTAACAGCTGATCTTTATCAGTCAATGTACAGCGATATCATGGCAAACCAAGATCAAGATGTGGCTGAGTTTTCAAACTTAAATGCATTGGTATTGGATAGCGCGACAGAAAATGGACAATACGTGGTGAGTGTTCGTTTTACTGGCACTGTCAGCGAAGACTTAAATAGTCAACCTGTACCGTTCTCAGAAGTATGGCACTTTGTTAAACCAGCAGGGTCTACTCAAGATTGGTTAGTTGCTGGAATTCAACAAGAAAGTTAATTGAATAGCGTTTTATTGCAATAAAAACAGTGCTTCGGCACTGTTTTTTTATTTTAAAAATACAGTAGATATTGATGATTTTCTATCGAATAGATTAAATCGAGACGGAAATAGTTTTGTTGAGATACAGCCATTCGTTTAAAATCACTTTGTCTTTATAATCAAAGCTAATTAAAAAAATGGGATAAACAAATGAATAAAATAATCTATAGTCTAATTCTCAGTTGTAGCGCACTTTCAAGCTTTAGCTTTGCCTGTGATCCAGCTTCTTTAGACTGGGAGAAATTCCATAAGACCTATGATTTAAATAAAAATGGTACCTTTGAGCTCAATGAGTTCTTAAAAGTCAAAGACTTTGATCCACTCCCATGGCCAGATGACCGACGCTTTAAAGGTCAAGATAAAAACATTAAATTATTTAAATTCTTAGATAAAAATAAAGATGCAAAGCTCTCAAATGAAGAAGTTGGCGCAATCCATAGCCTATTACCTAATCCCTGTGCCAATTGGCCTCACTAGCACTAAATAGTCTTTTGAGCTAAGGAAAACCTTCATCTCAGACATAAAAAAGCCCTGATGAATCAGGGCTAAAATTTTGGTAAGACTTAACGTCGTGGTAAAGGGATAAATTGTGAGTCAGCACTTTGAACTTTACGCTCACCCACTTTAACCGTGAGATTGACGGTTTGTTCGCCACGGATGACTTCAACTTGAATATCGGTATTCGGTGCTTGGAGCGCAACATAATTAATTAAATGTGAGGTTGAAGTAATATCTTCATTATTCACTTTAACAATACGATCGCCCACTTTAATCCCCGCTTCCGCCGCAGGACCTTTTTTCAATACATCAGCAACCACAACACCTGGTTGACGCGGTTGTAAAACATCTGCTTGCGTTGGTGGAACTAAACTAATGCCCATCCATCCACGAATCACACGGCCATCTTTTAAAATCGAATTTAAAATTTGCTGACAGATTTTGGCAGGAATGGCAAAGCCAATCCCCAACGAACCACCTGACTGTGAGAAGATTGCAGTATTAACACCAATCAAATTCCCAGCCACATCAATCAATGCACCACCCGAATTACCCGGATTAATGGCTGCATCGGTCTGAATAAAGTCTTCGTAAGTATTGATACCGAGATCAGAACGACCCGTTGCAGAGATAATCCCTTGCGTTACCGTTTGCCCGACACCAAATGGATTTCCTATTGCCAATACAACATCACCAACTTCATTGCCACTCAATTTAAATGGCAAGACAGGTAATTCTTTCAATTCAATCTTGATCACAGCCAAATCTGTATCAGGATCCGTTCCGATTACAGTGGCTTCTGCACGGCGACCATCTTGCAAGGCAACAACGATTTGATCTGCTTGAGCAATCACATGGTTATTTGTCAAAATATAACCATCTGGACGCACAATCACTCCAGAACCTAAACTGTTTTCATTCTGGTTTTGATTTTGTTCAGGGATCTGATTTCCAAAGAACTCTCTAAACGCAGGATCATTGAGCAATGGATGATTTTGTTTTACTTTTTGAGTGGTAAAAATATTCACCACTGCTGGTGCGGCAACCTTAACGGCAGCACTATAGGACACCACACCACCCGTTCGAGATGTATTGACCAAAGGCTCAACTTTCTCAGCAGGCATCTTCACACCATCAGCAGCAATCGGTGCTTTGGGCTGTTGAAGTTTTTGCCAAACCACAAAACAAATAATAACCAGTATCAGTAAAACCCAAGGGAGCCAAGTAAATGAACGCCGCACGTTTTTATTCCTCTAAGAATTTTTTAATTCGTTGATGCAAAAGCAATTTGTATATTGTAAAGCAATTCAATCAAGAAACATAAAAAACACAAAGAGTTTTGTTCAGCTTTAGTTACAATTTAAAATATGTTTTGATGTTCTTAACACACTTCATTTAAATAAAGGTTATTCATGGCTTTACTCAAAGATATCATCCAGTGGTGTGATCAAACCTTAAAATCACATGAATTTAAAGATTACGCACCCAATGGATTACAAATCGAAGGACGATCTGAAGTAAAGAAAATCCTGTGTGCAGTCACGGCGTCACAGGATGCGATTGATGCAGCGATTGCACAACAAGCAGACCTGCTCTTGGTTCATCATGGCTATTTCTGGAAAGGCGAACCCTATCCAATCACAGGTATGCGTGGCAAACGAATCAAAGCATTAATCCGAAATGATATTTCACTTGTTGGATACCACCTCCCCTTGGATTCGCATCCAACACTGGGGAATAATGCAATGATTGCCAAAATCCTTGAGCTGGAAAACATTGAAGCTTTAGACCCAAGCGAACTCAACCCGATTGGTAATATTGGTTATTTAAAAAACCCGATCTCACCAGAAGATTTTAAACACCTTCTCACTGAAAAATTAGGTTTCAACACCATCCATCTCAATGCAGAAAAATCATTGATTCAAAAAGTCGGCTTCTGTACAGGTGGAGCACAGGATTTTATTGGCAAAGCGGCAGCAATGAATTGTGATGCCTATATTTCAGGTGAAGTCAGTGAGCGTACTTTTTATGAAGCCAAAGAGTTAGATGTGCATTACTATGCATGTGGTCACCATGCAACAGAGCGCTATGGTGTTCAACAACTTGCTCAAGCGATCGCGGAACAGTTCAATATTGACGCTCGTTATTTCGAACTCAACAACCCGATTTAAGCGCTATCCTAAAAAAAGTAGCGTATTTTTTGGCAAATATTGCTCTGCCGATTAGACACTTTTCCATAAAAATGCGATGTACTTTTTAGATTTTCTATATACGTATTAAATCGAAATAAATTGTGTATTGTTATTTAACATCTTGCACAATTGTTGAAAGAATCCATTACAATAAAGCCACTTAATGTTAAAACCCAGCTAAATGCAAGGAATTTAAAACATGACAACCATTACTTTACCTGCTTTACCATACGGCTATGAAGATCTTGCGCCGCACATCAGCAAAGAAACTTTAGAATTCCATCATGACAAGCACCACAATACTTATGTTGTAAACTTAAACAACTTAATCAAGGGTACTGATCTTGAAGGTAAAACTTTAGAAGAGATCATTGTTGCTGTTGCTGGCGATGCTTCTAAAGCAGGTGTATTCAACAACGCTGCACAAGTTTGGAACCACACATTCTACTGGAACTGTATGGCTAAAAACGGTGGCGGTAAAGCAACTGGCGCTTTAGCTGCTAAAATTGATGAAGCTTTCGGTTCTTACGAAAAATTCGCTGAAGAATTCGCTGCTGCTGCAACAACTCAATTCGGTTCAGGTTGGGCTTGGTTAGTTGCTGATAAAGTGAATGGCGAACTTTCTATTCTTAAAACTTCAAATGCAGATACTCCACTTGCACATGGCAAAGTAGCAGTACTTACAATTGACGTTTGGGAACATGCTTATTACATCGACTTCCGTAATGCTCGTCCTAAATACATTTCGACTTTCTTAGAAAGCCTTGTAAACTGGGACTATGCAAACGCGAAATATGCCGGCCAAGAAGCTGGTGTTGAAAAATAAGATCTCAGCATTTTATTTTTGTATAAAGGCCATTCTGTTTAGAATGGCTTTTTTATGCGATTTAATTTTTTTTAATTCGAATATGATCAATCCTAATTACACAGTAAAAGCAGATCCAATAAAAATCTTTTATAGTTATGCGATGCTTAGCGCCATTCAGATCCTATGAACCTTTCTGCAACTGCAATAAAATTTAACCACTTATAATCATTTGATCTCGAATAAAGAGCTGGAAAACTTTAAAAATAATCAATATATATACAAACTCTTTAAATTCGGACAATAAAAAAACATTTAAGCCTTTTTTCTTATCATTTCACTTGACCACTTTGGCTTTCATCCATAAAATGCGCATCAGATTCTCCAATAGCTCAGTCGGTAGAGCGACGGACTGTTAATCCGCAGGTCCCTGGTTCGAGCCCAGGTTGGAGAGCCATCTATTCTTCCATAGCTCAGTCGGTAGAGCGACGGACTGTTAATCCGCAGGTCCCTGGTTCGAGCCCAGGTGGAAGAGCCAAATTCTAAAAAGCCCACTCATAATGAAGTGGGCTTTTTTATATCTTTATTTTCTATAAAGAAAAGATTTAAGCGCTTTTCGGCTTACACCTAAATTTTAGAACGCTTAAAACAACTTTGCTTTTATTCAGATTTACTTTTATTCAGAATGATCAAATATTTAGCAAATAATGCTTTTTTATGATGAATTTAACAATTTTTCCTTGACCCATTCCCATTTCATCCCTAAAATGCGTTCCAGATTCTCCAATAGCTCAGTCGGTAGAGCGACGGACTGTTAATCCGCAGGTCCCTGGTTCGAGCCCAGGTTGGAGAGCCAGATTTTAAAAACCCACTCATGATTGAGTGGGTTTTTTCTTATCTATACGATACCGATCGCTTATGTCTCTCGATTTACATCAAATTTTATTTTTATTGATTGGCAGTATCGCAACCATTGCTTTATTGCTTGCCTGCTTTGGTCAGCATTTATTTCGAAATAAACATTATTATGCAAAACGTGTGATCACCCCTTTTGAACAGAAAATGTTTTTCCGTTTAAATGAAGCCTTTCCTCAATATCATGTACTTGCGCAAGTCGCGTTTAGCGCGTTAATTGATTGCAATCAATTTAAATTGCGTTCCAAATTCAATCGTAAAGTGACCGACTTTGTCCTACTCGACAAACAGCTTGAAGTGATTGCTATTATTGAACTCGATGATCCCAGTCACCTCGGCAAAGAACATATTGATGCACAACGTGACGAGATGTTAGAACAAGCAGGTTATCAGGTATATCGCTATACCGATATTCCCAGTTGTCGAGATTTAAGAAAAGACATCGCGGATTGACCATGATCAGCCAAGCATTTCCAAATGCTAACCATTCAGCCATGTCTTATAAAATAATCGATGCAATACATAAGTAAACGATGACACCTGTTGCATCACAAATCGAGGTGACCAAAGGTGCCGAAGCACTTGCTGGATCCAGCTTTAAACGATTCAATATAAATGGCAGGCTCATCCCAATTAAGCAACCCATCAATACAATACCCATCATACTTAAAGCTAACACCAAAGCGACCATTGCATCGCCTCTAAAGTAACCAAGAATGGACACTGCAATTGCCATTGTTCCGCCCAAACATAAACCAACCAAGCTTTCACGCCCAATCAGATACATCCAATCTTTTAAATGTACATCACCCGTTGCCAATGCCCGTACCATTAAGGTGGCCGATTGTGAGCCAGCATTCCCGCCACTCCCGACCAAAAGCGGTAAAAAGAATACCAGCACAATATTCTTTGCAATAATATCTTCAAAATGGGCAATCCCGAATCCAGACAATAAGCTGCCAAAAACCAAAATCACCAACCAAAATACCCGTTTTTTATACAGGTAATGAATCGGTGCTGTCTTAATGCTCATTTTAGGAGACGATGAGACGGCACTGGATTTTAAAAAGTCTTCTGTGGCTTCTTCAGTGACGACATCCATGGCATCATCATAAGTAACAATACCTAAAAGCCTTTGTTGCTCATCAACAATTGGCAGCGCAATAAAGTCATAATAATGCAGCTTCTCTGCAATGCTCTCTTGGTCTTCATTAACGTCCCCAACAATCAAATCCGTACTCATGACTTCAGCAATGGTTTGCTCAGGCTCAGCAAGAATAATTTCACGTAAGGACACAACCCCGAGTAACTTGCCTTGTGCATTGACCACATAAATCAAATAGACCGTTTCACGATCTGTGGCAATTGCTCTGATCTGCTTGATGGCTTGTGTCATGTTCAAATCAGGTGACAATGTCACATAATCTGAACTCATGATTGCACCAGCAGACTCTTCTGGATATCTGGCTAAATGTTGGATCTGCTGTTGTATTTCAGGGCTTAAATCGGCATAAACAGCTTGCTGTAATGCATAAGGCAAGTACTTAAATAAATCTGTACGATCGTCCGAGTGCATCTCAGAAATGATATTGACCAGTATCTGTTTTGGTAAATGTTCAGAAATTTTAAGTTGTTGTTCGAGTGATAAAAACTCAAGAATATAGGCAGCATTGGGTAAATACTCCACCAATGCCAGCTGTTCATTTAAAGATAAATCTGCCAAAATTTTTGCGATATCGGCATCATTGATTTGTTCAAATTGTTTTTCAATGAGATCAAATTGATGGTTTTGAATGGCTTTTTCTATTTCTGAAACGAGTGCCAAAGAAAATTGCATAGGATGATCCAAATTCCATCAAACTTTTGCCACATGTTGGACTGCAATCCCACGAAAATAAAGATGTTTTTTGTTGTGAAACATATTTTAAAGATTCTATATGATTTGAAGCTTGCTCAATCTTCATCAAAGAACATTGAGCAAGCAAAGCTCATCAATCAACACCCTTACTCAGAGGGTACTTTTGATTTAAAAATTGAACGGACCAGCACATACATAAATGGGATAAACAGCAAAACTAAAACTGTTCCGAAGATCACCCCACCCAATACGCTTACCCCTATTTCTTGACGGCTGGCAGCACCTGCACCAAATGCAACAACCAAGGGAATAATCCCCGCACCAAAGGCCAAGGATGTCATCAGAATTGGACGCAACCGCAACCCTGCGCCTTCTAATGCAGCAGCAATCGCTGTTTTACCTTTTTCCTGTGATAGTGCAGCAAACTCAACAATCAAAATCGCATTTTTACACGACAAACCAATCGTGGTCAGCAATGCAATTTGAAAGTAAATATCGTTTGGAAAACCTGCCAATTTACTAAAAATAATATTGCCTCCAATCCCCAAAGGAATTGCTGCAATCACAGCAGTTGGAATCGACCAACTTTCATATAAGGCTGCGAGGCAAAGGAAAATAAAGCCGATCGAAATCAAATAGAGTAACCATGCTTGGCTACTTGATTTTTGTTCTTCAAATGACAAGCCACTCCACGCAACATCAATTCCATCTTGTTGACTAATCAAGGTCTGAATATCTTTCATGGCTTGACCTGAACTGGTATGCGCTGCTGCATTGGCTTCCATTTGTAAGGCGGTATAACCTTGGAAACGATTCACCACGTCGGGACCACCTTCCCAACGCGTTGTTGCGAAATTGCTAAATGGCACCATCTGGTTCTGTGCATTACGCACCGTCCATACTTGTAAATCTTCAGGCTTAGAACGAAACTCTGCATCGCCCTGCATCATCACCCGTTTAATTCGTCCACGATCAATAAAGTCATTTACATAAGAGCCACCCCATGCTGCTGACAAAGTATTGTTAATCGCGGTTTGACTCAGCCCATTTGCCAATGCCAATTTTTGATTAACATCAACTTTTAACTTAGATTTATCGGGATTGGATTTTTTATCCAGATTTTCAAAGGATTGGAACTGTTTGGCTTGTGCCTGCAATGTTGTGAATTGTTGGTCTAAATATTTCCGTCCTTGACCGTTAATATCCTGAATCCAAAATTCTAAACTATCACTATCCCCCAAGCCATTTACTGAAGCAGGCAAACTGACTGTAATCCGGGCATTGCGATCTTGACTAAAATACTTTGTCGCACGTTCACGAATTGCTTGCGCAGAATTTTGTGTACCTGAGCGATCATCCCAATGCTTTAAAGCCACAAAGCCTGTTCCTAAATTTTGCCCTGTACCTGAAAAATTACGCCCATAACGAATCAACACAATATCAACATTTTGTTTTTCATGCTCAAGGAAATATTTTCGAATATTTTCCCCAACCACCTGACTACTCGACATCGGTGCACCATCAGCTAAACGGAACTGTACACTCAACATGCCCTGATCTTCACTTGGAATAAAACTGGTGGGTAAAGCCCGATAGATCAGTGAAAATACAGCAATCAAAGCCACAAAAATCGTCAAAATTACCCATTTCAAATTTAAGGTCTTTTGAATCAGGCGAATATAACCTTGTCTTAGATTTTCGAGTTTAAGATTGAACCAAGTGGCCCAACGCATAGGTTTAGGATTAGGTTTTAAAATAATGGCACAGAGTGCTGGGGTTAAAATCAATGCAACCAACAATGACAAGGCCATTGCCGCTACTAAGGTGATGGAGAATTGACGATAAATTACACCTGTCGAACCTGTAAAGAACGCCATCGGAATAAATACCGCCGTCAAAACCACGGTAATCCCAATCAAAGCTCCTGTCATTTCCTGCATAGACTCGATAGATGCCTGTTTTGCAGTTAAGCCCTGCTCATGCATCAAACGTTCGACATTTTCCACCACCACAATGGCATCATCAACCAACAGACCAATTGCCAATACCAAGGCAAATAAAGTCAATGTATTAATACTCATACCAAGCACATTGAGTACCGCAAAGGTCCCTAAAATCACAATCGGTACAGTAATGGTTGGGACCAACGTGGCACGCCAGCTTTGTAGGAAAATAAACATGACCAGAACCACCAATACGATGGCTTCTAATAAGGTTTTGACCACCTCTTTAATCGATTCTTGCACAAACGGCGTGTTATCTCGTGGATAAACAATCTTATAGCCTTGTGGCAGTTTTTCAGAAATCTTTGCCAATTCGGCTTTAATTAATGCAGAGGTTGCTAAAGCGTTTGCACCTGAAGATAAAGAAATCCCCATGCCCGATGAAGGATAACCATTAATGGTATTAAACGACTGATAATTTTCTGCACCCAACTCAATACGCGCCACATCTTTTAAATAGATATAGCTACCATCGGTATTGGATTTAACAATAATATTTTTAAATTCGTCGACTGTTCTTAAACGTGAACCAGCGGTGACTTTTGCATTTAAATATTGGTCAGCAGTTACCGGTAAATCCCCCACACCACCAGCAGCAACCTGTGTATTCTGTGCTTCTATTGCTGTGCGAATATCACTGGGCATCAATTGATACTGTCGCAGTAAATTCGGATTCAGCCAAATTCGCATGGCGTATTGAGAACCGAAGACATCAACTTCACCAATCCCTTCAATCCGTGATATTTCTTGTTCTATAAGATCAGATAAATAGTCACCTAATTCGATATTGTTACTTTTACCTGTTTCATCATACAAACCCACCACCATAAAGGTATCGCCAAGCGATTTATTCACCGTTACACCTTGACGCTGTACATCATCTGGTAAGCGGTTGAGTACACCATTAATACTATTTTGTACTTGGACTTGTGCAGTATCCGGATCCGTTCCGTTTTCAAAACTGATACTAATTCTGGCACGACCCGATGAGTCACTACTCGAACTAAAATACAGCAGGTTGTCGATCCCTTTAATTTGCTGCTCTAAAACCTGAGTAACACTCTCTTCAACAGTTTCAGCATCTGCGCCTGTATAGGTTGTAGAAACAGTAATCCTTGGCGGAGCAATATCTGGATATCGCTCTATCGGTAAATTCAAGACTGAAAATACGCCTAAAGCCATGACAATAATTGCAAGTACACAGGCAAAAATAGGACGTTGAATAAAAAATTTTGAGAGCATCAGAGTAGGTTCTGCGTCAAAGGATTGAGGTAAAGTTGTCGTAGCAATTAAATCGACTTTATATGGATATTCTGTGACTTAAACTAAAAACTCAAGGAAAAATAACAGAAAAGCGAATGATAAGTTTAAATATGAAGAAACTATGAAGAATTTTTTTCTTCTAGGCATAAATCTACCAAAAGCATTTCATTAATTTTTCATCTTGATGTCATCGCAGTGTCAATTTAATGACATAAGCTATGCACAGTTTCCATATAAGAATTTGAGAAAAATATGATTAAAAATACTGGGTTAATGATCAGTATTATGGCGCTATTAACCGCTTGTAATGATGACGATAAAAAAACAGAAAACGTCACACCAGAATACAAAGAACCTAAAATCATTATTGTTGGTCACCGTGGGGCGAGTGCTTTACGCCCTGAACATACCCTTGAAAGTTATCAAAAAGCCATTGATGATGGTGCTGATTTTATTGAGCCAGATTTGGTATCAACCAAAGATGGCGTATTGGTTGCACGTCATGAAAATGAAATTGGTGGCACAACCAATGTCAGCACATTCAGCCAATTTGCAGATCGCAAGAAAACGAAAATCATCGATGGGACATCATTAACGGGATGGTTTACAGAAGACTTTACTTTAAGTGAATTAAATCAACTTAAAGCCCGCGAGCGTATTCCAGCGTTACGCCCAAACAATACCCAATACAATGATCAGTTGAATATCCCTACCCTTGAGCAGATTATTGAACTGGCAGAAAAGAATTATAAAAAAACTGGTAAAGTGGTTGGACTCTACATCGAAACCAAGCACCCAACATATTTTCAAAAATTAAATTTAGCCATGGAAGATCCATTGCTGAAGACTTTGGCAAAGTACCAATATAGCCGTGAAATTGCGCCGATTTATCTACAGTCTTTTGAAGTCAATAATTTAAAGTATTTTAAGGACCAATTGACAGCGCACAAAAGTTTAAAGCATGCCAAAATCATTCAGCTTTATGATGATAAGAAAATCAGCCCAGCAGATTATGTCGCACAAGGAATTAAAACCACTTATGGCGATATGGCCACAGCACAAGGTTTAAAAGACGTCGCCAAATATGCCGATGGTGTTGGTCCATGGAAACCGTATATTTTTAATGATAGCTATACTGCACCCTCTTCTTTCGTTACCGATGCACATACAGTGAACTTAAAAGTCCATCCATATACTTTCCGTCCTGAAAATAATTTCCTTGCCAACAATTTAAAATGTAGCACAGCTGAAGCAGATGCAGCCAAGCGTTGTGAAGCTGGCGCAAACAAAGAATATGAGATGTATTTTAAAGCTGGCGTGGATGGTGTATTTACCGATGATCCCGGTTTAGGTCGTAAAGCTTTGGATGCGTACTGGAAAGCCAATCCAAATACCAAGTAACAACTGATTTTTTCAAACAATTAAGCAAATGATTCAAACATTTGCTTAATTTTTTCTAAACTTGGTGTTTTTTGTTTAAAATTAATTCCGATTTAAGTTTAGAATAATACACTTCTTAAAAACTTTAGCTGCTTTGATTTATGAGTGATTATTCTCCATTTAAGGGTACGACGGGTTTCAAACGCATTCTCAATGCGACAGGCTATTCTTTAGCAGGATTTAAAGCTGCATATCAAAATGAAGCGGCTTTCCGTCAAATTGTTTGGATTAATATCGTTTTAATTCCGATTACGTTTTTTGTCGATGTCTCTTCTGTTGAACAGGCAGTGATGATTGCGGTGTGCTTATTGGCAATCATTGTAGAATTGTTTAATTCAGCATTAGAAGCTGTGGTTGATCGTGTTTCTTTAGAACGCCATCCACTGTCTAAAAATGCCAAAGATATGGGAAGTGCTGCACAGTTCGTAGCTCAAGCAATTATTTTCTTTACTTGGGTCATTATTCTTTTTAGATAAGTTATTTTTTCTAGATCAAATAATCTTGTTAGGTAAGTATTCTTTTAAAAAATTAGAGCGAATATTGACATTCCCCCACAGGTAAAATGTCAATTCATAAAAATTGATAACAGCCTAATTTTGCTTTGCTGCACTAATCCAGTCTAAGCACCACGACCTTTTAACTCGAACAGCGCACTTTTAGCTTAAAATTATCTCTGTAAACAATGGATTAAAGTGATGGTTTTGGAATTGGGATATTCTTGTCAATTTTGTCAGGTCGATTGATCTCCATAGAACAATTACTATATCCCCATTTGGTGACCTTACCTTGTTCAAGCATAAATTTCCTTGTACAAGCATTCCAGCCATCATTATATGAAATAATTTTTGCACCATTTGGGAGTTCATAGCTTCTATACGGTGGTCCCCATTTACTGATCAGTTTTTCTTCTGTACTCCCCACCCAAGACTGCATAAAATCATTTCTTGTTTCAAGTCTTTGTCCCATGATACTTAAACATCCTGTTAGCATCTGGCTGATTGCAATAATGAAGATTAATCTTTTCATTTTAGTTCTCCTCAGTTTTCGTGTTGTATTTATATTTACCGAATAGTACAAAAGCATAATAAAAAATATACAAAAAGACAAGGATGAAACAACTTGCATAAAAAATCCCCGCATAAAGCGAGGATTTTTTATGATCTGAGATCGAAACGATATTACATCATTCCGCCCATACCACCCATGCCGCCCATATCAGGCATAGCAGGTTTGTCTTCTGGGATATCAGTAATCATACATTCAGTTGTTAACATCAAACCAGCAACAGATGCAGCATGCTCAAGTGCAGAACGCGTTACTTTAGCAGGGTCAAGGATACCCATTTCTAACATATCGCCATATTGTGAAGTTGCAGCATTGTAACCAAAGTTACCTTCACCGCTCTTCACTGCATTGATCACAACTGATGGCTCATCGCCAGCGTTAGACACGATTTGACGAAGTGGCGCTTCAATCGCACGACGAAGGATGTTCACACCTACAGTTTGGTCATCATTTGCACCAACAAGACCGTCAAGTACTTTAGCTGCACGTACCAACGCAACACCACCACCTGCAACAACACCTTCTTCAACCGCAGCACGCGTTGCATGAAGCGCATCATCTACACGGTCTTTCTTCTCTTTCATTTCAACTTCAGTTGCAGCACCAATTTTGATTACAGCAACACCGCCAGCGAGTTTAGCTACGCGCTCTTGAAGTTTTTCTTTATCGTATTCAGATGTTGATTCTTCGATTTGAGCACGAATTTGAGTTACACGTTCAGCAATTTGATTTGCATCACCAGCACCATCAACAATCACAGTATTTTCTTTAGAAATCGTGATTTTATGTGCAGTACCTAAATCTTGAAGTGTTGCTTGCTCTAAAGACATGCCCACTTCTTCAGAAATCACAGTAGCACCTGTCAAGATTGCGATATCTTGAAGCATTGCTTTACGACGATCACCAAAACCAGGTGCTTTAACCGCACATACTTTGATGATACCGCGCATATTGTTTACAACCAGTGTTGCAAGTGCTTCACCCTCAACATCTTCAGCGATGATGAGTAATGGTTTACCTGTTTTTGCAACAGCTTCTAAAACTGTAATCAATTCACGGATATTACCAATTTTCTTATCAACAAGAAGAATGAATGGATTTTCAAGTTCAGCAGTCAAAGTATCTTGTTTGTTTGCAAAGTACGGGCTGATATAACCACGATCAAACTGCATACCTTCTACAACATCAAGCGCATCTTCAAAGCCTGAACCTTCTTCAACGGTAATCACGCCTTCTTTACCAACGCGTTCCATTGCTTGCGCAATCAACTTACCTACAGTTTCATCAGAGTTTGCAGAAATCGAACCGACTTGTTCAATTGCTTTAGTATCAGAAGCTGGTTTAGCAGTTGCTTTGATATTTTCAACAACAGCTCTAACTGCAAGGTCGATACCACGTTTCAAATCCATTGGGTTCATACCCGCAGTGACAGATTTGATCCCTTCATTTAAAATCGCTTGAGCAAGGACAGTTGCAGTTGTTGTACCGTCACCTGCGATATCATTGGTTTTTGAAGAAACTTCACGAACCAATTGCGCACCCATGTTTTCGAATTTGTCTTTTAAAGAAATTTCTTTCGCAACAGTTACACCATCTTTAGTGATGTGCGGTGCACCAAAAGAACGATCAATAACCACGTTACGACCTTTAGGGCCTAAAGTTACTTTTACTGCATCTGCAAGTACGTTTACGCCGGCGATCATTTTTGAACGCGCTGAATCACCAAATTTTACGTCTTTAGCTGACATACTAAACTCCAGATATCTTTATAAATTTTAAATTTTGACCAATATGTTTGGATGAAAACTCATCTCAACGGCAGAAGATTAACCTTCCAATACCGCTAAAATGTCAGACTCTTTCATCACAAGAAGTTCTTCACCATCAACTTTAACTTTAGTACCTGCATAAGCACCAAACAGTACGTTATCGCCAACTTTAACGTCTAAAGCGCGTACACCGTTATCAGTGATTTTGCCATTACCTACAGCAAGAATTTCACCTTGAGCAGGTTGTTCAGCTGCAGAAGTACTTAAAATCAAACCACCTGCTGTTTTAGTTTCTTTTTCAACACGGCGGATCACAACGTTGTCATGTAAAGGACGAATCTTGCTCATTTCTAACTCCATAGACATTTAAAATGTCATTGATTACTCAGCGAAGATGACTTCTTATTCCTAGGTCATCGACAAAATATTTGTATGTCACATTTGTGGGGATGGAAATAAACGCTTCAAGGGGAAAACGAAAAAAAATTTATTTAATTTGTATGTTTTTTCTTCTTTTGTATCAAATCATGTCTAATTCAGAATTTTTTATCGCAGTTTTGGCAATAAATTCCTGTAATTGTTCATCAAAAAAATAATGTTCAAAGCCACCATCTTTATGAATCACATTAAAGCTGTTGGGTATATTTTTATGCAAACGTCGAGAAACTGCTGTACCCGCATGAACCTCATAAACTGGTTGCTTTAAATTTAGCGCAAAGGCTTGATTCAGATCATAGACCGCAACTAAATGTAAATGACCATGCAATAAAGCATACAGTTGATGTTGTCCCCATTCTTTAATGGCAAACTGCCCTAAAGCTGGACAATCTTTTAAGTGATGGTCTTCATTAGAGGTATAAAAAGGTTGATGACTAACGATTATTTTTAATTTATTTTTCGGTGCATTGGCCAACAACTGATTTACATTTTGAATTTGCTCAAAAGAAATATGTCCGCGTGTGTGATAACGGCGACGAATACTGTTCATGCCAATTAAATAAAAATGCTCTGTAAATAAGCTGCGTTCTAAACTGCCAAAGAACAGTTGATATAAGCCAAATGGTCTAAAGGCACGATTCCAGACATGATACAAAGGAATATCATGGTTGCCAGGCACCACAAAATAAGGGATGTTTAGTGATTCTAAAAACTGCTTACATGCATAGAATTCTTTAAATTTAGCACGTTGAGTTAAATCACCGCTCACCACAACCACTTCTGGTTTATGCACAGCACAAAACTTTTGAATCGCCCGTATACACTCTGGACGCTCAGTACCAAAATGTAGATCAGACAGATGCAATAACATGCGGCACCATAATTTTTAAAGCATTTTTTTCTACGTGTAAGGTTAACGGGGTCGTCATTGAAACAATTTCTCCATCGACAGCAACGGTCAGTTTAGGCTTTTTTGAATAGACAATGACTTTTTGTGCACCAAAACTATACACATCGGAAGCGTTTTCCAATTTTCCACGAATGGTTTGAAACAAGGTTTTAAATAAAGTGGCTTTATCTCCTTTGGCGATCACCACACCGGCAATTTCCCCCACCTCTGCACATTTCGAAATTTTTAAATTTAATTCTTTTAATTGCAGTTGATTATTACCAAAAAAAATCAGTGGTGTTTTTACAGGATACTTTTGCCCATCTACTTCAATCTCTAATTTGAGTTCTTTACGATCACGAATCAGGACATCTAAACCTGACGTATACGCATTTAAAGGAAAGCGCCCAAACCGGCGATTATATTCTTCGCGTTTTTTAATAAACAAAGGATACAAACCTAAACTGGCATTATTTAAATAAATTTGATCATTGATACAGGCCACATGTGAGGCACGCGGCTCCCCTGTGGCAATCACATTGGCTGCCTCTAAAATATTCAAAGGGATATGTAGAACACGCGCCACATAATTAAAAGTACCCAAAGGTAGTATTCCCATAGGAATTTTTTGCTTTAACATTTGCGAGGCGACTGCATTCAACGTACCATCACCACCTGCAGCAACAATGACACCACAATCTGAGTATTGTGCATGACGTTGAAAGATTTTTTGCATCAGGGTTTTTATATCAGGCTCTGAACCAATATCAAAAACTTGAATTTCAAAACCATGTGAGGTCCAGATGGTCATGAGTTTTTCATAAATATCATCTTTCTGATTGGCATGAAAACCTGACTTTTCATTGTAAATCATTGAAAGAGGCTTGAGTTCTGTGTCCATAAGCTTGATTATTTTGAAGTATTTGCACTAATTTCGTCGATTTTCTAAACAAATAAAAGCACCTTTATGTAAAATTCGAATTATGCCCATTTATTAAATCAATAATTAATTTAGTAAATCTTATAATTTCAACTTATTGTAAACTATTATTATTTACAATTAAAATACCCTACATTCTATTTAAAAATACCAATAAAAATCAAACAATAATCCATGTTAGGCAATAAAAATCAAATACTTAGTGAAAATTCAGGCATTGGTATCTTTTAAGCCTTTAGTCTTATTTTTTTTATGAATATATGTTTTAATACCACCACTTTTTTTCATACTTAAATTTGAATGTAGTATCCCTTCATTCAGATTATTATTTGTACACAAAATTGTACATATTTTAGATAGGCCTCACCATGACCCAAGTGAACGCACCAGAATTCGTTCGTCATCCCAAGCTCATTGCATGGGTTGAAGAAATTGCTAAATTAACTAAACCTGCAAAAATTGAATGGTGTGACGGAAGCGAAGAAGAGAATCAACGTTATATCGACTTGATGATCGCTAACGGCACTATGCAAGCGTTGAACCAAGAAAAACATCCTGGTTCTTATTTAGCGAATTCTGATCCGTCTGACGTAGCGCGTGTTGAAGGTCGTACATACATCTGCTCTGAAAAACAAGAAGATGCTGGTGCGACAAACAACTGGGAAGCTCCTGCTGAGATGCGTACTCGCCTTAACGGTTTGTTTGATGGTGCAATGCAAGGACGTACCATGTACGTAGTTCCATTCTCTATGGGTCCATTAGGTTCTCACATTGCTCACATCGGTATCGAAATTACAGATTCTCCTTATGTTGCTGTAAGTATGCGTAAAATGGCTCGTATGGGTAAAGCTGTTTATGACGTACTAGGCACTGATGGCGACTATGTTCCTTGCGTACATACTGTTGGCGCTCCGCTGGCTGAAGGTCAAAAAGATGTTGCATGGCCTTGTAACCCAGAAAAATATATCGTGCATTATCCAGAAACGCGTGAGATCTGGTCTTACGGTTCAGGATACGGCGGTAACGCATTATTGGGTAAAAAATGCCTTGCTTTACGTATTGCATCATCTATGGGTCGTCAACAAGGCTGGTTAGCTGAACACATGTTGATCCTTGGTGTGACCAATCCACAAGGTGAGAAACACTATATTGCAGCAGCATTCCCATCTGCTTGTGGTAAAACCAACTTTGCGATGCTGATTCCACCTGCAGGTTATGAAGGTTGGAAAATTGAAACTGTAGGTGACGATATTGCTTGGATCAAACCAGGTGAAGATGGTCGCTTATATGCAATCAACCCTGAAGCTGGTTTCTTTGGTGTCGCACCTGGTACAAACATCAAAACAAATCCAAACTGTATGGCGACACTTCACAAAGATGTTATCTATACAAACGTTGCTGTAACAGAAGATGGCGACGTATGGTGGGAAGGTTTAACCAAAGAAGCGCCTGCTAACTTGACCAACTGGAAAGGCCAACCGCATGTTGCTGGTGAAAAAGCAGCACATCCAAATGCGCGTTTCACCGTTGCAGCGGGTCAATGCCCTTCTATTGATGCTGACTGGGAAAATCCAGCTGGCGTACCAATTTCTGCGTTCATCTTCGGTGGTCGTCGTGCAGATACAGTACCTTTAATCTCAGAAGCTTTTGACTGGGTTGATGGTGTTTATAAAGCAGCAACAATGGGTTCTGAAACAACTGCAGCTGCAGTAGGTCAACAAGGTGTTGTACGCCGTGACCCATTTGCAATGCTTCCATTTGCTGGCTATAACATGGCTGACTATTTCTCTCATTGGTTAGAAATGGGTGAAGAAGTTGGTGCTAAAGCGAAAGCTGCAGGCAATAAACTTCCTGGCATTTATAACGTAAACTGGTTCCGTCGCGATGCTGAAGGCAACTTTGTATGGCCTGGTTTTGGTCAAAACATGCGTGTGCTTGAGTGGATCATTGACCGTTGTGAAGGTCGTGCTGAAGCAGTGGAAACACCGATTGGTTTTGTTCCAACTTATGAGCAATTGAACTGGACAGGTTCTGACTTCACTAAAGATCAATTTAATCTTGTGACTTCTCAAAACAAAGATCAATGGATCAAAGAGATTGAGAGCCACACTGAGTTATTTGATAAACTTGGTGAGCGCTTACCAGCTGCACTTAAAACTCGTCAAAATGAGCTTTTAGAGGCTGTTAAAAAATCTGCTTAATCGCTAAAAATTAAGTCATACAAAAAGACCGCTACATAGCGGTCTTTTTTGCTTAGTGTGAACCAGTTCACTTTATTACTCTGGTATTCATTACAATTATGTAATAAAAATACAAATGATTACTGTTTCCATGTACAAAATTCATATTTTCTCTATAATTCAAACATTACTTTATTTTATTGATTTTTTTAATCATGTTAGAAAATATTATTTATTCGGCAAAAGTTATTAGAGCCAAATTTGTCTCAGATAGACGTTATCTCACCAAAAGATTTATTGCTAAATTGGGTTATACCCCGAACTTTGATCAGCCTAAAAGTTTCAATGAAAAAGTCACCGCCAGAATGATCTATGAAAGAGCACCTTTACATACGAAATTAGCAGATAAATTTGCTGTACGCGAAATGCTTGCAGAGAAAATTTGTTGTTCCCATTTTGTTCCACTGATTGGTGTATATAAGTGCTTTGAGGAAATTGACTTTAATCAACTTCCTAACAAGTTTGTTTTAAAATGCAATCATGACAGTGGCAGTGCGATTGTCTGTAATGATAAAGCGCAATTTGATATCAAAAAAGCACAGCACAAACTCAATCACCACCTTAAACAAAATATGTATTTTAGAAAACGAGAATGGCATTACAAAGATATTGTTCCTCTAATTTTGGCCGAACAACATATTGATTTGTTTGTTGATCAAGACAATAAACTGACCATTACAACATGCCGTGTTCATTGTTTTGAAGGTCAGCCTCGATATATTGAAGTCGATGTACAAGACAGCCAAGGCGTGGATTATTCAAATATGTATGACACATCTTGGGTGCTGCAACCCTTTACCGTTGATCTAAAAAGCAATACGCCAAGCTGTTTAGCAAGACCGCAAAAATTAAATAAAATGCTTCAACTGTCAGAAGATCTTTGTTTTAAATATGGTTATAGCCGAATCGATTTCTTATTATCTCAAGACGATGTTTTCTTTAGTGAGATTACCTTAACCCCCAATGCAGGTCGTATGGTCATCACCCCAAGTGAGTGGGATGAAAAGTTAGGCGCTTTATGGCTGACTGACTAAGCCGAGTAAAAAGACCGACGTGTTCGGTCTTTTTTGTGATTTAATGCAACCATTCAATGATCTAAAAATAAGCGCAATGACAACAATTAAAAACATTACCACAGTTCAACCTTATCTAACCCTGCTACCTGACCACGAAGTCGTCTTCGCCCCTTCAAGTCTATTTCTAGCTCAGCATTTACTTCCACTTATTTCAATTGATTTATCTACAATCAATCCAGCATGGCAAGGAAAAATTCATTTGCTCAATCCGATTGAACCTTATGAATGCTATATCGGAAGTGATACCACAGAATTTGCTGATGCATTTGCCAATGAAAATTGGTTTATTATGCAATTAAATCAACAAAATCAATATGAATGGTTAGCAAACAAAAGATATTTTGCTTTAGAGAATCCTGATTGCGAGGCCGATCTAAAAACCCATCATAAAGAAATGCATGAAGATTACTTGCAGCTTAAACAGCGCTTTGCTGAAACTGGAAAAGTCATTTCAACATCACGCATTGAATATCAAAATGATTCTGCAACAAGTCTGCTTGACCAATTAGGGGGTGAATGTGGCGGTGGAAACTGGACTTATCCGATTGATGAACATTTTGATTTACGCTACATCAACGCAGACCGTGATGATCAAGAAGTTCATATTTATGACCGTGATGGCAGGCGTTATTATTTTATTGCAGCTGTTGCTGGCTGGGAATATTGTTCACATGGGGCAGATTGGATTTTAATGTACTACCAACCTGAAACCCGACGCGTTTTATATACCTTTGATTGGTCATAACGTACCTTGTGCAAAGCTATATATTTTCCACTTTTGCTTAGGCAACATCTTTCTGTAAGCGGCGTTCATGCAATTCAAGCAAATATTCATCCAATGCTTGAATTTCAGCTTCGGTAAATTTTAAATATAACTTGCTACGGCGCTTTAAAATATCCTGACTGGTGATCGCCCACTCTAGGTCAACCAAATAATCGACCTCTTGGGCATATAAACCATGGCCAAAATCTTGACCAAGTTCATGAACAGATGTCGAATGATTTAAAAATTTCCATGTATAAGTTCCATAGGCATGTGCCCAACGGCTTGCAGTTTCATGATCAAGCCCTTTGATTTTATTTTGAATTTCTAAAACCAATCCATCAATTGAAACTAAATTCTCAGCACCCGGCAGTAAGGATTTTTCAGTCCAAGCTTTCCCAGCGTTAGGGAAGAACTTCTGCAAATGCTCCATGGCAGATTCAGCCAAGCGTCGATAAGTGGTTAACTTGCCACCAAACACAGAAAGTAAGGGTGCATCATTTTCATGATCTTGCGATAAAGCCAAAGTATAGTCACGGGTGATTGCGGCTGGATTATCAGACTCATCATCACACAATGGGCGCACCCCTGAGAATGTCTGAATAATATCGGCTTGAGTCAGTTGCACTTTAAAATGATCATTGGATACATCAAGCAGATAATCAATCTCTTGCTGACTAATTTCAACATTATTCGGATCTGCTAAATATTCACGATCAGTTGTACCAATCATGGTGTATTGATTGAGATAAGGAATTGCAAACACGATACGTTGATCATCATTTTGCATAATAAAGGCTTTATCACCGTCATATATTTTCGGCACAATAATATGACTGCCTTGAATGAGGCGAATTCCATATTGCGATTTTAACTGAAGCTCTTGCTTAATAAATTGTGCAACCCAAGGCCCCGCAGCATTGACCAAAACCTTCGCTTGTATCTGATAAATGCCCTGCTCATTTTCAAACTGGATATTCCATAAACCATGTTCACGCTGTGCTGAAATACAGCGTGTTTGCGTAACCACAGTGGCATTTTTTTCACGTGCTTGCATCGCATTTAAAATGACTAAGCGTGAATCATCTACAGCACAATCTGAGTATTCAAATCCGCGTGTGATCTCTGTTTTTAGTGGGCTAGTATAAGGATCAAATTCAACCAAATGTGAACCTGCAAGCTTCTCTCTTTTGCCCAAATGATCATATAAAAACAGCCCCGTACGAATCAGCCAAGCAGGACGCAAATGAGGTTGATGTGGCATGATAAAACGCATAGGACGAATGATATGTGGTGCTTTTGCCAGTAAGACTTCTCGCTCAGCCAACGCTTCTCGCACTAAACGAAATTCTTTATGTTCCAAATAACGTAGACCACCATGGATCAACTTACTGCTTGCAGACGAGGTATGGCTGGCTAAATCATCTTTTTCACACAAGAACACAGATAAACCGCGCCCAGCAGCATCATTGGCAATACCAACACCATTTATTCCACCACCAATTACAGCAATATCATAATACGTTTGTTGCTCATTGATTTGTGTCATAAACGCCACCACCTTTGATCATTTGCATATATTCACAATCATTTTTGAGAATATATTTTCGTTTGTTTTCATTTAAGAAAATAATAGATAGTTTTTTAATCAATGTCTATCAAAAAATGATCAATTTCACGTTTATCATATTTTCACTATGGGTTTTAAAATTAGCCTAAACCACAGTTAAAACCACTTCTGCTGCATGAATTTGTTTTAAATAATTTTCAGTGGGCACTTTATTGGTAAAAAGCCGATCTATTTCAGAAAGATGGCCTAAGCGCATCATTGCATGACGACCAAACTTGCTCTCATCTGCTGCTAAAAATACTTGCCGAGCACCTAAAATAATTTCTTGCGAGACAGACACTTCTTGAAAATCGAAATCGAGCATGGTTCCATCTTCATCAATCCCACTGATACCAATCAGGGCATAATCAACTTTAAACTGTTTAAAAAATTCAGAGGTGGCTTGTCCTATCACACCACCATCGGGGCGTACTTTTCCGCTGGCAATCAGTACTTCAAAATCATCATTCATACTCAAAATTTTCGCCACATTTAAGTTATTGGTGATCACTTTTAAACCGCGATGTTGCAATAAAGCATGCGCAATAGCTTCGGTTGTAGTACCAATATTGATAAATAACGATGCATGGTCTGGAACTGCGTTTGCAACAGCTGTTGCAATACGCTGTTTTGCCGCTAAATTATGGCTGATCCGTTGACTATATGCGGTATTGGTGACGCTTGAGTCTACCGCAGCGCCACCATGGTAACGACGTAATAGTCCGGCATCGGCCAATTGATTGATATCCCGCCGTACAGTTTGTGGGGTAACTGCAAAATGCTGTGCAATCTCATCAATACTGACGTAGCCCCGAGCCTTAACCAATGCTAATGTTTGCTGTTGTCGAATCATCAAGTCCATAGATGTGAAACCTTATTGTTTTATTTTCAAAAATGAACATTAAGCTGCTATAAATAGCATGACTGCTTAGCTTACGACTAGATTAAATTTTTAAATTCTCCCAACTCAGCTTATTAAATTGTGTACATTTCATACATTTAGATGCAAGCAAACATGCTTTAACTTTAAGCTAAATTCTTATAATTTATAAAATATTTCAAATTAAATAGCTGTTTTAAAAAAATTATTCATTTATTTCTAGAATTTCTCATTCTAGATCAACAATAAACCCTCAACACAGCTAAGACCAAAGTCTAATAAGGTCTGCTTTCATTCAAGCGTATAACGAGCATTGTAATTATTTGTATCTCCCTCGTCATACTGACTGAAATTCTCTCTGTTTGATTTTTCTGCTTTGATTTTCATCCAAAATAAAAGTTAAACAGGCTGTATTTTGCATATTCTTTTGGAGAATTGCCTTGTCCAATTCATCTCCTCAAGTTGCCACTTCGCAACTTGATAGAAAAACTCGTTTCAAATCTATACTTGGTGGTTCAGCTGGTAATTTAGTCGAATGGTATGATTGGTATGTCTATGCCGCATTTACCCTCTATTTTGCCCCTGTGTTCTTTCCAGAAGGCAATGAAACGGTCAAACTTCTCCAAGCTGCTGCTGTTTTCGCTTTAGGCTTTTTAATGCGTCCGATCGGCGCATGGATCATGGGCGTTTATGCTGACCGTAAAGGTCGTAAAGCGGGTTTAACACTTTCTGTTTCATTGATGTGTGTTGGCTCATTAATCATTGCTTGTGCGCCATCTTATGATTCAGTCGGAATGTTTGCTCCTGCACTGCTTTTATTTGCGCGCTTATTACAAGGTTTAAGTGTTGGTGGTGAGTATGGCTCTAGTGCCACCTATTTAACTGAAATGGCAGGTAAAAATCACCGCGGATTTTTCTCAAGTTTCCAATATGTCACCCTGATTTCAGGTCAATTACTGGCACTCTGTGTGCTGATTATCCTGCAACATAATCTTTCTGAAGATGCCTTACATGCATGGGGATGGCGTGTTCCTTTCTTTATCGGTGCATTACTTGCAATTGTTGTGTTCTGGATTCGTCGTGGTCTGGTTGAAACAGAATCATCTAAACAAGCACAACAACAAGCTAAAAATGGCGGTGAAACATCTGGTGCTTTGGCCTTATTCACCAAGTATCCTAAACAAGCATTTACAGTCATTATGCTAACAGCAGGCGGTACCTTAGCCTTCAATACATTTACGACTTATTTACAAAAATACTTAGTCAACACTTCGGGTTTTGAAAAAACCACCGCAACTGAAATTACCACAGCCGCAATCTTTATTTTTATGTTGATTCAACCTGCAGTCGGTGCACTTTCAGACAAAATTGGTCGTAAACCGATTATGATCACTTTTGGTGTACTCGGTGTGCTATTTACCATTCCTATTTTCAATGGTTTAGGCTCGACAACGGACCCTAAAACGGCTTTCTTCTTATGTATGAGTGGTATGGTCATTGTGACTGGATATACAGCCATTAATGCGGTTGTAAAAGCTGAATTATTTCCACCGCATATTCGCGCTTTAGGTGTAGCCTTACCTTATGCACTTGCCAACACTGTATTTGGCGGTACGGCTGAATTAGTTGCACTAAGCTTTAAAAATGCCGGTCATGAAAACTATTTCTTCTATTACATTACCTTTATGATCGGTTTATCTCTAATCACCTATGTGTTTATGAAAGATACCAAAAAACATAGCCTGATTACGGATGATTAATTCAAAATAAACTTTGCAATCTAATTCATTTAAAACAGCTTTTTTATTCACATGAAAAAGCTGTTTTATTTAAGCAATTCACTTATCGTGAAAATTGCAAAGCTATGGCATACTAAAAATAATTCAAAAAGCTAGGACTTTAAAAGATGAAAAAAATCACTTATGCAGGTTTAGGATTAATCGTTTTAGCTTTATCTGCATGTCAAACAACCCCTCGTCAATACAATGGCGTAACCGGTTATCAAATTGAAAATCAAACAGCAGATAGTGCAACCCTTGCGTATACCCTTTCAGGTCGTGCAGATCGTGATTTGGATGCGGATAAATTACAGCGCGCATGTCAAAAAGTATTGGGTGCAAACAAAAACTATAAAATTTCTGTATTAAGTACCAATGAAATTATCAACCCGCAAACAGCAAAAGATCAGGCTGGCGTTCAACTTGGACATAGCCGTACATCTTTTGGGCTTTCCAACACGCCAAGTCTAAATAACAGTGAAGATTATGCAACACGCCAAGCCTTAGATACCCGCCCAAGCACTTTACATGTGGTACGTTATACCTGTTCTTGATTTTAGCTATGTGTATCGCAGAATAAAATAAGACGCTGTCATAGCGTCTTATAAAAACTCACATTTCTAAATTCTTTGGCTTCATCTAAATCAGGCCAAGTGGTTGCACTTCGTTCATCCAATTTTTGGTAATTTGGATGACTAAAGTTTTTCACTCTACTATCTGCCACCCATACTTCTGGTGCAAATTTTAAAAACTCATCCAAGAAGAACCGGTTAGATTGATCATATAAAACATCTGCTGCTAATAAGACATCAACCTGTTCGGCTTTATATAAATCATCTAGATACTCAAGCTCAACATCATTGAGCAAAGCATTTTCACGACAAGCATCCAAACTTATCGGGTCGATATCACAACAGATGACACGTTTTGCACCTGCCATTTTGGCTGCAATTGCAACCACACCGGATCCAGCACCAAAATCCAGCACCACTTTATCTTTTACATGCTGTGGTTCTGCAATCAGCCATTGTGCCATTGCTAAACCAGAAGCCCAGCAAAAAATCCAATACGGTGTATCATTCCAAATACGGCGAATCACCTCATCATCCAAACGATCTGTTGGAAAAACTGGTGGAATCAACCATAACGAAATTGGGCTTTCAGGCAACTGCTGCGCCAATAATTCGCATTGAGGAATTACTTCATGCAAAGCATCAAGTAAATGTTGTGGGGCTTTAGGAAATTGATAAGTACAGCTCATGCAAAATATGACCAAAATTATTATTTTGATATTGAGGAAATACAGCTTCTTCCTCATATTCGATAGACAGTAACATCATGTGCTAAGGTTCGAGACGCTACTTCTTGTTAAGTCTCAGATACTGCTACTTAAAAGTAGATCTTAAACGCGTTAAGCCAATGACCATTAAACTAATGACAATATTGCCTACTTTTACTGAAAAATAAACATTGCTGTGTAAATGTAGGCTGAATTTAAGCACAGTGAATGCATGGCTTTCACTGTACCCAGAATAAAACAGAACTTAAGCTAACGCTTTTTCAGCTGCTTCCACAGTTTGACGAATCAACGTTGTGATCGTCATCGGGCCTACACCACCTGGAACTGGTGTATAAGCTGAAGCGACATCTTCAATACCGACCAATTGGATATCACCCACACCACCACCGTCACGAGGATGGAATCCAGCATCAACCACAACAGCACCTTGCTTAATCCAGTCTTTTTGGATTAATTCAGCTTTACCGACTGCACCAACAACAATATCAGCCTGTTTTACCAATTCAGCAAGATTTTGTGTACGAGAATGACAGATTGTCACTGTTGCATTGGCTTGAAGTAGCATCATTGCCATCGGCTTACCTAAAATAGCCGAACGCCCTACCACAACTGCATGTTTACCAGCAATTTCAATCTTGTTTTCTTGAAGAATCGTCATGATACCTGCAGGTGTTGCCGAACCATAAGCAGCCTCACCCATTGCCATACGACCAAAACCTAAGCAAGTTACCCCATCTACATCTTTTTCAAGTGAAATGGCATCAAAGCAAGCACGTTCATCAATTTGTTCAGGCACAGGATGTTGGAGCAAAATACCGTGAACATCAGGATTGGCATTTAATTTTTCAATTTCAGCCAATAATTGTTCAGTTGTGGTTTCTTTACCTAACTCTACTTTTAAAGAATCCATACCAACACGACGGCAAGCATTTCCTTTCATGCGTACATACGTCGCAGATGCACCATCATCACCCACTAAAATAGTCGCTAAAATTGGGGTACGACCTGTTTTTGCTTTTATAGCTTCAACACGAGTCAACAAGTCTGCTTCAATTTGTTTCGCTAATGCGCGACCATCCAATACCAATGCCACGGCACATCTCCAAAGTAGATATGAATCAATTTTGCAAATAATACATGATTATTTAGACAATTTTCTTTCATATGCTGAATTTATGTGCATATGCATGAATTATAGTATTGTTTTTTTTTCAAAGATTGCTAATATGTGCATCACCAAGACATGGCGGGGTGGCAGAGTGGTCATGCAGCGGACTGCAACTCCGTGTACGCCGGTTCGATTCCGACCTCCGCCTCCAATCTTGTAAAGCCCGAGTGGTGAAATCGGTAGACACAGGGGATTTAAAATCCCCCGCCCACAAAGCGTGCCAGTTCGAGTCTGGCCTCGGGCACCATTTTAATTCTTGTTAAAATGGTGCAATAAAGAACCCAGCGATAAGCTGGTTTTTTTATGCCTAAAATTTTATATTGTTTTTTATGTTAATATCCAAAGTGAAATTTAGATAAGCGAAGCCTATATGATTCAAAACAAGCAAGTTTCCCTCTATTTAAATCAATTACAACAACAATACCCACAAGCATTTAAGCGCAACTTTCTATTTTATAGTCAAATTAAAACCAAAGGGCTTTTAGATGAAGCAAAGGAATTTATTCCTTGGATTTTGTCGATTATGATTTTTTGCAGCATCTATTTTAGTTTAGGTCAGTATATTGCAAATCATTTTCCTCAATTCGATAGCTTTCAAGCCAATGGCATTGCCGCTTTAGCGATTATGTTATTTTTTATGATTATTGTTCCGATCATTATCAAACAAATAAAACACAGTTCGACACATTTATACCAACAACTCAATAATATTCCGCTTAAGCTTGCGGTACTGATCGTCCTGCAAGCCCTCAATCTTTATTTTATAGAAAGCACCCTGCTACAAGGCCTGTTATTTTTCTTTGCAATGAGCTTTGGTTTTGTCAAATTTTATAAAGAAAATTTATTTAGAGATAGCACCAAAGACACTGAATATTACCAATTACAACAAATTCGAAAAAGCTGTTTATGGGCTTATAAACAAGCCAAGAAAGCCAAATTCAAAATGCGATTCTTGGCCAAAGATTCTGAGAAGTATCAATTTTATCAAAAGCGCTTAGTCACCTTTTTAGAATTACATTTAGAACTATTAAAATATGAAAATGAAATGTGTAAAACCTATAAATATGAAGATTTAGATGCCTATATGGACAGTATGATGTAATCCATCTATCACGTTAAAAAGCCGAGTGATCTAAACTCGGCTTTTTAAGCTTGAAAATTTATGCACTTTTCTGAACAGTCTTTACATCAACCAAATTGTTATTTAAAACCACTTGATGGGCACGAGCAGTATCCACCATATAGGTTTTTTCCTTGATGCTATTTAAGAAAATCCAATCTGCTTGTACCTGTTGTGCTGTAAAGCTGACTTTTAAGTACCCTCGCTGATTTAAATTGGTGTAATTCAATTCATCAATGAGCGTGGTGAAGGCCATTTCAAATTGTTGTAACTGTGCCAAAGGAATACTTAAATACTTTTCCATCCCAGGTGAAGAGACCGAACTGGTTGCCAATTCAACCCCAACAAAATCACCCGCTTGGGTATGCAAGTCAGCAGACCATGCATTATGGGTATCCCCCGCCAACACCACAACTTTCTTATTTAATGTTTTAAGTGTGCCATATAAAATTTCACGTTCTGCATAGTAGCCATCCCAAGCATCTAAATTATAGGGTGCAACTGTGGTTACACGGGCTTTTTCTGCAGCGGTTAATGTTGGATCACCACTTTTCAAACGAACTTTTAAAGTAACTAACTCGATGATCTGCTGATTCATTTTTGCCAAAGTTTCGGCTGTGACATTTCCACTGGTAATTGCAGATAAAGACAATAGCAATTCAGCAGGGATTAACATTTTTGCCATCAACACTTGCTGACCCAATACATTCCAAGTCGTTGTAGATTGTGCCAGTTTCTTTTGTAGCCACTCACGTTGGGTATAACCCATCAGTGTACGCGTAGTACTGGTTAAATCTGCCTGAAACTTAGCAATATCTAAGCCCGAAGCCGTCATATAATTGGCATAATCGAGTTGCTTATCACGTGCCAAAATACGGGTATCTAACATGGTCAATTGTACCAATGAACCAAAGTCAAACTGGCGATAAATATTCAAGTGATCTGTTGCAGATACAGGACGAATCGGCATCCATTCAAAATAGGCTTGTAAAGCTGCCAATTTACGGTCTAAGAAATTACCCTCATTGGCTTGATGGTTTTCTGCACCGTCTTTCCATGCGTCATTTGCCAGTTCATGGTCGTCCCAAATCACGATAAAAGGATGACGGGCATGTGCGGCCTGTAGATCGGCGTCAGTATGGTAAAGCGCATAACGCTTACGGTAATCATCCAACTTGATAATTTCTTTATCATTGTCAGCAGCGAGGGTACGACCCAGCTTTACTGCCTCTTCTGTGGCATATCCATCTTTACCATATTCATAGATGTAATCCCCCAAATGGATGATCGCATCAACCTCTTGTTTTGCCATTTCCTTATACACATAGAAATAGCCAGCAGGATAGTTTGAACATGAACACACCGCAAACTGCACCGAGCTGGTGGTTTCAGGTAATGTTTTGGTACGCCCTACTGACGAAATCACCGAACCAAATTTAAAACGATAATAATAAGTTTGCCCAGACTTAAGCTTGTCTGCATCGACCTTAATAGTAAAATCCTGAGCTGATGCTGTTTGTACTTTTCCAGTATTGATCACTTGCGTAAATTTATCGTCTGTGGCAATTTCCCAAACCACTTCTAAACGCAAAGACGTATCCTGCGGGGTAATACGCGTCCACAAAATCACACGATCTTTTAATGGGTCACCACTGGCAACACCATGTAAAAATTCAACTTTTGTTGTAGGAGATGTTGAATCGTTGTTATCACTCCCACAAGCAGTCAACGACACTGGTATAGATAATGCCCCAAAACTGGCTAATGACTTTTGAATAAGTTCACGGCGTGAAATTGAGTTTGGCATTGAAGTAGGTTTCCTCTAAGTTTTTTTATCCAATCAATTTAAAGGCTTAATATTTCGCTTTAATCTCAAATTGATGAAAAAATCATGACAAAATACCCATTCAACGGCTTAAAATGCTTTATTTTCAAACATAAGCACATGAATTGATTGAAAAGAAAGCAAATCGACGTAAATACGCTTGCCAAGAGAAAAACTGTCCTTTATTATTGCGCACATGCCCGAGTGGTGAAATCGGTAGACACAGGGGATTTAAAATCCCCCGCCCACAAAGCGTGCCAGTTCGAGTCTGGCCTCGGGCACCATTTTAAGTCTTATTAAAATGGTGCAATAAAGAACCCAGCGATAAGCTGGTTTTTTTATGCCTAAAATTTGTAAATCATCTATAAATCGCCAATTTATAAATAACGCAAAGTTCAATACATCTTGCTAAAAAGCGTGATAGCTCAACTATATTTTTCTGGTTATTTTTCATTAAAAAACTTATAATATGTTAAATTTAAATTAATTATTAATATTTTCATAAACTTAATTAAACCAACACCATGTCTGAAATTACTACTGAAACTCAAAAAGCCGCCCCTATATTTCCTCGAATATTCGCATTTATCATCGACTGTATTACCGTCGGCGTAGCCTGTTTAGTGACGGGCAAAATACTCTACCCATATTTTGAAAATTCTCCTTTTATTTTCCAATGTATAGGTACGCTCCTCTGTCTATTTTATTTTGCTGCTTTTAACAGCCATATCGGTAATGGTAAAACCATTGGGAAAATCCTGGGTAAAATTAGGGTAAAAGACTTAAATGGTGCTTCAATTCCATTTATGCGCTCTCTGGTTAGATCAAGTATTTTTATCATTCCATTTTGCTTTGCTGGTTATTTACAAACATATTCAACTCAGCATCTTTCACTCAGCCTACTTGTGGCATTTTTTCAAAGTATCGTCTTTGCCTGTTTTTACTTGGCTATTTTTAATGGAAATAGCCAACAATCTCTGCACGACCTCCTCAGTGAAACTCAAATCCTCAGAAACGCTCAATCCAATATTCCACGCCAGTCTGTATGGCGTATTCATTACTACATCATTGCGCTGTTAACGATTGTGATTTTTTCTGTCAATTTATGGGGTTATTTCCAAAGCAAAGCAATGTCAGCCAATGATTTTAGTTTGATCTCCAATGACATTAAAAATGCTCAAGTTGAAAGTCGCCATACCTTCATCGGAGAAGCCGAATCCACAAATCAGGTTTTAATTTTAAATGTGAATCAGCCAGATTATCTGGATGACCTTGAGCGTGCCGAAACATTGCTAGAAAAGATTAATCAACAACACGCTGAGGTGTTAACGCAATACCACATCACTCAGGTGCAATTTAACTTTTCTTATCAATTTGGCTTGGCTAAATTATCAAAAACAACGCTTTATGATTATAAAAAGACGCCTAAAAGTAGCTTAAGCTATATTGGGGAGAGTACAGGGCTAAACCTTGGTTTTTAAACAAGACCAAGTCTCGCTGTTAAAGTTTAAATCTTGTAGATAAAAAAAGACCACGTTTTTGGAAACGTGGTCTATAAAAATGGTGGCTATGACGGGACTTGAACCTGTGACCCCCGCATTATGAGTGCGGTGCTCTAACCAACTGAGCTACATAGCCTAAAACTGTGCGCGCATTATCTGCTGTAAACAATGTTACGTCAAGCACTAATTAAAATAAAATTCATCGAAGTGAGCCGATAAGCCGGGTTCTGTCTAGAACGATCATTCCTCTAGGCGTATGATCACTCATACGCTCAAGCGACCTACCCGGATCCAGCATGGGCCATGCCTATAGGATCCCTATTTGGTCTTGCTTCCGGTGGGGTTTACCATGCCATGAACTGTTACCAGCCATGCGGTGCGCTCTTACCGCACCCTTTCACCCTTACCTTCCATTTCTCCGAAAAGAAACGTTATTGAAGGCGGTCTACTCTCTGCTGCACTTTCCGTCGGTTCACACCGCCCAGGCGTTACCTGGCACCTTGCCCTATGAAGCCCGGACTTTCCTCCCCTGCTTCAATCACGGAGATCTCCACAGCAGCGATCGTCTGGCTCACTTCGGGGCGTATCCTAACAAATTTCTCGGCTAATTGCTTGCGCTTTTTTGAGCAATTAGTTTTTTATACTTTTCCATCAAGTCGTCTTGGCTCTCTACATGGTTCGGATCGAGCGGAATACAGTCGACTGGACAGAAAAGCGCACACTGTGGCTGATCAAAATGCCCGACGCATTCTGTACATAGGTTAGGATGGATTTCATAAATCTCCTCCCCCATAAAAATGGCATCATTTGGACATACAGGCTCGCATACATCACAATTGATACATTCATCAGTGATAATTAAAGACACGCTACCAACCTTGTTGATGTTTACGATGGAAGGCTTCGACAACGCATTGAGGAACAAACTTTGCCACATCGCCTTTCAATCGTGCTATTTCTCGAACCATCGTCGAAGAAATAAATGAAAATTGCTCTGATGGTGTTAAAAATACTGTTTCAAAATCATGATCAAGCTGACGATTCATATTCGCAAGCTGAAATTCATATTCAAAATCTGAAACAGCTCTTAAGCCACGTAACACTGCTGTAGCATGTTGTTCACGTGCAAAATTGACCAATAACCCATCAAAACCGACAAACTCAACATTGGGTAAATGTTTGAGTGATATCTTTGCTAACTCTACACGTTCTTCCAAACTAAAGACTGGATTTTTATGATGCCCAATTGCAATTGCGACCACAACTTCATCAAACATTCGTGAAGCACGTGCGACTAAATCAACATGGCCATTGGTAATTGGATCAAAAGTTCCTGGATAGATGACACGAGTTTTAGACATCCATTTGTACTCTAGTTTGTTATGTAGGGCTATAGTTTAACAAAAACTTAAATATTAGCGAATAACCTCTTTTGATTTAGCTTTGGCTTTAATTGTGAAATGACTTCACCTGAAGCCAAGTTTGAGGCAAAATAAGGCTATTCTTGGAATATTTGTATTATGTCGAAAAACATTGTCGTTAAAAAAAATAATGGTATATATTCTTTATAGTTCGTTACAATTCTCTAAATCCTTTTAAGTTATTGAATATTAAAAATATCAGTTCATATTAGTTCGCAAGGTGCTCTTTTAATTTCCAGTCAAAACGGGTAAATATACGGGTAACGGTCAAGAATACTATTTAATCATGGCATCAATTAAGCTTTCAGACGCAAAAATCAAAACCCTTAAGCCTCAAGAAAAAACTTATCGTATTCTTGATGCAGATAGACTCTATATTGAAGTACGTCCTTCTAGTGCCAAGATTTGGCGATTTAAATTTGTTTTAAATGGCAAAGAGTCATCAATGAGCCTTGGTGAGTACCCATCTATAACTCTTGCCGAAGCCAGAACTCTCAAAGAAGAAATGAGAGCAAAATTAGCTAAAGGCATAAATCCTGTTGAAGAACGTCGCCAGGGTAAAGAAGCTCAAAAAGAAAGTAATAAAAATATATTTGATGCAATTGCTACCGAATACTTTAATGAGCGCTTAACTGGTAAATCTTTTCGATATAAGGAAAAATTTGGCATATCAATGCAAACAGATATTTTGCCTGTTATTGGAAATAAGAATATTAGAGATGTAACCGCTGCAGATGTTCTAAAAATATTAAGAAATACAGTTGCCCGTGTTAAAAAGGAAAGTGGTGGTAGATACTCTGGTGAATCAGCAGCAATTCAAAATAGGACCTTTATTGGATCTGTTTCGAGATATGCTATTGCAACACTAAGATGTGAGAATGATCCAACTTATGCTGTTCGTGATGCCATTCAGCGCCCACCAGTTAATCATGCAAGGCCACTAACAAAGCAAGAAAGAAAAATGGTTAGGGTAAATCTAGAAAACTACAACGGCACTCAAACAGTGAAGAATGCTGGTTTCATCTTAATCTATACGATGTTAAGGGCAGTTGAAATTCGGAGAATGGAGTGGTCATGGATTGATTTTGATGAACAGACAATTACATTCCCTAGAGAAGTAATGAAAAAGAATAGAGCTCATATTTTGCCAATCTCAAAACAAGTGAGTGCTATTTTGAAAAGCCAGTATGAAATATCGGGCAATCATGACATTGTATTTACATCTGTTTATCGAAGTAAAAAAGACAATGGCATGATTGCTAAGGAAACACTTAATGATATGCTTCGATACATTGGCTTAAAAGGCGTTACAACACATGATTTCAGAGCAACAGCTTCTACATTATTGTATGAGAAAGGATATGAAGAAGATTGGATCGAGAAGCAACTAGCTCATGCTGAATCAAATAAAACCAAAGCTTCGTATGATCACTCAAAACATTTGCAGCAAAGACGTGAGATGATTCAAGACTGGGCGAACATTGTTGATAGTTGGAAAGATTTAAAGTGAATTCTTCATAAAAAATTGATTTTATATACATGATACGCAAGTTTTATTGTTGTTTTGGCGAAATTGTCATTACAAATAAAAATGGTTTGGATTAGCTACCAACTAAACCAAACCATTAGGAATATAAAGTACTACCAATACTTTATATTGAATAGTCCTCTATCCGCTATTCACATATGATCAACTAAATAGAATCTTACTCTTAACAAGTTAATTCTATAGCAGAAGGCAATATTTTTCTATTTTATTTTAAGCTTGCGAAAATGCGCAAGTTAGCATTTTTTGCCTTTTTAATGGTTTTTTATTCCAAAATTATTCCTGAGAATATATTTGATTATTTTTTAGGCAAATTGGTTATAAAAAATTGAATTTTATTCTGTTGAATAAAGCCCTCACTCAGAGGGCCATGCATCCCTCAATCTTTCTGCATCAGCTGCGTGTTCATCAGCTTTTTCTGCCACTGTTCGATATTCAGTAATGCAGTTTTCGAGTATGTCACTGTTGGCAATGGTGTACTCAACGATGGTTTCTTTGGTAGAGCTGGACAAGCGACTGCCTGCAATTTTGAGTTGCTTTGACAAGCTGTCAGCGCTGGACTGAGCAATATCAGCATCAGACTCAATTTGTTTAATTTTGGCATTATAGTTTTGCTCCGCTTTTAACTGTTGTTCTGACCATAGTTTTTCTTTGATTGCTGAGTCTGCTTTGGCCTTTGCATTTTCAGCTTGCAGAATAATTTCAGTCTGCTTGAATTTATCGATCTGCCCTGTTTTGTGGTTCAGTAAGGCAAGGCAGATAAGCAATAAAAAAGCGAGAAGTCCGATTAAGATTTCTCGCCATTTTGAGATGATTAGGAATAGTGTCATTTTAAAAATAACTCCATTTCAGCTTTGCGACGTTTTACCAGACCAGCCAAGACGCGACCACCAGCTTTGTTCCATTTAGGAAATTCAGCTGCAGCACCTTTATAGTCTTTGGCATTTAGCTTTTTAAGCAGAGTTGATTTGCTAAGATTGCCTTCACCCAAGTTATAAGTGAATGAAGCTAAAGCATCGAATTGGTTTTGATTGAGTGGCACTTTCACCAAACGATTGATAGCGTTTTCAAATACTACTAAATCATTGCGAAGATATTGTTCTGCTTGAGATTCAGTGCATGTATCCCCTTTTTTGACACGCACACCATTCGGATATTTAATTGTGCCAAATCCAATGGTCCAAATGCCCACACCATCGTCATAGGCTTTCAAGCGTTTACCCTCGAAACCTTTGATTAGATTGATTCCTGAGTTACTTGTTTTCATGGCAACTTACCTCCCGAAACTACTGCTTTCCAAATCAACACAAATGTATCGATCGCTTTACCACCTAAATGACCTGCCATGCCTGCAAGTACGCCAATAAGTACCAACGGCATATCCCAATAAATACACAATAGAACTGTGATAATCCCTGCGAATGCAGAGATAATTAACTCACCGAAAAGTCGCATAAATATCTCCTTCAACGGCTTGGGTTCTTTTGACTGATTTAGTCTGCGAATGAAAGCAACCAAGCCTCCAAGCATTGCCAAAGCAATCATCCAACCGTATGTAATGAGACCTGTAACGATCTCTTTTAATGTTTCTTTATCCACACAACCCCCTATTTTTGGCAATAAAAAAGCACCCAGAGGTGCTAAAACTGAATTGATTCTATTTGCTCAATACTTTCTGAGTCATAAATAAGTTGCCGAGCTATTCGGCTTCTTGAATGACAGTTTGAAACATGCTGAGCTAGCGCAATTCTCAAACCTTTCAATTGTTCTGCATTTAGCGAAACGATTGAGTTGTCCTTTAAAGTCCATTCCACATCCGCGCCAAGTTCACTGGCTGTGATGATCCGAGACTGAGAAGTGATATCTGAATCAAAAATATGCCCTAAAAATGAAAAACCGCCATATTCGGCGGTTTCCCTTTCTTCTTTAATCTCAGACCATTTCTGATCCTTAATTTGATCTAATGATCGGGGATCAACCCACTGTTTTAAATCATAATCGAATACATGATAAATTGAGGGTTGTTTCGGTATAGATGCCCACCAACCACGATAATACATATTTGATTGTGGAGGATCCGAAACAGCCAAACAACCAAGTGGCTTATTTAAAGCAATTGTTTCTTTATTTGCATAAATCAATTGCAGCAATTCGCCTCTTCTTGAAATAATAGCTGTCATTTTTTTAGCTCCAACACTGATAATGTAGCAGTTAAGACAGATGCATTACCTGCGTTCCAAGGTCGAATCATGAGTCCAGCGTCTGATATTGAAGTTGACCAACCCACTCTAATTGAATACTGAACATTTCCAGTATATGCATCATCAATGATTGTAGGTAGCTGAACAGCCCCATTAAACACCGCAACATCGTTTGTGGTTTCACTTGAAGATGCAACACGACCTATAAAAATTGGTGATCCATTCCTGTATAAAACAACACCACAATACATAGTTTTTGGGGCATTGCTCACTGTAGATCCATTAGATCTCCAAGCTGATGCGCAAACATTATCAACATAAACATAGCCACTGATTTGGCACTTCCCTCCACTTCTGTTTAATGATAAAGAGATAATGTCTCCAAAATAGTTTGATGTATCTAGAATTACCGCATCTCCACCAGTAAATACAGTTGCACTTCTCTGAGTATTTTTTGGGATTGGTGTGACAAGTTTGATTCCAACTGGCACCGTTACTGCATTGTCTTTGATCTTCAGAGTATCTACCGCAAGATTTGCAATTTTCCCCTCAGTAACAGCTAAATTATCAATTTGACCAGTCTTCACAGCCAGGTTATCAATATGTGAGGTCTTAACAGATTGGTAATCCATGAATACTGATTTCAAGTATGCGGCAACAGGAAATACTGTACCTGTGACTGGATCGGTAAATGGTGTGGTTCGGAATATAAATGGGTAGTACCCGACACTATCACCGCGTCCAATAGCCAATGAGTCAACATCAAAGATATACTGCCCCTCTACACCATCATTAGCACCTCCCCACCCAATAACTTTGCCATTCACATCAATTTTAGTAAATTTTTGTGCGTACAAACCATTGGTTGATTCAGCAACTTCTTGAATCGAAGCTGTATTGTCTCCAACCTTTGTTTGAAGCGTTTCAGTCAATTTAACATTGGCTGATACCGCATCTGCTGTTGCTTTAATCTGTTGTTGATATAAAGCATCATTCTGGTTCATTTGGGCAGTAACTTGGTCAGTGCGAATAGACTGAGCTAAATCTCCTTCTATACGTGCTGATTGTTCAGACCATACGCCAGCATATCCACCAGAATTACCAATGAGATCAGATTCTGAACCAATCAGTGGTGGATTGATTTGAGCATATACACCATCAACCTTAGTCGTTGTTGCTGTCAATTTATTGTCAACATCAGCAACTTTTGAATCAACAGTACTCAATGCACCCGTTGTCGCATAATTGCCGAGCTTTGCCTCTACAGCATCCACTTTCGATACAGCAGAACTTGCATTTGTCACTGCCACATCAGCTTTTGATAAAGCAGTTGCAGAATTGGTTAATGCGTTATCGGCTGTACTTTTTGCTGACGTTGCTGTTGCATTGGCTTGTTGCGCCATAGATGCTGCCACACTTGAATCAGTAACCGCAGTATTTGCTTTGCTTAATGCACTGGCTGCATTAGTTTTTGCAGTCGATGCATCTGATTCAGCAACATCAACGCGGCTATCTAAAGCCTCAATAGAGCTACTGTTTGCTGTTGATTGTGTTACAGCAGTTTCAGCTTTTTGCTGTACTGAAGACAAGGCTGAATTATTGCTAGAAATATAGTTATTTAAAGCAAGCGTATTCGCTTTATCCCCATCAACTCGCGATTGAACCTCTTGTTGTGCAAATGCTTGTACATCATTGATCTGTGCAACTGTTGTATCAACTCGTTTACTAAGGGCTAGATCACCTTCAATCATTGCTGATTGGAGTGACCAAGTTCCAGCAAAGCCTTGATCATTGCCGATTAAATCAGAAGTGGACCCAATTAAAGGAGGATTCAGCTGAGCATAAACACCATCAGTTTTTTCAGCAGTCAATTTCAAATCATCAGCAACAACCTTGATACTTGATTGTGCTGCTGCTAAACCTTGATCACTTGATTTTTTGACTGTATCTACAACCTCTAAAACAGCATCATCGCCTGCTTTAATTTGCTTTGTTAATCCATCTTCCAACGTGCTAATTGCAGTTTTTCGATCCTGTATTTCAGTATTGATCTTTGTAGTTGTTGAATTGATTGATTCAATACGCTCAGTCCGTTCAATCGCTAAATCATCATTTGCTTTTTGAGCTGACTCTTTCGCTTGCTGTACAGAAGTCTTAAGCCCTGAAATATCAGTATCAATATTTTCAATGTGATCAATCTTAGTCTGTAAGTCTTTATGCAATTGGCTTTCAGTGATTTGCTCATTCAATAGTTCAAGTACATCTGAAGCATCTACTGAAGTTACACCACTGACCCAATCTGACCAGTCACCGACATTACCAATGCGATCAATTAAACGCCCACGATAAAACTGGCGCAGATTTGGCTGCATTCCTTGAATGGTATGTACCGTTGTCGGATAAGCAAATAAACCCAGTTGAGCAATATTTGATGTGCTATCTGGTGAAACTTCAATTTCAGTATATGCTGTATCAAGTGCGCCAACAGATGGAAACAACCAGGTTAATTTCATGCCAAATAAAATACCTTCAGCATGGATATTGGCTAACTTTGGTGGTTTTCCTTGCTTGCCTTTCAACTCTGTCAAAACTGAATACGTTGGCAAGGACGAAATATCAAAAGCACTGATTGCAAATACGCGTGCTTCATATTTACCTGCATAGATACCAGCTATCTCTGCCGAATTGTTTCCAGTTATTGGTAACTTTAACCAGGTGCCATTATCTTTACGCCATTCAACTTGATACTTGGTTGCACCTTTGGCTTGTGGCCAACTGATCACCATAGTTTCAACAGACATTCCTTGCTGAACCATTTGCTCACTGGAAATGCTGACTGATTCAACAGGATCTTGAGTTGTAGGATTAATGATTGAGATCGGGCGATCATCAATAAATGCACCATGATCAATGGCATCAAATTTAGAATCAGCATGCTGTAATGCAGTAATGGTAAATTGATGTGGATCGTCTTGTGAGATTGAAACTACACGAAATTTCATCGTAGCTAAATCTTGAGCATCAATCACCCAGACATTTTGTGGGGCAACAGAGTCATATGCTGATACAACAGTAATAACTCGACCAGCAATACTCGATACAACTCTTGCCTGTGCCTTTCCATTCTCACCATTCACAACTAGACGGTCACCAGCTCGGCACACCACATCATCACGATCTAAGGTGATTTGTTTTAAATCAGCACTGACTGATGAAATACGCCCACCATTATCGCGTCCAGCCAATAAGCTGTCAGCTAGCTCAATCACTTTACCGGGTAATGGAATATAGCCATCCAACCCAACTTTAAATGTGACAGTTCGAGTTTCGAGCTGTTCTGTTTTTAAAGCCCATTGACCAGTACGTTGTGCTTGACCTTCTGATGTACAACCCCATGCCTCAAGTTCTAATAAGCGTACTGCTTTAGCCTCTGCAATTGATTTTTCATCACGCACAAAAACATATTCAGTCTTATAGCGATTTTGCGGATTATCCCAAGCCACTTTGACTGCATTATGCCGATCACGTGCACGCGTACCGGTGTAATTGATACCAAGAACACCATCAATAATATTGGCAGATGTGTATGTAAAAATAGCATCTTGAGGTACATCAGCCTCACATACGATCGATGCACCATCCCAATAACTGATTGCACGAAATAAACCTGCAAGTTTGCTTAAAATATCAAAAGCAGATTCGGCACTTTGAATATATACATTACAAGTGAAACGAGGCTCTTGCTCACCCTTGCCATCTGGTACCAACTGATCACAATATTGAGCCAAACGATACAATGACCATTTATCAATCATTGGCTCTGTTAAGCGGTTACCCAATGCATATCGCTTATTGGTACATAAATCATAGTAAATCCAAGCTGGATTATTGCTATAAGCGCGCTTAAATAGACCATCCCATATCCCGATGTAGGTTCGGCTTACTGGATCATAGTTGCTTGGTACTTTGATCTTTACACCCTTTAGATCAACTGCAATTTTGGCAATATTCGAGAATGTTTCAGCATCATATTGCACGCCAATCAATGCAGTATTTGGGTAGGCAAGTTTAAGATCGACAACTTCAGTAATGGCTTGAATATACATCTTATCGCTGACATATTCAGAGCTTGAATTCGGTGTTTTACGTGTGACTCGAATCAACCAATTATTATTGGCTTTTGGTAAGCCGATACGATGGGTACGTTCATAATTTGCTGAAGTTTTTCCTGACATTTGAGTATCAAGCATTAACTCCCATGATCCCCCATCAGTCTGCACTTCAATCGAGTAATCAATAACAATGCCTGAAACATCGCCATTACTTGGATCTTGTTGTTTTAAAGCCCCAAAGCGCACTCTTACAATCACGGCATCAAGATTAAGATTGGTAATCCCTTTAACCCAAGGCGTATCACTTTTAAGTTCAACACCAACAGCAGTTTCAGAAGCAATGCTTTCAAAACCTTCCATGTATGCCTGATCATTGGTACCTGAGCGAAAATCTAGAGTGACATCTTCAAAGTTTCTTGCACCACTATCGTTTTCAACTGGTGTGTCATCAAGGAAGATTGATTTAAAGCCATTTGCTAAGCCCTCAACTTCTCCTTCACTCATGCCATATTGTAAACGTGCATAGGTTTTTGAAGCGGTTGTATCGTTTGCAACTTTGGGTTGTCTTTGGTTTTTGCTACCGCCTTTTGCGCCTTTTACTGTTTTAAGCATACTTTTTCCCACACAATAAAAAAGCGCTTAGTGCGCTTATATTCTTAAATTATTTTTTTCCACCGCTGCTGCCACCGCCTGTAAAACCAGCATCTGCAGAACTAAAGGTATCTACTGCAAATTGACCAGCATTTACAATGAATCCACCGACTTCGCGCTGACCATAAAGAATCGGAACTGGATTACCTTGTGCGATTGTAGTGACTGCCCCACCAAATCCAAAGTTAGACTTATTTCCATCTTGGTTTTGATCTTGAGCATCAACTTTTGGGGTAAGCATTTGTGCAATACCACCAATGGACATTCCAATACCTGCACCAATCAATGCTGCACCATAAGGAGTTGTTGCTCCAAAAGTAAAATAACCAGCAACTATCAACACAACCCCTAAAACTAAATTTAGAACCCCACTGTCACCGCCAGCTCCAATGACTTTAGGCACGATCTTGATAACTTTAGCACCAGTCTCAAAATCAATCTGATCCTCAGAGATATTTTCATCATCTTGAAAAACAGCAAAGGTAAGTCCTTGTTCATGAGCTGTTAGCATGAATTTTTCAAAGCCGGGCACTTGGACTGATAGCGCTTTTACAGCTTCACGGGTGCTTTCAACAGCAAGCTTAAATTCCTTACCAAACTTCTTTCCCAGTACGCCATATAATTTGATCGTTTTAAGCATTCTTATGCCTCACAATTTTGACAACACGCTCTTGCCATTGTTGCCCAAAGATTTCACGCACTGACTTTCGACCATAAGGATGATGTAGGATTAATGGTCCACCAAAACAACTTGTGCTTTCTTCTGACTTTAATTGCCACTGATCACCCAACCAAATCACAGCATGATTCGGGTGTTCTGTACGGCCAACATTACACACCAACATGTCACCATACTGAGGTTGACTGACTTCATAAAATCCCGCTGCGTCTAAATTTTCAAGATAAAGGGATTTATGTTTTTTATCACTCCACCAATTATCCAAACGCTCAAAATCAATGAGTTTGATATTCAACTCACGACGATAAAAATCACGAACAATTGAATAGCAGTCTTGGTAGCCATGATGATAGTCACGACCAATGAGTGGGGCTTTATAGCCACAGGGTTCATAGACTTGAAAATCAACTTCAGGATAAGCACAAATCACCCATGGCATTTCATGAAGCTCAATTTGTAATAAATCTAAATCAGAAGCACGTGCTGTAGCATTGGGATGTGAATGGACATAGGCTTGAATCTCACCTTGATCTTCAGCATTCGCCAAGTCTTCATGGTGAATTTGAAACTGACCTTTTTCAGCGACATTACGGCATGGAATATACTCACCTGAAACAATAACCCCGCAACATTCTGCGGGGAAACATTGTTCAGCATGAGATAGAATCGCTGCTTTAAGTTTTTTATTTAATTTCATATTTACACCATCGAAGATGCAGGGAACCCACCAAAACGAAGCTCATTTTTACGGCAGTTACACCCTGATGTTCTAAAACTGCATCGATCTAAAGCTGGATTGTCTGTCGGCTCGTCTTTCTCAGTAAACATTGCTGCACCGATGTAGCCACATTCTTCACTTCGATATTCCCAGTTGCAGTAATTTGAGATTTGTCGTGTAGGAATCTTTAGCCCTTCAAAATCCACTGGATTAGAAAGATCAAAAGTTACTTGCTGAGCATTTTCAGAAGTCTTTTGTTCAATGAACCAAATCTGCTCGCGCTTCTCACTTGGATTAGCCGTAACATTACCAGCACTAAAATTTTCAGCATCGAGATATTTGGCTAATGTAGTAATGACTTTGATTTTCGCACCAGCAAAATCACCAAACTGTAAACAATATGTAGTTACCGCACCTTGAATACCTTTAATATTGTTGGCCATACTTAAAGTCGGAGCAGAAGCTTTACCATCACTGCGCATTTCTAGACCATCGACTTGTAATGCCATTGGTTCATAGGTCTGACCATTAAAAATGATATTACGATGCCATACTTTCTCATCTCCAACATCAAATACCTTACCGATTGAGCCAGTATCAGCCCCCATTAACCCATCTGATCCAATCGATGAATAAATATTTTCCCAGTCTTCAAATGAAATATGCCCATGAAAACGTAAGATGCCAGCTCCCAAGTTGCTGGCGTCTAACTCAAATAATGTGATTAATCCATCTACATAGAGTTTCTGATAATCACTGTTCAGAGTCATCTTTCAATGCCTCCTCAACAGCTTTTGCCAAATTGGTTTGTTGAAATTCAGGTGGTGTGTTAGATATTTCAATTTCAGACTTTGGCAATTCTTTCAAACGAATGTCGATCCAACGACCAGCAGGAATGTCTCTAGGTTTCTCAAGATTTGGAACAATATCACCCGTTTCTTCGTCAAACTTTTTGGCTAAGGTTTTAACTTCGATCGTGTTATCTTCAAGCTGTTGATATTTAACTGCAACCAAAACATTACCATTCGCATCTTTTGGCATTTCGATATACCAGCCATTTTCTGAAAAACCTTCTGTATTTTTTAACAGGTAGTGACCAACATCCACTTTTTCAAATATAGGTTGTTGTTCTAATGCTTCTTGATTCGCATCAATTTTATCTGCAAACAATTGAACAATTGGAGATGCAGCTTTAACAAAACCGTTTGAATCTATTGTTGTATTATTTCCTGATAAAATTTTGCCATACCGCACTCCACGGACCGAAGGATCTGCCTGAACAGAAGTAGAAACTCCGTGATATAAATCTCCATTATTAGTACCAATCAAATAATTATTTGTATAAGCGTTTAAAGTCGGTAACGATATTGCTGATCCCGAACCGGAAGACACATCAGGCACATCCTTAAAACTAATAAATCTTGTTTTACGCAACTCGGCAGTTGGTAAATTTTTAAATGGATTTGAAATCTCAGATTGAAAAGCACCTAAGCCAAATGCCCCAGTTTGAAGTAAATTTCCACTTCCTTCACCTACATAACGACTTGCAGCATGTGTATTATCTGTGAAGTTTTCATTTACCTTTGTGCCAGTCGAACGAAATGTATCCCCGCCTGCACCACTTGGTGCGGATCCTAAATTAATTGTTTGGATTGTCATATTTTTCTCACAAAAAAGCCCCAGCTAGTGGGGCGTGAAGTTGATTGGATTTAAGGGTAAAAAACTTGGGTGAAAGTGGTGGAGATTTGCCACATGCCAGCACCTAATGATACCAATTGATATTCACCAGCTTTGACACGAACCTCGCCATCTAAAGGGGAATCCCATAAAAAAGAATCTGCACCCTTATGATCATCAAAAAAGGCCTTAATTTCTCGAATTAAAGCCTCTTTACCATTTTTAGAGAATTGCCAAACACCTGATTTATTGTTAATCCCTACCGAGACATTTTGCTCATAACCATCACCAAATTTACTGGTTAAAACTTTAAATGTATTGGATTGAGAGTTGCCTTCAAAGTTTTGGCAGTGAGTGAATTTACGGTTGCTCATTTAGACAATAATCCCCCTTGACGCTTCTCTCGAATAATCACAGCTCGTACAGCATTGCCAATCGCATCACCAAGTTGCTTTTGGTTTTGAGTGTTCCCACCTGAAGTATTTACGCCTGAGTCGGTGATGTTGACTTCAATTTTAATATCTCCACTGCCTTCACCCTGAGCTGAATTTTTTGGAATGGAATTGAATCGTCTACTATCAACATCAGTATAATTAAGTCGAGGCACCCCGATCTCACCACCATCTTTAAATTTTTGAATACTTAAATCTGACTGAGTAGATGGGGACTTCATAGACATATATTTGCTATGATCTGGAATCTCACCAGTAAGATTCATGTAATTTAAAGCGGATAAACCAAGTTTGGACACAGCTGAAGCCTTCATCATAAACTCGCCATTGGATGCCATGATTGGAATATCATCACTCGTTCCAGTGCCTTTGCCTGTGATGTGTCCGCCAGTTGCAAAACCCTGAGGGGTAATAGCTTGGATCATTGCTAAGAAAGTGCCCTGATCTAAAGCCGCCTTAGCACCTGCGGCAACTTTCTGCCATACAGTACCTGGCTCTTTAGCATAAGCATCTGAAACAGACGACCATAAATTCATACCAGCTTGAGCAAGCGCAAACCCCTGCTGCATTGCAAACATTGTTTTATATGCACCTGAGCTTTCACCAAGAATACCTTTAAACATATTTGCAAATGAACCAGTCAACTGCTGGGCTTGAGTTAATTGCAGATTCAAAGAATCAGTTTGATACTGATTTTCAATATCAATCATTCGCTGATTATGTGCAGCCCAAATTTGTTCACGAACCTCAGCTAATTTCTGTAAATCCGCTCCAGGTTCTTGCTCTTGGTTTTCTACATCTGCAATCTGTGTATCGAATAGATTTTGTGATGCACCCATTCTGCTGAATTTATCTTGGTTGACTTGGTATCGACCAGTAGATCCATTCATTTGCGCTTGAACCGTATCCCATCCTGTTGAAGCATCTTTTAAACGACGATTCATATCAACATGGTTTTGAAGTGCGAGCATTTGTGATTTGAACGCTTTATCTGCTGGATCATCATTGCTTTGCTCTAGAAGTCTCCTTTCAATGTCATATTTTGCTTTGGCAAGCTGCAACTCAGACATATAGAATTCTTTAGATTGAAGTAACTGCTGTTCTCTAACAAGTTTTGATTTTGCAAGTTCGTAATTATATTGCTTATCAATCAATGCAACAGCTTGGGTGCGCTGTTCCTTTGATAATTCAATATCTCTAGATGCATAAAACTTCTTTTGATCAAAACTATCTTTCAGTAATTGTTCATCAGTTTTCATAAAAGATGAATATTCTTCAAGTTTAGATTTTAGCGTATATTCAGCAATCGCAATCTCGTTGTCTGCTCTTGCTTGATACTCAGCTTTGATTTCCGCAGTACGTTCTGGTGTAAAGCCAGCCTTATCTATTTCAATCAACTTGTCTTTCAAAGATTCACGAATCTTGGTGACTTCATTTGCAACATTAAGCTCAAGTGACTTTCTAGATTCTGCCTGTTGTTTCACAAAATCAAGGTAGTCTTTAAGGTCCCCCATAGTATCGGAAGTGCCTTTAGCCTTTAGCTCACTACCTCCAAGACCCACAATCCATTTATTGACTGATGATGCAAAGTTAGCAACTTCTTTATTGCGATCTGAACTACCATCAACCCTTCCAGTTTTATCAAACTGTCTAGAGCCACCAACACCTGCATTATGGGACCGAATAGCAGACTCCCAACTACCCAACTCCTTGTAAGCTTTAGCAAGATTTCTAGCCACAACATCAGCAATTACAGGGAGATTTTTAGAGTCAGCAACACTGATTCCATTATCTTTTCGGTAACCACTTGTTGTTTGGAAATAACCGATAGCACCCGTTGGACTAACAGCATTAGGATCCCCCTTAGATTCTTGAGCCATAAGGCCTGCAAGATAATTTTTAGGGATGCCATATTTAGCACCAATACCATCTAAATCGGCTTTAGCTGAAAGATTCGCTATCTTCTGAAGCATTAGCAACTCAGACTGAGAATATTTAAATCTCTTTTCAGCTTCTCTGGTGCTCTCTTTTTCCTTTTTATTGCGCTCACTAATGAGATCACTTTTTTGCTGTTCTAGACTCACACTTTTTAAAATTAAGTCCTGTTGCTCTTTGGTGACAATTGAGCTTGTTGCAAATGCCTCGGACCAAGCTTTACTCAATGCTTGTGCTTGCTCAGCTGAGTAGCCTTGATTCAAATACCCAATTGTTAAGTTGTTTGAATAATTCTGATCATTCAAAGAGTTAATATAGTCTTGTAATTTGGTTTTAGCATTTGTGGCTGCGTTCGCAATGCCATCCAAACTACTGGCTTGTTTGTCATGCATAAATGCAGCATTAGAGGATTTATTTCCTGCCAATTCAGTGGTGATTCCAAAAACCTTAAGTGCCTCTTGAACCTTGTTAACCACTGGTAATTTTTCACGATAAAGGTCATTATCTTTTTGCAATTGCTTAAGCTGATCAGGAGAAATGAAGTCAAGCTGGTTAAGGGATTCAATTGCCTGCTCTTGACTCATTATTCCTTGTCGAACTTTATTTGAAATCTCAACAATTTGAAGATTCCCTCTATAAGCATTTTGCAGCTCAATTAAATGAGCGTTGAAAACGTAATTCAACTCTTTTAATTCTTTATTTTGCCCCTTAAAAGCTTCCTGTAGTTCTGATTTGGCACCATTTTTTTGTACTCCTTGAAGCGCTAACAATTCCTCCTTGGTTTTGTTTGCTACATCGGTCTGCTCTGCCAATTTTTCTGTTGCTTTTGCAGTTTGGTTTTGCATATACATATAGCCAGCAGCCAAACCAGCAACACCTATTGTTAGTAATCCAATAGGGCCACCAACTACACCTAAAGCTCTAGAACCGAGTGTTGTGCTTGCATTCAAAGCATTCTGTGCAAGAGTGCGCTGTGCTGTTGCTGCCGTCATATTTCTTTCCGCTACAGCCAACTGGATTGCAACTTGTGTTGCTCTTGTTTCTAGAACGATTCTTTCTTGAGTTGTAATATTTGTGCGTAATTTAGCAACAATTAAGTTTTGTTCTGCTGCTAATTCTCCCACTTTTGCTTTTGTGCGTAGCACCTCAACCATTGAAAGCCGAACTTGCGATTCTAGAGCAGCAGTATCCGCTATTCGACGCTGAATACTTTCAGCAATCGATTTTTTCATTGCTATTGTTTGAGTTAGTATTGTTTTGGTTAGAAATGCGAATCCACCCACCATTGCAACATCAGCAATAGTATCAACATTGTCAGCAACCAATTTTATTGAAGATGCGAGTGTTTTTGCTGCCCCTGAACCCGAACTAGCCTCACCAACAAATTTAGTGACAGAATCATTCAACTGTGTAAAAGATTGAGCAATTGTAAAGTCGGTTTTGGAAAATAAATCATCTACAGAAGTTTTGGCTTTGGTTAAAGCCTTAATTACGATGTCACCTGTTAATTGTCCTTCACCCGCCATTTTACGCAGTTCGCCAATGTTTACCCCTAAACCTGTTGCAATTGCCTTTAGGAGTGCTGGCGCCTGTTCTGCGATACTATTAAACTCCTCACCACGCAATACACCCGAAGCTAGAGCCTGCCCGAACTGCATCAATGCAGCTTCTGCACTCGCTGCGCTCGCACCTGAAATTGAAATGGCTTTTGAAACCGTATCAGTCAATGAAGCTGTTTGCTGCATTGTGATACCAAGACGTGAAGAGTTTTCAGCAAAACGTTGATAAACCTGAGCAACCGAACCCCAAGATTGCGCTGTCGCTTGAGCAATAGCAAAAGTATCTTTAGTAGCAGTACTTAATTCTTGCTGAGAATTAGTAACAAGTTTTAATCTGTTTTGTAAGTTTGTATAGCTATCTGTATAGGCTATCACTTGATGAATTGAGAATGAACCTAATGCGGCAACTGCCAGACCTTTTATTGCATTTGATGCGCCATTAGTACTTTGCTCAATGCGTCCTAATTCTCGATTAGCTGCATTGGAAGCGTCACGCATACCCTGAGTAAAATTGCCTGTACGACAAATTAAATCAAGGGTAAGAGATCCTAATTTAGTTGCCATACTTTTCTCCAGGCAATAAAAAACCGCCTAAGGCGGTTCTAATCTTTTAAGACAGGCTATTTGTTGATTGACTCATAACCTTCCATACACGCTAAATAGTAATTTGCAGAAAACTCATTTATAGATTCTTTTTTATTGCTTTCAGTAGAAAACTTAGGTTTGCTATAAGCATCTCTGAGTATTAATTTCACTAAAGAAGCCTCTTTTTCAGTTGATTCGCCTTTCGCAACCATTTTATTTAAATTATTCAATGCTTCAGCAAGTGGTAAGCCATTTTGCCTTATTGCCATTGCAGCCTCAGAAATTGCCATAGCATTTAGGCAATTTTGCTCTTGGTCTTTACTTACCTCTTTCGCAAAAAGATTTCCACACTGTAGCAATATAAAAGCCATTATTAATTTATTCATACCCCACCCTAAATTATAAATTTAGACCAAGATACTAATTATTGGGTTAAAAAGAAACCGACCTAAGTAGATTTCTTCTTAATAGCTTTCATGCGTTCCTCTTCAAAACTTGTCGGAGGTGTCTCTTCATGGAGCATGTATTCCCTTGCATCTTCTATTCGCTCATCCTCAGAAGCATGAGAGTTAAAGTACCGAACAAATAGTCTTGCAAATTCCTGTTCCAATCTACGACCAAAAAAAAGAGATCCATACTTATCTCGGTAGGATCTCCACGTCATTAATTCAGGTCGGGAAATATTAGCTTTGGCTTCAGCTATTGTTCTGCCGCCGATTCCGTTGATGACGAGTTCGCACCAGAATTCTTCTCCTGATTCGAGATCCACAGCTTTCCCGTGAAATTCACCACTTCATCAGCCGCATCAAACAAAGCGCCAATGACTTCAGTTGAAACTAAGCCAGTTTCTTCAACTTTGGAGAAGAGTCTTGTTTCTTCATCTTCATAAATGGTGTGATATAGCAATGCCTTACGGTATTGATCAATCGTTAGCTCAGAATTGTCTTTTAAACCCCATACATCCGCTGTAACCGCAAGTTCATCATGAGTAAGGACCTTAACAAAAACCTCTCCTGAAAACTCTTCCCCTGAGGCACCACGATACTTAATTGGTTTTTTTACAAAAGTACCAACACCAATGGATTTTTGAATCGCCTTTAATGTGAGTTTAGCCATTATGCTTGCACCTTAAATTCTTCAGTTACTTCTGTTTGGCGTTTCATAGGGATTGTATGATTGACCATTGCATCTACAGCGAACACTGGTGAGCCTTTACGCAAGATTGCAGTGAAGTGTGACCATGTGCGAGTTTTAGGCAAATCAATTTCACTCACCAATGTTGGCTCTGCAATACCATCCGACCATCCGACATAAACTTTAACTTCGGCTTTTTCTGCTGCTAATTTAAGCAATGTCATATGTGATAGGTTTTTAGGATCTGTATCAATTTGAATTGAACCTTCACCCGGTGTACTTAGACCATATTCAGAAGTTTTAGTACTGGTTTCTTGCAAACAGGTTGTATCTACTTCTGTCGCACTGTCATCCCCAAGCACTAAAGCTTTGATACAGCCCATTTTCGTTAATACAGGTACTGTGCCATGGACAATCCACACATCGGTACCATTAGATAAAACGCCTTTCTTCGCCATGAGTAGATCTCCTCAATTTTTGGCATAAAAAAACCACCCGAAGGTGGTAGTTGGTTTAAATAATTTAGTTTTCTGAATTTGGCTTAACTGCTTTATTAAAATTCTTAGAAGCATTGTTTAAGGTATTTTTTGTGCGCTGAAATACTTCGCCATCTTCAGTGGCATCAACAGGAATCATTACAGCATCAACGACAGCAGTTACAGGAGTGACAGCAACTGAAACAGCTGCTTTGGTTAGACTTTCAAGCATTCCAAACATGGCTTTCTCCAAGTTTTAGGCAATAAAAAACCTCCTTTCGGCGGTTTCGTACAATAAATAATTAAAATTTTTTCTAGCGATCAAACCACCAATTCGCATCAAAGCCACGTCCGAAAACTTTAACATCACCCATCATTTCATCCATGTCGGGAATTAAGTCACCATCTGTACAATCAGGATATGGAAGGGATTTAAGAATCGCATCACGTATGATTTCTGCTCTTGTCGCTTGAGTGTCAAAAACAACCAACTGAAAATACCGCTGTGAAATCTGTGCTCTACAGTCTAAATTTGTTGATGGTGTATCCCCCATCCCACTCCAAACAGCATATGGAAATATTTTATTAGTTGGTGCAATACCCTGATAAATACGTGTACCAAGATGTGCAACCACTTCAGGGGATTTTTGCAGTTCAATAAATACTGGTAATACGCTCATGTAGGACTCGCTAAAGCTTTGTCGATTTCGTCATTCAACATTTGAACAAACTTGTCTGTTACAGGCTGAATGTTGTTCGCAAGTGCTGGACGCATGAATGGTACGGCTGGATTATTTACAGATCCAAATTCAACCCAACGCCAATGCCTCGTATCACCACCACTCAAATTAGGTGGGTTTGGATTAGAGAATGACGCACCACCTCTCACACCTACTCGGATTTTAATATCACTGAAATTTCTTGTTTTTCCAGCTTGAACACTAATGTTTTTCCAAATCTTCTCACGTGTTTCGGGATCATCAATTAACTTGGCATTATTACGCGCTGCATCACGAACAATATTCGCTGCCTGTCTTAATGATTTACGAACCATAGATTTTACTTTACGCGGATTATTGAGGCGTTCTAGTTTGGATTGGAGTTGATCTAGTCCTTGGATATCGAATTGAATATCAGCCATATCTACCCCAATAATTTAAGCTCAAATGTCACATAAATTTCAGCGTTTTCATTGTCAGGTTTAGGCGGTGAAACGATCTGAAAAGTCTGATCTTTCCATAACACGCGCATTTCTGTTGTGATATCAGTACGTTTGCGAATCTTTAAGCGTGCATTGGTTTCTGATCCAACCGCTTTGGCAGTTAAGGTATCTTTTACAGATAAAAACTCAACTTTAGACCAAAGCTTTTTGTATTCAGACCAAATCGGCTCAAGTTCATTGTTATATTCATCGGTGGGCGTGATTTTATGTTGAATGGTTACTCGGTGGAGTAGTTCGCCTGCTCTTTGTCCCATACATCACCACCAAATGTTAATTTTATAATATGTTGAATCTTCAGAACCCATGCGTATTTCTTCAATCACCTCAAATCCATTCCTAGAGAGGTTTATTATGAGTTGCTTAACTTCTTGGCGCGAATAAAGTTGTTTCGCAATACTCAAAAATAACCTTGAATTTCCAGTCTTTATGGTTTCAAGGATTTTGGTTTCAGCAATAATTCCTAATCGTTGTACCTTTTGAACATCTGTTTGCAAACTCCTTGCGTGTGATGCTGAAATCATGATTCACCTCAAATTGCAGTAGGTTTACGATAGTGGAACAATAAGGACTGCACAGGCATTGGAAGATAATTACCGTTTACTGGTGTTTCACTCTCAGCATTACGGTGCTTATCCCAAAATCCACACAACAACAAAATGGCTTGATGAATTGCCTTAGGATATTCAGATTCAAATTCATCTGTGATGTAGTTTTTAACCACTGAATCTGCTGCGTCTAAATACCCCTGCAACATCATGTCATTGTCATCATCGTCATAGCGCAAATGTTCTTTTAGGGTTTCTAAACTAACAATACTCATTCATCACCCCATTTCTTTTGAGCTAATTTGAAGTTTTCATGATTAAATTCGCCAGAATGTTCCTTTTCGCAGTGCCAAAGTGAGCCATTCTTGGTGACAAATTCACCTACTTCATAATTTGAATTTTGACTAAAAACACCTTTATAAAGTGATTTTGATTCTGCTGGCTGACTTGAAGTGTTGGTTTTACCAAATGGATCATCTTGTGCATCACGTTTGGCTAATGCTTCCAGTGAGAAGTTTTGCTGTTGCATGTATGGCGTATTACCACCGATAACAGGCTCTCGATTAAATGCTGCTCTAGCTTCATCAATTTTAAAGATTCCAGCTTTTACACCACGTTCTTGAAAGTCCATCTGAGATGTTTTATCCATACGAATAAGAGCATCAATATCTAGGAATATCTCTAATCCTCTCTCTTTCAAGCCTAAGCTATCATCAAGTAAATTCTCAAAAGATTCGATTAAGCTCTGCAAGCAATCTGAATAATAGATTTCATTTAGATCGCCAACTTTTTGACCTGCTGGGATGCTACCCATACCAACCTTAAAAGCTGGCACATGTAGCACAGAGCAAATTATTTCATTTGAAAGTTTTAGCTGCTCTATTGTTTGAGCGTCAGATGCCGAAATGGAAATAGGTTGATACTTTAAGTCATCACCAAGTACAGCAGTTTTACCAATATTTGCGCCTGAATAGTTTGCATTCCAAGCTGACCCAATGGCTTTGGCTTTTTCTTCGTTGATTGCACCAGGTGCAGTTAATATCCCACTAGGTCTACTCATGTTGCCAAATGAGGCTTTAGAGTTTTGAAGTATGTTCAAGCCAACACCAGCTAATAACCCATAGGCAGTAATTGCAGGAATTCCCACTAAGGGATGATAAAAGCAATTTTCACGATCATGAATAATCTCAGAAGCAGGCACAATAACTGATTCAGTTTGATTCAAATTATCCATACCAAGTTGATAAAAAACCTGACCACTATCACTTACAAGTGGTTTAGTTTGATCGGGATTTAAAATCACAATACGGTAAACATAACCAAAAGCATCGCGTATTTTTAAAGCATAGGCATTACCCCTAAGCTTTTTTGATATCTGCCAAAACTCTAAGAATTGTTGCCAATTTTGATAGTGATTCGGTTTTTTAAGAACCTTTAAATCTTCTGGAATTGCTGCTTCAACATATATATTTCTTTGCTTCTTTTTTAGAAGAAGTGACATTTTCCCAATGTCTTGAGAAATAAGACTTATGCAAGAAAATACTGCTGGGTGAGCAACAATATCCTCACGTCTTAACTCATCATTCTTCTGCCAAGCACCCGAATAAGGCTCATGTACAAAAAGTGATGTAAAGCCACCGCCCGAATTGACAGACGATAGCGATTTTTTACGAAATAGTCTGTCAAAAAATCCCATTTTATCCGCCTTTATTCTTCAGTTTTAGATGGTTTCGCCTTAGGTGCTGGCTTCTTTTGTTCTTGGTAAATATCAGCAATATTCAGCTTTACAAGTACATTCGCCTGAATATCTGGAATTTCCTTCACATCACCCACTTTTGAATCATGAGTTTCTTTTAAATATTTAATTTTCATAGACTGTTCCCATAGCTAAACATTTTGATTGCTTAGATATGAAAACAGCCCCAATTAAGGAGCTGTTTGTTAATTTCGATTAGGAGCTAATTAAGCACCACCACCTTGGCTTGAATAATCGATAAACGCAGATGCAATTGCACGACGTTTAGCCCAAGTAATGAACTTCTCTACACGAATGGCAAACTTGTTTTCTTGCCATAAGTTGTGTGTGGTTGAGCCATCTGTAAGTGTAGCTTGATCGCTATAAGCAACATCAACACCACCATCTTGAGCAATCAGTAATTCACTCATTTTCACAAGAATTACTTTATCCCCAACTGATTGGGAGGTAACTACTGGAATACCCAATAATGTACGTGCGGTGCCAGCAAAACTCATTCCGTTGAAGTAGGCACCACCCAAAGCATCACGAAGCAAAGCATATTGCATAGCGCGAGTTTCGCTCATTAAGAAATAAGCATTGTCAGTGCTTAAGTTTGCTGTAATGAAAGTTTCGATTAACTTTAATAAGTCTGCTTCGATTTGCGCAGCAGTTGTGCCTGTAGGCGTAATTGCAGTCACGCCATTTAATACACCTGCAGGTGTGGTATCGGTTTGGGCTTGTGCACCAAGGAAAGTTGTATCAATCAATACTTTCGTTGCTTCAATCAAATCATTTAATACAAGTTGGTCAATTGCTGGATCTGCACGACGAAGAAGTTCTTGCGTGTAAACAGTGATTGCAGCCAGTTTATGCTCTTTGATTTCAATACTGCCAAAAGTTGGATTGGTTAAAGGTTTTTTCTGACCTTCACCAACCCATGAAGCTGTACCACCAGTTAATTGGCCGTTAATTTTCACATTGAATGGAACTGAGCGAAAACCTTTCAATTTATCGAAAATTGTTGCATTGCGAAGCAATTCAAGGAAATCACCTTTATATGTATCCTGTTGGACTAAAGGCGCTGCAAATCCAGCATCAGTGGTTGTACCAAGTGTTGCTTTTTCAATGTACTGAATCGTGTCCTGGTTATAACCAAGTTGTTTTGCGGCTTCCACAACTGTAAGGATATTGCCTTGCTTTTGCTCGTGGCATGCAAGCATTTTTGCGCGAGCAAACTGAGCGAATGGAACGCCTTTAGGAAGATTTGATGAAGTAGTAGCAACTGTTTTAGTCGTTTTGCCTTCTGCAGTATCTTTGGCACCTTGTTCAGATTGACCATCAACTGGAGTAGCTGATTTCGCAGCTTTGTCAGCCTCTTCAATTTGTTTACGAACACGTGCAATATTCTTTTCAATTGCTTCGATATCCTTTTCAACAGCCTGAATCGCTGCTTCTGTATCTTCATCAGGAGTTTGACCAGCATCTAGTGATTTAGTCATATGCCCTTGAAGTTCAAGATTCTTAGCAGCCAAAGCATCAAGAAGCTGTTTTAAATATTTATTCATACTAATTTTACTCCACCCTTTGTTGGGCTATTAAGTTTTACAATTACGTGTTTTTGCTCAGATGAAACGCCATCTGAACCGGTTTTCTGAGGTTCTTTGCCCAACGCGGCTTTGTATTCCTCGAAAGCTTTCGAATAATCTGTTGCACTCTCGCGATTGCATGGGATAGTCACAAGGGAAAGCTCGTACCACTCCCAATCATTGAATTGGATGCCACCACCTTTGATGAATTCGGCTTGTTCCCAATCAGCCAAGAAGCCAACTGATAGGCCTTTGACCAATCCATATTTAAGGCTTTGATAGGCTTCATCGACTCGGGCTTTTAAGTTGCCTTCTTCGGCGATTTCAGGAATGTGAATTTCAACTTCTATCCCTTTATCCGTAACCTTTGCATCAATGACCTGACCAATCGGAGCGCTATGTTCATGATGAAAAAGCAAAGGCAGTGGCAATTCAAACTTGGCACCACTTGGAACCATGATGTCTTTTGCTCGATCTGAATTAGGTGTGCTTGCTATACCTTTAAAGGTTCGCTTTTCATCATTTGTGCTTTTGATTTCAAAAGAGCCAAATGATTTTTTTAGAGCTGGCATCTGGCTCTCCTTAAAATGAAAAACCGCCAATTAAGGCGGTTATTGAGTTGGATTTATTTATACAAAATGGACGATGTATTTCTCAGGCTCACCAGCTAAGGCTAATATTCGATTAATCCCCATAAGCAAACACACAGCTCCATCGATCTTGAAGATGTTTTTCTGTTTACGGGGATAATCATTATTGTTTGCATCTGGTTTGCTGATCACATTACCAACCATCCAAGACAAAATAGGATTTCCGTCATGATGGAATCGACCTGAAGCAATCGCAGCAACAAGTTCTTTCATAGGTGGTGAAAAGTTTTTAGTGTTCTTTGCTACTTCAACAGCTTCAAGACCACTATCATTAATCTGTTTGGCAATTAAACGTGCACCCCAGTTGTCGTAAGGAACTTCAATAACTGAAAGACTTTTCGAATCAGAGATTAAATCCGAAGCTACCAAATCCAAATCTGTTTCAGCTCCTTCATGAACATCTAAAAGCCCCATGTTGTCCCATTTCTGGTACCGATCTAAAAGTGCTTTTTCATCACCTTCAAATACTGTTTCATGTGGCAAGTAGAAGTTTGGTGAAATACAGTAGTAATGCACCTTTCCATCTATGATTCGCCAAAACAAATTGATTCGCGCACAAATATCGATCTTTGATGCCAAATCTAATGGCATCACACATTTATCTTCAGCAAAATCACTAAGCTTTAAGGTTTTATCTGCACAAGCATTCCACTTTTCCATATTGAAGTACTGCTCACGCGCAGAAACCCAAATGTTTAAATGCTTAGTCTTGAATGTATTTTGACGAGATGGATTATTTATTGCCTTACGTTGCTGTGACTCAAGGTAATCGCCATAAACAGAAACATCGTAATTTGGATTGGCCTTGGCTAATACCTTAGGATCTGTCCACTCATCACCCTCATCAATGGTCCAGATATATCCAAACAGCTCATCATCTGGCACTGTACCAAGCAACATGTCTTGAATACGTAAACGCAAGTCGTGACAAGGACCATCAATATTGAAACCTGATGTTGTAATAACAAACATCAATGGCTGACGACGCGCCCCCATACCCGTTTGCATAGTGTCGTACTGTGCATTTGTTTGATGCTCGTGATATTCATCAATAATTGCACAATGCGGTGACTGTCCATCAGGCGGATCGCCTACAATAGTTTCAAATAATGAGCCATCTTCAGGTATTTCAAGACTGCCAGCATTTATCTGTATTCCAGCTGCCTCAACAAAATCAGGTGAACGCACTGCCATTAATCGAGCTGGTTTAAATACTTCCCATGCTTGTTTTTCGGTGGTCGCACCAGCGTAAACCTCGCTGCCCGATTCACCATCATTAGCAAACATATTGAGAGCAACACCAGCTGCAATTGCTGACTTACCATTTTTACGAGGAATTTCCCAATAAGACTCCCTGAATCGACGGTACCCATCCTTTTTACGAACCCAGCCGAAAGTACAAGCAATTCCAAATTTCTGCCAAGGCTCTAGTCTTAGCTTCATTCTTTTCATTGCCCACTCACCTTTTGTGTGGGGCAACAATTCAATGAAAGCTATCTTTTTTTCAGCTAATTTAGGGTCAAATTTATATAAAAAATCTTTATTTTTGCTATTTTTTAAGTCATTTAAGTGGCGTTCACAGGCTAATTTAACCCATTTACATGCAGGGATTTTATTTAAAACGACTTGCTTAGCCCACTTATTTGCAATATCAACATTCGGGAAAGCTGTCATTTAATGGCCTCACTACATGTTCATTACCTCTGCGAATGGGTTGTTCTTAGGCTTTCCGCCACCACCCAATAAGCGTGTACGTGATGCAGGATCTAGACCTAACATTGAGCCAAATTGAGCGATTTGTTTTGATGCTTCATTGACAGCAGTTAAAGCTGGATTTTTAACTCTTCCTGATTCTGTTTGAATAGTAATTCCATATAAAACAACTTCATGCTGTGCTTCACGTAAGTTGTGATAGGCCATGCAGAACATTTCAACGTTGTGCATATCTGTAAGTTTTAATATTTTTCTTTTTAGTAATTCAGGAATAATTGACTTCCACATTGTGACCGCTTGATCCATGTGCTCTAAGTGAAAAGGCACATCAATATCAAAAACATCATCAAAATCAGTATCGCCAGTTGCTTTGACTTTTGGCTTACGCCCTGCACCAGCTACCGCATTTCGCCCGCCCATGTCAAGACCCTCAATTTTTAATTTCGCTCACGTAAAAATGTGGTTAAGGGGGCGGTCATTTCGGCAAAAGCATTAAACTTTTCACCTCCCCCCCTCCCTTATTTGAGAATGATTATCATTCATTTGCAGTTTTGATTTTATGGCACGAGTCACACAGTGATTGAAGATTATCAATTGAATCTGTACCACCTTTGGCCTTATTCAATATGTGATCGACATCTGTAGCCTCAGCCAAGCGTCCATCCTTTCCACACTGCACACAGAGATAGTTGTCACGCTTCAATACAACCTCACGCAGCTTACGCCAAGCATGACCATAGCCGCGTTCTGTAGTTGATCCCATTCGCTCTGGTCGCTTGTTCCAATTACTGCGCTTATCTGCATGATCATCACAATAACCTTTCTGACTGCGTGACTTAACAAGGTTAGGGCAACCCCATTCACGGCATGGACGGGACATCTTCATCACCTACTATTCTATTTACTCCACACAATCCAATCTTGACGATTGCATGAAGCGGCTCATCTGGTTTATTCACAATCTCACAAGACAATTGATCAGCTAGAATCTCACCAGTTTCAGCATCATGAATAGCAACGCACTTCTTATTGTTAACTACCCGTTTAAGTATCAAAGCTCTTCGCATATCTCACCCATCCAAATACCCTGAACTCTCACTCTCACCTTTCAAATCCAAATGCTCAAGCAAGTGATTAATCTGTGCTGCCTGTTCGTTGTTGATCTGAATGAGTTGATTGTTCTGTTCTAATAGTTTGTTGTTCTGCTGGATCAATAACACCAAGACCTCGCAGGACTTTACGCATTCGTTCTTTTGCTCGTTCACTTTGATTCCTCACCCATTGTCTTCGTTGTTCACAGCCTTGGCAGCTCATATCACCCACCAATAAACTTTCTTAAAGTTTCCAATCGATAGTGTGTTTGTGGATTGTGAACACCAATGATGCACTTATCTGTACAGTAGCCATGAACTTTAAAATGCTCATTCCACTCATCAACGTAATAGACAGCATCGTCATGGGCGTTTTCAAGAATATCTAGAATCTTCTCAGCACCTAAACGCTCAATAAGTTTTTTATGTTTCATGAGATCCTCACAACAAAATAAATTCAGCATTTTGATTTATGTATTCTTTCCACTTATTGAACACATACACATGCCATTTACCTTTGATTTTCTTTGCTGGTGCCCAACCTAGGTGAGTTCTAACTCTGTGAGTTGCATCGTTTCTGCCCATATCTCACCAATCCGACCAAGGATTTAAAGCTCTTGGTTTGTTTTTGTGATACTTCCAATTTTTGTAGTCTTGGTACCATGAATAGAAATAAATCAAAACCACACTAATTAGGATGACGATTAAACCAATCAGAGTAATATTCATCCCACTTTCTCCCAGACAAAATAAAACCCCTTTCGGGGCAAAGGAAATGTAGCGAAAGGCTGTGAATTATTTATTTAATTCAGCCTGATACAACTTTTGTTTAAGTAAATAACCTTCCAGTTGCCAAATCTTGTTACGTGCATTTTCATACGCAATCTTTTGACCAATAATGCGATCATAGTTTTCAGGACTTGCACAAGCTGACTCACCTGTGACTGTAAAACCATTTTCCAAGGTTAAAATGCAAATGGTTAAACACGGGGTGCTTTTATCACTTTCCCAATCACCAACAGCATAAGCAGGTTCAATATCACCTGTTAGGTAACGAATTGCTCTGACTTTTGAATCAATAAGATCGGGCTTTAATCGTGGTGCATTCAGACCTTTGTCTTGAATTTCTTGTTCAATTTGCTTTTCGTTTAACATCTTCACTTTCCCCTAGGCATTAAAAAACCACCGTTGAGGTGGTTAGCTATCATATTCTTGTTGCTCTTTGATCTTTTGATCAAAATCAATCTTGGTTACAGCTTTAGGGATAATCATAATTCTTGAAATATCCTCATTGTTAGCCCTATTTTGTTCAATAGATTCAACTAAGCGGTTTATAAGTCCATCATAATCTTTGGGTGCTACATGAACTTGCTCAAAATCAATTTCACAGTCTAGTATTTTAACCTTATCCTGCTTTTCTAATAATTCAATCTTATCAATCAGTCGACCTTTTAACTCGTATGCATCACGAAGAGTTAGCTTAGAAATGTCTAAATCATAAGGATCTTCAACTGTAAATTTATTCATCTTATTAACCCTCTTTTATAGAGTTAAATTATACCATAACAACATGATTTTATTAAATTATATAGGTTTTAAATGTGTCTAAGTTTAACACTAAATAGCTTTGATTTTCCCACACTTCCGACACTCTCTCACCGTAAAGAAATCTGAATATTCCCAAACGTGACGGCAGAAGATTTGTTTGATTCGGAGCATGTTGTTCTCCTGAAATGCAAAAAGCCCACATTTCTGTGAGCTACTCGTCTTTCCGAGCTGTCAACATTTGCATCTACAACTTTTTGAGTTGCTATCTAATAATAAATGATTATCTATAATATTTCAAAAAAATGGTAAAAAAATACCCATGTATTGGAGTAGGTGGGTATGGAAATCAAAACTGTTTGGTCTTGGGTGAACCGTAATACGACCAGTATATTAATTAATATATCCTATTCCCATTATTTTGGGAAGCTTAATTTTTCACATCTTTATAGGTCTGTTTTCTATACTTTTCTACACCTTCAGATGCACATTTAATTGCACCTTCAATTGATAGGATCATCATGGTTTCGTATTGCTTCCAAGATTTTCTATAGGCTTCATAATTCATTTTATTCTCACCAATCCCTGCATAGTACAAACGCCCTTTAGCTGTAAAGTTATCTTCCATTGCCGGGTTGATAGCAAAATCTAGGACCATACGAGCAATCAATGAGGCCAAATGCTTCAAGGTCATTTTATCAGGATCTTTCTTACCATCCTGTGCCGCCTCTTTGACCATAATCCCTGCTAAGTGGTTTAACAGAAAATCATAATCTCCTTTTGCATTCTCTCCAAAAATTACAATTGAAGTGATTGCCTTTTCAAGTGGTGTATCTAATGACGCAATAGCACCCAAGCGATCTTGATAATCCAATGGTTTCTCTCCTGTGCCTTTCGTCTCATCATTAAATTGCGGTGACTTAGCAGTGATGCCATGAGTCAACCACTCGAATTGTTCAAACTTCTCTGCTACTGCGTTCATAATTGCCCCTTAAACTTTTTCGAAATCAAACCCATCACGGCTTGTATAGATTTTTGCGATATGACGTAATGCTTCATCCTCTGTGTTGAACATCATGGAGAATGTTTTAAATTGAATCTTTTTGCCGTTAGATAAAACTTGATAACCAAACTTGTAATCTGAAAATTTATAACCAGTACGATCTTCATATTGCTGTAGAAAATAACTAAGTTTTTCCCCAAAATGCCAAATGTGAATTTCAGGTATAAACTCCAGTCGATCACGGATTAACTCACGACAAAATGGGTGGCGCACATGCTGATGATTAGAATTAATAATCCAATCAATATCCTCTAGTCGCTGTAAATACTCGAATAAGCGCTGAATCTGCTTAACTTCATCAATATCACCAAATTCACCAATTGGTGTACGATATAAAGTTGGTGTATCAACCCACTCAAACTCAGGAACATCAATTTCTATTCTCAATTTCACGATTTCATCCCCCAAATCAACATACCTGCATCACGCTGTTCTTGATTCGTACGACCTTGCCAGCCTGTGATGCGATTAAATTCTTCTGAATTCTTTTTGGTTTTGGTTGGTCTTACTTCAACCACTGCTAAACCGAAAGATTTCGCCATTTCTACAATTAATTTGCCTGTTGCATGGTTCTCACCTACATTCTTAGCAATTCGCTCTCCTGCACGCTTAGATTGACCAATACGACTATGTAGATTTGATTTTTTATTCATCCAACCTGCCTCGATCACCACTTTCTTAATCTGATCTTTATTAACCTTAAGATATTGAGTTAAGTTATAAAACCGCATGTTATCCAATCGAAGTGAGCCGTCTTTTAAAACAGCCACCCCCGATTTTTCTAGGTCTGGATCAATGCCGATGATGAGGGGTTTAGGGATTTGCATTGTTGTCACCTAAAGCTTTTTCTAAATCGCTAACAAGATTGTCTGTGTCACCGCCATCATTCGAATATCCGTAGTAGCCATCTTTCGCTCGTGCAATAACAAAGAGAACTTCTTCAATCCTTTTGTCTTTCTCTTCAACTGCTTGCCAAGCCTTTTTAATTTCACTTTCAAAACTTTTAATTTGATCTCTTTTGATACCAAGTTGAGCGCTTAAGAAATCAACCTCAGCCTGTCGGGATTGCTGACCAGCCAAATACATAGCCTTAGCTAGGTTTTTACTTGACTCCCAAACATGCCTATTTTCTTTCCAAGCTTCCTCAAACCTATCCATGACGTTCTGCCTCCAAACGATGACCAGCTTTTATTTCTGAAGGTGTGGCGTGTCTTAAATCCGAGCGAAATGAGTGTGAGTTTCTGTCATAGAAAACTGTAAATAGATCACCTTTTATTTTAATAATTTCATATATTTTCTTGTTGTCGAATTTAGGGTGAACAACCAAATCCCCCACCTTAAAGTCATGTTTTGTCAGGTTGTTTATAGTTGTCATAGTGCCACCTCATTTCTATCAACATTCATAATGTCTTTTGCATACTGAGTCGCTTTGTAATGTGTGTCTGTCACTCGCTCTAAATATCTTTGTTTCACAAACATTTGAAGTAAGTGATAGACATTGGCTCTATGGATATCAAGCACTGCCTCTTGAATATCCCTAACCGTAAAAGGCTGTGTTGCATAGCATGCAAAAAGCACTACGCTCAAATGATCTTCGAATGTTGTTTTAGTTTCGCTCATACCAACACCCTCTTTGTTTTGTTAAATATCGCCCAACCAATGTTGTCTAATTTTTTCAACCCATTTTTGTTGTAGATATGAATTGAAGGTTTTCCATTTTCAAAATAAACCCCATCTTTAAACTCATTTAAGCTTGCTTTTTTCACTTCCTCTTCTAACTGTAACAACTCATCAATTGATAGATTTCGAGAAAGTTTGATTCGATCAAAACCATAAGTTTTCACACCCCACCTCCTACGCTTTCAACGTCTGCGATGGCCTTACGTAACTCACCAATATTTACAGTTTTATCTTTCACACCTGAATTACCTAATGTCCAAGAATAGAAATGTTCATCACTTGGCGCATTAGCAACAATCTTTTTAGAGTTTTCCAAGCCATGGATTTGTACTAACTCCCAGCTATCGACCAACCTTTGAAGCTCATCCTTATCATCAATGCAAGTGAACATAGCTATTTGACGCATGGTCCAACTTTCAGCATTCATTAATTCATGTGACGCTTTAAATCCAAACTTCCTCACAAACTCAACCGCATTCATACTGACTCCCCTTGCGATCCTTGGTTTGGTCGTTTGAGAACGGCCTTTAATTTTTCAATATATTCCCTAGCTTTTGCTCGTTCTTCATCCGATTGCTTAGGCTCTGGATCAGCTCCGAAATCTACCCAAGAGGTTTTCACTGGTATTTCAACTGGCTTGACCCATTCAGCCTGCACCACACCTTGATCAACAAATTCCTTAATTACATCAAGGTAATTCTCTTTAAATGCCTCATAAACATTGTACGAAGCACGCTCAAAGTTTGATGAGTAATCAAGATTGATAAAACCCTCATAACAACGGTCATAAGCTTCTTTTTCAGCGTTTGTAATTTTGGTTTTTTGGTCTTGACGCCATTTGATAATATTGGCTAAAGCAGCATGTTTACCTTTGAAAGAATCAATAGCTCGCTGTTGTTCTGTTCCAAAACCAATAATCCCTAAACACCACTTGCGGAACATTGCTAGATCTGGACAGAATCCGTTATCACGAACCTGAGTTAAGCCGAAATTAATTTGATCTTTAGTTAATCCGTCAATGCATATTTTCATTGCATGATTGATTGCTTCAGTCGGCATGCCTTCAAAAGTTTTTTCAAAAGATCGAGGTGCGATTGCTTTAAATATTCCAACAAGTTTTGCTGAATTTGTTGGCTGTAAATCTTGTTGAGAATTAGAAACCATAGCTGTCATTGCTTTGCTCCTCTTGAATAATTAACTCTTGTATTTCAGACCAGCGAGTTGATGCTTGGCTTTGCTGGTAATTTCTCGTGTAAGTTTGAACAGCCTGCTTAGGCTCAAATAAACCAATCCAATTACTTGTTATAGAGTTTTTCAAAGATTGATTGGCTTTTTCAGAACCCCATTTGGTTAGGTCATTCAAAGCCAATTGAATTGCTTTTTGAGTGGGTGGTTTTTTCATGCTGTGACGCATTTCAACGTAAGCAATCCACAATTCACGTTGAACACCCTCAGGTAGATCCACTTTGCAAGCATCATCCAAAGAAAATTTATTTTTAGGTTTTTTCTCAGATATATTCTCTTGTGTAATCTCTTGAGTAGTCTCTTGGTATTCTCTTGTTAACATTGGCTCATTTTGAGCTAATGGAGATTGGCTCATTTTGAGCTGATCCACTGGCTCATTTTGAGCTACTGCATTGGTGCAATTTGAGCTACTCGATTGGCTCATTTTGAGCTGATCAATAGAATCAATAGCTTGTGTGATATTCTGCTCAATAATGCCAAGAACGTTGTAGTCAATTGAGTAGTAATTAACTTGATTTGAACGCTTCTTATCAAAGCGCTCAACATGAATTAATTTCTGGTCTTTAAGTGATTTAATGGTTCTTTTTAGGGTGGCTAGAGACATATACTTCAATTGCAAAAGCCACTCTGGATATGTGTTATAAATCCACTTTTGGTTATTTTTGTGCAACCTAGATGCGCCTAACCAATAATGAAGCTGCTGTAAAAATATAGCCTCATTAAGCCCTATTGCCATCGCTAGAGATGGCTGTACTTGCAAGGGAGACTCATTGATCAGGAGTTTCGACATATCTCGCTCCTTTGCTTGAGTTGCAACTCGTGCACATCGTTTGTAGGTTTTCGAGCGTTGATTCACCGCCTAATACCTCTGGTTTAATGTGGTCTAGTGATAAATTCTTTTGCACACCACACGTAACACAAGCAAATCCATCTCTTTCATAGACTTGCATACGCAATCTTTGTCCAATCTTCTTCTTTGTGTACTGGATTGGGCTTAGTGAATCTCTATACTCCAACTGTGCTTCGTGTGTTTTACGGGTGTAATCAGATTGAAAAATTTGATCAATGTGATTTAAATACCCAAAAGCAATCTGTCTTACGCAGTCCAAGCAAAGTTTCTTCTCATTCACACCAAATGGATGAGGGGCAAAACTAATTTCATTTCTGCATAAATCACAGTTAAATATTGAGTGTTCTTGAACGACTTGTGTTCTCTGTTGTTCATGTGCTAAATTTGTTGTCATATTCATTTCTACCTCGTTTTGAATTACTAACCACTCCAGTTCGCGCTGGCAGTGGTTTTTTAATACCCAAATTCTTCTAAACGCGGTGCAATTGCCGTGTGTTGAAAATCATTAATTTCAGACGCTCTATTCATTGAGAGGCGTGCTAAAAAGAAAATTGAATCAATCAGCTGCTTGTCATAGCATTGATATTGTTCAGGAATAATCTTCAACCCAAGCTTATCCAACAAAAGGCAAATCGTTTCAAGATCGGTCAAGCCATTGTTTTTCTTGTCGTTTTTAAACTTTGAAATCCAAGGACCATCAAACCCAATCTCCTCACCAAGCGTTGAATTAACAACTACTCCAAGCGAGTGCAAAACGAGCGAGTGTGTATTTCTAGCTCTTGCGCTTAATTCAATTGATACTTTGCTCATGGTGGTTCCTAAGCGACATTTGTAGTTTGTTTATGCTGATTCCATAAAGTTTCTAGATTTCTACCTAGATCGTATGAAAGACGTTTTCCGCAAGCTCCTCGCTCCAGATCACTTACATAATTTTGTGAGCAACCAATTTCAGTGGCGATATTTGCTTGTGTTAATCCCTGTTCTTTGAGATCAGAGATCATTTTCTGCCATTGATTCATATGAACCTCCAATATTTTTATTAAATATATAGGTTTTCCGATATTTATACAATAGCCAAACCGATTGAAATATGTATCAGAATTCCGATAAAGCAAGTTGAGATAGATTTATGAGCACTTTGGGTGAAAATTTAAAGAAATTGCGTAAAGCAAAAAAAATGACCCAGAAGGAATTAGCGCAAAAGTCTGGAGTTAAACAGTCAGTTATTTCTGAACTTGAAACAGGCATTGCTAAATCAACAGGTTCTATCCTTGAGTTAGCTAGTGCCTTAGGTATTACTGCTGAAGAACTTAAAAAAGGAGTGGTTAGTGAGTTCGATAACAACGTTGTTCCTATCACCTCAAAATTAATCCCTGTTTTATCATGGGTTCAAGCTGGATCAATGACATCCGTAGAGGAAATAAATCCATTAGACATTGCTGAATGGTTACCGCCCTTAAGTACGGATGATCCTGATGGTTGTTTTTATTTAAAAGTTGTTGGTATTAGTAATTCTCCTACCTACATGGAGGGTGACTGTATTTTAGTAAATCCAAAATTTCAGGTGTGTGACTTAATTTCTGGAGATTTGATTGTTGTTAGAAATAACACTGATGCAACATTTAAAAAATTAGTTATTGAAAGTGATGAGCGTAAATATTTACAAGCTCTTAATCCAAACTTTCATCCTAATATTATTGAATTTGAAGAAGGAATGGTTTTAGTAGGTTTGGTAATTGATGCATTTAGACCGCTTGGTGGTTCTCGCCCTAAGCGAATGAGAAAAAGTTAGATTAGTAATTTAGGTGATATATGGACAACTTAAAACTACCAGTTAATCAGATTATTGCTCGCATCAATGATGCTGCGACACATGGTGAAGCATTGATGCTAACAGCTGATGAAGTCAAGATTCTTTCTAAAGATATTGGTGACAAAGTTTTCATACCTGTGCTTACAAATGAGCAAGTTATACAGCTGGTCAACGAAGGTAAGCTTGGGCAAAAGATTAATAGCGCAAAAGATAAATAAAAACTGCGAACCCGACATACTCTATTTGCGTCGGGTAAACAAATAACCCCCACCACACAAAAAACCATATATGAAAGTAAGTATTGAAGTGCAAATAATTGGATGAGACATGTAGAACTCATAGGCTTTTTGAAAAATCATAAACATCCTTCCTAAAAATCACTTAATGGAGAAAACAATTGGAAGCTGAAAACAAAAAAGACACTGTTCATTTAGGTCGATTAAACTTGGAAAAGGTACAGCAACTTAGTAAGGGTGCAAAAAACCATCAAAAGTTTAATTCAATTAGTGATGACGATTTGAAATCATGGTTAGCACTATCTGAGCCATACATCGAAACAGATCCATTTAAACTCAAAGATAATATAATTCTCAATGAACCAGATCCTAAGTTTTTTGATCGTAATTACTTACAATTAACATTTGATCAAGTAAAAAACTTACCAACTGATGATTTGTATAAACTTTTAAGTGGAGAAAACCACAGTGGAGCTATAAATGATAAAACTGTTCAGTTAATTTCCAGTGAAATTTTAAGTAGACAAATCAAGGAAGCTTCTAAGCCTCATTGGACGATTACACCAACGCTTATTGTTGCAACTATTGCTGCTGTAGCTAGTGTTCTTGCATTACTAAAATAAAAGTAAATAGCACAGAACATACCATTAAGCATGCAAGAATAAGATTTAAAGAGCTTTTCTTTTTGAAGTTCATGTTTATCAATCCTATATAACTCTGACAACAAGCAAAGTAATTGAAGATACTAAGGTTATTATGCCAAGAATAATGGTTGCAATCACAACTGGCTTATCTGCTTCTCTCATGATATCTAACACCTAAAAGGTAATCCAAATTGAAAAATTAACTAAAATTATAGAAATATTAATAAATATTTGTATATCAAGTAATTGGTTTGCACCCATTACAAACTCCATCTAACCCACCCTGCGTGGGTTTTCTTTTGTCTATTAAAGCATAAAAAATCCAAATAATATCGGAATAAAAATAAAAATATCGGATTACCTATTGACTAACAATATCGGAAGTGCGATATTTACCTCATACACAAACAAACCTCCTCAGTGAGACAAAAATGGAAATTCAAAATTTACGCTTACAACTCCTTCAGCTTTCAGGCGGTCAAGTTGAACACGCTCAAGCAATGGAGAAATACGTTTTGGAAGGTACTGGCTTAAATCAGCAAATGGGCGAAGCGGTAAAAACTGCGGAAGTTGGTGAAGATCCAGTAGATGAAAAGTGCGGATGCTTTATCTGCTTAATCAATCAATTTCAAAAAGCTTTTTAATTTTAAATAAAAAGCCCTCACGACTCGACATCAAAGGGCTTTTACTCAAAGAGTGAGAATATTATGTCACACAAAAAACCACAACGTCTACTGACGATAGATCAAATCGTTAAGCGAGCATTTATCCAAGATATATTCCTTGGCTCAATCATCATTTTTTTGATCGGTGCGATGTTCTATATCGCTTTGGTAAGGGGGTGAGTTGTGAAGAAATGTACTTTAGGTCCACGACACAAATGGAACTTTAAAAAGAATGTCGATGTAACGACAGGTTCAATTTCAGCAACTTCATCTCGACTCTCTTTTAGTAAGAAAGGTTTATATACCTGTGAGTGTGGTGCTCGAAAATACGGTGAATATCAGCACCAAGTCAAGGAGCCACAATAATGAATATGCTTTCTAATGAACAAGCTAAATTGGCTTGGGTTCAAGGTATAAAAATAGAAGTTAATCTAATCGATGATAATGAGTGGATCGAAGTTTCAAACGCAATGACACTCAATATCTTCGATGTTGGAACGAATAACTTTCGTATCAAAGGAAATCACTTAAATTCAGGCGAAATCAATCTATCAACCATCAATAAGAAGCATGAAAAAAAGTTAGGAACCCTTTCCTTTTTAACATCAGAAATTATTGAAACTTTGGGAAAACATCCTGAAAACGCAATGTGGATTGCTATTCGGCAACTAGAACACGCAATGATCGAAGAAGCTTTGATTTTATGCAATGGAAATCAAACTAAATCTTCCGAGCTTCTTGGGTTAAACCGCGGAACTTTACGAGATCGCATGCGGTCTATGGGAGTCCTTAGATGAATCAATCAAACGATGTTATTAACTTCGGAAAATTCAAAGGTACTGCCCTTGTTGATCTCAAGCACACCTATGTTCGTTGGTTGCTTACTCTTGAAAACCTTGATGAAGCTTTAGGTGAGAAACTTAGATCTTTAAATTGGGTTCAAGAAGAAGCTGAACGTGAGCGAAAATTTCAGAAGCGTAAAGCCAAAGCTGAATTATTCAGTAAGCCATGTTTTCAAAGAACACCATATTCACCAAATCAGCGCATTGCCTATAACAATGCCAAGTTTAATTCATAAGGAGCTCGCAGCATGACCCTCCCAAAACTTTACTTTCACTTGATAAAAATGGCGTGGTGGTTGTGATGGAAATAAATCAATTAAAACCTGTAGAGGTTGTGCGTGATGAGTATGGTTCATGGATTCATCCAGAATACCGTAAATACTTGGATGAGCATCACGAAAACCAAGAATGGCTTTCGCAAAGTGAATGGGATGCTATCAAGCGTCACTTCAATATCGAAACTGTCTCATTTTATCTTGAAAGCTGCACCTCAATGGATGATTGGGAAAAAATGATGGAAAACGCAGATTTAACAGATTGGAAGCCAATCGCTCCAAATGGATTTTTCTTAATGGATATTCACTTTACCGAAGATGATGCAATAGCTGTATTTGCTCGTCCGATTCGTGAAATTGAGGTGGCGTGATGGATATTAAAAGCTTAAATCTTGACGGCTCTGTTGATGAAATTGCAGAGCAATTATTCAAGCAAATGATTGGACCTATCTTTGATCACTTAGCCAAAACAGATCCAGAGTTGGCAGTTGAATTTGGTTATTGCATCGCTGGTAATGGGATCGCTTGTTATATGAACAGTCTTAAAGATGTGTCAAAAGCGGAAAAGTTAATTATTGATTCTACTAAATCAATGGCGGCAGATATTAAGCGCCATAGAAATAAAGTTTGTTGAGGTGGCGTGATGATTAATATAGAAGAAGAACGCAAAGCATTTGAAATTGAGTGGATTAAATTAGGTGGGGATTTTAAAAGCTTCTCCATTATTGACAACATGTATGTATTAATCCCAAGCATGGCAAGTGCTGATGATGTAATTAAAGAGCTTGCAGAAAGAGCAGTGAATTCAGCATTTGCACTTTGGTTGATTCAGTCAAGACAAAAGCAAGTAGTAATTGATGATTTGAATATCCAGTTGAAGGATGCCAAAGCCACCCCTGAAGGGTTTGTTTTGGTGCCGAAAGAAAATATTTCTTGTTATTGGCAAGACAATGATGAACCTGAAAACTTTTGCTCAAATGAATCTGATTTCGATTGCCTAGGAGATTGCATTGATCTTGGTGAAATCATGGAGATCAATAAATTTACTCAAGCGCATGTCAATAAAGAAATACTTTTTGGCACCTGGTTTGCTGAAGCAATCGACCCATCTGAAAAAGCTAATTTCTTTGTTGGAACTCATGCTGAATGCTTGGAGATTGTTGCAAAGAATAAAGCCGTGATCGAAGCACAGGAGCAAAGTCATGACAGCCAAAATACTTGACCCCTGCTGCGGTTCTCGCATGTTTCATTTTGACCGTCAAAACCCGAATGTAATGTTCGGGGATATTAGGACAGAAAACAGAAATTTATGTGATGGTCGCTCACTTGAAGTTAATCCAGATATTGAAATGGATTTTCGTAACATGCCATTTGATTGTGGCCAATTTAAATTAGTGGTGTTTGATCCACCACATTTGATTCGTGCAGGTAAACAATCTTGGTTGGCCATGAAGTATGGAAAACTAAATCAAGATTGGCGTGAAGATTTACGCAAAGGCTTTAATGAGTGTTTTCGTGTTTTGGCCACAGATGGAATTTTAATTTTTAAGTGGAATGAAACTCAAATCAAAGTCAGTGAAATTTTAGAACTAACAAATCAAAAACCAGTGTTTGGCCACATAAGTGGAAAACGAGCTAACACTCATTGGATTTGCTTTATGAAAGAAGAAAAGGAGGAAGGTTGATGGAAATTGATCGTCGTGTCAGGGCTTCTGAATTTATGAAGCTCTTATCGGTCGGGAGAACAAAGTTCTACAACATGGTAAAGCAAGGTGATGTGCCTGAGCCGATAAAAATAAGTGATAAAGAAGTTTTTTGGTATGAATCAACAGTGAAACAAGAAGTTGAAAAATATAAGCCTAAAAATGTTATAGTAGCCTGCATATAGCGGGCTTTTTTATATAAACCTGTTTTTAGTGAATATTTCAAAACGGGTAATCAAACGGGTAACTTATTCACGATCGTTTAATTATTTTCAGTTATTCAAAAGGTTATAATGAATAAGATTGTTATTAAAAAAAATAATAGTGGGACGATTGCACAAAATAAACGTGCACGCCACGATTATTTTATTGAAGAAAAATTTGAAGCTGGGCTTTCTTTACAAGGTTGGGAAGTCAAGTCATTACGTGCTGGGCGGATGACCATTACTGAAAGCTATATCACCTTTAAAAATAATGAAGCATTTCTCTTCGGTGCTCAAATTCAACCTTTACTTTCAGCATCTACTCACGTAGTCCCTGAAGCGACACGTACCCGTAAACTGTTGCTCTCGCGCCGTGAGCTTGAAAAGCTACTGGGTGCTGTCAATCAAAAAGGTTATACCTGCGTACCTTTGGCGTGTTACTGGAAAGGTCATTTGGCTAAACTTGAGATTGCTTTGGTAAAAGGTAAGCAGTTACATGACAAACGTGCCACTGAAAAAGATCGCGATTGGCAGCGTGATAAATCACGAATCATGCATAAATAATCTATTTGATATACGAAAAACCTCCGAAATGGAGGTTTTTTCTTTTAGACATCTTTTTAACAGAATTTTAACGAACCATAGCAGTTGGGAGCAAAGTCCTGATTTTTAAGTTGTAGATCCTTTAATGGGAAGTTTACTGATGTATTGGGTAAATTAATATTTCCAATTTCCAATGAACTACCAAATAGACAATCCAAAGCTTGACAAGATGGTACTGCGGTCGTTGACAAAGCCGTACTTAATGGACCGATCACTTGTCTTAATACATCATTAGTAATATCAATACGTTTTGATGGTGTAACATTGCCAATATCGACAGGATCTTCAAATGCCATCCACCAACCTCTTTGCGCAGTTACTTCTGCATTTGGCCACCATACATTTTGACTTTGTAGAGATAATGAAAAAGGATTATTTAATGGAATTTTATGGATATAACCTAGATTTTGACTAATAGACAAATTGGCCGTCAGCCCAGTAATATTACCGTTTACTTGTTTTTCTAAGTTTAAAGTCCCGAGTAGAGGAACCCTCACCCCAGCCTTTAGACGTCCTCCAAAATTCAACCGATCAATATTAGCTTTACCTGTTAAATTGACACTCGTTTGTCGTTTACCATTTATAGTCGTAGCATCAATTTGAATTGGCGCTGTTGTACTCTCCAAATTTAAATTGTAATCATTTGAAGAAAGCGGTAATCGCCCACAAAATACAAAAACACATATATCCACATTTCCAGTCACAGGCATTTGGGTATCGGCATAACTCATTCCACGACTATTTGTATATCCCATTCCCGTAGTTGCTTTCGTCTTTAAAAAGCCACTGAGAGAGTTAATACCGTTCGGTGTGTCTGAGTTTTCAGTACCTGCTGTCAACATTCCCAAAACTTTTTCAGCACTTAAACGTAGGCCAACCACCTCTCTTGTCGATGCAGAATTGGGATCCTTTATCGCAAATTCTACAAATGGATTGGTTAATTTTGCACTTGAACCCACACGCCCTTCACGTGTATCAGCCAAACCTGAAAGACTCAAATTATCAATATCAATGTCGCAACCACCCGCCCCGTTTACCCCACCACAACCGAGCTGTAACTTTTTAATGTTGGCATTCAATTCAAGTTCTGCCTCAAGTCCAAGTTTATAAAAACCAACGCCTTGCCCCTGCATCTTATTGACTGAGTCATTTGGCGCAATATAACCCAAGCTCATCAGTGCCTGACCATGAACATCGGAAAGCTCAGAGTCATTCAATTGAGTTAAACTCTCCAAGTATAGAGAATTTGCAGAACAATGCATTGAGGAAAACAATCCAGCATAAATTACGACATTTTTTACGACTTTAATGATTTTCTTATCAATCATCCTATTATAGTTGATATCCATATCAGCTAATCTCATTTTATTATGCATAAAAAATATACTAAAATACAAATAAAGCAAATAGAAAAGTGAATTAAATATCTCAATACTATAATAATTATGCAAACCAAGATTACTTTCCCAATGATTCTAAAGACTTTTTATTGATATTTACTTATGTAACTAATTTTAATTATTGTATATTTATACTTAATAGTCATACAATCTACTTTTCAGCACATCATGTGGTTTACAAGTCATCAAAGCGATTATTGTAAGTCGTCAAGTTAGTAAAGAGATAAAGCTCTATCCTGATCAAACAATAAAAAAACCTCCATCTGGAGGCTTCCTTTAATCTTAAAGATTTAACAGAATTTTAGATTACCATAGCAGTTAGGCGCAAATCCTTGAGTTGCTAAGGGTAAATCCTTAATTGGGAAGTACAGTGGGTTTGCCGATGATAAATTGACATTACCAATATTCAGACCAGTAATCAAACATCCAATAACACCCTGACAAGTCGGTGGGTTATTTGTCAAATAATTGTTAATACTGGGTACAACTTGTTTAAGAATATCATTGGTTACATCAATCTGATTTTTAGGTACAACTTGACCAATATCAATTTCATCTTCTATAGCTAACCACCATCCACGATTCGCAGCGTATTCAGCGCCAGGCCAGTGAACCTGAGCGGACTGTAGTGATAAAGAGAATGGATTGTTTAATGGGAATTTATGAATATACCCAAGATTTTGCTCAATATCTAAGTCAGCCCTTAAGCCTGATATATAGCCATTTGAATTAATAGTTAAAGGAAGTAATGAAGCTAATGGTAGATTTACTCTTGCAGTAATATTTCCACCAAAGTTTAAATTATCGATCAATGCAGTACCTGATAGTTTTGCAGAAGTTAAACGCGTACCTGTTAAGGTTGTACCGTTGATCAATAAATTCGCTTTAGTTGATTGCAACTGTAAATTATAATCATCTGTATTAAAAGTTGGCTGGATGAACCCTCCTAAAAGCCGAATTCGACCACTAATAGCCATCCCTGTATCGTTAATTCTCATCGTTCTTGGAGCTGTAAATCCCGTTCCTGTAGTCGCCTTAATTTTTATTGCACCACTTAAACTATTTATTCCATTGGGAAGATCAGAGTTCTCTATTCCTGTGGTTAATAAGCCTAAGACTTTTTCAGCACTTAAACGCAAACCAACCACTTCTCGTGTTGACGCAGAATTGGGATTTTTTATCGCAAATTCCACAAAGGGATTGGTTAATTTTGCACTCGAACCCACACGTCCTTCACGCGTATCGGCTATACCCGAAAGACTTAAATTATCAATATCAATGTCGCAACCGCCCGCCCCATTTACCCCACCACAACCCAGTTGTAATTTTTTAATATTGGCATTTAGGTCAAGCTCAGCTTCCAGTCCAAGTTTATAGAAACCGACATCCTGTCCTTGCATGTTATTGATTGAGTCATTAGGCGCAATATAACTCAAGCTCATCAGTGCCTGACCACTCACATCCGAAAGTTCAGCATCATTTAATTGGATTAAACTCTCAGAATGTAGAGTGCTTGCAAAACTATGGATTGAAGAAAACAATCCTGTACAAATGAAAGCCAGTTTTGCAATTTTAATGATTTTCTTATCAATAACGCTGTTTTTTTTAATATCCATACTATCTTCTCAGATCTTATTATGGATAAAAAATATACTAAGTGTTAAATAAATAGAATAACACTTCGTCGTAAATATTTATATTTTATAATTTTTATATAATTCAACATCACTCTCACAATGATTCTAAAGGATTTTTTACTTATATTACTTTATGTAACTAATTTTAACAATTATATATTTATACTTAATAATACCATAATAATCCGTCCAAAACAGAACATAAGCCACCAGTGCATAATACCTTTCCATAAATGCTAAAATGATCATATTGATTGAATCATATTGGTATTTAAAATTGCTTCTCCCGTTGGGAGAAGACTAGGATAAGGGGCTTTTATATTGATCTATAGTTTAAAAATGGCTTATCAAAAAAGCCTATTATAAAATTTTTTATTTATTCTATTTCCCATTCTTTTATCGAATACCAATGAACAACTATGGCGTAATTTTATTTATGAGTAACGCAATATACTCTCCAAACCATGTTGCGGTTTGCAAGTCACCAGAAGGCGGTGTAATTTCAACTGGTGCATTATCTGATTGTGTCATTAGCCCTAAATAACCCGCCATACGGTTTAAATCTGTGGGTTTAACACCTGTAGGCATTAAAGGGAGTCCAGACCATAACATGCCATGCTGCATTGCAAAGATATTAATCTGTTGCAGTACAGATAACTTATCGCCACTTAAACCACCAGAGTTGGTAAATGCAGCAGCAAGTTTGCCCTGCCAATCACGATTTTTCCAACGTTTAGATGTAGAGTCCATAAACATTTTAAATGGACCTGTAACACTTCCCATATAGGTCGGTGAGCCAAAAATTATGGCATTCGCTTGATCTAAAATATCCCAATCAATATGCTCAATATCCATTTGATGAACAGTTACACCGATCTTCTCTGCACCTTGTGCAATATAATTCGCAACTTTTGCAGTATGACCAAATGGACTGTGGTAAACGATCGCGATAGATTTAGCAGATAAAGACATATCAATTGAAAACAAACAAATTTGGTCAAGTTTAACATCAATTCATTTTTAAACAATTCTTGTAATGTTCAGAAAACCTATGACATAACGCTTAAAACAACGATAAATCTATTTAAAAATAAAGATTTAATTCCGAATAAATACAAAAGTAGCCATACGCCCTGTTTTTGCATGGCGACGATAAGAATAGAAATCCTGATCTTGACGATAAGAACACTGATCTCCTCCTGTAACCACATTCACCCCATGTTGTTTAAAAATATAACGCGCAATCGCATACAAATCCGCATAGTGCTTACCTGCTTGCTCACCCTCTATAAATGCAGTGTCTAGTTCAGCATATTTAGAACAAAAAGCAGCTTTGACTTCTGCGCCAATTTCAAAACAAGGCTGGCTGATTGCTGCACCCAACCAAGCCCAAGTAGGTGGAGACTTCATATTGGCAATGGTATTTTCAATTATTCCCCCTGCTAAACCGCGCCAACCTGCATGTAGATTGGCAACCTCAGTACCTGCGGCATTGCCTAATACAACGGGTAAACAATCAGCGGTCATCATCATCAAAGCATGCCCCTGAGTCTGAGTGACCAAGCCATCTCCCTCCAATGCGCTAAAAGTCATTTCTTCATTGATGGTATGACATATTGTGCTGTGGGTTTGCGTCATCCATGTGATTTTACTAACACCTAATTCTGCGAATTCATCCAGTAAAATCATACGGTGTTGTTGTACCCGTTGAGGATCATCATTTACATGCAATGCCAAATTAAAACCTTCAAGCTCAGGCTGTACAGATGGCAAAGCCTTTGGGTGATGTATATGTGTCTGGCCTGCATATACACCTTGAGGTAATCCTTGAACAAATTGCATATGACGCTCATTGAAATATTTTTATTAAACTTATCATAAGCTGATTTAACAAAGCTTTTGAAAATCCAATTTTTGATTGAGTAAATTTTATACAAAAAACCAACAATTGTTAATTTATTCTAATATTATATTTAAAAAAAATTAAAACACACGGAGCGTGGATATGAAAAAAATTACATTGGCTATTGTTACTTCGTTTTTAGGCATAACTCATGCCCATTCAGCAGTTTGTGAGTACAAATTTGATGCAACTACTGAACAAGTTATTGCAATCAATCAACAACCAGGCAATCCACAAGCCTTAGATTCGCTAACAATTGGTCGCTTCCCTCAGCAAAGTGGTTCAAAAGTTAGTTTTAAATTAACAGCCTCAAATACAGCTTTTATGGCTTTTAATTCTAAACAAACCAATGCACTTAAAGATCTATTTTTGGGTAATTCAACTGTAGCGGTTGGAGATCAAATTATTCCATCTACAGGTATTGTTGCTTTTGAATTTAACTTTAAAGTTCCAAACGCATTAAAAGGAAAAGGTAAATTACTCTCTTTCCCAATTATGATTTCAGGTAAATCACAAGACAATAAACAGACAAGTATTTTCATTCTTTATATGAATAATCCAGATGAGACAAATACTACCAATTTTCTTGGAACATTTTTTCAACATGATCAATCTTCTATTACCCCTGAAAACTTTTCATCACCATTAGATGTGCAAAATACACTTGATGGTTATCAAAGAATGGGAATTTATATAAATCAATCAACAAACCAAGTGGGTTTAATCTTTAATCATCAAAATTATGGTTATATCGGGACACTCCCATCAAAGCTAGACAACTTGTTTTTTATGATCCCTGTTGTATACAGTAATATTGCATCGTCAGATTTAAATCAGGAGGTATCAATTGAATTGGTAACAGATAAATCCAAATTTAAAAACACCTACCCAACAGGAACAAAAGATATTTGTGGCAACTAAATAATTTAGCTTAAAGTTTTATTTTTAATAAAATTTAAGAACTTAAGCAAAGTTTGATAAAAGAATAAAGAGAGAAAAACCATGAAAAAACTAAAGCTTGCTGTTTTACTGAGTTTGAGTGTTATCAGCACACAAGGATTTGCACTATGTCGTTATGATTTAGAAGGATTCTTATCTGATCCATACAATCTTGTAGCACAAAAATTTCCTACAGTATCAGGTCAAAAAGTTTCCTATAAAATTCTAAATACAACAAGTCCAATCACGTATTCTGCCAATCATAGTACATTGAAAATGACGAATAATACGATTACTGAAGGAGGATTAACATTACCTCAATTAGGCGTTATTGGACTTGAATTAAATACAGAAATTATTCCAACTGAATTAACAAACGATAGAAAAGAAACTAAAAATTATGGAATATTTGCCCAAGACAAAGATAAGAATATGCATTCAATATTCATCACCTATGCCAATAACACAGCATTAAGCTCTCAAGATAATAAAAAGAATGTAGTATTTATACTAATAGCTTCAACTCATCCAGATACTAAACAAACAGAAACTCTTTATGGTTATGGAATACCGATTGAGGGCATACCACAACAAAATCTTGGTGTTTACTTTAATCAAAATACCAATCAAATTGGACTGATTGTAAATAAAAACAACTTAGGTTATGTCGCAACTTTACTGTCTAAACCTAAAGATTTTACAGTAGCCCCACAAGTCAATTTTGAGGGTTTTGAAGCCAACTCTCCATATCTAAATAAAACTATGTCATTAGAATTGGTCACGGATAAATCAAAATTTACCAACACTTTTCCTATAGGAACAAAAGATGCTTGTGGTAACTAAATCAATGTATAAAACTGCTCTCATTGAGCAGTTTTATCATGTAAATCAATTAATAGGCTTTGTTTTCAGAGCGTAAAACTTCAACCAACTCAACGAAATCATCTGACCATGGTGCTTCAAACATCATTTCTTCTTGTGTACGTGGGTGAACTAGGCCTAATTTAGAGGCATGTAAAGCTTGGCGTTTAAAGTTACGCAATGCACTGCTCAGTTTTTCAGAAGCACCTGCTGGAACTTTAACACGGCTAACATAGACTGGATCACCCACCAATGGATAACCAATATAGGTGAAATGAATCCGGATTTGATGAGTACGCCCTGTTTCAAGTTGCGCTTGTACACGGGTGAAATGTTGAAAACGTTCTTTAACATTGTAATGCGTCACCGCATCACGACCACCCGGTAAAATAGCCATTTTTACACGATCTACAGGATGACGTTTAATCGGCTCATCAATCGTTCCACCCGCAATAATATGACCATAACAAATCAAGTCATATACACGGTAAACTGTTTTTTTAGCCAATTGTTTGCTTAAAGAAAATTGCGCTTCCAAATTTTTAGCAACAACCAATAAACCGCTGGTATCTTTATCAATACGATGCACTAAACCTGCACGAGTTAATTCGGCAGATTTTGGGTAATGATAAAGCAAGGCGTTCACCAAAGTACCATTTGGATTACCCGCACCAGGATGAACAACCATACCAACAGGTTTATTGATGACCATAATATCGTCATCTTCATAAACAATGTTTAAAGGGATATTTTCAGGTTGTGCCGACGTTTGTGCTTCCAATTCAACATCTAAACATAGAAGTTCATTGCCTTCGCATTTATACTTAGGCTTGACAATGTTACCATTTACCAACAAATGACCTTCTTTCATCCACTGCTTGAGTTTTTCACGAGAAAACTCGTTCCAAACCAGTGCTGCGACTTGGTCAATACGTTGCCCTAAATAGCTTTCATCCAGTTGAAATTGCAACGATAAACGTGTTGCAGTCGGCGCAGAATTATGATTATCTGCATCCTCAGAATCTTCAAGTAAATTGAAATCATTTTCTGGGAAATTAGAATTAGAAGAGTGTGCTGAAGTCATTTGCTCATTCGGACAAAAGTGGTTTAATAGCGCAATTGTAGCCTATTGCCCGTATAAACAGAGGAATTTTTATGTCGCTACCACGTTATAAAGTCACAATGCTTGCTTTAACTGTAGGCTTAGCAACTGCATTTGTCGGCTGTAGCAGCAATCCGAAGAAGGATGTTGTTGATACAGGCCCGAAATCAAATGAGCAGACTTATTACAATAATGCGATAAAATCATTAGACCGTGGGCAATATGGCGATGCTGCAAAAGCGTTAGAAGCAATGGATACTTATTTCCCGACTGGGCAATATGCACAACAAGCTCAGCTTGAATTGCTTTACACAAAATTTAAGCAAAAAGATTATGAAGGCACAATTGCACTGGCAGATCGTTTTATTCGTTTAAATCCTCAACATCCGAATTTAGATTATGCCTACTATGTCCGTGGCGTAGCCAATATGGAGCAAAATTATGACAGTTTGCTTCGCTATACCTCATTAAAACAAGCACATCGTGATGTAGGTTATTTAAAAATTGCCTATCAAAATTTTGTCGACTTAATTCGTCGCTATCCTTCAAGCCAATATTCAGTTGATGCCGCACAACGAATGAAATACATCGGTCAAGAATTGGCTGAAAGTGAAATGAATACGGCACGTTTCAATATTAAACGTAAAGCGTATTTGGCTGCGATTGAACGTTCACAATGGGTGATTGAACACTATCCTCAAACACCTCAAGTTCCTGAAGCCTTAGCAACAATGGCATATGGTTATGACAAGTTGGGCGATAAAGAAACATCACAACAGTACATTGGCGTGCTTAAGCAAAACTATCCAAACCTTGTTAAATCTAATGGTGAAGTGAATATACGCGCAGCACGTAAAGAAGCAAGTTGGTGGAACCGTGCAACATTAGGTATTTTAGGTCGTGGTGATAAAGCAGAAGTATCACAAGAAGCGAGTTCTGAAATGTCTGATCAAGCAGAACAAAAATCAAGCTTGTTAAATAAAGTGAGTTTTGGCTTACTTGATCGTCCAAATCGTGAAGTGTCTAAAGAGCCAGCACGTGCAGATGAAAGTTTGTATGATGGACAACGTAAATAAATATTGATTGCGACAAATCAAGACGGGTTTTTACCCGTCTTTTTTATTCATAGATATTTTTAGACTCAAAACTACGTTAAACTTTAAATTGGTTTAAACGATACATGACATTAAATTTATGGCTATTCCTCAGCACACGATAGATCAAATTTTGGATCGCACAGATATTGTCGATCTGATTGGTCAACGTGTGAAATTGAAAAAAACTGGTCGCACCTATTCAGGCTGTTGCCCTTTTCATCAGGAAAAGTCACCTTCTTTTCATGTTTACCGTGATAAACAGTATTATCACTGCTTTGGCTGTCAGGCAAATGGCAATGCCATTCGCTTCTTAATGGATATTGATAATCGAAATTTTGTCGATGTCATGAAAGAACTCTCCAGCCATGCAGGTGTCGAACTTCCCAAAGACAATCATGACAATAAAAAACTGTCGTATAAACGTGAAGTATCCAAACCTAAGCCAGCAGTGAAGGCTGTAGAAAATAAAGTAGTCGATTCTAAACCCGCTGAGCAAAAAATAGATTCTGTTCAGCCACTAGAAATTGACCCTTTTGAAGCCTTTAGCCAATATCCAGATCCTGAGCATTTCGATCCAACCCAGTTTGACTCAGTAGGTTTTGATCAGATCCCTCAAGATGGCAACCTTTATGATCTGTTAGAAAATATTGCGCAGTTTTATGAACGCCAATTACCAAACAGTAAAGTGGCGCAGAATTATTTTAAACATCGTGGTTTAAGCGCCGAAACAATCCAATATTGGCGCTTAGGCTATGCACCAGAAGATTGGCAACATTTAGAAAAAGCTTTCCCACAAGATATTGAAGGTTTAAAACTACTAGGTCTGATTCGTACCAGTGATAGTGGTCGTGACTTCGATTTGTTGCGTGATCGGGTGATTTTCCCGATTCGAGACAACAAAGGTCGTGTCGTCGGTTTCGGTGGTCGCGCATTGAATGACGAAATCAAACCGAAATATATTAACTCACCTGATTCTGAAGTCTTCCATAAAAACCAACTGCTTTACGGCTTGTATGAAGGTCGGAAAGACCGTGCGCAAAATTGGCTCATGGTTGAAGGCTATATGGATGTGATCGCCTTACAACAAAACGGGATTTCTGGTGCGACAGCAACATTAGGTACGGCCAGCAATGCAGATCATTTAACTATTTTATTTAAGCAGAACAATCAAATCACGATTGCATTTGATGGTGATGCCGCTGGACAAAAAGCAGCACGTCGAACCTTAGAAATTGCGCTACCGTTATTGAATGATGGCCGTGAACTTAAATTTTTTGTTCTACCCAAAGAACATGACCCAGATTCGTTGATTCGTAAGGAAGGTTTTGAAACGTTTCAACGAATATGGCAACAATCTCCTTTATTATCGGATTTCGTCTTTGCTTTATTGAGTCAAAATTATGATGTTGCTACACCTGAAGGTAAAAGTCAGGTGATGGCTGAACTCAATCAACTGACTGAATTATTGCCTAAACAAGGTTCTTACCGCTATTTATTAAGACAATTTTTTAAAGAAAAGTTAGGTTTTAATCGAAAATGGCAGCCTCAAGTCAGCTTAGATGCCTCATTGTCTTTTAATATTCGCACCAAAGATGAAGACTTTGCTGTTGCGATTTTGATGCAACATCCATTTTTATATATTCACTTTGAAGTATTGCGTGCATTGATTCATCCAGATGAGTTATTGGCGCAAATCTTAGCGGTATTTGACCGTGTCTTTGACGATCTACCAGATGATCAAGAACTTGCAACCTACTATATTTTAGGTGCATGTGGTGCTTATCATTTGGAACTCTCTGAAATCATACAACGCACAAATATTCAGGCTTTGGCTGAGGCGCCTGAAATGGCAGATAAATTGGCTTCAGATTACTCTTTGGCCTTGCAAGAGAAATATTTAAAATTAAAGCTTAAAGCGCCAACCTCATTGAGTGAGTCACGTAATTTACGAAAACAACTCAATGAACTGACTAAACAAATCAGTTTAAAGTTGGTACATCATTAATTTTCTATAAACGCTTCATTGAGCTTATCGAGTATTTTGTAATACAAAAAATTCATATGGCTATTGGCCTCTTCCATTGAGGAGTCATAAGATTTATATAGGTTTATAAATATACGTTTTTGAAAGTTTTCATCACTAAAAAACGCATTGGTGGGGTAATTAGAATCTGAGTGTGCATTTATACTTTCGACCATAAGTGCATCAAATATCCGCCCTGAATAATCTAGATAAAAGCAATATAGTTTAGGTTTTTTGGGATTCTTATAGCATCGATCAACTGAATCAACTCCCCCCATAATTCCACCCTGCGTAGAGAGGCTATGTAGATCCTTGATGGCTTGGTTCAATAATACATCACTGTCTTTTACAGGCTTTGCAAAACATTCTACTGACAAACACAATAATATGAATATATATAAAGTTTTAAGCATTTTAATTGCCTTCATTTCATTATTCTAATTTGATGGCACTAATATATACACCAATAATAGCTGGTGAAGCAAAAACATTAAATCACATTCGTTTTAAAAAATAATCACTTCGCTTTTGGTTTTCTTTCTTGTTCAAAAATATCCTGAATATTTTCTTTCATCCATTCAAAATGTGAAGGATCTTCATCCTGTGCTGCTTGGCGTAGCAAAATTGAAGATGGGTGCAATAACTTTTGCGTCAAACGATGTGCAAAATCCTCAAGTACATGTTGCGTATCCTCACCTGCCTGAATACGCTCTAAGGCATGCGACAACTCCATCTGGCGTTGTTCCTCACCGTGCTCACGAAACTGTTGAATCGTCCCACCAGCATCTTTTACTTTTTGCTGTGTCACCAACTGAGTTACCAGTTGATTGACCATAACCTCTGCTTCAACCGCAGCTTGACGTCGTTGTGCTAAATTTTCATCAATTACACTTTGTAGATCATCCACACCGTATAAATACACACCATCCAAACTTTCAACTTTTGGATCTATATCACGAGGTACAGCTAAATCGACCATAAGCATTTGTTGATAACGACGTTTTTTTAAAGCGAATTTCACATCTGCATAAGCAATAACTTGATGCAAACTGCCTGTACAACTGGAAATTACATCCGCACGATAAAGCTGAGTAGTGAGTTCATCAAATGGAATAATCTCCACTTCAACACGATGCGCTATTTCTTGTGCTAATTTCTCTGCCCGTTCACGGCTTCGATTACAAATCAAGATTTTTGCAACGCCCATTTCAGCCAAGTGTTTTGCCACCAAGCTATTCATTTCACCTGCGGCAACCACCATGACTGTAAGCTGTTCAGGCTTACTAAACACTTGCAATGCGAGTTGAGCAACAGCATATCCCATTGAGACAGCATGACTGCCAACTGCCGTTTCAGAACGTACACGTTTGGCTGCATAAAAAGCATATTCAAATATTTGATTCAGGTTTTGCGAGACGATTTCAGCATCTTTTGCGATTGATAGTGCTGTTTTAACCTGTCCTAGAATTTGCGGTTCACCCAGCATCAATGAGTCTAAACCACTGGCAACTCGCATTAAGTGCGAAACTGCATCGGTATTTTCATAACGATATACATGATTTGACAATTGCTTTACATCAATACCATTGGTTTGGGCGAGCCAATTTAATACCATATCGGCATTTTCAGCCATGGCATAGACTTCAGTGCGGTTACATGTTGACACCACCACCATATCATTCAAATTTTGGCGAAGGCTTTCTACGGCAAATAAATCTTTTAATCGTTCTGGATTAAAAGCGATTTGCTCACGTAGCTCAACAGAAGCAGTTTGATGGTTGACACCCAATGCAAAGAAAGACATATCAGATCATCATTTCGCTAAATTTGTGCTATTGTGCAATAACGGTGTCATAAAAAGCATACTTGGATTCGGAAAAATTGCGTCAAATAAACAACCGCTTAAGCGGCATGACAATTAAGCAATATTCTACCACATTCTTACTGGTTGGTAGCATGGCTTCTAGTGCTCATATTAGAGCATCTGGAGAATTTTATCATGCTAAATATAATACTAATGCATTAAAACAAAGTATTATTGCTGAATTTTCATTGGCTTATAATGATACTGCAACTGCTTTACACAATTATACTGTGCTCGCAATTCGTAGTAATTCAACCACCATTAAACAACGTGCCTTGAATGTTGCAATTGAACAAAACGATTTAAAAGCAGCTTTAGACATTGCCACCCATTGGGTTGTACAAGAACCTGAGGATGTTCCTGCAAAATTTTATTTGGCGCATATCGCGCTCAAATCACATGAATATGAACTTGCAGCGGAGACTCTGGACAGTATTCTCAATATTGACCCCAACGCTGATTTAGAAAAGATTTTAGAAGGAATTGCACCAGAATCAGAAGTAGATCGTCAAAATCTGCTCAATACGCTGAGAGCAAGTAAAGAAAAAAACAACCCTTCTGTTTTAATTCTAATAGCCGGTTTGGAAGCGCAAAACGATGAAATCGAGCAAGCCTTAAAAACCGTCAATAAGGCGTTAAAAAAACGTTCAAAAGTGACTGGCTTTATTCTGATGAAAGCCAATTTATTAGAGGCTTTGGGTGACCAAGAAGCGACTTTAAATTGGTATGATCGAAGCAGTCGTAAAAACAAGTACAACTATGATATCCGTCTCGCAGAAGTCAAATATCTGATCAAGATTCATCAATCTGAATTGGCCTTAAGCAAATTAGAATCGATTATCCAAGCTTGGCCAGATGCTGAAGAGGCTCTATTTATTGCAGGTTTAACTGCGATTGATTTAAAAAAGCTGGATCAAGCTGAACAGTATTTAGTGGAGTTACGCTACTCGTCACGTTATCAAAACGAAGCTTATTTTTATTTGGCAGTAAATGCTGAACGAAAGCAAAATGATGAAACGGCAAAAGCCTATTATCGTTTGGTTGATGGGAACTTATATACGGTTTCACGCCGTAATCTGGTCTCGATTTTTGAAAGACAAGACAAGATGAATGATGCTCTGCGGTTTTTAACCCAAGAACGTGTCAATTATCCACAACATGCAAGTTTCTTATATCAGGCTCAAGCCGAGATTTTAAAACGCATGGGCAATAAAAAAGCAGCGCTGAGATTACTCACTGAAGCAGTGAAGAACTTGCCTGATGATCCTGAAATTCTCTATTCAGAAATACTGCTTCTTGATCCATTTGAGGATCGTGATTTACTTGATAAAGCATTGAAACAACTCTTAACTTTAGAGCCAAATAATCCTGCTTATTTAAATGCTTATGCCTATACGCTTGCACTACAAAATAGACGTTTAGATGAAGCGCGAAAGTATGCTGAACATGCCTTAGATTCTGCGCCAGATCAGGCCTCGATTTTAGATACGCTGGGATATATCACATTCTTGCAAAATGATTTTGATGCCGCCTCGAACATTTTATCGAAAGCTTATAATTTGAGTCATAGTGTAAACATTGGTATTCGATATGCAAAATCGTTGTATATGCAAGGTGCCTTAGCTCAATTTAATGAAGTGTTACAACAACTCAAACAAAATCATCCAAATGATCCTCAATTAAATCAATTAGATTCATTAATATTACCGCAACATATTAAAAAGAGTTAATGACTTGTATGCGTCACATTCCACAGATCTTTTGCACCCTAACTGCTGTAACCGCTTTTACCCTCACAGGTTGTCAACAAGTCGTAAAACCAGCACAAACCACACCTACGCTTACAGCACCCACTGATGCCACAACGCCCCCACAAAAACCGTCAAATCAATTTAATCTTGAAGGGAAAATTGGGGTAAAAACACCGAAACAGTCTGGCAGTGCATTCTATACATGGACACAAGACCAACAAGATTTTAATATCCAGTTGAATGGAATCTTAGGTATTGGTAAAACTATTATTGAAGGAAAATCTGGGGAAGTTACCCTAAACAGCGCTAAAACAGGTTCGATTTCGGCTGAAACACCAGAAGAACTGCTTGAAAAAGCCACAGGCTGGACTGCACCTATTACCCATATTGTCGATTGGGTTCAAGCTTACCCTGCCACTGAAAATGCACAAATCACCCGAGATAATACTCAACGTATTGCTCAAATCATTGAAGATGGCTGGACTGTAGATTTTAGTTATAACAATCAAGCGAGCTTGCCCAATAAGCTGATTTTAAAACAACAACTTGAATCTGGTCAGGAAAATCGTATTACAATGGTGATTCAAAACCGCTAATTCTTTACCTTAGACAATGAAATCTATGATTCGTGTTCCCTCTCCAGCAAAATTGAATTTGTTTTTGCATATCACAGGTCGTCGTGAAAATGGCTATCACGAGTTGCAAAGTATTTTTCAGCTGATTGATTTGTATGACTGGTTAGAATTCACCCAAACAGAACATTCTCAACCTGAAATCAGTCTTGAAGGTTTGAGTAACGTCGATTTGGAACATAATCTGATCTATAAAGCGATTCAAATTTTAAAACCTTATGCCACACAGCTGACTGGTTTAAAAATTCGTATCGAAAAGAATATTCCAATGGGTGCAGGTCTAGGTGGCGGTTCTTCCAATGCTGCCACCACATTGATTGTGGTCAATCAACTTTGGCATTGTGGTTTAAATACTGAACAACTGGCTGAGCTTGGGGTTAAATTGGGTGCAGATGTTCCAATCTTTGTTCATGGTCGTAATGCTTGGGCAGAAGGTATAGGTGAACACTTAACATTCATAGACTTAGATCAAAAACAATACATTGTGTTAAAACCTGATTGTTTTATCAGCACTCAACGACTTTTTTCGCAAAAAACATTGACAAGAGATACGAAGCCTACTAAATTTTGCGCCTATCAGCTAAAGCCATCCAATTTTAGAAATGATTTTGAGCCACTGGCAAGAAATTTATATCCTGAAGTTGATGAAGCAATGCAGTATTTAGATCAGTTCGGTACAGCAAAGCTTACAGGTACAGGTGCTTGTGTTTTTGTTGAAGTCACTGAACAAATGAAGATTGATGATGTTTTAAATCATTCACCCTGCAAAGCCTATTTGGTCAACAGTTTGAATGAATCACCACTCACTCATTTTACAGTATAATGATAGGGGCGTCGCCAAGTGGTAAGGCACCGGGTTTTGATCTCGGCATCCGTTGGTTCGAATCCAGCCGCCCCTGCCATCATTTTTCATCTGTAGATCGTTGTATTTTAGGGGCGTCGCCAAGTGGTAAGGCACCGGGTTTTGATCTCGGCATCCGTTGGTTCGAATCCAGCCGCCCCTGCCATTAAATACAACATCAAATTAGGGGCGTCGCCAAGTGGTAAGGCACCGGGTTTTGATCTCGGCATCCGTTGGTTCGAATCCAGCCGCCCCTGCCATTTTCTCAAAAAAGACAGAACGTAGTAATTTGTATTTAATGTTGATTTACCTTGACAGAGACATACAAAAACACTAAAATTCTGCCGCATTAGGGGCGTCGCCAAGTGGTAAGGCACCGGGTTTTGATCTCGGCATCCGTTGGTTCGAATCCAGCCGCCCCTGCCATCTAATTCAAATCTGCCAACCGCCAAGGGTGCTTCATGCCCAATCTTGTCGTTTTTAGTGGAACTGCGCATCCACAATTCGCCCAAAAAGTCGTTAGCCATTTGCACATCCCTCTGGGAGCTGCTGCTGTAGGTAAATTTTCTGATGGTGAAATCACTGTCGAAATTACTGAAAATGTGCGTGGTAAAGACGTGTTTATCGTACAGCCCACTTGTGCCCCTACGAATGATAACCTTATGGAAATCTTAGTAATGGCAGATGCTTTGCGTCGTGCAAGTGCTGGTCGTATTACTGCTGTAATTCCATACTTCGGTTATGCACGCCAAGACCGTCGTCCTCGTTCAACTCGTGTTCCAATTACTGCAAAAGTTGTAGCAGACATGCTTACCACTGTGGGTATTGACCGTGTTGTAATGATCGACTTGCATGCTGACCAAATCCAAGGTTTCTTTGATATTCCTGTAGATAACATCTACGGTACACCTGCTTTGCTTGCTGACTTACGTCAACAACAACATCATAACTTGATGGTGGTTTCACCTGACGTTGGTGGTGTAGTTCGTGCACGTGCTGTTGCAAAACAAATGGGTGATATCGACCTTGCAATCATTGATAAACGTCGTCAAAAAGCCAATGAATCACAAGTGATGCATTTGATTGGTGATGTACGTGATCGTGACTGTGTGATTGTTGATGACATGGTTGATACAGCTGGTACTTTGTGTAAAGCTGCCGACGCACTTAAAACTTTTGGTGCTCGTAAAGTGGTTGCTTATGCAACGCACCCTGTACTATCAGGTAAAGCACTCGAAAATTTAAGCAAATCTGTAATTGATGAATTGGTTGTTACTGACACAATTCCACTTTCAGATGAAGCATTAAAACTTGGTAAGATTCGCCAAGTTTCAGTAGCAAGTATGGTTGCTGAAACAATTCGTCGTATTAACAACGAAGAATCTATTAGCGCAATGTTCGATTCTTATCTATAATAGCGCCAAATTTTCAAAGCCCTACTCTTTGGTAGGGCTTTATATCACTGGGCTGGTCGAAAGTTCAGTCAATTACACTCAATGAGGAAATGTCATCATGGCAAACTTCGTATTAAATGCAGTAGCACGTGAAGAAGCAGTTCAAGGGAAAGGTTCGAGCCGCCGCCTTCGTCTTCAAAATAAAGTTCCAGCAATCATCTATGGTGGTTCTGCTGAACCTGTAGCGGTTACTTTAGAACTTCGCGAGCTTGTTAAAGCTTTAGAAAATAACTCTTTCTTTGAAGAAGTTATCGATCTTAACATCGAAGGTAAAGTTGAAAGCGTTAAAATCCAAGCTTTACAACGTCACCCAGCTAAAAACACACCAATGCACGCTGACTTTAAACGCGCATAAGTGTTAAATGGTGTAAATGAGTGAGTAAACTTTCACTGATTATTGGTTTGGGTAATCCAGGTTCTGAATATGCCCAAACCCGCCATAATGCAGGCTTTTGGTTCGTCGAACGCCTTGCAGAACAATATGGTATTACATTAAAAACTGATTCAAAGTACAAAGGAATCAGTGGTCGCGGTAATATTGAAGGACAAGATGTTCGTCTACTATTGCCCACAACATTTATGAACCTTTCTGGTCAAAGTGTTGTTCCCTTTGCAAAATTCTACCAAATTAAACCAGAAGAAATTCTCATCGCTCATGATGAACTGGATATGAATCCGGGCGTCATTCGTTTAAAAACTGGCGGTGGACATGGTGGTCACAATGGTCTACGTGACATTGTTCCTCATATTGGTTCTAATTTTCATCGCTTACGTATTGGCATTGGTCATCCCGGCGCTAAAGAAAAAGTTTCAGGACATGTACTTGGTAAAGCACCAAGCAGTGAACAGACTTTAATGGATGATGCAATACACCATGCTTTAGGCAAAACAAAATTATTGGTTAATGGTGAGATTCAGCAAGCAATGAATCAAATCAATGCTTATAAAGCATAATTTAAACCTAAATTTTATGTTCTTTGTTCAACAATTTTTCTTGCCATGATTCATTTTTAAGAGCAAAATGCGCTTTCAAATGCATCCCCCCATTGAAAATTGTTGATTCAACACAAGATAACAATTGTAAGGGCTACTCTGGAGACGCAAATCATGCTATCTCGTTTATTAAAAGCAAAAATCCATCGTTGTGTTGTTACACAAGCAGAATTACATTATGAAGGTTCTTGTGCAATCGACGGTATTCTTTTGGATTTAGCTGGTATCCGTGAATATGAAGAAATTCATATGTGGAACGTGACTAATGGTAAGCGCTTTACAACCTATGCGATTCGTGGCGAAGAAGGTTCAGGCATCATTTCAGTCAATGGTGGCGCTGCACTTCAAGCTGATGTTGGTGATTTAATGATTATTGCCACATTTGGTGATTTTACTAATGCTGAAGCTGATGCGCATAAACCACGTCTTGTATATGCAAATCCAGACAATACAGTAAATCACACAGCAAACTGTATCCCTGTTCAAGTTGCATAATTGCACACAGATGATTCAAAACCCGCAATGTTGCGGGTTTTTTATGTCTATTTCACTTAATTATTTTCAATAACAGCTATTTACACCATTATCATTATAATACAGACTAATAATCCATGAGTTAACCTTATCATTCTCAATAATTTCACCACTTCTCTTTTTCAAAGTGACAGGAGATCCAATATTTAATATTTGTGTTTTATTTAAACAATATTGAAAATATCTACCTTCATCCTTTATTCTTCTCCAGCCATCAGAGACAAGTTGTTGTTGTATCCGTGTCATTTCTTCACTAGACAAATTATCTCGATGTATCCGTATTGAAGCAGATGCGTTGCCAGGCCTAATCAATGATGGAGTAAATTCTGGAGAATATTGGATAAAATACTTATTTTTAATTCCTCTAAAATTGATTATTTCTGGACTATTTGAATATGACTTATTCAAGCTACCTGAATAAAATGTAGATAAAACAAAAATAAATAGTATTAGAAAAATAATCATATGGGAAAATTTGATCTGGTTATTTTTCACAACGACTATCCATAAATATTATGGCTATGAAAACCAATAAGACTAAATTCAAACTGACTTAATCCACCATTTATTCAAAGCACTTATTTCATGCATATTATTCAATGTTGCCTTAGCAAGTATCCGTTATAGTGAATAATTTGGACTTCAATTATTCAGTTCTTTCAGAACGAAATCCATCACGCCAACGTTGTTTATGCTCACACTCCAAATCTTGTAAATGCTCTCCTCGTAAAGATGCAAGAATCGCATTGCCCTGCTGATCCACCTTAAACTCAGCATACGTTGCTTGCTGATAACATTCAGCTAAGCCTTCTGCAAATAAAAAGCTATTGGATGCAGGATAAAGTGATCTATGCCGATTATCAGGGTTCTTCAAAATCAATTTTACAGTTTGCGCATCTTTAGGTTTTTCAAAATAAGTATGTGCCACCTTTTTCTGTTGATCCAATTCAACATAAGCCGTAACCGAAGGCTTATTTTCAATCACTTGATCAAAATAATGCCCCGAAAAAATATGATTTTCATCACTATCACTTGGATCTACATTGTTCTGATCGCCCTGATTTAGTTTTTGCGGTGCAAAGTAAAGTTGATAACTCAGCACCATATAATCACCTTGTATTAACGAACGTGGATCAACAGGTTGTAAGTGGACATATATACTCTGACTATGCTTCAGGTGCTGTTCATTCTTAAAAATGATGCCTAGAAAAAGAACAATACAGATTAAAGCAAGACAAAGAGGAATGAATTTTTTCATGTATTTGCTCCCTCTTTTGATTGGAATTTATGCAGCACCAAGGTCAGTATCAACAAAATTAATCCTGAGCTAAAAATACTTAGACTTTTAACGAGGAAGCTAACATTCAACGCGTAGTAAATAAAACATAAGGTTAACGCCAAAGTCACTAAAGCGAAACCATAGACAATTTTATCGAGCTGTGACAATGCCCATGAAAGTATGGCGATACAAATAAAAATTTCAAAATAGCCATAAAATATCAGTACTGCAGCAAAAGCCAATAAAATCAATTGAGCAATCAAGCTAAATTGATTGCGAATCCTCAACACCATAAACAAAGCCAACCACAAAATAGGCAGCCCCAAGTTGAGAATAGGAAGGTATCTAATTTTCTCTAATTCATATTGTCCAAATAGTGTATAGAAACCCAAGGATGAAAGAATAATCAATAAATTAGCCAATGCTAAACTGCGTTGATATTGACTGGGTTGAATACGATGCACCCAAATCATTACCAGATAAAACCCATAACTGAGCAAGACCAGAAATGCAAAATTTTCAACAAAACGATGTAATCCAAGCAGAACGTTTAAATCCCAAATCAACGCAATACCAGATAAATATAAGGCAAATAGTTGGATAAAAATAAAGAACCAATGGCTGCGAATAAAATAACTAAGACACAGCATGGCAAATTGAATAAAGAAAATTGGAAAGAATTGGTCAGTTAATTCAACCGTGTGGAAAATCACAGCATGTTGCCCTGCGACCCATATACAATAAGCAAACTGCCTTAAAAATAAAGCTTGTTTACTTCTTAAAATAAAGGCAGCCAATACCACAAAAACTGCCCCCATGATCAAGGAGAAATTCCCCCAAAATGCCAGCATCAATGATGCCAATAAAACACCTGCAATCCATGCACCCACTGCGATAGGAATATTGTTAAATTTGTTTTGTGGGATAAACTTAATCAATAAAAAAGTAATCAATGCAAACCAAGCGAAAACCACCAGTGCAATTAAAAATAATCCGAGCACTTCGGATTCACGAAACAGACTATTCATCCATTTGAAAATCACCAGCGTAAACGTAATCCCTAAACCTACTGCTGAAAGCACACTACATAACTGATCTCTTTTTCGATAAAAATAAGTTAATGCGACAGAAAGTAGAAAAAATGATGATATTAAATAAGCGATCTTAAGGTCTATCCATGTAAAAATCATGGCTGTGGCGAATGCTAAATTACTGTCTCCATATAAAAATAGCACCATATGCCAAATTGAAAGAATGCCAAACCATAAGACAAAGAGATAACGCAGCTTTTGATAACAACGAAGACAAAAATAAAACTGAAATAATGAAAGGAGATTTAAGCTAAATAAAAATGTGACAGGATATTCGTCAGCCCAAAATGTTTGTTTAAAAAACAAAAATAAAGTGAGTTGGCTGACAATACAGAGCAATGTAAAAACACCAATATTCGGACGATACAACCACGGCAGCAATAAAATAGACCAGATTAAAAATAGTAAATAACTATCTGCCCCTGTTTGATAAATTTGACCAATGACAGCCAAACTTAAACCAATCATCAAGCCACTTATTGTATGCAAACACTGGACTAAATAATCATGCTGAACTAAAAAAATACTGGCTACAGCACTGAGTAACAAGAAAAGTTGTGGAATTGCCAATTGAAAAAACTGAGGCAACATAAACCAATTTGCAGCGGTCAGATATAAAATACTGACTGCAATTAGAGCAAATCCTAAAACCTGTAAGTGTTTAACAAAGTCATCATTACGCCATGAATAGACATCTTGCTGAATCGTGATCAAGCTGAGTCTCCTTATTTTATGCTTTGCTATTTGTTGATCACTATGACCACAAATATTCTTTTAAATGTAAAAGTTTAATTATTTTCTATAGCAACTATTGTTCTATCTATAGTACTGATCATTCTAAAAAAAAGCATCCATTTAGTAAAAAAGTGTCTATAATAAATGCACATCGCTTCAGGGCGGGGTGTAATTCCCCACCGGTGGTAAATTGGACGGATTTTCAATCCTGAGCCAACAGCCCACGAGCTTATCACGCTTAATCGTGATTCGCAGATTTGGTGAAATGCCAAAGCCGACGGTATAGTCCGGATGAAAGAAGACGACGTCACAGCTTAAAAATTTCAATATTCGCTATTGGAAAAGGTTTTGTAACGCCACTATTTCAAATGTCCTGAAATGTTCAACCGTATTTTAACTTTACGAGAGCGTTTCAATGTCTAGTTTAATTCAACCCGAAATTTTCTTTTCTGCACTATCCCCTGCAGACCAACGTATCGAACAAGCAATCGAAGATATGCGCCAAGGCAAACCTGTTTTGGTCATGGACGATTTTGATCGTGAAAATGAAGCAGATTTAATTGTTGCAGCAGAAACCCTCAATGTTGAAACCATGGCACGTATGATTCGTGATGGTTCAGGTATTGTCTGCTTAACCATTACCGATGATCTAGCAGATCACCTTGAACTCCCACCGATGGTTCAGGACAATTCAAGTCAATTTAAAACGGCTTTTACCATTACCATCGAAGCAGCACAAGGTGTAACAACAGGCGTTTCTGCAAAAGACCGTACCACCACTATTCATGCTGCAATTAAAACAGGTGCTGTCGCAAGCGATCTGAATCGCCCTGGTCATGTTTTTCCATTGCGTGGTCGTAATGGTGGTGTATTAACCCGTCGTGGACATACAGAAGGTTCTATTGATTTGGCACGTTTAGCCGGTTTAAAACCCGCTGGTGTGTTATGTGAAGTGACCAATCCTGATGGGACAATGGCTTCAGGCATTCAAGTTTTAGCATATGCACAAACGCATCATTTAACGCTGATTACCATTGAAGAATTGGTTCAGTATCGTTTAAAACACAATGTCTAAGAAAATATTTTAAGTCATCACATTTAGACAGAGTAAAAAAGCCAGTTCAAATCTTTGGACTGGCTTTTTAATATTGATTAGGTATTCTTGGTTAAAGTGCGATGAAATGACAGCGCCAGTTTTTGTTTTAATTTTTTATAAGTGACACTGATTAAAATTAAATAGCCAAAATATCAAGCTGATGAATAATAAATCATTGCAGAAACTGAGTTTAAACATCTTCCAAATGTAAAATACTTTGACGAATACCGTCTGCACGTAACCATGCGAAATCATAACTTGCATTGGCCAATGCCAATACACGACGTTCAAACTCATCCCAAAGCGGTTTTACCTGTTTCGCTTGAATTCCCAAACCACTCTCTTCTGCGAGATGTTTATTTTTTTCACAAATTTTTAATGCATGATACAACTTGCGCCCTTTAGAAGCAGAATCCATCACTCTTATACGTTTACCCAAAATAAAACCTTCAATATGTCTTAAATCAGCAAAAGGTAGCATCGGAATTAAAATTTGATCGAGCTGTGCATCCAGCCTCTTCCAAACGGCTAAACGTTGCGCTGAATCATATGTATTCCATTGGATCACTTCATGATTAAAACGACGGCAACCACGACAAACAGAATCACCAAATACCGTTGAACAACGACCAGCGCATGGCGTTAAGGTGGGTATCCGACGTTCGTTACTCAAAATTTACTCCTTACATCAACGATGTGACACACTTTTTCGGCACGAAATAATCATTTCGCAATACTATATATGGTATATAAAATATTTTAAAGCACTATATTTAGTATAAAAACCCATATTTTTTTCAGGGAATAAAAAAACACTACAAAGACTAGGGTTTTCTCGCATATTCATGTAAATCACGCTAAAATATGCGCCTTAAATTTTATTCTATCTTAAATATTTGGAGTACTCCATGAACGCTACTGTAGAACAGCTTGCACCTGTAGAACAGCAAGCGACCTCTGGTTGGGTTGTTGCAGCACTTTATCAATTCAAAGAAGTTCAAGATCCTGCTGATCTTCAACAACGTCTTTTAGACTTGGTAAAAACCATCAACCTTTGCGGTACTCTCATTATTGCAGGTGAAGGAATTAACGGAACTGTTGCTGGCGATCGTCAAGCGATTGATGTCATTCATCAATTTTTATTGAATGAAGGCTTTAATAGCATGGAATATAAAGAATCACATAGTGATGAAAAGCCATTCCGTAAAATGAAGATTAAGCTAAAGAACGAAATCGTAACTTTAGGTGTAGAGGTGAAACCTCGTGATCTTGTTGGACATTATCTTGATCCAAAGCAATGGAACGAACTGATTGCACGTGATGATGTGATTTTGATTGATACACGTAATGATTATGAATATAAAGCGGGTACTTTTAAAGGCGCGATTGATCCTAAAACAGAAACCTTTCGTGAATTTCCAGAATACGTAAAAAAAGAACTTGAACAGCATAAAGATAAGAAAATTGCGATGTTCTGTACAGGCGGTATTCGTTGTGAAAAATCAACATCGCTACTGCTACAAGAAGGTTTTAACGAGGTGTATCACCTTAAAGGCGGTATTTTAAAATACCTTGAAGAAACCCCTGCTGATGAAAGTATGTGGGAAGGTGAATGTTTCGTATTTGATGGTCGTACTGCGGTGACGCATGGTATGGAAGAAGGCGAAAATATTAAATGTCATGCATGTGGTTGGCCACTTGTTCCTGAAGAAGCTGATTTACCAAGTTATGAACATGGTGTTTCTTGCAAATATTGTATTGATAAAACATCTGAGAAACAAAAAGAAGGTTTCCGTATGCGTCAATCACAAATTACTGCTGCAAAACGCAAACGTCTTTAGGGGCTGTTAGCATTTCATAAATGGCTTGCGTTGTAGGTTAAAATTGAGCATGAGACGTATACGTCGTAAAGCATGAATGGAGAATAGCGAGACTATTTTCAAGTTTCATAACGCAAGCTGAGATAATTTTAAAATGCTTCACTCAACCGCAGCTTATAGGCTGCGGTTTTTATTTAGATATTTTAACAACACAACAAATTCTCACTATATTTTGATAAATGAAAACCATACCATGTTTATAACGCCCTATTTTTATATATAAAATGACTGATTGGATTATTTCGATCATGGAGCAACTTGGTTACTTCGGTATTGCTCTTTTGATGTTTTTAGACAATGTTTTTCCGCCGATTCCCTCAGAAGTGATTATGCCATCAGCTGGATTTGCTGCATCTAAAGGTCAATTATTATTATCGGGTGTGATTATCGCAGGAAGCATCGGTTCACTGGTTGCAGCAGCGTTGTTGTATTGGGTGGGTCGAAAAATCCCAAATCAAAGCATTTTTAATTGGGTTGACCGCTACGGTAAATACCTTTTTATCAAATCAGAAGATGTCAAAAAAGCTTTAGATTGGTTTGAAAAATATGGACATCGCGTGGTTTTCTTTGGGCGAATGGTTCCCGCAGTTCGTTCTTTGATTAGTATCCCTGCAGGCATGAGTCATATGCCCTTTTGGAAATTTATGCTGTATAGCAGCGTAGGGACAATTATCTGGACCACTTTTCTTGCATGTGTGGGTTATTATTTTGGAAACAATATAGAACTCATGCAACAAATTTTTAGTCGCGTGGGCTATGTGATCATTACCATTGTCTTAATTTTAGTTGCTTATTTTTTCTATAAAAAATCAAAAGCACGCTAAAAATTATTATGCTCCCAGCATTCAGTTAAAACATACTATTTGTGTGCATTGAGATTTATGTGGATTGAGTCGAGCAGACAAATTTGTGTTTGCTTGGCCGAGCTCTGGGTTCTTAACATTAGCCCTTAACATTAGTTGTCTGACAAATAATCAGCGAATTCCCAAAATAACCACAAAGACATTAGAGCTTTCATAAATCAAAATGATCATGCGAAATGAAGCTTGATAGTTCCTTCTCGCTGAGGAAAAGCTAGGATAAGAGGCACCATCTGTTGATTTATGGGTTTTAACAGGATTTATAAAAGAAGCCTATTGTTTATATTTTCTTATACTCCCCGTTTCACCAATGCCGACCAATTGAAACACGATCACCATATATAAATAGCATCGCTGTATAAAAATCACCCAATCGTAATCAATACACCACAGCGATCGTAAAAAATCACCACACATTCGATGTGAGCAAAACTTCCGAGCGATTGAGAAATTTGAGTGAATTCAACGGCAAGTACCATACATTCCAAAAAATCATGCATTTCATCAAAATATTATCGCTTTAACCCAATACAAATATATGAAAAATATAAAAATAATTAAAACTGTGTAAAAAAGGATACATGAGTGAATGAAATGATTGCTGTGATCTTAATCACCTGCTTGGCAGTAATAAGTCCTGGCGCTGATTTTGCTATCGTGACACGAAACAGTTATTTATATGGTCGAAATATTGGATTAAGCACTGCTTTAGGTATTGCTTGCGGTGTTTGGATACATGTGGGTTATAGCCTACTTGGCCTGGGTTTTTTAAAAAATCATATGCCCTATCTTTTACAAACAATTCAATATATTGGCGCTGCTTATTTAATTTATCTTGGCTATAAAACATTCACACAGGCAAAAATAAAACTGGATGAAATTGGTGTTGGTATCAGTAGCTGGCAAGCGTTTAAACATGGTTTTTTAACCAATAGCCTAAATCCCAAAACAACTTTATTTGTAATCAGTTTATTTGCTCAGCTGATGACTTCTACAGGAAATTCGACCATTCAGCTTTTTGCTTATGGTGCGTTTATTTCGTTAAGTCATTTTGTTTGGTTTGGCTTGATTGCCTTATTTTGTGCACATCCCAGCATACGAAATAAAATTTTAGATCGCCAAGTGGTGATCAATCGTGTGATTGGCCTTTTACTGTTTATTTTAGGTTGTAGCCTATTATTTGCACGGTTTTAACTATTGGCGTAAATCACCAACAAAAAAAAGCATGCCACTTTTCAGTGAGCATGCTTTTTTTATACGCGCAAATTAATTTGGTGTGTGGTACATCAAATAAATTTCATTTAGATTTTCAGGAATTTCTTCAGCAATCTCGTCCATTAACTGGCCGTTGCGGCGGAAAGATTCCATTTGAGGATCTTCATCATCAATACCACTGAACACCATCATTGGTAGTGTGAGATCAACAACTTGATCTTCATATTCTGGTGCAAACCAAGCTTCTTCATTCAGGAACATTGCATCAACAAAGCCAACACTCCAGTCGCCTAAGCTTGATTCAACATCAGCTTCTTCAATTTCAAAAGGAAACGTAATTCCTTCTTCATTGGCTAAGTTTTGACGAATCGCTTCAAGCCATGCTTTGATTTGTACAATGATTTCTGCTGGAACTTTCTTTTGATTATTATCAAATAGCTCATCAAGCCATTTATCAAAAGTAGGACCAACCGCAATTGCGCACAAGAAACCATGAGTCGCTGCGAAATCTAGACCAAATTCATTTTGGTCACCATCTAGATAATCACTCAGTAGGTCTAAATCTAAAGCACTCATTTTGTTTCCAGTAAATTTGTATCAGATTTAAGCATAGCATTTTCCCACGCCATGCCCAATGAATTTTTAATCTTCGTCATCAAAATCATCGTCATCATCAATGTCATAATCAAAATCTTTTAAATCTTTTTCTAAACGACGTTGAGCAAGTAAATCATCGATCAAACGTCGCTTTTCTAAAGATTCTTTGGCGCTAATTTTGCTTGATGACTCATCGAAACTAACATCATCATCACCGTAGTTATCATCTAGTTCAAAATCTGTAGAAGACACTAAAACTACCTCATAATGAAAAAAAGTGAATGGGTCTAGGCGCTATTTATCTGTCTTCAGAAAACTTGTCAAGTTTTTTCCGTTTTTTTTACATTTAAATGCGAATTTGGGCTTTTTTCGGGCCCTATTTTATGTAATGATATAATCCACCCTGCGTCTTACTATTTTATGACATTTTCTGAATAGAAATCGCACGGGATGATCTTGAAAATAACAATTTCACCCCCACCTATTTGATTGAATTTAAATTCTGAATATTTTATCGGACAGTTTTATGCTGATTTCTTCCGATGGAATATGCGAGCTATTCAAAGATATATTTTAACAGATTGTGCGATTACGCACGGTTTTTCATTGCCACAGATTCAACGAGAAGAGAGTAAAGATGAGCGAAATGCATTCCCCTACTTCCCAAGTAGCGGCTCTTATTAGCCGAGGCAAAGAACAAGGTTACTTAACCTACGCTGAGGTTAACGATCATCTCCCAGACTCGATCACCGAAAGCGAACAGATTGAAGACATTATCCAAATGCTTCAAGACGTTGGTATTCCAGTTCATGAACGTGCACCTGAAACTGACGATGCAATGTTCGAAGGGAATAGCGAAGCTGGCGATGAAGTTGCAGAAGAAGAAGCTGCTGCAGTACTTGCCTCTGTAGAAAATGAGCCAGGTCGTACCACTGACCCAGTACGTATGTATATGCGTGAAATGGGTACCGTTGAACTTTTAACACGTGAAGGCGAAATTAGTATTGCCAAACGTATTGAAGAAGGTATTCGTGACGTTCTACATTCAATTGCATACTGGCCAAATGCTGTAGAAGTTGTTTTACAAGAATATAAAGATTATGAAACTGGCGAACGTCGCCTTGCCGATATTTTATCAGGCTATTTAGATCCTGAATCTGACGAAGTGATTCCAGAAGTTTTAGAAGACGAAGCTGAAGTTATCGTTGAAGAAGAAGATACTTCTGCAAAACCGACTAAAGAAGTGAAGTTGGATGATGAAGACGAAGAAGAAGAGTCTGAAAGTGATGACGATTCTGAAGGCGAATCTGGTCCAGATCCTGAAATTGCGAAAGCGCGTTTTGAAGAGCTAGAAGCAGTTTGGAACAGTGCAAAAGTCGCAATTGCACAACATGGCCGTAACAGTACTCAAGGTACTGAGGCAATGGAAGCTCTGGCTACTGTGTTTATGATGTTTAAATTTACACCGCGTTTATTTGACATCATTTCAGAAATGATTCGTGGTACGCACGAACAAATTCGTACCTCTGAGCGTGAAGTGATGCGTTATGCAGTTCGTCGTGGTCGTATGGATCGTACACAGTTCCGTACATCGTTCCCAGGTCAGGAATCAAATCCTGCTTGGTTAGATGAACAAATTGCAAAAGCACCTGCTGAATTAAAAGGCTATTTAGAAAAAGTTCGTCCAGATGTATTGGCATTCCAACAAAAGATTGCTGATATTGAAAAAGACCTTGATCTAAACGTAAAAGAAATTAAAGACATTTCTAAACGTATGGCGATTGGTGAAGCCAAAGCTCGTCGTGCCAAGAAAGAAATGGTTGAAGCCAACTTACGTTTGGTAATTTCAATTGCGAAAAAATACACAAACCGTGGTTTACAATTCTTAGATTTAATTCAAGAAGGTAACATTGGTTTGATGAAAGCGGTAGACAAGTTTGAATACCGTCGTGGTTATAAGTTCTCGACCTATGCAACATGGTGGATTCGTCAGGCGATTACTCGTTCAATCGCGGACCAAGCACGTACAATTCGTATCCCTGTACATATGATCGAAACGATTAACAAGATCAACCGTGTATCTCGCCAATTACTTCAAGAAATGGGTCGTGAACCGACTCCTGAAGAATTAGGTGAACGTCTAGAAATGGACGAAGTTAAAGTTCGTAAGGTGCTTAAGATTGCTAAAGAGCCAATTTCTATGGAAACGCCAATTGGTGATGATGAAGATTCTCATCTTGGTGATTTCATTGAAGACAGCAACATCACTTCACCAGTAGATGCTGCGACTTCAGAAGGCTTAAAAGAAGCAACACGTGAAGTACTTGAAAACTTAACTGAACGTGAAGCGAAAGTCTTAAAAATGCGTTTTGGTATCGACATGCCGACTGACCATACTTTGGAAGAAGTAGGTAAACAGTTTGATGTAACCCGTGAACGTATTCGTCAGATTGAAGCCAAAGCTTTACGTAAACTTCGTCATCCTTCTCGTTCAGAGCACTTACGTTCGTTCCTTGAAAATGACTAAGTTGAATTTGTTCGATCTATGAATACTTTCGGGACTTGAAAATCAATCGAGTAACCCCATTAAGTATTTAAGAGAAACACAATGCCTGCACTTATGCAGGCATTGTTGATAAATTAGAGGTGAAAAAATGTTAGACCGCACTCCATCTCGCGAATTACAAGAAGATCTTTGGGTTTTTCCAATGGATTACCCAATTAAATTGATTGGTAATGCGGGTGAAGAATTACGTGGTGCTGTAGTTGAAATTTTGGTAAAACATTTCCCTGAATTTAATGAAGCGACACTTGTTGTACAACCATCACGTACTGGTAAATATCATTCGATTACGGCTCAATTACGTTTTGAAGAGCTTGAGCAAGTGCATGCCTTGTATGCTGACCTTGCTGCCTGCGAACATATTCGTACTGCCTTGTAATGCTGAAATGAATTAAAAAACACGCCACAATGGCGTGTTTTTTTTGCACCCTGATTTTATCGGGGAATATGCCCTGCTGGCTTATTTGCAAATGATCAGCAATTGCTTTCACTTTTCCAAACTAAATTTCTTTATAATTAAAGCGATTTCTATATTTTAAGGGCACTTGTCTGTGAACGATGCTGTTCTAAAACCACATCTGATTATTCGTCAATATCAAGACTTAACGCCTTATGCCGAGCGTTTTCAGGAAATGAAATCTTTTACTGAACAACGTGATGAAAATTCTCCAGATCAGCTTTGGATCTTGCAACATCCTGACGTACTGACTCAGGGGCAAGCAGGCAAACCTGAACATATTTTAATGCACAGTGATATCCCTGTTGTTCAATCAGATCGTGGTGGACAAGTTACCTGGCATGGCCCTGGACAAATGGTGATTTATTTCATGTTTGATTTGAATCGCTTGAAATGGAATGTGCGTACATTGGTCACTTATGCAGAGCACTTAATGATCAATCTGCTCAAGAAATATGATGTCGATGCCTATGCCAAAGCTGATGCACCAGGTGTTTATGTCAACGAACGTAAAATTGGTTCACTGGGCTTTAAAATCCGCAGAGGACGTAGTTATCACGGGTTAGCATTAAATATTGATTGTAACTTAGATGGCTTCCATACCATTAACCCATGTGGTTATGCAGGTTTGGAAATGGTCCGTGTCTGCGATTTGATTAAAAATTATCCTGATTACAAGCAACTATCAAAAGATGTGATTGAGTATTTTCAACAGAGTGGGTACTTTAGTGATATTGAAGTCATCGACAAAAAATCAAATGACCATGAAGTCATTCACAAATAAATCGCTTTATTTTTATCTGAAAACAAATTAGAGTAATTACTCTAAAACAAAAGTACAATTTTATATAAGGGACTAACGAGTGATTTCAAGTAAATCTATCAAACCCGCTTTAGAACAAGCCTATGTCAAACTCATGATGGATGTGATTGGCAGAGGTCTGGTCATGGCGAGTCAAGTTGATGATGAAATTAAACATGAAGTATCTGTACTCCCTGTTGGTTTTACATTATCAATGAAAGTTTTTCCAAACGGCGCTTCATTTATTGCCAGAGTCAATCAAAACAAGCAGCTTGAACTGGTTAAATCTTTAGATGTTAAGCCTGATCTATCGATTATTTTCAAACATGTTCATCATGCTTTTTTAGTCTTTTCATTTCAGGAAAGTACAGCTCAAGCTTTTGCAAATGACCGTATGATCGCAGATGGGGATGTGGCACATGCCATCCGTTTAGTGCGTTGTCTGAATAAAATGGAAGCATTAATTTTACCTAAACTGGTTGCTGAACTCGCGGTAAAAGAATATCCATCAGAATTAAGCTTAAAAGAAAAATTAGCGGGCGCTGCAAATATCTATCTTAAAGTTGCCCAATCATATTTAAAAGGGAGTGCTTAACACATGGCTAAACCATATTACGAATTTTTCTGTCCTGTAAAAGTGATCGCTGGTCATGCTGCACTCGAACATATTCCTTTCGAACTTGCATCATTAGGCGCTAAACGCCCAATGATCATCACCGATAAAGGTGTACGTGCCAATCACCTTTTAGCACCTATTGAAGCTGCATTTGAATCTACTGATATTGAAATTGGCATTATTTTTGATGATGTTCCGCCTGATTCAAGCCTTGAAACAGTTCGTGCTGCAGCACAAGCGTATCGTGAAAATAACTGTGATGCGATTATTGCTGTGGGTGGTGGCTCGGTTATTGATACCTCTAAAACAGCCAATATTTTAGTCTCCGAGGGTGGCGATGATTTACTTAAGTATTCAGGTGCCCACAACCTCCCTCGCCCACTTAAACCTTTTTTTGTGATTCCTACCACGTCAGGTACAGGCTCAGAAGTAACCTTGGCTGCAGTCGTATCTGACAATCAAAAAAATGTGAAAATGGCATTTGCCTCGAATTACTTAATGCCACATGCGGCGATTCTCGATCCGCGTATGACCCAAACATTGCCACCACATCTAACAGCAATGACAGCGATGGATGCCATGACACATGCTGTAGAAGCCTATACCTGTATCGCAGCCAATCCAATATCCGATGCGTATGCAACTGCTGCCATCAAAAAGATCAGTACAAGTTTATTTGATGTACTGGACCATCCTAGCGATGCAACAGGCCGCTTAGAACTTGCTCAAGCCTCAACAATGGCAGGCATTGCATTTTCTAACTCGATGGTTGGTATTGTGCATTCTCTTGGTCATGCTTTAGGTGCAGTTGCGCATTTGCCTCATGGCTTATGTATGAATCTCTTTCTTCCTTATGTTTTGGAATACAACAAGGAAGTGAATGGTGACAAGATTGCCGATCTATTATTGCCACTTGCTGGTGCTGATATTTACGCACAGACCCCTGCAAACCAGCGTGCGGATAAGGCCATAGAGACATTAAATACCATGCGTGATCGTGTCTATCATTTGACTAAGCTTCCACGTACCTTGAGTGAAACAGGTAAAGTTACTCAAGCACAGCTGGATGAAGTTGCCGAAAAAGCACTCAATGACGGCTCAATTATTTTCAATCCGAAAGAAGCAACCTTTAAAGATTTAAAGTCAATCTTAGAAAAAGCTTGGTAATTGTCTAAAATTGCGACAATATAGAGGGAGCTATTGGCACTAAGTCTATGTTTGCAGTGATGTCATCCACAGATGAAATGTTGACAGCCCCCGATAGTAAATAGCCTGATGTTTATCTAAACATCGGGCTTTTATCTTGCAGAATGGGCAGTCACTTATTTTTTGATCAAGATGGCACGTTTTCTGCTAAAAAAGCCAACAAAGTTACTGACAAATGTGACCTTTTAGAGTAGATTGGCGCACTTTTGTTTTATTCTTAGGGGGGATCGTTCGTCTCAAACGATCCTTATAAATATGACTGATCCTTGATCAACGATTAAGAGGATAACGCCGTTGACAGATATCTCTGGGACTCAATCCACAGCAAAACTGAAAAAAAATCTTGTGCTGTGGCATATTATCATTATTGGTCTAGCGTATATTCAGCCACTTACCTTATTTGATACCTTTGGTTTAGTGTCAGACGGAAGCCATGGACATGTTCCTACTTCTTATATTTTTGCGCTTGTTGCCATTCTCCTGACCTCTATCAGTTATGGTCATATGATCAAGCGCTACCCTTCGTCAGGGTCTGCTTATACCTATGCGCAAAAATCGATTCACCCAAATGTCGGCTTTATGGTTGGCTGGTCTTCTTGGTTAGATTATTTATTATCTCCACTCGTCAACATCATTTTGGCTGATATTTACTTAAGAGCCTTATTCCCAGATGTGAATAACTGGATCTGGGTCATTGCACTGACGGCAATTATGACTGTGATCAACTTGTTTGGTTCACGTTTTGTTGCTCGATTTAACAGTACCATTGTTGTGGTGCAACTTGCGATCATCTTCTATTTTGTTTATGAAGTTTACTTACTGTTAACTCAGGGCATTTACGCAGATGGCACCTTAAACCCAGATAAAGCTGAATTATGGTCACTTGCTCCATTCTGGAGTGAAATGACGGCAATTGGTGCATTAATCGGTGGTGCAACGATTCTTTGTTTCTCTTTCACAGGTTTTGATGCGTTATCATCCCTTGCAGAAGAAACCAAAGATGCTGAAAAAACCTTGCCAAAAGCAATTTTCTCTACAGCGTTGATCGCGGGTATTATCTTTATTTTTAGTACCTATTTTATTCAGCTATTTTTCCCAAGTAATGCCAATCTTTACTTTAATCCGCTGGATGAATCTCAACCTGTGATGCTTGAAGCACTTGGCAATGCAACCATTTTAACGGCAATTACAGGTATCGCATTTAAAAAGTTAGTATTGTATTTTGCGGTCATTGCTGTACTGGCTTCTGGTATTTCTGCACACGCTGGGGTATCCCGTTTGATGTATGTAATGGGTCGTGATGGCGTCATTAACAAAAAGATTTTTGGTCATATTAGTCCAAAATTACATACCCCGACTTATAATATTTTGATTGTTGGTGTTGTTGCGTTATCAGCGGGTTTTCTTGACCTTGAACATATTGTCAACTTAATTAGCTTTGGTGCTTTAACTGCATTTAGTTTTGTGAATTTCTCTGTGATTTCACGTTACGCCTTACGTGACGGCAGAACAAAATCACTGAAAGAAATCATCAATTATGTGGTGATTCCGTCTCTTGGTTTTGCCAGCGTGTTCTTGATGTGGTTAGAAATTGATGAAATGGCATTAAAACTCGGGCTTGCATGGGCTGTATTAGGTGTTGCCTATTTAGCCTATAAAACTCGTGGTTTCCGCTACCCTGCACCACAACACAATGAACATGAATAATTGATTATTGTGGGTGTAATCAAATAAGAAAGGCGCTTTATGCGCCTTTCTTATTTTAGTCATATCAACTGCAATTATGCTGCAATAAATTTTTCCGTAATCGCTTTGATTCGTTTTGCATATTGTTTTGCAGTCTCTAAATCACCGCTTGGAATCTCATCTGTACTGGCATCAGCAGGTGATTGAACCAATAAACCTACAGAACCGCCTAAGCTGTTCACATCCTGACGTGTAGCGCTTTTAGTGTTTGATGGTGCCAAACCAAGACTGACCCAAATACCACCATGTTGTGAAGCCAAGGTATGTAAAGAAATTAACGTGACTTGCTTATCGCCATTTAAACTTGCGCTGTTGGTAAAACCACCGAAAACCTTGTCTGCCCATGCACGAGTAAACCAACGCTTAGAAGATGCATCTGCAAATTTTTTAAATTGCCAAGGCACACCGCCCATATAAGTTGGTGCACCAAATACGATTGCATCTGCGGCATCTAAAGTGTCCCAATCCTGATCTTGAATATTGCCCTCTTGATCCACTTCGATGAGCGTTGCCTGAATTTCATTGGCAAAAGTTTCTGCAATGACTTTGGTATGACCATAACCTGAATGATAAACAACAGCGATTTTTGACATGATAAGTCCTCTGATTGAGATGATAGGTATATTAATGTTTGATATAACTTGGAGGGGTTGCAGTTAGACCTTGTTTGAGTTGTTGGGTAGATTCCCCAACCAACACTTCAAAGGCATTTTGTTGAATTCCATCAAATACGTGTTGCGCCACTGTATGTGGAGAAATTTTGGCAATATCCAGTGATTGGGTTAAATCTGTGTCGATAAAACCAACATGTACCCCCATCACATGAACATTGGCTTTTGCTAGCCATTGCCGAGTTGAATTGGTAAATGACCATGCTGCCTCTTTAGAAATCGCATAACTGGCTAACATCGTGCTGGGTTCCCAAGACACATCCGATAAAATATTGACGATATAACTTTCAGCATGGCTTGCTAAAATTGGAGAGAATTGCTGAGTCGTATTGATCACACCATAAAGATTGGTGTCTAAAACCGTCCGTGTCACTGCTGCAATATTTGCATCTACAGGACTTTCATTTAAGCGTGCAATACCTGCATTGTTGATTAATAGATTGACATCACCACATTCTGCAACAGCTTTCTGAATAGATACGGGATCTGTGACATCTACAACAATCGGAATAATACCCTGTTGATTAAAACCTTGAAGATTACGCATTCCTGCATAAACTTTCTTGGCACCACGTTGTATCGCTTGCTGGGCAAGTGCTAAACCTAGACCACGATTTGCACCCGTAATAAAAACGACCGCATCTGTTATTTTCATTAAAACCACGCTCATAAATATAAAAGGGTCGATCTACGCTATCAATCAGCAGAAGTTGTATTGACCTGATTAATTTATGATATACTTTTGAAATCTAGTATCAATTAGTTACTACGTGGTAACTGGTCATTTCTTGGTTATAACTTTCCAAATTGAGGTATAGATTGATGACTAATGCATTCAATTTTAATATTTTTCATCCAAATTGCCCGGCACGATCTTTTTTTGAAAAATTTGCAGATAAGTGGGTTTTGATGATTATTTATCGACTTCATCAGCACTCTCAACACTTCAATGAACTGAAAAAAAACTTAACAGGCATCTCACCTAAAGTACTTTCTCAGAAATTAAAAATTCTAGAAAGAGATGGATTTATCACCCGTACAATTCATGAGAACAATGTGATTCGTGTTGAATATGCATTAACCTCTCTAGGCTTTGAGTTTGCTCAAACTGCTTTATCATTTAAGCTCTGGGCTGAAGGCAATGTGCAACATGTCATTCGTGCTCAAAAACAATTTGACGCAATTCAAGCAAAAAATGAGCCAGCACTGTTGCAGGAAGCCTAAACCTCAACACTTTAAATATGACTTATACTCAGCTCGCTATGTTGTAAACATGATATCAGCTCAGCATCATTTGAATAAAACACAGCAAAGGGGAAAAAAATAATGAAAATTCCACTGCTCTTTATCCTAGCAACCCTCAGCCATAGCGCTTTTGCGTCCTATGAAAATTCTTGTGACTTAGAAGTTAAACTTTTAGAAAACGCTTCTACACGTACGCTATATATCAATAAAGATGGCTTAGGTGAAGTTGAGGAAACAACACTCAACATAAAAGGTATTGTAAAAAAAGCGCAAGCTGCTGGCCGAGCAGATAGTGGTTGTCAACACTATATCGGCAAAGTCTTAGAAGAAAATTTAAGCGATTTCCCGAATCGCTCTGAATTTAAAAAAGGACAAAAAATTAAACTGAATATATTAATCACAGATTATAAAAGTATACCGAAATCTGAAACGGTGACCTATTTAGGACCAGATAAATAATTAGTCAGCTCAGCTATGAAATCAGTCCAATACACACTGTGATCCTTGTACAAAGACACTTTGATACAATTTAAGCAGCAAAGAGTCATTACTTTTGCATAAATCATCAATTCCAATGCTATAAGTCATCGTGCACTCAGCTAAAAATTTCACCTGATGCAATACACTTAACATCTTATAAATAAAATATGTTAAATGGAAAAAATAATGAAAATACTATTCCTCTTTATCCTAATACTATGCAGCCATCGTGCGTTTGCTTCTTATGAAAACTCTTGTGATTTGGTGGTCAAACTTTTAGAGAATACCTCTACAAATACATTTCTTGTTGACAGATTTGGTGATGGCCGATTTAAAAGTGAAACGTACCTTATTTCTTTTAAAGGCCTTGTAAAAAAAGCACAGGTTTCTGGTCGAGCAGATACGGGTTGTCAACACTATTTAGAAACAGTTATAGAGAATAGCTTCTTCTTAAACATTCGATATACAGCAATGAAAGGGCAAAAAATTAAGATAAATATTCGGATTACTGATTTTAAAGGCAAATCCCAATCGGATGAGATCGCTTATACAACCATAACCACATTGCTCCTTCCAAAAAGGAAATTCTAAATTAATAAGAGTAAAAACCCATCTATGCGATGGGTTATGATTTTTATTTTAATTCTTTAAATCCTTGCTGACGCCATGCTTCATATAGAATTACTGCGGTGGCATTCGATAAATTCAGACTACGTGAATTCGGTGCCATAGGTAAACGAATCCAATGCGCCTGAGGGAACATCATCCGGACATCTACTGGTAAACCACGTGTTTCTGGCCCCATCAATAAAGCCACAGGTCGGTTTAAATCTGAGGTATGTGGTGTTTCAGTACCTTTGGTGGTTAAAGGATAAATCGCATCAAGATCAATTCCCTGCACCTTTAAATGTGCCAAACATTTAGCAAAGTTTTCCCAAACTTTCATATGTGCCCATTCATGATAATCCAATCCTGCACGGCGCAACTTTTTATCATCCAGTTCAAAACCTAAAGGCTTGACTAAATGTAATTGTGCACCTGTATTGGCACATAACCGAATGATATTCCCTGTATTTGCAGGAATTTCAGGCTCGTATAAAACAACATGAATCACGGGAGATCTCTACTTATCAGAATACAACCTAAGTTCTTTAAAAAAGAAGATGTCTGTTTTTAAAGAAAAATTTAGGTAATATTATTGCCACTGTAACTGTTCGCGTAAACTCACCACTTCACCAATAATAGTCAAAGTAGGTGCTTGAATATGGTTTTCTTCCACTTTTGATGCAATATCTGCCAAAGTTCCAACCACCACCTTTTGATCCGGAGTTGTCCCTTTGGAGATCAAAGCCACTGGCATATTTGGACGTTGACCATGTGATATTAGATTTTCACAAATTTTTTCTAGCCCTACCAAGCCCATATATAAAACCAATGTCTGATTTTCATAAACCAGCTCATTCCAAGGTAGCTCTGGTGAACCTTCTTTTAAATGTCCCGTCAAAAAACGGACGCTTTGTGCATAATCACGATGTGTAAGCGGAATCCCAGCATAAGCTGAGCACCCTGATGCGGCGGTAATGCCCGGAACAACTTGGAACGTAATATTGGCTGCAAAAAGCTCTTGAATTTCTTCACCACCGCGACCAAATATAAACGGATCACCACCTTTTAGACGGCAGACACGTTTGCCTTCGGTGGCATATTTGACCAGTAATGCATTAATCCCATCTTGTGGCACAGAATGATTTGAACGAGCTTTACCCACATAGATTTTTTCAGCATCACGGCGACACAACTCTAAAATCGCGGGGGACACTAAGCGATCATAAATTACCACATCCGCTTGCTGCATCAGTCTAAGAGCTTTTAAGGTTAACAGCTCTGGATCACCTGGTCCTGCACCCACCAAATAGACTTCACCTTTTGGTTTTTGCCATTTTGTTAAAGCTTGTTCAATTAGACGATCCGCCTCTATGAGATTGTCATTAAACACCTGCTCTTTTAAAGGGCTGGCATATAAATCTTCCCAAAATATGCGACGTTCATCAGGATTAGTAATCTGTTCTTTAACAGCTTTACGCCATTTTCCAGAAAAATCAGCAAGTTTACCCATTCCATGAGGAATAGACGCTTCAAGCTGAGTACGAATCTGGCGAGATAAAACAGGAGAGGCACCGTTGGTGGCAATTGAAACTACCAGTGGTGAACGATCAATGATCGCAGGCACCATAAAGCGACAATGTGGAGGATCATCAACACTGTTGACTAACACATTTAAATCTTCACAGGCTTCAAAAACAGCTTGATTGACCGCTTTATCATTGGTTGCAGCAATCACCAAACGATAGCTACTTAGGCTAATTTGACGATCAAATTTATCTGCATGATATTGCCCATGGGTTGAATGGACAATATCTAAAAGATTTTGCTCTATATCAGGTGCAACCACATGAATCACTGCACCTGCTTTTGCAAGTAATACTGCTTTGCGGTAAGCAATATGCCCACCACCCACAATCAGACAAGGTTGCCCTTGTAGTTTTAATGAAATTGGGAAAATTTCCACAGTGTTCCTCAAAAGTTCAAATCTGATTGTACTAAGCAATATTTATGCACAAAACTGAACCAAATATCGAGTTTTCGACATTTAGTCGATGAATGTTGCACCAGCCATGTACGGGCGTAACACTTCTGGCACTTCAATAGAGCCATCGGCACGTTGGTAGTTTTCCATCACAGCCAATAAAGTACGACCGACAGCCAAACCAGAACCATTCAAAGTATGTACTAGCTCAGTTTTCTTTTGGTCTGCACGATAACGCGCCATCATACGGCGTGCTTGGAAATCGCCCATATTTGAACAAGAAGAAATCTCACGATATGTATCTTGGCTTGGTACCCAAACTTCTAAATCATAAGTTTTACACGCACCAAAGCCCATATCACCACCACATAAAACGATTTTACGATATGGTAAGCCTAAAGCTTGTAAGATCCCTTCTGCATGACCTGTCAATGCTTCCAAAGCATCCATTGAGTCTTCAGGTTTTACGATTTGAACCATTTCAACTTTGTCGAATTGGTGTTGACGGATTAAACCACGCGTATCACGACCATAAGAACCTGCCTCACTACGGAAACATGGCGTATGCGCAGCATATTTCAACGGTAAACGGTCAGCATCAATGATTTCATTACGGACAAAGTTCGTCACTGGAACTTCAGCGGTTGGAATCAAATAGTATTCTTTTTCGCCTTGTAATTTAAACAAATCTTCTTCAAATTTAGGCAGTTGACCTGTACCACGCAATGAGTCCGCATTGACAAGATAAGGGACATAAGCTTCGGTATAACCATTTTTCAAGGTATGGGTATCCAGCATGAACTGGGTCAATGCACGTTGTAAACGCGCCAATGGACCTTTCAATACGCTGAAACGTGTGCCCGTTAACTTGGTTGCAGTTTCAAACTCCAACCCACCCATCATTTCGCCAAGGTCAGTATGGTCTTTGATTTCGAAATCAAATTGACGTGGTGTGCCCCACTTTAAAACTTCAACATTATCACTTTCATCTTTCCCTTCTGGTACAGACTCATGTGGCATGTTTGGGATCGAGAGTAGTTTTGCTTCTAATTCAGCTTGAAGTTCATTCAATTCAACTTCAGCGGCTTTAATCTCATCACCAATCGCACCCATACGTGCCATGATTTCTGAAGCATCGCCACCAGATTTTTTGATTTGACCAACTTGTTTCGCACCCGAATTACGCTCTGCCTGTAAGTTTTCAGTTCTAGACTGAATTTCTTTACGGCGAGCTTCTAGTGATGCCCATTCTTCAACGTTGAGTTGTACACCACGTTTGGCTAAGGCTAAGTTTACAGCCTCGATATTATTTCTGATTAATTTCGGGTCGATCATAGTCAATCTAAAGGGTAAGAAAAAAACTGACTATAGTGTAAGCTCTTCACTGTAAAAAATACAGTGACAGAGCATTAGACATACATGAATTGTATGATTTGAAGACAATTAAGGTGTAACAGGTTTTTCTACAGTCGCTTCGACTTGAGGTAGACTTGGTAAATACTCAGCTTTAATCAAATCTTTTGCCACTTGATACGGCAGCTTTAACTCAGGCATACCTTCTGCATAAGAGGTAAGTTCATATAATGGATAAACAAAAACCAGACCATTTACACCATAATAATAGTTATCGCTTAACTGCAATTTATCACGCGTAATATCTTTTTGAATCAACCAATTCGCATTGGCATCATAAAGCTGTTCAGCAACTTTTGCTTCGACGTTTGGTTTTAAAATATCAGTTAGAGCGAGGCGCTTTTGCGTGCTTAGATCGAATGTCACATATTCATTGTGATACATCCCATGAGCAGCACCTGCTGCATAGGTATAAGTCTGGATCACAAAAGTGGCTAAATTATTTTGTTGTGAAATAAAACGAACATAAATTGAATTTTGATTTAAACCTTTAGGTGAAGATTGCGCTTCACTTTCAGCTTGAGCATGATTTTGATCTTTCTCAAATGCGCCTGGGACATCTTTTTTAATACGATTTAGAAAATACTCATCTAGCCAAGGTACATTACTTTTAACAGTTTGCAAATCATATTGCGTACAACCATCTTCATCACAAAACTGTTTTTTTAGCACATTGACGCGTTCAACTTTGGCTTGAATCAGCGGTATTTCTGCGTGTTGAGTTGCTGTTGCAGCTTGTTCTGCTTGAGGTGCTGGCTTTTCTTGGCATGCGCTAACCATGAGCATGCTGGATAAAAGAGATAAAAAAATCAGACCACTTTTAAAATTTACTTTCATTTCTATATCTTTAAAGCATATTTAGTAATAGCCCTATCATAAAACCAGAACCTTTAAATTAATATTCATAATTGTTAATTATTGAAATTTTGTTGTTTAAGCCTATGTGCTAACTCTTTTATTCAAATTAGCGCCAACATTGTCATTTTGATTGAAATCTACATTTGCATGGTTCTCAACCCAATTACAATGAAACCCCAGTGGTATATGTACGCCCAAATCAATTTCAGCCTGCTCAGCTATTTCTAGTCCATTTACTTTTAAAATAACAGCTTTGGCTGCTTCTCCGTCCACATGATGTAAATAGGCCATCAAATAACCCTGCCCTTCTGCACTGTGTTCATGCTCAGCCACAAAAGTGACTTCACCAATTGCCCACTGCGTACCAAAATCATAACTCACAGATGTTTGCATTTCTAAATCATAAATATATAAATAATTGAACAATGCAGTTTCAGCAAAACCCAAAGTGTATAAATAGCGATATGCAACCCCAGTAAAACGCGCATCAATTTTCGGAAATTCTTGAATTCGAGAGTCGAGTACAGTTCTATGTAGCGTTTGTAAGCTTAAATCAATGCGCCAACGTTCTAACTGTGCATGTTGCAATTCATAAGCTGCGTGTTGGGAATGTTCAAAATCGTCCTGATGTACCAAAACATCTAAAATAATTCTATTTTCATGATCACGAAAAGCATTTGCTGCATGAAAAACAAAACACGGTTCAAGCTCAATCCACTGAATCTGTTCAGCGTTAGCATATTTAGGCAATATTCCGATACGTGCTGGATGTTGTTTATTCCATTGATAGGGAACACTTGCGCCATGCAACAATCGAGTCATTGAAAAAGTAAGTGGAAAATCAAAAACCAAAACTTCATGTTGTGTAATGAGACAATCATGAATCATGGGACCATGTTTTAATGAAATTTGCGTCACATGAATTAAATCGCCATGCTGATCAATCACTTGGTAATAGGCATTTTTACGATCTAAAGCATCATAACTAATCGCATGTAAGTGCCCTGTTTTAATATCTTTACGAGGATGTGCGGTAAACGGTAAATCAGCATCACTATTAAACAACTGATAACGTTCTGCATTTAACTCATCATCTAGGCAGATCGGAAACGCGCCAGCTTCAATCACCGCCCAAAGCTTTCCTGCATGTTTAAAAATATTGGTATTTACAACATCATGTGCACCACGGCGAAAGCCGCCTATTGCTGGTTGTTGTTTATATTGCTGCACCGTATCTGTGGCCAGCATACTGCTTTTAAACCAGATTGCTTTACCCGCTTGTAATTTGAGCGCGTGAATCATTCCATGACCAAGATACCATTCAAATAATGTCGGCTTTGCGACATCAATCGGATTTGAGCCAATTCTTAACAATAAACCATTTAAATGCGGTGGGATAATTCCTGATATTTTTAAAGTTGTTGTGATGATTTCTTCAACTGGCTGGTAAAGCTTTTGCTGATAAAGATTGACTTCTTTATCACGACGATGCCGTCTTAAAAATCGCCCAATCATGCAGATTAACTTTTGCCTCAAAACATTCAAAAATGACTTTTGCGCAGTCATCTTTGGGTAATGTTTGAGTTTCAATTGTGTTTTGCGATACATACAGCATCTCAGTTTTTATATTCAAACCCTTGTTTGAGCATAGAATAATCTTGTATTGAAAGCCACTTTATTTGCTCGTAGCTATTATTCATCATTCGCCTAATCAACATGGCTAAGTCTATTGCTCTGTTCTGTTTAATCGGCATAAAAAAAGCAACCTTACGGTTGCTCTTCTATTCAATCAAAATCGTTTATTGATCAATAATGTCTGTGCCTTTAGGCGGCACAAAATTAAAGGTAGATGCAGGAATAGCGGCATTAACCTGTACATTGTTAAAACGCACAGTGGTTGTTTGACCCAAAGAATCTTGCAAGATCATTAAAGTCGGTGCATTTTTCGCCCCAAAACTAATCGTCAAGCTTTGGAAAGCACCATCTTTTTGTTTTGGATACAAGGTATAGTAAGTTTTACCAGCATTAGGCTGAGTAATACGATAAGCCTTTTGAATTTGCTCAGTATTACCACTGAGGAGTAATGCTGGTGTATTGGCCACCTGCTCATCTAAACTTTGGCGTACAGCCTGCTGTAAGTCTGGATCATAAATCCACACTGTACGACCTGCGGTCACAATAGTCTGTTTTGCGGGCGTGGTGGTTTCCCAATAGAATTTACCAGGACGCTCAACCTTCATTGTACCTTTAAAGGTTTGATTCATATGCTGAGCGGTTAAACCCTTTTTCTGTGCAACTTTACCTGTTTGAGTCGCTTTTGTGGTTTGCTCAAAATTTGCAGTAAAGCTTTTTACACCACTGAGTTGTTTAACCAGATTTGCGGTTGCTTGTTGCTCCGAAGCAGCAGTTGCTGCAAAAACTGTTGTGCTCATTACAGGTGCAAACAGCGCTGCACTTATAGCCACTGCACCCATCGTTTTACGAAGCATATTCATATGTTCACCTTTTCTATGTCTGCACCTCAATTAAAATATTCAAATAATATTTGGCACAGAATGTAATTTATTAGATTGCTTATCTTAAACCAAATTGAGTCAGTAATAATTGAGAAAATAAGAAGTTTTGTATTGTTATTGGTGCAATATGTTGAAAATTATTCATCATGATGAAGATGGTTTTTTGTTGAATGCTAAAAAAAACTGATAAAAAAGCCCGCAATAAAGCGGGCTTTTTTGCACTCTTAAAGCTTACGCTTCAACAGATACATAGCGACGGCCAAATTGACCTTTCACTTCAAATTTGATTACGCCGTCAGCAGTAGCAAATAAAGTATGGTCACGACCCATACCAACATTTGTACCCGCGTGGAATTCTGTACCACGTTGACGAACGATAATGTTACCAGCAGTCACAGCTTGACCACCGTACATTTTAACACCTAACATTTTAGGATTCGAATCACGACCGTTTTTGGTCGAACCACCGGCTTTTTTAGTTGCCATGTCTATATACTCCTAGTGATTAACCTGCGATCGTAGTAATTTTCAACTCGGTAAACCATTGACGGTGACCTTGTTGTTTACGGTAGTGCTTACGACGACGCATTTTAACAATACGAATTTTGTCATGACGACCGTGACCAACCACTTCTGCAGTTACTTTTGCGCCAGCTACAACTGGAGCACCGATTTGAATGCTTTCGCCATTCACAACCATTAATACATCATCAAATGTAATAGTCGCGCCAGTTTCAGCTTTCAACAATTCTACTTTAAGGGTTTCACCCTCAACAACACGGTGCTGTTTACCACCGCTTTGGATTACTGCGTACATAATGTACTCCAACTTACCCGTGTCGTCGTGCCGATAAAGGAATATATCGATCTTAAGACGAACGCCACTGGGGGTTATTCAAGGGCAAAGATTTTAAGTGATAATGAATTAAACAACAAGTCATTTCCAGCAAATATTATCATTGTATAGAAAATAATCTACATATAATGGTTTTTTTAAGATTTCCCCTTTGATAATATGAATTTTTTTTTAAGATACAGCTAAAATTGAAATAGATTTTTAAAACAAATCCGCTACTATGTAGCTCAAAAGAATGATCGATTGAATGTTCAATGCTTTATTCATCTTTGGACAAAGAAAGAACAAATCATTAAGATTCAGGCACGATGTCTGCTTTCAAAAGCAACATTCAGACATGTTAATTGTTACACTAGCAACTTATAACGCATTTGCATGAGGCTCCCACCCGATGACCATCGACTTTAAGCAAGATATTCTCGCTCCAGTTGCAACCGACTTTGCTGCAATGGACAAGTTTATTAATGAAGGGATTACCTCAAAAGTTGCTTTAGTGATGGCCGTCAGTAAACATGTTGTTGAAGCTGGCGGTAAACGCATGCGTCCAATCATGTGCCTACTTGCAGCAAAAGCATGTGGTGCAACAGATCTACAGATGGACCCTTATCGTAAACTGGCAGCAATCATTGAAATGCTGCATACCGCAACCTTGGTACATGATGATGTTGTAGATGAATCTGGTTTACGTCGTGGTCGTCCAACTGCGAACGCAACTTGGAACAACCAAACTGCTGTGTTGGTGGGTGATTTTCTGATTTCTCGAGCTTTTGATCTTCTGGTTGATCTCGACAATATGATCTTGCTCAAAGACTTTTCGACGGGCACTTGTGAAATTGCCGAAGGTGAAGTATTACAGCTTCAAGCACAACATCAACCCGAAACGACTGAACAAACTTATTTAGATATTATTCACGGTAAAACTTCTCGTTTATTTGAACTTGCAACTGAAGGTGCTGCCATCATTGCAGGGAAACCTGAGTATCGTGAACCATTACGTTTATTTGCAGGTCATTTTGGCAATGCCTTTCAAATTATTGATGATATTTTAGACTATACCTCTGATGCTGAAACATTAGGTAAAAATATTGGTGATGATTTAATGGAAGGTAAACCCACTTTACCTTTAATCTCTGCCTTAGCAAATACTCAGGGTGAAGAGCACGAAATTATCCGTAAAAGTATCGCAACTGGTGGAACAAGCGATTTGGATCGTGTAATTGAAATTGTGCAGACCTCAGGTGCTTTAGATTATTGTAGTCGCCGTGCCACAGAAGAAACTCAAGCTGCGATTCAGGCTTTGAACCATTTGCCTGAATCTGAGTATCGCCAGGCATTGTATAATTTAGCGCAACTTGCCTTACATCGAATTCAATAAAATTTAACAAGGCTTATGCATATACAATTTAATGATCTTTTCCTCCTTATGCAGGAACAACTCGACGGCATAAAAGTTGTTCCCAATCCTGATATATTAATTGAGTTAATCAATCGTATCAGACCCAGTGACAGCCACAATTTAGAAGAAAGTCAAAATAAATTTGATGCTTTAATTCAAGCACTGCTCACTACACCCAATGCATCTTCTGCATTTCAAGGTTATTTACTCAAGCTGGTCAATCACTATAAACAAGCAGGATTGTATGCAGATAGTGGGATTTTATCTTTAGACGGCTTTTGGAATCAGCTTGGGCAACGTATTGGCGCACATTTTCTACCTTTATTGACAGACGAATCAGATCTCAAAGATTTGGTTGGCAAAGTGTTTCACCAACGTAGTGATAAATATTGGCTGGAAAATATCAGTGAAAAGAAATGGGAACAATTGTTCCGATTACTCAATCAAGGTCATCGTTATAAAAACGATAAATTGGGAATTAAACGCGATATTGTCAAAGCCATTACTGTGCTTTCCTATCGAATCAGTGGTATTGGCTTATATCCTGAATTTATCAATGCCTACCCCGAACTTCAAGAATATGAATCGCCTTTTTTAGTTCAAAACCGTGAAATTGTTGAGTTTATAGAAGCGTATAAAAAGCAGCATCGCGATGAAGATGAGTTTGCTGTGGGTATTCCTCCCGATGCAGACCAAGCATTGGTCATGATTGAACAATGTCGTGATGTGGTACAGAAAATCCGTCGAGCAATCAAGCGGATTGGGGTGAGTTTAAGCCTGACTTATTTACTCTCGCTACTAGAACAATGTATTGATCGAATCGAACTCTTACTCAATCTTCTGGTCGAAGATGACCAGATTCGTTATCAGCTCTGCGGTGAATTGCTCACTGACTTAGTCAATGCACACTATAGTGAAACCAGTGTGCGTGATTTGCTTAAAACCAACAGTGAGTTAATCGCACTACAAGTCACTGAAAACGCCAGTAAGACAGGCGAACATTATGTAAGTACCGATAAGAAAGGTTTCTTTGGTATGTATAAAGCAGCTGCAGGTGCAGGTGCGATTATTGCAACCATGGCAACCCTGAAAATACTGACTGCACGTTTAGTCCTTGCGCCATTTTTGCATGCCTTTCTCTACAGTATGAATTACTCATTGGGTTTTATCCTGATCCATGTTTTGCACTTTACTGTAGCAACCAAACAGCCTGCGATGACGGCGGCTGCACTTGCATCAACAGTTCAGCATCAAAAAGGTTCAAAAACGGCACAAATTGCTGAACTTGCCGGACTGATTATTAATATTATCCGGACTCAGTTTATTGCAATTCTGGGAAATATTTCGATTGCGATTCCTACTGCCGCCTTAATTACCTATCTCTGGCAGCTGTCAATGCATGAACCACTTTTGACGCATGCTAAAGCCACAACCTTACTCGCCAGTCTAAATCCATTTACCTCATTGGCAATTCCTCATGCAGCAATTGCCGGTGTTTGTTTATTTTTATCGGGATTAATCGCTGGATATTTTGACAATATGTCAGTCTATCGAAAAGTCGGCCCCCGCTTAAAAGCTCACGTAAAATTGAAAAAAATGATGGGACAGGCCCGACTGGACAAGTTTGCAGACTATATCGAACGAAACTTAGGCGCTTTAGCGGGTAATTTTATCTTTGGGATCATGCTTGGAAGTATGGGAACCATTGGTTTTATCTTAGGTTTACCTTTAGATATCCGCCATATTGCGTTTGCTGCTGCTAACTTTATTCAAGGCTTAATGACCATCAATGGTTCACCTGATATTGGCCTCATCATTGTGTCTTTCCTTGGCGTGTTATGTATTGGTTTGACCAACTTATTTGTCAGCTTCACGCTCACCATTATTGTGGCACTCAGAGCAAGACAAGTTCGTTTTTCACAATGGAAACCATTGGCAAAACTTATATTTACCCATTTTTCTACCCGTCCTCTAGATTTCTTCTGGCCGCCAAAACAACCCTTACAACTTGAAGATGAGGCAAACTCACAAAGCAAACTAAATCACTAGGATTTTTGTTATTTTTTGTGCAAATTGTTAAATATTTCACAAAAAGAAATTAGTATAAATTACCTAAATTTACTCACTTGAAAAAAAGTGTACTGGCTAGTACACTTCGGTTGATTAAATAAACTTAACGTACGCAATTATATACTCTAGGTTAACTTATGCCTTACGTATTGCTCCTTATTGGCTGTATAGGTTTACTTATTGGGAGTGTTGGTTTAAACATTAACCAGGTACAACAGTTTGATTTTTCAAGCGTTGTATGGATGAGTTCACACCGTTTAGAGGTCTTAAATGGTCTAGCACTCACCCTATCCTATCTGGGCGGCTTACCGTCAATGATCGTGATTGCAGGGCTATGTAATTTATATTTCATACGCCTAAAACAATATGCAAATGTGCTGATGATCAGTATTGGACTGCTCGGTGCTGCGGCAATTGGTTGGATACTCAAATATCTGGTCAATCGTCCTAGACCCGATGAAATCTACCAAATGGTGCAAACCTATGGTGCTTCATTTCCTAGTGCTCACAGCATTTATGCAGCGATTGTATGCTGTTCGATTATGTTTATATTTCAAAAGCATCGCCAAGTTAAATGGATTAGCTTGGGGGGCTTTTTATGGTTTCTAAGCATGGGGGGCTCTAGAATTTATCTAGGGGCACATTTCCCAACTGATGTACTCACTGGATGGAGTATAGGTGTCATATGGGCTGCAATTTTATGGCTCATACTGTCACGAGAAACGTTAAGACAGAACAAATTATTTTTAGATAAGAATCTAAACGAGGTGGAATAATGATGTCGGCAAAGCTTTGGGCTCCTGCCCTTACTGCTTGTGCTCTCGCAACAAGTATTGCACTTGTAGGCTGCAGCAAAGATCCTAAATCAGCACAACAAGCTGGTGGTGCTGCCCAAAAAATGCCGCCGACTGAAGTTGGTGTCATTGTTGCTCAGCCACAAAGCGTAGAACAAACTGTTGAACTTTCGGGTCGTACTTCAGCGTATCAAATCTCTGATGTTCGCCCACAAACAAATGGTGTGATTTTAAAACGTTTGTTTACGGAAGGTAGTTTTGTTCGTGAAGGCCAACCTCTTTATGAGATTGACTCGAGCATCAATCGTGCAAACTTAGACAGTGCAAAAGCAGCTTTAGTACGTCAGCAAGCAAACTTAAATGCCTTGCAGGTTAAAGCAAATCGTTATCGTCAACTTGTCGGCATCAATGCTGTTTCTAAGCAAGAATTTGATGATTTGCTTGCACAAATCAAACTTGCTGAAGCAGATATTGCAGCGTCAAATGCTGCTGTTAAAAATGCACAAATTGACCTAGGTTATTCGACTGTTCGTTCACCTATTTCAGGTCAATCTGGTCGTTCTTCAGTTACTGCCGGTGCTTTGGTGACTGCAAACCAAGCCAATGCTTTGGTTACAATTCAGCAACTTGACCCAATTTATGTAGACATCAGCCAATCAAGTGCTGAGTTATTACGTCTACGTCAACAGTTAAGTCAAGGTAGTATTGACCGTAGCAATAACACCAAAGTTCGTTTAAAACTTGAAGATGGTAGCTTCTACAGTGTGGAAGGAAACCTTGCATTTTCTGATGCAAGTGTAGACCCAAGCACAGGTTCTGTAACTTTACGTGCAGTCTTCTCAAATCCTAATCATTTATTATTGCCAGGTATGTTTGCCAATGCGCAGATCGTACAAGGCGTAATTCCAAATGCTTACTTAGTTCCACAAGCAGCAATTACACGTACCCCAACTGGCCAAGCAATCGCGATGATTGTAAATGCTAAAGGTGTAGTCGAAAGCCGTCCTGTAACAACTGTAGGTGTTCAAGGTAAAGATTGGATTGTCACTCAAGGCCTAAATACTGGCGATAAAGTGATTGTTGATGGTATTGCCAAAGTAAAACCAGAACAAGCTGTGGTTGCTAAACCGTATCAGCCTCAAGCGGCTGCACCCCAAGCAGGTGCTAAACCAGGTACAGCAGCACAACCTGTTCAACAAAATAAATCTAGTGAACAAAAAGCTACTTCAAATGCATAAGGGGTAGACGAATATGGCTCAATTTTTTATTCATCGCCCCATTTTTGCGTGGGTGATTGCACTGGTAATTATGTTGGCGGGTATTCTGACGCTGACAAAAATGCCTGTTGCTCAGTATCCAACAATTGCTCCGCCTGTGGTGACAATTTCTGCAACTTATCCTGGCGCTTCTGCACAAACTGTTGAGAACACGGTAACTCAGATCATTGAACAACAAATGAATGGTCTAGATGGTTTACGTTATATCTCATCGAACAGTGCGGGTAATGGTCAAGCATCAATCAACCTGAATTTTGAACAAGGTATTGATCCAGACATTGCACAGGTTCAAGTACAGAACAAATTACAATCAGCGACTGCACTGTTACCTGAAGATGTACAACGTCAAGGGATAAAAGTGACCAAATCTGGCGCGAGTTTTATGCAAGTACTTGCATTTTATTCGCCAGATGGCAGCCTGTCTGGGGCTGACATTAAAGACTATGTAAACTCAAATATTTCTGAACCACTGAGTCGTGTTGCAGGCGTAGGTGAAATTCAAGTCTTTGGTGGTCAATATGCAATGCGTATCTGGCTAGACCCAGCTAAAATGACCAGTTTGCAAGTTACACCAAGTGACATTGCTGCTGCCATTCGTGCGCAAAACTCACAAGTGGCTGTAGGTCAATTGGGTGGTGCTCCAGCGGTACAAGGTCAAGTCCTCAATGCGACTGTCAATGCACAAAGCATGTTGACGACACCTGAACAGTTTAAAAACATTTTCCTGAAAAATACCGCTTCGGGTGCTCAGGTTCGTTTAAGTGATGTTGCACGTGTAGAACTCGGCTCAGATAACTACCAATTTGATTCTAAATTTAATGGTAAGCCTGCTGGCGGTGTAGCGATTAAATTGGCAACAGGTGCAAATGCACTTGATACAGCGGCTGCTGTAGAAAAACGCCTCAGTGAACTCCGTAAAAACTACCCAGATGGTCTGAAAGATAAGCTTGCTTATGACACCACACCATTTATCAAACTTTCAATTGAAAGTGTGGTACACACGTTAATTGAAGCAATCGTTCTTGTATTCTTTGTGATGTTCTTGTTCTTACAGAACTGGCGCGCAACGATTATCCCAACAATGGCAGTTCCTGTGGTTGTACTGGGGACATTTGCAGTTATTAATATTTTCGGCTTTTCAATCAACACCTTAACCATGTTCGCCATGGTACTGGCAATTGGTCTATTGGTCGATGATGCCATCGTTGTGGTTGAGAACGTCGAACGGGTGATGCAAGAAGAGCATACGGGTCCAGTTGAAGCCACTGAAAAGTCGATGAAACAAATTTCAGGTGCTTTGGTAGGTATTACCAGCGTATTGACTGCCGTATTTGTGCCAATGGCATTCTTCGGTGGTACTACAGGGGTAATTTACCGTCAGTTCTCGATCACGCTCGTTACTGCAATGGTTTTATCATTAATCGTTGCTTTAACTTTTACCCCTGCGCTTTGTGCGACATTGTTAAAACAGCATGATCCAAATCAAGAACCAAGCAATAACATTTTTGCGCGTTTCTTCCGTTGGTTTAACCGTAGCTTTGATAAAGTAGCGGAGAAATACCAAGGTGGTGTCAATCGTATGACCCATCATAAGATCTTCTCTGGTGTGATCTACGTTGCGGTAATTGTTGCCTTAGTCGGACTGTATAAAATGCTCCCCTCTTCTTTCCTACCAGAAGAAGACCAAGGGATGGTTATGACATTGGTTCAGTTACCACCAAGTGCCAGCCTTGAACGGACAGATAAAGTCATCACGACCATGACCGATTACTTCTTAAATAAGGAAAAAGCAAACGTAGATACTATATTTACAGTTTCTGGTTTCTCGTTTACTGGGGTTGGGCAAAATGCTGGTTTAGCATTTATGAAGTTGAAAGACTGGAGTGAACGTACCACACCTGAATCACAAATTGGCGCCATCATCCAACGTGGTATGGCACTGAATATGATTGTCAAAGATGCATCTTACATCATGCCATTGCAATTACCTGCAATGCCAGAATTAGGTGTTTCATCAGGTTTTGACATCCAATTAAAAGATGCTAGTGGTCAAGGCCATGAGAAATTGGTTGCTGCGCGTAATGCTGTTTTAGGTATGGCTTCTCAAGACAAACGTCTTGCTGGTGTTCGTCCAAATGGACAAGAAGATACCCCTCAATATCAAATCAATGTTGACCAAGCGCAAGCTGGTGCAATGGGGGTTAGTATTGCGGATATTAATTCGACCATGAGCATGGCTTGGGGTGGTTCTTATATCAATGACTTCGTTGACCGTGGTCGTGTGAAAAAAGTTTATGTTCAAGGCGAATCAAGCGCTCGTATGATGCCTGAAGACTTAAACAAATGGTATGTACGTAACAATAGCGGCACTATGGTTCCATTCTCTGCATTTGCAACAGGCCAATGGACTTATGGTTCACCTCGTCTCGAGCGTTATAACGGTGTAGCTTCTGCAAACATTCAAGGTACACCAGCACCGGGCGTAAGTTCGGGAGATGCGATGCTTGCTATGGAAGAAATTATTGGTAAGTTACCATCTATGGGCTTAACAGGTTTCGACTATGAATGGACGGGTCTGTCTTTAGAAGAACGTGAATCTGGCAGTCAAACTGTTCCGCTTTTAATTCTTTCATTGCTTATCGTGTTCCTTTGCCTTTCAGCTTTATATGAAAGTTGGTCAATTCCAGTTTCAGTATTGCTGGTCGTACCATTAGGTGTTATTGGTGCATTTACCTTAACTTGGTTGGGCATGGTCATCAAAGGTGATCCTAACTTATCATTTAACATCTACTTCCAAGTCGCGATCGTTGCAGTCATCGGTTTGTCTGCAAAAAATGCGATTTTGATTGTAGAGTTTGCAAAAGAGTTGCAAGAACAAGGCGAAGAATTGTTTGAAGCGACATTGCATGCTGCAAAAATGCGTTTACGTCCAATTATCATGACAACCTTAGCGTTCGGTTTCGGTGTATTGCCACTTGCTTTATCAAGCGGTGCTGGTGCTGGTAGCCAACACTCAGTCGGTTATGGTGTATTGGGTGGTGTAATTAGCTCAACACTTTTAGGTATCTTCTTTATTCCTGTGTTCTTCGTATGGATTCGTAGTATCTTTAAGTACAAACCTAAAAATCAAAATATTCAGGAGCATAAATCGTGATGCAAAAAGTATGGTCTATTTCAGGTCGTAGCATTGCGGTATCTGCACTTGCGCTTGCTTTGACAGCGTGTCAAAGCATGCGTGGCCCAGAACCCGTAGCTCAGGCGAACATACCAACTGGTTATATTCAAAATAACGGTGGTACATCTATTGCTGAACAAGGTTATAAAGAGTTTTTTGCAGATCAACGCTTACTTCAAGTACTTGATCTTGCTTTAGCCAATAACCGTGATTTACGTACAGCAACATTGAACATTCAACGTGCTCAACAAGCCTATCAAATCACTGAAAACAATCAGCTACCAACGATTGGTGCAAGTGGTGGTCTATTACGTCAGGATCAAGGTGTAGGTGCTCAAACACGTTATAATGTTGGCCTTGGTGTAACTGCTTATGAGTTAGACTTCTGGGGTCGAGTAAAAAGTTTAAAAGACAATGCGCTTGATACTTATTTATCGACTGCAAGTGCGCGTGATGCAACGCAAATCAGCTTAATTAGTCAAGTTGCGCAAGCTTGGCTAAATTACTCTTTTGCCAGTGCACAACTTAAGCTCGCTGACCAAACATTAAAAGCGCAGCTTGACTCTTATAACCTCAACAAAAAACGTTTTGATGTCGGTATTGACAGTGAAGTGCCTGTTCGTCAGGCTCAGATTTCTGTTGAAACTGCACGTAATGATGTTGCCAATTATAAGACTCAAATTGCACAAGCTCAGAACTTGCTAAATCTACTTGTTGGACAATCAGTTCCAGACAACTTATTGCCAACACAACGTGTAACGCGTATTACTTCAAATGCTGCGTTCGCATCAGGTTTACCAAGTGACTTGCTGAACAACCGTCCAGACGTCAAAGCGGCTGAATACCAACTTTCTGCTGCTGGTGCGAATATCGGTGCTGCGAAAGCACGCTTATTCCCAACCATCAGTTTGACGGGTACTGCAGGTTATGCATCTACTGATTTAAGTGATTTATTTAAATCAGGTGCTTTCGTTTGGTCTTTAGGTCCTAGTCTTGATATTCCGTTATGGGATTGGGGCACACGTAAAGCGAACATTAAGATTTCAGAAACAGATCAACAAATTGCGTTATCTGACTATGAAAAATCAATTCAATCTGCTTTCCGTGAAGTCAATGATGCATTAGCGACTCGCCAAAATATTGGTGATCGTCTTTCTGCTCAAAAACGTTTAGTTGATGCAACCAATACAACCTATAAACTTTCAAATGCCCGCTTCCGTGCTGGTATTGATAGTTACTTAACTGTTTTAGATGCTCAACGTACTTCTTACTCTGCTGAACAAGGTTTATTGCTATTAGAGCAAGCGAACTTAAACAATCAGGTAGAGGTTTATAAAACCCTTGGTGGTGGTCTAAAAGCCAACACTGCGGATCAAATTGCACAACCGGCCTCTTCATCTGAATTGAAATATCATTCAAAAGATAAAAAAGTCAGTTAATCTCAGTTTGATGATCAAAGCTCACTTCGGTGGGCTTTTTTTATTGCTTTTTAATGGATAATTTCCTATGTTTGAAGCAATACATCATCAATGAATATTTAAAATGAAACTCAGTAATTTAGAAACTGTTCCAGCACATGTCATAAAGCAACAGCTTGATGTCGTTTATGGAAGTACCGTCCGTAGTAAACATGTTGGACGTGACTTTATGGCTGGTCTAAAAAATATTGTCGGTGGTGAACTCAAAGGCTATACCGAGTTATTAGAAGAATCGCGCCAAGAAGCCATGAATCGTATGATTGAAAAAGCACATGGTTTAGGTGCCAATGCAATTGTTGGAATCCGTTTTTCCACCTCTAATATTGCGCAAGGTGCATCAGAACTTTTTGTCTATGGTACTGCGGTCATTGTCGAACCGACCACAACTCAACTTCCTGACCCATTTTCAAAATAGGCGAAACAGATGGATGGTTTAATTTTTAAAATTGGGCTCACACTGGTTCTGTTTTTTATTGGCTGGGGTTTTGGACGTTTTATTGAGCAAAAGCATTTAAAAGAATTGGCAGACAATGAACAACGGCTTGCCCATATTCGGATTGATACCAATAAGTTCCAAGTCTCTGAAAAGCAAGGGCAACTTATCAGTAGTAATGTGGTGATTTCACATGATTATTTTAAATATATTATTGCGCAAATTCAGAACTTCTTTGGTGGTCGTTTAACCACCTATGAGAGTGTCGTCGATCGCGCACGTCGAGAGGCGATTGTTAGATTAAAACAGGAAGCTGAAAATATTGGAGCTACGCATATTATGGGCTTACGTTTAAGTACCACAGAACTCGGTATGCAAGGTGGAATGGTTGAAGTCTTTGCCTATGGAACAGCAACTTAATCTCCCTCCTCTTTTTAAATAATCATCATGATTTTTTCATTAGAATACACGATCTTTGTTAGACGGTTTGATTTTGTATTCTGGTGATGTAAAGATCTAGGAATAACTTGACCATAACAAAAATGAAAGAATCTTAACTTCATGAACAGGTTAGATATCATGAAAGCTTTAGTACTTAAAATAAGTATCGGATTACTGTCTATGCTTCCATTCACAATAAATGCAGAATTGATTGTATTGGCTTCACCACAAAGTCAGGATAAATACTATGCAGAAAAAATCGATGATATCTTTGATTTTCATGTCGATTATGCAAAGAAAATTATCCAAAATGGTGACAATGTGATGATCTTAACCGATCAACAACTTTACCCTGATTATGTCAAAGCACTGGGTAAACAGCATGTTACTATCGCGCCTATGCAAGATATTTGGATGCGTGATTTTAGCAGTGCCAATCCCAATCAACCTGTTCTTTTTCGTTATACCGCAGCAGGACAAGGTGGAACCAAAAAAGCTCAAGCCATTTCTGATGATGTTCAAGCAGACTTTAAAGCCTATAGCCAAAAGGCTGGTTTAAAATTTACCCAGACCCAACTGCTCAATGATGGTGGTAATTGGGTTGAAGATGGTTATGGTAATGTTGTGTTAAGCACCAAGTTCTTAGCTGACAATCATTTAACCGAAACCCAAGCTAGAGCACAACTGATCCGTTTGACAGGTGCTAAACATATTGCATTTATTGAAGCAGATGAACAAGGTGGTTTAGAACATGCGGATGGTGTCGTAAGCTTTATAGATCAGAATACTTTAGTGATTAACACCTATCCTGAAGATCCTGACTACGCCAAACAGTTAAAGATCGATTTAAAACGCGGTATTCCAGATATCAAAATTCATGAAATCACCACACCTTATGATGGTAGTGAAATTTATGATGAGAAATTTGGTTCAGCTTGTGGCTTATATACCAATATGCTGGTTACGCCTGAGCGTATTTATTTTCCGCAATTTGGTATTAAACAAGATGCACTGGCATTACAGCAAATTCGTCGTCTAACCAAACGAACTGTCATTCCAATTCACTCTGCACAGGTGTGCCATATGGGCGGTGGAGTACGCTGTATGTCATGGCAATTAAGGGGCAAAAATGCTGAATTGTTATTAAACTACTTCAATAAAACACATTAAATATTTCATTTATCGCCATTAAATACCCTGTTATTTTAAAAGCATTCATCTTTTAGTTCACGACTAACTTTTAGCTCGCTAACCAGAAGATGAATGTTTAATCGTCAGCTTTACGCTGCAATGACATAATCTTATTGATATTCTTGACAGTATTGCCTATCAGTACTGATATTCATCTTTAAAACTTTTAGGAAATTGATATTTTTTCCCATCAAATTTTAAAACAAACCGTTGTTGCGATAATTGATGATTAACTTCTTGGCAATCTTCGTTTATCACTTGCATCTGGTAGCGTTTAATTTTGCTATTGACCAAAATATCCGTATATTTCTTGGTTTGGGTTGACTGCATCACTAAGGTTGAAGCACGTTCTTCAATATCTGCATTACACTGCATATCCGTTTCTGCCCGATCACGTTCAACTATCAGACTATCTAAGATTTGCTTTTTATTTTTTAAGTCATATAAATTTAGCACTTGCATAGAAAAAGGAAAGGGTTGTGAGTGACCTGAGTAATTTAATCTTAAACCCAAAGCTCGATTTGAATCAGTGACTTTATAATTTGCTGTATCGAGCTGGATTGAATTTAAGCTAATTGCATCCGAAACCATACGTTCTGCAACAACATAGTGATAAACAAGTTTTAAATTTTTTGGATTAAACTTAAATAAATTTAAAGCATAATCACCTTCTTCTGGATGACCTTTTACAGGAATCCATTGCGCATAAGCCATGATCATATTTGAATTATCGACTGGATCGAGCTTACAGTCGATTAAAGCTTGTTCAACCTTTACAATTTTTGCCTGCTTTAATATTTGCGCAACAACTTGAGTATCATCACAAATATTTGCATAAACTGCGCTGATCAATATAAATTGTAGACTAATGATTTTAAATATTATTTTCATGAGGTTTAACATGGTTTTTTGTACTTATAGATAGAGACGGAATATATTAAGAAAAAGCGCTTATACAATATATAAACGCCTTATCAATACATACAAAAGTTGTTAATTTTTAATCACTTTACTTTCATCTTGCGAATCATTTTATAAAGTGTCGATGGTGATAGGCGAGAAACCAACACACCCAATTTTTCTTTACGCCCACCCACGACAATATATTCTTGACCTTTTAATAAAGCAGAAACCGTTTTCTGCGCAAAATCATCGGCTTCTAAACCATTTTCAATGGCTTCATCCTGATGGGCTTGTGCTTTCCCAGCACCATTTAAAGCATTGAAAGATACGTTGGTTTTCACAAAACCAGGGAAAATAACAGAAACATTAACACCATCTTGTGCCACTTCTGCGCGTAAACTATTTGCCCACATATGAATCGCTGCTTTTGCTGCAGAGTAAGATGCACGATATTGCGTCCCCAATAAGCCTGCAACGCTAGAAATATATGCAATTCGCCCAGATTTTTGAGCTAAAAAGGTTGGTAAAACCAATTTGGTCAAAAACACTTGAGAAAAGTAATCAATTTCCATAATTGCACGTTCAGTTTGCATACTGGTATCTGCAATCAACGCCCTTTGGCTTAAGCCCGCATTGTTGATCAACCAATCAATACGCCCCTTTTCCTCTAAGACTTGTTCATAGGCATGGCGTACTTGCGCTTCATCAGTAATATCCATTGCCACGGAAATATGATGATCTGGGTTAAGCAGACTTATACGAACTTTTTCAAGTTCTTCTAAACGTCTTGCGCTTAAAACCACTTGTGCACCTTGCAAAGCACATTCAGCAGCCAAGGCTTTACCGATCCCTGAAGATGCGCCTGTAATCCAAACCACCTTTCCTTCTAAGCTTTCCATTTTATTATGCTCTTGAATATGGTGAATAAATATTAGACCACGTGACGCACCAAATCAATCAAACCTCCCTTTTTAGAGATTAAGCCTCAACTAAAAACTTTTTAAAGTGCGCTGCATAATGTTGCGCCTTTTCTACATTTCGAGGATTGTATTCATCGCCAACTTTTTCTAAGCGCTTATAGCCTGTACTGGTGATCATATTGATCACACCATTTAAGGTTTTATCAACCACAAAGTTAAATTTTAACAAAGTCTTAGGATCCCGAATAAACTCTGATACACCGAGGTCAATAATTTTAACCAAATTTTTTAGTGTCACAGGCAAAGCACTGGTATCCCCTTGAATGACCTTTTGAATATTACTGGTCGCTTCTTTACCTAGATGGCTATCTAATTGGTAGTACATCACCACTTGGCTTGCATCGGAATCTTCAAACTTTTTAAGAATATGATTTGCCACAGGTTTTAAACGATCATTACTAAACAACGAAATCGACCACGGCATATATTTTTTAAAAGCTCCTTCAATCTGCGTAAAAATTTGCTCTGCTTCTTTGAGTTTCTTCTGACCATTCGCATCTAGCGCAGAGTTATTCCGTTGCTCTTCAAGCAAAGCACCAAAGACTTGATCTAGCACTTGGCATGACATTTCCGTAAAGACATTACCTAATTGTTTTGCCAGATCACTTTTTTCGCCATGATTTAAACTTTGGGTAATGTTTTTTAACTCTTGGTACGTCTGCTGTTTAATCAATAAATCGATTTTATACTGCATTGTTATCTGTCCTTTTGTTGTTTTGTCCTATTCAATTTTGATCTTAGCAAAACTTGAAATATCTTGCATTGTCTTTAACTACTGCTATTTGTTGAATATCAATCACAAATACTCTCAATAAATCAAATATCTAAAACACGCATTTGTAAATATGACTCAGTTAAAACCCCACAATATCCAACATTTGTCATATTTAAGATTAATAACAACAACAAATGCATCTTGTATTTTCATGTTTTGATTGCTGCATTTAATTCAAGGTAAATATGCCATAACAGGAATCAACATTCCTAATGAATATTTGCTACAATGAATGCAATTTTTTACTTACTTTTGATCTGTTTTTACTATGACTGATTCAGCGCAAAATATTGCTACAACCTACGATCCTACCGAGATCGAGAAAAAATGGTACAAGACTTGGGAAGAGAAAGGTTATTTCCAACCGTCTCGTAAAGGCGATTCATTCTGTATCATGATTCCGCCACCGAACGTCACGGGTAGCTTGCACATGGGTCATGGTTTTAACAATGCCATCATGGATGCCTTGACGCGTTACAACCGTATGTCTGGTAAAAATACTTTATGGCAACCAGGTACTGACCATGCGGGTATTGCAACGCAAATGGTGGTTGAGCGTCAATTGGCAGCTCAAGATATTAGTCGTCATGACTTAGGTCGTGAAAAGTTCATCGACAAAATTTGGGAATGGAAAGAACAATCTGGCGGCACAATTACCCGTCAAATTCGTCGTCTTGGCTCATCTGTAGATTGGTCACGTGAACGTTTCACCATGGATGATGGCCTTTCAAATGCTGTTAAAGAAGTATTTGTAAAACTGCATGAACAAGGTTTGATTTACCGTGGCAAACGCTTGGTAAACTGGGACCCTAAACTACAAACTGCACTTTCAGACCTAGAAGTTGAATCAGATAAAGAAGAACAAGGTTCATTGTGGCACTTCAAATACTTCTTTGAGGATAAGTCTCTACGTACTCAAGACGGTCACGATTATTTAGTGGTTGCAACTACCCGTCCAGAAACATTACTGGGTGATACTGCGGTTGCAGTTGCTCCAGATGACGAACGTTATGCACACCTTGTTGGTAAAAATATTATCCTACCCATTACGGGTCGTGCGGTTGCAATTGTAAAAGATGAATATGTCGATAAAGAATTTGGTACAGGCTGTGTAAAAATCACCCCTGCACATGACTTCAATGACTATGAAGTGGGCAAACGTTGTGAACTCGCAATCATCAATATTTTCAACAAAAATGCCGAAGTTTTGGCTGATTTTGAGTTTATCGCAAAAGCTGGCGAAGCGATTTCTAAAACTATCCCTGCACCAGCTGACTATATCGGTTTAGAGCGCTTTGCTGCACGTAAAAAATTGGTTGCACAAGCTGAAGCTGAAGGTTGGTTAGACCAAATTCAACCCTATACGCTGAAACCACCACGTGGTGACCGTTCAGGTGTGATCATTGAACCACTATTGACCGACCAATGGTATGTTAAAATTGCGCCTCTTGCAGAGCCTGCAATCAAAGCAGTAAAAGACGGCGATATTAAGTTTGTGCCTGAACAATACAGTAATATGTATATGGCTTGGATGAACAATATTCAAGACTGGTGTATTTCTCGTCAATTGTGGTGGGGTCACCGTATCCCAGCTTGGTATGATGCTGAAGGCAACATTTATGTTGGTCGTTCTGAAGAAGAAGTTCGTGCGAAAAACAATATCGCTGCTGATATTGAATTAAACCAAGATGAAGATGTACTGGATACATGGTTCTCTTCAGGTCTTTGGACATTCTCTACACTGGGTTGGACCGGTGATGAAGCAAAAGATAAAGAAAATTATTTCTTAAATACATTCCACCCAACGGATGTATTGGTAACAGGTTTTGACATCATTTTCTTCTGGGTTGCCCGAATGATCATGATGACCATGCACTTCATGAAAAATGAAGATGGCACACCGCAAGTTCCATTTAAAACCGTGTATGTACATGGTTTGGTTCGCGACGGTGAAGGTCAAAAAATGTCTAAATCTAAAGGCAACGTACTTGACCCATTAGATTTAATTGATGGTGTAGATCTTGAAACCTTAGTACAAAAACGTACCACTGGTTTAATGAATCCTAAAGATGCACCCAAAATTGAGAAATCTACACGTAAAGAATTCCCTGAAGGTATTCAAGCTTACGGTACAGATGCGGTTCGTTTTACTTTCTGTGCACTTGCCAATACAGGCCGTGACATTAAGTTCGACATGAAACGTGTTGAAGGCTATCGTAACTTTGCCAACAAAATCTGGAACGCAACCCGTTTCGTGATGATGAACTGTGAACAACAGCCAATTGGTCAGGAAATCCGTCAAGATCTTTGGGAACTTCCTGAACAGTGGATTGTCAGCCGTTTACAAAAAGCAGAAGCGGCTGTTCAACAAGCGTTTGCGACCTACCGTCTAGATTTGGCTGCTCAAGCGATTTATGAGTTCATCTGGAATGAATACTGTGATTGGTATGTAGAACTGACCAAACCAGTACTGAATGATGAAAACGTATCAACTGAGCGTAAAGCTGAAGTTCGTCGTGTCCTTCTTTCTGTAATGGAAGCGTCTTTACGTCTTGCACATCCAATCATGCCATTCTTAACTGAAGAAATTTGGCAAACCCTTGCACCAATGATTGGTATTGGTGGTGAAACCATCATGCTTGCGCCATACCCTGTTCCAAATCCTGAACGTATCAATGAACAGGCTGAAGCAGATATGCTTGGATTACAAGGCTTGATTGGTGCTGTACGTAATATTCGTGGTGAAATGGGCTTAGGTAATGCACGTTTATTGCCTGTATTGCTTCAAAACGCGACTGATGCTGAAAAAGCACAGATTGCACGTATTGAACCATTGTTTAAAGCTTTGGCTAAAGTTGAAAGCATTACCTTCTTAACCGATGCTGAGCAACCACCGTTGTCTTCATCTTCTGTTGTGGGTCATGTGTCTGTATTTGTACCAATGAAAGGTTTGATTGATCCAAAAGCAGAACTTGCTCGTTTGCAAAAAGACTTAGACAAGGTTCAAAAACAGCATGACCAAATCGCCTCTAAACTTGCAAATGAAGGCTTTGTGGCTAAAGCACCTGCTGCGGTTGTTGAAGGTGAAAAGGTTAAACTTGCTGAGTTTGTGGATCAGTTAGCCAAGATTAAAGCCAATATGGAGCAGATTGCAGCGCTTTAAGCGAAACTTGCAATTTTACCTCTAAAGAAGGAAGCTTAATTAAGCTTCCTTCTTTTTTTTGTAAAATAATTATGGTTATTCAAAAATTAAAACAACATTTCATCAATCAAAACTTATGTATCAATCAACCGACTACATTGTTAGAAACGTTAAAATTTGAACAAAAATACGGAGTTAAACTTCCACAAATTTTTAAAGAATATTTTATTTTCTTCAATGGTACAGGTGAAGCCAATTTTGGTGATGAGGGCTATTCTTTCTTTTCTTTAGCTGAATTTAGACCTGTAAAAGATTTAAAAGGGACTGAAGACTTTCCTCATACAAATTGTTTTGTCTTTTCAGAATTCTTACTCTGGATGACTGCATATGCAGTAAAACTAGATGAACATGGCAATGAATTCGGCATTTATGAAATCTGTAATACGCATAATAAGATTTGTAATAGTTTTGAAGAGTTTATTTTGCTCATAATGAAAGGTGATTTAGAAATATTCGATTGATGATGTTTTTCCGTACAGCATTCAACAATTTCATATCCATTTAACTTAAAGACCAGTTAGCAAAATAAAGCGAATTGATACACTCTAATTTTTCAAGAATTACCCTCACCCTAGCCCTCTCCCACGGGGAGAGGGGACTTCCATTACTAATTTTATCGTTATTTGATACACAATGAAGTTCCCTCTCCTTTCAGCAGAGCATTAAAGAGAAGTGACTAAAAATGTGTGCATAAATTCCACAACCTTAATCTTCCCTAAAATGTGGAAGAAACACTCTTTGAGAATTGAATAGTTATTCGATACACAAAGAGGTTTCCTCTCTTTTCAGGAGAGGGTTAAAGAGAAGTAACTAAAAATATTTGCATAAATTCCACCACCTCAATCTTCCCCCCAAAATATGGAAGCTCACTCTTTGAGAGTTTAATAGTTATTTGATACACAAAGAGGTTCCCTCTCCTTTCAGGAGAGGGTTAGGGAGAGGTATCTTTCAATTCAATACAGATATTCCGCAAATCCTCCAATACCACCTCGCTGCGATCCAATACATCATCATTCCAATAACGAATAACTTTAAGCCCCAAAGCCTCTAAAAACTGAGTTCTTCCATTATCATAAGCTACGCTCTCATCTGTATTATGTTGCCCACCATCCAACTCAACCACTAAGCCCAATTCATGACAGAAAAAATCGACGATATAAGGCTCAATCACATGTTGACGACGAAACTTTAAATTCATAAATCGTTGAGCTCGTAAAAGTTGCCACATAAGATGTTCGGCATTTGTAGCATCGTGTCGCATAGATTTAGCGTATTCTAATAATTTGGAGTTTAGCTTCATTTTATTTTCCCTCTCCCTAGCCCTCTCCCACGGGGAGAGGGGACTTCCATTACTAATTTTATCGTTATTTAATACCCAATGAAGTTACCTCTCCTTTCAACAGAGGATTAAAGAGAGGCGACTAAAAATATTTGCATAAACTCCACCACCTCAATTTCCCCCAAACGTGGAAGAAACACTCTTTGAGAATTGAATAGTTATTTGATACACAAAGAGGTTACCTCTCCTTTCAGGAGAGGGTTAAAAAGAGGCGACTAAAAATGTGTGCATAAACTCCATAACCTCAATCTTTCTCAAAATGTGGAAGAAAGATTTTTTGAGAATTTAATAGTTATTTGATACACAAAGAAGTTCCCTCTCCTTTCAGGAGAGGGTTAAAAAGAGGCGACTAAAAATATTTGCATAAATTCCACCACCTCAATATTCCCCCAAAATGTGGAAGGAACACTCTTTGAAAATTGAATAGTTATACGATACACAGAGAGGTTACCTCTCCTTTCAACAGAGGATTAAAGAGAGGCAACTAAAAATTTTGCATAAATTCCACAACCTCAATTTCCCCCAAACGTGGAAGAAACACTCTTTGAGAATTTAATAACTATTCGATACACAAAGAGGTTCCCTCTCCTTTCAGGCATAGGTATCTACACAATTAAATCTATTTAAGTTAAATTGGAGAGCATGCTCTCCAATTTAACATTCCACACTTAGATAACCGATTAGTTAAACGCTACGGACGTCTTGTAAAACTTAATATGAATCCACTTGCTTCATTAGCCCCAGCGCTTAAAGATATTGCCTCTACCCAAAAGACTAGCTTTGCTACAACCCAAGCAGTTTGGCGTTTCTTAAATAACGAAAACGTTTCATTTCAACAACTCAATCAGCCTCTTCAAAAACTTGCGTTTGAACAAATCGCTCTATCGAATCACCACTATGCCTTAGTTGCTCATGATTGGTCTCAACTACAATATTTCAAACATAACAACAAGTTAAATAGATTCAAAAGAACACATGCAAGTGACAAAGGCTATGAATTACAAAGCAGTTTATTAATTGATGCTGAAACGGGTTTACCCATTGCACCATTAGATCAAACTTTATGTGATGCTACTGGACGTTATTCAACATTTACTGATGGGCATAAAATAAAAGAAACCCACTTAAATGCACTATGTGAACAAATCGAACATATTGAGTCTTTACCAATAGAAAAGAAACTCGTACATATTATTGATCGTGAAGGAGATTCAATTGCTCATCTTAGATTATTGAATCAACAAGAACATTTATTTCTTATTCGAGGTAAAGAAGGAAATCGTGTTGAATATCAAGGAGAAGATGTTAAGTTAAGAGACGTATCAGACCAAATACCGACCTCACAAACCCATACAATTCAATATAAAGGGAATTGCGAACAACTCTATGTTGGTGAAACTCAAATCAGTATTACGCGTAATGCAAGACCAATGCAAAAAGACGAAACGGGAAAAAGAGTTCCACCACAAAAGGGAAAGTCATTAACCGTTCGACTGATTGTAGTTGAAGTTAAAAATAAGCAAGGAAAATCACTTTCTCGTTGGAGCTTATTAAGTAATGTATCATCAGAAATTCCAAGTATAGAATTGGCAACTTGGTATTATTGGCGTTGGAAAATAGAAAACTATTTTAAGTTGTTAAAACAGGCGGGCCATGACATTGAGTCATGGCTACAAACAACTCCGCAAGCGATATTAAGACGACTCTTAATTGCAAGTATGGCATGTGTGTTAACTTGGAGAATACAGCGAGAAAATGATGAGAAAAATTCAAGAGTTAGAGTCTTTCTAACACGTCTATCAGGAAGGCAACAAAAAAGAGGAACAAGGGAAAGTGCTCCTGCAATTTTGGCTGGTCTGTCAATATTACTGAATACACTACAATTATTATCTGAACATTCGGTGGATGACCTTAAGCTGATTGCTGAAATTGCATTAGAGTCTCTACAAAAAGATGTGTAGATACCAATGCCTTTCAGGCATAGGTATCTACACAATTAAATCTATTTAAGTTAAATTGGAGAGCATGCTCTCCAATTTAACATTCCACACTTAGATAACCGATTAGTTAAACGCTACGGACGTCTTGTAAAACTTAATATGAATCCACTTGCTTCATTAGCCCCAGCGCTTAAAGATATTGCCTCTACCCAAAAGACTAGCTTTGCTACAACCCAAGCAGTTTGGCGTTTCTTAAATAACGAAAACGTTTCATTTCAACAACTCAATCAGCCTCTTCAAAAACTTGCGTTTGAACAAATCGCTCTATCGAATCACCACTATGCCTTAGTTGCTCATGATTGGTCTCAACTACAATATTTCAAACATAACAACAAGTTAAATAGATTCAAAAGAACACATGCAAGTGACAAAGGCTATGAATTACAAAGCAGTTTATTAATTGATGCTGAAACGGGTTTACCCATTGCACCATTAGATCAAACTTTATGTGATGCTACTGGACGTTATTCAACATTTACTGATGGGCATAAAATAAAAGAAACCCACTTAAATGCACTATGTGAACAAATCGAACATATTGAGTCTTTACCAATAGAAAAGAAACTCGTACATATTATTGATCGTGAAGGAGATTCAATTGCTCATCTTAGATTATTGAATCAACAAGAACATTTATTTCTTATTCGAGGTAAAGAAGGAAATCGTGTTGAATATCAAGGAGAAGATGTTAAGTTAAGAGACGTATCAGACCAAATACCGACCTCACAAACCCATACAATTCAATATAAAGGGAATTGCGAACAACTCTATGTTGGTGAAACTCAAATCAGTATTACGCGTAATGCAAGACCAATGCAAAAAGACGAAACGGGAAAAAGAGTTCCACCACAAAAGGGAAAGTCATTAACCGTTCGACTGATTGTAGTTGAAGTTAAAAATAAGCAAGGAAAATCACTTTCTCGTTGGAGCTTATTAAGTAATGTATCATCAGAAATTCCAAGTATAGAATTGGCAACTTGGTATTATTGGCGTTGGAAAATAGAAAACTATTTTAAGTTGTTAAAACAGGCGGGCCATGACATTGAGTCATGGCTACAAACAACTCCGCAAGCGATATTAAGACGACTCTTAATTGCAAGTATGGCATGTGTGTTAACTTGGAGAATACAGCGAGAAAATGATGAGAAAAATTCAAGAGTTAGAGTCTTTCTAACACGTCTATCAGGAAGGCAACAAAAAAGAGGAACAAGGGAAAGTTGATATGTGCTGAATTAGCAGGAGACTTTCACTTGGGATATGCTAGGCAGCTAACCGATAAAAGTTCTCTGCTATTTGATTTGGCGTTTTAAAATCCAAACTCTTTTGAATTCTTCGCTGATTATAAAATAACACAATGTATTTTGTAATATCTGCTTTAGCTTCATCTCTGGTTTTATAGTTGCAATGATGCACTAATTCATTCTTGAGTATGCCCCAGAAACTTTCAATCGGTGCATTATCGTAACAGTCCCCACGTTTGCTCATTGAACCTTGAAAATCACATTTTTCCAGTATCTTTCGATATTCATGGCTGCAATATTGGCTGCCTCTGTCCGAATGAATAATTAAGCCTTTCGTTGGTTTTTGATTACGAATCGCCATAGTCAGTGCATTGCAAACAAGTTGTGCGGTCATACGCTCATTTAAGCTATAGCCAACCACTTGTTTCGTGTACAGGTCTTTTACTGCTGCCAAGTATAACCAACCTTCAGCAGTCCAAATGTATGTAATATCGCTTGACCATGCAAGATTGGGCTTAGTCATTGAAAACTGTTGCTCTAGTAAATTTGCGTAGATCGCTCGATTATGATCACTCTTCGTAGTTCTTTTGAAACGCTTATGACGCTTACAATACAGCTGGTTGAGCTTTTTTATTTGACGTACAGCATACGTACTGATTTTGATACCTTGCGCTTGTAAATGCTTAGTTAATCGAATATAGCCATAGCTTTGTTTAGTTTCCTCATGAGCTATTTTGACCAAAATTGTCTGTTGATTTCGCTGAACCAATCTTTTATTCATGCCTCGTTTTAGCCAATCATAAAATCGTGACACTGAAACGTGAAGTAATCTAGCCATAAAGCTAATCGGGAATAAATATCTTTGCTGTTTCATATAGGCGTACCTTACTGACTTTCTTTCGCAAAGTACGCTGCTGCCTTTTTTAGAAATTCACGTTCCATTTCAGCTGTTTTGAGCTGTTGTTTGAGCTTTTTATTTTCTTCGAGTAAGGCATTTAGATCAGGTGAATATTGTTTAGTGCCTGCTAAGGTGCCAGTCTTTGCTTTATTATTCCAATTTGAAAGAGTTTGCATTGAAATGCCAAGTTGTCTGGCTGTTTCCGATACATTGCCTTGATTGGCTTCAATCAATTTTATTGCTTCAACTTTAAATTCTGCGGTGTAAGTCTTCTGTTTCTTGCTCATGGTAAACTCCTGATGAGTGTCTATAGTTTACCAAGTTAAAACCTCCTGTTTTCTCAGCACACATCAAGTGCTCCTGCAATTTTGGCTGGTCTGTCAATATTACTGAATACACTACAATTATTATCTGAACATTCGGTGGATGACCTTAAGCTGATTGCTGAAATTGCATTAGAGTCTCTACAAAAAGATGTGTAGATACCAATGCCTTTCAGGAGAGGGTTAGGGAGAGGTGTCTTTCAATTCAATACAGATATTCCATAAATCCATCTCACTCCAATTCAACACATCATCATTCCAATAACAAATAACTTTAGTGCAAAAAAATTAAAAGAATTTTTCTAAGCAAATCCCACAAAAGAATTAAAAAAGTAGATCCTCTGATCTACTTTTCACCCTGAATTACTCCAAAATCAACCGCGCGCCAATCGGTTGTATCGGACGATTATTTGGATGTCCCATTAACTCCATAAACGACTCAATTTGCTCACTAGATGCCTGCTGAATTTCCTTAAACACCACCCATCGGACTCCTTCTGAACACGGCGGTGTTGTTAAAGACCCATTAAAACGGTAATACTCTAAGTTATTGGGTAAATAGCTGTCTGCTTTATTTTTTGAATATAGCTGATTACTTTCACCCACTTTTTTTGGCAAAGAATTCCAGATATGTTTTAGTTTTTCATTCTCCAATCCATGTTGAAACATTAATGCAACAACTGCCAATTCACCTTTATCTGAAGCATGCACTAAATGTAATTCCATGGGATAGCTTTGGCCATTAATATTGTTTTCACTTGGACTATGTACATGAAATTGTTCCAGTAAAAATGTCTGTCCATCTAAAACTAAACTTGCTCCTTGATTAAACTCAATCTGCATCGTATGACCAATATTTTGCACAGACTTTGCTGTAGTGTGATAATTAAATTCCAATGGTGGTAAATTCGCAGTCACCGTATCTCGAATATCAATTGGAGATTGATTTATTCCTGCACACGCTTGGTATTGTTGATTTGCACTTGCCCAATCTTTAGGGTTTTGATAATCCCAATCTGATCCTGCCCAAAGTATTGTTGTAGCGCATAGACTAATTATTGTTAAACCGTATTTAATAAACATAAGAGCCCCTTAATTATTCAAATATTTTCAGCACTGAATGCTCTATTTATAAATGCTCTAGTTACTGGTTATATGAAAGGCTGTTGAACTGAAGAGCATGATGTGATGTTGGTAAAATTTTTATTAAGATTTTCTACCAAATCTTATTAGATTATAAGAAATATACTTATCCAAGTTCAAGTCCTTTATTTTTTCCTATAACAGATACACGCACTACTCTGTATTTTATAAATGCGTCATATTGAATTAAGCTTTTTCATTGTTATTTTTCTAATCAAACTCCAAATTTAAATCCAAAGCGCTATTCCTTAAGCTGATCCAAAGCCGTCCCCTGTACAGGATTTCTTTTCCAATAATAAGGTTGGAAAAATCGAAGTAACAAACGCCATGGTGTCATCCAGACAATACGCGCATTACTCTTCTTATTCTTACTGATGCGTTGCGCCAAATAACCACACACTTGCTCAGGTGGGTCAATTACAAACATAAATAACCATTTCATTTTATGCCAGTTTTTAACTTCACCTTGCTGCCAAGAAGAAATCAATAAATCTGTTGCCACCATTCCGGGGCTGAGTGTCCCAATCAAAATATCACTATTCTTGGTTTCTTTATTTAAAGCATGATTCAGATAAGCAACTGCTCGTTTACTGGTTGCATAAGGCGTCATCCCCGCACTCCACTCACCACGACTGCCCCAACCTTCCATATTAAAAATTTGCCCAAAACCTTGCTGCATCATTCCTTTTAAAGCCACTTGAGAGCCCAACATTGTTCCAAGTACATTGGTTTTGATTACACTTTCCAAATCTGAGCTAGCAATTTCGGTAAATGCCCTTGCTGCGTTACAGGTACCGGCATTGTTAATCCAAACATCGACCTGACCAAACCTTAAAACTGTTTCTTCCCATAAATTTTGTAAATCTTCATATTGAGCCACATCACAGGTCACCCCATAAATTCTATTTGGTGCATAGCGTTGCGCAAAATCTGCAACAACTTGATTTAACTGCACTGCATTTCGTGCCGAAATCATCACAGACCAACCTAACTTTAAAAAAGCTTCTGCTAAAGCAAAACCAATTCCACGTGTACCCCCTGTAATCACGACAAACAAAGCTTGATCAGAATTTGATGTGTTCAAAATATTCCCCATTGTGATGATGAATCAATATAAGACAGCAAACTGGCATATATAAAACACACGACTATATCTCCAATTTAGGACATTCAGCATCAAAAAATCAATTTTTAAGATAGAATCTTCAACATTCAAAATCATTGAATGATTCAAACTCTATGAAAAACAAAATTTTATTATGCATCACCCTTATTTTTCTCATTGGCTGTCATGAGAAACCCAACACCTCAACTGAAAGCAAGCCAACCAAACAAGAAACACCACAACAAGCACATACCAAAGCAGAACCTATTGAGATTGCTGCTCATCCAGAGCCAGACTACCTCGTCAATAATCCAACACCACTCCCTCAAGGTTATTCAGTCGATACGGCATATCTCAAAAAGCCATTACTCATCGATTTTGATGGAGATGGAAAACGAGATGCCTTCCAAGTTTTAAAAAATCCCAATAAAAAAGGCATGAAATATCTGTTTGAATTCCGTATTTCGGACAGCGATAAAGTTTATTACTATCAAAATAATGAAGAAGGTGATGATTTAGATATTTTTGCTAAGTTCGAAGTCGCACCTAAAACAAATATCTATGTCGATGAAGAATATCGCTTTGGTGAAAATGGCGATATTCTTGCTAACGAACAGATTGACCCTAAACATTATTTAAAGTTTAAAGGTGATGGTGTTTCAGTCAATGTCCTCGAGGAAACCTGTGCTGCATCTGCTTTCTTCTTAACAGATGACAAAATTAAACGGATTTATCTCTGTTAAATCTATTTTTCATCCGCAAAAATCGCATTTGCCCCAATCACTTTAGAAATCTTCACTTGGTCTTGCTTTAATAAAGCATAGATTTTTGCTTTAAGTGTTTCACTGGTAAAAGTCCCGTTTAAATTCAGTAAAACGGGTTCATCACTCAATGAACCTTTGCCGTGATACTCTTGATTAATATCGTTGGTGGTTGCCTGATTAATCACCACAAAATGCCCCGAAATACCAGCCGCTTGACCACAAGCTAAACTCTGTGGCGACCAATCCCCTACTTTGATCTCAGGTTTTAAAACATAGCCTTTGCTTGCTAATATTTTCTTCTGCTGTGTTGTTGCCATGGGAAAATTCAGTATCTTTTGCTGACCTTTCCAGTTTACCGCTAATTGACTAGTTAAACATGATGCTCGAAAAGGACCTGCACTACCTGACTCTGCACTTTCATTAGAATCATCACATTGTGAAATAACTTGAAAAGTTGCTTCTCCACACTGTAACAGTTTAGATTTATAGATTTTATATTGGTTGGACTGCGCACTCACTACTTCAGTAAAAAGACAGAAACCAAAGAACGCCATCAAATACACTAAAAAATTGCAATATGTTTTAGACACCATCATTTTTATACACTTCATTGATCGTTTAATCGCAAATTGATTTTATATTAAACATTTATTTACAACTCATTAAAACACACAGCAATACACCAAGCATTTGAAATTTATAATGATATAAGTTAAATCTCCCTAAGCTGCTGATTAAACCAGAAGATGAATACAATAGCATGACAACAAAAGCTTGATAAAAATACATATTTTTAAAATAATGTTAATTCAATCACAAAAAACCGATATGATGATGAAAAATATAATAATATTCAGCAGTGGTGTTCTATCACTATTTTTGGCCTCGCTTAATTATGCTGCGGCTCCGCAAGTCCCTGATGAAACGGCAACACAAATTTTTAAAAGCGCAAAGTTTCAAAAAACCAATCTTGGCTGGGAAAGCCGCTGTAGCCTTGGCAATATCTCCTATTATGGTGACCTCAATAAAGATGGTCGTCCTGATGCTGTTGTAGTCGATGGTGGTGTCGGCTGCTATGCAAACACAGGAATTGGATTTTATATTGTTACCCAACAGACCAATAAACAATGGGTGAGAATATTTAACAGTCATGGGACGCCTGAGTTTCTATCAACTTTAGGAAAGCATGGTTGGCCAGATATTGCCATCAATGACTCAAGTAAATGCTTTGCTGTGTATAAATGGAACGGTCAAAAATTTCAAAGAAACCGTTTCGAATACAAAAATCAAGCTTGCAGTCTGAGTGTTTCCAAAAATTGATCATTAAGTTATTTTTTAATTTTAACTCAATCATTTTATCGGTTTATTTTTAGATTAAAATTTGACAGCCTAGGTTTAAAATGAAATACAATAAATAAAAATCAATAATTATCAGTATCTTAAAAATAAGTCAGAATATCTTATTGCATCAAGTTAGTGCACAAATTCCAATTTAGTGCATACTTTTGCTTTATATCGAGTCTTAATAATATTTTGAAATTGTTGATCTATTTTTTCATACAGCCAAACACTTCACGGATTCAAATCGTTGGTTATACTTGAACCAATTTGTGACAAATAGCACCAAAAAGAATCGTATATGCAAAACGTTGATCTACTCTTTCTCTTGCTTGGCGCAGTGCTTGTACTCGCTATGCATGCAGGCTTTGCTTTTTTAGAGCTGGGAACAGTTCGCCATAAAAATCAAGTCAATGCACTCAGTAAAATCATTACTGATTTTTCAATCTCAGCAATCGCCTACTTCTTTGTCGGTTATTACATTGCCTATGGCCAACATTTTTTCCATACAGGTGCTACGCTTTCAACTGAGCATGGCTACAATTTGATGCGTTGTTTTTTCCTTTTGACCTTTGCTGCAGCAATTCCCGCCATTGTTTCTGGTGGCATTGCAGAACGTGCCAAAATGCGTTCTCAAGCCATTGCAACTCTGTTTATTGTAGCGCTGGTTTATCCATTTTTTGAAGGGATCGCGTGGAATGGCAATCTCGGCCTGCAAAAATGGTTAGCGGATACGTTTGGTGCAAGCTTCCATGATTTTGCTGGCTCTGTTGTGGTCCATGCAATGGGTGGCTGGATTGCGCTTGCAGCAGTATTACTACTTGGTGCGCGTAATGGCCGCTATAAAAAGGATGGTCGTGTCAGCGCACATCCACCCTCTTCTATTCCTTTCTTAGCGCTCGGTTCTTGGATCTTAATTGTGGGCTGGTTTGGCTTTAATGTCATGAGTGCTCAACGCTTAGATGCAATCTCAGGTTTAGTTGCCATGAACTCACTCATGGCAATGGTAGGCGGCACACTTTCAGCAAATTTCTTTGGAAAAGAAGACCCTGGTTTTTTACATAATGGTCCCTTAGCAGGTTTAGTGGCAATTTGTGCAGGTTCTGATGTGGTTCATCCCATTGGCGCTTTATTTATTGGTATCTGTGCAGGTTTTCTGTTTGTTAAACTGTTTACCTATACACAAAATAAACTCAAGATTGATGATGTACTCGGGGTTTGGCCATTACATGGCGTTTGTGGTGCATTTGGTGGTATTGCTGTGGGTCTATTTGGTCAGCAGTGGTTGGGAGGAATCGGCGGAGTATCTTTGATGTCTCAGCTGATAGGTACGCTACTTGCCATTTTACTGGCTTTAGCAGGTGGATTTGCCGTATATGGTATGCTTAAAGCCACGATGGGGATTCGTTTAACACAAGAAGAAGAGTTTCGTGGTGCAGATTTATCGATTCACAAGATTTCTGCAAACTCTGAAGATGCAATGTTTTAAGCTTTTACAAGGCCTGGTTTTAATTTTATACATTTTGCGGCTGAAAAGCCGCTTTTTTTATAGCCTAGAAATGACAATAAAATAATTTTCACGATAAAGTTTTAAACTAGAATCACTCTACCTTAAATAAAATGATTTAAAATATGTATCTTAGAATACGCATAGATATTTTCTTCTGTATCACCGCTCAATAGTAAGACTGCTCATTATTCAACAATTAAGTCTAATTTAAGGTTATTTTTTTCTAATAAGCGCAGATTAAAACGATTATATTGAGTGACTCGCCTCATGCCCTATTCCGATACAAATAAATTTTTCATAAATAACAGTTTATTGTTAGGAATATTATTTTTGATATTGTTCTTTGTCTTTCCTGTTGGCGGCGCAATTGATATGTATTTTATCCAGCCGTGGATAGATAGCACTGGTCATTTCCCACTCAAGAACAATTGGTTTCTTATTGAAATTAATCACAAGCTACTTAAACATATTGTCATTGCCTTTTATATTGCAGTCCTAATTTCATGGATTGCGTCTTTTAAAGTTGCAAAATTAAAAACCTATCAATGGCAATTGGGCTATTTATTTTTTATTAGTGTTTTATCCACTGCACTGATTGGTATTTTCAAATCCCACTCAGCACATGCCTGTCCTTGGTCCATGACAGAACAAACTGCTTTAGGCTATGTTTGGGATTTTTCTGCAAGCAATGGACATTGTTTTCCGGGTGGCCATGCCAGTACAGGTTTTTCACTGCTCACCGGCTTTTTTGTATTTAGACAGTCAAATTCTAAAATTGCTTATCTTTTCTTAGTCTTAGGTCTGGCGCTTGGTTTGATTACGGGTTGGGGGCAAATGATGCGTGGTGCGCATTTCCTTAGCCATAACCTTTGGACAGGCTGGATTATTTTTACTTTTAATTTAATTATTTATCGTATTTTTTATAAAAAATTTACAACCTAACGATCCAAAATATTCAGCCATATACTATTATCTTTATTAAAAATGCGATTCTAAAAATAAGCTTCTTGTATGCATCAAAATGAGCATTCAATACTGACATTGTTTTAAATATCGATGAAACAAAGGTGGTGTTTCTAGCGTGAAGCATCGCCTACACAAAGTGATTAAAACTTTAAACGTAAAACATGACATTGCAAACTTGATCTTCATAAACTTAATTTCGATGTAATGATAAAAGTTTCATGCTTGATAGAGCTTTGCCAAATTTAAATTCATTCCAAAGCTTACTTTTACAAAAGCAATCATCTATTAGACATTTAAAAATAAATTACTCGTCATTGTCGCTTATTTAAGCGCTGATTTGCTTTTTATTCCAATCTAAAACGCGAAATCAAATGATGTATCGCTATATGCGTCACTCAAAGTATTACATTTTTGTCAGAATTTAAATATTAAATTATTAAAGCAATCTTAATTTTTACAATTTTTTATATTTTGTTTATACTTGAGTTAATTTAGTAATCTTATACGTGCAAAATATGAGTAATTTTTCTAAATTTCTCCGCAATTCGCTTAAAATTCAAGACCAAAACATTCAGTCTTATCAGTTGGGTGATGGCAAAGTGTGGCTTAAAAAAGCCTCTGAACGCCACTCAGCTTGGATTTATGTCCCATTAAAATGGGTTGCACGTATACTCAATATTGAAGCACTCACCCCTATTCCAAATTATGGTGGTAGTAAATCGATTTATTGTGAAGTTCATCGTCTGACAGAATTAAATTCATTAGGTATTCCAACACCACAAATTTTAGCCAATTGTTCACAAGGTCTATTGATTGAAGATGCTGCTGATCAGGGTGAAGATGTCATGCAACTTGATCAGGCATTGGCACAAATGGAAGGAAATACAGCTAAAAAACTCGAATTTTATCGTGAAGCAATCTTTGCCATTCAAGCTGTACATTACAAAGACAGTTATTTAAGCGAAGCATTTGCACGAAATATTTTAGTCAATAAGGACAAAACATTTACTTTTATTGATTTTGAAACAGATCCCGGTGAAGTGCTGGACTTAGAAACCTGCCAAATTCGAGATTGGTTATGTTTTATTTTCTCAACAGCATTCCGTTTTAATGATGATGAGCTTGCTCAAGCTTGCGATATTTTTATTGGAGAAATTTATCCAAGTAAATCAAAATACAACGAAATTTGCCGTATAGGCAATAAACTCAATTGGGTTGCAAACTTTAATTTGGGTAAACTTGGCAGTGATGGTCGTAGAATGCAAAAATGTTTAGAATTTTTTCAATATATGAAGAAAAATGAACCACTTCCATTAATGTAGAAATGGAATCATTCATTTTCCAAGCATCTCACTTCTCTGTTTTGATATCACACTGAATTGGGATTTTGACCAAGACACTGAGTCCGCCCAATTCTTCACTACGGGATAAAGACAGTTCACCACCTAAATGTTGAATGGCTTTATCCACGATCGACAATCCCAAACCACTACCCACTTCTAAGTGATGGTGTACGCGATAAAAGCGTTTTAAGACTTTATCGTACATCTCTGGGTCAATTCCTAAACCACTGTCTTCAATCAAAACATAAGCAAAATCATGAACATCTTCAAAGACTGATATATTTATCATGCCTGAAACAGGGGTATATTTTATTGCGTTATCAATTAAATTAAAAATGATTGAATGAAGACTATGTTCTACACTTTTTAAAATCACTGTTTCATTACGCACAAAGCCAAGATCGATATCTTTTTCCATCGCAAGATTCATCAACTGTTCAACACAATTGAGTGCCACATCATTCAATTTAAATTGAGTCACTTGAACTTCATGACTTAATGAAGAATCTTGCTTTGCTAAGGCAAGCAGTTGCGTAACCAAATGCTGCATCCGTGCCAAACCTTTGCTTAAATTTTGTAGATTTTCCTCTTCAGGAAACTGACTCATCAAAATTTTAGTTTGCAGATTCAATGCAGTGATGGGGGTGCGTAACTCATGTGCAGCATCTGCCACAAATTGTCGCTGTTCTTGTTGAGCAACAGAAATTCGCTCAAACAAATGATTCATTTCATGGATCGTCGGCAGCAATTCTTCTGGATAGTGGGCATTTTGAATTGCGATCAAGGAGTTTGAATCACGTTTTGCCAGTTCAGATTTAAAGTCCTCAAGTGGCTTTAAACTGCGACGTATAATATAAACCAAGCCCAACAAAGCAAATGGAATGATCAGTAGATATGGAAGAAACATACTGCCTGCAAGCTCTAAAGCCAGATGCTCTCTGACTTTTTCCTGCTGGCTGATTTGAATCTGATAATTTGCAGTCGGTAGAATGTAGGTAATCCATATGCCGTGTGCTGTTTCTTGACTATAAAAACCCGCTTTTTGCTTAGGTTCAACAATGACATGATGCGGCGTATTTTGGGCTTGTTTAGGTTCAGCATACGCCCAAACATCTATGAATAAATCTTCTTCATGATAGCGTTTATGGATATCAAAATGACTTTCAATGGGGCGTGGATTTAACTCCACCCGCTCTGCCAGATAGACCATCTGAGCATCTAAAATTTCATTGATCTCTTCTAAAGAAATTTTATATGCTGAAAAAACCAACACGCAACCAAGTAAGATACTAAAAATAGACGTATAACGAATTAAACGCTTTCTTAAGGAAAATGCAGTTTCCATATCATTCCGCTTTTTGTGGTTGCCCCAAACGATAACCTAACCCACGAATTGTACGAATAATATCTTTACCCAATTTCGATCGGATATGGTGCACATAGACTTCAATTGTATTGCTATTGATTTCGCTATCAAAAGCATACAATTTATCTTCTAAATTAGATTTAGAAAATATTTTATTGGGATGGGTCATTAATGGAATGAGAATCGCCCATTCACGGTTTGATAACTCCACCGTTTCGCCTCTAATTGTGGCAATATGCTGTTCTACATCTAAAACAATTTCACCATTTTTTAACAGATTTGAAGCACTTCCTGTTACTTCTTTCGCTGTATCGCCTGTGCGACGTAATAATGCATGGATACGAGCCACCAGTTCATCAAACTCGTAGGGCTTAATCAAATAATCATCTGCGCCTTGATTTAAGCCTTCAACACGATTTTGCAATTGATCACGTGCTGAAATAATCAGAACAGGCAAACTCGAACGCTGGCGAATTTGTTTTAAGACCTGCATCCCATCCATCATAGGCAAGCCTAAATCAAGTAAGACCAAATCAAATGGTTTCTCCGAAATAAGCTTTAGGCCATCTAAACCATTATTCACCCATTCCACATCAAAGCCTTGATATTTCAACAATGTTTTAGATGATTCCGCAATCATAAAATCATCTTCTATCATCAAAATTTTGGTCATGGTTTATATCCTTTCAATCAGCTTTGTACAGCACATTGCTGCAACATATTATTTTTTTGATCTATGACTTGAGTCTGGACATTTAGCAAACTCAAAAGACTTGGAAATAAATTATCTTGACTCAATGTTGCCCCTTTTTGTTGATTTAAACAATTGATTTGTTTTGCAGCTGCAGATTTCCATGCATCTGAAAACCACATCAGCATAGGTACATGGGTCTGTTGAGTAGGTGCAATCGCATAAGGCGCACCATGTAAATACATACCACGTTCACCTGTAGACTCACCATGGTCAGATAAATACCAGAACCCTGCACGATAGTTTTCTTGCTGTTTTAAAGTTTCAATCAATTGATTCAAAATATGGTCTGTATAGACAATCGAATTATCATAGGTATTAATCAACTCAGTCGATGAACAGCCTTGTATCGCATTGGTTTCACAGGTCGGTTTGAATTTTTTAAATTGTTCAGGTGCGCGTTTATAATATGCAGGTCCATGACTTCCCATTTGATGTAATACGATCAAATGTGGTTGCTTATCATCTTTTGGTAATTGACTTAAATATAGGTTTAAGCTGTCTACCAAAATACCATCTTGGCATTCGCCACCTTGGCACCATTTTTTCTCTAAATCTTGAGGTATAACAAATTTCTCAACACGATCACATGTTCCTTTGCAACCTGAGTTATTATCAATCCATGTCACCTTATAGCCTGCACGTTGTGCAATATCCAGCAAACCTTCTCGGTGACTGGCAAGTTGCTCATCATAATCTTTACGCGGCATGCCGGAGAACATACAAGGTACTGAAACTGCGGTTGCGGTACCACAAGAGCTGACTTGAGAAAAATTAATTAGATCAGCCTGCTTTGACAATTCAGGATTGGTATTCTTTGCATAACCATTTAAAGAAAAACTCTCTGCTCGTGCGGTTTCACCAACCACCAAAACCATCAGTTTAGGTTTATGTTGTAAAGTCGCATCGTTGACTAAATGTGCATCTTCACCATAACGAATCAAAGGTAGATTCTTTTTCGGTGCTTTTTTATGGAAATAAGACAGTGTTGAAGCCACTGTATTTTGTGGAGAGATCATGCCTTTTAAGTCACGATGCTCACGAAATATAGCAGCATAATCCACATAGAAAACAAATAATAATGCTGCTATAACAGCGAAAGAGCCCGCAATATTTAGGCTTTTAAATAACAGTACTTTGCCAATTTTCTCTGGTTTAATTTTTATCCATAGAATCAAGATGATGGGTAAAATAACAAAACCCAGTGTCCAAATAAAAAATTGCAAAGAAAGTAAGTCTGTTACTTCACCAGGATCTGTTTGTACCATATTCTGAATTTGATCAGGCGAAATCACGACACCCAATGAGTTAACAAAATAAGCACTAAAGCCACCGATGAAGACCAAGACAATTGCAAAAAATTTTGCTGTCCATTTCCAATCTAAAATTTGCAATAACAGATTATATAAAGCAACCAGTACAAAAGCTGTCGCAATCAGAAAAAGTTGTGCTTTAACTCCCTGATAAGGCGTTAGAGACTGAACTTTATTTAAAAAACTAAAATTTAGGCACAAGCCTAACCACACTGCGACAATAAAATTAAAAGCAGTCAGGGAAATGGAGACTTCACGTCGTTTTATACGCTGTATTAAGTTAGACATTACTGTGGTGATACTCTTTTCAATGGTGTTAAGTTAAAAAATGAAGCTTAAACTGAACTTAAAAAGCACTTTCCCAAGCATATTGCACCACTGATCTTAATTGTAATCGCCTTTCTATTTCTCATAATCTGAGAAAATTAAAATCAAATAAAGCATCTACAAAAAAAATGAGTATTATTTTATAGCCCGTAGATTATAATACTGCTTATTCCATTCAAAATAATTCATTAAAAGTTAATAATTTGGAGCTAAAGTTATTCTAAATCCAACAAAAGAATAATACACGAATTGCTTTCTAAACGTAAAAAAATGACGAAAAAGTAATTTTTTATTTTCCAGTCAATGTAAAATACATCAAACTTTTATTAAAAAATAAAGGTAAAATCACATTAAATCAAAGGGATTTATGTATTAAGTCAAACCGCACTAATCAAACAATTTATTATACATCATGACAATATATTATAATCTTAACTATCCCTAAGAAAAATTATTTAATCTATTTCATTCAATCAAAAAATCCCTAATCATCGCACCACATACTCAATAATAATTATACTCATTATCAAACCCAATCTCACAATATTATGTATACTGTATGTTTTTAATCCAATACATAATCGGGATTAGGCAAAAAACACCAATTACTAAAATCAAACTTAAAAAATTTAAATATCCCAATTGATCGCCAATCACGCCACTTAATGTATACAGTAACCCACTGATTGTTGCCATAACAGAGACCTGAAAAGTGAAATCTGTACCTGCATGTTCATGACGACTATATTGCATTACTAAAGTTAAGATCACGACTAGAAGCATTGCAGCACACATATCTTCTAAAGCGTTGATCAAATAAATTAACCACGGCGCTACAAAGTACGATTGTTCATATTGAGCTGCTAACCATACGAATCCAGCTAAACTGATCAATTTCAAAATAGAAAATAAGATTAAGGCTTGGTGGCGCTTTAGTTTTTTTAGCAATAGACTGGCCAAAGCTGCACCGAATAATGCAGAAAATGCCCCCAACATAGTGATATAAATGCCGATTTGAGAAAGACTTAAGTTAAGATCAACCAACAAAGGCTTGGTAATGGGACCGGTAAAGCCATCGGTTATTTTGATGGTACAAAGCACAAAGAACCACGTTCTTAATTTTTTATTGGCAAAGAAGTAGCTTAAGTAGGTTTTAAATTTTTCAATAAAGTGCTTTGCAGCTTGATTCTGTAAATGTGGTGAAACAGCCTTTTTCAAGTGTTCTGGTTCTTGATAAAACCAGATAGGAATTGTATTTAAAGCCACAATGCCAGCCAAAATCAAAAATGTATTTTGCCAACTTAGCCAGTCCATTGCCCATAAAATTGCCCCGCCCCCAACAATAAATCCTAAACGAGAACCAATGACTTGAAACATATTCCCGATATGTTGCTGATCCCCTTTTAAAATACTCACCGCTAAACCATCCGTCGCGATATCTTGGGTTGCACCAATACTGTTCATACAGAGCAACGCTATAAAAAACAATAATAAATAAATCGGTTCATTCAGGGATTGAATCGGTAAAAAAGATAAAATGCTCAGGATAGCAATGGTTAAAACTTGGGTTGGAATAATCCAACTTCGATAATGCCCTTTGGAACGATGTCCAAAGCTATCCACAAAAGGCGCCCATAAAATTTTAATTGCCCAAGGCGCCATGAGTAATCCAAAGCCACCGATATGGGCCAAAGACACCCCTTGTGAACGTAAAATCACTGGTAAAGCATGGGTCATAAAACCTACAGGTAAACCTTGCGCCCAATACAGTGAAAATAACAACAAATAGGTGTTTCGCATGTAATCTAAGCTCGAACAATGTCAATATAAATGGGCCTAATTAGATCTTGTATGTATTGCTTTAATCTACGAATTTTGTAATATTTGCATTTTGCAGATAGTTACTATTAAGCAAAAAACTAAAATCAATACAAGAGCAGTCATATAAAAACACAATGTCACAAAACTTTCCGATCATACCAGATCAAGTACCCCAACGTGGTACAAGCACCAGTCGTAACATCTTTAAAAACCTTTACTTAGTTCAAGGCTGGGGATTTGAAGGTGAATTTCCCAACTTACCCAAAGCAGTGGTATTTATTGCACCACACACTTCAAATTATGATGGTTTATATGCTTTCCTCGCCATGTTAGGTATTGGTGTTAAAGTCACAATTTTTGGCAAAGATAGCTTGTTTAAACCACCACTCAAAGCACTTTTTGAATGGATTGGCGTGATTCCTGTGCATCGTGATTCACCGCATGGACTCACTCAACAGATTGTTAAGGTTATACAACAACAAGATAAAATTTGGATTGCAATCGCACCTGAAGGTACCCGGAAAAAAGCGGAAAAAATTAAAAGTGGTTTTTATCATATTGCAATGGGCGCCAATATACCGATTGCAATTTTTTCGCTCGATTACGAGAAAAAGCGAATTCACTGTTTGGGTACATTGCAACCTACTGGAGATTATGAGCAAGATTTAGCAGAAATTTTATCGCGTTTTAAAGGTAACTTTTCACCTAAAAGACCTAAATTATTATCGATTCCTTTACAAAAACTATTGAAAAATGGCTAGAAAAAACAGAGACAATCTGTTCAGATGTGCAACATATATTTTGATCAAAAGTAATACCCCCATGCGTTTTAAACAACTCGGTTTTATAGGCTTATTGGGTCTAGCCCTTGTTGGCTGTGACAAAACCACCAAAACACCAACTCAGACCACGGCAATTAAAGCACGTGAGCCTGTTATTGCGATTGCTTTAGGTGGCGGCGGTGCAAAAGGTTTCGCTCATATTGGTGTGCTCAAGGTTTTAGAATCTCATGGGATCAAACCTAAAATTGTGACTGGAACCAGTGCTGGAAGTTTTGTCGGCAGTATCTATGCCAGCGGTAAAACACCCTATCAAATGCAGCAAATTGCACAGCAATTGAAAGAATCTGATTTGCGTGATTTAACCTTAAATAGCCAAGGTATTGTTCTTGGTCAAAAACTACAAGATTATGTCAATCGTAATGTTGCCAATAAACCGATTGAACAATTTCCAATCCGTTTTGCAGCAGTTGCTACACGCTTAGACAATGGCAAAAAAGCAGAATTTATTAAAGGGAATGCAGGCCAAGCAGTTCGTGCTTCTTGCAGTATTCCCAATGTTTTTGTTCCCGCAACCATTGGCAATACCAAATATGTTGATGGCGGTTTAGTTAGTCCAATTCCGGTCCAAACTGCACGTGATATGGGGGCAGATATCGTGATTGCGGTCGATATTTCTGCACGTCCAAGTGGTAGCCAACCGATGAATATGTGGGGCTTATTGGATCAAACCATTAATATCATGGGACAACAAAGTATTAACAATGAGTTGGCTCAGGCCAATATCGTGATTCAACCTAAAGTTGGTCACTTAGGCACGCTTGATCTTAAGTCCAGTAACCAAGCAATTTTAGAAGGTGAAAAAGCAGCCCAAGGCAAAATCATCGCCATTCAAACTGCAATCAATAACTTTAAGAAAACACCTGCTGCATTAAAACCTGCGCCGCGAGCAAAATTTTAATAGCGCAATAGGGCTCATATCATCAAGCATGGTTGAAAACGAGAATAATCACGTTTTTATATGCATCACTTAAATGATCTGCTACATTGATATAGATGATCCGTCATCTATATCAATGATAATCACTAGAGTAGATGTATGAACTTTATTTTTGAACCGTGGCATTGGTTTGTACTTGGCATATTGCTGATTCTATCTGAACTCGTGTTACCAGCGTTTGCTGCTTTATGGTTTGGTATCGCTGCAGTTGTGGTCAGTATTTTATTGTGGTTATTTCCAAGTATGAGTTTCACCCTGCAAGTCGTATGCTGGATTATCTTATCCATCATTTGTACTGTGGCGTGGTTTAAATTCATTAAACCTCTATCTGTAGATAAAACCAAAGCTGGGCTTTCTCGTGAAGCAACCATTGGTCAAACGGGTATGGTCATTCAAATTGGGCTTAGCCATGATCAAATTCGTGTTCGTTTTCCAATGCCTGTTTTGGGTTCTGATGAATGGAATTGCCGTACTTTATCGCCTGTACAAGTAGGTGACCGTGTACGTGTGACTGATATTTTAGGTAATGATTTAGTGGTACAACTACATTCATCATCTTAATAATGAAGAATAAAGAGGAAAATTAAATGGGTTTTGGTTCTATTGTTGTTTTAGTCTTATTTCTGTTTGTGGCTGTGACCATTTTCAAAGGCGTGCGTATTGTTCCTCAGGGTTATAAATGGATCGTACAACGTTTAGGTAAATATCACACCACACTAAGTCCGGGTTTAAACTTCGTCATTCCTTATGTGGATGAAGTGGCTTATAAAGTCACCACCAAAGATATTGTTTTAGATATCCCATCACAAGAAGTCATCACCCGTGATAACGCGGTATTGGTGATGAATGCTGTGGCTTATATCAATTTAACCACACCAGAAAAAGCGGTGTATGGTATTGAAAACTACACTTGGGCAATTCAAAATTTGGTGCAAACTTCACTCCGTTCAATCGTCGGTGAAATGGATCTAGATGATGCATTGTCATCACGTGATCATATCAAAGCGAAATTAAAAGCGGCGATTTCTGATGATATCTCAGATTGGGGTATCACACTAAAAACCGTGGAAATTCAAGATATTCAACCATCACACACCATGCAATCAGCGATGGAAGCCCAAGCTGCTGCGGAACGTCAACGTCGTGCAACTGTGACTAAAGCAGATGGTGAAAAACAGGCCGCTATTTTAGAAGCGGATGGGCGTTTAGAAGCCTCTCGCCGTGATGCGGAAGCTCAGGTTGTATTGGCTGAATCTTCACAGCGTGCCATTGAAATGGTGACCTCTGCTGTGGGTGATAAAGAAATCCCTGTTGCCTACTTACTCGGTGAGCAATATGTCAAAGCAATGCAAGACATGGCCAAATCAAATAATGCCAAAACTGTTGTGCTCCCAGCAGATATTATGAATACTATTCGCGGTGTGATGGGTAGAAACTAATTTAGCAATTTTAAAAACGTTCAAAAATAGGCAGCCGATGGGTTGCCTATTTTTTATTTTTAAAAATGCCGCTTAAGTTTTAAGGCTGAACAATTGATCCTTTTTTTCCGTCATCTATAGTTAAATTTCACGCTACTAAAAATCCTCTCTTTGCATCTGCATTCGAGATTTAAAGATCGATATTAAAATGAAATTATATAAAATACAAAAAGATGAAGAGTTTGAAGATGATGGACTTTGCTCTATTACCTTTTGGTTCGAGGATGACCCACCGAGATATATAACCCTATGTCGGGATGAACTCGCGTGTCCAAGCAGTATTTACATTGAGTATACTGATCAAATATATGGATTTAAAACCAGAGACATCGAATATTCATTTGAAAACGGACGATTAACCCTAAAGCTGTTGGTTAATTCGTTCAGATGGAATAATTCCAGTGATGTTGAAATTTATATTCCCGAGACAGAAATTGACTCAGTGACATCCATCATGAAAAAAATATTTGATCTCAATTAAATTAGCTTTTTCTTGCCAACAAAAATTGCGAAATTTGATTCAATTCCTGTGCATCCTCGCCAAAATACGCTAAAGCTTTAAATGCCTGGTCATGTAATTGTTGCGCATAAATTTTGGCATTTTCTAAGCCCATTAAGGCAGGATAGGTCGACTTATCTACTTGTTGATCTTTGCCCGCAGTTTTGCCCAAAGATTCAGTGTCAGACACCACATCTAAAATATCATCTTGTACTTGAAATGCTAAACCAATCGCTTGACCATATTGACGCAATTGTGGAATGGCTTGATCTTTGCCTGAAAAAACTGTCACGGCAGACAGCATAATTGCAGCTTGGATTAAAGCCCCTGTTTTATTGCGATGGATATTTTCTAACTGTGCTTGATCAACATGTTTGCCTTCAGCCTGTAAATCTAAAACTTGACCACATACCATTTTTGAACTTGCTGTGGCTAAGATTTGCATTTGTTTAAGAATAATACCCTGTTCAACAGCTTGACCTTGATCAAATAGACGGCTTCCTAATACCTCAAATGCCATCGATTGCAAAATATCACCAGCTAATAGCGCTGTGTCTTCACCAAAAGCCACATGGCAGGTTGGCTGTCCGCGACGTAACAAGTCATTGTCCATACATGGCAAGTCATCATGTGCCAATGAATAGCAATGAATAAACTCAATCGCAACCGCAGCTCTACGCACGGCTGCAAAATTCGGATTATTTTGTTTTAATTGTGCAGTTGCATAACTTAAAGCAGGTCTAACTCGTTTTCCACCTAACATCACCGTATGATGCACTGCAGATTTTAATGGCTCTGGCAATGAAAAAGCATCTAAAGCAGCTTGTAAATCTTGCTGAATTTGCACTTGCGCTCGTTTTAAAATTTCTGCATTAACATTGGGAATAGAAGTCACATCTGCCTCGGTTTGTACGAATCGCTAAAACTAAAATCAGTAGTTTTAGATACATTGGTAAATTGGGTGAGTCAGAACATTCTACTATGAGTCACTATAATTCTCATCCTTTAATTCCAATGCAATCATTTGAATAAGCGCAAGGCATCTATATTTCATTTTTTAATAAAAACAGTGAGTTTCGGCCTTTTTCTTTGGCAGAACGTACTGCAAACTCTAATTTTTGTAAGACATCCACCTCAGTTGGCTGATTGTGTGGATCTAAATGATAGATTCCGATAGATGCCGTAAGATATTCATTATTACTACCAAACAATATCTTTTCATTGGTAACTGCAAATTTAAGCCGTTCTGCAAGTGTCACCACCGCCCACTCGGTCAGATGTTCAATCACAATAACAAAGCTTGCTGAATTTAAGCGAAAAATTTCTGCTTCTTCAGTTTGAGCAATCGCTTCATTTAATACAGAACCGAGCTGTATTAGAACCTCATCACCTGCAGTATAACTATTGAGTTGATTAAATCGTTTAAAATTATCCAAATCAATTTTAAGAAAAGACAAATGCGAGTCACGACTTTTTTGCCAGACTTTATCTAAATAATGCTCAAAAGCAAAAGCATTCTGTAAGCCTGTGACAAAATCTAAATAGAGATGATCGTGCAATTTTTTATTATTTTGCAAAAGTACATTTTCACGGCGCTTCAAACGCGTTATATCCGAACATACGACTACCACTGTTTCAATCTCATCATATTGGTTACGTATTGCTTTAAAATAAGAAAGATAAAATTTTCCTTTGACGTAGAATTCTTGTTCAAAATAATTTTTATTTTTTGAGAAATAACGCATTGCCTCATTAAAATGTGCATAAACAACGGTCGAAAATGTATTGAGTAACTTATCAAACAAGTACAATGCATCACTTTCATAAATATCAGCAAATTTTTGATTTACCCCTAAAAACCGCGCTTCCTGATCAAATAAAGCGATGGGTAAAGGAATTTGTGAAATAAAAGAAACCAGATGCAATTTATCAATATCTTGTAAATATTCAAAAACTTTGATGTCTTCAAGGCTATCTCGTAGTTTTTTAGACTCTTGTTCCATACGCCACCTCGAAGCCAATAAATTTTTAATCTATTGAAATCAGCATTTAATGTATTAATTTTTTACAACAGCAAATCATCAGAATTGCTATCACATAAAGTAAGTATGATAAAATACTGTAACTATTTTGCCACACACAATACAAAATTAGTACTTTTATTGATGTAAATCACAAAAAATAAACCTTGCAGATGCAAGGTTCTAAAAATTTCAACGATCAAATCACTTAAATGCTATTTGAAAGCAGATAAAAACGATTAAAAACTATCTGCTGGCACTCGAACCCAACCCTCCATCAATACGCGTGCACTACGACTCATGATGGCTTTCTTAACAACCCATTGCCCTTTTTCATTTAGAGCTTGTGCACCCACGCGAAGTGTTCCAGAAGGATGTCCAAAGCGTACTGCTTCCCGTTCACCGCCTCCGGCAGCCAAATTCACCAAGGTATTTGGAATTGCTGCAGCTGTTCCAATCGCAACCGCAGCTGTTCCCATCATGGCATGATGTAATTTACCCATCGATAATGCACGCACCAATAAATCTGTATCGATTTCACTCACCTGTTTACCACTAGAAGAGGTATAGCTTTTAGGTTTGGATACAAATGCCACTTTTGGGGTATGTTGACGATTAGCCGCTTCATTGATGTCTTGGATTAAGCCCATTTTTACCGCACCATAAGCACGGATTTTTTCAAAGCGCGCTAATGCTGCTACATCACTGTTAATATCGTCTTGTAATTCAGTTCCGTTGTATCCAAGCTCTTCGGCATTTAAGAAAATTGTAGGAATACCTGCATTGATCAAAGTTGCTTGAAATGTACCAATTTCAGGAACCTCTAAGCTGTCTACAACATTTCCCGTAGGGAACATTGCTCCACCATCCTCCCCGTCATCAGCAGGATCTAAAAATTCAATTTGAACTTCTGCCGCTGGAAAAGTGACACCATCCAATTCAAAATCACCCGTTTCTTGAACTTGTCCCTGAGTAATAGGCACATGGGCAATAATTGTTTTATGAATATTGGCTTGCCAAATACGAACTGTACAAATACCATTTTCTGGAATCCGATCAGCTGCAACCAAACCATTACTGATTGCAAATGAACCGACAGCAGCGGTTAAATTACCGCAGTTGCCACTCCAATCTACAAATGCTTTATCAATAGACACTTGCCCAAACAGATAATCAACATCATGATTTGCTTGTGAACTCTTGGCTAAAATAACTGTTTTACTGGTACTTGAAGTCGCCCCGCCCATCCCATCAATCTGTTTTCCATATGGATCTGGACTACCAATCACACGGAGTAATAACTGATCGCGGGATTGCCCCGCTATTTGTGCACGTTCAGGCAAATCATCGAGTTTAAAGAAGACACCTTTACTGGTACCACCACGCATATACGTTGCTGGGATTTTGATTTGTGGTGCAGCGCTCATTTTATCGTATTCCTTTCAATTCTCTTTGTTGTCTCAAATAATGAATCTTCATTCAGTTTTATACTACCCTTTTTTTAAGTAAAATACTGTCAGATTGACTTAAGTCTTAAATAAATCTTGGCATAAAGCTTAAATATTAAACAGATTTAGTTTGCTTTGAAAATTTACAATTAACCTTATTCCATTGAAAATGAATAAAAAAATTCAATATATTTATTTTTGACTTCTCAGTTCCTTTCCATACATCTATCGCATACTAGGCTAAAAGTAACCAATCTATTACAATAATTAAATTCGCATAAATAGAGTTGTACACATTGAGCAACGAGTCTACACAATTACAGCGTGGACTTAAGAATCGTCATATCCAATTGATTGCCATGGGCGGTGCAATTGGTACAGGATTATTCTTAGGTTCAGCACATGTGATCGAAAAAGCTGGGCCATCCATTATTTTGGGTTATGCCATTGGTGGTTTGATCGTTTTTTTAATTATGCGTCAGCTTGGGGAAATGATTGTACATGAACCCGTTGCCGGTTCTTTTAGCCATTTTGCCAATAAATATTGGGGTAAATTTCCTGGTTTTTTAACCGGTTGGAACTATTGGATGCTGTACATCCTAGTTGCAATGACAGAATTAACTGCGGTCGGCAAATACATCAATTATTGGTGGCCTGAAATTCCAAACTGGGTGTCTGTACTGTTTTTCTTCGTTGTGATTACACTGGTCAACTTAGGAAATGTGAAATTTTACGGTGAATCCGAATTTTGGTTATCCATCATTAAAGTCACTGCTATTGTTGCAATGATTGTATTTGGTATTTATTTGGTTCTGACCGCAGATGTAAGTTCAGGGATCGCTTTTTCAAACTTATGGTCTCATGGTGGCTTTTTTCCAAATGGATTTGACGGCTTATTCTATATGCTGGCTTTCCTTATGTTTGGTTTTGGTGGTATTGAATTAGTTGGTATGGCTGCGGCCGAAGCCAAAGACCCAGAAAAAACTATTCCTAAAGCGATTAATCAAGTTGTGCCACGTATCCTTATCTTTTACGTAGGTTCAATGATTATTCTGTTGTCTTTGGTGCCTTGGAACCAGTTAAATTTTGGTGGTTTAGATAAAAGTCCATTCGTTATGGTCTTTAGTATGATTGGGATTGCATGGGCAGCTCATCTGGTTAACTTTATTATCTTAACTGCTGCATTATCTGTTTATAACAGTGGGATGTATGCCAATAGCCGTATGCTTTATGGTTTAGCAAAGCAAGGCAATGCACCTAAAATTTTTACCAAAACCAATAAACACGGTGTACCAATTCCATCCGTATTACTTTCTGCATTTTTAATTTTGGGTTGTGTACCTTTAAATTATTATTTACCAGAAGATGCCTTAAGTCATTTGATGTATGTGGTGGTTGGTGCTTTAGTTTTAAACTGGTTAATGATTACACTCACGCATTTGAAGTTTAAGCGTGCTCTACGTTTGACCAATCAAACCAGTAAGTACCCTGCACTTTGGGCACCTGTTAGTAATTTTGTGGTGATTATTTTTATTGGTATCGTTTTATATATCATGTGGGATCAAGGATTTAAAGAGTCTGTATTGATGATTCCTGTATGGATTACCCTGATGTTAGTCCTGTTTGATATTTTAAATCCAAATGAAATAAAGACTGAAGAAAAATAAATCTAACACAAAGCTATTATTTCGATAATAGCTTTTTTTTCATATGCATATACGGTAAATTATTTGCTTATTGTGCCCTTAGCTTAACTGGATAGAGCAGTTGCCTCCTAAGCGACAGACGTGGGTTCAAGTCCCGCAGGGCGCACAATTGAAGAAAAAGGATGTATAATCAAATTGGAAGGTGGTGGACGCAATACTCGCTATCAAATCAATATCCTATTATAAAAACAGTACTTTTATTTTTAAGATTTAATTTGCGCTAAAATCAATTTAAAATAAAAATATTTTTATTATTTTTCAACCATATAAGTCAGCAATTCAAGTCGCACCAAACGTACAATTAAAAATGTGAAAAATGAATTTCTGTCTTTACAAAGATTTAATCTTGACCACTTTATATTGCCGAATAAACTCAGCTTTATTTTGACCATCTGGTTATATTTTGTGCAGCCCATCAAATCCCCAAATATCTATATTTTATTATTTTCAGTTTAATTTTTTTCAATATCTCTATAAATAATCTCATCTTTATATTTTTTTCTATATTCTCTCTCTGCAAACTAAACTACATAGTTCATTTTTTTTTCACTAATTCACACCCTAGAGTATTTACTCTTATTTTTTATATGTTATTTTGTAAATAGAAGTAACTTTGAGTTGTATATTTAAGTATCAAAATTATTTCTCATTCAAAACTTAAGTACTTCAAAGTATTCATTTTATTATATTAGGGAAAAATTAAAATGAAATTAAAACATTTATCAATCGCGATAATTGCTGCAAGTTTGCCAATGACTGGTGTTTTTGCCGCAGCAATGGATCGCTCAGGCCAATCTATTTCGGCATTCCTTCAACCTAATAATTATTTTGAAGCTGGTATTTCAGTTTTAGACCCAACTGTTGAAGGTCGAGAAGCGGGAGATACGCCTAAACCATATCGTGAAATCAATGATATGGGAGATGATTATTACTTTCCATCAGCAGCGATTAAATTACAACTAACAGATCAAATTTCGTTTGGTCTTTTATATGACAAACCATTTGGTGCAGATGCTGCATATTCTGGTGAAAATGCTTTCGTTTCATCTGATCACGATACTGTATTACCTCAAGATCGATTAACCGCACTTCGTGCAACTACAATTACTAAAAATGTAAATGAGCAAGTTGTTACCCGAGCTACACAGCAAGCAATTGCTGCAACAGGTTCCCCAACACCCCCTCAAGCAGTAATTGATCAAATTGCAGCACAAATTAGAGGAAATGCTGGTGCAATGGCGTTAATCACAAATGGTGTAACACAAGCTGTGGATCAAGGTATTGCAGGAGCGAATAGTACACTCGGTAAGGGCAACACCAAAGTTAAAGTCGATACCCAAAATATTTCAATGATTTTTGGTTTTCAACCCATTGCTAACTTAAACTTCTATGGTGGTGGTGTTTACCAAACCATTAAAGGGAATGTTAGTCTGCGTGGTCAAGCATATAGCTTATATAATGGCTATGATGCAAATATCAAAGAAACTGGCGGTGTGGGTTGGTTAGCGGGTGCTGCGTATCAAATTCCAGATATTGCATTAAAAGCATCGGTAACTTATCGTTCTGAAATTGATCATGATGTAAATATCAATGAATCGATTCCTACACTTGGTGCATTAGCATTACTTGGTGATACTGGTACTGCTGCGGCAAAAGCAATTGCTGCTGCCAACGGTAAAACGACAATTACAACGCCACAGTCTGTTAACATCGATTTACAAACAGGGATCATGGCAAATACCATTGCTTTTGCAAACCTACGTTGGGTAAATTGGAAAGACTTCTCAATCCAACCGTTAAAATTTGGTAAAGTTTCTCAAGCAATCGGTGGTCTAGTTAACCGTCCAAATGGTTTTAACTTAGTTGAATATTCTGATGATCAATATACAGTGACGGCGGGTGTTGGTCGTAAAATCAATGACCTATGGTCAGGAACTGTTGCAGTAGGCTGGGACTCTGGTGCGGGTAACCCTGTTTCAACTTTAGGCCCTACAGAAGGTTATTGGAATGTGGGCTTAGGTGTTCAATATAGCCCTACGCCTGCAACGTTCATCGCTGGTGGTGTTAAATACTTCTGGTTAGGTGATGCAAAAGCACAAACAGGTGCTCAATCAGGTGGCGATACTTATGTTGCAGAGTTTAAAGATAACAATGCAATCGCTTATGGTTTAAAAATTGGTTATAGATTCTAAGAGTCTATACCGATAAAAAATCCCACTTAAAGTGGGATTTTTTTATGATGACAATTTCAAACATTAAAAATCATAAAAAGAAACTTCGCCCGTTTCCAAAGAATATTCAGCACCAACAACTTTTAATTTACCTTTGGCAATTAAGTTTTCTAATACGGCTGAACCATGGCGTAATTGATTAACTGAAGCAAAAACATTTGATTTTACTGCATGCATTGATAGCTTTTCTAAGTCATCTTTCAACTCAGTTTGCATTAAAATTTCAACTGAAGGACGAACACGGTTTACAATTGACATAAGATTTGCAGAAGGTGGTGTATTCGGGTTCTTCAACGCTTCAATCGTTGAATGAATCGCACCACAATGGCTATGCCCTAAAACGACAACCAAGGGACAGCCAAAACTATCTGCGGCAAATTCCACACTGCCCACTTGCGACGGCGCAACAATATTACCTGCAACACGAATCACAAATAAATCACCGAAACCTTGGTCAAAAACCATTTCTGCTGGAACACGAGAGTCTGAACAACCTAAAATAATGGCAAATGGCTCTTGGCTGTCCATCATTTCAGATCGTTGCTGATGCGTCAAAAATTTAGTCAGATTGGTTTCACCATGTGCAAAACGTTCATTACCCTGTTTTAATCGTTCTAAAGCTTCTTGAGCAGTTAGCATGTCCTTTGTTCCATTGTGTGGAGAGTGTGATTATTTTAATGCCGCAAAATGTGAAAGTCACTGACTAAAAATAAACTCTGTTACAATTTTTGTTATGGAGCGGTTAAGGGCCTAATTTTTAAAAATACATAGATATAATTCACAGTTTAATTAAAATTGTTTAACTAAAATACAAAATAATCTCTATATTAGTTGAGTTGAACACTGAAACTATGGCAAAAAACTTACAAATAAGACTTTATCGGCAAATGTTGAAAAAATTATGATCATGAATAATATTTTTACTTTATATAATGCCTAGTCTTTTACTCGGAACCCTATGCATGTCTGAACTGGCCCATAAAAAAATTCTTCATTTTTTAAACAGCATATTGTTAAGTTTGACTGCGATCGGTGTATTGTTTTTAGGTAGTCATAACAATACAACTGCTGCCACACCAGAATATGTGGATTATTTAAAAATTGTACAAGAAGAACGTGCTTGGGCAGGATTAACGTCTAAAACATTGCGTGTGGGTGATGTTATTTGGTCTTATAGTGAAGGCGGTTCTAAAGATAAGCCAACTGTTTTACTGATTCATGGTTTAGCCAGCAGCCGTGATACATGGAATGATATCGCGCAGTCATTGACCCCATATTACCATGTGATTATTCCAGACTTGCCTTCAGCAGGAAGTACCCAGGTTCCAGCCAATTTTGATTTATCTGTACCCAATGTAACTGAGCAACTTAGACGCTTTATTGAAGCTGCACATATCCAAGATAATTTAAATATTGCAGGGCATTCATTAGGTGGAACCATCGCAATGTTTTATGCCTCACAGTATCCATTTGATACGAAAAGCTTATTTCTGATGAGCACCGGGGGTATTTTTAAATCAACAAATACCAATTATTTAAGAAATCCGATCTATCTCAAACAATTATTAATCACACAAAAAGGTGATTTAGATTTTGTGATGAAAAAGGTGATGTTTAATCCGCCTTTTACTGCCCGTGTGATTAAAGATGAACAAGAAAAATTATTCATTGCTAAATCTCAAGACACAGCCAAAATCATCAATCAAATTGATGCACTCAATCGACTCTATACCCCTTCAACTTTTACCACGATGTTAAAAAACATTGAAGCACCCACCCTGATCCTTTGGGGTGAACAAGATCAGATTGTAAATGCGGATGTTGCAAATGAATTAAAATCGGTATTAAAACGCCCTGAAACACCAATTATTCTACAACGTGTTGGGCACATGCCATTACTTGAAGCACCTGAACGAGTTGCGGATTACTATTTAAGCTTTTTAAACAAAGTACAACCTTTGCAAAACCCATTGTCTGATCAAACACATGGACAAATTGAGTTCAAAAAATGAAAAATCAACTTATTGAACAATTGATCGAAGCCCAACTTGGCTTTTTAGATCAAGAATTTTCACAGGCTGATACGATTAAAATTGAGTTTACTGAATTTTATCACTGGTTTAGAAAACAGCCTTTAAAACAAATTTGGTCTTTTGCACAAATTCATGATTTATTGTCAAAGCAAATTTTAGCTACACCTGCGAACAACTTTCTCATTGAGCAAATCGCTGAACATATTCGTTTTGCTTTAATTCATCCAAGTAACAATGAAACGTTAATTGAAGATATCATTCCAGTCACCACGATTGATAAAATCGCCCAATATGTCGCAAGCAAATCGGGGCATCGCCAAGCCTTGATCAAACGTGTTGTCAATAATCCAGCCTTTTCAAGCATGTTAACCCAACTGATCCATCACTCTATTCAAGACTATATTGATAATTCAGTCATGAATAAAAAAGTCCCCGGTGTGGGACGTTTTATGAAGATGGGAAAATCAGTTTTAGAATCGGTTACCGACACGAATTTAGATGATACAGTTAAGCATTATCTGCAAAAAAATATTATTAAAATTAGTCAATTGAGTGAACAAGTCATTAACCAACAGTTTGATGACAATAAGCTTTATCATTTTCAAGCCAATTTATGGCATAAAATTAAAAAAATACCGATTGCTGTGTTGCGTAATTATGTTGAAATTAACGATCTACCTAAAACTGTAGGTATGGGTCATGAAATATGGGAACATATTCGCCAAACAGATTATTTAAAAAAACAAGTGCATGATGGTGTACTGACTTGGTATGTACGTAATGAAGAACGCACTTTTGATTTAATTTTAAGTGATATCAACATTGACGAAGCATTGATTCAAAATGAATTACAACAGTTACTTGAACCTGTTATTCAACAGATGGTTGCTTCTCAACACTTAAAAAACCGTGCACGGATTTATCTGGAAAAATTTTATTATTCAGATGACACTTTAAAGATTCTCAATATTGAAAAAGGCGCATAAAGCGCCTTTTTCATAACTAAACAAATTTAATGCAATTTAATTAAGTTTTAGAACTTATAAATTAAACCCAAATTGTAACGGCGGCCATCCAATACATAATTATAAGTCGCTGTATCTATGCTTTTATCAAATAAGTTATAAATACCAGCATTGAACTGTAACACATTGGAAGGTTTATAGTTTAGACCAACATCAATCATTGCATACGCTGGTCTACCTTCCCCCATCGATGTACGACTTAAATAATCAGAAGTTTTACTTCTTACATTTAAACGGCTCCACATCCCAACTTGATCATTTGTTTGCCAATCTAAAGTAGTATTAAACATATGTTTCGGCATTTCATTTAATGGCTTACCTTTAAATGCTCCACTCTTCTGTTCAGTATCCGTAAATGTATAGTTTGTTGCCCAACGAACATCTGGCGTGATTGCCCAACCCAGCGTTGTCTCTATACCACGCATATTTGCTTTATCGACATTGATACGTTGACTGACAAAATCGAATTGTTGACCTAACCAAGGACAATTATTACTTCCCGCAGCTCCTGGACAGGTACGAATTTCGGTAATTTTATCTTTAAATTCACTATTAAATACGGTAAAACCAGCATCTAAATTGTCATTATTATCCCAGTTAATCGATGCTTCATAATTGATACTTGTTTCGGGTTTTAAATCTGGATTACCGACAATCATACCATTTGACTGGCCACCACCTGTTGCCTGTCCCCACCCTGCAACAGTGGCACGTAATGCCGGAGTTTTATAACCTGTTGATACCCCACCTTTAACAATCCAGTTATCATTCAAGGTCCAAACGCCATAGACTTTCGGGCTAAAATGATCACCAAATTTTTCATCTTTGTCATAGCGTAATGAAGCCGTTACCGTGAATGGCTCTACAATATTCCATGCATCCTCAGCAAATAATGCCCAGCTATAGCGATCTAAGTTGGTTAATTTTGATCCACCAACAACTAACTGATTGCCAAAATCCTCAAGTTCTTCTTTTAAATAACTTCCGCCGAAGCTCAAAGCATGAGAACCCAAATTGATTTGGTTTAAAGTATTAAACGTAGTATTGATTGCTTCCATACTACGGGATGGATTTTCATTTTCCTCACGTTGAATATAAGAATGTGTCTTTAAATCGCCAATTTCACCACGATGAGTCAAACTATATTCGGTACGATAATAATCTGTATATGAGTCTGTTGGGAGTTTACCATTGCGCCCTGGTACATTGGCGATTGTTTTACCTACCGTTTGATCACGGTTTTGAATAGATCGCTGATATTCTAAATCAATGGTATGTTCAGAACTTGGCGTCAAGCTCAGTGTTGCGCCACCTGCACGTATACGTTGCTTATTATAGCCACCAATAATGTCATCTTCATTGCGTTGTGAGAATGTTCCATTCGCCTTTAAGCCAAGTAAATTACGGATTAAAGGACCAGAAACATACAGGTTTGCTTGATGGATATCCCCAGAATCTCTATTTTCTTGTAGTGTCGTATCCAATTTAACCGAGCTTGTCCAAGTATCTGCAACTTTTTTAGTAATAATATTAATCACACCGCCCATGGCATCTGAACCATATAAGCCTGACATCGGACCACGAATCACTTCTATACGTTCAATACTTTCAATACTTGGCATCCAACCTTGCTCAATACCCGAGTTATCACTATTTGGTCGAACTGAACGTGTATTCACCTTCTTGCCATCAATCAAAAAAACTGTATAAGCACTTCCCATACCACGGATACTAATATCACTTGAACTTCCACCACCTGTGACGACGACCCCAGGAACATCTTTAAGTGCATCCGTTATATCTCTATATGCTTTTTTATTAATGTCTTCTTGCGTTAAAACTGAAATAGATGCTGCTGCTTGTTTCACCTCTTGCTCAAAGCCACTTGCAGTGACAACAATCGTCTCTAATTTGGTTGACTCTGTAGACTGTGGATTGGTTTTATTCGAGTTTTCTGGTGATTCTGCGGCATAGGCAGTTCCCATCATAACGGTGATAATGGAGAGAGATAACGCAGATTGGATGATACGGTTAGTTGACATAAGGTATTCCAAAGAGGCTAAGAATGAATAGACAATGAAGATTTAGATACAATGTGTAATAAAAACACCACAGCATTATAAACAATATTAAGAATTATTCTCATTTTTATTAACCATTCGTTTAATATTTAGGCATTTTTAAGCCTATCTTTAAGTTTTTATTCTATTTTTTAAGATTCATTTAAGTTTATTAAGATTTAAAATATAAAATTTACGTTTAGCTATACGATATCCATAAAAAAACCTCCGAAATTCGGAGGTTTTAAAGAACAGTCAAATATCTACATTGATATACAGATTATTTGAAGTAAGCACCTTCTGCTTGACTATGGTCAGTCTGATCGACCACACGTCCGAGTTCAGGAATATGCTCTTTAAGCGTAGTTTCTACACCTTGTTTTAACGTTACATCAATTGCAGAACAGCCTTGACAGCCACCACCGAATTTTAATACCGCAGTTAAACCATGTTCTTCATCTTCGACCACTTCTACCAGTGCACAGTTTCCGCCATGCCCTGCTAATCCAGGATTGATCTCTGCCTGAAGAATATAAGTAATTCGTTCTTCCATAGACGCATCTGGACCAACACGTGGTACTTTCGAGTTAGGTGCACGGAAAGTAAGCTGTCCACCAAAACGGTCTTTGTTGTAATCAATTACAGCATCTTTCAAATATGGAATCGACGGTGTATCAATAAATGCTGGAAAATCAGGATAATCTTGTTTGTAATCTGTTGGAGCAATTTCATCAGGTGCACTGTATGCCATACAACATTCAGCACGTGGAGTACCTGGATTTTCAACAAATACACGAACGCCAATTCCTGGAGTATTTTGCTTCTCCAAAAGATCTTTTAAATACTCTTGCGCATTGGGAGTAATCAATAAATTTGGAATTTCTTCTGCAACCGCAGTATTGGTGTTCTCAGTCGACATAACTCTATCCTCAAGCTGAAGTCGGTATTTTAACTGAAGATGAGGCTGAATGAGTGAAAATCAACTAAAATTGTCGGAATTAACTTAAAAAGATGTAAAAAATATAATCTACGCAAATTTCAACATAAAATATTCGCGTAATAAATGAATATAAATCATACACAAATTGATATTTACTATATTTTAGCTTATCAACAAATCGCGCTTTAAAACGCACAAAATGACACCAATGAAACTTTTTATAAATGAAATACTAAGCTTAATTTAAGACATTTTTAGCACTGATTTATTCAATTTATACGACCAATTTATCTAAATTTTGTCAGAAAATGCCACCCAAATATTGAATATGGCATGGATAATGTATACATCTGTATATTAATGATGAAATAAAACGAGATATTTTGCATGTCCAGTTCAATTGACGGTTTACAGTTTCCAGTTCATCCAAAGACTCAAAAAAGTAGCAGCTCGCAAGTCGGTAAAGAAATCATTGCGGAAGCACTTTCCTTGGTTGATCATCTCAGCGCACAGCAAGCTTTAGATGAAAAAAACTGGCGTAAAAATTATCCAGTTTATTTTAAGGCATTGGTCGAACATGGGATTCGTTCAAGTCATAACGCCATCACTATTGCCAAACAAGGCTTGCACAAAGCCCAACATAGCTTTGATTTCTTTAGAGATGGGCAACGCTATTCTTTAAAAGATATTGGTACAGTTCCAGTACTAGACAGGATTCAAAGCGTTAGTTTTAAAGGTCATTCAAATGATGACGTTGAATGGTTTGTACCCTATCACGGGCAAAAACTACAAGGCGAAGCGCTATATCAGCAAATTCAAAAGTGGCAAGATACTGGCATTATTGAAGCCAGCCATGCAGATGCACTCAGAGAAGTGATTGCTCATCCCGAATGGTTTGATTTATCGGATCGTACCTTAGTTTTATTTGGCGCAGCTTCAGAGGCAGGCCCATTAACATGGTTATCGAAATGGAAAGCCAATATTGTTGCCGTTGATCTACCCAATGAACGCGTTTGGGAGAGAATTCTTAAAGTCATTGAAAATGGCAATGCCACACTGTATGCACCTAGTTTTCAAAAAATCGTCAACACCCATGATATTGACGAATTAAAAAGCAAACTTGGTGCAAATTTACTGACCCAAATTCCAGAAATTACACAATGGCTTTGTGATAATCCACACAAGTTAGATTTGGCCTCAATTGCTTATTTGGATGGTGAAAAACATGTGCGTGTGTCGATGGCAATGGACACGATTATGAGCCATGTCAGTGAACACAAGAATGATTCATCACTGATGTATATGTGTACGCCTACAGATGTTTATGCAGTACCTGAAGAAGTGATTGAAGGTTCAAACACAAAGTTCAAACATAGATCAAAATTTGAAACTGTACTCAGCAAAGGGATTGCAACCCTTTCCTTAAAGCAATTCTTTAAGCACCATGATCAGCAATTGATTCGCTCTGACAATGGTAAATTCTATGGGATTGCTGATTGTCTGGTGGTTGAACAAGGCCCTAATTATGCACTGGCAAAACGTATCCAACAGTGGCGTGCAACTTTAGCACGACATCAAGGGCAACATGTCAGTATCAATATTGCACCATCCACGACGACACATTCGGTCACCAAGAATCCGTTGCTTAAAGCTGCGTTTAACGGTGCAAGTTTATTTGATGTAGAAGCATTCCGCCCTGAAACCACCAATTCAATTATGGCAGCGCTTTGGATTCATGACTTAAGAAATCCGAAGTCTGTTGCAAATCCAGAAACTGAGATGGGTCATCCATTAGAATTAATGATGGAAGGCGCCAATCATGGTGGTTTATGGCGTGTCGCCTATCTTGCTCGCACAGCCTTACCTTTTGCTGCAATTTATGGATATGCCAGTGATAAATTGCCGATGCAAAAGCTTCTAACCAAGTTTAAAAAGTAATTCTTCAGGTTTAAATCTCTTTAAATTAAATGCCCAGTGATAAATTTAGCTGGGCATCTAAGTGTACGAGCACATTTTTAAATCTTATTAAATTCATAATAAAAAGCATAAGCGTTCCCCCATGGCGCCAAATAACATACACAATGCAGCGATCCTTTAATGCCTTAAATATGCTATACCAATGTAAACGGTTCAGTCATTCTAAAATGATTGACAGTTTTCTAACGATCGTTTAAAAACTTATAAAACAACCAATGAGAGAACAACAAATGTCAAATCTACAAGGAAAAGTCAGTCGTGAAATTCGTGGTCATATTTTTTTAATTGGCTTAGATCGTGCAGATAAACGCAATGCTTTTGATAGTCATATGATTCACGACCTATCACTGGCTTTAACTGAATATGAAAATAATCCAGAACTACGCTGTGCGGTGGTCTTTGCACATGGCGATCATTTTACCGCAGGATTGGACTTGGTTGAGTTACAACCAAAATTAGCCGATGGTGTTTTTAATTTTAGCGATGATATTGTGAATCCTTGGGGAACTGTTGGACGTCAAAGAACTAAACCATTGGTAACCGCAGTACAAGGCTATTGTTATACCGCTGGTATTGAATTGATGTTGAATTCTGACATCGTTGTCGCCAATGAAAATACTCAATTTACCCAAATTGAAGTACAGCGCGGTATCTTACCGTTTGGTGGTGCAACAGTACGTTTCGTCCAAGCCGCTGGCTGGGCAAAAGCCATGAAATATGTGTTAACTGGTGATTTATTTTATGCACAAACAGCCTATGAAATGAACTTAGTCACTGAGGTTGTTGAGGATAACCAACAGTTAACGCGTGCCATAGAGCTGGCTGAACGTATTGCCAATGCTGCACCACTTGCCGTCCAAGCGGCACTGCATTCGGCACATCAAGCCTTTTTACAAAGTCCTGAAGTCGCATTTGCAAACCTACAAAATCTACTTAGCCCTTTACTCGCCTCTGAAGATGCGCAAGAAGGTGTGAGAGCAATGATCGAACGTCGAGCACCACAGTTTAAAGGCAAGTAAACCAATCATAGCGATATACGGCGATAACCTAATAACTGTGGGAACAATCATGCAAAATTTAAAGTATTCTACTGAAATCAAACACTTGAATGGCAATAGTTTTACCAGCCAAGCCATCAGCTTTAAGGCATTGGATGGTTATGTACTGGCTGGCGTACTTTACACCCCAGTCAATACAATCAAAGCAAATCTTGTTGTTTCCAGTGCAACAGGTGTCCCACAAGCATTTTATCGCCGCTTCTCTGAATATGCAGCACAATTGGGTTATCAGGTACTCACTTTTGATTATCGTGGCGTGGCCAAATCTGCGCCACGGCAATTAAAAGGTTTTAAAATGTCATATCTGGATTGGGGAACATTAGATTTAGCAGGTGCAATTGACTACAGTTTTAAACAAGATATGCCCCTATTTTTAGTTGGACATTCTTACGGCGGACAAGCTTTAGGCTTGACACCGAATCACGACAAGGTAAGTGCAATGTATTGTTTTGGCACAGGTGCTGGCTGGCATGGCTATATGCCATTGAAAGAAAAAATTAAAGTTCAGGTAATTTGGAACATTATCTTTCCACCTATGGTGGCGATTACAGGTTACTTACCTTGGAGTAAACTCAATATGGGTGCAGATTTACCTAAAGGGGTTTACCAACAATGGCGTAGATGGTGCAAAAATCCCACTTACTTTTTTGCAGATCCTGAGCAACAAAATTTGCATGAACAATATGCCCAAATTAAAACGCCGATTTATGCAGTGGCCGCTTTAGATGATGATTGGGCATTGCCAAATTCTCGTTATGCTTTTATGCAACATTATAAAAATGCGCCCATGCACTTTATCAACATATCCGCAGATGAATTTGGTTTAAAACAGATTGGACATATGGGCTATTTTCGTCAAGGTTCGGAGCCAATTTGGGATAAAATGTTAAATACTTTCGAGACATTCATCCACGATTAATTTTAACTCCATAAGCAGCAAGGTCATCTATGCGCCCACAAAAACTTAGGCCTGAACACATGTTAAATACCTGTGCTTTACAATTTAAAGCACATGGTTATGCTGGAACAAGTATGGAGATGTTGGCAAAAGCATGTGGACTCAGTAAAGCATCGTTTTATTATTATTATCCCAACAAACAAGCCTTACTGATGCAGATCTTAGCGCACACCCATCTTTATTTAAATCAATCCTTGTTTAAACTCGAAGATTTTGCTGTTGTGGATGCAAATCAACAATTTCAAATCATCCATGATAAAGCTGTTCATTTTTTTAGTTATGAAATAAAAGGCTGTTTAGTTGGGATATTGTCCTTAGAGGCAAGCCATATTTCTTTAGAAGTCTTGGAAAAAATCCGTGAAATTTTCCAAGATTGGCAAAATGCCTTGTATCAATTATTTCAACAAAAAATGGATCAAGCCGATGCACAAATTTTGGCAAAAATAAGTGTGGCCGATTATGAGGGTGCGATTTTAATGTATCGACTGAATAATGACCTGTTCTATTTAAATCAAGTCAAAGCGCGAATTTCTCAACAACTCGCCCTATAATACTTGACTGATTTGCAATTTCTTGGTGAACATTAAATGATAAAAAAGATCAAATATAGTTTTTTAGCTTTGCTTTTTGTGAGTCTATTCAATACCGCTTATGCACAATGCAATCAACAAGATCAACGACAAGCTTATCAATGTATGCAACAGCAATTAAAAACAGATAAAGCGAAAATAATAGGGTCTGTTGACAATTCGTCTACGTTTGCGACTACGTGTGTTTTTTAGGCGGCACTAGGCACGAAATATGAAATTTAGTCATTCTAAATGAATAGTTCGTAACGACGTAGCGGCAAAAAACACGCTAGTCCCCCGCTGCGCCTTGCGCTTCAAACAAAGCAGTGCTTTGTTCTTGCTCAGGGTTGTGGCTAAAATTATCTCAGCCTCCGTTATGAAACTTGAAAATAGTCTCGCTATTCTCTTCGTTTCATGCCTTGCCTGCTCAATTTTAACCTACAACGCAAGCCGTTTATGAAATGCCAACAGACCCTGAGCTATATCAACGCATTTATCTGCAATACGATGATAACAACAAGTTATTACTAGAAAAATCACAAAAATCTTGGCTTAATTATCGTGATGCTCAATGTAATGAACTCATGGGAAGTCTTACTTATGGGGCTTTGGGATTAGCTTCAGGATTTGCACATTTAGATTGTGAAATCAATTCCACAACATTTCGACTAAAAGAGTTAAGCAGTCTAATTGAAAATCAATAACGATCTTTAAATTCGGCTTTATGCTCTACGCCTTGATGATCAACATGCGCATAGAACACCCCATAACGTCCGACATAGTATTCAAGTGATTGTTCATGATAACTCCAAAAAATAGACCATTCACCAAAATCAAAAGAACCGATCTGACTTTGGGTATTCATTGGCATTTTACTAAGTACATCATGCTGAATATGCCCTGCTTGAGAAAAATCTTTGGTCTGTAAAGCTTGTTCAAAAAACAGTTGCGCCGCTGCATCAAATAAACGTTGGTCTTCATCAGTGACCGGCTTAGCGGGGGCATGTTGCTCCTCAAGTACGGTCGACTGCTCTACTTGAACTGTAGTGCTTATTGCCTCTTTTACTGGGACTGAACCCGCCTTTTGTCGCTCTTCTGCAATCATCTGTTTAATCAGCTTAGTTTTTTCGGGCAGTTCATGCTCTTCTTGAGGATTTTGAACCAATTGAGATAACGCTTGCCGTTGTTCTTCAAAAGCTGCATTAATTTTTTGTTTAGCAACCCATCGCCATAGCACATATAGCGTGATCAAAAAAAATAGCACCAGGATAAATTTCAACATAGCGTAATCTCAAGCATATAATACGCCCCAGTTCAGACTCATGAGCTAAGTTTAAAGCTGAGTATTTTGATTGTTTTTTTAATAGTTTACCCAGTAAATTGTATAACTATCTTACTAGAGATACCCAGCTTAAACGTAACAATTGTTTTCTTTATATAGATCAACCAGATCTCTTATTTTAATTTTGTAATGCTTTTAGATCACCTGAAGCAAATACGATCCCTTTGCCTTGCACCTTTTTGAGTATTACGGGTTTTCCTATATTTTTATATATCGGTTGATCATCTTTAAGCGCTTTTAAATCAATTTTTTGAATAAAAATCTGATCATTTTTACGATACAGCTTTACCCCGCCTTCATCTGAAGCCATATAATGAACTTTCACATGATAGATTTGTTGTAAATCTGGCATCCACACAATCACTAAATCGCCGCCACGTTCATACATACTGTCAAATACAATGGTATCTGCATCCACTTGCTCAGATTTAACACCAACATAACCACTGGCATCCACCTGTTGATCGACTAAATATAATGATTTTTTAGCGCTCAACTGTATCCCATAGACCGAATAATATTGTTCTCGATCTTGCTTTTTACTGGTACAGGAATAAGTTTTTAATACGACTTTTGTCGAGCGCAATTGATAAGTTTGAGGTGAAAATATGTCTTCATCATCTTGATGGCATTGTTTTGCAAGCTGCGTTTGAATATTGAGTTGTTGAAATTCTTGTGCATATATAGATGACGTGATCACGACACTACAAATGAATAATAACTGTTTGATATATTGTATTTTCATTTCAATTTTCTATATTTTAGGATAAGCCGTTATCTGTTATATATCATTTAAAAATAAATGATCAGTTTTATCTGAATTATAGCAATATATAAAATAAAACACGCTATATAACGCACATAGCATGTTTTATTTTAAAGTAATTATTGCAATGTTTTAAACTGCGCTAAGCGTTGTTGCTGCTGTAATTGTTGTTCAAATTCAATTCTCCCCTTCGCTACATAGTTTTGTAAACCCGTCTGATCAATAAATGCTTTTTTATCACCCGCATTCAATTTGGCTAATTTCTGTTTCATATGGAAACGATCCGCTTTATTGGCAAGAAAAATATCTGCATGGATTGCATCCAAAGTTTTAAATGTGTGACGTATGTCTGAAACTAGATTTGGATAATTGTTATTGTTTAACAAATAATAACCGCCCGTAAATAAACTGTCGGCATAGATAACTTTATAATTTTTAAAGTGATAACGGATATCTGTTGTCCAAGAGGTTGCACCTGGTAAATGGCCTGGCGTCGCATGTGCTGTAAAAATTTGACGACCGAGCTTTAACTGTTGCCCATCTTTGATGATGATATCTACAGCTACAGATGGAAAAGGCAATTGCTTACCTAAAGCGAAATCAGTCACGCCGCCATTTTCTAGCATTTCGGCATTGGCAGCACTTGCGACCAATTGAGCACCACTCCATTGTTTTAATTTGGCAAAACCACCAGCTTGATCTAGACGCGCATGACTATTAAGTAGGTATTTTACATCTGTGATTTTAAACCCCAATTTTTCAATATTGGCTTTAATCTGCACTGCCGACTGATCAATCCCACTATCAATTAAAACCAAACCATCACCCGTATCAAACAGTACCGAAGATAAATTTTCAGTACCGACATAATAGACATGATTAAAAATTTTAAAGGGCTCAATGGGTGTATTCCACGATTCAAACAAACTCATTGGCGGTGCATCAGTCAATGCTTGCTGAGCATTTAATGGGGCTGCTTGAGTAAATTGAAAGCTCATTGTGATCAATGAAATAACAATGGATTTGAACAGATGCATATAAGCGATCCATGCTAAAAATGAGTCGCCCATACTTGATTAAATCACGATATTTATCAATTTTTTAATGTCTAAAAAACAACTCAATACATCTTAAATTGTAAATAATATTTGCAAATTGTATGCGAGTTTTTAAAGGACTAATTTAAAACCTTGTCGGCAATTTTATTACTGACCTTAATAGCCAACTGATCGACATAATCACTATAAAAATTTGCAGCAATCAAAGTGACTGCAATCGCAGTTAACCCTGAGCAGATTACCGCAAGAGAATAACTCCAATGCCAACTTAAAAATAAGTTAAATAGTGGAATACAGATTAAATACAGCATCATTAGATGTAATAGATAAATAGAAAAAGATAACTTTCCTAACCAGACTAAAATCGGGTGATCTAAGCCTTTAGACAGTAATGGACTCATCAACACACTATAAACAATTAAAATCCCAGCGATGAAATTACTATAATCATAAGTATTCTCCCCTAAAATATGATGAACCCAGCTATAGGCTGCACTGGTATTATGTGCACCCGCCAAATATAGGCCAATCAATAGCATAGGAATAGCTACCACATTTGAAAGTGGTTTAGCATACAGATAAATATAGATACCAATAATAAAACTGGAAATCCCAAAACTAAAGCCTTGCCCTCGCCAAAGAAATGCAAGACAAGGAATTAAAAGTGAGCCTAGCCAAAAAGCAATATGTTTATAATGATACAAATAGAGTAGAAAAAATAATGCAAATGAGCCCATAAGCTCAATCGTCATCGTCCATAACACCCAGTTTATATCACTTTCTGAGAATAAAAATGCGCCTATAGTTCCTTCATATACTGCATGTTTAAAACTAAAATCTTGTATCGCAAATGCATGTAACCAAGCCCCCACATGACTACTATCAATATGGATGACTTTAAGGACCAACCAAATGATGACACATGAAGTCAGCGCTGGAATCATTAAACGCGGATAGCGTTTAATCATCATATTGTTAATTTTTGCATGAAATTGTTGAGGGCTTTTTAAGATCGCATAACTGAGCACAAAGCCACTTAAAACAAAAAATACAAAAACAGCAGCATCACCTGAGTAGAGAAAACCAAAAGGCAAATGATGTATGGCATACACCCAAGCCAAATCTGTTTTCTCATTAGGATCAAAATGATGTAAAAATGGAAAAAAACTCATTGCAAGATGAGAAAATACGACAGCTAAACAAGCTAAACCTCGAATACTTTCTGCCGAGTTTATTTTTGCGGACATCTATGTTTCCCTGTGAAAACAAAAGCCCCAACCTGTGGGACTTTTGCTGACTAAGCCATTAGTCAATATATGTGATGCGACCATCAGCATCATGATGAACTGTAGCAATTTTTTGCTGACGAGAATGTATAAGATCATCCACATTCAGGTTGAAATGCTCGGCATATTCTTGTGTAGATTTAGCTTCTGCTTCCTTTTTGGTCTTCGCTGGAACAAAGTTACTCCATAACCACAAAGAAATCGCACAAGCAATCAACGCAAATAATCCGCTTTCTAAGGCTTTTGCAAAAGCATTAAAGAAATAATGTACCAGTTGCGGTTTCTCAAGTGAAAGATATCCCACTAAGATGACAATAGGTCTCCAAAGCAGTAACCAAAATGCCCACAGCATAGCCGTCATTGTCGTGGAGAAATAACGACGATGCCACGGTAACTGCTTACGTACATCAATAATTAAAGAGTTTGTTTTCATATTCGTATCTCAAAACTTATTCTGACTAAAATGTTAGTCATCATGTCGCATACCACGATCTGGGCTAACCCAACGTGCTCTTTTACTTTCTCCACGTAAAAGAACTTTTGGAAATGCAACAATACTTGCCGTTACTGTAATCAACCAAAATACAAAGGGATACCAAATCATCCAATAGTAGTTTTTCACTAAACTCGATTCGTAACGACTATCCATCCACTTACTGATTGCGAACTGCAGTAAACAAGTTGTACCGAGTAAAATACCTGTTCCCATCGGTAATAATGGAGAACTCATTGCAGGGAATCCTGCATACGGTAGCAGCAAATGCAAAATCCAGAAAATCACCATAATCAGCATTAAATATGACCAGACTAAGGTGAGGATCAGCTCAATAATCAAAGGCCATAGAAAATTCAGCTTCGGTTTAAATAATACATCAAAATTCTTAATTAAAACTTGAGCGCCACCCATAGCCCAACGTAAGCGTTGTTTCCATAGACCATCAAAGGTTTCAGGCATTAAAATCCAAACCAAGGCATTCGGTTCAAACTTTACTTCCCAACCCGCGCGATGCAATTTCCAAGTAATATCGATATCTTCTGTCAACATGTTTGGTGACCAATAGCCCACCTCATGTACAGCACTTTTACGAAATGCAGTGATCACACCAGAAACTGTAAATAAACGACCAAAAGTACGTTGTGCACGTTTAATCATACCGACAATTGAAGAAAATTCGCCAACTTGAATCCGTCCAAGCAAAGTCGAACGAGTACGAATACGTGGATTTCCTGTCACAGCTGCAACGGTAGGATTATTGAGAAAATGACGAATCATCCACTGTGCAGCATATGGATCAAGTAACGCATCACCGTCAATACCAATTAAAAACTCAGCATCGGTAAGCAAACTACCCGCTTGTAAAGCCATGGCTTTACCTTGGTTTTCAGCCAAATGTACAACGCGAAGCTTGTCATACTTCAATGCCAACGCATTTAAGATTTCTGCAGTATTGTCAGAACTCCCATCATTAATCGCAATGACTTCAAAGTTTGGATAATTCAACTTCAATGCATGACTAATGGTCTCATCCGCATTGTCTTGTTCGTTAAAACACGGCACAAGCACAGCAACTAAAGGATATTCTTCCAATGTTGGCGGTTGAGTATATGGCGGCTCTTTACGTTCTTTCCAATAGAAAATTAAAGCGCCTATCATCCATAGATACGACATAAATAATGGATAATAGAAGATAAAGTTTAATACGGATTGCCACAGGTGTTGAAATGCACTCATATCAGACCTTAAGGAACCAATCGTTGTGGTTTAGAATCAAATACTTTACGCATTTCAGCAGTATTTGGATGATCTTCTATTGGATCATCTGGGTAGTAACCCACATGCATCACACCTTGTTGATACAAAGACTGAATTGTTTGAGCAATTTCCGAGGTTGGAATCTTTTGATTATTACGCCAGTTCACTGCTTGTAACTCAAAAATCGTCTTTTTAATCCCATTGGGTTGTTTCTTCACGTTTTGTACTAAATCTTTATAAAACTTAGTTGCATCTGGCGCCTGTTCCATATACGGCATTGCCATAATTGCAGTAAAGTCATAATTTTTAATCGATTGTTCTAAAGACTGGGCATACCAGTTTTCCGAATATGCTGAAAGTGCAACTTGAGCATATAAGTTACGTGCAGTCAGTAAGAATGGTTGGTAATAACGTGCTTTTTGCGCCAAATCCATTGCAAAATTATCAATGGTCTTGGTTTTAAAATCAGTCCATTTTTGCAATTTTGCATCATCATTACGAATTTCTTCTAAATCGGCTGGTAAACCAATTTTTTGATAGGCTTTAATCGCTTCTGGACTAGCATCTTCATAATCTGAAAGTGTTGCATCATCATGGAACAAGATACCATCAAACGTCGTCGATTTTGCTAAATCCTGATATAGGCCTTCAATTACTTTACGTGCTTCTGGTGAATATGGGCTTAAACGATGATATCCCATATTTAAATGATCGCTGTCTTTGGCTTGCTGGGTCACCACCACATCTTTAGACGCAGGATTTGAAGCAGGTAAGTCCCAAGCCAACAAAGGCATCCACGCATATAAACGACTCACATGAGTACGCGTTTGAATCTGCCATGCAACACGGTTAAACAAATCTGCACGCATTGGCAGATAACGATTTGGGAAATACACCATATCAGCAGAACCATTGGCATCAGGATCAGCGAACGCCTGTAAGAATACCGTGGTGACATTCATTTCACGAATACGGTCTAACAGATGACCTAAGTTTTTCTCTTGCTGTGCTTCATCTGGATCATAGATATAGTCTAAATCCACATGCATGACTTTTTGTGGGCGGTTATTGTCAGTAAAGTTCATCTGACGGCTTTGAATTTCTTGTGCCAATGAATCCGTGGTCATATTGCCTTCGACAAGAATACGGTTCAAATGACCTAAGGATTTTTCAATATGGTCTGGACCATCATCTAAGCTAATGGTAATCGGCATACCGACTTTTTTAGCCAAAGCAACTGCTTCCATATTATAACGACCATATGGCCACACCATCACACGTGGTGCTTTCAAACCATGCGATTGCAATAATTTATTATTTTTTTTCAAATCACTAAAAATACGATCTGCATAGACTTTGTCAGATTCATAGGTTTTACTTTTTGGATCGTATTCGCGTGTGACAGCGGCAGGCTCAGAGTTGCCCTGAGGATTGCCTAAAATACCACGATGTAAATTATAACTGTGGCTACCAATTTCTACATAGCCACTCTTTTGCATGGTTTTAAGTTCATCCCAAGTCAAAAGTTTTTTACGTGCTAATTTTTCATCTCCAAATTGGACCATTTCGTTGGCTTTAGGTTCTAACCATGAGCCAACGACAGCGAGTACAACAGGAATTTTACGTTGTTTAATGACCGGATATGCATATTGATAAAAAGATTGATAACCATCATCTACAGTCAACAATACAGGTTTGGTGGGTAGTTTATATTTACCTTCGTTGGCTTTAATAATCTGGTCTACATTGACAAAATTATAGCCATTTTTTTGTAGCCAATCTAAATGCAGCTCAAACTGTTTCGTGGTCACAGCATAGTCTGGAATCACTGCATCATGGTTCGGCGTAATTTCATGATAACCAATAATCGTCAGCGTATTTAAATCAATTTTAGGTAATTCATGCTCGATTGGAGTTTCAGTAGCAACTTGGTCTACTTCTGCCATTGCACTATTATAAAAGGACGAAAACAATAGTGTTACGCATATCATCGCTGAAGGAGAAAAGTAACGGCTTAGCATATATTTAAATACTCGATCATCATTGTTTTAAATCTGAATCCGTCCGTAGTACATCAATATTGAAATACTAAAATCCTTTTTCAAGACGAATTGAGCCAGAGGTTTTACAACGATGATTTAAAAGAATAAAACTGAAACGAACCTTAAAAAATAACTCTGAGCAGAATTATTTATTTATGACATTTAAACACTTTTAAGACAAAAGTATTGTAGATGATTGTTAAGTATTGAGCAAATAATAAACAAAAAAATAAAACGATTGTGTTTAAAATCACACTATTAGCTAAATAATAAGCGCATAAAGTCGGATTCGAATGATACTTTTATCTGAGTAATATATACAGAAATCAAGAAGACTCTCTCAACATCACTAACACAAGACAGTGTAGTCAATAGATGCTTCATTAGACATAAAAAATAGAGATCAATTGATCTCTATTTTTGCGTCCATGTTGAGGGCTAAATTAGCTCAGACATTTCGCAGATTTAATCACGGGTTTTGACATCAAAAAGTTCAATTTCAAAAATCAGATTAGAATTTGCTGGAATAATTTTGCCCATTTTACGCTCGCCATACGCCAAGTGTGCAGGAACGATCAATTTACGTTTACCGCCCACCTTCATCCCCATAATGCCTTGATCCCAGCCCTTGATTACACGCCCTGTTCCAATCACTGTTTCAAAGTAATTGCCACGATCAATTGAAGAATCGAATTTGGTTCCGTCTTCCAACCAGCCAGTATAATGAGTTGTAATCAAAGCACCTTTTACCGCTTCTTTACCTTCACCAACTTTTAAGTCGATAATTTCTAATTCATTTGACATACATTATTCCTATTCATCATTCGGGTTTGTGCAAAGCTTTACTCATCACTGTCTTTTGTTCAGTACGATATTCAGCATAACTTTTACAAAAACTTTGATAATCTTGCTCAACTTGTTGGGCGTAATTATACGTGTATTTCAACAATTGCGTTTTCCAAAGTTCTGCTTGTTCTGCAAAATTGATTAATTCATCTGCTGTTGAAGAACCTTTACGCCCTGCCGAACGCAATTGAGCATAAGCAATTAATCGGGCCATGTTATAGCAGGCATCGGTAAATTTTTTAGGTTTATCTACACACTGTTTAAAATCAATTTTATCTTGTTCGGGTTGTAATGCTTTGACAATATACGCTTGTCCTTGAAAGTCTAGCCGTGATAACTGAGCCGGGATTTGGTACTGCATGAGTGTTTGGATGAATTGAATGCGTTGCGCTTGATCATCCCATTCTGGTTGCTCTATTTTTAGAAATGGAGACAAGCTTAGAGAGCAAGCTTGGGCCTGTTTCATATCGAATAACGTATAGGTTTTATTTTCACGATCATAAACTAAAAATACATAGCGATTTAAACCGATACTTCCTGTTCCCGCAATGCGTACTGCGACATCTAATACTTGAAAATTTGATTGATTTTTCGTATTGAGTTTTTGTAAATTCTCAGAAAATGTTTTTATCAGCCCCGTATATAAGCTTTTTGATTCTATTTTAAAATATTTTTTCTGATCAATCACCAAATAGCGTCGATCACTTGTTTTATCTAAAGAACAACGCGCTTCAATAAATGCCACAGGATCACGTTCAGAAACGGTTGCAATATATTTCTTTAAAATACCATCGACGGTTTCTTTTTCTACTGCATAAGCTTTCCCTATACGAAGTGCATTTAAATACTCATCTAGCAGTTGTGCTGCAATCGTTTTTAAATCATCGTCGCCGATATTCAGCTCTTTACCAGCTAAAAATATACTACAAATAAAACGCGACACATCCCACGTTGGATGGGCCAAAATCGCCTCGTCAAAATCATTTAAATCAAAATAAACCACCTGATGTCGACTACGATAACTGCCAAAATTTTCGACATGCAAATCACCACAAATCCAAGTGATGGTTTGATCTTTCCATGTTTGCTGGCTTGCCAAATCTTCATAATATAAATGACATGAACCACGGAAAAAACGGAAAGCACTACTCGCCATTAATTTATATTTAATTGCTAGAAATCGCTCATCTCGCGACTGATTAAAATGGATAACACGTTCATAAGGATCTCGCATCGGTTTACTCCAATACTTTATACAATTGCTTAGATTAAATCGCTAAGCTGAAAATTTGATGAATAAAAGATTGAATAAATCAACCACACTTTTTTCTTGTTTTAGAAACTTAACTCTTTAATCTCTTGATCTAAAAGCAAATAGTTTGTGAGTTTTTTATGATTTTGTGCAGATCCAATTAACACCCAGCGCCCAACAATCTGTTTTTCAGTTTTATTTTGTACGCCACGTAAAATTTTCATATTGTATTGCTTAAACAATTCTTCGTATTTATCTAAGGTCTCTTGCTGATAATCACATAAAATTCTGTAATTACGCGCTTGGTGAATTGCTTCAATTTTTTCTTGAAAATAGACGAGAAATACTAAAACAACCAGTACCAGTAGCGTTCCAACAAATGCTAAATATTCATAACCTGCACCAGCGGCCATACCTAATGCAGCCACCATCCAAATTGTTGTTGCAGTGGTAATCCCTGAAATTCGGTTATCATCTTTAAAAATAACCCCAGCACCTAAAAACCCCAAACCCGTCAGAATATTTGCTGCCAAACGATCAGGATTTTGTACCCCAATTTTAATTGAAAGTATGGTGAATAAGCAGGATGCTAAACTTACCATAATCATGGTACGTAACCCTGCGGACTTACTGCGATACTCACGCTCTGCACCAATAATCGCACCAATCGCCAAAGCCATCAGTAAATGGTAGATGTCATTATTCATTGATTTTCTACATAACTATTTTTATCCCTCTAGGTATACGAAATTTGAGCAAAAAAAAGCAAGCGATTCGCTTGCTTTTCTTGTCAATTTTTATTGAGCAACAATGATTACTGTAACTGAGTCCATTCAATCACAGCTTGAGCATCATCACCAATCAAGGTCCACTCACCATCCATAACATTTAATTGCAATTGCATGGTGCGTTGACATAAAGCTTGAATTGCAGTTGTCGTCGCCTCAGACAATTGCCATACCTGAACATTTGACAATGTTTTGAGTTTAGAACTTCTTTTATACCATTCTGCAACGGCTGAACCATAGGCGATGACAGCCACTTCTTTACAACGCGCTGCCGCTTTTTTAACTTTGTCTTCGTCAGGCAAACCAACTTCAATCCATTTAATCAACTGCCCTGTTAAATCCTTTTCCCATAAAGCAGGTTCATCAGTTTCAAATAAATCTTTGGTAAATTCCAAACGTTCATCTGCAAAACGAGCATATGCCAATACACGCACCATTAAGCGTTCAATCGTTTCAGACGGATGTAATGCCATCGTGAATTGATAATCACCATATTGATGCACATCCATATTGGCAATATTGAGATCAGCCTTATAAATTGTTGCTTTTAATGCCATGAAAGTTCCAAAAAGTTCTTAAATATGGCGCACAGTCTATAAGATTTTCAAAAGGATTACTGCGTTTTTTCCGCCTGATCAATTCGACAATTCAACAAAGCCGTTTCTAAACTTTCCCAATCACGATTGTGCTGGCTAATGAGTTCAATCCGATTATCCAAGCTTTCTTCACCCGATTTATAATTCAAATTTTCGGGATTAAAATTAAATGTCATCCAACCTTGATTGGTATTGAATATCCCTTTGATCCGCAACCAATCTTTTTGCTCACATAAGACATCTAACAAGTCATAAAAATCGAATTGCCAACGCTTTGAAAATTTCCAACCTGCCACAGTATATCCATTAGACGTTTCAACATAGTGATAAGGCAATTGTTTAACCACAGGCAGTACTTCATCGAGGTTAAATTGCTTTTGCACTTGAATCAGCGGTACAACTTTTCTCTCAACCCCTTGATGGGATAGATCCAGCTGTTGAATATCAAGATTACCCTGCTCTGCCAATACCCAAGTTTGAATATAAGCAAAGTAATCATTTTTAAACTGGTTTAATACCTCATGATCAGACGCAGACATACTATCTGCATGCGAAACCACAACAATTTGTGCAGCTTTTAACTGATCTTGATAAAGCTCTTGATTCACCCATTCAGAATCATGTAAGCGACTCCCATCAATTACTGTCACCAATGCACGCATATCAATTTGCGCTTGCCATTGTGGTTCAGTCAATTGTGCCAAAAGTTGAGCGGGATGACCTAAGCCTGTGGGTTCTATAAATAGTCGATCGGGTTGTTTATCATAAATCAATCGAGACAAGGCAATTTGCATAGGCAATTGTCCTGCACAACATAAACAACCACCGAGTAATTCTTTTACTTCATAGCCTGAGTCTTGTGGTAACAATTGCTGATCTACACCAATCTGTCCAAACTCATTCATCAGAACCGCCCACGTTTCATTTTCTGGCTTCTGTTGAAGCAAATGCTGTAATAAGGTGGTCTTTCCAGCCCCTAAAAAACCAGAAATAATATGAGTTTTGACTGTTTTTTGGCTTAAAATCTTCAAAGGATCGACTCAGCAGATTAAATGAAAGAAATTGACGGTTATCGCGGCGCTTCTTATTATTACTGAAAATGTGCCAATAATTTCAGGTTTTAAATCTATTTTTTAAATTAAAATTACAAAAACAATCCAAAACTCCAATACACCATTCATAAAGATTGCATCGTGAATGTTAATTGTAAGTAACAATGTAGTGTATTTTTTAATCAACTTTTCATATTTACATACATTTTTACCTATTGGTAAAAGTCAATGAGTCACAAAAAAGCAACATAATACAATGATTTGTTTTAAACATGTAAACCTGTCTGTTACGCTTTGTTGCTTAGGTTGCCCATTTTTTCATCTGCACTTAGCATGACACTACTCCCTGTGATCAGCAACGCATTTAACAACTGACGCTCTCACAGGTCGTTATACGATCAATTCAATGAATTAAGGATGCCAAAAAATGAAACTCGTTAAAACACTTTTAGCTACTACACTTGCTTTCACTGCTTTCTCAACTTTTGCTGCTACTGATACAGCTGCAACTGAAGCTGAACAAGTTGTTGTATCAACTCAAGAACAACCAGCTGCAGCTGAAGATACTCAAGCTGCTGGTCAACCTACAGCTCAACCTGCGACTGAAAGCGCTGCTGAAGCTCCAGCGACTTCTGCTCCTCAAGCAGGTCAATAAGATTTAATACTCCTCCCGAGTTAGCAATTGGGTTGTCTGAAAAGACGATCTGAATAAAAAGACTAGATCATGCTGCGATTTAGTCTTTTTATTTTTTCTGATATTATTAACTTAAGCTGATGATCATAAATGTATTTTTCAGCAGCTACTTTATCTGTAAAACAACCAATAATATTTAAATTGTCACTATTCTGAATCATCCAGATAAATTTAAAACCATTTTTTAAACCATATTCATCCTTGAACAAACTCCGCTAAACTGCCTGAATCCAAGCGACACCTTTTACGGTATCACGCTGTTGAATCAACTGAATAAACGGTTTAAATTCGTCTAGATATGGCACAATTTTAAAAGAGATGGCGAAGATCAGCCAGTATGCTAAAAACAAATCTGCCGCAGAAATTTGATGCCCCAGCAAATAAGGATTTGCTTGCTTTAGCCCAATTTTAATAAAGTTATAAATTGTTTCTTCTGTACCAAAGCCTAGACTTCTTCTCCGTTCCTGAATTTGTTCTGTTGAAATACCTAAGCTTTTAATATCCATAAACTCAGTCAAAGGTCCGTGGCAAAAGAATAACCATTTTAAATATTCTCCACGCTTAGGATCATTCAATGCGGGTGCGAAACCTTTCTCAATATATTTGTCTGCTAAATATGCAAAGATTGCAGGCGTCTCAGAAATGACAGAACCTTGATCCACTAAAAAAGGAATCTTAGCCATCGGATTCAGTACCAAATATTCAGGCTGATTCAAGTCTTTATAATCCACTTGAATAATTTCGACTTGATCTTCGATATCTAATTCTTTTAATAAAGGTAAAATGGTATTTCCACGAGAATGAGCATTGGTATAAAGTTTCATTGTTTTTAAATCCATTTTTATCGTGCTTTGAGTATAATCAAAATATCACTAAGAATGATTAATTTATATGCAAAAGCAAAGTGCTTCCTTTCTAAAAAAATAAATTCCATCCTTTCATAAAGGCTCTAAACTACAGAAAAGATTAAATGTGGTTTACCCACAGTATCGCGATTGATCCAAACCAATAATTTAGAATATTTTTTATATAAATTGCACTTTTAAAAAAATTTAAAGTCACCCAATAACTTCATTTTTCTGATCTTTAATCTTTAAGATAACTCGTACATACACCCATTATGCCCCCTGAGTGCTTTTCTAATTCGAATTATTGAATAATTCAGCTATACTATTTTGCACTTAAATCAGTTTGTAAAATTGATAAATTTATAATTAAAACCTGACATATCAAGACTAACGAGGAATTTAAAATGTTAAAAAAACTGATCGGTTTAGGCGTCATCAGCACCCTACTTGTTGCATGTAGCAAACCGTTACCGACAGATAAGCAAAACTACTCAGGCACGTGGCAAAGTGAGGATGGCAGTGTAAATTTGATGATTACACCTGAAGGCCGCGTTGAATATAGCAATAAACAACCTAATTCAAGTTCATCTGTATCTGCCCCAATTTCTAAATTTGAAGGCAATAGCTTTAGTGCTGGCATTGGACCACTTTCAACTGAGTTTAAAGTTTCTCAAGCACCGCAACAAACTGCCAATGGGACATGGAGCATGACTGTAGATGGACGTGTTCTTAACAAAGTCAATTAAAAGTACTGCTCTGTCTTTATCAAATTTTTATCGTTTGAATTTATGTTTAAGCGTCTATACCTTAAGCTTAGTGCTGTCAAAAAGGTCGTATCACGCTAACCACATTTCATTTAAATTTTGAGACTATCTAATATTAATATCTAAAACTCCCCCTCATTGGTAACGAGGGGGCAATGCGATCAATTAACCATTTGAAGCTTTTTTATAAATACTGCAAGAAGGATGATGATTTTCTTGTAAACGCGCCACTTTACGTTGCTCAGCCGCTTCAAAACGACAGCGTTTCCAATCATTATCCAGATTTAAAGCTGGAATTTGCTGTGGCTTACCATTTTCATCTACGGCCACCATGGTGAAATAGCAACTGTTGGTATGGCGTACTGTACGTTTTTGGATATTTTGTGCTTCAACACGAATCCCGATTTCCATGGAGGTACGACCAACATGGTTGACACTGGCAAGGAAGCTGACCATTTCACCCACATGAATTGGCTCTTTGAAATTCACTTTATCGACTGAAAGTGTTACAACATAACTACCTGAATAACGACTTGCACATGCATAAGCGACTTGATCAAGCAACTTAAGGATGGTTCCACCGTGTACATTACCTGAAAAGTTGGCCATATCTGGGGTCATCAAAACGGACATGGTTAATTCTGACTGGTCATCTGTAGCTGGGATCATTTGATCTAATGGAGACATCGTATTCTAGACTCTATTTTGGCAGGAGATTTAAGTCTATTATTATATATCTTTTCAGCTAAAAAACATGTTTAATTCGGCAATTGACCATTCTCTCAATTTATGATTATGACTATAGTCATTTATTTGAGGTATATCTTATTGGTTTATCAATCATTTTCTATTTTTTACAATATTCGCGCTGCAATCTTGCCATATCTAAGTCTTTGCTGATCCGATAATTGGTGTTGAATTTGATAACAATGATCAATGTTTACAGGGATGATTCCAAGAATAGTATGGGATAGTGTCACAATTCTTACTTTTACCCATAACAAATTTAATCATCATAGATTTAAATAAACAGATGACCGCTATAGCACATCATCCTTATTCAAATAATCATACAGTGATAAAAGCATAATATTTTTAAATGGATCTATTACGATTGATCTTAGTTTTGAACTTGATATTGCTGCTGAGCAGTTTCAAGACTTTTCTTACTGGCAATAACCACATCTAGATCATGCATACGTTGATTGGCAGCATCGATTCCGGCTTGCATGGTATCCTGACGGCCTTTTACATCAAAAATATGTGCTTTTTCGCGTAAATCTGGCTGAATCACAATATCTGCATTTTTTAATTCTTCTGCTGCTAATCGATTTTGCATGATATTGATATTTTGGTTAAACAGCCCCCAGACATTCGTGGTTTCAGTATTAACAGGTTGTGCCAATATATCCACTGCAATCACGATATCTGCACCTAATTCTTTGGCGATATTCACGGGTACGGGGCTAACCAAGCCACCGTCAACATATTCCTTACCTTTAATTTTTGTGGGAATAAACATACTTGGAATAGATACAGAAGCTCTTACAGCTTGCCCAGTATTGCCATAATTAAAAATTGTTTTTTCACCATTTTGTAATTCTGTAGCAACCACATACATCGGGATCTTCATCTTTTCTAAAGGCATTTGATCGATTTGCTTATTGACATAATCCTCAACTTTTTGCCCGTCAAAAAAACCTTTCATCCCAATTTTAAAATCGCGTACATCACCCACTTTCATATTGAGTGCAATTTGACGTAATTGTTCAGGCGATTTCCCACTGGCATAAATTGAACCAACGATACTTCCCGCACTTGTTCCAACAATAAAATCAGGCTTAATACCATGTTGTTCCAGCACTTCGATTACACCAATGTGGGCATAACCACGCGCGCCCCCACTGCCTAAAACCAAAGCAATCACAGGCTTTTTCTTTGACAATTGTTTGTATTGATAAAAAGTATTGTCCAATCGTGAAGTGGCTTCTAAAACCTGTTGGGTTGCTAAGCTACTGGCTTGAGATTTTTTTTCGGGTGAATGTGCGCATGCAGTTAGCAATAAACCACAAAACAAAGCAGCTAAGGTTTTATTTAATAATGACATATACTCTCAGATCATGACACAATCTAAATTCGCATGTATCTAAGCATAATTTGCAATGATTTGCTGTTGTATTTATTTATTCTGTCATGATTTTCGATTAGATTATAAAAATCAGTGTCTAAAATAATCCTAAAAATATGCCCACACTTTTTGAAATTTTTTGGATTTTTTTAAAATTAGGCTGTAGCAGCTTTGGTGGTCCAGCCGCACATTTAGTGTACTTTAAACAGGTTTTTGTAAAGAAAAAGCATTGGTTAAATGAGCAGCAATATGCTCAACTGCTTGCACTTACCCAATTACTTCCAGGCCCAAGTAGTAGTCAAATGGGCATGGCTATCGGCTATTTACAACATCGACATTTAGGCGCAATTGTGGCTTGGATTGGGTTTACCCTTCCTTCAGCCTTGCTAATGTTTGGCTTAGCACGATTCATTCAGCAGCATCCAGTTTTTAATTTAACCTTATTTTCAACAATCCACTCAATCATCTTGGCAATTATTGTCTTTGCTTTTTTACAGATGTTTAAAAGCTATTGTAAAACCAAACTACATTTTGCCTTAATGCTTGTTAGTACTGGGTTGCTCCTGCTGTTTTCCAATGCTTGGATACAACTTGTGATTATTCTCGGTACTGGTTGTTTAGCCGTTTTAATGACGCGATTTGCATATATTCAAAAGGATTCAAATGATCTTGCTATCGAAAAACAGCATATAAATTTTAACACCTTACCAACCGCTCATCGTCATCATTCAATCTGGTTGATTGGCTTTATTTCAATCTTTTTCGCCTTGTGCTTGGCAATGCTTTTTTCCAACAAGCTGTTCTTTCAAGCCAGTTTTAGTTTTTATAAAACAGGCGCTTTGGTCTTTGGTGGTGGTCATGTGGTTCTTCCTATGCTGCACCAAGACCTTGTCAATACAGGGCTAATCAGTAAACAAGATTTTGAATTAGGCTACACACTTGCGCAATTTATGCCAGGACCACTGTTTAGCTTTGCCAGTTATCTTGGTGCATATTTGCCCCTTACCACTTTTCCCATTGTTAATGCGGCCATAACAACACTGTTGATCTTTCTGCCTTCTTTTTTCTTTGTTTTTTTAGCTTTGCCTTACTGGTCTAAGCAACTTGAGAATCGTTATATTGAAAATTCTGTAATGCTCATCAATGCCGCAGTTGTTGGATTTATCTTGTCTGTGATTGTCCCCATGCTACAAAAAATCATGGGCAGTCCATTAGATATCCTCACAACCTGTTTAATGCTATTGAGTTTAAAACTTAAAATTTCAATTTTTATCAGTATTCCTAGTCTTTTATTTATTCATTATGCCTTGCTGAATTTCATTTAAAAAGCCAGTGATATCACTGGCTTTTTAAATCTAAAGATTAAGCGATAAATTTTAGAATTAATTGAATCACTGTTGCATTAATTAAGTCGACAAAAAAAGCACCACAAAGCGGAACAATCAAAAATGCTTTATGTGAAGGACCGTACATATTGGTAATGGCCTGCATATTTGCAACAGCTGTTGGTGTTGCACCCATACCAAAACCACAATGCCCTGCAGCCAATACCGCTGCATCGTAATTTTTCCCCATTACACGGAATGTCACGAAAGCAGCATATAAAGCCATCGTTAATGTTTGTGCACTCAGAATAATCACCAATGGCCCGGCTAAATCTGCTAACTGCCAAAGTTTTAATGAAAGTAAAGCCATCGCTAGATAAAGTGACAGTGCTGCATTACCAAACACATCGATCGCACGATCAAACATTTTAACTCTTAAAATGCCTTCAAGCACATTTCGAAGAATAACACCTCCAGCGAGCGCCCAAACAAATGTTGGCAGCTCAAACCATTGTCCTTTACTGTAACCTGTCATAAATTCAGCAAAAGCCAAACATGCTGCAAAAAGTCCCAATGTTGTAATCGCATTATCTGCAGTAATCAAACGGACTTGATGTGGATATTCAAAGGGAACATATTCACCAAGATCAGAAACAGCTTGCTGATTGGTCTCATCCACTTCTTTTTGTGTCTTTGGATTAGATAACTGATAACGGTTAATCAGTAGCTTGGCCAATGGACCACCGATGATCCCACCAATAATTAAACCAAAGGTTGCACTTGCCATACCTAATGCTAATGCACCTTGAATACCATGCTGGGTTTCTAAAATCTCACCCCAAGCACCTGCTGTACCATGTCCACCTGTGAGGGTAATTGAACCCGCAATCAAACCAATCAGCGGGTCTAGACCCATGGCCGTTGCCAACCCAATCCCAACAAAGTCTTGTACGACAATAAATGAGGCAACACAAATTAAAAAAACGACTAAACCAAAACCGCCTTCTTTTAATTTTGCAAAGTTTGCACTTAAACCAATCGAAGCGAAAAATACCAACATGAAACTGGTTTGCAATTCACTACTTGTGGTAATGCTATAGCCCCAGAAATTATGGATGAGTAAAGACAAAATTGCGGCAACAAGTCCCCCAGCAACAGGTTCTGGAATATTATATTTACGGAGAAAATCAATCTTATTGACCAGGAAACGACCCAATAACAATACGATGACCGCTGCAATCAACGTATAGAAGGCATTAAAAGAAAATTCCATAAGTAATTGTCCATTCTTTGGCTAGATTTTTTGTTGTATAGATATAGAAATGCTATTCCATAGTAGCAGACTTAAAATCACTCAGATTCAGTGATTACCTAATTGCCTGATATATACAACAAAAAATTAAAATAAAACGCAGATTTTCAACATTGAAAATCAAAAAGGCTTATCGCGATAAATACATTAGCGATTAGATATAAACAGAATTGCAATGCTGCAAAAATTTAGAAAAGAAAATGGTCATGATGTTACTCCTATTATTGATAAAAGATCATTTCATCAAACAATGAGAAATACAGTCCTCATAAGTCATTCGCTTTACAAGAACAGGCCAAAACAGATCATTTATCTATACGATAATATGAACATACAAAAAAAAGTGGGTTAATTATGCATTTTTTTAAGCAAATGTCTTATGTTTTTACAATATTATTCATTATTTGAAATGATATTGATTTGATGATTATTTTTGACATCAATACTCAGGCATTAAAAAACCGAGGATCATTCCTCGGCTTTTTGGATCAATAAATTTCTAAGTTGGAATTAGAAATTGTATTTCGCCATTAAACCTACACGGTTATCTTTATAAGATTGACCCGCGAAAGTTTCACGCTTACCGTTGATATACTCGATACCTAAATCAATCGGTTTCGCTGGAGAATAGATCACGTTTAACCAAGCTTGTTGAATTTTTTCATTTGCAGTTTGGTTTGCTTTGGCAAAATCTGTACCGTTGTCAGCAAACAATGCACCATACGCTAAAGTTGAACGTAAGTTAGGTAAGATTTTATATGTCCCACCCACTTGAAGCGCAGTGAATTCATTCTGTTCAATATCACCATTTACCACAGAATATGCATTGTTACTTCCGTATAAGTAGTTGCTATTACCAACTACATAAGATGCATCAGCAAAAAGTTTTAAAGGATCAGCAACTTTAAAGTCTGTACCAACTGCAACACCCCAACCAGTCTTATCTTTGCCAACATTGTTATCTTTATAGTTTTCCACTAAAACACGTGCAGATGCATTACCGTTGCCATCAGCATATGATTGTGTAATTTTACCAGTTAATACAGGAAGACTATATTTAACTGCTGTACCTGTAACTCCAGTACTATTACCCTCTTCAGCAGCAACTAATAATTTTGTAGTCGGTGCCAAATTGTATGCATAGCGTACTTGTGGAATACGTGTAGTACCGCCACCTGCGTTAGTTGCAAAGTCAATCATTTCTGGCGCATGGCTAGATAGGAAGTTAGATGTTGTTTGACCAAATAACCAGTTGTTATAGGTTAAATAAGCATGACGAATACGAAGGTTTTCATTTACACCATTACCTGCAAAGTCAACTTCAACTTTACCACCAACTTTAGCATCGCCTACTGGTGTATTAAAATCTAAACCGATACGTGTTGTTTTTGCTGTAGCACGGAGTTTATCTTTCGCTTCGCCATTGGTTGAACTGATTTTGTTGAAGTCGTCATCACCGCCTTCAATGATATAGTTCGCATCACCACGAACAAAACCATAAATATTGATATCTGCACCAGACTTAGACTTTAAGCCAACTGAAGAAGAAGATGGCGCTGCTTGAACTTTAGATTCAACTAATCTTACTTGCTGCTGTTGCTGTTGAAGAAGTGCTTTTAATTCTTGAACTTCATTGCGTAATTGTTGAATCTCTTGACTGTCAGTAGCAGCTTGAGCTGTATTTACCATCAAAGCTGTTACTGTTAATGCTAAACTTTTGACGATCAATGACTTACGATTTGTGAATAGACTCATGAAATACTCCTAGCCTTATTTATGATGTGCATCCGTACAATTTGATCTTTTAACCCCAATACTTTGCTAAAAAATCAATTTTTCTTGTTTTCTTCAGTAGTTTCTCAAACACCACATAAAAAAAACTTTGCACATATATGCTTGCTATTAAATTATGAAAGCGTTGAAACTAAGTTAAAACCCAAAAGTAACAATTTGTGTATAATTCTTACACCTTTGTAATCTAGCGTAACTCAACCCCTTTATTAAATCAGTTTTATCGAATAATACTTTAATTTCAATTCTTTTTTCAGATTAGTATTTCTATAATCATTATATAATCTAGGGCTTAGCTAAAGTTTCAAAAAATGAATATTACGCCTCTACGACTATCGTATATAGTCTATTTGATGAAAAATTAGACCAATAAAGGACTTTTATGTTTTTAGAACAGGTTCAAGTGATAGATCAAGCAATTACAAGCCGTCATTCAGTACGTGCATTTTTGGCTAAACCTATCGATTTATCTATTATTAAAGATATTTTAAAAGTTGCCTGTCGTGCGCCATCAGGAGCAAATACCCAGCCGTGGAAAGTATATGTCGTCACTGGTAACAAACGGCAAGAAATGATTGACCGTGTATGTGCTGCTCAAATCGAATTATTTACCCGACCAGAACTTGCCGAACAGCATACTGCGAGCTTTTCATACTACCCAACCACTTGGATTTCTCCATTTATTGATCGTCGTCGTGAAAATGGTTGGGGGCTGTATGGACTTTTGGCGATTCAAAAAAGCGAAAAAGAAAAAATGGCGGCACAACATTTAAGAAATTATCAGCTTTTTGATGCACCTGTTGTGCTGTATTTTACTGTAAATAAAATCATGGGAACTGGCGCTAAAATGGACATTTCCATGATGGTGCAAAACGTTATGATTGCAGCCAAAGCACGCGGTATAGACAGTTGTCCTCAAGCTGCATGGAATCATTTTCATCGTATTGTCTTAGAGGTACTCAATGCGCCTGATGATGAGGAGTTAGTCTGTGCGGTTGTATTGGGCTATGCCGATCCAGATCATATTGTAAATACATTTATTACCCCGCGTGAACCTGTTGAAAGCTTTACCGTGTTCTTGGATTAGAACGACTTTATTTAACTGCCTTCAATAATTTAAGTCATTTTAAAATATTTTTATTCGGCTTCTTTCAAAAGCCCTTTTTAAAACTGAGTTCAACATAAAAGTTCCTCATTCTAACCTTCTCGAAAGGTGAAGAAGGAACTTTCAATACCAATATAATTTAATCCACATGAGCATTTTTTGATTTTTAAAAGATCTATTGTTCTGTATCAGTTGGACATGAATATTTCAACGAATGAATCATCCCCCCTGCCTTGTTAAAGTACATATTTTCTTATAGTAAGGGCTTTTTATCGTAGCTGTCTTTATATAGCTATCGTCTTTTAGCGATCCCCTGCTGTTTCTTACATAATAAATGTCTAGGGATTAAAACCTGTGAAATCTCGAATAATAGACAGCATTAAAAAAATTAGCACGCTCTCACACACTAAATATTAAAAAATAAAACAATGACTTAAATAAAAATCCAATCAAAAAGCATCTAAGACTCAGGTTTGTAATCTTTTGTAAAGTAATATTGATAATTAAATGGGCTTTATGACACTATATATGTATTGTCAATAAGCCACCTTATAGGTATAAGCAACATGTCTATCCAAGTCAAAGATTCAAACAACAATATTATCCCTATTCAAAATATTCAGTTTGCGGGTGGTGAACGACATGTTCAAATTTCAGCAGATACGTTAAAAATGTTGAAAGGGCAAATTCAGATTCAAGCCAAAATCAGTAACACGCAAGATTTGATGGATTACTTGTTAATTGAAAATGTATTACTCAATCAAGGTTTAGAAATTGATTTAGAAATCCCCTATTTTCCATACGCACGCCAAGATCGAATCTGTGCGATGGGACAGGCATTCTCATTAGAACTGATGACAAAATTATTAAATATCAATACTGAACAATTTCCACAACAACGTAAATCAATCAAAGTTTGGGATGCACATAGTTGTGTTACTGAAAAACTTTTAAATGAAAACACCCATTTTTTTGAGATTGAGAATGTTCAACCAAGTGAAATCATTCTGCAAAATTCAAAGTTACAAGACATTTTAATTGCTCAAAACACCGTTTTAATCTGTCCAGATGCAGGTGCAAAACAACGGACCAAAACGATTGCCAAAGTCATCAATAGCTTAAGAGATCACGAAATCGAAATGGTCTACTGTGAAAAAAACCGTGATGCCATCACAGGAAAAATTCAGAATGCTCAAGTCAATGCAACTGATTTAACTGGAAAAACAGCTGTGATCACAGACGATATTTGTGATGGTGGTGCAACTTTTATTGGTATTGCACAAGAGTTAAAAAAATTAAATTGCCAACATGTGATTTTGTATGTAACTCACGGGATCTTTAGTAAAGGTATGCATGTATTTGAAGGATTGGTTGATCAAATTTTTACTACGACGAGCTTTCCACAAACTGAACATCCAAATCTAAACGTCATTTCATTTAGTCGTTTCAATTCATTTTAATTATTTTGGAGAATAAGAATGAGCTTAAAAATCAATCCACTGAATGCAATTGACTTTTATAAAGCAGATCACAGACGTCAGTATCCTGTTGGCACAGAATATGTTTATGCCAATTTCACGCCACGCTCTTCTCGTTTAGCAAAAATGTTGCCTGATTTCGACGATAAAATCGTGTTCTTTGGCTTACAAGGCTTTATCAAACACTTTTTGATTGAGACTTGGAATGAAGGTTTTTTCCAACAAGATAAGGCAAAAGTGATTGCTAGATATAAACGTAGAATGGATAACGCATTGGGTGACGGCGCAGTACCAGTCGATCATATCGAAGCTTTATATGACTTAGGCTATTTACCAATCCGAATCAAGGCGCTAGAAGAAGGCAGCCGTGTCAATATAAAAGTACCTGTACTCACTATTGTAAATACCCTACCTGAGTTCTTTTGGTTAACCAACTACTTAGAAACAGTACTCAGTGCTGAATTATGGAAAAGTTGTACGACAGCAACGATTGCATTTGAATACAAACGCTTACTGACAGCATATGCGATTAAAACAGGTGCACCTTTAGACTTCGTTGCTGTACAAGGCCATGATTTTAGTAGTCGCGGCATGAGTGGGATTTATGATGCCACACAAAATGGTGTAGGACATTTAACCAGCTTTATCGGTACAGACGCGGTTTCAGCAATTGATTATGCAGAAGAATATTACGATGCAGACGGCATTGTAGGTGTTTCGGTTCCAGCAACTGAACATAGTGTGATGTGTATGGGCAGTGAAGACAACGAAATTGAAACTTTTAGACGTTTAATCACTGAGCTTTATCCATCAGGTGTGGTCAGTATCGTATCGGATACTTGGGATTTTTGGCGAGTGATTACAGAATTTACTGTGGAGTTAAAAGACGAAATTCTAGCTCGCCAGCCAAATGCCTTAGGTTTGGCTAAATTGGTTTTCCGTCCTGACTCTGGTGATCCTGTAAAAATCATTTGCGGTGACCCTGAAGCTGAAATGGGCAGTCCAGCTTATAAAGGCGCTGTGCAATGTTTATGGGAAATCTTTGGCGGAACCGAAACAGATCAAGGCTATAAAGTTTTAAATGAGCGTGTTGGTTTGATTTATGGTGACTCGATTACTTTGGAACGTGCTTTAAATATTGTTCAAGGGCTGGAAGCGAAGGGCTATGCTTCAAATAATCTGGTCTTTGGCATCGGTAGTTATACTTATAACTATTTAACACGTGACACATTTGGTTTTGCAGTTAAAGCCACTTGGGGACAAGTCAACGGTGTTCCACGTGAATTATTTAAAGATCCGATCACTGATTCTGGTATAAAGAAATCTGCCAAAGGTTTACTTCGTGTAGAAAAAACTGAAGATGGATTTGTGTTATTTGATCAGCAAACCATGGAACAAGAGCAACAAGGTGAGTTAAAAACGGTGTTTGAAAATGGGCAATTGATTCGAGCGTGTCGTTTGAATGAAATTCGGGAGCGATTGGCATGCAAATTATAATCTAAAAGTAAGCATTCAGCTTTGGATAAAGCTGAATGCGAAAACAAAAATTATTGAAAAACACCAGCAAAATAGAAATTTCCATTGATGGTATCTGATCCTATTTTCACATTATCAAAAGTAAAGTTTTGTTTTAGATTATCTACACTTAACCCTTTACAACTTGTATTTCGGTCTCCACATGAAATTGTATCTTCACCCTGCATATAGGTTAAGCTTAAGTGTCCTTTAAACTCTTGATTAATCTGAAAGGTTTCATTATTTTTAAAAGACATTTGATATATTTTTTGATCGTTTATTGTTTGAACATATGCATTCTTTTGAATTGGTACTAGTTGAATTGACTGATTTAAAGTTAAATTATATTGGTCAAATGGCACATATACATTTGAACTTAAAATTTTAGTTTTCTCAGTATAACTTTTTAAAATAAGATTATCTAAATTTAGTTCGAACCCTTCGTTAGAATTAGACCAAATCTCACTTACTAAATTTGAAATAGTATAAGTATCTGCATCATCTGACACTGTGATCGAAATTGCATTTTCAGAATAAGTATTATTATATTTTCTTATTGATAGATAGATCGTTTTATCTTCATTTTTTAAAACTAATTTCTTATCAGTCCAATATAGTTTACCTTCCAAGAAGGTATCAAATTCTCCATAACTTTCAACATAATATTCTTCGCTATCATAGATCACTTTACCTCGAACTTTTAAAATCGGAAAGCGATTACTTTGAAAAATTGGCCAATTGCTTTGGGCAAAATAATTTAATTCTCCTGCGATTAAAACAGATTTAAGATTATTAAAACCTGTTAATTCTGAAGCATCTCCACGATAATATTGGTTTGGCGCATCTTTTAAAATGACTTGGATCTGTTTTTGATGGTTCAAATCTTTAATTGAATAAATTGTATTTGATGAGCAATCATAGGGAGGAAAACAAAAAACAAATTTTACATCTTTTGTACCAGTGTCTTTAAACAGCATAGCGAGTTTAGCTTTGTTACCGCTATTCAATTCAACGACAGAAGAGTCAGAACCATCTTTATTAGCAAAACTAACAGTTGTAATTGGTTGATTTCCTACCGCTGAAATTTTATAAGTGAGTTGCGAATCATCAAATTTTAGGGTTTCATTTACACCATCACCTTTGATTGTTATATAACTAGACCGATTTTCATTCCGAATAGAATTAGAATTATCACCACCACAACCTGATAGCAACAACAAACTCATTGTTGAAAAAATCGCTATTTTTTTCATAATTCACCTTTTATACAGATTTTTTGTTTTTAAACTTTTTATAAACAATCTTATATCACTTATTTTGCTTGGCTAATATCCTATACCCTGCAATAATTCTATTTACCTTTGACTTCATAAAAGCAAGTGAGCCTTACAGTGACCTTTAACTCTGAACAGGAATTTCTCTCTAACTATAATAAAAAGGACTATGAATCCCCATTACTTACAGTGGATATGGCGATTTTTTCTGTTGATGCGGGTCAACTACAGGTTTTATTGATTAAACGTTCTAATTTCCCACAAAAAGATAAATGGGCACTCCCAGGTGGTTTTGTCGATTTGTCTAAAGATCAAGATTTGATGGCAACAGCACATCGTAAATTGGTTGAAAAAACTGGGCTTCAATCACCGCATTTGGAACAAGTTGCAACGGTTGGCAATGCAACACGTGATCCTCGTGGATGGGCTGTAACAGCTTTATATTTTGCCCTGATTGATTTCAAAGCGTTTCAACAGATTGCCTCTGAACAAAATGAATATAGCGAGTGGGTTTCAATTGCTGAGGCAAAAAAATTAGACTTGGCTTTTGATCATTTACAGCTTTTAGATATAGCTGTTGACCGTTTAAGTAGTAAGGCACGTTATACAGCCTTACCCGTCAGTTTGATGCCTAAACTGTTTACTTTGACTGAGCTACAGCAGATTTATGAAATTATTTTGGGACAAAGCTTAGAGAAGAAGTCATTTAGACGGCGTATGATTGAAGCTGGCGCAGTTGAGGAAACAAACCAAACTAAAATTGCGGGCAAACGTCCTGCTCAATTGTATAAGTTTGCGCTACAAAGTTATGATTTCCATTTTCCTCGAATTTTAGAGTACCCGAGGGAAACCACTTAAGCGCTTTGTATTATTTGGATAACAGCAAACAATGAAAACTTTAGAAAGATTAATCAAAGGGATTTACGCAATAAGCTTAAAAGCTTTGTCTTAACTTATCGACATCACTAAATCACTTCACATCGACTTCTAACTGCCGTTTCAATTTCATTTATTGATTTCCAAAAATAACGACATAAGTTCCTATTTTTATTTTTTCCTCTAAACAACAAACCAGTTTTTCTAAAAAACTCATCACTTTGCTCTCGTTAAAATGCAGATCTTTAATTTTTAAGATAATGTCTTGTATGGCATTTTGATCAAAATAGTTATCTGAACAAGGATCAAAACTACACTCAAATTCATTTCTCAGTGGGCTAAACAACGGAAATAAAGATCTAAATATTTTAATGACATAAGCAAAATCATCTTGCGGAATAAAATAAGTTCTATTGCCTTTATTTTGTATCCTCTCTAAGTTTTCATCTTCTGCCCAAATAAAGAAACCCACTTTATCAACATATTTTGGATTTTCATCTATGCTCAATTTGATTGTGCGTTGATTAAATTCATTAATTTTTTGAATGATTTTTTCAAGATTGTGATGATATCTAGGATCATCATAATACTCTTGAGCAAGCTCCGCCTCACAATCTGTTGCTACACAAATTTTTTCAATATTCTGCTGATGATAAACTTGTATGCAATGTGCTATCTCATCATATTGTTTTAATAAAGTGCAAGCATCTGCGATTGAAATGGTAATTTTTGCGCGTAATTCATGTAATTTTTCTTTATCCATAACACATCACTTTTAATTGCCTCATTCTTTCATTTTCAATATTTATACATCACAACTTTGCAAATTCTATTATCTTAATCAAAACATTTAAAATTGGACAATAACAATGAACGCACTAAGCTACTTTGAAATTCAGTCTTCAAACCCTGAACGTGAAGTTAAATTTTATCATGAAGTTTTCGGTTGGAAATTTAGTAAAGTTGAAGGTCTACCCATTCAATATTTTCAAATTGAAACAGCCAACATACATGGTGGCTTATTGGAGCGTCCAGCTCAAACACCACCCACCCATTGCGGAACCAATGCTTTTACCTGTTCCTTTGAAGTTGAAGATTTTGATACAACTGCTGAAAAGATTTTAGCTTTGGGTGGACAAGTAGCAATGGAGAAATTTGCTATTCCCAATAAATGTTGGCAAGGTTATTTTTTAGATGCAGATCATAATACCTTTGGATTAGTCCAAGTTGACCCTAATGCAAAATAAGCTTGATTGATTAAAAATCTAAATGAATGTTTGAGAAAAACCTGTCTATATTCGGCTGCATGAAACAGTTGAGATTAAAAGATAGCGAATATTTTTTAAGAATTTTTATAAAAAATACAGATCATATTAAGTGATTAAGGCCTTACAGCTGATTTAAGCATTCAATTTGTGCTACCTTAACCTTAATTTTAAATTCTGTAAGGCTTATCCAACTAATGACTGTACGCTTTCTTCATACTTCAGACTGGCATCTGGGACAATTCTTCTATAACCATTCTCGCCAGTATGAACATGAGCAATTTTTAGCGTGGTTATTAGTTCAAATCAAAGAAAAGCAGCCCCATGCCCTATTGATTGCGGGTGATATATTCGATGTCATCAATCCTGCATCTGCTGCGCAAAAACAGCTCTATCAATTCCTAGCCAATGCACATCAGCTTGCTCCACATATGCAAACCTTAATGATTGCAGGTAATCATGATTCAGGTTATCGCATTGAACAAGTTGAGCCCCTGCTTGAAAAATATCACGCTAAAACAGTCGGTGTGATTCATAAAAACGAGCTTGGTCAAATTGATTTAGATCGTTTACTGATTCCAATTTATGATGAACAAAAAAATATTATTGCTTGGTGCCTAAGCTTACCGTTTCTGCGCTCAGCCGAAATCACTGGCTTTAATGAACAAACCAATAACAGTCAAAATGCCATTGCCTATTTACATCAACAGGTGATTTCTGAAGCACGAAAAAGAAAGACGGATAATCAAGCACTCATTCTAATGTCACATGCCCATATGCAAGGTGGAGAAACCTCTGATTCTGAACGCCCGATTATCATTGGCAATGAGGAAGCACTGTCTACCACATTGTTTGAAGATAGCATTGATTATGTTGCGCTCGGACATTTACATAAACCACAAAAAGTTGGTCAGGAACATATCCGTTATAGTGGCTCACCTATCCCCTTATCCTTTAGTGAAATCAACTATAAACACCAAATTGTAGACGTTAATATTGACCCGCTTAAAACAGATGAGTCACGGGTTTCATTTGAAAGTGTATTTATTCCCCGTAGTGTACAACTGCATAAAATTAAAGGGGAATTGAATGAAGTTTTAGCCAAATTAAAGGCATTAGCAAGCGGTGAAATTGAAAATATTGACCAGCGTGAATATGTCGATATTGAATACCATACCGATGTTCCCCCTCCGCCCAATTTGCGCCAACAATTTGAAGATGCCTTGCCTAAAAGCCGTTACCGCTTAGTTCGCATCTCAAGACAATACTTCACATCAGAAAAAAATAGCGATGAAATTACTTCAATCAATTTAGAACCACCAACACCAGAAAAACTCTTTCAACAACTTTGGGAAAAAAATGGCTATGCCAATGATGATGCGGTCTTGAAAGATTTTTTAAGCTTATTACAAGAAGCCGAAAAAACGCTTGAAAATCAACATGACGCATAGGAGTTTGCCGTGAAAATTTTATCTATACGACTCAAAAATCTCGCATCTCTTTCGGGTGAACATTTTATAGATTTTGAATCTGAACCATTAGCTTCAGCAGGTTTAGTGGCGATTGTTGGAAAAACAGGGGCAGGAAAATCAACCATTTTGGATGCCATGTGCCTTGCTCTGTTTAATAAAATCCCACGTTTAAAAGACAGTGATGGTAAATTACAGGATGTTGATGGCTCTGAACTTTTAACCAACTCACCACTGACTGTACTACGCCGTGGTACCGCACACGGCTTTGCTGAATTATGTTTTGTGGCACAAGATCAAAAGCATTATTTGGCACGCTGGGAACTTAAACGTTCCCGTGAAAAAGCAGATGGAAAACTACAAAGTGTCCAACGCTATTTAAAATGCTTAACTGATGGAACAGTAATAGCAGATAAAGCCAAAGCCGTTGAATCAGCGATTTATAAAATTACCCAACTGAGTTTTGAGCAATTTACCCGTGCAGTTCTTTTGGCACAGTCCGAAGTTACAGCCTTTTTAAAAGCACGTGACAATGAACGTGGTGAATTACTTGAGTATTTAACCAATTCATCCATTTTTGGAAAAGTCGGCCAATTGGCCTATGAAAAAACCAAATTGGTGGCATCAAAACGTAAGGAATTGGAAAATCTTCTCGGCCATATTGAACTTCTCTCTGAGGAAGATGCCGCTGAATTACACATACAATTCCAACACATCAATCAAGACTATAAAAAACTTGAAGATGAAAAATCGCAACTTGAAAAACAGCAGCAATGGTTTGAGCGTAAACAAAAACTGAATGATGAAATTGTCGTTAAGCAACAGTTGCTTGATACACAGTTACAGACGCAACAAGGCTTAATCCCTGAGCGTGAACGTTTAAATCGTTTAGAAATATTCTCAGAAATTCGCTCTAGTATTTTCCAAAAGCAACAACTGATAAAAACCGAACAGCAACTCGCACCACAAATTCAAAAACAACAACAGCTTTTTGATACATTACAAGTTCAATTTGACACTGAACAGACCCGTTTTCTCCAAACTGAAAGTGCTTTAACTGTTCAGCAAAATTTTGAAAATACCCATCGTGAGTCTTTGAGTGAAGTACGAAAATGTATCCAGGAGCGGGATTTTATTGGAGTCGAATTTAAGAAAATTCAGACCAAATTAAATGATTTAGAATCGTCTAAAACCCCACTACTCAATCAACAACAACAACTTGAACATCATATTCAGCAGATTACAGAAAAACGAAATCTTTTAAATCAGCAACTTGCAGACACTCAACAGTTCTCAAGTTTGGATAAAGGTTTAACTGCACATGTGCAACAGTTAACTCAATTTATTCAGCACTATCAATCTATTGAAAATCAATTAGGAAATGTATCTCAGGCTGAAACGAAATTAATTGAGCAAAAAACACAATTACAAGACTCAATTCATCAATTTGGAACTGCGGAGAAACTTGAAACTCAGCTTGAACAAACGCGTCAACAACGTGAATTTAAACTAAGCCAACTCAACCAATTGGCGACGTTACAGCAAAAATTAGCCCAGTTTTTTGAATTAAAGATTGAATCTCAGCAGCTTAATGACCGATTGAAACGTTGCTCAGCGCAATTTCAACAACTTGAAAAAACCACAATACAGACTGAACAAGATTTCCAAACGGCGAAACAAGCTCGCTTAAAACTGCAAGAGGTTTTACAACAGCAACGCTTATTACATGCTGAAAATGTAGAACATTTAAGAGCTGAATTAGTAGATGGTCAAGCTTGTGTTGTTTGTGGAAGCACAACTCATCCCTATCACCGTGATGATTCTGCTGTATCTAAAGCACTATTTGAGCTACAACAACAACAGGAACAACAAGCCACGCTCAAGGAACAAGAAACCTTTAACCTTTGGCAAGCGGCTCAACAAGACTTGACCAAATTGAGTGTCGAACAGCAACAACTTAAGACCACTGTTCAAAATGTGACTGAAAAAATAACCGTCATACAACAGCTGTGTATTGAACAAGGTCAATCAGCCCAAATCCCGCTGAACTTAACTCAGACACAATCTGAAATTAAGCAACAATTGGAGCAACTTACCCAGCAATATCAGTTTGATATTCAACAATTGGAAGCACAATCTAAGCAATGGATTCAAAGCATCAAAATTCAGCAACAATTAAGTCAAAGCGTTCAACACACTGAACATTTATTACAAAATGCCAATAACCTACACAATCAGGTCCAACATATTGTCAGTTGCTTAGCTGAGCGTGAAAAAAATGCATGGCAACAGTACAGTATCACCACAGCACAACATATCTTGAGCCAATTAAATACGCGTACACAACAGCTTGAACAGCTTGAGTTATTGTCGAAACAGCATGATCAATATCTACAGCAACTCAATACAGCTCAACTCAATATAGCGAATGCAGCCAAACAAATTTCTGAAACTGCCCATAGCTTGAACGAGATAAAACTGAAAGGACAACAAAACACAGAATTGGCAAATCAACTCATTCAAAACATGACAGGATTAACCGAAGTTAAACCAAATGAATGGTTAACGCAGTATGAGCATGAATATCAGAAAATTCAGACGCTTTACCAACAACAGAAGCAAAGCTTTAATCAATTACGCAATCAATTTGAGCAGGAAAAAAGTCAGCTCGAACAACTCAAAGCCCAGCAACAACACAATCAGAATAACCTCAATCTAGTGAATCAGGATATTCAGCAATGGCTCACTCAGCATCCAGCTTTTCAGCCTGATGATTTAGAGCACTTGGCTCAAATCACGGCGGTACAAGAACAACAGATCCGCCAACAACTGCAACATGCTGAACGAATGTTAAATGAAGCCAACTCAGCACTTAACACCATACAAGAGCAATTAACCGAACATAAGCTTCATCAACCTGAAATTGATTTTGAACAGCTACAACAATTGATTTTGGATAATGCGAATACGCTGAAAACCCAATTTGAAATCCGTGATCAGTTAAAACTCAAACTTGAATTGCATCAGCAAAATGTTGCTAAGCAAAAGCAATTTGCTGATCAGATTCAACAAGTACAACAGGAAGAACATCGCTGGGGCAAGATTTCAGGCTTAATGGGAGATGCGACCGGTAAGAAATTCCGTGATTATGCACAACAGTATAATCTGGATATTTTACTCGAACATGCCAACCAACAATTGGCGATGTTGTCTCAACGTTATACCTTAAAGCGGTTAGATAACTCACTTAGTCTTGCCATCATTGACCATGATATGGACGGTGAAACCCGTTCTGTTGCCTCACTTTCAGGGGGTGAGTCATTCTTGACTGCCCTTGCCTTGTCTTTGGCAATTGCCAATATGGCATCAGGTTCAATGAAAATTGAATCTCTCTTTATCGATGAAGGTTTTGGAACATTGGATGCATCTTCTTTACATATGGTCATGAATGCATTAGATCAACTGCAGAATCAAGGGCGTAAAGTTGTATTGATTTCACATATACAGGAAATGCATGAACGTATTCCTGTGCAAATTCAGGTGCGTCCTTTAGGGGCGGGTGCAAGTACGATTGAAGTGGTGAGTTAGTGTTTAACTCACACTTCTTAATTTAAATTTTTATCGTATTCTGCTTGTATCTTATCGCAATAAGGTTTCATTGCAGTCACTAAATTTTTAAAACCATTCAAAGCTTCATCAAATGTACGCTGATCTTCAGCAAACTCTTGATCGAATGGCTCTTTATACTTTTGATTACTCAACAACATTTTAACGATTTGCTGTTGATGAACACATCTCCTATGCGCGCTCATTATATTATCATCTTGAGCCGTATTCGCAATTGAATCCATGAGAGATGCAACAAGGGATTCAAAAACCTCCTTAAACGCTTGATAAGTCTTTTGCTCTGAAACAATCGCTTTGTTCAGCTCAGGATTTGCACTTGTATTTGCATGAATTAAAGATGTAACCAATAAACATAGAATCGATAGTAAATATTTAATATTTTTCATTATTCTTCCAAACAATTAAAAAAGAAGTGCTTATAAGCACTTCTTTACTTTATTCTTTATCGATCTGCGGGAAATGCATTTGGTGGAGGTGCATATTTATTCACAGGTTTAGCCTCATCTTCTGGTGCTTCCAACTCATATAAAACCGTACCAATTACACCAGCATTCTGAATGGAACCATTCTCTGAGTTCGCAGCATACGCATCTTTAGGCTTACTAAAAGTAAAGGAAGCAACAGCAGATTCACTCTTACGGAAACCTTCAATTTTCAAAGAATCATGTGCATGTAAGACATAACCAGAATTACTTCGGGATGCCTCACTGCCATCAATGACATCTACACCATCAACACTGGCAACCACTTCAAAGGTTTTCGCTGTGTTATTTTCATACTGAAGTTGATAGCTTTGCCCTTCACGCCCTGACAAATAGTAGCTTTGTCCAACACGATACATTGGAATTCGGTTTCCATGATCATCTACAACAGAAAAACTCACTTTTCCTGCGGCAATAGAAATTGAATTGACCGTTTTACCTTTATAGTTCTTATCTGCATATTGCACGATAGTTTCAGCAAGAGGTGAATCAGATTTACGCTTTAACTGCACTTCAGTCACATGGGAATCAATTTCATCACCCCACTTTGTGCCTAACTTTTCGTCAGCTGCAACTTGATTGTTGGCTGCTTCAGCGGCTGCATCTGCACTAGTCGCTTCGGCTTGGGATTGTGATGCGCTTTCATCTGATTTTTTCGAACATGCAGCTAGAAAAATACACAACAAAAGGCAGAGAAATATATTTATATTTTTCATTATAAAACCTATTTTAAAGTTTATAAGTTACGTAGATTATTATCAAAGTCATAATATCGTAGCTGTTTTGACTGCGCTATTTTTAAATTATTGCAATTATGTAACATTATAACATCTCAAAAAATAAGAGGGATAATGTGATCCCTCTCACTTCTTAATATTTTTAATTAATCCGCAGGAAAGGCATTTGGTGCAGGCGCATAAGTATCCTTAGATTTTTTGGGTAGATCGTATTTAGGGGCTTTTAACTCATACACCACTGTACCAATCACACCAGTATTTTGAATAGAACCACTGGCAGAGTTGGCGGCATAGGCATCATTCGGCTTACTAAAAATAAATGAAGCTACAGATGAGTTACTTTTTCTAAAACCTTCAATCGCAAATGAGCTATAAGGTCTTAACACATAACCACTATTTGAACGTGAAGCTTTACTTCCATTGAGAACATCTAGGCCATCGACACTTGCAACAACTTCAAAGGTTTGGCTACTGGTATTGGCATAACGCAATTGATAGCTTTGTCCATCACGGGCAGAGAGATAATAACGCTCGCCATCACGATATAGCGGTAAAATTCGCCCACGATCATCCACAACAGAAAAGCTAATTTTTCCAGCGGCTAAAGAAATGCTGTTAATACTGCGTCCTGAAAATTGCTTACTGGCATAACGAATTTGAGTTTCATCAATAGGATGACTACTCAAACGTTTTAAATCAACTTGAGTCACATATGAACTTACGTCATCTCCCCATTTCGTTCCCAAACGCTCTTCTGACTTTACTCGATTTTGGTTGGAAATAGGCGCTGGTGCAGCTTTAGCTGTTGCTGAGGTAGGTGATGGTGCAGATTCGATTTCTTGCGAAGTAGCATCCTGCGTTGAAGAATATTTTGCAGTACTACAAGCGCTGATTAAAGCACAAAGACATAACCATAATAATAGTTTGGATTTATACATATTCTATTTCCAGTTTTTAAATCTTATTCAAATCAGTATAGTCAAATTGACGATCATATTACATCTAGAATTGTTGAGTATATTTTAAAAAAGTTAACTGAATAGTTTGCCTTAAAGTAAATTCCAAATGCTTAAACGGATACTTATCAGCTTCATTTTACCTGTACATAGAATTGTTTTTTATAGTGATTTATCTTAGCCAATGTGAAAAATATACTTATTTCTTAAAAGAATAAATATCAACACAAATCAAAAAACTGTATGTAGAAATACAGTTTTTGATTTCATACCAACAACTACTCAGCGTGTACAGGTCTTAGAGTTAAAATCTGTTCACTACGTCCGAATGGTCCATAAATATCATGTAAGACGGAACTGGTTAAACCAATACCATCTTCACCATACTGCTGTACGGTTTCTAAACCTAACCATTGACCTTGGGGCAAACGATATAAATGAATTTGTAAATCTAAGTTTGGAAAGCCCCAATTAAAAGGAGGTGTTTGTCTCGCCACGACACCATTTGCAGTATCGACCATTCCCATTAACTTCACAAATGCAGATGTCGGTCGACCTTCAACCATATCCAAAGTATTGCTAAGCCATACAATACCAGCTCCCTGTCGACGTTGCTCAGTCCTTGCTTCAATCGAATGAATATATCCACCAGGCCATTGACGTATTTCATGCCAAATCGGTAACTGTTCAGGCGTTCCAATAGATTGATCCTCTAAACCTGCAACACTTTGACTATTGCTGGTCATCATGCGCCAAGTTCTCGCCACAATACTTATTTTACCTTGTGTGACCATTTCGGATTCAATCAGTTCAATGGTCTTGCCAGCTCGAATTACTTTTGTCCGAATATAAAATTCGCCACCCGCAATTAATCCAAGAATATCTAAACTTATACGACCAATTCGAACATCATTTCGAGGTGAAAACTGCTCTAATTCAGCACAAATAACCCCTGTCGCTGGTGCCATATGTTGCTCATGCGCATTCCAAGCCCCTTGAGCATGATGTGTCGATTGATAATGTGCAGTCACTACACCCTGTTTATCGGTATGACGCTGAATCAATTGATAATATGCAGACATAAACTTCCCTATCACTCTTAAAAATCATTCGCTATACATATAATCCCGCATTATTTTTGTACTCGACTTAAGCAAAGAAGTCTAATACTAATAGGAAAAATGACCCTTAGCGTTCAATATTTTACACAGGATTGAACGCTTAGATTTAAAGTGAGATATTGAAAAGAGTGATATATTGAAAAGTCAGTGTTTGAAAGCCTAGATTTAACCAATGAGTAAAACGACGCCAGAGAAAATCAGACAATAAATACCAAAGAAATGCCAACGACCATGTTCAAGCCAACTCGATAGCCATTTTAAAGCAACAAGGCCTGCAATAAAGCTAAACAGCATACCAAACATACTGGGTAAAAGCAGTTGAGCTAAATGGATATTTTGAAAATTCTCGGCATGTAGCAATCGATAAAGCTCTTTTACAATCACCGCTGGGGTCAACACCACAGCCAAGGCAAAACTAAACTCTTCCGCTTTTTGGCGAGCAACACCTAAAAATAATCCTGTTGAAATTGTTGCACCTGAACGTGAAAAACCACGGAACGGCAAGCATAAAGCCTGAACAGCACCAATCCATGCCGCACTTTTCACCGTCACATCACCAACCTGTCCACGATCTAATCGAGAAGATAAAATAATCAATACACCAGCAGAAGCTAAAGCAGCAGCCATTAATTTTGAGTTGCTAAACAATTGCTCAATTTCAAAGTGGCTTGCCCCAGCAAAAAAAACATGTTTGATCATCGATTGCAGTGCCAATCCGAGTACGCCCGTGATGCCTGTTGCAACAATCACAAACCATGCTTGTTTTTTAAAGCGATCCCATGACGAAAAATAGGTTGTGCGCCAAGACTTCCAAAAATACACAATGACCGCAAACATGGTTCCTGTATGTAGCATCACCAATAAAAACGTCATATCAGGCGCTGATGGGTCAAAACCCATCAATTTTTCAGCCACAATCACATGCGCTGAACTGGATACCGGCAGCAGTTCTGCAAACCCTTGTATGATGGCAAGAATAAGTACATGAAAAATAGTCATCAACAATCTCAATGGATTAGAATTATTGATGTCTTATACGTTTACAGCATTAAATCTAAATTAAAATAAACTTAAACCCAGCGAAAATTAACTCAGCCTTCTCGCCGATTTCGCTACAACCTTTAACGCTGATTTGAATAATCTCGTGCACCAAACAAAGCTGTCCCAATACGTACCATGGTTGACCCTGCGGCAATGGCTTCCACCATATCTCCAGACATCCCCATGCTTAACGTATCCCAATCTGCAGCATGCGCATGATGAACTTTAACCTGATCAAACAATTGCTTTGCATCACTAAATGCTTGCGGATGATCAGGTGCAGGAATCACCATTAAACCACGCAACTTTAAATTCTTTAATTGACTGATTTGTTTCACCAGATCTGCAACTTCATCAGGCTGACAACCGTCTTTACTGTCTTGTGCATCAATATTGACTTGCAAACAAATATTTAATGGCGTTTGAGTCGCTTCTCGTTGATTTGAGAGACGCTCTGCAATGATAAAACGATCAACACCATGCACCCACGCAAACTTTTCAGCAAGATGCTTGGTTTTATTGCGCTGCACATGACCAATAAAATGCCATTCGATCTCTAAATCTGTTAAATCTTCAATTTTTTCCAGCGCTTCTTGTAAATAATTTTCCCCAAAAGCACGCTGCCCCGTAGCATACATTTCTTTTAATAACGTACTTGGATGTGTTTTGGAAACTGCCAACAACTGTACCTGACTCACATCTTGATTTGCAGCCAAACAGGCCTGCTGAATTTGCGCGAGTACATGATTTCGGGCTTGATTTAGATCATTCATTGACAAGGTTCTCATTTCATAAAAATTTCAGCTTCCAAGCAATGAAATTGTTGGTTATGCTGAGTGAAAGGCCTTATTATTCTACAAAATAATTAAGCAAATAGGTTTTTATTCGGGGACATTATGGATATTACAGAATTATTGGCGTTTTCCGTCAAAAACGGTGCATCTGACTTACACCTTTCAGCAGGTATGCCACCGATGATTCGTGTCGATGGTGAGGTCCGTCGTATCAATTTACCAGCATTGGAACATAAAGAAGTTCACAGACTGGTTTATGACATCATGAATGATAAACAACGTCGTGATTTTGAAGAACAATTAGAAACTGACTTCTCATTTGAAGTTCCAGGTATTGCCCGTTTCCGTGTCAACGCATTCAACCAAAACCGTGGTGCGGGTGCTGTATTTCGTACCATTCCTTCCAAAGTATTGACCATGGAAGATTTAGGTTTAGGACAAATCTTTAAAGATCTTTGTGAATTACCCCGTGGTTTGATCCTTGTAACAGGTCCAACAGGTTCCGGTAAATCAACCACATTGGCCTCTATGATTGACTTTATTAATGACAGTCGCTATGACCATATTTTAACGGTCGAAGATCCAATCGAATTTGTACACCAATCTAAAAAGTGTCTCATCAACCAGCGTGAAGTGCATCGTGATACACATGGCTTTAATGAAGCACTGCGTTCTGCGTTACGTGAAGACCCTGACATTATCTTGGTTGGTGAGATGCGTGACCTTGAAACCATTCGCCTTGCTTTAACAGCAGCAGAAACAGGTCACTTGGTTTTCGGTACACTACACACCACATCAGCGGCAAAAACCATTGACCGTGTGATTGACGTATTCCCTGCTGAAGAAAAAGACATGGTCCGTGCCATGCTGTCAGAATCATTACAAGCGGTTATTTCACAAACCCTACTGAAAAAGAATGGTGGCGGACGAGTTGCAGCACACGAAATCATGATCGGTATTCCTGCAATTCGTAACTTAATCCGTGAAAACAAAGTTGCACAGATGTATTCAGCAATTCAAACCGGTGCAAACTATGGTATGACCACATTGGATCAGAGTTTAAAAACACTGGTCGCCAAAGGTGTTATTAGTCCTCAAGTTGCAAGAAATGTAGCAAAACAACCAGAATCATTCTTATAAAATGGATTATTGAGGTTTAAAAAAGATGGACTTTAATGACTTGCTCAATATGATGATTGAGCAAAAAGCATCAGACTTATTTATTACCGCCGATGTTGAACCATCAATGAAAATTAATGGTCAAATTGTTCCTGTGGTAAAAACCAAGTTAAACGGCGAAATTATTATGCAATTGCTTAACTCTATTATGAGTGAAAAGCAGCGTAAAGAATTTGCTGAGACGCGTGAATGTAACTTTGCCATTACCAATCGCGATAAAACTGCGCGATTCCGCGTCAGCGCTTTTCAACAACGTGATATGCCTGGAATGGTTTTACGTCGTATTGAAACTCAAATTCCGACTATGGATGAGCTTAAATTACCGCCTATTCTTAAAGATCTCGCAATGACCAAACGTGGGATCATTATCTTTGTTGGTGCAACAGGGACAGGTAAATCAACTTCGCTTGCATCCATCATTGGTTATCGCAATCAAAATTCTAAAGGTCATATCATCACCATTGAAGACCCAATTGAATTTGTACACGAACATGCAGGATGTATTATTACCCAACGTGAAGTGGGAATTGATACAGACTCTTTTGAAATTGCGCTTAAGAATACTTTGCGTCAAGCACCAGATGTGATCTTGATTGGTGAGATCCGCTCTCGTGAAACCATGGACTATGCCATCGCTTTTGCTGAAACAGGTCACTTAGTCTTTGCCACACTGCATGCCAACAACGCCAACCAAGCAATTGACCGGATTATCCATTTCTTTGAGTCTGACCGTCATAGCCAGTTGTTTATGGATCTATCACTTAACCTCAAGGCCATGGTTGCACAACAATTGATTCCAACACCAGACGGTAATTCTCGTCGTGCTGCAATTGAAATTCTCATCAACTCACCCTTAGTTTCAGACTTAATCCGTAAAGGTGATGTACATGAAATTAAGGATTTGATGAAGCGCTCTCGTGAATTGGGCATGCAGACGTTTGACCAAGCTTTATTTGACCTCTATAAAGCGGGACAAATTACCTATAAAGACGCACTTAAACATGCTGATTCTCCAAATGATTTACGTCTACAAATCAAATTGGATGAAGAAGGTGGTGCACAGCTACTCAATTCAAATAGCAAACTCACCTTTGATGGACAGTAGTTCCAAAGCAAAAAAGAGCTGATATAAAAAGAGGGGGCTTAGTTAAGCCCCCTCTTCATTTGTTGTATTTATGTGATTCTAGCGCTTACGATAAGCTTCCTGACATGCAGGTTCATCACAATAACCGTACAGATTCAAAGAATGTCCAGTCAATTGAAAGCCGTGTTTCTCAGCTACCGAATGTTGCTCATGCTCGATGGTTTCATTAGTAAATTCAACGACTTTGTTACAATTTTGACAAACCAAATGATCATGATGATCTTCTTGCATAATTTCAAAAACAGAATGATTGTTTTCGAAATGATGGCGCTGGATAATTCCAGCAGCTTCAAATTGTGTTAACACACGATATACGGTCGCTAGACCGACATCTTCACCTTGTTCGAGTAATGTTTTATAAATGTCTTCCGCGCTCAAGTGGTGTTGTCTTGAATTTTCTAATAATTCCAAAATCTTGATTCGTGGTAGGGTAACTTTAAGTCCAGCTTTGCGTAAATCTTGATTTGAAATAGGCATATAAAAAGGTCTCTCAACAAATTTTAAGTTGGAATATGCAACAGAGTTGAGATGCAGTATGATCTATCCTTGGATCAATTGCATCATAATTAATTTGGGATAGTGTAGCAAAATGCAAAAAATCATGCTGACGTTATTCGTCGCTTCTTTACTTGGTGGTTGTTCTGTATTTGGAGTATACAAAGTCGATATTCCTCAGGGAACACCGTTAACCCAAGCTCAAGCTTCAAAAATTCAAGTCGGTATGACCTACCAACAAGTACAATTCTTGTTGGGTAGCCCAACAGTCTCAGATCCATTGAATCCAGGACGATGGGATTACATTTACAACTATATCCCAGGAACTTACGCGAAAAAAGCGAAGATTCCCGCAGCACATGGCCAACATTTAAAGGTTTATTTTGATCAATCAGGTGTCGTAAACAAAATTGAAGGTTTAGAAACCATTCCTGAGTCTCAACCTGGTTTACCTGCTTCTAAAGAAGCAATATTGAATGCGCCCCCACTATAGACACTTTGCGATAAAAAGAAACCCCTCAATGAGGGGTTTTTCATATGCATTCAATTGTTTAAAGCGATTATTGCAAATAACGCCTTATTTAAATAACAATTGTTGATAGCGATTGCCACGGCAGTAACGTCCGACAGGATTTGCTTTTGCGCGATTGCGACGAATATCTTTTGGATTAATCGTTAAAGCTCTATAAATTTCAACACGATCACCTGCTTGTAGCAAATGCGATTGTGCTTTTATTTTCACTCCGAAAATACCAAAACTAAAATTTTCAGGCAATTCTACTTGTTGCGCCAATCCACTTTGCGCAATTGCATCGGCAATCGTCATGCCTTGAGAAAATTGTAACTCAATGTGAAATTGTTGCTTTTCGGCAGCATATGCCACCCAAATCTTTGCCACGAGAATCACCTGACCCTTAAATTAACTGTCCAATATAGGATACCAATGCCAACACAATACTCAAAGGTAAAACAATTCGTACCGCAATACGCCAAATATTATAAAACGCTTCTGAACTAAAATTGATTGCTTTACGCAGATGACTGATTTTCATAATCCAACCCACAAAGATTGAATAAATCAAGCAAATGACCAAGCCCCAAATCATCAGCAATGGATTAAACAGCACTGCAATGTTTGGAATTGTCCAAATGAACAATGCCACCAACAACACCACAAATTGAATAAGTATTGCGACTTGGCGTTGAGCTAACTGTTCTTTGCCTAGTTGTAATAATAACGCGGCTGAAATGACTGCAGTAAATAATAAAGTATAGGCAGGGATTTGTGCTGAAGCCGCAAAAAAACCAAAGGCAATCACAGCAACCAGTTGCGCAATCCAAATAGGTAAAGCTGTTTTAGATGCCTCATTATTCTGTTGAACATTCAACAAGCTGGTTTGCCAATACAAGCCTAAACCGAGACCTGTGGCCACAAGGGCTAAAATCGTTGCATTGCCCCACTCTTTAAACTCTACAGGAGTAACATGCCAAGCGGATAAGTGTGTACCGAAAACCTGTGCAAGGATTAAAGAAAGCAGTACGCCTATCGTGATCAAACCCACTAAAATTTGACGAGGCGCAAAAGACAAAGCAAAAGACACTACAGCGGCACCTGCAAATAACAAATGACCTTCTATCGGTAAATTCGCAATCTGCACAGCACTTTGGCTGATATTCGATAAAATCCCACCCGCTAAGAATGGAATAAAGATAACAGCCAGCCAACCCACAATACGCCACGATTGAGATGCGTCAGCATCACGAGTTAAGCTAGACAAGGCATTGAGTGCAGTTGTTTTAGAACGCTTTGCTAAAGCAACTTCTAAATAAGTAATCGGCAATGCCAACACCAGCATTGACACTAACCACAATATCCAAAAATCAATTTGCCGATCAATTTGAATACCTAGACTTGGAGCCAAACCTGCGATAATCATAAATGATAAACAAAATGCCATGAGCGGCGATAACCATCGTGACATAGAATAATCCTGCATGAGGTGTTTCGTAAAAAGTTCTGCTATTTTGCCTTTGTCGATGCTGAAAATCAAAGCTTAAAAGAAAAAAGCAAATCACCCCTCGATGATTTGCTGCGCTAGATCTTGTTATAATCTTTGTTATTTCTTTTTATCCCCTCTGAATTTTTTTAGTTAGAGAGCTGGTGATTCCCATAATTTCACAATCATAAAATGCCTGTAAATTATGAAAAAAATCTTGCAAACCAATTTTTGCCTTTTTTCTTCTCGTTTTCTTTAATGATCCCCATCATATTTAATTTTACAGCCCCCACATAATCTGCATCATCATGTTGAATATGATTAATTAACCATTTAGACAACACCTCATGCAATTCTTTTTCTATAGAATGCCCTTCTTCAAAACTGGTACGATAACTTTCGATACGTTTAATAAATAAGTCATGTACACGTTTATGAGGAACACGGTATTTATAACCCGCTTCTTCTTGTAAGCTTTCTTCAAAGGTAAAATGAGATTGTGTATAGTCAATAATATTATCAAGAATTTGCTTAATACGGGCACGATCCGTTGCCATACCGATTTCATCAATTTCATTGATGTAATCCAAAATCCTTTTATGTTGATCGTCGATCACATCGATACCCGTATTATATTCTGGAATCCATCTCATCTTCATACGATCACCTTAAAATAATGTCTTGACCTTCAGCAACCATATTAACGGCTATCTCTCTAAATAAAAATGAACTGTATTAGTCGGGATTCATTAAAAAAACTATGAAATAAATTAAGTTATTGTTTATACTTGGATAATATTTTAATCCGCACTAAAAGAGTAAGATATTTTTTAACCAATTATTAAGTTTAAATAATTTTACTGATTGTCTATATTTATTATTTAGCATGAATAAATGATTATAAATGTGTAATCGAAAAGTTTTAAACACCCCCTCAAATGATATTTTTATTTGCTCTTTTCCATACGATTACTCGTGATAAAACTACTCAATCATTTTTGCAAAATAAGGAAAAATATTCTTTTGTGATTTTGTTATATTTTTAAATACTTTCTTTATTCAAGTGAAAATTATTTTATATGTACTATTTTTATTCCACTTATTTCATGATCCTCTTTTAAAAGAGTTGAAATATAAATTTTATCATGACAATTTTATATAATAGACTTCTTTCATAAGTCCTTTTTAAAACCATGAATCAACATAAAAGCGCCCTCATCCTAGCCTTCTCCCAAAGCGAGAAGGAACTTTCAATCCCAATATGATTCACGCCACATCATCATTTTTTGATTTAAGAAAGATCTTTAATATTTAAACAATTATAACGATATTATTACTCATTTTTTTCAATAAAATATAATTAAACATTATTATTTCATTATCTTCTCTTTGCTTTAACAACATCAAAATATTCCGTTAAGTCTCAAAAATGACCATCCTATACAATTTAATATGAGACTTTGATCATTCAAAATAATGCGATTTACAATAAATAATCCGAAGTAATTTTTACAGGATATCGTGAAAAAGCCTGCAAACGAATGATAAGGAAATTGCTATCGATCTAAGATAATTCTTGCATCTATAGCTGGTGCAAAAGCACTTATAAAAACCTGAATGGGCTAGATAAATTGATTTTTTTATTTTCACAATGATTTATATTTAAAAAAAACATGGAGTTAGCGAATAACGCCTCCCCCAATCTCATATGAATTCATTCAGATCAAACTAATATTGATCTGCCTTGGTGACTCTAACCAAACTTGGATCAGCAGCCTCACGAGCAAGTCTTTCGACATGTGTTGTTGCTGTTTTTATCACTTGACCATCTTTAAATAAAATCATCTCACCAGGCTGGTATGCAGTCCAAACTTCATTTTGAGTTAATGGCTCTGTGGTAATCACGGCAACACGATCTTCTTTTGTTGTAAATTGACTAAAATCAATATCAACATCAATATCGACTAAGCGTGCATATGTAAATGGATACTCGCGTACAATCCAATGCAGCTTCGTTGTCGCATAACTAAACAATGCTTGTCCATTGGAGAGGCAAAAATTAAAAGTGCCATATTCTGCAATTTTAGGTGAAATTTCTTCAAGCAAAGCAAATACATCATTTAAACTCGGTTCAAAATAACCAAATCTTAAAACCAGTTGTTCAAGCAAATAACAAAATGCCAGCTCACTGTCAGTACTGCCTACAGGGGTAAAACGCCCCGACAAATGTGGATGAAAGTTATGTAAATCACCATTGTGCGCAAAAATCCACTGTCTGCCCCATAACTCACGAATAAAGGGGTGAGAATTTTCTAAGGTGATTTTACCTTGAGTTGCTTTGCGAATATGTGCAATGACATTCCGTGATTTGATTGGATAGTTACGTACCAGTTCAGCAATCGGTGACAAGACTGCAGATTGATTGTCGACAAATAAACGACATGCTTTATCTTCAAAAAAGGCAATACCAAACCCATCAGAATGATCAGAGGTTATTCCTGCACGTTGAGAAAACCCACGAAACGAGAAAGTAATATCAGTGGGAGCAGCGCAGTTCATTCCAAGCAATTGGCACATAGTGTATTCATACAGCATTTTATTTATAAGAATATTGTGCATGACTACGCATCTGCTTGCAAATCTCAATAACTGAAAATAACTGCAAACAGATGCATATTAGACCAATGACTTAACATAGATCAGCAGAATAATTGGGTATTTATTCGCGGATCAAACTCTAAGTCCCCTTATTTTTCGGACACTCAGCGATTAACCATTTTGTTTAAAACAAAATTTTTGGCAATTTCATTGACATCTAAAAAGACAAAATAATCTAAACAATTAAATGCTTCATCGTGATATGCCTGTTTCGATAAACGCGCATTCATTTTCAAATAGACATCAAACAACTTTGGAATTCGTTCATCTTGTGGAAAGCTATACTCTGGATGACTTGGTTCAAAAGCGAGATTTGCCTTTATATCAATTGACTGTTTGGCAGTCATTTTCTTCAAATGCTGATGTGTATAGTAAGCACGTGCCTTATTGTCTTCCAAACGAATGCTGACACATCCCATTAAGTGTTTTGCCTTCATTTTCCACAGTACTGTCGGAACCAAATTTAACCACAACATCGACAATGCACGTCCGTTACGATAACGCGGATGTACACAAGTACGGCCTATTTCCACAATATTAGATAGATGTGAAAGTTGAGAAACATCAAATTCTTGTGCGCTATAACTACGTGCAAGCTCATGCCCCTGAATCAACTTCAGGCGTGTATAGGCAACAATCTCATTGCTCCATTTATCACGTAATACCGCATGCTCACAATCCAGGTCATATAAATCTTGATCTAATCCATTTTCAAATGTAATGCCAAACTGATCTGCGAATTGTACTGCACGAAATTTTTGTACTTCTTTGAGTTGTTTCAGGTCTTCAACCCATTCAAATTTATATTGTGATTGTGCTTTTTTAGGTTTTGGTAAGGGTAAATTTAAGTTCTGGAAGTTCTGACGATACTGATTTAATTTTGCGAACATATTTTCGACTCCTTGAGCTTTTACTTACACTAGGCAATCCCGATGACACTTATATGACGAAAAAATGACCGTTTAAAAACACGCTATGAATGGTGAATTTGAAATAAAATCGGCAAAATAAAAAAGCCAATGTTTTCACACTGGCATTTAAAAAAAATAATGTACTGATTAAAAATTATTTCTGAGGCTTGGCACGATTGGTAATTAAGGTTCCTACACCATGATCGGTAAAGATTTCTAAGAGTGTTGCATGAGGTACCCGCCCATCTACAATGTGCGCACTCACAACCCCACCTTTAACCGCATCTAAGGCGCAACCCACTTTAGGAATCATGCCCCCATAAATCACCCCAGTTTCAATGAGACGATCGACTTCTTGAGTACTAAGACCCGTTAGGAGGTTTTTATTTTCATCTAAAACACCTGATATATTGGTCAATAGAATCAATTTTTCCGCGCCCAAAGCTTCTGCCACTTTACCTGCGACCAAGTCTGCATTGATATTATAAGTTTGACCGTCTTCATCTACACCTAAAGGCGCAATCACAGGAATAAAATCACTTTGGGTAAACATTTCTAAAACGTCAGTTTTAACCCCAGTCACTTCCCCGACCAGACCTAAGTCAATTTGCGTGACTGTACCATCAGCAAGTGTCTTTTCCATCAAGAGCTTTTGAGCACGCAATAAATTACCGTCTTTACCCGTTAAACCAATGGCACGTCCACCATGCTGATTAATCAGATTAACGATAGATTTATTGACGCTGCCGCCTAAAACCATCTCGACCACTTCCATGGTTGCAGGATCCGTTACCCGCATTCCATCAATACGATCAGACTCACGGCCCAACTGTTTAAGCAATGAATCTACTTGTGGACCACCACCATGTACGACAATCGGATTTAAACCTACAGTCTTGAGTAAAACGATATCGCGAGCAAATGAACTTTCCAACTCTGGATCAGTCATTGCATTGCCACCATATTTTACAACGAGTGTTTTACCTGAAAATCGTTGAATATATGGCAAAGCCTCTGTCAATATTTGCGCTTTGTCGATGCCAGTATGCTGATGTGGCATTCGCCTCTCCTTAGTGAGCTGTAGGAATTAGACTGATGAATATGGATGATGCAAGAAATCAGTGTGCCTGTAGAATATCTTGGGCGATCATAGGATAACGATCACTGAGCATAGACGCAAATGTCTGACGAATTTCATTTAAACAATTTGGACAATCTGCATCAAAACGTACGGTAAAATATTCACCTGTATTTGATGCCCGAATAATGCCAAAACCATGCTCAAAATCAAGGCGAACACCATCAATTTTACTCAGCTCAGCACCAAATTGTTGACTGAGCTGTTCAATCTCATTCAAAACAATTTTCGGATCAGTTCGATGGGTACTGATATAAGTATCTTCAGTATAAAAACGGTCAGGATAACTGGCTAAGATTTCAGACAATGTTGCTTGAGGAAAACAACATAAGTATTCCATCACACGTAAAGCCGCATATAGACCATCGTCATAACCAAGTCCACGTCCATCATTAAATACATAATGACCTGCGTACTCACCACCAAAGACAGCTTGGCCTTTTGATTGCGACATGTATTTGCGTAAAAAACTACTGCCAGTCCGAATCATCTTGGCTTGACCACCTAAGCGTTCAACCACTTGACGCACCATAGATGAACATTTCACATCAAATACAATTTCATGCTGTGGGTGATCTTTTAAACACATTTGGGCAAACAATGCTAAAAGCCGATCCGCTGAAATAATATGGGCATTTTCATCCAATAGAACCACACGATCGCCATCACCATCTAAAGCAATACCAATGTCTGCCTGATGATTAAGTACATTTTGTCGTAATAATTCTAAATGTGTGGCTTGTGAAGGATCCGGTGCATGGTCGGGGAAGTTTCCATCAGCATTACAGCGTAATGCAATCACCTCACAACCCAATTTTTTTAAAACAAGATTGGCACAATAGCCTGCTGAACCATTTAAGCCATCAATCACGACTTTGAGTGGTCGGGTTAACTGAATATCTTTTAATAACGCAGACTGATAGGACAGACAAAATTCAGATTTAATTTGATGAGTCACGGTTGGAATCACAGATTCTACATCAATCCATGACAACTGCTTACTTTGCAGATAATTTTTTGCTTGAATGCCTATGTTTTGAATCATTTCAGGAGACGGTGGCTCAAACTGCATGATCCATTTAATACCATTGTCAGTTTTTGGATTATGACTGGCTGTGACCATGATGCCATTGCCCTGCGTATTTCTTGCGGCAAAGTACAATTGTGGGGTAGCACAACAACCTATTTCAGTGACTTCAATGTCTTTATTTTGAAATACCTGTTTGATAATTTGAGCATACGCAGGACTGCTTAATCGAGCATCGTATCCCAAGGTAATTTTTGATTGACCCTTTTCAATCAGTTGATCAACTAAAGCATATGCGATTGCCTGAATCAATTCAGGTGGCATCATTTCAACTTTTCCACGAATATCATAAGCGCGGAAAATCTGAAAAGGAAAATCATTCATCTTTTTCATAAGCAAAACTTCTATTTGCTTAACCCTTTATTTCGTCAGCTTTATCGCTCTGATGATAAGCAAGCAATTCATTTATATGAGAATATTTATATCGGGTCAAATGCAATATACTAAAAAACTCTTGATAATATATTCAATTTTATATACAGCGTTATACATACTTTTTGTTACAATTCAATATAACATTAAAAAAGCCTGATAAATCAGGCTTTAAAAATGATGAGAAAAACTTAGTTCTTCCCAGTGTGACCAAAACCACCAGCACCACGTTCAGTCGCTTCAAATTCACTTACAATATCAAATTGCGCTTGAACTACAGGCACCAAAACATACTGTGCTAAACGCTCACCTGGTTCTAAAGTAAAGGTGGTTTGACCACGATTCCAAACAGAAACCATCAATTCGCCTTGATAATCTGAATCAATTAAGCCAACCAAGTTGCCCAATACGATCCCATGCTTATGGCCCAAGCCCGAACGTGGTAAAACTAGACCAGCAAAATTAGTATCTTCAATATAAATGGCCATACCTGTTTTAACCAACACAGTTTGACCAGGTTCAATTTGAATCGCTTCTTCTACACATGCACGTAAGTCCAAACCCGCTGAACCTGTTGTTGCATATGTTGGCATTGGCCATTCTTGACCTAAACGTTGATCAAGTACTTTTACTTGAACTTTCATATTGAAATCCTTGATTAAATAAAGCTGTTAAAGGTTCTTCTATGTCTTTCGATCTGTTTAAAAGCAAATCGAAAGAAAAATAAAAGAACTGATTTAAAAAATTAACGTTTTAATAACGCTTTTAAGTTTTGTAAATATTGCTGTGCCTGTTGTTTAGGATCAACATTTTCAGCTAATTTTTTCTTACGCCCTAACCAATCCAACTCATCTTGTGGTAATTCATCTAAGAAGCGGCTTGGGGTCATTTGTTTCATTTGCCCACCATTTTTACGCTGCTCAGCCAAAGTTAAGGTTAAGCCTTGTTGTGCACGGGTAATACCCACATACATTAAACGGCGTTCTTCTTCGATCGTTTCAGCGGCAATGGAGTTCTTATGTGGCAGAAGCTCTTCTTCTAAGCCCATAATATAAACAAATGGAAATTCCAGACCTTTAGATGCATGTAATGTCAGCAGGTTGACCTTATCGGTGTCTTCATCTTCCTGCTGTTGCTCAAGCATATCCAGCAACACCATTTTACGAATCACACTTTCAATGTTCTTTTCATCTACATCTTCAGCACGGTTGATTAAGCTTTGAATACTGGTATAGAGCATCTCCACATTATCAATCTTGGTTTTTTCTTGTGCAGGTGTTGCAGCAGTTTCACGTAAATAATCGATATAGCCTGCATCATTCATCATTTGACGAATTTTAGGAACAGGTTCATCGTCATCTAACAATTCACGAGTGAAATCATTGATAAAGCCAGCAAACTCAGCCAATTGTGTGGTGGCCTTTTTCGGCATTACCATAGTTAAGCGTTGATCACTTGCCGCAGCCAACAGTGATAAATGATTTTCTTGGGCAAAAAGACCTAACTTTTCAAGTGTTACAGGGCCAATTGCACGTTTAGGCGTATTGATAATACGAAGGAAAGCACTGTCATCTTCAGGGTTGATGATGATACGTAAGTAGCTCATCACATCTTTAATTTCTGCACGACCAAAGAAAGATTGACCACCAGAGAGCTTGTATGGAATCTGCATTTGACGTAGCTGAGTTTCCAATACACGTGCTTGGAAATTTCCGCGATACAACACCGCATAATCTTTCCAGTTTTTACCATTCATCAATTTATGCGTGAGCAGGTCTTTTACTACGCGTTCAGATTCATCATCATCATTACGACAGGTGATAATTCGAATGACCTCACCATGACCTTTATCACTCCACAACTTTTTATCAAAAATGTGTGGATTATTTTCAATGACATGATTCGCGGCTTTTAAAATACGACTGGTAGAACGGTAATTTTGCTCCAGTTTAATCACTTTTAAATTGCGGAAATCTTCTTTGAGCAATGCCATATTTTCAGGCTTTGCGCCACGCCATGCATAAATGGATTGGTCATCATCACCTACAGCGGTGAACTGCCCCATCACACCGACCAATAATTTTACCAAAATATATTGCGCGGTATTGGTATCTTGATACTCATCCACAAGTAGATAGCGAACCCGGTTTTGCCAACGATCACGAACTTCTGCATTGTCTTGTAAGAGACGTGTTGGCATTACGATCAGATCATCAAAATCTACAGCATTATAAGCCCGTAAATTTCGCTCATATAATTGATACAAGTGGGCAAACTGCACATCTTCTGGTGTTTCACAAGTCGTATGTGCTTGCTCAGGCACAATCAAATCATTTTTCCAATCTGAAATCTTTTTCATGGCTTTAGCAATCAATTCTTTGCTTTCAGCACCCGATAAATTATCACGATGCATCAAGTCCATAAGAATACGCTTACAGTCATCGGCATCAAGGATTGAGAAATTATTTTTAAGTGGAGTATTTTTCAGCTCAATTCTTAATAAATTTAAACCAAAGGTGTGGAAGGTTGAAACTGAAAGCCCTTTCCCTTCTTCTTTACCCAACAACTTACCCACACGTTCTTTCATTTCACGTGCAGCTTTATTGGTAAAGGTCATTGCAGTAATTCGATGTGCAGGAATCCCACACTGTTGAACCAAATATGCAATTTTTCTTGTAATTACTGAGGTTTTACCTGAACCCGCCCCTGCAAGTACTAACAAGGGTCCTTGAGTATATTTCATGGCTTCAAGTTGCTTGTCATTCAGTTGACTTGCTTTCGACATTGTTCATCCTCTAAAAACTTCGAGCTCGATTATAGTCATCTAAAGTAGAGTTGCAAAATGCTTAATTTGAATTTTTCCAATATAAAAACCAGATAAAAATAATTTCAGTTAAATTCTGCTTTAGTTTCAAACCTTCTTATTTCAATACTCTATTTTGTTATGAGTTGTTGTTATTCAGTTGACTGGTGATCAAGTGGCGAAAGCATAACCAAAAGCCATCATAACGGCTAGCAAATAGCAGCAAGAAGAAAGACCGTTATAGCATCAACGTTGGTTTTAATGATAAAAAAATCTGAATCGCAACCTTGAACTGGTTGATTCGGTTTAAATAAAAATTTGGGGCATAAAAAAAGGAATCATAGCGAACCATGACTCCTTTTCAATGCTTTCAACTCAATGCCTTCAACTAAAAAATACGTTACTGTTGTTACGATTTCTTAGTTTGTCGGATATTAGTTTGCTGCATAAATGCTGATTTCAACACGACGGTTCTGTTCACGACCCGCAGCAGTTGAGTTATCTGCGATTGGGTTTTGTGAGCCATAACCTTGAGTATCAATACGGCTCGCTACACCTTTACCTTTAAGGTAGTTTGCAACTGAATACGCGCGGTTTTGAGACAATGGAATATTGATTGAATCATTACCTGTATTATCTGTATAACCCGTAACAAGAATTACACTCTTGTTATCTTCCATTAAAGTTTGAGCAACTTTATTTAAAGTACCGTAGAAGTTCGGCTTAATTGTTGATTTGTTGGTATCAAACGTGATGCTACCAGGCATAATTAACGCAACAGAACCATCTGGATTACGGTTAACTTCTACACCAGTACCCTGCATTTGTTGGCGTAATTTCTTTTCTTTATTGTCTAAATAAAGACCAGTACCCGCACCTAAAAGCGCACCAATTGCTGCTGCACGATTGTTTTGTGCAGATGAGTTTGCATTACCACGAGACAAACCATAGCCCGCTGCTGCACCGATCAAACCACCAATAGCAGATTTGTCGTACTCCATACCACCGATGTTATTACCAGTTGTTTGACAGCCAGAAAGTACTAAAGCCCCTGCTGTAAGTGTTGTAATTAATAGTGCACGCATTGCATGCCTCCAAGTTGTGTTTTTTGTTAGCTTAATTTTGGTATAAAAAACAAAGCACCACTATAGGCGTTTTGTTAACAATCACGTATTTTTTTACATTTTGTAATATTTACAATGAAATTTACAAAAGTGATCATCATAATTTATACATAGTCATTAAATGTGTCTTTTTTAATTGCATTGTAACGACTATATTTAGAGTCTGTGGACAATTCGTCTATGTTTACAACGATGTATATTTTTGAGCGAATACGAGGCAGCAAATCCGAAATCTAGTTATGCTAAATCAAGACTAACATGATTTTCCAAGGCCGCAACGTGATAGTAAAAAATATCCTAGTCGCTTGAACTGGCACTCACAATAAATCATTAGGACTGTTCTATGTCATCTCAACAGCAGAAGCAACCTATTTTAAAAAAAATTACGAAAGGTTTAACCGTTGGCTCAGTGATTACTGGTAGTACTTTTTTTCACGGCCCGCCTGTTTTAGCTTTAGGCTTGACCAAATTATTTAAAAAGTCAAAAAAAGTGGATGAAACCAATATCAACATCACCAATAGTTGGTTAAGCGTCAATAATTGGCTGATTGATCATGTTCTTCCAGAAACACAATGGGACATTACCGTTGATGAAAACTTGGATTTAAATATGCAAGGTCGTTATTTGATGACCTGTAATCATCAAAGTTGGGTCGATACCACCGTAAACCAATATTTTGGTCTAACACGCATGCCACTCACCCGCTTTTTCACCAAATGGGAACTGATCTTTATACCGTTTGTCGGGCAAGCCTTTAAGATTCTGGGCTTTCCGATGATGAAACGCCATACAAAAGAGCAGATTGCAAAAAATCCTGAACTGAAAACACGTGATATGGAAGAAGCACGTAAAGCCTGTGAGCAGTTATTAAGCCAGCCTTTTACGCTACTCAACTATCTTGAAGGAACACGCTTTACCCCAGAAAAACATGCTCAACAACAATCACCTTTTACCAATTTACTTAAACCTAAGGCTGGTGGACTCGCACTCGCTTTAAGTATCTTAGGTGATAAGATTGATGCACTGGTGGATATGACCATTGTGTATCCAGATGGTGCACCTGGTTATGGCGAGTTTTGGTTAGGCGAAGTCCCTCGAATTGCAGTCAATATGCGTAAAATTGAGATTCCTGAATGGGTACTGGGCGGCAATTATGAAGATGATGCAGAATATCGCGAACGCTTTCAAAACTGGGTTGATGATTTATGGACTGAAAAAGATCAACTGATTAGCACCATAAAACAAAAATATAACCACTAACTTTCAATTGAAGAAAAACCACAGAATAGGATGGATATGACAGAGCAAGTTCCACCACTCGAAAATAGTACAGAAACGAAAAACGATATGTCACGAGGATGGTGGATCGCTTTTGGTTATGACATCTTTATGATGTTTATTATCATCTTTAACTTATTCTGTTTATGTGCCAATGCTTTTTTAATGAGTAATTTTGGTGATTGGCTTTTCAATGAAATTCATTTACTGCAAGTTTTACAGTATTACAAAACCGATCTGCACCCTTGGGTGATTAAAACCGAAAGCTGGTTTATTACCTTTTTGATTGTTGAATTGGGCATTCGCTGGCTCATCGCAATCATCAACAAACACCATGCGCGTTGGTTTTTCTTTCCATTTATTCACTGGTATGAAATTTTAGCAATTATTCCTTATTTACGTTTTTTACGTTTAATTCGGGTCGGTATTATTGCTTACCATTTTCATGAGTTAGGTTATAAGGTCATTCCCGACAACATTCTAAAACGTGTGCTGTTTTATTATCGGGTGGTAATGGAAGAATTGTCTGACCGCGTGGTTATTACAGTCATTGACGGAATCAAACATGAATTAGACACCAGCTCAAGTCATAAGAAAATCATTCATGATTTAATTGATCATCATAGAGATCGTTTTGCACAAACTTTAGCTGAAGTCTTACAAGAGTCTTTAGCCACTGAATTAAAAGCACAAAGTCATGTGATTAGCCATAATGTTGGACAGATTGTACGTCAAGCCATTGAAGACACTCCGCAATTGACTCAATTATTGCGCATGATCCCCATTGCAGGCAGTATGATTGAAAATCAGATTCAAAATATTGGGCAACAGTTAGGTGAGAATATTACCCAAGGATTGGTGGAACCTTTCACTGAAGGCAATTTATACAATCCAAACGCGACCTATCAACTAATTTCAACCAAATTAAGCCAGTTAAATATTGAAAATCAGAAGCTTGAAGAACTAGTTGAATCTGTAGTCTATGAAAGTTTAGAATCGTTAAGGAAACAAGTGAAAGTAAAACAATGGCAGCTTGAATTAGAAAAAAATGATCAAGTAAAAGATGAGTGATTCAAAGAATAAGCAATTCATTGAAAATATTTGTATCTTTGCTAGAGAAATCATTCAATATGTTCTAGCATTTGCCCTATTTCACAATTTTTGACGCTTAGATAGAAAAATTTAGGTCACACGCCTTTTAAGGAATAATTATGGCTGATATACGGATTACAGGCAGAATGGTTAATTTTACCCGATTAACCTTCGATACTAATGATCATGATGCCATCCGCCAGCAATTAACTTCAATGATGAGTGAAACCTCTTATCAAGGGGCTTTGGTCATTATTGATACCACAGTTGAACAAGAGCTTATTGCCCTGATTCAACTCATTATCAGTCTAGATTTACAGCCTATGGCTGTGATTGATGGTTTATTGGGTGATCAAGCACGTGCAATTCAATTCCCAGTCTTGCCTGCCGATCGTCCTTTGCAACGGATTAAACCGACGAAAGAACAAGTGGTTGAAACACCAGTAAAAGCACCCGCTGTAGCAACACCAAATGCAAGCGTAGATGCGCCTAAAACATTGAGTCATGTAACCTCATATCATGATGAAATTTTAAGAACTGGACAATGTCTGGTTCAAGATCATGGGGACATCATACTGAATGCTGGTATTAACAGTGGTTCGGAAGTGATTGCTTCAGGAAATATACATATCTATGGCAGTGTTCGTGGTAGAGTCATTGCAGGTGCAGGTGGTAACACCATTGCAAGAATTTTTTGTCATTCACTAGAAGCCGAATTGGTTTCTATTGCAGGAACATATTGTGTGGCAGATGACATTCCTCAAGATGTCATTAAAAAGGCTGTACATATTTACTTGAATGACCAGCAAGAGCTAGTGTTTGAAGCTTTGCAATTTTAAGGTATAAATTAACACCATATAAAACTCGTTTAATCGGGTAAAATGACCATAACAGGAGTGGATTCGGTGGCCAAAATTGTTGTCGTTACATCAGGCAAAGGTGGCGTAGGTAAAACTACGACGAGTGCATCTTTTGCAACAGGATTAGCCCTACGTGGTCATAAAACTGTTGTGATTGATTTCGATGTGGGTTTGCGTAATTTAGATTTGATCATGGGCTGTGAACGCCGCGTGGTGTATGATTTTGTTAATGTCATTAATAACGAAGCACGCTTACAACAAGCCTTGATTCGTGATAAAGATATTGAAAATCTTTATATTTTACCTGCATCACAAACCCGTGATAAAGATGCGTTGAGCGATGATGGTGTTGCTCGTGTAATCGATGAGCTTTCGCAAGAGTTCGATTATATTATTTGTGACTCACCTGCGGGGATTGAGCGTGGCGCGATTTTAGCCATGTATCATGCAGATGAAGCAATTATTGTAACAAACCCAGAAATCTCTTCTGTTCGAGATTCAGACCGTATTATTGGTATGCTCGACAGCAAGACGAAAAAAGTAGAAAACAACGAAGGGCGTGTTCGTAAGCATTTATGTATTACGCGTTTTAACCCTGAACGTGCCGATAAACAAGAAATGTTGACCATTGATGATATCTCAAAAGATATCTTACGTGTACCAACTTTAGGCGTCATTCCAGAGTGCCCTAGCGTACTTCAGGCATCGAATGAAGGTAAACCTGTCATTCTTTACCAAGAAGCATCTGCTGGGCAAGCATATGATGATTTAGTTGCGCGTTTCTTGGGTGAGGAACGTCCTTATCGACATATTACAGTGAAACCTAAGGGTTGGTTAGCACGGTTATTTGGAGCGTAGAAATGGCAGGATTTTGGAGTAAACTTTTTAGCAATGATGACAAACCATCTAGCGCCCAAACTGCTAAAGACCGCTTAAAAGTTATTGTTGCTTCTGAAAACGGTTTGGGCAAACGTTTAAGCCAAGACAAGATTGACCAAATGAAGAAAGAAATCATGCAAGTGGTTAATCGTTATGTCCGTGGTGTGGATGAACAGCATATTCAAATGCAAGTTCGTTCTGAAGCCAACATTGAAATGTTGGAAATGAATATCAATTTACCTGAAGAACGATAATTTCATTATTGATTAGTCAAGTGAATTGATTCAGGGCAAAATATAGGGCAGAGTCAAAAAGCATTGCTTTTACTCATGCAATATATTTTGCCCTTTTTATTTTAGATTTTTTTCAGCTAAATATTGTATTTATCCTTATTAAACAAAAGCTCAATAAGGTTTATATAATGCTGCAAATCAATCATTTGATTTAGAATTATTTTATTTTGAGGAGATGCTGTTATGGCACTTTCACAGCCAGCAACGTTCAATGAAGAATGGTCAGACGAGCGTGTATTTGCCTACTTAGATCAACTTCCTCCTGAAGGTACCAATACAGATTTTCATGTACTTTACCACGCATTTAAACATATGCGCCCATTTGACTATGAGCGTTTGTTGACCAAGTTTGTTGCTGATGGCCGAGACATCAATGCAACCAATCCTGAAGGTCAACGTATTCATGATGTGATCGCAGAATATCCGCGTCAAAAAGAAGGTTTCTTAGACGTATTGGCAAAGTTTGCTTAACGACTAAAATACGCGAATAACACGATACAACTCAATATTGTTAATCAGTAAATGCCTGATGAATTTCATTGGGCATTTTTATTTTATATAACCCTCTTTTTCTCAATGTATATCTCAAGGCTCTCTAACGTAGAGTCATCACTATTGAATACAATGGTTTAAATACTTATACACATCAACATGAATAAACTTTTCTAAAATCCGCTATGTGATTCAGTCTTTAACGATGTTTTAACATCATCCAATCTCGATTTAATTCAAACAACAATATGCTGTGTAAACTAAATCCTACAGTTAACTTATCAACTGCCATAAAAAAACCCAGCTTACGCTGGGTTCTTCGAATCAAGTCAGTGCTTAGTGAGCAGCGAATTGGTTCATTGTGTTTTTAGCATCATCATGCGCTTTAAGTGCATTGTCACCAGAGAAGATTTCTTTGTGATCATCACCGATGTCAGAACCCGCCATTGCTTGGTGTTTAACACAAGCGATACCACCACGGATTTCTTTACGTTGTACGCCAGCAACATAAGCCAACATACCTTCAGTACCGAAGTAACCTTGTGCAAGCTCATGAGTAGAAAGCGCAGCAGTATGGTAAGTCGGAAGTGTAATCAAGTGATGGAATACACCAGCTTCACGAGAAGCATCTGCTTGGAATGTACGGATTTTCGAGTCAGCATCAGCAGCCAATTCAGAAGCATCGTACTCAGCGCTCATTAATTTAGCACGGTCATAAGCAGAAACGTCTTTACCTTCAGCAACCCAACGATCGTAAGCTTGTTGACGGAAGTTTAAAGTCCAGTTGAATGATGGGCTGTTGTTATAAACAAGCTTCGCATTTGGAACTGTTTCACGTACACGGTTAACCATGTGTGCAATTTCTTCAACGTTTGGAGTCGCAGTTTCGATCCAAAGAAGATCTGCACCGTTTTGTAAGCTAGACACGCAGTCAAGTACAACACGGTCAATTTGAGTACCTTCACGGAACTGATATAAGCCAGAAGCTAAACGCTTAGGACGGTGTAATTTACCATCACGTTTAATCAAGATTTCATCTTCTTGAGCATCAGCAATATCAATTTCAGTTGTGTCTAAGTAGCTGATATATTGAGAAGCAATATCACCTGGCTCTTTAACCACTGGGATTTTTTGAGTCAAGTCAGCGCCTTCAGAGTCAGTACGTGCAACGATGATACCGTCATCAAGACCCATTTCTAAGAATGCATAACGTAATGCATGGATTTTAGAGATAAAGTCTTCATGTGGAACTGTTACTTTACCAGCTTGGTGACCACATTGTTTAGCATCAGATACTTGGTTTTCGATTTGTAGTGCACAAGCACCAGCTTCGATCATCTTACGTGCAAGTAAATAAGTCGCTTCTTCGTTACCGAAACCAGCATCGATGTCCGCAATAATTGGCACAACGTGAGTTTGGAAACCGTCGATTTGAGCAGTGATTTCAGCAGCTTTAGCAGTATCACCAGCTTCGTTTGCTTTTTTAAGTGCACGGAATAAATCGTTAAGTTCTTTCGCATCAGCTTGACGTAAGAATGTATAGATTTCAGCGATTAAAGCAGGTACAGAAGTTTTTTCGTGCATAGATTGGTCAGGAAGTGGACCGAATTCTGAACGAAGTGCAGCAACCATCCAACCAGAAAGGTAGATATAACGTTTGCTTGTAGTACCGAAATATTTTTTGTTCGCAATCATTTTTTGTTGTGCAATGAAACCATGCCAGCAACCTAAAGATTGAGTGTATTTACTAGAGTCAGCATCATATTCAGCCATATCACGACGCATGATCGCAGCTGTATATTTAGCGATATCTAAACCAGTTTTGAATTGGTTTTGCATTTGCATACGCGCAGCATCTTCTGGGCTAATATCGCGCCATGTGCTTCCGAATTTTGCTTTTAATTCACGGATTGCATCAATCGCTGTTTGGTATGTAGTCATGATATGTTCCTGTAATAATATTAGGATTTCATCAATCGAAGAGCTAAATCCACTCGGTATTTGTTTGTACAGATTTAGAACACTTCGTTGTTATGGTCTTAGCTTAGATTGACTCCTCAAATTAATCCAATATTCTGAGTTAATTTTCAGTATTTATTTAAAAAATATGTAGATCAAAGTCGTATTATAATTATATAAGAAATCTCTAAACCTTTAATTTATAAAATCTTATACAAAATCCACTCATCTATTTTTTGCTTAAATAGCAGACAATTTACTGATTTTATCGCTATTAGACTTAAGTCTGAGCTTGTAACAAAAAAACCAGAACTGGATTTTTTTGATATAAAAACACCCTAAATGATCAATAATCACACAAAGTATAATCGCCGAATTCATCCATTGAGAAACAATGCTGTTGCTCAAAAATCTGCTGGTCTTGAGGTATAATGAGGAGATTAGGATTTATTCAAGCATGCATCTCAATTTAAAACCAAGACAATAAATCTTGATCCTTCTATAACAATAAATCGCCTGCTGTTTTTTTATCTACTTTTTACACAAAAGCATTTCCTTATGGCATAATCCCCTGTGATTTCTAAATTTTATTTTCGGTATTTTTTTTATGAATCTGGAGCGGGTCGATCTCAACCTCTTAATTTACCTTGACGTTCTTTTACGTGAAAAAAATGTGACTCGTGCTGCTGAACAGCTTGGTGTTACCCAACCCGCAATGAGTAATATTTTACGTCGTCTTCGTAATTTATTTAATGACCCTCTTTTAATTCGTTCTTCTGAAGGTATGACACCAACAGAACGTGCTTTAGAATTACAACCCCGCATCCGTGACGCACTGTCTGATTTATCGATGATTTTGGAACCTCGTACTGAGTTCCGACCTTATACTTCAAACCGTGTATTCCGTATTATGACCTCTGATTATGCCGAAGCGACACTTGTTCCTCGTCTAGTCAAAGCATTGCGCTCAGAAGCACCGAATGTTGTACTCGACTTTTTAACACCAAGTGACGTGTCATATCGTGACATGGAACAAGGTAAAGTTGATTTAGCCATTAACCGTTTTAATGAAATCCCACAAAGCTTTCACCAAGTTTTAGTATGGCGTGACAGTTTCTCTTGCCTACTCAACAATAAACATCCCGCTTCGAGTAATTTAAATCTTAAAAGTTATTTAGATGCGCAACATATCTGGGTATCAAAAACAGGTATGGGGGTCGGTTTTGGTGTGAATCCTGAGAAACAAGCAGGATTGGGTTGGATTGATCAAGCTTTAGAGCGAATTGGTCAAAAGCGTAAAATTTCAGTCTTTACTCGTCATTATCAAATGCCAGCATTGTTGGCTTCAAATGTCGATTTGATTGCAACATTACCAACCCGTATCGCCCGTTTACAAGCCAAAAGCCAAAATTTACTCATTAAAGATCCGCCTTTTTATATTCCAGAATTTGAATTAAAAATGGCATGGTGCCCGTTACTTCATCATCATCCTGCACATCGTTGGTTACGCCAATTGATTCTTTATGTTGCACGTCAAATGATTGAAGAAGAAAATCGTGAATTTATGCAAAATAATTCGCATTTTTCTCAATATTAATAGGAATTTTCTTAAATTCTTATCATTTCAAGCTTATACTAATTCCAGATCGGTAGTGTGTTACTCACTACCACCCCCTTTTATGTGTTAAAAATATCTCATAATAATGATGATCCATAGGTGGATTCGTGAGCCTGTTCCAGAATATCCTAATCATCGCTGTCCTCATCGCAGGAGCTGGTTTTTTATCTTTAACTGAAATCGCCCTTGCAGGTGCGCGTAAAGTTAAACTCAAAATTCTTGCCGAATCTGGCGATGAGCGAGCACAAAAAGTCCTCGACTTACAGCAAAACTCTGCCGATTTCTTTGCCGCTTCCCAAATCGGTTTAAATGCTGTTGCTATTCTTGGCGGTATTTTAGGTGAAGGTGCCTTTCGCCCTTATTTTCTTGAATTTGTCTCGCGTTTCTATGTTGGAAATTGGACAGAAACCATTAGCTTTGTCCTCTCATTTACTTTAGTCACTTCACTATTTATTCTTTTTGCCGATTTAATGCCAAAACGTATGGCAATGATTGCACCGGAAAAAATTGCAGTTTCAGTCATTAATCCCATCCAAATCTTTATCGTGGTTTGTAAACCTTTAGCTTGGTTTATCAATGCGGTGGCTAATTTGTTGTTCCGCTTGTTTAAAGTCAATACAACACGTGAAGACAACATTACCTTTGATGATATTTCAGCGGTGATGGATGCAGGTGCTCAGGCAGGTGTTTTACAAAAGCAAGAACATCACTTTATTGAAAATGTATTTGAACTTGAAGAACGTAATGTTCCATCTAGTATGACCCCACGTGAAAACGTGGTGTTTTTTACGTTAAAAGAACCAGAAGAAAGTATCCGCCAAAAACTGGCTGAATACCCTTATTCAAAGTTCCTGGTTTGTAACGAAACCATTGACCAAGTGATTGGCTATGTAGATGCCAAAGATATTTTGGTACGTATTCTGAATAATCAAAAAATTAATCAGCTACACGAATCAACCATTCGTACAGTATTAACCATTCCTGACTCATTGACCCTTTCTGAACTTCTTGACCGCTTCCGCTCAAGCAAAGAAAAATTTGCGGTGGTATTTAATGAATATGCACTTGTGGTTGGTGTTATTACCCTGTCAGATATCATGATCACTGTGATGGGCGACTGGGTTACACCAATGGATGAAGAGCTACAAATCATTAAACGGGATAACAACTCATGGTTGATCGATGGGAGTACCCCAATTGAAGACATGAAGCATGCTTTAGCCATTGATGAGATGCCAGATGAAGAAAACTATGAAACACTGGCGGGTTTTATGATGTATCAGTTAAGAAAAATTCCCAAACCAGCTGACACAGTAATTTTTGGTGGTTATAAATTTGAAGTGGTCGATGTAGATCATTTTAAAATTGACCAGCTACTAGTCACTCGATTACTTGAAAAAGCAGAACCATCGAGCTCAGAAGATTCTTCACAGTAAGTTTCTTTAGCGTATTTAAAGCTTAGCAATCACCTTGCTAAGCTTTTTTTATGCAAAGTAGTGCTTCAATATTAAAACTTCCAGAGCGTCTTTGATTAGATTATGCGCTTTTGATTTATAAATTTTAAAAATATGAAAATTAACATGAACTCAATTCTTAAAAACCAAAAATCATAATATATTTAAAAATCAATATCTTACATTTTATAACCATTTTGGTGCAAAAATAATATTCATTTTTAAATATCTGTTTTGAATACTCTATTTATTTAAAAAATAGTACTGAATTCAGTATTTCTACAAGGATATTTTAATTTAATCAAATAACTATTAGCATGCTTCTGCTTAAAAAACTAAAAGACTTCTGTTAAAAAAGTCTCATTCAAGGATCGAACTATGCTAACCGTATTAGGTTTAGGCATGATTTTGTGCTTTATGTACTTAATCATGTCTAGACGAATGACTGCGCTTGCAGCACTCACACTTATTCCAATTTTATTTGCATTAATCGCTTACGGTCTTAGCTTCTATTTCGACAGCCTTGGGCATTTAGAAATCAAACAGCTCGGTGAAATGATGCTTGATGGTGTGAAAAAACTTGCACCAACAGGCGTAATGCTACTTTTTGCAATTCTCTATTTTGCCATCATGATTGACACGGGATTGTTTGATCCTTCTGTAAAGTTCATCTTAAAGCTGGTCAAAGGTGATCCCCTTAAAGTCGTTATTGGTACCATTACCCTGACACTCATCGTCTCTCTTGATGGTGATGGTTCAACCACCTACATGATTTGTGTGGCAGCAATGCTTCCGCTCTATAAAAAATTAGGTATGAGCCCGCTGATTATGGCGTGTTTAATGATGCTGGCAAGCGGGATCATGAACCTTACCCCTTGGGGTGGACCAACGGCACGTGCTGCAAGTGCGCTGCACGTAGAGGCGAGTGAAATCTTTGTGCCTATGGTTCAACCAATGTTGGTTGCTATTCTTTGGCTCTACTTTGTCGGTTTTATGTATGGCCGTATGGAACGTAAACGCTTAGGTATTATTGAACTTGATGTTAGTCATGGTGATGACATTCAAATTTCAACGAACCCAGAAGCAAATCGTGCACACTTAAGATGGTTCAACGGCTTATTAACTGTTGTACTGATGATCTGTTTGGTGAAAGGTGTGTTGCCTTTACCGATCTTATTTATGATCGCGCTTTGTATTGCATTGGTGGTGAACTATAAAGATGTCGATATGCAAAAATCTTTAGTTGCCCATCATGCAGGCAGTGCCCTAAACGTTGTGGGTATTATTTTTGCCGCAGGGATTTTTACTGGGATTCTTTCAGGGACAGGCATGGTTGATGCGATGTCGAAAGAATTGGTGGCGATTATTCCACAAAGTATGGGGCCTTTCTTAGCACCAATTACTGCTGTGATTAGTATGCCTTTGACCTTCTTTATGTCGAATGATGCTTTCTATTATGGGGTGTTACCGATCCTTTCAGAAGCAGCAAGCCATTATGGTATTACACCTGTAGAAATGGCACGTGCTTCAATTGTCGGCCAACCTGTGCACTTACTGTCACCATTGGTTCCTTCTACCTATTTGTTATGTGGATTGGCTGGTATCGAATTTGGACAGCATCAGAAGTTCACCATTAAATGGGCGATTTTGACCTGTTTGGTAATGCTGGTTGCAGCCATGCTGCTCGGTGTGTTCCCACTCTATTCAACACTCCACTAATAGACAAAAGCCGATATTTATATCGGCTTTTTTTTCATTTTAAATAGATTATTTTCATCATCATCTATTTAAAATAATGATTTATTTACAATCAAATCCAATTAAGGATGAATCAAGACATCGAGCAACGCTTGATAATGAATTGAAATGTCATCTTCTAAAATTTTATAGGCACTATCGAACTGCACCATTGGCCAGCCTTCTTTCCAGAAAGGAAAAATATTATGCAGGTCACGCGTCACGGTGGCATCTTCACGAATAATCGCTTGAGCAACTTGCGATAGCACTTGAGCAGTTTCTGCACCATCAATGGCTAAATAATCGATACCTTTAGCTTTTAAAATACGAACACGATCTTTCTTATAACGAATTTTCTTGGCTTGCGCTTCATTTAAATTTAAAGCCAAAGTCACTGCTTCAACAAGTTTGTCTTCAAAGCTTTGATGTAAAGCAACCAATGCCTGTTTATGTGCTTCTTGACGCCCTGCTTTTCCACCATCACGAATGATTTTTTGTGCTTCAACATTCAGTTCATCCGATTTCATCGACTGAAGAATGTCTAAAATTTCAATATCACTTAATGAAGCAGAAGAATCTGTCATGGGAGTCCTAAAACAAAAATAAATAGAAACTCTATTTTCGCACAATTTTAAAATTAAGTCAGAGATAATGTTACTCTACTGCGATGTATCTCGACCTGATCAAATAATAATAAAGGATGATATTTCAATGTCTGTTTTAGCCCTACTCGCTTGTACTAGTTTTTATTCCGCCTTGTATCTCATCTATTTTTATTTTGCTCAACAACCACGACCTCTGTTCCTTGTGCTGGCAGTGATTTTATTCGTATTTGCTTACCGAATTACCCCTGCGGCTGATCAAAAGGAACGACAAACTTTTAACCGCACCTTGAATCATGGAAATTGGCTAACCTTGCCGCTTTACACATGCTGGCAATTGTTTATCTTGCCTATACGCTTGTTACTGTCCAAATTTCTTGATTAAGACCATTCGATAAAATCTTATCAATAAGCATAAACTGACAATTTTTTGCTTTCTTAATTGAGATTTTTTTGCTATTGATTTGATATGCCAATAAAAAGTGAAACCTTATGAAAGCTGTTGCTTATAAAAAACCATTCGCAATTTCAGAAGCCAATGTTTTTTCCGAAATCGAAATCGAACAGCCAGTTGCAACAGGTCATGACTTACTGATTGAGGTCAAAGCCATTTCAATCAATCCAGTCGATATCAAAATGCGACAGCGTACTTCGCCAGACAATGATACTTGGAAAATTTTGGGGCATGATGCGGTTGGGATCGTGAAAGCAGTCGGAGAAAAAGTTCAAAATTTTAAAGTGGGTGATGAAGTTTTTTATGCGGGTTCAAACCAAAGACAAGGTTCTTATGCTGAATTCCAATTGGTCGATGAACGTATCGTTGGACTAAAACCTAAATCATTGAGTGATGCAGAAGCCGCAGCCTTACCATTAACGTCGCTCACCGCATATGAAATGTTATTTGACCGTTTAAAAATCCAAGACACCAAAGTTGAAAAACCTGTGATTTTAGTCATTGGCGCTGCAGGTGGTGTAGGATCTATTACGGTTCAATTGTTAAAAGTACTGACTGAATTTACTGTTATTGCCACAGCTTCCCGTCCTGAATCTAAAGCATGGCTGACTGAAATTGGCGCAGATTATATTGTGGATCATAGCCAACCATTAGAACAGCAAATCCTAGACTTGAATATTGGGCTACCTCATTATATTTTTTCAATTAATGGTACAGGGCGATATACACAAGCCATTGCCAATTTGATTGCACCCCAAGGTCATTTTGGTTTAATTGATGATCCTGAAAACTTTATCATTAACCCGTTTAAAGTTAAGTCTGTTTCTGTTCATTGGGAATCGATGTTTACCCGCTCTACATTCCAAACCAAAGACCTTAGCCGACAAGGTGATATTTTAAATAAAGTTTCAAAATTAGTTGATGACCAAAGAATCAAAACCACTTTGGGACAAAATCTCGGTCAAATCAATGTTGAGCATATAACCCAAGCTCATACATTGATTGAGTCAGGTAAAAGCATTGGTAAGATCGTATTAGCAGGCTTTTAATCGCTGGTTTTTAATGGCGACTTCAATCTGTATGAGTTAGATTGAAATCGCCCTACACATTTATAAACAAAGGCAAAAGTTTAAAGCTTTGTATAACAATGTGAGCTTAAATCACTTCCACCACAACTTTACCAATATGCTCACCAGTATCCATACATGCATGCGCAGCTTGGATCTGATCAAACTTAAATGTTTTATAAATCATGGGTAAACATTCACCTTTTGCCCACAGTGGAACGACTTGTTCCATCAAACCTTTGGCAATTTCAGCTTTTTCAGCAGTTGTACGCGCACGCATTGTTGAACCCGTAATAGTAAGGCGTTTCATCATAATCTGCCCTAATTTTACATCTTTGGCCTTTGCACCACCCAAAAATGCGATATAAACCAAACGACCATCTCTACGAAGTAGGTTTAGATTTTGATCTAGATAAGGCGCCCCAACCATATCAAGAATAATATCGACACCCTCATTTTGGGTCTTTTCATAAATGACTTGTTCAAAGTCTTGAGTCTTATAATTAATCGCATCGGTCAAATGGCGAATGGCTTGAATCTTCTCATCAGAACCTACAGTTGCAAAGCTTTTCAAACCGAATGATTGCGCTAACATTAACGCGGTTGTACCAATACCACTTGAGCCGCCATGTACCAATAGTGTTTCACCTGCTTTGGCATGCGCCATTTGGAAAACATTGGCCCATACAGTAAAGAAGGTTTCAGGTATTGCTGCAGCTTGAACAAAACTTACAGCTTCTGGAATATTAATAGTTTGAGATTCTGGCACGACACAATATTCTGCATAACCACCACCGTTGGTCAATCCACAAACCTTATCCCCCACTGTGAATAAAGTGACATTTTCACCTACTGCAATCACTTCTCCAGCAACTTCCAAACCGGGAACAGGTGTCACCCCTTTTGGCATAGGATATAAGCCTTGACGCTGTAAAATATCAGGCCGATTAATCCCAAATGCATGGACTTTAACCAAAACTTCATCTGCTTTGGGTTGAGGAATTTCTACCGTTTCATAAGCCAGTTTTTCTATACCACCGGGTTCTGTAATAATGACCTGTTGCATATTCTTTGTAGACATACTTTCTTTCCTATTCCATTCATTACTTTTCATGTTTTCTGTATTTGAACATAAACCAGTGCATGTGCAAATATTTCGCCACCAATGTCTACAAAATAGCGTGGGTATCCTTACAAAAATATAATTTTCAGTTATTTATACAAATGGCATCAAACGGATAAAGACAATAAGAACAAAGATCAAAAACAAACGATTTTGCTGATTTTACAGATAACCATGCGCTCGCTTATGGTTTAAAAATAGATTATCGCTTTTAACTCATTATATTTTTTGCAAGTAAGCATTTAATTCTTAAAGATTTACATGCTTTTTTATTGCCATTTTTAAACATCAAAAAACCATATTGATCATTTTTTGTTTGCTATTTTAATTTTACCCTGATAATATTCGAACACAAATTAGTTTTACCCAGATAAAAATATCTAAAGGTTTTAAAATGAATACTGAAAACACCTACACTGCCTTTATTGGCAATGACCGTTTAATCACTGATTCTTTGTTAAACGTGGCATTAACCATCAAGACTCAACAAAATACCTCCACACCTGTGTTGATTTTTAATGATCAAACCGGTCAAGCCATTGATATTAATACCATCGGATCTACAGCAGATATTCAACAACGTTATGCTGAACCTGAAGCGGTTAAGAAAGTTGGACGTCCTAAATTAGGGGTAATTTCTCGTGAAATCACTTTGCAGCAAAAACATTGGGATTGGTTAGATCAACAAAGCTCTAGTGCATCTGCTGTGATTCGAAAATTGATTGACCAAGAGTTAAATAACCCCAATTCAACAAGCAATAAAATGTTGGCAAAACAGGCAACTGATCGTTTTATGTCAGCAATGTCAGGCAATATGCCCAATTATGAGGAAGCCACTCGTGCTTTATATCAAGGTAATCAAGCGCTGTTTTTAGAATTGATTCACGACTATCCAAAAGATTTACGGGCGTATTTGACTTTAAAAACACAACATGCTTTTTAACTACAATATTCGCAACTATATAAAAATAAAATGCGCTAAGCCTTTGGGATTAGCGCATTTTTTATAATGATCGGCACACGATTGATCATTAAATTATTTTTGTTGTTCGGACTCATCACACGCTTGTTTTAAACGTTGCATTGCCATCGGATCCATAGGTGCCGTCATCATTGCATGATAGTTTCGGCATTCTTTGGTCGGTTCCTGTATTTTCGATTGGTTTGAGGCACAGGCTGTCAATACGCTTGCAATACCAATCAGGAAAAATGCTTTCATTACATGACCTACTATTAAATCTCAACTTGAATTAAAACTGAATTTTATTGCTTGTACTGTTGCAAGTCTGTTTTGATCACATTCCATCAATGTTAATTCTTCTTATTTTAAAGCTTTCACAACCGTACCGTTCATTGAAATTCTAAATAGATTCAGTCGAGCTCTGCAAAAAGTACTAGTTGACTCTTGCAGAGGATAAAAATTTTAAAATCCCTTTATTTATAATAAGATATATGCTCTAAGTATTAAACAATGCAAAATTAAAAATGCTTTAATCTATATGATGTTGATTAGTATTATCTTGTATATATTAAATTTTTTGCATCAAAAAAACCCACCTTATGGTGGGCTTCTCTCAATTAATCCAATCTGTTAAAGACGAACCAATTCCACAATTTTTTCAGCCAATTCTTCAACTGCTTCTTGAGCAAATGCTACATCAGCACCCTGTTCAACATCCGTCACCACCACAACACCAGTTTGACGAAGCAATGCAACTTGGTCGCTTGATAAACCTGCTTTTGCAATTGCAACAACACCTTGTTGAATCAACAAGCTTTCAAGAGATTGTGCATGTTTAAGTACTTGAGCTGATACAGCAACTACAGCAGGTTTTTGACCTAAACGTGCAGCACGAGCTTCAGCAGTGACAGGTTCATTGTGTGCAGTCCATTCAACCGCAGCTTCAACCATACCCGCACCAACAGTCACATTACTTAAACGGTCAATGAAGATAAAAGAACCCGTATAACGACTGTCATGATAACGGTCAAATACCACTGGTGCATCAAACTCAATCGTTACATCTGCAATTGCATTTAAATCAAGCTGCTCAACTTGCATTTTTTCCAATGTGTTGACATTGGTACGATAGTTGATCTTTGCAACCTTAGCAGGAATGGTTTGTGTACCAAACTTCACATTATAAAGTTTACCAAGCACTAAGGGCTGATCGTTCATCCATACCACAGAAGCACGAGCAGAACGTGAAATGAGCGGTTGCTCACCTGCTTTGACCAAGACATTACCACGCGAAATATCGATTTCATCATTTAAGGTTAGCGTTACAGCTTGACCTGCAATAGCATGTGCTAAGTTACCATCAAAAGTGACAATTTCTTTCACTGTTGACTTCTTACCAGACGGTAAAGCCACAATTTCATCACCAACTTTGATTTCACCTAAAGCAATCGTACCGCAGAAACCACGGAAATCGAGGTTAGGACGGTTCACATATTGCACAGGAAAACGAAATTCATGTTTGCTTACATCATGAGTAATTTCAACAGTTTCCAATGTTTCCATCAAGGTTTTACCTTGATACCACGGCGTATTTTCGGATTTATTTACAACGTTATCGCCATTCAATGCAGAAATTGGCGAGAAGATGATATTGGCAGGTTTACGCTCACCCAATTGATTAACAAAATTATTGTACTCAACTTGAATTTCATTGAAACGCGCTTCAGAGAATTCAACCAAGTCCATTTTGTTAATCGCAACTACGATATTGCGAATACCCAATAGGCTCGCAATAAAGGTATGACGACGAGTCTGTGTTTGTACGCCATAACGAGCATCAATTAAGATGATTGCAAGATCTGCGGTAGATGCGCCTGTGGCCATGTTACGGGTATATTGCTCATGCCCTGGGGTATCAGCAATGATAAACTTACGCTTTTCAGTAGAAAAATAACGATAAGCCACATCAATGGTAATACCTTGCTCACGTTCAGCTTGTAAACCATCGACAAGCAAGGCCAAATCAGGTGCATCACCTGTTGTACCCACTTTTTTCGAATCACGGGTTACTGCTTGTAATTGATCTTCATAAATCAATTTTGAATCGTAAAGTAAACGACCAATTAATGTTGATTTACCATCGTCCACATTACCGCAAGTCAAAAATCTTAACAGGTCTTTATTTTCGTGCTGTTTTAAATATGCCAAGATATCTTGGCTAATTAATTCTGATTGATGAGACATTGCTCAAAGCTCCACAATATTTTGAAATCGGTTGCTATATCTTTAAATCCTCCTAAGTCCTCCGTTTTCTTGCTGGAGTTCCCCCCTCTTTTTTATAAAGAGGGGTTAGGGGGAGATTCATATAAAAAATACTTAGAAATAGCCTTCTTGCTTTTTCTTTTCCATCGAACCTGCTTCATCATGGTCAATCATACGACCTTGACGTTCAGAGCTGGTGGCTAAAAGCATTTCTTGGATAATTTCAGGCAATGTTGTTGCCGTTGATTCAACTGCACCTGTCAACGGGTAACAGCCCAAAGTACGGAAACGTACCGATTTCATTTGTGGAACTTCACCTTCTTTTAAACGCATACGTTCATCATCCACCATGATCAACGTACCACTACGTTCAACAACTGGACGTTCAGCTGCTAAATACAAAGGTACCAAAGGAATACTTTCTTGGTAGATATATTGCCAAATGTCTAACTCAGTCCAGTTTGACAATGGGAATACACGGATACTCTCGCCTTTATTGACTTTACCGTTATAAAGATTCCAAAGCTCTGGACGTTGGTTTTTAGGATCCCAACGATGTTTAGCATCACGGAAAGAATAAACACGTTCTTTTGCACGTGACTTTTCTTCATCACGGCGTGCGCCACCAAATGCAGCATCAAACTGATATTTATCCAATGCCTGTTTTAAGCCTTGGGTTTTCATAATATCGGTATATTTTGAGCTACCATAATCAAATGGGTTTACGCCTGCATCTTTACCTTCTTTGTTTTGATGCACGATCAGATCAAAACCGTGTTCTTTTGCCATGTTGTCACGGAATTTAATCATGTCCTTAAACTTCCAGCCTGTGTCGACATGCAACAGTGGGAAAGGAAGTTTAGCAGGATAAAATGCTTTTAAAGCAAGATGCAGCATGACAGCTGAGTCTTTCCCGATTGAGTAAAGCATCACTGGATTTTCAAACTCAGCAGCAACTTCACGGATGATATGAATACTCTCAGCTTCAAGCTGTTTTAGATGAGTAAGTCTTTCCTCAGATATAGGCATTGACAGCACCAGCTCACAAAAACGTGTACTTATTACACATATTAAAATTTATATTCATTATAGTGATTTACACCTCAACCCTTTTGCTTGTTTTTTTATATTCATATATAAAAACATCATAAGCAACAACAAGAGATCAGTATGACCACACAAATTATTGCGCTAGAACAGATTGATTTTGAGCAATGGCTTCCACTTTGGCGCGGCTATTTAACATTTTATAAATCACAACTCAGTGATGAACAAATAAGATTATCTTGGAAGCGAATCACAAATCCTGAACAAACTGATATGTTTGGTTTTGCCATCAAAGTAAATGGTCAAGTGGTTGGCTTTGTACATTTGATTGCACATATGAGCATGTGGACAAATTTACCCTATTGTTATCTACAAGATTTATTTGTAGATGAAGCTTTTAGGAATCGAGGTTTAGCACGACAATTAATTGAGCATTGTTATCAGGTCTGCGCAACAAAGTTTGACCGTGTTTATTGGCTCACTCAAGAATCCAATATTAGCGCCCAACACCTTTATGATCGTATTGCGAGTAAAACAGGATTTATCCAATATACAAAAGCATTAGCATAAAAAAGCTCACCTTTTTCAAGTCAGCCTTTAAAAAAATTAAAGACCTGCATATCAAATAATTCAATCTAAAACTAAAAATCGCTTCTTTTGTAAAAATTTTAAAGAAGCGATTTTAGCTTAGTCCCAACTTATCAAACTGTATATGCTTAAAATTAGATATATACAGCCCGACAACTCAGGTCTTAATGGCCGAATAATGCTTTATCTAAAGGAATTTCAATTCCTACAGAAGCACCTGCATCATTGCCATGTACATCAGAATCACTCACCCAACCATTAATTTTTAATGGCATGGTCGGTTTAATATAATGTGTCCAAGTTAAATCTAATGCTTTAATTTTGTCTTTTTCTGGGAAGGCTAAGTTGATTTGCTTATCACCAAAGAGAGCAGCAGATTGGTTGACTTTGGCATAGATTGCACGACCAGATAAACGATTCATCACATCAAAGCGAATATCACCACCGACAGAAATCATTTCACCATCACCACCCATTGCATGCCCCAATGGGAAACCTTGTTGGTAATAACCATCTTTATAAACATGATGACTATAAGAAATACCTAATGGATCGCCATTTGTTTCTGTATTCGCCCATTCAACATAAAGCTGGTACGGCAAATTTTTAAAACTTGAGGAATAGTCAGCACCAGCTAAATACATTTTTTTAGAGGGTAGTAAACCCGCTTCATCTTCCCCAATATATTGCCCATAAAAACTCATAGGAACATTCAGCAAAGATTGAAGATTTAAACGTGCATCAAATCCAGCAAGCTGGTTGGATGGATTACCCACCCCCGTACAGGTACTATCTGCACACTCATTGTCTTTTCCAATAAAAGCATTCCAATAAGCTTTTGCACTTCCTGGTTGACCTTCTCCATCAATTTGGAAAGCACGTGATGCACCAATTTCTAAATAAGGTAAAGGTTGTGCAGTTAAGCGCAATCCCATTAAACGTGCATCAGGCACAGCCGTATAATCATTTAACTGCCCAGCAAATGCTTGATATTGCCAAGGACCAATCCAAGACAACCATTTAGATTCAAAAGCTTTTTGTTCAGCACGTTGTACAGTAAAACCATAAACTGGACGGCTGGCATCACCACGAATCAAACTACCATCATGTCCTGGCCCCCAATATGTTGGGATTTGACCCGCAATAAACCATTGATTCCACAACTTCCCAGCAATATATGAACCTTCCACATTGACATCTTGACCATTGTCAATGTGCGGATCTTTTTCACCATTCACACGAAGCTTTGCATCCCAGTTTTCACCGCCTGCATTAAATTCCAATGAACCCACATACTGTGCTTTTGCACTGTCCCCAAAAGCTTGAGGAATATTTTTTTGATCAGTTTCAGCAAACAAACCTAATTTTGCGGTTTGATTATCTGCTTTTAGTGCATTTTGAATTGAATCAATAACTTTTTGTTGTGTATTGTTTAAAACTTTTGCTTGAGATAAGGCACGTTGAATTTCATCCCCACTCATTGGCCAAGTCGATGTACTGATTTGAATCACACCTTGCTGATTTAACCAGTTCAAATCTGTGCGAAGATCTTCATTATTTAATACGATTCCCTGTGCAAATACAGGTAAAGACATTCCAAGTAATACAGCAGCACAAAGTGATTTTCTTAAATACATGCTCATTTTTCTCAAGTTTGATTTACAACCACACCTTAATTTTTTTATAAGTTTTTTTCAATGGTGAAATTGTGTTATTCATATTTTAAAATTCCATTATCCAAAAGAAAATGAGTGCACCAAAGTGCACTCATTTTCTTTTAAATTCAGATAATAACGATCATTCAGCTTTTAAAATAATCGCCATCACTAACTTTTAAATTAAAATACTTTTAAAAATAACCAGAATAAACAGCCCGATAAACAAATCGTTGCTGGTAAGGTAAAAATCCATGCAGAAAGAATCGTTTTGACTGTTGCAAAATTCAATCCAGTTTTATTGGCAACCATGGTTCCCGCAACCGCACTGTTGAGTACATGAGTCGTTGAAACGGGTAAACCAAAACCATCTGCAGCAGCGATTGTCGACATTGCCACAAGTTCAGCAGACATCCCTTGACCATAGGTCATATGATGTTTACCAATACGCTCACCCACAGTAACCACAATACGTTTCCATCCCACCATTGTTCCTAAACCCAGTGCCAATGCCACAGCAACTTTTACCCAGTTTGGGATATATTGGAGGAAAGAATCTAAGTTTTTGCGATATTCTTTTACCACTTTGCCCTGAGCTTCATCCATTTTTGGAAGTTGATCCGCTTTATCCAAGCGTTTAAAAGCCGTGGTGCTTAAGTACATATCATTGCGTAATGAAGATACTTCAGCTTCTGGGATATCTTTGAGATCACCAAATTTACCAACACGCTCGCCCAAATGATCAGTCAAACTGGCCAATGCAGGAACAACTTCTGGGTTCATTTCTTTGGTTTGGATAAATTTAGTGATGGTTACACGTGCTTGTTCATCTGGAATATCAGCATGTTGTGCATAAATTGCCGTCGCAGTTTGACCAGACAATTGTGAGAATGACTGTAAATGCTGTTGGTCTAAACCTCTATTCAACGAATAAGCCAGAGGCACAATACCAATCAAAATCAGCATGATTAAGCCCATACCTTTTTGCCCGTCATTTGAACCATGTGCAAAGCTTACACCGGTACAGGTGAAAATCAGAATTGCACGGATCAAAGGTGGTGGTGGCTTATTGCCTTCAGGGGGTTGGAACAACTCAAGTTGTTTTTTAAATATTTTTTTAACAATCAAAAATACAATTGCTGCAAATGCAAAACCAATCAAAGGAGAAAACAGTAATGCTTTACCCACTTTAAGCACTTGATCCATGTCTACACCACTTGCACCCGTTGAAGCGTGCAAAATGTAGTTCATGATGCCTACACCCAAAATTGAGCCAATCAAGGTGTGAGAGCTTGATGCCGGAATACCTAAGAACCACGTGCCTAAATTCCACAGAATCGCCGCAATCAGCATGGCAAAAACCATAGCAAAACCAGCGCCACTGCCTACATTCATGATCAATTCAACAGGAAGTAAGGCAATAATTCCATACGCAACTGCACCACTGGCAACCATTACCCCAAGGAAGTTACAAAAGCCTGCCCACATCACTGCTACAGGTGCAGGCAATGCATTGGTATAGATCACGGTTGCTACAGCATTGGCTGTATCATGAAAACCATTTACAAACTCAAAACCCAAAGCGATAAATAACGCTGTCGCTAAAAGGATCATTGAATAAAGGCTTAACGGTGGAACATGTGCTAAATCTGCACTAACTTGCACCCCAATATAAATCAAGGTAGCAATGATAATCGTCAGAAACACCGGCATAAAAAATTTCGGTGTTGGTACATGTACATTCGTCGATTTAGCAGCTTGAGACGATTGTGCAGAATCTGAGACGGGAGGTAAATTCGAATTCATGCAGAAAGTTAGCGAATATTAGAATGCGCTTATTGTTCAATTAAATTGTGACAATTATATGACAAATAGAGGTCATATGAAGTGAAATTTATAATTATTTCACTTCAGTATTTCGCTACACAAGCGACAAAATCAATATTTTTATTATTTATAATTAGTATCTTACACCAATAAAACCCATACAATTTTTACAAAATATTATATTTCAGACTGAAATAATATTTGTAATATTTCAGACCAATTTAAGCTATTCACCATTTGGCATTGCTATTTTTCATGAAATTTATGACAAATTGATGAAAAAACAAACATGCTGTTAAGTTTATTTTTAAATATTTTCCCATAACCCCCGTTTACTGTATCTAAGCAAGTTTAACGCCAACAATCTGCCTTTCGCTAAAGTACCCAACATCAGCAATAAATCATCTTTCATCGCATGTGGCAGTCCCATAAAGCGATCATCCGAACAAAGGTTTACACATTGTGAAAAGCTGACGCTAACACGCCAATCTATCGTGTACTTTTCAATGTCTAAGTTGCATAAAAAACTCAGCGTTTTGTAAACACTGAGTTTTTGACCTAAGACCATCCCGAAAGCTGATCCTGAATGTAAATTGAATACTTGTGTCTAATTAAAATTATTTCCACTGATAACCCATAGACACGGCACCACCAATATTACTACGACTGTCAGCAGAAGCACCCATTTTCCAGACGATTTTATTGCTGTCAGTAATGGCGCTCACCCCGATTGCCACAGCAGTTTCACCTCGGTAACCCGAAACACCCGCACTAACCATACTCATACCCGCTTCAGTAGGTTGTGGTAAGTTACCTACCGCCATCGCACCTGCGATACCTGCATAAGTATCGTTACGCAAGTCATCCATATTTTTATTGGTGTCATAGAAAGCTTGTTCCAGATTACTTACCCGAGTATCTATAGCGCCCAAGGCATCCCCTACATTATGGAAGGTTCCCCCTGCGACATTGTAGGTGGGTGCACCAATCGAACCATCTTTGTTCAGTGTTGAGCCGCCACCTAAGTGTTGCGCCACACTGCTATTAGTTTGGTGTAATTGTGAACCGTTAATGGCATCCGTAGAGCTTGAACTAATTTCACCATTTGCTAAACCACTGACTTTATTGGTTGTCCCATCAATCGTGACTTTACCCACATTGACCTTATTCGCTGTAACTTGCTGTGCTGTGACTTGATTCGCAGTAACAGAATTTAACTGAATATCCTCTGCTAAAGCCACTTGATAGTTATTTGAACCATCCGCATTAGTGCTACTGTTTACAACCGTGTTCTTACCTGCAGACACGCTGGTTTTAGCACTGGCAACCTGTCCATGTATTGAAGCAATCGCATCATGTACATTGTCTTTACCTGTATTTCCAATATTACTGGTTTTGATCGTTCCATCTGGATTAACTTTTGCATTTCCACCCAATGCATTTGCAACACTTTCAGCGGTGTCATGCAATTGACTACCATTAATGGCTTGATCAGAATCAGCACTCACCTTACCGTCAGCCAAACCACTGATGATATTGCTTTGTGAATCAGCTTTAATATTACCCACCGTGACCGAATCAAAACTTACATCATCTTTGGTTGCAACTTGATAATCGGTTGAGCCATCTGCCTTAGTGGTTTTCGTTACTTCAGTATTTTTACCTGCACTTACAGTTTCTGTAGAACCTTTAGCTTCATTGGATTTAGATATTGCAGCCTTTAATTGTGCAACATTGACCGCATCTGTATCTGCCGTACCCGCTGCTACACCAGTAATTTGACGAGTGATCCCCCTTGAGACATCTCCCACAGAAAATGCTGCTGCACTACTTCGCCATGTACTCCCAGTATTGCTAGAACCAAACCCTGTCAATGGATCAAAGCCTGCGATACCCGCCGCAGTATTAGCAACTGAGCCTTTACCAAGAGCAACACTACCTTCCAGCTCGGCACGTGTATCCGTTCCAATCGCAACTGCATCTTTACTCTTGGCCGATGAATTAAGGCCAAGCGCAGTAGCACCATCTCCTTTTGCACTCGCACCAACACCTACCGCTACAGCAAGCGCTCCACTTGCACCATCATTATTATAATTACCCGCTTTGTTACCAGCATCATTGATACTCACATAATGAGTCGTATCCCCTGCACCAGCATAAAGTTTTTCAACCGCTTGGTTTGTGGCATGTAATTGTGAACCATTAATAGCATCTGTACTGCTTGCACTAATTTCACCTGCAGCTACATTGATGATTTGTCTTTCACCACCGACTTTACCGACACTGACGACACCATTGGCTGTTGATCCTACACCAGCAAAGGCATAATCCTCGCCATTAATCGTCACTTTATCTATAACAGTTGCTACACGATCTGTGGATGCGTTACCTAAGACCACACTGTTGGCTTGGGTCGTTGTGACATTATTGCCGAGGACTTGAGTATTCTCTTGAGCAACTGTATTTTTATTGCCTAATACAGTCGTATTCTTGGCATTATTCAGTGTATTTTCGTTCCCGAGAACACTATGATATGTGCTGAATTAGCAGGAGACTTTCACTTGGGATATGCTAGGCAGCTAACCGATAAAAGTTCTCTGCTATTTGATTTGGCGTTTTAAAATCCAAACTCTTTTGAATTCTTCGCTGATTATAAAATAACACAATGTATTTTGTAATATCTGCTTTAGCTTCATCTCTGGTTTTATAGTTGCAATGATGCACTAATTCATTCTTGAGTATGCCCCAGAAACTTTCAATCGGTGCATTATCGTAACAGTCCCCACGTTTGCTCATTGAACCTTGAAAATCACATTTTTCCAGTATCTTTCGATATTCATGGCTGCAATATTGGCTGCCTCTGTCCGAATGAATAATTAAGCCTTTCGTTGGTTTTTGATTACGAATCGCCATAGTCAGTGCATTGCAAACAAGTTGTGCGGTCATACGCTCATTTAAGCTATAGCCAACCACTTGTTTCGTGTACAGGTCTTTTACTGCTGCCAAGTATAACCAACCTTCAGCAGTCCAAATGTATGTAATATCGCTTGACCATGCAAGATTGGGCTTAGTCATTGAAAACTGTTGCTCTAGTAAATTTGCGTAGATCGCTCGATTATGATCACTCTTCGTAGTTCTTTTGAAACGCTTATGACGCTTACAATACAGCTGGTTGAGCTTTTTTATTTGACGTACAGCATACGTACTGATTTTGATACCTTGCGCTTGTAAATGCTTAGTTAATCGAATATAGCCATAGCTTTGTTTAGTTTCCTCATGAGCTATTTTGACCAAAATTGTCTGTTGATTTCGCTGAACCAATCTTTTATTCATGCCTCGTTTTAGCCAATCATAAAATCGTGACACTGAAACGTGAAGTAATCTAGCCATAAAGCTAATCGGGAATAAATATCTTTGCTGTTTCATATAGGCGTACCTTACTGACTTTCTTTCGCAAAGTACGCTGCTGCCTTTTTTAGAAATTCACGTTCCATTTCAGCTGTTTTGAGCTGTTGTTTGAGCTTTTTATTTTCTTCGAGTAAGGCATTTAGATCAGGTGAATATTGTTTAGTGCCTGCTAAGGTGCCAGTCTTTGCTTTATTATTCCAATTTGAAAGAGTTTGCATTGAAATGCCAAGTTGTCTGGCTGTTTCCGATACATTGCCTTGATTGGCTTCAATCAATTTTATTGCTTCAACTTTAAATTCTGCGGTGTAAGTCTTCTGTTTCTTGCTCATGGTAAACTCCTGATGAGTGTCTATAGTTTACCAAGTTAAAACCTCCTGTTTTCTCAGCACACATCACTATTTTTCTCACCACCAGTAACCGTATTACCAAAACCCGCAGTCAGAGACTTCATACTGTCTATAATTTTATTAAATGCACCAACAGCTGAACTATATTCACTTGCACTTGAAATCTCGTTAGCGACACCCATACCTAGAGCACGACGACCTTGGATTGTATTATTGGCACCTAAAACTGTAGCTCGCTCTCCCTCAGCGATATTCCAAACACCAAATGCAGAAGACCATTGACCTTTAGTTTTATTTTCCGCACCGACTGCAATAGAACGATATCCCTCGGCATTGTTATAACTGCCTACTGCAACACCAGAGAAATCTTTTACAGTATTGTTAGCACCTAAAGCTATAGCTTCATTACCTGTAACATTGTTATTGTGCCCAATTGCAGTACTAGAACTTGCGCTATTACTTAGGGAATTATTATTACCAATCGCAATACTATTTGCAGCATCGCTGGTGACATTACCAATAGCAATTGCATTCTCACCAACCGCCTTAGCGCCAATGCCCACAGCTAAAGCATTTTTACCCGTCGCACCATCATTGTTGTAATTGTTAGCTTGAGTACCCTCATCATTAACACTAAAATAATGAGTTTCTGTGGCTGACTGAACCGCTTTCAGTTGTGCTACATTTACAGCATCAGTATCTGTTGTCCCAGCAGCGACATTTGTGATTTGACGTGTATTACCCACACTACCTACGCTGACTGCACCCAATGTAGATTGAGTTGCATTTATTGCATCTTTTTGTGACTGATTTGCACTGGTTGGCACATAACCTGCTACACCGGCTCCAGTATTTGCTACTGAATTTGCTCCAAGAGCAATGCCATTATCAACTTCAGCCACACTTCCTGCGCCTACTGCTGTAGAACCTTGAGCACTGGCTTTGGCTCTGGATCCCATAGCCGTGGCATAAGCTTTACCAATCGTATCTGGGTCAGTACCTGCTGAAGGTTGACTAAAAGAATCTGTACCTGCGAGTGCACTATAACCATAGGCTGTACTTTCCTGACCGACTGCCAATGCACCATTACCCATTGCTGTGGCTAATTTATTGGCATAAGTACCTTGCCCCAAAGTTGTACCGTCAGTATAGGCAATTGCTCGATTACCGAGTGCCATACTATTAAAAGCTGTAGCTACAGTATCAAAACCTAATGCTATACTTTGGTAACCTGCTTGCGCATTATTACCAATCGCAACACCTTGTAAACCCGTCACATCGGCATTATTTCCAATTGCTACACCTGAAGCTCCAATACTGCTTGAATCAGGTCCAATGACGACTGATCCACTCGCAACAGCTCCATCATTATTATAATTACCGCTTTGCGTACCACCATCATTGACACTCACATAATTGTCAGCCGCTGCGGTCATACCTGACATAGTCAATGCTGAAACTGCCAATAACGCACCTGCAACATTTGTTTTAGCAGAAGATCGTTTACCCCGTGTCTTAGATACCTCAGAAATCGCACACCAAGTGCCTAAAGATTCATTCCAAACGATTTTATAGACCTTATTCATAGTTTTATCTCACATTTATAATAAATTATGTGATTAAGTTAACACTTAAACTTGAAGTTTCAACATTTTTTTAGGCTTGTGCAAAAAAATCATGTATTACCCTAAATGCATGATTTTTTAAAATGAATTATTTGAATTTTTTTAAATTGTCTAGATCAAAAATCTGTCATCAGGAAGTGTGTCAAGATTGGTACCTTGAAAGTCTACATTCTGATAACATATCGGCTATTTTTAAAATCCGATTTTATTGAGAGTTTTAATGTCCACGCTTACCACGTTAAAAGAGCTTCTTGCCAAACGCATCCTAATTATTGATGGTGCAATGGGAACTATGATCCAACGCCATAAACTGGAAGAAGCTGATTACCGTGGTGAGCGCTTTGCTGACTGGGCATCTGATTTAAAAGGCAACAATGACCTTTTGGTGTTAACTCAGCCACAAATTATTCAAGGCATTCATGAAGCTTACCTAGATGCTGGTGCTGACATTATTGAAACCAATAGCTTTAACGGCACACGGGTTTCAATGTCTGACTATCACATGGAAGATTTAGTCCATGAGATTAACTTTGAAGCTGCCCGTCTTGCCAAAGCTGCTTGTGAAAAATACTCAACCCCTGACAAACCACGTTTTGTCGCTGGGGTATTGGGGCCAACATCACGTACCTGCTCTATCTCACCAAATGTGAATGATCCAGCATTTCGTAACATTACCTTTGATGAACTCAAAGAAAATTATATTGAAGCCACGCATGCTTTAATTGAAGGTGGCGCAGACATCCTTCTCATTGAAACGGTGTTTGATACCTTAAACTGTAAAGCAGCAATTTTTGCAGTAAAAGAAGTCTTTAAACAGCTTGGCCGTGAATTACCACTGATGATTTCCGGCACAATTACCGATGCCTCTGGTCGTACCTTAACAGGACAAACTGCAGAAGCATTCTGGAACTCTGTGCGTCACGGCGATTTATTGTCGATTGGATTTAACTGCGCCTTGGGTGCAGATGCCATGCGTCCACATGTCAAAACGGTATCAGATGTTGCCGATGTTTTTGTTTCAGCGCATCCAAACGCTGGCTTACCGAACGCATTTGGTGGCTATGATGAAACACCAGAAGAAACAGCAGCTTTCTTAAAAGAATTTGCTGAAAGTGGTTTGATCAATATCACTGGTGGCTGTTGTGGTACTACGCCTGACCATATTCGTGCTATTTATAATGCGGTTAAAGACATCCCACCACGCAAAATCCCTGACATCAAGCCTGCATGTCGCCTCAGTGGTTTAGAGCCATTTAATATTTATGACGACTCATTGTTCGTCAATGTCGGTGAACGTACCAATGTCACGGGTTCTAAAAAATTCCTCCGTTTAATCCGGGAAGAAAACTTTGCCGAAGCACTTGATGTTGCATTACAACAAGTGGTTTCAGGCGCACAAATCATCGACATCAATATGGATGAAGGAATGCTCGATTCGCAAAATGCGATGGTACATTTCCTAAATCTGGTTGCATCTGAGCCTGAAATTTCTAAAGTACCGATCATGATTGACTCCTCTAAATGGGAAATCATAGAAGCAGGGCTAAAATGTGTACAAGGTAAACCTGTTGTTAACTCGATTTCCTTAAAAGAAGGTTATGACGAGTTTGTCCATAAAGCACGTTTGTGTCGTCAATATGGTGCAGCTGTCATTGTGATGGCATTTGATGAAACCGGTCAGGCAGATACTGCCGCACGTAAACGTGAAATCTGTAAGCGTTCTTACGATGTGCTCGTGAATGAAATCGGTTTTCCTGCGGAAGACATTATTTTTGACCCGAACGTTTTTGCTGTTGCAACAGGGATTGAAGAACACAATAACTATGCTGTGGACTTTATTGAAGCAACAGGCTGGATTAAACAAAACTTACCACATGCCATGATTTCTGGTGGTGTGTCGAACGTATCGTTCTCTTTCCGTGGCAATGAACCTGTGCGTGAAGCCATTCACTCTGTATTCCTTTACTATGCCATCAAACAAGGCATGACCATGGGAATTGTCAATGCGGGTCAAATGGCCATCTATGATGATATTCCTAAAGAGCTGAAAGCCGCTGTTGAAGATGTCATTCTTAACCAAAATCAAGGTGACAGCGGTCAAGATGCAACAGAAAAATTGCTTGAAGTTGCTGAACAGTACCGTGGTCAAAGTGCCGCTCAAAAACAAGTTGAAAACCTTGAATGGCGTAATGAACCTGTTGAAAAGCGTCTTGAATATGCACTGGTCAAAGGGATTACCAGCTTTATCGATGAAGATACTGAAGAAGCCCGCTTAAAGTCCAAACGTCCACTTGATGTGATTGAAGGTCCATTGATGGATGGTATGAATGTGGTCGGTGACTTATTTGGTTCAGGTAAAATGTTCTTACCTCAAGTGGTCAAATCTGCACGCGTGATGAAGCAAGCCGTAGCATGGTTAAACCCATACATTGAAGCTGAGAAAACAGGCAGCCAATCCAAAGGTAAAGTGTTGATGGCGACTGTAAAAGGCGATGTACACGATATTGGTAAAAACATTGTCGGTGTTGTACTGGGGTGTAATGGTTATGACATTGTTGACCTTGGTGTCATGGTGTCTTGCGAGAAAATTTTACAAACTGCGATTGATGAAAAAGTCGATATTATCGGCTTATCAGGTTTGATTACCCCATCACTTGATGAAATGGTATTTGTTGCAAAAGAAATGCAACGCAAAGGTTTTAAAATCCCACTGTTGATTGGTGGCGCAACCACATCGAAAGCACATACCGCAGTAAAGATTGATCCGCAATACTCAAATGATGCAGTGATCTATGTTGCCGATGCTTCTCGTGCGGTGGGTGTTGCAACCACCCTACTGTCTCCTGAAATGAAACCTAAATTTGTCGATGAACATCGTGCTGAATACGAAAAAGTACGTGAGCGTATTGCCAATAAGCAACCGAAAGCAGCTAAATTGTCGTATACAGAATCCATTGAAAATGGTCTAAAAATTGACTTTGCCGCCAATCCACCAGTAAAACCAAACTTTATTGGTTTGCAAACCTTGACCCATTATCCACTTGATACATTGGTGGAATATTTTGACTGGACACCATTCTTTATTTCTTGGAGTTTGGCGGGTAAATTCCCAAAAATTTTACACGATGAGATTGTTGGTGAAGCTGCAACTGATTTATATAATCAAGCTCAGGCGATGTTAAAAGACATTATTGACAATAAACGTTTCGATGCGCGTGCCGTTTTTGGGATTTATCCTGCAAATCGTTCAGACGCAGACTCTGTTGAGGTCTTTAATGAAGATGGTCAATCTGTAACCCATACCTTCCAGCATATTCGTCAGCAATCAGATAAAGTCACAGGTAAACCGAATTTGTCTTTGGCTGATTTTGTTGCAACCAAAGCACAAGCCGAAGACTACTTGGGTGGTTTTACCGTTTCAATTTTTGGTGCGGAAGAAATGGCGCATGAGTATAAAGCCAAAGGGGATGATTACTCCGCCATTCTTGCTCAGTCATTGGGTGATCGTTTTGCTGAAGCATTTGCAGAACATTTACATGAACGTATTCGTAAAGAGTTCTGGGGGTATCAGGCAGATGAACAACTCTCTAATGAAGAATTAATTAAGGAGAAGTATGTCGGTATTCGTCCTGCACCGGGCTACCCAGCTTGCCCTGAGCATTCTGAAAAGGCGTCTTTGTTTGATTGGTTAGGCACCACAGATAAGATTGGTACGCAATTGACCAGCAGTTTTGCAATGTGGCCACCATCAAGTGTCAGTGGTTTCTACTATGCCAACCCACAGTCTGAATACTTTAACGTGGGTAAAATCGCGTTAGATCAACTAGAAGATTATGCAAAGCGGAAGAACTGGACCTTGGATGAAGCCAAACGTTGGTTAGCACCAAATTTGGATGATTCGATTGCTTAGATTTATTTAAATCTCCCCTAACCCCTCTTTGAAAAAGAGGGGAACTGCGCGTCTCGATTGAATTACGTGAAAGCTCGTCCCTGAACAAGTTTTAAAGTATTACTTTAAAACGAAGTGCAAGAAGGGAGGAATAGCTCGAATCGACGACCATCATCCAATTCATGGCAAGTCCCCCTTTATCAAAGGGGGATTTAGGGGGATTCTAAATGCTGACTCGCCACATCAAAAACCTTCGAAATTACACTATCAATTTCCAGCAAAATTTTTCCATTATCAAATCTTAAGATAACTAAGCCTTGCTGAGTCAATGCTTCATCACGAATACGATCAGCCTCTAAACCCTCATCTGTATAATGCTGCCCACCATCGCATTCAATCACCAAATTTATAGCAGGACAGTAAAAATCGACGATGTAATTTAAAATCGGTTTCTGACGATAAAACTGTAAACCTAAAATTTGCTTGCGTCGTAACTTTGACCAAAGCAACAATTCTGCATCCGTCATATTATTCCTAAGATCACGAGACAGTTGTTTTAAGTTTTTGTTGTAGGGTTGCATTGCTGTTTTTCTTTTAAATTTATTTAATCTTTTCCAATTGCCCGTTCTTACACTTCATTTTCAGCAAGCAATATTGCGAATCCAATACTATCTAAAATTTGCAACATTCACCTCTTAAAAAAGAGGGAAACTGCGATTGTAGCAGCGCAAAGGAATATTTTTATATTAAAAAACCAACTCCCTCATACAAAATCCCTTCAATTAAAGGGATTTATCTAAAAACTACGATCCAATAACCCAAAAATAAAATGGCCTAAATCTATACGCCTATTACTTTCTAAAATTAGACAACAAATTATTGGTAATCGACTTATTGTTTTCAACAATTCTGGTCTTTTTAGCCTTTGCTGATTGATCTTCAACACGCTCAATTCTGGTTGCTTTTAACTTTCCGTTATTTTCAACAACGATAAATTTAACTCTTTCATTTCGCTTTGGCTCACCCTCTGCAAGCGGGAAATCCGAAATATGAAAGAAAATATCTTGTTCAAGTCCACCAATAAAGCCGAAGCCTCTATCGGCATCGTATTGTTTAATTTTTCCTTGCTGGAATTCAGGCTTCATACATATTACTCATCGCGGTACACAATCGCTGTATTATACCCTGATCTTGATCAATAGATAAAATAGCAAAATTTGTCTTGATCTGTTGTCATTGCAGCGATAAAAAAGCCCACTTTTCAGCAGGCTTCTATACAACTTAAATTCTAATGTGCATGCCCTGCGCCGACATTCCCTTTCGGTTTTGGACATAACCAAATAATCAATCCTGCGAAAATAAAGATCATCGCAAAAATCAAAAACACATGATTAACCGAAAGCGTTAAAGCCTCTTTATCCACCAAGTTGGAAATGGTACCCAACGCCATTTCAGGACTAAAGCCACTGTTGACCAAGTTACGCTGAGTTTCCTCAACATGCATGGTCGACACGATTTCACTACGTGCTAGCTTAGTATGATCATCCCAAATGGTCACCGCAATAGATGCGCCAATTGCGCCTGCCATGGTTCGCATAAAGTTCATCAAACCCGCAGCAGAAGCCACTTCATCAGGGCGTACCACACCTAAAGCGATATTAGACAGTGGGATAAAGAAGAACGGTACCGCAAAACCTTGGATAATCTGTGGTAATGCTAGTGCCATAAAGTCAGCATCACTGGTCCAAAATGAACGCATTAATGTGACGCCACCCAAAATCATCAGCCCAAAACTGGACAAGGCTCTTGGGTCATATTTAGTCGCAAGTTTGGCAACCACAGGCGACATCATCAAGCTACCAAAGCCCATTGTCGCAGTCAGATAACCTGCCCAAGATGCGGTATAGCCCAAGTTAATCTGTAACCATTGTGGAATAAGTACAATACTGCCAAAGAATGCCGCAAAGGCAAAAGCCAATGAGATTGTAGCGATGGTAAAGCCACGGTATCGGAAAATTTGTATATTGACGATAGGATGTTTTTCATAATATTCCCAGATGAAAAAGGCGATAAATCCAACCACCAAAATCACTGCCAAAATACAAATAAAGCTGTTATTAAACCAATCCCGCTCATGCCCCAAATCGAGCATTAACTGTAATGCGCCAATCCAAACAATCAGCAGCGTTAGACCAATAGTATCAATCGGAAGTTTAGCAATTGGCGTTTCAGCAACTTTTAATAGACGCATCACCCCAACAGCACAGATCACACCCACTGGAATATTGATAAAGAAAATCCAATGCCATGACCAGTTATCACTGATCGTACCACCTAAAATAGGGCCTAGAATCGGTCCTACAACGGTCGTCATTGCCCACATCCCCATTGCTTGGGAATGCTTTTCGGGTGGGAAAATACGCATCAACAAAGTTTGACTGAGTGGCATGATTGGACCACCAAATAAACCCTGTCCGATACGACAGATCACTAACATTGCTAAGCTATTGGATAAGCCACAAAGAATTGAAAATGTGGTAAAGCCAATTAGACTGATGGTAAATACCCGAACGGCACCAAAACGTCCTGCAAGCCAACCGGTTAAAGGTACACAGATGGCTTCAGCAACGGCATAGGAGGTAATCACCCAAGTCCCTTGAGAACTTGATACTGCTAAACTTCCGGTAATATGGGGCACAGAAACATTGGCAATGGTCATATCCAGTACGACCATAAAATTGGCAAGTGCTAAAAAGAAGGCGGCAAGAAGTAAGCGCCCACCTTTAAGCTCACTTTGAAACGTTGCTGTATTCATAAGTGATTACTTCGCTGAAGAGGTATCAACCTCAGCATTCATGGATAAACCCACACGTAATGGATGCTCAGCCAACTCTTTAGGATCGAGTTTGATACGTACAGGTAGACGTTGAACCACTTTAATCCAATTACCTGTCGCATTTTGTGCAGGAATTAACGCAAATGCTGAACCAGTACCACCAGAAAAGCCGATTACCGTACCGTGATATTCCACTTTCTTGCCATAGAGGTCTGAAGTGAGGGTTGCCTTCTGACCAACTTTCACATTTTGCAACTGACTTTCTTTAAAGTTTGCATCCACATAAAGTTCAGCCAAAGGCACCACTTTCATCAAACTTGTCCCAGGTGCAATACGTTGCCCCACTTGAATACTACGACGGGCAATCACACCATCTAACGGCGCTTTAATTTCTGTACGTTGTAAATCTAAAAGTGCTTGATCAAGTTTAGCTTGAGCCACCAATACATCAGGGGTTGAACTTTGTGAGGTCCCCCGAATTAAAGCTTCATTGGCATCTAAATTACTTTGTGCAGCTTTACGCTTAGATTCTGTTTGCGCCAATGCTGCTTTTGCCACATCAACATTTGCTTTGGCATTGTTTAAAGCACTTTGTGCTTTGCTAAATTCTTCTTTAGAGATTGCACCTGTCGCGCTTAACTGCTGACGGCGTGCAAATTCTTGCTGTGCTTGTTGATATGCCACATCGGCTTGCGCCACTTGTGCTTTGGCACTGTTAATATCATCTGCACTGACTAAAATCTGTGAGGACAATGAACTGCTATTTGCCGAGCTTTGTGTATATTGACGCTTGGCTTTGGTCAACGCCGCTTCAGCTTCTGCAACAGCAATTTTTGCATCACGATTATCAATAATCGCAAGTACATCGCCTTTTTTCACTTGTTGAGTATCACTGACCAAAACCTCAGCAACTTGTCCGCTGACCATCGAAGTGATTTCAGCAGTTTCAGCACCGACATAGGCATTATCCGTTTCAACAATATTGCCAAAAATAAAAGCCCAAATTGCATATAGAATTGCAGCTACAACAACAATAATGGCAAAAATCTTCAGCATTTTTTTACGTTTTTGTTTGGCTTCCAAATCCGCTTGCGCTTGATTTTCATCATTTGGAGAGGCATTCGTCGTTTGCGCGTCAGTCATCGCATGTTCCTAGCTTACTTAGACTTGTCAAAACATCTTTGCATTTTGGAGATATAAACTGAAAAACTGCTTAATCATATCTATATGACGTTGCTTGATGGTTGAATAAGTCAACTTCTTAAAATTGTGGTGCCCAATTTTACAGGTAAAAATCATATTATGAGAATAAAAATATTACTCTATAGTTTATCTTTATAAAAGAGGGCAATCTTATTGATATTCATATTTTTTTGAAAAAAAATAAGCCAGCAAAATATGTATTTTACTGGCTTATATTGACACAATGAATACAAAAGTGTACTGATTAGTACACTTAGTCAGCTTGATCAATAGGCATAAGAAGCAATGGCTGTCGCAATCGCCTTACCTTCATTATTGAACATGGTCATACGCATGGTGCAACCTTTTCGCCCCATTCTCAAAGTTTCAGCTTTGGCAATAAAGTATTCACCGCGCCCAGGTGCAAGATAATCCACACGCATATCAACTGTCGCTAAACGAGAAACTTTCTTTAATGTGTCTGGCAACTGGTCTGGCTCTGCACGTTTATACAACTCCCCCATTGCTACAATTCCACCAATACTATCCAACAATGTCGCGGCCACACCACCATGTAAAATTTGAAATGCGACATTGCCAATCAAATACGGTTTCATTTCGATATAGCCTTCAATCTCATCATTAACAACACGCATTTGCATATTGTTATGTGAAAAATAAGGCGAACCATTAAACGCTTTAGTGAGTTGGTTAAGCACCACATTTAGATCTGCTTTCGCACCTAAATGTAAATTACCAGTCCACTTTTTTTGCGATTCGCTAGGCGCAGAATCAGTTTTAGAAGAATCACTCATCATCATTTCGAAACCAATATTGAGAAAAATTTTCAGCTTTTTCCCAAAAAATATATGAAAGGGCTACAATATATGCCTAGTTTAATACTGAACATCGAGATTGTTATGACTTATACGTTCAATCGTCCTGCTTTTCCAGCTACTCGTATGCGCCGTATCCGTAAAAACGATAAGCTTCGAGCAATGGTAAGAGAGACTCAACTCACAGCAGATCATCTCATTTATCCAGTATTTGTACTTCCGGGACAAAACCAAAGCCAAGATGTACCAAGTATGCCAAATGTTCAACGATTGTCAGCAGACTTATTGTTGAAAAAAGCAGAAACCCTATTAGAACTTGGTGTATCAAAACTTGCCTTATTCCCTGTTACACCACAACAAGACAAAAGTTTAACAGCTGAAGCTGCGTGGCATGAAGATGGTTTAGTTCAAAATACTTTACGTTTGTTAAAAAAAGAACTGCCTGAGATGGTACTCATCACGGATGGTGCATTAGATCCTTATACCACACATGGTCAGGACGGCATTATTGACGATACAGGTTATGTATTAAATGATGAAACGGTTCAATGCCTGATCAAACAAGCCTTAAGCCATGCTGAAGCAGGTGCAGATGTAATCGCGCCAAGTGACATGATGGACGGCCGTATTGGTGCAATCCGCCAAGCTTTAGAAAGTAACGATTTTATTTATACCAGCATCATGGCGTACTCTGCAAAATATGCGTCTAGTTTCTACGGTCCTTTCCGCGATGCAGTTGGCTCATCATCCAACCTAAAAGGTGGTAATAAGTATAACTACCAAATGGATGTCGGTAATCGTGCTGAAGCACTGCATGAAATCGCCCTTGATATTCAAGAAGGTGCGGATATGGTGATTGTCAAACCCGGTATGCCGTATTTGGATGTGGTACGTGAAGTTAAAGATACCTTTGGTGTCCCGACCTTTGTTTATCAAGTCAGTGGTGAATATGCCATGCTTGCAGCAGCCATCCAAAATGGCTGGTTATCTGAAAGCGTGATTATGGAATCCTTGATGTGCTTCCGTCGTGCAGGTGCAGATGGTATTTGGACCTATTATGCAGAAGATGCAGCACGTCAATTAAAAGAGATGAAGTAAATCATCCCTCCCTTACTGAACTCATGGTTCCTCACCTTTTTAAAAGGGAGGAGCCCATTACTGATTCAGTCGTGAATGGAAAGTCCCCTCTTTCAAAAGATAAGCAGTATTGCTTTTGCAGGTGGGGATTAAAAATCTAAATTGGTACAGAATACACAATGCATATCGCCATTATCGGTGCTGGAGTAAGTGGCTTACTCAGCGCGCTTGAGCTTGTTGAACAAGGCTGCACCATCACCCTGTTCGATCAACAACATGCAGGACATGCTGCTTCATGGGCGGGTGGCGGTATTCTGTCACCCATGTATCCGTGGAGATATCCCAATGAAGTCAATCATCTGGCACAACACGGCAAACAACTTTACCAACAATGGAATGAGAAACTACAACCTAAAACAGGGATAGACTTTCAAATCCATGACACAGGAATGTTAATTTTTGACGAAGCAGATTTTGAGCTTGGACTGAATTATAAAGACCAACATCAAGAACCGATGCAGCATTGTGAATACCTGCAAAGAGAGCAGCTTGAAAGCGTCAATCCCCATATTTCAGCACAGTTTCAACATGCAATTTATTTTCCACATCTAGCCAATGTTAGAAATCCGCGACTTCTTAAATCACTGATCAGCTATCTCAAACAACATCCTCAAGTTGAAGTGTATGAAAATACATGGATCGAAAAATTTAATATTCAAAATCAAAAAATTCAGTCTGTTGAAAGTGCCAATGGACAACGTTTTGTCGCAGACCAATTTGTGATTGCAACGGGTGCATGGTCAAATTGCTGGGCAGAACAATTACAGCTTTCGATCCCAGTAGAACCCGTTCAGGGGCAAATGATGTTATTTAAAACTCCGGAAAACTGGCTACCCACCATGTGTATGAACAATGTGATGTATTTGATCCCACGCCGAGATGGTCATATCGTATGCGGTTCAAGCATGGACCATATCGGATTTGATAAGCGTCCAAATGTACAAACACAGCAAAATATTTATAAAGCCTGTATCGAAATGGTGCCTGAATTGGCAAACTTCCCCATCGTTAAGCAATGGGCAGGATTACGTCCAAGCTCACCAACAGGCATTCCATATATTGGAAAAATGCCTGAACTGAATAATTTATGGGCAAATTTTGGACATTACCGTAATGGCTTATGTATGGGACCTGCTTCAGCACAGTTATTAAGACAATTGATGCTCAATCAAGATACACGTGTTGATGCAAAAGCTTATTCAACCGAGCGATTAACAGCATATACACCACTCACTCAGCGATCATCTTTAAGCTAAAAAGTGTTTGGTTCTGACATGAAAGAATTTAAGAGAAGACGCTTAGCCGCTTCCCTCATCTAAAATGATTGATAAAATTGCTGATGCCGACCAAGCGATTTACCAATAATTCTCTACAGCAATATTGCCTTCACCGCGACGATTCATCGTTAAACCACGGGCTTTTAATGCGGCTTTAGTGTCATCTACCATTTGTGGATTCCCACATAGCATGACATGGGTAGTATCAGCATTGAATTTTAAATCAGCGGCTTTTTCCAATTCACCATTTTCAATCAAAATCGGTAAGCGATCATGCAAGGCTGCATTGGGATCACGCGTAACAATCGGGATAAATTTAAAGCCTGTATGCCCCTCACCAAAAAGCTGGGCAATTTCTTGGATCCGATCAACATAAGCCAATTCAGATTCAGTTCTTACGCTATACACCAGATTAATTTTTTCGTACTTTGACCAAGTTTCAAAATCTTGTAGCATCGAAATAAAAGGTGCTAAACCTGTACCTGTTGCCAACAACCACAAATCTTTAGGCAGCGGCAATTGATAACGTGCTAAAGTTAAGAATCCATAGGGAATTTTTTCCAAATAAAGCGCATCACCAACTTGTAAATGCTGTAAATTGGAGGTAAATGCACCATCTGGAACAACGATTGAAAAAAATTCGAGTGTTTCATCAAATGGGGATGAAACCACGGAATATGCTCTTACCACCAAATCATCACCCACTTTTAAACCAATGCGAGCAAATTGCCCTGCGGTAAACTTAAAATGGGCAGGTCGAGTCATGGTGAAACTGAAAAGTGTATTGGTCCAACGCTGAACAGACAAAACCTTTTCTATGCTAAATTTTTCAATTGACATGATTTCTTCGTGGCATGAAACATAGTCCTCATGGTAGCATGACTATATAATCTATGAATATTAAAATGTTAAGGCTCTACTTATGCGAATGACTTTACGCCAGTTGGCGGTTTTTGTTGCTGTCGCTCAAGAAGGTACCGTGACCAAAGCAAGTGATGCGGTTCGGTTGACTCAAAGTGCGGCAAGTATGGCTTTGGCAGATTTAGAAGATGGACTGGGTGCTCCGCTTTTCGATCGTCTTGGTAAGCGTTTACAGCTTAATGATCTTGGTCGTTTCTTACTTCCTCAAGCTTTAGAAATCTTAGGTCGCTGTGAAGCCTTTGAACAAGCAGCCAAAGGTGAACTACAAAGTATTGATTTACGGATTGGTGCAACACTGACCATCAGTGATTATTTAATGCCCGACTTAATGGCAAACTTTTTACAAGTTCAACCTCAAGCGCATTTACAGCTCCAAGTTGGTAATACCCGCCAAATGATTGAAGCGGTCAACCAATTCCAACTCGATTTGGCGTTGATTGAAGGTTCATGCTTCTTACCACAACTTCAATGCATTCACTGGCGCGATGACGAACTCGCGGTATGTTGTTCACCTAATCATCCACTAGCAAATTTACATCGTGAATTAAAGCAGTCTGACTTCCAGCATGTTGAATGGATTTTACGTGAAGAAGGTTCTGGAACACGTGAAGTCTTTGACAATGCCATTCTAAAAGATCTTGAAGATGCCAATATCCGCTTAACCCTAGGTCATAATGAAGCGATTTTAAAAATCGTTGCCGGTGGTCTAGGAATGTCCTGTATTTCTAAATTGGCAATTCAGCCTTTGCTCGACAAAGGACAACTGGTGATTTTAAATACCCCATTCTGGCAACTTGCTCGCCCACTATATATGCTGGTACATCGTCAAAAGTACCAAGGACCGGGCTTAAGAGCCTTCCTAAAATTTTGTGAAAATGGTTAAAACCAAAGCTCCTCTTGGAGCTTTTTTATAATTATTCGATTAGCACAACTACTTACCAAATTGCCGTTCACATGGTCGACCATCATGATCCCCATCCATTTGTGTATTGGGGCAATTTTTAATAAAAAATACCGCCTCATCATAAGATGTCATTTGGCTGCAATGGGTACGACCATCGCATTGATAAGGTGATTTTGCCGTTGATGCTGTTGTCGATACAGTGGTGTTGCTTTGTACAGATTCTACTTCATTCTGTTTTTGCACTGAATGATGATGACTGTTTAAAGCATTTTGGGATTTTTCACTAAACTTTACCGGTTTAACATAACCAATCTCTTTGCGCTGTTGCTCAACGATTTGCTTCTGTTGTTGCTCTAACAATGCAAATTTAGCATGTTGTTCTTCCTGATAGGTTTGGTATTGATTCCATGTGGCAAAACTAAAATAAACGAAGCCAAAAACAATCACCAAAATCACCACAGACATAAAACCGAATTTCTGCCCTTCATTTTTGCCTCGTCTTAAAATATTTTTTTGCTTATCAATATTGATCTTTTTATTTTTTAAGTCATTACTCATCGCAACATCTAAACGAATCATTTGATGTGCTTTCAATGTTCCATGTGCATTGATGATTACATATTTTATGGTTTCCCCTTTTTTCGGTTGACCACCTTCTTTTGGAAAATCAGCGATGTAAAATATTACAGATTGCGCTGAATTATGATCCAATAAAAGTCCGTAACCTTTATCATGATGATATTCAATGATTTGCCCCAAATAAAACATATAACTTCTCTTTTAAAATAAGTATGAATCGCAAAATATATTCAACTCGTTTCAGATGTTTAGTGTGAATATGCCTTTCGTTTCTGCTGTTTAATCTTGTCCTTTTGTTCTTGTTGATATTGTTGAAGTCTCATTTCAGCCTCAACTTTGTACTGCTTATAACGATCCATTGCATACATCACAGAACTTACCGCAATGAATATCACCACCGCGACGATCACCACCCAAGGGTTCAACGTCTTGCGCTTTTCAGATCGAATTTTCTTTACAGCTTGTTTGCGTTTGGAATATAAAAATTTAACTTTCAACTTTTGAATTAAACGTTGAAATGCAGTTAAATCCATATGCTTTTCAAGCAACTGCCGATCAATTTGGCTGTTAAAATATAAATCATCCCCTTTAAAATTTTGACCATTTTCCATCACCTCTAAGGATCTAAGCAACACTGCGCTCTGATTGCCCTCAGCGATTTCAATATTTCGACCCACTCCCCCCACATCAACAACAGTATTAGCATCACTTTCTTCAATGGGTTTAATGTTATCAACTGTATGAGTTTGGTCTTGCAATTCAGTATTCTGGATAACTTTAGTGGAAAGGTCAACTTGTGTTTGCGCTACAGGTTCAATCTCTTTGGCTTGATTTAAATCTCCGTCCGATTCTTCAAGCACTGGGTCATTGATTGTTGTTTGAATGGGCTCGACAGTCGTGTCTTGCTGTTGTGCAACCAAGTCAATATCTGGAATAGCGTCAGGTAAAATGCCTTGTTCGGTGTGAATTTTGGTTTGAGGGTTTTGTAAGCCTTCATCAGCCAATCCCCTTCTCTTTTTCAGCGCTTTGCGAACATTTCTAATATGCTCATAGGCATTTTCTGAATAAAGATGTGGAACGGAGGGCTTGTTTTGATCATTCACATAATTTTTATGATCTAAACGCACGATAAATTTGGCGAATAAACCATCATCTTGCTCTAAAACGACACATTTAATCCGCTCACCAATTTGAGGAAGAAGCAACTGATTTGAAAAATCTTCTAATTTAAAAACAACTTGTTGATGATCATTTAATTCAATTAGACCTTGCCCTAAATCATTATCGAAAAAGGTAACAGTCCCTTTTCTGAACATTTTTTATTCTCTTATCATTAAAAAAGGAGGCCCCCTATAGCCTCCTTCGATGATACTAAATTTTAATCTTTTTGCACACTACCAAAAATTTTATCTCCAGCATCACCTAAACCTGGCACGATATAACCTTGTTCATTTAAACCTTGATCAATTGAAGCGGTGAAAATCGTCACATCAGGGTGTGCGGCTTCAACACGTTTAATCCCTTCAGGTGCAGCAACCAAAACCATAACACGGATATCTTTACAGCCACTTGCTTTCAACACGTCAATTGCAGCAACCAAAGATGAACCTGTCGCCAACATTGGGTCAATAATCATGGCTAAACGATTTTGTACATCTGGAACCAATTTTTTATAATAAGTACGTGCTTCCAAAGTTTCTTCATCACGTTCTAAGCCGAGAACTGAAACTTTAGCACTTGGGATAAGATTTAAAAAACCTTCTAACATGCCAATACCAGCACGTAAAATTGGCACTACAGTGATTTTTTTACCCGCAATTCTGTCTACTGTGACTTTACCATTCCAGCCATCAATCTCATGATCACACACAGGTAAATCTTTGGTTGCTTCATAAGTTAAAAGCATGGTTACTTCTTGAGCGAGTTCACGGAAATTCTTAGTACTAATGTCAGCACGGCGTAATAAACCTAATTTATGACGAATAAGTGGATGACGAATTTCTTGAATAGACACGGGAGGACACCTAAAAGGATAAAAGTAAATTTCCATTATTATAAATGTTTTTTATATCAGAGATAAGAAAAGCCCTCAATGAATGAGGGCTTTTTTTGTTAATAGCAGGATTTTATTGCGATTAGTGTTGTTGGCTCATCAAGAAATGTAAAGGAGATAAAATTTCTGATTTCAAAGCCAAGTTGATGATTGGATCTGGATAAACACCAATGATCAATACCAAAGCAGCAGCGCCGAGCACCATCAAACCACCCACTTTTTGTCCCCAATGATCAACCGCATCAATACGAGGATTATCTGGTGGAGTCATATACATCACGATCATCACACGTAAGTAGTAATACAAACCAATACCACTACCCACCACAACCATAGCAGCCAAGAACCAATGTTCTGTGGTTACAGCAGCAATCACCACCATAAACTTACCGATGAAACCAGCGGTTAATGGAATCCCTGCAAGAGAAAGCATCATCACTGTTAAGGTCGCAGTCAGTACTGGACGACGCCAGAATAAACCACGGTAATCCGCAAGCGACTCAGCTTCATCAACATTGTTATATGGGCTCGACATTAACGCGACAGCACCAAAAGCACCAATCGTAGTTAAGGTATAAGTCACCACATAGACACTAACACTGCCTAAACTTGCATAACCTAAACTAATCAATGCAATCAATAAATAACCGAAATGGGCGATCGATGAATAACCCAAAATTCGTTTTAAGTTGACTTGACGTAATGCAAGGAAGTTACCGACTAAAATCGAAAGTACAGCAATCACAGTTAATACAGTCACGATAGACGGTACAAGAATGAAACCTGAACTTAAAATAAAGCGTACTAATAAACCAATGGTTGCAACTTTAGCAACAGTTGCAAGATAGGTCGCGATTGGCGCAGGCGCGCCTTGATAAACATCTGGTGTCCATTTATGAAATGGCGCCAACGATAATTTAAACGCAATCGCAATCACGATTAATCCTGAACCCAACAAAATCATTGGTTGAGCAAGGAAACCTTTTAACTGTTCAATAAAGTCAGCCAAAGACGCAATTTGTTGCACTTGTGCTAACTGATTTCCATACAAACCAGGGAAGTCAGTAAATGACAATGTACCAGTATAAGCATAAACGTATGCCATACCCATCAACAAGATTGCTGAAGCGGTTGCAGAAAGTACCAAATACTTTACGCCTGCTTCTAGCGATTTTCCACGCTGATGCGTATATGCCAATAAGCCATACACAGGAATTGACAAAAGCTCTAAGCTAATAAAGAACGACGCATAATGAGAACTTGCCACCATTAACATTGCCCCTGTTACAGAGATCAACATCAAGATATAAAGCTCTTCACGATTATCTTTATAGGTTTCAATATAAGCGTGAGATAACGTACAGCATGCGAGTGCAGCAACTACTGCAATAAATTGATAAAACAATGTAAATGGATCAACCACAAACATGTTCATCACATTTGATGGTGCAAATGAACCACCAAACATCATGAATAAAATATCAATTGCAGCAAGGTTTAAACCCACCACCGATGCAGTCGCAATCAAATTATGATTACGCTTGATCGAGGTTAGGATCATTACTACAACAGCGGTTAAAGCAACAATAAAAACTGGTGCTAAAGGCATGAGACCCGAAAATGACATAGTGAAGTTCATGACTATTGGATCTCCACATTTTGTTGAGATACGACTTGTTGTGCCGCATCAACAACTTCTTGAACTGGAATATAGCTATTTGATAACCACGCCATACTTGAGTGAGAAATATCAAGGAAGCTTTGTGGATACACACCTAACCATAATAAGCCAAATGCACAGATCAATAGAATTACTGTTTCACGTACATTCAAGTCTTTTAATGGACTTTCATAATGCTTTTTCTGTTCTTCATTTGGCGTACCAAATAAAGCTTTGTGGATCAGGATCAGACCATAAAGACCAGCAAAGACCAAGCTAATCGCCGCAATGATGGTAAATGTTGGGAACTTAGCGAATGAACCCATCAAGATCAGGAATTCACCAATAAAGTTACCTAGACCTGGAATACCCACAAGCGCAGAGACAAAGAACATCAAGAAGAATGGTAAATACTGGAATTGACCACGAATACCACCCATCAAACGTAAGTCACGGGTATGTAAACGTTCATACACTTGACCACACATAATGAACAATGCAGCAGATGACAAGCCATGTGCCAACATCATGATCATTAAGCCTTGGAATGTCAGAATATTACCGGCATAAAGTGCAAGTAATACGAAACCCATATGCGAAATAGAAGTATAAGCAAGCAGGCGTTTCATATCTGTTTGCTGGAAAGCACACCAAGCGCCGTAGAAAATGCCAATCAAACCTAAAATAATCGCAATATCGGCAAATTGTGCAGATGCTGCTGGGAAGAATGGCAATACAAAGCGCAGTAAACCGTACGCAGCAGTTTTAATCAAGATACCCGCTAAGTCTACAGAACCTGCTGTAGGTGCTTGCGCATGCGCATCTGGTAACCAACCGTGTAATGGGAATACTGGAAGCTTGACCGCAAAACCAATAAAGAAACAGATCATCAATGCATAGGCAATATGTGGTGCCTGAGCATCTAAAGTGTTTGCAACAGCAAGTAAATAGTTATAGTCGAAGCTAATCGTACCTGACATCTGAGAACCGTAGACCACTAAGCCTAAGATCCCGATGAGCATGATCAAGCCAGCGACTTGGGTATAGATAAAGAACTTGGTTGCAGCATAAACACGTGATTTACCGTCTGCGCCTTTATGACCCCAAAGAGCGATCAAGAAGTAGATAGGGACTAGCATCATCTCCCAGAAGAAGAAGAACAAGAACATATCAATTGCAAGGAAAACCCCGATTACCCCACCCAAAGACCATAATAGGTTTAAGTGGAAGAAGCCGACATTCTTTTGAATTTCACCCCATGAACAGCCAACTGCAAGTACACCCAGTAATGCTGTCAAGCCCACCATCAGCAATGAAAGACCATCTACAGCCAAATGAATGTTAATACCGAGTGTTTTAATCCAAGGTAAATAAAATTCTGCTGCCCAAGTTGGAGTCTTCGCCCCCAACTCATAGCTAAAGCCACCTTGTTTCCACAAAATCAGTGTTAAGCCCAATGTAACGAGCATACCGACTAATGCGATATAACGTGGCAAATGTTTATCAAGTTTATCGACCAACCAACACGCGAAACCTGCAATAAAAGGTACAAGAATCAGTGCGGGTAAAATCCAATTGTTTGTGATTTCCATCTTATTTCCCCACTACCTGAATCACGATCAAGATCATCAGCAATACCACTACACCGAGTGACATACTTGATGCATATTCACGTAATGAACCTGTTTGACGGGTACTTGTAAATTTATTCCCACTATTTACGATTGCAGGTAATACCAGCCATAAACCATCAATTGGGTCACGACCTAAAATTTTCGCAATGAGTAAATAAGGTTGAACAAATACAAGGTTGTATAAAGAATCGAAACCAAATGCATTACGGCAGATATTTGCAAGTCCAGCACCAAATGAAGTGGCTGCAAAACCTTGCACCGCTTTATAAGCGAATGCAAATAACACCACGCCTACAGCTAAACCGACCAATGCGATACCGACTGCAAGGTGTTCTGCACCATGCATCCCTTCTTCAATCGCTTGAGAAACTTCAAATGCAGGGATATGTGCTGCATTTAAAATGTTCATCACTGGCGCTTTTAAGAAGTAAGCCAAACCTGTTGAAAGAACAGCCAAGATACCTAAAGGCGCCCAATACGTTGCACCTTTGATTTCGTGATAATGTGTTTTTTCTTCACCGAAGAATACAACCCAAATTAAATGGAATGTATAAATCGAAGTTAAGAATGCACCCGCAACACCAACCCAATACAATGAGTTATACAATGCGACAGATTGACCTTGCGCCCAAACAGCACCCAAGATTGCATCTTTTGAGAAGAAGCCGATCGTGATAAATGGGATTGCAGCAAGTGCACCACCACCAATCGCGAAGCAAGCAAATAAGAATTTGTTTTTGTAGAACAAACCACCCATTTTAAAGATGTTTTGTTCATGATGGTAAGCCAAGATCACCGCACCAGAAGACAAGAACAATAATGCCTTAAAGAATGCATGTGCAAGCATATGGAACAGACCTGCTTGATACGCTTCTGCACCCACAGCCATAAACATATAACCGAGCTGACTCATGGTAGAGTAAGCCAGAATACGTTTGATATCTGTTTGAACCAAAGCCGCAAAGCCAGCAACCAACAATGTTACAGCACCCGTAATCGAAATGAACTGCATCACTTCTGGTGTCATTTCAAACACAGAGAACATACGGCAACATAAGTAGATACCCGCGGTAACCATTGTTGCAGCATGAATCAATGCAGATACTGGTGTCGGACCAGCCATTGCATCTGCCAACCATGTTTGTAATGGGATTTGCGCAGATTTACCTGCTGCACCCAAGAACAACATCAATGATGTGATCAATGCCAAGTTATGATCAAGTGCGAGAACTTGTGAAGCATTGGCAACAATCGTGCCGATGTGTAAAGTACCAAATTGTTGGTAAAGCAAGAACAATGCGATCAGTAAGAATACATCACCAACACGCGTTACTGTAAATGCTTTAATTGCCGCAAAACCATTTGCAGGGTTTTGGTAGTAATAACCAATCAACAGGTAAGAACACAGACCTACGCCTTCCCAACCTAAGAATAACAACGCTAAGTTGTCACCCAATACCAGCACCAACATGCTGGCAACGAATAAGTTGAAGTATGAGAAGAAACGTGCGAAGTCTTCTTCACCACGCATGTACCAAGTTGCAAAGATGTGAATCAGGAAACCTACACCTGTCACCATGCCCATCATTAACAATGACAAGCCGTCAAGATGCAAACTTACACCCGGTGCAAAACCGCCTACATTGAACCAAGTCCATAAATGCTGTGCTTGCGCAACTGAACCCTGCTTAACAAAGTCCATGCCTGCAATCAATGCAAATAAAGCAGAAAGGCCAACAGAACCCGCACCAATAATTGCTGCTACATTTTCAGGAAGTTTATTACGTCCTGCCGCTAAAAGCACAAAGCCAATCAGCGGAAATAAAATCGTTAAATATAAATAACTCATCCGCGCATCTCACTAGCAGCATCTACATCCAGATGATGGAAGCGATGATAGAACTGGAGGACGATCGCTAGACCGATACAAGCCTCTGCCGCAGCAAGTGTGAGGATCAAAATAAACATAATTTGACCATCAGGTTGTGCCCATGCACTTCCTGCCACAACGAATGCCAATGCTGCTGCATTCATCATGATCTCAAGGCTCATTAACATAAATAATAGGTTGCGTCGCACCATTACACCGTAAAAACCCAGTGCAAAAAGGATAGTTGCGACGATCAAACCATGTTCTAAAGGAATGTTGCCCATTACTGTTTATCCTCTGCTGCACTCGGTTCACGTTTGCCTAAGTGGAATGCTGCAACCAATGCTGCAAGCAATAACATTGCGGCAACTTCAACCAATAATAAATAGTGGGTAAAGAGTGCTTGACCAATTGCTTTAGGTCCAATCACTTGAGTTCCAAGTACTGCACCATGTTGGGTATAGTCTGAACCTAATACCCAAACCAAACATAAGCCCACTAAGAAGCTCATGAGTGCTGGATAAGCCCAAGCATCTGAAGTCAACCATTTACGTTCTTGATCAACTGTATGTTGACCAAGGTTGAGCATCATGACCACGAATACGAACAACACCATGATCGCACCCGCATAAACAATCACTTCAAGCGCAGCTGCAAATGGTGCACCAATGATCAAGAAGATCCCTGCAACAGCAAGTAGAGAAACGATCAAACTTAATAAAGCATGTACTGGATTGGTGTTGGTCACAACACGAATCGTCGAAACAATGGCCACGAGAGCCATTAAATAAAATGGCCACATCATGGTAATAAGCTCCGTACATCTACAGGCGCACTTTCACGTTGCGCTTGACCTTTTTCTTTACCATCAATTGCCATACCACTTACACGGTAGAAATTGTAGTCTGGGTATTTACCTGGTCCTGAAATGAGTAAGTTTTCTTTCTCATAAACAAGATCCTGACGGACATATTCGCCTAACTCAAAATCTGGTGTTAACTGAATAGCAGTTGTTGGACATGCTTCTTCACACATACCGCAGAAAATGCAGCGTGAGAAGTTAATGCGGAAAAATTCTGGATACCAACGTCCATCATCTTTTTCAGCTTTCTGCAATGAAATACAACCAACAGGACATGCAACCGCACATAAGTTACACGCAACACAACGCTCTTCACCGTCTGGGTCACGTGTTAATACGATACGACCACGGTAGCGTGGAGGTACGATTTGTTCGGCTGGCACTTCTGGATATAAAATCGTATCGCGTTTGCGTGTGACATGGCTAAACACCATCCACAACGAACGAACAATTGATCCTACGCCAGCTAGAATTTTATACATTTTGTACTCCCTGCTGTCCTAGGCCTGATTCATCAGAATCACAGCACCAGTCACCAAAAGGTTGACCAATGCAAGTGGTAAACACACTTTCCAACCAAAATTCATAACTTGGTCATAACGTGGACGCATTAAAGAACCACGTGCCAAGACAAACATCATTACAAAGAATGCTGTTTTCGCAATGAACCAGAATGCATCTGGAATGAATGGAATATTTAAATTAAATGGTGCTAACCAACCGCCAAAGAATAAAGTCACGATCAGTGCAGAAATTAGAATGATGTTGACGTATTCAGCAACGAAGAACATCCCCCATTTCATACCACCATATTCGACATGGTAACCTTCTGCCAATTCTTGTTCAGCTTCTGGTTGGTCAAATGGATGACGATGCGTTACTGCAACACCCGCAACCACGAAGATCATGAAACCAATGAATTGCGGAATCACAAACCATACATCACGTTGTGCTTCTACGATGTCACGCAAGTTAAATGAACCTGCAATTGCCACCACACCCATCAATGAAATCCCTAAAAAGACTTCATAAGAAATGGTTTGTGCTGCTGAACGTAGACCACCCAATAACGCATATTTGTTGTTAGATGCCCAACCACCAAATAACACCGCATATACTGCAATACCTGCCATTGCCATAAAGAACAATAGACCGATACTCATGTCTGAAACACCTAAGTAAGGTGAAACAGGAATAACCATGAATGACAGTACTGCAGTCGCCATTGCCACTGCTGGTGCTAAACGGAAGGTTAACTTATCTACAAACTTTGGTGTCCAGTCTTCTTTGAACATGATTTTCAACATGTCGGCAACGATCTGGAACATCCCGCCAGGACCAACACGGTTTGGTCCATAACGGTCTTGCCATAAGCCCAGCAAACGACGTTCAATAAATGACATCAAAGCGGCCAGTAAAACCACAACCAACAAAATTACGATGGCTTGAATCACTGAATAAGCGATTGGCCAGTCTTGTGCCCATGTCGGTAGTGCGCGTAAAGATTCACTCATGATTACACTCCTACCGTTACAGATACAGGTTCAGCAAGTGAAACTGTTGGTGCTTGGCCGACTGGATAACCGATATAACCTGTTGGTAAATATTCAATCACATGCACAGGAAGACTAATCGTCGTTTCGCCTGCTTTAACTGTCAGTTGTTGACCATCTTGAACATTTAAACGTGCTGCATCTTGCTCGCCCACGGCAAAAGTCGCTTCTGGAATACGCGATTCCATCACCGGCGTTTTAATCGTAAATTCACCTGAAGCGAAAATATGATGCATTGGAACCAGACGGAAACTCTCTGGATTTGCCACAACCGCAGTTGGCGCCACATAGCTACGTGCAGGACGTTTTACTAAGCGATCAAATAAACGAACGCCTGAATCACCACCTTTAAGATGACCACCCACTTCATCTTGGTATTTGTTCCAAGCTTGTGGTGAGTTCCAACCCGGTGCCCATGCAAATGGAACCAATGACGATGCATTTTGCGGTCCAACATAACCTTCCATAGAGAATGTTAATGCGGAATCGACATCGACAGGTTGTTTCGGCTCATGTACGTTTAATGGTGCACGCATTGCAGTGCGACCTGAGTAACGACGCGGTTCACGGGCAATTTTCAAGCCATGAACACGGTAGCCCGCATCAGGTGCAACATCTTGAATCGCTTCAAGAACTGGAACATTTTTGACCACAGACTCAATTACGTCATCCAACAATGTCCACGAGATCGCTTTACCTTTCACACCCGTTTCAATGGCATGTAACCAGCGCCAAGATTCTTTGATGGCATATTCTGGTTTGTAATAGCTTGGGTCATAAACTTGATAGAAGCGCTGTGCACGACCTTCTTGGCTGACCACTGTCCCATCGCCTTCTGCAAAGCTTGCAGCAGACAAGACAACATCCGCCGCTTTTACGGTTTCAGTTTCAGAATGATCAAGCACAATCACGCTTTGCGCTTTGTCTAGAGCAGCCTGAACTTGTACAGCAGGTAAACGGCGGAACAAATCATTTTCAACGATAATGATTGACTCATAATCTTGAGCAAATGCTTGTTCTAAGCTTAAACCACCAAACAAAGCCATACCCATTGAGTTCACTTCTGGAACTGTCAATGTTAAGCCTGCATTTCCACCTAGGTTTTGTGCAACTTGTGCAGCAGCTTCCATGATGGCAGCATCTTGTAAGCTAGTACCCGAGATGATTAATGGTTTTTTCGCAGCTTTTAACGTATCCGCAATGGTTTGTGCAAATGCTTTAGCATCATCATCTAAACCAAGAATCGCATCACCGTTTACACCCGCAGCAATCGCAAAACCTAAACGTGCAATATCGTTTGGAGAAGCAACAACTTCACCCTCAGCAATATCAGCCAAACGTGTTTGTGTTGCAGCCAAGATATAGATTGGAGAATTTGCATCCTGACCAATACGTTTTACAGGTTCAGCTAACCAATCTTGGGTACGGCGGTCTGCAGCCATTTGTTTGGCTTTGTTTTTCGCAGCTTGGCGAACAGACAGTGCCATACGTGGTGCAGTTTGCGTTAAATCTTCACCCAAGATCAAGACTGCATCATAGCTTTCGATTTCGCGCATACTTGGGTTATAAACACCCTCAGCTTGCATAATCGATGCAGCAAGTTCAACCAAGTTCTGTTCTTTTTGAGAAAGACCTGTTGAATAATTTTCTTGGCCAACCAACTCACGCAACGCATAGTTTGATTCTAATGATGCACGTGGAGAACCAATACCCAACACTTTTTTGCCTTGAACATTTTCAATCACTGAATCCAGTGCCACATCAACAGAAACAGTTTTAACTTCTGCTGCAGCACGGAATTGCGGCTGACGTGGACGATCTTCACGGTTCACATAACCCGTACCAAAACGACCTTTATCGCAAAGGAAATATTGGTTAACGTCACCATTGAAACGGTTTTCTACACGACGTAATTCGCCATAACGCTCACCCGGAGAGATGTTACAACCAGAAGAACAGCCTTGGCATACGCTAGGCGCATACTGCATGTCCCACTTACGGTTATAACGTGCCGAATGGGTTTTATCGGTAAATACACCTGTTGGGCACACTTCAGTCAAGTTACCAGAGAACTCAGACTCTAAAGTGCCTGATTCTGGACGACCGAAGTAGACACGTGATGCATTGGCATAAACACCAAAGTCTGTACCACCGGCATAATCGTTGTAGTAACGAACACAACGGTAGCATGCGATACAACGGTTCATCTCATGTGCAATGAAAGAACCCAACTCTTGGTTGTGATGCGTACGTTTGGTAAAACGATAACGACGACGATCATGTTGCGTCATTACTGTCATATCTTGTAAATGACAGTGACCACCCTCTTCACAGACTGGACAGTCGTGTGGGTGATTGGTCATTAAGAATTCCACAATCGATTCACGGAAATCTTTTGCTTCTTTGTCTTCAATCGAAATAAAGGTATTGTCAGATGCAGGAGTCATACATGACATTACTAAGCGACCACGAGTATCTTCTGGATTCGCATATTGAGTAACAGCACATTGACGGCAAGAACCGACAGAACCTAAAGCTGGATGCCAACAAAAATATGGGATGTCGATGCCAAGACTCAAACATGCTTGTAGCAAGTTTTCCGAGCCATTGACTTCATACGATTTTCCATCGACATGAATTGTAGCCATAGTCGAATTCCTTAAACTTGTTCTACGTGGCTGGCTTGGGCTACAGGACGATCTGTCACTTTAGCTTCAAACTCGCTACGGAAATATTTGAGTGCACCCATCAATGGTTCCATCGCACCTGGTGCGTGAGCACAGAATGTTTTACCAATCCACAACTTGCGAGTCAGTTCTTGAAGATGTTGAATGTCTTCCATCTTCCCTTCACCTTTCTCAATTGCGACAAGTGCTTTGACCGCCCAAGGTAAACCATCACGGCATGGCGTACAGAATCCACATGATTCACGTGCAAAGAATTCTTCTAAGTTACGCGTTGCAGAAACCATACACTGGGTTTCATCAACGACCATTAACAAACATGTACCTAGACGAGAACCTGCTTTCATAATGCTTTCTGAATCCATTGGAAGATCAATGTGTTCAGCAGCCAAGAAGTCAGTCGATGCCCCACCCGGTAACCATGCTTTCAGTTTAAGACCATCGCGCATACCGCCAGCATAGTCTTCAATCACTTCACGTGCAGTCGTACCAAAAGGCAATTCCCAAAGACCAGGGAAAGTCACTTTACCTGATGCACCATAAATTTTAGTGCCTGGATCTTTAGATTTACCCGCAGACAAACCGATATACCACTCAGGCCCACGCAACATAATTGCTGGCAAGTTGTTATAGGTTTCTACGTTGTTTACGATGGTCGGACGGCCCCATGCACCTGCAACTTGCGGGAATGGCGGCTTAGTACGTGGATTTGCACGACGGCCTTCGAGTGAGTTAATCAATGCAGTTTCTTCACCACAGATATAACGCCCCGCACCGGTATGCACATGCAGGTCAAAGTTCCAACCTGTATCTAAGATGTTGTCACCCAAATAACCTTTAGCACGCACTTGTTCTAAAGCTTCATTTAAGTATTGTGCAGCTTCAATGTATTCACCGCGAATGAAGATATAACCCTGAGTCGCTTCGAGGGTATAACCTGCAATCAACATCCCTTCGATCAATTGATGTGGAAGTTTTTCCATCAACAAACGGTCTTTGAATGTTCCCGGTTCCATTTCATCGGCATTACAGATTAGGTAACGAGGACCACCATCATTGGGTGCCATCAATGACCATTTAATCCCTGCTGGGAAACCTGCACCACCACGACCTTTTACAGTCGCTGCTTTGATGACTTCAAGAACATCTTTAGGTGGCATAGAAAGCGCTTTTTTAAAGCCTGCATAGCCTTCTAAAGCTTCATAGTCATCAGCACTACGAACAAATTCCTGCTTACTCAAACGCCATGTTAATGGGTGAGTTTCAGGGTTTCCTTCGCCATAAATTGGTCTTGGTTCGGTATTCATACATACTTCTCCAATAACTGTTTCACAGAAGTCACTTCAACCAAACCGTGTGTATCTTCATCAATCATTAGGGTTGGACCTTTGTCACAGTTCCCTAAACAGCAGATCGGCAATAAAGTAAAACGACCATCAGCTGTCGTTTGACCAAATTGGATACCCAGTTCACGTTGGAAAGCTTCTGCTAAAGTTTCCGCACCCATCAAGAAACATGCAATCGAATCACATAATAAAATTACGTGACGACCTACAGGCTGACGGTATATACGGTTATAGAATGTTGCAACACCTTCTAAATCCGCAGTTGTAATTGTCAATAATTGAGCAATTGCATGTAACTGCGCGTCATCCACCCAACCATTACGGCGTTGTACACACTTTAAAGCATCCAAAGACGCTGCGCGTGGGTATGGGTAGTGACCCATGTGATGTTCAATTTCATGGATTTCTTCGCTGGTCAGAATTCCTTCAACATTCACACGTGGCTTTTTATCAGTCAAAATCATCATAATGCGTTTACCCCTTAGCGATCCACGTCAGCCATAACGACGTCAATTGTCGCTAAATAAATGATCAAGTCAGATACAAGACTGCCGTTAATCACGGAAGGAATTTGCTGCAAGTGGGTGAAAGTAGGCGTACGAATACGGGTACGGTAACTCATGGTTGACTTATCTGAAGTCAAGTAATAGTTAGACGCACCTTTCACTACTTCTGCCATTACAGAGGCTTCACCAGCTGGCATTACAGGACCCCATGACACGCTCAAGAAGTGCGTAATCAAAGTTTCAATATCTTGTAAAGTCTTATCTTTTGGTGGTGGAACTGCCAATGGATGATCCGCTTTATAAGGACCAGAAGGCATATTATCCAAACACTGTTTGACGATTTTTAACGACTCTTCGATTTCGCGATAGTGAACCATCACACGCGCGTAAGCATCGCCTTCATACTCTAACGGCACTTCAAAATCGTAATTTTCATAACCACTGTATGGACGATATTTACGAACATCAAAATCAATACCTGTCGCGCGTAAGCCTGTACCTGTTACACCCCAAGCCAATGCTGATTTAGCATCGTATTGCGCAACATTACGGGTACGGCCCACAAATACTGAGTTTTTCAATGCAGCAGTATGATATTCCTTCAAACGTTTTGGCATCCATTCGAGAATTTCACGAATCAGTTTTTGCCAGTTGTTTGGAAGGTCATGTGCTGTCCCGCCGATACGGAACCATGCTGGGTGCATACGGAAACCTGTGATCGCTTCAATTGCGTCATAGATTTTTTGACGATCCGCAAACATATAGAATACTGGTGTCATACCACCGGCATCCTGAATCGCAGTACCGATATACAACAAGTGGTTATTGATACGGAATAATTCAGACATCATGACACGGATACATTGCGCACGATCAGGAACGGTAATCCCTGCAAGTTGCTCCACACCCATGACATAAGGCATGTTTTGCGCACAACCACCTAAGTAGTCAACACGGTCTGTATATGGAATAAATGAATGCCAAGTTTGACGTTCAGCCATCTTTTCCACACCACGGTGGTGATAGCCAATATCAGGCACACAATCTTTCACTTCTTCGCCATCCAGCTGCAAAATTACACGGAATGCACCATGCGCAGATGGATGGTTAGGCCCTAAGTTCAAGAACATAAAGTCTTCATCCGCGTTACCGCGTGTTAGACCCCAATCTTCTGGAACGAAACGAAGATGTTCTTGTTCGAAATCTTGTTTAGCCTTGTCTTGCATGTACGGTGTATATTCAGTCGCACGTGCAGAATATTCTTTACGTAGTGGATGACCTTCCCAATAGGTTGGCAACAAGATACGACGAAGCATTGGATGCCCTTCGAAATTGATCCCAAACATATCGTAAGCTTCACGTTCGTACCAATTGGCATTTGGCCAAATATTGGTCGCTGTTGGAACGTTAATATCGTTCTCACTCAACGCCACTTTGATACGAATATCACTATTACGTTCTAATGAAAGTAAGTGATAGAACACTGTGAAATCAGATGCAGGTAAACCATCACGGTTGTTACGCAAACGTTCATCGACCGCAGATAAGTCAAACAGCATCACATAAGGACGTGGTACTGTACGCAAGTACATTAGAACTTCTTGTACACGTGCGCGCTCAACCCAGACCGTCGGAAAATCTTCAAACGTCGGTTGCACGTAAAAGTTCTCGCCAAATTTGGCTTTGAGATCTTCTACAATTGCAAATGCTGGGCGGGAATCAACTGGAGTCGATTCTGGCATAGCAATTTCAGTTTCAGCCATTGGCTTGGCTTCCTATTTAATACAAATTCTGTCAAATTCCCTGATGACCATATCCATCAGATATGTCAAATACTCATCAGAAAAAATTACTCAATTTCATCCATAGAGCGTAAGTTTTTCACTGCAATACGTTCAGCGTTCTTACGGTCGCGTTCTGGCATCATCTTTGGCTTATACACTGGCTGAAGATCATCACCGATTACCGCAGAGAGCGGACGACGTTCTAATTGAATTTGGTCTTGCAATAACATCAAGGCTTGAATCAATGCTTCTGGACGTGGTGGGCAACCTGGAACGTACACGTCAACAGGAATGATTTTATCCACACCTTGTACAACAGAATAGATGTCGTACATACCACCAGAGTTTGCACAAGCACCCATTGAAATCACCCATTTAGGTTCAAGCATTTGTTCATACAAACGTTGAATTACAGGTGCCATTTTAACAAAGCAAGTCCCTGCAACGATCATCAAATCTGCCTGACGTGGCGAAGCACGAATAACCTCGGCACCAAAGCGCGACAAGTCATGCACACCAGTTAACGTGGTTGCATATTCAACGTAGCAGCAAGATGTACCAAAGTTAAAAGGCCATATTGAGTTTTTACGGCCCCAGTTTACAGCTGTGTGTACCACATCCTCTAAGCGAGTCATGAACACATTTTTATTCACTTCTTCTTCAAGTGGATCTGTCACAATTTGACGATCTTGAAGCGGATATTGTTCAGCTTCTGGATTCGCACGGGTTAAAGTATATTTCATTCCCGAGTTACTCCTTGTTCAGAGACATGGTCGGTGTTTTATCTTTCACACGACCAGAAGATTGAGCTGGAATAGTTCCAGTAGGATCCATCACCAACTCTTCAATTGAATTGAAGCGAGTAATTTCTGCAAGGTCCATATTTGGTGAACCAATTTTAGGTTTAATCCCTGCGATTTTACGTTTATCTGAAGGTGACCAGTTCAATGCACCTGTAGATAATTCATAAATCAAACCAACGAGTAAAACTAAAATAAATACAGCTGCAGCTAAAAACCCAACCCAACCTACTTCACGTACAGATGTCGCCCATGCATATAAATAGAGGGCTTCCAAATCGAATACAACAAAGAAGATTGCAACAAGGTAGAACTTCGCAGACAAGCGGATACGTGCACCACCAGCACTAACCACACCTGATTCAAATTGCTCTTGCTTCGCACGTCCCCATGATTTACCCCCAAGGAGCAAAGGAACGGTGAGCATAAAGACACATAAAAATGTCACGCCGATCACGAAGGCAATGATTGCCCAATCGTATGGAGTAATGGCACTCATGCGGGGATAACTCCTGGCAGGCCTATTATTTAACAAAGAATGTATGTATTGGCCTTGCAAATACACCAAACACAAAATAAATCTGGTCAATTGTACCCGATTGATGTCATCTGTTGCTAGTTAATAGCTCTAAGTCTTTCGGATGATTTTTTAGACAAAAGCCATAATTTTTCCTGATTCACAGCGATACAGCGCTGACTTATCGTTTTATCAAATTTTTATCCCTATTCTTATTAGTTTTTCCGAAGTTTATTTTTTAATCATGAATTAAAAATGACAAATCAGTAGCTTAATCCGATTCAGTTCAAGTAAAAGCTTCGATTTATCCATGCTTTTCTGCGATTTAATTGGCTAATTTCTACAAATATAAGGATTTACCATCTAAAATATTTTGTTACATTCTATGTGATAAAATAGTCACATTAGATCAATCAAGTGATAAAAATTATCTTATTGTGATAATTTTTAAATATTACAAAGTTATTTATAATTTTTTATACTTTACTATTATCAAAACCAACTTATTTCAGTGAAATAACCCGCTTTAAACCATCCAGCGCCAAATGTTCAATGCCTACTTTTGACCTACCTTGTGCCCTCTTATGATTTTCTGATTTAAATTTTCGAAATAGTCAGCACTGTCAATGATGTCATTTTTCGCACATACAACAGCCAAGCTCACCTAAACTGGCTCAAGCTAAAGCCATTTGAAAGGTGAGTAACTTATCACCACTTAAATTAGTAAATTGTATATTTAACACCCAGTTGCAGTAAAAGGTGTTCGTTGTCGCAAACTTAGACGAATTGTCTACAGAGCCTATACACATTGAACTACTTTTATGTATATGCTATTCAATATGAACAACTTTAAATCAATAATTTAGGGGTAAAACAAGATGGAATTCAGCAGCAAGCCAAACTATTTTTTATTTGCACAATTACTGATTCGTCATATTGAAAATTACGTCAAAAAACACGCTGATGCACAAAATGCAATTTTTGATCTAAGAGATGTTTATGAGCTTTTCCGCCAAGATCTTGCCGCAACCACGACAAATCTAGAAGGGATTTTAAATATCGCGGATGAATATCGTATTGATACCATTCAAGGTGACCAAAAAATCATTAGCAGCTATAAAATTGACGCTGAACAAAATAGCTTATTGATTGACTTTAATCATGATGCATTACAAGCATTGCGAGACAGCAAGCCAATCATTGCGCCTGATGCGACGCTTCAACAATAAGACCCACACTGAGCAACACCCAGACATAAAAAAACCACCGAAAATTTTCGGTGGTTTTTTTATTTGAAACCAAGCCTTCAGTCCACAATAGCATTGTTCTTATTCATCTAGTATTCCACACTACACGAAGCCCAAGAGGATCGCTCTCCCATGGTGTCGTGCTCGAAGCTGATGACTTGAACCCAGTATCGCATGCTAGGTTGATGGCATGGATCAGTTCACTGGCGGCAGTATAGACCAACACTGCCAATGACCGTTGAAAACGAAGACGCAAAAATAAACCTTGATCATTCGTAGTGACTTCAAAATCTTCTGAAAAACTCGATTTATACAAGATCATTAATACCTGTGATAATTTCTGCAATTAAATCAATGCTGATGGTTAATACGATATCCCAAGATTCACAATCCTCCCCGATCAAAATATAAATCTCGCCATCATCACCTTTTTTCCAATGAACTGGGCTGTTGGCAGATTCTCCTGTCTTTATATAAGCAACGGAATCTGTTGTTATTTTTTTCAATTCTTCCACTTGGTCAATTGAAATATAAATATTAATTTCAATAAATTGGTTGGCAATTTTTATTATAAATGCAGGATGCCCATTTCCATTAAATGCATGATCAATAGTAATATCAAAATTAGCGTTCACCATTCAAATTTCCTTAATGGATATGATTAACATCAATGCTCAAGCTATTCAGTTTGGTCTGCGTAATTATGCTTAGAAAGGTCTGACAAAGAGTCCGTTTTGATGTTCCGATAGATATCGTTATTTTTACATAACGCGAATATCATACAAATGTAATAGTTTACTTGCATTTATTGGTGCACAAAAAACAGCATATAAATCTGATTCAGAATCATCAAACCATAATTGGACCTCAATTGTATTTTTATTAACACGATCTCCTTTGAGAGAAAAAACCTCTGTATCCTCCAATACATCGTCAGGGATTTGTGTCATTTGCACAAATCCACTTAAATGCGCAAATTCATTTACAGCAACTCTATATTCATTTGCCGTTGATGGATAGGCCAGTTTATTTTTTACCAATTCTTCATAGTCATCAGAAATCATAAGCGTCAATATTTTTATCATTGATTCTTTATATATTGGAAATTCTCTTAGAAAAATATTTTCATTTGTCATTTTCTGTTCCCAACTTTTCGCATTGCCGTGGATGGAGTAATTCCAATCTTCTGAAAATATAGATCAAAAGGCATCCAACATTTTTGAGTGAATTTTTGTATTGAACGTCCCTTCTCCCGTTGGGAGAAGGTTAGGATGAGGGTGGTTTTATCTTAAATAATGATTTTAAAGATGACTGATAAACCTAGTCAAATAGCGCTTAATTGATAATATTTAACAGCATGATTTAACAGTTAAGCTTTTTTCTTTTTAAAACGCTCTACAGGCCAAGACATGGTAAATCTTGCACCACCCAAATCTGAGCTTTGATCGACTTCAATCGTCCCGCCAAACCAATACGCAATACGACTAACAATTGAAAGTCCTAAACCATAACCACCCGAAGCACGGGTACGGCTATCATCTAAACGTGCAAATGCCTCAAATACACGTTTACGGTCTTCCTCTGGAATTCCAGGGCCATCATCTTCTACACAGACATAAGCCATATTGGTCTGGTGATTGACGCCACCACTAATATTGACCTGATGATCACAGTAACGTATTGCATTTCCTACTAAGTTTTGTACAACACGATGTAAATAACGACGTTCTGCATCGACAATGACATCAGATGAAAGTGGGTTGAGGTGGATAATCTTTTGGGTTTTTAATGCTTCAGTTTCTACCGCAACTTGCTTTAATACATCAATCAATACAATTTTTTCAAAATCTAATGAAGGTGTACCTTGCTCTAATTTCGCATAAGTCATGATTTCATCAATCAGCGTATTTAACGCTTCGATGTCTTTATCAATCATCTCAACTTGTTGCAAACGATATTCATGGTCATCTTCATCTGCCAGCATTTCCATACCAAAACGGATTCGCGCCACAGGTGTACGTAACTCATGTGATACCGCACGCATTAACTCACGCTGTGCTTCAATCAAACGCTGTATATGATCAGACATGCTGTTATAACTGGTTGCCAGACTGGCCATCTCGTCATAACCCTCAACAGGTACACGTTGCGACATATCCCCTGTTCTCATCACATCTAAAGCTTCATTCACCTGTTTCAACTTACGTTGCATCGGCACAATCAAGCCATACACACCCAAACAGAGTAAGAACATACTCAGCAATGTAATTCCTGCTGCCAATTTGACGGGCATCCAGTTAAACATTGGAACGGGGCCAAGCACCAGCACATCTGTAGGTGAGTTTGGTAAGGGTGAAACAATCGAAATGGTGGTACCACGTACAGTTGCACTGTCACGCCATAAAATCACACTTTGATCTGACCTTAAACGACCAATTTGCTCTGAATCGAGATTGAGCTGAGAAATCTTTTCTACACCAACATGATAAGAGAAATGTTGTTGAATTTTCTTAAGATATTCTTGTTCTTGACCGGGATAATAGACCAAATAATCCAGAATAAATACCGGAAGTGCCTTCATTTGGCGTTCGCCAATTTGATCGACTTTGATATATAAATAGTGTTTAGGGTCATTTCTGATCCCTATCACCAGATAGGCAATCCCTTGTTCCGCATCATAACGCACCACCGCTTTTTGACTTTCTATACGTTTTTCTTCAGTACGAGATAAGTCAACTTTGCGTGCTTCGAGATAATAAATGGGAAGTTCTAATAGATCAGATGCATCTGAAATCCAATCTAGGCGCTGCTGTTCAGTTTGCTGACGTGCCACACCTTCACTGATCACAAATGAAATTCCATCTGTGAGAGACTCACGATATTCCTGCGCACGTTGATAATTAATTATTTGGACAAGTAAATATCCAAACAAGGCAACCAACACAACAAGAATGACTAATCCTGCATAGATGCGCAAAAATATACTGTGTTTAGACACGCAAACTAACCTTCTTTATGCCTGTCCTGTGATGGACAAGCATCTTAGATGACTGACCCATCGTTTATAGACCAGTCTCTTTAACAAACAAATAACCTTTACTACGTACAGTTTTAATACGTTTCGGATTTTCAGGATCATCACCAATTTTTGGACGAATACGTGAAATACGTACATCAATCGAACGGTCTTGACCGTCATATTCAATACCACGGAGACGTTCAAAGATGTCTTCACGCGATAAGATACGGCCTGCATTCGATGCCAATAACCAGAGTAGATCATATTCAGCACTGGTGAAATCAACCAACTCACCATTAAGTGTCACTGAACGGCCGCCATTGTCGATCACAAGATCGTCAAATTCAATACGTTGTGCAACTTCATCTTCAGGCGCTTTGTCTGTACGACGTAATAATGCACGAATACGTGCAAGCAAGACACGCGGTTGAACAGGTTTAGCAACATAGTCGTCTGCACCCATTTCTAAACCAAGAACTTGGTCCATATCTTCAGTACGTGCAGTCAACATCAAAATCGGTTGATGATAATGTGGACGAACTTCACGACAAACGGTTAAACCATCTGCACCCGGCAACATCACATCCAACACAACCAAGTCTGGTTGTTCAGCAATGATGCGGCGAATCGCACGGTTACCATCTGGCTCTACCCCAACTTCCAATCCATTGCGAATTAAGTATTCCTGAGTTAAGCGAGCTAGGCGCTCGTCATCTTCAACAATCAGAATCTTTGGTAACTTTTCTTCTTGGCTCATCTATTTGCCCCTATATTTGATTTTGGAGTCTGCTACAAATCTCGCAGATTCAACACACTATGTTTTGCAATATACACACGTTTACAATGTAAACAAGACCTCATTCACCAAACTGATACATGAGCGTATCAATTTGTTATATTTTTATTAACTATTGAATTGTAGGCAGTTTTATAAAATCAATACACATCATTTTTAAATTTCTTCAAGACAATCAATAGCTGGACTAATTTTTATACAAAATATTTCATTGTTCATATTCTGTCTCATCAGTTTATCGTTTTTTGAGTTATCCACATACTTATCTATAAGCGCTCTGCGGAGTCTTTGCTATGCTATGTGCTTGTCTCATAAGGCATATAACAAAAATGACGCTTTGAGGTAAAAAGATGCAAATAAAAATTTACTTTTCAGGGATAAAATATTCTTGAAATGTCAATATTGATCTACCCTTAAAATTACCGTATCTTGTGTTCTAAATTAAATTAAACCACTAAGTATTGTGTTTAGTCCTCAAACATCGTGACAACAAATTTTGCAGTTTGTCCGATTCAAATGGTCCATAAACATAACAATGATGACAATGGAGCTACGCTGACAATGAACGCCATTACAACCCCTGGTCAACTACAAGTGATTAAACGCACTGGTGATGTTGCCGCTTTTGATGCAGATAAAATCTCTGTAGCAATTGGTAAAGCTTTTTTGGCTGTAGAAGGTCAACAAAGTGCAGATTCAAGCCGTATTCATGATCGCATCACTCAGCTCACAGAGATGGTGATGAATACTTTTAATCGTCGTTTACCTTCTGGCGGAACAATTCACATTGAAGAAATTCAAGACCAAGTTGAATTGGCGCTTATGCGTACAGGCGAACAAAAAGTTGCACGTGCATATGTGATCTATCGTGAACAACGTTCTGATGCACGTAAACAAACTGGTGCTCATCATCACCCAACCTTACAAATCACAGATGCGAACGGTCAGCTTCAGCCTCTAGATTTGGGCAAACTTCAAGCCACGATTGAAAAAGCAAGTGAAGGCTTAGAAGGCATCAATGTTCAAGCCATTGTCGATGAAACAGTTAAAAACTTATATAACGGTGTAAAACAGTCAGACATCTCAACCACGATGATGATGGCAACACGTACCCGTATCGAACAAGAACCAAACTATACCTATGTAACTGCACGTTTATTACGTGATGACTTGGTTGCGACAGGTTTAAAATTCTTAGGTTTAGCGACAGATACTATCGAAGGCGATGCACTCGAAACTTATTTAAATAAAGGTATCGAGCTTGAGCTTCTCTCTCCTGAGCTCTTAAACTTTGACCTTGCGAAATTGGCAGCAGCGATCAAACCAGAACGTTCAAACCAATTTACCTATTTAGGTTTACAGACTTTATTTGACCGTTACTTCATTCATTCAAATGATGTACGTTTCGAACTTCCGCAATTGTTCTTTATGCGTGTTTCAATGGGACTTGCATTAAACGAAGAACAACGTGAAGACCGTGCAATCGAATTCTATGACTTATTGTCTAGCTTCGATTATATGGCGTCTACACCGACACTGTTTAACTCAGGTACATTACGTCCACAATTGTCGAGCTGTTACTTAACCACCATTCAAGATGATCTTTATGACATCTATGGTGCGATGCGTGACAATGCCCTACTTTCTAAATGGGCAGGTGGTTTAGGCAATGACTGGACACCAGTACGCGCCTTGAACTCATATATCAAAGGCACCAACGGTAAGTCACAAGGTGTTGTACCTTTCCTTAAAGTTGCCAACGATACTGCGGTTGCAGTAAACCAAGGTGGTAAACGTAAAGGTGCAGTATGTGCATACCTAGAAACTTGGCACTTGGACATTGAAGAATTCCTAGAGCTTCGTAAAAACACTGGTGATGACCGTCGTCGTACCCATGACATGAACACGGCTAACTGGGTTCCAGATTTGTTTATGCAACGTGTGATTGAAGATGCTGAATGGACACTGTTCACGCCATCTGAAACGCCTGATTTGCATGATTTAACTGGCGGTGAATTTGCTGAACGCTATGCTTACTACGAAGGCATTGCAAAAGAAAACAACATGCTGCATAAGAAAATCCGTGCGAAAGACTTATGGCGCAAAATGTTATCAATGTTGTTTGAAACAGGTCATCCTTGGATCACATTCAAAGACGTATGTAACTTACGCTCACCACAACAACACGTGGGTGTAGTGCATTCATCTAACTTATGTACTGAAATCACTTTAAATACCAATAAAGATGAAATCGCAGTATGTAACTTAGGTTCAATCAACCTTGTACAACACGTTCAAGGTGGCGCATTAGATCGTGAAAAATTAGCACGTACAGTTAAAACTGCTGTTCGTATGCTCGACAACGTGATTGACATCAACTACTACGCAGTTGAACAAGCACGTAATTCAAATATGAAACACCGCCCTGTCGGTATGGGTATCATGGGCTTCCAAGATGCTTTATATGAATTGGGTATGGGTTATGGTTCTGATGCAGCAGTAGATTTTGCTGATGAATCAATGGAAGTGATTAGCTACTACGCGATTCAAACATCAAGCGACCTTGCTGTTGAACGTGGTGTGTATTCAACATTTAAAGGTTCATTGTGGGATCAAGGTATCTTACCAATCGACTCTTTAGATATCGTTGCAAAATCACGTCCAGAGCGTATGTTTGAAGTTGACCGTACTCAACGTTTGGACTGGGATACATTACGTACTAAAGTTCAAAAAGACGGTATGCGTAACTCAAATGTGATGGCGATTGCACCTACAGCAACCATTTCAAATATTTGTGGCGTTTCACAGTCTATCGAACCGACGTTCCAAAACCTTTATGTAAAATCTAACCTTTCTGGTGAATTTACAGTGATCAACCCGTACTTGGTACGTGCGTTAAAAGATCGTGGTCTTTGGGACTCTGTGATGGTTAACGACTTGAAACACTTCGAGGGTTCAGTACAAAAAATTGCACGTATCCCTGAAGAGTTAAAAGCAATTTTTGCGACAGCATTTGAAGTCGATACACGTTGGATCGTAGATGCTGCATCACGTCGTCAAAAATGGATCGACCAAGCACAGTCATTGAACCTTTATATCGCTGGTGCAAATGGTAAGAAACTAGACATCACTTATAAGATGGCTTGGTTACGTGGTCTTAAAACCACTTATTACCTCCGTGCATTAGGTGCAACCTCTGCGGAAAAATCAACCATTAACACGGGTGCTTTAAACGCAGTAAAAGCAACAACTGTTGCTGCACCAGTGGCTGCGGTTGCTCAAGAAACTAAACCCGAAGCGCCTGCTGAAGAAGATGGTTTCGCTCAAGCAGCACCAGTACCACAAGCATGTTCAATCGACAATCCAGATTGTGAAGCTTGTCAGTAAGTAATCCTCCCCAATCCTCAAGGGGAATAAAGTCCCCCCTTTAAAAAAAAGGGGGATTTAGGGGGATTCAAAAAATCTGAAATTATAAAAGGCGAAGAAATGTTCCATTTAAGTCATAACTATGAGTTAGGCGTAATCGTGCTGATCTTAGCCTTTTTAGTTTTTTACGTGCCTGCGGTCTATGCATTCTTTGCGATCCGTAAGCAGCAAAAGCGTAAGCAAAATAAGTAGTGTGGATATCTGTTCTTTCGAACAAGAACAAAACAACTATCGGCAAAACTTAATTTTGCTTGCACAGAATAAGCGTATAGTAGTGACATCTTCCATTGTGAGATGTCGAACATAGATATTAACAACGAAGAGAGAACAACGATGTCTATCCTAAGTTGGGACGATTTTGAAGATGATGAACAGAAACAAGCTGCACAAGCTCACCAGCCTGCGCCCGTCGAACAGAAAAAAACGACTGATTCGCAAGTGGTATCTGATACAAAGCAGTCATCGCAGAATGTGGCAACTACACAATCCGCTGGAACCTATACAGCAAGATCAACAAATCCAACCGATTCGTTGGCAAGAGCATCTCACGCCTTAGAAAAGTTAGACGTTGCACCTGGCTTAGAAGAGCTTGAAATGGGTGCACAACGTGTACAAGTTGATGATAAAGCCATGATCAACTGTCGCGCTGACTTAAACCAACTTGTACCGTTCAAATACGAGTGGGCTTGGCAAAAGTATCTAGACGGGTGTGCAAACCACTGGATGCCACAAGAAGTTAACATGAACCACGATATCGCACTTTGGAAGTCTGAAAATGGCTTAACCGAAGATGAGCGTACCATCGTGATGCGTTCATTAGGTTTCTTCTCTACTGCGGATTCTTTGGTTGCAAACAACTTGGTATTGGCAATTTACCGTCACATCACCAACCCTGAATGCCGTCAATACATCTTGCGTCAAGCATTTGAAGAAGCGATTCACACCCATGCTTACCAATACTGTATCGAATCTTTAGGTATGGATGAAGGCGAAGTCTTCAACATGTACCGTGAAGTTCCATCAGTTGCTCGTAAAGCGGCTTGGGGCTTGAAATATACTCAGTCTTTATGTGATCCAACCTTCCAAACAGGTACACCTGAAAACGATCAAATCTTACTGCGTAACTTGATTGCATTCTATTGCGTACTTGAAGGGATCTTCTTCTACTGTGGTTTCAGCCAGATCTTGTCTATGGGTCGTCGTAACAAGATGAATGGTGTTGCTGAGCAATTCCAATACATCTTACGTGATGAGTCTATGCACTTGAACTTTGGTATCGACATGATTAACCAAATCAAGATCGAAAATCCAAACTTGTGGACTGCTGAATTCCAAGAAGAAATCATTCAGATGATTCTTGAAGGTACTATGCTTGAAATCGAATATGCGCGTGACACAATGCCACGTGGTGTATTGGGTATGAACGCAGCGATGATGGAAGAGTATTTGAAATTCATCTGTAATCGTCGTTTGGCGCAGTTAGGTTTACCTGAACAGTTTGCTGGTGTAAATAACCCATTCCAGTGGATGTCTGAAATGATGGACTTGCGTAAAGAGAAGAACTTCTTTGAAACGCGTGTAACTGATTATCAAACTGGTGGTGCGTTGAGCTGGTAAGGTGTCCAACTGTCACAACACTTAAGTTGTGATTGATATGAAAACCGCCATTAATGGCGGTTTTTTTGCTTCCTAAAACTTCACTAAATTAAAAATGCATCCACTTTAATTAAGTCATCCAAACTATTCAAATTTGTTTGATTATTAAGGATTAATATTTTATTGCTTGAATAGTTAGTTTCACTACCATCTCGATCAAGACTTAATGTAATGGTTGAACCATTTTTTTCAAACAATAAATATTGATTTAAATTTTCCTTATTAACTTCACCAATTAATAAGTCCGATATGTCAATTTTATCACCTTGACTGGTATTAAAGTCAGACCAAGTATCAAAGCCATTTCCGCCTGTTCCATCACTTTCAAATCCTTGTAAGAGTTTAAATATCGCTGTGTCTGCACCTAAACCACCATAAAGCTTGTCATTACCAGCACCACCGTCTAGGTAATCAATACCACTATTACCATTTAAGGTGTCATTGCCAGCACCACCTAATGCATAACTCTTGCCTGTCCACACATTAATCGTGTCATCCCCTGATGTACCATGGAACGTCATACCATTATTGCGGAAATCCTGCATCGTGATCGTTTGATCTGCAAATACAAATTGTTCTATCTCATAGGTGCTGCTATTAAAGAAGTTCTTTATACGAACACTATCGCCTTCCGAATAGCCCCATAACAATAGATCATCACTGTCTTTTGTGAATTTAACATCTGTAAAGTTAACATCAGTGAACTTCAGAATGTCTTCACCTGCTAGGCCTGCACTATAATCTGAAACTGTATCTTGACCATGTCCTTTCGAGAAAATGTAGGTATCACCTTGATACCCTCCATCTAAATAGTCATTCCCCGTTCCACCAATTAAAGTGTCTGCACCTGAACCACCATAAAGCTTGTCATTACCAGCACCACCGTCTAGGTAATCAATACCACTATTACCATTTAAGGTATCGTTACCAGCACCACCTAATGCATAACTCTTGCCTGTCCACACATTAATCGTGTCATCCCCTGATGTACCATGGAACGTCATACCATTATTGCGGAAATCCTGCATCGTGATCGTTTGATCTGCAAATACAAATTGTTCTATCTCATAGGTGCTGCTATTAAAGAAGTTCTTTATACGAACACTATCGCCTTCCGAATAGCCCCATAACAATAGATCATCACTGTCTTTTGTGAATTTAACATCTGTAAAGTTAACATCAGTGAACTTCAGAATGTCTTCACCTGCTAGGCCTGCACTATAATCTGAAACTGTATCTTGACCATGTCCTTTCGAGAAAATGTAGGTATCACCTTGATACCCTCCATCTAAATAGTCATTCCCCGTTCCACCAATTAAAGTGTCTGCACCTGAACCACCATAAAGCTTGTCATTACCAGCACCACCGTCTAGGTAATCAATACCACTATTACCATTTAAGGTGTCGTTGCCAGCACCACCTAATGCATAACTCTTGCCTGTCCACACATTAATCGTGTCATCCCCTGATGTACCATGGAACGTCATACCATTATTGCGGAAATCCTGCATCGTGATCGTTTGATCTGCAAATACAAATTGTTCTATCTCATAGGTGCTGCTATTAAAGAAGTTCTTTATACGAACACTATCGCCTTCCGAATAGCCCCATAACAATAGATCATCACTGTCTTTTGTGAATTTAACATCTGTAAAGTTAACATCAGTGAACTTCAGAATGTCTTCACCTGCTAGGCCTGCACTATAATCTGAAACTGTATCTTGACCATGTCCTTTCGAGAAAATGTAGGTATCACCTTGATACCCTCCATCTAAATAGTCATTCCCCGTTCCACCAATTAAAGTGTCTGCACCTGAACCACCATAAAGCTTGTCATTACCAGCACCACCGTCTAGGTAATCAATACCACTATTACCATTTAAGGTGTCATTGCCAGCACCACCTAATGCATAACTCTTGCCTGTCCACACATTAATCATGTCATCCCCTGATGTACCATGGAACGTCATACCATTATTGCGGAAATCCTGCATCGTGATCGTTTGATCTGCAAATACAAATTGTTCTATCTCATAGGTGCTGCTATTAAAGAAGTTCTTTATACGAACACTATCGCCTTCCGAATAGCCCCATAACAATAGATCATCACTGTCTTTTGTGAATTTAACATCTGTAAAGTTAACATCAGTGAACTTCAGAATGTCTTCACCTGCTAGGCCTGCACTATAATCTGAAACTGTATCTTGACCATGTCCTTTCGAGAAAATGTAGGTATCACCTTGATACCCTCCATCTAAATAGTCATTCCCCGTTCCACCAATTAAAGTGTCTGCACCTGAACCACCATAAAGCTTGTCATTACCAGCACCACCGTCTAGGTAATCAATACCACTATTACCATTTAAGGTGTCATTGCCAGCACCACCTAATGCATAACTCTTGCCTGTCCACACATTAATCATGTCATCCCCTGATGTACCATGGAACGTCATACCATTATTGCGGAAATCCTGCATCGTGATCGTTTGATCTGCAAATACAAATTGTTCTATCTCATAGGTGCTGCTATTAAAGAAGTTCTTTATACGAACACTATCGCCTTCCGAATAGCCCCATAACAATAGATCATCACTGTCTTTTGTGAATTTAACATCTGTAAAGTTAACATCAGTGAACTTCAGAATGTCTTCACCTGCTAGGCCTGCACTATAATCTGAAACTGTATCTTGACCATGTCCTTTCGAGAAAATGTAGGTATCACCTTGATACCCTCCATCTAAATAGTCATTCCCCGTTCCACCAATTAAAGTATCTGCACCTGAACCACCATAAAGCTTGTCATTGCCTGAACCTCCAGACAGTGTATCAACCCCATCAGCACCATTTAGAGTGTCATCACCTGCACCACCTAATAGGATTTCTGACTTGGATGTTCCATTTAGAACATCTATACCATTAGTGCCACCAATATATACAAATGCTGTTGAATATTTAGTAAGGAAGGTATTGATTTCAACTAATGTACTTTCATCAAATTTTTCATAATTCTCAAAAATAAGTGATTGAAGACCATCGAATCCCCTCTTAGGAACATCACTGTAAACATTAGAAACATGATCAGTAAATTCAATTAATTCAATAAAAGTATTCTTAGTATCAGACGAAAACTTAGTTTCAAATGATTGTTCAACTTTTTTGAAATTCTGAATATATCCAATGTCACCGTTATCTTTTAGAATCCATTCTTTTTCTATTTGATCTGCATAATTCTGATAAATTGCAGTTTGCCCATACAAACCTTTATAAATAGAGAAAGTAATATCATCATAAATATTATTAATTGCTTTAGTTGTCTTGATAATATCGTCTTCACGGATATAAAAGAGCTTTTCTGTCTTAGTTCCCATGAAAGAGTCAATAACACCAACTTTAGATTTAGCCGCATTAAAAGCGGATTGAATTGCTGGATCAACTTTATCAAAACTAATCGTTGGCCCCCTGTTTCCACCAGCAATACCAACACCTTGCCCATTCGAGCTCACCATTGATTCCCATAACCCCTCTGTATACTCATGGTATGAAGGATCTGTTTTAGCCCACGCTTTTAATAATGCTGGTAAAAGTTCTTTTTGTGCTTCAGTTGTTTCCGCAGACTCATATTGTTTTACCAGTTGCTCCAGACTTGATGATTGAGCCATTGCTTCGTGAAGATCACGTACTCGACCATATCCTTTTAAATCTGGCAAATCTTGTATTTCTTTATTTACTTCAATTTTATTCGTGAATTCACTGTAAATTGAATCAAAACTGAAATTAACATCTCCCATAATATGAGTAGTGCCATCAATTTTTTCATAAGAACCTACTTGAGCTAAAATATTATTTCCAGCTAAAGCAGTATTTGTATCTTTATAATTTACATTTAATGATTTAATTCCTATCTCTTCTAGAGTAAATAGTTCATTCTCCTGACTTTTACCATCTTGATTTAGATCCCTCCAAACTTTTAGCTTACTGAAGTCTTCATCATTGGCATCTATTTTTCCGTTTTTGTCTGTATCTAAATCGGCTAATGCATCAAAACCATGTTTCGCTTTTTCGCCATTTTTAAGACTGGTATTATCACCAAAGACCTCTGTACCATCATTGATGATGCCATCTCCATTACGGTCAAATACTAGCAGTCCATCATGTGGGCTAACCCAACCAGTTGCTGTCTTAAGCCCATCGGCATCGTTATCAAAAAGGGCACCATTTAATTTATTGTGTGCAATAGTTTCAATACCATCGCCATCTAAGTCTAGAATAAGTGGATCATAATAGTAATGATGCCCTTCACGATTTAGACCAAACCAATCCTTTATGAAATCTGGAGTAACATCATCTACCCATTTTGAAATATTGTCTGGATCAAATAATTTATCCAACCCAAAAGGTAAATCAATACCATTTTCAGCAATATGATTATAAAGTTTATATAAAAGCTCCCCTACAGCTTTACCACCTTGATAAGCACCGTATAAAAGAATACCTACTAAAACCACCTCACCCAATACTGGGACACCAAGTAAGCCAGCTATAACAGGCACCAACTCTGCACCGGCAGCAAATATGACTGTTCCTATAACAGCTTGAGGTCCATATTCTTGTGCTTGTTCTTGGAATGGTTTCCAATTACCAGTTTCTAGACCAACAACTAATCCTTCAAATGTATTATTCAGAAAATCGGCGGCCATGACGCCAGCACCGACCTTTCCACCAATCAAGCTGTCACTTAAATATTTTCCTAAATTGTTCGCCATTTCAGGATTAAGTTTAATTTGCCCATTTTCTACTTGGAGCATATTATTTTTAATAATTTGTTGAGTATCTTGCCTTACTGTCTCTAAACTTCCATTTACGAGTTTTAGTGATTTATTTAGTGCATCTGCTACAACTTGAAGGTCTACATACCCACGTTGCGATCCAAGCTTTACATCTACAAGTATAGATTCTTTAGTTCCCTGAATTTTTGTAATTTCTGCATCAATAATGACTTTTTCAGCTTGTAACCTAGAAATTTCATTTTGAATATTTGATTTTTCAGCTTCAGAAAGTACATTATTTTTTAAAGCTTCTGTGAATTGATTTGTTTTTTGAATATTTTGTGTGAGATCAGCAGATGAATTCACCAACTTTTCATAAATACCAGAAGGTGGTTTGTCAGAAATACCATTTACATAAGCTTTAGCATGGGTATAATTTTCTATAATTATTTTTTTATTAGCATCACTAAGACTACGATCTCCATTAATTAATTTTTCCAAGTCATTTCTCATCGCTTCCGTTAAAGGAATTGAGTCGTAAGATTGGGTTTTTATGATTTCAATAGCTCAGCTATAGCTGTTTTGGTAAACTCTACATTTCCAGCACTTGTCTTACCTTCGTCATTAACTCTCACATTTTCATTTGCAACTTTTGCATATTTTATGTCATTTTCAGCAAATGTTTCTAATCGTGCTTCTGCCTGTTTAAAACGCTCTGAATCAGCATTTTTTAATTGCTCAACCGTTATGACATGTTGATCTAAATAATTATTGATACTTTGTTTAGCAATGTCTTTATTACCATTTAAGATAATTTCACCACTAACTAACCCCTCTCTTAGAGTTGCCTGTAAATCAATAATTGCTAGTTTTTTTTGATCGACCGTTAAATTACCATCAATAATAATTTCTTTAACCCATTGTTTAACAGCCTTATTATATTCAGGATGCTGAGTATAATGCTGTGATGCACCAATTGAAATATCAGATATAGGGTGTCCACTGTCTTGTAAAGCTTTAGCCATCTCTGCACGATCAGCATCAGAATATAAAGCAATTCGATTATTAAATGATTGTAAAGCAGTATTTTTATACTTATCATCTGAAATATTTGATGTGTCACTACCTAATAGTTTGTTCAGTTGATCTTTAAATTCACTATTAAAAAGTTCAACAGGTAAAATATGATGGACTTGGAAAGATGAAGTAGCCATGTTGATTGTTCCTATTTTTTATTTTCTAATTTGTTTTTATTTAAGATCACATAAAAATAATTGCCATGCATCACTCAATTGAGCTTCATCTAAAGCTTTTTTAAGTTCATCAGACATAAAAATTGAATTATCAAGTTCAGGATCTCTCCACAAATCAATATCACATTCAACAGCCTCCTTTTTTATGGCAATAGCACGATCCGCATAGTCCGCATGGTATAACTCAAAAAGTTGATAATCTTTATATCTAGCATTTCTATATTTTGTTAAGTCTTGTGTACTATATTCTGGATAGAAAAAGCTTCGCAATTCAGTAATATTGAAAAAATAATAAGTTTGATCATTTACCAATTCATTGAATTGAATATCAAAAAATGATAAGGGATAGAGTACGCTTTCTCCTAAGCGAAATTTCTTCAGCACATTAGCGCACTGTTCAGTGAGAATAATGAAACCTTCTTGTGTACGGAAAAAACTTGGTAGTTTGACTGTTTTACTAAAACCGTGAGCATATAAGATTGTAGGTGCATTAGCAGGTAATATTTTTTCAGCTAGATGATATTTTTTAGTAACTTCTATCCGAGCATCAAGTAATTTAGCTCTACGTTCTTTTTCTTCTAGTGAGTTTTCTTTAAGTTTATGAAACTCAACATAATCAAAAGTATCAGGAAAGGATAAACCAAATACTCGATAGTTTTCATCAAACATAATCGTTGTTGTCCATACGTTACTAGACATATTTTCCTCTTTTAAGTTTTTGTAAAGTTTGTTTTGTAATACTAGCATTAAGCGCATTTTTATAGGATGAAAATTCCAGTTCAACGACAAAATTTGTCGTACAAAAAACAGCCTTTCAGTTTCACTAACTTATTATCTTAAGTGCATACAGAGAATTTATTAATAAATAATGAAATGATTTTAAATATTATTTACACAAAATCTAAAATAGCTACCCCAACCCATCCAAAAAACACCCCACTAACCGTTCTCGATCATCCACACTGTTTTCACCCTGAAGCTGAACCATTGCCCCATCAATCACAAACAAGAACATATGTGCATCTTGTTTTGAAGCATTCACATTGCTGGTTAAAAGCAATTTATAAATTTCATCAATCAGCCAATGTCGATACTCAACTACGATTTGATAAGCATTGGGATAGCGCTTTTCAATTTCAAAAATAGCCTTAAACGGTAGATGATAAAACCCTTCCAAATTGGCATGTAAAAAGAAAATATGCTTAAGCTTTTCATAAACAGTAAAATCTTTCTTTTTATAAATCATCGTAAATACTTCTTCTTTCAGTGCATCTTTTTGAAAGGTTAAACTCATTTCAATCAAACACTCTTTAGAATAAAAGTATTTATAAAACGTGGCTTTTGGAATTCTGGCAGACTCAATAATACGGTTTACCCCAACATGATGAAAACCGTATAGGTTAAAGAGTCTTCGAGAGGTGTCGAGTACCCTTAAAGCTCGAAATGAAATATCTAAATTTGACATAATCTTCCCTACAAATATTTTTTTGTTTTAATGAGATAAAACCACACTCTATCTTGTTATAAGCAAAGAAGCATGCAACGGCTTCAAAAGGTAAGCAGAGTGGATCTCAAGTTTTATTGTTGATATTTTTTAGGTATAACCAGCCAATGCCTAAAAGCCCAAAGGCTGTTAAACCGCGCTAAACGCTAATCTGAAGGTGTACGAATAAAATACATGGCCAACTCCTGAACAATTCAAAATTCTGCCAATGTATAAAAATTATGGTGGCAGAACGAAAGAGGGTTAGCAGACTGAACCTAAGAATCAGCACGCCCTGAGGCGTCCCCCTCCCGTCCTACCGCAACAAAAGGGGGACGAACGAGTCTACATCAAAAAAACAAGTTTTTTCAATGCACTTAGGCAACGGTCTGCTAAAACCGACTGGCAATGTAGGCCAGCCAGCAAAGAATAATCGGAGATTTTTCGAGTGTCAATGTTGGATTTTCTGTAAAACATTAAAATTATTATTATTTTTCAATCAATTAAATAATTGATTATGATTGTATTAAACCAGCGTATTTGATCAATTCAACCGATCAGCACGCCTTATTATTTTTAGCTCTGGCATAAGGCGTAAACCCAAAAGCAAACTGGCTTTAAGCAACTTCAGTCTGCCCGACATGATGATAAGAACGATTAAAATAAACCAAGCTTTGATCATGTTCACTTTGCTGAATCGCCACGATACGACAAATAAAAATCGTATGTGTTCCAACTTCTTGAATTTGCTCAATCTCACAATCAAAATTCACCAAAGCATCATCTAAAACCGGTGCACCAGTTTCTAATTCCGTCCAAATGCCATGTTTAAATCGTTCTTCTGGGCTTAATTTAGACGAAAACGCTTTAGAAATATGCTGATGATGTGCACTTAAAACATTTACAGTTAAAATTTTATTTTCAACAAAATGCACATGAGAACTTGCCGCTTTATTCATACAAACCAATAAAGTCGGAGGTGAATCCGTCACACTACATACGGCAGACGCAGTAAATCCGTAACGACCAGACAAACCTGTCGTGGTAATGACACTGACTGCACTGGTCAACAAAGACATTGCATTTCTAAAGTCTGTTGCTTCAATCATTTCATTGTTCCTAAATTGAACCGTACTTTTTTAGATTTAGCATTACCCTGCTATTCCGTCATGTAGGCACTGCATCTGGGTGAGTTTCTCAGTAGAACTGATGTTCTCTAAATTGTGATCAGGGTTTCCCGTTGGGTCTTGGATATCCATTCACCCAAACAGGTCACCCTTTTTACACCACAATATCGTTGAATACTAGCGGCTAAGTTCTTTACGAACGATTTCTGCGCCAGCACTTAAGGCATTAAGTTTGCCTCTTGCAACTTCACGAGATAAAGGAGCCATACCACAGTTAGTCGATGGATAAAGCTTATCTGCATCTACAAACTGAAGTGCTTTTCGTAATGTGTTGGCAACTTCTTCTGCTGTCTCAATGGTGTTGGTTGCCACATCAATAGCACCAACCATTACTTTCTTACCACGGATCAATTCAATCAGATCCATTGGCACACGAGAGTTTTGGCATTCTAAAGACACGATATCAATTTTAGATTGTTGAAGTTTAGGGAACGCTTCTTCATATTGGCGCCATTCTGAACCTAAGGTCTTTTTCCAATCTGTATTGGCTTTGATGCCGTAGCCATAGCAAATATGCACAGCAGTTTCACATTTAAGCCCTTCAAGCGCTCTTTCTAAAGTCGCAACCCCCCAGTCGTTGACTTCATCAAAAAACACATTAAATGCAGGTTCATCAAATTGGATAATATCCACACCCGCTGCTTCTAACTCTTTGGCTTCTTCATTGAGGATTTTGGCAAATTCCCAAGCAAGTTTTTCACGGCTTTTATAATGCGCATCGTACAGCGTATCAATCATGGTCATTGGACCAGGCAACGCCCATTTAATCGGCTGATTGGTTTGTTGACGTAAAAACTTAGCATCATCAACAAAAACAGGCTTTTGACGAGACACCGCACCGACAACAGTTGGTACGCTTGCATCATAGCGATTACGAATGCGTACAGTCTCACGTTTCTCAAAATCAACACCATTGAGATGTTCAATAAACGTGGTGACAAAGTGTTGGCGCGTTTGTTCACCATCACTGACAATATCGATCCCAGCGTGTTGTTGCTCTTGCAATGACAAGCGTAAAGCATCTTGTTTGCCTTCAATTAATTGTTCATCTTGTAATTTCCAAGGTGACCAAAGTTTTTCAGGCTCGGCAAGCCAAGAAGGTTTTGGTAGGCTGCCAGCAGTTGAAGTCGGTAATAATATTTTCATAATCAATAATCTTGTCTATCTAGGTAAATTAAGCAACGTAATTTGCAGACCACTGCTCAAGGATATGTTTGTATGGCTTGATGAACTGCTCTTCAGTAAATTTCCCTTGCTTAATCGCCAACTGACCACGCTCTTCTCGGTCATACACAATACGAGTAAGTGAATAATCCTGATGTTTTAAACTTGGTTGGTAAGATTTACCTGCCACAGAATTCGCGTTGTAAATCTCAGGTCGGTAAATCTTCTGGAAAGTTTCCATGGTGCTGATAGTACCGATCAACTCAAGGTTAGTGTAATCACTCAGCAAATCACCACGGAAGTAAAATGCCAAAGGCGCAACACTATTTGGCGGCATAAAATAGCGAACCTGCAAACCCATTTTTCCAAAGTATTCATCTGTTAATGAATATTCATCTTGCAGATATTCAACACCCAATACTGGATGCACATTTGCAGTACGGTGATACACCTTGCTACTTGAAACACTAAGACAAATCACAGGTGACTTTTTAAAGTTTTCTTTATACGCATTTGAATTTACAAATGCGTTGAAAATCTTCCCATGAAGCTCACCATAGTTTTCTGGCAGGCTAAATTGATCTTTATTTTTATTATGTTCTAACAGCAATACGCTAAAATCATAATCACGCACATAAGAAGAAAAATTGTTGCCCACAATACCTTCGATACGTTGATTATTTTTGTGATCAACAATATTGGTTTTTAATATTTCAATCGTAGGGAAAGTCTCACCGTTGCCTTCGATATCAATATCAACTGAAATGATTTCTAGCTCAACAGAATAACGATCTGCTTCAGGATTATCCCAATGCGCTAAGGCATTAAAACGATTGTCAATCATCGTTAGGGTATTGCGCAAATTGTCATGGCGACTCTCACCTCTTGCTAAATTGGCAAAGTTGGTTGTGATACGCGTATTATTAGAGGGATGATAGTTTTCGTCGAAACTAATGCTCTTAATCGTAAATGTAAAATCTTTACTCATGATGATCTGATACCCTAATTTCTGAAATAAACCTGAATTTTTTTCATGCTCTTTCTGAACCATCCAATTTATCTTTGGATCTATCCAGCCAATAGTATTTCCCGTATTTTCTGACTTGTATCTGGTCACTCAATTCAGAATCAACGATAATCTTGTCTATCGTGAAGCGCTTGGTGTAATTTATACCGCAATCCGTACATGAATAAAAATGATATAATTTCACAAAAAAGTGAACCAAATTCATGTTTAGAGATGAGCAACATGAATAAATGGATTGTGAGGCTGGGATGTTTGATCAAAACTCAATAGATGAGTGACCAAAAATGCTGTTAAAAGTGTATATAAACAAATTGATGTGATTGCTAATGTGTTGTGTCGTATTGTGTTAGTTGCTATTTGGCTTTTTCTTGGCTTAGTGAATTAAGAAGAAATGAAGATCAAAAATATTATTTTGATTGATCATTTAACTTTTCTATTGTGAGGCTGTTGGGTAAAAGCCACCTATTCAAAGATTTTAATAACTTAAAATCCGCATATATTTGAAAACAAAATTATTTACTCATTCATCACTAATTTTTTTCATATTTATAGTCTTAAACGATTTCGCGGAGATGTTTATACGCCATCCAGTTATATCCAAAATCAACTAAATAACATTGTAATATTTTGGGCAAAATTATAATTTTAAGCATGCAATAATAGAGTCAGTATCATTTTGCAAAGAATGGATTGAAGGTAAAAAAATCTAACAATTCAAACCCACCCAACATACAAAGTTGATCCACTTCACATTATGCGATTAAAATATGGATAAATTTTTTCTTGAAAATATATAAAAATTTATAATAAAAATGAGTAGCTTAGTCGAACTCAATCATCACAAAACGAAATATTCCCTATTTATTTTCAGGTTTTTTTATGGTTTTTATAATTAAACAATGTATTCCTCTTAACTTTTCCATTAAAATAAGCCAAATATCTTTTTGTAATTCGTCACCACCCTCTCCTATTGTACCTATTGAGTGGTAACACGAATAAAACATGCCTTTGAAAATTCGCGTGGCTAATAAACTGTAATGACTCAAGCAACTCAGCATCCTATGGAATCCATTTCCAACATCCGTGTATTGGATGAATGGCAAGAAGAAATTCCAGAGGATTTATATATTCCTCCTGCTGCATTCGAAATTCTGCTTGAACATTTCGAAGGACCACTCGACTTTTTAATTTATCTGATTCAAAAAAATGGTTTCGATCTTTTACAGTTAGATATTGCCCCGATTGCAACACAATACTTGTCTTATATGGACGGTATGAAATCGTTAAATATCGAATTAACCGCTGACTATATGGTGATGGCAGCATTATTGGCAGATTTAAAATCTCGCTTGTTATTGCCAAAACCAAAAACTATTCATATTGAAAAAGATCCAAAACAGGAATTAATCGATCGCTTAGAAACCTATTTACGGATTAAAAAAGCAGCTGAACGTTTAGGGCAGATGCCTGTTTTAGACCGAGATACTTTTGCGACCCATGTTGCGATTGGTCATATTCCAAAAGTGTATGAAGGTTATGACGTTGAGATGCTAAAAGATGCCTTGTATTGCATTTTTAACCGCCCTGAACCCATAACCCATAAGATTGAACAAGAACCTGTATTACTTGAAGAACGCATTGCTTATATCGAATATATGATTGAATCTGGAGAAGTTCTCAGTTTCCAAGAATTACTCAAGCCAAACCAAGGTCGAATGGGCATGGTGGTTACATTTATGGCAATCTTGGAGCTGACCCGTCAGCAAAAAGTCCAAATTATTTCTTCTGGTGTTGAGGCCCCGCTTGCAATTCAAGGAGCAACGGCATGACCATTGATCAAAATAATGCCTTTAATGTTGATGAATTACATCACGAAGTTCTGATGCAACTTGAAGCGATTATCTTTGCAAGTGATGCCCCTGTATCGCTTGCTCGCTTAAAAGAAGCATTTCAAAATCAGTATTCTAAACAACAGTTGCAACAGTATTTACAGCAATTGTCTGTGTTACAACATGGTCGTTCAATCGAACTTGTCGAAACAGCTCAAGGTTATCGTTTTCAAGTGCGGGCAAAATACCGCAACGTGATTGCGCAAGTTTGGCCAGATCGACCAACTCGATTATCACCATCACTGTTAGAAACAGTTGCAGTGATCGCTTATCATCAGCCAGTAACCCGTGCTGATATTGAGCAAATACGAGGGGTTACAAATAATAGTCAAATACTCAGGACTTTGTTTGATTGGAACTGGATTAAAGAATCTGGTTACCGAGAACTCCCAGGTAGACCCGCGTTGTTAGTGACAACGCCACAATTTTTAAATGCTTTTGGTCTAGTGTCTTTAGATCAATTGCCTCCCCTACAGGATGCCAAGGAAGCTTTTATGATTTTGGATGCGCAAGCTGCCAAGTCTTAAATAGGTGCACTGTTGATGATTATTTCTAAGGTTATGCTGTCATGAGTGAAAAATTGCAAAAGGTACTCGCACGAGTGGGTTTGGGCTCTCGCCGTTATATGGAAGAGGTCATTGCCGCCGGTCGTGTAAGTGTCAATGGGCAGGTTGCTCAAGTGGGCGAACGTATTGAACCAGGTGATGAGCTTCGCATCGATGGTCGTAAAGTTCAGTTCCAAATTGAAGACGAAATTCGTCGTCGTGTATTGATTTACTACAAACCTGAAGGTGAAATCTGTTCTCGTAATGATCCAGAATCTCGCCCGACTGTGTTTGATCACTTACCTCCGATTTCCAATGACCGTTGGGTGATGGTGGGTCGTCTAGATATCAACTCAACAGGTTTATTACTTTTTACAAATGATGGTGAACTTGCCAATCGTTTAATGCATCCCTCAAATGAAATCGAACGTGAATATGCAGTTCGAGTCATGGGTGAAGTAACGCCTCAACTCAAAAACAACATGACAAATGGCGTTGTTTTAGATGATGGTCCAGCAAAATTTGAATCTTTCTCTGAAATTGGTGGTGAAGGGATCAATCGCTGGTACCAAGTCGTTGTAAAAGAAGGTCGTAACCGTGAGGTTCGCCGTATTTTTGAATCACAAGGTCTAAAAGTAAGTCGCTTGCTCCGTACTCGTTACGGTACTGTGATTTTGCCTCGTGAACTTCGTACAGGTCGTTGGATGGAACTTGATAAAACTGATATCGATAATTTAACCAAAGCTGTTGAACTGAAACCACGTCAAGGCACAGGTTTATTTGGTATGGCAAAACGTCGTACTGAACGTATGCAAGACAAACCTATGGCTGCGCGTCGCGGTGGGTTCCTGCGTCAACAACGTCGTGATAGCGAAGGTGAAGAAGCTCACAACCATCAAAATGATCGTCGTGACGCTCAGCCAAGTGCAAACCAATATGGTCAAAACCGCACTGAAAATCGTACTGACAATCGCAATGAACGCTCTGAAAACCGCTTTAATAAAGCACGTTCTGGTGGCAACAGCTACAACAATGAGCGTGCGGACAACCGTGGCAATAGTTTTAATAGCAACCGTTCTGAAAACCGTTATGGCAATCAACAAAACCGTAATCGTTCAGAAGGTCGTTATAATCCAAACGAGCGTCTAGATCGTTCAGATCGCCAAGAACGTAGTGAACAACCTGAAAAGAAAAAACCGTTTGTTGTGACAAAAGGTTTTAAAAAGTTCTAAGTTCTAAATAGACTTAAAGAGCAAAAGCCACTATTTTTAAATAGTGGCTTTTTTTCGTTTAAACTATGCGCTACATCATGCATTAAGGTTTAAATATATTCCTGTAGGCTATGCCTCAGCTTGTGTTGTAAACAAAACAGTGCAAAACCCTTTAAGTAATATGATCTTAATATGGTAATAACAAGATGAATAAAAAATACCTGATCCTCATTCCCTTATTTCTTATCTGGTTTATTGCGTCTATATCGATAGCATATCAAGGGTTGTTTTATTCAGAGTATCTGATCAACTTTCTTAGAAAGAAACCACAGGATTATGGTTACCCACTTTTTCAGGTTGTTATTTTATGCTCAATTTATGGCCTATGGATGTGGAGCTATGCCTATTTACTTTGCTCAGAAACAGCCATTCGCAGACCATTTCTTAGCTATACAGTCTGTTCAATCTTACCGATTGTTATTCCAGTCTATGGCGTAATAATACTGATTTACTCGCCACCTGATATAATCACTTTTATTCTAATCAGTTGTGCAACCAGCCTATTTCATTTTTTATTATTGCCTATTCTTATGCCTATCTATCGCAAGTATATTTATCCTAAACAAAACGCATCAGTTTAATCGTGTTATATATCAATAAAAATACTCCTTACGCTACTACAACTGTAGCTCTCCCACTTAGAAAAAAAGGGAGAGCTAGCTGAGACTAAATTAATTAACTTTAGTAAAACCCCCTCCTTTTTCAAAGGTGAGAAGTATCAACTTCGCAAAGAGGAAGATTTAAAACCCTTAACGGACTGACAGCAACTGAATCCAGCAGCTCTCACATAGCAAAAATCTAAATCACCTGTCTGGTTCCTTGTGGAATTGAACTCAGTAAGCGTTTGGTATAGTCATGTTGTGGTGATTGATATAACTCATCCGAATTGGCGATTTCAACAATATCACCGTGGTTCATCACCATAATTTGATCCGAAATATATTTCACCACAGACAAATCATGTGAGATAAAAATATAACTTAAGCCAAATTCATCTTGTAGATCTTGGAGTAAGTTCAGGACTTGTGCTTGAACCGATACATCAAGTGCCGAGACTGATTCATCACAGATTAAAATTTCAGGTTTTAAAGTTAAACAGCGTGCGATTGCAATACGTTGACGTTGCCCCCCAGAAAACTCATGCGGATAACGATCAAAGGCTTGCGCAGGTAAGCTTACTCTTTCCAGTAATTCTAAAGCCATCTTTTTACGTTCATTATCATTTGCACCAATTTTATGAACTTGCATCGGCTCCATCAAAATTTGCCCTACGGTAAAACGCGGATTAAGTGAGGCATAGGGATTCTGAAAGATAATCTGAATCTTACGTTGATACTGGGCAAACTCTTTTTCAGACATTGCCAAAATATCTTTACCTTGAAATAACGCTTGGCCGCCAGAAGCTTGTTGCAAACGCATCAACAATAAACCAATGGTGGTTTTACCTGAGCCAGACTCCCCAACGAGCCCCAAAGTCTTCCCTTTCGCCAGTTGGAAAGATGCCCCTTTGACTGCCTGAAATTCATCTTTGCCAAATAGCCCTTTACGGCTAAAAAATGATTTTTTTAAATCACGCACCTCTAGAATAATTTCTTCACCACCAACAAGGCCGCGCTTACGCTCCGCAAAATCCACCTTAGGCAAACTCACCGCCTCAGTCACTGGCACATCTTGGGCTTGCATAAAATCACTAATGACTGGTAAACGATATGGGCGATGCGAAAGTTGCGGACGGCATAATAATAATGCTTTGGTATAGGCATCTTGTGGCTGTTCTAAAACAGCTTTTGCTAAACCTTGTTCACGAATTTCACCATGACGCATCACAATCACTTCATCGGCAATTTCACTCACCAATGCCAAGTCATGGGTAATAAACAACATCGACATTTGACGGCGCTTACGTAAAGCCTCCAACAAATCCAATATTTGTTTTTGGATGGTGACATCTAATGCAGTGGTCGGTTCATCGGCAATCAGTAATTTGGGTTCACAGGCGATTGCCATGGCAATCATGACCCGTTGTTGTTGACCGCCAGACAGTTGACTGGGGTAAGCATCAATCTTGCTTTCAGGGGATGGAATCCCCACTTCAGTGAGTAATTCTAAAGTGCGTTGTCGTGCTTGTTTACGCCCCATATTTAAATGAATACGCATAATTTCAGCGATTTGATCACCCACTGTAAACACAGGATTAAGTGAAGACATCGGTTCCTGAAAAATCATAGCAATGTCTTTACCACACATTGCGCGCATTTGTTTACTGCTTAAACTGAGTAAGTCTTTGCCTTCAAAAATAATTTTACTGTTTTCAGCAATACGAGATTGGCCTTTAGGTAATAAACCCATGGTTGCCAATGAAGTTACTGATTTGCCACTGCCAGATTCCCCAACCAAGGCCACGGTGGTATTGGCAGGAATCTGAAATGAAATACCTTTTACGGTTTCAATAAATTGCTTATTTTCACCCTTAAAACTCACACTCAGATTTTCAACACTGAGTAGCACAGGAGGTGTCGCTTGTTGTTCTGACATCTTTAAGCTCCTTATTTTAGTTTAGGGTCTAATGCATCACGCAATGCATCTGTAAACATTGAAAATGCGGTCACAAGCACGGCCATCGCTACTGAGGCTGCCACCAATTGCCACCATTTACCTAAAATCAGCTCACTTTGCGCTTCATTCAACATACTGCCCCATGACACCACCCCCACAGGTACACCAAAGCCCAAGAAGCTTAAAATCACTTCAGACTTAATAAATGCAACCACCAAGATCGACATCTGAACCAAAGCAATATGGCTTACATTAGGGAAAATATGCACAAACATCCGTCGGGTATTACTGACACCAATCGCTTTGGCTGCCAGCACATACTCGCGTGAATTATGTTTCATATATTCAGCACGAATTAAACGAAATACCCCAGTCCAACCCGTTAATCCAAGAATTAAAACAATTGAAAGAATGCCCTTTTGTTGCAATACAGCGGCAATCGCCAATACCAACAATAGATAAGGTATCGAGGTAAAAATGTTATAAAACCAGTTTAGAACATCGTCGACCCAACCACCAAAGTAACCAGCAATTGCCCCTAAGAATGTGCCGATTACCACGGCCAGCAATGCCGAGATTAAGCCCACAATAATTGACGTTTCTGCGCCTTTAATGGTTTTGAGTACGACATCCTGTCCCCATTTATCTGCACCGAAAGGCAAGGTTTGTTTGAGTTCACTTTGCTGATCAAGTAAGTGCCCACCCAATTGCTGATCAATGGCTTTCATATCTTCTGCAAGCGGATCTTGAATACCGTAGTAGTCAATCGCGCCACCTGAAGCTTGTTCTGTTGCAATTTCAGTATTTAACTCCTTGATCACATCTTTTAAAGGATCAACAGGATTTTCAGGTAAGGCCTCTACAGTTGCAGCGTTCTTTGCAGAATCTTGCGTGTTTTGATCTGCCCCGATAAATGTAGGTGGTGCATAACTCACGGCTACTTCTTTATTCCAATTTGATGCAATCACACCCGTCATGGAGAGTACCAATATGATGAAATAACACAGCAACACCAATAGCGACAGCATAGCGATACGATCTGCTTTTAAACGTCGCATCGCCAATCGCCATAAACCGGGAGAAGTCTGTTGTTCTTGGGCGTCTACTTTTTTCGATAAAATTCCGAGCATCATCCCACCTACTTCAACTGTACGCGTGGATCAACCACTTTATAAATCAAATCGGCGATCAGGTTAAAAATCATGGTCGCAGCGGCAACATAGACCGTGATAGCTTTAATCACTGGAAAGTCGCTTCGTTCTACTGCAATAATGACTTCTCGCCCAATCCCCGGAATACCAAAAAATCGCTCAATTAAAAATGCCCCAATCAATAACGCTGGCAAGCTCGACATCACATCGGTAATAATCGGAATAGATGCATTACGCAGCACATGCACGCCTAAGATACGTCCCTCACCGACCCCTTTTGCCCGTGCAGTACGGACATAGTCCTGATTGACTTCATCTAAGACAAAGCTACGATATAGACGTAAAGTCGGTGCAATACTCACCACCAACATGATTAAGATTGGCAGCAGCGCGTATTGCAATAGGTTTTCACTGAGACTATCGCTCCAACCTTGTACAGGGAACCATCCCAGCTTATAGGCAAGACCGTACTGAAATACGATAATATAGACCAAAATACTGATCGACATCCCAATGGTACATAACAACATCACCATACGATCCGTCAATGAACCACGTACCGATGCAACAGCCAAAGCCAGAATGATTGAAATTACAGTTTGTAAAATTGTCAGAGGAATAATGATGGTCAGTGATGGACCTAAACGAGTCAGGATAATGTTTGAAACTGATTCCCCCGTACTCCAGCTATTGCCATAATCAAAAGTCAGGATTTGCTTAATAAAAATCCACAATTGAACGTAATATGGTTGATCTACCCCAAGTTGCTGACGAATATTTTCAATCTGTTCAGGGTTTGCCATTTTTCCAGCAAGGATATAAGCAGGATCTCCACCCACCCAGTTAAATAGAAAGAAAATCAGCAACACGACTCCCAACATGGTCGGAATCATTTGCCATATACGGCGCGTGATATATGCCAGCATAGTTCTAATTCCTTTTAATCACGTTGACCGGTAATTTCTTGAAAGAATGCCTTGTTATCCGGTTCTCTGCCCAAGAAATCAACCACCAGCTGCTCTGCTTTTTTTTGTCCACCTTGTGACAAAATCGCTTTACGATAACGTGCTCCAACCTCTGGATTATTTAAGTTATCGCCAAAAGCAGAAAGCATGTCTAAGGCCATCACTTCTGACCACATATAGCCATAATAACCAACTTGGTATCCGCCCATAATATGACCAAATTGTCCTGGGAATTCTGTGGTTGGTACATACCCTAAGGCGGTTTGGTTTTCGAGTTTTTTCCATACGTCTAAAGGCTGAGTTTTTAAAGCATCTGCGGTATGCAGTGCCATATCATATTGTGCATATAAGGTTTGACGAGAATAGAACAAACCACGACCATAATTTTTAACGGCTTTTAATTTACCAATCAATTCATCATCGACACGTGGACAGGCTGGTTTGCAATAATCGGCTAAGGTCGACAGCGTTTCTTTACGGCGTGCCCATTCTTCATACATCTGTGACGGTGCTTCAACAAAATCTCGCTCGACTGAGGTACCAGATTGCGAGGCATAACGGGTGTTTGACAAAATTCCATGTAAGGCATGTCCAAACTCATGCACAAAAGTTTCCAGTTCATCACTGTTTAAACCTTTACGGTTAAAGTTGGTGACTAAGGCTGAGATCGGTTTACGCTGGGTCAGGGTACTGCCACCCTTAACCCCCCACACCGCTGCATGACCATACTTTCCTTCACGTGGAAATTTATCGATATATAAACCACCTAAAAGCTGACCTGTTTTCCGATCTGTGACATCGTAATATTCAACTTCATCTTGCCAGACATCAACCTTGGCAGGCTTAAATTCAATCCCGTATAGATTTGATGAAATTGCAAATAACCAATCTTGTGATGCTTGGGTCGGGAAATATTCACGCATTTTTTCTTGGTCAATTTTGTATTTTTCTTGGCGTAATTTTTCGCTCCAATAGCCCTCACTCCAACGGTTAATTTCCGCTTTTTCCACTGGGATATTTAAGGTCTTGGCTTTAAATTCACGCAGTGTTTGCACTTCTTTTTTCTCTAATGGCGCAACCGTACTATGTACCTCATTGAGGAATTTATTGACCGTTTCAGGATTCTTAGCCATACGATTTTTCAATGCCCAATCGGCATAACTGGCTTTACCAAATAATTGTGCAAGTTCATGCCGTAAATCAATCGCTTGTTTAAGTAACACTAAATTCTTTTCAGTACCACGGCGGGTATAAGCAATTTGATAACGTTTACGTGCATCATCACTGTCTGCCAATTCCATAAAAGGACGGTATTCTGGGTAGTCAAAACCCAACAGGTAATTGCCTTTTTCATTTTTCTTTAGATTGGCAATATAGCTTTCTGGTAAGCCCTTTAGCTCGGCTGGGGTAAATTCTAATTTTTCAGGATTGTCTCGAATGTTGCGGGCATATTCTTGTTGAATCTTGGTCAATTCATCTAAAATCACTTTTAAACGCGCTTGTTTTTCTGCGGGAAGTTGTACCCCTGTATCTTCAAAACCATCTAAAATATCTTGGCGATATTTACGGTCAATCTCATCACTGGCTTTGGTTTTTTTAATTTGTTGATAAAGTTTCCCGTCTTGGTACACTTCAGTTTGGAACTGACTGATTTTAACTTCGCAATCTTCTGCGGCTTTACGTAAATCTGCGCTTGGGTCAACATTACTGGCTAAATTAATTGGCCCATAAAAATCTTCAAACTCTGCAAAAATTTGATCCCACTTTGCCAATACTGCTCCAGCAGGCGCATTATTTTTGAGTTTAACTTTGGCAAATTCAGCCAACTTGGTTTTAACGTCTGCAATTTTTGCATCACATTGGGCCGGGATATCTTTCGCCTGAAACTTGGGTAAAGTACTGCGTTCAGTTTCTGCAAAGGCCCATTGCCCCATACCCATTGACAACATACAGAGTGTGGTTAATTTAAATCGCTTCATTTTCATTTTCTCCAATCTTTCATTTATTCATTTTCAAATTTCAATCTGTTTATTTTTAAGCTTTTGATAGAGGTTATTTTTTCATATCAAAATACATCCATTCCGATGGAATAATCGGATGCTTTTTAAAGCCGATGACACGCGGTTGCGCCAAAGCATTGCGATAACGCGTCGATGCCATTTGTACCGGCATATACACTTCTAATATTCGCGCCATCTTATGATATAAAGCATCACGCTCAGGACCCGGTTTCAATTTTTGGGTTTGTTCATATAAGCGATCATATTCAGGAATTTTCATACATGCACTATTGGTTGCATGGATATTCTTTCCATAAAACAGCTGCATAAAGTTATCTGCATCGGGATAGTCGGCAATCCAAGCTGATCCCTTAAACATGGTTTTACATTGTTTTTCAGCTTTTAAACCTTCCGCAAAAGGTAAGGATTTAGTGGTCATTTTGACCTTGATATTGTCTAAAGTCTTTTTCCAAAATTCAGCACTTTGCTGACTACGTGTACTATTTCCATAAACAGTTAATTCGATCAGCAAGGGTTTGCCATTCGGCAAGGTACGCCAGCCATCGGCAGCAACCTTATAATGATAACGATCTAACAGTAAATTGGCCGCTTTGACGGAATAAGGAATACTGGTTTTATAGTTTGGATCATGCCCAATCACCCCATAAGGAATGGGGTATTGTAAGCGTTGTGCATCACCCTTCATCAAAATCTTAATTTGATTATCAGGTGAAAAGGCCATTGCCATGGCACGGCGTAAAGCAATTTTTTCTTTACTCAAACCACCAACAACAGGGTTTTGCATATTCCAGTAATAATAATCAATTGAAGGATCGGCAATACGGGAAAGTTGAATACCTTTTTTGGCAAGTTCGGGTTTAAGCTGACCGTCTTGGATGGCTTGAACACTGAGATCACCATCCAACACAAATAAATCAGTTTCATCTTTACTAAATGATAACCAGCGTGATTGTGATTCTTCCATCACTTGAATATCGACCACACCGATTTGCGGCATTTTTTTGCCTTTCATCGCATCTACAATTTTTTGATCTTCTGGCGTGGATGCTTTGAAATCCCAAACATAACCACGATAATCTGGATTGGCTTTCAGGATAATCCGTGAGCCAGGTGTCCATTTTGCCAAGACATAGGGACCTGTTCCGACAGGATGGGCCATGGCAAAGCCAGACCGATCTCGATAGTGTTCAATCACTTCTCGTGCCACTGCACCAGCTGGTTGATGTGCCAACAACATTGGGAAGTTTTGATCAACTTGTTTTAGTTTAATCACCAAGGTATAACGATCTGTGGCCTGAAGCCCCGCAACAGGTAGATCATAATTAAACTTGCCTGTTTTTTTAGCTTGCTCAAGCACTTTGTCCATGCCTAGAATTTTGTCATCAAACAACCAACTATTGGGCGAATGCAAGCTAGGGTCTAACAACCGTTTATAAGAATAAACATAGTCTTGCGCGGTTAATTCACGGGCTTTGCCTTTAAATACAGGATCTTCGGCAAAATAAATTCCTTTTTGAATTTTAAAAGTATAGGTTAAACCATCAGCACTGACTTCAGGCAGGCTCACTGCGGTACGGGGTACTAATTTGGCCGGTGTTGCTAAATAATCGTAGGTATATAAGCCTTCAAATATTGAATTATGCACATGCGCAGAATAAAGATCTTGGGTGCCTGCTGGATCAAAACCCGTTTCTGCAACGGGGAAAACATAACGTAAAACTTTATTTGGATCCGCTGGGCTTTTGGCAAATACATTCAGCGCGCCTGTCAGGAGCATACCGCCCAAGAATGCACTGACCCCAATCTGCTTTAACTTTTGCTTTAAATCATCCTTCATCATTTTATTCAACTTCATCTGGTTATTTTTTAACTGGCTGAACATCAAGGTATTGCCAAACGGTATTGATCATTGGATGTGCTTTATAGCCTTGAACTTGTGGTTGCAACAGCCAATTGCGAATACGGGTACTATGAATAATCCAAGGGTTATCTGCCTCTATCTGCCGACTGATTTTTTCATACAACGGCGTTCGTTGTTGTGGCGGTAAAGTTAACGCTTGCTGATACAGTGCATCATAAGCTTTGGATTGATAGCAACTTAAATTTCCTTTGCCTGAGTTCGGACCATAAAGCAACTGAGCAAAATTTTCTCCTTCAGGAAAATCAGCAATCCATGCCCCACCCCAAATCATATGTTTACATTGCATGGCTTCTTTTAAATTATCGGCAAAATTACTGACCTTAAACTCAACACGCACCCCAATAGCATCTAAGTTTTTCTTCCATAACTCAGAATGAATGACTGAGCTTGAGCTATTTTCAGTATTATATTTCAGGGTAAATGGCTGCCCGTTGGGTAAAGTTCGATAACCATCTTTGCCTTTCTTATAACCAAATCGATCCAGTAATTTATTGGCCAATAACGGGTTATAGGCAACACTACTTCTATATTGAGCATTGTGCCCTTGCACCCCATCTGGCACCAACATTTCAGCTCTAACCGCTTGACCTTTATAAAGTTGCTTAATCGCTTCCTGTTGGTTATATGCCAAGGTAATGGCACGGCGTAGCGCTATTTTGTCTAGACTATACCCCCCCACAATCGGATCCTTCATATTGAACATGGTATAGGTGATTTCAGGGTCTTTATTGGGAAAATGTTGAATGCCCTGTTGTTTAAGTTCTGGTTTTAATTGTGTGCCGTTTAAAGCCTGTGGAACCGCATTTGAGGTTAATTTGTCAAAATCCAATTGGCCTGATTTAAATGCCAACCACCTTGACTGTTCTTCCTCAATAATACTCACGACAACCTTACCGACTTGGGGCATTTTTTTACCCGACATCTCTTTGACAAGTTGGTTATCCCATGCCGTACCTGTCGATTTATAATTCCAAATAAAGCCACGATAATCAGGGTTTGCCACCAGCTCAATTTTACTGCGCGGTACGTATTTACTCAGTTGATAAGCACCTGTACCTACAGGATGCTGCCCGATACGATCACCATAAAACTCAACAACTTCACGCGCTGTTCCGCTAAAAGTGACATAAGCCAAAATATAAGGAAAATTATAATCTGCACGGGTTAAGGTAAATTGTAGGGTGTATTTGTCTAAAGCTTTAAGCCCTGAAATAGGCGCATCATAATTAAACTTGCCTGTCTTTTTCGCATTGGCAACCACTTGCTCTAAGCCTTGGATTTTGCCATCAATAAAAGAATAGGTAGGCGAATGATTTTTCGGATCACTCACACGTTGAATCGAATAAATATAATCTTGGGCAGTCAGCTCACGTCGTTTGCCTTTGAACGCCGGATCATCGGTAAAATAAATGCCGGGTTGTATTTTAAAAGTATAGACCTTGCCCTCTTGTTCTATTTTTGGCAATGCTTGTGCCGTATTGGGTACCAGTACCACGGGACGAGCCAGATAATCATATTTGAGTAAGGGTTCAAATATCGCCTCTGCAATATTTCCACTGTAGAAATTATAGGTTTTCACCATATCAAAACCATCATCTGGTGCTTCAAAAGCCAAATTCAGGATTTTATTCGGTTGTGCCGGCGTTTTCGCAATCGCCATTTCCCCACAACCCATTGCACCGACCAACAACGCAAATTGTAAAAGCTTGGATTCCAAATTCACACCTATGTATTTTTATTCATCAAATTATTTAAACAGAATACTGGCAGCACCATCATCCTGTCGATTGCTGCTTTGGTGCTGAACCAGAACGTTAAATTAACAATAGTGAAAAATTGAACGATATAACAGTATTAAATACAAAGCGAATATCATGCCACTACACTTACCCCTTCTAAATTTTGTTTATTTTTACCGTAATAAAATCACATTTATTCAATGATTATCTGTGACTGACATCCTATCGTCATCTTCAGCGCCAATCTAAATATTAAATTCAGATATCATTTATCAGAACTACTCATAATGCACAATTTAAGTACACACACGTTCCAAAATTGATCACTTATTTTATCAAACACTATAAATATTCATTTAATCTTTTGATTTAAAATAATTAATAGCAAAAATAAAGCCATAATTAATAGTTATACCACTCATTAAATATAGTTAAACTCTTTAATTAACAACCAAATATAAAGAAAAACTAAAGTCTATTGAGTATTTTTTAATCACATCTTCATATTGTATTAACATTAATCAGGGCGACTTCCAAACTTATTTTTCTACTATCAAGTCACGGATGAATAAGGAGATTAAACACTAGTCACGTAAATTCTTATCATTTTTTTGTATATTTTTAAAACATATAATTAGATAGTTGGCACTTGAATTGCTAGAAAGCAATGCAGCAATATCGCTAAGTACAAAAAAAAATGGATGTCTGAAAATATGAAAGTAAACAAAAATGTTTGCACTTTGGGATCGCCAACGATGGGGAAAACGTTACTAAAATTAAGTACGCTTAGTCTAAGTATGATGTGCCTATCGCTAGCGCATGCAGCAGAAACTGAAGAAACAACACAGCCAATAAAAGTAGCCAAAGTCACCGTTACAGGGTCTTCAATTAAAGGGGTTGCAGCTCAAAGTGCTTCCCCCATTACGATTATTAAAGGTGAAGATCTAGCCAAACAAGGGGTAACCACTGTCGAAGAAGCACTGACCAAAGTCAGTTCCAACCAAGCTGGTTTTTCTACCTCTCAAAATGTGGGTGCAAGTAATACCGAGGGTTCATCAGCCAATTTACGTGGATTAGGCACAGATAAAACTTTGGTCTTATTGAATGGTCGTCGTCTGGCTTATAGCCCGTTTAGTACATCAACCACCAACCTCAATATTATTCCAATGGCAATGGTTGAACGTATCGAAGTTCTCCGTGACGGTGCATCTGCGGTTTATGGCGCCGATGCAATTGGTGGTGTCATCAATTTTATAACTAAAAAATCTTTTGAAGGTCTCAACATCAGTGTGGGGGCAACTCAACCCGAAGCCAGTGGTGGTGATAAACAAGATATTTCCATCTTTGGGGGTTATGGCAATCTGGATGAACAGGGCTTTAATGTTTATGGTGTAGTCGATTATCGTAGAACCAACAATATCATGGCAAAAGACCGCAAGATCAGTCGCCGTGGTGGTGTAATTCCTGAGCTCGGCCTAGATGCCAGCTCAGCAAATGCCTTCCCAGCAAATATTTTTGATCCCAAAAACAATATTTTGGCAAATCCATATGGCAATACAAATTGTAATAACACACCAAATGTCGCTGCCGATGGTGGGTTATGTTATCTCAATACCCAAGCACTGATTGGGATTACCCCAGAAGTTGAAACAATTTCAGCACTTGGCCGCGGAACCTTTAAACTTTCAGATAAATTTAATCTGATTGGAGAATATATCTTCTCGCGTAACGAAGTTACCACTTCGATTGCGCCTGATGTATATAGCCGTTCAGTCACCTTACCCTCGACAAGTCAATACTATCCTGGCAAAGGCATTGTTCCTGCAGTGACTGGACTCAGCGATGGAGATTTACAACTCTATCTGCGTTCACAAGGTGGTAACCGTTCAGGCAAAACAACCAATGACTCACATCGTGCATTTGCAGGAATTGAGGGTGAAGCTTATGGTTGGGATATCAATGCAGGTTTAACCTATGCAAAAAGTGAAGCAACCGATAGCTTTAATGCGGGTTACCTCAATCAAAGTAAAGTTCAAGCTGCTTTAAATGACGGTTCACTCAATCCATTTGGCCCTTCCGCTGATGCTAATATTTGGAAATCTTTTGAAGTCAATGGAGATACCAATAAAGCCAGCTTAGACTCAACCTCTTTTGATGTCACTGTATCTCGTCCAATCTATACACTACCCGCGGGTGAGGTTGGATTTGCCTTAGGTGGTAGTTTTACCAAACAAAATTGGGATCAAAAAATTAATGCTGAGATCGTCAGACAAGTACCTGGTAGCGGTATAGACCCAGATAAACCTGTGAGTAAGGGTGATCGAGATATCTCTGCGGTATTCACTGAATTACATATCCCGATTTTAGCCAATTTAGAAGCGCAGCTTGCAGCACGTTATGATGACTATAGTGATTTTGGCGATACCTTCAATCCAAAAGTTGCTTTACGTTGGGAACCGTTAAAGCAATTAATGTTCCGTACCTCATACAGCACAGGTTTCCGTGCACCTAGCTTATATGACATCAACTCACCTCAAAGCCAGACCTTTACAGGTTCAAAATACAATGACCCTGTGCTCTGCCCCGGTGGTGCTGCAACTTCACCTCAATACCAAACTGAATGTAATGTTCAATTTAAACGTATGCAAGGTGGAAATCCCGACTTAAAAGCTGAAGAGTCAACATCTTATACTGCTGGACTTGTGTTTGAGCCAATCAAAAATCTGGTATTTACAGCAGATTACTACAACATCAAAGTAGACAATCTGATTGATACGATTACCGATTCAATTATTTTTGCTGACCCAAGTAAATATTCAAGTTTATTTGTCCGAGATGCAGATGGACGAATCAAATATGTGAGTACCACTTTGATCAATATGGGTGGGATTAAAACTCAAGGGGTTGATTTAAGTTTGAACTATCTTACGCCTGTGACTAAAACAGGGCGTTTTGGTTTTGGTATTGATGGGACCTATGTCATTAAATATGACAAACAAGAAGAGAAAGGCGGTGAATGGATCAGTCGTGCAGGTAGCTATTATAACCAACAAGTCTATTCCCGCTGGAAACATGTTGCCAATGTCAATTGGAGTTACGACAACTGGAAAATGATCTTTGAACAACAGTTTAGTCGTGGTTATAAAGACTCAAATTCTATTGGTGAAGCCAAATATGATAACCATCGAGTTAGCGACTACATCCTGTATAACATTGCGGGCACTTATAGTGGATTCAAGAACTTAGAACTCACTGGTGGGATCAAAAATATCTTTGACCAAGATCCGCCTGCGTCCAATGTGACTGATAACTTCCAATACGGTTATGACTCTAGTTATGCAGACCCAACTGGTCGCGCATATTACGTCAGAGCAACTTATAAATTCTAATTGGGCATTTCGCAAACATTGTCTAGGCCTAATCAAGTCATGGTGTTTGCGAAATTGATTCATTCACTTAGCCAAACAAAAGAATTGAACAGAATTTTTTTATCGTCTCTCTTTTACTATTTATTGTTTGTCTCTCATTTCAGGAGTAGCAATGGGCAAGAATTTTTCAGAATTAGAAAATAATTCTTCCAAACGCCTGATCGGGATTGGAGCAGTCATCTTACTGCATCTAATCATTCTCTATGGCTTGATTACGGGCTTATCCAAAACAGTTGAAAAACCAGCGGATGAACCTGTTGAATTACTGATTATTCAGGACAAAAAACCTGAACCAGAAAAACCAAAACCCATTGAAAAGCCACCAGAACTGCCAAAGTTGGTGGAGAAAGTGTTGAAAACACCAGAGCCAAAGCCGACTGAAAAATCAATGGAAAAACCTACAGCAACACCAAAGCAGACGGCTAAACCTACACCAACGCCAAAAACCTCAGAAAGTCCTGAGCCGACACCGACGCCAAAGCCAGAAACGACAGCAAAAACTGAACCTGCAAAACCCAAACCAGCAGGTGAAACTCGCGGTGTATCGAGTGGAGAAGCGGGTTGTAAAGAACCCGGGTACACGCGTGAAGCCTTACAAAATGAAGAGCAAGGTGAAGTTCTTATTTCGGTATTTGTGGGTAGTGATGGAAAAGTTAAAGAGGCCAAAGTTAAAAAATCGAGTGGGAGTAAAAGCTTAGATAAAGCAGCTGCGAAAGCTTATAGCTTATGTACGTTTAAACCTGCGTTAAAGAATGGTGAACCTCAAGATTCTTGGTATGACATACCTTATGAATTTGTATTGCAGTAATCAATTAAATAAAAATTTGGAGATAAATGATGAATAAAACGCTGAAATCTGTACGACTATTTGCTTCTGTTGGAATTTTAACTGCAAGCACCCTGCTGCCTGTATCTAGTGTATTTGCAGAAGAAACCACTGCAACGCCTGCGACTGTAACGACAACCAATACAGCAACCAGTGAAATGCATACACCACCACCTAAACCTGCAACAACACAAACTGTTCACAACCCTTACGGTTTAGAAGCACTATGGCGCGAAGGTGATATTGTGGCTAAATCAACCTTATTTATCTTGGTCCTGATGTCGATTGGAACGTGGTACATCATGGTGACCAAGTTTATTCAGCAGGCAAAAATTAAGCGTCAAGGTAAAGAAGTTGAAGCCAAATTTTGGGATGCTGCATCAATTGACGGCGCTGCGGGAACACTAGGCGAAGCAAGTGCTTATCGTTTTATTGCTGAAAAAGGCATTAACTCAACCAAAAAACATGGCGGAAACCTACTTGAGCGTATCGACTTTAATACTTGGGTCACAATGTCGATTCAACGTGCAATTGATAAAATTCAAAGTCATTTAAGTGGTGGTTTAGCATTTCTTGCAACCGTCGGTTCTACCGCACCATTCGTTGGTTTGTTTGGTACAGTTTGGGGAATCTATCATGCACTTACTGCAATTGGTATTTCGGGTCAGGCCTCTATTGATAAAGTTGCTGGACCAGTCGGTGAAGCACTGATCATGACCGCAATCGGTCTTGCTGTAGCCGTGCCTGCGGTACTTGGTTATAACTGGCTCACCCGCCGTAATAAAGCAGTATTGGATAATGTACGTACTTTTGGTTCTGACTTACATACTGTTCTACTCAGTGGCGAGATCAAAAACAGTAGTGATGCGAAATAAATGAGGTATCTATTATGAGCATGACAGTCAATTCAGGCAGTGACGAAGATGATGTAATTTCTGCGATTAACACCACACCTTTGGTGGATATTATGCTGGTTCTGCTGATTATATTTTTAATCACCGTCCCCGTTGCCATTCACACGGTTCCAGTCAAGTTGCCTGAGGAAAAAAATACACCGTATGTCACCAAGCCGATTAATGTACAAATCGCGGTCAATAAAGCGGGGGATATTTTTTGGAACGAAAAGTATATCGCAGATAAAAATACACTGATCAATCGTTTACAGGCTGAGGCAGCAAAACGCCCACAGCCAGAGGTACATATTCGTGGTGATCAAGTGACAAAATTTGAAGCGATTGATGAAGTCATTAGTGCTACTAAGCAAGCAGGTATCGGCAAAATCGCGTTTGTCACGACACCTGTTGCCGCACCATAATCGAAAAAAGGAACAGTTTATGGGTATGAATGTAGGTGCCAATAAAGACGATGATGATGTAATGTTAGATGTCAATATGACACCACTTATTGATGTGATGTTGGTGTTGTTGATTATGTTTATTATCACCATTCCAATTCCAAATAATGCGATCAATATTGACTTGCCCAATGGCGCACCACCACCGACCGATGAGAAGCCACCTGAGCCAGTCACCTTACGTATTGACCCTCAAGGTAAAATCTTTTGGAATGATCAAGCTGTTGAAAATAAACAAGCGCTAGAAGTTTTATTTGCGGGTGTTGCACAGAAATCAGATCAAGATCCGATTAAAGTGCAACCCGATAAACTGACTGAATATAAGGATGTGGCAATGGTGATGGCAGCCGCACAACGATTAAATGTTAAAAAAATCGGAATTGCAGCAAGCCAATAATATTTAATGGATGAACAAAGCTGCACAGTGCAATCGACTTGCAGCTTTGAGTTCTTGATCTATGCAATGTTTCGGGACGGTTTATTCATAGCGCAACATTATAAAGAACACAACACTCAATATCTAACTTTCACTCACGTCAAAACCAGCCAATATCTGCTGGCTGATCATCGACATGGAATCAATTAGGTGATTTTAAATGCCAAAGAAATGGCTTGATCTTGTTGTTCAGGATCAGGCCATTTTTGTGAAACAGATTTTAACTTGGTATAGAAACGAGCGGCATCTGGACCATATAAATGCGACTCACCAAATTTTGAACGTCGCAAACCACCAAAGTTAAAATAACTCACTGGGAGTGGTACAGGCACATTAACACCAATCATGCCCGACTCAACCTCCATAAAGAAGCGGTGTGCTGACTTTCCATCACGGGTAAAAATCACCGAACCATTGCCATATTCATGGCTATTGGTCACAGCAATTGCCTCATCTAAACTATTGACGCGTAAAATTCCTCGCGCTGGACCAAAAACTTCTTGTTGATAAAAATCCATATCCATAGAGAGATAATCAAATAAAGTCGGACCAATATAATAGCCGTTGGCATACTCTGGATGTTTAAAATCACGACCATCCACCACCAACTCAGCACCATCTGCAATACATTGATCAATTGCCTTTAAAACAGATTGTTGCGATTGCGCACTAATCACCGCACCAAAATCTGCAGTCGGATCATTGTATGCGCCAACTTTCAATGCTTTGATTTTTTCTACGATACGTTGGCGTAAGTGATCTGCCGTTTCAGCACCTACGGGAATCAGCAGTGATACCGCCATACAACGCTGGCTGGCTGAACCAAACCCCGCTGAAACAAAGGCATTTGCAGCTGCTTCAAGATCGGCATCAGGCATCACCACCATGTGATTTTTCCCGCCAGTAAATGCTGCAACACGTTTGTTATGTGAGGTGCCTTTTTGGTAAACATATTCACCAATCTGGGTAGAGCCCACAAAGCTCACAGCCGCGATTTCAGGATGTTCAAGTAATGCATCGACTGCTGTTTTATCCCCCTGTACAACATTAAATACATCGTCTGGGAGACCGGCTTCTTTCCATAACTCTGCAAAAAATAATGCAGCCGAAGGCACTTTTTCAGACGGTTTCCAAACTATTGAATTCCCCACAGAAACAGCCATGGCCATCATGACAGCAGGAATCATGATGGGAAAATTAAACGGGGTAATGCAACCCACCACACCCACAGGAACCCGTACAGAAAACACATCGATGTCGCCTGCAACATTACGTGCATATTCACCCTTTGTAATCTGCGGTGCATTACAGGCAAATTCAATTCCTTCAATCGCACGGCCAATTTCACCGATTGCATCGGCAATGGTTTTGCCATGTTCACGACCAATGATTTCTGCCAATTCAGCTGTTTTGGCAATCATTAATTCACGTAATTTAAACAGAACTTGCAAGCGTGTAGCATGTGAAGCTTTTGCCCATTTTTTTGCATTTGCTGATGTCGCAGCTTTTACCGCAGTATCAATCACGGTTGCATCGCCATAAGCACAACGCGCAATTTCTTCACCTGTAGAGGGATTAAATACTGGGCCTGAATGTTGAGTTTCTGTGATATGACGGCCTGAAATATAATGTCCGATCAAAGTATTCATCCTGATTTTCCTTCACGTTGCGACTGAAACTAAATTTAAAATGCTACTGAAGTCGGTCTTTCCATGACCGCTTTGGCGAGAAAACCCCATATTCCCAAGACCGATAAAGGAAATATTCATATTCATTCCTGAAAATTAAGCGTGGTAAATTGAATGATTGATTGCAATGCTTTGAATCACTGCTTTGCATTAAACAGACAATTTGCTTTTCACTGATTTACGCTGTCTCGCGGGGCTAAGATCATCACGCTTCATAAAGAAGCTACAGAAGATTGCGAAAATCGCCATACTCATGATGTAGGTAATAATCAAATGAGGACTACCATTACCAATACTTAGGAGTTTGGTGGCGATCAATGGTGCGAGTCCACCGCCTAATACACCTGCGAATTGAACTGAAATCGAGATGCCACTGTAGCGAATTTCGGCAGGAAACTGTCGAGCAAATAACTGAGACTGTGGCGCATACATGATTGGAAACACCACGCCGATTGCTAAAACAATTGCGGTCCATACCAAGACTGGGTCCTTGGTATCCAACATGCTAAAGAACGGATAGCAATACAATGCAAGGACCACTAGACCAAACATAAACATATTCCGCTGCCCAACTTTGTCGGATAGATGTCCACATAATGGCGTCATCACCATGATTAAGCCTGCACCACAAATCGTTGCAAACAAAATGTCTTGGCGAGGAATACCCAACTTGGTTGTGGTGTAGGCTAAGGCAAAAGTAGAGGCAATATAGAACCATGCATTTTCAGCAGCACGGGCAAAGATAATCGTGAGTAATTCGCGCGGATGATTTTTAAAGACCTGCATTGCTGGAACTTTAACTTCTTGTGCTTGTTGTTTTACTTTTTCAAAATCTGGTGACTCAGGCACTTTGACACGGATATACCAACCCACACCTAATAATAAAATGCTGGCAAGGAAAGGCAGACGCCAGCCCCAACTAAATAGACTTGCTTCGGGTAAAAGTGAAACCAAACCTAATGCGATCGAGGCCAACATTAAACCACCACCAGCACTTGCTTGAGGCAAACTTCCCCAAAAGCCTTTACCGCCTTCAGGAGCATGCTCCACAGCCATCAACACGGCACCACCCCACTCGCCGCCCATTGCCATACCTTGAACAAAACGCAAAATTACCAGAAAAAAAGTCGCCCAATATCCAATACTTTCATAGGTTGGCAATAGACCAATTAAAACGGTAGGAATCCCCATCATAATCAATGTGGTTAGCAGCATGGTTTTTCGACCAATTTTGTCCCCAAAATGACCAAAAATAATGCCTCCCAACGGACGTCCAATAAAGCCAACGGCGTATGTGGCAAATGCAGCCAAGACACCGGTTAATGGATCAAGATTGGGGAAAAACAGTTTATTGAAAATTAATGCTGCGGCTGCACCGTAAATAAAAAAGTCGTACCACTCGATTGTCGTTCCAACCATGCTGGAGATACCCGCCAGACGGTGTGAAGACTTTTTCGGTTGTTGAGGACCTGATCCTTGTATATGCTCCATCGCTACCTCGCCCAATTCTTAGTATTGTCATCCATTCATCACCTTAGAGATAATCCATCCTGATTATATTTATTAAGGTGATCTAATTCTTTTTACACAAATAACTTAAAATAAGAAGCTAAGATTAATATTGATTTATCCTGATAAAAAATTCTAAATAACCTGAGTGCTTCTCATCATCAATGTGAATCAATTGCTTTTTTCAGTCAACACCCTTAATTACTTAAGTAGTTTTTAAAATAAAATAAATAAATTAAATACAATAACTTATAAAAAAACCTACCAATATAGACTAAAGTTAAATATAAAAAATGTGATCCATTACAAACTATTCAAAACACTAAATTTATATGCATAACAACACAAAAATAATCTATTTAGTTTTCATCATATTATAAAAAATCAACGGTCGAATACTTGTTATTTCTCGCTATCGCGTTATATTCATTATTATACTAAGTAAGGATGCTTATTATGAACTATAATAAAATCGCATTTGATTTTAGCCCTGCACCGATTGTTGTATTAAGTTATCGACACATGATGGAAATGAATGCTGCATTTGCCAATCTATTTGGCTATGAGCGTGGCGAATTAATTGAGCAATCTATAGTCAAAATTTTTCCTAGCCTTGAGGATTATGAAAAGGTCGGGAATGATGCATTGCAAAGCTTATTGTTAAAAAAAAGCCATTATTATTCTGATCAGCGCTTTATGCAGCACAAAAATGGCGAAATCTTTTGGACACATACCCATGGGCAAACCTTAACACCTGAAGACCCCTTTAAATTGATGGTCTGGCATTTTGAACGTAAAGATCAGGTGTTGTCTTCTAAGCAAAAATTGACCAAACGTGAATCAGAAATTACCCAATTGATTGTCAATGGATTTACCTGTAAAGAAATTGCACGAAAATTAGAGCTGTCGCATCGGACCATAGAAGTGCATAAAGCAAATTTAATGAAAAAGTTGGGCGTTCGCTCCAAAGCAGAACTGACCTCAAAAATTATTATTCGAGAAAAATGATATAGACAAAAAAAATGATCACAGTTGAATTGCTGTGATCATTGATGAACCTCAAAAAAATTAAGCTTTTTTCACAAATTCTGACTTTAACTTCATGGGACCAATACCATCAATTTTACAATCAATATCATGCCCATCATTACTGTCTACCAGTAAACGAATACTTTTGACTTTGGTTCCTACCTTAACCACTGCAGAAGAACCTTTAATTTTTAAGTCTTTAATCACTGTCACTGAATCGCCATCTGCCAAGATATTGCCAACAGCATCTTTAATCGTCACGCTGTCATCTGCTGTTACTTGCTCGCCATCTTTCCATTCATAACTACATTCTGGGCAAATCAATAAATCGCTATCTTGATAGGTATATTCTGAATTACATTTTGGACAATGTGGCAAAGACATAATAAGCTCAACTTCGGTTCAAATCACAATCATAGCATTTTAAGATTTTTCATCAACTTAAAAACCATAATAAATATAAGGAATAATTTAAAATCAACCGTGATCATTAAAACTAGGCTTTATGATTTAACACATCCAGCAAAACACTGACATGATTTCGCCCTTGATTTTTGGCCGCCGTTAATAAGGTTATAGGACCTTGTGCTATAAGTTTCCGCAGCTCTTCTAATTGTACTGTAACCTGTGATAATTCAACGCGATAACGTTGTTGAAACTCATCCCAACGGTTTTCGCTATCCTCGTGATACCATTTTCTGAGTTCATTGGACGGGGTAATTTCTTTCGGCCATAAGTCAATCTTAGCATCATCTTTTTTAACACCACGTGGCCACAAGCGATCAACCAGAATTCGTTGACCATCTGTTTCTGAAACCGCATCATAAATTCGTTTGCTATAAATCGTCATTGTTATTCCGAACCGAAGTTATTCTAAAATTATTCCAAATGATGAGAAATATAGTTGTGCAAAGTGACAATGGGGTCATAAAAACATCTTGTCCCCATCACAGCTTAGCCTGCAAACAAAGGCGAGGCTTGGTGCTTACTCAGGCAATCAATGATTGAATTGTATTGCCTGTTTAATGGATGTTAGATGAATGATATAAATACCAAAGAGATCTATAGCGATAGTTTATAGGTCACTCACGCGAGTTTATTGATCTGGAATTGTTGGATTGACCAAGAGACCAAGTAATTGCAAAGACTCTTGCCATCCCAAATAACAAGCCTCAACAGGAATCACTTTCGGGATACCTGACTGGGTAATATTGACTTCCGTTCCAACAAGCACACCTTTTATTTCAATAATTACTTCAATTTCGCCAGCGAGCTCAGGATTATCAAATCGATCAAAATATCGTATGCGTTGGTTGGGAATCAGCTCCGCATAAGTTCCACCAAATGAATGGATTGTACCTGTAGAGAAATTGGTAAATGACATTCGATAAGAACCACCAACCGTAGCATCCATTTGATGAAGTTTTGCTGTAAAACCATGCGGAGGCATCCACTTTACAATTGCATCTGGGTCTAAGAAAGCTTTATAGACTCGCTCTGGTGGTGCACTAAAAACGCGATGCAACTTTACCGTATTACTCATACTCATATCCTTGACTATTATTGTTGTTGAAAAGCAAGTTTAGCGCTGTACAAAGCTTTCATTTGTATGGTTTGAGTAGTCTGAAACTTAAAAAAAAGCATATCAACAAGGATATGCTTTTAAAACAATATGCGTCATCTAAAGACCGTTATTCTTCATCGTCTTCATCATCAAATATATAGGTTGTACATCCCCAACCATCATATTCACCTTCAAACTGCTCAGCAATTTTACTAAACCATTGCTCTAAATCAACAACATCTTCGTAGTCTGGAATCAGATGAACATAAACTGTAATCACCCATTCATTGGGTTGCACTTCTTCATCCAAATACAGTGAAATTTTTTGCTCTTCGTGTAAAAGATAGATTGCACATTTTTCAGCGAGTTCTTGTGTTTTAAAATACACAGAAAACTCGATTTCATGTACCTCTTCTAAATCATCACCATCTTCGTGCATTTGCCAAAGTAGATTACCGTTATCATCTTCTGGGAATTTTTCAAAATCACGAGTCATGGCCAAGCCCTCTTTTAAGGTTATAAATATTATGACTTTTACAATAGCAAAGTTTTATGACAGTTTTAAAATATTGCTTATTCGCACACAAATTACTACTTTTATTTGGCATCAATTTGTAATAAAAATTGAATTAATTCTATGATTAATAAAAATTCATATCTATTGTTGATCTATATTCATTGATGATTAAACCAATAATGAAAGGTGCATGATGCCAAACTTTAACCCACAACAACGACAAGAAATTCTGTTACTGATTCAACAAGGTCGTAAAGTTGAAGCAGTTAAATGGGTCAAAGACCATTCAGATTTAGGCTTGAAAGAAGCCAAGGATTATGTAGAAAATCTGACAGAAAACGCATACAACTTCGCATTTGCAGATACAGCTCAAAGTGATAGTTCCCGTGATATACACTTGCAAATTCCTCAACAAGACATTCTTGCCCTGATCCAACAAAATCGTAAAATTGAAGCGATTAAACTGGTCATGGAACATTCAAACCTTGGGCTAAAAGATGCCAAAGACTTTGTAGAACAGCTCACTGAAAATCCTAATTTGGCAATCAATCAGTTTCAGTTCGATGATGATTTTTATGACAGTCAGCATCCTCGCTATAAAGCAATTCAGTCGAATTTTGAAACTGGTGAAATCTATGTGTTATATCAAGATCATCAAAAAGTGTTGATTGATGAACATCATCCTGACTGGGATGAAATTATGCGTCATTTTTCGCAAGGTGAAACATATGATTCGGCTGCTGCCTACATTGCTGCAATGAAAGCCAAAGCACATGATAGTGCTGTCAATTCGACACATAATGTTCAGTCAATTCCCCGCCCATCCAGCGTGACAACGCAACCTGTCGGTATTGAAGATCAAACCAAGAAAAAAGGCTTACCTATTGTTATGCTTGTTGTGATTGCGATTGTTGCTGTGATTGCCTATCAATTTTTTATCAAGCAATGAGATGCAACACCGCGATAAAATTTAAGATGGCAATAAGATTGAATATGCAATGCAAGATGACGAATAAAGTTTAAAACAGTTAAAAGAAAGCCATTCAACTAAACGCTATTGTTCTCATCATTTAAATTATTCGAGGTGCATATGTACCAATTGAATCAAACACAATTACAAGCATTGCTTGATCTGCTTGAACACCATCAAACAGAACAAGCAGAACAATTCCTTATTGCACAACTTCAACTAGATCCAACCGCAGCAAAAAATTTAGTCCGCATCCTATACGAATCATCAGATGCGCTTCAGGCTTTTAAAGCAAACCCTCAAATTTTATCGGGCGAAATGCCGAATATAAAAAATGAAAGCAAATCTTTTGAATTCAACTTTTCATCTAGTACGGTGAAAATGACCAATCAGGATGGTAAGACCATTGAAATCAATGATCAACATCCCGACTGGCAAGAGATCAAAAAACAATTCCAAATCGATTTGACTCAACCAGATGCTTTATCCAAATTTGCCGAAAACTTTATGCAAGGAGAGACGCAAAATACCTCATCACAAGCAAAGTCTTCATCTTATGATTCAACAAGCCCTACTCACGCTTCGGTTCAAACCTCAGGGGTGGAAGACTTGAGTCATCAGAATAAGTCCAGCAGCATGCTGTTATTGATTGGGTTTCTTGTTTTGATTGGGATTGCAGCCTTTTACTATTTTAAAACATGATTGATCAGTATGAAATTTAACTCAGCTCAATAATATCAATGGTTGGTGGTACTCTAAACCGAAAAGGCACACCTACCATACCAGTACCGACACTGACAAATACATCGGCATTTTCATGCTGATACAAGCCTCGTTTATGACCGAGAATAGAAACTTTTTTCATTACATAACTGGTCAACCACGGCAATTCAACTTGCCCACCATGAGTATGTCCAGACAGCATCAACGGACGTGTAGGCAACTGTGGCACCATATCTACCGTATCGGGGTTATGTGACAAAATTAACCACGGTTTGTCTTGAGGTAAATCGGGCATATAACGCATATCCGCCTTGCCTGCCCATAAGTCCCCGACACCGATTAAGCGAAAATCATCAAATTCAACAATTTTACCTTCAATATCCATGACGTTATTGGCCTCTAAGGCACTGGCCAATAAGGCTTGAATCGGTGGTCCTGGATACTGCTCATCATGATTACCATTTACTGAATAAACCGGAGCTTCGATCTGTTTTAAAATCGCCAGTTCTTCAACCAATTTATTTTCAGGTTCATAGGTCCAATCCCCTGCAACCACGACAAAATCGGGTTGAGCCAAATTAATTTTTTTGACAATTGTTTTAAGCTGACGCTCATGTCCAGAAAACAGACCAATGTGTAAATCTGCAAGCAACGCAACTTTAATCGGTTGAGTAAAGGTTTTCTCCTGCCCCAACGAATATTGTATATGCTGAACATGAACTCGATGTGGTTCAATAAATCGTGCATAAATCAACAACGCACTGAGTAAGAAAATAAAAATACTTTCATGTAATGAGAATTTTCCGATATATCCTGCATAAATGCTAAAAAATAACAACGGAATTAATAAATAAGACAGGTAGAATGCCAGTAAATGGACGAAGGACTTAAAAGGATGGATCGTTTCAGTTCTAGATTGACTTAACCAGGCTTGGCTTACTCCCCATACCGCAAGCACAATGAAGCAGAGATAAAAAATTGATGTAACAGTTAGGGTTGGAAACATATTCAATCTCGCAAGTCGCGTGTACTTGTCATCTCTTTATTTATCTTTTGAAAAGGCTACATTGGCATTTCATAAATGGATTGCATTTCGGCAAACATCGACGAATTGTCAATATATCCTCAGGCAATTATACTCTAGCTCTGAGAAATCTTAGAAAATATTATGCAAAGAACGATCAATCGTAATACCCAATTACAGCAAAAAGCTCACAATCACCATGCTTCAAAATATTGGGTGATGATCGGTTCTTGCCTATTACTCAGCCTTTCTGCCTGCTCAACCCTACCTCGACAAGAAAATATTAAACCCGAATATGCCTACGATATAGAAACCAAAGACACCCCTTTGGCGCAAATTATTTCTCCATTAAAAGCGCAAAACCCTGAGTTAACCGGTTATCACGTTCTTTATGATCCGCTGGAAGCAATCGCAGCACGCATCAATTTGATTGAAAAAGCACAAAAAACGTTAGATTTGCAATATTACATTTGGGACAATGACAAAATTGGCTCATTGGCTTTATACAAAATTATTGAAGCCGCAGATCGCGGTGTTAAAGTTCGTTTACTGATTGATGATAATAATGCCAAACAAATGGAAGGGGTTTATCTCGCCTTAGATCAACACCCAAACATTGAAGTAAAACTATTTAACCCTTACCGTTTTAGAAGTATTCGCCCCATCGACATGGTGCTGGATTTAAAACGTATCAATCGTCGCATGCATAACAAAACCTTTACTGCTGACAATCAAATTTCATTAATTGGCGGACGTAATATGAGTAATCAATATTATAACGTTAGTGACAATTACCAATTTTCAGATGTAGATGTGATGTTGGTGGGGCAAGCGGTAGATGATATTACCCACTCCTTTGATGAATACTGGAATCATAGCTACGCTTATCCGGTGAGAAATATTGTCAATCACAGTACCTACACCTTACGTTATGACAGTCTAAAAGAACAATTGACCCACCATTACCAAGAAATTACCGTTCAAAATTATTTGAATTTAAGTAATCGCACCCATGCTTTTGATCAATGGCTCAATCATAATATTCAACTGGATTGGGTCAAAGCAGAAGTGGTCAAAGATGCCCCAGATAAAATTCAGGCCAAGGCCAAAAAAGAACAACATCTCAACTTCCAAATGGTGAAACGCTTAGATATCCCGACTCAAAATGTCGACCTGATTTCTGCTTATTTTGTTCCGCAAAAAAAAGGCGCAAAGAAACTGGTTGAGTTGGCAGATGAGGGCGTTAAAGTACGTGTCCTGACCAACTCATTTAAAGCCAATGATGTCGCGTTGGTACATGCATTTTATGCAAAATATCGAGATAATTTATTAAAAAATGGGGTCGAGCTTTATGAGTTTCTGCCTGCCGTTTCTGAAGAGAATCTCTATGCCAATTCAGAAGAAATCTCAAAGAAAGCCAAAGTTAGCTTAAAAGGCTTAAGCCGTTCTAGCTTGCATGCCAAACTGATGGCTGTAGATAATAAACAAGTGTTTATTGGCTCATTTAATTTCGACCCACGTTCAGCTAACTTAAATACTGAGATTGGGGTCATTATCAACAGTCCACCGTTGGCGATTGCCGTACATAAAACTATGGATGATAATTTAAAAAAATATGCTTATAAGCTGGTTTTAGATTCACAGAATAAAATCAATTGGCTCAAAGAAACGCCTCAAGGCATTGTCACTTTAAGAAAAGAGCCAAAAATGAAGTGGTGGCAAAAAGCAGGAATTAAGGTGATTTCTTGGTTACCGATTGAGGGCTTTATGTAATCCTGAATAGTTTCACATATATGGTATAAGCACTGAATAAGCAAAGTAAGACCATTCATGAAAATTTGCATAATACATGGTGTTTTCACTGCCTTATATTTTGAGAAAAGTTTAGATCGATTTGCGTAGGCGATGCTCTACTTTTCTCGGGCAATGCCAAAACTTGCGCTGCAAACAAAGCCGTGCTTTGTTTTTGCTCATGTTGGTCAAAGGGGATATCCTTATCGCCCTTGACCAACGGCGGCATCCATGCCGCCAAACGCGATAGCGATGTCAGGTAAAATCGGCTGATGGAAAAAGCAAAAACCATTTTATTTATGTCAAGTTAATAATATTGATCGGTATAATATCTAAAAAACGTTGAGCATGAGTGAGGCAATATCGTTGAGAAAAAATAATGCCTTCACTGTATTTTTGAATCTGGAATCAGGCGTCCTAACTTTTTCTTTTTCGAACAATCCTCGTTATGACTATGCTCCAGTGACAAATATTCTGCCTGCTGAGTAAAGATCATGATCATCTATTCTGATAAAAAATAAAGACGTTTTATAAACCTACACACTCTCGCAGACAGCTTCCCTTGGCCTATTCAAAACAGTCAGAGACATCATTTTGAATAGATCGTTAATCTGTTAGGACTTCTTTCTGTAGATCTTCCAAACCTTTTTGCATCATCACTTGCACTTGTTGCGTCAGGCTTTCAACCGTATGCCCTTCTGTTGCAATCGCAGGAAAGGTTTTGAGATGCGCCACAACCTTTGGCATTTCCAGCACAGCTTGGACATGTTCGACAAATGTGGTTTCGCCAATAAAAGGCACTACGGTATCTAATTGCCCATGTTGATTTACATAGCAAATCACACATACTTGTACGGGTTTCTTGGCTTCGATTGCCGCACCTAAGATCCGACCATGTACTTTTTTGACTTTTGAACCATCAGTGGTGGTTGCTTCAGGGAAAAACAACACTGGAATATCTTTAGTTAAGAACTCAGCGATTTGCTCTCGGATACGCACCGAATCCCCTGAACCACGTTTAATAAATAAGGTTCCACCACCTTTAGCCAAATTGCCAAAAACTGGCCATTTTTCAATTTCAGCTTTCGCTAAAAAGAATACCCGTGCCCCTGAACCTAAAACAGCGATATCCAACCATGAAATATGATTACTCACCCACAATGCTGGTTCACGCGGAATATCGCCATGTACACGCACGTCGACATTAAATACTTCACTTAAACGGCGACAAAAATACTGAACATAACGGGTATTTTTAGGATTATTCGGATCTTTATAGAGTTGATGGCGGTAAACCAGATAAAAGCCTTCTGCAACAGCAGATGTTCCTGATACCAGTTTTTTACTGTACAAAAAGACTTTAGATAAAGCACTTAATTTCGATGATTTTGACTTTTTGATTGCTTGTTGTTGAGTCATAGATATTCACTAAACAAAATGTATGTCATATTAAACTGACACTATTGTATACATATCTAAATCAACTTGCATTCATCATTAAAGACAACAACATTGATTTACTGTGCGAAATGAATAGCCAAATCAGCTCAACGCTAAATTGTGGCAAAAATTACGCGCCATCAAGCAGCTATGGATTTTTACTAAATTTTAACTCCCCCGTTAACATAACAGGAAAATCCAAATTAAGATTTCACAATAAATTCATATATTTATAATTTTATTGCAATACTTTGCATACAGCTTAGGATTTAACACAGAATATCCTTTAGAATGATTTTTCTAGTCTAATGTCTGAGTTTTACAATCTGTGGAATACTTTGATCAAAATCAAGGTGGTGAAAAAACCATTTTAGTCAGTGTGAATGTTCAAATCTTAGAAGATCTTGATGCAGAAGAATTTCGATTACTGGCTAAATCTGCGGGCGCGGATATATTAGAGCATTTAAGCGTACAACGGATTAAACCCGATCCTAAATTCTTTATTGGTTCAGGTAAAGCAGAAGAAATTGCTGCACAAGTTGAGGCAGATGAAGTGGAGTTGGTTATTTTCGACCAAGCACTGTCACCCGCTCAGGAACGTAATTTAGAACGTATTTTAAAATGTCGTGTGATTGACCGTACGGGTTTGATTCTGGATATTTTTGCGCAGCGTGCCCGTACCCATGAAGGTAAGCTGCAAGTTGAATTGGCTCAGTTAGATCATCTTTCTTCACGTTTAGTCCGCAGCCGTAGCAATTTGGACAGTCAAAAAGGCGGTATTGGTCTACGTGGACCTGGTGAAACCTTACTTGAAACAGATCGACGTCTATTACGCATCCGTATGGAACAGCTCAAAGATCGTCTGGAAAAAGTCCGAAAAACACGTATTCAAGGCCGTGCTGCTCGCCAAAAAGCCAATATTCCAACTGTGTCTTTGGTCGGTTATACCAATGCAGGCAAATCAACACTTTTTAATATTTTGGCAAATAGTGATGTTTATGCAGCAGATCAATTATTTGCCACACTCGATCCAACCTTACGCCGTTTAGATTGGGATGGTATTGGTACGCTTGTTCTTGCAGACACTGTTGGTTTTGTGCGCAATCTCGCTCATTCTTTAGTCGAATCCTTTAAGGCAACTTTGGAAGAAACTTTAGAAGCCACTTTACTGTTACATATCATCGATTCGAGTAGTCCAGATGTTATGGAACAGATTGATGCCGTAGAAACGGTGTTAAATGAAATTGGCGCAGATGTTCCAATATTAAGAGTCTATAACAAGATCGATCAAAGCGGAGAAGAAGCCAAAATCGTTTATGCCAAACCGCACCAACCTGAGCGTGTTTATGTTTCAGCCCATACACAACAAGGCTTAGACTTGTTACGTAAAGCGGTACATGAATGTTTGATGGGCCAAATTCAACGTTTTGAACTACAATTAAAACCCGCTTATGGCAAGTTAAAAAATCAACTTTACGATCTTAATGTCATCGAATCTGAACATTATGATGATGAAGGCAACTTACAATTGGTGGTTGCCATGGCACCACAAAAACTGGAACAGCTCATCAATCAGGCACATTTACCGCTCGTTGAAATCCTTGGCAATAAGGCAGAACAATTTAAAAGGCCGTTAGAAGAGTTTGAAATAAAGCGCTAAATCGGTTAAAACGTGAAAGATCAATTTTTATAAATAAACACACATGGATCAGTTAAAAGGTATCGATTGGCAAGCATGGATCTTCACAATAGGACTTATCATCTTCTTTCGTGAAGCTTCTGTGTTGGTGATGTCACAATTTAATCATCCTGAATTGGGCAATTTAACAGGTCTACTCAGCCTACTGTTTGTGTTGGTTTTATGGCGTAGATTCAAAAAAATCCCTGCCCGTCTGGTCGATACCAATAATAAATTAATGAGAGAAAGTGGCTTTGCTTTCCTACCGATATGTGCGGGTTCTTTAATCATGCTGGTCAGTATGGGAAAAGAGATCCCCTTATTTCTGGTTGTGATGTTTGTCAGCACACTGATTCCACTCTGGATTTATGCAAAAATGGCGAAGAAGTGGCTATAGGAGGCTGATATGTTAAGTGTACTCACTGGGTTTTTAATCACGCTAATTGCCTATTTGGCAGCGAAACCAATTAATAAACGCTTTCCTCAAATTCCGCTTCTGGTCATTGGCATGTTTTTTGTGATTGGAATTTTAATGATCTTTAAAATTCCTTATGAAAAATACAATACAGATATGAATGGTCTATTTAGCCACCTACTCGGTTATGTCACTGTGGCATTGGCTATTCCATTAGCCGCAATGCGTTATGATGATTTACCACTGAAATCTGTTGTAGGGATCTTGGTGTTTGCCAGTATCAGCGCTGTTGCATTACCCATGAGTTTGGCTTATTTACTGCATATGTCAGAACCGACCATCATGGCCTTTGCCACACGTGCTGTGACTACGCCAATTGCAATCAATATTGCAACTTTATTGCACTCACCAGTCACATTGGTGATTTTGATCGTCATTTTATCAGGCGTGATTGGGGCCGCATTTTCATCGATTATTTTACGCAATATTAATGATGAACGCGCGTCTGGCTTGGCTTTAGGACTGGCTGCACATGCCATCGGAACGGCCCAAGCTTGGCAACGTGGCGCGGTTGCAGGTCGTTATGCAGCCTTTGGAATGGCAGTAAATGCGGTGTTCACAGCTATCTGGTTGCCAACATTTATACTTTTTATAAAATAAATGTGATTTAGTTTACTTTTCACATGATTGCCTAGAGTAATTATTCAGCTTAAGATGAACTATTCTTTCCCCCATTTTGATAAGGAATCAATAAATGAGGTTTAATAAGTTCATCTTAGGGACATTATTTTCTGTTTTAAGCTGTAGCAGTATGGCAAAAGATATCACTGGTACTTGGAAAAATATCGATGATAAAACTGGCTCATCTAAAGCTGTGCTTGAAATACGCAAAGAAGCCAATGGCACATATACCGGTAAAATCATCAAAATTACCCCACGTCCTGGTTATACTCCAAAAGAAACCTGTATAGACTGTCCAGCACCTTATACCAATAAGCCCATTTTAGGTATGGATGTTCTTAAAAATCTCAAACAAACCAGTGAAGAAGATTATGTTGGTGGAAAAATTATTGACCCACTTACAGGTAAAATTTATTCCATGAAAGCCAAACTCAACTCAAACGGTAATCGCTTAATGTTAAGAGGTTATGTGGGAGTGTCTGCACTTGGTCGTAGTCAAACTTGGATTCGTGAATAAGTTTTTATTCACTGATCACAACATTTAAACTTAAAAGAAAATAGGTATGCTTATGAAAAAAGGAATTTTCAGTTGTATGCTACTGGGAATGATCAGCTGGACACATGCAGCTGACATCACTGGCACATGGCGCACTGTTGATGATAAAACAGGTTATGTTCGTGCACATATTCAAATCGAGAAACTAAAAGATGATACTTATGTCGGTAAAATCATTAAAGATTTTCCTGCACCCGGCGAAACTGCTTTAACACAATGTCGCAATTGCCCCGCACCCTTTACCAATAAACCCATTATTGGCTTAACTATTTTACAAAAGTTAAAAGCTGATCCAAACAACCCAAACAGCTATATTGGTGGTGAAGTTCTGGATCCTCGCGGAGGAAAAATTTATCATGGCAAAGCCCGCTTAAATGCAAGTGGAAACCGCCTGACCTTACGTGGCTATCTTGGTATTTCGTTGATTGGTCGAAGTCAGACATGGATTCGACAAGAATAATTTGCTTTTTAATTGATAGATAAATTCGCCATTTAAAAGATTAAAATCATTGAAAATGGCGCATTGACACTATGCTTGAATCTCGTGATATTGCCCAAAATAAAAGCCACATGTTGTGGCTTTATTCATATCAAAAAACAGGATTATCAACACTAAAAAGTTTTTGATCTTCTAGTCGATAAGCCAGCAGTTGATGCCCCCAAACACAGCCACCATCGACATTTTGGATTTGCGCATTGATGCGCTCACCTTGCAACGCTGCCCAATGTCCAAAAACGATCTGATGAGTTTTTGCTGTCTGCGATTCAAATTTAAACCATGGCTGAAAACCTGCTGGCATCGGCTCATCTAAAGCATCTTTAAAACTAAACTCTAAACGACCTTGTGCATCAGTCAGGCGCATCCGGGTTAGATAATTGGTAATACAGCGTAAGCGAGCATGACCTTGTAAATCATCAACCCATAAATCTGGCTCAGTGCCATACATCTCTTTTAGAAATGAATCGAGCACAGCAAAGTCATCATGCGCTAAGACTGCTTCTACTTCTTTGGCCAACGCGGCAGTCTTTTCCGCATTCCAAATATTCGGGATACCTGCATGGGTCAAAATCGTCTTTTCATTGGGAAATAAACACAAAGGCTGTTTACGCAACCAATCAATCAACTCATCACTTTCTAAAGCATGAATAACATCATCAATATGGTCTTTTTCTTTGAGTTTTTTGATCCCACGTGCAACCGCCAACAGATTTAAATCATGATTGCCAAGGACTGTCGCAGCATTGCCTTGTTCGCATAATTTTTTGATAAAGCGTAATGCACCCACTGAATTTTCACCACGCGCGATTAAATCGCCCGCAAACCAAATAAAATCTTGATCAGCATCGAACTGGATTTCTTTGAGTAGTGCTTTCAGTGCTTCAAAACACCCTTGTACATCACCAATCACATAATTATATCTGACTTTTTCCAGCGCCATTTAAGCCACCATTTGGTCAGATAATGCAACAAACTGAGCCAATGTTAAGGTTTCTGGGCGTGCCATTGGATCTACACCAGCATTTTCAAAACCATCTTCAAGCAACATACCTTTTAAGCTATTACGTAATGTTTTTCGGCGTTGGGTAAACACATGCGATACCAAACGAGCCAAGGCTTTTTCACTTTTAGCAACAATTGGTTTAGTCGCATAAGGTTCTAAACGGAATACCGCAGATGTTACTTTTGGTGGTGGATTGAATGATCCCGGTGGTACTTCAAACAAAAAAGTAGGTTTACAAAAGTATTGAATCATCACCGACAAACGCCCATATTCTTTGGTGTTTGGAGATGCGGTAATACGATCTACCACTTCTTTTTGCAGCATAAAATGCATGTCTTTGACTTTGTCACCAAATTCCAAGAGATGGAAAAGCAAAGGCGTTGAAATATTATAAGGTAGGTTTCCGACCACACGTAAAGGACGACCTTCCTGAAATAATTCAGTAAAATCATATTTTAACGCATCAGTTTCAATGATGGTGAGGCGTTCAGGATGTGGTACTCGACCTGGCAAGCCTGCTGCCAAGTCACGATCCAGTTCTAGCACAGTCAAAGCGTCACATTCACCATTTAAAGGTGAAGTTAAAGCGGCTAAACCCGGTCCAATTTCAACAATATTTTCCCCTGATCTTGGGGCAACAGAACGAACAATTTTGGCAATCACACGTTGGTCATGTAAGAAGTTTTGTCCAAAACGCTTACGCGTATGATGCCCTTCATCTTTAGGGTTTAGGGCATTAATTTGATACATAAAATTCTCCACATTGATTGATGACCACTATTGCGTATTCGACTCTAACTTGCTTAGGCTATTAAAGATTTCATCAGATTTAGTTAAATTTTCCCTTGTTGCTTGATATATAGCAACTAAGGTTTCTCGTTTTTTAAGCAGGTCAAGTGCCTCATGATGATCTAAGATCTTCGCATAATCTTCTTGAATTGATTGTAAGCTCTGACGCATCTCTGCATCTTTAACACGTTCAATACCTAATTCGGCATTACCTTTAAGCTGTGCTTGAAGATAAGTATTAAATGTATCAAGGTCAGACCAAAAATCTTCGATATTATAGACAACGTTTTCATCACCTTCAGATATTTTCTTCATTGAACGTGCAAAACGATCAGCAATAGAAGCTTGATTTTTCGAGATGATGGCTTGGGCTGAGGGATAATTTGCTCGAATCATTTGATCCGTTAACAGATTGTATTCAGCTTGAATATCAAGAATAGTGTCTTGAATGATGATATTGAGGTCTTGTATGGCAATTATACTACTTTTATGCTTTACCAAAAGATCAATATTAGCATTGATTGCTTCTCCGTCTTTAAGCATTTTATCCATGCCACTATGATTCGCATATTTTTTATGCACCATTGCCAATGCTTGATTAAATTTTTCTTGGCTGTTCTTTAAATTATCTACAGTGAGTGAACCAGCATATTGCACAACATCTTGTGACTGTCTTGGAATTTGCAGTGATAAAACCCGTAAATCACATACACTGTGATCCATTGCAAGGTTCGAGCAAGCAGATAGCATAGAGGCGATCAATACAGCCGCTATGCTATTTTTTATGCAACGCTTCATGAATTGTGGTTTTATATGGTTGTTCTTATGCTTAATGATTGACATTACTCATTTTCCATTTGTTTGAAATTTAGATAATTATTATTCAATAAAGTTAATTCGAGCGAGCGAGATCAAGCGCTAAATCAACAGCGACATGCAAACTTGAACTTTTTGCAAGGCCTGTACCAGCAAGGGAGAGCGCAGTGCCATGATCAACTGAGGTCCGAATAAAAGGTAAACCCAAAGTAATATTAATGGCTTCGCCAAATCCCTGCGATTTTAACACAGGTAAACCCTGATCATGATACATCGCCAAAACAGCATCAGTACCTTTTAAATGATCCACAGTAAATAAAGTATCAGCAGGCATACTTAAACTCATGTCTATGCCTTGCGTTCGATAACTTTCAAGCACTGGATTGATCGTATCAATTTCTTCATGACCTAAGTAGCCACCCTCTCCAGCATGCGGGTTTAAGCCACACACCAAAATACGCGGATGATTAATTTTAAATTTTGTTTTTAAATCATGAATAAGAATATCAATCACCTGATGGAGACGCTGTTTGGTAATGGCATCTGCAACGTCACGCAGCGGTAAATGCGTGGTCACTAAAGCGACTCTTAAGGTTTTTGTTGCAAGCATCATGACCACACGTTCCACACCAGCAAACTCTTGGTAATATTCCGTATGACCGCTGAAGTGGATCCCTGCGTCATTGATAATTGACTTTTGTACTGGCGCTGTAGCAACACCAACACTGAGTCCTTGCATGGCATAGTATGCAGTTCGGCGTAATTGTTCGATCACATATGCAGAGTTTTGCGAGTTTAACGTCCCTAAAACAACATCCACGGCTAAAGGAACATGTTCCACATAGAGCTGACCTTGAGCCAAACACTCCCTCTGCCCTTGATACTCAATAAGCTGAACGCTTTTGTTTAAAATTTTGGCACGATCCCTCAACATATTGATATCAGCCAATACAACAACTGGACGATCATCAATACGATCTGCCAAATCTAAACAAATATCTGGGCCAATGCCAGCAGGCTCACCACTGGTTATATATAAAGGAAGCATCTAGAACTCTTTTAACAGACCTTGCATAGATAGTATACATCGGTTCTAAATTATCATTTCCAATTCAAGTTCATTTTTATATCGAATATAACGGAAACATGTAAAAAATAAACCAAAAACAATTTCTCAAGAAAACTATGCGACTCAATTGTAAAATTTTTTTGTATTTCAGTTTTAGAAAGCTGAAATTTATAATGAAAAATATATCTAAAAATACATTACTTATGCTGTAAATCAGCAATAAATTAGCACGATTACAACTTAAGCTTAAAGTCTAAAAGAAATATCCTTTCCAAGACTATACCACCCTACATATTTTCATCATTCTCATCTAAGTCAAAAGTTATCTATTCGATGACGATTCTTTTAGCAATTTATTCTATAAAAATTAACGGATTGAATATCACATCTTAAACAGAATGCTTAAAGCTGACTTTTAGACGCTGGCCGAGTTTCTGGTTGAGCTTGCTCTTGATCAATCTCAGAGAAATCAAGCATCGATTCAACCTCTTTCCCACACTTGGCTGGGTCAATATGTTGATCAAAGATTATTCTAACCCGTTGGTCAGGTTCAACTTTTCCATAGACTGTATATTCGCCACTTCGGCTTTTATCGTCATCATCCTTCCATTGCACAACCGCATCGACTTCTTCACCAATAGGGATGTGTTGCGTTTGAATAAGCAGTCCAACCGCTTGGCAAGGATATGCGGATTGAATTTCCTCACTAAAATCGACCGTCATCCATTTGGCATCCAGAATCGTCTCCAGTTCTTCTCGCTGTTGTTTTCTTGCTGCTTTTTCTTCCTTGGTGTTTCCGATTTGTTTTATTTTTTCATTTCCCAATGTTTTTTCATTTCCCAATGTTTTTTCATTTTCTAGTATGTTCTTTGCATTCATTTGATTGAACTGGGCTTGCTGATCCAGAAAATCCGCTTGAGCAAAACTAAGGTTTAAGTTGCCTACGCCGAATAGCAGTAGAACGAATTTTATTGAATTTATTATTTTCATTTTTGCCTGACTTATTTTCTTTATATCAGTTTAATTATTCATGAATCCTGTCACAATTCCAATATAAATCAGAAAACCTTACAACATTTTATCCAAACTAAGCTTTGCTTTTGGGTGCGTTTATCCATATAATGATGCGCTTGAAATTCAATATTTCAATTGCGACTCTAACTCTTTTCAGATAGAATTCGCACTCCTTTTTGTTTGGACAGATTCCATAGTCCAAACCAACTATAATAGGTAGTGGTTTAATGAAAACTCTCAGCGCTAAGCCAGCTGAAGTTCAACACGACTGGTATGTTGTTGATGCTTCTGGCAAAACTTTAGGTCGCCTTGCGACTGAAATCGCTCGTCGTTTACGCGGTAAACACAAAACTTCTTATACGCCTCACGTTGACACTGGTGACTACATCGTTGTGATCAATGCTGAACAAGTACAAGTGACTGGTAAAAAATCACTTGATAAGAAATACTATCGCCACACTGGTTTCCCTGGTGGTATTCGTGAAACTAATTTCGAAAAATTAGTTGCTCACAAACCAGAAGAAATCTTCGAACGTGCTGTAAAAGGCATGTTGCCAAAAGGTCCTCTTGGTTACGCGATGATCAAGAAAATGAAAGTGTACGCTGGTACTGAGCATCCTCATACTGCTCAACAGCCACAAGTTTTGGACATCTAAGGGATACAGCACATGGCTACTAACTATGGTACAGGTCGCCGTAAGACCGCAACTGCACGTGTTTTCCTATCAGCTGGTACTGGTAAACTCGTAATCAACAACCGCACTCTTGAACAGTATTTCGGTCGTGAAACTGCTCGTATGGTTGTTCGTCAACCACTTGAGCTTTTAGAAGTTACTGAAAAATTTGACCTTTACATCACTGTTGCTGGTGGTGGTATCGGTGGTCAAGCAGGCGCTATCCGTCACGGTATTACTCGTGCATTGATCGCTTCTGACGAGACTTTAAAACCTGCTCTTCGTCAAGCTGGTTTCGTTACTCGTGATGCTCGTGAAGTTGAACGTAAGAAACTTGGTTTACGTAAAGCTCGTAAACGTCCTCAATTCTCTAAACGTTAATTCGTTTACCGAATCGGACAAAAAACCTCGGCATTTGCCGAGGTTTTTTTATGGGGTAACTATTCGAAGTTACTTTGTTTTATCTCGTTTAGAACAGTCCATGACAGCGTCAGAAATCCCATCGGCAGCTTTTGATTCTGTAATCGTACAGCCATTTTCCTGATAAGTTCGAGTTTCCTTAGAGAACTTATGATCTTTCGGAATCGGTGCATTACACGGCTTATTGGTCTTTACATTGACCATTTTCACGGGTCCATCGTTATAGATCGTCACCTTACAACCCTTTACAACGTATTCTTGCTCGATCCCTCCATACATTTCATCTTCAGAAGCCGCAGATGCGACATCACAAGCCTCATCTGCACGACATAAGGCCTCTGCTCCAGCCACTTCCGCTCCAGCGGCTTCGGTTGCTTCAGCGGCAGCCTCTTGTACTTGCGCATCTACAGATTGCTTCTTTGCATATGTATTTGAAATGCCCATCATCAACAGCAATACCAACGCCAATTTACTGTGCTTATTTATTAAATTCATAGGTTTATCCTTGTTTTCTATCTATTTGATAGCAATACTCACCATAAGCTTATTAAAGTTAAGATGATTTTATTGTCTATTTTTAGTATTCTACTCTATTCACTTCACTTAGTTTTTGGAATATGCCTGTCGAAAATGCACCTCAACAAGGGATTACGTTGTATAGCCACGAGGATGACTTTCGTTCACATTGGATTAGATTTCTTCTTGCAGAAAAACAAATTAAACACACCTTAATCATTGTCGAAGAAGATGATGAAGATTTAGCCAGTTTAAATCCATATAATCAACTGCCTATGCTGATTGAAAATGATTTAAAGCTGTTTAATACCAGTATTATTTCTGAATACTTAGATGACCGTTATCGACAAAACAAACTCTATGCGGATGCCCCAGCACCACGTGCAGAACAAAGACAGTATATTTGGCGCTTTGAACAAGATTGGCTGAAACTTGCAGATATTATGCTACGCCACCCAGATACACTTAATGAAGCTGCAAAAAAGAATGCACAAAAACAATTAAAAGATACTTTGGTATCCCTTACCCCACTTTTTCAACATTATCCTTATTTTATGTCTGAAAACTTTACAATTTTAGATTGCATGTTAGCGCCAATTTTCATACGGTTAAAACATATGGGAATTGAATTACCGAAACAGCAATCTCGTCCAATTTTATTATATTGCCAACGGATTTTTAGCCGCCCAGCTTTTTTAAAGTCGATGACTTTTAAAGAGAAAAACAGATATAGTGAATTTCTGGCAAAATTCTAGATCGCAAATCAATAGAGTATTTTTTAATGTCTGAACAAGAATTGAACTTAACCCCAACTCGACCATACCTTGCACGCGCAATATATGAATGGATTTGCGACAACAATTTAACGCCATACTTACTTGTTGACGCAACCAAACCCTATACCGATGTACCACAACAATTTGTACAAGATGGACAAATTGTATTGAACATCGCGCCACATTCTGTGCATATGTTAAATATGACCAATGAGGCAATTACCTTCTCTGCTCGTTTTAGCGGTGCATCTAAAGATATCTATGTGCCTATAAATGCGGTATTAGGCTTGTATGCACGCGAAAATGGACAAGGATTATTCTTTGATCCAGATGAATATGCCAATGTGCAAATAGATGAAGATGTTTTAGAATCAAATACTAGTGAAGAAGTAGAAACTAAAACTGAGGCACCAAAGAAAAAACCAAGTTTAAGAATTTTAGAATAGAACAAGGAGAACTGAATGGCTTTTGATCTCGTACAATACTTTGCTGAGCAGATAAAGATTCAAAAGCCTCAGCTATTATCTCAATTAGAGCCTGCTCAACGTATAGCACATATTGAAGAACTCAATGCTTTAACCTTGGGTAAACTCATTACGCTATGGCGTAAAGATGATGATGCGTTGTATCAAGAAATTCTTTCGCCAGATCAGTTGTACAGCCAAGAAATTTCTCGACACCTCACCACCTCTACTCAGAATAAATCCAGTTTAGATAAATCTATACTTGAACCAGCAACAACGGAAATTCTTGAACTACAGCTTGCTGAATTAAAGCAACTTGAAACAGCGGGAAGTTTAGGTAAGCGAGGTCTTCGAGAATTGGTGATTGGGCAAATTGAGCATCTATCAGGTCAGGCGAAAGATTGGGTTTGGTCAACAAACGAACTAACCGAACTGATTGGCTCTCAACCTATACCCGAAGAAGAGATATCATTAGATGAAACGATGAAGGAGTTTAATCAAATGGTCAATGTTCAAAAAGCAGATCTTCATACAGATCATCAAGACGTCGTAGTAACCGAAACGGCAAACCCAACTTGGGCTAAAATTGCAGAACCTGTGGTGGCACTTGTGGTTTTGTATATTCTTTTTGAAGCAGCAACGAAGCTTTTTGCTTAATTTAGTTTGATAATTAAAAATTATAAAAAGCGATCGAAATGATCGCTTTTTTTCATGTAAAAAATATTTAAGTAATTTTAATCATTTCACGTGATTAAAATCACAGTAATAATATTATAAATGATAAAATATGCACAATCATAATAAATATTCAAATCACTATTAAGTTAAGCTTTTATAGACAAAAATAACTAAGCAATTTATTTAACTTTGAGATAGATTTCTTATAATAACTAATGTTAATTTAAAGCTATGAAACTCTCTAAACTTTAAGAAAAATTAACAGTTTACACAGGAGGATAATAATGTAAGAAATATACTGATTAAATGCCAAGCAATTAAACATTAAAAAAATGATTTTACTGGAAAAAGAACAAATCTAGCGTTAACTTAAACTAACTACGACCGTTAAAAAACAGTTTACACTTTAATTTTTTAATATTAGATAAGTGATATTATGAACAATCAATGTATCAATATCGCAATTTCAGGCTTAGGTTTAACCACCTCTGACGATCTTAAAATAAGACTTAGAAAAATTTTACCAACCAATATTGGTATAAATTGGACAAGTGTTTCAGATCAAAATATAAATTGTATTTTGATCAATGAGCAGTTTTTTGAAAATAATAATATCCAGAATATTATCCAAAATAAAAATATTCCTTATTTAAAAATTTCAAAACATAGTGAGCATAAAGAAAGTGCAGAAGATAATTTACTCTGCATCCCGATTTATGACGAATTCACATTGAAAAACTGGGTCAATATCAAATTACTGCATAAGACCGAAACAGAACAGTTGGAACTTAGCCAAGTTCCCGATGATGAAGCTGAGGATCAACTTGAAATCAAAGAAATTGATTTTTTTTCAGCGCTTTTCCATCACGACAGTCGCAAAGTCATTTTAAATGATCATCTCGGCACGATTGCGATTATCGACCATCATGCACATTTGGCATGGCTAGAAGCCACCCGTGAAGAATACCAAACAGATCGCTCGATACACTACACTGCGGCAGTCACTGCGGACTTTATAAAAGTTTCTCGTAAACGACAATTCAACTTAGAAAATTGGTTATTTAACCTAATTTGGAAAAATCCCAATTTAATTACCGTACCTGCAGCTGATAAATATTATCGCCTCAAATTTTGGGTTCAACCCAATGAGTTGGATAAGAAATTACTGTTACAACTAAGTGCATGCTTTATTTCTGGAGCTGAGATCCAACATGTCTCAGACAAACTCAACATTCCAGTCGCAACCGTGCAGCACTTTGTTGCTGCGAATCTAGCCATCCATAATGCTGAACTGATTTCAGCAAAAGAAAGTCTATTTGATAAAACACCAAGTAATACTGAGCAAACGGAAGAAAAAGGGATTTTAAAAAGCTTTTTTAACAAATTAAAAAGTCGATTTAAATTTTAAGGGATAAATACACGATGATTATTCAGAAATATAAAATTGTTTTTGCAGGTTCAATGGGGGCAGGTAAAACTGAAGCAATTAAATCATTATCAGAAGTACCTGTATTAGCAACAGAAGCATTTAACACCGATGATCGTAGCCATAAAAAACTAAACACAACCGTGGGAATCGATTATGGCGAAGTAACGCTAGATGATGGCAGTAAAGTTGGGCTGTATGGCACACCAGGACAAGGTCGCTTTGACTTTATGTGGGGTGTGATATGCAAAGGCGCGATTGGTACGATTCTGTTGATTGATCATAGCTTAGCAACCCCCTTAGATGAACTCGAATATTACCTCAATATTTTTAAACAATATGGTGAAAACATTGTGATTGGAGTCACCCATATTGATGATGATATGAATAAGCCAACGCACCAATACCGTCAATGGTTGATGGAACGTAATTTAAATTTACCTGTGTTTTTTATTGATGCACGCAAGAAAGCCGATGTGTTATTGCTCTTAGAAACCTTGATCACCACATTAGAAGTAAAATATTTATAGACTATTGATATGTATTCGCTTACTGGAAGCGTATTCGGATACTCAAAAGTCACTATATTTAAACCAGTTAATTATTCATATAAGTGATATCTATCAAGTCATTGATCAGAAATTAAGCTTATGTTTTGTATGAACTTTTAGAAAATTTTGGTTAACAATTGATTTTTTTATATAATTTATTTAATTAATTAAAAATATTAATTAATTAAAATTATATTCTTGTGTATGCGTTTTTTGACAGGTTAACTATATTTAAAGCCGTTATTTAAGCAATGGGGAAATAAAACCGAATCCACTTGATAGCATAAAGGAATAAAATCTTTAGCTTTATTACTGTTTGTAAGGCTACTGTTTATAAGATTGCATGAATTGTTGTTTGTGACTTACCTTGTGCTTTAGACTGATACATCAATAAATCTGCCTGATGTGTTGCATCATCGACATTGTCAGGTAATTCATTGTAAATACGGATTCCCATATTAAAATCGATACCGAATTTTTGCTTTAAGCCACTAAATAAGAAACTATTTCTAAGTCGTTTTGCGTAGCCCTCAGCTTGAATTGCAGAACCTAAAACAACAACACTTCAAAAATCCAATTAAATCGATGTTTTAATTAATTTTAATAATCGAATTTAGACGTCAATGAGTCACTTATAGTTAAAATATGCAATAAAGTAAAGTTTTGAATATGATGATTTTTAGCTTCTTATAGGTAATTTGTTAATTGCTTTGTCGGTAAGTTAATCAGATCAAATAAATGGAATTGTACAGTATAGTTTTTATGGAATTTTTCAGGATGAGCGGGAAAACAACTCTGGTTTACTTCAACTATTAAAACTTTGTAAGTTTTAATCCTATTGCCTATAAACTTTTGATTTATAGCGTCCTAAGCCGAATCGAGACCTTGTGGGTAAGTACTACACTCACGTTGTACGTAACTGGTAGCAATCTACTCTTTTCGATCCCTTACATCCTTGAGATAAATATTAACGAAATCGGCTCGGGATTATTTTCCTAAGATTAAGATTTTCTCGTGAAATTTAGAATTATTTCCCGCAATCAAACACAATCTCAGGATTTTTTATCTTTTATATTTCTAAAATGAGTTTTTATTGCAAACTAATTTAAAAAATCGAGAATATATTTCTGTTCTTATCAACAAAGATGCAACCCCCAAAGAGCCGTAACGCTCAAAAGCTTTTTCTGTATTTTTAATCTTTCACTCGTCTTTTTTTATTTCTCTTTTATTCATTTCCGATAATAAATCCAATTGAATTTCCTGAATTTTTGCCAGTTTATCCCACTGATGAATGAGTAAATGATCTATTTTTTCATGCAAATGATGGATTTCTAATTCAGCTTTCAAATTGACTTGATAATCATTTTGGGAGCGTAAGCGATCTTTGGCTTCTTGACGGTTTTGGCTCATCATAATAATTGGTGCTTGTACTGCAGCAAGACAAGATAAAATAAGATTTAATAGAATAAAAGGATAAGGATCAGCAGGTTGTTTTACGATCACAACTGTGTTTAATAAAATCCAAACAACTAAAAAAAGCATAAAACAAATTAAAAACGTCCAACTTCCGCCAAAAGTCGCAATTTTATCTGCGAGCCTTTCCCCAATGGTCCATTTTTTTTCGAGTTGTGTTTCAGTATTTTTTGTTATTAATTCATGCTGTTGCATACTATTAAGCACTTCATACTCTAGGTTTGACACCTCCCCCTGCTCCGATTGAAGCAAAGATTGTACATACTGCATACGATATTTGGTTAAATCTGCTTTACAAATATAATCCTGCGCAGACCAATTGGGAAAATCTCGTGCAATTTCTTCAGTAATAACCTTACGTATAGCCCCGAGCGGAACAACATTCGCATGTGAAAAAGTTTGATTACATATCAAGCAAATATGATTTTCATTTTTATCATTCATTGCACTACTCTTTATCATTGTTTGGTTTCAATATCTGTCATTATTTGAATAAAGTATAGAACTTATTTTAATGTGATGCTGTGATGAAATCATTTTGCTTTGATGTATTTTTCTGATGTTTTGAATACTTTTGAATAGGCTTAATTGATGAGTCTTATTTGAGATTTTCACATTATTTTTATCGAATTTTTCAGGATGAGTGGGAAAACAATTCTGGTTTACTTCAACTATTAAAACTTGGTAAGTTTTAATCCTATTGCCTACAAACTTATGGTTTATAGCGTCCTAAGCCGAATCGAGACCTTGTGGGTAAGTACTGCACTCACGTTGTACGCAACTGGCAGCAATCTACTCTTTTCGATCCCTTACATCCTTGAGATAAATATTAGCCAAATCGACTCGGGATTATTTTCCTAAGATAGATTAATTTTTTTATTTTTTAGGAAAATTTTCCTTTAAAAGTTACTTAATAAAGAAAATTTTTCAACAAAGCTTATTCAATGATTTTTTATTGCATAAATTCTAAAAAAAATGCAAATTTAATTTATAAATTTGCATTTTAGTCATTCTATTTAAATGATCACACGCTTTAATCTACTAACTTAAGACGCATCTTTTAGCGAGGTTGTTTTACTATCACGCAAAATATCTTCCAAGCCTTGGGTATCCTGATTTAAAAATGCGGTTAAACTCGCTTTTACCTGTTCAAGCGTACTGTGTTTGATTGCAAATACTTCTTTATTTTTCCGTGTCATCAAGCCAAATAATTCACGTTGTTGAAAAATCAATTTGATATTGCTTTCTATCTTAAATTCAAAATCCTCACTTTTTGCATAAGCATTTAATGTAATTTTTAAAAATGCTTCTGACACTGAGTTCAACACTGTAAAAATAGTGTTTCGACCATCCAATTGTAATTGCAAAACGCGTTGACGGCGCCAACTGATACTTTCAAATTTCGCCAATATCTCAGCAACGTCTAAATCGCTCTCTTGCTCCATCTCACGCTCATCGGTGTGATTAGGATACTGAATTTGAATTTCAAACTTGTTCATTATTTTATAACGCATACCCTTAAAATCTATTTGTAGTGTAACAACACTCTTTAAAATTAATAGCGACCCCAATCAAAAAATTATAAATTAATCCTTGATTTTAAATTACAAATTGTAAAATTTATCACTATATTTAATTTTTATATGCACTAGGTGTATTTTATCTTTTGGTCAAACAATCAAACCCGTTTATTCTTTTTTTACAGATCAATAAGGAAGCTCAAGCTTCCTTACTTTTTATAAAAGATGTCGATCTCTAGTCATTATGCCAAACGATGCTCTTGCAGCATTTTTTTATGCATCAATTGTCGATATTGTTCTGTCATCTCTTCGATTTGCCCATTTAGGAATAAGCTGAGCTGATCTGAAACTTGCGCTTGGTTTAAGTTTTTATACACCACATCATATTTCTTTTTGCGCGTTAAAAATCCCAAAAATTCTTTACTTTCAACAACCAGTTGGATATTGCTATCGATCTGAAAAACAGGGTCTGCTTTACTCGAGTGTGTATTTAACTGGATATGTAAATAAAGTTCTGTCTCCGTGTCCTGTACAGCAAAGGAAATATCAGAATTTTCAACTTGTCCCTGTGTCAGGAATAAACGGCGCCAATTGATCGCATAAAATTTTGCACGAATTTGCTCAATGTCCTCTGCCTCAAATGATACGATATCTTGTGCAGGCAAATTGATCTCGACCTCGAACTTTCTCATTGTTCTCACCTATCCATGTGATGTTTATATTATGAGCTATTAATAGCATTTATATCTTTGTTTTAAAACAAATATTTATGTTAAATCATTAAAATTTATTACTTTTTATCAAACACTCATCACAAAAATCAGATTATTTATTGATGAAGTTTTTATTAATTTTTCTATTTTTATATCAACCAGTAAAAAGTATCAGCATCTTTCAATTCTCAAGTTATTTAAAAAAATGAGTCAGCATAAGCTTTCGTCGTGACTTCAAACAATTGACGTTTAAAATATACATTTCAATTGAATAGATATACGTTCTATCCCTTTTAATATTATGCTGTTCCACCACATAAAGATGGAACAGCAGGTAAAATTGGTGCTGGTTAAAGGCTATGAGCTTCTTAACAACAGCAAACACATCCCTTAATTTTTTCACGAGGCCAATTCATCTTTGCTCGTTTAATTGCCAACTCACTTGTCGCAAAAAAACCCAGTAGATTTTGATTTTCCGCCTTAGGTAAATGCTCACAAGCTTTGCTTGCATTGTGTACTTCATATACACCATTGGCTTGCGCATTTACATTGATAATAAATTTGTCCATCATAAAAGTTTCCCCCAATACTCTTAAAAAGACCTTGAGATTAAATCCATAAAAACGATGTTTTTATTAATCCCATAATAAAAGTATGCCTTTATGATACAAAAATCAATCTCTCTTTTATTGATTTATTGTTGGGGAAATTTGTCTTTGTATTCGATTTAAAGTGAATCAAATTTTATGTCAAAAAACAGCGAACACTTAATCCAATTTAATAACTCAACCCAATTGAATTGAGTCATCATCCTCTTTGGATCTTGATAAACAGTTGCTTCAAAAGTGCTTTAACACACTAACTACAATGGATGAACAACGCTTTCTTGCTTTTTCTTTCTTAACCAGCGAACCGCTACCACCATCAAGATAATACCAACAACCACCACCAATACAGGAACGATAAGCGATAATACCGATACCACGATTGCCCCAATCCACTCACCTGTAGACACCAAAGGATTGGCTATTCCGCCTGTCGTTGCAGTAGATACACCACGAACCGCAACCGTTCCCATTTGTACAGCTGTTGCTGTACCACCACCAACGATAATCGCAGCCGCCCAACTAGCAAACTGTGACATTTCACCTGTACTGACCGCCATGGTGGTCAATGTTCCAGCCACCATCGCTGCTGGCGTGGTAATAGTATCTAAAGCATTGTCGACCCAAGGAATATAGTACGCGCCAATTTCACAAATAGTCGCGACAGCTAAACCAATACATACCGATGGTATCGCTAACCACTCAAAACCTTTCATTGGCTCAAACCATCCCATCAGTGATGCAACACTCATCACCAATAACGGTACAAATACACGAAAACCGCAGGCGGCACTTAAACCAATGCCAATACATAAACTCAGGATTGTTTCCATAATGAATTATCTGCCTTTTTCTCGTTATCTTTTGAACTATTATTAAATTAACAAAAAGCCCTATCACTGGATAGGGCTTTTGCTTAAAACAGGGAGTATCTGTTTTATCTGTGCGGCTTAGCAATCTTATTTTTTAAATTGATTGCCAAGGCATTTGGTACACTGGGGTAAACGATCTGTACCAATTTCTAAGTAAGTGCGATGTCCGCATTGGACACAAAAATAGAAGCCTGTTCCGGGTTTTTCGCCAGCAGTAACCATTTTTGTTCTCCATAGGTTTTAGAAATGGTGAATAAAGTATAGCCATATTTTGATGTATGTCTACTGTCTATTTCTAAAAATGATGGTGTCATTTTTGCAAGAAATGATTTCAAAAGAGAAATTTATGGTTTTTGAGAGCTACTGCTTAATCATTAAATAGCACAAACCATTTAAAGATCTTCTCTTTCTTGAGGTGGCTCATCTGTTCTTTCTTCCTCATAAAAATCATCAGGCATTTCAGAAAGTAGTTTAAACAGCTTTTCTATATTGATAGTTTCATCATAGACAGTATTTTCTTCAATTTTAGGAAGTATTTCTTTTTCTTTAAGCATTTTAAACTCCTAATTTGGTTTAATTTTAGTTATATCCTTTTCAAATTTAACACAACTAAGTTATATCATTTATTACTTTTCCTTAAAGATTTCGGAAGTAAAATATCAATTTCAGAATCAGAAAAAGTTAACTCTTCACATTCCTTTAGAGCTTTTGTCGCTTTACTATACGCTTTACTAAATGTCCTCGGTGTTCCTTTATAAATTTCAAACAATTCTTTTTGATATAAATCACGTCTTTCAATAATTTGTTCAATTGAAATAGTATTAGACTGAATATCCGTTAACAATGATAAATAATTTTCGCGAATGTTCCATATTTGAATTGCAGAATCAATATGTTTTTGAGCTAATGCTCCCAAATCATAATTTTTAACAAAAGTATTCAATAGCGTAAGAAGAAAAGATAATATCGCAGCGACAATAGCCAACCAAGAACTATCTCCAAATACAGAAGCAAATATTCCAGTTGTAACTAATCCTGAAATAACTATTTGAGTTATCTTTAAAAAATTTTGTCTAAAACTTAGTATATCTGCACATTTTTCATGTGTTTTATGTGTCCAAACTGTTCTGCCAAAGCACTCACGAATTTGTTCTTCAATTATACTACGCTGGGAACTTGTTTCCATAAATTTCACGCCATGTTTGATTAGCTGTATAAGGCATTTTTTTATCCTCATATTCCAAAGCTTTTAATGCAAGATCATAACATTTAGAAGCTTTATGCTCAAAATTACCACTTCGCCATACATACTGCTTACTTCCAGGTGCAAGCCAATAATATTGTTCTGGGTTCTGATCTTTTAAATATTTAAAAAAATCTCTAGTCATCCAATCATAAAATGAATATGAATGATTACTGTAAGACCATTGCTCCATAAATTTATAAACTAAAGTATCAAGTAATATTCCGCTGATCGGCACATTCCATTGATCTTTCCATGCTCTCGCCATTCGGCATAATCTTTTTAAGTTTTTATTGGAATTAACATTCAATTGATTCAAAGCATTTTTCTCTTCACGTGGCTTTGTTACTTTCCAACTCCCCCCATTATTTGTATCAGGGTATGTATAATTCACACCATCGCTATTTAAAAAAGCAGGAACTATTTCAAAACAAATGCCATCTGTAAAATTTAATTTTACTACTTGCCCATCTCCTCTAACATACGTAGTAGAGTAAGTTTTTTTTATAGAGTCTTTTACAGCTTGGATTAATGCCGATTGACCATTTCCTATATAATTACTATATCTAGCATACATTTCGAAAGGGAGTTCAACGATCAAATCAATATCACTTGTATGAATATCAGTCCCCCTTCCGTAAGATCCTACATATAAACTATGTCGAATCCCTGATTCTATGCCCCAAAAATCTAAATTAATCCTTTTAGTAATCTGTTCGACTCTATATTTGATATTAGATACAGTAGTCTCACTCATTCTCAAATTATTACAAAATGATATAAATTTATCGCTAATACTCATTGTTACACCCCGATTAAATAAGCCCCATAAATAATTTGGGGCTTATTTAATTTTTTTCAATAAATATCAAAAATAAGTTTTAACTTCTACGCCACTTGCCCTTCCAAGAAATCCTGTGCAAAGCGTTGTAATACCCCACCCGCTTCATACACATGCACTTCTTCTTCAGTATCCAAACGACAAGTTACAGGAACTTCAATCACTTCACTCTTACCATCAACTGTGGCACGCTCAATCACCAAAGTTAAGTCTGTACGTGGTGCAATATTACCAATCACACTATACAGCTCAGTACCATCAAGCTTTAAGGTTTTACGGTCGGTGCCCGCTTTAAACTCAAGTGGTAACACGCCCATACCAACAAGGTTAGTACGGTGGATACGTTCAAAGCCTTCAGCCACAATCGCTTCAACCCCAGCAAGACGAACACCTTTCGCAGCCCAGTCACGGCTAGAGCCTTGACCATAATCCTTACCAGCAATGATGATCAGTGGTTGCTTACGATTCATATAAATCTCAATCGCTTCCCACATACGCATCACTTCGCCTTCTGGCTCAACACGCGCTTTAGAACCTTGTTTGATGGTGCCGTCTGAACGAACCACCATTTCATTAAACAGTTTTGGGTTGGCAAAAGTTGCACGTTGCGCAGTTAAATGGTCACCACGATGCGTTGCATACGAGTTAAAGTCTTCTTCAGGTACGCCCATTTTATGCAGATATTCACCCGCTGCCGAATCCATCATAATTGCATTCGATGGTGACAAATGATCCGTGGTAATGTTGTCAGGTAAGATCGCAAGTGGACGCATATTTGACAATGTACGTGGTGCAGCCAAAGCCCCTTCCCAATACGGCGGACGGCGAATATAAGTACTTTGCGGACGCCAATCGTATAATGGGCTTTCTGATTTTTCCGTCACACCCAAATCAAACATCGGGATATACACTTTACGGAACTGCTCAGGTTTCACAGATTGTTTAACCAGCGCATCAATTTCAGCATCCGATGGCCAAACATCTTTTAGGTAAACTGGATTACCGTCTTTGTCATTACCCAATGAATCCGTTTCAATATCAAAACGAATTGTGCCCGCAATTGCATAAGCCACTACCAAAGGCGGTGAAGCCAAGAATGCTTGTTTTGCATAAGGATGGATACGACCATCAAAGTTACGGTTACCTGAAAGTACCGCAGTGGCATACAAATCACGGTCAATAATTTCTTGCTGAATCTTTGGATCTAAAGCACCAGACATACCGTTACACGTCGTACATGCATAAGCCACGATACCAAAACCAAGCTTTTCTAAATCCTCAAGTACGCCAGCTTCTTCAAGATAAAGTGCAGCAGCTTTAGAGCCTGGTGCAAATGATGATTTCACCCAAGGTTTACGTACTAAGCCCAATTCATTTGCTTTACGTGCCAACAAACCCGCGGCAACTGTATTACGAGGGTTAGAGGTATTGGTACAAGAGGTAATCGCAGCAATAATGATTGCACCATCAGGCATTAAACCATCAGTACGGTTTTCAACTACGCCTGCAATGCCTTTCTCTTTTAAATCTGCTGTTGATACACGTGCATGTGGGTTTGATGGACCTGCAATATTACGTGTTACCGTTGAAAGATCGAAACGAAGTACGCGAGGATATTCTGCTTGTTGCATATCCGATGCCCAAAGACCAATTTCTTTGGCATAACTTTCCACCAATTTGATTTGGTCTGATTCACGACCAGTCAAGGTTAAATAATCAATGGTGTTCTGGTCGATATAGAACATTGCCGCAGTTGCGCCATATTCTGGAGTCATATTGGAAATCGTTGCACGATCTCCTACAGACATACTGTCCGCACCTTCACCAAAAAATTCTAAATATGCACCCACTACACGTTCTTTACGCAAGAATTCTGTAAGTGCTAAAACGATATCTGTTGCCGTGATACCAGCTTTACGCTGTCCCACCAATTCCACACCGATAATGTCTGGAAGACGCATCCAAGATGCACGACCCAGCATGACATTTTCAGCTTCCAAACCACCAACACCGATAGAAATTACACCCAACGCATCTGTATGTGGCGTATGTGAATCGGTACCGACACAAGTATCTGGAAATGCGATACCTTCACGGTTTTGAATCACTGGAGACATTTTCTCCAAGTTGATTTGGTGCATGATGCCATTCCCTGCTGGGATCACATCGACATTTTCAAACGCTGTTTTGGTCCATTCAATAAAGTGAAAACGGTCTTCATTACGACGGTCTTCTACAGCACGGTTTTTTTCAAATGCATCTGGATCAAAGCCACCGTATTCCACCGCCAATGAGTGGTCAACGATCAACTGTGTTGGTACAACAGGATTAACTTTAGCAGGGTCACCGCCTTGATCTGCAATCGCATCACGTAAACCTGCAAGGTCGACTAATGCCGTCTGTCCAAGGATGTCGTGACATACCACACGTGCTGGATACCAAGGGAAATCATGGTCTTGTTTACGATTAATCAGTTCTTTTAAAGACTGTTCGAGAATGGCTGGATCACAACGGCGTACCAGCTGTTCAGCCAATACTTTTGAAGTGTATGGAAGTTTTGCATATGCGCCTTGCTGGATATCTTCTACGGCTTGACGCACATCGAAGTATTCGAGCTGGGTACCTTGCAGTGGTTTGCGATAGTTGTTATTCATTAGTTTTGTGCCTCTTGCATCATTTTGTACTGCGTGTCTAATGATTGGCATAGTACACTGTCGAAAACCCATTTCCCAAATCGTTTATATTTCATAAGCTTAGATATAAAAATAGGGGTTTTGGAAATATTTAGTAACATCTTCATTAAAATATTTGCACTAAAACTGCTTTTTTTTGAAAAATAGCGGAAAATAAGATTAATTCTTTAGTATTAGATTTAAGATAAGCGAGCAATTCATGAGCGATCTAGCTTTCTCCTCATTTACCTTGATTGGTGTTGATGCAATCAAATTTCTACAAGGTCAAGTGACTGTAAACGTTGAAGCTTTGGCTGAAAATATCACCCAATACACTGCGATTTGTGATCTTAAAGGTCGTATCCATTTTGGCTTATGGCTTAAAAAAATTAATCCTGAACATTTAGAGATTGTTACGACTCAAGATCAAGCCGAAGAATTTGCCAAACATATTAAAAAATACGGCGCTTTTTCTAAAATGAAGCTTGAAGAAACTGGACGAGTTTTTCCAACATTGAATGGCTCAACGACTGATTTTTCAACGACAGAAACCGATATTTCAGTATGGCAAATCGCTGCAATTCAAACTGGTCAGGCTTATATAAATCAAGCAATTGAACATGTATTTCAACCACAAGAATTACGCTTACACCAACGTGAAGGAATCAATTATGACAAAGGCTGTTACCTTGGTCAGGAAGTAATTGCACGCCTCTGGTTTAAGGCAAAACCAAAAGCATGGTTACATGTCATTCAAGGTACAGGTCCAGCCCCTGCTCAAGCTGAACAATTGAATAAAGGTGTTCAAGTAGTAAACAGTGCAACATTTGAAAATGGTTATATTGCGCTTGTGGTTGCCCGTCCTGATGCCTTAGAAGAGTTAGATGTGACTGTTTTAGCATTACCTGAAAGCTTAAGTGGTGATGTGGCGAGACCGCAGTAATTTCTCAAAGTTGATTACAATAATAAACCTACAACTTCGTAGGTTTATTTAGAGAATAAAATGATTGATATAATCACAACAACTTTAACAATAGTAATAGGTTAGCTTCATTTTCATAGATGAATACTTTGCTAATCTAGTACGGCTTCCAAAGATTTATCGACAATTTATATTTTTACTTTCATCTGAATTTTGTATCCCAGCCATGTTCTTTTTACTAACTCCTAAATTTTTAGAAAAGTTGAAAATTTAGGAAGATGCTTTTTGCCGAACATAATAAATCACACCACTCTTGTCATCAGAAAAGTAAAATGAATTTTCATCTACTCGATAAATATCACAAGGGCGCCCATAGACATTTTTGCCCACTAAAAAACCGTCCATAAATGTCTGTAGTTTTTGCCCTTTACGCATAATCACAATTTTATAGCCATGACCAATCGTGGCATCGGTAGAACCATGTAAAGCAACTAAAAAAGAATTTTTGATGGTATCATCTGTATTGGGATGATCAAAATAGTCAAAACCAAGTGCAGATGAATGCGCAGGGAAATAGGCATAAGGAGGCAATACATTTTTGCAACCTGACGGACGTTTAAATTTTGGATCTGCCAAAATTTTACCATTCGACGAATAACATGAAGCCCAGCCATAATCTGCATCACGTTTGAGTGCATAAAAAGTTTCATCAGGCTTATTTTTACCCAAATGATCCACACCTTGATTGGTGGCAAATAAAAAATTACCAACCCATTTCAAACCGACTGCATTGCGTAAACCTGTAGCGAAAATCTTTTGTTGCGAACCATCGGGATTCATTTCTAATACTGTTGCCCGAACTTTTTCTTTCTCGGTACAAGCATTGCAGCTTGAGCCGACAGAAACATAAATTTTCCCGTTCCCACCCACAGCAATTGTTCGCGTTAGATGCCAACCACCATATTTATAACTTAAACCGTAGTCAGGAAAAGTCACTAAAACTTCGGCTTTATCGGTTGGTTTAATTTCACCTTTGGTAAATTTTCGTCGGGTCAGTTGATTAGTTTCCGCTAAATACAACCAATCTTGTCCTGAAGAGTCTGTATAAAATTGAACTGAATTAGGATTCTTCAACCCCGTCATATAAGGAATAATTTTGCCAAATTTTCCCGTTTCAGGGTTCCATTCATCCAAAATATAAACGATGCCTTTTTTATTATCGGTCAAATCGTGCATATCTGTTACAAACATTCTGCCATCAGGAGCTTTGCTAAAAAAACGAACTCGCTTTAAGCCCTCAGCCGCTGGAATAATTTCGTAATTTGCTGGAAGATTTAAAGAAAAGCGCTTCCCATTTTTTAAGTTAACCTGATGAGGCACAAGATTTGGCTGTTGAGCTAAAATCCCCATTGAACAAACTAAACTTATGAATAAGATTGACAGTACTTTCATCATAGATACGTCTCGATTAATCTTAGCAAAAACAGCCTTCTTTTTTATATTATATAACTTGAAGCACGAGTATATAGTCAAATAATTTTGCTAGAAAAATACAAAGACCATCCAAATACAAACCATTATTTTATATTGTTTTTAGCCAAGCGCCGAAAGTATTGTTGCAGTGGATTAATGCATTCACTCTCGTTTTATGGCACACAGCGCATCAAAAAACAGAACTAAGAAAATAAACAATGACAACATCAAAAATTATTACTTTAGAAAGCCCTAACCACCATCAATACATCGGTAGAGGGCTCATCCAAGCGCTTAAAGCATTTTTATAGCCCAATTGAACAGTTCACTAATTTTCAAGGAGTATCAAAACCCATGAAATAATTTATTCATGTCTTTACACAAATAATCTTTAAAGTGAAATGCCCGTGCATGTTTTGCATCAAACTTGGCCGTTTGACCATCTTTTTCAAAAATATAAACACGGTCATCCTTACTGACAAGAAACTCACCACCCAGTTTGATCAACAAGGCATCTATCTTATCTTCATCTGCAATACCGTCATCTTGGCTGACTTTGTCATAATTACGTCTAATGCCTTTAATAAACATCGTCTACTCACACGTTCTATTTAGCCAGAATTATACCCTTTTCATTGCCTTTAAAATGGCCCTAAATAAACATTATCAAAATCATTCGGCTTGTTTACCCAGATAAATACTTATAAAATAGCCCAATCATGTGTTATCGCGGCTGCTGAACCCGATCAACTCATGAGCTTTATCTATGGACATTACACAACAATATTTTGAAAATGAAATAAACCGCAATCGCGCTTGGAGACGTAAGGTAAATTATTTACACCGTGGTCGAGATTGCAGACATACTTCAAGCCTTTGGAAACCAGAAAAAGACTGGAAATTACTTTGGAACAGATCGTTAAAAAGATCTCGCTCGAAACAATTAAGAATTGAATATCCACGTATTTCTTCTGCCAAAAGACGAAAACAAGCACAATATGATTTTTGGAAGACTGCTGATTGAACAGCCTTTTTATTTGTAGTCGTAACCAATGGCGTAGCCCGACTGCCGAGCGTGTCTTTGCAGTGGGTTATGGCATTTCCACACGTTCCGCTGGCACAAGTAAACACGCCAAACATCGTATTTCTGCCAAAGATATTGCATGGGCAGATATGATTTTTGTCATGGAGCAAAAACATAAACAAAATATCAAAGAGAAATTCCCCAACCAGTTACAACATAAAAAAGTCATGGTATTGGATATTCCAGACGATTATCACTATATGGATGAAGAGTTAATCGAAATTTTAACAGAGGCTATGCAACCCTATTTGCCTTAAATGATAAAGACCTTACCATCAATCAGCATGACCAATTCATCACTAAAATGATGACAAAACAACCTTAAATTGCCATAACTCAACCCGATCAATATTTAACAATAAAATAAATGATGCAGAATCCACTAAAAGTATTTTCTATCCTTAAAACCTTTACGCTTATCTTGGTGATATGCGCGCTTCTATTCAGCTTTAGTTTTATATTTAGATTTTCTGACTCAAATTCAGATGAGATTCCTTTTACTGCGACTACAGAAAAACTTGGGATATTTCAAAAATATAACAACCAAATCTATGCCGCTGTACCCAGCAATGGTGATTATTTGATCCCAGAAGCAGATGTTCAAAGTTTTTATTTACCCAATGATGATTACCAATACCGACAACTAGGTGCAGATAAACTCCATGTCTATTGTGGCAATATCATTCTAAAAGGTGTGCAACCTCAACAGGTGAAAACTATTGGGGATGGTTATTTTACTGCTGGAAAAGACACTTGGTATTGCTCCCCCTCCACCGAACGAAATAAGGATTTAAGTGCGCTTCGAGAAGTGTGGCAAATCATGCAACAAAATTTTGCCCTAGGCTCAAAACCACAAAGCTATCTCTACCCCTATTTTAAACTTGAATCAGGCAATCTGCCTTATCGTGTTAATTCCGAAAATGATACGGCAAGTAATGGGACATTCAACTATTTTCAAGGGAAATTGCTTTCTGGAGCCAATCCAGACCAACTCAAACTTGTCTTAGGCGAACGTAACTATGCCTATCGAGTGGATGGTAAAAACGTCTATTACAACAACACTTTGCTCGATTTAAAAGACAATGGAAAACTTTATAGTATTGAAATAGACGGTTTAAATAACCAATATTATTTACTCAATCCTGTCGATGGTATGGTCTATGTCAACGAGTTTGCCTTTGATCCCCAATACGCGCCTTATCATCTATTAAGCGAATATGGCGATCATATTAACCATGCTTTGTTTTATAACGACACGGGGATTTATTATTTTGATCTGAATAAGAAAAAAATGCGTCGCGCAGGTGATAGTCCATTTTTAGGCAAAGCATTTAAAGAAATCGCACCGCTGATTTTTTCTGATGGCTCACAACTACTCTATCTACAAGCCAGTGAATATCGCAGCAATAAAGGATCAGCCTCTTCCAAATCTACCCATATTCTAAAATTAGCTGAACCACTTCATTCCACATGGCAAAAACTTGGGGATGTAAATTATAACGATGGCACTGTATGGAAAAATGGCAATGCGTTTTACTATTTTGATCAGTTAGGAAATAGCCAACTGGTTAAGGCCACGATTTATCATATTCGCGACCCACAAACGATTCAAAATTTACTGAGAACTCAACCACGCACTGACGATATTCGACAATGGATTGATGAGCAAAAAATGGTTGAAGCCAAACATGTAGAATTACTCGAAGTAGAGACAACAAACCGCTCAGACAAATATTGGGGCTTGTTTATTCCAATCATGTTTGTAGCATTTTTGAGTATGCTGATGTGGATCTTTAAACGGTTTAATTTAAATTTTGCCCCATTTTATATACGCAATCATAAACTGATCGTCAGTAATTTGATGATGACCTCTTACCCTTTAGATCAGGTCACATGCGTTGAATTTAGTACCCGTATGACAACAGCAAATGGAGCTTATAATGGGCACTTTCAAATTTTACAGCGCAATGGAAAACGCAGTAGAATCTTTAATTTTAGTACGCAATTACGTTTACGGAGTGACTCACAAGTAGAATTAAATCAATATATCCAACAACTCAGAAATGAGTTAACACGCCATGGTATCCAGAATACAATACGAAATTAAACGTGGTACCAACTAAATATCGCATTGGCAATTACATGATCTCAATATATTTTTGATCATTATTGAGTGCACAATATCCACATTATTATTTTGAGCTTTAACATGAAAATCTGGTTATCTCTTCTGACTTTGGGTCTTTTTACCTTTTCTTCTGCACATGCAGATATTCAAACTTTGCAGCAAAACTTAAAAACCAAATATCCTGAGATTCAGGTAAAATCGGTACAAAACTCACCAATTAAAGATGTTTATGAAGTCTATATGGGTGGGCGTATTGTCTATACCAATGAAGAAGCAAAATATTTCTTTGTAGGCAATTTAATTGATCTTAAAGAACAAAAGAATCTGACTGAAGAACGTATGCAAGCCCTAAAAAGTATTGATGTAAAATCATTACCGTTGAAACAAGCCATTAAGCATATCAAAGGTAAAGGTGAACGTGTAATCTACGTATTTAGTGATCCTGACTGTCCATATTGCCAACATCTTGAAAAAGAATTAAAAAATATCGACAACTTAACCGTTTACTTATTTTTATACCCAATTACTCGTTTACATCCAAATGCTGAAAGTATTTCACAGCAAATCTGGTGCTCTAAAAACCAGTACCAAGCGTGGGAAGACTATTTAATTGACAAGAAACAACCGACTTCAAACAAGTCATGTACGAACCCAATTGAGAAAAACATTGCTTTAGCAAAATCACTTGAAGTCGATGGTACACCGACATTCTTCTTACAAGATGGCACCCGTATTTCAGGCGCACGTGAGGCAGGCGAAATTGAATTACTCCTCAAAGCAGTAAAATAACAGCCCACAGCCTAGAGAATAAAAAATTTCTCTAGGCTTTAATGTTGTTAAAATATCCTTAATTCTTTCTTATTTATAAATAAATTAAAATTTAAATACACTAACTTATACAATAGGCATGTTTACATTTATAATTTTCAAATTATGATAAAAACGTCCTCAACAATGTTCTCACACCATAAATGGAATTATGTTGAAATTAAAACAAGGTATATCGTCAAAATGAAAAAAATTCTATTCGCTACACTACTCAGCTTTTCATGTATTTCTGCATTTGCAGCAGATACAACTAAAAGTAACGTTGACCCTGCATTTGTCAAAGCACAAGAGCTGATTCAAGCAAAAAACTACCCTGCGGCGTATCAAGAACTTGAACGTCTTGCAAAAGCAGGTAATGCTCAAGCGCTATATAACTTAGGCTATTTAACCCAAACGGGACAAGGCACAACCAAAGACGATAAGAAAGCTTTGAAATATTATCAAGATGCTTCAGCAAAAGGCTACCCTGTTGCAAGTTACGTCTTGGCGCAAAGCTATGCGGTAGGTCAATTGGGCTTAGCAAAAGATGAAAAGAAAGTTCGGGAATACTTAGAAAAGTCCTCTGCTCAAGGATTTGATGATGCTACAGTGGAACTTGCGGTTTTATTATTTGCTGAAGGCAAACCCGCATCTGACAAGCTTGGCTTACAAAAACTTGACCCTTTAGTGAAAAAGGATTTTGCACCTGCGATTCATGCAAAAGCGCTGTATGACATCACCGATGGTTTAAAGAAGAAGAATGCAGCAGCAGTTAATCAAGGTTTAAAATCAATCCAAGATTTAGCTAAAAAAGGATATATCCCAGCATTAATGGCTGTCGGAAATATGCTGACCAATGGTAATATCATTGATCAAAATCTGCCAGAAGCACAAAAGATTTTCTCAGAACTGGCTAAAAATAATGTGCCTAAGGCAAAAGAGTCTTTGGATGTTGTAAACAAACTGATTGCTGAAAAAGGCAAAACACCTGCTCCCGCACCACCAGCAAAAAAATAGGCAACGCTTAAAAAAATACTCTCGCAAGAGAGTATTTTTTTACCACCAAATACCAATCAAAACACTCACCACAATAAAACTCAGTAACGTACTAATCATCAATGGTGTCAGTGCTTTTTCATTTAAACCATAGACTTGCCCAAAAATTCCAAATATAGAAGGCATAGGCAAAGCCGCAATCAAGGTACCTGCATAAATCATCTTTTGATCCAAATCTGTTAAATGAGTCAAACCTAAATAGACCAATATCGGCATACAGATATTTTTAGAAACCACCAAATAAATGGTTTGCAGATTAAGTGATTGAATCGTAATTCCAACCATCCCACCACCAATAATAAATAACGCTAAAGGTGAAGCAGTCTGACCTAACAAGGCAAATACTTGGTCTAATACATGTGGAATTTGAATTTCGAAGATCGCACAGCTCATGCCAATCATCACTGACAAGAACAATGGATTTTTAAATAAAGTTAAAAATGTTGTTTTTAAAATGGAGGCTAAATTGGCTTGTCTTTGCCGCCCTATTTCTGCCAAGGTTAACATCAGTGGCACAAGAAATACGCTTTCAATGATCACAATCAGTGAAATATAAATCATAGCTTCACTCCCCATCAGCAAAGTCAAAATTGCTGCACCCAATAACCCCGTATTGGACATTGACGCGCCAAGCGAAAACACAGAAGCATGGGTGAAATGGTTGTTAAAAAGCTTTTGCCCTAAAATAAAGGCCAAAATAAATAGACTAAAAGTAACCCCTGCATAAACAAAGAAATAAGCAGGATACCAAATCTCATGTAAATCTTTTGCAGCCAGTGCATGAAGTAATAAAGCAGGTAATGCAATTTTGATTACAAAAGCACCAATTGCAGTAATTTGCTCTTTAGAGATCAATTGGATTTTGACAGATATAAAACCCAAAAATAACAGGAAAAATACTGGAAAAATTACCGAAAAAATCATTCAAGCCGTTCCTTTTCCAGATCATACAAATAAAGATATATCCTAGAATATATCTTTATTCAGTTTAAATACGTTTAAAGAATAATGAGTGAATCAAAACTGTTATGCCATCAATATGCTGAGAACAAATCTTTGATTCCGTGCGGCTGACAACGTAAATATTGTGGTGCAATCGAGATTTTTGCACCCAATTTTGCTGCGGCATGCCAAGGCCAGCGTGGGTCATATAAAATCGCTCTTGCCAATGCAATTGCATCTGCTTCGCCTTGTTGAAGGATCTGTTCAGCTTGTTCAGCTTCGGTAATTAAGCCCACCGCAATGACAGGAATATTCACCTGTTTTTTAATCGCATTTGCAAAAGGCACTTGGTAATTTGCACCCACTTTAATATCTTGTTGAATATGTAATCCCGCAGAGGATACATGGATATAAGCAGCACCAAGTTGCGCTAAAGCTTTTGATAAGCCAATGCTTGATTCAACATTCCAGCTATTTTCTGCATCCATCCAGTCGGTTGCAGAAATACGTACACCTACTGGATAGTCAGTTGGTACAACTGCTCGAATGGCTTGAAAAACTTCTAATGTAAAACGAATACGATTTTCAAAACTTCCGCCATATTCATCAGTTCGGTGATTAGACAATGGCGACATAAATTGATGCAGTAAATACCCATGCGCTGCATGAATTTCAATCAGTGAAAAACCAGCGTCTACTGCACGAATCGCCGCTTGCGCAAAGTCCTGAATAATTGTTTTAATTTCGTCAATGGTTAATTCATGCGGGGCAATATCATTCGGGCTGAAAGCAATATCACTGGCTGATACAGTTTGCCATCCATGTGCATGATCTGGCGCAATCTGACCTTTCCCCTGCTTCACCAACCAAGGCTTTTCAGTCGAAGCTTTACGGCCTGCATGCGCAAGCTGAATAGCAAAAGGTGTTGGAGCAATGCTTTTTACCTTATTGAGTAAAGCTTTGATTTGATCTCGTTGTGTATCATTCCAAAGTCCCACATCGGCATAACTGATCCGCCCTTCGGCTTGAACCGCTGTTGCTTCAATAATACATAAGCTCGCGCCTGACAAAGCGTAACTTGCCCATTGCTGTTCATGCCAATAGGTCACTTCACCCTGATCTGTTGCCGAATATTGACACATTGGCGCAATAATAATTTTATTGCTGAGGGAGAGTGAACCAAATTGAATAGATTCAAATAACTTTGGTTGAGCAGACATAAATTATTTTCCCAATGAATTAGAACTGTTTGGTGACACTGAGTCCTGCACTCCAGTTAATACCATCAGCAGGTTCAAAGAATCGACTATTACCATCATTCACAATGACTGAACCGACATAATTTTTATCGAATAAATTATCGACTCGAGCAAAACTACGTACTTTCCAATCGTTGTTTTTCCAGATATAACCGACATTCATACTGGTTACTGTATAACTTGGTGCAGTATCTGTATTGAGATCGTCTACATAGATTTTATCCATATATCGAACATCGACACCTGCATTAAAGCCCTGCTCAGGCAACCAGCCGAAAGATACAAAGGCTTGGTTTTTTGCAATTCCGGGAATGTAATTGCCACTTTGGATAACTTTTTTAGGATCTGTGTTGGGAATGTCTGCATCAAATGTTGCATCAAGGAAACTATAACTGGCTTGAGCCGTTAAATTTTTCCACAACTTTTTATTCCAAGACAGCTCTACCCCTTGGCGTAGTGTTTTATCTGCATTTTGATAGGTTGCACGTCCATTGAGTGTTCCCGCAGAAACGATGTCATCTTGAGTATTACTTTGGAAAACTGCGGCGGTAAAATTACCTAGACGATTTTGTGCTTTTAAACCAAGTTCATAATTATCACTGGTTGAAGGTTTAAGCGCAAAGTTAATCCCTGCCGTTCCTTCTGTTGGATAGGCCATTTCGGTAAAGGTTGGTGTTTCAAAGCCTTTGGCATAACTGATATAAGTACTAAGGTCTGGAGTAACTTCCCAAGTAACGGCAGCTGATGGGAGCAGTTTTTGATAATCGGTTTGACCACTGTCATCGCCATTCAAACCAATGATGTAGTGATCTTTCGACTCATAATGAACATTGCTATAACGCAATCCTGTATCTAGACGTACAGTCGGCAAAAATTGCCAAGCTGCCTGTAAATATGGATCTAAATTCCATAAAGTATTTCGTTCATCACGGCGTAAGTTGCCTTTTACCCCATATTCGCCCTTGGCATTAAAATTCTCATACCCTTGACGATCTTCATTCATCGCATCATAAGCCAAACCTGCACTGATCCGTGTATTCGGTAATAAGTCTTTGCCAGTCCAACGTAAATCAGCACCATAAAAATCTCGTTCGAAATCAATCACCCCACCTGCATGTCTGGGATTTAACTGAACGGTATTTGGTTTACAAATAGTATTTGTTGAATCTGTAAAAGCACATTTTGGAATAGACTGGTATTGGGTCACTTCACGATGACCAATATAAGCCATACTATAAAGCTCTTGTTGATCATTCAGGGGCTTAGTCCAATTAATACCTGTCTGTGTTTGGTTAATATCTTTACGAACATCATAGATATTTTTACTGTCATTGACCTGTTTAGGATTTTGCTTCCATTGCTCACGAGTCAAACCTTGTGGATCATCAGCGGAAATATCTACATGATTGATCAGCCAATTGATCTTAGAACCATCATCTAAGTCCCACGTGAGTTTAGCATTGCTCAACACTTTTCTTGCGGCACTGTGGTCCCGATAACCATCGGTATCAAAATAAGAAGAACTGATCACATAGCTCGGTTCATTGGCTTTATCTGCACCACCTTGTAAGGTGATGTCAGCGCGGCCTTTATTATTACTGCCACCTGAATATCCTAACTCTACCGAATCACGCCCTGTTCCTTCTTTGGTCGTGGTGAGAATAGTCCCTCCAGAGGAGTTTCCATACAGTGATGAAAAGGGCCCACCAAGCACTTCAATATGATCTAAGCTCGTTAAATCAATATTTGAAGTTTGACCTTGTCCGTCTGGCATCGTCGCAGGAATCCCATCGACATAAAGACGAATCCCACGGACCCCAAAAGTTGAGCGTGCGCCAAATCCGCGCATAGACAGTTGTAAGTCTTGGGCATAATTCTCACGATTATTGAGCTGTAAACCCGGAATTCCTTTGAGTGTTTCAGTGAGGTTTACCCCAATATTATTTTGATTCTGTTGTTGATCGATTCTATATACCGATGCTGGGGTGTTTAATATGCTGGTATCAGAGCGTGTTGCTTCAATTTTAATGGTTGGAAGTTGCTGGGTAGAATTTTGCTGAATGGAATCTTGAGATTCCACTTCAGCATATAAGCTCTGTGTGATACATACCGTTAAGCAAAGTAGTGTTGTATTAATTTTTAGATGTTTCACTCTTTGCATAAAGGTGTCCTCGGGTGGTATTAAAAAATAATTTTAGACCCCAAGCCAACGACAAACGCATTGTCCACCTGATTGGTTGCACCAGGATGTACCACATACTGCACTAAAGGACGAAGCATGAACCATTTGGCAGGGTAATATGAGTAATTCAACTCAACATTATACTCTGCATCTTCATTCAACTGTCTTAAATTTGTTCCTAAACGAGCACCATTCACATAATTAGTATACCGATCGTTCAAATGTACCCGATTTACCGCTAAACCAAGAATATCGTTTGGCTGACCATCAAACAGACCATAGTATTTTAGACCAAGTTGCTGTGAATCATTTACGGCTGTCGTCGTACGATCATGAATGGTGAAGTTACCAAAACTGTGTAAACCACGTTTCCCCTCTCCAGTTGAAGTCAATTGCTGCTCAAACGCAATCCAACCGCCATATGTACGATCTTCAGCCTTAGTTCCTGCTTTATAGCCCACATCGTACTGATTTTTAGCCTCATCAGCAGTATTGTAAAGCGTACCAATACGATAACTGCCTGGTAAATTATTCACACCCTGCTTAGGTGACCACACTACTTCAGAAAGAATATTGACACCATCGGCATGCTTTGTATCCAAATTCCAGCCTTGTCGCTCTAAAGCATTATCAGGGTTGTATTCAAACACCCCCACTTGTGCAAATAGTTCAGGATTGATGTGATATTTTAAGCGTGCGCCCCATTGTGAGACGGGTGTGTTATACCAAAGCTTACCTTGCCATTTCCCCATCTGTGCTGCACAAAAGGCATTGCCTTGGAAATCACAAGCCATGGTATTGAATTCAGTACCTAAACCCATACGACCTAAACGCAGACTTAGTCCTTGATCCTTAAAATTCTTTTCTATATATAATTCGCTGAGACGGCTCCCCGAATTACCACGTCCCCAATTGGCTTGCGAGTTTGCCCATTGTGGTGCATCTGGTGCTTGAATACCTCTGAGTGAAGTACTTTCACCTTGACGTGCTGTAACTAAAGCACGAATAGTCACATCATTCCAACCCGCCAGTTTCCCCATATCTAAGGTTGTACCCAGTCCGAATTGTGTCGCAAATGTTGGCGCTTGATGTGCATCATAACCACCATCAGCGAGATATGAACTGTCCATGGCAATGGTGCCATCAAATTTGATTCCCTTTTCTGCAAGTTCAGTCCGACTCCCATTCCAATCACCCGTCATGGTTGAGCCGTGTAAATTAAACGCATCTTCAGCTGATGCAAAAGACATCATGCTACATGCAGAGATTGCCAATAAAGGATAAGCAATTTTTTTCATGGGAAAGCCTAATCAGGAACAAAACGAATAAAGATAAACCAGTCAACTCTCAATCACTTTAACCGTCTAAATTTAATAGAAAGTTCCAGCTTTAAAATGACTATTTTTCCTGAAATATCGAGATAAAAAGAATTATTTCAGTAAACAATTCACTAGAAATTTACACATTTTTTTACATATAACTATCAGATATTTTTTATCAATTGGAAAACTTTATTTTATTAATAAACTTTATTTTAGATAACAATCACTTAGAAATAATAGTTCAATCTTATTTATCGATCATATCCATAATTTTAACCTAAAGTCGTAGGCTCAACACAACCGCCCTTTAACGCAATGCAATTCTTGCATACAATATTCAGTCCTCACACCAATGTGACAAGTGCATGCCTGAATTACCTGAAGTTGAAACAACAAAAACCAGTTTACTCCCCCTGATCGACCAGAAAGTTCTTCATGTTCAAGTGCGTGAGTCACGGTTACGCTGGCCTATTCCCGAAGATATTCAACAACTTCAAGGTCAAAAACTCGTTCGCTTAACGCGTCGTTCAAAATACATTTTGGCAGAGTTTGAAACCCATAGCATGTTATGGCATTTAGGTATGTCAGGTAGTTTTAGAATCTGTGATGAACATGAAGCACTTAGAAAGCATGACCATCTAATCATTCAGTTTGAAGACACACAGCTGCGCTATCATGACCCTCGACGTTTTGGTTGTATCATTTGGCTGAATGAGGAAAGCCAAACAAAATTGATTGATACTTTAGGACCTGAACCATTGAGTGATGAATTTCATGCCGAATATTTAGCAGAAAAGTTTAAAAATAAAAATGTCGGCACAAAAGTTGCAATCATGGATAATCATATTGTTGTGGGTGTAGGCAATATTTATGCAACCGAAAGCTTATTTAATTTAGGGATTCACCCTGCACAGCCTGCTTCGAGTTTGACGAAAGCGCAAATTCAAAAATTGGTCATCGAAATTAAACGAATTTTAAAGCAAGCGATTGATTTGGGTGGTTCAACCTTAAGAGATTATAGCAATGCCATGGGTGAGAATGGCTACTTTCAGCAGACCTTATTGGCTTATGGTCGTGCGGGTGAGATGTGTATTAACTGTGAAACCACTTTAGAAAATTTAAAGTTAGGACAAAGAGCCAGTGTGTTTTGCCCACAATGCCAGCCATTAAAGATCGCGAAGAGCATCCCACAAAAACCACGAGGAAAAAGTAAATGAAAACTGCAATCGTTCGACATATTCTCGTCAAAGATAAGGACTTGGCTGAACAACTTAAGAAGAAGATCCATGATGGCGCTGATTTTGCCAAAGTGGCCAAACAGCATTCCACATGTAATTCAGCAAAACGTGGTGGTGAACTGGGTGAAGTAAAAAAAGGACAGCTTGTTCCTGTGATTGATAAACTGGTATTTACCGCTGCTGAACATGTACTTCATGGTCCAGTAAAAAGCCAATTCGGCTTTCACTTGGTTGAAATTAAATTTCGCATGGATTTTTAGTTTAAAGATTTACATTCTTTTGGAGACATTGAGAGAATGTTCCACTATTTATCAGCAATGTTCAAATTAGAGTCACAACAACCACCATCACTGAAGCTAAATTAAAATACTTTTGCTTTTAGATCATTCAGGCATACAAGGTGTATCTATCACGTAGCACAATGACAAGGATGTTAATGTTTGCTTTAAAACTTATTGCTTATTAAAGACAACAAAACAATAAAAATCTGAGCTGTTCTCTTTAATTCAAACCCTTCTATATTTTTGAATCAATTTGCTCAGATTTAAATTCATGGATAAACTTCGCATAATCATCAATATATGATCTAAATGCTTCTTCCCGAGTGGTAAAGTAAAATATTTCATTACCATTTCTAACGATGGTTTCAGGAGATTTACCATTACAGTAACCCCCAGCTGAATAGACAGCAGACTTAAGCATTTGAAAACTTTGCTCAGCAAGCTGTTCATCCTTAAAAGCAAAAACCAGCAAAACAAAATCTGGGCGATATTGTTTTTCATCACCTAACTTAACTTTACTGATTGCCTTATAAGAGCGGATGCCCTCACCTTTTACTTGAATCACCCTATTCAGAGAACAATCATTTTCGGACCAAGAGCTACCACTGTCTTTTTCTATAAACTCAAAATTGGCTTTTAATAAACGTGTTTGTAGTGCTAACAGTAATGTTTCATTTTCATCTACCGAGTCAGTTTCTATAGTGACGTAGCGGGTATCTTCATTTGGCATTTCATTAAAAGTTAAACCACTAGCAGGTCGGCTTTGGTCCGCTTGCGTAGATGTTTGAGTATCAGCGGATTGCTGCTCTTTTGGATGCTCTGAACATGCATACAAACTGATAAGTATTGCCATAATCCCTATGTTTTTTTTCATCAGCCCCATCTCTATTTTCTTGCTTGCATAAAAAACGGTACTTGATCGTACCGTTTCATTCAACTCTTTTACAATGATTTAATAGCTTTATCAGGCTCTAGACATATTAAAATACTGTAATTTGAATCAATTTAATGAAGATTAAGCTTCAGGGCGTTTCTTTAATTCATCACGAATTTCACGCAGTAATGCAATATCTTCTGGTGTAGCAGCTGGAGCTTCTTCAGCAGGTTTACGGATTTTATTGAGGAATTTAACCAACAAGAAAACCACCCACATTAAGATCAGGAAGTTCAATACAATTGTGATGAAATTACCATAAGTTAGTACGTTAATCCCAGCTTTGGTCAATTCATCCAATGATGAAAGGTTATTTGGGTTATCGCCAAGTACGACAAATTTTTGAGTAAAATCAACACCACCACCCGTAATCACTGTGATTAAAGGCATAATCACGTCTTTAACTAATGAGTCGATAATTTTATTGAAAGCACCACCAATGATGACACCAATTGCCAAATCCATCATATTGCCTTTAATGGCAAATTCTCTGAACTCTGAAAGAATACTCATACTTTAACTCCACGCCGATTTTGCGTATTTTTTATGTGACGAAGTATACATTATGTTTCAACATATATTTCCGCCTAATTTACTCGCTTTTTATTAAAAACCAATATCCTTTTACATTTATATAAAAAAACCGCAATTTATTAAAAAATTGCGGTTTTTTTCTAGAAATTAAATTATTTCCAGTTTGAACGCTTAGCCACGTGAAGCACGTTTACGTTCATTTTCAGTTAAGAATTTTTTACGAATACGAACTGATTTAGGTGTTACTTCAACTAATTCGTCATCTTCAATAAATTCTAATGCTTGTTCAAGCGTGAATTTGATTGCAGGTGTTAACGTTAACGCTTCATCTGTACCAGATGCACGCATGTTAGTTAACTGTTTCGCTTTGGTTGGGTTCACAGTCATGTCGTCTGAACGAGAGTTCATACCTACGATCATACCTTCATAAACTTCTAACTGTGGTTCAGCAAATAGACGACCACGGTCTTGTAAAGTGAACAATGCAAACGCTAAGCAAGTACCGTTAACCATAGAGATCAACACACCGTTTTGACGTTTCGCAACTGCACCTTGTTTAGCTGTACCGTAATGCGAGAAGCTTGAAGTCATGATACCAGTACCAGAGGTAATGGTTAAGAATTCAGAACGGAAGCCAATCAAACCACGTGATGGAACAGTTGCTTCAATACGGATACGGCCTTTACCGTCAACTTCCATATTGGTCAACTCACCTTTACGGTTACCCATTTGTTCCATAACAGAACCCTGATGTTGTTCTTCAACATCAAAAGTAACGTTTTCGTATGGTTCTTGAGTTTCGCCATCAACTTCTTTCATGATCACTTGCGGACGAGAAACACCCATCTCGAAGCCTTCACGACGCATTGTTTCAATCAATACTGAAAGGTGAAGTTCACCACGACCAGAAACTTTGAAACGGTCTGGACTGTCAGTATCTTCAACACGTAAAGCAACGTTATGGATCAATTCGCGATCTAAACGCTCACGGATATTACGAGAAGTTACAAACTTACCTTCTTTACCAGCAAACGGTGAGTTGTTTACTTGGAATGTCATCGAAACTGTAGGTTCATCTACAGACAATGCAGGTAATGCTTCAACATTTTTAGGATCACAGATTGTGTCAGAAATGTTCAATGCATCTAAACCAGTGATACATACGATATCACCCGCTTGAGCAGAATCTACATCTACACGCTCTAAACCATGGTAACCCATAATTTTTAAGATACGACCGTTACGTGTCTTGCCATCTTTATCGATCACAGTCACTGGTGTATTGGTTTTTACTGAACCACGTTGAATACGGCCAACACCAATTACACCCACGAAACTATTATAGTCAAGTGATGAAATTTGCATTTGGAATGGACCATCAATATCAACTGCTGGTGGTTCAACGATATCTACGATTGTTTCGAACAACGGCGTCATATCTTCTGCTAATTCTTCAGGAGAAGGACCAGCAACACCACGTAAGCCAGAAGCATATACGATTGGGAAGTCTAACTGTTCATCACTACCGCCTAAGTTATCGAACAAATCAAATACTTGATCGATTACCCAGTCTGGACGAGCACTTGGCTTATCTACTTTGTTTATGATAACAATTGGCTTCAAACCACGAGCAAACGCTTTTTGTGTTACAAAGCGAGTTTGTGGCATTGGGCCTTCTTGTGAATCGACAAGAAGAAGTACGCAGTCAACCATAGACATTACACGTTCAACTTCACCACCAAAGTCAGCATGTCCTGGGGTGTCGACGATGTTGATGCGGTATTCAGTATTTGTACGCTTGTCTAACCATTTGATTGCAGTGTTTTTTGCAAGAATGGTAATACCGCGTTCAGACTCAAGCGCATTCGAATCCATAACACGCTCAATCTCACCCGCGCGGTCACCGAGTGCACCTGATTGTTGTAAAAGTTTGTCGACAAGAGTCGTTTTACCATGGTCGACGTGCGCGATGATGGCAATATTACGGAGAGTTTTAATATCAGACATGTAAATTCGATACGCTTTAAATTTGAGGGCAAATTATACAGAAAAATCTTAACTTTTAGTAGTGACAGTTTATTGACAGTTACAAGTTTTTTTCACAACAGCAGGCTTTTTATTTTGTAATAGTGTGTAAAGCGATTAGAATAGCGCCATCTTGCCACTTCCAATTGCTGTGCCATGTCCAATTCTAACCCCTCTCCCAATCAGAAACAGGCTCAAATTGATCTTGTTTATGGTCTAGATGATCGCCCAAAACCACTCATCGCTTTTTTTGCGGCTTTGCAACATTTACTTGCGATTATTGTTCCAATTGTAACACCCGGTTTACTAATTTGTTTAGCTTTAGGTGTTTCTCCTCAAGATACCAATATGATTCTTTCCATGTCATTGGTGATTTCTGGGGTGGCAACATTCTTACAATGTAAAAAAATTGGACCCTTTGGTGCAGGCCTCCTGATTGTCCAAGGCACAAGCTTTAACTTTATAGGTCCAATGATTGGGATTGGTTCTGCCATGGTTGCTGCGGGCACACCAGTAGAAGCGGTTATGGCATCTATTTTTGGTGTGGTCATTGCTGGCTCATTTATTGAAATGGGTGTTTCGCGTATTTTACCTTGGGTAAAAAAACTGATCACGCCCTTGGTTACAGGGATTGTGGTGCTGTTGATTGGTTTAACCTTAATTAAAGAAGGTTTAATCAGCATGGGCGGCGGCTACCAAGCTATGGAAAGTCATACATTTGCCAGTGCCGACAATCTCATCATGTCATGTACAGTGTTGGCAATTATCGTCCTTCTCAATCGCTTCAAAGTGGTTTGGGTGAAAAGTTCTGCAATTCTGATTGCTTTAGTGATTGGCTATATTCTTGCGGGTTTTATGGGCTATTTGGATTTTTCTGGTTTAAAAGATGCTCCATTGATTCAAATTCCGACACCAATGCATTTTGGAATTAGCTTCTCATGGAGCTTATTTATTCCTATGGCGTTTATTTATCTTGTCACATCTTTAGAAGCAATCGGCGATGTTACTGCAACCTCTAAAATTTCAAATCAGCCTGTAGATGGCCCAGTGTGGATGGAACGAATTAAAGGTGGTGTATTGGTCAATGGTGCCAACTCTTTCCTTGCAGGGATCTTCAACACATTCCCAAGTTCTGTCTTTGCACAAAATAACGGTGTAATTCAGTTGACGGGTGTTGCAAGTCGTTTTGTTGGGATTTGGATTGCAATCCTGCTCATCATTCTGGGATTATTCCCTGCTGTTGCGGGTATCATTCAGGCGGTACCGCAAGCGGTACTGGGTGGTGCGGTTATGGTAATGTTTGGTGCAGTTGCTGCTTCAGGCATTAACATTTTATCGGGAATTCAACTAGACCGTCGTGCATTATTGATTATTGCAATCTCTTTGGGTCTCGGCCTAGGGGTTGCACAAGTTCCTCAAATTTTGGAACATTTGCCAGAATTACCGCGTAATATTTTTAGTTCTGGTGTCGCAACTGGGGGGCTAGCTGCATTAATTTTGAATTTAGTTTTACCCGAAACTAAAAAATAATAAATCTATTCTTTATAATGCCCAGCTTAGACTGGGCATTGCGCTAATTTTTATTGATGGATGGTGAATATGGAGCCAAAAAGCGAAGTTGTCATTCGACAGCATGACTACCTTTCTGGACGCGTGCTATTTGTAAATGCAGCAACGGATGATCTACTTTCAAATTTAGCTCATAACATCGAAGCAAGCATTTGGACTTGGAATTACAATGAGTTTCAATATTTTCAGAATCAGCAGGCAAAGGTACATTTTGGTACTGACCTGCCAGAAGCTGAATTTGATCAAGCTGTTGTTTTTGTTCCAAAATCAAAAGAGCTACTCAACTATATCTTGCACAATTTAGTCAGTCGTTTAGCTGTTGGCGCTTCGATTTTCTTGGTTGGAGAGAAAAAAGGTGGTGTAGAACGTGCTGCAAAACAACTCCAGCCTTATGGTCAAGCCATCAAGCTTGATAGCGCACGTCATTGTCAAATGTGGCAACTCACCACAGGTAAAACCGTGACAGCAAAGCCATTAGCAGAATGGGCGCAAGTCTATAATGTTCCAACACCTGCCGGAGAACTTAGCATTTGTGCACTTCCTGGTGTGTTTAGCCAAAATCGTCTAGATATTGGAACTGCAGTGCTTTTACCTTATCTCAAACAAGTGACGTCTGGAAAGATTGCGGACTTTGGTTGTGGTGCAGGTGTCATCAGTGCTTATCTGAGTAAACTTAATCCGAAAAATCGTATTTTTGCTTTAGATGTCGATGCTTTTGCTTTAGCATCAACGCAAATGACTTTTGAAAAAAATAATTTACCTTTAGAACAACTTGAAATAAAAGCAGTCACAGGGATTGAAGATGCGCCATTGTTCTTACACGCCATTGTGAGTAACCCTCCATTTCACCAAGGTATTCAAACAGATTACAATGCCAGTGAAACGTTATGTAAAACTGCGAGACGACATTTAAAATCAGGTGGTGAATTATGGATTGTGGCAAACCGCTTCCTAAATTACCCATTACTCATTGAGCAGAGTTTTAGTCAGTGTACGACTAAAGCAGATCAACAAGGCTTTAAAGTGCTGTTCGCCAACACTCAAAAAAGTAGTAAGGAATAACGATGAGCGAAACAGATCATCCTCAACTCCAGCGTAAGCTTGGAGCACGACATTTAAACATGATCGCCATTGGCGGTTCTATTGGTACAGGGTTATTCCTTGCTTCTGGTCAAACGATTGCCACTGCTGGACCTGGTGGTGCATTACTTGCTTATGTCCTGATTGGTATCATGATTTATTTCTTGATGACCAGTTTAGGTGAACTTGCAACCCACAATCCAACATCAGGTGCATTCTTTACCTATGGTAATAAGTATGTAGAAGAAGGTTTTGGTTTCGCACTCGGTTGGAACTACTGGTATAACTGGGCCATTACCGTTGCATTTGAATTGGTTGCCGTTCAATTCATCATGAAGTTTTGGTTTCCAGACATCCCTGGCTTTTGGTGGAGTGCGCTATTCCTTGCGATTATCTTCTGTATCAATGCCTTAACTGTAAAAGGCTTTGGTGAAAGTGAATTTTTATTTTCACTGGTTAAAGTGATTGCCATCATCTTCTTTATTGTCATTGGCTTATTCATGATTGGTAAAATCATGTTAGATCCAACAGATTCAATTACCAAGAATTGGACCGTTGGTGAAGCGCCATTTGTTGGTGGCTTTCAAGCCTTAGTCGGTGTGGCCATGATCGCTGGATTCTCGTTCCAAGGGACAGAGATGGTCGGTGTTGCAGCAGGTGAATCTAAAGATCCGAAAAAAACCATTCCAATCGCTATTAAACAAATCTTTTGGCGTATTCTTTTATTTTATATCTTGTGTATCTTTATCATTGGTACATTGGTTGCGTATACAGATCCAAACCTTGCACTTGCTGCGGAAGGTGATGGAAACATTACCCTGTCACCATTTACCCTGTTATATGAAAAAGCAGGTTTAGCATTTGCAGCAGGCTTAATGAATGCGGTGATTTTGACTGCAATTATGTCTGCAGGTAACTCAGGTATGTATTCATCAACACGTATGTTGTTTGATATGGCACGTGAAGGTAAAGCGCCACGAGTTTTCTCTAAACTCGATCTTCGCGGTGTACCTATGAATGCACTGTATGCAACAACGGCAATTGCGGCACTGTGTTTCTTAACCACCTTTATTGGTGAAAGTGTCGTGTTTACGTGGCTGTTAAACATGTCAGGTATGTGCGGTTTTATTGTCTGGTTAGGTATCGCAATCTCACATTATCGCTTCCGTAAAGGTTATTTGGCTCAAGGCTATAAACTTGAAGATCTTGCGTATCGTGCAAAATTCTTCCCTTTTGGTCCATGGTTTGCATTTATTCTTTGTGCCATCATTATACTTGGCCAAAATGCAGAAGCTGTGCTTGATGGAAAATGGATGAGTGTGTTGTCTACTTATATTAGTATTCCGCTGTTCCTTGTTATCTGGCTTGGCTATAAATGGAAACACAAATCTAAATTGATCGCTTATGATCAGATGGATGTACAACCCATTCAAGTCGAAAAAGAGTAAATCACTTGATGTAAATAAAGCAGCTTTTTAGCTGCTTTATTGTTTTTTTTATAACAGCAATTCAACGTGAATTAAAAATTAATTGGCTATGTTTGATTGACAAAGTTTTTTTTCTTTATAGAATAACGCCCATTGGATCATTTCCAATCAGAATTTTCACCTTTGATTTTAAATCAAAAAGTAGAGGAGTACGACATGCATCAACTTGAGAAAACTTTAAATTAAGATTAAGCAGTCGTCTACTCACGGGCACTGAATTAATCAAAGTGTCCGAATGTCAGTCAAACCTAGCATTCGCTAGGTTTTTTATTGTCTTTAAAATTTGAATCGATCATTACTTTGACAATAGTGTTGTAACCGCCTTCGGACAATAAAAAAATTTGCTTCGAGAAAAAAAATGAGCATACAAATGATTTTAAACGCCAAAGCAGAATATGGCGTTCCTGTAAAAATTTATACAAAAGATGTGGATGAAGAAAGCCTAACCCAACTGCGAAAAATGGCACAATTGCAATTTATTCATTCACATATCGCAGTCATGCCAGATGTACATTTGGGTAAAGGCGCAACCGTGGGAAGTGTTATTCCCACTAAGAATGCCATCATTCCTGCTGCAGTTGGCGTGGATATTGGTTGTGGTATGAATGCATTAAGACTTAGTCTAAAAGCATCTCAGCTGCCCGATAATTTAAGCACTTTACGCAATGCTATTGAAAGAAAAGTGCCTGTCGGCTTTGAAATGCACAAACAAATCAAAGCTAAGGCTTCAACACTTTCCCCCTTAGATAAAAAGCTCCAGCGTATTACAGACAAACACCCTGCTTTAAAACGCATGTTACGCAGTTTTGATGTTACATGGCAAAAGCAACTCGGGACTTTAGGTGGTGGTAATCACTTTATTGAACTGTGTATTGATGAAAATGATGATATCTGGGTCATGCTGCATTCAGGTAGTCGTGGCTTAGGTAATGTGATTGGCACTTACTTTATCGAACGTGCCAAGAAAGAAGCGCAACATCGTTTTGGTCACGTGCCTGATAAAGACTTAAGCTACTTTGCAGAAGGTTCGACAAATTTTGATGATTATGTAGAAGCTGTAGAATGGGCACAAGAATATGCTTTTGAAAACCGACGTGAAATGATGCGTTTAATTTTAGAAGCGATTCGCCCTTTATTACCAAGTTTTCAAATGACCAAAGAAGCGATTAACTGTCATCATAATTATGTACAGAAAGAACTTCACTTTGGTGAAGACGTCTTTGTTACACGTAAAGGTGCAATTCGTGCAGGGCTCGATGAATACGGGATTATCCCCGGTTCAATGGGCGCGCAATCTTTTATCGTTAAAGGCAAAGGTAATCCAGATTCGTTTTGTTCATGCTCACATGGCGCAGGACGTAAAATGAGTCGCTCTAAAGCCAAACACTTGTTTAATCAGCAAGATTTGATTGCACAAACAGTAGGCGTTGAGTGCCGTAAAGATAAAGGTGTGGTTGATGAGATTCCAAGTGCCTACAAGGATATTCATCAAGTTATGGCCAATCAAAATGATTTGATTGATGTGGTTCATACACTAAAACAAGTATTGTGTATTAAAGGCTAAAGCTAAAATAACCCTCAATTTTTATCATGAATCTCAGTAAATTTCGATTTACTGAGATTCACATTTTTAATTAAATTAACAATAACGCACAGCTGGAATATTGGGATAAATCACAATTGCTTGCTGACAAATTCCTTCAGCTAACCGTTGTTGTTCAAAGACAGCTTTCGGCATGGCATCAAAATTATCATAGAAACAAATTTCCTGATCATTTATCGAATAAACCAACGAATGATTTCCAACGCCTTCTAAAGTGTCATAAAAAACAATGATATTACACCCTTGTTCAATATAGGCTTGAATTTCTTGATAGCTTAGCGCTGGACTAATCTGCAACCCTAACTTCTTCGCGTCTTGATAACGGACGATTTCTTTTTCATGAATATTCGAGTCTTCATCTGTATAAAAAGACAGATCAAAACCTAATTTTTTTAACCCAACAGCTAAGCCAATCGTAAAAGTGCCATCCTCTGCATCGTGATGACAAAGTTTAACTAGCTGTTGAATATCTAACTGAATTGAGTAATTTTGCAATAACATCCAAACAGCAAAAATTCCGCAATTTGATTCGAGGTCTAATAAGGCTTTAGGCAGTTGCACACTCATTCAATTTTCAAACTTGTAGAAATCACAATCAACAATTATAACGCTATAAGATCAAATTGAGAGGCTTTATCGAAATTACTTAATTTTTAAAGTCACCGTTACTCGCCTATTTTTCACTCTACCTTCAGCTGTTTTATTATCAGCAATTGGCTTGGTTGGTCCTAAACCGAGCGTAATCAATTGCTCTGGATTGACCTGATATTCGTTTAAGAGAAAATCTTTGACAATATTTGCGCGTGTTAAAGAAACTTTATTATTTGCAGCCAAAGAACCAGTACTGTCTGTATGACCTTCAATGTAAAGAACAAAATTTTTATTGTCTTTCAATAATTGTGAGGCAACAGATAAAGCAGGTTTATACTCAGCTTCAATGTCTGTCGATTTCGGTTGAAAATATATGGACAGCCCATTTTTCAATGACTTCACTTCGTTTGGATATTGTTTTTGGATTGAAACACGATTTGAATCTATTGGTGTCGACGTACAGGCATTTAATGCCATGAGTACCAGTCCTAAAATGATATATTTCATCGTTAACCTGTAATTATTAAATTCTGATTCAATTTTATTTAGATATTCTAGAATTATAAGGACTTTAAATAAAAAAGCGACTCAATTGAGTCGCTTTTTTATTCACTAAATAAAGGATTATTTAGTTACAGTACGGCTACCAGTGATTGTCGCGAATACACGACGGTTCATAGCACGACCTTCTTTAGTTTTGTTGTCAGCAATCGGTTGATCCCAAGCGAAACCTTGAGTAGACAAACGAGATGCATCGATGTTGTACTCGCTTACAAGCGCTGATTTAACAGAGTTAGCACGAGCTAAAGATAAACGTTCGTTTAACTTACGTGGACCAGTGTTATCTGTATGACCTTCAATACGAGCAGTCGCATTCGGGAATGTAGTTAACGCATCAGCAACTTTAGCAACTTCTGGCTTGTATTGATCTTTGATGTTTGATTTGTTTGTATCAAAGAACACACGAAGTTCCATGTTCAAATCTTCAGTAAGAACTTGTGGAGCTGGTTCAACTGGAGTTGGAGCAACTGGAACCACTGGAGCAACTTCTACTACAGGAGCAGCAGGCTTCAAGTGACCACCAAGAACTACGTTAAGACCTGCAAGAGCAGTATAGTTCCAGAATTTTTCGTCAAAGTTATAAGTACCACGAGCTTCAGTACGAAGAGATAAAGCATCGTTTAAGCGCCAGAAAGCACCAACACCAGCATTACCTAAAGTACCTTCTTCGTTGTTATGGTAAGACATGTCATCAAGTTTATACTTGTAATGACCAGCACCTAACAATACATACGGTTTGATTTTGCTGTCATAGTTTTTAGTGATCAAATCAGAAGTAGCATAAAAGTTACCGTTGATTTGAGTTTGCTTGTATTCAGAACCAGCTACGCCAGTACCGTCAAGATCACCTTTAACTTGGTTATATTCAGCTTCAAAACCTAACCATGGAGTAAGTTCTACACCAAGTGCAGCACCAACGAATAAATCGTCTTGTAATTCAGGGCCGTTAGTTAACTCGCCTTTATTACCACCATTGTTGTGTTGAGTGTCTTGGAAAGTGTAACCAAGTAGTAAAGGTGTAACAGTTACACCAGCATTAGCAGCAGCGAATGGAGCGGCAACAAGCATAGCAAGTGCGATACGACTCAATTTCATGGATATCCTCCAGAGATAACAATTGTTGTTCAAGCTTAGCCTAAAATTTATTGGCTATCCTGAGATAAATTTTAATACCCCAGTATTATTTTTAAGCTACTCACGTTGAATCATACAAACACTTGAGGCTTTTTCCAAGTGCTTGATAACTTTAATCAAGTAAATTATTGACAAAATTACTTACAATTTCCGTTGTAATTCGGTAACTTTTTACTCAATTTTTTTGCGTGGATCGCTTATCTTTTTGCTACGTGCATTTTAGCAGTAAAAGAAACTGATAGTAATAAATATTTTACTACGTTAACATTTCAATTAAATTTAATAGAAAAATCATTATTTTTCAAATAAAAAACAAGACTTAACAGAAGACCCAAAGATGTATTTTTATTGTAAAGCGCGAGGTCTTACCTTGTTCGAGCTTATTACCACTATTTGTATCCTTACAATTATCTGCTTAATCTGTTTGCCCCATTATCATAATTGGATGCAAAAACAAGAGATTAGAATCATTTCCACACATATTCAACAGCATGTTTCTTATGCAAGAAGTCAAGCTTTAGTTCGACATACCACTGTAGTGATTTGCTCATCTGAAGATTTAATTCGATGTGAAAAAGATAAATGGAACAAAGGATTACTTATTTTTACAGACAAAAATAAAAACAAGCAGATTGATGAGGATGACCACATACTCCTCAAAACTGAAAATAAAATTAAATATGGTAAGCTGACGTGGGTCGGAAGTGCCAGCAGTAGAGATGTATTGACTTTACAAGGTGATACAGGTTTACCCAGAGGTTCACCTGGAAGTTTCTATTATTGTAGCCAATATGATGCAGAAAATCATAAGCGCTACAAAATCGGACGAATGGGTGCAATAAATTTAGGGCCACCACCTGAATGTTAAAAACTGTTCTCTACGGTCAGCATATATTCAATCGCGAGACTTTATTCTTATACTATTTTTTATATACTGCTTAGGTTTTGGATATATTCACAGAATAATCATTTGGAGATTAAAACAATGACTGACATCGTAATTGTGAATGGTGCACGTACAGCTATGGGTGGTTTTCAAGGAAGCCTGACCAGTTTGACTGCGCCAGAACTAGGTGCTGCGACGATTAAAGAAGCCATTGCCCGTGCTGGCTTACAACCAAATGATGTACAAGAAGTCATTATGGGATGTGTTTTACCTGCGGGTTTAAAACAAGGCCCAGCACGCCAAGCGATGCGCAAAGCTGGTTTACCTGATTCAACTGGTGCTGTAACCATTAACAAATTGTGTGGTTCAGGCATGAAAGCAGTTATGCAGGCTGCGGATGCAATCAAAGCAGGTTCAGCAGATGTGATTGTTGCTGGCGGTATGGAATCGATGACCAACGCACCTTATCTTTTGCCAAAAGCACGTAGCGGATATCGCATGGGCCATGGCGAAGTAAAAGACCATATGTTCTTTGATGGCCTAGAAGATGCTGAAACAGGTCGTTTAATGGGGTCTTTTGCCCAAGATATGGCAAATAGTAAAGGCTATACCCGTCAACAGATGGATGATTTTGCGATTCGTTCTTTACAACGCGCACAAAAAGCCATTACTGAAGGTTGGTTTAAAGACGAAATCGTTTCTGTCACAGTTTCAAGCCGTAAAGGCGATGTTGTTATCGATCAAGATGAACAACCATTTAATGCCAATATCAACAAAATCCCTAGCTTACGCCCTGCGTTTGCCAAAGATGGAACGATCACTGCAGCCAATGCCAGTTCAATTTCAGATGGTGCATCTGCACTGGTTTTAACCTCTGCGGATCATGCTCGTGCAAAAGGTCTTCAACCTTTAGCAAAAATTGTTGCCTATGCTTCAAACTCACAACATCCCTCTGAATTTACCATCGCTCCAGTAGGTGCAATCCAAAAGGTACTGAATAAAACCGGTTGGGATGTTCAAGATGTTGACTTATGGGAAATCAATGAAGCATTTGCTATGGTTACTATGTGCCCTATCGATGAATTTAAATTGGACGCTGAAAAAGTCAATATTCATGGTGGTGCATGTGCCCTTGGCCATCCTGTTGGTTCTACAGGCTCACGCATCATCCTGACCTTGATTCATGCTTTAAAACGTACTGGTGGGAAAAAAGGTATTGCTGCCCTTTGTATTGGTGGTGGTGAGGCAACTGCTGTAGCGATTGAAATTCTTTAAGCATTTCAATCCTTGAATTAAAAAAGAGGCGTCTACGAGTTGGTAGACGCCTCTTTTATTTTACTTTCACCTGAATAACTTAAATATCGCTCAATTCATAATTAAGGATTTAAATTTTTCTGCTCTGGAATCGGGGCAATATAAGCAATAATCAGCATCACAAAACCCGCGCCCAAGAAAGAAATCACACGCGTTAACGTTCCAATATGAGATAAATCAAACAGTACCAATTTTAAGGTGACAATCACCAAAATGCTTCCCCCTAAAATCCATAAAGGACGTAATAACTTACGGCTAGCAAAGCTCATCGCAATAAAGGCTAAGCTCACCCAAAGTAAGGTTAGGCTCAGTTGCGCAGTGGCATCTTGCCAAAGACTCAATTGGTTATAAGGTGTAGCAAAATACACATGTAAGGCTCTTAGAACGATATAGCTACTCAGCCATAACAAACTTAAAACACACAGCACTGCAAGTATTCCATGGTCGATTCCCGGCTTTAAACCGTGTTTAAATTGAAGATTCAGCATCCAGAAAAAACCAATTAACATGGCGATACTAACCAAATCAAAGGGATTTAAGATTGGTAATAAATATCCTTGAAATGCTTGTTGTGAAAATAGCTGAGAACAAATCATCCAAATTAACATCAGTAACAAACTGCTTCGCGTTTGCCAAAACATCGTCCATTCTGAGTTTTTCTGAAAGAAGCACCATCCACAAAACACTAAAGGTAAAATTACCACGCTGATATAAGGCATCGTTGCAATTAAACTAAGACTGCTTAGACTTAAACTGATTAAAACACCTAAACTGAGCCATTCACTTTCAAACTGTAGCCCTTTTGCAGGTCTTAACCAGACTGCCGCTAGCACTAAACCTGAAACTGCGATACCCCATCGTTCAATATCACTGGTCCATAGCAACATGCCATTTTTACTAATATCCAATAATAAAATGAGTGTAAATACATAGACGGGAATTACCCCAATCCATTTTGCAATCAACCATGTTGATCTGGCCTTTAGCCATAACATCAACTCATTCATCAACAGATAAGCAATAACCACAATCAATACAGTGTATATATATCGATTTTCTCCCTCTAAGTGATCAAGCAATAATGCAAGAATCATCGTGGTTGCAGAAATCATCAGCAGGCTTAAAAACAAGGTCGTTATTGAACTGATCTGTTTGCGAAAATCATCATGGCTATTTGCCAATAACACCACGGCGATATAACTTAAACTTAAGCACCAATACATCGTGGTTGGAAAATCAGGCAATTCAAACAAGTAATAAAGGCTTGAACAGCCTGCAACAATCAACAAGGCAATCGCCATATAACGACTGATCACCGATTGTCGATATAAAGCAAAACCAAAAATACAGAGGCCTTCAACAGCCCAACCCACCACACTCCACTGACCATGCAGAAGAATCGGTGGAATTAAAGCAATAAAAATCAATGCCAAACTAAAATAACTTTGAGAAATCAGTTGAATAGATTGGTTACGTTTTGAAAGCTGATAAATCCCAGCAAACACCACAGCAAAACCAAGGCTAAAACCAGCAAGGATCAGTTCTTGGTGAAAATACATTAAATATAAAAACAAATAGCCAATAATCGGTGCGCCAAAAATCAATGCAACATCTAAACTGGGTTTCAGTTTAAATTGCTCAAGATCCTGTTTGGCGATCAATTGACTGAATCGAAAACCAAGCCAAATGAATACTGTGAGATGTGCAAGAATAAGTATCGTGAGTGATTGTTTTTCTTGACTATAGCCATGATAGAACGCATAACCACCACCAATGATTACAGTCACTAAAAAACCGATCTGATTTAAATATTTCCAAGGTCTTAAGGTACTGAGTATAGCAATCGCAATGTTAATCACTAAATAATAAGCCATCAGTTCTGCTACCGTTGCATTTCGCACAGGCAACGTAAATGGTGCAATATAAGCAATAAGCACTGCCATCAATGCCAATTCCACGCTTTGCTGCTTTAAACTTAAACTCAGTGTCAGTGCCATAATTACAGCAAAACACAAACTTGCTAGATAAAGACTCGGAATCACCTGATTGTAGTAGGCAAAGAATAAGGTTAAAAATAATCCTGCCAGCCCCAAGCCCTCTATTGCTAAGGCAAAACTACGATTTTTATTTTGTAGCAACACACCCAACGCTGTGATTGCACCACTAGACAAGGCAACGATTGAAAGTTTGACCGCTAAACTTAATTGCCAATGCTCTGTCGCAAAACGCAGCAATAACACAATACCAATCACCAAAACCAAGATTGCAACTTTCAAAACAGGATTGCCTTGAAAAATCCATTGACGAATTTGCCCCATTAAGTTTAGAGACGAATCTTGTGGCGTGCCGATGTTTTGTTGTATAGATGATGGATGGTTTAAATCTGGAGATTGTTGTTCTGACAAATTCAAGTGTTGAATTTGCAATTGAACTTGGCTCAAATAGCGCTCTAAACGGCGTAACCAGCGTAAGAAAAAGAAAATCCAAGCAGTTAGACCTAAACCCACCATCCAACTCAAATGCAGTGTTAAACCTACAACAGCAATAATCGAAGAGACATATAATGGCACTTTCGAGGTGCTTTGCAGTGGAACCCGTGTCTGTTGCGCGATCTGTTGCAATGGATCTTGAATCGCATCCACATACTGCATCACACTCATGACAAATGCCAAACCACAGATGTAGGTCAATATCCGTGCATCCAAAAACCATGCACTGACTGCGATAATGATCAGCATCATTAACCAAATGATGCGAATTTCACTCTGCCCTTTGAGCATATTTCATCTTTCTCGATCCTGAGTAACTCGATGATACAACAGCCTTGCCTGATGATTACGTGAATTCATCAGATATTCAGTAACACAAGGATGACTGTTGCATCTTCGCAAGCGCAAAAAATCACGTACAATAAAGCGGTTATTTGAATTAGGAAAATATCAATGCCACCATTTGTATTGGTCGATGGGTCATACTTTTTATTTCGTGCTTTTCATGCACTCCCACCTTTAACCACATCAACTGGATTACAGACCAATGCGATTCGCGGGGCAATTTCTGCAATTCAAAAACTGATGCGTCGTGTGCAACCAACACATATGGCGGTTATTTTTGACACACCTGAACCCACTTTCCGCCATGTACTGTCACCGATATATAAAGGTGACCGCCCAAGCATGCCAGAAGAATTATCACAACAAATCCCTTATTTGCATGCCTTGATTCGTGCTTTAGGTATTCCATTACATACACTTCCGGGTGCTGAAGCGGATGACATCATTGGAACCTTGGCAAAACGTGCTGAAAAAGCCGGTCATCAAGTTTTAATTTCTACGGGTGATAAAGACATGGCGCAGTTGGTCACGGATAAAGTGACCCTTGAAGACAGTTTTAAAGACAAACCGATGGATGTCGATGGTGTAATCGAAAAATTTGGCGTCCGTCCAGATCAAATTATTGATTATTTAACCTTGATGGGTGATGCCTCTGATGGTATTCGTGGTGTACCTGGTGTTGGTGCAAAAACGGCCGCTAAGCTGTTAAATGAATATGGTACGATTGCTGGCATTTTAGAAAATGTTGACAATATCAAAGGTAAAGTTGGACAAAGTTTAAAAGACAATGTTGAAGGGATTGCACTTGATCATCAATTGGCAAGTATAGTTATCGATCTCGATTTAAGCTTGAGCTATGATGATTTAAAGCTGTGTGAACCTGATGTTGAAGCATTACGCAACTTGTATACTGAACTTGAATTCCGTAATCAATTACAATCGCTAGATCATCCAAACAATCCCAATAGCCCAGCCTATAAACAAACAACACAAAGTATTGGCAAAACTGAGCAGCCTGTTGAAAATGAAATTACAGATCAAGCAACAAGTTCGAGTGTTGATGACCGCCTTGGTGAAGCCACTTATCATACTGTTTTAAGTCAAGAAGCATGGGATAAGCTCTTCCAGCGCTTAAGCACAGAAAAACGTTTTGCAATTGACACTGAAACCACAAGTTTAGATTACCGTATCGCTGAAATGGTCGGTTTTTCAGTGGCTTTTGATGCCAATGATGCTTATTACATCCCATTGGCACATGATTATGAAGGTGCACCTGAGCAACTCAATCGCGATGCGATTATTCAGCAAATCAAACCGATTCTTGAAGATCCAAGTGTTGAAAAAATTGGACATCATTTAAAATATGATGCACATATTTTTGAAAATCACGGTATCCATTTACAAGGCTGGTATTTTGATACCATGTTAGCCTCTTATGTCTTGAATGCAGTGACAACACGCCATGGTATGGATGATGTTGCGCGCGTTTACCTGAGCCATTTAACCACGACTTTTGAACAAGTTGCTGGTAAAGGTGCAAAACAAAAGACCTTTAATCAAATCGAGATTGAAACCGCTGGACATTATGCCGCAGAAGATGCGCATGTCACCTACCGTCTTTATGAAGTTTTAGAACGTAAGCTGAAAGAAATCCCTGAACTGATCAATATCTTACATCACATTGAAATGCCAGTAGCCAGTGTTTTGGCGACCATGGAAGAAAATGGGATTGAACTTGATCTAAGCTTCTTGGATCAGCTCAGTGTGGACTTTGCCAATACCATTCAAAATCTTGAAAATCAAATTATCGAAATCGCTGGCGAATCTTTTAATGTCGGTTCACCCAAACAAGTCGGTGAAGTTTTATTTGAAAAATTAGGTTTAAAAGGTGGCAAAAAAACTGCAACGGGACAATACAGTACCTCTGAAGCGGTTTTAGAAAAAATCGATCATCCAATTACTGAACTGATCATTGAGTATCGTGGTTTAACCAAGCTTAGAAGTACCTATACCGAAGCCTTAGTCAAACAAGCCAATCCCGATACCCATCGCGTACATACCAGTTACCATCAAGCCTTAACAGCAACGGGACGCTTGTCTTCAACCGATCCAAATCTACAGAACATTCCGATACGTGAAGAAATTGGTCGTCAGATTCGTAAAGCCTTTATTGCACCTCAAGGGCGTGTACTTTTGGCAGCCGATTATTCACAAATTGAATTACGTTTAATGGCGCATTTCTCACAAGATGATGCTTTGGTTGATGCCTTTCAAAATGGGCAAGATGTACACCGCCGTACAGCATCTGAGGTCTTGGGTGTCGCGCTGGAAAATGTGACCTCTGATCAACGCCGCCAAGCCAAAGCCGTTAACTTTGGTTTATTGTACGGTATGTCTGAGTTTGGTTTGATTCGTCAACTGGGCTTTACTCGTGAAGAATCGCAAAACTATATTAAGCAATACTTCCACCGTTATCCGGGTATTTATGAGTATATGCAACGTACCCGCCAAGTGGCATTGGAACAAGGTTTTGTAGAAACCATTACAGGTCGTCGTTTATATACACCAGATATTGACGCTCGAAATATGATGGTGCGTAAAGGTGCGGAGCGTGCTGCGATTAATGCCCCACTCCAAGGCTCTGCGGCTGAAATCATTAAAATGGCGATGATTGAAGTCAATAAAATTTTACCTCAAGACCAGGCCAAACTTTTACTTCAAGTACACGATGAATTGGTGTTTGAAGTTGATGAAGCTATTGCAGATCAGTTGGCTGCACAGATTAAAGATGTAATGCAAAAAGTCGTTACCTTATCGGTACCTTTAGTTGTTGAAGTCGGTCAAGGTAAGAATTGGGGTGAAGCACATTAAGCCTTTGAAACGTTCCCTAACTTTCTAGAACAGGGTTAGGGAGCGATCATCTTTTGTTGAAAACATACTCAATGTTATATTTTTAACATGCACAAAAAAAGGACTCTATTGAGTCCTTTACTATTTAAACCGGTGAATTAAAGACCTGTTAGCAATGCAATCGCAGCATAATCCATAACTTTTTCAGCAATGATCAATGCCAAAATCGCTAAAATTGGAGAAAGATCAATCATTCCCATATTTGGCATGATACGACGGAACGGCGCCAATAAAGGTTCAGCAAGCTCTTGAATGACTTCAATATAAGGTGATCTCGACTGAGTAAACATCACCACCCAACTGAGAATAATGGTCGCAAAAATTAAATAGCGACAAAAACGAATCAGGTCTTGGATCATGGTCACAAAAGTTAGAATGATCAAATGTACAGGACTATTGGGTATTGCACCTTGCAAGTACATCATTCCAAAAATTTTAAGCAGATATAATACCACCAGCAAAACTAATGCAGCTGTATTTACTCGCCCTTTGGCCAAAGGCGGAAAAATTCGCCCAAACATATCCACAATTTTTGTCGCTTTAACTGTCGACATCACCACTGGATTGTATGGACTCACCATGGCCAATTGCATTAAAAAACGAAAGAATACGAGCAAAATCGCTACGTTAATAATAATGCCAAAAATTTGCGCAGAATTTGCACCCATACTGGAACGTTCCTAAAAATCAATAATTATTTAATGCTGTCACTTAATTCTTGAGCCAGTTCCTGACTACGCTTCTGCGCAGCAGCTAAAGCTGTCTGAATATTTTGAGAAATTTGAGCACGATCAAATACTTCTAAAGCAGCTTGTGTAGTGCCGTTTGGAGAAGTCACATTTTTACGCAATTCTGAAGGTGCATTTGAGCTGGTAATTGCCATTTGTGCTGCACCTAGTGCTGTCTGTAAAGTTAAAGCAGTCGCAACCTTTTCATCTAAACCCATATTTTTTCCAGCACGAATCATGCTTTCCATCATATAGAAGAAATATGCAGGACCTGAACCAGAAACAGCAGTCACAGCATCAATCTGTGCTTCAGAACTCACCCAAAGCGTTAAACCTGTCGCAGCAAGTACTTGTGTTGCCAATTCGCGGTCTTTAGCACTGACCTCTGGTTTCGCAAACATACCATGTGCACCAGTTTGAACCAAAGCAGGGGTATTCGGCATAACACGAACAACACGCTCACTGCCGGTTAAGTCTGAAATCGTTTTAATTTCAGCACCAGCAACGATCGAAATCAATAATTTATCTTCGAGTAAACCTTTTAATGGTTTAAGTACCCCACCCAAAACTTGAGGTTTTACAGCAAAAACAACAATATCGGCATTTTTAATTGCTGCGATATTATCATCAGTCACATGAACATCTTTTTCTTGTAGCAATTGTCGAATGTTTTCAAAGGGATCAGAAACTGTAATACGTGTTGCAGGTAATCCACGACTCAACAAGCCACCGATTAGGGCTTGTGCCATATTCCCACCACCAATGAAAGTAATATTACAATTTAACGCTGCACTCATGAATCACGCTCGACCTTAGTTTTTAACTCAGAGATTAAATTTGGTTGCCAGCCACCCACTTCACAATATTCAGATTGCGCCAACCAAAAACCATTTGGTGTAAACACCCCAAGCATAACATTATCTACACTTAATATTTGAATTGTATGACGCATCCACGGAAAAATATGTGCTTCTTGAATGGCTTTTTTCAAAGGCCAAGCACCGACTCTGCCATAAAGATGAATTTTTTCACCCCCCAAACGCGGCTTTAATGTTAGCTTATGATTGAATAATGCAAAAGCCAGGCCCATTTTAGAGCTTTCGATCTGAAACACACCAGATGTGAATTGTAGTTGTTGATGAAGCTGAAATTGAACTTCCTGTTCTTGAGGCAATTGTTTAGATTTTGATGCTAAATATTGGTTTTGTTCAATTCGATACAACTGATTTTGATAACGTAAATAATAAAAATGATTCCAATGTAAAGCAGCTTGCGCATCTGTTTTAGACTCAATTACTTCATCTTGTAGCCTTTGCACCATATCCAAGGCTGGGCGATATATCCCCTCACCTTTCATCCATACCGATAAAAGTTGCCGCTGTCTAGCAGGGGAAAGAGAGGCCAACTTGGCTAAATCCAATTGTGCAGGATGACCACAAAAGCTTAAATCCTGCTGTACCACCTCATTGAGAATTTCATCAGCATCTTGCATTAAATAGCTGGTACGTGCCAATGCTTGCTGCATTTTAGGATAACGACTTTGCAAAATATGCCAAAGTTCATGTCTACACCATGCACGGTCATAATGTATATCTAAATTGGAAGGATCATCCACATAATCAATTTGCAGTTGCTCAACCCATTGGCAAATCTGCTCACGGGAAGTATCAAGTAAAGGTCGCCAAATCAGCAATTGATCGCGCTGATCGATGGATTGCATCGCAGATAGACCTGTAACCCCAGCACCTGACAACAAACGCAACATTAACGTTTCAGCCTGATCTTGCTGATGATGTGCAAGAACCAGTACCTCATTTTCATCGATATGCTGTAAATAGGCTTGATAACGTGCTTGACGTGCTTGATTCTCAAGATTGCCTTGAGCGACTTGAACCGACTGACGAATATAAGGAATATTCAGCGCTGTGCATTGTTGAGCAACAAAATCAGCCCACACATCACTGACTTTTTGCAGTTGATGATTGACATAAATTGCACGAATTTGCTTGGGAAAAAGTTGTGCCATCAGATGTAGCAACAGCATGGAATCCATACCACCACTACATCCGATTAAGAAACGGGTATTTTCAGGAAATTGAGAATACTGTTTTAAGAAGCAAGACCTAAATTGTCGCTGCCAAACTTCATTAAACGTTGATAACGTGCTTCGCATCGTTCTTCCGCAGTCATTGGCTGTAATTCATCAAGCGCTTGTTTTAACACATCCTTGAGTTTTTCCATAACCTCAAAAGGATGTAAATGAGCACCCTCACCTTCATCAACCACATATTCAACAATACCAATTTCTTTGAGCTTGTCAGCAGTTAATGCAAGTGCTTCACTGGCTTGTTCTGCTTTATCTGCAGTTTTCCAGAGAATAGAAGCACAACCTTCAGGTGAAATCACAGAGTAAATACTGTGTGACAGCATAATAACGCGATCTGCAACACCGATGCCCAAAGCACCACCAGAACCACCTTCACCTAAAACTGTTGCAATGACTGGCACTTTAAGGCTTGAAAGTTGCGCCAAGCTGGTTGCAATTGCTTCTGCTTGACCACGCTCTTCAGCACCAATACCCGGGTATGCTCCCATGGTATCAACAAAGGTAAACACAGGAAGATTAAAGCGTTCCGCCATATCAAGTAAGCGTTGCGACTTTCTGTATCCTTCAGGATTACACATCCCAAAGTTATGCTGTAATTTTTCACGCGTGCTACGACCACGGTGTTGACCCACAACCATTACAGGTTGACCGTTAAAACGGGCCAATCCACCCACCATTGCACCATCATCACCGTATAAACGATCACCATGCAAGGTATCAAATTCAGTAAAGATTTCGCCTACGTAATCCAAAAATTGCGGACGCTCAGGGTGACGTGCAATTTGAACCGTTTTCCAAGCTTGAGATTGAGCAGCTTTATTTTTCATAAGTCGAGTATTATCCCTAATTCACCGATGGATTACGCATCGGAAGTTTAGGTTTAAGTGATATAAAATGATTGATCACTCTATCATCACCAAACCTTTAAGTTAATCGATAAACTGTTCCGACTGAATATTCAATTCAATGTCCCAATGCTTAAATTGCACTTGCTCGTCATGCAAATCTGCAACCAGCAATGGCCATTGTTTGGCATCACCAGAAACGCTGAGTTGCCATTGTTGCTCATTCTCTACCGTCAATTCAATGGCAGGAAGCATCTCATCGCTACGACTATGATTCAGTAAAACTGCAAGACGAAGCAACAAACACAAGTACACAAGCTTGTTGCCGCCCACTTTTAACACGTCTAGTTTGGCATCTACGCGTAATTTACGACGGTGATGAGCGACCAAATGTGACAAATGGTTTTGATCAATTTGCGAAAAACCGGGGATGTCTGAATGTTGTAATAAGTAAGCACTGTGCTTTTGATAACCACTATGGCTAATGGCTAAACCGATCTCATGTAAATAAGCAGCTCGACGCAACAGATCGCTATCATCACTGTTTAAGTTGAGTGTATTGGCCACAGCATTAAACAAATGTTGTGCTGTTTCAACCACGCGCTCTGCCTGTTTTGCATCTGCGCCATAGCGTCCCATCATCGCCTGTACACTACGATCGCGAATATCTTCATGTTGGAAACGGCCGAGCAAGTCATACATTACACCTTCACGTAATGCCCCATCTGAATACACCAATTTATCAATATTCAAGACTTCGAACACAGCATAAAGGATCGCTAAACCCGCAGGTAATACTGCTCTGCGATCTTCTTTTAAACCATCAAATTCCATATCTGAAATATTTTTAAATTTCAGCAATTTGTCTTTTAATTTTTCTAAACCTTCACGAGTCAGATTCTCTTGCTCATCACTCCAGCCCATATTGACCGCAATTTGGCGACATGCTTTGATGGTTCCACTAGAACCGACCACAGTATCCCAGCCCGCAGCTTTATAGGTATTTGCAATCGAAGATAATTCTTTACGCGCAGCAACCACAGCTTTATCAAAAGCTTTGTTGTTAATATCACCATCAGCAAAATAGGCTTTAGTAAAGGCCACACAGCCCATTTGTAAAGATTCGGTATGAATCGGCTCGAACTCTTCACCAATAATCAGTTCAGTAGATCCACCACCAATATCAATCACCAGACGACGACCACTATTGGCCATGGTATGGGAAACACCCAAGTAAATGAGTCGGGCTTCTTCTCGTCCCGCAATAATTTCAATCGGCTTTGGCAAGATCTCCGCTGCTTTTTGAATAAATTCATGTCCATTTTTCGCTTGACGCAGCGCATTTGTCGCGACAATTCTGAGTCGAGTCGGCTGTACTGAACTTAAACGCCCAACAAAACGCGCTAAGCAAGCCAAGCCCCGTTGCTGTGCAGCTTCAGTTAAGTTTTTATTTTCATCTAATCCAGCCGCAAGCTGAACCTTTTCTGACATAGAAGCAACTTTCTTAACTTCACCATGATCCACACGAGCAATTGCCAAATGGAAACTATTTGACCCCATATCAATCGCAGCAAGTAATTCTTCATCAATCAAAAAATCAGACATTATTTATACAAACTCATACTGAATTGCTGCTTAGATTAATTCACATACACGCTTTTTAAAAGCCATTTATTTAGACAATTTGATGAGTCATTATTTTTTCAGCATATATGACAATTATGTGACAGTTTCACTGCTTTTTCTAAAGATCCGATTGTAAATATCGTGAGCATCAATTGGACAAACTCACAAATTAGAATGAAAATTTAAGTATCCCCCTACATTGTTAAAGATGACTATGTAATACTTATATCCATAGATAGATTCATCTTTAAAATATTTTGGAGCAAAATCCATGTCTGGCAATATCGTAAATACCACTGATGACAACTTTGATGCAGATGTACTTCAATCTGATATCCCTGTAATCGTAGATTTCTGGGCAGGCTGGTGTGCACCGTGTAAAGCGATTGCACCAGTCCTTGAAGTACTTTCAACTGAATTTGAAGGTAAAGTTAAAATCGTTAAAGTTGATGTAACTGCGTGTGAAGCAACTGCGGTCAACTACAACATTCGTAACATTCCAGCATTATTGATGTTTAAAAATGGTGAAGTTGTTGCTCAACAAATTGGTGCAGTGCCAAAATCTAAATTAACGGCATTCATTGAAGAAAATATTTAATTTGCTGAATTTATACATTATTTGTATAAATCTAGGAAAATGAGAAATACGCTTGATTTTCTAGCGTATTTTTTTTCGACTATAATTTGACAAACTTGTTGATCTAACTTATATTCCATGCTCAAGGAACATTAGGATTCTCTTCCTGTTTCTTAAAGGACAACACATAAGATCGCCGTTCGGCAACAGAAATTGTTTTACATATTTCTCCTCGAAAGAACTACATAGATTCTGAGTTTGTTTTTGTGTCTATACAATTTCAACTCACCTATTACACTGCTGGCGACTTTTGCTTCTTTTCTCTTTATCTGTGTTCCACACATCCTTATTCAATCTGACCATTTATGAATTTAACTGAACTCAAGAAAAAACCGATCGGCGAACTCATTAAAATTGCTGAGTTTATGGGCCTTGAAGGAATGGCTCGTAACCGTAAGCAAGACATCATTTTTGCCATCCTCAAACGCCATGCAATGAATGGCGAAGAAATTTTTGGTGATGGTGTTCTTGAAATTTTGTCTGATGGTTTCGGCTTTTTACGCTCCGCTGCAGGTTCTTATCTTGCAGGTCCGGATGATATCTATGTTAGTCCTTCACAAATTCGTCGTTTTAATCTACGAACTGGTGATACGATTACAGGTACGATTCGCCCACCTAAAGAAGGTGAACGTTACTTTGCATTATTAAAAGTTAATCAAATTAACTATGACACCCCTGAAAACTCACGCAATAAAATTTTATTTGAAAACCTCACACCGCTTTTCCCAACTGAGCAATTGGTTATGGAACTGGGTAACGGTTCTTCTGAAGATTTGACAGCGCGTGTTGTGGACTTGGTTGCACCCATCGGTAAAGGTCAACGTTCAATTATCGTAGCACCGCCAAAAGCGGGTAAAACGATGTTATTACAGAACATTGCCCAATCTATTGTACGTAACAATCCTGAATGTTTCTTGATTGTTCTTCTGATCGACGAGCGTCCTGAAGAAGTGACAGAAATGGAACGTACTGTGCGTGGTGAAGTTGTTGCTTCAACCTTTGATGAATCTCCAGCTCGCCATGTACAAGTTGCTGAAATGGTGATTGAAAAAGCCAAACGTCTGGTAGAGCACAAAAAAGATGTTGTGATCTTACTTGACTCCATCACGCGTTTAGCCCGTGCTTATAACACTGTTGTTCCTTCATCTGGTAAGGTACTTACCGGTGGTGTTGATGCCCATGCCTTAGAACGTCCTAAACGTTTCTTTGGTGCTGCACGTAATATTGAAGAAGGCGGTTCTCTTACCATTATTTCGACTGCATTGATTGAAACAGGCAGTAAAATGGATGAAGTGATCTACGAAGAATTCAAAGGTACAGGTAACCAAGAAATCATCCTTGATCGCCGTATTGCTGAAAAACGCGTCTTCCCAGCAATGAATATCAAAAAGTCAGGTACGCGTCGTGAAGAGCGTCTCATGAGCGAAGAAAACCTACGTAAAGTATGGATTCTTCGTAAACTTCTTCATCCTATGGATGAGTTAGTGGCGATGGAATTCTTGTTGGATCGCATGAAAGAAACCAAAACCAATGATGATTTCTTTGATCAAATGAAGCGCAAAGCTGCCAACTAATTCCATAAATACTTAAAAAGGCTACTCTAAGAGTAGCCTTTTTATTTGGTTGACATTATTTACATAAATATACAATCATCGAGTTTCAACGTTACACGATATTGCAAATATTTGAATATAAAAATTATTCATCAAGATTTTTTATATTTATTAATAACTTATTTATCAATAAACCAATCTAAAAACGCAACTTGATTGTAAAATACTGTTAAAAAACCATCATTTTTTCATCAATTTGGTCAGTTTTTTTAAGATAAACAGTAGCAATTCAAAATGCGCAGTGATAGCATATTCGCATACCAGTTAGACTGCTCATGCAAAAAGCAAAAAACAGGCTAACTTGGGTTTTTTGTCTCTATTAAATTTATGAGAGTGATGCCATGTTATTCAAAAAAATCGCTATTGCTGCTGCAGTTGCTACTACTTTAGCTTTCGTTGGTTGTGCTAAAAAAACTGAAGAAGCTGCTGCTGATGCAAACGCTGCTGCTTCTCAAGCTGTAGAAGCTGCTTCTGAAGCTACTGCTGCTGTTGACGCTGCTGCTGCATCTGCTACTGATGCTGCTGCTGACGCTACTGCTGCTGCATCTGATGCTACTGCTGCTGCTGCAGACGCTTCTGCTGCTGCTTCAGCTGCTCAATAATAATCGCTTAGATTATTATCAAGAAAAGAGAACCTTTTAGGTTCTCTTTTTTTTTGCTTTGTTTTTTACTTTAAAGTTTAAATAATCATAAACAAGCTGTATCACCCTTCGCTACTGAACCCGTAAATCCAATAAGTACAAAACTATACCACTCTATTTTACTTTGCTTATCAACCGTTAAAATTGCAAGCGTATTGGATCATCTTAACCAATACTAGAATAGGTTTACTTATTTGCATTTTTATAAAGATGCTAAGAATTTTCTTAAAATAAATTTATCCCGCATAAGGGTCTCACTTTTACCCAACAATTACACTATCTCTCACTACTCTGTTTTTTAACCAAACCTCACGCACATAAACCCATTTGATCTTTGGGTATTGGGATAAAAAAGCGATATTCCAGTCTTATCACTGTGATTACAGCAAAAATTAGTTAATCGAATCCAAATGATGTTTATTTCTGGCAATAAAAAACCCCAAGCAGATTACTCAGGGTTTTTATCTTACAAAACTTTTAGATTACAGAGCTTTCATCTTACGACACACAAATTGCCGATTAATCTTCTTGTTCTGTACCCACACGTTGTCTAAATTTTTGACCTGCACGGAATGTTACAACTCGACGTGCTGAGATTGGAATCTCTTCTCCAGTTTTAGGATTTCGACCTGGACGTTGACGTTTGTCACGTAGTTCAAAATTTCCGAAACCTGAAAGTTTGACTTGTTCGCCTGCAATTAATGCTTGGCTAATCTCGTCAAAGAACAACTCGACCATTTGTTTTGCTTCACGACGGTTTAAACTCGTAAGCTCACTTAAATGATCAGCCATTTCTGCTTTTGTTAATGCTGTCATGAGGCCCTCAATGTCGCTTGATAAGTGTCTTCTAACACTTGAATAATATGATCCATACCGGATTTAATCTCAGCATCTTCGAGTGTACGTGATGGATGTTGCCATAACAATGCAAATGCTAAAGAGCGCTTACCTTGTTCAACACCTTGCCCTGTATACACATCAAATAACCAAGTAGAGTCTAAAAGCTCTCCACCCGTTTTTTCGATAAGTTGCTGAATTTCACTAACATTAATCTTATCACTAATTACAAGCGCAATATCACGTCTAACCGATGGAAATCGTGATAATTCTGTAAAATTAGATACATAAGTTTGCAAAACAGCCGATTGGTCGAGCTCTGCGATCCAAGTTGTGCTCAAATCCAGTGCATTTTCCAAAGATGGATGTAGACGACCTAAATAACCTACTGATTTCCCATCCACGAGAATTTCCGCAGATTGACCTGGATGTAACCATTCACGATCAGAACGAACATATTCAACTTGAACACGTCCAGCTGCTAAAATTTCTTCGACCTCGCCTTTGAGATCAAAGAAATCCATAACTTGAGCTTTTCCATGCCAAGATTCAATTTGTTTTGATCCTACAGCAATCATAGCCAAAGTTGGAATCTGTTTCAAATCTTCTATACTTTTCGCGTTTTGATAATCAAAACGTAGCCCTAGCTCAAAGAAGCGCACACGACTTTGTTGACGATTGATATTGTACTGAACACACGGAATTAAGCTTGAAAGTAAAGTTGAACGCATGACCGCCAAATCACTTGAAATCGGATTTGCAAGCGCCAATGGATTTACTTGTGAATTCAATTGTTTTTCAAGTTTTAAATCTGCAAAACTAAAACTAATCGCCTCTTGATAACCCAGTGTTACTAAAGTTTGACGTAACTGAGTCAGTTCAAATTGATCCTGATGTTTAGCAAGTTTTACATCAATCACTGGCAGACTAATTTGAATATTGTCATAACCATGTATACGCGCAACTTCTTCAATTAAATCTTGATAAATTGCCATATCGTAACGATGTGAAGGTGGTACAACAGTCCATTTACCTTCAGCTGTTACAGTCACAGCACAACCTAAACGTTGCAACGCATCTGTAATAAATGCAGTAGGAACTTGATAACCTAGCAATTGATCCACTTGCGCTTGATTCAACTCAATTGCTTCGCGTTTAGGCAACAATTCAGTTTTTTCAGATACGGTAATTGGACCGAAATCACCACCTGCAAGAGTTTGAATCAATTGTGAAGCGCGTTGCATTGCGATCATAGGCAATTCAAAGTCCACACCACGTTCATAACGTTGTGACGCATCTGTATGCAAACCATAACGACGTGCGCGCCCTGCGATATGTAATGGTGCAAAGAATGCAGATTCAAGGAAAATCTCTGTGGTTTCATCTGTTACAGATGAGGACAAACCACCCATGATGCCTGCGATCGCCAATGCTTTTACATCATCTGCAATCACCATAACATCTTCGGTCAATTCAATTTCTTGTTCATTTAACAAAACAAGCTTTTCATTTGCACTTGCCTGACGCACATGCACTGAACCTTGAACCTGACCACCATCAAACGCATGTAACGGTTGACCAAGTTCCATAAGCACATAGTTGGTAATATCAACAAGAATACTGTGTTGACGAATACCTGAACGTGCTAGAGCTTGCTCCATCCATGCAGGCGTAGCTGCTTTGGTATTTACATTTTTAATTACACGACCTAAGTAACGAGGGCAACCATCCGTTGTCACAACAACTTGCTTCTGATCAGCAATCGTAGCCGCAACCTCTTGAATTTCAGGTGCTGTTACAGGCAATTGGTTAATTACCCCAATTTCACGTGCCACTCCACGAATACTAAAACAGTCACCACGGTTTGGCGTGATGCTGATATCAATCACATGATCATCAAGATTTAAATATTCTCGAATATTTGTGCCTACAGGCGCATCAGTAGGAAGCTCTAACAGACCGTCAATTTTATCTTCAAGGTCAATTTCTGAAGCGCCGCAGAGCATCCCTTGTGATTCAACACCACGAAGTTTGCCTTTTTTAATTTTAAAATCGCCTGGAAGCACTGCACCAATGGTTGCAACTGGCACTTTCATTCCAGCACGTACATTTGGTGCACCACATACGATTTGCAAAGGTTCACCCGAACCAATATTCACTGTGGTGACACGTAAACGATCTGCATCAGGATGCTGTACAACAGTTAAAACTTCACCAATCACCACACCTGTAAATGGTTTAGCTGCGGGAACCAGTTCATCAACCTCAAGTCCCAACATGGTCAGTTGATCAGACAAAGTATCGCTATCAATTGCAGGGTTGACCCATGTGCGAAGCCAATTTTCGCTAATTTTCATTTCTAAAACCTATATTCAATATCTATGAATTCCTCTCTGACTCCCCTTTAAAAAGAGGCAGAACCCTTCGTCTCATTATCTTGGACATCCCCTCTCCTTTTTGGAGAGGTCAGGGAGAGGTATAAATTTGTTAAGCAAATTGGCGTAAAAAACGCACATCGTTTTGGTAGAACATACGCAAATCATTGATGCCATAACGCAACATTGCGAAACGCTCTACACCGAGACCAAATGCAAAGCCTTTATATTTTTCAGGATCAATACCCGCAGCTTGTAGAACATTTGGATGTACCATACCGCAACCCAAAACCTCTAGCCAACGACCACGCTCATCCATAATATCCACCTCAGCACTTGGCTCAGTGAATGGGAAATAAGACGGACGGAAGCGTACTTTTAAATCTTTCTCAAAAAATTCATTTAGCAGATTAATCAACAAACCTTTTAATTCTGCGAAGCTGGTATTTTCAGCAACGTATAAACCTTCGATTTGATGGAACATTGGAGAATGGGTTTGATCTGAGTCACAACGATAAACACGCCCTGGACAAACGATACGAATCGGTGGTTGCGAGTTTTCCATTGTGCGTACTTGTACACCAGAGGTATGGGTACGTAGTAAATGATTTGCATCAAAATAAAACGTATCATGCATCGCACGTGCAGGATGATGTCCTGGAATATTCAATGCTTCAAAGTTGTGATAATCATCTTCAACTTCTGGCCCTGTCGCAACAGTAAAACCCGCTTTGGTAAAGAATTGGCAAATACGTTCTTGAACCTGAGTAACGGGATGAATACTTCCTACAGCTTGCCCACGTCCTGGCAAAGTAATATCAATTGTTTCACTTGCTAGCTTTAATTCTAATTCAGCTTTCTGTAATTCAGTTTGGCGTTCAGTCAATGCTGCACTGATCGCTTCACGTACTGCATGAATTGCAGCGCCCTGAACTTTACGCTCTTCAGGGTCCATTTTGCCAAGTGCCTTAGATTGTTCCGCAAGCTGGCTTTTTTTCCCTGTAAATTGCACTCGTACTTGGTCGAGTGTAGTCAGGTCTTGAGCTGCTGCAATCGCAGCGAGCGCTTCAGTGGTCAGGGCTTCCAGTGACATAGTAACTCTCAAAGCAATATTTTAGAAAAATAATATAACTCTATATTCTAACAGTTTTTATGCAGTTGAATGAAGTTTCCGCTTTACAAAAAATACGATTAGTCACAACTTATTCTAAATAATTTGTATATTTCCCTGTTTGATTCCTGTTGAAATGCTAGAACTTTGATTTATAAAAAGTATAAAATGGATTTAATGTCGCTGAGATCTATAAAAAATGGCACTCGATCAAATCTGGAAACGTCAACTTACACTCGTCACTTATGGCAATGAGTATCTCACTCAAGGGATCAGTTTTTCTCGTTGGGTCAATCATGCCATTTTTAATCAGCATGCTTTTGGCTTCCGTGATTTAACCAAACAGCACCTATTGGCACAGCATTTTCAGATTTGGCTTGAAGGGCTAAAAAAACAAGGCGTGTATCGACTCAGCTTACATAGCGCGAGCATTTTAAATGATGAACAAAATCCAAATGCCAATGTTGAACTGTTAGCCATCCCCCACTTTATTGTTAGCCATGATCAACAAAAGAAAACTGCATGGATTTTTGGTAAAGAATTGGCAGAATGGTATAGCGCAGACAATGATTATGAAGCGCCTGAGCAACAACGCCCCAATTTACGTACCGAGATTTTTTGGCGCTATGATCTCAATGCAAAATTGATTAAACGGATTGAACAAGATTTAGTTCAACCGAATTGGGATGATATTCAAGTTTATACAGACAATGAATTGTTCGATACTCAATATGCCAAAGGTTTTCCAGAACCTGTAAATAAAGATTTACCTTATTATGGATTAGATGAAACGCTATACACGAACGAGGATTCAAGCCTTAAACTTGCGCTGTTACCCACTGACTATCAAGCTGATTACGCACATGAAACCTTCTGTCGTATCGATGCATTAGAAAGCTTTATTTCTACAAAATTAAAGCATCCCTATGATGAAAATGAGCAAATCATGAGCCCTGAAGAACAAATGAATTTGCGCCATTTCCTCCAAAAAGTTGAAGATTTAAAATCAAAATTTATTGTTAAAGTTGCAAATCATTATAAATCTGCACGCTTAACGCCTAAACAAATTGCTTCACCCTTTGACGCGCATGAAAATATCAAAACCGAGCAGCGTCAAGCGTTTAACAGCAAGACAAATCCTGAGCATAAACCCGGTAAAACAGGTGTTTTTGCATTAATTATTGTGACCATTTTAATCTGCCTTGCGGCTTATTATTTTGGACTATAATGTCTTATCTATTTGATAAAATGAATCTTAAAAAGAAAGCAACATTAAAGTTGCTTTCTCACTTCCATTAAGGCAAAACCCAAAAGATTTAAACCTTGCCATGCGTTTGGATTTGTCGCATTAACATGATCTGCTGCAAGTCCAATCCCCCAAATTTGATCTACAGGCGAGGCTTCAACGATGATCTGATCTGAGGTACTCAGTAGAAACGTTTTAAGATCATTGTCTTGAGAAAACTTGGCCAAATTACCTTGAACCACAATTTCATAACGATGAGCAATCCAAATCTCATCTTGATAATTTTTGACCAAACGACCTAATGCTTTTATTTTCTTAGGATCATCTGTTTGTAAAATTTTCTGAAAAATATCCTCGTCATTAAATAGTTTGGCTTTCTGCGCCATCATATACTGTTCTGTACTTTGATAATTGACACCATCAATTTCAAATTTTGCAGGAAACCATTGACTTAAACAGCTCTTGTCTATTTTTCCAGAAGTCTTTTGACTATGCCCCCAAAAACACAAATAACTATACTTTTGCCCGTTCTTTACTTGTTCTTGTAAAGTTGTTAAAAATTGAGAATCACTCATTTTATTGTCCTATGATTAATATCCCACTGATACGATACTTCTGTTATGCCATCACCATAATCAGAAAGAATCTCTTCTCCAAGTACATTTCCCCCTAATTTCTCATAGAAATGACGGCTTGGATTTTTATTGATCACGCCCAAGCGAATAAATTGATAATGTTTAGCATGAGCATATTGATAAAAGCGCTCAAACATCTCACGACCAACACCTTGTTTTTGAATTTTCTTTAATAAATAAAAAGCTTTAATTTCAGCAACATTATACGAAGTATTTAAATAACCACTTAAAAAACCAACAATTTGACCATCTTGTTCATACACCAATACATGATAATCCTGATGTGAAAAAATCTGTTGCCAAAGCTGTACTCGTTCTTCAATATTTTCGCGCTCTATAATTTCTTGCTTAATCATACCTGTATAGGTTTCATTCCAACTTTGCACATGTACTTCAGCAATCTGCTGAGCATCACCTAAAACAGCTAATCGAATCATATCATCCTCATTTAATTAGGACTCACCTCGAAAGCAAACTTTATACCCTTCAAAAATTAGGTAAAAAACTTTTTATATTGCTTAATCTTACATGTTTGTATCTTTCGCGCGATATCATGGATATCAGCAACGGGGGAAAGTACTGCACACCCCCCATCCAATCCAAGATTTTTATCACGCTGTATGCCAAGTACAAACATAGCTGTCTGTAGCGCGGCTTAATATTCAATCAATACAAGGTATAACAGGATAAGTTAACTTTTAAGGAGTTTTGTAAATTATAACGCGTCAAATAGATGCTAAAAATTGATCAGCAGCTTTTCGCGATTTTAAATGGATAAATCGAATATGTGAATATTGAGGATCATTCATCATCGTTATATATTGCTGACGATTTTTTTGATGCGTTTTAATCATCCACCAAATAATCGAATCACGACTAAACATCTTACTAAAACTTTCACGATTATTTGAACTCTTCCAAAGTCTGTGTCTAAAAATAGCACAACGAACAGCTCGTTGTATGGATTGGTAAAGATTGATATAAAAAGGGATATCTAACCAAATTACGGTATCGATATCTCGCCATTTGATCTGCGTAGTTCGCGTATAATTACCGTCTATGATGAAACCAGATTTAGCTTGATCTAATTTGGCCTGAATTTTCTGAAAAAATGCAGTATCGGTAGACTCTTGCCAATCATCCAGCCAAAATAAATCATCCAATTCAATGTAGGTGAGTTTTAATTTTTGAGCCAATCTTATTGAAAATGTTGTTTTTCCTGACGCAGAAGTCCCCACGACATTGATGCGGTTCATAAATCTAAGAACTCTCTAAAAATAAAAAGTAGCTAAATAAGCTACTTTAGATCACGTAACAACCCAATCATGATTCAATCATTTTAGCTGACGTATATCAAAATACGGGTCGTATGCTGAGTATTACTTTATGTTCATTTGCATGCTGATTAATATAGTGCTCAACTGCTGTTACTTCACCTTTAACTTCCGCATCTGCACCATACATCACTTTTAAAACTTCCCCAACTCTGGGTAGTAGTTGCAACTCAACTTCAATTGCGCCTTGTTGTAAACCTTCAATCTCAACACGCATACCCACTCCATCATTTTCTATTATTCGTTGTTCTACTCTATGCGAGCTATTTCTAAAACAATAATGTTTTCACGTTGATATTGTGTAATGTGTATGCAAAGTTATTTGAATGTTTAAATCATTCGGATGGCCTGCTCAATCAGCATAATCCAAATCGTCCTCATCAATATTGATAAAATTTGCTGGTGGTGTAATTTCAAACCTGACGGCTTTAATCGTGAGATGATCGAGTAATTTTGCTTTTGCCACACGATGCATACCATCCATCACTCTGCCATCAGCAGATAGAATAATTGGATAACTTAGATCTGCCTGTTGTATCAGTTGAAAATGTTCAATCATTTGCTGTGTTGTTGGATGTGTATCTGGAAACCAATACGCTTCATTGAGTTCTTGTATATCGGATAATAGAACCTCATCGATTGGAAAATCTCGGCTTAGTTCAACCAGATGATGCACATCCCAAATAAAAGTGTCTTTACCAACTTGGCGAAAGTGATATTGTTTACGCATAAGACTAGATTCTATAGTTTGGTCAATTCAATGCCATAACAAAATAGTTAGAGCATCCGTAATAACAAATTATACATCAATACAAATTTTACTGATTATCGCTGTATTCGAACAATCAAACTCAATGAAAACTCATCCTAAAAAGTTCCGGAAAGGGTTTGAAAATAAATTTTTAGGCATAAAAAAGACCGCTATAAAAGCGGTCTTTTTTAATCATCGAAGATGATTAAGCAGCTAATGCGCCTTTAGCTTTTTCAGCTAAAGCAGCAAATGCAACTGAGTCATGCATAGCGATGTCAGCAAGTACGCGACGGTCGATGATCACTTGAGCTTTTTTCAAGCCATCGATCATACGGCTGTACGACAAACCATTTTGACGAGCACCAGCATTGATACGCGCAATCCATAGAGCACGGAATTGACGTTTCTTTTGACGACGGTCACGGTAAGCGTATTGACCTGCTTTAATTACTGCTTGGAACGCTACACGATAAACACGTGAACGCGCGCCATAGTAACCTTTAGCACGAGCAAGAATTTTTTTATGACGGCGATGAGCCTGTACACCACGTTTTACACGAGCCATTTATAATCTCCTTAGATGTATGGGCACATACGACGAACTGAATTCATGTCACTTACGTGAACCATGACACAACCGCGCAATTGACGAATACGTTTAGCAGATTTTTTGGTCAAAATGTGGCGTTTGAACGCTTGTTTACGCTTGAAACCGTTAGCAGTCGCTTTGAAACGCTTAGCTGCACCACGGCGAGTTTTTAACTTAGCCATAACAACCTCTTTAAACACCTGTTCGGTACGTTCGCACCATTGCGACAACGACCTGCAGGTAAGGGAGGCAGTATTCTAAATCATCTCTGTACAAAACAAAAGCAAAACATCCAACAATTTCACAATTCCCCAATGTAATTTTCGATGTAAATTTCACCTAGTTTTATAAGAAAAATCAGGATGAAATCTTTATAATCATCACATCATGATAAAACTGGACAGTTATGACCCCTGCACAGGATGCTTTTGCTGCGCTTCGCTATCGAGATTTCTCAATTGTTACCATCAATCAATTTTGTTTAACGCTCGCAATTTTAATTCAAGAAATTATTGTTGCCTATTCACTCTATCAAATTACCAAAGACCCGCTCACCTTGGGTCTGATTGGACTAGCAGAAGCAATCCCGTTTATTGCACTGTCGCTTTGGGGCGGCTATTTTGCAGACAAGTTGAATAAACAAACCATTATGAAAGTTTGCTTATTTTTCTCCTTCCCTTTGCCATTGGTGCTTTGGTGGTTATTTCACAGTTATGATCATGGGCAAATTGGTGTGACTACACTGTCTTGGGGGATTTATGCAGTTATTTTTGGTTTGGGTACTATCCGAGGTTTCTATAATCCATCAGCAACCTCATTAAAACCATTTTTAATTCCTCGTGAACTGTATGCCAATGGTGCGACATGGACTACGATTGGATGGCAAAGTGGTGTCATTATTGGCCCAATGCTGGGTGGTTTTATGCTGGCAGGAATCGGTCGTGAAAACAGCTTACTCTCGGTAGCGGTACTTTTATTTATTTGCTTCTGTCTGATTAACTTATTAAAGAAGCGTACTTTTCCTACCATGGAACAAGACAATCTTTGGGACAGTTTAAGTGAAGGCTTTCGCTTTATTTGGAAAACCAAAATTGTACTGTGGGCCATATCTTTAGATTTGGTTTCAGTGCTGTTTGGTGGTGTGATTGCCCTACTGCCAATTTTTGCAGAAGATATTCTAAAAGTTGGACCTGAAGGTTTAGGTTATTTACGTGCGGCCCCCTCTATTGGTGCGTTAATAACCATGATCGCTTTAACAAAATTTCCACCTACACATCATGCTTGGCGAAATATGCTGATTGCTGTTGCTGGTTTTGGGGTGTTTACCATTATCTTTGCATTCTCAAGCAACGTCTGGCTCTCTTTGTTTGCTTTGGCTATGACTGGTGCTTGTGACAGTATCTCAGTGGTTGTACGCCAAACCATTTTGCAAGTTTACCCACCTGAAAATATGCGTGGCCGTGTCGCTGCGGTGAATGGGATGTTTGTTTCATCGAGTAATGAATTGGGCGCATTTGAATCTGGGCTGGCTGCAAAATATCTAGGAACGATCACAGCCACTGTATTTGGTGGATGTATGACCTTAGCCGTTGTCGCAATAAGTTGGGTAAAAACCTCGGATTTATTCAAAGTAGACATTACCAAAGGTCAAGAATAATGCCTTTTACAGAATAAAAAACAGTAAAAAAATGCACCTTCGGGTGCATTTTCTATTGCGAGAATACAAAATTCGATAAATACTTTGCGCAATTAAACTACTCTCATGCGTATTAAACCGCATGGATTGCCAAACCTATGAATAAAGCTCTTTTTACCACTTGTTTATTGTGCCTTTCAACCTATAGCTATAGTGCGGATAAACTTCCAACAATAAAGGTCAAAGGGGAGCAATCTGAACAAAATGATCCTCAACATTTGACTACACGTATACAATGGGTCAAATTTCCTCAAATTCACTATCAAATCACTGAATTAAAAGATCAAGATCGTTCAGCAATCATTCGAGTAAAAGCCAATAATACTGGTGAAGTCACAGAGGCCGATATCCAAGAGAGTACAGGCATCCGTGCATTGGATCAGAAACTTGTAGATGCTGTGGAAAATGCAAAAGTAAAACCCTATTCAAAAAATGGAAAAGCCATTGCTTTAGTCGGTTATCAAACATTTACCTTAACACTAGAGAATGCAACGGATCATGTTCAGCGCGCTAAGCAATGTACATATAGCTTTAATTCAAAAAATTGGAACAAACAACAACTCGATAAGTCGGTTGCCTTTGTTTATTTAAAACAACCACAACTTGCACTGGATCAATCGCTATTAAAAAATAAAGATCGCACAGTAAAGTTTAAATTTAAAGCCAATAAGCAAGGTGAAATTACCCAAGTTAAGTTAACTCAACGTTCTGGTATTAATGCACTTGATCAACAAGTACTTACAGCCGTAGAGCATGCATCAATCAATGTAAAACGTTCTTACCGTACTTTATGGATCTATAAACAATCCAGCTTCAATGATGAGATTCAATTTAAAATCAATGAATGTAAATAAACTCATCAAGATGCGTCTTTTAAGGTTAAAGATAGTTTAGTGTCTTTAACCTTTTTATTAAAATAATCCGATATACACCAAATAGATAAAAGCATACCGACCACCTTTTGCAATAGTCACGATCAAAAGAAAACGCCAAAAGTTCTCTTTCATTAGCCCTGCAATAAGTGTGATTGGATCTCCAATAATTGGGGTCCAGCTTAATAACAAAGACCAAAAGCCATACTTTTGATATATTTTTTCCGCTTTAAGCATATTTTTTTCAGAAACAGGAAACCATTTCTTATCTTTAAACTGCTCGATTTTGAGTCCCAAATACCAATTCACGCATGAACCTAAAACATTGCCAATCGTTGCAACAGCAAGCAGTAAATACGCAGAATGTTGTGTTTGTACTAGTAGCCCAACCAATACAGCTTCTGACTGTAAAGGTAATAGCGTCGCTGCACCAAATGCGGAAAGAAATAAGAGGAGATAAGCCATATCACATATGCAAATTTTGTTTGGATTTGAGTTTATTACGCATGATAGACATAAGTGCACGGACATAAGAACAATCAGAGCTACAATCCATCACTCCACTTACTTTCTATAGCTCACAACATCATGATGATAAGTTCAACACTTTTTTGGTTTTACGATATTGAAAATGCGCCCAAATGATCGCCAATAACATAAAGATAATCCGAGACCATTGATAACGTTGCGCAATCGGGTCGATCACACTTCTAATCTGTGCTGATGCTTGACTATTTAATTGCTCTAAAATATTTTGAATATGCACAATTTCCGCAATATAGAGCATTAAACAACCGGCAATACCAACAATAATACTCCAGTAGATTTTTGGATTTGCTTCTAATATTTTCGTAAAGTTCAAAAAGAAATCTTTCATAACTAAAGCCTACCAACCATCCAAAAATCGATCATTTAAAAAATAAAAAACCACGTAACGTGGTTTCTCATCTTAACATAAAATACATTTTACACTTTGATTGATAGCGCTCTTTGTATCGCTGGACGTGCAGTTAAACGCTCAATATATTCTTTAACATAAGGATAATCATCTAGCGCTATTTGCTGCCACTCATAGCGTAATACCCACGGTAAAATGGCCATATCTGCAATCGAATATTCACCAGCCACATATTTTTGTCCAATGAGCTGCTTATTCAAAACACCATACAAACGTTGAGTTTCCGTAACATAACGATCAATTGCATAAGGAATCTTTTCTTTGGCAAATTTACCAAAATGATGGTTTTGCCCTAACATCGGCCCTAGCCCGCCCATTTGCCACATTAACCACTGTTCAACTTCAACACGATCTTGCTCATCGCTTGGATAATACAGTCCTGTTTTACGGCCAAGATATTGCAAGATTGCGCCTGATTCAAATACTGAAATCGGCTCACCATTTGGACCATCTTGATCGACAATCGCGGGGATTTTGTTGTTCGGTGAGATACGAAGAAAATCAGGCTGGAACTGGTCATTCTCTAAGATGTTGATGGGAAAAATCTGATAATCCAAACCCATTTCTTCAAGTGCAATGGTAATTTTATGACCATTGGGAGTACCCCAATAATAGAGATCAATCATATTTCATCCTTCTTCGTTTTCACGTATTTTCTGAATTTTATTGCGTTAATCGTTTACTTTTATAACATGAATTGGCTTGATTCAGTATGCTATAAAAAGAGATTATTCTAATAATCTATTCTAAAATTATGTTATTGCATTTTATTAAATACAGTACGTTCTCATATTATGATACTAATTTCAAATATCTACCTCAGCAATTGCATCTAAATATGCTTTGGCTTTTTCACCTACAAATTTACGACCTGCATTGTTTCCCAATATCCATTCATCTGGACTAAATAATTCAAATAAACCAACTTTCACTAAAGTAGGGATCGCGAGGATCAGTTCTTGTTCAATCTCTCCTCTTAAACCTGAGTTATACAGATTGATATTATGCAACATGGTTGCCACTGTGCCCGTTTGTACAGCACTACCATCCTTTAATTTAACCACAGGCAACACCTCACCTGCTTGAATAATTTTTTGGTTAATACTCGATAGCGCATTTGAATTTTGAGTAGATGACATATCAACTCCGCTCGATTCAGATTAATTCACCTGCATTTTAACGTAAAAAAGCACTGCTTAATGCAGTGCTTTTTTAACAGATGAATAATTACTTTTTCTTTTTAGGTCCAAGTAACATACCCATTTGACGGCCTTCCATTTTTGGTGCTTGTTCAACAATACCAAACTCTGCTACGTCTGCTTCAATTTTTTGCAATTGTGCAAGACCCAACTGTTGGTGAGCCATTTCACGACCACGGAAACGTAGAGTAATTTTGACTTTGTTGCCTTCTTCAAGAAACTTCAGAATAGCACGCAACTTAACATTGTAATCACCAACGTCTGTACCAGGGCGCAACTTAATTTCTTTCACTTGAACTTGATGCTGTTTCTTTTTCGCATCTTTTTGCTTTTGCTTCAAGTCAAATAAATGTTTGTTGAAATCCATGATTTTACAAACAGGTGGCTCTGCATTCGCCACGATCTCAACAAGATCAAGATCAACTTCTTCAGCAGCACGCAAAGCTTCAGCAAGTGAAACGATGCCTTTTTGCTCTCCATCTGCAGCAACGAGACGCACATCTTTCGCTTTGATCTCATCATTTAATGCAGGACGATTACTTTTAGCACCTTGTTGTTGGTTACGGTCAGGCTGTTTAATCTTTCTTACTCCACAATATACCGGCCGCGTTCGGCTACGGCTGCTTTCACTAGGTCAATAAATGCGTCTATTGACATAGTACCTAAATTTTTTCCAGAGCGAGTACGAACATTCACAGTCCCTTCCTCTACTTCTCGATCTCCAAGTACCAATAGGTATGGAATACGCTCTAGTGTACGCTCACGAATCTTAAAGCCGATTTTCTCATTTCTCAAGTCTGAAATTGCTCGAATTCCATTTTCTTTGAGTTTTGCGACGACTTGCTCACAAGCTTCCGCTTGAGAATCCGTAATATTCATGACACATGTTTGGATTGGAGCCAACCATGGTGGCATAAAGCCTGCGTAGTGTTCAATTAGTATACCAATAAAACGTTCAAAACTGCCAAGAATTGCACGATGTAACATCACAGGATGGTCACGATCGTTATCTTCTGTTACATATGAAGCGTCTAAACGTAACGGTAAGTTAAAATCACACTGGATTGTACCGCACTGCCAGATACGTCCTAAACAGTCTTTTAATGAAAATTCAATCTTCGGACCGTAGAAAGCACCTTCACCAGGTTGTTCTTCCCATTTAAGATTTGCAGCATCTAAAGCATCGGCTAAAGATTTTTCTGCAACATCCCAAAGTTCATCAGCACCCACACGCTTTTCAGGACGTGTAGACAATTTCATTTGAACTTCTTCAAAGCCAAAATCTTTATAAACATCTAAAGTCAGTTTAATAAAGTCTGCAACTTCTTTACCAATTTGTTCAGTTGTACAGAAAATATGTGCATCATCTTGAGTAAAGCCACGTACACGCATAATCCCGTGTAACGAACCTGATGGCTCATTACGATGGCATGAACCAAACTCTGCCAAACGAATTGGAAGATCACGGTAAGATTTTAAACCTTGGTTAAACACTTGAACGTGACATGGGCAGTTCATTGGTTTTACTGCATAGTTACGACTTTCTGAATGGGTCGTAAACATATTTTCTGCATAGTTGGCAGCATGACCCGATTTTTCCCACAAAGTGAAGTCTACAATTTGTGGTGTTTTAATCTCTTGGTAGCCATTGTCCTGTTGAACTTTACGCATGTATTGTTCAAGCACTTGGTAGATCGTCCAACCATTGGCATGCCAAAACACCATACCTGGTGCTTCTTCTTGCATATGGAACAAGTCTAAAGCTTTACCAATTTTACGATGGTCACGCTTTTCAGCTTCTTCAATACGCTTGATATATGCTGCTAATTCTTTTTTGTCTGCCCAAGCAGTACCATAAATACGCTGTAATTGTTCATTCTTAGCATCACCGCGCCAGTAAGCGCCAGAGATTTTAGTCAATTTGAATGACTTTAAAAATTTAGTATTTGGTACGTGTGGACCACGACACATATCTAAATAATCTTGATGATAGTACAAGCCCATTTGAGTTTCTTCAGGCATGTCAGCAATCAAACGTAACTTATAATCTTCACCACGTGCAGTGAACTCAGCAATCACATCATCACGAGGTGTCATTTTTTTAATGACATCATAATCTTGATCGATGAGCTTTTTCATACGCGCTTCGATTGCAGCCATATCATCTAAAGTAAATGGACGAGGCATCCAGATGTCATAGTAGAAACCTTCTTCAATGACAGGGCCAATCACCATTTTTGCTTCAGGGAAGAGTTGTTTTACCGCATGACCCACCAAGTGTGCACAAGAGTGACGAATAATTTCTACACCGTCTTGATCTTTTGGAGTGATGATTTGTAAGGTTGAGTCTTCGGTAATTAAATCACTTGCATCGACTAAGCGACCATTTACTTTCCCAGCAACTGTATTTTTAGCCAGTCCAGGTCCAATACTTTGAGCAACTTCCATAACGGAAACAGCTTGATCAAAACTTTTTTGATCGCCATTTGGCAATGTGATAATAGGCATATTTAAAAATCCTTAAGGAGTGATGCCCCGTACAATGGAGCATGTCACCGCGAGATTATGATCGAGGAAGATCCTCAAGATAAAATCGGTGGAACAAAATAAAAGTGTGTCGAATTTTACACCTTTGTTGAATATTTATAAACCTTTGTCTTAAAATTATTCTTTATTCTGATTTAAATTGTACTTTTGATTATCCATCAACTTCCTCTTTTTGGCGCATTACTCTCTAAAGGTTTCCCACGCTTCAAAATCTCGATTTTTATAACAATATAATTTATGAAATTGAGGAATAATCGCTTCGCTTTGTGTGGGTCTTAAAAATACAAAATCATCAACAGCTATTTCAGTGTTTTTAGGCACATTAACCATTTCCTGATTGGTACTCCGTCCATAAAGTGCATGCGGATGAATCCCTCGCGGATAAACATAATGTGCCATCCAATATCCACCATAAACAAATAAGGCTTTAGAGCTATGTGGTAATTTATCTAAAACTTCTAATCCAGGTAACTGGGTAAATGGCAGCACTTTTAAAACAGGGGTTGAAATCCATAGCGCAGCTTGTAAAACACTTAACCCATCACTGTCAAAGTCACTTGGTTTAAGCAACATAGAGCCAAAAGAAAGATCATTACACACACTTTGCTCCACGTGGAGGTAAAATGTAGGGCTACCACCACCATTAAAACAAAGATCAGCTCGCCATAAATGTGGAAATTGCTGTTGAATAATATTTTTATAATTTTGATAAATGTCTTGTGATTCTCGATACGCAACATCAATCTTTTTAATCACTGAAGGCAGCTTCGTCACATGGGCATCATAGCCCATCAAGCCCGCAAGTACTAAATGCTCAGGATTTTGCTCAATCAATCTTAATATTTCGATGAGTGCAAAATCGGAACGAACACCACCGCGATGCAAACCCACATCAATTTCAATATTGATTTTAAGCGTTAAGCTAAACTGTTTTGCGACCTCAAGATACTGTAATAAACGTGCTTTAGAATCAATTAACCATTGTATATCGGCTTGTCTGCAATTTTGATTCATCGCATAAAAATGCTGAACTATACTCACAGGCATCGGTTTCCCAAACAACACATCTACATCCGAAAAGTTCTCAAGGATTGGCAAAAGCTGTGGCATATGAAACACCATAAACCGTTGAGTCGAAAGCTTTAGACTAATGGTTTTTAATAATGCTAAGCATGCCAAAGACTTTACCACGATACGTGGTTGCAAATGGCTTCCATATTTAAGCTTTTTGGCAACGTACTGTAGATTTTGTTCAAGCGCCTGATCATCAACAATTAACCGAGGTAATGCACCATTTGACTGTTTTAAATCACGATTTAATTGCTCAAAAAAGTTGTTCATAGTCTACCTTTATGGTCTATTTTAGTTTTACCCATTCACTTAATTTTATCCATTATTCAGATAAGAATAGCTTTTCTAAATAAGGATTTAAAAACTTTCTGCTTGGATCAAGTCGTTCTCGCAACTGCATAAACTCATCCCACTTAGGGTATAAGGTTTTAAGTTGTGTTGCTGTCATACTATGCATTTTTCCCCAATGTGGTCGCCCTTGATAATGTTGCAAAATCGACTCAACTTCATCAAATAATTGTCTAGGTGCTTGCTTATAATATTGGTGTACTGAGATAGAAATAGAGTCCCGCTGATAAAACGGACTCAACCAAATATCATCACCTTTGACAAATCGAAACTCCACAGGGAAAAAGGTTTGTGCTTTTGAGTTTTTTAGCGCAGCTAGAACAGCTTGCAAACATTCCACACCCAATTCAACTGGAACCTGATATTCCATTTCATTAAATTTCGTTTCACGCGGTGTCGGGAAAATCTTGCCTGACCAATCAACAAATGTGCTTGGCTTAATAAAAACGCCTAAGAGCTTTTGTAGTTTTGGGTTCAATGCCGGAAAAGATTTGGTTAACTCGCAACATAAGGTTAATAACGTATCTTCAGATGGCCATGATTCAGTGCGCGGTTGAACCTCATCCTCAGTAATATCTAAAGTTTTTAAAATCAATTTATCTGCATGAGAAAATGCAAAACACTCAATATGCCGATGTTGTGCTTTCCATTGGTCAATATTTTGAATAAAGTCTTTGACCGCACACAGTCTAACTTGCTCTTTAAGTTTATAGCGTGGTTTATTCTGCATAGTGATTTTAGTCAAAACCCCTAAGCTCCCTAAAGACACTCGTCCTGCTGCAAAAATATCTGGATTTTCATGGCGATTACAATGAAGAATTTCTCCTGATGCTGTGAGTAATTCAAATGCTTGTACATAACCTGAAATACAATGTAAGCCCACACCTGTACCATGTGTTCCCGTTGAAACAGCACCAGCTAAACTTTGCTGGTCAATATCACCCTGTTGCATTAAAGACTGCTGCATCGGTTCTAAATATTGCCCTAAATTAAATAATCGTGTTCCAGCCCAAATACTGGCTTGGGCAAATTCAGTATTGACTTGATCCACACCAGAAAGACCATCCAAAGACAGCAATGTTGCATCGGTACTCACCAAAGGTGTAAATGAATGCCCTGCGCCCACCACTCGAATCTTTGCTTGGGTTTGGACAATGTGTTTTAACTCATCAAGACTGTCAGGCTTTAAAATCTGCTCAGGGTGAGACTGTTGATAGCCAGACCAATTGTTCCATTTTTGCTGATTTAATTTATGCTTGTTCGGTGCTTGATTAATCAATTGATTCATAATGCTCATCCTTTAGCGTACAGCAGTTTTTAAATTGCCGTGATTTGTTCTTTTTTCTATTTCGTGTGGTGGAATCGCTGCGGGGCGTGTGATTTGGTCATATTCTCGTTGAGATTTATCTAGACTCAACTGCGTTGCCAATTGCTGAAATTTGTACTGAATTGCCGCATGTGTCCATTGACCGTATAAGGTATGTGCACCTTCATAAGCTTGTTGCTGGTATTCTTCATTGGTGGTGATATAGCCCATATAATCATTGCAATAAGACACCAAACCAACCTTTGAAATACCACGATGCTTTGAGAACTGTTTTGCCACAGTCTGAATCACACGTTGTCCTGCTGTTGTGGTAATTTCTCCGGGGCAACAAATCAAAGCCAATTGACCAATTTGGATAATCTGTAGCGGAACAACACTTGGAACTAATGGGCTGTCTTGAATGGCACCTGCTTTAACTTGGCGATTCATTTCTGCAATTAAAGGGTCAAAAATACTTGGTGAAAAATCTAAACTTTTACCCAGCAACTGATTATCCGGACTTTCTAAAACAATCTCTTTCGGGAATTGTGAGTCATAGAGCGCTTTATATTTGCTGTACCGCAGGGAATTCGAGTTTGCTAAACGTTGATTACATACTCGCTTAGCGAGTAATGACATTACTTTAAGAATTGCTGTAGGTGTTCCTTTACCATCTATAGGCGTTCCCCCGAAGAAACCGACACCATGACAAGCGGCACTGGTTTTAGCGCCTTGTATCCCCTCACTAAATTCACTTGGCACATCGACTTGACTCAGATCTACATAGGATAAAACAGCATCGACATTGCCTTGGAGTAAACATGCTTCCATCGCATTGTTGATATTTTTTTCAAGTGGTGTAGTCAGTGCTTTAATCGCAATTTCACTTTGATAACGCCCATTTTGCTCAGCATATTGATATTCTTTTTCGCCCTTAATTTTATTGCGAATCGCATCTTGTTTGGGGCCATGAAAATGTGGCGATACATCCCCTGCTGTTGCTTGTGCAAAAATGGCAACAGGGTTTGGAATACCTTGTGTTAATAGATAATGTTCACTTAACGCAGCAGCATAGCCTTTATTGTCACCATCATGGGCTTTGAGTTGGCTACTCAAACAGGTTGCATGTACTCCAAATAATGAAATAAAGGAACATAATTGATCATCACGATAAAAACCGATTAATTGCATTTCACGGTTTAAGGCGAGATGGGTTTCTGCTTCGGTTCTTTGAATCACATCGGGGTTACGATTATATGCCTGCAATGATCGATTCCATGCCACTGGAATATCATGAGGAAATTGGCAACTTTGATAACGAAGTTCAGTTTCTTTTTCAGTGTCTAAGGCATTGGAAATACTGAGCATGACCGCCTTTACTACCGCTTCGACATGCTCTGGAACAAAACCTGGGGTCGGCATATTGTATAAAGCTTCATAAGCACAACCGCCTGGGCCAGAATGAGTATGGGTTGCCATCAAGACCAAATGCTGTTCATTAAATTGCTCAGCTAGTTGTTGTTTTAAGCGTTCAACAACAACACTGCGGATCGCATAAGTAATACAACCAAAATCCAGACAACAAAAAATAATGGGCTGTTCTAAAGCTAAACGACGGATAGTGAATGTACGAGCAAACAACGCTGTACGTTTTTGATAAGCACGATGCGACCACATACCATAACCAAACATGGCATAACCTTGCGGCTGAATGTCTATTTCTTGTTTATCCCAACCCACCATAAACATATGCGGTCATCCTTTATCTTTTTTATGTCAGCGAATTTATATCAGCGAATACCAGAAGTAGATTGAATCTTAATCAAAAATATGCGATACCAACTAGGGTAAAAGCAACAATAATATGGGGGGCGAAGCGGACTTTATGAGCTTGCAGCAAAAGGAAATTGCCAATTCTCAATTTTATATTCCACCAATGATACTGACGAGTTTGATTCATTATGCAGAACAACATCACTGGCAATATGACAATTGGTTCACAGCACAGAATTTAGACTTGGAACAAATTCGCCAAGGGCATGGTTTTGTTGGCTTTTCAGAACTCTGTGAGGTTATTCATCTCGCAGTTAAAGATACCCAGCAACAAAATTTAGGCTTATTGCTGGGCAGCAGTGAAGGTCAGATTTCAATTGGTATTTTGGGCTTTGCCATGCAAGCCTGTAAAACAGTAGCTGAAGCATTGGAGACCGCACTGCACTATCATCCCATTTCAGGCAGTGTCTTAGATTTAACCGTCAATCTTGTTGATGATTATTGTGAAATTGAACTTTCTGAGCGAAGTAACTGTGGTGAGCTAAAAGCATTTTTCTGTGATGAAGTTTTTGCCAGTATTATTACCTGTGTCAATATGATGCTTGACGAGAGCTATGAGTTGGTGAGTCTGGAACTGAGCTATGATCATTCAACATATATCAATGATTATCAAAGAATTTTTAATTGCCCAATTTATTTTAAAACGGCTAAAAATATCATCCGATTTAACAAAACACTCTTGTCGAGAAGTCTTAAAAACTATAGCCCTGTCAATTATCAAAGTGCAATTCTGATTTGTGATCAAGCTTTAAAACAATTTGATCAAATGAATCAACACAGTTTGGCAAAGGTATTAGCACATTTGATTGAAAGCTATCTACCTGAACGCTTTGATATGCAACAAGCAGCACAATATTTTCATTTTAGCGAACGCCATTTACGGCGTTTACTACTCAATGAGGGGCTAAATTTTCAGTTATTAAAGCAACAAGTGTTAGAAAAAAAAGCCAAACAATGGATTGAAGAAAATCAATCGATGAGTGAAATCAGTTTCAACCTTGGTTTTAGTGAGTTAAGGGAATTTCGTCGTGCGTTTAAAAAATGGACTGGATCTTCGCCAACGGAATACAAAAAAGCGAAACTGCTGAGTTCAGTTATTCATATTTGAATAACGGGATTTTAAATAAGATTCTGAATAAAATCAGGATTAACATTACATTAATCTTCCAAAATATTAATTTAATTCAATAAATTAAATATTCCAAAAAATATTTAAATAAGGGTAAAGATGTCTAACGATGCATATTTAGCTGGAGTACTCGACTAAAGCCTAAATGAATTCTGACAGGCTTATGCATATCTTTTAAACACGGAAATTAGAACAAATATAGATGGAGCTAAACATGGTCAGTGCCTATGATCAATTACCACGAACCCCTGCAAACTTTGTAGCATTATCACCTTTACGTTACCTAGAGCGTGCAGCCTACATTTATCCAAATCAAGATGCGATTGTACATGGTGCTCGTCATATCTCTTGGCGTGACACCTATACACGTTGTCGTCAATTTGCCCATCAATTACAAAATCTTGGGATTCAAAAAAACGATACTGTTTCAGTTCTTTTACCCAATATCCCTGCGATGGTCGAAGCGCATTTTGCAGTCCCTATGGTTGGTGCTGTTTTAAATACCCTGAATACTCGTTTAGATGCCAAAACCATTGCGTTTATGTTAGAGCATGCTGAAACCAAAGTTCTTTTGGTTGACCCTGAATTTGCGGCTTTGGCTAAAGAAGCGGTAGCGCTTATTGCTCAACAGATCTATATCATTGATGTTGCAGATGAAGAGTACGAAAACAATGCTGTTACAGCGCATATTGGTCAAATTGAATATGAGGATTGGCTAAAAGGCGGTGATGCAGATTTTGAATGGCATTTACCTCAGGATGAATGGGATGCGATTAGTCTAAATTATACCTCTGGCACTACAGGCAATCCGAAAGGTGTGGTTTATCACCATCGTGGTGCTTATATCAATGCAGCCAGTAATATCATTGCCTGTGGTATGACACCACGTTGTAAATATTTATGGACACTTCCACTATTCCATTGTAATGGTTGGTGTTTTGCTTGGACTGTTGCAGCCAACGGCGGTACCAATATCTGCTTACGTAAAATTGATCCTGAGTTAGTTTATCAACTCATTGATCAATACAAAGTTGACTATTTCTGTGGTGCACCGATTGTCTTGTCGATGTTGATCAACACTCCAAAAGAACAACAAATTAAATTTAAACATCATGTAGAAGTGATGGTGGCTGGTGCTGCACCACCTGCGGCAATTATTGAAGGAATGCATCATATTGGTATTCAAGTCAATCATGTCTACGGTCTCACTGAAACTTATGGCCCCTCTGCATTATGTGCATCTCAAGCAGGTTGGAGTGACCTGTCTATTCAAGAGCAAGCACAATTACACTCGCGTCAAGGTGTACCTTATCCATTACAAGATGGTATGCGTGTGTTGGATGCTGAAACAATGCAACCTGTGCCTAATGACGGCAAGACTATGGGAGAAATTATGTTCCGTGGCAACATTGTTATGAAAGGCTATTTAAAAAATACCAAAGCCACAGAAGAAGCCTTTAAAGGTGGTTGGTTTCATACGGGTGATTTAGCGGTCTGCCAGCCTGATGGTTATGCAAAAATTATGGACCGCTCAAAAGACATCATTATTTCAGGTGGTGAAAATATCTCATCTTTAGAAGTTGAAGAGGTTCTTTATACTCACCCCGCAATTATGACTGCGGCAGTGGTTGCGCAACCTGATCCGCGTTGGCAAGAAGTTCCTTGTGCCTTTATTGAACTTAAACAAGGTGCTGAAATCACACCAGAAGAGGTGATTGAATTCTGCAAACAGCATTTGGCACGCTTTAAAGTCCCTAAAAATGTGGTGATTTGTGAGATTCCAAAAACATCGACAGGTAAATTGCAAAAATTTATCTTACGCGACTGGGCAAAAGAGCGCTCAGTGGGTGAGTTTAATTAGCCTACCCGTTTAAATTATCCAATTTACCTTCCTCTTCTCAGTAAAAATAAACGACTGTTTTTATTTAAAAGGTCATACTGGCGAGTAAGGTAAATTGATGAAAGAGTGAGATAAACTGTTGAAAGATAACGGTAAATCTATGAAAATAGGCTTAAAACTTTCATTTCTCATTTCTCGACTTCATTTTAGAAATTATGCTTTTCTTGTCGCTTATTGATAGCACCATTAAAACTTTTTGATCATTTAAACATAGCAAACGATGAATAGACTTCGTACAGAAATAGAACCCGATTTTGAAACAGCACAACAACATTACCCGCTCGTACTCAAATTGATTGCCAACTACACCGACTATTGCGATGAGTTTGGTGATGAAGACTCGCTTGAATATCAAAAACTCAGTGAAAAGCTCACAGAAATTACCAGCAAAGACATCTCTCAATATGATCTTTGGGAGTGGTGGGAAGCCGAAGGCATCGAAAACCTAACCTTTGATATTTGCCTACCTGAGCCTAAAATCATCCACAATATTTCAAAACAAGAACTTACTGAAATCGTCCAGCGGATTAAAAGCTCAGATTTCCATACGCAACATGCAAATGAATTCATCAATGCTTTTTACCTCCGCACCATTTTCTCTGGAGGCTATTTCTACAATTTTTTAAAACTCAATTTTAAAGCATTTAAGCATCAATTGTTTCAACGCAATAAAGATCAAGCAGGACGATACTTTGAATATTCGGTAGAAGACATTGTGGATCGGCTTTGGGGCGAGTGATTGCCATAAAAATATCACCATTAACAAAACATGCAGTGCATTTATTGGTTTAAATCATTTAGAGTCATATTGCATTTAAATACTAAAAACATTCTCAATAACTGTAGTTTTAACCACACATTCAATCACGTCTCATTCAAAATCAAGTCTGCACTTCAATCTTTTCGCTACATTTTAAAAATATAAATGGCATTTCCGTCATATTTTGACTGCCATTTTATTGGACACAAGTTTTTACGATTTTGACTATTTGTATCCTTATTTTTCAATGAAAAGTGTTTACACTCAATGCACTTACAGCTTTCAAGCCTTTTTTCTTTGACTTTACAGTCACAGAGAAATAACCATGAAATACTTGTACGTCACTATAAGATGTTGCACGATGTAGCGGAACAAATATGTGTCATAGAAGACACACGTCGTATTTATGAAGATTATAAATCTGGTTTAACCAGTATTGAGGAAACCGATATGCCACAATACAAAGCACCCTTACGTGATATGCACTTCGTTTTGCATGAATTATTAAATGCTGAAGAACATTACGCGAAACTCCCTGCATTCCAAGAAACCGTAAGCCGTGAATTGATTGATCAATATTTAGAAGCTGGCGCGGATTTCTGTGAAAATGAATTATCTCCACTTAACCAAATCGGTGACAGTGAAGGCTGTAAATGGAATGATGGTGTAGTCACTACACCTACAGGCTTTAAAGCAGCCTATGACAAATATGTAGAATTAGGCTTCCCTTCTCTTTCAGTTCCAGAAGAACATGGCGGTCAAGGTTTACCTGGTTCTTTAGCAACAGCTATTTCCGAAATGGTAGGTGCAGCAAACTGGGCATGGGGTATGTACCCTGGTCTTTCACATGGTGCGGTTCGTACAATCGAGCATCATGGTTCTGCTGAGCAAAAAGCAACATATTTACCTAAACTTGTTTCAGGTGAATGGACTGGTACTATGTGCTTAACAGAATCTCATGCAGGTTCTGACTTAGGCATTATCCGTTCTAAAGCTGAGCCACAAGCAGATGGTAGCTATGCGATCTCTGGCGAGAAAATCTTTATCTCTGCTGGTGAACACGATATGGCGGAGAACATCGTTCACATCGTTTTGGCACGTTTACCAGGTGCTCCTAAAGGCACTAAAGGTATCTCGTTATTCATCGTACCTAAGTTCAATGTAAATGCAGATGGCTCTATTGCAGACCGTAATGCAGTTCGTTGTGGTTCAATCGAACACAAAATGGGTATCCACGGTAACGCAACTTGTGTGATCAATTTTGATAACGCAAAAGGTTTCTTGATTGGGCCTGAAAACCGTGGTTTACATGCAATGTTTACCTTCATGAACACTGCGCGTATTGGTACTGCTGTTCAAGGTTTAACAGCGTCTGAATCATCTTTCCAAGGTGCACTTGCATATGCGAAAGATCGTTTGGCAATGCGTTCACTTTCTGGTCCTAAAGCACCAGAGAAAGAAGCTGATCCAATCATTGTTCACCCAGCTGTACGTAACATGTTGATGACACAAAAAGCCTTTGCTGAAGGTGGTCGTGCATTGGTTTACTTCTTATCTCAATATGCAGATATCGTAGAGCAAGGTGTTACTGAAGAAGATCGTAAATTTGCCGACAATATCTTGTCATTATTAACACCGATTGCAAAAGCATTCTTAACTGAAACAGGTTCTGAATCAGCGAAGCATGGTGTACAAGTATTTGGTGGTCACGGCTTTATTTCTGAACACGGTATGGAGCAAATTGTACGTGATACGCGTATCTCTTGCTTATACGAAGGTACAACTGAAATCCAAGCACTTGATTTGTTAGGCCGTAAAGTATTGGGTACGCAAGGTGCGATGTTGAAAGACTTCACCAAGATCATCCATAAATTTGCAGAAGCAAACAAAGACAATGCTGACCTGAAAGAATTTGTTGAACCACTTGCTGCTCTTAACAAAGAGTGGGGTGATTTAACCATGCAAATCGGTATGAAAGCTATGCAAAATCCAGATGAAGTAGGCGCAGCTGCGGTTGACTACCTATACTTCTCTGGTTATGTAACCCTTGCATTCTTATGGGCTCGTATGGCGCTTGTTGCTCAACAAAAACTTGCTGAAGGCTCTACTGAAACTGGCTTCTATAACGCAAAAATTAAGACTGCTCGTTTCTACTTCAAGAAAATCTTACCACGCGTTCGTTCCCATGTTGACGTGATCGCGGGTGGCTTAGATCCATTGATGTCATTAGATGCTGAAGACTTTGCATTCTAAGTAGAATGCCGAGCTAGGTATTTAGAAAACTGTACTCAAGAGTGCAGAAATAGAGAAAGGACGGTCATAGCTTTGGCAGTCCTTTTTCTTTATAAATAGAGCGTTATTTACTTAGACCATCTAACAACATACATGCTTGTTGGTTAAACTGATCTAAGTCTACAGATTCAAACAATAAACAGGTGAACGAACATGCCAATTTATAATGCGCCACTTGCAGATATGAAATTCATTCTGAATGACGTTTTCAATGCAGAGCAATTCTGGCAAGCCAACGAAAAGCTTGCACATGTTGATGCGGCAACGGCTGAAGCAATTTTAGAAGAAATGGCTAAATTTGCACAAAATGTTACGCTTCCTTTAAACCGTACAGGTGATGAAGAAGGCGCTCATTATGAAAATGGCAAAGTCACGACACCTGCTGGTTTTAAAGAAGCATTCCAACAATACGCTGAAGGCGGTTGGATTGGCCTAGGTGCTGAAGAGGAATGGGGCGGTCAAGCAATGCCAAAAATGCTGACTGTACTTGCAGATGAAATGTTATTTGCTACCAACCCGTCATTCATGCTCTACCCGCTTCTCTCTGTTGGTGCGGGTATGGCGTTAAACAGCTATGCATCTCAAGAACAGAAAGAAACCTATTTACCTAAAATCTATTCAGGTGAATGGTCTGGTACGATGTGTTTAACTGAACCTCATGCAGGTACAGATTTAGGGATCATCAAAACTAAAGCTGAACCTAATCAAGATGGTACGTATAACATTACTGGTACTAAAATCTTTATTACTGGTGGTGACCACGATCTTGCTGACAACATCATTCACCTTGTTTTAGCAAAAACACCTGATGCGCCTGCGGGTTCACGTGGGATCTCACTCTTTATCGTGCCTAAATTCCTCGTCAATGCTGATGGCTCATTGGGCGAACGTAATACAGCTGGTCCTGGTTCAATTGAACACAAAATGGGGATCAAAGCGTCTGCAACATGTGTCATGAACTTTGATGCAGCCAAAGGTTTCCTTGTTGGTAAAGAAAATGAAGGGCTTGCAGCCATGTTCGTGATGATGAATTACGAACGTTTGTCTATGGGTATTCAAGGCCTAGGCGCTTCTGAATATGCATACCAAAATGCAGCACAGTATGCGACTGATCGCGTACAAGGCCGTAGTGCGACAGGTGTTAAATCTCCAAACAAACCTGCTGACAGCATCCTTGTACATGGTGATGTGCGTCGTATGTTACTCAATGCACGTGCCAACAATGAAGCTTCTCGCGCATTTGCTGTTTACGTAGGTCAACAACTCGACATTACGAAATTTTCAACCGATCCTGAAGCTGTAGCGAAGGCAAATAATCGTGTTGCATTATTAACGCCAATTGCCAAAGCCTATTTAACAGATACTGCGTTTAATGCTGCAATCGATGCACAAATGGTGTTTGGTGGCCATGGCTATATTCGTGAATGGGGTATGGAACAGTGTGTTCGTGACTTACGTATCGCGCAAATCTATGAAGGTACCAACGGCGTTCAGTCACAAGATTTAATTGGTCGTAAAACAATTAAATGTAATGGTGAATTCATTGCTGAATATATTGAAGAGATCCGTGATTTTGCCAATGGTCTAGATACCGACTTAAACTTCATTAAAGATGCGACTTTAGATATTGCAACTGAAGTAGATATGATTACGCAGCATATTTTAGAACGTGCAAAAGAAAATGCTGATTTCGCAAATGCTGCGGCAGTAGAGTATCTGCATGTTGTTGGCTTATTAAGCTTCTCTTATATGTTTGCTCGTATTGCCAATGCTGCAAAAAATAAGCAAGGTCAATTCTATCAAGACAAACTTGCATTGACTCATTACTTCATCCAACGCCTCTTGCCTGATTTAAATGCACGTGTTGCTAAAATCAAAGCAGGTGCAGAAGTTATTATGAATTTCAGCGAAGATTATTTTACGAATCAGGCTTAATTTCATCATCAACTGAAAATAAGACATTAAAACGCCCGATGATTCGGGCGTTTTTTATTTACAACTGATGTTATTTTTAAGACGTCTGCTGATCTATATCTCTTGGACGTCATAAAGCAGCTATGTTTGCTTTTCTATGCATCTTAAAATCAATGATGGTAATTATATCGTGCGGCTATAAAAGTTGATCACAATATAAATCAAGTAGCATCGTAGAGTATTACCTTGGATAAAACTTCCGAATCGATTCAGCCATCTCTGGAGATTGGTTTTGCAAAGCATTTGCTGCACTTGTGGCATCCACAGCGCTGCGATTTTGACTGACTTTAAATTTTCCTACAATTGAATCTATTTCGATTTCAATCGCCACAATTTTTTCTAATTGCTCTTCGATATAATCGTTGGGCGCATCTCCCATTTTCCAAGGTAGCGCCTGTGGTGCTTCATGTTGTCGAGTCAATCGCGCCAAAATACCCCGCAAATATTTTTCATCATCTATTTTTCGAATTGTTCCCTTCACATGCACAACACGATAGTTCCATGTCGGTACTTCCCGATGATGCTCAAATTTTCCTGGATACCAATTCGGTGAAATATAACTTTGTTCAGCATGGAAAATCACATAAGCCGATTGAACCTCTTCTAACAAGTTAAATAAAGGATTGGCTTTGGCGATATGTCCACGTAATAATCCAGAGTTGCCAGCTGACCGATCCAATTCAAAAGGAATATGATTCGCTTCAATTTCACCATCATAGATAACCATCAAACTTCCCAATGGATTCTTTTCAATTAAATCGAAAAGTTCAGGGAGATTCTCTTGTTTAAAATGAGTAGGAAGATACATGTTTTATTTCCTAATACTCTTTCGAGCCATCTGGGCTGGTTTTAAAGATTTCAGGTAATTCAGCATTTTCAGTAAAAGCTTCACCTTTGAAAATATTAACCACTTCAATGTTGCCTATAATTTGCTGATTAAACTCGTCTAATCGCTCAGCGGGAATCCATAACTCCTGACAAAAGTCATCACCAACCGTATGTATTTCAAACTGAGCCAGATACTCATCACTCAGTTCAAAACGAGTGACATAACCAATATAACCACTTGCTTGATCTTTGGTATTCCAATCTAAAGCAATTTTTTCAGCATATTTCTGATTTAAAACAGGATAGAAAATAGGTTGCCAATACAATCTTGGTGGGAAATTTTTAAAGTCACCCTTTTCAATCAATTGATATTCAAAAAGCCCAATTGGTCGGTACAAATACATTGTTATTCCTTTCATTGTATTGAAAATAATCTATCTATAGCCTAATCAAAGGAAATGATCAATTTCTTAATTAAATCGTTGTGATTTATTCACTATAAATATTTCACTTTTTTTTCATGTGCATGAAATTTGCATAGTGTTTAATTATAAATAGCGCACGCATATGCCAGTATTGGATTTATTGTTATTGCTCTATTTAGAATTAGGGGCGATAGAGGCTTCTCTATTTTTAGACCAATAAGATGTCTGTGAATATCCTAAATAGATCCTTCAGTTATTCGTGATAACCATACTGAAGAAATCATTGTCCTGTGCAAAAGAGCATAACTAAAAAACGATGAACTTAGACCCATTACTTCATCCAACATCTCTTGCCTGCTTTAAATGCCTCTATTGCTAAAATCAAAACCGATAAGAAGTAATTATGAATTGCAGCTAAAATTAGCTTACCAATCAAGCTTAATCTCATCATCAGCTGAAATAAAACCTCTAAACACCCGATCATTTAGCGTTTGCATATTCAACTCATCTTTAAAAAAATGTGCGAATTCAATTTTTTTATAAGATTATTGAATAACCATTTGTTTTAATACATTAATTGATTGCTCAGCACATGCTAATAATTGTGCCTTACTCACCCCATCCCTTGCCTGTATAGCAATTCCTTGTAATAAAGTCGCGTAATACTCACCCCAGTCATCTGCCTGAATGTCGGGTGGTATTTCCCCCTGTTGCTGTGAATGTATAAATCTGGCTTTTATTTTTTGATGTTTAGCTTGGCGAAGCTCTTTTAACCAAATTACTCTTTTTATATCACGCTCTGAGCATTCCATTGAACAGACCTGTATCAAACATCCCCGACCATTTTCTTGCGTAAAAATATCAATAGCTTGATTAAACATGGATTCAACTGATGAAAGTAAACTTTGTTGTTTTAAAGATTGTTCAATGAAGCCTCCCTCATGTTGGTCATAATAGGTTATGACTTCCCGAAACAATTGTTCTTTTGACCCAAATGCAGCATAAATACTTGCTGCTGATGAATTAAGTCCGCTCATAAGATCGGCCATAGAAGAGCATTCGTATCCATTTTTCCAGAATATATCTTTCGCCAAACGAATTGCTCTTTCTTTATCAAAGACTTTTGGACGCCCTGCCATTTTTAATATCCTATCAAATTGATATTTACTCTTAGAGATTTTAATTTTAGAATGATCATTCTAAAATAAATTAAGAGAAGAATAATGAATTCTATAGGCAAATATCAATGGGCAAAAAAATCAAATGGTTTGTTAACTCAATGGGAAAAAATTCAAATCATAAATATGATTGTTAAATCAGAATTATCTTTAGTATTTGAAAAGCTCAAATTTAAACAATCTGACCTGCTAAAGACCAATCAATTGTTGATTCCTAACAGCCAATTAATTTCAAAAATATTTAAAGATGTTGAACAATTGTACTCACCAGCTTTATTACAACATTGCATTCGGACCTATCATTGGGGACATTTACTCGCTTCTACTGATCAGGTGCATATCGATCTCGAAATACTCTACTTGGCTTCCTTACTTCATGATCTTGGATTAACTTCCCCACATATACATCATGCACAATGTGGTTGCTTTGCGGTTTATGGCGCTGAACAAGCTGATTTATTACTTGATAAAGCTGAAGCGAGTCAGGTTGTAAAAGATATTATTTTTGAAGCAATTGCAGCTCATCTCAACCCGATGGTATTAACTAAAGATTTTAGTGATATCGCAACGTATATTAATCAAGGTGCTTTTTTAGATGTAACGGGTAAACGATTATTTAAAATATCTCCAATTCATCAAAAAGAAATTCTTGCAAAGCATCCAAGAGATCACTTTCTAACAGAAATTATGGAAACAATGCAAAACGTTCACCATTCTGATAGTCGAGCTGGGTTCATGCAATCCGCCTTTATAAGGATGGTTAAGTCTAACCCATTGAATAAGTATTAATCTAAGCAAGTGAAAAGAATAGCCTTGTTCTCTTTCATGTGCATGAAATTTGCATAGTGTTTAATCGTAAATAACACAGGCAAATGGAGGATGTTATGAATAAAGATCCACGTATAGAAAAAATAGAAAACCTCCTCGATAAATTGGGCAATATTGCAGTAGAAGCATTTCATTATATTGCGCTGTTTATCATTGGCTGTATGATCGCTTGGTCAGCGGTACATACAATTATTGAAATCTTAACTGTAAAACAATACGCCAGTATTGACGATATTTTATTGTTATTCATCTATTTGGAATTAGGTGCGATGGTGGGGATCTATTTTAAGACCAACCACATGCCTGTACGTTTCTTAATTTATATCGCAATCACCGCACTCACGCGGTTACTAATTTCAGATATACAGCATGACCATAAAGCAGATATGGATTTAGTGATTATCACAGGATCTGTTTTAATTTTAGCTATTGCAATTTTGATCGTGAGATATGCGTCTTGGACATATCCTTCTGTCATTCGCGATAAGCATACTGAAAAATCATTACCCCATGGTAAAACACCACGACCAGAAGATGATGAACTGGCTTAGTCTTTTGTCTTGATTCATGCGCTTGCCCTTCTCCCTAAACAAAATCAAAGCAATACTGTATCGAAGCGTAAGACAAAGTGGAGAAGGGACTTTATTAATGTGTTGAAAATTTGATGCATTACTATTGCTCATGATGACATTTTTAAATCACGTTCAGCGATCATTGGGCACTTGTAAATAACGACCATTCTGGAAAATCCAATGCATACCAACCTGCGGATCAGGTAAACCATAACGGCGCCAATCACTAATCAACGTGTATTGCGAACTTTCTATATGACCACCCTCCCCATTTACATAACCATAACTGCTACCCGAATACTCCGTCCGGGTTGGAAACTGGTGATTATAAATAATCGTCACACCATTTTGTGGTGGGTAACTTGGGTGTGGGCCATTTGGATGCGGGTAGGGCCTATTCGGATAACTTGGGTACGTTGGATAGGGATGCTGGTATTGAGGTCGAACAGGAATCTCCTGTGACATTTGGCGGCCATATTGATCTGTATATTTATAGGTCGTTGTTGGATATTTCTTTTGAGGGCGCTCAACACTGCGATAATTCGCCCAATCTTTAGCGTCTGCCCATGTCATTGTTGAAGTTGCTGAAAGCATCAACATCAAGACACTTAAACTGAGTCTCTGTTTCATTTCAACCTCCAAACTTGAACGTATACACAACAGCTTAATATATCATTCAAGATAAATAATGGATGAATTACAGTCAAAATTTAATCTTCTTTATTGTTTATACATCAACTTGGGTAAATTCTGACATCAATCTGATAAAATATAATTTTAATCTGATGAGTGCTGTATTGTGGCTGAACTGAGCTTTGACCGTTTACATCAATTTTTTTGCAAAATCCCAAGTGTGCAAGAAGCATTTATTGATAGCTATGGTTCAGATGGCAAACAAGCATGGTGGTTTAAATTTCAAATCAATATTGACCATCCTTTAGCGTGGCAAACTGTACAAGAGCTTGGTCACGTTCTAAATTATATTTCTAAAAATGAACGTCTTCCGACTCAGTTTTTACCCGTTTCTCCTCCTCCGTATATGAATGGTGAAGCGAAACAATTTTTAGCTTGGGTGATTCAATGTAACCATGCAGATTTTTCGCCCGATGTGGTGTGTGACTGGTTAGAGGCACGTTTACCAAAACCCGTAGATGATGAAAGTAAATGGAAAATCAAAACTGATTTACATGAGTTAGATCATATTTCAAATAAAGATTTGGATGAGTTAGTTCCACCAAATCCAAAAAACTAAATAGAAAGCGACAGCTAAGAACTCATTTCAATTCGTTAACCGCCCCCTTCGCAGCTACAAGCATAGCTTACTTACTTGGAAGGGGGAGGTTTTAAAAATGCTTAACTGATCAACACTAAGGTTGAAGAACTGAGTTTATCTTTTTCGGTTCTTAGATTCAGTTTCAGTACGTTCAGCATCATTATTGACGCTTTCAATCAAGCCACCTAAATTATTGTTGAACTGGGCTCGCATTTGAATATATGTTTTTAGATTTCTCGCTTTGATCGGATCTTTAGTTGTGCCCTTGCCTGTTTGATACGCTTCTAGGGCTTTACTTTGCGTATCTTCTTCAGATGATCCATTTTCATAAGCTAAAACAGCCCAACGATAATCTTCTGGTTCATCTTCGATGCGTGCCAAATTATCCATTGCATTGACAGATCCTAGTTGAGCAGCTTGTTTAAAATATTTTTGCGCAAGTGCTTCATCATAGCCTTCATTTTCTTCGTTATAGTACCAAACACCGAGATAATTTATTGCATCAGGATCGTTTTGTGCTGCAGCTTTTTTTAAATAAATTAGACCTTTATTAATATCTATTTGTTTTTCATCACCTGACCATAAATAGTCAGATCCAAGTTCTGTTAATGCCACATGATTATTTAATTGCGCAGCTTTTAGATACAAATTCTGTTTATCTTTATCAGCATCTTTTTTTAATGCAAGCATCAAATACGCATCACTCGCACCTTGAGATGCTTGTTTTTGATAATGCGTTAAAACCTCATTTTCGAGCTGTTTAATATCCTTTTCTGACAAGTATGAGTCAGCAGCATAATCTTCAAGTAATTTTATTTTTGCTCCAATATCACCTTGATTCGAACGTTGCTGAAGCATTTGAAAATGAGCTAAATCACTATCTTTATGATCTTTTTCATAAGCAGCTTTCGTCTTGGCACCCAGTTTTTTTAGAATGTTTTCTGGACAATTCTGGATACTAGATCCCGCCCACAATAAATCCCCTTGCTGTACTGCTTTATATAACCATTGACACTGTTCATCACTATAATTCTCGGTCCCTTGGTCTAATGCAAGTACGAATGTACGTATAGCTTCAACATCACCATGTTCAGCAAGTTTTAAAATTTGTGGACGAATTTTTGTTAGTTTTTGTCTGATATCATTAGAAATACCAAAACCTTCAGCGATACTCGCTTCTAAATCCAATGATAAATATGCGTCAAAATTACCACGTTGAGCCGCTTCCAAACGCAGCTGTTTATATAAATGACTATTTTCAGGTAAAAAACGATAATCTGCTGAATTAGAATAATATTTTGAAAGTAAAAAATAAGCCTCTGCATCACCTTGATCTGCAGCTTGTTTGAATAATTGAATGGCTTTGTCAATATTAATTAAGACCGTTGGGCTACCTGTTTGCAATGTTTTTGCTTGAGTGACCAAAGCATTCTCTGCAAAACTTAATGGTGAAATAAACAGACTCAGTGTAAATAATGATTTTAAAAATGATGTTTGTAATGTTTTCATTTAAAGCTCAGCTTTGTTATTAAAAAATCTACCAAGCTTTAAATTATGTACCGAAATCTATTTATTTCGATACATATTTTTTTTGAATAAATCAAAACGTTGACAAACCACTCCATTCCATAAAACGGTAAACCCCGTATTTAAGTTTTGATTCATCAGCGTATTTGCTGTAATCCACACTCATTTGACGACCATTTAAGTTTGACCAAGCCGTATTAAAATACTGTTCAGCATCGATAAAGACTTGTTGTTGTGGATTGCCCACTACGCGTAAATCAGTTTCCAAATTATAATTTTTTAAATTACGTGAGGTAAAATTGGCTGAACCTAAAATCATTTCCGCAGATTGCGCATTATGCTTTACGATCATCTTACTATGGCACTGCTCGCCTTGGGTATTACACCAACGCACATCAATTCCTGCATCATTTAACTCTGAAGCCACTTGACGGTTTGGGATACCATTTTTTTGACGACCAAATGCATCTTTATTCGGATCAAGCAAAATACGTAATTTCACTCCACGTTGCTTGGCAGCGACTAAACCTTGAACAATTTGGCGCTCTGACAAATAGAACATGGCTAAATCAATTTGATCATTGGCTTTTGCTGACGCCAACATATTTAAGACTTCATCATAAATTGCTTTTTCAGTGAGTACTTGAACCTGAGGATTATTTGGATTTTCAGGTAGTTTGCCAAATGCAACAAAAGGCGTATCACCTCCCGACATATGCGCGACGGTTTGTTCAGTATTTAAAATATCTGTCGCAGTTGCACCGTCAACCATTAATGCGATATTGGAGTGACGTGAGCTACCATCATGAGGATTGGCAGATGTGACGATGGTTTTCCAACCTTCCGCGGTATCGACCACGATGGTTTTACGATGATTGGCTTTAAAATTAAATAAATTTAAATAACTGCGGACTGTAATTTTTTCTTCGCCAAATGGATTATTCAGCCAGCCTTTATTTGGGTTATTGCCAATATCCTGACAGCATAAATACCATATCCCAGACCAAGTAGGATTAGATGCACGGAGTGGTGTTAAATTCGTTTCAATCACATCAATGCCGCCTAAACGTAATTGACGATATTGTTCAGGCTGAATTCCACCATAAACAGAATTGATTGGATCGGTAATAAACTTAATTTCTAAGCTTGGGTTTACAATTTTTTCATTAATCAAGGCTTGGGTTAATTGCTTGGTTAATTCTCGTTGCTGAACTTTAGAATCGCCGACTTCACTGTTAAATAGAAACATATCAATCACAATGGTGGTCTTGGCTTGCTTAATCAGCTGTAACACCTGATCAAAGATATGTTGATCAAGTTGCTGCTTCCCTTGCGCATCAATATAGGTTTCATCGGCAATAAATTTTACATTGGCGTGACGCAATGGTCCGGTAAAATTCAGCCCTTTAGGAAGCGGTTTATAAACATGATAAATCGCAGAGGAGAGATATCCTAAGGCCAATATGCCGATAATAATGCCGAAATAGCGACGTTTTGACCAATTCAGTTTGTTTTGAATTTTATTGAAGATACGCATAAGAAAAGACCTAGACCAATTTAGGGTCTGTCAACATTTCATATATAACTTGCGTTGTCGGCTAAAATTGAGCAAACGAGGCATGAAATGAAGAGAATAGTGAGACTATTTTCAAGTTTCATAACGATGTTTGAGATAATTTTAACCACAACCCTGAGCAAAAAACAAAGCACTGCTTTGTTTGCAGCGCAAGGCGCAGCAGAGACGACTAGAGTGTTTTTTGATGCTACATCGTTATGATCTACTCATTTAGATCACTAAATTTCATAGCTCATGCCTTGTATCCTCTAAAAAAACACTCGTTGTCGCAAATACAGATGAAGTATTGGCAGACCCTTAGAGCCTAGGTCGAATTCCTTTATTTTTCAATAACGATTTGGTGAATGATTGCAAATAATTAGAACTTATAGTCCATACCTATGACAAAGTTACGTCCAATTTGTGGAATATTCGATAAGAAAGAAGTGTGTTCATAAATCTTCTCGTCCAACAGGTTGTTGGCTTTAAAGAATACTTTCGCTTCTTGTTTGTTGGCCAAAGGATATTGATAAGCAACGCCTAGGTTCACCATGTTATAACCTTTGGTTTCTTGTTCATAAGACGCAAATTTATCTTGATTAAACACATGTGAGTATTCTGCTGAACCAGACCAACGCTCATCAAACTCAGCATTTACACGAGCGCCTAAACGACCAGCAGGAACACGCGGTGCATTTTCATCTTCAATTTTACCACGGACATAGTCGCCAAACAGACTGGTTTTATACACATCATTCCACTGATAAGCGACTTCACCTTCTGTCCCATAGAACTTGGCTTTATCTTGACTATATTTGATCAAACGGAAGTTTTCGTATTGATCCAAAGTTTTGGCATAAATGTAGTTATCAAACCAATTTTGATAGACATGTACATGATAGCTCAACTTGTCATTGTCATAATGAAGACCTAATTCCACATTATTTGACTTCTCTTTATTTAAGTCTTGATTCCCTAATTCATAAGTGTTGGTCGCATAATGCTTTCCATCAGCATAAAGTTCTTGTGCTAAAGGCAATCGCTCTTGATGAGAACCCGTTAAAGAGAGCGTGTAATTTGGTGCAAATGCCCAATTCACAGCACCAGAATATGAAAATGCATTGCCATCAAAGTCTTTTTGAGCTGAATCGACATCCACTGTTTGATGATCAAAACGAGTCCCTAATTCCACATGAAAATCACCAAATTGGCGATGCTCTAAGCCAAATACACTATATTTTTGGGTTTTATTTGGTGCAAGAACCGCTTCTTCACCTGTGATATCTAATTTTTGCTGGCTGGCTTGAACACCCCACACACCTTCCCAAGCAGCAATCGGATTGTGTAACAACTCAACACGACCTTCATAACCTTTGCTCTTGAAGGTTGTCATTGCTGTACTGCCTTCAATTTCATCATGTTGATAGTCGGTATAACTTGCTTGTGCACGAAGTTTTTTAAAGCCTGCAAAAGGTTCATTGAGCTCAGAACGGAAATCATAACGTTCTGTTTTCATATCAATCCATGGCCCTGCTTCAGCATGATCATGGTCTTCTTCACCATGATCATGACCAGAATGATCATCATCATCGTGCCCACCACAATGCAGTGATAAACCATGTAAATGGCATGACTCATATTCATGGCTATGCCCAGGTAAACCGTATTGATCTTGGCGATTGCTATAAGAGACACCTGCAAAACCACGTTCACCGATCCAAGATAAGCCCACATTTACATTTTCAGACTCTGAAAATGTATTGCCAACTCGACGCTCTTTCGTACTATGTGCATGATCACCATGCTCTTCTGTTACGATATAGTTCGGGGTAATGTAATCATTGGCGTCACGTTTTAAGCCTTCTACACGTAATGCAACATTTGAACCTAATCCAACAGTCACTCCAGCATGTGCCATTTTTTCGTCGTTGCCCGTGTTATAACGCAGACCAACATTGCCTTCATAACCATTTTCAGGCATCGCTGTCGGAATCTTGCTGTCAACCACATTGACTAAGCCACCCACAGACCCAGCCCCATATAATAATGTTGATGGTCCTCGAATGACTTCAATTTTTTGTGCCAACTGCGGATCTACAGTGACGGCATGGTCGGGTGACAAACTTGAAACATCCATTGTCTCTGTTGCATTCTGAGTCACTTTAACCCGTGCCCCCTCTTGCCCACGAATTACAGGGCGACTAGAACCCGCCCCAAAGGTATTGGAATAGACCCCTAATTCATCTTTGAGTGCTTCACCTAAAGTCGTGCCCGCCTGTTGTAGTTTTTCACGTGAAACAGTTTCATCTGCAACGCCAAAATCTTGACTTGAACGGACCAAGGGATGTCCAACAACGGTAATGGTTTCTAATTGTTGTGGATTTTTTTCAGTATTGGTTTGATCTTCAGCCCAAATAGAAGTTGAAATAACTGCAGAAATGGAAAGTGTTAGGGCACTTTTGGTAAAGGACATGCGATTGCTCTCAAAGCTCAATATTTTTGAATTATGTTATATTATAACATTTCAATATTTTTGCAATAAAAAAAGGAAATCAAAACTGATTTCCTTTGCATTTAAAATTAAATTTATTTTGTTTTCATAAGCTTATTAATCAAAATAAAGCTCATAAGAGAAGCAGTCACCCAATAGAACACATAGGTCGTATTTTGAAAAAATAAATAATATTCCGTAAGACCGCTACACATATAATAGATTACGAACACTGTACCAGTGATTGCTAAGTTTTGAATTAGCAAATTTTTAGCAAAGATATGCTTTATAAAAAAAACCAAAGCAGTCAAAAATGTCATCAATAAACCAATAAATCCAATCAAACCATTTGCTGCTAATTCATGGAAGTAGATGCTATGCATGTGCTGAAAACAATGTGGTAAATCGCCTCGTTTATATAAACGGCAATTTTCAGCTTCTATTTCATACATCCCGATTCCTGTGAAAGGTGAGGTTTTAAACATTTCCACTGAATTATTCCAAAGGAATAATCTAATTCCCGAACTATTTTGATAATTATTATTACGAATATTGAGTGAATCAGATTGAAAGTTTTCAACTCTTTTTAGCAGTGGGGAATTTGGAATAATCATATTTATGCCAATAAAACAAACAACCAAACCCAGCATCAAAATGATTTTTTTTAATTGAGTTTTGGTATAGAAAAGAACTAAAAAGCCCAATACAAATAACAACCCCAACCATGCTCCTCTAGTGCCATGAAGGATTAAAAGAAACATACAGAGTAAGCTGGTCACTAAATATAAATAAGATTGTTTACCTTTTAAATAAAATGAATAACATAGCAAAAGTATTGTGAGCGAAATAAAGCCGATATCATAACTAATCACTGGATTAAAGAAAATACTAAACAGGCCGCGATCAAACTGTAACATTACCCCCCAATACAATAAGTAAGGGGTCAACAAAAACAATATAAAAAACAATATTCGATAAAAACACTCGGCATTAAAATTACTTTTATAATAAATTGTCGGTAAAAAAATGAATGGAATAAACCAAATATACTGGTTAATAATATGCTTATACGTACTCAATAGATTATGCGGAACTGAATCAAGTCGAAAAAGTGACTGATTTAATACAGTAGTACTTATAAAGCCAATACAACAAAATGCAATCAGATAAAAATTTGTTTTTATAACTTCCCCTTTAATCCAAAAATAGGTAAAAAGTAAAATTAAAACAATTGAAATATTCCAATGCCGAAAATTATCATTAAAAATATAATGCGCAAATACAATAACAAAAAGGATAGATATTAAAAAAATAAATTTATTATTTTTTATCATCAAAGAATAACTTTCAAACATTGACACTTTAGATCTACTCAATTTTTTGTAATATTCTACTTTGAAATTACATTTAATTCATTGATGTAAACAACAAATTAACGAATAATTTCCTAATATAAGTTTTAATAACCTATTTTCAATGCCCTTTACACTTTCACATGCTGTTTTAGCGCCACCTTTGTCCAAACTTTCAGGAAATCGTTTGCCGATTGCAGCACTCACGATTGGCACAATGACACCAGATTTGTATAGAGTATTGGTTAAAACTGAAATTTATTTAAATCATCAGTTTAAAGGAATTATCTATCCAGATTTATTGGTGGGATTACTGTTCTGCTTACTTTGGTATAGCTTATATCGCCCATTATTATTTAAGTTTTTAGGCATTCAAAAACCATTAAACATTGCTTCTTTTTCAACTTTTTTTCAATTTCTAATTTGGATGGTATTGGCGATTATTTTAGGTACAGCAACCCATATTATTTGGGATGGTTTAACCCATTTAGATTTTCGAACTTTCGCTTTTAAAGAATTTTTAGCGCAACCCGTCAGTATATTTGATCGTATTTATCCAATGCATAAAGTCCTACAAATCGGCTGCTCTGCTGCGGCTTTACCGTTTTTAATGTGGATGGGTTTGCATTACTTTTTTAAATATAGAGCCCGTCAAATACGCAATCTTAAAGTAAATTTTTTCTGTATAAGCTTATTTGTAAGCTCATTTTTTAGTGGTTGCTTATATTATGTGTATATTGCCAAAAGTACAGGCTTCGTTCCACAAGACACTGATCTATATGTGCTGATTGGTTTGTTTATGAAATTTTTTACCCAAGGCTCAATCCTTTGTTTCACTTTAGGTTGCCTATTGTTTCATTATTTGAATTATAAAAAATATTTTGAATGATGCTCTATTTGCCGTTTCATTCACTGAAACTTTATCAAAATCAGCTTAAATTTATTCGGCAACATGCTAGTTTTTGCCCCAAGTCCTTGTGACTCACCGCTCAAAGAGGCATAATCTCACATTACATTTTTAGGCGATGCGCTGTTTACGTACTCGCTTCCTTAACCCATATAGTTGGATTTTTAACGCTATGATGCGAACTCATTATTGCGGTTCTTTAACCGAAGCTCAAATTGACCAGACTGTAACGCTTTGCGGCTGGGTACATCGTCGCCGTGACCACGGTGGGGTGATTTTCCTTGATATGCGTGATCGTGATGGTCTCGTTCAAGTCGTCATCGATCCAGATACCCCAGAAGCATTTGCAACTGCGGATAAAGCACGTTCAGAATATGTATTAAAAATTGTAGGACGTGTACGTCGTCGCTATGAAGGCACCGAAAATGCCAATATGGTGAGTGGTCAAATCGAAGTTTTAGGTAAAGAAATCGAAGTTCTTGCTGCATCTGAAACTCCACCATTCCCATTGAATGATGAAAATGCCAATATTTCTGAAGAAATCCGTCTGAAATATCGTTTCCTCGATATTCGTCGTCCAGAAATGATTGATCGCTTACGTTTCCGTTCTAAAGTAACCACGTTAATTCGTAACTACTTAGATGAACATGGCTTCTTGGATGTTGAAACACCAATCTTGACACGTGCAACACCTGAAGGCGCGCGTGACTATTTAGTACCTAGCCGTGTTTCAAATGGTAGCTTTTATGCACTTCCGCAATCACCACAACTATTTAAACAATTGTTGATGGTTGGTGGTGTAGACCGTTATTACCAAATCGCAAAATGTTTCCGTGATGAAGATTTACGTGCAGATCGTCAACCAGAATTTACTCAAATCGACATCGAAACATCGTTCTTAAACGATGACGATATTATGGATTTGATGGAAGGCATGACCATTAAGATGTTCAATGAACTTCTTGGCGTAAAATTCGACAAATTCCAACGTATGACTTATGCAGATGCTATGCGTGATTATGCATCTGACAAACCAGACTTACGTATCCCTTTGAAACTTGTAGACGTTGCTGACATGATGCAGGACGTTGAGTTCAAAGTATTTGCCGGCCCAGCAAAAGATCCTAAAGGCCGTATTGTTGCACTTCGTGTACCAGGAGCAGGTTCACTGCCACGTAGCCAAATTGATGAATACACTAAATTCGTTGGAATTTATGGCGCGAAAGGCTTGGCTTATATTAAAGTCAATGAACTTGAAAAAGGTATCGAAGGTCTTCAATCACCTATCGTTAAATTCATCGAACCAATCGTGCTTGATTTGTTAAAGCGTGTTGGTGCTGAAAATGGCGACATCGTATTCTTTGGTGCTGATAAAGCCAAAGTTGTAAATGATGCAATGGGTGCTTTACGTATCAAGATCGGTCACGACATGAACATGTCAACAACCGAGTGGGCGCCACTTTGGGTTGTTGATTTCCCAATGTTTGAAGAAACTGATGATGGTAAATGGACCTCTGTTCACCACCCATTCACACTTCCAAAATCAAGTGTTGAAGAAGTGAAAAGCAATCCAGGTGCAGCACTTTCTGTTGCTTACGATATGGTATTGAATGGTACTGAAATCGGTGGTGGTTCATTGCGTATCTATACTTTAGAAATGCAAAAAGCCATTTTTGAAGCTTTAGGTATTGGCGAAGAAGAAGCTGAAGAAAAATTCAGTTTCTTATTAAATGCTTTAAAATTCGGTGCGCCTCCTCATGGTGGTTTAGCATTCGGTTTAGACCGTTTAGTGATGTTGATGACAGGCTCATCATCTATCCGTGACGTGATTGCTTTCCCGAAAACTAAAACGGCTGAGTGTCCATTAACTCAAGCACCTGCGCCAGTTGAACCAAATCAATTGCGTGACTTAGGTATTCGTTTACGCGAAAAACCAAAAGCTGAAGAAGCTAAATAATTTTTAGCTGTTTGATCGAAAACCCTGCGCTATGCAGGGTTTTCTGTTTTGCGTATGTATTTTATTTCGATAGGTTCTAATTGAGATAAGTTCTCATAAATGGCATACTATCGCTGTTAACTTTTGAGGTGAAAACCTATGGCTATGCGACCTAATGTACTTCGTCATACAATTATTATCATTGTATTTTCAGTGGTTCAATGGGGATTTATGCGTTATATCCTAAGCCATCAGTTGTTTAATTTAGATACTTATCAACGTATTTTATATTTCAGCATGAGCAGTTTTATTGCTGGTTTCTTTATTATTTCAGCACTGATTTACTTGGTGTTGAAAGGCAATGCTGACCGCGACTAATATTCATTAAATGTATAAGCTACTTAAAACTTTCTCTCGATTACCTCTAGGTATGATACAAAGTATTGCTAGAGGTGTCGGGAATTTATTGTTTATGAGTAATTCTTCAGCAAAACGCACCACTGAATTGAATTTAACTGCGGCATATCCTGAGCTTGATGAACAACAACGTAATCAACTGATTAAGGCCAGTTTAAAAAGTCAATGTATGACTTATGCAGAGTCAATTAAAATTTGGGGATCTTCTCCAGAGTTTGCCTTAGCACAAATTAAACAGGTCTATAATGCTGAGATTTTTCTCAATGCATTAAAGAATCCCAATGGTAGTATTGGTGTGGTCCCTCATTTTGGGGCGTGGGAACTCATGAATGCGTGGATCAATCAACATACTCATCCCGTTATCATGTATAAGCCGAGTCGAAATAAAGACTTAGATCGGTTTATGCTAGAGTCTCGCCAACGCTTAAATGCAACATTAGTACCCACTGATGATACTGGTGTACGTGCGTTATTTAAACATTTAAAACAAGGTGGATTTACCGCTATCCTTCCTGACCATATTCCCAAAGAGTCTGGCGGTATTTATTCTGAGTTTTATGGGCAAAAAGCATTTTCTTCAACTTTGCTTTCAAAGCTTGCTGCAAAAACCCAATGTTCAGTTGTGGGTTTAACCTGTGTTCGTCGCCCTGATTTCTCAGGTTTTGATATACATTTTACGGCACTATCTCAAGATATTAATTCTAAAGATTTACAGCTTTCTGTCGATACCTTGAACAAAGAAATGGAGCGAATGATTAACATCGCTCCTGAACAGTATTTATGGGGTTATAAACGATTTAGGAAGTTAGAGGGTGGTAGGAATTTGTATAAATAAGCAAATTCTTACCACTAATCAATACTCAAAATCATATTTAAATATTAAATTTTAACGGAATTTTATTTTCACAACCCGAATACCCTGTCTAAACTTTGTCAGCGTAATCAACATTTTTTGAATTTTTCTAAAAATTCGTGAACATTCTTTTTTCAATTTAGCACTGAATTTCAAGTTTTCTTTTTTTAGAGACTTACCTTTTCTGAGGTTTCTCACGTCCTCTAAGGCACTAGGAAATTGTGTATTACCTCTCCTCAAGATCATATCTTGAATACATAATGCCGGGCTAAGTTGGTACACTTCAAGCTCAGGGCACTCTCTAAATAAAAAGTGATCGACTGGAATCAATACTTTTGATTCAACGATAAAACTGAGTAATTTTTTTGCTACATCTAGGGATAAGATATAACCACCACACCCCATATGCGCCTCGCGTAATAACAATAGCTTACGAGCGTTGGGAGCTGAAAGGTTTTGTTGTTTTAACGCCACATCAATTTTTTTATAAAAGACTTCCAACTTGATCACTGAGCATTCTTTTGGAATCCATGCATCATCCAATAAAAAATCTTTTGCATGCTCACCTAAATAAATATCATCTTCAAAAATTACAATATAATCAAGTTGCTCATCTATGGCCTTTTTCCACAACAGCATGTGACTGAGTAAGCAACTCACTTCATTTTGATGTAAATTTGTTGTATACCCGACCATACCAAGTTGAGATGTCGCGATATCTATATTCGCAGGTGTAATCGCATCAAAAAATTCAAAATCTACTTCTTGTTTTGCAAATTCAGCATCGATATGCTTACGGCGCTCTTGAGCCGCTGATAAACTAATAACAAAATTTTTCATAAAAACTCTTACAACAATTACTTATAAATTTAATTTTGAGATCGACTCCACGATAAAGATTAATGTTCATTTAATTTAATCGCATTTAGCGATATACTATATGGCACCACTCTAATAAATGTGATTTTAGGGGCTATAAATAATGATTACTGAAAACATTAAAATTTTTGTAGGTTGCGATCCCAATAACTGTGACCTTGAACAACTTATGGTATTAGAACACAGTGTTCGTAAACATACACAGCATAATGTTGAAATTATTTGGATGCAACTTAGTCATGACATAAATAGTCCATGGTACAGCAATCAAGACACAGGTAAAGGATGGTCTACAGAAAAGTGGGCAACACCTTTTTCAGGTTTCCGCTGGGCAATACCTGAGTTATGTGACTTTAAAGGCCGTGCGATTTATATGGATGCAGATGTAATCGTGCTCTGTGATATTGCAGAACTTTGGTCACACCCGATGAATAATGATGCAATTGTTATTGCGAAAGGTGGGAAAAGTTCAGCACGTTTATGTACTTGCGTATGGGATTGTGAAAAAGCTAAACAATATCTCCCACCACTTGATGAGATCCGTAACAATCCGGAAAGTCATAAGAATTTAATGCGTCTTATCAAAGAAAAGCCTCAGTTAGTTGAACCTTACCAAGATTCTTACAACAATATTGATGGTGAAGATTTAGCGATCGAACAAATTAAAGTATTACATTATTCAGACATGGGAACTCAATTTAGTCATAAGTATGCAATTCCACGTCTTGCTGAAATGAATCAAAAGCATTGGTTTGATGGCAAAATTATGCCTCATCCTCGTCAAGATTTAGTTGAATTATTTGATCAATACTATGCAGAAGCACTGGAGCTGGGATATAGGCCTGAAAATTATTTAATTGAACCTTTTGGAACTTTTTCAAAAGCAAGTCAAATTAATTACCACGGTAATAAAGTGACTCGTCCAGATCAAGAAACCAATTGGTTGAACAAGCAAATACGTAAAATTAAAGCTAAATTTAAAAAATCTACATTCACTTTAGATGGATAAATTGTCGAATAGACAATTTTCCATCTTCACTCATTTTCTCATTACGACGCTATATGAACTATAAAGTACCACAATCGATTCAATTGCTGTTTTCAAATTTTATTTTAAGAAATATAAATTAATTTATAAACATAGCCACCCTAAAACATACCGACATAATCGCAGATACTGGCCTTATTATTCTGTAAAAAGAAATAAATTTGGTGGAATTGATCAGATTTATTTTCGCAAGAAACTTGTTGTCGATAATTCAGTCATGCCAACAAGTGCTTGTAAAAAAAGCATGTTGATTGCAACAGGACCCTCTATTCAGAAATATCCAGCAGACGTATTTCAAAAGCAAGATATTGATTATATAGGTGTTAATGGATCAATTTCATTAGATCACGTTCAATTTAAATATTATGTCATTATCGATCATAATTTTACTCAAAACCGTTTTGATTTAGTGCTCAAAGTACTTCAGAGCCAATGTACTTTTTTCACCACACCCCGCTGTCTTGATATAATTTTCAGAAAAATTCATCCTGATCAAATTAAATGCCAAATTAAAGTCATTGAAACGATTACAGAAGGTAAAGTTGAACGATTTTTAGGGCCACGTATTACCATCAACCCTCACCAAAACTATTTTTACTTAGAAGGAAATAAAGGATTTTCTCAGCATATCCATGATGCCATTTTTGACTATTTCACAGTGCCATATGTTGCTTTACAGATTATTTATGCCCTATCTTATCAAGAAATTTATTTGGCCGGTTTAGACATGAATAACTTTAATCAGCCACGTTTTTATGAAAAGAGTACCAACAAACAACCGACAATGCTCAATCAATACTTAACTGAAATATTTCCAGCATTTGACGCTGCCTCGCACTTTTTAAACAAGCAGAATATTAAAGTTTACAATCTTTCACTTAAGAGTGCGATAGAGTCGTTCGAGAAATTAGATCCAAAGCTTTTATAAAACTTGGATTCACCTTAGCTCCTAATTCGTTTTCAATATGCAAACCAAAAATTTTCGTGATGATATCAATGGGCTCCGCGCCTATGCCGTAATACTTGTCGTTCTGTTCCATTTCGGGGTTTCAGGATTTTCTGCTGGTTTTTTAGGCGTCGATGTTTTCTTTGTTATTTCTGGTTATCTAATGACCAAAATTATTATTGAGAACCTTGAAAGAAACAGTTTCTCTTTTATAAACTTTTATTTAGCGCGAATCACACGGATTTTTCCTGCACTTTTTTTTGTCGTATTGGCTATGACGGTTTGTGGATGGCTTTTTTTCATCCCAGAAGATTTTAAGCTATTTGCTAAAGATGCAAAATATAGTCTAAGTTTTTTATCCAATGACTTATATTATCGTCAAGCAGGTGATTATTTTGCTGTAAGCTCACATGATAAAGCCTTACTGCATACTTGGTCTTTATCAGTAGAATGGCAATTTTATATATTATTTCCTATTCTTGTTTATTTATATTTTAAAATTATTCAAAATAAAAAATTCTTAGGGATATTTTTAATCTTATTATGTATTTCATCTTTAAGCTTTTCGATTTATATCTCATCTAAAGACTCCATCTATGCTTTTTTTAAGCTCAGCTCTCGTGCTTGGGAATTGCTTGCTGGTGGCTTGGCTTATTATTATTTTAGAACGTATACACCAACCCAACCGATAAAGTATTTTTTTGAAATTGTTGGTTTCTCATGCATTGTGCTCAGTTTAGTTCTGTTTGGTCAAGATACGATATGGCCAAGTTATAACGCATTAGTTCCTGTAGTTGGAACGATGTTGATTCTTATTGCCAATCAGCAAAATTCAATTTTCACAAAATTTAAATTAATTCAAAATATAGGCAGTGCCTCTTACTCTATTTATTTGTGGCATTGGCCTGTTGCCTTTTTACTGGGATATTTTTTCTTTGAAAAAAACTTCGTCAATATTAGTCTAGCGATTCTAATCTCTTTTATCTTAGGTTGGTTAAGCTATAAATATATTGAGAGCTCAAGAAAATATTTAGTCAATATCAAGATATATTACTGCTATTCACTATTCTTTATTCTTCTTATTTCTGCATCTATGCTCTATTCATACATCAACAAGGATGGTGTAAAAAGTCGCGCAGATTCTCTATATTTAAAACACAATGAAAAACTTGAAATGCCAAAAGTTTCCAATGGCTGGTGTTTTTATAATATTAAAGACGATCACAGTCTTAAGGTGGGTCAAAAAGGTCTTGAATGTCATATTGGATCGAAGCAAGCTGATGCTCAACCCGTGCTTTTATTTGGCGATTCTTTTGCAGGGCATAATATTCCCTTTTGGCATTATCTTGGTAAAGAACTCAACTTAAATATCCATGCTATTACTACAAATTGGTGTTATCCGAGTATAGATAAACAATTTACAGGGGACAAAAACTCAACAGCCTACCAGCAATGCATGCTGAACCGAGACTACTTAAAAAACAATATAAATCAATACAATGTATTAATATTTGCAGGTCGCTGGTCCGATATTGTACAACAGCATCAAGAACAGAGCTTTGAGAATTTGCTAAAGCTCGCCAATCAATCTCATAAGAAAGTTATTGTGATGTCCGAGCCTTATGCCTTTGATGCAAACATTAGCCTTTTATACAAAAGATCATTGTGGTTACATCGAAATTTCAATCTCAATAATTATTTTGATAATGTTAAAGCGAAACAGCAAAGAATTGCACTACAGCACATCACAGACATGACTCAGCGCTATCCAAATACGTTATTGCTCACTCAAGCTGATTTATTTAAACCAAATCATATGGCAAAAGAAAGTATTCCCTATTCTTTGGATGGTCGCCACTTATCTGTTTTTGGTTCATTATCATCTGAAGAGTACTTTACTCAACAGGCTAAATATAAAGTACTGAAACAGTTTTTATCTTCTACAGACGAACCATAGCTTTTATGCCAACTCTGTTATGCGTCCTAATAAGCTTTGATTTTGTAAATAAGATCAAAGCTTATTTTTGATCTTGATTTAATTAACTTCTGATTTAAAAATAAATCCTGAACTAAAATATTGTTTCAAAACCTGAAATCAAGTATTTTCAGTCGATCTCTTGATCATTTTTCAAAAGAGTCTGGCCGTATTTATCCTGTTATAAAAAATTTAGAACGTTAGAGGATGGGCCTCATTTGTATAAATAGTCTAAAATTAAACCAATACACAATGCTAATGACGCAAACTATTTATTTTTGCAATCATCAGTGCAACTTGCACTCCAAAATATGCTTTAAATCCTGAATTTTACTTATGCCTAGATTATAGTCTGGTAAAGATGCTGCATCTTATATCCTGTCTTGTTCTAAAGAAATGCTAAAACTGGCGAATACAGAGCGTTATTATAAAAATATCCAAGACGCTATCTCTTTTCCTCAACAGTTCTAGACAAATTCAAGTGGCCGATGATTTTGATGCAGCAATGAAAATTAAATTCATTTAAATTTTATAGATCGATATGCCGATAATTTGAAAATTTGATGAAACAATCGTAAAACTTCTCTTTGAATTTTACTGAGTATAGTCATTGCTTCTTTCTGCCGATGTTGTTCAATCCTGTCAGATTCGTGGCGAATAGCACGCTCATTCTCTAAATGACTCGGAAAATTGTCATATTTCTTATGTAAATAAAAATCCTGAACACAAATTGCTGGCACCATTTGATAAGCCTTATACTTTGCATATTTCACATGACAACCAAATAATATGTGATCAACTGGAACTAACTCAGGCATATTACGAATAGATGCCAGAAAATATTCTGCAGCTTCTCTTGATAAGATATAACCAGCTCCACCGAGATGCTTCGCTTTAAGTTGATACAATGCCCTATCATTGATTAAAGCTGTTGGAAAAAATGAGAGATCCACTTTTTTATCAAAGGCTTCTAATTTTATAAGATGTATATTTTTAGGAATCCATGAAAAATCATCAATAAATTTTTGTAGGTTTTCTCCAAAATGCACATCATCTTCAAAAATTGCCATATATTCCAAGTCTTGTTCGACAATTTTTTTCCATAGCAATACATGACTTAAAAGACAAGCGATCTCACCTTGTGTTAAGACGCCTGTGCGAGTTAATTCAATCCCTACACTTTTCGCATTTTCTATGGTTGTTGCAGGGGTAACCGCATCAAAAAAACTAAATGGTACAGAATGCTTTTTAAACTCTGAATAAATATGCTGTCTTCTATCAAGAGCCGAATCTAAACTAATAACAAAATTCACTGAAAAACCATCTCGATGAGTGCAAAAATAATGATACAACAATTAAGCGATTATAAAACCATCATACTATTCAATTTATTGATTTTAAATAAATTAATCTTTATGGCTTCTAATAAATTCGAGTTTGGTTTTAAACGGGAGGTCAGCAAGTTGAATAAAGACCCGACTGACTTCTCGCAAAACTTTTTGCAGTCCTGTCGGTTTAGATACAACTTGATCTCGCCATTGAAGGCTTGTCGTAAATTTTTGATCATTGGGGTTCAGTATACAGTCTTGAATACATATTGCAGGTGTTAATTGATAAACACCTAGTTTTTGTTCCGAAATATACTTTTTAAAAATCATTTGATCGACATGGTCAAAAACGCCTTGTTTTTTTAAGTATTCAACAAGCTCAATCGCACCTTTGTAAGATAAAATATAACCTGCAGCACCAAAATGAGCCTTTCTCAACCTTCTTAAAAAAAAGTTTTTAGTGTTAAAAACCTTAGTTTTATTTAAATCTAAAAATACTTTACTATAAACTTTTTCAATTTTCACAATATCATGACTTAACCAATTTGAGTCTTTTAAAAACAATTCAGCATCTTGGCTGAGATGAATATCATCTTCAAAAATTGCGATTGCTGGGATTTTTTCGTCGATTGCTTTTTGCCAAAGTGAAACATGACTCAATAAACACGCCAATTCATTTTGACTTAAATCACTTTGACAAAGTGTCAAATTAATTTTTTCTGCTTGGGTTACAATTGAATCAGGCTCAATCGCATCGAAAAAAGAAAAAGGAATATCTTTGTCATCAAATTGCTGAAGAATATGAGCTCTACGGTCTTTTGCTGATTTTAAACTAATAACGAAATTTTTCATAAATTACTCGATTTATTTAAAACCTACCGACTTAAAAAATAGGATACTTTTTAGCTGATGCAATATACGATAGAGTTCTAAAATAATTTTATCTACCCCCTTCTTCTTATTATATTTTCTTCTCAGCAAACGCTCTTTATATAAATGGCTTGCAAACCGAACACTATCTTTGCATGAATACAGGGTTACATCCTGAATACATAACGCTGGTTTCATTTGATATACAGAAAAAATATTTTCTGTGATCACACATTCAAACATTAAGTGATCTAAGGCAATTAACTTATCTAGTGTTTGAATGTAGCCCAACAATGTTTTTGCACCGTCTAAAGACAATATATAGCCAGCAGTACCTAGGTTTTTACTCTTTAATTGAAAAATAGCTCTATCATTAAAATCGTTAAAAAATTTTACTTTTTTTCCTAAAGCAGTCCTATGTGTAAATTCTTCTAATTTTATAAGATGCCAACTTGGATCTATCCATTGACTATCAGAAAGAAATTCATTGACGTCTTCGCCTAAATAAATATCGTCTTCAAATATCGCCATATACGGGGTATTTTCATCAACCATTTGTTTCCATAAATAGGCGTGACTCATAAAACAAGCAACCTCACCTTTGGTTAAAGCTTGCTCATCAATATTTAAATCAAGCGCTTGGGCAAAAATAGCAGCAGGCTCTGGCGTTAAAGCATCAAAAAAATCAAAAGCTACATTTTTTTTCCCAAACTCACTCAATATATGTTGTCTACGTTCAAGTGCTGTCGATAGGCTAATAACGATTTTTTTCATAGAGATGTGACTATAAGCAATAGATCTATTTTACTATTTTTTTGTCTAGCAATCATCCTTACTTACATACTTTGCTAAGAAATATCGAGGAAACTATCTTTAAAATACATTTTTTTTGAGAAGTAATGACTGAGTGTTTTTCGTTCTTTTCCTGCGAGTTTTAACAATCTAGGCGCCTCGGTTGGAGGGTAATTAATAGCAAAATCAATTAAAATTTTTTCTTTGATCCACTGATTTTTCACTTGATAAAACAAAGCATTTTCATCGCAATTAATTAACGTAATACTCGGGAAAGATTGTCTAAGTACTTTTTGACAAGCAACATAGGCGACTAAATATTCTAAATTACCGATTCTTTGAAAAAATTCTTTGCTGTTTTCTTGGGTATTTCGAATATTTTCTACATAGCGTTTGGGTGTTTGCTGAATTGCTAAATATAATTCATCATACCAATATTTAAAAAAAACATTATTTTGAACAGTTGCCAACAACCAATTTTCCAATACTGGATAATCGATCTGTGTGGTATTTTTTTTACGATAATATGAAAAACATTCTGTCTGATTCTTTTGCATCAACTCAGAAATCCAGTCTAGGTTTTCATAGACAATAATACTGGCATCTAACCAAATTCCACCATGCCGATATAACAGATCAAATCTGAGTAAATCAGCCTTTTGTTGAGGCGTTGCATTCGTCAATAAAGAGAAATCAATATCACTATACTGACTGACATTTTCAGGATTAAGTACACATACTTGATAAGATGGATTTTTTGCTTGAGTATTTTGAATACATTTTTCAACAAACTCAGGAAAATTACCTTCCCAATACATCCATATCTTTTTAGGTAATTCAATGGGTGTAGCAACAGGATTAAAAATCAGTTGTCCTGCATCGTTATCAATTTTTTGATTGGTATGTCTAATTTTGTAATAGTACATCATATGAAATTTAGCTAAATAAAATAATTTTTTAAAAATTTTCATATAAAAAATCCAATATTTTTTACAAAAAAGCAGAACCAATAAAATTTAAACTATACAGTATTTAAAATATTCATTACGTCATTTACTAGAACATCTTTGTACACTTAAAAATAAAGATGTTTAAATGCATACATCCGATCACGCCACATACGTTTTTGCTTTTTAAAACCATAGGAATGGTCACGATTTTCTTTCTCTTTACGAGATATTCCTTGTGTTGCAACTGTACCTAAAATATCGCTATCTAGACCTGCTGGGCGAACAAAAGCAGGCCAAACACCTAATCCTTTTCCATTCTTACTCAACCAAGTTTGGAAAAAGATATCAACAGGCATGGCAATTGTTTTACCTTGTGCAATAAACGCTTCAGCACCTTTACGTGACCAGATTAAACCCAAACCACGAATAGGAAAATAATAAGCATGCCACAATGAATAGTCACCTAACTGAATAATATCTTTGGCTAACTTTTTCTTCTTTGCCGCTAAATTCACCAAATACCAATCTAGCGCTTGATGGCAATCTAAATAAGCTAAAACTTGATCCATAGATTGTTTGAAATCAGCTGTAATTTTCATATCATCTTCTAAGACAACAAGATAATCCGCATCACTTGCTAAAAATTTCTGAGCGCAGCCATAATGACTGAGATAACAGCCCAGTTCTGAATTGAGTAAACGTCTTCCTAAAGTTTGCTGCGTTAACGCATCATCATAATCCTGAAAAGATGATAATTCTTTGCCACGGCCATCATAAGCAGAAAAACGCTCAAACTCCCAGTTTACCGCCTGTAACTGTTCTGTTGCGCGAGCAAGCCGCTCATCACTACCATCTAAATTGATCAGATATGTTTTAACTTTCATGATTGGCTTCCTACGATAAAACTTTGGCTGAAATCACTGATTTAGGCAAATAATCATATAATTTATCGATCATTTTACGACGTACCTGTGCAGCATTCTCAGAATTCAGTTGATCTAAACTTTGGATACAACCATATTTAATATTGTCTTGATTCAATGCTTCTACGAACTCAGTTAAACTTTCAGCATTCTTCAAATAAGCCAAAGCTAAATCAGGCTTTAAAACAGCTTCATTTTTTTGAATCTTTAAATGATTCATCAATGAAATCGGATTTAATTGTTCGACACTTCTAAACTTATATTTAATCTGTGTTTCTAGTAGGTCTGGATGATGCAATAAGTATTCACTTAAAATTTTACGATCAACACAGTGTGGATAATGATGGATTTCAAAAAACTCTTTAAATCCTAAAATATCAGCACCCAGCATTTGTGCGATCACATGACCGGGTTGAATCGGTTTATTAAAATTACGATTTAAAAATTGACGGTATTTCAGCTTGGCCTTGTAACTAAAACAACTTTTCCAGTGCCCATAGGTGACGATTTTATTGCTCTCAAGAAAATCTTCAATTTGAGCGGGTGAATTAAAAAAGAAGTCATCATTTAAGTAGATGAAGTAATCTGAAAGCCCGTTGATATTCCATAACATGCTTTCAATTGACCGAGTGTTAAACGTAGGTAGAAATTGCGTATAACCAGCAAAAATCTCACGATGATCAACGACACGAATTTTATTTGCATCACAAAGACCTTGCGCTACAAATTCATTTAAAAACTCAGGCTGCTGATTATCTGTAACAATGAAAATATGACGGCAAAAAGGCACATACTTCAATATAGATGCAATGTTGTAATAGATCTCATCATTACTGGCAAAACGTGTATCGCTCACAGCATCTGAGGCATCACCACCAGTGAGATATTGCTGACGTTTACGTTTTAACTCAACATCATTGCCATCGACCCAAGCAATCACGATATCAAGGTTTTGCATCTATATTGTTCTCAAATCATCTAAATAAAATTATTGCCAAGCGTCTTTAATCCAGTCTGAAGGCAACACATAGCGGTACCATTTACCTCCACCTCCAGTCACGGCATCAGGTGGATTAATTTCCCCATGGAAAATAATAATTTTGGCATCTTGTGGCTTAACTGGTGGCTTGAAATAAGCAAGCGGTAACTTTTGCAAACAATGGTATTTATAACTCTTACACCAATCTTTTGGCCAGTAACTGAGTTTTTGCTGCTGATCGACATACCAAGACAGATATTCTTGTTCATTTCGAAATTTATGACTAATTTCTTTAAAGTTTTCACGAAAATAAGGCAAGATGTCAGGAAAAGTACCTAACTTAAAACGATAAACTGAACTATTCCCAGTCACACGCCATGGACGTTTCCAGTCGTGAATAATGAGGAATTCACCCGGATAGCTAAAGAAGTCATCAATGTTGTCTACAATGACCACATCAAGATCTAAAAATAATAAATTGCCTTTTAAACCATATAAGTCAGGTTCAAAAGTCGATAACTTATTCCATCCACGTTCAGGACTTCCTTCAGGCAATGCTAACGGCGGAATTGGAAAGCATTGAACCTCTGGATTAATACCTTCTGTACGGTCAGTCAAACACACCATTTGGAAATCAATTGTGGTATGTCGTTTGACCATGTTATATAGGCGATTGACATAATCAGCACCATATTTGCTGCCCCACTTCATACACAAAACGATATTCTGTTCTGATTCAACTAAATTCGACTGTAAATTTGATTCATTGACCTGCATGCATCAATCTTCCACCTGAGCAATCCCCATATCATACCATTACCATCGCCAAGTTACTGTATTCGATTGCATATGCTGAACAATTTGTTTCATGAGAATATGCTATGATGCGCTAACAATTTACATTGAGCATAGTCATTTTAATTGTTCGATATTTTATTGAACAATCTTTGAATGAACGCTCTGTGAAATTGAATACAACTTTTGCAAGCACATTTTCTATATTAGGTTTTTATGAAAATAGCAGTCGCTGGAACAGGTTACGTTGGCTTATCCAATTCAATGATATTTGCACAACATCATGAAGTTGTTGCAGTAGATATTTTAGAATCTAAGGTTAACTTGCTCAACAATAAAATATCGCCCATTCAAGATGTGGATATTTCATTATTTTTAAAAGAAAAATCATTAAATTTTACAGCCACGACAGATTATCAAGCAGCTTATCGCAATGCAGATTTTGTGATTATTGCGACCCCAACGGATTACGACACCAAAACCAATTATTTTAATACGCAAAGTGTCGAAAGCGTGGTTCAACAAGTTTTAGAGGTCAACCCCAATGCAGTGATGGTGATTAAATCAACTGTCCCTGTCGGCTTTACCAAGAGCTTAAAAGAAAAACTCCACACCGAAAATATTATCTTTTCTCCAGAATTTTTACGTGAAGGAAAGGCATTGCATGACAATTTGTACCCTTCCCGAATTATTGTTGGGGAAAAATCTGATCGCGCAAAACTGTTTGCTGACTTATTGATCGAAGGCGCCATCAAAAAGGATAGCCCTGTTTTATTTACCGACGCAACTGAAGCTGAAGCAATTAAGTTATTTGCCAATACCTATCTCGCTATGCGCGTTGCCTATTTCAATGAACTGGATACCTATGCGCAAATTTTTGGCTTAGATACTCATCAAATTATTGATGGTGTTTGTCTAGATCAACGTATTGGTAATCACTATAACAATCCGTCATTTGGTTATGGTGGCTATTGCCTACCGAAAGACACCAAACAACTTTTAGCTAACTATAATCACGTTCCAAGTAATTTGATTCAAGCCATTGTTGACTCAAATAGTACGCGTAAAGACTTTATCGCAGACTCGGTGATCGCACGTAACCCCAATAAAGTTGGTATTTATCGTCTAGTGATGAAAAGTGGTTCAGATAATTTTAGAGCGTCGGCAATCCAAGGTGTGATGAAACGCATCAAAGCCAAGGGAATTGAAGTGATTGTCTATGAACCAACGTTACAAGAAAATGAGTTCTTTAAATCCAAAGTCGTCAATGACTTAGAACAATTTAAACAGCAAAGTGATGTGATTATTGCTAATCGAGTTTCTAATGACTTAAGTGATGTATTAGATAAAGTCTATACACGAGATATTTTCGGAGCAGATGAATGAAAGTCCTCGTCACAGGTGCAGCAGGTTTTATTGGCTTCAATGTTGCAAAAAAACTTTTAGAACGTGGTGATGATGTTGTCGGCTTTGACAATATGAATGATTACTATGACCCCGCATTAAAACAAGCCCGATTAGCAGTTCTCAAAGATACGGCGGTACAAACCCAGCAAACATTCACTTTTATTCATGCCAATCTTGCTGATAAAGCAATCGTTGATCAATGTTTTCAAGATCATCAATTTGATCGGGTGATTCATTTGGCTGCACAAGCTGGTGTCCGTTACTCATTAGAAAATCCATTGAGCTATGTCGAAAGTAATTTAATTGGCTTTACCAATATTATTGAAGCATGCCGTTATGCCAAAACGCCACATTTAACCTATGCCAGTACTAGTAGTGTTTATGGTGCGAATACCACCATGCCTTTTAGTGAAAAACATGGCGTTAACCATCCAGTACAGTTCTATGCGGCAACCAAACGTGCCAATGAACTCATGGCGCACAGTTATAGCCATCTTTTCAATTTACCGACAACAGGCTTACGCTTTTTTACGGTCTATGGTCCTTGGGGCCGCCCAGACATGGCTCTGTTTAAGTTCACTAAGAATATTATTGAAGACCAACCTATTCCTGTATTCAATCACGGCAACCATACCCGCGACTTCACTTTTATTTCAGATATTGTAGAAGGTGTAATTCGTTCAAGTGATCAAATTGCGCAACCTGATCCAAATTGGGACAGCAAAAACCCTGATCCATCGACCAGTTATGCGCCTTTCCGTATTTTCAATATCGGCAATAACAATCCAGTAAAATTGATTGAATATATTCATGCCATTGAAAAAGCTTTAGGCAAAGAAGCAATTTTAGAATTACTTCCATTACAACCGGGCGATGTGCCAGATACTTTTGCGGATAGCAGTGCTTTAGAACAGATGGTCGGATACAAACCATCGGTATCTGTTGATGATGGTGTTAAGCAATTCGTAGCTTGGTATCGAGATTTTTATCAGGTTTAATCAATAGTATTGTTCAGTTTAAAGCTTAATTTTAGCATTTGAATTTTGCTTTCAATTGTTTCAATACTCAAATTTAAGCACAAAAAAAGGATTCCACTAGGAATCCTTTTTTAGCATTCAGCCACTTATTTTACATAAGTCAGCCAATGTGCATATTTTGGATCTTTACCTTGAACAGCATCAAAGAATGCTTTTTGAATCTTCTCAGTAATCGGACCACGAGCACCTGAACCTATTTCACGATCATCATATTCACGGATCGGCGTCACTTCAGCAGCAGTCCCGGTAAAGAATGCTTCATCACCAATATAGAATTCATCACGGGTAATACGACGTTCAACAACTTCAATACCCATATCTTTTGCAATGGTGATAATTGTTTGACGCGTAATCCCATCCAATGCACCGCCAGCAATATCTGGTGTATGTAGTACACCATCTTTGACTAAGAATACATTTTCACCTGAACCTTGGCATACATACCCTTGAGGGTCCATAAGCATTGCTTCATCATAACCAGAATGTGCCACTTCTTGGTGTGCAAGAATAGACAAGGTATAGTTACCTGAAGCCTTGGCTTTACACATGGTCACGTTAGGGTGATGATGGGTAAATGATGAAGTTTTCACACGAATACCTTTTGCCATTGCTTCATCGCCAAGGTAAGCACCCCAGCTCCATGCAGCAACTGTCGCATGAATGGTATTATCCGTTGCAGCGATACCTAATTTTTCCGAACCAATGAAAATAATTGGGCGTAAATAGCATGACGCCAATTTATTTTCACGGACAACATCAATTTGAGCTTGTTCAAGAGTTGCTTGATCAAATGGAACTTTCATTTGATAAATTTTTGCAGAATTTAACAAACGTTTTGTATGGTCTTGGAGACGGAAAATCGCAGTACCGTTAGGTGTTTCATAAGCACGGACACCCTCAAAAACACCCATACTATAATGTAATGTATGAGTTAAGACGTGAATTTTAGCTTCACGCCAATCAACCATTTGTCCATCTTGCCAAATAAAACCATCACGATCAGCCAAATTCATGGCGCACACTCCAAATTTTTACACAATTATTCACTTTCCAAAGCGAAACTCGCTGTTGGATCAATTAATCTTTGCCATAACTTGCAAACGACCTCTCGGGTATCGTGCCAATCCGCAGCACTCACTTGCATATTATGATTTGCAAGTGCCAAACGGTGGCTCTCGGCGCGTTCACTGAGATAAGCTTGAATCAATGCGGATACATCGTCGCTGGATAAGCAACCTGCCTTTGCGGCATCTTCAAGGATTCGTACGTTGTCGGAATAATGGGCGAGATCAGGATTCGTCCCACTCCAGGCTAATACGACATACTGTGCCATAAATTCGATGTCAACGATACCACCTGCATCCTGTTTTAGATGAAAAATTCCATCTTTTTTCTGATCTTTTGAGGAACCCAAATGATCTTTCATCTTCTGACGCATGTTCAAGACTTCTTTGCGAACCGCCTCTTCTTCTCTCGGTAATGTGAGAACCCTGCAACGCAATTCTTCAAATTTTGCTCTTAGGCTTTGCTCACCTGCGATTGAGCGTGCGCGAACAATTGCTTGATGTTCCCACAACCAGGCACTTTTGAGTTGGTACTGTTCAAATGCTTTTAAACTGGTGACCAATAAGCCTGCTTCACCAGATGGGCGCAAACGGGTATCAATTTCATAGACTCGACCATCTAAAGTTTGTGTGGTCATCAGAGACATAAATTTTTGCGCAACACGCATGGCAAATTCAAAACCGCTTATGGCCTTTTGACCATCGGTATCTGCTTGCTCATCCATATAATGAATAAAAACCAGATCGAGGTCTGAACCATAGCCCAGTTCAATGCCGCCTACTTTGCCATAACCAATCACAGCATAGGCCATGTGGTCTAATGAACAGCGTAAGCCTTCTGCATCGACAGGATAACCATGACGCTTGGCAACCGTCTGATAAGCCAAATTTAATGTCGCGATCACAGAAACTTCTGCAATATCCGTTAAAGCATCCGAAACTTTCATCAACGGGCTTTCTGCTAGTACATCGCTTGCGGCAACCGTCAGCACATTAGATTTTTTAAATAAGCGCAATACTCGCATTTGATCTTCAACTTGATCGATTTCAATACGCAATAATTGCTGGCGGAGCGAATCTTCCAAATAATCTCGTCGAGGCAGTTCAAAATCCATGGATAAAAACTCATCCAGCAGAACTGGATAATGTGTCAATTCCTCACAAATCCATGGACTGACTGTGGCCATTTTGACCAAACGTTGCAGTGCCCCTTTGCTTTCAATCAGCATCACCAAATACACAGTACGGCGCATTACAGATTCGACCAGCGGCATCAATCGCATTAAAGCCACTTGTGAACTATTCGACTGTAAAACTGCCTCAACCAAATGTGGCCAAAATTCTTTTAAGCGCTGTACAGCTTTAGCAGGCAGTTTCTTGATTGCATGACCATACCAAAACTCATGAATCAGATTTTGTGCATTACTGTCTAAGATCTCATTGAGTTGGCTTTCCAGCTGACTAAAACTTTCAATCGGAGAATCTAGCCCTTTTTCTTTAATCAAATGCTCAAATTGAAAAGTCACTTTGCTGCGCTTTTGGTTGAGAAAATCAATAAAAGCATCCCAATCATCAAAACCCAAGGTATCAATTATTCGCTGACGAAGTTCAGGCTCTGTCGGTAAAGATTGTGTTTGCTGGTCATTCAAAGCTTGAATAGCATGCTCTACACGTCGTAAGAATAGATAGGCATCTTCAAGATCCTCAACAGATTGATGATCGAGTAAGCCTGCCTCACCCAAATGTTTTAGGCTAACAAGGCATTGGCGGTCTTGTAATTCTAATTTTGCTCCGCCATAAATCAGCTGAAAAACCTGCACAATAAATTCAACTTCACGAATACCACCAGCGCCCAGCTTAATATCATCTGCAATGTTACGCCGAGCCACCTCTCGTTCAATCATGGCTTTCATTTCACGCATGGCTTCAAAAGCGGTGTAATCTACATATTTACGAAAAACGAATGGGCGGGTCATGTCTAATAAACTATCACCGTCTTGCCCACCTGTGATAATACGCGCCTTAATCCATGCATAACGTTCCCACTCGCGCCCATGCTGGCTTAAATATTTTTCTAAAGCCACATGACTTATTGCCAATGCTGAACCATCCCCCCAAGGACGTAAACGCATATCCACACGAAATACAAAACCATCTGCGGTAATATGATCCAATAAATAGATCAGTTTTTGCCCCCACAAAATGCAAAATTGCTGTACATCAATACACTTACGCCCATTGCTTTCACCTTGTTCATCAAAGGCAAAAATCAGGTCAATATCACTAGATAAGTTCAGCTCTTGTGCGCCAAGCTTGCCCATCCCAATGACGATCAAATCTTGAAGCTTACCGTTATACCCCATCGGTTCGCCATGTTTTGCCAGCAAAGGAATTCGGGCAAAATCTTTTGCTGCAACGATACAGGCATCTGCAAAATCAGACAGTTCTCTTGTCAACTTCACCACATTGGTCAGTTGGTTGGCATCTTGCCAAATCCAGCGAAACATTAAGCGTGCACGAAGAATACGTAAGACTTTCATCCACGTATTTTCATCTTGTATATTGACTAAATGATCATAAACGAGTTGTTGAATTTGTGCAGTACTGAGCGATTGTTGAAATTGATCAATTGCATAATCATGTTTTAAAGTGGCTTGATGTAGACTTAATACTTGTTCTGCATACTGACTTGCATGTAATGTTTTTTGCAATTGCTCAATGTTCATTGAAAAGCCTGTACTTATGTTTTATCAACTTATTTATAGCAGTTTGCTTTACATTTAGGGAGGTTTTTGTACTTTTCTTAAAAAACAAAGCTCAAAAAACCACCAACCACAATCAAGCTAAATTATTCAAATATAGAATTATGAAATTTTTATTTTATCTTGCTTGATTTCAGGACAAACCAAAGTTTGATGGGTGTTTTTTGCAGCGGGTAACGCAACAATAAAAGTCGTTCCCTCACCTGTTTTAGAGCTTACAGAGATTTTTCCATGATTGAGATCCACAAACCGTTTACATAGAACCAGCCCTAATCCTGTTCCTCGTTCGCCAATGGTGCCTTTTATACTGGCTTTGATCTGTGGTTCAAACAGTTGTTCAATTTGCGACTGCGTCATTCCCAAACCAGTATCATGAATAATAATTTCTATATTTTTCCCTACTGGGTGCGCAATAATGGAAACTTTTCCAGAACCATCAGTACGGGTAAATTTTAAGGCATTTGAAACTAGATTTTGAATGACCGAGGTCACCATATTCATATCTGCAAAAACGCTTAAATCCTCAGCAACATTTTCAATCAGTTGTATATTTTTATTTACCGCCAAAGGCTTAAGCACATCGTAAACGATCTTTGTGGTCTGTTTTAATTTAAAATTAATTGGGTGATAAACAAAGCGCCCACCTTCTGCCATCGCCCAATTGAGCAAGTTTTCAAGTAGGGAATAAGTTGATTGCAAGGTATCATGCAGATAATCTGCAATATCCTGTATACCGTCATCAGTTAATGTTTCTCGTTCGTTTGCTAAAACATCCGAAAAGCCAATTAACCCATGAAACGGCGCACGTAAATCATGTGCAATGACTTGGAAAAACTTGGTCTTACTAAAATTTAAAGCGCGTTCTTGTTCATATAACTCATAATAATCTTGAGATTCAGATTTACGCGCTAAAATCGTCACCAAACCTGAGCTAAGTTCTTCTAATAAAGCCTGCTGCTTAGTTGTAAATCTTGTATCTTTATCATCATAAAAATAAACATGTGCAATAGAATCATCATCTTCTAACTTAAAGTCATAGCACAATAAGCGTTGGTGTTTTATCCCAATTTCAGCCATATATTGTGAGAATTTTTCATAATTTTTATGCGTTTCTGAAACGATGAGCTGATTGCCAAAATACGGTGATAAACTCAGTTTATGCGGAACTGACGCAGCTTTGAAATCACCATTTTCATTTGCAACCCAAATATAAGGCTCATTATGAAAAGTAAAAAAAGCATTTTCGACATTGAGAACGGCACGCGCTACTCGTAAATAGCGTTCAATTTTATTATTTGAGGTATAGACCCCTAAAATCAGCGATAGTCGACAAGCACTGAGCTGTTCGGTCTGATGAGCTTCTAAGAATTCTAATTTCATGTTTACCTCATTTGCACTTTCAGTTAACACGTTAGTTATTTAAATCGCCCACTTTTAAATATCAATTTCTTCCAAATACATCAAAACTTAAGACAGAATGTAAAATACAGCCTTGGAAGAGCACTTACAAATGTTCACATAAAACAATATAACAGCAATACAACCAAATAAAAACAATGGGGTGAAAGTTTCGATAAATTTCACATTTTTTCCAACATAAGTAGTCAGTTACAGCTTTATATATTTTTATGATTTAAATAGAAAAAACGAAGCGTTTTATAAAGACTAATACTTTAAAACATGGTGATCAAATTCATGAATCAGATATCAACCTATTGGCGTCTATAGCCAAGCTTAGGGATGTAGAACTAGCAAAGATCAAAAGACAAAATAGTAAAATTCGGCATCAACCAGAGCAAGGATATCCCTTAAATGAGTGAGAAAATACGTTATTTTTAATTCATTAAAAAGAGTATTTCAAATAAATAAACCACACCATACAAGAGCATAAAAATCAGAGATAGCAGCGTTAAATTTAAAATGAATTTGAGTATTTTATACGTCTTGAAATGCTTTTCACGGAATTGTATTGAATACTGTCTAAATGGCGCAAAAAATTTAAAAATCGCACTATACACCCCTCTTTTATCTTCAGGCGTGTTTGGAACAACGGTTCCTTTAACAAGAATACGATAAGCACTGTTAAAAATTCGTCCGAATATGTTCATCGGACGATCAACATCACACATCAGAATTAAACGCGCTGAATTTGCTGTGTTATATGCAAAATGTGGATAGGTTTCATCAAAGACAAAATCTTTACCATCAAACCAAGTACGGGTTTGCCCATCAATATTAATTTGGCAATTTTCAGCGTTAGGTGTCAGCAAACCGAGATGATACCTAAAACTACTACCGATAGGATCTGCGTGTAAGCTCAGTTCAGAACCTGCTGGTAACAGTGAAAACATGGCACCGCGAATAGCAGGGACTTGATTAAGTAATGCCAATGTCTTGGGACATAATCTTTGCGCAGAAACATGCGTAGTTCCGTACCATTTTAAGTAAAATTTACTCCAACCACGTTTGTAAAAAGTGCGAAAACCAACATCATAATAACCGTCTGCTCCAGGTGTCTTGATCACATCAAACACACCCGATGACTCCAATGCTATTGCCTCATCTCTAATCGTTGTCCAATTGGCTCTAAGCACTTCAATATTTTCCAAAAAATCAGCATCTAATATTGGCTTTTTTGCAAAGCTGCATGTCGTCATATACAGAACACAATTAAATGGTGCAAATATTGGCCAGCTTTTTCTTAAATATTGCGAGAGTGAGTCATAACGTGCTTTTCCTCGCCAACGGTATACATAAGTCATGGCTGCTATCGAATACACGATTAAACCAATGATGATCATAATACTTAGATTCATTATAATTTTACTCCGATTATGATTTCTGTATCTCCATGGTGTGTCCTTGATTTTCCTTAAATAAAACCAATCTTCTTTACTAGATAAGCCGCACTGAGATCATTTAGTTATTTTTCAAAATAGCGGGAAAAATAAAATATTTTCAAATTATTTAAAATACTTTTAACTATAACTAATTAATTTTCCTATAGGCAAGAAATATGTACACCTTTGGTTAAGTTTTAAATGATTGAAATTAAAAATATTAACTGTCATTGTTAAGTGATCAGGTACTATTTATCGCATACTGATATTTATTATAAAAATGCGTCATTAAAGAGGGATCGAAGGAACACTAGAAATTACGTAATTTTAATTAAACATCGAAACCATCATTTAAATGCCAATCTATTAATTGATCCATAGTGATCAGAATCAGTTTTTTCTTTTTAAGCACTCGTGTTCTTATATGGTTTCTTAAGTTCTGATAGCAGTAATTTCAAACAATAAAAAAGCCCTCAAGTCTAAATATGCTTGAAGGCTTTCCATAATATATGGTCCCGAGGGTCGGACTCGAACCGACACGTCATCGCTGACAGTGGATTTTGAGTCCACCGCGTCTACCAATTTCACCACCTCGGGAGAGGTTGTGTGCGTATAATAGCGCGTTTCATTTTCTTGTCAACGACAAGTTTTCACATTTGTTTAATTTTAAGGCAGTTCTGGTTTTTTTGGATTATAAAACATCAATTTCAGCCATTAATTTGAAAAACGACTATACTAGCGGCAGTTTTTAAATCCCAAATGTCAGTTTTTCTTCCTCATGATGCAACTCTCCGATTTTAATTTCGAACTTCCCGACGAACTCATTGCGCGCTACCCACTTGAAACACGTAGCGCTTCTCGCCTTTTACATCTCAATGCAGATGGTTCATACCAAGATCTTCACTTCACCGATGTTTTTGATTTATTCAATGAAGGTGATTTATTGGTACTTAATGATACCAAAGTGATGAAAGCACGTTTAAAAGGTAAACGCGCCTCTGGTGGTGCTATTGAAGTTTTGGTTGAACGCATTTTTGATCAGACCATTGCACATTGTCATATCAAAGCCAGCAATTCGCCTAAAGCAGGTGCTGAGTTATTTATTGGCAAAGATGAAGTTAAAGTGACGGTAACAGGGCGTCATGAAAACTTATTTGTGGTGGAGTTTTCACAGCCTATTTTGCAAGTTTTAGATTTATACGGACAATTGCCTATTCCGCCTTACTTTAATCGTGAAGCAGAAGCCATTGACACAGAACGCTATCAAACCGTGTTTAACGATCCAACCAAATTAGCAAGCGTAGCAGCACCAACAGCAAGTTTGCACTTTGACCAAGCCCTATTAGAAGAATTAGAGCAAAAAGGCGTAAATAAAGCGTTTGTAACCTTGCATGTGGGTGCTGGAACATTCTTACCTGTACGTACAGATCAGATCGAAAACCACATCATGCACAGTGAATGGTGTGATGTGCCTGAAGCAACCGCAAAATTGATTCAAGAAACCAAAGCACGTGGCAACAAAGTGATTGCCGTTGGAACAACAGCAACACGCGCTTTAGAAAGTGCAGCACAAGCATCTGGTGGAAAAATTGCCGCGTGGACAGGCGATACACAAATCTTTATCTATCCAGGGTATCAATTCTGTGTGGTTGATCGCTTGATCACCAACTTTCATTTACCAGAATCTACCTTGTTAATGTTGGTATCTGCATTATCCAACCGTGACAATATTATGAATGCATATCAACATGCTGTTGCAAGCAAATATCGCTTCTTTAGTTATGGCGATGCAATGTTGATTGAAAACGCAAATGGTTAGATTCAACTAAGCGCAATCTATTTAAAAATTATTGCTTAGTCAGCATACCAATATGCAAAGTGTGGTTTAAACACCACACTTTGCATTCAAAATCATTTTTTCGTTACAATCAGGCATCTAAGCACTTGCCACAATAATGAATAAAGATGAATGATTTACTCACAAAAATTCAAAATGCCTTTAGTCAACAACACGCCAACAATGGCAAGACTCAGCACAATATCCATGCGATCAATCAATTACTCTCATCAAATCAAGATTTTGAACAGATCATTGCAAGCTTAAAGAATTGGCAAGATGATCCGAGTCTGTCTATTCAAAATTATACGTTTTGGCTTTTTATCGCGATCGCGATTGGTTTATTTGTACTGGCTATTTTTACCCACCCGATACTCTTACTGGTTGCGGGTGCGAGTGTGGCTTTTGCTTTCTATAAGCGCACTTCGACAAAAGCCCTCAATCAATTGATAGAAGATGCTCATCAAAAGAACCTAGAAGCAAAATATCAAATTCGCTTCTATCCCAATGCCTTCGATGAAAATATGGAGTCTCCTTATAATTTCCCGTTATTTGGATTAGGGGATCATGAAAATACGATTGGTCATTGCATTTATGGCGCTTGGCAGGTCAACGGCATCAACTATCCATATATGCTGTTTAATTATCATTATGTGGATGAAGTCGAAACGCGTGATTCAGAAGGCAAAAAAAAGACTGAATATCGTCATTATGATTTATGGGGGATCATTCTAGAAAACTTCCCTGCTCAAGGTATCAGTATTTCATCTAAACAAAATCGAGCCTGCCGTCTTGGGGTAAAATGGTCGAGTGGGGATATTCGTTTCGACAATCAGTACCAATTAAGTGGTACAAATGAAATGCAACTTGCCAAATTTTTCACACCAAATCATGTATTAATGCTTGATCAAGCCATAGCTTATTTTAAAGGTGATTTTTATGTTCAAGCCCAGCGCCCTTCTTTGTGCTGGCTGTTTAAAACGGATATTACCAAAGCGCAGATGCAAGTCGATAAAGTTCAAACTGTCTATGATTTGGCTGCACAACTTGAAAGTATGAACATGCCTGATTATGAACAGTTAAAAGATTCACTGATCACGATTCTACAAGAAGTCCAGCCTCATTATGGGACAAATAAAGTTGAAAAATAAACAATTTACTTTGTCGATACAATAATTTATCGCATACTGATCAATCTGGAATTCGAACTTTAATAGACTTCAATCATGATTATTTGCCATGCCTATAGAAACCGTTGAGCGATTACTTCACCTACGCACAAGAAAAAATAAACATGTGATGCGCAATATCGCTCGGCTTTGGGAAATTGGACAACAGGCTCAATCTGCACAAGATATTTTAGATGGCTTACATCCGTGGGGAGAATGTAGAGAGTTATTTTTTCATAACCTCATCCCCAGACTGCTGTTTATGATTGGGGTACTGACTGCAATTTTTGGTTGGCTGATTCATCACTATATTCCCTACCCACTGAGTCTATTAGCAGCCTTGTTATGCTGTTTTGGCGCTTATTTAATTTATGAGCAAAGCGATCCAATTGATGAAGTCATCAATTTTTTAGAACAGCGCATGATGTTTCTCCGCTACGAATTAGATTTTAATAAAACCCCAAGTCATATCTCCACAACAAGCAATAGCTTTTTGGTCATGAGCAAGTTAAAACAAAGTTTTCCGTTGTTTTCGCAAGGCAATGTGTTGAATGAGATTGAACAATTTGCATCCACCAAATGGTTTGATGGTGAACAAGAACATCATGTGATGTTATTTCATTATCATTATGTCGATGAGTTTTCACTGCCCAATACCCAGGGTGAAAAACAGATAATTAAGGAAACTCGTAAAAACCAATGGGGTGCTTTTATTTTTCAATTACCCGCCCTCGGCTTTGCCGCCAGTAATAAACATCATGAATTTATTCCGCCCTATACCCAAATATGGAAAACTGCGGATATTCTGGTCAGTCAAAATTTATATATTTTTGGCTATGATCAACATCAACTTGCCCGTACCATTAGTCCAAGTATCACCTTAAAATTAAGTGATTTTTTTCAACACTATTCAGGTGATATTGTTTATCATTTTGAAGAAAATATGCTGTGCTATATGGGAGATCAAGATCTCTTTCGCATTCGTCGTAAAAAACAAAAGCTTCAGGATATTTCAGCACTTCGTGGACATTTAAGAACATTAACCATGCCTGAATATGAAAAATTTAAACAGTGCATGCTAAACTTGATTTCATAAATCAAAAGGAATAATCAAAATGGGTTTAATCATATTTATTGGGATTTTTATTGTTCTGATCGTTTGGGGTATTCTGGTCAGAAATAACATTGTGCGTTATTTCAATGCGACACAACGCGCATGGGCTGAAGTTGCCAACTTTGAACGTCAGAAAGTAAAAACACTGGAAACTTTAGAGCAAACTTTGGCACAATATACACAATTTGAAAAATCAACTTTGGAAAAAGTGACCGAGTTACGTCAGCAAATTTTGAATCTAAATCTAAACAATACCGATGTTTCTCAACTACAACATGTTGAAAAACTCAATCAAGATTTAATGAAAAGTTTAAATGTGGTGGTTGAAAATTATCCTGAACTCAAAGCGGATACTTTGTATGCAAAAATGATGGATGATATTCAAGAACAAAATGAAAATGTCGGTGCAGCAATCACCATCTTTAACCGTAATGTTGAAGAATTTAATAACACCATCGAAATTTTCCCAAACAATATGATCAATACCATTACTTTGGCAAAGAAAACAATTCGTCCATTTTCCGACAATGTGGTTACTCAGAATTTTGATTACAAGCCTAATTTTAACTAAGCTTTACTCTATATTATTGGAAAAACCCATCCTTCCCAAAGAAATATTGGGAAGGTTCTTTAATCAAACATCACTTAAATAAATACGTAAAAAACAAATAATCACAATGGATTTATCAACAGGCTTGGTAAAAAACAATGGGCAACAGTCCAGTCCTTGCATGCGATTAAACTAAAATTTCAAATCGTCTGTAGGATTTAAATCGGGTATAAATTACCAGCAAATAACACCAACAGCATTACTTAGAATTACCAACCCTATGTTGAAAATCTTTTCCACCCCTCCCTTTCGCCTTCTTTTCAAAAACTGGAATGTATTTGAAATTGTTTGGCTTTTTAGTTTTATTTTCATCGGCTGTATCATTACCTTAGTTCAACACGATACATGGTTTAATTTCGTGGTATTACTCAGCGGAATTCTCTGTGTGGTATTAGCAGCAAAAGGCAATATTCTCAATTATAGTTTTGGTTTATTTAATAGCTGTGCTTATGCATGGATTTGCTATAACAACGGGCTTTATGGCGAAATGGGACTGAATCTCTTATTCTTTGTCCCAACCGCTTTGATCGGCATGCTACTTTGGCAGCAACATACCAAAGAAAAACAATTACAACAGGCCTATACCCTTCGGCAGGCTTATTTGATTTTGATCATCCTGAGCAATATAGGTTGTATTGCGATACTCGGTTATCTTCTTGCCCAAATTGCCACTCAAAATACGCCTTATATCGATGCAACCACCAATATTCTTGCAATCACAGCAACGATTTTGATGCTGCTGCGTTTTAAAGAACAATGGTGGTTCTATATTACTTTAAATATCTTCAGTATTTTAATGTGGGCGATCCGGACCATTGATGGGAGTGGTGATGGTGCAATGATGTTATTGATGTGGTCGGCCTTTCTGATCAATGCCATCTATGGCTACTATAACTGGAACAAACTGGCACAAAACTATTCAAACTCATCCTATTGAATTTAAAAACTATGAAAAAAATCGGACTCACACTCGGTAAATATGCGCCCTTACATGCAGGTCATGTGCATGTATTTGAAACAGCATTACAAGAGGTGGATGAGCTGTATGTATTGATCTATCAAAGTTCAATTACAAGCATCCCCTTAAACATTCGCGCCCAATGGATCCGTGATTTATTTCCTCAAATTCATGTAATTGAAGCATGGGATGGGCCTGAGGGTTATTCCAATGATCGGGCGTTTGAAATAGAACAAGAAAATTACATCATTCAAAAGCTCAATGGTGTGAAAATTTCGCATTTTTATAGTAGTGAATTTTATGGTGAGCATGTCAGCACAGCACTCAATGCAATTGATCGTAGAGTGGATGAGTCACGTTTACAGGTGCCGATCTCCGCTACAATGATTCGAGCAAATGCCTTTCAAAATCGAAAATTTATTCCCAACTGTGTCTATGCAGATTTAATTAGCAAAGTCGTCTTTGTCGGTGCAATGTCTACAGGCAAGTCTACCTTGGTTGAAGCACTTGCGAAAAAGTATGCAACAACTTTTGCCCCAGAATATGGGCGTGAATATTGGGAAACTCACCAAGTTGATCGTCGTATCGGTTTTGAGGATTTCAACATTATTGCAGATCGTCATATCGCCTATGAAGATCAGGCCACTTTAGATGCAAACCGTTATTTATTTGTAGATACCAACGCGATAACCACAGCGATGTTTTGTATGGATTATCATGGACGATTACCAGAACATCTCAAACAACTTGCACTCGAAAATGCACAACGCTATGACTTATTTTTCTTGTGTGAAGATGATATTGCTTATGACGACACTTGGGATCGTAGCGGCCCACAAAAAAGAGCTATTTTTCATCAGCAAATTATTGCGGATCTCAAACAACGTCGGATTCCATACATTGCTTTAACAGGAAGTTTAGAACAACGGATTGCCAAGGTTGAACAAGTGCTAAATCAGTTTGATAAATTCAATAATTTTTTTGGATCAGCTTTTAAGCCATGAACAGGAATCGATTATGGTGATTGAGTATATTTGACTCGGAACATATCACCTAAATCACCATGTGGAATTTAAATAAAAAATTCAGTCATAATCCTGTTTATTTTCAACATAAAAAAATGACATTTTGATCATTTTCTGATATTTTCAGACCGCTAAAAAATGACTATTTTTAGAACAAAACGATCAACTTAAAATGATCAACTTAATAAAAAGACAATCTAAAGATTGGAGTAAATCTAATGTTAAAAAAATTATTCATGATGTTATGTCTGTGTTTTCTTTGGCAAGCCCCTGCTCAAGCGAAAGGCCTGTTAGTTTTCAATACAGGCGATGAAATGTTTAAGGTTGGCCCATTTCCACAAGAGGTGTTAAGTCAATATGAAGATCTTAAAAGTTTAAATGCAGGGTATAAATGTAGTCACTTTGGGATCTTATGGGCAGATGTCAAAACATGGGACTGCACCTTGGTCGGTATGACTGATGCAGAACCAGATACGTTTTATGAATTACCTGATGATGTCATTTCAACCTTAAGTAAAAACCCTGAATACCAAGAAAATAAAATGCAACGTAATTTTTGGAATCATTATGGAATATTCATCATGATTCTGGGAATTATCGCCTTGATCATTATCGGTCGTAAGGCAAAAGACTAATTTTCTATCTTGTCCAAATCTAAGCTCAAAAGTGAACCACTATTCGCTTTTGAGCTGCATAAAAATAATACCTTGATATTCAAACAATAATTATTCAACGATAAAAAAAATGATTCTCCTATCAACCTATTGATGTTCAAGGCGCTAAATCAATAATTTTAAATTTAACATTATGAAAAACAACATGACTGGTATTCGACCATAAAATCAGGGAAAATAGCCCCCTTTTGCAATTATCAATCAGCGAACTGTTTTTTCGCCAGATTTAGGTTATTTATGAAGTTTGAAAAATTAGGTCAGTCGGGGCGTGCTCGTCGTGGTCGTTTAACTTTAGAACATGGTGTGATTGAAACACCTGTGTTCATGCCTGTGGGAACTTATGGCACAGTTAAAGGCATGTTGCCACGCGATATCGAAGACATCAAAGCACAAATTATTTTAGGCAATACCTTCCATCTTTATTTACGTCCTGGACTAGATGTTATCCGTGAACACGGCGGTTTGCATGAGTTTATGAAGTGGGGCAAACCGATTCTTACTGATTCAGGCGGCTTCCAAGTCTTCAGTCTCGGCGCTATGCGTAAAATCAAAGAGGAAGGGGTGACTTTCCGCTCACCTATTGATGGTTCAAAAGTCTTTTTATCTCCTGAAATTTCAATGGATATTCAACATACATTGAACTCAGATATTGTGATGATTTTTGATGAATGTACGCCATATCCAGCAACCCATGAAGAAGCACAAAAATCGCTTCAACTGTCATTACGTTGGGCGAAGCGTTGTAAAACACAACATCACGATGTTTTAAAAAATAGAAACGCATTGTTTGGAATCATTCAAGGCGGCATGTATGAAGACCTTCGTGAAGAGTCTTTAAACGGTCTTAAAGAAATTGATTTTGATGGCTTTGCGATTGGTGGTTTATCTGTGGGTGAACCCAAAGAAGAAATGATCAAAGTTTTGGATTATCTACCTGCAAAAATGCCAGAAGATAAACCACGTTATTTGATGGGTGTGGGTAAACCAGAAGATATCGTTGAAGCAATTCGTCGCGGTGTCGATATGTTCGACTGTGTCATGCCAACTCGAAATGCACGTAATGGTCATTATTTTGTTACCGATGGTTTGGTTCGGATTCGTAACAGCCAATATCGTCATGATCAAAGTCCTCTGGATCCACATTGTGACTGTTATACCTGTACCAACTTCACTCGTGCTTATTTATTCCATTTAGAAAAATGCGGTGAAATGCTCGGTTCGATGTTGGGCACGATCCACAATTTACGTTATTACCAACGTTTTACCCAAGATATTCGTGATGCTTTAGATCAGGGAACTTTTGATGAATACGTGACTGATTTCTATCAACGTCGCGGTTTAGAAGTTCCTCCTTGTCCTGCTGACTAATGCCCCAATATAAAGTTGAATTGAAGATTAATTCAACAGTATTTGCGCTGAAACCCAAGACAAGGTAAATTGCTGAACAAGTCAATTTAAAAGCCATGAAAATGGCAGATAATTTTTAACATTAGGAAATTAGAATGAGCTTATTTATTTCTTCTGCTCACGCTGCAGCAGCGCCTGCACAAGGCCCAGGCATGATGGCAAACATATTGATGATTGTAGTATTTGTTGCAATCTTTTATTTTCTCATCTGGCGTCCTCAAGCAAAACGTGCAAAAGAACACCGTACTTTAATCGAAAGCTTAGGTGTTGGCAGTGAAATTGTCTTTGCAGGCGGCTTAATGGGTCGTATCCTAAAAATTGATGGCGACTTTGCAGTGGTTGAATTAAGCAAAGGAAATGAAGTCAAAGTTCAACGTGCAAGTGTTATTTCAGTACTCCCTGAAGGCACATTAAATAACCTTTAATCATAAAACGGTCGTGCACTTAGCACGACTTTTTCATTTTAAGAAGAAAGCGAATGCGTTACCCTGCATGGAAATATATATTGATTCTAGTGGTACTAGTGATCAGTACATTATATGCGCTGCCGAGTTTGTATCCTGACGAACCTGCTGTTCAAATTTCTGGTGCCAAGGCTGGTACCACAATTGATCAGTCTGTCATACAAAAAGCAGAGCAAATTTTAAAAAGTGAAAATATTAGCAGTCATGATAATACCTTCACCAACAATGCTGCCCTTCTGCGTTTAAATACGTCTGAAGCACAGTTAAAAGCAAAAGATGTCCTCAGCAAAGGTTTGGGTGAGAACTATACCGTTGCATTAAACCTTGCACCAACCACACCTGAGTGGTTGCAAAAAATTGGCGCTAAGCCAATGAAGCTTGGTTTGGACTTACGTGGTGGTGTTCATTTCTTACTTGAAGTAGATATGGACAAAGCTATTGCACAACGTATGGAAACCTCAGCAACAGACTTACGTCGTGAGTTTCGTGACAATAAGATTAAATTTAATAGTCTTTCATTGAACAACAATACCATTACGATTCAGTTTGCAAATAATGATGACCGTGCAGCGGTAATGGACTTTTTACGTCGTGATGGGAATAAGTTCAATCAACAAGCTTTAGCAACGGATACAGGTTCTACGCTTAAGTTGACTTATAACGATGCGACCAAGCAAGATATTCAATCTTATGCACTTAACCAAAACTTAACGACTTTACGTAACCGTATTAATGAGTTAGGTGTGGCTGAAGCATTGGTACAAAGCCAAGGTAGCAACCGTATTGTGGTTGAATTGCCTGGTGTACAAGATACTGCCGAAGCTAAACGTGTCTTGGGGCGTACTGCAAACCTTGAATTCCGTTTAGTGTCTGATTTAAATGATCAATATATTGACCGTTTCACAGGTAAATATAATGGTCAACCTTTACCGCCAGGTACTGAAGTTTTTGCTTACGAATCTTTGGACAGTGGTCGTGAACTGTTATTAAATCGCAGCCGTATCCTTACGGGTGAACGTGTACAAAATGCATCAAGTGGTTTTAGCCAAGATAGTGGTGGCGCTGAAGTAAATATTACTTTAGATACTGCTGGTGGTAAGTTGATGTCAGACGCAACCCGTACTGCTGTTGGCAAACGTATGGCGGTTTTGTTTATTGAAAATAAACAAAAAATCACCTCTGTTGCTGATCCAGTTACAGGTGCAATGACAGAAGTTCGTACCCCATATACTGAATCTGTGGTAATCAATGCTGCAAATATTCAAGCGGTTTTAGGTTCATCTTTCCGTATTACCGGTTTAGATTCTCCTCAAGAAGCGGCTGAACTTGCATTGATGTTACGTGCTGGTGCTTTAGCTGCACCAATGTACTTTGTAGAAGAACGTGTTGTTGGTCCAAGTTTGGGGCAAGAGAACATCGACAAAGGCGTATTATCAACTCAAGTTGGCTTCCTGCTTGTTGCAATCTGGATGATCGTGTTCTTCCGTCTATTTGGTTTAATTGCTGATGTAGCATTAGTGATTAACTTAGCAATGCTTCTTACCATCATGTCTTGGATCGGGGCTTCACTGACCTTACCAGGTATTGCAGGTATCGTAATCACCATTGGTATGGCGGTCGATGCCAACGTACTGATCTGTGAGCGAATACGAGAAGAAATGCGCTGGGGGGCCTCGCCCAAACAGGCCATTATTGCCGGTTATGATCGAGCCTACAACACCATTCTCGACTCAAACTTAACCACATTCTTGGTTGCATTTATTCTGTTTGCTATTGGTACAGGTCCGATCAAAGGCTTCGCTGTAACGCTGATGATTGGTATTATTTGCTCAATGTTTACTGCAATTACAGTAACACGTGCAATTGTCCAATTGGTATATGGCAGAAAACGTAACTTGAATAAGTTGAGCATATAGGAGATCGAAGATGACTGATGTGACTCAACCGAAAAAGAAATATGGTCGCCCAGATGATGAGCATGTAATTAATTTCATGAAGATTGCCAAACCAGCGGCAATCATCTCAATCCTTTTGACCATTGCAAGTATCTTCTTTATTGCAACCAAAGGCTTAAATCTTGGTTTAGATTTTACTGGTGGTGTTTCTGCAGAATTAAACTATCAATATGCAGCAAAACCAGCAGACGTGATTTCGAATTTGGATAAAGCCGGCTTTAAAGATGCAGTTGTACAAACATTAGGTTCAAACAAAGACTTAATTGTACGTATGCCTGCGCAAGACCTTAAAGTTGAAGACTTAAGCAATACCATCACCAAAGCAGTTCAATTGCCAAATAACACTGCTGTTGTTCACAAAGTTGACTCTGTCGGTGGTCAAGTCGGTAATGAGCTATATTTACGCTCTGCAGGTGCTGTAGCGCTTGCAATGCTACTTATGCTGATCTACGTGACCATTCGCTTCGAGTTTAAACTTGCAGTTGGTGCAGTGCTTTCATTACTGCACGATGTGATCGTAACGATTGGTATTTTTGCAATGATGCAATGGCCATTTGACCTTACTGTTTTAGCGGCTATTCTTGCCTTAATCGGCTTCTCGTTAAACGATAACATTGTTGTATCGGATCGTATCCGTGAAAACTTCCGTAAGATTCGTGGCGCGACACCGTTAGAAATTGTGAATATTGCCTTAACTGAAACCTTAAAACGTACCATTCATACCTCGATGACATTATTGCTGGTTGTACTTGCAATGATGTTCTTGGGTGGTGATGGCTTACACTGGTTCTCAGTTGCCATGTTTATTGGTGTATTTGTAGGTACCTATTCTTCAATCTATATTGGTACTGCATTTGCATTGTGGCGTGGTCTTAACCGTCAAGACTTTATCGTACAAGTTAAACCTGAATTCGAAGATGAAGAGCATATTCCTCATTAAGTTTCAGTTTTAATTAAAAAAGCTCATCTTTGGATGGGCTTTTTTATGCTTAAAATCTAACATCACAACGCAAAGAAGTTGTTCTATTCATAAAACCTTACGCTATCCCACAATTCAGCATCTGTCGATTTACATCATATAGCGATATCAATACAGAATAGGTATACGAGGTAAATTGTGACTACTGAGCATAATATTTTGCAGTTGGATAATACTTGGTCTTTTCCTTCCATTTTCCATTAATCAAATTACGATCCGTGACTTCAACTTGATCACCTTTGGGTGAAGTAGCATCCTCAATAAACTCTCGAACCAGCAATAAACCTTTTCTAGGTACAACTTGATACTCAGAACGAATATGGTAGCAACAGCCACTTTTATTAAAAGTGATGATACGTTTGCGCTTTTTGTCTAGCTCGAACATGCCTAAATTTTCTTGAGTAAGTGCAGACAGTTCCTGACTTAAAACAAATTTATTCTTGCTTTGATTAAATACATAAATGTCATACACAGGACCGCCATAAGAACCATAATTGCCGTTTCTAATCGCGAGGTCTTCTGTTCCATCGAAGTTAAAATCATCAAAAATCAAAGGACTTTGTTCGCCATAAAGCTGTATAACATTAACACTCGGTTTAAACTTTTCATCCAAATACATGGTCAATTCATCAGAGTGAAATGCTTGAAATACCGCTTTACTGCCCTTTTTAAATAGCTTTACTTCGGCCTTAGCCCCACATTCATCTTTTTCACATGCAATATCAATTACGGCATCATAGTGTTTAGAGCCATCTTGAATTTCAAAAACTTGTGCATGCGTTATAGACAAGGAAAATGCCAGATAGATGCCCAAGCTTTTACAGATTATTTTAAATGGTTGATTCATCATTTTTTATTCAGTCAATTTTATCAAAATCATAGCATTAAAATTGCTTAAATAAAAAACCGCCCGAAGGCGGTTAGGCTCCCTCCTTTATCAAAGGAGGGTTGGGGTGGATTTAATCCGATAGCGGCTTAGTGCCCACCACCATTGATTGCTTTTGTCATCTCTTCAACAACTTTCTTAGCATCACCAAAGATCATCATGGTTTTGTCATTGTAGAATAAGTCATTGTCTAAACCTGCATAACCTGTTGCCATAGAGCGCTTGATTACCATAATGGTACGTGCTTTATGTGCTTCAAGAATCGGCATGCCATAAATTGGTGAGCTTGGATCATCTTTAGCCGCTGGGTTAACAACGTCATTCGCACCAATTACCAGTACAACATCAGTCGCTGGGAAATCAGAGTTGATCTCGTCCATTTCCAAGATGTCTTCATATGCAACATCAGCTTCAGCCAACAATACATTCATATGACCAGGCATACGACCCGCAACTGGATGGATTGCAAAACGAACCTTTACACCTTGCTCTTTCAAGATTTCACACAATTCTTTCACTGCGTTTTGTGCACGACCTTGCGCCATACCATAACCCGGTACAATCACAACGCTGTCTGCATTTGACATCAAGAAGCCCGCATCATCTGCAGAACCAGAACGGTAATTACGTTGAACTTGCTCACCTTTATCAACCGATGCTACAGCCGTACCACCCATCGCACCACCAAACAATACATTGATGATTGAACGGTTCATTGCTTTACACATGATGTAAGACAGAATCGCACCTGATGAACCCACCAGTGAACCCGCAACAATCAGCATGTTGTTTTCAAGTGTGAAACCAATACCTGCTGCAGCCCAACCAGAGAATGAATTCAGTAGTGAAACCACCACTGGCATGTCACCACCACCGACTGGTGCAATCCAAACCCAACCAAATGCCAATGCCAGTGCAGTCATTGCCCAGAATGCTTGCATGTTGCCTGTGGTAAAGAAATACACACCACACGCCAGCATAGCCAGGAAAATGATCGCTTGAACAGGTTTAACCCAAGCACCTGAAATGGTTTTTGCCCATTTCTTTGCAGCTAACTTACCATAAGCAAATACAGATGCAGTAAAGGTAATCGCACCAACGAAGCAACCGACGAATAATTCAAATAAATGAACTTTACTCATATGCGCATGCTGTACACCAGCAGCGGTTAAAGCAGATTCGTTTTGTGCAAACAAAGCAGTCAGTTGGTTATTATGTAAAATTGCAGCAATTGCAATTAATACCGCAGCCAAACCAACAAGTGAGTGCATCAATGCCACTGTTTCTGGCATTTGTGTCATTGGAACTGTACGTGCACGCGCAATACCGACAATTGCACCCAACACCATTGCACCACCAATCATCCATACAACAGGATGATCTGCGACAAAGAATGTGGTGATTACTGCAATCGCCATAGCGATCATACCGTAACGGTTACCAGCAATCGCAGTTTTAGGGCCTGAAAGACCACGTAAGGTTAAGATGAAAAGGACAGCACCTACAAGGTAGAACCAATCCGCATATTCTCGAATAAATTCCATAGATTAGCCCTCTTTTTTCTTTTGTTTTGGCTTAAACATTTCAAGCATACGTGCAGTCACTGCGAAGCCACCAAAAATGTTAATACTTGCCAAGAACACTGCAATTGCACCAAGTACACTAACAACATTCACGGACTGGAATTGTACACTTGCATCTACAACACCAGGAATTCCAACTGTTTGTATCATCGCACCCACAACGATAATTGAGGACAATGCATTGGTTACTGCCATTAACGGCGTATGCAATGCAGGTGTGACACCCCAAACCACGTAGTAACCAACAAAGATGGCTAAGACGAAAATAGTAATAGTTTCAACCATGATGACTCTCCTTAACCACGCTTCAGCAGTACTTGACCGCCATGAGTTACTAGAAGTGCTTTTTGAATTTCGTCTTGTTGATTGATGGCAAAGTTTTTCTCTTGATCAAACAAAGTTTCTACGAAATTGAAAACATTACGTGCATACAGTGCCGAAGCTTCTGTCGATACTGTAGAAGGAATATTTGGAATACCTAAAATCGTCACGCCATTGTCAGTGACAACATTTTCACCATTCTTAGAACCTTCAACATTGCCGCCTGATTCAACCGCCATATCTAGGATGATTGAACCCGGTTTCATTTTGGCAACAGTTTCAGCTTTGATTAAGCGAGGTGCATCACGACCTGGCAACAACGCAGTGGTTATCACGATGTCTGCATTTGACACGGCTTTATCTACGATGATGGCTTGGTCTTGAATATATTGCTCGCCTGGCATCCAGCCATAACCATTTTTAGCAGCATCGGCAGCTTTTTGTTTTTCTTCATCAGACATCGGTACATCTAACCACTTACCACCAAGCGATTCGACTTGGTCACGTGCAGTTGGACGTAAATCTGTTGCTTCAACAACTGCGCCTAAGCGTTTTGCAGTTGCAATGGCTTGAAGACCTGCGACACCCACACCCATAATTACGATACGAGCGGGTTTCACAGTACCTGCAGCGGTCATCAGCATTGGGAACATACGTTGATATTCCGCAGCGGCCAATAACACCGACTTATAACCTGCAAGGTTGGCTTGAGAAGACAATACATCCATATTTTGCGCACGAGACAGTGTTCGTGGCAAAAGCTCTAACGCAAATGCAGACACTTGTTGTGACGCAAATTGGTCAAGTTCAGTATTACGGTATGGGTCAAACATTGCTACCACAGCTGTTCCAGCGGCAAGCTTTTGAATTTCCTCACCTTGTGGTGCACGAACTTTCAAAATAATTTGACTACCTGTATAGGCATCATCTGTAATTTTAGCGCCGACTTGTTCATAAGCACTGTCAATATAAGCCGCTTTTTTACCAGCGCCTCGTTCAATGACAATACTATGACCAGCACTAATCAACTTTTTTACTGTCTCTGGCGTAGCGGCTACGCGGTTTTCACCGACGACAGATTCTTTTGGGATTCCAATCTGCATGAGCGTTCCTCAAGCTAATTTTTCTTCAAGTAAACATCGTAAATAACCCGATGTTTCCCCCAGATGCGTTGTTATGAATTTTTGGATTCTAATTGAACTTTTTTAAAATACCACCCAATATTTATTTAATAAATACCCATATTTTGAACTGATGATTCATAAATATAATTGTGCGACATACCCTATATTCAATTTACTGTATTTTTCTCGTATTATCCTGCTCAGTTTTTTTGACATATCCTGTCTCCAATTTTTAAAAACGATGTTTTTTTAAGCTTATTAGCATATTTTAGGCTGCTCACCCTACCCTACTGATTGGCATTTACAGCAGTATGATTCACTTTTAAGCATTCCAGCTTGCTGTTTAAATACTCCATAAAACAATAGATTTAGCACAAAAACCAACATCCCTATTGACCTTTCTGACAAATTACATGGTTTTTTTATCAGCTTATATTGGCCTTTTCTATCATTTTTTCCGTCAAAAATGTAAGTCGGTTTTTATTACATTTTTTAATTTCATTAATAAAAAAAAGTACTTGGAATAACCATTAGAATTACCTTAGAACTGAGTCTAAAGCAATTACAAAAAATTTTAGTTTTTTTTTATTTGCCATTTTGTCAGTTAATAATACTCGAACAGCTTGAACCCACCATTACGATGTTGCACCTTTTTTGTGCAAAAAATAGCATATTGAATTTGAGCAGTTTATAAACAAGGATTTCAAGGTTGATTTTTATACAATTTTTATTTCAATCTATTTAAATGCTACTTAAATCCACACAAAAAGAAGTAAGCAAGTGTGTTTTATATTCCTTTTATTGCGTCAATTCATTCTTTTTTTGTATTTCCACAGATTGAAAACAACATTTATACTGCTTGTTCAAATTTACATGTCGTATAGCGACATCGTCAATGCAGTCAAATTCATGAAACTTTCTTTATCCAGTACCCAACTCGGTTCGATTTTCGCACTTGGTGCGGCTTTCTTATTTAGTACTAAAGCTATTTTTATTAAACAGGCTTACGCATTATCACCATTGGTTGACAGCACCGTGCTTATGGCATTGCGAATGGCAAGTGCCCTGCCTTTTTTTCTTTTACTGTGTTGGTTCAATCGCCATCATAATAAAAATATGACAGGAAAAGACTGGGCCTTATTGGTTGCTGCAGGTTTGATGGGCTATTACCTTTCAAGTTGGCTCGACTTCGCTGGTCTGATGTATATCAGTGCTTCATTAGAACGTATTATTTTATTTCTCTATCCAACACTGACAGTGATTGCCACAAGCTTTATTTATAAGCAAAAACTCAACTTTAGAACCATACTAGCAATTGCATTAAGCTATGGTGGTACAGTGATTGTGATGCTGCAAGAGCAAAGCACAGTACCGCATGAAGGAAATTTCTGGCTAGGCGTGAGTTTAGTCTTTGCCAGTGCGGTCTGTTTTGCGACGTACTTACTCATGACCCCACGTTTAATTCAAAAATTTGGTTCATGGAATTACACTGGTTTGGCATTAAGCATTGCATGTTTTGGTACGCTAACCCATTTTATCATTGCAACACCCCAGCCAATTCAACTGCTTACTCAACTTCCGACACAAGTCATTTGGTATGGTATCGCCTTAGGCTTATTGGTGACGGTTTTACCGACGATTTTGGTCGCGCAAAGTATTTCTCGTTTAGGTGCTGCACAAGCAGCTATGATTGGTTCGATTGGCCCGATCCTAACCATTATTTTGGCTGTGGCTTTGCTCGGTGAGTATATGAATGCGATACAATGGTTTGGTTGTTTACTGAATATCATCGGTGTCATGATGATTACTTTGTCTAAAAAGAAACTTGCACACTAAATTGTGCAGAAACTTGGAAGGAATATGCATTTTAAAATTGTATCGCCGAGTGCCTGTGTAGATGTTGAAAATATCCAGTTGGCACAGTCGCATTTGGAACAGTTAGGTCATACAGTCAGTTTGGGTGAACATGTATTTTCACAACATCGCTATTTGGCAGGTACAGTTGAACAACGTATTCAAGATTTAAAACAGGCATGTTTAGATCCAAACATTGATGCAATTTGGTGTGGTCGTGGTGGTACTGGCGCTGCAATGTTATTGCCATTTTTAGGTGAGTGGATTTTGAATAAACCCATTATTGGCTATTCAGATACCACCGTGTTATTAAACTATATCGCGATGCATCATGGACAATCTTTACATGCGCCTGTATTTCAGGAAATTGCCGTTAAAAATTTAGACAATAGTCCCCTATCATATGATGCTTTAAAAACCATCAGCCTGTTATCCGCGGATATAAACCAACACGGTCATTATCCCTTATCCAGCGCAAATGGTTTTGCTCAAGATCAGCACATTGAAGATGTTAAAATCTTAGGCGGAAATCTTACTGTACTGTGTACTTTACAAGGCACACCGTCTGCCTTAAAACTGAATCAGCCGAGTGTTTTACTGATTGAAGATGTAGGCGAACCCTATTATCGAATTGAACGTTCATTGACTCAGCTCCTACAAAGTATTGATATTTCAAACTTAAAGGCTTTTGTCTTGGGTGATTTTTATCAATGCCCACAAAAAAATGTCCCGCAAAGTATTGTTGAGATTGTAAAAGAACATCTCGATCCACTGCACATCCCACTTTACCAATGTGACTGGTTTGGTCATGGTGAAGTCAACCGTCCATTTTGGTTAGGGAAAACGGGCAAGATTGTAGATTCACAACTCATTATTTAACGGCTAGGTCATTTAATGACTGGGTTATTTTAGTACAGCGCTATTTCAGCGCATTGAATATAAAAATAGCCAATAACTTGCTTAAGATAGGTCTCTACGAAATCCTAGTCAGTGCTTACTGGGATTTCCTAAGAGCATCAAAGCAAAGATAAACAAACTATATACTTTTAATCCTGAGCAATACTTCACTTGCATCGTGCTTCTTCTAATCACTTTTCTATATGACGGTTTTCTTGTTTAACAGCCCCTTGATTGTTCATTCATAAATACGATCAGTTGCTTCGGTTTTTTCTTGGCATTTCCACTTGACCTTAAGTTAACTTGAGCTTTGATACTGACGGAAATTTCCAGTCAATCAAAAGAGTCATCCATGAATTCCAGATCAGAATCCGCGCAGATCAAATCGTTCCAAATGATTAACCCAAATACACTTTATAATCCAACAGCATTTGCGTATAGTCATGTGGCTGAAGTACGCCATTATTTGCGTATTTTGCATATATCTGGACAAGGTGGTGAAAACCAACAAGGACAATTATCCCAAGATTTTGCACAACAAGTTCATCAAGCTTTTGTCAATCTGCAACATGCCCTACAAGCGGCTGATGCATCATTATTGGATATTGCTGTTTTAAGAGTGCTTGTGGTCGATCACAGTACTAAAAAACATCAGTTTTTAATTCAGGAAATGCAACAACTTTGGAAAGATCAACCTTTCCCTGCGTGTACACTGATTCCTGTCCCGTGTCTTGCTTTACAAGGAATGCTCATTGAAATTGAAGCAACTGCCTATTGTATGTAACTCCAAGAACTAGGATATTTTTATGAATGCTCAACTCGATATTAGCCAAAATAAAGCATTACTTTGGCTGATGGCGATTGCCTGCGGTTTATGCGCAGGAGCAAACTATTATAGTCAGCCGCTGATTCACTCGATTCAACTCTATTTCAACATGCCAGAATCACAAGTGGCACTTACAGTGACCTTTGCCCAAGTATCTTATGCGCTTGGTCTTTTATTCATTGTGCCCATGGGTGATATTGTCAATAAAATCAAATTTATTCCTTGGTTAATGTTTTGTGCTGCGATTGGTTTATTGATGTGTGCTTTTGCTGTCAATTTACCCATGCTTTGGGTTGGCACAATTATTACAGGTCTATTTTCAGTTGCGGCTCAGGTGTTAATCCCTCTTGCAACGATGGCAGTTAAACCTGAAAAAACAGGTGAAGTTGTTGGCTTTTTAATGAGTGGGCTATTGGTTGGGTTATTACTTTCCACCAGTCTTGCCGGTTTGTTATCTAACCTGTTTAACTGGAAACTGATTTACTTTGTCAGTGCGGTATTGATGTTAATACTTGCATATTTATTGAAAAAACGTTTGCCACATGTACCTGTGTTTAAAATGAGTTATGGCAAAATTTTCTACTCAATGGGTGTGTTGTTAAAAGAAGAACGTCGTTTGGTCTATCGTGCAATTATTGGTGGCTTTGCATTTGCAGCCATGAGTATTTTATTTTCAACGATTGCTGTTTTACTGACCTCTGAACCGTTTAAATTACCTGATGTTTTGGTTGGTGTTGCAACGATTATTGGGGTATTTGGTGCTTTAGCCACTGCAAAAATTGGTAAAATTGCAGACCGTGGACATACCAGTATCCTGACATGGATTGGGGTAGCGCTGATGATCGTCAGTTGGGCGCTGCTTTATTTCGGTGGAAAATACCTCACCAGTTATATTTTAGGGTATGGCCTGATTAGCTTTGGACTCGCTGTGGTTCATACCAGCAATCAAAATATTATTTTCCGTTTACGCCCAGATGCCAAATCTCGGATTAACTCTATCTATATGACAGCCTATTTCACAGGTGGTGCATGTGGTTCCGCTTTAGGGGTTTATGCATGGCATCATGGAGGTTGGACCATGACTTGTCTTGTCGGTGTATGTCTGGTTATGGGGTCTGCACTATTTTCTCTGCTAGATCGTCTATATCTCAATAGAGCACAGACCATTTAAAGCATTCTAAAATCAAAATCCTTCAAAATTTGAGGGATTTTGATTTTTTAAGAAACTTATTATTTTAATAAAAATACGGATACCCAAATCATTCTATTTGAATAATATTCACTGTAACTATTGTGTGAAAAAACTGATCATAATATATTCACATCAATAGTCTGCGATAAAATTCAAAAAAATGCGATGTACACAATTTAAATGGATATGCCGGTTACTCTCTTAAAGCTATATGAATAAACAGTTGAGGAGCAGTAATTGTACGGAAAATAAATCTCAGAGCTTTAAAGAAATTTGTACAGGACAATCTATTTTTTTTGGAAAAAACATCCAAATATCCATGATTATTCAAATTTAAAGTTGATACACTTTGGTCCAAATGATACCCCTGCTTGTCTTTGCTAAAGCGTGATTGACGATACTCAAGCAAGGTTTTTTCAGCTCACACAACAATCAACATTCATCCTGATAGATCAATCAAGAGTTTATCCCTTATGAAAAAAATACGATTAGCATGCTTACCGATTAGTTTTTTATGTACTTTTTCAAGCTTGGTCTTCGCTGCACCAATAGGAAATGAAAACTTATTAAGCCAAGCTTTTATAAACTGTGACAACAGTGCCCAAGGTATTATAGAACAGGCAACTTGTCTAAAAGATGAGGCTGAACGTCAAGATGCACGATTGAATAGTACCTATAAAAAATTACAATCGCATTTGAGTGCTACCCAGAAAACAAAACTGGTTGCATCACAACGCATTTGGCTACAATCACGTCAAAGTGATGCTGAACTGGAAACAACGTTGTATGGCCAATCACAGCCAGACAACTTGCAAATTGAACTTAATGATATACAGCGTATTGCAGCCCGTACCGCACAATTGCAACGCTATCTGATTTTGCTTCAATAATGCGAATCAAAGCATAGAGATATTCAAGAACGAACATCGAGATCAAGATAAAACTAAAGGTCAAACATATGAAAAAATTTAAAAGTACTACATTGTTGTTCATCTCTCTTCTTCCTTTTGCAGCTTTTGCCGATGATGAAATGTCTCGTCCCCTTCCAGATGATTCTTATATTCATGCCAAATTAAGCAGCAGTTATGGCCAATGTATCAAGCAAAGTGGTGCAGTAACATTTGAAATGCAAAGCTGTATGGACCAAGAATATGCTCAACATAAGAACCGCGTTCAACAGGCCTTTGCCAAAATCATCAGTCGTCCAGACAGTGTGAAAAAAGACCGGCAGATGGATGAAATCGCAGCATGGTGGGAAAACACCGACAAGTATTGTAATTGGGATCCGAAAACCGAAGGACAAGGGCAAATGTTAGATGCACAGTCTTGCCGTCTGAACCGTATTGCCAATCTTGCGGATAAAATCAGCCACTATTGAGTCTCACAAATTAAAACTTAGCATCCCATCGTATTCAATAAAGTACTGTTGATTGGCATATTGTGATCCGTGAAACTGGGTTTATCTATGCCCAACAGTTGCATACTTATCTTCACATACTCACTTGGACTTTCTGAGAGTCTGTCAATCTTGTTGAGTAAGTAATTGATGCCCGAATGTAGCTAAAAAGTATTTTTATAAATTATTGTCATTCACAATCAATACAATAGCGTATCTGCTATTTTGAGGTTGTACTTTTGGATAAATTTGCCTTCTTAAAGAATATTCAGGAATGGTCTGATCAGTATCCATGGCTAGAGATGCTAACATCATTATCCATTCTAATTTTTTTCGCCTTTGTCGCAAATTATATTGCAAAACAAGTTGTTGTTCGTGGGATTCGTAAACTTATTTCAAAAATGAAGTTTGCACACAGTGAAATTTTTTCCCAGCATAGTGTCATCCGCAGAGTGGCGAATATTGTTCCTGCCATTGTTATTTTAAATGGTATTACCACAGTTCCACATTTGTCCTTAAAAGCGGTTGGCCTGATACAAATGGCTGCACAGGCTTTTATCTTCCTGACCATTGCACTGGCCATCAGTGAACTTTTAAATGTCTTTAATCTGCTTTATCAACGTAATCCAAAATCACTGAATAAGCCTATCAAAGGCTATCTTCAACTGATCAAGCTGATTCTGTTTATCGTTTGTGGTCTGCTGATCTTAGGTACCTTCTTAAAGAAAGATGTTTTTACCCTGCTTGCTGGTTTTGGTGCGATGGCAGCGGTATTGTTACTGGTTTTTCAAAATACAATTCTGTCCTTGGTGGCATCAGTGCAAATCTCTTCCTACGATATGGTTCGTATCGGTGACTGGATTGAAATGCCAACATTAAATGCAGATGGTGATGTGATTGATATGTCCTTACATACCATTACCGTACAGAATTTTGATAAAACCTTTACCACAATTCCCACCAATAAGTTGGTGACGGACACCTTTAAAAACTGGCGTGGGATGAAATTGTTGGGGGCGAGACGCATTAAGCGCTCAATCTTTATTGATCAAACCAGCATTCATTTTATCACCCATGAAGAACAACAGAAATTAAAAGCGTTCCTGTTACTGGATCAATATCTGGATAATAAACAATCTGAATTGGACAGCTTTAATCAACAATTTGAAGATCAGTCAGTTTATAACCAGCGCCGCCTAACCAATATTGGAACATTTCGGGCCTATGTCGAGTTCTACCTAAAGCAACATGCTGGTATTGCTAAAAACCAATCCCTGATTATCCGTCAGTTACAACCGACAAGTGCGGGATTACCACTAGAAATCTATGCATTTGCCAATACAACAGTATGGAATGATTATGAGGCAATCCAGTCTGATATATTTGACCATCTGATGGCAATTATTCCTGAATTTGGACTCAAGATTTATCAGGCACCTTCTGGTTCAGATTTACGTTCATTGTCAAAACACGCTGAAAGCAGCTCGGAACTTCTGTCCTGAGTTGTTCATTTACATCAAAAAGCCCATGCGGTAACCATGGGCTTGCTTGCAATAAAAGAAGAAGGTTTGTAGCGTCCTCCATAATCAATTCAAAGCATAAACCGACTACTGTAATCCTTAACAAATATCTTGAACATAATTCTATATTTATTTCACCGCTGTCTAATTATAAAAAGTCTATCGGTTCTATTTCAGCTAGATAGTCACTATCCAAAATTTTTAACGTTTTATTTTTAAACTGAATGATGTTTAAGTCTGATAAATCTTTAAAAATCCGATTTAGTTGTCTGGTCGAAATTCCTAACATAGCAGCAATAGAATCACGTTTTTCCAAGTGAATCATACTCCCCTCCATTTCCGCTCTAATTGCTAAATATTTACGTACTTTTATAAATGCTGGAAGCGTTGCATTTGTTAGCAGTTGAGTAGAAGCATATAATTTTTGACTAAGATGAGAGCAGATAAAACGTAGAAAAGCTGGATCGTTAAACGCATATTGCTCAATTTTGCTCAGGGATATCTCGAGAATATCCGCTTTTGAAATCGCAGTCACAGTACTTACTGTACCTATATCTCTATTTAAAAAAAGCTCTAAATCACCAATCACGGAAAAAGCCCTTTCAATAGAGAATACGGCACAACTCCCATCTTTTTGGTAATGTTCTACTTGTAATTTTCCATTCACAAGTAAATAGAGGCTACTTAGCGAGCTTCCTTGTGCAAGCAGATACTCACCTGCTTCTATTTGTTTTAATAAGAAATTTTCTAACAATATTGGAGAAAAATAACGCGATAAAGAAAACTTATCGATATAATTCTGTATTAATTCATCATTACTAATAGTCCTCATCTTTTACGGCTCTTCATTCAAAACTATCTATATTTTCAAAGTCTTTATCAATATTTGAAGCCTGTACCGGGCCTAGATAATAGGTAATAAACAGTGACATAGACCCAAGTTATCTGCTTGAGACAAGGTATTTTACGATCAATATAAAAAAAGGTCATCTGTCCTTTTTTTAATTTATCTTGAAGCATAAGCTGTAGACCACTCCAATAGCCAAGGTTGTGTCACGATGAGACACTTACTGATCCATATACAATGCTTTGGATGATGAATTCGCAATGCAGCGATCAACGCATATGCCTGAATTGAAGATGTTAGCGAAAAGTCATCTGAACATTATGTTATTGATTGCTTCTATCTAATAGATAAGCCTATAACTGCTCGCGTAGTAACTGGAATCAAAACAGATTACTTTAAAAAGCATTTATTGAGCTTATTAAAAGTAAAAATCTATAATTTTGATAGGAATAAGAAGCCGAAATGAATACTGACATTATTAAAGGTCGTTTACTCTTTTTGAAAGAGGCTGAAAACCTGAAAAATATAATGCGTTCCTCTCATACCTCTAAAGGCAGAGTTGAAAGTACAGCCGAGCATACATGGAGGCTTGCCCTGTTAGCTCTTGTATTTGAAGATGAATTAAAATATCTAGACTTTTCAAAGGTGTTAAAGATGTGTCTTGTTCATGATTTAGGCGAGACAATCAATGGTGATGTTCCAGCGACTGAAAAGAAAAATCATCCAGATAAAGACGTTCAAGAACGTAACGATCTATTATTACTTACTCAATCCTTAGATGTTCCCCTGAGAAATGCCATACTTGAATTATGGGAAGAATATGAAGCAGGTCAAACGCAAGAAGCTGTTGCAGTAAAGGCTTTGGATAAGCTAGAAACAATTTTACAGCATAATCAAGGAATTAATCCTGATGATTTTGATTATGAGTTTAATCTTAGCTATGGTGAAAAATATACAGATAAACATCCATTATTTAAAAGTATCCGTGCCCTCATGGATACAGAAACAATGCAAAAAATTAATAACAGTAAATAGAGATAAAAGCCCATGCGGTAACCATGGGCTTGCTTGCAATAAAACAGATTTTTAACTAAAACATATCTCTTTTATTGCGTTTCAAGGACCTTTTAAATTACTAGCACACTCCCAAACTCTGCCCAAATATTGGCAAGCACTTAAAAATTAATTTTTATACAAATCATATATATATTTCAAATTTCTGTGGAAGATCTGATTAAAACCTGCTTAATAGGTAATGGATTGCCTTAATGTTTTAATTAAGAGTTCATATAAATGATCGACCGCTTTTGAATTAAGCGAGGCTCTACTTCTATATACAGATGCTTCCATGGGTGCTAATGGGCCTAGTCCGTGCTCTGCTCCTAAAATTTCTAAATGCTGAGGCGCGCTACATTGTGTAAAAACTGCGACGGCTAAACCACTTTCAACTGCTGCAATTTGCCCGATTAAACTTGAACTATTATAAACTACACGATAACGACGACCTTGCAATGCGAGCGAATTGATCGCACTTTTTTTGGCTAAACTGGTACTCTCATAAACAGCAATCGGTATCGGATCTTCACGCCATAATTCAAATTGGGGAGAACCTACCCACACCATTGGCTCATGAAACAATAAAGTGCCTTGACGGGGGTTATCCCTTGAAATCAATGCTAAATCAATCTCGCCATTTTCTATACGTGGGATCAATGAAGTCGATTGTTCACAAATAAATTCTATTTCAACGCCACTATAACGTGGTGCAAAACGCTTAAGCACTGGCGTTAAATATTTAGCAGCGTAATCATCGGGTACACCAAGTCTAATCCGACCAGTTAACTCTTCTCCATTAAAAGCCATTTGTGTTTCATGGTGTAGATCGAGTATCCGTCTTGCATAACCTAAAAGAAGTTGCCCTTCAGAAGTAAGTTGAATTTGTCTATGCGTTCTAACTAAAAGTTGGCATTTTAAAGCACCTTCCAATTTTTTTAACTGCATACTGACAGCAGACTGTGAACGGTATAGCTCAGGTGCTGCATTGGAAAGAGAACCTGTATCAACAACTGCGACAAAACATTTTAGCCAATCAATCTGTAGATTTTGTAGATTCATGATCACCCCCAAATTATTCGATTTTCGAATAGTATATGCAAGAATTATGCGCTTTTCATTCTAACTTTCTAAGTCCATAATTTATTAAGAAAAGAAGGAAATTTCCCCTAATTTCCATCAGCGATCATTAGGTATATAGCTCATTAGAAAATTTAAAAAGATAAGGAAATTATTTTGTCGAATGTTAACCCAGATATTTATAGTTTAAGTTATTCCCAAGTTTGGTCAGGCTTTAAAAGCCTTCTTCCAATTTCATCTTTTGTGGTGATTTTTGGGGCTGCTTTCGGCTTAGCTGCAACGCAAACAGGACTAGACAATAGCTCTATCATGTTAATGAGTAGCTTTGTTTTTGCAGGAGCATCTCAATTTGCGACTTTAGAATTATGGGGCGCGCAAATATCACTGATTCCCTTAATAGTCACAGTTTTCTTTATCAATGCTCGGCATCTTTTAATGGGCGCATCTCTTTATCCTTGGCTACGGCACCTGCCTCCCATCAAACGATACAGTATCTTGCTGGTTATTTCTGATGCCAATTGGGCACTCTCACTACAAGCATTTAATCGTGGTGAATCCGGGATGGGCTTATTGTTTGGAGGGGGCCTTGCGCTTTGGCTCGCGTGGGTTTTAGGCACAGGACTGGGGTTCTATTTTGGTAATGTCATTCATCATCCTGCATTGCTGGGATTAGATATGGTCATGGCTTGTTTTCTACTGGCGATGGTTGTCGGTGGACAAAAAAACCTCAGAATACTCATCATCTGGACAATCGCAGCCTGTAGCTCATTATTGGCTTATTGGTACTTACCAGAAAATAGTCATGTCGTTGTGGGTGCTTTATTTGGCGGAATTGTCGGAATTTTATGGAAAGAGAAACAGCTATGAACCTAGAAATTAGCACCACCTATCCATTAATTATTATTTTTATTATGGCCGTTGTGACATTAGCCACTCGTTGGGGTGGTGTTTTAATTATGTCTTATGTACCTATTAGCGATCGTGTGCAACGATTCATTAATGCAATGTCGGGATCTGTACTGGTTGCACTTTTGGCCCCTATTGCGGTTGAAGGTGATCATGGCACTCGTTTGGCGTTACTGACAACATTGATCGTTATGCTACTGCTTAAAAAACCACTGTTGGCGATTGCAGCAGGAATATTGGCAGCAGCATTATTCCGTCAGTATTTTGTATGAAATGATAGGGAGCTCAAAGAAGCTGCCTTTGGCTATATTAAACCTAAACAAAATTGAGCAATGACTACACATTATTCATAAGCGACATAGGGGTAATTCAGTGAAACTAGAGTGTATTGTGATTCATTTTTTTGAATAAAAGAATCAACCAATTAATAAATTCACTTAGTCTTCGGGGTTGATTGTTTCGCGATTCATATAAAATCGACAAAGACATCGGTGCACTGGTAAATGCTGTTAATACTTCAATAAGGTCACCATTTGCCAATTGTTGTCTAACACCAATTCTCGGAATTTGAATGATCCCTAGTCCATTTAAACCTGCAGCTAAATAGGCATCCGTTGTGCCGACACTGATTAGACTTGGAGTTGGTACAAGGTAGGTTTGATTATTTTGATTGTATTCAAAAGCATTTTGCGACTGGGTGTCCGCATGCGAATAATCAACAATATAATGATTTTTAAGATCCTCTAATGATGTTGGTCTACCGTAATGTTCCGCATAACTGGGACTAATACAATTAACCATTTCCATAATACCCAAATGGCGTCCTATTAAATTACTGCTTTCAAGCTGACCACCACGGATTACGCAATCTACTCGTTCCTTGATAGGATCAATACGATAATCAACCCCAAGCAGCTTAATCTGTGTTTTAGGATATTGTTGAAACCATGCAGGTAGATGGGGAGCCACTACGCTAGAAAAAAACCGACTAGGCATATCGATGTTAATCACACCACTGAGTTCTTCACTTTGTTGTTGAAATTGGTTATCTAAGCCTTCTAACTCATCCAATAATCTTAAGCATTCGACATAATAGCGCTGACCTGCTTCTGAAAGAGAAAGGTGTCTTGTATTTCGATAAAGTAAACGAGTTTTTAAATGATCTTCAAGCTTAGTGATTGACATAGAGATTGCTGACTTAGGAATCTTGAGCTGTTCTGAAGCACGGGTAAAGCTACCATTTTGTACAACAGCGATAAAACGTTTCATCGTCTCAATCTTATCCATACATCACTTCCAATTGTTCATTATTTATGAACAGTCTTATCTGATTACTTACATTTATCAAGACAATTAATTCCTGTACTTTAATTTTATCAACAGTTAATCAGCATAATATGAGGTCAGTACATGAATAAAATCGCATTCATCACCGGAGGGAGTCGTGGAATAGGACGAGATGCAGCGCTTAAACTCGCTGAGCAAAATATTGACATTATTTTGACTTATCATCGCAATGAAAAAGCCGCTCTAGACGTGGTTGAGAAGATTAAAGAAAAAGGTCAAAACGCATTTGCCATTCAATCTGATATTCGAGATATCACATTATTTGATGATTTGGTAAAAAGCTTGAGTTTCGTATTAAAAGAGCAATTTGGTCGTGAAAGTTTTGACTACCTACTCAATAATGCTGGGACAGGTTTACATACGAGTATTGAAGAAACTAGTATTGATGATCTAGATGATATGCTCAATATCCATGTGAAAGGTCCATTTTTTCTCACTCAAAAATTGCTACCACTCATTGAAAATGGCGGTCATATTGTAAATATATCCTCTGGTCTAACACGCTTTTCTATGCCTGGGTCAGCTGCATACGCCATGGCAAAAGGCGCTGTAGAAGTCATGACACGTTATATGGCAAAAGAATTCGCCCCCAAAGGGATTCGTGTCAACACGATTGCGCCCGGTGCGATTGCGACTGATTTTAGAGACGGTGCAGTCCGCAATAGTGAGCAAGTTCAGGGGATGATCGCATCTATCACGGCATTAGGCCGTATTGGTGAAGCGGATGATGTTGGAAAAGCAATCGCTGCGATTTTTAGTGAAGGATTTAACTGGATCACAGGTCAGAGAATAGAAGCCTCTGGTGGTATGATGTTGTAGTTTTAACTCGTACAGCTTTAACATATTGGTGGAGTTATGCAAATTTCATATAACTCTGCCATATCGGGGTTCTAAGCAAATACAAAAAATTAATATTCATTAATTTTACAAATTCTATCTTTTGAGTATGGTTATTGATTTTAAAATAAAACACGTATAATCCGCACTTGCTTTTTTTCTATCTTTTTTCAGGTTGACTGTATGTCTGAGCTCCAATCTTTAACGCCTCGTATTTCGGTCGCTCCGATGATGGATTGGACAAAGAATAAAAAAATATTTAATCAATTTAACATCTTACTATTATTATAAAATTTTCAGGCGTAAATTTGGCGTAAACTTACTTTAAATTATTTTAAAGTAAGTTTACAAATAAAAATTACCTATTCACGTGTACCTATTAAATATTTTTGGGCCGGTCTGTTAGATAACCATTCATATAATCCAAACACATCAGCATTAATTTTAGATAGCTCTTCAGCAGCAGTAGCTCTCCACGCCAAATTACCCGGACCAGTGAATGTTTTTCTAAGTTCCCGAATGACATTTAAAACCATCTCCGACCATTCCATAAACTCAGTAGCCCCCCAATAACTTACTCCCTCTAAATGGGGAATCGCCCCATCTCTTGCATTAGTCACAGGTGTTAAAATGACAGGTAAAATTCTACAATTTTTATATGATTCATTATGATCATGTAACCATTTTGGATGAGACGCAGCTTGTCTTGCTTTTGTCGCACTTAATGAAGAAGTTTCTTCTGCATCAACATGATCTTCAAAAACTATTACTAGATCCCCCTTATACCACCAAGGATCAGGTGAGGCTTCAGATTCAACTTTCTCCGAATTAAATCCAAGATATTTACCAAGTTCAACCTGTGCCATTTCAAATGTTTCAGGATTATTAAGCCCTGCCCTTATTTTTGCTTCATTAGCAGCAAACTTTGTATTAGAAATTAAACCCAAATTAACTAAATTACTTTCAATTTGTTCAACCTGTTGCATAACCAATAAATTTTTTTGGTCTTCTTTATCTTCCTCAAATACTATATTCATATCTCTTGAAAGAGATGTCAGCCAAGGTATAGAAATTGTTGATTTTTTTGCTTGTAAATAGTGCTCACGTGCAATTGTATCAAAGCCTGCATGCCCTTCCATAAAAGCTTGATCGGCAGCTGATCCTGCATAATAATGCCATAATGCTCTATATCCTTTGAGATCTGGATGTTTTAATACACTTAAAACATCCCGTGCAGCTTCTCGTGCATCGACTGAATCACTATTCCATAATGCTTTTTGCCATTTAATTTCATATTTAACAGCTTGCGATAATTCTTCCATAGCTGGAAATTGTTCTTGCAGAGCTTCGGCACGACTTTCTAAAATTGATTGATTCGCCTCTTCCCAAGAATTGTCATGTTCAATAAAGATTTCAAAATTCTCAATTAAACTAGTTACGTCTGCTTCAGTAGATTGAAAAATACCAAACTCAAGTTCAGCTTGAAGTTCTGGATGAAAATATTTTCTTTTTTTTGAGTCTGTTAAATAACAGCTTAATTCATCACCTGTAATAATTACAGCAGAATAATCTTTAAGCCCCCTAGTACAGCGCCCAATTGCTTGCAAAGCTCTAGTTTGAATTCTGTCGTTAAATAACAAACTAGCGCCCATTTTATTTATAAAAAAACGCTCTTGTAAGTTTGTAGATTGAGACAAGCCATCCACGAATAATAATCTGCAGTCATCCTCAGGGAAATCGATACCATCATACCTGTTAGCAATTACAGCTACCGCATGATCATTTACAAGAAAATTAGACTTACTAGCTTCAAGCTCATTCGCTGTGAAAACAGGAAAACCTAAATGGACATCAACATCATTTGAAATTTCTTTCGCTGATTCATTGTTAGATGTTAAAACTATGCTTCTCCCAGCCTTAGCCATCAAAGTTCTTCTTAAGTGAATAATTTGTTCATCATCCAATGATTTTTCAGGGAAAATAAAAAATCTACGTCCAATACCTTGAGTATCCCATCCCGAAGGAATAGGCAAACGTTTAATATTAGCTCGACCGGTCAATCTCTCGAGATCTCCACCCAAACCTAAAGTGGCAGACATATATATACGCTGCTTGGCCTTTTCAAATGGGTTATGAACCCATGTTGGGGGAATTAAAGGCTTAATGAGAATTTCATTAGAAGAAACATAAAGTTGGCATGCATTTAGATGATCTTGCAACATGCTCCATGCATATCTTTGATCATTTTCACTTGATAAGTGAGCATTAATTGTTGCTCTTAAATCTTGGGCAATAGTTAATAGTTTCTTTGTTGGAATTTTATCAACCCATGTTGCATCTTCGATACCAGACCATGCACCAGATAATCTTGCAAAATTTTGTTCAGGTAAAACTGACTTTAAAACTCCACATATTGCTTTGTATAGAATTTTGTCACTTTCTTCTATACGACTAACACTAAAAGTCCAAAGTGATTGTAAATAGCTCTCTGCAGCATGAGCATCATCAATAATAATTACATCAGCATTATTAAAAAAAGGCCTAGTATTGAACAAACTATTATAAGTAGTTACAGCGACTCTATTACCATCCAAATAAGCTGACTTTGCTTCAGGAGTATAAAACTTAGCAGAACCAATAAAGCCTTGGACATGTAGTCCATATTTAGAATTTGCTTCTTCAACCACCTGATTTACTAGTTGACGAGTAGGACATAAAAAAACAACTCGCTCGTTAAATTTTCTTCTACGCCACTCCGCTAATAAAAGACCAACTAATGTTTTACCGCTACCAGTAGGGAGTTGAATTGCAACATCTTTATCATTTAATGCTTTATCAACATAACTCCGTAAAATTTGACCTTGGTGATCAAATAGGCTTGCATGTTTTCTACGAGGTAGATCATTGAACAATCTATCTGGACTATCAGGAACTGCTGATTTTGTGATTGGTTTTTTAAAAGCCATAGTACAATCTTTTTTCATCAAAATTTTTAATCTAATTAACAATACTATGATTAAAAACTGTCATATTTTCAATAGTTACTATCAATTAAAAATATCCATTTCTCTGCTCTTACCACCTATTTAAAAGTGCCTCATACTAAAAATGATGACCGTTTTTCTGAGACTAATGTGAAGGAGCTCTTCTATTCACAGATATGGATATTTCAAAAAAAACTTGAATAAATTTAAAAAATAAGTGGAGTTCACAACTAATTTTAAAATTAAAGTGTAATTATTTAGTATCTGAATATTTGTGAAAAATCCGATATGAATTACAAAAATCGTCTTAAATGATATAATTTCACAAACCATTCTTAGAGAAATTTTTTAAAGGAAATTAAACAATTATGAATGACAAGCAAAATCAACATTTCGTTCCTCAATACTATTTTAGAAATTTTTCTGATGATGAGAATAGTATAAGAATGCTATTAAAAAAAACAGGAAAAACTGTCGAAAATGCAGCAATAGATAATCAAGCTTCACAAGATAATTTTTATGGTTCTAGAGAAACTGAGAAGGAGGTGACATCTTTTGATACTGAATATTATCAACTCTTATCCCAAACAGTTTTAGACATAAAAAATAATACTTTAAAAAATGATGTTTTAGAAAAAATAAAGAAAGCCGTTATATTTCAAGAATATAGAACACTAAGAGAGAGGGAAAACAAACAACCTTTAATTAATTTTTACGGAGAATTCCTCCAACCACAAATAGAAGACCTTAATAATTACGATTCAGGAGTATCATCTGAAATTACGGATGTGATTCGAAATAGCCTTAAAAAAGCATTAGAAGGTATGAGTAACCAAAAAGCTCAACAGATATTTAGTATGTTTAATATAGAATCTGAGATTATAGAAATAGAAGATTTAAAGGCTATCTTCTTAAAAAACATATCTGGAACGCCTTTTATTTTTGGTGACACACCTGTCACAAGATTCAATCCAGCTCTTGAGGGCACGCCATATGATAAGCATGGAAATAAACACCATGGATTAGTTATACACTACCCAATAAATAGTGAAATAAGTTTTTTAATATTTGATAGTAATTCTTATAATATTCAAAAATATAAAAAGGTATTTGAATTAAAAAATAAAAATGATATAGATCAGCTGAATAAATTACAAATTCATAATTCAATAAATTCAGTATATTTCAAAGAATTCAAATATGCTCAATATGTAAAAGATTTATGGAATCAAGAGAAAAATAATTTCACTACAGATCAACCTAGAATTGAATGCTTACCAGAAATTACCGTAGATGGTTATTTAACAGGAAGAAACATTCAGACTCTAATCAAGCTAGAACCAACTTACGTTCCAAAACTATCTTTTCTTGAAATTATTAAAATTTCAGACTCAAAGTACTTACCTTTTAGATCAAAATTCATTCAAGTTTTAGCCACTTGAATACACTAAGTATTTTTCTTAATTGGAAAATAAATAAAGGCATCCGATGATGCCTTTAAATTAATTTACTATACCTACACTCTGTTGCAAACCTTTCTGAATATCCCGCACATGGCTCAAGTCATGTGTTTGTTGAGACTGCTCTGGTCTTGATTCGTCTGTATAAAACTCCTCAACAATATCCAAACCCTCTTCTCCACCCACCTCAAACCGTGCATTGCCATAACCCTGCCGTGCCACATGATCTAAAGCATGTTGATTAAATCCTGAAGCTTTGCTTTGTTGGTCAATGTCTTTGGCCAATTGAATGGCTTGTTGAAGGTTGATGCCATCTCTGAGCGTTAAATCGACGTAATACACAGGTGTACGATAGCTTTGTGTGGTGGATTTTCCTCTCAGTGTCAGTTGCAGTAGTAGGCATGAGAGCAAGCCATTCGATGCTGCATGGTAATAACTCAATCGCGCTGCCAAGGTACGAATGCTATTAAAACCCGTGGTTCTAAAGATGAATGTGCCAAGTTCATCGGACTCATCTAAATTGACATGCAGACGCCCATAAGGCTTGCAGTTGCCTCCTTGTGCCAATGGACATAGATCAGGGGATGGGCATGCATGTTGCTCAACCCCTTGATGGGTCAGTCGTTGGCAGGTTTCTCCATTTCCTACACACACGGGGCGCCCTGTCTGACGGTCAAATAAACTGTACTCCGCCCTCAAATTAAGCTCTGGATCGTTAAAGATCATACGGACTGGGATTGAACGGAGTTTTTGATTGGGTGCTTTGGCTCGCAGTTGCTCATCCAGTGGATGTTTAATCCAGCCTTCTTTGCCTTGAATTTGACTGGTAATGGTGAATTGATCATCCTTTTCAGGCAGTCGTTTACCATTCTTTTCAACCATCTTACCGATACTAATTCGCCCTAGAATAGGCGGTGTGATTGCTAGACCTTTGATCATGGTGCTTTCTCTTCTGTTTAAATGAGTTTCTGTATTTGCTTAAAATAAAATTGGTATAAAAAAATCCCATGCGCTCAGGCATGGGATTTTTGAGTGGAGCTTGAGATTCTGCTTGTGAATTGCACTTAGGCTAAAGCAGTTTCAATCATCCTTGCTGTAGATATTGAAACGTCGTGAACCTGTTTTGCTTTGTGGAAACTGATTCAGATATTCAGGATGCTGTTTGAGTAAAGCCTTACTGTCTAAACTGATCGAGTCTTTAGCCTTTTTCCATGTCACTGAACCTGTCGTAAACACGGCCCGTTCGACATTTTGCATCTTGGCTTGTAGCTGATGCTTCAGCAGATCGAACTGCTCCTGATGCTTGTCAATTTGGCTTCGAGCTTGAAGCAGTTGTTCAAACTGTTGATTGGCTTGTTCATCTTCAGATAAGTCTGTCGTAGAGAGTGGCACATGTTCTGGATAGAGGAGCTGTAAAGCTCTCGCTGCTGACTCACTGGCATCCGCTTCTGGTGGGGTATCCTTTTCCACACATTCCCAGAAGTAACGTTCAGCATTGACGATGTGTTGAATCACGGACTCTGAGCGTGTCACTTTAAAGATTCGAGTTTCATGTCCACAGATTAAGACACAGATATGTGCTGCCTTTTTGCCTGTCACGGCCAATTGATGTTGTACCTGACAGAGTACGTATAAAGGTACACCGTCTCTCCACAGCTTGGCCCCATACTCCCCTGCGGTTTTACACTCCAGTATTTGTACATCGGCATCTCCAACAACTGAGTAATCCAGATTAGCCAGCATGAAATGTTTGTCTGCATCAGGATGTTGTAACACGGCATTGACCCGACGGACTTTATAGTTGGTATGCATGCTGTAGTATTCCGCAACTAAAGGTTCAAGTCGATTGCCCCAATACAAGGGTGCATGGCCTTCACTTTCATCTTCTATATTTTGTTGAATCCGTCCTGTTTTAATCATCCATAGTTCCAACATCGACATATACGGATTGAGACCGCAGGCTGCGGCACAGTCACTGCTACCAATGCCCTTGCGTCTGACTTCCAGCCATTCGGCTTGAGTCATATTCTTAGTCTCGACAAAACGTTTTGCTGTAAATAGTTTCGGACGGTCAGCATGAAGGTTTGGTCTGGTATGAGTTGGGTGAATCAATGCTGAGTTCATAAATAATTTCCTGTAATTATTAAATTTTGGGCATAAAAAAAGCCACATCTGGAGATGTGGCAAAGAGGGGTCTGGATTGAGAGGATTTTATAGGATCATATTGATCTCATGTCCTCATGTTAAATCTGGAATCTGAATCTAAACTTAAACAACTAAGCGCAGTGCCTGTTCGAGTCCACGTTGCTTTAAGCCTGCACCAGCACCGAACCATGCAGAATCAAGCCTGTGATCCTGACTCATGGCACGACGTTCGTGATCAGCAAACTCTGTGATTGAGCACAGCAAACCGTAAGCGGTGTCTTTGGCTGAACTGAGTTCTGCTCCACGCCCCTGCCCATTAAACATGCTCATGACTTTGGACATGGCACGGCCATTTGGTTCAGTCTTGTTGTCAGCTTTTATAGTTGAGTTAGCTTGGGTGGCGACATTGCGGTAGAACTGAATAATGCTGTCATCCTGTTCGGCAATACTCAGACTTGTATTGTTAAACACGGCATCGAAATAAGCAGCTGCTTCCTGCTGCGTGACTTTACGCTGACTCAGTTGTTTCATTTCATACATGTGTTCTTCCCATGCACGCACGGATATACCGAGTTGCTGTTTAATCTTCTCAGCATCGAATTTGGTGCTGTGCGGCACTTTGACTACTCCTGTACTTGAGTTTTGTCCCTTCAGGGCAATGGCTAGGGTGTTATTACACACCACTCGAATACTGGTGAATTGCGCTGTAGTCGCTAAAGTGCCATCACAAGCGGTGGCTAAGAGAATATAGCCATTACTGACGTCTTTGCCCTTGAGTGATGTTGTTTGTCCTGTTCGTGCCAATGCCCAGAATTTCTTGCCACCTTTCAGTACCCCTGCGGTTTCTAATTCAAAGCCTGATTGTTCAGTCAGGTCTTTATAGAAATTTAGGATTTCCATTGGTTGCACTTCCTGATAACGCTGACTGACCACGGAGAGCGGTGCATGGGTATCGGAACGGTATAACACCCGTTGTTCTTCATATGGCATGATGATACTTTGCCCTCGTTCATTTTGTGCCATATAGCTGACATTGGAGGATTCAATCCGCCAGTCCATGCCTGCTTGTTGTGCCCAGACTTCAATCGGTTGGTTTTGCGTGAGTTGGTTGCCTAAGCCATGCCAAGGGGTTTCACCGACATACGCCATTTGTTCAATTTGATGTGCCATGAGTTTTGTCCTTATAAACAAAAAGGCTACTGAACCCCATCCCTTGATTGGAATGAAGTCCAGTAGCCTGATTCAGATTAGTCTTTTGAATGTGCTTATTAAGCCTTATGTAATTGGCTCAACAAACTCATTCAGTGTGTTGATTCATCTTTATGTTATATAAGTGAAATTTCTTTCAATCTGTTCAAAATTCCCAACGACTCAATTGTTCAACTGTATAGTGCGTGGAGCGCATGCAAAATAAACATCGCATTCAGCTTATTGTGGTGACATCACAATTTCACGTCCATCCTTGAGTACCGCAACCACCTCTCTGACATTACGTGGATCACAATTTAAAAAGAAGCGCATGGATTTACCGTACAGAATGGGATTGGCACCATCACGGTAATCCGCTCTACAGTTACCCCGATTCACCACCACTCGATCAAGAGTGATACTGTCTGACAGTGAAATTAAATGCAGATAGGCTGTTTCAACTTCGTGCTTTCCACCAAAGACCTGATTCTTGATTTCAATACGATACTGCATTGAAGCATCGCCTTGGTCGGATGGTGCTTGCTGTGTTTCCTTCTCCGCTTCCTGTCTGTTCAGTGTTTCCCACTCATCCCAGCCTTTGGCAATGAACTCCCGTATTTCCTCGACAGGGGTTACTTCCAAATTACTTAAGTAAAATCCTGCTGTACTGGCGGTTTCTTCACTGGGCGATTTCTCTAAAGACTCTAAGTCCTGTATTTCTTTCTCGGTCAGTTTTTCAGCTTTGAGCGCTGGTTTGGCTTTTTCAGTTTTAACTGCGGTATTCTGTGCATGTGCTGCTTCTGGTTGCTTTTCACAACCGACTGTGAACATGGCAATGGTTGCCAGCATTATGATCTTTTTCATTTTATCTCTCCCCCTATCCCCTCTATGCTTAGGCATTCACATCAAGGTGCTGGTCTGTCCATGCATTGTTGATAATATTTGTCTTTGAAGACTTGTTTGGTTTTTTCGAAAGTTGCTGTCCCACCTCGACCATATTCAAAGGCGTCATGAATCATCGGTCTGAGTTGTTCTCTGAGTTCATCGTTATCGCCTGCGAGCATATAAGTCGCTTCGGCAAAGCTGCCATAGGTCAATCGAGCCTGCATTACAGTTTCAGCGACATTGGCTTCTTCTTGACAAGCTTTCTCTTGTTTAGAGGTACAGCCTGTAAGCAAAGCAACGGCAATAATGAGAAGTAATTTTTTATTTAGCATGTTCCTACCCTCTGCATTTGCCTACGGTATAACCTCTGGCAAAGTCCAGACGACGTCTGTCTTCATCATTGGTGATCGGTACAGTAAAGAATGGCTTGCCATATTGTTCACGAATGCTGTCATAGCGACAGCTACAGGTTGCTTCACTTTCCACTGCGGTTTTAATGGCAGCGTTTGGATACATGCATTGTTCGATATAGGCTTTACGGTCTTTGCTATCCGTAGATGAACAGGCAGATAAAATAGGTAAAAGGAATACAGCAAGCATGCTGAATGTTTGAATTCTCATAAAGCTCCCCTCTGGAATTGTTCTGTATTGAAATCAAAATTTAAGACACAACGACGCATGCTCCCGAGTCAGGAAGATGTGCGAATATGAATAAAATGAGACGAATAAATCCCATCAACTGCTTAGTGAAAAGTCAGTTGTTTGAAATAGAGTTCAGTACAGTAAGGGGATGTTTTGAATGACCATGATGGACTCCTTGTGTAAAAAGAAGAACTACCACATCACTGCTAAATAATGGTGGCAGAACGAAGAGGGTTAGCAGACTGGTACACAAGGATCCAGCACGCACAAGTGCGTCCCCCTCCGTCCTACCATAGAAAAGGGGGGACGTAAGGATCCAGTACTAAAAATATGACTTTTTAGTACTCTTGTGTATTGGGTCTGCTAAAACCCACTGACAATGTAGGTCAGCATGCTAAGAATAATGGTGAGGTGGATTTAAGTCAATTCAGATGGTTAGGAATACAGCTTGCTTTTTAATTTCTATATTTATTGATTACTTACAAGTCAGCTTGACACTATTTCTAAATTTTAGTTCTGCTTGGCTTTGTTACATAAACATCTAACAGTATGATTTTATTAGTTTTATTCTTAAGTTGAAATTCATACAAACCTTTTAAAATCAGTACCCTACAAAATTTTTATGCAACAGAGCCATTCGTAATAAATAAAATTTACACTTCATCTTGAATTATAATATATACAAACTTATCATCTGTTCTGAATCATGCTTCCGCTAAATGACCTTGAAATTCGTCAAAATTTAATTCTGAGATTAAGTAATCAAAGGTTTAAACCTAGAGCTATCTTGGAAGAACTTAGAGTACATAATGGTAATGCCATAGCCGATATTGTTGCTTTATATGAAGAAGCTCATTGCTATGAAATAAAGGGAAGCAATGACAAAATTGAGAGAATTGTAAAACAAGGTTCTTTTTATGATACTAGCTTTAGAAAAATTACTTTAGTTACAACGGAAAATCATTTAGAAAAAGCACAAACTCTAGCCCCTCAATATTGGGGAATTATGCTTGTAAAAAAAACTAAAGATCAATGTACCTTTAAATCTATTCGTTCAGCAAAAAATAATCCAAATTTCACTAAAAACTTAGCTTCTCTAATGCTTTGGAAAAGTGAAATGCTTCAATTACTCGAACATCAAAAGCTTCATTCAAAACCTAGAGAGTTTCTTGCAAAAAAACTCTCTGAATCTAGAAAAAAAGCAGAATTAAATTACGAAATTTGTAATTTATTATTTGATAGGTACAAAGACCAATGCTCTAAAGAGGAGCATCTCTAAGCATATAAGTCATATGAGCATTTATTAGAGGTGCTACAACCATATTAGGTAAGCTAGCTGGTGGAACTCTCTTAGATCTGTCCTCTAAGAAGCGATCACCAACTGAATAGCTTGCTGTTCTAAAAAAGCTTTGAGTACATATCTGAGCCGCTAGATCAAAATATTGTTCTCTTCCATAAGTTTTAATAGCTTTTCCTCTTGTTATAAAGTGCTTATTTTCATAAGAATATATTAATTTAGCAGCCATAATATTTTGTAATGTCCCACCTGATAAATCCACATCAGAATAGTTCGGTGTAATAATCGTATAATCTCCAAATACTAGTTCATTACTAATTTGATGTCTTTTTAATTTTTCAAATATATTCATTTCATTACGTGTGATAGTTTTACTCTCACCAGTAGATAATAAATCTCTAATTGAAGCAGGAATACATGATCCAGTGGTAATTACCCTTCTAATCTCTGTAGATGGATATTTTTTTATAAAACAATCATGAAAGTCAGCAATGTATTTAGCAACTTTATTAGAGTCTAATTGATAGCAGATTCTAGTATCAAAGACTAAATCAATTTTATCGAATAATTTTATTACAGGCTCTAATAGATCTTCAAGATCAGTTTCGACACTTTCAAAATCTTCAAAATCTGAAAGTGAAAATCTCAAAGCCAATATGGATGAACTTATTAAACTAGATGTTTTCAATTTAATAATCGCATCTATATGCTCTTGTGATCGATCTATACCTGCAACAGGAATCACTAATAACTTCTTAAGTTCATTAAGAAAAAATTCATAATTATGTTTGCTGTCAATTTGTAAATCACTATCCAAGTCATAATTATCAAAATAAAATTCTTCAATTTCACTTAAATGAGTTACGTATTGTTTAACTTTAGTTTTAAAAGATTTCTTAATTTGATCTGCTGTCTTCTTCAAATCTAAAGGATAATCAAAAAAAGGAGTAACAAACTGAAACAACGAAGCATCTAAATGCTTTAATGCAAAAATTTCATTTTGTTTAGCTTTTAAAAATGGTACATATTTATTCATTTATAGTATCTCTTTTACATTAATAGAATGAACAAGCTCGCTGTAAATCTTATAGTTACCTTCTTCATGTCTTAATAGACCAGCAATAATAATAGGATTGATACCTATTGATTCAGAGAACTCAATTAAAATCTGTATATCTTTTGAATATTTAGCAGGACAACTTCGCCATTTATCTTTGGAAACAAATGAATCTTTAGCTAATTTATTTGCTTGTAATTCAAATTTATCTTCATTATTTTCTTCAAAATAATCAATAATCCCCTGTTCTAAATGCTCTTTATGTAAAATAATATGGGCAAGTTCATGTATTAGCGTAAACCAATAGCTATCTAATCTTGAGTATCTTAGACTCATTGCAATAACAGGATTACCTGACTTTAACAAGAAGACACAACCATCTAATTTCATAGATGGAAGATAATCCTGATAAATTAAGATAATCCCCTTTTGAGCTAACAGTTTAGGAAGAATTTTAATATTCTCAGGATCTGGGCTTAAAAGAGCTAACTCCTTTAAAAAATTTTTATCTATAGATTCATATTTAGGAATTTTATTTAAAAGAACTTTTAATTGAGCTGTACTTTTTACTTTAGATAACCATAAATTTATTAATAAATCATCAGATGTAAGGCTTTTTCTAAAAAGCGATATACTCGTATCACTTTGTAAAAAATCCTTAAAAAAATAACTTAAAGAAGAGATATCCTCTTTTGAAGATATCCATTCAAGTTGAACTAAATCACTTTTAGGTAACTTTTCAAAATTTTTTTTAAATATTTTATATTTTTCAAAAACAGCATAACCAGATGATTTATTTAGAGAATCAAATTCAGCCCAAGATTCTATTATTTTTTTGTCCATAATTTATGCGCCCAAAAAAACTTCTGCTTCAGAACGAGGCAGTTCAAAATATATTAATCCATCCTTAGTTAACGATGGAACTTTTAACATCTTAAGCCGTGTATAAAAAGTCTCAGCCTTAGGTAGTGAATGCAAACAAAAACCTGGATTAAGCCCCTCATTATTAACGTAGAACTCTAAAATTTTGTTTAATAAAATTGCTCCAACTCCTTTAAATTGGCGATCTCTAACAAACGGTATTTGCCTATTCCATGGAGCTACAGCAATAAATTCCACATAAAAGATAGGACTATTATTTAAAGCACCATCTTGTGGCTTATATATCAAAGATGCGCCCTGAGGTTTGTTATTTACATATAAAAAAAACCACTCATATCCAACTTTTTCTGAAAAATATAATGTTTTATTAAACCAATCCCAATGCTCATCTTCAAAACTAACTTGAGCAAAAATTTCTTGTAGCTTCTCTTCAGTAAAGTTTTTAGACTCAATTTCCTCTAAAATTTTTAAGTTTTCTTCACCCCATAAGCTATCGCATAAAATAGCTGAAGTCAGGGAGAATCCTTTCCGAATTTCATAACTATGATTTTCCCCTGTAACAGTATTTAATATATCCCCTGATTTAATAACTGCAATATTGCTATTTAAATCAGGAAAAGCTCCAGAAATAATTTGCCTTTTTAATTCCTTTATATCCACTAGAGTTCCTATAGAATTTCTTTAACCAAGAGTTAATTAATAAAAATATTAATTACTTAATTATACCATAGTTTAAAAATCAAACAACTCAATATCCGTAAGTATCTATTGAAGGGACGAGGGTATATTTTTTATAACTACATATAAATTCTATAATTTATTTAACATAAAATCTCTTATGTGAAATGTAGATGTGTGCTCAAGTATGATCTCCAAATTTCACCTAGAGGAGTTAAGCCGAGTATGACTCAATTCCTTTAAAAGCCCCAAATGACATTTTTAGCTAATAATGTATAACTCTATCCTACTGTATTGAGCTGTATAGCCTTGTGCTCAATCAAAATGAAGAACAACCAAAAGCCCTCGTACCTTTCACACGTACCCTGAGACGTTGTTCAATTTTCTCAGCACTCATACAAGCCAAATAACTATAGACAGCTTTAAGCCTATCTAACCCTCTAGGATCTTCACGCTTAACCATACCCAAGCCATTAAGATATCTATAACCTTCCTTTTGCTGAATGATGTCAGTATTCGCTACCATATTGCCACTGTCTTCCAAGTCATCATCCGCATGCTTATTCGTATGGCAATTCCAATAATAGCCAAGCCCTTTGGTGATTTCATCCATCCATACCATGCCTACCCATCGAGCTAATTTACAGTCATACGTAGATGTAGAACCATCATAGATTAAGAATAAATGAACGTGATAACTACCTAACCGGGCCTGCTCTAAACACCAAGCATTAAGCTTGAGGTTTTTAAAACACGTATGCTTATTTGCCATACGGTTACGAAGCGTTTGAACATGTAGATTAAACATTTCAATATCAACCAAATGCTGTTTATCCACGTGATATTTCAAATCCACTCTGACAATGAGATTACGGCTATAACGATGGAACAATCTTTCTGAGAGCTGCTTAAGCCTTTTAAACCGAGTACTTACTCCAAACCTATACTGACGAAGATCGTTCAGGACTTTTCTATTATTAACTTGGAATGACCAGCTATAAACATCTAGCAACCAATCACTTATTTCTAAAAGAGATGCATAGGTGTATTGACCATTTTGCATCTGCTTAAAGCCATAAAACTCATAGCTGGCTAAGAATTCAAATAAACCAACGTAGTCTGCATATACATGATTACATGAATAGATCTGTTCAAAGGCATCTAGCAATCTAACCAGTTCAGGTAAGTCTTTTCTGTTCAAACCATCCTTGATAATCCTCTTGGTAAAAGATTCAATTTCAATCAGCAGTCTTGGTTCATGGAGATTGTGTTGGTGAATGTTCATGATGAGTAATTCCGTAATATGCTCATCAGATCAGGTGTTTGAGTATTTTTTAATTCTTAATCTTTAGTTATATAATTCATATATATAATATCTACTACAGCTTTTCAGACAAAAAATTCCCTAGGATTCATTGAAATATAGAAACATTTCAATCTATTTATCCTAGGGAATGTTAGAAAATTGATCATTTTCAGCAAAGCTAAAGTTATTCAACGCTCAATACAGCTAATCTAATGAGTAAAAAGCCTTATTTAATGCCTAGCCAATCAAATCATGTGTGTAGTGATACTCTTAAACCCAACACGCCCAAGTGTTTTATGCCCCTCTATTTTTAAATTAAAAATACTATCCATCATCACAAATTTGGTAACGGAGCTTAAAGTGTTATAACAAAATGATGAATTACAAATCAAACGACTACCCGACCTGATTAACTTAAAATTTTTATTTGTATATACAGAATTTTTTAAAAAATTCTGTAGTCGATCCACACTATTTTGCTTTCTTTTCTTTTTTACACAAAATATAAAATCCAAATAAAATCCACGAGTTAAATTATGGTTTATTTTCCATAAACAACCCAAAAAATCATCAGCAAACTCCTTCCAACACATATCAATAAATAAATTTCTATCTGAACTTAAATCATTTAAAACTGTATCAAAATTGACTGTACAAATACTACCAGAGATATAATTATCAAAACTGAAATCACGAGTATGAAGAGTGAACTCTATCATGTTAAATTCCTTAGAACTATCAATCATTTTTTGACCAAATTCTAAGTATTTAAGTTTCATCTTAGAAGAATATTTCTGTTCGGCTTTAATCCCATCTTTAAAACCTTGGTCTTGAAAACCTGTCTTTAATTTTTCTAAAATAATCAACAATGGTTCTCTTACTTCAGCAGCAAATTCCTGAAGTTGCTTTTGAGCAAGAGGATGGTCTGAAACACCAAATAAACCAGTTTTATGAAACCGATTGTTGTAAATTATTTCTCTTAAATTTGTAAAAAGAGTAAGATTTTCTTCCACTACATCAAAATATTTAGAAATATATAAACTCGGTCTGTGTAATGGGAATTCCATTCCATACAAGTGACCTCTGTGGGATAAGTCCACAATCAATAAATATTTAAATATAAAAGCTGTCTCATTCTCTAATATTGCTTTTTCAATATTCAAGAGATTGAGCTCTTTGAGCAACTTTACCAATTTTAAAGTTTCATCAGCGATATTAAATCCAATCGAAATAACATCAAGATCATCACGAAATGAAGTTTGACCAAAATATGTTCTTGCCTCTGAATATACACTCATATTTATTCCTTATTAATTCAAAAATTTAATGCTTTAAGCTTAGAAGCATCCAAATATTGCTCATCAAACAATTTTGCTAACTCATTGAGATGTACAAAATATGGTGCTTTTTGACTACCATCCAAACGGAAACACGTGAATGGAAATTCCTGCTGTCTTGCCCGTTCCATCATTTTTGCCTTACTTAAATGTGGATAGTAATCATTCACTACTTCGAGCAATGGTACTGCTAGCTTCTTGTACTTCATAAATAAGTAGTCAGTTGTCGAAAGGTTCATTCACTTAACTCCTATCGCCCTTCAGTGATAAGCAATAGTGTAAATTTAGAAAAACTATGAGTGAAGGAATTAGGCATGATTAAAAAAACTGGACTTTTTTCCAACTTAAGGTAATGATATTTAAAAATTTATATTTATATATATGAACCTAACTGACTTACAACGAACTGAACTCTACCTATCAGAAATTTATTTCCGAGCAATCAAAGAATTTGAGTTACATGAACTAGCATTAAAATTTAATTCTTTTAATGAAGAAAATTACTTTCGACTTATTAATTATATTGAGCAATTCAAATCAACCAAACTTACGACAAAACTGAGTGAGTTATATGATTTATTGAACGAAGGTACGGAGCTAATTTATGGAATAAAGGCTAGACCACTATCATTTTCAGAGTTAGATATGAAGGATTTTGTAGATGATTACCTACAACTCGATTCAAATTATATAAAATCAATTAATGTTGAACTACTCAAACAACCTTTTGACTCAGAAACCAAGACGTATAAAAAATATCTAAAACTTAAAAAAGAACAATTATTCCTTGAACTCATCAATACGATTTATATAGAGCAGCAACATGGTTGGAAATCTGTTTCTAATGTCGTTGAGGCCACTTACAACCGTTATATGGCTGAATTTAAGAAATTTGATGTAGCTTGGCTTAAGGATGAAATCTTAAAAAAAGAGAATTATCTTCCCCGAATTGATAGTTTATTTGTAACGAAAGAACTAGCCTGTAAGGTTGTTGGTACATTAGAAAGGAATAAGAGTTTAGATATAATGCCGTATTATGAAACAATCCCAAATTTAAGACGCATAAAATCTGAAACAATCAAAACCGAAAAGGAAATTGAATTACTGAATCAACTATTAAATACTTTGCAAAATCCCCCCCTAGATCAGAATTTATTGAAAAAGTATCTCCCGTATTATGGCGATGGTGAAGATACATCACTAAGAAAACTATTAAGTAGTAATGAACAATTTAAAAGAACCATCATTTTCAAATAAGAAGAATGATCAAATAAGCATCAAACCTTCAACCCCAAACGAGTCGTTTTTTCAATTCACCATATCTTTTAATGAGTTCACCATAACTCTTAGTCAAAAAATTACTTATAAATCGTTTAATTGAATTAATATATTGATATTAATTCAATTTAGTAATAAAAATAAATACTAGCCCAACCAAATTGTATAGTTTTACTTATCAACAGTCTTATTAATATCAACATAATTTACTACCATTTTCCTCTTCTTAATCGATACATATCTCTCTAAACTCCCCCATGAGTCATGCAGACTCACTTGCTGAATTTGAGGAATAGTAAACCCCTGTTCAGCTAACCTTGTGCATCCCTCATGTCTTAAATCATGAAACTTTAAATCTTCAATACCTAGTAATTTGCATGCATTCCGAAATTCTCCCCCTATTGTTTTAGGGCTTAAAGGAATCAAATATTCGGCAGAATATCCTCTCTTAAGCATTCTGTCCCTTATACCTGAATCCATTAAAAGGTCTATTATTTGTTTACATGGTGGTAAAACATGAAACTCTTTATGATTACCCTTCGATCCAGTTGGGTTCTTTAAATCCCTAATTTTCCATAATTGATTATGTTGATCATAATCAGACAGTTCCATTCGAGTAATCTCTGCTTCACGTCTACACGAATAAATAGCAAACCAAATGATTAAATGCATTGGATAACTGTAGCTAGCTCTAGACCACTTTTCAGAGAAATATTTAGTCAACAAATGCAGTTCTTCATTAGTTGGCAATCTGTCTCTTTTTTTACTAGCTGATATTTGACGTGTTTTTCTAAGCTGTGAAGTAGCTTTATCAAAAGCATTTAAATCAATATCGATATCCCACATAACAGTGGCATGGGATAGAACTCCTCGAATATGTAGCAATTCGTGTTGAAGTGTACTTGCGGCAATAGGACTTAATCCCAATTTGTCTACTCCAACCTTCCTTTGTGCAACATGCTCGGCAATGTGAGTTGACTTTATTTTTGTGATAATATGCTGCGCGATTGGGAACTTCTGAATAAGTTTAAGTGCGTAAGTCTTGGTTCGTCCATACTCACTTCCAACCTCAGCCAAATATCTATCTATGGCATCTGTAAGCGTTAGGTCTACTAATTTTTCTTGACCAAACAAAATTTCAGGGTTGTTTTCTATTTCAGCTTCTCGCTTAGCTATCCAGCCTGCTGCTATTTTTTTTGATCCAAAAGTTTGACTCTCTTTATAGATAGGCAAGCCTTTACGATTAATACGAATCTCAGCTCGGTAACGTATAGTGCCATTAACTAATTTTCGCTGTGCTATTGTCCCCATAAATTTACGCCCTAAACCTTCTCATGAGCATTATGGCGCAATTATGGCGTAAATCAAATTTTAAAAAGCGTAAAATAAGTTAAAATGGTTCTTAATAGTTTTAAACAAATATTGATTCAAGTTGGTGATTTTAAATGAATATTTTACAAAGCAATGATATTAAAAGAAAACCACGAATCAGTGTTGCCCCGATGATGGATTGGACAACTCGTGACTATCGTTTCTTTGCACGTTTGTTTAACCCCAATATTATCCTCTATACAGAAATGGTTACTACAGGTGCCATTATCTACGGTGGAGCAAATCGTCATTTGGACTATAACCATGAAGAACATCCAATTGTTCTACAGCTCGGTGGTTCAAATCCGAAAGATCTTGCAACTTGTAGCAAAATGGCTCAAGACTGGGGTTATGACGAAATCAATTTAAATGTGGGCTGTCCAAGTGACCGCGTACAAAACAATAAGATTGGTGCCTGCTTAATGGCAGAGCCTGATTTGGTTGCAGAATGTATTGCTGAAATGCGTAATGCAGTTGATATTCCAGTCACAGTAAAACACCGTATCGGTATAGATGACATGCAATCTTATGAAGAGATGCTACATTTTGTCGATACCGTTGCGAAAACTGGATGTGATAATTTTATCGTACATGCCCGTATTGCTCTGCTTCAAGGTTTATCACCAAAAGAAAACCGCGATGTTCCACCACTACGCTACGAAGATGTGTATCGTTTAAAACAAGAGCGTCCTGAGCTACTGATCGAGATCAATGGTGGGGTTAAAACGTTCGCTGAAACGCAAGCACATTTAAAGCATGTTGATGGGGTCATGATTGGGCGTGAGGCTTATCACAACCCTTACCTCTTGGCAGAATTAGGTCAACTTTGGAATTTAGATTTACCTGATCGCTTTGATATTATCGACCAAATGCTGCCTTATATTGCTAAACGTATGCAAGAAGGCGCACCTCTATCGATTATTACGCGCCATATTTTAGGCTTATTCCAAAACCTACCCGGTGCCCGTAAATGGCGTCAGGCTTTAAGTGGTGGTAATGCCAAAACATTTGCAGATGTTGAAAATGCCATTATCAATATTAAAGAAGCCATGAAGCGTACAGAAGATTATATTCGTGAACAGTCTGTCTGATCACGACTGAAAATTTCTACGATTCTATACAATCTTAATCTACAGCTATCTTTTCAATCAAACGATGGTCTTTAAAGATCATCGTTGAAACTGTTTGATCATGTATTCAGTACATCGCTGAATGACACCATCTGCATTTTTACTCCAGACCATCACAACATCAGACCATGCATTTTCTGCATCCAAAGCAATCAGTCTTACCTGTTTAGGTAGAATATGCCTAAATTCTTCAGGAACAATACAAATTCCAATTTCAGCAGCCACCAATTGCAATTGTGAAACTTTACGGGACTGAACCGCCGCTTTCTTTGGAGAAAAACCAGCACTTAGGCAAAGGTTTGCAACCAAGTAACTTAATCCGCCCCGTTCCGCATGTGGTGTAGAAACAAAATTTTCATGCTTTAGCTGTTGGATTTTAATACTGCGTTCTGAAGCGAGTATATGATTTTGATGTAGTGCAACGTATAAAGGTTCAGGGTAGAGCGTGGTTGTATATAACTCATCTAAGCGATTTAAAACAGGTGGGCGAATAAAACCAACATCAATATTTCCTTTCATCAGTGCAAGAATTTGGTCTTCAGATGACAAGGTATTGATCTCGAAATTAACATTGAGATGCTTTGAGGTTTGATCAAATACTTTAACTTTTTCTAAGCTCATGGTAATAGAACTTGAGTGTGCAATTTTAATGAGTCGATTTTTTCCATCTGAAATATCTTTAGCATTTTCAATAATATGATCTAAGTTCAGTAAATTATTTTTAATTTGAGCATAAAAGAACTGCCCTGCTTGAGTGAGTTTTATTTTTTTATCACTGCGGTCAAAAATTTCAAATCCTACTTCGTCCTCTAAAAGCTTGATCTGACGACTTAAAGCAGATTGAGCAATAAACAGCTTTTCAGAAGCTGCAATAAAACCACCTTCCTCCACAATTCTAATCAAATAATTAAATTGTTTGAATGTCGCCATACCCATCTCAAAATTAGATCAATCCTGCTTTTTTCTATATTAGATTAGATTGTTTAATTTCACTAGACTTTACTTAAAGCGACTTAGATCAGAGAGAAATAGCATGAGCATATCCAAACAATTACTGGTTTTTATTTGTATTATTTGCACTGTTATTTTACTCAATCTTTATGATGGTTTTATCGCAAAGCAAACAGGTAAAACGCCCCAGCAGCCTGAGTTTATTTATTTACAGGACTGATTGAGCGGAACAGATAAAGTATGTTTTTTACAAGCGCGTGCAAGATTTCACTAAAGCATACTTTTTTATATTGGTGACGCATGTTGTGGTGCTTTTTTTAAAATCATATTGGTAAGCAATATACTTACCAGCAAGCTCATCACTCACAAAGGCGTCTTTTCGAAAATGAGCACGTATAATACAGCCGTGTAAATCAGGTGCAGCATATACTTTTATACTTTCAACATATTTGCTGTGTTGTTGAATATTGACCTCCCAGCCCAGCAGTTGCTTGATCTTTTGAAACTCTTCTTGTTTGCTGATCTGTTGGATATTTTGCAAATTACAGACTTGAATTGCATCCGCTTGAGGTTGAAGGATTGACCATCCCAACAAGTTCTGTATATCACGCATTATCGTTTTAGCTTCATCCAATTGGTTGACCGCCTGAAAATGACGAACCGTTGAATAAAGATAATATCCAATTCCACCAATCAACAGGATCGCCAATATTATTATTTTAAGATCGGGGATAGGTCGATTAAAAAGCCGCTTCATTCTCTAAGCTGTCCATGTCTATGGTCTGAATGCTATAGCGCATTTCAAGCGACTTTTCAGCATAGTTAACGACCAAACTTATTTAAACAACGCCAATATTTATCTTTAAATAGGCTGACATCGATTTCAAAGTTGTTCTGATATTTTTCAACAACCTGATCTATAACTTTGGCGGGTTTTCTAAACTCTTTACAAGCAAAATACATTGTTCTTAAGTTATTACCAGTTTCTCGCCCAATATTTAAATACCCTTCAAAATCCTTTAGCTCATCTAATAATTCTTCTTCAATCGCGTTAAGCAACTCATAATCTGTTGCAGACGGCATACCACTTGAGTTCTGACCAGCATAAGGTATTTCTATCAGCAGCATCCACGGATGAGAAGCCTTTTGATCCCATGTTAAAAGGGTACTGTTTAAGATCGCCACCAAAGGCAACCCTTCATTGGTCTCCCCCTCCAAACTGATATATTCATCTTCATCAGTACTTGAGCGGGTTATTTTGTCTAAGCGAGAAATTTCACTGTTCTTTAAAATTAAAATATTCTTTAAACGATCGATAGGCATTAATTCTTTTTCAGCATCTTGTCTGAATTGTAGCGAAACTTGATCTAGCTTTGTAATCGAATCATATTCACCCAAATAATTATCCAAAAAGATATAAACCGCTTGTAAGAATTCAGCTTTTTGAGCTTCATTATATTGATCATGCACAACCACAAGATCAGTTTCATCTGGATATTCTTCATGGTCTTTTAAATAAAACGATAGCGTTTTTTGACTAAACTCATGACCATGCATACCAATACTGGTTTGCTGAATATCACTTGCGGGTTTAAGTGCGGTAAATTTCCAGCCAGGAATTTCAGGGGCTGCTGCCACCAACTCCTCTACAAATACAATATTTGCCACAACACCATCTGGCGTTAAAATCAATTCAGCTGTTTGTGGGTCAAGCATCCCGGTAAGGAAAAAAATTCCACCATGAACTTTGGCCAATTCAGGCGATAATTTATCAAAGAAATCCGCCTGAATCGTATCTTGATTTAACTCATCCACAATACGATGGAAATCCTGTTGATGCTGCTCAAACCATTGCCAAAATTCAGCATAGCGGTTTCGATTGATTTGTATTTGTTGTTCTTTCTTTCCAAATAACTTTTTGAAAAAACTCATTTTGATTGTTCTCTGTTATTGCGTTTATTTCAGATTAATTTAACTGAATTTTTATGATTTTTAAATGCATCTAAACTTTTACTTAAAAATACCAAACGCTTATTTGATCCGATCTAACTTTTTCAACACTTCTGCAACAGCGACCATCGCAAAACTAGAAGTCACCACCACTGCCGAGCCATATCCACCACAGCGCAAGCCTGCACTCGCACACACATCAGCACTGGAAAAAGGATTATCAATTGAATACACACAAGTAATGCCAAATTTTTCTTTTGGTTTCTTACAAATGCCTTTGGCGCGCAACTGACTCCGCAATTTTGCAAGCATCGGATCTTGTTCTGTTTTAGATAAATCAGCAACACGAATTTTTAAAGGATCAAGCTTACCACCTGCCCCACCCGAAACAATCAAAGGAATTTTATTAAAACGACAATGTAGCATAAGTGCAAATTTTGCTTTAACGTCATCGATGCAATCTAAAATAATATCGGGAACATTTTCTAGAATTTCTTTTACATTGTCAGGGCTGAGATAATCATCAATCAAATTGATCTTGATCCGAGGATTAATTGAACGGCAACGTTCAGCCATGACTTCAATTTTCTCATGACCTAAAGTAGAGGTCATTGCAGGCAATTGTCGGTTGATATTTGAAGCAGCCACTGAATCCATATCGACCAGTGTTAACTCGCCAATCCCTGTACGTGCTAAGGCTTCGACCGCCCATGAGCCGACCCCACCAATACCAATCACCATGACATGACTTTTTTCATAGTGATTAAATGTCTCTTCTCCATAAATTTTGGCTACGCCTGCAAAACGGCGCTCATATTCATCATTTTGGAAAAGTTCAGTCATGGTTCAAATCTAGGCTCAAAAAATCCAGCTCATTTTATCAAAAATAAGCAGTGAAAATGAAAAATTAAATTTGCAATGCTAAGATCAAACTTTACAAATATAAAAGTTCGAACAATGCAAAATTCACAACAGATTATTTTATGCATTCCTGGGGTATGGAAAAATCATCAGGAATTAGTTCATGCCATGCTTGAATGCGACACTGGGTATATTTATGCGGGGATGATCATGACATCACTGCATTCTGATCATTTTGTTGAAGTTGAAGAACATAATCATGATCCTGAAGTAAGTCGTATATTCAGATTATTCAGTATGCAACGCTTTTCAGACCATGAGCTCGATCAAATCGATCAGCACAATATGGTGCTCTACCTCATATGCAAAGGTGGTCATTTTCAAAGTGTACAAGATGCCCTTAAGCTTGGACAAGCGTTATTAAAGGCAGGTGGATTAGGTATAAAAATAGAAACAGCAGGGCTTACACATAGCAAAGAACAATGGCTCGAATTTTCTGCAACGAATTTATTGGATATTTTTAAAGCATTTATACCAGTTGTTTCTGATCAAGAATATCTTTATTCGTGCGGCATGCATCAGTTTGGAAAACCGGATGGCTGTATTTCATCTAGTGTCAATGAAGCCAGTTTCACCTTAAATCAATTTCTACTTTATATTTTAGCCGAAGATCCTGATTTTAAAAAAGGTGATACATTCAGGGCTGAAGAGGATATGGAAAAATTCAACCTTTCTAAACGCTCCTCATCTGAGTTTTTTGAAGCAGATTCACTTTATTTTAACTCTTTCGGTATATGGCAATTAAATTCGCCACTTCCTTAAAAAGCAACATCAAGTTCTCTTTTAAACGAATAAAAAAAGCCCTGCATTCTATACAGGGCTTGGAGAACTGAAATATATTGTGATTTATTGATTAGACTATGAAGCGATTAAATTACGCAGCACATAATGCAAAATACCACCTGCTTTAAAATATTCCACTTCATTCAAAGTATCAATACGGCATAACACTTTGAAACGATCTATTGAACCATCGACACGTTTAACTTCTACATCTAAACTTTCATGTGGTTGTATGTCATCAGAAAGTCCATAAATCGACAGTTGCTCATGCCCAGTTAAGTTAAGTGATTGACGAGTTTGACCATCCACAAATTGCAACGGTAAAACCCCCATACCAACCAGATTTGAACGATGGATTCGTTCAAAACTTTCAGTAATCACCGCTTTTACTCCTAAAAGATTGGTGCCTTTCGCCGCCCAGTCACGTGATGAGCCTGTACCATATTCCTTACCTGCAATGATGACCAATGGCGTACCATCTTGCTGATACTTCATCGCAGCATCGTAAATGGCTAACTTCTCATCTGTCGGGATATAGAGGGTATTGCCACCCTCTTCGCCATTGAGCATTTCATTCTTAATACGAATATTGGCAAAGGTACCTCGCATCATCACTTCATGATTACCACGACGAGATCCATAAGAGTTAAAGTCCTTTTGATCGACACCTTGTGCTTCTAGGTAACGACCTGCTGGACTGTCTTTCTTGATATTCCCCGCTGGAGAAATATGATCTGTTGTGACTGAGTCACCAAGAACGGCCAAGATATTTGCATTGAGAATATCTTTAATTGGTTTCGCGGGTTGATCAATACCGTCAAAGAACGGAGGATGACGAATATACGTTGAGTTTTCATCCCATTCATAGGTTTCAGAGTCTGGGATTTGAATTGCTTGCCATTTTTCATCACCATCAAAAACTGCCGCATATTCTTTATGGAACATCGCTGTATTAACTTTTTGCAGCACCTCATCAATCTCGATTTGACTCGGCCAAATATCTTTGAGATATACCGGTTGACCTTGCTGATCGTGCCCTAATGCTGTGCTGGTAATGTCACTACGAATGGTACCCAGTAAACCAAATGCAACCACCAAAGGCGGTGATGCAAGCCAATTGGTTTTTACTAGTGGATGTACCCGCCCTTCAAAGTTTCGGTTGCCTGAAAGTACCGATGCAACATTCAGGTCATGGCACTGAATAGCGTCTTCAATCGGTTTAGGTAAAGGTCCTGAATTACCAATACATGTGGTACAACCATAACCAACGAGGTTATAGCCCAACTGGTCCAAATAAGGTAATAACCCTGCTGCTTCTAAATAATCGGTTACCACTTTAGAGCCTGGTGCTAGAGAGCTTTTCACCCATGGCTTACGTTGAATGCCTTTTTCGATGGCTTTCTTTGCCAACAAACCCGCAGCCAACATCACACTTGGATTAGAGGTATTGGTACATGAAGTAATCGCTGAAATTACCACATCACCATCCGTCAATGGATAGCGTTTACCATCAATCACACAATGCGGCTCTTCATTTTGTAAAGCAGACTGTTTTGAATCAATTGCTGTACCTGCACCACCTTCATTGGCTAAACGTTCTTTTTCTTCACCTTTAGCTGGCTTAAGATCCAGCGCCATTAAGGCACTAAAAGTTTGTGGGATATCAGGCAATGCCACTCGATCTTGCGGACGTTTCGGGCCAGCAACACTTGCTTCAACGGTTCCCATATCCAAAGCAAGCACATCGGTAAATACAGGTTCATCCCCAGTATGACGCCATAAGCCTTGTTCTTTACAATAGGCCTCAACCAATGCAATACGGTCTTCTTTACGACCCGTTAAACGCATATAGCCTAGAGTGATTTCATCAATCGGGAAAAAGCCGCATGTTGCACCATATTCGGGTGCCATATTGGCTATGGTTGCACGGTCTGCAAGCGGTAGAAATGCCAGCCCATCACCATAAAATTCAACAAATTTACCCACCACGCCTTTTTTACGTAGCATCTGAGTAATGGTTAAAACCAAATCGGTTGCGGTAATCCCTTCACGCAATTTCCCTGTCAATTTAAAACCAATCACTTCTGGAATCAGCATTGAAATCGGTTGTCCAAGCATGGCCGCTTCGGCTTCAATTCCCCCCACACCCCAACCTAATACACCTAAACCATTGATCATTGTGGTGTGTGAATCTGTACCGACCAAGGTATCGGGAAAGGCAAATACCTCGCCATCACTTTCACCCAGCCACACTGCTTGAGCTAGGTATTCTAAATTAACTTGATGGCAAATCCCTGTTCCGGGCGGTACCACACTAAAATTATCAAAAGAAGACTGCCCCCAACGGAGGAATTGATAACGTTCTCCATTACGTTGCATCTCAATTTCGACGTTCTCATCGAAGGCATGATCTGTCCCAAAGTGATCCACCATCACAGAGTGGTCAATGACCAAATCCACTGGAGATAAAGGGTTAATTAAATTGGGATCTTTATTGGCTTTCTGTACAGCTGCACGCATCGCAGCCAAATCTACCACAGCAGGTACACCGGTAAAATCTTGCATCAAGACCCGTGCAGGGCGATATTGGATTTCTTGATCTGAAGTTTTATTCTTTTGCCAATCAACAATCGCCTGAATATCGCTTTGCCTCACGGTTTGATCATCTTCAAATCTAAGTAAATTTTCCAATAATACTTTGAGTGATTTAGGCAATTTTGAAATATCACCTAAACTCGCTTGAACCTGTTTTAAATTAAAAATTTTATATCTTGTATCCCCTACAGTTAGGTCTTGTAGAGAATTTAAACGATTGATATGACCATATTTTGCCATTGGTTGAACCTCCAGCTTGGCGTTAACTTTCTTATTGGCTACTTGGAGTACTTCTTTAAATCTAAGACAAATATTTATTTTAGGTGTTGTTGATTGGTTATTTTTATTCAAATTTACATCGCTATATGTAAGCATTCATGTGAATTTTTCCACAACATCCCTGCCAGCGTTGCCTGATCCATTGCCAAGCTTTCAGCTAAACCTGCCAAGACAAAAGGCAAGTTCACTGGTGTATTACGGGTATGCTGCTGGTCAGACGTCTGGCAACACAGTGGTGTCATATCTGGGCAATCGGTTTCTAGCACTAAATGTTCTGCACCAACCGCTTGTACAACTGCATGCAATTTTTTGGCATTTGGATTAGTGATTTGTCCTGTGACACCCAGTTTAAAGCCTAATTTAATAAAGGCTTTTGCCTCTTCTATTCCCCCACTAAAAGCATGTGCAATACCACCATGTTTAAACTGGTGCTGTTTCAACATTGCAAGCACGTCAGCATGTGACTTACGAATATGTAGAAGAATGGGTTTATCGTATTGTTGGGCAAGTTCAATTTGGGCTGAAAAAAAATCTTGTTGTTTTTGAAAAATTTCAGCTTGTTTATGCTGTTTAAGAAACGTGTCTAAGCCAATTTCACCAACCGCAATACAAGCTTCAGTTTTCAGTATATTTTCCAAAGCATTTAAATGCTCTAGACGGTGTTGTTCGATATAAAAGGGATGCAACCCCGGCGCAAGATGGCTACGAGGCGCATTATTTAGCTGATTTAAAAATTGCTGAGTGTCTATCAAATCTTGAAAGCGTTCATATAGAAACCCAATCAAAATCAAATGTTCTACACCCACCTTTTTTGCTTGATGCGCCAATTGTTCTCGATCCAGATCAAAATCAGGAACATCAAAATGCGTATGCGTATCAAACAAAGGCCAAGGCATTAGGATTTCGCTTTACCACTTGCAACAGGTGTAGAGCTGCTTGGCTGATCAACTTGCATCTCCGCTGGGAAATATTGACTTTTCAGCACGCCTTTTAACTGATCGTAAGGAATCATCAAACGCGGTAAGCCAACAACATAAGGCCCAATATCATATTCACCATATTGTAAAATCAGACCTTGTTTACCCAAATAGAAATTGTCTGATAATGTAAACTTCCACGCCTGTTCATATTCATTGACGCTTTCAGCAAGTTTTGAATCGATAACCCAAGTTTTAAATGCATCATGTGCCAATTTTTCAAATTTAGCTTTTTGATTGGCTTCAATGATTTGATCCAAGCCAACTTGTTTTTTACTCACCAAATCAAAGTTAAAATAGGTTTGCGCAGATGCCCCATGTGCACCGCCTAAATAACTACTGGTATTTAATACCACCGTCGCTAAAGGTTTATCTGAGTTTAAAATTTTAGGACTTAAACTAATCGTGATCTGGCCACTTGCCCCTAATGTTTTAAGCTCTTTATCCATCTCAAGGAATGAATTTGCATAAGGTTGCACCCGCTCTTGCAATTGCTGAACAGGGGTTTTATTGGCTTGCACCTCACTTGCTGAAGCTTGTGAAGCCGTTTGCTGCTGATCTGCATCTTTTTTTGCTTTACTCAATTGCGCGATATCCAGCATTTTATCCAGATTATCAAGAATCGCTTGATCAATCGTTTCATCAACAAAAGCCTGATTACTTTTTAGTCTTTCTATAGAAAACTCAGGGCATGTATTGCCATTACACTCAGGCAGTGTCAATTTTACTTTTTCTGTATCGCCCTGTAATAACATTGATGTATCAGGCACTTGAGATGCAGCACTTTGATCAACTGTTGGTTCTGCTTTTTTCGAGTCAGATTTTTGACATGCAGTTAACCCTAAAGTGATCACCAGAATTGAAAGCGCTAAAGTACTTTTTTGATTTAACATTTCACAAACCTATCCAACGAATCAAGCCAAGATTTTTTTAATCTCTATATTCATTAGCCTATTCTTCTCTAAACAAATCCTCAATCAAAATTTGTATGAAAATTGAAGCGTTATTGCAATACATGGCTCAAGTTTATTGATCGCTGAGTCAATTCAACAAGGACCAATGATCTTAACCGCTCTGCTTTAGAATCCCGCTAAAATTGGCAGAATGATCAGAATACTCCTTAGAACATGCGTTGATACACTTCAGGCTTGAGTATTTTTTGCGTCTGTTCTTTGCTCAAATAAATATCCAACTGGGTACCATCTTCGACAATTTCATTGGCGCGATAATGTAAGCCAACACCTTCACCATCAAAGAACCAATCGGCTTGCCCCCAATATAACTTTTTAGGCGCATTTTTTTTCACATCACTATTTTGCTTTTCCAACCATTCTGCATATTTTTCTTGGACCCAAGTATTCAGTTGGTTCTGATGTTTGGCATCAATCACATCTAAAATACTTAAGCTTTTCTTCAATTTCCGGTCAGCAACAAAAAAGTATTGTCGTTCTTTGATACTGACATCCGCTTGTAAACTATTGACTGAAACTTGCAACAAAACATACTGATTGCGTTGTGAAGCCATACGCGTTTGCATATGCAGTTCAAAGGCTTTATTTTTCGGGAATTCTTCTTGCCAAGTATCTGACTTTTTGACAAAAGCATTAATGGCCTGTTGTAAGGTCATATTCTGTTTTAAATCAATCTGTGCCTGAATCACGCTGGACTGACTATTTGCAATCCACTGATTTAACCAATTGTCTTGGGTTTTAATGGTTTGAATATCAATTTCAATGCAATTGTTCTTTTCACAAAACGGTAAGGCATAATCAGCTTTGGTTTCTTGAATATTTAAATAAGGTAAGACTTCAGCGGCTTCTTGTTTGGGTTGTAATACAGAACCATCTTTGTCCTGATCTTTTTTAGAATCACATGCAACCAAAACCATTGTACTTAAGCAAAGCACTGAAATTATTTTTTTTGAAAATTGCACTGCATAAATCCCTTTGGACAAAAAGCATTGTATTTTGATACAAAAACAGCTTCACAAGGAAGCTGTTTTTACATTTTGCAATAAGTTAGCTGAACTTAATGCTCACGTGTAGAACGGAATTGAATATCCGGATAACGCTCTTGCATTAATTGTAGATTCACTCGGCTTGGTGCGAGATAAGTTAAATGCCCACCACCATCGACAGAAAGTTGGTCATGTGCCTTTTTCTTAAATTCATTAAATTTCTTTTCATCATCACAAGAAACCCAACGCACTGTGTTGATGTTCACTGGCTCATAAATACAATCTACTTTGTATTCTTCTTTCAAACGATACGCCACCACATCAAACTGAAGTACACCTACAGCCCCAACAATCAAGTCATTGTTGATTTGCGGCATAAACACCTGAGTTGCACCTTCTTCTGAAAGCTCTTTTAAACCCTTTTGCAATTGTTTAGATTTCAATGGATCTTTTAAGCGTACACGGCGGAACATTTCAGGTGCAAAGTGTGGAATCCCCGTAAAATGAAGTTTTTCACCTGAAGTGAATGTATCACCAATCTGGATCGTACCGTGGTTATGTAAACCAATGATATCGCCAGGCCAAGCTTCTTCAAGTTGCTCACGTTCACCCGCAAGGAATGTCAATGCATCGCTGATACGCACATCTTTACCAATGCGCACATGATTCATCTTTAAACCTTTCTCATACTTACCTGAACAGATACGCATGAAGGCAATACGGTCACGGTGTTTTGGGTCCATATTGGCTTGGATTTTAAATACAAATCCACTGAAGCCTTCTTCTGTTGCTTCAACAGTACGTTCATGTGTTGGATGCGCTTTTGGTTGTGGTGCCCACTGAATAAATGCATTTAATACATGATCAACCGCAAAGTTACCTAACGCTGTACCAAACAATACTGGTGTTTGACGACCTGCTAAAAACTCCGCTGGATCTAGCGGATCATTCGCCATTTGCACCAACTCTAAAGACTCTTCAAATGAAGCAAAGGCCAGATCACCGACTTTTTCACGAATGTCTGGGTAGTCATAGCCATCACGAATTTCAATATCTGTAATGGTCGAACCAAAACCCGCTTTATATACATAAAGCTTATTTTCAATGATGTTATATACGCCAGCGAAGTCGCGCCCCATACCCAATGGCCAAGTAATCGGCACACAACGGATTTTAAGCACGTTTTCAATTTCATCAAGCAATTCTAATGGCTCACGAATTTCACGGTCCATTTTGTTGACGAAAGAAATAATCGGGGTATCGCGCATACGACACACTTCCATCAATTTGATGGTCCGTTCCTCGACCCCTTTTGCACCATCAATCACCATCAATGCTGAGTCAACGGCAGTTAAAGTACGATAAGTATCTTCAGAAAAGTCTTCATGTCCTGGTGTATCAAGTAAATTGATGACATGATTTTTATAAGGGAACTGCATGACTGAGGTGGTAATCGAAATACCACGCTCTTTTTCCATTTCCATCCAGTCAGATGTCGCAGAACGGTCTGACTTTCGACTTTTAACCATACCTGCAACTTGGATTGCTTTACCCCACAACAACAGTTTTTCTGTCATTGTGGTTTTACCAGCATCGGGGTGGGAAATAATAGCGAAGGTACGTCGCTGAGCGACTTGCGCCGCTAATTCATCTTTAAACATAAAAAATCTACAATATGTACACAGTTATGTACACATTTATAAATATGTACTTGAACTGGAAAATGGGAATTCAAAAATTGGCGATATTGTATCAGATTTAGCGTCGTTTTAACGATTGTTGCTATATCATTAAGCACTTTGATCGCACAGACATCGCAAAAATTCCAGAAAGAGGATGAGCGATACAGACGACAAGCAAATGGTTTTAAAGATCAACGTAGATCTCAATATACAGTGGCGATGGTTAAGTAAAACGCGATTATGCTCAGCTTAAACCTCATTTGAATGATCGCGGTAGGTCTTTAGCTGGCTGAATATTTTTATATCTAAGGTATGGCTTTAACCATACTATAATTGGTTTCCAAACGGTCTACAGGTAACGGCATGCCTAACAAATAACCTTGTAATTGCTGGCAACCTAAACGTTTAAGAATCTGCGCCTGCTGTTCAGTTTCAACGCCTTCTGCCGTCACCACCAGACCCAAACGAATCGCCAAATGAATAATACTTTCTAAAATGATTTGTTCTTTTGAACCTTCACACAAATTACGGATAAATTCTCGATCTATTTTTAATTCATCTACTGGTAAATCTTTTAAATACAAGAAACTCGAATGCCCCGTTCCAAAATCATCAATTGCCAGTCGGATACCTAAATTTCTTAATTTCTCAAAGGTTTGAATACTGTCATCTATATGATGCATCGCTGTAGATTCAGTAATTTCAATAATTAAATTACCATTTTTGACGTGGTATTTTTGAATCAATTTTTCTAAAGTTTCGATCAAATGTTTATGTTCAAATTGTACTGCTGAAAGATTTACGGCGATGGGACCAAAAGCATATTTTTTATCTTCCCATTCTTGAATTTGCTTACATGCTTTCTCTAAGGCCCAATAGCCCATACGAATAATCAGACCGGTTTGCTCAGCACCATCAATAAACATACTCGGGGCTAATAAGCCTAGGGTTGGATGCTTCCAACGGATTAAAGCTTCTACCCCACAAATTTGGTAGTCCGCTGTAAATTTAGGTTGATAAAATAGAATAAATTGTTGTTCTTCGACTGCTTTATATAAATCATTGATGAGTTTAGATTGACTACGGCTTTGGTGTTGTTGGTCTAAAGAACTGCTATAAACACTAAAAGTATTACGCCCCTGCTCTTTAGATTGCATCATGGCGGAGTCAGCATTGATCAATAAATCTTGTAGGTTCTGCCCATGGTCGGGGAAAAATACGATGCCAATACTGGCAGAAATATTAATTTCTTTACCTGAGATTTGAAAACCATCTTGTATTTTTTGTAAGAACAATTCGGCAATCTCTTCAGCTTCATTACGATTAGAATCTTCCAGAATCAGAATGAACTCATCTCCACCAATACGAGTGAGTCTTTGCCCATCCTTAAGTAACGGATATAAACGCTGGGCGAGTTTAACCAAAAGCTCATCACCGATATGATGACCAAATGCGTCGTTAACAGATTTAAAGCGGTCTAAATCAATATAAATAAAAGCAATTTTAGACTGTATGTCCTTATAATCTAAAAATAAAGCATCGGTGTATTCAACGAGAAATAATCGGTTTGGAAGTTTAGTCAGATTATCTTGAAGTGCTAAGTCTTCAAGCTCTTTATTGGCTTGTAATAACTGTAAACTACGTTCTTCTAATCTTCGTTCTAAAATCGCCACACAAAAAGCAGAGACAAGTATTAAACTCGCGACAAAAATAATGGTAAACAATAAAATACCTTGCCCTTCGTGTAGTTGACTTCCAAAATGATTGTCATGCACCGATGAGATCGTTGCTGCTGCCATACCAATATAATGCATTCCCACAATACTGAGTGCTATCATGATCGATACAGCAATTTTATAAAGCATCTTATGATTAAAAGAGTTCTTATATTTAAATGCGAGCCAGAAAGACAATCCTGAACCACTAATCGCGATGATGACAGAGAGCATCACCAAAATAACATCATAATCAACTTGTTGATTTGGAATATCTAGCCCCAGCATGCCGATATAGTGCATTCCAGAAATTCCCAGTCCCATCAACACGCCACCTAAAATCAACCGTACAATTGGCAAAGTCTCTTGAGTGGTCAGCCAAATCGCAAAAGTCGAAGCCATGGCCGCAATAATATAGGAGATCACAGTTAATGTTAAATCAAAGGAATAACCTTGCGGTAGATCACAAGCCAACATTCCGACAAAGTGCATTGCCCAAATGGCGAAGCCAAAAACCATGCCACTTAAACACAAGATAATTTTCTGTAGACGAGGGGTATGTTGGGTAAATATGAGTTGTTCTAATGAAATAGCTACGTAACAGATGATAACTGCAATACATGCAGAACCTATTACGAGATTACTATCATAACTCATATAACTCATAAAAATTTACTTCCAGTAATGAACCTATTTTTGTTATAAGCAACCTCTATATATACAACGCAAAATTGCGAGAAGGTTCACCTTTTTTTAAAGAACGTTCGTTTTACTTAAAATATCACTATCCTATTGAACGTCAAGTTATTTTTTGAATCGAAATAAAAAAAGCATATCCGAGATATGCTTTTTTATTTTACCTAAATAGAATTTTTAGTTATTTACTTGTTAGATGTGCCAAATCTAACAGAACATTGGCAGCCTCATTCACAAAGGTCTCTTCCTCTGGCAATGCCGGACGTTGGTTTACCTTCATTTTCGCTCTTGATTCAGCCAATGCATCCAAACTTGCTTGATAACTTTCCCAATTTGAATATGGCTTTAATCCTGTTTCAGTGCGACGCTTATTCTCCGCAGCCAATGTTCTTGCTTCAAGCGCCACCAAATCTGCTTTACGTTTATCAATATCTAAAGAGATTCGTTTTTGATCTTTGGTTTCTTGAGCAATCGCTTTACGCGTCTCTAAGTATTGGAACTGAGGATCACCCGCCGCACGAACTTTTGATTTTTCGCCAAGCTGTGCCACATACGGTTGAATTGATCCTTCACGTTTAAATGGCGCAGTTGGAATCGTATCCCATTTCAAAGCATTTTTAGCTTTACGCTCACCAAACTCTTCATCATAAATATCCACCAGTTTGATATCTGGAATCACACCTTTGTTTTGGGTGCTGCCACCAGTCACGCGGTAGAATTTACGTTGCGTTAAGGTTGCTTGACCATAAGCCAGACTATCCAATTGAACTTGCGCAGTCCCTTTACCCGTGGTCGTACTTCCTAAAATTACCGCACGATCGTAATCTTGTAAGGCAGCAGAATAAATTTCACTGGCAGAAGCCGATGCTAAGTTAACTAAAACAGCCAAAGGTCCAGCATAGGTTTGCGCACCACCGTCGGTGTCTTCAAACACGCTCACATTGCCGTTACCATCACGGATTTGAACCACTGGGCCTTCTTTAATCACTTGCCCAATCATTTTGGCAACTTCTTCTAAAGAACCACCTGGGTTATTACGCAAATCAATAATAATCCCTTCAACATTTTGTGCTGCAAGTGACTTCAATGCTTTATTGGTATCTTCTGAAACAGAACGGTATTCAGTCCCTGCACGACGTGCACGATAGTTCAGATAGAAAGATGGGATTTCTAAAACACCAAACTTATGTTTTTTACCATCACGTGTTAGCTCTACAGTACGTGAACGCACACCCGCATCTTCTTCTTGAATCACATCACGAGTAATGGTCACAACTCGTGCTTGGCTCATAGAAGCGCCCGCAGCCAACAATTTCACTGACACCTTGGTGCCACGTTTACCACGAATCAAACCGACAATTTCAGAACTTGGCCAACCAATCACATCGACCATTTTATTGCCATCTTGTGCAACACCAATAATGCGATCACCAGATTTAACCTGTCCGGTCTTACTTGCCGGCCCACCATCTACAATGGTTTCAATCTTGGTATAGTCTTCATTACCACGCTCAGGACGAATCGAAACACCAATACCTTCAAGTTGTAAGGTGGTTTGACGATTCAACTCCATAGCATCAACAGGTGGGAAGTAATTGCTGTGTGGATCGTAGGTCAAGGTCATTGCATTGAGGATACGTTCCAGTACATCATCGCTCTTGGTTCGTCCAATACGCTCTAGTTGGCGGGTATAACGCTTGGTAAGCGTTTGAACAGGTGTAAGATCTTCTGATGCTGCCAAATCCTGACCATTGGCCAATGTTGGATCATCTTTTAATGCTTTTTGTTTGGCTTGATCTTCTTGCTTGGCAATAGTGAGATTGATTAATTGCGACACCAGCATCTTACGCCAATAGTTTTGCAACTCGGCTTTGCTGGCAAAGAATTCAGCTTTCTCACGGTCGGCATCAATAAATTCATTTGGCTGATTTAAGTTCTGGGTCTTTTTAAGTTCAGCCAATTCAAATTCATAAAATTCTTTTAAACGTGCACGATAATGCGCATGAATCGCAAATGGTCCAGACAAATCGCCTGCTTTTAATTTTGCGCCGAGTGTTGCACCATATTGCTTTTTATATTGTTCAATTTCTGAAGCTAAAAATAAGGTGTGCTCTGGGTCAAGGCTATCAATATACATGTCGAGAATACGATTTGATGTATTTGCATCTAAACGCATATTCAAATAATGCTGACGGTCAATCAATGTTGCAAGTTGACGTGTCACTAAGGCTTGATCTTGTGAAGGATGAATCGATTGAGACACGTTTGTAGCATTGGTTTCCGCCATTGCCTGATTGATGGTATGGGTAAAGAATAAACCACCTGTTGCAAGTGCTATAGCGCAAGCGAGAGTTTGAATTTTCATAAATTCTTAATACTTCCTTGGGTTTTCCAATTTCTATATCGTTTTTCAATCTGAACTCAACAGTTTCAATATCTTAAACGACTTTATCTGTTTATGTTGTGTAGTTTTAGCATAATCTGTACTGAGTAAGTGTAGCAAATCATTGCAGAAATCAGGTATTGTTTCCCAGTTTATATAAATACAACCGTGGATTCCTATGATCGGCGCATTGATGCTTGATATTGCAGGCACAGAACTTACTCAAGAAGATATTGAACTATTACAAACTCCGCAAGTCGGTGGCATGATTTTATTTTCAAGAAATATAGAATCACCTGCTCAAGTTCGCGCTTTAACCGATCATATGCGCCAAATACGCCCCGACATTCTTATTGCCGTTGATCAAGAAGGTGGACGAGTACAACGCCTAAAACAAGGCTTTACCCTACTACCAGCCATGGGGCATTTTGGTGAGCTATACTTAACTCAACCTGAAAAAGCTTTAACTCTGGCTGAACAATGTGGTTGGCTCATGGCAATTGAAGTGCTTGCAGTGGGGATTGATTTTAGTTTTGCACCTGTTTTAGATCTGAATGACATTAGTGATGTAATTGGCGATCGTGCCTTTGCAAAAAATGTACAAGATATTGTACCGCTTGCCAGCGCATTTATGAAAGGAATGCAACGTGCAGGTATGGCAACCACAGGAAAACACTTTCCTGGACATGGTTCTGTAAAAGCAGATTCTCATGTTGCTGCAGCAATTGATCCACGTGAATACCAAGACATTTACAACAAGGATATGCAAAGCTTTATTCAGCTACAAACCCAGCTGGATGCACTGATGCCTGCACATGTGATTTATGAAAAAGTAGATCCAAATCCTGCTGGTTTTTCACCTTACTGGATTCAAACGATTTTACGCCAAGAGCTTCAATTTGATGGTGTGTTATTCTCGGATGATTTAAGCATGCAAGCAGCTTGTGTTGCAGGCGGAGCAGATGCACGTATCCGTGCTGCCCTCGAAGCAGGTTGTGATATGGGCTTGGTGTGTAATAACCGTGAATCGGCATGTATTGCATTGGCTGGAATCGAAAACCTACCTTTGCCGAATCAAGCACGTTTAGAACGTATGCGTGGTAAAATTCTACAGATCAGTATTGATGAAACATTTGACCTTGGAAATGAATGGCAAGCTGTCAAAAAAGTCATTGAAGAATTTAAAAATTCACTTTAAAACCAATAGAGAGCTATCCATAGGATATTGTGCTAGATGACTTAATTTTGCTGCCCCCTCTTGATGACAAGCGGGGGCAAATCTGCAGCCTTTTATGATTAAAGAGATTTAAGCTATTCTCCTTTCAATAGGAGGGTTGCAAAGGATCAAAAAAAGATGACGAAGCAAAATTAAATTTTTAGTTGTGTTTTAATTGCTTTTCATCATGACCCCATTAGAAAAAATAAAAGTTAAGGATAACTATGTCAGACCAGCAACTTTCCAAGCACCGCCATATTTCATTTACAGCCCATTACACAGGCTATATTTGGTATCAAATGGGCATTTCTCATCCCTTATTTGCCACATCCAAAGGTAAAACTTTGGCTATGATTGCCCACCCAATAGAAAGTTGGGGAGAAAAATACGTCGGTGGCAGTATGCGTACCACACTCAAGCAACGTCATACCATGTTGGATGAACGTTTAGCTGAACTGATTGAACAGTCTCCAGACTTACAAGTACTGGAAATAGCCGCTGGACTGTCACCCAGAGGCTGGTGGTTTAGACAACATTATCCCTTGATTGATTATCGTGAATTAGATTTACCCGATATGGCAAAAACCAAGCAAGCGGCGCTTAAGCAAATTGATCACAAGAGCCCAGATGTGTTGTCTGTCGACTTATTTACAGCGGATTTTAAAAAAGCCTTTGAGGTATTTGATCCACAACGACCACTCGTCGTGATCAGTGAAGGTTTAATTAACTACTTCACCAAAGAACTGTTACAACAATTGATTCAATCGATTGCCCATTATGGGCAAGACTTTAACAGTCTGCATTATCTCACCGACCTTTACCCTGAACCAGTAAAAAACAAATTGGCAAAAGTGATTTGGAACAGCAGCAAGCTGTTAAAAGTCATGTCACGAAGTGCTTTTACTTTTCACTTTGTCACACCAGAACAAGTCAGAAATTTTATCTACCAAGCTGGTTTTCAAAAAGTTGACGTGATTCAGCCCCGTGTCTATTTCAATACAGATTCAACTGAATACAATGCTGAAGAGCATCTAGGTGATTTGGTGTGGATGATTGATGCACAACGCTAAAGCAATCATGTATTGAGATTTGGAGACTTAAATCCTTTAAAACGTAAACATTTCGAGATTTAAATACTTCAATTCTAAGAAATAAAAAACCAGTCAAAAGACTGGTTTTTTAACAGATCAATATATCAAAGGCTTAAGCCACTGCGCCTTCTTGCGCTATACATAACTGCACTGCTTGAGTCTGGCGTGCAATAAACCGTAATAAGCGATCTGCATTTTCAAAGCTACCATGCTTAAATAGTGCGCGAACACCAGATGCAGAGGTTTCAAAAATTAAACATTCAATCGCAAACTCACCTTCATCATCACTCAAATTTAAAGCCAAATCACGGGTATGTTGATTTACAAAAGCTAAATCTTGTTGATGATCAAGACGCATCAATAAACCAAAGTAATTTAAATCAACCACCTCAACCTGAATCACTTTATTTGAATGGCGATGTGTCAACTGACGATGTGGATCAAGCACTTGAATACGATTTTCACCACGACGCTCGATATGCTGCATTTGTTCCCGTGTGAAATTGACAATCCCATCCAGCCCTTGGATCGACCCACCTTTTAAATAAGTGGTGAATAAAGTCATGGTTTCTTTACGGCGTTGTAATTGAGGAACATGATCGGCATTGGCAATCATTGCAAACTGCATATCTGGGCATTGCAAAGCAAAGTTTGCATTTTCATGAGGTAAAGTAAAACTGTCGTATTGACCACATGCCACCAGTGTATTCACTTGAGGAACCGGTACATGGCTTAACCGTAATAGACGATTACAATTGATTTCATAACGTTCTTGTTCAGTATTTGAAAATTCAGCCATTTGCTTAAAGAATAATCTTTTGGCTGTGGGCGACATACGCGTTTTATCGAGCTTGGCATGATTGACTAAATACAAAATCACGGCCTGACCAAACTCGCCCATACGTTGTTCTTTCATCAACATCAATGATTCTTCTAACAACATGCGCCAGCTTTTACGAGTTTCTTGCATCACCCCCATCAAGATCATTTTTTCGACCAGTTCAGGGCGTTGATCAACAAAAAATGAAGCAATCACAGAACCTAAAGAAATCCCCACCACGGCAACCTTTTCAATCGCCACAATATCAAGCCACTGTCCCAACATACGAGAAAGATCAGGTAATTCTAATGTCCCCGCAGATAAACCAGAGTCGATATTGGTGATTTGTTGATTGGCGCCCATAGAGGGCAAATCAATCAAAATGACTGGGCCACTTTCAAAGAACTGCTCAACACAATACTTATATGAGTTAAAGTTTTGGAACGCTCCGCCCACAATCACAATCGGTGTATTGTGAATTGTTCGTGGATCTGCGATCGCCATATACTCAATTTTCCAGCCATCAATCCAAGTTGTTCTTGGCTCCTGCTTAAAACTGTTTTTGTGGTATATGTCGAAAAAACCAAAGCTTGATAAAGATTGGTGTGATTCTGTGTCCATTTGGATAATGGAATTCATATCCTTCCTCCATCCTTGCTTTATTCTTTTAATATGCAAGATTTTGACCCGCATTATTCTTTCAAATTCGTGATACGTATGAATTCTGTATCACATCAATGTCCTTATTGTTTCATTCTTACAGATGTGTGATTTATACGCAATCGCTAAATTGACCGTTTATCCAGTTTAAATGGCAAAAGATTTTGCAAGATATTTAACGCTTCAACGCTGCAAAATAAGTTTATTTCAGTGAAATACTTCCTTGGCTTTACTTAGACTGCTACTATCAAAGGGAAATTTTTAATGATCAAATAAACTGCTATGCAAGACTCAATTGAACAGTATATGCAAACTGTAGGGAAGCAAGCACGCCAAGCCGCTAGTGTTTTGGCAGGCGCAACTACACTTGCAAAAAATAATGCCTTATCTGCGATTTATACTGCTTTGGAAAATAGTCAACCGCAAATCTTGGCCGCCAACCAAATTGACATGAGCAAAGGTCGTGACAATCAATTGGATAGTGCTTTACTTGATCGTTTAGAACTCAACCCCACACGCTTTAAAGGAATGTTACAAGGCTTAAAAGATGTCATCAGCCTTGTCGATCCGATTGGTGAAATCACGGATCTTGCTTTCCGTCCAACAGGTATTCAGATTGGTAAAATGCGCGTGCCTTTAGGTGTGGTCGGTATGATTTATGAATCACGCCCAAACGTTACCCTTGAAGCTGCCTCACTTGCGTTAAAATCTGGCAATGCCATCATTTTACGTGGTGGTTCGGAGGCATTGAATTCAAATCAAGCAATTGCTGAAGCCATTCAACATGGTTTAAAAGCAGCGGGCTTACCTGAAACTTGTGTACAAGTGATTAACACCACTGACCGTGCTGCCGTGGGTCAATTGATTACCATGTCTGAGTATGTCGATGTCATCGTACCTCGTGGCGGTAAAGGTTTGATTGAACGCATTACCAATGAAGCAACCATTCCTGTGATTAAACATCTTGATGGAAACTGCCATGTTTTTGTTGAGGCGCAGGCGGATCTACATAAAGCACTTCCTATCGCATTAAACTCAAAAACACATCGTTATGGTGTGTGTAATGCAATGGAAACATTGTTGGTTGATGAAAAAATTGCGGAAGAGTTTTTACCCCGAATCGCTGAGCTTTATGCAGAAAAAAACGTTGAATTGCGTGGCTGTATCAATGTTCAAAAAATCTTAGGCAATGCTGTAAAACCAGCCAGTGAAGAAGATTGGTATGAAGAATATCTAGGTCCAATCTTGGCAGTGAAAATTGTGACTGGGATTGAAGAAGCCATTCAACATATTAACAAATATGGCTCACATCATACCGATGCAATCATCACTGAAAACTTTAGCTTAGCGCGTCAATTCTTAACCCGTGTAGATTCAAGTTCAGTTATGGTCAATGCTTCGACGCGTTTTGCTGATGGTTTCGAATATGGTTTAGGTGCTGAAATTGGTATTTCTACCGATAAAATTCATGCCCGTGGCCCAGTCGGTCTTGAAGGTTTAACCTCGCAAAAATGGATTGTTTTAGGCGATGGTCAAATTCGTCATTGATTCCAAGCTTGAATAACTCGACTCAGCATTTATCTCAAACATAAGTGCTGAGTTTTTATTTTTAATGCACAGTAAAAATATCAATCAATTTAAAATTTTGATAAAAAATATGTGCTTGTCTTTTAGAAAGACGCAAAGATTGCCTTTGGATAGGACAAGATTATTTACAAGAAACTATAGAATGCAGATAGATTAAAACAACAATGAGTGATAATTTTTAACAATCAATTGATAAATATTAATTATTAATCAATATCAGGTCGATAGTCCAAAAGTCTAATCACCTAAAGTCTATCTAGGACAAAAAAACTACACATGGTACAACATGACTGCTGATCTAATTTGCCCTTTATAAACAAGCATAATCAGATCAATCAGGATGACTTTTTTAAATTATAATTTCGGGTATTCAAACGTGTCTACATCAGTATTAGTAATTAACTGCGGATCTTCATCAATCAAATATGCGCTTGTTTCTGAACGTCGTGAAGATCGAATCTTTGGTTTAGCAGAAAATCTAGGCTCTGCTGATGCACGTATTAAAGGAATCACGGCGGGCAATCAACCACTTGAGCTTTCAATTCCCTATGCAGACCATGAAAAAGCTTTAGAAACCATCTTAGGTCGTTTATCACAGTATAAACCTCAAGCCATTGGACACCGTGTTGTTCATGGCGGGACCTTAACCAAAGCTGAGTTATTGACGCCTGAAATTGTAGAAAAAATTCGTGAAGCAACACCACTTGCACCACTGCATAACCCTGCTCATTTAGTCGGTATCGATGCGACAATGCGCCTATTCCCTGAATTACCGCAAGTTGCAGTATTTGATACAGCATTCCATCAAACCATGCCTGCACATGCATATCGTTATGCTTTACCAAAGTTCCTGTATACACAACACAACGTTCGTCGTTATGGTTTCCATGGTACCAGTCATGCCTATGTTTCTGAACGTGGTTCTGAACTCGCGGGGAGCTATAAACATGGCGGTTGGTTAACAGCACACTTAGGCAATGGTAGCTCCACTTGCGCCATTTGGAATGGTCAAAGTGTCGATACCTCCATGGGACTGACTCCGCTTGAAGGCGTGGTCATGGGTACTCGTAGTGGTGATGTTGATCCAAGTATTCATAGCTTCCTTGCTTCAAATCTGGGCTGGGACATCTATAAAATTGATAAAATGCTGAACAGTGAATCAGGCTTACTGGGCTTATCAGATCTTTCAAATGATATGCGTACCTTGATTGAAGCTTCAGAACAAGGCAATGAAGATGCGACTTTGGCGATTGAAGTATTCTGTTATCGTTTAGCCAAATCACTTGCGGCATTAAGCTGCGGTTTACCACGTATCGATGGTTTATTCTTTACAGGCGGTATTGGTGAAAATTCTGCCTATATTCGTGAAAAAACCATTGCTTACTTACCACACTTCGGTTTCAACCTCAGCAAAGAACAGAATGACGGTTTAAAACGTGGTACAGAAGGTCGAATTGATGCTGGAACAGGTCCTCAAATTTGGGTCATACCAACCGATGAAGAAGGTCGTATTGCTAAAGAAACCGTTCATGTTGTAGAACACGAGGTACAACAGGCCGCAAAAAAGCCTGAATCTGATATTGCGACAGCTTAAGCTGTCGTAAGTCTTGTACGAGCTTTGGGTATACCTATTGAAATAGCCGCATACTCAAGCTCGTTATTACAATTGATCTTGACCAGATTTTGATATAAAGCTGTTTTGTAATCGCTTAAGCTGGCATAAATATATAAACCAGCCTTGTAGATGAATATCGTTTTGCGATCACTGTATACACCACCAAAAAGATGTTGAGTGAAGCAGATGATTTGAGATATTCATCTTCAATTTATCCATGAATTCACATATTTTTACTGATTAAAGAATCGTCTATGAAAACAATTTTATTGGTTCCAACTGGGGAAGGCGTAGGTTTAACGTCTGCGTGTTTAGGTTTAGTCTATGCATTGGAATGCCAAGGCGTTAAAGCAGGCTTTGTAAAACCATTTTCACAAGAATTAATCGCTGAACCAGACCGCACCACTGCGCTTTACCGTCATATCTCAAAATTAGATACGGTTGAACCGATAGCTTATGCAAAAATCACACAACAGCTCAATGATGGTGAAACAGATGAGCTCCTTGAAGAAGCGGTCAGCTTACAACGCCAAATTGCAAAGTCCCATGACATTGTGATTGTAGAAGGCTTAGTCCCTACTGCACGTGATGCTTTTGCCAGTGATTTAAATGCCTCTTTGGCGCAAGCTTTGGATGCCAAAGTTATCTTTGTCAGCAATGCTAATATCGAAAAACCAGAACAAACTGCTGAAAAAGTTGAAGCACAAGTACGTAATTTTGGTGGTGCATCATCATCGCGTAATGCAGGCGTACTGTTTATGCGTACCCGTGGTCTACCTGCAGAATCTGCACAAATTCCGGTGACCATTGATCCAAGCTTACGTTTAGTTGCAGATACTGAAAAATTTAAAACTGAAATTCAAAAAACTCATGCACACATCGGCTCAGCAACATTTCCAATTATTGGCTTAGTTCCATTCAGTGACACCTTGAGTGTGCCTCGCATCTCAGACTTAGCAAAACAAATTCAAGCCACGTGGATTAATCAGGGCAAAGCCAACACACGCCGTGTATTGCACAGCAGCTTAATTGCTTCAAATATTGAACATGAACTACAAAAATTCGTTGCAGGCGAACTGATTATCAGTGCTTCTGATCGTATTGATGTGTTATTGGCGAGTAGTTTAGCCACCAGCAATGGCATTCCACTCGCAGGTTTAGTTTTAACTGAACACCATGAGCCAAATCCATTGGTTTTAGAGTTCTGCCAGTCTGCAATTAAAAATGGTCTACCGATTTTACACACACCACTCAGTACCTTTGAAACAGCACAGCAACTTGCCAATTTAAGCAATGAAATTCCTGTGGATGATACTGAACGTGCCGATCAAGTGACCCGATTCGTTTCAAGCCATATTGATCCAGAATGGTTGACCCAAATGTTGAATGGTGACTATAAACCCCGTTTATCTCCTTCTGCATTCCGTCATGAATTGGTACAAAAATCGATTGCTGCAAAAAAACGTATTGTACTGCCTGAAGGTGATGAGCCGCGTACCATTCAAGCCGCAGCAATTTGTCAATCTCGTGGTATTGCACAATGTGTATTGTTAGCAAAGCCTGAAGCGGTACTTGAAGTCGCCAAAGCACGTAATATTGAACTCCCTGTGGATTTAGAAATTATTGATCCAGATCTGATCCGTGAAAACTACGTGACCCAAATGGTTGAATTACGCAAAGGTAAACTCAACGAATTACAAGCACGTGAGCAACTGCAAGATACTGTAGTACTCGGTACGATGATGCTGGCACTTGATCAAGTCGATGGACTGGTTTCTGGTGCTGTGCACACCACCGCCAATACAGTGCGCCCTGCATTCCAGCTGATCAAAACTGCACCAGAATACTCCTTGGTCTCTTCAATCTTCTTTATGCTGTTACCAGACGAAGTTTATGTATATGGTGATTGCGCGATCAACCCTGATCCAGATGCTGAGCAATTGGCAGAGATTGCAATTCAATCTGCAGATTCGGCAAAAGCATTTGGTATTGACCCACGTATTGCCATGATTTCCTATTCAACCGGTACTTCAGGTGCAGGTGCGGAAGTTGAAAAAGTTGCAAAAGCCACGGAAATTGCCAAACAACGTCGTCCAGATTTACTGATTGATGGCCCTTTACAATATGATGCTGCATCTGTTGAAAGTGTTGGACGCTCTAAAGCACCAGACTCTCAAGTTGCTGGGCGTGCCAATGTGTTTATCTTCCCAGACCTCAATACAGGCAATACCACCTATAAAGCAGTTCAACGCTCTGCTAATGTGGTCAGTGTTGGTCCAATGCTGCAAGGTTTAAATAAACCTGTAAATGACTTGTCGCGTGGTGCATTGGTAGATGATATTGTCTTTACCATTGCATTAACGGCGATTCAGTCAGAACAACAAGCTGCACATTAATGCTGATCTACTAGACATAAAAAAACCACCCAAATCAATTGGGTGGTTTATTTAATGTACTGACGAAAAATTCATAAATCAGTCTTTATGATACTGATATCCCCATCGATTCAATTGCTATCATGGGTATTAGACAGCTTTATTTTCAATGAGATTAAAGCTTAGAAGAAATAGTTCACGCGAAATAAATAATTACGCGGAGTACCTGGCATAGCGTTTGAACGCCAATATTCTTTATCTGTTAAATTATTCACAGCAATCGTCGCCCCCCATTTATCATCTTTATAACCAATTGCAGCATCGATACGAGTCCAATCTGGCATTTTGGTGGTATTTTCATCAGAAGTATAATAATCCCCCATATAGGTTGCACCAACCTCGCCATAAATTTTTTCGGTAGGAAGATAACGTACAAACAAATTGCCTGTATGCTTGGAAACATTGCGTAAATTATTATCAACCAATTCAGGTCTTAAATCATGTTTAGTAATTTTGGCATCTGTATAACCATAGCCACCTCGAACATAAATATTATTCAGTGCCTGACCAATAAAACTAAACTCTAATCCTTTAGATTCATTTTCACCAACAACAACATAAGGCGAGTTATTATCATCTGGATCTTTACGTGCGCGGATATTATGTTTTTTAATATTGAATACAGATAATTGTGTGTTTAGCTTAGAATCCAGCCAATCACTTTTTATACCCACTTCATATTGATCAAGATATTGCGGCTCATAATTAAATGCACTTAGATCATCTGTTGCATTTATAACATTGACGCCCATATTGCCGCCAAAGGGTGAAAAACTTCGACTATAAGATGCATATAGACTTTGTTCAGGGACGGGTTGCCATACAAAACCTACATTTGGGCTAAATGTCTCATCTTTAACTGCACGTGATTGTCGGTATGATGTTGAACTCTCTAATTTATTTGTGGTTTTTGACTCATAGTAATCATAACGCCCACCTAACATCATTTTAAACTGATCATTAAAGCTAATGAGATCCTGAAGGAAAAGCGCATAATTTGTTCCTTCATTATAATTGTGAGAGGTCGTAATATGCCCTGTGCCACGGTTACTAAAACGATCACCTGTTAGTGGATTCACAAATCCATAAATCAATGAGCCATCCTTGTTTTTATTTGATAGTAAAGGTTCTCGCTGTTCATAAGACCAGTCTGTACCGACTAGAACATTATGTTTAATCGCCCCAGTATTAAACTCACCAGTTATATCCCAAGTATTGGTTGTGGTTTTATTGGTTGTTTGCTGCCAATAATAAATTTGATTGACATAACCTTTATAACATCCTTTATTTGTATTCGTTGGCTTCACATCTGCAGTACACATAGAGCCTAAATAAAAATGATCAAAATTTTGTTCCGACTCACGATGACTTAAACCCCAATGAAATTTCCAATTTGGCGCAAATTCATATTTAACATCTGTACGCATTGTTTGAAGAATATCTTCTACATAATCTCCAGATTGAGCAAACCCCATCTTAATTGAAGTCCCTGTAGGCAAGTTCTCATAGGAAGGACCACGATCAGGAACTCGATGTATATTGTCGTAAGTAAATTCGGTCGTCCAAAGTAGTTTTTCATCATCACTACGATAAGTCACACTTGGAGAAATCATTTCCTCATTGGCGCCGATATCGGAACGGAAGCTATTGGTATCGGACTTTTCACCAACCAAACGTACAGCCCAGTTATCATTAAGTACTTTATTAATATCAAGCGTTCCGCCAACATTATCATAAGAACCCACGTATGCCCCAACTGAGCTTCCCGAATCAAAATTTGCATATTTGGTGACCATATTGATCACACCACCACCGCCACTACGGCCATATAATACAGATGCAGGACCTTTTAAAATTTCAATTCGTTCAACATTGGCGGTACTGCGACGTATCTGTCCACTTTCACGCACACCATCACGATAGATATCTCCAGAATCCGCACTAAACCCACGCAGCATAATACCATCACCACGCATATCATAACTGGTTGAAACGCCTGGTGTGCCTTGTAACATAACACTCAAATCATTTGCGCCATACAGCTTATATTTCGAAACATCAATTGTATCAATCGTTTGTGGTATATCTTTTTTATCTAAACCATTTCTCGTAACATTGGCTTGTTTATAGTCCACATATGTTTTTATTGGGTCACCATCATTCATTGCTTCAATGACAATGGTGGGAAGCGTTGCTGTGCTTTTTTTCTGTTCTTCACTGCTATCTGTATTTGCAAATGTTAAAGAGGAAACGAAAAGCCCTCCCGTCGACAGCATCATTAAAGTTAAGCTTTTTTTAACAAAAGGCATTATTGCACCAAGAAAAATAATGAGAATTATTATCATTATAATATGAATTTTCACTAAATTTTACAATAACACGCTAATTTAACTACAAAATAATGATGATCTAAAAAATAAACGTGAAAAGTATATTAAATTAAGTGGGATTATTTTTACTTATTTAGAAATTAAACTAAAAAATAACTTTAATACTCATAATTAAAATATATGAATCTCTTAATTTGAGAATATTAAAATTTTTAGATATTTTTGTATTTATTGCTTAATTTATTTTCATCTAGGTATTTTATATTCGCTTGGCTAACCAAACAGTATGCCCAGTACAATCACGATCTTCAGCAATCATCTTTATCACTTCAAAATTATATTTTTTAAATAGTTCATGATACTCAGCGGATGATAAGCTGGCATGATACAGCGCATCACCAAACATCTCTCCAACCGCTTCACCCTGTGATGGTCCACTGGTAAACATTAAAGCAGCGCCAGCTTTTGTATATTGATCAAAAATTTCAAACATATCTCGCTGATCTTGTGGTGTAAGGTGAAAAAAGCTATCCCAAGCGAGTATTGCATCAAATTTGCGATCTAAATCTACTGTTCGCATATCAGCTAAAATCCAAGTGCGATCAGGAAAATTCTGTTTCGCCATTTCAATCATCACATCAGAACTATCAACACCTGTCACAGTATTCGCTTGCTCAATCAAATAAGCTGCAATTGGTTTTGCAGAGCCACAGCCCAAGTCAAGAATATGGGAATGAGCTGGAATTAAAGTTAAAAAGCGATCCAACCACGCTTTTTCATAAAGAAATTCCCCGCGTAATTCAGTCCATGCACGAGCATGCTTTGTATAAATTTCAATAATATTTTCCGCAAGATGCGTATAGTTTTCCATGTTGTTGTTATTTAGCCCAAGCTTTTGACTCAATAGAGTATAGAGCTTTTCTCACCCTGTAAAATCTGAAATTTATTTCAATACGGCTTTATCATCATTTATATAAAAAGTAGAAAAGTTGACTTGATCAATCAAAATATAAGCTGAGTTTCTCAAATAAAATCATAAAACTTTAGGCTGAAATTAGATCTAAGCCACCACAAAACAAGCAATATCACGTATAATTTAGCCCGCTAGCTAACAGCCCGCTCAAGAGATTTTTGATATGACAACTATTATCAAACAAGATGACTTGATCACATCGGTCAAGGACGCGCTTCAGTTCATTTCGTACTATCATCCACAAGACTTTATCCAAGCGATGAGCCGTGCTTATGATCGTGAAGAGAACCAAGCTGCAAAGGATGCAATTGCACAAATCTTAATTAATTCACGTATGTGTGCAGAAGGTCATCGTCCAATCTGTCAAGATACTGGTATTGTTAACGTATTTGTTGACGTGGGCTTAGATGTTAAATTTGATTTAACCATGAGCTTAGATGATGCGATCAATGAAGGTGTACGCCAAGGTTATTTAGAAAATAGTAACGTACTCCGCGCTTCAGTTTTAGCAGATCCTGCTTTTGGTCGTAAAAATACCAAAGACAATACACCTGCTGTAATTCACTACAAACTCGTTCCAGGCAATAAAGTCGATATTACTGTTGCAGCGAAAGGTGGTGGTTCAGAGAATAAATCTAAACTGGCAATGCTTAACCCTTCTGACTCGATCGTAGATTGGGTACTTAAAACTGTACCAACGATGGGTGCGGGTTGGTGTCCTCCAGGAATGCTCGGTATTGGTATTGGTGGTACTGCTGAAAAAGCCATGATGCTTGCAAAAGAATCGCTCATGGAAGAAATCAATATGGACGAGTTACTTCGCCGTGGTCCACAGAACCAAATTGAAGAACTGCGTATTGAAATCTTTGAAAAAGTAAATGCATTGGGTATCGGTGCGCAAGGTCTTGGTGGTCTAACCACAGTGCTTGATATCAAGATCAAAGACTACCCTTGCCATGCTGCTGGTAAACCAGTCGGTATGATTCCAAACTGTGCTGCAACTCGTCACGCTCATTTCCAGTTAGACGGTTCAGGTATTGCACATATTCAAGCGCCTTTACTTTCAGATTACCCTGAAGTGACTTGGGATACGTCAACATCTAAACGTGTTGACTTAGACAATATCACACAGGAAGAAATGAACTCATGGCAACCGGGCGATACATTATTATTGAACGGTACCATCTATACAGGTCGTGATGCTGCGCATAAACGCATGGTTGACATGTTGAATAAAGGCGAACAGTTACCTGTAGATCTCAAAGGTAAATTCATTTACTACGTGGGACCTGTAGATCCAGTCGGTGATGAAGTTGTAGGCCCTGCTGGTCCAACAACAGCAACACGTATGGATAAGTTCACACGTCAAGTCCTTGAAGCGACTGGCTTGTTTGGTATGATCGGTAAAGCGGATCGTGGCCCTGCTGCTGTTGAAGCGATCAAAGACAATAAAGCAACTTATTTGATGGCTGTTGGTGGTGCTGCTTATTTAGTATCTAAAGCCATTCGTGAAGCAGAAGTTGTTGCATTTGCTGACTTAGGTATGGAAGCTATTTATAAATTTAAAGTACAAGACATGCCTGTATCTGTTGCAGTTGATGTCAATGGTACTTCTATTCATGCGACTGCACCTAAAATCTGGCAAGCCAAAATTGGTAAAATCCCAGTGGTTGATGCTGTTGCACAATAATCTGATCTAAAGCTTAGATTAAGCTTGAGCATCACTTAAAAAGCACTCTATGATTAGAGTGCTTTTTATTTTGAGTCAGATCATGAACTTTATAAAATATATTATTTTTCCTGGATTATTTGTATGCTTGATCTCTATTCAAAGTTTTGCTTCAAACACTGATAGTGACGCTGTTGACCGACTAGCGCAAGGTATCATTACCAATCAAATATGGCGCCTACAATACAATGAAAGTGCAAAAAAGATTTATCAAAATCAAGCGGAAAATTTAATCAAAAACGGATCAAGTACAATAGAACTCACTGATAAAGAAAAACAAATCATCCCTCAAATTGTAGAGATTTATCAGGCAATACCAGAAAATATTCTCCGAGACCCACAATTTATCGCCCAAACCAAACAAATTCTTTTAGAATCGTTAAGTTCTCAAGAAATTGAAATGCTCTCACAGCATGACACAACGTCGAGCCAAGAGCTGTACACAAAACTTGCCAATATTGACACAGAAATATTCCTAGAAAGCAATGCAGCTATTCGTAAGGCAGTCAATGACCCTCAATTTATCCAACAATATCGCAATAAAATTGGAGAAATTATTCAGCAACTGCATCATTTAGATGAAAATAAATAATGGAAAACCTATGAAAATTAAGCAGTTCGTTTTAACTTTAAGTTTATGCTGTATCACAATGTCAAGTTTTGCATCTCCAGCAACAGATAAAAGTGTCGACAAATTGATGCAACTCTCCAATATCTCAGAGATTTTCAAACAAAGTACTCGTGATATGCAACCCTACTTTGACGATCAAGCAGAAGCACTTGTTCGCCAAGTGACGGGGGCTCAAACATTGAATATCGATCAGCAAAATGCAGCACTACAAATTAGTGCATTGTATAGTGATATTCAACAGCAGCTGGTGACTGACCCAGAATATCTCAACATGTTTAAATCATTATTTAAAAAGACCTTTACTGAAGAAGAAGTTCAAGCCAATATCGCTTTTTTAAGTACACCGATTGGACAATCCATCAATCAAAAGATGAACACGCTTATGACAGAAGTCATGCAAGAAACCGCAAAGTTTTCTCAAGAAAAAATGCTAAAAGTAGAAAATCAAAAAGCCCTGAAAGAAAAAATGGAAACGATTTTAAAGCCAATTCTTCAAGTTGAATAAGCTTTTACTCAACCATTTTATGATGTGAATTACAACCAGAACTTATATAGGTATTTTATGAAATTACTCCAACACTTACTACTTGCAAGCGCATGTATCAGCACAAATTTTGCTTTTGCAGCGCCCGCTTCAGACCAACAAGTTCAACAATTATTAAAAGTCATGAATATTGATGAACTGCTACAAGAAACCATACAACAAATTCGCCCTCAGTTGGATCAACAAGCTTACCAAATCATTCAAATGACGGTAAAAAAAGATCAGCTCAACCCACAAGAACAAATTGTCGCCAATGAGCTTGCTGACAAAATGTATGAGCAAAGTAAAAAAACCATTGCTTGGGATCAAATCAAACCTGTTTATCTTAAGATTTATAAAGACATATACAGTGCTGAAGAAGTTCAAGCTCAAATTGATTTTTATTCAAGTGCAATTGGACAGTCGATTCTGAAAAAAACACCTCAAGTTGCTCAAGAAACCATGAAAGTCATGAACAGCCAACTGATTAAAAGTGTACAAAACGCATCTGAAGACTTTAAAGAAGTGACTAAAAAACTAGATGCTTTAAAAAAGGCCGCAAATACTCAATAAAACAAATAAGAAAAGAGAGCCTCGCTCTCTTTTCTATATCAAGCATCTCTAGCGATAGATCACCAAGTCATTGGGTTCCAAAGTTTAAACTGCTGTCCCAAATGCACATCATCACTCACTTTGTACGGTTCACCTTTGATTTTTTCTTTAGGTTTGATCACACGACCATCTGCAGTCACTTCAGCCACGAAATTAAGGCCTGGAGTTTTCAGTTGAGTCATTGCAATTTCTTTAAGTCCTTGTCGGGTAGGCATTTGCATTAAAGGCCCTACACGTAATAACCCTGCTTCACCATTGGGTCCACCGCGAAATTTTTCTTCTTCATATTTGACAAAATATTGCCCGCCAGCTTCCACTGAGAAGTAAGCAACTTTGGGTTTCTGGAAATGAAAAACCGTTAATGGGCGACTGAGACTTAATTTATAGTCACCTTCAGCCAGTTCAATCCAGTAATAATGATTACTGATCAAACTTGGAATTTTCTTACCATTCAGAAAAAAATTGTTTGGAATAATTTCTTGTCTATTCCAACGACTGTCTGGTCGATAAAAATACACAATTGCAGCTTGAGGATTCTGTGGTTTAACCAGCTTAAAGTATTGCCCCGGTTTTTGATTGACCCAAGATCCGGTAGAAAATGATGCAACTTTATATTGTTCAAGCTTTTCATGAACCAACGAATCTTCTTTTTTGAAATCGATTGGATCTAAAGTTGAAACAACTTTTGCAGGTTGCTGTTCAACAGATTGATGACTTTGACAAGCTGCCAACCCACAACTGATCAAAACGACTAGACCGATGTAACGCATGATTTTCCCTCACCGCGTATTTTTTATTTTCGTTTTTAATAAACCCTATTGTCTACAGCCAGCTTAACATTTCAATGACCATTTAAAAATAAAAAACGTGCAAATAGTCAAGCTACTTGCACGTTTCAGATGAATTGCACTGAGGATGTATCAGAATCCAGCTTTTAAGCTGATTTTGTATCCAACACCTTCAAATCTACTTTTTCAACTTCAGTATTTTCATGCTTTGGTTGACGTTCAGATTTGAACTCTGGTGCAGCTTTATCGTTAATCACCGCTTCATTGATAATCACAGTACCAATGTCTGAACGACTTGGTAAGTCATACATGGTTTCAAGCAATACATTTTCTAAAATAGAACGCAGACCACGCGCACCTGTATTACGCTCTAACGCTTTTTTCGCGATCGCACGTAAAGCAGAGTCTTCAAAAAGAAGGTCTACATTTTCCATCTCAAAAAGATATTGATACTGACGCGTTAATGCATTTTTTGGTTCTGTTAAAATCTGCATCAAGGCTTCTTGATCAAGCTCTTCAAGTGTTGCAATCACAGGTAAACGACCAATGAACTCTGGAATTAAACCAAATTTCACCAAATCTGCAGCTTCAACTTGACGGAATAATTCAGATAATTTCTTACTATCGTCTTTATTCTTTACGTCTGCGGTGAAGCCAATGCCACCTTTTTCTTGACGTTGTTGCACAACTTTTTCAAGACCAGAGAATGCACCACCACAGATAAACAAGATATTTGCAGTATCAACTTGAATAAACTCTTGCTGTGGATGTTTACGTCCACCTTGAGGCGGAATTGACGCAACCGTACCTTCAATCATTTTCAACAATGCTTGTTGCACGCCCTCGCCAGACACATCACGTGTAATCGAAGGGTTTTCAGATTTACGGGTAATCTTGTCAATTTCATCAATGTAGATAATGCCCTTTTGTGCTTTTTCTACATCGTAATCCGCTTTTTGCAAAAGTTTCTGAATAATGTTTTCAACATCTTCACCAACATAACCAGCTTCGGTCAAAGTTGTTGCATCAGCCATTGCAAAAGGTACATCAAGCAAACGTGCAAGTGTTTGTGCCAGCAATGTTTTACCTGAACCTGTCGGTCCAATCAGCAAAATATTACTTTTAGCAATTTCAACGGCATCTTTAGGCTTATGCCCTGTTTGAGATACTTTTAAACGTTTGTAATGGTTATACACTGCAACTGAAAGTGTTTTCTTTGCTGTGTCTTGACCAATTACATACTGGTCCAAAGCCGCACGAATTTCATGTGGTTTTGGCAATGGGCGTGTTGCCCAATCGCCTGTTTCCACCTGTTGACTCGTTTGCACTAAGTCTAAGCACACATCCACGCATTCATTACAAATATATGCGTCCTCGCCTGCGATCAGCTTACCGACTTCAGACTGCGTTTTACCGCAAAATGAACAATGCTTTTGTCCTTGAGGAAGATCGGACATTTTCACTCCAAATTCTTAAATCTTATCTATAAATGTTTAGTCTTGAGGTCGTTTACTTAATACCTGATCCACTAAACCATATTCTTTTGCTTGCTGTGCAGTCATAAAATTATCACGATCTGTATCTTTAGCGACAGTTTCGTAATCTTGACCACTATGTTCAGCCATTAAACGATTTAAACGTTCTTTGATGAATAAAATTTCACGTGCATGAATTTCAATATCCGATGCTTGACCACGGAAACCACCCAATGGTTGGTGAATCATCACACGCGCATTTTCCAAGCAATAACGCTTACCTTTTGCACCAGCATTTAATAAGAAAGCCCCCATAGATGCAGCTTGACCCATACAATAGGTCACTACATCAGGCTTAATAAATTGCATCGTATCGTAAATTGCCATACCCGCAGTCACTGAACCACCAGGTGAATTGATATATAAATGGATATCTTTATCTGGATTTTCAGCTTCTAAAAACAACATTTGCGCGACAATAAGATTCGCCATGTTGTCTTCAACTTCACCAGTTAAAAAAATCACACGTTCACGTAAAAGACGTGAAAAAATATCGAAAGAACGCTCACCACGTGAAGATTGTTCTACGACTACTGGCACCAAAGCGCTTTCAATTGATGGAACGTACATACGTTATTTATTCCTGAATTCTTGTTACTTCACTCATGTTCACAATATGAGGGATAATTGCTGAAAATGCAAAATATTCCCAACTTAATATCAGATATTTTTTGCATAAGTATTGTGAATGGAATGATTAAATCCATGTTTAAGCTCATAAAAAAAGGCGCCAAAGCGCCTTTTTTTAGATCAAACAACTTAGCCTTGTTGGCGCGCTTGTTGCTCTTTTAACAAATCTTGATAGCTAACAACTTCATCAGTTACTTTAGCAGCAGCTAAGATATGATCAACAACTTGATCTTCTAACACTACGCCTTCGATTTGAGCACGTTGTTGCTTATCAGTTTTGAAATATTCGATCACTTCAGTCGGATCTTCATAAGAAGAAGCCATATCTTCGATATAAGCATCAACACGTGATTGGTCTACTTCAAGTTTAGCATCAGCCAATACTTTGCTTACCAATACACCAAGTTTAACTGCTTTTTCAGCTTGTTCTTTGAACAATTCATCAGGAAGCATGCTGCTGTCAAATGCTTTAGCACCTTGAGCACCAAACTGTTGAGTAAATTGTTGAATCATTTGTTGACGTTGACGATCAATTTCTTGAGCCAACATAGATTCAGGAACTTCTACGTCATTTGCAGCAACAAGTGCATCAAAAGTTGCACCTTTTACTTGGTTACGTAGGCCATTTTTTACTTCACGTTCCATGTTTTTGCGAACGTCAGCTTTTAATTTCTCAACGCCTTCTTCTTCAGTTAAACCGAAGATTTTAAGGAATTCAGCATCAATTTCAGGAAGTTTTTGTTTTTCAACAAGTTTAACTGTGATTTTGAATTGAGCCGCTTTACCTGCTAAGTTTTCAGCTTGGTAGTCTTCAGGGAAAGTTACATCAATCACTTTCTCTTCGCCTTTCTTCATACCAACGATACCGTCTTCGAAGCCAGGGATCATACGACCAGAACCTAAAACAAGTTTAAAGTCTTCAGCAGCACCGCCTTCAAACTTCTCACCATCAACAGTACCTTCAAAATCGAAAGTTACTTGCATGTCTTTTTTAGCCATGCCTTTAGTTTCAGTCCATTCAGCGCGTTGCTTTTGAAGATTTTCAAGCATTGCATCAACGTCTTTATCTGTTACTTCAGATGATTTACGTGATACTTCAAGACCTTCAAATTTAGCTTCAACTTCAGGATAAACTTCAACTGTAGCTTGATAAACTAAAGCATCATCTTTGTTTTCAACTTTGTCGATGTTTGGCATACCAACAGCGTTGATTTTTTCTTGTTGAATTGCTTCAAATACTGTGTCACGAATGATGTCGTTTACAACTTCTTGGTAAATACCAGCGCCGTATTCACGACGTACAACGTTTACTGGCACTTTACCTTGACGGAAGCCGTTGATCTTCACAGTTTTGGCAGTGCGTTTCAAGCGAGCTTCAAACTGCTCGTTAATACGGCTCGTCGGTACAGATACATTTAAACGACGGGCAACGCCCGAAACCGCTTCAGAAGTTACTTGCATGGCTTCCTCGATAGAATTTAATAATTACAGTTTTTCAAAAAGTGCCACATTATATGACAACATTTGAATATATACAAAACACCTGTGTAAATCATTTTATTTCGATCACTGATTTTCTCATTGTGGCGCTTTTTTTAATAAATTATCTTCGGCTCAATGACAAAATAAAAATTTTGTATTTTTATATAAATTTACCAAATTCAAATACGTTAGTGACATTAGAATAAATTTATTTACATTTTGAAATATCTACAATTAAAATTAAATAAATAAAATTCAAAAAGTTAAGTGAAATTTCAATACATTTTTAATTCGTTTTCTCATCATAAACATTTAAAACCATCGACAATTTCAATTTCAAACAGATGCAATAAACAATAAGAATCATTATTATTCGCATACAAATTTACACTACTCTTTGTGAGTTCACGTATGTCTTTTATCAAATCACGCAAAAAGATTGTTTCTACAGCAATCGCATCTTCACTTTCAGTTATTGCAACATCAGCCATCGCTCAAGACGAAATCGCAAAATTACCAACAATTAAAGCACAAGCAACGACTGAACAAAGTTTAAAAGTAGATCAGTCTGCCAATACAAAATTTGTTGCCCCGCTTTTGGATACACCTAAATCTGTAACTGTAATTTCAAAACAATTGATTGAAGATACTCAAGTGACAACACTTGCAGATGCACTTCGTACAGTTCCCGGGATTACATTAGGCGCTGGTGAAGGCGGTAACCCAAATGGTGATCGTCCATTTATTCGTGGTTATAACTCTGAAAGTTCTATGTATATTGATGGAGTTCGTAACTCAACTTCTCAAAACCGTGAAATGTTTGCTATCGAACAAGTAGAAGTCACTAAAGGTTCTGCTTCAGCGATGGGTGGTGCTGGAACTTCAGGTGGTAGCATCAATATGATTTCTAAGGTCGCTAAAAAAGGAGACTTTTTAGAAGGTTCTGTTGCAGGTGGTACAGATAACTACCAACGTATTACCCTAGATGGCAATAAAGATTTTGGCAATGGGATTGCTGCTCGTGTCGCTGTGATGGGGCATCATAATGAAAAGGCTGGTCAAGAAGATGGCACTGAATATAAACGTGCTGGTATTGCGCCAAGTATTACTTTTGGCTTGGATACAGCGACTCGTGCAACGTTAAGTTACTACTACTTAAAGTCAGACGATACACCAGATTCTGGTGTGCCATATCAGTATGATACAACTAAAAAAGCAACAGTAGGTAAGCCTGTCGATGTTAAGCAAGGTATTTATTATGGTTGGTTAGATCGTGATTTCCAAAAACAAGAAAATCAAAGTGGTACATTAAAGTTAGAACATGATCTTACTGATAGCCTCACTTTAAGTAATACGGCCGTTTATAGTAAATCAAAAAATAATTATTTATGGACTCAACCTGATGACAGCCAAGGAAATATTGTCAATGGAAAGGTTTGGCGCCGTGTAAACACCAATCTTACCAGCACAGACAGTTTTACTGATCAATTGGCTTTAACAGGTAAATTAAATACGGGGGCTTTCAAACATAAATTTAATGTAGGTGCAGAATACTCTAAACAAGATTCTGATCGTGGAACAAATATTGTTACTGATCCAAATACATCAAAAATCGGTGGCAGCCCAAGTAATAACAATGCAAATAACGCATGTTCACTTACAAATTCCAATGGCTGGTGTACAGACTTAAATAACCCTAATTCTCATGATGCATGGTTAGGCAATGTAAAAGCCAATCCTAATGTCACCAATATTACCTCTAAAACACAATCAATCTATGCTTTAGACAATATTGAAATCACGCCTCAGTGGTTACTTGATCTTGGTATCCGTTGGGATAAATTCGAAACGGACATGAAATATAATCAAGATTCAGGTTCAGGTGCTACAGCAATTAAAGCTGGGACACATTATAACTCTGACAATGATTTCTTTAACTATCAATTGGGTGTGACATTTAAGCCTGCCGATAATGGTTCTATTTACTTAAGCTATGCAACTTCTGCGAACCCTGTCGGTGTAGATGCAGGTGATGGTTCTGAAGGAATCAGCGTTCCTGGTCGTAATACATCGGATGAACAAGCACGTGCAATTAATAACTTAAAACCAGAAGAAGTTAAAACCTATGAAATTGGAACAAAATGGGATCTTTTTGGCGATAAGTTAAATTTAACAGCTGCTATTTTCCGCACTGAAAAACAAAATACACGTGCTTTAGATACAGATGGTTTTACGCGTAATATCGGTGAAACTCGTGTCGATGGTATTGAATTAGGTGCTAACGGTAATATTACCAATAAATGGGCAATCAGTGCTGGCTATACCTATCTAGATAGTGAAATCGTAGATGCAGGCTTTACAAAAAATAGTGATGGAACTTATTCACCAAGCTCAACAAATGGTAATCAAGTTCAAAACGTTGCGAAAAACTCCGCAACACTTTGGACAACTTATCAAGTGCTTCCACAGTTGAATTTAGGCGTTGGTGCAATTGCTATGGACAAAGTTTATGGTGATGCAGCTAATACTAAATTTGTTCCTGGCTATGTACGTTATGATGCAATGGCTCGTTATAACGTAAACAAAAATGTTGATTTACAATTAAACGTAAACAACCTTTCGGACAAACGTTATTTCACTAAAGCATATGCGTCTCACTATGCAGCAGAAGCAGAAGGTCGTAATGCTGTATTATCAATTAACTTTAAATATTAATAGTTAATACTTTAAAAATTAAAGTGAAATGGCTCCTATTCATAGGGGCCATTTTTTACCTATAATTTAGCTCGTTGTGTCTTTTATTAAAGATAAATCTCATTGTTATTAACCCTTACTAAAAAATAATTCTATAATTTCCAATAGTTACTTTTTACCAATCATTAAAAATACTTTAGATTTCAGCAATATGATCAAACTCCATCAATCATATTTCCTATAGCTTTCTTTAATTATATTGAATGAATTAAACAGTTTTTCCGTATGAATATTCACTTACTATTTATTGTGAATGAAAATAATTATCATTAGAATTCGCAACACTAGTTACATACCTTAACAATTTCTCCATTATTGCGTCATGAAGTTTCCTGAGCAGTATTGGTTAAGTTTGACACAACCTGCGATGGACGCAAAAAATGGCTCAAAAAAATTCTGTAAAAAACAAAAAAGTTAAAACAGTTGCACTTGCAATTGCTTTACCCAACCTAGCTTTTGCAGCAACTGAAGATACAACTATACAGCTCCCGACGATTCAAGCTCGAGCAGAACAAAATACTGCATATTTAGCAGCAAAAACATCCTCGACTAAGCGTACAGAAACCATTTTAGATACAGCTAAAACCGTTCAGGTCATCACGGAAAAAGCACTCAAAGATCAAGGCTTACTTTCACTACAACAAGCCCTTGCAACAACTCCAGGCATTAGTTTTGGTGCTGGCGAAGGTGGTGGTGGTTATGGCGATAAAATCAACCTACGGGGTTATGATGCAACCTATAACACAACTGTAGATGGCTTACGTGATGCAGCATTAACTAACCGTTCTGATTTATTCAATTATGAAGCTGTTGAAATCATCAAAGGTGCGAACTCTGTTGAAAATGGTGTAGGACAAATCAGTGGTGGTGTCAATTTAGTCTCTAAAACGCCTAAGAATCGTGACAGCAATGAAGTTACTTTAGGTTTTGGTTCAGATAGCTATAAACGCTTTACAGGTGATTTTAATAAAGTTGTAGATGAAGATTTAGCATTTCGTTTAAATGTAATGGGACATCAAAATACCTATGCAGGTCGTGATGAAGAAATGAAACGTTGGGGAATTGCACCTTCGGTTACTTTTGGAATCAGTGATACCACGAAGGCAACTTTATCGTACTTATATCAAAAAGATGAAAATGATCCACAGTACGGCGTGCCTTACTATAATGGCAAACCTGTCAAAGGGATTTCAGATAAAAATAACTATGGCTATAGCAACTTAGATCAACAAGATATTGAAAATCAGGTTGTCACATTTAAAGTAGAAAGCGAGATCAGTCCCAACGCAAAACTGAACTCCATTACTCGTTATAGTGATATTCAACAAAAAGCGACTGTTTCTGCACCACAAGGAACATTCTGTTTAGCAGATGGCACATCACCAACAGCATTGACCAATACCAACCAAACTGGCTATAAAAATTGTAATGTAACTTCTGGTTCAACCACGATTACTGTTCCAAAGGGTTCATATTATATTTCTGGCCCACGTGGTTATTATCGTGATACCCATAATAAGCAATTTGCCAATGACACCAACATCAATGTGCAATTCAAAACTGGCGTTGTCGATCATGCTCTTGTTGCTGGGGTAGGCTTTAGTCGTGAAGACTATGCGATTACCACAGCTGGCTATTTATATAATTCAAATGGTTCATCAGCAGGCAGTTCTATTACTAACCCGCTTTACATGGATGTATACAATCCAGATAACTTTTGGCATGGTCCAACAAACTTCCGTAAAACTGGTGTTGCTGAAGGCTACTTAAATGTTTATTCAGCGTATTTGTTTGATACTTTAAAGTTTGGTGAACAATGGTTACTTAACCTTGGTGTGCGTAATGATTATACTGACGGTCAATATCGTTCGGATACTATTTCAACAACCAATGCAACTGTAACGCGTGGTCAAAACTATAAACAGTCTGATAATTTAATTTCCTATAATGCTGGTTTGACATTTAAACCAACACCAGCAACCAGTCTTTATTTATCTTATGCTAATGCTCAAAAGCCAGTACAAAATACTGCAAGTGGTGGCTGCTCTCAAACTATTACCAACAATGCAATCACAGCAAATTCTTGCAATACAGACCCTGAGAATGCAGTTGCCTATGAAGTGGGGGCAAAATGGCAAGCAAATCCTAACTTCTTAGTGTCTGCCGCAGTATTTCGCAATGAACAAGATAAAGTCCGTGTAACCAATGATATACCTGGACAACCAGATGCAAAATTAGATGGTAAAAACTATGTCCAAGGTGTTGAACTTGGTTTAGCGGGTGAAATTACACCAAAATGGAACATCACCGCTAGTGCTGCTTATATGGAAGGAGAATATGACCAAACTAAAGTCAATGGTTCGCCGAATATTGACTTCCAAAAAGGTGACAAATTGGTCAATGTACCTAAAGTTTCAGGCAGCTTATGGACAACGTATCAATTCAATGATCAGTGGCAAGCTGGCTATGGCTTAACTTATCAAGGTGAAATGTATTTAAGCACACGTTCAGCGACGAATAATCTTGTGCCGCAGGTCAAGTCTGAAGATTATGTGATTCACAATGCTTCTGTAACGTACAGCTACAACAAAGATTTAAGTTTCCAATTATTGGGGCAAAACTTAAGTGATGAGAAGTACTATAGCCATATCCGTAACAATGGTTGGGCAATGCCTGGTGAGGGTCGCAAAGGCGTATTCAACATCAACTATAAGTTCTAAGATTTAATCAATCTATGTTAAAATTCAGCGTCTGATTCATCAGGCGCTGTTTCTTTTTTGGGGAAGAAAATCATGATTTTACATATTCCAAATTTACTTAGTCTGGATGAACTAAATCATTGTCGTCAGACACTTTCTCAAGCAGAGTGGACAGATGGAAAAGTAACAACAGGCTATCAATCTGCGCATTTAAAAAATAATTTACAACTAGCTCAAGATTCTCAACAAGCATTAGAACTTGGACAAATCATTCAAAATTCTGCTAATGCAAATCCTTTGTTCTTTAGCGCGGCTCTTCCAAAAACATTTTTACCTCCGCTGTTTAATTGTTATCAACACGGCGGAAACTTTGGGATGCATGTTGATAATGCTATCCGCCGTCATCCTCAACTCAATCAGTATTTAAGAACTGATGTGTCTTGCACTGTTTTTCTCACCAATCCCGATGAATATGATGGCGGTGAACTGGTGATCGAAGACACTTTTGGTACACAAGAAGTAAAACTTCCAGCTGGCGATGCAATTGTCTATCCTTCTACCAGTTTACATCAGGTCAACCCAGTCACTGAAGGTGCACGTATTGCCTCGTTCTTTTGGGTACAAAGCTTTGTATCATCCGATGCGCAACGACGAATTCTCTTTGACTTAGATCAAAATATTCAAAAGCTGACCATCGAGCTATCTGCTACACATGAGCAAGTGATTAGTCTTACAGGGATCTATCACAACCTTCTACGTGAATGGAGTGATTTATAAATTTTAGCTTGCAAGTCATTATTGTAATGAAAGTGTTTTGTATAAATTTGGACAATCAATAAATGAGTAAAAAAATCCAAGCACCACTCACTCAGATTCCAGCATATTTACAGACCATTGCGGATTACGAGAAACAAGCAGAACAGCATCTATCTGAAAACACTTGGCACTACTTGCAAGGTGGGGCGATGGATGAGCAAAGTGTGCAAGAAAACTTACAACAATTTAAAAATATTCAACTGATTCCAAGACTGCTCAATGACTTAACTCAAGGCTCGACCGAATGTGAAATTTTAGGACAAAAATTTCCTCATCCAATTTTTCTTGCACCGATTGGACATCAACAATTGTTCCACCCTGACGGCGAAGCTGCGGCTGCACTGGCGGCCGAAGTTTTAGGAAGTAATATTGTACTGAGCACTTTCACCAATACTGATATGCGAAGTTTAAAACAAGAAAACCCTTTGAAATGGTTTCAACTGTATTGGCAAGGTGATCGTGAGAAATCATTGGCCTTAGTTCGACTCGCAGAACAACAAAATTTTAAAGCACTTGTGATTACAGTAGATTCACCGCATACAGGGATTCGTGATCGTGAACGTCGGGTGAATTTTCAACTGCCAGAAGGCATGCAACACCCCCATACACCCACCCACATTCCCCTACCCGAAATTTCTGAGCATCAACACCCTGTATTCAACGGTTTAATGCAAATTGCACCCAAATGGGCAGATATCGAATTTATAATTGCCCATAGCCATTTGCCTGTAATTTTAAAGGGTGTGCTACATCCACTCGATGCAAAAAAAGCAGTCGAAATCGGCGTAAAAGGCTTAATCGTTTCCAATCATGGTGGACGAGTACTCAATAGCAGTATTTCCCCATTGATCGCCTTAGCAAAAATTAAGGCCGTTGTTCCTCATGATTTTCCTTTGCTTTTAGATGGTGGAATCCGTCGTGGTACCGATATATTTAAAGCATTGGCTTTAGGCGCATCTGCGGTGTTGATTGGCCGTCCTGCGATCTACGGGCTCTCTGTTGCTGGTGCTTTAGGTGTCGCCCATGTGATTAAAATTTTAAAGGAAGAATTTGAAATTACCATGGCATTAATGGGAACAGCTACCGTAAAAGAAATCAATCAAGAATATATTTTTCAAGATTAAGTCATTCAAAGGAAATTTTTCTCTCAACTGATATTTTTTATGCAAATTAAGGAAATTATTTCCAAGATAATTGTTTTAGAATTAATCTCAAGTTAAACCATTTGTAAGTTATCAGTGTTTAGATTTATCTCGTGCTACCCACGTATAAGTTTATGAAAATTTACTGTGTTTTCATCTTAAAAACACTTGTAAATTGAACAGATAGACACAATCTATATTTGTAGTAAGTTGCCTTTACCCAAGAGACGAGCAACAACAACTACACAAGGAGTTCCCTCATGATGTTGGCTGATCCAAGTAAAAAATATCGTCGCATGTATCAACGTGTAGACTTGCCTGACCGTCAATGGCCAAATAACGAAATCAATAAAGCGCCAATTTGGATGAGTACCGACCTTCGTGATGGTAACCAAGCGATTTTCGAGCCAATGAACATTGAGCAAAAATTCAAAATGTTCGAAATGTTGGTCAAAATCGGCTTTAAACATATTGAAATTGGCTTTCCTTCAGCATCACAAGTTGATTTTGATTTCACTCGTAAGTTGATTGAAGAAGGTCATATTCCAGATGACGTTTATATCGAAGTCTTGGTGCAAGCGCGTGATCATTTAATTGCACGTACCTTTGAAGCCTTACAAGATGCGAAACGTGCCATTGTGCATATCTATAACTCGAACTCACCCACTTTCCGTAAAAAAGTATTGAATGTTGATGTCAATGGTGCAAAACAATTGGCCATCAATGCAGCAAGCAAAGTAAAAGAATATGCAGCAAAACAGCCTGAAACTGAATTTATTTTTCAGTACAGCCCAGAATGTTTTACAGCAACAGAATTAGAGGTTGCTAAAGATGTCTGTGATGCAGTGACTGAAATTTGGGAAGCATCACCTGACAATAAAGTCATTTTAAATTTACCTGCAACTGTTGAGGTTTCAGGTCCGCATGTCTATGCCGACCAAATCGAATGGATGCATCGTAATTTGCAACGTCGTGATGGTGTGATTATTTCAGTACATTGTCACAATGACCGTGGTTGTGGTATTGCAGCATCTGAGTTAGCGATCATGGCTGGTGCTGATCGTGTTGAAGGTTGTGTATTTGGGAATGGTGAACGTACTGGTAACGTTGACGTTGCTGCAATTGCATTAAACATGTACACACAAGGTGTAGCATGTGAGTTAGATTTCTCAAACATTAATGAAATTATTGCCACAATAGAAGAATGTACTGGTTTACCTGTACATCCACGTCACCCATATGCTGGTGATTTGGTCTTTACTGCTTTCTCTGGTTCTCACCAAGATGCAATTAAAAAAGGCTTTGAGTTCCAAAAAGACGAAGAAATTTGGGATATGCCTTATTTACCGATCGACCCTAAAGACTTAGGTCGTGATTATGATGCAGTGATCCGTGTCAACTCACAGTCGGGCAAAGGCGGTATTGCTTACTTATTAGAGTCTAACTATAACGTAGTTTTACCTCGTCGCTTACAAATTGAATTCTCACAAATTGTTCAACAAGTTGCAGATGAAGAAGGCGTTGAAGTTTCAGCTCAACAAATTTGGACCTTGTTTAAAGACACCTATGTTGCTGCAAAAGATGCACATTATTCAGCGAAAAATTATAGATTGTCAGATGAAAATGGTAGCCAAGTGATTGAGCTTGATGTGGTCATCAATGGTGAAACTCAGCGCTTACGTGGTGAAGGGAATGGTCCAATTTCTGCGATTTTAAATGCACTTCAATTACCAATTGATGTCTTAAACTACGAAGAACGTAGTATCAGTTCAGGCGCACATGCAAAAGCGTTGGCATTGATCGAACTTCAAGTCCAAGGCACAGGTAAATCTGCATTCGGTGCTGGTGTACATGACAATATCGTCACCTCTTCAATTGAAGCAATCATTGCGGCAACCAATCGTTTAATTGACCAAGGTGTTTTAAGTACTGAACAAGTGATCGCTGCTGCTGTATAAGCGATATCAATTAAAAGACTTTAGAAAGGATGCCCCCTAGTGGTATCCTTTCTTTTATTTATTGATGTTATCAAGCAATCACTTCAAACAGCTTTATATCTTTTAAAGATAATGTATAGATAAAAGATACGTGAAAATTTTATCCATGATTGTTTGAGGTCAGACTGGTGTTGGCGAGTAGTGAACACGTTTGGCGATGAGAAGCAAAGTTTGACAAGATCGCTCTCTTATAAAGCTTAAGCTTTTTATTTTTTTCGAAAGAAGAATACGTTGAGCTTCAGCAAAGTCAAAACACTCATTGTGACTCTACTCGACATTATCACTCATCCTGAAGTGAACTTTAATGATAAAAGCTATTGTGAAAACCATGGAATATCATTAATTTATTAGCCATACAGATGACTTAGATATCTCTAATATCCGTAATTTATCGACCTTCTAAAATTTTAAGGTGAACATTTCCAGTGTCTTTTCCAGCTGATTCAGTGGGGCTCGTTACTCCACAAAAGTTTGAATTTGAAGAACCGTTAGAGCTTGAGTGTGGTCGAGTATTGCCACGCTATGAAATCATGGTGGAAACCTATGGTGAGCTCAATGCAGATAAATCAAATGGAATTTTGATTTGCCATGCACTTTCAGGGCATCATCATGCGGCTGGCTATCACCATGAAGACGATAAAAAAACAGGCTGGTGGGATGCATGTATTGGGCCGGGTAAAGCCATTGATACCTCGAAGTTTTTCGTGGTCGCACTCAACAATATTGGAGGTTGTAGTGGCTCAACGGGACCCACTTCACCTAACCCTGAAAATGAAAATCGCCCATACGGTCCCGACTTTCCATTAGTGACTGTACGTGATTGGGTTAAAACCCAAGCCCTCCTCTCTGACCGCTTAGGGATAGATGTTTGGTATTCAATCATTGGTGGTTCTTTAGGTGGCATGCAGGCTTTACAATGGTCAGTGGATTATCCTGACCGTTTACAAAAATGTGTCATCATTGCCAGCGCACCAAAACTTTCCGCACAAAATATTGCATTTAACGAAGTAGCGCGTCAGTCTATTTTGTCTGATCCAGATTTTCACAATGGCCGCTATTTAGAACTTGATAGTTATCCAAAACGTGGCTTAATTTTGGCACGTATGGTGGGTCATATTACCTACCTTTCTGAAGAAGCCATGAAACAAAAATTTGGCCGTGATTTAAAATCAGGCAAGTTTATGTATGGTTTCGATGTTGAGTTCCAAGTTGAAAGCTATCTGCGTTATCAAGGCGAACAATTCAGTCGTAACTTTGATGCCAATACTTATCTGATCATGACCAAAGCCTTGGATTATTTCGATCCATCACGTGAATATGAACAGTCACTGACGAAAGCATTATCTAATACCAAATGCCGTTTTTTAGTGGTGTCATTTACAACAGACTGGCGTTTTAGCCCAGAACGTTCGCAAGAGATTGTTAATGCATTGATTACCAATCAAAAGCCTGTGAGTTATTTGGATATTGATGCTGAGCAGGGCCATGACTCATTCCTATTCCCTATCCCCTTGTACGTCAAATCCTTACGTGCATTTTTAGGTGGTATTGAACACCTTAATTCAACACCTAAGGAGGCTTTGTAATGCGTATTGACCAACAGCTTGCAGAAAAATGGATCAATGCTGGTGCAAGTGTGCTCGATTTAGGTTGTGGTGATGGCGAATTATTGTCACAAATGAGCAAAAAACAGCAAATTCATGCTTACGGGCTAGAAATCGATCAAGAAAAGATTGCAATTGCCGTCAGCAAAGGGTTAAATATTATACAACAAGACTTAAACCTCGGTTTGGGACGCTTTGCCGACCAGTCTTTTGACTATGTGGTTATGGCACAAGCTTTGCAAGCTGTAGATGCACCTGATGTGCTTCTGCGCGATATGGTGCGTGTGGGGAAACAAGCAATTATTACGTTTCCTAACTTTGCGTATTGGAAAACACGGTCTTTCCTTGCACTGAAAGGCAAGATGCCTGTTTCTGATGCCTTACCGTATATGTGGTACAATACACCTAATATCCACTTATGCACCTTTCGTGATTTTGAAGCATTATGTGCTGAAAATCAGATTCAAATTATTGATCGACTCGCTGTAAATGGGAACCAACAAGGTAGCTTTTTAAGTAAAGCCATACCGAATTTGTTCGGCGAAGTCGCTATTTATCGAGTGAGCGCTCTATGAAGAAATTATTATTAGGCAGTACGTTATTTTTTGGGCTAGTGAGTATTCAAGCCCATGCGGACTATGTACCGCAGCAACAACAATCTGTATCAGCAATGGCAGCGCAATATGCACATATGAATGTGACAGATTTGCAAAAAGCAGCCAAAGCTGGTCAACCTGCTGCACAATTTTATTTAGCAACACATTTCCAGGCTGGTACTGGCGGTGTATCTAAAGACCTGAAACAAGCATTTACATGGTTTAAAGCTGCGGCTGACCAAGGTATTTCTGCGGCTCAGTTAAATGTTGGTCGTATGTATGCTGATGGTTTAGGCGTTTCTAAAAGCGAAACATCTGCGCGTCAATACTTTGAAAAAGCAGCAAGCCACGGCGATAACCGTGCAAGCTTTAATCTTGCGGTGATGGAAGAGCAAAAGAAAAACTACATGGGCGCTTATCAGTGGTATGAGCTTTCTACACGTGATGGTATGTTAGACAATAAAGTGATTAACATGTCGCAAACCAAAAAAACTGCTTTGGCTGCTAACTTAACTCAAGACCAAATTCGTACTGCGACACAACGTGCAGATCAATGGATTCAAGCTCAATAATTTGATTCTCATCGATCATAAAAGCACCTTCGGGTGCTTTTTTTACTACTACCAATTTAGGGTCTGTTAACAATGCAAGACCTATTCAAACAATTAATTCAATATGAATGCGGGTTGCATCATCGTGATCGTCAAAACTTTCAAATACTTGATCAACGGTTACATCCAGATTTTAAAGAAATTACCAAATCAGGGTGGATTGTGCATAAAGCCCAAATGATTGAAGCACTTTTAAACGATACAGATAGCGACATCATTCAAGCTCAGGATTTTCAAGTTCAGTCGTTATCTGATCATAGCGTTTTACTGACCTATCAAAGCCATCAAATCAATGTGGCAACTCAAGCTCAATACAATGTGGCTTTACGCAGTTCAATTTGGGTTATGAATGATCACGGTATATGGCAAATGATTTTCCATCAAGGCACCACTTGTGCTTTTGAGAAGTAAATCGAGTTCTTCTATGTATGGAAAGATATGCAAAAGAAAAAATATTATGCTTCACGCAAACAAATGATTCCTTTGGCGATTTTTGCTGGAATTTTGGCCTGCCCCTTTTGGGCTGCGACCGTGCTTTTGATCTGGGAAATGTTTGAATGGAAGAATGGCTTAAAAAGTCTCTTTTCGCTATTTCTTGTTACGCCATTGGGTTTCATTGCTTATTTTTTCAGTAATAAAGCTATTCAGATGTTTAGCAATCAACGTCCTATTTTAACCCTCTCCCAAGACATGATTAAAAGCATTGATTTTAAAGGTCGAGTGATAATTAAAAAACACATTAAAATACCAGAGATCTATGAAGTTGAGCTAAAAAAAACCTTACTTGATCGACAATACTATTTACTTTTTATCATGAAAGATAACAGCAAACAGAAACTCAATGTTGGACTAGGTTTTATGAAAAATGAAGATGTTCTCGATTTAAAACAAGAGTTGGACAAACGCATTAGCGCAAAAGCAAAACGCATCCAGTAAAGCGTAAAGGACAAGAGAATTTAGCCATATTTTATGACACAGATTAAGTTAAAATAACTCAATTTTAAATTTTGAGTCTGCATCATGTCATCAAAAGATTGGTTATCACAAGGAACACTGGTACTCGCAAGCAATAACAAAGGCAAAATTGCTGAATTTGAAAAATTGTTTGCTGAATTGGCTTTACCCGTTGAAGTGATTCCTCAAGGTCGATTGAATATCGAAGACGCGATTGAAGATGGCTTAAGCTTTATTGAAAATGCAATTATCAAAGCACGTCATGCAAGCCGTATTTCAGGTAAACCTGCGATTGCAGATGATTCTGGGATTTGCGTTCCTGTATTAGGTGGAGCACCTGGAATTTACTCTGCACGTTATGCAGGTGAACATGGCGATGATGCAGCCAATAATGCAAAATTGCTGGAAAACCTTAAGCCTTTACGCCAAGACGATCAAGCGATTGAAGCAATGTTCGTATGTGTATTGGCATTGGTTGAACATGCAGATGATCCTTTACCACAAATCTTCCAAGGGATCTGGCAAGGTGAAGTACTCGAGCAAGCTCGTGGTGAAAATGGTTTCGGTTATGACCCACTGTTCTGGCTACCCGAGCTAAATATTTCAAGCGCAGAAATGAGTAAAGAAGAAAAGAACAAAATTAGCCATCGTGGTCAGGCGATGCAATTGTTTAAAGCAAGCTTGAAATAAGCAGTTAAAACCAGCCGTTTAAAATCATACGATTTTGTTAGATTCCTCCTCGCCTTTGAGCAAAGGAGGAATACGATGAGTCTCGCTAAAGCTTATCTAAAACGAAGCAAAATAAACCGATAAAACTATAAAAAATGAATCAACGCACCATATAAAACACATACCACACAACTGACTATCGTTCCTGAAGCAATATATTTTGCTGAAACTCCAGTGCCTTGATAGTGGGTTTCCAATGCGACAATATTGGCAGCTGGCGGTAAACAAAACAGTAAAAACATCACCCCAATATATTGATGGATCTGTGGAACCGGTAAAAAGAAATAAGCCAGACTACACAATACAACACCACAAACTAACTTTAATATTGCAAGCTTAGTACTGGACAGTAAGTCCTCGATATGGACTTTGGTTTTTCTTAACCACATCCCCAATACACACATACCGGTAAAACTCATACTCCATTTAGCCAGAGTATAAATCCAATTAATCCAATCATTTGCCTGAAACTGTTGCACATCAAAGCAACGTAAAATCCCGGCAATGATCAAGGCAATCACAGGTGGCGATTGCAATACTTTTTTGATAAGCAATCGTTTGGATTGTGGAGCTGAGCTCACCGAAGTCACAGCCCAAGAGTTTCCAAAAATTGAAACCCCGATATAGAGCGGTATCATCAGCATACTATTGTCTGGACCAAATATAGCCAAGGCAATCGGAAAGCCGAGCCATGCCATATTGGTATAGCTAAAACACAAAGAAGCTAAACGATCTTTAGACAGCGTGAGATAAATAAAGAAAAGCGTAAAGCATGAGAAAAAAGCAAATAAGATTAAAGCAATACTGCCCGATTTATAAAATACCATATTGTAAATAATCACAATCGGGATAAATAATCGAGCCAGCAGCAAAGACATGAATGATTTTAAGTTTACTGAAAATTTGCTATTCGCCAGTATCAGCCCACAGATAAATGATAAAACTGGAAATAACAAAGCCACAATACAACACCTTATTCTCAAATCATGAACATACTAGCATTTTCCAAATATAGATGACGTTGAACATATCAAAATAATTTATAAATATTGTCTGTCTTTAAATTGAAATATTAGTGTCACTTTTTTGTCATGGATAACTGTTGTTATAGCTGTTATTAAATAGGAGTTAAAACTATGGCTGGATTATCGATTTGGCATGTACTTATTTTTGCAATTGTTGTGATTCTACTATTTGGTACATCAAAGCTGAAAAACTTAGGTAAAGATGTTGGTGGTGCCGTCAAAGATTTTAAGAAATCAATTAAAGAAGAAGAGGCAACAACTGCTTCACTGACTGAAACACGTACCCTAGAACATCAAACAAGCAATACTGATGTGAACTCTACAGTAAAACACTAATAATCGGTGAGGCGTAGATCATGTTAGATGTTGGATTTTCAGAACTGTTAGTGTTTGGGATCATTGCGCTCTTAGTATTGGGACCAGATAAACTTCCTGAAGCTGCGCGTTTTGCTGCCAAATGGTATAGCAAATTTAAACGTGCAATTAGTAGTGTCCAAAATGACATCGACCGTGAATTACGTCTTTCTGAATTTAGAGAACAAATGCAACAAGAGATGCAAAAAATTCAAGAACTTGAACAAAAAATGCAGGCTCAGATGCAGGAGTTACAGCAACAAAAAATTGCTGTAGAACAAGAAAGTCATCTCGCAATAACAGACAATAAAAAAATTCATACGACTTATCATAAACTTGATATTACGGTTCCCGCTATTTATATGTCAAAGACTTGGTTAGATAAACAAAACTGTACTGTAACTCGACCACAAATTGTTCTTGTTAAAGAAGTACCGCAATTGAAGGTGGCTGTATGAGCGACTCATTAGCACCACAAGTACATGATGCCTCGTCTACCGAGACGCCGCCTTTAGATGCGATGCCGATTACTCAACACCTGATGGTGTTACGTAAGCATTTATTTAAAATTGTTGGCGCGCTCATCACTATATTTTTTTGTTTATTGCCATTTGCTAATAAGACCTATATTGCGTTATCAGAACCACTCAGAAAACAATTACCTGCAACCTCAACCATGATTGCAACTGATGTTACAGCAACCTTCATGGCGCCGTTTAAGTTAAACTTCTTTATTGCGCTGATGTTGGCGATGCCCTTTATCATCTATCAACTTTGGGCTTTTATTAAACCTGCATTATACGAAAAAGAAAAAAATCTAGCATTTCCGTTGTTGTTTGGCAGTATTGTGCTGTTTTATTCAGGGATTGCTTTTGCTTATTTTATTGCATTGCCATCCATCCTGCATTTCTTTATCAGTGTTTCACCAGAAACCGTCGCGCCAATGACCGATATCAATAGTTATTTAAGCTTCTGTCTAAAATTATTTTTGGTCTTTGGTGTGACCTTTGAAATCCCAATTATTACTTTAGTGTTAATTTTAGTTGGCTTGGTCACCACTAAAACATTGGCTGAAAAGCGCCGCTTTATCGTGGTGGGATGTTTCTTCGTATCTATGTTTATTACCCCTCCTGATGCAATTTCAATGATCATGCTCGCAATTCCAATGTGGATGCTATTTGAGCTGGGTTTATTGCTGGGTAAAGTAATTGAAAAACGTAAAACTGTAGATGCTTAAGGATCAAAATAAAAAAGCTTTTAATATTTAAATGACTTCTTTTGAGGTCATTTTTTATTTTTAAGCGTGTTAAATTCTTTTTTAGAAACAATTATAAAAACAAGTCTATCGCTTAATCTTCAGCCCTTTTATTCGAATACATTAGATCTATTTCACAAGTCAAAAGTGATCAGGTTAAGTGAATTATATTGTGATTAAAAGTCACTTCTCCCCTCGGGAGAAGGTTAGGATGAGGGGGACTTTCTGTTGATCTATGCTTTTAATAAGCGCTTAGAAAAGAAGCCTATTCTTAAAATCTCTTTATGAAACATCTCTATTAAAAAAATAACTACAAGTTAATCCTGTTGATTCAATTCACCAAGCACATACCATGCTCAATCAGTCATACCCCAATGTTTATAGAAATTGAACAGCACAGTAATTATCTAAATACAAATATGACAATCCTATTACTTTCTTAAAATAAGATTAAATTTAACCAATATTAAATATAAGAGTAAGAGATCTTACACATTTGTTCTGTATGTTTTTAAGCTGAATCAAAATCACATTTAATCAAGACTTAAAGCCAAAGGGAATCGTATGACAGACCTCACGCCATATCATGAAAATCAAGAGTTAGATAACAATACTTCGAATAACACGCATTTCCGTGACATTTTAGAACAACGGATTTCTCGTCGTAGTTTAATTACAAAAACAGCAAGCGGTGCAGCGGCTCTCGCTTTAGCATCGAGCCTAGTCGGTTGTAATGACGACGATGACAATAACTCAACCCCAACAACGACCGTTAAAAAACCAGAAAAATTCACCTTTAACCCTGTTGCAAAAAACCTCAATGACATCGTCACTGTTCCTGCTGGTTATGAAGCAAATGTCCTTTATGCTTTAGGTGATCCATTAACACAGACTATCCCTGACTGGGATGATAACAATGTTCCTTCAGGGGTCAGCTTTACAGCGCGTTCAGGCGATTGTCATGATGGTATGAGCTATTTTGGCTTAAATTCCAATAGCTCTAAATATGATGCGAAAGCCTCAAACCGTGGCTTACTGGTCATGAACCATGAATACATTAATCAAACCTTCTTACATCCTAAAGGTGCAACAAAAGTAAATGGCCGTCGCCCAGAAGATGAAGTGATTCGTGAAGTTAATGCACACGGTGTTTCCATCATTGAATTAAAAAAAGATGCAACCACACAAAAAGTAGAGATTGTTAAAAGCTCTCCATTTAATCGCCGTATTACAGCGTCAACAGTCATGGACTTTGCTGGTACAGTTGCGGGTTCAGACTTGGTGAAAACCAAATATTCAAGCTCAGCAAAGCAAACACGTGGCACACATAATAACTGTGGTAATGGTTACACACCTTGGGGAACTTACCTCACCACAGAAGAAAACTTTATTGGATACTTTGTGCGTAATAAAGGTGACGATGCAAAACGTAGTGCGGCTGAAATCATCGCACTGAATCGCTATGGTTTAAAAGATGGTGCCAGCTCACGTTATGGCTGGGAAACTGCGATTGGGGCAATCGAAAGCCAAGATTTATATGACCGTTGGAACGCTTCTATTACCGCTGACTCAGCAGACAAAGATTATCGCAACGGCGCAAATACCTTTGGTTGGATTGTTGAAATCGATCCATTCGATAGTCGTTCAAACCCAGTTAAACGAACATCTTTAGGTCGCTTTGCACATGAAGACTGTCGCTCAAGCCGTTTAATCGAAGGGGAAAATCTGGCCTTCTATATGGGCGATGACTCACGTGGCGAATATATCTACAAATTTGTATCTGATGCGAAGTGGGATGCAAAAGATGTCAATGGTGGCTATCGCGCAGGCGATAAATATATGAACAGTGGCAAGCTATATGTTGCGCAATTCAATAATGATGGTACAGGTAAATGGATTGAATTGGCATATGGTAAAAACGGTTTAAATGATAGCAATACCGTCTATCCTTTTAAATCTCAAGCCGATGTCACTACTTTTGCACGTTTAGCTGGTGATTCGGTCAAAGCCACCAAAATGGATCGTCCAGAATGGGTTGCGGTGAACCCTGAGAATGGTGAAGTCTATGTCACCCTAACCAATAACTCGAACCGTGGTACAGCACATGCATTAGACGCCGCAAATCCACGAAACTATAGCGACCCAGAAGGCGGTAAAGGCAATGTAAATGGTCACATTATCCGCTTCCATGAAAAAGATAATAAAACCACAGCTGAAAGCTTTACTTGGGATATCTACCTCTTTGGTGCTGAAGCAAAAATGGCCAGCAACATCAACTTATCTGGGTTAAATGATAACAATGATTTATCTTCGCCAGATGGTATGTGGTTCGACCCACGTGGTGTCCTTTGGATTCAAACCGATGATGGTGCTTATACAGATACCACCAACTGTATGATGCTTGCTGCACTGCCTGGTAAAGTCGGTGATGGTGCAAAAGCAATAACATCTGCTGGGCAAGAAACGATCGTGGGTAAACAAGTCACTGATGAAAACCTGCGTCGCTTCCTAACAGGTCCAAAACAATGTGAAATCACAGGTGTCACCATGACACCCGACTACAAAGCCATTTTTATCAATGTTCAGCATCCAGGTGAAGACTCACCTAGCTTTGATAAGCCATCAAGTAACTGGCCTGCATCACAAAAAGATCCAAGCAATAAGACCGCTCGCCCACGCTCTGCAACGGTCGTCATTACTCGTAAAGATGGCGGTGTAATTGCTGGCTAATCAACTAAATTTATTTTTTTAAAGCCATAGTGACGAAAGTTGCTATGGCTTTTTATTTTTCAATAACGCGCTTAATCTCGACTAACTCGCCCATATGTTCACCTTGTTGTGTTTTTTCGATCCAATCAATCTGCGTACTGCTTATTCTTAAAAAGTTGGAACAGCGTGTCCCATAAATTGGACTTTGAATAAATGTTGAAGACAACAACGCTTCCATCTCAGGATTAATTCCAGTATTGGGCAGTAAATCAGGAATAATTTTTCGTTCATCTTCTAAAATATCCCAAACAGCGAATTGTAGATCTTGTTCAGGGATAGCAGGAACTTGCAGCATGGGTAAAAATTCTTGGGTAAAGCGTTTACGTAAATGCTTAGTTTTTTCCCAATCGTCTGACATCAAGCCGTTTGAAACGACAAATACACCTTGGGATAATACTTGTGGGGCTTCACCACGATTACTCATATAAACAGCTTGCTGTCGATCACCCACAAATAAGTTAAAACCAGCATAATCTCTTTGCTGCTTTTCCAGTGCTTGTGCAAAACGAATCGGTGTTTGATCTGACGCTAAAAAGGCTTGAATCAAATAGCCGCGTGTCGTCGGATAAGTTTGTTTATCAGCACCATCACGATAATTGGTAATCACTGCCCAACGTCCCTGTGGTGTGACCCCCATCCACGTTCCGCCTGATTGCAAATCTTGCCCTGCAATAATCGGACTGTTCGACCATGACTGTAATTGAGTGCTTGGACGATGGTAGAATTCATCACGATTTGAAATTAAACAAACAGGTAAATCATCCAAAACTTGCCAAGCCAATGCCACAATACACATAAAATACATTCCATGAAGTTTACACATTGAATGTACAACATTTTTAATATGTTTCAGCTAAAATCTGTGCAAAATAGAAAATCAAGGATTGGGAATGCTTACCTACCCGAATATTGACCCAGTTGCAATATCACTGGGTCCACTCAACGTCCATTGGTATGGGCTAATGTATCTCTTGGCATTTTTATGTGCTTGGGGCCTTGCCACTTATCGCGCCAAACAACGTGCTGACTGGAACTCTGAAATGGTTTCAGATCTGGTGTTCTATGGGGCACTTGGGGTTGTACTCGGTGGTCGTGTTGGTTATGTCTTATTTTACGAGTTTGGCAAATTTTTAGCAGATCCTATCTGGCTATTTAAAGTCTGGACTGGTGGTATGAGTTTCCACGGGGGCTTCCTTGGCGTAATGATCGCCATGCTTTTGTGGTGTCATAAATATAAGAAAACTTGGTTTGAAACACTGGACTTCATTGCACCCTGTGTACCGACGGGCTTGATGTTTGGTCGAATTGGTAACTTCATTGGTGGTGAATTATATGGCCGCCAAGTTTCTGACCCTAACTTTGCGCTAGGTATGATCTTCCCGACTGATCCACTACATTTGGTTCGTCATCCATCTCAGCTCTATCAAGCGCTGTGTGAAGGACTGCTGCTGTTCCTTATTCTATGGTTCTATAGTGCTAAACCACGCCCACGTTATGCCGTATCTGCGATCTTTCTAATGGGTTATGGCTGCGCTCGATTCTTTATGGAGTTCTTCCGTGAACCTGATGCAGATCAAGGTTATATCCTGTTTGGCTGGATGACCAAAGGTCAAATCCTCTCATTCCCAATGATTCTGATTGGATTGTGGTTAATTTGGTACGCTTACCAAAAGAAAATTTTTGACTGGGGTCCACAAAAAAATACTTAAGCCTTATGGGCTAAGTTTAAAAAGGTGAAGCTAAGCTTCACCTTTTTTATGCTAAATTATCATTATTCAATTTAAACGAAATCACTATGCTTGAATTTTGGTTTGATCCTAAAGTCTCGGTTGCAAAGAAGCTCATTTTCCTTATTTTATTGGCACTGGTCACTATTGGACTATATTGGTACCAGCCTCTAACCCCTGATAATATTTTACTTTTTGCAGGTACAGGTATTATTTTTCTGATTTGTCGTTACTGTAAGGTTCATTTTGCAGCCCAACGTCCAACAGGATTTCTTTATCGTTTATTGACCTGGATTCCACTGGCTTTAGTTTTGGCATTGGTTTTTAAAAATATGAACAATGGTGAAATTTTAATCCCAGGCGCTCAAGGTATTGGTTTTATGGCCCTAGCGGTTTGTATTTTTTCACCACTCTCGCTACTCAATAAAAACTCATCTGAACAAGCGTCTAAATAATGTTAGATTTTTGGTATTCAGCGCGCTGTAGCCGTGAAATGAAAGTGATCATCTCAATCTTAACCTGTGTGATAATTTATTATTGCGCCACGATTGAGAAGTTAAGTCCAGCGTTTACCGTGATATGTTTAGCAATTGGAATCTCTACGCATTTATTAAGAATGCTGGGGCTAAAAATTGCTCAACAGAATGTCTATGCTCAAGGTTTTAAAATTTTATTTTCAATCTACCCATTGCTTGCACTTATGCTTTTAATGGCTTTTTTACCCGCACAACATAAAATATTGACCTCGATTCAAGCGGTTGGCTTTGCTGCATTGGGTCTATTTATCATGTCAATTTATCAAAATCGCGCAAAACGTTTTGACTAAAGGTGTTGTAGTAAAAAAGCATTGCAATAAAAAAGGAAGCCTTTCATTCCAAAAGCTTCCTTTTTTATCTTTATAATCCGTAATAGATTAAATGCTTTTGACTGTGAAACTAAGCAGCTAGACGATAATATTCATAGGTTACATTTGGGTCTTTATACACATCGTAACTACGTTGTCTAAAATCAGAAACCCATTGAGAACCTGTAAATCCAGCAATATGACCATAACGATGGCGACTGGTACTGTTGATGATATAAATATCACCTTCTTGAGGATTATCAAAGTCAGGACGGATTTGCTTATAACCAATCTCTGTTAAAGTCGAACCCCAATCTGAAGCGGCAACAGGATGATCGGAAAAACGCGCACCGGCTGATTCAAGCGCTATACGCACATATCTTGCACAACGATGTGCAGTAGTACTACGTGACATACTGACAAGTTTTTCAGTAAATTTGCTAATATCGATTAAGCTTTCTTTCTTAAATGCTTCAGTTTGATTTTTAAAAGTTTCAAATGCTTTATTTTTTAAGTATTCATCTGGTCGAAAATTATTATTTTGATTTTCCGATCGAATCTGAATATGAACCGTGGGATTCACGTATTCATTCATATTAACATTGTGGTCGTAAATCATGCATTGTCCTCAAACTGCCCTTTTGAATTGATTCAAACCACCTTGTTTAAACCAATAACAACTTTTCACAAGCCATGAATAGTAATCAGCAATTCTTAAAATGTAGACTTAAAACATGTAAAAAAATATGTAAGTGTTAATAAATCTCATTTGTAACGCCTCAAGCTACTGAAACTGCTGACATTACACAATTCATCATCTGGGTTTGTTTGTTTAAAAATTAATCAATAAAAGTTTGCTCGGCCGTATCATTAAAATATTTTCTTAATCTAATCAACATATTAAACTGTCAATTCAGTCACACTTTTGTTTTATGAATTCAGCAAAATCGTATGCCAAAGAAAGATTTTTTCAATAAAAAGCTGACGTTATCAACATCAGCTTTTTAGAAATTATGCCGTCGGTGCTTAATAACAATCCCAGTTATACACCACTTTAGAGAAATCTCTTTTTTCAAGATCATCCGGATGAATAAAGAAGTTCCCTACACCTGAGTCGCCCCACATGATCTCAATACCTTCAGCTTCACCTGTATCAATCTGCAACAGCAAAATATAATCTTGAATAGATTCATTGTATTCACGCGGATCAGATTGAGTAAAAAATGGATATCCCCCTAAACGATGACCGCTTGCAGAAAAAACTTCACTGTACTCATCACAAAACTCTTCCTCATCTTCTCTTTCATAAGGGTCTGTGACTTTTTGAGCAAAATCAAAGTTGTTCATATCGATATAGCTTTCAGCCTTCTCAAACTGAATCGCAGACTGTCCTGCGATAGGACTATAAATATCGTCCTCAGCAAAACTTGGAAAATCGCTTTGTAAAAGTGCAAGATCTTGCTCAATCTTGTCATAAAAAACCACACGAAAGCCATCTTGCTTTTTTTGATCATCAAAATTGAGACCATATAAATCATCATGCGGATTGATAAAAAACTGTAAAATTCCAGACTTTGGATAATGTTGATTTTCTGGCACTTCTGCAAAATTGATCTGCGCCAATAATTGTAAGCCCTCACCCTCCGCGCTTTGCGGATATTGCTTCCCTACAGGTAAATAAGGATTTCCACCCACTTTGCTTTGCCAAATCTGTAAATCTTCAGTCGGCACTAATGATATTTCTATACTGTCTTTTTTTGTCGCAATAATTTGCGTTTTATATGGCTGTAAACATGCTGGGAGCTCATTCAAATTTATACTCATTTTCAAATACTCTTAGTTTTAGCTGTTAGATGGATGCAAAACAGAAAATAATCTAGCTTAAAAAGAAACTCAGATTAGTATAAACTCTGAAGCTATTCAGAAACATTACGAATGGGTAATCATGCGACATAATCTGTCATTTATGTCGTATAGACGCCCCAAATTGGACACTATATGAAAGCGTATTTAGACCTTCTACAACATATCCTAGACGATGGCGGTGACAAAGGTGATCGTACTGGTACAGGTACTCGTTCTGTATTTGGTCATCAAATGCGTTTTGACTTGTCAAAAGGGTTTCCGCTACTAACCACTAAAAAAATTCATTTCCGCTCCATTGTGATTGAACTGCTGTGGTTCCTAAAAGGCGACACCAACGTTCAATATCTTAAAGACAATAAAGTTTCGATTTGGGATGAATGGTCTACCGCTGAGCAGACTGCCCGTTTTGGACGCCCTGAAGGGGAATTAGGCCCAGTCTATGGTCATCAATGGCGTAACTTTGGCGCAACGCAAAAAGACAATGGTTTGTTTGAAAATGATGGTTTTGACCAAATCAGTTGGTTGGTCAATGAAATCAAGACCAATCCAAACTCACGTCGTTTGATTGTGTCTGGCTGGAACCCAAATGAAGCAGGTAAAGTTGCCTTACCGCCATGCCACACTTTATTCCAATTTTTTGTTCAGGATGGAAAGTTGTCTTGCCAACTTTATCAACGTAGTGCAGATGTTTTCTTAGGGGTGCCATTTAATATTGCCAGCTATGCTCTACTGACTCATATGGTTGCTCAAGTTTGTGGTTTAGGCGTAGGTGATTTTGTCTGGACTGGCGGTGATACACATTTATATGTTAACCATTTTGAACAAGCAAAACTTCAGTTAACACGTGAGCCCTTACCACTGTGCCAACTCAAGTTAAATCCTGAAATTAAGGATATTTTTGACTTTAAATTTGAAGATATTGAAATTACAGGTTATGAGTCACATCCTGCAATTAAAGCACCTGTAGCTGTTTAAATATTTTAATTCAGTCTTTCCTTATTCCCTCCTTGCAATTGGAGGGAAAATTTTCCAATGGATAATAAGCGAATTCATTATGACATTTAAAAACTTTGAAATTGTGCATGTCGTTGCAATGGATCAACAACGCTGCATTGGTAAAGCGAACGATCTTCCATGGCATATTTCAGCAGACCTTAAGCACTTCAAAGAAATCACCCAAGGTGGTGTTGTGGTGATGGGACGTAAAACGCTTGAATCGATGGGACGTGCATTACCTAAACGTGTCAATTGGGTAATTACCCGTGATCAGGATTGGAACTTTGCTGGGGTTAAAACGGCCCATAGTATAGATGCTGCTTTGGAGCAAGCGATTCCTGATGTATTGGCATCAGAAAAACCTGCCAGTATCTTTATCATTGGTGGTGGTGAAATTTTTAAACAAACCATGCACATTGCCGATCGTTTAGAGCTCACCCACATTGAGCTCGATGTACAAGGTGATGCGTATTATCCAGAAATTCCAACGGAGTTTAAAAAAGTTGCGAGCGAGTCACATGTTGATGACAAAACAGCTATTGCTTTTGAGTTTGCAACATACCGAAAATAGCACTGAACTTTATTAACAAAAATAGTGGCTTATGGATAGCTTAAAAGCAAGATCAATACTGCATACACTTGGAATGGGGATAATCCATTCCTTGTTTAGCTTATTTGTCATATTGAGCAGCCTGTGGTTTTGTTTCGCGATTTGGATTCAACACCCCTTAGGAAAGATTTTCAGTTATATCATCATCCCTATTTGGATTATTTTTGCACTGAGTATTTTTGGGATCTATTTTACTAAAAATATATTTAGCCGAAAAACTGACAGTTTGATCTATATCATCGCCTTTATTGTCAGCTTAGTCTGGTACTTTAATATTCCTGCGCAACAAGATCGTCAATGGAGTCCAGAAGTTTCCAGAATTTTTACTTACGAGCAGCAAGGTAATCTTGTCACGATTCATAATGTCCGTAACTTTAATTGGCACTCCCCTGATCAATATGACGAACGCTGGGAAACCAGAAGCTACAACTTAGATGAGATTACAGGCGTCAATATCATCACCTCTTATTGGATGGGACCACAGATTGCCCATACCTTGGTTAGCTTTGATTTTTTAAATCAGCGCCCACTCGTTTTTTCCATTGAAATTCGAAAAGAAAAAAATGAAAACTTTTCTGCAATTGGTGGGTTTTTTAGACAGTTTGAGCTAAGCCTAATCGCTGCAGATGAAAAAGATATTGTTTATACACGAAGTAATATTCGAGGCGAGCAGGTTTATTTTTTCCCGATTCAACTACCAAAAGCAGAAACCAAAGCATTATTTGAAGAGTATCTTTTGAAATCTTCCGCTTTGGCGGAACATCCAAAGTGGTACAACACCCTAACTAGTAACTGTACAACTTTGGTTTTTGATATGGTTCAGGCGATTTCCCCTGAAAAATTACCAACAGATTATCGTTTATTGGCTTCAGGTTATTTACCCAATTATCTTTATGATTTGGGTGCATTAAATCATCAATGGTCAATCAAAGAATGGTATAAAAAAGCACATATCAATCCAAGAACGGCTGAATATGCTCAGTTTAAATATCAAAATAGCGATAACTTTTCTAAAGTGATTCGTTTTGGTTTACCTGAAGGCCATACTCAATAATGTATAGCTTTAGTCAGCCCGTCTTTATGGTTTAACTCAATTTTGTTTATATAATGATTAAAATTAGGAGAATACGCATGTTTAAATCCATACTCGCAACCACATTCATCACAGCAACGCTCTTGTTTTCTGGATGTGCATCTACACCAAGTGTCGATCAGCAAAGCCAAAATTTAAGTTTGTTGCAAAACAAAAATTGGACACTTACGCATATTGGTGCAACAGAATATAAAGCAACGCCAAATGCTCACAACATACCAAGTATTCAATTTGGTTCAGATTTACGGGTAAGTGGTGCAGATGGTTGTAATCGTATTATGGGTGCCTATGCGATCAAAGGACAGCACTTAACCTTAGGGCAACTCGGCTCTACTCGGATGTATTGTCAGGACACTATGAAACTCGCGGCTGACTATACTGAAGCACTCAATAAGGTGAAAGGTTATCAAGTCTATGACAAAACGTTAAAGTTAGTCGATCAATATGGGAATCGTGTTTTGCAATTTACAACGCCATAACATCGCCTAATCAGTTATTTATATACGCAGTTTAAAAGCTTAAAACTTTAGGCTTTTAAACACCTCCAATTATAAAATCTAATACCAACAATGAAATTGAATAAAAATTTTAACTCTATCAATGAAAGACAATAATTTTACTACACACGCTGTCTTATCATTAGGATTAGAATAACAACAACTTAAAATTTGGATATTTCTATGAAAGTTATTGGCCTTATCTTGATCTCATGTCTAGTTCTATCTGCATGTAGTTCAATGAATGTAAGACCTACGGTTGGGGTAAGTATGGGAACATCTGTTAAATAAAAAAACAGCGCCGAAGCGCTGTTTTTTGATTCAATTATTTACAATAATCAATAATTCCATAAGGGCTTTTATTATTGATCGATGGTGTGTATGACCAATCAACCTTATCAAAATCATTTGTTACAGTAGGTAACATCACTGTGCGATAACCATGTACAGGATAATTTGACAATGATGTTTTAGCACCCACTTGGACTTTTAACCAACTTGCATATGCTTTTGGATAACGTAATTCAAAATCAAATTTACCTTCTTTGTCTGTCGTATAGGTTGCTGTATATGGATTAGATTCGCTAGCACCTATGAAGCGGACAGCATTTAAAGTTTCCAATACAGCAAGCCCATCTCTATCTTTTTCGCCCGTAATCGTTACATTACGATCATCATACGGTGTAGACGGATCATCGTTATCAGGGACTGCACAAGACAAAGGCAAAGATGCTGGTGGTAAATATTGAGCCCATGATTTTTCTTTAGTTACTGGATTTTCAACTACAGTCCATGCACCTCGCGTAAATTCAACTGCTCGAATATCCATAGTAACATTTTGATTTGCCACAGGACGACCATCTAAATCTACAAGCTGAACAGAAGCACTCCAGTTATAGTAAGTGCCTGTTTGATCATCAACACCAACATGATTTGGATTCATAACAACCGTAATTGACCCTTGAGTCACAGGTATTTCAGCATTAATCACATCAACTAAATAGCTTTGTCGACGTTCAGTTGCATTTGAATCTTTTACCAATGCTTCAACAATTAAATCATCACTAACAAATTGTGCTGCATCATAACCATTCGTACGAAGGCTCTCATCAACAACGACTGTAAATTTAACCCATCCATTTTCATCACTGGTAAGTGTAGATGCTCCACGAATATACGCACCATTCTTTTGATAATTTGGAATAGTTAACGTTACAGCTTTACCTGGCTGACTAGATCCATTGATATCCGTAACTAATACAGATACATCCACAGCATCACCTCTAACATGCAATTTGTCTTTAGAAGCTTTTAATTTTAAATCTAGCTGAGGAATTAATGCAGTTGGCGTATGCACTCCAATCTGAGAAATTTGCTGTGCTTTTGCACCTTGTGTATTTGTATGCGTCGCAATTAATTGTATTGAACTTAAATCTAAAGAATTAGAGGCTTTCATATCAATTGAAAAAACAGCTTCCCCATATTGATTTGTGACGATTTGTGACGCACCTTTAATCGTTGTACTATTCCTTGAATCAACAATTGCTAAGTTTACAGGTTGATTTTGAATACCACCTTGATTTGCATCTAATAATTTCACTGTTACTAAAGCAGTATCACCAGCTAAGCTCAGCGAAGCTCTATTACTATCTATCGAGAGGTGATAATCATTTACGACATCTTGAACTTCCAACTCTAAGGTCGTTTTTATCTCTGCACCATTCGGATTATTAATCGAACCAATAACTGAAATTTTACTTAACTGCGCTGTTGTTAAACCATTAGGGATATTGAGTTCAACCGTTACGTTCCCAGTAGAAGAAACCAATATGCTGTCTGCACTTAATGTAACACCTGCTGCAACTGCCTCAGGGTTTAAGCTAAGCCTCATCGGCGTACCCGTAGTATAAGCTCCTGCTTCATCTTTTACTGAAGCATAAATCTTGATTTTATCATTCGCTTTAGCGTATTTAGTATCTGTAGTTAGACGAGGATTCAAAGCATTGGCTGGAACAGCAACCTGAATCGAACCCGTCTGCTGAATACGATCACCATTATTACGATTTGTACCCACAACAGCAAACGTGATGCCATTCTTGATTAAGCTCGCATCATAAGCACCCTCAGCAACTCGAATGGTAAATTCAGCTTCACCCTTACTATTGGTTGTCACATTGGAGTCTGACAATGAAACTCGAGAACCCGCTAAACTTGATAATGCAATCGCGACAGATGTATTTGGAATAATTGCTCCATTCTCATCTTTGGCAATCACTTTAACACGGACCTCTCCACCCAATACAGAAACGGTTTGAACATCATAGCTCAGACTTAACGCTGCCAAATCTGGAATGATAACCACAGGTTGAGAGATCTCAACTTTACGTGTAATAGTATAAGCAGAGCCATCAGTACGTACTCCTTTCACAGCCACGGTAAGGCCATTTGCAACCAAGTTTGCCAACTCACTTGTATTATTGGCTTTCACCTTAATCTTAAACGTTGCTTGACCTTGGCCATTCGTTGTAAGTGTTGCCGCCGTAGCGAGGCTCGCTCCATTACTTGTCGCCGCATCATTTAGCCCGATAGACACTTTTTGATTCGCCAGCGCCTTACCATCTGTACCCAACGCATTAACGGTTACATCGAATGTTTGTTCGTTATTTGCGGTTAAAATGAGGCTACCCAACATATCAATATTCAAGTGATCTAAATCAATTTCACCTTGAGCTGTTGGTGCTTTGAAATTGAGATTGACAGTACTTGCCGCGCCAACTCCATTGGTTGGTTTAGCAATAAGTCCTAAACCATTCTCAACTAATGCTTTTTGGGTTGGACTTCCACTTGCTTTATACTGATAGGTAAAGGTTGCATAACCTGTTGCATCCGTAAGTGCATCCGCAGAACTGGATAGACTTAATCCTAGGCTTTGCAACTCTGAAACTGAATATGCCTTTGAAAATCCTAAATTAACAGTCTCTCCTTTTAATGCACTACCTTTTACACCTGTAGCTTTCACTTTGACTACAATGGTTTGATCCTTAGTGTAATCATAGGCCACATTAATCGGGTCTATTGCAAGATAACTTAATGCTTCCTCTGACTTCGCTTCATCTTCCACTGTAATCTTAATGCTGTTTGTTACATTATTATCAGTGGTAAATGTTGCAGTAATACCTGCCGCAACTAAAGCTTCAACAGCTGCCGGCGTTTTAGCATTGGTTTTTAAGGTGTAAGTGACATAACCTGTTTTAAATTCCTGTTCTGCACTTCCATCAAAAGTAACACCATTAGAATTCGCTTCAGCATTTAGGCTCAGTTTGACCTTACCTTGAGTCGCGGCTTCACCTTTATTATTAATTCCTTTAACAGTAATGGTAATCGAATCATTTTTTGCATTAATCTGATACGAAGACGCAATTTCAAGGCGTTGAAGTGCCTGCTGGTTTGATGCTCCAGTATCAGCAGTTGTCACTTTAACTGTTGCTGTTGCAAAAATATCTGCGGAGTCACTATAAGTCGCTTTTAAGTTAATTCCTTGTTGAGATAAGGCAATCGGATACGATGATGCAGATTTAAGGGTAAATACTGCATAGCCTTTCGCATCAGTTGTCACTTCTGCCTGATCAATCGTGACACCATATACAGCACTACTATCTGTAAAAGATAATTTTACTTTTTTATTGGTTAAAAGATTACCATCACTATTTTTTGCAACAACAGTAACTTGCGTCGTTCCACCTTGTGCAACGATAGGGCTATCTTGAGTAACAATTTCTAATTTTTGAACAATTTGAGAAACATCTTTAAAAGTAATTGATGCTTTTGCTTGGCTCTCAGCTTTAAACTCATCTACTAATTTAAAATCTAAACTTGACGAGGTTAATACAAGTTGAGCAATGTCAGCTGCCGTTAAATCACTATTCGCAGTAATATTAAAAGTTGCTTTGCCTAGCTCATCTGTTTTTAAGGTAGAACCATTTGTAATCGAAAATTTACCTTGCATTTCAGCAGGTAAAGCTAAAGATACAGATTGATTCGCTTTTACACCACCATTTTTATCTGTGACTTGGGCAGTAATAGAAGCTGAACCTTTTGGTAGATTAAGCACAACTCCTTGTTGGATTTTAAGATTATATTCACTTTGAATCGTGCTTGTTTTTTTAATATTAAGGGTATAAACCTGTTTAATTGTTGTTCCATCTACAGTTGCAGTCAGCTGTACTTTTCCAGAATTTGCATTCAGTGTAGGAATATTTAATTCAAATACCGCAACACCATCATCACCAGTCGTTACCTGAGAACTCTTACTTGTTACACCTAATTTTTCACTATCTGCAATCGATAAATTTACCAGTTTAGCAGCAACACCACCTTTATCACTGTTCAAGGCTTGAACTGAAATTAAGACTTTAGAATTGTCATAAGCAACATCAATTGGTTTAGCTTCAGCATCTTGTAGCGAAAGCCCCAAACTTTCTACAACTTTTTTAGTATCCGTGGTTGAACCATTACCACCATTTCCTGTACCTGTTCCACCATTATTCTTATCATCCCCATAATATCCACCACCTCCACCGCCGCCACACGCCACTAAAGCTAATGAGGACGCCAGAACTGTTGCTTTAACCCCTAATTCTTTAAATTTTGTTAAGTAAATCATAATTTCATCCATTGTATTTAGTATAAGTTTTGCCCTAAAAATACTTTTATGGCTTTTACACGAAATGTACTCAATTCTACAAAACTTTTCAATCTAATACTTGTGATATATTGAAAAAATATAATTTGACGACACTCTTTATATGAATATTTTTTATAAATTGCTATTAAATCTTTAATTAATATTTCTTGTAATATAATTAAATGAGGAGAAGATATGTACGACATCATTATCATTGGCGCAGGAACAGCGGGTATTAGTGCATATAAAGAAGCAATCAAATATACATTTAACATACTGATTATCAATAAAGGTCCATGGGATACAACCTGTGTCCGTGTTGGCTGTATGCCAAGTAAAGTTCTCATTTCAACTGCAAATCGGATGTATGACATTCAAAATGCCAAAGAAGTCGCTTTAGAGGTAAAAGCAGAGATCGATACACGTCAAGTTATGCAACATGTCAGAAATTTACGTGACCGCTTTGCTCGGGCGACGCTTAAAGATGTAGAAAGTTGGGAGGCTGCACATAAACTTGATGGCGAAGCTAAATTTGTAAATGCAAATACGGTTGAAGTCGAAGGAAAACATTATCAATCTAAATCATTTATTCTTGCTGTAGGTTCAACACCGACCTATAACCAAGATTGGAAAAATAAACTGGGCAATAAACTGATTACTTCAGATGAAGTATTTGAACTTGAGACGCTGCCTAAGTCAATTGCCGTGATCGGTAGTGGTGTGATTGCAATTGAATTAGCTCAAGCAATGCATCGCTTAGGCGTAAATACGACTGTTTTTGCAAGAAGCAAAAAAGTGGGGGTGCTTAGTAGCCCTAATTTACAAGAAATCGCTCAAGCAGAATTATCCAAAGAACTGAATATTAAATTTGAAGTTTTACCTGATTCAATCCAAAATCTTGAAAATGGGGTTGAAATATCATTTATCGAAAATAATGAATCTAAATCCATACAGGTTGACTATATTTTAAATGCGACTGGTCGTGCTACACACTTATCAACCTTGTCCCTCGAAAACATTGATCAGTCATTCTCAGATTTAAAACAATTACCAGTTCATCCCACCACTAAACAATTGGCTGATTTTCCAATATTTATTATTGGCGATGCTTTTACCCAAACGCCTTTACAACATGAGGCTGCAAATGAAGGAAGAAATGTCGTTTCAAGTTGTTTAAATTTTCCCAATATACACAACTTAAATAACCTATCCCCTTTAGGTATTGTGTTCTGTAGTCCAGAAATGGGGATTGCTGGGCAAAACTTTGCCGCGTTGTCAAAATCAGACACAACATTTATTACAGGTTTTGCTTCTTATGAAAAACAAGGTCGCGCATTGGTTTTAGGTAAAAATAAAGGTGCTGTTGAAGTTTATGTAGATCAGCAAAGTAGAAAACTCTTAGGTGCTGAGCTTTTTGTTGAGTCTGCCGAACATATGACTCACTTACTCTCTTGGATCATTGCAGAACAGCTGACAATTGATGAAATATTAGCAAAACCTTTTTATCATCCAACCTTGGAAGAAGGCCTAAGAACTGCATTAAAACATGCCCGAAGACAGCTTAAATAACGTTTTTACCTATCAAATTAAGCTCTATTTTAAAGAATAGAGCTTTTAATATTCTATTTTAGACTTTTTTCTTCCAGATATCCCAACACCGCGCATAAAAAAACACCCCGTTCTCGCTAGAGACCGGGGTGTTTTAGATTTAAAAGCTGGCGATGACTTACTCTCACATGGGTAACCCCACACTACCATCAGCGCTAAGAGGTTTCACTTCTGAGTTCGGGAAGGGATCAGGTGGTTCACTCTTGCTATTGTCGCCAGCAAACTGTTATGGACTTGTTCGGGTCTTATTTAAATGCCTTACTTCGTACCAAATGAGTTATTAACAGAACATTTGAGTTGGGTATTGTAACTAGCTTTTCAACTAAATCAAGTATGTTTGATCTTTTATGAATCAAATGATGCTTCATATACAACTGCTTGGGTGTTGTATAGTCAAGCCTCACGAGCAATTAGTATTGGTCAGCTTCATGCGTCACCGCACTTCCACATCCAACCTATCAACGTCGTAGTCTTCAACGGCTCTTTAGAGGACATAAAGTCCTAGGGAAATCTTATCTTGAGGTAGGCTTCCCGCTTAGATGCTTTCAGCGGTTATCCCTTCCGAACATAGCTACCCGGCGATGCGACTGGCGTCACAACCGGTACACCAGAGGTTCGTCCACTCTGGTCCTCTCGTACTAGGAGCAGATCCTCTCAAATTTCCAACGCCCACGGTAGATAGGGACCGAACTGTCTCACGACGTTCTAAACCCAGCTCGCGTACCTCTTTAAATGGCGAACAGCCATACCCTTGGGACCTGCTTCAGCCCCAGGATGAGATGAGCCGACATCGAGGTGCCAAACACCGCCGTCGATATGAACTCTTGGGCGGTATCAGCCTGTTATCCCCAGAGTACCTTTTATCCGTTGAGCGATGGCCCTTCCATACAGAACCACCGGATCACTAAGACCTACTTTCGTACCTGCTCGACTTGTGGGTCTCGCAGTTAAGCGCGCTTTTGCCTTTATACTCTACGCGTGATTTCCGACCACGCTGAGCGCACCTTCGTACTCCTCCGTTACTCTTTAGGAGGAGACCGCCCCAGTCAAACTACCCACCAGACATGGTCCTCGTCCCGGATAACGGGACAGAGTTAGAACCTCAATATTACCAGGGTGGTATTTCAAGGATGGCTCCATAGCAACTGGCGTCACTACTTCAAAGCCTCCCACCTATCCTACACAAGTAAGATCAAAGTTCAATGTCAAGCTGCAGTAAAGGTTCACGGGGTCTTTCCGTCTAGCCGCGGGTACACCGCATCTTCACGGCGATTTCGATTTCACTGAGCCTCTGCTGGAGACAGCGCCCCCATCATTATGCCATTCGTGCAGGTCGGAACTTACCCGACAAGGAATTTCGCTACCTTAGGACCGTTATAGTTACGGCCGCCGTTTACTGGGGCTTCGATCAAGAGCTTCGCTTACGCTAACCCCATCAATTAACCTTCCAGCACCGGGCAGGCATCACACCCTATACGTCCACTTTCGTGTTTGCAGAGTGCTATGTTTTTAATAAACAGTTGCAGGGGCCTGGTTTCTGTGGCTGCCAATAGCTCAAGGAGCAAGTCCTATCACCGTCAGCAGCGTACCTTCTCCCGAAGTTACGGTACCATTTTGCCTAGTTCCTTCAGCAGAGTTCTCTCAAGCGCTTTGGTCTACTCGACCTGACCACCTGTGTCGGTTTAGGGTACGATTCCTGTGTAACTGAAGCTTAGAGACTTTTCCTGGAAGCATAGTATCAGCCACTTCGCTAGTAAACTAGCTTGCTATCAGCTCTCAGCATAGAGCACCCCGGATTTGCCTAAGATGCATGCCTACTGCCTTTCACCTGGACAACCAACGCCAGGCTGACTTAACTTTCTCCGTCCTCTCATCGCATTACACAGAAGTATTGGAATATTAACCAATTTCCCATCGACTACGCCTCTCGGCCTCGCCTTAGGGGTCGACTCACCCAGCCCCGATTAACGTTGGACTGGAACCCTTGGTCTTTCAGCGAACGGGTTTTTCACCCGTTTTGTCGTTACTCACGTCAGCATTCGCACTTCTGATACCTCCAGCATACTTCTCAATACACCTTCATCGGCTTACAGAACGCTCCCCTACCACGTATACATAGTATACATCCGCAGCTTCGGCATATAGTTTTAGCCCCGTTACATCTTCCGCGCAGGCCGACTCGACTAGTGAGCTATTACGCTTTCTTTAAAGGGTGGCTGCTTCTAAGCCAACCTCCTAGCTGTCTATGCCTTCCCACATCGTTTCCCACTTAACTATAATTTGGGGGCCTTAGCTGGCGGTCTGGATTGTTTTCCTCTTGACTACGGACGTTAGCACCCGCAGTCTGTCTCCCGGATAGTACTCATAGGTATTCGGAGTTTGCATCGGTTTGGTAAGTCGGGATGACCCCCTAGCCGAAACAGTGCTCTACCCCCTATGGTATTCGTCCGAGGCGCTACCTAAATAGCTTTCGGGGAGAACCAGCTATCACCGAGTTTGATTAGCCTTTCACCCCTATCCACAAGTCATCCCCTGGCTTTTCAACGACAGTGGGTTCGGTCCTCCAGTTAGTGTTACCCAACCTTCAACCTGCTCATGGATAGATCACCCGGTTTCGGGTCTATACCCAGCAACTAAACGCCCTATTAAGACTCGATTTCTCTACGGCTCCCCTATGCGGTTAACCTTGCTACTGAATATAAGTCGCTGACCCATTATACAAAAGGTACGCAGTCACCGAACAAGTCGGCTCCCACTGCTTGTATGCATGCGGTTTCAGGATCTATTTCACTCCCCTCACAGGGGTTCTTTTCGCCTTTCCCTCACGGTACTGGTTCACTATCGGTCAGTCAGGAGTATTTAGCCTTGGAGGATGGTCCCCCCATATTCAGACAAGGTTTCACGTGCCTCGCCCTACTCGTCATCATTATATGTGCCCTTTCGTGTACGGGACTATCACCCTCTACGGTAGCACTTCCCAGAGCTTTCCGCTAAAACACATATAACTTAATGGGCTGATCCCCGTTCGCTCGCCGCTACTGAGGGAATCTCAATTGATTTCTTTTCCTAAGGGTACTGAGATGTTTCACTTCCCCTCGTTCGCCTCGCATGACTATGTATTCATCATGCGATACCTACCTTATGGTAAGTGGGTTTCCCCATTCAGAAATCTCCGGATCACAGGATATTTGCCGCCTCCCCGAAGCTTATCGCAGGCTATTACGTCTTTCATCGCCTCTGACTGCCAAGGCATCCACCACATGCACTTAATTACTTGACTATACAACCCCAAACAGTCGTTAATCCCTACAAGGAGGATCAACAATGTGAACTTAATCACTTCTATTTGTTGCCTGTGAACTTAATCACCATACAGCTTCAATTTAATTCATATACCAAAACGCTTGATTCAGTTTTATCGCTAGTGCTCATTTCACTCAACATTAACAATTACTTGCTAACATCAACTAAAACGAGTTTAAACAATTATTTCAACTCAAATATATTCTGTTAATGATTCACTACCGCCTCGTCAGCGAGTAGTTAACTGTGATAAATCACAGAACTTAATAAGCTATCGGCTTACTAAGTTCTGTAATCACTTAGTCTTTAATTAGTGGTGGAGACTAACGGAGTCGAACCGTTGACCTCCTGCGTGCAAAGCAGGCGCTCTACCAACTAAGCTAAGTCCCCAGCTTAAGATCTTAATATATCTGCTCTTCTGTGTTCAGTAGACTTGGTGGGTCTGACAAGACTTGAACTTGTGACCCCACGCTTATCAAGCGTGTGCTCTAACCAACTGAGCTACAGACCCTCAGATACATCAATGAAGAACAACTTGTTGTGGATTCTTACCAATCGTCAATCTTTCGTTAAGGAGGTGATCCAGCCGCAGGTTCCCCTACGGCTACCTTGTTACGACTTCACCCCAGTCATCGGCCACACCGTGGTAAGCGTCCTCCTTACGGTTAGACTACCTACTTCTGGTGCAACAAACTCCCATGGTGTGACGGGCGGTGTGTACAAGGCCCGGGAACGTATTCACCGCGGCATTCTGATCCGCGATTACTAGCGATTCCGACTTCATGGAGTCGAGTTGCAGACTCCAATCCGGACTACGATCGGCTTTTTGAGATTAGCATCCTATCGCTAGGTAGCAACCCTTTGTACCGACCATTGTAGCACGTGTGTAGCCCTGGTCGTAAGGGCCATGATGACTTGACGTCGTCCCCGCCTTCCTCCAGTTTGTCACTGGCAGTATCCTTAAAGTTCCCACCCGAAGTGCTGGCAAATAAGGAAAAGGGTTGCGCTCGTTGCGGGACTTAACCCAACATCTCACGACACGAGCTGACGACAGCCATGCAGCACCTGTATGTAAGTTCCCGAAGGCACCAATCCATCTCTGGAAAGTTCTTACTATGTCAAGACCAGGTAAGGTTCTTCGCGTTGCATCGAATTAAACCACATGCTCCACCGCTTGTGCGGGCCCCCGTCAATTCATTTGAGTTTTAGTCTTGCGACCGTACTCCCCAGGCGGTCTACTTATCGCGTTAGCTGCGCCACTAAAGCCTCAAAGGCCCCAACGGCTAGTAGACATCGTTTACGGCATGGACTACCAGGGTATCTAATCCTGTTTGCTCCCCATGCTTTCGTACCTCAGCGTCAGTATTAGGCCAGATGGCTGCCTTCGCCATCGGTATTCCTCCAGATCTCTACGCATTTCACCGCTACACCTGGAATTCTACCATCCTCTCCCATACTCTAGCTTCCCAGTATCGAATGCAATTCCCAAGTTAAGCTCGGGGATTTCACATCCGACTTAAAAAGCCGCCTACGCACGCTTTACGCCCAGTAAATCCGATTAACGCTCGCACCCTCTGTATTACCGCGGCTGCTGGCACAGAGTTAGCCGGTGCTTATTCTGCGAGTAACGTCCACTCATCCTAGGTATTAACTAGAAGAGCCTCCTCCTCGCTTAAAGTGCTTTACAACCATAAGGCCTTCTTCACACACGCGGCATGGCTGGATCAGGGTTCCCCCCATTGTCCAATATTCCCCACTGCTGCCTCCCGTAGGAGTCTGGGCCGTGTCTCAGTCCCAGTGTGGCGGATCATCCTCTCAGACCCGCTACAGATCGTCGCCTTGGTAGGCCTTTACCCCACCAACTAGCTAATCCGACTTAGGCTCATCTATTAACGCAAGGTCACAAGTGATCCCCTGCTTTCCCCCGTAGGGCGTATGCGGTATTAGCATCCCTTTCGAGATGTTGTCCCCCATTAATAGGCAGATTCCTAAGTATTACTCACCCGTCCGCCGCTAGGTCAATTACCGAAGCAATCTCCCCCGCTCGACTTGCATGTGTTAAGCCTGCCGCCAGCGTTCAATCTGAGCCATGATCAAACTCTTCAGTTAAAAATCATTAGTGACTTAAGGTCACAATTCTGGCTCATCAATGTACTGACAAATTCTCTCAAATAAACTTCGAGTAATTTAAACCAATCAATCAATGATAATATTTCGATTAATCAATCAGTAAAAATCCACACAAGTTGTTCTTCATATTCTCTTAATGATCTTCTCAATGCTTCGTCAGCATCAAGCTAGGTCGGCCATACTACTCTCTATCTCTAAAAAGTCAATCAATAATGTTAATTATTTTTTCTAACAAACCCAACTCCAATCTCATCTTAAAATCTCAATTCGAAATCTTAACAACTTAATCAAGTGCCTGATTTATCAGAAGTTTTATTTAACATCACCGCCGATGGATGTGCATTCTACAGCATTCCCAACCCAACACAACCCCTTTTTTTAATTATTTTTCATTTTATCTATCACTTGCTTATTTATTCTTCTAAATTGGCCTTATTCCTGTTTTTTGGTCTATTTTTTAAGCATGATCAGCACAGGACTGCTCGATTTATTTGATAATTTATTGTCTTTATCTATTTCCTGCCATTTTAAAGGGCGGCAATCTATATATTCACAGTAACCACCCTCACCTTGATAGTATTCATCATTGAGATGTAGTTGATAAACAAAACTTCCAACATAACCTGCAGCTAAACCAAACTTATAATCACCACGGCTTTGTGCTTGAATATCAATTTTGGTATTTTCATCTTGATATTGCCATTCAAACTCGCGTGGTAAATACATCTCCTGATGATTTACTGTTGTGACTTTAGGGAACACCCGATGAATATTGAAACGGACCTGTCGATCAAGCATTTCTGTTTCATTGTTTTGAATATCTCGAATATAGATACGTGAATGTAAAATATTATTCATCTGATCACGACTATGCATAAAAATAATCTGTAGATCGTCATTCACTTGAATCAATTGATATGTATACAGCGCATAAGGCAGATAAGGAAAATTCACTGTTTTCATATATTCAAAAACAGCATTTTGTTCAATTTCGTAATTTTGATCTTTGTATTGAATTGTCCCTTTACAATGTGCAACCAAAGACCAGTGCTGTGCAAATCCAAATTTCAAATGAATAAAATGAGAAATTAAAGGCATTGTTGTAATGCTTAAATTCACACTCAATTCGTCATCCTGTCTTTGAACAGTAAAATCAGGAATTTTTCCAAACACTTTTTCTTTTTGACCAAACGTATAGGTCACATTGCTATTTTCATCAATGTGAAATTGGCATTCATGCTGAATTGAGTATGAGTTTAATTGTCCCACCATATGGGGACTGGAGCTGACCAGTAAGGTTGCTGTATCTAAAGCAGTTGTTGAGATTTCATTGTTATTGCAAAAAACAGGACTATTGGGCTGTCCAATCAAACTAAAAAAATTGAGGTAATGCAACGGCGCGGGTAAATTGGCAAGCACTAATTTTTGATGAATAATTTTATATCTGTCTTGTGGGGGATGACAGCAAAGTTCTATAGGCTTTTGAGCTTGATTCAGCTGTTTAGACTGATCTAAGAAATCTTGAAACAACCGCATATCAAGCCCCCTTACCTTTTTATCTTTTATTCAACAGTATTCTTTCTCGCTAAGAATGTTGTCACAAAACCAGAAATCGCATAGATAATCGAAATGACTAAAATCCCTACAGGAATATTATAAGTGATTGCTGCAAGGATAAAAACTGCTATAGGCAATACAAAGAATGGAACACGTTTACGGTCTACTGTTTTAAAAGAATAATATTTGATATTTGAAATCATCAACAAACCTACTGCAATGATAACAAATGCATTGGTCGCTTGAATCGCAACATCTTTTAAATCAAAAATATAGGTGAAATCTTGTCCAACCCATACCCATGCAATAATAATAATTGCTGCTAATGGGCTTGCCACACCGATGAAATAACGCTTATCGACCACACCAATTTGTACATTAAAGCGGGCTAAACGAAATGCAGCACATGCGGTATAAACAAAACAAGCAGCCAAGCCAATCCGCCCTAGATCATGCAAACTCCAGCTATACATCAAAATTGCTGGGGCAACACCAAATGCCAAGAGATCTGAAAGAGAATCGAATTGTTCACCAAAAGCACTTTGTGCACCAATTGCACGAGCAACACGACCATCTAAACCATCAAATAGTGCTGCAAGAAATATCGCATAAACGGCTTGAGTGAAGTCACCATTCATACTGGCAATAATCGAATAAAAGCCAGATAACAACGCAGATGTTGTAATCAGGTTAGGCCACAAATAGATTCCGCGACGTTTGACCTTCTGCCCTTCATGGGTATGCTCTTCTTCTTCCACTTCAAAAGTAATGCCATCAAATCCATGGTCTTGATTAGAAGAGTTTGGGCTTTCTGGTTTATTTATATTTGTCATTTTTTGAATCCTATCTATGGCTCTTATAGAGCTGTTGATATCTCACTTAAATATTTTATCACATTCATTTTTAAGTGAAATTGATGTGAATTACTCAATGTATTTCGTCTTAATTTGTAATTCACACCATCGTTCATGTTTCTGTTGATATCCAATCGAATGGATTATTCACCCACTAACCAGCGAACAGCAGCATGTCCACCATTTTCACTCATACGTAAATGTGGGAACAACCATTGCAATGCCTCATCAGCATCGTTAGAGAATTTCCAAGGTGGGTTAATCACCAACAAACCACAACCATTCAACCCGACTGGTGTGTCATCTGGCCAAACACAAACTTCACAGACCAACTGACGGCGAATCCCTGTTTTCATCATTTTCTTTTCAAAACGATCAATCATGGCACGGTCTTTAATTGGATACCAAATTGCAAATACGCCTGTTGGCCATTTTTTATGTGCAGTGGCAATCAACTCGACCAATTGCGGGAAGTCTTTACGTTCTAATTCATAAGGTGGATCGATCATCACCAAACCACGTTTTTCTTTTGGAGGAATAACCCCCAAAAGACCTTCATAAGCATCACGCTCATGTAAACCCGCACGTTTATCGCGAATATTAAAATACAGTTGTTGAAACACATCACGCTGCATTTCAAAAATAGTCGCTTTATCAATATCACGCATGCCTTCAAGTGCAAACCACGGTGAACCTGGATAAGCGCCTTTACCTGAACCTGCACGCATATCTTCAACAATTTTAAGATATTGTTTTACACCTTCAGGCGCATTACGTTTAATCGACTCATCCAGCTTAACCAGACGATGAATACCGGTTAAGAATTCACCTGATTTTTGTGCTTCAGAAGTAGATAAATCATATTTACCTGCACCACCATGTGTATCTATATAGCGATATGGTTTGTCTTTAGTATTTAGACGTGTCAAAAGTTGCAGCAATAACACATGTTTCATGACATCGGCAAAGTTGCCTGCATGGAAATGGTGACGGTAATTCATGTTTCGATTAATTCCTGAGTTCAATAATCATTTTAACACGAAAAAATATTTCTTCACTGTCCATCGTTTGTTCTAATATAACAACATATCTTTATTGCACTATTTTTTGGTAATTTATGGAAGCGCTGCTACTCCCAAAGTCATGGAATGTTGATCAAATTCTTGATGATTTAGATCAACATGGATTTACCATTATTGATCATGCTTACTCCGCTGAATACGGACTTCAACTGGTTGCAGAATGTACTTCAAATTTAAATCGCTTTCGTGAAGCAGCAATTCAAAATGGTGTGATCAGCAATATTCGCAGCGACCATATCTTGTGGATCAATGAAGAGCTTACGATCGCACAACAACATATTGATGCACTCAAACAGCTCTCGCAAATTTTAAACTACTCATTTTATTTAGGTATTCAGGATGTAGAAGCACATTTTGCCTGCTATAACGCAGGTGAATTCTATGCACTTCATCGCGATAATCCGCAAGGTAAAAATGGCCGTATGATTTCTACTGTGTATTATCTACACCAAGAATGGCAGGATGACTGGGGTGGAAAGTTACACTTACAGGATAAAAATAATGTTTGGCATACAATAGATCCCCAGCCTAATCGTATTGCCATGTTCCAAAGTGATTTATTACATGAAGTGCTAGAAGCCAAACATCAGCGATTATCAATTACCGCATGGCTAAGAAGCGACAATACTGTGTTGTAATATACTCAGTTTTCAAATTTGCAACGCTGTATCTCTATAGGGCAAGCTTTAAATTATTGAAATAGACCTCATAATACTCTTCATAAATTCAGAGGATTCAGCACATGTTTGATAATACAAAACAAATCATCTCGCGCATTGGGGAAACAGATCAATTGTATTTGTCAGGCAATACACCTGAACTTGCACTTGAACGTGGGGACTTACGCTTACAGCTGGTCACTCAAAGTCATTCAAAGCAGGAACAAATCCATTTCTTGCAAGAAGCCATTGTTTTACTTGAAACTGCGCGATTTGAATATGAAGAAATGCCAATGTCAGTCTACATTCAGCTTTCTTTGCATTTGGCCAAAGCCTATATGATTTACTTTGAATTGACCAAAGAATCACGTTATGCATTGATTACGCAGCAGATTTTAAAACCATTGGCACAACATCATCATGCTGATATTTACTTTATGTTGGCTTATGCATCTGTGAGTAAAAATGAATTTGCATTGACTCGTCACTGGCTGAGTAAATATATCAAGACAACTGATTTTGATTTAACCTTACTGCAACAACACACTGCATTTAGACCTGTTCGCAATGAAGCTTGGTTTAGTCAAATGATTCAGTCTAAATTACATTGATCAGTGCTATGCTCATTCAAAATGACTCAATTTGTTATTCGTTTTGATCAATACTAATTTGATCGATACAAAATAGAAAAGATGGCCATAACGGCCATCTTTTTTGTTGCTCTGGGGGAAACTAAATCATTAGGCTGTTAGCTTATACGCATCTAGATGTAATTGTTGGTTTAACTCGTCAATCCAAATTGCCCAATCATCATCTTGTATCAAGTGACTAATTAATAAGTCACGTTGAGATTTATTCCAAAACGGCGCTTCATGTAATGAAAGATTTGCTGGCAATTGATGAGTGCGTACATATAGCTCAATTGCTGCGGGACTATTTGCCAAACCAAGTTGAGAAAATAGTAATTCTAAGGATGGTGTGTTCGTCCTGAGCATATTGCCTCCTTATATAAATTTATTTGTCATCTTTTATTCAATTAACTTATAAGAAAATAATTTTAAAAGATAGTCTAGATTTTAATTTTCTTGTTTCAATTTGTGATTAAAAAACAAACAAATGTTGGCTTAATATAAATTATCTATTCTCAAGATGTTTGATTTGAAGCATAAAAAAAGCACTCTAAATAGAGTGCTTTTTTCAAAATTAATCTTTAACAGATTAAATTTTAATTATTTGAGCATATCAGCAATAGCTGCGCGCTCTTCTTCAAGTTCTTGAAGAGTTTTGTCCATACGTTCACGGCTGAATGCATCAATTTCTAAGCCTTCAACACGAGTGTATTCGCCATTTTCACAAATTACAGGAACACCATACATCACACCTTCAGGAATTCCATAAGAACCGTCAGAAGGAATACCCATTGTTACCCATTCGCCATTGGTGCCAAGTGCCCAATCACGCATATGATCGATCGCAGCATTTGCAGCAGAAGCAGCAGAAGAAAGACCACGCGCTTCAATGATTGCAGCACCACGTTTACCAACAGTTGGAAGGAATACGTTTGCGTTCCAATCAGCATCGTTGATTTTGTCTTTTAAGCTTACGCCATTTGCAGTTGCAAAACGGTAATCCGCATACATTGTTGGAGAGTGGTTACCCCAAACTGTAAGGTTTTTGATATCCGCTACAGCAACACCCGCTTTTTGAGCAATTTGAGTCAACGCACGGTTGTGGTCAAGACGTAACATTGCTGTAAAGTTCTTCGCTGGAAGATCTGGAGCAGATTTCATTGCGATATAAGCATTTGTATTTGCAGGGTTACCTACAACAAGTACTTTAACGTCACGGCTCGCAACTTCGTTAAGTGCTTGGCCTTGACCAATGAAGATTTCACCGTTCACTTTTAACAAGTCAGCACGTTCCATACCAGGACCGCGTGGACGTGAACCAACCAATAACGCGTAGTCAGCATCTTTAAATGCAACTTTTGGATCATCAGTACCGATCATGCCAGCCAATAATGGGAAAGCACAGTCATCTAATTCCATCATTACGCCTTTAAGCGCAGCTTGAGCTTTCTCAAATGGAACTTCTAACAATTGCAAAATAACGGGTTGGTCTTTACCAAGCATTTCACCGCTAGCGATACGGAATAATAAGCTGTAACCGATTTGACCAGCTGCGCCAGTAACGGCAACGCGAACAGGTTGCTTCATGTAATTATCTCCAATGAGGATCGTTAATGTGATTAAACGGTTAAATCCGTTTTAATCGAATTATCATAAACGGCAAAGATTGTACTCCAATCCTTTAACAGTTGCATGTAAAAGAGAATGCTTTTCAACAAAAGTATGATAGGAAATATAAATAAAATTCCTCAGAAGAACTAATAAGTCCCTTTGATCGAGAATGTATTTGGGCAGTTTGAAACAATGTGATTTGAACATTGTTTATACTGACCATTGACCCGATAACACACTTGAACCTCGGTTAACACTGGGTTTGATGATGAACTTTGACAAGTAAAACGGATACTGTCGTTATTCATTCCCGGGTTTAATCTAACAAATTGAGTTTTTAACGCATTATGTTGCACATTCTTGTTTTCAGAGCTGGTTAAATCTGCAGGAATTTTCAAACGATCTGCCAAATTAATCACAGTTCTAAAATATTGACTCGCGTTCATTGGAACACAGCCACCCACGCTACGCCACAATTGAATACGTGCATTTTCCTCAGGCATTACCCGTGCAACCACCTTAGCTTGTAAAGGGGTCAAACTTGCAGATGTATTGGTGGTGCAATTCCGCTCTGTCGTTTCAGGCAACAGACCTGTGATGGTCAATGAATAACCTTCGAGACATTTGCGTTGCTTTTGTTTTGAAGAATCAAGTGCACAGACAGCAGGTGTCAACTGGACTTGCATGACATAGCCTTGTAATTGCGGTGCAGCATGTAACTGCACATTGAGCCCAAATAATCCCGCAAAGCATAAGCTCCATGCTAAGCAAGATTGTTTCAATTTACGCAAAATTTTGAAAATCATTGATTTACCAACAAAGTTTCATCCAAGTCCAAATAGTTTTATTGTGAAACACGGGTTGGAATAACAGGCATACGACTCTCAATCGCTTGAGGCCCTTGTCCCAACAAGATTCCATAATGTGCTGCATTGGTCATCACATTTTTGACATAGTCACGTGTTTCATTCAGAGGAATAGATTCTGTATATTGATCTGCTGAAAGATTTTGATAATCTGGCTGCCAACGTTTCGCGCGATTTGGTCCTGCATTATACCCTGCGGTTGCCAAGACAGGATTACTGCTTAATTGACCATGAATCATCGACAGATAGAAAGTACCATAGCGAATATTGGTATTGGCATCACTGAGCGCAGCAGGATTATAAGTTTCACCCATTTGTTTTGCCACCAACTTTGCAGTGCCTGGCATGATTTGCATCAAACCACCTGCACCAACATGTGAGCGAGCAGCAGTTACAAAACGGCTTTCTTGGCGCATTAAACCATAGGCCCAAGCAGGATCAATACCCGCATTACGGCTATGACTCACCACCAACGACTGATGAGGTGTGGCATAACGATAAACATAGTTATGTTTTTTCTCAGTACGTTCTGCCGCATAAATTGCACGATCATACCAGCCCATATCAGTTGCACGTTTTGCCGCAGCAAGCAGTAACCCATCATCATGTTTTAAGTATGCCTGACGTACCGCCCAGTTCCATTCCCTATTGGTATAAGTTGCAGGCGCATTAATATTTCGTAAAGTAAATGCACGACGGAAATGAATATCGCTATTTAAGCGTTGTTGGTCATCAGTTGAAGGCTGTTCTCTGGCAGGGCTATCATTATACTTTTGCCCCAAATGATCTTTGGCAAGCAAATTATGATAATCATCACCCGACATTGCCAATCGTTGATAGATATCTTTGGCGGTTCTTTTAGATTGTGCATCATTGCGTTGTTCTGAAGCACGTGCCAACCAATATTGCCAACGGTCTTCTTGCTTTTGTGTCACGCTCATACTGTCTATTGCACGAATCACACTTTCCCAAGCCCCAAATCGAATGGCTTGTCGTGCATAAACTTCTGCTTCTTCTGCACTAAATGGCGCACCATAGCTTGCATCAAAATTTTGCAGTACTTCACGATTAAAATTATTTTTCATAACGGTCGTTCCGCCGATATAACCGACAGTACGATAAATATATTTTTGCACATCCGCTGGTACACCCTGAACCAACTTTGGTACTGACTGTAAAGCGCTGGTTAAATCAGTATCTGCTGCACGACCCAGTGCATAAACCAAATAAGCATAATCTTCTACATTGTTTTTGGGTGCAGACCATAAATAATTTAATGGATTGGCTTGGATTTGGTTCAATTGGGTTAACGATAAATTAACGCCAATCGTTTGTGCGGTAGCGATGGCTAGACCAGACTGCCCTGCTCTCAGTTGTGCATATAATCGTTGTTGGCGATCTTGTGCGGTCATGAGTGGGCTGCTAAGCATCATGCGACCTAAACCATTGCATGATTCAGGTTGAGAGTTGGTTGCCAACCAAACATCTTTAAATTCAGCATAGACCAAAACGTCACCAGTTTTCGCACGAACTTGAGCAACAGCACAACGTTCTGCTTGATCTGGATTAGAGACATATTGCAATACAGGTTGCGCGCTGGCGTAATCTGCTTGTTTAACCTTCTCTTCGACATAATCCGCAGCCAACTTTTCTGCCATCGCCGATTGAGGATAACGTTGCGCAAAGCTAATAATATTTGCAGAAGGTTGAAAAGCGAGATTTGAATTCAGTGACCAATACTCAGGATAATAGCCCAAAGCATCATTTTGCATTGAAGAACGATATTGTTCTAAAGCACTTGGATTATTTGCATTACGTAAAGCATCATTAAACTGCTCTTCAGCAGCATGGGCCACTTGCAGGCTTGTACATGCAACTGTTCCTAAAAGGTAAAGTTTTAATTTATTTTGCTTAAGTTGCTGCTTTAACACCGTTTTTCTCTCAACCTGCATGATGTGCCTTTAACATACTGATGCACTTATTTGTGCCTAGTTTAATTATTCTAATCCATTTCTACTGTTGTGTTATGTAACCTTATGATTCATCATTAATATTGTTCTCTATTTTTTCTTCATAATTTTCATTTTCAATGCCCTACAATCCAATAAATGGCAATAGCCGCTAAATATTTTCCTGAGTTCACTCTAAATGCTATAAAATGGCGCGCCTTTTATGAGTCTGTTAAAATAGCAGGCTTAGTACACATTCAAAATTCCCTTTATTCATAGGAAAGACGCCTCCATGACGGTTCAAACCTTCATTCCCAATGGTGCCAAAGCTGCCTCAGAAAACACTGTAACCCAGCCACAGCACACCCCAGCCGACGGTGCAGTAAAAAAACTGTATATCGAAACGCAAGGGTGTCAGATGAATGAGTATGACAGTCATCGTATGGCAGATCTTTTAGGCGACTCACACGGTTACATTTTAACCAAAGATCCAAGTGACGCAGATATCCTGTTAATGAATACCTGCTCAATTCGAGAAAAAGCCCAAGAAAAAGTATTTTCTGAGCTGGGTCGCTGGCGCAAATTAAAAGAAAAAAATCCTGATCTCGTCATCGGTGTTGGTGGATGTGTTGCTTCTCAAGAAGGCGACAATATTCAAAAACGTGCACCGTATGTCGATATGGTTTTTGGCCCTCAAACCTTGCACCGTTTACCACAAATGCTGGATCAGCATGTTGAGCAAATTGAAAAACCGAAGAAAGACAAAATTAAACTTGTAGATATTTCATTCCCTGATATTGAAAAATTCGACTTTTTACCTGAACCGCGTGTTGAAGGTTACAAAGCATTTGTTTCAATCATGGAAGGTTGCTCGAAATACTGTTCTTTCTGTGTAGTTCCCTATACTCGTGGTGAAGAAGTTTCTCGTCCTTTGGATGATGTCTTGGCAGAAATCGCTGGTTTGGCTGAAAAAGGCGTTCGCGAAATCAGCCTTTTAGGACAAAATGTAAACGGCTATCGTGGTGAAACTTTTGAAGGTGAAATTTGTACCTTTGCAGATTTATTACGTTTGGTTGCAGAAATTCCAGGAATCGGTCGTTTACGTTATACAACATCACATCCGCTCGAATTTAATGAAGATTTGATTCAGTGCTACCGTGACCTACCACAAATGGTTTCACATCTGCATTTACCAGTACAAAGTGGCTCAAATGATGTGTTACAAGCGATGAAGCGTAACCACACCATTGATGTCTATATCGAAAAGATTGCCAAACTGCGTAAAGCTCGTCCAGATATGCATTTATCTTCAGATTTCATCATCGGCTTCCCTGGTGAAACTGATGCACATTTTGAAGAAACCTATCAGTTTATCCAAGATTTAGACTTTGATCATTCTTATAGTTTTGTTTATTCAAAACGTCCTGGTACACCAGCGTCTGAATTACCTGATGACACCTCTGATGCAGTCAAGAAAGAACGTTTAGCCAAAGTTCAACACTGGATTAAGCAATCAAGTATTCGTAAAACCGATGCGATGTTAGGCACCATTCAACGTGTACTGGTTGAAAATGTTTCCAATAAAGATCCAAATTTATTGGTCGGTACAGCTGACAATACACGTTTAGTAACATTTGTAGGTGACGCCTCTTGGGTCGGACGCTTTGCAGAGATTGAGGTTACAGAGATTAAGACCCTAAATTTAGTTTATGGAGAACTCTTGAATCTTGAGCCTGACGTGGCGTAATGTAAGGGTATAGACTTTACTTTAAAAAGGATATCTCTTGACTGCAGCGATTCGACGTACAGTAGCTTTTCCAGGTATTTCAGTTGAACGTTTAAAAAGCATGTTAGGTGCTTATAACGGTCATCTGAAACAAATCGAACAACGTTTAAATGTCAACATTTCTCATCGCAACGATAACTTCTATATCGATGGTGATTTAGAAGCAGTTGAGAGAGCTGAAGGTTTATTGCAGCGTTTGCATGCAGAAGCTGAACTCTCTCAGCAAATCAGTGCTGATACGATTCATTTGATGATTCAAGGCAGCCAAACTGACCGTGAGTTACAAGACGACCTTTCAGACAATGAGCATACCGGTTTAGATGATGTCTGGTTGCAAACGCGTAAAGGTCGAATCAACCCTCGTGGTGCCAATCAAAAACGTTATGTACAACGTATTCTACAAAGCGATATTTCTTTCGGAATCGGCCCTGCAGGTACAGGTAAAACCTATCTTGCAGTCGCTGCTGCGGTAGATATGCTAGAACGTAATGAAATTCAACGGATCCTTTTGGTTCGCCCTGCTGTTGAAGCTGGGGAAAAACTCGGTTTCTTGCCGGGCGATTTAAGCCAAAAGATCGACCCATATCTACGCCCGCTTTATGATGCATTGTATGAAATGCTTGGCTTTGAAAAAGTTGCAAAACTGATTGAGCGCCAAGTGATTGAAGTTGCACCGCTTGCTTATATGCGTGGTCGTACATTAAATCATTCCTTTGTAATTCTCGATGAAGCACAAAACACCACCCCTGAACAGATGAAGATGTTTTTGACCCGTTTAGGTTTTGGTTCTCGTGCAGTGATCACCGGGGATATTACACAGGTCGATTTACCACGCGGGCAACAGTCTGGTCTTGCTCACGCATTGCGTATTATCGAAAAGATCAAAGAAATTCACATCACTCGCTTCCATTCCCGTGATGTCGTTCGTCACCAGCTGGTACAAAAAATTGTAGAGGCTTATGAAGGATGGGACAGTGAACAATACCGTTTAAGTGCTGAAGCACGTGCAGAACGTAAAGCACGTCAAGAAGCCTTAATTTCTGAAAATGATTCTGCCGCAGATGCTCAACATGAGGAACATACTGCTGCAAATCAGGAAAATGTTTAAGGACTGTTTTTGAAACTTAGCTTATCGTTACAACAAGCGTTTGAAGCACCAGAATTGGTGCTCAAACGTGTCTATGTAAAAAAAGTCATTGAAACAACACTACGTCATATTGATGTAGATCAAGATTGTGAAATCGGAATTGCGTGTGTTGATGAAGATGAAAGTCACAAATTAAATTTGGAATATCGTGAAAAAGACAAACCCACCAATGTATTGTCTTTTCCAAGTGAGATTCCAGAAGAAGTTTTACCCATGCTCGATGCATTACCCATCGGTGATTTAGTCATTTGCATCCCCGTGGTTTTACAAGAGTCGATTGAACAACAAAAAACACCGATTGAGCATTTCACTCATATGCTGGTTCATGGCACCTTACATTTAATGGGGTATGACCATGAAACTTCTGATGATGATGCTGAAGAAATGGAAGCACTCGAAATTGAAATCTTGAAAAAACTAGGCTTTGAAAACCCTTATACTGTTAAAGAAAGTTGATTTTATAATCAACTCCAAATCCCTCTGCTCTAGAGGGATTTTTTGTTTCATTCAAATGAGATGCCTTTCAAAAAACTGATCTCATTCAAAATCTAAGTATTTGAATACATCATCACGGTGTATTATCGGAAACTCTCCCAAATCCCAACTTGCCCTTCTTTGACACGTGGAATATTGCCTAATTTAATCCAAGGCATATTGTCACCATGGAAATCACTCCCCACAGAGACTTTTAAACCGTGTTCAGCAATCATTCGATCGACCATTTGTCGTGTTGAAGCGGGTTCCATTGCGGGTGGAAGCTCAACAGCATCACCACCATATTGTGCAAAGATTTCAATTAAATAACGGGTATTTGTTGCTGATAGATCATAACGTGTTGGATGTGCCAATACTGCAAAACCTTGACTCTCATGAATCACTTGAATGGTTTCTGCTAAACCTAAACCATCAAATTTCACATAGGCTTTTTTACCTTCCTTAATGTATTTATCAAATGCCTGCTGTGCGCGCTGAACAAAACCCTTTTCTACAAGGGTCTTGGCAATATGCGTCCGAGTAATCCGATCAGGTTCACCATCTACCTTTGCCACAACTTCTGCATAAATATCCTGATGAATCAAAGGAATTAGCAAATCACAGATTTGCTTGGCTCGCTCAGCACGAATTTTCTTCTGTTGCGTTAAAAGCTGTTGTAATGGTTCAGGATTTTGCATATTGAGCGCAACAATATGCACACCATAACTTTTTTTAGTCTCAGGTCTGGACCATTGACTAGAGATTTCTACACCTGAAATGATTTGAATTGGTTGATTTTTTGCAAATTGTTCAGCTTGTATTAAGCCATCCATGCTATCGTGGTCCGTCAATGCAAGTGTATGTATGCTTTTCTCGATGGCAGCTTGAACCAATAACTCTGGCGTCAGAGTCCCATCAGAAATATTACTGTGAGTATGTAAATCTATGCCTTGCATCTTTTATACTATCCCATCAACCTGAACAGACTAGATACTTTAACATGAAAGCACTTTTAGACTTTGTGCCCCTCATAATTTTCTTTTATTTATACAAAACGGTTGATCCTAAAAACACCGATCATCCATTATTACAATTGATCGGCTCAGCAGGTGGTGTAAATAACAACAACATTCTTGTTGCAACTACAGGTCTGATTATTTCAATGCTTGTGGTCTATGGTGCGTTATTCATTTTCCAAAAATTCCGTCTGGATAAACAACAATGGTTTGTTTTGTTCATGACCGTCATTTTTGGCGGAATCACCTTAATGTTGAGTGATGACTTCTATATTCGCCTGAAAGCTGCAATTTTGAATTTAGCCTTTGCTGGCGCGTTCTTACTCTCTCCCTATTTTGGTAAAGAAAAGAAGCCACTCATTCAAAGATTATTTGGTCCTGTTTTAAACCTGACTGAAAAAGGCTGGAAAAATCTAAACTTTGCATGGGCTGCAATGTTCATTGTCATGTCTTGTTTACATATTTTCTTCGCATTTTTATTTGCAGGTGGAAAATATTGGGGTGAATTTACAGCATTTGGTGACATGATCGTCATGTTTTCCTTTATTATTATCCAGTTTGTTATATTACGAAAACACTTTAAATCTACCGATGAATAAAGTGTTTTAGAAAATCGAGAAATATCATGCCATTATTTGTAATTACGTGTACAGATCAAGCAGGTACAGTAGAAAAACGTCTTGCTGTACGCCCACAACATTTAGCTCGACTCGAGAAGTTAGATGCTGAAGGCCGTGTCATCGTGGCTGGCGCGATGCCGATTGATCGTGAAAATCCACAAGCAGGTTTTTATGGCAGTACTTTAATTCTCGATTTTGACAGCCGTGAAGCTTTGGATGAATGGTTAAAAGAAGAACCTTTCTTAAAAGAAGGGATTTATAGTCATATTGATGTTAAACCATTCAATAAAGCATTGCCTAAGGGATAACATAATGCGCGTTGTCGTCCAAAGCTTACTTAGCCTGACTTTAAGTTCTTTTGTACTTTTATCACCTGTTGTATCGGCTGAGCCTACTCAATCTTCAGCGACTCAAGCAACGACGGCAGCGCCTACTCAGGCGGCCCAACCTGTTGCACCGCCAAAACCGAGTATTATTCCTGCTGTAGCAGGCGCAAATTCCAGTACCCAAACACAGGCGCAAGCACAAGAAAATAAACCGTTAACAGCTGAACAAATTAGCAAAGAAAAAGCATCTCAAGATGCCAAAGCTAAAGCTTTGGTTAAAGACCAAGCAACACGTTTACAGCAACTTGAAAAGGCCAATTTAGAAGCCCTTTCACAGAACCAAGAATTACAACTCAAAAATGACAATCTGGGTGTACAAGTTCAAGTTCTACAAAGTGAACAAAGTGCGCAAATGTTCTTATATGGTGCTGCGACCATTGCTGTTGGTGTTTTACTTGGCTTTTTAATCGCAAGCTATATCTATACCAAACGTCGTCGTCAGTGGTAAGCCACTGCTTCGACATTATGCTTAAAAAGTTTCACGCCATAACCTGATACTGCGAAATGTCAGGTTTTTTCATTTTAATTATCAAAAGGTAATCTGCTTTGTCAAATGCCATTCAAACTGCCGATTTAGACTGGCAATGTATTGATGGAATTGAAGTTCCAATTTCCAAACAATTTGGTGATGTCTATTTTTCTAAAGACAACGGGTTACTTGAAACCCGACACGTATTTTTGAATGGTAATGATCTTTCAATACGACTTGCAGATTTAGATGATTTTGAATACTTCTGTGTTGGTGAAACTGGCTTTGGTACAGGATTAAATATTTTGGCATTGTGGCAACTTTGGCACAATGTTCGTCCAGATAATCACAGCCACTTGCATGTGATCAGTGTAGAGAAGTTCCCCTTGTCTAAACAGGATTTAACCCGTGCGTTAAAGGTCTGGACTGAACTTCAACAATTTTCTGATCAATTGATTCAACACTATCCATTGCCCATCGCTGGTTGTCACCGTTTAAGCTTTCCAGAAGCCCGTTTTTCAATTGATCTTTGGTTAGGTGATGCACATGATGTATTTCCAGCAATGGTTAAAGCCCAACAAGTTAACGCATGGTTTTTAGATGGATTTGCCCCCTCTTGTAATCCAGACATGTGGGAAGACAAAGTTTTAAACAATATTGTCAGACTGTCAGATTTTGGAACAACTTTTGCCTCATTCAGCGTGGCAGGTGTGCTTAAACGGGGTCTAAAACAGCATGGAATCACTATTTCACGTCCGCGTGGTTTTGGTCATAAACGTGAAATGCTAAAAGCCATTTGGAATCCATCTGAGCAAGCAGTCGAAGAAAATCAATCTCAGTCAATGGACCTTGCAGCGCAAAACATTCAAAAAAAAATACGGAAAACTCAAAATAATTTAAATCAACGCCACATTGCCATCATTGGTGCTGGAATTGCAGGTTTAAGCTGCGCATGGGGATTTGCCCAAAGAGGACATCAAGTTACGATTTACGACCAATCAGCGCCTTTAGCAGGTGCTTCTGGTAACCCTCTGGCCTTATTAAATCCGAAACTATGCCCTATCGAGCAAAGTTCGGAACATTTAATGACCTTGGCTTGGCAACACGCCCTACAGCACTATCCAAAATTTCAGGCTTTTCGTCCTATTGCCGTTCAACAATTAGCACAAAAAAATGCTGAACATTTATTGGATTTAGCAGCACAATATCCTCAAGGTTTACTCAAAGCTCAAACAGCAGATGCTTTAGAGCCACAAACTACACTTGAGAGTTTACAGCTCACTCAAGCGGGTTCAATTTATCCCCAGCAACTCAAAGACCAAATCCTTGAACATCCACTGATTCAATTTAAACATGCTCACATTCATAGTATTGTTCAATCGAATTATCATCAATTAACACTACAAGATAGCCAGCACACAGATCTTGGTGATTTTAATCATGTGATTGTCTGTTGTGCCAAGGAAAGCCATGCTTTTTTTGAGCAGTTCCCGATACTCAAACCGATCCGTGGACAAGTCAGTTGGCTCAACAATGTTAAACATCGATTAGATCCGCAATATGCCTACAGTTATGGTGGCTACTGCATGCAGCTTGATGAGCAGCATTTGATTTTAGGTGCTTCTTTTTATCCCAATCGTGATGACACTGAAGTTTTGCTTGAAGACCATGTGCATAACTATGAACTTATCCACAGTGTGTTTCCACAATACGCAGAATCACTTTGCAAAGTAGATGAATGGCACGGGCGTGCTTCTGTACGAGCCCAAAGTCTGGACTATTTTCCATTACTGGGAAAAGTTGAAGCTGAGAAAGAGGTTTATACATTTTCTGGGCTGGGCTCTAAAGGTTTTTTATTTGCGCCCTTGTGTAGTGAAATATTGGTGGCTTTGGTCCTTAATCAAGCTTGCCCGATTCCCCAAAATTTATTGCAAAAATTAAATCCAAACCGCTTTCAAAAGAAAGTAAAAGCCAAAAAACCTTATTTTAAACCGATTCAATCATGATTCTTTTTTATTGATTATCTGTAATAAAAAAGCGCCTTTCGGCGCTTTTTTATGAACCCTGTTCTAATGGGAGACCTGCATCACGTGCTGCACGTGTTCCCCCCATAAGTACAACGTAATCACGAGAATCATCTAAACTCTCTAATTTTTCAGCAGCTCGAGGCGCTTTACTTCCACCACCACATAAAATGTAAATGGACTGATCCGAATTCACTTGAGTCAAGCTCTCAGCACTTAAACCATCTATAGGCTGATTTACAGCCCCTTTTACATGGCCTTCGGCAAAGGCTTTTGCATCACGAACATCCCAGATAACTGCATTTTCTGGGAACTCAAATGTTGTAATTTCTAATTTACGGATCATTGTGCACTCCTTTGATGTAAACAACACTTGGCAAATGAAGAAAACATCCCTAGCATCTCAGATATTCTTTCCATTTGTAAAGGTCTAAACTATGCCATCTTTCGATATTGTTTCAGAATTAGAGATTTTTGAAGTAAATCACGCTGTTCAAAACACACAAAAAGAAATTGCAACACGCTTTGACTTCCGTGGTCAGGACGTTTCAATCGAAATTAATGAAAAAGCCAAAGAAATTAAAATTTCAACTGAAAGTGATTTCCAGTGTGAACAAGTCTATAGCATGCTTGAAAATCATTTCTTTAAACGTAAAATCGATATTCAAGCCCTTGATCCACAAAAAATGACGGCTTCAGGTAAAAATATTGTGCAAGTGATCAAGCTTAAAGATGGACTTGACTCAGATACCGCAAAAAAAATTAATAAAGCCATTAAAGAAAGTGGCGTCAAAGTGCAATCTTCTATCCAAGGTGACAAGATACGTGTAACTGATAAAAAGCGCGATACATTACAGCAAGTTATGGCATTTTTAAAAGAACAACAATTCGGTGTACCTTTACAATTTAATAACTTCAAAGACTAAGGTCTTTAGCAACACTATAGGTTAAGACATGACTCAGACCAACCGTTTATCTAAACTTGTGAAAGCGACTTCTAAATTCCCTAAAGGCATTCGTAGTACGCTCTGGAGTAAGGCGTTTGGTCGAGTTGTGCCTATGGTGGGCACAGCCAATATTAAGTACCTAGAAGTCAGTCATTCAAAAGTTGTGGTGGAAATTAAAAACCATCGTGCTATGCAAAACCATATTGGACAATTACACGCTGTTGCAATGGCGCTGATTGCTGAAACAGCAACAGGCTTTGTCACAGGTATGAATGTTCCTGATAGTTCAATTGTATTGATCAAAAGCATGCATATTGAATATAAACGACCGTCTAAAGGTGATATGACAGCAACAGCGACATTGAGCAAAGAACAAATTTTAGAAATGCAAAGCTCTGAAAAAGGTGAAACGCTGGTTCCAGTCACCATTATGGATGAGTCTGGAAAAGAGCCTGTCGAATGCCAAATGGTATGGGCTTGGGTGTCAAAAGAACGCCTAAAAAAGAAATAAATACAAATCTGCAAATGTAAATAAAACTTACTGCTCAGTAAGTATAAAATTTACCAAAGTACAAATAATGAGTGACGATTATTCACTATATTCATGCTTATTTACTCATCAAGATGGTGTTATTTCCACCACCATCTTGAACTATTGAGATTTGAACTATAGAGGATAATCATGCGATCAGCTATGCCAAGAAAAATTATTGCACTCAGCCTCATTCTAAGCCCTATTTTGTTTCTCACTGCATGTGCCCAAAATCCAAATCACGTTGCTACTACTGCAACGGGCAACACATTAGCAGCGAATTCAACCACCCAACAAGCGCAACAAAATAAAGCTATTGTGACTGATTTTTATGAAGGTGTATTTCAAAAGCATCAAGTTAAAGCATATGCAGATCGTTATATTGGTGACCAATATATTCAACACAATCCGCGTGTTCCAGATGGTAAAGCGCCCTTTGTAAATCACTTTACCCAGTATTTCCAAAAAAATCCTGAAGCAAAAAGTGTAATCAAACGTGCTGTCGCAGAAGGAAATTTAGTATTTTTACACGTTCATTCAGCTCAAAATCCACAAGATCGTGGTGTTGCAATTGTCGATATCTTTAGAGTCGAAAATGGAAAAATTGTTGAACACTGGGATGTACAACAAGCTGTTCCAGAATCAAGCGCCAACAGCAATACCATGTTTTAACACAATATTTAAATCAAACGATCTAAGCGCCTATTCCATAAAAAAATCCCAAACAATGTTGGGATTTTTTATCTTGAGCATTTAAGCACTTTGTGAAGCTAAATATTTCTGCTTTACATCTTCAGGAATTTGGCGTTTATTTCCCGCAACATCTACAGCAACAAAAGTAAATACACCTGCGGTAACACGTTTGGCAGCACGAGAACTGTCATGACTATCCCAAACTTCGATCTGCATTTGAATCGATGTATTACCAACCTTTAAAAGCTTGGTATAACAACTGATCACATCCCCCACTTTTACGGGAACAAGAAAAGTCATCTGATTAATCGAAATCGTTGCACAACGCCCTTTACTAAAGCGTTCTGCATGAATTGCACCAGCCAAATCCATTTGTGAAACAATCCAACCACCAAAAACATCACCACTCCAGTTTGTATCTGCTGGCATTGCGATGGTTTGTAAAGACAGTGTACCTTCAGGTTTTACATGAGAATCTGACACAATAACTCCGAGCCCGTGAATTACTTATGGGCATTCAATTGTTGATCTAACCATTCTTGTAATTGGTTAGCACGTAACGCACCACTTATTCTAGCAACTTCCGTAGTTTTATTCATTAAAACCAAGGTTGGAATGCTGCGAATATTAAATGCACTACTTAACCGTGGATTCGCTTCAGTATCAATTTTAGCAAAAACCACATGAGGGTTATTTTTTGCAACTTCAGCAAAATGCGGTGCCATCATTTTACAAGGACCACACCACTCTGCCCATAAATCAATCATAATTGGCAAATCACTATGGCTGACAAAGTTACTGAAATTTTGTTCATTTAACTCGATAGGAGCAAGTGTAATCAAATTTTGATGACATTGACCACAAGTGGGTTGAGCATTTAATTTATCTTCGGGAACTCGGTTTTTTGCGCCACATGCTGGACATACAATAATCATCTAGCTCACTCCAATATGTTGATGTAAAAACTCTAATTGGGTCAAAATTGTTTTTTCCAACCATTTCCCATGATAAATATCAAAATGTGCCATATCCCATTCATGATATTGTACAAAAGGTGCAATATTTGTCGCCGTTTCCCGACTAGATTCAATCGGGATAAAACTGTCTTTTTTAGCCGCAATAAATAGCACAGGAATATTAATACTTCTGACGGTCTGAATTGGTCTAAAACGGATTAAATTAAAAAATACCCGTGCTGGAACTTCCCCACTCCAAAAGTAGTCGGGATTTACAATCGACATATAGCCGTTATAACTATCTTTGGTCGGAATAAAGCATAAATCAAAGGGGTGTACCACAGGTAAGGTTCGTGGAAGCATGCCAACTTTTGCCCCCATATAATCTTGACTAGATATTTTTAATGCCTTGGGTAACTGTTGAATTGGAAACAATTTTGCCGTTTCTGCTCCATCCACATAAGGCACTTGCACCATAATGGCTTGGACACTTTTTAGCTCACTTGCAAGACTAAGTACATAGCCGCCACTCAAAGAGGTTCCCCAAAGCACTATTTTTTTTGGATTAATTTTCTTTTGAGTTGCGACATAACTGACTACAGTTTTCCAATCATCCAATTGATTTTGCAGTGAAATTAGTTCACGAGGAAAGCCTGTACTTCCTCCCCAAAAACGATAATCAAACAGCACAACCGCATAGCCTGCCTGTGCAATTTTTTGCGCATAGCTCACCAACTTAAATTGTCTTAAACATGCAAATCCATGAGCCATAATAATAACAGCAGGTTTTTTTAGATTTTTAGGTCGATAAAAATCCGCCGCTATGACTTCTTGTCCAATGGGAATATATAGTGGTTCAACTGTATATGCGTACATACACACTCCATTGCGTTATCTTTTATAGATATTTCTTTTATAAATCTTTTATCGTTCAAACTCAGTTCTGAGCTTAATGCTATTATATATAGCATATTGGATTTTAAATCATATAGGAGTGACGAAATGAGTGAAAATGTTGGTTTTGCTGGTCAAATTGGTCCAGAACATATTGCTCAAGTGGCAGAAAAAGGCTTTAAGTCTGTAATGAATAATCGTCCTGATTTGGAAGGTGGAACGGAACAGCCTACAAGTGCTCAAATTGAAGAAGCTGCACGTGCTGCAGGTTTGGATTATGTATTTCTACCTGTTGTTGCTGGTCAAATCACAGAAGTTGATGTCAGAACCTTTGCCAACCGCTTTAACGAGCTTCCAAAACCAGTACTCATGTTTTGTCGTACAGGGAATCGTTCAAATAACCTCTATCAAATTGCAAAACAAATGGATTTATTAGACGACGAATAAATTCTCATGAATATAGAAGGCATTCCGTTGAATGTCTTTTGGTTCACCTTAAATAGAAAAGCTTAAGTTTTTACAGCAATTCGAATAGATTGCGCTTTTAAAATTTTGCAACAATTTAAACAGATCTGTTTAGTGAATCAAACAGCTATTGTACCTATGCTTAAATGGTTATATGACAAACTAAGCAAGTTCACGATATGATCTTTGGCATCGTTTCGTCTTTTCTATAATTTAAAAATAAAGGGATCTTCACATGCAACAGGCTCTATTTGGTGGTGGCTGCTTTTGGTGTACCGAAGCCGTATTTTTACAACTCAAAGGTGTCAATCACGTTGTCAGTGGTTATGCTGGCGGGCATACTCCCAATCCAACTTATGAAGCAATTTGTAATGGGGATACCAATCATGCTGAAGTGATTTTGATTGAATTTGATGAACAGCAAATCAATTATCAACAATTACTCACGGTTTTTTTTGCAATTCATGATCCAACTACATTAAACCGCCAAGGTAATGATATTGGAACACAATATCGTTCGGTGATTTATTACTTCAATGAGCAGCAAAAACTTGAATCTGAACAATTTATTGAGCAGCTCAAAGCAGATGGCTTAAATATTGTGACTGAACTCAGTCCAGCACCTACCTTCCATCCTGCCGAAGAATATCATCAAAACTTCTTTGCCCGTAATCCTGCGCAAGGTTATTGTAATTTTGCCATTCCACCAAAATTACTCAAACTCCATAGCCAATTTCAAGATCTTTTAAAAGACTAAGATCACTGACATACTTCACTTTATGCAATAACACTGAACTAACCCAATAGCCAAAATATCAACATAAAAAAAACCTCCTTAAAAGGAGGTTTTAAAATATTTGTAATTATTTAAATTAATTATCACTCATAAAGGCAAGATCATTTAATCCTGCTTCACTTGCACGAGACATCACTTGTGCAACGGTATCATAGCGAGATTCTTTATCCGCTCTCAACTGTACAGCTGGTTTTACTGGCTTTTGACCTTCTTCATCAAATCGTTTAGCCAACTCATCTAAAGTGATGACTTTATCATTCCAAGCAACATCGCCATTCTGATTGATACTGATGGTAATTGCTTCAGGTGGAGGCGCGATTACTTCAGCAGTGGTCTTTGGTAAAGTTAATGGTATCGATGGGTTAGCAACGGTGGCTGTCACCAAGAAGATGATCATCAATACCAACATAATATCGATCAGCGGAATGAGGTTCATCTCATTCATGCCAGAATCGTTGTCTTCTCCCAATTGAAAAGCCATTAAGCTTGACCTCCAACTAAACCTTTATTGGTAGATTCAGATTCAACTTTTTGCGTTGAAGAATCTTGTTGTAACATCGTATCAATTAACAAACCATGTGCTTGATCTTGCAACTCATTTGACAATGTACGGTTAAAACGTACGCAAATGTTATATGCCAATACCGCTGGAATCGCAACAGCAAGACCTAGACCGGTCATGATCAATGCCTCACCAACTGGCGTTGCAACTTGAGCTAAACCTGCTTGACCACTTTTACCTACAGCAACAAGTGCATGGAAGATTCCCCATACTGTACCAAATAAACCAACAAATGGTGCAAGTGAAGCAATCGTTCCTAAAACTGAAACACCTTTTTCAGCATTGGCCTTTTCTGCTGAGATTTGACGGAGTAACGCTTGTTCTGCAACCGCTTTACGTTGATCAAAGCTTAATGGCGCAAGCTTGGCTTTTAATGCTTTTAAAGCATGAGCAAGGTGATCCTGAGCAACCTGCTTGAGTTGACGCGTGCCTAAAATACGCAAAATGAACACAGTCCACGTTGCAATAGACATTGCCAATAACACGAAATACAGTGTCTTACTGACCGCATCAGCATGTTGCCAATAAACTGAAAAGTTCATATGCACATTTCCTAATTCTTAAAAAAATTATTTACTTTTTAGAGACCGACAATGCAAAATCTTGCCTAATTTTAAATGGTACACCCGCACCATTTTCTCTATAAGCTTTAAATTTTGCAGATTGAGTCTGCTTAACAACATAACTATCTAAACTTGAATTACCGCTAGATTGAAGAATACGGACATTGGTAATATTTCCGCCCGCATCCGCAGTAATTTCTAGATTCACAACCTTTGTTCCATCTTCTGGAGACATCAGTTTAAGTAATTGCTCTTTTGCGATACGTGGACTACGACTCCAAGACACCTGACCTTCATTTACATTACGCGGCGTGTTTCTTTGCTCTTGATCACGACGTTGACGATCGCGCTCATCTTGCTCACGTTTTTGACGATCACGTTCATCTTGTTCACGTTTCTGCTGTTCCGCACGCTTCTGATCATCTTGACGTTTTTGCTCATCTTGACGTGCCTTATCCTGCTTCTGTTGCTCTTCTAAACGCTTTTGTTCTTCAAGCTTTCTTGCCCGATCATCATTTTCTACAGGTTTTTTCTGCTCAATGATTTTTGGCTTAACCACAGGTTTAGGCTCAACTTTCTTCTCTATAGGTTTCGGTTGAACTTTAGGTTTGATGGGTTCAGATGGAGGAGGTGGCGGCGGTGGAACATCTTCTTTTAACTTTAAAAATTTGATTTTTAAAGGTTCTTTCTTTATTTGAGGCAGTTCAAATGGTTTCATATGACTTACCCCCCACAACACACCTACGTGCCCGACAACAACTGCTAACACTGCAGCAAGGACTTTTTTCTTCATCGGTGGTGGCGTTTGAAGTGGTGCAATGGAAGACTGACTCATAAGAATCTAAATACCTAAAATTGAGCAAACTACAAAAAATTATTCAGTTTGTAGATTAAGCTCATCGGATAGAACAATTAAAGTGCAACAATGATAAATGAGAAGTGTTTTCATTTGCAACTGGTTTTTCAATGTTTTTAATCGATTTTACAAATTAAAAATAAAAAAAGGATGCATAAAGCATCCTTTTTTACGACTCATATTAAATGAATATTCACATGTTATTGAAAAACAACAGTCTTATTGCCATCGACAATAATACGGTCTTCTAGATGCCATTTTACCGCTCTAGCAAGTACGTTACGTTCAACGTCTTGGCCTAATTCACGCAGTTGATCCACAGTAAAATCGTGATTTACTCGTTCTACATCTTGCTCAATGATTGGGCCTTGATCCAGATCAGCCGTCACATAATGCGCTGTTGCACCAATCAATTTAACGCCTTTTTCATAAGCCTGTTTATATGGATTTGCCCCCACAAAAGCAGGTAAAAATGAGTGATGAATATTGATCACTTTCATTTCCCACTTTTGTACAAACTCTTCATCGAGAATTTGCATATAACGCGCGAGAACCAGTAAATCATTCCCTTGCATTAACTCATCGATCTTTGTATAGGCTTCACGTTTATTTTCTTTGTTGACTGGAACCACATAGAAAGGGATACCAAAGTTTTCTACTGATTCGCGTAAGTCTTCATGGTTTGAAACCACTTGAGTAATTTCACAAGGTAAGCCACCACGTGAATGGCGCCACAACAACTCAAGCAAAGCATGGTCAACTTTAGACACCAAGATACCGACTTTTTTAATGTCGCTCACCAAAGCTAAACGCCAATGCATACTATAACGTTCAGCCACATTGGTTGCGAAAGTTTGAATGAGACTCTCACGACGGGATTGCAAATGATCAAGTTCAAACTCAACACGCATAAAATAACGCCCGCCCTGAGCTTCAGTTGCGTATTGATCAAGCGCAGTAATGTTCGCGCCCTGATGATACAAAAAGCTCGATACAGCTTGCACGATTCCTGGCTTGTCTTCACAAGTAATCAGTAGACGTGCTGTGTTGGCAGTAGTCATGTTCATGTTGATGGATATCACTTATAAGTTAATTTAAAAAACAGCCGAATATTTTAACGCTTTTTCATCAGCTTTCAATCTTGATTCAGCATCAATCGCGTTTTACCGCAGATAAACTGGCAAATAATTCCGAAGAACCGAAGCTTTCTAGCAAACGTTCATAGGTTTCACGACTTTCACCACGTAAATAAGGACCTTCTAAAAACACCATCTGGCGCAATGCTTGCCAAATCCATTTTTCATCTAAATGGTTGGAATCACTTAAATGCCCAGACATATATAAGAAGTTTGTCCAGTTGGTCAGGACAATCCAAATATTGATGATAAGTGCTTCAATTTCAGAAGGTGTCATCTGCATCAGCCCTGCTTCAACAAAGGCATGATAAATTTTTTGCCCTTGTTGCATCACCTTGCCAGCAAAGCGAGGATAAATTTTTCTAAAGTCGTCGTTATTTTCAATTAAATGATAAACATCACGATGTAGAAAGCGATATTCCCATAGCTGACTGCTTAAAACTTGGAAATAACGGATTTTATCATTCGCATTGACTCCACGGTCATCGGGTAATGACAGCATATCTAAAGTTTCTTTTTGGTATTGTTCCATCAATTCTTTGATGATTTCTTGTTTGTTTCGAAAATGATAATACAAATTTCCAGGACTGATCCCAAGCTCTGCTGCAATATGATTCGTTGTAACTGCACGTTCGCCGCGCTCATTAAAAAGTTGCAGACTAATCTGCAAAATTCGGTCTTTCGTTTTCAAAGTTTTGGAGCTCGACATCCTATTACCATTTTTAACCGTTAGCACAAGCTAACATAAAGTGACTTGACTATTTAGAGTATTTACTCTAAAAATTATATTATATTAACCTATTCGTAAATGGTGTTTGTCATGAACAGTCATACAAAAACAAATTCAATGACTTCTTACTCACCTGAAGTTCAACGTATGCATGACATTCTTGAACAACAGAAAGTCGCTTATCAACGCTACCCTGTTCCTACAGCAAAGGAACGTATTGAACGTTTAGCTCGCTTAAAGAAAGTTCTGGTAAAATACCAAGATCAATTTGCAGAAGCAATCAATCAAGACTACGGCAATCGTTCAATCAGCGAAACTAAAATTGGTGAACTACTCACATGTTTAGAACAAATTAAATATTATAGCAAGCATTTAACAGCATGGATGAAACCATCTAAGCGCCATGTGTCTATCTTACACCAACCAGCCAAAGCTTGGGTGCAATATCAGCCTTTAGGTGTGATTGGAATTATTGCACCATGGAACTATCCATTGTTGCTTTCTGTTGGCCCACTGATTTGTGCACTGGCTGCTGGAAATCACGCAATACTCAAAATTTCAAGTTCATCTTCTAATTTTGGCTTCGTACTTGAAAATGCTCTCTCAGAAGCATTTCCACAAGAATTGGTTGCGGTGGTGAATGGTGGTGGTCAAATTTCGGATGCATTTTCACATTTAACATTCGATAAAATCATTTTCACTGGCTCTACCAATGTCGGTAAAACGGTGATGTCTGCTGCTGCCGAAAATCTAGTGCCTGTTATTCTTGAGCTTGGTGGTAAATCACCTGTAATCGTACACCCTTCAAGTGATCTCAATCTGGTCGCTGAACGTATTGCTTTTGGTAAATTATGGAACTCTGGTCAAACCTGTGTAGCACCAGACTATATGTTCCTACCTCGAGGAAAAACTGCCGAGTTTATTGAAAGCTTTAAACAAGCTGCAACAACAATGTACCCGACGATTCGTGATAATCAAGATTACACCAGCATCATCAACGATAAGCAGTACAACCGTGTTCAAGGTTATTTAGAGGATGCACGTCAACAAGGCGCTGAGTTGATTGAAATCAATCCTCAAAATGAAGAATTAGCGAGTGTACGTAAAATTGCCCCAACATTCTTAACAGGTGTTCTACCGACAATGGACATTATGAAGAATGAAATCTTTGGTCCAGTGCTTCCGATTATGGAATATGATCAAATTGACGATGTAATTGACTTTATTAATGGCAGACCGCGTCCACTTGCTTTATACTATTTCGACTTTGACAATGCCCGCGCAGAATACGTTTCTCAACGTACCCATTCTGGGCATTTCGGTCAAAATGCCGTAGTTACCCATGTCGCACAAGACGATTTACCATTTGGTGGCGTTGGTGCATCTGGCATGGGCAAATATCATGGCCCAGAAGGTTTCTTTGGTTTATCACATGAGCGTTCAGTAATGTCTATTCCTAAGCTATTTAGCTTAAAATTCATATTAGCGCCTTATGACAAAGCCCTAAATAAGATTTTAGAGAAAACTTTCTTACGCTAACTGATCAAGGCATGATCTATCAAATTAGATCATGTTGCGTTTTGACGAATTCCGCTTGTCTTTTAAGCGGAATTTTGGTATAAAACGCCCCTTGAATGAATTCAATCCGTTTTATTTTGACTGGCCATACAGATTTGCTGTTGGCTAAATCAATGGAGTTACACCATGTCTAAGGTTTGCCAAGTTACCGGCAAGCGTCCAGTCGTTGGTAACAACGTCTCACACGCCAACAACAAAACTAAACGCCGGTTCGAGCCGAACCTGCATCACCACCGTTTCTGGTTAGAAAGCGAAAAACGTTTTGTACGTCTTCGTCTAACCACTAAAGGTATGCGTATTATCGACAAATTGGGCATTGAAAAGGTTGTTGCTGACCTTCGTGCTCAAGGTCAAAAGATCTAAGGAGTCTGAACCATGCGTGATAAAATTCGCTTAGTTTCTACTGCTGGTACAGGTTATTTCTATACCACTACTAAGAACAAACGTACTATGCCGGAAAAAATGGAAATCAAAAAATTTGATCCAAAAATCCGTCAACACGTAATCTTCAAAGAAGCTAAAATTAAATAATTTTAGTTTTCTTAAAAAATACGATCCATTTGGGTCGTTTTTTTTGCCTTTTTTTTCTTCGACTTGTTAAACTCTTTAGCGAATTTGGCACTGATTGTGCATTTTATATGGCTTTATACAAAGTCATTACCTTAAGAAATGATTTTTTGAATGATTTCTCCTGAAGATTTAAGGAGTATTTAGTGCCTCATGATGTAGATCTGATTATTTTACTTGCAGTTGGTTTTGGTATAGCCCTGATCTTTGGCTATATCGCTGCACGATTACGCCTGCCACCTTTGATTGGTTATTTAATTGCGGGAATTATCATCAGTCCCAATACCCCAGGTGTTGTTGCAGACATCGCGCTGGCCAATCAGCTTGCTGAATTAGGCGTCATGTTCTTGATGTTCGGTGTCGGGATGCATTTTTCCCTCAACGATTTAATGCAAGTCCGAAAAATTGCCCTTCCTGGTGCAATTTTACAAATCGCAGTTGCGACATTACTGGGTATGGCAGTTTCCATCTTTTGGGGCTGGAGCTTTGGCTCTGCACTGGTCTTTGGCTTAAGTTTATCCTGTGCAAGTACGGTGGTTTTACTCAAAGCATTAGGTGACAAGGGACTGCTTAACTCTGTGAATGGTAAGATTGCCGTTGGCTGGTTGCTGGTCGAAGATCTGGTCATGGTTTTAGTCTTGGTTCTACTGCCTGCAACAGCCGTACTTTTAGGCGGACATCCTATTGCAGGACATGAATCTGATCAAAACATCTGGTTAACACTCGGCATTACCCTGTTAAAAGTAACTGGTTTTATCGCCTTTATGCTCATCATTGGGAAACGTCTTGTGCCAATGATTATGCAATATGTGGCACGTTTAGGTTCTAGAGAGCTTTTTACTTTAACCGTGGTCGCAGCAGCAGTTTCAATTGCTTATGGCTCATACGCAATCTTCGGTGTTTCTATGGCACTTGGAGCGTTCTTTGCCGGAATGGTGGTTAAAGAGTCAGATTTTAGTCATCGTGCAGAAGAAGAAACCTTACCTTTACGCGAAATTTTTTCGATTTTGTTCTTCGTTTCTGTCGGAATGTTATTTGATCCACGTATTATTGTGGAACAGCCTCTGCATATTTTAGCAGTCATTGCCATTATTATGATTGGTAAGACGCTGGCTGCCATGGCATTGGTGTTATTTTTCCGTTATCCCATCAATACAGCATTAACAGTCGGCGCCAGTTTGGCACAAATTGGAGAGTTCTCCTTTATTCTGGCAACCTTAGGCTTGTCACTAGGATTACTTAGCCCTGAAGCGCAAAACTTAATCTTAGCGGGTGCTTTATTTTCTATCACCCTCAATTCATTTCTATTTTCTGCGATCGAACCTGTACAAAACTGGATCCGTGAACGTTCGCATTTGGCGCGCTTACTTGAGCGTAGCGGTGATCCATTGGCAATGCTTCCAGATGAAGTTGATCAAGCCTATTTACGTGATCAAGTGGTGATCGTTGGTCATGGTGAAGTCGGACGTCGTATTACCAAAACATTGATGGATGATGGCATCAAAGTGGTCATCGCTGAAGAAAACCGTGAAATTGTAGAAAATTTGCGTGAAAAAGGCATCGCTGCAGTTTCTGGCCGAGCAACTGAACCCAGTGTATTGATTCAAGCCCATATCCAACATGCACGACTATTGGTGATTTCACCGATGGATATTGTAGATATTCATAAAATTGTCGATACAGCCAAGCTGCTTAATCCAGAAATTCAAGTGTTAGTCTGTGCTGAAAATAAAGAAGAAGCTGAAGTGATCCGTAAAGACAATGTCGGTGAAGTCTATTATGCAAAAGAGGAAATGGCGAAAAACATGAGTAATCATATTTTAAACCAGATCCAAATTGCTCATCATCATGAACCAACACATTGAATTCGGCTCATTTTTAAAACGTAGATCTTTTAAAAGGCAGCTAAAACCACACGACTGTTCTTTGTAGACCTTGGAAAGTCGTGATGCTTCCATTATGTAATGGTATCGATAACCATGTTGGATGGGGGATCATCACCCCATCTAACAAAAGATTTAAAACTTCTAGAATTTGACGCCATTTGCGTATGTCAGGTTATTTGCCTACAAAGAAAAACGCACTCGAAAGTGCGTTTATTGTATTTATTCTAGAATAAATGAAATCACTAGCTCATAAATTTTGGTTGTTCATCAACAACTTCAGCATGCCATTCATCTGCCTGTTTTTCAAGTAACGCAAATAATGCAGCCTGAATCATCTGTTGTGCAATCGCTGGTGTTTGATCACCCAGTAGTGCTTTCACTTCTTCATTAAATTGAATAGTGACCAATGGCTCTTTTTCAGAACCTGCATTACGCAGTGCCAGCTCCCCACTTTCGAGCTGTACCAACTCCAAAATAGCTTCCTGATTTCCAAATAACTCTTTTAACTGTTCGATAGACATAAATCCTCCATGCTCAACATGGGGCAAGGTGCTGAATGCACTTTGCATCTTGTAGATATTTTATATAGTCATTTAAAACAAAATTTCAAGTATATCTGATCAAAAAGATCAGAATTCAACCATTTCATTACGAAAACCATCAATAAGTTGCGATAAATCTCGGTGCCACTCTCTTAAAATCTTTGTATCAGGCAACCAAGCTTGTGGTGTTTGCGTCACTTTAATAATTAAGTTTGATGATGTTTCATCCTCTGGTTCTGGCGCACTTGGTTCAGGTGCATATTGACAAAGTCGATATGCTCTTTTGAGTTCAGCAATAAATCCTTCTTTGGCTAATTTTTGCATCACTAAAACTTCTGGTGAGACTTGTCCTTTAGCCGCCATATTTTCTTCGATTGACTTTAAGGTTGGGGAAAAATCATTTAAACGGTAATAACGTACCAACTCTTGCAGAAATGCTAAAACCGCGCCATGTAAATGAAATACTGCTGCTTCACGATGTGCTTGAGCTTGTTGAACATTTTCAGTTTGTTCTCCCTGCATACATGCAAGACGAGCAAAATAAAGTTTTTGATTGGTACGGTCTGCATGAAAGCGAGCTACACGTGACATGGAAGTTCCCTAAGATTTTGGCATTCTTTACAGTCTTAGCTTAATCTTTATTGAACAAAAATCACAATGAATTTTATCCATGTTGTATGTCAATAAAATAGATAGCGCTCTTTTTTGCAAAAATATCAATTTAAGTTTTTATTTTTATCATGGTTTGACGAGATTATTTAAATACTAAAATAAAAAAAAGGAGCAATAAATGCTCCTTAGACTATCTGCCAATTATGCTTCTGGCTTATCTTCCGCTGCTTTTACACGAATTCCATGACCATGTAAGCGCAAGGTATTTAAACCTTTAATCGCTTTAACTGCTTCTCTACCATGTGGCATTTCAACAAAAGCAAAACCTTTCGATTTACCTGTTGCCGCATCAAGTACTAAAGTACAAGTATCTACTGTACCGTATTGCTTAAATAACTCTAACAATTCAGCTTCAGTTACAGTACGTTCTAAATTACGAACTAAAATTTTCATCTCACAACCTTAAAATATAAACGAGGCAAAAAACATCAAAAAGCACTCGCCTACCTACTTTTTGAATGAAAAACGATTGCTATAGTTTAATCTAGATCTATACCAAAATCTAAATTAATCGCCCGACGTTCGATTAAGGCACTTTTTACAGTTTGCTCTCGCTGTCTATAGTGGGTTTCTGTGCTACATAAATTTCGAGTTAAATCATTGAGAAAATAACTTTCAATCTTACGACCTTGTTCATCTGTTTGCGTATGTGCCCAAAAACTTAAATTTTGTTTGGTTAGAATAAGTTCATTTTGCGCGCGTGTTAAAGCCACATAAAGTACACGGCGCTCTTCTTCAACTTCATCGAAATTGCCTTGTGCACGTGCATTTGGGTATTGCCCCGCAGAGACATTTGCCACATAGCAAACCTTTTGTTCTGTGCCTTTAGCAGAATGGATGGTAATTAAAGTCACCACATCATCTTGCGACTGACGCTCAATTTCACTGATTGAAACAGGGTCAAGTACATATTCTTCTAAGAACTCGCTCAGTTGGGTATGTTTAGACGCCAATTGCTTGACCAGATCAAAATCCCCCACCCGTTTATGCCAATCTTTTTTGGCATAATTTTCTTCAAGCTGATTGAGAATAGCCTCTACACCGAGTTTTACACAGGCTTCAACTTCAGTTTTTAGCACACTCATTTGCTTCATAATCAGCAAGGTATTGTCAGGAATACGCCCAAACTTTTCTAATTTTTCTGTAATTTTTTCAATATCTGCATCAAGTAAGAGTTGTTGCGCCAGCTTACTCGCACCAACATCACCCACGCCATTCCATAAGGTTAAAAACCGCATCCACGCAATATCATCCAATGGATTGGCAATAACACGCAATAAGCTCAGTAAGTCTTTAACATGTGCTGTTTCAAGTAACTTCATCCCTCCAATAAATCGGTAGGGAACATTGGCTTGGATAAAAGCAGCCTCGATATGCCGTGCAGCAAAGGCTGAACGCACCAACACCATGTGGTCATTCCAAGCTGAACCTTCCAATAAATGCCGTTCTTTGATGTCGATCGCGATCCATTTTGCTTCATCAAACTCATTTGGAAAAACATGCATTCGCGGTTTAATGCCATCACCACGATAAGCTTCAAGTTTTTTATCGTAATGAATCGAACTTTGATCGAGTAACCAGTTTGAAAAATCTAAAATTTCTTGAGTAGAGCGATAATTTTTTTCTAATTTGAAAATCTCTGCATCTGGCACACGCTCTTTAAAATGGTGGATATTTTCAAAATCCGCACCACGAAAACCATAAATCGACTGTGCATCGTCCCCCACGCAGAACAGTGATGTTTTATCTTTTAATGGTTCAAGAATCGCCCACTGTAGAGGATTGGTATCTTGCATTTCATCAACCAGCATGTATTGACATAAGCCCGCAACATAATCCGCTAAACCATCGGACTGTGCCAAAGCAGACGCAACCACGGCGAGAATATCATCGTAATCTAGAAAACTACGTGCCCGCTTACGGATTTCGTACTCTTTCATGATTTCTGCGATTTGATCTTTATCGTCTAAAAACTCAGGCAGTTGCTTTTCTAAAGCCAAACTTAGTTTTTGCCGAGTATTACGTGCAAAGGAATATAAATCACAAAGCTGTTGTGGTTTGGGTAAGGCGTTGGGATTCTTTTTATCATCCTTTCCACGAATCAAACGGAACAACATCAATTGATCATCACGATCTATAATCGAAAATTGATCCAATCCAAAAGCTTTTGGCACACGTCTAAGTAAATACATGCAAAAGGTATGAAATGTAGATGCACGTAACCCTTTGGCCTGATCACCTAAAGCAAGCTCTACCCGCGCTACAATCTCACTGGCAGAACGGCGGGTAAATGTCAAAATTTGGATTTGATTGGCAGGAATGCCTTGATCAATGAGATATGCAGCTCGTGCCACAATGGTTTTGGTTTTGCCACAACCTGCCCCAGCAAGAACTAGACTATGTTTTGTTTCAGTCGTAGCAGCTTGTTTTTGTTGAGGGTTTAATTCATCAATCAGGTTGGCTAAACTCATTTTCACTCATCATTTTATGGATGGCTGCTAGTTTAGCAGAGCTATAGTGAAATTATGCATTTTAACCCAAGAATCAAGTCGTGAATTGACGCTTAAATCAGGACATACCAATGAAGAAAAATTCAAGACAATAAAATTTATCGTCCCAAGCAGAGATTAAAGGGGGAGCTTCGACAATAAAAACCGCCTTATAGTCTTAACAACCGTGCCACACTCTCACAACAGCGTTCTAAATTTTGCTCACCATGCTTTAATGCTGTTGCTAAATCACATGCACCATCAACAATACCAAAAATTGCACTAAAGCCTTCGGCATAAAGCTCCTCGACGCCTTCACCGATATGCCCTGCAAAAGCAATCACAGGTTTATTCAACTGCTTGGCAACTTGCGCTACCCCAAAAGGTGTTTTGCCAAACTTGGTTTGAAAATCAATACCACCCTCGCCAGTAAACACATAATCTGCTTGGGCAATTTTTTCCTCAAGTCGGGTTTCTTTAATCACGATTTCCACACCAGAGCGTATTTTTGCTCCTGTAAAAGCCATAAGTCCAAAGCCCAAACCGCCTGCAGCACCAGCACCCTGTAGATTTGCAACATCAACATTCAACTGTTGTTTCACCAACGCAGCAAAATGATCAAGGTTTTGATCTAAGATCCTAACCATCTCAGCGGTTGCTCCTTTCTGTGGTGCAAAAATAAAAGAAGCTCCATTTGGACCGCATAATGGATTGTTTACATCACTGGCAATAATAATCTCAGTCGCTTTTAAACGCGCATCGAGTTGTGAAATATCAATGCTTTTGATCTGCTGAAGCTGCCCACCACCCACGTCTACAGGATGGTTGTTTTCATCTAAAAATTTTGCCCCTAAAGCCTGTGCCATCCCGGCACCAGCATCATTGGTAACACTACCACCCAGACCAATAATGATTTTACCAACACCCAAATCCAAAGCGGCTTTGATCATTTCCCCTGTACCCAGAGTTGACGTCACTAAAGGATTACGTTGAGACTTCTCGATCAGATGAATACCGTTTGCCAGCGCCATTTCTATAACAGCTGTTTGACCGTCATCAATTAATCCCCAATAGGTCGATATTCGTTGCTGAGCCAATGGACCAGCGACCTCAACATATACTTTACGACCACTTCGTGCAGCGACCAAAGCATCGACTGTTCCCTCGCCACCATCTGCCATAGGTACATGAATAAACTGTGCATCAGCAATGACTTTTTCAATGCCTCGTTGCATTGCAAAACAGGCTTGTTCGGCTGTCATACTTTCTTTAAATGAGTCAGGCGCAAGAACAAAAACTTTAGACATGAGCAAATGTATTTTGGTGAGATTCAAAAATTAACATAACGATTTTTCGAGTATAGATAAACTAATAAATTCATAATTAAGACTAAAGAAATGACAACTATGCAACGTGTAAACCTTGGTAAGACTGCCCCAGAACTATATAAAACGGTCATCGAGCTTGAAAATTTATCTATGCAAAAAGTTCAGCAAGCTGGGCTTGATGTTGGATTCTCTCATTTGCTCAAATTAAGAGCCTCGCAAATTAACCAATGTGCTTTCTGTGTTCGTATGCATACCCAAGATGCAATTAAAGCGGGCGAGTCAACGGATCGTATTGCGTTGATTAGTGCTTGGCGTGAAAGTGAATACTTTACTGAAAAAGAACGAGCGGCTTTAATTTTAATTGAAGAGATCACTTTAATTGCCAATCAACATTTTCCAGATAGCGCTTATGAACAAGCTGCACAGCATTTATCCAGTGATGAAATCACGGCGATTGAATGGGTTGCGATTGTAATCAACACATGGAACCGTATCGCCATTTCCAGCCAGTATAAAGTCGCGAAATAAGCTGAGTTTCTACGCTTAAATCATTTATCTAGGCAACACCTCGCTTTTTAGGAGTGTTAATTGAGATAAGATTTAACTGAATACTGTTCTAGTTGCATAAAAATTTACACCAAAATACAAAACGCCTGATCTCATTGATCAGGCGTTTTGTTAAAAGCACATATGATTTAAAACATTAAATGAAACCTTAATGACTCGCAGGTGGGATTTGTTTAATTGCCGCAGCAAAGGTGAGATAGTTGACTCCTTGGAATAAAATATCCACACCTAAAAATAATCCGAGTACCCAAAAAGGAGAATCTGGTGATGCCAGAATAATTGCACCTGTTGCCAAGGTTAAAAGCCCTGAAAATAATGTCCAGCCCCATCCAGACATTGGTTTCAACATAAACGCATTAAAAATACGAATAAAACCGCCAATCAATAAAGCAATTGCCAGTAAATTGGTTAATACCACTGCAGTGGTAATCGGAGATTTAAACGCATAATAACCCGCTGCGATATACAACACACCAAACAACGCCCAAAGCCAGCGGAAGCCACCATCAAAAATTTTAAATGCTGCAATCAGGTGTAAAACCCCACCGATCATCATTAAAGCACCAAACAATGCAACAACCGTCAATGTTGCCATACCCAGTGAAGCCAATAGCACTAATCCAAAGATCACCAATAAAGCTCCAAGCAGAAGATACCATTTACGGTTTTCATGGAGTTGATGACGAACTAAATCATTTCCTACAGTACGCATAATTCTTCTCTTGGTTGTTATTCATTCATTTTATTGTTGATCTAATTCAGGTGTTTGTCTGTATAAAATCTGCATCTATACCAGAATAAAGCTTTGTTTGAGCAGAATCTAAGCAATAAACAGCACAGCTCTATACGCTACTTCACCCAACCCATTTCTTGTGCAGTGAGTCGACTGATCATGGTATCTTCTAGATCTTCAGGTGTTTTGCTTTTACTTTCTGAAAGCGCAATATAGCCGCCCATAATTTCTGCACGTTGTTGTGGATAACGTGGTTGTTGTTCAGGATTGGCATAGCCCGTCGGATAGAGTGGCTGCCCCGTTGTAAAATCATATTTGTCTTTTGCACCAAAGGTATGCAATAACTCATGTACAAGAACGACTTTATTGCTCGAACTTTGCTTTCGTGATGCAAATAGATTCACAGAGCCAATACGCCCACGCTCCAATGCAGTAGAGTGTTTCAATACTTTCTGCAACTTGGGATCATAATAATTTAAATACAGGGTCACCGATGGTGAGCCATCTTCGCCTTGATGCTGTTTCCATGCATAAAATCTAAATTTTAAACTCCACAAAACTGTATCCAAGATACGGCCTGATTCTGGAAACTTAGGTGGTAAGGTATTTAACTCACGTCCAAGCTGAAAATGAAACGAAATCGGCTGCCCCCGGAATGCTTGAGACTGCAAACCTAAATAATGTTCAATTTCCTCAAGATCATCTGTTGAAATTTGCTGAATATAGGCTGATGTGGAGCGTTGACCATCTGCATTGATCGGATGTAATAAAACAACGATTGGCTTGCTCCAATCTTGGTTCATATCGCGCCATGCGTTCACTGCAACAATCAGCAGAATGACCAGTAAAATACCAACTCGAATCTTTTTCCACATTGAATATATTCTCAATTTTTTAATCGCAATAAAAATGCTGACCTAGGCCAGCATTTTTAAATATTTATGGATTAAGCTTCTACCCATTTCCCATCTTGGTAGACCAAAGACCATTTGGTTTGTTTACCTTCTGGAGTTTCTGAACCAATATATTGTGCTTGGTTTTTACGGCTAAACTTAACCAATGTTGGATTACCATCTGGATCTTGATCAGGTGCTTGCAAGATAAACTGATACTTAGGATCAAGTTGATCTGCAACTGAACGTAACTCCGCAACCTTCGGTGCACGTGTTTCGCGTACTTTAGGGAATTTGCTTGCCGCCAAGAATAAACCCGCTGCTCCATCACGTAGAACAAAGTAATCATCATGTTTGACTGAACGTAAATGTCCCATTTTGATTGGGTCGACACGAGGTGGCGCTGGCTGACCATTTTTCAAAACTTTACGGGTATTGTCACAACTCATACAAGCGAAATATGGACCAAAACGACCCGTTTTCAACTGCATCTCGCCATCACATTTATCACATGGAATGGTTGGACCATCATAACCCTTGATTTTGAACTCGCCTTCTTCTAGCTCATAACCATCACAATCTGGGTTATTACCACAAATATGTAACTTGCGACCACCATCAATCACATAGCTGTCCATTGCAGTACCACAGACTGGACAACGTTTCTTCGACATCAAATCAGCAGTTTCAGCACTGTCATCATCAGAAAGTATAGCCAACGACTCAACTGGTGTTAAATTCAACGTCCCTTTACAACGTTCTTTTGGTGGTAAGTTATAACCAGAACAGCCAAGGAATACACCCGTCGTGCCTGTACGAATCTGCATTGGGCGTTCACATTCTTTACAGTGAACAGCTTCAACTTCTACAGGTTGATTACGGCGCATGCCGTTTTCGCCCTGTGCTGTGGTTAAACGCTTTTTAAAATCACCATAGAAACTATCTAACAGTTCTTTCCAATTACGTTCACCATCTGCAACTTTATCCAATTGACCTTCCAAATCTGCAGTAAATGCATAATTCATCAGGTTATTGAAGTTCTCGTCTAGACGATCGGTAACAATTTCGCCCATTTTCTCTGCAAAAAGACGGCGATTGTCGAGTTTGACATAACCACGATCTTGAATCGTCGAAATAATCGCAGCATAAGTCGATGGACGACCGATTCCACGTTTTTCCAATTCTTTTACTAAAGATGCTTCAGTAAAACGTGCAGGTGGTTTAGTAAAGTGTTGAGAAGGATCAAGTTTCTCAAGTTTGAGAATTTCACCCACTTTGACTGCAGGTAATAAAACATCATCATCAGACTTGTTCTGACCACGAACTTTGGTAAAACCATCAAAAACTAAAGTACGACCTTTGGCTTTGAGTTCTACACCATTGGCATCAACCAAAATCGTTGAGGATAAATACTCTGCTGGGGTCATTTGACATGCAACAAATTGACGCCAGATCAAATCATATAAACGCTGTGCATCACGCTCAACACCCGCCAAACTATCGCCTTTTAAGGCAACATTGGAAGGACGAATCGCTTCATGGGCTTCTTGCGCATTGGCTTTATTCCCATAACGATTTGCTTTAGCAGGTAAGTACTTCGCACCAAATTCAGTTTCAATATGATTACGCACCATACTGACAGCATCATCACTCAAGAATGTTGAGTCAGTACGCATATAAGTAATAAAACCAGCTTCATATAAACGCTGTGCAAGCATCATGGTTTTCTTTACAGAGAAACCTAAACGAGTACTTGCAGCTTGTTGCAAGGTTGAAGTGATATAAGGCGCACTTGGATTGACCTTCGTTGGCTTATCTTCACGTGTTGCAACTTTATATTCAGCATCTTTTAAAATTTTCAATAAAGCATCTGTTTGCGCTTTATTTTGTAATTTTAATGTTTTGCCGCCTTGTTTGACTGCTTCTAAACGAATTTCATCTTTTGCAGAATGAGTGTCTGCAAAAACTTGCCAGTATTCTTCAGGAATAAAGGCACGAATCTCACGCTCACGCTCGACCACCAATTTTACTGCAACCGACTGTACACGCCCTGCAGAGAGGCCACGCGCAATCTTTTCCCACAGTAGTGGTGAAACCATGAAGCCCACCACGCGGTCGAGAAAACGACGAGCCTGTTGCGCATTCACACGGTTTAAATCTAGACGTGTAGGTTGCTTAAATGCTTCTTGAATGGCATTTTTGGTAATCTCGTTAAAGACCACACGATGGTAACGGCTATCATCACCACCAATTACTTCTCTTAAATGCCACGCAATCGCTTCTCCTTCTCTATCCAAATCCGTTGCGAGATAGATTTCATCTGCATCTTTGGCTAGTTTTTTGAGTTCAGCGACCACATGTTCTTTGCCGGGAAGCACTTCATATTTAGCTTTCCAGCCATGCTCAGGATCGACACCCATACGATTGACTAAAGCGGATTGTGCTTTTTCAGCCTTCTGTTCATCCGTCAATTTGGTACGCGTTGCAGGCTTTTTTTCTGTCGATTTACTTGAACCACCTGTAGGTAAATCACGAACATGACCTACCGAAGACTTCACAATGTAATTTGAGCCTAAATATTTATTAATCGTTTTCGCTTTTGCAGGCGACTCCACAATCACTAATGCACGTTTTTTCCCAGCATCAGGAGAATTTGCTGTTGTGCTTTTGGATGTGGACCGAGGAGCGTTCGCCATAATAAACCACTGTTCCTATTATTAAGTTAAATTTCAGCCAATTTAAGTAAATATGCCTTCATATCATCAAGCTGTGTTGCTCTGAGGTCAGATTCTTCATCCCAATAAAGCCCTACACAGTTGGCCTGCATATCAATAGCATAAATCCCTTTTAATGCAATGGGAAAATCTTTAAATTTCTCATCACCGAGGACCACTTGAAGCTTTTGCTCTTCTACACGGGCGCGCATCAAAGCTAAGCGTGCATCTGGAATCAGTACACTATAATAAGCCACCATACTCGCACGAGACTCTGTTGCCATCGGGATTTTCGTCCACTCTGGTGCAGCCACTAAACGTGGGTGTAAGCCCATCTTGCGTGCTTTCTCTCGCATTAAACCTAATGCTTTTTCTCTAGGGCTTACGCGTAAGCCAAAAATTGAGCCCAATACAAAAACAATAATAACGAGCGCAACCCAAAGACCAGTGTGTTCCATAGTTCACCTTTTAATTCCTATATTAGAGTTGCATAAGCTGAATATAAAACGCAAGTTTAAAATTAAAATTACCGCCAATTACTGATTTTGAGGTCAGTTTAATTTCTTATTTTTCATTCATATTTTTTTCATAAAGCTCCATCCAGCTTCCCAATGACTGAATAGCACTTTGCAGCGTTTGTCCTAATTCGGTAATTTGATATTCCACTCTAGGCGGTACTTCTGGGTAAATCTGCTTGGTTATAAGTTGGTGTTGCTCCAGCAGTTTTAAATGTTTCGACAACTCTTTTTGTGGAATTGGCGCTAAAGCCTTCTGTAATTGGCTAAATCGAACAGGATGCTGTGCTTCAATAAGATGATAGACAATTGGCAATACCCATTTTCCCGAAAATAATCCAACAAATCGCATAATCGAACAATTTTGCTCATATTGCAGTGTTGTCATTTTTCCACCTTACATAAAGCTACATTTTATAGCCTTTGAGTTTAGTCTATTTCAAACCAAACAACGACTAAGTCACCAATTGGTAAGTACTTACTTTGGCAAATAAATTTTCACAATATAAGAGTTTGTAGACATTTTAGTGAAAAATATGCGATTAAAGGATAAAACGGTTTTAATTACTGGCGCAACCAGTGGAATCGGTTTTGCAGCAGCACAACGTGCAATAGAAGAAGGAGCTTTTGTTGTGTTTACTGGCCGAAATCCAGATCAAATTGTACAAACACAAGAACAATTCGGCAGCCAAAGTTTGGGCATCCAATGTGATCACTCAAGCTTAATATCACAAGATCATTTCATTGAAAAAATGCAACAATTATCCATTAAATTCGATGTGATTTATATCAATGCAGGCAATGTTAGCCATGAAGCATTTGGACAATGGACCGTTGAACAATTCGATGCGATTTTCGATACCAATGTAAAAGGTCCATTTTTCCTGATACAACGCTTACTTCCAATGATCAAGCCCCATGCTTCAGTGATTTTATGTGGTTCGACCAGTATTCATATCGCCTTAGAGAAAAGTAGCGTTTATGCCGCTTCAAAAATCGCCTTACGCTCTTTGGTCAAGACCTTATCTAGAGAACTTTTGGCCCAGCAAATACGATTTAACTTACTTTCACCAGGACCAACCTTAACCCCTGCCCTCAACAAAGTTGCGAGTACACCCGCTGAAGTTGAACAGCTCAAAGCCAGTATTGAAAATCTTGTGCCAATTCAAAGGTTGGCGGATCCAGTCGAAATTGCCAATGCCTTTATTTATCTTGCTTCTGATGAAGCTAAATTTATTGTCGGTAGCGAACTCTTGGTCGATGGTGGCGTAGCAAATTTATAAGCATAAGCAAAGTTATAAAACTATAGTGTATGGCTTAATAAAAAAGCGCTAAATATTCAAATCTAAGCGCTTTTTTATATTGCTCTGAGCAGCTTAAAAATCGCCCTAATTTAAATACATTTCATGACTATAAACAACTTCATGACCATTCCAATAAATATAGCCTTTTTCAATCAATTCTTTAAGCAATAAACGGATATCAGATTTTGGAAACATTTGCTCCAATAAATCACGCAACTCATAAATATCTTTAGGTTTATCGGTTTTTAAATTATTCAATTTATGAATAACTTCAATTTGCACTGGATCTATTTTTGCAAAGTTTTTAAACAAAACCTGATGTACTGCACCCACAGAGTCTTGCTGATCCATTTCCTGTAACACCTGATCTGAATCAACACGTAATTTTTCTAAAATTTGATCAATTTTTTCAAGTTTGATATTGGGTTGTGCTGCGGATTCAGTCTCAACTGGGTGTGCTAAAACAGGCTTGCCGATGTCAAGACTTGTCCATTGTTTCAAGACTTTTTTACGATAAGCCACCTGATCATCAAAGCGTTTGACAATTTTTAAATTGATTAACATGCCGACCAGATGCTGAGCTTTTTCTGGCACAACTTGTAAAATATTCACAATAGAATTCTTTAATTTTTCAATGGTATTCGGTTTGCCTGTCATCTCTCCCAAGGCATCGCAATACTTTTTAACCATTTGCAAATACGGCTTATTTTGAATGGTTTGTAGACTAGGTATCGAGTACTTGTTGCGTTGACGTTCCAACGTTGATTCGACTTGAATAAAACTACACGCTAGATCAGCACTACGCATCAGATCCAACAATAAGGAACAACTTGGCATCGCAGAAATGACCTCAATCTGCATCTCTGGCTCTAATAATGCCAATAATTGCCCCACCACAACTGCATATTCATATTCTTTTTCAGATGCATTCGGTACTTCTAAAATCACCACCTGACCACTGCTCACCCAGCCTGAAAATTCAGTTAAATCTTCCAGTGAGTACTGGAATTGTCCCGTACAATTGAAAAGATAGAGTGTTGGGTAATGTTCAATAATCTCCCGCAGCATTTTGGCTGTAGGTATATTATTTTCAAGATCGAGAAGAACAGCTTTATTCGGCATGGTCAAAAAGTTTGCAACTGAACAGTGGCAAGCATTACAACCAGCTTTCAACAAAAGGTCAAATAAAATTGGAAATTTAATCCTAAATTCCCAATTCCATCTGACTTAAATGTATAAGTTTTAGATTTTAAAGATAAATATTACTGGATGGTTGCAATCACTTGATCAGCCTGACACGTGCTCCCGACTTCTTTCAGCAATTCAATTTGACCACTTTGATGTGCCAAAACTTGAACTTCCATTTTCATAGCTTCCATAATTGCCACAACTTGCCCTGCACTCACTTGCTCTCCGGTTTGGACTTTCCAAGCAATGATGGCCCCATTAATAGGCGCTTGTAAGTGCTCAGGTTGAAGTGCTAACTCTGTGCTTTGCGCTGGTTGTTGCTCCACCTGAACTGCGCCTTGAGCAAACATTCCTGCAGGTAGGCCTAGACGGTGTAATTTCCCATCAATTTCGATATAGCTTAAAACCATCGCTTGTTGATGCTGAGGAATCGCACGTCGAGTTGATTTTAAGTCTTGTTTAAAGTCATTTTCAATCCAACGCGTATGGACTTTAAATTCGTCGGTAAAATCAGGCTCATTCAGCACGGCACGATGAAAATCTAAAACTGAAGCCACCCCCTCAATTTTAAACTGCTTTAAAGCACGTTTTGCGCGGCGTATTGCGATTTCACGCGTTTCCCCCGTCACAATCAGCTTTGCCATTAAAGAATCGAAATGGCTGGAAACCAGAGAGCCTGTGCGCACGCCAGTATCGACACGCACACCATGACCAAAAGGTGCTTCAAATAAACTTAGTGTACCAAATGCTGGAATAAAACCACGGCTAGGGTCTTCTGCATTGATACGAAACTCAATGGCATGACCTTGTGCTTTAGGGGTTTCTTTGATCGATAACTCTTCGCCCAAAGCCACCTGAATTTGCTCAACCACCAAATCAACGCGCGCTGTTTCTTCGGTCACAGGATGTTCAACTTGCAACCGCGTATTGACTTCTAAAAATGATAAAGTCCCATTTTGGCTCAATAAATACTCGACTGTCCCTGCTCCAACATACTGAGCAGCCTGACAAATATTTTTTGCTGAAGTTAAAATCTCTTGATAAATCTCATCACTGATAAATGGTGCAGGAGATTCCTCAACTAATTTTTGATTACGACGCTGTAAAGAACAATCACGCGTACCTAAGACCACCACATTCCCATGCAGGTCGGCAATCACTTGCGCTTCCACATGACGAGGATTGTCTAAGTACTGCTCAACAAAGCATTCGCCACGACCAAAGGCCGCTTTTGCTTCACGGACAGCAGAGTCATAGAGTTCTTTCACTTCTTCAAGCTTCCAAACCACTTTTAAACCACGACCACCACCACCAAATGCCGCTTTAATTGCAATAGGTAAGCCATATTGTTTTGCAAAGGCTAAAGCCTCATCTGCATTATTCAATGGGTCTTGTGTGCCTTGTACCAAAGGAGCACCCACTGAAGCAGCGATTTTACGTGCTTCAATTTTATCACCCAACTTGGTAATTGCTTCAGGAGATGGGCCGACCCACTTCAAGCCTGCATCAATCACAGCTTGTGCAAATTCAGCCCGTTCCGATAAAAAACCATAACCAGGATGCACCATGGTGGCTTTTGATTTTTTAGCAATATCAATAATGGCATCAATATTTAAATAGGTTTCTTTTGCGGTTGCACCAACCAAACCCCATGCTTCATCTGCAAGTTCGACATGTAAACTGCCGATATCGTCATCTGCATACATTGCCACAGAAGCAATGCCCATATCACGACAAGCATGGATAATACGCACAGCAATTTCACCACGATTGGCAATCAATAATTTTTCATTTACATATTTTTGCTGGTTCATCTTAGTTCTCGATATCTACAAATTCGGCGATTTTTCTAAATTTGATATGGCAATCCGCAGGTATTTGTGCCACCAAATCCCAATGATGCTTGGCAACCGAAGCAATCACAGGATAACCACCAGTTAATGGGTGATCATTCATAAACAATACAGGTTGACCATTGGGTGGAATCTGCAAAGCACCAATACATGTGCCTTCGCTTTCCAATTCATGGCAAATCTTACGTGTTAAGGGCGCTTTCCCAGATAAACGTAATCCCACTCGATTACTTTCATTGGTGACTAACCATGCTTGATTGCACAGTTTTTCAATACTGCTTTGCTCAAACCAATCCGTTCGAGGTCCCATCACAATATCAAGTTCAATCGTATCGCCAAGGGACGGGAGATTGGATTTTGGCACTTCGTTGATGCTGATATTGGATGGGACGACTTGACCTTGGTAAATGACATCACCCGTTTTTAAAGGGGCTGGACCAAGAATGGCTAAACTGTCAAAAGAACAGCTATTTAAAACGGGTTGAATATCCAAACCACCACGAACCGCAAGGTAATTGCGTAACCCTGCGCTCGGTGTTTGAATTTGAAATTCATCTCCCTCATCCAGTGCAATCGCCTGATAGCTGTCAAAATCTGCTTTTTGACCATCTGCAAATTTCACATGGATATTGGAAATTGCACCTGCCACGCTAATGACAGCTGAATTTTGCATGACTGCTTTTAAACCGCCATTTAGCACCTCAATCACAGGCGTATCCGTTGGATTCCCTACGATTCGATTGGCACAATGCATCGAAGCGACATCCATCGCCCCTGCTGTACCCACACCGATATTGCTGTGCTGAAAACGACCTTCATCTTGAATCGAAACTTGCAAGCCAGATGCCGTGATTTTGAATAGGGGCTGTTTTAAAGTTAAATCTTGCCGTGGTGTGATTTGCTTGGGCACATCCACAGATACAGGATGATGGGTTATATCCTCAAAATGCACCCGCATTCCTGGTCGTAAAAGCGCAGGATTTTGACGCTCCAAATCCCACATTTTTTCTGACGTTGTTCCAATCAATTGCCAGCCACCCGGACTATCTTTTGGGTAGATACCCGAGTATTGTCCAGCAAGTCCAAGTGAACCTGATGGAATTTTTTTACGCGGTGTTTTTAGACGAGGAACGTCTGTAAAGGGTAGATCAAGGCTACTCATATAAGCAAAACCTGGAGCGAACCCAATAAAGGCAACGTCCCAAGTGCTTTGATGATGTTTTAAAATCAGATCGGCTATAGAGAGGCCTTGCAGTTCCGCCACTTGTGCTAAATCTTCACCATCGTAACGAATCGGAATAATCACTTCCTGCGTATTGCGATCAAAGCCTGAATCAAGGTTTAAAGTACCAATCAAAACACTCAAGGTTTTAAAGTCAGTCTTGATTTCGTTAAAACAAATCAAAATTGTTTTTGCAGCAGGAATTAAATCTTTGATTCCATTCAAGTGTAAATTTTGCAATTTACTGTATAACGCCAAAGTCTCTTCTAAACTAGAAAGTTCAATCAAGAAACTGTCGGAATTTACCGATAAAAATCGCATTTACTGATCCTTTCTTGTCTTAACGCATCCATGCACGATCAGGTATGTCTGTAATCAACATATGTCCTGGTGCATGGCTAATGGCAAATGGGATTTTCGAGTTCATGATTGCAGCTTGAGGCGTTACACCACATGCCCAAAATACTGGAATTTCACCCTGTTCAATACGTGAGGCATCACCAAAATCTGGCTGATTGATGTCGCGTATGCCCAAACTTTCAGGATGACCAATATGTACGGGAGCGCCATGAACACTCGGCATACGTGCCGTAATTTTTACAGCCTCAGCTATTTGATGGGCAGGAATGGGGCGCATAGAAACCACCATATTTCCTGAAATACGTCCAGCAGAAAGGCATTCGATATTACTCAAATACATCGGTACATTGGTCTTATCATGGATATGACGCACTTCAATTCCCGCTTCTTGCAAAGCTGTTTCAAAGGAAAAACTACAGCCAATTAAAAAAGTCACTAAATCAGGATGCGCGTTATAAAGCTCACTCGCATCCGTGAGCTCATCAACCATTTCACCGTCTTTCCAAACACGATATCGCGGAAAGTCAGTGCGAATGTCTGAGTCAGTAGCCAATCGAGAGTGGTATACGCCTTCTTCCAAAACATCTAATACAGGACAGCTTTGCGGATTACGCTGTGCGTACAACAAGAAATCATATGCCCAGTCTTTGGGTACAGAAATCATGTTCACTTGGGTCATTCCAGCAGCCATTCCTGCTGTGGGTTGATCAAAACCCGTACGAATTTGTTGTCGCGCATCCAATGCAGCTTTGAGTTGAACTGGATCGACTTTAATCTCTTTAAACATGTGTCTTGTCCTTATTGTTTTATGCACAAAATGAACGAACTTGAATGTCGTTTTTTAACAGCTCAGCTTTAATCGCTGCGGACATTTCTAATGCACCTGCGGTATCACCATGCAAACAAATCGTATCGGCTTGAATCGGGGTAAATACGCCATCAATTGACTCAACCCCGCCATTTTTTAACATCGCAACCACACGTTTTGCCACAAACTCTGCATCATGCAAAACAGCACCCTCTAAACGGCGTGAAACCAGTGAGCCATCACGGTTATAAGCACGATCAGCAAAGGCTTCTGAAACCACTTTTAAGCCTGCCTGACGTGCTTGTGCAACCAAATTTGACCCAGCCAAAGCAACCAGTACCAATGCTGGGTTATACATTTTAATGGCTTCAATCACGGCTTCGGCTTGTACGGGATCTTTGGCTATGGTGTTATACAATGCCCCATGCGGCTTGACATATTGCACTTTGGAGCCAGCAACTTTTGCCAAACCATCAAGTGCCGAAATTTGATAGAGCACATCCGCGATCAGTTCGTCTTGAGACAGATCCATATTACGGCGACCAAAACCAACCAAATCTGGGTAGGAAACATGTGCACCAATCATGACATCTAATTTCACCGCTTGTTGAAGCGTTTTCAATATTCCCAACGGGTCACCTGCATGAAAGCCACAGGCAATATTGGCACTACTGACCACAGGTAAAATTTGCTCATCATTGCCCATTTTCCATGAGCCAAAACTTTCACCCAAGTCACTATTTAAATCGACATACATTGTGATCATTCCTTTTCAATTGAGTGTGAAGTTGATTAGAGCTTGGTGAGGTAATTAAATACCGTCGTGAATGACATATAACCCATCCACCATGTGAGTAAGCAGGTTAATACACCCAAAACCAGCAACCATTTTGGATAATTATAATTACCCATCATGTCTTTACGACATGCCGCAACATAGACAAAAATCGTTAAACCAATTGGTAATACCAAACCATTAAAACCACCCACAAAGATCAGTAAGCCCGCAGGTGTTGCACCTAGAATCACGTAAAGCAACAGGGCTAAAGAAATAAAGCTAATGGTGAGGTAGTTGGTATGTTTAGTGGTTAAGTTCTTTTTAAATGCGGACATAAATGAAACAGAGGTATAGGCTGCACCAATTGTGCTACTGATTCCGGCTGCCCAAAAAATCAAGCCAAACAGTTTAAAACCAAATGTACCCGCAGCATATTGGAATGCTTGCGCAGCTGGGTTGGCATCGTGACTTGCTAAATCGATATTTGCGCCGCTGACCACAACCCCTAAGAATGCCAAGAACAATACATAACGCATGATCCCGACCACCACAATACCTTTGGTTGCGGCTCTGGCAACTTCATCAATATTTTCTGGTCCTACAGCACCTTTGTCCAATAAGCGATGCGCGCCTGCGTAGCAGATATAACCGCCCACTGTACCGCCAACAATGGTTGTAATGATGGCGAAATCAATTTGATCAGGTGCAAAAGTTTGTTGAACGGCTTGCCCCACAGGTGGCATGACAATGAATGCAACGATCACAATCAAAACGATTTTGAGCAACCCCAAAATAATCATGCTCTTGTCCATCGCCAGTGTGGCTTTTCTGGAAGCAAAAATCAGAATTGCCAAAGCACCACTCAGCACGCCGCCGACCTTGGTATCCAACCCAAAGAGTGCATTTAAGCCCAGTGCAGCACCCGCAATGTTACCGATACTAAAGAAAAACCCACCTAAAATGACCAGAAATGCGAGTAAGTAACCACTCCCCGGTAAGGCTTTATTGGCAATATCAGAAGCGCGCATTTGCGTTAAGGTGACCACACGCCAAATGTTTTGCTGCACAACATAATCAATAATGATCGAAACTAGGATTGCAAAGCCAAATGCAGCACCTAATTTCACTGTAAATACAGCGGTTTGAGTTAGAAAACCTGGCCCCATCGCAGACGTTGCCATCATAAAGATAGATGCAACAATTGCCCATTGACGGTCAGACAAAAAAGAAGATTTCAATAAAGACATGTAGGCGTTCCTCATCCATTTGAGCTTAATCAACGCTATTTCAAGTGAAACAAAGAACATCTATTTTTCTAAAATACGAAATTCTTTAATCCTTTAAACTTTTAAGATTTTCTGGTTATGCTGAACCAAATCTGTATTTCAAATAAAAGCATAGGCGAAGGTCAGTCACAATAAGACTTTATCCAAAATTCATTAAACATAAGATATTGAATTTATATGTTTTTATTATTTTTAAAATCATTTAATAATGAATGTTTATCAGTTTCTATAAGTTCTCATTATCAATATTTCATATTTTTGCAATTTTTAAATCAAAATCAAAGCTGCATAAAATGCCGTTTTATTGTTCATTATCTAATTTTATTATTCAGCTTTTTCATGGCATTTTCCGAAGTTAAAACCGCTAAATCCGTCAACTTTTCTTTTAATGCGGTGTTATTGCCTTGTGTATAGATTGCGGTAAAGTGGAATGTCTTTAATTGGATTGGCGTATCTAGAATTTCAAGTCGCCCATCTAAAATTTCTTTGATTGCCGTTAGTTTAGGTACCACTGCAATCCCTAAACCTTGTTCAGCTAAACGTAATAATGTGACCAATGAATAACTTGTGATGGATAGCGGTTCATCGATCTTCTGTTCTTTCATTTTGGCTTTGAGCTCTTTATAAGGATAGGTAATTCTTGGATAGGTTAAAATGGTATGCGACATCAATGTCCGCAATGACATCTGCCCGATTCCACCTTTAAATGAAGGTGATGCTAGAAAGCTTAATTCAAAATCACACAATGAACGTTCTATACATTCAAAAGGCAAAGTTGGCCCCAGTAAAAACGCCATATCCAAATCACCGATGCGTACACCTTCTTGTAAATCTGGAGTTAAATTCACCACGATTTCGATGGAAACTTTGGGAAACTCTTGCTGGACTTGCTCCATATACTCCACTAGCCAAGTATGGACAATCGTTTCGGAAACCCCTAAACGAATCGTTCCTGTTAAATACTGACTTTCTGTGAGTTCAGCCACCAAGTCTGTTTCCAGTCGCATAAACTTTTCAGCATATTTAAATAAGGTCATGCCCTTATGCGTGGCTTTGATTTGACGAGAACTGCGATCAAGCACTTTAAAACCGAGATCATTTTCAATCGCAGTAATTTTTTGAGAAATTGCAGGCTGTGTCGTTTGAAGCTTTGTTGCGGCTTTATTAAAACTGTTTAAGGTCACCACCCAATAAAATGCTTCGAGGTTTTTTAAGTTCATAATCCATCTTAACCCACAAATTTAGCGCTTGCGTTATGCAAATCCTTTGCCAATATCACTGCTATGTGTGAATTTACACCTGATTCAGCACACCTCAGCCACTCATATTTCACATCCGTTGCATCAATAATGCGGAGGACGATTGGTCATTGGGTCAAATGCTGCAATACCTTCTGACAAATCAGCAGATTCTATACGTTGGTAAATTAACTGCATTTGTTTTTTTAAATCAGCGATTTCCAAGCTTTGTTGTGCCACTTGATCATTTAATTGTTCGACTAAATCATCTAAAAATGCAATTCGGACTTGCAAATCTTCTATGGGTGCGGAAAATGACGCCTGATCATCAATATTTTTATGTTTAGTCATTTTTAGTCCTCAGTGTGGGATGTTTAGGAAACCGTATGGCCTATATTACTATAAGGGATGTCCAACTTGCGTTTGGTGGACCTGCCCTGCTCGATGGCGCAAACTTCAATTTAGAACGAGGCGAACGAGTCTGTCTGATTGGTCGTAACGGTGAAGGTAAGTCTACTTTACTCAAACTGATTGAGGGAAGTTTATTGCCTGATCAAGGTGAAATTGCATTACAAAATGGTATTACGATTTCTATGCTTGCTCAGGATGTACCGATGGATTCGGGCAAAGTTGCAGATATTGTTGCCGAAGGTGCAGGAGAAGCCGCGCTCGTCCTAAAAGAATACCACGAAGCCAGCGATGCTTGTGTATTAGGTGATATGGAAGCTTGTGATCGTATGGGCAACCTACAACATAAGCTGGATTTGCTCGATGGTTGGGCCTTAGAAACCAAAGTAAATTCTATCTTAAGCAAAATGGGCTTAGATCCTGAAGCGGATTTAGCTGATTTATCAGGTGGGCGTAAACGCCGTGTACTTTTAGCACGTGCATTGTTGACGCAACCTGATGTTTTATTACTTGACGAACCAACCAACCATTTGGACGTAGAAAGTATTGAATGGTTAGAGAAATTCTTACTCGATCAAAACAATCTCACCCTATTATTTATTTCCCATGACCGTGCTTTTGTTGACAGTATTGCGACACGTATTGTGGAGTTGGATCGTGGTGTTTTACGTAGTTATGAAGGTAACTACTCACGCTACCTCGACTTAAAAGCACAGCAAATGGAAGCTGAAGAAAAGCAGAATGCACTGTTTGATAAACGCTTGGCTGAAGAGGAAACTTGGATTCGTCAAGGGATCAAAGCACGTCGTACCCGTAACGAAGGTCGTGTACGTGCATTAAAAGATTTACGTGAACAATCTAAAGCACGTCGCTCACAACAAGGTAAAGTGAGCATGGCGACTCAAGAGGCGAATCGTTCAGGTAAATTGGTCTTTGATATTGAACACTTAAGTGTGGCTTTTGGTGATAATGCACCGATTATTAAAGATTTCTCTGCGTTAGTACTGCGTGGCGACCGTATTGGTTTAGTCGGTGATAATGGTGTAGGTAAAACCACCTTGATTAAAGCCATTTTAGGTGAACTTGAACATGGCGGTTCGGTGAAAACAGGTACACAGCTTGAAGTGGCTTATTTTGACCAATTACGTAATGCGCTAGATCTTGAAAAATCAGTAATGGCCAACGTGTCTGAAGGCTCAGACTTTGTCGATGTTAATGGTGGTCGCCGTCATATCTACAGCTATTTACAAGACTTTTTATTCTCGCCTGAACGCGCGCGTACTCCAGTAAAAGCACTTTCAGGTGGTGAGCGTAACCGTATCCTTTTGGCGAAGTTATTGCTTAAACCGTCTAACCTTATTGTGATGGATGAGCCAACCAATGACTTAGACATGGTGACTTTAGAATTACTCGAAGAGATGTTGAGTGATTATAAAGGGACTTTGTTATTGATCTCACATGACCGTGCATTTATGGACAATGTTGTGACATCAACTTGGGTATTTGACGGTAAAGGCAATATCGATGAATACATTGGTGGCTATCAAGACTATTTAGAACAACGTCCAGATCAACGTGTTGTCGATCAGAAAAGTGATGTAAAAAAAGCCATTGCGAAAGCGGAAGCTGCTGCGGCGCCTGCTGAACCAGCCGTTAAAAAAGTGAAGTTGAGTTATAAAGATCAACGCGCTTTAGAACAGTTACCTGCAGAAATTGAAGCTTTGGAAAAAGAACAAGCTGAACTGACTGCAAAACTTGCAGATGGTTCTTGGTTTGTGACTGATGCAGATGCAGCCACCAAAGCGTCGCAACGACTTGGTGAGATTGATGAACTGATGCTTGAAAAAATGGAGCGTTGGGATGCATTAGAAGAAATGACCAAAGGTTAATTCTTCTAAAATCTTTAAATAAAAACTCCGCAAATATGCGGAGTTTTTATTGAGCCTGCCGACATTGAAACCAACAACATTGATCAATTATCTTATAGATATACAACACATATTTTCAGCTTTATGTATTAACCAGATTTAAAGACATTGGAACATAACGTAACCCATGATTTTCAATGGTTTCATCTTTCACCACAAAGCCAAATCGTTCATAAACAGCTTGTGCATTACAGCTTGAATTTACCGTAAATACTGAAACACCAGACTTTTGCACCTCCTGCAAGATAAAATTCCACATTGTTCGGCCAATTCCCTGAGCTTGCTTCTCTTTCGATATAAAGAAATGAACCAAATGGGCAGGATTCTTATACGCAATAACACCGATCATCTGCTGATGATCGCTATAAACAAAATAGTGAATTTCAGGATTCTCAAGCATTTTTTCAATCATACTTACGCAAAACAGTTGTCGCCCACTGTCATTAATTGCAAATTCATCAATAAAAGGCGCAATCAATTGGGTAATTGCAATTAAGTCCTTTGTGGTTGCTCTTCTGATTGTTTTATTCATGTGAGGGACATTTCAATAGTGGAGTAGCAGTAAAAGATCAAAATGCTAAACTTAAGTCTGTAATCAGCATTTCGTTATCTAGCTAATACTTGAAATGATATATAACAGATTCTTTCATTTTCAAAAATAAACGCACTTATTTAAATGGCTTAGTTCAAGTTAAAATGACGGCAATACTTTACTGATTAAAATTAAATAAAACTTAAAAAATCAAAGCACTTACCATTCCCCACTCATCTTACCAATGATCATTTCATTTATACTGAATTTCGCTACAAGCACTTCATGATGTTTCCATACAAATCCACCAAGATATGATTATCGAATCTAGTTCAGATCTCGAATTATTTAGTGAGAATATGATCATGAAAAAAGTTACATCATTACTTGTTGCAGCATTTACCACAGCAATTTTCGCAGGTTCGGCAATGGCAGCAACTCCAGCACAGCATTCGACTCAAGCGGTTAAAACCCATCAAATGCAAAAACAACATAAAGCTGGTCATAGCCAAAAACACCATGCCGCTGCACAAAAATCAGCAACAGCAAAAAAAGTAGAGGGTAAAGCAGCAACCAAATAATCCACTTTAAAACGTTGTTTTAAAACTGTCGCTTTATAAAATTATGATCCTCATGCTTAAAAGCTACACCAACAGTGTAGCTTTTAAATTTTCAGCGAATGCTCTGGATCGCTTCAAATCCATTCGCTACTTTAAACCGAATTTTTCAACAGGTTTGATTAACCATAAAGATAATTTTCTTAATAAAATATCAAAAAATTGCTGTTGTAACATCCAGCAAGTCAATACAGATAAACCAATACAAATCCCAATTTCCACAAAAATATTAAAATCCAGTTGCCAATAACGTGCAATTAACATCACCACAAAACCATGTAGCAAATACACCGCCAAGGTGTTTTTTCCAAGTTGCACACAGCCAATATTCAATAATTTTGTCCACGCAAACATCGCGAAAATACCCAAACTCGACATCAAAAGACAGCCTATTCTGATCCAAGTACCATCCCACATACTTACCTTAAGTTGCTGATAACTTAAACTGCCATATAACCAAAATGGGTTGATTTGGGTGAAATACACCAAGCTTGCAATACCCATCACGATGAATCCAGCTAAAATTTGAGTGACTTTAAATTGCTGAATTTTCTCGACAATGGTTTTGCCATAAAGTGCACCCACAATAAAAAATGGAAAGAAGCTAAAAATTCTGCCGATTGAGTATTGGTAATTGTTCCATGGGCTTAAGCCGACACATAAAGCAAGAATCAGTGCAATCAGCAGTGCAAATTTTGTTTTTATCAAAAAATGGCTAAGCGTTGTCCATACCATCATGCCCAACAGATACCATAAGATCCAATAAGGTCGTTCAAACACATTCCAATTGAGCTGAAATTTACCTGACCAGATGGCATCAAATGCAGGAAATAGAATTTGAAAGGGTAAATAGAGCGCAACAAAAAATAGAATATTCTTAAACCATTTACTGTCTTTAAACAACATGCCCGAAATAAAGATAAAAGCAGGCATATGTACAAAATAAATCGTACCTAATAAGACATGATCAATCGGATCTTTCCAACCGATCATGCGTTCTAGAAAATGCCCGAGCACCACAAGAAATATCAGCGTTGCCTTACAACTGTCTAAGTAGGTATCTCTCATCGTAAGGTTGTCTAAAATAGTCAGTGAATAACTGCGATTATATACCTAAAACATGCACTTGCTTTTGATCAATCTCAGCAAGATGCTGGCGATAGATTTTAAAATTTTCCAAATCAAAACACACGAAACTGACTTCCTCTAAGTTGTTCGTCTGGGTTAAAAACTTAGTCACGCTGTTTATGGCGATAAATGCTGCCTCTGATTTGGGAAAACGATAAATCCCTGTTGAAATATTCGGAAATGCCAGTGTTTTTAGCTGATGTTGCTCAGCGAGTCTTAAGCTATTGAGATAGGCTTTCTCAAGCAGTTCATTTTCAGCATGCTGTCCATCTTGCCAAGTGGGGCCCACGGTATGAATCACATAATTACAGGGCAACAACCCCGCTGTGGTAATCACTGCTTCACCAATTGGACAACCACCCTGTCTGGCTCGGATCTTTTGACAATCCTCCAAAATAGCAGAACCACCTTTTCGATGAATTGCACCATCCACACCACCACCGCCAAGTAACGAGGTATTGGCAGCATTTACAATTGCATCCACCTTTTGAATTGTAATATCACCTTGAATTAACCGAATTATTTTCACGTCATGCTTCCTTGCGTATCCTCAATGAGAGTGAATGACATCTTGAATTTTCTTCTTTAAACCGCTTCATGCTACACTCCTTTCAGTTTTAACTTCCCCAAAATTTACAAAACTGCTATGAGTAAAAAGCATCAATACGAGCCTGGAAAATTTTATTGGGCATTTTTACATCCGAAATATTGGGGAATCTGGATTGCGATTGTATTTTTGATGATGCTCGCTATCTTGCCTTGGGCAATTCAGTATCGCTTAGCGACATTGTTGGGCAATATTGCCTTTGATCGACTAAAATCACGTCGTGAAACAACAACACGTAATTTAGAAGTCTGCTTTCCAGAATGGTCACCTGAGCAAGTCATCGACAACTCAAGACAAGTCTTTGTTGATCAAATGATTGGGGTCTTTGAAACTTTAAATGCATGGTACTCACCACAATGGTTTAAAAACCGTGTCAGTATTCAAGGGCTAGAGCATATCCAACAGGCCAAACAAAATGGTCAAGGCATATTGCTACTCGGCACCCATAGCACCATGCTTGATGCTGGTGGTTATTTATGTGCACAATTTTTTGAACCCGATGTCGTGTATCGCCCACAGAATAATCCTTTACTCGATATGTTGATTTATCGTTGTCGTGCAACGATTTATAAAGCGCAGATTGATCATGATGATATGCGTGGATTGATTCGCCATCTGAAAGAAGGTGATGCGATTTGGTATAGTCCAGATCAGGATTTTGGATTAAAACAAGGGGTAATGGCTCCCTTTTTTGGTACGCCCGCTGCAACGGTAACGGCGCATCGACGTTTATTGAAAATATCAAAAGCTGTCGCAATCCCACTGTATTTTTATCGTGATGGTGATATCAAAGATCCAAAATATCATGTGCTTATTGAACCTGCTGTTGATCCATTACCCAGTGAAGATGAAATGGATGATGCGATTCGTGTCAATAAAATCATTGAAAATCAACTGCGGATCGCACCGACACAATATATGTGGTTTCATCGTCGCTTTAAAACACGTCCAAAAGGCTACCAGAAAATCTATTAAGTTTAAGTGTTTTGTTTTAACAATCAGGAGATATAAAATATCTCCTTTTTTATTTTGGTCATCTCGCGTCTAAATAGCATCGTTCATGGCGAACTGTGTCTAGTTACACATGCCCACTTTCTTGATTAAACAAAGCGAATTAAGATTTATCAATAATAAATTCAAATTTAAGGAAAATAAAACAATGAATATCACCAATAAAGTTCTTTTTTCGTGTTTGATCAGTTTCAGTTTGATGTTTACCGCATGTTCAGAGCAAAAAGCAGATATCGCCCAAGACAAAACATCAGAAACTACGTCTACTGCAACAACTCAAGGCAATTGGAAAAGCAAAGCGACTGAACTGAGTACAGCCAACGCAACAGAGATTACAACAGACTTAGCTCAACTTAATCAGATCGTCAATCATGCAAATACTCAAGCACTTCAATTAAGAGCGGAGCTTCAATCAGCCACTCGCCAACCTGAAAAGCGCCAGCAGATTTTACTCAAAGCCAATGATATACAAGCGGCAACTCAACAACAAATCATGGCATTAAATTTAAAAAGTAGTGAAGTACAAAGTCTACGCACACAAATGATTGATAATTTAGTCACTAGTCAGAAAATGTATACGCTTTCAACAGCCCCAGATTTTAATGCAAATGCACCCAGTGATGAATTTAAGCAACTTGGTAAACGTTCAATGGCGCTTCAACAAAAAATTTCTGCTGAAATGGACGCCTTAAATCAAGATTATGGAAAATAAAAACAATCTGAATCATAAGCGGGTTAAGTAGAAAGACCTAACCTTTCCATACCCGAAAACGTGCCATCGCCCAAATCACATAAGGCCAAAAAATCATATTGACTATGCTATGGATACTTTCCCAAATACGCCAATAACCTCTACCAAAAATATCTGCGCGTGCATTAAAGATTTCAATTACAAAGGCAAACACCACTGTGGCGATAATCGCAAGATTTGATTTAAGTTGTCTTTTATGAATTGCAGCAACAATAAAATAGATGATTAAACCTGCATAGATAAATAAAGCATCACTACTTAAACCAGTAAAATGTTTAAGACTTGAAGCAAACTCTTGAACTTTTGCGAGAAACATAGCCACTCTTTTTTATTTTCAATTTTGTCTATTCTAAATTATATACCATAAATAAAGCATAACCCGAGTTCTGCATCCTGCAAAACTCGGGTTCATGAGGTTGTGCTTTCACATCTTATTCTTATTTTCTTGGTTATCCATTCCAACATCAAATCCTTGATGATTGCTCCATCGACTTCGTCTTCCTTAGTGAGATTTTCCGTTCTCATTCCCTGTGTCGATAAGTAAAGATTAAAACGAATATGCTTTGCATACTATCCGCTTAGGGCCTAAATCCATGTAAGTAATTGCTTACAAAAATCAGCCATTTTTTAATTTTATTGTCAGACAATCAGGTTCCAGCTTTATAACTTTGCGCAATTTCATCAGTCACCAACTTCTCCTCTTTCTCTGCTTTTTCAATCCCTTCCTGAATTGCCTCTTGCGCTTCCCTTTCATCTGCATCAGTTTGCTCTAACTCTTCTTGAGTTTGCTCAAAAATACGCCCTGTTTGTAATACTACATAAATCGGAAAATGATCTGAACCCACATGAGGCAGTCGTTGCATATGTACTAAAGCAAAATCTGTACTGTGAAATAAATGATCCAAAGACCATCTCAAAAATTTATAGTCAGCATGGAAGGTGTTGATATATCTGCGCCCCACACGTGGATCAAGCAAACCACTGATACGTTGAAATAAACGTGTTGTGCGTGACCAAGCAACATCGTTTAAATCACCCATAACAATACAGCTCTCATCCAAGTCTTTGATCTGATCCCCCACAATAAGCAATTCAGCATCACGTAAAGTCGAGTCTTTGGCTTCTGTTGGGCTTGGTGGTTTGGGATGTAAACAATACAGTTGCACCGCTTGCCCAGATGGTAAAATCACCGTGGTATGAATAGACGGAATTTCATCACTGAGGATGAATTTAACCTCTGTATCGACCAGCTTGAGTTTGCTATACAAATGCATCCCATAGAGATTATCTAAAGGTATAGCCACACGATAAGGATAGTCTTTTTCAATTTGAGCCAATTCATTTTGCCAAGTTTGATCAGTTTCAAGTGTCAAAACAATATCTGGCTGGTGCTGTTCAATTTGCTCAAGCAATAAGTGATATTGATCATTCGGTGTCAGCACATTAGACACAATCACTGAAATTTGCTGATCAGGATTAAGCTGATCTTTGCTCACCTGTTTGACTTGTTTCTTCCAAATGAAGGTATAAGGCAAAACCATCTTTAATTGAAAAGCTAAGGCTGCTATCAATAAAAATAAAATCACTTCACGAGCCAAGTCCCACGGCGCTGTCCAAAACAACATCAAGACCAAGGCAATCAAACCAACAAATAATATCTGCAAGCGTGGAAAATCAGCACCTCTAAACCACCATTCATCACGGGGAATCAGTGACCAGAAACTTAGCCAAATCACGATCAACGCAAGTACTTCTATCCAGATCATATTTTGTCACTCTTATATTCTTAATTTTTGAATGATTCATAAATTAATATCAATTTTGCATGTATCATAAACAAGATATATTGCACAATATAGTTGTGTTTTCATTGTGTATGCTATTGCAGTTACACACTCTTTTGATACACTCAAACCCCCTTTTATTTTTTAACGCACCGAGGCAAAGTGACATGAAAGTAGGTCTGGTCGGTTGGCGCGGGATGGTTGGTTCTGTCCTTATGCAACGTATGGTTGAAGAGAATGATTTTGCTCATTTTGAGCCATTCTATTTCTCTACCAGTAACGCAGGTGGTGAATCGCCTGCTTTTGGTGGTAAAACTGCTCCAGCACTTATGGAAGCGACGGACATTACCAGTCTGAAGCAAATGGATGTCATTATTACCTGTCAAGGTGGCGACTATACATCAGAAGTCTTTCCTCAGCTAAAAGCTGAAGGTTGGAAAGGCTATTGGATCGATGCAGCGTCTACATTACGTATGGATGATGAAGCAATCATCGTACTCGACCCAGTCAACTTAAATGTTATCAAAGACGGTTTGGTCAATGGTATTAAAACATTTGTTGGCGGTAACTGTACGGTTTCTTTGATGTTGATGGGCATGGGTTCACTGTTCCAACACAATTTGGTGGAATGGATGACGGCGATGACGTATCAAGCCGCTTCAGGTGCTGGCGCGCAAAACATGCGTGAGCTGATCACAGGTATGGGGTATTTATATAACAATACTCAAGACTTGTTAGATGATCCACGTTCTGCGATTTTAGACATCGACAGCCGAATTGCCGAATTACAACGTGGCGAAGGTTTCCCGAAAGCAAACTTCGGTGTGCCTTTAGCGGGTTCGTTGATCCCTTATATTGATAAGCAACTTGAAAGCGGTCAATCTAAAGAAGAGTGGAAAGGTCAAGTTGAAACCAACAAGATCTTAGGTAATGCTCAAATTGTTCCAATTGATGGTCACTGTGTACGTATTGGTGCAATGCGTTGTCACTCTCAAGCCTTAACATTGAAATTGAAAAAAGATGTTCCGCTTGATGAGATTGAAGACATGATTCGTCAGTCTAACCAATGGGCAAAAGTGGTTCCAAATACACGTGATGCATCAATGACGGATCTTACTCCAGTCGCTGTAACAGGAACTCTATCTGTGCCAGTAGGTCGTTTACGTAAATTAAATATGGGTAAAGAGTATTTAGGCGCATTCACTGTAGGTGACCAATTACTTTGGGGTGCTGCTGAGCCTTTACGTCGTATGTTACGTATCTTAATCGACTATAAAAATGCTTAAAGTCACAAAAAACTCATAAACAATGAAAAAGCCGATCTATCTTGATCGGCTTTTTTATGTAACTATATTTATGTAACTCTAATGTTAATATTTTACATATAGACTACAGCTAAATATTGTATTATGGGGATGCCTTGAACTTTGTCAGAGCAATGGATAGAGATGACTGTATATAACAAATTAAAAATTGCCATTTTAGCCATCATGACGTCGCAAGCGGTGAGTGCGATTACAATAGACCCGATTCAAGTTCAATCAGGGTCTGGTGATCTGCTTTATGCTGAAATGAAGTTTAGTAATGCAAATCCAAATGAAAAAATAGAAGTCGGATTAGCCGATGCAGATGATATTCAAAATATTGGTATTTCCACGCAAGCACCTGGACATTTAAATTTTTATACTCGTCGTTCAGGAGATGGCACTGGGGTGATTGTGATTACCTCTTCTCGCCCGATTGTTGAATCTGAATTAAATATATTATTAAAAGTCAAAGAAGGGAGTGCGACCCATATTCAACAAGTCAAAGCCCCATTGACCCGTGGGCGTAGCAACATCCCTGCTCCAATGAGCAATGCGTTAGTCAAAGAAAAGCCTCTGACACCTCAAATCATCGTCAGCGAAAAAGATATTGCATTAAATTTACCAACCAGCACGCAATACCACGTGACAACGCCAGAAGTCGTAACTCCACCAGTTATGGCAACCAAAGCAACGACGACAACGGATTCAGCTGGTACTTTAGCGATTAATGTGATTGCACCACCAGCTCTCAAAACAGAACAAAAACCAACCACAGTTGCGACAAACACACCGCCTGCGGCTACAACCAATACTCCGAACCCTCTTCAAAGCAATCATCAAAGCAGTGCTCAGAATACGCCACAAACACCGACGGTAACTGTACAACAAGTACCTCAGCCACCAGCCGAAAAAGCACCAGTGCAATCTGCAAAAGCTCAGACCCCACCCGCTAAATTAGACGAGCAAAAAGCAGAATCACAAAAGCCAAAAGATTCCAAAGCTGAGACCAAGCAAGCAAAATCGAATGAGCCTCGCGTAGCGAAATCGAAAGCGGAGTCACAAAAAGCACTTAAACAGGAAAAAGCCAATAAAGCATTAGATAAACAACCTAAGCATATTGTTCAGGCCAATGAGTCACTGTGGAAAATTGCTTCTCGGATTGCAGCAGAAACCAATCAAAGCGTTCCAGAAGTGATGCGACAAATTAAAGCAAATAATGCCAATGCGTTTATTCAAGGTGATGTAAACCGTATTCGTCGTGGTGCTGCACTCAATCTTGCAGCCAGCTATCGTCAAATACCACAAAGCAAAAATAAAGTTGCAACGGCTGCACCTGAAATTGCCAAAAAGCAATCGGGTTCTGCCAAATATCGTTTAGACCAAGCAGAAATGAGTTTAGTCGCAGACAATGAACAACCCGCTGCTCAGAGTCAAGGAAAGCAAAATACACAGTTGAATCAGACCACTACTGAATTATCTACAAAAGTTATGACTTCTCGTGAAAAAACGGTTAAATTACAGAAGAATGTGAACCAACTTGCAGCAGGTTTACAACAAAAGAATCAGCGAATTCAATTATTAAATGCTCAGCTCGCTCAATTGCAACAGCAATTACAACAGCAGAATGCAAAAAAACCAAATAGTTAGGATATTCAAAATATTGATTCATTGTGCTCAATGAAGGGGAAATAAAATGTTGTTGTATGTGATTCCATTTGTTCTACTCTTGGTCGTGGCGATCGTGCTCAAAAAACGAGAGGATGCCAATAAAGAGAGCGCCAGTACCAATAACAAAAAAAGTAACAATAAAAAGACCTCAAAGAAAAATGTTGCACGCACTGCGCGTACCTCAAAAAAACAACAGACCACTGTTGTTGAAGATGAAGTTATTGTTAAACAAGCAACAAAACCATTAAGCCCTGAATTAAAAACTAATATTGAAAAGCTGATTGCTGAGAAAAACTATTTCTCTGCTGAAGCAAAAATCAATCAAGTTTTAAACCAAGACAATGCTCAACATGAACTTTATCTTTATCTTTTAGACGTGCATCTGGCACAAAAAGATGAATTTGCAGTGAATCAATTGATTAATCATATTCGTTCATTAGGCTTAGACGAAATCGTCATTCAAGCCGAAGAACGACGAAAAGCCAATCAAGCTGATCACCCAGTTGAATCGATTGCTTTTGAACCCTCAAGCCCTGTCGTGCCAGAAAGCAAAAATACAGCTGCCTTTGATGCCTTGATTGGAAATACAGAAACAATTTCACAACCCGCTGTATCTAAAACCGAAACGCAAAATCTGGCACAAGTCGATGCGCTAGAATTCGATCATTCAACGCTTGTTGAGCAGAAAGTTGAGACACCGCAACAACCTGTTCAGCCTTTAGAATTTAATTTAGATCCTGCACCTGAAAAAGCGCCAACAACAACACCTGAGCTTTCTTTTGAAGTAGTTCCTCCTGCCCCAGAAATTAAAACTGAAACTGTTAAGCCGTTAGAGTTCACGTTTACAGCAAATGAACCTACAGCAATTCCAGTTGAAAAAGCAGCAGAAGTTGAAGTCGCACCAGAATTCAAACTTGATTTTGCTGAACCGATTACCCCAGTAGCTACTGAAGAAAGCACACCAGTACGTGAGTTTGAATTTAAACTCACGCCTACTGAACCAGAGACACAGCCTACTTTTAGTTTTGATTTAGATCCAAAACCTGAAACAGTTGAGCAAGTGCATAGTACAGCAACACTTAGCCTTGAAACGCCTAGTGAAGCTGAAACCAGTCTGGCCATAGATGCAAACGACCCATTACTCCATTCATTCCCTGAGCTGGCTCAAGTGAATGAAGTTCAATTAAATTTAGACCTTGCTCAACAATATCTAAATTTGGGTGCATATGCTTCCGTTCGTGAACTACTCTCACAAAATGAAGCAGCGTATACCGCTGAACAACGCCAACAATCACAAAATTTACTCAATCAAATAGCTTCTTAAATCTATTCGTCTTAAGATAAAGCAGTCATGAATGGCTGCTTTTTTATTATGAACAAAAAAATTGCTTTAATTTACATGGGTGGAACTTTTGGCTGTATTGGCGAGCCTTTAGCGCCGATGCCTGATGCTGAGTTTATTCCACAACTCAAAAAGGTCTTAGCACCTCAGTTTAAAATTGAGTGCTTTAAGGCGCCCAGTATCAAAGACAGTAGTGCATGTACAGCCATTGACTGGCTTATGCTGATTCAACAAATACAAAGCCTACAACTCCAAAATTTCCAACACTTTGTCATTATTCATGGCACAGACACGCTCAGTTATGCTGCGGCGACCTTATCACGCTTTTTAGCTGAGTCCTGTCATGTCGTCCTTACTGGAAGCCAATATCCACTGCTCAATATTCAAGGGGACAATACTCGAGAATTCACCGATGCGCTGGATAATTTAAATACCGCACTGGATGCCGTCACTCGACTTCCTGTAGGCGTATATTTGGCTTTCTACCATCAAGTGATTCATGCCAGAACCACATTAAAAGCCCATAGCACTGCTTTAGATGCGTTTAAAGGACTCAAAGCCGAACAGCAAATAGCGGTAGATCATTCCGTCATTCAGGTACAACTTTCACATATCGAAAAAGCCAAATCGCTCAATATCGTCAATTGGATGATGGTGCCGACTGAAATATTACAATTTGAACATAATCTGGAAATTTTCTCCAAACATGCTCCGCATTTCTTGATCATTCAAGCTTATGGGGTAGGTAATTTAGCCGTAAATGCGGGCATTATCCAAAAAATTAAAAGCTTGCAGGAAAATGGCTGCCAAATCATTTTATCGACTCAAGTGCCTCTAGGCGGCATGGATCAACGCTATGCAATTAGCCAATGGATCAAAGATTCAAAAATTTTAGTCAGTGATGCACTGAGCCAAGCAGATCTTTATGCCAAAATTGTTAAAATTTATTTACAATACCCCTCTTCGGAACAATGGCATGACCATTGGTATGATCATCCTGAATAGAGGTATTTATGCAACGTTTTGCAATTGGTATTGAGTTTTGTGGCATGCGATATAAAGGTTGGCAAACTCAACAGCCTGGCGTACGTAGTATTCAGGAAACCATGGAAAAGGTGCTCAGTAAAATTGCCGACGAGCCTATTATTTTACATGGTGCAGGTCGTACTGACGCGGGTGTCCATGCGACCAATATGGTGGCCCACTTCGACACCAATGCGATTCGCCCTATACGTGGCTGGTTAATGGGTTCAAATAGTCAATTGCCCAAAGACATTTCAATCCAATGGATTAAAGAAATGGATAACGATTTCCATGCACGCTTTAAGGCAAAGGCACGTCGTTATCGTTATGTGGTCTATCAATCGGCAAATCGCCCAGCCCTGTTACATAAACAAGTGACACATGCCTATTATCCACTCGATGTGGATAAGATGATTGAAGCGGCGCAAAAATTTCAAGGTACGCATAATTTTGAAAGCTTCCGTGCTGCGGCATGTCAGTCCAATCAACCTGTACGTCATGTCAAACATTGTCGCTTAATTCGCCATGGCAACTATCTAGTTCTCGATATTCAGGCAGATGGCTTCTTACACCACATGGTACGTAATATCATGGGCTGCTTACTTGAGATTGGCCAAGGTCTATATGAAGTGGATCATATTGATGAAATTTTTGCGGCACAAGATCGTAAAGCGGCAGGAATCACCGCACCACCAGATGGACTTTATTTTATTCATGCAGATTACCCAGAACAATTTGAATTGCCTCAACCACCGTTAGGACCACATTGGTTAAATATGCCTGAATAATTTTTGCGGCTTCATATAAAAAATCCTTCTCAATAGAAGGATTTTTTATATTAAAACTGTTCAGTTCATTTCCCGCAACATACGACTTAACGCTGTTTACGCTTTCTATATTCCACAGGCGTTTCATTGGTCCAGCGTTTAAATGCGCGGTAAAAAGTACTTGGCTCAGAGAATCCAGTCAAATAAACAATACGCTCAACACTTTCAGTGGTATTGGCCAATAATTTCTTGGCTAAGCGACAACGATAATCTGAAAGAATTTGTTGAAAGCTGGTATTGGCTTCCGAAAGCTGTGTACGTAAACGACGCGGGGTAATGCTGAGTTGTGCAGCAACAGTTTCAAGGGTTGTTTCACCACTTTCCAAAGTGGAGCCTATCGCACGACGTACTTCACCCACCAAATCATAACGTGCAAGCTCTTGCAGTTTTTCAATTGCAAGTTGTTCATGCAATTGCAATAACTCAGGTTCCGCTTGCCACAATGGATATTCTAAAATTGAAGGATCAAAATAAAGACGCGTCTCTTTTTGCCCTAAACTGACAGGACAACCATAAACACGATAATACTCACCATCAGAAGCACCATTGGTGAAATTAAAATCGATGTAAATCGGTTCAAAACGTCCTTCAGTGATAAATTTAAAGAAGCGTAAAATCCCTGAAATAGCACATTCTGAAAAATGACGATTGACGATGTTCTCACCCCAAGGCTGCTCACCATTGGTTAAATAACAACGTCCATCGTCATCAATGATCAATTTGGCATGAAATGCATCGCTAATTAAACGTTGATAAGCCAAAGCACGCTTTAAGCCTTCGCCAAAGTTTTCACTTGAAATAAACAAGTGTTCGATTACTTGCCCACGATACAGTGGCAAGTGCTCTCCGAGGTGTAAACCAATATCTGGATCATTACTGACTTCCTCCGCAGCGACCCAAAATGCAAATTGTGCATTCAACGGTGTTCGAGCATTTTGGTCAACCTGACCCAATGCTACCCCAGCCTTTGATAATATTTCTTCTGTCGGCAATCCTGCACGACGGATCGCTTGATAGCCTAATCGTAAAACAACCGAAGCATCAGTTAGCTGACTCACGCAGTGCCCTTCCTTGTATGTTATTCATTTATACTTAAAACATTTAATTTAGATTACAGTCGATTGACCAAACTGACAATATTTATCCGCTTTTTTTTGTAGAAATTGTTTAACAATATGTTCGCTTATTTTCAAGTCATCTACCGCCTTGTAATGCCGAATATTCTTGTCTTTCTGCAAAAAATTGCCTATAATTTGCGCCTTTCCAATTTGATCATCAGGTAGGCTATGGCCAATAAAGAGGAACTTATCGAGTTCGAAGGCGTTGTCACCGAAACGCTTCCTAATACTATGTTCCGTGTGCGTTTAGAAAACGGTCACGAAGTGATTGCTCACATTTCTGGTAAAATGCGTAAACACTATATTCGTATTTTAACAGGCGATAATGTAAAAGTTGAAATGACTCCATATGACTTAACAAAAGGTCGTATTACATATCGTGCACGCTAAGTTTTAGTGTAAGCAAAAGCCACTTTTAGGTGGCTTTTTCATTATCCACAAGATTTACCCTCCTGCTTACGATCTTTTATCGTCTGGCAACTATACATCTGACACATTAAAATCTGTTTCCTATACCTATTTATCACTTGTAATCCATTTACTTCAAAGTTGATAGCACTAATTTGTTCTAAATTTTAATACAACTGATCTTTTCACGGCTTCACCAGTCCTGTCTATTTGACGCTTTTTTAGTAAAATCTATACCACTTGGTTTGCTCTGCAACCAAGCTACATACATATGGCTGTATATTTATTATACTGAATAGAAATCATTTCTAAATTAAGTTAACTATGGATTAGGTGAAACTTATGAAAATACATGTATGTATGTTTTTATTGGCATCTGTTGCACTTGTTGGATGTAAAAGCTTAAACACCCGACCTGCAAATTTAGATCAATATTTACAGCAATTTATTGGTAAAACCAGTGCTGAAATTCAAAGTACCCTAAATTTTCGGGCTTTGGGATATAAGGTGAGTGATAAAATTCAAACCACCAGTAACACCTTAAGCTATACCATTCTTAGACAAATCAATATCCCTATGGCAGGAAGCAATGCGATTGTAGGCTCTACGATTGCCATTGCCACACCAAGCTATAACATTAATTTTAATTGTAAAGTCATTTTTCTATTAAAAAATGGTGTTGCTGAATCTGTTGAGTATTTAGGTCGAGCTTGTTAGCTGTTTTAAAGTGAATCTAATACCCATCGCTATAATGGCGAGAAAATGGATAGACTTTTATCAAAAGCTAAAATTTAACAATAAAAAACACAGCTTAAGCTGTGTTTTTTATTACCAAGCATTTAAAACAGGTATTTAAGCAATCGCTGCAACGACAGCTTCACCCATTTCAGCCGTACCAACTTTACGCATGCCATCAGACATAATATCGCCAGTACGCAAGCCTTGGTCTAAAACTTGCCCTACAGCATCCTCAATGGCTTTTGCAGCCACTTCTTCACGGAAGGTGTAGCGTAGCATCATTGCCACAGAAAGAATGGTAGCAAGTGGATTGGCAACGTTTTGCCCAGCAATGTCAGGAGCAGAACCATGACAAGGTTCATACATACCTTTGCCATTCTCATCTAAAGAAGCAGATGGAAGCATACCAATAGAGCCGGTTAGCATTGCTGCTTCATCGGAAAGAATGTCACCAAACAAGTTCCCTGTCACAATCACATCAAACTGTTTTGGCGCACGAACCAATTGCATTGCTGCATTATCGACGTACATATGTGAAAGTTGAATATTTGGGTATTGTTGTTCTTTAAGTGCAGTCACCGTCTGCTTCCAAAGCTCAGTCACTTCAAGCACGTTGGCTTTATCCACTGAACAAACTTTACCGCCGCGTAAGTTTGCCATTTCAAAAGCAACTTTTGCGATACGTTTAATTTCAGACTCTGAATAAACGTCAGTGTTATAACCTTGCTTCTCACCATTTTCGAGTTCACGAATACCACGTGGTTGACCAAAGTAGATGCCACCCGTCAGTTCACGAACAATAAGGATATCTAACCCAGAAACAATCTCTGGTTTAAGACTAGACGCATCCGCCAATTGCGGATAAAGGATTGCAGGGCGTAAGTTAGCAAATAGATTTAATTCACTACGAATTTTCAATAAGCCACGTTCTGGACGAATTGAACGTTCAATATTATCCCATTTTGGACCGCCTACAGCACCCAGTAAGATTGCATCTGCTTTTTTCGCTTGTTCCGCTGTTACAGCTGGGTAAGGTTCGCCATGTGCATCAATTGCTGCACCCCCTAACAAACCTTGTTCCCATGTTAAACCTAAATTAAATTTATCATTGACACGTGTCAGTACTTTTTCAGCAGCAGCAACGATCTCAGGACCGATACCATCACCTGCCAAAATCAAAATTTGTTTAGACATTTGTAGTTCCATTTATTTTTCAGTATCTATACTGATGTGAGATTAAATCTTCTGTTCAACAAATTCGCTCACGCCCGTCACCGCATTATGCGGGCGACAAAAACGGCGAATTGTCCGTTTTTCTTGAACCATATCGACACATAGCGGTGTCGGTGAAGAAACATTCAGTAAACTTCCTGAACCCTGTGACCTTAAGCGATACATCTTAAATGTGTATTTTTGATTTGCTTTAAAATCATGAATAACATGGAAAACTTCAGCATGCTGTTTAGTGATTGGATAGAATCGAATCACCATCTCATATTGCTGAGGTGGAATCGTTAAATAAACACCATTTTGATCTAAAGGCTCACCCGTTAATTTGAGATAACCCTTTTGAATGGCGCTACGATTGGCACGTTGTGCACGTTCATCCATGATAATCACATCATTTAAGCGCGCAAATTCACAATGCTCTGCACCTGAACAATAGACAGAAACCGAATTTTGGCTGACATATTTATTTTCAGCTTGCTTGATACGCATTAAATCAACCATTTGAGTGGATTGACATGCACTAAGCATAAAGCTTGTTAAACCGATTAAAACACTGCAACTCAAAAACTTAGTCATTGCTCAACCCCAACCCTCACTTCACTGAGTCAACATTCATTTTGTTATACTCGCATGTTAGCAAGAGTTAGGCATTCACGCTATGTGTAAAATGTTCGCTGAAAATTAACCTTGAATTTCAGCAAATACCCAAGGGCGTGATTGTTTGGTTTTTTCTTCATAAGCACGAATTTCATCCGCAGCCTGTAAAGTCAACCCAATATCATCCAAGCCATTCAATAAACAGTGTTTACGAAATGGATCGACTTCAAATTTAAAAGCTTCACCACTTGGTGTACGGACTTCTTGAGCTTCTAAATCAATGGTTAATTGATAGCCTTCCTGAGCAGCACATTCTTTAAACAGTTGATCCACAACAGATTCAGGCAAAATCACTGGCAACATGCCATTTTTAAAACTGTTATTGAAAAAGATATCAGCATAGCTTGGTGCAATCACTGTGCGAAAACCATACTCTTCCAATGCCCAAGGCGCATGTTCACGGCTTGAACCGCAACCAAAATTGGCACGAGAAATAAGTACAGATGCCGCTTGGTAACGTGGCTGATTCAAAATAAAATCAGGATTCTTCGGACGTTTAGAATTGTCTTGCCCCGGATAACCTTCATCTAAATAACGTAATTCATCAAATAAGTTATCACCAAAACCGGTGCGTTTAATTGATTTTAAAAACTGTTTTGGAATAATTAAGTCGGTATCTACATTGGCACGGTCTAAGGGTGCAACAATACCCTGTTCAACGGTATAAGCTTTCATCTCTTTGCTCCTTAAGCCTGATTAGAATGAACGTACATCAACAAAGTGACCTGCAATTGCTGCCGCAGCTGCCATTGCTGGACTGACAAGGTGAGTACGTCCACCATTGCCCTGACGGCCTTCAAAGTTACGATTTGAAGTCGATGCACAATGTTCACCCGGTTGTAACTTATCAGCATTCATCGCCAAACACATTGAACAACCTGGCTCACGCCACTCAAAACCAGCTTCGATCAAGATTTTATCTAAACCTTCCGCTTCCGCTTGTTGTTTCACTAAACCAGAGCCTGGAACAACCATGGCCTGTTTAATACTAGACGCTACTTTTTTACCTTTTGCCACTTCTGCAGCAGCACGAATATCTTCAATACGTGAGTTGGTGCAAGACCCAATGAATACGCGGTCTAATTGAATATCAGCCAATGCCTGACCTGCATTTAAACCCATATATTGATACGCACGGGTCCAGTCATTACGCTGTACATCATCTTTGGCCTGTTCCAAAGTTGGAACTGCTTGAGATACAGGAATCACCATCTCAGGAGAAGTACCCCAAGACACTTGTGGTTCAATTTCTTCACCATTTAAAACCACGATCGTATCAAAATGTGCATCTTCATCAGAATGTAAAGTATTCCAATACGCGACTGCCGCATCCCACTGTTGGCCTGTTGGTGCATAAGGACGATCTTTAACATATTCAATCGTTTTGTCATCGACAGCAACCATACCAACACGCGCACCGCCTTCGATTGCCATATTGCACACAGTCATACGCCCTTCAATCGACATATCACGGAATACCTGACCACCAAATTCAATCGCATGCCCTGTACCGCCAGCCGTTCCGATTTTACCAATAATTGCCAAAACCACGTCTTTTGGGGTAACGCCTTGACCTAATGTTCCGTCCACACGCACCAACATGTTTTTCATTTTCTTCTGTACTAAGCATTGTGTTGCCAATACATGTTCAACTTCTGACGTTCCGATCCCGTGTGCCAAACAACCGAATGCGCCATGTGTCGCTGTATGCGAGTCACCACATACCACCGTCATACCCGGTAAAGTTAAACCTTGTTCTGGTCCAACGACATGTGCAATACCTTGACGCACATCGTTAATGTCAAACTGCACTACATTAAAGGTTTTACAGTTATCGTCTAAGGTCTGAACTTGGATACGAGAAGTATCATCTTCAATCCCAGCAATCCCTTCTGAACGCTCTTTGGTTGATGTAGGAACATTATGGTCAGGTGTTGCAACGTTAGCACTTAAACGCCAAGGTTTACGCCCAGCAAGTTGTAAGCCTTCGAATGCTTGTGGAGAAGTCACTTCATGCAATAAATGACGGTCGATATAAAGTAATGCTGAACCATCATCACGTTGTGTTACAAGATGGTCATCCCACAATTTGTCATACAAAGTTTTTACTGATTCTGTTTTTGCTTTTTGGTTTTCGCCTGCCATGTCGAAATGCTCCACTGGACTGGGTAATTCTTTCATTCACTCAATTATAACCACGTTTTTACATAAATCTAATTTATCATTTTTATTAATTTAAAAACTTTTTGGAATTGATTTTATCCAAATAAATGCTCCTAAAATCACCTTTATAAAGTATTTAAATCAATGATATATTTTCAATGACTTTAAAAGCACTTGGCTTAATCATCAAGAAAAAATAGAGCTTAAACCAATAAATGTACGTCCTAAACCATAAATTAAGCAAATCCATGATTTAAAAAGAACTCAATAATTCCTATATCAACAATCACGATGCAATGTATAAAGAATAAAATATCGCTTTATCCAATCAACATTAATCAAAAAAACCTTTTTACATTACAATTGATAATGATTATTATTTAACTATTGAATTAATAAGTGGTGATTCTCATGGCGAGTATCCAAAATTTCCTACAAAGCAATCAACGTGTTTTCAAAAAAACCTTAAGCTATTACATCATGCATATCACAGTAGCAATGTTGGTTGCTTATGCGGTGACTGGTAATTTTTGGATGGCTGTGACATTAAGTTTACTTGAACCGACTGTACAAGCATTTGCATTCTTTTTCCATGAAAAGGCTTGGAATAAACGAGACCAAAAGGCAGCACAAAGCACTGAAATTAAAATCTAAATCAGATGTATTTTCTGTGGCTGGAGCTGCTAATCACCACCGCCTCCTCCACAGCTGCTACAACTACTACAAGAGGAAGATGAATCAGAACTTGTACTATGTGAATGGCTCGAATCACTGGATGAACTTGATCCTGAACATGAGCTAGAAGAACATGACGATGTTGCAGAAGCCTGTGGAAAATCTGAAGTTGAACTTGTCATTTGGCTATACATTGTCATCATAAATGGTAAGCTAAAAATTAAACCCCGCTCCCATCGAACATGGGCATCAACCTGAAAAATTCGAGGTAAGACCTGCGTGTTTTGTGGATTCAATCCATGTAAAGCACATGCCCCATGCCAAGTATTGAGCAATTGCTGTCTTTGAGCAGCCCGCTGTGATTCTGTTACTTGTAAATCATGCGGTTTATGAATCAGTTCATAACCTAAAAAACGTTGGCTCATGGACTGATAAAAGTCATCAAATTCTTCAATCAATATATGCCATAACGCGTCTACTGAGTGTGAAGGCATTGCATAAGCTCCCCTACGCCACAAATGAATTGCTAAATAGTCTTTAAAACCTTCTTCAATCAATGGATAAGAAGATTGTCTGATATTTGGATGTCTTTGTTTAAAAGCAAGCCAAATACGATTTGGAAATTTAAAATTCTCCAACTCTTGCATTTTTCTTAGGCGATTTAACCGAAGCTTCAACCAAATTATGCTGAGAATAGCGATGATAATGATGGGGAAATAGATATTGAAAAAATATACAAAGATTAAACCTAGAGCAGAAAATATCAGTATCGTGGTAAAAAATCGAAGCCAAGTTTTAGAGAAGGTATTTCTAGTATGTTGTTGAAAATAGTGAATGGTGGTGTTTGTTGGTTGATTCAAATAGCTTTCCTTTTGTTGTTTTTATGCGCTGAATATAAATGAGCTTTGCTTAAATTGTACAGTAAAAAGTTGTATTAAAATTTTTCCAAAGCACGAATAGAACCAATCACTTTGCTAAAAATAAAAAAATTTGAAAATTACTTTGATTAATTCTTAAATTTTCTAAATAATGAATTACGCATAAAAATTCTTTATGGATGGAAATATTATGAATCTCGCTGCTTTTGAAGCCTTTGTCAAAGTTATGGAAACTGGTTCGATTTCTATGGCAGCAGAACATCTGTTTATTACTCAGCCAGCTGTCACCAAACGCATACATAGCTTAGAAGAATATTTCGGCGTCAAACTTTTTGAGTCTGCAGGTCGTGGTGTTCAAGCCACACATGCAGCGCATTCATTATTACCTAAAGTAAAAAACTGGTTAAATGAATTGGGAGATATTCACCATACCCTGAGTCATGAGCAAGGTGAAGTTCGAGGAAAACTCAAGATTGGCACCAGTCACCATATTGGCCTACACCATTTACCACAGCATTTAAAAAAATATGTACAGCACTTTCCTGAAGTCAAACTAGATGTACATTTTGTGGACTCTGAACAAGCGCATGAACAAGTGCTTGCTGGGGATTTAGAACTGGCATTTTTAACCCTTCCGCCACAAGGTGATGAGCGTTTGCGTTATATCACGATCTGGAATGATCCTTTGGTATTCGTGGTTGCACCTTTTCATCCTTTGGCACAAAAAAAGAACCTTAAGCTTGAAGATCTGATCGAATACCCAAGCTTATTGCCAGCAGCACAGACTTATACCAGTCAAATCACCTTGGCAGAATTTGAAAAGAAAGGTTTAAAGCCAAAAATTACCATGAGCAATAATCCGCTTGAATCTATTCGGATGTTGGTTTCCATTGGTTTAGGCTGGTCTGTTCTACCTAAAACCTTGTTAAATCAAGACTTACAACAACTTGATATTCGTTTTGAAATGAACCGCCAATTGGGTATGGTTTGGCATCCTGGACGTACCCAGTCTAGAGCTGTGCAGGAATTGATTGAGATGATGAAATAATCCCTACAATCAAAATCCCTTATCTTGTTACTCAAGATAAGGGATTTACATATTACACAGGGATAGTCGTACTTATCTTTCCCTTCATTCCCTTATAAAGTCTTCATTGCACAATTTTTTACTTTACTGAGTCTTCATGTAGAGACTCATTTAACTGATCAACCACTAATGCCCATTCACCATCAGATTTAATTTTTTCAGCAAGAAACTGACGTTGTCCCTCACTCCAATAAGATGCGTCTGTAATTAGAGTATCTGCATCCAACTGGTGATTTTCAATAAAACTTTGAATTGCTTCTTCGCTAGAATCCAAGCCGAGTTGTTCAAATAAATTGGTCATTCTTGGACGTGTCTGGCTCATTATATAATCTCCGTCAGTTTTAAAAGTGCTCAAATCAACATAGCATTTTTACACTATAAATGAAGTACAAAATCTTCATTTATAAAAATATTTACAAAACTTCTCATTCTTGACAAAACAATCAAGCCATAAAAAAGCAGTGATCAACACTGCTTTAAATCACAATAATCAGCCCAGCTCAAATCGACCAATCTTGGATATCCCAACCCTGTTCTTTTGCCAGATGCTCAAGACGATCATCAGGATTTACTGCAATCGCATGGTCAGCATATTCCAATAAAAAACGGTCATTAATCGAATCTGAATAAGCCCATGATTCAGTGACAGTACGACCATCGAGCCATTGATCCAAACGTGCCAATTTACCTTTTTGGTAACATGGAATATTGATCACTTTCCCCGTGTATTTCCCATCTTTTATTTCAGCATTGGTCGCAATAATTTCGCTGATACCAAATTCACGGAAAATAGGTGCTGTAATAAAATCTGAAGTTGCTGTAATACCAACCAACGCATGGCCTAAATCTTTATGTTTTTGAATCGCGGCAAAACCAGCTGGACGCATTTGTGGACGAATCACTTTTTGTATAAACAACTGATGTAATTCAGTTAAATAATCATTATCGTGTTGAGTAAGAAACTCAAAGACAAATTCATTATAAGCAATTGGATCAAGCTTGCCTGCTTTATAGTCTTCATAAAACTGATCATTCATCGCACGATGTCGGACTGGATCGACCAAGCCTTCATTGACTAAGAACTCTCCCCAAGAATGGTCAGAATCTGTATTTAATAAGGTGTGATCTAAGTCAAACAGCGCCAATTCCATGAAAATACTCGTTTAAACTGAAATTTAAGAAAAAATTTGTAAATCTATCACCGCTAGTCGATAGAAATTCGTTAAGATCATAGCAATTTTAAAACATTATTACTTTGACTTTATCGAGTTGGACAAAAGAGTGTATGTCCCCATATATAAAGTCAAATGAAATTAACAAATTTTAGGTAGCCAAATGATCGACTCAGAAGGTTTCCGACCCAACGTCGGGATCATTTTGGCAAACGATATTGGACAAGTTTTATGGGCAAAACGCATTGGACACAATGCTTGGCAATTTCCTCAAGGAGGCATCCAGTTTGGAGAGACTCCTGAGCAAGCTCTATTTAGAGAACTACGAGAAGAAGTTGGGCTCCTACCCGAACATGTCCAAATTATTGCCCAGACAGATGACTGGTTGCATTATCGTTTGCCGCTTCGATACATTCGCTCGGATTCCGATCCGATTTGTATTGGACAAAAGCAAAAATGGTTTTTACTGAAACTCACAGCTTCAACGAAACATATTCAGTTGAATCTCTCTGACCCGCCGGAGTTTGATCAATGGCAATGGGTTAGTTACTGGTACCCACTTGGACAAGTGGTGAATTTTAAACGAGATGTTTATCGTAAAGCGATGATGGAGTTATGTATGCGAATGCCGCAATATACAGCTGAAATTTCTTCAAAATATGAATGATTTTTCAAGGTAGTACTGTTATAAATAATACTGATGAAGTCGCTTTAAAACATAGCTTAAATTAGGAGCATACATCCATGTCGAACATGCAACTGGACACATTAAGACGTATTGTACAAGAGATCAATGCGTCAGTCAGTTTGCATGATTCTTTGGAAATCATGGTTAATCAAGTTTCCGAAGCCATGCATGTTGATGTTTGCTCTATTTACCTTTTAGATGAACGTAACCAACGTTATGTACTCATGGCAACCAAAGGCTTAAACCAAGAATCTGTAGGGACAGTTTCCTTACAACTTGGCGAGGGTTTGGTTGGTTTAGTGGGGCAACGTGAAGAGATTGTCAACTTAGACAATGCGTTTAAACATGAACGGTTTGCCTACTTCCCCGAGACAGGGGAAGAGATCTATAACTCGTTCCTTGGTGTGCCAGTCATGTATCGCCGCAAAGTGATGGGCGTGATGGTGGTTCAGAACACCGAACCTCAAGATTTTAGCGAGGCAGCAGAATCATTTCTGGTGACCTTATGTGCGCAACTCTCTGGGGTAATTGCTCATGCACATGCAGTGGGTAATATTGATGTTTTCCGTAAACCCAGCAATTCATCTAACTACAAGACCTTCCAAGGTTCATCTGGTGCAGGCGGCATTGCACTTGGGCGTGCCATCATCCTTTACCCTCCGGCAGATTTAGCTTCAGTCCCAGACCGTGATGCGGATGATATCAGTGAAGAACTTAAGCTTTTAGACCAAGCTATTGCGTCTGTACGCAATGAAATTCAATCGCTTGATGACAAAATGCAAGATTCACTCATGGCGGAGGAACGTGCTTTATTTAGCGTGTTCTTACGTATGTTGGATGAAAATGCCCTACCTGCTGAAATTAAAGAAATTATTCGAGATGGAAGCTGGGCGCAAGGTGCAGTTAAAAATGTGATTGAACGCCATGTTGCGCTTTTTGCACAAATGGAAGATGACTATTTACGTGAACGTGTATCTGATTTAAAAGACCTTGGACGCCGAATCCTAGCAGCATTACAAGAAGGTGATACCAGCCATAAAGAGATCACCTCTGAAAGTATTTTAATTGGAGATGAGATTAGTACGGCTGCTTTGGTTGAGCTTCCTGTAGATAAAATCGCCGCAATTGTAACCTCTGAAGGGGCTGCCAACTCCCACATGGTGATTGTCGCCCGTGCACTCGGTATTCCAACCGTCGTGGGTGTTACTGAGCTGCCAGTAAATACCCTTGATGATGTTGAAATGATTGTCGATGCTTATCAAGGTCGGGTTTTTGTCAATCCACCACGTCGTTTACGTACACGTTATAAAGAGATCCAAAAAGAAGAAGAACAAATTGCCAAAGATTTAAAGCAATACGAAACCAAAGATGCCATTACCCCTGATGGTGTTGCAGTAAAGCTGTATGTCAATACCGGTCTAATGATTGATGTGGTACGTGGAGTTCAACGTGGTGCAAAAGGTGTAGGACTTTATCGTTCTGAAATTCCATTTATGCTGCGTGAACGTTTCCCGGGCGAAGAAGAACAGCGTGCGATTTATCGTCAACAGCTGAGTCACTTTGCCAACAAACCTGTGGTGATGCGTACACTTGATATTGGTGCGGATAAAGACCTGCCATATTTCCAAATTGAAGAAGAAAACTCAGCTTTAGGATGGCGTGGCATTCGTTTTACTCTCGATCACCCTGAAATTTTTTCTTCACAAATCAGAGCAATGTTAAAAGCCAGTATCGGCTTAAACAATCTGCATATTTTATTGCCAATGGTCACCAGTGTCAGTGAAGTAGAAGAAGCACTTTACCTACTGGAACGTGACTGGATTGCGGTTCAAGAAGAAGAGCAAGTTAACTTCGCCAAACCGAAAATCGGGATTATGGTTGAAGTACCGAGTGTGCTTTTACAAATTGGTGAATTTGCTGAATTGGTCGATTTCTTCTCAGTCGGTTCAAATGACTTGATTCAATATTTATTGGCAGTTGATCGTAATAATCCACGTGTATCCAGTGTTTATTCACACTTCCACCCTTCTGTACTTCGCGCTTTAACGCGTTTGGTTCAAGAATGTCATAAGTATGAAAAACCGATCAGTATTTGTGGAGAAATGGCAGGCGACCCACTCTCAGCTATCTTACTTATGGCAATGGGATTCAATACATTATCGATGAGTTCAAGTAATATTCTGCGAGTGCGTAAAGCGATTTGTCATGTATCAATGACAGATGCACAAAAGCTATTAGAAGAAGTGATTGCGATGAATAACCCACTCATGGTCAAGAGCTGGATGGAGTATTACTTTAAACATCATGGTTTGGCTGATATGGTGAAATCGAATCGTCTAGTCAATATTTAATTGTTTATTTTTATTAGATTTTTATAATTATTTAAGCAAAAATTGCAGTCCACAAAAAAGGCCGATAATCATCAGAATATCGACCTTTTTTGTGTTTATCATAACCACGTTTTGCATTCTTTTTACGATCTACAAACACTTGGCTTTTGTTGACTTCATGCATGTGTTTGGCCACAAAGTTGTGAATCACAACCTCTGGCATTGCTTTTTTCTTTGCCATTTTCTTTACCTATTTTGCTGTATACCACTTGATCAGTGGGAATCTGATATTACGCTTTTTTGTGTAGAATACAAGTATTTGTATTGATCAAGTTTGTGACTATTTCCTAGTGCACTCTTTTTACCTATTGCATCAAGGCAAATTTGCAGATTTATCTCAAATTGATTTTAATCATCAGAAGATCATCTTTAATTTAATTAAAATTTTACAAATCAGATTGAAAACTTCATGTAATTCATGAGTATTGTTATCTATAGTATTTAAAGAAATTTGAATATAAATATGCTCAATAAAATATAGGGTAATGAGTTAGAACTGGAGGATCATGTGTTCAATCAAAAGAAATTATCGAGTTTTCTACTATTGTTGGTTATCCCTACACTTGGTTTAATCGCATGTAGTAAACCTGAAAAAGCGGAAGTCATAACAACTGAATCAAGTGCGAGTTCTGTACCATCTGAAACTGTGAAAACTGAATCTACAGAGAACACTTTTGATCTTTCCAAGATTCCAATTTCAAATATTACACTCGGTCAGTTTCCATATATTTCTTTGCCAAATGGCTATCAGTTTCACGAAGCAACCAGCGTAAATTTTGAGAAAATACCATTTTGGACAGGTCAACATATCGAAAATATTGAAGGTCAATTATATAGTGCAGCCATTCAACAAAATGAAAATTATAAAGAAGGAAGTTTTTTAGAATTGCAACGTAATTTGGAAAATGTAATCCAGCAATTGGGTGGCAAACAAATTACCCAGAGTAAAATTCCTCAACAAGAATTAGAAAAGATCCCACAAAAATTCCAAGTCGATTATGTTGCAGGATTGGGAGATGTTTTTAATAACCCGACACAGACCTTTGTGATACGTCAAGCGAATAAAAATATTTGGTTCCAATTGACACAGACAGGGAATGGACATGCTGGCCTATTCGTCGCAGAAACTAAACCTGTTGAAATTACAGCTAAAGCATTAAGTTCAGACCAACTCAAAACAGCTTTGGATAAGGACAATAAAGTCAATATTGAGGTTAACTTTGCCACGGATCAAGCGAATATTTTGCCTGACTCTCAACCCCAAATTGAACAAGTCATTCAACTGCTAAAAAACAACCCTGAACTCAAATTGAGTATTAATGGTCATACAGATAATTCAGGTGATACCAAACATAATCAAACGCTTTCAGAACAACGTGCAAATGCTGTTGTTAAGGCTTTAACCAATAATACTGGAATTCAACAAAGCCGTTTAACAGCCAAAGGCTTGGGAGATACACACCCTATTGCGGATAATTCAACTGAAGACGGTAAAGCTTTAAATCGTAGAGTTGAGCTGATTAAATCTAATTAATTCTGTGAAATGCTGAGTTCATTGAACAAAGAAAACCCATTATAAATAAATGGGTTTTCTTTTAAAAATAGCTCACTCACTACATACACGATGTACTCAGTAAAACTCTATCTAGCAATCATTTTACATCCACAGCTTGCACATCTAACATTTCAGCAACTCATCCATAAAACAGACTATAAGGTGTTTTAATAAAAGCATCCGCTTGTAATCTACTGTTGATTCTTCCGCTCACAAACAAATTTTTATTAAAAGATAAAAACTGCGATAACAATAACTTATTTACTGAAATAAAAACTTAACTACAACAACTTTCAATAAAAAACAAAAATATTAAATATTTTCAACAATATAAATTTGCCGAATTCAAAAAATGCATATATATTGTATATACATTTTTTGAATTATCACCTTTGGGGATAAATACGTCATGGCTGAATTACCCAAAAAGACAAAGGTGAATAAAAAAGATGGGCAACTCTTAATTCGCATTAACAGTACTGAGCGTGACCAGTTTTTACAACTCTGTGAAACGATGGATACCAGTGCAGCACGTGAGTTAAGAAAATTTATCCGTAGTTTTATCAAAAAACATCAGCCAACGGATACTCAAACTAAGGAGTAACATGATGTCTAAGCAAGTTAAATCTTTAAAACAGAAAATCAAAGCACGTTTGGAAAAAATCTCCAAACACGAAGGTAAATTGAAAAAGCTCAAAAAAAAGCTTAAAAAACAAAAGTAATTTCGATTACACATCCTAAGCTTGAACTTTGATAAAAGTGGCTTAAAAAAAGCGGCATTATTTACATAATGCCGCTTTTTGCATTTTCGAAGGGACTAAGCTAAAGCTCTATCTAATAAGCGTTTTACATCCACAGCTTGCGCATCTAACATTCCGACCACGCGTCCATAAAACGCACTATAACGTGTTGCAATAAAAGCATCTGCAACAAAATCTGGTGCATGTTGTTTCAACAAAATAGCTTGTGCCAAGATGACCAAGCGACTGACTAAACTACGTGCCATAAATTGCAATTCATCTGCTTGTAAGCCACTAAATAATTTAAATAAAGCTTGTAATTCATCTTGTAAAATTGAATCTTGAGAGGCGACTTGTGCAAATGATTTAAATAAGACTTCAATTGATTCACGGTCACGTTGAATTGCACGTAATACATCCAAACACATCACATTACCAGAACCTTCCCAAATAGTATTTACAGGGGCTTCTTTAAAAATACGCGCCATGATTCCTGTATCGACATAACCATTGCCACCGAAGACTTCCATCATCTCACCCGTCAACTCCACAGTACGCTTACACACCCAGAACTTTGCTGCTGGTGTCATGATTCGTCTCCATGCCAGAGATAATTCATCATCACTCTCATAGCAATGCGCAAGATGAAAACTCAATTGCATAGCTGCTTCTGTTTCCAAGGCTAAATCCGCCAATACCGCTTGCATCAACGGTTGTTCCGCCAAATGTTTACCAAAGGCCTTACGCTGACGGGTATAGGCAATACATTGCACCAAAGCCTGACGTAACATCGCACTTGAACCGACTGAACAGGTCAAACGTGTATAGTTTGCCATTTCAATAATCGTGGGAATCCCGCGCCCAGCTTCACCGATCATAATGCCCCAAGCATTTTTAAATTCAACTTCTGAGCTTGAATTACTGCGATTACCCACTTTATCTTTAAGTCGTTGTACTTGAACCGGATTTTTTGTCCCATCTTCCAGCCAACGTGGTACAAAAAAGCAGGCCAATCCATCTTGTTCAGTTTTTGCCACGACTAAATGTGCATCACACATTGGTGCAGAAAAGAACCATTTATGCCCTGTCAGTAAATATGCTTGCCCACGTCCTGACTCAGCTACAGGAACAGCCCGTGTTTCGTTGGCACGCACATCTGACCCGCCCTGCTTTTCCGTCATCCCCATACCTAACCAAATTGATTTTTTCTGAGAAATCGGAATGTCACGTTCATCGTATTCCGTCGATAAGAGCTTTTCACCGACTTTTGCCCACAATTCTGGTTCATTTTGAATTAAGGGAATACTACCTAACGTCATAGAATTAGGGCATAGATTGCCACACTCAACTTGTCCACTCAGGAAAAATCGAGCCGCCCAATCGACCCATTTTGAACTTGATTGTGGATGATTAAATGGATGTGCGTGTGTGTCAAATTGTCGATTTAGCCGCATCCATTTATGCCATGCAGGATGAAATTCTAGAAAATCTTTACGGCGACCACGAGCATCAAAACTATGTAATTCAGGAGTATGTCGATTGGCCAAATCGGCATATTCATAATATTCAGTAGAACCCGCAATCTGTGAGAATTCAGTTAGGCGTTGCTGATCCTGACTGCCATAACGTTGCAAAATTTCTTGTAAGACTTGATCTGTAGTCAATAAATTATAATTTTGCAGTTCGTCAAACTGATTGCTGATTTCATGTGTTTGCCAATTCTCTGCTGTGTTCATCCTGAATTCCTGTCTTGTTGTTTTAACCAATTGCATTCAGTATAGAAGAAAATACCTTCAAGGATGTTCGGATTATTTTTATGGCTTTACCTGCAATCAATGTGCGTCGTAAACCCCGCCAATCAAGGGCACGTATCACGCAAGAAGCGTTGATGGAAAGTTTTGTTCGGCTTTTACATGAACATCCTGCCAATAAAATTACCATTCGTGAAATTACCGATCTTGCTGGTGTGGGTTTAGGGACGTTCTATGAGTATTTTTCTAAAAAGGAAGATTTGATTGCTTTAACTATTCACCAACATGTAAAAAGCAATGCAGAAGTCTTAAAAAGTTATGCACAAAGCGTGTATGACTTATCCACAAAATCAGATTTTCAAAGCTATTTACAGCAAATCATTCATTTTCAACTTGAGCAAATTCAAGCACAGCAATTTTTATGGGCCCAGTCTTTCTTATTAGAACGACAGGTTTCCAGTATTGAAACATATCAAAAAAGTTATGCCATGATGGTAGAGATGTGGCAAAACATGCTGAAACCTTTTATTCAGGATGATGAACAACTTAAACAGATGAGTCTAAATGTACAACGAATTTGCTATGGTTTTGTCTCGCAGACATTGTTGATTGAACCTGAGTTTAAGGATTGGAAAGTTTTGGAGGCGGATATGGTTCAAATCATAAACAGCGTTATATGTATTAAAAAACAGATTTTCTAAAATTGAATGCTATCAATTTTCGTTTAGCAAAATATTCTCAAATGGATGAAGACAAGCTGAATGTTTCCAAGTCCATTTTCACTAAAAAACCCAATCTATTGATTTTTATTTATTTTGTATTTTAAACCATCATTGTTATCGTAAATAAAAGCTGAATTAATGTTTTTCTTATCAGTACGCAGAACTCTGCCCATTAATCGCCAAAACAAATCAATAATAATATTTTTATCAATTTCACAAATATAAAAAATCACTCTAAAGTAAAGTTATCGCTTTAAAACATTGCTTGCTCTTCCTTAAACAACAGTATTTTAAAGCAGATAGAGACCGGTAAGTTGTTTCTAAAAATAAATGACAAATCATTTATTTTTAGATCAATTAGATTTAACAATTGTTCACTATATTGGTTTTTCAATTACGGTTAATGTCATGTAATAGCGAATATTCTTTATCTATTCCATCTATTCAAAAATGAATACATGATTAATTAAAAATGGAGAAATAGAATGAGCCAAGACTCAAAAAAATGTCCTGTAACCCACCTGACAACGGCTTTTGGTGCACCTGTTGTAGACAACCAAAATAGTTTAACGGCAGGCGCACGTGGTCCTCTACTGGCACAAGATTTATGGTTAAACGAGAAACTGGCCAACTTTGTACGCGAGGTGATTCCTGAGCGCAGAATGCATGCAAAAGGTTCAGGTGCTTTTGGTACATTTACCGTAACTCACGATATTACCCAGTACACACGCGCTAAAATCTTCTCACAGATTGGCAAACAAACAGAAATGTTTGCACGCTTCACCACTGTCGCTGGTGAACGTGGTGCAGCAGATGCAGAACGAGATATTCGAGGCTTTGCACTTAAGTTCTATACCGAAGAAGGTAACTGGGATCTCGTTGGAAACAACACTCCCGTCTTTTTCATGCGTGATCCACGTAAATTCCCAGATTTAAATAAAGCCGTAAAACGCGACCCTAAAACCAATCTACGTAGTGCAACCAACAACTGGGATTTTTGGACGTTATTACCTGAAGCTTTGCATCAGGTGACAATTGTGATGTCTGATCGTGGTATTCCAAAAAGCTTCCGCCATATGCATGGTTTTGGTAGTCATACGTACAGCTTTATCAATGCAAACAATGAACGTTTTTGGGTCAAATTTCATTTCCGCACCCAACAAGGCATTGAAAATTTAACCGATGCTGAAGCGGAAGCGGTTGTTGCTAAAGACCGTGAAAGTAACCAACGTGATTTATTTGATTCGATTGAAAATGGTAACTTCCCAAAATGGAAGCTTCAAATTCAAGTGATGCCTGAAACAGATGCAGAGAAAGTCCCTTATCATCCATTTGACCTGACCAAAGTTTGGCCTCATGCAGATTATCCACTGATTGATGTGGGTGAGTTTGAGCTGAATAAAAATCCTGAAAACTTCTTCCTTGATGTAGAGCAATCGGCTTTCGCACCAAGTAACTTAGTTCCAGGTATCAGTGTTTCACCTGACCGTATGTTACAAGCGCGATTATTTAACTATGCCGATGCTCAACGCTACCGTTTGGGTGTGAATTATCAACAAATTCCTGTCAATGCTGCACGTTGCCCTGTTCATTCTAATCACCGTGATGGTCAAGGCCGTGTCGATGCAAATTATGGCGGTTTACCACACTATGAACCGAATAGTTTTAGCCAATGGCAGGAACAAGCTCAGTTTAAAGAACCACCATTAAAAATCAGTGGTGATGCAGATTATTGGGATTTCCGCCAAGATGATTCGGATTATTTCAGCCAACCACGCGCTTTATTCAATTTAATGAATGATACGCAAAAACAAGCACTGTTTGATAATACGGCGGGTGCGATGGGTGATGCACTTGATTTTATTAAGTATCGTCATATCCGTAACTGTTATGCATGTGACCCCGCCTATGGTGAAGGCGTGGCAAAAGCCTTGGGCTTAACTGTTGCAGATGCACAAGCTGCACGCGATAGTGATCCTGGTAAAGGTCATCCTGGTTTTCAATAAGCCTAGCTCAATATAAAGTCATTCAATAGAAACCGCCTTCGGGCGGTTTTTTATTTTGTGTAAATACACTATATTGAAGAAACTCCCAATCGCGAGTAAAGCCATGCAACAGAAAATTGAAGCGATAATTCAACAACATGACATCATTTTATTTGATGAAATCTGTATGTTATGTAATGGCTGGGCAAAGTTTTTAATCAAATATGATACACAGGCACAATTTAAATTAACTTCAGTACAATCACCATTAGGACAAGACATCTTAAGACATTACCAAATGCCCACTGAGCAATTTGAGAGCATGTTGGTGATTAAAAATGGGCAAGCCTATAGTGAATCCACTGCGTTTTTAAAAGTGATTGAAAGCTTAGGACAACCCTTTTCATATTTAAAAATGGGTTATGGGATACCCAAATTTATCCGAGATTTTCTATACCGCCGAGTCGCTTTAAATCGCTATCGTTTATTTGGTACAACTAAACAGTGTTTACTGCCTTCATCTGAAAATAAAAAACATTTCTTGGAACATAGCATTGATGCAAAATTTTAAAGCACTTCAGAATGCCCTATTGACCATTCATATTTCACTGGCTGTCTTATGGTTCTATCAGGGGCTCATCCCTAAAATCATATATAAAGTCATCGAAGAGCAACAATTTTGGCAATTTACAGGGATTCAATTGTTGCCCATTCCTAGACTTATTGAACTCTCAGGATTTGGCGAAATCATATTTGGTGGATTATTTCTTATTTTTAGACAATCAAAGCTTCTGCATTATTTAAATATCATCGCGATGCTGTTGTTTTTACTGGTTGTCGCGATCGTTTATCCACACTATTTTGCGCAGGGCTTTAATCCTTTCATCATGAATACTGCAATGGCTGCACTGTCTATTGTCGCAATTCAACTTCTCAATGCTCAAAAAGCCGAATAAACTTACATTCGCACATTTGTACCAAACTGCTCTTTCCATCCTTTGGTTTCAGTCGCAATTTGCTTGGCAAGTTTGCTTTTCACTTCTTGAATTAAGCGCGCCCGTTCCTGTCCATGCACAAATCGACCTTTATAATCACTTTGCATGGTTTGAATATATTCATTCAGTGCACGTTGTTGTTGCTTGGTTTTTGGAGCAGTATGCAAAAATTGAAGGTATTCCTCATCTGGGTTTGTGCTAAGCGGATCACCCAAAATATCTTCAACATATAGTACAGCACTGACTAATTTCACTTTACCCTTTGCATCCACAGTATAAGTTTGTTTGCGCACACCATAAGGATAGGTCCAGAGCCCCTGCCGATCACCTGAAGCCCAATAGCTATAAAAAATAATCTTGTTATCTTTGACCTCATAATCACCCAATTCAATCTGGAGAATACTGCAGTCACCCGTGGTTGAATAAATTGTATGCGTGAGCAGCTTTTGATTATTTCGATATAATTCAATATCTTTACGCAAAAAGTCGGCTTCTTCTTCATTCATCACTGTTTTCAACTCAAAATTATTCTGATTAATTTGTATATTTTGAGTCTCAGCAAAAGCTGTACTGGATAATGCCAGTAACATCAATAAAGTTTGGATTATTTTCATTATTCATCTCCCTTGATTTTTCAATCAGGAATCAACACTATTTTTTAGTTTGGGTAAATACACCCTAATCCTGACACAGCTTTTGCAAAACTGGAAGTATTTCACCAGCCTGACTAAAAGGTTGTGTTTGACGATAATGCTCGACCTTTTTAACCAGTTTATAGTTTTTATCGTCCTGACTTTTAAACTGCTCAAGTCGTGTAAATGTCCGATCCTTACACAATACTTGATAATAATTAATCGTGTATTGTTTTTTTGGGTTCACACTTTTAACCCAAGCTTGAGCAAGCTGAATAGTATCGGCCAATCGCAGATCATTTTCAAAGAATTGAGTATCTGAATTTTGGTATATCAGCTCCCATTTATCCCCCATTTCCAAATCATATTTTTCATTTGAAGGCTTAATACTTTTCGTATAATCCTCAGGTTCAAAATCTTCGACTGCTGCAGATTGGTCTACAACAGCACAAGGCGCATCTGAAACACAATCCGCCCTAGCCGCTTGAGTTAGGTCTATAGATTTTGCAGCGACTGAAGTCATCACCAAACAAAATAACAAAGTACTGGATAAGATTTTTATCATTTTTAGTGTTTTCAATTTTTATGGCTCAATAAGGGCCCACTACACCACCAATTTACGACCTTCACGGATACAGTAGAATGGATTAACCATTTTTGATGAATTCTTCATGGCCTTTTGTAAATCCTGCTCAGGCTGTTCCCGCGCTTCATCCGTCAATTGGAAAGTACGGTAATGAATTGCCAAAGAGCGCTTGGCTTGTAAATCTAAATGCGCCTGAAAAGCATCTTGTGGATTCATGTGCATATATTTCATTAACGCTCTTGGTTCATACGCACCGATTGGCAATAACGCAATTCGCGGTGAACCTAAACGTTTTTGAATTTCTTTAAAATGCGGTGAATACCCTGTATCGCCAGCAAAGAAGAAATGACCATGTTGCGATACCACAGAAAAACCACCCCACAATGCAATATTCTGATCACGTAAACCACGACCCGAACCATGCTGTGCAGGGGTATAAATAATTTTTAAGTTTTTAAATAATGCAGATTGCCACCAGTCCATCTCAATCACATGGAACTCTTTAGGCAAGTAACAGGCATTGCCCAAACCTGTATAGATTGGCATGGCAAATTTGTTGTGTAGCCATCTTAAAGAGGCTAAATCCATATGGTCATAGTGATTATGACTAAGTAAAACTGCATGAATCTCGGGCAATTGCTCTAAAGCAATTCCAGCAGGAATCACACGTTTTGGTCCACGCCCATGTTTCGGACTAACATAATCGGCCCAAACAGGATCAGTTAAGAAGTTATAGGGACCTATTTGAACCAGTACAGTCGCATGACTCACAAACCAGATTTGCCAATCATGCTCATCAGCATCTGGTCGATTCTGAGGTAATACACGTTTTGCCGCATAGAATTCTGATGATTCTTTTTGAGTATCCACATTCCAAGTATATGATTTTCGGGTACCCAGCCATTTCATCAAATCCCAACGGCTACGCCCTTGTGGTTTACGTATTTCATTAAAGAACCGTTCACCATTGTGCTGATTTGAACCAATCACACTAAATACAGGTTTATACCATGTATGTGACAGACAATTTTCAGTATCAATTCGATAATGCAATTGTTGAACTTGCTGAGATGGAACAGTCTTATTTTGCATTGTGTTGTCTTGTACCGTTGTATCTTCAAGACGGACCATTGGCTCTTGTTTCGACATGATTACTCTAAACGCCCTTTCATTCTTTCAAGCCATACTTGCTGTGTTTGTGGCTTCACGAATAATGCCACGATTTCGGGATGAATACTTTTAATCTTTGCTTCAATTCTGTTCACACAGGCTTCGATATCATCTGAAGTTAAACTATCTTTAAACTCTAAGCTTAAAGAAGCAATCACCTGATGTGCACCCATTTGTTCAGTCAGTACGCCATTTGCTGAATACACGGCAGGATCTTCCTGAGCTATTTTCAATACATTATGACGTAGTTTTGGATCTGCTGTTTCACCCATCAACAACCCTTTGGTTTCCCTTGCCAAAAGCAGGGCCGAGATGGCTAAGACAACCCCAATCAGCACTGAAGCCACACCATCTAAAACGGGTAAATCAAACTGCTGGGCACAAAATATTCCCAGCAATGCAATGATTAAGCCAATTAAAGCTGCTGAGTCTTCAAATAAAACTGTAAAGGTTGTCGGATCTTTACTGCGACGAAAGGCTTCAAAATATCCCATTTGACCTTTGGTCTTTTTAAATGTTTTCAACGCAATAAACCATGAAGTACCCTCACAAAGCAGCGCAAACCCGAGTACCACATAATTGACCAATGGGGATTGTATAACTTCTGGATGACGAATATGTTGAATACCCTGATAAATTGAAACCACAGCACCTAAAGCAAAAACCAACAATGCGACAATAAAGGCCCAAAAGTATAACTCTCTTCCATAACCAAAGGGGTGATGATAATTTGCAGGCTGTTGTGATTTTTTTAAACCATACAACAATAAGATTTCATTTAAAGTGTCTACGACAGAATGGACCGCCTCACTGAGCATTGCCGAACTATTTGTAATATAAGCGGCAACAAACTTAACCAGAGCAATGGCTAAATTGCCCAAAAGTGCTGCATATACAACAATTTTGTTGGAATCTGACATTTATTGTCCTGTTTTTTATCATCAAATACATCAATTTGATTTTTATATCTGTCCTGCTTCATATTAGCGAAACTATCTGTGATTTTTCTTTATTTTTTGTTGCTTTTCACAATTGAGTGAATCTTTTATGGAACCCAATTTAACCAATATTCTAAATACTCCGTCGCAGTCTCATCCACAATTATTAAAAATTTGGGAAGCCTCTGTACGTGCGACGCATGACTTTTTAAACGAACAGCATATCTTACAAATTAAAACGCTCATCATTCAGCATCATTATTTTGATCATGTGCAGTTGTTTCATGTGGAACGTGAAGGGCAAATCGTTGGGTTTATGGGATTGGCTTATCAAAAGATTGAAATGTTATTTATTGACCCTAAATTTTTTGATCAAGGCATTGGTTCCATGCTCATTCAAAAAGCCCTTGAGTTAGGTGCGCATGAGGTAGATGTCAACGAACAAAATATTCGTGCTTTGGAGTTTTATAAGAAACATAACTTCCAACAAATTGCGCGTTCGGAACTTGATGCTGAAGGTAATCCATTTCCAATTTTGCATTTGAAACTAAAGAAGCCTTCCGTCTAAGTATTTTGAGATAGAGCGATATCAAAAACATCATCATAAACACCCTGATCAAGCTGAGTGTCCATGATGACGAAACCGACCTTGCCCCCTATCTCCAAGTCGGTTTTAGTAATCCTCAGCATGATCATGTTTATCAGACAGATTGCAACAACTTAAACCAGTGCAATCAAACACTTTTCAAGTGTTCCTTCATATAAATTTGGATCATTATAGATTGATGACGAGATACATCAATTAAAACATCGATATCAATTTTTCTATTCCTGAAAGTAAGCTTATGACAAGTAAGGGCCGTAGATAAATTGATGCAACTTTGTACAGATGATGGCTTCTAGGCTAGGGCTTAGCGAAATATTTTTTGTTTTAATTAAGATATTTTATCAATTATTCGCCACGTTATTTTCTATATTAAAATAACAATGATTTTGAAAAGTTCATTTATTTTCTAAATACTATAATCGTCTTCACCTGACAGTTGTTTATAGATTATACTCTTTGAAAATCTTAGTAAGACATTTTTTGGATTATTCTTTGGACGCGTTATATGGAATTACGACATCTGAGATACTTCATTACTGTGGCTGAAGAACTCAACTTTAGCAAAGCAGCATTGAGACTTTATACAGCACAACCCTCACTCAGCCAGCAGATCAAAGATCTTGAAGAAGATGTCGGTGTTCGGCTGTTAAACCGGACCAAGCGTAAAGTTGAACTTACTGAAGAAGGTGCTGTTTTTCTGGAGCAAGCACGCTTAACTTTAGCACAAGCCGATAAGGCTGTTGCTATGGCAAGACAGGTCTCCAAAGCCAGACAGCTATTGTTAAGGATTGGGTTTGTACCCGTGGCTGAAATAAAGATTTTCCCTTATATCTTACCGAATTTAAGGGTACAAAATCCTGAGCTAAAAATTGAGTTATTGAGCTTAAATAACCTTGAACAAATGCGCGCATTGAAAAAGGGTGAGCTAGATATCAGCTTTAGCAGGCACAATTTTCATAATGATGAAATCGAAAGTAAATTTGTGCTCCGTGAGCCGTTAATTTTTGTTTTACCCAAAGATCACCCTTTAGCCAAGTATGAACGTATCCCTGTTAAAGCGCTCAATGGGATCGATTTTATAATTCCTGCTGAAGAACAATCCACGACTTTGCACAACACCATTTTAGAGTTTGCCAAACACAATCATATTGAATTGAATATCGTCCAAAAAGCTGACAATATTTCATTGAATATTAACTCAGTTGGAGCGGGCTTAGGCTGTACAATTTTGCCAAGTTATATTGCGCCATTAATCAACAATAACACTGTCATTCGACCTTTAGAGATTGAGCTTCCCTATCTAGACTTGTATGTAAGTTACCGAAAAAGTGCTGGCTCTGTTGCAATACAAAAATTCATTGAACTATTAACCAAGGTATTTTATCTGGATATCAATCGTTTAGAGCAAGAATAAGACCGCTGCGACAAGACATAGAGCGTAAGCTTATTTTTTAATATGACGACTTAAACCAATCGAACTTAATGCTCATTTTATTTGCTCAAATATCCATCATTTTTTAATTCAGGCGGTGTTCATCATGGTAGGACGTGCATTTCACCAACTTCGATCAGGTATTCTGTCTCGTCCATATTTCTTTATTAGTTTTCTCCTTACAGCAGTTGTGTATATGGGGATGTCTTTGAGTACAAATTGGCAATGGTCAACCAATTTATTATTCAGCTGGAATATTGCCACTCTGGTCTACTTAATCCTGACCATAAAAATGCTTTGGGCAACCAATCAAGCGCATATTTTAAAGCGTGCTCAGCAGCAGGATGCCAGCAAATGGATCATTTTGCTGTTGGTTGTGCTCTCACTCATCATGTGTTTTATTGCCATTATTATTGAATTGGCACATTTGCCCGATGTGACTGGAGTTAAAGCAGGACATATCGCCTTAGCAATTTTAACCATCATTTTTGCATGGTTATTTATGCATACTATTTTTGCTATTCACTATGCACATGACTTTTACTTGGCAGTGGAGAATCATCAGGATGGTGGATTGGACTTTCCAAAAACACCTAAACCAACCTACCCTGAGTTTTTGTATTTTAGTTATGTCATTGGTACTTCTGCACAAACAGCAGATGTATCGATTACATCTCGTTCGATGCGCGTTTTAAATATTCTCCATATCCTTTTGGCGTATGGATTTAACACGACGATTTTGGCGATCTGTATTAATGTTGCCGCAGGTTTTATTTAACTGAAGTAAAAATAGAGGGATTAACACCAAAAGCCAATCTCCAAAGTTTTTTATCATTTTTCTGCGCTTGAATGTGACTAAAAAACCTCAATGCAAACCCAGCACGAGATCATGCTAAGTTTGCATCGTCTTGATGATTTAGTCGCTAAAAAGTGCTTGATTATTTCTTAAGTTTTTTCGGCTTTTGATTGAATTAAGATATTTTTCAATTGCAGGATGGCTTTCAATCTCTGCCATCTTCAATTGCCAAAATAGCATGGAACCAACAAACACATCGGCTACCGTAAATTGCTCACCACATAGATATGGTTGAGCCTGCTCCAAGCCCTGAATTAAAGCGGTATAAGTGTCCTGAAAGTTTCCATAGCCAATATGCATTTTTTGCTCGTCGGTAATCTCAACTTTTAATGCGCGATCCGTCGTGGCTGCATCCCACGGTCCAGCAGCAAAGAATAACCAACGGAAATACAAGCCACGTTTTGGATCATCCAGTGCTGGTGCAAGTCCTTGATCAAAAAACTTATCTGCCAAATAGGCGCAAATTGCAGGCATTTCATAAATCACCACATCGCCATCGACTAAGGTGGGTACTTTGCCAAATGGGTTAATCTTTAGATAAGATTCCGACTTGATTTCAGTGTGATAAGCCAACTCAATTTTTTCAAATTCAGCACCCAGCTCAATCAGTAGCCATTCAATAACAAGACCTCTAGACTGCGCGTTGCTATATAGTTTTAAGCCCATTTTTTCCATTCCTTTATAGTGGTGTATTGAATATAAAGGGCGGCTGTGTCAGTTTTTGTCAGGAGCTTTTTAGCATGGATTTTTTTTGCAGCTCTTTTTGCCACCATGCCTGAAAAAGATGGCGCTTAAACTCTGGGTAAATGATTTCGGTCACAGTTAATTTTTGAATCCGATCTAAACGAAAATTTCGAAAATCCTCACGTAATTCACACCATGCAGCCAACAACATTTTGTCATTGAAATACCCTAAGACAAAAGGCCAAAGCATACGGCTAGAGATATTTTGTTTTTCGTCTAAATAATGCACTTCAATCTTGACCTGATAACGAATAGCTAGACGTACTTGTTCGACAATTTTTTCATCAACCACAAGCCAATGGTTGATAGACCGAAGCATGGTTTCATCAATCAGTTCTTGTTTATTCTTGGGCAATACCGCATTGAGTTTGGCCAAAACTGAATGTGCAGCATTTTTTAATGCTGGATCCGGCACTGACCTTAACCAGTGCAATGCCAAGAACACTGCTTCGACTTCCGTTTCATCCAAACTCATCGGAGGCAGTAAAAAGTTTTCTTTCAGCTGAAATCCTAAGCCCGCACTGCCCTCAATATTGACACCTTGGTCACGTAAACTTTCAATATCCCGATAAACACTTCGGACACTAATTTCCAAATGTTCTGCTAAGCATTGCGCGGTAATGGGATAACGCTGTTCACGTAAAAGTTGTAATAAAGTGAGTAATCGAATAGAACGGCTCATGGTCAATTTTCTTATTATATCTCTTTGGTTTTATCTAAGTTTACGCTGAGGGCAATCTGCAAACAGCGTAAAAACAGCATCTAAGCAACTTCACTCGCCTTAAGCTGTTGAGTTAAAAACTGATGTAAATGATCGACGTTATCCGCGATCGTCAGCGGATTAAAACGCTGTAATACATCAATCGCATGTACCCCATAACTCACCCCAACACGTGGCATGGCAATGTTCTGTGCCATTTCTAAGTCATAAGATGTATCACCCACCATAATGGCTTGCTCCGCCGAAATTCCAGTGTAATCTAAAATTTCAGCCAACATCAATGGATCTGGTTTGGATTTGGTTTCGCTCGCTGCACGGGTGATCTCAAATAAATCCTGACTCTGGGTCTGAGCCAAAACACGATCTAAACCACGACGGCTCTTCCCTGTTGCAACTGCCAATTTGATATTTTGATTTTTTAAATCATGCAACATTTCAGAGACACCAGCGAACCACAAATCATCTTTGGAATGCTCAACATAATGATCGCCATAGCATTTCAAAATTTCAGTGTGTAACTCGGGAACTTTTGGAAATAACACTTGAGCAACTTCAGGTAAACCCAAACCAATAATACTTTTCGCAGCATCAGCTGTTAACGGTTGGTCAAAGGCTTCTGCAGCAACCAATAAACTCGCCACAATTTGCCCAACTGAATCAAATAAAGTGCCATCCCAATCAAAAATGATAAGTTCTACAGGTTTTTGCATGAATTATTTCCAATATTTGCTCAGTTTACGCATGACTAATGTTTAGATCTTATGCCCTTTACATGACAAGCTAACGCATTTTTAAACACAAAGGGAACTTTTCATAAAACAAGTTCCCTTTGTGTAAAAGATAAAGTGAGCAGCGAGATCGAATCAATCTTTCTTTTGTGCTCTTAACTGCGCAACCAAGCTTTGCATATCTTCAGGTAAAGGCGCTTCAATCACAGGATAACCAGGAATTTCAAGGCGCATTGCATGTAGGCTCAATCGACGAGCTTTTGGTCCACGATACTCTGTTTCATGACCATACTTATCGTCACCCACTAAAGGATGACCAATACTTAAACCATGCACACGAATTTGATGGGTACGGCCTGACAGTGGAGAAGCATAGACCAGTGTCGCATGCATAAAGCGCTCGGCAACTTTCCATTGTGTCTTAGATTCTTTACCTTCTTCTGAGACACGTACACGACGTTCACCATTGGACAGTTCATAGCGCAATAAAGGTTGATTAATCAACTGTTGATCTAAACTCACTTGACCTTTAACAATCGCAGCATAGGTTTTTTTAATTTTATGCTCACGCAACATATCTTGTAGCGCCTTCAATGTGCTGCGTTTTTTACTCACCATCACCAGACCCGAAGTATCGCGGTCAATACGATGAATCAACTCCAAATATTTTTTACCTGTTGCCGCGCGTAAGCCTTCAATTAAGCCATATGCCACACCGCTTCCACCATGTACGGCAATTCCAGACGGCTTGTTGACCACCAATAAACCTTCATCCTCATACACCACACGGCTGAGTAAGCTTTGTGCAACCTTATCGGATACAGGTGCATCAGTTTCGTCTTTTTGCTCAAAGCGAATAGGTGCAACACGGATTTGATCGCCAATCGCTAGCTTAGTTTCTGCTTTTATACGCTTTTTATTGACGCGCACTTGACCTTCACGAATTAAACGATAAATACGGCTTTTCGGCACACCTTTCAGGCGAGTAAATAAGAAATTATCGATGCGCTGGCCTTCTTGATGCTCGTCTACTTCAAACCAAGTTACATTTTGCCATTGTTGCGTAGAATTCATACAGTTAGGTGATCCAATAAAAAACTAAAATTTGATTAAAAACTGATCATTTAGACTATGCTTTTCATACAAAATAAGCATATAGCCCATAGGCAGATGATTCAAGGTTTGCTATAGTCAGCGCACGGATACCACCGTAAGTGAAATTTAGTGCCACCCTTTTTTAAAAATGAAAGCGTGACACAAACGATAAAATTCACGACAGATGCGGAAAGGTCCCAAAAGAATATGCCGACGCCGAAGGCTTTATTATATCGGCAAAAAGACAAACTGTTGCGTTTAATTGTACTTAAAGTACAGAAATCAGTTTGTTTAAAAATATATGTCGCCAACCCAGACGTTGGTTTTTAAACATAAACTGATACACATCAGGCAAGTCGCTGTAGAGTGTTATTCAGGACATAAGTGTTTGAGGCATTGGAACTGCACAATTTGTAAAGGTACGATGATAATTCCGTATCAAGACGCTCTCACAAAAGTTGAGATGCTCTTCGAGCAATGTGATAGTGAAAGACGAATCAAATCAGTCATCCAATGCACCACTTAAGTGCCAGTGAAGAGCTCAAAACTTTAATCGTGCAAAGATTAAAGAAGTATTGCAGCATCAATACAGGCATCAAACCCAACCTTGCTCAAAACAAGTGGGTAAATTACTCAGATCATATTGGATGTATCCGTGATTTGAGCATTGATCCAATATTTTAGATGTTCGCTTCACTTAAAAAGATAGCGAGTTGTTGGTGTGAATCACTATTAGGTGTTACACCCATGAAACGTATGTTGATTAATGCAACACATGCCGAAGAAGTTCGCGTTGCACTCATCACTGGTCACCGTCTTTACGATTTCGATTTAGAAAACCGTACACGTGAACAAAAGAAAGCCAATATCTATAAAGGCCATGTCACTCGCGTAGAGCCTTCTTTAGAAGCTGTATTTGTAGAGTATGGTGCGGGTCGTCAAGGTTTCTTGTCGATGCGCGAAATTGCCAATACTTACTACAAGGCAGACCCTCGCCAAACATCAAATATTCGTGAACTCATCACTGAAGGCACTGAACTTTTGGTTCAAGTTGAAAAAGAAGAGCGTGGCAACAAAGGCGCTGCACTTTCAACTTATATTTCCCTTGCTGGTCGCTATTTAGTTTTGATGCCGAACAACCCAAAAGGTGGTGGTATTAGCCGTCAAATTTCAGGTTCAGTTCGTGAAGAACTCAAAGAAATGTTGGCGTCATTAAATACCCCTCGTGGTATGAGCGTAATCGTTCGTACAGCAGGGATTGGCCGTTCACAAGAAGAACTGCAACTTGATCTTCAACATTTGTTAGACCTATGGGCACAAATCCAAGGTACAGCAAACTCTGGTCCATCACCAATGCTTGTTCATCAAGAAGCTGGTGTGGTGACGCGTGCTATCCGTGACTATTTACGTGATGATGTTGCAGAAATTTTAATTGACTCAGAGCAAGCCTATAACGAAGCCTATAACTTTGTTAAAGCGGTAATGCCAAATCAATTGGATAAGTTAAAAACCTATACGTTAAATGAACCGTTATTTGCGCATTTTGGTATTGAAAGTCAAATTCAAACAGCTTATGAACGTGAAGTTAAACTTCCTTCAGGCGGTTCAATTGTAATCGACCAAACTGAAGCACTGGTTTCAATCGACATCAACTCAGCGAAATCAACACGTGGACATGATGTAGAAGAAACTGCGCTCAGCACCAACTTAGAAGCAGCTGAAGAAATTGCTCGCCAATTACGTTTACGTGATATTGGTGGTTTGGTGGTGATCGACTTTATTGATATGACCAAAGAACGCAACCAACGTATGGTTGAAGCTAAACTTCGTGAAGCGACGCAAAGTGACCGTGCCCGCATCCAGTTCGGTCAATTGTCACGTTTTGGTTTAATGGAAATGAGCCGTCAACGCTTACGCCCATCTCTTGAAGAAGCTACTGGTTATGTATGCCCTCGCTGTCATGGCACAGGTATGGTACGTGATCTACGTTCTCTTTCTCTTTCAATTATGCGTAAAGTTGAAGAGATTGCATTACGTGAACGTCAAGGTGAAGTTCAAGTTGAAGTGCCTGTTGAAATTGCAGCATTCTTATTGAATGAAAAGCGTCACAGTTTGGTTTACTTAGAACAAACGTCAAATGTGCGTGTTACTGTACTGCCACATCCACATTTAGAAACGCCACATTACGAAATCTCATATAACCCAGAAGGTTTTGCGCCAACTAGCTATGAACGTACTGAAGCTACCCGTTCAAGCGAAAAAGAATTGGGCTATGAGTCATCTGAGTGGCATTTAGAAGAAGAGCAAACGCAACACAATGCTGCACCAGCTCAAGCACAAAACAATAAGCAAAACAGAAAGCAACAACCTGCTCAAGCTCAAAAAGCTCAGCAAGCGGTTCAAGCACAAGTTGCTCAACCAGCTTCAAGCCCATGTGCTTGGTTAGAAAATCTGTTTGTACAAAAACAAGCAGCAACTGTTGACCAATCACGTACTGCAAACAATGCAGCTGCAGCCATTGAACAAATGATTAACGGTGGTGCTGTAAGCCGTGGTCAATTTGGCCAAGTGAATAGCAATAGCGCGCCAGCTGCAATTGAAGCTCAAGTTGTTGCTGAAACCAATGCTTATCTTTCACATGCACCTGTTCAAAAACAAGAACCGCGTGAATATGAAAAACAGGGCGAGAAAGAAGAACGAGCTCCGCGTAACAACAACAATAAAAATAAAAATCGCAACAAGCACAAAGAGTCACGTGAACAAAACACTGATCAACATCAAGTGATTGAAGAAGTGGTTCAGGTGCCTCGTCAAGAGCAACGCCAAGAACAGCGTCAGGAACAACGTGATCAACGTCGTCAGCAAAAGCAGCCACGTCAACAGCATGATCAAAATGCTGAAACGAATCATGCTGAACAAGCTGTTCCACGTCGTGATCGTAACCATCAGCAACGTCCAAACCGCCCAAATCGTCATCGCGATAGCAGCGTGTTTAATGATGAGCAACAACAAGCGCCAAACAACAATGCGCCTGTAGAGCATAATCAACCTCAAGAGAAACAACCTAAGGTTGAACTCATTGACACCCCGAAGCATGCAGCACTTGAAACAGCTTTAGTGGTTAACCTTGATCAAGCTCAAAGTGAAATTGTCGCATTAAACCCGCAACAAGTTGCTGCGCCAGCAAGCAACAAGCCGAAGCGTCATGATCGCAATGAAAAAGCTGAAACTGTTGCTAAAGCACCTCGCACTGTAGATGCTCAACCAGCTACTGCACCGGCTGTAGAAAGTCAGGCTGTAACGACTGAAGCAAAAGCACCTGCAGCAGAGGTTCAAGCAGAACAGCCTGTGCAACGTGCCAGCAATGACCCGCGCCAAAAACGCCGTCAACAACGTGACGCTGCTCAAGCAAAAGCGGCAACGCCTAAAATCGCACCATCTCAAGTACCGACATTAAATCAGTACACAGTGGGAACGTTGATTCGTCATGTCTATGGTGATGACTGTGCGGTACTGATTGAACAGTTTGGGTTAATTCCAACATTCAATCGTGCTTTGGTTAAGTTTACTGAAGAATATTCAGCGACCTTAACTGTGGTAGAAAAGACCGATGTACAAAGCAAGCAGCCTGTAACACGTGATGTTGCTATCTCTAAAGCAGCACCAGAAGCACAACCTGCTGATGTTTTAGACTTAACACCACCGAAGCCTGAGAATGATCGCCGTGTAGCGAATGATCCTCGTGAACGTCGTCGTTTAGCAAAACAAGCGGCTGTACAAGCAAAGCAAGAGCATCAAGCTGAACTTGAGCAACAACCAGAAGAAGTGAAAACTGAGACTCAAGCAAGTCCAGTTGAAGCAGCACCGGTGGTTACTCAAGCAGAAGAAGTGCAAGCTGAAACGCCTGTAGAAACGACAGTTGAAACAGCACCTGCGGAAGTTCAAGTGGTTAAAGCAGCCCCGGCTAAGTCAGCTGAGAAAGCAGTTGTTGTAACTGAAAAGGCGAAAAAGCCACAACAATCGCTTGCTTTAGATACGACTGCTGAAGCTGGTGTAGATGAAGATGCCCAAAAGGCAGACAATGTGGCAACAGATGAAAAACCTGCCCGCCCTCGTCGCCCTCGTGGTCGCCCGCCAAAAAAAGCGACACCGCCAGCGGATGAGTAATTTTTAAAAATTTGCTTAAAATGTAGCGATTAAAGAGAACCTAGTCATTTCGATGGCTAGGTTTTTTTGCTATTTTGAAGAGATTATCAGGACATTTGTCAGATTAGGTTGATTGCACTAGTCTTATACGATTAAAAAGACAAATGTAATGTGAGTCAATGACACTCTAAAAATTGTATTGGATTACGAAAAATAAATAGGATTGATATGAGTCAAACAACACAGGCCGATCTCATCGGATTTACTGATGTCGCAGAGCGCTTACCACAGCTCATCAATAAGCTTCCCAATATCCTGACTGGACTTAAACAAGCTTATATCAGAACACCCAATACGCCTGCTGGGCTAGGTCTTGCTTTTGAACGTGCTGTAAAACGCAATCCTTATGGTGATGCGTTATTATTTGAAGATCAACGCTATAGTTATAAAGAACTGAATAACTGGGCCAATCAAATTGCACACTTTTATCTTTCTATTGGCATAAAAAAAGGCGATGCGATCACCGTGATGATCGAAAATCGTCCTGAGTTGATTGCGACCGTGATTGCACTGGCAAAAATTGGCGTAACAACAGCTTTAGTCAATACCTCACAGACAGGTAAAGTCCTGACGCATAGTATCAATTTGGTCAATCCTGTTGCGGTGATCGTCGGTGAAGAATGCCGTGCTGCGGTAGATGAGATTCGTCAAGACTTAAACATTGCTCAAGACCGCATCCATTGGTTTGCAGATCAAAATACAACGCAAGACCCGGGTATAGCACCTCAAGGCTTTATCAATCTTGCTGAAAAAATTCAACAATTTCCAAAATTCAATCCTTCGACCACACAAAGTGTCAAAGGGAAAGATGGCTTGTTTTATATCTATACCTCTGGCACAACGGGTTTACCTAAAGCTGTGGTCTTTACCAACAGTCGTTGGACCTTGGCATATGGAACATATGGCCATGTCTTAAACTTAGGTGAAGATGATGTGATGTACTGCACTTTACCGCTTTACCATGCAACAGGTATGGTGGTGTGCTGGTGTGGCGCAATTGCAGGCGGTTCAGCCTTGGCAATCCGTCGTAAATTCTCTACCTCTGCATTCTGGTCTGATGTCAAAAAGTTTAATGCGTCAGCCATTGGTTATGTCGGTGAACTCTGCCGCTACCTTATGGATGCACCTGCTTCAGAACTTGATCACACGCACCGTGTCACCAAAATGATCGGTAATGGTATGCGTCCAAATATTTGGGGCAAGTTTAAAGAACGCTTTGGTATCGAAGAAATTTTAGAACTTTATGCCTCTAGTGAAGGAAATGTAGGCTTCAGTAATGTTTTTAATTTTAACAATACTGTTGGCTTCTCCCCTACACCTTATGCCATCGTCCAGTTCGATAAAGAAAAAAATGAAGCAATCCGTGACAGTCATGGTGCATGTCAAAAGGTCAAAAAAGGTGAAGTGGGCTTATTGATTGGTAAAATCACCAAGCGCTCCCCTTTTGATGGCTATACAGACCCAGAAAAGAACAAGTCAGTGATCATGAAAGATGTTTTTAAAAAGGGCGATTCTTACTTTATTACTGGTGACTTGGTTCGTGATATTGGTTTCCGACACGCGCAATTTGTCGATCGCCTTGGCGATACTTTCCGCTGGAAAGGTGAAAATGTTTCAACCACCGAAGTTGAAAATATTTGTAGTGAATACCCTAAAATCACAGAAGCTGTGGTTTACGGCGTTGAAATTCCAAATACCAATGGTCGAGCAGGTATGGCTGCCATTACTTTACATGATGGGGAAGAACTGACTGAACAAGATCTAAGCCAACTTGCAGCCGAGTTTAAAAAGAACTTACCAGCCTATGCTGTTCCGGTATTTTTACGTATCCAACAAATTGTAGAAACGACGGGTACATTTAAATATCAGAAAAATAAATTAAAGGAACAAGCCTTTAATCCTGAAAAAACATCTGATCGTTTATTGGTTTTACTGCCAAGTGCCAATGCCTATTGTGATGTCACTGCGGAAGTTTTTGCCAATATTGAAGCCTATAAATACCGCTTCTAAAGCTAAAAGCCCTGATTTCAGGGCTTTTTTAGTCCATTTTGTGTTATTTATAACCGAACGTTGCAAACTTTCTTAATTTTTACTTGCGCTCTATCAATATCTTGCTAAAATACGCTCCATCAAAACAAAGTGGTGTTTAAAAACTTTTTAGTTTTCTTGCACTACACATTCAAGCCTAGCTTGGATGAAGGTTCAGGGTCGTTAGCTCAGCTGGTAGAGCAGCGGACTTTTAATCCGTTGGTCCCGCGTTCGAATCGCGGACGACCCACCACTTAATTGTTTTGACCTGTAAATGGATAGCGATAGAAAATTCTCAATTTTCACAAATATCGTGTAAAGCAGCGCTTTACACATCCTTGCTCAGGGTCGTTAGCTCAGCTGGTAGAGCAGCGGACTTTTAATCCGTTGGTCCCGCGTTCGAATCGCGGACGACCCACCATCTTCATGTTTCAACCTGTAAATAGATACCGATAGAAAATTCTCGATTTTCACTGATATCGGGTAAAGCAGCGCGCTTTACACATCTCGCTCAGGGTCGTTAGCTCAGCTGGTAGAGCAGCGGACTTTTAATCCGTTGGTCCCGCGTTCGAATCGCGGACGACCCACCATTCTTTCTTAGGGCTTCTTTCTGTACAGTTAAAGTACTACAATAGAAACGAAACCTGCAAACGTTCCGACCAAGACCAAACATCTTTATTAGATGCTTCGCCATTCTCGAAATTTTGCTTCATCTTTTGTTCTGGTTTAATCATGTTTTAAACAAGTTCAGGGTTGTTAGCTCAGTTGGTAGAGCAGTAGACTCTTAATCTATTGGTCGTGGGTTCGAACCCCACACAACCCACCAGATTTTTAAGTCATTTCTCCCCCTTAAAATAAGCTCAGTTGAATTATTTTTCTGATAGCTGCAGGCCCTAATCAAACGGATTGTTTTATCCTTCAATGATGACGAAGCATCAATACTCAAATATTGACTGAGACGTGCGTTAACGGTTTTAGCTTAAAACAACCAAGCCAACAATCACAATCAGATGACACGACCAAACCGAATAAGCTAAAAAAGCTTTTATTCTTCTTGTCGAACGAGTAAATACCAAATCATCGCTAGCAAGATAATATTCTCCTGCTTGACGAGTCATCGTATTCCCCCTCCCAAACAATATAAAACCGTACCCAATAACCAAGATTGCGCACGGTTTAATTATGCGTATGACCACTCAATTAAAACAATCAGCGGGAATTTACCCAGTGGGTTATTGCTGTTGAAGGATAAAATCTGCGGCACGTTCGCCAATCATAATACATGGTGCATTGGTATTACCTGACACAAGATCAGGCATAATGGATGCATCAGCGATACGCAGATTATTAAAACCAACGACCTTAAGCTTTGGATCGACCACACTCATTGCATCAATCCCCATCTTACATGTTCCCACGGGATGAAATACGGTTGCAGCATATTCACGAACATAGGCTTGATAATCTGCATCGGTTTTAACATCAGGTCCGGGTAAGATTTCTCGACCATTGAACGCCTTAAATACATCTTGCTTTAAAATACGCTGTGCCAGTTTAATTCCTTCAATCAGCACTTGCATATCTTGTTCTTTTTCAAGGAAGTTATAATCAATCTCAATCTGCTTTTGGGCATTCACACGTATTTCACCAATGCTCTTGGGTCTTAAAACACAGGTGTGGATTGCATAGCCATGCCCCCATTCAAACAGACGACCACGATGACTCCGATACCCCGGAACAAAGTGAAATTGCACATCTGGTAAATCTGTTGCCAGTGGTGTTTTTGCAAAGCCTCCTGCTTCTACATAGTTGGTGGTCAACCAGCCTTTTCTTTTGAGTGCATACTGGAATGGTGCGGGCAGTATAGATGCCAAAGCCCCAACGGAAAAACCCAGTGTTTTTGAACTATTTGTTCTAACCGTCACCAAACCATCAATATGCTCTTGCAAGTTTTTACCTACCCCAGGTAAATCAAGCTTACATTCAATACCGGCCTGTTCCAGCTCAGATTTCGGACCAATACCAGATTTCATCAATAATAACGGCGAAACAAAAGCACCAGCAGAGAGGATTAACTCTTTATTGATTCTGATATCAAAATTTTGTCCTTGTCGTTGCACATGAATCGAGTGTACTTGCCCCTCACTATGATGAATACGCTCAACCTCGCATTCAGTCACCACTGTAAGGTTTGAACGTGTCAATATCGGCTGAACAAATGCTTTAAAGCTGGATAGACGCTGACCATCACGTTGAGTCACATCATATATCCCCACTCCTTCGCTTGATGCAGCATTAAAATCTTGATTCTCTTTTAGATTAAGTAAAGCAGCAGCTTGGATAAAAAGTTTAGATAATGGGTTCGGATCTTTCGGATGATCAACAAACAACTCACCCTCAACACCATGAAAAGCCAAGTCTTGCTGAATGACATTTTTTTCAGAACGTTTAAAGAAGGGTAAAACCTCTTTCCAGCCCCATCCAGCACAGTCTTTCGCTTCCCAATTGTCATAATCAGAGGCATTTCCGCGAATATAAATCATACTGTTCATTGAACTTGAACCGCCGACCATTTTGCCACGTGGAGCATGAATTTGACGATTATTCAAACGTTTCTGTGGCGTAGAAAAGAAATTCCAGCTGTATTTTTTACTCTTATATAACGTGATCGTTCCTGCTGGAATCTGAATGCGTGGCGAATTATCAGCAGCGCCTGCTTCAATCAAGCAGACACGAGTATTTGGGTTTTCACTTAGTCGATTGGCAATCACACTCCCCGCCGAACCCGCGCCAACGATGACATAATCATAGCTATGTTGCTGTAATAGTTGATTGTCTATTTCAGGTAATGCGCGTTTATATAACATCGCCACAACATAATACAGTGGGCTAACCACCAACAAACCAACCGCCCATGAAATATCCACTTCACCCAATAATTTAGCAAGCGGACCAACATACAGCGGTGTAGATAAAAATGGAATCTGAATCAAAATCCCAATCACATAACAGATTAATGCAGGCCAATTGAAGTAACCATAAATCCCACCATCAGGTTTAAAGAAGGATGGCACATCATATTCAGTATGATGGATAAAGTAATAATCGATGAGGTTGATGGCTGTCCATGGAATCAGTACACACATGAGCAAGAGAATAAAATTGACATAACTCTCGACAAAGCTTTCCGAACTTGAAACAGATAAGAACATCGCCACACTAAATAAGCTTAATGCCACTATGGTTCTGGCAAGCACTCGCGGTGACCACCGGTGAAAAATCGTTTGTAGAATAGTGATGCTCGATAAAGTACCACAGTACAAATTCATTGAGTTTGTGGCAGCAATCCCGAGAGAAAAGACGATAATCAAAGCGGTACTGAATAGACCGGAGCCGGTTAAGTGAATTAAGCCTTGAATAAAGTCACCACTATAGGCACGAGCAACGGTTAAGCCCAAGATCATTGAAATCAGTGAGCCGAGTGAACAGCCCCAATAGCTTGCCCAAAATGCAGTTTTTGCCCCAGTCGCTTTAGGCAAATAGCGGGAATAATCTGATACATACGGGGCATAAGCCAACTGCCATAATGCGGCAATGGATAAGGTTCCCATAAAGCCAATGCTTGAAAACGTTCCCAGCTGAAAGAAATCTTGGGGGAAGTATTGCGAACTAAATACACAAATAAAAGCAGCAAGCAGCATTAAACCTGAAAGTACCGCAAGGATTTGGGTGTATTTATGAATGAGTTTATAACCAAAAATAACTGCAATCAGACTCCCAATCGCAATAATCGTAATGCCTTATACCTTGGAAATCGGCTGATAAATTGTATGTAGTGCTTCACCACCAACCACCAGATTGGATGCATAAAAACCCAAGTACATAATCACCACGACGCCAACAACAAGCAAAGCCCCATAGAAACCAAATTGCCCGCGTGTCTGAATCATTTGCGGCACTGCAAGTTGTGGGCCTTGCGCAGAATGCAGTGCGACAAAAATCGCACCAACAAGATTGCCTAAAACCAATGCCATTAAGGCGGAAAAGAAACTCAGATTAAAAACTGTAACTGCCAATGAGCCCGTAAACATAGTCAATAACATAATGTTTGAGCCAAACCAGATCGTAAATAGATCGCGTGCGTTACCGTGACGTTGATTTTCAGGAATTGCCTGAATCGTACTACTTTCCATAGTTGTGATAGACATAGGAATCCATTCCATAAATAAAAAGTTATAACCAATCTTAGGATCAGCTTAAATTTTTATATTCAGTATCAAGCCTTTAGTTTTTTTAAAGTAAGGCTAAAAAGGACTGAATAGCGTAGTTACTCCATCGCAAAAAGATCAAAATCATTTGCGAAATCACCTTAAAATTTCAAATAAAGACCATCTAATATGTTGAAAATATAGAGGCCAGAATAATCACGAACAAATTAAAGGAAAAATTATCTCAGGCCTGTATTTGATCGATATTCAATATCGACCTATACACCAGCTTGAGTACCACTTGAATTGAATAAAAACGATGGGTGAAAAGTAGATCATTGATCTAGGGTTAAAAAAGTAATGTATCGTTCAAAAGAATTTTTTATTAAAAAATAATTACATAAATAATCATTAAAAAAATTTAACTCAATTGGATAAAAGTCATCGTTATACCCAAGCGATTCAGATTTTTTGAGGCATGTGTTCTGAATATTCTATTATCTCTTTATAACATCACTACTTAAGATAACAAAAACAAAAATGCGTCGTTGATCGACATAAAAAAGGATTTTGGAATAATCCAAATTTTTACGAAAAGGAAAGCAATATGATTAAACCAGTAATTTTATCGGTAATGCTGACAACAATGGCGACACATTCTGCTGTGGCCACAGAAACGGGACATTCATCAGGTCTTAGCTTAAGCGGCTCTGCTGCACTGACAACGGACTACCGTTTCCGTGGTCTATCCCAATCTCGTAATGATCCTGCGGTACAAGGGACCTTTGTACTGTCACATGATTCTGGTTTATATGGCGGAATCTTTGCGGCCAATACGGACTTCGGTGGTTCAACATCACCACATTTTGAGTTTACCTCATATATTGGCTATAACACGGCATTAAATTGGTCTGAAAAAGTTAAGCCAACACTAGATTTAAGCTATAACCGATTTAGCTATCCAGGTTGGTCGGATTGGGCATGGCATGAGTTTTCTGCACGTTTAACCTTTAATGATATCTTTTTAGGTAAAGATAGCCTCCTCACCAATATTAATTATAGTGATGACTATATCGGGTTTGCAGGTGATGCATGGAACTTCACCTTAGGCTATTCAGTACCATTGGCTGAAACAGGTTTTGGTCTGACATCAAGTATTGGTTATTCCATCATCCAAGATAAAGGTGCATTGATTGATGTTGATGCCGACAATTACATCGATTGGAAGCTTGGGGTGAATTATCAATTTAAAACACTTGAAGGTTTAACTGCGGAGTTATCTGGGGTTGGTACCAATTTGAATACCGATCAGCTCTCTAAAAGTGAAAAACGTACAGTCGCAAACGGTGCAATTTTTAGTTTAACCAAAGCGTTTTAACATTGCGTTTTTAGAGGATACACAATGTTCAATTGCTATCTGATTTTCGAAGATTTGTTCAATTTAAAAATGCTTTTTTGAAATGATCATTCATTTCAAAATTTTAAATGCATCATTCTGGTGGGTGACACCCTAAAGCCCCACCAGATTGTTTAATTATCAATTTTTCTAGCTACCAATTTTTTAATTATCAAATTTCTTTAACACATAGGCTTTTGTTGGTGCGGTATGGTGTTGACTAAAATAAAGTCGATTTTCTTCAGTGCCATTGACTATTTTATCAATATCCATCACTAAGTCATTTTGTGCATCCACGTTGTAATAGAACTGAATACCTTCAATTCGATTAATCACAATTTCATGATTTACTTCGTCATAGGCCCAAGTATTTTTTTGATAACCACGGTTCGGCTTGATATCACTATTTTCATAGGTCATTTTACCCATATACACAAAGGTACGATGTGCAGTTCCGTCTGGGAGTAAATTAATAATAAACTCCGCACTGCCTTTGTCACACTTGGCAAACGGATCTTCACAACTCATTTGTACATGATAACGTCCTACAAATGCCTCAGCTTTTGTGGAAACCACGCCACTTTGCTGGTCTTGCCCTTTCATTTCTACCATTGCAGGCAAGGTGGCTTGACCCGCGAGATCGGTCAGTTTTTTCCCTTCACTTGCATTGGCACGTGGTGGCGTTTGTTGCAAAGCAAGTTCGCTGGATGAATTTTGTGTGTCAGATGCACCTTGTTGTTTATCATTTGATTTTGAGGAATCGCAAGCACTCAGTACTGTACAAATACTGATGCCTAAAATTCTAAAAAAAATTACTTTATGAAAAGTTAAATACATAAATCCAAATAACCCAATTACACCGTGCCAGACACATCAAAGATCAATGTGTATATCTATATCTTATTGCGTTGTGCCGTTTCTCGAAATCTTAACGCTGTATTTTTTACAAAAGTATAAAAAACATATTTATCACCACCGCCACCTACATCGGATTGGACACTTTTTACATTATTTTTAATGATTTAACTGGCGTTGTTACACAGTCTTAACAATTTTAATTGGTGATTCACTTGAAGAATCAAACAGAAACGCCACTATTTACTTATATGAATTCATTTTTAATTTTTTAATCATGAATGATGATGAATAACTTTAAGGAGATTTAAATGGCCAATTCTGGTTTATATCGTTCAAGCCGACATAATATGATCGCCGGTGTAATGGGCGGTATTGCTGAACGTTTTGGTTGGAATGTCACATTACTACGAATTATTTTCGTGATTGTTTCATGTTTGAGCGCAGCTTTTCCAGGTATTCTGGTGTATTTGGTGCTTTGGTTAATTATGCCAAAACAAAAATTGCAGCTAAATGAACCGCAAAGCTATGAACGCCCTGTACGAACCATTTATGAAGAGAAAACCCATTAATTGACTTCGATTTAAAGATATGACCCTTTTCAGCTACAACAGTTCCCCCAAACTGCTGTAGCTTTTTTTATGCCGCATCATTTTTAAACGGTTTTATTTTGAAACAGTATCATTGTGAATTATTGAGTTGTTGCTGTAATGCTGCAATCATATCTGCGCGACTAATAATCCCGACCATTTTTTGATGATCAACCACAGGGATATAATTAAAAGAGCGTTCAACGAAATAAGGCACTAAGTCTTGAATCGGTTGTGTCGGCTGTACAGTGACCACTTGTCGATTCATAATTTGTTTGACCAAATGTTCCCAAGGGGCACGCGCATCGGCAGCGCGTTTAAACCACTCTACAATTTCATACAATGCCAATGTACCAACCAATTCCCGATCAGCATTGAGCACGGGCAAACTCATCAAATTCACATGTTTAAACTTATCTAAAGCTTGGTGAATATCATCTTGTTCATCCAAGCTCAGCACATCTTTGCTCATAATATCTTGGCAAAGGTATTGATGTACTGCTCTTGCATTGGCCTTTGCTTGTGCTTCTAAAATAATTTTTTGTAAATCATATTCACTAATATCTAAGAGCTGTGTCTGTTGTTCTAACACATCTTGAATATCTTGCGGTTGAATCGTGACTTTCTGTGTCGGGGTTGGATCCTTAGAACGTGTATTAAGCTGTGCAACTTGTGGAAATTGCTTTCCCAACATACGATTAAAAATGATTGCAATCACCAGCAGCAAGACTGAATTGAGTAATACTGGGTAAAAGATAAATTGATAACCCAACTGGTGAATAGATGCACCACCCAATACGGCAGTAATCGCCACCGCACCACTTGGCGGATGCAATGAATCTGTACTCATCATCAAGAATATCGACAATGCAACAGCAACACTAAATGCCTCGGTTGGATTGGAAATAAAGATGGCACAAGTCACGCCGACTAAACCTGCGATGGTATTTCCCACCACCATATTCCAAGGTTGTGCTAAAGGACTTGCGGGTACAGCAAAAAGCAATACCGAGGACGCGCCCATCGGTGCGATATACCATGCATTAAATCCACCGAGTACATACCAACTGATCAATGATGACACTGCTAATCCAAGCAGTGCACCAACACCACAGACTAAGCGATCTTTTAGCGGTAAAACTTTAAAATTGGGTTTTAAGGTATTTAACCATTCAAGTTGCGTATGAAACACGACAGTCCTGCGCTTTAACACGGTTTAAAGTGTGAATTATACGATGTTGTGGTTATAAGATATATTTATTATCTATCTTAAATGGATAAATTTTTCGCTGATATTTCTCATCTACTGATTTTTCACTGGGCATATTCAGTCAATTGATCAAGTCTTTTTCCATATTCTTGCATTGGACAAAACGCATACATGGGTGAACCAATATAACTTCCAGCATTTTGGCACTCCTGATCAACATAAGCTTTCCATAAGCGTTGTGATTTCATGATGTCGTTATAACGTTCTGGCTGATGGTTTATCTGACTCTGTTTTTTGATCTGATCGAGAACTTTGACAATTTCTTTTTCATAATATGCTCTGCTCTGGTTACTACATGATTCAACCACGGCATTGTTGATGTTGCCTAAAGCCAGTTTTTCGATGATTTGTTCAACACATTGGTTATATACATCGGGTGAAGCAGTAGTCTTTTCCGCATAAGCCGATATTGAACAAATAGTTGTAGATAAAACCATCATGATTGTGCATGCTCTTATCATATTTATTCCTTTGTTGTTTTGATCATGGCTCAATATAGCAATAAATCGATTTTAAAGGCTTTGTTTTTAGCACCCAGTCTGAGCTTAATCCTATTGGTCGCGTTTTTTCTTTTTATGAATCATCAATATGATATACAGTCTTTACTCACAATATTTGGTATCAGCCTAATCGTTTATCTGATTTATTGCATTATTGTCATTCCAATTGCTTATGTCATTTCACTTTGGCTTGCACATCAATATTGGCTTAATTTTTTCAGTATTTTCGCCGGCTCACTGTTGATGTGGCTAATTGTCAGCATCATTGGCTATCTGGTTTTTACTGGGTCATTACCCACACCGCTATGGAAACTATTGAGCGATTGGTTTTTTTATGCAATTTCTGTATTTGCAGGGTGCTGTTATTGGGTTTTGTTAAAAGTATTCTCCAGACCATCATTTACGACTCACGATAATGTAGATAAAACTGATTACTAAAAATCTCCTCTGGATCATATTTTTTCTTCAAACTAAAAAAGGCGTCGGTTTGCGGATAGGCTAAACGCATCTTGTCGCGACTCACATGTAAGCGATAAGGCAAATAAAATGTGCCTTGGTTTTTAAGTGTAATATCAACCAATTGCTGAGTCAGTTGTTGCATATCCTGCTCTTGTTGTGCGGTCTTCTTTTGATTAAACAGAAACACCAAGCCAAAAACATCCTCTCGGGCATAATTCATAAATGCATCATGATCATGTTCAACTTCACGAATCGTGATATTGAGTAGATCCACTTTTTTCGTTTTTAAAACGGGCTTGAGATCTTGAATAAACTGAGCCAAGTGCTGCTTTGGAATAAAATATTCATGCAATAGATCGGTTGAATGGATATCTTTATTTTCAATCAAAGCGGCATCTTCACTGAGAATTTCATTGCGACTAAACGTCGCATAAGGCGATACTGAATTCAGACTACTTTCTAGATCCCAGCGTAGCCGTTTGCCGTATTCACTATCGACAGAGCCACGGAACACAATCCGCTTAGTCTCAGCGTTTTTACTTTGTTGTTGTGACAAGGCTAAGGGTTTTTTATCGATTTTTTCAAAATAGTTTAAGGTTGCCTGCTGTAAAAAATGCTTATCTGAAATACGTAAACGACCATAAGCAAATTGTACATTTGGATTATTACTGACAATCTTTTGGTACGCGTTTACATAGTCTTCAGGTAATACTGAAATTGATTGAAATGTTAAAGCGACATTATCCACAGCTTTTAATTTTACATCGAGAATAATACCAAATAATCCATAGCCACCAATCACCAATTTAAACAGTTCAGGATGTTCTGTACGACTACAGTTTACAATCTCTCCCTGCGCATTCATCAAGGTAAATGATTCAACACTGGATGAAATCGGGGGTGAATTCTTTTGCCAACCATGCCCATTGACACTGATCGAACCGCCAATCGAGAAATTACTAAAAGATTGCATCACTGCAATTGATTTACCATAGCCGTCTAAATACCGAAGGGCCGCTTCCCATGTTGCACCCGAGCCAATCGTGAGAATATTGCTCTTCTCATCAAAGCTCATGTGGTTATAGGGCAGCATATTTAGTGCAATACCATCAGGATAAATGGTGTGCCCGCCCATACTGTGCTTAGCTCCCGCAATCGAGACTTTTAGATGATGTTCACTTGCATATTTAAGCAAAGTTTTAAGTTGTTGTTGAATCGCTTCGGGTGTACTTTCTACATCGACAATTTTATGCACTTTTGTCAAATTAAGATGGCTGGCATCATCCCGATAACCTGTAGGAATATGCTCAATTCCCTGTTGCTCATTGATTTTTGTTTTAAAAAGATGAATCGCAGGAATAGAAATAACTGCCAATACAATAAGGAAAAGGCTTAGCCAAAGTTTGTTTTTCTGTGTTTTTTGCATAATGAATGATTTAAAAATGTTTTAAATTTATTCAATAATTTATAAGCTATAAATATTAAAAAAGCAAAATACCGATAAAATTTGTCAGCGATCAAAATCATCATTTATAATGACTTCCAGCATAAAAACAATATCTTAAAATAAGGAGAATATATGGCTTATATTATGGTGGACATCGAAGCAGATGGTCCAATTCCCGGTGATTACTCAATGATTGCGCTAGGTGCAGTGTTGGTCGAAGATCACTTACATCAACAATTCTACGGTTTACTTAAACCAATTTCCGAAAATTATATTCCTCAAGCGCTCGCAGTTTCAGGCTTTAGTCGTGAAGAAACCCTAAGCTTTAACAATCCTGAGCATGTTATGAAAGACTTTGCCAAGTGGGTGAGTAAAGTCAGTAAAGATCGCCCTATCTTTATTAGTGATAATAATGGTTTTGACTGGATGTTTGTCTGTTGGTATTTTCATCATTTTACTGGCAGTAATCCGTTTGGATTTAGTTCACAAAATTTAGGCAGTTTGTATAAAGGACTGGTCAAAGATAGCTTTCAAAGTTTTAAGCATTTACGTAAAACAACACATACCCATAACCCTGTGGACGATGCCAAAGGCAATGCAGAAGCTTTATTGGCAATGAAAAAGGATTATGGATTGAAGATTAAGTTTTGATTGGTCTTTTCTAGATATAAAACCCGCCCCTCATAACCACGCATATCCCACATGATGTTCTGCTGATTAATTGAAAGTTCCATGAAGTTTATGGGTAGGTTTAATGACAACATATACTGGAATTGATGTATCACTTGTAAAATATAACCATCAATATTTAGAAGATTTAAACCTATATTAAACATGCTGAATTCATCGATAGATAGCATATATAAATCCTCATCTAGATAATACCAAATATCCATTATTGGATGATAAACACCATCACACACCGTATTGTCACTAATCGTTTCACAAATATTTTTTAAAATATTTACAGCAAGTTCAGGCTGGATTTTACCGCCCAACACTTCATCACAAAAAAATTGTAAGTAAGCAAAAATTGCTTTTTTTGAATCTGGATAAGGTAAACCTAGTTCGTCTATTGATGCGTGAAAATATTTTTCAGCTAACCCGATCTCTGGAAAACTTTCCAATATTAAAGAAACCAAAGCAATAATAGATTCTGTTTCAAAACCATTTTCTAATTTTGCTACAGCCCAATCAATATAATCTTGTGCATTTTTACCATCTACTAAATTCTTACCAATGATTTCTAAATAATTCATTTAATTACCATTGAATAAAAAGTCATGATTTGTTCATGATGAACTTCCAGCATCCAACTTCTGGTTTGATCCACAATATTTAAACTTATCCCAACAGACCAACTAAAGATATCCCAGTGTTTCACAAAAACTTTCCATTGGGTTTTGATTACATTTTCATCATATAGCATGTAAATATCTTGATCGAAAGGAATCTTTTGCTGAAACAACCATTCTCTCACTTGCGCAATTTCAAGATCAGAATTCCAACTTTCTGAAATATTTAAGTATTGCTCATTCTTAAAAGATTTAGGCATTTCTTTATACATGAGTCGAGCAAATTCAGTGGCTTCAAAGCCTTTCAAAAAAGTTATGCGTTGGGAAAGATAGTGTTCTAACGCGAATTCGTCGATCAAAAAAGATAAACCAAATGGTAGCTCTGGATAGCTTTGCCAACTTTTGAATTTACGCTCATAATCCATTAAATACATAATATTTAAAATTTCCGTGTTAATATCAAATATATAATTTAACTTATTTAATTTTACCAATGAACAAAATAACCCATTCCATCATTTTAACTTCTTCTTTTTTCCTTGCTGCATGTAGTACATCAAATGAACCTGTAATTTTAGAAGCAAAGCAAATTGCAATGACGGGTGAACCATCAAGCACACTTGAACTTACCCTAATTAAAAAAGATAAAATCTGTATCTTAAAAGCAAAAACCACTTCTAAAAATACACCAACAATAGAAAAAGATTGGGCTTTTTTTAGGGACGATCTCATTTTAATATCTGAAAATTCAAGCTCGGAACCCGTAATCAATAGCGATGCTCCAGATGCAAAAATTGAAGAGCACATTGAGGAAATGAAAATAAGAAAAGAGGCCAAAGAAATGAAAAGTTTTATCTCAAAAGAAAATCTGAAAAAATGTACATAAGTTGATCTGCGATAAGAATCAATATTTATAGACTAACCTTTGCCACACCTCCCCAAAATCCTTATACTTAGAACCAATTTTTTCTAATACTTATAGTGGATGCTGCATGAGTCGCGCCATATCGCATATTGATACATTCCAAGGCTTAATTCTTGCCTTACAAAACTACTGGGCTGAACAAGGTTGTGTGGTGTTACAGCCTTACGATATGGAAATGGGCGCAGGGACATTCCACACTGCAACATTCTTACGTGCGCTTGGGCCAGAAACATGGAACGCAGCATACGTTCAACCCTCACGTCGTCCTAAAGACGGTCGTTACGGCGAAAACCCAAACCGTTTGCAGCACTACTATCAATTCCAAGTGGTGCTTAAACCCAACCCTGACAATATCCAACAACTGTATCTAGACTCTTTAGAAGCAATTGGTATTGATACGCTTACACATGACATTCGTTTTGTAGAAGACAACTGGGAATCGCCAACATTGGGTGCTTGGGGCTTAGGTTGGGAAGTGTGGTTAAACGGTATGGAAGTGACTCAGTTTACTTACTTCCAACAAGTTGGTGGGGTTGAATGCTACCCAGTCACAGGTGAAATCACTTACGGTCTTGAACGTCTGGCAATGTACTTGCAGGGCGTCGATTCAGTTTATGACTTGGTTTGGACCAAAGGTCAATTTGGTACAGTCACCTACGGTGATGTGTTCCATCAAAATGAAGTAGAGCAATCAACTTATAACTTTGAATATGCCAACGTTGAAAAAATGTTTGAACTCTTCGATTTTTATGAAGCTGAAGCAACCCGTTTAATGGAAGCGGAACTTCCACTTCCAGCATATGAGCAAGTCATCAAAGCATCACACAGCTTTAACTTACTCGATGCACGTGGTGCTATTTCTGTCACTGAGCGTCAACGTTATATTTTACGTGTGCGTACTTTGGCACGCTCTATTGCACAAAGCTATGTGGCTGCTCGTGCCAAACTCGGTTTCCCAATGGCTGAACCGCATTTACGTGACGAAGTGCTTGCACAGTTAAAGGCACAAGTTGAAGCAGAAGCAAAAGCTGAGGAGAATAAATAATGTCTAAACATACAGTTTTATTCGAACTTGGCTGTGAAGAATTACCGCCTAAAAGCTTAAAAACTTTACGTGATGCGTTACAAGCTGAAACGGTTAAAGGTTTAAAAGACGCAGGTTTGGCATTTGATTCAATTGAAGCTTATGCAGCACCACGTCGTTTGGCATTAAAAATTGTTAATGTTGATGGTGCACAAGCAGACACTCAAAAGCGTTTTGATGGCCCTGCCCTACAAGCTGCTTATGATGCAGAAGGCAAACCAACTAAAGCCTTAGAAGGCTTTATGCGTGGTCAAGGCATTACTGCGGATCAAGTATCAACTTTCCAAGCAGGTAAAGTTGAAAAAGTTTGCTATTTAAAAGATGTGAAAGGTCAAAGTCTTGACGCTTTACTTCCACAAATTTTACAAACAGCACTGGATAATCTACCCATCGCAAAACGTATGCGTTCTGCGGCAAGCCGTACTGAATTTGTTCGTCCAGTGAAATGGGTCGTCTTGTTAAAAGACAATGATGTGATTGATGCAACGATTCAGGATCATAAAGCGGGTAATCTGACCTATGGTCATCGTTTCCATGCGCCTGAAGCGATTTCACTCACAAATTCAGATGATTATTTACCGAAATTAAAAGCAGCACATGTCGTAGCTTCTTTTGAAGAGCGTCAAGCAATCATTGACCAACAAGTTAAAGCTTTGGCTGATGAAGTCAATGCGATTGCCATCGTTCCTGCTGATCTACGTGATGAAGTGACTGCATTGGTTGAATGGCCTGTTGCGCTACGTGCAAGCTTTGAAGAACGTTTCCTTGCGGTACCTCAAGAAGCCTTGATTACCACGATGCAAGACAACCAGAAGTATTTCTGTTTGGTCAATGCAGCACATAAATTACAGCCTTATTTCATTACTGTTTCCAATATTGAGTCTAAAGATCCAACTCAAATCATTGAAGGCAATGAAAAAGTTGTACGTCCTCGTTTGTCTGATGCAGAGTTTTTCTTCTTACAAGATCAAAAGCAACCCCTTGCTTCTCGTAAAGAAAAATTAGCCAATATGGTCTTCCAAGCACAATTGGGCACACTTTGGAACAAGTCTGAACGTATTGCAAAATTGGCTGTGGCGTTATCTGCAATCACGGGTGCAAATCCTACTGATGCTGAAAAAGCTGCACTGCTTGCAAAATGTGACTTAACTTCAGAGTTAGTCGGTGAATTCCCTGAACTTCAAGGAATCGCGGGAACTTATTATGCACGTATTGAAGGCGAAAATGATGAAGTTGCTGAAGCTTTAGGTGAGCAATATTTACCTAAGTTTGCTGGTGATGTTCTACCAAAAACGAAAACAGGTACAACCATTGCCCTTGCTGATCGTTTAGATACCCTCACAGGTATTTTCGGGATTGGCCAAGCACCAACAGGTTCGAAAGATCCATTTGCTTTACGTCGTTCTGCGATTGGTATCTTGCGTTTGGTGACTGAAAATAATCTTGATGTTTCGATTGAAGAACTGATCAAGCTTGCTTTGGCTGCTTATGGCGATGTATTGAAAGATCATGCGAAGACTTTAGCCGATGCTGTCGCATTCCTTGAAGGTCGTTACCGTGCTAAGTACGAAGACCAAGGTGTTGCGGTTGATGTGATTCAGGCTGTTCAAGCACTTTCTCCAAAATCACCTCTTGATTTTGATAAGCGTGTGACAGCGGTAAATCATTTCCGTAACTTGCCAGAAGCTGCTGCTTTGGCTGCTGCCAATAAGCGTGTTGCCAATATCTTGGCAAAAGAAGCTGCACCTACAGGTGAGATTATTGAAACTAAATTGGTTGAAGATGCTGAAAAGGCGCTTTATACCGAGATTCAAAATATCAAACCTGCGGTTCAACCACTTTTGGACGCGAAAGACTACACCACTGCGCTTTCTAAGTTGGCTGCGCTTCGTGCACCGATTGATGCATTCTTTGAGAATGTGATGGTCATGGCAGATGATGCAGAACTCAAAGCAAACCGTTTACGTTTACTTGCACAGTTACGTGACTTGTTTACAAGTGTTGCTGATATTTCGGTGTTACAACACTAAGTTAAGCATCTGTAAATTAATAAAAAACCCTACTAGTTATAGTGGGGTTTTATTTGGATGATCATTTAATGCAAAAAATTATTATAACCTTCATTTTTGTTATTTTATCTATTGGGCAATATGGCTGTTCTTCAACTCCAGTTAATCGTACTCAATCTCACATCGAAAATAGTCAAAAAACTAAACCTAGTGTAATTGGGATGTCTCGAAGCAAATTTTTAACTCATGCAAATACACCGACATCAAGTCATTTTGTAGGTGATAAAAGAGTTGATATTCTCACATATTATAAAAGTTCTAAAACGAATATCACTAAAATTTTTGGACAACAATTATTTAAAAGTTTAGCCGTTAATTTTACCCCATTAGGTCTAATCAGCAACGATGATGACATCACCTCATCTGACTTTAGAGGAGATAAAATAGTGCTAAAAGTTACTTATGATTCGTCAGATCATGTAGAACGAATTCAAAGAATAGAATGATTTAAGTTTATCTAGTCCTGAAATAAATTGACACTTATTGCGCACAAACGCTCGATGAATTTCATCGGGCGTTTTGTATTTTAACGACATATGCGGACTACGAACATTATAAATTTCTATAGACTCTACAACCATTTGTCTAGCATCTTCAAGGTTCCTTGGTTTTTAAAGTAAATATTCATTCTTCAATAATCCTTTGGTTTTAATCATCTTTGCTTTGGTCTTTTTAGTAGTCTTTATTTTTCAGTCATACGACTTGTAGACATACTTAAAAAAGATTGGCTCGTATTAAGCGGAATTTTAAGTGCTTTTGTTCTGCTATTCTTTTACCTAAGATTTAGGCTTAGTGAGGTTCGTTTAAGTCTACTTGCACAGTTACATGACTTGTTTACAAGCGTTGCTGATATTTCGGTGTTACAGCACTAAGTAGAAATATAAATTATAACCCGCTTTCGAGCGGGTTTATTTTTAGTCTCCGCTTTCCAAAACGCATAAATAACTGAAAAGATAACAATAAAAATTAACAATCTAAAACTAAATATTCCCAATACATTGTATAGACTCAATTGATCAAGTTAAGTTTAAGATCAAAAGCATATGAATTCTAAAATATTATTATCTGTACCTTTAATCGCGATCGTCCTCACAGCCTGCTCAACTACACCCACCAATCCAAACGCTCCAACTGTTTTAGAACAACATAAAAATATCTCTGCTGAACCAAGCACAAAACATAACCTTGCCAAACTCATCAAACAAACAGACAACTGTGTCATCGAATTTACTGGCAACTTTGAAACAGGAAAAGCCACAGAACATTGGATTTTTAAAGGTGATCAGCTCATCTCTGCATTTTCAAATGTAGATGCTGAAGTCGAAAATAAACAAACTGTTTTTGACCCCAAAGACGCGGAAAAGCTTAAAAACTTCAACTCACTTAAAAACAACTTTAAAGCATCAAATCTGGAAAAATGTAATTAATCTCGGCACTTCACTTTGATACGTCGTTGAAGTTAAAAGGGCTAAAATGCACAATCATTTCGCTCTTTTAGCCACATAAATCACGGGATAAATCCAAACAAGGATGTCAATGAGTCCAATCGCAGCAAATATGAAACTATTTGGGAGGTAATGATTAAACCAATAATAAATTGGATTTAAACCCAATTTAAACGAATTCATCATTGCGTAGAGCATCGCAATCATCAGCACATGAGACAAAATCAGATGTCCAATAGATAGCTGATATTTCTTAAAATATTTTGCAAAATAAAAGCTTGGAATCAAATAAATTAAAAAAACCACGCCCATCACAATCCAACTCATTATTTGATGGCTGGAAGACAATTCATCACCACAGCCACAGGCAAAACTGGGTTTGAAACTCAATATAAAGGTGAGAAATATCAAGATTATTATATTTTTCATTATGATGATTAAACCAACAATTTAACCCAAAGCTTATGTCGTTTTTGTTTTAATAACAAGCTAGAAATTCTTACTGAAAATGCTTTTATCATCATTCTCATATTCTTATAAACATCAGAATTTAAAAAGTAAAAACGCTCAATTCCCCCAAACACATCTGGCCGTAACATTCATTCACAATTCTTACACTATTGTTAAAACTCTGTAGATAAGCTGTTGCTGTTTTATCTCAAAGACTATTTTTATACATATTTCACATTATTATAGGCAACACTCAAACTTGAACTCATTCAGGTACAGGATAAAACTAATTATGAAAATGCTTAAAACAACAGTGATCGCCACAGCACTTCTTGCCAGCTCTCCTCTTTTTGCCAATACAGATGTAAGTGCAAATGCTTCTGCTGAAGTCGGAACCAATGGAGGCATTCTAAGCAACATTGGTCAAGGTATCCATAACACAGCAGACAAAGTGGGTAATGGAATTGAAAAAGGTGTTGATAAAACCCGTGATGTGTCTAAAGACGCTTGGGATGGCACCAAGAATACTGCTGCTAAAGTAGGTACAGGTATTGAAAAAGGTGTCGATAAAACCCGTGATGTATCTAAAGATGCATGGGATGGCACTAAAAATGTTGCTGATAAAGTCGGGACAGGTGTGGAAAAAGGTGTCGATAAAACCCGTGATGTATCTAAAGATGCATGGGACGGCACTAAACATGCTGCTGATAAAGTCGGGACAGGTGTGGAAACAGGCATAGACAAAGGTAAAGTTGCGACGAAAGGTGCGTGGGAAAATACCAAAAAACTAAGTTCTGAAGCGGGTCATAACACCAAAGAAGCAGCTGTTAAAGTAAAAGACAAAACCAAATCAGCAACAAGTAAAACTTGGCAGAAAACCAAGGATTTAGTTAAACCTAAACCAGCAAATACAGGTGCAAAAGTAAATTCACAAACCCATGTGAAAACACCAGTAGGTAGCGCTAAAGTCGCCGTATCTACAGACGCTAAAGTTGCTACAAAATAATTTAAATTTAATGCCCATTTAGAAAAGCTCACTTAGGTGAGCTTTTCTTATACATCTGCCAGTAATTTGGTATGCAATGTATACATATGTTTTCTTGCTGTAGGATTTTTCTTTCCATTTTACTTTTTATCTAAATAAAACAGTATCATAATCCCAATTAGCACTGAGCGAATCGCTACAATCATCATAAAGGGATCAAAACATCATGAAGATGATCAAAAGTCTATGTGTGATCACTGCAATACTTGCAACACCATCACTCTATGCGCAAACCAATACTCAAAATCAAACCCAGCCATATGGTGATAATCCAAATATTTTTAAAGTATTGGCACATAAGACCGGTGAAGCTGTACAGAATACCGCTGAAAAAGTAGGTGATGCGACCGAAAAAGGGATTCAAAAAATTAAACCGTCTTTGGATGAAACCATTGAAAATACCAAAAAATATACCACTGAAAAAGCCACTGAGGCTCGTGATAGTACCCGCCAAGGCATAGATACTGCGGTAAAAAAAGTTGAGCAAACCAAAGATCGAGTAATGGGTAAAACCAGTTTAAATGTACCGATTGAACAAGGCAGTTTAAGCCAATCTTCGACCACACCCAATACGGCGAATACTGTAACTGCTGTAACGACAACAAACGTTCAAAATACGCCGATCACCACACAACCTGTTCAACCCGCAGTTCAAAATCAATTACCCAACAATGCGCAAGAAGAACCTGAAATTAAAAAACAGTCGTTACCAATCGAGAACCAAGAGCATGATGTCAACGCCAATACCACAGGCTCAAAAGACACCAACTCAACCAATACACAAAGCTCAACAGATGATGAGGTTGGTGTACCAAGATAAGCAGCTAAACACACTTAATCCGTTGATCTCCACACCTTGCGCTACCCATGTAAGCTGATAGCAGTAAACACATATAGCTGTTTAACTGTACTTTTTTAACGATGCCTTTTAATTGCGCCTTTTTTCATTGTGTTTTTAACTCGGCCCTTTAGCCATTCACCTGACGAATCGCTTTACCCTGCTTAAATGCCTCAAAATTTTCAAGCATTTGATTCACAATACGTTGACGTGCATCAACACTGCCCCACGCACTATGCGGTGTGATAATCAGGTTTGGAATATCTTGTGCAAGTAAAACATTACCTTGTGTCGGCGGTTCAACAGAAAGTACATCTGTTGCCGCACCTGCAATTTTGCCTTGTCTTAATGCGTCTGCTAAAGCCTGTTCATTAACGATACCACCACGCGCACAATTGATTAAGAAAGCAGAATTTTTCATTTTATCAAAGGCTTGAGCATCAATTAAATCACGTGTTTCCGCTGTTAGAGGACAATGCAAAGAAAGAAAATCGACTTGAGTAAGCAATTCGGCAAAAGGTGTTCGATCCTTATGCGTTGGTCGATTGGGTAATGATGCGACCAAAATTTTCATTCCAAAAGCTTCTGCCAACTTGGCAACCGCTTGACCAAGCTCACCATAACCAATGATGCCAAGGGTTTTTCCAGATAATTCGACAATTGGAAAATCCAGTAAGCAGAAAATTGGCGACTTGTTCCATTCGCCTTGTTTAACTGCATACTCATATTTAAGTAAAGATGTTGCTAATGCCAACATTAACGTCAGTGTATGTTGGGCAACTGCAGATGTGCCATAGCCCTGACAATTACACACCACAATACCTTTGGATCGTGCAAAATCTAAATCAATATTGTTGGTCCCCGTGGCCGAAATCAAAATCAATTTTAAATTTTTACATTGTTCCATCGCCTCAGCATTCACAATCACTTTATTGCTGATCACCACGTCTACATCTTGAATCCGTGCTAGAACTTGTTCTGCTGTGGTCGATGGATAAAGTATTAAGTCATCAAAAGCTGCGCTTAACAGACTAAAATCCAAATCCTGTTTATCTAAAGATTCATAATCTAAAAATACAGCTTTCATTGCTTTTCCTTAATGATAGAGAGCCAGTTTTATACTTACGAAGCAGATGCTTCTGGAAAACCAAAAGAATTATTTTTTAAAGCCAATAAGTATGCATTGGTCATACGGTAGGCCTCTTGAATAATGGCTTCAGAAATATAGCTTTCGTTGTAATAACCATGCTTCATACAAGTAAAAACCAATTCCATTAAAATCGTCAATGTATCAGGCTCCTGTGGTACATATTTATCGACGTTAATCATTTCCAGTGCTTTTCGGACGCCATGACTGACTTTTTTTAATTCTATTTGGTATTCCAGATAAGCTTGCCGGGTAAAAGGTCCACTTAAAATCAACAAGCTTGCCGTTTCAGATTCATTAAAATATTTGGCTGTGGTACGAATCATACTTTCAGAGAGTAGCTGTCCGTATACTTCTATGGCTGCATTTGGATTTTCCGTCAACACTCGAACAGCAGCCTGTCCGAGTTGTTTGACTAAATCATTTAAATGCGTCAGTGCAATATGACGAAAAATATCGTATTTCGTCGGAAAGAATTGATAAATACTGGTCCGCGGAACGCCAGATGCATTGGCAATTTCAGGAATCGAAATCTTTTCAATTCCAATGGATAACAGTAACTCTTGCGTGGTTGCCAGCATCTTATCCATTCTTTTTTGGGAACGTTCTTGTTTTGGTTGGCTCACCTTTTTCGTCATTTTTTTTAAAACTGACGTTGACGTTATTTTAATCATCAGATAATCTCTCATAAAAACCAACAAATGTTGGTTTTAAAAAACTTCCTTGTCGTACTACAAAAATATAGAGGAAACCGAAGATGAATTTACCCCTTTCCGATGTACAAATGTCCATACAAAGCAAAACTAAACTTTTTGCTGATCCAGAAGATGAACAACGTAGCCACCGAATTCGTAAAACAATTTTGGAAGCTGGAAATCAATTACGTGAACGTCATCCTTGGCTGGTTCAGCACCAAGACCAAATTGGCCTAGCCATCCTTGTAACAGCTGTAACAGGGATTATTTTCAATATAACACAATACACTCGAGGGAAAATGCCTTGGTATGTGGCAATTCCGCTTTCTGCATTTTGGATGTCGCTCTTACATGAGCTAGAACATGATCTTATTCACCAAATGTATTACCGTAAAAACAAAAAAATCAATGATGCCATGTTGGCAGCTGTTTATGCATTTCGCCCAAGTACCGTAAACCCGTGGATACGTCGCGAGGTACATTTACATCATCACAAATCATCGGGCACCAAAACAGATTTAGAAGAACGCGGTATTAACAATGGTGATCAATGGGGCTTAAAACGTTTGCTGATGACTGGTGACAATATGTTGGCGATCTATTTACGCCCCATCACCATGATGAAAACCACCAAGCGTTTTATTCATGCGCAAAAGCATTTATCCCAAGCAGATAAGCTTAAATTAAAAGCAAAACTTTCTGCGAGTTATGCACCCTTTGGACATATTCATTATGCCTTATGGCATGGTTTCTTATTGATCAATGCTGCCAAATTAGCAATGAAAGCCACAGGCATAGCGCAACCTAAAAATAACTTATGGAGACTTGCAGACAAAACCACAAAGTTTTATGCCGTTAGCATTGCAGCACCAAATTTCTTACGCACCTTAAGTCTGCATTTTACCAGTTCCAATATGCATTATTATGGCGATGTTGAAGATGGCAATATCGTTCAGCAATGTCAGGTTTGGACAGATTGGCGGATGAAACCTTTACAGGCCTTTTGTTTTAATTTTGCTGGCACACATGCCATTCACCATTTTGTTGTACGTGATCCATTTTATATTCGTCAAGCCATTGCTCAAGACTGCTATCCAGTGATGCAAGAAAATGGGGTCCGTTTTAATGACTTTGGGACGTTTAAACGAGCGAATCGTAGGTTCTAAACTTGATAACTGGTATCTTCGTCTTATGAGTTGATAGAGACCTCTGACATGGATTTTTTATATTTTAAAACACCTGATTACGCCTTATAGTGAGTTAAACAATCAACAAAAAAGACCTTACAATGAATTGGACAGCTTATCCATCACTTATGCTCGCTCTGCTTGGTTTTAGCTTATATTCACCAGTCTATGCAAAAGCATATGTTTTACAATCAATAAATAACTTAGATGAAGCTGAGTTTAGAAGTTCTGAGGGAAATGAATTTAAACTGATTAAATTAAATCGGGGTTGTCGTATTCAAGCTCGATATTATTTGGAAATGGAAAATCGTGTGTTTAATTATACCTTCCTTCATCACCCCCCCATGAAGCAAAAACTGCTCCATGCCACGCAAAAAACCTTCCGTTATCATTATAAAGACGGTGAAGAAGGTTCTCTGGCAGCAGTGACTGATGTTTATCAACATTCCAGCGAAGTCTATAAAGTCAGTGATTTAGACGTTCAAAATGAATTTAAAAAATATACTGCTTTATTTCCAATCGCCTATTTAAAGCAATGTAACTAAAGCTGTATCTGTCTATTTAAATAGCTCAAATGTGAAATCGTTAGACACCAAATGATATTTCAGCTCAACCGCTGACTTTAAGCAACTTTAAAGTGGCAAAACTCATTTAAGCTTTCATCATCAAAACTCACCAAACCTTGAATATCGCAACTCATATAAAAGTTTTTATAGGTCAACACATAAAAGTCAGTGGTTTTTTTAATCACAATTGGATTCATATCCAAAGACAAAGCTTCATCTTGCTTAAATAATTTGGTCACACGGCGATCATTCATACAAATCAAATAGGTCTGCTTTTTGATCTCGACTTGTGCCAAACCATTGTTTTCAACATGCAATGGAATAATGTATTTTCCATTCACATCAATCACTTGTTGATCATAGCTTTCTAGCTTTTGCGTGATCACGTTAAATACTAAAATATTGCCAAAACTGTCTTGTAGCTGCGTTTTATCTTCAAAAGCAAAATTGACTTGAATACCCAGTTTCTGCAAATCTTGCTCATCCACTCGCTTATTGGTCAATAAAATACGCGTAATGGTCTGCTTTAAACTGGCATCAAAGAAAGTACTATCCAGTTGGATATCTGTACCTTTTAGAATTTTACCCAAAGCCTCGTTATGTGTCCCCAATAAGTGAGCAATCACACTTCGATAATAAAATTTGCTGTTTTTCTTTACTTCACGAATCTGCTTATAAAAATAAGTTTGATCGTATTCACGTTCAATAAAATCATGTAGTAACGCAGAGTTAGCTAAAACTGCAATCGCATCATGACCAGTATACGGTAAATGTAACGTATGCAATTGAGGGATCAATGGCTTAATTTTTAAATAATGTTCTTTATCATTTTCAAAATAAGGGTCATAAACAATGATGTATTCACAGTCTGCAACGATATCTTGTGCCTGAATACGCATATCCGCATTTAATTCAGCATCATAGAAATCTGTATAACGCTTGTCCTCAACCTCTAAAGGATCGATTGAATATTGCGGAACCATGGCAACAACACGATTCATTTTTAAAGCTTTGGCATATTTGATTGCCGCATAGCCACCCATCGAACCGCCATAACCCACGATATTTTTAAATTGTTTTAAAATGGGATCTAGATGCTCTAACAATGCAGCCATGCTTGAGGCAGGAAACCAAGACTTCTGTTTTGGCATAATCCCAACCACGGCATAGTTATATTTCATCAAAGACTTTTCAGCATTGATGGAAAGTCCTTTAGCTCTAGAAATCAAGTCACCAAATGACAGGACTAAAGTGTCAGAATCGCCTTGTAAATAGATTGCTCTAATATGATCATCTTCAAAAATTATTTGCTTATCCATTCGCACACCGAGCACTAGCTCTATCATTGGCTGAAATTAAATAAATAGGCACTTGCCTATTGATTGCTTCAAGTGTCATATTTTATAGAGTCTAGTCAGATAAAAAAGCGCAAAATATGACACATTCCCTACATCCTGCTGCTCAAAAAGGCTTCAGTACTGCTGCTGAACTTTATCAACAAGTCAGACCCAATTATCCACAAGACGTGGTCAAATGGTTAAAAGAAGATTTAGCCCTTGGCCCAGATTCAAGCGTTGTTGACTTAGGCGCAGGTACTGGAAAATTTCTCCCTTACCTCAAACAAGCAACGCCCAATATTATTGCTGTCGAGCCCGTCACAGAAATGTTGGAACAATTGAAAATAGTACATCCTGATGTACAAACGCTTCAAGCAAAGAGTGATCAAATTCCGTTAGAATCTGAAAGTATTGATGCTGTTTTGTGCGCACAGTCATTTCACTGGTTTGCCAATATTGAAACCTTGAATGAAATTCACCACATTTTAAAACCTGAGGGTCATCTTGGTTTGGTCTGGAACCAGCGCGATGAGACGATAGACTGGGTTAAAGCATTGGCAGATCTGCTCGCAACGATCGAAGGAGACACACCACGTTACCATAGTGGGCAATGGAAGTTGGCGTTTGAAAATCAATTTTTATTCCAGCTTGAAACAGCCAAAGTCTTTTCACAAGTACAAACGGGAACCGTGGAAAATGTGGTCAGCAAGCGCTTATTATCCACCAGTTTTATTGCAGCGATGCCAGAACAACAGCAACTCTCGCTGAAACACAAATTCGAACATATTGTCTTGGAATATACGGGTAAACATGCGCAAGATGAAATAGACTTCCCTTATGTCACCTATGTTTATAACTTTAGGAAACTGCGCTAATCGAAACGCTTTAATGAGGAATGTTTATCATGAATTTAATACTTCGCCCTTTACTCCTTTCAGGTTTACTTACATCCGTCGTTTTCATGGCAGCATGTTCTCCTAAAGATAGCCCACAGCAAAACAATTCATCTGAACCGAAAGATGCCTCTCAAGAGATCATGGATCAATTGAAAACCAAACCGATTAAAAGCTTTCCAAGTACACCCGATGATGCTCACGATATCGCATTACTTGAAGAATATGATCAGAAATTTACCGAAAATAATAATGCTTTAGAAGCTGACCTAAAAAAACGTGCAACAGATGGCACTCTTACCGAAGAAATAGATCGTCAGCTCAAACGTGATGGCATTGAATCTGCGCTGAATATGCTTAAACAACTGGATCTAAAAACCGAACAAGGACGCTATATTCAAGGGTTACGCTATCAATATTGGGAAAATCAAGCCAAAGTCTATGATGAGAAAAAACAATCTGCAGATGGTGAACTGAAAAATCCAAGTGATGCAGTCAAAGGTATGGGAGAAATGTTAAGCGCTGATGAGCAACTTGATCACTGGAAACAATTGACTGATAAAAAATAAAAAAACTAATGCTTTAATCTTCTCTTGTGCCAGATCAAATGGCACAAGAGAAGAATCGCTAATCATGTTTAAACCAGTACAATTAAAGTGAAATCCTAAGAAACCCGAATACGACAACGCCATTGTTGATCAGGTTGTTTTGAAGATTCCCATGAACGAACGTGCACCAATTCAATATAATCTTGTCCTGGTTTTTCAGCTTTAAAACGGAAAGTCTTGGTGCCACCGACACCCACTGCTCCCTCTTCATTATCATTTTGCAAATAGGTTTCTTCTGTTTTAAATATTTTAAGTGGTTGTAATAACTGCCATTGATAACCTGTGCTTGGGTTTTCAGGTGCATTGAATACAAGCACTTCACCTACTTTCATATCCATCAAAGTTGGGCACTTTTGTTTCAATGTATACTCATGTGTTTTACCTTCCACTGTAGGACTTGAACTTTGACAAGCGACTAAGCCCAAACTGCAAACCAACAAAGTAAAACCCACTAAACCTTTCATTTATCACACTCTTTATGATTCAAACTGGCTAAAATTATAGCAAACCATATCATCTTCTCTGATGTGGCTCAATTTGAATTTAGATATTTTGCTTTTCCAACCACTGAATAGAATTCACCCGAATCAGTTTACACGCCCCATCACCGACACCATTCCAATCCAAAGCAGATTTCCACACCAAATCTTTATCATTCACTTGAACCAAATCACCAGTTAAACGAACTAAATCACCACGCTTTACCTGTTTGATTTGTTGAGCAATTTCAGGGTTAGCGGGAATAATATGCATATTACTGACCAATTGAGTTGCCAATTGAGCAGGAATTGGTGGTCGAGCCATTTTCCAATTTAAGAAACGATCATATTGATTGATCGAAATCTGACGGGCAATTTCAGGCTCAGTAAATAAACCGCGAGTTACCGCATAATCAATTGGAGAAAATTTTGCTTGCTCATCATCCTTATATTCTTTTGAACCGAGGATCCGAAATTCACCATGAAAAGGTTCCAAAACGGAAATTTTCTGATGTTGGTCGATTGGTGCTAAACCATTGGCAATATTAAATGCTGGGTTGGCTTTTGAAACTTTAGAAGAATCAGTAGATTGAAAGGCATAGACCTGAAAAGCACTCAGTGCCATCAACGCTGCACAGATTAACTTTTTACTCATATCATGCTCCTCAAACCACACTTAAAAACTGTACAAAATCTATAATCCTAGTATTAATATAAAAACTTAAAATAAAAATCGAGTTTCGGTAACAAAATACAGAGATTTCGTCCTATTTTTGTCTTATATTCAAAGCAGGCTTTGGTTAGAATTTAGCTTATATTCCTATAATTGCATACAATGATGATTTATAAATTTTACCAACAACGTATTTTCCCGCATTTGCTCAATCAAGTGATGCAAACACCCAGCATGATGGATGGACGTGCAGAATTACTTGGAAAAGTTCGAGGTGAAGTCTTAGAAATCGGTTTTGGTACAGGTTTAAACCTGCCATTTTACCAAGAGGTTGATCAAGTTTATGCGCTTGAGCCAAACCGAGATGTCTATCAACTTGCTCAAAAACGGGTATTTGATGCGCCCTTTCATGTGCAACACATTCAAGCCAGCGCAGAAAAGCTGCCTTTTGCAGATCATTCAGTCGAAAATATCGTCAGTACATGGACCATGTGTAGCATTGCCAATTTAGACAAAGCCATTCAAGAAATTTATCGTGTTTTAAAGCCTCAAGGGACACTGCATCTAATTGAACACGTTCAATATCATGACAATAATACCTTAAAAAAACTGCAAGATCTTTTAACGCCTATACAAAAAGTTATTGCCGATGGATGTCACTTAAACCGTAATATCGAACTTGAACTTTTAAACGCCAATTTTAAGTTTTCTGAAAAATATTATTTTGATGCTGAGGATCTGCCAAAAATTGGACGACGTATGTTTATGGCCAGAGCACACAAGCTCTAAGCTTTCGCCATTGAAGAGAATAGAGAAATTTTAACCTCACTCAATCTCGGTTAAAAACAAGATCGTTTCGACTTTCACCCACAATTTGAAAACAGTGTCCTTTTCACTTGATCTAAAGCAAAGTCGAAAAGGACCTTGCTTTTTGATTTAGGCTAAAAATCTACACACTCGATGCAACAACACTTCAACCTTCTAATCTTCAAAATCAATCCGAATCGTTTCAAAGCGGACTCGCCCATCTTGAATTGCTTGAGCAATCGCTTGTTGCCCTTTGGTCAAACGTGCCCCACCACTCTTAATATCAATCAGCACCACTTCAATATCTTCAGCCAAACCTTCACCATCTCGAAAATCGGTATAACCATCAAACACGACATAATCAATAGGATCCCCTAAGAACTTGGCATCACTGGGTAAATAACGAAACTCAGGCATGATTGGTGCCAGTTGTTCCGCCATCTTGCCTTTCAACACAGCACGACTGGTATTTACACTACGCTTTTGCGCGCTTGCTAAAGTCTGCTGATGCTCCAATTCCAACTCAGCAATATATTGCTCATACTCTGCTTTGATTTTGCCATTACGCGTACTTGATAACACGATTGTGGTTAAAACGATGCCAATACATGCACCAATTAACATCGCCATCCAGATGGACATGCTTTTTCCTCTAACTCGATATCTTGCACAATGTAAACAACTACTAAAGTTTTGTCATGTATAACCTATATGCTAAAAATTAATGCTAAAGTAAGGTGAAGGTTAGCTTACAGACTTAATTGATCAATCATGAAAACAATACTTGTTGCAAATTTAAAAGGCGGTTGTGGGAAAACGATTACAGCAATAACATTAGCGACGGCGCTTGCACAAAAAGGCTATAAAGTGGCCTTGGCTGATGCAGATGGACAAAAATCTGCACTGCAATGGTTAAAGCAACGTCCTGACACTGCAGCAACAATTCAAAGTCTGGATTGGCGTCATGAAAAATCAATTGGAGATGCACCTAAAAACTTAGATTATTTAGTGATTGATGCACCAGGTGCTTTAACTGGTGAACATGCTGAGCAATTGATTAGTGAATGCCATGCTGTAGTCACTCCGCTACAACCCTCATTTTTTGATATCGACAGTACCCGACGTTTCCTTAAACACATCCAAGACATTAAAAAAATCCGTAAAGGCAAAGTTTCTGTATATCTGGTTGCCAATCGAATGAAAGCCAACAGCTCAAGCTCGAAAGATATTCAGCAATTCTTTGATAAAATCGAACAAAAACCTGTTGCATGGATATCCGAACGTACTGCCTATAGCCAATTGGCGATGCAAGGTTTAAACGTTTTTGATAAAACCCAAAAGAACTTTTTAACCATTCAAGAACAATGGCAACCCTTACTTGATGCTTTAATAGACGATCCAAGCGATTGGTTCTAAAACCAATTCAAGAAAGATCAGATAAAGTACGGTTAAAATTTGCCACACTTTATTTTTCAGTTAATATTGAGTCAATCACTCACAATTTTTAGAGTAATTCGTGCAAGATTTCACTTCGAACTTACAACGTATCTTATTGTTTGGATTATTGTTTATCCTTATTTTTTTAGGTTACGATATTCTCAAATACTTCATTGTACCTGTGTTATGGGCATGTATTATTGCCTATATGACTTGGCCAATGTACAAACGCATATTAAGAATGTTTGGTTCGAATCGACCAACCCTCAGTGCATCACTGATGATTACGCTGGTGGTTTTGGTGGTTGGAATTCCACTGACTTTTGCCATTTTTATTTTACAACATGAAGGACGAAATCTTTATTTCGACCTACAACGCCAATTATCTTCAGGTCATTTGACTGTTCCAGACTTTATCCGTGAACTTCCCATCATTGGCAAAGAAGTCAGCCGTACTGTACGTGAAATTAATGCTGATCCTACCAGCCTTTCGCAAACCATTGGTCTGTGGATTCAAGGCCATATGAACTATGGTAAATTCGTCTTGAACGAAATTACCAAAAATCTGGTTAAGCTAGGTTTTGCAATCATGTCTTTATTCTTCTTCTATCGAGATGGTCAAACCATTTTGGAACAAGTCAGTAAAGCCTTACAAATGTTAATTGGCCCACGTATTCACCATTATCTTGACACCATTTCTGAAACAACCCGTGCTGTGGTTTATGGTGTTGGTTTAACTGCGGTTGCTCAAGCATTTCTTGCTGGTGTAAGTTATTTTGTTGCGGGTGTTCCAAATCCAATGGTACTCACCATTGTGACTTTCTTGATGGCACTGATTCCATTTGGCCCTCCTGTTGCTTATGGTGCAGTTTCATTATGGCTGTTTTCACAAGGTCAAACCATGGAAGCAATCGGTGTAATGGCTTGGGGTGTTTGTATTGTCAGTACTGCTGATAATGTGATTCGACCTTTGGTTATTTCAGGTGCAACCAAGATTCCGTTCTTGTTGATCATGTTTGGTGTACTTGGTGGATTGGCAAGTTTTGGGCTGGTTGGACTGTTTATTGGTCCTGTCATTCTTGCAATTCTTTTGGCCATTTGGCGTGAGTGGTTACATGAAACCACTGAGCCAGAAATCCTAATGCCAGATGCCACGATGGCCTATGACATTGATGATGATCAGCCCACAAAACCTTAGCCCAATCCAGGCAAGTGACAATTAAAATTTCAATATGGGTAAATCGTATATTCGCCAATAAGCTTTAATTGGCGAATATACCTTGTATAGCGATCTTATATCGCAGATATTCTGCGTAATTATTTTGCTGATTATTTTGTTTATTTATTTTTAGTCAGCATAATCAATGCCAATCAAATTTACTGTTAAATAAATTCATACAATCAGACATTTAATTCACATTGTTTATCAGGCCGTGCTTTGTTTGAATAGTGACTAATCATAATCAAATACTTTGGATGCGTTCGATGACATCTACTTTCTTTAAAACTTCTATACTTTGTACATGTATCGCACTTTTTACAGCGGCATGTAGTACAACAACGGTCAAACCTAAGCTTAAAACACCACTACAAACAGTGGATATGCATGCGGTCTCTGCACAAGGCATTGGTGCAAAAATTGGTACAGTGAGCTTGCAAGATTCTCCAAATGGTTTAACCATCAACACCCAACTTAGCCAATTACCTTCTGGTTATCATGGTTTCCATATTCATGAAAAAGGCTCATGTGCCCCCGCTGAAAAAGACGGAAAAATGGGCGCGGCTTTAGCTGCGGGTGGTCATTTCAATCCACAAAAAACTGGTCATGGCACTCCGAATGATGGGCATATGGGCGATTTACCTGTACTTAATGTAGATTCAAATGGTAATGCCAAAACAACATTAATTGCACCACGTCTAAAACTGGCCGATATTCAAGGCTTAGCTATTATGATTCATGCGGGTGGCGATAATTATTCAGACCATCCAAAACCACTGGGTGGTGGTGGGGATCGTATTGCCTGTGGTGTGATTCAATAATTTAAATCATTCATTGTGGATAAGTATGCGCTTATCCACATCGTGTTTATTTTAGATGCGAAAGCGCATAACGGCGGCAATGTTCCAAATAACCTGCCTCATGTACACTCATCAATTCGACAATACTACGCCATAGCCAAAATGGTGCATCAATAGTTTTAGATTGATTACGTTTTAGCTCTTTTACCCAAGCATTGCGTACTACATCATCCATCTGTCGAGCATGTGCACGACCAACCACAAAAGCCAAATAGAAAGCTAAGTCTTTGGCTTCAACTTCATTGACCCCTTCTATTTCGAGTTTTAAATCTTGTGGCAATAACTCTCGAATAAAAACCGAAGTATCTAAAAACTTACTTGCTCGCATCCGCTCCCCTAAAAATGGCGATAAATGTCTTGCGCCTTCAACAATTCTTGCTGCATTGTCTTTTGGCATCGGTGTATTTGAATAACGTGGTGCAAGTGCTGTTGTGGCTTCTTTCAGATCCATTAAACACAGGCCTTTGCCATCTCTGACAATATGATTCGATGAATCCATCAGTACGATATAGCGCAATAAGCCTAAAGAACTGCACCCTTTAACCCAATATGCTGAATCGATGACTTTCAATTGAGCAGATTGATCACGCTGACCAATCATTGTGACCAAGTCTTGAATATCAGGCTGATTAAAAACACGATGAATTTCGAGATGTTCTTTTTTTAATAAGGGCCAAAATTTCTTCCCCAAGGTTATTTCAGGCGTTAAACCTTCTAAACGCTCTCTTGCTAAATTTTTCCAGGTTCGCTTAAGTGCTTTTTGCATCGCACTATGCACAAGTACTGGTCGCTGTAATTTATCAATCCCTCGACCATTGTCGGCTAAGGCATGTACATAACCTGCATACAACGCTTCAATCATCTGCGCGGTGACCACACCAGGTAAATCTGAACTACGCACAGCTGTGGCTAAGGATAACCCTAAACGGATAACATCATTGGCAGGATTACCAATCACAGTTTGATCTAGGTCGCGAATTTCAATATCAATTTTACCCTCAGCATTGGCAACAGGGCCCAAATTCCCAGTATGACAATCTCCACAAATCCAAATCGCAGGCCCCTGTGGGATCGAACTTATTTCAGCTTGCTTCAACCAATCATAATATTTGGCCGTATTGCCACGTACATAGGCATGGATCGAACCCGCCATTTTTAAATTACGGCGTTCTGTTAGTTCAGTATTGCGATAACGAGGTTGTTTTATTTCAGTGTTTTGCTGGTTTGACATTTTTACTATTTTTAAGTATTTGATCGCTTATTCTGAGTTTTTTTAAGCATTTAAGTAAGGGTTAAACTGTATACAAAATGTTGAATATTACCGTTTATTTTTTACATTTCTATATGCAATAAATCGTGTCGCCTTTTCAGAAACGAGTAAAATATTGAAACGCCCAAGCCACTGAATTGACACTGTGAATAGCTATCAGCAAATCTTTCAAAATATAAAATCAAATTCAACTTTGATTTATTGCCTACAGATTTTGATTGTTTTAACTGGAACAACGCTTGGACTGTATTTTCTAGGTTATGAACAGCTCATTGTACCGATTACGCTTGGTGCAATTGCAACAGCGCTCACAGATTTTGATGACCGACTGAGTATTCGTTTAAGAAATCTTGGCTTGGTCTGTGTGCTGTTTTTTACTGTCAGTAGTATTTTAGATTTTTTACATCCCTATAAACTTTTATTTTTAATTTACTTATCTCTATCCAGCGCAGCTTTTATCTTAATGGGGGCATTGGGGCAACGCTACGCCACCATTTCATTTGGAACCGTGCTCTTGTCAATCTATACCATGTTTGGCTTAGGTGAATATACTGAGTGGTATCAACAGCCCAGTTATTTTGTCATGGGTACATTATGGTATGGCTTGACCTCTATCATTTTCTATCTACTGAAACCGACACAGGCTGTACAAGACAACTTATCCAATAGCTTTAATCTTCTTTCTGAGCTGTTGATGTCAAAAGCAAAACTGTTTGATCCTGATAATGTCGACAATGTTGAGCAACTTTTATATGATCTTTCTTTGCAAAACAGTCAGTTGGTACAAAACTTAAACCAAACCAAAGCCTCATTACTGACCCGATTAAAAGCCTCTCGTGCCAATAAAAACACCATTTACTGGCTTAATTTATATTTTCTGGCCCAAGATATTCATGAACAAGTTACGTCTAATTATTTGCACTATGAAAAGATTCATCAAAACTTTAGTCGCACAGATTTAATTTATCGTATTCAGAAGAATGTTCGTTTGCAGGCGCGCAATTGCCGGCAACTTGCCGAAGCAATTTTAAAACGCCAAATCTTTCAAACGCATACAGACAACAATATTGCTTTAGCCCATTTAGAAAACTCAATGCAGGAATGGATTCAACACAATCCACATAATTTAGAAGTAAAAAATTTACTGTTGGTATTAAACAATCTGAAAAATGTGCAAGATCAATTTATTAACCTAAGTATTGAACAACGTAATTATCAACAAAGTTATAGCCAACATCGAGATAATCTCAATTTATTGGATGATGATATCCATGATCTACCAGACCTTTGGCTCAAGATTAAACAACATTTAACCCCAAATTCTGCATTATTTCGCCATGCCGTGCGTATTGCTTTTGTGTTTGCTGTGGGCTATACCATTTCGCTACTGCCCTTTGCCAAAAACGGCTATTGGATTTTACTTACCAGTTTATTTGTATGCCAAATCAGTTATTTTGCCACCAAAAGCCGTTTAAAACTACGCACGCTAGGCACTGTATTAGGAGTACTTTTGGGTATTCCGATTTTATACTTTGTCCCCAGTATTGAAGGGCAATTGCTCCTCACCATTATTTTTGGGGTGTACTTTTTCTACCTACGCTCAAAAAAATATGCCATGGCGACTTTAATGGCAACGCTTATGGTCTTGTTAATCTTTAATTTAAAAGGCGCAGGCTATGCCATTATTTTACCGCGTATTATCGACACCCTCTTGGGATGTTTAATCGCATGGTTTGCGGTCAGTTTTATTTGGCCAGACTGGAACTTCCGTGATATTTCTAACAATATCCGAAAAAGCAGTAAAGCAACCTTAGACTATTTCGATGCGGTTGTTGAACAATATCAACAAGGCCGCACCAACAGTATTGATTATCGTAAAGCACGCCGAGCAGCACATAATGCACAGATTGAATTATCCACGATGATTTCCAGTTTAAGTGCTGAACCCAATCCAAATCCGGATTTAATTCACAATGCCTTTCGATACTTGGTCTATAGCCATAGCCAGCTCAGTTATGTTTCAGCTTTAGGTAGCCATCGTGAACATGTACATGATCAGCAGATTTTAGATTTGATGTTATGGTGCAAACATACCTTAACTGATGTTTTGCTTAACCAAACCGCTGTAAATGAAGCCTTAATTGAAACAAAGCTCACTGAAATTCAGCACATCAGTGATCAAGAAAATTTGTCAGATAATTTACTTTTGGTGCTTAAACAAATCAGTTTATTATTGGAAACCTTACCTGAGTTGTTAAAACTAAAAACAACCTTACTTCGATTAGAAATTAAATAGCAAGAATGACCAGACATTTAGAGGCTTCACATGAAACTTAGACATTGCCTAACGTTTTTATTCTCTGCATTGACCATTAGTGCTGCACCCAGTGCTTTTGCAGATTCTCAATTTAATCAAGACTTACAGCAATTTTTAGAGTGTAAAAAGACACTGAAAAATTATTATGACTTAGGTTTTCAATTTGAGGATGATCTGAAAAAGAATGGCTGGATCAAACAAGGTGAAGAATATAGCTATGTCAGTAAAGTCCCGATTATAGTATTCGGTCAAACTACAGATCAAATCAGTTTGGTTTCTGGTGGAATCTTGGCTGTTTTAAAACATGCAAATACCAAAGACCTCGCTAAAAAGTTTCAAATCACGCAAAACCCTTTCTTTAAAGATATGCCGTATTTTTCAGGAGAGAAAGTTGTAAAAACAGATCTTGAGACCAAAGAAATCGAAAAATCTTTGCGTAAACTGACTTTGGCTGAATCGAATCCCGTTGTAGATCAAGGTGAACATAAAACTTATATTGGGTGTGTTTATATCACTGCATTTGAACAGCAACAGCAGGATGCAGCAATCAAAGCATTACAATAATCGATCTTAAATATTGGGCTATATCTGGTCTGGAGACTAAAAGCTTATTCTCCAGAACAATCTTCCATCTATTTAAATGAATCGATTTTATTTACTATTTTTTTCAAATCGTTTAGATAATTCGGTTAGACTCAAGCTTCATTCTCATTTGACTAAGTGACCATGAATATCAAATCTTTACGTATTGTTGGTTTTCTTGAAGGCATTTCCTTTCTCCTTCTTCTCTTTATTGCGATGCCTTTGAAATATATTTGGGATATGCCTATTTATGTGAAATATATTGGCATGGGACATGGTGTGTTATTTCTTGCTTTTCTTGCTGTGTTATTGATTGTCTGTGGAAAACAGAAGTGGTCCATTCACATGTTTATTTTAGGTTTAATTGCTTCAATTTTACCTTTTGGGCCTTTTGTTTTTGATCATAAATTAAAAGCATTGCAACAGCCTTAACTTGTTTTATTTAAGAAGCAAAGCTCCCTCCCCTTTTACAAGGAGAGGGAAACTCAAGTGAGCTTAAAACTCACCATTTACTTGACGTTGCTGCATAATTGTTTTTAATAATCCACGTGGAATAGTGAACCACAAAGCAATTAACGCAAAACATGACAACGCATAAGCCCAGAGATGGAAATGCTCATACAGAATTCGAATCAGTTCAATCACAAAGAAGAACGTGAACATCATCAACACTGAAACAGCAGCAGCGACAGTGCCTTTAGAAACTTCAGATGACATTAAAGCAAAACGATAAAGCACTGAAAAACTAATTCCTTCACCAAAACTGACTAAGGTCATGCCTAAAATAACGCAATGAAGAAAATATTCGCGCCAAATGATCCCAGCCACCACAATTGCGGTACCTAACAGCATCAAAGGTAAACCAATCAAAACTGTTTTACCCAGTGGCAAGCGATCAATCACTTTAATCAGCACAATATTACCTAGAATCAATCCACCCAATACAGGGAATTGCGCCAGACCATATTGCATACTACTGAGCCCCAGTTCTTCAACCAACATCACTGGAGACAATGCGATCCATAGCATCAAAGGCATCGCCACCATCGGCAAGCCGAGGGTCATGCCCATGAACGTCTTATTTTTCAAGACTTGCATATAATCATCCCAAATATAACTCAACGGTTTTTTGGGAATACTGCTTGTACGTGCTGGCATCTTGGCTTTTAGACCAAACCAACTCAGAAAAGCTAAAAAGGCAATCGCAATAAATCCCCAGTGCCATGACACATGATCGATGAGGAATGCGCCGACAACAGGGCCAATCAAAGGGGCAAGCAAAGAAATATTTGCCATCAGTGCCATGACTTTAATGGCATCACGCTCTTCAAAGGTTTCTTGAATCGCGGCATAACCCACTGCTGCGATCACAGATAAACCAAAACCTTGTAAGAATCTTAAAACAAGAAAACTTTCAATATTGTGGGTGAGTAAAATTAATAAACAGGTGATGACAAAGAATGCAACACCTGACAATAAAACTTTCTTACGTCCTAATCGGTCAGACAAAGGTCCGAGTATCCCTGCGACGCATGCCCCGCCGAGAAGATAAAATGACATAGATGACGGTGCCCATGCACTACTCACACCAAATTCTTTGGTAATTGCGAGCATCGCGGGCTGAACCAAATCATTACCGATATAAACTGAAAATTCAAATAACACCAACGCCAATGGAAACATAAGCGTAGCGCGACTCAAACTTGCAGTTTGTTCTTTTTGCACTAAATTTTGCATTATTTTCTACATATCTTTATTGGCTTGCATCGCTCACACTACTTTTTAAAGATAAGCGTTCGCCCAATGACAAGCACTGAAATATAAATATTAAATTGTGGAATTTACGTTGAATAAAGGCAGTTCAACACCGTATTCACAAGGTGTCTAATTCAATAGGTAAAGTAATTGCTGAAACTATATTTGTGAGATTTATAACTTAACCCAATCTATGAGAAAGCTCACAGAGGTACACACAGACACAGGGTTAAGTTTTACTAGTCTAACACAGACAAATTTCCAGTGAAAGTTGAACATTTATTATTCTTAAGCTACCCTAAATGCTGTATAAGCGGATATAAATAATTTAAATGAAAAATAAAAACCCAATATCGCTGATCATTATTGGCGTGATTTTATTGTTGGTAGGTGGAGGACTTTATTTTATCAGTTCTGCACCTAAAATTAGTGCTGAAGATCAGGCGCGATGTGAACAATTGGTTCAAAATAAATATGCTGAAAACTCAAGCACTATCATAGGAAGCTGTAAAACAGATACAGGCTTTGTGGCATTGATGGATAGTCAAGCCAATGCAACCGCCTCGGCTGAAGATACGGCGAAAGCGATTAGCTCCGCCAACCATAAAGAATTGGGCTTGGGTATATTTGGCAAGTTCCTAATGGGATTATGTGTGGGTATCGGGATTGCATTGCTGATCAAAGGCTTGATTGCACTCAAGAACAAACCACAATCGATAAATTAATTACCAAAGCGAATTGTAATTCTCACAGTTTGCTTTATTCATCATCGCGCACTGTTGATTTGATAAATGTGCCACGTTTAATATCGTCATATGCTTCAAGAATTTCAGTATAGTTGTTCATGACGAATGGCCCATGCCCATTGATTGGCTCTTGAAGCGGTTTGCCTGTAAGCAGCAACAATTTACACTGTTGCAATGCCGTTATTTCAAAGTCTTGTTCCAAACTCGACATCACAGCAAGCCCTTGCTCTTCAAATATTTCATCTTCAGCTTGAAACTGAGCCTTACCCGTTCGTAAATAGACCAGTGTGGTTTCTCCTGCGCCTGCGGGCAATCTGATCTTATGGCCTGCTTGGATTTCAATATCCAAAACTTGAAGTGGCGAATGCGTTTTTGCTGGTCCGTATTGCCCTTGGTAGTTCCCAGCAATCACCCGTACCGTTCCAGCACTATTCGGGAGTTCAATCACTGGAATATTGGCTTTTCGCAAGCTTTGGTAACGTGGTGGATTCATTTTATCTTTGGCAGGTAAATTCACCCATAGTTGTACCATTTCAAAATAGCCACCCGTTTTTGAAAATGCCTCACTAAAGACCTCTTTGTGTTCCACACCTGAAGCTGCGGTCATCCATTGCACATCACCCGCTGAAACAATACCACCACCACCCGATGAGTCACGATGTTCTAATTCACCAGCAAAAATCAGGGTAACCGTTTCAAAACCACGATGAGGATGCTCACTCACCCCTTTGCGTAAATTGGTCGGTTTTAAAACACCAGGTCCTAAATGATCCAGTAATAGAAAGGGAGAAACGGTATTGCCTAATTCATAGTGTGAAAATACAGAAAGTACAGGATAAAAATCCCCTATCGCAAAACGGGTGTCATTACGATGAATAAAGGCAAGGGTTTTCATAGTGTCACTATTCTCTGATTGAGTAAAAGCATTAGCCATAAAAATGTTGTTTTAAATTAAAGCTATATTCGGTGAGATATTGCTTTAATTTTTCAATATCATTGGTCGGTTCAATCGCTCTTAGATTTAAGGCCTCAATTTTATTTTCTAACAGTTGTAAGATTTGCGCTTGTTCCGCGACAGGTAATTGCACTTTTTCTTTCTGCTGCTTTTTGATTTCTAAATAATCTTCTGCCCAATGTCGTAAGGGATCATGAGCATCGATTTGATCAAACAATTGCGTAATCAGGAGTTCAGGCATAATTTGCTGTGTTGCTAGTTCTGCTGACATCAGACCACGAATAGAATAAAACACTTTTTTATAGGTAAAGTTATCTGCGGTTTGCATGACATGCATACCGCCTTTCGCCAACGACAAGTAATGATAATACAGAGCTTTATAGTCTATTCGTTCAAGTAAGCCATCTCTAAATTTTTCCCATCCAGGAAATTGATTAAAATAGACTATATGTGCACGTACCCACTCTAAAACAGTCGGATTACTTTTTGCCAAAAGCCCAAACATTTTATTTAAGTCGAATGAAACAAAGTCAAAGTCGCCATCCATGATCTCGATTAAATCACGGTGTTGGCGATAATCGTAATATTGTGCCTTGGAGGGTAGATGGAAACCACGTACATCGTAATCGCTGTCTGGACTTGCCATACCCCATAAGCGACTACCGCTTTCGATATAAAACAGTGGATGTTCATCTCTGTTTTGGAATAAGTGTTGAATTTCTTGTTGGATGTTCATTGTGTTCACATTTTGGGTAAATCTATAAGTTTTATATCATCAATTTCAGTGCATTTTAAATTTTCTTTGAATCCAAGGTTTTCTTCCCCTTGTTTCTAATTCAAAACCTTTATCAATATTCGCTTTAATTCATTCTGATACTTACCAGCATAATTTGCTTTATAGCCAACCTGTCAAAAGCTCAGACATAAGAATAGAATTTCTATTAATTAATACTTTTAATTAAATCAATTACATGTAAAAAATAAATTATTTGATTATAAAAAGCTTGCAATGCCGCACCTTACATTCAAAGTTTAAATACCTTTGCGTAGGCGATGCCTCACTTTTCAGAGATAAAAAGATGAATTGATAACCAACAGTTTCTAAAAGTTCATACAAAAACATAAGCTTTATTTATGATTAATGACTTGATGGAAATCACTTGTATGAATAATGAGGTGGTTTGACTATATATTTTATATATTCAACTTCTTATATCAGTCAAAAATGCGAAAGATCAAAACCATTACCCACAATTAAAATATTCATTTATTGTGATTTCCCAAATAAAAAACGTACCAAGTCTGATACGTTTTTATCCAGCATTTCTATCTATTTTTCAAGCATAAATCAAAAAAATATCAAGGACATTTTGCCTTTTGGAATGTCTTGGTGTTCTTGCCGCGGTAACACTGATATTCCTTTTGCATATCTATACGTTTCCACTGACCATCAATATTTTTAAAGCTATACACACTACGAACTGAGCGCACTGAATCATCCATCAAACCTGTTTCAGTCAACTTCACCTCGGCAACAGTGGGTGATTCCACACTATTAAAATACTGACGCAACTCAACAGTCGCGAGATCCTTACGTAAATCAGGACGTTCATTTAAAACCTGACTTAATGGTGTCTCTGAACCACCCACTTTATTCATTAAATTTTGTGTTGTTGCACAGCCAGACAAAGTCACTAAACAAAATACTGAAATTAAACTCAAACGATTCATTCTGATCACCCTAAAACTAAAAGCATAGCCTAATGATGCTATGCTTTTTAAACGTACACTATTTAAAAACTGTGTCTTTATGACTCATCTGCAATATGGCTAACATCGAGCGCTATGATTTGTTGATCATTTTCATCAAACATCAAGGCTTGATCACCTAGATCCAGCATATAAAAATGCCCTGCATCAGTTAGAAAATGCCAAGCAACGATCTCTTGCCCATTATACTCATGTGATGGATCGCCAATGGTAATACGATCTAGTTCCTGACCTGCTTGCAGGCATAAAGCTTGAATAATTTTAAAATAACGTGGACTGTTTTCAGCTGCTTGCTGTTTACGTTGTTCTAAATTTGGAATTTTGGCTGCAACTTGCTCTACAATCGTCAAAATCTGATCTTCATCGACAACTTGTAACTTTGGATGTTGCTTTAACCATCGACTATTTATTTCAATCAAATCTTCACTATCATTCAATGCATAAAACTGGTCATCAAAAGCATTGAGAATATCTCGTTGCTCATTTTCACCAAAGTATTCACCCTCTAAGAACTGTTCTAATTGCTCATCCGAAAACTGATCGATTAAATCCGCACTTTGCTCAAAGAGAGCCGAATGCGCAGTCGCATTCATAGCTTTTAATCCTTCACGAACATGTTTCACCATGAACGCATCCCAACCCGTGTTATAAACGAATTGTGAAAAACCACCATTATTCACTTGAGCAAGATAGTAATCGACAAAATAACTGTATAAGGCCTCTGCCGATACTTCATCATATTCGACATAATGTTCAAATAAGCCATTTAAGCTATCAATATTGGACATAATCACATCATAGTGATCATCACTGTCTAAACTTTGTTTAGAAATTAAAATGTTATCAATGAGCATAGTTTTCAGTTTCTTATCAATATTTAAGCGTAACCAACATAACAAATTTTCAGCGATAAATGGCGACCAGCATGTAACTTTATTTTATCTTTTGTTCGGCAATAAAAAAGCGCTTCTCTCGAAGCGCTTGTACAAATGAGCTATTTAAATCATTACAGATCAAATAACTTGCCTGGGTTCATGATGCCATTTGGATCGAACACTTTCTTCAAGGCTTTCATATATTCAATTTCTTCAGCAGTCCGTGTGTAATCCAGATAAGGCTTTTTGGTCATGCCTACGCCATGCTCCGCAGAAATTGAACCGTCATATTTCTTCACAGTTTCAAACACATACTTATTTACCACCTGACATTTGGCAAAGAATTCATCTTTAGATAAATTCACAGGTTTTAAAATATTTAAGTGTAAGTTTCCATCACCAATATGGCCGAACCAGCAGATTTCGAAATCAGGATAATTTTCAGCAACAATTGTATCAATTTCCTTAATAAAAGCAGGAACATGTGTAATCAATACTGAAATATCATTTTTATACGGAGTAAATGGGGCAATCGTTTCAGAAATGTCTTCACGTAACCGCCATAAGCTTTGAACTTGTTCAAGATTTTGGCTCATCACCCCATCAAGCACCCAGCCTTGTTCCATGCAATGCTCGAAGATTTCCATCGCAGCATCCATAATTGGTTCGTACGGCGCTTCAAACTCAAGTAAAACGTAGAATGGGCATTCTGTTTCAAATGGACGTTGTACATGACCACGATCCAAAACTTTTTGCATTGCCAGTTCACCAAAGAACTCAAAGGCAGTTAAATCAATTTTGCTTTGGAATGCATGTAATACAGGCATGATTGCATCAAAATCAGGAACACCCAATACCATCACTTGTAGGTCATGCGGTTGGCGTTCAAGTTTAATTTCGGCTTCAGTCACTAAGCCTAAAGTCCCTTCACCACCGATGAATAAATGTTGCATTGCATAACCTGTAGCATTTTTAATCATGCCTTTGTTTAAACGCAATACATCACCTTTACCTGTCACCACGGTCAGACCAAGTACCCAATTACGAGTCATCCCGTATTTGATCACTTTAATTCCGCCTGCATTGGTTCCAATGTTGCCACCCAATTGTGATGAACCCGCAGAAGCAAAATCAACCGGATAATACATCCCCTGTTCTTCTGCATAGTTCTGCAACTGTTCAGTCACTACACCCGCCTGAATACGCACCATACGATCAGCTGGATAAAATTCTAAAATTTGGTTCATTTTGTCGAAGCTCACGACAATTTCACCATTGGCAGCAACAGCACCTGCTGATAAACCTGTACGACCACCCGATGGGGTAATCGCAACATTAAACTGATTGGCCAATTGAACAATTGCTTGCACTTGCTCTGTGCTCGATGGGAAAACGATAACCGATGGCTGAGGTTCAAAATGCTTAGTATGGTCTTTGCCCCAATTTTCTAAGCTGTCAGCATCGGTTTTAATTCGGTTTTCACCGACGATTTGCGTCAATTGGGTCAATAATTCAGGTGCTATCGTTACTGGAGCATTCATCGTTTTGCGGACCTAGCAAGAAGTAAATAAGAGGTTGTGCTATACAACATTCGAGATTTTAAATCAGTCTGTGAAAATTTTTCAGCATTTTTTATAGCTGAAATCGGCAACTTCACTAATTTTAGCAGTATTTTACCTAGATGACTGATGAGGATAAAGCACAGATTTGATTCACATTATCCACACTTTGTGTATAAAGTGTGCTTCAAGCATTATAAAAATCAATGCATTAGCATTTCATTTAATTTTTGAATAATGCTTATCAGAAATCGTAGATAAAATATCCACTGTACTGTCACAATCGAAATATCTATAGAACAAGGTCTATGGTATCATATTGCGACTAAATTTGGCCTTTGTAGCGGAGCCGTAATGAGCCAACATCTTTCACTACCTAAAGATAAAATTCGTTTCTTGTTGTTAGAGGGCGTTCATCAAAACGCAATCGACACGTTAAATGCTGCCGGATATACCAATATCGATTACCGTAAAACTGCGCTTGAGGGTGAAGCGTTGAAAGAAGCGGTTAAAGATGCCCACTTCATTGGTATTCGTTCCCGTACACAATTAACTGAAGAAGTCTTTGCAGCTGCGAATAAATTGATCGCAGTGGGTTGTTTCTGTATCGGAACCAACCAAGTGAATTTAAATGCAGCCATGATTCGTGGTATTCCTGTATTTAACGCACCATACTCAAATACTCGTTCAGTTGCTGAATTGGTTCTTGCTGAATCAATTCTTTTACTTCGTGGTGTGCCTGCTAAATCTGCTTCAACTCACCGTGGTGGTTGGAACAAGTCTGCGGTAGGTTCATTTGAAACGCGTGGTAAAACTTTAGGTATCGTGGGCTATGGCTCTATTGGCTCTCAACTTTCAGTTTTAGCTGAAAGCATGGGTATGCATGTCATTTATTATGATGCTGTGACTAAGCTTCCTATGGGTAATGCACGTCAAGTGGGTTCTTTAGACGAACTACTTGCAAATGCAGATGTTGTTACACTGCATGTACCCGATGTTCCTTCAACACGTAATTTCTTTGCAAAAGCTCAATTTGCAAAAATGAAAGAAGGTTCAATCTTCATCAATGCTGCACGTGGTACATGTGTTGTTATTGAAGATTTGGCAGATGCGATTAAATCTGGTCATATTGCTGGTGCAGCTGTTGACGTATTCCCGAAAGAACCTAAAGCCAATGGTGAAGAATTTGTTTCTCCACTTCGTGGTCTAGACAATGTGATTTTAACACCTCACGTTGGTGGTTCAACCATGGAAGCGCAAGCCAACATCGGTTTAGAAGTTGCTGAAAAATTTGTGGCTTATTCAGATAAAGGTATGACTTTATCTGCGGTAAACTTCCCTGAAATCGCACTTCCATTGACTGAAGGTAAACACCGTTTACTACACATTCATAAAAACGTGCCAGGCGTGTTATCTAAAATTAACAACCTGTTCGCTGAACATGGCATCAACATTTCTGGTCAGTCTTTAATGACTAAAGGTGATGTCGGTTACTTGGTGATGGATGTAGACGCAACTGCATCTCAAGAAGCGCTTGATACCCTTCATGAAGTTGAAGGCACAATCCGCGTTCGCGTATTGTTCTAAGACGATTTAAGTTAAAAAAACCACAGGTATTTGCCTGTGGTTTTTTATTGGACTTATAAATCTGTCACTTCTTTCCGATAGTATATTTTTAAGTTAAATAATTTGATTAATAAACTATTTAGCATCTTCTCTCGCCCTATTCTACAAAGACAGTGTACTATCTAAAGCACAATAAGCTTTGCAAATTACATGAGCATTTCATCTAAATTGTTTTATATAAGAAGCTTATTGCGGAGATTTTCCTCCAAGCCCTTACTCTAAATTTCAGAAACAATGCCAAATTTAAAAAATGCACCACACCTGCAAGCTTTAGTTCTATTGTTCATTGCCATGATCAGTATGCAAAGCAGTGGCGCATTAGCAAAAACATTATTTGATCAATTTCCAGTCCTTACCATTTCCGCTATGCGGTTATTGCTCGGCTCATTGATTTTGGCCGTGATTTTTAAAATTTGGCAGGTCAATTTTAAACAGGTGAAATGGTCATCCATCATCAGTTATGGTATTGCCCTTGCAGGAATGAATGCTTTATTTTACTTATCGATTCATCGTATTCCGCTCGGCATTGCCGTAGCGTTTGAATTTATTGGACCGCTCAGTGTTGCCCTGTTTCATGCACGACAAAAATTCGATTTTATTTGGGTTGGGCTTGCAGTACTTGGACTGGTTTTACTGTTTCCATTTGATCAGGCAAAGCAAAGCCTTGACCCTATTGGCATTGCCTTTGCCTTAGCTGCTGGCGCTTGCTGGGCGCTGTATATTATTGCAGGTCAACGACCTTCAGGGGTTTCTGGAAACCATACTGTATGCTTGGGGATGTTTGTAGGCATGTTGTGCTTAATGCCAATTGCCTTATTTTCTGCGATGCCTTTACAGGTTTTTGAACCTTCAAATTTAATTTATTTTATTGCGTTGGCGATCTTGGCAAGTGCCTTGCCGTTTTCATTGGAAATGATTGCATTAAGAAATTTATCTGCTTTAAGCTTTGGCACGTTAATGAGCCTAGAACCTGCAATTGCCGCATTTTCAGGATTTATTTTCTTAAATGAACAATTGTTATGGACTCAATGGTTGGCATTAGCCACGATCATTAGTGCGTCAATTGGTTGCACCGTAACCACACAAAAAGCACGGCATAAAGGATAAAACCACCTCGAAAGGTGGTTTCAATTCACTCATCTAAAACCTACCAATCAGGTGCCCCCATAATTAGTTTTATCATGCTATTCGGATCTGGCTCTAGTTCAAGACCAATTCGTTCAACCAAATCACCATTACTGTCTTCTATATTTGCATAAATACTTAAATAAGTAATAGGACCTTTTCCTGCTGAATCAAAACCTGAATATTGATTTGGTAATTGAATTTGCATCGGTTTTCCATAGATTGCACTATAGGTTAAGATCTCATTGCTACCATTTATGTTATATACCGTGATTTCTATATTGCATGACTTTCCAATTAATTCAGGAACAACTTCCCAATTCCCATTGGGCTCAGTGCTCCCATTTAAAGGATCCTCAATCATACTGGTACAGACAATCGGGAAACTCAAGCCTTGATTGCTGACATAAACAACTTCACGATCTGCCAAGATAATATTAACATTGCCTGTTAAACCTGAAGTTTGCTGTCCTTTATAACGCACCCATTGATTGCTCTCAAAAATTAAAGCCGTTTGTGCAGACCAATCCAACTGCCCGTCTGGGTCTTTTATACCTGTGAGGAAACGACCGCCATCTTGCGATATTGAAAAATCCAACTGGTCATTTATTTTGCCAAAACATGCCACGGACGTCCCATTGGGTAGTGTACATTTTACAAAATGATCTGTGGCTGATTTTCCAAGATCAATAATCACATTACCTGATGTTGTCGAAGTTTTTTCACCTAGCATCAAGCCTGTTAGATCTTTTGCAGTCCAATAAATTGAACCACTCGAAGGCATATTCACCACCGTCAATCCTTCTTTAGGAATACTGTTTGATTTGATTAAGGATGAACCATCATTTAAGCTGATTCTTGCAATCACATTGCATGGAATCCCCTCACCATTGGATTGACACTGCACAAAGACTGAACCTGCATTTTCAAATTTCAAATCCCAGTTCCATGTTGAAAAATGCTTCACTGTAGCATGTACTGCAAGGCCTGTAGGTGATTGATTTGACGTCGTCACCTGCCCAATACCCTCTTCAATCCACAAGCCACTCGCTTCATCAAAATACCACATTGGAATTTGTGTACCTGCTTTCATCTGTTGATTATTGATACTCTTTCTCGGCAGGTTCATTTGAAGGTCTGCTGTTTTACCAGCTGCAAGTTGTAATTCCTGACCACCCGCATCTTTAAATGTGGCTGTAATCATTCCCGCACTGATCAAATCCACAATATTGCCTTGTGCATCGCGTGCTACACCATTGGCAGGCATTGCATTTAAATCACGATTGGTAATATCCCATGGAGTAAATTCAACAGTCACAGCGCCGGTAGCAAGACTGCCATCTGCTTTTACAAAAGCGTTGGCGGGGATGCTAATACTTGCACCCAAATTTAAGGATTGAATCACTTGAGCGTCAGAGATCTCTGCCACAGGGACAACTTGTTTAATGGCCAATAAATTTGCTGAGATTGCTTTTAAATTGGCAACATCATAGACAATTGCCTGCGTGATAAAGCCTTCTTTTTCAAATTTAGCCACCACTTTTTGTGTGTTTTGAGGAAGTATTAGATTCAAAGTCGCATGACCATTTTGATCTGTTTTAACACTTTGCCCCTGTATTGTAATATTTGTATTTGGAATCGAAGCGCCATCAACCGTTTGAGCTGAGACTAAAACCTCGCGGTTTATCGTTGTTGGTCCCTGTTTTACTTCTATTTTCTGTGTAGTTGAATCAGTCCGACCTGCTAGGTCTGTTATCGTCAGGCTCACGGTATATTGACCAACTTTTGTATAACTATGTTCAACTGTAGCACCTGTTCCGCTTGAACCATCTCCAAAGTTCCAAGCATAGCTAGCAATTGCACTGGCTTCTTTTGTTTGGTCAACCGTACTTTTCGTTCCATCAAATTTGACAACTTCACCGATATTTGGCGCTGTTGGACTATATTCAAATTTGGCTGTAAGACCCTGTTCAAATTGAGTTGAAGAGTTACAAGCCAACAAAAGTAAGCTTAGCCATGCAAAAAGAAACCATTTTATATAATTTTTCGATCTCATCATTGTCGTCACCTTATTGTTATTTAATTCGCGATATCCATCACGATAACTTATATTACTGTGAATTAATTATTAATAATAGCTGTTTTATTTTAAAAATATTTTAATATCTTTCTCAATCAAACACCGTTGATACTTGCTGTATCAAAGCAAGTGATAACAAAAAATTTGATTGAATATCGATAAATGAAAAAATACTTTTGATTAGAAATAAATTTTTTATTTACATTTCATAATCTTATATTTATGTATTTAATGATTGATGCTTTTATATCTATGTATTTTTTAATTAAAGACTTATTTTTTCTACAACACAGATCAAATTTAAGTAATAGCCATATAAAATTCACTACAATGAATGGTCTGAACGCTTAAAAATATTTAAACAATAGAAAGAAATTAAATCATGACTGAAGGACAAATACTTGTTTTTCTATCGGGCGGTGATGATCTATTTCAACAAGGCTTAAATCACTTCCAAAACAAGCACCCGTATCTAGAAAATAGCAATTATGCTTCTTGGTGACAAAATCAACCACGGTATGACCTAGAAAAACCTGTTCTACACCGACAACCGTTGAATAACGCATAAAGCGCTTATTTTTAATTCGCCCCCTGCCCCATAACGCCAATTCGCGACTTTTAGAACGTGTGGCAACTTTAAACGCATCCCAATCATTTAGATCTATATCGGCATGCACAAAGCCATACTTCTTATTTTGATAAATGACTTCTAATAGTATGGGTAAAGTGTTTAATTGATCGATGACTTGTTGCTGCTGATCCGAACTTAATGCATAAAACCATTCTCCACCATGATGCACATGCATATCTTTCATCATCGGATCGATCTGCGACAATAAGCACATTTCTTCATGATTGCCTAAAACAGCTTTAAACCAAGGCTCTGCAAGCAGATGCAAACATTTCAAACTGTCAGGACCACGATCAACAATATCCCCTACAGCAATCAATAGATCCTTTTCAAAGTTAAATTGAACCCGTTCAAGCTGTTGCATCAACAAATCATAACAACCATGTATATCACCTACCACAAACAAGCGACCTGTCTCATGGGTATAGGTCGCTACATGCGCGAGCTTGTGTTGCGATAATTCAGACATAGACTGATCTTTGATTAAAACTCAATTGAAGCTGCTTCAATATGCTGGTTTTCTTTGGCTAAATCCAAATATTTGCTGGCAGTTTTTTTATTTTTACGTACCCCTATCCCATCTTTATAAATTTTAAATAATTCAAAATAAGAGTCAATATCGCCATGATCGGCAGCTTGTTTAAACAAATCTGCACTTTGGGTCAGATCAGCCTCTACACACTTACCTTCCTGATACATTTGTGCCAATAAGAAGAAAGCACGTGGAACTTTCAACTCTTTGGCCTTGTTTAACCAGAATAATGCCCCATCCGCATTGTTTTGACGTTGCTCAAAAATCGACATACACAGCATGGCCTGAACATGGCCTTTCTCTGCGGCTGAATTTAATAATGGGAGGTGATGTTCATGTTCTAAAGGCAGTAACATCGACAATTCAAACTGTGCATCTGGATGGTTTTGCATTGCGGCGCGTTCTAACCAAGAAATGCCTTGATCAAGATTTTTCTCAGTTCCCATACCATAACGTAAACACTGTGCTAAAGAATATTGAGCTGGAACATTGCCTGAAACAGCAGCATGCGATAATAAATCAAAAGCGAGTGCTGCATATTCTTTCTGTTTTTGCTCAGTTTTGGCATTTTCCGAATTTTTTAACAGTGTCACTGCAGCTAAATAAGCCGATTCGATATGTCCATTTTTTGCAGCTTTAAGTAAAAACTCTTGCACAACTGCCGCATCCGCTTTAGCACTTTGTTGTTCAATAAGTGCACGAACATAGCAGCCAAATGGATCATTATGTTCTTGCGCGATATCGGCATATTTTAAAGCAGCAGCAAGATTGTTCTGTTTTAAATAACTAAACGCCAATAAAGCACAGGAAAAATGGTCTTTTTCAGCAATTTTTAACAATTCATTTTGTACTTTGATCGAATCAAACCCTGAAAACTCTACAAAAAACTTCAGGCTGTTTTGATGCTGGTTTTTTAAATAATTATTTAAAAGTAATAAGTACGCAGACTGTGGATCCTGTGACAATTGTTGTTGTGCATAAACAAAAATTGCTTCTGGATGATTCAGTTGAACTGCCTGTTGCAAATGCATTAGGGCTTGTGCTTTTGTCAATTGATCTGTTGCATTGTTCAAGCCAAGATAAGCAAGTTCTAAATGAGCCAATGCATGATTAAGCTTTGCTGCATGTTGAAAAAAAAGAAGAGCTGACTGCACACTTTGATTTACATAACGGCCTAAAACATGCCACTGTCCTAACAAAGTACTTGCAGGTGCAAAATTCTGATTAGAGGCATTGACCAACAAATCAACACGCGCTTGAGCGTCTTGCTCATTTTGAGCAAGACCTTGTTGTTCTAATTTAAGTACATCGATATACCAAGTTTCTGCTTGTGAAAGTTCTGTCGCATTTAAGCCTAAATTTTCAGTTTTATTGGTGTTTCCTGACATCTTTTATTCCTAACACATGTGCCATTGCAAGTATAATCATTCCCATCTTACAGAGGACTCGGCTGAATCTCAAAGGGAAATGTTGAATCAATATTCATCTATTCGCGAAATACTCAAATAAATCCGAGAAAGTGCTAAAATCTGTGCAATATTTTTCTTCACCTTAGATATGCCAAACTCTCAACTCACTGCTGTGCTCTTCATGGTTTTATCTATAGTGGCTTATCAGATCAGTGCCTCATTTGCGAAACAGTTATTTGAGGTTTTAGATCCGATTACCGTCGTGACCTTAAGATTATGTTTTGCGTCTATTTTAATTATTTTAATGTTCCGTTCATGGAAAATTATCAAGCGTTTACCTTATCTAAGATGGAATGAGCTACTTTACTATAGTGGTTCAGTCTGTTTGATGAACGTGCTGTTCTATGCCTCTTTAGGCAAACTACCTCAAGGTATTGCTGTTGGACTAGAGTTTTTAGGGCCACTGACTTTGGCACTGCTCTCGATTAAACAAAAAACTGACTATATTTGGGTGTTTCTTGCCATCATTGGTATTGCTTTGATGGTGCCTTGGCAAGATGCGACCGCACATAATTTTTCCTATCTTGGTGCTGCTTTTGCTTTGGGTGCAGGTGTCTGTTGGGCAAGTTATATTTATTTTGGGCAAAAAGTTGTACGACAAAATATTGGTATGCATGCACTGAGTATTGCAATCGTCTTATCTGCCTTGGTTATGCTGCCAATCAGTGCTGTACATAACCCAGATGCCTTGCTGCAAACACAGTACTGGGGCAAAGCTTTGCTGATTGCACTTTTAGCAACAGCAATTCCGTATGCCTTAGATCTGCTTGCTTTAAAACAATTAAGCAAAATGAGCTATGGTACTTTATCGAGTCTATCTCCTGCACTTGCCGCAATTTCAGGTATGGTATTACTGAATGAACATATTACTGCTTGGCAAACCGTTGCTTTAATCTGCATTATGATTGCGTCGGTAGGGGTAACATTTAGAGCGGCGAAAAGCTCAAATACCCACTAAAACATGATCAATACTGACCCACTGCCAGTTATATAGAATCCCGACCATATTTACGCGATCTTAAGGAAGAGAAAAAGATCAGCGTAAATATATGATATAGCCAACCTGTCAAAAAACTCAGACACAAAAAGATAATTCCTCTTAATCAATATTGTTAATTAAATCAATATTCTGTAAAAATAAATTGCTTAATTATAAAAAGCTTGCAATGCCACACCTTACATTCAAAGTTTAAATACCTTTGCGTAGGCGATGCCTCACTTTTCAGAGATGAAAAGATGACAAAAATCTTCTGTTTGGCGAGGGGTACGTCCTGTACCCCCGCCCAACGGCGACATCCATGTCGCCTCGCGGTAGAATAACCATCTAGAATTCAAAAGTACAAAAATGGATTGATAGCCAACAGTTTTTAAAAGTTCATAGAAAAACATAAGTTTCATTTATGATCAATGACTTGATGCAAATCACTTGTATGAATAATTAGGTAGTTTGACTATAGAAACCTCTTTAACTAAAAAAAGTAAATATCGTTCAGCTATCTGCTCATCATTCTCTGGGTACTTTATAGCTTCAATTCTATTCAGTTTGCCTTCGTAGACAAGTCAACGAAATACCAGCCAATAGACTTAGCCAACCAAACGAATGATGTCTTTTGCTTTATACTTTTTATATTCGGATAAGTACTTCTTTGCTAGGATTAATTTTTGATTTTCATCTAAAATCTTTAGCGCTTTTTGAAAAAAAGAATGCTCTTCTTGATGAATATGATGCGCGATGATTTCAGATAATCGTTTCGCCAAAACCAACCAGCGAGAGTGGCTAAAATCTGTTTGTTCTAGTGATTGTAATATTTCATCCATCTCATGATGTTCAGCCAGTGCCAAACGGGTAATATTTAAACCTGAATCCGTCATCATTAACGGAATATAAAAATAGCGATCTTCCGCAATCGCATGGGCAAATAATTCATTTTTTAATAAATTAAAAATTTTCCTTCGTTCAGGACTATCGCCTGAGGTATGCGTTAATTGTTCTGACAAATCCTTCTGAATGATATGGCTTTCTCTCAAAGCCTCAAATATATTCATCTAAATCCCTCTTTTTATAATCCTATTTGATATTTACCTTCCATTGCTTCGGTCTGTGATTTTTCGATCAAGAACCAACAATCTTAGAAGACAAATCAAAAAAAAGCCTTACAAAATTTAAGCTTTTTTGTATCAAAAAAAATTAACCAGAGAATCTAGCAAATTACGCGACAAACATTTGATAGGCCAAGCGACAAATCAAAATGCTGACCAAAATCAAAAATAGAATACGAATAAAACCACTGCCATATTTCAATGCCATTTTCACACCAACCAATGAACCACACACATTGGCAACAGCCATCAGCAGGCCCAATTGAAATAACACATGTCCAGTGGGAATAAAGAAACTCAGCGCGGCAAAGTTGGTCATGAAATTGCCAATTTTGGAAAGCGCCGATGCGTGCAAGAAGTCAACTTTCAGATAACGAATAAAATAAAAGATGAAAAAACTACCTGTACCTGGCCCAAATATTCCATCATAAAAGCCAATCAATAAACCGCCAACACCCGCGATCAATAACATTTTACGCGTGATTTCTTGTTGAAAATGGACTTGTCCAAATTGCTTCTTAAAAAATGTATAGATTGCGATCACAATCAGCATAAACAATACAAATGGCCGCAAAATTTCCTGAGGGATCAGTGAGACACAAGCAGCGCCACCAAATGAGCTAATAAAGGCAGTGATACCAATCACTGCCAACAGCTTCCACTGAATTTTGACTTGTTTTAAATATGAAAAAGCAGCCGAAGCCGTTCCACAAATCGAAGCCAGTTTATTGGTTCCAAAAACTGTGGCGGTAGGATAATGCGGTAAAGCACCCATTAATGCAGGAATTTGAATCAGTCCGCCACCTCCAACAGCGGCATCAATTGCCCCTGCACAAAAGGCAAAGAATACTAAACTGAGGATGATATCAAATTCCATAACATTCACTTATCTTTTAAAGGCGTCTATTAACGCTGGGAGACTTAACCGTGCTCTGGCTTAATCCTGCTTTGGCTTAATCAGGCTTAGATTTAAACTGAGTTATTTTCTAACAATGAAACCAAATTAAAGATTTAGCACCCGTTTAGGCACTAAACGCTTTTTATCGGTAATTTCAGCCAAGCCTAAACATTTATCACCATCAAAAACCAAGACTTCAGCTTCGGCAACATGCTCAATATTGCTTTCCATACCGCGGCTAAAATATTCCGCACGTCCTTCAGGTACCTGAACTTTAGGAAAATGATCAATTGGTGCATAGACAGGCAGCAACAAGGCTTCACGCGCTTGTTCAGTCAAGCTTTCCAAATGTTCAATGGTATATTCTGGTATCAAATCAAAATGACCAGTTTGAGTTCGATTTAAGTATGTTAAATGCCCGTAAGTTCCCAATGCTTTGGCAATGTCTTCACCCAAAACTCGAATATATGTTCCTTTAGAACAAGTAATATCCAAGGTCAGGCTGTGCTGATTAAACGCAATCAGCTCAATGGCAAAAATATGAATTGGGCGTGCCTCACGTTCAATCTCAATTCCCTGACGCGCCAACTCATATAGAGGACGGCCTTGTTTTTTTAAGGCTGAATACATTGGCGGAACTTGTTGAATATCTCCGGTAAATTGCGCCAAAACCTGTTGAATACTGTCTTGGCTTAATTCAGGTACGGCCTTTTCAAGTAAAACCTCGCCTTCAACATCACCCGTGGTCGTACTATGCCCGAGCTGAACTGTCGTTTGGTAACGCTTGGTCGAATCTAACAGATAGTGTGAAAATTTAGTCGCTTCACCTAAACAGATTGGTAAAAGTCCAGATGCCAAAGGATCAAGCGCCCCTGTATGCCCTGCCTTTTGAGCGCGGTACAACCATCGCACTTTTTGTAGCGCCGCATTTGAACTTATGCCTAAAGGCTTATTCAATAAAAAAACACCACTGATATGGCGACGCGGTATTTTTTGAGCTTTTGAAGACATATTGGTCTGGATACGGAGAATAATGCGCTATTTTAGCAAAAACCATTCGTCTATTTTTACAAATTTTCTGTTTGAAATTTCGAATTCTATGGCAAATTATTTTTTCAATAAAAAATCTAAAAATAGTAGGAATATTAGATGGATCTATCTAAAAAAATGATTGGGATCATCCTTGGTAGTCTCTTGATCATTCTTTTAGCCGTAATTTTTTGGCTAAAACCCAATACAGAATCGACTGAAACACCGCCAGCTTCAGAAAAAGCACATGAACAACAGATGGGGCAATTGGCTTCAACTCAACTTCCAGCATCCGAAGCACTGAGCTTTGCCAGCAAAAGCCAACAAGACACGCAAATTAATTGCCAAATCCGTGCAGATGCCTCCAATCGTTTAATTGTCAATGAACAGACCAAAGATTGCTTTGAATATTTCATCACCCAATATGGTGAAAAAAGCATTGAGCAAATCAAAACCGATTTTCTCAGCTATACCAAAATCAGCTATAAAGAGCCTCTACTATCGCAGTTAGATGATCTCTGGACACGTTATATTGATTACAGAAGTAAATTAGGCGATTTACAAGCACCCACCGCAGATAAAGAAAGCGCAAAGTATTATCAGCAGATCTTAGTCAATACTCAAAACTTAAGAAAAAAATTCTTCTCGGATTATGAAATTCAAGGCTTATTTGGCACACAAGATACCTATGACCGATATACGGTAGACCGCTTAGAAATTATGGATAATCAAAAATTATCTGCGGCTGAAAAAGCGCAAAAACTCAAAGAACTTTTTGAGCAACTCCCTGAGGACTGGAAAGAGAATTTACAACAACTCAATCAACTTGAAGACTTAAGAAAGTTGACAGCGGAGATTAAGGCACGTGGTGGTTCTGCACAAGAGATCCGTCAAATGCGCACCAATCTGGTGGGACCCGAGGCGACACAACGCTTAGAAACGCTTGATGTACAACGAAATGATTGGAAAGGCAAAGTTAATCAATACCTTGCTGAGCGTGACAATATCCTCAAAAGTAATCTGAGTGATTCAGCCAAACAGCGTGCTGTAGAACAATTGAAATCACAACAATTTGCAAATCAACAAGAGCAACTCAGATTACAAACTTTTGAAACTGTGCATGATCAAGGAGGCAAATTACCCTTTGCAAATTAGCCATAAAATACATAGCACATCGCTAAAATGATGAAAAAAGCGAAAACAAAAATATTTAGATTATGCGTTATAGCACGTTTTATGGCTTGAGTTTGCAAGCCATACTCAAGTATCTCTGTAGATTTATGACTCAGGGATACCTACAAGTCTACTGATACAAAGTGGGAAATAATATTAACAACCACCTATAAGGAGGACGCACACAAACTAAAAACTTGCTCGGGATTGACACGATTTTAATGCAACTTGCACCTTTGGTTTAGAGCAATAACGATAATGATGGTATGCCAATCGCTTGAGACCATAAGGGTTGTAAGCAAATTTTAGCTTGCAACATAGACTTCATGTCAATCAACAATTCACTTAAAAACAACAAGAGTATTTTAATATGAAATTTAAGATCAATATTTTCGCCATGAGTTTAATCATTGGATTAAGTTCGATGACCGCATCTGCATCTGGCTTACAAACTGTAAATCCACGTTATGTCAGTTCAAACTATGCAAAAACCAAATATCCGATTGTATTTAATCATGGGATGTTCGGTTTCACCCGTCTAGGGCCTTCATCCTTTGGCATAGATTACTTCTATCAGATCCTCCCTGATTTAGCTCGCAATGGCGCAAAAGTTTATGCGACACAAGTCTCCCCATTGGAATCGACACAGCTTCGTGGTGAACAGCTCTTACAGCAAGTCGATGAAGTCATCGCACTGACTGGCTCACCCAAAGTCAATCTGATTGGACATAGTCATGGTGGTCCAACAATTCGCTATATTGAAATCGTTGCACCCACAAAAGTTGCTTCTTTAACTGCTGTTGCAGGGGCAATTAAAGGTTCTAAGATCGCGGATGATATTTTAAGTAACCGAGGCGCAAATACGCTTCTGACAGTTTTTAGTCAATATATCTTAGCACCTGTGATTACACTTCTCGAAGGTAATCCATCCCTCCCCCTCAGTCTAAATAACTCTTTACAAAGTGTGAGCGAACAAGGGGCTGCTGAATTTAATGCAAAATTTCCAAGCGCTGCGATTCCCAAAGACTGTGGTAATGGTCAAAAAGTAACAGCCAATGGTGTTTATCATTATTCTTGGACGGGTACAGCTCAATTCACCAACATTTTTGATGTTATGGATGGCGTCATTTCTACACTCGCGCCTTTGTCTTATAAAAATCTAGACAATGATGGCATGATGAATCGTTGCAATACTCATTATGGGCAAGTGATTCGAGACAATTACCGTCAAACACACATGGATGAAATCAATCATGTTTTAGGGCTACGTGGATTATTTTTTGCGCCGAATCCACTTGCTCAATATCGTCAACATGCCAATCGTCTGAAATTACAAGGCTTGTAAATATTGCCGATGAGAGGCGATAAAATGTACTGTTCATTCAGTATATTTTATAGTTGAATAGTAAATGATTCTGGATTCAAATTTTATATTGAACATCGTATTGAATTTCGAATTCCAGAATCTGATTTGATATGAGATTTAAAAAAACAAAGAAGTTAAAGTTTGCGTTCCTGCAAACATGATCAGAATCGAGGCTTTACACTCAATACATTTAAAATTGAGGTATGTAAATCGCCCAATAATAAAATAGATGGAGTTTTAACATGAAATATGGACGTATTATCGCGAGTCTACTGCTGGCGAGTACATTATCAACCGCATATGCATCTAATAATGCGCAAAAAGTGACTGTCAGTAAAGTAAACTCGGACTATGCAAAAACCAAATATCCTGTGGTATTTGTGCACGGTATGGCTGGGTTTATTCGTGCTGGCGATGTTTTAGGACTAGACTACTGGTATCAAATTTTACCAGATTTGGCTCGCAACGGCGCCAATACATGGGCTACGCGAGTATCACCCTTTAATTCTACTGAAGTCCGTGGTGAGCAATTGGCTCAGCAAGTGGAAGAGATTCTGGCAATTACCGGCAGTCAAAAAGTCAATCTGATCGGACATTCGCATGGTGGTCCAACCAGCCGCTATGTCGCAGGCATCATGCCTATGCAAATTGCATCTGTGACTGCTGTTGGTTCACCACAAAAAGGTAGCCCTGTTGCAAACGTTATCTTAAGTATAGAAGGCACGCCACTTCAAGGTCCATTGGTGAGTGTGGTCAATTTATTTTCAAAAGCAATTGTCTGGGCGCAAGGTCTTAACCCGAAAGAACTTCCTCATGATGCGTTGGCAGGTGGGAAAAGCCTCACCATTGAAGGTTCTGCACTATTTAACAGTAAATTCCCGATGGGCGTTGGTACCACGGCTTGTGGTGAAGGGGCTTATCAAGAAAAAGGGATTCAATTCTATTCATTTACAGGCAATACCGCCGTTACAAATCTTCTCGACTTGGATTCTGCCCTACTTGGCACAAGCCTCTTAATTAACGCAGGTCGTGATAATGATGGCTTAGTCTCAAGATGTAGTGCTAAATTCGGTAAAACGATTCGTGATGATTATCGTTGGAATCACTTAGATGAGGTCAATCAAATTTTAGGATTGCGTGCAATTTTTGCACCAGATCCAGTACAAGTCTATCGTGAACATACCAATCGCCTAAAACTACAAGGACTTTAGCAAGAAACAAAAAATGCGCCAAATGGCGCATTTTTTTAGCTGTAAAGCAAAGTTAAAATTAACCTTGTTTACGTGCTGGTAATTTTTCACGAATACGCGCAGCTTTACCAGACAATTCACGTAGGTAATAAAGCTTAGCACGACGAACGTCACCACGACGTTTCACTTCGATTTTAGCAACGATTGGAGAGTGAGTTTGGAATACACGCTCAACACCAACACCGCTAGAAATTTTACGTACTGTGAACGCAGAGTTCAAGCCACGGTTTTTCTTCGCAATAACTACGCCTTCAAAAGCCTGAAGACGCTCACGATCACCTTCTTTTACTTTTACTTGAACGATAACTGTGTCACCAGGAGCAAAAGTTGGGAGGTCAGTTTTTAACTGTTGGTTTTCAATTGCTTGAACTAAAGGATGTTTACCACTCATTGTGGGAATCTCCGTTTTGCGGGACAGAAGAGGTCTGCACAACCGCTGGGGATAGAGGCTAAATCGCGTATCAACCCGTTTATCTTTCCCTTTATTGCTGATGTTATTCAGATCAATAAAGAGCCTAATATAAGTACTTAATCATAAGTATTTTCTCGAAGCCGACTTCTTATGGAACTCACATTCCGCAGGCCAACAATGATGAATTGTTGTATTACTAATAAGAAGTACAGCTTCTGACGTGCGTTGAAACAAACATGATCAATGCTTGCCTACCCTCGCTCATCTTTTAGCCATTTTTTTTGCTGCTTGGTCAACTCAACTTTTTCCACCAACTCAGGTCGGCGTTCTAAAGTGCGTTGATAGCGTTGCAAAAACCGCCATTTCTCAATATTGGCATGGTGCCCTGACTTAAGTACTTCAGGAACATCCAAACCTTCAAAATGATCTGGCTTGGTATATTGTGGGCAATCTAAAAGACCATCCACAAATGAGTCCTGCACTGCTGATTGTTCATCTGACATGGTATTCGGCAAACGTCGAATAATACTATCCAATAAAACCATCGCAGGGAGTTCACCGCCTGATAATACGTAATCTCCAATCGACCATTCCTGATCAACATATTTTTGGATCAAACGCTCATCAACGCCCTCATAACGTCCACACAGCACAATTAATCCGTCATATTCAACAAATTGTTGTACTGCAGGTTCATTTAAGGTCTGCCCTTGTGGTGACATATACACCACAGGAACATGAACTGCACCTGCTTGCTTTGCAAGCTCTTTTGCATGGTGGATTGCTTTTGCCAAAGGCTCAGCCATCATCACCATACCAGGACCACCACCAAATGGACGTTCATCCACTCGTTTGTAGTTACCCTCAGCAAATTCTCGTGGATTGATACAATGAACTTGTACAATGTCACGCTTTGCCGCTCGCCCGCTAATTCCGTACGCTGTAATCGCTTCAAACATTTCAGGAAAAAGCGTAATGACTGCAAAAAACATCGCAGACTCCTCTATTTTCCTGCTGCGCCAATCCTTATCGGATTAGAAATCTACGCCCCAATTGACATAGATACGACCAGCTTCGAGATCAACGCGTTGTACCACATCTTTATGCCATGGAATCATTCGCTCTTCGCCATCGATGCTATCAGCTGTTGCACGAACAACCATGACATCATTGGCGCCTGTTTCAAACAATTCGTGGATTTGACCAAGATTTACTTCCTGTTCTTCTTCATTCAGACCTAATACGATTAGACCTTTTAAATCAGACCAGTAATACTCGTCCACGCCTGCTTGAGGCAGTTGCGATTTTGAAATCCAAACATTCGCGCCAACTAAGCTGTCTGCTGCAGTGCGATCACTCACACTTTTCAACGAAACAACCAAGCCTTTACCATGTGGTTTCCAACGTTTTACGTCTACAATTTGCCAACCTGCTTTGGTCTCAATGTACCAAGGAAGGTAGTCAAATATGTTGCTCATAGGTTCTGTATTGGAATAGACCCAGAGCCACCCATTTAATCCATATGCTGAACGTAGCTGTCCAATCTGAATACGATCTTCGGGCACATTCTGTGCTGGTGTCATGGGCTTACTGCCTAATTAAAGGTTTAATTATGCAGTAGCTGCAGCTTTCTTAGCTTGAGCAGCTAAAGAAGCAACACGTTCAGACGGTTGAGCGCCTTGAGCAACCCAGTGAGCAAAACGGTCAGCATCTAAACGAAGTTTTTCTGCTTTACCTTGAGCTGTAGGGTTAAAGAAACCAATACGTTCGATGAAACGACCGTCACGCGCATTGCGGCTATCAGTTACGATTACTTGATAGAACGGACGTTTTTTAGCACCACCGCGTGCTAGACGAATTACAACCATGATAGAACCTTATAGTTTTTACGGATTATCCTTGCACCGACCATCGATACATTTCAAACCCCTTTCATAGAGGGCAATATTTTACGTTATCTTTGTCATGAAAGAAAGATCAAATTTTATTTATCCACAATTTTGAATTTGATTTTTATTTACCGTCCCAATTTGTGGTTGCTGATGGGGTGCAAGTGGTACCTTTGCTCCAACATTTTTGGCCTTGGCTATCTAATCCGACATCACCATTTCCGGCTTGCTGAGAACCTGCTATTGGAGCAGCATTTAAAGACCAAGTTAAATTATCTTTAGAAACTTCTAATTTAACTTTATATTTTGCTTCTCCAACACTTGGATAATCTTCTTCAAATGCTCCATTTTCCAATTTGGCATCTTTAAATGTCCCTTTCGCCATTTTATAATTGGATAAATTTCGGGCAATTTGAAGCATTTCACTTTGAGCATCAACTCTATTGGTCTTAATTATATAGTCTTGATATGCTGGATATGCTATCGCAGCCAAAATCCCTAAAATTACGACAACAATCAATAGCTCAATTAAAGTAAAACCTTTTAATTTCATACTTTTCACCATGATGTAATATCACTACCTGTACATGCTGTAAAAGTTACACTGTCTTTCGTCTTACAACGAACTCCCTCACTCGTCATGAGTAAATTATAATTTTTAACATCTGTACTTTCTGCCTTTATTGCCCAACCAAATCCTGATGTAGCTGAACTTTTGAGCGACAAAGTCGGATCAGTCAAATCTTTGAGTGTAATTTTGTACTTAACCATATCCCCAGTTGATCCAACAGGTGTTGAAATCTCGTCTGACGAGTTAGAGTTATATAAATCTTTTAAATCAAAATTTTGATAGGTGAGATTCTTAGATTTAAATATCTCCAACTGATTTGCAATTTTCTGCATTTCCTGCTGCGCTTGTGCGGCTGCAGCTCTTCTAACGTGATCCTGATAGTTTGGATAAATAATAGCAGCTAAAATTGCAATGATAACAATAACAACCATCATTTCTATCAATGTGAAGCCATGATTATTTCTGTGACAAGTTTGACTTGTCACATTCTCATATTGATTAGTTATTCTTAGCTTCAACATATTTCTCATACCATCGAATAGGGTTTAAGATTTTATTACATTCCCATTTTCCTTTGCCTTGTTGTAAGCCCAGCAAAGTTAAGGCTCCACAATTATTACCCGTATTACTCCCACCACTAGTATCATCTGGACCAAAAGTAATACCTTGTATACCTGGTCCTAAGACATTTTGATTCTTGCCATCTACAATCTGAAAACCAGTGCTCTTTTCAAGACTCCAATCAACCACGCCTTTTGAATCCAAACAGGCTCCATATGGTAAGCAGAACTGTTGAGTATTACTTTCACCAATAATTCGAGGTTGACAAGGATTCTGTCGATCAACAATACCCGTACCTTCAGGGTCATAAATTGGAACAATTAGTCTTCCCGTCATCGCTACTGGTTCTTCTTCAAATGCTTTCACACCTCCCGCAGTTCGTCCAGATACTGGATTTCCATTCTGATCACTAGAGAGTGAGCGATACCATCCCTGCATACCTGTTTTAGCGTATGGGAAAAAAATCGAAGAAATGATACCTGTGATATTTTGCGGATTTTCCTTAAGATATTTCAAAGTAATATCAACTGATTTTAAGTCAATATCTTTATATGCGCCGGTTTTAGGATCTTTGGTACCTGTAATCAATCCACTATCTGCAATATCACGATCAATCAATCCATAAACTTTATTTGTTGGGCGCCCAGTTAACTCATTTAAAGGCAACATGAGTTCACGACCTTTATTCGGTGAAACATCCAATGGTGTACTACGATCACCAGACGCAATACCAACCATAACAAATGTTGAGCCTGCCTCATCATGTACAGTTAACGTTGGTGGTTGATAAAAACGAGATTGATCTCCATTTGTAATACTTGTTCCATCGGCTTTTGTTGCAAGATTTGCTAAACGAACAACTCTTTTCCCAAAGGATGCGACTGGAGTATTTTTGGCATTATTTAAATCAATACGAAATACTTGCCCACCTAAATCACCAAAATAGAGGTGATCAACTAAGCCATCCCCATCTCGATCCAAAGTACTGATTCTACTAACAATACTATGGGTCATATTTGCATTATTCGTATTAGCACCTGAATTACTTGCCCACCAAATTCTTTCGCCAGTTTTTGCATTGATAATATAAACTGCATTACCATCTGCCTGTGCTTTATTGTTACATGATGTAGATGGATAATCTGTATTGGAATTTGATGAGTTCAATTTAAATCTTGGATTTTCATAGCACATATCATAACCACCCCCCACAATCATCACTCGGGTAATTTGGTTGTTATAACGAATATTGGCTAGTACAGGTTTAGACCAAGTTTGCCCCATGCGAGTGTAGTCACCTGCCCCACCAAGAATACGGAAAAGTAATTTAGGTGCGCTTGGGTTAAGGACATCTAAGCCATAATAGCTTGTTCCTCCCATACGCATACCACCATACACATTCATCTTATTTGCAACGACCGATGTATCCGTATCGCTTCCGCTAGTCACCTTATAGTCTGAATCAGCAATCCATGCCCCATTAATCCCTTGTGTCACACCGTTTACATCAGATTCACCCTTTCTTAAAGCTTTTGATAAAGTACTGTCTTGTAAAATTTCAGCAGGGACAAATACCATCTGCTCTTCACCAGTCAATGAATTGACGATACGTAAGGCACCTTCCATACTGCCATAAAGTACAGACTGATCACGTGTAGACTTTAAATTACCATCTGCATCTAATGTTCCCTTATAAGTCATTTGTACTGGAAAAGAATGAATACTTGCCCCCATAGATGTAAAAGCATCTTTAGGGGTATCTAAGCTATTTGGAAGCTGTGTAGAACTTAGACTTAAGTTATAACCTAGATAATTTAATAACTTTAATTGAATATCTAATGTTAAATTTTTCAATCGACTATCTGTCTTAAACTTATCCAATAAACTAGTTGGGGTTGTTACAGACTGAGTCACTAAAAATAAATCTGAATTTTTATCTGTCGAAGTAATTACACCACCTGATGCCACAGTTTTAATATCTGAATAAAGTGGTCTATAACCATTAGGGCTCGCAAGTGTTGGCAATTTAATTTTTGAATAAACCCCACCCGCTGTAATACCATCGCCATCTGTGAGTGAAGTACTGTTCCAAATATCTTGAGAGCTTGGGTTGAGCAATCCATTGCTTTGAAAAACAAAATTGCTTCCAGATTTCAAAGCTCCTCCTTGAATATTGTATTTTTTTAAGTTTCCTGTCCAAGTAATATTTTGAGTCCCAGGTTTTGGCTCTAAAGCTCTCAAATAACCATACGGTTGGAAAGATTGTGGACTTAAGGCATCCACAGGAACAGAAATTGCTCCTGTTGATAGTGGGCTAATTGGATTTTTCCCTAAGTTATCAATAAACTGGATTACACTATTGGTAATCTCACTAGATTCTTTTGCAATGAAAAATCCGCCATTACCATAACCTGGGTTGGGCGTCTTATAGCTAGGTGCTGTTGGAGAACATTGATCATCTGAAGTCCGATCATTTTGCGTACGGGAACTCAGTCTGCAAGCATTTTCTACATAACCATTACTTAAGTTATTCATCGTTTCACCAAACCCTACAAAAGCAGTTTGAATAGACACACCTGTTGGATTCTGTGCTTTATCAAATAATTTTTTTGCAAACTCCCCCATACAACGCCAGCCTCCTGGATTATTCCCGTCATAACCCTCGGGTAAGCCTCCATTACAACTAAAGTTATTTCCAAATGAGTCCAAAGCATTAGACATTAAGGTACTCGCTTGGTTCTCAGATGTAGAATTGGCCGCACCATCCGAAAGAATATAAACCCCTTGTCCATCACAGCTTTGACGATCAGCAACAGCAGGAAGTGGAGAGTCATATTTTGTATTATCAGCGACTTTTGTATTATCAGCAGATTTTGTAAATCCACTATCTGTATTTGAGAGTAAATAATTACCTGTTTTTCTATAACAAGTCCCTGAATATCGATCTAAAGTACAAGACTGACTACTCATACCACTTATTGCAGAGCTAGACAATTGACCACTTATCCAGCCACTCCAACTACTGCATGAACCACCATCAGAGTCCCAGCCTACACACTGTCTATAGTTGCTAGAATTATAGTAAAAATAAACTGGTGCATTATTTAAATTTACTGATTGTAATGTTTTAGTTCCCATTAAATATGCTGCTGCTTCTGCATACGCATGGGCAGTAGGTGTACCGTTGTAAGCTTTCAGATCTTTAAGCGCATTTTTTAATTCAGCTCTTTGAGAAGAATTCAGTGCACCCAACTCTTTAGCAGGCACTAAAATTTGACCGCTACGACCATCTCCATTGGCAGAATAATTCCCTAAACCAACACGAACCTGTCTTAAAGAAGCATCCTCACTATTTAAGAAAGCAAACATTCCATCTTTTAAACGAGTCAATCGGTCTAAACATTGATAACCTGTTATCTTCCCGCTCGAATTTGTAATTTGCTCACAGCCTGAAACCTCATCTTTAACCGCACTAGTTGCTGAATTAGGAGATACATAACAAAAATTACGATCATAACTAGGCACAGTTCCTGAACTAATACGATACGCTGTATTATTAGAAAGATTTGATAAAGTTGTAGTCAAGGTTGCTAAAGACGTTTGGTTATAACTGATTCCACAGTTTAAGCCGTAATCATCTCGATAGCTAAACCCCTTTCCACTTGCGGGTCCCATACTCCCCGATGTATCCAACATCATGACTAATGTCTTTTTTCCTGCAGTAGGTGCAGCATAAATTTGTAAATCATTCGCTTTGGTGACAGAAGACACTATCAGGAATGTACCGACAAACGTTGTAAATCCAACCATGCCTAAATTTAATTTTTTTTGCTTGCCTGCATAACTCAATGAAGCCGTAAGCTTTTTAGATTTCATTTTACATTCCTCATCATTATACTGGTGCTTTAACCATTTTTATAAATGTTTGCAAATTAAACTCTTGGACTTGACTGTTAACTGGAACACCAAGATTTACGAGACATTGTGCTGTTGTTTGTTTAGCACTAGATTCCGCATCTAAATTATCATTCACATTTTCTTTTAAACATGCTTGAGCCGCAGACAAGTTTTTAGCATAAATGGGCATCACTGCTACTGTCGTCATACGAATACGTTTTTGCTCAGTTACCCCTTGTGGAATTGTTTGTCCGCCACTTACATTAATATTTCTTGCGAGTAAAGCCAAAGGCGGTAAATCAGTGGTATCTGTTGGAATTTTAATAGAAACCTGTGTAACTACCCCTCGTCTTGCACTACCAAAGTCAGTGGTTAAATTACAAAAACTATCTGTACTTCCCTCAACTAACTCAACACCAGTACTCGTATTTCTAAGCACAGCCATGGATGTAACTGAACCAAATCGAGTACTCGCTTTAGGTTTATAACAAAAAACATATTCTTTATCAGGTTCTGTATCTGCATCTTTCAAAGCCTTACCAATAACACTTGAAAGATTCACCTGCTTATTTAAATCCTCTAAAAAAACTTGGTTGATTGGTGTATCTGCAGTTTGACTTGAAAGCTGACCAATTTGCGCATTTGTTGCAATATTCAATGTCGTCATAGAGGTCCTAATCGCCATCACTCCAACTATTGTTAAAAATAACAACATCATCATAACAACGATAATCGTTGACCCTTTCTGCTTGCTTAGGTTAGTTCGATGTTTCATAAATCTTCTCTCCTAAGCCATTTCTTAATGCAATATTTGTTGTATATAAACGTCGTAAATATTTGGTACTTTTATCCGTCAAAGTCACGTCACCATCAGGGAAATTAAAACTTTCTTTAGATGGATCTATATTTTTATTTGTTATTGGATCTTTAGAGCGCACCAAAACCATCATTCTAATGGAGACAACTCTAGGGATATTTGGAGAGGACGCTGCCTTTACTGCTGTCTTAAATTGCTCAATAGTGTAATAACTAAAATTGTTTCCAGCTTTTGCTCCGATGTAAAATCTAACAAGATCCACTCTTGGCATAATCACTTCACCATTATTTGAATCACTTAATCCGGCAATAGAAGGGACACTATTTCCTGGGGTATTTGCATCACAAGCCAATGCCAAGTTACCATTATCTGTCCTTAAGAAATAACGTTGAATAACATACTCACTAGTCTGTACTTCTCTACCTTCACAGTTCATCATTTTATTGGGTGCTTGAAACATAATCGTGAGTTGATCACTACTAGAGCTCGTCCCAGTAGGACCTCCTGATTTTGTTAACAATCCTGCACTTACATCTTTTAATTGTAGATTTGCTTTACCTAAAGCTGGGTCTCCACTGGTAAAAATAATTCCGCCATTGGGTGTTGTTGTATCTAACACTGGATTATTTACATTTCCAAAATTCGCGAGACGGATATCTCTAGCAATATAATCGACACCGAACACCCCGCTATCTTGCAACTCTGCACTTGCTTCTTGCATTTTTGCCGTAATTAAACCACCAGTGAACAATTGCAAAGCTGCAGCGCTAATAATAAGACCAATAGCAAGAGCAACGATCAATTCAATTAGTGTGAAACCCTTCTGAGGTCCCATTATTTCGTGCTTTGTCATGAATCTCATTAATATGCCTCCATCATTAGGCATTTTGCAGTAAACACATACGTTCCTGTGCTACTCATACAAGCACTATAATCACTTGCTTTTAACTTCGATGCAGTTTCATCCCAAGCAGCGAATAAGCATTGCCTTTTAATTGTACTGCCTACCCCTGGGCAATCTGTCATTGTAATACTAATCCCGATTCTTGATGCTGCATCGGCAGCCAAATATGAATCATAATCAGCCATTTCTGCTGGTGTACATGTGGCATTAAAACATTTTTTTTTCGGAGACTTTTCTCCCACACCAATATACCCTTTTACAGCAGCAGGATAACTAGATTGACCATTAGGATTAGCCCGAATACTTTCTGTTAAGCCTCTCAAAATTAGTGTTGCTTGAGATCTTGTAAGCGCTTCACTAGTCGCATCTACAGCCCTTAACTGTAAAGCAGTAAATCCCAAAACCCCGATCGCAAGTAAAACCAGGGCAACCAGAACTTCAACGAGCCCCACACCCAATTGATTCTTCTTATTCTTCATGAGCATGCTCCATTCTTTTCAGAGGATACAATTCCGATAACGGACACTGTTATTTCGGTGAGTTCCTTATTACCGCATATTGTTATTTTTCTTGCCTTTAGGTTTGTACTTGGCACATTATCAAGTGATGACCCAATAGCACTAAAAACAACATATAAGTCACCACCAACACTAACAGCCTTATCAATATTGGCTAAAATGACACGTTTTGCATCAATGAAATTTGAAACATTGGCTGTACTAACTCCTGCTTTGGTTAAACAGAGTGTCTTTGTTATTTCCTGATTCGAGCCATCTTTATTTGGGCAAACGATCACAGACATTTTCATTGATGATGCACGGCTCTTCCCTTCTTTTAGTGCTGTCATTAACTCTTCATTGCTTTTATTCGCCTGATAGGTTGCTAAGAGCTTTGAAAAAGAAGGCGCTGCAATCGATGCTATAACCGCCAAAACAACAATCGTCACCATCAACTCAATTAAGGTGAATCCTCGATTTTTTTGCATTGCCCCCCCCATTGCAACAAAACGCTACCCTATTAAAAATCATAACTTAAATACTTACAAAACCAATACAAGTTGGATAAAAGGCATAAAAAAGCAGATAACTGAAATCTCAGCTATCTGCTTAAAAAATAAAGTTTAAATTTAAGCTTGAGTTACATGAATCCGTAGCTCTTTTGGTAGGCTAAATGTGATATTTTCCTCACGACCATTTAACTCTTGTGGTGCTGTCGCGCCCCAGTCCTGTAAGCGTTGAATCACTTGCTTAATTAAAATCTCAGGTGCAGATGCCCCAGCTGTAACACCGATCTTATGGTTCGAGTTAAACCATTCCTGTTTTAACTCATCTGCATTATCGATCAGATAGGCATGTTTTCCCATCCGTTCAGCCAACTCACGTAAACGATTCGAATTCGACGAGTTTGGAGAGCCAACCACCAACACCACATCACATTGTGATGCTAAATCACGTACAGCATCTTGGCGGTTTTGCGTGGCATAACAAATATCATCTTTACGAGGCCCTTGAATTTGAGGGAATTTATTTCGCAAAGCATCAATTACTTTGGCCGTATCATCTATAGATAAAGTTGTTTGGGTCACAAATGCTATTTTTTCAGGATGATGTACTGTTAATGAAGTTACATCTTCTTCATCTTCAACCAGATAAATTTCACCACCATTCTTTTTGTCATATTGTCCCATGGTCCCTTCAACTTCAGGGTGGCCTTCATGACCAATCAAAATTGCTTCGGTTCCTTCACGTGCATATTTCGTGACCTCAATATGTACTTTAGTGACCAATGGACAAGTTGCATCAAATACTTTTAAACCACGACGTTCAGCTTCTTGTTGAACCGCCTTTGATACGCCATGTGCACTAAAAATAACAATATTATCGTCAGGCACTTCATCTAACTCATCCACAAAAATTGCGCCGCGCTGACGTAAATCGTCAACCACAAATTTGTTATGAACCACTTCATGACGGACATAAATAGGTGGATTAAAACATTCAAGCGCACGATTGACGATGGCAATTGCACGATCTACACCTGCACAAAATCCACGCGGATTAGCCAATACAATTTCCATAAAACCCTCAATGCTCACTTCAATGGTTGGATATATTTTATCGATTAAACACAAACAATGTGTAAAAACAGTTTTGTTTGTCTTCGCTCTACTCTAAAATAGAGAAGATATTTTATCATATCAGGAAAAATATCATGTCGGGTCTATTGTTTGTCGTTTCTGCGGCATCAGGAACAGGCAAAACATCTCTCGTTAAAGCGCTACTTGAGCGTGTGAGCAATTTACACGTTTCTGTTTCACATACGACTCGTGGTCAGCGACCTGGCGAACTCGACGGTGTTCATTATCATTTTACCTCTAAAGAAAACTTTCTTGATCAAGTCAATCAAGGTGGTTTTATTGAGTATGCAGAAGTTTTTGGCAATTATTATGGTACTGCACAAGCAACTGTAAAAGACCAATTGGCGAAAGGCCATGATGTGCTACTTGAGATCGATTGGCAAGGTGCTGAGCAAGTTCGTAAACTTTTTCCTGAATCTAAACAAATTTTCATTCTTCCTCCAACGCAGTTTGATTTACGTCAACGTCTTTCAAATCGTGGCACGGACTCTGTTGAAGTTATTGAACATCGTTTAAGTTGTGCTGTAGAAGACATGCAACAATATGTCAACTTTGAATACATCATCATCAATGATGATTTCAATAAAGCGTTACATGATTTGGAATCTGTTATTAATGCCAATCGCTTAAAAATAGATCAACAGGCAAATCGTCATCAGGCTTTAATTACCAAACTGATTACACCACAATCTTAGATCTAAGTACTTATGATCTAAATGCTTTCTAAATAAGCTTCGATTAAAACTTGAGTCTATGATGAAAGCATTTTATACTGCACAGTCTATTTAAAAAATTTGTATTCAAACGAGAATTCTTATGGCACGCGTAACCGTTGAAGATTGTTTAGACCATGTAGACAACCGCTTTGAGCTTGTACTAGTGGCAAGCAAGCGCGCGCGTCAATTGGCACGCCAAGGCATTGAACCAACTGTTGAGTGGGACAATGACAAGCCGACTGTTGTTGCATTACGTGAAATTGCGATTGGTCATGTGACTAAAGATATCTTGAAGCAACGTGATCAAGATTACCAAACGTCTAGTCTTGACCTTGCTTTATCAGCAAACAATCTTAATCTTGAAGGTTTTTCTTTTCAATAAGCCAGGGTCTGTTGACAGTTCGTCTATGTTTGCGACTACGTGTGTTTTTTAGGCGATACGAGGCACGAGATATGAGATTTAGTCATTCTAAATAAATAGCTCGTAACGACGTAGCGGCAAAAAACACACTAGTCCTGAAAGGTTGTGGCTAAAATTATCTCAGTCTGCGTTATGAAACTCGAAAATAGTCTCGCTATTCTTTTCGCTTCATGCCTTGCCTGCTCAATTTTAGCCTACAACGCAAGCCATTTATGAAATATCAACAGCCCCAGTGCCTTTGAAAAAAGCCTAGTTTTTCAACTAGGCTTTTTTATTTCAATTATTTTGCAAAAAGTTTTGCCAATCAATCGACAAAATTCAAAATATTTGTTAAAAAAAATAGATATATTTGATGTCTAGAAATTGACAAGCGGCTCAATATGCTTTTCATTAAAGCATTAGGAAAAATATTTCAAATTTGTAATTTAAGATAGGTGTTCTATGCCAGGCCAACAGGTCAGCCAATCCAAGCAACAGTTGAATGTAATTATCGACGCGTACTTAAAACCAAGTGATGTCGAGCGAGTACTTGTGGCTTGTGATTATGCTGATATTGCGCATGATGGTATTACACGTAAAAGTGGTGAACCCTATATTTTACACCCGATTGCGGTGAGTTGTATCTTGGCACATATGCGTATGGATGCCGAAACGCTCATGGCAGCCTTATTGCACGATGTGATTGAAGATACAGATTTTACCAAAGAAGATATCACTGAAAAATTTGGTAAAACCGTGGCTGAATTGGTTGATGGGGTTACCAAACTCAGTCACTCCAGCGATAAAGAATATAATAAAGCTGCGTCTTTCCGTAAAATTCTTCAAGCCACCTTACAAGACCCGCGTGTCATTATTATCAAACTCGCTGATCGTTATCATAATATGACGACTCTAGGCGCTTTACGACCAGATAAACGTGCACGCATCGCGCAAGAAACTTTTGATATCTTTGTTCCTATGGCACGACTTGTAGGAATGAATGAGATGGCAGATAACTTAGAGCATCTGTGCTATCAAAACCTAGATCTCGATATGTACAATGATGTACAAGAAAATTTACTCAAAACCAAACCAGAGCGCTGTAAATATCAATCAGTTTGGGAACAAAATTTAGCTGAGTTGCTCAATAACTATAATATTCAAGGGCGCATCAAAAAGAAAAACAACAATATCGAACTGTTACGCCACTTTGTAAAAAATGAAATCGACTTACAAGAACTCACCCATAGCCATGCTTTTGAAATTGTTTTACAAAGCATCGCGGATTGTGACCGCTTGGTCGATGCCTTACGTGAAAATTTCCAAGTCATCGACTATGAAGACCATATCCGTCGCCCATTACCAGGCGGAAATCAGTCTTTAATGATCAAACTCAAAGGTGAACGTACCACGTTATCCTTAACCATTCAAACCGAGTTGATGCGTAAAGCTGCGCGCTTTGGTGTGGTCCTCGGTGAAAATGCGCCACAAGCTTGTCGCTCTGCGATTCAAGCATCGATGAAGAATTTAGATCTTCTTGTCGGTGGTGAATGTGCAAAAACCACATTTAGCGATCTACTTGATTATTTACATCAAGAAAAGATCTGGGTCTACACCCCACATGGACAGCTACATGAATTACCACAAGGCGCCACAGCAGTAGATTTTGCTTATTCAGCGAGTTTATTTTTAGGCAACCATGCGGTAGGTGCTAAAATTAATGGTGAAATCAAACCGCTTTCAACACCTTTAGTCAGTGGTCAGGTGGTTGAAGTCATTACCGATGTATTGGCAACCCCAAACCCAGACTGGTTAAGCTTCATTAACACCCAAAAAGCGCGTCGTGCGATTCAAAACATCTTGCGTGATCAAGATCCAGATGAACAACGCCTAGTGGGGCAACAAGCGCTCAACCGTGCTTTAAAACTGTTTAATCGCTCGACCAAAGACTTATCCGAAGCGGATTGGAAAGATCTATTAGAGTGGCGCCATGTGCCCGATAAAGACACTTTATTTGAGCAAATTGCAGTGGGAGACCTACTACCACAACTGGTCGCCAACCATTTATTTGCCCAATCTAAAGCCACTGAAGAACATGCTTCAAATCGCCTCATCCAAGGTACAGATGGTGTCGATGTAAAATATGCACACTGTTGTAACCCAGTATTGGGAGATCCGATTCAAGGACATTTATCCCGTCGTGGCTTAATTGTGCATCGTGCACGCTGTCATAACTTATTGCATGAACAACATTTACATCCTGAAAATATCATGTCTTTACAGTGGACATCGGAAGAAGAAGACGATGTGAACTTTAATGCTTATTTGAGTATTGATCTTATTTTAACCGATGAACAAATTTCAGAATTGATTTACTTATGTCGTAAAGCAAAAACTGGGGTTGAATCAGTACGCTCTCATGAAGATAAAACCTATGTGAATATCGTGGTGAATAATCGTAAACAAATTGCGCAAATCATTCGTGAATTACGTATGCAATTTGGTTTTCCTCGTATTAGTCGAATGTCTATGCCAGTTTCAATTAATGAGACGCTAAAAGCAAAAGCGTGCTAAATTAAGACCTGTAATGTTTATCGATAATCTTCGATGCACTTTGCATGCCATTCATGCTTTATGATGAAATGATTTGAAATCAAGGAGAAATCAATGTCCCGCCAAGTGATCCATACTGAAAATGCCCCTGCTGCAATTGGTACTTATTCACAAGCCATTTTAGTAGACAACACATTATATCTTTCAGGGCAAATTGGCTTAGATCCATATAGCATGGAATTGGTTGAAGGCATTGAAGCACAAATTCGACGTGTTTTTGATAATTTAAAAGCAGTCTGTGAAGCTGCAGGCGGCTCTTTAGCAGATATTGCAAAGCTCAATATTTTTCTTACCGATTTATCCAACTTTCAATTGGTCAACCAGATCATGGGCGAATACTTTGCTCAACCTTATCCTGCACGTGCAGCATTAGGTGTTGCCTCTTTACCTAAAAATGCATTGGTTGAAATGGATGGTATTGTGATTATTCCTCAATAATAGCAGCCAAAACTAATTGTTTGATTTTAAATAATTTAAAAAATAAAATTAAATACTACCGATCAGGTGGTATTTTTTTATTCAAAAAGCCAATAAAGATTAATGAGATTTCAAATGAATTTCATTGACAAATGATAACAATTATCAATAATATTAGATATCGCATTTAACCTTAGGGTTGAGTTTCATGTACGTTTGTTTATGTCGTGGTATTACAGATCAAGATATCAAAGATGCAATGGCAAATGGTGCAGAGAGCTACCGTGAAGTACGTGAATTATTAGACTTAGGCACGTGCTGTGGTCGCTGTGCCCCTGAAGCAAAAAGCATTATCAATGAAGAGCTATCGCTGATTGCAGCACGTATTTCTGTTGCCGCGTAGTTTTGATTTAAAAATTCAAACATAAAAATAAGTTCAGATTTATAACGACAATAAATAAGTTTTTTAATGATCCCCAGATCATTCTCCTCCCCCGCTTCGACTCAAAGCGGGTTCGTTTTTTCAATCAATCTCTTTTAGCCAAAACGACATCCCTATTGTTTTTGATTGCGATTTTCATTTGCCGTTCCATAAACTACTCGTAACCCTGCAGAAAGTTGATTAATATAGAGCCATATCAAATTACCTTAATCATTAAATTTCAATGACTCAGTTTAAATTCACGTTAAGGTAAAAAATTAGAATGGAGTTTTAACCATATGCAAGGCAATCGAGACGTAATTAATCAACTCAATCAAGTGCTTTATCATCATTTGACTGCGATTAACCAATACTTTTTACACTCGCGTATGTTTAATGATTGGGGGATCGAAAAACTTGGTTCGGCTGAATACAAAGAATCTATTCGCCAAATGAAGCACGCGGATAAGATCATTGAACGTATTCTTTTCTTAGAAGGCTTACCGAACCTTCAACATTTAGGCAAATTGTACATTGGTCAACATACAGTTGAAGTTTTAAACTGTGATGTACGTAAAGTAAAAGAAAACATTGATGCATTAAAAACAGCAGTTGCACTCGCAGAAAGCAACTTAGATTATGTGACTCGTGATCTTGTTCAAGAAATTCTTGAGAAAGAAGAAGAGTTTTGGGATTGGACAACCACCCAACTGGATCTAAGCGAAAGTGTTGGTATCGAAAATTATATTCAAAGCCAACTATAATTTTGAAAGATCACAAAAAATCCCCCAACTGATTGGGGGATTTTTTATTTTATTTCGAAATGTGACGATGCAAAATTTACAATCATCAAAATTCACTTTTATGAAATAGTATTATTTTCCTACAACAGAAACAGGTAATAGATCCTGATATGATTTCTCTTGCCCATGTAGTGTCTTCAGAATCCATAACTGATGTTCAGCTTCAACTTTTTTACCATTAAAAGCCAAAACCTGTGCATATTTCTGAATATCATATGCTGACGCTAAGTTTGCCACCATACGCCCCATATATTGCAACTGCTGATCTGACATTTTGCTATATGGATTTAGACCAATCCACCATACACGTTCTTTAAATTGTGTCAGTAACAAAATATCCTGATTCATCACTGCTTGCTGTGAAGCACTTAATGCTGTTTTCTTATTTACAAATACACTTTGTTGACGGTATAAAATATAGTCTCGATAAATCACTCCCACCAAGACCAAACCAATCACAATAATACTTACTGTAACCGAAGACTTTAAGTTCACTGTAGGCAAACGAGGATACTGAGCTTGGATGATCCCCAATAAGAAACCTAAAGGAAGCAAGAAATATGCATAATGAATTGGATATTCCAATAGAGCATGAATCAAAATGGCACAGACCATTAATCCTGCTGCAATTGAAACTGCATCTTTAATGCCTTTATTTAACCAATACAACCAACATGCCATATAAACAATAATCAATCCACCAATTGGAATCCCATTCCAAATCAGTAAATCCAAAATCACGTTATGTGCAGTTTTATACCATTCATGTGATGGGTATAAATCAAAAGCGGCGATTTGTGCCATACCCGTTTGATTCCAGCCATAACCAAACCATGGCTTTTCTGAAATCGCGACTAAGGCTTGGTTCCACATATCTAACCGCAGATAACCTGAGGTAGCTCGCTCAACCACTGAAGATGTTTGTGTTACTTCTTGGGTTGATACAGATGCAATCCACTGATTCAGCATTGGCAAGCATGTAATCAACGTAATAAACACACCAGACCATGCGAGTAATTTTACAAACCCAAAGCGTTTAGTTTGACCAAATTGCTTGATTGTTAAATAAATCAATGTGAACAAACACACCACCCAAGCAGTCCGTGATTGGGTCAATGCAATGGTCAATAGAAAAATAAAAGTTGATGGTCCGAGTATGTAATTTGGCAGTATCTTCTTTTCATAAAAATATAAACATGCAAATACCCCCATACACATAAACGTCGCCAGATTATTTGGCTGGGCAAAGTTTGCATAGGGACGATTGCCATTTAGCAAATTAACCAATGGTCTGAAATATTCGTTTACGCCTAACCACTGGGTCATTGCAATAAAACTTGAAAGCATCGCACCCGTAAAAACCACAAGGCTAAATACTTTAAAGACTTGTTCTCTTTGACCCTTTTCACCTACTGCCAGGTTATAACCTACAATCAGCATCAGCCAGAACATCGCAATATAGGCGGTGCAAAGCAATGCATTACTTAAATACAAAATCTCGCCAAAGCCCCATTGAATCAATGGGATTGCCAATACAGGCAATATAAGCAGTTGCGGTTTCGGTATTTTTAAGTCTTTGTGAATAAAAGCACTGAGTAGCGTTAGGGCCGATAGAAAAGTAAGTGCTTCACTACCAAAGGTTGTCCAAGGCATTTTATGGATAGGCAAAAGCCACGCAAGTAAAAGCAATACGGCTGAAAGAATGTAAGGAATGGCTTTCATAGGAAAAGTGAAAAGAAAAACTGAGCCTATTATAGCGTTTCTAACATTTTTTGTTTAAGGAATGATTGTACAGTTTGCGCCTTTGCTTAAGTCGCAACGAATATCAACTGCTGTCGAATTTTTACTTTTTGCTTCAATTATAAGACTTGTTGTTAACTCATTCCATGATGAAGCATCTGTAATACTAGAACAAGAATGATAAATCGGCTTTTGCGGATGTGTCTCTGAAGTTTGGTCATATAATAAATAATATGTATCATTAGCATACGACTTGGTTTCAGCTAAACATGCTTTAATCTGAGCATTTTTAACATAAGTTAAATAACTTGGAATACCAATGGAAGCGAGAACTCCAATAATTGCTATAACTATCATTAATTCTATAAGAGTAAAACCTTTCATAGTCAGCGCTTTCAACTTAAATATTTTTATCATTATTATTTTATATTAAGTAAAAAATTATCGTTAAATTAATTTTAAGATAGTAAATTAAGAACATAAAATGACAAATTTGGTCATAAATTATTTTCTTTGTAGTTGATTACATTCAACCTTATACGTACAAAAATTCAAACATAATTAACATCTATATAACTTAAGTTTAACCGCCAAAATTATAATTTTATCTATCTTAGATAAACTATTTTATTGCTAGTTAAAAATCATCTTACTTCAGAGACCTATCGCTAAAACAGATTCAACACTATTATTTAAAATAAATGAGCTCACCTATAATACAACCAACGAATATTCTTACAAGCAAACTTTGCTCAATCAAGAAAGTATAAAGATAAACCTGACTAGAACATTCAATGAATCTCTAAATGTAAATTAGAGATTACGATTGTATCACTATGACTATTCAATACAACTTCACAGTAAAAATTCTATTTTAATTAGAGCTATGAGGTTTGTGCAAAGCCTTATCAAGTTACTAAAAAAATTGGATTACACCAGATAATATGGCTATTTATAGCAATAGATAAACAATATATATTGCTAATAATCAAGTTAATGATCATCGTTAATTTTAAACAGTTGATCAATATTTAATACTTAATTTTTAATCACACTTTCCTATAAAATTCAAATTCAGATTTATATTTTTTCTCAAAGCATAATTTTGAGCAGTTTTTCATTAAAATCTGTTGAATATCCCATAAATCAGATTGTGCTACTATTTTTTCCATATCTAATTATATTCACTACAATTAGTAAAATCTAACATGTGAAGTTTATTCATCACCATCATTTGAACAAATCACTTAAGATCAAAATATTTTGATTAGTCAATTTACTTTTCCAATAATGAAATTAGTTCTCAAACCAAATATTTTTCATCTATTTCCATAACTTCGAACAAAAAATAAAAAAGCCCAACAAAATATGTCGGGCTTTAAAAAAATACTAACTTTAAGTCAATACTTATTTTCAAATATTAATATTATGGCTTAGCAGCAGCAATAGAACAAGAAGCACCTTTTGTTAAATCACAAGTGATTTCACCACCAGTACCTTCTTTTGCAGTTGTTTTAATCGCAGCTAAAGTTGTAGCATTTGTGATGCTATCACCACCTGTTACAGCATTACAGTTTTTAGAATTTGTATCATCAAATTTTGGCTGAGTGCCTGAACGGTTAGGATCTACAGCCCAAGTATATAAAATATTTGCATAACCTTTAACCTCTGACATACATGCACCATCACGAGATTTTTTCGTATAGTCTTGATAAGCAGGAATCGCAATCGCAGCAAGGATACCAATAATCGCAACAACGATCATTAATTCGATAAGAGTAAAACCCTTTTGAACTGATTTCATAACATTTCTCCAATGTTTTAAAAATTTTTATAGCTTTTAGAGCAATTTATATGGCTGTTCTTTTTTGTGGAAAAAATCAACAACCAATCGAGACTCTTTGATTTTAGAGAGAATGTAACGCTTTACAAGTTTTTTTTTGCCGCTTATATTTTTACGTAATTATACGTAAAAAAGTGACATTTATTGTCACCAAAAACCAGACTAATTCACAATGATTGGATTATTTGCTAACTCATTAACATTGGCAACTTGACCATATTGGTTACCATAAAATAAATTTAAAATTTGACCAATTTCTAAGACACCACTGGTAACTGCAGTTCGATAATTTTTATTTTTTAACTCTGAAATCATCACATCGCAAATCTGTTGCCATATTTGTTCTGATGTTGCTTGATAAATACCACGATCTATCACAATTTCGACTGTCTTTTCACACAAGTTTAAATACAGTAACACGCCACTATTATACTCAGTATCCCAAACGCCCAATTCAGCAAACAATTGCTGCGCTCTTAAACGTGTATTTTGATGATATGCCTGATGACTTGGAATATGTCCCTCAATTACCACTTGTATTTCACCAACATGACCTTGTTCAGCTTGCGTCACAGTTTGTGCAATGGCTTGTTGATCTTGCTTTGAAAAATAGCGTTTTGACGCAGGCATATATAAAACGTGTTTTAACCAACGTTTTAAGCTAGGTTGTACCTGTTCCTGTAACTTCGGTTCAGTTACAATTGCTGTTGTATCTGTTTTTGTTACCATGAGCCTGATGCTCCTCCACCGCCAAAACCGCCACCGCCGCCACTATAACCCCCACCACCGCCAAAACCGCCCCCTCCACTACTTCCACCACGCCCACCGCCTGATAGAAACATTTGGAAAATGAGTTGTGCCAGTGATGTAATCAACAAGAAGAATATACCAAAACCCAAAACCAGACTCATCACAATCCCTGAGCCATAAATAAGACCTGCAGCGGTTGCGGTCACACCCGCAACTGCTGCACTTAAACGATTACCCACAATAAATGATGCAAAGATACCAATCACCAAAATCACCATCGCAGTGGTTAAAGTTCGATCCTTGGCCTCTTGTTCTTGCAATGCTTGAGTTTGACGCGCTTTTAGCTCATCTGCGGCTTGTTTGGCAATTTCAGGGTCAAGATTTAAAATACGCTCAATCTCATTGACACCTGCCTGTAAGCCCTGAGCATATTGTCCTTGTTTAAAATCGGGTGTAATTTGATTGCGTATAATTCGACTGACCATAATGTCAGGAAGTACACCTTCTAAACCATAACCTGTTGCAATATGGATTTTTTGATCATTGATTGCGACTACAATCAATAAACCATTGTCTTGTTTTGCTGAGCCTAACTTCCATTGCTCAGCAACACGCATTGCGAAATCAAAAATACCTTCTTGCCCCGTGGTTGGGACAATGATGATACCGATTTGCGCTTTGCCTTGGCGATATATATCACGAATTTGTTGTTCTAAATTTTGCTTTTCAGCTGCAGATAGAACCTTGGCTTGATCAACGACAGGCTGATTCAGTGTGGGAATATTTCGAGTAGTTTCACCCTCTGCCATATCATTGGCAACTTGGGGTAGATTTTGTGAGGTACTTTGAGGTAATTGCTGTGTAGTTGGCGTTTGATTCGTTTGGTTTTGAGTATCTGGTGGTTTTGAACCAATCACATTGGGTAAATTGGCATTAGGAACCACTTTGCCCAAAACAATCGCATCTTGTGCCTCTTGCTCATCTGTGGCTGTCGCAGTTTCAGCCCAGACACTTGATTGAACAGAAAGCATCAGTCCAAGAAATACAAGTAATATTGTACTCATGTTTTTTATTACTGATTTTTCTCGCCATTCAATCATAGGTCACCTTTTATTTAACAATGAATATTCTTAGCCTATCTTTTTCAGCATGCTTTAAAGACAGTGAAATGGAATCACATCATTAATTAAAATTAACTGTTGGCGCTTTAGATGCACCCGCTTCAGCACTAAAGTTTGGTTTGGCTTTCATACCAATCACTTTAGCGGTCATTGCTTGAGGGAATTGACGCACATAAGTATTGTAGTCTTGGACAGATTCTACATAACGTGTACGCGCAGTACTGATACGGTTTTCCGTACCTTCCAATTGAACCTGTAAATCACGGAATTGTTCATTGGCTTTTAAATCTGGATAATTTTCTGTCACCGCTAAAAGTCGCGATAACGCACCCGTCATTTGTGATTGTGCTTCTTGGTATTTTTTAAACAGTTCAGGATCATTCAATACTTCTTTGTCTACTTTTAAACCTGCAACATGGGCACGTGCCTCAGTCACTTCAGTTAAAACTTTTTCTTCATGCGTTGCATAACCTTTAACGACATTGACCAGGTTAGGCACTAAATCTGCTCGACGTTGATATTGATTTTCAACTTCTGACCATGCCGCATTCACAGATTCATCTTTGGCTTGCAAAGTGTTATAGCCACAACCTGAAAAAGCCAAAGTACTTGCCAATGTAAGTGCAACTAAACCTTTTTTCATTGAATTCATTGCCAATTCCTCAGAGATATTTATTTGTATTTGTTGATATCTCTGCATTCTATACAGTTTAAGGCAAAGTTTTGTTTAATTTCTGCTACCCAGCCAAAGACCAGACTATTAAATTTTTGAATGTTTGATAGGCATTGACAAAAAATGCCTTAAAGTGAAACCATTTTGAATGTTGAAAATAATCTAAACGTGTCTCAATTAATTTCGGATTGTGATAGCCAATATCTTGAGCGCGCCGATACAGTAGATCTACCGTATCATCTACCAAGTTATAATTCAGCATAAAAAAGACATAAAAAAGCCACCCTAAGGTGGCTTCTTAATTTTAATTACTTTTATTCTTCGTCTTTTTGCTCAGGTAAATCTTTCACTGCTTCTGCGATTAAACCAAACATATAGTTACCATAGGCATTGGTTTTATCATAATGAAAGCGCAAACGCGGAGTTACACGCGTTTTAATACGACGACCTAATTCATGGCGTAAAAAACCAGATGCTTTATTTAAAACATCTAAAGTTTCTTTATTCGCCGCTTCACTTTGCTCATCGCCAAGTTCACGCCCCATAACAGTAACGTAAACTTCCGCATAACCCAGATCTGGACTGACTTTCACTGCAGAGATGGTCACCAGACCACCTAAGCGTGGATCTTTCAGCTCTTGGCGGATCAGTTCTGACAACTCACGTTGTACTGTATCTGCCATACGCTTAAGACGTTGACTACCCGCCATTAAAGACTCCGTTTAATCAACTGAACATCATACACTTCGATTTTATCAAGTGCTTTGATGTCTTTATAACCTTTTACTGCAAGACCACATTCCATACCGGCACGAACTTCTTCAACCACTTCTTTATAGCGGCGAAGAGATTCAAGCTCACCTTGGAATACCACAACATCATCACGTAGTACACGGATTGGTTTATTACGATGTAATACACCTTCGAGTACCATACAACCCGCAGCAGCACCAAACTTACTTGAATGGAATACTTCACGAACTTCTGCAACACCCAGAATTGTTTCTCGATGTTCAGGAGCAAGTTTTCCGCTCATTGCTGCTTTCACATCATCAATAAGTTGATAGATAATTGAGTAGTAACGAATGTCGATACCATCTGCATCTGCTTTTTGACGTGCGGTATTGTCTGCACGTACGTTAAAGCCAAGAAGTACCGCTTCTGAAGATTCAGCAAGGGTCACATCAGACTCAGTGATTGCACCAACGCCTGAACCAATGACGCGTACTTTAACTTCGTCAGTTGCAAGATCAGCAAGTGCAACATGTAGCGCTTCCAAGGTACCACGTACATCAGTTTTAAGAACAACATTTACAATTGGCACATCTTTTTTGCCCATTGATGCCATGATGTTCTCAAGACGCATCGCGCTTTGACGTTCAAGACGTTTTTGACGCTCACGGTCCATACGCGCATCGGCAACTTCACGTGCTTTTTTCTCGTCATTAACAACAAGAACTTCATCACCCGCCATTGGCGCTTCTGGAAGACCTAAAATTTCAACTGGAATTGAAGGACCTGCAGATTGAATACGTTGACCATTCTCATCGGTCATCGCACGAACACGGCCGTAAGATGCACCTGCAAGAACCAAGTCACCTACTTTCAGTGTACCGTTTTGAACAAGGATAGACGTTACCGCACCACGGCTATTGTCTACACGTGCTTCAATTACAACACCTTGAGCAGCACCTTCTTCAGACGCTTTCAATTCTAACATTTCAGCTTGAATTGAAATCAAATCTAGAAGTTCGTCGATACCTTGACCAGAATGTGCTGAAACCATTGCAACTGGTACATCACCACCCCATTGTTCGGGCACGATTTCTTTGGTTGTCAATTCATTCAATACGCGATCTGGATCAGCTGATTCTTTATCCATTTTATTGATTGCAACAATAATTGGAGTACCCGCAGCACGCGCATGGTCAATTGCTTCCGCAGTTTGTGGCATTACACCATCATCCGCTGCAACAACAAGTACCACGATATCAGTCGCTTTAGCACCACGTGAACGCATTGCAGTAAATGCAGCATGTCCAGGCGTATCAAGGAAAGTAATAATTCCTTTATCCGTTTTAACGTGATAAGCACCAATATGCTGTGTAATCCCGCCCGCTTCGCCTTGTGCAACTTTGGCACGACGAATACGATCAAGTAACGATGTCTTACCATGGTCAACGTGACCCATGATCGTCACAACTGGCGCACGTGTTGTTTGTGCACCACGCGCTTCTTCAGCTGCTTCAAGTAGGTTATCCTCAGCTTGTGTATCAGATACACGTACTGGGTTGTGACCCATTTCTTCAACAATCAATGCTGCAATTTCTTGCTCAATGGCTTGGTTCTGAGTAACAAGCTCACCCATTTTCATGAGTGATTTAATCACTTCACGAACTTTAACTGCCATTTTTGCTGCAAGATCTGCAACAACAATGGTTTCACCAATTTCAACGTCATAAACTTGCTTTTTGACTGGTTTTTCAAAACCATGTTTATTGGCTTGACTGGTTTTTAAACCACGTTTATGCGGATTATGGCTGAAAGATTGCTCTTCCTGACCACGACGACCGCCTTTTTTAGGAGAACGTGTATTTGCAGTATTGGTACCACGTTTGATTTCACGGTCTTCTTTTGCAAATGAATCTTCATATGCTTGACCAACCAAACCAGCAGCCAACGGTGAATCATCAACGACACGAATCGTTGTCGTTGTTTCATCAGAAGAATACTTAGACGCCATTTGACGCATTTGCTCAAGGGTACGTTGTTGAGCTTCTTCTGCTGACTTACGACGAGCTGCTTCTTCAGTCGCTTTCAGTTGAGCTGCTTGAGCTTCACGAGCACGTTTCTGCTCAGGAGTTTCAATGGTTTTTACGGTTGCTTTGGTAATCGGCTTATTGGTCGATTTACGCTTTACAACAACAGCTGCTTTTGGTGTTTCTTTCGCAGCAGTTTGCTGTTTTGCAGCAGCACGCATTTTTTCTAAATTCGCTTTCGCTGAACTTTCAGTTTTTTCAACTCCACTCACTACAGTATTTTGCTGTACTTTTTGAGTTGACGTGACTTGAGCATTTGCTTGAGCTTTCGCCAAAGCTTCCGCTTTGATTTGTTCAGGGTCTGGCTTAGTAAACGTATGTTTCTTACGAACTTCTACGTTAATTGTCTTCGCTTTACCTGAAGTACTCGCAACTTTAGCTGTACTTGTCGTTTTACGTTTCAACGTGATTTGTCCTGCTTGTCCCGTATCTTGACCATGCGCTTTTTTCAAATGGTTCACGAGAACATCTTGCTGTTCAGTAGAAATTTTATCTTCAGCCTGTTTTTGTGGCAATCCAGCTTCACGCACCTGATCAAGGAGCTTTGCAACAGGAAGTCCTACGCTGACCGCTAACTCTTGAATTGACTTATCCGTCATGTATTACCTCCTAGTTAAACCATGATTCACGTGCTTTCATAATCAATTGACCTGCTTTCTCAGCGCCTAAACCATCGATATCAGAGATATCATCCGTTGCTTGGTCAGCTAAGTCATCGATTGTTACCACACCACGTGCTGCTAAAGCATGCGCAATTTCAGAAGTCATTCCTTCCATCGCAACAAGTTCTGGACTTGGGTCCTGAATATCTTCTTGTTGCTTTAACGCATCAGCTAAAGCTGCTTCTTTTGCACGACTTTGTAGCAATTCAACTGTATCTGCATCCAATTCGATTTCATCGAAAGTTTCCGCAGGTACATAAGCGATTTCCTCAAGTGAGGTAAAGCCCATCTCTACTAAAGCCATTGCAAGATCTTCTTCAATATCAAGACGAGTTACAAACATGTCTAAATACTGTTGAGCTTCATTTTGTTGACGAGCACGGTACTCATCTTCAAGCATCATATCTAATTTATAGCCCGTAAGCTCTGATGCTAAACGGACGTTTTGACCTTGTGAACCAATTGCTCGCGCAAGTTGATCGCTGGTTGCAAAAATAATGTCTGCTGTACGCGCATCTTCATCAATCACAATCCCAGATACATCCGCAGGCTCTAAAGCGCTGGCGATATATTGAGCAGGATCATCAGACCACACCACAACATCAATACGTTCACCATTTAACTCAGATTGTACCGCTTGGATACGTGTACCACGCATACCAATACATGCACCGACTGGATCAATACGATGATCGTTGGTTTTAACCGCAATTTTTGCACGTACACCTGGTTGACGCGCTGCTGCTTTAATTTCAATGATTTCTTCAGAAATTTCAGGAATTTCTTTTTTCATTAATGCAATCAGCATTTCAGGTTTAGCACGTGACAACAAGAGTTGTGCACCACGACCTTCACGGTTCACATTGTAAAGAATTGCATTCATACGCTGTTTAGGGCGCAGAATTTCTTTAGGAATCATTTCTTCACGCGCTAAATACGCTTCTGCATTATCACCCAAGTCAATGATGAAGCCATCTTTGGTTTGTTTTTTCACTTCACCATAGATCAATTCACCGACTTTAGCTTCATAAGCATCCGCCACTAAAGCACGTTCAGCTTCGCGAATTTTTTGCACAATGACTTGTTTAGCAATCTGCGCGGCAATACGACCAAAATCAATTGATGGTACTTCTAACTCACGGATATCACCAATTGACCATTGAGCAGGATCAACATCAGAAATCGCATCTTGACATGCTGGCATTTCATGATCTTCATCAGCAACAACTTCCCATTGACGGAAAGTGCTGTAATCACCTGTTTTACGGTCAATTTCTACACGTAACTGAGCTTCTTCCGAATTCGTTCCTTCGTAGAATTTCTTTTTCGTCGCTGCAACTAAAGCCTGTTCAAGCGCTTCAAAAATTGCTTCACGACTTACACCTTTCTCATTACTAACCGTTTCAACGACGGTGAGAATTTCACGAGCCATAAGTCACCTATTTATTCAGATTTCTATTTCTGGATTAATCCTGAAAGATCAAATTCGCTTTGTCTATATTGTTGCTATCGATCTCAAGTACTTGCTGGTTTTCAACTTCGACTTGAATGAATTCATTTTCTAAATCTACAGCAATTAATTTTGCTTGGAATTTACGGCGATTTTCAACTGCAGCAATCAAACGCAATGCAACCTGTTGTCCGATGTATTTTTCTAACTGTGCCAACTGGAAGAATGGTCGATCCCAACCTGGTGATGATACTTCTAAAGCATATTCACCTGAAATTGGATCATGTACATCTAATATTGCACCGACTTGCTGAGTCACACGTACACAATCTTGTACGCCAATACCACGACCCAATTCTGCTTCACCATCTTCATTGATTGTTGGTTCAGCATTTTCCACAACGTCTTTGTCGATATAAATACGCAATAAAGAACGCTTACCTTGAGGAATAAATTCGATTCCCCAAAGTTCTACATCACAAGCTTGCACTGCAGGAGTGATTAGATCTTGAAGTGCTTGAGTTTTATTTGATAGCTTCATTTACTCTCGTCATATTTGTGCGATTCAATCGCTCATCGGACTAATTCAAACTTACTATAGTGAAGCATGTCTTTTTGACCAATTGATGTCCACACTACACGATAGCCAATAAAAAAGGGCGTAATCGCCCCTATTATCGCACAGTAAACCGAAGTTCACTATGCAAAAAAGACCCACCTATCTGTGAGCCCTTTTAGAAACTTGGTAGCGGGAGCTGGATTTGAACCAACGACCTTCGGGTTATGAGCCCGACGAGCTACCAGACTGCTCCATCCCGCATCAGCGTTGCAAAATTATACACAAGAAATTTATTTTTTTCAATCTATCATTAACTGATACATTGAATTTCTTGCTTGATTAAGTTGCACCTTAATCAAAATGGTAGCGGGAGCTGGATTTGAACCAACGACCTTCGGGTTATGAGCCCGACGAGCTACCAGACTGCTCCATCCCGCAACAACACTGCAAATTCACACATCATCTCAATTTTTCAACTTAGATGATCTTTAATTAAGTTGCATCTTAATTAAATTGGTAGCGGGAGCTGGATTTGAACCAACGACCTTCGGGTTATGAGCCCGACGAGCTACCAGACTGCTCCATCCCGCATCAATGTTTTTCAGCTGCTAACACCAACAATCTGGTTCATTGTTGGTGCGGAAGGGGGGACTTGAACCCCCACGCCCGAAAGCACTACCACCTCAAGGTAGCGTGTCTACCAATTCCACCACCACCGCAGCTGTGACGCATTCTAGTCGCATCATTCAGAAAAAGAAAGAACTAAATGGCATTATTCGCCAGTTTTTGGTGCAGTTGGTGAAGTTTCACCCGTATTGGCTGGTGCAGCTGGTGCCGTTTGAGAACTGGTCTGTACAGATTTTAAACCATACGCATCCGAAGTTTGTTTTTTAGCAAACACCGCCAAACTTAAACTGGTGATAAAAAACAAAGCCGTGAGAATCGCAGTTAAACGAGTTAAAAAGCTTGCAGAACCTGAAGCACCAAATACTGTTGCAGCACCACCGCCACCAAATGATGCACCTGCATCTGCACCCTTACCATGTTGAACGAGGATAAGCCCGATCATCAAAACGGCCAAGATGATATGTACAACCAGCACAAATGTATGCATGCTGAACTCCTATTCTTCTGTTTTAGCAAATGCTTGAGCAATTTTATAAAATGACTCAGCATTAAGTGATGCACCACCAACCAGCGCACCGTTGATATCTGGACAAGCAGCTAACTCTACTGCATTTTCAGGTTTGACACTACCGCCATACAAAATCGCGGTATGTTGAGCTTGGGCCGTAATTTGAGTTAAACCTTCGCGAATTTTTGCATGCATTGCCTGAGCATCTTGTGGAGAAGCTGTTTTACCTGTTCCAATCGCCCAAATGGGTTCATAGGCAATCACAATATTGTGCCATTGTTCTACTTTTACAACCGCTGCGAGATCGCAAATTTGTTGTAAGACCACCTGCTCGGCCTGCCCTGCTTCACGTTGTTCTAAGCTTTCACCTACACAATAAATCACTTGAAGCCCAGCATTTAAAGCATTTGATAATTTCGCTTTAATTTTTGCAACATCATCGCCAAAAATTTCTCGACGTTCTGAGTGCCCAATCAACACATAATCAATTTGGCTGTCTTTGAGTAGTTCAGCACTGACTTCGCCAGTATAAGCACCTGTGCCTGCCATTTGAGAAAGATCTTGTGCGACAACTTTGACTGGTGAATGTGCATCTTTAAGTAATTTTTGTACAGACATTAACGTAATAGAAATAGGCGCAACACCAATATGACATTGTTGTTCTGTAATCGGTGATTGTTGTAAATACTGATTTAAATCTTGAATGAGCTGTTGCGAATTCGCTTGCATTGGGTTCATTTTCCAATTGCCGACAACCCAAGGAGTAATAGTCGAACCCGACATACATCTAACCTTTTATCGAAAATGTGCACATTCTACACGGAATTTATATTTTTAAAGTATTTTTTCTTTATCAATTCAGTCATCTCATTTAAAGTCATGCTTTAATATAAAGCAAAGAAACATAAATCATTTCAAAGATAATGCTAAAAAGCCTGATTGGCTCAAGTTATTTTCAAATATGTTTCTATAAAAAATACGTTTAATTCTAGATATTTCTAAGGATCATCGTATAATTTTCGTATTCCAATTATAAAATGAAATTTAATGTGTTTTGGGGATGTCTATGCAAAATGGTTCACCTAAGTTCTCGGGGTATATCCGTCGCTTAGTCGACGAAGGTTTTTTATCTGCCCAGCAAATGAAAGATGCGCTGAGTAATGCTCAAAAAAATAAAGTGAGTATTGTCGCTTATCTTAGTGAGAAATTAAATATATCGCCACTGATCATTGCTGAAATGATCTCCGAAGAATTTGGAGAACCTATTTTTGATCTGGACAGCTTTAATCCTGACATGCTGCCCAAGGAGCTTATTGATTCAAATTTAGTTAGCAAACATAAAGTGATTCCTTTGCTGCAACGTGGCAATATTTTATATGTCGCCACCAGTGATCCGACCAATATAGAGGCGCTGGATGCCATTCGTTTTAACTGCGGTTTGAATATTGAACCAATCATTGTTGAACATCATAAATTAGAAAAATATTTAGAAAAGCACTTTACGGTAGAAGAAAGTTTTAATTTTGGTGATGAAGATTTTGATGTTGATATTATTGCAACTGATGATAACGAACCAACAAATATTGATGAAGATACTGCTGAAGATGAAGCACCTATTGTAAAATATATCAATAAACTCTTGGTCGATGCGATTCGTATGGGAGCATCAGATTTACACTTTGAACCTTATGAAAAAAGTTATCGGGTTCGTTATCGTGTAGATGGGGTACTGAGAACCATTACCAATCCCCCCTTACAATTAGCAAGTCGTTTGGCCTCGCGCTTAAAAGTGATGTCCAGAATGGACATTTCAGAAAAACGTGTTCCGCAAGATGGTCGCATTAAGTTAAAACTCTCAAAAACTAAAGCTATTGATTTTCGTGTGAACTCACTGCCGACATTATTTGGCGAAAAATTGGTACTGCGTATTCTTGATCCTTCCAGTGCCATGTTGGGTATTGATGCGTTAGGTTATGAAGAAAAACAAAAAGCATTATTTATGGAGGCCTTAGAAAAACCTCAAGGCATGTTACTGATTACAGGACCCACAGGTTCAGGTAAAACTGTTTCCCTCTATACAGGTTTAAATATCCTCAATACAGAAAGTTCAAATATTTCCACGGCTGAAGATCCAGTTGAAATTAATTTGGAAGGGATTAATCAGGTTAACGTTAATCTTAAAGCAGGACTTAGCTTTTCGGTCGCTTTGAAATCATTCCTACGTCAAGATCCAGACATTATCATGGTCGGGGAGATCCGAGACCTTGAAACTGCTGAAATTGCGATTAAAGCTGCTCAAACGGGTCATATGGTGATGTCTACCTTACATACCAACAGTGCACCTGAAACACTGACCCGTTTACGTAATATGGGTGTGCCTTCATTTAACATTGCCACTTCAGTCAATCTTGTGATTGCGCAACGATTGGCAAGACGTTTATGTAATCATTGTAAAGCACCTGTTGAAATCCCTAGACAGAGTCTGTTAGAAATGGGTTTTACTGAACAAGATTTAAGCAATCCCGATTTACAAATTTTCCGACCCGTAGGATGTAGTGAATGTCGTGAAGGCTATAAAGGTCGTGTCGGGATCTATGAAGTGATGAAAGTAACACCTGAAATTTCAAAAATTATCATGGAAGATGGCAATGCACTTCAAATTGCAGCTGCATCGGAGAAATTGGGGTTTGATAATCTAAGACGTTCGGGTTTAATTAAGGTCATCAATGGTTTAACCTCTTTACAAGAGATTAACCGTGTGACCAGTGAATAAATATAATTAATATTCAAGGAAATTATGATGGCAGCTAAAAAAGCTCAAATGATGCCTACATTTGCTTATGACGGGGTTGATCGTAAAGGGATCAAAGTTAAAGGGGAGTTACCTGCTCGAAATATGGCACTAGCCAAAGTTACCTTACGTAAACAAGGCATCACCATTAAAACCATTCGAGAAAAAAAGAAAAATTTTCTTGAAGGTTTAATGAAAAAAGGCATTTCCACTTTAGATATTACCATTTTTACTCGTCAACTCGCCACGATGATGAAAGCAGGTGTGCCATTAGTGCAAAGTTTTGAAATCGTTGCAGAAGGCTTAGAGAACCCCTCTATGCGTGAAGTGGTACTGGGAATCAAAGGTGAAGTTGAAGGAGGCAATACTTTTGCTGGCGCGCTAAGAAAATATCCACGACATTTTGACAGCTTATTTTGTTCATTGGTTGAATCTGGCGAACAATCTGGCGCCTTAGAGACTATGCTCGATCGTGTAGCAATCTACAAAGAAAAAAGTGAATTACTAAAACAAAAAATTAAAAAAGCCATGAAATATCCAATCTCTGTAATTGTTGTCGCGATTATTGTTACCATTATTTTAATGGTGAAAGTGGTGCCTGTATTTCAGGATTTATTTAGCTCTTTTGGTGCAGACTTACCCGCATTTACTCAGCTGGTCGTCAATATGTCCAATTGGATGCAAAAATATTGGTTTATTCTAATCCTATTTATAGCTGTTGTAATTACTGCTTTTTTGGAAGCAAAAAAACGCAGTAAGAAGTTTCAAAATTTTCTAGACCGAACAGCACTGAGACTGCCTATTTTTGGCGATCTAGTCTATAAAGCCATCATTGCACGTTATAGCCGCACCCTTGCCACAACATTTGCGGCTGGTGTACCGCTCATCGAAGCATTAGAATCAACAGCAGGTGCAACCAATAATGTGGTTTATGAACAAGCAGTAATGAAAATTCGTGAAGATGTAGCCACCGGGCAACAGCTTAATTTTGCCATGCGTGTCACCAATAGATTTCCTTCTATGGCCATTCAAATGGTCGCTATTGGGGAGGAATCTGGTGCATTGGATGCAATGTTGGATAAAGTTGCAACACATTTTGAAAATGAAGTCGACAATGCTGTGGATGGCTTAACCTCAATGATGGAGCCGTTAATTATGGCTATTTTAGGCATACTTGTGGGTGGCTTAGTCATTGCAATGTATCTTCCAATCTTCCAAATGGGATCAGTGATTAGTTGATAATGATGAACATGCTCAATGATTTATTAAATTTTCTGATTCAATCACCAATAGCACTCTATCTGACTGTTGGTATTTTAGGGTTATGTGTTGGTAGCTTTTTAAATGTAGTCATTTACCGTACTCCCAAGATGATGGAAAAAGAATGGCGACAGGAATGGCATGCAGAATGCCAATTACTGGCAGGCTCACAACAGATTGTGATTGATGAAGAAAAACTCAGTCTCAGTCAACCAGCCTCTACCTGTCCCAAATGTAAAACCCCAATTCGCTGGTATCAAAATATTCCCATCATCAGTTGGTTGGTTTTAAGAGGCAAATGCGCTTCGTGTCAAAACCCAATTAGTATTCGTTACCCATTGGTTGAGCTTTTAACTGCAGTGTGTTCATTAACAGTGCTTGCTGTTTATGGCCCCACTTTAGAAATGGTTTTTGGTGTGCTACTGACTTGGGTACTGATCACACTTACATTTATTGATTTTGACACTCAGTTACTTCCAGACCGCTTTACCTTAACCTTGGCGGCAATGGGTTTAGGCATTAACTCATTCCATTTATATACAACACCAAATGCGGCAATTTGGGGTTATATTATTGGTTTCCTGTGTCTTTGGATTGTCTACTATCTATTTAAAATAGTGACAGGCAAAGAAGGCATGGGCTATGGTGACTTTAAGCTGCTTGCTGCACTTGGCGCTTGGATGGGGCCATTGATGTTACCGTTAATTATCCTACTGTCTTCTGTAGTGGGTGCGATCATTGGTATTATTTTACTTAAGATTCGTAAAGAAAATGTCCCTTTTGCCTTTGGTCCTTATATTGCAATTGCAGGATGGATTGCATTTTTATGGGGTGAGCAAATTATGAAAGTATATTTGGGTCAATAATTTCAGCACAGTATTAGGAATAAGCAATGACGTTTATCTTGGGTTTAACAGGTGGAATTGGTAGCGGTAAATCCGCAGCAAGTCAGTGGTTTGAAACCCAAGGAATTACAGTTGTTGATGCTGATATTGTTGCAAGAGAAATTGTTGAAAAAGGACAACCAGCACTTCAACAAATTAAAGAGGTTTTTGGGGATTGGGTATTATTAAACACTGGGGAGCTTGATCGTCGTGCATTGAGAGAACATATTTTTAAAGACCCATTAGCACGACAACAACTTGAATCAATTACCCATCCTGCGATTCGCGCTGAGATTATTCAACAATTACAAGCAGCAACCAGTCCTTATGTGATTTTGGTTTCACCGCTACTGTTTGAAACCAATCAACATGAACTCACCCAACGCACGCTATTGATTGATGCCAGTGAGGACATGCAAATCTTACGTGCTGCACAACGAGATGGCCAATCCATCGAACAAATTCAAAACATTATTGCAGCTCAAATGCCGCGTAACAAAAAACAAAAATTAGCAGATGATATTGTGCTCAATGATGGGCATATTGATCATCTATATGCGAGATTAGAGTCTTTACATCAACAGTATCTAAAACAGGCACAGCAGTAAATTGTGTGTCTCATCATTTTAAAATAGATTTTTATCAATCAATTTTGTATCAATTTAACCTGTTTGATTTATTTCTTCTTATCTAACTGCTGCTTCAAACTGTCTTTATGTGTAAACCAACGCCAAGGCTGTAAAGCACCAATGCCCATACCAATCAAACCACACAGCATTGCAAGGCTTATCGGTTCATTTAACAAGGGTACGGCGATAATTGCAGCAATAAAGGGCGCAAGTGTGACGATACTGCCTGTTTTAAAAGCACCTAATCGTTTAATTGCTTCGACATAGGCCAAAGTCGCAATGATCACCACAAAAATACCGTGAAACAACGTTTGCATGACCAAATGTGGTGTAGACACTTGATCTAAATGTTTAGGCAAAAACAACAAATAAATTGGGACATAAACGATCGCCGACCAAATCGCAACACCTGCCATGGCGTGCCATGCGGAAAGTTGCCATTGACGCAGTAATACAGTAAAAGTCCCCCACCAAATTGCACTGATAAAAAACAGTAAATCACCAATACCAAAAGCAACGCTTGTTTCGCTATACATCAAAAAACTCATCACAGAAATCGCAGAGAGCATGATGATTAAACTGATCCATATATGTTTATCAAATGGTTGGCGATACAGTAAAAAACCAGCTAAAGCTGTACACAATGGAATACAACCATTTAAAAAAATGGCAGCATGTGCCGCAGGGACAAAGTGAAATGCAGTATATGATGTCAAACAATAGGCAACACCGCCAATCATCGCCAAAATAAAGGGTTGTTTGTTAAAGAGAAAAGCCGTGTCTTTTTTATAGATTAAAATCGGCATCAGAATACAAAATGCCAAAGAAAAGCGTAATGCGGTGATATCCCATGGACTGATATGCCAAATTGCATTCAGTCTTGAGGTAATCGTAAAACCTCCCCAAATACACATTGTAATGGCGACATATATGTAGCCTTGAGTACGGGAGGTCATCATGTTGCTTCTCTAATCTTACCGATATAACTTAAATTAAATCATTCACTTTGTTGACGTTGACGGCATGCCTCATACAACGCCATACCAGTAGCCACACTTACATTTAAGCTTTGTAAGTTTCCAGCCATTGGAATAAATACGGTTTGGTCACATTGCGATTGGGTGATTGGACGCAATCCAGTATCCTCTGCGCCCATCACCACACATACTGGTGTTCCTGTAAAATCAAACTTCTGAATAGGCAGCGCCTTTTCATCGAGCATAGTACCAACCACACGGACATTATAATTTTCTTTGATTTGTCCAAGCGTACGCGCCAAATTGGTCACTTGAATAAACTTCACTTTTTCAGCCCCACCTGCTGCAACTTTACGTGCAGTCGGGGTTAATGTTGCTGCACGGTCACGCGGAACAATCACTGCTTCCACACCCATAGCTGCCGCTGTACGGATACATGCACCTAGATTATGCGGATCCGTGATATGGTCTAAAGCCAACAATAAAGGTTGTTGGGTTGACTCTAAAAGCTGATCTAAATCTTTTTCATTTAATACAGGATGTGGGCGAACAGCTGCGACCACTCCTTGGTGAAAAGGTTGACCTGCCAACTTTTCCAAGCTGTCACGACTTGCTTTTTGGACACTGATTCCAAAAGGCTCTGCAAGTTGGAGAATGCGCTGTAACCGCTGATCATCACGACCTTTTAAGGTAAATAAGGTTAAAACACGTTCAGGTTCTAACTCCAATAATGACTCCACTGAATGAACGCCATAATAATATTCGGACTTCGCCATGAACAACCTCATTAACAACATGATGATAGAAATGAAAAATCCTGCAAAGCCAACTTTACAGGATTCTATTTGATGCTTTAGTCTAACCGATTTCGCTTAAAAATTCTTTGCCTAATTTAAAAACAACAGCATAGGTCTACTTTAAGCAAAGCTTTTTTAATTAGCCTTCTAAATGGCAAACGTAGTCTAAAACGTCATCCGTTTCAATTTTAAAACGACTATTGCCAGGCACATAGAATGACTGACCTGCGCGGAACAACTCACTTTCTTCACTGTCTGCGATTTTAACGCGACATTCACCAGAAATAATTTCCATACGTTCAGGCACATGTGTTTCAAATGTTAAAGCTTCTTCTGTTGGAAGAATGACCCCTAAAGTCTTTTTGGTTCCGTCTTCAAACTGCACAGTGTGGCTAATACATAAACCGCCAAAATATACATTAGATTTTTTAACTACTGATACATGATCATACTGAGCTGACATGCGTATTCTCCAGATAATGCGCATTTATAAAAATTATGTTCGATGTAGTTTAATGTTGCTCCGCAAACTAATCAATCTATGTTTTTAAGCTTAAGCTATTTCTATTTTTGCTCTGCTTTATCAATCCGCTTAGATCAAAGCTTAAGCTTCTCTAACAATAAAGACCCAAAACCACAATACATGTCACCAAAAATACCAACCCTGTGGATGATCAATTTATTCCCTACTTAGACTGAAGAAATGTCTTGTTTCAATATTGGCTGATAAAAGATGCGGATCAATAGATTCAAATGTCTATTGCATAAAATCAGTCATAAAAAATCTAGATAACTGCTTCATTTTTTATTTAATTCAATAAGATTTATCTATTTTGATGTTTTTACTGGCAACTTAAGCAAAGGAAATTACATTTTCATATTAAAATTATTTAGAATGCTTAAAATTACTTCGTATTAGAATACGTTCTGACTTGTGACCACACCAAAACTTCACTATCTTAGAACTTCACCGTTCGCAGCTTGGATGCGTTTATGCTGACACACTTAAATCTGATCAATTTTGCTTTAGCTGATAACCTTGCTATTGATATCGAGCAAGGGTTCAACGTGCTTACAGGTGAAACAGGTGCGGGTAAATCATTATTATTAGATGCATTGTCAGCCTGTTTAGGTGAACGTACCGATACCAATTATGTGCGTTATGGTGCTGAAAAAGCCGATATTACCGCCGTTTTTAGCTATCAAGCACAGAGCCCGGAAGCCAATTGGCTCAACACTCATGAATTAGATGATGAATCTGGTGAAATCCATTTAAGACGGGTGATCTTTGCAACAGGACGCAGCAAAGCATGGATCAATGGTCGTCCCAGCAGCCTCGCTGAATTAAAAGAACTTGGCCGCCTTTTGGTGCAACTATACAGCCAACATAGCCAACAACAACTGCTTGAACCGCCCTACCCGAAGCATTGGTTAGATCGGTATAGTAATTTTTATCAGCCAGCCCAAGATGTGCGTGATGCGTACAGCACTTGGCAAAAAAATATTCGTACACACCAAGCAGCGATTGATGCACAAGCTAATCGCCTGCAACGTATTGACACTTTAAAATTACAACTTGAAGAACTCGAAGATGTCATTCGTATTGATTATAAAGAAATCGAACAAGAATTTGATCGTTTAAGTCACCATGAACACATCATGCAAGACTGTGGCTATAGCTTAAATGTTCTTGATGAATCTGAACAAAATATTACTCAAGAAATTTCTTCAATTATTCGACGTTTAGAATCGCATGCTGGACGAAGTGAACTGCTGTCTGAAATTTACAATTCATTGATCAACGCACAAAGTGAAATTGATGACGCAACGGCAAATTTACGTCAGTTTATAGACCGTCAAAGTTTTGATCCTGAACGTATGGATGAGTTAAATACACAACTCGAAGTCTTTCATCGCTTGGCACGTAAATACCGTATTCAACCCGATGAACTCAAACAACAATATGAAACATGGCAAAATGAATTAGAGCAACTACATCAACTTGAAGATCCTGAAACCCTCGCTGAGCAAGTTGAACAATCTCATCAAGTGTTTGTTGAGAAAGCACAACATTTAGATCAGATTCGTCGTAATGCCGCTGAACCTTTAGCCAAGCAACTGACTGAGCAAGTCAAACAACTGGCGCTACCAGAAGCGCATTTTGAATTTAAATTTGAACCATTGGAACAGGCTTCTGCGGAAGGTTTAAGCTTTATTCAATTACTCTTTACTGCCAATAAAGGGATTCCACCTCAACCGCTGGCACGTGTTGCTTCTGGTGGTGAACTGTCACGTATTGCATTGGTCATGCAAGTGATGAATGCCGAAAAAACCGAAGCAGAAGTTTTAGTGTTTGATGAAATTGATGTCGGAATCAGTGGTGGTACCGCTGAAATTGTCGGACGTTTATTGGCAGGCTTGGGGCAACACGTTCAAATTTTATGTATTACTCACCAAGCTCAGGTTGCGGCCCAGTCCGATCAACACCTATTGGTGAAAAAGCTGCAAACAGATCCTGCAAGTAGTACCATCGTTGCACTAGAAGAAGAGCAACTTATTTTAGAATTGGCTCGTATGACAGGTGGTATTGAAATTGGTGAAACCACCTTGCAACATGCAAAACAATTAAGACAATTGAAATTTCAGCCGTCTTAATACCTCAATCTAGTGTATAAAAAAGAATACCCATATAAAAAACCAGTCAGCACGCGACTGGTTTTTTATTCCTATTTTGGAATAGAAGCACTTTCATATATTCACTCGCCCTATTGTCTTCGCTTTTATAAAGATGCACATTTTTATTTGGACACCATTTTGTTTATATTTTAAACATATTAATGAAAAACTTGGGCTGTTTTTGCAGGCTTTTAAAATATTCACAACCTATTGATATTAATTGTGCTATTTATATAGGTATAGATTTTATTTGAACAATTAAAATTATTTAAGCGGATTGAAAAGGAGTTGCATATCGGTGCCTAAACAATATCTTTCTCATCGCTGCTTGATTGCACCACCTGATCTTGCTGATGATTTCTTTGCCAATACGGTAATCTATCTTGCCCGTCATGATGAAGATGGTGCGCAAGGTATTATTATCAATCGACCTTCAGGTATTCAAGTCAAAGAACTTTTGAATGACTTAGAAATTGAAGCAGATAATGTGCATCCGCATGAAGTCTTACAAGGTGGTCCATTACGCCCAGAAGCGGGTTTTGTGATCCATACAGGACAACCAACCTGGCACTCTTCGATTGCCGTAGGTGAAAACCTGTGTATTACCACCAGCAAAGATATTTTAGATGCGATTGCACACAATGAAGGTGTAGGTCGTTATCAAATTGCATTGGGCTATGCCAGCTGGACTAAAAATCAACTTGAAGATGAAATTACCCGTGGCGATTGGTTGATTTGTGATTCAGACATGGATTTGGTGTTTAATTTGCCTTATACCGACCGTTGGGATGCGGCTTATCGTAAAATAGGGATTGATCGTACTTGGTTATCTTCTGAGATTGGACATGCCTGATTTAAATTCCCCACAACTGATTATTGCATTTGATTTTGGTACACAAAAAACGGGAATGGCTGTAGGCTCCTCCATCATTGAAAGTGCAACACCGCTTGCACTTTTTCCAATGAAAGATGGTATCCCCAATTGGGATGAATTGCTTAAGATCATCAAACAGCATCAACCGAATTTATTTCTGGTCGGCTTACCATTAAATATGGATGATTCCGAGTCAGAATTATCCACACGCGCACGCAAATTTGCACGACGTTTACGTCATCAAACCAATATTGAAACCCTAATGGTCGATGAGCGCTTAACCACACGTGAAGCACGAGATGAACTCGATCATTACCACGCGCAAGGGCGAGCAAAGAAATTAGCAGCGGATAGTATTGCAGCGGCTTTATTTATTGAAAGTTGGTATCGAAACCCAGAAGGCATTACCCCTTAAACTGAGCAATAAAAATGTCAAAAACCTATGTTATCTATGGTGTAAGCAAAGGCTTGGGGCAAGCTATTTTACACGCAGTACCTCAAACACAAGATCTGGTTTATGGTATTTCACGTTCTCAGCCACAGTGCGACCTTGCTCATTTCAAATGGATCTCTGCTGATTTATCAAAACCTGAGCACGCTCGAGATTTAGTTAAAAATCAAATTCAAAATCAGCCTATAGATTATCTGATTTACAATGTCGGGATCTGGGAAACAAAAGCCTTTCAAGCAGATTATGACTTTGAACAATGTACTGATATTGAAATATCAAATTTAATTCATACCAATATTCAATCCTGTATTTTGGCAATTCAATCCTTGATTGAGAATCTTAGATTGTCTCCAAATGCAAAAATTATCTTGATTGGTTCAACCTGGGGACTAGATAATCATAACGGCAAAGAAGTGGTCTTTTCAGCCAGCAAATTTGCCCTCAGAGGCATTGTCCACGCTCTCCGAGAAAGCTTGCGTAAAGACCAGATTGGAGTGAGTATATTAAATTTAGGCTACTTAGCGACTGAATTTGATCTGAATACATCTGTAGATGAAGTTTTACAACAGAGTGGTCATGAGTTAATTCCCTTACAGGATGTTATTCTTGCCATCAAATTTATCTTATCCACCAGTCAAGCCAGCTGTGTTAAGGAAATTAATATGCCCGCGATGGCAGACCTAAATCTATAAAAAAAACCCATTTTTCAATGGGCTTTAAGATCGAAGTTTAATGATGGATACTGGTTATTTTTTTGCTTTTTCCAAAATATGTACTGTCACGGTACGCCCTGCCACAAAGGCCAATGAATCATGGGGCACTTCATCTAAAATAATTTTCACAGGTACCCGTTGAGCCAAACGTACCCAGCTGAATGTTGGATTTACATTGGCCAATAAGCCTGACGAAGTGGTCCGTTCACGATCCTCAATCCCAGACGCAATCCCTTGAACATGGCCTTTATATTTCAAAGAATCGCCCATGAGTTGTACTGTTGCAGGATCACCTAGATGTATTTTATTGAGTTTGGTTTCTTCAAAATATCCCACAACATAGAGCTGTTTACGATCAAGTAAAGCGGCAACAGCTTGCCCAACTTTGACATAATTTCCTGCGCGCAAATCAAAATTTGATAATGTTCCATCTGCAGGTGCAATCACTTCTGAACGTTGCATATTCAATTGCGCCAAATGCACACTACTGGTTGCTGCTTCAATCAAAGCTTTTTGTTGTTTGATATTGGCTTCTGCTTGTTGTACCGCAGCTTGCAATTGCTGATGCTCTGCATGAGATTGATCTCGTGTAGCAAACATTTGATCTTGTTCTTGTTTAGAGATCGCACCATTCATCAGGTCTGCATATCGACGTGCATTTTTATCTGCAAGATTGATATTGGCTTTTGATTTCACAATATTGGCTTTTGCCTCAGCAAGCCCCGCTTCTGCTTCAGCCAGTCCTGACTGGGCTTTTGCAAGATCTGATTTTGCTTGTTCCACGTCTAAAGTTTGGCGTGCTAAATCAATTTTAAAAAGCACCTGCCCTTTTTTCACGGTTTGGTTATCTTGAACCATCACCTCTGTGACTAAACCAGCAATATCAGAAGACACTTGAATAACATCGCCACGGACACGCCCATCACGTGTCCAAGGTTCTGCATTGTAGTAATTCCAGATATGCAGCGCACAAAATATCGCAATAATCACCACGATACCCAATGATATTGGCCGGATTGCCTTACGTATGTCAAACGTATTCATTTCAATTTTCCAATCATTAAACTTAAAAATAAATCAGCTCTATTGCAGCAGCTAAGTCGTCATCTGAATAAATACCCAATGAATCGACCATAATAAAATCAGATAGATACAGATATTAAAAATTCCAGGTAATGCAATCCATTCTTTTTCAACTAAGCGATCTGTACCAATACACACCACTTTCCAGATGATGAATGCCAGAATTGCTTGAATTAAAAATATTGGGACATAAACACCATAAATGTTGAGCTCCCCCATATTTATGCTCCCAATAAAACAGTTGAAAGTTGTGCATCAACCAGATGAATATGACAAATACTATTACGAATATTATTCACAGAAATTTCTATACGCTGTCGGATATCTTGATCACCTACCGCTTGCGCATCTTGTAAGACTTGATCAAATTGCTGAATCAATGCTTGTCGTAAGTTATCATCAGGCTGAGTTACTGCTTTTTCGCTTAACCACTGGTTAAGTAGGCCTTGTAATTTAACAATTGCACTGGTCGTCGTAGATTCAGGCGACAATTTTTGGACCAGCTCCTGCAAACGAGTTAAATCAATTACGGCACTCGACTCAATCAAAGCATTATTAATTTCGATTTTGAGCTGTTCTGACTGAATCAATTTGGTATTTAACACGCCAATACGATCAAGCATACTGCGTAAATGAATTCTAAAGCCCGTTCCATAAGACATCGCAATACTTTCCCGCATAGCTTTATAGTGTAAAGCCAACATCCGTTTTACCGTCATCTCAGGGGACATTGAACGTACCATTTGCATGATACAAACCGTGATAATCGGCCCAATCACGGTTGCAATCGAAGCATCAAAAAAGGTGATCTGATCCATCAAATAACGGTTTTGCAGATTTAACCCCATAATCGTACTCATAATCAGCGGTAAGCCCAGTGCATGCAACGGCGGATGTAAATACAACATCACACAGAACATAATAAAGGGGGCTAATACAACGGCTAACTCCCAAAATGCGGTGATATGCGGAAAAATCCCATATGCATAAATAAAAACCAAAATAGCGGCATAAATACTGGAGCGGATAAATATTTTTAGCGCAGGTACAGGGTCATCTAAAAAGGTCAAAATACATGCTGTAATTGCGGCCATTTCTGCCACCATAAAGCCTATTTTCCAGCCACTTAAAATCCAAAATGCACAGGCAATGTTGGTGGTTAAAAATGCCGATATCCCGCCACGTACCGCAACGCCATAATCACGATGTAAACTGGGATAGGTTGTGGTTAAAGGTACAATGGATTCCGGTAAGCTATGATTACCTTGCTGCATGCATTGCCAAATAAACTTCACTGCACGAACATTTTGAATAAAATGGCGAATATCCATTTTTAGACTGCCCAAAATCACCTGTTGTTTAGCAGTTGCATGTTCAGTGATGGTTTGAAATTCTTGATCAAAATGTTCAGGTAAGTGCTTAAGCTCATCTTCAAGAATGGCATTCTCACCTTCTAAAAAATCATCAATCTTTTGGTGAAACTCAAGCAGATACGAACGATAAGTTAAATCAATTTGATCCAGTTGCTTGATCCGTTCTGACATTGCGACCAAGTTTGCCACTAACATCGTCACTTGATGTAGCAACTCTTGGAGTGGTTTGGTCATGCCCTTAAATTTTGAAGTTTCATAACTTAGATGCACAGCCATACTATGAATATCTGTTGTATCACGCGTGATATTGGTCAATAGCTGAGTATAATTATCTGTATGTGCGGGATCAGACAAAATTGAGTCAAAAGCCTGTTTAGTGTCTTGCATGGTTTTAGTGACACGGAGTTCGACCACAGGCCCAATATGCATAGGAAATATAGTGGCAGAGACCACAGCACTACACACCACACCCAATGAGATTTCCAAGAAACGACCCACAGCCATGTCGAAAATAGACACCGTCTCGATATAATAAATCGAGTTAAAACAAATAATCACTGCGGTATAACCCGCTAACATCACCACATAACTGCGTGGTGATCGGTCAATTAAAGACAGATATAGACAGATCCCCACCCAAGCTGCCAGTACAAAGGTAAATAACCAAGGGGTATTAACCAAATGAGGCATCACTGCGATAGCAAAAATTGCTCCGATCAAGGTTCCTAAAATTCGATAGATACTTTTTGATGCCATCATGCCCGAATAAGGATTGGCAATCACAAAGACTGTACCAATCGCCCAAATCGGATAGCTCAGGTTGAGCTCAAATGCGATATAGAGTGCCAGCATTCCTGCAATGAAAGTTTTGCTCGCAAAAATCCAATCGAGTTTATTGGGTCTAAAAGCCAATAAGGGTTTGATCAGTAACATGCAAGCAACTCACTATAAATTCAATTTCATTGATTTTCTCTGTCATCTCTAGCTCTCTAAGATCTAGCAAGCTGATATTCACCACTTTTATGAGGCTTTGTTGTACACATCACATTTTCTTTTCTTAGCGACCAAAAAACCGTACTGCTTAGTCAAATAAACAGTGTGGTTTTAAAAAAGATGTGAATAGAAGAACAAATTTAGGCATTTGCTCAAATACAACGATTGAGTAGAGAAGGACTCAATTTATGATAAAAATTTATACTTCTAGAAAAGTATAAATTCACCATTGGATATTCATATCAGCAATAATCTCAAAAAAAACACAAATAATCAATAAAAATATCTCATCTTGATAATACAACTAAATATAATTTACTTTGATGTTCAAATGTAGTGCTTTTTCTCAAAATAACCACTAAAGTTAAAAATGTAGAATCATTTGCATTTACAATGCAAATTCCACTGTTTTTTCTTGAACAATTTGTTATAAAGTAACATTCATTATTATTTTTTTTGATTCTCACTAATTGAGTAGGTCATCAATGGCACTTTCCAGTTTTGGCAAAATTCTCACCGTATTGGATTTATTTTCGGTGTCTCGCCCAGTAATTAATGTCGATGTGATTTGTGAAGAGCTTGGTTTATCTAAACCGACCAGCTATCGCTATTTAAAAGAATTAGTTTCGGCTGATATTTTGCAACGCTTAAATGGAACTTCAGGCGATTACACCCTTGGTCCTAAAATTGCTGTGATGGACTATATTTCTAGAACCACCGATCCATTGGTTCAAATCAGCAAACCATTTATGCAAGAAATTTCAGAACGTACAGAGCTTTGCTGTTTACTGACACATTTAAATGATGACTATTGTATTGATGTTCATCATGAGGTGTATCGTGATGAAACTTTACTTTCTTATGGTCGTGGTTGCCCTCGTCCCGTATTTATGGGCTCCTCACCTAAAGTGATCATGGCGCATTTATCTAAACAAAAAATTCATGAATATTACCTTCGCTTTGCAACACAATTAACTGAAGTTGGTTTTGCTGAAAATGAAGAAACCTTTGTTAATAAAATGAAAAAAATAAAAAAACAAGGTTATTATTTTTCACAAGGCGAACTTGATCCAAATGTTTCTGGCTTATCTATCCCGGTGAAGTTTTCAAGTAAAGAAGCGCCTTTAGCATTGACCGTACTTGCTTCAAAAAATCGTTTTGAATACGTCAACACCCCAAAACTAATTGAAACCTTGCAAGAGTCTGCTGCACAGATTGAAAAACGCTATCAAGCACTCTCTGCCAATGACCAATTATCTGAATTTCACCCATAAGCGCAATCATCTTGATAATTTAACATTTTGTAATGTTTTTATCTCTTGATAATGTTTTTATATTCTCATAATATGATTATGTTCTTCAGTAATCCATGATTTTTTTGGACATTGTTTTTGCGAAAACAATTCCTCCTCAGAGTAAGGAAGCCTATGTGTTTAAACATAGGCTTTTTTATGTGCAATTTTTTTATCCATTAAGTTTACTTTTAAGCCATTAAAAAAATAATTAGAGTAATTGGCGAATCATTTTCATTGAGGAATAATCTAAAGCAGCCAATAACAATGATGCATAATTTTAATTAAGGAATGTTATGAATATTCTCATCGTCCATGCACACCCTGAACCCCTTTCATTTACAACCGCAATGAAAGATCATGCTGTAGAGGTCTTGGAAAAATTAGGGCATCAAGTAGAAGTTTCAGACTTGTATGCCATGAATTTTAATCCAATCGCATCACGAGAGGATTTCTCAGAACTGAGTCATCCTGAATATATGAATTATGCTTTGGAGCAACGCCATGCTTGTAAAAATAAGCAGATTGCCGCAGACATTCAGATTGAAATTGAAAAAGTACAAAAAGCAGATTTAGTGATTTTAAGTTTCCCCATGTATTGGACGTCTGTACCTGCCATCTTAAAAGGCTGGATTGATCGCGTATTCGTTTCTGGTATTTTCTATGGTGGTAAACGTTTTTATAACCACGGCGGAATGGTGGGGAAAAAAGCCTTGTTAAGCTTTACCTTGGGTGGCCGTGAACATATGTTTGGTGATCATGCGATTCATGGTTCAATTGAAGACTTGTTACTGCCGATCCAACGTGGAACTTTAGCTTATGCAGGCTTTGACGTGTTGCCACCATTTACCGCTTACCATGTCCCATATATTTCTAATGAAGCACGCCAACAAATCCTGCTTGATTATCAGCAATATTTACATAACTTAGAAAATTTACCTGCATTAGACTTTCCTAAACTTGAACAATTTGATGACAAGCTTTATCCACTTGGATAAAAGTAACGAAAAGTCAAATTTACACGAGGCGCTAAAATTCGTGTGGATTTGGCGAGGGTATGTTTCCAATAACGTTGGGTCTGCCCTTGCATCACAATCAACTGACCACTGTGTAAAAGTAAATCTACTTTTTTAGCTTTCCACTTGTGCTTAAAACTGAATTTTCGAGTAGCGCCAAGACTCAATGAAGCAATCACCACATTGTGGTTGGGCGCTTCCAATGATGGCTCATCATCACTATGCCAACCCACGCCTTGTGAACCATTTTCATATAAATTTGCCAAACAGGAATTATAAGTTTGCCCTGTGAGTTGCTCGATATGCTGTTTGAGTCGATATAAAGCGGGATTCCAGATATGGGCTTGTTTTGCCATACCTGAATAATGATATTGGTAATCATCATCGCCATACCACACCACTTTGCGCTCAGTTTTATAATATTGACCATGCAAATAAACTTCATCATGTTGCCAAGCCAAATGCTGTAGAAAATAGTTTAAATATTTTTGACTTTGTTCATGATCCAAAATTAAGCCAAAGTCTTTTACTACCCCATCATAAGGCAGTAAATTATCTTGTGCTTCAGGTTCAAATAAATCTAAATTCATGGTCTAAAATGAGCTACGGGTTCATCCAACAATGAATCAATATTTAACATGAAACAAGTCATTTTTGATCAAAATTAAACAACTTTAATATGAAGAATAGTAGGTCATATCATGGATAAATATACAAATTAATTCAGCAAGTTGAAGAATTTAAATAGAATTTTGAGCGTGAAGATTTGGACTAGTGTAAGGCATTATTAAAATCTTTCACAATTCAAAACATAGCAATCACTTGTAGCAAAGTTTATTCAGCTTTAGACTAAAACCAAGCTGATAAAAAGCAAAAACCTATGAATTTATGGCAATTATTTCAAAAATTACGCCCCTTTGTACGCCCCTACCGCTGGCTTGTCATCGTTACCTTAGTGTTAACGTTGATTGGCTCACTCACCGCTCAGGTCAATGCCCTCACACTTAAATATGCTGTAGACAGCATTAACCATCTGATCCAAGCAGGACAAGGCCTAGCGGATGGATGGCACATTATCATTACCATTACTGTGGTTTTATTGGCCAAAGAAGTCATCAATGCAATTGTTCAATTTGGGCAAAAATCATTTGGTGAAAAACTCAGAATTTTAATTTCACAGGATTTATCTCAGGGCATTATCGAAAAGTTTATTACCTATCGATTGGCCTTTTTCGATCAGAAAAATAACCAAGCAGGAAAATTACAAACCCGTATCGACCGTGGAGTTAGCTCGCTCACTCGGCTGGTACAAATCTTTTTTATTGATATTTTACCGTTATTTACCAGTGCAATTATCGCTTTAGCCCTAATGTATTATGCCAATTTCTGGGTGGGTGTGGTCGCGACAATCATTGTACCAATTTACTTTTGGCTGACCTTTAAACAATCACAAAAGCTTTCCGGCAAACGCCGAGCCTTGCGCGATAACATGGAAAAGAAGAATCAAGGTATTTTGAGTATTATTAACTCAATTACAGTGATTAAATCTTTTAATAAAGAGGCTGTTGAATCCACCAAGCAACTGAATTTACAAAAGTCACTGACTGAAAATCAGATGCAAACTCGACAAACCAGCTATATTTTTGATGGTCTAAAAACCTTTATCGAACAAGTTGGTGTAGTCCTGATCATTATCTTAACTGCTTACTTTGTTTTAGATGGACAAATGAGTATAGGGATGATCATGTACCATGTATTGTTGTTCAATAACGTGTCTGCACCGATCCGCTCTTTGCATCGTATTTATGATGAAATTAACTCAGCAATGATCTATTCAGAAAGCTTCTTTGGTATCTTAGAAGCAGATCATGAAATCGAAGCAAGTGGTTTAATGAAACCTCAAATTCATGGCAAATTTGGATTGGAAAATGTTGATTTTATCTACCCGAATGGTCATCAAGCCTTACATCGGATTAACATGACTATTCAACCCAATAAAATCACAGCCTTAGTCGGCTTATCAGGTGCGGGGAAATCAACCTTAATCAGCCTACTGGATAAATTTTATGCCCCGAACTCAGGCTGTATCAAACTCGATGGGATTGATTTAGAGCAACTCGATACACACTATTTAAGAGAACATATAGGCTTGGTATTGCAAAAGAATCATATTTTCCAAGGCTCAATTTTAGAAAACATTCGTTATGGTAAGCCCCATGCAAGCAATGAAGAAGTCATCGCAGCTGCCAAAAAAGCCTCGATTCATGAGCAGATTTTAAAATTACCCCATGCCTATGAAGCAGATGCCTTGCTATTGTCTGGCGGACAGCAACAGCGAATCGCACTTGCTCGAATGTTCCTTAAAAACCCGCCAATTATCTTTTTAGACGAGCCCACAGCGAGTTTAGATGCCATCGCTTCAGAGCAAATCAAACAAAGCTTAGATGAGATTAAACAAGGCCGAACTGTGATTATGATCTCGCATAGCCTTTCACAAATTATTGATGCCGATTACACCTATGTGATGAAAGAAGGACAAATCGTTGAGCATGGTGAACATCATAATCTTTATCATCAAGATGGTGCTTATAAGGAAATTTTTGATGCAATGGCTAAAAGCTTAAATATCGAAAAAATTGCACGAACTTTTGAAGATGATGGCGAGGAAGAAACTCATAGCTAAAGTCTAGTTGGTGCTTTGTATTAACCTACAGAAGCTCATACTGATTAAATTGCTTTCTGCAGCATTGGATCATTCAAGATATGCCTATCTGCTAACGAGATAAATTATCTTTTATGGACTATTCCCACATACAAATAAAAAGCCACTCTATGTTCTAGAATGGCTTTTTTCTTTTTAGAGTAATAATTTAGAGGCTAATCATTTCCATTTTACTGCTTGGACTTCAACTTTTTTAGGATTGTCCGTTTCAGCACTACTGCAACCACAACCGCCACCGCATCCACTCACCATCGCAGGCTGAATCCATTTGGCTAAACGATTCCAACTTTGCGACTGACAAAATTGAGCCAGTTTAGAAAACACCGAATACGCTGACTTTGGGAAGACTTTCTTAAATACAAAAATTGCACTCCAAATCACCAATACCGCAATAATCAAAAATTCAATCATCTCTAGCTCCTTTGCTTCAAGATTCTGGCTTATAGACCAAAATAACGTGACGCAATTTGATAAGTGAGGAAAGCCATTAAATAAGCCAAACCAAATAGATAAACTGTCATACCAGCAACAGTTTTCCAAGAACCTGTTTCACGTTTTACCGTAGCCAATGTCGCTAAACAATGCGGTGCATAGATAAACCACACCAACAACGATAAACCTGTTGCAACTGACCAGCTTAAATCACCCTGACTGATCAGATGTGATAAACCTTGAGCGACTGCATCATCATCCGCTGCGGATAACGCATAAACCGTACCCAATGCTGCAACCACAACTTCACGTGCTGCCATCGCTGGAATTAAAGCAATACAGATTTGCCAATTAAATCCAAGCGGTTCAAAGATTGGGTGCATTACATGCCCCAACATCCCAGCAAAAGAGTAGTCAATATCGGGTAATGTCGCGCCTTCTGGCGGTTGAGGGAATGTACACAAGAACCATAACAAAATCGATAAAGCGAAGATAATGCCACCGACGCGCTTTAAGAAGATCTTGGCACGGTCTAACAACCCAATCCATACACTTTTTATATCTGGGATACGGTAGCTTGGTAATTCCATCAATAAAGCATGTTGTGATTTATCTTTCTGGAAAAACTTCAGCACGGTCGCAACAATGAGCGCACTCACAATTCCCGCCATGTATAAACCGAAGAGCACTAAACCTTGTAGATTAAGGAAACCCCAAACCATTTTCGCTGGAATAAATGCAGCAATCAGCAAGGCATACACTGGCAAACGCGCTGAACATGTCATCAACGGTGCAACCAGTATCGTCACCAAACGATCTCGTGGATCACTAATACTTCGAGTCGCCATGATCCCAGGTACCGCACAGGCAAAACTGGATAACAGTGGGATAAATGCCCGACCACTTAAGCCTGCTTTAAACATCAATTTATCGAGTAGAAACGCCGCACGCGGTAGATAGCCTGACTCTTCTAAAACCAAAATAAAGAAGAACAGAATTAGAATCTGTGGCAAGAACACCACTACACTACCTGCACCTGCAATGATCCCATCGACCACTAAGCTGTGAAGTAGTGGTTGGGTAATAAACTGCCCAATCCAGCCACCAAACCAGCCAAAAAATTCTTCAATACCATCCATAAATGGCGCTGCCCAAGCGAATACTGCTTGGAAAACAATAAACATCATCAGCGCAAGGCTAAGAAGTCCTAAAACGGGGTGTAAAAAAATCTTATCGAGAAAATCAGTACGTTTGTCTTCATGATCTAAAAAAATCACCACATCTTTTAAGATTTGGTCAATTTTTTCATGATTGGAACCTGAAAGCTTAACATCACTCAGTTCTGCACTTGGTGTGTGGAATTTTTCATTTTCCAAAGCACCCATCAAGTTTTCAATCCCTGCATTACGCACAGCAACCGTTTCCACCACGGGAATACCTAAACGCTGTGATAATTTTTGGGTATTGATCTGCATCCCACGACGACGTGCTTCATCCATCATGTTTAATACAAGCAGAATCGGTTTGCCTTGTTCAATGACTTCAAGCACAAGTCCCAAATGTAATTTTAAGTTGGTTGCATCCACCACACATAAAAATGCCTGTTGATCTTGTTCACCGGCAATTTTCCCCAAAACCACATCACGGGTAATGGCTTCATCAGGACTGGCTGCATCGAGGCTATACGTTCCAGGCAAATCCAGAACACGTACTGCACGACCAGAAGGTAAATTAAATGTACCCACTTTACGTTCAACAGTCACCCCAGCATAGTTGGCAACTTTTTGACGTGTACCGGTTAAATGGTTGAAAAGTGAAGTTTTACCGCAGTTAGGATTTCCCACTAAAGCAATACGTAAAGTTTCGCTCATGCGGAAGCTCCTTCTAATGCCTGATGTATTTCAATTTTTTCGGCTTCGATCTTACGTAACGCAAATCGAGTAAAACCAATTTGAATGAGAATAGGATCACCACCAAAAACACCTTTTGTGATCACTTGTACACGTGTGCCAGGCACAAAACCTAGAGTTTCTAAACGACTCGCCACTAAATCTGGCTGATTGACATTATCTTGCGAGGTGCGATTGACCTTTGCGATAATGGCAGTTTGCTTTACTTTCAAGTCTGACAAACGCACAGCAATTAACCCTAAAATTTACACGATAGACAGACTATTATACATACAAATGAGAATAATTACCAAGTAAGGTTTGATTACAATTCTCATTCAAATACGATATTCGACTTATGTTTTCTTTTAGTCTACATTCCATCAACAAATAAGTTTTAAACACCACCGAAGCCCATGCTAAATAAGAAACCACGTATTCCTGCTGCTGTTGCCATTCCTGAAAATCTAGGCTTTTTACAGGGATTCCGTGACTATTTAATTGCGCAAACGGTCAGTCCGCATACAAGAAACGCCTATTTATCGGACTTAATTCAATGTAGTGAATGTGTAAATTCTTACCTTCCGAATTGGACACATGAAGACATCTCCGATGTGCTTATTCAACTCACCAAACAAGGTAAAAGCCCTCGGTCAATTGCCCGTTCACTTTCTGCTTTACGTTCGTTTTTTAAGTTTTTACGTGAACAAAAGATTCGTTTAGATAATCCTGTCGCGACCCATAAAACCCCAAAACTCGGACGAGCACTGCCTAAAGATTTATCGGAGCAAGACGTTGAAGCACTGATCCAAGCACCAGACGTCACAACAGCGTTAGGTATGCGTGATCGCGCCATGTTTGAAGTGCTTTATGCTTGTGGTTTACGTGTTTCAGAGCTTTTAAATTTAAGATTAGATTTGATCAATTTAAAACAAGGCTATTTAAGAATCACAGGTAAAGGCAATAAAGAACGTTTGGTGCCTTTGGGGGGCATGGCATGTGAATGGGTAGAAAAATATTTAACAGAATCTCGCCCACAACTGTATAAATCCGCTACCGATTATCTATTTCTAACCCAACATGGTGGCATCATGAGTCGTCAAAACTTTTGGTATGCCATCAAGCGTTATGCCTTACAAGCTGGGATTCAAGCTGAGCTATCACCACATACCTTACGTCATGCTTTTGCAACGCATCTTTTAAATCATGGCGCTGACTTACGGGTGGTGCAAATGCTTTTGGGGCATAGTGATTTATCGACCACACAAATTTATACCCATGTCGCACAAATCCGTATGCAGCAACTGCATGAAAAATATCATCCACGTGCTTGATGGCTGAGCATGACGTGTATATCGGCAATTTACATCCCTTAATCAAGTTTTAAAGTACACTATTAAAAATTTTGTTATGCTAATTCCCTCAAATCATGCTGAAGAAACATAAAGAGTTATTTATGCAATTGAATCGTTCAAAATTGATGTTGGCTTGTCTTATTGCAAGCACGATGGCAGTGAGTGCTTGTTCAAAGAATCCAGACTCAAAAAAAGATGACACTTTAACTGCGACAGCACCTGCAACAGGTGAGGCATCGAATTTAACTGAGCGTGATGCAAAACAACGTCTAATCCAAACATTACAAGCCAATTTCAAAAAAGCTGGTGTTAAAGCCAAAATTTTAGATGCGAAACCGACTGAAATGCCCAATCTTTATTGGATCAGTATGGAAGGCATGAGCTCAGTCTATGCAACATCTGATGGTAAATTCCTGATCCAAGGCGATGTAATCCGTTTAGGTGGCGATAAACTCAGTAGCATTGGTGACAAAATACAAGCTGCAGAAAACAAGAAATATCTTGCTGAGTTAAATATTAAGGACCTGTTGGTTTACCCTGCGCAAGGTAAGGTTAAACATGTGATCTATGTATTTACTGATGCAAGCTGTCCTTATTGCCATAAACTTCATGAACATATCAGTGAAATCACGGCTAAAGGTATTGAAATACGTTATATCGCATGGCCACGTGGTGAACAATTTATACCGACGATGGAAAGTATCTGGTGTAGTGCAGACCGTAGTGCTGCATTTAATCAAGCCATTGCCGGTACTACACTTCCACCAGCAAGCTGTAAAAATCCTGTTCGCGACCTATATGCTTTAGGTCTAAAAATGGGTGTAAATGGTACCCCTGCAATCTACAATGCAGAGGGTGAATATCTGGGCGGTTATATGACTGCTGATGAAATTGAAAGCCGTTTAAATAAATAATTTTTATCAGTAAATTTACTATTATTTATAGCTCAATATAAAGATGCGTCAGACTCTAGAGTCTGGCGCATTTTTTAGCTATGATCTAAGCTTAATATAATTTATATACATAATTGGAGTGTGACGTGAAACCAGTTCGTCTGGCAATACTCGGTCTTGGAACCGTAGGCGGTGGTGCCCTTAAACTACTACAAGAAAACGCTGCTGAAATTAGACGTCGCACCGGCCGAGAAATTGAAATTACCCACGTAGGTACGCGTCGTCCACGTCCAGATCTAAATTTACCAGCAAGCATTAAACAGAGCGCCGACCTGCTAGATATCGTCCGCCAGCCTGATGTTGATGTTGTCGTTGAAGTCATGGGCGGTATCCACCCTGCTTATGAAGTCATGATGGAAGCCATTAAACATGGCAAGCAAGTGGTAACGGCAAACAAAGCTTTACTGGCAGAACATGGAAATGAGCTGTTTAAAGCAGCTGATGATCACCACGTACAAGTTGCCTTTGAAGCAGCGGTTGCCGGTGGTATCCCAATTATCAAAGTCATTCGTGAAGGCTTAGCAGCCAATAAAATTGAATGGCTGGCAGGCATCATCAATGGTACAGGCAATTTCATTCTGACTGAAATGAGTGAAAAAGGTCGTGCCTTTGCGGACGTACTCAAAGAAGCGCAAGAACTTGGTTATGCCGAAGCAGATCCAACGTTTGATGTTGAAGGCATTGATGCTGCACATAAGCTGACTATTCTTGCATCATGTGCCTTTGGTATTCCTTTACAGTTCGATAAAGTTTATACCGAAGGTATTACCAAGATTACTGCACAAGATGTGAAATACGCTGAAGAGCTTGGCTATAAGATCAAACACTTGGGTATTGCACGTCGTTCTAGCAAAGGCATCGAACTTCGCGTACACCCAACCCTGATTCCTGAAGAAGAACTTCTTGCCAATGTAAATGGCGTGAAGAATGCTGTTCTGGTTCAAGCCAATGCAGTTGGTCCTACATTGTATTATGGCGCAGGTGCAGGCGCAGGCCCTACTGCTTCTGCGGTTGTGGCAGATGTGGTTGATATTGTCCGTGATATCATTTACACAGAAGATGGTTCAGGTACTATTCCTCAGCTTGCCTTTGAAGCTCTTTCTGACTTGCATATCTTGTCGAGTGATGAGATGACTACAGGTTATTATTTGCGTCTAAATGCTGAAGACCAAACTGGCGTACTTGCAGATGTAACAACAATTTTAAGTCGCACGGGGATCAGTATTGATGCCATCATGCAGCAACCTCGCTTAAAAGATCTGATTCCTATCGTGATTTTGACTGATCCGATCGTCGAATCGAAAATGAATGAAGCGATTGCACAAATTCAAGCCTTACCTGCTATCCATGGCGAAATCGTACGAATTCGTTTAGAATTGCTCGATAACTAATCGGGTTTTAAACTCCTCTAAATTTGCAGCAATACCCTGCAAAGCGCCATTCAATGAATGGCTCAGCCTCTCCGAGTAGAGGCTTAGAGGTTAAAAGAATATCTTATTTGCTCTACACACAATTGGAACACCATCATGTCTAATGCCAATCGCTATACAGGACTTGTTGATCGCTATCGTGACCGCTTACCAGTATCGAAAACTACACGTGCTATTTCTTTAAATGAAGGTAATACGCCTCTCATTAAATTAGACAATATTCCCGGTATTATTGGTAAGAATGTTGAAATTTATGTGAAGTATGAAGGTTTAAACCCGACAGGTTCGTTTAAAGACCGTGGTATGACCATGGCAGTGACCAAAGCGGTAGAAGAAGGCTCTAAGGCGATTATCTGTGCATCTACAGGCAATACCTCTGCTGCTGCTGCTGCATATGCTGCTCGTGCGGGTATCAAAGCATTTGTGTTAATCCCAGAGGGCAAAATTGCCATGGGTAAAATGGCACAAGCGATGATGTACGGCGCGATCACTATGCAAATTCGTGGCAACTTCGATGACGGCATGCGTTTGGTTAAAGAAGTTGCAGACCAAGCACCGGTAACGATTGTTAACTCAATCAACCCATACCGCTTACAGGGTCAAAAGACCATTGCTTATGAAATCGTAGAAGCGTTAGGTCGTGCGCCTGACTACCACTGCTTACCTGTCGGTAATGCGGGTAATATCACTGCGCATTGGATGGGTTATACCGAAGCAGTTGCGAATCAACCTGTTGAAGCATTTGAACAAGTGGTTTATGACCCTGCAACAGATAAGTTTACAGGTCCAAACCCTGAAGGTCGTCCGATCATGGTCGGTTATCAAGCTTCTGGTGCTGCACCGTTCTTACGTGGTGGTCCTGTTGAAAACCCAGAAACAGTTGCAACAGCAATTCGTATTGGTAATCCTCAAAGCTTTAATCATGCTAAAGCGGTCGTTCGTGACTCAAATGGCTGGTTTGATGAATTGACTGATGCTGAAATTTTAGAAGCGCAACGTCTGCTTTCTATGTATGAAGGTGTATTTGTTGAACCTGCTTCTGCGGCATCTATCGGTGGTGCAATTCGTGATATCAAAGCAGGTAAAATTGCTGAAGGTTCTGTGATTGTATGTACTGTGACAGGTAATGGTCTAAAAGATCCTGATACTGCAATTAAACAATGTGAAGATGCAGTGATGCTGTCTATTGATGCAACAATGAATCAAGTGAAAGACTCTATTCTTTCAAATATGTAATAACGCATTCATTTATAAAAAACCAGTTGTGCGCAACTGGTTTTTTATATGCTCAAGCTCAACATTATTCTTCTTCATATTGGTCATAGCTATACTGTCTTGCCAAGTCCTTTTCTATACGTTGAATATCTTCAAGACTAATTTCCTTGATTTCAAATAAAGGCTGCTTGAGTAAAGGATTTACTGCATATAAAGCCTCATGTTTCGAATAAGCTATGCTTAACTTTTGCTCAGCCTCGTCATAGCTTAGACCTGATTCAGTTGCAATCAATGCTTCCAACAATCCTGGTTGCTCTGAAAGTTCTGATAAGGTTCCATTGAGATGAATAGAACAATAGTCATATTCAGCAAAAATTTTCCCCACACTCTTTCTAAGCACTTCTGAGTTTTCTGAATAAACCAAACCAGCAAAACCCTCATCATGCTCTTCAAACCATTGTTGCTTTTTCATCGACCATAAACCATAAAATTTCACTTCTTGATCAAACTGTATCAACTGAAATTTTTGCATCTCGGCAAGCTGAACAAATTCAAATGTATCCTCATCATTTAAGCTTGCAGGTAATACATCCATAGATAATTCATCATCATCCAGAATATGTTCACCACAACGCGCAAAGACAAAATCATCCAGTTGTTTTAATTGCGCCTCATCCGCTTCAAAAAGCGATTCAACTTCATATAGAGCAAAATCACGCGCACTCTCAATTTCAAGTTGCTTATAGGTTGCTTCTGCCTGTTGTTTATTGTCAAAAATATTGGCAATACGATTTCCCGCAATATAAAAAACCTCATCGTTATAGCCAAAGTATTTTGCACGTATCACATAAGTCGCCATACGAATCCCCTAATTTTTTGTTGATTGCATTGTCTGTTTTCGTTGATATAGACCTTGAGCACTGAAAGGTATTGCCATTCCATTATCCATCCACAATTCAAAATGCATGGCATTAAAAAAATCTGCTGGGCTATACACAATATTTTCCAATGGAGGTAATTCCCCAATACGCGGCAAAATATCGTAAATAAACCAACTGTTGTGGGTGATTAACAAAGAATGCAATTTGCCTGTTAAAGCCAGAGGTGACAACATCAGCTGTGAAAGCGCTTTATCCTGTAAATAATATTGATGTAACTGCTCGAGTTGCTGTTCAAAGTTTTTAGGTAAATGTTTAGCATCTATCGCATTAACAAAATCATTTAAGGTTGGAATAAAACGCTGTTGGTAGTCCACCAAGAGATGATCACGCTCACACAAGTCTTTAATATCAATTGACTTGCCTGCACTATTTTGAAGGCTATGCCCAAACACAGGAATCACCACCGAATTTACGCCCCATAATGTATGTAAAATTCGATGACGGGCATCACTGCATAAACTTTTGGTGCTATCAATAAATCCATGTATTTGATAATAGTCTTCTGCTTCACCGCCCCAACGTTTGGCAGAAATCCGTGCATGTTGCATTGCATTCATTATCTGAGGTCATCATTTCTTGTTGTTGCTCAACAGTAACCCATTTTAAAAAATAAGCGAATACAATTTATTGATGATGGTTTATTGATCTGCTTAATTTAAGCATAAAAAAAGCCCTTCATATTGAAGAGCTTTTTGTCATTTGGCTCGTTAAGTACCGTGAAAAACCAATTAGATACGTTTCGGTAAATTACTCACCCAATTTAATAAATTGGTTGCATCATTGGTACGTGCCTGAGAAGAACTTGCACCTAATAACACCACTACAGCTGGACGACTATTTACAGTGGTATGCATAACCACGCAACGCCCTGCTTCATTGATATAACCCGTTTTAGAAATATTAATATTCCAGCCACCATTACGTACTAAGGCATTGGTATTGTTTGATTTCAACACGCGATAACCTAAATTAAAGTCATAGTGTGCTGTTGTTGAAAATTGACGGATCAAGCCATATTGCGATGCAGCACTGACTAAAATCCCCAAATCTCGAGCAGAAGAAACATTACGTGGATCTAAACCAGTAGATTCAACATAATGGGTTGAGTTCATGCCCAATTGACGTGCTTTTGAATTCATTGCAGCAAAAAACGCTTGGCGACCACCTGGGTAAGTACGGGCTAAAGCCGCTGCAGCTGGATTTTCAGATTTCATCAATGCCACAAGTAACATTTCAGCACGATTCATGGTATCGCCAACTTTTAAAGTTGAACTTGAATTCTTACCACCAGCACCCGCAAAATCGATTTGTTGCAAAGTGATGTCTTCAGACATATTTAAACGGGCATCTGCGGTAATCACCGCTGTCATCAACTTGGTAATTGATGCGATAGGCAACGCCATATTGGTATTTTTACTAAACAGGACTTCACCTGTTTTTGCATCCATCACCAACGCAGCACGTGCATTTACCGATGGTTGGCTGTTATAGGTATTGGTGTCATAAATCTGTACAGACTTATTGGTCAATGTTGTCGGTGCAGCATTTGACGCACGAATTGTTGTGGTTAAGGTGGTTGAGCCTTTTGGAGAAATATCCTCGCCATCATCATCCAGAGAGTCACCATTGAGTAACTGGCTGGCATCTGAAGAAGACCAATTTACAGTTGCTTGTCCGCTCCCCCCCGATGAGTTCATAATGATTTCAGCAAAACCGGTAGAACTCAAACTGAGTAGTACTGACAAACTCAGCACATGCATTAACGTTTTTTTTGGTTTTTTCACGATAACTTACTCACCTCAAGGAGGTATTCACAAACTTGCTAATTACCTCAAATATGACTTACATTTACACTCAAACGTGACTATATTAAAACAAATATTTCAATCACGCCGTATTATGCGTAAATATTGAATGGATATTAGGAATAGGATTGCCAATTTTGTTATGTCTTTGCAAGTCTTTTTTGCTTTATGTAACAAAAATGTCGATATTGAGAAATTTAAGGAGGTGTAAGTGATTACTGTTTTAGTGGTAGATGACCATGAATTAGTAAGAACCGGCATCTGCAGAATGTTAGAAGATCAGACCGATATTCAAGTCATTGGACAAGCAGAATCTGGTGAAGAAGCAATTACGATTGTAAGGCAACAACATCCCAATGTGGTTTTATTGGATGTCAACATGCCTGGAATTGGTGGTGTAGAAACTACCCGTCGTTTGTTACAAACCGCACCTGATACCAAAGTACTCGCTGTGAGTGGTTTGGCTGAAGAACCCTATCCATCGCTATTATTGAAAGCTGGAGCTCGTGGTTACATTACCAAGGGCGCGCCAATCACTGAAATGGTTCGTGCAATCAAAAAAGTCATGCAAGGTGGTAAGTATTTTAGTGCCGATATTGCCGAACAACTTGCAAGCTCTTATTTATCCGATACACAAACCTCACCTTTTGACGCGCTGTCAGAACGTGAAATGCAAGTTGCCATGATGGTGGTAAATTGTGTCAGTGCACAAGAAATTTCTGACAAACTCTTTGTCAGTGTAAAAACAGTCAATACTTATCGTTATCGTATCTTTGAAAAATTAGGACTTGATAGTGATGTAAAACTCACTCACCTTGCGATACGTTATGGTCTAATTAAGCCATAAATTGATTAAAACAATAATTTATCTTGAGTACGATTTATGTCGCCTACGGTAACGGTTCCCATTTATCAAACAATTTACCGTCTAGGCACACTGTATTCAGGGTATAGATTGGTTATTGCCTTTTGCTTAGTCATTATTTTTCTGATTACCCTTGAACATCAACCCGTACATTACCAATATCCCAGCTTATATTTTTATTCTCTAACCGCATTTACGCTGATCGCAGCATTACAAATGATGCTGCTCAAGTTCTACCCGCATGGGGTTGGACGACAATTTATTGGTTTTTTTATTGTTGATATTCCCTTTCTAAGTACCTTGGTATTTGCCCTCAATGGGCCAAATTTAGCCATCAGTATTTTGTTCGTGATTGCCGTTTTTACCGCGAATTTTCTGCTGAGTAAAAATAAAGCGCTATTCGTAACACTGGTTTCTGTGATTGCGATTATTTACCAACAGTTTTTAGGCAGCTTCTTCGATTTTTCAAATTTAAATAATATTAGTAACAGTGCCTTATTGGCTTTTTTATTTTTTATGGTCTATGGCATTGGGCAGATTGCAATTAATCGCTTCCAAGTTTTAGAGTCGTTAAATACCTATCAATCTCTTGAATTATTTAAGTTACAGAACATTAACCGCTATATTTTAGAACAGATTGAAGTCGGTTATTTGGTGCTCGATGAAAAGTGCAAAATTATCGTCAGTAACCCTGCTGCCTGTTTACTTTTGGGTATTTCACCACTTTACGCGCATGAGCAATATCATTTATCCAGCTTTCAACCGGACTTATATGAAATCTTAAAAGATGCCATGTTACGTGATGGAGAACGCTTCCAATTTGAATCGCATCAGTCCTCGTATACGGTCGACATTCGCGTACAAAAATTGATTGTTCCGCATCAAGCACTCACGCTTTTGGTCCTCGAAGATGCACAAAAAATTAATCAAAAGGTACAACAGCTCAAACTTGCTGCACTTGGTCAATTGTCCGCCAGTATTGCCCATGAAATTCGCAATCCACTTGCTGCCATTGCGCAGGCCAATGATCTCTTTATCAGCAGTGATCCAGAACAACAAACCATTTTAAATCAAATGATTACCAAACAGACCATCCGTATCAATAATATTATTAAAGATACCTTAGATATGGCAAAAAATAAAAAGATCCATACCTCGAAAATTAATTTTCAAGAATTTGTTGATGACTTATTACGCCATGATTTAGGGGATGCTCAGGAAAAAATCAAATTAGAAATTCAAGTTGATGTTTGGATCTATTTTGATGATTCTCATCTTCGACAAGTTTTAATCAATTTAGTCCGTAATGCATTACGTCATAATGATCAAAATGCTGAACAGATTTTAGTGCAAACGTTTAAAAATGAATCACACGTATATATCGATGTGATTGATTATGGGAAAGGCGTCACAAAACAAGATCTTTCGCAATTATTTCAGCCATTTTTTAGTACCGAAATCAATGGAACTGGTTTAGGATTGTACCTATCGCAGACGATATGCGAAGCGAATCAAGCGAAACTAATTTACGTAGAGCAAAAACAACAAGGGGCGTGCTTCCGTATCGAATGCCCACTCATGGATTAGATTAGGTTTTTGGGGATATGACTACACGACAACCATTGGTTTTACTTGTAGATGATGAACAAGATTTATGTATGTTAATGCAAATGAGCCTTTCTCGAATGGGCATCAAAACGCATATGGCACACCATTTACAACAAGCCAAATATTTTTTTAGTGAATATAAATATGATGCCTGTATTACCGATTTAAACCTCCCTGATGGTAGTGGTTTAGATTTGGTTAAACATGTATCGCAGCATTATCCTAAAACGCCTATTGCAGTCTTAACTGCATATGGAAATATGGAAATTGCGATTGCCTCGCTGAAAGCAGGCGCTTTTGATTTTGTCAGCAAACCGATTAACCAATTACATCTGCAACAACTTTTACAAAAAGCTTTGCATGTACCACAGTTAAGAGAAACGATCAGCGATGCGCCGCTTGAGGAATCAATGCTCATCGGTGATTCACAGGTGATTCGTAAGTTAAGAGAATCGATTAAAAAAATTGCCCGGTCACAAGCACCCGTATTTATCACGGGTGAATCAGGAACAGGCAAAGAGGTTGTTGCCAACCTCATCCATCTACTCAGCAACCGCAGTGATAGCCCTTTTGTTGCGATTAATTGTGGTGCAATTTCTGAAGAGCTGATGGAGAGTGAGCTATTTGGGCATAAAAAAGGCTGCTTTTCAGGTGCAACTCAAGACAAACAGGGCCTTATTCAAGCTGCCAATGGTGGTACCCTGTTTTTAGATGAAATTGCAGAGCTGTCATTGGCGATGCAAGCCAAACTGTTACGGGCATTGCAAGAAAAGAAAATTCGTCCTCTAGGCAGTGATAGCGAAATCGAAGTTGATTTTCGTATTATCAGTGCAACACATCAAGACATTGAAGCATTCGTTGAACAAGGCAAATTCCGCCATGATCTGTTCTTTAGAATTCATGTGATGGATATTGTCCTGCCGCCATTGCGCGAACGTGATTGTGATATTCTAATTTTAGCCAATCATTTTCTTCAGCAAATTTGTACAGAGTGGCGTATTTCAACCAAGTCTTTCACTGAACAAGCCAAAGCTTTTCTTTTGCAACAACATTACTCAGGCAATGTTCGTGAATTACGCAATATCATTGAAAAAGCCATTACCATGAGTGATGAAGACTATATTGATATTCAACAGCTACAACCAGCTCCACATCGTGGTGTCCACAAAGTCGAACAGCATGATCTGATGCAAAGTAAAGCCTTGCCTATCATCATGCCGAATAAAGCACAAAACATTCCAGAAGAAGGTTTGGAGCAATATTTGGAAAAAGTTGAAAAAGAAGTGTTGTTATCTGCATTAAATCAAACCCATTGGAATCGCACTTTAGCTGCGAAGAAATTGGGCATGACCTTTCGTTCTTTACGTTACCGTTTGAAAAAGTTTGGTTTAGATACCGATGATGATGAATAAAAGCAGCCTCCATTCTTCATCATAATATCAACTCAAGCGTTTTTGTTTTTTTGTATGGTTTTATAGTAGCGACATAGATGTCGTCATTGAGTAAGGGGGTAGAACGCCCCCTTATCCAACACAACGTGATTTAACTGCCGAATGTCAGATATAGCAGCATAAAACGGCTACAGTGTTATAAATTCACTTCTCAGCATTCAACTTTATCTATCACGATGTTTTAATAGTTGATCTGCAACATTATTTAAATAAGTTTCTTCTTTTTGATCTAAAGCCCATGGATATTCCAAATTAGGGCGAATACCCTGCCCATCAATCATATTGCCATTAGGCGTATAATAATGCGAAACCGTCATTTGTAATGCAGCGCCATTTGGCAATGGAAATAACTTCTGTACAACGCCTTTGCCATAGCTTTTTTCACCAATGACCCAAGCACGTTGATGCTCTTTCATTGCAGCTGTAAAGACTTCTGCGGCAGATGCTGAACGACCATTAATCAAAATACCTAATTTGGTATTGGACGACTCATCACCGGGTAAGGCTTGGAATTGTTGATTGCCTTCTGAACGACTTTTGGTAGAAACAATCGTTCCCTGAGTTAAAAACAGATCAGCCGTTTCAACAGCAGCGGAGAGTAAACCACCGGGGTTATTGCGCAGGTCGAATAGCACGGCTTTTACTTTTTGAGTGCTGTATTCTTCGATTAAACGTTTAATTTCATTGGCCGTATCTTGTTGAAAAACTTTGACTTTAAGAACTAAAACCTGATTGTGCAACATAATCGGCTCTATATCTGCCACTTCTAATTTGCGATTTCTGACCACCGTGATGGCTGGGCTTTTTTCATTCAGTTGCAACTGAAAAGTTGAACCAATTGAGCCATGTAATAAATCTTCGACTTGTTGGGCATTTAAATTTTTAAGTTCTTGATTTTCAATTTTAAAAATAGTGAAGCCATTTTTTAAACCGAGTTTAAATGAGTCTGAATTATCGCGTAAATTCTTCACTTTCCATTGATGAATATGATTATCAAAAGCCAATTCAAAGTCAGCAGTCGCAAGGTCACTTTCCGTATATTGCATTAACTGTTTATATTCTTCAGGACTCAAATAACGTGAATAGCGATCTAAACCACCCACCAGCCCTTTGATTGCCTGTAGAAACAGAACATCATCCGGTTTTTCCTGAACATAATTATCTTTGACGATGCCGTAGATTTGCACAAACTGCTCAATCGATTCAATGGGCACTTCGGCAATACTTTCTTCGACATCACCATCAAAATCAAGTGCGGCAGCATTTTCTGCTGCCCAAACTGAATGGCTTCCACAAGCCAACAATCCTGTTAATACAGCAATATATTTCCAAGCTTGAGCCATTCACACACCTAGTTTTTAATAGAGATAATTTTATGCTTTTAATGTAATTAGATTACGGCCTTGCATTTCTGTCGGTACAGGGAGATGCATTAAACTTAAAATAGTCGGTGCAACATCTGCTAAAACGCCACCTTCAGCAATCGTCGCTGAGCTTGGTCCAACATAAATGAAAGGTACAAGTTCAGTGGTATGCTGAGTATGGACTTGACCACTCACATAATCTTGCATTTGCTCGACATTACCATGATCAGCGGTAATCAGCATGTGACCATGCTTTGCCATTACAGCTTCATATAAACGACCAAGACTCGTATCAACCGCTTCAACTGCTTTCACAGCTGCATCAAACACGCCAGTATGACCCACCATATCGCCATTGGCATAGTTCACCACCAAAAGGTCAAACTCGCCTGAATTGATCGCATCAACCAGCTTGTCAGTGACTTCTGGTGCGCTCATTTCTGGTTGTAGATCATAAGTCGCCACTTTCGGTGATGGGATTAGAATTCGTTTTTCACCTGGATATTCATCTTCACGGCCACCGCTAAAAAAGAAAGTCACATGGGCATATTTTTCTGTTTCTGCAATACGTAACTGCGTTTTGCCTAAAGAAGATAAGTATTCACCAATTGAATTTTTTAAACCTTCTGGCATATACGCCACTGGTGCATCGATCGTCGCTTGATAACGCGTTAACATCACAAATTTGGATAGATGTGGTACCACTTTACGCTCAAAACCAGCAAAGTCTTGCTCTACAAAGGCTTTGGTAATTTCACGTGCACGATCAGCACGGAAATTCATAAATACCACACTGTCACCATCTTGAATTTTTGCGATTTCACCAATACGGGTTGCTTTAACAAATTCATCATTTTCATTGGCTGAATAAGCTTGCTCTAAACCTTCAACTGCTGAATCAACAACACGTAAAGCTTCTCCTTCAGTCATCAGGCGGTAAGCTTGTTCCACACGATCCCAACGATTATCACGATCCATAGCAAAGTAACGTCCAATCATGGTGGCAATACGCCCTTGATTTGGATATTGTGCAAATACAGCATCGAGTTTTTCTAAAGAAGGTTTTGCACTCCGTGGTGGCGTATCACGACCATCTAAGAACGCATGTAAATAGACTTTTGCCCCACGTTTCAAGGCAAGCTCACACATCGCAATAATATGATCTTGATGAGAGTGGACACCACCCTCTGACAACAGCCCCATGATGTGTAATGCACCATTTGCCGCTTTGGCTTTTTCTACTGCATCAATCAGAACTTCATGCTCGAAAAAATCGCCGGTACGAATGTCTTTGGTGATACGGGTAAAATCTTGATACAGCACACGACCTGCGCCCAAGTTCATATGACCCACTTCTGAGTTACCCATTTGCCCATCTGGCAAACCCACATCTTCACCTGAACCTGAAATTAAACTATGCGGATGCTTTTCTTGCATCATGGTTAGATTTGGCGTTTTTGCTGCTAAAAACGCATTATCTTCGACCGCTTCACGATGACCCACACCATCCATAATCACTAGAACGTGAGGGATTTTGCCAGCAGTTGCATCCGTCATGATTTATACTCTTTACTGTTTACAAATTAATCGTTACATCTTACCGTTTTTTTACGGCAGACTCTATGCTAAGACCATGGCAAAAACGGGTTGCCATCATCTAAATTTCTAATCTAGTTAAAATTCAACCGATCTAAGCAATTGATTCATCAAATTATCTTGCTCTGTACAACAAATAACTGCCGATACCAAACATCAATACAATTGGCAAAAATACAAACCAAGCCGGCGATGGTGCATAGACCAAACTCGCATAGCCCAAGAAGTCTTGTATGTAATAGAAGCCCAAACCAACAAATAATGCGATGACTAAACGAAAACCCATCGATTGTTGACGCAAAGGTCCAAAAATAAATGAACAGGCAATCAACACCAATGCAAGTAACGCAAATGGTGAACCAATATTTTTCCAGAAAGCCAAAAGATATGTCTTCGGTATTTGGCTATATTCATGCATATATTGCATAAAACTTAACAACTGCGTAGGGGCTAAGTCCTCAGGATTGATGGTCACCATATGCACATATTTCGGTTGCAATGCGAGAGCTAAATCCTGTTGGTTTTTATTGACAACTTGAGCTTGACCATTGTCCAATAAATTGACTTGGGCACTGTTTTTTAAATTCCATTGACCCTCTTTGAAAAACTGCCCTTCTTCCGAATTTAGCAATGATTTCATTCGATAATTTTCGTCAAAATCGACAACTTGAACTTGTTTTAGCGTGCCTTGCGAGTTGGCATAATCAATATAAATAAAGCGTTGCCCTTCACGTGTCCAATAGCCTTTAACTTCCCCAAGCGCCGCGACACTGCGATGGCTTTTAATACTTTTCGCCTGTTCATTGGTATAGGGAATTACGAATTGGGTCAATAAAAATGAAAGCACCACCAAAAGCATCGCTGAACGCATCACCCAACCAACAATACGCCAGAGGCTAATACCCGCTGCTCGCATCACAATCAGTTCACTGTTGGAAGCCATTGAACCTAAACCCAATACAGCCCCGATCAAGGCTGCAATTGGAAGAATCTCATACAAATAACGAGGTGCGCCCCATAAAACATATTGCAACGCATTCCAAGCCGTATAGCCTTGTTTAAGATCACTTAACTCACCCAAATAGGTGAACAAGATCTGCAAACTGGCAAGGACTGCGGTCGCACCTAACATGGCGAGCAAGGTGGTTTTCGTCACATGTTTTGCGACAATTCTACGTGCTAACATTATGATTTTACTCGCTGTATTTGCTTCTTAATCTTAGGTGCTAATTTCTGCTTTCTTGAAAATAGAGCGGCAGCAACAGCATAGAATAATAACACTGCAGGATATGCCCAAACACCCACCTCATCTTTACTGATACGGGTTCGTATTGCCATGAGTGCCACAATTAAGCTGGCAAAAATCAATAATGCTGGGAAAAGTTTGAGATAGCGACCTTGTCTTGGGCTGACTTCACACAATGCAGTTGCCAGCATTAAGGCAACAATAATGGAAAACGGAACAAATAAGCGCCATCCCAACTCACTTGCCACAACAGGGTCATTTCTATTTTCAAGCAATTTGCCAAAAGATAGCCCCTCAACTTCATCACTTTCAAACTTGGCTTCTTTATTATTTTCTAAACGTAAACGATAAGATTGGAATTCAGTTTGGCTATATTTGGGTGTTCCTGGGTAAATTTCATAACGGCGACCTTCGACTAAATCGACCACACTGGCGGTTTCATTGGCAATTTCAATCCGTGTCGCTTCCTTTGCCAAAATCATGACATCAGGTTTGCCTTCTTTTTCAGCACGTTGATAAAAGAAAATATCTTTTAGATTTTTACGATCTTCAGATAAAGAGCCTGCATAAATCGTATAAGCCCCCGAAGAAATAAACTCACGTGGCCGAACTAAATCAAAGCCTGTTCGTACCGCTTGTGTAGAGATCAGTTGCTCATATTGACGGATCCCCCATGGAGACATCCAAATCATTAAGACACTTTGTACACACAAGTAAATAACAGTCAGTGGAATCAATAATCTGGCGACTTGAATACGGCTAATACCACTCCCGTTCAGTACCGCCATTTCATGATCGACATATAAACGACCAAAAACCAGCATCAACCCAATAAAGAAACCCAAAGGAAGAATTAAAGTCAAAAACTCAGGTAAACGAAAACCGATAATACTCAACAGAATACTCGGATCTACACGCCCCATAGCAGCTTGACCAAATCGTTTAATCAATTGCCCACCCATCATAATGACTGTCAATAATGTGACAACCACAAGAGAGGTCGAAACGACTTGTTTGACAAGGTAACGTCGAATAATCAAATTAATCTTCCAAATAAGGGTAATATCGTGATGTAGCGCTAGTTTACCCGAAGTTAAAATTATAAAACTAGATTGAAATTCTACCATTTGAAGTGGTTCAATGGTTTAATGATTTGAAATGTACAAAAGGCACAAAGACAACACATGAAACTTACGATCAATACGTCATTTTCAGCGTCTACATCTAGCCAGTCGTTATTTATTCTGGTGGATTCTGAAAACGCTAAACAAGCTCAAGAAACATATAAAATCAATGACTTGAACAGCATAATTGAAGACACTCAATTCAAAGCAAGTTTAAACGAAACTCTACCACTTATCGGAAAGCTAACTCAAGTTACGCAATGTACTTTAGTGGGCATAGATAAAGCCTCTGAAATTAAAGCTGCGAAATTAGCAAAAATCGCACAAACCATTATCAAAGCTTCACAAAAAAAATTCCAAAAAATCAGCATCGATATTTCGGCTTTACCGACTGAGTTACATTATCTATTTGCATTAAATTTGACGCAAGCTGCATATGCTTATGATGAATTCAAATCGAAGAAGAATGAGTTTACTTTAGAAAATATTGAATTTATTGCAACGCAATCAAGTCTGACTGCAGAACAGATCACGCTTATTGAAGCTGTTCAAAAAGGTCAAAACTTTGCCCGTGACTTAGGTAACTGCCCTCCTAATATTTGCTTCCCTGAATATTTAGCAGAACAAGCACGTGCTTTAGCAGCTGAATTCCCTGAGCTTTTACAAGTAACGGTACTTGAAGAACAACAACTTGCTGATCTAGGCATGCATGCTTTCCTTGCGGTAAGCAAAGGTTCTGATCGTCCAGGACGAGTGATTACCCTTGAATATAAAGCCAATCCTGATCAAGCACCAATCGTACTTGTGGGTAAAGGTGTGACTTTTGATACAGGTGGTATTTCATTAAAACCAGGCTTAGGCATGGATGAAATGAAATTTGATATGTGTGGTTCAGCATCTGTGCTGGGTACGATTCGTGCACTTTGTGAAGCGAAACTCCCGATTCATGTAGTTGGCGCAATTGCTGCTGCTGAAAACATGCCTTCTGGCCATGCAACTCGCCCAGGTGATATTGTAACCACCATGAGTGGTCAAACGGTTGAAATCCTGAATACCGATGCCGAAGGCCGTTTAGTCCTTTGTGATACCTTAACGTATATTAAACGCTTTAATCCTGCATTGGTGATTGATATTGCAACATTGACTGGGGCTTGTGTGGTTGCTTTAGGTTCAGTGGTTTCAGGTTTATTTACACCAGATGATGAACTTGCAGAAGAAATTACAGCAGCAGGACACACTGCATTTGACCGTGTATGGCGTATGCCCGTATATGACGATTATCAAGAACAACTTGATTCGCCATTTGCCGATATTGCCAATATTGGCGGGCCAAAAGCTGGTGCAGTTACAGCAGCCTGTTTCTTACAACGCTTTACTCGTGACTATCGTTGGGCACACTTAGACATTGCAGGTACAGCGTGGAATTCTGGTGCAAATAAAGGTGCAACAGGCCGTCCAGTACCATTGTTGATGCAATTAATCGCCAACCGTGTACAAAAGAATGGCTAAAATTAGCTTTTATTTGTTTGAAAAAAGCCCTGAGCGACAGGTGGAAAGTGCCTGTCGTTTATGTCGTAAAATTTTACGAAATGCAGCCAAAGTTTGGTTGCATTGCCCTGATGTAGACATGCAGCAACAACTGGATGAACGTTTATGGAGCTTTGATCCGACCAGTTTTATTGCGCATGGAATTGATCAAATTGATGCACCGATCTGTATTTCTTCAAGATTACCTGAGTCTTTAGACTGGATTGTGTTTAATTTTAACAATCAAGCACTTGAACAAGTGACACAATTTAGTCACATTATAGAAATTATTGAAAATGCTGAATCAGCAAAACAAATTGGTCGAGAGAAATATAAAGCCTATCGACGAATGGGTGTTTCGCCTCAAACATTTAAACTTTAATTCTTCATTCTCATTTTATATCAAGGAGATGCGTGGTGACATTAAATGTCGGTCAAGATTTTAAAAAGCGCTGGTTAGATACGCCTGAAGCAGTACGCCAAACTTTTGTAGATGACCTTAACCGCATCTGTGACCTTCTTAGCCCTAAAACAAATGTACAGGACTGGTTAAGTAACGACCAACGCCAAATGCAAGTGGCGCAACTCCAAGTTGAACATGCCTATGCTGAGCTAAAAGCCCAGCTGATTGAAGAAGCGCGAATCCGTAGACAATTGGCGCTTGAAAAATCTTTAGCGGAAAAACGAGCATTACAGCACGCCTATAATTTAACACTACAACAAGATGAAATTCAGCAGTTTGAACATCAACAAGTCACCTTACAAAATTTACGTCAACAAATTGATATTGAAATTTCAGAATATAGTGAAAAATACACTAAAAATCCTGATTATCCAGCAATAGATTATGCCAATGGGCAATTCCGCATCACAGATGCACAAATGACTTCAGAGTTGGAAAGTGTTCGTCTACGTCTTGAGTTAGAAGCAGAAACGCTCATCGAACAGAGCCTAAATGCTTTACGTAGCAAACTACAAACTGCGGCAAAAGAAGAGATTGAATATATTTTGGCAAATTCGAATTTTTCGGCAGAAAAAAAATAAAGTTTATTTATTTTAATCGGATATCCAAGTTTACTTGTCACGAAAATGCAATATTAATGTCACATGATAGTCATCTCGGATGGCTTTAGAGCTTATGAGTACAGGTTAAAAATATTTTAAGTGATCAACTCAGTGAGTTTTTATTTTCAAGATAAAAAGTTCCAATCACTTGCATCAGGATGAATAAAATGGATCTGCTTAACCACATTTCGAACCAAATTGCGCGACTACATTCAGGTGAAAAATGGACTGTTTCTATACAAGATTTACTGATTAGCCGTGTAGATTTTCAGTCACTTTCAGTATTTCTTTCTCGGGAATCTGAAAAAGGGACTTTTTCACTAGCTGATATGGACAAGCTAAAATCACGCTTTGAACATACTTCACTGACGATTATCAAAAACTAATTAAGCCTGATACTTTGTCTCCTTCTCAAAACAAGTTCGCAAATAAACCAAAGTATCATTTCAGCTTTGGTTTATCTTAAATGTAGTGTGGAAACACAGGATCTCAACAGATAATTTTTGAAATCAGCTTGGCTTCAACCCGTAAGGTCTCATTGTTGTTTTGATCAATTTCAACCAAATATTTTCCATTGGAATAAAAAATAGAATTGTCTTTTAAAGCAAAACTCATCACGCCTTTTTTTAATACAATCATCTCACCAGAAGCTGTCATCTTGATCAACTCCCAAGAATTTGGAATCATCCCTGGATATTTTTCGCCCGCCTTCTGATTACGTTCTAAATTTTGCTGAGCCTTAATCAAATTACCTTCAACAAATAACTCTTCTTCTGACTTTTGTTGCGATTTGGCTGGATTATTTCCAGACGTTGTTTTTAACGATTCACCCGTATAGCGTTGAGTAAAGAAATCCAACCACCCCACAATCGCACGAATAATTTTAAAAGGAGCAAAAATAATATCTTTAAAGGTTGTTAACGGGGATTGGTGAGCGCCATCACGGGAATACGGGCGTTTAATAAAATACAAATTGCCCTGCTCATCCATTTTGGGTTTAAAGAAATCAAACTTTGGATTTGAAGCGATTGTTTGCAACTCGCCTGTTCCCATATCCAAATGAAAAATTTCTTTGGGACTATAGGCAATACGGTGTTCGCCATAGGCTAAACCACACGAATCATAATACAACTGCATGGTATCTCGCGGATCAAAACATGGATTTGAATCCTGACAATCCCCTTCGGTCAAATACTGTGTTCGATTGGCGTCTAAAGGCAGAATACAAATATGCCGTTCATAACCCTGGGTGTTAACGGATAGTGCTAAACGCTTTTTAGATTCATCATAAGCCATGTCCTGCACCACAAAATCATTCTTTCGTAATACTAAGCCTTCGGTTTCGTGTAAATCTGTCAATGATTTGATATTGATCGAAGTGCCTTCTTGCAAACAAGCGGTATAAATCATTTTATGATCAGCAGTGAGAGCAACATCTGTGGGGAAAATATGGTTTAAATCCACCTCATCATTTTGTGACGATGCTCCCATGAACTGTGCGCCTGTACCTTTGGTTTTCCAATCTTTACGTTGTTGAATCTCAACTAAATTCTTTTTATATAAGTCAATGGCTTGGCAAGGAACCGTAATACTTTTATTCCCATCCAATAAATACAAATTTTGATTCGATAAATAGAGCAATGCTGCCATGTGTATTCCTTAATTTTACCTGCAATGGCGTGTTTCTCAATATTCCAGTTACAGTGTTTCTTGTAATTTGATTGATTTTCAATATAGCCCAAGATGATGCTTAACGATTTGTATCTGTTTTCATCAATCTTTCCATTGTACTGACTTTCAAGCACAAAAAAAGCCTTTCACGAGAGAAAGGCTTTGATCTGTATATTGCATTCAATTGCGCAGATTAAGGCTGTTTTAAATAAGGCCATGCCGCTTTTAAATAAATAAACATCGACCAGAGTGTCAAAATGACCGCGGTATATAACAAGGCATAAGCCAGTATTTCAAGCGGCTGCCAATTCAGTAAAAACACCGTGATCGCAATCATCTGAAAGGCTGTTTTATATTTACCCACCGTGGAGACTGCCACATTGGTACGTGCACCCAATTCAGCCATCCATTCACGTAGTGCTGAAACTGTAATTTCACGTGAAATAATCACAATTGCGGCAAATGCCATAGTGATTGATGGTTGCCACTGCACTAAAACAATCAATGCTGCTGCCACCATTAATTTATCTGCAACTGGATCTAAAAACCGCCCAAAAGCTGAGGTTTGATTTAATGTTCGTGCCAGATAACCATCAAACCAATCTGTGACTGCTGCAACAACAAAAATTGCAGTCAAGATAATATGACGCGTCATACCACCAGTATGTCCAGCCACTCCAATTGCAGGTGGCCAATAGGCAATAATTAAAAAAACAGGAATTAACGCGATTCGAGCAAGCGTCAAGATATTTGGAATATTCAGGATACGACCTGTAGTCATAGACACCGCCAGTGAGTCCCCTACTTACCCGAATGAAGGTAAATAATAATTTAGAGTAAAGCTCTATTTCGTTAGTACTTTAAACGATTCACATGAAACTGTCGACTAGGTAAATACTGTAACCGTCTGTCTTGCAATCGCAATGAGTCGATTTTGTTCATCCCAAAGATAGGCATGTTCTGTTGCATATCCATGCTCAGCAAAGTCTGTAATCACTTTATACTTGAACCAATCATTCAACTGATTTTGTAAAGGATGGATAAACGTTACTTGCCAAGTCAGTGTACTTGCTGGTGCTGGCAGTTTAAACATTGGCAATACACCCGGAGGCCAAACGTCCATTAAGGTCATGATGTCTGAGATATTCATTGTTCGATTGGCGTGCAACTCAGGGTCAAAACGACACCAACCCGAGAAATCAGGTTGCTTACTGCCTGACATTGGATAATCCCCTTCAATCCAAGCCAGTTGGAAATTTTTTACACATTCAGGAAAAGGTAAATATTTAGGGACAATATTAATCTGATCAAGTGGCGGAAAATCAGGGGCTTGAGGCTCTAAAGACACTTGAATTTTAGAATCGCGTTGGCTACCAAAACTCGCAATTAAAATACTTTGCACAGCTTCATTTTGCCACAGTCTGACTTCAATCGTCGTGACAGACTTGCCCTGTCTCAGGATTTCAGCAGTCAATTTCACTGGTGTTTCTTCAACAGGCCCAACAAAAGTGACACTACAACTTAACAACTTTTTAACTGGATCGTGAATGGTTGCAATTGCTTTATAAACCAACATACCTGCAACGAGACCGCCAAAGATGGTCCGCCCCTGCAACCACCCTTGAGGAATATCAATCCACTCTTCTTGTTCAATCTGCTGAAATAGCGCTTCTAATGACATGATCTGTCCAATTTTTCGATCTTTGTTGTACTGTTTCATATTTAACAGGAGATGAAAATGATCTGTGACTCATGCGTCAATGGTTGTTTTGGCAAATGCGATTAGGATCAATAGCGATCATTCATATTCCAAACCAGCTGGCTCACGTCTACAACGACAAGAATCAGGTTTTAACACATTGTATTAAATGGATATTGAGCCTCCTATTATTTATATTTCAGCGTTTCTTGTAACAGTACGATGCGCAGAATAAAGTAGATCTGAATCGAGGCTGATTGTTTAGAATCAGAGAATATCAGCACATATCACATAGAAGATAAGCGCTAATTGAACACTTTTCACCCTTCACTTGATCAGATAATGGATTGAAGGCAATATGTATAACGTACTTATCTTTAAGAAATTTCCAAATAGGAAATAAGAAACGTACGCTTAAAATAACAAATACAACCCAATGATAACTTCAAAAATATTGATCTAGGGTGTTCTTTAGCTTCATCAATTTTGGATTTTATGATGAATATACACAATCTTTGGCGAAACACGCTTAAACACTATTGTCGAAGTTGGATCGGGATTTGCTTTGTTCCAATGCTCCTCGCCTGCCAACAGACCAACACAGCAAAAACTATCAATACTGAAAGCATAGACTGGAACGCACTACACTTTACCTGTAGCAAAGAGCAAAACCCAGCATTCGATGACGCGTCTGATGCCTTGTTTCAACAAGCAAGAGCCTTAGAGAAAGCCAATAATCCAGCCAATGATGCCGAAATGGTTCGTCTCTATCAACAAGCTGCCAAACACGGTCACTATAAAGCAATGCTAAACCTTTCCATCCTCTACGCACGTGGAATCGGTGTAGCAGTTAATGAAGGAAAAGCTGTTGATCTGGTAGAAAAGGCAATGAAAATGCAATCTGCGCACGCCTACTACTCAATGGGTGTCTTTCTCCAGCAGGGTGTTGGTGTGAAAAAAGATAAGACGGCAGCACTTAGCTACTTTCGGAAAGCCGCAGATATGGGGAACAAGTATGGACAAGCAGCAACAGGTGAAAACATTATTCGTGCTTTTCAACTGCAACCGGAACCCGCTAGAAGTCGCGGCAAGGCTATTGGAAGGCAAGCACTAGAATGTGCACTTTCACAAGACTTGGCTGACGCAGCCTCCTCTCTTGGAATGGACTATCTAATCGCAGAAAAAGACATTCCTACTGCACTTGAATATTTCCAAAAAGCAGCATCTCTTGGCAGCAAAGACAGTTTATTTCGACTCTATTTTTCATTAGACAGGGGGGAACATGGAATCCCCAAAGATCCTAAACGCGCATCTTGCTATTACGAATTGCTAGAGCAACTTCGGGCCGATCCAAATAAACGTTTTCCTGATATTGATCAGATCTGTCCATTACCGCCGCTGTTGTTACCACACTGAAAACAACTACCGCATCATAGCTGCAAATAATCGATCAGCGCTGCTTGTATATATCAACATATAAGACCAAGACTGCATAAATATTTATTTAAAATCAATAAATTGAATTATACATACGACTTATGATCGAGAATAATAACAGTGTTATTCATGCAACACTTTATAAATCATTCGTGCCATAACATCGCCTAAACCGGGAACATTTTTTAAATCATGTTCAGAAGCTTTAAGTACCCCTTGAATCCCACCAAAATGGGTCAGTAAATCACGGCGACGTTTTGGACCCAAGCCCGGAATAGCCTCAAGTACCGAACCTCCACGACGCTTATCTCGCTTAGCGCGATGCTTGGTGATTGCAAAGCGATGTGCTTCATCACGAACTTGCTGAATCAAATGCAGAGCCTTATGGTCTTCAGGAAGCTGAATCTTCGTGCCATCGGTAAAATGTAGTGTTTCTAAACCGGGTTTACGCCCTTCACCTTTGGAGACACCCACCATAAATGCATCTAAACCAAGCTCTTGCATAACTTCCATCGCCATATGAAGTTGCCCTTTACCCCCATCAATCAGTAATAAATCGGGTAACATGGCTTTTTTATAACGGCGTGTTAAGGCTTGGCGCATTGCGGCATAATCATCACCGCCAGTAATATCTTCAATCGCAAATTGGCGATAATCGCGTTTACGTGCGCCACCTGCATCAAAAACCACACATGATGCAATGGTTGCTTCGCCCATAGTATGCGAAATATCAAAACATTCAATACGATCAACAGGTCGTCCACAGACTTGTTCCAGTTGATGAAAACGCTCATTTAATTCTAAATGATTGGCTAATTTTCCTTTGATCGCATGCTGAACATTCATCTCAGCCAACTCAAGCCATTCAGCACGAGTTTCACGAACATTGTGTTTAATCTGAATTTTCTTTTCAAACTGTTGATGTAAAGCCTCTTCCAGTTCCTTTCGGTCTGTCACATTTACATTGACAATCAGTTCAGCAGGAACTTCATCTGCGACCTGAAAATAAAAATTGGCGATAAAGTCAGATAACATTTGCCCCAAATCATCATCTAACATATCTGGAAAATAACTTTTTCCACCCAGCATTTTCCCATTACGCACATGCATGATCTGTACACAAGTCACACCTGCTTGATAGGCAATGGCAAGAATATCAGCTTCACCTTTGACTTTATAAATGGCTTGCTGTGCTTGGACATCACGCAGTAAGGCCATGCGGTCACGGTAAAATACTGCTTTCTCAAATTCTAGATTTTCTGCCGCCTGCTCCATTTTTTGAATCAATTCCTGATTCAGTTCTTTGGTATCGCCATTTAAAAAACGAATCGAGTTTTGTACGTCTTCATTATAAGCTTCGGCTGAAATTAGCCCCACACAAGGCGCAGTACAACGCTTGATCTGATATTGCAAACAAGGACGTTTACGCTGTGAAAAATAGCTATTTTCACATTGACGAACATTAAATAATTTTTGTAGAACTAAAAGCGTGTCTCTTGCATTATAAGCACTTGGATAAGGGCCAAAAAACTTACCCACTTGATGTTTGCCTTTGCCCCGTCCTGAAGCAATACGTGGATAAGGTTTATCTGCGGAGACAAAAATATAGACATAGGATTTATCATCACGCAACATAATGTTATACGGTGGGCGATGCAGTTTTATTAGATTCTGTTCGAGTAATAAAGCTTCTGTTTCAGAACGGACGACAAGGGTTTCAATATTATAAATACGTGCAACCAAAGCCTGTGTTTTCGGATGTTCAATGGTTTTGACAAAATAACTCAGTACGCGATTTTTTAGATTTTTGGCTTTTCCGACATATAATAATTCACCCTCTTTTCCCAGCATTTTATACACACCAGGTAAAGTCGTCATATTGGCTAGAATCTTTTCGATATTTTCACGTGCGTTTTCGTTCACAGTAGACTTTTAACTTTGGACTATAAATGGATGATGTAGTTAGATCATCCATTTTTCAAGTCTACTTGAGTGAATTACTTGCGCTTTCTATTGGAACATATCTTGATTCTTCATTTTTTAAAGGGCTGATTCGCAGCTTTATAGGCGATACGGTTCATCCAATTACACGCCAATTCATCAGATTTATGATAAAAAAATTCATTTTGAGGATGATATTTTCCACGATAGTCGTTTCCATCTATTGTGAGCTTTACATTGCTATATAGGGTGTTTTCCTTGTCTTTGAATCGCGTCCAAGCCACATTATTCCAATTTCCTGTTGCTTCTATTTCTAAATCTGCAAATACCTTTGCATCAACGATATACGGTAAGAACTCAATATATTCCTGATTACTATTGGCTGACAAACTTTGCCAACAAATAGAGCCTTTTGGAAATACTTCATTTGGCGAATAACCTAACCCTAAGATTGTAAGTAATATCTGACCTGCTGCACTACTCCTCATTTGGCGGATTGGATTATAAATATCATCCGTAATCAATTGCCCAGAGACATCAATTTTCTTATATTGATAAGATAAAACCAAAGGTTGTTCAGCAATATAATTACTCACGGAATATTGTAATTTCGTTCCATCAAATGTTGCAGACTCACCCAGCAAGTATGTATTTTGATCTAATTGTGGTGGGGTAAATGTCGAAATCGCATTTTGTGTTAGATAATATTTTGAAGTTTCTTCTATAGAAGCATCTTGAACCAAGAGATTTTTATTTTCATTAATATGGTAAGTTTTTGCTCCGAATAGTAAGTCAATGCCTCCACCTTGAAATGAATATAGGGTATCAAATTTATCTGATTCGCTTTTTGAATCATCCGATCCACCACCACAAGCTGTTAAAATTAAAGCATTGATTATAAAAAATATTGTTTTTTTCATTATAGCAGTTCACTCGACTATTTGTTTTGAATCATTATTAACCAATATTTCATAAAATCACAAGTGAAAATTGCTTAAAATTTGACTGTTTTTATTTCCATATAGTTGATTATTAACATTATTACAACCTTGTTTAGACCTCATCATTTATCTTTCATCTCTATAAAAAAGCTATTTTATCGTTTATGAAAATCAGGCTTGAGGATGATCTTTATCATGATATTGTCTCATCACTTTCTCTTTATAGACTTTAAATGCATTAAAGCCTTGTGAAAGCACAAGCAACATTTCTGCTGCACTGTTCACCCATACAGCATCATTCAAATCGGGAATATTGTGTTGATCATGATTAGTAGCTGGAATGATATACATGGGATTAGTTTGCGGATTGACGATCAGCATTTTTCCAGCCACGCACAGATCATAAATAAAGATGCATTCTTCTTCACTTAGTGTGGCATGGTATATTCCACCTGTAATAGGTTCAGATTGCTCTAATGGGTCTAAATATAAATCACTCAAATAACCATTAAAAGCTAAAGCCTTTTCATTCTGATCAACTAATGCTCCACTACCTACTTGAGTATGAACATATAATTGATTTTCCGCTAAAAATCTGGAGAGTCCATCACGATCGGCATCGACTATCTCCTGATTTTTTATCCGTATAAACAGTAGAGAAAAGCCCATAATAGGTTCCTTTATGATGATTCTAAAATATTTATCACAAACAATCGCTATTCTCTATTTATTTAAATCTGAGTACGACCGACTTCTACTGCCTGACGGAAGGCCTGTTGATCTCTTGGAGAAACCAAGACCTGTTTGATTTTTCCATCTTTCATATATTCGATTTTCAAACGATCTAGAGATAAGGCAGGTGATGAAATCGAATTATTGGTTTTGCTGATGTTTTGAATATTTGCCAATGGGATATGCCATTTTAAAAATAGACTATGAATGATCAATGCTTCATTTTCAATGATATAGCGTGTATTGAAAACTGGCCACCAAATCACAGCAATAGTTAAAATATACACCGCTGTATGCTCAGGATATTCAACCATAGTGCCTTTTGCATACATGGTATAAAGCAATTGAATCAGTAGACCTGTCATTGCGATTAAAAAGCCTAAAATCCACCAATCAATTTTAGTATGAAATTTTTGCATCACGCTCTTCAAAGTTTCCCCATACAAAATATTATTCTATCTGAATTTCGAGTTAAATATGACTATAAAATCATCGATTTACATAATAAAAAACGCCCTTTCGAGCGTTTTAATTTTTGACTAAATGTCTAAACATCAATTTTTTAAATAGCGATCAAAAATTTCAGAAAAATCATAATTCTCAATCTGTCGAATACGCTGGTTGGCATAATCTTCAACTTGTTGCGCAGTCTGATTGATGATTTCAGGTAAATTTAAAATTGCCTGTTCACTAAGCTCGCGTAAGTTAAACATTTTCTGCACATTGTCAGTGCTTTGTAATAGCACATTACGTTTACGATTGATCTCTTTGCAAGTTTCACCAATGGTAAATAAAGCTTTATAAAGATCACGAATTTTCTCGATTTGTTTTTTATCAATATCGATAGAAAAATGCTGTTCACCTAATTGGAACTTGATTTCAGCATCTAAATCCACGGTACCTGCTGTTTCTAAAAGTACATTTTTAATTGGATTGTGCTTATATAAGTAGCGATACAACATACGTTTTTTACTGATTGCACTTTTACCATCTAGGTGCATAAAGGCCACATTGGTAAAGCAATATTCATCTGTTTTACTTTTGATGACAAAGAAAATTTTCTCGTTATCTTCATGAAAAATATAATCATCAATATCTGTTTTATTGAAATCATGTGGCTCAATAATTGTTCCAATATCACTCATACCCATCATTTCTGAGGCTAAATTTTTAAACATTTTGTGTTTTCCAGCGCTTTTATAAATTATGAAAGTAAATTAAAAAAATCGAGCGTTAAACTCAAGTCAAAATTTGTTATTAAAAAACGCCCTGGCGGGCGTTTAAAATCAAATCATTTTTTCAAAAAATGCAATGATCTGTGACATATATGGTCGAATAAAAATCAGGAAGAAAATCCCTAACATCAAGAACCACTTTAAAAAGTAATACAACTGACGATTGGTTTTTTTCAAGGCTTTGGCTTTAATGCGGATTTGGTACACATAACCAAAAACTTTGTTTAACCCCCCTGTTTGATCACCTGCTTCATTTGGAGAACTGGCAGCTGTCATCACTTTTTTACCGAACCAGTGATTAAAGCGCTGCATAAATCTTGTTTTTAATGGACGCTCTACATCAGCAAAAAAGATAATACGATTTTGGTCTGTGGTATTTTCAGCATAATGAATATAGGTTTCATCAAAGACCACGCTTTCACCATCACGCCATGAATAACGCTGACCATCTACATCAATAAAGCAACGATCATCATTTGGCGTAATGAGCCCCAAGTGATAACGCAATGAACCTGCATAAGGATCACGATGGCGCACTAATCGACTATCAGGTGCAAGCTCGGTAAACATTGCTGCCTTGATACTTGGCAAGGTTTTCAGCAATTCAGTTGTTTTTGGGCAAAGCTCTGCTGCTGACGGATGCGCTGAGTCATACCATTTTAGGTAAAACCGTTTCCAACCTGTTTTAAAGAATGAATTAAAGCCTAAGTCATCATATGTACTTGAAGCCTTGATTCCACCTTTGGCATATAACGCTTGCGCCTCTTCACGAATCATTTCCCAGTTTTCATCTAACACTTTTAAATCTTTAAAATGTTGTGTGTCGATATACGGCTGATTCGGCACTTTTGAAAACATATACATGAGAAAATTAATTGGTGCGAGTATCGTTGAATGGTCAAAAAATTGACGATAAAACGAATGTCGCACTTTACCGCGATTTTGGATATACAAAGCAGAAATCACAAAAATCGCCAATATGATCCATTTAATCATACAGCACTCTTTTCATTAATCAGGTTAATCAAGCAACATGTGCTGATAGAATTTTAAATCTCAAAAAGTGAGAATGTTTCTACAAATTATAACAAACCTATAAATCAAAAAGCCATAATGACCTAATTGTATGTTTTTATTAATTATTATTAAAAATAAACCAAATTTGTAGTCACTTCTACAAATTTGGTTTAAGTTTTATTAGACAAACATCTAAGTTATTTTCTTATTTATTCCAATCAATCAGTCTTAAAGAAGCCAAAGCTGATGCAGCTTGCGTGTTATATATAAAACACCCATTCTTGAACCGTTCAATATTTAACGTTGCTGTTCTTCTTTGTTTGTCTGTTGTGGCTATGGCTAGCAGTTTTTCCCATTGTTTAATTTCTTTGGCTCTCGTCCATTCAATGTCACTTTCGTAATTAGCCAAATATGTTTTATCTTGATATTTAACTGCCACATAATCATCACTGGTTATGCCCGTATCAGTTTCATAAATAGTTGTCCAAGGAACATTTTGCCAATTACCACTTGAATAACGATAGGTTAGGTCTAATGGCTTAACTTGTTGATTTAAAAAATCAACATAACCAGAACTTGCTTCTTTTAATTCTTCAAATGTTCGCTTCGATTCAGTATCTGTCTTGAAACTAAAATAGTCTTGGTTGTTCTTTTGAGAGATAAAACGATAACAGTTACTCCCCTGTGGAAAACGATCATTGCCGTATGAAGCTAATAATTTTCGTGCTTCATTATAATTATTTTCACTGTCGAAACCTAAACTACGATAGCCTGGTAAAACCGTATCAAAAATATTTTTTCCTGAGACATCAACTTTTTCTAACTTAAGATCCGTTTTAACATTACCAATTAAGGTTGAGGTCCATGAAGTCATAGAGTTTAATGCAACTGTATTCGGTGCAATCTCACGTGGCGTATATAATTTGTTGGCTGTTAATATATATTCTCCTAGAAATTTGTTAGCGTCAGAACTCTTAAACTGTTTATTGAAAATCTCATAATATTCCATAGTCAAGTTATCAGAGTCATCATCTAATTCATAATTAACAGAGTAATAGCGTGTTCCATTATCCAAGCTGTCTTGTGCTGTTGAAGGTTTCGAATTATCTGATGAAGAGTCACTACCTCCTCCGCATCCAACCAAAGACAAGGATAAAAAAATAGCTGTAAATGCGAGGTTCTTGTTTTGTGTATTCATAATGGGTTCTTTTTTTGAGTAGATACAAAGCAAATATTACATATATAATACAAAACATTCAATAGATTATAAAGATTTTCTAAAGATATAATTAAATTTCACAGCAATTGACCTAAATGACAAAAAAAATGAATCACTATGGATGGTTTTTCTTATTCATTTTTGTAAAGAAAGGCACAAAGGAATTTACATTAAATAAATAAATTTCAAATATTTATGCAAAGAACATATAAAATTCTTAAAATTTAAAAGCTTAATTTAATCTTCTACTCAAAAAAAATTGATGACCCTTGCGTCACGGCTTGATACAACTTGTTAGGTTATTTTTAGATATAGTTATCGTAAGATTAGTGAAGTCGAAATGTGTGCGGGAATTGCATACACACTTCAAAACATCAACTTAAGAAGTCCTCCAAAAAAGGAGATCAGGGCATGATCCACGCTGGCAATGCCATTACCGTCCAATTGCTTTCGGACGGAATTGCAGAATTCCGCTTTGACTTACAAGGTGAGTCGGTTAACAAATTCAACCGTGCAACGATTGAAGACTTTAAAGCTGCTATTGAAGCTGTAAAAAATAACAGTGAAGTGAAAGGTCTCATCGTTACCTCTGGTAAATCAACATTTATCGTTGGTGCAGACATCACTGAGTTTGGTGAAAATTTTAAGCAAGGTGAAAGTGCAATTGTAGAATGGGCAATGCCTGTTCACGAGATTTTTAACGCTTTTGAAGATCTAGAGATTCCTAAAGTTGCTGCGATCAATGGTATTGCATTGGGCGGCGGTTTTGAAATGTGTTTGGTATGTGACTACCGCGTAATGTCAAATGCTGCAACAGTGGGCTTACCAGAAGTTAAACTGGGTATCATTCCTGGTTTCGGTGGTACTGTTCGTCTAAGCCGTTTGATTGGTATTGACAATGCGGTTGAGTGGATCGCGACTTCAGCAAACAAACGTCCAGATGCTGCGCTGAAAGACGGTGCTGTAGATGCAGTTGTTGCGGCTGACAAACTCCAAGAAGCTGCGATTGATCTTGTTAAACAAGCAATCTCTGGTCGTTTAGACTGGAAAGCAAAACGTCAAGAAAAATTAGAGCCTGTTAAATTAGACATGCTTGAACAAATGATGGCGTTTAACTCATCTAAAGGTGTGGTCCTTGCGAAAGCAAACCCTGCTCAATACCCTGCGCCAAAACTTCTTCTTGATTCACTTCAAGCTGGTGTAAGCCAAAAACGTGATGAAGCGTTAAAAATTGAAGCTGAAGCATTTGCTAAAGCTGCGATTACACCACAAGCAGGTGCATTGATCGGTTTATTCATCAATGACCAAGTTGTGAAAAAAGCCTCTAAAAAACATGAGAAAGGTGCTCACCCTGTTAACCAAGCAGCTGTTTTAGGTGCGGGTATTATGGGTGGTGGTATTGCTTACCAAGCGGCAAGCAAAGGCACACCAATCATCATGAAAGACATCGGTAACCCACAGCTTGCTTTGGGTATGTCTGAAGCGAATGGCTTGTTGACTAAACAAGTTGAACGTAAAAAGATGACACCTGCAAAAATGGGTGAAACACTTGCACGTATCCGTCCTACTTTAAGCTATGACGAGTTTAAAGAAGTTGACATCGTGATTGAAGCAGTCACAGAGAATCCTAAAATCAAGGAAGCTGTGTTACGTGATACAGAAGCAAAAGTTCGTGAAAATACGATCATTGCTTCAAATACCTCTACGATTTCAATCACGCGTCTTGCAAATGCATTGACTCGTCCTGAAAACTTCGTGGGTATGCACTTCTTTAACCCAGTTCACATGATGCCTTTGGTTGAAGTGATCCGTGGTGAGAAAACATCTGAAGAAGCAATTGCGACAACTGTTGTTCTTGCTCAGAAAATGGGTAAAACACCAATCGTTGTAAACGACTGCCCTGGCTTCCTTGTAAACCGTGTATTGTTCCCTTACTTTGGTGCGTTTGACCTTCTGCTTAAAGATGGCGCGGACTTCCAACAAGTTGACAAAGTCATGGAAAAATTCGGCTGGCCTATGGGACCTGCTTACTTGATCGACGTTGTGGGTATCGACACTGGTGTGCATGGTGCTGAAGTTATGGCTGAAGGTTTCCCAGACCGCATGAAGCCTGACTATAAAGGCGCGATCGAAATCATGTACGAAAACAAACGTCTTGGTCAAAAAAATGACATTGGTTTCTACAAATACGAGCTTGATCGTAAAGGTAAGAAAGCAAAATCTATTGATCCAACTGCGTATGAGCTTGTTGCAACGATGGCAACAACTGAAAAGCACGAGTTTGATGCTCAAGAAATTATTGACCGTATGATGCTAGCGTTCTGTAACGAGACTGTTCGTTGCTTAGAGGACAACATTGTTTCTACTGCTTCTGAAGCAGATATGGCAATGATCATGGGTGTAGGTTTCCCTCCATTCCGTGGTGGTCCAGCGCGTTACATCGACCAAACAGGTGTTGCTGAATATGTTGCGCTTTGCGACAAATATGCACACTTAGGTAAGGCTTATGAAGCGCCACAAATGTTGCGTGACATGGCTGCAAACAACAAAAAATTCTACGGTTAAGGAGCAACGTGAATGGCTACTTTAAATCCACGTGACGTTGTCATCGTTGATGGCGTACGTTCTGCAATGGGTAAAACCAAAAACGGTATGTTCCGCAATGTACGTGCTGACAGCTTATCTGCTGAATTGGTTCGTGCTTTAGTTGCTCGTAACCAGTTTGATGTCAATGAAGTTGAAGATTTGATCTGGGGTTGTGTTAACCAAACCCTAGAACAAGGTATGAACATTGGCCGTAACATCGTGTTATTGGCTGACTTACCGAAGACTGTTGGTGGTCAAACTGTAAACCGCCTCTGTGGTTCTTCTATGCAGTCAATCCATACTGCTGCGGCGCAAATTGCAACCAACCAAGGTGATGTATTCATCATCGGTGGTGTAGAGCACATGGGTCACGTTGGTATGATGCACGGCATCGACCTTAACCCAGAAGCATCTAAGCATTATGCGAAAGCATCTAACATGATGGGCTTAACTGCTGAAATGTTAGGTCGTATGAACGGCATTAGTCGTGACGAACAAGATGCGTTTGGTGTTGAATCTCATCGTCGCGCTTGGGCTGCAACTCAGGAAGGTCGTTTCAAAAACGAAATCGTGGGTGTTGAAGGTCATGATGCCAATGGCTTCAAAATCCTTTGCGACATCGACGAAGTCATTCGTCCAGATGCAAACCTTGAAGCATTCAAAGCGTTACGTCCAGTATTTGACCCTAAAGGTGGTACTGTAACTGCTGCGACTTCTTCTGCATTGTCTGATGGTGCATCAGCAATGTTGTTGATGTCTGCTGAACGTGCTCAAGCTTTAGGTCTTAAGCCACGTGCTGTAATTCGCTCAATGGCGATTGCAGGTTGTGATGCTGCGATCATGGGTTATGGTCCTGTTCCTGCAACACAGAAAGCGCTTAAACGTGCTGGCTTAACGATGGAAGACATTCAAACCATCGAGTTAAACGAAGCATTTGCTGCTCAAGGTCTTTCTGTAATGAAAGGCTTGAACATCTATGACAAGCAAGACAAGATCAACTTAAACGGCGGTGCGATTGCATTGGGTCACCCATTGGGTTGTTCTGGTGCACGTATCACCACTACATTATTGAATGTGATGGAACAACAAGATACTCAAATCGGTCTTGCAACGATGTGTATCGGTCTTGGCCAAGGTATCGCGACAATTATCGAACGTGTTTAATTCTTAATTAAATACCAAGATATAAAATCCCCGCTTAATGCGGGGATTTTTTTGAATAAAAAATAATAGTAAAGATAATTTAAACTTTATTTTTAATAAAATTTAACTTAACCTGTTCATTCTTTACACTGAAATTAAACTTTGCTAAATAATGACAGAACGTAGCCATGAAAAAATTTGTATTTCCCCTTGTTGCAAGTTTCGTATTTACAGGCTGTGCAACAACAAAAATTTCGACTGAAACTCGTAACCAACTTAACCAAACACAACCAAGACTTAAAGCTGAACCTGTGGCTATTTTAGTTAATAGCTGCTTACTCACCAATGAAGTGGGCAAAGATCTTATTTTGAATCAGCCCTCACAATTAACCAGTGAAAAATTTATTCAGATATTTTCTCAACAATTAAATCAGAATGGTGTTCAAATCGGTGAAATTGCATCACCGTTTATTTGTGGTTCTATGCCAGAAGAACAACTTAAAAAGTATGATTTTCTGGAAAATAAAGACTCAAAACGTAAAGAGATTACAAACTATCCACTTTTGAACGCTAATCACTCAAATATGAATGCTGATCAACAAAAGGCTGTTTTAGCTTTTAATCAGTTTACTTCAAAATCAAATGAAGTCATTTTGGCAAATGCTCGAAACAAAAAAGTGACTTTAGCACTTCCGATCCTTGAGAAGGAGACATTAAATACTTTAAAAAACTGGTCAAAATCGAATTATATTTTTGTGGTATCGATTGATGGTTTAAAGGCATCAACAGGTTCTAAAGTAGCGCTGGGTGCACTAAGCCTTGGTGTAACACTTGCAACTTTAGGAGCAGGTTCTAGTCTTGTAACAACTTATATACCCAAAGAAGGTCAATTTTATTCAGTAAGCTTATTTGATTTAACCAAACAAGAATTTGTATGGAATAAACATAGCACGCTCAAAGGAAATATTTTTTCCACTAAAAATCATTCAACAGAAGCACATACAATCTTGGATCCTTTATTTGAAAATAAAGAAAAATAAATCGGTATTCATCACAATATAGCAATAATGATCCAATACATTTAATTTTCAATAAAATCGCCAAACACAAAAAAGCCAATCCACAGATTGGCTTTACAATATGCTTAAAATTTAAAAGATTATCACTTCGGTAAGCCGCTTCGCCATTTATCACCTAACATCAAATCTAAACGGTCAGCATCGATATTCAACTTAAAAGTTCCATTACGTACTGCTTCTAAGGCTTTCTCACGATTCATCCCCATCGAAAGTGGCTCCATCATGGTAAACAAACCTGATGTTGGGTCAGAGGACTGCAAACCAGCAGCCACAGCTAAAACATACTCTCTGAGTAATGGTGAAGAAATTTGATTTATATTCGGTTCAGAGGCTTTGGGCTGCATATCAAGCACAGCAAAATTATCGCCTATCACATAATTTTGGATCTCATTCTCTTTTTTAATGATCTGATGCTGTAACGCTTTACGTACATCCTTATCTTCTTGATAAGGAACAACACCTACAGCTTCTTGACGCAGTTCAGAATCCGCCATCACTTTAATGGTAGGCAATGAGGCAACTTCTTCTGCCTGTACAGTGGGTAACCAAACAGAAAGAGCCGTTGCAAGTATCGAAACTTTGATAAAGTTCATACATTTCACCTAAAAAATAAATCATCCTATACATTCAATAAAATGATTCAATACATTTAATATTGTCTATTAAATAGGCTATAACAAATTATAGCGAGATTCACTAAAGCTCAGATAAACGGTAAATACTGTTAAAATTCTAAAATAAAGATTAAATAGGTTTTACTCATTCAACAGCTTGAATAGAGCCACCGATAAATTTTTTCCAACTGATCCGTTTCAGTTTATAAGAGGTCGATTATGAATCTTGCTAAAGTTGCTGAGATAACTCAAGTCAGCCCGCGTATGCTCCGTTATTATGAAGATCTCGGATTAATTCGTCCGCGACGAACAGCGAATCACTATCGAGATTATAATCAAGCAAACATCGAGGATATTCAAAAAATTAAAGTTCTCAATGATGCTGGCATGCATTTAAAAGACATTAAATTATTATTGCCATGTTTCGATTTGGCTGAGGAAAAACTTACCTTATGCTCAGTTGCCAAAGAGACATTAGAAATGGAGTTAGAACATATTTCAGAAAAATTGGCCAAACTCAAAAAATCTCAAAGCTTATTAACATCTTTTCTAGTGCAAGGAAAAGTTGAAGAAACTAAACGCTAATCGAGATCAACCTCATTGAAGTGCTTTGGCCCGCTCTTTTTCTTCACTATTCATATCTTTCCAAGCTTTTCGATCATTCCAAAACCAATAGCCATTTTTATCCTGTGCAACACATCCCTCATCAGATTTGGTTTTAAAACTTGCATAATCTGCATCCTCAAGTTTGCCAAAACGTTCTTCATAAATATGATGCTTGTCTTTTGCGTAGCAATCTCCGAGCAGTTCAAAACTACTGGCATCTGCACCCTCCAAAATAGAAAAACTGCCCCCATCCAGCATGCTAAAGTAGCGATAAACATGCCGTTTATCTTTATACAAATTAGAAGGGTTTAACTGCTTAAAGCTCGCTAAATCTATAGTGTCATTCAAAGAAGGTCCATCTTCACCACCAAAACCCAAATGTCGATAAAAACGCTCACCCATCATCGACAGGCTTTTGCTGGGCAAAACATGTTCAGATAGAAATATGCTACAACGATTTGCATAAGGAAACTTTAAAGCCAATTCTCGTTGAGGATTGATATATAAATTGTCCCGCACAAGGCTCCATTGCTGTTTTTCTTGCTCAGCATTTAAAGCCGCTCGCTTTTCCTCCACGACACATTGGTCATACTCAATTTGTTCAGCACATAAAATAGGGGCTAAGCCTAAAAAATGCTTCCATCCATAAACCTTTTTATAAGTATCGACATCCAGAATGGAATCTCGGTCAATTTGATACACAGCAAAATGATAACGATATAAAGCAACGCTTTTACAATCCTGCTGAACGAGAATTGGCGTCTGGTAGACATAGCCAATTCCACCCAGCAATAGCAGTATAGATATTGCAAAAAACAGCGATACTTTTATATTTTTCATTTATTTACTTCTAAAATTTACAAGGCTTCTTCTAATACTTCCGCATTTTGCTCTTTTTTCTGATTGATTTGGCTATTCAATTTCAGTACATCCTGAAACAACTGGTTAAACTGTTTCACTTGAGCATCTTCCTTAAACAAAATTTGATTGCCCTTCTTTTGCCACTCATATTTTTTTAACAGATCAAACATGGTTTCAGCTTTACCTAAAATTTGTAGCTCATTTAAGATTAAGGTATTTTCAGGATCAAGTTCAGCATTCTGTTCGAGCTTATCCTGTAATGGTTTTTTGAGGTCCTTGCGCAAATCTATTTTTTTTAATTCGTTTAAAGCCTCAATTTTATTTTGTCTATTTTTTTGCTGATATTGCTGCATCGCTTGTCGTACAGTCACCAGCATCTGTGTTGTTTCGACATAGTTCTGTTTACGGTCAGCATCCAAACGATTTACATCTAAAAAATGATCCCATTTGGCCGCTGCGAGCTGATTTAAATAAGTGTTTCGTGTATCAATATTCTTGGCCCAATATTTGAGTAAAAATTCGGACAAGGTTTTGTAATCACCTTTGAGCCGATTATCATGAATATCAATATTTACTGGTTTCGAGCGGTCTTGAGCTTGTTCAGAAAGTTGCCGCATTTTTTCAGTCATCACCAAATCAAATGCTTGGCGATTGGCTTCTTCATTCTTTACTGAAGTATGGTCATAGTAGAAAAATCCAATAACAGCCAGAAAAATGATACCGAAAACAATCAAAAGTCGACGCATACCAAGCTCCGAACATCCTTATAGATTACTTAGAATATCCTAAGCGACTCTTTTTTGTATATTAATTATGCAAAATAACAATAAATAACCTTTGCTGAATAAGCTTAAAATGAGCATCGCTTAAAAGTTTCACTTTAAATTTATGCAAACAAACCCCATCATAATCCAGAATTAGATTGTTAGAGATTTCCCATGCGCGTAGATATTTGGTCAGATGTGGTTTGTCCTTTTTGCTATATCGGTAAAAAACGTTTAGAAGCTGCTGCTGAACAAGCAGGTATTGAGCTTGAAGTCCATTGGCACAGTTTTGAACTTGATCCTGAAGCACCTACGCGTCAAGAAGTTTCAAACTCTGAACGTCTTGCGCAAAAATATGGACGTAGCATCCCTGAAGTTGAAGATATGCAACGTAATATTGCAGCAATGGCGAAAGAAGAAGGCATCCAATTTAACTGGGAAAATGCCAACTCAGGAAATACCTTTAATGCCCATCGTATCATTCACCTTGCACAAAGTAAGGGTTTAGGTTCAGAAGCAGAAGAAGCTTTTTTCTATAGTTATATGACTCAAGGCCTACCGATTGGTGAACGTGAAACAATTGAAGATGTCGCATCTCGTATTGGCTTAAATCCGATCGAAGTTGATGATGTTCTAGACTCTGAAGAATATGCTGACTTTGTAAAATTCGATGAACAAGTTGCTCATGAACAATTAAAAGTAACAGGTGTACCATTTTTTGTCTTTGATCAACGTGTGGCTTTAGCGGGGGCTCAACCACGTGAAGTCTTTGTACAAGTGTTAGAAAAAGCCCTTGAAACTGCAAATGATGCTGAAATCGAACAACAGGATGGCCCTGTTTGTGCTGATGAGTCTTGTGAAGTTCCCAACAAATAAACTCAGCCAATGAAGAAATTCCTTGAAGGAATTTCTTCATTGTTCAATAACTATCATAATATTTAAGAAAGTGGTTAAAAAACCAACGTAAACAGATCATAAAAATATATTGAATAATATCTATGCCTTATTTTTAATGGGTCATTTTTTAAAATTTTACGTGCCATTTTTGCAATACAGCGTTGCAGAAAAGGAACTATTCATCACCTTTTTCTTAGACTAAGATCTGTAAATATTTTTCGTTCCCACGAAATTCATGCGCTGTAGTTTCTTTTTTAATTTTCTTATTTTTTAAGACACAACACCTCCTCTTTTGGAGGTGTTTTTGTTTATGCCATAATAAAATCAGCCTTGAGGATAAAATTAAAGTTATCCACAACAGCGTATAATTTTTCTTCATTCTCGTTTTCAAACGTGCATGGCAGCTATAGTCCAAACCACCTAATTATTAATACAAGTGATTTGCATCAAGTGATTGATCAGAAATGAAGCTTATATTTTTGTATGAGCTTTTTAAAACTATTAGTTATCAATTCGTTTTTTGTGCTTTTGAATCATAGATGGTTATCCTATCGTGGGGCGACAGGGATGTCGCTGTTGGGCGGGGGTATAGGACGTACCCCTCGCCCATGAGCAAAAACAAAGCACAGCTTTGTTTGCAGCGCAAGGTTTAGCATCGCCTACGCAAAAAGATTTAAACTTTGAATGTAAGGTGTGGCATTGCAAGCTTTTTATAATCAAAAAATTTTCCATTCAATTGATTTTACTAAAAATATTAATTAAGAGAAATTATATTCTTTTGTGTAAATTTTTTGATAGATTGACGATATTAGGCTTCTTTCATAAGTCCTTTTTAAAACTATAAATCAACATAAAATCCCCCTCATCCTAGCCTTCTCCCAGAGGGAGAAGGAACTTTCGATACGCAAAAGAATTTTTAGCTTAAAAGCTTTACTACAATTGGGCTTTGTACAATAAAAGCACTTATCTATTCAAAAACAGCTTAAGTCACGCTTTGATTCGCGATATCGCTGATAGAATGCGCTTCATTTTAAATAAATTTATGTTTTTTGTACTTAAAATAGCGATTTCATTGAAATTCAGTGTTTTTTTAAGGCATAGTTATACTGAAAATTAAAAACTGAATGACTCAAAGTTTAAGAAGTGGGCATATGAATAAAATATCAATCTTCTCAAAACTACCTTATGTCTTAATATTAGGCGGTTTTTTTGGGAACGCTGCATTTGCAGAAGTAAATAGCAGTCTTGAAGCGAATGCTAAAACGGGGAAAGTTGATCAGCAACCTTCTTTAGCCACCACCAAAGACAATGAGATCGGCTTGCTCAACTATATTCCAAAAATTGTTGACTCAACACCGACCATTTTCCCAGAGCAATCTGATCAGGTTATTGTTCCCCCAACAGACGCGACAGAAGATCAAACCTGGGCCGACAAAAAGCAGAAAAAAATTAGCAACTGGGCAGACCGCACAGCCAATAAAATGGATAACTGGTTTGGAAAAACTGATCCAGCACATCCAGCATCAGCAACGTTGCGGATCATTGTTGATAATCAATGGAACAAACATGATGGTTATGATGTCAATCCACGTATCCGAGGCAAAGTAAAATTACCCACACTTGAAAACCGTTTAAGTGTGGTGTTTGGTGATGATTCATTAGATGATGAAATTTCCAATAATATCGCGATCAACAACAATCATGCTGATGGTGATCCAGATAAACGCGTGGATGGTAAACAAATTCGCGATGATAACAGCTCGATTGCTTTACGTTGGTCACAGCTTTCTAAACGCTTACCTTTTGACTTAGATGCAGACCTTGGTATTCGTTCAGGTGATGATATTTATGCACGTTTAAAGGCCCAAAAGGATTGGAAACTGGGGAATGATTTTACTTTTCACGCGGAACAAATTTATCGCTATGGCATCGACAGTGAAAACTATTTGAGAACCAACTTAGAGCTAACCCATGCTCGCCCCAATCAGCCCTTTATTTCTAACCAATTCTATGTGACGTATGCAGATGAACAAGACGATGATTTAACTTGGGATAACCGTACTTATCGTCAACATCAGTTCTTTAAAAACAATCGCTTTAACTACGGTATCTATACTGGCGGTTATTATAATAATAATGACCTTAAGCTCAACAGTTGGGGGCCTTTCGTGTCTTGGCGACAACCTGTTTGGCGTGAATGGTTTTACGTACAAGGCGATTTAAATTATTTTAATGATCGTCGTGAAGATCGTAGCCATTTCCCAAGTGCTTTGGTCCGTTTAGAAGCGCTATTTTAAACATCAGCTGAATCTTTAAGCTGAACTGTGGATAAGTTTCGACTTATCCACTGATGTTGATAAAACGCCTGCTATATCCTTTTAATTCAATGAGGCAATTGAAAACAATTCAAAAGTAAAACTATAAGCGGGACCAAAGTTGCTAGAATTTGGCATATACATTGTTTCGTAGGTCATTCGCCCAATCGCCCTAACTTCTTTATCGACTAAAGCATCGTCTATTTTAAGGCTTGGATGTACTGCTATCGGTAACGCCATTCCCCCTTTCCCATCGCTAGCTGCAAGTTCATAGTTCTGACCATTTTTTTTCAATATACCAATCACAGCAGCCTGTGTATTTTGTCGTAAGAACATGGCGTTATGTACTGAAAGATCTGTGGTATTTGCATTGCGCTTTTCAACAGGTGGAAGTTCATATGCCATTCCTACTGTTGTAGCTAAACTGAGCAATACAGAACAGCCTATACATTGAATTCTTTTAAATTTATTCATTGAATGTTTTTTATAAAAAAAGCCTATCTTTAAGATAGGCTCTGTTAAAACAAATGACGACTTATTTAAGCAATAAATTGTTAATACGTTTTACATATTCCGCAGGATCATCAGGTAAACCACCCTCAGCAATTACGGCCTGATCAAAGATTACATTGGCTAAATCATCAAACTGGGCTGAACCTTCCAATTTTTTCACTAAAGGATGTTCTGGGTTAATTTCCAGAATTGGCTTAGATTCAGGTACAGCCTGACCCGCTTGTTTTAACATACGAATCAATTGCGGCGAAAGCTCACCATCACTGGTCACTAGACATGCTGGTGAGTCCACCAAACGCGTTGTCACGCGTACTTCTTTGGTCTTAGCTTTTAATGAATCAGAGAGTTTTTCAACCACAGGTTTAAACTGTTCTGCTGCAGCTTCAAGTGCTTTTCTCTCTTCTGCATCTTGTAAATCACCAAGATCAACTGCACCCTTTGCGACATTTTGCATAGGTGTGCCATCAAAGTCATGCACAAACTCCATCGCCCATTCATCAACACGGTCTGCCATAAGCAAAACTTCAATGTCTTTTTTACGGAACAATTCGAGTTGTGGTGAGTTTTTCGCAGCCGCTAAGCTATCGGCAGTCACATAATAGATGGCTTTTTGCCCTTCTTTCATGCGTGCTTTATACGCTTCCAATGATGTTGATACCTCATCATTGTTCGAAGTAGAGAAGCGTAAAAGTTTTAGAATACGTTCACGATTACCAAAGTCTTCACCTAAACCTTCCTTGATTACTGAACCAAATTCAGCATAGAAGGTTTTAAATTTGTCTTGGTCAGCCTGATCTTCTGATTTTGCTAAAGCATCCAATGTTGTCAATACACGACGTGCATTTCCTTCACGGATGGTTTTCACATCACGGCTTTCTTGTAAAATCTCACGGCTTACGTTAAGCGGCAGATCAGCACTATCCACCACACCTTGTACAAAACGTAGATAATTTGGAATCAGATTGTCTGCATCATCCATAATAAATACACGTTTTACATAAAGTTTGATGCCTGCTTTGGCTTCACGCGTGAAAATATTACTTGGTGCTTTACTTGGAATATAAAGCAATTGGGTATATTCAGTACTGCCTTCAACTCGGTTATGTGCCCAAGCCAATGGTGCATCAAAGTCATGCGTTAAATTCTTATAGAATTCTACATACTGCTCTTCAGTAATTTCGCCTTTGCTACGTGTCCACAAAGCACTTGCTGAGTTAATCGCTTCCCATTCATCTGTTTTAACATAATGACCTGGTTTTTTCTCTTCACCTTCAGCAGCTTCCTCTTCCTGCCAAACTTCCTTCTGCATCTCGATAGGTAAGCTGATATGGTCAGAGTATTTATTGATAATTTGTTTAACTTTATAAGATTCTAAATAATCCAGCGCATCATCACGCAAATGCAAAATAATCGACGTTCCACGTGAAGCCTTCTCAATTTGTTCAACTTCAAAGTCACCCGTACCGCCACTGATCCAACGTACACCTTCTGATGCATCTAAACCTGCACGACGAGATTCAACGGTAATTTTATCAGCAACGATAAAACCAGAATAAAAACCTACACCAAACTGACCAATCAGTTGCGCATCTGCTTTTTGATCACCAGATAACTTTGACATAAAGTCTTTGGTGCCCGATTTAGCAATCGTTCCTAAGTTATCAATTGCTTCTTGTTGGCTTAAACCAATACCATTGTCTGAGATAGTGATTGTTTTGGCATCTTTATCTAAGCTTACACGAACATGTAAGTCTGGATCATTCTCATAATATTCAGGATGATTAATTCCTTCAAAACGTAACTTATCACATGCATCTGAAGCATTTGAAATCAGCTCGCGTAGGAAAATTTCAGGGTTAGAATAAAGCGAATGCGTCACTAAATGTAAAAGCTGAGCCACTTCTGCTTGAAAGCTATGCTTTTTTGAACTGTGTTGTACGTTCTGTTCACTCATAAAATCACTCCGTAAATTCATAACGCTTTTTTATTGAATGCATTAGAAATGGAGTGGTTTAAGCATATTTCAATAGGCAAATTTAATTTTTTTTAAAATGGGCCTTGTTGATAAACTCGATTCATATAAATCTCTAGTTTTTGCTGACGCATCTGATACGCATCGGTTAAACAACGCAGATTGTCCTGACATTGATTGCGCAGTTGTAACCATTTCACTTGCTGATCCTGTATCACACCCCTTGTTCCCATTGGAACGAGTTTACGGATAATGGTATAGGTGGTCGCCATTTTGACATCTGCATCGTTTAAACTGCGATGCTCACAAATGGCATGTTCGCTTTTGGTCTGAGCATGCTCACAATTAAAACTTGCAGCATTGGCTATAGTGCTGCTACTTAACCCTACAAATATTATAAAAATTAAATTTTTCATATCATGTCAAAGTCTTATTGATGTTCTGATAGATTAAATGGATTTAATCAGCGCTTATATAGCTAAAAATAACGATTTTCTATTGCTTCTTGTTTCAATATATAAGGCTCTGTAAAAATAAAAAAACTCGGTAAATTTACCGAGTTTTTATGATTCTAAAGCGACTTAGAATCTATAGCTATAACCCAAAGTATAGATAACTGGATCAATATCTAAATCAAATTTTGCAGCAGTGGTATTACCCGCTTTAACAGTCACTTCTGGACTTAATTGAGCATAACGGGCATCAAAGAAAACACCCCAGTTTTTTGCATCAGCAGGTTGGAAGTTAAAACCGATTTGGCCAGCAAAACCAAAATCATCTTTAACTTTAACCTTAGTGCCCGCCAATGCCCCAGATGATTCCTCATCCCATGCAAGGAATGCTGTACCACCCACACCAATATACGGTGTAAAACGTGTAGAGTTTTTAAAGTTATATTTAAACGTTACAGTTGGTGGTAAGTGTTTAAGGTTAACTGCTTTTTCACCATCTAATTTCACATCGTGGCTAATTGGTGTCGCTAATAAAACTTCCGCAGAGAAAGGTGTTTCACCAAAGATATATTCTACAGAAGGTGTAAAAGCATATTCATGGTCTGCTTTCACAGTACCAACACCTGCAACTTTGGTGTCTTGTGTTGGTGCAATCACCGAACCACCAACTTTGACTTGCCAATCTGCAAATGAAGCAGAAGAAATTGCCATTAATGCAATAAGAGCAGTTTGCTTTAACATTATAAATACCCCAGCGTTGTTATTAATAAACATTAAACATAGGTATTAATAATATTGCAACATTTATTTAAATCAAAAATTATTATATATTTTCAAACAATTGTTATATAAGTAAATTTATTTTAATCATATCAATATAGTTGGTTTTTAAATCCAACTTAATTAATCAAGATTATTTAATTAAAACCAAGTATTTTAATCAAGATAATATTATCTATTGGTTAGTTATTTTAAATAAATCAAATCACAGCTATTATTTTATTTTCTCAATATTTATAGTAAATTTCCTGCAAATACAAGTTATTTTAGACCAAATAACCATAAAAAAAGGAGATTCATCAATCATTTAATGAATCTCCTTATGTTTGATCAATGCCGGCTTATAAAACCATCGCAGCAATCCAACCAAACACCAATAATGGAATATTAAAATGGATAAATGTTGGAACAACCGTATCCCAAATATGATCATGTTGCCCATCTACGCCCAAACCAGCCGTAGGTCCCAAGGTCGAATCTGAAGCTGGTGAACCCGCATCTCCTAGTGCTGCCGCAGTACCAATTAAGGCAACAGTTGCAAGCGGAGAGAAGCCGAATTGTACACATAAAGGAACATAAATGACTGCAAGTACAGGCACACTTGAAAATGATGAACCAATTCCAATCGTTACAAATAAACCAATAAATAACATCAAGAAAGCAGCCAGCGCTTTATTGTCACCAATCAAATGTACAACACCGTTAACCAACTGATTAATGTCCCCAGTATGGGTCATCACAGATGCAAAACCCGCGGCAGAGATCATGATAAAACCGACCAATGCCATCATACGCATCCCTTGTACAAAAACATCATCCGCTTCTTGCCATTTAAAAATCCCTGCGGCAGAGAGAACAGAGAACCCGACCAATCCACCAAGAATCATTGAGCCTGAATACAATTGAGAGATCAGGGTTAAAATGATTGCCAGCAATGCCATAAGAATAGTTTTCTTGGCAATCACAGGAGCTTCTTGCTTGGCTTCTTGCTCTAAGGCAATGCCATCAGCTTTTAATACCTCAACATTTACCGCACGAAGTGGTTTATCTAAATCAATCGTGGTAATTGGTGCAACATTACGATCAACATAAATACGCGGTTTACGATAACTGACAAAAACGGCAAATAAAGTACCAATCACCATACCCAATACAGGAATAGCCATCCCCATAGGCATCATGCTTCTTTCAACATGCAGATGATAAGCAGCGCCAATTTTGTTGATATTTCCCATCAGAATTTGTTCAAGAAAAATTGCACCAAAGCCTACAGGCAAGAAGATATATGTGCCGACTAAACCTAAGGTCAGTACACATGCTGCGGCACGACGGTCGAGTTTCAAGTGATTCATCACTTTTAATAACGGTGGAACAAGCACAGGAATAAACGCGATATGCACAGGAATTAAGTTTTGTGAACAAATCGCGGCAATCAGTAAAATACCCAATAATAAGAATTTTACTTTGGTTGCTTGTTTCTGCGTGGCTTCCATACCGAGTAAGCCGATCAGTTTATAGGCCAATAAATCAGGCAAGCCTGACTTTGAAAGTGCCAAAGCGAAAGCGCCTAATACCGCATATGCCAAGGCAACTTCTGCACCATCACCCAAGCCCGCATTAAATGCTGTAACAGTATCTGACAGACTTAAACCTGCAACCAACCCACCTATAATTGCTGAAATAACCAATGTTAAAACAACAGAAACTCGTGCCAGTGACAAGATAAACATCACGGCAATCGCAATAACGACAGCATTCATGGAGAAATTTACGAAAATTTGAAAGCCGATATTTTATCAGATTCACTACAATGAAGCTGTAATTTAGTCGAACTGGTCATAAAATGAATAGGCCATGTGAAAACATGGCCTATTTTTATAAGAGTTCACATCACTTTAAGCGAATCAACTCTCACTATTTTTGAGTGCAAATGTTTGAATATATTGTGCAATCTCTTGTGGTTGGCTAAGTACTGCCCAATGGTTTGCATCAACTTCTACACGTTCAAAATCTGTTGCCCATTTAGGCACTTCATCAATCAATTCTGGGCTTACAAATTTATCTCTTAACAGTACAACCGCCTGTACAGGACATACTGCATAACGCTGACGCGGTCGAGTTAAACGTGGAAGAAAGTTAGCACGGTATAGTCCGATACCATGTTCACCATCTTTTGCAATATTTTGATTTAACGGTAAGCCTTTCTTTTTCTCAAGTTGCGTTAAAATTGCGCCCCAGCGTTGTGGACTAAAGAAATGCCAAACGGTCGGTGCAAGAAATGGTAACTGGAATGCAACGATATACCAAGATTTAAATAACTGCTTAAAAAATTTAGGCTTTTCATGTAAAAACTGTTCACGCATCCAAAAAGCAGCGTGATCCAAGCAAGGTCCAGACATGGTGGTATAAGACAAAATACGGTTTTTAAATTTAGGTTCAGTCACAGATTCCCACGACTGAATCGAGCCCCAATCATGCGCTGCAAGATGAAAATTACGATTGGGCAGTAGCTCATTTACCACGCACTCTAAATCCAGAGATAAGCGTGCTAAAGCATAATCACGAATTCGTTTCGGCACAGAAGACTGTCCTGCCCCACGTACATCATAAGTAATGATGTAAAATTTTGAGATCAATTGCTCAATAATCGGTTCCCAAACTTCCTGATTATCAGGATAGCCATGCACTAAAACCAATGCAGGGTTTTCAGCATTACCCCATGTTTTTGCATAAAGTTTTTGCTTATCTTGTGTGGATATCCAATAAGTTTGCACTTGCATTGAGTCACCTTTTATTGTTTTACCATTGGCTGTGATTTCGTAGTAGAGGGCATTTGGATCAATGCCACATTCCATTCAGTTCTTTATTATGGTTTAAAAATCGATAACTAGAATTGACCATGAATGCGCTAATCAAAAAACTACAGACAATCCCATTTGTTTCCAAATTTATGTTGAATCATTTTTCTCCATATAAAGGTGCAGGGATTGAAATCGAAAAAATTGATCTAAAAAACTATCATGTTCGGGTCAAAATGCCACTGACACACAGCAATCAAAATATTGTTGGTGTGCACTTTGGCGGTAGTTTGTATTCAATGGTTGATCCATTTTATATGCTTCTTTTAATGCATCATCTGGGTCCGAAATATATGGTTTGGGATAAAACCGCAAGCATCAACTTCCTTTCCCCTGGACGTAGTACGGTTTATGCAGATATTCGTTTAGATGCGATTGAAATTGAACATGTCAAAGATTTAGCTGAAAACTATAGTCCAGTCTATCGTAACTATACCGTGAATATTTTTGATGATTCTGGTTTAAGAATTGCTGAGGTACAAAAAACCGTATATATCCGTCGTAAAAACCCCCACCCCTTAAAACGCTAAACAAGATTTAAATCAGTTTTGCTAAAGCGAAACATCAATAGAATGCCGCAACAGTACTAAGATGGTCAGATCTTTTAAGCTTAGATATGAATAGGGATAAAAATAAGCGCATCACGTAATCAGCAATGCTAATACGTTGCGCTTATTTTTATTGAGTCTTGGGTTTAGACGCTTACTTATTTTGCTCAATAGCAGCACCAGCACCACCACCGATCGCGCCACCAATTGCAGCACCGGCATCACCGCCAAGAACACCCTTACCAAGGACTGAGCCAATACCCGCACCGATACCACTATAAGTTGCATTGCGATTTGAACCATTGTTGGCTTTGCTTCCAACAGCAGCACCACCACCTGCACCAACAGCAGCACCAACGCCATTACCTGCATGATTACCTACACCGCCACCAACAGCACCACCAAGGGCCGCTGAAGCAATACGCTTATCGTTTGCTGACATGTTTTCACAACCTGTAAGCATCACAATAGGTAAACTCACACACATCATAGTCATTACTATTTTTTTCATGTTATTCATCCTTTCTATCTGAACTTACAAATGCAATTGATTAACACTGATTTTATGAAAACACTAATTTATGGATTAAATTAAATTTTCATGTTGCCATTTGTAGCCTTTGATTATCAAAGATGCACAATCGAATTTAAATAACATTCATGTTAATAAGAAATTATTCGATCGCTTTCATAAAGCAAAAGATGATCATGTTGAGTGAATCATATTGGTATTGAAAGTCCCTTCTCGCTTTGGGAGAAGGCTAGGATGAGGGAAATTTCATGTTGATTTATCGTTTTAAAAAGGCGTTATGAAAAAAGCCTACCTTTGAGCAATCACTTTCTAGTTAAATATTTAAAAACAACGGGTTAATCATCAAATAACTCATATTGAATCTTAATTTTTTTATTTAAATTTTTCTTTGAGAAAACGATAACTTGCATAAACAAGCATCAAGATTGCCAGCTGGCTGAATACCAAGAAAAGCATAAAAAAGAGTTCAGCAAAGACAACGCCAAGTTGATAGTGATACAAGGATTGGAATAAATAGCCATTTCGACCTAAACCTATGGTCATATCTTGTTGAGCGAAATGCCATTGCATCATCGAAAAACTAAACCAGATAAAACCAAGAATACATACAACCACAAGCACCGCATCCCATAACTTAAACTGCGCTGTCTGGGGTATTGTTTGAGGTGTAGTTTCACGCCCTTCTTGCCAAATCATGCAAAATATAAAAACGGCCCAAATGCTGCTCAATAGCGAAAAATATGCAGTCACCGATACCGTATAAAAAGCCAAGGGACCAAACCTTCCCGTTTGAATCTTTAATTTTTCTGTGATGAATTGAAATACATCGTGCTGCCAATTCATTTCTGGCTGAGCTGGTAAAAACATCAACAAACAGACGGGAACGAACATGACTGCCAGTAAAACTATCCATATATTTCTAATTTTAATTGCCATTTTTAATGTTTGTAACTGAGGTCTACTCAGTATATAAAAAAAGACGCCCTAAGGCGTCTTCTTCATTTCAAAAGCTGTTTAACTTAGAAAGAATCTTCGTTTAAAGCTTGAGAGAATGCTTGATCAACTTCAGAGAAGTCATTTACAAGCTCATGCTCTGCAGCTTCTGCTTCTTGACGACGACGCTCTAAGTGGTATGCAAGACCAGTACCTGCTGGAATCAAGCGACCTACAACAACGTTTTCTTTCAAGCCACGTAAATCATCTTCTTTACCTGTTACAGCCGCTTCAGTTAACACACGAGTTGTTTCCTGGAACGATGCAGCAGAGATGAACGAGTCAGTAGAAAGCGATGCTTTGGTAATACCCATCAATTGACGTTCATACTTCGCAGGGAACTTGTTCTGAGCCAATACCGCTTGGTTTTCGCCCACAACGCGGATGTAATCCACTTGTTCGCCTTTGATAAAGCTTGTATCGCCACCGTCGGTAATGTCAACTTTACGCAACATTTGACGAACGATTACTTCGATATGCTTATCGTTGATTTTTACACCTTGTAAGCGGTAAACGTCTTGAACTTCGTTCACGATGTAGTTGGTTAATGCAACTTCACCTTTCAAACGCAAGATGTCATGTGGGTTTTGTGGACCATCAGAAATGGTTTCACCACGGTTCACATGCTCACCCTCAAACACGTTAATGGTACGCCATTTTGGAATCAACTCTTCATAAATTTCAGAGCCATCATCTGGTGTAATCACTAAACGGTTCTTACCTTTGGTTTCTTTACCAAAGCTTACAACACCTGAGATTTCAGCAAGAATTGCATGTTCTTTCGGCTTACGTGCTTCGAACAAGTCAGCTACACGCGGTAGACCACCGGTAATATCACGAGTACGTGAAGTTTCTTGTGGTACACGACCAATAACGTCACCAACACCGATCGTCTCGCCATCACGAACAGTCACGATCGTGTTTTGTGGCAAGAAGTAGAACTGTTCGCCGCCATCGGTTGTATCCAACACGATTGCAGGACGCAAATCTTTACCAGAAGCAGGACGTGCTGTTACAGGTAAAATTTCAACAGTGGTCATACCTGTTGCATCATCAGTTTTCGATGTTGCAGTTACGCCATCCGAAATTTGGCTGAAGCGTGCTTTACCAGCAACTTCTGTAACCAATGGATGTGTATGTGGATCCCAAGTTGCAACAATACCGCCGCCTTCTACAGGTTGACCATCTTTAATCAAGATAGACGCACCGTATGGAAGTTTATAACGCTCACGTTCGCGACCTAAATCATCAGCGATACCGATTTCACCTGAACGTGAAACAGACACCAAGTGACCTTTGGCATGTTGAACAGTTTTAACGTTATGGAAACGAACTGTACCTTTGTTACGTACTTGTACGCTATTTGCAGCAGACGTTCGGCTTGCAGCACCACCTACGTGGAATGTACGCATGGTTAACTGTGTACCAGGTTCACCAATTGATTGCGCAGCCATAACACCGACAGATTCACCTGGATTCACCAAGTGACCACGCGCCAAGTCACGACCATAACATTTAGCACATACACCGAAAGTCGAAGCACAGTTTACAACTGAACGTACTTTAACTTCATCGACACCCGCATCTTCAAGATACGCCGCGATTTTCTCGTCAATCAATGTGTTACGTGGAAGCACAACTTCATCTGAACCCGCTTTTTTCACGTCTTCAGCAGTTACACGTCCTAATACACGTACACTTAATGGCTCAATGACATCGCCACCTTGAATGAACGGAGTCATTACAAGACCTTCAAGCGTACCACAATCTGGCTCAGTAATAACCAAGTCTTGCGCAACGTCGACTAGACGACGTGTCAAGTAACCAGAGTTTGCTGTTTTAAGTGCTGTATCGGCCAAACCTTTACGCGCACCATGTGTTGAAATGAAGTACTGAAGTACTGTCAAACCTTCACGGAAATTTGCTTTAATCGGTGTTTCAATGATCGAACCATCTGGTTTCGCCATCAAACCACGCATACCTGCAAGCTGACGAATCTGAGCTGCCGAACCACGGGCACCAGAGTCAGACATCATGTAGATACTGTTGAATGATTTTTGCTTCTCGTCTTCACCCTGTTTGTTTTTAACAGTCGTGAATGACAAGTTGTCCATCATCGCTTTGGCAACTTGGTCGTTAGTACGCGCCCAAATATCGACAACTTTGTTGTAACGCTCACCCGCAGTTACGAAGCCTTGCTCGAATTGTTGTTCAATTTCACGAACTTCAACTTCTGCTTTTTCGATAATTGCTTGTTTTTGTGGCGGAATCAACATGTCTTCCATACCCACAGAAACACCAGAACGTGTTGCTTGACGGAAGCCCAAGTACATCAATTGGTCAGCAAAGATAACTGTATCTTTCAAACCTAATTTACGGTAGCAAGAGTTAATCAACTTAGAGATATTCTTTTTAGTCATCTCAACGTTGATTTGTTGGAAATCCATACCTTCAGGAACAACTTCCCAAAGTAAGCAACGACCAGGTGTCGTATCTACAACAATGGTTTGATGCTCACGGTTACCGTTTTCATCAATCACTGTTTGGTGTACACGTGCTTTTACACGCGCATGTAAGTCAACTTGACCTGTTGCAAGTGCACGGTTTACTTCGTGAGTATCCGCAAACACCATGCCTTCACCTTTGGCATTGATTGCATCACGTGTGATGTAATACAAGCCCAAGACAACGTCCTGAGAAGGTACGATGATCGGCTCACCGTTGGCAGGTGACAAGATGTTGTTGGTCGACATCATTAACGCACGAGCTTCTAATTGAGCTTCAAGTGTTAATGGAACGTGAACCGCCATTTGGTCACCATCGAAGTCGGCGTTAAACGCAGCACAAACGAGTGGGTGTAAACGGATCGCTTTACCTTCAATTAGAATAGGTTCAAATGCTTGAAGACCTAAACGGTGAAGTGTTGGCGCACGGTTCAACATCACTGGATGTTGACGAATTACAGATGCAAGAACGTCCCAAACTTCAGGAGTTTCACGCTCAACCATTTTCTTCGCAGCTTTAATGGTTGTTGCTTGGCCAGAAGCTTGTAGCTTAGCAAAGATAAACGGCTTGAATAATTCAAGTGCCATTTTCTTCGGAAGACCACATTGGTGCAAACGTAAAGTTGGACCTACAGTAATTACCGAACGACCAGAGTAGTCAACACGCTTACCAAGTAAGTTTTGACGGAAACGACCTTGCTTACCTTTGATCATATCTGCCAAAGATTTAAGCGGACGTTTGTTCGAACCGGTAATAGCACGACCACGACGACCATTGTCCAATAACGCATCTACAGACTCTTGTAACATACGTTTTTCGTTACGTACGATAATGTCTGGTGCAGCAAGGTCAAGAAGACGTTTTAAACGGTTGTTACGGTTGATCACTCGACGATAAAGATCGTTCAAGTCAGAAGTCGCGAAACGACCACCTTCAAGCGGTACCAACGGACGAAGATCAGGTGGAAGTACTGGAAGTACATTCATCACCATCCATTCTGGCTTGTTGTTCGACTCTTTGAACGCTTCCATCAACTTCAAACGTTTAGAGGCTTTTTTAAGCTTCGTTTCTGAAGTTGTGTTCGGAATTTCTTCACGTAAACGAGAAATTTCAGCTTCAAGATCGATATCTTTCAACAAATCTTGAACTGCTTCTGCACCCATTTTCGCGCTGAATTCGTCACCATGTTCTTCTAACGCAGTGAAGTATTCTTCATCGTTAAGAAGTTGGTACTTTTCCATTGGCGTCATGCCAGGATCAGTAACCACATAAGATTCGAAGTACAATACACGTTCGATATCACGTAAAGTCATATCAAGTAATAAACCGATACGGCTTGGTAATGATTTCAAGAACCAAATATGCGCAACTGGAGAAGCAAGCTCGATGTGACCCATACGCTCACGACGAACTTTTGCAGTTGTTACTTCAACGCCACATTTTTCACAAATGACGCCTTTATATTTCATACGCTTGTATTTACCACACAAGCATTCGTAATCTTTTACTGGACCAAAGATTTTGGCACAGAATAAACCATCACGTTCTGGTTTAAACGTACGATAGTTAATGGTTTCTGGCTTTTTAACTTCACCGTGAGACCATGACTTAATCATTTCTGGTGACGCAAGACCAATACGGATACGGTCAAACTCTACTGGAGCGTGACCATCTGAATCCGTCTTTTTGCGCATGATATCGAGCAAGTCTTTCAATTTTTTTCTCCGTGTGTCGAAGCGCTTTTCAGGCTACGACTGGGTCACAAATATTGTTTTTTCACTGAGATTTGGAATCTCCCCTAACCCCTCTTTAAGAAAGAGGGGAACTTCCCCCTTTAACAAAGGGGGATCGAGGGGGATTTAGTCACCATTTTTCAGTTCAATGTTGATACCTAAAGAACGGATCTCTTTGGTCAATACGTTAAACGATTCAGGCATACCCGGATCCATATAATGGTTACCATCTACGATGTTCTTATAGATGCGAGTACGACCTTCAACGTCATCCGACTTCACAGTAAGCATTTCTTGAAGTGTATAAGCAGCACCATAAGCTTCTAGTGCCCAGACTTCCATCTCACCGAAACGCTGACCACCGAATTGTGCTTTACCACCAAGCGGTTGTTGAGTTACAAGTGAATAAGAACCAGTAGAACGTGCATGCATCTTGTCATCAACCAAATGGTTCAACTTGAGCATGTACATATAACCAACAGTTACTGGGCGGTCAAAACGCTCACCTGTACGTCCGTCATACAATACTGTTTGACCTGTACGTGAGATACCACCAAGCTCAAGTAACTCTTTGATCTGACTTTCTTCTGCACCATCAAATACTGGCGTAGCTAAAGGAACACCTTTACGCAAGTTACCTGATAACACCAAGATTTCTTCATCAGTTAAGCTATCAAGATCTTCTTGCTCGCCACCAACTTTGTTATAAATCTTGTCTAAGAAATCACGAAGCTCAAGAACGGTACGTTGCTCTTTCATCATCTTGTCGATCTTATCGCCAAGACCTTTTGCAGCCATACCTAAGTGAGTTTCAAGAATCTGACCCACGTTCATACGTGATGGTACACCCAACGGGTTAAGTACGACATCAACTGGAACACCATGGATGTCATGCGGCATGTCTTCAACAGGCAAGATGTTTGATACAACACCTTTGTTACCGTGACGACCCGCCATCTTATCACCAGGCTGGATACGACGTTTTACAGCTAAGTAAACTTTAACAACTTTCAAGACACCTGTTGTAAGCTCATCACCTGTAGAAAGTTTGCGTTTTTTCTCAGCAAATTTCTCATCAATCTCGTAGCTCTTCTCTTTCAAGAACACTTGAATTTGAGTTAAGCGTTCAGCGATGCCTTCATCTGTTGGTTGAACTTCTAAAAGATCAACAAGCTCTAAACCAGACAATACATCTTCAGATAGCTTATCACCGCGCTTGGTCGTACCGCCGCCATTCGACTCTTGGCCTTTTAACAAACGGATAATACGTTCACGAGCAGCTTCTTCGAAGATTTTGAATTCTTCTTTCAAGTCTTTACGGTAAGCATCAAGCTGCGCTTTCTCAATCGCTTGAGCACGTTCATCTTTCTCGATACCGTCACGTGTAAACACTTGAACGTCGATGACTGTACCTTTAACGCTTGAAGAAACACGTAAAGATGAATCTTTAACGTCTGCCGCTTTCTCACCAAAGATTGCACGAAGTAATTTTTCTTCAGGGGTTAATTGTGTTTCACCTTTAGGTGTCACTTTACCAACAAGAATATCACCCGCTGCAACTTCAGCACCGATATAAACAATACCTGATTCATCAAGTTTAGATAACGCTGCTTCACCTACGTTAGGAATATCGGCAGTGATTTCTTCCGCACCTAACTTCGTATCACGCGCAACACATGATAATTCTTGAATATGAATTGACGTTAAACGATCTTCTTGAAGAACACGTTCAGATAATAAAATCGAGTCTTCATAGTTATAACCGTTCCAAGTCATGAACGCGACACGCATGTTCTGACCCAATGCTAATTCACCACCATCAGTTGATGGACCATCAGCAAGAACGTCACCACGGCCGACTTTATCGCCCATGCTCACAAGCACTTTTTGGTTAATACATGTGTTTTGGTTTGAACGCGTGTATTTGATCAAGTTGTAGATATCTACACCTGCTTCACCCGCGATCATTTCATCTTCGTTGACACGAATAACCACACGTGATGCATCTACAAACTCAATGCGTCCGCCACGTTTCGCGATCACACATACACCAGAGTCGTGCGCTACGTTTGCTTCCATGCCGGTACCCACAAGTGGTTTATCAGCAAGCAATGTAGGAACAGCCTGACGTTGCATGTTTGAACCCATCAATGCACGGTTGGCATCATCGTGTTCAAGGAATGGAATAAGTGATGCAGCGACAGATACAACCTGTTGAGCAGATACATCCATATGCGTCACTTTTTCAGGTGGCATACGAACGAAGTCACCTTGGTGACGTACTGAAACGAAGTCTTCTGTTAAATGTCCATCTTTATCCAATGCAGAATCGGCCTGTGCAATAACAGTACCTACTTCTTCAATTGCAGATAAATATTCAACATCATCTGTTACACGACCATCAACAACGCGACGGTATGGTGTTTCCAAGAAACCGAAGTTGTTCGCTTTTGCATAAACAGAAAGCGAGTTGATCAAACCAATGTTTGGTCCTTCAGGAGTTTCAATTGGACATACACGACCATAGTGAGTTTGATGTACGTCACGTACTTCAAAGCCCGCACGTTCACGTGTCAAACCACCAGGCCCAAGCGCAGATACACGACGTTTGTGTGTAATTTCTGACAACGGGTTGTTTTGATCCATAAACTGTGACAATTGGCTTGAACCAAAGAATTCTTTGATTGCAGCAGCAACTGGTTTCGCATTGATCAAATCTTGTGGAGACAAGTTATCTGTTTCAGCTTGGTTTAAACGCTCTTTAACAGCACGTTCAACACGAACTAAACCAACACGGAATTGGTTTTCTGTCATTTCACCAACAGAACGTACGCGACGGTTACCCAAGTGATCGATATCGTCGACTTCACCTTTACCGTTACGAATTTCTACCAGTGTTTTCAGTACATCAATGATGTCATCGTTAGAAAGAATACCTTCTACTTCACGAGACTTCTGATCTGTACCTACTTCGTAAGGACGACCCAAACGACGGTTAAACTTCATACGACCCACAGGCGATAAATCATAACGCTCTGTAGAGAAGAATAAGTTATTGAATAAGTTTTCAGCCGCTTCTTTCGTTGGTGGCTCACCTGGACGCATCACTTTGTAGATTTCTACAAGTGCTTCTTCACGACCAGATGTTGTATCTGCACGTAAGGTGTCAGCAACAAAAGAACCACGATCGATGTCATTGGTGAACAGGATATTAAATTGTTTAATACCACCTTCAGCAATTCTGACCAAAATCTCATGACTTAATACAGTGTTAGCAGTAATTACTTCACCGTCTTTAAGTACGATATCTTCAGCAGTAATACGCTCATACAAATATTCATCTGGAACTGGAAGTTTAGTTAAACCAGCAGCTTCCATTTGACGTACATGGCGAGCATTAATACGTTTACCTTGTTCAACAATGGCTTTACCATCATTGTCCACGATATCAAATTGAGCCATTTCACCACGAAGACGTTCAGGCACAAGGTCAATCTGATAGCTACCCATATCAAGATATACAGGTACTTTTTCGTAGAACATATTCAGAATTTGTTCATTGCTATAGCTCAATGCACGTAACACAACAGTCGCAAGCAATTTACGACGACGGTCAATACGTACAAAGACTAAATCTTTAGCATCAAACTCAAAATCTAACCATGAACCACGATAAGGAATAATACGTGCTGAATAAAGCACTTTACCGCTTGAATGCGTTTTACCTTTATCATGGTCAAAGAATACGCCTGGTGAACGGTGTAATTGAGATACGATTACACGCTCAGTACCATTGATGACAAAGGTACCATTCTCAGTCATGAGTGGCATTTCACCCATGTACACTTCTTGTTCACGTACGTCTTTAATAGATTTCGTTTCACGATCTTTGATGATCAAACGAATTTTAACGCGCATTGGTGCCGCAAAGGTTGAGCCACGAAGAATACATTCGCGAACATCAAACTCTGGTTTACCAAGACTATACTCAACGAATTCTAAAGCAGCATTGCCCGAATAACTTTCAATAGGAAAAACTGAACGAAATGCAGCTTGGAGACCGATATCTTCGCGATTTTTTGGTGTTTTGCCGTCTTGCAAGAATGTTCTGTACGAGTCGACTTGAATCGAGAGCAGGTACGGAGCATGCATGACTTGGGGCAATTTACCAAAATTCTTACGGATCCGTTTCTTTTCGGTATATGAGTATGCCATCTGGAGTCCTCGGAAAGTAAACTAAGTCCGCCTGCAGAACGAACTTAGAAGGAATTACGCAGGTCGATATGACCACCACTTTTATACAAATGCTGCAAATTTCAGTGGTACAAAACGCTTAGCAATATTTTTAAAATGGAAAAATATTGGTAAGCGTTTGATTGTGTTTATTTATTTTTAAAATTGATGGTTTTTCTACCAATCAATCTAAAATCGAGCCGATTATTGTAACGCAAAAAGGCTGATGACCCAAGAGCCATCAGCCAATTTTTGGGGTCAAATTAAAATTCGACCCCTAGCGAAATTACTTAACAGTAACTGTAGCACCAGTTTCTTCAAGTTTTTTCTTAAGTTCTTCAGCTTCTTCTTTAGAAACGCCTTCTTTAAGATTTGAAGGAGCGCCTTCTACTAAGTCTTTAGCTTCTTTCAAGCCAAGACCAGTAACTTCACGTACTGCTTTAATTACAGCAACTTTGTTAGCACCGAAAGAAGTCAATTCAACATTGAATTCTGATTGCTCTTCAGCAACAGCAGCAGCAGGACCTGCAGCTACAGCTACAGCAGCAGCTGATACGTTGAATTTCTCTTCGAAAGCAGAGATAAGTTCAACAAGTTCAAGAACAGTTTTTTCAGCAACTGCGTTTAAGATTTCTTCGTTAGTTAAAGCCATGAGAATAACTCCAAATGGATATTGAATGGTGTGTGAAATTTATTAAGCTTATGCAGCTTCTGACTCGTTTTTCTCTTTGAGTGCTGTAATAAGGCGACCCAATTTCGAAATAGGAGCTTGAAGAACATTGGCAAGCATAGTAAGTGCTTTTTCTTGGTTCGGAAGATTCGCGATAACGCTAACGTCAGCACCTTGATAAAGTTTGCCGTCAAATGCAGCAGCTTTAAGTTCAAATGCTTTGTTAGTTTTAGCAAATTCTTCAAACAAGCGAGCAGCTGCGCCCATGTCATCTTCAGAAGTTGAAAAAGCTAGAATAGTTGGACCAACAAGGTTTTCGTCTAAGATATCAAATTGAGTACCTTCGAAAGCACGTTTAGCCAAAGTGTTACGCACGATACGTGTCTTAACACCTAACTTACGAGCTTCAACACGAAGTGTAGTCAATTGTTCAACTGTTAAACCTTGGTAGTCAGCAACAACAGCAGCAAACGCGGTAGAAGCAACTTCATTTACTTCCGCAACGATCTGTTTTTTGTCTTCGATAAGAAGAGCCATTGTAAAACCTCCTAACGGTGATTTATGCAATCCACGGACTGCACTCCCAATTCGTAAATCAATCTCTTGACTTACACGCGGAGGAGGAATCAATCACACCACCGCGTCTACTCAGACTGGTATTTTAAGAAGCGAATCCGAAGATTCCCCTCGCCTGAGGTCTTTGACGCTGATAAATTTACATCTATCAATTCAAAGTCCGCCTGATGATCAACAAAGCAATGCTTTATCAATCCACAAGAAGAAAAGCTTAACCTCAATAGAAGTCACCGCTCTTTCTTGCGTAAAATTTGAAGTAACACTTCAAATTTTACTCAGGACTTTAAAATTCTTTTATCGCAATATAATTATTGAAAAATAATTATTTAGAAACGTTTTGTACATCAACAACAAGACCAGGACCCATAGTTGAGCTCAAAGTGATCTTTTGGATGTAGATACCTTTAGAAGTCGCAGGTTTTGCTTTCTTAAGGTCAGCGATAAGCGCTTCAACGTTTGAACGAACAGCTTCAGCAGTGAAACCTACTTGACCGATCGCAGCGTGGATGATACCCGCTTTGTCTACACGGTAACGTGCTTGACCAGCTTTTGCATTTTTAACTGCAGTTGCTACGTCAGGAGTTACAGTACCCACTTTAGGGTTTGGCATTAAGCCACGTGGACCAAGGATCGTACCTAACTTACCAACAACACGCATTGCATCTGGAGCAGCAATCACAACGTCGAAGTCTAAGTTACCCGCTTGAATGCTTTCAGCAAGATCATCAAAACCAACGATGTCCGCGCCTTCAGCTTTAGCAGCTTCAGCAGCAGCGCCTTGAGCAAACACAGCAACACGTACAGTTTTACCAGTACCTGCAGGAAGTGTAGTCGCGCCACGAACAACTTGGTCAGATTTACGAGGATCAACACCTAGGTTTACCGCAACATCCAAAGATTCTTTGAATTTTGCAGCAGGTAGGCTGCTAAGAACTTGTACTGCTTCTTCCAAAGTGTAAACTTTGTTTGCTTCAATAGCTGCAGCAATGGCTTTTTGACGTTTAGTTAACTTTGCCATGTCTTATAGCTCCACTTCCAAGCCCATAGAACGCGCAGAACCAGCAATGGTACGTACACGTGCGTCTAAATCAGCACCAGTTAAATCTGGTTCTTTAGTAGTCGCAATTTCTTCTAACTGAGCGCGAGTCAACTTACCAACTTTAGTTTTGTTTGGTACAGCAGAACCCTTTTGGATACCAGCAGCTTTCTTAAGAAGAATCGCAGCAGGTGGAGTTTTCATGATGAATGTGAACGACTTATCGTTGTACACAGTGATCACTACAGGAATTGGAAGACCTTGTTCAACTTTTTGTGTAGCAGCATTGAATTCTTTACAGAATGCCATGATGTTAACACCACGTTGACCTAGTGCAGGACCAATCGGTGGAGATGGATTCGCTTTACCAGCTGGAACTTGCAGCTTGATATAGCCGTCAATCTTCTTAGCCATTTCAAATTACCTCTGGGTACAAACGCCTTTTAGAGCTCCCCAACATTTCAAGTAACGATACCGTTACAACAACAATGCCCGATCCATAACAAATCGGGCGCTTTCAAACAGTGCAAATTAAATTGTTTTTTCGACTTGGCGAAATTCCAATTCAACTTGAGTTGGTCGATTAAATACATTAATCGTCAACGTTAAACGTGATTTTTCGTACTGAACTTCTTCCACCACACCTTTAAAGTCTGTGAATGGACCGTCAGTAACAAGTAATTCTTCACCCGGCTCAAACATCGTCTTAGGACGAGGTGCTTCACCTTTATTGTGTACACGTGCAAGAATCGCATCAGCTTCTTTTTGCGTAATTGGTGCTGGCTTTTCAGCTGTACCACCGATGAAACCTAATACTTTTGGACATTCTTTAACAATGTGCCAAGTTTCATCATTCATTTCCATTTCGACTAACACATAGCCAGGAAAGAATTTACGCTCTGATTTACGTTTCTTACCATCCTTCATCTCTACCACTTCTTCGGTAGGAACAAGGACTTCACCAAAACTATCAGCAACAGCGCTACGCTGGATTCGATCATTAAGTGAACGCATCACTTGTTTTTCATAACCTGAATAGGCATGAATAATGTACCAACGTTTCATAGCTCTCTTACCCGATAATAAACTTCATAAACCAACCGATGATATAGTCAAAACACCACAAAATAATTGCGGCAACTACAACAACGAGGAGAACTTGCCATGAAGTGGTTACTGTTTCATGTTTCGTAGGCCATGTAACTCGACGCAATTCGATACGAGAGTCTTTAAGCAAACGAACAAAGCCTTTGCCTTGATGGGTGGCGTATAATAAACCTAAAGCTACGATGATACAAGCTAAAATTACCCCAATACGCACCCAGACACTATTTGCAGGTGCCCAATACGCTGGAAGATATTGATTTGTCATCAACGCACCGCCAAATAAAGCCAATGCTATGATCCACAAAATAAAATCAAATGGAGAACTTGTCTTCACCATTTCAGCAGAATTGTTGCTTTGAGGAATTGCCGCGCCGCCCATTGCGTCACGTGATTTATCATTCGACATTTTTGTACTCGTCGTAGGTTTCGCGACTTATTATATGACCAGTTTAGCCGACATCAAGTTTTTTATTTAAAAAATGGCAGGTCAGGAGGGACTCGAACCCCCAACATTCGGTTTTGGAGACCGACGCTCTACCAATTGAACTACTGACCTATAAACAAACCGAGAGCCTAAACTCTCGGTTAGAACAAACATATTAGCGGTTATGCAGTTACTTTAGCAACTACACCAGCACCAACTGTACGACCACCTTCACGGATCGCAAAACGTAGACCTGGGTCCATTGCGATTGGGTGAATTAGTTCTACTGACATTTCAACGTTGTCACCTGGCATAACCATTTCAACGCCGTCTTGTAATTGGATTGCGCCAGTTACGTCAGTTGTACGGAAGTAGAACTGTGGACGGTAACCGTTAAGGAACGGAGTATGACGACCACCTTCTTCTTTAGAAAGTACATATACTTCTGCGTCGAATTTAGTGTGCGGCTTGATTGTACCTGGTTTAGCAAGTACTTGACCACGTTGTACATCTTCACGCTTAGTACCACGTAAAAGAACACCACAGTTCTCGCCCGCACGACCTTCGTCAAGAAGTTTACGGAACATTTCTACGCCAGTTACAGTTGTTTTAACTGTATCTTTGATACCAACGATTTCAACTTCTTCGCCGACTTTAACGATACCAGATTCTACACGACCTGTTACCACTGTACCACGACCAGAAATAGAGAATACATCTTCGATTGGCATCAAGAATGCTTTATCGATAGCACGTTCTGGTTCTGGAATATAAGAATCAAGCGCTTCAACAAGTGAAAGTACAGCTGATTCGCCATATTGACCAGCATCACCATTAAGTGCAGCAAGTGCTGAACCACGGATGATAGGTGTGTCATCACCAGGGAAGTCATAAGTAGAAAGAAGTTCACGAACTTCCATTTCTACCAATTCAAGTAATTCTTCATCATCAACAAGGTCACACTTGTTAAGGAATACAAGAATATAAGGTACACCTACTTGGCGAGAAAGAAGGATGTGTTCACGAGTTTGTGGCATTGGACCATCAGTCGCAGCACATACAAGGATCGCACCGTCCATCTGAGCAGCACCAGTGATCATATTTTTAACATAATCGGCGTGACCTGGGCAGTCTACGTGAGCGTAGTGACGAATTGGAGAATCGTATTCTACGTGTGAAGTATTAATTGTAATACCACGTGCTTTTTCTTCTGGTGCAGAATCGATTGCTGCGTAGTCTTTAGCTTCACCGCCGTAAGTTTTTGCACAAATTGTTGCAATTGCAGCAGTTAAAGTTGTTTTACCATGGTCGACGTGACCAATTGTACCCACGTTTACGTGTGGCTTATTACGTTCAAACTTAGCCTTAGCCATTTGCTCTTCCTCGTTTATGTCGAACACGAGTTAAACAACTCAGCATCGACAATCGTCTAAAAAACTAGACACCTAATACTTGAAAAGCAGACTAATAAGCCTGCTTTTGAGAAACTGGTGTAGAATAATCTACCAAATTGTATCTGGAGCTCTTATCGAGATTTGAACTCGAGACCTCTCCCTTACCAAGGGAGTGCTCTACCACTGAGCTATAAGAGCATCATCTTCGATGGAGCGGGAGACGAGGGTCGAACTCGCGACATGTAGCTTGGAAGGCTACCGCTCTACCAACTGAGCTACTCCCGCTTAATGTTGGTAATTACCACTTATCGAAGTAATGGTGGTGAGAGAAGGATTCGAACCTTCGAAACTTTCGTGGCAGAGTTACAGTCTGCTCCCTTTGACCGCTCGGGAATCTCACCTTTACACTTACTTTCAGTGTCGTTCTTCAACATTATAACACAAAACCTTAAGATGGTGCCGGCACACGGATTCGAACTGTGGACCTACTGATTACAAGTCAGTTGCTCTACCAACTGAGCTATGCCGGCGTTTCTTAGTGTTTCGTACGTTTCGTATCGGAACGGTGTGCAGTTTAGCAAAACTCAGAATCCTTGCAAGTGTTTTTTGCAAAAAAAACCTCAAAAACTCATAAAATCAATCCGTTTGACGATAATTCAACCGCTTTGATCACTGCGCGAGCTTTTATTTGGGTTTCATTCCACTCTGATTCAGGATTTGAGTCGACAACCAACCCTGCACCAGCCTGTACATAGACCTTATTTTCACGAATAACACAGGTTCTGATCGCAATCGACATGTCCATTTCGCCATGCCAGCCCAAATAACCCACTGCGCCGCCAAAAATTCCACGTTTTACCGGCTCAACTTCGTCAATAATTTCCATTGCACGAATCTTTGGGGCACCTGAAAGCGTCCCTGCTGGAAAAGTTGCCTTAAAAACATCCAAAGCATCGACATCATCCAACACTTCACCTTGTACATTGGAAACAATATGCATGACATGTGAATAACGTTCGATCACCATTTGATCAGTCACTTGCACTTTACCGATTTTCGAGACACGCCCCACATCATTACGGCCTAAATCAATCAGCATTAAATGTTCCGCAATCTCTTTTTCATCAGAAAGCAAATCTTTTTCAAGCGCCAAATCTTCTTCTTTGGTTTTTCCTCGTGGGCGTGTACCAGCAAGCGGACGTACAGTCGCGATTCCATTTTCGAGTCGAGAAAGAATTTCCGGTGAAGAACCTACGATATGGAACGGCTTTTGATCTAAAAGGGTCTGGCCTTGCACCAAAAATAAATACGGTGATGGATTGAGATGTCGTAATGCGCGATAAACCTGTAAAGGCTCACCATCAAAATCCGACACCATACGATGCCCAGGAACAACCTGCATCACATCACCAGCACGGATATATTCTTTAACTTTCTCAATTGACTCAAGGAATTTGTCATGCCCAGTCAGTGACTCAAAATGCGGAGCGGTATGTTTTTTAGCAACCAAGCTGATTGGCATAGCCAATAATGCCTCAATCTCATCCAGCTGTTGCTGAGCCTTGGCATAAGCCTCTGTATCATTAACATCTGCATGCACGATTAAAAACAAAGTATCTTTTAAGTTATCAAATACAATGACGGTTTTAGACAACATCATCCATAAGTCTGGTAGTCCAACGGGATCCGCCTCAGGCACATTCTTTAACCGTGGCTCAATATAACGTACTGCGTCATAACCAAAGTAGCCCACCAAGCCGCCAGTAAAATTAGGCAGCGCGGGTAAATCTTGCTGGGTGGGTACTTTAAACTGCGCTTGAAAATCACGGATATATTGAAAGGGATCTGTACATGGCTGGGTATCTATCGAGCCATCTACCGATTTTATCGTGAGCTGTCCTGCATTACAGGAAAACACGATTGATTCACCCAGTCCAATAATTGAATATCTTGCCCAGTTTTCACCACCTTCGACAGATTCAAAAAGATAAGCTTGTTGATGCTGTTTTAACCGTGCAAATACAGACAATGGCGTATCTGTATCGGCTAAGCGTTGGCGGTATACAGGGATAAGGTTATAACCCGCTGATTTTAGTTGTTCAAATTGCGCTAAGGTTGTCATCAGGAATTCTCTCTATTTTCGATAATACTAAGTATGGATGTCTCTGCATTTCACTTAGTGACGCCATCGAAAAGTGCGTTTGCTATTCATTCCTCTTCCCTTTTTTCGCAACAATTTAAATATACAGGTGTTAAGCCAAAAGCTCTGTTAAATCATCCACCACTTGTTGTGGCTGACAGAGTTGAATATCTTCACCGTGATTATAACCATAGCTGACCACAATACAATCAACCTCTGCACGGCGTGCAGCCTCGACATCATTACTTGAATCGCCAATCATCAAGGTTTTGTCCGTTGATGACTGATAAGTTTCAACACAATATAACAATGGTTTTGGATGAGGTTTGCGCACTTCAAAACGATCACCACCTATTACATCGACAAAATAGTGATCCATTTGCAATTCTTCTAGAATTTTTCGTGCAGGCTGTTCTGGTTTATTGGTCACACAAATCAATTTCTTATTGTTTTCAATTCCCCATTCTAAAAATTCTAAAATTCCAGAGAATGGTTTGGTATCAACACAAGGCTCTGCATTGTAAATTTCCAAGAATGTATCCAAAAGCTGTTGATGCAGTACAGGATCCACCTCACCCTTTAAATACTTCAATGTACTTTCACAAAATAATGAGGTGCCTTTACCAATCCAAACCCGAACCTGTTGTTCAGTGACTTGGGGTAAGTTCAAACGCGCTAGACTTAAGTTCATGGCACGATATAAATCAAATGCTGAATCAACCAAGGTCCCATCCAAATCAAATAAAATCAGTTCGCGTTGGTCTAGCTTTGCCACATTCATGATTTACACCTAAATCGAGTTTTAATTTTTAAAAACCAAAATACAAAAAACAAAGGCATGCGATTGCATGCCTTGAGTGTAGCGCATTCGCAAATTATTTAAACAATAGCCATGCAATAATTGCCAAAATGATCAAAATCACCAGAGTTGCCAAACCTAACTTTGCATTTTTCTGGGTTTCGACATGTTCTTCTGCAACAATCTCAGGTGCTTTGGCCTGCTCTACTTTTGGCTGTGTAGCCGCATGAATATCCACACCTTCTGGAATTGGCGCAGGTTTAGGGATTGCTATATCAGACGGCATACCTTCACGGTTGATTTGCACACTGCTATCTCGTTCTGAAAGCTCAGGCATGCCCTGTTCATTCATCTGATCTGCCACTGTACGTTCTACTGGGGCAGCTGGTTTAATTTCAGCAGTCGCCACAGCCTCAGCAGGTTGTTGAACTGGCGTTTCTACTGGAACTACAACCGGTTGAACTTCGACCTCAGGCGCTGCCTGTTCAGTTTGCAAAACAACAGGTTTTACCGGTGCAAGTACATTAAATTTAACACTGGCAAATTGAACAATATCACCATCCATCAACAGTTTATCTTGATCGATACGGATATCATTCACAAAGGTACCATTGGATGACTTTAGATCTTGAACCCAAAGTGCATCTTCTTTTAATAAGAATGCAGCATGGCGACGTGAAATTTCCGCAGCTTGTAATAACAGGTCTGCATCTTGATGGCGTCCAACCAGCATATCACGGTCAATCGTGACTTCCTGCCCTTCTAACTCACCTGTAATTGCTTGTAATTTCCAAGTCATGATTATCTTCCCATTCTAATTCAAGTCTATCTTAGCATGACATTTCTACAGTGCTAAATCAGCGCAAAACTAAGCTTTATGTTGTCCACGCCACAACAGGACACACCACAATACTTTAACAAGCTATTTTAAATATCAAATAAAGCATGCGATTAGAAGCACTTGTTACGCGAAGCCCACAATGCTACTGCTTACGGATATCATTTGGTTCCTCTGCAACGGGTGTAGTCACTACATTGCCTTGTACTGCACTTGTCTTGGCACCTGTAGGCACTTTTTGATACTGACTTGATGGTTGTGCTGTCGGTTGCGGTTGTACCAACTTAGGCTGCGAACTTGGTGTGGAGCTAATCGGTAGTCGTTGCTGAAAAACATCATCCACATTGGCTGGGAGTTTTGCAAAATTACCATCTTTATCCATCGCCAATTGCAGACTATACAGCTGATCATAACGTTGTTGAGATACACGGCGTATATCAGCGTTATCACCAATTATCGTTGGGTGGATAAACACCAATAAGTTACGTTTAGCATTCGATTTGCCTTCCGCTCTAAATAAACGGCCTAAGCCCGGAATATCCCCCAAGAAGGGTATAGATTGGCGTGTATGGGCAGTATCATCTGAAATCAATCCACCTAACACCACGGTTTGCCCATGATCTGCAAGCACAGAGGTCTTGATCGAGCGTTTACTGGTGACCAAATCTGTTGCCTGTCCTTTATTTTCAGCAACTGCAGAGACTTCTTGTTCTACCTCTAAACGAATCGAACCACCCTCACCAATATGCGGAATTACCTTTAAGGTCACCCCCACATCCTTACGTTCAATTGAGGTATATGGATTGACAGTACCCCCTGTCCCGGTACTGACTGAGCCTGTAACAAATGGAACGTTTTGCCCAACCACAATATACGCTTCTTCATTATCCATTGTGACAATCGATGGCGTAGATAATAAATTTGACTTGGTGTTGGCTTTTAAAGCCTGAATCACTGCACCATATAATTTACGAGAACCATCAGCACCTTCTCTATAATCCCCTAAAATCAGAGATGTACCTGCACCAACAGCGCTACCTAAACCAGCCGCCCCACCTGACAGATAGCCTGCTGCCAATTTAGATAAACTTGTACCCACATTTGAAAAATTGACAACACCCACACCACTACTTAGATCACCCATTGCCCATTGCACACCGAGTTGATCAGTATCATTACCCTCAACCTCAATAATCGTCGCTTCAATCAATACTTGTTGACGACGGACATCGAGCTGTTGGATCGCCGCTTCTATTTCGCGCATCAGTTGTGGTTCAGCTTTAACCACCAACGCATTTTGAGCACCATCTGCAATAATGCTCACACCATTGGCATTAAAACTGGTGATATTATTTTGATTATTGTTATTTGAGTTGCTGTTTAAATTAATTGCTGGTGTTGAAATACTGCTTCCAGTGCTTGAGCCGGTATTCGATGATGAATTGTTATTATTGTTAAAACTGTTGCTATTGCTGTTGTTAGAACTACTATTAGAAGAATTATTTGAACTAGAATTGACTGCCTGACCAGTAACCAAACCTTGTAAAATTTCAGATAAATTCTTTGCACTGGCATATTTTAATTTAAAGACTTTAAGACCACCTAAACGATCCGCAGAAGGTACATCCAACATTTCAATCATATTGCGGATACGTTTACGCGTACCTGTATCCCCTTTAATCAAAATACGGTTGGTCCGTGCATCAGCAATAATACGAACCCGTGCCCCAGCAAAGTCTTTCGATGCGCCTGTCGAACTCATGGCATCCAATTGCTTAATGATCTCTTCAGCTTGACTCTGTTGTAAAGGAACAGCTTCAATATCATTTTGCCCAGTACCATCCAAGTTGCGAATAATGGTTTCAAGTTGATAAATATTCGCTGCACGATCAGACACAATTAACGCATTGGTGCCTTGTATGGCCGCCAAATGCGCAAATTGTGGCATTAACGGACGTAATGCTGGGATCAAATCATTGGGGTTGGTATTTTCCAACCAGATCACCCGTGTTACAACCTGATCACCACGTGCATTATTGCGTGGGTCATAAGGTACACCCGAGTTTTTTACATTACTGTCTGGTACCAAGCGAATGGTATTCCCCGATGGAATAGCCACCACACCATTGACATTCAGCACCCCTAAAAATAGGTCATAAACTTCATTTTTATTTAGAGGTTTATTTGAAATAACCGTGACATTGCCACGTACACGGGGATCGACCGCAAAATTTTTGCCCGTAATATCTGCAACTTCGTTGATAAAAGCCGTGAGATCAGCATCGCGTAAGTTAATTTTCCACGTCTGTGCATGTGCTGCTGTACTGACCGCAACCATCATTGGTGCCGCTGCAACTAAAGCCCAAAGTGGTCGATTGTGATTCAAAAAAGCCATAACTTATTATCTATCCTAATTTTATTTGTAGTCCTAGCCACTTACAAACTTTGCTGAATGGTCATCACCTGATCACCACGCTTAATTTCAATTTTTACTTTGCCATCACGCTTTGCTTGTTCTAGCAGCTGAACATCACTCTGTCCTTGACCTACTGATTGTCCATTGAGTGAAAGAATACGATCTCCAGATCTTAATCCCAGTTTATTTCGGAGCGCTGCGGGGGTCTGATCTGTCACTTCATAGCCTTGACCGCCACTTGCGTTAACCCCCATGTTCTTTAGGTATTCGTCCCGATTTTCATTCATCTTCTCAATCGCCTGCCCTAAAGCATTTTGGCTTGAATTTTGTTGTGGCGATGGCACAGGATTACTTGCTGGCGGGCTGGTATTTTGATCTGTAGATTGCCCTGGCATAGGCTGATACAAACTATCCAGCCCGGTAAAACGTAACTCTTTACTGTTATTTCCATTTTGACTTAAAACAATATGATCCCAATATACTTCGGATAACTGATAACTGGTACCCTCAATTGGATCACCCACCGCATAACGATCTGCTGTTTCTTTGACTTTAATCACCGCTGAAGAGAAACGCGCAGGATAACTCACGACTACACCTTGCAAGACCATCGGAATACTGTCATCTGCAGTCGCACTAGAACCCACTTCCTCAAACAATGAAAAGCTTGAAATATTGGGCACTTGGATTTGTTGTGAACCTAGACTCACTTGCTCTGGTTGCATGACTTGTGGCGGTGCAACCACCCACCAAAAAATCGAAGCCAGTTTCCAGCACAATGCTAAAATTAAAAGAAATAAAACAACAGGTGCAAGGTGCTCTGTTTTTTTCCAAGAAATATTTTCAAAGCGTTCTTTTATATTCATTAGAAACCACCTTGAATGAGTGGTTGTCTAGAACTAATCACAAAAGTATCTAAACCAGCCTTTCCATCATAGGAAGGCACATTGAGTAACATGCGTTGGGTTAATTGCACATCTAACATCATGGTTGGATCTATGCTGATATTGGCCATCTTCTGGCTACGTTGATCTTGTATATCCAAAATCAGTTTACCCGCTTCATCTTTAAGTTGTGCATTTAAAGACGGGATATTCATTTGATCTTGACGCTGTCCAAAAGTATAACGAAGCTCACCACCACCCCAATGCAATTGACCATCTACATCACTAAATCCAGTGTCTTTTTTAAAACGTAGGGTCATATCTGAAATTTGAATTGCATTCGCTGGCCACTGCCAATTTGCAATATTCTTTAAAGTTTCTGGTGCAATCTGACCTTGCATCTGATTAATAATTATTTTTTTACCAAGACCATAGCCGACAACCCCATTGAGCTGAGTTTGCCCACTATGCACTTCAACATTTGCGCCCACACGTAATAAAATCAGATCCCACGGGCGTGTTCTCCACGAAACGGAACCACGTAAATTACCCTTGCGCCAATCTGCTTGCCCTTGCCAAATATTTCCACTGACATTTTGTAAGGTTTGATTGTTCTTATAAAATTTAGAAATCAGCCATGTTGCAGGGACTTGCAAAAGTACAAAAATTAAAAAAGCGACAACTCCAGTAATCCACCACGTGATCTGTTTTGATTTTTTATTCATTCATCTTTACCATCATTCATTTATTCTTCCATGCAAGATGATGCCCTCTTGTTTATACATTATGCATAATTTTTGCATAACGCCAATTCACTCGTATAAAAAAACCAAGCAGATTTGCTTGGTTCTTTGATTTTAAGGTCTTTGAATGACACTTAGATGAAGATTAGATCAAGAAATCTTCTAATTTTGCACCTTTTTCGATTTCTGCAACCAACCAACGTGGTTGTTTACCGCGTCCAGTCCAAGTTTCAGAAGTATCTTTTTTATTGCGGTAACGCGGCTCAACAGCTTTACGCGTTGTCTTTTTACGCTTTTGCGCGCCGTATTCAATAAACTGTTCTAAAGTTAAACCAGCAGATTGCGCAATTTCAATAATTTTATTATAGGCATCTTCAACTGCTTGGTCTTTTTTACTTTCAATTAAAGCTTCTGCTTCAGCTGTTAACTTTCTTAACTCTTCAACCGATAAATTACTAATATCAGGCATCATTAACTCTCCACGTAAATTTCTTAATACTTATTTAAAATAACTTCATAGCAATAGTATTTTCATTTATTCCAATAAGCAATACATATATTCCCCAATAAACACATAAAACAACAAAAAGATTATTATAATTACCTCAAAGCGCTTATTTTTAACATCAAAATAAAGCGAATGCAAAAGAATATGCTGTCTTATGTTTTAAATATAATGATGATAACTGAGACATTTTTATGTATTTTTCAAATCATTATGCACTGTAGCTTCTAAATCAATTATAATTTTTCGCAACTGTTGAGGAATTAATGCTTTTTTCATCGCTACTTTATCGACAAAAACAATAACTGCTTCTCCGTCCGCCACAATCTGCTGTTGTTGCTGACTGAATAATACATAATGCATGCGTATAGCACTATTTCTCATTTCTTCTACCCGCGCACCAATATGTAGCACATCAGGATAAAATACAGGTTTTAAATATTTGCATTGACTTGAGGCAACCACAGTTAAAACATCTTGGTCAAATACATTTAAACGATCAAAATATTCAATACGTGCACTCTCAATATAACGATAATACATCACATTATTTACATGACCAAAAGCGTCCATATCGCCCCATGCAACCTTTTGCTCATAAACGATCGGGAATTGTGTCAATGGATTCATGCTGGGTTCTCAAATTTTAAATTGAATATAATTGCTATCTTTTTCAAAAATTGAATTCAATTGTTGAATTAATTCATCATTTCCATTTAAAGTGGACTTGATTCTTAAATAATTCATTAGAATATCATTTGGATATAATGACAGAAGTTGATCTGCTTCATATTCCCGCTGTGTTGCAATATATATATGCCATTTAGCAAAGCAAAAAACAGGAATGTTCATATATTTAGATTCAAGATTTATAATCTGTTGCTCTAAATACTCATAATCTGGATTCTGTCTAAGCAACTGTTGCTGGAACCATAAGTGGAACACATCTTGGTCAAATTTTTCATTAAGTATTTGAATCACCAGCTGCTGCTGTTGCTGAGCAAGTTCAGGTAAACGGGTAATAATTTTTAGCCAAAGCACTTTTGTCTCATAAGGCATTTGATCGAGTTGCGGTTCTATCTCTAAAAATTTTTGCTGTAATAGTTCAGTATCTTCAAAACTTGCTTGGTCATAACAACCCAAAAGCTGTATTAACCACTGCTGTTTAGTCGCAGTTTCTAATTGTCCAAATTGAGTTGAGTGTAAATATTGCCACGGATATTGCAGGGCAAATTGTCCCCATAATTTTTGTACAGACAATTTATAACTTTCTGAAAGTTGATTCAGCCACGGCGAAAGCTCATGTCCATTTAAAAACTCTAAATGGGTGAGGGCTTGCTGACTGTCTTGTTGTGCCAAATAAATTTCGATACGTAAGATTTCCGCCAATTCAAAAGCGGATGGAGAGCTGTGTTCTAAAGCCTTTAATGCTTCTGAATAATGCAGTTGTTTGAGTAATAATCGGGATTGCACAATCGGCTTTAATAAACCAGATTGATCAAAAATCGTTTGAATCACCTGCTCTTGTTCATCTTCACCATCTAATAACCACAATACACCGAACTGTTCAAATGGGTGCAAGGTGTTAAAACTCAGTACTTGTTCTAATTTTCTTTTTTCTCGGCGAATATAACGATTGAGGAAATACCATGCCACATGCATCAAAAAACTGATGCCAACGCCAGCAAATGTTAAGAACCATAAATTGGTTTGAACTTGAATATTGTGCCAGAGCACATAGACATAACCCGAGCCTGCGGTATAACTCAATACACTCAGTACAGCCAGAATAATCAGGCTAATAAAGGCATAGATCAGAAAAATATGTTTCATCGATCTACCCCAAAACAGCCAAGCTATTCAGCTTAGGAATCGGCGGCTGCGATGTTTGCTTCATTTTTAATATTTTTTGCTTAATCTTTTGACTAGCAGCATCGGGTAATATATCCAATTGTTGAATCATTTGATTCAGCATCTCTTGGTATTCAGCAGTTTGCCCTTTGACTAATAATTGTTGCGCCAGTAATAATCTTAATTGGACTTCTTTTAAAATAAATTTACGGTTTGCCAATGCTGGCGTGTTTGTTTCAACAATATCGACTTGAAACCATTTTTCCCAAAAGTATTGCGACTGATCTTGATCTGGTTTTAGTTGATTATTTTTCAATTCAGTGATGAGTGCTTGATCAACTTGTTTAAGTAATGCCTCTAGTTGATCTCGCTGGGCATTTCGTTCAATCACAAAGTGTTGAATACTCTGTATATCTTGCGCAATGGTTTGATGTAGGCTTTGTTTTACTGCATCTGCCAACGCATAATGATCTAAAGATTGATTTAACTGAGTAAGATGCTCAAGTGCATACACAAACTGTTGTTGTTGCATAGCAAATTGCACCAACTCTAGTTGCTGTTTAACCACTACACTGGGATGAATACCAGCAATAGGCGTTTGAATCGAAGCGGTTTTCTTTGCCACCTCTTGAGTCGGTTCATCTGTTTGTCGTTTTACTGCCACCAATTGATCATTCAAACTGGCATTCTTTTGTTCACTTTTATGCAGCGTTTGTTGAATATCATTGAGCTGTTGTGAAACATGATAGAAGTTATAACTCAACTTAATGAGCCATCCTAAAGCGATCAACAATAAGACATAAATAAACTTCTTCATAACTTCCTTTGCAACTGCACTATGGTTTGTAGAATGGTTTCCGGCGCTAAATTTGAAATTTGAGTGCTATTCAAACAGGCCTGAGCTGCATTTTTACCATGTCTTAATAATTGATACAAACGCTCACCCAAAACTAAATAATGACAAGCACTCACGATCTCTTGATGATCTCGGGTCAAAGCCAGCCAATTGTGCCAACTGGCTTCACTGCTGATACAACTCCAATAGGGCTTTTCAAATTGCTCAATTTTGCTCACAAAATCTAAAAATTGTGCCTGAGTTTGTTGAGGAAATGCGCGGTCATATAAAACAAAGTTTAAAACATCAATATGACGTGCTTGGCATTGTTGCATCATAAATTGACGCCCACCTTCACCACGCCAAAACGCAATTCTCTTGAGCTCTTTTACCTGATTAAACAGCGCTAAGCTTAGCATGCCTTCGGATGTTTCCACCGCAGGAACATGGCTTTCTACCCCATAATCTAAGAGTCGTTGCGCAGTTTTTTTACCTACAGCAATCCACTGAATATGCTGGATCTGTGCAAGCGATAGACCCGATTGCTGAAGATATTGCATACCAATCTGCACAGCTGTAGGACTGACCACAACAATAATTTGAGTCGATAACAGCTGTAAATAAAGTTGTTGTAATGTGTTGTTATATGGACGTGGTGTTAATGCCAATAATGGCAGATCAACCACGTCAAAACCTGACTGGCGCAGACATTGGGTTAACGGCTGAGCCCGATCGATGGGACGCGTATTAATAAATAGCATTGAAGCCTAAAAACTAAGCTTGATAAAGTGCTTTGAGTATTTCTCCAGCACCTTGTTGAAGTAGCTTTTGTGCAAGTTGCACACCTAACTGCTCTGCTTGATCTGGTGTGCCACTGACTTGGCTACATAATAGCGTTTGGCCGTCCGCACTCCCTACACGCCCTTCCAAAGACAATGTTTGATCCTTCAATGTGGCAAAACCTGCGATAGGCACTTGGCAGCCACCTTCTAGATAAGCATTAAAAGCACGTTCAGCACGGACACAGGCATTGGTTTCAACATGCATTAAAGGCATGATTAAATCCAAAATCTCTTGATCAGCTGAGCGGCACTCTAAACCCAATGCGCCTTGACCTACCGCAGGTAAGCTAATTTCTGCTGGCAGCGTATGACGAATACGATCTGAGAGTTCTAAGCGTTTTAAGCCTGCACTGGCAAGGATGATGGCATCATATTGACCTGCATCCAGCTTAGATAAGCGTGTTCCAACATTGCCACGTAAATCAATCACATTTAAATCAGGCCGTTGTTTTAAAATCTGACATTTACGGCGTAAGCTCGATGTGCCAAGTGTTGCGCCTTGTGGTAAATCATCAAACTTTTCATAATGATTAGAAACAAAAGCATCAAAAGGGTCTTCACGTTCACAAATGACCGCAAGCTCCAAACCTTCTGGTAATTGCATCGGCACATCTTTCATGGAATGAACGGCTAGATCTGCACGACCATCCATTAAAGCAGCTTCTAATTCTTTGACAAATAAGCCTTTACCACCAATTTTGGCCAAAGGTGTATCTAAAATTTTGTCACCTTGGGTTACAAAGGTAACCAATTCTACTTTTACATGCGCGTGTAATTGCTCTAAACGATCACGAATATGCTCAGCCTGCCACATTGCGAGCGGGCTCTGGCGAGTTGCTATTTTCAAGGTTTTCATCATTTCAGCTTTGCCAAACTTTTAAACACTCTAAACTTACTCTGCAATCGTAAAAATGCAAGTAAATTATCAAAATGATTAAGCTTCCCATCAAACTATAAATTCTGCATCCGTTCGCGCAGTAACGGTAAGTGACGACGACTGACTGCCAAACGCTCGTCTAACTCGCGGCATCGTACCTGATACTGACCGGAGGACACCATTTCCAACCCATCCAAATAATCTAGAGAAATTAAAGCATTACGATGAATACGAATAAATCGATCTGCGAACTCTGTTTCTAAATCTTTGAGCGTTTCATCAATAAGCACGCTGCCATTTTTATGGCGTACAGTGACATATTTTTGATCTGCTAAAAAATAGTAAATATTTTCAACAGGAATTAGCTCCAAACCTCGATAGGTTTTTGCAGCAATTTGCTGTCTTTGCACTTTTTCTTCCATGAGTTCTTTTTTTTCTAGGTGAGTTAATTGAGCTTGAGTCAGTTTAGTGACACTCTCCAAAACCGTTTCTAAATCATCCTTGCCAATTGGTTTTAATAAATATCCTTTTGCTTGAGATTGAATGGCTTGTAAAGCATGTTCATCAAATGCCGTACAAAATACGATGGCTGGCGTCGGATTAAAATGTGCTAAATGCTGCGCACAGCTTAAACCATCCATTTCTGGCATTTGAATATCAAGCAACACCACATCTGGCTCGAACTGCTGAACCATTTCCAATGCCTGTTGACCATGTTGCGCTGTTGCAATAACCTGATGCCCAAGTTGCGACACCAATCGTGATAAGCGTTCCACTGCAAGCGGTTCATCATCACAAATCAGGATGTCCATTGCTCCTCCTTACCCAAATATATCGTCTTTATTTTAATGAATTTCCCAATCATCTATTTTTATACTGATATTGGATTACCATTGTAAATAATCCATTCCCTGCATAATTCCGAAAATAAACAGAATCGCCAAAATGTGCTTTTAGACGCTGTTTTACATTTTCTAAAGCAATTCCATGCCCTTCTCGTACTTTTATTCTATCTTGTAAAAATGGGTTGGTAATGACTATGTTGACTTGATTTTGCAATATTTCAACCAGTATGCCGATCTTGGCATCGATAATCTTTTGCTCAACCCCATGAAAAATACTGTTTTCAATTAAAGGTTGTAAGGTTAATAAGGGAATTTTGACCTGATCTAATAACAGCGGTTGTTGAATATTCCATTCCACATTTAAACGATCTCCCAAACGAATTTGCTCTATTGCAATATATTGTTGAGATAACTGTATTTCTTCTTTTAAGGTTACGAGCTTTAATTCTTGAAAACTGGCTCTAAACAATTTGGATAAATCTATCAGCATTTGTTCAGCTTTATCGGGATCAATCGCAATTAAACTCACCACGCTATTTAAACTATTAAATAAAAAATGTGGATGAATACGTGCTTGCATAGCCTGAATACGCGCATTCAATTCACTGTTTTGCTGCAATACTGCTTGTTCACGGATATACAAGTAGCGTAAACAAAATGCGCCGAGTAATACCCCATAACTGACATGCAAAATAAGATTATGCGAAATGTCTTGGATGGAAATATTTTGTAAAGAAAAATGCGTTCCCCAATAATGAATAATATTTAAAACTAGTGTTGTACACAGCACAATCGCCTGTAAAAGGATAAAACTGAATATTGAAATAGATAAATAGGTATATTGCGAGAGCCTTTTTTCAAATACATCCTGAAAAGCTGCAAAGGCCAATAATATCCAATTAATATATAAAATATATTCTAAAACATGCCAAAGATTTAAATTGCCCCATGATTGTGCTTCGGCCAGTGCCAATAAAAAAGCCAACACATTGCTAGAGATAAATAATTCGAATAAATACTTGCGGTGCCCCATTTTGCTAAAAAAATAAGACTGATAAAAACCGCGCCCAGATTTTATTGATGAATGATTGCGCTTTACTTCGGCAAGTGAGGCTGAATTTGTTATACTGCGTTTAGTTCTACTGCTTTTTTTCCTACTGAGCCGATATGACCACATCTTCTAATTCCTCTAATCCGTCACAAGCCCAAACTTCAGGCATGTGGGGCGGTCGTTTCTCTGAAGCTACTGATGCCTTTGTTGCTGAATTTACTGCATCAGTTCAATTTGACCAACGCTTTTATAAACAAGATATTGCTGGCTCGATCGCACATGCGACTATGTTAGCAAAAGTTGGTGTCCTTACAGAACAAGAACGTGATGACATTATCAATGGTTTAAACACAATTAAAGCTGAAATTGAAGCAGGTCAATTTGAATGGCGCATTGATTTAGAAGATGTGCACATGAATATCGAATCTCGTTTAACTCAGCGTATCGGGATTGCAGGTAAAAAATTGCATACCGGTCGTAGCCGTAATGACCAAGTTGCCACAGACATCCGTTTATATGTACGTGACGAAATTGATGCGATTTTGACTTTACTGGAAAAATTACAAAAAGGCATCTTGGGCTTAGCAGCGAACAATACTGACACCATCATGCCAGGCTTTACCCATTTACAGACTGCGCAACCTGTGACTTTTGGTCATCATTTGATGGCGTGGTTTGAAATGTTGGTGCGTGACTCTGAGCGTTTAATCGACTGCCGTAAACGTGTCAACCGTATGCCTTTAGGTTCAGCTGCGCTTGCTGGAACAACCTATCCTATTGATCGTGCGTATACTGCGGAACTGTTAAACTTTGAAGCCGTTGCTGAAAATTCTTTAGATGCGGTATCTGACCGTGATTTTGCGATTGAATTTAATGCTGCTGCATCTTTAATCATGATGCATTTATCACGTATGTCAGAAGAAATGATTCTTTGGACTTCTGCACAATTTAAGTTTGTGAATATTCCTGACCGTTTCTGTACTGGCTCATCGATCATGCCACAAAAGAAAAACCCAGATGTTCCTGAACTGATTCGTGGTAAAACTGGCCGTGTCTATGGCGACTTAATGAGCTTGCTCACCCTCATGAAGGGTCAACCTTTGGCCTATAACAAAGACAACCAAGAAGACAAAGAGCCTTTGTTTGATGCGATTGATACAGTGCGTGGTTCATTGATGGCTTTTGCAGATATGATTCCTGCACTTGTACCAAATATTGAAATCATGCGTGAAGCGGCTTTACGTGGTTTCTCTACCGCAACAGACTTGGCTGATTACCTTGTAAAAAATGGCGTTGCTTTCCGTGATGCACATGAAATCGTAGGTAAAGCCGTGGCTTTAGGTGTGCAAGAATCGAAAGATCTTTCTGAATTAAGCCTTGAGCAATTACAACAATTCTCAGATTTAATTCAAGCAGATGTGTTTGAAAAAGCATTAACCCTTGAAGCATCTGTCAATGCGCGTAATCATATTGGTGGTACTGCGCCTGCACAGGTTGCTGCTGCAATTGAACGCGCTTATATCCGTTTAGAAAAACTTTATGCATAAGGAGTTTTGATATGACTCGACAAGTATTTTGCCGTAAATATCAAAAAGAGTTAGAAGGTTTAGACTTTGCACCCTTTCCAGGTCCAAAGGGTCAAGTGTTATTTGACACAGTGTCTAAACAAGCTTGGCAAGAATGGTTAAAACACCAAACCACGTTAATCAATGAAAAACGTTTAAACGTGTTTGAACCAGATGCAAAAAAGTTTTTAGAAGAACAGCGTGAAAAATTTTTGGATAATGATCAATCATTGGAAATGGCGGAAGGCTTGAAGCCTGAGTAATGACCGAAGCCTCCTAAGGCAAAAATCCAAAAGTGATGTGCATCTTATGCCCATCTAAAAAATCCCCGTCAGGGGATTTTTTTATTGCTTCATCGTACAAGATGAAGCGATCACATGAACTTATAAATTTAATCGTATGTAACGTGGGCTCGACCTTATTACACCTTTAACTTATTGAAAAAAATGATCTTGGCGGAGTCTTACTGAATTCTCATTCAATTTCAGGATCAGCCTGCGGCTCGCCCTACTTTTGTTTCGACATGAGGAGCTAAGCTCCGCAAGGGTAACCATCTTGCGCAGCTAAATCGCTGCTCACCGCAAAACTCGTCAACCACCAGCAACGCATTCAATGAATCGCAGAAACAACTCTTTATCAATGAAGTCCTGCCTCAGACAGTTGCGGATGACGTTTCCGAGTATCATATTTCATCAAGAGTTTTATATCGAACTCAGGTTATGTATTGTTGGTATATCTCCACGCATAAAAAAAAGGAGTCTTGGAGACTCCTATAAAACTTAAAACACGGCAGTGGGTACATGCTGTGCAATCAATATACATCGATGGCATGGCTTAATATTGACCAAAGATACCGAAAACGTTGACCAATCACGACAAATTATAGATTTTACACGACGCAACCATTTCATTTCACAGCAGTTTTAAACAGATCAGAACAAGCAACAACGTTCAAAAACCCAATTAGGCCACAGAATCGTTGAGCTTTTGTGTATTGTCCTCAACCAATAACGGTTTTTTTTCTACCCATTTGGCTGGAAAATATTTTTCTATGCTGGATGATAACCAGTTTGCGATTGGCTGAGGCAGTTTCACACCTAAAGGATTCTGCTCTTGCAGATCCGCAGAAGAAATCACCCGTGTTCCCATCAGATAGTCAAACCAAGGCTTAGTGACACACCAGTTGGCATCTTGGTTCGAGTTCATATGGTGATCATAATGCCAAGGAATTTTCTTCATCGCCCAATCTGGCTCTAAATGTGCACGGCGATGGATATAATAATAATTACACGCACTATAAAGCGATGCCGCAACCATTCCTTTCGAAATCGGGTAGAAAATCAAACTTGCCGCACCAGCAACCACCGCCAAAGAAACGATTTCATTTTTGGTTCGCCAATTTGAAATCCCTTCTACATAGCCATCATCATGAAAATCTTGTTTACGCACTTCACGATGATGTTCCCAATGCGATTTCATACTGCGTGGCACTGGACTAAAGCGTGGTTTTCCTGGGCGATGTTGACCATGTAAAATATAGTTATGCGCGACCCATTCAAAGCCATTTGCGACGACCAATCCGACTAAAAAACCTTTTAACATAATCAATCCCTCTTGCTTATGGTGAATATAAAACATGCTGGAAAATAGGTATTGACATCAAAAAGTATTTTCATTGACAAATTACGACAAATTAAAATAGTATAATGTTTAAACTACAGCTGACGTAGATCACACAATAACAAGATGTGTAAATGATGCAATTAAAGGACTATGCTGGCTCGATATATGGCGGGCTTGGGCAATTACTCTATACTTTTAGTGAAGCTAAAGGTCTAAAGATCTCATCCAAACTACAACAGATTCAAAATGTTGAACGCTTTGACTATACCGTTTGGCGTGAAATCTTGGATGACATTCAATCACAAGTACAAAGCCCAGCTTTGGGTCTAGACATCTCTAAATATGTACAACCCAAACATATTGGTATCATTGCCTATATTGCACAATCTTGTGACACCCTTGGAGAGGCACTCACCCGCTACCATGATTTTCATCGATTGATTTATGATGGAAGCCCGCTCAAGGTTGAATATTATGATGAACAGCACATCTCGGTACGCTGGGAAAATCTACCCACCCATTTAACCACTCAAATTACTGATGAAATTGCGATGGCCGTGGTGATTCAGTTTTTAAGACAATTTATATCCGATGATATAAGCCTGTATCAGGTTAATTTTATTCATCCTCAACCTAAAAACAGCATGGTATATCAAGCATTCTTTAAATGTCCTGTGCTCTTTCAGCAAGAAAAAGTCGAGCTGATCTTCCCCATCAGCGCACTTGCGATTTCCTTTAAACGCAGTGATCAAACCCTACAAAAACTACTGATGCAACAAGCACAAGCCTTGCTTGAAAGCTTACCCAATGCCACCCAGTTAGATGAACGCTTACAACAAAGTATTTTATTGGGATTACAAAAAAACAATTATCAAATCGAAGCGATTGCCAAACAGTTGAATATGTCGATACGACAATTACAACGTCATCTACAAAGTCAGAACACCACCTATCAACAACGTGTTCAGGATGTCCGCCAATTATTGGCCTTTCAATATCTGCAAGATCCACATTTAGGCTTGCATGAAATTGCCCTGCTTCTCAGTTACTCAGAACAAAGCGCTTTCCAACGTGCGTTTAAACAATGGACCGGCTTAACACCGCAACAATGGCGTATTCAGCATCGAGAATTTAAGTAATTGTGTATTAAATTTATCGATAGAAACAGCATATTTCACCATTCTCACCACTCATTTGTTTAGCATTAAATATCTGTAAAATATAATTTTTTAAAATAAAATCAGAACATTAGCCGATATTGATATGAATATTTTTTATTTGTGATTTTATTTTCATATTTTTAGACTATTATCTTTATACAGAAAATAAAAGTTGTACCCACCCCACGGTTATCAACTATCTAAAAATAGTCATATAACCCCATTCCGTTCAAAAAAATAATTTAGGAATCAATATGAATAAATATCTCGCAGAATTTATCGGAACCTTTTGGCTGGTGTTTGGAGGATGTGGTAGCGCAATATTTGCCGCTGCTTTTCCAGAACTGGGCATCGGTTTTGCTGGTGTTGCACTGGCATTCGGTTTAACCGTACTCACAGGCGCTTTTGCTTTAGGGCATATCTCAGGCGGGCATTTTAACCCTGCGGTAAGTGTGGGTTTATGGGTAGGTGGTCGTTTTAATGCCAAAGACTTAGCCCCTTATATTATTGCTCAAGTCATCGGTGGTATTTTGGCCGCATTTGTTTTGTATTTAATCGTACAAGGTCAGGCGGGATTCACAGGAACTGGTGGATTCGCCAGCAATGGCTTTGGTGATTTATCCCCTGGCAAATATTCTTTAGTCTCTGCATTGTTAATTGAAATCGTATTAACCGCCTTTTTCTTAATTGTTATTCTCGGTTCAACAGATAAACGTGCACCTGCTGGCTTTGCCCCGATTGCCATCGGTTTAGCACTTACTTTGATTCACTTAATTAGTATCCCCGTCACCAATACCTCAGTTAATCCAGCACGAAGTACTGCTGTGGCTTTATTTGCTGAAACAGCAGCATTGAGTCAATTATGGTTATTCTGGGTGGCGCCAATTGTCGGTGCGATCATTGGAGCGCTGATTTATAAAGTTATTGGCAATGAACCTCAATCCTAAATAGATTTTCAGTGTAAAAAAACCTGCTTCGGCAGGTTTTTTTACACTTATAAACCAGTACTTTTAGAAAGCAGTTGATTAGAAAATCATTTAAAAATAAAGATAGTCTTTAAAGAAATGGGTTCTCTATTTCACCTTCGCTTTGGCGTGCTAACTGTTCTGGTAGATCACTTTGCTTCTCTAAACTTGCCACAACTTCATTGAGATAGCTTTGTAAAAGCTTAGCCGCTTTTAAGCCAGCTTGATCTTTGGTGATCTGTAAATTGCCATAAATACTGACACAGTCAGTTTGATTTTCTAAAGTTAAATCATGAATTGAATGTGATTCGGTGCCATTCTCAAACGGTTTAAACATTTTTAATTTTCTCAATTTTTTTCGATCTTATTCACAGTATAAATAGATTCTCAAAAGATACTGCACCATCAGCGCTGAATTATTTCAAAATTTGTAAAATATATTGCAACAACGCTTCAACCAATTGTTTCACCAAGGCATCTTTGGTTTCTGGGTCTACTTTTGGCAATTGCACATCCGATGTGGTTGTTGAACCACTTTTTGGTTGGAACTGCTTTTGCAGTGCGCTGATTTTATCCTGACTGACCTCTTCTGCACATTGGCTTTCCGCATCCCAATGTGAGTACTCAATTTCTTTATTGACCTTGACCTGCTTTGCGTTCAAAGGCAATTTATAGGTATTGCGCTTTTGTTCTTCAGTCAGTTGTGGAAATAAATTCATCCCCAACTGTTCTTCTAAATAGCATACGCTGACCACTTTAACCTGAAGTGAATCATTATTTGGCGCATAGTACGCACCAATGATCCCGTGTTTAGGCAAGTAAATCGCTTTATAGATCGCGGTTGGAACAATCACACCCTTTCCAATGGTTTTTAGTTTTTTCCCAGAAAACACTGGGCCAGTCACCACATACACATCTTTCTTTTGCTTGGTGACAATTGCACGAGTTGCTTCTTCTAACTCACGCCAAACTTGTTGGTTATTTTTAGCAGCTTGCGGCACCATATTGGCTAAAGAAAAGCTGTCGAACTGTGATTCCTTATTGGGCATATCGGCATTGGGTGACATATGACCACGATCATAGCCTGAACCACGATAATCCGATAATAATGCACGATGTGTAGCGTTTACACGTGGCTCTTCGTGGAAATTATCTTCACGTTTAATCTTTTGACTTAAGCGCTGTGGAGATAAATATTCTGCTGTCCATAACGGTGTTTTAGAAACACCCGAATACATCACATTAAACCCGTTAAAACATAAAGGATAACTGTTTTTCTTTAAACTTTCTTTAATTAAAACAGGCGGTTGCTCTCGATAGAACTGATTTAAACACGCAGAGTTATTGGTACTACTTTGGGTAAACGGCAGTAACTGAAAAATTTTCTCTTGGCCAAACGCAATCGCAAAACTTCCAGTAGCAACAACACCCAACACCATTTTAACTACTGAATTTTTCAACAAAGGCTTCCTAAACAAGGTTAAATAAACAATCCACTCAAAACCCATACAAATTAAGTTTTTGAATTTAAATAGCTTAACAAGTCAATAAACTGAAAGATATTGTGCCGATCTTCAACCGAGTAAAGCTTCTACGATTTGTGCTTAACTAAACAACATTCCATGTAACAATTTATTGTTTATTTCACAAAAAATACTAGAAAATCAAATATCTTACAGATGCTTTATCGCACTTGTGATCATGATTATGTCATGTTGCGCAGTGTACTTCGACAGCCTTGCGACACAGTTTGTCGTATAGGATCGTTTTATACTGATGTATCAAGATTCGCTAGGGAGAATTGAATGATGGAACCATTCAAACTCAGCATTCTAAAGGGTTTGATACTGTCTCAGTGCAATATCAACCTATCTACATTTGCAGACTCAATAACACAAATGATAAAGGTCTTACTTGCTGGGTTAGAGAAGAAGTCGTTACTAAAAAATAAAGTGAATCAATGTAATACATCAGCCCATAAAACCCATGGGCAAAAAAAAAGCCAGAATGACTTCTGGCTTTTGATTGATATGAATTTAGATTTCGATCTGGCTACCCATTTCCACCACACGGTTTGGCGGGATTTGATAGAAATCACTCACTGGACTGGTATTACGTTGCATCGAAATAAACAGTTTTTCACGCCATGGCGCCATTCCATCACCCACGGTATGAATCAAACGATCACGTGAGATGAAGAAACTGATATGCATCATGTCAAATTCAACTTCAAGCTGCTTATAAGCCAACTCTAGTGCATTTGGAATATCAGGTTGATCCTTAAATCCATAGTAAACAAAAACTCGTTGGAAGCGCTTATCTAAGACTTCAACACGAATTCTTTCTTGGTCTGGCACATAGGGTACATCACGAGTAATCACCGTCACCATAATATTGCGTTCATGCAGAACTTTATTGTGCTTGATATTGTGCAACATCGCATGTGGAACAATATTTGGATTACCGGTTAAGAATACCGCTTGACCGGGTACAAACTGAGTTTCATCACTCAAACTGACACTTTTAATAAACAGATCCAGCGGCAAGGCATCTTTTTCCAAACGGTTAAAGACAATTTCTCGCCCAGTTTTCCACGTCATCAGAATAGTAAATACGATTGCACCAATCAGGATCGGAACCCATCCGCCTGAAATGATTTTTAATGAGGTTGACCCAATAAAAATACTATCAATCACTAAGAATGGGATCGCGAATAATGCCACTTTCCACTTTGGCCAACGCCAAAAGCCATATGCCAGTATTGAAATCAAAATCGTATCGCATAGCATGGTCATCGTGACTGCTACACCATAGGCATTGGCAAGATTGGCACTGTTTTGGAAAATCACAATCAACAAAAGAATCGAGACGTAGAGTATCCAGTTGATAAAGGGCAAATAAATCTGACCTTGTTCCACATCAGAAGTGTGATGCACGGTTAATCTTGGCAAATAGCGTAGCTGAATGGCTTGGTTTGCCATTGAAAATACGCCAGTAATCACCGCTTGTGAAGCAATCACTGCTGCCGCTGTGGCTAAGGCAATCATGGGATATAAGCCCCACTCAGGTACAAGCAAATAAAATGGGTTTTCAATCGCACTTGGATTACGTAGTAATAATGCACCTTGCCCTGCATAATTTAATAACAGACAAGGCAGCACAATGATAAACCAGCCTAAACGGATCGGCAGCCGTCCAAAATGCCCCATATCTGCATAGAGTGCTTCACCACCCGTAACCGTCAAAATCACCGCACCCATGGTTAAAAAGGCCACAAAGGGTTGATGAAAAATAAAGTTCAGCGCCCAATGTGGACTGAGCATGCTTAAGACATAGGGGGTTTGGCTAATACTATGAATACCGATTAAACCGATAGAGGCAAACCAAGTTAAGGTGATTGGACCAAAAAACTTGCCCATGGTTCCCGTACCATGTCTTTGTACCAGAAACAGTGCGGTAAGAATGCCAATTGCCAAAGGCATCAGCCATTTATTAAACATGGGTGTGGCAATACTCAGCCCTTCAATGGCTGAAAGCACTGAAATTGCTGGAGTAATAATGCCATCACCAAAAAACAACGATGCACCAATAAATCCCAAGGCAATTAAATAGATTTTGCGATTATCTGCGATACGATTAGATCGTAAGTTCAGCGCCAGCAAGGACATGATACCACCCTCACCATTGTTATCTGCTCGCATGATAATGGTGACGTATTTAAAGCTGATGGTGAGCATCATGCACCAGAAAATCAGTGACAAGATCCCAAGCACGGTCGCTTCGGTGATGGCAATGTGTGCAGTCAGAAAACATTGGCGTAGGGCGTACAAGGGACTGGTTCCAATGTCTCCAAATACCACCCCTAATGCTGCGAGTGTGATCGCAGGTAACGCGGCTTTTTTTGCAGTACTTTGCATAGATTCGTCTTCAAAAATTTAGACACTATTTTTGCGCAATCATATCACTGTGAAATTTTTTTTGCTCTAAATCAATTGTTGCTTGGCAGAAATCTTTTTTTTGGTTATTATCCCACGCCTTGGTGAAGTGTCCGAGTGGCTTAAGGAGCACGCCTGGAAAGTGTGTATACGTTTATAGCGTATCGAGGGTTCGAATCCCTCTTTCACCGCCATTTTCAATTCTTACAATATCTCATGATGTCTTTAAAAGCTTAAATCTAAAGGGTTTAGGCTTTTTTTATGTCTAATACGATCTACTTTATCTGTTGCAAGCTTGATGTGATTGGGGGTATAACTGGGGGTATACTAAATTACCCCCAAAATCATACCCCCAAATTCTGTGGAAACATTACAATGCTTACAGATGCTCAAATCAGAAAAATAAAGCCATTAGAAAAGAAAACTAAATACGCTGATGAAAAAGGCATGTATCTAGAGGTGACCCCTTCTGGAGGTATGCATTGGCGAATGAAGTTTCGTTTTAATGGCAAAGAGAATATCTTCAGTATTGGCACATACCCTGAAACCACGCTTGCACAGGCTCGCCGTGCCAGAGATGAAGCTCGATTGAAATTGAAAGATGGGATTAGTCCCAACGAAGCGAAGAAACAAAAAAAATTACAAGCAGATGAAAATACGCTTTTTAAAACACTTGCTATGGAATGGATGGAAGATCGTAAAGCCGTCATAAAAGAAACCACTTACTTACGTGATTTGTCTGTATTTGAAAAAGATCTCTTCCCTGCTTTAGGTCACATGCCAATCGATCAAATTAAAGGTAAAGATGTACTCGCCTGTGCTAAAAAAATTGAGGCTCGTGGTGCTCAGGAGATGGCTAAACGATCTATTCCTTTAGCTGGACGTATTTTCCGTTTTGCAATCCGTAAAGGACTGATTGAGAATGATCCAACACCACATCTTCAAGAAGCGTTAAAGCCTCGTAAAGTGAAGCATATGGCTCGGCTAGATATTTCTGAGTTCCCACCTTTTCTTGAGCGTATGGATCGTTATCATGGCAATCCAATGATTAAGACTGCCATTCAGTTAATGACCTTAACATTTGTACGCACTGCTGAACTGAGAATGATGGAGTGGAATGAGATTGATTTTGATAATCATTTATGGCGAATTCCTGCTGATAAAATGAAAATGGCTCAACCTCATATTGTTCCATTATCTCGACAGGCAATTGAACTGATTGAAGGATTACGCCCTCTTACTGGCAATAAGCAGTACGTTTTTTATAATCACAGCACAGCCAAACCTATGAGTAGCAATGCCTTACTCTGTGTAATTCGAACAATGGGTTATAACGGAAAAATGACTGGACATGGTTTTCGTGGACTTGCCTCCACAACCTTACATGAACAAGGCTACATGCATGATGCAATTGAAATACAGTTGGCTCATAAAGTTGGTAATGCTGTGTCGCAGGCATACAACCATGCACAGCATTTAGACTATCGAATTAAGATGATGCAGGATTGGTCTGATTTTATCGATGGGCTGAGGGATAAAGTAGTTCTATAGATAGAAGAATATAAATAAAAGTAGCTAATTTAAGAAAAATTCACCACGAATGTAACATACGAAAAGGATGTCCCTTTGCTTATTACTTGAAATATTATAGACCGTTAAAGTCTCTGATTTTAACTGCGTATAAGTATTTCAGTAGGACTTCAAAATTGCTATATTCTTAATTAGTATCAATCATTGATTAAAGGGTTCCTGTCATGACTCACTTAAATTTTAGTGTTTATTTGAATAGAAATTTATTATGACTTTAGATATTAAAGGCGGTTTAAAAAATACCCCCCCTAGTGCCAATAAATATGTAGTGGTAGAAGAACTGCTATCTAATGCTATTGATTCCTACTTAATCCGTCGAAAAGAAGATTTGAGTACCCCAAAACTCGCTATCACTTTTGAAATAGAATTTTATCAAAAATCTTTATTTAAGGATGGCGAGTATGATTTAGCTATTTCTTGTTTAGAAAATGGAGCCGGATTTTGTAATGAGCAAGTCAAAGCCTTTGTAACGAAAGATTCGACTTATAAAGATTATTTACATATAGAAGGGCTAGGAAAATGTAAAGGAGCGGGTAGAATTCAATTTTTCCATTACTTTGAAACACTAAATATTGATAGTGTCTACTTAGATAATGATAACCTAACACGCAGAAAACTTTCGATAAAACCTGAGACAAGAGAAATTTCAGAGTCTCACTTTTCTCAGTGTGATCTTGAATCTACAGATATAAATACAAAAGTAACGCTTAAAGGTATTAAAAAGAACTCATTTAAAAATCAAAATGATTTATTAACGATTCGTAAAGATTTTTCAGCACTCATATTAAAAAAGTATATTTTAACAACATTCTTACAGCGCTTGATTCTCTTAAAAGAATTAATCGGTGAGTTTTCTATTAATTTTCATGATAACGATAATGGCGAACGGACTTCATCTTCTATTTCGTCAGATGATTTACCATCGCCAGTGGACAAAAAGACATTACCATTAAAATGTTCACATAGCACTTCATCTAAGCCATTTTATGATCTAAAAATTACAAGATATTCTATTACTCCCTCTGAGAATAGCAGCGAACAACATGAAGTTGCGCTTTGTGCCAACTCTGCAATAGTTTGTTCACTAGCAAAGAAATTTTTCCGTACAAGCTTTGATATCAAAAAGCCTATTGATGGTTTCTTTGAGTTGATACTAGTAGAAAGTGAACTTCTTGAAAGCAAAGTGAATCAGCAAAGAGATGCTTTTAATATTCCTAAAGAATGTTCTGGTGGCGAAGACCTTATTGATGAAATTTCAATGCAGGATATTATTGAAGCTTTAGAAGATTATGTTTACTTAATTTTAACTCCAAAAGATTTTAATAAAGAGGCTTTAATCAACTCCACTCAAGAAAGATTTGGTATATCACGATCCATGCTTGAGGACACTAATATCAAAATTCACTTCAGCGATACAGAAGAGAATATTGCTAAGCGTGTTTTAAAGAAGCTTCAGGAGGATATTGTTAAAGATACGTCAAATTTATTTGATATTAAACAAAGTGTATTACTATTAGATCCTCGTAGCGAAGATTTCAGAACACAAATTAATAATCTCGCATGGAAGTACACAAGTACACTGAAAAAAATGGATATGGCTAACCTATCTCAACTTGTAGTTCGCCGCTCCTCAATGATTGAAGTGTTGAGAAAAGCCGTGAAACTTATGCTTGCATGTCAAGAACAGGCTCCTAGTGTACGTCGTGAAGATGAAAAAATAATCCATAATGTATTTTTCCCAACTGGAAAAGATAATACAGAAAATATAGACCATGATATTTGGATATTAAATGAGGAATATCATTATTTCGAACATATAGCTTCGGACAGACCACTTTCATCATTTGTATGGAAAGATCAGAAAAAACTATTTGATTCAGATATTGATGAAAGCCTTGAAGAATTATTCAAAAAAAACAATACCGATCATTCTAAGAAACGCCCAGATATTGCAATTTTCAATGAAGAAGGTTCAGCTATTATTATTGAATTTAAGGCACCTAAAGTACCTCTTCAAGATCATATTCCTGATTTAGTACAATATTCGAGACTTTTAGCAGCGAAATCTGGTGGAAAAATAAAAAAATTCTATGGTTATCTAATTGGTACTGAATTAGATGAGTCAAGAATGCCAACCAACTATGAGAAATTCCCTAGTGGTCAAGGTTACTTTAATACCAGTGTTATATCCGATCCTGCAACAAGAATTCCATATGGCGAGCTATATTCTGAAATTCTTTTCTATGATCAGTTTATAGATAGAGCAGAAAAAAGGCTTAATATTTATAAGAAAAAATTAAATATTGAGTTTTAATGCCAAGATTAATGCAATCTTTCGACTTAAGCAGATCACCATTTATACGGAAGTTGAAGTTAACAAAGAATTCCACTTTATCTAGAGTATACCTGTACCAGTTTGATGCTTGAGCAAAGCAGCTAATTGAGAACCTGACTTCAATTTTTCCATATACGGGCAACCTTGGTCATTAGGTGCCCAGTGTGGACACCTTAGATAATATTGATCTAGCAAACCTAGACCATTCTTTTTCTTTTGTAAAACCATTGGTTCAGCATGCATTGGACAACAAACAATGCTTACACCTTGCTTTTTATTAATTAGATCAGATTGTAAATCATCCATACGCTCTATAATACTTTCAGAAGTACTATGATCCTGAAGAATAATATTAAAATCTTGGGCAGAAAGGCTAAACTCAGGTGCGGATGTATCTGTCATTAATGCCAAATCTTGTCGAGATAGATTTTCACGATACTCACACAAACGAATCTGCTGATTATTAAAATACCAACCTGTACATCCCCAATAAAAATCTTGTGGATTTACATGAACTAAATTACGTGCCCACTGCAATTTCATAGGTCTTTGACATTTAGGACATGTCTTGGCCATTGTATCTGCAAAAGCATTCCATTGAAGAACATGTGTTGTTTCTAAACCAATCTCGACTTTGTGGATGTTCTCTTCATTTTGTTGGAATTTATCAGCAGCAATAATTTGACTGTCACTTTTAATGCCTTGTTTTAGAAAATTTCTTTCCTCATCAAGTTCATATAACCTTTTACGCTGTTGCTCTGTAATATTGCCATGATCTCTAATTTGTTTTCTTAAGAACTGTATTTCTTGATTGAGTTCATGTATCTCCTCTTGTTTTTTATCTCTCTCATCATAGACAGTCTTTGAGATAATGTCTTTCGCAGCAAAATAGGTCTTCACTGTGTAAACAACTTCAGAAACGACACCCACGGCTACACTGAATAAAGATCCAATGCCAGAAAACAACATATCAAAAAAGCCCATACATCCCCCATGCAGGGAAGTCTACGACTGAGTCATAGACTTTTCCCTATGCTTATTTAACTAGGCTCATCAAACTGCCAAAGCTATCAACTACTGCGTACTTAACTGCATCACCTAATAGAAGATTTTCTTCGTTTAAAGTAGTAAAGAATTTCTTAGCACTCTCAATTTTATGCTTTTCTTTATCACGTAAATCAGCATCATCCATCGAACCTTTTGTTTCTGCAACAAAATAAACTTGGCGTACTTTATCTTTATCAAAAGCAATTGCCCAGTCAGGGTTATAGTTACCAAAAGGAGTAGGAATTTGAAAACGATCTGGAAGTTTTGCGTAAACAATCACCTCCTCGGCTCCATCCAATTCTTCTACAAACTTACGTTCATTATCGGAATCAGTGACCACATAGTCCCAAATATGACGATCTGCTTTAAATGACCTTAATGGAATATTTTCATTACTAACGAAAATATCATTTTCAGGATAGCCATCTTTTAATGGATTGTATTTTAAACCCTGAATAACCATTGAGGCTTGTTGTTCATTGATAATTCTACTTATATCACGAATAAAAGCTTCAGGATTTAATTTAAATTGAGCAAAAACAGAGGCATTAATCCCTTTGAGAATCTGTGCTACAGTCTTTCGAGTCAAGTTGGTATCTTCCGCAATATTACCAACCAAGTCATATTGCACCTGAGAATGAATCGATAAAGTACTATTTTCAGTTTTGGTTGTCATTTTTCCAAAAGCATCTTTTGACTTCAACTCGTCAAAACTAACTTCATCTTTCATTGATGATTCTGCAAGTTTATAACTGAGTGTTTCAACGAACTTATTACCACGTTCAACTGCGGTACGTTCAATACAACTAATACTGTCAGTAATCAGCTTTTTAGAGTCAATCTGAATTTGAAAAATCGCTTTACGGTTAATTCTTTTCCATAAATCCTGAAATTCTTTACGCTCAAGATTTTTAGAATTGATGTGATTCGTCAAATGCATATTCGCATCTTCCGTCATACCTTCAGTCGCTTTAGGATCAAAAATACTATCAATCAACTTTGTGATTTGAGCAGTATACGGTTGTAATTCTTCAGGAAGTGCAACAAGTTCACCATTGGCTTTATCTTGATGATACTTCGGTGCAATATGATCATTATCATCAATATAGTCATTTCGTGTCAGATACTTATGAATCTGCTTTGCCATTACTTTAGTGATTTCAAGTTTTGAACCATCGGCCAAAGTGAGTACTTTATTTTCAAAGTACTCAGGCGTTGCTTGGGTAGGGCGACTGGCAAGTGTTTTCACAATCTCTGTCTGTAAATTCGCAACAAAATCCTTATAACTTTCGTTGGTGACCACAGTCAGATTATTTAAGCGATGAACTTCACCAATTGCACCGAAATAGTTGGCATCCATACGTTCGCCATTTTTATTCACAGCTAAACGCAAACCACGACCCACTTCTTGACGACGTGAAATGGTATTGTCCGAATGTTTTAAGGTACAAATGACAAATACGTTTGGATTATCCCAACCTTCACGTAATGCAGAATGTGAAAAAATAAAACGTGTTGGCTCTTCAAAAGAAAGTAAACGTTCTTTATCTTTTAAAATTAGATCATATGCATCTATATCATCGGCTTGCTGAACAGACACTCCTAATTCTTCATCTTTGACTTTCTTTAAAGCAGGATCAGTTAGTTTTTTTGACTTTTTATCAATCGAGAAATAACCATTATGGGTTTTATCAACGTCAATGGATTTTAGATATTCTTGGTATGGATCATTTTCTATATTGAGATCCAAAAACTCGTTTAAAACAAATTGATATTGTGCTTTAAAGATTTGAGTGTATTTACCATCAATAGGATTGTTATCTTCATCATACTGACGGTATTTAGCCACTTCATCAATAAAGAAAAGACTCAGAACTTTAATGCCTTGATTATAAAGCTGACGTTCTTTTTGGAGGTGCGCACGAATCGTTTCACGGATTTGAATTGTTCGCGTCACTTGCTCATCAAGATGTCCTATCGATTTTTCAGCTTGAATTGTGATTCCATTTACAAAAGTGACTGTATTTGTTCGTGCATCAATATCAGAAATGACATAACGATCATTATACTGTTCAGCTTCATGAGAAATGACAAATAAATCATCACCTTTCGAAACTTTTCGGACTTCTCGTTTAAAGCCAGTTTTGGTTTGTATTTCTAGTTCTAGGCGTGCAACTGGTGAGGACTTTGAGACAAGAATATCTTGCAAATACAAATAGCCATGTGTGCCTGTTAAACCTTGAACTTCGATCCCTTTAACCGTGATTTTTTTTACTAATTTTTGGTTATAGGCATCTAATGCATCTAAACGATACACTAAATTGTAGTCACGTTTATGTGTTGCAGAATAACGCAAGATAAACAGTGGATTGAAATTTGCCAAAGACTGTAAGGTCTTTTCAGCACCCATTTTTTGTGGTTCGTCCAAAATTAGAATTGGACGGTTACGGCTAATTACATCAATCGGGCGACGAGATTGAAATTCATCAAGCTCGTCATAAATACGTCGGTTATCTTTACCTGTGGCATTAAACGCTTGCACGTTAATGACCATCACATTAATGCCTGCATTTGAGCTAAAGCTTTCTAAATGATGTAGGGCCTTGGAATCATAGATAAAAAAGCGGGCTTTTTTGCCATATTGTTCCTGAAAATGATCCGCCATCATCTCAAGGCTTTTATGGACACCTTCACGAATCGCGACACTTGGCACCACAATAATAAACTTTGACCAACCGTATTTTGCATTGAGTTCAAACATAGTACGGATATAGCAATAGGTTTTACCTGTACCTGTTTCCATTTCGATATTCAAATTCAGTGGGCTGTTAGTGAGGTTTTTACCTTTGCTATCATCTGTTACTAAACTTGACGATGGTTCTAAAATATTCGCCATTTGTACATTTTGAATATTTTTAAGTACTGCATCTAAGTTAAAAATTTGAGCATTTTCAAAACCAACGTCAGCCACTACTTTCTTAGATTTAGCACGCTGTAAGTCTAATGTCTCTTCAAGCATGTCTGCTTGTGCTGTTGGTTTTTTAGATTTTACTGCACCTTGGTCGATCATATAACGATGACCTTCCAGCTTAGGTTGTCCAACAAAACAATCAACCACAGCTTTAACTGCATCTTTCTGATAATCAAGTGTTTTAAAATGGATTTTCATGTATTAAATCCTCTTAAATAAACTTAATTTCAGTTTCTGGCGATAGCTGTTTAAAGCGTTCTTTGACATTGGTTTTGTCGTGATCGAGTTGAATTGCACGTTCTGCTGATACGACTCTTAATGGCTTGTCTTGGGCAATTTCGTCCACCATTGCAAAGTTAATTTCGTCAAAACATGCCACGAGGCTATTGCCTGCCACATAAAAAACTTCTTTGCCTTGAATAGTTTTACGCTCAATTGGTAATGAGAGTTCAAGCCCCCAATCCAACATCACTTGGAACAATAAATCTTCAGAAGTACGGTCTTCTTTGATATGGTCTGCTAAGTCCAATATATCGACTTGCTTATAGGAATCTGGTGTGTAATACACATCTTTCATATTCGTTGAGTCTATTTTAAGAACGCGGAAGCCAATATCTAAATTTTCAATACCTTCTGTGCTGGCATTATCTTCTATGATCTTTTTACCTGCACGACGGATACGTTCTTTTGAAATTTCAGCAATATTTTTATAACCCAATTTATATTCTTCACTATCATCCATAGATTCCTGCGGTATTTGTACAAGAATATATTTCAATTTTTTACTTTCTTTGATTGATAGTTGCATGATTGCATCAGCAAATGAACCAGATCCTGCAAAGAAATCCAATACAATATCCTGATCTTTTAATCTACAAATTTGTGTTAAATATATTAATAAACTTGTAGGCTTAGCGAAATCAAAAGGTATTTCTAATTTTTTTAGTTCTGCAGAACTCTGCCTGTTTTCAAATTTGTTTAAATAATTTGAAGGCACAACACCTTTCTCTTGTTGATCAAGCAACCAAACCTTATTATAAATATTCCATTTAGATTGCTTACCATCCTGATCAACTAAACCACTAGTTGCCGTTTCTTTAAAAACTATATTACCTTTATCGAACTCTTCCTTAAATCTAGGATAAATCCATTTCCAAACTTTATCATCAGAAGAAGGTAGAACTTTTTCGCCCTGAATCAATTTTTTTGGGAATTTGTTACCTGGTGGTATGCAAAAAGAACCATCTGGACATTCAATCCAATATCGCTGATTTGGCCTTGCATCAAGTGAAGCCTTAAAAAGTCGTTCTTCGCCAAACAACTCCCCCTTTCTTTTCCCTTCAATTTCTTTCTTATTATAAAAAATTTGTATTTGTTCTTCTGTTAGAGGGGCTCTAAAAGGTAAAGTAGATTCTATATTTTTAGTACAGACTAGAATATAGTCCACGCTTGGTGAAAAAAACTTACCTTTTGCCCCTCCAGTTTTCATTAATCTTGGAATAATAGTTAAAAAATTATTTTCACCAAATATTTCCTTAATAAGCTTTGCTAAAGAATCAACTTCAACTTCTCCAATACTACAAAATAATACCCCTTGATCTGAAAGTAAATTTCTAGCCAACTTTAAACGGCTATACATCATACTCAGCCAATCAGAATGAAACCGTCCATTACTATCCGTATTTGCAATTAACCGATTTCCATCTTCATCCACTTGGTTAGAGCGCTCAAAAAACTCATCCGTACTTTCTGCAAAGTCATCTTCGTAAATAAAATCATTGCCCGTGTTGTAGGGCGGGTCAATGTAAATCATTTTGACCTTCCCTAAATAATTCTCTTGCAGAAGTTTTAAAGCTTCTAGGTTATCACCTTCGATAAACAAGTTTTCAGTAGTATCAAAATTTACACTTTCTTCACGGCATGGACGCAGGGTTTTAGCAATTGGTGCATTGGCAGTCAGAATAGATTCTTTTTTGCCCACCCAATCCAAACGGTAACGCTCTTGTTCACCCTCAACAATCACTTGCGATAGCTCTTGTTTAAGCAGGTCAAAATCAATAGTTTTTTTTAGCTCGCCATTTTCCGCTTCTACTTCAGTCACACAGTTTGGAAACAGTACTGCAATTTTTTCAATATTGGCATCGACCAAATTTGGCGAGTGCATTTTTAACTGGTCTGAGTTACTCATGAGTAATACCTTTAATACTTGCAAAAATTATAAGTTTTCAATACGCCAATTATGACCAAAATAGGGACGTAAATCCTCCAAGGTTGAGGGAAGTTCGTCCGAACACGTCATACCTAAATAATTAGCTGCTCGGGTTGCACCCACGTATAAATATTTTTGGTATAAATCAGGATGTTCTTGCATTAATTCATCAATATTGACAAAGAATACAGCTTCAAATTCCAAGCCTTTAATATATTCAATATTACATACACGAATATTATTTTCCCCTCCCAAACTGCGTCCCTTATTACATGCATCCGCTTTAAGGCTATAGTCTGCTAAGTACTCATTGAGGGCTTCTGTCATTGGTTCAACATCAGGCTCATTCTTTACCAACACGACAATAGAAGGTAAAAGCTTTTGACCATCATTAAAAGTATTGACTAAGCATTCAATTTCAACAATTCGTGTCGTAATCCATTCTGCCGTCATTTCGACATCAGATAAATTTTCCATCAAAACTGGGGCTAAACCTTCTTCAGGATTAGCAAATTTCTGAAGTTTTGATTTAGATGATTCATCACTGTCATCCATTAAATCCAAAATTCCATGCGTTAAGCTATTTAATTTTGGACTCTGCCTAAAAATGGTTGTAATACGTTCTGTTTTTAATTTAGGAGAAATCCATTGAAGCAAAGATTCGTCCTTGATTCCTTGATTAGTCAATCGTTGGTTAAAATCACCACACGCAATAAAAGAATCTAAATCTGGTTGTGTCATTGTATACATACACGCCAATTGTAAGACAGAAAAATCCGTTGCCTCATCAACCAACACTTGATCTTTAAATAAATCAGATTGAAAGTTTTTAATTTCTAAAAACTTCGCTTCGTCAATATTCTTTACAACGTAAGGCTCTTTTAACAGTTTTTTAATTTCTCGGAGTGTAATGAATAGAATTAAATCGAGTTCAGTCTGAGAAATTTTTTGACCGTCCCATTCTTTAGCATAAAAAATATTATTCTTTTCATCTTTGCGAAATTGTCTATAAAACTTGGTAGGAAGCTTATATAAACGTTTCCAACAGTTTAAATTATGTCTTAAACCATTTTGTAATGAGATACTGCGCCCAAGACTATTTAATTTATCTAAGTCGGGTAAACGCTCGCCCAACCATTCTTTAATTTTCGAATCTTTACTTGTCTTGGGCAAAGTACGTTTAAGATAAGTGTATCGAGCAATTTTCTTTAAAAACGTTTGTAATTTTACCAAAGCTTTATTTTGTTCTAAAAAGCCAACACTAACTTCTTCTTCATCCTCATCGAAAGTATCTGCTTCATCCTCATCTTCGTCACCAACATCCTGTATATTTAATGTGCCTAGAAAACGCGCAAATTCCTCCAAAAAATTATTGTTCTTATTGATCAATCTATTTTTTTCTTCTCTAATAATTTTATCACTGATTTCTTTTTCTTTTTTAATCACTTTATTAATTTGATTTTCTAACGAATAAAGTGCTTTGTATTTCGCATGAACATCGGAATCACTAAGTACAATTTCTTTAATTTTCTGAATTAATGCCTCATCACTTAAACCCGAAGTTTGTTCAATAGTTTGTAGTCCTTTTACCAGCTCATCACTTAGTTTTTTCATAAAAAAATCAGTAAAAGATTGAACCCATATTCTAGGATCATCAATGTATTGCTTTTTTACATGTTCAGTTTTACTAAGTCGATAACCAGATAGATTTTCTGGCGAGGAAAGTATATTTAACTTTTGACGACCAATATCGTGAGAATATTCCCAAGTTTTTAAAACAAAATCTGATGTAACAATGCCTTCTTTTGCAAAAGCTTCTTTCAAAAAACCTTTAAGTAATTCCGATGGCGTAAACATCATCCAATGACTAAAGCCATTTTTATTTAATTTTTTGAGTAAGTTAATTTCTTTTTCTTCAAAAGAACCCTCATTTGTGTCTAATTTTTGACCAAGTCGTTTTATTAACGTTGTCGTTTTACCCGTTCCTGGAGGACCTAATAGGACTAGTTGAGAGTTGACTGGCAGGCGAATAATTTTATCTTGGTATTGATCTAGTGCTGCTTGACTACGCAAGGACATACCTGTGCGAATACTCCGAGTCAAAGATTTGATTTTTCCTTGCTCAGTATTTTCTAATTCTCTTAACTTTTCTAATATCTTATCTGCGTTATTAATGTCTCCGCTATCTAAATTTAGATTAAGAAAATCACGAAAAGAATCAATATATTGTTGCTGATCTTTTGTTGTTATAACAACTTCAAAACCATCCCAATGTTCAGCAGAAAATTTTGGCGTAAATTTAATTTTTCGTCTTACGTAATATTCAGTATCAGATGTTAAATGCCAATCAGAACCACAATCCAAGGAGGCTAAGTTCCCCCCCTTAGCCGCACGTGAACTAATAAAATTTAAATTCTGTTTACGCCATTTATCTAACCCTGTAGGTGATATTACAGGAGTCACATACATGCTAAAAACATAGTTGCCATCAACATCTTCTAAATCTACTCGCATAAATGTAGGGTTATCTTTTAGAATCCACTGATCTTTTTCAGTTTGATTTTTAGCATTCTGAAGATTTAAAAAAGCTTGGTCAGTCATTGCATTCGCAGTCAGCCCCTCACCAGTAAACCCTTCCTGTTGAAGATACTCCTTTGCTTTATTTGAAATATCCTCAAATATATCTAGCGTTGTATGAACAATAGGTTCAAAATTTTCTAATAACAGACTTTCCATGAACGTCACTCCTGACAATCTTTCAATTTTTTTTCTAAATCAATAATCTTTTGGTTTAATAAAACTTTTCGATTAAATTGTTGATCACGTTTCATCTTTGATTTTAACTGGGCGATTTGTTTCTTTAATGACTCTAATTGCTCTGCTAAATGTAATTTTCCCTGAATCGTTTGTTTATCTTTTACCAAGACTCCATCTACTTGGGGTATAGGTAATAACTGTTCGATGAAATGCTCATATAGATCTACTAAGTTTAAATAAAGAGGTAATTCAACACGACTAGCATCATCCAACCAATCAGAAGCGTAATAGTAACCAATCACAGCTTTAGTCTTGTCTGATTGATTTAAACGCTTATAGGTTGCGATCACCTTAACTTTATCTTGATAAACCACCTCAAAAATAATCGGCGTTAGAATGAGTTTATCAATGAAAGATAAAATTGATATATCTAAATCTTCAACTCGACTTTTCACTCGAAAGATTTGAATTTCCTTCAAATCTTCCTGCTCTTGAAGATGAATTGTAGATGAAGCCAATTTATAAACCCACCGTATATTTTCAACTTGATCAACAAATAGCTGTTCAATTTTGGTATTGGCTTTTCCTTGTTCATAAAATTTATTTTTCGGAATCAACCGATCCACTTTAGCCTGGAGTGGGAATTTATATAACTTCATGATCAAGATTCTTCAATCACAATAAAACTAATAAGCTCAAAGTCATTTAATCCAGAAACCACATCTACCAACGCTGATGTAGTCAAGCCTGAAAACAAGCTATCAATATCCTTTTCCGCTTTTACGTCCTGAATGGTATGGATCACAATATCTAACAATTCTGAATATTGACTCATATCTCGACCATCATTGGTTTTCTCATTAAACTTTTCATAAGCTTTGGGTATCGGATAATCCTTTCCTCGACATGCTTTACGTGCTATATCCAACAAATATTTGGCTTGGGTGTAGTCATAAACAACTTCACCACCTTGATTAATATAAACTAAGTAATATGGATATAGGCGGTTGATTTGGCTGTTAGGCGACTCAGAATGTCGTGCTCTTAGGGTGAAAATGACTCCTGCATTTAAACCGAGTTCTGGCTGCGCAGCGACAACGGTATGTAATCCATTCGGTAATCTCTCTAACTCAGGATTCTCTTCCATATAGCCAAGCAAATCCATACGGAAGTCATTCAAACCTAAATCAGTAATAGAAACTCCTGTATTGGCATCTTCCAAGTCTAAAACTTCAGTTTGTAGCTTCTGTAATTGTTCACGACGATAGGCAATATCATTAGCTTGGGCACTGAGGACGTTATCATCTCCCGTACTGGTCATATCGACGATCACCATGCGATTCTCGACCCGTTCTCGCAAGTTAATATATTCATCCAGACTGATATCAGGCCAGTAATTAACGAGCTGAATAACGCTGTTTGATGAACCAATACGATCCACACGCCCAAAGCGTTGAATGATGCGTACGGGATTCCAGTGAATATCAAAATTAATCAAATAATCACAGTCTTGTAAGTTTTGTCCTTCAGAAATACAGTCGGTTGCAATGAGCACATCAATTTCTCTGGATTCTTCAGGGAATATATCTGCTTTTTGTTTTGACTGTGGAGAGAATAAAGTGAGTAAGCCCTGCATATCATAACTTTGGCGGCTTCCCACTCTGGTCTTAATCGTTGAGGTATTATCACTACCGATCACTTTAGCACTGTGCAGACCATAGGTTTCTAGCAGGATCGGAGCAATATGCTCATAGATATAATTCGCTGTATCCGCAAACGCAGTAAATATGATGACTTTACGATTATTGGTATTAATTGGATTCTGAATTTTCTCAACAACATGAGCTTTAAGATGTTGTAGTTTAGCATCCTTTTCAGCATCAATTGGCTGAATCATTCGCAATAAACTGAGAATAATGTGGTAGTCACCGTCTAGATCCGTTTTCCAGCTCAATAGATCCATATCAGCCAAATGAATTTTTAGCTTATTGCCAATAAGGTCTTCAGTATTGAGCAATTCGCCATTTTCATCCTCATCATAACCGAAGTTGGGTGAAATACTGACTTCATCATCCGCCTGACGAGCTTCAAAGTCCGCAATTTTAGCGAGTACATTTTCAATATTTTTCTTTAAAACGTTCAGTGTCAGCCTAAACGCATGGACAGAACTTTCCAGACGTTTCAGTAAATTGACCGTCATCAAAGCCTGTAAACTTTTTTCACGATCTATCTGTTTTAGTTTACCTTTGCCTTCTACACGCGTATCAAAAATTTCTTCGTATTTTCTTAAGGCACTTGGAAAGATATAGCTGACTGGTGCATAGACAGACATCTTGATTAAAGACAGATCTGTATAAATTTGATTCAGAGAAATACTATCCTGATCGGTCGATAATGAACAACGGAATGAAATCGGCTTGAGTCGTTGAGGGAACTGTCCAATATCTTTGGTGTCATAGAAAGTTTGAATGTGCTTTCTTGAACGAGCAATCGTCACGCTATCCAAGAGCTTAAAGAAATCGAAATCCAGAAGGTTAAGAATTGCTTGAGTTGTCCGTTGGGCAGGATCTAGTTTTGCCCAAGCATTAAAGCTGGCCTGTGCTCTACGGAATATAGTTTCGATATCACGTTCAGTATCGAGCTTATTTTCCAATAGAGCAGCATTGCCTTCATAGGCAAGGGCAAGCTGATTCTTGAGGTCAGTGAAGTGATTGTTTACTGGCGTAGCAGACAACATCAACACTTTGGTTTTCACGCCCTGACGAATTACTTGATTCATTAAGCGATCATAACGTGTTTCTCGATCCTTAAATGTGCCACGGTTACGAAAGTTATGCGACTCATCAATCACCACTAAGTCATAGTTACCCCAATTGATTTTCGCCAAATCTATACCTAGGGTTTCACCACCTTTACGAGAGAGATCGGTATGATACAGCACATCGTAGCTAAAACGGTCTTTAGCAAAGATATTCGTGAATAAATTGGCGTTATAATTCGTCCAGTTCGCTCCCAATTTCTTAGGACATAAAACTAGAACACTCTTGTTTCGTAATTCGTAGTATTTGATCACTGCCAATGCAGTAAAGGTCTTACCCAGACCTACACTATCCGCCAAGATACAACCATTATAGGTTTCGAGTTTATTGATGATGCCTACGGCCGCATCTTTTTGGAAATTGAACAACTTATTCCATACTAAGGTATCCTGATAACCTGTAAGATCATTTGGCATGACATCGGCATTGATATCTTCCAAGAAATCTTTGAAGATGTTGTAAAGCATTAAGAAATAAATGCGTTCAGGTGGATTTTCCTGATATACAGACTCAATGTGTCGAATAATTTCACTGGTGACATCTTCTACCTTTGAAGGGTCATTCCAAATTTTATTAAATAGCTGAATATAGGTCTGCACCGTTGGTTGCTCATCAAAGCAGTTCACCATATTAGAAATGGCATTGCCTTTTTCAAAGCCTAGCCCCATCGGGGTAAACCCCTGAATTGGCATATAGGTTAAGGACTGCTCTGGTTTCTGAATACTGATGAATTCCTGCATCGGCGCATTGCTGTTATTCGACTTAAATGTTGCTTTTCGCCGTATCCAATCTGCACATTCTTTTGCAATCGCCTTTTGAGATAACTGATTTTTCAAGTGAATCTCAAACTCTGTCCCATACAGGCTACTTTCACGATCATGTTTAGGAATAATGAACTCACGTTTTTCTTTTTTTAACTTATCTGTCACACCATCTGGGACAAAAGTAGGAGACGTAAAAACAAATTGTAATTCTTCGATTTTTTCTAGTTCTTTTTTTAAATTGGCAAAGGAATAGATAGAAAAGTATGAAGCAGCAATCATCATTTTTGACTTTTTATTTAAATTCTCAGCAATATCAGAGCCAAGTGTACTGTTGATGTTATCAATAAGTTTCATAAGCAAAAAAAAAATTCGATGCTAATCATAATAGCTTATTACGGTGCCTTACACCCATCCTCTTTTATAATAGTTACAGGAAATAGGGAGCTTTCGCCCCCACACTTATCGGCTTTGTATCTTACTTTCAATCCATTGATGAACTTCCAAAGCCACCCAACCAATACGTGATTCACTTAAACGTACTGGTTTCGGGAATGTTGGATCATAATACTTAGAGCTGACATTGATCATTTCGTAAATCTTTGCCCGACTAATACTTGTGAATTGAATAACTTCTTTAATATTAATAATTTGATTCATTTGAAAAGTTTGACCTGTGAACGCATTCATGATGTTTACTCCTGATCATTGATGCGAGCGCTACTGCTCAAATAATCCTGTGAGTCTGTAATTTTTTAACCTTTGACCTCATTCAGTTCACTGCCCTCACACTCCCCTGCAATCCCTGCTGAATATCCTGCACAAACCCATCACCCTGATTGAGCTTAGGCTTAACTTTAGATTTGGACTCAGGTTGTGCTTGTTCAGACTCAGTAACTTCATCTGTATAAAACTCCTCCACCAAGTCCAAACCCTCTTCTGAATTCACCTCAAATCTTGCATTACTAAAACACTGCCGAGCCATCTGATCTAAAGCACTTTGATTAAAGCCAGATGCTTTACTCTGCTGATCAATCTCTTTTGCCATTTGAATAGCTTGTTGAAGATTGACACCATCTCGTAGAGTTAAGTCCACGTAATACACAGGGGTGCGATAACTTTGTGTGGTGGACTTGCCGCGGAGTGTGAGTTGCAATGATAGACATGACAGCAAACCATTCGATGCCGCATGGTAATAAGACAAGCGTGCTGCCAAAGTCCGAATGCTGTTAAATCCAGTCGTTCTAAAAATAAAAGTACCCAATTCATCCGATTCGTCTAAGTTGACATGTAAGCGTCCAAAAGGTTTACAGTTCCCTCCCTGTGCCAATGGACATAGCTCAGGGGAAGGACATGGATGTTGTTCTACACCTTGGCTGGTTTTTCTTTGACAGGTTTCACCATTCCCGATACATACAGGTCGTCCAGTTTGGCGATCAAATAATGTGTATTCCGCTCTAAGGTTGAGTTCAGGATCATTAAATATCATCCGTACTGGAATTGTTCTGAGTTTTTGGTTTTGATTGGGTGCTTTGGCTCGGAGTTGTTCATCCAGTGGATGTTTAATCCATCCGTCTTTCCCTTGGATTTGGCTGGAGATGGTAAATTGGTCATCCTTTTCAGGGAGTCGTTTACCATTCTTTTCAACAATTTTACCAATGCTGATTCTACCGAGTATGGGTGGTGTAATCGCTAAACCTTTGATCATGGTATTTCTCTCTTTTGAATAAATTAATGAGACATAAAAAAATCCCATACGCTCTGGCATGGGACTTTTAATTGTTTATTTCACTTCAAATTACTTAGGCTAAATTTGTTTCAGTCATCATGAGTGTAGATGTTGAAGCGCCTAGAACCTTTTTTGTTTTGTGGAAATTGATTGAGGTATTCAGGGTACTGTTTAAGTAACGCCTTAGTGTCCAAACCGATTGAATCCTTAGACTTCTTCCAAGTTACTGAGCCTGTTTTAAAGGTCGCTCGTTCAGTCTGTTGCATCTTGGCTTGTAGTTGATGTTTCAGCAGATCGAATGTCTCTTGACCAGTTTCAATTTGATGTCGTGCTTGAATCAATTGCTCAAATTGTTGATTGGCTTGTTCATCTTCGGATAGGTCAGTGGTACTGAGTGGCACATGCTCGGGGTAAAGTTGCTGTAAGGCTTTGGCTGCTGATTCAGATGCATCGGCATCAGGTGGCGTATCTTTTTCAACGCACTCCCAAAAGTGCCGTTCAGCATTTATGATCTGTTGGATTACTGACTCTGAACGTGTCACTTTAAAGATTCGGGTTTCATGTCCACAAATCAGTACACAGATATGTGCTGCTTTCTTAGCTGTGACCGCCAATTGATGTTGTACTTGGCAAAGTACATATAGAGGTACACCATCTCGCCAAAGCTTTGCTCCATACTCACCTGCGGTTTTGCATTCCAATATCTGTACATCTGCATCACCAACCACGGAGTAATCTAAGTTGGCTAACATAAAGTGTTTATCAGGTTCAGGGTGTTGTAGTACCGCATTGACTCGACGTACTTTATAGTTGGTGTGGAGACTGTAGTATTCAGCGATCAATGGTTCTAGTCGTTTGCCCCAATACAAAGGTGCATGACCTTCACTTTCATCCTCAATGTTCTGTTGAATACGCCCTGTCTTGATCATCCACAGTTCAAGCATCGACATATAAGGATTGAGTCCGCAGGCTGCGGCACAATCACTACTGCCAATACCTTGTTTTCTAACTTCAAGCCATTCTGCTTGGCTCATGTGTTTGGTATTCACCAAGCGTTTAGCTGAAAAGAATTTAGGAGCAATAAATGTTTTAGACCTTGTTGATGGAAGTAATTGAGCAGATTGAGTCGTGATATTGACATGGTTATTCATATCTACATTCCTATTGAATTATATTTTGGGCATAAAAAAACCATATCCGTAGATATGGTTGAGTTTTGTTAGATGATGGAAATGGAAGGCTTTTAATCAGAGCGTAAAAAATCAGGCATAAAAAAAACCACACTTGGCGTGTGGCTATAAAATAGGTATGTGCAACCGAGGGGTATTCACACATACTCAGCATGTTTGATAAGCCTATTTTTCAATCTCAAACTTAAATGAAGCTTAAGCTAACATTCTTAATGCTTGTTCCAAACCTCGCTGTTTTAAGCCTGCACCTGCACCAAACCATGCTGAATCGAGCCGATGATCCTGACTCATTGCACGACGTTCGTGATCACAAAATTCTGTAATAGAACACAATAAGCCATAAGCCGTATCTTTGGCTGAAGATAGTGTTGCTCCTCGCCCATGCCCATTAAACATGGTCATGACCTTAGACATTGCTCTTCCGTTCGGTTCGGTTTTATTCGAGTCTGCTTGATTGGCAACATTACGATAGAACTGAATGATGTTTTCATCCTGTTCGGCAATACTCAAACTCGTATTATTAAATACCGCATCAAAGTAAGCAGCAGCTTCTTGTTGAGTCACTTTTCGTTGACTGAGCTGTTTCATTTCATACATGTGTTCATCCCATGCACGGATTGAAATACCTAATTGTTGCTTGACCTTTTCAGCATCAAACTTGGTACTGTGCGGGACTTTGACTACACCATAACTTGAATCTTGTCCTTTCAGTGCAATAGCTAAGGTGTTATTACACACTACTCGAATGGAAGTAAATTGTGCTGTCGTAGCAAGCGTTCCATCACACGCCGTGGCTAAAAGAATGTAGCCATTACTGACATCTTTGCCTTTGAGCGCATTCGTTTGTCCAGTTCTCGCCAAAGCCCAGAATTTCCTACCACCTTTTAGTACGCCTGCTGTTTCCAGTTCAAAACCAGATTGTTCTGTTAAGTCTTTGTAGAAATGTAGAATCTCTTGAGGTTGCACTTCCTGAAAGCGCTGGCTGACCACAGATAATGGCGCATGGGTATCTGAACGATAAAGTACCCGTTGTTCTTCAAAAGGCATGATGATACTTTGCCCTCTCTCATTCTGTGCCATGTAACTGACATTTGAAGATTCAATTCGCCAGTCCATACCAGCCTGTTGTGCCCAAACCGCTATGGGTTGATTCTGCGTCAGTTGGTTGCCTAAACCATGCCAAGGCGTTTGTCTAACATATGCCATTTGTTCAATTTGATGTGCCATAAAAATTTTCCTATTCATCATTTAATTTTTTAGATCGTCTATCCAAATTTGGGCATAAAAAAGGCTTGCACAAAGAGCAAGCCGAAATTGTGATTCACCATATTTAGATTCAAATCAATTGATTCACTTAGATGATATATATCTGAAATTATTTGAAATAATCTTAAAGTAGTTCTGCTATTTGTATTTTAGTGTTTGGTTTAAAAATCTTATTTTACAACTGATAAAAAATAAACTATTTTATGGTTTTTAGGGCAACATCATTATTTTGGGTAAATAATAATGTGCTTGTCAAATACTCAATATATAAGGAGAGAATGATGACAAAGACAGCAAATGATCAACGTTCAACGGTAAAAAATCCGAATAATGATCAATTTAAACAAGCTCAAGATAATCGCGCTAATCAACTCAATCCAAATCATCAACCAACAAAATCAAATAGAGGATAACGAAATGAGTAAAGCGGGTTTTCCAAGCACTACTGGTAATCCATCAGGGGGTGGACGTGATAACAATCCGCCACGAAGTAAATAGTCAATTTTAGCAATCCTGCGATATCAATTCGGAAGGCCAAATATGTTTGCCTTCCGAAGGGTATTGATTTAAAAAAGCGCCCCATAACAACATAAATTCTTCTGATGAGGCTAGATCATTTACACTTGCTATCTTTTGAATATGCTCGTAATAAAAATTTTGCCAATAATAAATTAACCATAAACCACTAATTGCATTGATACTGTCAAGCCATTTTTCTTCTGGGAGCTCATTTTTTAGAAATAAGTAGTTTTCATAGCATACTTGCTCATAAATTTCATCATTATAAAATTCACCATAGGGTAAACTGAGAATTAGAAAGCTTTTTGGAGTCGAGATATTTCATACACAGATTATGCTTGAAAATCTTAAATTTTGCAGGTTGAATAATGAACAAAAAGATGAACATTTTTTGATTTATGAAAGAGGTTTAATGCAATTTCTTCATTTTTGAAAGTTAACTTGGCAAACTTTTTTTCAATTGACACTATTCTTTTAGCTAGATTCTTATCTAAATTTTTAATGATTGAATAGTTGAACGACAATAAGTCCATAAAAGACCCTATCTTTTAAATGCGTAGAGTAATTTAAAAAGCTTACCCATATTTTTTTTACTTCACAACTCCGGATGATTCATATTGATTTAACTCGCTTTTCAATCATGATTGATTGACTAAGTCTATCCTTAATTCTATCATTCAACTGCTGACCTACATCGTCAGTCGGTTTTAGCAGACCGTTTAGCCAACACACTAAAAAGTTTATCTTTTTGGTGGGTAACCCTGCGTGCCCCCTCTGCGGCGGAACGGGAGGGGGACACCTTCGGGTGTGCTGATCCTTTGGCTATCAGTCTGCTAACCCCTTTTCGTTTCGCCACCATTATTTAGCAGTAAAGTGGTGAAACTTCTTTCATAGCCAAAGGAGTCATAGCCATGACTAAATTCTTACAAACTTCATTATTCCCTCAAAAGCCATATCGGTTATTGCCGTGCCTTTGGCATAACAGCTAGTTTTTCATTCAACAGACATTCAATCTAAAGACTTATTTGTCCTCGGAATAGGACGCCTTTGTCTTTGCATTTTGTCATGCTGTTGAAATGATCAATTTCAAAATAAGCAATAACAATAAATTAGGGGGAATGATGAAAATTCAAACTTCAATTTTAATCATTGGTTGCTCATTCATAACACTCGGTTGTGCCAGTAAAGCAGAACGGGAGTTTCTTGGGGGTTGCCAATCTACAGGTATGGAGCGATCCGCCTGCAAATGTGTCTATCAAAAACTAGAAGCAAAGTACGGAGAGGAAGGATTTAAAAACAATCTTTACACCTTAAGCCAGACTGAACCCTTTCAAAACGATATGGTGCAAATCAGTTTGCAATGTATGCGGGAGTAGGCGATGAAAGCTATTGCTGGAATCATCTGTATTGTTGCAGTCATTTGCTTTCTGGGTCTGCCATTCATCGGCATGATGATTGTTTTTGGTTTGTTTTACTTACTTGCTCAATATGCGTTTGGTGGAAATAAATGAATACATCTATTGCTTCTTGGTTAATCCGTTCTTATTTGATTATCGGCTTACTGTTTGCAATCTATCAAAACTTTTGGGGTCAACATAGCTATAAATCATTTGCCTATCACTTAGGACAAGGCATTGTTTGGCCAGCGGTGATGTTCCCATCTGTGGGTAAATTCATTGGTGGAGTACTTATTCTTGTAATCATCGGTGGCTTAGTACTTCGCTCTAAATAAATTCCAATCTAAAATATCTATAGGATCTTCTCATGAAAAAATTCACCATAATGGCATTCATGCTGTGCATATATTCCACATCACAAGCAGCACCCAATATCTGGCAAGATGGATTTGCACAAGGGTTTAGCTATTATTTGCTCGAAAATAGTCAAAATCAAAAATTGACTATTTCATGTAATACGGGTGCGGGACCATACAGTGATCACTCAGTAGAACTATCAAAGGGTAGAAAAGAATATGCGAGCTTTAACAAGCAATCGTTTTTTAGCTTTATCATTGATGGAAAGGCATTTGATGCACCTTCTGAAACACGAACTAGGCTTAACGGCAATGATTGGGATAAATTTATCGCTCACGTAGGAAAAGCCAAAAAAATTGAGGTTTTTATAAACAATAAAAAAATGGCTGCTTTCATGCCTAAAAATGCAAATAAAGCGTTTTCTAAAGAGTTAGTTGAGGCATGTGCTTCACTACAATTCTCAAGTTTTTAATTGTCGCTCTTCTTTCATCATTACTTTTATTCATGATTAGACAAGAAATTGGGATACCTAGGCTTAAAAACCTAGGTTCCACTTTCCGATAACGATAAAGAATTATCCAAGCTAAAACCCTCGATAGAGTGAAGCATATAACGACTTAGTAACATTAGCATGGTGGTGAATTATTTGTTTTCTTCATGATCTATAACGGATTATTTTTAGTCTAAATCAGTGTCATCAATGCGCATAGTCAACAAAATATCAAGAGGATAATTACATGAAAAATCATCTGCAACTTATCTTCAATGTGATCATTATTATTGCCCTTACTGGAATAGCTTATCTTGTATGGAATCAATCTAAGCAATCACAAATCAACAACAACGTTCCATCAGATATTAAACCTAATCAAATACACGCTTCGCAAGTTGGAACAATGACTGCCCACCAACCAGACATGCCAGAAGAAACTCATGAGGATTCTCTAAATCAACCTGAAATGACTGAGAATATTCAAACCATTACAAACTCACCAATAAAGGTTCAATCTTGTGGTGCAGATGAATACAGTGCTGATTGTGAGAATCGAAATGTACCTCGACTTTATTTCATGTACAGCATGAACCCTAAAAACCCTGCATGGGTCGAATTTATCACTTTAGGTAAACCTATTGGATATCCAGATATCTTGATTGAGGAAGTACAGATAACATCTAAAGATGCTCATTCCTGTATGGTCGATTCATGGGGGCCAGAAGGTGAAACTATAACTGACAGCGACATAAACGTTTTAATCACCCCTGCTTGTCTTGAAAAGCAAATTAATCATGTTGACTTAAAAATTGATGGGAAACTCTATCGATTCGTTTAATTTTAAAATCAAAAAAATCAAGATTTTTACTAAAATAAACCGATGCCTCTCAACGCATCGGTTTATTTATAGTTCTCTTCATCAATCCTTATTACTTTAGAATATAAGAACAAAGCTCAAAAATACACATGCAAACATGATAGTCTTCTATCAAATCCATTTTAAAGCCATGACGATCATCTACCAAATTCATGTATTAAAACTGCGATGGCAAGATTCACAATAGAACTTAATTACAATTCCTGATTCTGAAGTGCTATGTTTCAATTCAAGTAAATAATTAATCAAGCCACTTAATATCACTTCTGCCAATTTCAACATCCAAGGCGATAACGGTGAACCAGATGAAAGCCGCTTCATGATCATGGTTGCTAAGCTAAGCTTTGAGATGGATGTCTTATTTGAAAATAAATGAATGACTTGTTGTTGATGAGAAACAAATATTCGGTGTATTTGAGCAGACTGGCAATATGGACAACATGTTGGCATTTGAAACATCTCCAATGAAAAAATATAAAAGGGCTTATAGAAATAAACCCTCTTTTGTAATCACTTGATTCGTGATCTTCATGTGGATGATGTATGTCTCAGTTTTCTTCTATTAACCAAAGGTACGCATACGTTTTTTACATTTGACTCGTAAATGTTGGTTTTCTTTTTCAGGTCGAACTAAATATTTGATCGTGTTTAACATATTATTCACTTGATCTTGATTTTTACGATAAATCATACCAATACCTAAACGATTAAGATCAGAGAATTGCTGAAGATACTTATAATCATGACAATTAAAACAATATCCTTTATCGCTAGTGATACTGCCCCATAATTCGCCCACTTGTTTAGCAATACCATAGGCTTTTTGATGTTCACTCCCTTTGTAGACCAATAATAAATGGCAGTGGTATCCTTTGTCCTTGCCCTGTTCTAATGCCCATGCATATTCAATTAAACCCGCAAATATTCTATCTTTATCACGTAATCTAGTACGTAATACGTCCATATCATCATTAAATGCTTGAATACCAACTTGGTTTTGATGTTTAAGGAGATAAGCTAAATCTACACGAACCACTAAAATACGTGAATAACGCTCAACGACTTGTTCCATACGCTCAACTAAATTTCTTGTATTTACAGATTCACTATAATGATGATCACGCAATTGACGTAAATGTCTGCGATGGTGTTTTTTAAATCCCTCTTTAATTTCAATAAAGGATATTCGTTTTAATATTTCATACAAAGAATGCCAATGGTCAAGATACTTCTCAAAATCAATGAGTAATTCAATCAATGTATCGACGTAAGCAGAATAATAGAAGTCATGATTATAAATTCCATCCAGTTGGAAAATTAAATCAGTGAGCTTTTCATAGAATCGATTTGGCATTCGCGATCTATTGACAACATCATATACAAAGTCTTCGATCTCGATGAGGGTTTTAGATTCATTCACTAAATGTGTCATGTTGATTTCCTATAAGGATTTAATTCATAGGAATACACAGAGTGTAATTATTTACTTAGTAGTGATAATAAACATTCCATTAAACTAGCTTTATTAATTTAAATAATATTAATAACCCTCAATAAATAAATATTAAGAAGCACAAGAACATTGGAAAAATTTAAAAAAATAAAGCAATAATTATCCGAACAAAACACCAAAAAAATTTAAAAAAATAATTTTTCATTATTTTAAAAATTTAGACTTAAGTTAAAGTTAACACACTTATAATTAAAAACCTCCGCGCCATATAATTAACAACTTAAAATATATAGATTAAAACATTTAAATATTGAATTTAATCAGAATTAATTAGACCTTTTGCACATGTAGGTTTATTGATCATTTTTACTTTATGTAATACCTCATGAATCAAAGATCAATTTTGATCAATTTTCGATCTTTACAAGAGGTCTATTGTGGTATCTGAAATTCCACAAGCTGAAATGTCAAAAAGTTTTAGAAATATTATAGAAATTGAATAGATTTAAGATAAATCTTATATATATCTCAATATCTACAATAAGATAGAACCTAATATTCAATACTTAAAAAACACTGAAAATACGTATATAATCACTACATAAATTCTACTACTTTTACTACACAAGGAGTCGCAGATGCCTGGTTTTGATGAGGACATTCATGAAGTTCAAGAAACAGACAGTAAAGTAAATAATAGTCTAGATACTGTTGATGAAATATTAGATGAAGAGTTTCTAAAATCAATTGAAATCGCTCTAGAAGGATATTCAGATGAAGACCTTATCTGGATTTCCATAGATTTTTTAAATTTTAGAGAAAATCTTAAACATGGACCTAAAAAAAGTTATCATGAAATTAATGATTTGAGACATTTTTCAAATTTCAAAGATTTAAAAGACAATCTGATAGACCAAATAAAAAAATTAAAATCAAAAGAAAATATTAACAACCTCTTTAAGGAAATTAAGAGTAGTAATAATAAAATTTCACAAACATTAATAGAAATAAAAGAAAATAAAAGATTGTGTGTTTTTATTTTCAATTACATAAAAAACTCCAATCATGATTTTTTACAATTTGAATACCACCCAAACATATATCTCCATCTAGCGCATTGGTATTTCACAGACAAAGAGAACGAATACAGAAAAAATCATAAGATTAATAGTGCTATAAAATATTTTACTGATAATATTATTTTAAAAGGAGAAAAATATTCAAAAAAAGTCAGAGATAATCATTTCGTTGATTGGGTATATTTATACTTAAAAAGAATTGACGATAATTTTAAAATGATAAATTATGTACCAACGTGTAAAAATAATTATCAATTATTAACAACAACATATCTGGATTACTTAAACTTCTATGATAAGATTCAACATGAAAATACAATCAATAAACTTAATAAGGCATGGAGTCAGAAAAAATTTAGGGAAGGAGGAAAAGTAAGAAAACCCCACCATCTCCCTCTCACAAAAAAGACAATAGAAAAGCTTAAAAAACTATCGGCTTTCAAAAATATTTCAGAATCTGATATGTTAGAGGAGCTCATAGACCAAACTTTCCTTAAAGAAATGTGCGATGAACATGGAAAGCCAAAGTTCTAATGTCCATATTTTTTGTATATTAATATTTTTGGGGGTATAATTGGGGGTAATAATAAAAATTTGTTACACCTGTATAATTTTATTTCAATAGCTTAGCTTGAAAATATGACTCCCTCTTTCAGCCAGAATTGAAAAACTGCATGCCGATGCAGTGGAGAAAGGCCTAAACCTTAAGGGTTTAGGCCTTTTTTGTTGTCTTTCTAATAATCAGAATCTTGATATGATTGAGGATAGAATTCATTTGTGGCGGATAGCTGAAAAAATATAAATCGCACAGCCTCACATCGTTCCATTATCCAAATAGGCAATTGAAATCATTGGAAAATTATGCCCACTTACCTTGGTAGAAACATATTGACTACTTATTCTAAATAATGGTTAGGTGGCCCTACTTAATAGTAATGAATTTAACTTTTATTGACTACTAAAAAGTATTTATACTATAACTCACTTATTCAGGGTGGGACCGGAATGGATTTTGCAAGCGAGCAACATCCAACACAGATATACCCTTTTTGAGAATTTTAAACCCTTAGAATAATTTTAGCTGTTTCTCTAAAACTATCTTTTCCGCCTTATCCAAACAATTGATCATCTGCCCAGCAACAGCCTCAATTACTTTCACACAAACAGAGTTCCCAAATTGTTTATAGATCTGGCCATGAGAAACAGCATTAACAATATAATTTTCAGGAAAACCCTGAAGTCTTGCGCACTCACGAGGAGTTAACTTACGTGGGTTCTTATTTAACTCTGCCTGAGAGATCAGGATCTCAGATCCATCTTTATAGTAACGAGCACTTAAAGTATTAGTATAAGAGCTATCACCAGTGTAAAGAGTATAGCCAAATCCATTGCCCTTGATACCATGACCTTCTTTACGGCGTTGATGTCCTTCCCATAGACGATCAGAAATTGTATAGACATCTTCGCTTTTTTTGAGTTTCTCAACACCTTCAAGAATGTTGCCTAATCTAGTCTGTGTTTTAGGTGGTACAGGCCAACTAAACAGTTCGTCGAAGTTGCACTCTTTACCGAAGTATTTTTTGTCAAAACCTACAAGAAAAATTCGCTCTCTATTCTGAGGTACACCAAAATCAGCGGCACGAAGAACCCTCACATCTACCCAATAGTTAAGCTTTTCAGAAAGTGCTTTTTTAGTTTCATCAGAAAGAGAAACTTCTAGATCAAGTTCTTGATCAAATTCCCCTTTCAAAATCTCAAGAATAGTCTTTAATGTTCTGCCCTTATCATGTCCTTGCAACTGTTTTACGTTCTCAAGCAAAAATGCTTTGGGACGCTTCTCTACAAGAATACGTTGGATCTCAAAGAACATAGTTCCTCGAGTATCTTGGAAACCTTGTCTTTTTCCTGCCTGCGAGAAAGCTTGACATGGAAAACCGCCTAACAGAATGTCATGGTCAGGAATATTAGCCGCTTTGATCTGTGTTATATCGCCAGAAGGTAATTCACCAAAATTTGCAGCGTAAGTCTTTTGGGCAAATTTATCCCATTCAGAACTAAATAAACATTTACCTTTTAATTGCTGAAAAGGTAATCGAATTCCACCAATTCCAGCAAAGAGATCAATGAAAGTAAATTTATGCTTCTGTTCAGGCTGCTCTCTAAAAGGTGCTTTATCAGGCAACGCGATAATTTGTTCCCATTTAGCTTTAGTGGGGACGTGTTCACCACTTTCCCATCCTCTGACAGTTCTTTCGCCATTCTCTTTCATATCAAGAAGCAAAGCGAACTCTTTAAGAGATAACCCCATATTATTTCTTTTTTGTCTGATATATGATGAATCAAAATCAACGTACTTCACAACAACTTATCCGTTTTTTGACCTGGTTCAATATAACACATGTCAAAAGTAAGTGCCATATAATAGAGGCAAATATGTCAGTTTTTGAACTTGAAAATCTTAACGATGTTGTTCTTGCATGTAGACAGGAATATCAAAACTTACCGAATAAAATTGATATAAAAATTACGAGTGAATTGAAAGATTTAATACAAGAAGAAATATCTAAAATACTTTCTAATGGTGTTTCTGTCGAATTCTCTGACTACTCAATTACTTATAAAAATAGAGACGATCTAATTGCAATTCTTCCATCAAGATGGTTATGGATAGCATCTGTATTTCATAAATATGCATTTGAGTACTTTAAATATTCAGATCTGGTACATGGCATAAATGAAAAGTTAAATCTTCCAAAAGGGTTCTTAAAAGATTTTCCAAAAAATTCTGAACCAGCAACCAAAAGTCCTGATGAACTTCGTTTCGAACAAGAAATTTTTAAAGAACTACGATTAAGAGATAACACCCACCTCAATTCGAATTTCGATCTTATAAAAATGTTTTTATACGAGAGATCGTGGTGGAATTTTGGTGGTAGTGGTAAAACTCTTGACCGACATGATTCTTACGATAGTACTTTACTTGGCGCATGTCAGGTTATTGCTGCGAGCTCAGATAAGTTAATTACTCTTATTACTGTGTTTTTGAGAAGCACACAGCTTCAAAATTTGTTTCAACAAATAGCCATGCCATACATTTCCAAAATAAATGTACCTAGTCAGGTAATGAAAGGGGAAAATACCATCTACTACGGCGCACCTGGTACAGGTAAGAGCCATGAAATTGATAAACTAGCAAATGATAATAACTCTGTCCGAACTGTCTTTCATCCAGAAAGCCAGTACAGCGATTTTGTAGGATGTCTCAGACCATCTATGGGAGGTAGTGGAATTGAATATAGTTTCAAACATGGTCCTTTCATCCAATCTTTGATTATGGCTCTTAAAAATCCTAGTAATCACTTTTATCTAATCATCGAAGAAATTAACCGTGCGCCTGCTGCTGCAGTTTTTGGCGAACTATTTCAATTATTAGACAGAGATGAGACTGGTAGAAGCCAGTATTCCATTGATATCAATGACAAGGATTTATTAAAATTACTTAAAAATGAATTACCAAATAGCTTCAATGATAACAAGTTATACATCCCAGCAAATTTTAGCATTTATGCAACAATGAATAGCAGTGATCAAGCGGTTATGCTGATATGTGCTGAATTAGCAGGAGACTTTCACTTGGGATATGCTAGGCAGCTAACCGATAAAAGTTCTCTGCTATTTGATTTGGCGTTTTAAAATCCAAACTCTTTTGAATTCTTCGCTGATTATAAAATAACACAATGTATTTTGTAATATCTGCTTTAGCTTCATCTCTGGTTTTATAGTTGCAATGATGCACTAATTCATTCTTGAGTATGCCCCAGAAACTTTCAATCGGTGCATTATCGTAACAGTCCCCACGTTTGCTCATTGAACCTTGAAAATCACATTTTTCCAGTATCTTTCGATATTCATGGCTGCAATATTGGCTGCCTCTGTCCGAATGAATAATTAAGCCTTTCGTTGGTTTTTGATTACGAATCGCCATAGTCAGTGCATTGCAAACAAGTTGTGCGGTCATACGCTCATTTAAGCTATAGCCAACCACTTGTTTCGTGTACAGGTCTTTTACTGCTGCCAAGTATAACCAACCTTCAGCAGTCCAAATGTATGTAATATCGCTTGACCATGCAAGATTGGGCTTAGTCATTGAAAACTGTTGCTCTAGTAAATTTGCGTAGATCGCTCGATTATGATCACTCTTCGTAGTTCTTTTGAAACGCTTATGACGCTTACAATACAGCTGGTTGAGCTTTTTTATTTGACGTACAGCATACGTACTGATTTTGATACCTTGCGCTTGTAAATGCTTAGTTAATCGAATATAGCCATAGCTTTGTTTAGTTTCCTCATGAGCTATTTTGACCAAAATTGTCTGTTGATTTCGCTGAACCAATCTTTTATTCATGCCTCGTTTTAGCCAATCATAAAATCGTGACACTGAAACGTGAAGTAATCTAGCCATAAAGCTAATCGGGAATAAATATCTTTGCTGTTTCATATAGGCGTACCTTACTGACTTTCTTTCGCAAAGTACGCTGCTGCCTTTTTTAGAAATTCACGTTCCATTTCAGCTGTTTTGAGCTGTTGTTTGAGCTTTTTATTTTCTTCGAGTAAGGCATTTAGATCAGGTGAATATTGTTTAGTGCCTGCTAAGGTGCCAGTCTTTGCTTTATTATTCCAATTTGAAAGAGTTTGCATTGAAATGCCAAGTTGTCTGGCTGTTTCCGATACATTGCCTTGATTGGCTTCAATCAATTTTATTGCTTCAACTTTAAATTCTGCGGTGTAAGTCTTCTGTTTCTTGCTCATGGTAAACTCCTGATGAGTGTCTATAGTTTACCAAGTTAAAACCTCCTGTTTTCTCAGCACACATCATGCCTTTAGACTCTGCATTCAAACGTCGTTGGAAATTTATATACAAACCTCTAAACTTCTCAGATTCGCCTGCTGGGAATTTTGATATTTATACAGAAGAAGGTAAGAAAACTATAAGTTGGTCAATATTTGCAAAAGCTGTTAATGCCATTTTATCTTTAGAGTCTATTCCTGAAGACAGACATTTAGGTCCTTGGTTTGTAAATAAAACTGAAATCGCAGATCCTAAAAATGCAAACAATGCATTAACAGGTAAAATTATGATGTATCTCTGGGATGATGTTTTAAGACACAGCGAGCGCTCAATCCTCTTTCAATCTGAAATTAAAACATTTGGTGCATTAATTAAGGGATTTAAGGATAAAAAAATTGTTTTCTCAAATAACTTCTTACTCTCTGTAAAAGATGACGTTCAAGATAGTATAGAGGAATCAACGGAAGAAACATTAAACATCAATCCAACAGTGGAAGATACTACTGGTGAAAACTAGTGCCTTTAAAAACATATATTTTTTAGATAGGAGTCTAATCCATTCATTACCGACTCCTGTTGCGACATATATACAATCACAAGGGTTATTAAGTTCTATTAATGGACTAAATACCTCATTTTGTGGGCTTATCTCCTACCAAGGAAAGAATTATTTCTTCTTCCCTCGTCAGTCCAATCTTATCGATATTAAGCAGGATCCTGTACGTTACTGTTCTATGTTGATGCAAGCTCTTTTAAAGTTTGCACAATTATCTCGAACACAAATAAGAAATCCTGAAGATGGAGCTGATGAAATAGGTTTCGAAAAACTGGAGATGTTCAAATATTTGATTCATGATTTCCAGCAACATGGAATTTTTAAAAATGAAGAAGTACATTTACGTAAGAATTCTGGAAAATCCGATTGGAAAAAAACTATAAATAGGTCTATTTCTTATCCTGATAGTTCTGGTCATCCTGTTTATCTTGATGTTTTTGGTAAACATAGAACTTCGGCAAATTCAGAAATTACTAGAATTCATGCAGCAATTCTTAAACAAGTATATTCAAATTACGGTTTTATTTTTACACGCAATCACAATGTCCCATATTCGTTAAAACAATTTGGTGATACCAATTTATCAATTGACACTCAGATTTCTATTTTAAAAAATGAAATTAGAAACCATTTTGCTGATCGTCAAACACTACTTTTGAAAACCCTTATTGAGTACTTGCAAGGCTTTAAAGGTAATCATCAAAAAAATCAAATCATAGGTGTTACACGTTTTCATGTAGCATGGGAACACATGCTTGCCAATTGTTTTGAAAATGTAATTGATATTAATAGTAAATTACCTAAACCTGTATTTGTTCGGTATGATGGCCAAGCAATACCTGCAAAAAAATCAGGTATGCGCACTGATATCGTGATTAAAGATACAGCTCTCCACACCTTAACCGTACTTGATGCAAAGTATTACGAGGCAACAACTGTTGAGAATTCTCCTGGTTGGTCAGATCTAGTGAAACAGTTTTTTTATGAAAAAGCTTTAAAAGAAATTATTGATTTTCAAGACTATCAATATCAAAATATTTTTATTTTCCCTGGAAAGGAAGTCATTTTCCAAAAAATAAAAATGCAAGATCAGCAATCTGGAGATTTTTTAACAAATGAATTTCCTGAAATATTATGTTTATATTTAGATCCTCTAGAAATATTAAAAAAATATTTCAATAATGAGAAGATATCACTGAAATATTTTTTCAATGATAGAGAAAAATAAATTAGTGGACAATCCTATAGTGAACCATTCCTATACAAACCAATTTAAGTTAAAGACACTAACCTCATTGGCCCTAGACAAAATAATGGACAAGTAGCCCCACTTAACTATCGTAACTTCAACTTCAGAGACATAAACTGCTTTATCTTGAATTCTAACAAGAAGCACTAAATTATGCACTTTCAAGCTCATATGGTATAGGGTAATGTGCTTACTGACCGAAAAGAAGCAATTCTGTCTGGTTCGAATATACTAAGGTTTACTACAATCTAATTAGGGGATATTCTGCAAATAACTGGTTAAGCCCAAAGGCATACAATCAAAAATATTTTAAGAATTTAAAGGATTCGGCTGTTCATGATACTATCTAAAATCCCCCCCTTTCAAAGATGGTATTTCTACATTATGAGTCCAATAAAAATATAGATAATTAAATTTAAACATTATCCCATAATAAATACCCATTCTCCTTTGCCTGTCTGTATGCCCAACTTGCAACACTATGTGACCGTTCAATATTAGTCAGAAAACCAAGCTTTGATAACTCGTCCGTAATGCGACTATCAAAGTTTTGATTCCGCTCTTGCCATTGCAATAAAAATTCTTCTGATGCTAAGAAATCACTTTTAGCTAAATTGCATTTTTCATCTGCAAGTACAAAATTATGACCTGTATCTGCTGGGTACATTGCCCAAGGTATAAAATGATCTACAGCCCACTTATTTTGTTTAATTGGCTTTTGGCAGTAGAAACACTTACACATTTGTAGGTCAACTAAGAATTCTCCTACTTAGCGGAGTTGATTTCGATTTGGTTCAAACATAAATGTTGCCAAATCAGGTAAACCATCTAGCACTAATAAATTGCCTTTATTTAACCTTACAAAATCAACCCACTTTTTTTGGCATAACTCTTCAATGATTTCGCTAAACTGACGCAAACAATACATGACGTTTGGTAGAAGTATAAGTTGTTTTCGAGAATCTTCTAAACGATATAAAAACTCAACATTCTGACGTTTCAAATTTTGTAGGTAATTTACAGGCATCTTTTTCACAATGTCAGATACTTTCTTTTTTAATTGTAACCAGTACACACGATCTCGTCTGGCTAAGGCAAGAGATTTATAACTTTGCTGGGCAGTGTAAATTAAGCTGATAATTCCTGCTTGCTTGCCATTATTCTGTTGTAATAGGAACGGTTCATTTTCATTAAAAAGAAATGGAAGAGTCTGCTTCCAATATAAATCTATAAATTTTTCTGCAATATCAAGATAGTCTAAAGTTAAGCTTTCCCCAGTATCATCTCCTTGCTCAATCGCTAAACGAGAAAGACTCATCAACAAAGCAAATTTATAAGTGGAAGAAAAACTTCCTGAATGCAAAATTTGCTGAATCTGTTTCAGAAACTTAAGTTGCTGCTGTGGTGTTGGTATAGATACTGACATTATTTATTCAATTTTTTTTGAAATATGACATTCAGCCAATCTTCATGATGATCGGGACGCTTATCAATGGTAATCCATTGTTGTAACAGTAAAATATTATCAAATTTTTTTAATAAGTTCTGTGCCTGTGATTCATCCATATCTGTAAATTTTCTTCCATCCTTGTAATGGTCTCCCGTACCATATTTAAATGACATATAGCAGATACCATTAACTTTTAATGCTTTTAGTATTTTTCCCAGTACCTCAGGCAAGCGTTTTCTTTCACAATGTAATAGTGAAGCACATGCCCAAATACCATCATACTGATTTAGCTCAGACAACTCATAGAAGCTTTCAAAACGCACATCGATTCCAGTGAATTGACTTGCCTTATCAACCAGTTCTTTTGAATAATCTGTTGCTGTAACCTGGTAACCTTTATCTTTAAAAGCTAAGGTATCCCTACCTGAACCACAACCTAAATCAAGTATAAAGGCATGGTCTGGTAGATAGCGTAAAAATGGTTGGTATAGGCTCTCCATGTCTACCTTAAATGTAGACTCGAAGAATCCCAATGCATTGATATCGTAATAATCTAAGGTTTGTTTCATTCATATCACGAATAATTTTTCTCAACTCTACCAAAAAATAAGGGAGCAAAAGCTCCCCCATCCACTTGCTTAGTTTCCCAACTTAGCTTCAACATTAATCTTATGTTTGTACTTTTTTCCAATAGGCCTACTAAAACTTGGTGGCCTGAGATCAATCCAAAACTCGGACAACTGCTCTACATCCTGTATATCCTGAAATCTTGCTAAAAGATCATCTTGTCTTGGCTGACCAAATGCCATTCTATAAAGGCTTAAATCTGATTTTAATCGGGTCAGCTTTTTCTCTTCTTTACTATACGGCAGCCATGGAACATAGCGTTGAATCGTGGTTGTTCCTTTCTCTGAAATCCAAAACGGAATCATGTCATTTTTAGATGTACATTTTTCTAAATAAGCTTTGTCAAAAAGCATTTTCCATGGATCTTGACCTGCATGGTATACAGGCTTCAAAGTATGAAAGTTATGAAATTCTGCAATATTCTTCCGAACTGCATAGCCTTTATAACGATGTACACGACCTTCTCTCTGCTCCAAATCAATCGGATTTGAGGGCAGATTCCAATGCATCACTGCATGACACCATAAATGAAAATCCAAACCTTCCTGACCAATAGATGTTGATGCTAGTACAAATGGTCTAAAAGGTGAATTAAAAGCATCTCTTACTTTCTCAATTCGAATTTCTTGTCCTGCTTCATTTTTCCCACTACCGAATCTTAAAGCGAATTTACAACGTACATCAAAAGCATCATCAACCACTTGATTATTTCTTACTTTGAATTGATGTACCCGTACATGGCTTGTACGTAACGTTAATACTGAGTAAAGAGACTCTGAAATTTCGTATATACGTTCACACGCAGATCGATGAGTTAAACCTAAAGACTCTATCAGTACATGGATATGTTCATCCAATAATGCTTGTAGATTACCTTGCAAACTATATTGGAGTACCTTTCGCCAATAGGATTTACCACTAACAGATTTAATCAATCCAACATTTTCAGGAACATTGAACAAACTTTGGAAACCTGCTGTAATGCGTAATGCGCCTAAAAATAATCCATGTGCATCATTCTTAACCTCCTTCTCAGTTAGGACACGTTGTAGTGCCCGATATGCACATAATGCAGGTGATGCTAGAACAATATCAGCTAAGACCTCAAAAAAATCTTCTGGCAATACGCCCAACCCCCTCCCATCTAAACGTTCCTTGACTATTGATTTAATTGCATCCACAAAACGTAAAATGGTCTTATTTTCTAATGTCTCAGTGTCATCATCTAGTTTTTGGGAGAAATGACTTGCCCATGTATCAAACCTCAATTCCCAATCCAAATCATCCTCAAGCACAATATCTAATAAAATAGGTGCTAACCAATACCAATTAGTATCAATATCAGATATATCGGGATCTTTAAAACTATCTAGAACAACACATTGTTTTTTTAGTTGATCAATTACTAGAGATTTAACTGAAGTAATATTGACTTCAATTAAATCCATTTCACTCAAAATCAAATCCAAAGGATCTAGCTTAGCTAAGGTGATGGAAGGATATAAGAGGCTGAGGAAATGAAAAGATTTTGTCTTGATATCTAGAGGTCTCGAAGGTGTATTTTTTTTAAAATAAGTCAAATCTTGTGTTTTACCATACATTAACCTTTCAGCCTCGTAGGAGGTAAATGCTGCAATCGCATTTGGAACAGCATTCCATGCAGAGAAGATCAGTTGTTTCGTCAAATTATTTTTCCCCTTATAAACGCCATAAGGTTCCCAATAAGCTAAAGATGGTGGCATCCACAATAATTTTGCCATCCCTTGACCAAGGGTCTCTCTAATCAATAAACGAAGTTTAGAATTATTCAATGGGATAGGCTTATATTTTTGAATATGCTCTTTTTTTAAGCTATATTTATTAGCTTCTCTCAATCCATTTTTAAATTTTTCTGAAAATTCAGATTCATGAGATAGTTTAGTATTTTCGATTTTCCGACCCAAATCATAATCTTTAATAAAATTAAGCGTATAAGGTATCGACTTCCAATATTCAGTCACATTGCTCACATTGAGTGAACCTAACAAATTTCTCATTGAGGCAGCGTACTTCAAATCTTCCACATCGAGTACCGAACTTTCATTATGTTCAGAAAGCATGGAATTATTATCATGACTCAAAGATACTCTTTCTGTTCGGCACATCACCTCAAGTAAGTTATCCTCTACTTTACGCTTCAAATCATAAATTTTTTCACTATTTGTAAAACCTAAAGCCAGTTCTCTCCTGTACTCTAATATTAGTTTTTTTAGCCTTTCTAACTTCGATTCATCATTAAAAAGAAAACCAAGAATTTGCATCAATTCGGCATAATGATCTGTTTCATCTTCCCCTTGCACGCTATACATTTTATAAGGCGTCGCTGAAAGCATAAGAATTTTACTTTGATCATCGGAGAAAATCTTTTCGGCAATCATCTGTACTTCATTATCAATACTTTGACCATCCGTTGCTTGTTGAATTAACAAGTTTTTAAAACGTTGAAACTCATCTAAAATAATTAAACTAGGTTTCAATGCTGACAAACTAACAGAGGCTAAAATTGATCTAAGCTTTGCGATTAACCGATCTCTCATCTGTATGACACAGGTATCAGATTCAGCCGAATCACTATAATGAATACTTGTTTCTTCAATTTGCTTCATTAGCTTTAGATCTTTTTGAAGCTCTTGTCTAAATGAATTCACAATAGTTTGATCATAAACTCCCTTGCCTTGATTTAAACATTCATCTATTCGTTCATCCCAACGATTAAGCCCGACCTTACATCTGAGCAATTCTTTTAGCCCTGTTTTGACTTGGATTGATGCAAATAATGGTTCTAGAAGATAGTAAAGTATTGCTCTTTCATCGGCCTGCCCGCCTTTACTTCGGGTATGATCCAATGCAGTACTCGGTGTCAGACTGATAAAATTAACCTGACTTTGCTTCAATAAAGAAGTTTCTCTTACCAGATAGGTTAAACGTGTCGCTCTAACCACTTCATCTTTATTGGTCACATTCAATCTACGGATGTTCTGAGTAGCAATGCTAGCATTTGAACAAATATAAAGAATGTCAATTCGCTCTTGATGGGTACTTAAATGTTCGATCGTTTTAGCAATTACACCTCTAGCAACCAAGGTTTTACCTAAGCCAACCTCATCAGCTACTAAAAATCTCGCATTATGTTCACACTCAAAAAGTTTAGAAAACACCCAATGGACTGTATTACGTTGAAAATCTTTTAAATTATGTAGAACTGAGTCTGATGAAAATGCTGCTTTATTCAATTTATTTTTTCCCTTTTATTGCTTGCTCAAATACATTCCACAATTGAATAAACTCTTTCGGAATATGAGCACTATCTTCCCCCCCCAGATCCTGAACTAATTTTTGAATATCTTGTAATCTTTCAGGTTCTTTCATGTAGATAACAAACAAATCTTCAAACAAGGTCGTTTCATCATCAAGTAACCTATTTAACCAATTGAAGTCAGCTTCAGTATTTTTCGTACCTATTTTGTCGGTAGCGTAAACGTACCCGAGCAATATTCTTAAGTACTGAAGAAATCCTTCTTTATTATTTATTAATGTTCTGAGTATCTCAGCATCACGGTCAGAAGGTAAGTCTGATACTGTTATTTTCAATACAAACCTTACTTTTTCTTGTCGAGGTTTATGTCTGATTTCAAATGCAATTAAGCTTGAAATCGCAGTACTAATTAAGTTGGAGAAAACAATATTTTCATTTGTCTTGCTGATATTCCAAGACTGAGCACGTTTTTCATCTAAAGTAATAGGCCAAACCTTGATCTCATAATCTTGATAATTATTCTGAGTATTCATTCCCTCTGCATTTAGCACATAATTCCAATAATTCGAAGTTTCGTCGAATGTGCAATAACCCCTAATTGTGGTACTACATATCCATTTTCGAATTTCCTCTAGAAGTTGATCATCTTCACTCAGACTTGAATCACCAATTGCGGAGAGATCATCATATTGAGTCAAGTAACCATTAGCTTTCATGCTTGAAAGAAAGTGATCAACATTAATCAATTCACTATCCTCACTCACCAGTTCAACCAATATTTCATCATTTTTTTGACACCTCAAAGCTGCATCAGTCGCATTCGCAGAACCTACTACCACATGTGTCCTAGATTCACCATCTTCCAAGACCTCATAGATATATGCTTTTGCATGTAATCCCTTAGTTAAAATCTGATCTGTCTTAACTTGGAAATTATTGCTTTGATCGTCATTTGTATAATCATCATCAACCAAACCATCAGCTAAGGTATAAATTTCTTGGTCAAAAGCTTTAAGTGTTGCAGGTTTTAAAGCTAAGAGTTCCTCTTCTCTTGTCAGAAGAAAACAGGTTTTACTCGAACTAGCCAATTTTTTTAATACAGCATCGGAACAAAAAGGCGAAATAATTAGTAATTTCTCATTCTTTTTAATGTTCCATGGATAGGAACCCTGATCTAAAATGTAGAAAGAAATATCATTAAAACCTTCAGGCAAACACCATTGAACTTTAATTAAATCTTGTGTCATCTTATTCATTTGTTGAGCCTTTTTATATTTTAGCTCACCATCTTGAAAACGCTCTAAAGTGTTTAAAAGGAAATAAATTATTGGATCATTCTTCGGATTTCGCTTCTTACCCACATGTCCATCTAACTGTAAAGCAATGTCCCACGAATTATCTCTAGTTAAGTTTCTAGAAAGTACAACCAGTCTGTATACAATATCTTTTCCATTGATGAAGCGTAATAACCATATCTTTGGATGAAAAACGCCTCCTCTAGGAGATTCAATTTCTATGATCATATCTTCCAAATAACTGAAAGCAGGATTTGGCTTTCTGTCTTTAGGAACCTGAATTAATCCTCTTTGTGAAAATATAGTGATTCGTTCTTTCAACTTTTTGATTGATGCCAAAATTGAATAAGGGTCGATTGGCTTACTATCAGTTGCTAACAATGAAAGATAGACTGGAATCTCTAATACAACAGACGGATCTAGGCAATAAGTTGTCAGTATTGCTTCATCAAATATCATCCCTACAGGAGGCACTAAGAAAGACGTATTTAAGCTTCTATGCGATGGGTTCAACATGACCTAAATTCCCTCAACAACAGATAAATCTTTCAAAAATTGTTTTGCGGTCGGCCAACGATATCTCAACTCATTTACACCCGCGGCTCCGCCCCACTGTTCTAACGCTTTTTTATTGGTAAACCTTGATCTAGCACCTTTTAAATACTTCTCACGCTCTATGATCAATTTTTTCACTTTATTCAACTTATAAAATTTAGGATCTTTTAACTGAAGAATACTTACCCATGATTCAATAAAGATTTTAGTCGTACGATTGATTGATATAGGCTCAGCATAAGAAATTTTTCTTTTTTCAATTGTTATCCAGAAATCGTCTATGAACCAATTATCAAGGTGAAATACCTGAGAATCCCTGCTGTATAATTTCTGATACCACTCATGTAATTTATTTTTATAATCCTGATAAACTTTTTTATTCTCGCTGAGATCAGCAAGTAATAGATTATAAAGTAAATAGGCGCCGTGAATAATGACAGAAAAGAACTCTGCATGATTAAGGAGTTTCTGAGTCTCCACATCAAAATTCTCAAATTGTGGATGCTCCCATGGTACTGTTACGTCTTGGCTATAGTGACTATTTAAAGCAAGATAAGCCAAAAGGCTCTCACCACAATGACAACGAAGCTGTTCTTTTATAAATCCAGCTTCTTCATCCGTAACTTTTAAATTCACACTGTTGGGAAAATCTTTAGGTGGCTTGGGAAGGCTGAAATGCCATATAGAAGATTTATTTTTTTCAATTTGGAGTTCTGAATAATCATCATTACGCTTTTGTAGATGTGCTATTTCTTTCTCTAATTGAGCTCTTTTGTTCTCTAATTTCTTAGCATAAAAGAAATATTCAGTTTGCAAACAATTTTTACTCTTAATTCCCCATTTTTCTAAGCCTGACCAATATACTGAACTTGGTAATCGTTTCAAAGTGATGCCAGAAGTCTTACCAAACACGCCATCTAAATCATCAGACTGCATCAAGCTAGTAATCAAATTGCGCTCAAGCTGATCAATAATTTTGAGTGATTCAGTATCATTCAAATGTTTTTTTTCAGCTTCCTGATATAGCCAAGGTATAAAGAAAAAATAACGAAGCCTCGTTTGAATGGTACTCGTACCTGGAAATAAGAGATCTGATATACGATCCCTAATGCTACCAATCCCTAGCTCATCCCTGCTGTCCTTTTCATTGAAATGAGATAAAAGCTCTAATACTTTTCCTCTCGCCTCTTTATCATTATCTATCCATGAAAGTGATGATTTAAGTGTAATGGTCATATAACTTTTCTATTTAGGTAATGAATTCAATTTATCAATTTTCCAATATTAGAATACAATAATTCTGCTTTTAATTGACTCCCATTTATTTCCACTACCGATAGTTAATGATGGTTCAGTTATGAGTATCGTACAGAAAGCCTGTCTATACTCAGTAAAACAAGTTAAGCCTTACTAAGTGAGTGAGAAGTGGTAATCAAGATTATGTCTTGCTAATAATAATGCTCAAAACATACAAAAAAAAGGGAGCAAAAGCTCCCATTACTCTCGTTCTTCCATCTTAGACTCAATCCACTGATGGATTTCCCAAGCAGACCAACCAATACGCATTTTAGTTAATCGTATAGGCTGAGGAAAGGTAGGATCATAATACTTTGATTTCTTATTGATCATCTCATAGGTTTTTGATTTGCTCAGAGCAGTAAATTCAACAACATGCTTGATATTAATTATTTGATTCATCTGAAAAGTTTGACCTATGAACGCATTCATGATGTTTTTCTCCCAATCAATGATGCGAGCGCAATTTCGCTCAAATAATAGAGCTCGCTGTAAGAAAAAACGTCCTGCTTCCACCTATTCAATTCAAAGCCTGAACCGATTGCTGCAACCCTTTCTGAATATCTTGCACATGGCTTGGTAATACCCCCATTTTTAATTGATTTAATGAGTAGAAAACCAAAGTCCTTATAGTTGTTTAAATTTAGGTGGTTTACCATCAACTGACATATGTGGTCGTTCATGATTATAAAAGTGTTGCCATGCAGTTGTATAGTCTTGGACATCTTCAAGTTCTCGAAATAAATATTGATTCAAACATTCATATCGAACTGTCCGATTGAAGCGTTCTACATAAGCATTCTGCTGTGGATTACCAGGTTGGGTAAATACATGTTCAATTTCATGTTGAGTACACCAGGCCTGCATTAAATCACTAATGTACTCTGGCCCATTATCACTACGTATACGCTTTGGCTTACCTCGCCATGCGATTAATTGATCTAGTCCCCTGAGTACTCGTTGAGCTGGCAAAGAAAAATCAACCAATATATCTAGTGACTCACGGTTATAGTCATCAATAACATTGTGAATTCGGTAACTGCGACCATCACTGAGTTGGTCATGCATAAAGTCCATTGACCACGATTCATTCGGTATTGAAGGCACTGCGAGTGATTCAGGCTTAATGCGTTTGTTTGGTTTAATTCGTAGGTTAAGCTCAAGCTCCTTATAAATTCAATAAACACGTTTGTGGTTCCATAGATAGCCTTTGACATTACGTAGGTACAAAAAGCAAAGCTGGAAGCCCCAAGTCTTATTCTCATTGGTGAGCTTAAGCAGCCATTCTGCGATGATCTTATTTTGCTCGTCTAATTGAGCTGTATATCGATAGCAGGTTTGACTGACTTGGAATATGAGACAGGCCTTACTTACTGAGATCTTAAATTGCTCAACGGCTCGCTGAGCAAGAGCTTTACGTTGTGTTGACCTTATAACTTTTTTGACAGTGCATCCTGAAGAATATCTGCTTTAAGGCGTTCGTCAGCATACATACGCTTCAGACGAGCATTTTCAGCTTCTAATTCTTTAAGTCGCGTCATTATGGAAATATCCATACCGCCATATTTCGCTTTCCATTTATAAAATGTAGCGGAACTCATGCCATGTTCACGACACAGATTAGGAACAGGGGTTCCTGATTCGGCTTGCTTCAAAATACTCATGATTAGGCTGTCTGAATATTTAGATGTTTTCATAGAAAATCTCCTTCAACAAGATTATTCGATTTTCTACTTTTAACTTCAATTATTTTTAGGGGGGATTACCCTTTCACCGCCATATTTATTCCAACCTCATCCATTGGAAGCTGAAAAGCCTAAACTGTAATGGTTTAGGCTTTTTTGTGTTTAAAAATTATTAAAATCATTTATCCTCTTTCAGAATCCTTTCTACAGTAATATATTCATTCGGAATTACGATCTGTTTCTCAATATTTTTAACTTTATATGAGATTAGGGTATTTTTACCAATACCTTGAAATAGCACTTTTACATCTTTAAAAATAAATATTTGATTTTGACTAAGCTCTTTAGTTGTCGTTTTAGGTAAATCAATCAAATTGGCATAAGGCGCTTTAATATATAGGGTCGCTTTCTCTATACTTACACCAGTTTTTTGCATCGTGTACTCTAAGAACACTTTACCAATATCTCCGATAAAAAACATAGGTACAAGTGGGGTCATAATAAGAAAAAGCGCTATTTGTATACTGTCCTTAATATGTGTTTCTAATCTCTTTAATTTGGTTTTTGCAAATTTTTTAAGATTATCACTAGCATCAGGATCGTCAATTATATCTTTTAGGTTTTCAAATTTATTGCCGAATTCTTTGATCTTCTGTCGATTAATGTAAAAAGCATAATAAAACAATGCAATAAAAGCAGATGTAACAGCTACATAAAGACTAATTTTCCAATGCAATAACAATAAACTTCGAAGGCTATATAGAAGGTATATAGATGCTCCTAATGTTAAAATGCTGATCTTTGGAAAGGGAAGTTTCTTTCCAATTCTTATATGAGGTGGTAAATATTTATCAACTGTAGTGAAAATTAGATATACCAGTGGTGTTAAAGATATACCAAAGAAAAATAACACCATGCTTAATCCAGTATAGACAATAGAACATGCTACAAAGATCAGTAAAAAAACAAGTGTATCACCAAAGCTAATCTCCGATGGGATATAACCAATGCTTAGAAGATACGCGACTAAGCACATTATACCTATCGCAATAATAGCTTTAATGGTTGTCAGAGTCACTTCATGCCACTGACTAAAATTATTTAAAAATCTTGTTGCTAATTCATACATAAATTATTGAACCATTTCTGATAATGATATTTTTAATTTCTATAATTTAAATATCCTTAGCTTTAATTATATATTTATTGCTTAACATTTATAAATCAATATTATTATCAATTATATGGAACCTCTATCCTAAACGCCATAACAAATACCCATTCTCCTTTGCCTGTCTGTATGCCCAACTTGCAACACTATGTGACCGTTCAATATTAGTTAGAAAACCAAGCTTTGATAACTCATCAGTAATGAGACTATCAAAGTTTTGGTTTCTCTCTTGCCATTGCAATAAAAATTCTTCTGATGCTAAGAAATCACTTTTAGTTAAATTGCATTTTTCATCTGCAAGTACAAAATTATGACCTGTATCTGCTGGGTACATTGCCCAAGGTATAAAATGATCTACAGCCCACTTATTTTGTTTAATTGGCTTTTGGCAGTAGAAACACTTACACATTTGTAGGTCAACTAAAAATTCTCCTACTTGGCGGAGTTGATTTCGACTTGGTTCAAACATGAATGTTGCTAGATCAGGCAAACCATCTAAAACCAATAAATTCCCTTTATTTAACCTTACAAAATCAACCCATTTCTTTTGACATAACTCTTCAATAATTTCACTAAATTGACGCAAGCAATACATGACGTTTGGTAAAAGTATGAGCTGTTTTCGAGAATCTTCTAAACGATATAAAAACTCAACATTTTGGCCTTTAAAATTTTGCAAATAAGTTACAGGCATCCTCTTTACGGTATCAGCCACTTTCTTTTTCAATTGCAGCCAGTACAAATGATCTCGTCTAGCTAAGGCTAGAGATTTATAACTTTGCTGGGCAGTGTGAATTAAGCTAATAATTCCTGCTTGCTTGCCATTATTCTGTTGTAATAGGAACGGTTCATTTTCATTAAAATGGAATGGAAGCGTTTGTTTCCAATATAAATCTATAAATTTCTCAGAAATATCTAAATAATCTAAAGTTAAACTTTCTGCCGTGTCTTTTCCTTGTTCAATTGCCAAACGACAAAGACTCATCAATAAGGCGAGTTTATATGTTGAAGAAAAACTTCCTGAATGTAGTATTTGTTGAATCTGTTTCAAAAACTTGAGCTGTTGCTGTGGTGTAGGTATAAATATTGACATTATTTATTCATTTTTTGAAATACGATATTAAGCCAATCTTCATTATGATCAGGACGTTTATCAATGGTAATCCATTGTTGTAACAGTAAAATATTATCAAACTCTCTTAATAAGTTTCGTATTTGTAATTCATTTAAATCTGTAAAATCCCTGCCATCTTTATGGCGATCTTTTTCACCATATTTAAATGACATATAGCAAATACCATTCATCTTTAACGCTGCCAAAATTTTACCTATTACTTCAGGTAATCGTTTTCTTTCGCAATGCAGTAATGAAGCACATGCCCAAATGCCATCATACAGATTCAATTCAGACAACTCATAGAAACTTTCAAATCGTACATCTATTCCAACTAATTTGCTGGCTTTATCCACTAACTTCTTTGAATAATCTGTTGCTACAACTTGATAGCCTTTATTCTTAAAAGCCAAAGTATCTCTACCTGAACCACAGCCCAAATCAAGTATCAATGCATTGTCTGGTAAATATCTTAAAAAGGATTGATATAAACTCTCCATATCTATTTGAAAAGTAGATTCAAAAAATTCTACTGCATTGATATCGTAATAATTCAAGTTTAGTTTCATCATTATATTTGGTAATTTTCCAATTCTACCAAATATAACAGTGCTATTTCTCCCTCTATTCGCGACTGTTCAACTGACGGCCCTCACTCCATTGATGTACCTTCACCCTACTAAGACCAAAATGAAGTGATTACCCTTAAGACTTCAACCTTTTTATTTTAAACCTACCCAAACAAAAACCCTTTCAACCCACACATTTGACTAAAAGTGCCTGCACTATTATCCTTTCCTTGCTGGCCTACATTGCCAGTCGGTTTTGACAGACCGCTGATCCAGCACGATATATAAAGTGATTCTTTTATGTCGTGGAACCCTCGTGTCCCCCTTTGTTTCTATGGTAGGGCGGGAGGGGGACGCTCTACGCGTGCTGGTTCCTTGGATCCCAGTCTGTCAACCCCCTTTCGTTCTGCCTCCATAATCAATTGACAGTGATTCGGTAGAACTTCTTATAATTCCAAGGAGTCAACCATGACTATTTCTTTATTTTCAAAATTTCACTTTATTCCTATTTTATCTTATCAATCTAAGCTGAATCGTATCTCTACATTGCTTCGGCAAAGAGGACTTTTGCACGTCTGTTTTTAATCATTGGTGTATAGGTCTCGCTGGAACTTACAGTCATTGGCTTTTTGCTGATGCTATTGCTGTTTTAGTTATTGGTTAACTGTCTGGATGGAATAAACCAACACCGCAGTAAATCATTTCTACGCCCTTTGAAATCAAACATCGATGTTTAATTCATCCAATTAAAAATATATCTAACAACAAGAATCAGGATTCTATTTTTATGAATAGCCAAATCAAAATATTCTTACAATACAGTGCCGTTGTTGCCTATTTTTCAATAACCTCACTTTGTCATGCGGATATGAATCAAGTGATAGCACTGATCAATAACCCATCCTCTGCTCCCGTGATTAGACGTTGTGAAAGCAATATCAATTGCAATGCGTTTGTTGCGATAAGCAAGCAATGGCAACTCATCCCTAAAAATGATCGATTACGTTATTTTATTTATAGCGGTGATCTAAACGCCCTTATTCGAGAAGGTAAAGAATTAAAGGAACAGAAGTTAATTGACATTGATAACTTCGCTTATCAGATCTTTGATTATCGTGCGGAGAATTTTAATGATCGATGGTTGTATATCAAAGGTTTAGCTGTCCTTAAGTATGTGCAAAGTACTCAGTTTAACCAGCTGTGATTGATAAATCTGTCTATGTTCCATGCTCAAATTACAAGGAAATCTAGTCATGAAAAAATTAATCATCACGCTCACGGTTGTATCAACTTTAACAGCATGTTTTCAGATATCTGAGTCGTCTTCGCCTGATCTTACAAACGAAGCAGCTCACGCTCAATCTCAAGTTGGCTCTTATCAAGAAATGCAAGAGAAAGAAACTGAGGCTGCTGCCATTGCTCATGATCGCTATGATCCTGACAGTATTTATAAGGGAGCTGAGAATGTTGTTATTCCACCACCTCAGCTCAAGCGTAAATTGTTAACAAGTGAAGCACTAGAGGTTCAGTTTCGCCCTATCGACACTTCTCCAAACTTTAACGTCATCAGACAAACTGTTTATGATGTTACGCGTTTAAAAGTCATCTCTGAAATTGAAGATGTACTTGATAAAGTCGAAGTAGATAATCCGAACTGTAAACTCATTGGTGTAGAACCGTTTACCGTCAAATTTCCTAAAGAGACCTATTATGGAGATGTGTTTAATCTTGTTTTAAAAGGCTGCTCTGCTCAGGAAATCAAGGAGGTTTATCTTTATACCACACATGGAAAATTAACTTACCGTGCCATTGTTGAAGAATAATTTCTTTAAAATAATGACAGGTAAATAAACCATTTTCTCTGTTTCAGCTCAATGCCTCATATTGAATCAGCGCAAATATTCATCACTAAGCTGAGTTGGAACAGAGCTTTATAAGAAATCAAAAAAGTCCATATCTGAAAAGCTAGAAATGGAATAGGCCCTCAAATCATTACATCGATTGTCTTTGAAGAAAAACTTTTCATTTCACTTCAATCTATATCGTTGTTTAGGGCTTTTCGGCTTATCTGGAATGGTACGTTCAATAAGATTTGCGTCTAACGCAGGATTGAGATAATTCTTTTGGAATGTTGCACGATGAGATAAATCTAATAACTGCATCAACTCAGCCAAGCTATATTCTTTTTCCTGCATAACTGAAATTAAACGCTGAACTTGGTCGCTTACTTGTACGTCAACTTGAGCGCTAACATGATCGCTATCTTGAGCGGTGTTATTTGAGTCCAATATCGCATCCAAAATCATCTGCAAAATAAACTCTATAAATGCTGCAGAATCAGTACGGTCTGTGCTTGCTTGTAAAGCCTCATAGTAGGCCTTTTGATTTTGATAAATCAGACTCTCAACAGGAATATTTGCAAAAATAGTATTCCATCGGCTAAGTATCAATGTTTGCCAAAGTCTCCCCATACGTCCATTCCCATCAGCAAATGGATGTATAAACTCAAACTCATAATGAAATACCGAACTCTGAATGAGTGGGTGTTCTTGGCTATCTTTAAGCCATTCCAGTAAATCAGCCATTAAACGAGGAACCTGATTCGCTGGCGGAGCCATATGCACCACTTGATCACCAGACATGACACCTACATTGGCATGACGGTATTGTCCAACGTCATCAATCAAGCCTGCCATTAAAATTTGATGTGCTTGTAATAAATCTACTTCTTGGCTGGGTTGCCATTTTTGAAATGCTTCATAAGCTTTTATGGCATTACGTACTTCTTGAACTTCTTTAGGTGGTGCAATTACAGCTTTACCATTCAGAATCGCGGTAATTTGTTCTGTGCTGAGGGTATTTCCTTCAATTGCAAGCGAACCTTGAATTGTTCGGATACGATTGACTTTTCTCAGTTTTATGTTGTGTTGGACTTCCTCTAAAGCACTCAAACGCCCTATATTCTCACTGATCTGCGCAATCAGATGAATAATTTTTGATGTGATGGTATAAGGCGGTTGATATTTCATGCCATTCCTAAACAGAAGTAAATACAAAGCACTGTTGATTAAACGCTAAAAGTTTTGTCTTTTATAGGCTATTGAATGCTTTCAGAAATGGCACCCTCTATTTAACCATGACACTATAGGCGAAATAAAACAATCCTTTATCTCGACTCAGTTGGCATCACAACATCCGCAGACTGACACACCTCTTGCCATTTTAGCTTAAAATCATTAATCGCTTTTTGTCGGGTTAAAGGTATCTGATAAATCGGTACACCCTTTGCATCGTCAATCATACCTTTTAACAATACCTGTTCTTTTGCAGACAATGCTTCAGGATTAAAATCAACATCATCTAACGACAAACCGTTTTGACGTAACTGCATTAACATTTCGGAGGTCTGTTCAAGTAACTGACATTCTTTAGGAGCTTCAGCATGTGCGACAGAAACCAATAATAATAAAATACTGAATCGTTTCATTCTCAATTGTTCTAGTTTTTACTTAACTTAGTTATACGATATTTGAGCTATTTTTTGAAGCAAATAGATACATATCCACTCAACTAAAAAGACAATTGACTATTTCAATTCCAACTTTCTTGAATTAGTATCAAGTGAAAAGAACTTCTAGCACGATTCAAAGGAGGTGAAATACAAAATAAAAATCATATAGATGTAACGTTCTCTTAAGATAATCATGATGCGGTACTTATTAGCGATTCAAACAAGTTAAAAGCATAAAACTGCTATTCGGGAGTGACAATGAATAACAGCGCCAATTATGTAAGACAAGTCAAAAATGCTAAACGTGGTGGATACACCCCAACTATTGCCAAAGATGTAAATAAGCATAAAATTCAGAAAGCTATCCAATTGATTGAGCAATGGAGAAAACTCGCAAACGAATTGAAACCCCAAATGCAAATAGATATGGCAATCACCCTAGAAGAATGCGCACAAGATCTGGATCATATTTTAAGGAGAAAATAAGTCTATATTTCAAAACTGATAAAGATTTATTGATTTAACCCCAAATACTCAAGGCTTACCCCTCCGTAAGCCTTTTTAGTCGGAAGATTAAAGCAACTACTGAGCGTTGCTCTAGTTGTCCTTACTCTAATTGCTGCTACTCTAGCTATCTTTCTTTGCTATTTGATTTACCTGCAAATGAAAAGCGATAAAATCCTTTGCTCTCTAAAAATCTAAGCATTCATAGCACACAGCATTATCAGCTTCAGACCAAGACCCCATCGCTAAGACTATAAATATTAAAGATTATTCAATTGTTTATTTTTTGGCTTGCAATCTTATAAATATTCTGTAAAATTCTCGCCACGTTGCCGGCATAGCTCAGTTGGTAGAGCAACTGACTTGTAATCAGTAGGTCCACAGTTCGAATCCGTGTGCCGGCACCATTTTTACTTAGCCTCGCTTTTTTAGTGAGGCTTTGTTGTTTTTGGCTGAGGCATTTTCTTATAATTTTTTGATCTGTTTGATCTCATCGTAAATAATAAAAATTATGTTTTGACTGCACTGAGCTGTATATATCGAACGATCCCCTCTTCAAATAACCTTTGACAAAGTTTTGCGGTCATTTGTATTTTGATTTGATCTAGCCCTCCACGCTCTGTTTTCGTTCTTGTCACAATATATTGACTAAAACCAGCCAATACTGATGTGGATAGATCTTCAATCACGATTTGCTCAAGACCATGCTGTTGCAGTGCATGATTGATTTGGGTCGTGGTCATCAGTGATTTTAAATCGACATCAGCGGCTTTAAGTAGCCATTTGTATTTCATTTTTTGTTTTGAATTTAAAACTGTGTCTGAAAGCATCAACGTATGAAAACCCAAACGACCTTTTGAATTTAAAATTGGAACGACTGAATTTAAGAATAAATTTAAATCACTGTGATAAGCCGCATCAATACACAACACCACATCAAAAGGTTGCGTAAATAAAAGCGCATTTAAATTTAAAAAAGATTGGCAGTGAATCGCCTTAATTTGCGGGAGTTGTTTGTGAATTTTATAAACACACTGTTGTTGTAACTCAACCGCTTCTAAATCTTGAATTTGATAGTGTTCTAACCAGTATTTTAAACTGGCACCTTGACCACAGCCTAAGTCCAGTACCCGATCATGTGGTGTAAGCTGTACCGCTTGTGCAAGTCGTTTAGCAAGTTGCTGACAGGCTTGAGGATAAGAGGATGTAGCTTCATCCCAATACCCTAGATTGGTCCAAGCACACTCAGCATTATCTCCTAACATTTTTGCATCGATTGCATATTTATGTTTTGGAAGTTTTTGCTGAATCGCTTGAAGCCATTTCATTTTAAATCATTCACTTATTCAGTTATGAATTCATTAAACTTTATATGAATTCACTGGGCTTTAATAGCCAAGTTGCGGAGCCACCTCAACTTTAGGTTTTAATCCTACAAATGGCAATGGTGCACCAAAAATTTCTGCGATATGCATTGCAGAAGTTACCGCAGATTCAAGAATTGGCAGACCGTCACATGACCATGAACCGCAATAGAATACTTTGCGGTTGGCGACTTTATGACGCGCTTGTAACTCGATGTTTAAAGCCACTGTTTCAGAATCCACCACAGCACGGGTTAAGGTCACAGTAGAAATGACTTTCTTCGGATCGATGCTGGTCACAGGACGCCATGTTTGGAACACTGGAGATTTACCCACCAAACTTGGTTCAATCGAGTTCAGCCAAACTGTGAATTGTTGTTTGGTAAATTTACGATCCATCATATAGCTCAACACAGCCCAATCTTTACGATTTGGCGGCATCACAGATGCATCGGTATGCATAACCAATTCGCCTTGCTCAAACTTAAATTTTTGCAATAAAGCGATATCATCAGCAAATTGTTGTTTATTTAAAAAGTTTTCTAATTTATTGGTCGGTGTTGCAACCACCACACGGTCAAATTGAAATTGCTCACCTTGTGCATTTTCAACCAGAACAGCATTACCCTGTTCCTCAACTTTGGTGATTTCAGAACCGCTATGAATATCAATACCTTCAATCAATTTATCGACAAAAGCAGGTGTTCCACCATGTAAACGCAATAAAGCATCACCATCGGTTAATTGCTTTAAAAAGATTAAGAGCGGTTTTGCAGGCCATTCACCAATAGTTTTAGGGTCACAGGTGCAAATGGTATAAAGCACAGGCATTACTGCACCATGCCAAAATACTTCTTCAATGTCATTGTGATTGATAAAATCAGCAAGGGTAATGTCTTGATTTTTAGATTTAAAAAATTGAGAAATGGCGGTTTTAAGCTGCAACATCCCTTTGACTAAACGCCAACCATACTGCTTAATCCCTTTACGGTTATTGATAATAGGGAAATTACCAATACGGGTACGTGATGTGGTCAACCAAGTTTCTGTTTTGTCTTCAAATAACCAACTGCATGCCATAAAGGTACGCACTGGAAAGGTTTTTATGCCAAGGTGTGTTGCAAGGCTCAGTGTATTTTTCCATAAATGCTGATTCATCACGCGCAAAGGTGCATCAATTAGACCACCTTCAAACTCAATGCTGTGACTATCCATACCGCGACCAGGTAATGCTTCGAAGATGGTAATGTTATGACCTGCATCTTTAAGAATTCTTGCGGTGGCCAGGCCAGCCATACCACTACCAATCACTGCAATATCCAAAGTTATTATCCGTGCGTAACCATTTTTTTTATTATGAGCTATAGTCGATTAAATCGCGGTATTAAAAAGTTCCAGTTTTAACTTTTTTTGTTGGAAATTTTTTAGGAAAAATCTCCATTCCTCGGTCTGTATTTAATTTTAGCGGTTTTAGGCCAAGCTCTTGTGCGACACCCTGCTTATACTTGATTGATATTTATATATATAAAAAAATACTGTTAAAAACATACAGATAATTTAACTATTTATTAAAAAAACATTTACAAATGCCAATTTATTAATTATTATTTACAGCATAAAAACGATAAATAATTCACATTTACAATAAAAACAAATAATTATGACAACACACACAATAAAAGAAACTACAGCATAAAAAGGATCTCTATAGTGTGGAATAGAGATCCTTTTTTTTACTTTGAATTTGCTTTTTAAGCAGATCAATTACAGCACTTGTAAAATGACGGCATACAAAAAATACTGAAACAACGGATATAAATTAACCAAATGAAATATATTGTGCTTTACTTCACATTTTTAATTAATTATGATGCGCGAATAACAAAACAACCCAATCAAAACAAGACATAATCATCTAAAGAAAAAAACTACAGCGTAAGAGAGCTTCTGTTCAATAAGAGCAAAGCTCTTTTCTTTTTTTAAATTTCTGACCTTTTGGTGCTAAAAATTTTAAATATAAAAAAAGCGGATTTTACAATCCGCTTTTTGACTTCTCGATATCTCATACATGGCTGAACTCATAGACTAAAGACATGCAAGGTATCCGTTATACACAAATACCTTTCATCAACATCAACTAAGCTTCCGCTACAATTTCACCAAATTTGCCATTATTGAAATCGTTAAACGCTTGCACGATTTCTTCTTTGCTATTCATTACAAATGGACCATAGCCTTGGATTGGCTCATTCAGTGGTTTACCTGTAAGGACCAAAAACTTAGCATCTTGCACCGCTTCAAGTTGAATTGCTGCATCGCCATCTTTTTCAAACATGACAATCGAGCTATCAAGTACCTTTTGTGTGCCATTGAGCAGCATTTCACCTTCGAGTACAACCACCAAAGTATTGTGGTCAACAGGTACATGAATAATTTGCTCATGACCCGCTTTAAGCTGACCATCCCAAACATTGACAGGGCTAAAGGTTGAAGCAGCGCCTTGTTGTTCAGCGTATTTCCCAGCAACCACACGTAAGTGGCCTGCATCGTCATCAAAATGAATCACAGGAATATCTTGCGCAGAAATTGCTTGATACTTAGGTTGAGTCATTTTATCGGCCGCAGGTAAATTCACCCATAGCTGAACCATTTCAAAGATTCCACCTTTTTCAGTGAATTCATGTGAATGGAATTCTTCATGAACCAAGCCTGCGCCCGCAGTCATCCATTGCACATCACCTGTTTTAATGGTTCCACCGCCACCATGGGAGTCTTTATGGGTAACTTCACCTTGATAGGCGAGTGTCACTGTTTCAAAACCACGATGTGGATGTGAACCTACACCGTGCTGTTCATGGCTAGGTGCAAATGTATAAGGCGCTGCATAATCCAATAATAAAAAAGGACTAATCGCTTGACCTAAACGATCATAAGAAAACAAGTTTTTTACAGGAAAGCCATCACCGACCCAATGCATATTTTGATTGCGGTATACACCAATAATTCTTTTCATCTCAATACTCCTATCGCTAGGCTTTAATATGAATCCATTTTAGGTTTTTTAAAGTGATCAATACAGCAATCTACCAATACGCTGAATCCCAAATATAGGATATTCAATAGCGACGGCACAGCGTAGTTTTTAATCAATCATCTTATTTATGAGATTATTAATCTCAGTTTATAGGCTTAATTATCATGATTAAGCCACGTAACATGAAATCCATGCAAAATAATTTGTTTTGTATTTAAGCACAATTTAAATTTTAGTGACTTCAAGGATATAAAAAATGGGAAAACCTTACGTTCGTTTAAACAAAGATGATGCTGCGGTATTGTTAGTCGATCATCAAACTGGATTACTTTCTTTAGTCCGCGACATTGACCCAGATAAGTTTAAAAACAATGTTTTGGCGCTGGCTGCGGCGGCTCAATATTTTAACCTTCCCACTATTCTGACCACCAGTTTTGAAGATGGTCCCAATGGTCCACTGGTACCTGAGTTAAAAGCACTTTTTCCAGATGCGCCGTATATCGCTCGCCCTGGTCAAATCAACGCTTGGGACAATGAAGACTTTGTCAAAGCGGTAAAAGCAACAGGTAAAAAACAACTGATTATTGCGGGTGTTGTCACCGAGGTTTGTGTTGCCTTTCCTGCACTTTCTGCCCTTGAAGAAGACTTTGAGGTCTTTGTGATCACCGATGCTTCTGGAACATTTAACCCGCTAACACGTGACTCTGCTTGGGACCGTATGAGCAATGCAGGTGCACAATTAATGACTTGGTTTGGTGCCTCTTGTGAGCTACATCGCGATTGGCGTAATGATATTGAAGGTTTAGGTACGCTATTTGGTAACCATATCCCTGACTATCGTAATCTGATCAACAGCTACACACAAAACACTTCTCAAAAATAAGATAATCGTTGTCGCGAGGAATGTAAGTCTTTGCATTCCTCGCTTTTGTTTGTGCATTTTATTTGTACAAATTTTAAAATATTTTCCTATTAATGATACTATTTTATCATCAACACACCTGAGATGAAGCTGTGCACTCTTTTGATGACTACTATTATTTCTATCTGGTGGTAAAACATGGTGGATTTAGTGCTGCGAGTGAAGCCAGTAATATCACCAAGTCTAAACTGAGCCGACGTATTCTGGATTTAGAAGCCAAATTTAATGTGACTCTGATTCAACGCTCAACACGACATTTCAAAGTCACACCTTTAGGACAAGAATTCTTTGAGGAATGTGCAAAGATTATTGAACAGGCGGATAATGCTCAGAATGTCTTATTAAAACAAGAAATTGAATTACAGGGACTAATTAAAATTAGTTGCCCACCCGTCATGATGGAACATCAAATTCGACCAATTCTAAATCAGTTTTTAAAAAAATATCCCAAAGTTCGGGTTGAATTGGCACTCACCAGTCGACGTATCGATGTGCTGCATGATGATATTGATTTGGCCATTCGTACTAACTTTTCAAGCAATGAAGACTCCAGCATTATCGTTAGAGATGTGATTAAAACCACGCACTGTTTAGTGATTAGTCCTGAACTTTTAGGCGATCGTGAAATTCAACATGTTACAGAACTGTGTGAATTTCCAACCATTGTATTAGGTACAGATAAACAGCACTATCATTGGCATTTACATCATATTCAGCAACGTGAAGAAATTGATATTCCGTTACAGCCTCGGGTCAAAAGTAATGACTTAATGGGTGCGTATTATGCGGTACTCGATGGCTTAGGTATTGCTGATCTTCCCTATTTAACGGTAGAACGAGACATTGCTTCAGGGCGTTTAATCCATCTGTTACCAGAGTGGTGTTCCAATATCGGTGTTGTACAGTTGGTTTACGCATCACGCAAAGGTCAACGCTTAGTCATGGAAAAATTAATTGAAGATTTAGTTGAAGGTATTCGTGCCTATGCACCTAAACACGATGGTTATATTTTATAAAGCCAAGCGAACAATAAAAAAACCAGAAGTTAAACTTCTGGTTTTTCAATTCTAATCCTAGGCAATGATTAGATTTTACCGATTAAATCAATTGAAGGTGCAAGTGTTGCATCGCCTTCTTTCCATTTTGCTGGACATACTTCACCTGGGTGTGCGTGCACATATTGTGCTGCTTTCACTTTACGCAGTAATTCTTGTGCATCACGTCCAATGCCACCAGCATTGATTTCAATAATTTGGATTTTACCTTCAGGATCAATCACGAAAGTGCCACGATCTGCAAGACCTTCAGCTTCAATCAACACTTCAAAGTTTTTTGCCAAAGCCCATGTTGGATCACCCACCATTGGGTATTGGATCTTTTTGATTTCATCTGAGTTGTCATGCCATGCTTTATGGGTAAAGTGTGTATCGGTAGAAACTGAATAAATTTCTACACCCATTTTTTGGAATTCAGCATAGTTGTCTGCTAGATCGCCTAACTCTGTTGGGCAGACAAAAGTAAAGTCAGCAGGATAGAAAAATACCACAGACCATTTACCCAAGAAGTCTTTTTCAGACACTTCGATAAATTCACCATTTTTATATGCAGTTGCATTAAATGCTTTAACTTCAGTATTGATCAAACTCATTTGGTCTTCCTTCAATTGGTTTCAGGGATTGCTTATCTGTGAAATCACTATACGAAAAATTATTAAATCGGTAAAACTGGAGTTTTTAATAAAAACAATCGGTTTTATAGATTTATTTTTCCAATCTGTTGGTTTGGTTTGATCGAAAATATTATTTCAAACTTTGCTTGACCTTTCGCCTTTTACTCTATAGATTTTCTTTTTGAGTGGACTTTAAAAAATGACGTTCTCAATTCTTTTGGAGCAATTCCAAAACCTTCCTTTTGGTACAGACGCTTTTAAACAACTGAAAATAAACTGTGAATCTCAAATTGCTCATTCTGAGGCTGATTTTGAGAAAACGGCGATTTTTATGATTTATGGTTTTGCCAAAAACTATGTCTTACTTTATGAAGATCAAGCCATTACTGCTGAATTTGCGGCAAAAGCAAAAAACCAATTGCTAGGCTATATGCAGCAACTGGACACAGCAATTCAGACTCAAGATCGTGCAACCATTCTTAATCACTTAGATCAAGTCACAGCGCACTATATGCAAAGCTCACGAATTTTTTAATCATAGCATCCATGATTTAACAAGCTTGGTTATTCAGCCTTGTTGTTGCTGATATACGCTTTCTAAACTGCACCAAGCCGCATGTGCCAATGCTGCTTGGTAAACTTTTGGCGTGGCTTTCACTTTACCTGACAACCATGCCCGACAATAACTTTCTGTCGATCCAACCATAAATGACAATAATAATTCATGGGGAATGTTCTTGATCACCCCATAATCTGGTTGTTGTTTCATCCAAGCCAATAAGTGCTGATTACGTAAATGATTCTGCTGTTTTAGCTGATCCCGTTGAGTACTTTTAGAAATACTAAAATTGGCAGTATATAAAAATCTGGCGAAATCAGGATAATCCATCACCCAGTCTATATAACTTGCTGTCATCACTTGGATACCCTGCTGTAGACTTTGTGCAGACAATAATGCTTGATCACGGCGTTCTGCTTGGTCTTCTATGGCTAAAATATACAGGGCTGCCACTAAACCTTCTTTATTTTTAAAATGGTGATAAATCGCTCCCACACTGGTTTGCGCACGTTCACGGATCATTTCTATTGTTGTTGTTTCAATCCCATATTCTAAAAAACAGGCTAATGCTTCCGTTAAAATCACACGTTTTAATTCTGCACGACGTCCACTATAACGACGTTCCAACAAACTTTGATTATTCATGTACAGCCTTTGATTTTATTTAAGCATTTTCTATATGACATTTTACGCGATTCAAATCGTCTGTCGAGCCAAAAACAGAATTTAATTCTGTATTAGAATAATATTCTGCAAACTAAATAATATTCTGTAAACTAAATAAGGAATACAACAATGAGCCAAACCCTAAAGCTGTGGAACAGATTTAAAAATAAGCCTGCTGGCAAATGGACATTTTCAAAATTATTATGCTTAAAAGCGCCTTATTTCAGCAGTATTTCTCCTGTTTTTGAACGACTCGAAACGAATTATGCTGAAATTAAAATCAAAAAACACCGTGCTGTACTCAATCATATTGGTACAGTCCATGCAATTGCCATGTGCAATATGGCTGAACTTGCTGGTGGAACCATGACCGATGTAACCGTACCTTCCACGCATCGTTGGATTCCCAAAGGGATGACAGTTGAATATCTAAAGAAGGCTGAAACTGATTTAATTGCGATTGCCACGCCTGTTGAGCGCAATTTTCAGTGGAATCAAGGCAGTGATTATTTGGTCAATGTGGAGGTCAAAGACACACAAAATAATCTGGTGTTTAAAGCTGTGATTACCATGTGGGTTTCTGCGAAAAAGTGATTGTCTAAAACCAAATCATGAGATTCATAAAAAAACCCTTTGTTTTCACAAAGGGTTTTGATAAAGCTTGACCGTTTTTATCAATTAAAACGGTAAGTCATCATCCAAATCCGCAGGGGCAGCAGTAGGTGCTGATGGTGCAGCTGCAGGTTTAGGCGATTGAAAACCTTGGTTTACATTGTTTCCGCCATTGCCATAGCCACCTTGTGGATTGGCATTGCCGTAACCACCACCTTGATTACCTTGATTCGCATAACCGCCACCGCCTTGGTTGTTGTTAAAACCACCTTGCTGGTTGTTATTGAAACGTGGTTGGTTATAACCACCATTGTCAGCAGCAGCGCCTTCACCTTGTTGACGGTTGTTATCAAGCATCTGCATTTGTTCGCCACGAATTTCAGTGGTATAGCGCTCTTGACCATTTTGATCCGTCCACTGACGGGTACGTAAAGAACCTTCAATATAAACTTTTGAGCCTTTACGTAAATACTGCTGTGCAATCTCACCTAAACGGTTGTGCAATACAATACGATGCCATTCCGTTTGTTCTTTTCTTTCACCAGAATTTTTGTCTGTCCAAGATTCACTTGTCGCAATTGAAAATTGAGTGAGAGAACCCCCATTTGGGAAAGTTTTAGTCTCAGGATCACGACCTAAAGTACCAACTAAAATAACTTTATTTACACCACGCATTAGATGTTATCTTCCTATTCGATTCTATGTTTTACTTTATAAGAGTTATGTTTAAATGGCTACCTCTTTCCCAAACAACTGCGTTAAATGTTGTCGCGCAGCATCATCAATTTGCTGTTTATCAACCTTTATATACGCAACTTGCTGGTCAGACATAACCACAACTTCCTCAATACCACGAATTGACAACAACTGAGAAGTCCAATTATCGGTTTGTTTATCCTCAGGCAATCGTAATACGATTGATGTTAAATATCGTGGTTGAGCTAGCCCAAAACTAATGAGCAACCAAAGTATAGCAATAGCTGATAAGACACTCCAACCCATTGTTGTATTATTGAGCAAAATTAATTGCCCACCAAGTGTCCCGCCAAAAAAAGCCCCTAAAAATTGAGCACTTGCATTGACACCCATCGCTGTTGCTTTGGATTGAATCGGTGCTGCTTTAGACAACCATGAAGGGAGTAATGCTTCCATGACATTAAAGGCAATAAAGAACAATCCTAGGCCTAACAACAAGACATATTTGGACTCATAACCAAAAATCAGAACGACTAATCCCGCTATAATTCCCGCAATTGCCGTTAGAAAAATGCTGCGCATTTTACGGTATTTTTCAGCCAGAATAATGCTCGGAAATGCAAAGAACAAACTGATGACCAACAAAGGCAAGTAAACAATGCCATGTTGCGCCAAAGGGATCCCAGCAAAATTGATCAATTGAGAAGGCACATAAACAAACATTGCAGTAAGCAATAAGTGCAGCGCAAAAACTGAAACATGCAGACGATTCAAATCGCCCATTTTTAAGACTTGTTTGAGCTGATGCAGATAACCTTGTTTAAAGTTTTTATGATGACGGGTTGTTTTAGGCACCATAAACAACATGAGAATTGCCAATAATCCCATGATTGTTGTTACCCAGAATAACCCTGAAATCCCCACCAAACTGGTGAGCCAAGGCCCTAAACTAAAAGCCACAACAAAAGACAATCCGATACTCATGCCCATCACAGCCATGGCTTTGGTCCGATTCTCTTCACGGGTGACATCCGCCAACAAAGCCATAACAACCGCAGATACAGCGCCAGCGCCAGCAATCGCACGGCCAATGATGACCCCATAAATGGTTTCAGACATTGCCGCAACAGCACCACCCAAAGCAAACAGCAGTAAGCCAAAAACAATCAAAGGTTTACGACTAAAACGATCTGCCCATAAGCTAAAAGGAATTTGCAGAAGTGCTTGGCTGAGACCATAGACGCCGACCGCTAAACCGATCAAAGCGGGTGTGGCATACTGATAAGACTGACCAACCACCGCAAACACAGGGATAATCATGAACAACCCCAACATGCGTAAAGCAAAAATACTACTTAATGCAAAGGTCGAGCGGCGTTCTAAAGGATTCATCATATCTACTGGCTTATCAAAACTGGCGAGCTAATTATCAAACACATCATCGCATATTGTGGCAACTTTGTGGAAACATTGAGCATAAAAAAGAGCACTGTTAAAGTGCTCTTGTATTGTAATCTCTTTTCTTAAAAAAGGATTAACTCTGTTGTTCAATTCGCTTGTTATATTGAATCGATGCAATCACTGCCCAAACAATAAAGGCAACACCAATCAAACCTGTTACCACCTCAGGTACATGTAAACCTGTACCGCTCGCAATCATGATAAATGCCAAAGCACCAATGGCATAATGCGCACCATGTTCAAGGTAGATATAAGCATCAAGTGTACCTTTATCAACCAAGTAAATTGTCATTGAACGAACAAACATCGCACCAATGGCCAAACCAAGCATAATGATGACAACATCAGAGGTAATCGCAAACGCACCGATCACGCCGTCAAAACTAAACGATGCATCTAAGACTTCTAGGTAAATAAAGCCACCAATACCCGCTTTGATCACACCAGTAGGTGCACCATTGGCATCATGACCCACAGCATTGCCGTCTTCATCCACTTCTGGCTCGCCACCCAGTAAATGACTGAGTACTTGTACACCAATATAAATCACGATGCCCCAGATACCTGCCATTGTGACCACAAGGCGTTTCGCTTCATCTACATTTGCAGCCATAATCAGCAATGCCACTAAAGCAAGGAATACCGACATTGCTGGTACATTGGCCAAGTTGGCTAAACGCTTTTCAATCCATTTAAACCAATGGGTATCTTTGCCTTCATCCAAGAAAAAGTTTAAAAATACCAATAACAAGAATGAACCACCAAAAGCGGCGATTTCAGCATGATGTGCCAATAATTTTTCTGAGTATTGAATTGGATCATTTAATGCCATTTTCACAACATCAAACATGCCCATATCCGCTGTGACTGCAACAATCACAACAGGAAATACCAATCGCATACCAAACACAGCAATCAAAATACCAACGGTTAAAAAGATCATTTTCCAGAAATGATCCCAATTACGCAGTACAGATGCATTTACAACAGCATTGTCAAAAGACAGAGACACTTCCATCACAGCAAGAATTGCCGTAATAGTCAGTGCAGAGAGCATGGCTTGCACACCTGCATTTGGACCATGGGTAAAGCCCCAATATGCAGAGATTGCCAAACACACGATCGTAAAAAATATTGAGAAACCAAAATGTTTCATCATGGGAATTCGACCTACGGAGAATAGTTTTTGAATCAGAAAACTGAAATAAAAATCGCGTTTTTAATGCGCACATTATGACGACTTTTTCACATTTATCCAAAGTTCTTTGTCATATTTTTATGCAAATACAGCCGAATTTTCTGCATTCAAATACCTAAAGCAATTTAGAGTTGTTATAGTCTTGCAAACTGAAATCATTTTATAACTTGAATCATTGCATAGGAAAATGACATGTCTTTTTCTCAAGACGTATGGCAACGTAATCTTGCTTTATATAACAAAACTTTAGCGCTTCCATTTAACCAAGAACTTGCGACAGGCTCATTAAACAAGGAAGCTTTTTGTCATTATGTGATTCAGGATGCGCATTATCTGGTGGCTTATGGTCGTGCATTGGCTGTCTGTGGCGCAAAAGCATTTGATGCTGACGATATCATCCAATTTACCCAAGGTGCGAAAGAAGCAATTGTGGTTGAACGTAGCCTACACGATGGATTTATGAAAGATTTTGGGATTAGCAAAGCTGACTTTGAGAATACCCCGCTTACCCTTGCCTGCCATCATTACACTGCTTTTTTAACTGCGACGGCTTGGTCTGAAAGCTATCCTGTGGTTTTGGCTTCGTTACTGCCTTGCTTCTGGATTTATGCAGAAGTTGGAAAAGATATTGTGAGTAAATCTATTGCCAATAATCCATATCAAGCATGGATCGATACCTATTCGGGTGAAGAGTTTAACGAAGCAGTTAAAAATGTTTTAGCGACGATTGACCGTATTGCAGAACATTGCGATGCAGATACCCTTGAGAAAATGCATAAGGCTTATACCAAAGGCGCTGAATTAGAGTGGTTGTTCTGGGATAGCGCTTATCATCAAAGACAGTGGTTGGGCTTAGATCAGTAATACAATTTTATTGAAAATTACCAATGTATATAAAGATGAATAATTAAGCTACTTCATGTATTACATCTACAACTATCCCTCATAAAACCGAGGGATAGTCTCAATAAAAAAGAGTGCCAAAGCACTCTTTACTCGTAACAGAATACATCAAAACGCTATTTTAAATTAATCTGATAAATTGCTGTACTGCCACTGACTTCATTGCCCACAATCAACATAGGCTTTGCATTTGGTGAATCTTTGGCAGAGACAAACGTCAGTCCTTCAGGACCTAAATCACTTTTCTCAATCAGAATCTGCTTGCCATCCTTGTTTAAGATCGGCTGACCTTTAGCATCTTTATAAACCTGATCCTGTTTAAAGGTACGATGATTAAAATACTGTATAAACACAGGCTTTTGTGGATTGCTAATGTCGTATACCATTATCCCACTTTGGCGCTCTAAGCCGATAAAGGCAAAGGTTTTTTTACCAATCGTACCCAGCGCTAAACCTTCAGGCTCAGGTCCTTTATTGTCACTTCGGTCATCAAAAGCCGCCGCTTCATGATCACTATTAAAGTAATTTGGAAATAGCTCAGCAACTTTACGCTCAAATTCACTGCCTGAATCCCAAACTAATTTGCCTTGTGCATCCCATATACTGAAAGAACGCGCGCCATAGCTATAAAGTTTGCTATAGGTCAATAATCCATTGGCATCCAATTTTGGTGAGCCATCCGTGTTGATTTGATAACCCATATTCCAAGCAATGTTTAAACGTCCAAGTTGTGTATCATCACGGCACATGCCTGGATCAGTCGCTGTTGCCCCACAATAAGCAAAAACCGTTGCATCTAGTTTGGCACCTTTTACACCTGCGGCAAGATTGGTCAAATGAGCAGGATAATCGCCTTTATTATTGAAACCTTTGACGTTGAATAAATGCTTCATTCGAATTGCTTCTGCAAAACCTTTACTTTGATCTCCAGCATAATATGCAGTTGAGTCCTTCAACCATTCACGTGAATCACCTTCATTGGCTGTGACTAAATAACTTGCCCCATTGGCTTGATAATGGGCAATTGAATCAGGTTGATACATCCCCACCAAACCCGGCCAAACTTGAATATTAATTTTTCCATCTTTATCACTGACATCTAGCGCATTATTGGCAAGCCCATGATCTTTATAACCTAATGGAAAAATATCAGTCACTTTTTTAGCAACGATATCAATTTTGGCAATGGCATTATTTTCTTGTAAGGTCGCCCAAGCAGTTTTCCCATCATTGCTGATGGTGATGTACTCAGGTTCTAGATCCTGAGCCACTGTCGCTTTAGGACCAAAAATGCGTACACCCGCTTTAATCAAATCGGCTTTTTTATCATTAAACGCTTTAAAATCAGCAAGGCTGGCGGTTGGTCGTTGAATATTGCTGATATCAATAATGCTGATTGAACCTTCAGGATCAATACTATAGTCATCATTGGGTTCAGCCTCATTTGCCACCAAAACAGTTTTACCATCGGGGCTAAATGTCAGCATATCAGGTAAAGCACCAACTTCGACTGTACTGATCAACTTCAAATCTTTGGCATTAAAAAAAGCCACAATCCCCTTATCTGTTTTTTGTTTGGCTTGAACAGCAAGTGCCACAATGCCATTTTTAATCGCAACTGAATTTACTTCTGAATCAGCTAAAGCTTCACGGGCCGAAAGCTCACCAATATGCACAGGCGTTTCGGGTTTAGACACATCTAACACATCAACTAAACCCTTTTTAGCATTGACCACAAATACCCGTTTTGTTGTTGCATCATATGCCGGAATCTCTGCTGCACTTTCAGCAAAAATACCCGTTTCATAACGCCCCAATAAGCAGCTTAAATTAATGCTTTCAGGGGTGGCTTCTTCAACCGTTGGCGCTGTTGTTTTATTATCATCATTACATGCCACTAAGCCAACAGAAAGCATTGCTAAACACAATGCAGAAACTTTTATGTTCATAAACAGCCCATTTTGTGTTTAATTTGGCTTAATGTATTCATCACGGGTGTAAGTTCCATGACAAGCAGATTACAGTTTCATGGCAATTTCTTGAACATTCAATTGGGTATCGCGCATGAATCAATATAAAGCAACGATTTCATACAGATTTAGTCAGATGATTGTTTTAAAATATTCACAAAATGGGATTATTTAAGTTCTATGACGACTACGCCATCGCACAGTAAACTCCAACCTAAATTCTATTTATTGGTTTTTTTAGTTTCGATCGGCTTTTTCATGCAAGGCTTAGATACCACGATTATCAATACCGCTTTGCCTGCTATGGCAGAAAGCCTGCAAGAAAATCCATTAAAAATGCATGGCATCGTGATTAGCTATGTCTTGGCGGTTGCTGCGTGTATTCCTTTAAGCGGTTGGCTGGCAGATCGCTTCGGGGTCCGAAATATTTTCTTTGCAGCGATCGTAATTTTTACCGCTGCCTCATTGGGCTGTGCACTGTCCAATGACTTCAATCTGCTTATTATATTTCGAGTTATTCAAGGTATCGGTGGCGCATTACTGGTTCCAGTCGGGCGACTCGCCATGTTAAAAATCATCCCTCGTGAGCAGTTTCTTTCTGCAATGAGTTTGATGAGCTTAGCAGGTTTACTCGGTCCATTAATGGGCCCGATCTTAGGTGGTTGGTTGGTCGAATATGCGTCTTGGCACTGGATTTTTCTGATTAATTTACCCATCGGTATTTTAGGCACTTTTGTCACTTTTAAAGCCATGCCCAATGTGACTGAAGCATCGGTAAAATCCTTTGATTTCAGTGGCTTTATCCTATTGGCAATCGCAATGGTGGGCATGGCTTTAGGGATTGAAAATATTGCCAGCAATGAAATCTCCAGAAGCCTGAGCTTAGGCTTACTTTTCGCTGGAATAATCTCAGCCTTAGTCTATGCCTATCATGCCCATACCCATAAAAATGCATTGTTTCGTAGTCGACTGTTTAAAAATAAAATCTATACCATCGGTGTACTCGGTAATTTCTTTGCACGCTTTGGTGGAAATGCGGTTCCCTTTATTTTGCCACTGATGCTTCAAGTCGCCTTTAAAATGGAACCTTTTATGACTGGGGTAATGATGACCCCGATTGTACTCGGTTCATTATTTTCTAAACCCATCATTCGCCCGATTCTACAACGTACTGGTTATCGTCCATTTCTACTGGTTAATACCTTATTGATCGGTGCATGTATTGCCAGTTTTGCCTTACATACAGCAGATACCCCGACATGGTTAGGTGTAGTGCATTTCTTTATTTTTGGTGTACTCAACTCATTACAGTTTGTGACCATGAATACCCTTACGCTTAAAGATCTCCCACAACAGGATGCCAGTAGTGGGAATAGCTTTTTATCGATGATTATGATGTTATCAATGAGTATTGGGATCGCTTTGGCAGGTACTCTACTCAATGCATTTACAGGCTATTTTAGTGAAGCGCATATTACACAAGCATTTCACTATACCCTGATTTGCTTAGGTGCGATTAACATCATTACGGCGTTGATATTCTTTCAAATTCCCAAAGATGCGCAAATTTAAGTGTTGCAATTTTTATTCAGCCATCGTTTTTTAGAACCAAAGCACGTTAAACTGATCCATCTGGATATTTAGAAAAACCATGTCAAAATACGCTGCGAAAAAACACAAACAGCAAAAAATCACTCGCAATAGCTCAGTTTTAGCGATCGCACTTTTTTGCTGCGTCATACTCGGCACTTTGTTTTTTGTTCATAATAATGCTGCCTTGGCTGAAGCCTATCCGATTAAAGGCTTCGATGTATCACATCATCAAGGTGATATTGATTGGAAAAAAATTTCTCCGCAGCACTATCAGTTTGTCTATCTCAAAGCCACTGAAGGTGGAGATTATCAAGATGATAAATTTCAGCAGTATTGGTTAGAAGCACGTGAACGTGGTCTACGCGTGGGGGCTTATCACTTCTTTCGTTTATGTCGCGATGGTGACATTCAAGCACAAAATTTTATCAAAACAGTGCCAAATAAAAGTAATGCCTTGCCCCCTGTGATGGACTTGGAGTATGACAGCAGTTGCATAAACACCTATACCAAAGAACAATTAATCAAACACATCAAAAATATGCATGATCAATTGCAAAAGCATTATGGTAAACAACCGATTTTTTATACCTCTAAAATCTTTTACAACATGGTACTCACAGGTGAGTTTAAAGATACACCGATTTGGATTCGTGAATATAAAGATAAGCCAGATTTAAAAGACCAACGTGCATGGACATTTTGGCAAAAGAGCAACCAAGGCAAAATTCAAGGCATCGAAAAAAATGTCGATTTAAATGTGTTCTATGGTGATGCAGAACAATGGCAGCAGTTTTTACAGAAAAATAAGTTGAATTAAGCGTAATCAAGATCATTCATGACATAAGCTGTCGCATATTCTTTACAAAATTCAAATTCATCAATAGAAACAAATCAAGATCGGTTAGAATAATCACACAGCGTTTCAACACTGTGTAATTCATGAGAAAAATCATCCATATTGACATGGATGCATTCTATGCATCTGTAGAGCTACTCGACCGTCCTGAACTAAAACACTTACCTGTGGTGATTTCCTCACATCATCCTCGGGCTGTGATTGCTGCTGCATCCTATCCAGCGCGTCAGTTTGGATTACGCTCCGCCATGTCGATGTCACAGGCAAAAAAACTCTGCCCTCAAGTCTATGTGATTGAACCGAATTTTGAAAAATATCGCGATGTTTCTGTAAAAATTCATGAAATCTTTCAGAAATACACTGCGCTTATCGAACCTTTATCTTTAGATGAAGCTTATTTAGATGTCACTGAAAATTTACAAAATATTCCCAGTGCTACTGAAGTGGCGGAACGAATTCGAGCCGATATTTTTCAACAAACAGGGCTTACTGCTTCGGCAGGTGTGGCACCGAATAAATTTCTTGCCAAAATTGCCTCAGACTGGAATAAACCCAATGGCATTTGCATCATTAAACCGACCCAAGTTCAACATTTTATCCATGATTTACCCCTGAAAAAAATTCCCGGTGTTGGGAAGGTTACTCAGGAAAAACTGAAAAGCTTAAACTTAGAGACTTTGGGTGATTTGCAAAAAATTGAAGAAAATATACTAATCCATCATTTTGGCAAATATGGCAGACAGTTGTTTTTATATGCCCAAGGTATTGATGATCGTCCGGTACAAGCTGAACGACAACGTCAGCAAATTTCCAAGGAAACCACATTTGATGATGATCTCAGCCTTGAACAGTGCTCAATCTATTGGGACAATTTAATTGAACGTGTTTGGCTCAGTTTAGAAAAAAAACACATGCAGGCTCGCGGTGTCACCGTTAAGTTAAAACTCAAGAATTTTCAAGTTTTACAGCACAGTAAAAGTTTTAAAACCGCACTTCAATCACAGCAAGAAATGGTTCAGGTCATTCAAATATTATTAAGTGAAATGCAAATTCCTGAGCATTTCCAATTCCGTTTAATCGGGGTCGGTTTGTATCAACTGACAGATCAGCAAGATGAAGCACAATTGTCATTATGGTAAACATAAATGAAAAAGACATGTGCGACATCAGCTTAAATCTTTTACTTTATATCAGAAATAAAATCGTGAATTAATCTAGCCACTTGATTGGCGTGTACATTGGCCAAATCATGTTCCCCTTGTTCAATGATATGCAATATGGAATGCTGGATTTTTTCATGCAAATATTTACCCACGCCCACAGGGCTAATGGGATCTGCATCGCCCCAGAGCAACAGGACTGGGCACGCTATTTTGTATAATAAATCATCTAAATGGGATTGATGATCGACAAACCAATTGGGCACCGCAAATGTTTGCTGGTAATCGCCTCGCCAATCGGCAACCTGAAAGGGGCTTAAATCAATTCCACCAGAGCTTGCAACCAAAACCAAAGCTTTGATCAATTCAGGTTTTTGTAGTGCTGCTTGAACTGCAAAAACCCCTCCCATAGATTGAGCAATCACAATGCAGGGCTGTTGAATTTGGTCGAGAATATAGCCCTGTAAATCGTCAAAACTATCAATATGCGGATGCTCTGGATACCCAGCAAAACTTGGATAGGCCATCACTGTTTTTTGATGATCGGCTGAAAGCTGCTGCATAACAGGTTGCCAAAACGCTGTGCTTCCCGATGCGCCTGGTAAAAAAATTAAATGCATTCAGCCATCACCTTGATATACAAAATTTAATCATCACTCTTTAGTTTAGCGCGTTGAAAAGCCGGACGCTGCTGAATTCGTTCAGCATATGCAGCCAGTCGAGGGGTTTTATTTTTGGTTCTTTGTTGCATGGCAATCACGGGAAAACTCATTTGAATGTCTGCAAAAGAAAACTCACCTGCGGCATAGTCATGTTGACTAAAATAAGCTTCCAAAAAGGCTGCATGTTCTTTTAAACGAGGATTGCTAAAGCCGCCACGGACGCCTTCTGAAATTTTCTTTGCAATCGGGCGAATTAAAAAAGGAACATGTTTTGGCATATTGGTCATGACCAAGGTCATCAACAAATAAGGCATTAAAGAACCCTCGGCATAATGCATCCAGTAGTTATATTGCATTAAGTCTTTAGGATTCTGAGGCTTAAACTGATTTTTTGTATCATAGGTTGCTTGAAGATAATCCAAAATCACAGCAGATTCTGCAATGGTTAAATCGCCATCGGTCAATACAGGTGACTTTCCAAGCGGATGAACTGCTTTTAACTCAGGGGGCGCAGCGAAAGTAGGCAAGCGTTTATAGTGCTTAATCTGATATTCAAGCCCCAACTCTTCTAAAGCCCAAATAATACGGAGTGAACGAGATTGATCTAGGTGATGTAATGTAATCATTGTATTGCCTCAGTTTTTATCCTTCGACTATAAATTGATCTCAACTTTTCAACAATTCTATTACTGTATTTAAATCATTTTTTTATCAACTTTGTTTATACTCTAGATTCAATATTGATTATTCTGAGAATAAAAATGAAGTCACTTATCCCGTTAATTTTCTTCTTTATTTGTTCAAATCTATATGCATATCAACCCAAGCTTATGTTATTGGGATCTCTTGAGAATAAGGGTGAATCCTTTATTGATGTAAATGCACATCAAAAAATTCGTGATTCGTTTAAGCAAGCTGTCATCTATGAAAAATATGCCAACCCTATTAAAGATGAGCAAGGTGCAACATATCAATCGGTTATTAAACAGCTTATTGTAGATTGCACAGGAAAAACCATCGCCATTCGGGGCGCTGACTACTTTGCAGGAAAAACATCAAACAGTAAATTAGTGAAAAAATTTGATGACCTTACCTTGAGCCATGATGGTGAAACGGGGGCTGCTTTTTATTCCTTTGACGACTTAGAGTTTAAAGCCTTGAATCAAGATAAGTTCTATAACAAAATTTATGCAAACACCTGTAAATAATCAATAAAAGCAACTTTGTATAATCTTAATGACAGAAAAAAAAAGATATTTTGTTTTTATACAAAATATCTTTTATGGATCAAATACAACGACCATCTTTTACATAGCCGTTTTTTAAATAATCGTGGTATTGATTTCCACACTACGCAATAAAGTCTTGGTCACTGGGGTTTTTTGGCAAATGTCTAACACTTTTTGATGCAACTCTTCAGACAAAGGAGTGGCAAAAGACAAGCGACGCTCGACCCATTCTTTCCCCTCTTTATTGGCATTAAAATCAGCTTCAACTGTAAACTCACCCAAATCAAGCCCTTTGTGTTGAGCATACATACGCAATGTAATCATGGTACAAGAAATTAAACCTGAACAGATAAAATCATAAGGCGCTAAGCCCTTGTCTTGCCCACCGAATGATTCTGGTTTGTCGGTAATCAGTTGATGTTTTCCACTCACCACCTCACCTGACCATGGTTCTGGATAGGTTTTTACCTTTGCATTTGCAATAATTGCCATTTTATTTTCCTTGAATCTTTAAATTTTTAGTGAATGCCAGTTTAAATAAAACTTTGTAAACGCAACACTTGCGCTAAAGGATGAGCAAGCTCGCCTTTAACGCAAATTATTTAGTTTGAATCCCTGTCTAAAAATCGATAATGCGCAATGCAGCACATCACTTCGATGCTCGCATCTTGTCTGGGAATGCCGGTGCTTCTAAACGTGGACCATCATAATCAGGGATCGTTCCAAAACGCGCGTCCTGATTTGCCCATTGTTCTGTTGCCGTTTTTAGTTCTTCCTGTGTTCTGCCCACAAGATTCCACCACAGTAAAATAGGCGACTCAAAAGGTTCACCACCTATCAACAGTAAGCGCGAGCCTTTTGGTAACTCAACCTCAATCTGTGAAATTCCAGGTTCAATTACCACCATATTGTCACTATTTAAATCATGACCATTTACTGTTGCTTCACCTTCTAATGCCATAAATCCATATTCAAAATGAGGATTCAGTGGAATACGTGTCTTGGTTGATTCTTTTGCAAAAAAATCGATCCCGACTAATTCCGTATGCACTTTGACAGGAGATTTGGTATTCATGAATTCACCGACTAAAACTGTAAATTCAATATGGTCCTGCTCTACGATGGGTAATTCTGGATAATGATCAAACTGCGGTGCCATATTGATCTTATCATCAGGCAATGCAATCCAAAGCTGTGCAGCATGCATTCTCGTTTCAGTATCGGGAGCAACTTCTGTATGGGAAATTCCATAACCCGCAGTCATCAGATTCACTTGTTTAGGACGAATCAATTGTTTAGAGCCGATGCTGTCTGTATGCATCATCGTCCCTTCGATCATCCAAGTGAAGGTTTGTAATCCAATATGTGGGTGCGGTCCGACATCCAATCCATCTCCCTGAGGAAATACGACTGGACCTGCGTGATCTAAAAAGCACCATGCGCCAATCATGCGTTTTTGACGACTGGGTAATGCACGTTTAATGACGGTGCCTTTGCCTATTTCTGCTGAACGGATTGGAAAATCTTGAATAAACTGATTCACATATTTTTCACAATCATCAGAGTTAGAAATCTCGGTATAGTTGGTATTGGTCATTTTGTTATCCTAAATTTGTCCATCAGCTCAGGACGTTATTGCAACATCTACAATTTCATTTTATTTAGCTTATCGGTTTTATATACATCGACCTATAGCTATCTTAATACGCTGAATACCATGAATAGGACAATAATAGTTTGGTTTTTGTTATGCAGTTTCTGATTACAAGATCTGGGAACAATACTTTACCGAGTTGAATATTCACTTTGAAATGTTTATAGGCCCGTCATCGCATCATGATGTCTTCAAAGCCTTGATCGAATTAAGCAGAAGGTGGTGGCGTAAGATCTACAAATAAGCCTGTGAAACGGCGAACCAAAGGTAAAAAAATTAATACTGTGGGAAAGGCAATCATCCATGAAAATAGCCAGACGCTAAACCATTTTGCAAAAAATCCATCGAACCACCCCACATTTTTCCATAAATTAATCATGGAAATGGTCGCACTCATCAAAGCTGAGAGTATCAACGGCATAATCCACCCTGCATATTTTGCTGGTAATTTCGGAATTCCAGCAAAAATCATGGCAGGTTTATGTTGATCGCGTCTATTTTCGATCTTGATCTCTGGTTTTAAATCAGGCATTTTTCTTGACGTTCTGCTTTAGGTTTTTCATAAATTGTTTAACTGCAGGTTCAAAGTCTTGAAATAGCACATGATCACGGTGGGTAATCATCACCTCTAAAAAGAGTTTTAATCCTACCGCAAACGCTTTAGTGGTTTCTTCATCAAAAAATTCAGCAGCTTTTAAGCGCTCTACGATTTGGAAAATATCATCGTGATTACCCACATTAAATTCGATATTTTCATTGTAGGTTGACGGATGACCTTGCGCATCTGCAAGATGTTGAACAGTTACATAATATTGATGTTGTTTCATAAGATTTCTCTAACTTGTTAAATATACCGCTGGGTTTAATGTAATGTGGTACTAAATTTAATATCCAAAACATCAATATCAAACGCTTGAAAAACCTGTTCCAGTGAAGCGATCAAAGACGCTTTATTGATCTGGGTTAGGTCGGCACATTGGATATTGAGTGACTCCACTTCGGATAAATAAGGCAAAGCATATTTGGCTTCATCTCTGCCATGCAGATTTTGCGTAATCAAACCCACTTTCTCTAAATCACTCACCACTCGATATATGGTCGATAAGCTGATCTGCTTATTTTGTACATATAACCGCTGATAAATCTGCTTTGCTGTCAGTTGTGTTTTTTGGTCCAACAGCGCTTTGAATACAATCACTCTTGCTTGGGTCACTTTTAAATTTGCATGACGCAGTTTTTGTTGTACCTCAATACTCATGTCTCACCTAAACCTTCTATTGCCCCATTATTGCACTGTTATAAACGTCCAATTTCTACTGCAGCTTGATCAATTTTTTCAGCGACTTGTCTAACTTGCTCCGCATCAAAATCTTTACCCTTGAGCTTTAGGCGTAATGATGTTTTTAAGTTTTCCATCGCACGATGAATATCCAAATATTGGTCGTTTTCATGAATTTCGCGTCGAGTTTCTAAACGCTCTAATAAGTGTTGGATATGCGCATGCTGCTCTTTTAAATGTAATTTTCCAGCATCAGTAATGTGATATTGCTTACGATCACCTTCTGTATTTTCAGCATGCACAAAACCAATTTCTTCAAGATAGGTCAGGGTTGGATAGATTGTGCCTGAACTTGGAGTATAGCCTCCACCGACCAGATCACTGATGGCTTTGATAATTTCATAACCATGCTTTGGCTGTTGCTGTATCAGATGTAAAACCAAAAGCTTCATTTTACCCGATTCAAACAACCGACCTCGTCGTCCACCATAGCCCCGTTCGGTATGCTGTTCACGATGCTCAAAATCATGTTGTGAATGATCATGTCGCTCTGATTTCATCTTTATTTTTCTCAAATTGATTAATTTATGTATATTAAGATATGTCTTAATAAGTCTTAATGCAAGATGATAGAACAAAATCAATTATAATATTTTGATAAATAATGAATTAAATAATTTTGAATCGATCTATCTTAAAAAATTAAGACATAAAAAAGACCGATTAAAAGCCTTTAAACCGAATCTATTGGCTATTTTTATTGTTGTTATGGATTGCTTAAAGCTTGACTCAGTTATCCATTTTTTAAGCATTATTTTTATGTCATGGCGCAGCAAACTTTTAATTTTCAGATCTTTAGCCTTGACATAGAGATTAATTTACATACAATGCGATTTGTAACAAAAAATTAATATTTTTATAACAAAAGGGTCACACAATGTTTAAGAAAACTTTATTTGCTGCATTACTTGCTAGTTCTTTTGGGTCTGCACATGCATACCAAGCTGAAATCGGTGGTTCACTCGGTATTGTTGATCCAGATAAAGGGGATACATCTACTGGTTTTGCTATTGATGGAACATATTATTTTAACCCTGTTCAAGTTAAAAATAACCCATTAAACGAAGCTGCCTTTCTAGATCGCGCAAGCAACGTAAATGCTGGGATTAGCTATATCGATTATGATGCCTACGATGTAACAGCTTATGGTGTTGGTATTGAATATTTCGTTCCAAATACCGATTTTTATGCAAGTGCTGCTATTGGACGCTCTACAGCTAAGGCCGATCATGTCGATGATTTAGACACAACAACTTACTCTGCTGAAGTAGGTTACTTGCCAATCCCAGGTCTTTTGATTGCGGTTGGTTTAGCGGGCTATGACAATGATTTTAATGATGATATAGATCCAACTATCCGTGCTAAATATGTCACTCAAGTGGGTCGCTATGACATGAATTTTGAAGGTGGTGCAAGCTTTGGTGATACCGATGCTTACAGCGTAGGTACAGATTTATACCTAGATAAAACTTTCAGTGTCGGATTGGCTTATTCAGGTAGCCGCACCGATGGTACTGATGAAGACAGCTTTACAATTCGTGCAAAAAAATTCTTTACTCAACAAATCAGCTTAGAAGGTTCTGTTGATTTTGAAGATGACGATAATATCTATGGTCTTCGCGCTGCTTACCGCTTCTAATTATTGGTAAACTTTAAAAAACCGCTCTTGTATAAGCGGTTTTTTTTATCACTAATTAAATAAATCAACAATTAATGATTCATTAAAATAACTTTAGGTTTGATCGAGACTTCATTTAACTTGTATTGTACTTTTTTCATCAACCTTAGTAATTCATTAGGATTTTCTTCATTTAAATTAAACGGATGCTCTGAAGTACTACTACGTATATCAGTTTGAATATTTGATTTACTATCCAAAAATAATGTCATCGGAATATAGCGCACACCATACTCTAAACTTAAATCCTCATCCTCATTCACATCGACCTTAATCATGATGAATTTTTTCGAAAGATTTACAACCTCATCATCATAAAATACTTTTCCATATCGCTTAGAAGCGCCACACCAGTTAGCATAAAACACCAATAAAATGGGTTTCTTCTCTTGTTCAGCAATCTGTAAGCCTTTTTCATAAGACAGCCAATTAATATTATTTTCGTTCCATTTAATTACATTTGCAAAGGCTGTATTTGAAATCAGAATAAAAAGCACTGCAATCCATATTTTCATTTTTCTAGATTCTTTTAGGCATAAAAAAGCGTTAAACCTATATTAATCTATGACTTAAAGAAGGGAGATAATTTTCTTTGATGTTTAATCCGCAAATCTAGTTAGAAGCACTACTTTTTACAGTGCAGAGAAAGGCCTTAACTACACAAATGTATTTAAATTTTGAATGTAAGATAAGGCTATACGCGCTCTAAAATGAGATGTATTAACTATTATAGTGGGTATCAAATAGATAAAGCGCTTATATAAGCGCTTCTTTCGCCTAAATTTACTGTTCTAAATGCAGCATTCTTAACTGCAAACTCACATTGCCATTAAATTGATTTTTATCCAATTCATAAACAATACGTACCATATCTTGCATAGGATCAAAATTGAATTTATCACGTACATTAAAGGCAATCGCATCAATCGGTTGGCCATTTTCCAAAGCTAAGCGCAATTTCAGATGCACTTCCTTTAACCAACGATAATCGATGACTTTAAAACGCCCTTCAAATACCGGTGCAGGAAACTTTTGCCCCCACGGTCCCAATTGCGCCAAAGTATCTACAGTTTGCAGTTGAAATGCCTGAGCAGGCAATTCACCATCCGTCCACAACACCGCTTGGAATAGCGCATCATCTGATTGAGCAACCAACTCAGTAAAACGTTGTTTAAATTCTTCAAAATGTTGCTTTTGAATAGTCAATCCCGCCGCCGCCGCATGCCCACCAAAATGACTAATCAAATCAGGATATTGCTCGGCAACTTTTTCAATACTGTCTCGAATATGAATACCATCAATCGAACGTGCGGAACCTTTGATATGAATCCCGTCTTTATCTGCCGCAAATACAATACTGGGGCGATGAAATTGCTCTTTTAAACGCCCGGCTACAATACCAATCACCCCTTGATGCCAATGCTCTTCAAACATGACCAGCGCTGCGGGTAAATGATCTTGATCAAGCTGTAGATTTTCCAGCGCAGCTAAAGCTTCTTGTTTGATCTCCGACTCAACTTGACGGCGTTCTAAGTTTAAATCATTGAGCTGGCGTGCCAAAGCGTGAGCTGTCTGCGTATCGGTTGCCAAAAGACATTCAATACCGATGTCCATGGTTTCCATACGCCCTGCGGCATTAAGACGAGGGCCTAACACAAAACCTAAATCAGAGGCTTTTAACTCAGCAGGATCACGCGCTGCAATGTCTAATAAGGCACTAATCCCAGCACGACATTGATTCTGTTGAATCCGTTTAACCCCTGCATCCACTAAGATACGATTGTTATGGTCGAGGCTGGCAACATCGGCATAAGTGCCCAAAGCAACCAAATCCAAATATTGCGGCATTTTTGCAGCCGATTTCCCCAGTTTTGTCCGATGGCTACTTAACTTTGCCAATAGGTAAAATGCCACGCCGACGCCAGCCAAAGCCTTACTTGGAAATTCGCACCCTAACTGATTTGGGTTAACAACCGCTTCAGCTTGAGGCGTTTCCTTGGTCGTTAAATGGTGATCGGTGATAATCACCTGCATTCCATGTGACTGTGCTTGTGCTACACCTGCATGACTGGAAATTCCATTGTCGACCGTAATTAATAGATCAGGCTGATATTTTTCAAAAGCCAAATCGGCAATTTTAGGGGTTAGGCCATAACCATATTTAAAACGATCTGGAACAAGGTATTCAACATTGGCCCCCATTTCTCGTAAAGCCAGCATCATCAGTGCGGTACTGGTGGCGCCATCTGCATCATAATCACCGACAATCACAATTTTTTTTTCTTGATCTAAAGCTTGATCAATTATTTGAATGGCTTGCTCCAAACCTTTCATTTCTGGTGCAAGTAAATATTTAAGTTTTAAATCTAATTCTTGTTCAGATTGCACACCACGACGGGCTAAAATTTCAGCAATAAAGGGTAACACGCCCTGAAAGTTTTCAGGGCGTGTGATCAAAGGTCGTTGTTTAATTTGTAATTTTTGCATTTATGGCATCAAACGTTGTATTGTCCAAGATTCACCGACTTTTTCATAAGTGAGGCGATCATGTAAGCGATTTGGGCGGCCTTGCCAGAATTCATAATACGTCGGCTCTAAACGATAGCCTCCCCAAAATTCAGGTTTAGCCAATTCATTCTTTTCAGCCACTTGATCATACAACGCTTGAAAACGCTGTTGTAAATGTTCACGACTTTCAATCACGCCACTTTGTGGGGTACTGATATGCGCTGCAATTTGGCTATCACGCGGACGTTTATGATAATAATCAGTAGATTCTTGTTCAGATATTTTCTGAACTTGTCCACCCACACGAACCTGACGTTCTAACTCAGGCCAATAGAATAGCAATTCTGCATAAGGATTTTCAGCTAAATCTAAGCCCTTTTGACTGTCATAATTGGTATAAAAATCATAACCAGCCTCGGTAGCACCACGCAATAACACAGTACGCACATGTGGACGCCCTTGTGCATTTGCGGTTGCCAACGACATTGCATAGGGTTCATGCAGTTTTGCTTCTAAAGCCAAATTAAACCAATTGAGAAACTGCGCATGAGGATGAGCATCCACTTGCTCCTCATGTAGTTCACCTTTTTGATAAGTAAGACGAAGCTCACTTAAGTCTTTAATTACATCACGCATGAAGCAAAACCTTCTACAGACGATACAATATTTTAAGCCGCATTTTGACGAACAGCATCTGCTAAATGATTTGCCAAATCAGTTACTTCTTGCAGATTATCGCCTTCTACCATAACACGGATGATCGGTTCCGTCCCTGACTTACGAATTAAAATTCGCCCACGTCCTTTAAGTGTGGCTTCTACTTTATCAAACTCGGCAACCAATGCTGGCACTGCAAATGGGTCAAACATTTGTTCAAGACGAACATTGACCAAAACATTGGGTAAAGTTTTAAAATCTGCAACCAATTCATCTAAAGATTTATTCTGTTCAACCAATACTGTTAACACTTGCAGGGCTGCAATAATTGCATCACCTGTTGTGCTCTTGTCTAAAGTCAAAATATGACCAGATGGTTCGCCACCAGTCACCCAGTTGTTTTCTTCTAAATTTTGCAATACATAGCGATCACCCACTTTAGCACGCACAAAAGGCACTTTGGCTTTTTCAAGTGCCAATTCTAATGCCATGTTACTCATCACTGTACCGACGATACCCGCCGGTTTTTGAGATGCTTGGGTTGCTAAAATATACAGAATATGGTCGCCATCAATCAATTTACCAAAACGGTCGACCAAAACCACACGATCTGCATCGCCATCAAAAGCAATACCTAAATCTGCTTGATGCTCAATCACGGCTTTTTGTAAATTTTCAGGATGTGTTGAACCACAATCCTTATTGATATTTAAACCATCTGGTTCGTTATAAAGCGCAATAACTTTTGCGCCTAATTCACGAAATACTGCTGGACCTACGCTATACGCTGCACCATTGGCGCAATCCACCACAATTTTTAAATGGCGTAAATTGAAATGATATGGGAATGTCGATTTACAAAACTCGATATAACGACCATTGGCATCTTTAACACGTACACTCTTACCTAAGTTTGCGGTGTCTTCAATAATGATATCGTTCTCAAGCTCTCGATTAATCGCATCTTGAATCGTATCTGGGAGCTTTTTCCCTTCATCTGAAAAGAATTTAATTCCATTATCAAAATAAGGGTTATGCGAAGCAGAAATCACGATCCCTAAGTTGGCATGCAATGCACGGGTTAAATGGGCAATTGCAGGGGTCGGCAGCGGTCCAAGCAAATGTACATAAACACCTGCCGCATTGAGACCCGCCTGTAAAGCTGCTTCAAGAATATAACCCGATAAACGGGTATCTTTACCTAAAACCACAATTGGTTTTGATTTTGGGCTAATTTGCTTTAATACTTTCCCTGCCGCAAATCCGAGTTTAAGTGCAAATTCTGGGGTAATTGGGAGTTCACCAAATTTTCCACGAATCCCGTCTGTTCCAAAATAACTCATCTTTTACCCACTTATTATGTGTTGTATAACAATCAATTTTTAAGGTTTACTACTTTACACCAAAATAAAAAAGCCGTCATAAACTGACGGCTTTTTCCAATCAAAATATTACAAAAGATTAACCTACACGATAGTTCGGTGCTTCTTTGGTAATCGTTACATCATGCACATGTGACTCTTGCATACCTGCAGCGGTGATTTTCACAAATTTTGCATTTTGACGTAAATCTTCAATGGTTGCAGAACCGGTATAGCCCATAGATGAACGTAAACCGCCCATCATTTGATGTACGATATTGCCCATTGGACCTTTGTACGGTACGCGGCCTTCAATCCCTTCTGGAACCAATTTTTCAGCACCTGCTTTCGAGTCTTGGAAATAACGATCGGCAGAACCCGTCGCACCAGCCATTGCACCCAAAGAACCCATACCACGGTATGCTTTGTAATAACGACCTTGGAAGAATTCAACTTCACCAGGCGCTTCTTCAGTACCCGCCATAAGTGAACCCACCATAATCGTGCTTGCACCAGCACCAATCGCTTTTGCCATATCCCCAGAGAAACGGATACCACCATCAGCAATCAATGGAATTTGGTCTTTCAATGCATTGGCAACACTGTCAATTGCAGAGATTTGTGGCATACCAATACCTGCAACGATACGTGTCGTACAGATTGAACCAGGACCAATACCCACTTTCACCGCATCTGCACCCGCATCAAGTAATGCCAAAGCAGCATCACCCGTTGCGATATTACCGCCAATCACTTGAACTTGAGGGAAGTTTGCTTTCACCCAACGGACACGCTCGATCACACCCGCAGAATGACCATGCGCCGTATCCACTACAATCGCATCAACGCCCGCTTCAACCAACGCTTCAACACGACTTGGAGTTTCAGCGCCAGTACCCACTGCAGCACCAACACGTAAACGACCTAATTCATCTTTACAGCTATTTGGATAAGATTCCGCTTTACGGAAATCTGTAACTGTAATTAAGCCTTTTAGTGCATTGCTTTCATCAACCACCAATACTTTTTCAATACGGTGTTTTTGCAATAATGCTTGAATATTTTCTTTCGATTCATTTTCACGAACAGTCACAAGACGATCTTGCCCTGTCATGATATTGCTTACTGGTTGTTCCAAGTTCGTTACAAAACGAGTATCTCGGCCAGTTACAATCCCAACCACTTTGCCATCTTTAACGACAGGTACACCGCTGATGTTGTTGGCTTGTGTAATTGCCATCAAATCACGAATCGTGGTTTCAGGTGTCACGGTAATTGGATCTTTCACCATTCCCGCTTCGAATTTTTTTACACGGCGAACTTCTGCAGCTTGTGCAGAAATATCCATGTTTTTATGTAAAATACCAATACCACCGTTTTGCGCCATTGCAATCGCCATACGTGACTCAGTCACAGTATCCATTGCTGCTGAAACCATAGGGATGTTCAGTTGAATGCCGCGTGTGAGGCGTGTCTTTAGAGAGACATCTTTTGGGAGGATAGTAGAATAGGCAGGGAGTAATAAGACATCATCGAAGGTTAGCGCTTCTTGAACGATGGTCAACATAACAGTCTCGCTGGTAATTTCCGTGAGCTATTATATACAAATTTCCGTTCAATTTTCATTTTTTATTGTGCGGATTTATCTTATTCTCGATCACACTTTATTTTTCAGTATCTTATTGAAATAAAAATGGGCTTTGAATATAAAATTATCGTGGATTTAACACCACAGTAGACTGTCGACTTACAGTCTCTGCCTTAATATCCTAAATTTTCCCAATGAAGCGTTAACACACCTGATCAAAGTCTTCATCATTGCTGGGTGTAGCGACTTCTATTTCGATCAGGGGAATTAAACCATAGCCTTGTCTTGCTTTTGCACATTGTGAATCCCCAGCATGTACCTGTTTGCATGAAGAACTCCGTTGCTCATACATACTACAGCTGACTTGCTGTCCAATCTCACCCTTTAATGCCACACAACGTGGTTGCTTTTGATTGGTGCCCTGCATACAAGAATACACGGCTGTCAAAGGTTCGACATAATCTGGCGGCATGGCTTCTCCTTCTGCCCAATAAAATGAGACTCGGAAAAAGGCGCAACACGCTCCGCAACTTAAGCACGCATCCTGTGCTGAGATTTGTGACAACATTTTTTTAAGATTCTCGTTATCAATTTAAAATTTTGGCAAGAAAATCCTAAAAAAAGTCGCACTCAAACTCAATATCTTTTTTGAATTTTTTATTGCGGACAGGTAAACACGGACTCATCCATCAAATCGACACCACATTGTAAATTTTCGATCCAGTCTAAAAACTGATGAATCATCTCTTTACCAATAAATGGCTTACCATGTTGCGGCACAATCATTTCAATATCCATTTGACGCACCATTTTCACCCATAAACGGATCACCCGATTGGTACACATATAGCGCTGATGAAAACCATGCATGGTTGGAATGTGCATTGCAAAATCTTCAATTGGTTTCGAGGCATCATCAACAATCGATGCACCCATATCACCTGAGAATAAAATTTTTGAAATTGGATCGTAAAACTGGAAATTTCCAACGGAATGTAAGAAATGCGCAGGAACCACGATGATGCGCGTTTCTCCCAATGGAATAGAGCCACCTTGGTCAGGCAATTCGATCAGACGTTCTAACCAGCCCCCTTTCATACGGTCACTCATAAATGCTGAGTTTAAATGAGGTAAAAAGCGTGCCCATAATTTAGATGCGACCACTTTGGCATCGGTATAGACCAACCAACGTGGCATTGAAGTAATGATGTCGGGGTCTTGATGAGATGCCATGACATAGTCTAGATTTTGTAATCGGGTGTATTTATTAAGCTCCATGGTCAGGGGCACATAGGTCAAATCACCACCCGGATCTAATACTGCTGCACGTTCATTATTTAAAATAAGAAACTGATTGGCTTGTACACCTTCACCTTTCACCAAACTAGTAAAACTTATACATTTATGAGTGCCATTATCAAACAAAACTTGCGACGTGGTGCGATCTAAAGCCATACCAGAAACCCCAAAACCTTTTTTAAAATAAATCTTTAGTTATCCCATACAACATATAAGGTTTTCTTCAAAGTTACAATAAATCTACAACCTAAGTTTAAAGATTATTTGTGTCATCATTCTCAGAATAATAAAAAACCCAACATTAAGTTGGGTTTTCAGCTTTAAAAATAGATGACTTTATTGATGTTCAATCAGCTTGGAAAATTGTGCTTAAAAAAAGTAATGCTGAACTAAAGCGGCGACACCAATAATAAAGAAGATTGCAGCTCCAATTTTATGAATCAAAGCAATAGGTAATTTATCTGCCAATTTATTGCCAATAAATACAGCAGGTGCATTGACCAACATAATCCCCAATGTCGTACCTAGAGTTACCCAACCGATGCTGTCAAAGCGTGCAGCAAGTGCCACTGTGGCGATTTGGGTTTTATCCCCAATTTCTGCAAGGAAGAATAATACAAAGGTTGCACCAAAGACCCCATATTTTTGCCATTTATTAATACTTTCAGATTCATCGTCCAATTCATCTGGAATCAACATCCACCCAGCCATACCAATAAAGCCAAGTGACACAATCCAAAGTAATACTGTCGGGCTAAGGACTGTGGTAATCCATTGACCAAGCACAGCCGATACCCCATGATTGACAATAGTTGCTAATAAAATTGCAAATAAAATCGGAATAGGTTTACGAAAACGTGCAGCAAGAAGTAATGCGAGCAGTTGTGTTTTATCGCCCATTTCGGATAAAGCGACAACCACTAAAGAGATGAGGAAGGCATTTAACATTTCAAAGTCTCTGGCTAGCAATATTTACCGATGACTTACCCCTCCTGCTAGCCAATATGAATAGTCGCCTATTCAACGCGGAGTGATAAATCAAAGGTCTTGCCAACAAAAGATAGCTGAGTAAATACCTTCAGCTAAATTGGTTCTTTGCTATGATGACCATACTCTGTTGAGTAATTATGTTGATCATCACCCATTTATCATCTCGCAGATGACAAACAGCGGCTACTCCCCAATGAAGTACAGCTATTCTACAACGCTTTATCAGTCATTTTCAATTTTTAAAAATTAAAAAATTTAAAGCTCAGATAAACTTCAAAAAATATCGTGCCGAAGCATTTTTTATGCCCGCAGAGGATGAATCCAATTTCGTTTCTTCACTAATTTTGAACTCTAGAGGGTTATCCTATCGTGGAGCGACAGGGATGTCGCCGATTGATTTAATTAAAAATATTAATTAAGAGAAATTATATTCTTGTGCCTGAGTTTTTTGACAGATTGACTATATTGAATAATGACTTTAAAGCAGGTTTGAAAATTATTGATAAAACAAAATCAGATCCATATAAAAAACCTCGCCTAAAGCGAGGTCTTCTATAATTTAAAACTTAAAGCAAGATGTTACGAATATCTGATAACAACTTGGTCAATTTATTGGTAAATCGCGCAGCATCCGCACCATTAATCACACGATGGTCATAAGACAATGACAATGGCAACATCAGTTTTGGATCAAAGCCTGAGCCATTCCATACTGGTTGCATCGTTGCAGGTGAGATACCCAAAATCGCAACTTGCGGCCAGTTCACCAATGGCGTAAATGCAGTACCACCAATTGAACCTAGGCTAGTAATAGTAAAGTTTGCACCTTGTAAGTCTTTCGGAGAAAGTTTCTTATCACGTGCTTTTTTACTTAACTCACCCAATTCAATGGCAATTTGCTTAATCGATTTTTGATCAGGATTACGCAATACTGGAACAGTTAAACCATCTGGTGTCGCCACAGCGATTCCCATATGGATTTCTTTACGCAACAGCACAGACTTTTGATCATCTGCCAAGTGACCTGCAAAATAAGGCTCTTCTTTGAGTAAAAACGCCACCGCTTTTGCAATAAAGGCAAGGATCGTTAAGCTAATACCATCTTGCTTAAATTTCCCTTTTAACTCACCGCGCCAAGCTTCTAGTTCAGTAATATCTGCTAAATCAAATTGTGTCACTTGCGGAATAAAATTGTTTAATGACAATTGCGGTACAGACACTTGCTGTAAACGCGTCATTGGTGCAATTTCACTACCACCAAATGCACTGAAATCTGGTAATGCAGGCAAACCTGAAGCGACTGGCGCAGCAGTTGTTTGAGCTGCTGCTTGCGGTGCAGTCAATTTGGCTTTAACAAAAGCAAAAACATCATCCTTCATCACACGTGCATGAGGGCCAGAGGCCTCGACTTGTGATAAAACCACACCCAGTTCACGCGCAAGCTTACGCACGGCTGGACCAGCATAAACTTTAGCATTTTCAGCTTGTTGTGCTTTAGATAACTTTTCAGTACCCGCTTGAGCAACGGCCACTTCAGCTTTTGGCGTTGAAGCTGTCGTTTTCGCGGCTGGTGCTGATGCAGCTTGTGATGCTGGAGCGGCTGGTTTTTCTTGCGGTGCTGATGCAGTCTGACCTTGTGCTTCAATCGTTACCAAAGCAGTGCCCTGACTTACAGACTGATTCAATTCCACATGGATCGCCGTCACCGTACCAGCAACCGTACTTGGTACTTCTACAGAGGCTTTATCCGACTCAGCAACGCAAAGGCTTTGGTCTTTTTCAACTTGATCGCCTACGCTCACCAAAATTTCAGAAATTGTTGCTTTATCTACACCCAGATCAGGAACAGCAACTTCAACTTTACCCGATTGGGCTGGCGCTGATGCTTCTGGTGCAGCAGCTTGAGTTGGTGTTGCTGACGTTTGTTGAGGCGCTTCAGCAGGTGCTGCCGCCGAAGTCGTTGCAGCCCCTACAGTTTTCACTGTAATCAGTACCACACCTTCTTTAACATTATCGCCTTCTTTGACCACAACACTTTCAACCGTGCCAGCAACTGTACTTGGAACTTCAACCGTTGCTTTATCCGATTCCACTACAACGATGCTGTCATCTACCGCAATTTCGTCGCCCACTTTAACCAGAACTTCGCCGACCAAAGCTTTTTCAACACCAATATCTGGCACTTGAACTTCAACTGTTTGAGATGAAGCTGTCGTAGATGCAGAAGGTGCAACAGACGCCACAGGTTCAGCTTTAGTTTTTACAGCAGGTTCAGTTTTTGCAGCTTCTTGAGCAGGTTGTGCTGGTGATTCTGTCTCTGTTGCATCCGCAGATTCAACTTCGATCAACACAGCACCTTCTGAAACTTCATCGCCTTCCGTAACAGCAATACTTTTAACCACACCTGCTGAAGTGCTTGGCACTTCAACAGAGGCTTTGTCTGACTCAAGTAGAATGATACTGTCATCAACAGCGATGGTATCCCCGACTTTCACCAAGATTTCTGCAACAGTGGCCTTATCAACGCCAATATCAGGAGTTTTAACTTGCATCATTATTTCTCCTCTGTCACTTCAGTATAAGCAGCAACTTCTTGTACAGATGGGTGCGCTTGCGGTAACCATGCAACTGGACGATCAACATCAAGTTCAAATGAAGAGATTGCATCTTTCACCAAACGCGGATCAACTTCACCTTCATCAGCAAGTTTTTTCAATGTTGCAACCACAATATGTGCCGCATCTACACCAAAGTAACTACGCAAATTACTGCGTGTATCTGAACGACCATAACCATCTGTACCCAATGTTACATATGGACGGCTATCTGGAAGATAAGCACGGATCTGTTCGCTATAGGCACGCATATGATCTGTTGCTGAAACAACAATACCATCCGTGTCACGTAATTGCTGAGAAACCCAAGACTCTTTACCGTCTTCAAGTGGATGTAGGCGATTGTATTCTTCAACAGCCATACCATCACGTGCCAATTCATTGAAGCTTGTTACACTCCATACATTGGAATGGATTTGGTATTCATCACGTAAAATTTGCCCAGCTTTAATCACTTCACGCAGAATCACGCCTGAACCCAATAACTGAACTGTGGCTTTTTCATCTTTATTGAACAAATACATACCACGTTTGATGCCTTCTTCAGCACCTTCAGGCAATGCAGGTTGGTCATAGTTTTCATTCATGAGCGTCAAGTAATAGAACACACGTTCCTGATTCACATACATACGTTGTAAACCATCATGCACAATCACAGCTAACTCATAACCAAAGCAAGGATCATACGCTACACAGTTTGGAATCGTTCCTGCCAAGATATGAGAATGACCATCTTGGTGTTGTAAACCTTCACCATTTAATGTTGTACGACCAGCTGTTGCACCACACAAGAAGCCTTGTGCCTGAGAGTCACCCGCTGCCCATGCAATATCCCCAATACGTTGGAAACCAAACATTGAGTAATACATATACATCGGAATCATTGGTAAGTTATTGGTTGAATAACTGGTACCCAATGCTGACCAAGCGCTCATTGCACCTGCTTCATTGATCCCTTCTTGCAACATGTGACCATCTTTCGCTTCACGATAGTTCATGAGCTGTTCTTGGTCTTCTGGGGTATAGTTTTGTCCATGCGCAGCATAGATCCCCAACTGACGGAACATGCCTTCTAAACCGAAGGTACGCGCTTCATCAGGTACGATAGGCACAACACGGTCTTTAATGGCTTTTTCTTTTAACAATGCTGCAATCAAACGCACCATAACCATCGTGGTTGATTGTTCTTTACCACCACTACCTTTAAGCACGCCATCAAATACTGAAATCTCTGGAATCGCCAATACTTCACTGTCTTTACGACGTGCAGGTAAATAACCACCTAAAGCTTCACGACGTGCTTTCATATATTTCAATTCAGGTGAGTTTTCACCTGGACGATAGAATGGAAGCTCTTCAAGTTGCTCATCAGAGAATGGTAAATTGAAACGGTCACGTACATATTTCAATGAATCGTGTTGCATTTTCTTGATTTGGTGGGTTTTGTTGACAGCTTCAATTTCGTCAGACAAACCATACCCTTTCACTGTTTTTGCCAAGATTACAGTCGGTTGACCATTGCTGGTCATTGCTGCAGCATACGCGGCATACACTTTGTATGGGTCATGACCACCGCGATTCAGATTATCAATATCTTCATCACTTAAGCCTTTTACCAACTCCGCAGCTTCAGGGTATTTACCAAAGAATTTTTCACGGGTATAAGCGCCACCTTTTACTTGGTAGCGTTGGTATTCACCATCTAGCGTTTCATCCATACGGGCTTTTAAAGCACCTGAGGTGTCTTTGTCCAATAAAGGATCCCAATGACGACCCCAGACCACCTTAATCACACGCCAGCCTGCACCACGGAACAGTGACTCTAGCTCTTGAATGATTTTACCGTTACCACGTACAGGACCATCTAGACGCTGTAAGTTACAGTTAACCACCCAGATTAAGTTGTCTAATTTTTCGCGACCCGCAAGCGAGATTGCACCTAAGCTTTCTGGCTCATCCATTTCACCATCGCCAAGATACGCCCAAACCTTACGGTTTTCTTCTTTGATCAAACCACGATTCATCAAGTACTTTTGAATATGCGCTTGATAAATTGACATGATTGGACCAAGGCCCATCGAAACAGTTGGGAACTGCCAGTAATCTGGCATTAAGTAAGGATGAGGATAACTTGAAAGCCCTTGACCACCCACTTCACGACGGAAATTGCTCAATTGATCTTCGGTCAAACGACCTTCTAAAAATGAACGTGCGTAAATACCTGGGGCGCAGTGACCTTGGTAATAGATCATGTCGCCACCAAAGCTATCGCTATTGGCACGGAAGAAATGGTTAAAGCCGACATCATATAGGGTTGCTGAAGACGCGAAACTTGCCAAGTGACCACCTAAGTCATCACCTGTTTTATTGGCACGTAGAACCATTGCCAAAGCATTCCAACGAATTAATGCTCGAATACGACGCTCCATATCTTGGTCGCCTGGCATCGCTGGAGATTCTTCAACTGGAATGGTATTTAAATAAGGGGTATTTAGACGCTGAATAGGTACATGCTTCGAAATTGCTTGTTGATATAATTTTTCTAATAAAAACGCAGCACGATCCGTACCCATATGCTGGAGCACTGAATCAAAGGCATCTTGCCATTCTTGTGTTTCCTGAGCGTCGCTATCACCATAATACGCCATTTCCCACTTACTCCTTGAATAGTTTTCTATATATTATATGTATCATGTTTTAGGCCTGTTAAGTTATCGTTACAGCCAAATGCAGATTGTAAGGATTATTTAGCAACTAAATAGTTGTTGACTAATTAACACTTAAAATAACAAAAAACCGCCAATAAAGGCGGTTTTTTATACAAAATAATTTTTTATTTGATGATAGTCTGAATACAGTATTTAATTCATCGCGACTACGAATTCAACCATGCATACAGAGCATCAATCATAAGCTCAACAATTAAATGTTTAGCGTTATGGCAACATGGCTAAGTAAGAAGATGGATTTTTACGTTGACCATCTTTCACTACTTCGTAATGCAAATGTGGACCTGTGCAACGACCAGTACAACCCACGTTGGCAATATGTTCACCAGCCTTCACCTGATCACCCACACGGGCAATTAGACGTGAAGCATGCGCATAACGTGTGATATAGCCATTGCCATGGTTAATTTCTACATATTGACCATAACCAGTGCCCCAACCAGACTTGGTTACGATACCAGGACCTGTTGCATAAATTGGTGTACCACTTGGTGCTGAAAGATCTAAACCAGAATGATGTTCGGCACGACCACCCATTGTACGACCACCAAAATCAGAGCTTACGCGCTTCATGTCTGGAAGAGGATGAGTGACTAACCAAGAATATGGAGAGTTTGCAGTATAACGAGAAGCAGAGTTTGCGCTAGAACCGTATTTTTTAGCGATACTTGCATTGTTTAACTCGATTGGCGCATCCTGGCTACGTAAAGTAATATTCATCTTTGCTGAAGCAGGAAGATCTAAATCATCTGGATTATAAGAGCCTTGAGATAGAGTCTTGGATAATTGTTCTAAACGATCTGGTGATTGAACCAAGTCTGCAAATGCAGCGGTTGCAGCGGAAGCTGCTAAAGTAAAAGCCAATAAAATACGTCGCGTATGCATAAAAACCTCTTTAACTGTTCTTAGTCAAGTTTCTTGAGTGATCTCATCCTTGATATCTATCGAAATGAGCGCTTAAGATAGGACATAAATATGTAGGAACCATGTATGTCTGAACCAAAAAACGTCTTTCAACCAACAAGACAACACTTAAAAACAGGAAACTTATCGTTTCTTACAAAGCAAGTTGCCGAATGGCAAAAACTTACTAAATTAATTCAACCGCTACTTCCTCAACCTGAGAATTGGCGAGTTGTCTGTTATCAATACGGTATTTTGACCATCACCGGTGAAAATCAAGCCATGATTAGTCAACTCGGTTATCTTCAAAAACAGTATATTTCTCAATTATCACAAATCAACGAACTTCGTGATTTACAAAAACTGCAAGTTCGTTTACGTATTCAAAACAGCAATACTGAAACACCCCCACAACGCCATAAAACTGTAAAAAGCATACAACCTGCAACATCTGAAATGTTACAAAATGCCGCTAGTTTTGTGAGCGACCCTAAGCTTAGCCAAGCTTTACTACGTTTGGCAAGCAATAAAAAGTAAACTGATTAGATTAAATTAAGATTAAAACTGATCAAAATATGACAGATATCACACTTTTTATTGTTACACTATAACACAATGCCTAAAAGACAAAGACTTATGTCACGTTGACAAAATGAATTGGGCACAGCTTCTCGTCATCAAATGTTACAATTTCATAGCTGCTTGGATCACTTTTAACATTGCGTAAAAGTTGATTGTTCAGTGCATGTCCCGATTTATAACCATCGAATTTGGCAATAATTTGATGTCCAAGTAGGTATAAGTCACCAACTGCATCCAAAATTTTATGCCGAACAAACTCATCTGCAAAGCGTAGACCTTCTTCATTGACCACGCCGGTATCATCTAAACCAACAGCATTATCTAAGCTCGCACCCAAGGCTAAATTATTGGCTTTTAAATAATCGAGATCTTTCATAAAACCAAAAGTACGTGCGCCGCTGACTTCATAGACAAACGTTTCTGTTGAAAAATCAATGGTCGCCGATTGGTATTCTTTTGCAAAAGCAGGATGATCAAAGTCGATGGTGAAGTTGATTTGAAAACCATCGTGAGGGGTAAAAATTGCGCGCTTATCTTCTATGAGTGCTTCAACAGGTTTGAGAATCCGAATAAATTTTTTCGGTGCGTCTTGTTCTACTAATTCGCCCTGCATGAGTAAGTATATAAATGGACCTGCACTACCATCCATAATTGGTATTTCAGAAGCAGACACTTCTATAATCAGGTTATCTATACCCAAGCCAGCGATTGCACTGGTGACATGTTCAATGGTGCCAACCTTGGTTTCATGACTGACCAAATTGGAACACATGAATGCTTCTTGAATCAGCATGGCATCTGCTGGCAGATCGACAGGTGGATTTAAATCGATACGGCGAAATACAATACCCCCGTCCGCCACATGTGGCAAAAAGTTAATCATGACTTTTTGTCCGCTATGTAGTCCGATGCCACTCGCTTTAACGACTCGCTTCAGGGTACGTTGTTTCAACATGCTAATTCGGTCTTCATTCTCAAATCCGCTATACGTTAGCACATTTAGCCATTGATAAAAAACAAAAAAGGTAATGAATCTCACTACCTTTTTCGTTGATATTAATTATTTTTAATAATTATCAATCATTTACGCTGTTGATTTTTCAAATAATCTTGAATACTCATTGGCGTAGAACGACCGCTTGAACTTGGTGCTGCAACAGGTGCACCATCTTCTTGACGTTTATTGATCGCTGGAACATCATCTTCATCAACCACAGTGTTGTGGCTGGCTTGCTGGCTATATGATTGCGCAACATTGCTGATATGGGTTCTGCGTTTTGCTTCAGTTGCATCACTGGCATTACGTGTTAAACCTGTAGCAATCACAGTGACACGAATTTCATCACGTGCGTCTGGATCAAATACAGTACCAAAGAATACTTCACCTTCTTCAAGGTCAACAATCTGGTTCACAACATCTGTAATCACTTCAGTTTCACGTAAAGTCACATCAGCACCGCCCGTGATGTTAATCAACACCCCTTTGGCATTCATGATATTTACATTATCCAATAACGGACTACGGATCGCCAAACGTGCAGCTTCTTCAGCACGGTCTGGACCGCTACTCTTTCCTTCACCCATCATTGCATAACCACGTGTACTCATCGCAGTTTTCAAGTCAGCAAAGTCAAGGTTAATATGACCCGGACGAACAACCAGATCAAAAATACTCCGTACCGCATTCAGCAACACGTCATCTGCTTTACGGTAAGCATCTTGCATAGAGATGTCGCCATAAACGCTGAGTAAACGTTGGTTCGGTATAATAATTAAAGAATCAACATGTTGTTCTAATGCTTCAATCCCTTTTTCAGCCGAACGTTGACGACGACGACCTTCAAAGTTAAATGGTGTTGTCACTACACCTACAGTAAGAATACCCATTTCTTGAGCAATCTCAGCAACAACGGGTGCAGCACCTGTACCTGTACCACCGCCCATTCCAGCAGTCACAAATACCATATCCGCACCTTCAAGATGTTGACGGATTTGCTCACGGCTTTCTTCAGCAGCAATTTGACCTACATCTGGATTAGCACCGGCACCCAAACCACGTGTGCTTTGCTCACCAAGTTGCATTTTAAAAGGCGCATTCATACGATCAAGGGCTTGCTTGTCTGTATTTGCACAAACAAATTTCACACCCTTAATGTCAGATTGCACCATGTGTTGTACGGCATTACCACCGCCGCCACCAACACCAAACACAGTAAAACGGGCTTGACCGTTGTTATCGGTTTGTCCATCGTCTAAAAATTCAAATGAGGCCATGACCTTTAGATTTCCTAATATAATTTGGCAGTCACTTAAGCCCGTATACTGCCTTGATCTTCAATAATAAAAATTGTTTTTAGGATGCTGTTCATTGCAGAGCTTGTCAAGTATTGGACAGAACACTTACAACTTCCTAACAATATTCCCCAAAAAACCACACCTAAAAAATACCTTTTAATTTGTTATTTAAGGCATTCCAACCATTCACAATCCGATCAAAGAATGGTCTTCCACCTTGAACTTCAGGTTCTTCAATCGCCTCTTGCATGTCACTTTGACTAAACAAAAGTAACCCTGCTGCTGTAGCATACATTGAACGACGTAAAGATGGTAAATTCTGATCATCGGTCACCACTTGTAACGGTGGATTGCCTAAGTGTGCAGAGATACCCAACATACGACGAGCCAATGTCACCATGCCTTCAATCTGGCAAACATCACCTGTCAGTACTACACCATGATACAAACTTTGTAGTGCACTACGTTGTTCTAATTCGTATCGTACTTTACCTAAGATATCTTCATAACGTGCGATAATAATTTCAGTCAACTCAATACGACTAATGGTTTGTGGGCCATCAATTGCCTCAAACTGAATCATATGATCCGGTTTAACTTGGTGAATGTCGACACAACCATGCAGTAACTTAATCCGTTCAGCTTCTTCGGTTGTGGTTTGCAATACAGTGGCAATATCACGGGTGACATTTTCACCACCACATTGAATGGTATGGGCTAATGCCAAATGCCCTTCAATATAGACTGCAATATTGGTCGTTCCAGCACCGATATCGAGTAAACAAACGCCATATTCTTTTTCATCTTTCAGCAAACTGCCTTCTGCAGTTGCTAAACAAGACACCACCATTTTTTCAACCGAAATATTGGCGCCTTTCATTGCACGATCCAAGTTCTGCATAGTGCTGATTGGCATCATCATCAATTGATAATGGGCTGTCATACTATTGGCAGATAAATTGATTGGGTTCTGTACCCACTCACTTGAATCATCCAGCTCAAAACCTAAAGGCACTGCACTTGCTAAGTAATGATCGGCTGTCATATGACTGGCTTTAGCAAGCTCTAATGCACGCACAACTTCAGTTGTCGTAATGGTATGTTCTGAATTTGAAATCGGTGTACGACCAATCGCATAATGGCTTTGTAATTCGGTGCTTGGAATTGAAACCCAAGCTGAATGAATACGACACTCAGCCATATCTTCAGCTTCTTGAACGGCTTGTTTAATTGCATTTGTGACTTTATCAAGGCTCACAATTTTGCCTTTATTCATTCCTTTATTGCGTGCGCTTGCCATGCCAATAACCTGAATATTATCAGGGGCATGTACTTTACCAATCAGTACTGAAACTTTATGTGTCCCAATGTCAATTGCAACAACTGAGGGAACAGCTTCATTCATCACTTTGCTACCATTATCTTCATTGTTTATGTTTGGCTATATGCCTCTTTTTCAAGCCACGTATTATGGCTGTGCAACCATCCCACCTGCAACGCTTATGTCATTACTGGTTACAACAAACTGACCATTCACAATCTTTGGTGAAATAGAATTTCTCCATTGAATTGCCAAACCATTTCGGTAGCGCAAATCAATGGCGGAAATATTCGACCAAGCGGGTTTCAAATCAGTTTGAGCCAGGTGACTTAAACGTTGTAGCTTACTCATGGTTTGATCTTGATCTACGATCACCCGTAGTCCCGAATCAAACTGCATAAACCAAGTCATACGTTCAGTGAGATAAAGCTCTTTTAAACGTAAGTTGACTGGGTGAAATAATTGATTAATTTCATTATAGCGACGCATCATCACTTTGGATTGGCTGAGCGGCCCATGAAGCAATGGCAAGTTTGAATAATTCTTCGCCACCGCTTCTGTATAGACATCTCCAGCATCACTCAGTAATCGCCCGGTTCCCCAACGCGCGATTGCATGACGCGGCATAATCCGCACGCGAATACCATTTGGCCATGCCCGTGAAACCACAACACGATCCACCCATGATACTTCTAGTGCTTTATCTCGAATCTGTTCTAAATCCGAGGTGAAATAATTATTTTTAACAACAGGCGCCAAATGTTGTGTAATCGCTTGTGACTCTACCGGTGAGGTGGTACCTACCACTTGAAGTGTGGCCACCCGAGCATCGGTAATCACTTTATACAGACCATAGATTCCTGCAAATAGCACAGCAATAGCAATGACCATAAGCAACCAGCTTCCCACGTTGAGAAGCTTTTCCTGACGTGTTGGCGGCTTATCGTGTATTGATGTAATTGCCGCACGTTTGCGACGCATCGAAGCAGGAAGTTGAGCCATAAACTTAGTGTGCTTGTTCCGTGAGCGTTTGCGCTAAAATCGCAACACACAACTCATCAAAGCTATAACCTACAGCTTTTGCAGCTTTAGGCACAAGCGAGTGACTGGTCATGCCAGGTACTGTATTCACTTCCAACAACCAGAAATGACCTTGTTCATCTAACATCGCATCAATCCGTCCCCAACCACTGGCACCGACGGCTTGGAAAGCCCGTAAACACAATTCTTGTAAGTTCTTTTCTTCTGACTCGCTTAAACCACATGGAATACCATATTCCACGTCATTACGGTTATATTTTGCCTCATAGTCATAGAATGCAACATCAGCAGGCGGTTGCAAACGAATCACGGGTAATGGCAAACCATTGAGGAAAGAAATGGTATATTCACGCCCCGTGATCCATTTTTCAGCCATCACCACAGCATCATGTACTGTGGCTTTTTCAATTGCAGCAGCAAGGTCTTCCGCTTTTTCAACCTTGCTCATCCCAACACTAGAACCTTCATGTACAGGCTTAATGATTAATGGTAAGCCAAGGCTTTCAATCACTTCAGTTAAATCAGAATCTTTGGAAATAATACGATACGGTGCTGTCGGTAAATCTGAACCTTGCCAGATTTGTTTGGTTTTAACTTTGTCCATACCAATCGCTGAACCCTGAACACCTGTACCTGTATACGGTACATTCATCCATTCTAGTGCGCCTTGGATTTGACCGTCTTCGCCACCACGACCATGCAATACAATAAATGCGCGATCATAACCCACAAGTTCCGTCACACTACGTTCTTGTGGATCGAAGCCTTCCGCATTCACACCCGAACGTAATAATGCTTCTAAAACAGCTTTACCACTATCTAATGACACCTCACGCTCAGCAGATTTCCCACCAAGCAACACCGCTACTTTGCCGAATTTAGAAGCATTTGACACGTTTAAATCCTTAAACTTATAAGTTAGTCAATTTAATTTCGAGGCTTTATTCAAATCCAAATTTAAACAAAGCCAAATCAATTATTTTAAATACAGTTGGTTTTGAGCCAATTCTACAGAAATTGCTCCCACGTTACCCGCACCTTGTGTTAATAACAAGTCATTCGCTTGTAACACTTTTTGTATCGCGTTCTGCAAATTGCCTTCCACTGGGTCAATCAAGATCGGCTCAACTTCACCACGCAGGCGAATACTCCGAGCTAATGAACGACTATCTGCACCAACAATCGGTTTCTCACCTGCAGGATATACTTCTAACAACAACAATTGATCGACTTGTGACAACACATCTACAAAATCATCAAAACAATCACGAGTACGACTATAACGATGTGGCTGGAACATCATCACCAAACGACGATCTGGATGGCTGGCACGTGCAGCTTTAATGGTCGCTTCAACTTCTTTCGGGTGATGCCCATAATCATCTACAAGTTTTACTGTACCTTCATCCAATTCAAACTCACCTTGAACTTGGAAACGGCGACCTACACCACTAAAGCTTTCTAAGGCACGTGCAATCGCAGCATCAGACACACCTTCATCCGTTGCAATACCAATCGCAGCCAGTGCGTTTAGAATATTATGCAAACCAGGAAGATTAATGGTTAAACGTAATGGCTCACGACCTTTTCGTAATACCGTAAAGCTTGACTGCATACCGACTTGTTCAACATCAATTGCTCGAATGTCATTGTCTTCATTAAAACCATAGGTCAATACTGGACGACCAATACGTGGCATGATTTCACGAATATTGGCATCATCACCACACACTACAGCCAAGCCATAGAACGGCATTTTCTGTAAGAATTTGATAAAGGTGTCTTTAAGTACATCAAAACTACCGCCATAGGTATCCATATGATCTGCATCAATATTGGTAACAATGGCCGCCATAGGCTCAAGATGTAAAAATGATGCATCTGATTCGTCTGCTTCTGCGACAATAAAACGACTAGCACCCAACGCAGCATTAACACCGGTACGGTTTAACAGACCACCGATCACATAAGTTGGATCCATGTTTTCTTCTGCCAACATGCAGGTCACTAAACTGGTTGTGGTGGTTTTACCATGGGTTCCTGCAACCGCAATACCATGACGATAACGCATCAATTCACCCAACATTTCTGCACGGCGGACTACGGGTATACGGTTTTCAATTGCTGCTTTTACTTCTAAATTTTCAGGGTCAATTGCAGTAGAAACAACCAGTACATTTGCACCTTTGATATTGTCTGCCGTATGTCCAATAAAAACTTTAATGCCGTTTTCTTCAAGTTGAACTGTTGTTTTTGATGCCTTAATGTCAGAACCAGAAACCTTATAGCCTTGGTTTTTCAATACTTCTGCAATACCACACATCCCAGCGCCACCGATACCCACAAAATGGATATGTTTAATACGGCGCATCTCTGGAATTTTAATTAGGTTTTTTGCTTTATCAGCAGGGCTTGTTGGAGACATAATCAACTCTAACTTACAAATCTTGAATTAAACCAACCACACGTTGTGTTGCATCTGGTTGAGCTTGTTGACGAGCTTTTACCGCCATTTCCATCAGTAATTGGCGGTTCATCAACGGTGTTAGTAAATCCTTTAACGAATCTGGAGTCATGCTCTGCTGCGGACAGATTTTCGCAGCACCTGTTTTCTCCAAAAATCGTGCATTGGCAGTTTGGTGATCGTCCACCGCACTTGGTAATGGCACAAATACAGCCGCCACACCAGCCGTCGCCACTTCAGTGACCGTTAAGGCACCTGCACGACAAATAATTAAATCTGCGTTGCTATAGGCCAGTGCCATATCTTCAATAAATTGCTGAACCTCAACCTGTATATTTGCAGGCGCATCCGCATATAAAGCCTGTGTGGTCTCTTGTTTATTTTGCCCACACTGATGAAATACTTTTAATGGAACATCAAATTGTTTTAAGGCTTGAGGTACACATTCATTCAAGGCTTGTGCACCCAAAGAACCACCAACAATTAAAATATGTAAGGGTTCAGCCGCATTTTCGCGTTCTTTATAACGAAAAGAAGGATTATAAATTGCGGTAATTTCTGACCGTACAGGATTACCTGTCGTCACAATTTTTTCACTTTTCGGAAAAGTATCTGGAAATGCTTCGCAGACTTTTTTAGCAATTCTTGAAAGCTGGGTATTGGTAAAGCCTGCCACTGCATTTTGTTCGTGAATAATCACAGGAATACCCAACAGACGTGCAGCCAAACCACCCGGACCCGCAACATAACCGCCAAAACCAGCCACTGCATCGACATTGAGCTGTTTCATATAGCGCATTGCGCTCAAGGTTGCTTTTAAAATTTTAAACGGTGCAGCTAATTTACGTACAATACCGTTGCCACGTACACCTTGAATGTCAATGTGATAGATTGGAATATCATGTTGTTTTAAAAGTCGATTTTCCATACCTGTCGGAGTCGCCAACCAAGACACTTGGCTGCCTTGTTGTTGCAATTCTTTTGCAACTGCCAGTGCAGGGAATACATGTCCACCTGTACCTGCCGCCATCATCATGATGTGTTTCGGTGTGCTTTGCTGGGGTTCGGTCACGGTCTAATTCTTCAATGCAAAAATAAATATTTAACGAATATCTTAAACAACCAATTGTAATCACAATCCGCTATGGGGAAAAGTTTATTTACTTTTTTTCACCAAGCCTTTCATTGTTTTTTTCTACTGATTTGAAAGTTTAAACTACTTTTATCATTAATCCGTTAAAAAAAGTGGAATTAAACGTTATTTTTTTATATTTCTCGATGATTTATCATTTTTATAGCCAATCGACAGCAAAAAATAGAGCCGCGAAAGACTCTATTTTTTAGTTGAGATTTAGAATGCAGTATCCCAGCTTAAATTAAACTGACTGACCTGCTTCTAGTACATTAAACAAATCATCTGCAATTGAAGTACCAAATTGATCATCAATTTCACGAATACAGGTTGGACTGGTGACATTGATTTCAGTGACATAATTTCCAATCACATCTAATCCGACAAAAACCAAGCCTTTGGCTTTTAAGAATGGTCCAACTTTGGCTGCGATGGCTTTGTCATTTTCAGTCAATGGACGAGCTTCACCCAAACCGCCTGCTGCCAAATTCCCACGCACCTCACCATTTTGAGGAATACGAGCCAAGCAATAAGGTACAGGCTCACCATTAATCAGCAAAATACGTTTATCACCATCCACAATTTCAGGGATATAACGTTGTGCCATAATCGGTTGTGTGCCATTTTCAGTTAAAATTTCAATGGTTGAACCAATATTGACCCCATCTTGATATAAACGGAAGATCCCCATTCCACCCATACCATCCAGTGGCTTAACAATAACGTCACCATGTTCTTTTAAGAATTCACGAATCAAACTTTGTTGCGAAGTCACTAAAGTGGGTACTTGTAGATCTGGAAATTGGGTCGCAAACAATTTTTCATTACAGTCACGCAAACTTTGTGGTTTGTTAATAATCCACGCCCCTTCACGCTCTGCCTGTTCCAAAATATAAGTGGTATAAACAAAATTCATGTCAAAAGGCGGATCTTTACGCATCAACACCACATCATACGTTGCAAGCGACTCTTTGGCTTTTTCACCTAACTCATAATAGTGATCATAATCTTCAAAAACCTGAAGCGGTGAAATCAAACCAAATGCTTTGCCTTGGTCAATATATAAATCTTGTTGTAATGCATAGCCTAACTCATGCCCTCGACGTGCAGCCGCCCATAACATTGCCATTGTTGAGTCTTTTTTCAGGTTTACACTTTCGATGGGATCCATCACAACAAGTACGCGCATATTGATGCTCTTATAAAATTTTGGATTGAATGCAGTATAGCGGAGAATCTGGTGTACTTTTTCGAAATTTCGCTAAACTCTTAGCAATTATTGTGAATATGATGATCGAAATGCAACAAGCCATTGTGGGATTTCATTTGGATGAGGAGCAACATTATGTTGCTGAACTTGCCTGTGGGCATCAACAACATGTACGTCATCTTCCGCCTTGGCAGAATCGTCCGTGGGTGTTGACAGAACAAGGACGGCAGGAAAAAATAGGCATGCTGTTAGAGTGTAAGGCTTGTGAAATAACCCAGAAATAAGCCTTCAAATAAAATAATATTCGGAGTAGGATTGACTCTAAATCAATATTTTCGACGAATAAAACAATAGTGGGATATATAACATGTTGAAAAAAAATATTTATATTGCGTGTTCTATTTTATTTATTACATCAAATACATTTGCGCAAAAAAATGATTTATTACAAGGTTATTGGGCGATGTTGCCTTTGAACAATGGGATTGCCAATGTCGCTTATTTAGATGGCAAAGACACCGCTACCTTATATCCTTTTGAGTGTGACTTTAAAAATAAAACCGTCAGCTCGCCAGAACCACCTGAGGTTTCAAAATACAAAATTAAAAATAACAGCCTCTATTTGCTTTACCCAGATGAAGCAGCAAACCAAACGCTCGTCATCAAAGCATTAAAAAAAGATCAGTTGGTATTAGAACAGACCTTTCTTGAAAATTATGCCTTAACCTATACCTATCAAAAAGTAGAAGGTATAAAAAATTTATGCCCTACCGCATAGATCTAACATCAGCCCAGTAAGTACAAGCACATCAATGGCAAAACAGATAATTAATGCGTGATCACTATGCTAGATCAAAACGACTCATCAGAGATTAAAAATTACTATAACAAACTTGCGCACGACTACGATAACAACCGTTTTAACAACAGTTATGGGCAATATTTAGACCAACAAGAGCGTGCTTTTCTCAAGCGTATTCTCGGTAAAACAGCACCTACACATTGTATGGATATCGGTTGTGGTACAGGTCGTTTACTCGATTATGCCGATTATGGTGTGGATTTCAGCCCTGAAATGCTGAAAGCCGCTAGAGAAAAATATCCACATAAAATTTTGCTTGAAGGCTCTCTGACTGAAATTCCAATCAAAAATCATCAGCTTGAGGTGATTTATAGCTTTCATGTGATCATGCATCAAGACCATGCAACCACAGAACAGTTTCTAAATCAGGCGCAGCAAAAATTAAAAACCAATGGCAAGCTTATTTTTGATTTCCCCTCCGCCAAACGTCGACAAGCTGTAAAGCATCAACAACAAAGCTGGCATGCTGCTCATCAAATGACATTGGCAGAGATTGAAAAGCTGCTTGGCACTCAATGGAAGCTGGTTGAAAGTCAGGGCTTTTTATTTTTCCCTATCCATCGTATTCCAACGATTTTACGCCCACTGTTTAGAAGCCTAGACAGCTTGATGTGCCGTTCATTTTTAAAAGAATATGCATCATACTTGGTTGTGGTTTTAGAAAAACAACCGTCAGTAAACGATTAGAATAAGCAGGTGGAATATGCGGCAATATTTACCCAAATCATCGAAACTGTTTTATCAGTTATTACGCAGGTATTGTCGTGAACACCTTTTCTCGAAGCTACAGTTTGCCTTAAGACATCAAGCACTGTGGCAAGCAGACCAGCAAATTTCAACCCAACAAAACATCAAGATAGATCATTATTTTGAAAATAAAACCCATAACATTGATCTTGCGATTGAGGCCTTAAACGGTTTGGTCATTGAGCCAAATCAAATCTTTTCATTTTGGCATTTGGTAACAGCCCCAACGTTAAACAATGGCTATAAAACAGGACGTAATCTGGTCAATGGAAAAGTTTCAGAAGATCTGGGTGGTGGGATCTGTCAAATTTCTTTTTTGCTCTATATCAATGCGTTAAAAGCGGGTTTAACCATCATAGAACGACATTCACATTCGATTGATATTTACCAAGAACATGAACGCTTTACCCCCTTAGGCAGTGATGCAACTGTGGTGTATGGCTATAAGGACTTACAGTTTCAAAATTGTTTAGATCAGGCACTACAAATTCAAATTTTTAGACAGCATGACCAACTGGTCGCCACGTTGGTCGCTCAACAGCATTTAAAGGAATATACACTCAAATTTATTGTTAAAGATTCTAAAACCCATCGAATTGTCCGCACCTTGCAAGATCAAAAACAGATTGAGCAAAGTATCTACTTGCTCAATTCACCTGCTGATTAAGCTTATTTTTCTTGAAATTGTTGTTGGCTATTTTCTATCAGGTATTGATGTGCAGTCCGTGGATCACGCGGTAAGGCCAGTTTGACACGACAGCCCAACTCGATATCATCTTTTTCAAACACAATGATTTCAGCATCCAGCTCTATTGGACGACCAATTTCAAAATCGGTTTGATCTAAACTTTCTCCCAATAAGTCTGCATATTTCTTTTCTAAGTGACCAATGGTTAAATCTTGAATCATGACTTTAATCGAGTATTGTTGTCTCGAACATTCAGGTTCACGTTGAATACGTGATTTCTTGATATAACTGTTCTCAGATGCTCTTAACATCAATTCATTGATTAATTTTTTCTGGGCGTGCACGTTGATATTTAAAACCAGCTCAAACTGCTCTAAACCTTGCCATTGAAATGGATATTGCCGAAAAAACATATCCCGCTCAAATTGGTAACGTTGCCAACGTCGTTGGTCGATATGTTTGACCAACATAATGCCAAGTACAGCAACCACGACGATTATCAATAGAATGAACATTAAAAATGGCACCTAATCCTTTATAGTCCATAAAAATAAGGAGCTTATGCTCCTTATCTTATCCTTTTTTTTAACTTATATACCATATTTCACACGGTAAGCTTCCATTTTTGCTAAAGCATCTTGCTCACCTTTAGCATCAAGATAATCCATTAAGTCTTTCATGTTAATTAAAGCGTGCACTGGAATCTCAAGTTCTTGTTGAACTTCTTGGATGGCAGACAATTGACCTTGCCCTTTTTCTTGACGATCTAGCGCAACCAATACGCCTGCAATTGTCGCACCTGCATTTTTAAGAATTGTGACAACTTCACGAATTGCGGTACCCGCTGTAATCACATCATCAATAATCCAGACTTTTTTGCCTTCTACTGAAGCACCGACCAATACACCGCCTTCACCATGGTCTTTGGCTTCTTTACGGTTAAAGCCCCAAGGCACACTGACATCATGTACTTGTGACAAAGCCACAGCTGTTGCGGCAACAAAAGGAATTCCTTTGTATGCAGGCCCAAAGATCACTTCAACGTTGTTACATTGTGTTAATTTATCTGCATAACCTTGAGCTAAAAGCGATAATGCTTCACCATCGTTGAGTAAACCTGCATTAAAAAAATAAGGGCTCACACGGCCTGATTTTAAAGTAAACTCACCAAATTTAAGCACACCACGTGATAATGCGAGTTCGATAAAAGCTTGCGGGTTAAACTGAGCTGGCGTTGACATGAGGTGCTCCAAAATTCATACATTGAGGTTATGACTGCGCATGATACCAAAGAGTAGCTATCCAAGTGATCAAAAAATTTTAAGAGTTGTCTCAATTAACGTAAATGGCTTACGTTCATCCGTCACTAAAGGCCTACTTGAATGGATGGAAAAGTCAGATGCAGACGTGATCTGTATCCAAGAAAGCCGTATTACGCATGAACAGTGGACCGATAAATTTAAACCCGAAGGTTGGTTTACCCATTTGTTCCCTGCGGAAAAATCAGGCTATGCAGGTACAGCGATTTACAGTCGCTTGCCGTTTAAATCGATCCAGAATGGTTTGGGTTTTGAACTTGCCGATAGTCAAGGTCGTTTTATTAGCGCGGAATTTGATGTCGGTTTAGCCAAACCTGTGCATATCTGCTCGCTGTATTTACCTTCAGGTTCATCAGGTGATGAAGCACAAGCTCGTAAAGATCACTTCTTAGAAGAATATCGAAAAATTTTAAAACAATGGCGTGATGAAGATAAGTCAATCATTGTTTGTGGCGATTACAACATCGTGCATAAACGAATCGATATTAAAAACTGGTCAGGTAACCAAAAATCGTCAGGTTGCTTACCGCATGAACGTGCCTGGTTAGATCATATTTATGATGAACTAGGCTATGTCGATACATTTCGTGAAGTTCGTAAAGAAGCAGAACTGTATTCTTGGTGGTCCAATCGTGGACAAGCGCGTGCGAAAAATGTCGGTTGGCGTATTGATTATCAAGCATGCTCACCTGACTGGAAAGATCGCACAGTCAATGCTTGGGTCTATAAAGATGAATGGTATAGCGACCATGCCCCTGTGATTATTGATTATCAAATTTAAACAGCCCAATGCTCAATTTTTAAATAAAAATTGAGCATTTTTGTGAACAAGTGTTCACTGATTATAAGGCAATAACTTACAAATTTTGTCGTGTTATCTTATATTTTCTTCATATCAACAAGCGCATTATACACGCACGGCACAGGGACATTGTCAGGATGACAGCAAAAGGATAGGACGCCGTAGGAAGAAAAGGAAATAAGTATTTTGAATATTTATTTTTCAAGGATGTGACATTGGACGTTGTAATGAGACCCGCATAATCAGGATGATTAGATGCGGGTTTTCTCTTTTTTTAATTTCAATTTTCTTTAGTTTCAATTTTTTTATTTTTTAGATTCAAATCATTTAATCAGCCAGTCTACTGCTCGCTTCAATAAAATATTAAGCGCAAATTGTTAAATTCTGATGACAGCAATCACGCCTTTTAAAATATTTTATCTATTCTTATACTGTACATATTGGCAATTTTGCTACTCTTTCTGTCAAATCAAACAATTGAATATTAGGTTAAGACATGTTGAAAATTTATGGAATCAAAAATTGTAACTCCATGAAAAAAGCTTTTGATTTACTGACTGAACTTGGCTTGAGTTATGAATTTCATGATTATAAAAAACAAGGCATAGATGCAGAGACGGTTAAACAATGGCTCGATCATATTGGGCAAGATCTTGTACTCAATAAAAAAGGTACAACGTGGAAAAAGCTCAGTGAACAAGAACAACAACTGGCTTTGTCGAGTGAACAAGCACTGATTCAAGCACTTACCACACACACCAGTTTAATCAAGCGCCCTGTGATTGATCAAAATGGCCAGTATGTAATTGGTTTTGATGAAGATAAAATTAAAGCTTTAAAACTTACAGCATAAAAATCATCGAGCAACAAAAAGCCTGATCAATAGATCAGGCTTTTTGTTGTGGTGAATCAATCTGCTTAGTTTGCACGCACCCAAGTTTGGTTGCGACCTAAAGCAGAAATACCCATATAACCACGTAACTTTAACTGGTTACCAGCAAGTTCACCTTTGAGCTTATAGGTCTTGCCATTTTTAGGATCTAGAATCGTACCATTGTCATAGTTTTTACCACCAACATTTTTTAGACCATTGACAATCGTCACACCTTTCAATGATTTATTGTGGTAAGCACCTTCACATTTGGTACAAGAGTTTTCTTCACCTGGCGTTAAAATACTTTGAATCGTTGCCGTCAATGTTCCATTTTTTTGTTCAGTGAATTTCACAATTGCTTTGGGCTGTTTCGTTGTGTCATCAATTGTTTTCCAAACTGTTCCATTGAGTGGATCCGCAGCATTTGCAAGAACTGTTGCTGATAATAAGCCTAATGCAAGTACAATTTTTTTCATTGTTTTGTTTTCCCTAGTCTAATTGACGCTTTATAGTATCAAAAATTTACGTCGAATTAGCAATTCTTGAATGTGACTATATAGTGTACCCTTGTAACAAATGTTGATAAATCAACAAAAATAAAGTCAAAAGTTTAACAATATGGAAGGAACATGAAGATTAACTCAGCTCTGAAACAATATCTTACAGAATCTATTCTTAAATCTAGCTTCAAATTTCCAAGTCGTTTCAATCTTCCCCCAGCAACTGCACGTTTTGGAATAGAACAACTTGCACGTGTTTTTCCACAACGTAAAGATGTACAGATTCGTTCTTTGCGCATTGCGGGGATTCGGGCAGAAGAAATTAAACCGCAAGCGCATGCGACTCAAATGATTTTTCATATTCATGGTGGAGCATTTTTTGTCGGTTCAATCAAAACCCATCGTGCGTTTTTATCTGAAGTTGCTGCACGTACGCAAATGCAAGTTTTACATGTAGATTATCCGCTCGCACCTGAAAGCAAATTTCCTGAAGCAGGTGATGCGATTTATGATATTTATCAGCAACTTTTAGATCAAGGTGTGCAAGCGAAAGACATTATTGTTTCTGGTGATTCCTGTGGTGCAAATCTGGCTTTGGCACTCGCTCTACGCATCAAACAAGAAAATAAACAACAACTCCCAAGCGCCTTAATCCTGATGTCACCTTTCTTAGACCTGACTTTAACAGGTGAATCTCTACGCTATAATCAGAAGCATGATGCTTTACTGTCAATCGAAGCGCTTGAATCTGGTATTGATTTTTACGTACCAAAAAACATGGATCGTTCTTTACCCCCACTTTCGCCTATATTTGGAGATTTTGCAGGGCTGCCACCGACTTTAGTTCAAATTGGCTCTAAAGAGATTCTGTTGTCAGATGCGCAACGTTTCGAAGAAAAAGCCAAAGCTGCAGGCGTGCAAGTCAATTACAAGCTGTATACGGGAATGTGGCATAATTTCCAAATGTTTAGCCCGTGGTTTGATGAAGCAAAACAATCTTTAGCAGATATTGCTGAATTCGCTCATAAAATTGATAAAGATTAATCCCAATATTGACCAAATGGTGAACAACAAGCGCTTTAAAAGCCAAACTGTTGTTCACCTTTAAAAATAAAATCATCCATTTAAACAAAATGAGCATTCACTAGAATAATAATTATACAATTCATTGGAACTATATTTCTTGTCAGATTTATTTTTAGGGGATTTTCCCAGTCCGAATAGACTCTTAACCTATACTACAAAGTTAATCACACTTTTTAAAATTATGTATATATCCTTCAAGTATTTACTTCAACTTTAGTTTGAGTTTAAGCCAATAAGTTGCTACATTCTAAGTATCAACAATAAAAATCCAAGTGTGGATGGATTAGATTATGCGTAATAAAATTTATTCAGAAAAACGACGTAAAATTCATTCCTTATTCAATCAAGTATTGAAACATTCTTTTATTGCCAAATTAATCCATAAAAACCAACTCAGTAATAATCTGGAAATCGACCCACATACAGGTATTTATAATCAGTTTGCAATTAATACCTATTTAAAAGAGTTACATCCTCAGACTGAATCAAATTTTGGTATCGTTTTACTCAGTGTGGATAACTGGTGTGAAATCAAGAATAAATACACTCTAAAAATCGCACATAAGGCTTTAGCCGCAATCGCCCAAGAGTTATTGCAAAATATCCGTGAAACAGATCTTGTTGGTCGTTATAGCGAATCTGAATTTATTTTAATTCTCAGTGATGTTACTCAAGATCAAGCTCATCATATCGCAAATCGTCTATCACTTTTAATGAATCATTATGATTTAAAGATCAATAACAAAGTCATTCCACTTCAAACAAGTTGTGGTGCATCTGTTTCTAAACATGACAGCATGAGTAATGCGGTATTGCAGCAAGCAGACCAAGCGTTATATATTGCGAAAACCAATCGCAAAGCTTGTTATACGGGTACAGGTGTTTTATCTTAAAACAGCTATATATTTAAAAATTAATTACACCACTATTTATTTTATATTAATAATAAAATATTCTTTTATTAACAAATAAATGATAACAATTCTTTGTTTTAATAAATTTTAATCACTATAATTTAAAAAATTATTAATCAGTACTTAATGAATAGCAAACTGAAAAAACCTGGAATAATTATGAATGAAGGTATCGAATATAGGACTTAATCATTACTGGCAAAAGCTGAAACAACAATTAGATTCAAATATCATTATGAATTGGAGCAGTTTACATAAATGTATCTTGATTCTGTTCCTGACTGTTGCCCTTCATTTATCATGGATTGCGTGGAAAGTTTTTATTTTATTCAATCCAGAAACTTGGCAATGGGTCAATATCTCCTTGATTCGTTCACAACTTATGGTCAATGCTGGCTCCACCCTACTGCTTTTTTTCCTGATCGCATTTTGTTATTTCTTTCAGAATAAAAAATGGGCAAATACCATCCTCCCCCATATCGTCATCAGTATTTTTATTATCTTAATGCTTGCTGATGGCTTTCTTGTCGGTATCTATAGTCCAGCCACTGTTTTTGCATTCGTGTGTATTTCTGGTGTGGGTTTAATCTTATTCAATAGAAAAATTATTTATCTGCAAATTAGTACCGCCCTGCTGTTCTATATTGCAATGATGTTCTGTACCTATTGGCGCATCATTCCGTACGCTCCAATTTTTAATGAACATCTGTTGGAAAATAATCGGCATGACAATACCTTCTGGGTGGGAACGATGTTGTATTTTATAGTCCCTATTTTAATTGTATGTTTGATTTTATGTGAAATTTTGCTGTCTCAGTGGCGCTATAGAGAATCATTAATTAAAAAACTCAGTGAAACGGATCCACTGACCAATTTATATAATCGTCGTTTTTTTAATGAAAAGCTTGATGATATCCAAAATAAGCAAACCCACTACGCCATTATCTTGATTGATATTGATCATTTCAAAGAAATCAATGATTTATATGGGCATCATTTTGGTGATGAAGCATTGTGTCAGGTTGCCAAATTATTATCATCTCACATTCGTCAGTCAGATATTGTGGCTCGTTATGGCGGTGAAGAATTTATTATTGCCATGCCTGAAACTTCTTTAAACATTGCTCAAGCACTTGCTGAACGCTGCCGATTGGCGATTCAAAACCAAGTGCTTGAATCGCTTGATCATCATTATGTTCAGCTGACCGCCAGTTTTGGTATTGCCACCTCGAATGATGATGACAATATCAGCAAAATTATTCATCTCGCAGACAAAGCGCTATATCGGGCCAAACAATCCGGGCGCAATCAAGTCCAGCTCTATCATGCTCAAATCAATGAAATAGCTTAAGCGGTATTCACTAGATTAAACTTGGCTACGATATTGCTCTTCACACGCTACAAATCGAAATTCTACATGGGCTTCTGCTATCCATTGTTGTACAGCAGGGACCGCTAATATCTTGTCGATATAACGCTGACTGTTCGCTGATACGGCAATGCCATAACCGATGAAACGCATCACAACTGGCGCATAAAAAGCATCGACAATCGTAAATTCATCAGCACATAAAAAACTGTCAGGATGTGGTCGCTCCGACCATAATTGTTCAATCCGTTTTACATCGTGCTGTAGTTTTAAATTTTCCTGCCAAAGCTGTGCCCCAATATGCTTTAAATCAACATCTAAATTCATATCACAACAACTACGCAAAGCCATTAAACTACTGTGCATTTCAGCGGACATCGATCTTGCGCGCGCACGTTGTTTTACATCTTGAGGCCACAAGTGTTTTTCAGGAAACTTTTCTGCCAGATATTCACAAATCGCCAACGAATCCCAAATTAAAAAGCCATCGTCCACTAAGGCTGGGACTTTGCCAGTTGGGTTTATTTTTAAAATACTTTGTTTAAATTGGCTATCGACATCAAAGTGATCGAAAGCAATAAGATGCTCTGTAAATGGAATGTTGAAATGCTGAATTACTAACCAAGGTCGCATCGACCACGTCGAATAATTTTTATCACCAATAAACAGTTCTAACATTCTAATACTCCTGTATTTATTGCTTATTTTGAACTCAGCATACACAAGATAAGACTGTTCTAAAAGCATTTCAAAAAATGTTCGCTTTTAAAACAAATCAAGGAGTAGATCAACTACTCCTTGACGATGTATCAGACTGAATTGATTAGAATAAGAATGCCACACCTAAACCAGCTTTATAACTACGATCTCGCCCTTCCAAATCGACACCAACACTTCCATCAAGTTGGGTACGTTCATTGACTGCATAGATCAAACCAGAGCCTAGACCATACTTATAGTCTTGGCTTTCTGTTTTTGAATAAACAAACTCAGAGAACCCTGAAAGATTACCTGCAATTTTATAACCAACAGTAGGTACAGCGGTCACTGACCAATGCCCATCTTGCACAGCATAGTTCATGGTGATTCCAGTATTGACCAAATCGTTATACTGATAAGCTAATGATGTGCCGATGCTATAAATATCATCTTCTTCACTAAAACCATCATTGCCCGTTGCAATCAAGGCTTGAGCCAAAATCGCCATAGATAATTTATCATCTTTTAAGTCGATGGCTTTTTTAATCCCAATAGAAACATCACCTAAGCCAGAGTCATCCTCTTTCATGCCTTTGTATTTGGTTTGTGTCCAAGCTGGACCCTGCCAGCCTAACTGTAATTCCATACTTGAGGTTAAACCAGTACGGAGCAGCATATCGCCATTGAGGGTTACAGTTTTTGCTTTTGCGCCATCTACTTTAGTTTCTGTATAGGTCGCACTTGGAAGACCTTGCTCCCAAGCCAATTGACCCACTGGCGTGATTCCTGTTCCGAAACCTGTTCCAGGACGATCAAAAGAAAATTCTGCTGCCATTGCGCTTATACTTAGACTCGAAGCAAGGGCTAATGTGATTCTATTTAAAATTGCCATATCAAGACTCAAAATTTACGATAATTCTTTGGACATTTTCGCACCGCGACTACGTAGTAACTCTAAAGATTCTTTCTCTTCAGGTAAAGCCTGAGACCAATCTATTTGATCAAATTCACAATCAAAGAACAAATCACTGATCGAAGATAAAATGGTTTTACCTTCTTCATCTTTGGTATTCGGATCAACCTTATGATCTAAAAGCTTGTCAATTGCAGGTACACAGGCTGCGCTTGCAGCATCCCACAATGGACCATAGCACTCTTCAGCATCCCACAAATAAAAATTTGCTTTGGCATTTATTAGAGCATCCAAGATATCTAAATGTGGTTGTAAATCTTGCGCTTTTTGTTCTGCTGTTAAAGGATCACCTGCTTCATAGGCATCACAAATTTTTTCCCACCATTTAAACAATCCATCTGACCAAATTGAAACAGCTGGCCCTTTTTCAGGCTCCATAAAGTTAGGATCAAATCCATCTGCAAGCAAACGTTTGACTTGAGCAAGGTCTAAATCTTCTAAAGCCTGTATAAAGACTTGTTGTTGTGCTGATAACATGTTGATCTCACTATTCTATTCCTATACAGCATTATGACGAATATTTTTAAAATAGCTTTGAAAAATTTTAATCGTGTCGCTTTTATTTTATAAATGGCATTTATTGTTCATTTATGACAAAGAAGACAATCCCTAACTCTTTTAGAACAATAAAATTGAAGACCATAAAAAAGCCCCGAAGGGCTTTTTATCAGATCATGCTTCATCTGCATCAGCATCAGCAAGTTCTAGTTTTCCACCACGTGGATTTTCAATTTTTTCTAATACGTGCTCTAGGCTACGCTTTACGCGATCTATCGCACCGTGTAATGAAAGATCAATGTTTTTCGCTCGATGTTTTACCACGACTGGCTTCAAACCCGCTGCTTTGACCTCAATCATACACTGGATATCATCCGCCCCACCTTTGTCACCGTTCTCATCACTGATATGAACTGAAAACTGGGTAATTCGTTCGCTATGACGTTGGAATTCTTGATTTAGCTCATCGCGTACGTAAGTAATTAAACGATCACTATTTCTAATATTTTTATCTGTACGGATTTCTATATTCATAAAAAACATCCTCTTTCTAATCAAAAAACGAGTGCAAAACTTATATTTACGGCACACTTTGCGCCTGCTGTATAAGACAGCTTTTCACCTACAATAAATTGGAACCGTAACTCCTCTATTGCAAAGATGAACACTTTTAACGATCTGCAGATAGGTGTTCTTATACATTCAATATCAGGCCATATTGGAAAATATGCAAGTAGATTTTTAACTTTTTTATGAAAAGAATATGAAAAATGACATCTTGTTACGTTACTTTATAATTAAATGATTTAATTGATTTTTTAATGGCTAATTCCAACTAAAAACATCAACTATGTTTAATTCTTAAGCTTTTAATGGATATAAATTTTAAATCTTTGCTTTAAATATGCGACTCACGTTTTAAAACATTTCACCTCTTGATGTTTACATATTTATTTTCATTCCATCTAATTTTCGCTTTATTTTTATTTAAGAATCTGTATTCTTGAAGCGCTTTTCTTGGGGGAAAGGAAGAATTCATGAAACTTACACAAATTGCGGCTATCTGCGCAATCGCTTCAACTGCAACTTTGGCTCAAGCTGCGCCTGTTTGGCAAGATTTTAGTATTACTGGTCTTTATGGTGAAAACTATGAATTAACACCAGATGAGAAACAATCTACCATCACTTTTGAGTATGCTGCAAAACTTAAATACGGTGATTTCTTTGCTTTTGCTGACCGTACCAACAGTGATGGTCAGTCGGATACTTATTTTGAGGTTTCCCCACGTCTTAGCTTAGGTGCTGTTTCTGGGAAAAAACTTGAATTAGGCCCAATTAAAGACGTATTAATCGCGACCACTTGGGAAGGTGGTAAAGACATGAACAACTACCTATACGGTGTTGGTGTTGATTTAGCCATTCCTTATTTTCAATATGCGCAATTAAATTTCTACCGTGCCAATAATGAAATCCAAGAAGATGACTATCAATTGACATTTACTTATGGAATTCCATTTAAAATTGCATCTGAAGAATTTCTTGTGGACGGTTTCCTTGATTGGTCAACTGCAGAAAAAGATCAAGTCGCTCACTCAAGCGAGTTGAACTGGACGACACAATGGAAATGGAATGCGGGTAAACACATTTCTCCAGATACGCGTCTATATCTTGGTGTTGAACACTCTGTATGGCACAACAAATATGGTGTTCCAGGCAAAGACGAAAATAATGTCAGTGCTTTAATCAAGTATCATTTCTAAGACTGAGCTAAATCCATTGATCAGAAAGCAAAACTTCGGTTTTGCTTTTTTTATTGCCCTTAAAAATAATTCTTTTTAGAATACCCCTATCAATTTTCCATTGACCTGTATCCATGAATTTTCAGATCCGCCCCGCTCAAGCTTCTGACCTAACTGAGATTATGCGTATTTATAATCATGAAATTGCAACAGGTTTAGCAACATGGAACAGCCAATTAAAGACTTTCGCAGATTACCAGCAGTGGTTTCTAGAATTACAACAACAGCAATTTCCACTTTTTGTTGCTGAAGAAACAGCGACTCATGCCATTGCAGGCTATGCCGATTATGCAAGCTTTAGAGCAATCAACGGTTATCTATATACAGTTGAGCACTCTGTTTATATCGACCCAAAATTTACTCGACAAGGGCTCGGTAAACGCTTAATGCTGAAATTGATTGAACATGCTCAACAGCACAATATCCACGTTATGGTTGCTGCAATTGACCACGAAAATACTGGTTCGATTTATCTCCACCAACAACTCGGATTTAAACAAACAGGTTATATGCCACAAGTCGGACAAAAATTTGGGAAGTGGCGTGATTTGGTGTTGATGCAATTAAATTTTGATTAAAATAGAGCAGTATTTATACAGCATCCGTCGTAAAATTTTTTTGTCGCTTTTTCAAAATCTGTTGTATAACCATAAACAATATTGCTGAACTTCAGAGCGAATATCGATGAATAAAATGATAATCAGTCTATTGGCACCATTTGCATTGATACTTAATACAGCAAGCCATGCTGCTGACTACGATGAACAAAATATAAAACAGGGTTGTGCCAAACTCAGTCAATATCGTAAATTGGGACAAAAATTTTACGACCAGAGAAACTATAAAAAAGCGCTTGATCAGTTTCAAAGACAAGCATCTTGGAGTGCTTTTTGTCAGTCTGTGGGTGAAGAAGACACTGGCATTCGGGTTTCAGATAATGACATCGACATTGCCAATAATAATGTGGGTTTAACGTATAGCAAACTCAATCAACCCTTATGGGCAAGAGCGTGGTTTCAAATTAAACCCACAAAAACCAGTCAATTTAATTTAAAAAAGTTAGTAACACCAAAACCAAACAATGACTTAACAGGAGAATATGCCAGTTATGCAGGTTTTGGCGAATGGAACAATATCACCATTAAAAAACGTGATCAGAAATATCTCATTCAATTCACTGGTCTATGGATGGGTGCTCGAAGCCTAATTTATGGTCCAAATATTGGCGAGTTTGAAACAGAAATGCCTCTTCATGCCAAGAAAGCAAGCTATCATTTTGAAAATTGTCAAATTGACATTAATTTCACTTATAACACCTCTTTAGGCAATTTTATTGAAGTGGAAGAATTAAATGAACAAGCCGATTGTGGTTTTGGTATGAATGTTTCATCAACGGGCTCTTATCAGAAAGTTGAGCCTCAATAATATAGGGTTTCACCACACCTCCCTTGACTCAGGGAGGTGAACAAAATGTTTTTACGATTCTGTTATATCGCCACTAAATCACGGATCCCCTTTTCAGGCATTTCTTCACCGATGCCTTGAGCCACCACTTGTCCACGTGCCATGACGGTATAGTTATCTGCCAATTCCTCAGCAAAATCATAAAATTGCTCGACCAGTACAATCGCCATTTCGCCACCATCAGCCAATTTGCGAATCACTCGACCAATGTCTTTGATAATCGAAGGCTGAATTCCTTCGGTCGGTTCATCTAAAATCAAAACTTTCGGTTCGGAGGCTAAAGCACGTGCAATGGCTAATTGCTGTTGCTGCCCACCCGATAAATCACCGCCACGGCGATGTTTCATTTCATCTAAGACAGGAAAAATTTCATATAAGTCCTCAGGAACTTTACGGGTTTTTTCACCTGAAAATTTTGCCATGCCGATCAAAATATTTTCCTCTACTGTGAGTGTAGAAAAAATATCACGCCCTTGAGGAACATAAGCCAAACCCGCGCGTACACGCTGTTCAGGGCTCATTTTAGCAATGTCTTTGCCATCCAATAAGATTTGCCCAGACTTAATTGGTAAAATTCCCATCAAACATTTTAATAAGGTGGTTTTACCCACACCATTCCGTCCTAAAACTACGGAACACTCTCCAATCGGCGCAGTTAAAGTCACATCACGGAGAATGTGACTGCCCCCATAAAATTGATTGACGTCTTTTATTTCTAGCATATTGCTCCCCTTAACGTCCTAAATACTTTTCAATCACATCTTCATTGGCTTGTACTTCCGCCAAGGTTCCTTCTGCAAGAATGGCGCCTTGTGCCAGAACCGTAACTTTCTCACTGATGGTGTCGATAAAGCTCATATCATGCTCGACCACAATCAAGGTATGATTCTTTTTTAATTCCAAACATAACTCTGCTGTGCGTTCAGTTTCAGCATCGGTCATTCCCGCTACAGGCTCATCCAATAAGATCAGTTTAGGTCGTTGCATCAACAGCATGCCAATTTCAAGCCACTGCTTTTGTCCATGTGATAACAACCCCGCAGGCTTTTGAATAAACTCTTGTAAACGAATCTGTTGCAACGACTCATCCAAAGCCAACTGTGCATCGGGACTTAGCTTGCTAAAAAAACTTTTTTTCACGGTTTTGTCTTTTGGTGCAGCAAGGAGCAGATTTTCCATCACTGTAAAATTTTCAAATACAGTCGGTTTCTGAAACTTACGACCAATACCCGCTTCTGCAATTTGTTCAGTACTCATTTTGGCAAGATCATAGTTTTGACCAAAAAAAGCAGAACCTTCGGTAGGACGTGTTTTACCAGTGATCACATCCATCAATGTGGTTTTTCCCGCACCATTTGGCCCAATAATGCAGCGCAACTCCCCTTCTTCAATGTAAAGAGACAAATCATTTAAAGCGCGGAAAGAATCAAACCATACACTGACTTTCTCTAAGTAAAGCGCAATACCATGACTGAAATCAGCACCTTCAGCTTTAGGACGACCATAACCCTCACCGATTTGACCGCCATGTTGCGAATTTAAGCCCAAATCTGACAATAGCTCTGACATTAGTGATCCTCCTTTTTAAAGCGCTCAAGCAATCCAATCACCCCTTTAGGGAGGAAGATGGTTACAACGATAAATAATGCACCAAGGATCAATAACCATATTTCAGGATATGCAACGGTAAAATAGGTTTTAACTCCATTGATCAGACCTGCACCTAGAATTGGGCCAATCAATGTGCCACGACCACCTGCTGCAACCCAAACCGCCATTTCAATCGAATTCACAGGATTCATTTCGCTTGGGTTAATGATGCCTGCTTGTGGGACATACAAGGCACCTGCAATTCCGGCAATCACCGCTGAAAGGACCCATGCCGAGAGTTTGTACCACAAGGTACGATAGCCTAAATATTGCAACCGGTTTTCACTATCACGGATTGCCCCCAATACTCGACCATAAGGCTTATTCATTAAACTACGTAAGCCGATAAAGCTGAGTAACAACACTAAGGCCGTAAGGAAACATAATGTTGCTCGCATAGAAGCAGAGGTAATATCCATCCCAAGAATAGTTTTAAATCCAGTAAAGCCATTGTTCCCGCCAAAACCTGTTTCATTGCGGAAGAACAACAGTGCAGCAGCAAAAGTCATGGCTTGGGTGATAATCGAAAAATACACACCTTTAATTTTGGAACGAAATGCAAAGAATCCAAAGATAAAGGCAATCACGCCTGGTACCAAAATCACCAAAGCCAAAGCCCATAAGAAATGCTGGGTTCCGACCCAATACCAAGGCAGCTCAGTCCAACTGAGAAAGCGCATAAAGTCAGGTAATTGCTCGCCTGCTGACTCTCGCATCAGGTACATACCAAAAGCATAACCACCCAAAGCAAAATATAACCCATGCCCCAGACTTAGAATGCCGGCATAACCCCAGACCAGATCCAAAGCCAGTGCAACCAAGGCGAGACACATGATTTTACCAATCAAAGTCACCCAATATGCTGAGAGGTGTAAGGCTGAATCTTGTGGTAACACATGAAACCACGGCAGAATCAGCATCACAGCGAAACATACAGCAATGGCGATTGCACTATAGGGTTTATCTGAAAGTAATGATGTGATTTTCATAGGCTTACTCCACAAAACGACCTTTGATAGCGAATAAACCTTGTGGGCGTTTTTGAATAAACAGAATCACAAGAACCAAGAGAATAATTTTGGCGAGCACTGCGCCCATACCAATTTCGAGAATTGTTCCACTCACACCTAAACCTAATGCGGCAAGCACAGCACCCCAAACCTGACCAACGCCACCCACTACAACCACAAGGAAAGCATCAATAATATAGTTTTGTCCTAAGTCAGGTCCGACATTGCCGACTTGTGCCAAGGCACAGCCTGCCAGCCCTGCAAGCCCTGAACCCAATCCAAAGGCCATCATATCGATTCGGGCAGAACGGATACCGACAGCACGTGCCATCTGACGGTTTTGCGTGACTGCACGGACGAATAGACCAAATCGGGTTTTATTGAGCAGGTAAACCAGTAAAAGTAATACAGCGATGGTGAAGACGATGATCGCGATACGGTTATACGGCAGCATCAAACTAGGTGTAAGCGAAATCCCGCCTGACAGCCATGAAATATTTGATACTTCAACATTCTGCGCACCAAAAATCATCCGGACCAATTGCATCAAAATAAGGCTGACACCAAAGGTCGCCAACAGGGTTTCTAACTGACGGCCATACAACGGGCGAATCACGGTTCGTTCTATCAACATGCCAATCAAAGCACTGACTAAAAATGCTGCTGGAATTGCTGCAATCAGGTACCAATCCACATAAGCACCCAAATGGATTTTAAAGAAACTTTGCACCACATAAGTGGTATAAGCACCGATCATGATCAACTCGCCATGCGCCATATTGATCACACCGAGTAAGCCATAAGTAATCGCAAGTCCTAATGCTGCGAGCAATAAAATACTTGCGGTACTGAGGCCTGAAAAAACATGTCCTGTCCATTCACTGGCTTGAATGCGGGTTTTAATACTACTTTGCGCACTGACCAATGCAGCCTTTAATTCTGGATTTAAATTTGGCTGTGTTAGCGCTTGTTCGATGATCGCCAAAACATCAGGACGACTAGAATCTTTTAGTGTTTTAACCGCCTGAATTTTGGTAAGCGTATCTGGACTATTAAAATCAATTCGTGCTTTTAACTGGGCTAAACGTGCCTTCACTTTATTATTTTTTTCATTGAGATAAAGTTGGTTGATGACCTTGATATCCAGTTCATCTAAATTATTCTCCAAGATATCAATCGCAGCCAATCGCTGTGATGCGTCTGGGGACTGTAACTTGATCTTCGCCTGACCAAAGCTCAAGGCTTTATGCAAAGTGTTGACCAGCGTCACTTGATTTAAATCACCTGGCCAATCAGTAATTGCCTGTTCATCTGGATAACTGAACAGTTTATCGCCAGCTTTCATGATGTAGGTATTGCCCGAACTGTCGGTATAAAGCTCGTCGTTTTCGACATAGGCCACCAGCTTATCAAGCTCGTCTATACTTGCTGGCCATTGATTCAGCATCGCTCGACGCTTTGCAAAATCTGCACGTACAAATTTTTGAATGACATCATCATGACTTGCCGTTGGCTGAGCGGATGACGATTGCACACTATGCACAGATTCAGCAAAAATCTGTTGAATAAGAAATAATTGAGAGATCGTAAAAAAAAGTGCTGCAAGTTTCAGTCTAAGTGACATGTGCAACTCCCCCTATTTTTGTTTAAATACAATGACCTTTAAAGTTGAGTCATCAGTTAAGCCCACTATGCATATAGCGGGCTTTTGGGGTCGTAAAGTCTTTATTTAGGAATGTACGGGCTCCATGGTTCCGCTTTGATCGGTTGCGGGCTCTTGTAAACCACATCAAATTGCCCATCACCACGAATTTGTCCAATCATCACTGGCTTATGTAAGTGATGATTAGTAGCATCCATACTTAAGGTATAGCCTGACGGAGCTTTAAAACTTTGACCCGCCATCGCTTCACGGACTTTGTCCACATCCGTTGTTCCCGCTTTTTCAACGGCTTGTTTCCACATATTGATGCCAACATAGGTGGCTTCCATTGGGTCATTGGTCACCAATTTACTGGCATTGGGTAGCTTATATTCCACTGCATATTGCTTCATCTTATTGACGAATTCGGTATTCACTGGATTTTTCACAGACATGAAGTAGTTCCAAGATGCCAAATGCCCGACCAGTGGTTTGGTGTCGATCCCGCGTAATTCTTCTTCACCGACTGAAAAAGCCATCACAGGAATATCCGAAGCTTTTATGCCTTGGTTACCCAATTCACGATAGAACGGTACGTTAGAATCGCCATTGATGGTGGAAATAACCGCAGTCTTTTTACCTGCGGCGAATTTCTTAATATTGCCGACGATGGTTTGATAATTACTGTGTCCAAATGGTGTGTATTCTTCCATGATGTCTGCATCGGCAACACCTTTAGACTTTAAGAATGCACGTAAAATTTTGTTGGTGGTTCGCGGGTAGACGTAGTCAGTACCTAATAAGACAAAACGTTGTGCCTTACCTCCCTCTTCACCCATCAAGTATTCAACAGCAGGAATCGCTTGTTGGTTAGGTGCTGCGCCTGTATAAAAAATATTTTTAGACTGTTCTTGGCCTTCGTATTGCACTGGATAGAACAACAGACCATTGAGCTCCTCTACAACTGGTAACACTGATTTACGAGAAACTGAAGTCCAGCAGCCAAAAATGACAGCGACTTTGTCCTGAGTTATTAACTGGCGGGCTTTTTCAGCAAATAATGGCCAGTCTGATGCAGGATCGACGACAACGGGCTCAAGCTTTTTCCCCATCACCCCACCTTTGGCATTAATTTCATTGATTGCCATCAGTGCCGTATCTTTAAGCGACGTTTCAGAGATTGCCATGGTTCCAGACAATGAATGCAAGATGCCTACTTTAATTGTGTCACCGCCTGTAGCAGTTGCCGATTTATTTTCTGCTGCGGGTTTCGCTTCCGTTTTATCTGCGGGTTTTGAGCAAGCCGTCAGCGCAATGCTCCCCATCATTGCCACAGCGAGAAGTGTTTTTGAAAACATTTTTTGTTGGAACATCATCTTTTTCTCTCCAAACCTTTTGGTGCATTTTTGAATGCGCGATTTTGCTTTTACCTGACAGGCTTAATTCAATTTTTATGCCAAGTGGAGAATTTGTGATTTTATCGTTGAATATTTTTCCTGATAAAAAATAATAAAATCAAAATATTAACTGCTATTATTTTTATATAAGGTGAAGATACATTAATAGGCATTAAATGCCTTTCCATCACTGGATATAGCCAGCACTTAGCAAGTGAAAATGCGAGATTAAAAGCCACACTGGTCAAATTAAGTGCGATTTTTTTTGTTTAAAATGAGCGATGAGAGTGCAAAAAATTTACCCAAAATTAAATTTTTAGGGCTTTCGGGATAAATTCTGCTTTAAAGCACCAAACGCTTTTGGCAGGATGATCCAATCCCTAAGATGGATGGAGCAGAAGTAAAAGAATAGGAGAAAAAATAGAAAGGCAATACAAAAATAATTTGTATTACGATCAATATAATTCTGTTTGCATCAATGCGATATTTAAGAGGTACCAAAAAAAATGATGCACTGGGGCATCATTTTTTAAATATGCATAAGTTCAGCAATCAAACACTCAAATCAGCTAAATTACCTTTTTGCTCTAACCAGTCTTTACGATCACCTGACCTTTTTTTGGCAAGTAATTTATCCAGTAAGCCTGTTGTGTGATGCGTGTCATCCAAATCCAACTGCACTAAACGGCGTGTATTTGGATCTAAGGTGGTTTCACGCAATTGACTGGCGTTCATTTCACCCAAACCTTTAAATCGAGTAATTTGCGGGTTTTTAGATTTAACTCTCTTTAAGATAGCTTCTAACTCTTCGTTATCAAGCGCGTAATAAACATCTTTGGCATCATCGATACGAAACAGTGGTGGCATTGCAACATATAGGTGCCCAGCATCGACCATTGCAGGGAAATGCTTGACGAAGAGTGCACAAAGCAAGGTCGCGATATGTAAACCATCTGAATCGGCATCGGCAAGGATACAAATTTTGCCATAACGTAATTCGGAAAGATCATCACTGCCCGGATCTACACCGATCGCAATCGCAATATTATGCACTTCTTGAGAGGCCAACACCTCGTCAGAAGACACTTCCCAAGTATTTAAAATTTTCCCACGAATCGGCATGATCGCTTGGAAGTTTTTATCACGGGCTTGTTTTGCGGAACCACCGGCAGAGTCACCTTCGACGATAAACAGTTCAGATTCTTCAAGGGTATGACCCACACAATCTGATAGTTTTCCGGGCAAGGTAGGACCGGCAACAATCTTTTTACGTTCAACTTTTTTGGCTGCTTTTAAACGGCGACCCGCTTTCGCAATCACAATCTCAGCCAATTGCATGGCCACTTCAGAGTTTTGATTTAACCAGAGTGCAAAAGCATCTTTGGCAATATTTAAAACAATGTTGGATGCTTCTCGGCTTGAAAGACGTTCTTTGGTTTGCCCTGAGAATTGTGGCTCTTGGAATTTAAGCGACAGAATATAATTGACCCCGTCCCAAACATCTTCAGCAGATAATTTCAGATTACGTGGCAACAAGTTACGTAACTCACAAAACTCACGCATCGCATCGGTAACACCTGAGCGTAACCCGTTTACATGGGTTCCCCCTTGTGCCGTTGGGATCAAATTCACATAACTTTCCTGAATTTGTTCGCCACCCTCAGCATTCCAGCAAATTGCAAACTCAGCGCTGGCGCGTTCAGCTTCACCCGTTGCAACAAAGGCAGGATCTGGAATGATTTCACGATCTTGTAATTCATCCATCAAATAGTCGACGAGACCATTTTCAAACTGCCATTCAATTTTTTCGTCATTAATCTGGTCAATATAATTAATTTGTAGACCAGCAGCCAATACTGCTTTGGCTTTGAGATTATGTTTTAACGCTTTTAAAGCAAATTTAGGTGAGTCAAAATATTTCGCTTCTGGCCAAAAATGTACTGTTGTCCCCGTAGCACGTTTTGGCGCTTTGCCTTCTAAAACCTCTAAAGGCGCAACAGGTTCACCATGTTCAAACGCCATTTTATAAAGATTGCCGTGGCGTTGAACTTCAACCTCAACACGATCAGACAAGGCATTGACCACGGAAATCCCTACACCATGCAAACCGCCCGAAAACTGATAGTTATCGGTGCTAAATTTACCGCCTGCATGTAGTTTCGTTAGGATAATTTCAATCCCGCTTTGTCCGTATTCAGGGTGAATATCGACTGGCATACCACGCCCATTGTCTTCGACCGACAACGAACCATCTTTATATACTGTGACAGTAATTTTATTGGCATGTCCTGCAAGTGCCTCATCGACAGCATTATCAATTACTTCTTGCGCCAAATGGTTTGGCCGAGTGGTATCGGTATACATACCTGGACGGCGACGTACAGGATCTAGACCAGATAATACTTCAAGTGATTGGGCCGTATATTGAGACACGTTGAGTTTTTTCCTTTTATTTTACGGAGTATGATAAAAATTCCAGAATCATGGGTATTTTATCTGCAAAATCTTCCATCGCATGATTACCATGCATTTCTGTCATGATCAATGATGTGTGTGGAGCTGCACTATAATACCGTTCAGCGTCACGATAATCTAAAACTTCATCACCTTGTTGCAATAAGACCAATATTTTGTCTGCATCTTGTACAAATGGCACGGCAATCGCTTCCAAGTAGTCAAGTTGTAAACGATCTAAAGTCCATTGTTCATTGATCTTATAGGGAATCAGTTCAATTCCAAATAGGTTACTGAACAATTGCCATGGTCGCATAGCTGGATTAATTAAAACAGCAGGCACACCATATTTTGCGACCAATTGTGTCGCATAAAAGCCACCAAAGCTACTCCCCACCAGTGCAACATCAGGCAATTTTTCAATGAGCACTGAAATTTGATCTAAAACCAGTTGCGGATGTTGGTTTAAATCAGGCAAATGTACACTATGCGATGAATAGCATCGACAATAATCATCTAGTTGTTGCCCTTTTATTGATAAAGGACTACTTTTAAAACCATGTAAATAAATAATATTCATTGAAAATAGTTTGCTTTTTTACCACCAATGTTTTAATTTTTAATGTGATTCAAATCACATTATTGTTTTAATTTGTATATGTCGGGATATTGTCCGACAAAAAACTAAAACTTAATCGCAATTATCGGTATTTTAAATAGCGTTCAGGATGAACAAGATAAGATGATTGCCTAGGGATTTATACATTGATCTACAGCAAAAATAAAGTCTTTGTTCCAGATCAATATGGATGAGGAAATAACAATGCCAAGCTTAACCCCTTTACACGAAACCTATTGTAAGTGGGATCGTTCGCCTCCAAGTCAGGCCGACGTATTAGAAGGTTTAGCGCAGTTAGTCAGCACGCCACTCAGTGGCATGGTTCAAGACTTCATCCAGTCGATTCAACGTGAAATGTTGCTGAGTATTTTTGGCTTAAGTAAACAAAAAGCCAAACGATTTCAATCCCGTCCAATTGTCGATAAATTCTATCAATTTGGTTATCACGCATTGCAAAATTATGGTAGCCACCTGATTGCCCCAATTTTACGTAAAACCATTGAACGTTTCCCAAATTTACATGATAAGCCATTGACCTCTCACATGACTTTTTTGGTCAGTGTTCTAAATGGGGTATTGGGTGATTATTTATTGGCAACCCATAATCCGCTCGCACTGTCACCTGTGCTCTATGATCATTATGGTTCATTACAGCAAGGTGATTTGGCTGGCCGTGTGGTGATTTTCTCTCACGGTTTATGTATGAATTATCAAGACTGGACCAATCGTAATAATGGCGGTATTGGTGAGAAACTCTTGGCGCAACGTGATCACAACACCATGTTGTATTTTCACTACAATACTGGACGCAGAATTTCAGCCAATGGACGTTCATTGGCAAATCTTTTAGAAGATTTAATCAAACGTAACCCTCGCATTACCAGTATTGATTTAATTGGCCACAGTATGGGTGGCTTGGTTTCTCGCAGTGCGCTGTTCTATGGCAAACAAAACATGCATCAGTGGTTCCACATGGTTGAGAATCTGGTTTGTATTGGTTCTCCGCATCATGGTGCGTTATTAGAGCGTTTTGGATTTGCCATGCAAGAGAAAGTGGGTAATTTCCCGATTGTTAAAATGATCAGCCATATCGTCAATATCCGCAGTAATGGCATCTTAGACTTGCGTTATGGAAGTGTCCGAGATGATGACTGGGAGCATAACAATGCTCGTATTGGTTTGATGGATGACAACCGTAAACCAGCTCCGCTACCGTCGCATATCAATACCTTTTTAATTGCAGGTACCTTGGAGTTTGAAAACCGCAAAAACCGCACCTTAAAAGTGATTGGCGACTATCTGGTCAGTGTTAAAAGCGCCTTGGGTGAACACCCAAACCCACGTTTCCAGTTGAAATTACCTGAATCGCATAAAGCTGTGTTTTATGGCTTAAACCATCTTGAGATTCAATATCATCCTTTGGTTTCGGAACAAATTGCCAAATGGTTTTATCCGCACCATGATGAATTGGCAGAAGAACAAATTCGCAAATATTTGATTAAATTAGAAAGTATGCAAGGGATTGTTGAGACCTAATTGTAAAAAAAAAGCTGATCTTCAATCAGCCTTTTTTGCTATTTCACTTCAATTTGATAAGACTTGTTCTGCTGAGGATCAATCATGTCACCATATTCATCAAAGTTTGATTTTTCTGCACATTGGGTATCGATCAATAAGCGTTGATTTTTTACAATAAAACCTTGTTTTAATTCACAAGTCCAAGCTTTATTATAAAATTTTTGGCTAAGCTTTTTGCCTGTCAAATCAAATTGCGTCACCTCAATCAGCGACTGAGCAAGCGTTCTTGCTGGATGGCTCTGCGACACAGACAATACGTAGTATCTGCCACCATGTAATTGACAGTCTTCGATTCGACTTGAAAAATAATCTGGATTGACAATAAATTTTTTAAATGGCTGAGCACCCAATTTGATATAGGAAACATCGGCTGGAATGGTGTCATCAAATTCAGATTTAAACTGACAAGACACATCTTTACTGACCACTTTGCGGGCTGGTTTTGCAGAGACTTGTGCTGTAGCCAAACAGACCAGTATGCCGATCCCGGCTAAATTTATTATATGTTTCATGATTTTGCTTGATTTATAAATAATTGAAGTTTATATGAAAAAGAGCCAGTTTAGACTGGCTCTTAATGTTTTTAAATTAGTACTTTCTAAACAACTGCCATAGACTGATCAATGCCAATACACTGAAAAACAGTAATGACCAAACAGGTAAAGACTGTCCTAAGAAAGTCCAATCGACCATGGCACATTCGCCAGAACCTTTAAGCACATTTTCAAACACAGCCTTTAAAGGCAAAGTGTTGACCCAATAGTCCAGACCGGGACCACAACTCGGGACCTGATCTTTGGGTAGGTTCTGTAGCCACACATGACGAGCAGCAACACCAACTGACCAAGAAATCGCAGCTAAACCCAAAACGCTATAAATGCGTTTAAATACATTTGTTTTTGGGTTATGCAAAAAGGCAATCAATGAAATTAGCCCTAGACCAATCAATCCAATACGTTGAAATACACATAGTGGACATGGCTCAAGCCCTTGTACATGCTCTAAATAGAGCGCAAATGACATACCAATCACACTTGCCAAAAATAAAAGACCACTTACGAAGCGATAACTACGCCATTGCATGGAACTTCCTCATTATCTAATCAATGCTTTATCTAAATTTACTCAGATAATCCTCGAAACTTATACTTGTATTTTGTTCAAGTTGCTGTTGTTCTGCGAGAGATGTTCGAGTAAGTCCCTCAAAATACGCTAAAGTTTCCGGACTTAATACATGTTGTTCGTAACTTTGGATATGTTGATTGGCCATATAGCCACCAAAATTCCATGTACCACCTTGCTCTACAGTATCGGCAATCACATGCGCTGATAGTGTTTCGTCCACATCATCAATACGTGTTTGCATCACCATCAATGCTTGACGATATAAATCTGTTGCATAGGATTGGTTGAGTAGATCTGCAAGTGGTTGCATGGCGGTGATATGCTGTTGAATCCACTCAAGTAATGGATATTCAACACCCGCTTCAATGATTTTCGCATTTGGCGCACGACCACGATTGACCACTTCAGCCTGATTTTGCTCAATAATATCTTGTTCTTCATCCCATAAATCTGGGCTTTCTTTAAGCAAGCAATACAACGCAACCACTTCCAAGAAGCCTGCTGTATCCTCATCGATGCCAATCGCACTGTATGGATTTACATCTACCGCGCGTAATTCAACATAGCCAATCCCACGATTTGACAAGGCCTGAGAAGGCGTTTCCCCTGCTTGTGGCACTTGTTTTGGACGGACTAAGCTGTAGTATTCATTTTCAATTTGTAAGACGTGATCATTAATTTGAATCGGCTGACCATTGGCATCGTTTAAACCTAAATGACTAAACTGCGCATAAGGTGAATTGACCGCTTTTTGTAATTCAGCCACATAACTTTCTAAATTGTTGTAATGAATACCCAATTGTTTTTGTGCAGAATTTTGATAACCAAAACGCCCCATGCGCAATGCTGTGGCATAAGGTAGAAATAATGTGCCTTTGATTAAAGGCAACAACTGATGTTCACGGCCTGTCATAAAACATTTACAGACTGAAGGGCTGGCACCTACCAAATACATCACGAGAGGAGTTAAACGAATAAAGTTACGGATCAACCCAAGATAACGATGACTGCGATAGTCTTGCAGGCTTAAGGCTTTAAGCGCTTCATTGCTTTCATGTTGTTGTAATTGTTCAAATAACGCATCTGGGAAAGACACATTATAGTGCACACCCGAAATCGTCTGCATACGGCGCCCATAACGAATGCCTAGGCCATGACGGTATAAGGTTTTAAATTGACCAATATTGGATGTGCCATATTGCGCCAAACGGATATTTTCTTCTTTGTCATCCAGCATACATGGCATGGACAAAGTCCACAGCTTTTCACCATTTTCTAAATGACGATGCACAACAGCATGTACATCGGTTAAAAAGCTTAATGCTTCAGGAATGCTTTCTTTGGGAGGTGTAATAAACTCCATCAAAGCTTCTGAATAATCTGTGGTGATATGCGGATGTGTTAGGGCTGAGCCTAAAGACTGAGGATGATCAGCCTGTGATAAAAAGCCATTACTTTGCATACGCAGGCTTTCACGTTCGATGCCACGTAACATGCCTCTGAATAAGGTAGAATCCACCCAATTTGGTACTAAAGATTGGGAAATCGTTTCGGGTTGACTCATACTTACTCGCTTATCTTAAAGAATTTTTTAAAATAAAATGTTTTGATGCGCGCAGTATAACGTTATTTATCGATATACACGTATAAGCATCGTTGTTTTAAATGAATTATTCACTTTATTTCGGAAAAGTTTTTAACACAAACTACCTCTACAAGACATCTAAAATTTGTGATTTTATAGAAAAATTACCACTAAAGAATTGTAACTACTATGAATTATCAAGAAATTATCGATTTTTGGTTTAGTGAAGAAACTCAACCATTTTGGTTCGCAAAAAGTGACGCATTCGATCAAACTTTGCACCAAAGATTTGCACATACCTTGGATCAAGCCAAACATTGTGAGCTATGGACTTGGCGTGCCACAGCAGAAGGTCGCTTGGCTGAAATTATTGTTTTAGATCAATTCTCGCGTAATTTGTATCGAGATCATGCTGAATCTTTTGCACAAGATGCCTTGGCACTTGCGCTAGCACAAGAAGCAATTCAGCTGAATTTAGATCAACAATTAAGCCCCGAACAGCGTTCATTCCTGTATATGCCATTTATGCATAGTGAATCAAAAATTATCCATATCCAAGCTTTACAACTTTTTGAAGAGCTGGGCAATCCACTCAATTTAGATTTTGAGAAAAAGCATAAAGTGATTATTGATCGTTTTGGGCGTTATCCTCACCGTAATCAAATTTTAGGGCGAAGCTCAACGGCAGAAGAAATTGAATTTTTAAAACAGCCGAATAGTCATTTTTAATCCTATTTATTTTTATCTAAACAGCTTATGCAGAAACATTTTGCATAAGCTGTTTGACCAGCGCATCAAAGCATGCTGATCCATCAGAAACAACAAGCGTTAGAAAACATAGCTGTGTTTAATAATGGTATTTTCAATCATTTCTGCATGTATGGACTTTAACTGCTGTTCATGCGAGTCAAAACTTGGAAATAGCGGTATGCCCTTTCCAAGAAGAACAGGCATGATAAAAACTTCTAAAGTATTGAGCAGCTTCTGTTCAATAAAGGTATTCTGCAATTGTGTTCCACCGACAATCCAGACATTGCCGTTATAATTCTGTTTAAGGTGCTCAACAAGTTCATCCACAGCTAAGTTCCAGCGCGAAAGCGAGGCATGAGTTAAAGCTAAATCAGGATTAGAAGTGACGATAAATCCTTTCTGGTTTGGATAAGGCCACGCCTCAGCAAAAGAACAAATCACTTCATAGGTTTTACGCCCCATAATCACAATATCGATATCTTGGATAAAATCATCATATCCACAGTCAATACTTTGAAATGGTGCTAAAAAGGCTACAGAACCATCTGGTGTTGCGATATAGCCATCTGCGCTTGTTGCAATATAACCTTTGATTTGAATACTCATTTAACCCTCTCTCAACAGCCTTCACTCTTAACAGTCTTTATTTTTTATCATGGATCAAATACGCATAATACCGTGCTTATTGTTTAAATTTTACGTGAACAGTCATTTATCTTGCTGGGTATCATCCTGAATTAACAAAATTCTTCTTGAAATTCATTGTCAGTCCATCAATTTAGAACAATATACTGAGGATTATAAATTCATCAAATTCCATCCAGAAGAATGGAAAGGAGAGACACATGAACAAAGTACTCATTGGTCTAACTATTGCAGCGGCGCTCACCATCACAGGTTGTGCGACAACACCAAGCAAACCACGTACCTTTGACCAACTTGGGCAATACACTACGGTTCCACTTAACGATCATAGCTATCGCATCAGCTTCCAAGGCAATAGCAATATGAGTTTTGGGACAGCTGAAGAAATTAATCTTGTTAAAGCCGCACAAACCACGCTTTTAAATGGATTTACGTACTTCAAGGTTTTAGATGACCCAAGTAATCGCACTCAGCAACCGCCTCGTAAAGCGGTAGTTTACCCATCATCAAACTACTATCCATATGGCTGGGGCTATCGTCGTCATCCAGTGTTCTGGAATGACCCATTTTATGATATGCCACAAGTGGTGACCATTGACCCTGTGCAAATTTCCTATACGATAGAATGTTATAAAGATAAAAAATCATCACCGAATGATGCATTTGACGCTCGTCTGATTTTGCAATCTTTAGGACAAAAATATGGTGTTAGTCCGACAGGACAAGTACTGCAACCACAGCCTGATGCGGTAACATCAACGAAATAAAAATGCAGAAATCGATTTAGGAAAATGAATGAGCGGAATTGAACAAAGTGAAGTTCTCAATGAAATTCCAAACTTAGATCGAAGCAAACGCTTTGCGACCATCGCCTTGGTGGTGGCTGTTGTCGCATGGTTTGCTTTGATCATTTCCGCCAAACTGATGCCTGAGTATGCTTGGTTTATTCATATTCTCATGCTGGGTGCTGAAGCTGGCGTGGTCGGTGGCTTAGCCGATTGGTATGCGATTACCGTGTTGTTTCGTAATCCCTTTGGGAAAATTCCCATTCCTAAATTCCTCAAAGATCACACCGAAATCATTCCACGTAATAAAGCACGTATTGCGGAATCGATGGGTAAATTTGTCCAAGAAAATTTTCTCTCCCCACAAATTGTTGAACGTAGTTTAAAAAGTATTGATCTTAGTTTTGCTGTGGGTCAATGGCTGGCCAATCCTAAAAATAACGGTCAAGTGGTGGATGTGATTCAGCAAACGGTTCCAAAAATTTTCGAATTTGTCGGGCAAGACCAAATTGGACGCTTTATTCAAAACAACAGTGTGCAATGGGTTCGAAATACTCGAATGAACCAATTGGCAAGTGAAATGCTGCGTGCAGTTTTAGAAAATGATTTCCATCAAGATGTATTACAACGTGGACTGGATATTGCCCATGAATGGATGATGACCCATCCTGAAAAAACCCGTGAAATCACTCAAACCATGTTTAAAGAGCTTGGTGTTTCACGCCTTGCCAAAGGTGCCAGCTGGATTGGGATTGATGTTGAGCAACGGACCATTGATTCAGTGATTGAAAAAGTGGAATCCATGCTTGCTGATCAGGAGCATCCTATTCGTCAAAAAATTGAAGAAGCTGCACATGAACTTATGCTGCAATTGGCAGATAACAACAGTCATGCCAGCATAAGCTTAAATGAAACCAAGAATGCCCTTTTAGACAGTGAACCGGTACTCAACTTTATTACTGGTGCTGTGGTGATTTTATGTGATGCGGTTAAATCTGACTTACTTAAAGCAGACTCGGGTATTGCCATGAATTTACGTATCGCCATTCAACAGCTTGGTGAAAACTTGATGCAAAATCAGTCTGTACGAGAATTGCTGAATGATCGAATCAGCGGAATTGCCATCAATTTAAGTGACCAATATAGTGAGAAAGTGATTAAGTTTATTAGTCAACGTATCCATGAATGGGACTCTACCGAAATGATCGCCAAGATTGAAAATGAGGTAGGCGGTGATTTACATATGATTCGTGTTAATGGTGTTGTGGTGGGCGCATTTATTGGTCTAAGTTTAGGTGTGATTCGTGCTGTGATTGATTTTGCGATTTAAGAATATAAAAAATGGGAGTCTAGCTCCCATTTTTTAGCACTGCACTTTTATCAATTTAAATGCTGTATCAATCAATCGCATAATTGATGGTCACCACAACCCGCGCAATTTTATTAATGGTGGCTTTGTCGTAAGCACCACCATAATCGCTATCATCATCAGAACCACTTTCAGGTAAAATATAAAACGCACCCTGACTTGCAGAACGCATTGCACCGACTTTTACCCCACCAACTTTTGCAAACTCATTGGCACGGCTATGCGCATTTTTAGTTGCATTGGCGATCAATGACATTTTTATTTCTTCTAGATTCGACACCAAATACTGCGGTTTTTGCTCGATGGAGATGCCTTTTTCATCTAATAAATACGCATCTTTTGCGGCTTTCTCAATCTTTTGAATATCACGACTATTTATCACTAGCGATTGCATCGCAGTATAGCCTCTAAACTCGCGGGTAAATTTTCCCTCACCTTGATTCACTTCTTCATAATAGGGTTGAGAGCTTTTATTACCCAGTTTCATTTCTGTTGCTTTAAATCCATGCTCAATAAAGAAATCTTGTAGTGCTTTTATTTCTTGATCCAACAATTGATAGGCGGCTGAAACACTGTCTGAAGCACGACTGGTTTGCAGATGAATTTCCCAGCGCGCTAGATCTGCTTGTATGGGTTTTTCAGCCAACCCTTTGACCACTATTGAATTTTTTTCACCATTAAACTGCTTAAGTGCATAGCCCATGACACTTGCTGAGATAATGAATCCTAAACTTAGAATGAGTGCAAAGACCCATAAAGTTTTATATGTGATTGATTTATTTTCCATTATTTTAGTATCGCTAAAATTATTATAAATAAGTTATAGTAAGGATCCTACAACAAGTCAACCCACTTTGCCCCTATAAACAATATTGCTTTATGGTTTGCATTGCTGATAAAGATTAATAACGCCTTATAAAAATCAAAATAATTCATCTAATCATTATATGAAATTTACATGATCTGATTCAGCGCTTAAAATCACTGCTAAAGTGCGTTTAAGCCATCTAAAATTGCTCTGAAACGCATGAATGAAATTTCAGTTTTGACCTTATGGCCTTAAACTTGTGGGCTTAAAAATGAAAAATTTAGCATTCATCTTATCGGTAATTTTACTTCTCACTATTTTGTAGTTCTATTTAGTTAATCTTACGCATCATACTCGGCGATATACCATAATGTTTTCTAAATTCACGTGAGAATTTCGACATATCATCAAATCCACATTGATAGGCAATTTGATTAATTTTATGCGTATGTTCATTGGTCTGTATCAACATCTTCTTGGCTAATTGCAGACGACTTTGCATCACATAACGGCCAAATGTGGTTTCGTTCTGTTGAAAAAGTTTACTGATATATCGCGAACTAATACGAAGATCTTGAGCAATATCATGAATACTCAGCCCACTATTGTTTAAGTGCTCCAGAATTAAATGCTTGACCTGTACGAGCATGCTGTGGCTACTTGATCGAGGCGTTTTGTCTTTGATCTGATCAAGAACCACATAACGGAGTAAATCAAAAAATTTATGCAGTACCACCTGCTGAAGTTCTGTTGAAGCCTGCTCAGGGAACCAAAATAAATCATGTGCGTAATTTAATAATAAAATTTTCAGTGGATGCCCATCACCAAAAGCATGACCGCACAACTGGTCAGGTCGCCCAAAATACTGTTGAAATTGTTCACGAGGGAACATGAGAACCAGTTGATTGAATTGTCCATTCAAATACAAATCATACGGCTGCTGGGTATCATGAAAAATAAATTGCCCTTTGCTGAGGCATTGTTCACGACCATGATACTGAACACCCATTTGGCCTTCTATCAGGAAGATAAATAAAATCTCATCATGATGACTATGTCTAATATTGGAGGCATGCCGTTCAACATGTTGACCATAGCCTTTGATTTCAACCAGTTGAATATTGCCTATATGTTTTGCAGACAAAGCACCAAAAAAGCCATCCTGTACAGAAACATTACAGGTCAATGGTACAAATACTTGACTAATCGCATCCTGCCAATAGTCACGTTGCAGCTTATTTTTGACACGCCTTGTGTCATAGTTAAACATCATTGTCTCTCTTATTTTTAGACGCTTATACAATAAAGCTAATCCGTTTAGCATAATTTGTAAACCTTCAACTCAACGTCTCCTAACTTTGAGATCAAGCAAAATTTATCTCTTTTACATTTGGAATCATTTTTTGGATTTTTAGTTCCGTATAGATCTATGTTTTGTGCCTGCTCAGCATACCCCCTGATCAATCTTTGGCTTTATAACCAAAAGTGCAATATTGCTTAGTTATTGAGAAAGGATTACTCATGAAAACTTCAATTAAAGTCGCTTGTGTACAAGCGGTTCCTGCATTTCTCGACTTACAAGGAAGCATAGACAAAACCATCAAAATTATTGCCGAAGCAGCAGAAAAAGGGGTTGAACTTATCGCCTTTCCAGAGACTTGGATTCCTGGCTATCCATGGTTTTTATGGTTAGATTCTCCCGCTGCGAATATGCCTTGGGTATATCAATACCATCTCAACTCACTTGAACTTAACAGCGACCAAGCCAAACAAATTGCGGATGCTGCAAAAAAACATAATATGCATGTGGTTTTAGGCTTGAGTGAGCGTGATCATGGCAGTCTGTATATTTCCCAATGGATTATTGATCATCATGGGGAAACCATCGCTGTTCGTCGAAAATTAAAAGCCACTCATGTAGAGCGGACTTTATTTGGTGAAGGTGATGGTAGTTCTCTGCAAGTCTATGACACTGCACTTGGTCGCATTGGGGCGCTGTGCTGCTGGGAACATTTACAACCCTTAAATCGTTATGCAATGTATTCGCAGCACGAACAAATCCATACCGCAGCATGGCCTAGTTTTAGCTTATATACGGATATGACTGCCGCACTCGGCGCAGAAGTTAACAATGCGGCTTCACGTCTGTATGCAGCTGAAGGACAATGTTTTGTGCTTGCATCTTGTGCGATGGTTTCTCAGGAAATGATTGACGCTTTATGTACCGATGACACAAAGAAACAGTTACTAAAAACTGGTGGTGGCGCATCACGAATTTATGGCCCTGATGGTGGTGATCTTGTCACTCCACTTGCCGAAGATGAAGAAGGTCTGTTAATCGCTGACATTGATCTTAATCATATTATTTTTGCCAAAAATGCAGCAGATCCTGTAGGGCATTATTCTCGTCCAGATGTTTTTCAGTTGGTATTTAATGCTCAACATAAACCCAACGTGATTTATTCAGCACCCACCGTACGTTCCACTGTCGAACCAACAAATGTTGATGTGACAGCAGAATTGGAGGTTGAAGGAGAATAAATGAGGATTTGCTATTTTTGGTTGTGAAGGCGAACTCAATCTTGGTTAATTTTTAATTAAAGGAAGGTTCTATAAGGGCCTTTCTTTAATAGAGGCTCTTATGTGAAATGTTTTATGTAATTAAAATCTCAAGCCTCGAATTTTTTCATGCTATGCACTTCTATTAATTTCTTCTTTTCATTCATAGATATATTTTTTAATTTTAAAATATCTTTATTTAATAGCTTATCTGTTTCTAACAACTCTTCAAATGCCATAGATTCTAGGGTCGCAATTGTATCAGGCTCTAATTGAGTTTGTTTCAAATATCTTGCTTAGGAAGAAAAATTCCACGAATACATTGGGGGTTGATAATCGAAATTTGTATATGACTATGTTGTTTAAACCCAGCATTAGGATAAAGATCTTTTCCTTCCCAAAATGCAGCTCTTACAGAATCAAATGGTTCATCTTCTTTTTCAGCCATTTGAATTGCATATAAAATCACAGCACAATCCAGCTCTCTTTTTTTAAAGTCTATATCAGTAGGTGTCCAAGCAGTATTTTTAGGTATTTCTTTACCTTCGGCTTTTAACTCTTCCACCATAAATGTATATGCGTCACTCACATAATCTAGCCAGTATTGATCAAGAAGATCTAGACAGTGTCCTAGATCTATAGTGGCACCGATAGCAAAAGGCTTCTTTACACTAGTATCTTTTCTTTTACTTTGTTGTTCTGCCCACATTTGAGCACGTGCGAGACTATTCTCCCAAAAATAAATGCCATGACCTAACCAATCATAGTCATTTTCACTAGGCAGTAATTCATCATCCCCAAGAATTATTCGCTTACCTACTGATTCATCTAAGCCGTGAAAACCTAGAACTAAATTAGAACGACGACTATACATTTAATTATTTAGTTCTAACCTGATCACTGTTACTAGATGATTTAGCGAAGAATTGGTCATTAAAGTTACCGTTTGCATCAAGAATTTTTGCATCTTTTAAAAATGTCAATCTAGCTTGATGATCGCTCTTACGGGCTTCAAAAGAACGACGAGCCTTTTCTCTTAAGCTTAGGACTTGATTTTGCATAATATTCTCCTATTGTCCTAGTCATTATAACAAAAATCGATCTATTCCTAGATTAAAAATTATATGGCTATATTTTGTTTACATAAAGTATCTTATATATGTGAGGCCAAAACGTATCCTCAATTATCAATATAATACGAGCTATAAAGCCCAAATACCAACTCAACTTCCCCCATATATTGTGTAACTAAAAATTACGCCCATCGAAAACCTAACTTCATCTATCTTGAACACCCATCGTCTCCCCTAACCAATAGATTACTTAATCCTATTCAGCTCCTTAAAACGACCTGCTAAACTGCCACACACACATTTATAAAATCAGTCTGGTCATGATCGAAATCCACTCCAAACTCCCTGCTCAAGGCGTCACCATTTTCAGCATCATGACCGCAATGGCACATCGTCTTAACGCCCTTAACTTGTCACAAGGTTTTCCTGACTTCGATGCACCGCCTGCGTTGCTACAAGCACTGAGCCAAGCCACATTAGACGGTTTTAACCAATACGCAGCTGGTGATGGTCTATTAGCGCTGCGAGAACAACTGGCGCAATTATTTTTAAATCGTGATCAATTACAACTTGATCCAGTCACAGAAATCACCATCACCCCGGGGGCAACGATCGGGATTTTTAGCGTAATACAAGCCATCATCCATCAAGACGATGAAGTGATTATTTTTGATCCAAGCTATGACAGTTATGCTCCGAGCGTACAATTGGTCGGTGGTAAAGCCATTCATATCCCACTCAATGCGCCTGAATTTTCTGTAGATTGGAATCAAGTTAAATCTGCGATTACAGATAAAACCCGTATGGTGATTGTAAATACGCCACACAATCCAACTGGGGCGATTTGGTCTAAACAAGACTGGCTAAATTTAATTGAACTGATTCAAGATAAAAATATTATTGTGCTTTCAGACGAAGTCTATGAGCATCTAATTTTTGACGGCGAAAAACATTATTCGGCATTGTCATTTCCAGAGCTCAGAGAGCGTAGTTTTGTAGTCGGTTCTTTTGGTAAAACCTTTCATGTAACGGGTTGGAAAACAGGTTATTGCATTGCGACACCAGAGCTCATGAAAGTATTTCGTCAAATTTATCAATTTGCCAACTTCTGTGGGGTAACCCCCGTGCAAATGGCACTTGCCAATTTTATGCAACAGCACCCTGAACATATTGATGGCTTATCAAGCTTCTATCAGCAAAAGCGTGACCTGTTTATTTCAGGTATTGCGGACTCAAAATTCAGTTTAATTCCCTCTCAAGGCACATTCTTTCAAAATGTTGACTACAGCCAAATTCGCCCAGATTTAAATGATGTAGAGATGTGTAAATTCTTAGCGGAAAAACATAAAATTGTGGCGATTCCAGTTTCTGTTTTTTATAAGCAAGCTCCTGAAAACTTACGTTTAGTACGTTTTTGTTTTGCCAAAAAGGAACAAACTTTAATTCAGGCATGTGAAATTTTAAATCAAATTTAATCCCAACCCATACAGATCATTTCTGTAAAACTAAAGCCTGAGTTACTCAAATACTCAGGCTTTTTACCCAGCGTTTGTTATATTATCAATAAGATAAAGACACTCGAAATAGACAGTAGAATAAAAGATGCCAGCTCGTCCCGATATGCTTCACCAACCCAAATTCTGGAAGGTTTTTTTAATCTTCCTTGGCCCACTGATTCTAACCAATATTCTGCAAAATCTGTCTGGAACAATTAATACCATTTTTGTTGGGCAAATGCTCGGTGTAGAAGCGATTGCCGCAATTTCGGTATTTTTTCCGATTCTATTTTTATTGCTGGCTTTTGTGATTGGTCTATCTACAGGTGCAACTGTTTTGGTTGGACAAGCATGGGGCGCCAAAGATATCGAAAAAGTGCGTACCATTGTTGGCGCATTGTTATTTATGACCCTCATTGGTGGATCAATCATTGCCTTTTTAGGGGTGTTTTTTGCCAAAGAAATTCTATTGCTTTTGGGTATAGATCCCAAAATCATGCATCTTGCACTGCCCTATGTTCAATGGATGTTAATGAGTAGCCCTTTTCTATTCATCTATATTACCTACACCTCTATTTTACGTGGTGTGGGCGATAGTACTACACCCTTAATGGCATCAAGTCTGACGATCATTGTGGGCGTCATTGTAACCCCAGCCTTGATTGGCGGTTATTTTGGTCTACCTAAGCTTGGCATTATTGCTCCAGCGATTGCCAGTGGATTAGGCTTTATTTCGACCTTAGCTTTCCTCTATATCTATTTAAATAAAAAAGATCATGCTTTAAGACCAGATTCAGCGTTAATCCAACATATCCGCTATCACCCACAATTTAGTCGCAGTATTTTACGCTTGGGTGTGCCAACAGGTATTCAAATGGTGACTAACTCGGTCGCAGGTCTGGTGGTGATTGGGCTGGTTAACCAACATGGTGCACATGCAACAGCGGCCTACGGTGCAGTTAACCAAGTGCTCAACTATATCCAATTCCCTGCATTGTCGATTGCGATTGCAGGTTCCATCTTCGCCGCTCAAGCGATTGGCGCTGGGAAGTCTGAGCTGTTGGCAAAAGTGACGCGAACGGCGCTGCTGAGTAATATTGTGATTACAGGTTCATTGGTACTCTTGGCCTATATTTGTTCAAAATATTTGATGGCGTTGTTTATTACAGATCCATCGGTAATTGAATTGGGTCAACAATTATTATTTATCGTGCTGTGGTCGATTATATTCTTTGGTGCAAGTGCAATTTTTGCCTCAATCATGCGGGCCAGCGGAACCGTGACTGTTCCTATGATTTTTAATATTTTATCCATCCTGCTCATTGAAGTTCCATGTGCTTATTTATTTAGTCAGTGGTTTGGTTTACAAGGCATTTGGTATGCGCTTGCACTGACCTTTTTCAGTCTATGCCTTATGCAAGGTTTGTATTATCAATTTGTTTGGAAAAAGAAAACCATTGAGATTTTAATTTAAATGAATGGATATTGAGTTCTAATTCAACAGATTATTTCACAATATCTAAAATGAAAAAACCGTCAGCTTGACGGTTTTTTCATTTTATAAATCAATTATTTTGGTTCTAGCTTTTTACTAAACTTGGTCGCAAAACCTGTAATTTTTTGATATCCAGTCGGTAAAATACGCTGAATTAAATCCAAAGTTTTTGCATCATTCCCAATAAGCAAACGACGTTTGTCTTTTAGGACAGCATCCAACATTTGTTGAGCAGCATCTTCTGGTGGCATACGTAATAGTTTATTGAATGCTTTTGCTGATTTGTCAGGGTTCATTCCCAAAGAACGTAAACTGTCATTCATACGCGCATCATTTGCAATATTGGTACGAATACCGCCTGGATGAACACATAGCGCTGATACACCACACTTTTCGATATCTAATTCTTGACGTAATGATTCAGTAAAACCACGTACCGCAAATTTAGATGCATTATATGCAGACTGAGTCGGTTGCGCGGTTAAACCAAACAAGCTCGAAATGTTGATGATATGCCCATCACCTGTTTTCTTGATATAAGGTAAAAATTCTTTTGTTCCGTATACAACGCCCCAGAAATTGATATCCATAATCCATTCTAGTTCGTCATAAGATGCGCCTTCTACGGTAGAACCTAAAGCCACACCAGCATTGTTAAAAATCATGTTTACAGAACCATGATTTTGCACTGTGTCCGCAGCCCAAGCTCGCATTTCTTCAACTTTGGCAACATTCACTTTCTTTGAGGTCACACGAACATTATATGGTTTGACCAGTTCAACGGTTTCAGCTAAACCTTTTTCATTCACATCACTAATGGATAAATGACAACCTGCTTTTGCCAATAAAATAGCAAGTTGTTGTCCCATACCAGAGCCAGCACCAGTAATTGCAGCGACTTTGTTTTTAAAATTTTTCATTGTCTATCCTTTTTTAAACCCGCACAAAGCATTCAGAGTGATGTGCAGCTCACTTGCTCAATATAATTTTGACAATCATTATTGTCAATATTATATTATGATTTAGCCGATGTTTTTTTATACAAAAATTCTAGAATAGGTTTCAATGGCTTTTATTGCTAAAATAAGCGCTTCTTTGTGACAATCAAATATGACACGAGTAATTTTTTACAATGAATGAGCCACTTTCCACTGAAAAGAAAACTATAAATAAAGCTGCCAAAGAGCGTCAATTTAAAGGCATGTCCTTATCTGAGCGGAAACTTGCACGTCGAGAAAAGTTAATCGAAGCAGGGATTGAAGCTTATGGTACGCATGGCTTTTTTTCTGTCACCGTCAAAGATATTTGTAATGAAGCCAAGCTGACTGAACGTTATTTTTATGAGTCCTTCAAAAAAAGTGAAGAACTGTTCCAAGTCATCTTTCTACAACTAATTGAACAATTACAGCAAACCGTGATGCAAGGCGTCATGCAAGCAGCACCTGATCCTAAAAATATGATTCGTGGTGGCTTAACTGCAATCTTTACCATGTTAAAAAATGATCCACGTGTGGCGCGTATTATTTATATCGATGCCATGCTGGTTCAAGAACTGCATAATCATGCCACGATCCATGAAACGATGGGCCGTTTTGACCGATTAATTCACTCCTTTGTCACCCTGATGATGCCGCATATTGAACGCAGTGAACAAGAAATTTCCTTGGTTGCCACAGGTTTAAATGGCTATGTGACTCAAATTGCGGTGCGCTGGGTCATGGGTGGATTTAAACAATCGCTTGAAGAAATTGTCTCAGCATGTGAAATTGTATTTATATCGCTGATTGATTCATTTTCATCTAAATAAGCTTTTTAGCCTGAACAATCCTGTCATAAAATCGTCACAAAACTGTCAAATAGCGTATTTTTATGTTCAGTTTAAATAAATTTCTTTTCTCAAAATGGAACATTTATTTAAAAATGTCATGGATTATTCATCATATCGACGATTATTTGTCACATTTTTTTGCAAAAATTCGTCAACATCTTCTTTTTGCAATGATACTGTCATAATTAATCTTTGTAATAAGCCTGTCATAAATAAAAGACGGTACACCGTTCATACATAGGATATTGCGTTGTGAAAGATGACTATATATTAATCGTCGATGACGAACTTCCGATTCGAGAAATGATTCATACCTCATTGGATATGGCAGGTTTTCAATGCCTGCAAGCTGAAGATGCAAAACAAGCCCATCAAATGATTGTTGACCAACGACCATCTTTGATTTTACTCGATTGGATGATGCCTGGCGGTGTGAGCGGTGTAGACTTATGTCGTCGCTTAAAACGTGATGAAAACTTGGCAGAAATTCCAGTCATCATGTTGACAGCACGTGGCGAAGAAGACCATAAAGTTCAAGGTCTTGATGCTGGTGCAGACGACTATATGACCAAACCATTCTCTACCCGTGAATTGGTTTCGCGTATCAAAGCTGTCCTTCGTCGTGCCAATGCACTCAGTGGCGAAAAAACCATTGATGCCAATGGATTAATACTTGATCCAGTGAGCCAACGTGTTAGTTTTAGTGATAATATTTTAGAAATGGGTCCAACAGAATACCGCCTATTGGCATTCTTTATGACACATCCTGAACGTGCTTATACACGTGCCCAGTTACTTGATCAGGTATGGGGTGGTAACGTGTATATTGAAGACCGTACCATAGACGTACACATCCGCCGCTTACGTAAAGTGCTTGAACCTTATGGTGCTGATCGCTACGTACAAACTGTACGTGGAACGGGTTATCGCTTCTCTACCCGTGCAGATGTTGCTTTAGGTTAAGCATTCTCAAGGTAAATAAATTTCTATGTATGAACCCTACCCCGTCCCAGATCTTGCACGAGAACATAAAAAATTCCGTTACAGTAGCTTGTGGGAATTTGCAAAACAAGATCTACGCCTACTTGGTTTTTTACTCATCATTGGCGGATTTATTGGTTTAGGGATAGGGTATTTTTGGATTTGTATTTCCATCGGTTTTGCTGTTTTTTTTCTATTTCAATTACGCTCTTTATACTTGGTGAATGAGTGGATTTCGAATCGTCCTTACGATTCTCCGCCCAATCTAGAAGGTATCTGGGGTGCGCTACTTTTTAATGTTTATCGTGCACAACGCCAAGAACGGGTTGTTCAAGCTGAAATGGTCGGATTGATTGATCGTGCGCAATCCTCACTGATTGCTTTAGCCGAAGCTGTGGTTTTAACGGATGAATTACATCAAATTGAATGGTGGAATCCTGCTGCGGAAAGACTGTTGGGCATTCAACCGCTAGATCGTGGTCGTAATATCTTGACCATTATCCGTCAGCCGAGCTTTATTGAATATTTTAATAATATCGACCAATCTCCAGATGGCATTAAAATAAAATCTTCGGTTTATGAAGAGCATTATGTACAGATTAAACTGACACGCTTCGGCAGTGAAAGCCGTTTGCTCGTCGCTTACGACGTCACACGTGTACATAATCTAGAACAAATGCGCAAAGACTTTGTCGACAATATTTCACATGAACTTCGTACTCCGCTAACTGTACTCAGTGGCTATATCGAAACCTTTACCGACCAAGAAGATTTAAATCCGCGCTGGAAACGTGCCTTTGAACAGATGCAATCGCAAACACGTCGAATGAATGCCTTGGTCAATGACTTACTCTTGCTTTCACGTTTGGAAGGCAATAAACAGGTCGCAAAAAATCAAATCATCGATATGCCGAATTTGATGAATCAACTTTTTGATGATGCCCAAGCCTACAATGTCGATTATGGCCATACTTTAAATTTAGATATCGACAGTCATTGTGACTTAATTGGTTCTGATGCAGAGCTTGCCAGTGCGTTTAGTAATTTAATCACCAATGCGATTAAATACACCCCTAAAGGTGGCACTGTTACAATCGGCTGGCATGATGACAGTGAACATGGTTATTTCACTGTTGAAGATACTGGGATCGGGATTGACCCAAAACATATTCCACGTTTAACCGAACGCTTTTATCGTGTAGACAGTGCACGAAGCCGCCAAACAGGTGGAACAGGTTTAGGGCTTGCCATTGTGAAGCATGTTTTAATGCAACATAATGCGTATTTAGAAATTGATTCTAAAGAAAATCGGGGGTCTATTTTTAGAGTGGTTTTCCCCAAAGAGCGCCTTGATTTTGCAGGTTAATATTTGATTTTTTGATTAATTCGAATGAAACTATTTCTAGATTGTGAGTTTAATGGCTTTGGCGGTGATTTAATTTCGCTGGCATTGGTTGATGAGAATAATCAACATTTTTATGAAGTTTTAGAATGCGCTGACCCAATTACTTGGGTTAAAGACCATGTCATGCCTCGTTTAAATCAAAAACCGATTTCCTTAGCGCAATTTCAAAGTCGCTTACAGCTTTATTTATCTCAATATACAAGTCTTGAAATTGTGGCAGATTGGCCAGAAGACTTTGCCTTGTTTACCCGTAGTCTGGTACTTTCTGCAGGAAAATGTATCCGAACCCCTCCGCTGACCATGCAGTTATGGATGCAGGACCCAATCGAAACCCATGTTGCCTCTGAAAACCCACACAATGCCTTAGCAGATGCACAGGCTTTAAAGCTGTCTTATTTCAATGCATCGAAATTAATCTAAAATCTATTTCAGATTTAGCCGCACATTTTTATCGGGTTGCTATTACATAGAAAGAACCACCAAATAGCTCACACTGCTTGTGTATTTACCATTGGAAAGATGCTTTGACTCGGCAAAAGTATATTTGGAAATTAATACTAAAAAATCGATGTCCAACTTTTAAAATCGTTTTTCTCAAAAAGCACTTATGCCATAACGAAAATTTATTCTTAGACGTGTGCTGTATATCTTCATCATAAAATTCGAGACCAAGTTGAATAAATGACTTTAGATTATAAAAATAAATATCATTCATATTAATGTTGACCAAGTCACACTAGTTAAATATATTGAGAAATATATCTGATTTTAAGCATTATTTTATCATCGGCTATTTTTATAAAAATCTATTTATAAATATCAACACACCAAAAATGGACATTACAATGAATAAATATAAATTTTCTATTGCAGCTGTTTTAGGATTATTACTAAGTGGCTGTGACACGACCATGGCAAAACTCTCTTACAACAATCTAACAGGGAAAACCGCAAATGAGATGATGAATACCACTCGTGAAGGAAAATACGGACCAGTATGGGGAAAGCCTTATACGACTGGCGTTGACAAGGATGGAGGTCAATTATTTTTTTATTGGATACGTTCCGATATGGGAATAACAACCGAACAATGTGGACAAGGCATGGATCAAGGTGTTGTGATCCAATATATGTGTAGCTATTCCAATGTCTGGTGGAAGGAATGGAAGATTAAATTTGGACAAGACGGACGAGTCTCTGAATGGAAAGTCGTTTCTTTTAAGGCTGAAAAGAACCGCTTATAACAGGCTTACATCAAATCTTATTCGGCTTTGTGAGATTGACTCTGTTACTCAAAGTGATACAGAGTCAATCTCAATCAACCATTTGAAAAATATAAAAATCCATTGATCTCTATTATATTTGATGCCCTAAAGCTTCACCCATCACCACAATAGAATTGGCTTTAAACTGTTCATCCCAAGTGATTTTATTCTGTTCAAACAATACAACTGCGGTTGAACCTAAATAAAAACGTCCAAGCTCAGCACCCTTTTCTAAGGCTAAATCATGCTGGTTTAACTCTAAACGCCCTGTTGGTTTTACTTTGCCAGTCGCCACAGTTTCAATTCCTGCCACGATCATTGCACCCACCAGAACAACCGCCATACGTCCTAATTCGGTATCAAACAAACATACCATACGCTCATTACGCGCAAATAAACCTGGAATATTCTCTGCTGTCGTTTGGTTTACAGAAAATAACTCACCTGGGATATACAAGGTTTCGGTCAACGTTCCTGCAAATGGCATATGGACACGGTGATAATCACGTGGTGACAAATAAACCGTGGCAAATTCACCATTGATAAATGGTGCAGCCAATTGCGGATCGCCAATCAATTTGTCTACAGAAAAACTTTGGCCTTTGGCTTGAAATACATCACCATCTTTAATTTTACCCAACTGAGAAATTGCACCATCTGCTGGAGAGACAATACTGGTCTGATCTGTGTCAATTTCTCGGACACCTTCTTTTAAAGCACGGGTAAAAAATTCATTGAATGATTTATATTTTAAAGCATCACTTTGCTCAGCAATAGAAAGGTCTATCCCGTACTGTGCTTTAAATGCTTGAATCGCTAAATTTTTAACAATTGGATTTTCACTGGCTGCAACTTTACCAACAACACGGCTGAGTTGCTGTTGCGGAATGACTTTTTGTGCTTGGATAAAAATTTGTTTTTTTAACGTTGATGTAAGACTCACGCAGGTGATTCTCCAGTAATAATTGGACTATCGAGGCGATTGCCCCACTCGCTCCACGCACCATCATAGGCTTGAATATTCCAATCCAATAACCGACCCAAGATATAAGCCAGACCAGAACGATGATGTGACTGACAATACACCACCACAGGCTGGTCAAATTGAAAGCCTAATTGTTCTAGACGTTGTTGCGTGCGTTCTAGAGGATGCAATTTTAAATGATTTTGACGATTAATTGCAGTACTCCATTCAAAATGTTGTGCACTTGGAATGTGACCGCCGCGTCGCGCTGCTAAACGCTGTCCCGTATATTCTTCTGAAGTTCGACAATCCCAAACTTGAATCGCTTGCTGTTCAACCTTTTGCAACAGTTTGGCATATTCAATTCGGTGTTGATCAAGATGTTGTAAATTGACAGTAACTAAGGGTTCAACTTTGCTAAAACTTTCTGCTTCAGCCGAAGTCGGATAGCCTGCTGCCAACCATGCATGAATTCCGCCATTGAGTAGGCTGGTATTATAAAAACCAAGGCAATGTAAATTCCAAATCAAACGCCCAGCCCAAGCACCACCTTCATCATCGTAGACCACAACATGATGCTCGGGAGAGATGTTTAAATACTCAATCAGCGCTTTTAAACCGTCCTCATCGGGCAATAACCCTGAAGCTTGTTCTTCCTGTCGAACCAACAGTTGTGGTTTAACATGTAAGGCATGTGGAATATGTAATTGATCATACACAGAGCTACGACTTAGATCGACAATACGAATTTTGTCATGCCCTAAAAATGGCACAAGTTGTTCTGCTTCTATGAGTAATTCGAAGTTAAAGGCTGGTGTAGTCATACGTTTTTCTATTTTAAGACCTTGAGCACAAATGATCTTAGCACAGTGTTTTTTACCAATATGCTGATTTTTCACATTCTTTTAGCAAAAATTCAGATATCAATTTTCACTGCTTCGACAACTTCAGGTATTTCAAAGACCTGTCGTAAGTAAGCCAAGAAAGTATCGTTATCCGTCATGGTTTTTCCGGGACTATCTGAAATTTTCGCCACAGATTGACCATTACACTCCACCAGTTTTAACACAATATTGAGTGGCGTTTGCCCCATATCATTGGTCAAATTGGTACCAATACCAAAACTGACTTGAAAACGATCTTTAAAGTATTGATATAACGCCCACGCACGTTCAATGTCTAATCCATCACTAAAGGTTAGCATCTTGGTTTTGGTATCAATTTTCAGTTTTCGGTAGTGTTGATAAGCTTTATCGCCCCATTCAAATGGGTCACCACTGTCATGACGTAAGCCATCGAATAACTTGGCAAAATACAAATCAAAATCTTGTAGGAATGCATCCATACCGACTACATCGGTCAAGGCAATGCCTAGATCACCACGATACTCTTGTACCCAGGTTTCTAAAGCAGCTTTTTGAAAATCTCTTAAACGGACATCCAACGCTTGGAATGCTTGTAAAAACTCATGCGCCATGGTTCCAATGGGATGAATATTTAATTCTTTTGCCAAGAGGACATTACTGGTACCTCTAAACACATTGGGTACAGCTGCATGGAAAGTCTGAATCACATGTCTTTGCCAATCTAGACTATAACGACGACGAGTACCAAAATCTGAGACTAAAAATGGGGGAGCTTGAGTGCCTTGTTGTTGTTCAAATTTCTTTAATAATTCAACTTTGGCTTGTAGACGACGTTCACCTTCAATATAAATGTCATCATTACGAATTCGGCTAAAATAGAGTTCATTGACAATCGCCAGAACAAAAATTTCAAACATCATCGCTTGAACCATTGGGCCTTCAACCCAAATGTCTAAACGGCCTTGTTCATCAATACCCGCTTTAATAAAACGGCGTTTGAGTTGGAATAATTCTAAATAGTCGACAAAATCACTTTTGATAAAACGCATACTGCGTAAATATTGCAATTCATCTTCTTGGAATTTGAGTAAGCAGAGATGATCGAGCTGCTCGTTCAAATCATCCAGAATATCCGTCAGGGGATAAACCGTAGCATCTAGATTACGACAGCGAAAGTGATACACACTGTGCGTTTGAGGAAATTTATGTAGCACCACTTGTAACATGGTAAATTTATATAAATCTGTATCGAGCAAGGATTGGATGATTGGCGCCATATCTATTTTAATTTCGCTATGCTGTTTTTATTAAAGCATATTTTTCGCTGAGATAACGTAATCATTTATAAGTGATGAACTATATTTTCAGTTAAGCTCAACAGAAATCTCAGCAGAATTATTTTTTCAATTTATCTACTCATATGATAATTTTATAAATTCTATTTTTATTCAAAAGCTTATCAACAGCTTCAACTTTTCAGCAATGGCTTACTCGCATCAACTTACTGGGTTTTCCCTGTTAGAATAGCGCTATCGTATTTTAGTCTTATTGTTTATATGCGCGCATTATTACAAAGAGTGTTAGAAGCCAAAGTTGTTGTTGATGGTGAAACCACGGGAGAAATTCAAAAAGGAATTTTGGTTTTTCTAGGCTTAGCGAAGGAAGATAATTTTGAAAAAGGTCAAAAATTAATTGATAAAATTTTGAAATATCGTTTCTTTGATGATGAGCAAGGCAAAATGGGCTGGAACGTCAGCCAAGCCAATGGCGGGATTTTATTGGTCTCTCAATTCACCTTAATGGCACAAACGCAAAAAGGCTTGCGTCCAGACTTTGGGCCAGCCATGCCGCCCGCTGAAGCTCAGGCACTGTATCAACAATTGGTTGATTATGCTCGATCACAATTTAAAAATGTTGAAACGGGTATTTTCGCAGCGGATATGAAAGTGCATTTGGTCAATGATGGGCCTGTGACCTTTAACTTAGAAGTTGAATAATTAAAAGCTTGAGCTTAATGCCAATGTTTAAATCTTAAAAAGCCCGATCAGATCGGGCTTTTTAAGATTTTCGATTCGCTTAGCGTCCAATCTTCTCTTTTAAGAATTGGCGTGCCAATTTAATTTTGTCTTTTACTGGTTTTGGAACTTTTGGTGGAATCAGTTTAGCCACTTGGTTAAACCAGACCAACAAACTGAAATCGCCTTCCATTTTGATGCTGCCGTTTTGCATACCCGTCATAAAAGCCGTTGGATCGCCTTTTACCAAAGTTTTTACACCTTGCTCACTGTCAGCAAACTGTAAAACAAAATCAGCTTTTTGTTCAGCACCTGAAACTGTATCAATTTGACCATTGTTCACAATAATTTGGCGTGCCACGCCCAAGTCAGTACCAATCTGAATACGGAACTGACGGTCATGGGTCAATTCAATAAATTTTGGACTGGTACGAGCCAATTGTTTCATACGAAGTGCTAAACCCAATACAAGCAAATCCAGTGGATCTGTACTTGCATCAACGATTGGTAACTTCACAACTGGAATTGCAGAAAGTTTCATGACATTTAAGCCTGTTGTTTTTTAAATTAGATTCGAATTTGCTCATCCTAGCATAACTTGTCATTGCGTAGACATGGCTTTCAGAGCAAAGTATAAACTGAAAAAAAGGTATACCATTATGATATACCTTGGAATGTCTAAATTGATTTTTTTCGTGTAATTAAAGTCACTATTGTTATCTTAGCGTTCATATTGACTGAAGTTTTCACTCAAAACTTATTCATCTTCATAGACTGGGGTATGTTCAATATATTGGCGATTTGCCAATGCTTTTTGTGCACGACTGTCTTCACGCAATAAAAGAGCAATCAATGCTGACATCGCCAACATAATCGCGGTTAAATAGCTATATGCGACCGAAATATCAAAGATGTTCTGTACACTATAACGCATTGCTTCCAAGGTGCCCCAGAAGATCATGCCTGCAAACATAAACCCTAACCAATGACGATAAGGGGAAAAGAAAACGGTAGCCAACGCTGCAGCAATTAGACCGAATCCAATCAATGTTGCAAATGTTGTTGATACCATAACAACCTCCGTCAAAATGATGCCTTATAAAAAAACCGTTTAAATAGGTGTTTCACAACAATTTCAAGCTTTATAATTTTTCTTAAATCACCTTATAGAAGCTTATGCTTTGCATTATGTATAGTTTTTAAGAGAAGGAAAGCGCTGTTTTCTGCTTAAACGACACACTTTGTCGCAACATTCATTTGTCATTACATTTTTTAAGAATCCTGTTTTTCTCACAATCTAATTACCATCAATCATGCAGTGTCATTACAAAAAAATACACACCGCTTTTAATCCCTAAAAAACTTTTTTTAAGTTCTAAAACGAATATTTTTATCAAGCTGTTTTATTGAGCGCGAATGGCAGCAAAGTGATTCATTTTCAAATAAAAAATAGCGACTTAAAGTCGCTATTTGTCATGATTCTGCAATATAACCCATGTCATTTAAGCACGGGACAAATCTTTATCATGCACGCCTAAAAGATAAAGCACACCATCTAGACCTACACTTGAAATGGCTTGATTGGCATTTTGACGAACCACAGGTTTCGCACGGAATGCGACTCCGAGCCCTGCAATTGAAAGCATCGGTAAATCGTTTGCACCATCTCCAACCGCAATCGCTTGCTCAGGTGAAATCCCCATTTTCCCAGCCAATTCAGTCAATAGATACGCCTTGCGCGCGCCATCAACGATATGGCCTTTAACCTCACCTGTCACGACACCATTTTCAACATCGAGGATATTGGCATGCACTTCATCAATGCCCAATTTTTCTTGTAGATATTCAGCAAAGTACTGAAAACCACCAGATAAAATCGCAGTTTTATAACCCAATGATTTCAGTGTCGAGATTAACCGCTCGGCACCTTCTGTCACGGTTAGTCGTTCAGCAATTTGAGGCAATACTGTGGCATCAAGGCCTTTAAGTAACGCAACGCGTGCACGGAAACTTTGTTGAAAATCCAACTCCCCTTGCATTGCACGTTCAGTGATTTCAGCGACTTTATCGCCCACCCCTGCTTCTTTAGCAAGTTCGTCAATCACTTCTTGCTCAATCAAAGTTGAGTCCATGTCGAAGCAGACTAAGCGACGATTACGGCGATAGGCATTGTCTTCCTGCACCGCGACATCAATATTTAATTCAGCAGAAAGCCGTAAACATGCGGCACGCATCGCCTGTGCATCCAGCATTTGCCCACTCAAACCGAATTGAACACATGAACGTTTCAGCCCATCTTGGTGTCCATTACGTTCGGGACGACCCGACAAGCGCGTCACTGTTTCAATGTTAAAACCTTGACTTGAAACAATATTGGTTACCGCTTGTAGATGTTCGGCTGTGAGCTCTGGTGCTAAAGCGGTCACGATATAACGTGTGCGCCCACCTTCACTCACCCATTGGTCATATTCTGCGCCTGAAATCGGCTTAAAACGAACAGTTAAACCAATATCATGTGCTAAAATAAGGATGTCTTTCATGGCTAAAGCTGTTGCAGTTTGATCGTTTGACGACACTACAATACCTAAAGTCAATTGATTATGGATGACCGCCTGTCCTACATCTAATATTTGCAAAGAATGTACGGACAACACTTGCATTAATCGAGTAAACTGATTGGGTTGGTCAGGTCCTAAAAATGAAATAAGAATGATTTCTCGCATGAATTGACTCGGGTCTGAGCTACAACAATTGGAAGAATCATAATCGAAATCGAAATTTTTTGCTTTGGAAGTTTACGTTGAATGCGCCAAGACAAGGGCTATTTGCTAGCCTACTTATTGTAAGTTTTGCATTTCATACCTTTTTATTGGTAGTTGCAACAACACATCAGTTAAATGAAAACCGTGCCAGCCAAGGCCAACTCATGACCAGCCAATTGGTCACGGACAGCCTATCTGAACTCGAACCCGCAAATACGGTGTCATTGGCGCTGTTGGCAAATCGCTATGCGACCAATCCAAGCGTGGCTTCGATTCGAATACTGGATGCTAAAAAACAAGTGCTGGCAACCAGTGGTATGGCAAAAACTCGTCAAGGTGAAGTTTTTGTTCGTGATGCATTACAGAACGAGAAAAAAGTCGGCACAATTGAAATTACCTTGATCAAGCCAAGTATTGGTGAAATTTTACGGACCCAATGGTTGGCTATTTTAGTGTCCTTATTAATTCATACCTTTTTATGGTTGGCCTACCGTGCCATCGCTCGCCCAACGCGCAGTGAATTTTTGGCTCGCATCAACAATGAAGCCCGCTTAAAACACGAAATTCAACAACTGACTGAAGCACTTGAAGCGGAGAAAGCCAACCGCACGATTGCGATTGCCCAAGCTCAACAACAAGCGCAAGCCAAAGCAAAACCTGAACCCAAAACTCCTGTAACCGCGACACTGGAAAATGACCAAGAGATTTTGGCACTGAATATTCAGTACTATGATCCAAAGCAACTGATGAATACGGTCAACCAGTCGGTTTCACTGCCTTATTTTAATTTATGTCAGATTTTTCTGAATAAAAGTATTGAACTTTGCGCACAGCATTTCAAATTGAATGCAAAAGATTTCACCATTCATCAAGAGTTTAATCAGAATGGCGCAATCCTGAGTATTGATGCTGAAACACCCAATGCAGCACAATCTATATTAATGGTTGGTTCGGTATTTCAATTATTGTCAGAAGTTCTGTATAAACGTTACCGTGAAGACAAACGCTTTGTGTTACAGACACGTTGTGCAGTCACCACCTCAGTAGAAGCGATGCAACTTGATGCGTCTCAAGCGGCTGAACGTTTGGTGAATCATTTAATTGCCAAAGAAATGGCATTGTATTTAAGCAATGATCAACTCAAGCATATTGGTGATTGTTATCAATTGGTTGCCTTACCAAATCCAACCAATGTGTTGACCCGTCACTCATTTATGATCAATGGTATGAATAATGACTGTGCTGAACTTGCACAAAATATTCGTACTGAGATTTTAAAAGGTAAGAAAAATACACCGAATTCTGAAGCAATCTCAGAGAATTAAATATTTACCATCTATCAACCCTCCTCTTTTTTAAAGTGCGAGGGTTTTTCTTTTATTACGCTCAATTTCCGATAAGTTAATCTTATTTTTTTCGAAATGAGTGTCTGATCTTTATACTAAATCACGATAAATCAATTTTCTTCTCTTTTCATTGCCCTACAAGCTTGTGTATAACTATCTATCTCAAAGGAAGATGATAAGCATAGGCAAAATACGTAAAAACACGTTAGACTATGCTCCGAATGTACTCAATGAAAATGTCATACGACAGAACAAAAAGGTGAAGGTTGATGCCGCTCAATACTGTTGAAGAGCTTGTAGCAGATATCCGTGCAGGTAAAATGGTTATCCTGATGGATGACGAAGATCGTGAAAATGAAGGCGATTTAGTCATTGCTGCAACACACGTACGCCCTGAAGACATCAACTTTATGATCACCCATGCTCGTGGTCTTGTATGCCTAACACTAAGTCGTGACCGCTGTAAGCAACTCGATCTACCATTAATGGTCGACCATAATGGCGCACAACACAGTACAAACTTCACGCTTTCTATTGAAGCTGCAAATGGTATTACCACTGGTATTTCTGCCGCAGAACGTGCCCATACAATTCAAACTGCAGTTGCTGCTCATGCCAAACCTGCTGATATTGTACAACCTGGACATATCTTCCCATTGATGGCACAACCAGGTGGTGTATTACACCGTGCTGGGCATACAGAAGCCGGCTGTGACTTATCTCGTTTAGCGGGTTTAGAGCCGGCATCGGTGATTTGTGAAATTATCAATGAAGATGGCACGATGGCACGTCGTCCAGATCTTGAAGTATTTGCTGAGAAACATGGCTTAAAAATTGGTACAATTGCTGATCTGATTCATTATCGTATGACCAATGAACAAACTGTAGAACGTTTGGATCAACAAAGTATAGATACTGAATACGGTACCTTTGATTTATACCGTTACCGTGAAATTGGTAATCCAGACATTCATTTGGCTTTGGTCAAAGGTGAACCAAAACAAGGGGTGACGACTGTCCGTGTACATGGTTTCAATCCTGTACGTGATTTATTGAAACTCAATAAAAAAGATGGTGAGCCTGCTTGGAACCTTGATAAAGCACTCAAAACAATTGCCGACAGTGATCGAGGGGTTTTGGTCTGGATTGGTCAACGTCATCTATCTGACTTAGGCCCTGCTTTGGCAGAACTTGGTAAGCCAAAACCAACAAAATCAAATGCTGCACTTTCACAGCAATACCAAACGATTGGTGTTGGTGCACAAATTTTACGTGATCTTGGTGTTGAAAAGATGAAACTTCTTAGCTCACCATTACGTTTCAATGCATTATCAGGCTTTAATTTAGAAGTGGTGGAATACATCACTGCTGACCAAAAAACTGGTCAATAATTTTTAATCAGACTGCATTTATTGCTCAATTAGGTTTTTAGTCGGGAAATAAAAGCAGTCGGTACAACCACTTATCTGTTAAATTATCGAGGTTGCCATGGCGATTCGCCGAATTGAAGGTTTATTACATCTCGCGAGCGAAGACCGTTACGCGATTTTAGTTGGTCGTTTTAACAGCTTTGTTGTTGAACATTTATTAGAAGGTGCAATTGATACATTGCATCGTCATGGTGTAAGCGACGATAATATCACTGTCGTTCATGCACCGGGCGCATGGGAACTTCCAGTTGTGGCTAAAAAACTAGCAGCTTCTGGTAAATTCGATGCAGTGATTGCACTTGGCGCAGTGATTCGTGGTAGTACGCCACATTTCGACTTCGTTGCAGGTGAATGTGCCAAAGGTTTAGGTGTAGTTGGTTTAGATACTGGCCTACCTGTAATCAATGGTGTATTGACTACGGATAGTATTGAACAGGCGATTGAACGCTCTGGTACAAAAGCAGGTAATAAAGGTGGTGAAGCTGCCCTTACTGCTATTGAAATGGTTAACCTGTTAAAGGCAATTTAAAGCATGTCGCAAACACTCCAAGCTACTTATGCAGCAAAACGTAAAGCACGTCGCTTTGCTGTACAAGGGATTTATGAATGGCAAATGAGCCACAACCCAGTGCATGAAATTGAAGCACGTACCCGTGTTGAAAACGCAATGCATAAAGTGGATCTCGGCTATTATCATGAGTTGCTCACAGCCGTGATCGCAAACCATGAAGCATTGGATGCTTTACTTGTTCCTGTTCTGGATCGTGAACTGAGTGCATTAGACGGTGTAGAACTTGCTACATTACGTTTAGGTGCATACGAACTCAAAGACCATCTTGAAGTCCCTTATCGAGTTGTACTCGATGAAGCCATTGAGCTGGCAAAACACTTTGGTGGTGCTGACAGTCATAAATACATCAATGGTGTATTAGATCGTTTAGCAACAAGCCTGCGTGAAGCAGAAAAGCAACAAAGCAAATAAGTTGTTTTTACATGGCTGAGTTTTCAATTATTGAGACCTATTTCAATCGTCAGCAGCAAACTGATGTTGATTTAGGCGTCGGTGACGACTCAGCTCTGCTCTCCCCACCTTTGAATCATCAATTGGTGATTTGCACAGATACCCTTGTCGCTGGTCGACATTTTCCCTTAGAAACCTCTCCACATGCGATTGGCTGGAAATCTGTTGCTGTCAATCTTTCAGATATTGCTGCAATGGGTGCAAAACCCCACAGTATTTTACTCGCATTGAGCCTATCCCAAATTGATCATGACTGGCTAAAACAATTTAGTCAGGGTTTATATGATTGTTGCGATCAATTTGGCGTACGTTTAATTGGTGGTGATACCACGCAAAGTCCACATCTCACCATTACCGTCACCGCACTGGGCTGGATTGAAACAGGCAAAGCCATTACCCGTTCTGGCGCACAAGTCGATGATTTAATTGTAGTCAGTGGCTCGATTGGTGATGCCGCTTTTGGGCTAAAACATTTAGGACATCCACTACAACAACGTCTAGATTACCCAACACCGCGCTGCGAACTAGGCGCCATGTTAAAAGACTTGGCGTCCAGTATGATTGATGTTTCAGATGGGCTTGCTCAAGATCTCGGGCATATCTTAGACGCCTCTGGTGTCGGTGCAAAAATAAATTTAAATCAACTCCCGATTCAGCCAGCTTTAAGGCAACTCAGCGACAATGAGCAATGGAAATATGCTTTAGCGGGCGGAGATGATTATGAGTTATGCTTTACAATAACTATGCAAAATTATGCTAAACTTTTGCAATTAAAACCAAATGTAACCACTACAATCATCGGCCAAGTTACACAAAAATCTGGGATTGTATTTGAGAAAGATGGCTTAGACCATCCACTTCAACTTCAAGGGTACCAACACTTTGCATAAACCTCCGATTGTCTTTAAAAGTATGACATGGGCTGAACGCTTTATTGTGTTCTGCGGTGTGGGCTTTGGTTCAGGCTTAGCGCCCAAAGCACCAGGTACATTTGGCTCAGCGTTTGCGCTTTTGTTTATTCCGATTTGGCTTGCAATTGGTTTTTATGGCTCCATATTGGCCATCATAATCATGTCATTGGTCGGTATTTGGATTTGTGGGAAAACCGCAGAGATTATCCATGTACATGATGATGGGCGTATTGTTTGGGATGAATTTGCTGGGCAATCAATCACGTTCCTGCCTTTGATTTATTTAGGGCAAATGAATTGGATTTGGGCACTGGTTGGATTTGCACTGTTCCGTTTATTTGATGTCTGGAAACCATGGCCTATTCGTGTCATTGACCAAAAAGTTGATGGTGGCTTTGGGATCATGCTTGACGATATTATTGCAGGCCTCTGGGCAGCAATATGTATCGTGATTTATTTATATTTTAAAATGGCTTAAGCCAGATCTGTTAGGTGTGATATGTCTACAACTGTGATCATTCTTGCTGCAGGTAAAGGAACACGTATGCGTTCTAGTTTACCCAAGGTACTCCAACCGTTAGCAGGACGTCCACTACTCGGTCATGTGATTGAAACAGCAAAACAATTACAAGCAAAAAATATCATTACAATCTTTGGTCACGGTGGTGATCTGGTTCAAAATGCATTTGCACATGAAAATATTCAATGGGTAGAGCAAACAGAACAACTTGGTACGGGTCATGCCGTTAAAGTGACTTTACCTGTTTTACCCCAAGACGGCATTTCTTTGATCCTTTCTGGTGATGTGCCTTGTGTACAACAAAGTACCCTACAACGTTTGCTTGATGTATCCAGCCAAACAGGCATCGGTTTAATCACATTAACGCTTGAAGATTCTACAGGCTACGGTCGTATCGTACGTAAGGATGGAAAAATCCAAGCCATTGTTGAACATAAAGATGCTTCTGATGAACAACGTCAAATTAAAGAAATCAACACAGGTATTTACTGTGTCAGCAATGCCAAATTACATGAATGGTTACCTAAACTCAGCAATGACAATGCTCAAGGCGAGTACTACCTGACCGATATCGTGGCAATGGCTTTAGCTGATGGTATGGAAATCGCATCTATTCAACCAGAATTGGCTTTTGAAGTAGAAGGCGTAAATGATCGTATTCAACTTGCAGCATTAGAGCGAGAATTCCAAAACTATCAAGCTAAATTACTGATGCAACAAGGCGTGCATTTGATTGACCCTTCACGTTTTGATTTACGAGGTCAACTCACGGCGGGTACTGATGTTCGTATTGATATTAATGTGATTATTGAAGGTCAATGTACTTTCGGAAATGGCGTTGAAATTGGTGCGGGATGTATTATAAAAAACACCCAAATTGCGGCAGGAACCAAAGTTCAACCATATAGTGTTTTTGAAGATGCGCTAATTGGTGCAGATGTACATATTGGTCCTTTTGCACGACTACGTCCAGGTGCAAAATTGGCAGATGAAGTTCATATCGGTAACTTTGTTGAAGTGAAAAACTCTTCTGTTGGTCTAGGTTCAAAAGCCAATCATTTCACCTATTTAGGCGATGCAGAAATTGGTGCGGGTTCAAATATCGGTGCAGGTACAATTACCTGTAATTATGATGGCGCCAATAAACACAAAACCATCATTGGTGATAATGCCTTTATTGGAACCAACAACTCACTGGTTGCACCGATTAAAATTGGTCATGGCGCAACTACAGGTGCGGGTTCAGTGATTACCCATGATGTAGCAGACAACAGTCTTGCATTTGAACGTGCAAAACAAATTTCGAAAGAAAATTATCAACGTCCCCAAAAGGTCAAGAAATAAGAGGATATTATTATGTGCGGTATTGTTGGTGGCGTTGCTGAACGAAGCATTACAAATATTTTAATTGAAGGCCTAAAACGTCTTGAATATCGTGGTTATGACTCTGCGGGTGTTGCACTGGTTGATCAGGGGCAAATCTTACGTGAACGTCGTGTCGGTAAAGTTGCAAATTTAGAAGGTGCGGTTGCAGAGTCGAATATTTTAGGTTCTGTGGGTATTGCACACACACGTTGGGCAACCCATGGTAAACCAACTGAGAATAATGCCCATCCGCATATTTCTGGGCATGTTGCAGTGGTGCATAACGGTATTATTGAAAACTACCAAGAGCTTAAAGATGATCTTGAAGCTTTGGGTTATGTGTTTACATCACAAACCGATACTGAAGTCGTTGCTCACTTAATTACTGAAGCATTGAAATCATCGCCAAATTTATTAAAAGCCGTTGAAGAAATCGTACCTCAACTAAAAGGCGCTTATGCACTGGGGATTGTGCATACCGATTACCCAGATGAATTAATTGCTGTTCGTGAAGGCTCACCTTTAGTCATTGGTGTTGGTATCGGTGAGAACTTTATTAGTTCAGACCAATTGGCACTATTACCTGTGACCAACCGTTTTATCTATCTTGAAGAAGGTGATATTGCGCGTTTAACTCGTGAAACGATTGAAGTTTTTGTTAATGATCAATTGGTTGATCGTCCAGTGAAAGAACTGGATGCAACCGTGAGTAATGCCTCTAAAGGTGAGTATAAACACTACATGCTCAAAGAAATTTTTGAGCAACCTGAAGCAATTCAACAAACGATCTCTCAAGCTTTAAATGGCAATACACTACGAGAAGATTTCTTACAAAATGCAAATATAGATTTTAAAAATGTTCAGCAAATTCAGGTGCTTGCTTGTGGTACCAGCTACCATGCTGGAATGATTGCAAAATATTGGTTTGAACAACTGATTGATTTACCTTGCCAAGTTGAAATTGCCAGCGAGTTCCGTTATCGCTCGCCTGTGATTGTAGATAACACCTTGTATGTCTGTATTTCCCAATCAGGTGAAACTGCAGATACCTTGGCTGCATTACGTGATACACAAAAGCGTGCTAAAGCAAAAGGCTTAAATATCTACACCATGACGATTTGTAATGTCGCGACCTCGTCTATGGTTCGTGAAACAAATCATCATTTATTAACCTTGGCTGGTCCTGAAATTGGGGTCGCATCAACCAAAGCGTTTACCACACAGCTCGCAGCTTTGATGCTATTGACCCTTAAACTTGGTCAGGTTAAGCAAACCATTTCAGCTGAACGTCTTGATGAAATCACTTCTGCGTTGTGGCATATCCCTAAAGTCATTTTGGATACCTTACAAAATGATACAGAAATTTTACGTTTGTCTGTTCTGTTTAAAGAGAAGCAGCATTGCTTGTTCTTGGGTCGCGGTACAGAATTCCCAATTGCACTTGAAGGTGCATTAAAACTTAAAGAAATTTCATATATTCATGCTGAAGGTTATGCTGCAGGTGAATTGAAACATGGCCCGCTGGCATTGGTCGACAATGATATGCCTGTGGTGATTCTTGCACCGAATGATGACATGCTGGATAAACTTAAATCCAATATGGAAGAAGTCCAAGCACGTGGTGGTGAACTGTTTGTTTTTGCAGATGAAAATAGCGGTATCGTGGCTAAAGATCGTCAACATGTTGTCTATGTTCCAACGGTCAATACTTGGTTAGCACCGATAGCTTACAGTATCCCAGTACAGTTATTGTCTTATCATGTTGCGGTATTACGTGGTACTGACGTAGACCAACCAAGAAACTTAGCAAAATCAGTTACGGTTGAATAATCAATCAGTTACTTATTGTAGTGTATGAAATAAATTAAGTTTCATACATATATCAATAGCTTAAGTAATCCACACAAAGCATGCGCTAAAATTGCATGAATGTGTGGATTTTTTATGCCTAATTTTTATAGATACATCAATTTAAAATAACCTCAACCAGAACAATCACCCTAAACTAAACTTGAACCAACAAGATCCTTTAGCGAAAAATAGCCTCCTTTTTACTTCGCATCAAAGTAGATAAGCCCGAAAGTGAATCAGTCCGTTTTAAAAACTTTATTCTGTTTTATTAAACCTAAGTGCCTTATGGCATCAGTTTTTTGAAATTTTGATTCACAATGCAATAAAAAATTAACATGAAGTTATTTGACAAAACAAACATATGAACATATATTCATATGTAAATAATCCAATTCAGAGGTCCTTATGGGACACAATCATAATCATCCCCATAATAGCCATAGTGATCACAACCACGCACATGTACCTGAAGCAACTACAGGAAATGAAAGAAAAATTCTGATTTCTTTCTTCATTATTTTCAGTTTTATGCTTGTTGAAGCTGCTGGGGGAATCATATCTGGTTCACTGGCACTGTTAGCTGATGCAGGCCATATGATGACGGATGCACTTGCATTAGGATTAGCATATGCAGCATTTCGCTTTGGGCGTCGTACTGCGGATAAATCACGTACTTTCGGCTATATGCGCTTTGAAGTGATTGCAGGCCTGATCAATTCTCTAACCCTGTTTGGGATTGTTGGATGGATCGTCTATGAAGCGATTGTACGCTTTCAATCACCTCAACCCGTACTTGCAGGACCGATGTTTATTGTCGCAATTGTTGGTATGTTGGTGAATATCTTTGTTTTATGGTATCTCACACGAGATGATACTGATCATGTAAATATCAAAGGTGCAATTCTGCACGTGATGGGTGACTTATTGGGTTCTGTTGCTGCAATTATCGCTGCAATCGTCATCTGGTACTCAGGCTGGACACCGATTGATCCTATTTTGTCTGTGCTTGTATCATTACTTGTATTGCGCAGTGCATGGTCTTTGTTTAAACAAACCATTCATATTTTATTAGAAGGTGCGCCTGCCAATGCGAATACAACAGATATCACTACTCACTTATTAAAATCCGTTCAAGGCATTCAGAAAATTAGCCATATTCATGTATGGATGATTACTTCAGGAAGAGCAATGGCAACATTACATGTCCAACCTGAAGCAGGTGTTGATATCAAGACACTCACCGAACAAATTGAACATGAATTAAAAACCAAATTTGATATTGAACATCCAACTGTCGCGATTGATTGGCAAGGTGATAGCAGCTGTAGCCTTGAAAAACCGACAAAAATTGATCCTCATGCTGGACATAGTCATTAAGATCAATATGGATCAAGCACAAATTGCCACAAGGTCATTGATTGTTGCCTTGTGGCATCCACATTTTGCTTTTAATAATCGATTTAAAAAATAGAAAATTTAACCACACTGCTCTTCTGCAATATGTTTTGCCATATCAGACAAAACATGACTGACATGCGTATCAGCGATTTCATATAAGACTTGTTTGGCCTGACGCTCACTTTTCACCAAGCGTGCTGAACGTAATAAACGTAAATGATGACTAACCAAAGATTGCGACAAATCGAGTGCTTCACAAATATCGCCAACTGGACTAGGTCCACGCATACAGAATAAAAGAATTCTGAGACGTGAGGCATCTCCTAAAAGTCGAAAAGTTTCAGCCAGAATAATAATCTCGTCTTGCGATATTTCTGTTGAGCCGTCTTTAAAAGTCATATATTAATCACAATCGTTGTTCATAATTTTTCATCATAAAAGATTCTACTCTGGTGCTTCTCATAAGGACAAGACTTAATCGCGATAAAGTCTTTTTCTGGAGGTTCGGTTTTATCAAGCTTAAATAAAAAACCAATTCTTTATAAAGATTGGTTGAGTTGTAACTTCAGCTTCTTTCCACAAGCAATAATGGTTTTTCGATCGGCATCAATTGCGCCATAAGCAATCGCCATCACACGCATTTGCAGGGTAATATCATAATGCGGATAAGAGGCTGAGCGATGAAATAAACGGGCATCGATTTCCAACATTTGCGCAAAGTGATGTAATTCCTCCAGTGTATCTGCCATCAAATGACACCATTCTTGGCCTTTAAAAGGAACTTTTGCGCGATCGACATACACACTCATAACAAGATTCATTTTCCCTATTTCGGATTGATTATCCCATGAAATTCATCCATGATTGAATACAAATTCAAGGTATAGCAAAGCGTCATTTGATGCCAAAATATAATGAAAATTTATCCAGCCACACCAACCCATCTCAAGCAACTCAATCAGCTTGCCTGCACCACATATCGCCAACATTTTGCTGATCTTTGGTCAGAACAAGGCCTACAAAATTTTCTCGATCAAAATTTTAGTTTAGAAAATTTGTCCGAATCTCTGCAAGATCCTGATCAAATTTGGTTATTGCTTGAAAATGAACAAGCGCAAATTATTGGATATGCCAAGTTAAAGCTCAACCAATATGAACCCCATCTAGATATTATTGGTGCAGAATTACAGAAAATTTACTTGCTTAAAGAAGCGGTTGGGAAAAATTTTGCATCTGCGCTTATGCAAAATACGATTGATATTGCACGTGAACATCAACAAGCTTCTGTATTTTTGGAAGTATTAACAACCAATACCCGTGCAAAAAAATTCTATCAAAATTTTGCTTTTACAGAGAAATTAAGCATCGACTTTAAAACAGATTTATATGATATTGGTATGGATTTAATGCAACTCGAATTAACCTCAAGATAATGAAAAAATATCTGATTAGTGCATGTCTTGTAGGTGAAAATGTTCGCTACGATGCCAAGAACTGCTTACAACACAAGCTTAAACAACTGCTAGACACTCAACAAGCCGTGGTGATTTGTCCTGAAGTTTCAGGCGGCTTAAGTACACCTCGGCAGCCTGCTGAAATCGTAGGTGGTGATGGTTATCAGGTTTTAAGGGGGCAAGCCAAAGTAAAAGACGCCAATGGTGATGATGTTTCAGCTGAATTTATTCTGGGTGCAGAAAAAACACTAAAACTTGCCCAATACCATCAAGTGACACATATTATTTTAAAAGCCAACAGTCCTTCTTGTGGTTCACAGATGATTTATGATGGATCATTTTCAGGACATAAAATATCAGGCAAAGGGGTTACTGCAGCCCTACTCGAACAACATGGCTTTAGCGTACTCACTGAAGATGAGTTTTTAAAACAGTTAGCGTATGAATAAGCACTATAAATAAAAAGAGAGCCAAAGCTCTCTAAATGAAACGTAAATTTTAAAATAGTATTAGGGTCTGTTGACAATTCGTCTATGTTTGCGACTACGTGTGTTTTTTAGGCGATACTAGGCGCGAAATACGAAATTTAGTTATTCTAAATGAGTGGTTCGTAACGACGTAGCGGCAAAAAACACGCTAGTCCCGAAGGGTTGTGGCTAAAATTATCTCTGCCTTCGTTATGAAACTCGAAAATAGTCTCGCTATTCTCTTCGTTTCATGCCTTGCCTGCTCAATTTTAACCTACAACGCAAGCCATTTATGAAATGTCTACAGACCCTATTGTTTATTTTCAGCCATTTTATCGACTTTCGCTGCCCAATAGGTGGCTAAAACAGGTCCAGAAATATTATGCCATAAACTAAAAATAGCACTTGGCACTGCGGTTATTGGAGATGCAGCAAAATGTATTGCCGCTAAGGTCACACCTAAACCAGAATTTTGCATCCCTACTTCAATCGCAACAGCTTTAGAGTCAGGATAAGATAAATTGAATAGACGACTTGCCCAATAGCCTAATAAAAAGCCTAAACCATTATGTAAAATCACCACACCCAAAATCAGCAAGCCCGATTGCAAAATTGAAGCCTTACTGGCTGCAATAATTGCCGCCACGATCACCACAATGGCGACTACAGATATTAGAGGCATCACTTGAATATATTGCTCGGTCTTTTGTTTAAATAGGCTTCTTAAAATCACGCCCAAAATAATTGGGAAAATCACCACTTTAAGAATATCGATAAACATTGAACCCGCATCAATCGGAATCCACTGGCTGGCTAACACATAGAATATTGCAGGTGTCAAAATAGGCGCTAAAAACGTTGAAACAGATGTGCATGTGACGGATAAAGCAGTATTTCCTTTGGCCATATAGGTGATGACATTGGATGCTGTCCCTCCGGGGCAACAGCCGACAAGGATTACCCCTACCGCAATTTCGGGTGGTAAATTAAAAACTTTACAAAGAAAGAATGCCACACTGGGCATCACCACAAAATGTGCAACGACACCGATCACAACTGCTTTTGGATTTGACAAGACATTCTTAAATTCGTCCACGGTCATGGTCATGCCCATCCCCAGCATGATAATCCCTAAAACCCATGGAATATATGCTTTCATCCAGACAAATGCTGCTGGAAAACATAAGGCAATAAAAGCAAAGACCACAACCCATAGGGCAAAAGTTTTTTGTACAAACTGACTAAAACGTAAAATTGCTGACATTGTCCCTACCCAAGCAGATTGAGGATTTCGGCTTATCTTAAAGCAAGATGTTTTAAAGCAGTAATATTTCTCAAATGCTGCAAGTCTTGATACCTATACTGCGTTGAAAATATCTTTTGAGATCAAGCGTTTTACACCCACAGCAAGCATTTCCTGCCATGCGTGTTGTAAAGAACCCTGTAAATCAATTGCTTTGGTCGCGTCCGAAATCACAAAGGCTTTAAAGCCTAACTTGGCGGCATCCATGGCCGTCCATGCGACACAGAAGTCTGTTGCAATCCCCACGATATACACCGTATCTATACCGCGTTCTTTAAGATAGCCCGCCAAGCCTGTAGTGGTTTTATGATCGGCTTCCATAAAGGCTGAATAGCTGTCAATTTGAGCACGAAAGCCTTTACGAATGATTAGTTGAGCAGTTGGTATGTTTAGATCAGGGTGAAATTCAGCATCTTTACTCCCTTGTACACAGTGTGATGGCCACAATACTTGCGGGCCGTAATCTAACTGAATCAGCTCATAAGCTTTACGGTTGGGATGATTCTCAACAAATGAAATATGATTTTCAGGATGCCAATCTTGGGTCAGTACGATATTGTCAAAATGTCGTGCCAATTGATTGATGGTTGGAATGATTTGCTCAGCATGGGCAACTTCTAAATTTCCGCCTGAAGTGAAACCATTTTGTACATCAACAACGATCAAGGCACTACGCTCAGATTGCAACATTTCCCTACCCTTATATTGGCCAAATGACTATTATTTTAATCGTAAAAATTTAAACACTCGATGACTCAACATACAATATAACAGCGTACATTTGCGAGCGTCTTATCAAAATCAACCAAGAAATCATCTAGAACGGTTCGCTAGATTCTAAACGGCGAGACTCCGCCGCCCAATAGAAAATTGTTTTCTAGCGCGAATAGATTTTACCCAGCATTGGGATTAAAACTGCACGCTGTTCAAGTTTGATAAAAAACTGAAAATAAAAAAAATTGCTTGGAAATGTGAGTGATTTGTTGCTTTTGTTAAAGAATTTCCAAGCTTTGACTAAAGCATATTGTTCTGACACGCTGAATCAGTCATAATTTGCATAAGCATTAGGCAATCTTTAAGATGATTGTTTCACGCTCAAATCAAAATACTGCAACCATCCCAATCCTTGTTTACTCAAACGCATGTGGATGGAAAAATAGGATATTTTTTTAAAATGACTCAGCAAGCACAGACCATTCAAGGCTCAATTGTCGCAATCGTCACCCCTATGTTTGAAGATGGCAGCGTAGATTGGAAGGGTCTCGAGAAGCTCGTTGAGTGGCACATAGAACAAGGCACTAATAGTATTGTTGCTGTCGGTACAACTGGCGAAGCATCTACTCTTAGCATGGCAGAACACACAGAAGTAATTAAAGAAATTATCCGTGTTGCCAATAAACGTATTCCAATTATTGCCGGTACTGGTGCAAACTCGACACACGAAGCGATTGAACTCACCAAAGAAGCCAAACAACTCGGCGCAGATGCCGCACTTTTAGTTACCCCTTATTATAACAAACCAACGCAAGAAGGTTTATTCCAACACTATAAGGCAGTTGCTGAAGCTGTTGATTTACCTATCATTCTTTACAACGTACCTGGTCGTACTGGTGTAGATCTGCACAACGACACCGCGATTCGTTTAGCAGATATTCCTCAAATCGTAGGAATTAAAGATGCGACTGGCGATGTTCCCCGTGGTAAAGAGCTGATTGATGGCTTAAAAGGCAAAAACATGGTGGTGTATTCAGGTGATGATGCGACTGCGAGTGAATTGATTCAGTTAGGCGCCCACGGCAATATTTCAGTGACAGCAAATATTGCACCAAAAATCATGAGCGAACTTTGTGCCGCTGCAATTGCAGGTGATGCTGCAACAGCGAAAAGCAAAGATGACCAAGTTGCAAAATTAAACAATATTCTATTTTGCGAATCGAACCCAATTCCAGTGAAATGGGCACTTCATGAAATGGAATTAATTGGTACTGGCATTCGCTTACCATTAACTCCCCTAGCAGAACAATACCGTGCACCACTGCGTGAAGAACTCAAAGCAGTGGGTCTCATTTAATAAGAGCTTAGTATTATGCAATTACGTTTAGGTTTAACTCTTGCCATTTCAGCTTTAAGCTTGGCGGGTTGTAGTTCCCTTGGAATCAGCAATGGTTCTTTAGATTATAAAAACACGACCACTGTAGAGCCACTTAGCTACCCTGAAGGTTCAACAGTTAGACCTGCAACGCCAATGTATCCAGCTCCTATTGTTGACCCTCTTGCACTTCAGCATGCACCAAAATTTGAAAATAAACGAGGCAACCGTTACGAAGTTCCTCGTCCAGATGTTGCTCAAATCAGTGCACCTGCTGATGAAGTTTCTGGATCAACTGAAAGTGTTGGTCGTCCTCAAATTTTAACTGATGGAAATGGCAATCCACTGATCAAAATCGATGGAAATTCTGCTACAATTTGGCAGTACGCACTTGCGACCCTCAGTAGCTTAAATTATAAGGTTATCGGCCAAAGCAAAAATGCCAATGAGGCAACTGTAAAAATCGATAATTCAACTTATGTATTGAAGCTTAATTCTGTAGGTTCAAGTAACACACTTGCTGTGTTTAACGCCGATAATAGCTTTGCAGACAAAGAAAAAGCTGCAGAACTATTAACCCAGATTTACCAAAACTGGCCAGCCTAGTCGTTCTAGGCAATTTTTTTTTGCAAAAGGTTCCCCCATGTTAAAACAAACCTTGCTCTATACTGGTAAAGCGAAATCTGTTTATGAAACAGATAGCGCGGATCATCTAATTCTAGTTTTCCGTGACGATGCTTCTGCATTTAATGGCGAAAAAATAGAGCAACTAGACCGTAAAGGTAAGGTGAACAACCGTTTTAATGCCTTTATCATGGAAAAACTGGCTGCAGCTGGTATTGAAACACACTTCGAAAAACTTCTTTCTCCAACTGAAGTTTTAGTGAAAAAATTGCAAATGATCCCTGTTGAATGTGTAATGCGTAATTATGCTGCAGGTTCATTATGCCGCCGTTTGGGTGTCGAAGAAGGTTTAGAGCTTGTTCCACCAACATTTGAATTGTTCTTCAAAGATGACGCTTTAGGCGATCCGATGGTGAACGAGTCTCAAGCAATTGCATTGGGTTGGGCAAATGCTGAACAGTTGGCGCAAATGAAAGAATTGACTCAAAAAGTCAATGTTGTGCTGAAAGATTTATTCGCTCAAGGCAACATGCTTCTTGTTGATTTTAAACTTGAATTTGGCGTGTTCCATGACCGTATCGTTTTGGGTGACGAATTCTCTCCAGACGGTTGCCGTCTATGGGATAAAGACACCAAGAAAAAACTCGACAAAGACCGTTTCCGTCAAGGTTTGGGTGGTGTTGTTGAAGCTTATGAAGAAGTGGCTACACGCATTGGTGTAGATCTTTCAGATATCTAATTTTAGATACTGATTCTTCAGAAACCGAGCTTTTTAGCTCGGTTTGTTATTTTAAGATGCTGATTTTTCTAATAGGTAATCATATAAATTTTCACCAGCTTTTTTCTGAAAGCGGTTTTCAAATAAAGGCACTAAAAACTCAGGATTAATTTGTGGGAAACTGATGTCCTCAAAATCTTCATCGGATGAGTCTGCATATTGAATAATGACAATAATTTCTTCACCCTGTTGGTTTTTTAATTTTCCTTGTGTTCTTAAATCTTGTAATGCTTGAATAATGGTCTTTTGATAGTGCGCTTGCAATTCGCTATATTGCTCATCTGTATAATCCTCTCCCAAGTCCTGATACAAAGCCGTGATTGCATCGTGAACACGATTATTGGCAGTACTTGAACAACTCCATTCTGAAATCCACCATGCTTCATAGACGTCTTCAAAGGTTTTTAATTGTTCTAATGTGCATCCTACATAAAAGAAACCACAGAAATCCTCAACCATTCCCAAACCAATAGCACATAAATGCTGATCTTGTGTAAGCTGCTGAATCTCAGCGAAAGCATCTTGAATGTCTTGGTAAATCACTGAATATAAATGGTCTTTATTCATCATCATGTTCTTATCATTCACAATTTCAATGCAGAGTTTACTATCAAAGCATAAATTCTGTATATAAACCATTCGCCTATGTTGGCATTTAGCATTCGTAAAAAATTGAGTAATCGACGACTTAAAAATACTGTAAATTATTTTTGAAACAGCGTTGCGATGAAACTTTAAACATTAAAACTTGACCTTACAATTATGGTAAGGTTTATCTTAAGTTTAAGTCTTCTTAGAGCAGGGTGAGATATGGAATTTTATATTGAAAATATGACCTGTGGTGGTTGTGCACGTGGTGTAACCAAAGCAATTCATTCTGTAGATGAAAATGCTAAGGTGATTGCCGATCCACCAAGTCACAGTGTTAAAGTTGAAACAACAGCAACACAGCAACAAGTGGTTGATGCTTTATCAGAAGCGGGCTTTCCTCCACGCTAAGCTGATTGGATAAAGTGAAAAGGGCTATCAATTTAAGGTAGCCCTTTTGCATTAAAGCAAATATAAACTGGGCTCTGTCATCACAGTTATATGTCTGAATAGCATTGATCAAACCTAGCCTTTAGCTGATGTAAATTGTTGATCATCACTCTATATTCATCGACTTGATTCAATATCACAGCCTCATCACTGAGCCATTTAAAATTATACGCTTTATCAATAATTTCAAAAGATTGTGTATCGAACTTCCTATAAAACATCGCATGATAAAATCTAGATTTCTAAACTGAGAACACTTTAAATAACCATACACTTTGCAGATTTTATTCTATTTATATTTTTAAAAGTTGTTTTCTAAATAATCTCAAGCTCACTATGATCACAACAAACCGTTACAAAAAGAGCTACAAAATAGAGTTATGCGTACATTATCAAAACGATATTCATTAAGCCTGACCGCCAGCTTAGTTTTTACATTTCTGTATCCACATGCCTACGCTGCGGAACAGATTCCAGCCAATCAAGAAGTTAAAACACTTGATACCATTGTTGTCACAGGTACACGTTCGCTAAAACGTTCTAAAACAGATTCCTTACAACCGATTGATGTGATTAGTGCAGCGGAATTGACAGAACGTACAGGTTCAAGTGAGTTAGGTACGGCGCTGGCTAAAATTATCCCCTCGATTAACTTTCCTCGTCCAACCGTTGTCGATGGAACAGAACTCGTTCGCCCAGTGCAACTAAAAGGGCTTTCTCCTGATCAAGTTTTGGTTTTAGTGAATGGCAAACGTCGCCATACTGGGGCATTTATTAACCTTGGGGGCACCATTGGACGTGGTTCAGCACCGACCGATTTAAATGCCATTCCGATTTCTGCCATCAGCCGTATTGAAGTACTTAGAGAAGGTGCGTCTGCTCGCTATGGTTCAGATGCAATTGCTGGTGTCGTCAACATTATCTTAAAGTCTGATCCTAAAACAGGTGATGCAGGTATTCGCTACGGTATTTATAACAAAGGTGATGGTGAACAAAAACAATCCTATGTCTCGGGCGGCACTCAACTGGGCAATTATGGTTATGCCATTTTTTCTGGTGAATGGCAGGACAATGAGGCAACCAATCGCGCAGGTTTAGACTTTCGTGATCCAAATGCTACTACATACGGACAAAGAACCTTCCGTTTTGGTGATCCAAAATCTGATGAGGTAAAAGCTTCTGTTAATGCTGGTTTTGACCTCAGTGATACTGTTGAATTATATGGTTTTTCAACCTATAGCCATCGTAATGCAGAAACTGCTGGATTCTATCGTTTGAGTAATGCCTCGAACAATGTGCCTGCATTATTTCCAAATGGTTATTTACCACTGATTCGCGGTCAATTAGATGACTTTAGTGCTGTTGCAGGCTTACGTGGGGAAGTTGCAGACTGGCGCTATGATGTTTCAGCCAATTATGGCTTAAACCAATATGATGTAAATACAAAAACCATCAATGTCGATCTATACAAAGATACAGGTTCAACACCAAATTCATTCCATAATGGACAGTTAAAGAATACTCAAGCTGTTTATAATATTGATTTGTCGAAAGAATTTGAGATCTCTGCTTTTGCAAGTCCATTAAATGTCGCGTTTGGTGCTCAATATTTAAATCAACAATATCAAATTAAAGCAGGCAATCCTGCCTCTTATTATAAAAGTGGCTCTTCAGGTTTATCAGGCTTTCGCCAAGCAGATGCCGGGAAATGGACACGTGACAGTTATGCAGGATATCTCGATTTAGAAACAGATATTACCCAAAAACTTTCAGCATCTACAGCCTATCGTTATGAGAAATATGATGACTTTGGGGACACCAATAATGCATCTCTTTCGTTACGTTATAAGCTTTTACCTCAAGTTGCGGTACGTGGCTCAGTTTCTACAGGCTTTCGCGCACCGAGTCTAGCACAACAATATTTCACCCAAACTTCTTCGCAATTGGTCAATGGACAGTTTGTTGAGGCTGGAACATTTCCAAGTTCTTCTCAAGTTGCACAATTGCTCGGTGCAGAAGATTTAAAAGCTGAAAAATCAAAGAACTATAGTCTTGGCTTGGTATTTACCCCAACTAAAAACCTATATGTGACTTTGGATGCCTACCAAATTGATATTGATGACCGTATTAGCTTATCTTCAAATATCAATGCCAGCAGCCCCGCTGTTCGCGCTTATTTAGTGTCTAAAGGGATTACCGATACCAATTTCAGCACGGTGCGTTTCTTTAATAATGCCAGTAATACCCGCACTCGTGGTGTAGATTTAGTTGCCAATTACCAATGGCAAAACCTGCCTTATGGCGAGTTAACCACATCTTTGGCATATAATTTTAATCGCAATAAAGTCACCGATGTCGATAAAAACCCTGAGATTTTAAATGCCTTGGGTGTCAACCTCACCCGTTTAGACCGTCGTGAACAATATGGTCTATTGGCAGGAAGCACACCTGAACATAAGTTCAGTTTAGCCAATGATTATAAAATTGGAAATTTTGGTATCAATACCAATATCACGCGTTATGGTAGCTTCGAAACTTACAGTAACTCAGGTGCTGTCAGTGATCAGAAATTTTCTGCAAAATGGCTGTTGGATTTAGCACTGACATACCAATTAAACAATTGGAAATTTACTGTTGGGGGAGACAACATTACCAATGTTTATCCTGATAAAGATGTTTATGACATCAACAAACCTACTGGCGGAAGTTTGCAATACAGCCAGTTCTCACCGTTTGGCTTTAATGGTGCGTTCTATTACGGCAAAATTAATTATAAGTGGTAGAGGTTAAAGTTAACCAGGGGCTTCAAACCGAGTTGAATGACTCGGTTTTTTTATGTGTATCGTTATTGGGTATATCCTCAACCTGTTTAGAAACACATACACTAGAATATAATTTTTCTTCATTCATAATTTTAATTAAATCAATTCTATGGGCAAATAAGTTGTTTAATTTTAAAAACATTCATTGCACACTTTGCTTTGAAAGTTTAAATCAATTTGCGTAGACGCTACCTAACTTTTCAGAGATGAACAGAGACTAGTTACAAAATCTCCTGTTGGATCAGCGAGTATCGTTAAGCTTGGATTGCTGATGAACTTTTTTTAAGAAACTTATATACTCAAAACAAACGATATTCAGATTTAATCCAACATGATAAAAACAATTTATGCTGTCATTTTATTCTTGATCATTTTAAATCCTGCACAGGCGGAAGAGTTAAACTGTCAGCAAGATTATCCTAAAATTATTGCGCCTGACTTAGATCAATTAGGACAAGATTTAAAAAAAAATGATTATTCATTTATGCAACAAAAAACCCATCCATCTCTGATCAATTATGTTGGTGGTGCAGAAGCTTATCAGCAGTTGCTTCAATACGCTCAAAATCTGCTTGCCAAATCACAGGTAGAAATTGTCAATGTACAATCAAAGCCACCACTTTATAGCTATATCGTAGATCATGAAGAAATTTGCTTTGTACCCAAAACCATCACCATGAAAGTTGCGGGTCAAATTCAAGCAGCATCGCCCTCATTTATGGTCGCCATTCGTTCACTACAATCACATCAATGGACCTATCTGGACGGTGCAGGACTAAAGAATAATCCTCAAATGTTGTTTACACTTTTTCCAAATTTCCCCAAAGATGTAAAACTCCCATTTCAAACAGATGCCATAAAATAAGCTACTGGATGATGACTTTTATAGGGGCTGAAAAGATTTGATAGAAGTTTTGTGCATCGATCTGATATTTATAACCAGCCAAAACATATGCAGTGCCCTTTTCAGAGAAACTCAACTGACCATTTTTAATCTCATGTTTTGCAGAACCTGATAAAACCACAAAATTGCTGAGTTGCTGATTGAGTTTCGCTCCATCTTGCTGAACCAATTGCGCATTGAGTAATACTGGCTGTTCAGCTTTTACTTTGACATTCTTGGGTGCTTGAATATCAACGATATATTTCGCATAAAGTTGCGCAGAATTGGTGGTTATCCCGTAGGTCCCTGCAATATATAATTTTTTAAATGTTTCATCATTCAATGCCCAAGGCCAAAAACTGATTCCACGGTGCTTGGTCGTTTCTAAAAGATTGATCAAATCAGCACGATAAGCAGGGTTATACGTTGAATTATATTTCTGAACATCGGCATTGATTTGTTTGGTGGCAATTAAAGTATTGCGACTATTGGGCATGTTTCCAACCAATAACCCTCGCGGTATCTCAGACAATTGTGACTGTGCACGCGCAACTTGATCTGCATTAAATGAGGTCGTGACGACTTGATTTTCAACTTGGTACTTTTTAATTTCATCCTGCATTTTTGCAACCAATGCTGGATTGGCACTTTTCATTTCGATCATCAGTACAAAGTTTGGATTGTGCTTAAATGTAGTGAAATATTCTGCAAGGGTCGGTATTGGATAAGCTTTGTTTTTAGATTTTAATTGCTGAACCTGCGCAAGGCTCATTTCTTCAATTTTACCTGTTGAACGCGTAGTACGATCCACTGTTGCATCATGCATCACCACAAGATGCTGGTCTTTGGTTAAATAAATATCGTTTTCAACAATATCTGCTCCCAAAGCAACTGCATGTTTTGCACTTTCTAAGGTATTTTCATCTTCTAAACTGGGTACACCACGATGCCCAATGATAAAGGGTTTACGTAATAGTGTATTTTTTGGAAATTGTTTTAAGACACTGGCAAATAGCGTACTTTGAGTTGTAATAATCCCATTCACACCTGAAGTCAAAATACTGGCGACATCCTGCGGATCATGTGCTGGGGTATCAACCCACACTGTCATTAAATGACGTTGAATAAAGCTGACACTCGGTTTGTTGGCAAGGCTATGCGGAAGAACCACGATGCGTGCATAGGCCTGATTAGTACGACGCAGAATTTCAGAAAGACTTGCATGGCTGTCCTTTAAATTTTCGCGACTTAAATCTAATGCTGTTCGAAGCGTAGGTACAATTTGATGCGCAGACTTGAGTAAATCATCACTTTTGGACAATACAGTAATATCGCTCATATCGTGAGATTTAGAGAGTAATTTTAAGGCTTCAATGCTTTTGGGATCTTTGATTTCTAAAACAGGAATGGTATTGCGCTGCGGATTCACCAAATATTGTTGTAATGTTTCAACCACCTGCCCTGTCTGATCAAGCAAGTTTAAATTGGCATCTAATTGATAATATAACTGATTGGTTGAGTTTAATGGACTTCTGGTAGTTTTAACTTTTTGAATCAGCGTCGGTGCCAAACCGACATTAGTTTGAATTTCTTGCACTTGGGTGACTTTATTGGCTAAGTCTGGCAATGCACTGGTTTGTTCAGAGACTTGAATATTTTTAACTTTTAAGACTAGGCCTGTTGCTGAAAGCCCAATGCCGCCTTTGGCAGATCCTTGGTCAAGTTCTACATCTTGCATCAACTGATGATTTAAATAATGCTGTACCCGTTGTCCAGAGACCACAATGCTGGCTTTATACCATTGATTTGCTTTGATTTTCTCTGAAAACGCTTTCGTTTCAGAGACCTCCCACTGCCCGTTACTTTTATGCCGACCAAACTCCGTACCATTTTTTGCAGTGGTGTCTGTTCTGAGGGTAAATTGATAATAACTGCTGGGAATCACCCCCTGAGTTTCGGTGACATCATAAATCACACTGCCCCAACGCGAGTTATTGACAGCTTGGTCTAAAGTAAATTCGAGATCAATGCGATAGTTTTGTTGTTTTTCAAGATTTTGTGGTAATAAAATTGAGGTCGGACTGACTGAATTTGCTCGACCATCAATATGAAGCATCCCATTTTCAACATAGACGTTGCCGGCATTGTTGCCAGGAATACGCCAACCTTGAGGGATTGTTTTTTGCTGAACAAAACTTTGTTGATAAAGTGTTTTTAGCGGCTGCGAAGCAAGTTTAGGCTGATTTTGGGTCGAAATTTTACTTGCAAGCTCAGCATGGCTCAACATCGGCAAAGAAATTAAAACAGCAAAAGATAAAACGGATAATTTCATAAAATTTCTAAACCATTTAGAAGCACTTTGCTCAAGCGTATTTCTAAAATGGTGTCAGCCTAATTTAAATTTTGCCGATATTTTAAACCTTTATATAAAATAGAACATCTATTTAAAAGATGCCTAAGCAAATAAACTTCACAACTATTGTTGCTGCTGTTCTTGTTGCCAACGACGTTGCTGTAAACGCTCACCTTCAACTTCACGCTTATTACGAGCAGACTCATATAATTTAGTGCCTTTCAATTCAGGTGGTAAATATTCCTGTAGCACAAAATTTTCAGGGTAGTTATGAGGATAAAGATAATCCACACCATAGCCTTGTTGCTTCATAAGCTTGGTCGGTGCATTACGTAAATGGAGTGGCACAGGTAGGTTGGACGTTTTTTCTGCAAGTTCTAAGGCTTTATTGATCGCTAAATAAGTGCTGTTACTCTTTGCGCTGGTTGCCAGATAAACTGCGCATTGGCCTAAAATAATTCGACACTCAGGCATGCCTATCGCTTGAACCGAGCGGAAACATTCGCCCGCTAAAAGCAAGGCATTTGGATTTGAGTTTCCAATATCTTCTGAAGCAGCGATCAACATACGACGAGCGATAAAAACCGGATCTTCACCGCCTTTAAGCATACGTGCCATCCAATACAACGCTGCATCAGGATCACTACCTCGAATAGATTTAATAAACGCAGACACAAGATCATAATGCTGCTCACCTGATTTGTCATAGCGTGCAATGTTCTGTTGCGCAACTTTGACCACGATCGCATTGGTCACAATATTTTCAATATCGGACTCAAAGGTACTGGCAATTAAATCGATTAAATTAAGTGCCTTACGTGCATCACCCGCAGCAAACTGAACCAAGGCATCAAATTCTTCAATCTGGATATGGCGGTCTTTTAAAAATTTATCTTGTTGAATCGCGCGTAAAATGAGTTCTTGAATCGCCTCATTACTTAATCCATTTAAGGTATACACCTGACAACGAGACAGCAAAGCACTGTTGACTTCAAATGAAGGGTTTTCAGTGGTCGCACCGATCAGGGTAATTTTGCCTTTTTCAACCGCATTCAATAAGGCATCTTGTTGCGACTTATTAAAACGATGAATTTCATCAATAAACACCACCGGTGTTAATAAATCACCACTGTCAGCAATCACCTCACGGAGCTCTTTTACCCCTGTATTTAAGGCAGATAAGCTAATAAATGTACGATCGACTGCTTGAGCCAATAACAATGCGATGGTGGTTTTCCCAACACCAGGCGGCCCCCAAAAAATAATCGAGGGTAAATGCCCTTGATCAATCATTTGACGGAGTGGTGCTGCAACACCGAGTAAATGATCTTGCCCAATAATTTCAGACAAATCACGTGGACGTAAACGTTCTGGAAGCGGAATTTGAGTGTCTGACATACTGCTTTTTTAATTGATGAATGCTGTCCTTAGTCTACTATGGAAAATCATCAATATTGCACTTTCAGCTTTAAAATAATCGATTCTGCAAAACATCCATTAACGAGGCCTGAAATACTTGACCATGACTAAGATGTGGATAAAGCATTAATTTGCCATCTACGCCTTTACTGGCCAAATCTAAAACCAATTGACGGTTATTTTGAATCATATCCCGATCTGCATTTGGGCTGATTGGTCTCGTTGTAGACTGAATGATGTCACCTTCCATCACCCATAATTTTTTATTTTTTAATTGCTCAGGCGGGGCTTTTTCAACGGCTTTGAGTAATCGAGAATCTGCCCATGTGAGAGATGGACTGGCTGAAAAATAGTGTGAAAACTTATTATCTGTGCTTTGACTATTTAAAAGGGTATCCAAAACAAATAAACCACCATAAGAATGTCCCCACAATGCGGTACGTTGCTTATCCAGTTTTACTTGCGTATTGACCCACGGCATAATTTTTTCAAAAAGCACCTGTCTAAATTGTGCACTTCCGCCTGCCATACGTTCAGGATTGCGTGGGTCAGCCGCCACTTTTCCAGATTCATCAGCAGGTGTGTAGTCTACAGACCGTGAAGCGGACTCAAACGGTAACTGGGTTTGATAGCCTATAGCCACCAACACAGGGCTGTCTTGTTCGGATAGTTTTTTTAACAGTGACTCATCTAAACGCGCCATAGCAGAGTTGCCATCTAACATATAAACAGCAGGTAAGATCTTATTTTTATTGATATGTTTAGGAATACCGACCCAAACTTTATAATGCCGTTGTTGATCTGCGGATTGAAAATTTTTTACTTGAAATTGATAATAACTGGAGCCTTGCTCCGCAATATTTGGCCCTAAAGCTTGCAAATCTGGTTTTGCATAAACATTGCAGTGAATACCGAAACTCAGGCTGATTGCACATAAACAGAATGTACTTTTTTTGAATAACCAAGATAAAGCAAACATTTTAAAACACATCAAACTGAAGAGTTTGCCTATCATATTACTATTTGATAATGATTATCAATTCATAGTTGATTCAAAGCATTTACCGCACCCATCTTACAATGTATTCATCAATGTCTTCTTCATTGACTTCTGTTTCGGAGATACAACGCCCAGCAGCAGATTTTCTGGCTTTAATCACATTGCTTCTTGAGCCTGTGATCAGATAGTGCCATGCCGGTAAATTTTTACCTTCATTCACCCGACGATATGCACAACTTGAAGGTAACCAATGAATATTGGCTAATTTTTCAGGGCTTAATTGAATACAGTCGGGTACATAATCTAAACGATTAGGATAGTCAGAACATTGTGCTGTTTCACAATCGAGGAGTTTACAAGACACTTTGGTATAGGCTATTTCATGTGTGTCATCATCTTCTAATTTCACCAAACAGCATAACCCACAACCATCGCACAACGCTTCCCACTCGGTCGGATTTAACTCAGACAGTGTATAATTCTTCCAAAACTGGGGGCGGATCTCAAAGGTCATGGCATAACATTAAAGTCATTTAAGGCGAAATAATTATATCAGTATATAAGCAGAAATTAGAAAATTTAAAACAGAACAAACCTTTACATATTGCTTTATTAATCACACTTTTTAAACACAACTTCACAAGTCCCTCAGATTTTTCTGCCTATACTGAAAATACATAACAAAAATATGGAGATGAATCTTATGTTTCGTTGGGCAATTATTTTCGCTGTGATCGCCTTAATCGCAAGTTTATTTGGTTTTGGTGGTGTTGCGGGAATGTCTAAAGACTTCGCAGTCATTCTTCTCGTTGTCGCGGTAATCCTCGCGATTGTTGGTTTTATTTCGAGAGGAAAAGTTTAGCTTTTCCTGATCAATTTTCATGAAAGAGAAGAACCTTGGTTCTTCTCTTTTTCATTTGAAAACGACCTTTTTCATTCATAAATTTTCACATTTCTATTGTAAATATTCGAAATTTAGTCATTTGAATCTTATATATTTATGCTTTAATCAATCTCATTCTCGCCGATACACAAGGATTAACAGATGACTCTTGCAATCAAAACTCGTGAAATTCAATACCAAGCAAAAGATGGAACAACTTTAATCGGTTATTTTGCTGCGCCTGAATCCGCACAACCAGTTGCAGGTGTGATTGTTGGTCCAGAATGGTGGGGCCGAAATGAGTATTCTGAACAACGTGCTCGAGAGTTGGCACAACATGGTTTTGCTGCGCTGGCAATTGATATGTATGGCGATAAAAAAACCACGGCTGTTGCGACTCAAGCCCATGAGTGGATGATGCAAACCTTCCAAGATGAGCAGACCATTGTTGAGCGTTCTGCTGCTGCTCTGGCAGCTTTAGCAGCACAACCAGAAGTCGATGCAACGCGTTTGGCTGCGATTGGATTCTGTTATGGTGGTAAAGTGATATTAGATTTGGCACGCTCAGGTGCTGACTTAAAAGCTGCGATTACTTTCCATGCAAATTTATCTGCGCAAAAAGCAGCGGAAGCAGAAAAATTTAAAGCGCAAGTGTTAGTGCTACATGGTGAAAAAGACAGCATGGTGTCTTTGGCAGATGTCGAATCGTTTAAACAAGAAATGCAGCATGCTCAGGTAAAATCTGAAGTGATCATCCTCAAAGATGCTAAACATGGCTTTAGTAACCCACAAGCAGATGAAAAAGCAAAAGCCAATGGCGTAGATCTAGGTTATAACGCCGAAGCAGAAAAAGCCGGATTAGCAGCAATGTATGATTTATTAGATCGTACCTTGGCTTAACCTACTCTGGCTTAATTAAAATACGTTCTACGTCGATTAAGACAACAAAACGAGGGATTAGAAATGACTGAAAAAGTATGTCCTTATTGTGACTTTGAAGAATTTGATATCATTGATAAAAATGAATTTGGTGCAATTTTGCCAGAACATAACCCTTTGTCTAAAGGTCATTCAGTGATTATTCCTTTGCGCCATATTGCTTCTTTTTTTGAGGTTTCAGAGAAAGAACGTAAAAGCCTTTCCTCTTTATTGGAACTGGCACGTAACGAGCTTAAGATTCGCCATCAACCTGAAGGTTTCCATATCGCCTTTAATGATGGTCATGTGTTTGGTGAAGATCAAAGTGAACATTTCCATATTCACATTATCCCACGTTATAAAAACGAACCGCTTAAACTGGATAAGCGTTGGGGTATCATCAACGAAAACTAAGTTGTGGCTATAAACGCTTTTGAAAAGACGCTTTGGCGTCTTTTTTTATGCAGATTGCTGCTCAAGTTTAAGATAATTTTCCGCAATAAATTTATCTTGGTTATACTGAGCATCCAATTTTTACGCTAGATTGTTATGTCGCAATTTTCATTTTCAGATGCGCTATTGACTTGGTTTGATCAACACGGGCGCCATGATTTACCGTGGCAAGTGGCTGATGATCCATACAAAGTTTGGGTGTCTGAGATTATGTTGCAACAAACACAAGTCAAAACTGTACTGCAATATTTTGATAAATTTATCCAACGCTTTCCGACTGTCGATGATTTGGGTAAAGCCTCATGGGATGATGTTGCCCCCTATTGGGCAGGATTAGGCTACTACGCCCGTGCACGCAATTTGCATAAAGCAGCAGGCGTGGTCAGCCAGCAAGGGCATTTTCCACAAAGCTTAGAACAATGGGTGGAGCTTTCAGGTATTGGTCGCTCTACTGGTGGCGCACTGATGTCGCTTGGCTTACGCCAATATGGCGTCATTATGGATGGCAATGTAAAACGTGTTTTGGCCCGTTTCTTTGCCATTGAAGATGACCTGAGTAAACCCATCCATGAACGAGCCATGTGGCAACTGGCGGAAAGCTTATGCCCAACTGAACGCAACCACGACTATACCCAAGCAATTATGGATTTGGGCGCAACCATTTGCACGCCCAAAAAGCCACTCTGCTTATACTGCCCTATGCAACAACATTGCCAAGCCCATCAACAAGGCCTAGAAACCGAACTGCCTTATAAGAAAGCTAAAAAGCCTGTTCCTGTTAGAACTGGTACAGTGTTATTAATTGAGTCAGATCAACAATGGTTATGGGAACAGCGTCCCAACAGTGGCTTATGGGGAGGCTTATGGAGTTTACCGATTTTTGAAAATGAGCTCGCGTTTCAACAGCTTTGTCAAAGTCTAAAACTTACTTCAACTGTTGAACCTGTCCAAATCTCGCATAGTTTTACCCATTTCACATGGCTTTTAAATGCGCATATTGTTCGAGTTGAATCAGACCAAAAAGAATACCTCCAGGCTGAACTTGGGGGCGAATGGTTAACACCACAAAAAGCTACACAAATGGGCATCCCTACAGCCATGAAAAAATTGATCTCAGCAGTAAAAATATGACATAGTCAGACACGGGTATTCGAAGCATATTTCAATTTTAATTTGCCCTTTTGAAACTTGAAAAAAAGGATTTCTCGTGTCACGTAGCATCCAATATTGCTTGATGGCCTTGCTTGCCATTATTTTAACTGCATGTACTACTGCACCTAAAAAGCCAAGCTCATCTAAGCCTCAGCTTCCACAAGCTCAAATTAACCGCCTAAAAGCAATGTCAATGCCAACCCGATTGGCAATTCCTGTAGATGGAGTAAAACCACAAAACCTCACAGATACTTGGGGTGCATCTCGCAGTGCTGGGCGAGCACATGAAGGAATTGACATCATGGCTTCACGTGGAACCAAAGTTTATAGTAGTACTGAAGGTGTGATTGCCAGCTTAAAGAGCAATAATCTGGGGGGTAAAGTGATTTGGCTCATCGGACCAGGTGGGGTTTATCACTATTATGCTCATCTAAACGATCACAAACGTGGTCTACAAGAAGGCGATTACGTTAAAAAAGGTCAGTTAATCGGCTATGTGGGCAATACGGGAAATGCACGACATACTGCACCGCATTTGCACTATGGACTATACTTAAGGGGTAAAGGCCAAGGTGCAGTCAACCCCTACCCTTATTTACGTTAATTTTAGATTGAATCAATTTAGGAATATTCCATGTCAGAAGCATTGCTTGAGCGTTTAGTTGAATTTGCAGAATCAGGCAATCAACAAAAAATTGCCCTCAATGGACAAAATCATCAAGGCTGGATTATGGAAATCACCGATGAAGCATTAATGATCAGTACTGGCTTTGCAGACAAAGCGGGTAAAGATATTTGGGTAAGTTTTAAAGATTTACAACATGCGCAACTTTCCTATTGGGACAACAAACAAGATCAATGGGTCGAATTTAAACTTTAGACAATTAAAACTTAAATCAATCAGAACAATGGTAGATCTTTTATGACAAATAAACGCTGTGGTTGGTGTTCAGATGATCCTCTTTATATTGAATATCATGATCAAGAGTGGGGTAAGTCCAATCGAGATGAACAGCATTTATTTGAAATGCTTTGCCTAGAGGGGCAACAAGCAGGTTTATCTTGGATTACTGTTTTAAAAAAACGTGAAAGCTATCGCGCCCAATTTTTTAACCACCCGATTCAAACCATCGCCAATTTTACTGAACAAGAGCTTGCGCTAAAATGTCAGGATGCTGGGCTGATTCGCCATATTGGGAAATTAACGGCAATTCGTGACAATGCTATTGCATGGCAAAACATGAAAGCTCAAGAGATTGATATGGTGAACTGGTTATGGGATTTCGTCGACCAGCAAGTACAACTCAATGATGTCCCTGATTATAAATTAGCGCCTGCACAAACCGAAACCAGTCAAAAGCTTTCTAAAGCGTTAAAAAAGAATGGTTTTAAATTTGTTGGTCCAACCACTTGCTATGCCTTTATGCAAGCAGTGGGGATGGTCAATGACCATGAAAATGATTGTATATCCCGCTAAAAGTTTAACTGAACAAACAGGAAGGATTCACATGTCAAATAATACGTTTCATGCTTATGCTGCCTTAGAGGCAGGTGCAGCACTTGTGCCCTATCAATTTGATGCAGGTGAATTGCAGCCTCATCAGGTCGAAGTCAAAGTTGAATATTGCGGTTTATGCCATTCCGATGTTTCAGTGATTAACAATGAATGGGGAAATTCAGTTTTTCCAGTGGTTGGCGGTCATGAAATTATCGGTACCATCACTCAACTGGGTTCAGAAGCGAAAGGATTAAAAGTCGGTCAACGTGTTGGTATCGGCTGGACTGCGGAAAGTTGTCAGCACTGTGATCCATGTGTTAGTGGTCAACAAGTGCTTTGCACAGGGGGTTCAGTTGCAACTATCGTTGGTCATGCAGGCGGGTTTGCAGATAAGGTACGTGCAGGTTGGCAGTGGATTATTCCTTTTCCTGAAGATTTAAACCCTGAAAGTGCTGGTCCTTTATTGTGTGGTGGTATCACTGTTTTTGACCCAATCTTAAAACATCAAATTCAAGCAGTTCACCATGTTGGTGTCATTGGGATTGGTGGCTTAGGTCATATGGCCATTAAAATACTCAAAGCGTGGGGTTGTGAGATCACTGCCTTTACATCAAGTTTGGACAAAACAGATGAACTTAAAGCGATGGGTGCAGACCATGTGGTCAATAGTCGCGATGCCAATGCGTTAAAAGCACAACGTGGCAAATTTGATTTATTGCTCTGTACAGTAAATGTGAGTTTGGACTGGAAAGCATATCTCAATACACTGGCGCCAAATGGCACAATTCATATGCTAGGTTTAGTCCTCGAACCGATGCCGATTCCAGCGGGTGCACTGATTGGCGGTGCAAAATCAGTGACTGGTTCACCAACAGGCTCCCCTTTTGCATTGCGTCAATTATTACAATTTGCCGCACGCAAAAACATTGCACCACAAATTGAAGTTTATCCAATGTCAAAAATTAATGAGGCTTTGGAGCGACTTCATTCTGGAAAAGCCCGTTATCGTATCGTATTAAAAGCGGATTTCTAATTTAAGTCTGACCATCCATCACGGTTTATCAAGAACCGTGAATGGAATAAGCCTGTCGTGGTATGCGTTTGCTCACAAATCAGTTTAAGCCACACTCTTGGCTAACAATTCACCCCTGACCCAATCTGCCAATAACATAATTGCATCCTGAATTTCCTGAGACAATTCATGCCCTGCATTTAAACGAATACAATTGTTATAACGGTGATCCTCACCAAAAATAATCCCTGGCACAATATTGATACTGTATTGCTGTGCATAATAATACAACGCCAAGCTATCAATCTGCTCTGGGAACTGTAACCACAAGGCATAACTTCCCTGCGGTTGATTTAAACGGATCTCTACCCCATAAAAAGCATGTTGAATAAACTGTAGATATTGCGCAACTTGAGCCATCAACTTAGGGCGTAACTCACTCAAATGCTGACGATAGGCTCGGCTATAAATCAAATCAGCAAGACCCAACTGCAATGGTGTATTGACCGAAACATTTTGTAAAATCAACTTGGCATGTAAGTGCTGTAAACGTTGTGGTAAACAGAACCAACCGACCCGATAAGAGGTCGACAACGACTTGGAAACCGATCCGCAATAAACCACATAGCCCTGTTGATCCCAATATTTAATCGGTAAAGGGCGTTTGGCATTAAAGCTACATTCAGCATAAATATCATCTTCAATTACGTAACACTGATACTTCGCTGCCAGCTGTGCGATTTTTTCTTTCTCGGCATTAGTCAAACAGAAGCCTAAAGGGTTTTGAAAATTGGCCGTTAATAAACAGACTTTTGCAGCTGAATTTTGCATCTCTTGTTCTAAACGATCCAGATCAAAACCTTCGGTATTGGCAGGGATTTCAATAATTTTTCGTTTGAGCAACGCCAACAATTGCAACTGACCATTATAGTTTGGTGTGGGCACAATCACACTGTCACCGATTTGGCTCAGGCTTTGAATCATCACAGACAATGCCGGCATACAACCATTGCTGATATAAATATCTTCTTTGGCAATATAAAAACCATCTTCAGCCCAATGTGCTGACAAAGCCTCTCTTAACTGAAGGTGCCCTTGGCGGTCATTATATAAAAAGTCTTCTGGTTTACTGTGCTTTAAAGCACGTTGTATTGAACGGCGTAAGGCTTCTACAGGAACTAGATTAGGCGATAACTGAATCGAACCTAAATGGATCAGTTTATTATTGATTGCTGCTTCATGAATTTGAATTTGTAAGTCTAGATTTGAAACCTCACGTGCTCTCGACTTAAAATCAGGATGGTCAGGTACAGCAATCTGCGAGGCTTTTTGCTGTGATTGAACAAAATAGCCAGACTTTTCTTTGACATAAATCAAGCCTTGCGCTTCAAGCAACTCATAACAACTCTTTGCTGTATTAAGACTAATATTTTGCAATGCTGCAAATTTTCGCAAAGAACTGAGTCGTTGCCCAACGACCAACTCACCACAATAAATTTTCTGTGCAATTTGTTGTGCTAATGTTTGATATTGAAAAGCCATATCTGTACTCAAATTTTAATATTTGTTGTATCTGTATCTATAAAGTTAACAGATTTATGCTTCATTCACAGCCAATTTTTACAAACAAATTGATTTGAAAGGAGAAAAAAATGAGAACGATCGCTTTAATCAGTATTGTCTTTGGATTAACTGCTTGTCAGCCTCAGCAGGTCAATCAAGCTGCTCAGAAACAACATTTTGTATGTAAATCTTTGATTGAAGGCTTTTTAAAAACTCAAAATTTAGCTGAGTATCAGCTTGATCATCTAGAACCCACCCTACATCAGACTGCTGCTGTGCGAAACTACCGCTACCATACCAGTAGTGATCAACGGATGAAAATTAATATCCCAGTGCAAAAAGACTTGCAGTTCAAATGCCTTCAGACAGCAACTGATCATTTTGAAATCCAATTGGTCAATCCACAACAACCCAGTAGCCAAACTTTACTGAGTCTGGATTTACCACCACAAAAGACTATCGAAACTTTGACAGCTTTTGCGTTAAAAACTCAATAAATAAACGGACACGCTTTGGTAAATGTTCCTGTTGATAATACACCGCATGGATGTGTTGCTCATAAAGCTCTATTTGATCTTCAAATAGAGCGATCAAGCGTCCTTGCTTTATATCTTTTAAAATCTCAAACTCAGACAATCTCGCAATTCCATGCCCGCGTAAACACAGTTGGCGGACAGTTTCACCACTGGATGCTTTGATTTTTGGTTTAACAGTAAGCCTTTCTCCATTGACTCGAATCGGCCAAGTATTTAAACGGCTGACTTTGCTAAAGCCAATTTGCGTATGATTTAAAATATCTTGCGGTGTTGCTGGATAACCATGTGTGGCTAAATACTCAGGACTGGCAACGATATATAATCGGCTTTTACATAACAAACGTGCATGTAAGCTCGAATCATTAAGATCCCCAAAACGTATTGCAACATCTGTCTTATGTTCTAATAAATCGATGATCTGATCGTTACTGTTTAACTCTATTTCAATCTCAGGATACAACTGAGAAAACTCTTGCATCAACGGTGCAATCACATGCAATACAAAAGGTGTCGCAGAATCCACGCGAATCAGCCCAGATGTATCACTGTCTGATTTTAATAAAGCATCTTCTGCTTCATTGAGATCATGCACAATTTTTCGGGCTTTTGCTAAAAATAATTGCCCTTCTTGGGTCAACTTAAGTTTACGTGTTGTCCGCTCTAATAAGGTGACATTCAGTTTAGATTCAAGTCGTTGCAAGGCTCGACTTACACCTGAAGTGGTTTGTTCAAGATGCGTTGCTGCTGCAACAATCGAACCACTATCAACAATATTAATAAAAGCCTGTAATTCTTCGAGTGTAGATTTCATTGCTGTCAACGCTCTGCTTATTGTTGATTTCTAGTCAACAATATTTTGCATATTCCTATGTTTTTCCGCAACAATTAAAGTTGCAAAATACACCCAATCTCAGAAAATAAAGTGAAATCCAGCATGACAAACATCGTTCCTCAATTTGGTGTCGGTACTTTCCGTTTAACAGGACAAACTGTGATTGACTCGGTCAAAACAGCCTTAGACGTTGGTTATCGTGCTGTAGACACTGCCCAAATCTATGGCAACGAAGCAGAAGTCGGTCAGGCCATTGCAGAAAGCCATATCCATCGTGATGATTTGTTTATCACAACAAAGATATGGACAGATCATTATCAAGCCGACAAACTTATTCCAAGTCTCAAACAGAGCTTACAGAAACTGGGTACTGATGCAGTCAACTTAACCTTGATTCACTGGCCAGCGCCAAGTCTCGGAATTTCTGTTGCAGAAATGATGCATAACCTGTTAGAAGCGAAAAAGCTTGGCCTAACTGAACATATTGGAATTTCAAACTTTAATATCGACTTATCGCAACAAGCCATTGCTGCTGTAGGACTTGAAAATATTGCCACCAACCAAATTGAACTTAGCCCTTATTTGCAAAATGATAAGTTGGTGAGTTTTTTACAGTCACAAAATATTGATGTGACCTCTTATATGACCTTGGCATATGGCAAAGTTTTAAATGACCCAACATTAACTGAAATTGCCAAACAGCATCAGGCTTCTAGCGCTCAAATTGCATTGGCATGGGCATTGCAGAAAGGCTTTGCTGTCATTCCGTCATCGACTAAACGTGAAAACTTAATCGCCAACTTAAAAGCACAAGAGATTCAGCTATCTGCTGAAGAAATGCAATTAATCGCGCAATTGGAACGTAATGGCCGTGAGGTTGATCCTGAAAACTTAGCACCTCAGTGGGATGTTTAATTCACTGCTGGAGTAAAAGTGGTTTAAAGCAGCGCAAATCTTGGCTTAGGCTTTGATTAGCAAAGTTGGGGTACTAAGTTTTACTTACTAGCCTTCGAAACAGGCTTTACCGCCTTTTGATCATGACTTAGATTGCTTCGCAAGATTGTTTTCTTGCGAAGCTTTATTTTGTCAGTTCATCAAAATAGCGGCTGAAAACTAAATGACCATCCCAGTGATTGACTAAACGCTGTTACACCCCATCATTTTCAATATGCTGTATATTTGAGATTCCTCATGAAATTAAATTTTCCCTTACTCGCATTGGCGATTGGTGCTTTTGCAATAGGAACAACAGAATTTTCTCCTATGGGCTTTCTTCCCCAAATTGCAGAAAATTTGAATATTTCAATCCCAACCGCAGGTATGCTGATCACCGCATATGCACTCGGTGTCATGATTGGTGCACCGTTTATGACCTTATGGTTTGGACGGTTTCCACGACGTAAAGCGCTTATTTTAGCCATGATTATTTTTACCATTGGCAATATTCTTGCTGCAATTGCCCCCAATTACTGGGGCTTAATGGCCGCTCGAATCCTGACCAGTCTCAATCATGGGGTGTTTTTCGGGATTGGTTCCATTGTTGCAACAAGCGTCGTACCTAAAGACAAGCAAGCCAGTGCTGTTGCCACCATGTTTATGGGCCTCACCATTGCCAACATCGGTGGTGTTCCTTTAGCCACATGGGTTGGGCAGAATATTGGCTGGCGTATGTCATTTGCAGCAATCGCCTTACTCGGCGTGATTACTATGCTGTCACTATGGAAAGCCTTGCCTGAAGATAAAGCAAGCCAACGTCCTGATGTCAAAGCAGAATTAAAAGTGCTGACTCGGCTGCCTGTGGTTCTTGCATTGCTCACCACGGTGATGAGTGCAGGTGCAATGTTTACCCTCTATACCTATATTGCGCCTAGCCTACAAAACATCACCCATGCCAGCCCGATGTTTATTACCTTGATGCTGGTACTGATTGGAATTGGTTTTTCAATTGGTAATCACTTAGGTGGGAAATTTGCAGACTTGTCACTGACCAAAACATTGACCAGTTTCTTGCTGTTACTGATGGTGAGCATGTTGCTGTTCCCTATACTGGCTCAAACTCAGATTGGTGCAGCATTGGCACTGATTGTCTGGGGAGCAGCAGCCTTTGCAGTGGTCCCACCTTTACAAATGCGTGTCATGTCTGTTGCTCATGAAGCACCTGGATTGGCATCTTCGGTAAATATTGGGGCATTTAATTTAGGCAATGCTTTAGGTGCAACAGCTGGTGGAGCAGTATTGAGTATGGGCATGAGTTATGCTGCGGTGTCTATTGCAGGTGCGGTACTCACAGCTTTAGGGTTAGTGCTGGTTTTTATTCAAATGAAAATGAATAAAGCACCTGCTCATCAATATAGCCATTCAGCGTAGCGCTTAACAATCGCCACAAAGACTGCAAGTAACCTTTCTTTCTACATCAACACATTGAGAAAGGTTACTTTCAATAGTTAAATGAGCGGAAAGATCTGCCAAGCATTATTTTTTCGAATATAGAGTTGTTTCGTCAATAAGTGATCTGCTTCAGGATTATTGATCAAACAATGCCTATTTTAAAATATCAGGCAAAGCTGTAAAGGGTTTATTCTTTGCCAATTCTGTTTTCATTTTCTGCAACATCTGATAAGGCTGCTGTTCGACCAAAATATTGGTTAAGCTGGCAGGAATGGAACCTTCTGGATTGGCATGTCCAGAGGTAATGACTTTGACTTTATTGGCACCGAGTTTTTGAAAGGTCCAATCACCTGAATAATCTTTTAAACGCACATAGTCAGGATTTAATGCTTTACCTTGCTGAATCGCAGAATTTTTAATAAAAATGCTGCCATTTGCATCTTTAGACATGGTTCCTTTAACCACCATGTCGCGATCTTTTAAGGGAAAGGGAAAATCTAAAACCATATAAATGCTGAATTCACCTTTTTTATCATCGCGAGATAACACTTCAGCTTTGGCAACATTGGGTACCCATTTCGGTGAGTTTTTGACGTCCAATACCAAAGCAACAGCACGATCAATCGGTACGTCTAATGTTGTTTCAGCTTTATAAGACAACACAGAATTACTGGCATCCTTGTATGTCCATACCTGAATGTTATTTTTATTCAAACTCAATTTGGCATTGCTTGGTAAAGCAGCTTGTGTAGTCAGGCCAAAAGCACTGATTACACAAGCAAATAACATCACTGTTTTTTTCATTTTTGAATGTTCAAAATTTGACTAATTGTTTTAATTCTATCGCATCAGATTTTAAGCTTAAATATCATTTAAGCCTAAAACGTCTTTCATATCGTATTTTTTTGCATCTTTGCCGACAACCCAAGCAGCTGCACGTACAGCACCGGCAGCAAAATTCATACGATTCGTGGCTTTGTGTGTCACTTCTACACGCTCACCTTCGCCAATAAACATCACTGTATGTTCGCCCACAATATCACCACCACGAATCGTTTCAAAGCCAATGGTTTCACGTTCACGTGGACCTGTATGCCCCTCACGACCATAGACAGCAACTTTCTTTAAATCACGACCCAGTGTGTCAGCAACAGCTTCACCCATCATCAGTGCAGTACCTGATGGTGCATCTACTTTATGACGGTGATGTGCTTCAATAATTTCAATATCCACAGTATCGCCAAATACTTTAGCTGCCAACTCAAGTAATTTAATCGAAACATTCACACCCACTGAATAATTTGCAGCATAAACAATCGGTGTCTGAGTGGCAGATTGATTTAATAGCTCTTTTTGTTGATCCGAAAAACCAGTTGTACCAATCACCATCGCAACACCAGCAGCACTGCATAGTTTTAAATTATGTTCAGTGGCAACAGGCGCAGTAAAATCAATCACCACATCCACATCTTTGAGGATCTCTTCCAAGTTGCCAACCACTTTGATTCCCACAGCACCAATTCCTGCAAGCTCTCCTGCATCTGCACCAATTAATGTGCTTTCTGGACGCTCTACTGCAGCAGCAAGCTGAAAGCCTGCTTGTTGTACAGCTTGAATCAATGTACGGCCCATACGGCCACCTGCACCTACAATACCAATGCGTGGAGCTGCTGACATACGATCTTCCTAAATCTGAATTTGAAAATTTGGCTCTACTATAACAAAACTCGGTTCCAAGACGACGTTTCAATATAAAAAAATACTGTGATCTTTTTACTTGCTTTGGGATCTGTTGCGCTCATTGGTACAGAATAGCCTGAACGAATAAATAGATTAATTTTATAAAATATATCGGTAAAACTTTGAAAAATTTACAACTTTTCAAATCCATTTCATCAAAATGCAAGAATCCCACAGCAGACTACATGCCACGAATGAAAATAATATGGCTTATAAGGAGATCAATATGCATTCGAATAAAGTGGCTTTCGCTCTGGTACTCGGCATGATGATGACAAATGTTTGGGCTGAATCAGTGCCTGCAACAACATCAGCAACATCTGAAGAAAAAACGCTTGCTCAACCCAATAGCAGTACATCATCTGAACCTCAAACAGAAGTTCGTGTTGAAGATATTGATGCACCGATCATCGAATAATAAGTACCTATTTTTCAGCGGTTGAGGGCATGTCCAATACCTTCAACCTCTCATTTTAAAAATAACTCAATTCAATTGTAATTATCATCATAAAAATCAGGCTTTATCGCTAAACATTAACAGTTATATTATTTTTTAAATCATCTAAAAATTTATTGAAATGTATATTAAATTACAGCTAAAAATAACTAAAAAGTAAAAATTAAATTTTTCAGATCTATTAAACTAAAAGCGCTTGGATGCAATCATAAAAAGCAAATATCAAAGGAAATACCATGCAACTCAAAAAAATCATTTTAGGATTGGTGATGACAACAACTGTTTCACTCGTTTGGGCCGAAGACACAACGCCTACATCCTCTCCCGCCCCATCATCGGAATCATCGACACCAGCAACACATCCCGCGGTGATACTCCCCCAAGATGATAATTCAATAGATGCGGCCCCGGATGACAACGAATTTGATTTATCACCATCAGATCAAGCATCAAAATAAAAAAACGGAGCAACAAGATCTGTTGCTCCGTTTTTACATCTTCAATGTTTAGCTTGCTAAATGAAAAGGTCTAAACTCAATTAGTCAAATAAACGATCGAAGAAAGATTTTTTCTTCGGTGACGATTTATTGTCATCACTTTCCATCGTGGCTTGAAGTTCTTTCAATAGCTCACGTTGGCGGCTGGTCAAATGTACAGGTGTTTCCACTACAATACGGCAAAGTAAGTCACCTTGCATACTGCTACGTACAGGTTTTACCCCTTTACCACGTAGTCGGAACATTTTACCAGTTTGTGTACCTTCAGGCACTTTCAAACTGACACGGCCATCCAATGTTGGAATTTCAAGTTCTTTACCTAAAGCAGCATCTGCGATACTAACAGGTACATCCATATATAAGTCTGCACCATCACGTTGGAAGATATCGTGCTCACGCACTACGACTTCAACGTATAAATCACCAGATTGACCATCACGGATCGCTTCACCTTTACCTGTTAAGCGAACGCGATCACCATTATCAACACCTGCTGGAATAGTAACTTCAAGGGTCTGCTGACGATCTGATACACCTGAACCATGACATTTGCTGCATGGATTTTTAATAATTTTACCTTGTCCACGACAGGTACTACATGTCTGCTGAACAGAGAAGAAGCCCTGTTGCATACGCACTTGACCTGCACCATGGCAAGTCTTACAGGTTTCTACATCATTTGGATTTTTTGAACCTTTACCATCACACACATCACAAGGTGCTGGTGCAGTAAAGGTAATGGTTTTCTTAACGCCTCGCACCGCTTCTTCAAGCGTTAATTCCATAACATAACGCAGGTCGGAACCACGACGCGCACGTTGCTGACCACGGCTACCACCGCCAAAAGCGCCACCGAAGATGTCACCAAACTGACTGAAAATGTCTTCGGCGCTGAAACCACCACCAAAGCCACCGCCGCCCATACCACCTTCAAAGGCGTTATGACCCATACGGTCGTACATGCTACGTTTTTCACCGTCAGAAAGAATTTCATATGCTTCCGCACATTCTTTAAACTTTTCTTCAGCTTCTGAGTTGTCAGGATTACGATCTGGATGATACTTCATCGCCAACTTACGGTAGGCTTTTTTAATTTCATCATCACTAGCGGTTTTAGCAACACCTAAAACCTCATAATAATCACGTTTAGCCATGATTGGCGATGCTCCACAAAATTTGATAATACTTCTATGCAGAATAAATTGGGGGCGATGTTATTTTTTACAAGCGTGAAATGTGGTTTTTTTTAAAAAACAGCTTTTTTCTGTAAATATTTAGTAAAACCTTTGAGCCATGTATTGAGTAAATATAACCACGCAATGGCACTAAATACCACACCTGCCACAGTGCACGCTTTTACCCAAATGAAACTGTCCCAATAGAAAAAGATTAACGGAATAAACCATAGCGCAGCAAAGGCTGCCAAAATCAAAAAAATGAGAGCATTGCGCATAATCCACAACGCTTGCGCATGTATCCATACCTCTGCATTATCTGCCACTGCTACTTTACGTGCTAACCAATACGCCAACACGGCTGTAATCACCGTAAACAATGCAAGAAACATAAACAAATAAGAGCTCGTAATAAATTTACGATGCTGTTCTGGATTTGTTTGCCCCATGGGTGTTTTTGACCTCAAATTTATTGCATACCGATTTATTTATTATGCAATAAAATTTCCTATGTTATTTTCTGTTAAAGATTAAGTGCTACTATATTGAAGTTTTCAATTTTTCGCACCTAATATTCTCAACAATTTATGTATTTTCTGTAGTTTTTTTAATCTTAAACCAAGTCGCATACAACGCTGGTAAGAAAAATAACGTTAAAAGTGTCGCAATAATTAAACCACCCATAATAGCCACAGCCATTGGTCCAAAGAAAATACTCCGAGAAAGCGGAATCATGGCCAATACCGCTGCCAAGGCGGTGAGAATAATGGGACGGAATCGACGAACTGTAGCATCCAAAATCGCATCCCATTGATTCTGTCCAGCTCGAATATCTTGTTCGATCTGATCAATCAGAATCAGTGAGTTACGCATAATCATTCCAGATAATGCAATGGTGCCTAGCATCGCCACAAAACCAAAAGGCTTATTGAATAAGAGCAGGAATAATACCACCCCAATTAAACCTAACGGCGCTGTCAAAAATACAATGAATGAGCGCGAAATACTCTTTAACTGCAACATCAGCAAAGTAAATACCACCGCAAGGAATAATGGCATCCCTGCATTTACAGAAGTTTGCCCTTTTGCTGACTCCTCTACCGCGCCACCAACTTCTAGCAAATAACCACTTGGTAAGGTTGTACGAAGCTGATCCATTTTTTCAGCCAGCTCATTGACCACGGTTGCAGGCTGTAACTTGGTCCGAATATCTGCCCGTACAGTAATGGTCGGTAAACGATTGCGGTGCCAAATCAAACCATCTTCAAATTTATATTGAAGTGTAGCGATTTGCGCCAAAGGTACAGTGGTGCCTTTACTTGTTGGAACAGCAAGACTGGATAATGCTTCAACATTAACTCGTTCAGCCTGATCACCGCGGATACGAACATCAATCAGCTCACGTTTTTCACGATATTGATTGATAATTGCACCCGATATTGAACTGTTTAAAAAATTCGCCAAATCTTCTGAGGTCACACCCATTTGACGGGCACGGTCTTGATCAATCACCAACGAAATGATTTTACTTTGCTCACCCCAGTCCAAATGAACATTTGCGGTATTTGGATTTTCACTCACCAGTTGAGCAACTTTTTGCGCCTCCAGACGAACAATTGCAATGTCTTCACCCGATACACGAAATTGCAATGGATAGCCGACTGGAGGACCATTTTCTAATAAAGAGACACGGATACGTACCTGTGGCAATAATTGGCGAATTTGCGTATCTAAGGATTTACGAATTTCATCACGATCATCCAGTGACGATGCTAAAACCACAAATTGTGCAAAACTGGCTTGTGGCATCTGTTGATCTAAAGGCAGATAGAAACGTGGTGTACCTGTTCCTACATAAGCAACATAATTATCAATACCCTTTTGCTTAGATAAAAATGCCTCGACTTTCTTCACGGCATCTTCAGTTGCAGTCAGTGATGCACCTTCTTCCAATTTTAAATCGACCAAAATTTCGGCACGGTTTGAAGACGGGAAAAATTGTTGGGGTACAAACTTAAACATCACCACAGACAGAACAAAAACCCCAACCGTAATTGAAATGACGGTTTTTCTATAGGTCACGCACCAATTCACCAACTTTCTAAAGCTTTGATAAAATTTAGATTGATATGGATCAAAATGCTCACCAGTATGATGAATCACAGGCTGAGGTTCTGGTTGCTTTCGTAATCTTGCGAGAAGACGCTGATACCACGGCGCTTTTTGTGGCACTTTGTTAAAATCTGGAAGTAACTTATCGCCTAGATAAGGAACAAAAACCACAGCAGCAATCCATGAAACAATTAAGGCAATGGTCACCACTTGGAAAATTGAACGGGTATATTCCCCTGTGCTTGATGCGGCTGTAGCAATAGGTAAAAAACCTGCTGCGGTAATTAATGTTCCTGTCAGCATCGGAAATGCGGTACTGGTCCATGCAAAACCAGCTGCCTTCATCCTGCTATAGCCTTGCTCCATTTTGATGGTCATCATTTCGACGGCAATGATGGCATCATCGACCAATAACCCTAAGGCCAGAATCAAGGCTCCTAGAGAAATCTTATGCAAGCCAACATCAAATAAATTCATGCCTGCAAAAGTCATCGCAAGCACCAGTGGAATCGAAAATGCCACCACCAAACCTGTACGGAAACCCAGCGAAAAAAAGCTCACCAATAAAACAATAATGACCGCTTCTGCAAGAACTTTGACAAATTCATGAATACTGCGTTGAACAGCCACTGGTTGATCTGAAACTTTTTTCAGTTCCATACCTAAAGGTAGTGATTTTTGTAAGGTTTTAAATTCAGTTTCTAGGTTTTTACCCAATGCGATGATGTCACCACCTTTACGCATAGAAACCGCTAAACCAATTCCATTCTCGCCCATAAAACGCGTGCGAGGTTGTGCAGGCTCACTAAATCCACGATAAACGTCAGCAACATCGCCCAGTTGAATGGTTCGATTTCCCACCAACAAGGGCATTTTTTTCAAATCATCGACACTTTTTAAAGCACCACTGACTCGCACTTGAATACGGTCAGTGCCTGTTTCAAAAAAGCCTGCACTGGTCACACTGTTTTGCTTTGCCAAGGCTTCTTGGATTGCAGTAACTGGTACGCCCATTTGCACGGCTTTGGTGTTGGAAAGCTCAATCCAGATTTTTTGATCTTGTAGACCCACCAGATTGACTTTACTGACATCTTTGACCCGTTGTAAGCGAAGCTGTAAACGGTCTGCATATTCTTTTAACGTTGCATAATCAAAATCTTTGCCTGTCAAGACATAGATATTCCCGAAGGTGTCACCAAATTCATCATTAAAGAACGGCCCCTGAACACCAGAAGGTAACTGTGTTTTGATATCGCCTACTTTTTTACGCACTTGATACCAAACATCTGGAATTTGGTTAGACTTTAATGAGTCTTTTGCCATAAACATGACCATAGACTCACCCGGACGCGAGTAAGCCATAATCTTGTCATAGAGCCCTGTGCTCATCAGTTCTTTTTCAATTTTATCGGTAACTTGTAAAGAAACCTCTTGAGCTGTTGCACCAGGCCAATAAGTTTGTACTACCATGACTTTAAAAGTAAAGGGTGGATCTTCACTCTGAGAGAGTTTTGAATAGGAAAATAGCCCGACAATACCCAATAGGATCATAAAATAAAGTACTAATCCTTTATTTTTGAGTGCCCATTCTGACAAGTTAAAGGCTTTAAATGGACTCATGATCATGCTCCTTTTTGAACAGTTACAGCACGATTTTCACGGTCTACCGGTTTTATTTTTTGCTTTTCACGAAGTAAATGTACCCCTCCTACAACCACCCACTGCCCAGGATTTAACCCTTTCACGACAGTAACGCTGTCACGACCATAGCTGCCCAGAGTCACTGAAACTTTAGCAATCGTTTGGTCTGGATTCACCACCCAAATATAGGCTTGATTGTTATTTGCTGAGACGCTAGATAAAGGTACACTCAATACATTTTGAATATTTTGATTAAAGAATACCCGCGCACTTTGCCCAAGTTGAATTGCGGACTGCCCTTCTTTTAAAGCCACTTTAACCATAAATGTACGTGATTGATCGGCTGCTGGAGAAATTTCTCGAACATAGGCAGCAAATCGATCTTGAGGTTTAGACCATAAAGTCACCCATGCATTTTGACCGACTTTAATCTCTGCAATGGCTTGTTCAGGTACACCTATCACCACTTCACGATCACCATCAATCGCCAGTTGGTACGCCGCCTGCCCTGCTGAAATCACTTGCCCAGTTTCAATATTACGTTGGGTAATCACCCCATTTTTATTGGCAATCAATTGGTTATAACCGGTTTGATTGGCGCTCACATCATAATTAGATTGAGCTTGTTTTAAACTTGCCTGAGCAGCATCATATTGATTTTTGACTGAATCATATTGTGAGCGACTCACAGCATTGATCGGTAAGAGCTGCTGAAAGCGTTTAAATTCGTCTGCTGCAGCCTTGGCCGCAGATTGCGCACTTTCAAGTTGTGCTTTGGCTGAGTTCAATTGTAGCTGGGCATCTTTCACATCAAGCTTTGCTAAGACTTGCCCTACTTTGACACGAGCCCCAACATCGACATAGCGTTCTGTAATTTGTCCCCCGACACGGAATGCCAATGCTGTTTGCTGTCGGGCTTGAACATCCCCCGCATAACTTTTTTGATCTTCATGTGATGTTGCAGGCTGGGTGACCATCACCAAGGGAATTTGTTCCGCTTCAGGTGCTGGTTTGCTACACCCCACTATTGTTACACTACACAATACCAATAGGCTCGTGATCATTAAATTTAAACTACGCATAGGCAAGGCTCTTAATCAAATGCATTTTTTCGGGCAAAATAGAATGAGTATATTTATTTGCTCATTTTTTAATTAATATACTGCATGGTACAGTAATTGTGAATCGTGTATAGAGCAATTAACCTATTTTTTTTTGGAAATTATTGTGCAAACAACCGCTGGACGTCCAAAGGACTTAGAAAAACGGAAACACATTTTGGAAGCCGCCAAAAAGCTATTTCTAAAATTGGGTTATCATGGTTCAAGCATGAACCAAATTGCCAAAGAAGCAGGCGTCACAAAGCTGACGGTATATAACCATTTTCAAGATAAAGAAACTTTATTTTGCTGTGCCATTGAAGCAACCTGTGAAGCGTCTATCGATGCTCGACCATTACGACTCAATCTTCAAAGTGATTTTTATGCGCATTTTTTTCAGGCGTGCGAGTTGGCACTCACTGTCATTAGCCTACCTGAAGCCATTAAACTTGAGCATTTGTTGTTAGAACTTGCCGCAGAGAAAAATCCTTTGGCTTTACAGTTTTATAATTCTTCCCATCAAAGAATGTGTGCAGTCTGGCAAGATTTTTTCCAACAAGCGGGCACGCTTAAATTTATTCAAGCAGATAACATTGAAAAACAAATCAACCTGATTCTGTCATTATTATTGGGTGTTCGACACCACGAGGTTTTATTGGGGATCCGCCAAATTCCTACGGAAGATGAAAAACAACAAATCATCACCGAAAGTATTGATTTATTTATGATGAAATATAAAGCCAACTGAAATTATTTAAAAATAAAATAATGCCCAATTGTTGTTTAAGGCATACTCAATGCATATCGCATAGGCTTGTTGATATCAAAAGGGCAAAAACTAAAGCTAAATATCCAAATTAAAATTAAGTCAAAGCCGACTTCTTGCACAGTCATTTACATACTTTTGTAGGGAGTCACTTGGATTGTGGTGGAATCACGTTATATTCGAGATAACAAGAACTGGAGAGTAACAAATGGTTCAACAAATTGATGCTCCGCTGCGTGAAGATGTACGCTTACTCGGAAACCTTTTAGGCGAAACGCTAAAGGAACATGCAGGACAAGATTTGTTTAATCAAATTGAACAAATTCGGGCTTTAGGTAAAGGCGCTCGAGATGGTCAAATTGAAGCAGAAAAACAACTTGAACAATTATTTTTAAATTTAAAAGATGATGAAATTCTGCCACTCACCCGCGCCTTTTCACACTTTCTAAATTTTGCCAATATTGCTGAACAATATCACGTTGTGCGTAGTCGTCGACAAAGTGAGTGCGATGAAAACTCACCATCACCCAATGTGCTGGATCATTTATTTAGCAAATTCAAAGATCAGCAAATTTCAGCAGAAACGCTCTATAAACAAATTTGTGAATTAAAAATTGAATTGGTTCTTACGGCGCATCCAACCGAAGTCAGTCGTCGTACTTTAATCCAAAAATATGATGGCATTAATCATTGCCTGTCTACTTTTGATCAGCAAAAACTGACACCTAAGCAACGTGCAGATGTGTTAACCGATTTAAAACAACTGATCTGTTCTGCATGGCAAACTGACGAAATCCGTCAGCATCGCCCAACCCCGATAGATGAAGCAAAATGGGGTTTTACCACGATTGAACAGACCTTATGGAATGCGGTTCCAAAATTCATCCGTGAATTGGATGACCTCGTTCAGGACAATTGTGTAAAGGCTTTGCCTTTGGATATTTCTCCAATTCGTTTTGCATCTTGGATGGGGGGTGACCGTGATGGTAATCCGAATGTCACCCATAACATTACTCAAGAAGTTTTGTGGTTGTCACGCTGGAAAGCGGCTGACCTTTATGTGCGTGATATTGAAGATCTTCGTTGGGAACTCTCGATTGAAGCCTATTCCAATGAGCTACTTCAAGCTTTGGGTTATAGCCATCCTGAACCTTACCGCGAATATTTGCGTGCGACCCGTGAACGCCTCAAAGCAACCCGTCAATGGTTGGCAGATAAATTACGTGGTCAGCATTCAGATGTAGATCGCAGTTTAATCATTCGCCATAAAGATGAATTATTACAACCGTTATTACTTTGCTATCGTTCACTAATGGCATGTAATTTACCTGAGATTGCCAATGGTAAATTGCTCGACTTTATCTATCGAGTAAATTGTTTTGGTATTGAATTGCTTAAACTGGATATTCGCCAAGAGTCAGGCCGTCATCGTCAAGCCATCTCAGCAATTACTGAATATCTCGGCTTAGGTAATTTTGAGACATGGACAGAACAAGCGCGTCAGAACTTTTTATTGCAAGAATTACAAAGCAAACGCCCGTTATTGCCTAAACATTTAAATGAGCCTTCAGGTAGTCTGATTGAAAACCCTGATGTTCAAGAAGTCTTTGCAACCATGCGTACTTTGGCTGAACAACCCAAAGAAAGCTTAGGTGCTTATATCATTTCAATGGCTGAATATCCGAGTGATGTTTTGGCGGTATTGTTACTACAAAAAGAAGCGGGAATTGAGCATCCATTACGCGTTGTTCCTTTATTTGAGACCTTGAAAGACTTGGATGGTGCGGCAAGTACCATGAGTACCCTGTTCAATATGCACTGGTATAAACAGCATATCCAAGCTAAGCACGAAGTCATGATTGGCTATTCGGATTCTGCCAAAGATGCTGGTTTTATGTCCGCAAACTGGGCCCAGTATCGTGCGCAAGAAGAACTGACTGCAATTGCCAAACAACATGGTGTTCAACTGACCTTGTTTCATGGTCGTGGTGGTTCAATCAGTCGTGGTGGTGCACCAACCCAACAAGCATTATTTTCTCAACCACCTGGCTCAATTTCAGGCGCAATCCGTGTAACTGAACAAGGTGAAATGATTCGCTTTAAATTTGGTCTAGAAGAAATTGCCTTACAAAATTTGGAAATTTATGCTGCTGCGACCTTAGAAGCGACATTATTACCACCCCCTGTGCCAAAACAAGCATGGCGAGATTTGATGCACAGCATGACGGATTTATCTGTTCAGGTGTATCGTCAGACTGTACGTGAAAATCCTCATTTTGTTAAATATTTACGTACCGTCACCCCTGAGCTTGAGTTACAAATGCTGCCGCTTGGTTCACGCCCTGCAAAGCGTAAAGTCAGTGGTGGGATCGAATCTTTGCGTGCCATTCCTTGGGTTTTTGCCTGGACCCAAATTCGTTTAATGCTTCCTGCTTGGCTGGGTACTGGCGCAGCGATCAACCAAGTGATTGATCAAGGTCAAAAAGCAGTATTGGATGAAATGTTAACGGAATGGCCTTATTTCCAAACCTTAATTGATATGTTGGAAATGGTCCTCTCTAAAGCCGACTCAAATATTGCACTGTATTATGAATCTCATCTTACCGATGATGAAGACTTAAAAGTACTTGGTGCTGAATTACGTCAACGCTTGCATGATGCAGTACAAACCCTGTTGGCGATGAAAGGTGAATCGCAGCTGTTAAGTTCCAATGATGTACTTGATCAAGCCATGAAAGTACGTAAGCCGTATTTATTACCCTTGCATTTATTACAAGCCGAATTAATGAAACGTCGTCGTGCATACTTGGCTGAATGTCAGGCGGAGCATACCCCTGTAGATCATGCACTGATGGTCAGTATTGCTGGTATTGCGGCCGGTTTACGTAATACGGGTTAAGTTCAAGTTTCTTTGAAGGGGTACATAGGTACCCCTTCAACTTAGTGACTCTTGATAAAGTCATTTCTTTGATTATGGATATAGGCAGAAAAGCATTGGTTTCTTGTTTGGAAGCAAATATTAAAACTGCTACTCATCCAAGTATCGACTTGACTTTGTTTATAGAAAATTTCTGCAATAGGATGAAGGTAATAATTAAACCCATCTGCTTGTTGCTCAAAAGAACTATAACTTCGTGCTTTGCTATACAAGTTGTTTAAATCTTGCGTTATTTCCTGAATATTTTGGTTAAAAAACCAAACGATTACATCGTTATTTTGAAATTCACGAGTTCGATAAACGCCTGTTTCATCACATTCAACCGCAAAAATTTTTGCACCTGAATCACTAAAGCTTGAATAGAGCAATTTGGATGATTGGATTTGCTCATGCTGACCAACCTCCATTTCACGAATTTGTCTCGATATATTTAAACATTCTGGTAATTTTTTAAGATCAGATTCAGCATTATTAATAAAAAGTCTTATTGCTTTATCAATGACATACATTTCACCCGTTCCCGTGATAACACCGCCATCCCACCCATACAACTTTACATCGTCATATTCCTCAAAATCATTGATATTTTTATCTTTTAATTGAATGTTTTTGTTATCTACAGCAACCACTACACCATCCTCAAGTTGTATAGCAATGATAAAAGTCATATTGTTCATTTTTGTAAGATATGCTAAACATATAATATCAACAAACTAATAAATGGTATAGTCATGGCTGGTGGTTCACAAATCATCATTTCAAAAAATGGCATAACAATTAAAACACCAAATGATTTTAAAGTTTTTGCCGGGCAACATCAGTTTAAAACGGGAAGTCGTGTTAAAGCTGAAATTCCAACACTTCCTATCTTAAAAGAAGAGACTCTATTTAGTAATAAATGGGATTTTTATGATCTTTTTTATCAGACTGATTTTTCTAATGTGAAATATAAACTCATCAATAATAAAAATAACACCTATGTTTCAGGGACACTGGATCAGCATGGACGAACCCAAAGACTAAGCTCAGACCATAATGATGACTACGATATTCTCATTGGTACAGAAGAAGATTGGACTGTGTCTGTAGATGATGGTCTTGACGATGAGGACGCGTTTGAATACCTATGCCGTTCACATGACCAGCATGATCAAGAGGTTTAATGATGGATTGCTTAGCAAATATTAAATTTCTTGATGTATTAGAACAACCTATTCAAGGATTAGTCCATCAACTTTGGGTGGGGTCTTCTCTTATATCTGATCATGTTACTCCTGCCAGTGGTGAATCTGTTTGGTTTAAGCGACCAATAGGCACAATGATTGATGTGAGGATCAGGAGTAGTACATCTGGGGAATATCAATCTAAAGTCAAAATACAGCTGGTTGGAGAAAAAACAATTTTTATTGTTCGTAGCCCAAAAGTTTTACTGAAAGGCGTGAATCTTTCTACAAAGGATGTGGCAACTGGTACTTATCTAAGATCAACCTATATTGTGGCTGAAGGTGATTATTTATCTCGAATAGCGAATGATAATCAAACAACGACATCAGAATTGATCAAAATAAATAATTTAAAAAGTGATACAGATATTCATCCTGGGCAATTGCTAAAAATCCCTGCCAAAAAAACAGCAACATCTGAAAATAAAACTAAGCCAGTAGAAACAAAACCTCGTCAGCAAGAAAAAACCACGATCATTGTGGTTCAGTACAAAGATACATTAACTTTAATTGCAAAGCTTACAGCTAATACGGTCGATGAAATTAAAAAGCTTAATGGGCTAAGCGATGATCATCTCCGTGAGAATCAAAAGTTAAAAGTTTATGAGCGTAAAGTAGGGCCCACTCAAGCAAAAGCTAAAATTGAGAGCAAGAAAGATAAGACGTCTACGCCACCAAAAGTAAAACAGAATGCTTCTCAAAACAAAGAAGAATCTCCTGTGGCTGAAGTGGAAGCACCTGATCCTGTCAATACTAGTGGCTTATTACCAGAGGCATGTGGAGGAGAAAAGCATTATAAAAGGACTTTAGCGCGAATTGCTGAGTTACATGCTACCTACCAACCCTATGTTATTGAATTGATAAATACAGCATATGAACAGCTTGGCATCACTTGGGTTATTACAGATGGATACAGAAGCCCTGCTACTCAAGGTTCTTTGTCTGGAGGTGTAACAAATGCAGGGCCATTACAAAGCTATCATCAATATGGTTTAGCTATAGATATTGTATCCGTGAGAGATAGTAAAATCACTTATCTTTCAGACGGCAAACAGTCTATAGCTGATAGTAAGGCATTAGGTTTAATTGGGGAGCAATTAGGCTTAGTATGGGGAGGTCGATTTAAAACAAAAAACGGGCCAGATTACCCACATTTTGAATTACATCCCAATGGAAAAACATGGCGTAACTTGAAACCACAGCTGTTAAAACTGGGTGTAAGTAATTACAAGAAATTAATTTTTTAAAAGGAGACACTCTTGCATATATTTTTTAGCCTTTTGACTATAGTCTTCTTTCTGATAAGCACAAATGTCGAGGCAAAACAAAAACTCTATACTGGTGAAGAAATAGCAAAAACTTATAAATTATTACAGTCAATCACAATACCCGCTATATATGAAAATGGAGTAGTACTTACTAAATATGCTAATTTTTATAAAGCAGATGGTGGAGAATGTATTATTGTTTCTAGATTAGATAATGAATCTAACTTTGGTGGGTACGAGGATGTCATATATTTAAAAAAAAGAATAATGTTGCGTAGTTCAAAACAAAGTTTTTTTTCCATTTTTTTAGATGATGATGCAAAGATAAAATCTAAAAAAATCAAATATAGCGATTATTTAAATGGTAAAGAGGTACAACAAGGCCTAAAAGAAGATTTCATTTTATATCGGAAAAAAATGAATAAAAACACATTAAATCAATGTTAAGGATGATTAAGATCAAACTATTAATAATCTTATTTAATTATGCTGACACTGACTAATGTTAATTTAGAAGCAATTTCACACAAATAAAATGCCTAATTCATCAACAATTGCAAAAAAATCTCAATTTGAATGGAAAAAATTTAAGCAGTTACAAAATCCTGAATTATTCTTCTTTTTTATATTTATATTTTTTAATACTTTGATTTTACGCACTAACATTATTTAATTATTTGACCAAATGGTACAAAACATCAATTTTCCCTAATAAATGCAAGTGCTTAGTTTGACTAAAATGATTAAAACTCTCGAAAAGAAAGCGTATGATGTGTCCAATTTGTTTTTTGAGTGCTCAATTTATGTCCAACTGGTTTCCCAAATGGCGTCCTTATTCTGGCAGCATTGATGCAAGACCTGTCGGTACCAATGAGTATTTACCTCCTGCGCAAAGTGTCGTTTTAGGGATTCAACACGCATTTGCCATGTTTGGTGCAACTGTACTCGCACCCTTTTTAATGGGCTTTGACCCAAACCTTGCCATTTTAATGTCAGGGATTTGTACCATCTTATTCTTTATTGTTACGGGTGGTCGTGTTCCAAGTTACCTAGGTTCAAGCTTTGCCTTTATTGGGGTCGTAATTGCTGCAACTGGCTATGCTGCATCAGGTACAGGTACACCAAATGCAAATTTAGCTGTTGCAGCTGGCGGGATCATGGCATGTGGTGTGTTGTATGCAATGTTCGGCTTACTCGTCATGGCAACGGGAACCAAATGGATTGAAAAGCTCATGCCACCAGTGGTGACTGGTGCAGTGGTCATGATCATTGGTTTAAACCTTGCACCTGTTACGGTGAAAGGTGTCGCTGGTAATGACTTTAATATGTGGATGGCATTGGTCACTGTACTGTGTATGGGTTCAATTGCTGTATTCACGAAAGGGCTATTACAACGCTTATTGCTCTTGGTCGGGTTGTTATTGGCTTATTTGATCTATTTCATTGTTGCAAATGTAATGGGAAATGGAACACCGATTAATTTCACACCGATTCAACAAGCTGCATGGTTTGGTACGCCCACTTTCCATTCACCTGTTTTTGATCTCAATGCAATGTTAATTATTGCCCCGATTGCTTTAATTTTGGTGGCAGAAAACTTGGGGCATATCAAAGCAGTCAGTGCCATGACTGGCGAAAACCTAGATCCACAAATTGGTAAAGCTTTTGTTGCAGATGGTATTGCAACCACGCTTTCTGGTGGTGTCGGCGCACCGGGTATGACCACCTATGGTGAAAATATTGGTGTAATGGCCGTTACCCGTGTTTATTCTACGATTGTTTTTGTCATTGCGGGTATTTTTGCAATTTTCTTAGGGTTTTCACCTAAATTTGGCGCAGTTATTCATACCATTCCAACGGCGATTTTAACAGGTGCTTCAATCGTGGTCTTTGGTTTAATTACCATTGCGGGTGCGAAGATTTGGATTGAAAATAAAGTCGATTTTTCTCAAAATAAAAACTTGATGGTTGCCGCAGTAACAATCATTTTAGGAACGGGTGACTTTGCCCTTCAATTTGGTGATTTCAACTTGGGTGGTATTGGTACTGCAACGTTTGCAGCATTGATTCTCAACTGGTTCTTTAGCTTAAAAGATAAATCATAATTATAAATTGAACCTATTTTAAGCAGCCAAAAGACTGCTTTTTTTTATTTTATATAATGTGAGCATCTATCCACAAATAAACGTTTTTTATTTCTTGGAGCGAGGTCTCACTCGATATATTTGGGTGATCAAGTTCTTTTAACAAGTATTGAAACGCTGCTTTCTGTTCAGGATATACATCTATCGCTTGTGCCACAGTATCGTTTAAATTACATGGCCATCCTTCTATATTGTCCAATGTCAAAGGAAGCAGTCGTATTATCCGTTTAATTAAAGATTTTTTAAGGTTGATTAATTCTTTTGCTGTTTGATCAGATGCCTCTAATATGCGTAAATACCCTTGTATATCTGCATCATAACCAGTATTTATCGCCTTAATTACATCTCGTTCAATCTGAACATCGTTAAAAAGCGCAGATAAATCTTCTCCATAAATATGCTGACAAAAGAATTTGATCCATGCTCCCCAACTTTGTAGGGAATGCTTATTTAAAACCTCGTCTAGAAAACCAATATCGACATCAACTTTAGGCAGAAATGGGGGTAAAACCTTAAGATTTGCGCTTATTTCAGCAATCTTTTCATTTAAATTTTTAGGTTTATTTTTAAAAACAACACAAAGGTCTAAATCTGACTGACCGATAATTGCAATGCCTTGAGCGACACTGCCATAAACATAGATACTATGTAAATCTTCGGCAAAGCTGCGACTAAAAGCGTTAATCACCTCTTCTAGCACGGGCTGAAATGCTTTTTGAATCCTCATTGATTGCAACATTCATCCATTTTTAAATTTTCTCAAACCAACATCATACTGCTTATATAAGATTTATTTTGTATTTCAATATTAAAAAAGCCCAACTGTAATCAATAGACAATTGGGCTTGGACGATTTTATCATTGGTTCTTAATGATTGTTTTATAGACGGATCAACAAGGTTTTCTGTTTATTCACGTTCTAAAAAAGTCTTTAAACAAGGAGAGAAAAACAAATTCCCTTGATACATTCCCCGCAAAGTTTTGCTCATCACCATCACCCATAACATCATTAAAATTACAGCAAATGCTAAGCCTGTATCTACGATGAAACTGAGATGTAATTGGTGACCTAAACTCAATATTGCCAAGGTAAATACACCCAGTGGGAAAGTCAGGCCCCACCAACCGAGATTAAATGGTAGCTCGGTTGCCGCATGTTTAAGTGTGGTTAGAACTGCGATTGCAACCCACCACACACCAAAGCCAAGCAAAATAAAACTTGCCACAATTCCAGCATTTTGAAAGAACACACCTAAATTTTCTAACTGAATCAAGGCCAAGACTTGAGGAGCCTGAGCACCTAGAACCAAGAGTGCCAATGCACCTGTACCAATTGGCCCTAAAGCTAACCAACTCGTAATTGCCAACTCTTTGCTCGGTAATTGATGTACAGCCAAACGTAACATCAGAATGGTGAGAATCCCAAAAGCAGGCAATACAGACATCCCCCACAGCATATAACTGGCGAATAAAATAGCCACCGCCTGTTGACTCGCATGCATATGCGCTAAAAGTAAGCCGCCTGATGTTGCTGCAACTTCACAGGCCACAATCGGCAATAACCACATTGCAGTCATTGTATGTAATTGATGATCTTGTTTATGGAACATACAAAACGGTACCAGCACCCCGATACCCACCGCTAAAACCACATCGACATACCACAACAACTGCGCAATTTGGAACGCAACATCACCATAAATGGCTATGCCATATTTTAAAAAGCCATTTAATACCGTTGCCAACCCCATTGGAATTGCACCTAAAAAGAGCGCCATTGCGGGATGGGAAAAAATCTGCTTCGCTTCTTGAGGATAGATGAGCCAGCGTAAGACATACAGTATGATAAATACAGTAAACAGTAGCGTGTTAAACTGCCACAAAATAGTTGCCAGCTGCCATAAAAAATCAGATGCAAACGGAAACTCAGGCAAGATCAGTGCAACAACCCCTGTTCCCATGGTCATGGTGAACCAGTTTGGCGTAAACTGTCGAATCACATCACCTGTTTGTTCAAGTTGGTAAAATGGCTTTTTCATCGCTTCATCCTCATTTCAGCAGATAAATTGATTATAAAAGCATCTTTTAATAAATAAAATTGATTTAATTTCATAAAATGAATCAATTTTACTGATATAAAAGTATTCTCAGTCATTTTTTTCTGGATAAAAACACAACAACAAAGACGAAACTGTGAGATTATGGCAATATATAGTCCTTTCAAATTTTAAGCTTATTTTGAAACCATGCAGCTGTTACGTCTAAATGCCTTAGCACCAAATTTTCAATTGCCCCAAACCGCTGTGACGATTGGCAATTTTGATGGTGTCCATTTGGGACATCAGGCGATGGTTTCTCAACTCAAAGAAGTGGCTGAAGCCCAAAATTTAAAAACCTTGGTGATGATTTTTGAGCCGCAACCTTTAGAGTTTTTCAAAGGTTATGAAGCACCACCACGGATTTCATCACTCAGAGAAAAAGTAGAATATTTATCTGAATTGGGTGTTGATTATATTGCTATCGCTAAATTTGATAATCAATTCCGTAGCTTAAGTGCTGAAAACTTTGCAAGCCTGTTAAAAAACAAACTCAATGCGCAAAGTTTGATCTTAGGTGATGATTTTCACTTCGGTAAAGACCGTCAAGGCAATAGTGAATTTTTAAAACAATATGGTTTTGATGTCACCAATCTCAATACCATTGAATTTAATGGTGAACGTGTCAGTTCAACCCGTATTCGCCAAGTTCTCCAAGCGGGTGACTTATCACTTGCAGCAAAATTATTGGGTCGCCCATACAGCATGATTGGTCGTGTGCAATATGGTGATCAAATTGGTCGTACTTTGAATTTTCCAACCATAAATGTTCGACTTGGCCGTCATAAACCCTGTTTAAGTGGTATTTATGCTGTCGATGTTATTTGCGAAAGTACCTCATTGACACAGAAAGTCAAAGCTGAGAACCCCGATAAAATAGGTGTTGCTGGCTATCAAACAGATGCGTTATTTGGTGCGGGCCATGTGGGAACACGCCCTGCAATCAAACAAGAACATCCAGAATGGCGATTAGAAGTACATTTTCCAAATGTTTCTGCTAATCTGTATGGTCTGTTAATGCGAGTCACTTTCCTCGACTATTTACATGGTGAATTAAATTACCCATCACTTGAAGCGCTTCAGGCGGGAATTGATGATGATGTCGAGCGTTTGCTTGAGTTTCGCAAAAACACCCCCAAATTTCCTTTTTAACTTAAACTTTTATTGTAAAACGCGTCAGCAATGGTGCTGATAATATTGGATGACAACTTGCATGAGCGATAAGCAAACTTCTGAAAATGCAGTGGATTATAAAGCCACGCTAAACCTACCAGGTACTGAATTTGCAATGAAAGCAAATCTCGCAGTACGTGAAGCAAAATGGTTAGAAGAGTGGTATGCCGACAACATTTATCAGCAGATTCGTGCTTCGCGTATTGGCAAGAAAAAATATATTCTGCATGACGGTCCTCCATATGCAAATGGTTCATTGCATTTAGGTCATGTCGTCAATAAAGTTTTAAAAGACATTATTGTTAAAAGTCGCACTTTAGATGATTTTGACGCACCTTATGTTCCAGGTTGGGACTGTCATGGTCTACCAATCGAGCTTAAAGTCGAAGAAAAAATCGGTAAAGTTGGCGTAAAAGTTGACGCATCGACTTTCCGTAAAGCCTGCCGTGAATATGCATATACTCAAGTCGAATTACAGAAAAAAGACTTTGTTCGTATGGGCGTGTTTGGGGACTGGGATAATCCATATCTCACCATGAACTTCAAACAAGAAGCAGATATTGTTCGCGCGCTCGGTGAAATTGCCAAAGCAGGTCATATCGAACCCGGTCTAAAACCTGTGAACTGGTGTATGGATTGTGGATCATCACTTGCTGAAGCAGAAGTGGAATATGAAGATAAAAAATCTGATGCAATTGATGTGGGTTTCGGTGTTGTAGATCTTGCTGATTTGTCTGCAAAAGTTGGTGTCAACGTTAACAATCCAACAGATATCGTGATTTGGACAACGACACCTTGGACATTACCTGCGAACCAAGCGGTTGCCTTACATGCGGATATTGCCTATCAATTGGTGGAAGTTCAGTCTGAGCGTGGCACACAAAACTTAATCTTAGCCAAAGATTTAGTTGAATCTGCATGTGAACGTTACAAACTTGAACAACCAAAAGTATTGGCTGACTTTGTCGGTGCGACGCTCGAAAACTTACAATTACAACATCCATTGATTGTAGATCGCCAAGTGCCTGTGATTTTAGGTGAACATGTCATTGCAACCAGTGGTACAGGTGCTGTGCATACTGCACCTGGACATGGTGTGGACGATTATAAAGTTGGCTTAATCTATAACTTAAAAGTTGAAAACCCTGTAAGTGGTAATGGTGTATATTTACCGACTGCGCCTCTTTTTGCAGGCGAGCACATTTATAAAGCCAATCCAAAAATCATTGAAGCATTAACAGATGCTGGCAAACTCTGGGCGCATCTGCCGATTAAGCACAGTTACCCGCATTGCTGGCGTCATAAAACACCAATCATCTTCCGTGCAACCCCACAGTGGTTTATCAGCATGGATGCGAATGGGTTACGCCAAGATGCTTTAAATGCAATTGAAAACGACATCGACTTTGTCCCTGATTGGGGTAAAAACCGTATCAAGTCAATGATTGAAGGTCGCCCAGACTGGTGTATCTCTCGTCAACGGACTTGGGGTGTGCCGATTCCATTCTTTGTACATAAAGATACCAATGAATTGCACCCTCGTACCGCAGAGCTCATTGAAGATGTGGCGAAGCTCATCGAAAAAGAAGGCATTGATGGTTGGTATAATCGTGAAGCCAAAGCGTTTATCGGTGATGACGCTGAACAGTACAATGCTGTTCGTGACACACTCGATGTATGGTTTGACTCAGGTACAACGCACTATGCAGTATTGCGTGAACGTGCGGAACTGCAAGATCCAGCTGATTTATATCTTGAAGGTTCTGACCAACATCGTGGTTGGTTCCAGTCTTCATTGCTCACATCGATTGCGATCCATAAACGCGCACCTTATAAAGCCCTGCTTACGCATGGTTTTACCGTGGATGAAAAAGGTCGTAAATTATCGAAATCATTGGGTAACTTTATCCCACTTGAAGACATCATTAAGCAGTTAGGTGCTGATGGTTTACGTTTATATGTTGCATCAAGCGATTATCGTTATGAAATTGCCGCAAGTAACGAAATTTTTAGCCGTGTAAGTGACAGCTATCGTCGTATTCGTAATACTTTACGTTTCTTATTGGCAAACTTGAATGGCTTTAAACCATCAACAGATGCGTTACCTGTAGATCAATTGATTGCATTGGATCAATACATCTTACAACGTGCAGCAGACGTACAGAAAACCATTCAACAAGCTTATGAAGATATGAACTTCCATGTCGTCACCAATGCTTTGACCAGTTTCTGTATCAATGATTTGGGTGGTTTCTACTTAGACATCATCAAAGACCGCCAATACACGACTAAAGCAGACTCCACAGCACGTCATTCTGCTCAAACTGCGTTGTATCATTTGGTTCAAGCCTTTGTTCGTTGGATGAGCCCTATCTTGAGCTTTACAGCACAAGAGGCGTGGCCATTGATTCCAGAACAAACTGAAAAATATGTATTTACAGCGCATTGGTATGATATTCCAGTGGCATCAAGCACCAACTTGATCTCTGAAGCGGATTGGCAAACCTTAATTGAAGTCAAATCTGCGGTTAATAAACAGATTGAGACAGCGCGTAATGCTAAATTGGTTGGTAGTAACCTGTCTGCTAAAGTTGAACTTTGGGCAAATACAGACCTACAAAACGTCTTGAAGCAATTGGGCGATGAGCTTCGTTTTGTCTTGATCACCTCTCAAGCAATTGTTTATGACTATGCTGAGCAAGGTGAAGCAACAGAACTTGAAGGCCTACGTGTTAAAGTTTCTGCTGCTGAAGGCGAAAAATGTGCACGTTGCTGGCATGTCCTTCCAGATGTGAATACACATCATGCACATCCAGGGCTTTGTTCTCGTTGTATTATTAACCTTCCTACAGGTCAAGGCGAAGAGAGAAAATATGCCTAATCCGCAAAATAAAAAGGGCTTATTGCAGTTTTATCCGCATAATTTGATGTGGCTTGGACTTTCTGTCCTTGCCATTATCATTGACCAATGGACAAAAAACATTGCAAGTGCAGAGCTGACTTATGCTCAGCCTGTACCTGTATTGCCCTTCTTAAATTGGACATTACTGCATAATTACGGCGCAGCATTTAGCTTCTTGTCTGATGCGGGTGGTTGGCAGCATTATTTATTCACAGGTCTTGCAGGCGTTGTATCGATCATCTTTATTTTTTGGCTCATGCGTATGCCAAAAACCACGCTGATCTTACCTGCTGCAATCGCATTGATTCTTGGCGGTGCATTGGGGAATTTAATTGATCGGGTGACATTAGGTTATGTGGTCGATTTTATTCATTTGCATTACCAAGGCAGTAGTTTCCCTGCATTCAACATTGCCGATAGTGCGATCACTCTCGGTACGATTTTATTGTTAATTGATACCTTCTTTTTAGAAAAGCATCGTATTCAACGTGCGGAAGCGCAAAATGACTGAACAAATGATTAACCCCAATGACGAAACGCGTGTTGCGGATGGCTCAAAAGTAGAACTGCATTTTTCTGTTGCCATCGAAAGTGGTGTTGAAATTGATAACACACGTAGCCGTGAAGAGCCTGTAAGCTTAGTGATCGGGGATGGCAGTTTATTGCCAGGTTTTGAAAAAGCCTTATTTGGTCTTCGTGCAGGTGACCGTCGTACTGTTAGCCTTCCACCAGAAGATGCTTTCGGTCCGTGGAATTCTGAAAATGTGCAAAAATTCGATACAGTAAAATTCGAACAACGTCCTGTTGAAGGCCACATGATTGAGTTTGAAGACAAAGCCAAACAAAGTCTATTTGGCGTGGTTAAAACTGTCGGTGAAGATATCACTGAAGTGGATTTCAACCACCCACTCGCAGGTAAAAATATCACTTTTGAAGTGGAAATCTTCAAAGTTACCCCTGCGGGTCAACAAGGTGTGAAAATCATGTAAGCCTTTGCTTATATAGTATTTAAAGCTCCTTCGGGAGCTTTTTTATTGATACAAATACCCACTTCAAAAAGGTCAAGACAAAGCAAAATCCACAGCAGCTTGCACATGGATCGACGTTGTATCAAACAGCGGAACAGAAAACTGAGTATCTCCAATGAGCATACAAATTTCTGTACATCCCAGAATAATGCCTTCAGCACCCTCTAATATTAACTGCTCAACAATATGGATGTATTTCTGACGAGATTCTTCCTTGACCATACCTAAACACAATTCATCATAAATAATATTGTGAACCATCTGTCGATGCGCTTGGTTAGGCACCAGTACATTGATGCCTTGTTCTTCTAACCGATGCTTATAGAAGTCTTGTTCCATGGTAAATTGAGTACCTAACAAACCGACTTTGCCAATATTCTGATTTAAAACGTCTTTTGCTGTTGCATCAGCGATATGAATAAATGGAACTGAGACCGAGCTTTCAATAGCAGAAGCAACTTTATGCATGGTATTGGTACACAGTAAGATCCCTTCTACCCCTGCTTTCTCCAACTGAATTGCCTTCTCTTTTAAATACAGTGCTGCATCGTCCCATAAACCTTGACGCTGTAATATTTCTATCTCAGCGAAATCAACACTGATTAAAACAATTTTTGCAGAGTGTAATTTTCCTAATTTTTGTTGAACGCTTTTATTCAGCTGCTGATAGTACAAGTCTGTAGATTCCCAACTCATTCCACCTAATAAACCAATCGTTTTCACTTTTTTTGCTCACTTAGAATTTTCATCTTTTCTAGGGTCTTTTGATATTTCATCAATGGTTTACGTTTTAGACTAAAATTGAGCAAGTCAGGCATATGATCAATATCAATCAAGTTACTTTTGTTTCAAGCCTATATATTTTCCAATACAAGCACTTTAAATATCCAGTGACTATCGTACGATATCGTCGTAATCAAGCCTTCATTGTTTCAATTTAAATCTCGTCTTACTCATCACTGAAACAATCTACACGATATCGCATATTTGTATAATTATTCAGCTATACTTTGATCTCATTTCAGCTCTTTATGATTCGCATGCGCCTAGACTTCTTCGATTTGCAACTGTTTATCAATATCGTGGACACAGGAAGCCTCACCAAAGGCGCAGAACGCTCGTCGATTTCACTACAGGCAGCCAGTGAACGTATTAAAAAACTCGAACAACAATATGCCACAAGCCTTTTTACCCGGCATGCCTCTGGGGTCAAACTCACAATTGCAGGTCAAACTTTTGTAGAACAGGCTTTACGTCTAATACAACAAAGTAAACAGCTTGAACAAGCGATGTCACCCTTCGCAAAAGGTCTAAGCACACAGATGACTTTGTGGTGTAATTCATCTGCACAAAGTGAATATCTGCCTTTATTACTTCCTCAGTATTTAGTTGAAAACCCACATATTCAGATTGATCTACAGGAAGCTGAAAGTAATGAAATTATTCAGACCATTGAAAAAGGCAATGCAAAACTTGGCTTAATTTCGAGCTTTTTTAATGCACATCAATTACAAACTTTAGCCTTTTCAGATGATCCGTTAGTGCTGATTTGTCCATCAAATCATGAATTAAGCCAGCGAACAGAGCTCAGACTGGTCGATACTCTGAACTATGCCTTTGTGGGTTTAATGCAATATCACTCTCTACAGCAGTCGATTGAAAACCAAGCCAAATTGCTCAATTGTGCAATTCAGTATCGTTTAAGATTGCCAAATTTTGCTGCGATCGCTCAAGTGGTTGCAAGTGGTGTCGGCATTGCCATTATGCCCAAACGGGCAGCAATGCGACTCAATCAACTCTATGCATTTGATCAAATTGAACTAGTCGGTGAATGGGCAAAACGCCAACTACAATTGGCTGCTCAAAATTTTGATGAACTTCCAACAGCATATCAACACTTTGCCCAATTCTTAATTTCACAAAAATCGAAACTGATTTTAGTTTAAATAATCTGAATTCGATATAAAATTCTTGATGAAATATGATACTCGGAAACGTCATCCGCAACTGTCTGAGGCAGGACCTCATGCATAAAGTATTGTTTCTGCGATTCATTGAATACGTCGCTGGTGGTTGACGAGTTTTGCGGATGACAATGGTTTTGCCTACTTTTGTCGAAACAAAAGTAGGGCGAGCCGCAGGCTGATCCTGAAATTGAATGACAGTTCAGTAAGACTCCGTCAAGATCATTGTTTTTCAATATATTAAAGATATCTTTAAATCAAACTCACGTTAAATACTTAATTAAGCACCACGCTGATATTGATTTTTAAAACTAACTAAATCGCTATCATCTGCTTTGATTTTTTCAGTTTACCCAATAGGGTCATAGCTTCACATTTGCGGAAAGCGCGATTACACGACCATTTGTCCTCAGACTAGATCACACCAAATTGATGCAATACCGAATATAAGCCAAAAATCACCAAGCCACAGAAGAAAACTTTACGAAATTTTTGCTCTGGAATACGGTAACGAATTTTTGTTCCCACCCACATTCCTATTAACGCAGGTACTAAGGCAATAAGAGATAACTGATAATCAATTGGTGTATCTTCAACAGGGTTTTGATGTAAAAAAACGGCAAGGCACAGTGTTGAAACGGTAAAAGCTAAACCTAAAGATTGAACCAAATCATCACGTTTTAACTGCAAAGATTGTAAATAAGGGACCACAGGAATCACCACCACCCCCGTGGCAACAGTTAAAGCACCGCCTAAATATCCAATGATTGGGGAAAGCCATTTTTCATGCGGTGCAAGATTTGGCATACGTTTGGAAAATAAACCATAGAGTCCATACAATGCCAGCATCCCCCCCAGTAATGCTTCACTATGAAAACCACCACTAGAGTGGCCTAAAGTGGGAAAAATACTCCAAATTGAACCGATAATAATCCCCAACAATAAGGGATAAAAACGGCGAACCAACCGCCATACATGACCTTCAGCAAACAATTGCCAAAAGTTGGTCACCATAGATGGAATGATCAATAAAGTTGCGGCTTGGAATGGGCTAATCACAAGGCTTAAAAGTCCCATTGAAACGGCAGGTAAGCCGAGACCAATTGTGCCTTTAATCATGCCTGCAATTGCAAATACACCAATTACAAATCCCATCATGTCGTTTTACCTCAATATTCTGAGGCAATGCTACGCCAAAGCTTTGTTTTGAAATATCACTGTTTTTAGGATAGAGCCTCAAGCAATGATTGAGGCTTGATGTTGAGTGTTTTGGCTAAGTGTCTAAGAAAAGAATTTACGATCATTTTACGTTACTCAAGTAAGCAAGCTTTCTATAATTTTTTTACCTCATTTGGATCTATTCACAATGAATATGTCGCTTGCCAGTTCTACAAAAATATTCCCCACAGCACTGATCTTAGAAAATCAGGACATGCATGATTTCAACAAAGAAATTCAACAATATTTAGAAGATTATCCAGAGACCCAGTTTATTGATATCTGCTTACATGATCTCAATGGTCATCTTCGTGGTAAGCGTATTGAAGTAAATGCCCTCCACCAATTGCAGAAAGGCTGTTATTTTCCATTGTCTATTTATGCGATGAGCTTGGATGGTCAAGTGGTTGAAGAAAGTGGGCTGGGAAAATATATTGGTGAACCCGATCGCTTATGTATGCCCGTCTTGGGCAGTCTAAAGCCTTGTGCAGATCAACCCAATCAGCATGCCCAGCTGCTATTAACCATGAAATCCGATGATGGTTCAGATTGTGTGATTGAGCCTCGCAATATATTAAAAAGAATTTTATTGACACTGCATCAGATGCACTATTTTCCAATGATGGCCGGTGAAATCGAGTTTTATTTGTCTAAAAATATCCAAGATGCCCCGTTTTCTCCCCAATCTGATCCGCTTTCTACCCAATGTTTCGATGTCGATACTCCGCATAATTTTCGAACTGTCATTCAACAAATTGAATTAGAAGCAAAACGACAAAATATTGATTTAACAGGTGTTGTAGCTGAAAGTGCTTCTGGACAATTTGAATTGAATATTCAGCACAGTGACAACATTTTAAAACTGTGTGATGACATCATGAGTATTAAACGAATGATTCGTCAAATTGCGATGCAACATGGTTTAAAAGCCAGTTTTATGGCGAAACCAAATATGGCTAAAGCAGGCAGTGGCATGCACTTTCATATGAGCATACGCAACCAATGGCAAGACAATCTTTTTAAAATAGATCAGTTGAAAAATCCAAACCCCATCATGCACAAAGTGATTGCAGGTTTACTTGACTTAATGCCCGCATCCATGGCTATTTTAGCACCCAATATTAACGCATTCCGCAGATTTCAACTTGGCAATCATGTTCCACTAGAAGCCAATTGGGGCTTCAATAATCGCAACGTTGCGATTCGTATCCCCTGTTCAGATCAGGACAATCAACGCTTGGAATATCGTGTTGCGGGTGCAGACGTCAACCCTTATTTGTGTGTTGCAACCATTCTGACGGGGGTACTGCATGGCTTACATGCAGCACTGGATTTACCTCAATCAATCCAACAAGTAAAAGTGATTAACTCACAGCATTTCTTACCCTCTCATCAGCTTGAAGCACTGCAATTATTTGAAAAACATGCAGTCTTTAAACAATATTTTGGTTCAGATTTTATCCAATTATGGTGTGCATGTAAAAAATTTGAATATCAATCTGTCATCAATAAAATCACAAATGCAGAATTGGAATGGGGCATATAAAGGGCTAATTCAAGAATGAAAATGCCTAAATCAAAATATAGTCAACTTGTCAAAAACGCATACACAAGAATATAATTTCTCTTAATTTATATTTTTAATTAAATCAATTACATGGGGGAATAAATTGTTTGATTATAAAAAACGTTCATTGCCACATTTTGCTTTGAAAGTTTGAATAAGTTTGTGTAGGCGATGCCTAACTTTTCAGAGATGAAAAGTAACAAAAATCTTCTGTTGGATGAGAGGTCCGTCCTGTACCTCCATCCAACGGCGACATCCATGTCGCCCCACGATAGGATAACCATCTATGATTCAAAAGTACCAAAATCGAATTGATAACCAATAGTTTCTAAGAGTTGATACAAGAACATAAGTTCATTTATGACCAATGACTTGATGCAAATCATTTATATGAATAATTAGGTGGTTTGGCTATAGTATGATGACCATAAATTGACAGTAATCAATAAAAAATCCCTTTTATATAAAAGGGATTTTAAGCAGCTTAGACTGAATTGCCTTAAAGCTGATTATGCTTTAAGTATTCAAATAAATAACAATTTAAAAATTATTTACATACGACTTTAAAAAATGCCAGATTAATTTCATCATCATCGATATTACTTGGATCTGAATCTTGTGGATCGCTATTGATCAATTGACCATTTTTTTTATAATCTTCAACTAAGGTGATATTTGTCGTACGATCAGCACATTGGTCTAAATTATGAGAAAGTGTATAGTCACCCTTTTTCATATCCAGTTCTTCACTGTCTGCATCAGCAACAAACTTAGCCCAATAATTAACCGTTTTGTCTTTTTTCACAATACGATCGGTATCTAGATAAAAACTACCATCCTCATCTTTGACAATAAATTTCCAATTTTCTGCAAGTGCATACTGACTCAACATTGTTGTGATGCAGATTAGAATAATTTTTTTCATACCGTTCTCTAAAATAAATATTTTTATGGGCAAAATTAAAATCACATCACCGTTATGGACGGATTTCTTTTAATTCTCTTTGGATAAAATGCTGGATCATTTCCCGATAGAGCATTTCCACCAAATCAGGGTTAGTGCCAACATCTATGGCTTTCTGACGTACTTTATTAATTACTTGTTGTACACGCTCTGGAGACTGTACGTCATCTACATTACGTTTAAATCGGACAGCTTGATCAACATAAAATTGGCGGGTTGCAATCAGTTCAATCAACTCCTGATCCAACTGATCGATTCGATCACGTACTTGTTCTAATGATTCACATTTCTCTTTTTTAATCATCTGTTTTTTCTGCATCCTGTGCTTCTATATGATGTTGAGCGCGTTCCAACTCATTCTCGGCTTTATACTTCTGTTCTAACACATTACTAAAAATACTTTCAATCATCCAAACCCGATATAGGCTATTAAAAACGTAACGCTTTCCTTCAATACGCAATTCTAAAACAGGAAAATCAGGCTGATGTTTCTCTGCACATTGCTGATCATTGGCTGTTAATAAAGCTTCAACGTCAATATCTGTTAGATTTTCAATCCCTAAATCATGTTGCATTTGCTGTAAATGCGGCTTGAATGATAAATCACGCCCCTTGGTCCAAACCGCCTGTAAAATGTCATACATCACATCTACACGTTGCTCTTCTGCTACGCTGTAATAAAGCTTTGCCATATTTAAGGTGCTTTCGGCAGTCGGACGACAGAACGGGGTAAATTTCACTTCTGAACGCTTGGAAAGACGGGTCGCCAAACTCCAGTCAAAAAAGTCCCGACCGTGATAACTCAGCGGAAATAGGTTCAACTGAATATTATAATAATTTGCGAGTTCTTCTTTGATATATGCCAATAATAACCAACTGATTGGGTCTTCTAAGGCAATATATAAATCAAGTTCAGGATGCATGGCCTGAATTTCAGCAAGCTCTTCTGCATCACTCATCAAATGCTCACGCCATTCAATGTGATTGATCAGAAAAATAGGGTTATCAATCAATAATTTTTGTTGTTTTAAACGACGAGTTAACCGTAATAAATCATCCACTGCATGATATTTACGTCCACCAAATTCAAAATAGCTTTCTAAAATTGGACTTTGACCAAACACACGTTCTGGAAAATTCTGTGGTTTTTGATGCTGACTGGCCATCACGAATAAAGTACGCAATTTGCCATACTGCTGCTGCCACAGCATATGAAATACATCTTCGAGTAAATAAAGAAAATTTTGACCGGTTAGCGGTGTATTTCTAAGAATTGTTTCCGCTTGTTGTAATGCTTCTTGAGTCGGTTGTTCTGGTTTTTCATCATCATAACTAAAACGATGTTGATTGGCTAAGATTTTGGCGTCTTCTAAACTATAATTGCGCCATTCTTCTATGGTCATGCCATTGGGGGGTTCTGCTGCGGTATTGGAAATAATCACTTTAAGTGGCTTTAAATCATCACTTAAAAGATCTTCCAATTGGGTCAGTTGCTGTACAGCAAGATAGCTATACACATCATCTAAACGCAGATAAATACTCAGTCCCTGTTCCGTAGATAACACCTCTTGACGAATCGGCTTTTGGTAAAACCAACTCGATCGGATTGGATCAAACCAACGGCGTAACAGTGACATGCGTAGAGCCTCGAAATAAGCACTGAAAAATAAAAGAAAATCTGATTGAAACTCGCTCAAGCATACCATTCATTCATGGGTGATGCTGAGAAAATTAATTCTAACCAGTCATAACAAAACTTATAACAATTTGAATCTGAATGATCAATATCCCAAAACTCGATAAAATTTAAATCGTTAGGTCAATGCAATAAAAAGCACCCAATTCATGAGTGCTTTTGTTTTGTTTGGGAATCTTATTTTAACACTTAGATTTCACGCACCGCACCTTTCGACGCACTGGTGGTATGCATAGCATAAGCTTTTAATGCTTTTGAAACCTTACGTGGACGTTCTTCAGCTGGCTGCCAACCTTTTTCGTCTTGAACCTTACGGCGTGCAGCTAAGGTTGCATCATCAACAGCGAGATGAATTGTACGATTTGGAATATCGATTTCAATCAAATCGCCATCTTCAACCAATCCAATAACACCACCCTCAGCAGCTTCTGGCGATACGTGACCAATGGAAAGACCTGAAGAACCACCAGAGAAACGACCATCTGTAAGTAAAGCACATTCTTTACCTAAGCCTTTCGATTTTAGATAGCTGGTTGGGTAAAGCATTTCTTGCATACCCGGACCACCACGTGGACCTTCATAACGGATGACAACCACATCACCAGCTTTGATTTCATGGCCAAGAATTGAATCTACAGCAGCGTCTTGGCTTTCAAAGACACGAGCCGTACCATTAAATTTCAGGATCGAATCATCTACACCCGCAGTTTTTACAATACAACCATCTACAGCGATGTTTCCGTACAGTACAGCCAATCCACCGTCTTTAGAGAATGCATGTTCAGCATTACGGATCACACCTTTTTCACGGTTACCATCTAAAGTTTGATAATAACGGTTTTGTGAAAATGCTGTTTGAGTCGGAACACCACCTGGTGCTGAACGGAAGAACTCGTAAACCTCTGGATCTTCGGTACGAATAATATCCCATTTATCTAAGGCATCTTTCAACGTATTTTCATGTACGGTATAGACTGATGTATCCAATAGGCCTGCACGATCCAATTCACCTAGAATTGACATGATACCGCCCGCACGATGGACATCTTCCATATGGACATCTTGTTTTGCAGGGGCAACTTTACACAACACAGGCACTTTACGCGATAAACGATCAATATCGTCCATGGTAAAATCAACGCCTGCTTCATGTGCCGCGGCCAATAAATGCAATACGGTATTGGTTGAACCACCCATTGCAATATCTAGCGTCATCGCATTTTCATAAGATGCTTTGGTCGCAATTGAACGCGGTAATATGGTGTAGTCATCTTGCTCATAATGGCGTTTTGCCAACTTAACAATCAATTGACCGGCTTTTTCAAATAATTTTTGACGATTTGCATGGGTTGCTAAAGTTGAACCATTACCCGGTAAAGATAAGCCAAGGGCTTCTGTCAAACAGTTCATTGAGTTGGCTGTAAACATACCTGAACATGAACCACAAGTTGGGCAAGCTGAACGCTCATATTGTTTTACTTCTTCATCGGTAAAACTATCGTCAGCGGCAACCACCATTGCATCAACGAGATCAATCGCATGTTCTGTACCACGGATTTTAACTTTACCCGCTTCCATTGGACCGCCAGAAACAAATACCACAGGAATGTTCAGACGCATTGCCGCCATTAACATCCCTGGTGTGATTTTGTCGCAGTTAGAAATACACACCATGGCATCTGCACAATGCGCATTGACCATGTATTCAACAGAATCAGCAATCAAATCACGCGAAGGCAATGAATACAGCATGCCATCATGCCCCATTGCAATACCATCATCGACTGCAATCGTATTGAATTCTTTTGCCACACCACCCGCTGCTTGAATCTGTTCAGCAACCAGTTGACCTAAGTCTTTTAAATGCACATGACCAGGGACAAACTGAGTAAATGAGTTGACTACCGCAATAATCGGTTTACCAAAATCTTCATCTTTCATTCCTGTTGCACGCCATAAGCCACGTGCACCAGCCATATTTCTTCCATGTGTCGATGTTTTTGAACGATAGTCAGGCATTTGTATTTCCAACATTGTTTGAGCTTGAAATGAATATCAATTCACTCTGGCTAAATAAAACTGATATAGCAATAAATCAGTCGAAATATGAACACATCATACTATAACTTAGCATATAACCAATGATCTTGAGCATGATCTTTTTTTAAACAAGACGTGTCTATTGATATTCCAACAAGCTTTATAGATAAATAAAACATTAGAATTTAATATAACGCTATCGTGTTGGATAGAACACAAAACTTCTATGAATAATTTTTTATTTTTTAATAAAAAATATTTATCATTTAACAAAATTCACTAAATTTTATTTTATAAAAGGCCTCAAAAGAAGCCCGCTCATTCATTTTTGCACAGATTATTTCTGTTTAATCAAAATGTTTTGTTGCTGATGTTTCTGCTGGGTTAACTTGGCAATCAATATTATTTGGTGATGTATGATTTATTCAAAATAAACCAGAACAGTAAATAATTTAAAACGCCCGATGAATTTCATCGGGCGTTGGTATGCAATAAGGCTCAATCTATTTGAAGAATAAACACCTTCTTTTAAACTGAATTTATTTGATTATGCATTCAGTTTTACCAAGTGATGTTTACTCGGCGATTAGGTGCTAAACACTCAACCAATTGAATTTTTTTGTTCATCCCATTGCATTTCTGATACACATCCGTTTTATTTTCTGCTGAAAATTGAATTTGATCCGCAGGAATACCCTGTTGTTTCAATAAATCTACAACGGTATTGGCTCTCGCCGCTGATAAACGTTGGTTATACGGAAATGAACCTAAACGGTCAGTATAACCAGCAACAAAAATCTTGCTATTCCCATCAGTTTGCTTAATTTGATCAGCAATTTTGCTAATCACTTCAGGATTTTTTACCCCATTTTTATCTGAATGATCAAAATAGAATAAAACACTGGCTGATTGGCCTGTAGCGGATAGAGCCGTTTGTTCTGTCGCGGATTGGTTATTGATGCCCCAAGCCATCAGACCTTGGCATTGTTCACCTTTCCAATATAGATTTTCTGAACGGTAGTGCTTATCAAAGTCTATGCGTAACTGGCAACGTTTATATTGATTGGAACTCGGCTCTCGAACATCCAATACATAGTTCCAAGTTTTAACAGCAAAAAGGCCCTCAGAAAATTGTGGATTCCCCAAAACATGGCGAATCTGATCTTTGCTTAAACCTTTATCTAAACGTGCCACGTCATCATATTCATAACGATTCACTTGCTTTAAATAACTGTCTTTTACTTCAGGAAAATGAATTTCTTGGGTATTTGATGTTTCAACTTCAGCGGCATGACTCAATGACATCACAAGACCACTGAATACACTGAACATAATTTTTTTGTTAAATGCTTTCATTTTTTCTCTCTTAAAAATTTGCGAAGAAAAAGGAAGACCGTTCGATCTTCCTTGTCTCGTGATTTAGTCAATTACACCACTGATACCGATACGAACACTTGGATCGCCTTGAGATGCTGCTGCAACACCACCTGTAATCGACCAACGTCCGTTGTCTGCAGTTTTACGTAAGGTCACACCTACCGCATTCTCACCACCATGGTATGCCGCACCTGCTGCATAGGTATATTTACCAGGAATATATGGTGCTGATTCAAGTGCCATTGCTGCTGCAATACCCGCATTGGCTTTTTTCTCAACATCATCAATCCGGTTATTGGTAATACGGAAAGCGTTGTCTAACTTGTTGCTGACATTGTCAATTTTGCTATTCAATGCTTGATCCGCTTGGTTCAATGCATCGATTGCACCACCGACATTGTTATACTTAGAGTCACCAACATTGTAAGTTGGTGCAGTGAAGCTACCTGTAATATTGTCATAGCCAGCACCACCGCCAAGATAATTCACAACTGCTTGGTTGGTGGTATTCAATTGGCTACCGTTGACTGCATCTTTTGATGTTGCATTGACTGCGCCATCTTTAACACCTGTCACAACACGGTTACCGTCTGTACCCGCCACACTCACACTTGTACCACCAGTATCTTTCGCAACTGTAACTGTTGCGTCTTTACCTGCTTGTTGAACTAAGCCGACAGTACCATTGTTAATATCATTTTTGATATTGCTGATATCCGTTGAGTTTTGATCAACTTGTTGCTGAACATTCCACAATTGACCGCCATTTACAGCATCTTTAGAACCTTGAGTGACTGCACCATCTTTTACATTGCTAATGGTTGTACCATTTGTACCACCACCAAGTGTTATCTTATCTTTTGATGCGTCGTCATATTTAACGGCATTATTGGCAAGCTCATTGACATTGTTATTCACATTGCCAATTGCGCTATCTAACTGCCCTTTATTAACTGCATCTGTAGCATTTACAGCATTTGCCACGTTGGTAATTGTTTTATTACCCGCGTTAATACCTGCCACCGTTACACTTGGTCCACCGGCAATGGTTAATCCTGTGTTGTTTATCACAACCGCATTATTACCAATTGAGATTCCAGCATTATTGAGAACCGTATCACCTGCTTTCACAGAATCAACTGTTAAATCTTTTGCTGTTGATACTTCATAGTTGTCTGAACCATCAGCATTTTTGCTCTTATTCACAACAATATTCTGACCATTAGAAACAGTCGTTTTAGATGTTGTTGCCGCAGAGCCAATGGCTTTATCCAATGCTGTTAAAGCATCACCAACATTCGACTGATTACCTTGTGCAACATTATAGGTTGGCCCAGTAATGGTACCATCAGCATTGACCTTCGCATTACCGCCCAAACCATTTACAAGTGCGTTTTGAGTGGTAACAACTTGGTTACCAACAGCTTTTAACTGCGCTACGTTTACAGCATCAGCATCTGCGCTACCCGCTGCAACACCAGTAATTTGACGGTAAATACCGCTTGCCGCATCACCAACTGCTACTGCACCAGTTGTTGATGTTGTATTGCTAATTGCTGTTTTGTCTGCACTTGTTGCAGCTGACAGCGCATAGCCCGCAACACCTGCACCAGTCGTCGCCGCTGAGCCATTGCCTAACACAACTGAACCAGCCACTGTTTTGGTCACATTGTTTCCAAGTACAAACGTATCATCTGTAAGCACTTGGTTATTATTACCTACAGAATAACTGTTCGCACCATCAACAATGGTCGGGTCACCAATCGCACCAGAATGGTTGCCTTTCACTTTATTGCCCGTACCAATACTGATTGATTGTGTACCTAATGCCTCAGCACCTTGACCAATAGCAATGGATTGTTTGCCCTCAGCTTTTGTATTGTGACCTAATGCAACAGCACTATCTGCACCCGTTGCCACAATTGCATTTACACCAATCGCTGTAGAGTTTAAACCACCCGCACTTGAGTCATTGGTTGTACCTAAATCACCTTTCGACATATCGGCATTGGTATGGAAGAACTTAATACCATCAGTATTCATCTTCTGTACTGTTTGACCAATCGTCAAGCGATCTGTGGTTTCTTGACCTTGCTTATCGTAAGTTAAGAACAATGAATCTTGGTTCTTATTGTCAGGTTTTGTATTTACAACTTGATCAATAATATTCACTTTGTTGCCATTACCATCTACAACTTCAGTGATGTTTTTCGTGACAGCTTGCTTCAATTGCTCTTCAGTCGCTGCTCTACCTTTAGTCGCAAAATCACTTGCTCTTAAGTCAGTATTACTTAAGCCTTCGATTGTATTGCTGGCTTTATTTACAACAACATTACCTACAGTCACTTTGTCGAAGTTTACATCTTTCGCTGTTGCAACTTGATAGTTACTTGAACCATCTGCATTGGTACCAGCAGTCACTACAACATTGTCTCCTGCCGTAACTGTGGTCTTCGCTTTGGTTGCTGAATCTTTAATGCTGTTGATTGCACCATCAATTGTGTTTGAACCCGTGCCACCAATGTTGCTTGTCGTAATGATGCCAGTCGTTGCATCTCTCGTGGTCAAACCGCCAATTGCATTTTTCAGACTATTACCAACATCATACAATTGACTACCGTTGATCGCATCAGTTGATGTTGCGTTAATAGCGCCTGCTTTAACGTTGGTGATCGTGGTTCCACCTGTACCTGCAAGGGTTACGTTGTCATAGTTTGCACTGCCATCAGCATTCTTGTCGTACTTCACTGCAAACTTATCAGTTTCACCTTGCGATGCATTCAGGGTATTGATCGCTTTGTTAATGCTGGTTTCTGTGTTGCCACTACCATCTTTAACTGTCAACGCTGTGTTATCTACACCTGCAATGGTATTGCCTGAGCCATCTTTAACCGAGATACCATCTTTACCGATCACTGTAGAACCATTTGTACCGTTGGTTCCATCATTCACTGTAATGCTAGTTAAGTTATTGAGGTTTTTATTTAACTCAATCGCAACTTGACCATTTGCAACCTTCGTAGTGATGTTGCTATCTGCACCAACAACTTCAACCGCTTCGCCTAGGTTCTTCTGAACTTTAGCGCCATCTGCTGCTTGTAATGCAAAGCCTTTACTGGTCGCTGCATTAGTCGCGTCAACAACTGCATTGTTCAAATCACCAGCGTTAACACCTTTGCTCGCATTGGCCTCTTTAGTGTAGTCACCCGCACTCGCAACATTGTTTAAGCTTGTACCACCTGTTGTGGTGATCTTGCCTGTCGTTGCATCTTTAGTACTAGTTGAAGCACTACCTGCTAATGTGATGTTGTTATAGTTTGCACTACCATCAGCATTCTTGTCGTACTTCACTGCAAACTTATCAGTTTCACCTTGCGATGCATTCAGGGTATTGATCGCTTTATTAATGCTGGTTTCTGTGTTGCCACTACCGTCTTTCACTGTCAACGCTGTGTTATCTACACCTGCAATGGTATTGCCTGAGCCATCTTTAACCGAAATACCATCTTTACCGATCACTGTAGAACCATTTGTACCGTTGGTTCCATCGTTCACTGTAATGCTGGTTAAGTTCAAATCTTTACTTAAAGCAAACGCGACATTGTTACCTGTCTTGGTCGCTGTAAGGTTAGTGTCCGCTGGAGTTGCTACACCAATATCAATCGTGTCACCCGCTTTAATCGCACCACTGTTCTGACCGTTGGTTTGTAAGTTAAAGCCACCTTTTAAGGTCGTGATGTCAGATGTATTGGTCGCAATATTTGATGTATTCGTTGCGATATTCGACGTATTGGTTGCAATGTCTTTGCTATTCTGAGCTACATTCTGGTTTGTCGTATAAAGCTGACTACCATTGATTGCATCTGTTGAGTTTGCAGAAACATCACCCGCTTTAACATTTGTTAGTGTTGTACCTGCAGCACCACCGCCTAAAGTCACTTTATCTTTAGTTGTGGCGTTGTCGTATTTCACTGCCGAATTATCTGTTGCTGTTTGTTGTCCCGCCAAAGCGTCTAATTGACCTTTGTTTACAACATCTTTCGCATCAGTTCCTGCTTCTACACCACTGATCTTGTTGGTTGTTTTATCTATAACAACATTGCCAACTGTCACTTTATCCGCAGTTATACCAGCGTTGTTAATCACTGTGTTACCTGTAGTAACGCTGGTTAAGTTCAAGTCTTTGCTTAAAGCAAACGCAACATTGTTACCTGTCTTGGTTGCGGTAAGGTTGGTATCCGCTGGCGTAGCTACACCAATATCAACCGTGTCACCCGCTTTAATCGCACCACTATTCTGACCGTTGGTTTGTAAGTTAAAGCCACCTTTTAAGGTGGTGATGTCAGATGTATTAGTCGCAATATTTGATGTATTCGTTGCGATATTCGACGTATTGGTTGCGATGTCTTTGCTATTTTGGGCTACATTCTGGTTTGTCGTATAAAGCTGACTACCATTGATTGCATCTGTTGAGTTTGCAGAAACATCACCCGCTTTAACATTTGTCAGCGTTGTACCGGTAGCGCCACCGCCTAAAGTCACTTTATCTTTAGTTGTGGCGTTATCGTATTTCACTGCCGAATTATCTGTTGCTGTTTGTTGTCCCGCCAAAGCGTCTAATTGACCTTTGTTTACAACATCTTTCGTATCAGTTCCTGCTTCTACACCACTGATCTTGTTGGTTGTTTTATCTATAACAACATTACCAACTGTCACTTTATCCGCGGTTATACCAGCAGTGTTAATCACTGTATTACCTGTAGTAACGCTGGTTAAGTTCAAGTCTTTGCTTAAAGCAAACGCGACATTATTACCTGTCTTGGTTGCGGTAAGGTTGGTATCCGCTGGCGTAGCTACACCAATATCAACCGTATCACCTGCTTTGATCGCACCACTATTCTGACCGTTGGTTTGTAAGTTAAAGCCACCTTTTAAGGTCGTGATGTCAGATGTATTGGTCGCAATATTTGATGTATTCGTTGCGATATTCGACGTATTGGTTGCAATGTCTTTGCTATTCTGAGCTACATTCTGGTTTGTCGTATAAAGCTGACTACCATTGATTGCATCTGTTGAGTTTGCAGAAACATCACCCGCTTTAACATTTGTTAGCGTTGTACCTGTAGCGCCACCGCCTAAAGTCACTTTATCTTTAGTTGTTGCGTTGTCGTATTTCACTGCCGAATTATCTGTTGCTGTTTGTTGTCCCGCCAAAGCGTCTAATTGACCTTTGTTTACAACATCTTTCGTATCAGTTCCTGCTTCTACACCACTGATCTTGTTGGTTGTTTTATCTATAACAACATTGCCAACAGTCACTTTATCCGCGGTTATACCAGCAGTGTTAATCACTGTATTACCTGTAGTAACGCTGGTTAAGTTCAAGTCTTTGCTTAAAGCAAACGCAACATTGTTACCTGTCTTGGTTGCGGTAAGGTTGGTATCCGCTGGCGTAGCTACACCAATATCAACCGTATCACCTGCTTTGATCGCACCACTATTCTGACCGTTGGTTTGTAAGTTAAAGCCACCTTTTAAGGTGGTGATGTCAGATGTATTAGTCGCAATATTTGATGTATTCGTTGCGATATTCGACGTATTGGTTGCAATGTCTTTGCTATTCTGAGCTACATTCTGGTTTGTCGTATAAAGCTGACTACCATTGATTGCATCTGTTGAGTTTGCAGAAACATCACCCGCTTTAACATTTGTCAGCGTTGTACCGGTAGCGCCACCGCCTAAAGTCACTTTATCTTTAGTTGTTGCGTTGTCGTATTTCACTGCCGAATTATCTGTTGCTGTTTGTTGTCCCGCCAAAGCATCTAATTGACCTTTGTTTACAACATCTTTCGTATCAGTTCCTGCTTCTACACCACTGATCTTGTTGGTTGTTTTATCTATAACAACATTGCCAACAGTCACTTTATCCGCGGTTATACCAGCAGTGTTAATCACTGTATTACCTGTAGTAACGCTGGTTAAGTTCAAGTCTTTGCTTAAAGCAAACGCAACATTGTTACCTGTCTTGGTTGCGGTAAGGTTGGTATCCGCTGGCGTAGCTACACCAATATCAACCGTATCACCTGCTTTGATCGCACCACTATTCTGACCGTTGGTTTGTAAGTTAAAGCCACCTTTTAAGGTCGTGATGTCAGATGTATTGGTCGCAATATTTGATGTATTCGTTGCGATATTCGACGTATTGGTTGCAATGTCTTTGCTATTCTGAGCTACATTCTGGTTTGTCGTATAAAGCTGACTACCATTGATTGCATCTGTTGAGTTTGCAGAAACATCACCCGCTTTAACATTTGTTAGCGTTGTACCTGTAGCGCCACCGCCTAAAGTCACTTTATCTTTAGTTGTTGCGTTGTCGTATTTCACTGCCGAATTATCTGTTGCTGTTTGTTGTCCCGCCAAAGCATCTAATTGACCTTTGTTTACAACATCTTTCGTATCAGTTCCTGCTTCTACACCACTGATCTTGTTGGTTGTTTTATCTATAACAACATTGCCAACAGTCACTTTATCCGCGGTTATACCAGCAGTATTAATCACTGTATTACCTGTAGTAACGCTGGTTAAGTTCAAATCTTTGCTTAAAGCAAACGCGACATTGTTACCTGTCTTGGTCGCTGTAAGGTTAGTGTCCGCTGGAGTTGCTACTCCAATATCAACCGTATCACTCGCTTTAATCGCACCACTATTCTTACCGTTGGTTTGTAAGTTAAAACCACCTTTTAAGGTACTGATATCAGACGTATTGGTCGTGATTTGATTACCTTGATTAGTGACAGTGGTATTTAACGTACTAATGTCTGATGTGTTTTTCGCAACATTTTGATTAGTCGTAAATAATTGACCACCATTCACAGCATCTGTTGATGTTGCTGCACTGATATCACCTGCCGCTACATTGGTAATCTTTTTACCACCCGCATTGATCCCAGTCGTTTTATCAACCACCACAGTACCAACAGTCACTTTATCCGCTGTTACACCAGCGTTGTTAATCACGGTGTTACCTGTAGTAACGCTGGTTAAGTTCAAGTCTTTGCTTAAAGCAAACGCAACATTGTTACCTGTCTTAGTCGCTGTAAGGTTGGTATCTGCTGGCGTAGCTACACCAATATCAACCGTGTCACCCGCTTTAATCGCACCACTGTTCTTACCATTACTTTGTAGGTTAAAACCACCTTTTAAGGTGCTGATATCATTACCTTGGTTGGTAACAGTTGTCGTCAAATTACTTACATTTTGATTAGTCGTAAATAATTGACCACCATTCACAGCATCTGTTGATGCTGCTGTACTGATATCACCGGCTGCAACGTTGGTAATCTTTTTACCACCCGCATTGATCCCAGTCGTTTTATCAACCACCACAGTACCAACAGTCACTTTATCCGCTGTTACACCAGCGTTGTTAATCACGGTGTTACCTGTAGTAACGCTGGTTAAATTCAAATCTTTGCTTAAAGCAAACGCAACATTATTACCTGTCTTAGTCGCTGTAAGGTTGGTATCCGCTGGCGTAGCTACACCAATATCAACCGTATCTCCCGCTTTAATCGCACCACTATTCTTACCGTTAGTTTGTAAGTTAAAACCACCTTTTAAGGTGCTGATATCAGATGTATTTGTTGCGATATTCGACGTATTGGTCGTAATTTGATTACCTTGATTAGTAACAGTGGTATTTAGCGTGCTGATGTCTGAAGTGTTTTTCGCAACGTTTTGATTAGTCGTAAATAATTGACCACCATTCACAGCATCTGTTGATGTTGCTGCACTGATATCACCTGCTGCAACGTTGGTAATCTTTTTACCGCCTGCATTGATTCCAGTCGTTTTATCAACCACCACAGTACCAACAGTCACTTTATCTGCGGTTACACCAGCATTGTTAATCACGGTATTACCTGTGGTAACGCTGGTTAAGTTCAAATCTTTGCTTAAAGCAAACGCAACATTATTACCTGTCTTAGTCGCTGTAAGGTTGGTATCCGCTGGCGTAGCTACACCAATATCAACCGTATCACCTGCTTTGATCGCACCACTATTCTTACCGTTAGTTTGTAAGTTAAAACCACCTTTTAAGGTACTGATATCAGACGTATTGGTCGTAATTTGATTACCTTGATTAGTGACCGTAGTATTTAACGTACTAATGTCTGATGTGTTTTTCGCAACATTTTGATTAGTCGTAAATAATTGACCACCATTCACAGCATCTGTTGATGCTGCTGTACTGATATCACCGGCTGCAACGTTGGTAATCTTTTTACCACCTGCATTGATCCCAGTCGTTTTATCAACCACCACAGTACCAACAGTCACTTTATCCGCTGTTACACCAGCGTTGTTAATCACGGTGTTACCTGTAGTAACGCTGGTTAAATTCAAATCTTTGCTTAAAGCAAACGCAACATTATTACCTGTCTTAGTCGCTGTAAGGTTGGTATCCGCTGGCGTAGCTACACCAATATCAACCGTGTCACCTGCTTTAATCGCACCACCGTTCTTACCGTTGGTTTGTAAATTAAAGCCACCTTTTAAGGTGCTGATATCAGATGTATTGGTTGCGATATTCGACGTATTGGTCGTGATTTGATTACCTTGATTGGTAACAGTAGTATTTAACGTACTAATGTCTGATGTGTTTTTCGCAACGTTTTGATTAGTCGTAAATAATTGACCACCATTCACAGCATCTGTTGATGTTGCTGAGCTGATATCACCTGCCGCTACATTGGTAATCTTTTTACCACCCGCATTGATTCCAGTCGTTTTATCAACCACCACAGTACCAACAGTCACTTTATCTGCGGTTACACCAGCATTGTTAATCACGGTATTACCTGTGGTAACGCTGGTTAAGTTCAAGTCTTTGCTTAAAGCAAACGCAACATTGTTACCTGTCTTGGTTGCGGTAAGGTTAGTATCCGCTGGCGTAGCTACACCAATATCAACCGTGTCACCCGCTTTAATCGCACCACTGTTCTTACCGTTAGTTTGTAAGTTAAAACCACCTTTTAATGTACTGATATCAGTACCTTGGTTGGTAACAGTTGTCGTCAAATTACTTACATTTTGATTAGTCGTAAATAATTGACCACCATTCACAGCATCTGTTGATCCTGCTGTACTGATATCACCTGCCGCTACATTGGTAATCTTTTTACCACCCGCATTGATCCCAGTCGTTTTATCAACCACCACAGTACCAACAGTCACTTTATCCGCTGTTACACCAGCGTTGTTTATCACTGTATTACCTGTGGTAACACTGGTTAAATTCAAGTCTTTGCTTAAAGCAAACGCAACATTGTTACCTGTCTTGGTTGCGGTAAGGTTAGTGTCCGCAGGCGTAGCTACACCAATATCAACCGTGTCACCCGCTTTAATCGCACCACTGTTCTTACCATTACTTTGTAAGTTAAAGCCACCTTTTAAGGTACTGATATCAGATGTATTGGTTGCGATATTCGACGTATTGGTCGTGATTTGATTACCTTGATTAGTGACAGTGGTATTTAACGTACTGATGTCTGATGTGTTTTTCGCAACATTTTGATTAGTCGTAAATAATTGGCCACCATTCACAGCATCTGTTGATGCTGCTGTACTGATATCACCTGCTGCTACATTGGTAATCTTTTTACCACCTGCATTGATCCCAGTCGTTTTATCAACCACCACAGTACCAACAGTCACTTTATCCGCTGTTACACCAGCATTGTTAATCACTGTGTTACCTGTAGTAACGCTGGTTAAGTTCAAATCTTTGCTTAAAGCAAACGCAACATTGTTACCTGTCTTGGTCGCGGTAAGGTTGGTATCCGCTGGCGTAGCTACGCCAATATCAACCGTGTCACCCGCTTTGATCGCACCACTGTTCTTACCATTACTTTGTAAGTTAAAACCACCTTTTAAGGTACTGATATCAGACGTATTGGTTGTGATTTGATTACCTTGATTAGTGACCGTAGTATTTAACGTACTGATGTCTGATGTGTTTTTCGCAACATTTTGATTAGTCGTAAATAATTGACCACCATTCACAGCATCTGTTGATGTCGCTGAGCTGATATCACCGGCTGCAACGTTGGTAATCTTTTTACCACCTGCATTGATCCCAGTCGTTTTATCAACCACCACAGTACCAACAGTCACTTTATCCGCTGTTACACCAGCGTTGTTAATCACTGTATTACCTGTAGTAACGCTGGTTAAGTTCAAGTCTTTGCTTAAAGCAAACGCAACATTATTACCTGTCTTAGTTGCTGTAAGGTTGGTATCCGCTGGCGTAGCTACACCAATATCAACCGTGTCACCCGCTTTAATCGCACCACTGTTCTTACCATTAGTTTGTAAGTTAAAGCCACCTTTTAATGTACTGATATCAGATGTATTGGTCGTGATTTGATTACCTTGATTGGTAACAGTTGTCGTCAAATTACTTACGTTTTGATTAGTCGTAAATAATTGACCACCATTCACAGCATCTGTTGATGCTGCTGTACTGATATCACCTGCCGCTACATTGGTAATCTTTTTACCGCCCGCATTGATCCCAGTCGTTTTATCAACCACCACAGTACCAACAGTAACTTTATCCGCGGTTACACCAGCGTTGTTAATCACGGTATTACCTGTAGTAACGCTGGTTAAGTTCAAGTCTTTGCTTAAAGCAAATGCGACATTGTTACCTGTCTTGGTTGCGGTAAGGTTAGTGTCTGCTGGTGTTGCTACACCAATATCAACTGTGTCACCCGCTTTAATCGCACCACTATTCTTACCATTAGTTTGTAAGTTAAAACCACCTTTTAATGTGCTGATATCATTACCTTGATTGGTAACAGTTGTCGTCAAATTACTTACGTTTTGATTGGTTGTAGTTAATTGACCAAAGTTAACGGCATCACCTGTTGCTGTCCCTGCAGCAACATTTGTAATTTTTTGACTGTTTAAATTTGCCCCACCATTTAAATTACTTATACCTGTAACAGTCTGAGTTCCACCTATCGTACTATTTCCTGTAACAGCACTTGCGCCATTTACCTGCAAACCTGTAGAAGTCACTGTTCCTGCAAAGTTAGGAGCATCTGCTATTTGTATTGCAATTGCACCGCTCTGATCTGTTACCGTTTTAACATTCGCACCGCTATAAGTACCAGTTGTTGTTGCTGTTCCACTAATTGCAATACTATCTCCAAGCTTACGATTAATATCTGTCGTATCGCCCGATTTTCTAGCATTTCCAGTGAATGTTATGGCTTTATTTGCTTGTGTGCTTACAGTATCAAGTTGACCTTTATTGACGGCTTGATCAGCTGTTGTGGCATTAGCAACATTATTAATCGTAGTGTTAGCTGCATTGATGCCACTACTCGTAACACTTGGACCGCCTGTAATTGTTAAGCCAGTATTATCTAACTTACTATTTCCAGTCGTAACAGTTGTAAATGTTGGTGTTGCACTTGTAGCAACTGAATACGATATTGAACCATCGGCAGCTGTTGTAGGCGTAACAACAATATTTGAACCACCTGTAACACTTCGTTGAGTCGCTTTAATTGCGTCATCAATTGTTGTTTTACCCGTTCCACCAATATTAGTTGGGGCTGTATATGCATTGGTTGCTGCATTATATGCAGCACCACTACCTACACCTAAAGCACCAGCCACACGACCATTTGTATCATCATAAGCTTTGTCTAGTTGAGCAACTGTCACAGCATCTGATGCTGCTGAACCATCTGCTACGTTTTGAATTCGACGGTTACCAGCTGCTGTACCATTACCAACTGATACGGCTCCAACAGTTGGAGCCGCTTGCGATGTTAAAAATCCTGTCCCAGTAATAGCTGATGTTATTGAGTTTGAACCTAACGCCACACTGTTATCGATAGAAGCAACGGCATTAGAGCCTATTGCCGTACCCGCAACAGTTGAACCAGTTACTTTAGCGTTTACACCTATTGCTGTACCTTTTGTTGTTCCAGCAGCAGTAACAGATTGAGCACCAACAGCAACACCGCTATCATTGATATCAAATGTAAATGAATCAGCCGAAGCACCTGTCCCCAATGCAAAGCTTTGTCCCCAGCTTTGTGCGCCTTTACCAATTGCAATAGAATTGATATCAGTTGTGCCACCAGTAGCTGTAGCTCCATCACCTATTGCAATACTACCACTAGCTGATGTTTGAGCATTTCGTCCAATAGCAATTGCACCAATACCAGAAGTCCCCGAATCAGTACCTATCGCTATTGATGAAGTATTAGACGCTACAGCTCCCGAACCCAGAGCAACACTTGACTCACCTGTTGCTTTAGTATCAACACCTGCAGCAAGTGCCCATTGTGCAGCTTCAGTATTATGTCCTAAAGCAGTACCGCCTTTTCCTGTAACCTTCGCATAGCTCCCATATGCTGTTGCACCGAGTACTCCACCACCCGAAGCATTACAACCTGCAACAGTAGAGTACGTACCAGAACCATCGGTTATCGCCCCAGTTGTTCCATTGGTTTGAGCTTTATAAACTGTTGTATTTCCACCAGATACGCAATCTGCATCATTTTTATTTCCTTGTGCTTGCATATCTATAGTGTTAGCCATAGCCTCTGGACTAAACGCTACCATCAAACTAACTGTTGCTGCCCCAATAATTCCAGTTACTTTTGAAGACTTGGTTTTCCCTTTTGCCAATTCAGAAACTGCAACCCATGCTGACAAAGTCGCATTCCAAATCACTTTGTAGATCTTATTCATATTACTTTTCCTTTAGGAGATGCATTACAGCCGCTGATTTCGCCTCAATAATGCATATAAAATGTACAATTTTTTTTATTTAACAATTTACATACATTTAAATCAATAGAAAAATTGAGATATATTTCACTTATTTTGTTTTTTTAAACACATGGTCTAAACTTTTAAATAAAAAGTAAAATAATCATACATTTTATAAATTTTATATCTATAAATCAGCAATTTATATAAATTTTAAAAGGCATTAAGATTTATTAAATACATATTGTTCTTAAATTGAGCATGTGACAAAATTTGTCACTTTTATCAAAATAATATGTGATTTAGTTTACATTTGATTTATTGTTAAATTTCGATTAACTGCCTATCCTTGTTCAGTTAACAATTTTTTATTGCGCAATAGGTCACAATAATTCTAATTTCTATCTCTAAATAATCTGTTTGTTTAGATTAAGTTAAAAATAAGGCCTATTTCTATCAATTTAAAGTGAAAAATTTTATATAAAAAAGTGATATTTATTTTAAAAACGAATGTTGGTTAATTTAGATTTACGCGAATTTTAAGAGTGCTGTAAAAGACATCTTCTGACTATTTCCAAACCAGATAGGTGATTAGAACAAAATATACAATTGATCGTATTTTATTTTTTACATAGAAAAACCCGTATTTTCATTTGAAAACGCCACCGTATAATCAGGTTTGCTATAATTCAATTTAAAATTTAATCTGAGCATAACCTTTGAAGATCATTTTTGCAGGTACACCCGAATTTGCAGCTTCTGCTTTAGCAGCACTCATTGAAACTGATCACGAAATTGTGGCTGTGTATACTCAACCCGACCGTAAATCAGGTCGTGGACAAAAATTGACAGCTTCAGCCGTGAAACAACTTGCGCTCGCAAATAACTTACCCGTCTATCAACCACTTCATTTCAAAGCATCAACAGACGAAGGCTTAACGGCTCAACAAGAATTAGCAGCTTTGGGTGCAGATGTAATGGTGGTTGCGGCTTATGGTTTAATTTTGCCTCAGGCCGTATTAGATACACCGCGCTATGGTTGTTTAAATATTCATGGTTCTTTGCTACCACGTTGGCGTGGTGCTGCTCCGATTCAGCGTGCCATTGCAACGGGTGACACTGAAACCGGAGTAACGATCATGAAAATGGCGGCTGGACTAGATACAGGCGATATGATCTTTAAAACAGTTTGCCCAATCACAGCACAAGAAACCTCAGCGACTTTATATGACAAACTTGCGCTCCAAGGCGCTGAAGCAATTTGTGTGGTATTAGAGTCAGAACAAAAATTACAACAATATTTAGATGCACGTGAAGTGCAAGATGAACAATTTACGGTATATGCACATAAACTCACAAAAGCTGAAGCACAAATTGATTGGACTAAATCAGCAGTTGAACTTGATCGCAATATTCGGGCATTCAATCCTTGGCCAGTCGCATTTACACCAATAGATGAAAGCAATAATTTACGTGTGTGGAATTCTCAAATTTCAGACCTTACAGCCAATGGCGAAGCACCCGGAACCATTATCGAAATGAACAAACAAGGTGTACATGTGCTGTGTGGAGATGGTGTGATTTGTCTGACTAGCCTACAATGGCCAGGTGGCAAAGCCATTAACCCTGTACAAATTATACAAAGCCATAAACTTTCAGTAGGAAATATATTCGCATGAGCCAAATTCAATCATCTGCAAAAAATTTGAATTTGCGCGCACAAGTGGTTAAAACACTTTTAGCTGTTCAAAATGGACAGTCTTTGGCTTCCGTTTTAAACCAACATATCAATATTATTTCTGAACGTGATCGTGGTTTATACCATGAGCTTACTTTGGGCTGTTTACGTCAGTGGTATTCTTTAAAAGCAATTACCTTACCCTTGCTCACAAAACCGTTAGACAATGAGGCACTAGAAAGTTGCTTATATTTGGGTTTATACCAGATTTTATGCACCCGTATTCCTGCACATGCGGCGATTTCAGAAACTGTCAATGCAGCGAAGCAATTAGGTTTTGAACCGATGAGTGGTTTGGTCAATGCCATCCTTCGTCGTGTTTCACGTGAAACAACTGAGTTTCAAACGGCTTTGAATAATACCCATGGTTTACCAAGCTGGCTGTTCAAACGACTTAAAAAAGATTGGGCTGATCTACTCCCTGAAATCTGTCAAAATTTAAAACAAGTTGCCCCACTAACGCTGCGTGTCAATCAACGTCAAATTAGTCGTGATGAATATCTTGATATTTTAGATGAAGAACAGATTGATGCTCGTCCTTGTACACTTTCAGATGTTGGTATAGTTCTGGAACAAACGGGCAATATTACTCATTTACCTGGCTTTGAAGAAGGCGGGTTTTCTGTTCAAGATGAACATGCTCAATTGTGTGCAACACTGTTACCCAACTTAGATGACAAAGTCATTATCGATGCTTGTGCAGCACCGGGTGGTAAAGCAGCTCATATCTTAGAACGTTTCAATCCTAAAAAATTAATCGCACTTGATCATGATGCTAAACGCTTATTGCGTGTTTCAGAAAACTTGGAACGCCTTGAATTAAATGTTGATGCAACAGTTGAAATCATCACAGCAGATGCTACAACATGGGTGCCTAAAGAATTGGTCGATTGCATCGTATTGGATGCACCATGTTCTGCTATTGGTGTTCTACGTCGTCATCCTGATATTCGCTTATTGCGTCAATCTACAGATATTCAGCAAGTGGTCGATCTGCAAAAGCAAATTTTAAAGCATATGTGGCAGCAGCTTAAAGTTGGTGGAACACTACTTTATATTACCTGCTCAATTCTGAAAGTTGAAAATGAACAGCAAATGGTCGAGTTTTTTGCTGAACACGCAGATGCTGAAGAAATCAAGATTGATGCAAACTGGGGAATAGAACAAATTCACGGTCGTCAATTGTTGCCTGAAGCGCATCATGGTGATGGTTTCTATTATTGCCGAATTCAGAAAACAGCTTAAAAAACGCATTAAAAAAGCAGGCTAATTCGCCTGCTTTTTTTGACTCAAGTTTAAAGGGTATGGTGATCTTTAACTTCTTCCAGAACTTCATCCAGTTCTTCAGGATTTTTCATCAAATGTAGGATCGATAAAATCAACCCACCCCATAAAAATACCATTGAAATAATCATCATCACGATTGCAGAAGTATTCATTTTGACGCTCCTATCGATCTTTCATTTTGCTAAGGACTAAAGCAATAACAGCACAGAAAATCACACTGCCCCAACCAAAGAACATCAACATACTAGAACTATAGGTATCGTATCCATTTTTAATCAAGCTAAAAACGGTCATAGATAAAGTGACCAGCAAAATTAAAGAAGTGATTACGGTTAAAGTGAAATCCCAACCTTTACCAAGCTGCACAGTTGAAATACGATTCACATGATCACGTAATTCCATCAATGCCGAACGTTTAAACCACGCTATCGAAATAATTGACAATAATGCACCGCCAATAATCCCAATGTTATTGATAAAGTGATCGACGATATCTACCAGCTTAATCGAGTTCACGCTAGAGAATAAGAAAATTGAAACCAGCGCACTACCACCGCCAATGATGCTTACGGCTTTTTTACGGCCCCATTTTAACTTGTCTTGCATCGCTGCAATCGGCACTTCAAGGATACTCACCATTGAAGAAATACCCGCAACAAATAAAGAAGAGAAGAACAGTAAACCGAATAAATCAGCACCAGTCCCTAAACTAGAAATGATTTTAGGAAAAGCAATGAATGCCAAACCAATACCGCCACTGACCACTTGATCTACAGGTTTTCCAGCTGAAAATGCCATAAAGCCCAGCGCCGCGAAGATACCAATCCCCGCAAGGATTTCAGTAGACGCATTGGCAAAACCAACAATGAGGCCCGAGCCTGTTAAATTGGTTTTTGGTTTAAGATACGAGGCATAAGTCACCATGATCCCAAAGCCAACAGAAAGTGAAAAGAATGTATGACCAAATGCTGCAAGCCATACCTTATAGTCCCACATTGCTGCCCAGTTCGGTGTAAAGAAAGCATTTAAACCTTGAACTGCACCGGGTAAACGCAACGCTTGAATAACAAGAATCGTGAACAGAATAAACAGTAAAGGCATGAAAATTTTATTGGATAATTCAACCCCTTTTTTCACACCACCAAATAAGATGATCAACGTTAATGCCCAGATTCCTACAATTGGCCAAAATAAATGACCAACAAATTGAAAATCAAAACTTGTTGATTTTGAAGTTTGTAAATAGGTATTGAAGAAGAAGTTTTCAGGATCACTTCCCCACAATTGACCTACAGAAAAATAAACATAACTACCGGCCCATGTCAGTACGCTGGCATAGTACAAACCAATAATGATACAGACACAGACTTGCCACCAACCTAAAGTTTCGCCCCCTTTAAATAAAGCACGATAGGCTTTAGGAGGTGAAGTATTACTTTTATGCCCTGTCGCATAGTCTAAAAATAACAGTGGCAATCCTGCCGTGATAAGTGCAATTAAATATGGAATTAAAAAAGCGCCACCACCGTTTTCATAAGCAATGTAGGGAAAGCGCCAAATATTACCTAAACCGACAGCCGATCCAACAGCTGCGATAATAAAACCTGATCGTGATGTCCAGTTTTCACGAGATTCTGTCATAAAACACCTAATTCTGTAGATGTCCTCAAATGCTGCTTTTTTTCATTGTGATCTGCGAGCAAAAGAAGTACCAATTTTAAATTTTGTTGTTTGAATAAAACAGCACCTTTTGGGTGCTTTGTTATTATTCCAAACCAGTAACTTTGCAAACTTCTCGGTTAAAGTGCATCAACAAAATTACTGTTTAATGTTGTAACAATACTCGTTTTGCAGCGCTTTTTCTGTAATTTGTGTCTATTTTCTCAGGTTTTTTTTACTTTTTATTGCACATGGTTAATTTTTAGCTATTTTGCTTAGAATTGCCTATTTCTAATTGACCGTCTTGGGTAAACGATAATGCCCAATGATTTTATATTCATGCAAAATGTCATTTTCACGTGTTCCAGAACCAATGTTATGAATAACCAAAGGTGTTTTTGACAACATTGTGGTTTTATTTGAAATGATACCAATGTGGGTTAAGCCTTTACCTAAATCCCATGCCACGATATCACCTGCTTGATACTTTTGATCATTCACTTGATAACCTTGACGCTGAAAATAGGTCATGATATTTGGAACCCGTCGATGATCAATATTTCGATCGGTTGCTTTTAAACCCCACTTTTGTGGATATTTTTTAAAATTGGCTTTCATATCTTCATGAATACGTTGTTGCAGATCTATACCTTGATGGCGTAAGGCGCGAATAACCACGTCTGTACATACACCTTTGATCAATGGAACATCACCCATTGGATAAGACAACTGAGTATAAGCAGGATCATAATAAAGTGTTTTCAAAATCTGAGAGCGTGCATCATTTACCAGTTTTTCAGATTGAAATGCCCAAATTTGCACACTCTGTAAGCAAAGCAAAACCATTAAAAATAATGAATTGAAAAATTTTATTATCATTTTTTAACTCTATATAAAATTCAAAGAAATAAGGAGCCGTAGCTCCTTTTAGAATATTAACTTATTGTTTGATCACAAGTAAGCTCTCTTCCTGCATATCACCAATTGCAGACTGGATCCCCTCACGACCTAAACCCGAATCTTTCACACCACCATATGGCATATTATCAACTCTGAAGGTGGGTATATCATTGATAATTACCCCGCCCACGTGTAAATGATCCCATGCATAAAGCATCTTATTGAGATTTTGAGTATATACACCAGCTTGTAAACCAAAGCGACCTTGGTTAATCACTTCGATACCTTTCTCAAATGTTTTATATTTTTCTAAAATTGCCACAGGGCCAAATGCTTCATTTTGATAAATTTCAAGAGATTCATCGACATTTTCAAGCAAAGTTGGTTCAAATAAAACCCCTTTTAAAGTGCCACCAATTAAGATTTTCGCACCCTTTTTCTCCGCTTTATCTACCCATTTTTTTAAACGAATCGCTTCTGCTTCTTTGATCATTGGGCCCACTATCGTGGTTTCTACATGTGGATCTGCCGCAGATACTTTTTTCAATTTTGCTAAGATTTTTTTTCTAAATTCTATATAAATATCAGCATGGACTAAAATTCGTTGCACACTAATACACACCTGTCCCGCATGACCATATGCACCACCAATTACTCGATCAATCAATGCATCACTTATTTCTGTATCAGGTTCAATTAAAACAGCTGCATTCCCCCCCAATTCGAGGGTTACTTTTTTACGACCAGCACGTGCTTTCATATCCCAACCCACTTGATCAGAACCGGTAAAGCTGAGCAGCTTAAAGCGATCATCCGTCACTAACACATCAGCATGTTCTCGTGGACAAGGCAAAATTGAAAATGCGCCTTTTGGTAAATCTGTTTCAGCCAAAATTTCTGCGATTTTTAATGCGGAAATTGGCGTCAAACTTGCCGGTTTCAATACAAATGGACAACCCGCTGCAATTGCTGGTGCAATTTTATGTGCTGTTAAATTCAAAGGAAAATTAAATGGACTGATCAGAGACACTGCACCAATCGGTACATGTTGTACCATTCCCCGATATGCAGAAGCCGCAGCCGTTACAGCCAAGGGCATTAAATGACCATCATTAATTGTGGAGACTGCATCTGCCGCTAGTTGAAAAGTATTAATCAGCCTTTCAACCTCAGCTGCTGCAGCAAGTTTAGGCTTTCCACCTTCGATAATTAAAATTTGGGTTAATTCTTCACGGAGCTCTTTAAAACGCTGAACACAATGTAACAGTATTTTTTGCTTCTGAAATGGTTTTAAAGCAGCCATTTCTTTCTCTGCTTTCACAGCTGCACTGATGGCTTTTTCTAAAATTTTTGCATCCGCTAAAGCCACTTTTGCATAAATTTTCCCCGAAAATTTATCATGAACTTCAAGCCATTGCCCTGATTTAATCGCTTTATTGGCGACATAAAGTGGGAATTCAATCACTGCTTGATCAATAGAATCACTCATCCTACACCCTCGATTTAATCTTTTTAATAATGCAAAATTTGATAAACCCCTATATCATGCCTTCAGTTGGTACAGTATTGAAATGTATTTAAGTAACAAAAATATAGGATGAAAAATCATTTCATCAAGAAGGACATATGAAATCTATTCAATTACCCTTATTTATCGCAGCCCTAGGTCTAAGTTCATTTGCTCAAGCTGATTTTATTGGTTTTAAAGGTGATATTAGTTATTGGAGTATTGGTGGAGATTCTCAAATCAACCACAAAACAACCAGTCTATCCAACAAAACGGGGACAGATAACTTATTATTAGATCCTTATACTGGACTAAACGCAAAACATGATTTAGATACCAAAGGCACGATTCAAGCCTCTGTTGCTTTTGAGCACCCGATCCCAATCATTCCCAATGTAAAATTAAAATATACCAAGTTAGATACTGAAACTGAGTCTAATAAGGAGTTTGCTAAAACTAAAATTGATTTAGACCATACAGATCTTATTCTTTACTATGAAATCTTAGACAACATTGTAAAAGCTGATGTCGGTGTAGGGGCAACTAAACTCAACGGTACTGTAAAGCAATTTTCACAAAATGTTGATGTTGATGAATATGCACCGATCCTTTATGCAGAAGCTGGCGCAAAACTACCATTTACAGGTTTAAGCGCAAAAGCTGAGGCGACTTATACCAATGTCAATGATGTAAAAATCACGGATGCTCAGGCTGAAATTCAATATGATTTTGTTAAATCTATTGTTTTAGATCTTGGTGCCAAAGTGGGTTACCGTGTTTTAAATATCGAACTCAGTGATTTAGATAACCGTGATATGAAGTTTAATTTTAAAGGGCCTTATATTGGTTTAAATGCCCATTTTTAATAGAGAATACCCGTTTATGATCATGTAAGCTTTTTCTTACATGGTCTGCCGAATTATGCGTATAGGCAGAACAGCTAAATTTTAATACTATAAACACATCAGGAAACAGGAAGTTTCCATTAAAACAAGAATAAGATAGGACAATAACGCAGGATAGCGAAAGGTACGACAGGAGTTATACCTCAGAACCAATACAAAAAACCTCAGGCATGGATGTCTGAGGTTTTTTATTTTGGATACACTAAAAACAATTAAAGTAAAAAACTTACCACTTCATAAAAGCCATTCCTTCAATAGCATCAATTTGAATCAGTTCAGTTTGTTTTTGAACCAGTTTAACCGCTTCATGCAAACTTATTGTTTTTGTATAAGAGCCTTTTTGATCAGGAACAGGAATATCTGCATCTAATGAATAATCATCATTAACGATAAACTGTAAAGTACGATCATTTTTATCAACGATCCCTAAAAAGTTTTCTGGCCTGATTAACACAGATTGCATTATTTCTATGATTTCATCGATAGATGCATACTGATTTTGAGTGGGTAAAACCTCTTCACCATCATAATCTGTAAAGAAAAATTGGAAAATCAACATATTATTAACTGTTTTTATCGTAATACTTTAATTTTTAGCATAAAGAAACGGCTGGTTCAATAGCTCGACTCTTTCTATATCCCTTACTTCAATAATGATCATGATGAGGAATACAGAAAATCAGTTCAGTTTCATCAATGCATAAGCTTAAGCAGTGATCAATTAGCTTAATATAACGAGATCTGTTTCATTTCGCTAACCAACACCACGCATAAAAAAACACCCCGCTCTCGCTAGAGATCGGGGTGTTTTTAGATTTAAAAGCTGGCGATGACTTACTCTCACATGGGTAACCCCACACTACCATCAGCGCTAAGAGGTTTCACTTCTGAGTTCGGGAAGGGATCAGGTGGTTCACTCTTGCTATTGTCGCCAGCAAACTGTTATGGACTTGTTCGGGTCTTATTTAAATGCCTTACTTCGTACCAAATGAGTTTAACAGAACATTTGAGTTGGGTATTGTAACTAGCTTTTCAACTAAATCAAGTATGTTTGATCTTTTATGAATCAAATGATGCTTCATATACAACTGCTTGGGTGTTGTATAGTCAAGCCTCACGAGCAATTAGTATTGGTCAGCTTCATGCGTCACCGCACTTCCACATCCAACCTATCAACGTCGTAGTCTTCAACGGCTCTTTAGAGGACATAAAGTCCTAGGGAAATCTTATCTTGAGGTAGGCTTCCCGCTTAGATGCTTTCAGCGGTTATCCCTTCCGAACATAGCTACCCGGCGATGCGACTGGCGTCACAACCGGTACACCAGAGGTTCGTCCACTCTGGTCCTCTCGTACTAGGAGCAGATCCTCTCAAATTTCCAACGCCCACGGTAGATAGGGACCGAACTGTCTCACGACGTTCTAAACCCAGCTCGCGTACCTCTTTAAATGGCGAACAGCCATACCCTTGGGACCTGCTTCAGCCCCAGGATGAGATGAGCCGACATCGAGGTGCCAAACACCGCCGTCGATATGAACTCTTGGGCGGTATCAGCCTGTTATCCCCAGAGTACCTTTTATCCGTTGAGCGATGGCCCTTCCATACAGAACCACCGGATCACTAAGACCTACTTTCGTACCTGCTCGACTTGTGGGTCTCGCAGTTAAGCGCGCTTTTGCCTTTATACTCTACGCGTGATTTCCGACCACGCTGAGCGCACCTTCGTACTCCTCCGTTACTCTTTAGGAGGAGACCGCCCCAGTCAAACTACCCACCAGACATGGTCCTCGTCCCGGATAACGGGACAGAGTTAGAACCTCAATATTACCAGGGTGGTATTTCAAGGATGGCTCCATAGCAACTGGCGTCACTACTTCAAAGCCTCCCACCTATCCTACACAAGTAAGATCAAAGTTCAATGTCAAGCTGCAGTAAAGGTTCACGGGGTCTTTCCGTCTAGCCGCGGGTACACCGCATCTTCACGGCGATTTCGATTTCACTGAGCCTCTGCTGGAGACAGCGCCCCCATCATTATGCCATTCGTGCAGGTCGGAACTTACCCGACAAGGAATTTCGCTACCTTAGGACCGTTATAGTTACGGCCGCCGTTTACTGGGGCTTCGATCAAGAGCTTCGCTTACGCTAACCCCATCAATTAACCTTCCAGCACCGGGCAGGCATCACACCCTATACGTCCACTTTCGTGTTTGCAGAGTGCTATGTTTTTAATAAACAGTTGCAGGGGCCTGGTTTCTGTGGCTGCCAATAGCTCAAGGAGCAAGTCCTATCACCGTCAGCAGCGTACCTTCTCCCGAAGTTACGGTACCATTTTGCCTAGTTCCTTCAGCAGAGTTCTCTCAAGCGCTTTGGTCTACTCGACCTGACCACCTGTGTCGGTTTAGGGTACGATTCCTGTGTAACTGAAGCTTAGAGACTTTTCCTGGAAGCATAGTATCAGCCACTTCGCTAGTAAACTAGCTTGCTATCAGCTCTCAGCATAGAGCACCCCGGATTTGCCTAAGATGCATGCCTACTGCCTTTCACCTGGACAACCAACGCCAGGCTGACTTAACTTTCTCCGTCCTCTCATCGCATTACACAGAAGTATTGGAATATTAACCAATTTCCCATCGACTACGCCTCTCGGCCTCGCCTTAGGGGTCGACTCACCCAGCCCCGATTAACGTTGGACTGGAACCCTTGGTCTTTCAGCGAACGGGTTTTTCACCCGTTTTGTCGTTACTCACGTCAGCATTCGCACTTCTGATACCTCCAGCATACTTCTCAATACACCTTCATCGGCTTACAGAACGCTCCCCTACCACGTATACATAGTATACATCCGCAGCTTCGGCATATAGTTTTAGCCCCGTTACATCTTCCGCGCAGGCCGACTCGACTAGTGAGCTATTACGCTTTCTTTAAAGGGTGGCTGCTTCTAAGCCAACCTCCTAGCTGTCTATGCCTTCCCACATCGTTTCCCACTTAACTATAATTTGGGGGCCTTAGCTGGCGGTCTGGATTGTTTTCCTCTTGACTACGGACGTTAGCACCCGCAGTCTGTCTCCCGGATAGTACTCATAGGTATTCGGAGTTTGCATCGGTTTGGTAAGTCGGGATGACCCCCTAGCCGAAACAGTGCTCTACCCCCTATGGTATTCGTCCGAGGCGCTACCTAAATAGCTTTCGGGGAGAACCAGCTATCACCGAGTTTGATTAGCCTTTCACCCCTATCCACAAGTCATCCCCTGGCTTTTCAACGACAGTGGGTTCGGTCCTCCAGTTAGTGTTACCCAACCTTCAACCTGCTCATGGATAGATCACCCGGTTTCGGGTCTATACCCAGCAACTAAACGCCCTATTAAGACTCGATTTCTCTACGGCTCCCCTATGCGGTTAACCTTGCTACTGAATATAAGTCGCTGACCCATTATACAAAAGGTACGCAGTCACCGAACAAGTCGGCTCCCACTGCTTGTATGCATGCGGTTTCAGGATCTATTTCACTCCCCTCACAGGGGTTCTTTTCGCCTTTCCCTCACGGTACTGGTTCACTATCGGTCAGTCAGGAGTATTTAGCCTTGGAGGATGGTCCCCCCATATTCAGACAAGGTTTCACGTGCCTCGCCCTACTCGTCATCATTATATGTGCCCTTTCGTGTACGGGACTATCACCCTCTACGGTAGCACTTCCCAGAGCTTTCCGCTAAAACACATATAACTTAATGGGCTGATCCCCGTTCGCTCGCCGCTACTGAGGGAATCTCAATTGATTTCTTTTCCTAAGGGTACTGAGATGTTTCACTTCCCCTCGTTCGCCTCGCATGACTATGTATTCATCATGCGATACCTACCTTATGGTAAGTGGGTTTCCCCATTCAGAAATCTCCGGATCACAGGATATTTGCCGCCTCCCCGAAGCTTATCGCAGGCTATTACGTCTTTCATCGCCTCTGACTGCCAAGGCATCCACCACATGCACTTAATTACTTGACTATACAACCCCAAACAGTCGTTAATCCCTACAAGGAGGATCAACAATGTGAACTTAATCACTTCTATTTGTTGCCTGTGAACTTAATCACCATACAGCTTCAATTTAATTCATATACCAAAACGCTTGATTCAGTTTTATCGCTAGTGCTCATTTCACTCAACATTAACAATTACTTGCTAACATCAACTAAAACGAGTTTAAACAATTATTTCAACTCAAATATATTCTGTTAATGATTCACTACCGCCTCGTCAGCGAGTAGTTAACTGTGATAAATCACAGAACTTAATAAGCTATCGGCTTACTAAGTTCTGTAATCACTTAGTCTTTAATTAGTGGTGGAGACTAACGGAGTCGAACCGTTGACCTCCTGCGTGCAAAGCAGGCGCTCTACCAACTAAGCTAAGTCCCCAGCTTAAGATCTTAATATATCTGCTCTTCTGTGTTCAGTAGACTTGGTGGGTCTGACAAGACTTGAACTTGTGACCCCACGCTTATCAAGCGTGTGCTCTAACCAACTGAGCTACAGACCCTCAGATACATCAATGAAGAACAACTTGTTGTGGATTCTTACCAATCGTCAATCTTTCGTTAAGGAGGTGATCCAGCCGCAGGTTCCCCTACGGCTACCTTGTTACGACTTCACCCCAGTCATCGGCCACACCGTGGTAAGCGTCCTCCTTACGGTTAGACTACCTACTTCTGGTGCAACAAACTCCCATGGTGTGACGGGCGGTGTGTACAAGGCCCGGGAACGTATTCACCGCGGCATTCTGATCCGCGATTACTAGCGATTCCGACTTCATGGAGTCGAGTTGCAGACTCCAATCCGGACTACGATCGGCTTTTTGAGATTAGCATCCTATCGCTAGGTAGCAACCCTTTGTACCGACCATTGTAGCACGTGTGTAGCCCTGGTCGTAAGGGCCATGATGACTTGACGTCGTCCCCGCCTTCCTCCAGTTTGTCACTGGCAGTATCCTTAAAGTTCCCACCCGAAGTGCTGGCAAATAAGGAAAAGGGTTGCGCTCGTTGCGGGACTTAACCCAACATCTCACGACACGAGCTGACGACAGCCATGCAGCACCTGTATGTAAGTTCCCGAAGGCACCAATCCATCTCTGGAAAGTTCTTACTATGTCAAGACCAGGTAAGGTTCTTCGCGTTGCATCGAATTAAACCACATGCTCCACCGCTTGTGCGGGCCCCCGTCAATTCATTTGAGTTTTAGTCTTGCGACCGTACTCCCCAGGCGGTCTACTTATCGCGTTAGCTGCGCCACTAAAGCCTCAAAGGCCCCAACGGCTAGTAGACATCGTTTACGGCATGGACTACCAGGGTATCTAATCCTGTTTGCTCCCCATGCTTTCGTACCTCAGCGTCAGTATTAGGCCAGATGGCTGCCTTCGCCATCGGTATTCCTCCAGATCTCTACGCATTTCACCGCTACACCTGGAATTCTACCATCCTCTCCCATACTCTAGCTTCCCAGTATCGAATGCAATTCCCAAGTTAAGCTCGGGGATTTCACATCCGACTTAAAAAGCCGCCTACGCACGCTTTACGCCCAGTAAATCCGATTAACGCTCGCACCCTCTGTATTACCGCGGCTGCTGGCACAGAGTTAGCCGGTGCTTATTCTGCGAGTAACGTCCACTCATCCTAGGTATTAACTAGAAGAGCCTCCTCCTCGCTTAAAGTGCTTTACAACCATAAGGCCTTCTTCACACACGCGGCATGGCTGGATCAGGGTTCCCCCCATTGTCCAATATTCCCCACTGCTGCCTCCCGTAGGAGTCTGGGCCGTGTCTCAGTCCCAGTGTGGCGGATCATCCTCTCAGACCCGCTACAGATCGTCGCCTTGGTAGGCCTTTACCCCACCAACTAGCTAATCCGACTTAGGCTCATCTATTAACGCAAGGTCACAAGTGATCCCCTGCTTTCCCCCGTAGGGCGTATGCGGTATTAGCATCCCTTTCGAGATGTTGTCCCCCATTAATAGGCAGATTCCTAAGTATTACTCACCCGTCCGCCGCTAGGTCAATTACCGAAGCAATCTCCCCCGCTCGACTTGCATGTGTTAAGCCTGCCGCCAGCGTTCAATCTGAGCCATGATCAAACTCTTCAGTTAAAAATCATTAGTGACTTAAGGTCACAATTCTGGCTCATCAATGTACTGACAAATTCTCTCAAATAAACTTCGAGTAATTTAAACCAATCAATCAATGATAATATTTCGATTAATCAATCAGTAAAAATCCACACAAGTTGTTCTTCATATTCTCTTAATGATCTTCTCAATGCTTCGTCAGCATCAAGCTAGGTCGGCTATACTACTCTCTATCTCTAAAAAGTCAATCAATAATGTTAATTATTTTTTCTAACAAACCCAACTCCAATCTCATCTTAAAATCTCAATTCGAAATCTTAACAACTTAATCAAGTGCCTGATTTATCAGAAGTTTTATTTAACATCACCGCCGATGGATGTGCATTCTACAGCATTCCCAACCCAACACAACCCCTTTTTTTAAACTTTTTTATCGGATGTGCGTTTTTTCCTCAAAATCAGTGTTTTTTTATGCTTTTTATCTATTTTTTAAGCATTTTTCATTATTTTTTTCATATTAAAGTTATTTTTATGCTTTGTTTTCCACTCTCGAATCACAAAATCTAAGCATTATTCAACTGAATTAGGATTCAAAAAGAAAAACCGCATCAATTTGATGCAGTAAATCCTATACTTTGTGCACTTTTATATTTTGCAGTCATTTCATCTGTTAAATGCTGCAAAATAGAATCCACATTTTCAAAAGGATGAAAACAGGACTGTCGTACAATCACCGCAAAGTCTCCAGCACTTAAACGATCTAAAGATTGCAGTTTTACTTTTATATCAGCTTCATGAACATCAAGTTTGAGTTGTGTACAGACATTTTCCAATAAAGCCAAACGCTGTGCATAATTTAAAAAATCAAAATGCATTTTAAAATCGAAACGGCGTAACGCAGCTTGATCAAGTTCATCAAAGCGATTGGTTGTCGCCACCACGATGCCATTAAAGCTTTCCATTTGAACCAAAAACTCATTTACCTGCGAAACTTCCCAAGAGCGGGTTGCTTGGCGGCGATCTTGTAATAAACCATCTACTTCATCCAGCAATAAAATTGCCTGTAAGTCTTCGGCTTCATGAAACGCTTTAGCAAGGTTCTGTTCTGTTTCACCAACCCAAGCAGAAATTAAGTCTGAACCACGCTTAATCAGTAATGGTCGATTGATGGTTTCAGATAACCATCGTGCAAATGCAGTTTTACCTGTTCCTGATGCTCCATATAAACATAAACGGCCAAAACCATGTTGCTGGATACCTGATGCGATCGCCGCAAGATTCTGCTTACAATTGATATAGTTCAGATCATAGAACTTGGGCAAAGCATTACTATCTTGCAATTTAATACCTTGATGGCCCTGTGCTTTTAAGGTATTGGACACCAATTTGGTCATGCTTTCCTGAACCACTAAATGCGCATTGTGCATTTGAGCCGCTTTGGCAACACGATAACTACGGCGTAAAATTGCTGGAGATAATTGCTCAACATTGGCCAAGGCTTCCTGATACAAAGGATTAAGTTCTTGACCACAATGTTGTTCGATAAAGCTTCTGCGTTGCTTTTTAGGTGGCACTTTAATTTCAAGCACCATATCAAAACGGCGTATAAACGCAGGATCGAGCTGATCAGAATTAGACACCCAAATCGTTGGTGTACGATTTTGCTCTAAAATACGATTGACCCAAGCCTTACGACTTTGCGCAGTGCTTTTCATCCCCACGCCATTTTCGGTGTCATTAAACACATCCTCAACTTCATCAAACATCAATAAAGCAGATTGACTGTCGAAAATGCACTGTGCTGCACGATACGCACATAAACGCCCTGTGGCTGAAATTGCATCACCATCTTCATCTTCACAGGAGATTTCAAAAAGTTGCACCGCCATTTCATCTGCAAGGGTCTTACACAGTTGTGTCTTTCCTGTGCCTGAACTGCCATAAAGGAAGATATTTACCCCCTGTTGCTTACTCATTTTGACTTGCTTTAAGTAAGCTAGGAGTAAAGTCAATTCAGTGTGTAAATGAGGATAATCCTCTAAGGTTAATTCAGCAGGCTGACTTTTATTAATGGTTCCAACAAACAGATCCATCACATCATTGGTTTTCACCAATAACTTATCGGCCAATTGGTTTGACACCAGATTCAATTTCCCACGTAAATAATTACGATAGTGTTGTTGAACACTGATTAAGCCACTGCGATGTAAACGACCTTGTACAGACAAAGCCTGCCGAATTGCTTCATAAGGTAAATCTAAAACCACAGCCAAAGCACGTATGGTTTTAGACGCAGTCAATTCACCGATGGTATCCGCAATATCATCTAGAAGTTGTTCACTGTTTAACATCACAATAAAGCCTAAAATCGTGCTTTCAACAGCATTTAAATCCAGTAATTGCTGTATTAACTTTAGGTTATATTGCAACTCAGCATTGAACTGAAAATTATCTAATAAATTTTGCTGTTGGCTATTTTTATGCAAATGGTTGAGTTCCTGATAAGCAGCTTGCTCATCGAACTTATCTGCAAGTAATGCTTCAGAAAAACCTAACTTTTTTGCAATCCATTGATGACTAAAGCAATGATCAGAAATAAATTCTTTTGCACCGCCTAACTCGACTAAAAATCGAAAAGCCCAAAGTTTTACAATCGGAGAAATTTCAGCAAAATCCGCTACGTCAACCTGATGCATATTTTGTGCAAAAGGTTGATTAATATATTCGTTCATATATTCACTTTTTTCTTTTCATGACTAAGGCTAAACTTTTTTCAATTTGCATTTTCTGCAAGCAAAGTCATCCCTCAGAACATGTATATTCTTTAAAATAAGGTTTATTTTCGTTTAATTTAAACGATTAAAAATGTATAGGGTCTATTCAAAGCCCAAAATGAGAAATACGTTAAACAACATGATTTTTCTCCCGAATATTGAATTTAACAGCTGATTCAAATCACATTTTAAGCACCCTGCTTAAAATGATGGGTTCAATCAAGATATTATGGTTATCCTGCAACCAGTCAGTGGTTGTAAACAATCTTGTCAAAAGGCAACGTTACAAGATCAAATTGAGGCAAGTGAAAAGAAAATTAGCTTTGTCATTGTGATTATTTAAGCCATCGTGGCTAAATTTTGGCTCATTTTAAAGTTAAGCATGGTTTTTTGCAATTATTTATTCATCACCAACATAGGATTTTGTCAGTTTTCATCAATGAACCAACGAAAAATCCCGCCGAAGCGGGATTTTGATTGTCTGTTTCAGTTTATTTTGCTTTATCGATAAATAGCTGGGTACTGTATTCAGCGGTTGCTAATTTATTAATTTTCTTTTGACCTGTCTGACCAGCCAAACCTTGGGCATATTTAAGGAAAGCCTCAGCATAGTCTAAGCCAACATTCACACGGCGCTCACCAGTAATGGTTTTCAAGGTGGTATAGTAGTCACCACCATTGGCAAGAAAATCAATCGTGATCGCTTTGTAAGTCTTATTGAGATCTAGATTTTCATATTGCCCAGATGCATTACGTACTTGTATTTGGTTAAGACGCTGGCCTTTGTCTTTGGTAAAGTCAACATTCCAACGCATACCACCGGTATATGGGTAGCTACCCGTATTATTCTGGGTAATCACACCATCTATTGCATCCTCTAAGGTGGCTTTAACTTCAGCACCCGTCAGATCTAAACGCAACAATGTATTCTTGAACGGTAAGACATTATAAATTTTACCAACTGTCACATCCCCTAAAGCAACATCTTCACGGACACCACCACCATTTTGGAATGAGATATCAGCGCCAAAGAAGGTCTTTCCTTGTTGTAAAAACGCTTCAGCAATGATTTGTTGAATATCTCCACCATGTTGATCGACATGGGTATTCTTATTACAGATATCGCCGAGTGTTGAACGATTTACATCACGTTGTGTACCAGGGACTCGACGTGAACAGAGATTATCTGTGGCTTGACCTACGATTTCCTGAGCAAATTTTTTCTTTTGCTCTTGATACGGTTTTAAAACATCCAAGGTCTTTTGTAGTGGTGCTACAACAGTAAATGGAACCTGATCTGTTTTAAATTGCGTCAGTATTGCTTGTTTTTCTGTTTCGGTGACTGCTTTTGCGTCTTTGGCGGTACGGGTAAAGTTATTGCCAATAAGTACATGTGGTGTCCCACTACAGCTTTCGACATTCCCGTTTTTGTCAAACTTCACATTTAAATCACCCACGATATAACTGTACTGCCAAGCTTGTGCAACGCAGACCAATTGACCATCTTTGTTTCTCAGCTGTGTTGGATAAGCACCTTCTGGCGTCATGCCATATTTTTTAAGACTGTCAGGGCCCAATAATGTATGTGAATCGCCCCCAATAATCACATCAACATCGGTAAGTGATTTTGCCAACTGTTGGTCTAAGTCGTATCCCACATGGGTTTGAAGAATAATATTTTTAATGCCTTGCGCTTTATATTGATTAATTTCTTTTTGCGCTGTTTCAATTTCATCTGCAAACAATGTATCAGCATTCGGTTGCGAAGAGTTTTTGGTTTTCTTGGCAACCGTTAAACCAATGATTGCAAATTTCCCCCCCTCTTTTTCAAACACTTGTGACTTCAAAATGCGATTGGTTTTATACAGTGGTGATGATGCACCAAAATTGACATTGGCTGTTAAAATTTGGGTTTTGTCTTTACAAGAACTTTGATCTAAGTAGCCAATAAATTTCTTTAATCCATCATCTTTAGAATCAAACTCATGGTTACCCGGCGTAAATGTATCAAAACAAACGGTGTTCATTGCATCTGCGTCTGCTTTCCCATCCGTTAAGTTATAGTACAAATCGCCAGTGATCGCGTCACCTGCATGTATTTTTAAAGCATTTTTCTTTTCTACTGCAAGTTGGTTAATTAAGCTGGCAACACGTGCAAATCCACCACTTGCAACACTAAACTCTTCATCCCCTGTCCCCACATTGCTTTTAAATTTAATGCTTTCTTCATCTAAATGTGAATGATGGTCATTAATATGCAAGATATTCAGTTCTAAAGCTTTTGCCTCTACTGGTTTTTCAGTATTTGAATGATCATTATCATCATTACAAGCAACCAACAGCGTAGACAGTACACTCAGCAAAATGATTTGCTTTTTATTATTAATCAACATGATATTTCCAACAAGCAATAAATATTTATGGCCTAGTATGTTGATCATTTGTTTAATTTTGATGAATAATTAAACATTATTGCTCAGTAACAAGGTTTCATCAGAGCTTGAATATTCAAATTGTTTTGTGAACACCGACAAACACAGCATACCGATACTTTGAACAACAGCTCATTTTATGATTTTTTCTTTAATGTATTTTTTAAATATTGAAGTTTCAAAAAGTTGTATTCAACTTCAGTTGTTTCAAAAATAAAAAACCAATCAAATTTGATTGGTTTTTATAACAAGTTAAACCTTAATCTGCTTGATAAAAAGGTTTATCACCCATCAAAGTGGCTCGATTCATAACACGGTGCTGAGGACGGTAATCATCAACAGCATAGTGGAAAGTACAACGATTATCCCAAAATGCCACATCATTGGCCTGCCACGACCAACGCACTACAAACTCTGGTTTCTGAATATGTTCAAACAACATTTTCAAAACAGCATCGCTTTCTTTAGCTTCGAGTTCATTGATTCGTGTGGTAAACCCTTCACTCACAAATAAAGCTTTACGACCTGTGACAGGATGAGTGCGAATCACAGGGTGGCTAATCGGAGGATGTTTTTTCTTAGCCTGTTCTAGCTTTTCTAATTCGGCAGGATCACCACCAAAACGATCTACTGGAAATGAACGTGCAATATCATGTGTTGCAGTTAAACCAGATAACATCGCTTGCATCGGCTTGGATAATGCTTCAAACGCCGCTGTTCCACTTGACCAAAGTGTATCTCCACCCCATGCAGGGACTTTTTTTGCACTTAAAATTGCGCCCATTGCTGGTGCTTCAAGAAAAGTCACATCGGTATGCCACAATGCATTATCCCGTAAATCATTTAATTCCGTATCTAAAACCATGATTTCGGGTTGTTCTGGAATATTTGGGTAAATTGGGTGGATGTGTAACTGACCAAATTGACGTGCCAAAGCCGCATGTTGCTGTGCAGTCATCGGCTGATTTCTAAAAAAGATCACCTGATGTTTCAATAAAGCTGCTTCAATCAAAGCCTTTTGTTCAGGTGTTAAAGGCTGACTGAAATTCACACCTTCAATCAGCGCACCAATCGTTGGATTTAATGGGGTAACTTTAAAAATATTTGAAACAACAGCGTTCATTTCTTCCTCGATCATCTCACGATATATTAAAATGTTAAAACTAAATATGGCGATATGCTATCGAACAGTGTAGCGAAAATAACTTACTGAGATTGCTTATCCCAAGGGACTAATTTTCTTTGCAAACGACGCAAACCAATTTCCAGAATAAAGGCAATCACAGCGATAATTAAAATCCCGACAATCACCACATCTGTGGCCAAAAGCTGTGAAGATGATTGCACCATAAAACCCAAACCTTCAGAAGCACCAACCAACTCTGCTGCCACCAAAGTCGACCATCCCACCCCAAGACCAATACGGATACCAGTTAAAATGCTCGGTAAAGAACTTGGTAAAACCACATGTTTAATAATTTGCATTGGGCTTGCACCCAAAGACTGTGCAGCACGAATTTTGGCTTGGTCGACTGAACGGACACCAGTTGCTGTTGCGATAACAATCGGTGCAAAAATTGCCAGATAAATCAGTAGCACCTTGGACAATTCACCAATACCACACCAAATTACAATCAAGGGTAAATACGCCAACGGCGGAATCGGACGATAAAACTCAATGATGGGATCTAAAATACCCCGCACAATTTTATTGCGACCAATCGCAATCCCCACTGGGATCGCAGTGATAACCGCAGCAATCAACGCTGTACCAATACGACCCAAACTTGCGCCAATATGACTCCACAAGCTAATACTCATATAGCCATTGCTGAACAAATCATTGAAACGCTGCAACACGGCGGTTGGTGATGGTAAGAATAAAGCATCAATCCAGCCTAAAGTGGTGACCAGCCACCAAATTGCAATCAAAGTAATGATCGTGATACTACTGATCAAAGTAATATTGACTTCACGTGGAACCTTCACCGCCACAGTCTGAGATTCAACTGTACGAGGGATCAATTTAGGGTCTAATTGTGCTGTCATTACTCCACCTTTTCCACTTGAGCTTGGTCGCTCTGAGCAACATGGTATTGATCCTGATTATTTTGAATGAATACACAACTCAACACATGCTCTCGCATTTCAATAAACTTGGGATCTGATTTAATACTTCGTGCTGGCTCGCCATTGGCATAGCGTTTAGCAAAACCCAACTCCAGCTTTTCCACAATTCGCCCAGGATTTGGTGCAAGAATAATCAGATCTGTAGCCAGAAAAACAGCTTCTTCAATGTCATGGGTAATTAAGAAAGTAGGTTTGGACGTACTCTTCCAAACATCTAATAATAAGCACTGCATTTGTTCACGAATGAACGCATCCAAAGCACCAAAAGGCTCATCCATCAATAATATTTTAGGGTCAGAAGCCAAAGCACGCGCTAAACCAACCCGTTGACGTTGCCCGCCTGAAAGTTCCCAGATATGGCGTTGCCCAAAGCCTTCTAAATTCACCAATTTAAGCAATGCTTGTGCACGGTTTTGACGTGTTTTTTTATCAACCCCTGCAAGCTCTAAACCAAAAGCAATATTGTCTTCTACATTCTGCCAAGGCAATAAAACATCATCTTGGAACACCACACCACGGTCTCGGCTAGGTGCAATGATTACTTCACCATCCAGTTTTAAAGTGCCTGCTTGTGGCTGAGTAAATCCAGCAATCAAATTTAATAAGGTTGTTTTACCACTGCCTGAAGCACCTAATGCAACCATCAGTTGCTCAGAGCCTAGCTGAAATGACACATCTTTCAGTACCGGTTGTTCAGCACCCGGATACTGTGCTTGTACATGTTCTACAGTCAATACAGCCATGATGAATACTTCCGATCTCTATTTCGATGTTTGAATAAAACGCGTGTTAATAAACTGTTGATAATTTGGAGAAACCTTTCTCACCAAACCTTGTGCTTTTAAAAAGTTCACTGAGTTGACAATATTTTGTGTAGTCCGCCCACCAAGGTATTGAGTGCTTAATTGCGCCTGACGATCTGGATAGGCGGCACCAGCAAGAAGCGCTGGCACATCTTGAGCATCTACGCCGGTAATTTTGGCAATTTTTTGCACTTCAGCTGAATTGGCCGTCCAACGACTTTTATTCTGGTTATAAGATTGGTAATAGTTCAGTGTCACTGTAGAAAACTTTGTTAAGACCTCAGGATGCTTCTGTGCAAAATCTTTACGTACCACCCAAACTTCAAATGTAGGTGAACCCCATTGCCCAACCTGCCCTGCATCCGTCATAACCTTGCCAGTTTTCTTAATATTGGCAAGTGCAGGTGACCAGACAAAAGCTGCATCTATATCGCCTCTGCGCCATGCTGCATTAATTTCAGCTGGTTTTAGGTTCAACAACCGTATTTGATTGGTTTTAATATTCCAATGCTGCAAAGCCCCCAATAAACTGTAATGGGAAGTCGAAGCAAATGGGGTTGCCACCTTTTTCCCAATCAAGTCTTGAGGACTATTAATGCCTGAACCATTTCTCACCACTAAGGCTTCCGCACTTTTCAGATCGGTAGAAATTAAAAATACCTCTATGGGCAAATTATTGGCAACAGCTGCCCCTAACGGACTTGAACCAATCAGTGCGATATCTACAGAACCAGAAGCCAATGCAGTTAAAACCTCTGCACCACTATTAAATAAGCGCCAATCCAGTTTTTCCCCAATCACTTTGTCATACACACCATCAGCCTGTGCAACTTTGGCAGGTTCTATGTTGGTTTGATAACCAATAACGATAGGGCGAGCATTTGCCAAACCACTATAGCTATATAAGCTTATAGCTGAGCAAAGCAAAATCAGTTGCTGAAATTTCATGATCAATGTATGGACTAGAATAAATAAAAAGAGATGGGAATCAGGTTCATGGTACGGTTTTTTTGTATATTATTAAAAATACGTTTTTTAGATTTACTTATACGTTTTATTGATTAACAAAACTTGAAATCTATTTTATTTTTCTAGATCGATCAAAATTAACAAGATTTTAATTAAGCCACTAAACCCACACCAACAATCAAAACAATATCACAATAATATTTTATTAAGATAAATAAATCACATTAAGCAAGCTATTCAATGGTTTATTCATCGGAAATAGAGTAAAAACTCTATTTTTATTCAAATAAAATTACTATATTTAGTATAAATAAAACGCGTTTTAAGTATAAGGATATAACATGAAAAAGGAATTTCTTGCCCTTACTACAATCGTATTATTAGGAATATCAAGCACCTCTCAAGCTAAACAAGAAATCTGTGTTTTTGATTTATTAGGGAAAGCTGGTGAATCCTATAAAATGATGGAAGAGTGGGCACTCGCTGCAAAAACATGGCATAGCGATGTCCAGCTGATTGCTTACCAAAATGAAGAGCTTGCTGATAAAGATTTTAAAAATGGTAAATGTGATGCGGCCTATATCACCACAATGCGTGCACGCCAATACAATAAATTCGCAGGATCAATTGACGCGTTGGGGGGTGTTCCAACCAATGCCATTGCGCTCAAGGCGATTACCTTTGTCTTGGATAAGCGTAATGTAAAACGCTTAAAAACCACGATAGACAATGAAGAAATAGAAATTGGTGGAATCGGTCAAATCGGCCCTGCCTATATCTTTGTAAATGATCGAGCCATCAATACCATTGAAAAAGGTAAAGGCAAGAAATTCGCGGTATTGGCGTATGACAAAGCGCAAATTGCAATGGTTGAACGTGTCGGGGCAATTCCTGTTCCGTCCGATATTTCCAATTTTATTAAGAAGTTTAATACCGGTGAAGTACCGATGGTGGGTGCACCAGCCTATGCCTTTAAACCCTTAGAAATGGAAAAAGGGCTTGGCTCTAAAGGTGCATTAATCAATTTCCCTGTGCTCAATGTCACTGCTGATTTGGTGTTTAGATCTCAGAAATTCCCAGCTACTTTTGGCAATGATTCTAGAACCTGGTTTATTAAGCAGCTTCCGCGTCAATTCAGTATGGTCAAACGTTTAGAAGAAGGCATCCCAGCCAAATATCGTTTGAATTTAAGTAAAGCAGATACTGAAAAATATCAAAAGCTGTTACGAGATGGACGTATGGATTTAACCCGACAAGGTATTTACGATCCAACCATGATGTCAGTGCTTAAACGGGCGCGTTGTACTGTAGATAGAACCAACTTTGAATGTTCTTTGGCGGGTGAATAAGGTCTGATCAAAATTTCTGCTGTCAAAGCTTACGTATAAATCACGTGAGCTCTAAACTAGATACGGCGCAATTGCTTAGCTTGGTTTTTTGCGCCGATTGCTGTGACACATCTCGCAACGTCCCTGACTACACCTTAACTCTACGTGATAAGGCCGAATCTCGCTTGCAAAGAGACTCTCGAAGAAGTATCTGATAGTCTGGATGTGCAGCTTCTCGCACTGATGCACGTTCAGCCAGCGCCGTGCGCCAAGCTTTTGTCTTGGGTAGATCATCAAAAAAGTGAAAATCACCGAGGCGATCAAATACATCGAAGTAACGAAATACTGGACCAAATACAGCATCCACTAGGCTGAAGTGTTCTCCAGCAAACCAAGGCCCGTTGACGAGTTCCGCCTCAACCTGCACCAGTTGTGCACGAATCAACTCGGCTTGCACATCCAGTGCCGTATCATTTTTGGCATTGTAGAAGGCGCCAATGCTGTTGAGCATTGATGAACCAAACGCCATCCATGCGCGATGCTGGGCACGGATCAAGGCATCGTTGGGATGTAAACGTGGTGTCAATGTATCTTCTAAATATTCGCAGATCACGGCCGACTCGAAAATCCGCACATCATCGACCAACAGTACGGGTGTCTTACCCAAAGGTGAGCACGCCTTGAACCAGTCTGGCTTGTTTGCCAAATCTACATCACGACGTTCGAAACAGACTCCTTTCTCCTTGAGCACAATCACAGCACGTTGCACATATGGGCACAGCACATGGCTGACCAAGATAAGATGGGGGCTCATTATGTGTTCCTCCATTCAATATTACTCAGTAAGAAACAATCACTGCACCACAACACGGCTATCCACTTAATACTTAAATGGATATGTAGCAATGCACTACTATAGAGAGCGCAAGAAGTTGTATTTGCCATAAAAACTTCCAATTTACCAATGCATAGCTTTCATCATATGATTGCAATATCACAATAAAAATAGGCAAATAAGAAAACAATGATTGCAAAATCGCAATACAAACTAGAAGCTCGTGATCTAGAAATCATTCTGGCTTTGGTACGAACGGCTAATCTTGCGAGAGCTGGTGAACAATTAAACGTCGATGCTTCAACGATTTTTCGTGCAATTCGTCGTATCGAACGTGGCTTAGGGCATCAGTTATTTGAACGCTCACGGGCGGGATATTTACCATCTGAACAAGCACAAGTACTGGCCGAACATGCCGAGCAAGTGGAAACACAGTTAGAGCAAGCCCGTTCCGCCATACAACTCACACCAGAGCAGGTATCCGGTACAGTGCGCATCGCCACCACGGATACCCTCCTACATGGTTTGCTCACGCCCGCACTACACAAACTCGCGAATATTCATCCCTTGTTGGAGTATGAGTTGCATACTGGCAATGAACTGACGAGCCTGACGCGACGTGAAGCCGACATTGCAGTGCGCGCAACCAACACTCCCCCACTCCATCTCGTAGGCAAACACATCGGTCCGATCCGAATGGCGTTATATGGCAGTAATCGTATCGAGTACGATCAACAAGTTGAGGCTGCCGTCGACTGGATCGTCCCTGACGATGGCTTACCTGAGCATCCTTCGGTAATCTGGCGCAAACGTCATCATCCCAAAGCCGTACTCCGTTATCGCGTTAACAGTATTCTCACAGTCATGGAGTTGGTGGCCGCTGGTATGGGTGTGGGAGTACTGCCGCTATTTCTTACCCAGCAACGCAGAGATCTGATCGCTTTGACCGACACCCTCGATGAATGCCAGACTGAATTGTGGCTTCTCACACATCCCGAGTCAAAGCATCTACTGCGAGTGTCCACAGTATTCCGACATCTGAGCAAGACATTGAATCTATAATGCATAGACGTTTCCGACGATATTCGTCTGTTTATTCTGCTCAATGTTGGCGCAGCTAAAAACGGCTTTATTTTATCAACCAAGAACTTATTGTTTGGATTCTAATTTATTTGTCATCGTGCTTAAATTATTGATAAAAAATCAGGCAATGGAGGCATCCATAAATTGCCTGATTTTTTATTTTAAAATTTACTGAGCTGAAGGTTGTTCAACTAAACTTGGGTCATTGGTTGCTTGAGCAGGTTGTGATTGCTGAATCGTCGCATCGCCCTCAACAGCAGTACCTTGTTGCGTCGGATCTACAGTCGCAGTTTGTGCTGATTGCTGTTGATCTGCAGAACCCATTGGTGCTGATAGGGTTGTTTCAGGTGCTTGGGTTGTTTCACTTGATGTACACGCCGTACTCATGACCGCAACACCAGCCAATAGCATAAAAATAAGACCTGATTTTTTCATCATAAATTCCTTTATCACTCTATCAAAAAACGGCAACACAGGACTGCGTTGTCGTGCTGACTATGATTGCTATTTTTTCTGAAAACTTCGTTGAAGCTTGGTTAGACTTTTAAGGTGTTGCCGTATAAGTTATGCAAAGTTTATTAAATCAATGATTTAGGTTGACCGATTTTATTTTTCATTATACTTGTTTCATTTCGCTGGGTTTTTTGATGGGATTTAATGTGGTTAGGCAAAAGTCAGCCTGATAAAAGATATACTTTTACCATAAAAGTTTCGCATTACTTACATTGTTAATGGCTTTTAACAAGACAAAAAAAAGCTTACCCAAGAAGATTGGATAAGCTATGAAAACATTGTTCAAACTAAAAAAAGAAACTACAGCCATAGAATCTATGAAGCATGATAATTAAATTATTGCTTTTTCGCAAAGCCTTATTTTCAATAAGTTTAATCGGTTTTACATATGAATTAAGTATTTTAATCTATTCATTCAATTTTAATTTTTGAATTTACTCATCATTTTTAAGCAATAACCGCATCAATTCCCCATAAATTTAAATTTTTAATCTAAAAAAATAATCATTGATTTGATGATTATTCCAACAAAAATATCTTTAAATTTTGGGATTTCTCTCTTAGATCATCTTTTTTCACTGAATTTCATTAAATAATGTCTAAAACTGCTTGAATTTTAGCGGCTCGCCCACATTTCTTATTCATTAATGAATTAAACGATCATGGCAGTTCAAAAATGAACACAGTGCAAAACTGCTGCCGATAAGGACTGTACATGTTTAAGAACCCATTTAAACGGAGTAAATCAATGGCAACTGAGCAGAATCAAGAAGCCCAAGATATTCAAAACGAGCAAGCCGAACAGCAAACTCAGGCTGAAAATGAACAGGTTGAAGTTACCGTTGAAGCTTTACAGGCTCAAATCAGTCATCTTGAAGAAAGCTTAAAACTCGAAAAAGCACGTACTGCAAATGCAGTTTATGAAGCACAAAAAAGTGTAGAACGTATTCAACGTGATGCTGAAAAGCATAAAGACATTGTGTTAGAAAAGTTTGCGAAAGAATTATTAAATTCTGTCGATAACCTTGAGCGTGCGATTCTCGCAGGTGGTGATGAAGAAACACCTGTACTCGAAGGCGTAAAACTGACCTTGAAATCACTTCTCACCACTTTAGAAAAATTCGGTGTTGTTGAAGCAGACACAACCAATGGTTTTAACGCGGACTTACATCAAGCTGTCGGGATCGACCCAAATGCACAAGCTAACCAAATTGGCACAGTTTTGCAAAAAGGCTACACCTTAAATGGTCGACTACTTCGCCCTGCAATGGTGATGGTTGGTCAATAAGCGTAATAAATAGGAGCTTTTTAAAAATATTTTCATGAATTTTCACAAATCATGACTTGAAAATTTTTGAATGGCTCTCATATCGGATAACAAGAAAATCCCTTTTAACTCCCCTTTGCAAAAAGAGGAAACCAGGGATTCAAAAGAATTTAGAGGAATTTGATTTATGGCTAAAATTATTGGTATTGACTTAGGTACAACGAATTCATGTGTTGCTGTACTTGAAGGCGATAAAGTTAAAGTGATTGAAAATGCTGAAGGTACCCGTACAACACCTTCTATCGTTGCATATAAAGATGGCGAAATTCTTGTGGGTCAATCTGCTAAACGTCAAGCAGTGACCAACCCTAAGAATACATTATTCGCAATCAAGCGTTTAATTGGTCGTAAGTATCAAGACCAAGCAGTACAAAAAGATATCGGTATTGCACCATTCAAAATCATCAAAGCTGATAATGGTGATGCTTGGGTTGAAGTAAACGACAAAAAACTTGCGCCGCAACAGATCTCTGCAGAAATTTTGAAAAAAATGAAAAAAACTGCGGAAGATTATTTAGGTGAAACAGTAACAGAAGCTGTTATTACAGTTCCTGCTTACTTCAATGATGCACAACGTCAAGCAACAAAAGATGCTGGTCGTATTGCTGGTCTAGAAGTTAAACGTATCATTAACGAACCAACTGCTGCTGCACTTGCGTTCGGTATGGACAAAAAAGAAGGCGACCGTAAAGTTGCTGTATATGACTTAGGTGGTGGTACATTTGACGTATCAATCATTGAAATCGCTGACTTAGATGGCGACCAACAAATCGAAGTATTGTCAACCAATGGTGATACATTCCTTGGTGGTGAAGACTTTGATAATGCATTGATCGACTATTTGGTTGAAGAGTTCAAGAAAGAGCAAAACTTCAACTTGAAACAAGATCCACTTGCATTACAACGTTTAAAAGAAGCAGCTGAAAAAGCTAAAATTGAGCTTTCTTCATCTAATTCGACTGAAATTAACTTGCCATACATCACTGCGGATGCAACTGGTCCTAAACACTTAGTGATGAATGTAACACGTGCCAAACTAGAAGGTTTAGTTGCTGATTTAGTTGCGCGTACAATTGAGCCTTGCCGTATCGCACTTAAAGATGCAGGTCTTTCGACTTCTGACATCTCTGACGTGATCTTGGTTGGTGGTCAATCACGTATGCCAATGGTTCAACAGAAAGTACAAGAGTTCTTCGGTAAAGAACCTCGTAAAGATGTGAACCCGGATGAAGCTGTTGCAATTGGTGCTGCAATTCAAGGTGCGGTATTGTCTGGTGACAAAACTGACGTACTTTTACTTGACGTAACACCATTAACACTTGGTATCGAAACCATGGGTGGCGTATTAACTGCAATTATTGAGAAAAACACCACGATTCCTGCGAAGAAATCTCAAGTGTTTTCTACAGCAGCAGATAACCAACCAGCGGTAGATATTTCAGTTTACCAAGGTGAACGTAAAATGGCTCAACAAAACAAATTGTTGGGTAACTTCCAATTAGGCGACATTCCACCTGCGCCACGTGGTGTGCCACAAATTGAAGTATCGTTCGACATCAATGCTGATGGTATCTTAAAAGTATCAGCAAAAGACAAGAGCACTGGTAAAGAACAGTCGATCCAGATCAAAGCAAACTCTGGTTTGTCTGATGCTGAAATCGAAGCAATGATCAAAGATGCTGAAGCAAATGCTGAAGAAGATCGTAAGTTTGAAGAGCTTGCAAAAGCACGTAACGAAGCTGATGCTTTAGTTGCTTCTGCAAACAAAGCTGTGAAAGATCTTGGCGAACAAGTCACTGCTGATGAAAAAACTGCAATTGAAGCAGCAGTTTCTGAGTTAGAAGTGACTGCAAAAGAAAATGATGTTGATGCGATTAAAGCAAAAACTGAAGCTTTACAAAACATCATTATGCCGATCACTCAACGTGCTTATGAAGCAGCTCAAGGTCAAGGCGGCGCTGAAGGCTTCGATCCTAACCAATTCGGTGGTGATGCAGGTCAACAACAGCAAAAAGCTGATGATGGCGTTGTAGATGCTGAATTCACTGAAGTTAAAGATGACAAAAAATAATTTGTCACTTTAATCTTAGAAAACCGCTCAAGAGATTGAGCGGTTTTTTTATATGATCTATTTTTATCCGTAAAGCTATGGAGTCACTTTTGTTTATCTCTGATACCTCTAAAAAAACAGGACTCTCTATCCATACTCTTCGTTATTATGAACAAATAGGCTTGCTGAAAAATATCCATCGTAATCAATCTGGGCGACGTGTATATACCAAACTTGATCTGGAATGGCTTGAATGGGTAAAACGCTTAAAATCAACAGGTATGCCTTTAGAAAAAATGCAAGATTTTGCCCAATTTCGACTACAAGGAGAACAAACCTTAAAACAAAGACAAGCTCTTCTTATTGCCCATTCTGCTCAATTAAAACAAGAAATTCAAAGACTCAAGCAAGAACAAAGCATTGTTGACTATAAAATTGAAATATATGCACAAAAAATGCTTGAGCTAGAGTGAACTCGAGCAGTTAATATTTTTGACTCACGATTTGAGTTAGGAGTAGATAATGTTAAGTTCAGGTTTTTACATCACCGCAGAATTAAAAATTAAAGATAAAAACAAAATCTTAGAAACCTGTGAAGCCTTACAAGCATTATGTAAGCTCACTCTTCAACAAGAACCGGGATGTAGCTTATTTCAACTGCATCAATGCCAACAAGAGCCAACTCGTTTACTACTTTGGGAACGCTTCGACTCGGAACAGGCTTACCATGCGCATTTTAAACAGCCCTATACACAACACTACCTTTCCAAAGATTTAACCGAAGTGGTGCAACATTTCGTCAGTGATATTGTGCTATAAAAAAGCTCGAAAAATCACTCCAGTCATCGAGTGGTTTTTCTTATTGATCAATTGCCAATCTTCACTAAATCTTTTATCTTAATTATCACAATAATAATGAGTCAAATGATGAAAAACTCTCCTGCTGTATCCAATACAGTGTATTACAGCTTGATCATAGCGCAATTTATATTGCCTATCATTGCAGCAGTCATCGATATTTACAGTACTGAACCCGAGTTAGAACTTCTGGATAAAACACTCTACCAAGACCCGCAAGCTTGGGAATTGGGAGTGATGTCGATTGCAGGTTTAATCATCCTCATTATCACATTTGGTTTATGTTTAAAAAAAGAATGGGCAAGAAAAGCTTATCTCTATACATTTTTCCCAATATTTCTGATTTATTTTATGCCCTTTATGCATTGGATTTACATGACCAGTTATGCAGCGATATTTAACGATCTGGCCTTTGTTTGTTCTGGAATTTTATTGATGATTTTAGTGACTCCATCACTATATCGACCTATTTTTGAACACGATTAATCATGTATAAAACGCTTGCCATCAGCATTGGCTTATATCTCTTTTTAGAGATTCTATGTCATGGTTTTGCATTTTTTGCAGGTAAAATAGTGAGTAAAGCGGATAAACAAAAGCTCAATCATCCTTTGCACCTTGAATTTACACGGCAAACTTTTTATCGCACCATGTTACTGGTCAGCATTGTATTGATGAGCCATTTTTATACTGAAATTGCCTATTTTGAGCAGAATGCTTGGATTCGTTTGACATTGAGTATCAGCATTATTTTACTCATCCTATTTATACTCTGGTGGCTAAATGCTTTTATTCTGCGCCAAGTGGTTTTAAAGCAACAACAATCTGTCACTCCGGTATTTAAACAGAAAATCAGCTATATCATGTTGCATCCCTTACAATTCAAAGCTTTATATATCAGCCCTGACTATTTAAAAAGATCTGTTTGGATGAATCGATTACTCAGTGTTTTTGCTTTTATTCTCTTATTTATTGATATCCAAGTCCTGTTTAACGCTTAAATAAACTGATTAAGTGAATGAACCTTCCATCGCGATGCCCAAACTCAGCGCGATGATGGTAAATAATCCTTTCATCAACAAAAGTAATCCTGCAAATATGCAAATGATCATGATGATTCTTTGCTTTTTGCTCAGGCTTTCACGTATCTGTAAATTGTATAGACTGTCAGCTTGTTTTTGCATGGATAAATGATCGGTGATGGTCTGAGAAATCTTATCTTCGATTGGGTTTAATGACGAACCATCGAGTACCTCTAAACAATAGTGTCCAACATCCAACTCACAATAAAACATCAGCATTGAAGCACGAGAAAAACCATTTTTACTTGCCCTTGCAATACTTGGTGATAGCTTCACAATCTGCTGAAGATCTGTATTGGTGATTTGTGGATGAATCAATAGCATAGGTGAAAGTTTAAATAATGGACCCTCTTGCCAAATTGCATAGCCGCCCTTTTTGCTGATTTTAAAATTTTTAATTTTTTGATTTAAGGCTAAGTCCAGCACTAAACGTGATCGAAATATAAGAAATAGGCTGTAGAAAGCCCTTATCAAACAAGCGATACCAAGGATTAGAGAAATCCAGCCTAAAATCAGCGTTCCATTCATATTACTGCTTTCCATCTAAAGCTGACTGCTAAAAACATCATCAATTGAAATCAATATTTGTATTGATCACGCAAGCTTTACTTGCTTAAGCATTTGCGATTGTTATATTTTCAGATAAATTATCCTCAACAACAATTATTTTTAAATCAATCATGCGTTTTTGGATTCTAGTCTGTGTAATTGCCTTTACTGCTTATTTTGCGATACAGCGCATGATGTATCCGCAATTGAATCATAATTCTGCCATTGATCGTATCACTCATCCTTTAGATACTCGCTTACGTTATCGTATTGGCGAGGTAGATCCACGTTTTCATGTTAGTAAACAGCAAGTACAAAATTTGGCGCAACAAGCCACGGATATTTGGCATCAAGGGACCATGAAAAGTCTCTTTGTTTATGATGATCATGCCAAACTGACGATTAACTTAATTTATGACGAACGCCAAGCGGAATCTAGCGCCAGAAACCAAGAGTTGCGTATTTTGCAAAATACCCAACAATATACACAAAGTGAAAAGCAAAAAATTCAGCAACTTCACGCTGAATTAGATCGCACCAATGATGAGCTTGATCTGCAAAAAACCAATTATCAACGTAAAGTTGACCAGTATAATCAGCTGATCAATACCCTTAATCAATCCCATCAAAATTTAGATGCCACAGCAAGATTGCAGTTAGATCAGCAGAAAAATCAACTGATCATCGAGCAGAACCAACTCAAACAGCAGTTAGATATTTATAATCAAAAAGTCTATGAGTTAAATCGCCAAGTTGAACAACTCAACGCTGTCAATCAACAATACAATCAATCTGTGGATCACTTTAATAGTCGTTTCCAACCGCGCCAATTTGATAAAGGCGTATTCGATGGTAAAACCATTAATATCTATGAATTTACATCGAACGAAGATTTACGTGTCACGATTGCACATGAACTTGGGCATGCTTTGGGCTTAGCGCACAATAATGATCCTAAAGCACTCATGTACCCAATGATGAAAGAACAAGATTTGAAAAATTTTAGATTAACCACAGCGGATTTAGCCATGCTAAACTCAAGACAACGATAAGCAAAATTTAGCGATGATTATCAATTTTAAATCCATAATTTATTTATGTATTTAAATCAGTTTTATGCAAAATCATGTTATTGTGAATCCCTGAAGCAATAAATTGAGGAGATGACTGTGAGCTATTATCATATTATTTTAGAAGTAAATGATCATATCAGCACGATTGAGCAAACTCGTGATATTGAAATTTTTGATATTACTGAACTTCAACCTTATCTCCATTCGATTCTGCTGCCTTATTTCAACGAACAGATCATTGAACTAGAAGACGACAATGTCGAGTTTAAAGATGTTCTACACCTTGAAATTAAACAGACCTTATTGCCAATTCAACATTTAATTGAAGAAGAACAAAAACAGTTACCTAGCGATACCGACGTAACCATTACAGCCTATGAAATCTTTAATGATCGTGATCATACACAGGATGTTACCGCTGTCATTTTAGATGTCTTAGAGGCGGTCAAAATTGATCCTTTCGCAATTGAATAATCCACATAAAAAAAGGTCTGCTTATGCAGACCTTTTAACATTTGGTGAGGGAAAGCTTTGTCACTAATTTCAGAGTAGAAGGAAGCAACGAAATAGCCCTCAGCAACACTATAAATAATTGGCTAAAATATTGTCAATATCTACAGGACGAATTCCTTCATCTACACTAAAAATATGTTCTGCTCGAACTCGTTCAGTGACACGTTGCCCTCTAGCTCGAATATGTAAATCAAATAGATCATAGAGGTTCGGGAAAGTTTTTTCTGTCATGGCATACTGCATCAGCGACATACTGGATAAATGACCAAAAACGGTGTTATCGATACTTGGCGTAGCTGTCATCGCCAAATCTGTCCAAATCACTTCACGCTTTTCTAGGTCAATGATCAGTGGAATGGTAAAACTGCTTTTTGAAGTCACATCAAATTTATGCTGAACCGTGGTTGGTTCATAAATCTGACCTTGTTGTGCGTCCTCTCGCATCATAAAACCAGCAAAACAAATAGGTAAATCACAATAATTTTGCTGAGTATAACTATTGATACTCATCATCACATAGCGAATTCCCAGAGATAATGCCTTTGAAATATCAATGTCAATAAATTCAGATGCACCTTTTGGTGCTGAAGTAATATCACCGCTATGCACTGCAAAACTTTCTTTTAAATTATAAAAAGCAATTGTTGCTTTAACTGTATGTTCTGCATCAAAAACCAATGCGGATAAGTCTATATCCACCCTTTCTGAGTCAGAATCTTTCCAATAAATAAAAAATCGGACAGTATTGCCAAGATCCAAAGCTAAACGGCTCCCTGCTGCAATGGTTTTCAATGCTTTACTTGCTGCTCGTTGCGCAAAAGGTACACTATAATTTTTCAACTGATCATCCAGATAGCAAGCACCTAATGGTGAAAGTTTACTGAAACGCTGAATAATACTTTGCTCACATAGGGTTGTTATTTGTGTTGTTATGACTGCAGACAAAGGCACTAAATTGTTTTTGATTGCAAACACTTTAGCAGACTGACCTTTTGGGAAAAAGGTTCGATATTTTAAAGTTCGATTTTGCAGAAAATAGTGCTTGATCTGAAACAGTAAAGCGATCGGTACTGCATCTATAACTGTTTTAAATGCATCAAGCAATTGTTGCTGTTGCACAGGAAATTGCTTTAAACAGTGCTGTAACCTACGCGCAAACTCTCCTGGTCTTTGTTTTAAAAGTTTCACCACATCTTCAAATTGATGGCTTTGTAATGCAATTTCTATCTTTTGGCTGAACCGTTCAGGCTTTTTATTTTCAAGAATATGCTGAAATGCTATACAGGTTTTAGGAAAATGCTTTTGATAACTAAACGGATGTATCCGCTCAATCACACGTTTCCACGGTTCTGGATAACGAAATAAATCTTCCTGAATATTTAGGCAGTTTTCCAACAATGTTAGTAATATTCGTCGTTGAGACTTTTTCAAAGAAATCAATTTACAAGGTTCTGCCAAACTGACATCACCATCTGACAATGCAACATAAATCCGTAAGACATCAGTTGAAGTCTGTACATGAAGTTGTAACTGTTGCACAGCCCATAATTGCAAACACAAATATTGAGCGCTGACGATCGCCTGTACTTCTTTATGCTGAAATTTTTCAGGCAAATATTGCAACCCTTTAGATCCAAAATCTCTTATTAAGTAGATAAGATCTGCATGATCCTGCTGATTTAACGATTTTTTTGTATTTAACAGGTTTGAAAATAATGTGGTTAATTCAGTGCCATCCGCAAGATCCAATACATTAAGAATCCTTTTGTTTAATGCTTTTCTAGGTTCAATTTGATATTCAGGTAAGAGGCGTATTCCCAAAAAATCACCAAGATAATGGGCAAATGCATTACGATATAGTTCTGACTCCGACATTTCATATACTTGTTGCGGAAAATTTGGATACATGGGTTTATATTTCACATGTGCCCCATACATCTTTTTAATACAACCCAAAGTATTTTTATAAAATTCATCAAATTGCGTATCAGACAATTTTAATATTTCAGTGCAGAGCTGTTCAGAGCAACTAAAACCAATTCTTTCAAAGTTTGCCAATAAATTGATTAATTTATGAATGGATTGACTCGACTGTCCCTGTGAAAGCTTGATTTTGTTAAATCTTCTGATTAAAAGTTCATTATTCATTGTTATGACTTTCTAAAATTTATAAATTACATCATAAAAGAAAAACCTGATTATTCATCAGGTTTTTCGCAAAAATCATGCAAAACTTTTTGATTAACGCATCATATTCTTTGCCTCTTCATTTCTAAAAGCTTTTAAAATCTGTTGCCCTGCTCGCCCTGTTGGGCTTAATCCTAACTTCACTTGCTCTTGCTGAATAGCCTGACGCGTTTTATCGCCAATCAAGCCATCTGCATCGCCAATCGCATAGCCTTTTTTCAATAAATAATTTTGAATTTCTCGGCGTTCTGTACGAGATGTTCCTGCATCGTCAGTTGGCCATGCGGTTTGAAAACCGCCCTTGCCTTGTAAACGATCAGACAAATGTGCAATTGCCAGTGCATAACTTTCCGCAGCATTGTACGAATAAATTGCATCAAAGTTTTTAAACACCAAGAATGCTGGACCATTTGCACCCGCAGGCATCATTAAACCAGCCTGAGCGCCTTCCGATAAATTGCCTTGAATGATTGGAGTACCGTCAACACGAGTAAAACCACGATTTACCCAAGTGCTCAACGATTTTTTATTACGACGACTTTCACCACCTACAGAGGCGCCAGCTGGAATTTTTACTTCAAAGCCCCACGGCATTCCCGTTTGCCAGCCACGTTTTTTCAAAAAGTTTGCTGTTGATGCCAAAGCATCCGAAGTACTTGAAACCAAGTCACGTCGACCATCACCATCAAAATCTACAGCCAACTCTTCATACGTTGAAGGCATAAATTGAGTATGACCAAATGCCCCAGCCCATGAACCTTTTAACTGTTCTTCGCGTAAATCACCTCGTTGTAAAATACGCATTGTGGCAAAGAATTCACCTCGGAAATAACCTTGTCGACGCCCTTCACAACTTAAAGTTCCCAACGCTTGTAATAAAGGATATTTTCCTGAAATGTCACCAAAATTACTTTCCACGCCCCAAACAGCAACAACCGTTTCTGCTGGAACGCCGTAAGCTGCTGAGACACGGTTTAAAACTTCACGATGCTGAGCCAGCATTTGACGGCCTTTCTCTACCCGCTCTTCATCGACCAAACCTGAAAGATAATCCCAAATCGGTGTTGAAAACTCAGGTTGATAATCCAGTTTGCTGATGACCGAATAATCAGGCGTTAGATTTTGCGTATAACGATCAAAGGTTGTGCCACTAACACCTGAACTGATTGCTTGCGAACGTAAATTTGCAATACAGCTTTGAAAATTAGAATTGGGTGTATAGCTTGTATTCGGTGTTGTTGTGATTGGTGAGCTAGATACAGCCTGACCGTTAATGATTAATTCAGCATTGGCATGCGATGCTGCCAACAAAACAGATCCACAAATCAAAGTTAAATGACGCATAATATCCACAAAATGGTTTTAAATTTAAATTATGTGAATACCATAGCAGTCTGTGAATAAAATGACAGATGTAAAAACGTAAATTTTGAATTCATTTTTCGATTTTAAATTCATAACCCACAGTTCACTGTTTTGAATTTAAATATAGTTATCCACACCCAAGCAAACTTATCATTTTTTAAATTCAAAACTTTCACACAAATTTGAATTCAAAAAACATCATTATTTTAGCAACCTTAGCTTTAAATTTAAAATTCCACTCAATCCCATAAAAACTCGCTTAAGTGTTTATTTTTATCCACAATTTGGATTTTGGATTGGTGAATCAAAACTTATCCACAGTCGTTATTTTCACTTCGAGCAAGCAAAAGTTTAAATTTAAAGTTTTAAATTCAAAAAACACCTTCAAGTTAATTTAAATTCAAAGTGGATAACTTTTTGGGTTTTGCTGTTAATACTTTTGAATTCAAATGTTCTAAACCCTTTAAATTTGAACTTTGAATTTAAAAATAGATGCTTGTTTTTCTGTTTATTGAAGCTGTTTTTATCATCATTCTTGTGTTTATAGCCCCAGAAAATGATCCATTTTTGGGTCATTGCTTAGCAATAAAATAGGGGGAGCGTCATGATACAGAACAGTAGAATAGAAAAAAGCGGGCAAGAGTTTGACCGCTTTTTTTACATACAAAATCAAGCTTAAATGTTCATATCTTCGCTTAATGACAATGGATTCGGTAAAATCTTCGCCAATTGACGACATAAAGTCGTTAATTCAGCAGCATCATTTGGCATCAGGGTGATATGACCAATTTTACGACCTTCACGTTCTGTTTTATTATAAAGGTGTAAATGTGCACCTTTTAACGCTAAAACATCTTCGGATTTAGGGTGTTGCCCGATGATATTTACCATCACTGTTGGTCGAACCACTTCGGTTGAACCGAGTGGTAAACCTGCCACTGCGCGAATGTGATTTTCAAATTGCGAACATACTGCGCCTTCAATTGACCAATGCCCAGAGTTATGCACACGTGGTGCCATCTCATTGGCATATAAGCCTTTTTCAGTCACAAACAATTCAAGTGTTAACACACCAACATAGTTCAAATGGTTTAACAAACGGGTGATGTATTCCTGCGCAACGGGCTGTAAATCAGCACTGTTTGGAGCAGGAACTATTGAATGCGAAAGAATACCATTGTGATGATGATTTTCAGCCAAAGGCCAAGTTTTTACATCACCATCAATACCACGCACCGCAATAATTGACACTTCACGAGAAAAAATCACAAAACTTTCAGCGATTAATGATCCTGCTGGCCCCAACTCAGCCCATGCTTGATCAATTTGATCCACTGAACGCAGTACAAATTGACCTTTACCATCATAACCACCTGTCGCAGTTTTAAGTACGATTGGTAAGCCTAATTCACTCACTGCAAGCTTAAGCGTCTCCAATGAATCGACTGCTTTATACGGCGCAACAGGAATTTCCAGCTCATCAAATAAAGCTTTTTCAGAAAGGCGATGTTGTGCGATTGCTAAAGCTTGGCGTGGCGGATACAGATCTTTTTGCTTGGTTAATACATCAACATCAATCAATGGCGTATTTTCAAATTCCAGACTAAAAACATCTGCACTGGCAATAAAATCTTGTAACCCATTTTCAGCTTTAGTGCTAAAAACTTGTCCCAATATTGCAGATGGACAATCCGCATCAGCTTCAAAAAATGTGCATTGGATATTTAATGGGAGCGCAGCTTGCGCCATCATACGGCCGAGTTGACCACCACCAAAGATACCGATGGTTTTATTCATAACCTGTGTCCCGTTTTTAAGCTTGACCCGGAATATTTTTACTTGCCACTTTATCGGTTTGAGCGGCACGGAAATCTGCAACATTTTTTGCGATTTCAGGGCGAGTTAAACCTAAAATTTGAGCGGCCATGATTGCGGCATTGGTTGCACCCGCAGGGCCAATTGCCAATGTGCCAACTGCAATACCTGCAGGCATTTGTACAATAGACAACAATGAATCAACGCCATTTAAAATTGAAGATTTCACAGGAACACCCAGCACAGGCAAATCTGTTTTTGCTGCGCACATTCCTGGTAAATGTGCTGCACCACCAGCACCAGCAATAATCACCTGAATACCACGTTCACGTGCTGTTTCAGCATATTCAAATAAGCGGTCTGGCGTACGATGCGCAGAAACAACTTCGGCTTCAAAAGGAACACCAAGCTGTTTCAGCATATTGGCAGTGTTTTCGAGAGTTGCCCAGTCTGATTGAGAACCCATAATAATTCCAACGAGAGGAGCGTCTTGTACAGCGGCCGCATTCATTGCATATATTCCATAAACGAATGTAAGGAAGTTTAAATACTGGTGATCAGTGTTTAAATGAATATCAAGAAGCTCGCTATTATAGACTGATTTTTCATCTCACGAAAATTTAACAGACGTAGGAAGTCAATTTTTTTTAAAGGAGCAGCCTAAAAGCCGTTTAACTTGAGAATAAATATGATCTCAACCCCGTAAATAACAGAAAAATTGCTAAAGATTGGGACATGAGACGAATATGCTGTCTGAGTGAAATCCGTTTTAATTCACATCATCACAGCTCATCTACTGGCTTCTAAACACAAAAAACACGCAGCCCATTAAACATAAACCCGCCCATAAATAATCTAATTTAAATGGTTGTTTAAACAAGAAAATCATAAACGGAACAAACACCAACAGTGTGACCACTTCTTGGGTGATTTTCATTTGCCCCAACGACCAACCATGTTGCGCCAATAGACGTGTTGCGGGAATCATAAAGCTGTATTCAAGTAAGGCAATGATCCAACCAAACAAGATCGCTTGCCACAGAGGTGCATCATGTAAGAATTTTAAATGCCCATACCAAGCCAAGGTCATAAAACAGTTGGAGATAATTAGTAATAAAAGGGGGAGAGATAAAGCCATTTTTAACTCAACAATTATGTATGCCTCAATAGATTACACTGCATTTTTTAAAAGTAAAAAATCTTCAATCTTGATCATGATGACGTGCATACCAATACACATGAGTGGCAAAGAATCTGGATTTGGCACGAACAGGATAAAACTCCAATTCACTTTGAGCTGTTTTTAAAAATTTAAGTAATAATCGACGCTTATTTTCATTAACAATACTTCTATAAGAAGAATCATTTAAAAATATTTTTTGACCCTGATCGAGATAAAAATGAATTGAAACTTTTGAATTGAATAATAAAGGTGATTTGGTTGAATAATCATAACTGTAAAAACCTAAAATTTCCTGTTTGGCATATTTTTGCGGTGCTTTTTGATTGAATTGAAGATACATATACTGATCATCAAACCAAATGGAGACATCTTTAGTAAATAGTCGGATTAGGCTTGTCGTTGTAGCAAAATAAAACAAAAACGTTAAGCTTACTGGACCTAAATAAAAACCGTCACCCAACAAAGAATAATAAGCAATGCCATAAATCAACATTACTGGCAAAGCAATCAATAAACTACTGATCGAAGAATAAGGATAAATTTGATTTAAGACGAATTTTTTCGCTGTTCTTTTTCGAAATTTTGACATGTCTGACAACAATAAATTTTATTTTACGGTCTATATTCAACTGCAAATATGCAGGATTTTATCCGTAAAAGCTATCCTTTAAAATCGTAACAAGAAAAACTATCTTTTCGCCTTAACCCTTGCTATCGTTGCTTTCAAATCAAATGAAACGGCTACACCACAACAACAAAGTGATGTGTCTATAAAAGCACTGGAGTTAACACGAATGCATCTGCATATTTTGGGTATTTGCGGCACCTTTATGGGTTCATTGGCGCTATTGGCGCGTGATTTAGGACATAAGGTCACCGGTTCAGATGCGAACGTTTATCCACCGATGTCGACCCAACTCGAAAATGCTGGCATTACCTTAATGCAAGGCTATGACCGTAGTCATTTACAACCACATCCAGATCTTGTCATTGTAGGCAATGCAATGAAGCGTGGTATAGATGCGGTGGAATATATGCTCAATGAAGGTTTAGCATATATTTCAGGTCCACAATTCCTTGCTGACCATGTTTTGCAAGGTAAACATGTGCTTGGTGTTGCAGGTACCCATGGTAAAACCACAACAACAACAATGCTGGCTTGGGTACTGGATCAAGCAGGTTTAAATCCAGGCTTTTTAATTGGTGGTGTCCCTTTAGGCTTTAGTGAAAGCGCACGTTTAGGTGGTGGAAAATATTTCTGTGTAGAAGCAGATGAATATGACTCTGCTTTTTTTGATAAACGCTCTAAGTTCGTACATTACCATCCAAAAACTGCGATTTTAAATAATCTTGAATTTGACCATGCCGATATTTTTGATGATCTAGCAGCGATTCAAAAACAGTTCCATCATTTGGTTCGTACTATTCCAAGTGAAGGTCGTATCATTGCCCCAATTAGCGAAACCAATATTGATGAAGTATTGCAAATGGGTTGTTGGACACCTGTCGTAAGGACTTCACTTGACGCCAATAACAGTGCTGAAGTTTATGCTGAACAGCTTTCTACGGATGGTTCACATTTTAAAGTGCTTCAACACGGCGTAGTAAAAGGTGAAGTGAAGTGGAATATGACAGGTCAACACAGTGTTGCCAATGCTTTGGCAACCATTGCAGCAGCTGAACATGTCGGCGTTTCAATTGAAACAGCATGTGAAGCCTTATCGAATTTTGGTGGGGTGAAACGCCGAATGGAATTACTTGATACGGTGAATGGTATTGAGATATATGATGACTTTGCCCATCACCCAACTGCGATTGATACAACGCTTGAAGGTGCACGTAAACGTTTAGGCGAACGTAAGCTTTGGGCGATTATTGAACCACGTTCAAACACCATGCGTATGGGCAGCCATAAAGATGGCTTAGCATATTCTGCACGTCTTGCAGATGAAGTGATGTGGTATCAACCTGAAGGTCTGGACTGGGATTTACAGCCTGTCATTGACGCTGCAACCAATAAAGCCGTTGTGGCTCGTACACTGGATGACATTATCAGTACCGTTGTTACACAAGCAGGTGAGGGCGATGCTGTGGTGATTATGTCCAATGGTGGTTTTGGTGGATTACATCAAAAATTGATTGCAGCATTAAAAGCAAAATAAGTCGAAATAACGTGTAGAAAACCCACAAAATTTTGTGGGTTTTTTTATTGATTTACTGAGGGTGTACTTTCAATAAGTTTAAAATCCTTAAGCTTGACCCAACCTTCAACCAGATCATCTTCTATATTTTGATTTGGATCATTAAATATCACATAAACCCAGTGTTGTTTTTTTCTGTCTTTATAGATTGAATAAGCCGTGACATTATCATTTTGAAGCACAAAAGTATCATTCATCTTACAGATGTTTTTGGGCGCTGAATAAAAATAAATACGATGTTTAGATTTGCCTAACAACTCCCAACGTGGCTGTATTTCTTGCTCTTTTTTATAGGTTTGTAAATTTAATTCAAAACAACTCATTGCTAAACTGAACGATGAACTGCTCAATAACAATACAGTGATTATCATTTTTTTAAACATGTTTAATCTTCTAACCGAATCTGAATCTGAACGGCCCAATGAGTATTGGGCACACAATAAAGCTAAGCTTTCACATCAACAAAACTTTTATCACGTCTAAACATGACTTCGACATAGGAACAAGTGGGTACAATTTTAAGCTGCTTTTCACGTGCAAACTCAACCAAAGTATCCAACAACTGACGCGCAATTCCTTGACCACGCAAGGAGTCATCTACCCAAGTATGGTTCGCAATGATCTGATGCTCACCATGCCATAAATAACTGATCTCAGCAATTCGCTTACCTTGTTCATTATCAAAGTAAAATTCACCTTTTTGTTGATTATCTACATGTTGGAATTGCATATATTCTTTCTCATGGATGTTCTATAACACAATCCCACTGTAGCAAAGCAAACTTAAGATTTCAAAACATCATGAATCGATTGATCTTTATCAAATACTGATTTTGAAAAAGGGCAGAGTGGAATAATTTTCACATTCTTTGAGCGAGCCATCTCTACAACTTGATCTAATAATTTTCGACCTACACTTTGACCACGCAATTCATCTTCTACAAGTGTATGGTCAATAATCAACATATTTTCACCCGCCCATGTGTACGCCATTTCAGCCAAATGGTGACCTTCTTCACCAATATAAAATTCACCTTTTTTACCATCATCTTTATGTCTGATTTCTAACATTTTATTTACTCTTATATACGTTTAAATTTATAGGCCTATTCAAAATGCCATAACTATATTTGAATTATTGTTAAATTTTGTCTGACAGTTTTATTTTTGATACAACAAACTTAGCTTAACTTTATCCACAATTCAGCCTAAAATTTAGCGCTAACCTCTTTTAATATTGACCATGTCTGCCTTATCTCCCCAAACTCCAGCACCACAATCTGCCCCCAGTGAATCCCAGCAATGGATCAGTGTGATTAGCCTTGCTTTCGCAGCATTTATTTTCAATACCACAGAATTCGTTCCTGTGGCTTTACTGAGTGACATTGGAAAAAGCTTTGCGATGCCTGCAACTGATGTTGGTATCATGATTACTCTATATGCATGGGTTGTTGCACCCATTTCATTGCCGATCATGTTATTGACCAAAAATATTGAACGGCGCTTTTTACTGATCATCTTATTTATGGTTTTCGTGGCCAGTCATGCATTATCTTATTTTGCATGGAGTTTCGATGTACTCCTGATCAGTCGAATTGGTATCGCATTTTCTCATGCTTTATTTTGGTCAATCACTGCATCACTGGCAGTGCGAGTCGCACCCAAAGGTAAGGAGTTTCAAGCTTTGGGGCTATTGGCCACAGGTACGGCATTGGCGATGGTTTTAGGTATTCCATTTGGACGAATGATTGGTGAATCTTATGGTTGGCGTAATACTTTTGCTTTAATTGCAATTGGTGCGGCTATCGTTTGCGTTATCTTAGCCAAAACATTGCCACGCTTACCAAGCGTCAATTCAGGTTCTTTGAGTAGTTTAAAAGTATTTTTAAAACGCCCAAGCCTGATGATTGTTTTTGCTCTGACCATTATTGTGATTACCGCACAATTTACCGCATACAGTTATATCGAACCTTTTGCTCTGAATGTTGCGCATTTTAGCTCGACACAAACCACAACCTTATTATTAATCTATGGCGCAGCGGGTTTCTTTGGCTCTTATTTATTTGGTAAGTTTGCCAAAAAATATCCAAAACTTCCGATACCGTTAAGTAGTGCGATATTGGCTGTTTCGATGTTATTGTTGACTTCACTGAGTACTGATTTTACCAGTTTTAGTCTACTGAGTTTATTTTGGGGCATGGCGATTATTTGCTTTAGCTTAGCTCAACAAGCCAAAACCTTGGCTTTAGCTTCTGATGCCACTGATGTCGCGATGGCAATTTATTCAGGACTATACAATGTGGGTATTGGCGGCGGCGCTTTGCTTGGCGGCATAGTGACTACCAATTATGGGCTCAACCATATTGGCATCGTTGGCGGTATAATCGCTGTTCTTGGGACCCTGTTAGCTTTAGTGCTTGTACAACGTAAAGATTTTATTCAAAAAATATAAATATCTTTTTACAAGTTTTAAAGTGACATGCTGAGTTAAAAACTTTAATTTGATAAAAGCTAACTTGGCTTTAAGGTCAAAAAAGACATCGTGCGAACAGTCAAGGTGTATGTAGGTATCAAGGAGCAATTCGATGGCATTGACCGCCTCACCCAAGGAAAAACTGAACACTTCAGAAAAGCCTAGAGTCTTGACCCAATCTGAGATCACAGCATTACGACAAGACATGAAGCAGTCAATTGCGTGGGCACAAGCTGAACTGCGCCGTCGACACAAGTATCTTAATTAACCCAGTGCGGACGTAAAGTCCCATATAGGCAATAACTGCAATGCAACCAATCATTTTATTTAAATTATTAACCACCACACTGCATCGGCAGTGTGGACGTATACATTTAAAATAAAATGTAGAAACCAACCCTGCCAATGAGCGGGGTTATTTTTTGCTCCGTGATTTGGTCAATATTTACGGAGAAACTCATGTCTGAGTATCACAATAAACAAGCCTTACTCGTTATTGATCTACAAAATGGCCTATTTCATGCACAGCATCCTCCATTTCAAGCTGATCAATTGTTGAAAAACGTCAATCAGCTCATTGAATATGCGCGTGTTAAACACATTCCGATTTTTGCGATACGTCATGTTGGTTTAGCTGGCACAGGACTCGCACCAAATAGTCCAATGACTCAACTCATTGCTGAATTAAATATTGATCCTAATACAGATTACCTCTTAGAAAAAACACGGCCAAATTGCTTTTTCCAAACAGATTTAGCACAACAATTAGAGTCTTTAAATGTTGAAGAAGTGATCATCTGTGGTTTAAAAACTGAATTTTGTATCGATAGCACAAGTCGTGCGGCAAAAGACTTAAATTATAAAGTGACATTAATTTCAGATGCGCACAGCACAGTAGATTCAAAGGTTCTCAATGCTGACCGTATTATTCAGCATCATAATTCAACGCTCAATCAAGCTTTTGTTGCGCTAAAAACCAGCGCTGAATTTTGTACATAAAATAAACTACATAAAAATACATTCAAAATTTGCACATTTTAAATAAATATGCGATTCTCACTAGATATTAAGAAATGAAAAATTTCTTACACAGTATATTGAACAAGGGGAGTAGCCTCCTTTAATCAGAATATCGTCATTACGCTTTGAAAAAAGCCGGTATCTGAGCATTTGAGATTGATGTACATAACTCAAATGTAGGCAAGACCTTGATCATGTTGACACAGATGTTTAATCATCTGGCAACAGGTCAAGGTTTTTTTATGCCTGATTGCCAGATTCGGAGAGTTTTATGGAAACTATTGGCAATCCATGGCTGTATCTAGCGTTCTTCGCTATTGTTATTGTCATGCTACTGATCGACTTTTTAGGCTTTAAACAAAAAGAAGGGCAAGAAGTCAAAATTAAAACTGCTGCCTACTGGAGCATTGCATGGGTCAGTGTTGCAGCGTTATTTGGTGGCGGTTTATGGCTGTATCTACAACAAACCGCGGGTGTTTCTATTGCCAATAGCAAAGTCATGGAATACTTTGCAGGTTATCTACTTGAAAAATCATTAGCGATCGACAATGTCTTTGTCTGGTTGATGATCTTTGCTGCATTTGCGATTCCACAAGGCTTACAACGTAAAATTCTGCTCTATGGTGTATTAGGTGCAATTATTTTACGTACTATCTTTATTTTTATTGGCGCATGGTTCGTTCAAGAATTCTCTTGGGTGCTTTATCTCTTTGGTGCGTTCTTGGTTTATACAGGCTATAAATTCCTTAAAGGACAGGATGATGAAGAAACCAATATCGAAGATATGGCTATTCTCAAGTGGTTGCGTAAACACATGCGAATCACCCCAAAATTAGAAGGTGCTCAATTCTTTGTTCGTCAAAATGGTGTGTTGTGGGCAACCCCGTTATTCCTTGTCTTAATTTTAGTTGAAGCTTCAGATGTAATTTTCGCGGTCGATTCTATTCCAGCGATTTTTGCGGTGACCAGTGATCCATTTATTGTATTAACTGCGAATTTAATGGCGATCTTAGGTCTACGTGCAATGTTCTTCTTATTGTCGGGTGCCGCGTCTAAAATGCATTACTTGCCTTATGGCCTAGGCATCATCTTAGTCTTCATTGGCTTTAAAATGTTAATGCTGGATGTCTTCCATATGCCGATTTGGATTTCGTTAGGTTTTATTGTGATTGTCTTGGCAATTACCGCTTGGCTCTCTATTCGCCATAGCAAAAAGCACCATGAAACAACCTTATAAACACTAGATCAAGCCTTCCAATTGGAAGGCTTTTTTATGATCAACAATAATACTCAACGATTTAAATTGTATGGACAGTATTGAAATGAAATCTTTATCCATCAGCATAATCATCTGTTGTAATAGCCATCTGTTGTCTTGGAGTATGATCTTCACTATGGTTTGATTAATTTAAATCTGATCGCCTAATCATCCACAACAAGCAGCTTTTCCCATCTGGTTAAAAACTGTTTAGCCTGAATCCGTGCTAAAAAAACTGGATAACTGACCAAACGTTTATTCCATCTCAATTTTAATTCAAACAAATCATTTAGCCCAAACGGCGCAATAATTTCGATATCATCATTTTCAAGTAAACGTACTGCAATTGCGGTTGCCGTTTCAACCCATACGGATAAAGCATCGAATAAGGATTGGTATTGAGAGATAGAGCTTCCATCATCTGTTTTATACCACAAATGCACATAGGCTTGATTGACCACATCCCATTCATTATTGGGAAATTTTTGCTTTAGCAATTCAGTCAAACGTTGCTCTTTAAGGCCTTGTTGATCATTTAAATCATAGAAAATCACATCGATTTCAATCTGATCGAATCCATAAGACTGATGATGTAAAATAGACCATACCAAGTTACGAATTACACCTGCACTCAAATATGCATGTGTATGAATACCTCGCAAATACTGTAATCGGAGCATCAATTCAGGACATGAATAGATAAGCTGTTTTAACTGTCGGGTATGATCCATTGTTGTCTTATTTCACCATTTTCCAAGACTGTAGTGATTGTTGCTATCAAGATAAACTTACAATATAGAATATGCCTTTAGCCGCTAATTTTAGTTATATTTCGATAAAAACGTCACTATGCTAAAACAATAAAAAATAACGTTATTCAATTTTTTAGAATGCTTTCGCGCAAAACTGCATACAGCACCTGATACAAATTTCAGGTACAATCAATCGAAAAAAGGATAAATTGCAGGTTCTACATGTCTTGTGTTGTACAGAAAACAGCAGTTCGTGGGCGTTTTCTTGATATTAAAAATACCGTTTCTCAAGCAGCTCAAATATTAGATCAAGTTCGTTATATCGAAGATGGTTTACTGATCACAGAGCAAGGCAAAATCACATGGTTTGGCCCTTGGGAAGATGCACAGTCTCACCTGACAGATGATATTCAAATTGATCACTACCCAGAACAACTGATTGTGCCTGGTTTTATTGACACCCATATTCATTTTCCACAAACAGAAATGGTGGGTGCATATGGTGAACAACTTTTAGAATGGTTAAATACTTATACTTTTCCAACAGAAATTCAGTTTGCAGATAAAACCTATGCCGACAAAATCGCACAGTTTTTTGTCCAAGAATTACTTAAAAATGGCACCACGACAGCACTGGTTTTTTGTACGGTACATCCCCAATCAGTCGATGCCTTATTTGAAGCGGCAGAACAGCATCAGATGCGTTTAATCGCTGGTAAAGTCATGATGGACCGTCATGCACCTGAAGCACTCACAGATACTGCTGAAAGCGCATATATTGACTCTAAAGCACTGATTGAAAAATGGCATGGTAAAGGTCGTAACCTATATGCCATTACTCCGCGTTTTGCTCCAACCTCTACACCTGAGCAATTGGCAAAAGCAGGGCAGTTAAAAGCAGAGTATCCAACGGTATATGTGCATACCCATCTTAGTGAAAATAAAAATGAAATTGCATGGGTCAAAGACTTATTCCCAGAGCAGAAAGGTTATCTGGATGTCTATCACCACTATGGTTTAACAGGGGAGCGTTCTGTTTTCGCACATTGTGTTCATTTAGAAGAGCATGAGTGGGATTGCATGCATGCAACTGATTCAGCGATTGCATTTTGCCCGACATCAAACTTATTTTTGGGAAGTGGTTTATTCCCATTAAAAAAATCCTGGGAAAAACAGGTGAAAGTCGGCTTAGGAACAGATATTGGTGCAGGAACAGCATTTTGCCAATTACAAACCCTCAATGAAGCCTACAAAGTGCAACAACTCCAAGGTGATAAACTTTCGGCAATGGAAGCCCTTTACCATGCAACGCTTGGTGGAGCGAAAGCGCTGCATTTGGATGCGCAATTGGGCAATTTCAATATCGGTAAAGAAGCCGATTTTGTTGTGCTAGATTTAAAAGCAACGGCGCTACAACAACTGCGTCAGGAACGTGCTAAAAACATAGATGATGCATTATTTGCCTTATTTACCATGGGGGATGATCGCAATATTCAAGCCACCTATATTTATGGACAAAAAGCCTATGAGCAAAACCAAACAAAAACCGCGTAAATCAAAGAAAAAACTGATTTTGATTGGTACAGTTTTTGTGATTTGTGCATTCGTTTTAAAACGTGATGCACATTGATCATTTCGGCTTAAATTAGGGCATTTACATTTTCAAATGTCAAAAAAGATGCATCTTGATCTGATATGTTTTAAAATTATGTCATCTTTTAGGGTGTTGCTAGTCAACACCTTTTTTAATTTTAGAATTTGATGTTTAGGTTTTTAGGTATTTCCCATGACTATTGAAATGAAAGTGATGATTTCTGCTGAAGAAATTCATGCAAAAGTTCAGGAACTTGGTAAAAAAATTGATGCGCATTATGCCAATAGCGATAAAGAGCTTGTCTTAATTGGTTTATTGCGTGGTTCAGTGATTTTTATGGCTGATTTATGTCGTGCAATCAACAAGACTCACGAACTCGATTTTATGACCGTTTCAAGCTATGGTGGCAATACAACATCTTCTCGTGATGTCAGAATCCTCAAAGATTTAGACGGCGAAATTCGCGGTAAGGATATCTTAGTCGTGGAAGATATTATTGACTCTGGCAATACCTTAAGCAAAGTATTGGAAATTTTAAGTACACGTCATCCCAACTCGATCGAGCTGTGTACTTTAGTCAGCAAACCGTCTCGCCGTGAAATCGACTTAGATGTGAAATTTCTGGGCTTTGAAGTTGAAGATAAATTCATTGTGGGCTATGGCTTAGACTACGATCAAAAATACCGTCATATTCCGTTTATCGGGGAAATTGGTCTTTAATTGAGACCTCACCACATCATTTTAACTAAAATGAGTTAAGCGACTTCGGTCGCTTTTTTTATTTTTTTAGCTTTCATAGTGAACAAAAATGCAACAACTTGTAGCAAATAAGCGCTTTTACTTCACTAGAGAATATTTGATTATTAAACTAATTCGATGCAGTAACTCACGACAAAATAAAGAAAAAGGAGAAAGATTATGATGTCACTGATTAGTGCAATTGTGATTGGTTTTATTGCTGGTTTAATTGCACGTGCAATTCACCCAGGTGATGACAAAGCTGGCTTCATTGTAACAACAGCACTCGGTATTGTAGGTTCATTGGTTGCAACTTATGGTGGTCAATTACTCGGCCTATATCCAAAAGGTGCATCAGCTGGATTTATTGCCTCAGTCATTGGTGCAATAGTGGTACTCTTTATCTATAACATGATTGCCAAACGTACTTAAATTTTCTCCTCAATATAAAAAGCACCCTCGATGGGTGCTTTTTTACGCTGTCAGCATTCTAAGTGCTGTTTATAATCCAAAATTTTTCCATATTTTCTCAATTTCTTCGGCAGGGTAGGCACCCATCACCTTATAACCATTTGAGAAAATAATTGCTGGTGTTCCATGCAAACCTAATTTTTTACCCAATTCCAAATTACGTTCGATTGGCGTTGCACAATTTGCTGGTGCAGTTGGTTTGATCCCATTTTGAATCAAATTTTTCCATGCATATTCTTTATTTGCAGAGCACCATACTTGCTTAGATGGCAAAATTGATTGCGCTTTGATGGAATAGATAAATGTATAAATTGTCACATCATTGAGCTTGGCTAAATTCCCTTCAAGCGTCTTGCAATATGGGCAATTTGGGTCAGAAAAGATTGCAAGCTGACGCTTACCATTCCCCCTGACTGTTTTTACCGCATCATTCAAAGGTAATGCTTTAAAATCTATCGTATTTTCTTTAACTGCTAAATCTTTGGTTAAATTATGCTGATCTTTCAAACGAATCATTGAACCAATAAATAAATGCTGGGCATCCTCATTGACATAAACAATTTGACTATCCAAGGTCCCACTATATAAACCCTGCATTTCTGTTGTTTGCAGATTATTAATTTTTACATTGGGATACTGCTGTGCTAATTTTGCTTTCACAGTCTCAACACTGGCAAAACCAGCTGTACAAAAAGCCAGACTTAAGCTCAATGCGATAAATTGCTTTAACATAAATCGATAAAATCAAAATAAATATTGAGATGCATTAAAGCATAATTCATCAACTGACTTGTTTAAAAACTGTGATTGATCCTTATTTCTATTTGCAATTGTTCTCTACCGATCACAGTACCTTGAACTGTTAAAAAGCTGTACTTTATTCTTGCTCAGGTTTCACGTGAAACCCAACTAAACATCGCGATTTTGTTGATTTCAACAGAAATATGCACCAATTGTTGATGAATAGATAAAGCCTGACGTACCTGATCTGCATTTAAATTTTTATCATTGGATTCAAGCGCCAAAATCACTGAAAATTTGCCTTTAGCCACTTTCCACACATGAATATCGGTTATTTGGGCTTCAACATTTAGACACTCAATCACTTCACGTACGTCTTCAACTATAGGATGATCCATTTCCGCATCTAATAATGTTTGGGCCGTTTCTTTGATTAAACCATATGACCAACGCCCGACTAAAATGGCCCCAACAATCCCCAATACAGCATCTAAAAAATCCCAACCCAAATACTTTGCAGCAAAAAGAGCAATAATCGCCAAGACAGAGGTCAGTGCATCTGCAACCACATGTAAAAACGCAGCTTTTTGATTTAAATCATGTCCATGATGGTCATTATGCGTATGTGAATGATGGTGATGGTGATGGTGATGGTCAGCATGATCGTGTAATAACCATGCACAAACCAAATTGACCAATAAGCCTAAAATAGCAATTAAAATCGCTTCATTATAATGAATCTGTACAGGATGAAATAAACGCACTAACGACTGGACGGCCATAAATAAGGCCACCACCATCAATAGAATTGCACTGCTATAGCCAGCAAGAATTTCAATTTTCCATGTGCCAAAACTAAAACGAGAATCCTGCGCATAATAACGAGCAGCTCGATAAGCAGCATAAGCCAAACCTAATGCCAGCATATGCGAACTCATATGCCAACCATCTGCGAGTAAGGCCATGGAATTAAAAATCCAGCCTCCCGCAATCTCAAAAATCATCATCAATCCAGTCAAAATGGTCGCCCATAAGATTTTCTTTTGTGCTAAAGGATTACCTTGATCAAATTGATGGCTATGCTTTCGCTGAATGGTTTTGAATTGCATGAGGCATGATCCTATATACTCCCCATGAGTATATAATTTCAATTTAAAATATACTATAAGGGAGTATATAAAATAGCGGATTAATTTATGAGTCATTTACATCAAGATAAAAAAGTCCTCAATCGTGTGAAACGACTAAAAGGACAAATTCATGCGATTGAAGAAGCTTTGAATGATCAAAGCAGCTCATGTATCAGCGTTTTACAGCAAGTTGCGGCAATTAAAGGTGCCGTGAATGGCTTAATGAATGAATTGATTGAGCAGCATTTAACTGAGCATGTGATTAAAGACGCTCAAGCCGTGGATGAAGCTGAATTACAAGAATTTTTAAAGCTGCTCAAACGCTATTCATAACTCAATTCACAGTCATCTATGCTTGAATGTTCAAGTTTCCATTGACCCTTTACTGATTAAGTTTTAATCTTTCCATACTCAATTCCTTCCATGCCGAACTTTGTATTGAACAGGTTTGGCATTTTTATCTGCAAAACATTTGCATTTGAAGTCCTATATTTATGAATCAACAATCATGGCGTTCATTTTTAATGATCAGCCTAGCCTTATGTATTGGTACGATTGGTACGGCGCTTGCTAGCCCCTTATATCCAATTTATCAACAACTTTGGCAATTGCTCCCAAGCCAGATCACCTATATTTTCGTGGCCTATATGTTTGGTTGCTTAACCACATTATTATTTTTAGGACGTAGCAGTAATAGTTTTGGTTTTATTCGTACCTTACAAATCGGGCTATTGTTTGCTGTAATTGGCCTAACACTGTCGGTGTTTGCATCAACCACCTATTTGCTTGGATTTGGCCGCTTTATCATTGGTATTGCCTCTGGATTAATCAGCACCTCCGCAATGTTAGGTTTGATTTATACCATTCCTGACTCACATAAACAGAATGCAGCACAGTTAAGTTCAATTATTACCGTGATTGGCTTTGGACTGGGCCCGTTTATTGGTGGTGCAATTGCACAATTTTCTGATCGCCCACTTGTCACACCTTATTTACCCGTAATTGTTGCAGCAATCATCAGTTTGCTGAGTTTATTTACGATTAAAACCATGAGGTTTGAAAGGCAGCCATTTTCTATTGCACCCCACTTACAACTGCCAGAAGCTCAATTTAAAAAACTGTTTTATATCGCCAGTTTTACCGCATTCTGTGCTTTTGGCTCATTTAGTTTATTTGCCTCATTGGCACCCTCCTTTATTCGAGATGTGATTCCTTGGCATGGACCATTGGTCAGTGGTGCAACCATTGCCAGTATCTTAATGATTTCTGCGATCGTCCAATTTATCGCAAAGTCTTTTGATATGCATAAAGCATTGAATACTGGCTTAGTCTTATTGATTTCCAGCTATATTATTTTATCGATCTGTATGACCATGCATTGGAGTTTCTTATTCTTTTTGAGTGTGGTTTTGGTTGGAATGGGGCATGGTTTAACGTTACTGAGTGCTTTTGCATTGATTCACCACATGACCAATGTTGAAAATCGGGCAGCTGTGGTTTCCACTTATTTGTTTATTGCCTATTTTGGCACCATTGTGCCGATCATTAGCGCAGGCTTTTTATCTGATCATTTCGGTTTAATGGTTGGTGTTTTAGGCTTTTGTGCAGGAATTGGTATCTTATGTATTTATTTATTGATCAGTCATTTAAAAATTAAAGCTTGATCAAACATCTAGGCGCTGTGCGCCTAGATGTTGGTTAAAAGCAATTATTGAATAATCTCAATTTTAACCACTTCTATATCTGTGGGTTTATAACGATGGGTATCGACTTCCCCCACAACTTTAACTTTGGTACCCGGTTTTAACTTTTTTAAATCGATAAGATCGTCATCCACTTCGATCCCAATGGTGCCCGTGCTGTCTTTTAGCTCATAATGTTCATGTTTTATTTGACGAACAATTGTCCCCGTCAAGGTGACAGCTGTTTCATCATTGGCACGTATTGCTTGTCCAATGGTGATCTTGTTTTTGGCAGCTTCTTGAATAATCACATGATCATCTTTACCCGCCCAAACATTTGATGTCATCACTAAAACAGCAATCGCAAGCAATAAAGGAGTTTTTTTCATGAAAAGAAGCCTTTGTTGAATATGTAATTGATCTTACAGTAAACAATTCTAAGATTGATGTAAATTCAGCTTACAAAAGCACAACTTTTCATCAAAAAAAGCGGACTAATGTCCGCTTTTAAGCTGTTAGAGTAAAGGATTATTTTCCAATACAGAACGAGCCAAAAATTACCCCTAACAGATCATCTGCACTAAAATCGCCTGTGATCTCAGCTAAGGCATTCTGTGCTAAACGTAACGATTCAGCGACCAGTTCACCCGCATGATAGACCTCAAGTTGCTCATGTGCTTCTGCAAGATAGTGCTGAGTGCGCTTCATTGCGTCTAAATGGCGTGTACGTGCAATAAAGGTATCTTCTTCAGGATGGAAGCCAGCATGCGCTGTAATCGCATCTATAAGCGCTTGTACACCCATTTCCTGTTTGGCTGACACGCTAATATGGCGAAAACCTTGAAAATCACTTAATTCAGGTGATTGCGCAGTTAAATCACATTTGTTACCAATCAACATCAAGCGTTTAGTTTCTAAATGATCTTCAAAATAGCGCTGAGCAAGTGCTAAAGGATTTTCACCTTGGCTGAGGTCATAAACCAAAAGTAATAAATCCGCTTGCTCAATTTCTTTGATTGCTCGGCGAATGCCTTCTTTTTCGACCACATCACCTGTCTCACGTAAGCCCGCAGTATCGGTGAGTGTGATGGGTAAGCCATTTAAAGTAATTTTCTCATGCAGTACATCACGCGTCGTTCCTGCGATATCCGTAACAATGGCACGGTCATTTCCCGCCAAGGCATTCAATAACGAAGATTTACCCGCATTGGGCTTACCTGCAATCACCACTTGCAGACCTTCACGTAATAACTGCCCCTGACGCGCAGAGTGTTGCACAGCAGAGACTGAAGCCTGCACATCTTCAAGTAGATGAAGAATTTTTCCATCTGCCAAAAAGTCGATTTCCTCTTCAGGAAAATCAATCGCCGCTTCAACATGCAAACGTAAATGAATCAGTTTTTCCAATACGGTATTCACTTTATTGGAAAATGCACCTTGCAAAGAACGTACTGCAGAACGCGCAGCGGCTTGTGAAGTCGCATCAATTAAATCTGCAATCGCTTCAGCTTGAACCAAGTCCATTTTGCCATTTTCAAAGGCTCGCATGGAAAACTCGCCTGCTTTGGCGGCAATAGCACCCAGCTCGAACAATCGTGCAAGAAGTGCATTTTGAATTACAGGACCACCATGTCCCTGCAATTCCACCACATCTTCACCAGTAAACGAGTTTGGATTTGGAAAGCAAATTGCTAGCCCCTCATCCATCACTTCACCTTTTTCATCAAAAAACTGACGAAAACCAGCAAAGCGCGCTTGGGGAAGCGCTTTTTGAGTTAAAGCTTGTGCAATCGCATAAGCCTTAGGACCAGATAGACGAATCACACCTACACCACCACGTCCAGGTGGAGTCGCAATTGCTGCAATTGTGGTTTGGCTTACAGGGTTGCTCATCTAAATTACTCAAACTTTGACAATAAAAAAATCCGCCTAAGATTACCATCTTAAGCGGATTTTTTCAGCTATTGCTTAATCTATGAAGATTAAACCACTTCGCTTGCGACTTTGGCTTTAGCAACATTTTTGTTGATAAACCATTGTTGCAGAATCGTGATCGAGTTGTTCACAATCCAGTATAAAACCAAGCCAGAAGGGAAGAACAGCATAAATACTGTAAACATGATCGGCATGATTTTGAAGACTTTAGCTTGCATTGGATCAGTAGGTTGTGGGTTCAACATTTGTTGAACAAACATCGTTACACCCATGATCAACGGCAAAATAAACCAAGGATCCATTGCAGATAAATCTTGAATCCAAAGCATCCATGGTGCATGACGAAGCTCTACAGATTCCATCAATACCCAATACAATGCTAAGAAGATTGGCATTTGCAACAGCAATGGTAAACAACCCGCAAGTGGATTGACTTGCTCACGTTTGTAAAGCGCCATCATTTCTTGTGAGAAACGCATGCGGTCTTCACCAAACTCTTCTTTCATGCGTTGCATTTCAGGTGCAATCACACGCATTTTCGCCATAGAACGATAGCTCTTAGACGACAATGGCCAAAGAATAAGCTTAACCAATACAGTCAATAAGATAATTGACCAGCCCCAGTTACCCACAAGATTATGGAAGAACTGTAAACCAGCAAATAATAATTTTGCAATTGGCCATAACCAACCATAGTCTACAGTTTGGTTTAAACCAACAGCCAAGTCTTTTAATTCAGATTGAATTTTTGGACCTGAGTAGAACGTTGCATCAATGCTCATTGCTTTTCCAGCTGGAACATTGATGGTTGGAGAAGTAAACCCAATGATATTCATACCATCTGCAGATTTACGAGATTCCAATTTTGCTGTGTATTCTTGACCGCCAAAATGACCAGGCATCCAAGCACTTACAAAATAATGCTGAACAATCGCAACCCATCCGCCTTTTGCTTCAGTGTTGAGTTTTTCATCAGTAAAGTTTGCAAATTTTAGCTTGTTATAATGCTCATCAGGTGTACCCCAAGCGCCACCCAAATATGTTCCAAGTGTAAAAATCCCTTGAGAGGTTTTTCCTGGGTCATCTGAGTTATCACGCTTAATTTGACCAAACATTTGTCCTTGCCAATTTTGCGCACTACGGTTGACAACCTGATAGCTTACATCGATTGGATATTGACCTTGTTTAAAGGTAAATGTTTTGATGATTTCAACGCCATCTGCTGTTTTAAATACCATTGGTACAGCTAAAACTTGCGATGTCTTGCCATCTTTGTCTTTGGCTGCTTTGGCATCTGCAATAGTATAAGCAGTTTTTTCAAACGCATAGTTTGGTCGATCTGGCTTACTGTCCGGACCATTCAATCCAATTAACCCAGATTGCGCAACATAGGTACGTTTTGCATCACTTTCAAGCATAACAAAAGGCTGATCACTGTCTTTGCTCTTGTCATGATTCAGTAATTCAATACGAACAATATCACCACCTTTAGGACTAATCCAAAGATGATAAAGGTCAGTTTGTACTGAAATCAATTGTTGATTTGCTGTGGCTGGTGCAGCTGTATTCTGTTGTGCAGCAGCTATATTTGCTTGTGGAACATCGCTAGTGGCCGCAGTTGCTTGACCTTTTGGCAGATCGGCAGACACATCATGCGCTACAACAGCCTGCGGTGTCGCAGCCTTCGATGTATTGTCATGACCATAGTCTTTTTGCCAAGCCAAAATGAGCAAATATGCGGTGACTAACATGGCCCCAAGGATTGCAAACCTGGCCCATTGTTGCATATCTATTACCCCAAGTGGTTAGAGTGATTTTGGTTCAATAAACGTTCACGCAAGGGTACAGGAACATGAAGCGTTTGAGAATCTATTTGCTGAAATGAAATAAAACGAATTGTTTTTTTTGGCACAGGATCATAACCATACCCACCCCAAGGATGACAACGACACACGCGTTTGGTCGCTAACCAGCTACCTTTTAATGCGCCGTGCGTATGGATCGCTTCTAACGAATATTGAGAACAAGTCGGAATATAACGACAACGAGGTCCAATGAGAGGACTAATCGCAATTTGATAGAAACGAATCAACCAATGCAATAAACGAATCATTGGTATCCTCTATTTTTGAGGGGAAGATTGAGCTATTTTATGGTGCTTTTTAACAATGCGCTGCAATTTCAACCAAGCAAATTGTAATTGCTGAAAAAGCTCAGCATTTGGAACTGCTTCTATACCAACTTTAGGCATCACCACAATATCCAATAAATCTATATTTTGCTGGTTTAAGCGAAAACTTTCACGCGTTAAACGTTTTATTCGATTTCTTTCATGCGCACGGCGCACTTTCTTCTTTGCAACAACAATACCCAAACGGCTTTTAGGCTGTTCGGTGACTTTTGCTAAGAATATAAAATGGGGTTGATGCACTTTAAAAAGCGCACCATCAAATACATCTTTGTAATCAGCAGCGCAGTGGATTCTCACCTCTGGACTGAAACTATAAAGAGACATAACACCCAAGTCGTCTATCAACTGTCTAAAAAATTAAACAGTTAAACTATGACGGCCTTTTGCACGACGGCGAGCTAATACTTGACGACCAGCCTTAGTAGCCATACGAGCACGGAAACCATGAACACGCTTGCGCTTTAATTCAGATGGTTGGAATGTACGTTTCATATCGAAACTCCAAAATTGATCTTTTCTAAAGGTTCGCGATTGTATTGTGCATTCTTTATTCTGTCAATAAATATACACATTTCTTTTATATAGACGCTTTATTTTTACCCAGACAACAACTTTATATAGATTAAATTGAATAAATTATTAAAAATATATATTCACAGCATAACTTATTCTTTTATAATGCAAATAAGAGTTACACACAGATATATCCTCAAAGTTATCCATAGGCTGATTCACAATTTAAATTTAATTTCTCAATTTTAAATTTAAAAATCGTGTTGTTTTGAATTTAAATTCATAACTTAAGCTTTATCCACAGAAATCCTGATCCTTATAAATAAATTCAAATTTAAAATTTATATTTATTATTATTAGGGAGCATTTTTTCTGTGGAAAACCGCTTTTTTAAGATAAATAATAATAACTTACCCTGTGAGTATCCATGTTTCTATTAATTTGATGGATTGTGGATAACTTTCTGTGATAATTTATCCACAGCTTGTGGAAAACCTTATCCACAACTGCTTTGAATTTGAATTTATTTACAGAAGGTTGCTTTTTTGAGCGAATTAGATTGAATTAACCATGACAGATGTGGATAACTTGGTTAGAATGGCGACCCCTTCACCTACAGGGTAGGGGTAAATAGTCTTTTTTGAATTTAAAATTGAATGAAGGGGTTTCAC